>CAVRBG010000001.1:0-587162 GCA_963719245.1 uncultured Actinomycetes bacterium
GTGAACGAGGGCCACATCTGGTGCGGCAGCGACGAATGGCGGACGCACGTACGCGACGTCTCCATCCCCTGGGCGCTCGGGAACCGCGATCTCGGCGACGACGTCCTCGAGGTGGGTCCGGGATACGGTGCGACCACGGATGTCTTCCGTGAACGGGCCCGCCGGCTGACCGCCGTCGAGATCGATCCGGAATTGGCGAGGGCACTCGTCGAACGCTTCGAGGGCACCAACGTCACCGTCATCGAGGGCGATGCCACCTCGCTCGAATTCGACGCCCGACGCTTCACGGGTGCGACGTGCTTCCACATGCTGCACCACGTTCCATCGATCGAGCTCCAGGACCGGATCTTCGCCGAAGCGGCGCGCGTGCTGCGCCCCCGGGGGCTCTTCGTCGCGTCCGACGCCCTCTACTCGGCCGAGGTGGAGAAGTTCCACGAAGGCGACACCTACCTCCCCGTCGACCCGTCGACGATCGAGGAACGGTTCGCGCGGTGCGGATTCGAAGACATCGAGATCGAAGTCGTCACCGAACGAGCGAGCTGGGCGGCACGAGCCCGCTCGCAACGACCCTCGTGAAGTTCGGCCTTCCTTTCTTCGGTGTCAGCCCGCGGTTCTACGGTGACATCGCAGCCGCGGCTAAGCAGTACGGATTCGAGTCGGTCTGCCTTCCCGAGCACCTCGTGTTCCCCGAGGAGATTCCGCCGACCTACCTCTACAGCGAGCTCCTTATCAGCCTGGCGGCGTTACGCCTGCCCGGAGCTCGGATATCTCAGCGAGATGTGAGTTGGTGTGAACCGCGGCAAACAGCAGCCATTGCTCGCCGTCCATCAGACCAAAGGCAGGATGTTCGAACACGCCCGCTCGTAGATCATCCTCGTGGGCGTTGGTTAGCTCGATGAGGGCCTGCATCGACTGCTCGAACCGGTCAACCGCTTCCTCCGCGTCGATCCACGTACCGGTCGGACTGGGTCCCGGCGGCGCGCCGTCGCCACGAAACATGCCGACGTTGATTTCGCGATCCTCTAGAGCGATTGACTCCCCTTGTCCGAGCGGGCGAAGCGCACCAACGATGCGACGGATGCCTGTGTTCGTGGTTGCCACGTGCTCCGTAGTTTCTGCCATTGACCAACCACACGGCGGCCCTTGGCGCACCCAGTCCGCCTCGATCATGGCGGAACATGCAGAGGCGTATGCCTTCATCGCTGCTCGCAGGCCTGTCGCCGTATCGGTAAGGGTGCTCATGGATCGCCTTCCGTTGCGTCGCGAGTCTTTCGGAACGCAGAGCGTCTTGCAACGGCCCTGCCCGATGCCAGATCTGCCGATTTCACGCACTCGGTCCACCGCGCAAAACAGCACACCGAACGTTCACGTGATCGCGCCGTCCGGCCACACAGAACGGCACATCGGGCGTCGACCGTGCTTCGGACCTGCGCCACGCGATCGACACGCGATCTCGCGTGGTGCGCACTCCCTCAGACAGGTCCACCAGGTTCAGGGTCTTCTTCCGGCGGGAGTCGTGGCCCGGCTCGCAAGTAGCGAAGTGTGACCGCGTCCTCAGCCTGCAGCGCCGAGAACCGTGCAGGACGACCTTGGGCTCGTCAATCGCACGGCCCGTATCCTCGAACTCGTGCCCACACGTGCCGGGTCGCTCGAGGAGCTCCGCACCACCGGTCGGCTGCTGACGAAGGTCGGCAATCTCCCGGTCGTCGTCTTCTGGAGTGAGGGCCGCGCCTGGGCGATCGAGGACCGCTGCCCCCACATGGGCTTCCCGCTCCACCAGGGCACCGTCGAGTCCGGCCTGGTCACCTGCCACTGGCACCACGCCCGCTTCGACCTCGTCACCGGCTGCACCCTCGACCCCTTCGCCGACGACGCCCGCGGCTTCCTGGTGACGATCGACGGCGACGACGTCCTCGTCGAGCCCCGCCGCGGCGACGATCCCGTCGCGCACCTCTTCCAACGTCTCGACGACGGCCTCGAGCTCGGCCTCTCGCTCGTGCTGGCCAAGTCGGTGCTCGGCCTCCTCGAAGCCGGCATCACCCCCGACGAGATCGTGCGCCGCGGCATCGCCTTCGGCACCCGCTACCGCGACACCGGCTGGGGCGCCGGCCTCACCGTGCTCGTCGCCATGGCCAACGTGCTCCCGTCGCTCGCGCCCGACGACCGCGCCCTCGCGCTCGTGCACGGCCTCGCCTTCGTCGCCCGCGACACCCGCAACCACCCGCCCCGCTTCCCGATGCGCGCCTTCGACGACTTCTCCGAAGACGGAGGCGGTGCGCACGAGCCGACCCGTCTCGCGTCGTGGTACCGGCGCTTCGTCGAGACCCGCTCCGCCGACGCCGCCGAGCTCGTGCTCACCACCGCGCTCGCCAGACAAGGTGCACTCGGCGACGTCGAGCGCATGATGTTCGCCGCCGTCACCGACCACGTCTTCGTCGACGGCGGCCACACCATCGACTTCACCAACAAGGCCTTCGAGTCGCTCGGCTACGTCGGCCGCCACGCCGCCGCGGACGTGCTGCCCACCCTCGTGCGCGGCACCGCGTCGGCCTCGTGGTCGGAGCAGACCGGCACCTGGCGCCACCCGCACGACCTCGCCGAGCTCATCGCCCGCACCCAGCCCCGCCTCGACGCCGCCATCGACGCCGGCGCCACCCGGCACGGCGCGTTCACCGACGTGTCCGGCCTCGCCTGGCAGCTCCTCGACGACGACCCCGAGCGCGTCGTCGACGCCCTGCTCGACGCGCTCACCGCCGGCGCGGATCCCGACCAGCTCGGCCGCGCCCTCGCCTACGCCGCCGCGCTGCGCATCACCCGCTTCCACGTGCAGAACGACTTCGGCGACTGGGACACCGTCCACCACGCCTTCACCGCTGCGCACGCGCTGCACGCCGCGCTCATGCGCATGCCGACGCCGCGAGCTGCTGCGCGGCCTCGTGCACGGCGCGCTGCGCGTCTACCTCGACCGCTTCCTCAACGTTCCCGCCGCGCGCCTGCCCGACGCGCAGACCGGCGACCTCGCCGACCTCGACGAGTGCTGGGAGATCCAGGGCGCGGTCGACCGCGCCGGCAACGTCGCCGCCGGTTACCTCCGCGGCGGAGGCGACCCGGCGCAGCTCGTCGCCGCGCTCGGCCACACGCTGCTCCGCGAGGACGCCGAGTTCCACTGGTACCAGGTGTTCGAGGCCGCCGTCGCCGAGTACCACCTGTGGCCCGCCGGTTCCGAGGAGGGCGTGCTCGTCCTCGCCGGCCTCGCCCGCTTCCTCGCCGCCCACACCCCGACCCGCCGCGAGCTCTCCCGCGTCGTCGACATCGCCACCCGCCTCCGCCGCGGCGAGGACCTCTTCGAAGCGGAGTGACCGCGAAGTAGCCTGATCTTCGCCGTGGTCCACTCGTCGGCCGTGCTTCCCCGAGCAGATCGAACCGAGGGAGAAGCGATGACCGTCGACGAGGAACGGATGCGGCTGCGGACCCGGCTTGAGGAGCTGGTGGGCATGAGCGGCGCCGAGTACCTGATGGATCGACCAGGCGGCGGCTGGAGCGACCTCGTCACCAACCACACGCTCGACCTGCGCTTCGCTGCTTCGGAGGAGCGGTTCGATCGCAAGCTCGACGCGCTCGATCCGCGCATGGAGCGTCGCTTCGACGCCATCGACCACCGCTTCGACCGCTTCGAGCACGAGCTGCTCGCGCAGGTCGATCGCCGGCTCCGTGCCCAGTCGTGGGTCACGATCTCGACGATCGTCGCCGCGCTCGGCGTGATCGTCGCCGCCGTGCGGCTCTGACCTTCCCTGTCACACCATCGCAAGCTCGAGGTCGCCGAGGAAGACCTGTCGTCGACCGTCCCCGAGGCGCACGACCTCGTGCGGAAGGTGCAGCGCGCTCGACCCGCCCATGCCGCGCGATGAGGCCATGCGTTTCATCCCTGCGAGTGAATGGGTGCCCCATGATCGGGGCCGGTCGTTGCCCTCGTGCAGGGTGCTCAGCCGGCGAGTGCGCTCTGGAGCCGCCCACCCGAGCTCGAGACCGCGTTCTGGAGCTCTTCCGTGATGGTGGTCTGCGCGTCGTGGTTGTACGAGTACACGGCGACGCCGCGACCGACGCGGATCACGAGGTTGCCGAACGCCAGGGTCGCGGTCGAACCGTCGGATTCGGTGATCTCCACCGGTCCCTCGTAGGCGACCGCCTGGTCGCCGGCGACGACGTCCTTCACCTCCTTGATGTCGGCGCTGGCTGTGCCACCCGACTGCTGTGCGATCTTGCCGACGAGCTGCCCGAAGCACGCGGGGAGGCCCGAGTCCGAGTAGGCGTCGACCGCGGCCTTGGCCTTCGCCGCGCTCGGGAAGACCGTCACCGTGTTGTCGATGAGCGTCTGGCCCTGGCTGAAGTCGTCCGACTTCGCCTCGGTGTACTTCTTGATCGCCTTCCTGAACGCGACCAGCTTCTTGCACGCCCGGATCTTGGCCGCCAGCTTCGACGTCTGGCTGTCGGACGACGTGTCGCGCTCCGATTGCGTGTAGGTGGCGGGGAGGTCATCGGCGACCAGCACCCCGGCGGTCGCGATCTCCTTGTCGGGGCGCTGCCGGTCGACCCCGCGCCTGCCGCGGGGACGATCACACCCAACACGATCGCCGCGACGACACCCGCCATGAAGATCCGCCATCCCCGCATCCGGGCAATCTACGTGGCGCCGGCGGCCACTGACAGGTGCGCGGTGTGGGATCGAAGCTACGGACCCATGGCTGATCGGGGTCGACGGTGACCACGACGCGCGTTCCGTTCACCTCGAGCGTGAGCTCGGTGCCGCCGGGGGGTTCGGCCATCCGTCCCCTTCTACCCCGCGCACGGCGGAACCTTCGCTCGTGTGCCGCACGGCCCGCAGCGACCGTTCAGGTGTGGTGGAGTCGGGTGTGGTGGAGTCGGCTCACCGCCGGGCCACCTGCTTCCGCGTCGTACACCGGCGGTACAGTCGCGATGCCGGTCATGGTCCATTCCGGTCACTTCCCCCGACGCACAGAGGCGTGGGAGGAGCGATGACTGTCGACGAGGACCGGATGCATCTGCGGACGCGACTCGAGGAGCTGGTTGGCATGAGTGGTGCCGAGATCCTGATGGATCGCCCGCCCGGCGGGTGGAGCGATCTTGTCACCAACCACACGCTCGACCTGCGCTTCACTGCTTCGGAGGAGCGGTTCGATCGCAAGCTCGACACGCTCGCGGCGAACTTGGAGCTCAGGTTCGCAGCGATCGACGCCCGGTTCGCCGAGGTCGATCATCGCTTCGATCGGTTCGAGCACCAGCTGCTCGCGCAGGTCGACCGCCGGCTCCGCTCCCAGTCGTGGATGACGATCTCGACCATCGTCGCCGTCGGTGGCGTGATCGTGGCGGCGATTCGCCTCTGACCGGTCACGAGGCGGACGGCGCGATCACGTCGGCCGTAGCCTCTCGGTGGTGGCTGGTCTCGTCGAGGTGCTCGACCGCATCGATCTCGTCGACCTGGCGGGCGAGGGCTCGTACTACCGCGGGGTCGGCTAAGCGCAGGAGCGACGCGCGGAGCTGCGGGAGGTGAGCGAGCAACGGGTCGACGCCGTGGTCGCCGGCACGGTGCCGTACCGCGTGACGCTCGCGACCGCCGGCCGCGGGCTCGAGTGGTCCTGCACCTGCCCGGTGGGGACGACCGGCGAGTTCTGCAAGCACGCGGTGGCCGTCGCGCTCACGGTCACGGGCGAGGAGCCCGACGCGGAACCCAGCCCCGATCCCGACGCCGCGCTCGACCTGCCCGGCTACGTCGCCTCGCTCGACCCCGCCACGCTCGCCGCGATCGTCCTGGAGCAGTCCGTCACCGACTGGCACCTGCACGAGCGTCTCGTGACCGGTGCGCGCGCCCGCCTCGATGTGTCGGTGATGATGCTGATGCCACCATCGTGGTCGACGTCCGCGACCGCCACCGCCAGAAGCGCTCGCTCGTCGCCCTGCTCGACCAGCGCGCCTGGCCGACCTGATCGGTCGCGACACCCTGGATTTCCCCTTGCACACCGAACGTGTGTTCGGTATGGTGGGACGACCACTTCCCCGATGGTCCTTCGATTTCCGGGCCCGTGAATGTCTGGGGAGGTGTGTCGTGTTCGAGCAGCTGCGACGTGCGGTCGACGGGTTGCGGTGCCTGGTCGGCGAGCTCGAGCCTGACCGCTTCGACGGTCCCGGCGCCCGCACGCTCGTAGAACTGTTCGACGAGGTCGAACGCCTGGGCGCGGCCGGGAAGGCGCTGGCCACCCGGCAGGTCGTCGCCACCGGCGCGTGGAAGCACGACGGCGCGCACCGCGACGCCGCCTCCTGGCTCGCCGGCACCACGGGTGCCACGGTCGGTGCCGCCCGCGCCACCGTCGACACGGCTGCTCGCCGGTCGCCGAGCTGCCCGCGCACCGAGGCGGCGTGCGCGACGGTCGCTCTCGCTCGCCCAGGTCGACGCCATCGCCGACGCAGCCGTCCGCCGATCCCGGCTGCCGAGGCCGAGCTGCTCGAACATGCGCGCACGACGGCGTGCGCGGCCTGCGCACCGCCTGCGCCCGGGTGAAGGCTGCGGCCTGCGTCGATCAGGAGGCGCAGTACGAGCGCATTCGTGAGGCGCGGTCGCTGCGGCACTGGACCGATCCCGACGGCACCGGGCGCATCGATATCCGCGGCCCGGTCGACGCCACCGCCAGGGTGATGGCTGCGCTCGAGCCGTACGAGCACGAGTTGTTCGAGGAGGCACGCGTCGCGGGCCGTCGTGAACGGCCCGACGCGCTGGCGTTCGATGCACTGGTCGCGTTGGCCGGTTCGCCCTGCTCCTCCAGCGACACGTCGCGAGCCGTCACCACGGTGGTGCGCGTCGACTACGCCGCGCTCGGTGCATGGGCACACCAACCCGGGCGAGGTGTGCGAGATCGTCGGTGGCGGTCCGATCGCGGTGTCGGTAGCGCAGCGCCTGCTCGACGACTCGTTCCTGAAGTTGCTGCTCGTCGACGGCGCCGACGTGCGCGCGGTGTCACACCCGGGGCGCACGATCCCGGCTCGGCTCCGCAGCGCGATCGAGGAGCTCCACCCGGAGTGCGACGTCGAGGGCTGCCACGTCACCCGCCACCTCGAGATCGACCACAACCTCCCCATCGAGGAAGGTGGGCCCACGGCGTTGCGGAACCTCGATCGCCTCTGTGGGCATCACCACGAGCACAAGCACCGCCACCGATTGCGCCTGGTCGGCGAACCCGGGCGAATGCGGTTCATCCCGGCCCGCGAATGGGTGCCCCCGTGATCGCGGCCGGCCGCGCTCGAGCCAGTATGTGGTGCACGACGTCCCCGATCCCCGTTGCGCGACCGCGATCCAGGAGGGGAGGATGGCAGTTGATGACGTGGAAGCTGACGGAGCGGACGCCGCTGACGGTCGTCGTGGTGGGCCTCGTCGCGGGGGTCCGGATCTGATGCTCTCGACGCCGCAGTTCGTCTACGACCCGTCGACGCTCGAGTTCCAGGAGCACATCTGGGACGTGTACCGCACGCTGCGCGACGACCATCCGGTGTACGTCGACGACGCCAAGCACCAGTACGTGCTGTCGCGCTTCGACGACGTCTGGCGGGCCGTGAACGATTCGCAGTCGTTCTCGAGCGTCGTCGCCGAGGCCGACAACTTCCTGCCGCAGATGATTTACATCGATCCGCCCCGGCACACGAAGCTCCGGGCTCTCGTCTCACGCGCCTTCACCCCGAAGCGGGTGGCCGAGATCGAACCCCTGGTCCGCACGATCGCACGCGACCTCGTCGACGGCATCGCGGCGCGGGGCCGCTGCGACCTGCAGCACGAGTACGCCGCCGTCCTGCCGAGCATGGTGATCGGCAAGATGATCGGTGTGCCCGGCGAGCACATCGACGCGTTCCGGAGCTGGACCGATTCGTTCCTCGAGATCCAGGGCCCGAACGACTACCTCGACTCGCTCGGCAAGTGCTACGAGCTGTTCACGGAGCTCCTCGCCGAGCGTCGCCGCGTGCCGCGCGACGACCTGATGAGCGCGCTGCTCGCGGCCGAGGTCGACGGTCAGCGCCTGAGCGAGGAGGAGCTGCTCGGGTTCTGCTTCCTGTTGGTGCTCGCGGGCAACGACACCACCGCGAGCCTCATCGGGAGCGGCGCCGTGTTGTTGGCGAGGGATCCGGCGCAGCGCGCCGAGCTCGTGCGCGACCCGTCGCTCTGGGCGAACGCGGTGGAAGAGATCAACCGCCTCGAGTCACCCGTCCAGGCCCTGCCCCGCACGACGACGAGTGACGTCGAGCTCCACGGCACCGTCATCCCGTTGGGATCGCGGGTGATGCTCGTCTGGGGCTCGGCGAACCACGACGAGCGGGAGTTCCCCGACCCGGAACGCTTCGACATCCATCGTGAGATCACGAAGCATCTCGCGTTCGGCCATGGCCTCCACTACTGCCTCGGGGCCAACCTGGCGCGACTCGAGGCCCGCGTCGCGTTCGAGGAGCTGCACGCCCGCCTGCCCGACTACGAGCTCGACGGCTCGCCGCGCCGGATCACGTCGATCTGGGCCCGGGCATTCGGCGAGGTCCCCCTGCGCTTCGGTTGAGGCCGGCTGGTCGCGATGCGTTCACTGCACCGCGATCGCCACCTCGACCTCGTCGTCATCGGTGTGCGGGGCGCCGTCGAGCGTGAACACGACCGTGTCGATGGTTCCGCTGAACGCTTGACCCGCCATCGGGTGTCCGACACCGGGTATGCGTCGGCGTGCGACGCCGGGACTTCAACCGACGACGTACTCCTCGGGATCCGCTGATCGCGTCCACTCCCAATAGAGCTCGAGGCGCCACGGCGAGAGCGTGAAGATCTTGCCCTGCGGGTTCTTGTAATGGCTGTGCTCGATCGACGGGTGTGACCACACGAGCTGGTCGATCTCCGCGCGGTAGCGCTCGACGTACTCGTCGTGCGCGTCCTTTCGTACCTCGATCGTCTGCGCACCGGCCGCCAGCACCTGGTGGATGCAGTCCAGCGCGTAGTGGATCTGGCACTCCGAATGGAAGAAGAGACTCGCGCCGTGCGCGAGGTTCGTGCCCGGTCCGTACATGCAGAAGAGGTTGGGGAAGTTCGGGATCGTGATCCCGAGGTGCGCGGTCGGCTCGTCGCCCCACTGCTCGCGCAACGACACCCCGTTGCGCCCGGTGAGCTCGATCGTGTCGAGGAAGTCATTGTGCCGGAACCCCGTCGCGTAACAGATGACGTCGGCCTCCCGCAGCTCGCCGTCGACGGTGAGCACACCTTCCGGCACGATGCGTTCGATGCCGGTGTGCACGAGCTCGACGTTCGGCTTCTTGAGCGTGTTCAACCACGACCCGTTGTCCTGGAGGATCCGCTTGCCCATCGCCGGGTAGTCGGGGATCGACTTCTCGATCAGGTCGGGCCGGTCCTCGAGGTGCATCGTGATCCACGCCACCAGCTGCGTGCGCCGCAGCTCGTTCACCTCGTTGACCGCGACGCCCTCAGTCGTACGGAACTCCGGATCGATCCGGTACTGCTCGGTCCCCATCGCGATGCCGGGATACAGCATCACGAACCGGAACCAGCGGGCGTAGAACGGCAGGTGCTGCATCGCCCACCGGTCGCCCGGCGGCACCGGCGCGTGGTACAGCGGGTTCGGCAGCATCCACTGCGTCGTCCGCTGGAAGATCGTCAGCTGCTCGACGGTGTCGGCGATGGTCGGCGCGATCTGGAACCCCGACGCGCCGGCGCCCACGAGCGCGAACCGCTTGCCGGTCAGGTCGAGATCGTCCGGCCAGCGCGCCGAGTGGAACGACGGCCCCGCGAAGTCGTCCATGCCGGGGATGTCGGGCAGCCTCGGGATGTTGAGCGACCCGACCCCGCTGATCACGAACCGCGCCTCGAGCACCTCGGTGGTCCCGTCCGGGTTCCGGATGCCGACCTGCCAGGAGCTCGTCGGCTCGTCCCACATGAGCGACGTCACCTCGGTGCCGAAGCGGCACTGCGGACGGAGTTCGTACGCGTCGAGCACACGCGTGAAGTAGTCGCGCAGCTCGGGTTGCTGGCAGTAGTACTCGGTCCAGTGGTGCGACGGCTCGAACGCGTAGCAGTAGTGGTGACTGCCGACGTCGACGCGCGCGCCCGGGTACCGGTTCTCCCACCAGGTCCCGCCCGGGCCCTCGTTCTTGTCGACGATCACGAACGGCAGGCCGGCCTGCGTGAGGCGGATCCCGGCGAGGATGCCGGATAGCCCGGCGCCGATGACCACCACCGGCGACGCCGCCTTCGCCTCCTCCGACACCTCGTCGCCCCACGAGATCGTGCCGCCGTCGGCGCCGTCGAACTGCATGTCCTCGACGAACATCGGCACCATCACGTCCTCGTCGAGCGGCGTGCCCGCGAGGAAGGCGAACATCTCGACGACGACGTCGGGCGGCAGCTCGTGGGGGACGCACCCACCGTCGCGATACGCGGCGATGGCCGGCACCGCGCGTCGCCGGATGTCGGCGAGCACGTCGGCGTCGAGGCCACTCTGCAGGTCCATGGTGCCGGGCATCTGTGGAAGCGAGACCTCGCGGACCCACGACGGATCCCCCGTCATGTGCACCAGCGAGCACAACAGCACGGGCACCGACACGTCTTCCAGCGCGGCAGCGATCGCCGCGTCGTCGTCGGTGAACGGTGCCCCGACGTGTGGGTTCCGGGTGTCGTTCACGATCAGCTGGGGACGGTGCCCTCCATGAAACCGACCGCCGCGACCGCGCTCTCGTAGGTACCGGTGATCCCGGAGGCCGTGTACCCGGCGTCGACGATCATGACCTCGCCGGTGACGTAGCGGGCGGCGTCGCTGCACAGGAACGCGAGCGGGCCGGCCTGCTCGTCGGGTCGCGACGCCTCGATCCCGGTGTCGCCGCGGTAGTCGGTGCCGAAGCCGAGCCAGGTGTCGGCGTTGGCGCGGGCGAGCGGGGTGTCGGTCGGGCCGGGCAGGATCGCGTTGATGCGGATGCCCTGCTGCAGGAACGGGAACGCCTGCGCCGCGACGTAGACGTTGATGGCCTGCTTGCTGAACATGTAGTCGGCGCGCTCGGGGTGCGCCTCGATCCACGCCGCCGCGGCGTCGAAGTCGGGGGTGGCGAGGTACTCCTTCACCAGGTCCATGTTGGTGCGCCACCCGAGACCGGCGGTTGACGAGATCATGCCGATCGCGCTGCCCTTCCCGAGATAGCCCTTCTCGATCGCCCGGTCGATGAAGTGCCGGTGGCCGATGAAGTTGATCTTCTCGATGCCGGGGGTGCCGTCGGCCACGCCCGCGCAGGAGAACAGCGCGTCGATCGGGCCGCCGCACTCGTCGACCGCGGCGTCGATGCTCGCCTTGTCACTCAGGTTGACCTTGATGGCCTTGACGCCGGCGAGGGTGACGGGCGCGTAGTCCATCACCACGACCTCGGCGCCGAGGTCCTGCACCAGCTCCGCCGTCGCCGCGCCCATGCCGGTGGCGCCGCCGACGACCACCGCACGCTTGCCGTCGTAGCGGAATGCGTCTGCCTTCATGTGTCGCTCCTGTCGCAGGCCCCGATCCGGGGGATGCCGGCGACGCTAGCGGGCAGGTGGCGGCGCCGGCCACGTCGACCGCGCTCGCCGCGTCATCGGGCCCGTACCCCGACGAACGGCTCGGTCGGTACGAGCCGGGTCGACGTGACCGTGGCGAACCCCGCGGTGCGGAGGTCGTGCTCGACCTCGCCGGCGCGGTGGGAGCGACGCGTGCCCGGCCTGGCTGACGAGCATGAGATGCAGGTGGGCACTCGCCGGCGACCCCGGCGTCACCATCGTCACCACCACGAGCTCGCCGTCGTCGGTGAGCGACCCCCGCAACCGCCGATACAGGTCCACCCGCTCGACGCGGTCGAAGTAGTACACGTTGTTGATCAACGTGACGAGGTCGTAGCGACGGTCCGCGGACCCCACGAACGTCCGCACGTCGCCCACCGCGAGCGTGGCGCGGCCGGCTAGTCCCGCGGCGTCGATGCGGGCGCGGGCGTCGTCGATCACCGCGGCGGCGAGATCGATGCCCTCACCCGTCGCTTGCGGTACCGCCTCGAGCATGGCGCGGAGGTACACACCGGTACCGCAGCCGACGTCGAGCAGCCGGCGCGGCCTGAGCGCGGTCACGATCTCGGCGAGGTACGGAGTCACGAACGACTGCGCGGCGCGCGACACGTCGGCGATCACGGCGGCGTGACGGTCCAGGTCGTCGCGGCCCATGCCGGGCCCGCTGCGCAGCAGCTCGGTCAGCTGCTCGTACGGACCGGGCTGGTAGTCGAGCATCGAGCGATAGTGGGCGAGCAGCACCGGATCGCCGTCGGCGAGCGCACGCGCCCGTCGCCCACGCACCACGTAGCGGTCGTCAACGCTGCGGCGCAACTCGTGCAGCTCGACGCCGACGTCGAGCCACGCGGCGAGACGATCGACGCGCGTCGCTCCCGCCTGCATCGTCAGCTCGTCGAGCGAGCGGGGCTGCGACAGGAACTCGAGCACGTCGAGTCGCACCGCCGACGCCAGGAACATCGAACGCACGAGCGCGCGGCTGTCGGCGATGGCCAGCGCCAGTGCGACCGCGTGTCCCCGTCGCACCGCGCCGATCACACCGCGCGCCTGCGCCGTGAGCGACCGCTTCGTCATGCCGGTGCCCGCGCCGGCGCGGGCGCCCGCAGTCCGAAGGCTCGCTGCGCGCTCCAACGGACCGCGTGGGTCACGACGCCCGCGCTCTCGACCGGAGGGAAGGCGGCGACGTCCATCGCGGGTACGAACAACGCCCCCCGGTTGCTGAGGTACACGTAGATCGGATACGACATCGTTCCCAGCGCACGCAGCGGCGCCGACGCGTGGGCGCCCCGCAGCTCCGTCGCGAGCGACGGACGGACACCGTCGACCGTCACCGGCTGCACCGGCAGCCCGAACCAGTGGTGCGTGCGGGCCACGATCGGCGCCTCCCGCGGATCGGTGATCCCGAGATCGGCCAGCACCGCTTCGTCGACCGCGAGCGCGTCGGCGCCGGCGTACACGTGGCGCACGTCCGCGGGGCGCCGGCACCCCATCACCCCGAACGGCCCGTCGGCGACCGGGGCCCACGCGTCGACGACCGCGAAGTCGGGCGGCGCGACGTCGAGCACCATCATCGTCGCGGTCCGGAAGTCGACCCGCCGGCTGGCGTAGAAGGTGTCGTCGATGGGCCCGGTGGTGCCCTCGAGCGTCGAGAGGCAGAGGTGGGCGAACTCGGTGGGGTCGGTCCGCAGCTTGGGCATCACGATCCGCACGTCGGCGTCGACCCATGTCGCGCTGATCGCCTCCTGCACCAGCCCCCGCTCGAAGCGGAACGGGCGCAGGTCGCCGCCGATGTCGACCACGCGGAACTCGGGCGAGTCGAACCCGAAGTACCGCGCCACCTCCGCGACCGAACGGCGCGCGAAGAGGTTCCCGTAGACGGTCGGCGCCTCGAGCACCGCGACGTCGTCGACCCCGTGCCGGTGCAGGTAGGCCGCCACCCCCGCCACCAGCTCCGGATCGTTGACGTTGGAGCGGTCGCCGCGGTCGTAGCCGAGCATGAACGACACCCGGATCGCCGCGGTGCGCGCGCCGGCGGCGCACTCGGCGAGCCCGGCGCGATCCAGGCAGCTCTCCAGCACCGCGAGCTTGTCGGCGTCGGAACGACCGCTGCCGACCGCGACAGGTGCACCGGTCCCGAACCGGCGCGGCCGCGCCGCGGCCGCGTTCGAGGTCGCGCTCGCCGGCCGCGTCGCCGCGGGCAGGAACCACTCGCTGACGGCGGCGAGCTCGCTGATCACGTCGGCGTCGGTCCGGTCGTCGGCCAGCTCGCCGGCGTCGGTGAGCGCGGCCGCGAGCACGCGGAACGCTTCGGTGTGCCGGTGCTCGTCGTCTCGGATGCGGGCGAAGATCTCGCGCTCGTCGTCGTCGGCCGCCAGCTCCACGAGGCGGCGGTAGGCGAGCTCGGCCGTCATCTCCAACACCACGTTGAGGTCGCAGTACCGCCGGAACGTCTGGAAGCGCAGCTCGCGCTGCATGACGCGCGGGATCCGGCCCGTCATCCCGGCGACGGCCACCAGCGCGCTCGCCGCCCCGGTCCGCAACGGCGCGGTGTGCGGATCACGGTGGTGCTCGGTCGCCGTGACCCAGCCGGAGAGCGCCCCCTGGAGCTGGCGCCCGTACACCACCATCGACGACCCGACGCCGCCGCGCCGCAGCAGGACACCCCGCAGGTACTCGGCGTGGAGCTCTTCGTCCTTCCAGATCCACACGAGGGTCTGGCGCACGACGGCCCGCAGCTCGTCACTGATCGCGAGTCCGTCGATGCGCCCGGCGACCGACTCTTCGCGGTACGCGACGGCCACGATCTGCTCGCGTTCCAGCGCGAGCAGCCACAGGTGTTCGGCTTCGGCCTCGGGACGACCTTCGTACTCGCGCTGCCACCGAGCGAGGAGGTCCTCGACCTCCGCCAGCATCACCGCTTCGAGCTCGCTCACGGCCGGCTCGCCACGTACCGCGCGACCGGCAACCGACCCCGCGCCCGTCCGCCCATGGTCCCCGCCCCGCTCCGCCCGATCCTTCGGACCTGGTTACTCTACGTAACGAATCCACCCCAGGCACCGGTGGCCCCGCCGCTTGCCGACGAGGGTGAGGTGCAACAAGCTCTACGGATCCGATCCGAGGAGCGGTCGATGAGCGCGAACGGATGGCGCGTCGCCGACAGCGACATGCACGTCATGGAGCCCCCCGACCTCTGGGAGCGCTACATCGCCGACGAATGGCGTCACATGGCGCCGGTCGGGCTCAGCGAGCTCCACCGTGACATGCGGGTCCGGGTCAAGGACCACAGCCTGACCCGCATGGGCGTGGCCAAGCCCAACTTCGCGGAGACGGTCGGGTGGAAGCCCGGATCCGACGAAGCCCTGGCAGCGTCGGAGTCACGGCTGTGGGATCCCGCCTCGCAGCTCGCGGCCATGGACGAGGAGGGCGTCGACGTCGCGGTGTTGTTTCCCAGCCGCGGGCTCTTCGTCCTCGGGCTCGACTCCACCGACCACGTCGGTGCCGACGGGCTCGAACCCGGGCTCGCCGCCGCGATCGCCCGTGCCTACAACGACTGGATGGCCGACTACTGCCGCGACAGCCCGCGCCTGCTGGGCGCCGGTCTGCTCGCGCCCCACGACGTCGACGCCGCGGTCGAGGAGGTGCACCGCTGCATCGAGACCCTCGGCTTCAAGACCGTCTTCATGCTGCCCGGGCTCGTCAACGGGCGCGCGTGGAACGACCCCGCGTACGACCCGATCTGGCGGACGTGCGAGCAGCTCGGCGTGCCGGTGTGCTTCCACGGCGGCGGTCAGAACTACCTGCGGCCCGACTACACGCTCGAGTTCGACAACCTCATGATGTGGCACACCTTCGGGCAGCCGGTCGGGATCATGGCCGTGACCGTGAGCATCACCGCCGGCGGCGTGCTCCAGCGGTTCCCCGACCTGCGCGTCGGTCTGCTCGAAGGGAACTGCGGGTGGGCGCCGTGGTTGCTGGATCGCCTCGACGAGCACTGGGAGTGGGTCGGCGACAAGGACGCGCCCGAACTGGACCGCGCGCCGTCCGAGTACTTCCGGTCCAACTGCTTCCTGAGCATCGAGGCCGACGAGCGCCCGGCGCGCTACTACGTCGACTGGTTCGGCAACGACAACCTCGTGTTCTCGACCGACTACCCGCACGGCGACTCGAAGTTCCCCGCGTCGGTGGAGGCGTTCCTCGAGCTGCCCATCGACGAGGACACGAAGCGCAAGGCCCTCTGGGACAACTGGTGCCGGCTCTACGGGATGCCGACGTCAGGCTGAAACCGCCAGCACGCTGTCCAGCAGGCCCGGGAACCGCGTCTCGAGATCGTCGTGTCGCAGCGTGTGGTACTTCCGGGTGCCGTCGACGTGCGCGGTGACGACGCCCGCTTCCCGCAGCACCTTGAGGTGGTGGCTGCCGGTCGACTTGCTCACCGGCAGACCGAGCTCGTGACACGCGATCGCGCCGTCGGACGCGTCGAGCGTCCGCACGATCTGCAACCGCACCGGATCGGCGAGCGCCTGGAGCACGTCGACGAGCTCGAGCTCCTCGCGGGTCGGCGACTCGAGCTCCACCACCGGGTCCATCACTACACCTCGACCGCGACGCGTGCTTCCTCGGCCTCCTCGGCCTCGACCATCGCGTCGGCCCTGGCCGTCGCCTTCGGTCGCAGCAACCACGCGACCAGACCCGACGCGACGACCACGACGACCGCGGCCACCCACAGCGTCGACGTGAAGGCGTCGACGAACGACGTCTGCGCCGCGTGCGCGATCGACGCGCCGCGTGCGCCTCCTGCCGCCGCCGCCGACTGCAGCGCGTCGGCCAGTGAGTGGGTCGCCTTGTCCGGCAGTCCGTCGATCACACCCTGCATCGACGAGCGGAAGTGCGAGGACACCAGGCTGCCCAGCACCGCGACCCCGAGCGCGCCACCGAGCTCACGCGTGGTGTCGTTCACCGCCGAGCCGACGCCCGCCTTGTGCAACGGCAGCGACCGCATGATCGCCCCCGTCGACGGCGCGGTGGTGATGCCCATGCCCAGCGCCTGCACCACGACCGCGAGCGCGAACCACCAGTAGCTCGCGGTCACACTGCTCGTGATCGCGAGGAGCGCGATGCCGACGCCCGCGATGGTGAGACCTGACGCCACGACCGCCCGCTGACCGAAGCGCTCCACCAACTTCGCCGACTGGGTCGCCGACACCAGGTAGGCGAGCGCCCACGGCAGGATCCGGATGCCGGCCGAGAGCGGGTCGTAGCCGTGCACGAACTGCAGGTACTGGGTGAAGAGGAAGTAGGAACCGAACATGGCGAAGAACACGAGCGTGATCGCCGTGGTCGCCGCCGCGAACCGCGGGTTCTTGAAGAACCGCAGGTCGAGCATCGGCTCCTTGGCCTTCAGCTCCCACGCCACGAAGCTGGCGAGGATCACGATCGCGAACGCGAACGTCCCCAGCGTCTGCGCCGACATCCAGCCGTTGTCGGGGCCTTCGATGATCCCGTACACCAGCGCGCTCAGCCCGGCGAACGACAGCACCGCGCCGAGCGGGTCGAGCGGTGCGTGGATCTTCTCGCGCGACCGCGGGATGAGGAAGAAGCCCGCGATCAGTGCGACGACCACCACGGCGACGTTGATGAGGAAGATCGAGCCCCACCAGAAGTTCTCGAGCAGCGCGCCGCTGACGACGCCGCCCATGGCGACACCCACACCGGCGAAGCCGGCCCAGATCGCGATCGCCCGAGCGCGTTCCTTGGGCGGGAACACGTGTGCGAGGATCGACAGCGTCGCCGGCATCACGAACGCGGCGCCGACGCCCATGACGGCGCGGGCGCCGATCACCGCACCGGCCGAGCTCGACAACGCCGCGAACAACGATGCCGCGCCGAACACGATCAGGCCGCCGTTGAGCGCGAGCCGTCGTCCGTAGCGGTCACCGAGCGAGCCGGCGGTCAGCAGCAGACCGGCGAACACGAGCGAGTACGCGTCGACGATCCACTGCAGGCCGCTGGCCCCGGTGTGGAGGCTCTCGGCCAGCGTCGGCAACGCCACGTTGAGGCTGGCGTTCGCCATCACGATCATCACCAGGCTGAGGCACAGCACCCCGAGCGTCCACCAGCGGCGCTCGTACTCGTGGGCCGTGGCGGCCTGCTGCCGGTCCAGCTCGAGCTGGAAGGCGTCTTCCTGGGGGATGGCGATGTCTTGTTCGATGGTCATCGAACGTCTCCAACGTTCGATGGCGATCGAATCATTCCGGATCGGGTCACATTTCGGTCCATGCCCTGACGACGAATCGGCCACCGCCGATTCGACCCGGGCGCGAACCCGGCATTCGGTTCAGTCGACGTCTTCCACACGCCCTCTATACCCGCCAGTCGAGACCCCGTAGTGTGCGACCCGAAGCGGTCAGGGAATCGGTCGATGGGGGGCGGGCATGAACGGATCCCGAAGGCGCGCGCGTCGAATGCTTGCGGTGCTGGTCGCGGTCGCGACCATGGGGCTCGCAGCGACCATCGGAGCGCCGTCGGCCTCCGCGGCGGGCTCGAACTCGCTGAACATCACCGCCAGTGAATACGCCTACAAGGTGTCCGGGTCACCGAAGTCGGGCTGGACCGAGGTCACGTTCAAGAACACCGGCACCCAGTTCCACATGCTCCTGGCGATTCCCCTGAAGAAGGGTGTCACCTTGGCGCAGGCGAAGAAGGCCGCGCGGGCCAAGGATCCGGAGTCGGCGTTCGGAAAGCTGGGCGGCAAGGGTTCGACCGCCGGCATGCCGTTCCTCGCCGGTCCCGGTACCAGCTCGACCACGATCACGAAGCTCGATGCCGGCAGCTACGCGCTCATCTGCTTCTTCAGCGCACCCGACGGGAAGCCCCATCTCGCCCACGGGATGATCAACATGATGACCGTGAGCGACGCCACGTCGTCACTCCAGCCACCGACGTCCGACGTCGTCGACGTCACCACCGCCGACACCGGCATCACGCTGCCCGACGGCACGCTGCCCACCAGCGGTTGGGCCAAGGTCACCACCACCAACACCGACGATCCGCGCGATCTCACCATCGCGCGCTACACCTCGGACACCGCGACGTTCGACCAGGCCAACACGTACGTGGACGACTTCATCTCCTCGGGCAAGGAGCCGGCCGGCGCCGTCCCGATCACGATCGTCGGCAACGTCGGGTCGTTCACGAGCGGGCCGGTGTCGTATCTCAAGCTCGACCTCGAGCCGGGCCGGTACGCCGCGGTCAGCGACACCGACTCCGACGACAACGGCAGCAAGCAGGTCCACCAGGAGTTCACCGTGTCGTAGGGGTGGTGCGCCGCTCGCCCGCCCCGAGGTTGCTCAGCCGTCGCAGTAGTAGCAGTGGCCCATCGCCGGCAGGACGATGTTGCACGTCGGGCAGGTCGCCTTCGGTGCGTCTTCCTTGGCCTGACGCGCGGCCTTGCGGCGCTTGGTCATCACTTCGGGCGTGAGCTGCGCGCGGCCGCCATCGGCCGGCATCACCGCACCGAAGTGCTGGTAGACGCGCAACCGTTCCTCGGCGGATTGCAGGTCGAGGTCATCGGGGGCATCGACGCCGTAGATCGCCGTCCACGCGATTCCGTACCCGTCACCGATCGCGCCGTCCTTCTGCACGCACAGCGCCGAGAGCAACGGCTCGCCGCGCGCGTGACAGTCCGCGCCGACACGTCCGAGCACGTCGCCGATCCAGTGGTGCATCAGCTTGCGGGTGCGGATACCGGTGCTCATCTGGACGGCATCGGCGAGCTCGGCGTACCGGATGACCTCGCCGTAGGAACGGGCGACCCGCTCCAGCTCCGACCGCGCCGCGACCGCCCACTGCTCCTTCGCCTGCTCCAACTCGATCGGGCTCGAGTCGATCTCCCGATACGTGGTGGGCAGCGTGGTGGTCATACCTCTGTCTACTCGCCCGTGTGTCGCCAGCCGCCTCGACGGCTGCACATCGTTGCGCAGGCTCAGTCGACGGTGCGGGCGGGCAGCATGCGGCTGGCCAGCGGCACGCACACCGCCAGGATGCCCGCGGTCCACAGCAGCGACATCAGCCCGGGTTGTTGCCGAGCAGGTCCGCCCTGATCGCAGCATTGGGCGCGGTCACCGGGTTCGACGACTGGGCGCCCACGTGGCTGCAGGAGGCGCCGCCGGAGGTGCTCCAGGCCGAGCTCGTCGCCTTGACCCGCCGCATCATGGACCTCCCGTAGGACCGCGCAGAGTTTCTCGGCGACGATGTCGAGATCTCCTGGCCGGCTCCGTCCCAGGGGTGCATGCGGCCAACCGGGCCGACATCACACAAGGAGAATCCCATGGCCAAGTACCTGTTGCTCAAGCACTACCGGGGCGCGCCGGCGCCCGTCAACGACGTCCCGATGGACCAGTGGCAGCCCGACGAGGTCGAGGCCCACATCAAGTTCATGAACGACTTCGCCGCCCGGCTCGAGAACAGCGGCGAGTTCGTCGACGCCCAGGCGCTCTCGCCCGACGGCGTGTGGGTCAGCTACGACGGCGAGGGGCGCGCGCCGGCGCACCGACGGCCCGTTCGCCGAGACGAAGGACCTGATCGCGGGATGGATGGTGATCGACGTCGACACCTACGAGCGAGCCCTCGAGCTCGCCGGTGAGCTGTCGGCAGCACCCGGCGCCGGCGGCGAACCGATCCACGAATGGCTGGAGCTCCGGCCCTTCCTGACCGCGCCGCCCACCGTCACGCAGTGACCGCGGACGACGTCGAGCTCCGCGAGCTCGTTCCGCAGGTGTTGAGCGTCCTCGTCCGTCGCGGAGCGGACTTCGCGACGGCCGAGGACGCCGTGCAGGAGGCGCTCATCCGGGCGCTCTCCTCGTGGGAGCGCGAGGTGCCGGCCGACCCGACGGGGTGGCTCATCACGGTCGCGTGGCGAGCCTTCCTCGACATGACGCGGTCACAGGCCGCCCGCCGCGACCGGGAGGTCCGGTTCGACACCGAACCGCCGGCCGGCGCGATCGCGAGCGCCGACGACACGCTGCACCTCTACTTCCTGTGTGCACATCCCGACCTGACGTCATCGTCGGCGGTCGCGTTGACCCTCCGGGCCGTGGGTGGCCTCACCACCCGCCAGATCGCGGCGGCCTACCTCGTGCCCGAGGCCACCATGGCGCAGCGCATCAGCCGGGCCAAGCGCACGGTGAGTCGGACGGGTGTCGAAGGCCCCGGCGACGTGCGCACCGTGATGCGGGTGCTGTACCTCGTGTTCAACGAGGGCTATTCAGGCGACGTCGACCTCGCGGCCGAGGCGATCCGACTGACCCGGCAGCTGGCGGCCCTGGTGGACGACCCCGAGGTCCACGGGTTGCTCGCCCTCATGCTCCTGCACCACGCCCGGCGCCGTAGCCGCACCCGATCGGACGGGAGCATCGTGCCGCTCGCCGAGCAGGACCGCAGCCAGTGGGACACCGCGCTCATCGCCGAGGGCATCGGCATCGCACAAGCTGCGCTCGCACGCGATCGGCTCGGCGAATACCAGGCGCAAGCGGCGATCGCCGCGCTCCATGCCGACGCGACGCGTGTCGAGGAGACCGACTGGGTCCAGATCGTGGAGTGGTACGACGAGCTCCTCCGGTTCGCCGACACTCCGATCGTCCGGCTCAACCGCGCGGTCGCGGTCGGCGAGGCCGACGGCGCGCCCGCAGGGTTGGCGGCACTGGCCGAGGTCGACGAAGACGTCCCGCGGCACGAAGCGGTCGCCGCGTACCTCCACGAGAAGAACGGCGATCTCGAGCTCGCGGCCCGCCTCTACGTCGACGCCGCTCGCCACGCACCCAACCTCGCCGAACGCGACCATCAGACCCGCCAAGCCGCGCGCCTCAACCAACAGCTGCACCAGGAACCGTGACCTCGGCGGGTTTTGGCGTCACTCGACCGCGTCAGGACATGGTCCAGTGACGCCAAAAGCGATTCAGGGGAGGGTGTCGTCGACGACCAGGCGTCGTGCTCAAGCCGGCGAAAGGTCGACGCGGTACTCGCACGTCAGCGCCGAGCACACGCTGGTCATCGGGCCGAGGCGTCCGAACATGCGGCGCACGTGGTGGGCATCCGCGAGCGCGGTCCCGACCAAGGTGATGATGCCGACGCGCCGCGCGCTGTCGACGACTGCGTCGAGGAGCTCGCTGCCGACGCCCTGTCGCTGCACCGCGTCCTCGACCAGGATGCCGAGCTCGGCGGTGCGCAGCTCGGTGCGGAACCAGCTGGCGACCGCCACCAGGTCACCGGTGTCGCAGTCGTCGACGACCCACGACCCCCGGAGCTTCGACGAGCGCACGACGTCGGTCAGGTGCGCGGCAGGGAAGTGGTGGAGCGGCGCGAGGAACCGGCCGTAGACCGAGTCCCGGCTGCACCGCTCGAACATGGCGACGAGCCGCGGGGCGTCGTCGGGGGCGGACGGCCGCAGGACGCGGCCCGTCGCCAGTTCGAGGTCGTGGGCCATGGCCGATCAGCCCGCCTGGAGGTCCTTGACGTCCTGCGCGGTGAGGGCCTTGCCGCCGACGGCCCACTCGCCGCTGGCGACCTCTTCGATGGTGACCCAGGTGACGGGGCGCATGTTCTCGCCCTCGATGTCGACCATGGTCTCGGTGAGGCGGGTCAGCATCTCCTGCTTCTGGTTGTCGTCGAACACACCCTTGATGAGCTTCACGTTGAGGTACGGCATGGGGGTCTCCCTGGCTCGGTTCGCGTCCGGCGCTTCCGGACCTCGACAGACTGCGCACGGGGGCTGGTGAACCCCCTTGGGACCGCTGGTCCAGCACCTTGCAAGGACTCCGGGCAGACTGCTGACGTGGACTTTCGCGTCCTGGGGTCGGTGGGAATCGTCGACGGCACCGCGCTGCTGCCCCTCGGGGGCGGGATGCCGCGTCGGCTGCTCGCGCTCCTGCTCGCCTACCGGAATTCGGTGGTGTCGACCGACCGGCTGGTCGAGGCGCTGTGGGAGGAGCCGCCCGACTCCGCCGCCGGGACCCTGCAGAGCTACGTGTCGAAGCTGCGGCGCTTCGTCGAGCTCGACGGCGGGGGCGCGGCGCTGGTCAACCGGGCGCCCGGCTACGTGCTGGAGCTGCCGGAGGCGTCGGTCGACGCCGGTCGTTTCGAGCTCGCGCTGGCCGAGGGCCAGGCCGTCGCGGCCCGGGATCCGGGCGCCGCCCTCGCCTGCTTCGACGCCGCGCTGAGCGAGTGGCGGGGCGACGCCTTCGCCGAGTTCGCGGTGACCGAGTGGATCCGCCCCGAGGCGGTGCGCCTGGAGGAGCTCCGGCTGGTCGCGATCGGCGCGCAGATCGACGCCGAGCTCCAGGTCGGCCGCCACCAGGAGGTGGTGGGCCGCCTCGAGGCCCTGCAGCTCGACCACCCGTTGCGCGAGCAGTTCACCCGCCAGTCGATGCTGGCGCTCTACCGCTCCGGCCGGCAGGGCGAGGCGCTGCGGATGGCGCAGCAATTCCGCACCGGGCTGCGCGACGACCTCGGGCTCGAGCCGTCGGCCGCAATGCGCGACCTGGAGGCCGCGATCCTCGAGGAGCGCCCCGAGCTCGCATGGGTGGCGCCGGCGGTGACGCCACCGTCGGCCGCGCCGGCGCCGGCCGGCCACCGCGACGCGCTGCCGATGGAGACCACCGCGCTCGTCGGGCGCGAGCGCGACCTCGAGCTCGCGGGCCGGCTGCTCGAGAGCGGCCGCATCCTCACGCTGTTCGGGCCCGGCGGCGTGGGCAAGACCCGGCTCGCGCACCGCCTCGCCAGCACCATCGCGCCCCAGTTCGCCGACGGCGTGCGGCTGGTCGAGCTGGCGCCCCTCGGCGACCAGGGCGCGGTGACCGCGGCGTTCGCGGCCGCGCTCGACGTGCAGCAGCGCCCGAACCGTTCCTTGGACGATTCGATCGTCGAGGTGCTGAGCACACAGTCGGTGCTGCTCGTGCTCGACAACTGCGAGCACGTGCTCGACACCACCAGTGAGCTGGTCGAGCTGGTGTTGCGCTGGTGTCCCGACGTGCAGGTGCTGGCCACGAGCCGCGAGCCGTTGGGCATCCCCGCCGAGGTGGTGTGGTCGGTGCCGCCGCTGCCGGTGCCGCCGAGCGCCGACGAGCCGCTCGACGCGTTGGTCGACGTGCCCGCGGTGCAGCTGTTCGTGGAGCGGGCGTGCTCGGCGCAGCCCGACTTCACCCTCGACGACGACAACCGCGCCGCGATCGCGGAGATCTGCATCCGGCTCGACGGCGTGCCGTTGGCGTTGGAGCTGGCGGCGGCGCGCATGCGGTCGATGAGCCCCGCCGACCTGGCCGAGCGGCTCCCCGAGCGCTTCCGCGTGTTGGCCGGGTCGCGAACGCGCCACCGATCCGCGGCACCGCACGCTGCGCGACCTGGTGCAGTGGTCCTACGAGCTGCTGACGCCGGTCGAGCAGCTGCTGTTCGACCGCATCTCGGTGTTCGCGGGGCCATTCGTGCTGGAGCGGGCCGAGCGGGTGTGCGCGGGTGACGGGATCGACGAGCGCGACGTCGCCAGCCTCCTGGGCGCGCTCGTCGACAAGTCGATGCTGGTCGCGCAGGACGGCCGGTTCCGTCAGCTCGAGACCCTGCGCGAGTTCGGGCGCGCGCAGCTGGCGGCGTCGCCGGGAGCCGACGCCGTGCGCGCCGCGCACACCGCGGTGCACACCGATCTGGCACGCGCCGCGGCGCGCGGGTTCGGCGGACGCGACGAGGCCACGTGGATGGCGGAGATCGAGGCGAGCTTCGACGACATCCGCGAAGCGCACGCGGCCGCAGTCGAGGTGGGCGACGTCGACCGCGCGCTGCGCATCGTGATCGGCGTGCGCGAGTACGCGTGGCGTCGCATCCGCTACGAGCACCTCGCGTGGGCGGAGGTCACGGTGGCCATGCCCGGCGCGCGCGAGCACCCGCTGTGCCCGGTGGTGCTGGGGGTGGTGGCGTACGGGCTGTTCGTGCACGGTGAGCTCGACGCCGCCATCGAGGCCGCCGAGCACGCGGTCGCGGAAGCGGCGCGGCTGAACGCGCTGACCGCCGGGCTGGCCGAGCGCACGCTCGCCAACGCGCTCTTCTACCGGCAACGTGACGCCGAGGCCATGGTGTGGATGGAGCGGATGCTCGAGGCGGCGCGGGCGACGGGCGCGCCGGGCATCGTCGCCCACGCCTATTACATGCGGTCGGTGGGGCAGACGTCGCTGGGCGATCCCGAAGGGGGCACGGAGATCGCGGCGTTGAGCGCGGCCGCGGCCATCGAGAGCGGGAGCCCGACCGCGCTGGCCCAGGCCGACTACGCGCCGCGGTGTCGCTGGCGACCAGCGACCCCCGCCGGGCGCTGGCCCTCTTCGACCGGAGCGTCGACCACGCGGAAGCGGTCGGCAACCGCTGGATCCGCGCCTTCGCGCTCACCGAGAGCCTATGGATCCGGGCCCAACACGGCGACGCGCGCGACGCGCTCGTGGGGTACCGCGACGTCGTCGACACCTGGTTCCGCGGGAGCGACTGGGCGAACCAGTGGTTGACCCTGCGCTACGTGTTCGCGATCTTCGAGTCGCTGGGGCGCGACGAGGTCGCGGCGATGCTCTACGGCGCGCTCGAAGGGGCCGGCGTGATGCAGGCGCTACCGGTGGACCCGACCATCGCCGACGAGTTCGCGCACGCGGTCGAACGGTTGTCGGCGCGGCTGGACCCGACCGCGTTCGCCGACGCGGTGGAGCAGGGTCGGATCATGCGCGACGAGGAGCTGGTGCGCGCGGTCCTGCGCGAGATCGACGCCACCGCCTGAGTCAGCGCGACGCCAGGTCGGACGCGAGGTCGATGGCGAGGGCGGCGGTCCAGGAGAAGTCGGGCGCGCCGTGGCCCTCGCCGGTGAACGGGGAGAAGTACTCGGCGCAGCCGTGCTCGTCGACCAGGTCGAGGGTGCGGCGACGCAGCTCGTCGGCGAGCTCGTGCTCGCCGGCGCGCTCGAGGCCGGCGACGATCATCCAGTTGGTGTTCACCCAGGTCGGGCCCTTCCAGTAGCGGGTCTCGTGGAAGTCGGTGGCGTCGACCGGGACGCTCGGCACCGGGTACCGGGGCCAGTTCTCGGGGCGGCGGAGCTGCGCCACCAGCTCGGGGCCGCGGACGGTGCCGCCCCACAGGGGGAGGAACCCGGCGACGGTCGGTTCCGCGAGCGCCTCGTGGGTGACCGCGTCGCGCGAGCAGTAGCGCCGGGTCGGCTCGTGCCAGAGCTCCTCGATCGCGGCGGTGTGCCGCGCGATCTCGTCGTCGAGCCCGGTCGCGCCCAGGCGGAGCAGCGCCTGGTTGGCGGCTGCGAACATCGCGTTGAAGCCGACGTCCTCGATGAGCACCGAGTGGTCGTCGGGGAGGCGAGCGAGGTCGAAGTCGTGGCGCTTGAGGTGGACGGCGAGCGCGAGCATGCGCAGGCCGTCGTCGTCGGACGCCCGTTCCGTCGCCGGCAGGTAGCGCGTGTCGTAACGGAGCCGGCGCAGGAGGCGGGCCAGGTGGAGGCGCTCGGCGGCGCGCAGCCACCACGGCATGCGCCACTCGCGCAGCGCGCGGCATCCACGGCGGGGTGGAGTCGAGCCCGCACTCCCACGGGTGGATGAGCGTGACGAGGTCCGACCCGGCGCGCACCCGCTCGCGGAACACCCAGCGATGGTGGGCGACGAGCTTGGGCAGCATCTCGGCGACGAACGCGTCGCGCTCGTCGGTGGGGAGCGCGGCCGCAACCCGTTCGACGGCCACGGCGATGACCGGCGGTTGCGTGATGCAGGTGGTGGCGACGTCGCGGGGCGCAGCGGCGTGCCGGGACGACTGCCAGATCCGCCGGCTCCCGACGTCGCGGGTGCCGCGGGCGAAGATCATGTGCGGCACCATGCCGTTGGCCCACTGGCCCCGCAGCAGGGCGCGCAGCTCGCCCGCGGCCCGCGGGGGGTCGAAGCGGGCGATCCCGATGGCGGTGAAGCACGAGTCCCACAGCCACTGGTGGGGATAGAGCCGCACCGACGGGCACGTCGAATCGCCGCTGCGGTTCCGGTCCAGCACGGCCCGGGCCCGGCGCACCAGGTCGTCGCGTGCCGGCGCGGTCTCGGTCACTCGGCGCGGTGGCACACCGCTTCGACGTTGTTGCCGTCGGGATCGCGCACGAACGCGCCGTAGTAGTCGGGGTGGTACTCGGGCCAGAGCCGGGGCTCGTGCAGCACCTCGGCGCCCGTCGCCACCGCGGCGGTGAAGAAGGCGCGCACCGCCTCGCGGTCGGGGGCGACGAAGGCGACGTGGACCTCACGGTTGTCGCCGCCTCCGGTGGCGAGCGGCCCGATCCAGAACGACGGCTTGCCGTCGACGCCGAAGCCGATGACCTCCCCGAAGTCCATCGCCCGGACGCCACCGAGCGGAGCGAGCACGGCGTCGTAGAAGGCGGCGCTGCCGGCGACGTCACGGCACTGCAAGGAGAGGTGGTCGAGCATCCGCGGAGCGTATCGGCGCCACCGCGGGGCTGCCGTGAGCGCCTTGCCGCGCAAGGGTTCGCGGGGCATCCCCTTAACTGTCTCACCCCCCGTGCACACTCCACTCAGCGGGCGCCCGACCCAGGAGTGGCGCAGATGAGTGCACAACCGATGATGTTCACCACGGGGCGGGTCCTCGTGGCCGAGGGCGTCGTCTACCTCCGCGAGCTCGAGGAGGCCGACGACGAGGTCGTGCGGATCGTCGCCGAGTCCACCGACCCGGTCGCGGCCGTCGGCCGCTGCCTGAAGGTGGGCGCCCGGGCGCTGCGGGCCGCCAACGTCACCGTCGACGTCGACGTCATCGAGCGCTCGTTCTCCGAGCTGGAGGCGCGCTTCGAGACCCGCGTGACCGACGCGGTCGACGAGATCGCCCGCACCACCACCGGCCTGCTCGACGCCGACGACGGCGCGCTCACCGGCACGCTGTCGTCGTTCCAGGCCGAGCTGTCGCAACTCCTCGGCGACACCTTCGACGCCGACTCCAAGTCGAGCGTGCTCGCCAACATCGAGCAGCTCGTGCTCGGCACCATGAAGGGCCTGATCACCCCGGAGATCGCCGACAGCCCGATCGGCCGGCTGAAGACCGAGCTCGTCGACACCGTGCAGCGCGAGGTCGGCGACATGGCCGAGGAGCTGCGCCGGGTCACCGAGCACCTCGGGATCCTCGACGCCACCGACGAGGTCTACGAGCAGACCACCGGCAAGGGCTTCGACTACGAGGACCTGGTCGACGAGTGCATCGGCACGCTCGCCGCCAACTACGGCGACCTCGCCGAGGTCACCGCCAAGCAGTCGGGCTCCACCGCGTCGCACGTCGGCGACGAGGTCGTCACCCTCAACCGCGACGACACGCACGGGGTCGAGGCCCGCTTCGCGCTCGAGATGAAGAACCGCGCCCTCAACATGCGCAAGACGATGGCCGAGCTCGACGAGGCGCTGTGCAACCGCGACGCGCTCGCGGCCATCGCGGTGTTCCGCTCGCAGGAGCAGGCGCCGACGTCGGTGCCGTTCCAGCACTTCGACGACAAGGCGATCGTGGTGTTCGACCCCGACGACGAGGACGAGTCCGCCCTGCGCCTCGCCTACATGTGGGCCCGCTGGACCGTGCGCAAGGGGCTCGCGGTCAGCGAGGAGGTCGAGATCGACCTCGAGCGGGTCCGCTGCCTGCTCGACGACGCGTCACGCGCGCTCGAGCGCCACACCTCGATCAAGCGGTTCCACACCCAGGCCCGCAAGAGCATCGACCAGGCCGCCGACCAGGTGCGCGACCTGATCGGCGAGGTGCACGAGAGCCTCGAGTCCCTCGACGCCGAGCTCCGCGCCTGAACCACCGTCGAACGCCGTCCGACTTCCCCGAGTTCGTGCTTGCCGCACACCGATGAGGAGGGGAAGATGGCGGTCGATGAACGCAGCCGCCTGCAACTCGCCGACGCCGCGAAGCGTGCGTTCGGAGACGACGCGGGGATCACGCTGATGGAGCTGCTGCCGCCGGTGGGGTGGGCCGACGTCGCGACCAAGCACGACGTCGCCACGGTCGCGCTTCGCCTCGACGCCGTCGATCGCCGATTGGACGTCGTCGATCACCGGCTCGACGAGCTGGCGCGTGAGATCCGGGCCCAGACCTGGAAGCTCATGACCCTGATGGTCGCGGTGGTGGGCGTCGTGGTCGCCGCGGTGCGGTTGTAGCGTCCTCGCGTCTGACTCGTCACGACGGGGGAACGGCATGCGGGTAGTCGTGTTGGGCGCGGGGTTCGGGGGCCTGGAGCTCACGACGCGGTTGTCGGACGAGCTTGGCGACGACGTCGACGTCGTGCTGATCGACCGGGCCGACGGTTTCGTGTTCGGCTTCTCGAAGCTCGACGTGATGTTCGGCCGCACCACCGCCGACGCGGTGTTCCACGCGTACGCCGACATCGTGAAGCCCGGCGTCCAGTTCGTCCAGACCGAGGTGCGGTCGATCGACGCCGCCGCCAAGAAGGTGGAGACCGACGCCGGCCCGTTCGAAGCCGACATCCTCGTGATCGCGCTCGGCGCCGACGTCGACCCCACGGCGACGCCCGGTCTGGTGGAGGGCGGCAACGAGTTCTACACCGTCGAGGGCGCCTTCGGCCTGCGTGACGTGCTGGCCGACTTCACCGGTGGCCGGGTGATCGTCGGGGTCACGTCGACGCCGTTCAAGTGCCCGCCGGCGCCGAGCGAGACCGCGCTGTTGATGCACGAGCACCTGCGGCAGCTCGGGGTGCGCGAGCAGTCCGAAGTGGCGCTGGTGATGCCGTTGCCGGTGCCGGTCCCGCCGTCGCCCGAGGCGTCGGCGGCGTTGCTCGAAGCCTTCGGCGAGCGCGGCATCGACTGGGTCCCCGGCCAATTGGTGCGGGCGCTCGACCCCGGGCGCAAGGTCGCCGTCCTCGGTGACGGGTCGGAGATGCCGTACGACCTGTTCCTCGGGATCCCGAAGCACCACGTCCCCGGCGTCGTCGAGGCCTCCGGGCTCTGCGTCGACGGCTGGATACCGGTCGACCCGCACACGCTGGAGACCGCGATGCCCGACGTGTATGCGGTCGGCGACGTCACCAGCGTCGGCACACCGAAGGCGGGAGTGTTCGCCGAAGGCCAGGCCGGCACGGTGGCCGGTGCGATCGTCGCCCGTCACCGCGACGCCGGCGCAACCGCGACCTACGACGGTCGCGGTGTCTGCTACGTCGAGTTCGGCGACGGCGAGGTCGGGCGTGTCGACGTCACGTTCCAGGCGGGGGCCGCGCCGGTCGGCACGCTCGACGGCCCGACGCGCGAGATCGCCGACGACAAGGCGGAGTTCGGCGCCAGTCGCATCCGCCGCTGGTTCCGCGCGACTGGACGAACGTCTGACCGTCAGTCGCCGCCGGTCGCGACGGCCGCGTTGGCGTCGGCGAACTGCCGGCGCAGCGTGTCCATGCTGAACGGCCGTTCGACGAGGTCGTCGGTACCCCACTGACTGCGCGGCTGGTTGACGAAGTCGCCCCCGTACACGTGGATGGCGCCGGTGAGCCGGCCGGTGGGGTTGGTCACCGCGTGGATGGTCTGCGTGCCCAGCACGCACACCTCGCCGGTCTCGAGCCGGCGGTCGTTGGTGGTGACGAGCCCGTCGTCGGCGTCGCGCCGGAAGAACTGGTTGTCCTCGGTGCCGCCGTAGATGCCGATGGCCGCCCACATGCGGTGGTCGTGCGGCATCAGGCGCATGTGCGGGGCCCACGCGATGTTCAGGATGGTGAGCTCCGGGGTGTGGTGCACGAGCGTGAACCCGCCCGACGACGGGGCGAGCGCGTCGGCGACGTCGGCGGGCGTCGACATCGCCCGGGCGAGCACCTCGCGCGTGGCGTCGCGCGGGTCGTCGGCACTGCCGCAGGCGACGAGCTCGGCGAGGAACGCCTCGACGTCGAACACGCCTTCCACCCTAAGACCGGGGCCGGACGCTCACAAGACCCCGACCGGGCGGAGCGCGGTATCGTGGACCCCTTCCCTCCGAGCGCGAAGGTCGGCACCATGACGACTCCAGCCGGTGAGCCCCACCTCGATCTCGTGCCCGAGGACGGCGTCACCGCAACCCTCCCCGACGGCTCGCTCGCGCTCCCGGGCCTCGCCGCGGGATCGGTCGACCGTGACACGCCCGACGTCGAGGCCGAGCGCGACAAGTGGCGCGAGCGGGCGGTCATCTGGCGTGAGCGGGCGCTCGCCGCGGAGCTGATCGCCAAGCAGCAGGGTGCGCACCTCAACGACGTGAAGGAGAACCTCGAAGACATCCGGCTGGCGATGCGGGGGCTCGTCGACCAGAAGTTCGACCAGAAGGCGGTGCCGGCCGCCCCGCACCCGGCGTTGCCGCAGACCGGGTGGAAGGCGTACGTCGTGCGGCTCCTCGACCTCGAACACTGACCCAGAGTCGGGAGCCGTCATCGCCGCCGGGAAGAAGCCGAAGGAGAAGAAGCGGGAACAGGCCGAGCGCCTGATCGCCGTCGAGGAGCGGAACGGGGAGTCGTTGGTGGCGCTCGCCGGGCGTCTGGAGGCCCTCCAGTCGCAGATCGAGCGCCTCCTGGCAACGCAGGAACGGACCAACCGCCTGCTGGAGCTCGCGCTGCAGGCAGGATTCGAAGACGAGGAACAGCTCCGCCGTTCGTAGGCGGAGCATCTCCGGGGGGAGTGCGCAATGGCCGAGAAGTCGTCCACGCCCGAGGTCATCGACTCCGACGGGCACGTGATCGAGCCCGCCGCCGTCTGGAGCGAGTACGCGGAGCCCGAGTTCCGCGACGTGCTCGATCACCCCGGTGGGGGGTACGTGCAGGCGACGGGCATCCAGCGCGCGTACCCGGACATGCCTGCCGCGTTCATGGGCGGGGTGGACCACGAGGAGACCTGGGAGAAGACGACCGAGGACTCGGGGTGGGAGGAGGAGTCCCGGCACAAGATGGCGCGGCCCGGCGGGTACGACCCGGTGGCGCGCCTCGTCGACATGGACGAGGAGGGCATCGACGTCGCCGTCCTGTATCCCACCGCGATGCTCACGTGGATCGAGGAGGCCGACATCTTCGGTGCCGCGTGTCGTGCCTACAACAACTGGCTGCACGACTACTGCGCGGCCGCGCCGAGCCGGCTCTACCCGGTCGCGCTGGTCCCGCTGCAGGACCCGGACGCGGCCGTCGTCGAGATGCGGCGGGCGGTCGAGCACCTCGGAGCGAAAGCGGTGATGATCCGACCCGCGGCGTACATCGACGGGCTGAAGCTCAACCATCCGGCCTACGACCCGTTCTGGGAAGCGGCCGCGGCGATCGACTGCCCGATCGGCGTGCACCCGTCGCCCCACGGCGACATGGCCAACAGCTGCCGACTGCTCGGGCTCGCCGACGGTGTCGTCAACCCCACCGAGGGCATCGCGCTGCGTCAGGGGATCACCAACGCGGTCGACCTGCAGATGGCGGTTGCGTACTTCACCCTCGGCGGGATCTGCGAGCGGCATCCGGACCTGCGCGTCGCGTTCCTCGAAGGCACCGGCGGCTGGATCGTGCCGATGCTCCAGCGCTTCGACCACCAGTTCGAGATCTTCGGCAGTTCCGACCAGAAGACGATGCCGAGCGAGGTGTTCGCGCGCCAGTGCATGGTGAGCTTCGATCCCGACGAGGTCGCGCTCGCGTTCACCGCCGAGCACCTCGGCGCCGACAAGATCCTCTGGGCGTCGGACTACCCGCACCCCGACGCCAAGATCCCCGGCGTCGTCGGCGAGCTGCTCGAAGCGGTCGAGCCGTTGCCGGCCGACTCGCAGCGCCTGATCCTCGGCGCCACCGCGCGCGAGTTCTATCAGCTCTGAGCCGCGGCGGAGAGGCTCCGGCTTGGCGAGGAGCGGGACGTGCGGGATGATTGAGAACTGTGCCGGCCGACCCGGGAGCAACCCACGACGAAGGGCCGAGGATCGGCGACGGCTTCGACGCGCTCGGTGATCTCTGGCAGTTCGGTCTCGACACGACCCGGAGCATGGCCCAGCGAGTCGAGGACCTCTACGCCGGACTGGCCTCCGGGCGAGCTCCCCTGCAGGGGATCGACGACGAGCTGCGGCAACTTCGCATCGATCTCGAGCGTGCCGTCGACCTCTCGGTCGACGTGTTCGACCGTCTGGTGCACGTCGCCCGACGCGTCGAGCGCCGCGACGACGCGGGTCCGGCGGTCACGGAGGAGGTGTCCATCAGTGCCGCGCCGGGGGCACGGGGGAGCGCCGCGATCTGGGTGCACAACATGTCAGCGGCGGAGCAGTGCGCGCCCGACCTGCGCTGTGGGCCGCTGACCACGTTCGACGGCACCGCACTCCCGGACGCCGGCGTGCACCTGGTCAACTCGGCGATCCCGATTGCGGCCAACAACAGTCGGCAGCTCGACCTCGTCGTCGACGTCCCCGGGGATGCCGCCCCGGGGGTGTACCACGGGCTCGTGCTCGCGCGTGTTCCCGATGCGTCGGTCCGGGTCCGGGTCGAGGTGACCAACGGCGACGGCGCGTGACCACGCTCACTGGAACCGCGGTGCTCGTCGACGAGCAGCTTGATCGGTACCGCAGTGCGACCGCGGCCGAGGTGGCGCGCTACGTGTCGGGGCGCGAACCGGGACGTCAGCTCTACGACCCGTTGCGGGCGTTCACCATGCGGAGCGGCAAGGGCATCCGGGGCGCCCTCTGCCTCGCGACGTGCGAGGCGTTCGGCGGCACGCTCGACGACGGACTTCCCGTCGCCGCCGCGGTCGAGCTGTTGCACGCCGCGTTCCTGATCCATGACGACATCGAAGACGGGAGCGAGCACCGCCGCGGCGGATCGGCGATGCACATCACCCACGGGATCCCGTTCGCGCTGAACGCCGGCGACGCGCTGGCCACGCTTGCCCTGCGTCCGATCCTCGAGAACATGGGCCGATTCGGCGCCCGGATGACGCGCCGGTTGGCGGCGGAGTTCCAGCAGGCGATGGAACGGACCGTGGAGGGACAGGCCATCGAGCTCGGCTGGCGGACCGAACCGGTCGGCGAGCTCGCGCCGGTCGACTACCTCGACATGGTGCTGCGCAAGACGTGCGCGTACTCGACCATCCTGCCGGTGCGGGCGGCGGCACTGCTGGGATCGTGGGGCGACGCCGACCTCGCGCCGCTCACCCAGTTCGGATATGCGCTGGGCGCGGCGTTCCAGATCCAGGACGACGTACTCGACGTCGTGAGCGACGTCGAGACGTACGGCAAGGACCTCTACGGAGACGTGCGTGAGGGCAAGCGGACCCTCATGATGATCCACCTGCTCGCGTTCGCCGACGCCGCGGATCGCGCGTTCGTGCAGGAGTTCCTCGCGCCCGACTGCAAACGGAACCTCGTGCAGATCGAGCGCGTCGTCTCCCTCATGCGCGAGCACGGGAGCATCGACTACGCGTCGGGGTACGCCGCCGCGCTCACCCGTCTCGCCGAAGACCGATTCGACGAGGCGTTCGGATCGTCCGCGCCTTCCCCGTCGCTCGACTTCCTCCGCGCGCTCGTCCCCTTCATGGTCGATCGCTCCCGGTAGCCGACGGCGCGAACGTCGCGTGGGTGGGGTAGTAGCCGGCGACGTGGTCGAGGAGCGAACGGCCGCGCACCGCGTTGGCGGCCTGGATCCCCGACACGACGGCAGCTTCGATGCAGCCCGCGTTCAACCCGTTGTCGGTCCAGTCTCCCGCGAGCCAGAGGTTGGCGTACCCGCTGGCGTCGGCCCGGAGCCGGAACCGCCCGGTGCCCGGCACCGAGAGGACGTAGCGATCCGAGGGATCGACGTTGGCCCGCAGGTACTGGTCGTCGAGGCGGGCTGCGCCGTCGGCGGTGCTCCCGGCGAGCAGGTCCCAGCGGAACCCTCCGTCGATCCGGCTCTTCGGCCAGAGGTGGACGACGTCGTCGGTGAGGTACTGGATCGCGCCGGCGCGCACACGATCGAGCTCGCGCGCGGGATACGTCACATCGGCGGCCGGGGGCGTCGGCCCCGTCGACAGCACGTGGCAGAAGTAGGCAATCGCCGCCGGTCGCTCGTCGACCGACCACGATTCGGCGTCGATGAGCTCCGACATCGCGGCGTACGTGTGGAACGCGCCCGGGTAGCCGCTCGTGGTGACGTCGCGTTCTGACCAGCCGAGCGCGTGCTCGTCCTCGGTGAGCCACAGCTGCATGGTCTGGGTGGCGACGGTGGAGATGCCGTCGCTCATCGCGCGCCAAGCAGGGGTGCGGGGGTTCTCGATCAGGTGCCGAACAGATGAACGGGTGCATGCCCACGGGGATCGCGAGCACCAGATCGTCGAAATTCTCGCCGTCGCGCAGCGTGAGCACGTCCGCGTCGGGCACGTCCGACCAGTGCGACTCGAGCGCGTCGAGCGCAACGGGTCGGCTCGGGTCGAGCAGCTCCACGCGCGGCGACGCCGGCCAACACGGAAGCCCGTCGATCTCGACGAGCGGTTCGTAGCTGTCCGACGTCGCCGCGCAGTCGGACCTGCACGCCGATGTCGACGGCGTCGATCCTCGTGCCGGAATCGTCCAGCCGCAGCCGGTCGACGCGATGGAAGAACCGGAACTCGACCCCGCGGGACCGGAGCGCATCGTGCAGAGGTGCAAACACGACATCGCCCATTCCGGCGGTCATCTTCCAGAAGATGGCCCCCCGGTACTCGAAGAACATCTTCCCCGAGAGCAGCAGTCCCGTGCCGGCGGAGAAGCTCGGCCGCGACTCCTCGCCCTGCTCGTATCCGAACACGAGGTCGTACACGACCCGCACGAGGGGTGACTCGATGGTGTCGCGACCTGCGCCGTGGCGCACCAGCCAGTCGCGGTAGTCGACGTCGTCGACCGCGGCGTAGCCCTCCGGCCGTTCGAGCAGGCGATCGGTGACGATGCCGCGCACGATCGCGCCCACGAGATCGATGAACTGCCAGCTGCGGCGGACGGCGTCGTCGCGACCTGCCCGTTCGGCGAGGTCGGCGCGGAGACGCTGCATGACGACGTCGACCGCGTCGAGCACCACGGAGGCGGCGCCCGACGAAGGGTTCCGCAGCGCGCCGAGCACCATGCCCGACGTCGACAGGACGCCGAGCGCGGCGATCAGTGCGACATCCCCGAGCCCGACTGGCAGCCCGGTGGCACCAGACTCGATCCGCGGGGGAACCGGACTCGCGCTGAGGACGAGGGGCGCGGCAGCTGCGACCGGCGATTCGCGCGTCGCGCAACGACTCGCCGAAGTTCACGAGCAGCCGCACCGAACGTTCGACGATGTCGGCCGGGGACAGAGGTCGGCGGTCGACGCCCGGCTCGCCCGGGAGCGTGCCGTCTTCGTCGAACTCGGCGAGCCAGTGCAGCCACGCGCCATCGTGGAACTCGCCGAGGCCGATGGTGCTGGCGGGACGGAAGGCTTCGTCCCACCGCGTGATCGGCGCGTCGGGGAGGTGGCGCGGTCGATCGAGCTCGGCGTAGCACTCGCGCACGAGCCGGAACGCGTTCTCGTAGTAGCCGAGCCACACGTGGAGCCCGTGCTCCTCGATGCGGCCGTGGATCCCACGGCTGCTCGCCCCCTTGCCGCCGAGCCGCCAGCCCCGCTGGTACACGGTGATCTGGGTCGCGGCGGTGGCGCCGTCATCCGGCCGGCTGAGCTCCCAAGCCGCGGACAGCCCGGCGATCCCACCACCGAGGATGGCGACGCGGCGCGGGGGGGACACGCCGACATCCTGGCCGGAGTCGCGGCCGATCACGCGAGCGCGCCGCGCGCCGCCGGTGTCGCCGCCGACCACGCGGCAAGGTCGTGCACGAGGTGCTCGACGAGCCGGTTGGCCGTCGGCTGCGAGCACGCGCACGTCGACGCGACGACGGTCAGCACGGTACGGCCGAAGAACGTCGTCGACATCGCCGCCACGATCGGCGGCACGATCCGTGGGTCGGGCATCCAGTGGACACCGGTGCCGGTCGCGTCGCCCCACTCGGCGAGCGAGTCGGGGATGCGATCGAGATGGCTGAAGATGCGATGCAGGCGCAACTCCGGTGCGCGCGTCGTGAACAGGACGCGGATGCCGGCGTTGAGCACTGGTCCCGCGTCGCGCCCGGCCCAGGAGGCAGCGAGCTCGGCAATCATCCCCGTCCCCGGCCGGCGGAGCCCACGGAGCGCGTCGGCGGCGGCGTGGGCGAACGAATCGCGGTCGTCGCACACGCCGCCGCGCAGGGACACCGGTTCGAGTCCACTGAGATTGCCCACGCCCCGCGTCGACCCGAAGGCGCGCCGGGCGTCGACGGCCACCAGCCAGTTGCTGTTGGGCGGGTCGAGCGGTTCGTCGCCGATCACGGCCCCCCAAGCCCGTTCGAGCAACGCGAGGAGCACCGGGTTGCGGGACCAGCCGGAACCTGGCCCGCTCCGTTGCGCGGCCCGCAGCTCGAGCGCATCGAGTGCGACGGCGCAGTCGACGAACCCGAGATCGTCGTCGATGTCGGTCGCCGTCGGCTGCGGGTGGGTCGAGGGCTGCAGCGACACCCACCGGTCGATGGCTTCACCGCGTCATCCGCGCCACCGCGATTCGATCGATGCCGTTGGCGTCGAGCAGCGCGCGCCGGTGCGCGGCGACCAGTCGACGTCCACCACGGGGTGATCGTCGGCGCCGAGGCCGACGTACAGGCGGCGCAGGTCGTCGAGCAGGCACAGGAGCGCGCGCCCGTCGCCGACGGCGTGGTGCAGACCGAGCACCAGGCGGGACCGGTCGCCGGCGTGCACGAGCACCGCACGGCACGTCGGGCCGGAAGCGGGATCGAGCGGCAGCGCCAGGATCCGCGACCGGGCCGAGGTTCGCCCCGGAACGCCGTCGTCGATCATCTCCATGAACTCGGGTGCGGTCGTCGCCGGACACCACTCGGCGCGCCAGGCATCGGGATCGACCGTCGCGCCGAGGATGGGGTGACGGCGCGCCAACAGATCGACCACGCACGCCAATCGCGCCGGATCCAACCGGCCGTCGAGCTCGACCTCGAGTTGAGGCAGGTAGGGCGAGTCGCGTGCGAGCACCGCGAGGGCGCGGTCGGCGGGTGTGAACTCGAAGTACGTGGTCGGCGCGGACATGTGCTCCCACCTCGTCGCCCCGGACAGGGGGACCAGGACGGCGCTATGCTCGCACTCGACGCGAGTCCCCATCAATGGGAGATTTCCGTGGCCCTAGCGGACGACCGGGATCGCGAAGCCCGTGCCCTGTTCAGCGTCCTCGGGCGGGCCCACGGTCTCGAGGCGATCGCCGGGAGCGAGGAGTTCGCGCGCCCGGACGAGGCGATCGCCACCCTCGCCAATGCGAGCCACATCCCGAAGCCGCAGCAGCTCCAGGTCCTCGCGAAGGTGGCGCGCGAAAGCTCGACCGACGACTCCCTCGTCCAGGGCGTCGGCCTCGACGCCTGGGCCGACACCCTCCTGCAACCGGCGCTCGTCTCGGACCGAGACTCCGCACGCGCCATTCTGCTCGAGCGGCTCCAGAATTCGGTGCCGGGTCAGGACCCGCTGGGCCGTACCGACATCTCTGAGCTCCTCGACCCCCTCGACCCCCCCGACCCCCTCCTCCCCTTCGACCCCGACCATTTCCTCCACACGCTCGACCTCGACATCGGCGCCACCATGCTCCAATTGCTGCCGAGCTGCGACGACACGACCACGAAGATCGAGGGCTACCTCGCACTCAGCATCTCGACGAGGTCGCTCACGAGGAAGCGGTTCTCCGCGTTCGAGTCGATCGTGGATCCGTGCCGTTGGCCCCGCTGCTGGCTCCAAGCCTGGTTCTTCCGGGCCATGGAGTTCGTCCGACCGCCGCAGGGCCCGCCCGGCGCCGCGATTCCCGACCCCGAAGACGGCTGGGAGGCGACGTTGGAGGAGGTGGTCGACTGGAGCCTCGGCTTCGGGCCACCGGACACGATGCGCACCGAGCTCGACTTCCGTTACGTCTGGCCCGAGGCCGGCGCCAGCGCGGGGCAGTTGAAGCGCGGCGCGTGCACGTACGACCTCGCACGATCGGTCGACGGCAGGGTGAAGGTCGACCAGGGCTACCTGCTGGTCGAGGACCTCCGCCCGAAGTACGACGTGCGGCGGTTCCAGACGCTGAAGCAGGTGTTCCTGACCAATCCACCGGTCAAGGTGGGGTCGGGCGATCTCTGCGGCTTCTGGAGCTTCGTCTCCGGCTTGATCCAGCAAGGGTGTTAGGTGACCGACAACCCGAGGAGCGCGACATGACATCACCACCGTCGTCGGCGGCTGCGCCCGCGCCCGATTGGAGTTCGCTCGTCGACCACTGGGGCGATCTCAGCGCCGCCTGGTTCAAAGAGCTCTCGGCGCGGGCGAAGGAGGAATTCGGCGAAGCTCCAGGACGGTTCCTACGACCGCGATGCGTGGGTCGAGGACGTCGCGTGGTTCTTCAAGTCGCTCGCCGACAACACCGCCTCGGCCACCAAGGCCTGCAACGACCTGTTCCCGCGACAGTGACATGACCGACCCCCACGCCGATCCGGTCACCTACGCGTTCCGCGACGCAGCCTCCGGGCTCGATCGCAGTACCGCGGGTGTCGCCAAGGCGCTCGCGGGGCACTACACGTCGGCCGACGCGGCGCAGGACCTCTCCTGGGTCGTCTCCACCGGGGCGCACTGGATGTCGGCGCTCGCCGACTGTTGGGCGCAGCTCCTCCAGCCGTTGCCCGACGCGGCCGAGCTCCTCGACCTGCCGGCCGTCGGCATGGTGGGTGAACGGGTCCACGCCAAGCTGCATCCCGGGGTCACGATCAGCCCGATCAGCCTCGCCGCCGACGGGTTCCGTGCCATCGGGTGGGGACAGCAGTTCGTGCTCCCGCCCAGCGCGTTCCGGTTCAACCCCGGTCCTCCCGACCTCCTGAGGGGGACGGACTCGTTCGGGGTCACGCTCCTCCGTGACCACATCCCCCCTGGAGCGCAGCCGTACACCCTCATCTTCGAGGGGATGGTCGTCGACGCGACGACCGGGATCGTCGTCGCCGGGCCGATCCGCGTCGTCAAGCCCGCCCACTTGGTCTGACCGGTGAGCGCGACCCGTCGAACGTCGTGGTTCCGTCGTCGTCGGCACGACCGCGACGACCGCGCGAGCGCGACCCTCGAGCCCGACCAGGTCGAAGGCGAACGGCGCCAGCTCACCGTGATGTTCGTGGACCTCGTGGGATCCACCGAGATGGCCGAACACCACGAACCCGAGGTCGTGCGCGACGTGCTCCGCCGCTACCACGAGCTCTGCGGCGCCGCGGTGTCCGCCCATCACGGGTACATCGCCCGGTACGAGGGTGACGGCGTCATGGTGTACTTCGGGTTCCCCAAGGCGCGGGAGGACAACGCGCGCCAAGCGGTGCTGGCGGGGCTCGAGCTCCTCGAGCGGCTCGCCGCCGCGGCCACCGACATCCGGCACGATCGCGGGATCGAGTTCACCGCCCGGGTGGGGATCCACACGGGGGTCGTCCTCGTTGCCGAGATGGGAGTGCCCGACTCGCCCGCGCACGACGCGGTGATCGGCTCCGCACCGAACCAGGCGGCGCGCCTCCAGGCGCTGGCGCCTCCCGGCGAGCTCGTCATCAGCGACGACACCTACGAGATCGTGCGGGGCTACTTCGAGGTCGAATCCCTCGGTGCCCCCCGCATGAAGGGCATCGACCGTGAGGTCGAGGTGTTGCGGGTGCTGAAGCCGACCGACGCGATGCACCGGCTCGAGGCCGCGGGCCCGGTCCGGACCCGGCTCGTGGGTCGTCAGGCCGAGCGGCAGCGGCTCGCTGCGTGGTGGCACGACGCGGAGGGCCCCACTGCCACTGCCTGCGGCGCCGTGCTCATCCGCGGCGAAGCCGGGATCGGGAAGTCGCGGCTGGCGGAGGAGGTGGTCGCCGAGGCGTTGGCCTCGTCCGCGATCGTGCTCACCGCGTACTGCGCGCCCGATCGGCGCGCCAGCCGGTTGCATCCGATCGCCGCGATGCTGGAGCGGCGGTTCCAGATCGTCGCCGACGACGACGCCGCCGCCAGGATCACGAAGCTGGAAGACGCATGCGCCGAGCTCGACCTCGACGCCGACGAGGTGATCCCGTACCTCGCCGAGGTGCTCGCGATCCCGGGGGGCGAGCGCTACCCGCTCCCGCGGCGCGACCCGCACCTGGTACGGGAGTTGACGTTCGGCGCGTTGTCGGCGGTGTTGGGCGCGTACGCACGTCCGCATCGTGCGCTGCTCCTCGTCGAGGACCTGCAGTGGTCCGACGAGACGACGCTCGAGCTGCTCGCGCGCCTCGCGAGCGCATGGCGGACGAATTCTCTGCTCGTACTCGGGACCGCCCGGCCGGAATTCAGCGGGTGGTGGGCTGGAGGCGATGCGGTCGTCGATCTGCGGCGGCTCACCGCGGGCGACCACATGGAGTTGATCCAGGAGCTCGCCGACCAGCACGGGGTCCCGGAGGGACGGTGGCACACGATCGCGTCCCGGAGCGACGGCAACCCGTTGTTCACCGAGGAGCTGGTGAAGGCCCTTGCCGGCGGCGACGACTCGGGCGCCACGATCCCCCGGACCGTTCGCGACCTCCTGGCGGCGCGTCTCGACGGGCTCGACGACGACAAGCCGCTCGCGCAGACCGCGTCGGTGCTCGGCCGCGAGATCGACGTGGACCTGCTGCGCGACGTCAGCGGCCTGAACCCGCGACAGCTCGACGCCGGGCTCGCGCACCTCACCGATGCCGGGATCCTCGAGGCGTTGCCGAGCGAGCCCGCGCCGGTCACCCACCAATTCGTGCACGCGCTGGTGCGCGACGCGGCGTACGCCTCGCAGGAACAGGAACGTCGGTACCGCATCCATCGCCGCGCCGCGGAGGCGCTCGCGATTCGTGCGAACGCGGATCCGGGACTCGTCGCTCAACACTTCGACGCCGCGCACGCGGCCGACGAGGCTGTCGGGTGGTACCTCATCGCCGGAGCCGGCGCGCAGGCCGCGGCCGCCGATGCGGAGGCGATCCGGCACCTCGACCGCGCCTTCGAGCTCGTGATGGCGGACGCACCGGGGTCGGCGCGCGACGTGATGGAGCTCAACGTGCACATTCTGCGCGGCACGAGCCACGTCAACATGCGGGGGTACGGCGCGCCGGGTGCCGCGTCCGATTTCAGCCGGAGCCTCGAGCTCAGCGAGCAGATGACCTCCGGTGCCGACGTGGTGCCGCTGACCGCGGCGGTCTGGGCCTACTACCTCGTCCACGGCGACCTCCGGGCGGCCGACGACGCGGCGCGCCGGCTCGAGGCCATGAGCACGCCCGAGTTCGACGCCGAGATCCTCTGCTGTCTCGGCGCGCAGCGCTTCTTCCAAGGGCGGATCAGCGAGTCGCGTGAGTTCCTCGAGGCGTCGGTGGCGCGGTTCGAGGAACGGCCCGTCGACGCGACCGTCGCGCGGCGGTGGCTCCTCCCGAGTGATCCGCTCGCGGTTTCCCTGACCCACCTGGGTTGTGTCCTCTGGTTGGTGGGTGACGTCACCGGCGCCACGACCCGGCTGGCGCAGGCGACGGAGCGGGCGCGTTCCCTCGCCGAATATCCGCGCGGAGCGTTCACCGAGGCCTACGTGTGCTCGTACGCGGCGTGGATCGCGATCCTGGCCGGACGCTTCGAGGACGGGCGCGCCCTGCACGAAGAAGCGAGCTCGATCGCCGACCGCTACGGGATGCTGTTCTGGGCCGTCGCCGGGAGCAGCGGCCGCGCCATCGGCGTCGGGTTCCTCGGATCGCCCCGGGACGCGATCGAATCGCTCGCCCCGTCGCTCGAGCAGTGGCAGGAGCTCGGTGCCGGTGCGTTCCTGCCCTTCGTGATCGCGCAGCGCGCGTTGCTGCACCTCCAGCTCCACCAGGGAGAGGACGCGCTGCACGACGTCGACTTCGCCCTCGAGCATGCGACCCGCACCTCGGAAGACTTCTTCAGTGCCGAAGTGCATCGCATCCGGGCCGCGATCCTGCTCGAGCTGAACCCGGACGCATCCGACGCTGCACGCGCCGAGCTCGTGATGGCTCGAGAGCTCGCGGCTCGCCAGGGTGCGCTCGTGTTCGAGCTCCGTGCGGCGCTCGATCTCGCCGAGCTCGAGCCCCACGATTCTGGTGCCGTCGACGCGGTGCGCGAGCTGGTCGTGCGCATGCACGGCGGTGCTGGTCTGGCCGAGCTCGAACGCGCCGGCTCGTTGCTTGCTACCTGACCGTCACAATTGGGCGCGCCGTCGTCCCACCACGGTTGACACGACCACCGCGACGAAGAGCGCCACGCCGTTGAACACGTCGTTGATCCAGCTGTCGAGGCCGGCCAACGACAGGCCCGAGATGGTGAAGGCGAGGAAGAAGATCGCGACCAGTGTCCCCAAGACATTGAACCGACCGGGCCGGATGGCAGTGGCCCCGAGGTAGGCCGCGGTCAGGGCCTGCAGGCTGTCGCCGACGGTGCCGAGCTGCGGACTGGCGCTCCCGTTGCGGGCCACCAGCAGGACGCCGGCGATGCCGGCCAGGGTCCCGGAGACGACGAACGACACCAGGACGAGCCGGTCGACGCGCACACCCACCAGACGCGCCGCGCGGACGTTCACACCGATGCTCGCGAGGTACCGGCCGAATGGGGTGTGCTCGAGCAGGTAGTGCACGAACAGCGCGACGAGCACCAGGAAGTACACCGTCCGCGGGATCCCGAACCACTCCCCGGTGCCGAGCTCGACGAGGTCCGACGAGATCCCGGTGATGATCGACTGGCTGTCCGTGTACCACGTGATGATCCCGGCGAGGATCGCCGAGAGCCCGAGGGTCACGATGAGGGAGTTGACCCCCACCTTGGCGACGGTCGTCCCGGCGACCAGCCCGACCAGCGACCCCAGCGCGATGCCGACGGCGACCGCGATGAGCAACGGAACGCCGAGGCGGGCCATGAAGCCGGCGACGAGCACCTGCGAGAGGCCGGCCACCGGCCCGACCGAGAAGTCGAATTCGCCGGCGACGAGCGGAATCATGATCGCCAGCGACAGCACGCCGACCACGGCCTGGTTGCCCAGGACGTTCCTGAAGTTGGCCGCAGTGAAGAACGTGGACGAGGTCTCGCTCCACAGGCTGAAGAACAGGAGCACGGCGACGAAGACGATGACGAGGGCGTACCGCTCGATGAACTCGAGCTGGGCGTCGCGGCGGCGCGTCATGCGGCCGGCGGCGCGCCGAATGCGGCGGCGGTGATCCTCGCCACGTCGAGATCCGGCGTGCGGAACTCGGCGACGACCTCACCCGCGACCATCACGAGCACGCGGTCGCAGATCTCGGCCAGTTCTTCGAAGTTGTCGGAGACCACGATGGCGACGCAACCCCGCGCCGCCGCGGCCGCGACGACCACATGGAACTCGCGACGCGCGCCGACGTCGACGCCCCGGGTCGGCTGGTCGAGGAGCAGAACCAGGGGATCGCGGCGGAGCCAGCGCTCGAGCACCACCTTCTGTTGATTGCCACCCGACAGCGTCGCCATCTCCTGATCCGGAGAGGACGCGCGGATGGCGCGCGCCGACATGGCGCGTCGCGGCGTCGTGGCGTTCCGCGGCACGGTGCAACCAGAGCTTGCGCCAGTACGAACCGAGGGAAGCGACCGTGAGGTTCTCGGTGAGCGTCAGACCGGAGAAGGTGGCATCGGCGCGGTCGCCCGGAACGTAGGCGAACCCGCTTCGCATCGCGTCGCCGATGTCGGTCGGCCGGAGCGGCGCACCGTCGAGGGCGATGGCACCCGAGCGAACGGGCGCGGCCCCGAACAGCATCGCGAGCACCTCCTGCTGGCCGACCTCCGGCGCCCCCGCGAGCCCGAGGATCTCGCCGCGCCGCAGCGAGAAGCTGACACCGCGCGCGGTGCGGCCACCGAGGTCGTGCACGGAGAGGCGTACCGGCCCGGACGGCTGCGGTCGGGACTGCGTCGGCGCGCCCACCGGGCCTCCCACGATCAGCTCGACCAACTCCGAACCGCCGACCCGTGCCGGTTCCACCGTGGCCACGACCTGACCGTCGCGCAGGACGGTCGCGGTGTCGGCGCGCATCACCTCATCGAGCTGATGCGCGACGACCAGCATCGCGTGCCCCTGGGCGGCGAGGTCGCGGATCGTGTGCCACACCCGTTCGGTCTGCGGCGCCGACAACGCCGCGGTGGCCTCGTCGAGGACGAACACCCGCGGTGCTGACGAATCGTCCCGGAAGGCGCGCGCGATCGCGAACAGCGACCGAGCCGGCAGATCGAGCGTTCGCACCGCGGTGCTGGGCGTCGCGTGCACACCGAACTGCTGGAGGGCCGACTCGGCATGTCGGTGCATGGTGCGCCAGTCGATCCGGCCCGGCCAGACGGTCGCGAATCCGCCGTCGGCGCCCAAGTTCTCCATGATCGACAGGTCGGGGAAGAGGCCCAGCTCCTGGTGGACGAATCGGAGGCCGACGCGGTGTGCCCACTGCGGCGTCACGCGGTCGGCCGGCGTCTCCGCCCCGTGCACCGCCAGCCGGCCCCCGGGGTCGGAGGTGGTCACGCCGGCGAGGATCTTGAGCAGCGTCGACTTGCCGGATCCGTTGCCCCCGGCCAACGTGTGCACCGAGCCCGCCGCCACCGTGAGGGAGACGTCGCGCAGGACCTGCGTGCCGGGATACGACTTCGAGATCCGATCGACGCGGAGTGCAGCCGCGGCGCCGACACCGCGGGTCAACGGACGCCCCACGCCTTCCGGTACTCGGCCTCGTAGTCGATCGGTGGTACGTACCGGCCGGACGCCGGCACGTTGTGGTCCTTGTCGGCAACGGCCCAACCGAGGCCGGAGTCGACGGGCGCTTCCTTCCGGAAGACGCTGTTCATCGTGTCCACTCCCGCCCATGCCGCCCATTCCGACGAGAAGACGGTGGCCGCGGTGATCCGCCCGGCGCGAATCAGGTCGAGCTCGTCGTCGAGGCCTTCGCCCCCCATCACGTCGATCGTCGACTGGTCGCCCAACGCGGGAACGACGCCCAGTGTCGTGGTGTACGTATAGGGGCTTCGGATCCAGTTCGCCTCTGGGTGGCGCAGCAGTTCGGCCTGGATCTTGGGCACGAGCGTGTTCTTCAGGATGTCCGCGGTGGTCACCTCGACGGTGGCCACGATCTCCGACCCGTCGGATCGCGCGATCGTGTTCCGGAAGCCGCGGTCCGTGTAGTAGAGGGTCGTGAACTCCGGGTCCTGGATGTCGATGATCTTGGCGCGGTTCTTCGACGCGGCCACGATGTAGTTGGCCTGGTCGACGCCGTACCGCGAGACGAGCGCACCGAGATCCTTGCCCCGCGGACCGAAGCTGATCTGCGCGGAGAAGAGGCCACGCTTGGCCCCACCCCCCTGTGGATCGTCGCAGTCGAACGCGCCGACGCCGATCACCGCGATCCCCTTGGCCCGAGCCTCCCGCAGCGGCTCTTGCACCGCCTGGCAGTCGATGGGGATCAGCAGGATGCCGTCGGTGCCGGACGCGATCGCTTGGCGGACCAGGGCGGCGTAGTTCGCCGGTACGAGCTTGGCGTCATAGACGTCGGCGTCCCAGCCGATGGCGCTGGCCGCCTCCACCGCGGCATCCGTGGGAATCTTGGCGCTGCTCGACGACTGGCCCGCGGAGATGATCACGATGTGCTTGCTCTTGACTGCGGGACGAGGGGTCGAGTCGACGTTCGTGCTCGTGCCCTTGTACGCTCGCTGCGTCGCCACCTGGGCTCGGCGCAGTCCGGCGGTGGCATCGTCGGCGCGCGGAGCCGAGTGCGCCGAGGCAGCGACGCCGAGGACGACGACCGCCGCGGTCAGCACGACCGGCAGCAGGCGACTCGACCTCCGACGAGTGACGCGGCCCGACTCCGTCACCTCATGCCCCCCGACTCTGCACTGATCGAGTGCCGACAAAAGTGTACGAGTTGCCACCGGCGAGCGTGCCGTCGAGCGCGCATTGAGCGCGCATCAGGCAAAGGCCGTGCCGTATTCTCGGGCGCCGGGCCGCTAGCTCAACTGGCAGAGCATCGGGCTTTTAACCCGCAGGTTCCGAGTTCGAGTCTCGGGCGGCCCACCCCATGGATCTGGGGGTACGTCGGCCTCCTGGCGAAACGCCCTACAGGGAGGTGCTCCGCGCGCCGAAATCTGGATGTTGGGATTCCGGAGTTGCCGACCCGGCCCGGGGATTCAGAGGGCGAGCACATGACACACCACGAAGACATCCGGTCTGTGGAGACGCGCTGGACCGCGGCGCGGGCCGAGGCGCAACGTGCCTCGGGCGTGTACGCAACCGTCGGGTCGATCGGCGGTGCCCTCGTCGTCATTCCGATCGCGGTGTTCGCCACGGCCATGGCTTCGGGCCCGTGGCGCTACGTCGTGATGTCGGCCCTCGCCCTGGTGCTGATCGCGCCCGCTGCCTACTGGATGTCGCGTGACACGATGCGCCAACAAGCGCGCAGCGACGACCTGGCCGCGGAGCTGGAACGGCAGCTGACCGAAGCGGTCGCGTCCGCGGAGCGCGAGTCGGCAGAACGCATGGTGCAGGTGCGCAGGCAGGACTTCGAGACGCGCCTCGCGAACGCACTCGAGATGGCGGACGACGAAGGCGAGGTGCTCGGCGCGGTCGAGCGAGCCCTCGGCGCCACGCTCCCGACCCGGCCGGCGGAGCTGCTGCTCGCCGACAACAGCCACGCGCACCTCATCCGCATGGCTGTCGCGACGCCGACGGGTGAGGCACCGTCGTGCCCGGTGGATTCGCCGGATCGCTGTCCGGCCGCGCGCCGTGCGCAGGTGCAGCAGTTCGCGGACAGCGACGAGCTCGACTCGTGTCCCAAGCTGCGCGATCGGGCGGGCGGCCGCTGCTCGGCGGTCTGCGTCCCGGTGTCGATCATGGGCCGGACGGTCGGTGTGATCCACGCCACGGGCGAGCCTTACGTTCTCGTCGATGACTCCACCGTGACCGACTTGAGCACGCTCTCGAAGCTGACGGGCGCGCGCATCGGCCTGCTGCGGGTCATGGCCGAAACGCAGCTCCAGGCGGCAACCGACAGCCTGACCGGTCTGCTGAACCGCCGATCGCTCGAGAACAAAGTGCGTGTTCTTCGTGCGTCGAGGACACCGGTCGTCGTCGCGATGGCCGATCTCGATCGATTCAAGGAGTTGAACGACAAGTACGGTCACGAGACGGGCGATCGCGCGCTGCGGCTGTTCGCGCAGGTCTTGCGCAACTCATTGCGGGAGAACGACCTGGTGGCCCGGTATGGCGGTGAGGAATTCGCGTTGGTGTTGCCTTCGTTCAGCGCGGAGGACGCACGCATCGCGCTCGACCGTGTACGCGTCACGCTGAAGGATGCGATCACGAACGCCGGGCTGCCGCGTTTCACCGCCAGCTTCGGCATCATCGAGGCCGCAGAAGAAGACGAAGATCTTGCGCAACTGCTCGCACATGCCGACATCGCGCTGTTCGATGCGAAGCATCAGGGTCGCGACCGGGTCGTGGTGCACGACAGCGGCGGGCATCAGGTGCCCCCACGACCGGCGAACGAAGACGCCGAAGACGGCAACGGGCACAAAATGTGGAGCGACCTTGCTCCGCAGCCGGCGCTCGACCCCTCGCCCGCCGAAGTCTGACCGCGTCCCAGTCTCAGGGCGAGGGCGCCAGGCGGCCGTCGACCGCGAGCTCGAACCAGACGACCTTGCCGTCGACCCGGACGTGCGCACCCCATCGCGACGCGATGGCGTCGACCAGTTGGAGGCCGCGTCCGCAGTCCCGGGTGACTTGTCGCGGTTGCAGCACCGGCAGGTCGAACGAGCCGTCGAAGACCTCGACGAGCAGCGCGTCGTGCCGCCAGGTCATCTCGAGCCGGATCCGGGCTTCGCCGTGGCGGACTGCGTTGCTCACCAGCTCGGTCACCAGGAGGGCGAGGTCGTCGACGACCTCGCAGTCGACGCCGCTCCCCACGAAGAGGCGCGCGTGATCGCGCGCGATGGCCGGACTGGTGGGGTGGGGCTCCAAGGGGAGTGACAGCATCGGCTGCATGCTGGACCTGACGTGACCGAACGGTGGGAACCGCGTCCGGCTCGCGTCGAGCAGGGTCTGGGCCAGGCTCGAGCGGAGCGCACTCCCGAGTGCTCGGGGAGGTTGTACCACCCCTGGCCCCCGCCCTACACCATCCCCGAGCAGCAGGCCGCGGGGCCCAAGAGGGGCTTCAGGCGCCCCCCGCTCGGGCCGACATTCCTGGTAGGGACGGTGAGGGGAGGCTGCTCGCCATGACGAACGACCGACGTCGATCGCGACGCACGACCGCCGACTGGGCGGCCCGGTTCCGCTTCGCCGCGGACGACGACTGGCGCCCGTGCCGGCTCATCGACGTGTCGTGGGACGGGGCTGCGCTCGACCTCAGCGAGGTCGGCGGCGACGAACCGCTCGCCGGCCGGATGTACGTGGAGATCGTGTCCCTCGCCGGGAGCGAGCCCGGCATCACGGTCGACGGGACGATCCGGCACGGCGCCCGCACCGCGATGGGCCGCACGCTCGTCGGCATGGAGTTCCGCCGGCTGACCAAGGACGAGCTGCGGTTGCTGCGGATCCTCGTGAACCAGCGCGTCGCGGTCTGAATCCACGGCGCCGATCGGCGTACGCTCCCCGGCCATGGACCAGGGTTGGACGATCGACATCGACGCCGCCGGCGACGCCGCGCTGGCCGATGACCACTACGACGACCGCCTCACCGAGTTCGAGCACGCGCTCGAGCCGCACGGCGGCGCGGTTGCCGGGAGCGAGGCGCACGACCGCTTCGGGGCGCGCTTCTCGTTCGACACCGAGAGCGTGAACCCGGTGCAGGTGCTCGAGGACGGCCTCGAGATCTTCCACGACGCCGCCATCGAAGCCGGGCTGCCGGCGTGGCAGGTCGTGCGCTGCGAGATCCTCACCTACGCCGAGGACGACGCCCGCGACGCTGCCGACGACGAATAGCTGAGCACTTGCTGAGCACTCACTGAGAGGCGCGGAGAACTGGTTGAGCCCGTTCCGTCGTTCAACGACCGATGGACAGGAACGCGAACACCCTCAGGAACAAGCTCGTCGGTGCCGCGATGGCCACGGTCATGGCCTTCGGCGTTGTCGCCGGCGTGGCCGGCAGCGCGCACGCGCAGGTCTCGTCGCAGTACGACGCCTCGATCGACTCGACCATCGCCGACATCCAGTCGTTCTGGTCGACGGCGCTCCCCGACGTCTACGGCCAGCCCTACGAGTCGATCCCGTCGGACCGGGTCTTCGCGTACTCGGAGTCGAACCCGCCGCCGAGCTGCGAGGACGGCGGCCAGACCCAGGCCCCGTACGAGGAGGTCGCCGGGAACGCGTTCTACTGCGGCAACGGCGACTTCATCGCCTACGACGAGCAGGGACTGCTGCCCAAGCTGCGCGAGCACTTCGGTGAGTTCGCGGTCGGTCTCGTGCTCGCGCACGAGCTCGGCCACGCGGTGCAGGCGCGCGTCGGGTACGACCCGCCGGCGACCGTGTACTTCGAGCAGCAGGCCGACTGCTTCGCCGGCGCGTGGGCGCAGCACGTCGCCGACAGCGACGACGAGAACGTGCACCTCTCGTCGAGCGACCTCGACACCGCGCTCGCCGGGCTGCTGACGCTCAGCGACCCGTCGGGCATCGACGGTGGCCAGGAGGGCGCGCACGGCAACGGCTTCGACCGGGTCGGTGCGTTCCAGGACGGGTTCGAAGGCGGCGCGCAGGTGTGCGCGGCCTACGCCACCGACCCGCCCGACGTCACCGAGGCCGGCTACGCGAGCTATCAGGACCAGGCGAGCGGCGGGAACCTCCCCCTCGACGAGATGACCGCGACCGTCACCAAGAGCCTGGACGAGTACTGGGCGTCGCAGTCGTCGAAGGTCACCGCGCCGACGATCTCCGCCGGCACTGCGAGCACGGGCGGCGCGGGCGATGGTGGCGTGCTGACCGACGCGGTCGTCTACGACCCGTCGACGAACACCGTGCACTACGACACCGCGACGGTGCAGGACGTGCACGACTCGATCGGCGACTTCGCCGGGGGCCTGCTCCTGGCGACCGCGTGGTCGTCGGCGGTCGAGCATCAGCTCGGCATGGAGGTGGGCACCGACAGCGCCCGCCGCGGCGCGGAGTGTCTGGCCGGCGCGTGGGCGGCGGACAGCGCGTCCTCCCTGTCGCCGGGTGATCTCGACGAAGCCGTCACCGTGCTGGTCTCCGCCGGCAAGGGCGACACCGACCGGGGCACCGCGTTCGAACGGGTGGCGGCCTTCCGGTCCGGCTACAAGCACGGGCCGGCGAAATGCGTGCAGTCGAGCTGACACCTCTCCCCAGCTCGCTCGCGACTCCGGGGCGTGCGCAACGGCGCGCACGCCCCGGGGTTCTCACGTCACGGACCTTCTCGCGCGGAGCACACCACCCCTCTCACTTCCCTCTTACGATGCAGCGTTAGAACTCGGGGCATGGAGGAGCTGTCTGCCATCCGTCCGGTCGATCGAGGGTGGAGCGAGGCGATGACGTCGGGGCGCGTGCTGGTGGCCGAGGACGACAAGGCGGTGCGCGATTCGCTCGTGCGTGCGCTCACGTTCGAGGGCTACGACGTCGTCACCGCCGAGGACGGGTCCGAGGCGCTCATGGCGGTGCTGGATTCGCAGCCCGACGTGATCGTGCTCGACGTGCTGATGCCCCACGTCGACGGCCTCACCGCGTGCCGCCGCCTGCGCGAGCGCGGCGACCGCACGCCGGTGCTCATGCTCACCGCGCGCCACGAGGTGAGCGACCGGGTCGCCGGACTCGACGCCGGCGCCGACGACTACCTGGTGAAGCCGTTCGCGCTCGACGAGCTGCTGGCGCGGCTGCGTGCGCTGTTGCGCCGCACGGGCATGTCGGGCGACGACGAGGTGCTGCGCGTCAGCGACCTCTCGCTCGACCCCGCCCGCCGGCAGGCGTGGCGCGGCGATCGGGTGCTCGAGCTCACCAAGACCGAGTTCGACCTGCTCGAGCTCCTCCTCTTCAACGCCGGCATCGTGCTGACGCGTGAACAGATCTACGAGCGCATCTGGGGCTTCGACTTCGAGACGTCGTCGAAGTCGCTCGACGTGTACATCAGCTACCTGCGTCGCAAGACCGAAGAGGCGGGCGAGTCGCGCCTCATCCACACGGTGCGGGGAGTCGGGTACACGGCCAGACCGTCGTGAGCCTCCGCGCCCGCCTCACCGTCATCGTGGCGGTGATCGTGGCGGTGGCCGTGGTCGGCGGAGCCTATGCCGCGCAGGTCAGCGCGAAGAACGCGCTGCGCGACGAGACCGACAAGTTCCTGCGCGAGCGCGCTGCGGGCATCGTGGAACGCCCGCCCGGCACCGGCGACTTCGGCGGCGCGCCGACGCACGACGACGACGACAGTCGCGGGCCGTACTTCGAGTTCGACGCGGTGCAGCAGATCATCGATCGCGACGGGTCGGTGACCGACTCGCTTCCGGGGCAGCCGTCGCTTCCGATCGACGCCGAGGACCGCGCCATCGCATCGGAGCAGTCAGCGTCGCGGTACCGCGACGTCACCATCGGCGACGAGCACTACCGCATGATCACGGTGTCGCTGCGCAACGGCGGCGCGGTGCAGATCGCGCGCGAGGTGTCGGAGACCCACGACGTGCTCGACGTGCTGCGCAACCGGCTGGTCCTGATCGCGCTGGCCGGCATCGCCCTGGCGGCGCTCGCCGCGTGGTTGGTGATGCGCCGGGCCACGCGCCCCATCGAGCAGCTCACCGAGACCGCCGAGCACATCGCGGCGACCCAGGACCTGACCACGCCGATCCCGGTGCGGGGCACCGACGAGGTCGGCCGGCTGGCCGCGAGCTTCAACACGATGCTGATCGCGCTCGACACGTCGCGCGAGCAGCAGCAGCGGCTGGTCGTCGACGCCAGCCACGAGCTGCGGACCCCGCTCACCGCGGTGCGCACCAACATCGACTTCCTCGGGCACGCGACCACGCTCGGCGCGGACGAGCGGGCACAACTCATCGCCGAGACCCGGCTCGAGCTCGACGAGCTCACCAACCTGGTGAGCGAGATGGTCGAGCTCGCCACCGACGTGCGCAGCGAGGAGCCGGTCGGGCCGGTCTCGCTCGGGGAGGTGGCCACCGACGTCGCGGCGCGGTTCCGGCGCCGTACGGGCAAGGAGATCGAGGTCGTCGACGACGACGCCGGCACCGTGGTCGGGCGCCAGGCGATGATCGACCGGGCCGTCTCCAACCTGGTCGACAACGCGCTCGAAGTTCAGCCCCGACGGTGAGGCCGTCACCGTGTCGGTGCACGGCGGCACGCTCGAGGTCGCCGACCGCGGCCCGGGCGTCGCGCCCGACGAGCGTGATCGCGTCTTCGACCGCTTCTACCGCGCCACCAGCGCCCGCACCCTTCCGGGCTCCGGGCTCGGGTTGTCGATCGTGGCGCAGATCGCGGTGCTCCACGGCGGTTCGGTGGTGCTCGAGGCGCGGGAGGGCGGTGGGACCGTCGCCCGGCTCACGCTCCCGACCGTCGCCGGCTGAGTTCTGGCGCGCTCCTCACCCGGGCCGAGGGAACCTCTTACCCGGGCCCGTCAGGGTGGTGGTTGTCAACCCGCGACGAAAGGACCACCGCCACCGGACGCTTCCCACCCCGAACCTGCCCCGCCGAGTGCCGGCCCACCGTTCCCCTCCCCGGTGTGCCGGCACCGGCGCGCGCGTGTGCGAGGCTGCCGCCCATGCGATTCGTGGTGTACGGCGCCGGTGCGATCGGCGGAGTGGTCGGCGGCCGGCTGGCGCAGCACGGTCACGAGGTCGTGCTCATCGCGCGGGGCGATCACCACGACATCATCCGCGACCACGGGCTGCGGCTCTCGGCGCCCGACGAGGACACGGCGACGCTCACGATCCCGGTGGTGTCGCACCCGGCCGGCATCGACTTCCGCGCCGACGACGTGGTGCTCCTGGCGATGAAGAGCCAGCACACCGGGAAGGCGCTCAGCGCTCTCGCCTCGACCGCACCGTCGTCGATCGCGGTGGTTTCGGTGCAGAACGGCGTGGCCAACGAGCCCGCCGCGCTGCCGACTCTTCGAGGACGTGTACGGCGTGTGCGTCGTGTGCCCGGCGCTGCACCTCGAGCCGGGCGTGGTGGAGGCGCACGCCGCACCCCTCACCGGCATCCTCGACATCGGTCGGTATCCGCGCGGGCACCGACGTCCGCGCCGAGACGATCGCGGCGGCATTCGCGTCGTCGAGGTTCGAATCGGTGGCGCGTCCCGACATCATGCGTTGGAAGTACGCCAAGTTGCTGAACAACCTCGGCAACGCGGTCGACGCGTTGTGCGGTCCGGATCCGGACGCCCGCGCGCTGCAGCAGCGCGCCTGGGAAGAAGGCGCGGAGTGCCTGGCTGCGGCCGGGATCGACGCGGTGACCCCGGAGGCGGACGCCGCCCGCCGGGGCGACCGGTTCCAGTGGGGTGGCGACGCGGCGCGCTCGCGCCCCGGTGCGTCGTCGTGGCAGAGCCTGGCCCGGGGGACCGGCTCCATCGAGGCCGACTACCTCAACGGCGAGATCGTGCTGCTCGGCCGTCAGCACGACGTGCCCACCCCGGTGAACCTGCTGCTGCAACAGACGGCGGGCCGCGCCGCCCGGGAGGGCCTGGCGCCCGGGAGCATGAGCGTCAGCGAACTGATACAGATGGTCGCGGTCGGCGAATAGATCCGACAACCGGACTACTGACGTGGGGGACGGACATGGACGAAGTCGCGACGATGCACAAGGTGCTCGAGATGACCGGCCGGGTGGTCGACAACATCGAGCCTTCGCAGCTCGACAACCCGACGCCGTGCACCGAGTGGACGGTGCGTGACGTGCTCAACCACGTCACCGGTGGGGCCACGATGTTCGGACTCTGCGTCCGTGACGGCTCGGTGCCCGACGAGAAGCTCGGTCAGCTGATGACCGGCGACAACCTGGGCACCGACTTCAAGGCCTCGTTCCACCGGGCGACCGACGACGCCGAGGCGGCGTTCGCGATCCCGGGCGCGATGGACCGAGTGGTGAAGCTGCCGTTCGGGGAGATGCCCGCGGGCATCGCGGTCAACATCGCCATCTTCGACGTCGCCACGCACGCGTGGGATCTCGCCAAGGCCACCGGTCAGAGCACCGACCTCGATCCCGAGGTCTCGACCATCGCCTACCAGGTCGCGCAGAACATGCTGAACGACGACATGCGCAGCTCCGGCCTGTTCGGCCAGGAGGTCGCGGTCGCCGATGACGCGCCGGTCTCCGATCGGCTGGCGGCGCTCGCCGGGCGCACGCCCTAAGCGAGCGCGTCGGCGAGCGGCACGCATTCGCGTCCGAGCGCGTCGGCCACCGCAGGGTTGGTGACCTCACCGCGGCGGTGTTCACGCCCTTCGCCAAGTCGGGGTCGTGCGCGGTCGCGTCCACCACTCCCTGGGTGGCCAGCGCGACCGCGTACGGCAACGTGGCGTTGGTCAGCGCGTACGTCGACGTGTGCGGCACCGCGGCGGGGATGTTGCCGACCGCGTAGTGCAACACGCCGTGCACGTCGTACACCGGCTCCGCGTGCGACGTCTCGTGGATGCCCTCGACGCACCCGCCCTGGTCGATGGCGCAGTCGACGATCACCGCGCCGGTGCGCATCGACGCGACCATCGTGCTCGTGACCACGACCGGGGCGCGCGCCACCGGGCACCAGCACCGCGCCGATCACGAGGTCGGCGTCGGCCAGGGCGCGCTCGACCGACAGACGGTTGCTGGCCAGGGTCATGATCCTTCCTCGGTGGATCTGGTCGACCCAGCGCAGGCGGTCGAGGTTCCGGTCGAACAGGAGCACCTCCGCCTCCATGCCCTGTGCGATCCACGCCGCGTTCCACCCGACGTTGCCGGCGCCGATCACCACGACCCGAGCCGGCCGCACGCCGGGCGCGCCACCGAGCAGCACGCCGCGTCCGCCGTGCTCGCGCTCGAGGAAGTGCGACCCCACCTGCGGCGCCATCCGGCCCGCGACCTCGCTCATGGGCGCGAGCAACGGCAACGCCCCCGACTCAGCCTGCACCGTCTCGTAGGCGACGCCGGTCACCCGGCGCTCGAGGAGGGCGTCGGCGACCTCGGGGTAGGCGGCCAGGTGGAGGTACGTGAACAGCACCAGCCCGGGCCGGAGGAGGTCGAGCTCCTCGGGCTGGGGCTCTTTCACCTTCATCACCAGCTCCGCCCGCGCCCACACGGCGTCGGCGTCGGCGACGATCTCCGCCCCCGCGGCGCGGTAGTCGTCGTCGCCGATCGACGAACCGGAGCCGGCGTCGTGCTCGATGACCACGGACGCGCCGTGCACGGTCAGCTCGTGCACGCCGTCGGGCGTGATGGCGACGCGATGCTCGCCGTCCTTCCGTTCGCGCGGGACGCCGACGACGAGGGGTTCGCTCATCACACCACCTGGACGGGGACCGGCCCAGTCTGGTCGACCCCGATGGGTGGTGTCCGCAGCCGGCGGACGGCGGCGAGCGAGAGCGCACCGATCGCGACGATCGCGAACACGAGCGTGACCGTCGACACCAGCCACACTGCGAGGTCGTCGGGCGCGGTCGGCATCGGACGCACCGCCTGGTACGCGATGGTCAGGAGCGCAGCCCACGCGAGCACGGCGCGGCTGACGCCGGCGCGGTGGCGCCACGCCGCGATCGGGATGACCCACACCGCGTAGCTCGCGAGCACGTAGCTGCCGGCGAGCAGGAAGGCGGCGAGCACACCCACGGCGACGAGCTCCGGGGTCGGGTCGTGCAGACGCGAGCAGGCGAACAGCACAGAGAGGCCGGCCACGGCGACGAGCGCTTCGGGACCCACGCTGCCGATCACGGCACCGACGCGCTGCGCGTAGCGCAGGCCGAGGACATGTTCGACGCCGTCGTGGCGGGCGAGCTGCCACACCGACGCCCGGCTCATGCGGTTCGCCGCGTTCGCCACCGGCCGCAGCGCGCGGACCCCGCCGGCGACGGCGTACGGGATCACGAGCACGATCGTGCCGGCTCCCGCGGCACTCGCCGCGATGCGGGTGCCGTACCGGCGCCACACCCAGAGCAGCAGCGCCGCCAGCGCAGCGATGATCGTGATCTTCACCAGGGCGCCGAGCGCGACCACGACCGCGGCCGCGACGAACCGCTTGCGCGTGGCCAGGAGCATGCCGCCGAGGAGCGCCAGACCGACGATCGCGTCGTTGCGCCCGATGTTGACGACCTCGATCATCACGACCGGGTTGCAACCCACCAGCGCGACGACGACCGGGTCGCGCGTCCTGCGGTACAGGAGCAGCAGCATCGCGAGGACGCACGCCGCCGCGAGCAGCTGGAAGCCGAGGCGGACGGCGAGCAGGTCGGTACCGGCCAGGGCGGTGATGCCGGCAGCCACGCCGGTGAACGCGGGCCCGTAGAGCGAAGCGGTGTGCCGCCATCCCGCGCCGACCTGTGCGAGCAGCGGATCGTGCGGGTAGTCGGCGGGGGTGTGGGTGTAGGGACTGTCCCCGTAGTGCTCGAGGATGCGACCGTTCAAGGCGTAGGACCAGAGGTCGTGTGACTCGGCGGGGGGCTCGACGACCGCAACGGTCAGCAGGACGAGCGAGGCCACGAGCACCATCGGCAGGGTGAGCATGCGTCGGACCGCACCGACGAACACGACGGCGGCGAGCGCGGTGCAGGCAACGACGACCGCGCCGGCGCGCTCGGGTGACGAGATGGCGAAGCCCTCGACCATCACCAGCGCGGTGGCGCCGACGATCACGGTCAGGAGCAGCACCGCGGCGACCCGGCCGCGGGTCTCGGTCGCCGTCACTCCGAGCATGTCACGACCGTCGGCGGAGGCGATCAGCGAGCGCGCGCGGCGCAGTCACCACGTCGAAGCCGTCGACGGTCATGAGGTGCTCACGGTTGCGTTCGTGCAGGGGATCGGTGCCGAAGCGGTTGAGCGCGACCAAGGTGGCGAAGCCCACGTACACGTCCACCGACAGTCGCACCGCGTTGATGGTGCCCAGCCCGGCGTCGGCGACGACCACGACGAGGTCGGGGGCGAGCACGCGCGCGAGGTCGACGTTGTCGCCGTCGTCGCTGATCGGCGAGCGCGGGCCGCCGACCCCCTCGACGAAACCGACCTCGATCGTCGTGGGCCACGCGATGCCTCCGGCGAGATCGTCGGTGGTGAAGCCGGGTTCGCCCAGCTCGCGTGCGGCCATCGGTGGCGCCCAGGCCAGGGGATAGCTGTGTTGTGGGGAGCAGACGGTCGCGGGGTCCTCGAGGGTGGCGTCGGCCAGCACCTCGGCGTCGGTCACCGCGCCCGGCTCCCCCGACTGCACCGGCTTGCGGGCGGCGACCGCGACGCCGGAGCTCCGGAGCTCCCGGGCGGTGGCCGCGGTCCACCAGGTCTTGCCCACCTCGGTGGCCGTTCCGCTGACGAACACCAGGGTGCGCGGTCGGCTCATGCTCATTCCCCGCTCTCGGTGCTGCGCACCGTGCCGCACTGCGCCCCGTTCGGCGACCGCTTCGATGCGAGCCGGGACATCCGGCTCGCGGCCACTCCGCTCATGGCTCCGGGAAGAGCTCGGCGAGCGCGGTCGCCAGCTGGTCGACCTGGTCGGGGGTGTGTGCCGCCGACGAGCGCGACGCGCAGGCGCGACGTGCCCGGCGGCACCGTCGGGGGCCGGATGGCGGTGACCAGGAGACCGCGCTCGGCGAGGGCTTCGGCCCCGGCGAGGGCGCGGGCCTCGCTGCCGCACACGACCGGCACGATCGGCGACGGGTGCCCCGGGCGCAGCCGTTCGACGTTGGCGCGCAGGCGGTCACGCAGCTCGGCACCTTCCGGCGACCGCACGATGCGCACCGCCGCGAGCGCGGCGGCGGAGTCGGCGGGCGTCGACGCAGTGGTGAAGATGTAGGCGCGGGCCGCGATTCACGAGGAGGTCGGTGAACTGCGACCGTCCGGCGACGAAGCCGCCGAGAGCGCCGAGGGTCTTGGACAGCGTGCCGACCCGGAGGTGGTCGATCCCGGCGAGCATGGCGTCGTCGAGCTCCGGACCGAGCACCGCGTGCGCCTCGTCGAGCACCAGCAGCGCCCCGTGGTGCGCGCACACCTCGGCGAGCTTGTCGACCGGGGCGACGTCGCCGTCCATCGAGAACACGGTCTCGGTGACGACGATGGCGCGCGGTGCGTCGGAGGCGCGCAGCAGCTCGTCGACGTGGGCGGCGTCGCCGTGGCGGTACACCGCGAGCGGCGCGCCCGCGAGCCGGCGGCCGTCGATGAGCGACGCGTGGTTCAGCTCGTCGGAACACACGAGGGTGTCGGGCCCGGCGAAGGTGCCGAGCACGCCGAGGTTGGCGGCGAACCCGGTGGAGAACAGGACCGCGGCTTCGGTGCCCTTCCAGGCCGCGAGCTCGGCCTCGAGCTCGCCGTGCACCGGCCGCGACCCGACGATCAGGCGCGCGGCTCCGGCACCGGTGCCCCAGCGGTCGATGGCGGCGCGGGCCGCTTCGCGCGCAGCCGGGTGCGAAGTGAGACCGAGGTAGTCGTTCGAGGCGAACGACACCAGACCTCGGGGATCGGAGGGATCGAACGAGCGCGGCGTCCGCCACTGCCCGGCGCGCTCGATGTGCTCGGCCTCGAGCGCGGCCCACGTCTGCCAGTCGCGCGGCTTGGCCGTCACGCCGACACCTCGTCGAGGGCGTCGGTGAGCGCGTGCACGATGCGGTGCAGCTCCTCCGAGGTGACGGTGAGCGGAGGCATGAGCACGACGACGTCGCCGAGCGGCCGGAGCAACACGCCCCGCGAGACGGCTTCCGCGCACACCCGCCGACCCCACCGCAGGCCGTCGGCCGGGGGCGCGAGCTCGACGCCACCCATGAGACCGCACAGGCGGATCTCGCGCACCGCCGGGTGCGGCGCGACGCGGTCGTCGAGCAGCTGCCGGAGCTCGTCCGAGCGCGCCTGCACGTTGTCGAGCACCGACCATGCGTCGAGCAGCTCGAGGTGGCGCAGCGCGACCGCGGCGGCCAGTGCGTTCCCCGAATAGGAGTGCCCGTGGTACAGGGTGCGGGTGGAGAGGTCGGGGCCGAGGAAGGCGTCGAACACCGGACCGCTGGCGACGGTCGCCGACATGGGCAGGTACCCGGCGGTGATGCCCTTGCCGATCACCAGGAGGTCGGGGCGCAACCCGCACTGCTCCGACGCGAACAAGGTGCCCGTGCGGCCGAACCCGGTGGCGACCTCGTCGCAGATCAGGAGCACGTCGTGCTCGCGGCACGCGGCGCCGAGCGCGCGCAGACCGTCGGCATCGGCGAGCAGCATCCCCGCCGCGCCCTGCACCAGCGGCTCGACGATCACCGCGGCGAGCTCGGCGGCATGCGCGACGACCATCGCGATCGCGGTGTCGATGCAGCCGGGTTCGCCGAACTGGGGTGCGCGCAGCACCGGAAACCGCAGCGGATCGAAGAGGTCGGTGCCGAAGCTCGCGTCACCGACCGAGAGCGCGCCCAGGGTGTCGCCGTGGTAGGCCCCGCCGAACGCGAGGAACCGGGTGTGGCCGGCGATGCCGCGGTTCGCCCAGTACTGGAACGCGATCTTCAACGCCTGCTCGACCGCGGCGGCGCCGTCGGACGCGTACAGGAAGTGCGGATCGTCGACCGGCACGACGCGCGCGAGCGCTTCGGACAGCTCGACCACCACGGTGTTGCCGTTCCCGAGCATGGTCGAGTGCGCGCCGCGCTCCAGCTGCGCCGCGTACGGCGTCGTCGAGCTCGGGGACGTGATGCCCGAGGGTGTTCACCCACAGCGACGAGATGGCGTCGAGGTAGCGCCGGCCGTCGACGTCGATCAGCTCGTGGCCCTCGCCCCGCTCGACCAGGATCGGCGCGTTCTCGGCGTAGCCGTCCATCTGGGTGAAGCCGTGCCACACGACCGCGGCATCCCGCGCCACCCATTCGTCGTGGCGGCCCACCGTGTGCTCCCTACTCCGACACGGATTCGGCCCCGAGGTCGCGCAGCGCGGCGCGGATCTTGGCCGCGGCGGCATCGAGCGAGCCCTCGGGTGGGTTCGGGTCGGCGTGCGCGAACGACAGCTCCGACACCGAATCGAACGGCACGACGTGCAGGTGGACGTGGGGGACCTCGTCACCGACGATCATCATGCCGACGCGCCGGGCCGACATCGCGGCCTGCTGCGCCTGGCCGATGGTCTGCGCGACCTGGAACAGGTGCGCGGCGAGCGCGGGGTCGAGGTCGATCCAGTGGTCGACCTCGGCGCGGGGGACGACCAGGGCGTGGCCGGGGTGCATCGGGTTGATCGAGAGGAACACGACGCACTGCTCGTCGCGCCAGACGAAGACGCCGGGGATCTCGCCGTCGATGATGCGCGTGAACAGCGTCGGCATGCGGGCCAGGCTAGCGATCCGGGTCGACGATCAGCCGGGGCCGCTGATGTCTTCCGCGGCCTCGACGACCATGGGTCCGGTGTGGTCGGGGAAGCGATCGAGCACGCCCGATGCCACCAAGCGGTCGCGCGCCGACTCCGCCTGCTCGCGGCTCGCGAAGTCGATGAAGATGTACACCTCGTTCGGATCGTCGACGTTGCGCAGGACGCGGTGCCCGGTCGCCTCCCGGCGCGCGCCCGGCCCGTCGAGGTCGAACAGGGCCTTCCAGGTGTCGTAGTCGCCGACCTGGATGCGGGTCACGATGTGTGCCATCGCGCCCAAATTAGTGGGGCCCGGCGAGGAGGGAGTCGGCGTGGGCGCCGGCGCGACGGGCGCCGGCGATGATCGACACGATCGCGAACAACGCCGCCGCGACCAGCACGATCGCGCCACCCGCGGCCAGCGCCCACTGCCGTGCCGCGAAGAGACCCAGCACCGCCGACACCACGCCGACGCCGACCGCGCCGATCAAGGTGCCCCGGAACGACCGGGCGAGCAGCCGGCTGGTGGCGACCGGGAGCACCATGAGCGCGGCGATGAGCAGGACGCCGACGATCCGCATCGCCATCACCACCGTCACCGCGGTGAGCACCGCGAGCATGGCGTTGAGCGCACCGCGCGGGTACGCCGGCGACGCGGGCGGAGTCCTCGTCGAGCACCACCGCCAGCAGAGCGCGCCCGGTGAAGCCGACGGCGACGACGATCACCGCGCCGAGCGCGATGACGGTCCAGACGTCGTTGGCGGTCGCGGTCAGGATCGACCCGAACAGGTAGGGCTGCAGGTTGGTGTTGGTCGCCGACCTGCTGGCGAGCACCACGCCGGCGGCGATCCCGCCGTAGAACACGAGTGCCAGCGCCAGGTCGCCGGTCGTGCTGCCACGCGTGCGCAGGAACTCGATCACCAGTGCGGCGATCACCGCCACGACGAGCGCCGTCCACGTCGGCGACGTGCCGAGCAGCAGGCTCGCGCCGATGCCTGCCACCGCCACGTGGCCAATGCCGTCGCCCATCAGCGACAGGCCCTTCTGCACCAGGAACACACCGATGAGCGGTGCCGCCGCGCCGACCACGATCCCGGCCAGCAGCGCGAGCTGCATGTAGGTGCGGTCGAACGGCCAGGGCAACGCCCATGGCATCCCCGGCAACCCGTCCATCAGGTGAGCTCCTCGAGCCAGAGCGGGAGGTCGTCGCGGTGCACGCCCAGGCTCACCCCGGTGGCGGCGAGCTCGCCCGGCGGGCCGTCGAACACGACGCGGTGCTTGAGCACGACCACGTGGTCGAGGTCGTCGGCGACCGCGCCCAGCTCGTGCGACACCAGGAGCACCGCCGCGTGGTGCTCCTGCACGAGGTGGACGAGCGAGTCGCGGAAGAGCTCCTGCGATTCGACGTCCACCCCCGCGATCGGCTCGTCGAGCACGAGGAGCTCGGGATCGGCGGCGAGCGCGCGCGCGATCAGCGCGCGCTGTTGCTGCCCGCCCGACAGCTCGTGGAGCCGCTTGCGGCGTTGGTCGGTGAGCGCGACCGACTCGAGCGCGTGGTCGACCGCCTCCCGGTCGGCGGCGCGGCGCCGGCGCCACCAGCCCTGCTTGGCCAGGCGGCCGGTCGCGACGACCTCCTCCACCGTGGCGGGGAGATCGGGCGCGATGCGCGGTCGTTGCGGCACGTACCCGACGCGCCACCGGTCGCGCAGATCATGGGGCGCGACGCCGAACACCTCGACCGAGCCGCCCTGGGGCGCGAGGAGGCCGAGCAGGATGCGGAGGAGCGTCGACTTGCCCGATCCGTTGGGTCCCGCCAGCGCGGCGAACTCGCCCGCGCGCACCTCGAGCGCCACGTGTTCGAGCACGACTTCGGTGCCGTACGCGAACGACACGTCGGTGGCCGACAGCACCACCGGGCCCGCGTCGGCGCGCTCCTCGGAATTGAGCATGATTCTCATTATGCCCGGTCGGCGCAACCCGCCCACCACGGGCGGCGAGAATGCAGCCATGGCCCACGACCACGGCCACGCCGGACACGACCACGGCGACGTCCTGCGCCGCACCGCGGCGCGCAACGTCGGACGGCTCTGGATCGCGCTCGCGCTGACCCTCATCTTCGTGGTCGTGGAAGCGATCACCGCCTTCGTGGCGGGCTCGCTGGCGTTGCTGTCGGACGCCGCCCACATGCTGACCGACGGCGTCGCCATCGCCCTCGCCCTGGGTTCGATCGTGGTGGCCAACCGCGCGTCGAGCGAGGGCTCGCGCACCTTCGGGCTGTTCCGGCTGGAGATCCTGGCCTCGCTGGTGAACGCGCTCCTCACCTTCGTGGTCGCCGGCTACGTGCTCGTCGAGGCGACGTTGCGGCTCGTCGACGGCGACTCCGGGGTCGAGGCCGGCCCGATGCTGGTGGTCGCGGTCGCGGGCCTGGCCGTCAACCTGGTGGTGTTCTTCATGCTGCGCGCCGGCGCGCAGGACAGCCTGGCCGTTCGCGGTGCCTACGTCGACGCGATGGCCGACGCCGCGGGCTCGGTCGGCGTGATCGTCGCCGCGATCGTCATCGAGACCACGGGCTGGGACCCGATCGACCCGATCGTCGCCGCGGTGATCGGCGTGTGGATCCTGCCCCGCGCCTGGCGCCTCGCCGCCAGCGCGCTGCGCGTGCTCCTGCAGGTCGCGCCCGCGTACATCGACCTCGACGCCATCCGCACCGAACTCCTCGCGCTCCCCGGTGTCGTCGACGTGCACGACCTCCACGTGTGGACGTTGACGTCGGAGATGGACGTCGCCAGCGCGCACGTGATGATCGGTGAGGGCACCGACGCGCACGGTGTGCTCGACCAGGCCCGGGTGCTCCTGCTCGACCACGACATCGCGCACGCCACCATCCAGGTGGAGCCCGACGACCACGCCGGGTGCGCCGAGCTCAACTGGTGACGGGGGCGGCGCGTCGCGCGGTCGGTCGGGCCGGCGGCGATGGTGCCGGAGGGGGCCGGAGCCGGAGCGCGGCGGCCACCGCCAGCCCGGCGCCCAGGCCCAGGGTCAGGCTCACCAGCAGCCGCGCCGTCGCCCCCGACAGGGTGCTCGGGACCTGGGAGTTGCCGAGCGTGGTGACGTCGGCCAGCCCGCCGGCGACGAACAGGAAGATGGTGGCGACGAGCACCAGCGGCACCGCCGACTCGACGCCCTTCTTCCAGATCCATCCCAGCGCGAGGAGGCCGAGCCCGATCCCGGCGAGGGAGTAGGCGCTCTCGGTCAGCTTGGTGCCGGTCGCCGCGGTGGACGCGCCCCACAGGCCGATCACATGGACCAGCTCGGTGGCGGTGAGGAGCGCCAGCACCACGACGAACACCGTGCGCCACGCGCGGGTGCGGGTCGCCAGCACCACGAGCGCCGCCAGCACCACCGCGCCGATGACCCACGGCCACGGGGACGGCGGCGGCACGTAGACGATCTGGCCCCGGGCGACGACCGCCTCGGTGCCGACGCGCATCGGGATCTCGAAGTTGTCGACGACCCGGCGTGTGCCCGGATCGCGCGCGACGCGCGGGGGGTCGTCGCCGCCCATGAAGTGCGCGCGGTGGTCGTGCCAGCTCGCGGTGGTCCCGCTCGACACCCGGCGCCACTCGGGCGCCGCGCTCGAGTCGGCGCGTGCGGGCGGCTTCCCGGAGATGGTGGTCGAGCGGTTGAGGTAGGTGGCGGGGGAGCGCGTGTTCTCGAACACGCCGCGCGGCCCGACCCGGAGGTAGGGCTCGTCGTCGTAGCCGAGCACGAGGACCTCGCGCCGTCCGTCGTTGGTGAGCTCGACCTTCGTGCCCAGGTCGACGATGGCCATGGTGAGGCCGGGCACCGTCGGGGTCACGCGCTGCAGCACCGTCTCGTAGTTGGTCGGCTTCAGGCCGCCCAACCCGTGGGCGCCGGCCGGAGTGGCGGTGACGACGAGGAACGCGCCGGCCAGTGCGACGGCGAGGAGCGCCCGGCGGCCGCGACCGGTCACCCAGTCTCCGAGGCGCGCAGCGTTCCCACCAGGTGCTCGCGGGCCCGGGCGACGCGCGACCGGATGGTGCCCACCGGCACGCCACAGGCTTCGGCGGCCTCCGCGTAGGAGCACCCGACGATCTGGGTGAGCACGAAGGCGACGCGCTGGTCGCGCGGGAGCTCGTCGACCAACGCCGCGACCGCGTGCTCGGCCCCGGGGTCGACGGTCGTGCCCGATCCGGTGCCGCCCGCGGTGCCGGCCCGCTCGAGCACCCGCCGGCGGCGCACGTTGCGTCGCACCGCGTCGGCACAGGCCCGGCGGGCGATCGAGAGCAGCCACGTCCGGGCGCTCGAGTCGCCCCGGAACGAGGGCAGCGCCTTCCAGGCGCGGACGAACGTGTCCTGGGTGACGTCGTCGGCGTCGTCGGGACCCACGAGGTGACGCGCCAGCCGCCACACGTCGGCCTGGCTGGCACGCACGGCGTGCAGGAGCGCGGTGCGGTCGCCGTCGCGTGCGGCGAGGAACTGCCGCGTGAGCTCGTCCACTGCGACCGACGATACTGGGGAACCTCCCGAGCTCCGGGGTCGACTACCTCGTATGACCTGTATGCAGATCCGCCACGCGATCTCGGCCCGGCTCGACGGCGAGGACCCCGGTCTCGACGACGCCACGGTCTACGGGCACCTCGCCGGGTGCCCCGGGTGCCGCGCCTTCGCCCACGACGCGGAACACGTCCACCGCCAGCTGCGGCTGTCGCCGGCCCCCGTCATCCCCGACCTCACGCCCGGGATCCTGGCCGCCATCGGCGAGGAGCGGCGCACTGAAGCGAGCTCCACCGCCGACGCGAGCACGCCGCTGCGCTGGATCCTGGTCGCCATCGCGTTGGCGCAGATCGCCATCGCGATCCCTGCGCTCGTGTTCGGGTCCGACGCCGGTCTGCCGGTCCACGCCGCCCGCCACATCGGGTCGTTCGACGTCGCGCTCGGCGTCGGCTTCCTCTACGCGGCGTGGAAGCCGTGGCGCATCCCGGGCCTCCTGCCCGTGGTCGCCGCGCTCGTGGCCTGCCTGGTCGGGTCGTCGCTGCTCGATGTCGCGTCGGGGAACACCGCCGCCCTCGGTGAGGTGCAGCACGTGCTCGACTTCGTGGGCCTGGTGGTGGTCTGGCTCCTGCGCCCGGCGACCGAACCGCGCCGGTTGCGACTCGCCTCGTGATCCGCCGCCTGCTCGCGCTCGGCGCGCTCGTCGTGGCGCTCGTCGTCGCGGCCGCCGCCCCGGCGTCGGCGCACGCGACGTTGCTCACGACCCAACCGCAGAACGGCGGTGTGTACGACAAGCCCCCGAGCGAGGTGAACCTGCGGTTCACCGAGCCGGTGGAGGTCGCGCTCGGCGGCATCCGCGTGTACACCGGCGACCGTGACCGGGTCGTCACCGGCTCACCCGAGCACCCCGGCGGTGCGCAGTCCGAGGTCTCGGTGTCGCTGCCGAAGCTCGACGACGGCACCTACGTCGTCACCTGGCGGGTGACGTCGTCGGACTCGCACCCCATCGAGGGCGCCTACACGTTCCAGGTCGGGTCGAAGGCGACGCTCACCACGAAGAACGCGCAGGGCGTGGCCAATTCGTTGCTGGCGGCCACCGGCGGCAGCAAGACCGTCGGCGTGCTGTACGGCATCGACCGCGGCGTCCTGTTCGGCTCGCTCGCGCTGCTCATCGGCGGTGCGGTGTTCCTGGTTGCCGTGTGGCCGCGCGGTCGGGAGGACCGGCGCGCGGCGCGCGTCGTGTGGGCGGGGTGGATCGGAGTCCTGGTCACGACGGTGCTGGGCATCGCGCTCGAAGGCGTGTACGCCGCGGGACTCTCGCTCAGCAAGGTCTTCGACCCCAGCGTGTTCCGCGACGTGCTCGACACGCGTTACGGCAAGGTCGCGCTCGTCCGTCTCGCACTGTTGGTGGTCGCGTACCCGCTCCTGCACATGTTGTTGCGCCGTCGCGACGAGCCGATCCGTCCGCTGCCGGGGTGGTGGATGGTGGCGGCCGGACTCGTGGGCGCGGGCTTCGCGGTGACGCCCGGCATCGCCGGGCACGCGGGCACCGGCATCCAGACCGGCCTGGCGGTCCCGGCGGATCTCGTGCACGTGGCGGGGATGGCGTGCTGGCTCGGCGGTCTCGTGGCGCTGTGCGTCGCAGTGCTCCCCCGGAAGGACGTCGACGAGCTGCGCACAGTGCTACCGCGCTGACTCCGCGCTCGCCCTCGGCGCGATCGTCGCTCTCGTCGTGTCCGGCGCGTACCAGGCGTGGCGCCAGGTCGGCAGCCTCGACGCCCTCAAGAGCACCGACTACGGGAAGCTGCTCATCGTGAAGCTGGTCGTGTTCGCGGCGTTGATCATCGCCGCCGCGTTCAGCCGCGAGATCGTGAACCGGCGCTTCCGCGACCTGCCCCCCGAGGAAGACATCATCGACGTCGAACTTTCGGTGCCGGTCGGTGTGGGCGTGTCGTCGGGCGGGGATGCAGCCGGCTCCGTGCCTGAACGGCAAAGCGGCCGCTTCGACGACGACGGCTACGACGGCGGGTGGGACGACGACGCCACTGACGAGGACGAGGTGCGCCGGCTGCGCCGTTCGGTCGCCATCGAGGTGGTCATCGCCGCCGTCATCCTCGCGGTCACCGCGTTGCTGGTGAACGCGGCGCCCGCCCGGTCGGTGGAGACGCAACCGGTCGCGCTCACGATGAAGTCGGAGCAGGTGTGGGTGTACGTCGACATCGCGCCCGGGATCGCCGGCCCGAACGACATGCACTTCACCGCGCTCCCCACCGGAGGTGGACCGGCGACGGTCACCGACATGACGGTGCAGCTCACGCGACCGGGTGAGGACCTCCCGCCATTCACCGTGCCGTTGCAGAAGCTCGGCGCGGGGCACTACTACGCCCCGCTGTACGACATCCCCTACCCCGGGAAGTGGCAGATGACGATCCGCGTGCAACTCGGCGAGACCGACGAGGCCGTGCTCGTCAGCCCGTTCAGCGTGCGCTGACGTGCCCGACGTCGACGTCACCACCAACTTCTTCCTGGTCCTGACGCTCTTCGTCGACGCGGTGCTCGTGCTCGCGGTGGTGCTCGCGATCGCCGCGCTGGTGTCGCGGCGTGCGCGTGCCTCGGTCGTCTCCTTGGCGACGGCCGTCGCGCCCCAGTCGGTGCTGCTGGCCTGGATCGTCGCCACCGTGACGACCCTCGGCAGTCTCTACTACTCCGAGCACGCGGGCTTCGTGCCCTGCGAGCTCTGCTGGTACCAGCGCATCGTGATGTACCCGCTCGTCATCGTGCTCGGCGTGGCCTGGTTGCGACGCGACGGCAAGGTCTGGATGACGGCGCTGGTGTTCGTGGTGATCGGCGCGCCGCTCTCGCTCTACCACTGGCTGGTGGAGCGGGTCCCCGCGTTCGCGGAGAGCAGCTCGTGCTCGGTCACCACGCCGTGCAGCGCGCCCTGGTTCGAGAAGCTCGGATTCGTCACGCTGGCGTGGATGGCGCTGAGCGCCTTCCTCCTGATCGGCGTGTTGATGGTGTGCGGGATCGTCGGCTCGCGCGCGTACCAGGGTGAGCGAACGGCCGATACGTTGGCCGCGTGACCAGCAAATCGCAACGTCGCTCGGAGGCCGTCGCGCAGCGCAAGCGCGCCGCCGACGCCGCCGCGGCGCGCCAACGCCGCAACCGGTGGGCGCTGTGGGGAGGTCTCGGTCTCGTGGTGGCGATCGCGGCGATCATCGCGGTGGTCTCGTCCGGCGGCGGCGACGGTGGTGATGCCGAAAGCGGCGCCCGGGCTGCGAGCTTCGAGACCGCCTCGGTGACGGTGACGGGTACGCCGTTGCCCGAGTACGACTCCTCGGCGGCCAGAGATCCCGCGATCGGCGACACCATTCCCACGCTGCAGGGCGTGTCGGTGTTCGACGGCAAGCCGGTCACGGTCGAGCCGAACGGCAAGCCCCGGATGGTCGTCTTCCTGGCCCACTGGTGCCCGCACTGCCAGGCCGAGGTGCCGGAGCTCGTCGACCTGGCGAAGGACGGTGTGTTCGACGGGGTCGACGTCACCGCGGTGGCCACCGGGACCAATCCCGACGCCGACAACTACCCGCCCTCGGCGTGGCTGGAACGTGAGGACTGGCCGTTCGCGGTGATGGCCGACTCGCAGTCGGGCACCGCGGCGGAGGCCTACGGCATCAGCGCCTATCCGTACTTCGTCATGGTCGACGCCGACGGCAAGGTCGCCGGTCGCGCCACGGGTGAGGTGTCGAAAGACCAGATCGAGGCGAACGTCGAGGCGCTGAAGGCGGGCACACCGCTCCCTCTCGCGTCCTCGGGCAAGAGCAGCTCCGCGGGCTGACCGCTCCTCAATTGCAGGACGCGCACACGCCGACGAGGTCGAGGCGGTGGTGCTGCGTGCGGAACCCGGTGCTGCGGGTGATCGCGGCCGCGGCCGCGGCGACGGAGCGCTCGAGGCCGGCCGACGCCGGGACGTCTTCCACCCGTCCGCACGACGCGCAGATGAGGTGGTGGTGGTGCCCGGTGAGGTCCTCGGCGAGCTCCCAGCGCGCGAAGTCGTCGGCGCCGACGACCCGGTGCACCACGCCGGCTTCCTCGAACACGACGAGGTTCCGGTAGGCGGAGCTCTGGGCCAGCTCGGGATGGTCGTCGAGGATCTCGGGGATGGTCAGCGGTCGCGGCGCGGCCGTCAACGCGTCGAGGAGCGACTGCCGGTTGGCGGTCAGCCGTTGTCCGACGGCGCGCAGGCGGTCGGCGACGGTGGCGCGGACCTGCTCGACGGACGGATCGGCGATCGAGCCTGACATGTCACGAGCCTACCGAACGGGCGCTACCGTCGAACCTTGGACGTCACCGACCGTTTCGCCGAGCTGCTGGCGCGGCCGGAGCCCGAGATCGCGCTCGACGAAGCCGCACTGCTCATCGCCGCGCACGCGCATCCCGACCTCGACCTCGACGCGCGCCTCGCGCAGCTCGACGACCTCGCCGCGCGCGCGGCCGGCCTCACGAGCCCGGAGCTGGCGACGCAGTTGTTCGTCGCGGAGGGCTTCGCCGGCAACGCCGACGACTACGGCGATCCGCGCAACTCGTTCCTGGACGACGTGCTCGACCGCCACCTCGGCATCCCCATCACCCTGAGCGTCGTGATGATCGAAGTCGGACGCCGCTGCGGGCTGGAGTTGCACGGCGTCGGGATGCCGGGACACTTCCTCGTGGGTGCCGGCACGGGTGAGTGGTTCGATCCCTTCCACGCCGGCACCCGGCTCGACCTCGCCGGGTGCGCGGCACTGTTCGCGCAGACGCACGCCGGCGCGCCGTTCCGGCCGCAGTTCCTGATGCCGGTCGGCGCCGCACGCGATCGTCGAGCGGATGCTCGGCAACCTCCAGCACACGCTGCTCCAGCGTGATCCCAACGCGGTGGTGTGGGTGACCCGGCTCCGGCTCCGGATCCCCGGGATCTCGCTGAGCCAACGGGGTGACCTGGCGGGGTTGCTCGGCCGACTCGGACAGTTCGCGGAGGCCCGCGCGAGTTCGACGTGCTGGCGCGCTCGCTGCCGGGCGAGGGTGGCGAGCAGGCGGCCGCGGCGGCGGCGCGTCTCCGAGCGCGCGCCAACTGACCGCCGCGCTCGGTACGGTTGCCAGATGGCCAAGCCGCTGCCGATGTTCCCGCTCGGCACGGTGCTGTTCCCGCACGCGGTCATGCCGCTGCACATCTTCGAGGAGCGCTACCGCGCGCTGGTCGAGTCGTGCCTGCAAGCCGACGGTCGGTTCGGCGTGGTGCTGATCGAGCGGGGCTACGAGGTCGGCGGCGGCGACACGCGCTTCGGCGTGGGCACCGTTGCCCGCATCGTCGAGGCCGCCCGCACCCCCGACGGTCGCTACCTGCTCGCCACCGTCGGCACCGATCGCTTCCGCGTGAAGAAGTGGCTCGACGACGATCCCTTCCCGCGCGCCGAGATCGATCTGATCCACGAACCCAAGAAGCTGCCCGTTGGCGCCGCGCCCCGGCGGGTCGAGGTGCAGCGGCTCCTCGGCCGGGTGCTGGCGATGAGCGCGGAGCTCGGCGAGCGCACCGCGCCGTTCGACGCCGCGCAGCTCGACGCCGACCCCCTGCGGGCGTCGTTCGAGGCGGCCGCGGTGGCCCCCGTCGGTCCGCTCGACGCCCAGCGCCTGCTCGAGCTCGACGATCCCGAGCAGCGGTTCGACCAGCTGGAAGCGATGCTGGTCGACGCGGCCGAGGTGCTCGAGCTGCGACTCGGCGGCGGCTGACTACCCTTGGCCGCGATGGATCCCGACGAGGCGCGCGAACGGCTGCAAGCTGAGCAGGCGCGGGTCGAGGGGCTGATCGGCGAGTTGCGCCCGGAGTTCGGGTCGTCGGAGAACGACGACATCTCCGAGCTGTCCGACTACGACCAGCACCCCGCCGACACCGCCACCGAGACCTTCGAACGCGAGAAGGACCTCTCCATCCTCGAGCAGCTCGAAGCCGAGCTGGCCGAGCTGCAGGCTGCGCTGGCGCGCGTCGACGACGGCACCTACGGGATCGACGAGAACACCGGCGATCCGATCGACCCCGCGCGTCTCGACGCGCTGCCGACGGCGCGCACCAACATCGAGCCCGGCGACGGGACCACGCGCTGACCGTCCGCGTCCGCCTGTTCGCGCAGGCTCGCGAAGCCGCCGGCCGTTCGCACGACGAACGCGATGCCGTGACCCTGGGCCGGCTGCTCGACGACCTCCGCGCCGCCTACGGCGACGGATTCGCGGCCGTGCTCGAGAACGCCCGCGTCTGGGTGAACGGCGACGAGCCGGCCGACGGCGACACCACCATCCTCGAGGACGGCGACGAGGTCGCCATCCTCCCCCCCGTCAGCGGCGGCTGACCCCAAGACCGAATTTGCGTCGTGAGAGGCGAGATATTCGCCTCCTTCGACGCAGGAACGGAAGGGTGCGCGGCTAGGGCTCCGGGGCCACCGCGACGATGGCGGCGACCATCTTGTAGGCGGTCTCGGCGGGGCCGAGCTCGTCGGGGCGCAGCAGGTTGGCCATGATGCGCAGCACCCACTCCATGAGCGGGCGCGACTGCATGCCGACACGCGTGAGCTCGCGCATGACCGCGGGATTGCCGATGGCGCGCACGAACACCCGCGCCACCTTCCAGTAGAGGGCGTAGGTCTCCTCGAGCTGGCGGGGGTACTGCGTGAGCGCGAGACCGTCGCCGGTGGTGAGCGCGGCCGAGACCGCGCCCGCCGCCATCCGGCCGGTCTCGTACGCGACCGAGATGCCCTCGCCGTTGAACGGGTTCACCGACCCCGCGGCGTCGCCCACGACCAGCCAGGTCGGCCCGATGTTCGGCGTGACCGAGCCGCCCGTCGGCAGCTTGCCGCCGGTCGGAGCGCCGCACGAGGTCTCCGGGGAGATGCCCCAGCGGGCCGGCGCGGTGGCGACGAACGCGTCCATCAGGACGCTGGTGTTGATCGACTTCCACCCCGAGAAGGTGGAGAGGAGCCCGACGCCGACGTTCACGGTGCCGTCGCCGACCGGGAAGATCCAGCCGTAGCCGGGCAGGTGGTTGCCGTCGCGGTCGCGCAGGTCGAGGTGGCTCTCGATCCAGGGCTCGTCGTGGAACGGGCTGGTGAAGTAGCCCCGCACCGCCATGCCGAGGGGATAGGTGCGGTCGCGCGCGCTGCCCAGCGCCCGCCCGAAGCGGGAGTTCGCGCCGTCGGCCACCACCACGTAGCGGGCGCGCACCGGCTCGGTGGCATCGCCGCGCCGGATCACGGCACCGGTGACGAGACCGTCGTCGACCAGCGGCTCGACGGCCTCGGCGCCGGTCCACACCGTCGCGCCCGCGCCGGCGGCCGCGTCGGCCACCATCTCGTCGAGGTCGCGCCGGCGCACCACGTAGCCGAAGTCGGGGAACTCGGGGTGCTCGGGCCACTCGAGCTCCAGCGTGACTCCGTGCGCGATCGAGCGCAGACCACCGAAGCGGAGCGAGCCCTCGAGCTTGCCGGCGAGGCCCATGTCGTGGAGCTGGCGCACGGCGCGGGGCGTCAGGCCGTCGCCGCACGTCTTCTCGCGCGGGAACTGCTTCTTCTCGACCACGAGCACCCGGTGCCCGGCCTCGGCGAGCCAGTAGCCGGCCGCGGCGCCCGCCGGCCCACCCCCGACGACCAGCGCGTCCCACATCACGCGGCCCTCACGCCCGGCGTGCGCTTGTGCGCTTGTGATCCGCGACCATGTTCACCCGAGCATCGTCGCGCGCCGAACACCCGGTGCACCCAAAGATCCCCCACGACCCGTCGATGGGCACCGCTCTCAGATAGCGTGATAGGAAACCGACTGCGTCTCGATCCACCCCTGTGCTTCGCGGAGGACCACGGGCCCGATGCCCAACCTGATCCCGGACTGGTTGCCATGGATGCGGCCTGCTGGCCGGTTGATCCTGGCCAGCATCCTGCTGTTGATCTTCGTGGGGATCACGGTCGCGTTGATGAAGCGACCCAAGCCCGATCGCCCCGCCACCTGGGCCGAATGCATCGCCGGCGCGGTCGGCGTGTTCGCGATGATGACGCTCGCCTACGCCGTGATCCCCCACGAGTGGATCACGTTCTCCGACAAGTACCTCCAGTGGGACACGACCAAGTTCGTCGTGCAGAGCGGGCAGGAAGTCCTGTTCGTCAAGTTCCCGTTCGACATCACGATGAAGGCGATCAGCGACATCATCGCCGCCGGGATCTACATCGTGTTCTTCGGCGCCAACCTGGCCCTGTTCGCGATGTGGCAGAAGCGCGGGCAGGAGAAGCCCGAGAGCGAGGAAGCGAAGCCGCGCACGTCGCGCTTCGGCCGGCCCTTGCGGCGCCGCGCCAAGGAGCCCGCGCCGGTCGGCGCGACGGCAGGTGGTGACGCCTGATGGCCCGCACCGACGCCAACCCGCCCATGCCCGACTTCGCCACCGACTACGAGCTGCAGGAGGTCGATCCGTCGTACCTCACCGCGTCGGTGAAGCCGAAGCAGTTCCTGCACATCGACCAGGCCGAGTGCATCCTCTGCGAGGGCTGCGTCGACATCTGCCCGTGGAAGTGCATCCACATGGTGTCGGTGAGCGCGATCAGCGACGCCGTCAACACCGAGCAGCCCGGTGAGGATCCCCGCGACCACGTCGCGTTCATCGTCGACGAAGACATCTGCACACGGTGCGCGCTGTGTGTCGACCGATGCCCGACCGGAGTGATCATCCTGGGCAAGCTGCAACCCGACATCGCCGAGGGCGACCTCCACACCCGTACGAACCGTCACGGTTACTCGTACGGCGTGCGGTTCTGAGTCACAGGTTTTCGAGGAGACAGGTTCGTGGCCAACGGCAACGGCAGCAACGGGAGCAACGGCCAGGGCGGCGCCGGGGTGAAGGTCGGCCAGGCCATGGAGAAGGTCGACGAGAAGGTCCGCGGTTCGCAGGCCTGGACCGCCATCTTCCGGCCCGGTTCCGTGTTCCGCCGGGGCTACACCGACAGCCCCCGCAACCGGTCCTACGTGATCATGAACAACGTGCTGTACCACCTCCACCCGGTGAAGGTGAAGCGGCACACGGTGAAGGTGTCGTACACGCTCTGCCTCGGCGGTCTCTCCTTCTTCCTGTTCATCCTGCTCACCGTCACCGGCATCTTCCTGATGTTCTTCTACCGGCCGACGGCCGCGGCCGCGTGGCCGACCGTCCGCACGCTGGAGACTGCCGTCACCTTCGGCTCGTTGGTGAGAAACATGCATCGATGGGCGGCGCACCTCATGGTGCTCACCGTCTTCCTGCACATGAGCCGCGTCTTCTACCACGGTGCCTACAAGGCGCCGCGCGAGTTCAACTGGGTGATCGGCGTGATCCTGCTCACGCTCACCCTGCTCCTCTCGTTCACCGGCTACCTGCTCCCGTGGGACCAGCTCGCGCTGTGGGCGGTGACGGTCGGCACGAACATGATGGGCTACACCCCGGTCTTCGGGAGCTCGGTGAAGTACGTGCTGCTCGGCTCGAAGGAGATCAGCAACGAGACCCTGCTCCGGTGGTACGTGCTCCATGTGCTGCTGTTGCCATTCGTGATCGTCATCTTCATGGCCGTGCACTTCTGGCGCGTCCGTAAGGATGGCGGCATCTCCGGACCGCTGTAGAGGGGAGCTGAGCCATGGTCGACATCCCTGAACATCTCCTCCAGCGCAGCAAGGAGCGCCGCAAGGCGCTCGGTCTCCCCGTGCCCGGCGAAGAGGGCGGCGAAGCCGAGGCGCCCGCCGCCGACGCGCCCGCGGAAGCCGGGGCTGACGCGCCCGCCGTCGAGGCGCCCGCCGCGGCTGCTGCCGCGTCCGAGCCCGCCACCGAGGATGCCACCACCGAGAGCGGCACCAAGATCCCCGCCCACCTGCTCGAGCGGGCCAAGCGCCGTCGCGCCGCCGCGGGCGGTGGCGGGGGCGACGTCGCCGCCGCCGGCACCGGTGCCGCGGCCGCCGCGACCGCCACGCTGCCCGCGCCGACCACCACCGGACCGGGCGGTCACACGCAGCGGCTGCTCACGGTGGTCAAGTCGGGGTCGATCCAGCAGACCCGGGCCGAGGCCGTCGACAAGGTGCACACCTGGCCGCACCTGCTCGTGATCGAGTTCGCCTCGATCCTGATCCTGACGGCCGCGGTCACGATCTTCTCGGCGTTGGTGCGGGCACCTTTGCTCGGCCTCGCCGACTTCAACAAGACGCCGAACCCGTCGAAGGCCCCGTGGTACTTCCTCGGGCTGCAAGAACTGCTCACCATGTTCCACCCGATGGTCGCCGGTGTGACCATCCCGGGCATGGGGCTCTTCCTGCTGATGGTCGCGCCCTTCGTCGACAAGAACCCGTCGAACTCGCCGAGGGACCGCAAGTTCGCCATCGCCATCTTCACGATGTTCGTGATGATGTGGTCGGTCCTCGTCATCATCGGATCGTTCTTCCGGGGCCCCGGATTCAACTTCATCATGCCCTGGAAGGACGGGATCTTCTTCGAGCTGTAGGAGCAGGAGTCGTGGGTATCGCCATCGCCATCGTCGCGGTCGTGGCCCTCGCGGTCGTGGGCCTTCTCGTGACGGCCCGCTCGCGGGCGACCACGGGCAAGCTCAGCCGCGAGACGCGCAAGCGCGACGAGGCCGTCGGTGGATCGGCGGTGGTCCCGGGCGCGGAGCCCGGCGACGAGTCGAGCGTCGAGGAGGAGAGCGGCGAAGGCCGGGCCCGTGCCGACGAAGCGCGCAAGGCGATCGAGTCCGGCGGTTCCGCGGTGCCCGAGCCCGCGCCGCCGCCACCCCGGTGGTCTACGAGCCGGTCGACCTCGACGAGCTCGGGGTCACCCGCCGCCAGTTCTTCAACCGTTCGATCCTGGCCGGTTCCGGGCTCGGGCTCGGTGCCTTCGGCATCGCCGCGTTGGCGTTCCTGTGGCCGTCGGCGAGCAGCGGGTTCGGCGGCAAGGTCGTCGTCGGGTCCGAAGCCGACGCCAAGGACGCCTTCGACAACAAGATCCCGTTCTACAACGCCGGCGGCCAAGACCTACATCGTCGCCTACCCGAAGGAAGACCTCCCCAAGGCCAAGAAGATCCCCGCGTACACCGCGCCGATCATCGCCGGGATGGAGGCCGGGTACGTCGCCCTGTACCAGAAGTGCGTGCACCTCGGCTGCCGAGTCCCGTGGTGCCCGAGCTCGCAGTGGTTCGAGTGCCCGTGCCACGGCTCCAAGTACAACCGGGTGGGTGAGAAGCAGGGTGGTCCGGCCCCACGCGGGCTCGACCGCTTCGCGCTCAGCGTCGCGGGCGGCAACATCACCGTCGACACCGGCCTGCTCGTGCTCGGCCCGCCGATCGGTACCAACACCACCGGACAGAGCCCCGAGGGAGCGCCCTGTGTCTGACGGCCGTCTTCCCGCGCACACCTTCGGAGCGGCACGCGCATGAGCACCCGCACCATCCTGATCATCGTCAACCTGGTCGCGATCGCGGGCGTGCTCGGCTTCATCGCGTACAGGGTGATCAGCCTCCGGCGGAACCCGGAGGTCAAGACCCCCGACAACCTCACGCCCTTCTACGACGACGACGTGCTCGAGGGCGCGCACCTCGAGCGCGCGCTCGGCGTCGTCGCTGATCGCACTCGTGATCGTCGTCATCGGCCTGCTCGCCTACTTCATCTGGGAGCCCTTCCGCGAGGCCTCGGCCAAGACCAGCTTCAAGGAGCGCTCGATCGAGCGCGGTGCGGTGCTGTTCGCCAACAACCAGTCGGAGGCCTACGACAGCACGAAGTCGTTGCTGTGCGCGAACTGCCACGGCGTCGACGGCGGCGGCGGCTCGGCCCAGTTCGTGGTCAAGAGCGAGGACCCGGCGTGCAAGGCGGACCAGGTGGTCAACGCCGAGCTCGCCGAGAAGCAACCCGAGTGCCTGCCCAAGTCGGTGTCGTGGCACGCCCCGAGCCTCCAGCTCGCGCCACTCCGGTACGACCGCACGCAGCTCACCCAGATCATCACGTACGGGCGCCCGGGTACGCCGATGCCGGCGTGGGGTGTGTTGAGCGGCAAGGGCGCGCTGCAGGAGCAGAGCATCCAGGACCTCGTCAACTACGTCGAGAGCATCAGCACCACCAGCGACAAGGCGCAGGCCATGGCCGCGGCGGAGACGCCCGCGACCCGCAAGGACGCGCGGAGAAGTCGGTCACCGACCACCGGAAGGCCCTGGCCACCGCGCAGGACGACCTCGCCGGGCTGCCGGCGTCGGCGAGCGACGACGAGAAGGAAGCGGCGTTCACCGCCGTGACCACCGCGCAGGCGAACCTCGACGCCGCCATCGAGTGGAACCAGCAGATGCAACTCGCCACCGACGGCCAGATCCTGTTCCAGAACAACTGCGCCCGTTGCCACACCGCGGCTGGTCGTACTTCGATCCCAACGAACCGCTGTCGAACCCGTTGCCGTCGCCGATGGGCAGCGGTGCGTTCGGGCCCAACCTCACCGAGGGCGACGTCGACCGCCAGTTCCCGCCGCCCAACGGTGAGTCCGAGCTGTTCTCCTGGATCGCCATCGGCGTCGAGGCGAACCAGGGCTACGGCATCCGGGGCATCTCGTCGGGCCGCATGCCGCACTTCGGTTCCGTGCTGACCAAGTCCCAGATCGAGCAGATCATGGCCTACGAGAGGTCGTTGTAGGTGCTGGCACTCCTGACCCTCGCCAGCGAGGGCGCACCCAAGGGCCTGTGGTACCCGACGATCCTCGGCGTGCTCGTGGTGGTCGCGGGCATCGTGCTGTTCTGCGGCTCCATCTACGTGCTGCTCGGCACCAACCTCGGCGCCCGCCTCGGCTTCCTGGTCGCGTTCACGGTCGCTGGCCGGGTTCATGGTGCTGCTCACCCTGTTGTGGTGCACCACCGCCTCGCCGCTGAACACGCTCACGCGGCCGCATCTCCCAATGGAAGGTGCAGGAGGTCGTCACGTCGCTCGACAAGGCGAAGACGACCGACGTCCAGGCGATCGACAAGAAGCAGAACATCGCCGAGGCCACCGAGGCGGCCAACGTGAAGGCCGCGGTCGACGCCACGCTGGTCACCAAGGTCTCGACGCCGACGGTCGAGTACACGCCGAACGACAACCGCTTCGCCAAGTTCGCCGACGTCACCAAGTACCAGGTGCTGCAGACCTGGGAGATCGGCGGCAGCAACCCGCAGTTCTGGAAGGGCGAGTTCACGCACGACCCCGAGTTCGCGGTGGTGCAGTTCTGTGAGGTCGCCGTGGTCGAGCAAGCCTTCGGTCTCCCGCCCCTGCCGCCCGAGTGCAGCACCGAACGGGCCAGTCACCGGCTACGTCATGCTCGAACGCGACCTCGGATCCTTGCGGGTTCCGGCGTTCGTCGCCTTCTTCATCTTGTTGATCCTCTTCAGGCTCGGGCTGCTCGTGCTGCACTGGCGGGAGAAGGACGAGCATGGCCGCCGAGGCGCGGCGAAGGCCGGTCAGCCGTGGCGGTCCGCCGCCGGTCCGAGTCCGACCTGGCAAAGGTGTGATCATTGCGTGCGACGGATCCGTCGCCCGTCTCGGGCTCGGCCTGGGCGTCGTCGGCGCAGTGCTCGCGCTGGCGGCGCCAGCGGGCGCGCAGCAGCTCGTCGACGCGGGGAAGGAGGGGGACGGCACCGGCGGTCTTGCCTTCGTGCTCTTGGTGGTGATGGTGTTCGCATCGCCGGTGCGCTGTTCTTCATGGACCACGTGCGTCGGAACCGTCTGCCGCGGACGAGGAAACGCAGTAGGGACGCGGCGGCCACCGACCCGCCACCTGCTGCTCAGACAGTAGCTTCTCGAAACTCGCCGCAGGCGGCGCGGCGGCGTCCGCCGCGGTGGCCCGCTGCGCGTCGATGGTGTGGTCGATGACGGCGTCGGAGTGCGCGAGGGTCACGAAGATGGTCTCGTAGCCGCTCGGGGGCGAGGAACACGCCGCGATCGAGCAACTCGTGGAAGAAGCGGGCGTACCGCTGGTGGTCGGCGGCTTGCGCGTCGGCGTAGCTCGTGACCGGTGTCGATGAGAAGAACATGCCGGTGAGCGTGCCCACCTGCGTGACCTGGGCTTCGGGGCAGTGCCTTGGTCGAGGCCGTCGGCGAAGCGGGTGGCCTTTGCGGTGAGCATCGGCGTAGGCGTCGTCGTCGAGTTGGTCGAGCACGGCGAGCCCGGCGGCGGTGGCGAGCGGGTTCCCGCGAGAGCGTGCCGGCCTGGTAGACGGGGCCGAGCGGCGCGAGCTCGTCCATGACGTCGGCGCGGCCGCCGACGCGCGGCGAGCGGGAGGCCGCCGCCGATGACCTTGCCGAACATCGAGAGGTCGGGAGTGATGCCGAACGTGGCCCTGCGCGCCGGCGGGCCCGACGCGGAAGCCGGTGATCACCTCGTCGAAGACCAGCGAGCGCGCCGGCGTCGGTGCAGCGGCGGCGCAGGCCGGCGAGGAAGCCGTCGGCCGGGCGGACCAGGCCCATGTTGGCGGCGACCGGCTCCACGATCACCGCCGCGAGCTCGGCGCCGTAGCGGTCGAACGCCTGCGTCGAGGGCCGCTGTCGTCGTTGTAGGGCACGACGACGGTGTCGGCCACCGTGCCCTCGGTGACGCCCGCCGAACCGGGCAGGCCGAGCGTGGCGACGCCGCTGCCGGCGGCGACGAGCAGGGCGTCGACGTGGCCGTGGTAGCAGCCGGCGAACTTCAGGATCTTGGCCCGACCGGTCGCGCCGCGGGCGAGCCGGACCGCGGTCATCGCCGGCCTCGGTGCCCGACGACACGAGGCGCACCTTGTCGACCGACGGCACCCGCGCGGCGATCGCCTCGGCGAGCTCGACCTCGCGTTCGGTCGGTGCGCCGTAGGACGTGCCGTCGGCGGCGGCCCGCTGCACCGCCTCGACGACCGCGGGGTGCGCGTGCCCGAGGATCGACGCGCCCCACGACTGCACGTAGTCGAGGTAGCGGCGCCCGTCGGTGTCGACGAGGTACGGCCCCTCGCGCGCGGGCGACGAAGAACGGCTCGCCGCCGACCGACGCGAACGACCGCACCGGCGAGTCGACGCCACCGGGGATGCGCGCCTGCACGCGCGCGTCGTACAGCGAGCTCACGAGAGGCGTTCGGCGACTTCGCGTGCGAGGTAGGTGAGCACGAAGTCGGCGCCGGCCCGCTTGATCGAGGTGAGCACCTCGAGCGCGGCGGCGTCGCCGTCGAGCCAGCCGTTGCTGCGCGGCGGCCTTCAGCATCGCGTACTCGCCACTCACGTGGTACGCCGCGACGGGCACGTCGAACGCGGTCGCGCAGCGCGCGCACGACGTCGAGGTACGGCAGCGCGGGCTTCACCATCACCATGTCGGCGCCCTCGGCGACGTCGAGCGCGGTCTCGTCGAGCGCCTCGCGCGCGTTCGGCGGGATCCATCTGGTAGCCGCGCCGGTCACCGAACTGCGGCGCGCACTCGGCGGCGTCGCGGAACGGCCCGTAGAGCGCCGACGCGTACTTCGCCGCGTAGGCGAGGATCGCGGTGTCGGCGTGGCCGGACTCGTCGAGCGCGTCGCGGATCGCGCCGACCTGGCCGTCCATCATCCCCGACGGCGCGATCACGTCGGCACCCGCGTCGGCCTGCGCGATCGCGATCGACGCGTAGCGCTCGAGCGTGGCGTCGTTGTCGACGTCGCCGTCGGCGGTGAGCAGCCCGCAGTGGCCGTGGTCGGTGTACTCGTCGAGGCAGTCGTCGGCCATGAGCACGAGCGTCGTCGCCGACCTCGTCGCGCAGGTTGCGCAGCGCCGATCTGCACGACGCCGTCGGGGTCGTCGGCGCCCGAGCCGCGCGCGTCCTTGGTGGCGGGCACGCCGAACAGGATCACCGCGGGGACGCCGAGGTCGGCGAGGGCGCGCACCTCCTTGCGGAGGCTCTCCTGGGTGTGCTGCACGACGCCCGGCATCGACGACGACCGGCTCCGGCGCGTCGATGCCTTCCTTCACGAACAGCGGCGCGACCAGGTCGTCGACCGACAGCCGGGCCTCGGCGACCAGCCGCCGCAAGGCGGGCGTGCGCCGCAGCCGGCGCATGCGCTGCTCGGGGAACGTCACGCCGCCCAGGCTACCCGCCTCCGGTTTTGGCGTTGCTCGTGCGGGTACTCAGTGGCCGCACCAGACGCCAAAACGGGAGAGGAGGGTGGTCGACGAGGCCGTCGATGGTGTGCTCGGTGGCCTCGGCGTCGACGCGCAGGCCCCGTGCGCGCCGCGGTCGCCGACGTGACCGGGCCGATCGACACGACGAGCGGCTGCGGGTCGGGCAGCGGCGCCGACGACGTCGCAGAAGTTGTCGACGGTCGACGACGACGTGAACGTGACCGCGTCGACGTCGCCCGTCGCACACGCGGCGAGCGCCGCCGGGTCGGGCGTCGCGCGGCACCGTGCGGTAGACGGGGAGCACGTCGACCGCGTAGCCGCGCGCGGCCAGGCCCTCGGGGAGCACGTCGCGTGCCTGCTCGGCCCGGGCGAGCAGCACCCGCTCGCCGGCGTCGGCCGGGGTCGGGAAGGCGTCGAGCAGCGACTCGGCGACGAAGCGCTCGGGCAGAGGTCGGCGCGGATGCCGCGCCGGCGAGCTGCGCGCGCCGGTGCCCGGGCCCGATCGCGGCGACCCGCACGCCCGCGAGCGCGCGGGCGTCGAGGCCGGCGGCGCTCGAGGCCGCGGTCGAAGAACGCGTCGCACGCCGTTCGCCGACGTGAACACCAGCCACGCGTAGCCGCCGAGGTCGGGCACCGCGAAGCTCGACGGGCTCGATCGCGATCGTCGGGAGCTCGATCACCTCGGCGCCGAGCGCCTCGAGCCGCACGCGCAGCTCGCTCGCCTGCTCCGCGCCGCGGGTGACGACGACCGATGCGGCCGAACAGCGGGCGGTCCTCGAACCAGGCGAGGTCGAGCGCGGCGACGTCGCCGACGACGATCGCGCTCGGTGGCTTGCACGCCCGGCGTCGGCGATCGGTGGCGAGCGTGGCCCGCACCGTGTGCTGGTCGGGTCGCGTGCCGTTGCGGACCGCGGCGACCGGCGTGTCGGCGGCGACGGCCGCCGTCGATCAGGCGCCGGGCGATGTCACCGATGCGACCGGCGCCCATGAGGATCACGAGCGTGCCGCCGGCGCGCGCGAGCGCTTCCCAGTCGACGTCGGTGCGGCCCTTGGCCGGGTCCTCGTGGCCGGTGACGACCGTGAAGTGCGTCGACACGCCGCGGTGGGTCACCGGGATCCCGGCGTACGCCGGCGCGCCGATGGCGCTGGTGATCGCCGGGCACGACCTCGAACGGCACGCCGGCCGCGGCGAGCGCCTCGGCCTCCTCGCCGCCGCGCCCGAACACGAACGGATCGCCGCCCTTGAGCCGCACGACGCACCCGGCCGTGCCGCCCGCGGTCGACGAGCACCGCGTTGATCTCGTCCTGGGTCAGCTCGACCTGGCCCGGCGCCTTGCCCGACGGAGATCAGCTCGGCGTGCGCGGGCGCGAGGTCGAGCAGCGCGGGTGACGCGAGCCGGTCGTAGACCACGACGTCGGCGCGCGCGAGCAGCTCGGCCCCGCGCACGGTGAGCAGTCCGGGGTCGCCGGGCCCGGCGCCCGACGAGGTAGACGGTCACGGCGGTCCGTCCGCCGTCGTCGAGCAGCGACGCGCCCGCCGCGGTCGAGGAGCTCGGCGGCGACCGCGATGCCCGGCGGCGATCGGGCTCGCGTCGCGCGCGGTGGCCCGCAGCACGACGCGACCGTCGACCGCGGCGAGGAGCGCCTCGACCACGACCTCGGTGCCGTCGAGCGTGCGCGAGCGCGCCGCACGGGAGGTCGCAGCCGCCGCCGAGCTCGGCGAGGAACGCGCGCTCGGCGTCGACCGCCGCGTGCGCGCGGGTGTCGTCGATGGCGGCGAGCCGCTGCGACGCGTCTCGGTGTCGTCGGCGCGGCACTCGACCGCGAGCGCGCCCTGCCCGACCTGCGGGAGCATCACCGACGGCTCGAGGCGCTCGGTCGGCGCGGTCGGCGCGGCCCGAGCCGGTCGAGGGCGGCGGCGGCGACCACGATCGCGTCGAAGCTCGCCGGCCTTGTCGAGCCGGGTCGGGATGTTGCCCCGCAGCTCGGCGAACGTGAGGTCGGGCCGCAACGCCGCGAGCTGCGCGCGCCGGCGCACCGAGCCGGTCGCCGACGCGCGCGCCGGCGGGAGCGCGTCGAGCGTCGAACCGACGAGCGCGTCGCGGGGGTCGGCACGCTCGGGCACCGCCGCGAGCACGAGGCCGTCGGGCGATGCGACGCGGGCAGGTCCTTGGCCGAGTGCACCGCGATGTCGGCGCGGTCCGTCGAGCACCGCCTGCTGCACCTCCTTCACGAACACGCCGGTGCCACCGATCGCGTGGATCGGGGCGTCGGTGCGTTGGTCGCCGGTGGTCGAGACGATCACCAGCTCGACGTCGCCGCCGAGCAGCGTCGGCGACCCGGTCGGCCTGCCAGCGCGCCAGCGCGCTGCCGCGCGTGCGCCACGCGGAGCGGGCGCGGCATCAGTGGTCGGTGCCGCTGTCGGGGTCGGCGTCGGGTTCGGGGAGGCCGAACAGCTCGACGAGCGCGTCGGCGTAGAGGTCGCCGCGGGCGCGTGCCGGCCGCGTCCTTGAGGCGGACGGTCGGCTCGTGCAGCAGCTTGTTGACGATGCCGCGGGTGAGCTGCTCGACCGCGTCGCGGGCGGCGGGGTCGAGCGCGTCGAGCTTGGCCCGGTAGCGGTCGAGCTCGGCGGCGCGGACGTCGTCGGCGTGGGCGCGGAGCGCGGTGACGAGCGGTGCGACCTCGCGGGCGGTGCGCTCGACCCGGTAACGGTCGAGCTCCTCGGCGATGATCTCGCGCACCTTGCCGATCTCCTGGCGGCGCTCCGCGAGCGACTGCTCGCCGAACGCCCGGAGGTCGTCGATGTCGAGCAGGGTGACGCCGAACACCTGACCCACGCCGGGGTCGACGTTGCGGGGCACGCCGATGTCGACGACGAGGAGCGCGCGCCCGTCCGCACGTCTCCATCACCTCCTCGATGGCGCTGCGCTCGACGAGCAGGTCCTGGCGCGCCGGTGGAGGCGAGCAGCACGTCGCAGGCGATCGAGCGCGTCGGGGACCTCGTCGAGGGCGATCGCGCGGCCACCGACCCGTGCGCGAGCTCCTCGGCGCGCGACGACGGTGCGGTTGGCGACGACGATCTCGCGCGACGCCGGCTCCCGCCAGCGCGAGCGCCATGCCCTCGCCCATGCTCGCCGGCGCCGAGCACGAGCACGCGCCGGTCGTCGAGCGAGCCGAGCCGCTGACGTCGCCAGCGCGACCGCGGCCGACGAGACCGACACCGCGTGGCGGCCGATGCCGGTCTCGGTGCGGGCGCGCTTGCCGACCTCGACCGCGTGGCGGAACGTGCGCGAGAGCAGCGGCCCGCTGCGCGCCTCGTGCTCCGCCGCGCTCCACGCCTCGCGGACCTGGCCGAGGATCTCGCCCTCGCCGATGATCATCGAGTCGAGCCCGGCGGCCACGCCGAACAGGTGCGCGACCGCGGCGTCGTCGTGGTACGTGTACAGGTGGTCGGCGAACTCGTCGGGGTCGACGCCCGAGGAGTCGGCGAGGAAGTCGCGGACGTCCTGCATCGCCGGGTGGAACAGCGTGGCGTGCGCGTAGATCTCGGTGCGGTTGCACGTCGAGAGCAGCACGACCTCGGCGAGGTGCTCGGCACCCGCGAGCGACTGCAGCGCCTTCGGGAGGCCCTCGGGCGGCCACCGCCATGCGCTCGAGCAGATCGACCGGCACCGTGCGGTGGTTGAGTCCGACGACGACGAGAGACATGCCCGGAGGAGCTCCTTGGCTTCGGCCACGCGGCCGGCGCGGATCAGATCGAGCATGCCGGAATCGAGGGCCGACTGCCAATCGGGGTCCTCGCTGGAACGCCCGGTGGCCCGCAGCTCTTCCCGGGCCTCGGACAGCACGTCGAGCAGGTCGCGTACTCGGGCCCGAGCTCGTCACCGAGGCGCCGGCGCAGCCACGTGGCCAGGGCCGGGCTGCGCCCGCCGGTGCCGATCGTGACCACGAGATCGCCCTGGCGCACCACCGACATGAGGGTGAACGAGCAGTTGTCGGGGTCGTCGGCCGAGTTCACCCAGACCCGCCGGGCCTCGCCGGCCTCGAACACCGCGCGGTCGACGGCGGGGATCGCCGGTGGCGGTGGTCGCGAGCCAGGCGCCGTCGAGGTCGGCGGGCGCGAACTCGCGCTCGGCGAGCGTGAGCCGGCCGGCGTCGGCCCAGGCCGCGACCTCGTCGCCCACTGCGGGCGCGACCACGTGGACCGCAGCGCCGGCGGCGAGCAGGCCGTCGATCTTGCGGGCGGCGATGCGGCCGGCGCCGACGACGACGCACCGCCGCCCGGCGACCACGAGGTTGACCGGGTAGCCGGCGATCGGCGGGCGCCCGCTCATCGCTTCGACGGTGCGGTCTCGCCGTTGCGCGAGTCGCCCGCGAGCGCCGGGGCGGGGTCGCGGCGCTGTTGGTAGAAGGACAGGATCTGCAGCTCGATGGCGAGGTCGACCTTGCGCAGCGACACGCCGGCGGGCGCGGTGACCACGGTCGGGTGCGAAGTTCAGGATCGACGTGACGCCGGCGTCGACGAGGCGGTCGGCGACCTCCTGCGCCGCGTGGGCGGGCGTGGCGATGATGCCGATGGCGACGGCCCGGGCGCGCCGCGATGGTCGGCAGGTCCTCGAGCGACTCGATCTCGAGGTCGCCGACCGGCTGGCCGACCTTCTCGGCGTCGGCGTCGACCAGGGCGACGATCCGGAAGCCACGCGCGCCGAAGCCGCGGTAGTTGGCCAGCGCCTGGCCCAGGTTGCCGACACCGACGATCGCGACCGGCCAGTCGTGGGTGAGGCCGAGCTCGCGCGAGATCTCGTGCAGCAGGTGCTCGACGTCGTAGCCGACGCCGCGGCGTGCCGTAGGAACCCAGATACGAGAGGTCCTTGCGCACCTTGGCCGCGTTGACGCCCGCGAGCTCGGCCAGCCGCTCGGACGAGACCGTTCCGATCTCCTGGTCGGCGGTCTCGAGCAGCGCCCGGTAGTAGAGCGGGAGGCGTACGACCGTCGCTTCCGGAATGCGGCGCGCATCGGGCATTCCCGTCAGCGTATCGACTTTGTGCAGTTTTCTCAAAGTGTCGGTGTCGTACTCTCGACGGCGTGGTCGTGGGGTTGGCGTTCGTCGCGGTGGTCGTGTCGTCGCTGTTCGCCCAGGCGATGCTCGTGCGGTACACCGAGGCCCACCAGCCCCAACACCGGGCGTGGGCGATCGCCCTGGCCCTGTTCGCCCTCGCCTCGGTGGCCCTGGCGACGGGGACCTCCACCGGATGGGACAACGGCACCTTCCGTGTCTTCTACCTCCTGGGTGCCGTGGTCAACGTGCCCTGGCTGGCCATGGGCACCGTGTACCTGCTCGTCGCCGAACGGACGGCCCGCCGGGTGCTGTGGGGGCTGGTCCTGTTCAGCGGGTTCGCGGCCGGGGTGCTGCTGAGCGCACCGATGGAGCCGGTGTCGGGCACGGCCATCCCGGTGGGCAAGGACGTCTTCGGGGCGCTCCCCCGGATCCTGGCCGCGGCCGGCAGCGGCGTGGCGGCGGTGGTGATCATCGCCGGCGCCATCGTCTCGGCCGTGCGCTTCGCCCGCAACCCGCAGTTGCCCGACCACGGGCGCCTGGCGGCGGCGAACGCGCTCATCGCGCTCGGGACGCTCGTGCTGTCGAGCGGGGGCCTGGTGCAGGGGGTCGTCGGCCACGACGAGGCGTTCACGCTGAGCCTCGCCGTCGGCATCAGCGTCATCTACGTGGGCTTCGTCCTCGCCAGCGGGCGGGCACCGCGGGAGGAAGCACTGGGAGTGGTAAAAGCTCACGGAGAGTGACGACTTTTCCTCAAGCTTTCGCAGCGCTCCGTCGATCCTGGGTGCACGAGCGTCCCCCGGGGGGAAGCTCGCCGGCTCCCGGTTCGCGGGTCAGGCGGCGTGGAGATCGGTTCGCCGATGTCCACGAGCCTCCCAGCCCGCCCCAAGCCCGCCTGCACCCGCGGACCGGTGGCCTCCTTCCTCCGCCTCGTGACGAGACGGGCGGCGATTCCTGAGCCGTTCGCCGTCGCCCGCGCCGACCGAGGGCACCCAGCCGGTTTTCCGCGACGCCGGATCGGGAAATTCCTCTTGACCCTCCCGCCGCCGGAGACCCCACGCTGGGGAGACGCCGAGCGGCAGCGAAGACGGCGACGAGTGGCGCGCGGGCATCGCGTGGCCACGTGAACCCGGAGGAGGTACCCATGACGACGACGACGCCCACCGTGCGCGCCGGGCAGCGGTTCCACGCCCTGCACCACGAAGGAGCACCCCTGCGGCTGGTCAACGCCTGGGACGCGCTCTCGGCCCGCGTGGCCGAGCTCGCGGGCGCGATCGCGATCGGCACGAGCAGCTTCGCCGCGGCCCTCGCCGCGGGTACCCCGACGGTGAGCGCATCCCGTGGCCGGAGGCGCTCGGTGTGGTCGCCGAAGTGGTGGACGCGGTCGATATCCCGGTCACCGCTGACATCGAGGCCGGCCGCGGCGCGTCACCGGAGGCGGTGGCGCGCACGGTCGAGGACGTGCTCGAGGCCGGCGCGGTCGGCGTGAACCTGGAGGACTCCCGCCCGGAGGCGCCGGGATCGCTGTTCGACGTCGGTGTCCAGTGCGATCGCCTGGCGGCGGCTCGGCGTCGCGCCGACGACGTGGGCGTTCCGATGTTCCTCAACGCGCGCTGCGACGTGTACTTCGGCGCGCTGGTCGAACCCGAGACGCGACTGGCGACGGCACTCGAACGCGCCCAGCGCTACGTCGACGTCGGCGCCGACGGAGTGTTCCTCCCCGGTCTGATCGATCGGGAGGAGATCGAGACCGTGGTGTCGGCACTCCCGGTTCCGCTCAACGTGATGCTCTGGCCGGGCCTCCCGTCGACGGCCGACCTGACCGCCTTGGGCGTGCGACGGATCAGCCAGGGGGCGCGGGATTCCTCCTCGCCGTGGCCCACCTCGACCGCACGACGCGGACCTACCTCGCGGACGATGCCGACGCACCGCCGGCCGACGCGCCGCTCGAACCCGCGTTCCATATGATCGGCGACCTCGCGTTCCGCGGGCAGTGAACCCGCGCGCCGGGAGTCGGCGCACGCCGTGGCTCACGATCTCGACCGGCGCGGTCACCGCGGTCGTGTCGGCGGTGGGCCTGTGCGACCACGAGGTGGTCCGCGACCTGTCGCGCCGCGGCGGTGAGCTGGCGGCGGGCGAGCCGTGGCGCCTGGCGACCTCGCTGCTCGTGCACGACACGTGGCTGGCGCTCGCCGCCAACCTCGTGTTCCTCGGCCTGGTCGGTACCGCGGTCGAACGGCGTCGCAGTCGAGGTGAGTGGTTGACGCTGTACCTGGTCGCCGGCGTGGTGGGCGAGCTGGTCGGGACCGAGTGGCAGCCGCACGGTGCGGGCAATTCGGTCGCGCTGATGGGCCTCGTGGGCTGCCTGGCGGTGACCGCGCGTCGACGGGGCGAAGCCCCGTTCCTCGCGCTGGGCTACTCGGCGATCGTGCTGATGACCCTGCTCGGCGCCGACGTCGGCGGTGCCGCGGGCGTGGCGATCGTCGTGATCGCGTACCTGGTCCCGGGCGTGTGCTTCGCCGCGACGCGCGGTGGACGCGAGCTCCGGCCCGTCCACGCGCGGCTCCTCGGCGGGACGGTCCTCGCCCTGGCGCTGGCGCTCACCGTGGTCGAGAACCTCCACGGTCCGCCGGTGTTCACCGGCGCGCTCGTCGCGCTCGCCTGGAGCGGACGGCCGGTCACGGACCGAGCTTGAGGACGAACTGCGCCGCCGCGGCACCGAGGATGAGCACCAGCAGGATGACGATCATGATCGTCGTCCCCCGTCTCACGGCCCGCTCCGGATGGTGAGGTCGACGGCGGCGCCCTCCGGCACCAGGGTCACGCCGCTGCCCGCGTGCAGGCCGAGCGCGGCCGCGGCCGATCGCCGGTCGAGCGCGAGCGCGAGGAGGCCGTAGGAGTCGACCAGCAGCACGAGCTCGGAGGGCTTGGCGTCGGCGTAGGTGTGGACCCATCGGGCGGCCCGGATCTCGCCGGCCAGCTGCACCTCGACCCGCGCACCGGGCTGCGCCCCACCGCCGCCGAGCTCCTCGGGGTCGACGTTGAGCTGGCAGTTGCCGAAGCGGTCGACCCACCACACCTCGCCCTCGATCGCACCGTCCGTCGCGCACCTCGGGCAGCCCGACGAGGCCGGGGACCAACCCGGCGGGATCGACCGGGCTCCCGAGCTCGGCCAGCGGCACGCCGGCGGCGAGGTGCGCCGGCGGCCGGCGCGAGCACGTCGCGACCGGCGAAGGTCGGCCCGGGCGCCGGGAGCTGGTAGTCGGGGTTGTCGAGCGCGACCACCGCCGGGCTCCGCCCGCCATGGCCACCGCCGGCGCGAGCAGGCCGTTGTCGGGGCCGAGGAGCACGCCGCCGGCGCACTCGACGGCGACAAGCCGGCGGTCGGTGCCGACGCCCGGGTCGACGACGGCGAGCACGACGCAGTCGTCCGGGAGGTACTGCACCGCCCGCACGAGGAGCAGCGCGCCCGCGCGCACGTCGTGCGGCCGGGAGCTCGTGGCTGAGGTCGATGATCCGTGACGCCGGGCGCGAGCCCGAGCATCACGGCCTTGCAGACGCCGACGAACTCGTCGGCGAGGCCGTAGTCGGAGAGAAACGCGATGAGCACGCAGTGACCACTAAGCGCCGCGGAGCGCAGCCCTTCAGCCAGCACGCCTCGGTTGGCGGCGCTCAGCCGGCCTGCGTGTAGCGGGAACCCAGATAGGCGTCGACGTCGATGTCGCGCACGCGGAACGAGCGTCCGACGCGGACTGCCGGCAGGTCTCCCGCTTTGATGATGCGATAGACCGTCATCGACGACACTCGCATCAGATCCGCCACTTCCTGAACGGTCAGGAAGCGCGCCTTGGCAAAGGATTGCGCCACTCGGCTCACCCCTTCCATCCCCCGCTTCTCCGGGGTGAGCGTAGGCCCCTGCGGCGCAAGTTGTCAAAAGACGTGGCTACGAGCCGGTCGGCTCCGGGGTCCGGAACGGCGAGATCGGGCTCGCGCGGCGACGGCGAGCCAGCTCCTCCAGGAGGTCGAGCAGCGGGGCGTAGGCGCCGGGCGGACGGCGCTCGTCGAGCGGGACGATCCGGACGGCCCGTCCCTGCCAGGCGGCGACCCCGAGCGCGACCGCGTCGAGGTCGGCGAAGGCGACCACCTCGAGGCCCGGCCGCGAGCGCGACGCCCGGCGAAGCCGCGGTCGGCGACGACGAGATCGGGCCGGCCGAGCGCGAACAGCCAGTCGTCGGCCGGCGTCGAGCTCGTCGTCGCCGAGCAGCGCGGCGCCGTCGGTGACGCACCGCGACCTGGTCGAGCCACCACAGCGTCGCTCGACCGCCCCGATCGACCGGCGGTACTCGTCGCGCCGAGCACCGGCCGCCGGCGGCCGCGGCACGCGCGCGCGACCAGCCCGGTAGAGCGGGAGGAGCGACGCGGGTCGGCGGTCGCGAACGCGATCCGACCGCCGGCGCGCGCGACCTCGAGCACGCGCTGCGGCACGCGGCGGTGAACCCGTCGATCGTCCGTGACGGCGCGATGCGAGCGCGCGGACCGTCGCCCTCCCATCCGTACGACCGCGGCGATCGCCGCCTCGACGTGCGCGAGCGTCAGCCCGTCGAAGGGCGGAGGCCGAGGCGGCGCCGCCGGTGCACCGTGCGACGAGGCGACGCATCGCCCCGACGACCTCGTCCGCCCGAAGCGAGGATTGCGTCCGGCGACGTGCCGCGCTTCGAGCACCGCGCGCGAGCGCTCGGGCCTGCGGCTCGCGCGTCGGCGCGTTCGCTCGGCGCGGGATCGGGGAGCTGCGGTGGGCGGCGCGACGACCGCGGCTGCCGGGTCATTCCTCGCCCCAGCTCGCGTCGACCGTCGGGCGGCGGCTCGACCGCGTCGAGGAACGCGGCGCGCACGCCGTGGGTCTCGAGCACATGCGAGCCCCGCCGCGGTGGTGCCGCCGGGCGACGTGACGGCGGCCCGCAGCGACTCGGGAGTCTCTCGCCGTCGGCGAGCAGCGTCGCGGCGCCGAGCAGCGTCTGGCGCACGAGCGGCGTCGGTCGCGTCGCGGGGGAGCCCGGCGAGCACGCCGGCTTCGATCAGCGCCTCGGCCACGAGGAACACGTAGGCCGGACCCGAGCCCGAGAGACCGGTGACGGCATCGAGGTGGGCTTCGGGGACGCGCACGACGATGCCGACCGCGCCGAGGATCTGCTCGGCGATCTCGAGGTGGGCGGCGTGGCGTGGCGTCCCGGCGGCGATGGCGGCGGCGGCCCGGCCGACGAGCGCGGCGGTGTTGGGCATCGCTCGCACGACGGGCGCCCGGGCGCGGCGGCCTCGAGCGTCGCGATGGTGACGCCCGCGGCGATCGAGAGGACGAGCGTGCCCTCGGCGAGGCTCGGCGCCGGCTGCTCGAGCGCGGCGGCGACGTCGGCCGGCTTCACCGCGACCACGACGCACCTCGGCGTCGGCGACCGCCCACGCGGGGCTGGGCACGACCCGAACGCCGGGGAACCGCTCCTCGAGCACGCGCCGACGATCGGCGTCGACCTCGGCGACCGCGAGTGTCTCCGGCTTCCCAGCCGGCATCGAGCAGGCCGGCGACGAGCGCTTCGCCCATGCGTCCGCCGCCGAGCGAGCGCGAGGTGCATCCGATCAGGGTATCCGTGGCCGACTCGCGCGCAGGGTACCAATCGGACCGCCGACCCGCGAGCGGGCCCGAGGAACGCTCGGGCTCGCCCCGCACTTCCCCGAACGGGACGGCCGTCCTGCACCTCGGGCCCACTCCAACCGCTCGCCACCCGTCGGTGCCGGCGGCTGACGTGGCAACCTCGAACGCAACTCAGGCGTCGATTGGCACGCTGAACATCCGTCGGGCCGCGGGCACGCGGTCTTCCGCCGTACGCGAGCGGACGACCGGTTGGAACCAGGGCTCGATCAGCTCGTAGAGCACGCCGATGATGCGGTCGAGCTCCTCGCTCGTCGAGGTGCTCGAGCGCGACGCGACCCGTCAGGTACACGTCGCCGTCGGGACCGATCGAGAAGCGGGCGCCGTACATCGAGTGGTTCCGCTGGAACAGGAACTGGTACAGGTCCAGGTGGTGCTCCGGCGGATCGGGCAGGAAGTACACCTCGTAGCGCAGCGTCCGCTGATGCAGGTCGAAGTAGATCGTGGTGGCGTCACGCCCGTCGCAGCTGAAGCGCACGTACCAACGACGCAGCTCGGGGTCGTACTCGACGGTCTGGATGTACGACTCGCGCAGCGACCTGACCTTCGAGATGCGCGGCGACGAGCTCGTGCGCGCGTGTTCGAGCCGCGCGCGTCGTCTAGCTGCACTGACGGGCGCGTGCGCCGCGAGGTCGTGCGTAGAGCCGGCGGAGGCGGGCCGCGGCGATGTTCCAGCGGTACCGCGCCGAACGCGTGCGACCGCGTGTGCGCCCATCGCGTCGGCAGTTCGTCGGCGAGCAAGCGCTCGATCGGCTCGGCGTAGTCGTGGCGGATCGCGGCCGTCGACGAGGAAGCCGGTGTGCGCCGTCGTCGACGAGGAGCGCAGGCCACCGACGTTGGCGGCGACGACGGGCGTGCCGCACGCAGCCGCTTCGAGCGCGACGAGACCGAACGACTCGGTGCGCGACGGCACGATGCAGACGTCGGCGGCGCGGTACCAGTCGGCGAGCGCTCGTGGGGCTGCGGCGCGACGAACCGCACGCGGTCTTCGAGGCCGAGCTCGGCGACGAGCGCGTGCAGCGCGGGCGACCTCGGCTTCGCCGTCGGGTCCGCTCGGGCCGCCGACGATCACCAGCGTGGCGTCGCGGTCGTCGAGCACGGCGAGGCAACGCAACGCGAGGTCGGCGCCCTTCAGCGGCTGGATGCGCCCGACGAAGAGCACCAGCGGCCCGTCGGGCAGGCCGAGCGTGCCGGCGCGCCGCGGTGCGGTCGCCAGGCGAGAACACCTGGTGATCGACACCGGGCGGGATGATCTCGACGCGTGCCGGATCGGCGCCGTAGTGGCGCACGAGCTGGTCGCGCTCCTCGTGCGTCGACGGCGACCACGAGATCGGCGCACCGCACGACCTCGGCCTCGACGCGCGGTCGCAGCGGCACGTCGTCGGCCAGCCCGACCTCCGCCTTCACGTGCTCGAGGGTGTGGAACGTCGTGACGAGCGGCAGGTCGAGCTCGTGCTTGAGCCGGTGGCCGACGTCGCCCGACACCCAGTAGTTCGCGTGCAGCACGTCGTAGGTGCCACTCCGCTCGAGCACACGGTCGCGACGCGTCGGTGAACTCGCCGACCAGGTCGGGGAGCTCGCGCAGGCGGACGGGTGCGCACGGGCCCGCGGGCACGTGCACCACGCGGAAGCCCGGCTCGAGCGTCGACGACCGGCGGCTGCTCGGGATGCTCGGCGCGGGTGAGCACGTCGACCGCGACACCGGCACGTGCCAACGCCGAGCCCAGGGCGCGGACGTAGACGTTCATCCCGCCACCATCGCCGGTGCCCGGTTGCGCGAGCGGCGAGGTGTGCACGCTCAGCATGGCCACCCGTTGCATAGCGCCGTCGATCCTATCGGGCGGCGGGAGCGGCCCCGCCGGAGGTGGTCAACGCAACTGGGCGGCGAGGGAGAGGTCGATGCGGTCGATCACCGCGAAGAGCTCCCGGCGTTGGTCCGAGACCTCGCGCTCGAGCGATCGCAGGCCCACGATGGCCTCCTCGAGCTCGGTGTCGGTGAGCGACGGCAGGTTGGCGAGCACGCCGCCGAACTGCTCGAGGTCGGGCGCCCACTCGCTGTCCTGCTCCGGTGCCATCTGCATGGGCAGGCGGCTCGATGCCGGGTTCCCGCGCGGGCCGGGGTCGGCGAGGATCTGCGGCAGGCGGGCGATGAGGTCCTCGAGCGATCCGCCGGTCGCCCGGCGTTCGATCTCGGCCTCGAGGATGTCGATGCGGGCCTGGGTGAGGCGCCGCACGTAGGACACCTCGGTCTCGAGCTCGATGCACTCGGCGTGCTTGGCGCGCAGCTCGTCGACCGACCGCGACTCGAGGTCGATCACGTAGGCGGGGTCGAGGACGTGTGCGCTCCGGTCGTGCGGCGCAGTCGCTTCGGTCGGTTCGCTCATGATCTTCCGCTCTCGTCGCTGCGCTCCGGGGCGCTCGGCCCCCGCTTCGCTGCGAGCCGGGATACCCGGCTCGCGGTCGCTTTCGCTCATGATCATCCGCTCTCGTCGCTGCGCTCCGGGGCGCTCGGCCCCCGCTTCGCTGCGAGCCGGGATACCCGGCTCGCGGTCGCTTCGCTCATGCGGTCTGCCTCCTCGTTCAAGGTATCAGCGACCGCGCGGGGTCTCGACGCGTGTCTGCCCAGTGTTCTTCGGCTCAACACCCCGCGGATCTGAGCGTCGGGTACGGATCGGTGCGGTTGCCGTTGGGGCCACCGAGGCGGATCTCGAAGTGCAGGTGCGGGCGCGGTCGCGTTGCCGGTCATGCCGGTGAGGCCGAAGACCTCGCCCTTGGCGACGGCACGAGGCCCACCCACGTACTGCGAGAAGTGCGCGTAGTAGTAGGTGTTGCCGTCGTCGGCGGCGAGGTAGGCGGCGTTCCCGCCCGCCCCCTCGTTCGGCGCGAAGGTGACGGATCCGGCCTTCACCGCCGCCGCCGGCGTGCCCGTCGGCACGAACATGTCGATGCCCGGATGGCCGTTCGGGCCGCCGTAGTCGTCGCTGTAGGCGGCGCCCTGTACCGGGCACGAGAACGGGCCCGCCACCGGGCTGGTGATGATCTGGCCCGGGCCGCCGGAGCTGATCGCCTGCTGCGTGGCCAGCGCGGCCCGTTCCTGCTCGAAGACGCGCCTTCTCGGCCGCGTCGGCAGCCGCGGCGGCCGCGATCTCGGCGTCGAGCTTCGCCTGCAGCGCCGCGACCGCCTGCTCGACCTCGGCCTGCCTCGCGTTCAGGCTCGCGAGCTTGGCGTCGAGCTGGTCGGCGATCTCCTGTTGCTGGCGTTCCTCGCGTTCGAGGTCGGCCTGCTGGGTCTTGAGCTGCGCGTTCACCGCCGCCAGCTTCTTCACCACGTCGTTGTCGGTCTGGTTCGCCTGATCGAGGAGCTGCTGCCGGCGGACGGCGTCGACGGTGTCCTTGGAGTCGATCAACGCCTGGAGTGAGCTGCCGGGATGCGTGTAGGCGAACAGCGCGCGCTGCCGCGCGTAGGTCGCGGAGATCCTCGGCCCGCGCCTTGGCCGCGGCGATCGACTCCTTGAGGTCGGCGATGTGCTCGCGCGTCTCCTCGAGCTTGTGGTCGGACTCCGAGAACGCCGCCGCGGTGTCGTTGGCCGCCTGACGGCGCGTCGGCGAGCACCTGGCGCGCGGCGTCGAGGTCGTCGTTCGTGGCGGCGCCGGCCGGGAGGACGGGCACGCACACGCACGCGGCGGCAAGAACCAGGAGGAGGAGACGACGGAGAATGCAGGGTCATACAGCAGGGATTGCGTACCCGGGGATCAGGGAACGCTAGCAGCAGCTAGCTTCGCCTTGGGGTTGGAGCTCGTCCGTCGCGGCGGCGCCGCGGTCCAGAGGAGGACCCATGCCGAAGTACCAATTGCCGGAACTGCCCTATGACTACTCGGCCCTCGAACCCCACCTCTCGGCGTGAGATCCTGGAGCTCCACCACGGCAAGCACCACCAGGCCTATGTCGACGGCGCCAACACCACCTTCGAGAAGCTCGGCGAGGCGCGCAGCTCGGGCGATTTCGGCACGATCAACCAGCTCGAGAAGAACATGGCGTTCCACCTCTCCGGCCACGTCCTCCACTCCCTGTTCTGGACGAACATGTCGCCTGACGGCGGCGGCGAGCCCGATGGCGAGCTGGGCGCCGCGGTCAAGGAGTTTTTCGGGTCATATCGACGCGTTCCGGGCGCAGTTCACCGAGGCGGCGATGAACGTCCAGGGCTCCGGGTGGGGCGCGCTCTCGTGGGAGCCGATGGCGGGCCGGCTCATCGTCGAACAGGTCTACGACCACCAGGGGAACGTCGGCCAGGGCGGTCCCCCGCTGCTCGTGCTCGACATGTGGGAGCACGCCTACTACCTCCAGTACAAGAACGTGAAGAAGGACTGGGTGGCGGCGTACTGGCACCTCGTCAACTGGCCCGACGTCGCGGCGCGATTCGACCGCGTGAAGTCGCTCGAGCTCGTCTGAAATCACGGGCTCGACGAGCGGGCATCGTCGGGCACGATTCGGATAGCCTGCGCGCAACAACGCCTGTCGCGTCGACGAACGCGAAGAAAACGAAAGGGAGTGGCCGGGCGTGCGCGTCTACCTGCCGATCCTCTGCATGATCGTGCTCGTCGTGCTGTTCGCGTCCCTGTCGTTCGTCGCCTCGAAGCTCCTCGGCCCCAAACGGCCGACGTCGGCGAAGCAAGCGCCCTACGAGTGCGGGATCGTGCCCGAGTACGAGCCGGCCGAGCGCTTCCCGGTGAAGTTCTACCTGGTCGCGATGGCGTTCATCGTCCTCGACGTCGAGATCGTCTTCCTGTATCCGTTCACCACGGTCTTCCGCGGCTTGGGCGCGTACGGGCTCATCATGATGGGCACGTTCCTGCTCGTCCTGCTGGTGCCGTTCGCGTACCTGCTCTCGACCGGCGCGCTCGAGTGGGGCCCGGTGAAGCAGGTGGCGACCCGCGTCGGCACCACCGTGCTCGCGCGCGGTGGGCGCCCCCGGGCGTGACGGCCTCGACCCCGCGACCGTGGGCGCGCAGGAAACGGGCGAGCCGACCCAGCCCGGAAAGGCCGCGTAAATGGGCCTCGAATCGGTCAACTACAACTTCCTGACCGCGCGTGTCGAGGACCTCGTCAATTGGGCGCGCAAGAGCTCGGTGTGGCCCGCGACGTTCGGTCTCGCGTGCTGCGCGATCGAGATGATGGGCGCGGGTGCGGCGCATTACGACCTGTCCCGCTGGGGCATGGAGATCTTCCGGGCCAGCCCGCGGCAGGCCGACCTCATGATCGTCGCCGGTCGCGTGAGCCAGAAGATGGCCCCGGTGCTGCGGCAGGTCTACGACCAGATGGTCGAGCCCAAGTGGGTCATCTCGATGGGCGTGTCCGCGAGCAGCGGCGGCATGTTCAACAACTACGCCATCGTCCAGGGCGTCGACCAGGTGGTGCCGGTCGACGTATACGTCCCCGGCTGCCCACCCGGGCCCGAGACCCTCATGCACGGGATCCTCACCCTGCACGAGCAGATCCAGAACGGCGAGATCTTCAAGCGCCGCGGCGGCGTCGCCCGGCGGCGGCGGCGGGATCCAGGTCGACCAGCGCGACGGCGTTCCGTCGACGGTCTGAGGACACGAGCACCGAGATGCCCGACGACGACGCGGATGCTCGTGAAGAAGATCACGAAGTCGAGCCCGAAGTCCCGGTGCCGAACGACGAGGTCGCCGCGGCGATCGTCGAGCGCTTCCCGGGCACCGTCTTCGTGGACTCGCACGGTCAACCCGTCGTGCACGTCGCGCCCGACATCTGGCACGACCTCGGCGCGTTCCTGCGCGACGAGCAGCAGTTCACGCAGTGCGTCGACGTCACCGCCGTCGACCAACTCGTCGCCGAGGACGCGCGGTGCCTGCCGGCGTCACCGCCGAGCGCTTCGAGGTGGTCGCCAACTTCCTCTCGCACGTGCGCAACCGGCGCATCCGCGCCATCGCGCAGGTGCCCGCCGAGGACCCCTGACGATCGCGAGCCTGGCCGACCTCTGGCCCGGGCGTGAACTTCGCCGAGCGTGAGGTGTACGACCTCTTCGGCATCGAGTTCGCCGGTCACCCCGACCTCACCCGCATCCTCATGCCCGACGACTGGGTCGGTTACCCGCTCCGCAAGGACGACGCACCCGCGCGCGTGCCCGTCACCTTCAAGGGCGATCCGAGCCCGCGATGAGCGAACAGCCGCTGAACTCGGTCGACGAGGTCGTCGAGGTCGACGACGAAGATCCGATCGAGCGCGACGCGATCGCCGACGACCCCGAGGAGCGACGCCTCGAGGCGCAGACCGACGAGGGCGACGCAGCAGCTGCGACCGCTCACCGGCGAGTCGCAGGCACGCGAGCTCGTGCTCACCGGCGGCCCGTGGCCCGACATCGACGACACGATGATCCTCAACATGGGGCCGCAGCACCCGTCGACCCACGGCGTGCTCCGCATCATGATGGAGCTCGACGGCGAGACGGTGCTCCGCGCCAAGCCGGTCATCGGCTACCTCCACACCGGGCATGGAGAAGACCGGCGAAGAGCTCACCTACGTGCAGGGCGCCACCAACGTGACCCGCATGGACTACGCGTCGCCGCTGTCGAACGAGCTCGTGTTCTCGATGGCGGTCGAACGTCTCCTCGACCTCGAGCTCCCCGAACGCGCGACGTGGATCCGCATGTTGCTGGTCGAGCTCAACCGCATGTCGTCGCACCTCCTGTTCCAGGCCACCAACGGCATGGACCTCGGCGCGGTGTCGATGATGATCTACGGCTGGCACGAGCGCGAGCTCACGTTGCGGCTGCTCGAGACCATCACCGGGCTCCGGATGAACCACAACTACATCCGACCGGGCGGCGTCGCGGCCGATCTCCCCGACGGGTGGGAGCACGACGTGCTCGAGCTGTGCGACAACGTCGAACGCGGCGTCGGTGAGTACGACACGCTGCTCACCGAGAACCCGATCTGGCGCGAGCGCACGGTCGGCGTCGGCGTGCATCGACACCCAGCAGGCTCTGGCCCTCGGTGCGACCGGGCCGATCCTCCGGTCCACCGGGTTCGCCTGGGACCTGCGGAGGGCGCAGCCGTACCTCGCGTACGACGACGTCGACTTCGACGTGATCTACACGCAGAACGGCGACGTGTTCGACCGCTATCAGATCCGCCTCTACGAGATCCTCGAGTCGGTGAAGATCGTGCGGCAGTGCGTCGAGCGGATGCCGCCGGGCGACTACCGCGTGCAGGATCGCAAGGTCACGCCGCCGCCGCGAGCCCGGATCGACGAGTCGATGGAAGCGCTGATCCACCACTTCAAGCTGTTCACCGAGGGCTTCCGCGTCCCGCCGGGCGAGACCTACGTCGCCGTCGAGTCGCCCCGCGGTGAGATCGGGTGCTATCTCGTCTCGGACGGCACCGCGAAGCCGACGCGGCTGCACATCCGCGGTCCGTCGTTCTACAACCTGCAGTCGATGGACGCGATGGTGCCCGGCGGGATGTTCGCCGACGCGGTTGCGGTCGTCTCGAGCATCGATCCGATCATGGGGGAGGTCGACCGCTAGTGCCGTTCACTCCTGCCAACCTCGATCTCGCCCGCACCACGATCGCCAGGTACCCGCAGCGGAAGTCGGCCGTCCTTCCCCTGCTGCACCTCGCGCAGGACCAGGACGGCTACGTCACGCCGGAGGCGATCGAGGAGATCGCCGACCTGCTCGACCTCACGCCCGCGCTCGTGCTCGGCACGTGCTCCTTCTACACGATGTTCAAGCGGGCGCCCGTGGGCAAGCTGCTCGTGTCGGTGTGCACCAACGTGAGCTGTCTGGTGAACGGAGGTCCCGACCTCCTCGACCACCTGCAGCGCCGGTACGCGGCAGACAGTGACGTGACCGTCGAAGAGGTCGAGTGCATCGCAGCGTGCGACCTGCGCGCCGGTGTTGCAGGTCAACTACGAGTTCCACGGGCCGATCCGGGGCGGCGAGGCCGAGACCCTGGTCGACGAGTACAAGCAGGGGAAGCGCGTGGCCCGCACGATCTCCGGTTCGCCGGTACGGAGCAGCTGACCGTGGCACAAGAGACGCGCATCATCACCAAGTTCCTCCACGACCGCCCCGACGACTCGTGGACCATCGACGCCGCGCTCGGCAACGGCGCGTACGACGGGTTGCGCAAGGCGCTCGGGATGGCCCCCGAGGAGATCGTCGCCGAGGTCACCACCTCGGGGCTGCGCGGTCGCGGCGGCGCCGGCTTCGGCACCGGCCAGAAGTGGTCGTTCCTGCCCAAGGACGTGTTCCCCCGCTACCTGACCGTGAACGGCGACGAGGGCGAGCCCTCGACGTTCAAGGACCACATGCTGGTCGAGCGCGATCCGCACCAGTTGCTCGAGGGCGTGATCATCACGTCGTACGCGATCCAGTGCCACCACGCGTTCATCTACCTGCGCGGCGAGTTCGGCCTCGGTGCGGAGCGGCTGGGGCAGGCGATCGCCGACGCCTACGACAAGGGGTTCATCGGGAAGAACATCCTGGGTTCCGGCTTCGATCTCGACATCGTGTTGCACCGCGGTGCCGGCTGCTACATCGCCGGTGACGAGACCGGCCTCCTCTCGAGCCTCGAGGGCGAGCGCGCCATGCCGCGCATCAAGCCCCCGTTCCCCGCGGTGCAGGGGGTGTACGCGGCGCCGACGATCGTCAACAACGTCGAGACCATGTCGACCGTCCCGCACATCATCAACCGCGGCGGTGAGTGGTACGCATCGATGGGGGTGAACCGCTCCACCGGCACGCGCCTCTTCTCGGTGTCCGGCAACGTCGAGCGGCCGGGCAACTTCGAAGTCGAGCTCGGCATGACCTTCCGGGAGCTCATCTACGACCTCGCCGGCGGGATCAAGGACGGCAAGGGCCTCGGGTTCTTCATCCCGGGGGGCGCGTCGTCACCGTGGCTGGTCGAGGAGCACCTCGACGCGCCGACTCGACATGGACTCGGTGCAGAGCGAGCTCAAGACCATGCTGGGATCGGGTGCGATCATGGTGTTCGACGACACCGTCGATCCGGTGCTCGTCGCGTGGCGCATCGCCAAGTTCTTCGCCCACGAGTCGTGCGGCAAGTGCACACCGTGCCGCGAGGGTTCGGGCTGGCTCGAGAAGGTGCTCTACCGGATGGCGCACGGCTACGGGCGCCCCGAAGACCTCGACCTGTTGCTCGGGTTCGGCAACAACCTCGCGCCGGGCCTGTCGTGGCCACCGGGCATGACGACGATCTGCCAGCTCGGGCCGAGCACGATGTCGCCGACGGTCAGCCTGCGCAACTACTGGTACGACGAGATCAAGGAACGCATGACGCGCGACGCCGAAGCCCGCGGCGAGATCCCCGTCCGTTCGGGGCCGGCTGTCCGTTCCGGCACGGAGCCGGCAGTCGAGGCAGCCGTATGAGCACCGACGCGGTCCGCATGAGCCAGTGGCCGTCGGAGCAGCGGTACGTCATCCCCGTCGCGCCCGGCCCCGATCTCGTGACCGTCACCATTGACGGCAAGGAGGTGCAGGCGGCGCGCGGTGAGCTGCTCATCAAGGTGGCGCAGGAGCACGGCTCCTACATCCCACGGTTCTGCTGGCACGAACGGATGAAGCCCGTCGGGCATGTGCCGGATGTGCCTGGTGGAGGTCGAGGGCATGCGCGGCATGCAGATCTCGTGCGCGACGCCCGTCACCGACGGCATGGTCGTCAACACGCAGTCGCCCAACGTGAAGGCGGTGCAGGACGGCGTCCTCGAGTTCCTGCTGATCAACCACCCGCTCGACTGCCCGGTGTGCGACCGCGGCGGCGAGTGCCCGCTGCAGGACCAGACGCTCGCGTTCGGTCCCGGCGAGTCGCGCTTCGTCGAGGAGAAGCGGCACTTCGAGAAGCCGGTGCCGATCAGCGACCTCGTGTTGCTCGACCGCGAGCGCTGCATCCAGTGCGGCCGCTGCACCCGCTTCGCCGCCGAGATCGCCGGTGATCCCCTCATCGACTTCGGCGAGCGGGGGGCGAACACGCAGGTGATCACGTACCCCGACGAGCCGTTCTCCTCGTACTTCTCCGGCAACACCGTGCAGATCTGCCCCGTGGGCGCGCTGACCGCGAGCGCCTACCGCTTCCGGGCGCGGCCGTGGGACCTCCAGACCGTCGAGACGTCGTGCACCACGTGCGCGGTCGGGTGCCGGGGCGCGCTGCAGAGCACGTCGAACCGCATCGTCCGCCTGCTCGGCGTCGATTCCGAACCGGTGAACCAGGGCTGGCTCTGCGACAAGGGTCGCTACGGTTACGAGTGGGTGCACTCCGCCGATCGCGTGCGGGCGCCGATGGTGCGCAAGAACGGCGAGCTGGTCGAGGTGTCGTGGCCCGAAGCGCTCGACGCGGCGACGGCCGGGTTGCGGGCCGCCCTCGACGCGCGTGGTCCGTCGTCGATCGCGGTGCTCGGCGGCGCGCGCGGCACCAACGAAGACGCCTACGTGTGGGCCCGCTTCGCCAAGGGTGTGCTCGGCACCGACAACGTCGACGCGCAACTCGGCGACGGCCTCCCCGCGGAGGTCGTCCTCGGCCTTCCCGGCGCCACCATCGCCGACCTCGACCGCGCTCGCGCGGTCGTGCTCGTCGCGCCCGACCTGCGCGAGGAGCTGCCGGTCCTCCACCTCCGGGTCCGGCGTGCCGCGGTGGAGCTCGGCGTACCGGTCATCGAGATCGCCCCAAGGGCGAGCGGGCTCACCCGCGACGTCACCGCGGTGCTGCGCCACGCGCCCGGCGAGGCGGGCGTGATGGCCGAGCAGTTCGCCCGGGCCCTCGCCGGCGACGGCACCGCTTCCGGTTCCGGATCCATCGAGAAGGCGGTGAGCGCGCTCGACGGTCGCGACGGCGACATCGTCGTGGTGCTCGGGCGCCAGTCGCTCGCGGAGTCGCCTGCCGCAGTGGTGCAGGCGGCTGCGGCGCTCGCGGCGTTGCCCGGGGTCAAGTTCCTCTCCGCGTTGCGGCGCGCCAACGTGCGGGGAGCGCTCGACCTCGGCCTCACGCCGGGCTTCCTCCCCGGACGGGTCACCCTGGACACCGCCCGGGACGCCTACACGGAGGCGTGGGGCAGTGTGCCCGCGGAGCGTGGGCTCGATACCGCCGGTGTGCTCGACGCCGCCGCCGCCGGCACCGTCGACACGTTGGTGCTGCTCGGTGCCGAGCTCGAAGAGGACTTCCCCGACCGCATCCGCATGCGGGCCGCGCTCGACGCGGTCAGGTTCGTCCTGGCGGTGGGTGCGTTCACCAATGACGCGGCGGCGCGCGCCGACGTGTTCCTGCCCACGTCGGTGTGGGGCGAGAAGGCCGGCACCACCACCAACCTCGAAGGACGGGTGATGCGCCAGGCGCGCCTCATCACGCCCGAGGGCACCACCATGGAGGACTGGCGCATCGCCCAGGAGCTGGCGGCGCGGTTCGGCGCCGAGTTCGGGTTCGAGACCTTCGAGGACGTGCAGGACGAGATCGCCCGGGTCGCGCCCGCGCACGCAGGTGTCGACGCCGATCTCATCCGCCGCGCCCGCGACGGCGCGGTGCTCCCGATCGCCGACTTCCCCGACGAGATCGTGTTCCAGCACGTGCTCGGGGTCACCACCGGCCGGACGTGGGAGCCCATTCCGCCCGGCGTCGCGGCCGACGAGTCGCATCTCTCGTCGCTGGGTAGCGGCGCGGTCGCCGCCAGCGGCACCGGCGCCGACGTCACCATCAAGCCCGGCCTGGCCACCGGCGACGCGCCGGAGGACGAAGGCGCCGCCGAGGCTGCGGTCGAGAGCGCGGTCGAGGAGCTCGAGTCGCGGCCGGCACTGCACGTCTGGGACCGTGCCGTCACGGCCCCCACGCCGACGCCGCCCGACGCGTACAGTCTCCGCCTCGTGGCCGCCCGCACGCTGTACGACGCCGGGAGCATCGTGTCGTCGAGCCCGTCGCTCGCCGCGCTCGCGTCGGGGGTCGCGTTGGTCGTCCACCCGAGCGACCTCGAACGCATCGGGGTGAGCGCCGAGGGCGACGACGTCCGCATCACGAGCTCGCGCGGCACCATCACCGTCGCCGTGCTCGCCGACGCCGCGACCGCGCCCGGCACCGGGTTCATGGCGTTCGCACAGCGCGGCGACGTCGGCCCCAACGACATCATCGACATCGCGTCGTCGGTCACCGAGCTCCGCGTGGAGACGACGCGGTGAACGGGCCGCTCGCGCTCGCCGACCCGCTGTTCGACAACGGGCTCGACACGACCGTCGTGCTGATCATCATCGGCAAGACGATCGCGGTGTTCGTGCTGCTGCTGCTCTCGGTGCTCATGTACATCTGGTTCCTGCGCAAGGTCATCGCCAAGATGCAGAACCGGATCGGGCCCGACCGCGCCGGGCCGTTCGGCTTGTTCCAGAGCGCCGCCGACGGGATCAAGCTGTTCTTCAAGGAGCAGTCGGAGCCCAACACCGCCGACCGGCGCATCTTCCGCATCGCGCCCTACCTGGCGGTGCTGCCCGCGTTCCTGGCGTTCAGCATCGTGCCCATCGGGGGCGTCGTCACCATCGCCGGCCACGAGACGTTCCTGCAGCTCGCCGATCTCCCGTTCGGGATCCTGTGGCTGCTGGTGATGTCGGGCCTCGGCCTCTACGGCGTGCTCCTCGCCGGCTGGGCGTCGGGCTCCAAGTACCCGTTGCTCGGCTCGGTCCGCGCCTCGGCCCAGCTCCTGAGCTACGAGGCCGCGTTCGGGCTCGCCATCGTCGGGGTGCTGGTGCAGTCGAACACGCTCTCGACGCGCGGCATCGTGATCCAGCAGGGATGGGACGGCTTCGAGTCGATCTTCAACGGCGACTGGTACTGGCTGCCCGCGATCGTCGCGTTGGTCATCTTCGTGATCTCGGCGGTGGCGGAGACCAACCACCCGCCGTTCGACCTCGTCGAGGCGGAGCAGGAGCTCACCGGCGGGTTCTTCACCGAGTACACCGGCATCAAGTTCGCCATCTTCTACCTGGCCGAGTTCATGAACGTCATCACGATGTGCGCCATCGCGGTGACCCTCTTCTTCGGCGGGCCCAACGGCCCGGGGCTCGGGTTCCTGCCGGCCAACGGCTGGTTCAACGCGTGGATCATGCCGGTGTTCTGGTTCATGTTCAAGGTGATCGTGCTGCTGTTCGGCACCGTCTGGCTGCGCGCCTCGCTGCCGCGCCTGCGCTACGACCAGCTCATGGGTCTCGGGTGGAAGTTCCTGATCGAGGCCGCCTTCCTCTGGGTGATGATCTCGGGCGTCGTGGTCGTGGCGAAGGAGGAGGGTTGGTCGATGTGGATCGTCCTGCCGTGCGCCATCATCGGTGCGATCGCGGTCGGTGCCGTTCTCTACGCGTCCGTGCCCAAGCGCCACGAGGTCGAAGTCCTGGAAGAGATCCACTGATGGGCTGGCTGAGCGGGTTCGGCGTCACCATGCGCCAGATCGGGCGGAAGAAGGTCACCGAGCACTACCCCAAGGAGAAACGTCCGAAGCCGGTGCGCTTCCACGGTCGCCACGTCCTCAATCGCTACGAGGACGGCATGGAGAAGTGCATCGGCTGCGAGCTCTGCGCGGGCGTGTGCCCGGCGAAGTGCATCTACGTGCGCGGCGCCGACAACCCGCCCGACGCGCCGGTGTCACCCGGCGAGCGCTACGGCTTCGTCTACGAGATCAACTACCTGCGGTGCATCCACTGCGATCTCTGCGTCGAGGCGTGCCCGACCGAGGCCATCACCGAGACCAAGCTCTTCGAGTTCTCCTTCGCCCGCCGCGAAGACGCCATCTACACCAAGACCGAGCTGCTGGTCGACGACGACGGGCGCGCCCGGCGCCAGCCGTGGGAGCTCTGGCTCGGCGGCGAGGACGACCACACCAGCGCGTGGATGCGGGCGACCGCGCCCGCCGGCCAGGCGGTGTTCGAAGGTCGCGTGGGGTGGTCGGGCGAGCTCGGCTTCGGCGTGCCGCCGCGCCCGAGGTCGGTCAGTCGGCGACCGAAGACCAATCCGCGTTCACCGAGCCCACGCCGGCCGAGCCGGTCGCCAGCATCGACACCGAGCACGGTCGGCACTGACGCATGACCGCGGTGATCTTCTTCGTGTTCGCCGCGCTGGCGCTCGCCGGTGCGCTCGGCGTGGTGCTGGCCCGCAACCCGATTCACGCCGCGCTGTCGCTCGTCGTGACGCTCGTGAGCGTGGCGGTGCTCTTCGCCCAGCAGCAGGCGCACCTGCTCGCGGCGGTGCAGGTGATCGTCTACGCCGGCGCCATCGTCGTGCTCTTCCTGTTCGTGATCATGCTGCTCGGCGTCGACCAGCCCGAACGCATCCGTGATCCGCTGCGCTACCAGCGGATCCTGGCCATCGTCCTCGGCGTCGTGCTGGTCGCCGAGATCCTGTTCCTGACCGGGCACCAGTGGGCAACCGGCGCGCACGCACCGGCGGGCGACGCCATCCGCGGCGGCCAGGCGGGCCTGGGCAACAACGTGGAGCGGGTCGCCCGCTCCCTGTTCACCGACTTCCTGTGGCCGTTCGAGATCACCGCGGTGTTGCTGGTGCTCGCCGCCGTCGGCGCAGTGGTCCTCGCTCGGCGCAGCCGCCACCCCGAGGACGACGTCCCCGTGGGCGAGGACGTCTCGTGATGCCCACACTCGCCGCGTTCGAGATCACCACGAACTACTACCTCGTGTTGGCCGCGATGATGTTCACCATCGGCACCGTCGGGCTACTCACGCGCCGCAACGTGCTCATCATGTTCATGTGCGTCGAGCTCATGCTGAACGCGGTGAACCTCACGTTCGTCTCGTTCGCCCGAGACTTCAACGACATCCGCGGTCAGGTGATCGTGTTCTTCGTGCTGTCCGTGGCCGCGGCCGAGGTCGCGGTCGGCCTCGGCATCATCGTCGCGATCTTCCGTCGTCGGCGCGGCGCCACGGCTGACGACCTCGACCTCCTGAAGGACTCCTCGTCGTGAGCTCGCGCGATCTCCTCGATCTCATCTGGATCGTGCCGGCGCTGCCGTTGTTCGGCGCAGCGTTCCTGCTGCTGTTCGGCAAGCGACTCCGGGAACCGATAGGGGGTTGGATCGCCACCTCACTGGTGATGCTCTCCTTCGCCTGGTCGCTCGTGATGTTCTTCGCCATGCTCGACCTGCCGCACGAGGTGCGGGTGAACATCGTCACCCTCTACACCTGGTTGCCGGCGGGCACCCTGCACGTCGACATGGGCTTCTACGCCGACACCTTGTCGGTCACCTGGATCCTGCTCATCACCGGCGTCGGCTCACTGATCCACCTCTACTCGATCGGCTACATGCACGGCGACGAGCGCTTCAGCCGGTTCTTCGCCTACCTGAACCTCTTCGTCTTCTCGATGCTGATGCTCGTGCTCGGGTCGAGCTTCCTCGTCACCTTCCTGGGTTGGGAGGGTGTCGGCCTCTGCTCGTACCTGCTCGTGTCGTTCTGGTTCGAGCGCAACGCGGCCGCGGTCGCCGGCAAGAAGGCCTTCGTCACCAACCGGGTTGGTGACGTGGGCTTCCTGTTGGCGATGTTCCTGATCTTCGCCTCCTACGGCTCGCTGAACTACGCCGCCATGGCACCCGGCGCGCACGCGATCTCGAGCGGTACGGCCACCGCCATCGCGCTGCTGCTCCTCGTGGCGGCGGTGGGCAAGAGCGCGCAGATCCCGCTCCACATCTGGCTGCCCGATGCGATGGAGGGTCCGACCCCGGTGTCGGCACTGATCCACGCCGCCACCATGGTCACCGCCGGCGTGTTCCTCCTCTGCCGAGCGCACGCGTTCCTCGACGTGAGCAGCGACGCGATGACCGTCGTCGCCTGGGTCGGCGGCATCACCGCGCTCCTGGCCGGCACGGTGGCGATCGTCCAGCCCGACATCAAGCGCGTGCTCGCCTATTCGACGGTGAGCCAGCTCGGCTACATGTTTCTCGCGGTCGGCATCGGCACGCGTACAGCGCGGCCGTGTTCATGGTGCTGTGCCACGCGTTCTACAAGGGCTGCCTGTTCCTCGGCGCGGGCTCGGTGATCCACGGCAACGGCGACAACCAGGACATGCGGGTCATGGGCCGGTTCCGCAAGTACATGCCCTACACCGCGGGTGCCATGGTGATCGCGTGGCTGGCGATCGCCGGCGTGCCCCCGCTCTCGGGCTTCTTCTCGAAGGACGAGATCATCAGCCAGGCTTTCCTGCGCGACGACTACGGCCTGTGGGTGATCGGGATCATCGCGGCGGCGTTCACCGCGGTCTACATGACCCGGCTCATCTTCCTCACGTTCTACGGTAACGCCCGCTACGAGGCCTTGCCCGTGATCTCGGGCGGCTCGGGCGAGGACGAGCCCGCCGACGCCACCGTCGCCACGGACGCTGACACCGACGCCGACAGCGATCCGTCGCCGACGGTGTCCTACGGCGACCCGGTACCCGCGCCGAGCGGGCACCCACCGCACGAGTCACCGCCGATCATGGTGATCCCGGTGGTGGTGCTGGCGGTGCTCGCCGCGATCGGCGGGATCATGAACCTGCCCTTCTCGAGCATGGAGCAGCTCGACAAGTGGCTCGAGTCGTCGTTCCGCGGTGTTCCCGAGGTCCATCCCGACTCCTTCATCGGTGGCCTCGGTCTCGAGATGCTCACGTTCGCCATCGCGCTCGGCGGCATCCTGCTCGCCTACACGCTCTACAAGAAGGGCCTGGCGCGTGCCGACCGCGACCCACTGGACGAGAGGCTCGGTGCGATCTCACCCGTGCTCGGGAACGCCTACTACTACGACGACGGCATCGCCAAGCTCGTCGACGGTCCCGGACGGGCGACCGCGTCGTGGCTCGACCGGGTGGTCGACACCAAGATCATCGACGGCGCGGTCAACGGCGTCGGGTCGCTCTTCGCGATCCTCTCCCGCGGCATCCAACAGCTGCAGGACGGACTCGTCCGGCGCTACGCCCTGGCCATCACCGTCGGCGCGGTGGCCGCCCTGCTCTACGTCGTGATCTGGCTCGGGCGGTAACGGTGTCCGACTTCCCGATCCTCACCGCCATCCTCGTCGCGCCGTTCGTCGGCGGGATCATCTGCCTCCTGCTCCCCGCGCACCGTCCGGAGACGATCAAGGCGGTGGGCTACGCCACCATGGCGGTCGTCCTCGGCTTCTCCGCGTACCTGCTCTGGCAGTTCGACTCGCATGTCGGCACCTTCCAGTTCGTCGAGAACCACGAGTGGATCCCGGCGATCGGCGTCCGCTACATCGTCGGCGTCGACGGCATCAGCATCTTCATGATCGTGATCACGGCGTTGCTGTTCCCTATCGGTCTGCTCGCGTCGGAGAAGTACCTCGACTACCGGATCAAGGCCTACATCGCGTGGTTCCTCATGCTCGAGGGCGCGATCATGGGCATCTTCCTCTCCCTCGACCTGATCGCGTTCTTCATCTTCTGGGAGTTGATGCTCGTCCCGATGTACTTCCTCATCCAGGGATGGGGTAGTGGTCGTCGCGAGTTCGCGGCGATGAAGTTCTTCCTCTACACCGCGGCGGGTTCGGCATTCCTGCTCGCATCGACGCTGGTGCTCGCGTTCCTGCACCAGAAGGACACCGGCGTCCTCACCTTCGACTACCGGGTGCTCGCGCAGTGGAACGGTCTTGCCGGCACCACCGAGCTGCTCCTCTTCCTCGGGTTCATGGCCGCGTTCGCGATCAAGGCGCCGCTGTTCCCGTTCCACACCTGGCTGCCACTCGTGCACACCGAGGCACCGACCGCGGGATCGGTGGTGCTGGCCGGCGTCATCATCAAGATGGGTGCCTACGGGTTCGTGCGGTTCTCGTTCGAGCTGTTCCCCCAGGCGTCGGTCGACATGGCGCCGATCATGATGGTGCTGGCGGTGATCGGGATCATCTACGGCGCGGTCGTCGCCGCGATGCAGACCGACCTCAAACGGATCATCGCCTACTCGTCCGTCGCGCACATGGGCTTCGTGATCCTCGGCATCTTCTCGTTGTCGGTGATCGGTCTCGACGGCGCGGTGTTCACGATGGTCTCGCACCCGCTGACCACCGGCGCGCTGTTCCTCGTCATCGGCATGCTCTACGAGCGTCGCCACACCCGCGAGCTGTCGGCGTACCGGGGGGTGTGGAAGGTCACGCCGATCCTCGGCGGCTTCTTCCTCACCGCGATGTTCGCCGGGATCGGCCTGCCCGGCTTCTCCGGGTTCATCGGCGAGTTCCTGTCGCTGCTGGGCGCGTTCATCTGGGACCGCCCCTACGCCATCGTGGCCACGTTCGGCGTGATCCTGGCCGCGGTCTACGGCCTGTGGGCGTTCCAGCGCGCCTTCACCGGCAAGCCCACGGGTGAGAACCTCAAGATGAAGGACGTCTCGCTGCGCGAGGTGCTGGTCGTGGTCCCGCTCCTCGGCCTGAGCCTGTTCCTCGGGCTCTACCCGAAGCCGGTGCTCGACCGCATCCAACCCGCGATCGAGCTGCGCGTGCACAACCTCGAACGCAAGAGCGACTACCGGCAACCGGAGCCGCCGGCGATCGCCAAGCAGATCCAGGACAACAAGGTCGACACCGAGGGTGACGCGTCCGACGACGAGGGCGGGTCGTGATGTTCGCAGCCGTCGGACCGATCACTCCGCCCGAGGTCGACTGGCTGGCGATCGCGCCGGTGATCGCGCTCGCGGGCGCGGGCGTGCTCGTCGTCCTGGCCAAGGCGATCCTGCGCCGCCACGCGGCGGCGACGCCGGTGGCGCTGCTGATCACGGCCCTGGGTGTCGTCACGGCCGGAGCGATGCTGATCTGGCAGTGGAACGACGTCAAGGACGACGGCGCCGTCACCACGATGAGCGGGATGGTGCGCGTCGACGCCTTCGCCGTGTTCCTCGGTGCGGTCGTCGTGATCGCGACCGCGATGTCCTTGCTCATCGCGATCGGCTACCTCCGGCGCGAGGGCCTCGAGACGCCTGAGTACGTCGGCCTCATGCTGTTCTCCGCGAGCGGCATGTTGATGATGACGACGGCCAACGATCTGATCGTCGTGTTCCTGTCGCTCGAGATCCTGTCGATCCCGCTCTACGTGCTGGCCGCGTTCCACCGCCGGCGCCTCAGCTCGCAGGAAGCGGGCATCAAGTACTTCGTGCTCGGCGCGTTCTCGTCGGCGATCTTCCTCTACGGCATCGCGCTGGTCTACGGTGCCACCGGCTCGACGTCGCTGACCCGGATCGACGAGTTCCTCCGCGCCAACACCCTCTTCGAGCCGGGCACGTTGCTGGCCGGAACCGTGTTGCTGCTCGTCGGTCTCGGGTTCAAGGTCGCGGCGGTGCCGTTCCACATGTGGACGCCCGACGTGTACCAGGGCGCGCCCACGCCCGTCACCGCGTTCATGGCGTCCGCCACCAAGGTGGCGGCGTTCGCCGCGCTGCTGCGCATCTTCGACGGCGCCCTCCTCGTGTACCGCGACGAGTGGCGCCCGGTGGTGTGGGCCCTCACCGCGCTCACGCTCGCGGTCGGGAGCGTCGGCGCGCTGCTCCAGGTCGACCTGAAGCGGCTCTTCGCGTACTCGTCGATCGCCCATGCCGGCTACGTGCTGATGGCGCTGGAGGCGGCGACCCCGAAGGGCCGGGAGGCGGCGCTCTTCTACCTCTTCGTCTACACGTTCATGGTCATCGGCTCCTTCGCCGTCGTCACCGTGCTCAGCACCCGTGGTGACGACGACCACCCCATCGAAGGATTGCGCGGCCTGGGCGCGCGCCGACCGGTCATCGCGTCGCTGCTGGTGCTCTTCCTGCTGGCACAGGCGGGGATCCCGCTGACGAGCGGCTTCGTGGCCAAGCTCGACGTGTTCCAGGCGTCGGCCGACGCGGGCGACTACGTCTTGCTGGTGATCGGTGCGGTGGCGACGGTCGTGGCCGCGTTCGCGTACCTGCGGGTGGCGTTGGCGGTCGCGGCGCCGGCCGCCGACGGCGAGGTGCGGGAGCGGTCGAGCTCGCGCCGGGTCGATGCCGGGACCTGGATCGTGCTCGCCGTCACCGCCGGGGTGACGCTGGTGCTCGGCGTGGTGCCCGCGGTGTTCGTCGACTGGGCGCAGGACGCGACCGTCCTCGTGCACGTCGTCACCTGGTTGCGCTGACCGGTCAGACGACTTCGGCGTCGCGGCGCCACCACGGACGGCGGAAGGCGCGGCGGCGGTGCTTGGCGGCATCGGCCTCGTCGAGGGCCAGCTCGGCCAGACCGTGCGCGTCGTCCATGAGCTTCCGCGCGCCACCGAAGTCGAACAGCTCGCGATCGTCGACCGGCGCCGGCAACAGGATGACCTCGACGGTCTCGGGCACGTTGCGCAGCTCGAGGTCGAAGCGCTGCTTGCGGCTGATGGCGAAGGCGCGGACGGCGACGTCGATGGGTGAGCGCAGTGGGCGGTCCATGAGGTCGCCCGCCACGTTCATCACGTAGATCCGGTCGACCGGCCCGGCCAACGCGTGCCAGAGGGGCACGGTGTCGACGACCGCGCCGTCGACCAGGGTGCGGCCGTCGTGGCGGATCGGTGGGTAGATCCCCGGCAGGGCGGCGCTGGCGAGCAGGGCGGGCTGGAGCGGGCCGCGGGCGAACACGACCTCGTCGCCGGTGTCGAGGTCCGCCGCCACCACCCGGAGGGGGATCAGCAGGTCCTCGAACGTGGCGGGGGTGTCGCCGCGCCGGAAGATGGCCCGCAGGCCCTGGTTGGAGAAGAGGTGGTCGTCGCGGGTGAGGAGGTTCCAGGCCCGGCTCAGGCGGCCGCCGGGGAAGACCTCCTCGCCCCGGAGCGACTCCCAGGTGGCCTCGAGGCGCTCGACCCCGCGGACGCTCGGCGAGGCCGCGATGGTCGCCCCGTTGAACGCGCCGGCGGAGCACCCGATGATCACGTCGGGGACGATGTCGCGCTCGAGGAGGGCACGCAGCATCCCCACCTGTGCGACCGACTGGTTGCCCCCTCCGGAGAGCACGAACGCGGTGCGCGACTCGCGCACGAGGCGTTGCCGGAGCTGGCTGATCGACGTTGTCACCGGGTGGTCGAGGTCCCTTGGCATACGGTCCATTCTCGTCGGGGCACGGTTTGCCGACCGCAGAAAAGCCGGAGCTATGCTGCGCCCGCAATCCAACCCCCCACACCGACGCCTCATTCCAGCGAGGGGGCGGGAGGCCCACGCGTGAGCGAGTTCTATCGGAATTATCTCGCGGTGGCGGTGTTCATCGGTGCCGCCCTGCTGATGGTCGGCGCCATGCTCGGGGTCGGCCGCCTCCTGCGTCCGTCACGACCCGACGCGGCGAAGCTCCTGCCCTACGAGGCGGGCTCCGATCCCGTCCTCGGATTCGGTCAGTCGAACGTCCGCTACTACGTGTACGCCCTGCTGTTCGTCATGTTCGACGTCGAGGCGGTCTTCATCTTCCCGTGGGCGGTGAAGCTCGACTCCGGTCCCGACTCCCTCGGCGTGTTCGGGCTCGTGGAGATGGCCGCGTTCATCATCATCCTCACCCTCGGGCTCGTGTACGCGTGGCGCAAGGGGGTGCTGCGGTGGGCCTAGTCGAGAAGGGGACCCTCTCGAAGCCGGCGCTCAAACCGCTCACCTGGCTCCTCAATTACAGCCGCAAGTACTCGCTGTGGATGTTCCAATGGGGTCTCGCGTGCTGCGCCATCGAGATGGGCGCGGCGCTGGCCAGCCCGCGCTACGACGTCATGCGCCTCGGGGTCATCCCGTTCCCGGCCAGTCCGCGCCAGGCCGACCTCATCTGCGTGTCGGGCACCGTCACCGACAAGATGGCGCCGGCGGTCCGACGCCTCTACGACCAGATGCCCGACCCCAAGTACGTGATCTCGATGGGTTCCTGCGCCAACTGCGGCGGGCCGTACTGGGACTCCTACTCGGTGACGAAGGGCATCGACCAGATCGTGCCGGTCGACGTCTACGTGCCGGGCTGCCCGCCGCGGCCGGAGGCGCTCATCCAGGGAATCGTCCTCCTGCAGGAGCGCATCCAGAACGAGGGCATCGGCAACCACGAGCTCGAGCAGCGTTGGCGCGGGGAGCCGATCGTCGTTGAGTGACGTGAGCGGCACCGACACGCCCGAGGCAGCAGTCGAGGCGGAACCGACCGAGGAGGTCGCGCCCGATCCCCACGCGCTCGACGCCAACCACACCGAGCTGATGCGCCGGCTCGAGCAGGAGCTCGGCGACGCCGTGCTCGACGAGCAGCCGGTGTTCGGCATGCCCGTCGTGCGCCTGCGCCGGATCGACTGGCGACGCGCCGCCGAGGTGGCCAAGGGCGCGCTCGATTGCGACTTCCTCTCGTTCATCGCCGGCATCGACTGGATGCCGGCGCCGAAAGAGGGTGGCGACGACGCTGCCAGCGACACGTCGGCGCCGGTGCAGCCCACGGAGACCACCTACGGCGCGGCCGGGTCCGAGGGCCGCTTCCAGGTGTTCGCGCGAGTGCAGTCGACCGTTCGGCACTGGGGAGTCACCTTCAAGGCCGATGTCGACGACGAGTCGCTCCTCGTGCAGTCGTGGGTCCCGGTGTACCCCGGCGCCGACTGGCACGAGCGTGAATGCTGGGAGATGTACGGCTTCGTGTTCGACGGCCACCCCGCGCTCCGGCACCTCTACCTCCCGTCGGAGTTCGAGGGCCACCCGCTGCGCAAGGACTACCCGCTGCTCGCGCGGGTGGTGAAGCCGTGGCCGGGCCTCGTCGACGTCGAGCCGATGCCCGGTGAGGGCGACGACGCGGACGCAGGGGAGGCGAGCGCATGAGCACCACCAACCCGCCGCTGCCCGAATTCGACATCGACCCGCGCGCGTTCCGGCACCTGGCCGACGCGCAGGTGGGCGTCGAGCTCGACACCGGCGACATGATCCTCAACCTCGGCCCGCAGCACCCCGCGACGCACGGAACGCTGCGTCTCGTGGTGCGCCTCGACGGCGAGCGGGTCGTCTCCGCCGACCCGGTCATCGGCTACATGCACCGGGGGTACGAGAAGCTCGCCGAGTTCCGCACCTACCCGCAGATCACCACGCTGATCAACCGCATCGACTGGCTCTCGAGCTTCGCCAACGAGGTGCCGTTCATCGACGCCGCCGAGCAGCTGATGGGTATCGGGGCGCCACCGCGGGCGCAGTACATCCGCACCATCCTCACCGAGCTGAGCCGCATCGCCACGTTCGTGCTGTTCCTGGGGGAGATGGGTCTCCAGGTCGGCGCGCTCACGCCCGCGTTCTACGGGTTCCGCGACCGCGAGCACGTGCTGAACCTGATCGAAGCGGCGACGGGCGGACGGTTCCACCCCAACTTCAACCGCATCGGCGGCATCAAGGAAGACCTCCCGTGGGGTTGGGTCAACGAGACCCGCACGGTCATGAAGAAGATCTTCGATGCGTGCGACGACTTCGAGGACCTCGTCGCCGGCAACGAGATCTTCGAGGCCCGCACGCGTTCGATCGGGATCATCCCGGCCGAGCTCGGCGCGGCCTACGGCGTGTCCGGGTCGAACCTGCGCGCATCGGGCGTCGACTGGGACCTCCGTCGCGACGGCAAGCCGTACCTCGTGTACCCCGAGCTCGACTTCAAGGTCTGGACGCATCCCGACGGCGACTCGTTCGCCCGGTACTGGGTGCGTCTGCAAGAGACGCGTGAGGCGTGCCGGATGGTCCTGCAGATGCTCGACCAGATGCCGGCCGGGCCGATCATGGCGAAGGTGCCGCGCATCATCAAGGTGCCCGAGGGCGAGGCCTGGGTCGAGACCGAGAACCCCCTCGGCCAGATGGGCTACTACGTCTTCTCCAAGGGGGCGACGGGCCCGTTCCGGGTGAAGATCCGATCGGCCTCGTTCAGCAACGTGTCGATCCTCCCGTGGTTGCTCCGCGGCGTGTTCGTCCCCGACGTCATCACGATCCTGGCGTCGCTCTACTTCATCCTCGGGGACATCGACCGCTGATGCACCTCCTCCCGCTCGCGCTCGACATCGGTTGGGGCACCACGCTCGCGATCAAGACCGTCTTCATCCTGGCGATCGTCCCGCTCACCGCGCTGATCCTCGGCTACGTGTTCCTCCTCAAGATGATGAGCCACATGCAGAGCCGCCTGGGCCCGATGGACCCCGGCGGATTCCACGGCTGGTTCCAGCTGGTGGGCGACGGCATCAAGTTCATCCAGAAGGAGGACATCACCCCGGGACAGGCCGACCGGCGCGTGTTCGCCGATCGCGCCCGCCATCGTGGTGATCTCCACCTTCCTCGTGTTCCTGGTGATCCCCGCCGGACCCGACATCGTCGTCAAGGACCTCAACGTCGGCGTGTTCTACGCCCTGGCCGTCTCGAGCCTGTCGGTCATCGGCGTGCTGATGGCGGGGTGGGCGAGCGCCAACAAGTTCTCGCTGCTCGGGGCGTTGCGCGCCGCCGCCCAGCTCATCGCCTACGAGCTTCCGCTGCTGCTCGCGGTCGTCGGCGTGGTGATCCAGGCGGGCACGATGAGCCTGCAGGGCATCGTGGCGTTCCAGAGCACCGGTTCGATCTTCGGCTGGGACGGCATCGGCTACCCGCTGATCCTCACGCAGTTCGTCGGGTTCATGTTGTTCCTCGTCGCGTCGCAGGCGGAGCTCACGCAGACCCCCTTCGACATGCCGGTCGCCGAGAGCGAGCTGGTCGCCGGCTACATGGTCGAGTACACCGGCTTCCGCTTCCTCTTCTTCTTCATCGGCGAGTTCGGCACCGCGTTCGCGTTCTCTGCGATCGCGGCCACGCTCTACCTCGGGGGCTGGGCGCTGCCCGCCTCGTGGGGAATCTCGTTGGGCGTGATGCGCTTCCTCGGCCCGCTCGTGCTCTTCGCCAAGATCATGGGCGTGTCGTTCCTCATGTTCTGGGTGCGCTTCACCTACCCGCGCCTTCGTGAGGACCAGCTGCAGGCACTGGCGTGGAAGGTCCTCATCCCCATCGGCCTGATCAACATCCTGCTCACCGGCGTCTTCAAGGTGGCGATCTAGTGAAGAAGCCCAAGCTCCCCGGCGTCATCGGCGGTCTCGGCATCACGTTCAAGACGATGCTGAAGCCGGCGGTCACGGTGCAGTACCCACACGAGCGCGAAGACCCGCCCACGCGCGCCCGCGGTGTCATCGCGCTCAAGGAGGAGAACTGCACGGTCTGCATGCTGTGCGGTCGCTCCTGCCCCGACTGGTGCATCTACATCGAGGGGCACAAGGAGAAGCGCCCGCCGCGCCGCGAGGGAGGTCGCGACCGTACGGTCAGCGTCCTCGACCGCTTCGACATCGACTACGCGCTCTGCATGTACTGCGGGATCTGCGTGGAGGTCTGCCCGTTCGACGCGCTCTTCTGGAGCCCGGACTACGAGTACTCCGAGTCCAACATCGCCAAGCTCCTGCACGACAAGCGCAAGCTCGGGGAGTGGATGGAGTCCGTGCCCGAGCCCGAGCCGCTCGAGATCGGCGCCGAGGTCAAGAAGTAGTGGTCGCGCAGAACGTCGCGTTCTGGATCCTCGCGATCGCGATGGCCGGTGCGGCCATCGGGGTCGTGCGTTCGCAGAACGTCGTGCACGCCGCGCTCTACCTCGTGGTCGTGCTCGCGGGCGCCGCGGCGCAGTACATCCTGCTCGCAGCCGAGTTCGTGGCGTGGGTGCAGGTGCTGATCTACATCGGCGCCATCGTCATCCTCTTCCTATTCGGCATCATGCTCACCCGCGCGCCGATGCGCCCCGAGGGGAGCATGGACAACAACCAGCGGATCGCGTCCGCCGTCGTGGGCGTGTTCCTGTTCGGGGTGATCACCGCACTCCTCGTCGACGCGTACGGCGGCAAGGAGATCAAGCTCGAGAACAGGCTGGTGGCCATCGGGCGCTCGAGCAACATCGCCACGAGCATCTTCCGCGACTACCTCGTGCCCTTCGAGGTGGTGTCGATGCTGCTCCTCGCCGCGCTGGTGGGTGCCGTCGTGATCGCGCGGAGGGACTGACGGATGGCCCTCAACAACTTCCTCATCCTCAGTGCGTTCCTCTTCTGCACCGGGATCTACGGCGTGCTCGCGCGCAAGAACGCCGTCCTCGTGCTCATGAGCATCGAGCTCATGCTCAACGCGGTGAACATCAACCTCGTGGCGTACTCCGCGTTCCACCAAGCCGTCGCCGGCCAGGTGTTCGCGTTGTTCGTCATCACGATCGCGGCCGCCGAGGTCGGGATCGGCCTGGCGATCGTGTTGCTGATCTACCGCAACGCGCACAGTGTCGATCTCGACGACGCCGACCAGTTGAAGGGCTGATCCCGACGTGCTGAATTACGGCTGGATCATCCCCGTCATCCCGGCGGTGTCGTTCTTCCTGATCCTCTTCTTCGGGAAGCGGATGCCGAAGCAGGGTTCCGAGATCGGGATCCTCGCGGTGGGCGCATCGTTCCTTCTGTCGTGCGTCGCGGTCTACCAGTGGATCCAGCGGGTCGACGACGCCACCGGCGGCCACGAGGGCGGCCTGCGCGCGTTGGGCCGGAGCGTGTTCGGCGCCGAGGGCGGCCACGGCGAACCGGTCGTGACCCCGGTGCTCCACCACATCACCTGGTGGCAGAACGGCGGGTTCGAGTTCGGCGTCGGCATCCGGATGGACGGCCTCGCGGTGATGATGATGTTCGTCGTCACGCTGATCTCGCTGCTCGTGCACATCTACTCGACCGCGTACATGCACGACGACATCCGCTTCACGCACTACTTCGCGATGCTCAGCCTGTTCACCGCGGCGATGCTCACGCTGGTCATCGCCGACAACACCTTGATGATGCTGCTCGGCTGGGAAGGCGTCGGCCTCTGCTCGTTCGCGCTCATCGGCCACTGGTGGGAGGAGAAGGAGAACAGCGCCGCCGCGCTCAAGGCCTTCCTCACCACCCGCACCGGCGACATCGGGCTGATGATCGGCATCATCATCCTGTACTTCGCGGTGGGCAGCTTCGACATCGGCCGGAGCAACGCCTACGCGCTGAGCCCCGGCGCCGACCACGCCATGCTCCTCGCCGCCGCCGCGTGCCTGTTCATCGGCATCATCGGCAAGAGCGGTCAGTTCCCGCTCCACACCTGGCTCCCGGACGCCATGGCCGGCCCCACCCCGGTGTCGGCGCTGATCCACGCGGCGACGATGGTCGTCGCCGGTGTCTACCTCGGTGCGCGCCTCTATCCCGTCTTCTTCAACGGCTTCTCGATCGCCGCCGGCGGCGTCAACTTCATGGTGCTGATCGGCGGCATCACCATCGTGATCGGTGCCGTGCTCGCGTTCGTGCAGAACGACATCAAGAAGGTCCTGGCGTACTCGACGATCTCGCAGCTCGGCTACATGGTGATGGCACTCGGCGCGGGGGCGTGGGTCGCCGCCGTGTTCCACCTCTTCACCCACGCCTTCTTCAAGGCGCTGCTCTTCCTCGGCGCCGGGTCGGTGAGCCATTCGGGCTCGCACCACTCCTTCGACATGAAGAAGGACATGGGCGGGCTGCGCAAGTTCATGCCGATCACGTTCTGGACGTTCATGATCGGCACGCTCGCGCTGGCGGGGATCTTCCCGTTCGCGGGGTTCTGGTCGAAGGACGAGATCCTGGTCACCGCCGGGAAGTCGGGCTACGACTTCTTCCTCGTCGTCGGTCTCGTCGGTGCGTTCCTCACCGCCGCCTACATGACCCGCTGTGTGTACCTCACCTTCTTCGGTGAGTACCGCGGCCACGGCCACCCGCACGAGTCGCCGCCCGCGATCACGGTGCCGCTCATCATCCTCTCCGTGTTCGCGGTCCTGGCCGGCTTCCTCAACGCCGCGGCCATCCACGTGGAGAAGTTCGCCGAGTGGGTGGAACCCCGGGTCGCGTTCCCCGAGCTCGTGCATCCCGAGTTCGACTACCCGGCGGCGATCATCTCGCTGTCGGTCGCGGCACTCGGCATCGGCATCGCCGCCTTCTTCTGGTTCAAGCACGAGAAGCTCGGCGCACTCGACGGTCTCACGCAGCGCAACAAGGTCGCGCACGCGGGCTACACGTTCCTGATCAACAAGTACTACCTCGACGCCCTGTACGAAAACGTCATCGTGGCGTCGATCAAGGGTGGCCTCGCCAACGCGTCCTACTGGGTGAACCAGCACGTGATCGACGGAGTGGTCAACGGTGCCGGCAAGGGCGCCAAGGCCGTCGGCAAGTTCACCTACGAAAAGCTCGACCAGAAGGGCGTCGACGGCGCGGTGAACGGCGTCGCCGAGATCACCGGCGAGAGCGGTGGTCTCCTGCGCTACTTCCAGTCGGGCCGCGTGCAGCGGTACGCGCTGCTCCTGTTCGCTGCGGTCGGGCTCCTGAGCTTCTTCCTGCTACTCGCCAACACCTGATTCGAGGGGAATCGTTCCGATGGACTGGTTCGACAACTGGGCGCTGACACTGGCGGTGTTCATCCCCATCGTCGGCATGGTGATCGTGCTGGCGATCCCGAGGGCCGAGGAGAACCTGATCAAGGTGGTCGCGCTGCTGACCACCCTGGTCACGGCCGCGGTCGGGATCGGCATCCTCGCCAACTTCAACGTCGACGACGGCCAACTGCAGTTCACGGCCAACGAGCGCTGGATCGACGTCATCAACAGCCGCTACCACGTCGGCATCGACGGCATCTCGCTGCCGATGGTCCTCCTCACGATGCTGGTGACGGTCTGCTGCGTCATCTACTCCTGGAACCACTTCCCGGAACCGCACAACCCCAAGGCGTTCCTGGCGCTGATGCTGCTGCTCGAGACGGGCATGATCGGCACCTTCGTCGCCCAGGACCTCATCCTCTTCTTCATCTTCTTCGAGGTCGTCCTGCTCCCGATGTTCTTCATGATCGGCGTGTGGGGAGGCCCCAACCGCGAGTACGCGTCGATCAAGTTCTTCCTCTTCACGCTGTTCGGCTCCGCCCTGATGCTGTTGAGCTTCCTGGCGCTCTTCTTCCTGTCGAAGGTGCACACCTTCGACATGGTCACGTTGTCGCGCCTCGGCGGCGACGGCATCGTGCACGGCACGCAGTTGCTGATCTTCGGCGGCATGTTCCTCGGCTTCGCGATCAAGGTGCCGATGTTCCCGTTCCACACGTGGTTGCCCGACGCGCACACCGAGGCGCCGACCGTCGGCTCGGTGCTCCTGGCCGCGATCATGCTGAAGCTCGGCACCTACGGCTTCATCCGCATCGCGCTCCCGACCCTGCCGAGCGCGGCGCAGTCGTGGGCGCCGTGGATCGGTCTGCTGGCGGTGATCGGCATCATCTACGGCGCGTTGTGCTGTCTCGCGCAACGAGACATGAAGCGCCTCATCGCGTTCTCCTCGGTGGCGCACATGGGCTTCGTGATGCTCGGCATCGCCACCCTCACCGACTTCGGCATCAACGCCGCCATCTTCGGCATGGTCGCCCACGGTCTCATCACCGGCATGCTGTTCTTCCTCGCCGGATCGATCCAGGAGCGTTACGAGACCCGCGAGATGAGCCGCCTCGGCGGGCTCCTCACGCAGGCGCCGCAGCTCGGGTGGCTGCTCGGGTTCTCGGCCATGGCATCGCTCGGCCTCCCCGGTCTCGCCGGGTTCTGGGGCGAGTTCCCGTCGATCCTCTCCGCCTACGAGCCGACGCTGCCCTTCGGGTTGTGGGGCGGTCTCGACGGCACCCTCACGACGTTCCGGATCTACATGGTGATCGCGGCGATCGGCACCGTGCTCGCCGCCGGCTACCTCCTCTGGATGTTCCAGCGGGTCGCGATGGGCAAGGTGAAGCCCGAGTTCGAGCACGCCCACATCCACGACGTCCACGTGTCGGAGTGGATCGCGTGGGTCCCGCTCCTCGGTCTGATCATCGCCCTCGGCATCTATCCGCAACTGGTCTTCAAGATGACCGATCTCCCCGTCACCCATCTGGTCAACGGGCTGTCGAGGGCGCTGTAGGTGAATCCGCACGTCGACTTCCACGCGCTCGCGCCCGAGCTCGTCCTCACCGCGACGATCCTCGTCGTCCTGATCGCGGACCTCGTCTGGCCCGAGCGGTCACGGTTCACCAGCTCGCGCATCGCGTCCATCGGCGTGCTGGCGGCGTTGATCCCGGTGATCACGCTGGCCGCCGACGGCACCGACCGCGTGCTCTTCGGTGGCGCGTTCGTGGTCGACAACTACGCGCTGGCGTTCGAGGGGTTCTTCCTCGTCGTCACGTACGTGGTGCTGTTGATGTCGTCCGACTACATCTCCGACGGCGACTACTACCAGGGTGAGTTCTACTTCCTGATGCTCACCTCGGTGCTCGGGATGATGGCGATGGCGTCGGCGCGCGACCTCGTCACGATCTTCGTCGCGCTGGAGACGATCACCATCCCGACCTTCGTGCTCGCCGGTTGGCGCAAGCACGACTCCAAGTCGAACGAAGCGATGATCAAGTACTTCATCATCGGCGTGCTGTCGTCGGCGATCATGCTCTACGGCATGTCGATCGTCTTCGGCGAGACCGGCGGCTCGACCCTGCTCCGCGACATCTTCCGCTACATCGCGGTGCACGGCACCAGCACGCTGCTCGCGGTCGCCATCTTCCTGACCATCGGCGGGTTCGCGTTCAAGGTGAGCGCGGTGCCCTTCCACTTCTGGACCCCCGACACGTACGAGGGTGCGCCCACGCCGGTCACCGCGTTCCTCTCGACCGCCTCGAAGGCGGGCGGGTTCGTGGCGCTCCTCACCATCATCCGGTTCGGGTTCTTCCCGTCGCAGGACTCGTGGGAGCCCGTGCTCTGGGTGCTCGCGGCGGGGTCGATGATCTACGGGAACCTGGTCGCCCTGCGCCAGACCAACATCGTCCGCATGCTGGCGTACTCGTCGATCGCGCAGGGCGGGTTCATCCTCGTGCCACTGGCGGTGGCGGGCGACGGCACCGCGGCGGTGAGCTCGTTCGAGGCGGTCCTCGTCTACCTCTTCATCTACGCGGCGATGAACCTCGGAGCGTTCGCGGTGGTGATCGCGGTGGCCCGCCGCACCGGGAGCGGCGAGATCGATTCGTACGCCGGGCTGGGCAAGACCTCGCCCGCGATGGCGGTGACGCTCACGATCTTCCTCTTCTCGCTCGCCGGCATCCCACCGTTCGCCGGCTGGTTCGCGAAATTCGTGCTGTTCCGCGCCGTGCTCGACGCCAACTCGCCGTCGGCCGTGGTGCTCGGGGTCATCGCCGCGCTGGGCTCGGTGGTGGCGTTCTTCTACTACGCCGCAGTCGCCCGCAAGATGTGGTTCCACGACCCGGCGCCGGAGGCGACGGCCACACCGAAGCCGGTGCCCGCCGCGCTCACCGTGGCCATCGGCCTCACCGCCGCAGTCACGGTCGTCGTCGGCGTGTACCCGCAGATCGTCGCCCGGATCGGCGAGCTCGCCTTCCAGCTCTGACGGGCCACCCGCGCTTCTCGCCGCCGAACGTGCGCGCAATTGCACGTGGACGGTCGATTTCGCGCATGATCACCCGGTGAACGGGGTCGTCGAGGAGCTGGCGGAGCGGATCGGGCGGGAGGGGCCGATCGCGTTCGATGCGTTCGTGGAGCTCGCGCTCTACGGCGACGACGGGTTCTTCACCCGGGCGCGCGGTGCCGGACGCGCCGGCCGCGACTTCGTCACCAGCCCCGAGGTCGGCCCACTGTTCGGCGTGTTGGTGGCCGGCGCGCTCGACCGGTGGTGGCGCGAGCTCTCGGAGCCGGATCCCTACTTCGTGATCGAGGCCGGCGCGGGCCACGGGCGCCTGGCCCGCGACGTGCTCGGCAGCGCGCCCGACTGCGCGGGCGCGCTGCGCTACGTGCTCGTCGAGCGGTCGCCGGCGCTCCGCGCCGAGCAGCGTCAGCTGCTCACGGTCGAGCCGTTCGAGGACGCGCTCGGCCCGGTGGTGCGCAACGAGGACGACGCCCCGCTCCCGGTCGTCGGCATGGGACCGATCGTCACCGCGCTCGACGAGCTCCCGGCAGTGCCGTTCGACGGCGTCGTCCTGGCCAACGAGCTGCTCGACAACCTCCCGTTCCGTGTGGTCGAACGCACTGCCGGGGCGTGGTCCGAGGTGCGGGTCGCGCTCGACGGCGACAGCCTCACCGAGGCGATCGTCCCCGCGGTCGACGAGCTCGCGGCCGAGGCCGACCTGATCGCCGCGGGAGTGGCGGTGCCCGACGGCGCCCGGCTCCCGGTGCCGACCGCGATCGTCGACTGGCTGCACGGGTGCGCGATGGCGCTCCGCCGCGGTGTGCTCGTGGTGATCGACTACGCCGCGACCGCCGCGGAGCTGGTCGAGCGCGGCGAAGTCGGCTGGTTGCGCACCTACCGCGACCACGGGAGGGGCGATGCGCCGCTCGTCGCTCCCGGCGACCAGGACCTCACCATCGACGTGCCGCGCGAGTTCCTCGTGCACGCAGCCGCGCGCGCCGGCTTCCGGCTCCAGCAGGACACGACGCAGGCGGAGTGGTTGCGCTCGCTCGGCGCCGACGAGCTCGTGGCCGCGGCGCGAGACCAATGGGACGCGCGCGCCCACGTCGGTGACCTCGAGGCGGTCCGGCACCGCAGCCGCGTCAGCGAGGGTTCGGCGCTCACCGATCCCGGCGGCCTGGGCGCTCACCGCGTGCTCGTCTTCACCCGTTGAGCCCGCCGGACCCCCGGGTAGCCTGACCCCCGCTTGCCAGAAGGGGGTTGGGTGATGGCCGACGAGCCGCAGCAGTCCGACACGATCGAATCCCTCCACGACGAGGACCGCACCTACCCGCCGCCGGCCGCGTTCACCGCCGACGCCCTCGTCGCCGACACGGGCGTGTACGCCGAAGCCGATGCCGGCTTCGAGGCGTTCTGGGCGGAGCAGGCCGGCGCGCTGCTGGACTGGTTCGCGCCCTGGGACACCGTCCTCGAATGGGACCTCCCGTTCGCGAAGTGGTTCGTGGGCGGCAAGCTCAACGCGGCGTACAACTGCCTCGACCGTCACGTCGACGCCGGTCGTGGCGACCGGGTCGCGTACCACTGGGAGGGCGAGCCCGGCGACACCCGCACGATCACCTACGCCGAGCTCCTACAAGACGTGTCGCAGCTCGCGAACGCGCTGAAGGCCCTGGGCGTCGAGAAGGGTGACCGGGTCAACGTCTACCTCGGCATGGTGCCCGAGCTCCCCATGGCGCTGCTCGCGTGTGCCCGCATCGGCGCGGCGCACTCGGTCGTGTTCGGCGGCTTCTCGTCCGACTCGCTGCGCGACCGCATCCAGGATGCCGAGGCCAAGGTGCTGATCACCGGCGACGGCGCGTGGCGGCGCGGCCAGGTCGTCCCCCTCAAGGAGACCGCCGACACCGCGGTCGCCGAGTGCCCGACGATCGAGAAGGTGCTGGTGCTCAAGCGCACCGAGCAGGACGTCGCGATGACCGACGGGCGCGACGTGTGGTGGCACGACCTGGTCCCGCAGCAGTCGGACGACTGCCCGCCGGAGCCGATGGACGCCGAGGATCTCCTCTACCTCCTCTACACCAGCGGCACCACGGCGCGGCCCAAGGGCATCATGCACACCACGGGCGGCTACCTCACGCAGGTGGCGTGGACCCACAAGTACGTGTTCGACCTGCACGCCGACACCGACGTGTACTGGTGCGCCGCCGACGTCGGTTGGGTCACCGGCCATTCCTACATCGTCTACGGACCGCTCATGAACGGCGCGACCAGCGTGCTCTACGAGGGGACGCCCGATCATCCCGGGAAGGACCGGCTCTGGCAGATCGTCGAGCGGTACGGCGTCACCATCCTCTACACCGCGCCCACCGCCATCCGCACCTTCATGAAGTGGGGCCGGCAGTTCCCGGAGGGCCACGACCTCTCGAGCCTCCGGCTCCTGGGCAGCGTCGGCGAGCCCATCAACCCCGAGGCGTGGATCTGGTACTGGCAGCACATCGGCGGTGAGCGCTGCCCGGTGGTCGACACGTGGTGGCAGACCGAGACCGGCGCCATCATGATCAGCCCGCTGCCCGGCGTCACCACGCTGAAGCCCGGGAGCGCGACCGACCCGCTGCCCGGGATCGGCGCCGACATCGTCGACGACGCCGGCGAGTCGGTCGGCATCCCGGGCGGTGGCTACCTCGTGCTCACGCGCCCGTGGCCCTCCATGCTGCGCGGCATCTGGGGCGATCCCGAGCGCTACCGCGACACCTATTGGAGCCGTTTCGACGGTCGTTACTTCGCCGGTGACGGCGCCAAACGCGACGACGACGGCTCGTTCTGGCTGCTCGGTCGGGTCGACGACGTGATGCTGGTGTCGGGCCACAACATCTCGACCGCCGAGGTCGAGCACGCGCTCGTCGGGCATCCGGCCGTCGCCGAGGCCGCGGTCGTCGGCCGGAAGGACGCGACGACCGGTCAGGCGATCGGCGCGTTCGTGATCCTGCGCGCGGGCAACGAACCGAGCGAGGAGCTGGTCGCCGAACTGCGCGACCACGTCGGCCACACCATCGGCCCGATCGCCAAGCCCAAGACGGTGCTGTTCACCGAGGACCTGCCGAAGACGCGTTCGGGGAAGATCATGCGCAGGCTGCTCCGCGACGTCGCCGAGGACCAGGCGCTCGGCGACACCACGACCCTCGCCGATCCGGCGGTCGTGGAGGGTATCAAGGCGCGGTACCTGGCGGCGGCGAGCGGCGACGACGAGTGACGTACACCCCCGGGGCCGGCTACGTGCCCGATCACTGGACCTGGCACGAGGGCAAGGTCGAGCCCGGACCCGCGGTGGTCGTCGACATCGACGGCGTGCTCTCCGACGCCGCCAGCCGTCAGCACTACCTCGAGGCGCCGCGGCGCAACTGGAACGCTTTCTTCGAGGCCTGCGGCGACGATCCCGTGATCGAGGAGGTGAAGGTGCTCCTCGACCTGCTCGATCCCGAGCTGAGCGTGGTGCTCCTCACTGCCCGGCCCGAACGGGTGCACCACCTCACCGAGGCGTGGTTGCGCCGGTACCGCATCCGCTGGAACGTCCTGCTCATGCGGCCCTGGGGCGACTACGAGATGGCCCGCGACTTCAAGCAGGCGTCGGTGTGGGACCTGCGCAACTACGGGTTCGAGCTGCGCCTCGCCATCGAGGACGACCGCCGCAACGTGGCGATGTTCCGCTCCGAGGGCGTGCCCTGCATCTACTTCCACAGCGGGTACTACGACTAGCTGTCCACTCCGGGTCGGAGCGGGAACGCGCGGCGGTCGCGCGACGTTCCACGGGAGTCAGGGGCCCCTCCCCGGGGCCCGACGAGGTGGACAACGATGAAGAACGCACTGAAGACGGCCGTCCTGCTCGCTGCCCTGGGCGCCCTGTTCATGTTGGTCGGCGGCGCCATCGGTGGCAGCACCGGTCTGGTGATCGGGCTCGCGCTCGGCCTACTGCTGGTGGGCGGCTCCTACTGGTTCAGTGACAGCGTCGCGATCAAGGCGGCCCGGGCGAAGCCGGTCACCCCTGAAGAGCTGCCGACGGTCTACGCCATCGTCGAGGACCTCACCCGCCGGGCCGACATGCCGATGCCGAAGCTGTACGTGTCGCCGGAGATGCAGCCGAACGCCTTCGCGACCGGCCGCAGCCCCAGCCACGCGGCGGTGTGCGTCACCCAGGGCATCCTCCAGGTGCTCGACGACGACGAGCTGCGCGGCGTGCTCGCTCACGAGCTCTCGCACGTGCGCAACCGTGACATCCTGATCAGCTCGGTGGCCGCCACGGTCGCACTCGCCATCACGTTCCTGGCGAACATGGCGATGTGGGGGGCGATGTTCGGCGGTGGCAACGACCGCGAGGGCGGCAACGCCTTCGGCGCGATCGCCATGGCGATCCTCGCCCCCATCGCGGCCGGGTTGCTGCAGGCGTCGCTGTCCCGGAGCCGCGAGTTCGAGGCCGACGCCAGCGGCGCGCACCTGCTGCACGATGGTGATGCCCTCGCCCGCGCGCTCGAGAAGATCGAGGCGTACGTGAAGGAGCGGCCGATGAACGTCAACCCTGCGCAGGCGCAGGCGTACATCGTGAACCCGTTGACCGGTCGCAAGATCGAGTTCGCGAACCTCTGGAACTCGCACCCGCCCACCGCCGAGCGGATCCGCCGGCTGCGCACCGAAGCCCACTGACGATCGACGGCGCGACCCGACCGCTACCCTCCGCCCGTGCGGAGAGGGTGGTCGGGCGTGCTGCTGATCGGAACGCTGCTCGGTGCCGCGCTGCTCGGCGCGGTACCGGCGACGGCGGCGCCGAAGCCACCGGCGAAGTGGGACCCGCGCGTCACCAAGTACGTCCGGTTCGTCGAGCGCCACCGGAAATTGGAGTTCGAGCATCCCGTGCCGGTGAAGTTCCTCGGCGACGCCGCCTTCGTGAAGGCGTACCAGGGTGACGACCCGAAGATCACCAAGCGGGACCGCGCCGAGGCCGACCGGATCGCAGGTCAACTCCGTGCCTTCGGGCTGATCGAGGGGCCGGTCGACCTGATCCAGTCGTCGCGCGACCTCGGCGCGAGCGACACCATCGGCTTCTACGACCAGGAGAAGCAGGCGCTCTACGTCCGGGGCACCGATGTCGACGACGTCGACGTGCGCGTCACCCTGGTCCACGAGCTCACCCACGCACTGCAGGACCAGCACTTCGACCTGACCGGGCTCGACGACCGGGTGGAGACGTCGGGTGAGGACTTCGCCCTCACCGCGCTGGTCGAGGGCGACGCGACCGGCATCGAGGACGACTACCTGTTCTCGCGGCCACGCGCGGAGCAGGACGCCTACTTCGCCGAGGAGCCCGACGACCCCGTCGACGCCGCCCCGGGAGCCACCGACATCCCGCCCGTGCTCGACCTGTTCGTGGGCGGCCCCTACATCTACGGCGCGCGCTATGTCGGGTTCCTGCGCGATGCCGGCGGGATGGAACGGGTGAACCGCGCGTTCGCGAATCCGCCGGTCTCGGAGGAGCAGATCATCGACCCGGTGGCAGCGCGCGCCGCGCAGGCGCCGAAGCGCCTCCCGGCCCCGAAGCTCGCCCGTGACGAGAAGCGCCACGGCGACGTGGACGACTTCGGTGCGTTCAGCATGTATCTGGTGCTCGCGGCGCGGCTCGAGCCGAAGGTCGCGTTGACCGCAGCCGAAGGGTGGGGTGGTGACCGCTACGTGGCGTACACGAAGCGGGGGACCGACCGGGAGTGCGTGCGGGTCGCGATCGCCGGCGACACCGTTGCCGACACGAAGGAGATCGGCGACGCGTTCGAGGAGTGGATCACCGCGTTGCCGGACGGCGCGGCGTCGCTCCGCCGCGGCGCCGGACGGGTGACGCTGACCGCGTGCGACGTCGGCGGGGTGACCGCGCCGACCGCCGCGACGCTCGACGCCGCGGTCGAGCTCCTGGTCGACCGCAACGACGTCACCCGGGAGTTCCTGGATGCGGACGCGCCGCCGAAGCAGGCGCGCGCTGCGCGGCGGACCGCTTGACCGGCGATGCCGAGTTCGCGTCGCTGTACGCGATGGAGACCAAGTTCACCGAGGCCGAGCAGAAGCGCTTCGCGGCGCTCGTCGGCGATGCGATCGCCGCCTGCCGGAGTCGTTGAGATCGACGACAGCAGCGAGATGGTGTGGAATCCGCGACTCCGACCGTTCAGACTGGGTCGGTAGCCGTTCGAGCGCGGCGGACCTCCAGAAGTGTCACGGGCGGGAGGGTAGCGATGCACGAGACGTTCGCCGATCGCCGTGCTCGACCGTCCGCGCTCCCCGCATCGGTGCGCCGGCGCCACCTCATCGCCCTGCTCGTCTTCGCCGGGGCACTGCTGACGCTGATGTTCTTCCTCTACCACGACCCACACTCGGCGTACGCGGGCGACGGCTATCAATACGTGAAGTTCGCCAACCACCTCGATCGGTTCGTGGAGCCTCCGTTCGGATATCGCGTCCTGGCGCCGGCGATCGTGAGCGTCCTCCCGTTCACGACACTCGTCGGCTTCCAGGTCTTGACGGTGACCTCGTTGGCGGTGACCTCTGTCCTCGTCGTGACTCACGTGCTCATGCTGTTTCCGTACTCCGTGCTGGGCCTCGTGCTCGCGGGTCAACACGGGTCGGTGCGCAAGCCCACGATCGTGGTCGAGCCGGCGGACGCCGCGAGATCCCGTCGGGGTGTGAAGCGAGGGGTCAGTCGCGGAAGTTCGTGAACTGCAGCGGCACCGCGAAGTCGTGCTCCTTCATCGCCGCGATCGCGGACTGGAGGTCGTCGCGCTTCTTGCCGCTCACCCGGAGCTGGTCGCCCTGGATCTGGTGCGACACGCCCTTGAGCCCGAGCTCCTTGATGAACTTACCGATCTCCTTGGCCTTGTCGGTGGAGATCCCGACGTTGAGGCTGACGATCTGGCGCACCGCGCCCTTCGACGCCTCTTCGATCTTGCCGTAGCCGAGCGCCTTGAGCGACACCTGGCGCTTCACGAGCTTCTCCTCGAGCACCTGCCTGAGCGCGGTGAGGCGCGCTTCGCTCTCGGTGTTGAGCTCGATCTCCTTCTCCTTCAGCTCGATGGAGCTGCCGGTGTTCTTGAAGTCGTAGCGCGTGGAGATCTCCCGCGAGGCCTGGTCGACCGCGTTGCGGACCTCCTGCATGTCGAGCTCGGACACGACGTCGAAGGTGGGCATCGATGCACTCCGGAGGGTTGGCGCACTGGGAAGCTGGAAGTGGCGGCCTGATACTGTACGCGCCCCCAGGGTCGGTACCCGAGTGGCCAAAGGGGGCAGTCTGTAAAACTGCTGCGCAAGCTACGTTGGTTCGAATCCAACCCGGCCCACTCTGCTCGTCCGCCCGCCTTCGTCGGCGGGTTTCCTCTTGCTCAGAGCATCCGCTGCATCTCGACCACGTCGAGCCAGCGCCCGAACTTGCGCCCGACCTCCCGTTCCGTGCCCACCAGCTCGAACCCGCAGGCCGCGTGCAGGCCGATCGAGGCCTCGTTCTCGCCCGTGATGCGGGCGATGACGGCATGGAAGCCGTGGGCCGCCGCCAGCCGCAGGAGCTCCTGGAGCATGGCCCGGCCGATGCCGCGGCCCTGGTGTTCTTCGAGCAGGTAGACGGAGTCCTCGACCGTGGTTGCGTACGCCGGGCGGGAACGGAAGGGCGAGAGCGACCCGAACCCGACGATCCGGCCGTCGTCCTCGGCGACCAGCGCGGGATGCCCACCGGCGTGCTCGTCGAGCCACATCACCTGCTCGTCGAGCGTGCGCGGGACCATGTCGAAGAGTGCCGTCGACTCGGTGACGTAGTGGTTGTAGATGGCCCGGATCCCAGCGGCGTCGCGCCGTTCGGCGAGTCGGATCCCGGCGCCCTCGGCCCGCTCGACCGCTTCCGTTGGTCGATTCCGCTGCGCCGTCTCGCCCCTCCGGGCACGGCTCCGCTTCATCTCCACCTTCCGCACGGTAGCGCGGACCCCGGCGTTGCTATCCTGTTCCGTTCCGCCCCCTTAGCTCAGTCGGCAGAGCACTTCCATGGTAAGGAAGGGGTCTACGGTTCAAGTCCGTAAGGGGGCTCTGCGGTTCTGCGGAACCGTATCCAGGCGGTGTAGCTCAGTTGGTCAGAGCACGCGGCTCATAATCGCGGCGTCGCGGGTTCGAGTCCCGCCACCGCTACACATTCGGCACGGCCGGTCACAGGAGCGAGGCAATGGCGAGCGACAAGCGGGTCAAGGTGACCCTCGCATGCGAAGAGTGCAAGCGGCGGAACTACATCACGATCAAGAACAAGACGAACGACCGTGAGCGGATCGAGATGAAGAAGTACTGCCGCTTCGACCGTCGGCACACGCTCCACAAGGAAACCCGCTGATCAGCGGCCTGGCAGGGGTTGGTAACCCCGGCGGCTCGGGGTGAGTCACACATGATCACCAACGAACTGCCGAGGGAGCCGAACGAGCTCGACCGGTTGGTCGCCGCCGCTCGCGACGGGGACCGTCCGGCGTTCGACGAACTGGTCCGCCGGACCTACGTCGACACCTACACGCTCGCGATGCGTCTCACGGCCCACGAGGAGGACGCTCGCGACGTGGTGCAGGAGACCTATCTCCGGGCCTGGAAGGGCCTGAAGGGCTTCCGTGGTGAAGCGCAATTCACCACGTGGCTCTACCGCATCACCGCGAACACCGCCTACACGACGGTGAAGCGGCGCCGGCGTCATCGCGCCGACGCGCTCGACGCCATGGTCGAGGAGCCGGTCGAGACCCGCATCGAGGCCCAACCCGAGGAGTCCGCCGAGCAGTCGGCGCTGCTCGCCCAGCTCTCGGGTGCGCTCGAGCACCTCCCGCCGAAGCTGCGGGTGCTCGTGGTGCTCAAGGACGTCTACGGCATGACCCACGAGGAGATCGCCGAGGAGCTCGGAATCTCGGTCGCGGCCGCGAAGGTGCGCCTGCACCGGGGGCGCAAGAAGCTGCGCGACCTGCTCTACGACGACCAGCAGGAGGGACGGCGTGAGCATGCGGTGTGACGACGTCGCCCAGCTGCTCCCGGAGGCGGTCGAGAACGGTGCCGCAGTCGAGCTGTCGGTCCAGCGGCACATCGAGAGCTGCCTGCGCTGCCAGGCCGAGCTCGCCCGCTACCGCAAGATGCTCCGCGGCCTCCAGCTGCTGCGCACCCGCTACCTCGAGCCCGCGCCGGGCCTGCTCGCGCAGACGCTGGCCGCCATCGAGGAGGCCGGCGAGCGCCACGCGGTGCGTTCGATCCTCTCGGGGCGGCGCCTGGCGTACGCCGGGGCCATCGGTGGCGCGGCAGTCGCCGCCGGCACTGCCGCGACGGTGATGATCGTGCACCGCTCCCGCCGCCGGACGGTCGTCGCCGGCTAGTCGCGAGGTCACTTGCGCCCGGGCGCGGGTGGGTTAAGGTACGCCGTTCGTTCGAGGCAGGACAGAGGGGTCGAGCCGTGAAGGCAGTCGGTCGCGTCATCGGAGTTGTCGGAACCGCGGCGCTGGTGTTGGCGCCGGCGCTCTGGACGTCGCCTGCGGGCGCTGAGCCCCAGAGCCAGGTGTTCACCACGGTGGGCACCACCGACTGGGTGGTCCCGGCCGGGGTGACGTGCGTGACCGCGCAGGCCATCGGCGCCGAGGGTGGATCGAACCCCGCGGTCATCGCCGACGCGGTCTCGGCCCGCGGCAACGGCAACGGTCCGTCGGCCTCGGTCGCGGGCGAGGGTGCGCAGGGTGGCTCGGGCGCGTCCACGTTCCCGGTGGTGCCGGGTGGGTCACTCCAGATCAACGTCGGCGGACGTGGTGGAGACGTGAGTAATTCCGGCGCGCCCGACGTGGTTGGTGGTGCAGGTGGCTTCAACGGCGGTGGCGACGGCGGGACGCCGACCGTGCCCGGTTGGGACGAGTACAGCGCAGGGGCAGGCGGCGGTGGTGCGTCCGACGTCCGCGCCGGTGGCTCCGACCTCGACAGCCGCGTGGCCGTCGGTGGTGGAGGCGGCGGATTCGGTGCTTTCGGTGGCGTCAATGCAGGTGTCGGCGGTGGTGAGGAAGGCGGCCCCGGTGGCGACGCGGGGAGCTCGACGGCCGGCACCGGTGGTACGCAGTCGGCCGGCGGCACGGGTGGTCAGACCGACGGGGGCGCACCGTTGGGTGGTGCCGGCGCGCTCGGCCAGGGTGGTGACGGCGCCGGCGATGCGACCGTCAACGGCGGCGGTGGCGGTGGCGGTGGTGGCTACTTCGGCGGTGGCGGCGCTGGGGGCGTCCAGATCCTCGAGGGCGCGGCTGCCGCGGGTGGCGGTGGTTCCGGCTTCGGTGCGGACGTCGTGTCCGACGTCGACGCCGGCAACGGCGGCAACGGCAGCGTCACGCTGACGTACGAGGTGGGTGACACCAGCTGCGTCGCGGCGCCGCTCACGGTGACGAAGACGGCGGTCGGTGCCGCGACTCCGGGCACGACCTTCACGATGCACGTCGCCTGCGAGAGCGCCACGATCGCGTTCGGTGTGGCCGAGCTGAGCGACGTCGACCTCCAGTTCACGGTGGACGAGTCGGGCACCGTGCAGCCTGCGGTCGGGCAGAGCATCGGGTTCTTCGGTCCCAATGACTGCACGGTCACGGAGACCGGGAGCGGAGGCGCGACGAGCACCTCCTACGAGTGCGTCGGCAGCGGCGCGTCGGAGATCGAGCCCGCCGCGACCAGCTCCGCCCGCTGGGACGGTGGTGTGGGAGTTGCCACTGCGGCCAACCCCGACGACCCGTGCGTGACCTCCGGCCCGCAGGCGGAAGCGATGGAGGTCGCGATCGTCGCCCCGAACCAGGAGGCGACGGTGGCCGTGACCAACGTGTTGCCGGCCGCCGCCGTCGCGCTCCAGCCCCGCTTCACCGGCTGACGCCGACGCCGCTCGCCTGCGGGCGGGTCGCGACTCACTGCTATCCTGGCTGCTCCGGCCCGACCGCGCCCGGAGGGCAGTAGCTCAATTGGTAGAGCACCGGTCTCCAAAACCGGCGGTTGGGGGTTCGAGTCCCTCCTGCCCTGCAGCGAACGACGACTTGATCACGAGCACCTCGAGGATGGCGACGCCGTGTCGATGAACCGACAGACGAAGCGCATGATGGCGAAGCAGGGCACCGACAAGCCCAAGCGCGCCGATGGTGACAAGAAGCGCCCGCCGTCCTCGGCTCCCACCCGCGAGAAGGTCGGCCCGCGCGAGTACCTCGGTGAGGTCAAGGGCGAGTTGCGCAAGGTCGCCTGGCCCACCCGCAAGGAAGTCATCAACTCCACCATCATCGTGCTGATCGCGGTCATCGTGATGACCACGCTGATCTTCGGCTTCGATTACGCATCCTCCAAATTCGTGCTCTTCCTCTTCGATTGAGCGACTCCATGACTGCTGCCTTCCCTGCACCCGACGAGACCACCAACGAGCCCCTCGAGGCGGCCGACGACGCCGTCGTCGAAGAGATCGTCGAGATCGTGGAGGTGGTCGAGCCCGGCGACCTCGCCGCGGCCGAGCTCCTCGACGTGATCGACGAGGAGGACGAGGAGGAGCTGGCGCCGCGCGAGCCGAGCCCCTACGAGCGTCCCGGCGACTGGTTCGTCGTGCACACCTACGCGGGCTACGAGAACAAGGTCAAGCAGAACCTCGCCAGCCGCGTGCGCTCGATGAACGTCGAGGAGCAGATCTTCGAGGTCGTCATCCCGATGGAGGACGTCATCGAGTTCAAGGGCGGCCGCAAGGTCGTCGTGCAGAAGAAGGTGTTCCCCGGCTACCTGCTCGTGCGCATGGCGCTCGACGACGACTCCTGGTACGTGGTGCGCAACACGCCCGGCGTCACCGGGTTCGTCGGCAACGGCGCCCGGCCCACGCCGCTCTCGCGCAAGGAGGTCGAGAACATCCTCGGCACCGGCGCGGCGGTGGAAGCCGGCCAGGAGAAGAAGGTGCGGCCGCGGCTCGAGTACGAGGTGGGCGAGCAGGTGCGGGTCACCACCGGCCCCTTCGCCGACTTCAACGGCGCGATCTCCGACATCGACGTCGCCCGCTCGAAGCTCACCGTGCTGGTGAACATCTTCGGCCGGGAGACCCCGGTCGAGTTGGAACTGGGCCAGGTCGCGAAGCTGTAAGTAGACGACACAACCGACTCAGGGAAGGTTTCCGGCGCCGCGGCGCCGAAGCCGAGCGGAGCGAGCGAAGGCGCTCGCCAGCGACTGAGTGCCCGCGGCGCAGGTACCCTGCGCCGCAACGAAGGAGCGAATGGAATGGCGAAGAAGAAGCTCGCGGCGATCGTGAAGATCCAGATCCCGGCGGGTCAGGCGACCCCGGCCCCGCCGGTGGGCACCGCGCTCGGACCGCACGGCATCAACATCATGGACTTCTGCAAGGCGTACAACGCCGCGACCGAGAACCAGCGCGGCATGGTGATCCCGGCGGAGATCTCGATCTTCGAGGACCGCTCGTTCACGTTCGTCACCAAGACGCCGCCCACTCCGTTCCTCCTGCGGCAGGCCGCGGGGATCGAGAAGGGCGCGGCGAACCCGCGCACCGACAAGGCGGGCAAGGTCACCAGCGCGCAGGTGCGTCAGATCGCCGAGACCAAGATGCCCGACCTCAACGCCATCGACCTCGACGGTGCCATCGCCCAGGTGGCCGGCACCGCCCGCTCGATGGGCATCGAGATCAGCGGCTAGCACCGCTACCGAGAGCAACGCCCCCGGCCGAGGACCTCGCGGCCGGATCCGGGTCCATCGAGGGAGCCCCGACCAAGGAGCGCAGCAATGACCAAGCCCGGCAAGAAGTCCGTCGACGCCCACCGCCGCTACGACCGCGAGCAGGTGTTCACCCCGGTCGAGGCGATCGACCTCGTGAAGGCGATGGCCACCCGCAACTTCGACGAGACGGTCGAAGCGGCGTTCCGTCTCGGCGTCGACCCCCGCAAGGCCGAGCAGATGATCCGCGGCACCGTGTCGCTGCCGCACGGCACCGGCAAGAGCGTGCGCGTGGCCGTGTTCGCCGCGGGTGACGCGGCCCGCGAGGCGGAAGAGGCCGGGGCCGACGTCGTCGGCGCCGACGACCTCATCACCCGGGTCGAGGGTGGGTTCCTCGACTTCGACGTCGCCATCGCCACCCCCGACCTCATGGGCCAGGTGGGCAAGCTCGGCCGCACCCTCGGCCCGCGCGGCCTCATGCCGAACCCGAAGACGGGCACGGTCACCACCGACGTGGGCAAGACGGTGTCGGAGTTCAAGGCGGGCAAGGTCGAGTACCGCACCGACCGCTACGGCAATGTGCACGTGCCGCTGGGGAAGGCGAGCTTCGAGAACACGGCGGTGCTCGAGAACTACTTCTCGGTGCTCGACGAGCTGCTGCGGGCCAAGCCGGCGTCGGCGAAGGGCCGGTACCTGAAGGCGGTCACCGTGAGCTCGACCATGGGCCCCGGCGTGAAGATCGACCCGACCGCGACCCGCCTCGACGAGCACGCTTCGACGACGGCGTAGTAACCTTCGCTCCACAACTTCACCAGCCACAGACCTCCGGTCTCTTCGAGGTAATGGGTCGCAGCCCCCGGGCCGCACCCGCCGGACGAGGCGCTCTCGCACTGATCGGGACGTCCCGCGTGTCTGCGGTGACGTCCCTGTCCATATCTGCGAGAGGCAACCAGATGGCGAGACCCGAGAAGGTCGCGGTCGTCGACGAGATCCGCAGCAAGCTGGCGGAAGCCGACGCCACCGTGCTCACCGAGTACCGCGGCCTGTCCGTGCACGAGCTGGCCGACCTGCGCGGGTCGCTGCGCGGTTCGGGCACCGAGTACAAGGTCTTCAAGAACACGCTGGCGCGTCGGGCGATCGAGGGCGCGGGCTACGACGAGATCACGTCGATGTTCGAGGGCCCCGTCGCCCTCGCGTTCGTACGGGGCGACGCTGCGGCCGCGGCCAAGGCACTGCGCGACTTCGGCAAGGACAACCCCGCCCTGGTCGTGAAGGGTGGGCTGCTCGGCGAGCGGATCATCACGCCGGCCGACATCGAAGCGCTGGCCGATCTCCCGTCGCGTGACGTGATGCTCACGCAGATCGCCGGGATGTTCCAGGCGCCGCTCACCAAGGCGGCGGGCCTGTTCCAGGCGTTCACCCGCAACTTCGCCTACGGCGTGCAGGCGTTGATCCACGAGCGCGTCGCCGCCGGCGAGTCCCTGCCCGACGCGGAGTCCGAGCAGGAGCCCGCCGCGGAACCCGAGGCCGACATCCCGGCCGCGGCCGCGGAGGCGGAAGCGCCTGCCGCCGACGCCGCGGCCGAGGCTGCCCCCGAGTCCACCGAGTCCGAGACCACTGAGTCCGAGTAACCGGAGAAGGAAGAACCCACCATGGCAACCATGACCACCCCCGAGCTGCTGGACGTCTTCAAGAACATGACGGTCCTGGAGCTCAACGATTTCCTCAAGGCCTTCGAAGAGGAGTTCGGCGTCACCGCCGCCGCTCCCGTCGCGGTCGCTGCGGCCCCGGCCGCCGGTGGTGGCGACGCCGCCGCCGCCGGCGCCGAGGAGAAGGACGAGTTCGACGTCATCCTCGAAGCCGCCGGCGACAAGAAGATCCAGGTCATCAAGGAGGTCCGGGCCATCGTCGCGGGCCTCGGCCTGAAAGAGGCCAAGGACCTCGTCGACGGCGCGCCCAAGCCCGTCCTCGAGAAGGCCTCCAAGGAAGACGCCGAGAAGGCGAAGGCGCAGCTCGAAGAGGCCGGCGCCACCGTCACCCTCAAGTAGCGAACGGCCGGCTCCGCCGGCTCAGCACCCGCCGAAAGGTAGCGATCGGTTGCATTCGTGCAACGGGTCGCTACCTTTTGCGTTGTCAGACACCGACCGGAGTGGCCGATGGCGATGCGGATCCCCAGGGTCAGGTACGCCGACGCCGACGGGGTGAGCATCGCGTACGAGGTGCGCGGCGACGGGCCGCACGACGTGGTGCGCATCTCGGGGGTGTTCCCCAGCATCCTCGCCCGGGCGGTCGTCCCGTTCGGCCAGGACGACGACGCCGTCTCGACCTTCGCCCGCGTGATCGTCCTCGACCGCCGCGGCACCGGGATGTCCGATCCGCTGACCGAGGGATCGGTGGCGCCGCTGGAGCAGCAGGTTGCCGACGTGCTGGCGGTGATGGACGACGCCGGCTCGGAACGAGCTGTCATCTGGGGCGCGGCGGACGGCGGTCAGGTGGCCATGCTGTTCGCCGCGATGTACCCGGAGCGCACGACGGCGTTGGTGCTCAGCAACGCGTTCGCAAAATGGTTCCGCTCGCCCGATCATCCGTTCGGCCCGGACGAGAGCCGGCGCGAGCACCTCGCCGACGTGGCCCGGGAACGCTGGGGCGACCCCGACAACCCGTGGGGGATCATGATCACGGCACCGAGCCGCCAGGACGACCCGGCTTTCCGCCAGCGCTACGCAGCCTCGCAGTCGTTCAGCGCCAGCCGGGCCGCCGCCGCGGCGACGTTCTTCGCCCCCGGCAACGACATCCGCGCCGTGCTGCCCGTGATCCAGGCGCGCACGCTCGTGCTCGCGCCGGCCGATACGCCGTTCGGCCTCGATCGGGCGCAGTTCCTCGCCGAACGGATCCCGCACTCCGACCTGGCGACCTTCCCGGGGACCGACATGATGGAGACGACCCGGGCGGTCGCGATCATCGAGGAGTTCGTCACCGGCGCCTCACCGAACCCGGTGAGCGACCGCGTGCTGGCGACGGTGCTCTTCACCGACATCGTCTCGTCGACCGACCGCCTGGCGACGCTCGGTGACCGCGCGTGGCGGGAGCAGCTCGACCGACACGACGCAATGGTGCGCGCCTGCCTGGCCGACTTCCGCGGCCGCGAGATCGACACCGCGGGCGATGGGTTCTTCGCGGTCTTCGACGGCCCGGCACGGGCGATCCGGTGCGCCGAGGCCGTCATCGACGGTGCGCGAGGGATGGGCATCGACGTGCGCGCCGGCGTGCACACCGGTGAATGCGAGGTGCGTGGTGACGGCTACGCCGGCATCGCCGTGCACACGGGTGCGCGCATCGCCGCGCTCGCGGGCGCCGGAGAGGTGCTCGCCTCCCGGACGGTGAAGGACCTCATCGCCGGTTCCGGTATCGACCTCGAGGACCACGGCGTGCACGAGCTCAAGGGGATCCCGGAGCCGTGGCAGGTGTACCGGGTGACGTAGCCCCGAGCTCGAGGAAGCGGGTCCACGCGTCGAACGCCGTGGCCGCGTCCATCGCGGCCACGGCGAGGCGCGTCAGTCCCGCCCGGCCGACCAGGGCGCTGGCGAGCCAGTCGGGCACCGGGGCGCGGAGTCGGTCCTGCGGGACGGGCCGGGTGCCGGTGACCCGGCCGAGCCGGCGAACGGCCTGCGCCATGGTGACCTGCTCCGACGGGTCGGCGGCGCGGATGCGTTCGAGCGTCTCGGCGTAGGCCTCGCCGTCGGTGCGGGCGCCGTCGACCCAGACCGACCGGACCGTCACCGTGGCGCCCTCGGTGGCGTGGACGATACGGGCGTCGCCGTCGAGGGCGGTGAGCACCCGGAACCCGGTGCCGAGCAGCGGCGTCCCTGCGTCGGGCTCCGATTCCAGGAGCCGCAGCCGTCCCAGCACGAGCGCGGCGACGACCGGGCCGGCGCGCCGCAGGTCGTCGAGCGCGGGGTGGGTGAGCACGACCCGGGCCACGGCGCTAGCCGCTCCGGGCGCGCCCGAAGGCGTCGACCACGTCGTCGAGCTGGCTGCGCCGGCCGTCGTCGTCGGCGGCCCGGGCGATGACCAGCGCCAGGTCGCGCAGGTCGTCGCGCAGTTGCTCCAGCTCGGTGAAGCGCTCGAAGGCGACGACCGCGGCCACCGGGCGACCATGCCGCTCCACCACCACTTCGGTGCCGTGGGCGGCGTCGGCCACCAGCCGCGCCACCCCCCGGCGGCTGGCCTCGGTGACGCTCAGGCGCTCGGTTCCTGCCATCCACGAACTGTACAGTTTTCTGCACAGAGTCGTCGCAGAACCTTGACCTCGGCGGGGGCCTGTCGTATCCTGCCGCCAGCACGCCGACCCGCCAGGGTCTGTTTTCCCCTGCTCTTGCACGGGAACATCTCGGACACTAGAGTGTTCAACAGTCGTGTCTGCCCGGCCGTGCCTTCGTTGAGTTCCTCGTTTCGGTCCGCGCGCGCCCGCAGCCCGATCGTTCCTTCCCTCTGAGCCTCAGGAGTGACGTTGGCTTCTCTCGCGTCCCGCGAACGCCTTTCCTTCTCCAAGTTGCGCGAAGTGCTCCAGCTGCCCGATCTGATCGCGGTGCAGCGCGAGTCGTTCGAGTGGTTCCTCGAGCAGGGTGTCGCCGAGGTCCTCTCCGACATCTCGCCGATCGAGGACTTCACCGGCCAGCTCAAGCTCGAGCTCTCCGACCACATCTTCGACCCGCCGAAGTACTCGGAAGACGAGTGCCGCCGAGCGCGACATGACCTACGCGCGGCCGCTCTTCGTCACCGCGCGGTTCATGAACGCGCAGACCGGTGAGATCAAGGAGCAGACCGTCTTCATGGGCGACTTCCCCATGATGACGGACCGCGGGACGTTCATCATCAACGGCACCGAGCGCATCGTGGTCTCGCAGCTCGTGCGGTCGCCGGGCGTCTACTTCGGGATCAACCCCGACAAGACCTCGCCCGAGAAGGACGTCGTCGACTCCAAGATGATCCCGGGCCGCGGCGCGTGGCTCGAGTTCGAGGTCGACAAGAAGGACATCGTCTACGTCCGCATCGACCGCAAGCGCAAGCAGCCGGTCACCGTGCTGCTGAAGGCGCTCGGCTTCGGCGACACCAACGAGGAGCTCGCCAACCTCATCGTCGACGCGCAGGGCAACCCCTACCAGTCGATGCTGAACACGCTCGAGAAGGACCACACCGAGGACGCCGACGCCGCGTTCATCGACATCTACCGCAAGCTGCGCCCGGGCGAGCCGCCGACCCCCGACTCCGCGCGTGCGCTGCTCGAGAACCTCTTCTTCAACCCGAAGCGCTACGACATGGCCAAGGTCGGCCGCCACAAGGTGTCGAAGAAGCTGCGCGACGAGTACGCGAAGCTCCCGCTGAAGAAGTACGACCTCACGATCCCCAACGCCGACCCCGAGGCCGGTCCGGTCGACTACCAGCTGTCGAAGGCCGACATCCTCGCCACGGTGTCGTACATCGTGAAGCTCCACAACAACGACGCCGACTACTACCCCGACGACATCGACCACTTCGGCAACCGTCGGGTGCGCTCGGTCGGGGAGCTCATCCAGAACCAGGTGCGCGTCGGGCTCTCCCGCATGGAGCGGGTCGTGCGCGAGCGCATGACCACCCAGGACGTCGAGGCCATCACGCCCCAGACCCTGATCAACATCCGTCCCGTCGTGGCGGCGATCAAGGAGTTCTTCGGGTCCAGCCAGCTCAGCCAGTTCATGGACCAGACCAACCCGCTGGCCGGCCTCACCCACAAGCGCCGCCTCTCGGCCCTCGGGCCGGGCGGTCTGTCGCGTGAGCGCGCCGGGTTCGAGGTGCGAGACGTGCACCCGAGCCACTACGGCCGCATGTGCCCGATCGAGACGCCGGAAGGCCCCAACATCGGCCTCATCGGCTACCTCGCGAGCTACGCGCGGATCAACCGGTTCGGCTTCATCGAGACGCCCTACCGCCGGATCAAGAACGGCGTCGCGCTCGAAGAGGTCGAGTACCTCGCCGCCGACGACGAAGACCGCTACGTCATCGCCCAGGCGAACGCCAACATCGACGACAAGGGCCGCTTCCTCGACGACCGCGTGCTCGTGCGCGCCGGCCGCGGTGAGCTCGCGTTCGTCGACCCGCACGAGGTCGACTACATGGACGTGTCGCCGAAGCAGATCGTGTCGGTGGCAACCGCGCTCATCCCGTTCCTCGAGCACGACGACGCCAACCGCGCGCTCATGGGCGCCAACATGCAGCGCCAGGCCGTCCCGCTCCTGCGGGCGACCGCGCCGTTCATCGGCACCGGCGTCGAGGGCCGCGCCGCCCGCGACGCGGGCGAGGTCATCCTGGCCAAGGGCGACGGCACCGTGGTCGACGTCACCGGCGACACCGTCGTCGTCGACTACGAGGGCCAGCGGGGCAGCACCACGCACCGCCTCTCGAAGTTCCGCCGGTCGAACCAGGGCACCTGCATCAACCAGAAGCCCCGGGTCGACATCGGCGACACGGTGAAGCAGGGCGAGGTCATCGCCGACGGCCCGTCCACCCACGAGGGCGAGCTCGCGCTCGGCAAGAACCTCCTCGTGGCGTTCATGCCGTGGAAGGGCCACAACTACGAGGACGCGATCGTGATCTCCGAGCGCCTCGTGAAGGACGACGTGCTCACGTCGATCCACATCGAGGAGCACGAGATCGACGCCCGCGACACCAAGCTGGGCGCCGAGGAGATCACCCGCGACATCCCGAACCTCTCGGAGGACATCCTCAAGGACCTCGACGAGCGCGGCATCATCCGCGTCGGCGCCGAGGTCGGCCCCGGCGACATCCTCGTCGGCAAGGTCACGCCCAAGGGCGAGACCGAGCTCACCCCGGAGGAGCGCCTGCTGCGCGCCATCTTCGGTGAGAAGGCCCGTGAAGTGCGCGACACGTCGCTGAAGGTGCCCCACGGCGAGACCGGCAAGGTGATCGACGTCCGCCTGTTCTCGCGTGAGGACGGCGACGAGCTCCCGCCGGGCGTGAACCAGCTCGTCCGCGTGTACGTCGGCCAGAAGCGCAAGATCAGCGAGGGCGACAAGCTCGCCGGTCGTCACGGCAACAAGGGTGTGATCTCCAAGATCCTCCCGGTCGAGGACATGCCGTACCTCGCCGACGGCACCCCCGTCGACATCGTGCTCAACCCCCTCGGGGTGCCGAGCCGGATGAACGTGGGTCAGGTGCTCGAGGCGCACCTGGGCTACGCGGCCCGTCACGGGTGGGAAGGCACGCGCAAGGCGCCGCCGGCCCTGAAGAAGACCCGCACCGTCACCGAGCCCGCGGTCTGGGTGTCGACGCCGGTGTTCGACGGCGCGCACTGGGACGAGGTCGAGCAGTCGGGTGAGCAGGGCACGATCGAGCATCTCTTCGAGACGATGCACGCCGACGGCGCGGGCGACCGCCACCTCGTCGGCATCGACGGCAAGGCCACGCTCTACGACGGCCGTACCGGCGAGGCGTACGACCGCCCCGTCACCGTCGGCTTCGTGTACATCCTGAAGCTGTCGCACCTCGTGGACGACAAGATCCACGCCCGGTCGACCGGCCCGTACTCGATGATCACCCAGCAGCCGCTGGGTGGGAAGGCGCAGTTCGGTGGCCAGCGCTTCGGCGAGATGGAGGTGTGGGCCCTCGAGGCCTACGGCGCCGCGTACGCGTTGCAGGAGATCCTCACCATCAAGTCCGACGACGTGCTCGGCCGCGTGAAGGTCTACGAGGCCATCGTCAAGGGCGAGAACATCCCCGAGCCCGGCATCCCCGAGAGCTTCAAGGTGCTCATCAAGGAGATGCAGGCACTCTGCCTCAACGTCCGCGTCATGAACGAGGCGGGCGAGGAAGTGGAGATCCGCGAGCTCGACGAGGACGCCTTCCGCACCACCGAGTCGCTCGGCATCGACCTCTCGCGGCCCGAACGGGGCACCGACGAGGAAGACGAGCAGCGCCGCCGTCAGCCGGCCTACTGATCCACCAACCGATTCCCGACCAGACGCACGCCACGAGAAGACGAAGAGAAGCGAGGGACCTGTGCTCGACGTGAACGACTCCGCCCAGCTGTCGATCGCGCTCGCCACCGCGGACCAGATCCGCACGTGGTCGAACGGTGAGGTCAAGAAGCCGGAGACGATCAACTACCGCACGCTCAAGCCCGAGAAGGACGGACTCTTCTGCGAGAAGATCTTCGGTCCGACGAAGGACTGGGAGTGCTACTGCGGCAAGTACAAGCGCGTCCGGTTCAAGGGCATCATCTGCGAGCGCTGCGGCGTCGAGGTGACGCGCTCCAAGGTCCGCCGTGAGCGGATGGGCCACATCGAGCTGGCCGCCCCGGTCACGCACATCTGGTACTTCAAGGGTGTGCCGAGCCGCCTCGGCTACCTGCTCGACATCGCGCCGAAGAGCCTCGAGAAGGTCATCTACTTCGCCGCGCACATCATCACGTGGGTCGACGACGAGCGCCGGCACAAGGATCTCGAGCAGCTCGAGGGCGACATCCGGGCCGAGATCGGCGACGTCGAGCAGCGAGCGCGAGCTCGAGATCCGCAAGCGCGACGAGGAGTACGAGACCGAGCTCAAGGAGCTCGAGGAGCGCGACGCCAAGAAGAACGAGCTGGAGCGGGCCGAGAAGGCGCGCAACAAGGACTACGAGGACATCCGCGCCCGCGCCGACGCCGAGATCGAGTTCCTCAAGACGGTGTGGGACACGTTCAAGGGTCTCTCGCCGAAGCAGCTCGTCGACGACGAGCGGGTGTGGCGCGACCTGCAGGACCGGTACGAGGAGTACTTCCAGGGCGGCATGGGCGCCGAGTCCATCAAGGACCTGATCTCCCGCATCGACATGGAGGCGGAGGAGCAGTTCCTCAAGGACACCATCCTCACCTCGAAGGGCCAGCGCAAGGCGAAGGCGATCAAGCGGCTCAAGGTCATCTCGGCGTTCAACCGCCTCGACGACGACGACCGCAAGATCAACTCGCCGATGGGCATGGTGCTCGACGCGGTGCCGGTGATCCCGCCGGACCTGCGCCCGATGGTGCAGCTCGACGGTGGCCGGTTCGCGACCTCGGACCTCAACGACCTGTACCGCCGCGTCATCAACCGCAACAACCGGCTGAAGCGGCTCCTCGACCTCGGCGCGCCCGAGATCATCATCAACAACGAGAAGCGGATGCTGCAGGAGGCCGTCGACGCGTTGTTCGACAACGGCCGCCGCGGGCGCCCGGTCACGGGCCCCGGCAACCGCGCGCTCAAGTCGCTCTCCGACATGCTCAAGGGCAAGCAGGGCCGGTTCCGCCAGAACCTGCTCGGCAAGCGCGTCGACTACTCCGGCCGTTCGGTCATCGTCGTCGGCCCGCAGCTCAAGCTCCAGCAGTGCGGTCTGCCCAAGCAGATGGCGCTCGAGCTGTTCAAGCCGTTCGTGATGAAGCGGCTCGTCGACCTCGAGTACGCCCAGAACATCAAGTCGGCGAAGCGCATGGTCGAGCGCGCCCGCCCGCAGGTGTGGGACGTGCTCGAAGAGGTGATCAAGGAGCACCCGGTGTTCCTGAACCGGGCGCCCACGCTCCACCGTCTCGGCATCCAGGCCTTCGAGCCGGTGCTGGTGGAGGGAAAGGCGATCCAGATCCACCCGCTGGTGTGCACCGCGTTCAACGCCGACTTCGACGGCGACCAGATGGCCGTGCACCTGCCGCTCTCCGCGGAGGCGCAGGCCGAGGCCCGCATCCTCATGCTGTCGGCGCACAACATCCTGTCGCCGGCGCACGGTCGTCCGATCACCGTGCCGACGCAGGACATGATCATCGGCGCCTACTACCTCACCGAGACCAACGAGGGCTCCGGCGGCGGCCGGGCGTTCTCGTCGCTCGACGAGGCGGTGCTCGCGTACGACGAGCGGCTCGCGCCGTCCACTCCGGACGACGAGCGGCTGTCGCTGCACGTGAAGATCAAGGTGCGCATGCCCGGCGCGCGGTTCCCCGCCGACCGGTTCCCGGTCCGCGACGAGGAGCACCCCGACGCCATCGTGCTGCGGCGCAACGGCGACAACGGCGACTCGACCGTGCTGGTCGAGAGCACCCTCGGGCGGTTCCTGTTCAACGAGGCGTTCCCGTCGGACTTCCCGTTCCACGACGACGCGGTCAAGAAGCGCGACCTCACCGAGCTCGCCAGCAAGCTGGTGGAGGGCTACCCGCGTGCGGTCGTGGCCGAGAGCCTCGACAAGCTGAAGGACCTCGGCTTCGAGTTCGCGACCCGGTCCGGTCTCACCATCTCGATCTCGGACGTGCGGACGCCCGCCAGCAAGGCGGCGCTGCTCGAGAAGTTCGAGGCCGAGGCCGACAAGGTCGAGGGCCAGTACGACCGCGGCGTCATCACCGACGACGAGCGGCGTCAGAAGGAGATCGAGGTCTGGAGCGAGGCCACCGCACGCGTCCGTGACGCGATGCAGGCCGAGATGCGCCAGGAGAAGTTCAACCCGATCGACATGATGGTCGGCTCGGGCGCCCGAGGGAACGTCATGCAGGTGCAGCAGATCGCCGGCATGCGTGGCCTCGTGGCCAACCCGCGCGGTGAGATCATCCCCCGCCCGATCAAGTCGAACTTCCGCGAGGGTCTGTCGGTCCTCGAGTACTTCATCTCCACCCACGGTGCCCGCAAGGGTCTCGCCGACACCGCGCTCCGCACCGCCGACTCGGGCTACCTCACCCGGCGTCTCGTCGACGTCGCCCAGGAGGTCATCGTCCGCGAGGACGACTGCGAGAGCCCGCGTGGGATCTGGGTCGAGGACGTCGACGACGACCCCGAGAGCATCCGCATCCTCGAGACCAAGCTCCTCGGCCGTCAGCTCACTGACGACGTGAAGCTGGCCGACGGCACCACGATGCCGCGGAACACCGAGGTCGGTGAGCTCGAAGTCCTGGCGCTCGCCTCCGATCCCGACGTCAAGCGGGTCCGGGTGCGTTCCGTGCTCACCTGCGACTCGCTCAGCGGCGTCTGCGCAGCGTGCTACGGGATGATGCTGGCGACGGGCAAGCTCGTCGACCAGGGCGAGGCGGTCGGCATCATCGCCGCCCAGTCCATCGGCGAGCCCGGCACGCAGCTCACCATGCGGACGTTCCACACCGGTGGTATCGCCGGTGAGGACATCACGCACGGTCTGCCGCGCGTCGTCGAGCTGTTCGAGGCCCGCACGCCCAAGGGCGCGGCGATCATGGCCGAGAGCTCGGGCGTCGTGCGCCTCGGGGAGAACGAGAAGGGCGAGCGCGTCCTCACCATCGTCGCCGACGACGGGACCGAGGAGGAGCACGCGGTCATGCGCCGCACCCACCTCTTCCCCGGGATCGCCGACGGCGTGGAGGTGGTCGCGGGTCAGCAGCTGACCGGGGACCACAAGACGCCGCTCGACCCGAAGAAGATCCTCGAGGTCAAGGGCATCCGCCAGACCCAGCAGTACCTCAGCGACGAGGTGCAGAAGGTGTACCGCGAGCAGGGCGTGTCGATCCACGACAAGCACGTCGAGGTCATCGTCCGTCAGATGCTGCGCCGGGTCGGGGTGTCGGAGTCGGGCGACTCGAAGTACCTGCCCGGCCAGAAGGCCGACGCCCGCGACTTCGCCAAGACCAACCAGGATCTGGTGGCCGAGGGCAAGCAGCCGGCCGAGGGGCGTCCCGAGCTCATGGGGATCACCAAGGCGTCGCTGGCCACCGACTCGTGGCTGTCGGCGGCGTCGTTCCAGGAGACCACGCGGGTCCTCACCGAGGCGGCCATCGAAGGCCGCAAGGACGGACTGCACGGGCTCAAGGAGAACGTGATCATCGGGAAGCTGATCCCGGCCGGGACCGGCATGCCGCGGTACCGCGACATCATGACCAGCGCGCCCGACTACGAGCCGCTGCCGTTCTACTCGTCCGACACCGACATGGAGTCCGACCTCGACCTCGCCGCCTGGCTGGCCGACACGAGCTCCAGCACAACTGCGCCGGCCGAGCTCGGCGTGGCCGGATTCGGTGCGGTCATCGACGACCCGGCCGCGGCGGAAGCCGCGATCGAGGCGCCGGCGACCGACCTCAACGCCGAGTTGGGCGACGCAGCCGGAAGCTGAGTCGATGGTGAGACGCCCGCGGGTCCCGACCGCAGCCGCACCGGTGATCGCCGGTGCGGTCGCGGTCGTGCTCGCGGCGCCGACCACCGCGGCACCGTGGTCGTTGGCGCTCCTCGCGTGCCGGGCTCTGCACGGCAACGCGACGGCCCGAGGTGCCGAGCGCCGAACCCGGTGCTCTACGCGTCGGGTTCCTCGCGGTCACCGCCGCGCTCCACGCCACCGGCATCCTCGGCGGCACCGCGCTCCGGCGCACGTCGACGCTGCGGGTCGCGGTCGGTGCGGCCGTCGCGGTCACCGGCGTCCTCCTGCTCGGCTGACGCGCCCCCACCAGGACTACGGCGCGCCGAAGGCGGCGTATTCGACCTCTCGCCGGAACTCGAAGCCCAGTGCCTCGTAGACACGCCGGGCCGGTTCGTTGTCGGCCGCGTGGTGGAGGAACGGCGTGTCACCGCGGGCGAGGATGCCCCGCGCGACCAGTGCGGACAATCCGGCGGCGAGACCACGGCCGCGCCAGTCGGGGTGCGTGCACACCGCGCTCGACCTCGGTGTAGCCCGGGAGCTGCAGGCGTTCGCCCGCCATCGCGACGAGTGCGTCACCGTCGAACACGCCGAAGTAGTGGCCCAGCTCGACGGTGCGGGCCGAGAACGGGCCGGGGCGGGTCACTTCGACCAGGGCCAGCATCTGGGCGACGTCGTCTCCGCCCAACCGGCGGGCGTCGGGCACGGGCACCGGCGCGAGCTTGCCGAGCACCATCTGGTGGCCGAGCCCCCCACCCAGGTGGGTCCAGCCCGCGGCGGGCTCCGGGAGCTCGCCGCGGAACAGCACCGCGACCCCTCCCGCGCCGGCGAGGGATGCGAGATCGTGCCAGGCCGAGTCACCGAGGTCACCGAGGGCGGCGAACACCGAGAAGTCGGGCCGGTAGCGTCGAGCGTCGCCGGCGGACTCGGCGAACCGCTCGTGGCGCGTCGTCAGCGAGTGCCAGACGGCGTTGTCGAGCGGGGAGGGCTCCGAGGTCATGGACGGGGGCTCCTGCGTGGCGGAGGACCGGGTCGAACCGCTATCCTGACCGGTCGGCCCTTCGCCAGTCGTGTCACCTTCCGGTGGCATCCCCGGCCGCCCTGCAATTCGCTCGATGAATCCACGCGCGTAGGAGTCTTGTGCCCACGATCCAACAGCTCGTCCGCAAGGGACGGGAGACCAAGCCCGAGAAGTCGAAGACGCCCGCGCTGAAGGGCTCCCCCCAGCGCCGCGGCGTGTGCACGCGTGTGTTCACCCATACGCCGAAGAAGCCGAACTCGGCGTTGCGCAAGGTCGCCCGGGTGCGCCTCACGTCGGGCATCGAGGTCACCGCCTACATCCCCGGCATCGGCCACAACCTGCAGGAGCACTCGATCGTGCTCGTGCGCGGTGGTCGTGTGAAGGACCTTCCGGGTGTGCGCTACAAGATCGTGCGCGGTGCGCTCGACGCCAGTGGCGTCGCCAACCGCAAGCAGGCCCGCAGCCGTTACGGCGCGAAGAAGGACGCCTGAGATGCCGCGCAAGGGACCCGCACCGCGGCGCGATCTCATGCCCGACCCGGTCTACCGGTCGGTCGTCGTCACCCAGGTCGTCAACAAGATCCTGCAGCGCGGCAAGCGCTCGATCGCCGAGAAGATCGTGTACGACGCGCTCGCCGACATCGAGAAGCGTGCGGGTGGCGACCCGGTCGCGGTGCTGAAGCGCGCGGTCGAGAACGTGCGCCCCGCCCTCGAGGTGCGCAGCCGCCGAGTCGGCGGCGCGACCTACCAGGTGCCCGTCGAGGTGCGGCCGCGCCGTGCGACCACGCTCGCGATCCGGTGGATCGTCGGGTACTCGCGGCAGCGGCGTGAGAAGACGATGGCCGAGCGGCTCGCCAACGAGCTGATGGACGCGAGCAACGGGATCGGCGCGTCGATCAAGCGCAAGGACGATCTGCAGAAGATGGCCGAGTCGAACAAGGCCTTCGCGCACTACCGGTGGTGATGCGATTGTCTCGGGTCGTGCTCAAGTACTTACTGGTCTGACGCTGCCCTGCGCCGAGTCGGGGCGGCGGACACCGGCGCGCCGGCCGGAGCGCCGGCTGCGGCCTTCATTCGACCGAGCCCTGCCGGCGCCGACTCCGTCGGCACCGGGCTCTTCGAGCCGGGTCTCGGTCGACGGCCGCAACCACCGGCACTCCGCCCGTCACCGTCCCCGCCGTCCGCCTTGGAACGTTCCCCATCAGGGGAACACCTGATCGGTCGACAACGTTGACCTGAAGTTCGACCTCCCCGGTCCCCCGGGGGAGGAGAGAAAGAGAAGTAGAGAAGAAGAGATGGCTGCAGAAGAGACTCAGGTCAAGACGAAGGGTGGCCCGGTGATCCGGGAGGTGCCGCTCGCGCGGTGCGGAACATCGGGATCATGGCGCACATCGACGCCGGCAAGACCACCACGACCGAGCGGATCCTCTACTACACCGGTCGCACCTACAAGATCGGCGAGGTCCACGAGGGCGCCGCGGTCATGGACTGGATGGTCCAGGAGCAGGAGCGCGGCATCACCATCACGTCGGCTGCGACCACCTGCAAGTGGCGCGACACGTGGATCAACATCATCGACACGCCCGGCCACGTCGACTTCACGGTCGAGGTCGAGCGTTCGCTGCGCGTGCTCGACGGCGCGGTCGCGGTGTTCGACGCCGTCGCCGGGGTCGAGCCGCAGACCGAGACGGTGTGGCGCCAGGCGAACAAGTACAACGTGCCGCGGATGTGCTTCGTCAACAAGATGGACCGCATCGGCGCCGACTTCTATCGCTGTCTCGACATGATCAAGGACCGCCTCGACGCCAACGTCGCGGTGGTGCAGCTGCCCATCGGCGCCGAGAGCGAGTTCCAGGGCGTCGTCGACCTCCTCACGATGAAGGCGCTCGTCTGGGAAGACGGCATGGGCGAGAGCTACGAGGAGCAGGACATCCCTGCGGGGATGCAGACCGAAGCCGACGAGTGGCGTCATCAGCTCGTCGACGTCGTGAGCCAGTACGACGAGAACGTGCTCGAGAAGTACGTCGGCGACGAGGAGATCACCGCCGCCGACCTCCGGAGCGCGATCCGCGCCGCCACCGTGTCCGGCGACATCGTGCCGGTGCTCTGCGGCACCGCATTCAAGAACAAGGGCGTGCAGCCCCTGCTCGACGCGGTCGTCGACTACCTGCCGAGCCCGCTCGACATCGAGGCGATCAAGGGCCTCGACGTGAAGCTCGAGGGCGAGCTGGAGCGCAAGGCCGACGACGCCGAGCCGTTCGCCGCGCTCGCGTTCAAGATCATGAGCGACCCGTACGTCGGCAAGCTCACCTACTTCCGCGTCTACTCGGGCAAGCTCTCGGCGGGAAGCCCGGTGCTCAACGCGACGAAGGACAAGAAGGAGCGCATCGGCCGTCTCCTCCAGATGCACGCCAACCACCGGGAAGACAAAGAGGCCGTCTTCGCCGGCGACATCGTCGCGGCGGTCGGGCTCAAGAACACCACGACCGGTGACACGCTCTGCGACCCGGCGCACCCGATCGTGCTCGAGCGCATGGAGTTCCCGGAGCCGGTCATCTCGGTGGCGATCGAGCCGAAGACCAAGGTCGACCAGGACAAGTTGGGCAAGGCCCTCAGCGCGCTCTCCGAGGAGGACCCCACCTTCCAGGTGCGGACCGACGACGAGACCGGCCAGACGATCATCGCCGGGATGGGCGAGCTGCACCTCGACGTGCTCGTCGACCGCATGGTGCGGGAGTTCTCCGTGGCCGCCAACGTGGGCAAGCCCCAGGTCGCGTACCGCGAGACCATCACCGTGCCGGTCGAGAAGATCGAGGAGCGGTACATCCGCCAGACCGGCGGCAAGGGCCAGTACGGCCACGTGGTCATCTCGCTGGAGCCCACCGGACCCGGCGGCGGCTACGAGTTCGTCGACAAGATCACCGGCGGTGTCATCCCGCGGGAGTACATCCCCGCGGTCGACGCCGGCATCCAGCAGGCGATGGAGGGCGGCGTCGTCGCCGGCTACCCGCTCGTCGACATCCGCGTCATCCTCACCTTCGGGTCGTACCACGACGTCGACTCCAGCGAGATGGCGTTCAAGATCGCCGGCTCGATGGCGTTCAAGAAGGCCGCCAAGGCGGCCAAGCCGGTGCTGCTCGAGCCGATCGAGAACGTCGAGGTGGTGACGCCCGAGGACTACATGGGCGACGTCATCGGCGACCTCTCCTCGCGCCGGGGCCGCATCGAGGGGATGGAGCAGCGGGGCACGTCTCACGTCGTCACGGCCCAAGTGCCGCTGGGGGAGATGTTCGGCTACGCTACTGACCTCCGTTCGCGCACTCAGGGTCGCGCGACGTACACCATGCAGTTCGACTCGTACCAGCAGGTACCCGAGTCGATCGCCGAAGAAATCGTCAAGCGCGTTCGCGGCGAATAGCTCACGGGAAGCAAGGGAGTAAAGGACAGCCATGGCCAAGGCGAAGTTCGAGCGTACGAAGCCGCACCTCAACATCGGGACGATCGGTCACATCGACCACGGCAAGACCACGTTGACCGCGGCGATCACCAAGGTGATGGCCGAGAACGACCCGACCAACAACTCGTTCTACGCCTTCGACCAGATCGACAAGGCGCCGGAAGAGAAGGCGCGCGGCATCACCATCTCCATCGCGCACGTCGAGTACGAGACGCCCAACCGGCATTACGCCCACGTCGACTGCCCCGGCCACGCCGACTACATCAAGAACATGATCACGGGTGCCGCGCAGATGGACGGCGCCATCCTCGTGGTCGCCGCCACCGACGGTCCGATGCCCCAGACGCGTGAGCACGTGCTGCTCGCCCGTCAGGTCGGCGTGCCGTCGATCGTCGTCGCGCTCAACAAGGCCGACATGGTCGACGACGAGGAGATCCTCGAGCTCGTGGAGCTCGAGGTGCGTGAGCTCCTCAACGAGTACGAGTTCCCCGGCGACGACACGCCGATCGTGCGCGTGTCCGCGTTGAAGGCGCTCGAAGGCGACTCCGAGTGGACGCCGAAGATCACCGAGCTCATGGAGGCGGTCGACACCTTCATCCCCGAGCCCGAGCGCGCGATCGACCAGCCGTTCCTGATGCCCATCGAGGACGTCTTCTCGATCACCGGCCGCGGCACCGTGGTGACCGGTCGGGTCGAGCGCGGCGTGGTGAAGGTCGGTGAGGAGATCGAGATCATCGGTCTGCGCCCCACCACCAAGACCACCTGCACCGGCGTCGAGATGTTCCGCAAGCTCCTCGACGAGGGCCGCGCCGGCGACAACATCGGCGCCCTGCTCCGTGGCACGAAGAAGGAAGACGTGGAGCGAGGTCAGGTCCTCGGTAAGCCGGGCTCGATCACCCCGCACACCAACTTCACCGCCCAGGTGTACGTGCTGAAGAAGGAAGAGGGTGGGCGGCACACGCCGTTCTTCGCGAACTACCACCCGCAGTTCTACTTCCGCACCACCGACGTCACCGGCTCGATCGAGCTGGAAGAGGGCGTCGAGATGGTGATGCCCGGTGACAACACGGTCATGACGGTCGAGCTCCAGAAGGCGATCGCCATGGACGAGGGTCTCCGGTTCGCCATCCGTGAGGGTGGACGCACGGTCGGTTCCGGCGTCGTCACCAAGATCCTCAAGTAGATGGCCGACTCCAAGGGCCAGAAGATCAGGATCCGGCTCAAGGCCTACGACCACGAGATCATCGACCAGTCGACGAAGAAGATCGTCGAGACGGTGGTCCGCACGCAGGCCAAGGTGCGGGGCCCGGTCCCGCTGCCGACGGAGATCCGTCGGTTCTGCGTGATCCGTTCGCCGCACGTCGACAAGGACTCCCGCGAGCACTTCGAGATGCGGATCCACAAGCGCCTGCTCGACATCGTCGAGCCGACGAGCAAGACGGTCGAGTCGCTCCAGCGTCTCGACCTTCCTGCCGGCGTCGACATCGAGATCAAGATCCAGGCTTCCTGATCTCCTGACGCGCTGATCCCGGCGGGTTCTTGCCGGCCCCTTGCGATCCTCTCAGGTTGGGTGAAGGTCGAACGGGCATCCTGTTCGACATGAGCGCACCTGACGACCAGCACGTCGAACTCCTGACCCGCCCGGTGTCCCGCCGCGGCGCCCTGGCCCTGCTCGGCGGGCTCGGCCTCGCGGTCGCCGGGTGCTCGGGTGGCAGCGACTCCAACGGTGCGACCGCCACGACGAAGGGTGCGAGCGGCTCGACGTCGACGACGGGGGCGACCACCACCACGGGAGCGGCGACCACCGCGGTCACCGACTGTTCGGTGATCCCCGAGGAGACCGGTGGGCCGTTCCCGGGCGACGGCTCGAACGGCCCCGACGTGCTGAGCGAGAGCGGCGTGCTGCGCAAGGACATCACGTCGAGCTTCGACGGGAAGAGCGGCACCGCCGACGGCGTGCCGTTCACGCTCTCGTTCACAGTGGTCGACGTCGACAACGGCTGCAAGCCGTTGACCGGCGCGGCGGTCTACGTGTGGCACTGCGATCGCGAAGGCAACTACTCGATGTACCAGAACGCGAGCGACCAGAACTACCTGCGCGGTGTGCAGGTGGTCGACGCCAACGGCGTGGCCAGCTTCACGAGCATCTTTCCCGCGTGCTACTCGGGACGCTGGCCGCACGTGCACTTCGAGGTGTATCCCCGCGTCGACGACGCCACGAGCGGCAGCAACAAGCTGGTCACCTCCCAGCTCGCGATCCCGAAGGACGCGTGCGAAGCCGTCTACGCGTCGAGCGGGTACGAGCAGAGTGTCAGCAACCTGTCGCGCGTGTCACTCGACCGCGACATGGTCTTCTCCGACGGCGTGGCGACCCAGACGCCGTCGATGACCGGAAACGCGGCGAGTGGGTACGTGTCGTCCCTCGTGGTCGGAGTGTCCGGAGCAGTTTGACGCCCGTACCGTGAGGGCACACCGACCTGAACGAGATCGGAGGCACTCATGACCTACGAGACCGTGCAGGTGTACTCGGGTTCGCCCATCACCCCTGAAGAGCTGCTCGTGCTGGCGGAGTTCGCCGCTCCTTCGCACTTCGTGAGCGACGAACATCTCCGCGACGCGGCGGCGAACATCGCGGAGTGGACCGAGGACGGCTCCGCCGTCATCGGCGGCGCGCTGCGCCTCGCGGCGCGCCGCGACGTCCGCCCCAGCGTCGTCGCGCTGCTCCGCGCCGCGGCCGCGCTCCGCCCCGGGCTGCGACTGGCGCACGCCTCATAGGCGCCGCGTCACGTCGCGTCGTCAGAGTGCGAGCCCGCCACCGTCCAGCATGAAGGTCTGGCCGGTCACGTAGCGGGCGTCGTCGCTCAGCAGGAACGCCACGCCCGCGCCGATGTCGAGCTCGGGGTCGCCGGGCCGGCCGAGCGGGCTCACCGCGTCGAGCTGGGCCTGATCGACGGTGCCGGCGCGCACCGCCTCCTGCAGGCTCGGTGACATCGCGAACGGGCACACGGTGTTGACCCGGATGCCGTAGCGACCCCACTCGAGTGCAGCGGTGCGGCTCAACAGGCGGACGGCGGCCTTCGCCGCCGAGTACGCGGCCCGTTCGGCCAGCCCCTCGACCCCGGCGCCGGAGCTGAAGTTGACGATGCTCCCGCCCCGGTCCCGGACGTGGGGGTAGACCGCCTGCATCGCGACGAGGCAGCCCACCACGTCGACGTGGAGCTCGCGGCCGAGCGACTCCGCCGAGAGCTCCTCGAGCGGTGCCGGTCCGTCGTGGAAGTAGGCGAGGTTCACCAGGCCGTCGAGCTTCCCGAACTCCGCGAGCGCCGTGGCGACCAACGCCTGGACTTCGTCGCGCTCGACCACGTCACCGCGCATGCCGAGCGCACGCGCACCACGCGCGGTCGCCTCCTGCGCCACTTCCACCGCGCCGGCTTGGTTGAGATCGGCGACGAGCACGTCGGCGCCGGCTTCGGCTGCCGCGAGCACGCAACCGCGCCCGATGCCCTGCGCGCCGCCGATGACCAGGATGCTCTTGCCGTCGAGCCGGCCCATGTCAGTGGCTGAAGCTCTTGCCCGCGCCGGCGTCGGGCAGGGGCGTCTCGAGCTTGTCGAAGTACTCGGTGTGCCGCTGCAGGTCGGCGACCAGCAGGTCGGCCAGGTCTCGCGACATGCCGTTGCGCACCACGACGCGCAGCGCGTCGAGATCCTGGCGGTTCTCGGGGAAGCTGTACGCCGGGACCAGCCAGCCGCGGTCGCGCAGGCGTTCCGAGAGGTCGTACACGGTGTAGTTCTCGATCCCGGGCTTCAACGTGAACGCGAACACGGGCAGCTCGCTGCCGTCGGTGATCAGCTCGAAGTGGTCCATGGCGCCGACCGAGTCGGCCAGGAACCGGGCGACGTCGCGCGACGACTGCTGCACGCGCCGGTAGCCGTCGAAGCCGAGGCGCAGGAAGTTGTAGTACTGCGCCGCGATCTGGTTGCCGGGCCGCGAGAAGTTGAGCGCGAACGTCGGCATGTCGCCGCCGAGGTAGTTCACGTTGAACACGAGATCGTCGGGCAGCGCGTCGGGGTTGCGCCAGATCACCCAGCCCACCCCCGGGTAGACCAGCCCGTACTTGTGCCCTGAGGTGTTGATCGACTGCACACGCGGCAGCCGGAAGTCCCAGAAGAGGTCGGGGTCGAGGAACGGGGCGATGAACCCGCCCGACGCGGCGTCGACGTGCACGGGGATGTCGAGCCCCTGCTCGGCCTGGAGCTTGTCGAGGGCGGCGCAGATGTCGGCGACGGGCTCGTAGCTGCCGTCGAACGTCGACCCCAGCACCGGGACCACGCCGATGGTGTTCTCGTCGCAGCGCTTGACCGCCTCCTCCGCGTTGAGGTGGTAGCGCTCGCCTTCCATGGGGGCGAGGCGGGCCTCGACGTCCCAGTAGCGGCAGAACTTCTCCCAGCAGATCTGGACGTTGGAGCCCATGACCATGTTGGGCTTGTCGGTGGGCTTCCCCGCGGCTTTCTGCCGGTCGCGCCAGCGCCATTTCAGCGCCATCCCGCCGAGCATCGCCGCCTCGCTCGACCCGGTGGTCGACGTGCCGGTGGCCACTTCGGTGTCGGGCGAGTTCCACAGCCGGCTCAGCATGTTGACGCAGCGCAGCTCGATCTCCGCCGTGCGCGGGTACTCGTCCTTGTCGATCATGTTCTTGTCGAACGTCTCCGACATGAGCCGCTGCGCCTGCGGCTCCATCCAGGTGGTCACGAACGTGGCGAGGTTGAGACGCGAGTTGCCGTCGAGCATGAGCTCGTCGCGCACGAGCTGGTACGCGACGTCGGGGTCGAGCTCGCCGTCCGGCAGGGTGTGGCGGGGGGCGTGCCATTCCTCGCCCTTCTGCGAGTACAGCGGGTTGAGAACGAGAGGGTTCTCTTCGGTGATCTTGCGGTGCAGTGCCATTGCGGACCTCCGGGTTCAGTGCAGTGTCGTCGAACTGGGCTGGGTGCGTTCGGGCAGCAGGTACAGCGCGCCGGCGAGGAAGCACACGCCGCCGACGGCGGTCCCGAGGTTCACCAGCATGATGTTGCGCGGCTCGCCGGTGGTGCTCACGATCTTCGACGCGACCGCCGACACGCCGAAGGCGACCGATCCGAGCAGGTTCAGTGCCGCGATGCGCCACGAGATGCTGCGGAGGTCCCACGACCACACGCCGTGGCTCACCTCGAACCACGCGAGACCGCTGGCGACGAGGAAGCAGACCGATCCGACCATGTCGGGCACCCACACGAGGCGGTGGGCCTGGGTCGCGTTCAGGCTGGCGTCGATGGCGGCGAGGGTCGTGACGTTGAAGAAGACGGTGCCGACGAGCTGCACACCGCTCGCGGTCCAGTCGATGCGGCCCGGCTCCCAGGTCCAGAAGCGGAACCGATCCTGGGGCCCGGACGTGAGCGCGTGGGGCGCGTTCACCGTCTGCACGAACTGCAGGTAGGCGGCGATGGTGAAGAAGATCGAGCCGACGAAGAACGTGATCGCGTCGGCGTCGGTGCCGACCCGGCCGACGTAGCCGGGCAGCGCGCCCACGGTGAAGCACACCGAGCCGATCGCGAACAGCACACCGATCCACCACCCGACCGCGGTCGGCGCCCACCAGGTGGAACCCCTGCCGGCGTCGAGCCGCCCGGCCCGCTTGCGGTGGCCGCGCGAGTCCCAGGCGACGACGGCGCCGTCAGGGCCGCAGAAGCGTTCCCGGGTGACGAACGGGCCGAGACCGGCCGGATCGGTCCGGGCCCAGCCCGCGGGAAGCGACACATAGGAACCGGACAAGGCCGTCAACGTACGCCCTTCCGACGCACTGCACATCACCGACGCCGGAGCTGGGCGCCGCCCGCTTCATCCCCGCAGCTCGATCGAGCTGAGGTCGGCGACGGCCGCGTCGCGTTCCAGCCGCGTGAACGCAGACTTCTCACCGCGCAACGTGGCGTCCCAGAAGTCGACGGTGAGGCGTTCGCCGAGTGCGTCGTACGGCGTCGGGTCGTTCTCCCATTGAGTCGCGTGCGACGCTCCGTGCAGCGTGACCAGCCACACCGGGGTCGCGGCGTCGTCGTACGCGGCGCGCGCCGTGGTGTAGGGGATCGCCGGATCGGTGTCGGAGTGGGCGATCAGCAGTGGCACGTGCCCGTCGAGCTGGAGCCCGTTCCCGAGCCGGAGGCCGTCCAGGACCATCGCCGCGGTGAAGCGCCGGTCACGACAGCAGTCGTCGAACACGACGTTGTACGTGGTCGCGCCACCGAGCGAGAGGCCGGCGGCCCCGATGTGGCGGCGGTCGATCGCCCGGTACAGGTCGCGGGACCGGTCGCGGCTCTCCCGCAGCACCCGGGTGAGCACGAACGACACATCGGCCGGCTGGTTCACGACGTCGGTGGCGTTCGCCGCGCTCCGGGGGACGTTCGCGTTCGTGAGGGGGAACGCGGGCGCGGCGACCACGTACCCGGCGGCCGCCCAGGCGCCGAGCAGCTGCGTGAACTTGTCGGGATGCCCGGACAGACCGTGCGCGAACACGATCAACGGGAACGGGCCTTTGCCCTCCGGCCGGTAGATCGTCGTGACGAGGCTGCGATCCGGCGTCGCGGGAGTGGCCGCGCCGGCCGCGGTCGGGCGGCTCCGGTCGACAAAGGTCTCGGTGCGGCTCGTGAACGCGGGCGCCGGCGCCGCCGCCACTGCCGAACCTGCTGAAAGCGTCACCAGCGCCGCGATCAGGACGAAACCTCCACGCATCCGCACGCGGACGACGCTACCCGTTGTGCCGACGGCGACTTGGCTGGTCTGCGGCCCAGCCTGTAGTCTTTCCGGGCTCGCCAGTCGGCCCCTCTTCACGGCCGATGGGCGCATTTTCTTGACCTAGTTCGCCAACCGAAGTCTGCGCAGGCTGCGCCGTGCCCGGCCAGAACCACGCAGCACAACCGATCGACGCTCCGCCGGGATTCCACCGGGCGGAGCGTTCGCGTGAAGCGAGAAAGAACGCCGGGACTGACCATGTCTGCCAAAGGGATCCTCGGGCGCAAGCTCGGCATGACCCAGATCTGGGACGACGAGAACCGCGTCGTCCCGGTGACGGTGATCGAAGCCGGGCCCTGCCGCGTCGTCCAGCTCAAGACTCCCGAGCGTGACGGCTACGCGGCCGTCCAGCTCGCGTTCGGCGACACCAAGCCCCAACGCCTCTCGAGGCCGGAGCTGGGACACCTCAAGAAGGCCGACGCGCCGGCGCAGCGCCACCTCGCCGAGCTGCGGGTCGACGACCTTGCCGGCTTCGAGATCGGCCAGGTGATCGGCGCCGACGTGTTCGGTGCGGGCGAGCGGGTGGACGTCACCGGCATCAGCAAGGGCAAGGGCTTCTCCGGAGCGATGCAGCGCCACAACTTCAAGGGTCAGGGCGCGTCGCACGGCAACCACAAGAAGCACCGGTCGCCGGGTTCGATCGGCGCCTGTGCCACCCCGGCCCGCGTGTTCAAGGGCATGAAGATGGCCGGCCAGTACGGCAACGGTCGCATCACCACCCAGAACCTCGAAGTGGTCGAGGGTGACGCCGAGCGCGGCATCCTCCTCATCAAGGGCGCGGTTCCCGGTCCCAACGGCGGGCTGGTGTTCGTGAGGAACGCCGCCAAGCGTCCGGTCGTCCCGGCCACGCAGGGGGATGCAGCATGAAGCTCGACGTGAAGTCGGCGACGGGCGCGGGCGCAGGCACCGTCGACGTGCCCGACGAGCTGTTCGGCATCGAGCCCAACACCTCCGTCATGCACCAGGTCGTCACCGCGCAGCTCGCCGCCGCTCGCTCGGGCACGCACAGCACGAAGACGCGTGCGGAGGTCCGCGGTGGTGGCGCGAAGCCGTGGCGCCAGAAGGGCACCGGCCGTGCCCGCCAGGGTTCGATCCGCGCGCCGCACTGGCGCGGCGGTGGTGTGGCGCACGGTCCGAAGCCGCGCGACTACCGCCAGCGCACCCCCAAGAAGATGATCCGCCTCGCACTGCGCTCGGCCCTCTCCGACCGCGCCGCCGAGAACAAGGTGCTCGTGCTCGACCAGTGGGGCATCGACACTCCCCGCACCAAGGCGGCGATCGAGCTGCTCGGTGCGGTGGGGCTGCGCACGGCCGGGGAGCGCGACGAGCGGGTGCTGCTCGTGCTCGAGCGCGACGAGGAAGCGGTGTGGAAGTCGTTCCGCAACCTCGGTGAGCGCGTGCAGATCGTGATCCCCGACGAGCTCAACACCTACGACGTGCTGGTCAACGACTGGCTCGTCTTCAGCAAGGCCACGCTCGAGGCCACGGTCGCCCGTTTCGGTGCCAAGCCGGCCCCCGCCGACGAAGAAGGTGATGCCGCGTGAGCAACAAGAACCCCCGCGACATCATCATCCGCCCGGTGGTGTCGGAGAAGTCGTACACCGCGTTCGACGGCAACGTCTACACGTTCGTCGTCGCCGGTGACGCCAACAAGATCGAGATCCGCCATGCGATCGAGACCATCTTCGACGTGCGGGTCACCAACGTGAACACCATGAACCGCAAGGGCAAGCGCAAGCGCAACCGCCGCACCGGTGGCTACGGCTCGCGCCCCGACTCGAAGCGGGCCATCGTCTCCCTCGCCGAGGGCGACTCCATCGAGATCTTCGGGGGCTGACGATGCCGGTCCGCAAGCGCAAGCCCACCAGCCCCGGTCGCCGGTTCCAGACCGTCTCCGACTTCGCGGAGATCACCCGCGACAAGCCGGAGAAGTCGCTCACCAAGCCCAAGCCGCGCACCGGTGGTCGCAACTCCTACGGCCGCATGACGTCGCGTCACCGCGGTGGTGGCCACAAGCAGAAGTACCGCGTGGTCGACTTCCGTCGCAACAAGGACGGCGTGCCCGCGAAGGTCGCCTCGATCGAGTACGACCCGAACCGCAACGCGCGCATCGCGCTGCTCCACTACCTCGACGGCGAGAAGCGCTACATCATCGCTCCGCAGGGGCTCGAGGTCGGCGACCTGTTGCAGAGTGGTCAGGGCTCCGAGATCCGGCCCGGCAACGCGTTGCCGCTGCGCTACATCCCCGTCGGGACCACGGTGCACAACGTCGAGCTGAAGCCGGGTGCCGGTGGCAAGCTCGGGCGCGGCGCCGGTGCGGCGATCCAGCTCGTCGCCAAGGAGGGCCAGTTCGCCACCTTGCGGCTGCCGTCCACCGAGATGCGCCGGGTGCCGATCGACTGCCGCGGCACCGTGGGCTCGGTCGGCAACAGCGAGGCCGGCCTGGTCAAGATCGGCAAGGCGGGCCGCAACCGCTGGAAGGGCAAGCGCCCGCACGTGCGCGGCGTCGCCATGAACCCCGTCGACCACCCGCTCGGTGGTGGCGAGGGCAAGAGCTCTGGCGGACGCCACCCGGTGTCGCCGTGGGGGAAGCCCGAAGGGCGCACCCGCAAGAAAGGCAAGAAGTCCGACGAACTCATCATCCGCCGCCGCCGTGGCCGCGGGGCCCGGAGGTAATCGATGCCGCGCAGCCTGAAGAAGGGGCCGTTCGTCGACGACCACCTGCAGAAGAAGGTCGACGCCATGAACGCGTCGGGCGACCGCAAGGTGATCAAGACGTGGTCGCGCCGCTCCACCATCACCCCCGACATGGTCGGGCACACGCTCGCCGTGCACGACGGCCGCAAGCACGTCCCGGTCTACGTGACCGAGGCGATGGTCGGTCACAAGCTCGGTGAGTTCGCGCCCACCCGCACGTTCCGGTACCACGCCGGACAGGAACGATCGAGTCGTCGATAATGCCCGAGACTGCCGCGCGCCTGCGCCACCACCGCACCTCGCCGACCAAGGTCCGCCAGGTGCTCCGCCTCATCGTCGGCAAGGACGTCGCCGACGCGCGCGAGATCCTGCGCTTCTGCGAGCGCGGCCCCGCCGAGACGGTCATGAAGCTGCTCGACTCCGCGGTCGCGAACGCGGAGCACAACGACAGCGTGCCCGAAGAGGAGCTCTTCGTCGCGCGTGCGTTCGCCGACGAGGGCCCCACCATGAAGAGGTGGCGTCCGCGTGCACGAGGACGCGGGACCCGCATCCGCAAGCGCACCAGCCACATCACGATCTTCGTGGCGCGCTACGAGGACGAAGCGCTCGAGCAGCGTCGTCGAGCGCGAGGCTGCCGACACGCAGGCGCAGCGCGCCAGCCGCCGTCGCCGGGTCGCCGCGAGCCAGCGGAAGGCCGAGCGTGAGGCCGCCCGCGAGGCGGAGCACGATCACGATCACGAGGACCACGACCACGAGCACGACGAGGAGCTCGTCGACGAGGTCGAGGACACCGAGGTCGAAGACACCGAGACCGACGACACCGAGACCGACGAGGTCGAGGAAGTCGAAACCGACGCAGCCGCCGAGGACGAGACGGTCGAGACGCCCGAAGGTTCGGAGCAGCCGAGCGACCCCGAAGGGGCGACGACGGGTACCCCGGCGGCGAGCGAGCGCGACCAGGAAGAGAAGAAGTAATGGGACAGAAGGTCAACCCGTACGGGTTCCGCCTCGGCATCACCACCGACTGGAAGTCACGGTGGTTCGCCGAGGACAAGGAGTACCGCGAGAGCCTCATCGAGGACTGGAAGATCCGCGACTACCTCAAGCGTCAGCTCGAGCGCGCCGCGGTGAGCCGGGTCGAGATCGAGCGCACCCGTGACCGACTCCGCGTCGACGTCTACACCGCGCGCCCCGGCATCGTGATCGGGCGTCGCGGCGCCGAGGCCGACCGGCTGCGCGCCGGGCTCCTCAAGATCACCGGCAACCCGAAGATCCACTTCAACATCCAGGAGATCAAGCAGCCCGAGCTCGACGCCACCCTCATCGCGCAGGGTGTCGCCGACCAGCTCACCGGTCGCGTCTCGTTCCGCCGGGCCATGAAGCGCGCCGTGCAGACCGCGATGAAGGCCGGCGCCCAAGGCATCCGCGTGCAGTGCAGCGGTCGTCTCGGTGGCGCGGAGATGTCGCGCAAGGAGTGGTACCGCGAGGGTCGCGTCCCGCTGCACACCCTGCGGGCCGACATCGACTACGGCGACGCCGAGGCCAAGACCACCTTCGGTCGCATCGGCGTGAAGGTGTGGATCTACAAGGGCGAGATCCTGCCCTACAAGTCGGCGGCCGAGGACAAGATCCAGAAGGAAGCGGCGATGGCCGTCGGCGAGACGTCGGGCCAGGGCCCGCAGCGCCGCGTGGTCAGCGCCGGTGGTGGCCGCCGCCGCCCGGCGAGCGAGTCGACCCCGGTGGAGGGCGCGCCCGACGAAGTGCCGGAAGATGCCGCGCCGCTGGTCAAGGAAGCCGATCCCGAGCTCGAGCGACTCCTCGCCGAGGAAGAGGAGATCGAGCGTCGCACCCGCCAGGGCCAGCACCACGAAGCGCCCAAGTTCCACGGCGACGAGGACTGAGCTGCGATGAGCGCTGCACAGCACCACGAAGCCCCACCGACTTCCCTTGGCGACGAGGACTGACAGCGATGTTGATGCCCCGCAAGGTCCGTCACCGCAAGACCCATCGAGGCCGGATGACCGGCATCTCGAAGGGTGGCACGCGCGTGACCTTCGGCGACTACGGGATCCAGGCGCTCGAGCCCGGGTGGATCACCAACCGCCAGATCGAAGCCGCCCGTATCGCGATGACGCGCTACATCAAGCGTGGCGGGAAGGTGTGGATCAACATCTTCCCGGACAAGCCCGTCACCCAGAAGCCCGCCGAGACCCGCATGGGTTCCGGCAAGGGCAACCCCGAGCACTGGGTCGCGGTGGTGAAGCCCGGACGCGTCATGTTCGAGCTGTCGGGCGTGCCCGAGCCCACCGCCCGCGAGGCCATGCGCCTCGCGATGCACAAGCTCCCGATCAAGACCCGCTTCGTGGTCCGCCAGGACGAGGGCTGAGCGATGGCATCCCGAGCAGCAGAGCTGCGTGAACTGAACGACACCGAGCTGGAGCACCGGTTGGGGGAGGCGAAGGAAGAGCTGTTCAACCTCCGCTTCCAGAACGCCACCGGCCAGCTCGACAACGTCGCCCGCCTCCCACAGGTGCGGCGCGACGTGGCCCGGATCGAGACGCTGTTGCGTGAGCGCGAGATCACCGCGGCCGAGCAACTGGAAGCGCAGGAGTAGGCACATGGCCGAAGAGACCAACGACATTGCACGGACCACCCAGCGCAAGGTGCGCGAGGGTCTCGTGATCTCCACCAAGATGGACAAGACGGTCGTCGTGGCCGTGGTCGACCGCGTGCGGCACCGTCGCTACGGCAAGACCATGCAGCGGACCAACCACTTCTATGCGCACGACGAGGCGAACGACGCCCGCGAGGGCGACCGGGTGCGCATCAGGGAGACGCGTCCGCTCTCGAAGCAGAAGCACTGGCGCGTCGAGGAAGTCCTGGAGCGTGCGCGGTGATCCAGCAGGAGAGTCGGCTCAAGGTGGCCGACAACTCGGGAGCGCGCGAGGTGCTCTGCATCAAGGTGCTCGGCGGTACCCGCCGGCGCTATGCGGGCATCGGCGACATCTTCGTCGCCACGGTGAAGGACGCGGTCCCGGGCGCAGCGGTGAAGAAGGGCGACGTCGTGAAGTGCGTCGTCGTCCGCACGAAGAAGGAACGCCGCCGTCCCGACGGCAGCTACATCCGCTTCGACGAGAACGCGGCGGTGTTGATCAACGAGCAGATGCAGCCCCGGGGCACTCGCATCTTCGGCCCGGTGGGCCGGGAGCTGCGTGACCGGCGGTTCATGCGCATCGTGTCACTCGCCCCGGAGGTGTTGTGATGACTGCCAAGCCGAAGATGAAGCTCAAGAAGGGTGACCACGTGCAGGTCATCCAGGGCAAGGACATCGGCAAGCGCGGCGAGATCGCGCACGTCTACCCCGAGCGCAACAAGGTGATCGTCGAGAGCTCCGAGGGCATCAACGTCGCCAAGAAGCACCAGAAGCCCACCAAGGCGACGATGCAGGGCGGCATCCAGGACAAGGCGATGCCGATCCACGTGTCGAACCTGATGCTCGTGTGCGGCAAGGACGGCCCGGTCAAGGTCGGCTACCGCATCGATCCCAACGGTGAGAAGCACCGCGTGTGCCGCAAGTGTGGAGCCGACCTGTGAGCCCCCAGACCACCGAACGCCCGCGCCTCAAGGAGCGGTACCTCACCGAGGTCATGCCCACGCTGAAGGACCAGCTCGAGCTCGGCAACGTGATGCAGGTGCCGCGCATGGAGAAGATCGTGCTCAACTGCGGTGTCGGTCGCGCCACGCAGCAGCAGTCGCTGCTCGACGGCGCCGTCGCCGACCTCACGTTGATCACCGGCCAGAAGCCGCTCGTGACCCGGGCCAAGAAGTCGATCGCCGGCTTCAAGCTCCACGAGGGCAACGCCATCGGCGCCAAGGTCACCCTCCGGGGCGACCGGATGTGGGAGTTCTACGACCGCCTCGTCAGCATCGCGATCCCCCGCATCCGTGACTTCCGGGGGCTCAACCCGAACTCGTTCGACGGCCGGGGCAACTACACCTTCGGCGTCACCGAGCAGTTGATCTTCCCGGAGATCGACTACGACAAGATCGACACCGTCCGCGGGATGGACATCACCATCGTCACCACGGGCACCACCGACGACCAGGGCCGCGCACTCCTGCGCGCTCTCGGTTTCCCGTTCCGCCGCGACGAGCAGAGCCAGGGGTAACGAACAGATGGCAAAGAAAGCCCTCGTCCAGAAGCAGCAGCGCACTCCGAAGTTCAAGGTGCGCGGGTACACGCGGTGCCGCCGCTGCGGCCGTGCGCGCTCCGTGTACAAGCGCTTCGGTCTCTGCCGGATCTGCTTCCGCACCATGGTCCACGCCGGCGAAGTGCCCGGTGTGACCAAGGCGTCGTGGTGAGGAGGTTGGTGCTCTCATGATGACCGACCCGATCGCCGACATGCTCACCCGTCTGCGGAACGCGAACACCGCGTTCCACGACGAGGTGCTGATGCCGTCCTCGAAGCTGAAGGAGGCGCTCGCGCGCATCCTCGAGCGCGAGGGCTACATCGCCGGCTGGGACGTCCACAAGGACGCGACCAAGCCGGGGCAGCAGCTGAAGATCGAGCTGAAGTACACGCCCGACCGCAAGCGCACGATCTCCGGACTGCGTCGCGTCTCGAAGCCCGGCCTCCGGGTCTACTCGGGTTCGAGCGACGTGCCGCGCGTGCTCGGCGGCATGGGCATCGCCATCCTCTCGACCAATCAGGGACTCATGACCGACCGCGAGGCGCGCCAGCGCCGCGTCGGCGGCGAGGTCCTCTGCCAGGTCTGGTAACGGAGCCCGTCCCATGTCACGAATCGGCAAGAAGCCCATCCCGGTCCCGAGCGGGGTCGACATCACGCTCGACGGGAACCACGTCACGGTCAAGGGCCCCAAGGGGACCCTCGAGCACGACGTCCCCGAGTCGATCACCATCAGCCGTGAGGGCGACGAGTTGATCGTCACCCGGCCCGACGACGAGCGCGAGAACCACGCGCTGCACGGGCTCACCCGCTCGCTCGTCGCCAACATGGTCACCGGCGTTTCTGAGGGTTACAGCCGGGAGCTCGAGATCGTCGGCGTGGGGTACCGCGCCGCCGCCGCCGGTCCGCGCCGGCTCGACCTGCAGCTCGGCTTCTCGCACCCGGTCGCGGTCGACGCGCCCGAGGGCGTCGAGTTCGAGGTGCCGGTGCCCACCCGCATCACCGTGCGCGGGTTCGACAAGCAGCTCGTGGGCCAGGTGGCTGCCGACATCCGCAAGATCCGCAAGCCCGAGCCGTACAAGGGCAAGGGAATCCGCTACGTCGACGAGCGCGTGCTGCGCAAGGCCGGCAAGTCCGCGAAGTAGCGCCGGAGAATCGAGAGCGATCATGCACAACCGCCAAGTAGCCAGGGATCGCCGCCACCGGCGCGTCCGCAAGAAGGTCCGCGGCACCGCGGCGCGTCCGCGCCTCGCGGTGTTCCGTTCCAACAAGCACATCTACGCCCAGGTCATCGACGACGTGACCGGCACCACGATCGCGTCGGCGTCGACCATGGAGAAGTCCTTCGACGGTGGCACCGGAGTCGACGCGGCCAAGAAGGTCGGCAAGCTGGTCGGCGAGCGCGCCAAGGGCGCCGGCATCGAAATCGTCGTGTTCGACCGCGGCGGCAACCGCTATCACGGTCGGGTGGCCGGGATCGCCGACGGCGCCCGCGAAGCCGGTCTCACGCTCTAAAGGAAGAAGGAAACCACATGGCCGAAGGCCAGTACGAAGAGCGAGTCATCGACATCAACCGGGTCGCCAAGGTCGTCAAGGGCGGCCGGCGGTTCTCCTTCACCGCGCTCGTCGTGGTGGGTGACGGCGCGGGCAACGTGGGTCTCGGCTACGGCAAGGCGAAGGAAGTGCCCGCGGCCATCCAGAAGGGCATGGAAGAGGCGCGCAAGCGCCTGTTCAACGTGCCGCTCGCGGGCGACACCATCACCCACACCATCATCGGGGAGCACGACGCCGCGCGCGTCCTCCTGAAGCCGGCCGCTCCCGGTACGGGTGTCATCGCCGGCGGCGCGGCGCGGCAGATCCTCGAGGCGGCAGGGGTGCACGACGTGCTCGCCAAGTCGCTCGGGTCGTCGAACGCCATCAACGTCTCCCGCGCCACGATCAACGGCCTGCGCGAGCTGCGGCGTCCGGAAGAGGTGGCTCGCCTCCGGGGCAAGTCGCCCGAAGAGGTGACGCCCGCCGGCATGCTGCGCGCGTACCGCGACCGCAACATGAAGAAGCCCGAACCCACCGAGGTCGGCGTGATGGCGACGCTGCGCGTCACCCAGGTCAAGTCCACCATCGGCACCAAGCCCAAGCAGCGCGGCACCATCCGCGCGCTCGGGCTCAAGCGCATCAACCACACCGTCGAGTTGCCCGACCGCCCGGAGATCCGGGGCATGGTCGCCCGGGTGCCGCACCTCGTCGAAGTCGAAGAGGTCAGCTGATGAAGGTCCACGACCTGCAACCGTCTCCCGGAGCCAAGACGCCGCGCCGCCGCGTGGGTCGGGGCATCGCGGGCAAGGGCGGCAAGACCGCCGGCCGCGGCACCAAGGGGCAGGGCGCGCGCAACAACATCGCGCCCCGGTTCGAGGGTGGCCAGACGCCGCTGCACCGCCGCACGCCGAAGGCGAAGGGGTTCAAGAACCCGTTCCGGGTCGAGTACGTGGTGGTGAACCTCGACACGCTCGAGGGCCTCGACGCCGGCCCCGAGGTCGACCCCGGCGTCCTGCGCTCGCACGGCCTGGTGGCCAAGCGCGGACTGGTGAAGATCCTCGGTCGCGGCGAGCTCTCGAAGGCCCTCACGGTCCGGGCGCACGCCTTCTCACAGGGCGCGATCGCGGCCATCGAGGGGGCCGGTGGCCGGGTCGAGATCATCCCCGCGCCGTGGGGCGATGGCCGCCCACCGGCTCGTGGGAACGCATTGACCAACCGATAAGCTCGCAGTTCCGTCCGTCCCGGAGAGGAGGTCGCGCCCCCATGTTGTCCCGCCTGCGGAACATGTTCCGGGTGCCCGACCTGCGCAACAAGATCCTCTTCACCATCGGGATCATCGCCGTCTACCGGCTCGGAGCGCACCTGCCGGTTCCGTACGTCGACTTCAGCGCGATCAAGGACCTGCAGCACAACGCCGAGAGCAACGGCGGCGTCGTCGGCTTCCTCGACCTGTTCTCGGGTGGCGCGATCACCAACGTCGCCATCTTCTTCCTCGGGATCATGCCGTACATCACGGCGTCGATCATCATGCAGCTCCTCGGGGTCGTCATCCCGAAGCTCGAGCAGTGGCAGAACGAGGGCCAGGTCGGGCAGAAGAAGATCACGCAGTGGACCCGTTACGTCACCATCGGGTTGGCGCTGGTGCAGTCCACCGGCTTCGTCTTCGCCCTGCACCAGGGCAAGAGCGGCCTGCTCGGCTTCTCCGGCTTCGACGGTCAGGACCTCATCCCGAACTTCAGCGCGGGCAAGGCCGCACTCATCGTCCTCACCTGGACGGCCGGTACCGCCATGGTCATGTGGCTGGCCGAGCTCATCACCCAACGGGGCATCGGCAACGGCATGTCGATCCTGATCTTCGCCTCGGTGGTGTCGCGCCTCCCCGCGCAGGGCTCCGCGATCTGGAGCCAGGGCAGCAAGTTGCAGTTCTTCACCGTCCTCGCCATCGGTGTCGCGATGATCGTGGGCATCGTGTTCGTCGAGTCGGGGCAGAGACGTATCCCAGTCCAATTCGCGAAACGCGTGGTGGGCCGCCGCATGTACGGCGGCCAGAGCACCTACATCCCGCTGAAGGTCAATCAGTCGGGTGTGATCCCGGTGATCTTCGCGAGCTCGATCCTGTCGTTCCCCGCGCTCATCGCGTCGGCACTGGGCGACAACCTCACCGGCTTCCAGAACTGGATCAACGACAACCTGGTGAACCACCAGGGGTGGTGGTACATCGGCTTCTACACGTTGCTGATCATCTTCTTCTCGTACTTCTACACCGCGATCGCGTTCAACCCCGCGCAACAGGCCGACATCATCCGCAAGCAGGGCGGCTTCATCCCCGGCATCCGTCCGGGTCCGCCCACGGAGCGCTACCTGGCCAAGGTGCTGAACCGCATCACCTTGCCGGGCTCACTCTTCCTCGCAGTGATCGCGGTCGCGCCGTTGCTCGTGTTCGCGTTCTGGGACATCAGCCAGTTCCCGTTCGGGGGCACGTCGTTGCTCATCACCGTGGGTGTCGCGCTGGAGACCATGAAGCAGATCGACAGCCAGCTGATGATGCGCAACTACGAAGGCTTCCTCACCTGACCATGGCTGCTTCCGGGGTACGCCTCGTGCTGCTCGGCAAGCCGGGCGCGGGCAAGGGCACGCAGGCCGCGCTGTTGTCGCAGCACTACGGCGTCGAGCACCTGTCGACCGGCGACGTGTTCCGCGCCGCGGTCGCGCAGGGCACACCGACCGGGCTCGAGGTCCAGGTCTACATGGACACGGGCGAGCTCGTCCCCGACGAGATCGTGATCCGCGTCGTCGACGAGCACTTCGCCGCCGGCGGACCGCTCGAGGACGGGTTCATCCTCGACGGCTTCCCGCGCACCCTCGTGCAGGCCGAAGAGCTGGAGAAGGTGCTCACCGGTCATCCGCTCGATCTCGTCCTCGACATCGAGGTGCCCACCGAGACCATCCTCGACCGCATCGCCGGGCGGCGGGTGTGCGTGAGCTGCGGCGCCAGCTATCACCTCAGCCACCGACCCGAGGTCAACTGGACGTGCGACGTGTGCGGTGGCGACGTCGTCCAGCGCGACGACGACACCGAGGAGGCCGTCGCCACGCGGCTGGAGGTGTACGCCCGCCAGACCGTGCCGATCATCGACTTCTACCGGAACCTCGGGAAGCTGGTGGTGGTCGACGGCGTCGGCAACGGCGACGAGGTCCAGGAGCGTCTGATCAAGGAGATCGACGGGCGCTTCGACCCTGGTCGCCCGTGATCACGCGCAAGAACGCTGACCAGATCGCGCTCATGCGGCGCGCCGGGAAGGTCGTCGCCGAGATGCACGAGGCGTGCATCCGCGCCGCCAAGCCGGGCGCGACGACCCTCGATGTCGACGCCGCGGCCCGCGAGGTCATCGAGCGACGCGGCGCCCGGTCGAACTTCCTCGGCTACCACGGGTTCCCGGCGGTGGTGTGCACGTCGCCCAACGACGTCATCGTGCACGGCATCCCGAGCGACGACGTCGTGCTCGCCGACGGCGACATCCTGTCGATCGACTGCGGAGCGATCATCGAGGGCTGGCACGCCGACGCCGCGGTCACCATCCCGGTCGGTGACGTCGACGAGGAATCGAAGCGCCTCATCGAGATCACGCGCCGCTCGCTGGAAGCGGCGATCGACCAGGTGGTCGAGGGTCACCGACTCGGCGACGTCGGCGCCGCCGTCGAGGGCATCGCCGAGCGGGCGGGGTTCACGGTGGTGCGCGAGTACGTCGGCCACGGCATCGGCACCGCCATGCACGAGGACCCGCAGGTGCCCAACTACGGGCCCGCGGGGAAGGGCATGAAGCTCAAGGAGGGCCACGTGCTCGCCATCGAGCCGATGGTGAACGCCGGCACCGCCGAGACCGAGGTGCTCGACGACGGCTGGACCGTCGTCACCGCGGACGGCCGGCGGTCCGCCCACTTCGAGCACACCATCGCGGTGACCGACCACGGCCCCGAGGTCCTGACCCTCCCGTGGTGACCCGAGCCCCTTCCCCGATCATCCGCGCTGTTCGCCGCATGCGGTCGAAGGCGCGCAACTTTGGAGGCGGCCCTCGGTGCTCGGCCACCGTCGATCCCGCGGCAAATGTCCGATTGTCACTGAGGCGGCTGACCATATAGCATGGTCGGTCGGCTCCTAGAAGCTTTTGCGCGCCTTTTCCGCGCGCCCGACACGAAGTAGGTGGGAAGTCCTGGCCAAGCCCAAGGACGACACGATCCTGGTCGAAGGGACGGTCGTCGAACCGTTGCCCAACGCCATGTTCCGGGTCGAGCTCGAGAACGGGCACAAGGTGCTCGCGCACATCTCCGGGAAGATGCGGATGCACTACATCAGGATCCTCCCCGGTGACCGGGTGCAGGTCGAGCTCACGCCCTACGACCTCAGCCGCGGCCGGATCACCTACCGCTACAAGTGAGAGAGAACGAACGATGAAGGTCCGCCCGTCGGTCAAGAAGATCTGTGAGAAGTGCAAGGTGATCCGCCGGCACGGTGCCGTGCGAGTCATCTGCACGAACCCGCGCCACAAGCAGCGCCAGGGCTAGTCGAGAAGCAGGAGTACTGAGTTGGCTCGAATCTCCGGTGTCGACATCCCCCGCGAGAAGCGGTTGGAGATCTCGCTCACCTACATCTTCGGTGTCGGTCGCACGCGCTCGAAAGAGATCTGCGAATCGGTGGGCATCTCGCCGAACACGCGGGTGCGCGACCTGACCGAGGAAGAAGTCGCACAGCTGCGCGCGTACGTCGACCAGAACCTCAAGGTCGAGGGCGACCTGCGACGCGAAGTCGCGGCGAACATCAAGCGCAAGGTCGAGATCGGCAGCTACGAGGGACTCCGCCACCGGCGGGGGCTCCCCGTCCGTGGCCAGCGCACGCGCACCAACGCGCGCACGCGCAAGGGCCCGAAGAAGACCGTCGCGGGCCGCAAGAAGGCCCGGAAGTAACTCCGAAAGCAGAAGAGGGATACCAAGCATGGCCAAGCCGGCTGCCGGCGGTCGACGTCCCAAGCGGCGCGAGCGCAAGAACATCGCCTACGGGACGGCGCACATCAAGTCGTCGTTCAACAACACGATCATCACCTTCACCGATCAGTCGGGGAACACCATCGCGTGGGCCTCGGCGGGCAACGTCGGGTTCAAGGGCTCGCGCAAGAGCACGCCGTTCGCGGCGCAGCTGGCGGCGGAGACCGCCACGCGTCGCGCCATGGAGCACGGCGTGCGCAAGGTCGACGTGGTCGTGAAGGGTCCGGGGTCAGGTCGCGAGACCGCCATCCGCACCATCCAGAACACGGGGATCGAGGTCGTCGGCATCAAGGACGTCACCCCGATCCCGCACAACGGCTGCCGGCCGCCCAAGCGGCGGAGGGTCTGAGTCATGGCGCGATACACCGGAGCCGTCTGCCGCCTCTGCCGGCGCGAGCGCATGAAGCTGTTCCTCAAGGGCCCGAAGTGCGACACCATGAAGTGCCCGGTGGAGCGGAAGCCCTACCCGCCCGGCCAGCACGGTCGTGGTCGGATCCGCGAGAGCGAGTACCTGCTCCAGCTGCGTGAGAAGCAGAAGGCGAAGCGCATCTACGGCGTGCTGGAGAAGCAGTTCCGCAACGTCTACGCGGTTGCGAACAGCGAGAAGGGCATCACCGGCGAGAACCTGCTGCGTTCGCTCGAGCTGCGGCTCGACAACGTGGTGTTCCGCACCGCCTTCGCGGCAAGCCGCAACCAGGCGCGTCAGTTCGTGCGCCACGGGCACGTGCTCGTCAACGGCAAGCGCGTCACGATCCCGTCGTACCAGGTGAAGAAGGGCGACGTCGTCGAGATGTCGCCCAAGGCGCAGAAGATGATCGTGCTGCGTCACAACATCGACACGCTCGACCGGGCGGTGCCGATGTGGCTCGAGGTCACGCCCGCCGACTTCAAGGCGGTCGTGCGCGACCTACCGCTACGGGACCAGATCGACGTGCCCGTGCGCGAGCAGCTCATCGTCGAGCTCTACTCCAAGTAACAACCCGACCTTCGTCCGCGGCGGCCGCGGACCGGGCAGGCCAGATCACCCAGATCAGAGGCGATGCATTCATGCTCATCATCCAGCGTCCCCAAGTCGAGGCCGGCGAAGCCGAGGGCAACCTCCAGCAGTTCACGATCGCACCGCTCGAGCCGGGCTTCGGTCACACGCTCGGCAACAGCCTGCGGCGCACCCTCCTCTCGTCGATCCCGGGTGCGGCGGTCACGCAGGTGCGCTTCGACGAGGCCCTGCACGAGTTCGACGTCATCCCCGGCGTGAAGGAAGACGTCACCGATCTCATCCTCAACGTGAAGGACCTCGTGCTGACGTGTTCGGCCGACGAGCCGGTCACGCTGCGCCTCGACGCGCGCGGCCCCGGTGAGGTCACCGCCGGCGACATCCAGACCACCGCCGACGTCGAGATCCTCAACCCCGAGCTGCACCTGGCGACGGTCAACGCCAAGGGCCGCCTCGCCCTCGACCTCACGGTCGAGCAGGGTCGTGGCTACCTCTCGGCCGAGCGCAACAAGCGCACGTCGACCATCGGGCTCATCCCCGTCGACGCGATCTTCTCGCCGGTACGCCGGGTGGCGTTCTCGGTGGAGCCGACCCGCGTCGAGCAGGCCACGAACTACGACAAGCTCACGCTCGAGATCGAGACCGACGGTTCGATCTCCCCGCGCGACGCTCTGTCGTCGGCCGGCGACACGTTGCGCAACCTCGTGGCGTTGGTCGCCGACCTGAGCGACGAGCCCCGCGGGCTCGAGCTCGGCGAGGTCGCCCCGTCGACCGCGTCGCCCGACCTCGAGCTGCCGATCGAGGAGCTCGAGCTGTCGGAGCGTCCGCGCAACTGTCTGAAGCGGGCCCGCGTCGACACCATCGGGCAGCTCGTCCAGAAGACCGAGGACGATCTCCTCGCGATCACGAACTTCGGTTCGAAGTCGCTCGACGAGGTGCTGCAGAAGCTCGACGAGCGGGGCCTCGCCCTGCGGACCAAGGAGTAACCATGCCGACCCCCAAGAAGGGTCCGCGCATCGGCCGCGACCCCGCCCACCAGCGCCTGATCATGGCCAACATGGCGTCGAGCCTGTTCGAGGCCGGGTACCTCGTCACCACCGTGAACCGGGCGAAGGCCCTGCGGCCCTACGCCGAGCACCTCATCACCAAGGCGAAGGTCGGGGGCGTGCACCAGCGGCGCCAGGTGATCGCGACCATCCACGACCAGGACATCACCCACAGGCTCTTCGCCGAGATCGGTCCTCGCTACCGCGACCGTCCGGGCGGCTACCTGCGGATCCTGAAGCTGGGCCCGCGTCCCGGTGACAACGCGCCCATGGCGCGCGTCGAATTGGTGTGAACCAGCTCCCCTTCGCGGGGGCCGACCGCGTGCTCCGGCTCACGGTCGCGTACGACGGCACGGACTTCCGCGGCTTCGCTGCGCAACCGGGCCTGCGTACCGTCGAAGGCGTGTTGCGCGACGCGCTCGGGCGCGTCCTGCGTGACGACGATCTGACGTTGGTGTGCGCCGGCCGCACCGATGCGGGCGTGCACGCGTGGGGTCAGGTGGTGAGCTGCGTGGTACCGGGCGACACGGAGCTCGATGCTGCACGCATTGCGCACGCAGTGACGCGCCAGCTCGCGCCGGAAGTGGTGGTGCGCGACGCGTCGTTCGTCGACGCCGGGTTCGACGCCCGTCGCTGGGCGCAGTGGCGCGCCTACCGCTACACGATCGTGAACCGAGTGGTGCCCAACCCGTTTCTCGCCCGGACCGCGTGGTGGGTACCGGAGCCGCTCGACCTCTCGTTGCTGCGGATCGGTGCCGACCCGTTCCTCGGCGAGCACGACTTCGCCACGTTCTGCCGCAAGGGCCCGGAGGGTGTCTCGACGACGCGACGCGTCCTCGAGTCGCGCTGGCTCGATCTCGGTGACGGCGTGCTGCGGTACGACATCACCGCGACGGCGTTTTGCCAGCGGATGGTGCGGTCGATCGTCGGCACGCTCGTCGACGTCGGCGCGGGGAAGATCCGGCCGGGAGAGCTCCTCGGCATGTTCCGCGCGCGCGACCGCAACGCGGCAGGAAGGGTAGGCGTACCTGAGGGGCTGTGTCTCTGGGAAGTGGGCTACTGAGTCGGTAGCGTTCGTCGCGTGGCGACAGCAGCACCGGACGCGAAGCGCATCGATCGACTGCGCGAGATGTACGCCGACGAGGTCAACGGTGGCGCGCTGTTCCGCGGGCTCGCCGATCACGCCGACGAGCAGCGACGCGACGTGTTCCTGCAACTCGCGGCCGCCGAGGAACGTCACGCCGCGCACTGGGCGCGTCTGTTGCGCGAGTCCGGTGTCACGCCGCGCCCGCCGCGCCGACCGTTCCGCGTGCGCGCGCTGTGCTTCCTGGCCCGCCACTTCGGCACCGAGGCCGTGCTGCCGCTGATGTTGCGGACCGAGGCGGCGGAGGCCGACCGCTACCGCGACGACGCCGAGGCCACCGACGCCATGGCGCAGCAGGAGGCCGCCGCCGGTCGCACCATCGCCGCGATGCAGGGCATCCCCGAGGGCGGTCGCATCGCCCGCTCGGAGGGTCGGCACCGGGCCGAGATCGGCGGGGTGCTGCGGGCCACGGTGTTCGGGGTCAACGACGGCCTGGTGTCGAACTTCTCGCTCGTCATGGGCGTCGCGGGCGGCACCACGGACAACAGCATCGTGCTGCTCGCCGGGATCGCAGGATTGGTGGCCGGAGCGTTCTCGATGGCGTCGGGGGAGTGGATCTCGATCCGGTCGCAGCGGGAGCTCTACGAGAACGAGCTGCGGATCGAGCAGGAGGAGCTGCGCGCGTTCCCTGCCGAGGAGCGCGACGAGCTCGAGATGATCTACCGGGCGAAGGGCATCCCGGCCGACGAGGCGCGTGCCCTCGTCGACACGATCATGAACCGCAACGACGTCGCGCTCGACACGCTCGCCCGCGAGGAGCTCGGCCTCGACCCGTCGACCCTCGGCTCACCGTGGGTCGCAGCGATCTCGTCGTTCGTGGCCTTCGCGTTCGGCGCCGCCCTGCCCGTGATCCCGTTCCTGTTCGGCAGCGGGGCCGCACCCACGATCGTCGCCGCCGTCCTTTCGGTGCTCGCGCTCTTCGCCGTCGGGTCTGCCACGTCGATCTTCACCGGGCGCCACGCCGGACGGGCCGGCTTGCGCATGGCCCTCATCGGTGCGCTGGTCGCGCTGGTGACCTTCGGCGTCGGGAAGGTCGTCGGCCAGACGGTGTAGATGCACGGACATACCGGCGTGTGTCGTCCGTGTGAACGGGAACTCACAACGGAGGCGCCGCCCGGTGCGGGGTGCGTCACCGACCGGTCACCGCCGGGAAACCGCAGCGATGAGCCTGCTCCGTACCTTCGCGCCCATGGAACGACGAACCTTCCTCAAGCTCGCAGGCGGCGCCGCGCTCACGCCGGCACTTGCGAGCCTCGTGTCATCCATCGACGACGCACAGGCATACGCCGCGCCGTCCAAGGGGAAGAGCAAGACGCTTCAGCCCGTGACGCTCGGGTTCATCGCGCTCACGGACTGTGCATCCCTCGTGATTGCCAAGGAGCTCGGGTACTTCGAGGAGCGCGGGCTCGACGTCACGCTCCAAAAACAGGCGTCGTGGCCAGCGACGCGTGACGCGCTGCTCACCAACCAGGTCGACGGCGCGGGATGTGGCAAGTCCACCTTGCTGAACGTGATCGCCGGGCTCGACCCGAGCACGAGCGGCGAGGTGACCCTCGACGGCGCGTGTGTCACCGGCCCCGGTCCCGACCGGGCGATCGTGTTCCAGAACTACTCGTTGCTCCCTCGCCTCAGCCTCTTCGACAACGTGCGGGTCGCAGTCCGGGAGGCGCGGGCCGAGCGGGCGGCCGAGGCCGACGCACTGGCCCGGCGGTACCTCACGCGAGTGGGGCTGTGGGAGCATCGCGCCAAGTGTCCAAACGAGGTGTCCGGAGGAATGCAACAGCGCACCGCGGTGGCGCGGGCGTTCGCGGTCGAGCCTCGGCTGCTCCTCCTCGACGAGCCTTTCGGGGCACTCGACGCGCTCACCCGGGCTCGACTGCAGGTGCAGCTGACCGAGTTGTGGCAGGACGAGAGCGACACTGAGACCGTTGTGATGGTGACTCACGGCATCGAGGAGGCGATCTTCCTCGCCGACCGGATCATCGTGATGTCGAACCCGCCGGGGCCGTCGGTGATCGACGACGTCCCCGTCCCGCTCGCCCGTCCGCGCGACCGGGCGAAGATGATCGACGATCCCGCGTACCACGAGGTGTACGAACGCCTCGTCGCGGTCCTCATGCAGGAACGATCGATGGTCGCCTGACCGTCGACCGCGTCGATCAGATGTCGTCGACGTAGAGGAAGCAGTAGCCCTCGTCGCGGAAGTCGACGCCGGCCTCGCGTAGCTCGACGTCCCAGTCGCCGCGCACGTCGGGGTCGGTCTCCTGCATCCCGTGGTCGGCGACGAGCACGAACGCGGTGTCGTCGAACGCACCGGCGCGTTCGACCGCGGCGAGCACGTCGCCGACACGCGTGTCGGAGTCGCGGACCGACGCTTCGGCGATCTCGGAGAACGGACCGCCCTCGTGGAAGGCGGAGTCGGTGAGGGTGAAGTTGCACCACATGAACGCCGGCTTCGGGAACGTCACGTCGCGGTAGTGGCCGCTCCAGATGCCGACGGCCTGTTCCGCGCCCATGTGGTCGACCACCGACGACCACGAGTAGTCCTTCGACGGTCGTACGAAGCGTTCGGTGGTGTGGGGTAGGCCGTCGGGCGAGGCGGGGATCGGAGGCACCTCTCCCCGCCGGAAGTAGTCGAAGGTGGAGAAGTCGGCGCCGAGGTCGCACGGCTCGTTGACCGACGCGGTGAACGCGTCGGGGTCGGCCCGGTGGATCGCCTCGTGCAGTGATTCGACGCCCGGGGTGACGTGCTGCATCGCCCACGGCCAGGTGGCCTGCGAGTTCGTGATGACCTGCTCACCCGTCGCACGGTCGAACCACGCGTTGTGGAGGATGCCGTGGTGGCCGGGAAGCCGGCCGGTGAGGATCGACGTGTGGTTGGCCAGCGTCACCGTCGGCAGCCCGGCCATGGCGCCCCACTCGTACGCGGTGCCCATCCCGATCAGCCGCGCCACGTTGGGCGCGTCGCCGGCGGCGGCCATCGCGTACAGCACGTTGGGGTTCACGCCGTCGAACAGGAACCCGACCACGTGCCGAGGCCGCCCGGCGCCGGGGTCGAGCACGTCGTCGCGCACGACGCCGTCCTGACCCGCGAGGTGGTGACCGTGCCCGTCGGGCCTGCAGCCCAGGAGCTCGGCGATCGTCGGCGCGACGTCGACGAGGCGCCCCGCCCGCGGGACGATCCCGTCGTTGCGGACGCCCTTCCCCGCGATCACGAACGGGGCCCGGGCCTGCACGATGCCGAGCGATCCGTGCTCCCCGCGGTGTCCCCCCTGGTCCTCCCAGTTGTGGGCACCGGCGTGGAGCACGCACAGGTCGGGCGCCGCGGGGTGGTCGAAGAGCTGTGCGATGTGGTCATAGGCGAACGGATACGCGTTCGTCGTCGCGCGGTGGATGCGGGTCGGCGAGCTCGGCGGTGAGCCCGACGAGCTTGTCGAGCGACTGGTCGGCGATCGGGTCGCGGCCGTCGCCGCCCGTGCGCTCGTAGCCGTCGGGCCCCGGGCCGGTGCGGCGGAACTCGACCCGTCCGTCGGCGCTGGCCGCCTCGTAGGTGTCGGTGCCGGTGCGCCGCGTCACCATGTCGACGATCGGCGCCAGCCCCGGGTCGAGCAGCACGCCGAGCGCGCGATCGAGGTCGCTCACGGCGTCAGGCTACCGACCCCCCGCGAAGACGGGCGCGAGCTAGAACGGCGTCATCTTCACGATGACGCCGGTACCGCCCGCGCCGTCGGTGACGACGTAGAGGTTGCCGTCCGTCCCCTGCACCGTCGTGCGCAGCCGGACACCCCGGTTGAACACGGTGATGGGACCCTCGACCAGACCGGTACCGGCAGCGTTGAGCCGCATGACGAGCAGTCGTTGGCCGACGTCGGGGCTGCCGTCGAGACACGCGACGACGAGCGCGCCGTCCCACGCCTTCCACTGTGCGCCCGAGAGGAAGGTGCCCCCGGATGGCGCGACGGTGACGCCACCCGAGACCCACACCGGGGTCATCGTGGCGGTGGGCTCCAGCGCCGGATTCGTCATCGGCTTCGACTGGTCGTAGTTCCCGACGCCGTCGTCCGGGTTCCACCCGCTGTTCCAACCGTTGACGAGCCGGTTGACCTCGTCGTTGATGTCGGGTCCGTGCTCGACCGAATACGGATCGTTCGATCCGGGTCGGAACGCCAGACCCTGCGGGTTGCGGTGACCACGCGTGTACCAGCGTTGGCCGGACGCGTTCCCCGGCCACGGCGCGCCGTTCTGGTCGATGCGGAGGATCTTCCCGCCCAGGACGGTGGTCGACTGGGGTGCGGTCGCCACCGCGGCGTCGCCGGTGCTCACGAACAACGCCCCTGTGCCGGGCTGGAACTGCACCCGGCACCCATTGTGGAACGTGTTGTGCGGGAGCCCGCTGACGATCACCGTCCAGTTGGTGATGCGCGCACCCGGCGCCGCGAGCATGTCGAGGTCGAAGCGCACCACCCGGTTGTCGGACGACGTCGAGTAGCAGGCGAACACGTGCCGGTCGCTCGACGCGTTGTACCCCGGGCTGAACGCCACGCCCATCAGGCCGCCTTCGCCGGTGTTGTCGAAGCTGCCGTCGAAGGTGGACACCGAGCCCAGGACCCGCGCCGGCTCCGCGTCGCTCATCCGGGCGAAGAAGGCTCCCGTGTCGTTCTCGGTGTAGATCGGCGGAATCCAGCCGGACGGGAACGCGAGGTCCCAGATCTTGGAGCGACCGGTGACCCAATTGCCGAGCTGCAGGCTCGGCGCCCCCGGCGAGGCGGGCGGGAGGCACGCCGCCGCGAAGGCGGCGAGCAGACCGACGACGATCAGGACACGCAGGGATCGGAGCATGGGGGGTCTCTCCGGGGTGGGGGCCCCGTCAGTATCGACCGGATCGGCGCCGGACTGGACCGGGTCGGTCCCGATTGCCGCCCCGAGCAACCGCGGACTAGATTGTCCCTTCGCGCCCGACGCCGGTTCGGCAGTCGGCGCCACCGCAGCCTTCGTGAGGACCCGTTGCGTACGTTCACCCCGAAACCCGCTGACATCAACCGCGCCTGGCACGTGATCGACGCCGAGGGCCAGGTGCTGGGCAAGGTCGCGACCGAGGCGGCCACCCTGCTCCGCGGCAAGCACAAGCCGATCTGGGCCCCGCACGTCGACACCGGCGACCACGTGGTCATCGTGAACGCCGCCAAGCTCGACCTCAGCGCCCGCAAGCTCGCCGACAAGCGGTACCACCGTCACTCGGGCTACCCCGGCGGCCTCACCTCCGAGTCGCTCGAGCACCTGCTCGGCCGCGACCCGGAGCGCGTCGTGCGTCTCGCCATCCGCGGGATGCTCCCCAAGAACCGGCTCGGCCGGGCGATGATCCGCAAGCTGCGGATCTACGCCGGTCCCACCCACCCGCACCAGGCGCAGCAGCCCCAGCCGCGGCAGCTCGCATCGAAGCGGTGACCACGCTCATGGTCGATTCCGCTACGCCGTCCCGCCCTCCGGGCACGGCTTCGCTTCATCTCTAGGAGTCCCGTGCCCAAGCCCCTCATCCAGCGCACCGGCCGACGCAAGGAAGCCGTCGCCCGCGTGCGGCTGCGCCCGGGATCCGGCGTCATCATCGTCAACGGTCGCCCGTTCGAGCAGTACTTCCCGATCCTCACCCACCGGGTCGTCGCGCTCGAGCCCCTGCGCCTCACGCAGACGGCCGACGTCTACGACGTCGACGCGACGCTCGACGGCGGCGGCGTGAGCGGACAGGCCGGCGCGCTGCGCCTCGGCATCGCCCGTGCCCTCATCTCGCTCGACGAGGAAGCGCGGCCGCAGCTCAAGAAGGCCGGTCTCCTCACGCGCGACGCACGCGAGAAGGAACGGCGCAAGTACGGCCTCAAGAAGGCTCGTAAGGCGCCGCAGTACTCGAAGCGCTGAGGCGCACGGGGATTTCGCGATGACGCTGCGATTCGGCACCGACGGGGTGCGCGGCGTCGCCAATCGGGAGCTCACCCCCGAGCTGGTCACTGCGCTCGGTCGTGCGGCCGTGCGCGTGCTCGGCCCGAACCAGCCGTTCGTCGTCGGCCGCGACACCCGCCGGTCGGGTCCGATGATCGAGGCCGCGCTCGTCGCCGGTCTGTGTGCGGAGGGCGCCGACGTCGTGTTGGTGGGCGTGCTGCCCACCCCCGGCGTGGCCCTCGTCGCCCGCGAACGGGGCGCACCCGCGGCGGTCATCTCCGCCAGCCACAACCCGTTCCCCGACAACGGGATCAAGCTGTTCGCGGAAGGCGGGCGCAAGATCCCGGAACCGCTCGAGCTCGAAGTGGAGCAGGAGCTGCGCGCGCTGGCGGTCACGCAGCCCGAGCCCGGTCCCGAGGGGGTCGGCGTCGGAGTCTCGAGCGAGCACCGCACCGCGCTCGACGACTACGTCGCCACGCTGGTCGACGCCCTCCAGGGCCGCCAGCTCACCGGACTACACGTGGTGGTCGACTGCGGGAACGGCGCCGCTTTCCGCGCCGCACCCAACGCCCTCCGCGCCCTCGGCGCGACGGTCGACGTCATCAACGCGTCGCCCGACGGCATCAACATCAACGCGACCTGTGGCTCGACCCATCCGGCTGACCTCCAGGAAGCGGTGCTCGTCGCAAGAGCGGACGCAGGACTCGCGTTCGACGGCGACGCCGACCGCGTGATCGCGGTCGACGAACGCGGCACGCTGGTCGACGGCGACGAGATCCTCGCGGTCTCGGCCATCGACCTCCACGACCGCAAGCTGCTCCGCGGCGACGCGGTCGTCGCCACCGTCATGTCGAACCTCGGGCTGCGGCGAGCGTTGGCGCCCTACGGCATCAGCGTCCTCGAGACGCCGGTGGGCGATCGCCACGTGCTCGACGCGCTCGAGCAGCGGAACCTCACGATCGGCGGTGAGCAGTCCGGTCACGTGATCTTCGCCGACCACACGATCACCGGCGACGGCACGCTGACCGGCATCTTCCTGCTCGACACGATGGCGCGCCGTGGGCGGTCGCTGTCGGAGCTGGCCTCGGTGCTCACCCGGGTGCCGCAGGTCCTGCGCAACGTCGCGGTCGACGCCGCCGACACCCTGCGGAGCGACGCCGCCTTCTGGAGCCGGGTGCGCGACGTCGACGACGAGCTCGGCGACGACGGCCGCGTGCTCGTGCGCCCGTCGGGCACCGAGCCGCTGGTGCGGGTGATGGTCGAATCGACCGACGCCGACGCCGCGGCCGAGGCCGCCGACCGCCTGGTGGAGCTGGTCGAGCACGCTGCCGCACGTTCCTCACCGGCTCGCCTGTAACCGTCGGCTCCCGCTCTGCGAGCCGTGTCCCGGCTCGCAACCGTCGCTCGCTGACGAGCTCCTCCACTGCTTCGTCGCTCTGGTCAGCGTGCGGTCCCGCCGTCGCTAACCTTTCCACCCATGTGTGGCATCGTGGGCGTTGTTCGTCGGCGCTCGACGCGCCCGGTTCCCGACGCCGCGGCGCTGGTCGGGTCCCTCGATCGCGCCCTGACCGGGCTCGACGGCTCGGTCGCGGCCGACGGTGCCCTCGCCGACGCGCTGGTGGCTGCCGCGGTGCTCGTCGAGGGGGTCGACCGCGAGCTGCGGGGCGTTCCCGGGGTGCGGGCCCTGCTCGGCGACCCGCAGGCTGCCCTGGTCATCGCCGACCGGGTCGACCAGCTGACCCGTCGGCTCGATGCGCTCGAAGCCGAGCTCGACACCGGTCTCGGCGCCACCCTGGCCGCCGGCGTGCTGGAGCACGTCAACGCCGCGCTGGTGCGGGCCCGCGACGCGGTCTGGGCCGTCGGCCGCGACCGCCTCCGCACCGCTCGCGAAGTGGCATTGCTCGCCGGGGGTGACCCGTCGATCGCCGCCATCGAGGGGTTCCTCTCGGTGCAGGTCGCGCTCTCCGCGATCGACCGCCTCGAGGTGCGCGGCCGCGACTCGGCCGGTTTGCACCTCCTCGTACGCCACCACGGGCTCGATCTGGACGAGCCGGCGGTCGGGCGCCTGGTCGAGGTGCGGGCAACCGACCCGCTGTTCGGATCGGGCTCGGTGCGCGCGACCGGCGACGAGATCGCTTTCGTGTACAAGGCCGCGGCGGAGATCGGGGAGCTCGGCGACAACACCGCGGTGCTGCGCGCCGCCATCCGCGACGACGCGTTGCTGCGTCTCGCACTGGCCGACGACGCGGCGGAGGTCATGGTGCTCGGGCACACCCGCTGGGCGAGCGTCGGCATCATCTCCGAGGCCAACGCGCACCCGCTGAACCACGAGGAGCTCGATGGCTTCGACCGGCCCTACGTGGTCGGCGCGCTCAACGGCGACGTCGACAACTACGCCGACCTGAAGGCACTCGAGCAGCTGCAGGTGCCGGCCGAGATCACCACCGACGCCAAGGTCATCCCCGCGCTCGTGGCGCGGCGTATGGCCGACGGCGCGACCGTCGACGACGCGTTCCGCACGACCGTGTCCGAGCTCGCGGGGTCGATGGGCATCGCCGCGCAGACCGCCGCCGCGCCCGATCAGCTCCTGCTGTCGCTGCGGGGCAGCGGCCAGGCCCTCTACGTCGGACTGGTGGAGGACGCGTACGTCGTCGCCAGTGAGCCGTACGGGTTGGTGGAGGAGACCGCGACCTACCTCCGCATGGACGGCGAGACCCCCGCGGATCCCGAGCGCGCCGCCGCCACCCGCGGCCAGGTCGTGGTGCTCGACGCCGCCCGGGCGGGCACCCTCGACGGCATCCGCCGGTTCGCCTTCGACGGCACGCCGCTCCCGGTCGACGCCGATGAGCTCCAGCACGCCGAGATCACGACCCGCGACATCGACCGCGGCGACTTCCCGCACTTCCTCTTGAAGGAGGTGTCGGAGGCGCCGGCGTCGTTCCGCAAGACCCTGCGCGGCAAGGTCGTCGAACGCGACGGTCTCCTGTCGGTCGCGCTGTCCACCGAGACGCTGCCGGAGTCGGTACGGGCGCGCCTGCGCGACGGCACCATCAAGCGCGTCGTGGTGATCGGCCAGGGCACCGCCGCAATCGCGGGTCAGAGCCTCGCCGCGGTCCTCGCCGGCTTCGCCGACGACGCGGTGCGCACCGAAGCCGTGGTCGCGACCGAGTTCTCGGGGTTCCAACTCCGTGACGACATGTCCGACACGCTCGTCGTCGCCATCAGCCAGAGCGGTACCACCACCGACACCAACCGCACGTCCGATCTGGCTCGCGCGCGGGGTGCTGCGGTCATCGCCATCGTCAACCGGCGCAACAGCGACCTCGTCGACAAGTCCGACGGCGTGCTCTACACGTCCGACGGCCGCGACGTCGAGATGGCGGTGCCGTCCACCAAGGCGTTCTACGCGCAGATCGCCGCGGGGTGCCTCCTCGCCATTGCCATCGCCGAAGAGGTGACCACGCCCGATCCGGCGCGTGTCCACGAATTGCTCGAGTCGCTGCGGACGCTCCCCGACGCGATGTTGCAGGTGCTCGAGCGCCGCTCCGCCATCGCCGAGATCGCGCAGCGACACGCGGTGTCGCGGCGGTACTGGGCCGTGGTCGGCAACGGTCGCAACCGCATCGCCGCGCAGGAAGTGCGGGTGAAGGCCTCGGAGCTCTGCTACAAGTCGATCTCCTTCGACGCCACCGAGGACAAGAAGCACATCGACCTCTCGGCCGAACCGCTGATCTTCGTGTGCGCAGCCGGCCTGCAGGGATCCAACGCCGACGACGTCGCCAAGGAGATCGCGATCTACCGCGCGCACCGCGCCGCGCCGATCGTCGTGGCCAACGAGGGGGAGCGCCGATTCTCGGCCGCGCTCGAGACCATCCCGGTGCCGGTGGTCCACCCCGACGTGGCGTTCGTGCTGTCGGCGATGGCCGGGCACCTCTTCGGCTACGAAGCCGCGCTGGCCATCGACAGCTCGGCCCGGCCGCTGCGCGAGGCCCGAGCGGCCGTCCAGCTCGCGGTGTCGGGCACCGGCGGGGGCGACAACCTCCTGCTGAACCTGGAACCGGAGATCGAGCTGCCGGCCGCCACGTTCCTCGACGGCCTGCGCGTCGGCAGCTACAACGGCCATCTCGAGGCGGGCACCGCGGTGCGGATCACGTCGCTGCTCCGGTACGCGACCGGCCTCGTGCCGCTCGACGTGTACCAGGTCGAGCACGGCGCGGTGGGAACGCCGAGCCGGGTGGTCGAAGACCTCACCGTCGCGCTCACCGCCGGCATCGAGGAGCTCACCCGCCCGGTCGATGCGATCAAGCACCAGGCCAAGACCGTCACCGTGGGCATCTCCCGGTCCGACGAGGAGCTGCTCCAGGTGGCGCTGGCGCGCGAGGTGCTCGCCGCCGGCGCGACGCGCGACGCGCTGAGCTACCGCGTGCTGCGCACGCTGGTGGCGCTCGATCCCGCGGTCGAGCAGGTCGTCGGGTTCACCCGCTACCGCATCGAGGGCGACGTGGAAGACGACGAGGCCAGGATCCATGTCGTCGACCGTGGTGGCATCTCGATCGACCTCCGGTCGCGCACCGACGACGATCCGCGCCTCGTGGGAACGAAGCACCGGGTGGCGACGCAGCGCGAGGTCACGGTGACCCGTGGTCGGCGCGATGGGCGCACGGTCGTCATCGTGCCCGAGGTGAAGGACAACGTGACCGTCGGCGTCACGCTCCTCCAGGCGCGGTTCGTTGCCCACCTGCCCGCGGACGTGGCCCGCACCGTGCTCCAGGGATACCAGGGTCGCTACGGCGCGCTGCGCGACGCCGTCACCGAGACCGCGCCGACGTTCGACGACACCCTGCTGGCGACCGTCGACCTCGTCGACCTCCTGACCGAACCGGTGTACGTCCTCGCCGACCGCTGGCGCTGACCGTGAACGCCGTTCCATGAACGAGGTGCTCGGGATCCGGGGGCTCGGGACCGACCTGGTCGAGATCGAACGGTTCCGGCTCGCGCTGGCGCGCCGGGCCACGCTGTCGGACCGCCTCTTCACCGACGGGGAGCAGGTGTACGCCTACGGCCAGCACGACCCGGTGCAGAGCCTGGCCGCTCGCTTCGGCGCCAAGGAGGCGACGATGAAGGCGTTGGGGGTGGGTCTCGGCGCGTTCCGCTTCCGCGAGGTCGAAGTCGTGCGCGACGACAGCGGCGCGCCCACGCTCGCGCTCCATGGCGCCGCGGCCGAGCTCGCGGGTGAGCGTGGTGTCCATGCCTGGCAGCTGTCGCTCACGCACACCGGCGCGACCGCCATGGCCGTCGTCCTCGCCTTGGGCTGAGGCGCTCGTCGTGGAACCCGTCCTGACCCCGGAAGCCATGAGCGACGCCGATCGGCGCGCCATCGCCGCCGGCACGCCGGTCCAGGTCCTCATGGAACGGGCGGGCCGCGCGGTGGCGTGGGAGGTGCGGCGGATCGTCCGCGGGGCCTACGGGCGCCGGGTCGTGCTGGTCTGCGGCAAGGGGAACAACGGCGGCGACGGCCTGATCGCCGCGCGCGTGCTCGCGGGTTGGGGCATGCGGCCGACGGTGTTCGAGCTCGCGGCCGAGGTCGACCAGCGCGCCTTCACGCGTGCCCTCGCGCGGTCCGACGTTGCGGTGGACGCGATGTACGGCACCGGATTCCGCGGCGCTCTCGAAGGCGACGCCGCGTTCGTCGCCGGTGCGCTCGCGGGTTGGAGCGGCCCGACGGTGTCGGTCGACATCCCGTCGGGGGTCGACGGCTTGTCCGGCCTGACCTTCGGCCCCGCGGTGCAGGCGACCCGCACGGTCACCTTCGCGGCGCGGCAAGCCGGGCCTCGTGTTCGAGCCCGGTCGTTCGCACGCCGGCGACGTCGTCGTGGTCGACATCGGCATCGCGGTCGACGACGACATCCACGCCGGTCTGATCACCGCGGCCGACGTGGGCTCGTGGCTCCCGCGCCGTCTGCCCGACGCGCACAAATGGCAGTCGGCGGTGATAGTGGTCGGTGGTTCGGGGGGCATGACCGGGGCCCCGATGTTCGTGAGCCGGGCGGCGATGCGCGCGGGCGCCGGGCTCGTGTGGTGCGCGCTTCCCGGCCACGATGCTGCGAGCGCGGCGTCGGGGAGCGAGGTGATCGCGCGCGGCGCTCCCGGCGAACGCGGCCGGGGTGCTGTCGCGCGATGCGGCGGAGACCGTCCTCGCCAGCATCGGCCGGTTCGGTGCACTGGCGCTCGGTCCGGGGCTCGGTGGGATCGGCGACCAAGACCTGCACTACGTCGTCCGCACGCTGGTCGCGGAGGCGCGGGCGCCGCTCGTGCTCGACGCCGACGGTCTGAACGCGCTCGCCGGCGACTTCACCTCGCTCGATGCCCGCCGCACGCTCGGCGCGCCGGTGGTGCTCACGCCCCACGCGGGTGAGTACCAGCGGCTGATGGGTCGGCCGGTCGGCGGCGACCGGCTCGAGGCCGCGTGCGCGCTGGCCGACCGCGCCGGTGCCGTCGTGCTGCTCAAGGGTCCCGGCACGGTGATCGCGACGCCCGGTGGTCGTGTCGCCCTGAACCCGACGGGCGGGGCCGAGCTCGCCACCGCCGGGAGCGGCGACGTGCTCACCGGCATCGTGGCGGGGTTCCTGGCTCGCGGGATGGACGCGTTCGCGGCCGCCGCGGCCGGCGCCTGGGTGCACGGACGGACCGCCGACGACCTGGTCGAGCGGAACGGTCCCGGCCTGGTGGCGGGCGACCTCGTCACCGGCCTGCCCCGTACGCTGCAGGCCTTGGGAGTGTCGTCGTGAGCGCGAGCGAGACGCGTGCGGTGTGGAGCGAGGTCGATCTCGACGCCGTGCGGGCGAACATCGCGGCGCTGTGCGCGTACGCCGCGCCCGCGCAGCTCCTGGCCGTGGTCAAGGCCAACGGGTACGGCCACGGCGCTGTCCCCGTCGCCCGGGCCGCGCTCGACGCGGGGGCGAGCTGGCTGGGTGTGGCGCGGATCGAGGAGGGCGTGCAGTTGCGCGCGGCCGGGATCGACGCGCCGATCATGCTGTTGTCGGAGCCCGCGCCGCCGCGTGGCCGGGACCGTCGTCGCGCAGCGGCTCACCCCGGTGGTGTACACCGAGCCCGGGATCGACGCGCTGGCCAAGGCCGTGGCCGACGCCGGCCAGGCGAGCCCGCTGGAGGTGCACCTCAAGGTCGACACCGGCATGCACCGCGTCGGGTGCACGCCTGACGACGCGGTCGCCCTCGCGGCGCACGTCGCCGCGCGCGACGAGCTCGTGCTGGCGGGCGTGCTGACCCACCTCGCGGTGGCCGACGAGCCCGGGAACCCGTACACGACCGAGCAGCTCGCCCGGTTCGACGCCGTGCTCGACGAGCTCGCCGCCGCCGGGGTCCGGCCGCCGCTCGCCCACGCCGCGAACTCGGCGGGGCTGCTCACGTGCGCCGAAGCCCGCTACGACCTCGTCCGCGTGGGCATCGCCTGCTACGGCCTGCCCCCCGCACCCGGGCTCGCCGACGGTGCGGCGATCGCGCTGCGTCCGGCGTTGTCGCTGCGCGCGCGGATCACGATGGTCAAGGTGGTGGAGCCGGGTGCGCGGGTGTCGTACGGCCTCCGGTCGGAGGTCGGTGCATCGGGACGGGTGGCGACCGTTCCCGCGGGCTACGCCGACGGCGTGCCCCGCAACCTCGGGCTCGCCGGTGGCGAAGTGCTGGTCGGGGGACGCCGGCGGCCGATCGTCGGCGTCGTCACGATGGACCAGCTGCTGGTCGACCTGGGCGACGTCGAGGCGGCCCCCGACGACGAGGTGGTGCTCATCGGGCGCCAGGGTGACGAGGAGATCACCGCCACCGAGTGGGGTGAGCGTCTCGGCACCATCTCCTACGAGATCGTCACCGGCATCGGTGCCCGGGTCCCGCGCACCTACGTCGGCGAGAGCCAGTAGATGGCAGCGCGCGCGCTGAAGCGCACCGGGCTCGTCGCGGGCGTCACCGCAGGCGCGGTGGGCCTGGCCTACGCGACCGAGCGCGCGCTGGTGGCGCGTCTCCGCCACCGCGACGATCCCGACGCCGAGCTGCCGTTGGTTCCCGAGTTCGACGAGATGCGCGTCCTCGACAGCCACGACGGCGGGACCCTCTACACCATCAGCCGCGGCACCGGACCGACGATCGTGTTCTGTCACGGCGTCACGCTCTCGTCGCGCGTCTGGGCCAAGCAGTTCGACGCCTTCCCCGCCGCCGGGTTCCGCGCCGTCGCCTTCGACTCGCGTGGCCACGGGGAGTCGACCGTCGGCGAGACCGGGCACTCGCTCGACAACCTGGCCGACGACCTGCGCACGGTGCTCGAAGAGCTCGACCTCCGGAACGTGGTGCTCGTCGGCCATTCGATGGGAGGGATGGCCGTGCAGGCCTTTGCCATCCGACACCCCGACGTGCTCCGCTCGCGCGTCCTCGGGCTCGTGCTGCAGTCGACGTCGTCGCACAACCTGGTGAGTGACGCCCGGCGCTTCCGGGAGTCGATCGAGCGCATCACCCGGATCGGGCCCGATCTCGCCACGTTCATGCGGCCGCGCAACCTCGGCTTCCTGCTCGCCCGCATCGGTTTCGGCGACGACCCGTATCCGAGTCACGTCGAAGCCACACGCCAGATGCTCGCCGCGTGTGACGACTCGACCACGCGGGCCGCGGTCGGCGCGCTCCTGCGCCTCGATCTCACCGAGGGGCTACCGGGAGTCGACGTCCCGACCCTCGTGCTCGTGGGCTCGGCCGACGCGCTCACACCCGCCGCGACTCGCGACGGATCGCCGACCTCGTGCCCGGCGCGCGTCTCGTGGAGTACCCCGGCGCCGGCCACATGCTGATGTACGAGCGCACCGACGAGGTGGACGCGTTGATCATGGACTTCGCCCGCGAGTGCCTCGACGCGAAATCCGGTGACCCGGTCGAGAACGCCGCCGCGTCGGCCGGCTGACGTGCTCACCGACGTGCCCGGTGTCCGGGCCGGGCACTGGACCGGCGCGGAGACGGGCGTGACCGTCGTCGTGCTCCCGGAGGGCACCATCGGGTCGGTGGAGATCCGCGGTGGGGCGCCGGCGACCCGCGAGACGGCGGTGCTCGACCCGCTGGCCACGGTCGAGCAGGTCGACGCCATCGTGCTGTCGGGAGGTTCGGCGTTCGGCCTGGCCGCCGCCGACGGCGTCATGCAGGCGCTCGCCGAGCAGGGCCGGGGCTTCCCGACGCTCGGCGGACCGGTGCCGATCGTGCCCGCGGCCGCCATCTTCGATCTGGTCGCGTCCGGCGGCGAGCGGCCCGGGCGCGGAAGAGGGTCGCGCCACGCTCGCGGCTGCGCAGGATCCCGCCGCGCCGGCGTTCGCGACCGGGCGGATCGGCGCCGGACGCGGCGCCCGCGTCGCCAAGTGGCGGGGCGCGGAACACGGATCGACCGGGGGCCTCGGATCGGCGACGGCGCGAGACGGCGACGTGGTCGTCGCCGCGATCGCGGTGGTCAACGCGGTCGGCGACATCGTCGGCGACGACGGCACGGTGGTGGTGGGGTCGGCGGCGCCGCCCGGCAGCCCGGGATTCCCGGATCCCGCGCCGTTCGAGGAAGGCACCAACACCACGTTGGTGGTCGTCGTGACCAACGCCCGCTGCACGAAGGTCGAGTGCCATCTGCTCGCCCGCAGCGCGCACCACGGCCTGGCGCACGCCATCCATCCGTCCCACACCCGCCACGACGGCGACCTCGCGTTCGCCTGCGCGACCGGTGCGGTCGAGGCGCACTTCGACCGGTTGCGGGTGATGGCCACCGAGGTGGCAGCCGCGGCGATCCGCGACTCGGTCGCGTACCATCGCGCGACACCCTGACAAGCCGGGTCCCGCCGTGTCGCTGATCGAACCACCTCCGTTCGCCTCGTTCGCCGACCTCGAGCGTGAGGCGTTGGCGTGCACGAAGTGCCCGCTGGCCACGACCCGCACGCAGGTGGTGTTCGGCGTGGGCGACCCGGAGGCGGACCTCCTGTTCGTGGGTGAGGGCCCGGGCGAACAGGAGGACCTCACCGGCGAACCGTTCGTGGGCCGGGCCGGGCGGCTGCTCACCAGCCTCATCGAAGACATCGGGCTCACCCGTGAGCAGGTGTACATCGCCAACGTCGTGAAGTGCCGTCCGCCCGGCAACCGCGACCCTCTGCCGCTGGAGGTTGAGACCTGCCGGCCGTACCTCGAGGCGCAGGTGGAGTTCATCGACCCACGGGTGGTGGTGACGCTCGGGAACTTCGCGACCAAGTTGCTGCTGTCGACCAAGGACGGCATCACCAAGCTGCGCGGGCGCGAGTTCCCGTTCCGCGACGATGCCGTGCTCATCCCCGTGTTCCATCCGTCGGCGGTGCTGCGCAACGGCGGTCCTGCGTTGGCGCAGGCACGCGCCGATTTCGTCACCATCAAGCGTGCGCTGGCACGTGCGTCGAGCGCACGATGAAGGTGCACACGGTCACGCGGAGCGCCGAGGAGACCCACGCGCTCGGTCGACGGATCGGTGCGGTGTTGCGAGCCGGCGACGTCGTCCTGCTCGGTGGGGAGCTGGGCACCGGCAAGACCGTGTTCACGAAGGGTCTCGCGGTCGCGCTCGGCATCACCGAGCCGGTGGTGAGCCCGACGTTCACCGTGGTGCGCGAGTACGACGCGCCACTGCCGTTGGTGCACGTCGACGTGTACCGGCTCGACCACCTGCAGGAGCTGCACGACCTCGGCTTCGACGATCTCGTCGGCAGCGACGCGGTGACGGTCGTGGAGTGGGGCGACCGGGTGAGTGCCTTGCTTCCCGCCGACCGGCTCGACGTGCGCCTCGAACCGGGCGCCGGCGACGACGAGCGCTCGGTGTCGTTCGAGGCGTCGGGGGTGTCGTGGGCGGAACGGCGTCAGGCGCTCGTCGACGCGGTCGGGGACGGCTGACGTGCTCGTGCTCGCGTTCGACACGTCCACCGCGCAGGTGTCGGTCGCCATCGGCGACCGGGGTGTCGTGCTCGGCGCGGTCGAGCTGGTGGGCGGTCGTCGGCACGCCGAGCAGCTCGCCCCGGCCATCGACTACCTGCGCCGGGAGCTCGCGGTCGACCTCGGCCACCTGGCCACGATCGCGGTCGGGACGGGCCCGGGGCTCTTCACCGGGCTGCGTGTGGGCGTCACCACGGCCAAGGTCATGGCCCAGAGCCTGCGGATCCCCGTGGTCGGTATCCCGAGCCTCGATCTCGTCGCCTACCCGCTGCGCCACTCGGGCCGCCCGATCGTGGCGGTGCTCGACGCCCGGCGGCGCGAGGTGTTCGCGGCGCGCTACCAATCCGTCCCCGGGGGTGTGCAACGCGTGTCCGACTACGCGGTGCACACGCCGGCCGAGCTCGTGGCCGACCTCGCGGTCGACTCGCACGGGCTGCTCCTCGCCGGCGACGGCGTCGAGCGGTTCGCGACCGAGTTCGCTGCGCTCGAGCACGCCGAATTCGCGGGCAGCAGCTTCTCGGCTCCGAGCGTCGCCGCGCTGGTGGAGCTGGCGACGGCCCGCGCCGAGCGCGAGGAGTTCGAGCAACCTGCCGAGCTGCGACCGCTCTACCTGCGCCGGAGCGACGCCGAGATCGCCTGGGACCACCGAGCCGACGCCGACGCCGACGCCGGAGCGCGGTGATGGCCGCAGAACCGGACGTGCGGGCCCTCACGGTCACGGTGCAGCCGATGCGCCGTCGTCACGTGCGGTCGGTGCTGCGCATCGAGCAACAGGTGTACCCGCGGCCATGGAGCTCCTCCCTCTTCCTGTCCGAGCTCGCGCTCCGTTCGACGCGCGCCTACTTCGTGGCGCGTGTCGGCCGTGAGCTGGTCGGGTACGCGGGGCTGATGATGACGCTCGACGAAGCGCACATCACCACCATCGCCGTCGACCCCCGCCGGCACCGGTCGAAGATCGGCACGCGCCTCCTGCTCGTCCTCGCCCGTGAGGCGATCGCGCGTGGCGCGACGATGCTCACGCTCGAGGTGCGGATGTCGAACAGTGCGGCGAAGGAGATGTACCGCCGGTTCGGCTTCGGGCCCGTCGGCGTGCGGAAGAACTACTACCAGGAGGTCAACGAGGACGCGCTGGTGATGACCGTGCACGACATCGACCACCCCGAGTACGCCGACCTGCTCGCCTCGATCGAGCGCACGGTGCCCGGCGAGACGATCGTCGACGAGGCGAGACGTCCGTGAGCCTCGTGCTCGGCATCGAGACCTCGTGCGACGAGACCGCGGCTGCCGTCGTGGAAGACGGGCGATTCGTGCACTCGTCGGTCGTGTCGAGCCAGGTCGATCTCCACGCGCGCTTCGGTGGGGTCGTGCCCGAGGTCGCGAGCCGCGCCCACGTGGAGCTGATCACCCCGGTGATCGCCGAAGCGCTCGTGGAAGCGGGCGTGGAGCTCACCGATCTCGACGCCGTCGCCGCCTGCCACGGTCCCGGTCTCGCCGGCGCGCTGCTCGTCGGGGTGAGCGCGGCGAAGGCGATCGCGCTCGCCGCCGACCTTCCCTACGTCGGGGTGAACCATCTCGAGGCGCACCTGCACGCGGCGTGGTTGGCGGAGCCCGACCTCGAGCCCCCGCTCGCGGTTCTGATCGTGAGCGGCGGCCACACCATGACGGTGGTGATGGAGGCGCACGGGCAGTACCGGGTCGTCGGCCAGACCGTCGACGACGCCGCGGGCGAGGCGTTCGACAAGGTGGCGCGCCACCTCGGACTCGGGTACCCGGGCGGCCCGGTGATCGACCGCCTGGCGGTCGGCGGCGACCCGGCCGCGGTGCGCTTCCCCCGGGCGATGGCGGGTGAGGCCGACTTCTCCTTCGCCGGGTTGAAGACCGCGGTGGTGAACCACCACCGCAAGGAGCCCGGCACCCCGGTCGCCGACGTGGCCGCGTCGTTCCAGGAGGCCGTGGTCGACCAGCTGGTGGTCAAGCTCCTCGCCGCCGCCGACGACGCCGGCGCGCCGGTGCTCGCGCTGGGCGGCGGGGTCGCCGCCAACTCCCGGTTGCGGGCACGCGTGGCCGAGGTCGCCGCTGCCACCGGCCGGGGGGTCTTCCTGCCGCCGCCGTACCTGTGCACCGACAACGGCGCCATGATCGCCGCCACCGCCTGGTGGCGTCTCCGGTCCGACGGCCCGACGCCCCTCGACGCCGGCGCGGACCCCAACCTCCGTCTCGTCTGACGCAGCTTGCGACCCGCTCGGGCGCCCTGGTAGCTTTAGCACTCGCACTCGGCGAGTGCTAAAGGATCGCTGGTAACCCCATCCACCCCATCTGCACACCGCAGGAGGAGACACGTATGAGTCTGCAACCGCTCGGAGACCGGATCGTCGTTCGTCCCGGCGACGCCGAGGAGACGACCGTGAGCGGCCTCGTCATCCCCGACACCGCCAAGGAGAAGCCCCAGCAGGGTGAAGTCCTCGCGGTGGGCCCGGGTGCCCGCTCGGAGCACAACGGCGAGCTGATCCCCGTCGACGTGGCCGTGGGCGACGTCGTGCTCTACTCGAAGTACGGCGGCACCGAGGTGACCGTCGACGGTGAGGACCTGCTCGTGCTCTCGAGCCGCGACGTCCTCGCCAAGGTCACCGCCGGCAAGAAGAAGTAGCGCTGACCATCCGCGATCCGGAGGCCCGGGGCGGCCGCCAGCGCATTCCGAGGCCGGCGACGGCCCGGGCCGGCGCAGCGGCGCCCTGGGCTTCTCTCGCGTCCGGACCCGAGCCGATCACGCTCGATCGCGTCCGCGAGCAGTTCGCCGACTACGTCCCGCCCCCGCCATCGCCGCTCGCTCCGGGGGGACGGGCCGCCGCGGTGTTGCTCCCGCTGTTCGAGGAGGCCGCCGAGGTCCGCCTCGTCCTCACTCGACGACCCGAGACCATGCCCTCACATCGGGGCGAGATCGCCTTCCCGGGAGGCAAGGTCGAGCCGTCCGTCGATCGCGACGAACGCGATGCCGCGCTCCGCGAGGCCGAGGAGGAGATCGGGCTCCGGCGCGAGCTGGTCGACGTCGTGGCGACGCTGCCCACGCTCGCCACCGTCGTCGGGCAGTTCTCGATCACCCCGTTCGTCGGGCTCACCGACGGTCGCCCGGTCATCACCGCCGACTCCCGTGAGGTCGACCGCGTGTTCGACGTCGCACTGACCGACCTCCTCGCCGACGGCGTGTTCCACGAGGAGCGCTGGGTGTACGGCGAGGACGTCCGGGAACGCTCGATGCAGTTCTACGAGCTCGAGGACGAGACCGTCTGGGGGGCGACCGCGCGCATCCTCACCGCGTTCCTGCTGCGGGTCCTCGGCCTGCCCGTCACCGGCGACTGGGACGACTGGACCCGCGGGTAGCCCTCCCGTCGAGCCCGGTCCGAGCCCCGCCCGACCGCGCCCGGCGAGTAGCCTGAAAGCTTCCTCGCTGCGGGAGGTTCCGGGTTGGAAGTCGAGATCGGCATCGGTAAGTCGGGACGACGGGCCTACGGGTTCGACGACATCGCGATCGTCCCGAGCCGGCGGACACGCGACCCGGAAGACGTCGACATCACCTGGGAGCTCGACGCCTTCCGCTTCGAGCTCCCGGTCATGGGCTCGGCGATGGACGGCGCGCTGTCGCCCCGCATCGCGATCGAGATGGGCCAGCTCGGCGGCGTCGGCTGCCTCAACCTCGAGGGTCTCTGGACGCGCTACGAAGACCCCGACGTCCTGTTCGAGGAGATCGCCGAGCTGCCGAACGAGAAGGCCACCCGGCGGATGCAGGAGATCTACGCCGAGCCGATCAAGGAAGAGCTGATCGGACAGCGCATCCGCGAGATCAAGGACGCCGGCGTCACCGCGTGCGCGTCGCTCACGCCCCAGCGCGTCGAGCAGTACGCCAAGTACGTGCTCGAGGCCGAGCTCGACATCCTCGTGATCCAGGGCACGGTCGTGTCGGCGGAGCACGTGTCGAAGACGGTCGAGCCGCTCAACCTCAAGAAGTTCATCCGCGAGTTCGACGTGCCCATCATCGTCGGAGGCTGCGCGTCGTACTCGACCGCGTTGCACCTCATGCGCACCGGCGCCGTGGGCGTGCTCGTGGGCGTCGGCCCCGGCCACGCCTGCACGAGCCGCGGCGTGCTCGGCATCGGCGTGCCCCAGGCCACCGCCATCGCCGACGCCGCCGGTGCCCGCATCCGTCATCTCGACGAGACCGGGGTCTACGTGCACGTCATCGCCGACGGCGGGATGCGCACCGGGGGCGACGTCGCCAAGGCCATCGCCTGCGGCGCCGACGCGGTGATGATCGGGTCGCCGCTCGCCGCCGCCTACGAGGCGCCCGGCCGCGGGTACCACTGGGGCATGGCCACCTTCCACCCGACGCTGCCGCGCGGCGCGCGCGTGAAGGCGGGCAACCGGGCGACGCTGGCCGAGATCCTCACCGGACCCGCGCACGAGAACGACGGCACGCTCAACCTCTTCGGTGCGCTCCGCACGTCGATGGCCACCACTGGCTACGAGACGCTGAAGGAGTTCCAGAAGGCCGAGGTGATGGTGGCGCCGTCACTGCAGACCGAGGGCAAGACGCTCCAGCGCGCCCAGGGCATCGGCATGGGCCGATAGAGGAGAGAACAGATCCATGGACATCGACACGCTTGCTGCCACCGCCAAGGCGCTGGTCGCACCGGGCAAGGGGATCCTCGCCGCCGACGAGAGCAGCGGCACGATCAAGAAGCGCTTCGACTCGATCGGCACCGAGTCCACCGAGGACAACCGTCGCGACTACCGCGAGATGCTCTTCACCACGAAGGGCGCCGCCGACTTCATCAGCGGCGTGATCCTCTTCGACGAGACCATCCGCCAGGACGCGACCGACGGCACGAAGCTCGTGAAGATCCTCGAGGACCAGGGCATCATCCCCGGCATCAAGGTCGACCTCGGCGCCAAGCCGCTCGCGGAGGCGGAGGGCGAGACCGTCACCGAGGGCCTCGACGGTCTGCGCGAACGCCTGGCCGAGTACCGCTCGCTCGGCGCGCGGTTCGCCAAGTGGCGCGCCACCTACTCGATCACCGATACCCTGCCGAGCGCGTACTGCATCGACGTGAACGCGCACACGCTGGCGCGGTACGCCGCGCTCTGCCAGGAGGCGGGGATCGTCCCGATCGTGGAGCCCGAGGTCCTCATGGACGGCAACCACACGATCGAGCGCTCGTTCGAGGTCACCACCGCGGTGCTCGACGCGCTCTACGAGGCGCTCTACCTCCAGCGGGTCCGCCTCGACGGCAGCCTCCTGAAGCCCAACATGGTCCTCTCGGGTTACGGCTGCTCGCAGCAGGCGTCGGTCGAGGAGGTCGCCGAGGCGACGGTGCGGTGCTTCCGGGCGACGGTGCCCGCCGCCGTCCCCGGGATCGTCTTCCTCTCCGGCGGACAGTCCGACGAGCTGGCGACCGCGCACCTCAACGCCATGAACAAGCTCCCCGGCCGCCCGTGGGAGCTGAGCTTCTCCTACGGCCGGGCGCTGCAGGCACCGGCGCTGAAGGCGTGGAAGGGCGAGACCGCCAACGTCGACGCCGGGAAGGATGCCTTCTTCCACCGGGCGAAGCTCAACAGCGCCGCCCGTTCGGGTTCGTACACGCCGGACATGGAGAAGGTTGCGAGCTGATTCGCAGTTGATGCGGATTTGATGCGGAGTCGTCGACTCTTCTCGAAATTTCGGTTGGCCACGGCTAGGGTGAGCCAACCCCTATGCGACGTATCGACTCGACCCACAGCACCTGGCTGTTCGACACCGAGCGGATGCGGTTCTGCCGCCTTCCCCGCGGCGTCGACCCGTCGTCGATCACCCTCGACAGCGAGTGGCAGTCCTACTTCGGGCTCGAGATCGACGCGGCCGGTGCCTTCACCGTCGCACTGAACGCCGACCACACGCGCCTGCTGCGCGCATGGCGCGAGGAGCCCGAGCCCACCAAGGAGCTCGAGCTCCAGCCCGACGCCAGCTCTGACTAGCTGGCGGACCGGATCCTTCCCCTCGTCGCGTACCCGAACACGCGTACGATGCGAGAGTGATCTCGTCCGAAGCGGTGCTCGAGGGGCTCAATCCGGTCCAGCGCGAGGCCGCGTCGGCACCTGACGGCCCGATGATCGTGATCGCGGGCGCCGGTTCGGGCAAGACCGCGTGCTCACCCACCGCATCGCCTTCCTCATCGCCGAACAACGGGTGTCGCCCTTCGGCCTCGCCGCCATCACCTTCACCAACAAGGCCGCGGGCGAGATGAAGGCGCGCGTGTCGGAGCTCGTGGGGCCGATCGCGCAGCGCATGTGGGTGTCGACGTTCCACTCCATGTGCTCGCGCATCCTGCGGCGCGAGGCACCGGTGCTCGGGTACCGGTCGTCGTTCTCGATCTACGACCAGGCCGACGCCGTGCGCCTCGTCGACTACGTGCGCCGCGATCTCGACATGGACCCGAAGCGGTTCCCGCCCCGACGCCTCCACGCGGCGATCTCGGCGATGAAGAACGAGCTGGTGTCGTGGGAGCAGGCCGTCGACCGGGCCTTCACGCCGCCCGAGAAGCGCGTCGCCGACGTGTACCGCGAGTACCAGCGCCGGCTGCTCGAGGCCTCCGCGCTCGATTTCGACGACCTCCTGGTGCAGACGGTGCACCTGTTCCGCGACCACCTCGACGCCCGGGAACGGTGGAGCAGCCGCTTCAAGCACGTCCTGGTCGACGAGTTCCAGGACACCAACGTCGCGCAGTGGGAGCTCGTGCGGATGCTCACCGAGGAGCACCGCAACGTCATGGTGGTCGGCGATCAGGATCAGTGTCTCGTCGAGGGCACCCGCATCACGATGGGTGACGGCTCGCAGCGCCCGATCGAGCACGTGGGGCCGGGCGACCTCGTGATGTCGTGCCACGGCAGCGGCGACTTCCGTCCCGCGCGCGTGCTCCGCACCCACCGCGCCGAAGTCGCGCACGGGATCGCCATCACCACCAGGTCCGGCCGTCGCATCGTCTCCACCGAGGACCACGTCCACTTCGCCGGCTTCGTCGGGTCGTGCGCGCGACTCGGAACGCCGCCGCGAGCTCGAAGTGGTGCTGTGCGACTGCCGGGGCGCCGCACCGATGCACCGGGTCTCGTTGTTCGGGTACGACGACGCCGGACGCGAAGCGTTGGAGTCGATTGGGCTGAGCGTGCGACCGGCACGGAAGGGCAGCCGGGGCTGGCGGTTCGAGACGTGCAGTACCGACATGGGTGTCGTCGACGACACGGTGCGGCGGATCGCCGGCGTGCTCGAGGTCTCGGTGCGCCCGGTGGCGCGGCTCGCCGCGAACGACACTGCCACCTTCACCAACTCGCTGCCCTTCCTGCCCGCCGAGTCGGTACGGCGGGGCATGGTGATGGTCGACGACGCCGGTCACTTCGACGTCGTGGAATCGGTGGAGGAAGTCGTCCTCGACGCCGCCGTGTACGACCTCGACATCGAGCGCACCCATAACTTCGTGGCCGAGGGTCTGGTCACGCACAACTCGATCTACAAGTTCCGCGGGGCGGACTTCCGGAACCTCCTGAAGTTCGAGGAGGTGTTCCCCGAGGCGACCGTCATCGTGATGGAGCAGAACTACCGGTCGAGCCAGCGGATCCTCGACGCCGCGAACGCGGTGATCGCCAACAACGCGGCGCGCCGGCCGAAGCACCTCTGGACCGAGCAGGTCGGAGGTGAGCTCATCACCCGCTACCACGCCGAGGACGAGCACGACGAGGCCGCGTTCGTGGTGCACGAGATCGGGCGGCTGGTCGACACCGAGCACCACCGCTTCGGCGACGTCGCCGTCTTCTACCGCACCAACGCGCAGAGCCGCGTCATCGAGGAGACGCTCGTGCGCGCCGGCGTGCCGTACCGCGTCGTGGGTGGCGTGAAGTTCTACGACCGGCGCGAGGTGAAGGACATCCTCGCCTACCTGCACGCGCTGACGAACCCCGACGACGAGGTGAGCTGGCGCAGGGTCGTCAACACCCCCAAGCGGGGCGTGGGTGACACGTCGGTCAACAAGGTGTCGGCGTACGCGCAGGGGGCGGGCATCACGTTCCGCGACGCGCTCTCGCGGGCCGTCGCCGCCGGGGTGACGGGCAAGGCCCTGGGCGGCATCAACGACCTGCTCCAGCTGATGTTCCAGTTCGAGGACATCGCGGTCTCGGGCATCTCGGCGACGGTCGAGGCGATCCTGGAGCAGACGGGCTACCTCGCGGAGTTGGAGGCCGAGCGCTCCATCGAGGCGCGGGGCCGGGTCGAGAACCTGCAGGAGCTCGTCGGTGTGTGCCGCGAGTTCGACCAGGCGCTCGACGCGGGCGACGTGTCCGGGCTGCCGGGCATCGCCGGGGTGGGCACGGCGGAGAACACGACCGGCGACGTCACCATCCCCCAGGGGCTGGATCGCATCGGCGCGTTCCTGGAAGCGATCTCGCTGGTCACCGACCTCGACGCCGCCGAGGGCGACGGCGGCGAGCAGAGCGCGGTCACCCTCATGACGCTGCACACCGCCAAGGGCCTGGAGTACCCGGTGGTGTTCCTCACCGGGATGGAGGACGGTGTGTTCCCGCACAGCCGCAGCCTCGGGGATCCCGACGAGCTCGAGGAGGAACGGCGCCTCTGCTACGTCGGCATCACCCGGGCGCGTGAACGCCTCTACCTCTGCCACGCGTGGAGCCGGATGCTGTTCGGCGCCACCGACTACTACCCGCCGAGCCGCTTCCTCTCCGAGATCCCCGAGGAGCTGCTGCACGTGCTGGGCGCGGGTGCCGAGCGGGGTCGCAGCGCGTCGACGGGCCGGCGCGATCCCGTGCAGCACCGCCAGGCCGTGGCGGCGGCGGCGATGCGGCCGGCCTCGCCGTCGGCCCCGAGTGGGCCGTCGGGCGCGCGCGGCGCGGAGGGCATCGGGCTGCGGGTCGGCGACGACGTCGCCCACGACAAGTTCGGGGAAGGCGTGATCCTCGAGCTGGTCGGCGACGGCGACAAGGCCGAGGCGGTGGTGCACTTCCGCGACGTCGGCGAGAAGCGGCTGCTGCTCGCGTGGGCGCCGCTGGCGAAGGTCGGCGCCTAACCCGGCGGCGCCTCGCGGTGGCGGAGGTCGATCAGGAGCTCCCCCTTGTTGGCCCCGAGCAGGCCGATCTCGGTGCGGTACCGGGCCATGTCGGTGCTCTCGAGGTTCTTGTCGTTGCAGTCGACGAACGTGTCCTTCGACCCCCGCCAGCGGATCCGGCAGCTCTTGGTGCCCGGGAGGATGTCGGACAGCGCCACGACCTTGCCACCCTCGATGGCGAGCAGGATGTTGCGGTCGCCGCCGAAGGGATCGGGGAAGAAGTACGGACCGCCGTCCTTCAGCTCGCTCTTGATCGAGGACGCGACCCCGGCGGGGAACGGCGCGTACTTGGTGGGGCTCGACGCCCGGCTCGTCGCCAGCAGCAGCACCGCGGCCACGAGGAGCCCGGCGAGGATCACCGACCCTGCTGCGACCAGCAGCAACTTGGCGTCGGAACGCGAGGCGGGCACGGAAATGGTGTACCACCCGGGCTCGTCGTTCCTCGGTTTGTGCAGAGCCTGCGAATCGACCAGCATTCCGCCCCGTGGATCTCTTCGAATATCAAGGAAAGCAACTGTTCGCGCGCTACGGCATCCCCGTGTCGGACGGCGCGCCCGTCACCACGGTGCCCGAAGCGGTGGAGGTGGCCGACCGCATCGGCTACCCGGTGGTGGTGAAGGCCCAGGTGCAGGTGGGGGGCCGGGGCAAGGCGGGCGGCATCAAGCTCGCCGCCAATTCCGAGGAAGCCCGCACCCACGCCGAAGCCATCCTCGGGATGGACATCAAGGGCCACGTCGTGAAGGTGGTGTGGATCGAGCGGGCCAGCGACATCGCCGAGGAGTACTACGCCTCGTTCACGCTCGACCGGGCAGCCAAGCTCCACCTCGGGATGCTGTCGGCGCAGGGCGGTGTCGAGATCGAGCAGGTGGCGGAGGAGAACCCCGACGCCCTGGCCAAGATCCACGTCGACCCGGTCGACGGTCTCACCGAGGCGCAGTGCCGCGAATGGGTCGCGGCGGCGAAGCTCAACCCGGCGGCGACCGAGGGCGCGGTCGACATCCTGCTGAAGCTGTACCGGGCCTACACCGACGGCGACGCCGACCTGGTGGAGATCAACCCGCTCATCCTCACGCCCGACGGCCGCGTGCACGCGCTCGACGCCAAGGTCACCCTCGACGACAACGCGACGTTCCGTCACCCCGACTACGCCGACTACGACGCGACCCAGGTACGTGACACCGCGAGGAGTTCGCCCACGAGCAGGGTCTGCAGTACGTGGGGCTCGACGGTTCCGTCGGTGTGATCGCCAACGGCGCCGGGCTCGCGATGAGCACGGTCGACATCGTGAACCAGGTCGGCGGCAGCCCCGCGAACTTCCTCGACATCGGGGGCGGCGCCAACGCCGACGTGATGGCGGGCGCGCTCGGCGTCATCGTGAGCGACCCCAACGTCCGGTCCATCTTCATCAACATCTTCGGCGGCATCACGAAGGGCGAGGAGGTCGCGAACGGGATCGTGCAGGCGCTCGATCACGTGAAGATCGACGCACCGATCGTGATCCGGCTCGACGGCACCAACGCCGACGAGGGCCGCAAGATCCTCGAACCCCATCTGTCCGACCGGCTGCAGATGCAGCCCACCATGGTCGACGCGGCGAAGAAGGCCGTGGAGCTCGCCGGAGGCACGGCCAAGTGAGCATCTTCGTGGACGAGACGACCAAGGTCGTCTACCAGGGCCTCACCGGTGGGCAGGGCAGCTTCTACGGCAAGCTCAACCGCGACTACGGCACCCAGGTCGTCGCCGGCACCAGCCCGAAGAAGGCCGGCACCGACGTCGACGGCATCCCGGTGTTCGCCAACGTCGCCGATGCGATCGCCGCGACGGGCGCCACCGCGTCGTGCATCTTCATCCCCGCGCCGGGGGTGAAGGACGCGGTGATCGAGGCGGCCGAGGCCGGCATCGAGTTCATCGTGTGCATCACCGAAGGAGTGCCCGCGCACGACGAGGCGTGGTTCTTCAACAAGCTGCGGCGCGACTTCCCCGGCACGCAGCTCCTCGGTCCGAACTGCCCCGGCATCATCAGCCCCGGCAAGTCGAACATCGGCATCACCGCCGGGCACATCGCCAAGGCGGGTGGTCCCGTCGGCATCGTGAGCCGCTCGGGCACGCTCACGTACCAGGCGCTGTACGAGCTGCAGCAGAAGGACATCGGCGTCACGACCTGCGTGGGGATCGGCGGCGACCCGGTGCCCGGCACCAGCTTCATCGACTGCCTGCGCGCCTTCGAGGCCGACCCGGAGACCAAGGCCGTGATGATGATCGGCGAGATCGGGGGCTCGGCCGAGGAAGAGGCGGCCGAGTTCATCAAGTCGTCGATGACCAAGCCGGTCAGCTCCTACATCGCCGGGGTCACCGCACCTCCGGGCAAGAAGATGGGCCACGCCGGCGCCATCGTCTCCGGCGGCAAGGGCACCGCGGCGGCGAAGATGGAAGCGCTGCGCGACGCCGGCGTCGAGGTGGGGCTCAATCCCACGGAAGCCGGCGAGCTGATGGCCGGCATCGTCGCCAAGCTCTGATTCACTGCAGGCTCAGTTGCGCAGGGGCGAAAGCCACGGCGCACTGCATCGGGTCAGGCGGCGGCGGCGTCGGGGAACGACGTGGTGGTCGCGGAGTCGCCGCCGGGAGGTGCCGTCGGTGGCGGCACCGGCTCGAAGCCGTCGTCGGGCTCACCGAGCACGGGCGCGAGCCAGAACGCGATCGAGCCGAGGACGAGCGCGAACGCGAACGCGATCCCGCCGACGCCGGCGGCGCTGCTCGGCGCGATGTCACTGATCACCGCCACGCACCCGCCGAAGATCACGAGGACCCCGATCCAGGTGGTCGCTCGCCTCCGGTCGCCGCGTCCGGCGACCAACCCGACGACCGCCCCGGCGCCGATCGCCAGCAGCCCGCCGAGGAGCACGCTGTCGTTGCCACCCAGCACGATGGCACCCACGATCGCCTCGAACGCGCCGACCGCGACGAACGGAGTGGCCGCGCCCTCGTAGCGCTTGCGGTCGAGCGCGGCACCCACGCCGAGGAACACGAGGCCGATGACGAGCGCGACGGTCGCGGTCGCATCAGTCGTGTCGTCCCCGGCCTCGAACGGCGTCTGCTCGGACAAGCCGAAGTTGGTGGACCCGGTCGAGGTGCTGAACTCGCTCTGGAACGGCACCACGCTGCTCGAGTTGTCGCCCACCTCGAACGCGACCCAGCTGGCGAAGAAGATGAGCGCGCCGGCCAGGAAGATGGCCCGACCCTTCGTCCACGACAGCACGTACAGGACCACGTACGTCACGAGCGTCAGCAGGTACACCCCCCGGATCTCGCCGCTCCCCGCGTTGCCGCCGCCGAAGAACCCGAAGAACCACATGGCGGGTACGGCGAGCACGACGGCGGTGACGCACGCCGACCGCAGCGGTCCCGGCGCGCGGAACCCGGCCACGAGTGCGGCCGCGATCAGGATCAGGCTGAACACCACCCCGGGCATGGTGGGGTCTTCGTTGTCGGCCTCGGCCACGAAGGCGACCATCCCGACCACCAGGAACGCGCCCGCCGCTGCGCCCAGCACGTGGGCGAAGCCCGGTCGCGGTCGGCGTTCGATCCGCCACCCGAGGCGCGGTCCTGTCCCCGGCGGCGCCGGTTCCACCGTTTCGGTCATGTCCGCCCTCCCGAGCGATTCCGATGTCTGCTCGCGAACCGGCCCCGCACGGAGCGGGGCCGGTTCGACGCTGAAGTGGGTCAGGCCGTGGGTGGCCGGCGGGAGGCGGTGGCGGGCCGTGCCGCCCTTGGCGCCACCGAGGCGCCGGGAAGGTCGCCGGCTTCCTTCGCCATGAGGTACCGCCGACCGCGAGTCCCGCCGCGGCGATGATGCCCGAGGAAGATGCCGATCTTGCGTCCTTGGACACTCCGAAGTCAGCGAGGTCGACCCCGTGGCGTTCGGGCCACGATGACTTGATGAGCACGAAGACGAACGCCACGATCGCCACCCCGAGCAAGGATGCGCGACGCCCCAGCCTACGCTGCCGAGCCGATCGGGGACATCGACCCCCGCGAGCTCTTGGCGATCACGAGCGCCGCCATCACGATCCCGATCAGGATGGCGGCGATCCAGCAGAGCGTGAACGCCGCGCTCTGCCTCGATTCCTCGAAAATGCCGCTGACGACCGAAGTCGATGCCACGTGTACCACTGAAGAAGCTGAAGACGAGGAGCAGGACCCCTGAACCCGATGGCCTTCTCGCCGGTGTTGAGCTTGTTGATATCCACAGCCCTCTCTCTTTCGCGCGGTGCGTGCCCGCATGGGGCACATCGGCGACTAGCCCACCATGACTTAACCCTCATTGCAAGGATCCTCGGCCACTGCCCCGTGGTTGTTGGGCCCTCGCCACGGTCACTCGGCTACTTTCGCTCCGTGGGTCGGATGGCGGTGCTGGCATCGGGGAGCGGCACCATCCTGCGCTCCATGCTCGACCACGACCTCCCGATCGCGGTCGTGCTCGCCGACCGGCCGTGCGGGGCGCTCGGGATCGCCGAGGAGGCCGGTGTCGCGACCGAGCTCGTCGAACGCACCACGTTCGGGGCCGACTTCGACCGCGTCGCCTACACCCACGAGGTGCTCGACGCCCTCGCGCGTCACCGGATCGACCTGATCGCGATGGCCGGGTTCGGCACCATTCTGGCGAAGCCCATCCACGACGCGTTCCCGGACCGGATCGTCAACACGCACCCGGCGCTGCTCCCGGCGTTCAAGGGCTGGCACGCGGTCGACGACGCGCTCGCGTACGGCGTGAAGGTCACCGGGTGCACGGTTCACCTGGCCCGACTCGAGGTCGACGAAGGCCCGATCCTCGCCCAGGAAGCGGTACCGGTGCTGCCCGACGACACGGTCGAGTCGCTCCACGAACGGATCAAGGAAGTCGAACGGCGGATCTACCCGGAAGTGCTGCGAAAGCTGGTCGAATGATGCGAACCAAGATCACGAGGGCGCTGCTCTCGGTGTACGACAAGAGCGGGATCGTGGAGTTCGCGCGTGAGCTGCAGCAGCGCGGGGTCGAGCTCGTCTCGTCGGGGGGCACGGCCACGGCCATCGCCGATGCCGGCATCCCTGTCACCGCGGTCGACGACATCACCGGGGTCCCGCCCATCCTCGACCATCGGGTCGTCACCCTCCACCCGAAGATCCACGGCGGCATCCTCGCCGACCGCTCGAAGTCGTCGCACGACGACGACATGGCCACGTACGGCATCCAGCCGTTCGACCTCGTCGTCTCGAACCTGTACCCGTTCGCGCAGCGCCCCGACATCGAGACGATCGACGTCGGCGGCCCGGCGATGGTGCGGGCGGCGGCCAAGAACCACGCCTTCGTCACCATCGTCACCGACGCGTCTCAGTACGCGCCGTTGCTCGAGGAGCTCGACGCCAACGACAACACCGTCGGCGACGAGACCCGTCGAGCGTTCGCGATCGCGGCGTTCGCGAGCACGGCGGCGTTCGACGCGCAGATCGTGGCGTGGCTGCAACAGGACGAACCCCTTCCCCGGTACATCGACCTCGCGCTCGAACGCACGGGCGAGGCGTTGCGCTACGGCGAGAACCCGCATCAGCACGCGGCGCGCTATCGCATCGCGGGCACGAGCAGCTGGTGGGACGACGTGCAGCAGCACGCCGGCCTCGCGCTCTCGTACCTCAACCTCTACGACGCCGACGCCGCGTGGCGCCTGGTCCACGACCTCGGTGACGGGCCCGCGGTCGCGATCATCAAGCACGCCAATCCCTGTGGTGTCGCGCTCGCCGACGACCTCGCCACCGCGTACCAGCGCGCGCTGGAGTGCGACGAGCGCTCGGCCTTCGGCGGCATCGTCGCGCTCAACCGGCCGGTCGACGCCGCCACCGCGGAGCGCATGGTCGCCGGTCCGCAGGCCGACCTGGTGCTGGCTCCCGGGTGGGAGCCGGGGACCGTCGACGCCCTGATCGCCAAGCGCAAGAACACGCGCCTGCTCACCGCGGGCGTCCCCGAGTCGCCGACCCTCGACTTCCGCCAGATCAGCGGCGGCTTCCTGGTGCAGGACGCCCACCACTTCGCGGCGACCCGCGACGACTGGCGGGTGGTCACCAAACGTGCGCCCGCCGACACCGAATGGCGCGACGCCGAGCTGGCGTGGCGCATCTGCGGCCACGTGAAGTCCAACGCCATCGTGCTGGTCAAGGACGGTCAGGCGGTCGGCATCGGCGCGGGACAGCAGAATCGGGTCGAGTCGGGCGAGATCGCGGCCAAGAAGGCCGACGGCCGCGCCGCCGGCGGAGCGTGCGCGTCCGACGCGTTCTACCCGTTCCCCGACGGTATCGAGGCCGCGGCGGCGGCGGGGGTCGCAGTGGTCGTGCAGCCCGGTGGTGCGATGCGCGACGAGCCCAACATCGAGCGGGCCGACGAGCTCGGCCTCGCCATGGTGTTCACCGGCGAACGCCATTTCCTCCATTGAGCCAGGTCTGCACGAGGAGAAGCTGATGGCCGCGAAGATGATGCCCGGTGGTCCCGTCGCCGACGCGGTGTTCGCCGACCTCGTGCCCCGCAGCGAGAAGCTCGTCGCCAACGGGCACACGCCGGGCCTCGGCACCATCCTCGTCGGCGACGACGGCGCCAGCGCGCGCTACGTCGGCATGAAGATGGAGAAGGCGCGCGAGCTCGGCTGGTCGGCACCGCACCAGCACCTCCCCGAGACCGCGACCCAGGCCGAAGTGCTCGCCGCGGTGAAGGCCTTCAACGACGACCCGCTCGTCGACGGCTTCCTCATCCAGCACCCGACGCCGTCGCACATCGACTTCGACGCCGCACTGCTCGCCATGGACCCCGACAAGGACGTCGACGGCATGCACCCGGTGAACATGGGTCGCCTGGCGCTGATGATGCCCGGTCCGGTGCCCGCCACCCCCGCCGGCATCGAGGCGCTCCTCGCGTTCTACGAGATCCCGGTCGCCGGTCACGAGGTCTGCATCCTCGGCCGCGGCACGACGCTCGGGCGCCCGCTCGCGTTGCTGCTGTCGCAGAAGCGGTCGACGGCCAACGCCGCGGTCACCGTGGTGCACACCGGCGTACCCGATTGGCCCGACGTACACGCGCCGGGCCGGCATCGTCGTCGCCGCCGCCGGCGTGCCCGGCATCCTCCAGCCCGAGCACATCTCGCCCGGCGCCGTCGTCGTCGGTGGGGGCGTGCGCTACGAGGGGCGCCGCCTCCTTCCCGACGTCGACGAGGCGTGCGAAGCGGTGGCCGGTGCGATCACACCCCGGGTCGGCGGCGTCGGTCCGACCACCATCGCGATGCTGTTCCGCAACGCGGTCCGGGCGGCCGAGCGCAACGAGGCGGCCCGGCGGCAGTCCGGGACCGTATGACCTCGCCCGAGCCGCCGGCGCCCTCCGCAGGGGTGTTCGTGTGCCCGCTGTGCGGCGCCGCGGTCGGCGCCGCCGACGAGCGCTGCCGTGCGTGCAACATGTCGCTCGCGGGCGTCGGTGCCCGCCCGGAGCCCTTCAGCCGGCACTCGTGGCTGCGTTGGGGAGCCGGTCTGCTCGCCATCTACGTCGCGGTCCTGGTGATCGTCCTGCTCGTCCGCTGAGCTAGCGTCCGAGGCCATGTCGAGCAGCCGCCGCACCATCATCTACACCCACACCGACGAGGCTCCGGCCCTGGCCACGAGGTCGTTGCTGCCGATCGTCAACGCCTTCAGCGACGTCGCCGGGGTGACGGTCGAGCTGCGCGACATCTCGCTCGCCGGCCGGGTGCTGGCCTCCTTCCCCGAGGCGCTGACGCCCGAGCAGCGGGCCAGCGACGACCTCGCCGAGCTCGGCGAGCTGGTGAACCGGCCCGAGGCCAACGTCATCAAGCTGCCGAACGTCTCGGCGTCGATCCCGCAGCTCAAGGCCACCATCGAGGAGCTCCGGGGCAAGGGCTACGCGCTGCCCGACTACCCCGACGAGCCGAGCACGCCCGAGGAGCTCGACGTCCAGGCGCGCTACGACAAGGTCAAGGGGTCGGCCGTCAACCCGGTGCTGCGCCAGGGCAACTCCGACCGCCGCGCGCCACTGTCGGTCAAGAACTACGCCCGGTCGCACCCCCACAAGATGGGGGCCTGGGCACCGGATTCGAAGACCACCGTGGCGACCATGGGCGCCGACGACTTCCGATCCAACGAGCGGTCGGTCACCTTCGCCGCCGACGACGAGCTGAAGGTCGAGCTCGTGGCGAGCGACGGCAGCGTCACCGTGCTGAAGGAGTCGATCCCGGTCCTCGCCGGTGAGGTCGTCGACGCGACGTACATGAGCGCGCGTGCGCTCGACGCGTTCCTGGCCGCGCAGATGGCGGAGGCCAAGGCGCGGGACGTGCTGTTCTCGATCCACCTCAAGGCCACGATGATGAAGGTCTCGGACCCCATCCTCTTCGGTCACGCGGTGAAGACCTACTTCGCCGACGTCTTCGCCAAGTACGCCGACACCTTCGACCGCATCGGCGTCAACGCCAACGACGGCATGGCCGACGTGCTCACCGCGCGTCGCCGCGCTGCCCGAGGCCGAGCGGGCCGCGGTCGAAGCCGACGTGCAGGCCGCGCTGGCGTCGGGTCCGTCGCTGGCGATGGTCGACTCCAACCGTGGCATCACCAACCTGCACGTGCCGAGCGACATCATCATCGACGCCTCCATGCCGCCGATGATCCGCGACTCCGGGAAGATGTGGAACGCGGCCAACGAGCTGCAGGACACCCTCGCGGTCATCCCCGACTCGTCGTACGCCGGCGTCTACGCCGCCGTCGTCGACGACTGCCGCGCCCACGGCGCCTTCGACCCCGCGACCATGGGATCCGTCCCGAACGTGGGGCTCATGGCGCAGCAGGCGGAGGAGTACGGGTCGCACGACAAGACCTTCGAGATCCCCGTCGACGGCACCGTCCGGGTCGTGAACCGCGCCGGCGACGTCGTGCTGGAGCACGAGGTCGAGGCCGGCGACGTGTGGCGCGCCTGCCAGGCGAAGGACGCGCCCGTCCGCGACTGGGTGGGGCTCGCCGTCCGCCGCGCCCGCCTGAGCGGCACGCCCATCGTGTTCTGGCTCGACGAGACCCGGGCGCACGACGCGCAGCTCATCGCCAAGGTGCAGCAGTACCTCCCCGAGCACGACACGTCGGGGCTCACGATCGAGATCATGGCGCCCGCCGACGCGTGCCGCTTCTCGCTCGAACGGATCCGCCGCGGTGAAGACACCATCTCGGTCACCGGCAACGTGCTGCGCGACTACCTCACCGACCTCTTCCCGATCATGGAGCTCGGTACCAGCGCCAAGATGCTCTCGATCGTGCCGCTCATGAACGGCGGCGGTCTGTTCGAGACCGGCGCCGGGGGGTCGGCGCCGAAGCACGTGCAGCAGTTCGTCAAGGAGAACCACCTGCGCTGGGACTCCCTGGGCGAGTTCCTCGCCCTGGCGGCGTCGCTGGAGTTCCTGGCGCAGGCCACCGACAACCCGACCGCGCAGTTGCTCGCCGACACGCTCGACCGGGCCACCGGCTCGGTGCTCGACGAGAACCGCTCACCGTCGCGCAAGGTCAACGAGCTCGACAACCGGGGCAGCCACTTCTACCTCGCGCTCTACTGGGCGCAGGAGCTGGCGAAGCAGTCCGACGACGCCGAGCTGGCGGCCAAGTTCGCCCCGATCGCCGAGGTGCTCGCGGCCAACGAGGACCAGATCGTCCGCGAGCTCATCGAGGTCCAGGGATCGCCGGTCGACCTCGGTGGCTACTACCAGCCCGACGAGGAGCTGGTCACCGCGGCCATGCGTCCGAGCGCGACCTTCAACGCGATCATCGACGCCGTCTAGCCGAGGGCGGAGTCGACCAGTCAAAAAAGTAGGATCGGCATCCGCTCGGCGCGGTGCGCCGAACAAGTGGCGGAGGGCCTCACGTGCTGCTCGCCGAGCTGAACATCCGACACACGCGCCGCCACATGCCGACGCGCCGGGTGGCGGTCGACGACGGCTACCTGCCCACCAGCGGGCCCGCGTTCGGCGGTGTCCTCATCGGCGCGGTCATCGCCGAGCACGTCCCCGGCATGGACGAGGACCAGCTCGAGGCACTGGGCCGGTTCGTCGACGTCGCCCGCCGCGGGTTGACCGTGCCGCGCATCGCGCTGCGCTACCGCCTCCAGACCGACACGCACGGCCTCGACCTCTCGCGCCACCGGATCGTCAGCGCCGCGGTCGAGCGGGGGTCGGTGCGCCCGATCCTGGAGCTCGACCGGCACAGCCGGTCGGCACCGCAGGTGATCGGGGCGATCATGGCCGCCGCCCAGCTCCCACCGTCGGGACGCAGCGTCGCCTTCCGCTTCGTCGACGCCGCCGTCGCCCGCCCCGGGGTGCTCCCCGAAGGGCTCGAGGTCCGGCGGTTGTACGAGGGGCTCCCGGGCCTGCGGCCGCCGCCGCCGGGCACCACGACGAAGATCGGGTGCCAGCCGCCCCGACGGCCGCGAGGAGTGGGCCGGGGTCCCGTCGGAACGCCGGTGGGCCATGGAGGTGCTGGGGCTCCACGCCGGCCTCACCATCGAGCGTGACGACGTGCAGCGACGGTTCCGTCGCCTGGTGCGGATCGCCCATCCCGATCACGGCGCGGGCAGCTCCGGCGCGGCCGAGCGCATCGCCGAGCTCACCGAGGCGCGCGAGCTGCTCCTCGACGTGATCGCTTCGGCCGGAACGGAGCGTGCCGGGTAGTTTTCGCGCATGGTCGCGAACCCTCTCCACGTCACCGTCACCGGCGCTGCGGGCCAGATCGGCTACGCGCTCGTCCACCGCATCGCCAGCGGGCAGCTGCTCGGGCCCGACCAGCCGGTCGTGCTGCGGCTGCTGGAGATCGAGCCGGCGCTGCCGTCGCTGGAAGGCGTCGTGATGGAGCTGGAAGACGGCGCGCACCCGCTGCTCGTGGGCATCGAGGCCACCGCCGACCTGAAGACGGCGTTCGACGGCACGTCGTGGGCGTTGCTCGTCGGCTCGATCCCGCGCAAGGCGGGCATGGAGCGCGGCGATCTCCTCTCGGTCAACGGCGGGATCTTCAAGCCCCAGGGCCAGGCCATCAACGACCACGCGGCGAGCGACGTCCGCGTGCTCGTCGTGGGCAATCCCTGCAACACCAACTGCCTGATCGCCCGGTCGAACGCACCCGACGTGCCCGCCGACCGCTGGTTCGCGATGACCCGTCTCGACGAGAACCGGGCGAAGACGCAGCTCGCGCAGAAGGCAGGCGTGCAGAACCGCCAGGTCACCAACGTCGCGATCTGGGGCAACCACTCGGCCACCCAATTCCCCGACTTCGCGCACGCCCGCATCGACGGCACCCCGGTACCCGACGTGATCACCGACACCGCGTGGCTGCAGGGCCCGTTCCTCGAGACGGTGCAGAAGCGCGGCGCCGCGGTCATCGAGAAGCGCGGTGCGTCGTCGGCCGCGTCGGCCGCCCACGCCGCGATCGGGTCGGTCAACAGCATCCACTTCGCCACGCCGGGCGACGACTTCCACTCGGTGGCGGTCTGCAGCTCGGGTGAGTACGGGGTCCCCGAGGGTCTGCAGTTCGGTTACCCGGTCCGCAGCGACGGCAGCTCGTGGTCCATCGTCGAGGGCATCGAGCACGACGAGTTCGCCGCGAGGCAAGATCGCCGTCACCACCCAGGAGCTCGTCGACGAGCGCGACGAGGTGCGCAACCTCGGTCTCATCGGCAGTTTCGTGACGTGCGAGTGGTCGCTCCGCTTCGCGGACGACCACGGCATCACCGGCAGCTTCGCCCTGACGCTGCACGACGACGCGGCCCGCGGCGTTCGCCGCACGCCTGACGTTGCCCGGCGAGGGCGTGGTCGTGGTCGACGACGACGAGGTCACGCCTCCACGCGGCGAGCAGCTGGTGGTGCGCGCCGAAGGCCTGTGGGCCGAGCTCGTCTGCGAGACGCCCGACGAGCACTGGAGCTTCGGGCTCGAAGCCTTCGGAGTGCGGTTCGACGACGAGGACGAAGCCGCGACCAGCGACCGCGGGGAGCGCGTGGCCGTCGGGTTCGACCTCGAGTGGGAGACCCCCGACCGCGTGTTCGGCGAGCTGCTCCTCGGCCGCCGCCGGATCGAGTTCGACGGCCGCGGCACCTTCACGACCTAGGGGTCAGTCCGGGCGCGCAGGCGTGCGCCGGGCGCGGGCATCACGCCCGCGATGAGGTAGGCGTCGACGGTGTCGTCGATGCACGCGCTGATGCCGCGGCCGAACGCGGTGTGCTCGGTGCTGTCGAAGGTCAGGAGCTGCGATCCGGCGATCCGTGTCACCATCGCCTCCGCGCCCGCGTAGGGCGTGGCCGGATCGCCGGTGGTGCCGATGACCAGGATCGGCGGTGCGCCCGTGACCGTCACCGCCCCGAGGGTGTCCCCCTTCGCCGGCTTGGGCATGCCCACGCACGGTGGCGGTGCGCCCACGAACCGCCCCACGGCGGGAGCTCGGACTGGAAGCGGTTGACGTCGGCGAGCTCGCGGGCGGTGCTCGGCGCCTTCCGGATCGGGCGGTCGACGCAGTTGATCACCGCGTTGGCCTCCACCAGCGGGCTCCAGCTGCCGTCGGGGTGGCGGCCGAGATAGCGGTCGGCGATCGACAGGAGGCTCGGCGCCTCGCCCTGCTGCACCGCTTCGGTGAGGGCGTCGGCGAGGATCGGCCACCCGCGGGAGCGGTCGTAGAGCATCGCCAGCACGCCGCTCTGCAGCAGGCTCGGCGTGAGCACGCCTTCCCGGGTGACGCCATCGGACGTGTAGGAGGCGGGGAACGGCTGTTGGTCGACGCGGGCGATGAGCTGCAACATCACGTCGCGCGGGGCACCGCTCGACACCAGTGGACACGTGGTCTGTTGGCACCAGTCGAGGAACGCGCCGAGGGCGTTCATGAACCCCTGCGCCTGGTGGTACGCGTACTCACGGGCGCGGGAGCCAGTAGTCGGGGGGACCGTCGAGCACCATGCTCCGGATCGTGGTCGGGAACATCTGCGCGTAGGTGATGCCGACGATCGTGCCGTACGAGAACCCGAGGTAGTCCAGCTTCGGCTCGCCGAGTGCGATACGGATCGCCTCGACATCACGGGCGACGTTGCGGGTGCCCACCTGACCCGCGTACGCGCCCATCCGCGTGGCGCAGCCGACCGCGAACAGTGCGTTGAACTTGTGCAGGGGCTCGAGCAGCGCCGCGGTGTTCGGTACCGGGGCGACACCCGCGCTCAGGTCGAGGAGCGCGTCGTCGACACAGTCGATCGGGCGCGACGCGCCCGTGCCGCGCGGATCGAAGCTCACGACGTCGAAGCGCTCCTGCACCACCGCGGGGAGTCGTCTCCAGGTGAGGCGCAGGTAGTCGACGCCCGATTCGCCCGGACCTCCGTAGTTGACGACCAGCGAGCCGATGCGCTCGGCCGACGTCGCGGGATGGCGCAGCAGCGCGAGCCCCACGTGCTCGCCCGCAGGCACCTTCCAGTTGACGGGGACGCTCAGGGTGCCGCACTGGAAGCCGTCGCCGCAGTCGGTCCACGCCACCGCGGCGTCGAACGCGGGGAGGGGAGGCCAGGTCGTCGTGGTCGTGGCGGTCGACGGCGCGGGCTTGGTCTTGGCACCGACGTGCCGTTCCGGCACGGAGCCGGCCGCGAGCGCGCCGACCAGCGCGATCGCCAGGAGGATGAGGATGGTGCGCTTCACGGCCAGGCGGGTTCGCCCCACGGGTGCGGGAGACCGAGCTTGCCCGGGTTGAGGATCCCGTGGGGGTCGAGCGCGGCCTTGGTCGCCGCCAGCACGCCGAACGCCTCACCGAGCGCCGCGCGCGCGTACCGGCCGCGGTTGAGGCCGATCCCGTGATGGTGGCTCAACGCGGCACCACCCGCCAGCGTCGCCTCCATGCCGGCGTCCCACGAGGTGCGGTAGAAGGCTTCACGCTGCTCCATCGGCGGGTGCCCGCCGAAGGTGAAGTAGAGGCACGCACCGTCGAGGTACGCGTGCGAGAGGTGTCCCGACGCGAGGACCATGCCGTCGACGGCGCGGAGAGCGCCGAGCACGCCGTCGTACACACGCGGCAGGTTCGACCACGTCGCCGCGATCTCCATGGTGTCGACCACGTACCCGGTCTCGATGAAGTGCCCGAGCGCGGAGACGTCGTTCCGGCGCTCGAGCCAGCGGTCGAGCAACGCGGGATCGGCAGGAGTGGCGTCGGCGCACTCCTCGCTCACCACCTGGAGGACCGCGTCGACGATCGCCCGATCTCCTTCGTCGAGCACGAGCAGGATGCAGTCGGCGCCGGTCTCGAAGTGGCGGTCGGCCTCGACGGCGTCGTACAGGCGGAGGACGGCCGGGGTCGCGCCGCGGCGGAGCACGCGGCGACAGGCGTCGAGGCCGGCGGTGAACGCCGGGAAGCGGAACGCGGCCCGCACCTCGGCGGTCGGGGCCGGGTGCACCCGGAGGCGCGCGCCGGTGATCACGCCGAGGGTTCCCTCACTGCCGACGAACAGCTGGTTCAGATCGGGGCCCACGGCGGCACGCGGCGCACCACCGGTGTGCACGATGCGGCCGTCGGCGAGCACGACGTCGAGCCCGAGCACCATGTCCTCGATCTTCCCGTAACGGGTCGACAGCTGGCCCGCGCTGCGGCACGCCAGCCAGCCGCCGACGGTCGAGAGGTCGATCGACTGGGGCCAGTGACCGAGGGTGACGCGGTGGTCGGTGCGCAAGTCGGCCTCCAGGGGAGTGCCGAAGGTACCGGCCCGGACGTCGAGGACGAGCGCGCGCTCGTCGACGTTCACGATCCCGGTGATCGCGGTGAGGTCGAGGACGATGCCGCCGTGCACGGGCATGCTGGCCCCGCACACGCCGCTGCGCCCGGCGGCGGCGGTGACCGGGACCCGCGCCTCGTCGCACACGCGGAGCACCGCGGCGACGTCGGCGGCCCCGGCCGGGCGCACGACGGCCGCGGCGGGCGTGACCGCGGTGCCGTCGTGGTTCCAGATCATCGCCAGGGGCCACCAGTCGCGGCTGGCGGTCGTGACCAGCTCGGGGTCGCGGTCGATGGGACAGATCCCGGCGAGCCGGTCGAGCACCGGGGCGGGGACCTCGGCCGCGGTGCCGCGCAGCGGGCTCATGCGCGCTCGGCGCCGATCGACGCCCGGTACGCGGCGACCTGCGCGTCGCGCTCGTCGGCCGACCAGCCGAGCTCGGGCGCCAGCAGCTCCGCGACGTCGCCGGCGGCGGCGGCCGACGCGTCGCGCGCGAGCAGCCGGGCCCGGGTGCGACGGGAGAGGACGTCGTCGAGGGTGTGGGCCATCTCGTGGCGCGCCGCGTACACCGCCTCGGCCTTGAGGTAGGGGAGCCCGGGCACGAGCACGTCGCCGAGCTCGGGCTCGTCGCCGACCATCGCGAGCACGACCCCGGCGTCGGTCCCGTAGCGTCCGGTGAGGTGCTCGTGCGCGCTGGGCTCGAGGGCGGCGACGGGCGGCGCCATGCCCTCGCCCCCGAACAGGCGCAGGTGCCTGGTGCACGAGGGTGTGCCCCGCTCGCCGAGCACGTCGAGCGCGGCGTCGACCGCGTCCGCGGCCATGCGCCGGTAGGTGGTGAGCTTCCCCCCGGTGACGGTGACGACCCCGCTCGGTGCGGTGCGCACCGAGTGGCGGCGCGACAGGTCGGCGGTGCGGGAGCCGTGGCCCCGGCGCAGGAGCGGCCGCAGCCCGGCCCACGTGCCGACGACGTCGGCTTCGGTCAGCTTGTCGTCGGTGACGCCGTTGATCGCGCCGAGCAGGTAGTCGACATCGGCCGCGGTGCACGGGGGGTCGTCGAGGGGGCCGTCGTAGTCGGTGTCGGTCGTGCCGATGTAGGTCGTGTCGCCCCACGGTACGACGAAGATCGACCGCCGATCGTCGCGCACCGGCACGATGGCGGCGATGTCGTTGCGCACCCTCGACCACGGCACGGTGATGTGGATCCCCTTGGCGGGCCGGATCGACGCCGGGTGCGCGCCTTCGTCGAGCGCGCGCACGTCGTCGGCCCACACGCCGGCCGCGTTCACGATCGCGCGCGCCCGCACGATGATCTCCTCGCCGTCGGCCTCGACGCGCGCGCCGACGACGCGACCGCCGTCCTTCACGATGCCCCGCACGGGCGCGTAGCTGGCGATCGCCGCGCCGTACGTGGCCGCGGTGCGCGCGATGGTGAGCGTCAGCCGCGCGTCGTCCGCTTGGGCGTCGTAGTACACGTAGGCGCCGGCGATGCGGTCGCGCGCGAGCGTCGGCATGTGGGTGAGCGCGGTGTCGACCGAGATCTTGTGGTGGCGCTTGCCGATGCGGATGCCCCCGGTGAGGTCGTACATCCAGAGCGCGGTGCCGAGCACGCGCGCGAGCCGATGGTCGATCACGCCGCCACGGGTGAGCACGGGCACGAGGAACGGCAGCACGCGCACCAGGTGCGGGGCGTTCTCGAGCGCGCGCTGGCGTTCGTAGAGCGCCTCGTACACCAGCCGGAACTCGCGCTGTTGCAGGTAGCGGAGGCCGCCGTGCACCAGCTTGGAGCTCTTGGAGCTGGTGCCCGACGCGAAGTCGTCGCGCTCGACGAGCGCGGTGCGCAGCCCCCGGCTGGCGGCGTCGAGGGCGACGCCGGCGCCGGTGATGCCACCACCCACGACGAGGACGTCGAACGGCTCCTCGCCGAGGCGCCGCAGCGACTCCGACCGCTCGAAACGGGTCTCCGGACCGGCTGGTCACCGATCCAGGTTACCGGCTGGTAACCAGATCGGGGTCCCGAGGAGCGGACCGCACGCGTGGCGCGGTGCGCCAGGTCAGCAGCATGGCCGCCCCGAACACCGCGGCCACGCCGATCAGCACCGCCGAGGCCGCGGGCAGGAGCTCGCGTGGCGTCGGTGCCGGCGGTCAGCAGGTGGACGGTGACGAGGGCGAGCAGCACGTAGCTGAGCATGTGGATGCCCCGCCAGACGCGTTGGGACAGGTGCCGGCGGGCCAGCGACGTGGCTTCGACCGCGACCAGCAGATACATGGCGACGATGCCCCACGCCACTGCGACCGGGTGCCACGACGACGCCATCGGCACGAGCACATCGGCGACGCCGAACTGCGACGAAGTCGTCGGCGAGGATCGCGACGACGTGCACGGCCACGAAGACGAGCGCCAGCGCGCTCAGGTAGCGGTGGGTCGACAGCATCCACGCGGGCGTGGGCCGACGACCGAACGTGCGGAGCGCGTGGAGCAGGCCCCAGGTGCACGACGCGACGACGAGGCCCCATGCGACGAGCCCGCCGGCGCGCGCCGTGTACCACCAGAAGTGCGACGCCATTCAGCTCCCGCCGGTGCGCGGTCTGCGGTTGGGGTTGGAACTGGCCGGTGGTCGTCGCCCGAGCCGCGCGTCGTCGTCGGGCAAGGGCGTGGGGTGCCTCTCGACGGCGCACCGGAGGTGCCGATGCCGTCGGGCGACACCGAGGATGACGCCGGCTGGCTCGCGTCCGCGGTGTGGTCGCCCGCGGCCATGAACCCTGCGAGCGCGCCGGCCACCGCCACGCTCACACCCGCCGCGAGTGCGCGACCCTGCGCGCTGAGCTTCTTCCTCGCCACGATGCGAATTGTCACACCGCGAGGTAAGAGTTGGTTGAGGATGCGGTGAGGCGATCCAGCGACGCGATGGAGAAGGGTCAGATCACCGTGCCGGGTAGGCCGTCGGCGGCGACGACGTCGTAGTCCTCCGAAGCCCACGCCGCGCATCCCGCCGCCGAGGTTCACGGCGTCGTAGCCCGCGCCGAGGAGCGCGGCCGTGACCGCGGCCGAACGGGAACCGGACCGGCAGATGGCGACGATCGTGGCGTCGTGCGGGAGCTCGTCGATACGGGCCTGGAGCTCGCCCATCGGGATCCAGGCCGCCTCGGGGGCATGACCGGCGTCCCACTCGTCCGCTTCGCGGATGTCGAGCAGGAATGCACCGCCGTCGATCAGGCGGCGGCCCTCCTCGGCCTCCACTTCGGGCACCGAATCGCCACTCATCTCCGCTCCTCATCCGGCCGATGTCCAAGAGGGACCCGGTGAGCGGTCGCCTCGACTGGCCGTCTCTTGGCCCGACCTTTCCTTGAAATACCCCGCCCAGTGTGACAGGTTTCACTCTAGGTAGTCATATGATTGCTGACAGTGAGAAACCCACCCTCAGAGGTTGTACGACCACTGAGAGCCAACTGATCCCGAGCCCCCACGGCTTCCTGATCCACGGCAGGAGACTCCCTTTGGGACCCCGGCGCACCACCATCGCTCTCGCCCTCCTGGCGCTCGGCCTCCTGGTCGCGTCGGCGGGCGCCGCCTTCGCGTCGTCCGGCGACCCCTGGTCGTCCGGGCGCCCGGCGCGGCGGCGACCGGTGGCGCGGACCCCGTGCCCGGCGCCGGAAGCGATCACGGGCACGACCACGAGTGGGCCAACGGTCACGACGGCGACCACGGATCCGGTGACTGGGACAACGACGGCGAGGTCGACCCGCTGCCCCAGCCGGAGCCCGGGACCGACACCGGCCACGACCCCGGCCACGTCGGGAACCAGAACGAGAACCCGAACGGCCCCTCCGCCGGTGGCAACACCGACGGAGAGGTCGGTGGAACGAGTGTCGACACCCCGTCGGCACCCGTGCAAGCGCCGGCGGCGACCGCAGGCGGACCCGCCCCCGCCGCGGTCGCGCCGGCGCCCATCGTCGCCTCTGCCCTCGAGGCCTTCACGCCGGTGACCGGTCCGGCGGGCGGCGATCTCGGCGCCATCCCCGTGCCCGACGCGGCCGTCGTGCCCGCCGTCGCGCCGATGTCGTTCGAGGGGCTGCCGGTCCTCGGTTCGATCGGCGCGCTCTCGTCCGACGTGCCCGACGGGCCGTCGGCCGCACGCGCGTTGATCACCACCCCGCCGGGACGGTCGCTCGCCGTGCTCCTCGCGCTGCTCGCCGCCATCGTGATGTTCCTGGCGATCCACCGCCGCGTCGACCGGGGTGATCCGAAGCTGGCGAGCGCACGGATCGGGCCCGAGGTCGCTCGATTCCGGTGACCGGTCCGCGACGGCCCGAGGGGCAGCCGGTCTCCGACCGTCTGCTCGTCCTGCAATTCGTGCGCCTCGTCATCGTGGTCGCGCTGCTCGTGGTCCCCGCGGCCGCGGGCATCGCCTCGAGCTCGGTGGTCGCGATCGCCCTCGTGTACCTGGTGTACGTCGGGGGCGTCGAGGTGGCGCGTCGGGTCTGGCCGCAGCAGGTGGCCGGGCTCGTGTCGTGGACGGTGCTCGTCGACGGCGCGGCCGTGGCGCTCGCCGTCGCCGTCACCGGCGGCTACCGCAGCCCGCTCCTCTTCCTCGTCTTCCTCGACGTCATGGCGGTCACGCTCGTCGCTTCGTATCGCACCGGGCTGAAGCTCGCCTTGTGGTGCGCGCTCCTCCTCCTGGTCGCCCACGCCGCGGCGGATGCCGGTGTGATCGACGAAACCGGACTGGTCGACAACCGCATCGCGATCGTCAGCGCGGTCACCTTCCTCCTCTTCGCGCTGTGCGCCGCGCTGTTCTCCGCGGTGAACGAACGTACGTTGCGTCACAGCCGGGCCCAGCTCGAGTGCCTCGTCGATCTCGGCGCCGAGCTCGAGCGCGCCATCCGCACCGACGACGTGATGTCGACCCTCGTGCACCACTCCTGCGCCCGCCTCGGCTTCACCCGGTCGGTGGTGCTCGTGCGCAGCGGCAACGTGTGGGAGGGCGTACGCGACGACGGCGTCGTCGAGGTGCGGATCCACGCGTCCGACCGTCCGGCGCCGCTCATCCTCGCTGCGTGGTCGTCCGGCACCCCGATGCTCGTCCGCATGGTCGACGACGATCTTCTCGATCTCGTGCTCCCGGGCGCGCACAACGTGGTCGTGGCCCCGGTGGCCGTCGACGGCGAGGACCTGGGGGTCGCCGTCGCCGAGTGGGGTGGCGGCACCGACGCCCGCATCCCGACCTCGACGGTGCACGCGCTGTCCCAGGCGGCGATGCACACCGCACTCGCGATGCGCAACGCCCGTCTGCTCGACGAGGTCGAGCGGCTGGCCACGCGCGACTCGCTCACCGGTCTGGCCAACCGCCGGCTCTTCGACGAATCGCTCCAGCGGGAGGCCGCCCGCTCCCAACGCCTGGGCACCCCGCTCAGCCTGCTCGTGCTCGACGTGGACCATTTCAAGCAGGTCAACGACAGCTACGGGCACCAGACCGGCGACGCGGTGCTGCGGGAGGTCGCCGGGGCGCTCGTCGCCAACACCAAGAACTTCGACGTCGCGGCGCGCTACGGCGGCGACGAGTTCGTCGTGCTGCTCCCGGGGTGTAGCCGTGAGGACGCCATGGGGGTCGCTCACCGCGTGCGGGGCGAGATCGCACGACAGGTGGGCGAAGCACCGGTCACCGTCAGCGCCGGCATCGCGACGATGCCCGACAACGCCTCCGACGCCGAGCGCCTCATGGCGGCGGCGGACGGAGCGCTCTACGACGCCAAGCGCAACGGCCGTGACCGCGTCGCCGGTTCGGGACGCGGGCTCGCGGTCGCCGGTCCCTCCACCGTGCTCCGGTGGAGGGCTCCCCTCGCGCGCGGCGCCTGAGGCTCAGCCGGCGTCGTCGGCCAGCAGCTCGACCGCGAGCTCGCGGAGCTCACGGTGGTGGGCCTTGCCCGCCGCCGAGCGCTGCAAGGAGTCGACGAGGAGGAAGCGGCGGGGTGTCTTGTATCCCGCCACCGTGGCGCGGCACCACGCGGCGAGCTCCGCTTCGTCGAGCGCGTGGCCGTCGGTGATCTGCACGAGGGCGACGACCTTCTCGCCGAAGCGCGGGTCGGGCACCCCCACCACGGCACAGTCGAACACGCTGGGGTGCTTGCGCAGCTCGGCCTCGACCTCCTCGGGGTAGACCTTCTCGCCACCCGTGTTGATGCACGCCGAACCGCGCCCGAGCAGCTTCACCGTGCCGTCGGCGTCGACGGACGCGTAGTCGCCCGGCACCGAGTAGCGCGTGCCGTCGAACACCCGGAAGGTGGCCGCGGACTTCTCGGGATCCTTGAAGTACCCGACCGGGATCCTCCCGCCCATCGCGACGAGGCCCACCTCCTCGGTGCCCGGCGCGACGTCACGGCCCGTCTCCTCGTTGATCACCCGGATGCGGTCGTTCACGATGAACCGGCCGGATGCGAGGTCGGCGTCGTCGGCGCGCGCCGAGTTGCGCGGGCCCAGCCCCTCGGAGGCGCCGAGGGAGTCGACGATGGTGACCGCCGGCAGGTGCGCGAGCAACCCGCGCTTGACCGCGGTGCTGAACAGCACGCCGGACGAGGTGATCGCGCGCAACGAGGTGAGATCCCAACGGTCGGGCGCGGTGTCGAGCTGGTCGAGCAGCGGCCGGGCGAACACGTCGCCGACGATCGTGAGCACTTCCACGCGTTCGCGTGCCACGGTGTCCCAGATCGACTCGGCGTCGAGCCCGGGTCGGTCGACGAGCACCACGGTGCCCGCTCCCGCGAGCGCGGCGAGCGCGGCGAAGAGCCCGGTGCCGTGCATGAGCGGTGCCGCCGGGAGCAGCGTCGCGGCGCGCTTGCCGTCGCGCGCGGCCGCCCACGGATCGGGGGGTTCCGGCCGGTGTGGATGGGCGGACGCCCACAGGGCGACGTAGAGGTCGTCGTTGCGCCACATCACGCCCTTGGGCATGCCCGTGGTGCCGCCCGTGTACAGGAAGATGAGGTCGTCACCGGTGGGCCGGCGGGGGGTCCACTCGGTGGCTGGCCGCGCCGGCGCGATCGCGCGCTCGTAGGGTTCGCCGGCTTCGAGGAGGAACGGCCGTGACGGCGCGCCGATCTGCTCCGCCGCCGACCCGACCGACGCCGCGAACTCGGGGCCGTGCACGACGGCCTTGGCGTCGGAGTTCTCGAGCAGGTATTGCAGCTCGGTCACCGTGTAGCGGAAGTTGACGTTCACGGGAACGCAACCGAGCTTGAGTGCGGCGAAGAAGGTCTCCAGGTACTCGGGCCGGTTGGTGAGGTCGATGGCGATCCGGTCGCCGGGTTCGGCGCCCGCCGCGGCCTTCAGGTGCCAGGCCAGGCGGGTGGCCCGGTCGTCGAACTGCGCCCAGCTCACCCGCCGGTCGTTCCCGACGAGGGCGTCACGCTCAGGGACGATCGACGCGAGGCCGTTCCACACCGCGGCGAAGTTCCACTCGGACATGAGGGTCGATGCTAGGCAGAACGTTCAGGTGGATCTCAGGTAGATCGGGGGAAGATGCGCTCCGGTACGGTTCGTCCGAGGGGAGTGCTGTGAACGGGAAGCCGCGGATCCGGAGAGGTGTCGTCACCTTCGTGGGCTTCGTCGCCCTGGCGGTCGTGCCGGTGTTGGGCCTCAACTCGCTCGCCACCGCCGACACCGGCGCCGCGTCGGCGACCGACGGTCAGCGTCACCCGCGCCCGCGCTCACGGACGAGCAGCGCCAGTGCCTGGCCGAGCAGGGGGTCACGCTGCCGGCGCGTCCGGCCGACGGCACCCGCCCGCAGCTCACCGAGGAGCAGCGCGTCGCCCTGCGCGCCGCCGCCGCCACCTGCGGTCTCCCCACGCCGCCTCCGGGCCGCGGGCCGCGCCCGCGGCTCACCGACGAGCGGCGGCAGTGCCTGGCCGAGCAGGGGGTCACGCTGCCGGCGCGTCCGGCCGATGGCACCCGTCCGCAGCTCACCGAGGAGCAGCGCGCCGCCCTGCGCGCCGCCGCCGAGGCGTGCGGCCTGCCCACCGGTCCGCGGGGGGCGAGAGTCGCTACGAGGGTGTGATCGGGCGGCCCGGTTGCGGGTCGCCGACGTCGAACCACCACCGGGACAGCTCTTCCATCTCGCGCACGGTGGCCCGGAGCTCGTCGCTGAGACGACCCGGGTGACGTTCGCCGAGCACGACGCTGAGCGAGCGGTAGTACCAGAGCTGGTCGACCGCACCCGCGTGGAACCGCTGCCACGTCTCCGGACCGTGCCAGCGGAGGTCGGCGACGATCGACCGCGCGTTGGCGAGCGCGTCGGCCGCCTTCACCCGCAGCACGGCCTGCGGAGTGTCGCGGTCGTGGAGGTGCGCGAGCGCCTCCTCCTTGCGCCGCCGCCAGGTCGACGCGTCGCGCGCCGCGCTCGACTTCGAGGGAAGCTCGCCGTCGAGCGTTTCGGTGCACGCCTGCACGATGCGCGCCACCTTGCGCCCGAATCGCTTCCGGATCTTCTTGGGCTTCACGTGCGCGTCCTCGATCGCGTCGTGCAGGAGCGCGGCGATCGCTTCCGACTCGGTGCCGCCCTCGTCGAGGACGATGGCGGCGACGTCGAGCAGGTGGGCGAGGTAGGGGACGTCACCCCCTTTTCGGGTCTGCGAACCGTGCAGCACGGTGGCCCACTCGACCACGCGCGCGAAGCGCGGGCCGACCTCAGTCGCCACTGCGCGCCTTGGCGACGTTCTTCTCGTGCTCCGAGAGCGTCACCGCGTAGTACGTCTTGCCCTTGTCGTCGGACACGTAGTACTTGTACGCGACCGGCGCGGGCGCGAGCGCGGCCCGCAACGCCACCGCGCTGATCGTCTTGATCGGCGTCGGCGGGAGGCCACCGACCTTGTAGGTGTTGAAGGGGGAGTCGATCTTGCGGTCGGCATCGGTGGGCACCGGCGGGCATCCACCCTTCGCGTAGCAGAGGGTGGCGTCGATCTGCAGCGGGATGCCCTCCTTCAGCCGGTTGCTGATGACGGCGGAGATGAGGGGCGCGTCCTCCTTGCTGCCCGCTTCCGCCTCGATGAGCGACGCGACGATGACCGCCGGATACGACCCCCCGGCGGCGAGGGCGTCGGCCTCGGCGTCGAACTGGTTGACGATCTTCTGGAGGATCTCGATCTCGGTCTCGTTGACGCCGATGCGGTACGTGTCGGGCCAGGTGAGTCCCTCGAGCGAGTTGATCTGCGGGGGCTCGTACCGCGAGCGCACGCTGCCCGAGGCGGCGGCGGCGAGGAAGGCCTCCGCGCTCTTGCCCTCGAGCTTGCCGACGCGTTCGGCGATCTGCCCGAGGGTGAGCCCCGGCGGCAAGAGGAGCTCGAGGTCGGGCAGGCTCCGCCGCGGACCGCCGCGCAGCGTGTCGAGCGCTTCGCGCGGGGTGCTGTTGGCGACGAAGTCGTAGTTCCCGGCGTAGTAGTTCCCGGCGTACCCGGAGCTGACCGCGACCGCCTGGAACGCGGCCGACGAGTCGATGACCCCCGCCTGCTCCAGGGCGTCGCCCACCTGTGCCGGCGTCCAGCCCTGCACCACGTCGACCACGATGTCGGCGTTGCCCGCGGTGGAGCTCTCCACGTTGCTGAGCACCCACAGCGACGCCACCGCCAGCGGCGTCAGGAGGGCCGCGACCACGATGAGCGTGGCCACGTTGCGCCGGTAGGTGCGGGAGCGTTGTGCGGCCCGCCGCCCGCGCGGCGACCTCCACTCCGGTTGGCGGGGCATCGCAGCATGGTACCGACCTCTCGCCCCTGGCCTCCCGCGGCGTGCGAGACTCCCGCCATGCGCTTCGGGATCAAGACGTCACCCCAGGGCACGACCTGGGCCGACATGCTGGCGGTCTGGCAGGCGGCCGACGAGATCGAGCTGTTCGAGTCGGCCTGGACCTTCGACCACTTCTACCCGATCTTCACCGACGACATCTCCGGGCCCTGCCTCGAGGGCTGGGTGACGACCACCGCGCTCGCCCAGGCGACGCGTCGGATCCGCGTCGGCGTGCTGGTCACCGGCATGCCCTATCGCCACCCGGCCGTGCTCGCCAACATGGCGGCCGCGCTCGACATCGTGTCGGGAGGCCGGTTGGAGCTGGGCATCGGCGCGGGATGGAACGAGGTCGAGGCGAAGGCGTACGGCATCGACCTGCACGCCACGCTCACCGAGCGCTTCGACGCCTTCGACGAAGCGTGCGAGGCGATCGTCGGGCTGCTGACCAACGAGCAGACCACCTTCGACGGCCGCTATGTGCAGCTCGTCGACGCGTACTGCAACCCGAAGCCGGTGCAGCGCCCGCACCCGCCGATCTGCATCGGTGGCCAGGGCGAACGTCGCACGCTGCGATCAGTGGCGCGCTTCGCGCAGCACTGGAACTATCCCGGCGGACCGGTCGAGCAGTTCGCGACCAAGCTCGACGTGTTGCACGCGCACTGCGCCGACCTCGGGCGCGACCCGACCGAGATCACGGTCTCGACCCATCTGCGCGGCAGCACGAGCGACGTGGTGGAGCAGGCGAAGCGCTACGGCGACGCCGGGCTCGACCTCGGCATCGTGTACCTGCAGACGCCGCACACTCCCGACGTGCTGGGCGAGCTCACCGACGCGTTGGCGCCGCTCGCCGGCTGACCGGGCTCGCGGCGTCAGAGGGTCCAGCCGGCGGCTTTGCGCTCGACACAGGTGGGGCAGATCGGATAGCGCGACGGGTCGCGGGTGGGCACCCACTTCTTCCCGCACAGCGCGGTGATCGCTTCGCCGGTGACGTAGGCGCGGGCGACGTCGTCCTTGCGCGCGTAGTGCGCGAAGCGGTCGTGGTCGCCGCCGTCGGTGTCGATCGGAACCGGCCGCTCGACCGGCGTCTCCACCGGCGCGATCACGGGGGCGGTGGTGGGTGCCGGCGCCGTCGTGGTCTCGCTCACCCGGCCAGAGTACCGACTGGGCACGCAGCTAGCCTCCAGGCCGTGCCGGACTTCGCCGACGACCAGAGCAGCGAGCTCGAGCGCAAGGCCAAGGCGCTCAAGTTCATGGCCCTGTTCGAGACGGTGACCTACCTCCTGCTCGCGTACTTCTGGTTGGTCGTGCCGAACGACGGGATCAAGGCCGTCGTCGGGTTCTTCCACGGTCTGGTCTGGATGGCGTTCGTCGCCATGACCGTGATCATCCGCCCCGACATCGGGTGGACCTGGGGCTACACCGCGCTCGGTGGTGCTCACCGGTCCGATCGGTGGTGTCCTCGTGTGGTGGCGGCTCAGGAATACGCCGCGAGAAGCCCTCGTACCTCACGCATCGCCTCCGGCAGATCGTTGACGACGCGTGGACGCGCGCGTCGTGCTCACCGAGGAACAGGAACACGCACTCCGCCACCGGTGAGCCGGTGGCGCGTTCGAGCGCGACCGTGTACGACGCACCCTGGAGCCGGTAACGCGCCACCTTGGCGTCGAGGTCGGCATCGTCGCGCCAGGCGTCGGTCTTGTAGTCGACGACGACGAGGCCGTCGGGGCGTCGGTACACGAGGTCGACGTAGCCCTCGAGCGTGGTGCTGCCGACCGGCGTGGCGACGTACATCTCGCGGTGGAACCCGTGACGCACCGCCTCGCGGACCGTGTCGGTCGCGAGCGCCACGCGAGCGGGCGCGGCCGACGAGCTCCTCGCGCCCGATGATCCCTTCGGCCGCGGCCTGAGCGGCCGCGGTGTCGTCGATGCCGGCGCCGGTGGCGAGGTCGACGGTCTGCAGCACCGCATGGACGGCGCGCCCGAGCGCGGTGCCGTAGCGGCCCTTGTTCCAGGGTGGCAGCTCGAGGTCGCGTGCACCCTTCGCCAGGCCCGGGTCGCCGCCCGCCTCGGCGGCGTCGGCCGCCTCCCGCGCCAGCGCGGTGGCGGAGCGGACGCGCCGGCGGGCGCCACGCGTGAGGGCGTCGTCGCGGGCGGCGAGCCACTCCGACCACGGCGGCGGGCTGACGCCCGCCGGGGCGGCCGGTTGCGACGCGACGAACGGTGTGTCGGCGGACGAGGCCGTGAACGCCGCCCACCCGGCGGCGTCGGCGGCCGCGTGCCACAGCAGCTGGGCGTGGGTCCAGGTGGTCCGGTCGGCGCCCGGTTCCTTCGCCGGTCGGTGCACCGAGACGACGAGGTGGTCGCGCGCCCGGGTCATCGCCACGTAGAGGAGCCGGAGCTTCTCGTGGAAGTCCATCTGTTCGTCGATCGGCGCGTAGCGCTCGAACTCCTCGGTGGTGACCCGGGCCGAGATGCGGAGCGCATAGGTGTCGCGATCGTGCGGGAACCGGAGCTGCACGCCGGCGGTGCGTGACTGGGCCCGGGTGGTCATGCCCGAGACGATGGTGATCGGGAACTCGAGGCCCTTGGCGCCGTGGATGGTGAGGATCCGCACCGCGTCGTCGTCGGTCTCCGGCAGCACGGTCTCGACGACGCGCGCACCCTCGCTGCCGGCGAGCGCGGCCCAGGCGAGGAAGTCGCGGAGGCTGCCGCCGTCGGCCTCGGAGAAGGCCCGGGCCTGCTCGATCACGAAGCGCACGCGTCGCCAGAGGTCGCGCGGGCGACCGTGGGCGAACCCGACCTCGAGCACTCGTCGCTCGCGCACGACGCGGTCGAGCAGCTCGCTGGGTGACGACCAGAGCCGCGCGTCGTGCCACGTCGCGAGCACCCGGATGGCTTCGCCCACGGGATGGTCCGGTGGGAGGGTCTCGGGGAGCGGGTGCTGGTGGTTCCACCGGCCGCCGTGCTGCGCCTTGTAGGTGAAGAGGTCGTCGTCGCCGCACCCGAACACCGGTGACCGCAACGCGCTCACCAGCGCCAGCTCGTCGGTGGGGTCGTCGACGGCCTGCAGCACCATGAGCAGATCGCGGATCTCGCGCGTGCTGTAGACGAGCGACGACGTCTCCGCCCGGTAGGGGATGCCGGCGCCGTCGAGGGCGTCCTCGAGCTGGCCGAGCGACGTGCGCGCGGGCAAGAGGATGCAGATGTCGCCCAGGCGGCACGGTTCGAACCGCTCGGTGCCGTCGGCGTCGCGCCGGGAGACCTGCCAGTGCTCGCGCAGTGCACGACCGACGACCGCGGCGACGTCGTCAGCCTCGCGCTCGCGCAACTCGTCGGCCGTCGGCTTCTCCAGCTCGGGGGTGGCGCCGAGGAGCACGACCGGATCGCCCACCGGCACGCCGTCGCGCACGGGCTCCAGCGCGACGTACTCGGGCTGCGACTCGGGCTCGGCCACGATGAGCTCGCGGAACACGTCGTTGACGAAGTCGATCACCGGCCGGGCGGTGCGGAAGTTGCGGGTGAGCCGGCGGGGCGACGCGCCGAACGCCGACCGGGCCCGGAGGAACGCGGCGATGTCGGCGCGGCGGAAGCGGTAGATCGACTGCTTCGGATCACCGACCACGAAGAGCCGGCCCGGGTCGACCGGGAGCTCGTCCCAGCGGTGGGCGCGGGCGTCGGGCTCGCCCGACGCCAGGAGAGCGGCGAGATCGCACTGGATCGGGTCGGTGTCCTGGAATTCGTCGAGCAGCAGGCGCGTGTACCGGGCGCGCAGGCGGCGGCGGACGTCCCAGCCGTGGTCGGGGTCGCGCAGCACCGCACGGGCGAGCACGAGGAGGTCGTGGAACTCGAGCTCCCCGCGCCGGCGTCGTATCGCGGCCTCGCGGAGGGTGAACTGCGCCAGCTCCCAGGCCAAGCGGCGCACCACGAGCTCGGTGAGTCCCGCCGCGGTGGTGGCGACGAGGTCGCGGAGTGCCTTCACCTGGTCGCGCACCGCGTCGACCGGGCACTCCGCGGGCCAGTTCTCCTTGCGGCCCTGCTTCACGCTGCCCTTCGGGGTGCCGGTGCTGAGCAGGCGCAGCTGCTCGTACTCGTCGGGCGCGGCGACGAGCTGCGCGTGCCACGCGACGAGATCGTCGAGCAGCCCGAGCAGCTTGTCGTCAGCCGCACGGCAGGCGCCCATGACGGCCTCGAGCTCAGCCAGCGCCGCGAGCACCGGGGCCACCGCGCCCTCGAGCGGTGGCGGGTCGGGCTCGGGACCCATGCGCTCGGCGACGAGGTCCCAGTTGGCGTTGCACGCCAGCGCCAGCGTGCGCAGCACGGTCAGGGTGGTGTCGGCGTTGAGCGCGAGCAGGAGCGCCCGCTCGAGGGTCGGGTCGTCGAGCATCTCGTCGACGAAGCGGGCCCAGCGCTCCTCGAACGCGAGCTGGGAGGCGATGTCGTCGAGCACCTCGATCCGCGGCGGGAGCCCCGCCTCGATGGGGTGCTCGGTGAGGAGGCGCTGCGCGAACGCGTGCAGGGTGGACACCGCGGCCCCGTCGAGCTCGTCGAGCGCCGCGGCGGCGCGGGTGGCCGCGACGGCGTCGTCGCCGTGGGCCGTCTCGTCGAGCGCGCGACGGATCCGGTCGCGCAGCTCCGCCGCCGCCTTCTCGGTGAAGGTGACGGCGGCGATCTCGCGGATCGGGACGTCGCGGTGCGTGACCAGTGCGACGACCCGGTCGACCAGCGCCTTGGTCTTGCCCGATCCGGCGCCGGCTTCGACGAAGAGCGTGTCGTCGAGCGCCTCGACGATCGCCGCACGCGTCGCCAGATCCTCGTCGAGATCGAGGAAGCTCTGCTGCACCGCTTCGAGGGTCATGGTGCGAGACCGGTCGCGGTCGTCGGGGTCGTCGGGCTCGGCCAGCGCGACGTACCCGCGCAGGGTCGGCGCGGCACGCTTCCGTTGCCACTCGCGGTAGCGGTCGCGCGTGCCGCGCGCGTCGGGATCGGTGTAGCTGCGGAACCGCCGGGTCCACGTGGTGGGCGGGTCGACCCGGCAGGGGAACACACCGGCATCGATGCCGTCGGCGATGGCGCGCAGCACGTCGTCGACGCGCGCGTCGACCTCGGGTGTGAGCACGAGCTCGGCCCACCGGAACTGGCCCCGCGTGCTCACGTACCAGTAGGCCGCTCCCACCGGCGTGTCCGGGCTGCCGAACGACGCCCGCGCCGCGTGCGCGTACACCGGCAGCTGCAGCATGGTGCCCGCGGCGGTGGGGTCGACGGGATCGACGCCGTTCGGTCGACCGGTCTTGTAGTCGATGACCCACAGTGCGCCGTCGGCGGTGCGGTCGACGCGGTCGGCGGCGCCCCGGAACCGCAGCGCCCGGCCGTCGGAGAGGTTGATGTCGACCGCGGGCGCGGTGTCGCCGAAGCCGAAGCGCAGCTCGGTGGCGACCGGGCGCAGGCCGAACGCCGCACGCGTCGCCGAGTCCTCGGTGAGGAACCGGTCGAGCTCGGCGAGGATGCGCCGGCGGTCGCGGTGCCAGAACAGGCGTCGACCGGTGCGTCCCTGCGCCTCGTACACCGCGCAGCGCGTGTCGGCGATCTCGCGCAACCGGGCGCGGTCGGCGTCGGTCCAGGGCGTGTCGGGCGCCGGTGCGCCGTCGGGCCGGGCGAGCACCTCGGCCAGGAACGCGTCGAGGGCCTCGTGCACCAGGCTGCCGCGGTCGAGCGGCGACACCTCGTAGCGCTCTTCGGGCAGCTCGGCGATGTCGACCCGCAACACGTACTCGAGGAGGTAGTCGAACGGGTTGTACGCGTAAGTCTGCAGGCGGGTGGGCGACACGACGACCTCGCCGTCGGTGACCCGCCCGGCGTCGTAGCCCTCGAGGTTGCCGTCGAAGCGGGTGAACTCGCGACTGCTGCGGGCGGTCACGGTGTCGACGCCGCGCCGGAGCGCGACGTCGACGTCGCGGAGCGTGTGCTCGGAGAGGGGCTGACCGGCGCGCGTGTGGTCGAGCAGCGCGCGGAGGCGGTGCTCCTGCGCGGTGGCCGGGAACTCGAGCCGCGCCAGACCGGCGGCGAACGACGGCACCGGGGTGTACCAGCCGGCCTCCAGACCGCCGAGGTCGTCGGGCAACCGCTCGGTGCCGGCGGACGCGCCGTGCTCGACCTGCTCGACCTGCTCGACGAGGAAGCGCGACGGCACCCGCTCGGTGGTGCGCCGGAGGTCGCCGCGGGGGAACAGGAGCACCCGCTCCTCCGAGGCCCCGGCCAGCGCCGCGAGCAGGCGGCGGTGGTCGTCGTCGACCCGCGCGGCCCGGAGGGGGAGCTCGCCCTCGGTGGCGCGCCGTTCGGCGTCGGGGAGCAGGGAGTCGTCGCGCACCCGGGCCGGGAACAGACCCTCGGCCAACCCGCACACGAAGACCCGGTCGAGATCGAGGCCCAGCCCCAGGGCGACGTGGCCCATCAGCAGACCGTCGCCGAACCGGCCGACGCGCCCGAGGTCGGCGTCGAGCTCCAGCTCGAGCGTGCGCCGGAACACCGCCAGCCCCGGGTGCGCCTCGACCGCGTCGAGGCCGGCGAGGCGAGCCAGCGCAGCCTCCACCTTCTCCGCCGCCCGCCGCTCGACCTCGGGCCAGCCGACCCGCCGCGACTCCGGCGCGAGGTGGTCGTGCACGAGGCGCTCGGCCCAACCGGCGAGGTCGCGCCAGCTCGCGGTCGGGTCGACGGCGAGGTCGTCGACCAACGTGGCGACGAAGTCCTGCAGCGCGCGGGTGGCGGCGAGCTCCGCCTCGAAGTGCTCGGGGTGCGGATCGCGCTCGGTGACCGCACGTTCCGCGGCGAGCTCGAACTCCTGCGCGCGCGCGTAGCGGTCGAGGCGCTGGTGCCACTGCTCGGGGCCGCGGACGATCTCGGCGGTGCGGCTGATCTTCTCCCATCGCGCCGCCGGCGCCGCCCGCCCCCGGTGGAACACCGGCGCCGACGCGAGGAGGCGCATGACGTCGTGGCGTTGGTAGTCGCGGTCGGGGAGCGCGAGCAGCCCGAGCAGCCCGCGCCCGAGCACGCTGTCGGCCAACGTGCGGACGGCGGCGCCGTTGTGCACGATGCCGGCCGCGTCGAGCTGCTCGTGGACCAGGCGCGCGTAGGGCTCGGGCGCGCCGTAGAGGACGGCCATGCGTTCGAGTGGCACGCCGGCCCGCAGCGCGTCGACGACCAGCCGCACGACCGCGCGCACCTCGTCGTCGGGGTCGGAGGCCGACACGACCCGCGTGGCCGGCCCGGGTTCGACGGGGGCGTCGGGAGGCTCGGTCGCGGTGAGACCCAGGCGCGCGAACGCGGCCCGCACCGGGGCGTCGGGCCGGATCCGACCGGTGAGCCCGGCGATGACGGTGACGGGCACGTGCCGGCCGAGCACGGTGAGGAGTCGTGCCGCCGGCGCAGACAGCTCTTGGGGGAGGTGCACGACGACGGCGCCGAGATCGGCGAGCAACGGGATGCCGACGTCGACGGCGTCGACCGCGGCATCCATGAGGTCGCGCTCGTCGTACCACCCGGGCGCGAGCTCGGCGCGTGCCCGGCGCGCGATGCGGACGACGTCGGCCGCACGCCGCCCGGTGCGTACCAGCGCATCGAGCGCGTCGTCGTCGATCGCCGAGAGCTCGCGGTAGGCGTCGACCAGCGAGGCCTCGGTGGCCGGGTGCTCGGCGACGGGGGCGAACATGCCGGGCGCGTCGGCGAGGACCGCCCGGACCGCGGCCGCGAGCACCGGCGTGGACACCGGGCGGCGGTGCGCACCCGCCAGGCGCGGCGCGCCGATGAGCTCGGCCAGCCGGTAGGTGGTGAGGAAGGTGACGCCGGCGATACCGTCGCCGCCCTCGGTGACCCGCCCGAGCGTGCCGCCGGCCAGCAGCCGCCGTGCGGCCACGCCGACGTAGTTGGAGGGGACCACCACGGTGACCGGGGCCAGCGCGTCGCCGTGCTTCCCGGCGACCACCGCGTCGAACAGCGCCCGGGCCGCCGCGTCGCCGTAGGGCACGGTCACGAGGTCGACGGACATCGCCCCGGATCGTACGGCCGACGTGTGACCGCCGGCTGCGATCGTTGCGCTCATGCCCCGATCACACCATGCGGGTGTGACGCGCAAGGGCGACGAGCGGCTACGAGGGCTACGAGGGGGTGAGGTTCCTCGCCCGGGCGGCGGTGACGATCAGCTCGACGCAGGGGTCGAAGTCGAGCGCGGTCGAGTCGATGACGAGGTGGTAGTGGCACGCGTCGCGGGCGTCGCACTTGTAGAAGTGCTTCACGTACGCCTCACGGGCCCGGTCGGTCTCGCCGAGCAGCTTGCGGGCCTCGTCCTCGTCGAGCCGCTCGAAGCTGACGGCCCGCTGGACGCGCGCCTCGGGCGGGCCGTCGAGGCGCACGTGGAGGGCGGACGGCCGGTCGCGGAGCACGATGGCCGCGGCGCGCCCGAGGATCACCCCACCCTCGGTGTCGGCGACCTGGTGGAGGATGCGCTCGGTCTGGTCCCGGAAGGCCTGCTCGGGCTGGTCGCCGAGCGATGCCCGCGCCGCGGTCGGCGTGGAGCCGAACGCGGTGTCGGGGGCGGCGGCGGCACGGGCCAGGCTGGCGAAGAGCCGCCCCATGCCCGACGTGCGGCGCTCGTCGTGGGCCATCACGTCGGCCATCGGCACCGCGAGAGCCTCGGCCACCGCGGTCGGGATGGCGCGGTCGAGGAAGGGGAGACCGAGTGCCTCGGCGACCCGCGGCCCGATGATGCTGCCTCCCGCTCCGAACGACGCCGAGAGCGTGACCACGGGTGCCATGGGTGCAGTCTGCCACCGGTGTGCGTCGTTTGCGGCGCGAGACTCCCGACGTGGGTCTCCAATCGTGGTTCCTCCGGGCCAACTCGGGCCGGACCCGCGTCGATGGTCGCGGCCGCGGTCGGCGCGCTGGCCGCGTTCGTCGCGGCGTGGTTCGTGCCCTGGCAGCTGACCGTGCTGATCGGCTGGGACGTGATGGCCCTCTCGGTGATCGTTGCCGTCTGGGTGGCGATCGGTGGCTTCAGTCCCGAGCGGACGGCCGAGTTCGCGCTCCGCGAGGACGACACGCGGACCGGCACCCACCTCCTGCTGCTCGGGGCGGCGCTGGTCAGCCTGGTCGGGGTCGCGCTCGCGTTCCTGAAGGCGAACGAGGGCTCACACCCGCACGAGGCCCTGTTGGAGGGCGCCGGGGTGTTCACGATCGCGTGCTCGTGGGTCCTCGTGCACACCGTGTTCGCGCTCAAGTACGCGCACGTGTACTACACCGACCCGAAGGGTGGCATCGACTTCAAGACCAAGGGCGTCGAGCACCCCGACTACCTCGACTTCGCCTACACCGCCTTCACCGTGGGCATGACGTTCCAGGTGTCCGACACCGACATCACGCAACGGGCGATGCGTCACCAGGTGCTGCGCCATGCCCTGGTGTCGTTCTTCTTCGGTGCGGTGATCCTGGCGAGCCTCGTGAACGTGCTCGCCGGGCTCCTCAACACCTGAGGAGCCCGGCGTCACGTCACGCCGGGATGGAGCTCAGCCGAGGCCGTTCTTCTTGAGGAAGGCGGCGGCGACGTCGGCCGGGTCCTCCTTGCTCTCGCTGATGTCGAGCGACATCTTGTTGTACGCCGCGGTCGTGAGCTTCGCCGACACCGCGTCGAGCGTCTTCATCGTCGCCGCGGTGGCCTTGTCCTTGTTGATCACGAACACCGGGTTGTCGGCCGGCTGCAGCTTCTTGTCGTCGGTGAGGAGCACCGCGTCCTTCGGGATCACGCTGCTGCCGGTGAAGAGGAGCGCGACGTCGATGTCGCCGTCCTCCAGCGCCTTCACCGTGATCGGACCACCGACGTCGAGCTTCTTGACCTCCGAGAACTCGAGGCCGTAGAGCTGCTGCGAGGTGTCACCGAGGCAGAGGGGGCGCTCCTCGCACTCGGGCGGACCGCCGAAGGTGAGGTTTGACGCGTTCTTCGTGAGGTCGGAGACCTTCTTGAGCTTGTACTTCTTCGCCGTGGCCTTGGTGACGTAGAAGCCGTTCACGTCGACGGCCGGTGCCGCCTTGCTCACCGTGATGTCGGTGCCCGCGAGCTTGGCCTGCAGGGCCTTGTAGGTCTCGGCCGAGTCGCCCGTCGGGGTGCCGCCGAGGTACGTGAGCAGCGTGCCCTGGTAGTCGGCGTAGCCGTCGAGGTCGCCGTTCTCGAGCGCCGCGTAGACGATCTCGGTGGCGCCGAGGTTGTCCTTGAACGTGATGTCGTAGCCCTTGTTCTCGAGCGCCTGGCCGTAGGCCTGTGCGATGGCCTGGGCGCCGGAGAAGTCCTTCGACCCGACGGTCAACGACTTCGTCTGGGCCGACGCCACGCCGTCGGCGGTGAGGCCCACCATCACGGTGAGCAGGCCGGCCGTGAGCAGTGCCCACGTGCGGCGGGATCGTGCCTGGATCATCGGAATCGTCCTTCGGTGAGTGGGTCGAGCCATTTGCCTACCCCGGAACGTGCTGGCGAAACGTTAGTGAATCGGTCAGGATTTGTCCGGTCGGGGGATCAGAGCGCGGGCACGCCGCCCGAGAGCGGCTCCGTGGCGAGGTCCCGGACGTTGATCTTCCCCTCGGCCCGGATCCCCGGTGACGTGATCGCACGTTGCAGCAGCGCGAGCAGGAACTCGAGCGCGATCGCGAGCAAGGCGACGAGGAGTCCACCGGCGAACACCTTCGGATCGTCCCTCACGGCGAACCCATCGATGATGTAGCGGCCGAACCCGCCGGAGTCGACCAGGGCGGCGAGCGTCGCGGTGGCGACCACCGCCACCGTCGCGGTGCGGACCCCGGCCATCACGAGCGGGATCGCGTTCGGCAGCTCGATGTGCCAGATCATCTGGCGGCCGTTCATGCCCATGCCCCGCGCCGACTCGCGGATCTCGTCGTCGACGTTCGCCATCCCGACGTATGCGTTCGCGAGCATGGGTGGCGCGGCCAGGGCGAACATGGCGATGAACGCGGGCACCGACTGCACCGGCGTGAGGACGCCAGTGGGATCGCCGATCCCGACCCACTGGACGGCGAGGATCAACAGGGCGAAGGCCGGGAGCGCCCGACCGATGTTGGCCACGTTCACCGCGATGGTGCCGCCCGTGCGCACGTGCCCGAGCAGGATCCCGATCGGGAGGGCCACGACCGCAGCCACCAGCACCGACACCACCGTGAGCTGCAGGTGCTGCCCCGCGAGCCGGGGGATCGACTCGTTGCCGTGCCATTGGTCGGAGCTCGTGAGGAAGTCGAAGACGTCACCGAAGAAGTTCATGGGACGTGCGGAGGTCGGGAGGCGGCAACCGGCTTCGCCTTGCGCTTCCCGGCGCGCGCCCACGGCGTCGCCAGCCGCTGCGCGAGCACGAGGAGCAGGTCGGCGACGACGGCGAGGGCAAGCGACAACGCGATGCCCACCGTGAGGGGGGTGCGGAAGTCGCGCTGCAGACCGTCGTACATGAGCGCGCCGAGCCCGCCCTGACCGATGAGGGCGGTGATCGCGACCAGCCCGATCGTCGTGACGGTGGCGATGCGGATGCCCGCGATGATCGCCGGGAGCGCGAGCGGCAACTCGACTTGCAGGATCTGACGGCCGCGCGAGTACCCCATGCCGACGGCCGCGTCCCTGACGTCTGCGGGAACGCCGTCCAGCCCCGTGACCGTGTTCCGCACCAGGATGAGGAGCGTGTAGGCGGTCAGCGGGACCAGGGCGGTGGTGCGCGACAGCCCGGTCAGTGGCAGCAGCATCGCAAACAGTGCGAGCGACGGGATGGTGTACAGAACACCGGTGATCGCGATCACCGGTCCGTACAACCGGCGGTAGCGCACACTCAGGAGCGCGAGGGGCAAGGCGATGAGCAGGCCGAAGAGCACGGCGAGCACGGTGAGCTCGATGTGCTCGACCAGCGCTGTCCTTGATCTCCTGCGTGTGGTCCTCGACCCAGGGCCAGTAGAGCCACTTGGGGCCGATGTCCTCGGCCAGCACGAGCAGCAGGCTCATGGCCACGATGCTAACGACATGCCGCGGAGCGAGATGCGGCACAGTGCGCGGGTAACGTCCGCGAATCACTTCCGACGCGATGATCCGCCTCGACGCGATCTCGAAGCAGTACCCCAACGGCCAGGTCGCCGTGCGGGAGCTCTCGCTCGACATCCCCGACGGTGAGATCTGCGTGCTCGTCGGTCCGTCGGGGTGCGGCAAGACCACGACCTTGAAGATGGTGAACCGCCTGATCGAGCCGACCGGCGGGCGCATCTTCCTCGACGGCGCCGACGTCACCCACGCCGATCCGGTCGAGCTGCGCCGCCACATGGGCTACGTGATCCAGCAGGTCGGCCTGTTCCCGCACCAGACCATCGCCACCAACATCGGCACGGTGCCGAAGCTCCTCGGGTGGACGAAGGACCGGATCACGGCGCGGACCGACGAGCTGCTCGACCTCGTCGGTCTCGATCCCGCCGACTACCGGTCGCGCTATCCCGCGCAGCTCTCGGGCGGGCAACGTCAGCGGGTCGGCGTGGCGCGCGCCCTCGCCGCCGATCCGCCCGTGCTGCTGATGGACGAGCCGTTCGGTGCCATCGACCCGGTGACACGCGTGCGGCTGCAGGACGAATTCCTCCGCCTGCAGGGCGACGTGCAGAAGACGGTCGTGTTCGTCACCCACGACATCGAGGAAGCCGTGAAGATGGGCGACCGCATCGCCATCCTGAACGTCGGAGGGATCCTCGAGCAGTACGCGACCCCGGCGGAAGTGCTGGGCCGGCCGTCGTCGGCCATGGTGCGTGACTTCGTGGGCGCCGACCGCGCCTTGAAGCGGTTGCGCGTCACGCCGATCGAGGCGGAGTGCCTGGAGCACCCGCCGACGGTGCCGCCCGAGGCGACGCTGGCCGACACCCGTACCGCGATCGCGAAGTGGGACGCGGGCTGGGTGGCGGTGGTGGACCCCGAGGGCGTGCTGCACGGCTACGTCGACGACGAGCACGCGGCGGGCGACGGCCCCATCGGTGACCGCCTCCAGCGCATCGAGACCTGGGTGCCCGTCGACCACGACCTGCAGGACGCGCTCGCCACCATGCTGCTCACCCGCGAGGGTTGGGTCTCGGTGCTCGACGGGGACCGCTTCGTGGGGGTGCTCACCCCCGAGTCGGTGTACCAGACCCTGCGCCGTTCGTTGGAGCAGCCCGCCGACGACGGACACGGTGAACGTCGCGCGGAGCACATGGCGATGGATGTAGCCGACTCACTGCTCGATCTGGTGGGCAACACCCCGCTGGTGCGGCTCGGTCGGGTGGGACGCGACCTCCGGTGCGACCTCCTCGCCAAGGTCGAGATGTTCAACCCCGGCGGGAGCGTGAAGGACCGCCCCGCCGTCGCCATGATCGACGCGGCCGAGCGCGACGGGCTCCTGAAGCCGGGGGGCACCATCGTCGAGCCGACGTCGGGCAACACCGGCGCCGGCCTCGCCATCGTCGCCGCGCAGCGCGGGTACCGGTGCATCTTCGTGATGTCCGACAAGATGAGCGAGGAGAAGGTGTCGCTGCTGCGCGCGTACGGCGCCGGCGTGGTCGTGTGCCCGACCGCGGTGCCGCCCGAGCACCCCGACTCCTACTACTCGGTCGCCGATCGCCTCACCCGGGAGACGCCGGGAGCGTTCCGCCCCGACCAGTACTCGAACCCGGCCAACCCCGCCGAGCACGAGCGCTCGACCGGGCCCGAGATCTGGCGCCAGACCGAGGGCCGGGTCACGCACTTCGTCGCCGGGGTCGGAACCGGCGGCACCATCACCGGTGTGTCGCGGTACCTGAAGGGGCAGAACCCCGGGGTGCAGGTGATCGCCGCCGATCCCGAGGGATCCGTCTACTCCGGCGGCTCGGGTCGTCCGTACCTCGTCGAGGGCGTCGGCGAGGACTTCTGGCCGACGACCTACGACCCGTCGACCGTCGACCGCACCGTGATGGTCAGCGACGCCGAGTCGTTCGCGGCGGCGCGGCTGGTCACCGCCGAGGAGGGTCTGCTCATCGGCGGCTCGTGCGGCACCGCGGTGCACGCCGCGCTCGTCGTCGGCGCCGAGCTCGGTCCCGACGCGATCGTCGTGGTGCTGCTGCCCGACTCCGGGCGCAACTACCTGTCGAAGATCTTCGACGACCGCTGGATGACGAGCTACGGGTTCCTCCGCAGCGAGGGCCCGACCGCGGGCGACGTCCTCGCGGCGAAGGACGGGTCCATCGCCGACCTCGTCGTGATCACCGCCGACACGCCCACCCGCGACGCGTTCGCGCAGATGCGGTCGCTGGGCGTGTCCCAGCTCGTCGTCGCCACCACCACCGAGCAGCCGCTGGCGGCCAAGGAGGTGTCGGGGGCGGTGTCCGAGCTGCCGCTGATGGACAAGGCGTTCCGCGACCCCTCGGTCCTCGACCGGCCGGTGGGCGAGCTGATGGAACCGGCGCCGCCCATGCTCGGCATCGGCGAGACCGTCACCGACGTCGTCGACCGCCTGGAGTCGTGCACTGCGGTGCTCGTGCTCGACGGTGGTCATCCCGTCGGCGTCCTCACCCGCTCCGATGTCCTCGCGTTCCTCGCCGACCCGCGTCCCGCGTAGAAGGAATCCATGTCCCACGGTTTCGAAACGAGGGCGATCCACGACGGCCAGCCGCCGGACCCGGCGACCGGCGCGGTGGTCCCGCCCATCACCCTGTCGTCCACGTTCGTGCACGAGGAGGTCGGCACGCACGCGGGTTACGAGTACGCGCGCAGCGGGAACCCCACCCGTCGCGCCTACGAGGAGTGCCTGGCGTCGCTCGAGGGTGCGGTGCACGGCTTCGCGTTCGCGAGCGGGATGGCCGCGGAGGACGCCGTGCTGCGGCTGCTCGAGCCCGGCCAGCGCGTGATCATCCCCGACGACGCGTACGGCGGCACGTTCCGGTTGGTGTCGAAGGTCCTCGCGCCTGCCGGCATCGAGTGGACCGTCGCCGACCTCACCGACCTCGAGGCGCTCGAGCGCGACTGGCCCGACGGCACGGCCCTCGTCTGGGTCGAGACCCCGACCAACCCCGCGCTCACCATCGTCGACATCCTCGGTGTCTGCGCGGTGGCGCACGAGCGCGGTGCGCGCGTCGTCGTCGACAACACGTTCGCGACGCCGTTCCTCCAGCAGCCACTCGCGCTCGGCGCCGACATCGTGGTGCACTCGGCGACCAAGTACCTCGGCGGTCACTCCGACGTCGTCGGGGGCTTCGCGGCCACCAACGACCCCGAGATCGCGGAGCGGATCGGGTTCCTGCAGAACGCGGTCGGCGCGGTGCCGAGCCCGTTCGACTGCTACCTGATCCTGCGCGGGCTCAAGACCCTCGCGGTGCGGATGGAGCGCCACTGCGCGAACGCGCAGGCCGTCGCCACGCTGCTCCTGGTGCACCCGGCGGTGTCGACGGTGCTCTACCCGGGCATCCCGGTGCATCCGGGACACGCCATCGCGCAGCGTCAGATGCGCGACTTCGGCGGGATGGTGAGCTTCCTCGTGTTCGGTGGGGAGGAGACCGCGCTCGAGCTCGTCGCGCGCACCAGGCTCTTCACCCTGGCCGAGTCGCTCGGCGGGGTCGAGTCGCTCATCGAGCACCCGGCCCGCATGACCCACGCGTCCGCCGTCGACTCACCGCTGGCCGTCGACCCCGCGCTCGATCCGGCTCTCGGTCGGCATCGAGACCACCGACGACCTCGTCGCCGACCTCCACCAGGCCCTCAACGCGGTCTCCAACGGCGACAGCTGACCCCGCGACCGGCGAACACCCGTCAGTACACCCCCGTATGTGACGGACTACTGCCGGATGCTCGGAACTGTGGTCAGGCGAGGGCGCGGCGGAGGATGGCGCCGACGGCGTCGGACTCGACCAGGAAGCCGTCGTGGCCGGAGATGGTCTGCACGATCTCGACCGTCGACGACGTCGGGATCAGCTCGCCGAGCTCCTGCTGCAGGCGCACGGGGTAGAGCCAGTCCGACGACATGCCCGCGATCGTGACGTCGGCGGTGACGGTGGCCAACGCGGCGGCGATGCCGCCCCGGTCGCGGCCGACGTCGTGGTGGTTCATCGCCTCGGAGAGGACGAGGTAGGTGTTGGCGTCGAAGCGGCGGACGAGCTTGTCGCCCTGGTAGTCGATGTACGACTCGACCGCGTAGCGGCCACCCACGAAGGGCTCCTCACCGGGTTGGTGGTCGCGCCCGAAGCGCGCCGCCAGCTCGAGCTCGGTGCGGTAGCTGATGTGGCCGATGCCCCGCGCGATGGCCAGGCCTTCGTGGGGGCCGTCGCCGGGCTCGGCGTCGTAGTAGTCGCCGCCCCGCCACTTCGGGTCGGCGCGGATGGCGCGCATCTGCACGTGGCACAGCGCGATCTCCTCCGCGGTCGCCTGCGCGCCGACCGAGATGACCACCGCCGCTGCGACGCGGCTCGCGGTGACCGACCGCCCATTCGAGCACCCTCATGCCGCCCATCGAGCCACCGACGAGGGCGTACCAGCGCTCGATGCCGAGCGCGTCGGCCAGTGCCACCTCCAGGGCCACCTGGTCGCGGATGGTGGTGACCGGGAACCGTGACCCGTACGGACCTCCACCCCGGCACCTCCGACGACGGCCCGGTCGTGCCCTGGCAGCCGCCGAGCACGTTGGGGCACACCACGAAGAACCGGTCGGTGTCGATCGAGCAGCCCGGTCCGATGACGCCGTCCCACCAGCCGACGTCGCCGTGGCCCGGTCCTGCGGGCCCGGCGGCGTGGCTGTCGAGGCTCAGCGCGTGCAGCACGAGCACCGCGTTCGACCGCGTCGGGTGCGAGCGTGCCCCACGTCTCGTACGCGACCGTCACGTCGTCGAGGTGACCACCGGCCTCCAGCTTCAGCCGTCGGCGAAGGTCGCGAATTGCCGGCGACCGGGGTCGTCCCCCGGTCGCCAGGCACCCGTGACCGGGCGGCCGGCCGTCGGTCAAGCACTTGGCCGCGCGGAACCCGGCGTCGAGGTCGGCCAGGATGTCGTCGATCGACTCGATGCCGACCGACAGGCGCACGAGGTCGGGCGTGACCCCGGTGGTCGCCTGCTCGTCGGCGACGAGCTGCTGGTGGGTGGTGGTGGCCGGGTGGATGGCCAGGCTGCGCACGTCGCCGACGTTGGCCAGGTGGCTGTGCAGCTCGAGCGAGTCGACGAACTTCTGGCCGGCCTCCAGGCCGCCCTCGATGCCGAACGCCACGATGGCGCCCTGGCCCCGGGGCAGGTACTTCTTCGCCCGCTCGTGCCACGGGCTCGACGCCAGGCCGGGGTAGTTCACCCAGTCGACCTCGTCGCGCGCCTCGAGCCACTGCGCTACCGCCAGCGCGTTCTGCGAGTGGCGCTCCATGCGCAGCGACAGCGTCTCGAGCCCCTGGATGAACAGGAACGAGTTGAACGGCGCGATCGCGGGGCCGATGTCGCGCTGGTACTGCAGGCGGGCCTTGAGGATGTACTGCGCGGGACGCAGCGGCTCGGGCAGCTGCGAGAACATCACGCCGTGGTAGCTCGGGTCGGGCTCGGTGAAGTTCGGGAAGCGGCCGCTGGCCACGTAGTCGAACTTGCCGCCGTCGACGATGATCCCGCCGATCGACGTGCCGTGGCCGCCGATGAACTTGGTGGCCGAGTGCACGACGATGTCGGCGCCGTGCTCGAGCGGGCGGCAGAGGTACGGCGACGCGAGCGTGTTGTCGATCACCAGCGGGATGCCGTTCTCGTGCGCGACCGCCGCCACGCCCTCGAAGTCGAACACGTCGCCCTTGGGGTTGCCGATGCTCTCGCCGTAGAACGCGCTTGGTGTTCGGACGGATGGCGGCGCGCCACGCGTCGAGGTCGTCGGGGTCGTCGATGAAGCTGACCTCCATCCCGAGCTTGGGGAACGTGTAGTGCAGCTGGTTGTAGGTGCCGCCGTAGAGCGACGCCGACGACACGATGTGGCCGCCGCTCTCCGCCAGGTTGGCGAGCGCCACGATCTGCGCGGCCTGGCCGCTCGCGGTGGCCAGCGCGCCGACCCCGCCTTCGAGCGCGGCCACGCGGTCCTCGAACGCGGCCTGGGTGGGGTTCATGATCCGCGTGTAGATGTTGCCGAGCTCCTCGAGCCCGAACAGCGCCGCCGCGTGCGCGGTGTCGCGGAACACGTAGCTCGTGGTCTGGTAGATCGGGACGGCGCGGGCGCCCGTCGTCGGGTCGGGTGACGTGCCCGCGTGGACCTGCTTGGTCTCGAATCCCCAGCTCTCGGACATGTGCGGTCTCCTCGCGTTCGGGCCGCGTCGTGGGCCTGATGACGGTACGACAACATTCCCGACTGATCAACTCGGTTTTCGCGTCGACACGACCGTCCCGACGGAATACGTGCGGCGGTGCTGGGTAGATTTGCGGCGTGGCGACGGTCGCGGAACTCCTCGCCGACCGCTACGAGCTCGAGGTGCGGCTCGGCTCGGGCGGGATGGGCGACGTCTACCGCGCCCGCGACCGTCTGCTCGAGCGTCCGGTGGCGGTCAAGGTGCCGACGACCACCATCACCCCGGCCTCCGCGGAGCGGTTCAAGCGCGAAGCCCGGGCCGCGGCGCGCCTGAACCACCCCAACGTGGTGGGTGTCTACGACTGGGGCGGCGGCACCGAGCCCTTCATCGTCATGGAGTTCGTCGAGGGTCGAGAGCCTCCGGGCCGAGCTCGAGGCCCGGGGCACGCTCCCGCCGGCGGAGGTCGCCGCCATCGGGGCGCAGATCGCCGACGCCCTCGCGCACGCGCACCACCACGGCGTGGTGCACCGCGACGTGAAGCCCAGCAACGTGCTGCTCACGCCGGGCGGCAGCGTGAAGGTCACCGACTTCGGCATCGCCTAGTCGGCGGCGGGTGAGGCGCTCACCGAGCCCGGGGTGGTGCTCGGCACGGTTGGCTACCTCTCGCCGGAGCAGGTCGCGGGGCTGCCGGCCGACGCCCGCAGCGACGTGTACTCGCTCGGCGTCGTCCTCACCGAGCTGCTCACGGGTGAGCGACCGACCGGCGGCGATCCCGAACCCGCCACCGACCTCGAGCGCATCGTTGCCCGAGCGCGCGCCGCCGACCCGAGCGCGCGGTACCAGGTCGCGGCCGACCTGCGCGACGAGCTCGCGCGCGGTCGCGGCGGGCGCGCCCGCCGGCGCCACCGGCCCCCGGGCCACCGAGCGCACCGGCGTCGCCGATCACCGCGGTGTCGGTCACCGTCGCCACCGGCGCCGACGGCGACGCCGACAGCAACGCCACCGCGCGCGCGACGGGTGACGGCGCGACCTCGGTGCTCCCCGTCGCCGGCCTCGCGGCCGCCGCGGCGACCGTCACGCCGCCGCCGCGCACGCCCGATCCGGTGCCGAAGCGGCGGCGGTTCCGGCGCGCCAAGACCGAGTACCCGAAGCTGGCCAAGGCGCCGAAGCCGGTCAAGCCGTTGAAGCCGCCGAAGCCCAAGCGGCGGGCCCGCAAGCAGCAGCTGGGTCCGCCGTCGCCGTCGCCGTCGCCGTCTCCGGCACCGGCGGTGGCGCTGGCGGTGCCGGTGAAGTCGACCCGCACGTGGAAGGCCCGGCACTGGGCGGTGATCCTGGCGGCCCCGCTGATCGTGATCACCGGGGGTGCGATCGCGTACGCCAAGCTCACCGAGCACGCGCCGATCGTCGCCGTGCCCGACGTCGAGGGCTCCGACCTCTTCTTCGCCGCCGCCACGCTGCACGACGCCGGGTTCGAGGTCGACGGCAACAAGGTCACCAGTCCGCGGCCCGGCGGCACGATCATCATCCAGCGGCCGGCCAACGGCGAGAAGTTCGGAGCAGGGCTCGACCGTCCACCTCACCGTGTCGCGGCACGCGCGCCGATCGTGCCCGTGGTTGCGGGGATGAGCTTCGAGGAGGCGAAGGCGGAGCTCGCCAAGCAGGGGCTGACCAACGTGCCCGCGCCCGTCCCCGACTACCGCGACGACGTCGAGCCGGGCACGGTGATCAGCTCGAACCCGGGGGCGTACATCAACGCGATGAAGACTGCGCCGGTCGAACTCGTCGTCGCCGTCGATCCGCACGTCGACGTGCCCAACGTCGTCGGGCTCGACCAGGCGAGCGCCACCGCGCAGCTCCAGGGCCTCGGCCTCGAGGTCGCGGTGCAGAACGCGAGCAGCCGGAGCCAGGCCCCCGGTCAGGTGCTGAAGGTCAGCCCCGGGAGCGGCGAGACCCTCGTGCGCGGCGACACCGTCACGCTCACCGTGTCCACCGGGCCGAAGCAGGTCAACGTGGCTGCCGTCGTCGGCTGGGACCGCGACGACGCGGTCTCGGAGCTCGAGGACCGGGGCTTCGCGGTGACGGTCACGTCCGTGACCGTGACGTCTTCCGACCAGGTCGACACGGTGCTCGCGCAGAGCCCCGGCCGGGGGCCAGGCTGCCGAGGGCTCGACGGTCACGATCACCGTCGGGGTGAAGGCCAAGAAGTAGCCCGGGAATCTATTTAGCACTGCTAATTAGTTGTGCTAACCTTGCCCGCATGACTTCCCGGGCGGCAGTGACGACGACCACCTCCGACGCCGAGCTCGTCGAGCTGGCCTCGCACCTCCGCCTGGCCGTCGCCCGCCTGAACCGCCGGATCCGCCAACAGGCGGCCACGACCGGCGAGGAGCTCACCGCTTCCACGCAGGCCGCGCTCGCCACCATCGAACGGCTCGGTCCCATCACCCTGGGCGAGCTCGCCGCGGTCGAGCAGGTGCAGCCGCCGAGCATGACCCGCATCGTGGCCCGGCTCGACGAGTGGGGGTACGTGACGCGCGTCGTCGACCCCGCCGATCGCCGCGTCGCCCGGGTCGCGATCAACGAATCCGGTCGCGACCTGCTCGCGCGCAGCCGCACGCGCAAGGACGCCTACCTCGCGCAGCGCGTGGCCGAGCTCAGCCCGTCGGAGCAGGAGCTCCTCGCGGCGCGCGCTGCCGCTGCTCGAGCGCTTGCAGGACGACACGCGTCATGAGCGGGCCGGCATGAAGTCGATCCGCGGCACGTTCCAGTCGATGCACGTCCGCAACTTCCGGCTCTTCTTCGCCGGGCAGCTGATCTCGCAGTGCGGCACGTGGATGCAGACCATCGCCCTCGGGTGGTTGGTGCTGCACCTCTCCCACAACAGCGGGTTCGCCGATCGGGCTCGCGATCGCGCTGCAGTTCATCCCGACCCTGCTGTTCGGGGTGTGGGGCGGCGTGATCGCCGACCGTTTCGACAAGCGGACGGTGCTCCTCTTCACCCAGGTGGCGATGGCCGCGGTGGCGGTGCTGCTCGCGGTCGTCGACCTGACCGACGTGGTCCAGCTCTGGATGCTCTACGTGATCGTGTTCGGCTTCGGCCTGGCGCTCGCGGTCGACAACCCGACCCGGCAGTCGTTCGTCCCCGAGCTGGTCGAGCCGGCGGAGCTGCCCAACGCCATCGGGCTGAGCAGCGCGATCTTCCAGGTGGCGCGGATCCTCGGCCCGGCCGTCGCCGGCGTGCTGATCGTCGCTGGTCGGCACCGGCATCTGCTTCGTGCTCAACGCGGTGTCGTTCATCTTCATCATCGGCGCGCTGCTCATGATGCGCACCGAGCGAGCTGCACCGCGACGACGCCGCTCGGCCGCGAGAAGGGCCAGGTCCGCGACGGGCTCGACTACATGTGGCAGACGGCCGAGCTGCGCTCGACCCTGCTGCTCACGCTCATCGTCGGGACGTTCGCGATCAACTCGCCGGTCGTGCTCCCGCTGCTGGCGAAGATCACGTTCGACGGCAACGCCGACGTCTACAGCTGGATGACCATCGCCATGGGCACGGGCGCGGTGGTCGGTGCGTTGTTCGTCGCCAACAGGGCGCACGCGCGGGGCCCGCTGCTCTTCGGCACCGGCATGGCGTTCGGGGTCGCGATCTGCGTCGCCGCGTTGGCGCCGTCCCTGAGCCTGTTCATCGGGCTCCTCGTGCTCGTCGGTGCGGGCCAGATCGCGTTCCTCGCCACGTGCAACTCGCTCCTCCAGCTGCGTTCCGACCCGGTGATGCGGGGTCGGGTCATGGCCGTGTACACCATCACCCTGCTCGGCAGCACCCCGATCGGCGGGCCGCTCATCGGTTGGGTGAGCCAGGAGTTCGGGCCACGGTGGGGTCTCGCGATCGGTGGCATCGCGACCATCATCGGCGTGGTCGTGTTCGGCACCGCGTTCGTGCGGGGGCGTCGACGCGACGACGCGGCCGCCGCGCTCGCAACCGTCGGAAGCGGAGACCAGATCGTGCTCGGCATCGACGGGGAGTCGATCCCCGCCACTGTCCGCTGAGTCCGGCGAGCCCCGTGACTCCCGCGAGTCAGGTGAGCCGGGTGTGCGGGACGTCGTCGATGCCGCCGGCCGCGAGCTCCGCGATCGCAGGCACCGGGTCGGGGTCGCCGAAGAGCGTGGCGTCGTTGTAGTCGCTCGGACGGCCGGTGCCGTCGACGACCCACCACGACGCCTCCAGCGCGATCCCGTTCGGGTCGGTGAAGTACACCGAGCGGATGAACCCGTGGTCGACGACCGTCGTCACCTCGGAGCCGGCGGCGAGCAGCCGCTTGCGCAGCATCTCGAGCGCGTGCTCGTCGGGCACGTCGAACGAGATGTGGTCGAGCTGGATGGCGCGGTCGCTCGGGCCGCCCGCGGGTTTGGCGAAGGTCTCGGCGCCCTCGACCTCGAAGAAGGCGACCGTGTTGCCGCGGCCCATCTCGAAGAAGTAGTGGCGCATCGGCCCGGCCATCGTGGTCGCGGCCAGGCGCATCCCGAGCACGCCGACGTAGAAGCGCACGGTCGCGTCCATGTCGGGGGTGACGAGCGCCAGGTGGTTGATCCCCTGCCACCGCGGGGCGTCGGGCAGATCTCCAGTGCCGGTCATGGCATCAATCGTACGCGCTGCCGGTCACGGTACGTTCGAGCGGGTGAGCGACGTCAACTTCGACGACATCCTCCTCGTCATGGTCGTGGCGGTGGCGGTGCCGCTCCTCCTCGGCCTGGTGCCGCGGGTGCCGATCCCGTCGTCGGTGGTCGAGATCGCGGCGGGGATCCTCATCGGCCCCGCGGTTCTCGACTGGGTCAGCGACGACTCGGTGATCAACGTGTTCGCCCAGCTCGGCGTCGCGTTGCTGCTGTTCCTCGCCGGCCTCGAGCTCGACTTCGCCAAGCTGCGCGGGCGACCGCTGCGGCTCGGGCTCGTCAGCTTCGTGGCGTCGCTCCTGGTCGGGCTGGCGTTGGCGCTCCCGCTCGGCGCGCTCGACGTCGTCGTCGACCCGTTGTTCGTCGCCATCGTCCTCTCGTCGACGTCGCTCGGGATCATCGTGCCCGTGCTCAAGGACGCCGGCGTGCTCGACACACGCGCCGGCACCTTCGTGGTGGCGGCGTGCTCGGTTGCCGAGTTCGGCTCGATCGTCGTGCTGTCGATGTTCTTCTCCCCGAAGGGCTCGGTCGACCCAGCCGTGACGGTGGTCAAGCTGGTCGTGCTCGGGATCCTCGTCGCCGCCATCGCGCTGTTGGCGTCGCGTCACTGGTCGTGGCGGACGCGGGTCGACGAGGTGTTGTTCCGCCTCCAGGACAGCAGCTCGCAGCTCCGCGTACGCGTCGCGATGCTCCTGATGATCGCGTTGCTCGTGGTCAGCGAGTCGTTGAAGTTCGACGCCATCCTCGGTTCGTTCCTCGCCGGGGCGCTCCTCGCCGCGGTCACGGATCCGGCGCGCGAGGACGAGTTCGGCCACGTACGCCACAAGCTCGAAGGAATCGGGTTCGGCTTCTTCGTGCCGATCTTCTTCGTGGCGACCGGTCTCTCGTTCCCGCGTCGACCAGCTGTTCTCCGACTGGTCGACCGCGGTGCGGGTGCCGCTGTTCCTGCTGATGTTGCTCGTCGTGCGCGGCCTGCCGGTGCTGCTGCTCCGTCGCGACCTCCGGGCCGACGAGCTCGTGCCGTCGGCCCTCCTGCAGGCCACGTCGTTGTCGTTCATCGTGGTGGCGGCGCAGATCGGAGTGACCGTGCATGCGCTCAAGCCGATCAACGCGGCGTCGCTCGTGGCGGCCGGGATGCTGTCGGTGCTCGTCTTCCCCGCGCTGGCGCTGCGACTCCTGCAACGCGACCGCGGCGAGGGCGGCGACGTCGACCCCGACGAGCGGGCCGTCGAGGGCATGTAGCGGGGTTCCGAACCCGCGTCGGCGGGTAGCCCTCCGGAGTCCGACCCGCCCGCGAAGGGAGCACCTGATGGGAATCTACGCATTCCGCGCTGAGGTCTTCGTCCCTGCGCCGATCGACCTCAGTGGCTACGACGTCGAGGCCACCGACGGGCACATCGGCAAGATCGACGAGGCGACCATGGCGGACGGCAGCACGTGCCTCGTCGTCGACACCGGCTTCTGGATCTTCGGGAAGAAGCGCATGATCCCCGCCGGCGTGGTGCGCGCCATCGACGCTGACGAGCGGAAGGTCTTCGTCGCCATGACGAAGGACGAGATCAAGGACACGCCCGACTACGACGAGGCGCGCCACCACACCGACGAGCCCGCCTACCACGAAGAGGTCGGCAAGTACTACGACCCTTGGGGCGGCACGCCGCCGATGGAGCAGTCGTTGTAGCTAGGCGCAGCCGGCGGCGTCCAGCGTCGGTCGGGGGTCGACCTTGGCGCCGTTCGGCCCTCCGAGGCGGATCTCGAAGTGCAGGTGGTCGAACCCGTTGGCGTTGCCGGTGTGGCTCACCGTCTCGATCATCGCGCCGGCGGACACTTGGCGCGTGGTGTTCTCGAACTCGGGCGCGTACGGGCTCAGGTGCGTGTAGTAGTAGGTGTTGCCGTCGTCGGCGATGAGGTACAGCGAGTACCCGCCCACGTCACCGGTGCTGTAGGCCCAGAGCGTGCCGTTGCGCACCGCGTACACCGGGGTTCCCTCCGGCGCGCCCATGTCGACGCCGTAGTGGAACCCACCACCCCCGAGTGGTCCGAAGCCGTTGCTGTAGGCGAACCCGTCGACCGGGCACCGGCCGATCGTCGCCTGCGCCGGGGCGGGAGGAGGCGGGGGAGGCGGGGGGAGGCACGCGGTCGCGGCGAGCGCGACGACGACGACCGCGACGACCGCGAGCAGGGGGCGTCGCAGGGCATGACGGGACGACATGCGAGGGGTATCGGCAGCCACGGGCCCGCATTTGAGCCCGGACTCTTCAACTAGACGTCAATCGGTCCGTTGCGACCCCACCGCGCACCCGACGCGGGGAGGTCGAGACGGTCGATCGCCTCGGCCTGACGCCGCGCCCGGGCCCGGAGCGCACTCTCGGCGTCGCCGCCGAGGGACCGCAGCACCCACTGCCGGGCGACCGCGCCCGCCGTCCGCGAGCCGGGTACCTCGAGGGTCGGCCGGCGGGCGGGATCGACGTAGAGCGAGAGGGTGAGCGAGCGCACCAGTCCTCGTTCGGGATCGACACCGGCGGCCCGGAGGCGGGAGATCAGGTACGACGCGAGCAGCTGCAACTCGCGGAGGCCGCGGCGCGAGGTGGTGCTGAGACGCAGCGCCACCGGGATCGTCGCGATGCCGATCTTCACCGCCTTGGACGACGGCAGCGGCACCTTGGTGGCCACCTTCGACGACTTGTTCGCCACCGACATCGCCCGGCGCGCCAGCGGTGTCGCGGCGGCGACGAACGCACCCAGGCTCGTGGCGGCAGCGCCGGGGCCGCTGCCGACGGGTCCGGCGGCGACGAGATCCTCGAGCTCGGCCGCGGTGCGCACGTCGAACGGCTCGTCGAAGACGCGGTCCAACGCGCCGTCGATGAGGGTGCGGACCCGGGCGCTGACCTGATCAACCATGTGCGAACCCTTCGAAGAGGGCGTCGAGCGCACGGGCGAAGCGCGCCGAGGGATCACTCCCCAACGGATCGATACCCACCAGCTCCAGCATCACCAACCCGTGGATCGAACCCCAGAGCACCTCCGCGATCTCGTCGGCCCGACCGTCGAGCAGCCCGGCGTCGGTGCAGCGCGCCACCTTCGCGACCAGACCGCCGAATGCGTCGTCCGCGATCTCGTGGCTGGTGTCGGACGGCAGGAACCCGGGGACCGCGCCACCGAACATCACCATGTAGTGGGTGGCGTTGGCGAGCGCGGTGTCGCGGTAGCAGACCGCGCCGCGCCGGAGATCGGCGAGCGCGTCGTCGGTCGGCGGGTTGGCCCGCATGGCCGCGATCAGGCGCTCGAAGCCCTCGGCATAGAGCTCGTCGACCACGCCGTCCTTGCCGCCGAAGCGGCTGTAGAGGCCCATCGTCGAGCACCCGGCCGCGGCCGCGATGCGCCGCACGCTGAGCGCGCTCGCTCCCTCTTTGGAGAGCAGCTCGCTGGCGGCCTCGAGGATGCGTTGGCCCTGTTCGTCACGGGTGCGTGCCATGCGACGCCCAGTTTCCTCCATCGCCCGGGGGAGGGCGGGTCACGGGTTGACAGCTGCAATAACGACGTTATAGCATGACGTCGCTATCACGTTGTTATAACCGCAGCGAAGGGTGAGGTCTTCCCCCATGGACCAGCGCATCCACGACCGCCGCTGGCTCACGCTCCTCGTGCTCTGCGTGAGCCTCCTCGTCATCGTCATCGACAACACCATCGTCAACGTGGCCCTCCCCACGCTGGTGCGCGACCTCGGCACCAGCATCAGCGACCTCCAATGGGTCGTCGACGCCTACACCCTGGTGTTCGCCGGCCTGCTCCTCACCGCCGGCAGCCTGGGCGACCGGTTCGGGCGCAAGGGTGCGCTCACCCTCGGGTTGGTCGTGTTCGGCGCCGGGTCGGCCGCGGCCGCGTTCTCCGATGGTGTGACCCCGCTCATCGCGGCGCGCGCGGTCATGGGGATCGGCGCGGCGCTGATCATGCCGGCCACGCTGTCGATCCTCACCAACGTGTTCACCGATGCACGCGAGCGTGCGCTCGCCATCGGCCTGTGGTCGGGCGTCGCCGGAATCGCGGTCGCGCTCGGGCCCGTCACCGGCGGGTTCCTCCTCGACCACTTCTGGTGGGGATCGGTCTTCATCGTGAACGTGCCGATCGTGATCACCGCGATCGTCGCCGGCCGGTTCCTGGTGCCGACGTCGCGCAACCCGGAGCACCCGAAGCTCGACCTCGTGGGCGCCGCGCTCTCGATCGTCGGGCTCGGCGCGCTCGTCGCCGCCATCATCGAGGCGCCGAGCAACGGGTGGACCGATCCGGTGATCCTCGCCGGCTTCGCGGTCGCCGCGGCCGCGATCGCCGCCTTCGTGTGGTGGGAGCGGCGCGTCGACGAGCCGATGCTCGATGTGCGCTTCTTCGCCAACGCGCGGTTCAGCGCCGCGAGCGTGAACGTGACACTCGTGTTCTTCGCCCTGTTCGGGTTCATCTTCCTGGCGACGCAGTACCTGCAGTTCGTGCTCGGCTACTCGGCATTCGACGCCGGGGTGCGCACACTGCCGTTCGCGTTCGCGCTGATGGTGATGGCGCCGCTGTCGTCGAAGACCGTGCAGTGGTTCGGCACGAAGCGCGTCGTCGTCACCGGCATGCTGCTGTTCGCCTCCGGTCTCGTGGTGGCGTCGACTGCCACGGTGTCGTCGGGCTACCCCCGCGTGATGATCGCCATGATCCTCATGGGCACGGGCATGGGTCTGTCGGTGGCACCGGCCACCGAGTCGATCATGGGTTCGCTGCCGTTGCACCAGGCGGGAGTCGGTTCCGCGGTCAACGACACGAGCCGCGAGGTCGGTGGCGCGCTCGGCGTCGCCATCGTCGGCAGCATGTTGTCGTCGCTCTACGCCACCAACCTCAACAGCAAGCTGCCGGCGAACGTGCCCACCCAGGTCCGTGACGCCGCCGACCAGTCGGTCGGGGCGGCGCTCCAGGTGAGCGAGCAGCTCGGCCGCGTCGGTGCACCGCTCGCCGATGCCGCCCGCGAGTCGTTCGTGTACGCGATGTCGCGGGCATCGTTGGTGACGGCCGCGGTCGCGGTGGTCGGTGCGGTGCTGGCGTGGCGGTTCCTGCCCGCCCGGGCCGCCGAGGTGCACGAGCTCGCGTCGAGCGAGTCACCCGAACCGGAGCTGGCCGAGGCGAGCTGAGCGCCAAACCCCGCGTGGGGGGTTCCCGGGCCGCTACTTCTTGGACTTCTTGTTCTTCTTGTTCTTCTTGTTGTTGTTTTCTTCTTCTTCTTCTTCTTCTTCTTGGCCGCCTTCGGGTGGTCGTCCGGGTGGGCGCCGGCGCCGATGCGGGCGTGTCCGTTGGTGCCGCCGACCACGGCATCGTCGGGGACCAGGCCCACCAGGTGCTGGACGCGCTCGCGGAGGTCGCGGAGGTCGCCCATCAATTGGTCGAGCTGCTGCTCGAGGTCCTCGGGCTCGAAGAGGACGCGTCCCGCGGCCGTGGCGTCGGGATCGACCGGCGCGAGCGAGTCGAGCACGTCTTCCAAGCTCCTGCCCAGCCCAGCCTGCCGTTCCATCATCGCCACGGTATGCGCGCGTGCGACCGGGAACGGGTCACTGAGGCGCGAAGTCGCGCAATGCTTCCTTCCACGCGCGGAATCGCTGGTGCGTGACGCCGTCGGGACCGAGCCCTTCACCGTCGCCCGACGGATGCAACCGGAAGGTGAACTGCTGAGTGGGATCGGCGGCCGCGAGCGCGACGTAGCGCGCGTTTCCCTTGGCCGCCGGCCCGGCGCGCCACAACAGCCACGGGCCGATCCGTCGTTTGTAGGCGACCAGCTCGTATCCGAGGTCGCGTCCGGAGTCCACGAGCTCCGGGGGCGCCTCGATCCACGCCGTCGCGGGAATCGTGCGGTCGCGTTGCGGCGTCGCCGGGAGATCGACGGTGTGCACCGGGGTCGGATCGACGGGACGGTCTTCGGGCTTGGCCATGCCCCCATCATGACGTCTGCTACCCTGGGCGCATTCCGAGTGCGTGGTCGTTGTTGCCGCATTCGGGTTTTCGCAAGTGGGTATGCGTCTCTCGCGCTCCCCGGTTCGTACCGGATCGGTGTTTCGGGGATCGTCCACCCTCCCGAAACACATCCGCAGCACGAATCCTTCAGGAGACACACCAGCCATGCCCAGCACCACCTTCGCCGAGCTCGGCGTTCCCGCCGAGCTCGTCCGCACCCTCCGCGCGCGCGGCCTCGTCGACGCGTTCGACATCCAGGCCATGACCGTGCCCGACGGCCTCGCCGGCCGTGACCTCTGCGGTCGCGCCCCGACCGGCTCGGGCAAGACCATCGCATTCGGCATCCCGCTGGTCGCGGGTGTCGGCAACGCCCGTCCGAAGCGCCCCCGCGGCCTCGTCCTCGTGCCGACGCGCGAGCTCGCCGCCCAGGTCTGCGGCGAGCTCGAGTGGCTCGGTGGCGGCCGCAAGCTCCGCGTCGCCGCGGTCTACGGCGGTGCCGGTTTCGGCGCCCAGTTCAAGGCGCTCCGGCGCGGCGTCGACATCCTCGTCGCCTGTCCCGGCCGCCTCACCGACCTCATCGAGCGCCGCGAGGTCGATCTCGACGAGGTCGAGATGGTCGTGGTCGACGAAGCCGACCGCATGGCCGACATGGGCTTCCTCCCCGCCGTGCAGGCGCTCCTCGACCGCACGCCCCCGAACCGACAGACGATGCTGTTCTCGGCCACGCTCGACGGCGCGGTCGACCGCCTCGTCCAGCGGTACCAGACCAATCCGTCGCGCCACCTGCTCCCGGAGGCCGACCAGAGCGCCGCGACGCACCGCTTCTGGTCCGTCGACCGTGGCGACCGGGTCGGCGTGACCGCCGAAATCGTGGCCGCCGCCGGTCCCACGATCGTGTTCTGCCGCACCAAGCACGGTGCCGATGCGCTGGCGAAGAAGCTCGACCAGCGCGGCGTCCGCAGCGCGGCCATCCACGGCAATCGCTCGCAGGGTCAGCGTGAGCGTGCGCTCGCCCTGTTCGCCGACGGCAAGGTGCAGGCGCTCGTCGCCACCGACGTCGCGGCGCGTGGCATCCACGTCGACGCGGTCGCGTGCGTCGTGCACTTCGATCCGCCGGCCGACTTCAAGGACTACACGCACCGCTCCGGTCGCACCGCGCGTGCGGGCGCGAACGGCACCGTCGTGTCGTTGGTCGTCTCCGACCAGCGCAGCATGGTGGCGCGCTACCAGCGGGAGCTGGGCCAGCGCCCGGGTCTCGTGCGTCCCGACATCACCCTGCTCACCGACCCGCCCGCAGTCGAAGCGAGCACCTCGTCGACCCGCGTGGTGTCCCTGGTGACGACGCCCGGCGAATGGCCGAGCGGCACGATCAAGTGGTTCGACGCCCGCAAGGGCTTCGGGTTCATCGAGCGCGAAGGCGCGAGCGACGTGTTCGTGCACTTCTCGGCCATCGAGGGCGACGGCTATCGCCGCCTCGAGGAGGGCCAGCAGGTCGAGTTCGAGGTCGGTCCCGGCAAGCGCGGGGAGCAGGCGAAGCGCGTCCGCGTCCTCGTCGGGAGCTGACGCCTCCCGCGTACGCTCGTCCGATGGACCGACTGCGCACGATCCTGATCCTGCGCGGAGTGTTCGCGGCGTTCTTCCTGATCCTCGGCGTGGTGCTGCTGGCGACGGGCAACGTCGTGTTCGGCCTGTTCGCCGTCGGCGTCGCGATCACCAATGCGGTGCTGATCGGGGTGGTGCTCCGCCGGGCTCGTCGTCCGGGCTGATCTCGGGCGCCTCCCGCTCACGTTGAGGAGTTCGCATCCCACTCGTGGTGGCTGAGGTCGGCGCCGCGTAGCGTTGGGGCATGACTTCCACGAACCGGCGTCGTTCACCAGGGGTATGACCCCGGCAGCTGACGCCGGTTCGGCGTCGGGTCGCGACGAGCTCCGTGTCGTCGGCCTCGACCACGTCGTGCTGAACGTGGCCGACGTCGAACGCTCGCTGTCCTTCTACCGCGACGAGCTCGGGCTCGCTCCCGAACGGGTCGACGAGTGGCGCCGCGGCGACGCACCGTTCCCGTCGGTGCGGGTCGACGACCGCACCATCATCGACCTGCTCGCGGCGCCGCGCACCGGAGAGAACGCCGACCACGTGTGCCTTGTCGTGGAACCCGTCGACCTCGACGCAGTGAAGGCGTCGGGCCGGTTCGAGGTGGTCGACGGGCCGGCGGTGCGCTTCGGCGCCCGCGGCAATGGCACCTCGCTCTACGTCCGTGATCCCGACGGGAACACGGTGGAGCTGCGGCACTACGGCGCCTGACGCGAGCTCCCGGGCGATACGGTTCCCGCCATGGACATGCAGCGGAGGCGTGGCCGGATGGCCGGGACGCCGGAGCGGAATGGACCGTCGTGATGGACGTAGGCGATGTGGTCGACGACTTCGAGCTGCCCGACGAGACCGGCACGCCCCGCAGGCTGAGCACGCTGTTGGCCGACGGCCCGGTGGTGCTCTTCTTCTACCCGGCGGCGATGACCACCGGGTGCACCAGGGAGAGCTGCCACTTCCGTGACCTCAAGGCGGAGTTCGAGGCGGTCGGGGCCCAGCGCGTGGGCATCAGCCGCGACTCGGTCGACAAGCAGCACCAGTTCTCCGAGAAGCACGATTTCGACTACCCGCTGCTGTCCGACGCGAACGGCGACGTGGCGCGGATGATGGGCGTAGCCAGGAAGAAGGGCCCGCCGAAGCGGGTGACCTTCGTGATCGGTCAGGACCGCCGTGTTGTCGAGGTGGTCAAGAGCGAGATCCGCATGGGTGTGCACGCGGACCGCGCCCTCGACGCACTGAAGCAACTCCCGCGCTGACCGGGGCACGTCGCGGTCTACGACGCGTCGTCGTCCTCCACCACCGTGACGTCCTCCTCGATGGCCACCAGCTCGCCGTCGTCGCCGGCGACCGCGATCACCTCGTCGACGACGATGGTGCCGTCGGGACCCTCGACCGCGATGGTCTCGTCGGTCGCGAGCACGTTGCCGTCCTCGTCGACCAGCGCCACCAGGTCGTCGACGACGACCGTGCCGTCGTCACCGACCGCGGTGGTCACCACTTCGACCTCGCTGATCTCGTCGCGCTCTTCGCTCATCGTGCTCCCTCGGTGTGATTGTGGTGGTGCCGTTGGGGTGGTGGCGTAGTGTCCCACACGGTGTCGACGGATCTGGCGGGGTTCACCGAGTCTTCCTTCACGCACGACGGCCTCACCCGGGCCGTGTACGCGGGCGGGACCGGTCCGGCGGTCATCGTGATCCACGAGGTGCCGGGTCTCCACCCCGGCGTCGTCGAGTTCGCGCGCCGGGTCGTCGACGCCGGGTTCAGCGTGCGGATGCCCTCGCTGTTCGGCACGCCGGGCAAGCCGGTGAGTGCGCCCTACGCAGTCGAGTCGTTGGCGAAGGCGTGTGTCGCCCGGGAGTTCTCCGCCTTCGCGCTCGACCGCACCAGCCCCGTCATCGGCTGGTTGCGCCGGTTGGCCGCCGAGGCGCACGCCGAGTGCGGCGGGCCCGGGGTGGGCGCGGTCGGCATGTGCTTCACCGGCGGCTTCGCACTCGGGATGATGGTCGACGAGACCATGCTCGCACCGGTGCTCAGCCAACCGTCGCTGCCGTTCCCGCTCACCCCGTCGCGCCGGAAGGCGGTGGGGATCAGTGACGCCGATCTGGCCCGGGTCAAGGAGCGCGCGGCCAAGGGCGCCTGCCTCCTGGGGCTGCGCTTCACCCACGACGTGGCCGTCCCCGAGGCGCGGTTCGACACCCTGCGGCGCGAGCTCGGCGACGCGTTCCTCGCGGTCGAGATCGACTCGTCGAAGGGCAACCCGCACGGCATCCCGCGCTCGGCGCACTCGGTGCTCACCGACCACTTCGTCGACGAGCCCGGTCACCCGACCCGCGCCGCGCTCGACCGGGTCCTCGCGTTCTTCACCGAGCGCCTGGCGACCGATCGGTAGATGACGGAACCGCGCCAGGGGGTCGCCTCGCACACGCTCGTCCAGATGGGCGTGTGGATCGAGCTGTTCTACGACCTCGTGTTCGTCGCCGCCATCCTGGTGTTCAGCTCGGCGGTGTCGCACCTGCACGACGAGGCACGCATCGGCTGGGTGGTGATCGTCTTCTCGGCGGTGTGGTGGGTGTGGCTGTCCACCACGATGTTCGCCAACCGCTTCCGGATGACCGACCTCGGCCATCGGATGCTGATCCTGCTGCAGATGTTCTTCGTGGTGCTCATCGCCATGGAGGCGAGGGCCGGCGTCGTCGACGACGAGGCGTTCCTCGCCGCCACGTACGGCCTCCTCGTCGGCACCGTCGCCGCGATGTACTGGCGCGCCGCGCATCACGGCGGGCCCGACGCGCCGTTCGCGCGGCAGCTCGCGGTGCTGCACACGATCGCGGCGGCCTGCTTCGTGGTCGTCGCCCCGCTCCCGGAACCGGTGCTGATCGTGGGCTCGGTGATCGGCCTGGCCGTCATGATCCTGCCCGCGTTGGTGCGCTCGGGTCGGCTGAGTGCCTTTCCCGCGATCGACGAGCACCACCTGACCGAGCGGCTGGGGGCGTTCACCATCATCGTGTGCGGCGAGTCGTTCGTGAAGGTCGCGATCGCGGTGAGCGACAGCAAGGTCGACGGCGTCGACGTCGTCGCCCTCGCCTTCCAGTTCGTCCTCACCTTCGCGTTGTGGGCCTCGTATTTCGAGGACATCCCGCACGCGGGGATCAACCAGCAGCGGCTCACGCCGTGGTTGGGATTCCACCTCCTCATGCAGCTCGGCATCGCGGGCACCGCCATCGGCGTGTCCAAGCTGGTGGCGCTGGGGTTCTTCGAGCACCTCCCGGCCGAGGACATCCTCGAGATCATGGCGACGCTCGGGGTGGTCTACCTCGGCCTGGCCGGCATCGGCATCTGCACGCGCCGGCGCCCGCTCCGTCCCCTCCTGGTGCTGCGCCTCGCGACCGCGCTGGTGGTCGCGCTGGTCGGGTTCGGTGCGTGGAAGATCTCGTGGATCGACCTGATCGAGGGCGTCGCGATGCTGACCGTCGTCGCGATCGCGCACGCGTTCCTGGTGGCGCGCCTGCGCGCCCGGACCGACGTCGTGCCGGCCGACTGAGCGCTACCCGCCGTCGGGCGGCTCGAGGAGCACGACGGGGATGTCGCGCTCGGTCTTCGACTGGTACTCGGAGTAGGGCGGCCACACCGCCGTGAGCCGCGGCCACCAGTGCCGCTTCTCCTCCGCGCCGGCGGTACGGGCGCGGAAGTCGAGCAGGCGGTCGCCGTCCTGCAGGGTCACGTCGGGGTTCGCCACGAGGTTGAGATACCAGACGGGGTGACGGTCGGCGCCGCCCAACGACGCGACGATCGCGTAGACGCCGTCGTGCTCGATGCGCATCAGGGGCGTCTTCCGCAGCTTGCCGGACTTCCGGCCTTTGGTGGTGAGGATCACGCAGGGCGCGCCGTCGAGGGTGTCGCCCTCCTTGCCCCCGGTCGCCTCGTAGAGGCGGACCTGCTCGGACACCCATTCCCACGGGCTCGGCTCGTACTCCCCGGTCAGCGGCATCGCGTCAACGTACCCGGAAGGCGTCGCGTGGAATCGCGTCGGCGACGACGTGCGTCATCAGGTGACCACTGCCGAGGTCGTGCACCTCGACCCAGAGCTGCGCGAGCGCGTGGTCGGCGCGCAGGACGCGGGCAGTGGTGCGTACCGGACCGACCCGCATCGACGCGAGGTACCGGATGTCGATGCTGGTGACGACGTGCGGCAGGCCGCCGGATTCGAGCAGCGACTCACATGCCCGTTCGGCGACGAGCGCGACCATCCCGCCCTGGAGCGTGCCGCGTCCGTTGCCGACGCTCGGACGGTGTTCGATGTCGACGATGCCGGGGCCGACGGTCGTGATGCCGACGTGGTCGGCGATGGGAGCGTCGAGCGGCAGCGGCGGCGCGAACGGCGGATCGAGGTGCGAGGGGAGGGTGACACCACCGGGTTCGGGTTCGCTCACGATCACGAACGTCGACACCGCGACGGCGTACGGATCGGGGTCGCCGGCGGCGGTGAACCACGTCTCGGCGACGCTCACCCGGCGTCCGACCTTGATGAGCCGGCTCTCGTAGGTGAGGTCGGAGGACCCGGGGCACCGCACGACGTGCACGCTGAGGTCGAGCGTCGGCGCGACCGAGCCGAACGACAGCGACGCGTCGAACCCGCCGGCGTTGTCGGCGTAGGCGGCCAGCATGCTGATCCGCGGCATCGGCGTGCCCGGTACGCAGAGGCTGGGCTGCACGATGGCGCCGCCCGCGACCACGTCGCCGCGCCGCTCCCACCACTGCGGGCCGAGGTACCGGAAGAAATGAGGTCGGTCGTCTTCGAGCATCACAGTGGTGCGCACAGTAGGTTCCGGGCATGCCGTACTCCGTGGTCCGCTTCAACTGCATCCAGCCCGGTCTCGAGCCCAACGAGATGGGGCAGCGCTATCAGGCGTTCGTCGACATGGCGGGCTACGCCGACGACCACGGCCTCCAGGCGATCTCGCTCGAGGAGCACCACGGCGCCGCGAACGGGTGGAGTCCGTCGCCGCTGGTGATGGCCGGTCTGGTGTTCGGTCGCACCAAGAAGATCATGGCCACGCTCAACGCGCTGCTCGCGCCGTTGCACGATCCCATCCGTCTCGCGGAGGACATCGCGGTGCTCGACCTCGCCAGTGGCGGACGGTTCGTCGTCACCGCCGGCATCGGCTACCGGCCGAGCGAGTACGAGGCGCACGGGAAGGATTGGTCCGCGCGCGGCGCGCTGCAGGACGAAGCGATCGACACCATGCTCAAGGCGTGGACCGGTGAGCCGTTCGAGTACCGCGGCACGACGGTGCAGGTGACGCCGCGGCCGCTCACCCAGCCCCATCCCACGCTGATGCTCGGGGGTTCGAGCAAGGTCGCGGTGCGCCGCGCCGCCCGGTTCGGCCTGCCCTACCTGCCACCGGCGAACCTGCCCGAGCTCGAGGCCTACTACTACGAGCAGTGCGCCGAGTTCGGCACCCAGGGCTTCTGCGCCATGCCTCCGGAGCACACCGCGATGACGTTCGTCGCCGAAGACCCCGAACGGGTGTGGCGCGACCTCGGTCACCACTTCTACGAGGAGTCCTCCACCTACGCGGCGTGGCAGCCCGAGGGGCAGACGTCCTCGGTGCACTCGCACGCGAAGAGCATCGAGGAGCTGCGGGCCGAGGGCATCTACGAGGTGGTCACGCCGGCGGAGCTCGTCGACCGGTTGAAGGACGGCGGCTCCGCCGCCACGTGTGCGCTCCACCCGCTCGTCGGCGGCATGCCGATCGACGAAGGCTGGTCGTCGCTGCGCCTGTACGTCGAGGAGGTCCTCCCTGCGCTGGGCTGAGCGCCCGTACTGTTCCTACGACACGGGCGGCGGGGGGCCACGATGACGAGTTCGACGGCAGCGGGGGACGAGGGCGCGGCTGCAGTCGCGGCCAAGGCCGTCCTCGTCACGCTGGCCGCGGCGCAGTTCGTGATGATCCTCGACTCGTCGGTGATGAACGTCTCGATCGCGACCGTCGCCAAAGACCTCGACACGACGGTCACGGGGATCCAGACCGCGATCACGCTCTACACGCTGGTGATGGCATCGCTGATGATCACCGGCGGGAAGATGGGCGCGATCCTCGGACGCAAGCGCGCGTTCACGGTCGGCTGCGTCATCTACGCGTGCTGGGTCGATGACGACGGCACTCTCACCGAACCTGGGGTGGTTGCTCTTCGGCTGGTCGTTCCTCGAGGGTGTGGGCGCCGCTCTGGTGATGCCCGCGATCGTGGCCCTGGTGGCGTCGAACTTCGTGAAGTCCGAGCGGCCCCGCGCCTACGGCATCGTCACCGCGGGCGGCGCGATCGCGGTCGCGCTCGGTCCGCTCATCGGCGGGTTGTTCACCACCTACTGGTCGTGGCGCTACGTCTTCGTCGGCGAGGTGCTCATCATCGGCGTCGTCCTGCTCCTCAACCGCCGCACCGCCGACACGCCGAAGGAGGAGGGCGCCCGCCTCGACCTCGTCGGCACCGCGCTCTCCGCCCTCGGGCTCGGCCTGATCGTCTACGGGGTCCTGCGCGCCGGTTCCTGGGGCTTCGTGCGACCCAAGCCCGAGGCGCCGACCTGGTTGGGGCTCTCACCGGTGATCTGGCTGATCCTCGGTGGGGGGGCGGTGCTGCTGCTGTTCCTCGAGTGGGAGAAGCACCGGCGTGACTCGGGCCAGGCCGCGCTGCTCGACCCCGCGATCCTGCGGGTGAGGCTGCTGCGCAGCGGGCTCGCCGCGTTCTTCTTCCAGTACCTGCTCCAGGCCGGTCTGTTCTTCGCGGTGCCCCTGTTCCTCTCGATCGCGCTCGGGCTCTCGGCCATCGACACCGGGCTGCGCATCATGCCGCTGTCGATCACGCTGGTGATCGCCGCGGTGGGCATCCCGAAGCTCTTCCCGAAGGCGTCGCCCCGACGCGTCACGCGCTTCGGGTTCCTCATGCTGTTCCTCGGTCTGGTCGTGTTCATCGCCGCGCTCGACGAGGGCGCCGGGGCCGAGATCACGCTCTGGCCGATGCTCCTCGCCGGCCTCGGCATCGGCGCGCTCGCGTCGCAGCTCGGCGCGGTCACCGTCTCCGCGCTGCCCGACGAGCAGAGCGGCGAGGTCGGCGGGCTCCAGAACACGTTTTCGAACCTCGGGATCTCGCTCGGAACCGCGCTGTCGGGCGCGATCCTCATGTCGGCGCTCACCGCCTCGTTCTTCTCGGGGATCGCGAGCAACCCGGCGGTGCCCAACGACCTCACGTCGAAGGCGCAGACCGAGCTCACCAGCGGCGTGCCGTTCATCTCCGACGCCGATCTCGAAAAGGCGCTCGACGACGCCGGGGTGCCCCCCGCGACCGCCACCGCGGTGGTCGACGAGAATGCCGATTCCCGCATCGCCGCGCTGCGCGTCACGCTGGCGGTCCTCGCCGTGCTCGCGTTGCTCGCGTTGTTCATGTCCCGGAGCATCCCGACGGCCCCGGTGGGGTCCGAGTCGGTGGAACCCGCACCGTCCGGGTAGCCGTGGCGCGGCACCTCGACGCCCGTTCGACGCCGGTCAGTCGGTCATGGGCTGGAGGCCGTGGAACGGGCTCCCGGCGTCGTTCCACTCCTGGAACAGGTGCATGAAGTCCTCGCCGAACGGATCGTCGCCCATCAGCGGCATGGCGGCGCGCCGGATGGTGAAGTCCATCGGCGCGAGCTCGCCCGCCCGCACGAAGTGACGACGGGCCGTGTCGTCGTCGCCTCCGCGCCGTGCCGCGGTGGCGATGCGGAAGTGCAGGCGCGCGCGGACCTCGTCGTCGGAGAGGTCGGGAACCGCGGTCCGCGCCTCGTCGGCGGAGATCGACATCGTGCCGTCGTGCACCCAGGCGCGCAGGGCCTCGAGGTGCGGTCCCGCGTACGCGCCGGTGAACTCGGCGAACATGTCGTTCGAGAAGGCGACGCTGTTCGGCCGTACGATGCGGTCGTCCTCGTCGATCCAGATCACGGTGGGGACGTTGCTGATCGCGTACAGCTCGGTCAGCACGTGGAGCGGGTCGATGAGCACCGGCATCGTGATGCCGTCGGTCCACGGGCGGACGTCATCCACCGATTCGTCGAGCGCGACCGCGATGACGGTGAAGTTCTCGTCCGCCAGCTCGTCCTGCAGGGCCTGCCACCCGGGCAGGTCGTAGCGACAGCCTCACCAGGAGGAGAACGCGTGGAGCAACCGCTTCGTGCCGCGCCACTCCGAGAGACGATGGGGCGTGCCGTCGAGGTCGGCGAGCTCGAAGTCGGGCGCAGTGAGCAGCTGCAACGCCTCGCGCCGCTGCTCGGCGCCCAGCGCGACCGCGGCGATGCCGGCATCGGCATCGACCACCACGGAGCGACCGAGCGCGCCGGCAGCCGCCGCCAGGTCGAGGTGATCGCCGTGGTACAGGCCGGTGCGGTCGCGCACCGGTACGCAGACGTCGTCGCGACACAGCCCCTCCGGCTTCAGCGTCCAGCCCAGCGCGCCGGCCAGCTGTCCGGGCTCGAGCAGGATCCGGCCGTCGGTGACGGTGGCTTCGACAGTGGTGGTGTCGTCCGCGATGATCGTGACCCTCGCCATCGGTGCAATCTACGACGTCCGGGAGGAGGGGCCGCGACGAACCCCTGGCGCATGAGGACGCGACGGCTCGCCCCGATCCTGGTGGTCGGCATCGTGCTGGGCGCGCTCGCGGCGGCGGCACCGGCGGCCGCGGCCCGGACCCGGCCGACGCGGCCCGAGCCGCTCCGGGTGTTCGTGGCCGGCCAGTCGGAGGCGGCCACGCTCGCCACCGGCGGATCGATCGCGGCGGCCCCGCACGGGTTGCTCGCCCGCCCCGACCTCGTGGTCGACGACCGCACCATCTTCGGTTGCTCGATCTCGACCTTCCCCGTCTTCGTGCTCCCCGACGGGCAGACCGCCACCAACCAGTGCGGCGGGACCGGCGCCTGGCAGCGGCAGTGGGCGACCGACGTGCCGGCCACGCGTCCCGACGTCGTGTTCGTGATGGCCGCCGCGGCGACGTCTACGACGTGGCCGAACCCGACGGCGCGATCCTCCACCCCGGCGACGCCGCCTGGACCGAGCACTACACCGCGGACCTGCACGAGCTGTTCCGGATCCTCGGCTCCACCGGCGCGCCCATCGTCGCGGTGAAGCCGTCGTGCTTCGGACGCAACACCCTGCCCGATGGTGAGGTCGTGCCCAACGACCCGCGCCTCGAGCAGTGGCGCGTCGACGCGGTGGCAGCGGCGTGGCGGTCGGCGGCGCGCGTCAGTGGTGTCCGCCTGCTCGATTTCGATGCGGTGATCTGCCCCGGCGGCGTCGTCGATCCCGCGATGCGCGCCGACGGCGTGCACTTCACCGCGGCCGCCGCCGATCGGTTGGCGCCGAGGATCGCCACCGCGCTCCGGCGTGCGGTCAGGGCAGCGAGTGCTCAGCGAGGAACCGCGCAGCGACCTCCGTCGGATCCCGCGCGTCGAGACTGACCGCGAGCGACATGCCGTTGTAGACAGTGGTCGTGATCTCGGCCGAGACCGCGTCGACGACCCGGAGCACCTCGGGCGTCGCCACCGGATCCCGCATGACCAGCACCGGGTTCTCCGCCGGTTGCAGTCCCTTGTCGTCGCGGAGGAGCACCGCGTTCCGGGGGATCACGCTGCTGCCGGTGAACAGCACCGCCACATCGATCTCGCCCCGGCTGAGAGCCTGGGCGGCGGACCGGGTCTCGGGGTCGAACGGCACGAAGGTGCGGAACTGGAGTCCGTAGGTCTGCTGCGACTTGTCGCCCAGGCACAGGGGCCGGGACGTGCACTCGGGGGGCGCACCGATCCGGAGTCGCGGCGCGACCCTTCGGAGGTCGGACACCGTGCGCAGCCTGAGGCGGGCCGCGGTCTTCCGGGTCACGTAGAAGCCGTTGACGTCGACCGCCGGCGCGGGGTCGCTCACGGTGACCCCGGTGCCCTGCAGCCGCTCGAGCAGCGCGGTGTGGGTCTTCGTGCTGTTGGCGCTGGGCTCGCCGCCGAGGTACGTGAGCAGGGTGCCCTGGTAGTCGGCGTAGGCGTCGTACGTCCCCGCCTGGAGCGCGGGGAACACGATCTCGGTCGCGCCGACGTCGTCGGAGAACGTGATGTGGTCGCCGCGCGCCGCGAGCGCCTGGCCGTACGCCTGGGAGAGCACCTCGGCGCCGGCGAAGTTCTTCGACGCCATCGCCAGCGAAGTGCTCTGCGCGCGTGCCGGCGCGGTGCCCGCGAGCGTCGTGCACACGGACACGAGCACCACGGCCAGCGCGCGGGCCGGTCCGGTGCCGCGCCGCGACCGGAGGCGAAGACGACGCTCGTTCTGCACTCCAGGGTCCTCCGAAGACGATCGACCGCACTCGACGGGCGTGCAGTTTCACACGCCGGTGCGACCGAACGCGTGCAGGGGCGTTGGTTAGCGTGGCCCGATGGCCGCGGTCGTACTGCGTTTCCGGGCGGAGCTCCGACGCCGCTGGCTCCCGTGGCTCGGTGTCGTGCTCATCGCCGGCATCGCCGGCGGCGCGGTCCTCGGCCTGCTCGCCGGTGCGGCGCGGACGACCAGCGCCTACCGGGAGTTCAGCCAGACCATGCGCGCCAGTGACGCCATCGTCGCCGGTCGCAGCGCCTTCGGCCTCGCCGGTGCGGTCGATCTCGACGACGTCGAACGGCTCCCGCAGGTCCGGACCACGGCTCGCGCCAGCGTCAGCCTGGTGTTCACCGGGCGCACCGGTGACGGGCGCCGGGTGGGACCGGTGGACCTGTTCCCGATCCTCCCCGCCGACCGCCGCTTCGGCACGGCGCTCGAGCGGGCGCACATCACGGAGGGACGGGCCGCCGACCCGCGTGCTCTCGACGAGGCGACGGTCAGCTTCGTGCTCGCCGAGCGGCTCGACCTGCATCCGGGCAGCACCATCCGGCTCCATTTCGTGCGCGCCTCGAGCTTCCCGACCGCGGCGGCGACACTCCTGAGCAACTTCGGCGCGCGGCTGGCCGGTGCCCCGGGATCCATGAGCAGCGCGATCGACGAGCTCGCCGACGGTCCCGACGTCACCTTCCGGATCGTGGGGGTGGAGGCGTCGCCGGCGGAGTTCCCGCCGGTCGGCCCCGACCTCGCACCGCCGATGCGGCTGACACCGGCGTTCTCCGCACGCTACGGCGACGAGCTGGTCGTGAGCCCGCTGCTCTACGTGGGCCTGCGCGCCCCGGACCAGCTCGACGCGTTCTCGAAGGGGATCGAACGTCTCGCCGCGGGTGCGCCGGCGGGATTCGTGCAGAACCGCTCCTTGCAGTCGCCCAAGGTGGAGCGGGCCATCCATGTACAGGCGACGGCGATGCGCATCGTCGCGCTGCTCGTCCTGCTCGCACTCGTGCTGGTGGTCGGGCAGGCACTGGTCCGCCTGGCGTACGCGGAGGCGGACGACGACCGCGTGCTGCGCGCGCTCGGGATGCGACGTGACGAGCTCCGCGTGCTCGTCGTCGCGCGCGGAGCCGTCATCGGTGCGGCCGGCGCGCTCCTCGCGGTGCTGGTCGCGATCCTGATGTCACCGCTCATGCCGGTCGGCCTCGCACGCGTCGCCGAGCTCGATCACGGCTTCGACGTCGACGCGCCCCGGCTGGCGCTCGGCGCCCTGGCGGTCTTCGTCGCGATCGTCGGACTCCGCCTGTACGCGGGATGGCGGGTGCGCGGCGCCGCGTCACACTCCGGCGTCGCGCGACGTCGGTCGGCCGTCGCCCGCGCGCTCGATCGGCGGAGCGTGTCGCCGAGCGTCGACATCGGCGTGCGGTTCGCGCTCGACCCGGGCCGGGGCGCGTCGGCGACCCCGGTCTGGACAACGGTGCTCGGGGCCACGCTGACGATCGCGCTGCTCGCCGGGCTCTGGTCGTTCCAGGTGAGCCTGCAGCACATGCTCGACACCCCGCGCCTCTACGGGTGGAACTGGAGCGTCAAGACGGGAGCGCCGGCGCTGCCGGACCTCGGCGCCGCGCTGCTGCCGGCGTTCGCCCACGACCCGGTGGTCGGGAGCTTCGCGGCCGGGACGATCACGCAGGCCGAGCTGGGGCTCGAGCGGGTCGACGTCATGGGGATGGAGCAACGACGGGGCCGGGTGGCCCCGACGGTGATCGAGGGCCGGCTCCCGCGTTCGCGACGACGAGGTGCTCCTCGGCACCCGGAACCTCGCACGCGCCGGCCTCGACATCGGCGACATCGCGGTCCTCCGGCTCGGCAACACCGCCGCCGGGCTCCGGATCGTCGGGCGCGGGCTCTTCCCCGAGTTCGGCGACGCCGGCGGTCTCGGCAACGGCGTGTTCGTGACCTTCGCGGGCCTCCAGCGCATGCTCCCGGAAGCCCGGCGCAACGTGTTCCTCGTGCGGTACCGGGTGGGCACCGACGCCGAGGCGGAGACGGTCCACCTCCGCAGCGCGCTCGATCCGCTCCCGGCGCGTTCGTCGGGCGAGCCACGCGAGGTCCAGGCGCTCTCGGACGTGAGCGGGCTGCCGACGCTGCTCGGTGCCCTGCTCGCGGTCCTCGCGGCCGCGACCCTCACCCACACGCTGATCTCGTCCGTCCGCCGCCGCCGGGTCGAGCTGGCTGTCCTCCGCACCATGGGATTCGTGCGACGCCAGGTCTGGCTGTCGGTGTTCTGGCAGACGGCGACGCTGGTGGCGATCGCGCTGGTCGTCGGCATCCCGCTCGGCGCGCTGTTCGGCCGTCTCGCGTGGAATCTGTTCGCCGAGGACCTGGGTGCCATCGCGGATTCGCAGGTGGCCTGGTCGCGCTTCCTCCTGACGATCCCCGCCGCCTTCCTGCTCGCGGGCGTGGTGGCGACGGTCCCCGCGTGGCTCGCCGGACGGACGCGACCCAGCGTCGCCCTGCGCGCCGAGTAGCCGTCAGGTGATGACGAGCTCCTCGATGCGGGCGAGCGTCTTCTCCATGTTCTTCACCGTGTGGTCGCGACCACGCGCCACGAGCGGCTTGCTCAACCCCGCCTCCTGGGAGATGTCCCAGGTCTCGCGCACGAGCGTGCCGCCGTCGACCGGCTCGAGGTCGTAGCGCCAGATCCGGCCCCCGCCGAACTTGGCGCCGAACGAGCTCGACGGCTTGGTCTGCCACACGATCGTGCGGTTCTCGTCGAACTCGATGACCTCGTTGAGCATGGAGTAGGGGATCCCCATCTTCATGGACATCCCGAACTTCGAGCCCAGCGCCAGTCGCTCGGTGCCGCTCTTGGCGTCGCGCACGGTGCCGGACCCGTCGATGTCGCGGTGGCGGCTGGGGTCGGCCAGCAGGTCGAAGATCTTCTCCGCGGGGGCCGGGATCACCCGTTCGGCGGAGGCGTGGTCGCTCGATTCGGTCATGGCGGGATCGTACCGGTGACCGGTGACAGAATGCCGGGCTGGCCCCGACGGGAGGAATCACCATGGCCCTCGCCTCCGACGACATCCTCGCCATCCAGAAGCTGGTCGCCGACTACAACCACGTCGTCGACCGCGGAGACGGCGAGGCCTTCGCCGCGCTGTTCGTGGACGGGGGCTCGCTCGACACCGGCTTCAACGTGGTGAAGGGCACCGACGAGCTGCGCGGCTTCGCCGACTTCGTGCCGAACATGGCGCCGGGGGCGCGCCATCTCGTGAGCAACGTGTCGATCGACGGCGACGGCGACGCCGCGACCGACGCGCCTCTACCTGCAGATGTGGTCGACGGCCGGCGGCGCGGCCGAGACCAAGCTCGTGATCTCGGGCGTCTACGAGGACACCTTGCGGCGCGACGGCGGCACGTGGCGCTTCGTCACCCGCAAGCTCGTGGTCGACGGCTGAGGCTAGGCGTGCTCCCAGTGCCACGCCTCGGATGACGACTGGCCGGGTTCGGCCCATGCCGGGTGCACGAAGCCGAACCACCCCGCAAACGTCTTGAGCCACGCGTACCCGGCCGAGTCGAACGTGAGCGAGCCACCGGCGTCCTCGAAGTCGACGGCGCGGCCCCAGCCGTGCACGCTCGTGCCCGGCACCGCGGCCATGCTGCAGTTCCCGAAGAAGCAGTAGAAGTCGCGCCACCACTGCTGCATCTCGAACGTGCGGTAGCACGACTCGATGCGCGGGGGACCCCCAGGGATCGGGGCGATGTACGCCTGGGTCTCGGGCCGGAGCGCGACGCCGTCGCGGTGGGCGGCGTCGAGCATCTGCGTGAGGTGGTCGGCGATCTCGACCGCCACCCGGCACTCGGGGGTGACGGTCCTGAGCGCAGTGTCCGGGAGTCGCCCGTTCTGCGCCGGTTCGGACCCCGGCGGGGCGCAGGCGGCGATGCCGAACGCGAGGGCGACGGTCAGCAGGGCGACACGCATGGCGCGAGACTAGGGGGACGAGCGTTGGTGAAGGAGGACGCGATGTTGATCGTGACCGTGCTCCGCTCCAAGGGCGAGTTCGTCGCCACCATCCCACCGACCGCTACCGTCCGCGAGCTCCTCGGGGTGCTGGCCGAGCACCGCATCGGTGCCGTGGTCGTCAGCGCCGATGACTCGATCGCGGGCATCGTCTCCGAACGCGACGTCGTGCGCCGCCTCGGCGACGACGCCGCTGGGCTCCTCGACCGCCCGGTGTCGGCGATCATGACGGCCGACGTCGTCACCTGCACCCCGCAGACCGCGGTCGAGGACCTCGCCCGCACCATGACCGAGCGTCGCATCCGCCACGTGCCGGTGGTCGATGACGACGGTGCGCTCGTCGGCATCGTGAGCATCGGCGACGTCGTGAAGAGCCGGATCTCCGAGCTCGAGAGTGAACGCGACGACCTCGTCGGCTACATCGGCACCCGCTGATCGTCGGGCGGGGGCCGCATCAGGTTCTCCTGCAGGAACGTCGCGCCGAGTCTCCCGGCGCGGTCGTGGATGGAGCCGCGGTAGACACCGCGCGAGCCGGCTGCCGACACCGGGTCGAGCTTCATGAACAACCAGTCGTCGATGCGGACGGGACGATGGAAGTGCACCGCGTGGTCCAGCGAGGTGCCTCCGCGCGGCAGACCGTCGACGTCGAGCTCGGCGAACCCGGTGCTGAAGTCGGAGAGGTACACCACGCCACACGCGTGCAGCACCCGGTCGTCGGTCACCGGTTCGCGCGTCCGGGCCCAGAACATCCGGGCCACGTCGTACGGGCCGGGTGTCGCCTGCGTGTCGCCGTAGACCGGTCGCAGCTCGTACATCACGTCGTCGTTGTCGACGCCGACGTCGGCGACGTCGTCGGGTCCGGGGATGTCGGTCGGGAGCGTGATGCCCGGGAAGTCGCCGCTCTCCTCGTCGACGTGGAACGACGCCAGGGCGGTGAAGATCGCCTCGCCGTGCTGGAGCGCGACCACGTGCCGGGCCGAGAACGAGCGTCCGTCCCGGTCGCGCGTCACCCGCATGATCGTGGGGTGGTCGGCTTCCCCGGCGCGGAGGTAGTAGCCGTGGAGCGAGTGGGGATGGCGGCCGTCCGGCACCGTCATCGCCGCCGCCCGGAGCGCCTGCGCCGCGACCTGACCGCCGTAGAGGTGCGGGGTGAAGGAACGCCGCGGGTTGTGCGCCCGGTAGAGGTCGCGGTCGAGCTCCTCGAGGTCGAGCAGCTCCTCGAGCGTGGAGGCCCGGGGAAGGTCGGGGGAGGCGGCCATCGGGTGACGGTAACCCTTCGGACCGACCGCGGGCGGTGGTGGCCGCCGGGCACTTGTCGCTAGCCTCGCTGGCCGGACGCGGACGAACAGGGGAACGGGACTCGATGGGACTCTTCGACGGCAAGGTGGCGATCGTGACGGGCGCCGGTCGCGGCATCGGGCGCTCCGAGGCCCTCCTGCTCGCGGGCGAGGGTGCGAAGGTCGTGGTCAACGATCTCGGTGGTTCCGGTGCCGGCGAAGGCGCCGACCAGACGCCGGCGCAACAGGTGGTCGACGAGATCACGGCCGCCGGGGGCGAGGGCGTCGCGAACTACGACGACTGCGCCAGCTGGAGCGGCGCCGAGGGGATGGTCCAGCAGGCCATCGACACCTACGGCGGGCTCGACGTGCTCATCTGCAACGCCGGCATCCTGCGCGACAAGATGAGCTTCAACATGACGGAGGAGGAGTTCGACTCCGTCATCCGCGTGCACCTCAAGGGCCACTTCGCACCGATCCGCTTCGCCGGCGCCTACTGGCGCGCCAAGGCGAAGGAGACCGGCGAGCCCACCAACGCCGCGGTGGTCACCACCGCGTCGGAGTCGGGCCTCTACGGCAACGCGGGTCAGGTGAACTACGCGGCGGCGAAGGCCGGGATCGCGAGCATGACCATCGTCCTGGCGCGCGAGCTCGGACGGTCGGGCGTCAGGGTGAACGCCATCGCCCCCGTCGCCGCCACCCGGCTCCTCGGCACCGTCGGGCAGGGCGAGGAGCTCGCCGACAACCCGATGATGTCGCCCGACAACCCGGCTGCGGGTGCGGTGTGGCTGGCGTCGCCCCTCGCCGAAGGAGTCACCGGTCAGGTGCTGAAGATCATGGGTGGCGTTGCCCAGATCCTCGACGGCTGGCGCCCCGCCACCCAGATCAGCTCCACCGAGAAGTGGACGCTGCAGTCGCTCGCCGACGGCCGCGACCGGCTCTTCAAGGACCTCGACCCGGGGGTGCCCCCGTTCCGGGCGATGGAGAAGTTCGAGGACACGCCCGCCTGAGTCAGGCCGACGGCGCCCAGCCGGCTTCGTGGATCGAGTCGGCCACGACCGGCAGCTCGAACATGTCGACGTGCAGGAACTCGAATCCCGCGAGCAGCGCGTAGCGCTCGTCGACCTCGGTGTCGCCGACGTGCACGTACCGGTCGGCCGGGAACTGCTCCCGGACCTCGTGCAGGTGGTGCTTGCCGCCGACGAATTCGGGCTCGACGCCGTGACGTGACCACAGGGGCTGCTGGCTCGAGCGTGGCCAGTCGGACGCCACGCCGACGATGTAGCCGCGCCCGACGAGCTCGCGCGCAACGGCGGCCGGCACCGGGCCGGGCGGGTCGCCGAACTCCATCGTGCCGTCGATGTCGAAGCTCACGAGGATGCGGGGCGGGTCGGCACTGGTGGTCACGGCGAGGAGCGTACGCGACCGTCAGTGTGGCGCCGGGGTGCTCTCCGACGGGTGCGGATCGTCGGCGAACACCGGCATGGCGCCGCCGATGCCGAACTCCGCCGCGTTCTCCAGCGCATCGATCGGGGAGTGCATCGCGCCAGTGGGCGCGAGGGAGTGGGGCAGGAACCGCCGGGTGAGGAACGATGCCACGAGAGCGAGCACGACTCCGAAGATGGCCGCGAGGTGGATCCCGTCGACGAACGCGGTGCGGGCGGCGCCCACGAGCGCGTCGGAAGCCGCGGTCGGCAACCGCTCGGCGACGTGCAGCGCCCCGGCCAGCGACGAGCTCGCTGCCGCACGCGCGGAGCCGGGGATCCGTGCGACCGCGTCGTGCAGGTGGCTGGAGTACTGCGAAGCGGCGATGCTCCCGAGCACGGCGATGCCCAGCGCGGCACCGAACTCGCGGGTCGCGTCGTTCATCGCCGAGCCCACGCCGGCCCGGCTCTCGGGGACCGCGGACATGATGGACGAGGTCATCGGCGACATCGACATCGACACGCCGGTCATGAGCGGCGTCAACGCCAGCCACGCGTACCAGAAGGGCGTGTCGACGTCGAGGCGGATGAACAGCGCGAACCCCAACGCAACCAGGAGCATGCCCAGGGCGACCGAACGGTTCGCGCCGAAGCGGTACACGATCCGCGGCGTGAACGGCGTGACGATCAGCATGATCATCGCGATCGGGAGCAGCCGCAGCGCGGTGTCGAGCGCGGAGAAGCCGAGGACGAGCTGGAAGTACTGCGTCATCAGGAACATCACGCCGTACATGGCGAGGAACACCAGCATCATGGCGCCGCTGCCCACGCTGAACGCGGGGTTGCGGAAGTAGTGGATGTCGAGCATGGGCTCGTCGGTGTGGAGCTCCCACCACACGAAGACGGCGAGGACGACCACGGCGACGGCAAAGGCGCCGAGCGTCATCGGCGACGTCCATCCGTCCTCGGGCGCCTGGATGAGCCCGAAGACGAGAGAGGAGACTCCGACGATCGACAGCAGCGCGCCGATCGGGTCGAGGCTGCTCTCGTCGGGGTCGCGTGACTTGGGCACGAAGAACCAGCCGCCGATGATCGCCAATGCGATCACCGGCAGGTACACGAGGAAGGCGGAGCCGAACCAGAAGTGCCCGAGCACGTAGCCGGTGATCACGGGTCCGATCGAGCCGGCCACGCCGGTCGTCGTGGCCCAGATCGCGATCGCCTTGGCGCGTTCCCGGGGTGGGAACACGTTGACGAGGATCGACAGCGTCGACGGCATGATGAACGCGGCGCCGAGACCCATCACCGCGCGGCAGACGATGATCTGCGTGGTGTCGGTCGCCTGCGACGCGACCGCGCTGGCGAGGAAGAAGATCACGAGGCCGAACTGGAGCGCGCCCTTGCGCCCGAATCGGTCACCGAGGGCGCCCGACGTGAACAGCAGACCTGCGAACACCAGGGAGTACGACGCCACCACCCACTGCAGCTGCGACTCGGTGGCGCCGAGATCGCGCGAGAGCGTGGGCAGGGCGACGTTGAGGGTCGAGTTGCCGCCGAAGACGATCAGCAGGCTCAGGCACAGCACGGCCAATGTCCACCACCGACGGGCAGAGGCCTGCTCGGCGGTGTGGCCGTCGGTGGGGGAGGTGAAGAGCGACATCGCCCCGCTATTCTGGCAGCTACTGCCAGAGAACGTCAACTGACAAACTTCATCTGTTGCCAAGAGCACTTCTGTGCCAGAATGTGGTCATGACCGCCGCCATGGGCCTCCGGGAACGGAAGAAGGCCCGCACCCGCGAGGCCCTGCAGGCAGCGGCGATGGACCTCTTCAGCCGCCAGGGCTTCGACGGCACGACCGTCGAGGAGATCGCCGACGCCTGCGAGGTGTCGCCCCGCACGTTCTTCCGCTACTTCCCCACCAAGGAGGACGCCCTCTTCGGCGACGCCGACGCCCGGCGGGAACGGTTGCTCGCGGTGCTGGCCGACCAGCCCGCCGACGCCGCCCCCTTCGCCGCGCTCATCGCCGCGATCCGCGTGCTCGCCCTCGACTACCGCCACGACCGCGCCACTCTCGTCGCCCGGTCGAAGATCGTGCAGGAGTCGCCCCAGTTGCAGGCCTACAAGGCAGAGCACCAGCACGGTTGGGAGGCCGCGGTCGTCGACGCGCTCGAGCGCCGACCGGTGGCCGGCGAACCGGTCAGCCGCGAAGACCTGCAGCTGATCACCACGGTCGCGACCGCGGCGATGCGAGTGTCGCTCGACGAATGGATCGCCGACGCCGCCGCCCCCGACCTCGATGTCGTGCTCGACCGCGCCTTCGCGCGCCTCGCAGCGGGATTCGGCTCGACCACACGCGGGTAGGCCAACGCCCGTCCACTCCAGGCGACGGGAAAGGTCGGTGCGCGATGGCGGGTCAGAAGGCGAAGAGCGCGGCCCAGAAGGCGAAGGGCAAGGCGAAGGTCGCCGTGGGTGAGCTCACCGGCAACAAGAAGCTGAAGCGGAAGGGCACCGCCGACAAGGCGAAGGCCGGAGCCCGGAAGACCAAGGAGAAGGTGAAGGACAAGCTCCGCTGACGGTCAGGCGTCGAGCGTCGACGTCGCCCGGAACTCGTCGAGGTCGCGGGGGTCGTCGAAGTAGACGAGCGTCCACACGTGCGAGGCGCCGGCGCGCAGCAGTGCCTCGAACCGGTGGTTGCCGTCCTGCAAGAGGAGCCGACCGTCCTGGTACTCCGCCAGGAGGGGCGGCGGTTGCCAGCCGTCGTCGAGGCTCTCCTCCATCGCGTCGACGTCGCCCTCCCACTCGTCGGGCTCGATCGGGACGAGCGCCTCGTCCTCGGGCCCGGCGAGCCGCACGAGGTCGTCGACCGGGATCTCGACCGGGCCGACCCACCAGTGTGGGCGCAGCGCGAGCGCGGCGGCGAGCTCCTTGTTGTCGCTGCCGGCACTGGCGAGGAAGTCGCCGACCCAGATCGCGAGATCATCGCGCGCGGCCGCGGCGCGTGCCGTCGCCAGCGTGAACCGGCGTGCGTCGTCCATCGGCCCGTCCTGCCCGGGTGACGAATGCCGCAAACCCGATCAGGCCCCGAGCACCCGCTGCGCGAGGTCGCTCAACGAGGCGACGCGCTCGTAGTCGGCCTGCTCGTGCAGCCCGAGCGGATCCACGAGGAACGGCCGGAGGCCGGCGCGCCGGGCGCCGACGACGTCGATCCCGGGCATGTCGCCCACGTACCACGCGTCGCCGGGCTCGACGCCCATCGCGTCGAGCGCGAGCGTGAAGATGCGGGGGTCGGGCTTCATCACGCCGACCGCGCCGGAGTCGATGACGCAGTCGACCTCGACGCCGATGCCGGGCCCGACCTGCAGGAGCTCGCGGGCGCGGAGGCGCTCGCCGATCATCCCGTCGGCGTTCGACACGATGCCGAGCCGCACGCCTGTCGCCGCGAGCGCGGCGAGACCGGCCCGGCATCCGGGCGCCTCGCGGTACCAGAGCGCGGCGTCGGCGAACTCGCTGTCGAGGTGGAGATGCACCTGTTCGCGGAGGTCGGCGGACACGCCGCAGTGATCGGCGTAGCCCTCCAGGTAGGCCTTCCAGCACCCCGCCCAGTCGGCCTCCGCGTCGAGGTCGACGCCGAACCGCAGTGCGGCGGCGTAGTGCGCGTCGTCGAGCACGTCGGCGGTGACGTCGTGCTCGGCTCGTGAGAACGCGCCGAGGATGCGGTCGTGTTCGGGCAACAGGAACACACCGCCGACGTCGAGGAGCACTGCGGTCGGGGGGGCCATGGGGGCAACGTACCCACCGGAGTTACCGTGTCACCAGAACCGACGCACAGGGGAGACCACCATGGGCAAGCTCGACGGGCGGGTGGCGATCGTCACCGGAGGAGCGCGGCGGGCAGGGCGCGGCCGAGGCGCGACTCTTCGGCGAGGAGGGCGCGACCGTCTTCGTCACCGACGTGCTCACCGACGAAGGGGCGAAGACGGCCGCCGAGATCGGCGGCACGTTCGTCGAGCACGACGTCGCCGATCCCGCGCAGTGGAGTGCACTGGTCTCCCGCGTCGTCGACGAGTGCGGTCGCCTCGACATCCTGATCAACAACGCGGGGATCCTGCGCTGGGAGCGCATGGTCGACACGACGTTCGAGTCCTGGAACGAGGTGGTGGCGGTGAACCAGACCGGCGTGTTCCTCGGCATGCACAGCGTGGCGCCGCAGATGATCTCGCAGCGGTCCGGCTCGATCGTGAACATCTCGTCGGTCGGTGGCCTCCGCGGTGCGAGCGCCTGCTTCACGTACGCAGCCACGAAGTGGGCGGTGCGCGGCATGACCAAGGGCGCGGCCATCGAGCTCGGGCCGCACGGGATCAAGGTGAACTCGATCCATCCCGGCATCATCGACACGCCGATGATGGGAGGACACGACCTCGACGGTTTGGCGTCGACGATCGGGGTGCCGTTGCAGCGGTACGCGCAGCCCGACGAGGTGGCGAAGCTCGCGCTGTGGCTGGTCTCCGACGAGAACTCCTACTCCACCGGTGCCGAGTTCGTGATCGACGGGGGCCAAACGGCCTAGGGGTCACCACCACGACGACGACCGTCCCCGCCCCTGTCCCCGACGTTCACGGTGGCGACCACGGCAATTCGGGCAAGGGCAAAGGGAAGGGTCGGGGCAAGGACTGACCATCGTGTGCGTCGGTAGCATCCGCGACGATGGAAACCGGTCGATCCTGGTGAGCGAACCCATGGCGGCCCCCGATCCGCGCCGCTGGGTGACCCTCGCCGTGGTGGTCGTGGCCGCGTTCATCGTGGTGCTCGACAACTCGGTGCTCACCGTCGCCATCCCCACGATCCTGCGCGACTTCGACACGACGCTCCCCGCGGTCGAGTGGGTGATCACGGGCTACGCGCTGACCTTTGCCAGCCTGCTGATCATCGGCGGCCGCCTCGGCGACGTGTTCGGTCATCGGCGGATCTTCACCATCGGCGCGGGACTGTTCTGCGCCGGCTCGCTCCTCGCCGCGGTCTCGTGGAACGTGCCGACCCTCATCGTCGGCGAGGCGCTCATCGAGGGCATCGGCGCGTCGCTCATGTTGCCGACGACCCTGTCGATCATCTCGACCACCTTTCACGGTCGCGAGCGCGCTACCGCGTTCGGCGCCTGGGGCGCGACCGTCGGCGTGGGCGTCGCCCTCGGGCCCGTCGTCGGCGGGTTCCTCACCACCAACTACTCGTGGCGGTGGGCGTTCGGGATCAACGTGATCGTCGCGCCGCTGGCCATCATCGGGGCGCTCGCGTTCATCCGGCGCGACCGACCGAACGAGCGACGGATCAGCATCGACGTGCCCGGTGCCTGCCTGGTCGCGGTCGGCATGTTCCTCTTCGTCTTCGCGCTCAGCGAGGGCGCGCGCTACGGCTGGTTCCGCCCACTCGAGACGTTCACGATCGCCGGCGCCCCGGTGTGGCCCGGCGACCGCGCCGTCTCGTTCATCCCGCTCGCCCTCCTCGTCGCGCTGGCGATCCTCTTCGCGTTCTACCGGCTCGAGCGTTGGAAGGAGCGCCACGACCGCAGCCCGCTCTTCGAGTTCGGGCAGCTCCGCCACCGCGGGTTCCGCTACGGGCTCATCACCACGAGCGTGCTGGCGATGGGTCAGATGGGGATGTTCTTCGTGCTGCCGGTGTTCCTGCAGGACGCCAAGCACCTGAGCGCCGAGACCAACGGCTTCTGGATGCTGCCCTTCGGCGTGTGCATCATCGTCGGGTCGCAGCTCGGCGGCTACCTCACCCGCCACATCAGCGTGGAGCGCGTGGTGCAGCTCGGGCTCGTGCTCGAGACGTTCGGGCTCGTCGCGGTGGCGCTGGTCGTCGACCCGGGGATGAGCTTCGTCGACCTCCTGGTCCCGTACGGCCTGTTCGGCTTCGGGATCGGGTTCGCCAGCTCGCAGCTCACCAACGTGATCCTCTCCGACATCCCCGCTGAGAAGGCCGGGGTCGCGAGCGGCACCAACTCCACCGTGCGCCAGGTCGGCGCGGCGCTGGGGGTCGCGGTCGTGGGCTCCGTGTTCGCCAGCCTCACCGTCAAGCGGACGATCGAGGCGGTGCGGGAGAGCAACCTCCCGGCGGCGCTGCGGGACACGGCGGTGGCGGGCGTGCACGCGCAGGGCGCCGCGTTCCCGGTGCCGCGGGGAGCGGGGGCCGCCGACGCCACCACGCTGAGCCACGCCCTGGCGTCCGGCATCACCGACGCGGCGCAGTTGGCGCTCCTGCTCGCGGCCGCGTTCGTCGTCGTCGGCGCGTTCCTGTCGGTGCTGCTCCCCAAGACCGCGCCCGTGCCGCCGGGCATACCCGGCGCCGTGGTCGAGGTGTTCGACCCGGTGGAGCCGGTGGAGCCGGACCGCGCGCTGCTCGACGAGCGCGAACCGGCCTGACGGTCAGGCGCGTCCGAGGACGCGTTCCACCCGGATCTCGATGGCGACGCGATCGGGGTTGACCCGTGGCTCCTGGTATCGGGCCGTGTAGCGCGCCACCGCCTCCGCGACCGCGTCCGGCTCGCGGCGCACCTCCGCCGGGCCTTCGAGCGACAACCACCGGCCGCCGTCGACCTGCCCGACCGCGGCCCGCCCGGTCCGTTCGATGTTGCGGACCTTCTGGGAGCCGCCGCCCGTGATCACCCGGACGACGCGCGCGTCGGGATCCCAGGTGAACCCGACCGCGCACACGTGCAGCGTGCCGTCGGCCCGCATCGTGCTCAACGTGCCGAGATGGCGTTCGGCGAGGAAGGCGTGCGCGTCGGCGCCGAGCTCCGAGGGAGTGGTCATCGGTCCAGTGGACCACACGTGCGGGCTTCCGCCAGACTGCGCGGATGGGAACGCTGGAAGCGCAGAACCGCCAGGTCGTCGAACGCTACTGGGAGGCGCACTTCCTCCGCGACTGGGACGCGATGGCCACGTTCTTCAGCGACGACGCGCACTACACCGACGTCGGCGTCGACGGGGAGGGGGCGCGCGGCCCGCAGCGGATCGTCGACCGGCTCAAGATCGGGATCGAGCCGTTGTCGGGGTACTACCACCACCCGCGACACATCGTGGCGGAGGGCAACCTCGTGATCCTCGAGCACGTCGAGGAGTGGCAGTTCCACACCGGGGAGAAGATCCTCCACCCGTTCGTGACGGTGATGGAGGTGCGCGACGGCAAGATCGTCCGCTGGCACGACTACTCGAACATCGGGAACGTCATCGACCACGCACCCCAGTGGTGGCTCGAGCGCATCGCGCAGGGATACGCGGCGGTCGGCACGTAACCTGCGCGCATGGCGCTGGAAGTCGTCGACAACCCGGATCGCTCACGGTACGAGCTGCGCGACGACGGCCACCTCGTCGGCTTCACCGAGTACCACGAGCGCGACGGCGTGCACGTGTTCCCCCACACCGTCATCACCGAGCGCAAGCGCGGCGAGGGTCGCGGCGCGAAGCTCGTCCAGGGCGCGCTCGACGACGCCCGCCGCCGCGGCTGGCGGATCGTGGCGGAATGCCCCTTCGTGGCCGGGTTCCTGGAAGAGCACCCCGAGTACGCCGACCTCGTCGCGGCGGACTGACATGACCGAATTCGAGTTCGCCTTCGACCCGCGCTTCCGGCGGCTGCTGGCGCTGGTCGGCGTGCGGCCCGACTCCGCCCGGGTCTTTCTCACCCGCGAACGCCTGGTAGCCCGATTCGGCCCGTGGGTGTGCGCCACCCCGGTCGCCAACGTGTCGTGCGCCACGGTCACCGGCCCGTACCGCTGGTACACCGCCCTCGGAGCCCGCCTGTCGATGGTCGACCACGGCCTCACCTTCGGGAGCACCCCGGCCGGTGGGGTGTGCATCCTGTTCCACGAGCCCGTCACCGGCCTCGATCCCTTCGGTCGTGCGAAGCACCCCGGGCTCACGGTCACGGTCGCCGACCGCGAGCGGTTCGCCGTGGCGCTGCGGGCCGCGGCGGGCCTCTGAGCCCTGGGGGGATCTGCGGGCGTACCATCGGGGACATGGCGGACGCGAGCGTGCTCGCGGCCCGGGCGCCGGGCCGCACCCTCGGCGGGATGGTGCCCGCCCCCGCGCTGCTGACGCCCGCGCACGCGACGGATCTCGTCCGCACCGACGGCCGTCCCCAACCTGCGTTCCGCAACCGGTTGCGCCGGATCCCGTCGTGGCGGAACGCGTGGTCGGTGGTGTCGGTCTGGGCCCAGGCGATCGTCGTCGTCGGGCTCGCGGTGTGGTGGGGCAATCCGCTCGGCTACGTGCTCGCGTTCCTGTTGATGGGCCGCACGCAGGCGCAGCTGGCGGCATTGATGCACGAAGCGGCGCACCGGCTCCTCTTCGCGAACCGGCGCGCCAACGACTTCGTCGGCCGCTGGTTCCTCGGGTACCCGTCGTTCACGTCGACCGACGCGTACCGCCGCGTCCACATGGCCCACCACCGCCAGGAGTTCGGGCCCGACGAGCCCGACATCCCGCTCTACGCCGGGTACCCCATCAGCGGCGCGAGCTTCCGGCGCAAGCTCGTGCGCGATGCCACCGGACAGACCGGCTTCAAGCTGATGCGCGACCAGTTCGCCGGGTTCCGCTCGCCCGACGCGCGGGTGCGGCACACGCTCCTGAAGATCCTCGCGGTCCAGGCCGTGCTGCTCGCCGCGGCCGTCGTGGGTGGTGTGTGGTGGGTGTACCCGCTGTTCTGGGTCGCGCCGTTCCTCACCGTCTGGCGGGTGATCAACCGACTCCGGTCGATCGCCGAGCACGGCGGCATGGACGCCTCGCCCGACCGGCGCGCCACCACGCACACCGTCCGCCAGTCGTGGTGGGCCCGCTCCGTGCTGGTCCCGTTCCACATCGGCTGGCACCTCGCCCATCACGTCGACGCCGGTGTGCCGATGCGTCACCTGCCCGAGTACCACCGGGCACTCGTCGACGGCGGGTACGTCACGCCGGCGCTCGAGTACCCCGGCTACCGGGCGTTGTGGCGAGCGTTGCGTGCCGGAACCCCCGCGTCGCGCGCTGCGAGTACGTAAGGTAGAGGTGTGGAGCACTGGTTTCAGAACACGCGGGGTCTCGTCATCGTCATCCTCGCCATCGCGACGTGTGCGCTGCTGCTCGCGATCGAACCGGGCGACAGCTTCCCCACGGGCGTCAGCGCGTCGTCGGGTGGCGACTCCACCGTGACGCCCCCCAGCACCACCGCACCGGTCGTCACCACCACGACCTTCGCCCGAACGACGATCCAGGAAGGCACACCCGACACCGCCAACACGCTGTTCCTGCAGCAGCGGCTGAACGCACTCGGATACGACGTCGGCACCCCGGACGGGAGCTTCGGGCCGACCACCAAGGCCCAGGTCGTCAAGTTCCAGGAAGACAAGAAGATCACCCCGGCCGACGGGGTCGTCAACGAGGCGACGTGGGCGGCGCTGACCGCCGGCACCACGACGACGACCACTCCGCCCACCACCACGCAGCCCTGAACGCAGCACGCCCCCGAGCCGGACGGCACGGGGGCGCAGGCGTGGTACGGGTGACGGCGGTGCCGCCCCGGTTCAGTTGACCGAGGCGATACCGGCGAGCACCAGGTCGGCGTGGTCGCGGAAGCGGTTGGCCCTCGATGCCCGCCGAGACCGCGGCGCGCACATGGCGAGGTAGTTGGCCAACGGCCGGGACATGGGTCCGGGGGATTCGAACTCGGTGTCGCTCTCCCAGACGGTGGGCGGGTATTCGGTCGTGGGCTCGAATGCGTCGCTCACGATCGCTCCTCTCTGCAGGTTCCCACGTCTGACTGTAAAGAAGGGATGTAAACGCAGCGTGTCCAGCCGGCGACGGCTGCTCGACGGCTGGGGAACGAGTGGACGCCGCCGGCCCCGCCCGTCCCGCGCGAGGTGGGAGGCGAGAGTGACACACCCAACCGTTACTGTCGCCGCCATGGAGCAGCCGTCGTTCGGGTTCGAGGAGGCCTCGGAGGAGGCCGGGGCGGAGCAGCCCGAGGTCACCACGTTCTCGGTGGTCGAGCTCAACTCGCGGGTGCGCGATTCGCTGCGCCGGGCCTTCACCGACGAGGTCTGGGTGCGGGGCGAGGTGCAGAACCTGAGCACGTCGTCGGCCGGGCACACGTACTTCTCGTTGGTCGAGAAGGCGGGCCGGGGTGACCGCGTGCAGGGCCGCCTCGACGTCGCGCTGTTCCGCGACGACCGGCGGGCAGTCGTCCGGGCGCTGGCGGAGGTGCCGGGCGCGGAGCTCGGCAACGACGTCGACGTCCGCATCTGCGGGCGGGTCACGGTGTACCCGCCCACCGGGCGCTACCAGCTCGTGATGACCGGCATCGATCCCGTGTTCACCGTCGGCGAGATCGCGGCCAACCGTGAACGGGTGCTGCGCACGCTCGCCGCCGAAGGACTGCTGGGCGTGAACGGCGCGCTCGAGCTCGCTCCCGTCCCGCTCCGGGTCGGGTTGATCACGAGCTCGGGCAGCGCCGCGTACCACGACTTCGTTCACGAGCTGGACGTGAGCGGCTTCGCGTGGCACGTCACCGTGGTCGACGTGCGCGTCCAGGGAGCGGCGGCGGCGCGCCGCATCAAGTGGGCGCTCGGCCAGCTGTCGCAACTCGAGCTCGATGCCGTCGTCGTCGTCCGCGGCGGTGGTTCACGCGCCGACCTCGCCGCGTTCGACAGCGAGCTGGTGGCGCGCGCGATCGCGGGGATGTCGGTGCCGGTCGTCACCGGCGTCGGGCACGAGACCGACCGCAGCGTCGCCGACGAGGTGGCGTACCACGCCTGCAAGACCCCCACGGCCTGCGCGCAGCTGCTGACCGCGCGCGTCGCCGAGTTCGTGACCGGGCTCGACGAAGCGTCGCACCGGGTCGCGGCCCGGGCGCGGCAGCGCATGGCGGTCGCCGCGCGCGAGCTCCACGACGCCGGTCGCCGCGCGCAGCGGAGCGCTCCGGCATCCGTCGGCCGGCGAACGGGCGCGGCTCGAGCGGGCACACGGCCGGGCCGAGGAGCTCGCCCGCCGGCGCACCGGTGAGGTCGCTCGCCACCTCGACGCCTGCGCGGCACGGGTCGCCGATCTCGGCCGGCGGGCGACCCGCGAGCGCACGAGCGTGCTCGCCGAGCGTCGCCGTGCGCTCGTCACCCACGCCGGCCACCAGTTGCGGCGCGAGTCCTTCCGGCTCGAGTCGCACGAGGCGGTCGTGCGCGCGCTCGACCCGCGGCGGGTGCTGGAACGCGGCTATTCGATCACGCGCGACGGCGAGGGCCGGGTGGTCAAGCAGGCGACGGCATCGCTCGCCGGCGCGATCCTGGACACCGAGCTCGCGAGCGGCCGGATCACCAGCCGCGTCGAGACGATCACGGAGGAACCCGGTGAGTGAAGCGGAAGAGATCGGCTACGCCGACGCCATGCGCGAGCTCGGCGACATCCTCGACGAGCTCGAGCGCGACGACCTCGACGTCGACCTGCTCGCGGTGCGGGTGCAACGGGCCAGCGAGCTGATCCAGCTGTGCCGCGGGCGGATCGCCCGGGCCCAGGCCGACGTCGACCGCATCGTCACCGACCTCGAGTCGTCGGGAGCCGGCGCCGAACCGAACGGCGAGCCCACCTGACCGTTTTGGCGTGGCAGACCCGCGATATGCGCGGGTTCACCACGCCAGAACGTGATGGCGGGTGGGTCAGGACTTCTGGCCCGCGAGCTTGCGGTTCTTGAACTGGGCCTTCACGTAGTCGCGGTTGAGCAGCGCGATGAAGTCGATGCTGATCTCCTTCGGGCACGCCTTCTCGCACTCGCCGTGGTTGGTGCAGGAGCCGAAGTAGCTCTCCATCACCTCGACCATGTTGATGACCCGCTCGTAGCGCTGCGGTTGACCCTGCGGGAGCAGGCCCAGGTGCGCGACCTTGGCCGCGGTGAACAGCTGGGCGGCACCGTTGGGGCACGCGGCGACGCACGCACCGCAGCCGATGCACGCGGCGGCGTCCATGGCGGCGTCGGCCGCTTCCTTGGCCACGAGGATCAGGTTGGCGTCGGGCGCACTGCCGGTGGGCGCCGAGATGTAGCCGCCCGCCTCGACGATCCGGTCGAAGGAGCTGCGGTCGACGACGAGGTCGCGGATGATCGGGAAGGCGCGGGCCCGCCACGGTTCCACGACGATCTCGTCGCCGTCCTGGAACTTGCGCATGTGCAGCTGGCACGTGGCCGTGCCCTCGGAGGGGCCGTGCGCGCGACCGTTGATCATCATCGAGCACGAGCCGCAGATGCCCTCGCGGCAGTCGTGGTCGAAGGCGATCGGTTCGCGGCCCTCCGCGATCAGCCGCTCGTTGATCACGTCGAACATCTCGAGGAACGACATCTCGGGGCTGATGCCGGGCGCGTCGATGCTCTCGAACGAACCGGGGGCGTCGGTGCCGGCCTGGCGCCAGACGCGGAGCTTGAGGTCCATGGTGGTGAAGGGCCCTTCCGCCTACTTGTAGCTGCGCTGTGCGAGATGGACGTACTCGAACTCGAGCTGCTCCTTGTGGAGCGTCGACGTGGTGTCCACGCCCTGGAACTCCCACGCCGCGACGTGTGAGAAGTGCTCATCGTCGCGGAGGGCCTCGCCGTCCTCGGTCTGGTGCTCCACCCGGAGGTGGCCGCCGCACGATTCCTCGCGGGTCAGGGCGTCGAGGCACAGCAGCTCGCCGAACTCGAGGAAGTCGGCGACCCGGCCGGCCTTCTCCAGCGACTGGTTGAGCGTCGCCGCGCTGCCCGGCACGTTCACGTCGGCGTAGAACTCCTCGCGCAGGGCGGGGATGTCGGTGAGCGCCTTCTCCAGGGACTGCTGGCTGCGCGCCATGCCGCAGTTGTCCCACAGGATGTTGCCGAGCTCGCGATGGAAGTGGTCGACGGAATGCTTGCCCTTCACCGACAGGAGTCGCCGGGTCTGGTCGGCGACGTTGGCTTCGGCGTCGCGGAACGCGGGGTCGTCGGCCGCCACCGGCTGGCTGCCGAGCAGCGGCGCCAGGTAGTCGGAGATGGTCGACGGGAGCACGAAGTACCCGTCGGCCAGACCCTGCATCAGCGCGCTGGCGCCGAGGCGGTTGGCGCCCTGGTCGGCGAAGTTGGCCTCGCCGAGCACGTAGAGCCCGGGCACGTTGCTCATCAGGTTGTAGTCGACCCAGAGCCCGCCCATCGTGTAGTGGATGGCGGGGTAGATGCGCATCGGCACCTGGTACGGGTTCTCGTCGGTGATGCGCTCGTACATCTCGAACAGGTTCCCGTAGCGCTCCTCGATCACGTCGTGTCCGAGGCGCTGGATGGACTCCTGGAAGTCGAGGTACACCCCGTTCTTCTGCGGCCCGACGCCGCGGCCGGCGTCGACCTCGGTCTTGATCGCGCGTGATGCCACGTCGCGGGGGACGAGGTTGCCGAACGCCGGGTAGCGCCGCTCGAGGAAGTAGTCGCGGTCGTCGACGGGGATCTGGTCGGGGGAGCGAGGGTCGTCGAGCTGCTTCGGGATCCAGACCCGGCCGTCGTTGCGCAACGACTCCGACATCAGCGTGAGCTTGCTCTGGAAGTCGTCGCTGCGCGGGATGCACGTGGGGTGGATCTGGGTGAAGCACGGGTTGGCGAAGAGCGCGCCCCGCTTGTGGGCCCGCCACGCGGCGGTGACGTTGCTGGCCTTGGCGTTGGTCGACAGGTAGTAGGCGTTGCCGTACCCGCCGGTGCAGAGGGCGACCGCGTGGGCCGACCACGACTGCACCGCGCCGGTGGTGTGGTCGCGGGTGACGATCCCGACCGCGCGACCGTCCTTCACCACGAGGTCGAGCATCTCGGACCGGGTGTGGAGCTCCACCGTGCCCCGCGCGACCTGGTGGGCGAGGGCCTGGTAGGCGCCGAGCAGCAGCTGCTGACCGGTCTGGCCCCGGGCGTAGAACGTGCGCGACACCTGCGCGCCGCCGAACGAGCGGTTGTCGAGCAGGCCGCCGTACTCGCGTGCGAACGGCACCCCCTGCGCCACGCACTGGTCGATGATGTTGACGCTCACCTCGGCGAGCCGGTACACGTTGCCCTCGCGGGCCCGGAAGTCGCCGCCCTTCACCGTGTCGTAGAAGAGGCGGTAGACGCTGTCGCCGTCGTTCGGGTAGTTCTTCGCCGCGTTGATGCCGCCCTGCGCGGCGATGCTGTGCGCGCGGCGGGGGCTGTCGTGGAACGTGAACAGCTTCACGCGGTAGCCGAGCTCACCGAGCGTCGCCGCAGCCGCTGCGCCCGCGAGCCCGCTGCCGACGACGATCACCTCGAACCGGCGCTTGTTCGCGGGGTTCACCAGCTTCACGTCGAACTTGTGCTGCGACCACTTCTCGGCGATGGGACCGTCGGGGATGCGGGCGTCGAGCTCCCCGATCATCGGCTCACGACTCCTGTGGTGATCAGCAACGGCATGCTGACGTTCCCCACCGTGATCACGAGCGCGAACGCGACCGCGAACCAGCGGCGCCAGATGTTCCAGCGCGGGTTGTTGAGCCCGAGGCTCTGGAACATGCTCCACGCCCCGTGGAAGATGTGGAAGCCCAGGGCGAGCATGGCGACGATGTAGGCGATCGCGACGGGGACGCGTTCGAAGCTGTTGAAAAGGTTGTCGTACGGATCACCGCGCACGAAGTTCGGGTTGGCGCTTCCCCAGGTGAGGTCGAGGAGGTGGAAGACGACGAACAACGCGACGATCACGCCCGTCCACCGCATGGTGCGGGAGGCGAAGTTGGCGGCGACGTAGTCGCGCTTCGACTGGTACTTCGTCGGCCGGGCGTGGTGGTTCATCCGGGTGAGCTGGTAGGCCGCGACGATGTGGCCGGCGAACGCCGCGATCAGCACGATGCGCATGCCCCAGAGCAGCACCGTCCGCGGCAGCGCGGGCTCGCCGAGCGTCCGCAGCCACTCGCCGTAGACGTTGATGTGCTCCTTCCCGAGGAACACCTTCAGGTTCCCGACCATGTGCGCGAGCACGTAGCCCAGCAGGATGATCCCGCTGACGGCCATCACCCACTTCTTGCCGACCGCGGAGCGCCAGAACCGGACCAGGAAATGGCCGTGCGGGCGGGGTGCCGGCACCGGGGGGCCGGTGTACCGCGCCAGCACGTCGGCGTCGTCGGCGCCGGCGTTCTGGGCTGCGGTCGAGAGCTCTTCCTCAACCTTCGCCATGCCGGAAACGTACCTGTCTGACCTTGTGAACAAGGGATTGTGAGAGTTTTCTCAAACCCCCGTGCCGGGCCAGGGGTGGAGCGCGCGCCCGGGGGTCGGCAGGTCGGTCCAGCAGTACACGTGCCCGGGCGAGCCGCCGTCGGTCGCGTACAGCGTGCGCAGGTCGTCGCCCCCGAAGCAGCAGTTCGTGCTCACCAGGTAGTCACCCGGGCACTGGAGCACCTCGACCACGGTGCCGTCGGACTCGTAGATGGTGACCACGTGGCCACCACCGGCCATGTAGATCCGGCCGTCGACGTCGAGGGCGCAGCCGTCGCCCGACCGCCCGGGCGCGAACATCTCGCGGGTGCCGTCGGGGTGCAGACGGACGAAGCCCTCGTCCTCGCCGTTCCGACCGTTCTCTACCACGATGAGGGTCTCGTCGTCGGTGTCGAGGGCGATGCCGTTCGGCGCCCAGAACCCGTCGGCGACGAGCCGGAGCGTGCCGTCGGGATCGAGCGCGAACACTCTCCCACTCGGCGGCTCCGGCGTGGGCCAACGCGGGTCGGTGAGGTACACGGTGCCGTCGGACGCGACGCAGAGGTCGTTCGGCATCTGCAGGGTGTCGGGCGTCAGATAGCTGACGGTGCCGTCGGGCGCGACGCGCTGCAGGCCGGACTGGACGTAGTTGGGCGCGGGCAGGTCGGCGAACATCTCGAAGATCGAGAAGTCGATTCCGCCGTTCTGCGTGACGAGGAGGCCGCCGTCGGCTGCGAGCGCGGCGCCGTTGGCCCCGCCGCCGGTGTCGGCGATCACCTGCCGGCGTCCCTCCTCCGGCCACACGCGCGAGAGGTTGCCTTCGGCGGAGCTGGTGACCACGAGGGTCCCCTCGTTCGATCCGGCTCCCGGCGGGCACCACACGGGTCCCTCGCCGAACACCGGTCCTGAGCAGATGACGTGCGGTCCGTCCACCCTCTGATCCTCCCAGATGAGCGATCGGGACGCGCTGGTACGGTGGCGCGCAACGGCCACGACGAGTGGGAGTTGCCCTGATGACGCGTCCCGGAACCCTCGGCGAGCTCCGAGCCAGTGGATGGGAGTCGCGCCCCGTCAAGGAAGAGGTGCGTGCGAACGCGCTCGTTCGCATCGGCGAGGGCCGGCCCCTCGTCGACGGCGTGATCGGCTACGAGGACACCGTCCTGCCCCAGCTGGAGAACGCGCTGATCGCCGGTCACGACGTGATCTTCCTCGGCGAACGCGGCCAGGCGAAGACCCGCATCATCCGTTCGCTGACCGCCCTGCTCGACGAGTGGATGCCGATCGTCGCCGGGAGTGAGATCAACGACGACCCCTACGCCCCCATCTCGCAGCATGCCGCGCGTGCTCGTCGCCGAGCGCGGCGACGAGACACCCATCGAGTGGGTGCACCGGGAGCGCCGCTTCGGCGAGAAGCTGGCCACCCCCGACACGTCGATCGCCGACCTCATCGGCGAAGTCGACCCCATCAAGGTCGCCGAGGGGCGCTACCTCTCCGACGAGCTCACCATCCACTACGGCCTGGTGCCGCGCACCAACCGGTCGATCTTCTCGATCAACGAGCTCCCCGACCTCGCCGAGCGCATCCAGGTGGGTCTGCTCAACGTGCTCGAGGAGCGCGACGTGCAGATCCGCGGCTACAAGGTCCGCCTCCCGATCGACCTCATGCTCGTCGCGTCGGCCAACCCCGAGGACTACACCAACCGCGGTCGCATCATCACCCCGCTGAAGGACCGCTTCGGCGCGCAGATCCGCACGCACTACCCGCTCGACGCCGAGCTCGAGGCCGCGGTCGTCGAGCAGGAGGCCCGTCCGCTCAGCGCGGAGGGCCTCAACGTGCAGGTGCCCGGCTTCATGACCGAGATCGTGGCGGAGATGAGCCAGCAGGCCCGCCGCTCACCGCACATCAACCAGCGGTCCGGGGTGTCGGTCCGGCTGTCGATCGCCAACTACGAGACGCTCGTCGCCAACGCCACCCGTCGCTCGTTGCGCCACGGCGAGACCGAAGTGGTGCCCCGCGTGAGCGACCTCGACGCGCTCGTCGCGAGCACCGCCGGCAAGGTGGAGTTCGAGACCGTCGACGACGGCCGCGAGGAGCAGGTCCTCGACCGCATCGTGAAGGCGTCGATCCTCGAGACGTTCCGCGCCCGCACCCGTCCCGAGAAGCTCACCGACGTCGTCACCGCGTTCGAGACCGGGTTGGTGGTGCACACCGGCGAGGACATCGCGTCGTCGGAGTACGCCAAGCTGCTCAGCGACCTGCCGGCGCTGCGCTCGACCCTGGCCGACCTCGAGGTGGGCGAGACCCCGGCCGGGGTGGCGTCGGCGACCGAGTTCGTCCTCGAGGGGCTGCACCTCTCCAAGCGTCTCAACAAGGACGCCATGGGTGGCCGCGCCGCGTACCGCGGGCGAGGCTGAGTCAGCGTCGGCGACCGTCCGTGATAGGCATTCCCCGCCGGTGGGAACACTGACGCTTTCCTGAGCACACTCCAAAGGGGCGATCGTGCGTCGGATCTTGGTACTGGGTGCCGTCGCGCTCGCGTCGGTGTCAGCGTCGTCCGGCATCGCGACGGCGGCGAGCACTCCGAAGGTGATCCCGGGCGCGACGTACCAGGCGAAGGGCACCAAGGTCGTCGTCGACGCGACCGGTACCGAGGTGCGCGTGCTCGCGCTGCCCGTCCACGCCCAGTGCAAGGGTGACGCGCCCGAGAACGAGGGCGACTACGGCTCGACCGGCCTCGGACCGTTCGGCATCGGCAAGGACGGCTCGTTCAGCAACCTCGAGCCGGGCCAGCAGGCTGGGTCGGCGCAGGCGGTGATCAAGGGTCGGTTCGCGGGTGCGACGGTGAGCGGCTCCGTCGTGGAGCCCGCGTTCACGGACAAGGGGTTCGACTCCGCGAAGTTCTCGGGCACGTGGCACGCCACGCGGGTGAAGGGAACGGGCGACGACACGAAGGCGGGCGCGGTCTACGCCAAGGACGACTTCTCGAAGCCGAAGAGCGGGTTCGAGGTGTACAACGAGTCCGGGGCGTACGCCGAGTACCTGCCCGACTCCCGGTTCCGCATCGGCACGCGTCAACCGACCGGTGCGACGTCGTTGCGGACGGAGCCGACGACGGCGACCGCCGACATCAGCGTCACCACGGGGTTCACGTCCGGGTCGGACGGCGACGGCGCGGGGCTCGCATGCCTGGGGAGCGATGCCACCACGTTCATCGCCGGGTACGTGTCGCTCGACGGGTACGCGTACCTGGTGCACTATGCCGCCGGCGACGTCGCCGAGTCGGCCACCCCCAAGGCGCTGCCCGCGGGGTTGTTGCGTGCCGGCGACCAGGCCCAGAACGAGGTCCGCCTGGTGTGCGAGCCGTCCACCGACGCGGCCCACACCAACCTGTACCTGTACGTGAACGGCACCGAGGTGTCGAACGCCGAAGCCGGCGCCGGCGGTGCCGGGCAGGTGGGGCTGTTCGTCGCGAGCAACTCGGGGACGAGCGAGTTCACGTTCTCCGACTTCTCCGTGCGCAAGCCGAAGGCGTAGTGCGCGCTCAGATACCGCCCGAGCCGTCCTTGTTCTGCTTGTAGAGCTCGCAGCCCTCGGCGGCCCGGCGGTTCACGTTCTCGACCGCGGTCTTGATCTTGGGGTTGTCGACGACCGAGGTGTCGCCCTGCGCCCGGCGCTCCATCGCGTCGAGGTAGATCTGCGCGTCGGCGGCGATGTCCTTGGGCGCGTGCTCGGCCAGCTTCGCCACCAGCGCGGTCTGCTGCTGCAGCTTGCCGATGAGCTTCGGCAGGTTGGTGTCGTAGTCGTACGCGGCCTGGCAGAAGGCACGGCTCGGCGTCGGCAGGGAGCTGCCGGAGTCGCGTGAGCAGGCCGTGGCCCCCAGGGCGACGAGGGCGAGGAGCACGGCGGCCCGGAGCACTCGCATGCGCTGCATTGTGGTCCCCCGACCGGCGCGAACCCGAAACCGGTACCGTGGGACCCATGGCCCGTCGACCTGGATTCCGGTACTCGCGCTGGGACGGCACGCAGACCGGCTTCGACCTCGACGCCGAGTCGCTCCTCGACGAGATGAGCGACGACCTCCTCTACCACGGCGACCTCAATGCGGCCCTGCGCCGGATGATGCAGCAGGGCTTCCGGGACCGCAACGACGAGCAGCTCATGGGCCTCCGCGAGATGCTCGAGAAGCTGCGGGAACGGCGTCGGCAGGAGCTCGAGAGCCGTGACCTCGGTGGTGTGTACGACGACATCGCCGAGCAGCTCAACGAGGTCGTCGACATGGAACGCGAAGGGATCGACCGTCGGCTGGAGGAGGCCACCCGCTCGGGCGACCAACGCCGCCAGGAGCTGGTGGAAGACGTCGCCGAGCAGCGGCGGCGCGAGCTCGAGGAGCTGCCGCCCGACCTGGCCGGGCGGGTGCAGTCCCTGCAGCAGTACGAGTTCATGGACGATGCCGCACGCGAGAGGTTCGAAGAGCTGATGGATCAGCTGCGCGAGCAGCTGATGCAGAGCTACTTCAACCAGCTGTCCGAGGGCATGCAGAACATGACCCCCGAGCGCATGGCGCAGATGAAGGACATGCTCAACGAGCTCAACCAGATGCTCGAGCAGCGCGAGCGGGGCGAGGAACCCGACTTCGACGGGTTCATGGAGCGCCACGGCGACTTCTTCCCCGGCAACCCGCAGAACCTCGACGAGCTGCTCGAGCAGATGGCGCAGTCGATGGCGCAGATGCAGCAGCTGCTCAACTCGATGACCCCCGAGCAGCGAGCGCAGCTGCAGGCGCTCTCCGAGTCACTGCTCGAGGACATGGACCTCCGGTGGCAGGTCGACCAGCTCTCGCGCAATCTCCAGAACGCGTTCCCCAACCTGCCGTGGCAGCGGTCGCAGAACTTCAGCGGCAACGACCCGATGTCGTTCGGCGAGATGCCCGGCCTGCTCGACACCCTGGGCGACCTCGACGCGCTCGAGAACCTCATGCGCTCGGCCACCCAGCCCGGCGAGCTGGCCGAGGTCGACCTCGACCACGCGCGTGAGCTGCTGGGCGACGACGCCGCACGCTCGCTCGACCGCCTCCGCGAGCTCACCAAGATGCTGGAGGACGCCGGGCTCATCGAGCAGCGGGAGGGCCGGCTCGAGCTCACGCCACGCGCGATCCGGGCCATCGGCAACAAGGCGCTCTCCGACCTCTACCGCAAGCTGGTGAAGGACCGGGCCGGCCGTCACGAGCTCGAGCGCAACGGGGTGGGCAACGAGCACGCCCATGACCACAAGCCGTACGAGTTCGGCGACCCGTTCCACCTCAACGTGCAGGAGACGGTGAAGAACGCGATCTGGCGGTCGGGTGCCGGCACACCGGTGCGGCTGTCACCCGACGACTTCGAGGTCGAGCGCACCGAGATGCTCACACGCTCGGCCACGGTGCTGCTCCTCGACGTGTCGTTGTCGATGCCGATCCGCGACAACTTCCTGCCCGCGAAGAAGGTGGCGATGGCGCTGCACACGCTCATCACCAGCCAGTTCCCGCGCGACTACTTCGGTCTGGTGTCGTTCGGGCGGGTCGCACGCGAGGTGAAGCCCGAGCTGCTCCCCGAGATGAGCTGGGACTTCGAGTGGGGCACCAACATGCAGCACACGCTGCTCCTGGCGCGCAAGCAGCTCGCCCGTCAGAGCGGCACCAAGCAGATCATCATGGTCACCGACGGCGAGCCGACCGCCCACATCGAGGGGGGCGAGGCGTACTTCCAGTACCCGCCGTCACCGGTCACCATCGAGGAGACGCTCAAGGAGGTCATGCGCTGCACGCGTGACCGGATCCGCATCAACACGTTCATGCTCGACGAGAGCTACTACCTGAAGTCGTTCGTCGAACAGATGATGCGGGTCAACGGGGGGCGGGCGTTCTTCACCAACGCCGACACCCTCGGCGACTACGTGCTGGTCGATTTCCTCGACCACCGTCGCCAGCAGCGTCGCGCGAGTTAGCGCATCTCTTCGGGGCCGGTGTAGGTGGCGCGGATGCGGTAGCGGAGCCGGTGCTGGTACTCCTCGAGGCCATGGGCGATCCAGCCCGCGCTGCGGGCGATGGCGAACACCGCTTCCCCCGCGCCGTCCACCATGCGCATCGACTCGCCGAGGACGCCGAGCGCGAAGTCGATGTTGGGGTGCGGACCACCGGCGTGGGCCATCACGTCGAGCACGCCCTGTGCGGCGCGCCACAGCTCACGTGGCGGCCGGGCCTGGTCGATCGCGTCGAGCAGCACCGGGGCGCGTGGATCGGGACCCTGGTAGACCGCGTGACCGAAGCCGGGCACGAGCTGGTCGTCGCGCAACGCCCGTCCGACCGCGTGCTCCGGATCGGTTGCCAGCGCGTCGTGCAGGAGCGAGCGCACGAACTCCGACGCGCCGCCGTGCAGCGGGCCACCGGTGGTCGCCAGCCCGGTGAGGAGGAGGAGGTACGGGTCGGCCCACACCGACGCCGCGACCCGCACGGCAAGGGTCGACGTCGCGAGCTCGTGGTCGGCGAGGAGTGAGAGGGCGCGGTCGAGCGCGCGCACCCGCCGCGTGGTCGGCTCGAGCGGTGAGACACGTGTCCATAGCCGGCGCGCCAGCGAGCCGGTCGTCCCGGGATCGTCGCGCGCGTCGACCGGTGGGAGTGCCTCGACCACGGTGGCGAGGAGGGTGCCCGACCGCGCGGCCACCGAGGCGACTCGACGGTCGTCGCGCAGCGGGTCGCCCGGGCGCAGCGCGGCCACGACGACCCGGAGCCGGTCGGGGAGGGGCGTCGACGCCGGGAGCGCCGCCTGCACACGGCGCGCGGTGACGAGCCCGGCGGCGTCGGCCGACCAGTGGTCGTTGGGCCCGAAGGTGGTGCCCCACAACCAGGCTGCGACCTGCTCGTAGTGGGCGTCGACCGCGGCGCGGGTGGCGTCCCACCCGCGGTACGAGAGGTGACCGGCGGGATCGAGTGCGGTGATGGCCTGGTCGACGTGGATCTCGGGCTCCGAGCGCCCCGGTCGGGACCGCGAGCGCCCGGCGAGCCCCTCCACGTCGGTCCGGGAGTAGCGGCTGGTGCGGGTGCCCGGGAGCCGCTCGCGACGGATGAGCCCCCGGCTCACGTAGGCGTAGAGCGTCTGCGGCTTCACCCCGAGCCGTGCCGTCGCCTCGGCCGCGCTGAGCCAGCGCTCGTTCGCCATGCCCCATTATATTGACAGTTGATCAACGTTGACAAGAGGCTGGGTCGGCCGGAAATTGGAGGTGACCACCAACGACAAGGAGATGGCAAAGATGACCATGACCGACGCCGCCGCCCCCCGCGGCCTCAAGGGCGTGATCGTCGCCGACACGGCACTCGGCGACGTACGAGGACTCGAAGGCTTCTACCACTACCGCCAGTACTCGGCCCCCGAGCTCGCCGCGGTCCGGACGTTCGAAGACGTCTGGTACCTCCTGTTCGAAGGCGAGTTGCCGACGTTGGCGGCGCGCGACCGGTTCGCGGCGGAGATCGCCGACGCGCGCGCCGTCCCCACCGACCTCCTGGCGCTCCTCCCGGCGATGGCGAGCGGGGCCACGCCACCCCTCGGCGCCCTGCGCACGGCACTGTCGCAGCTGGCGGCGATGGAGAACATGCCGCCCACGTACGACGCCGATCCGGCGACCATCCGGGCGAACGCGGTGCGTCTCTGCGCGGTGACGCCCGTCCTCGTCGCCGCGCTGTACCGCGCGTCGATCGGGCTCGAGCCGATCGCGCCGCGCCGTGACCTCCCCACCGCGGCCAACTACCTCTTCATGATCGACGGCGAGGTGCCGGATCCGGCCCGCGCCCGGGCGCTCGAGCAGTACCTGATCCTGGGCATCGACCACGGGTTCAACGCGTCGACGTTCACCGCACGCGTCGTGACCTCGACCGGTGCCGACGTCGGAGCCGCGGTGGTCGCCGCGCTCGGCGCCCTCTCGGGCCCGTTGCACGGCGGCGCGCCCAGCCGCGCGCTCGACACGCTCGACGCCATCGGCACCCCCGAACGCACCGAGGCGTGGGTCCGCCGGGCGGTCGCCGGCGGCGAACGGATCATGGGGTTCGGACACGCCGTGTACCGCACCGCCGACCCCCGCTCGGTCATGTTGCGCGACGTCGCCCGGTCGTTCGGCGGTTCGCGCGTCAAGTTCGCGGTGCAGGTGGAGGAGACCGTCGAGCGGGTCCTCGCCGAGCTCAAGCCCGGCCGCGAGCTGCACACGAACGTCGAGTACTACGCCGGCGTCGTGATGGAGCTCTGCGGGATCCCGCGGCAGCTGTTCACGCCGACGTTCGCGGCGAGCCGCACCATCGGGTGGTGCGCGCAGATCCTCGAGCAGTCGGCGGACACCGCGATCATCCGGCCCAGCGCGCGCTACGTCGGGCCCGACGCGCCCGCGCCGGTACCGCTCGCCACCTGAGCGGGGTCAGCCGGCGATCTCGCGCACGTAGCGCTCGTGCACGGCGGGGTCGAAGCACACGAAGCGGACGGAGTGCACGCCGCTGATGGTGGAGCGCACCGCCTCGACCGCGATCCTCGTCGCCTCGGGGATCGGGTACCCGTACGCACCGGTGCTGATCGCCGGGAAGGCGATGGACTCGGCACCGATCTCGTCGGCGACCTCGAGGCAGCGGCGATAGCAGCTCTGGAGGAGGCGGGCCTCGCCGGAGTGCCCGCCCTCCCAGATCGGCCCGACGGTGTGGATCACGAAGCGGGCGGGGAGGTCGAAGCCGCTGGTGGCCTTGGCGTCGCCGAAGGCGCAACCGCCGAGCTCACGACACGCCTCGAGGAGGCCGGGCCCCGCCGCCCGGTGGATGGCGCCGTCGACCCCACCGCCGCCGAGAAGGGACGGGTTCGCGGCATTCACGACGGCATGGACGTGTTCGGTGACGATGTCGCCGAGCGCGACCTCCAGCTGGGGGCCCACCAGACGCAGCGTAGGTTCCCGGATCAGGGCGCTGCAGGGTCCGAGCGCACGGACTCCGGGCTGGGCCCGGGCGCCCGCCGCTCCCGACGCGAAGAAGAAACCCCTTGCGCTCGGGTCCACGACCGAGCATAGTAACACCACTGTAATTCCAGAGGCGTCATTTCCGGCGTCCGCCGCGTCTGCTTGGCAAGGGAGCACGCCGATGCCCGAACCCGTGACCATGAGTCCGATCACCTCCAGCCTGGCCGCCCTCGTTGCCACGCAACGCTTCAACGGCGGTGGCGAGCGCCGTTGGCAGGAGGAGGCCAACTGTCTCGGGGTCGATCCCGACCTCTTCTTCCCGGAGCGGGGTGCCTCCACCCGGGAGGCGAAGGCGGTGTGCCGGAGCTGTGAGGTCCGGGTCGACTGCCTCGAGTACGCCCTCGCCCACGGCGAGAAGTTCGGCATCTGGGGTGGGCTGTCGGAGCGGGAGCGGCGCCGGGTCCGGCGTCAGCGCGCGCTCGAGCGTCGCACCGCGATGGGGGCCTGAGCCGCACTCACCGCAGTCGCGCCTCGATCGTCCGGTCCGGGCCGATCGCGGACCACTCGAGGAACGCCGGATCGCACCGGGCCAGCTCGGCGACCGGCAGCAGGCCCACCAACTCGACGCGGGCGACGTCGTCGTCGGCGGCGCGTGCGAGCTCCCGCACGCTCTCGCACGCCCGCTGCACGCCGGTGCGTTCGAGGTCGACCAGGTTCATCGACACCTGCGCCCGGCCGACGGACGGCAGCGCGAGCCCGAGCGCCCGAACGCCGGCCAGCCCGCCGTCGCGTTCGCGCACGCCCGCGGCGATGCCGCGGGCGAGCGCCAGGTCGTCGGACGTCAGCTCGCAGTTGATGGCCACGAGGGGCGGACGCGCACCAACGGCGACCGCGCCGAGTGCGGGGTGAGGACGCTCCGGCCCGAGGTCGGGGGCGCGTGAGGTGAACGCGGCGCGGCGCGCGTCGGGCAGGGTGCGCCGGTGCGGATCCGCGTGGTCGTACAGGAACACCGGGAGCGCGAGCTCGTCGGCGATCCACGACGCGAAGTCGTGTGCCGCGCGCGCAGCGTGGGCGAGCGGGTCGCCGTGGAGGGCCACGAACGGCACGACGTCGAGCACGCCGAAGCGGGGATGGACCCCGGTGTGGGCCCGGATATCGACGCGGTCGGCGACCGCGCGCGCCAGCGCCCGCACCGCGTCGAGCAGGCCGTCGCCCGCCATGGTGAACACCGCGCGGTGGTGGTCGGCGTCGGCGTGGAGGTCGAGCAGGGCGGGCCCGCAGGCGGCCGCGAGCGCGTCGAGCACGGCGCGGTCGCGTCCCTCAGACACGTTCGGCACGCACTCCAACACCGTTGCAGGCTACGGCGAGGACCGGGATCGACCCCGGTAGAGTGCCGCCGGTGCGTATCGGATTGGCACTGCCGCAGTACGACTACTCGATCGCCGGGGAGTCGCCGCTGCGGTGGTCGAGCGTCGTCGAATACGCGCAGGCCGCCGATCGCGCCGGGTACGACTCTCTGTGGCTGTCGGATCACCTCTTCCTCGACATCGCCAAGTACGGGGGACCGGCCGATCGGCAGGGCGCGCTCGATCCGATCGTCGCGCTGGCGGCACTGGCCGGCGTGGTGACGCGCCCGCGGCTCGGTACCCTCGTCCTCTGCGAGGCGTTACGACCCGCGGCGGTGCTGGCCAAGTCGCTGGCCACGCTCGACACGATCAGTGGCGGGCGACTCGACGTCGGCATCGGCGCCGGGTGGTACCAGCCGGAGTACGAGGCGATCGGCATGACCATGCCGTCGCCCGGTGATCGCCTGGCGCGCCTGGGCGAAGCGATCGCGGTGCTGCGCGGGCTGCTCGGCGGAGGACCGTGCACCGTCGACGGCACGTACCACCGTGCGTTCGCCGCCCGCAACGAGCCCCCCTCGGTGCAGCAACCGACGCCACCGATCATCGTGGGCGGGAAGGGCGATCGCCTGCTGGCGCTCGCAGCGGAGCTGGCCGACGGCTGGAACACCAGCTGGGTCTGGACGCCCGACGACTACCGGGACCGCCTCGACGTGCTCGCACGCGCGTGCGAAGCGGTCGGGCGCGATCCGGCGTCGGTGCAGCGTTCGCTCGGCCTGTACGCGCTCTGCGGCGAGGACGAGCGCGATCTCGAGCGCAGGTTCCTCCGCTTGCAGCAGACCACACCGCCGGGTGTGCTCGACGGCGTGACCCTCGACGACTGGCGCCACGGTCGACTGGTCGGCACGGTCGACCAGGTGCGGGAGCAGGCGGCGGCCTGGTCCGAGCTCGGGGTCCAGACCCTGATCGTGGGGGCGGGGGCGGTCCCCTTCGCGGTGACCGCGGTCGACGACGTGGAATTGCTGGCCGAGACCCTGCAGCGCTAATCGTGGCCTCCATCGGCGGTATCGTGGTGGGATTCCCTCGAAAGGGCCCCACCCATGAACCTCGGCGCTACCGAGCTCCTCATCATCCTCGCCGTCGTCCTGCTGCTGTTCGGCAGCACCCGTCTCCCCAAGCTCGCCAAGTCCCTCGGGCAGGCCAGCAAGGAGTTCAAGAAGGGCGTCGACGGCGAGACCGAGGACGACGGCGAGACCAAGAGCGCCTGAGCGCCGCCGGTCCCGACCGGTCTGAATCGTCAGGGCTGATCCCGGGAACCATTCCGCCCCCTTCCGTCGTTCTTGTCGATGGCTGACGGCATCCCCACGTGGGAAGAGGTCGCGCGCGAGCACGGGCGCTTCCTCTACAACGTGGCGTACCGCCTGGCCGGCAACGACGACGACGCACAGGATCTGGTGCAGGAATCGCTCATCCGAGTCCGCAAGGGGCTCGAGCGTTACGAGCCCGGATCGCTGGAAGGCTGGTTGGCGCGGATCGTGACGAACGTGTTCCTCGACGAGGTGCGGCGCCGCAAGCGGCGGCCGACCGACGCGCTCCCCGACGATCCGGGACGGATCCTGCCCCCCTCACCTGCCGCCGACGAGGTGCCCACCGGCCTCTCCGACGAGGTCGAGCGCGCCCTCGTGGGCCTGCCCGACGACTTCCGGGTGCCGGTCGTGCTGTGTGACGTGAGCGATCTCTCCTACGAGCAGATCGCCGACGCCACCGGGGTGCCCATCGGCACCGTCCGCTCGCGCATCCACCGCGGCCGCCGCATGCTGCGCGCCGCGCTGATGGCCGACGGGGTGAGCGGGCCATGAGTGGGAACGGGGAGCTCGAGCTGGTGCCGGAGATGCTCTCGGCGTACCTCGACGACGAGCTCGACGCGTCGGCGTGCGCGGCTGTGGAAGCCCGTCTGTCCGAATCGGCCGAGTGGAGAGCCGAGCTCGAGGACACACGCGCGGCGCGCGACGCGGTGCGGCGCCTCCCGGTGCGGGAGGCGCCCGATGCCTTCTGGGAGTCGGTCCTCGCAACGGTCGGGAGCGACGACCTCGACGACGACGAACGCGACGCTCGAGCGCCCGTGGTCGCGATCGCGGTGCGGCGACCGCGCCGGCGTGCGACGTGGCTCGCCGCCGCGGCCGCGATCGTCATCGGGTTGGTCGCAGTGATCGCCCTGCCACATCGCAGCGAGGTGTCGCCCAATGTCACCGCGGTCGTTGCGCAGCACGGCGCGCAGGGTTCCGACGCCGGCGACCCGGTCAGCATGTTGGCGCCGGTCGGACCCCTGGCCGGCTTCCGCCGATGACGACCAGCCGCCGGCCGGCGACCCTCGCGTGGCTCGCGCTGGCCGCGGTCGCGGTGGTGTGGCCGATCAGCGCCTGGGGCGCGTCGGCCGACGACACGCCCGAGGCGCGCCAAGCGGCCCGTCTGGTCGAGCGCACCCGCGACGCCGCGTCGCGCCACGACTTCTCGGGCACCGCGGTGGTCTCCTGGCGCTCCGGTGACGCGATGCGAGAGGCGCGGGTCGAGGTCAACGACGTCGGCGGCGCGGTCGAGATCGTGGCGTCCGACGGCGGCACCGTCGTCGACGAGGGCCGCCGCACCTACCTGCGCGACCGGCTGGGTTGGACGGGCGCCCTGGTCGAGCCGGCCGCCGGCGAGCTCCCCGCCCCGGGACACCGGTGGTCGTTGACCCTCGGGTCCCCCCGCACGGTCGCCGGGCGCCCGACGACCGTGGTCGTGGCCGAGCGCGGCGACGGCACCGTGGCCCAGCGCCTCTTCGTCGACGACGCCACCGGCCTGCTCCTCGGGCGTCAGGTGCTGGGCCCCGATGGTCACGTGCAGCGTTCCGTGCAGTTCGTGACCGTCGACGTCGGCGACGGCGACACGTCGGTCAGTGCGCCCCGAGGCGTCGACACGGGGAAGGCGAAAGCCCTGTCGTCGGTACCCGACGGCTACCGCGCGCCGACGTCGCTCGGCGGCTTCGAGCTGGTGACGCGATCGCAGCACCCTGACGGCGTGCTCCTGTTCTACAGCGACGGCGTGTTCACCACCTCGGTGTTCGAGCAGCGTGGCGACCTCGACTGGGGCTCGCTCCCGAGTGGTGGCACCGACTCGCGGCTCGCCGGCTCGCGCGCCCGCACCTACCACGAGCCGAGTGGCGACGTCGTGGTGTGGGCGCGCAACGGTCTGGTCTACACGTGCGTCTCCGACGCGCCGAGCGACACGTTCGCGTCGATGATCGAGCAGTTCGCAGGTTCCGACCGCAGCACCCCCGAGTCGGTGGTCGACTACGTGCTCGGCCCCTTTGGCTGGAACTGACCTCTCACCTGGCGGCTCGGCGAGTCTTTCACGGTGGAGGCATCTGCGGAGCGGTACCCGGCAGCGCGGACTCGCCGCCGCCCTGGTCGAGCCGGAACGGCGGATAGACGTCGGTCATGAGCAACGCGTACGCGGCGACCCGGAAGACCCACCGGTTCAGACCGACGACCAGGCCGAACATGTCGCGCGGATAGCGGCCCGTGAACAGCAGCCTTACCCCGACGATCAACACGAGAACGCCGAGAAGCCCGCCGCCCCAGGTGCCCCAGCCGGGGGCTGACCACCGGTCACCGTCGAAGCGCAGCACGCCGATCCAGAAGCCTGAACCGATGATCCCGACGATCACATAGTGCGGGATAGCGAGCAGCCACCACTTCACGAGCACGAGGCCGCGCGACAGCTGCTCGGGGTAGGCCACGTCGAGTGTGGCCGGATAGTCGACGCCCCCGCTCAGCGAGAACGGCGGATAGCGGTCGGTCCCGAGCGCGCCGGTCGCGTAGAAGGCGACTCGCCACGTCCAACGCAACACGCCGAGGTTGAAATCGAAGATCCCCTTCGGGTAGCGGCCCGTGAACAGGATCGCGAACACCGCCACGATCCAGAGCACGAAGACCGCGATCCAGAGGAACGCGAGCACGACGAAGTGGGGAATCGCGAGCAGCCACTTCACGATCCACAGCCATCGGCTCAACGGCTCGTCGAGGCGGCCGCTGAGGAGCACCGGTTCCTCGGCCGAGGGTGCACGCGAGCTCGCGGCAGCCGTCACGGTGGCGGGGCCCGCGAGCTCCGCAGAAGCATCCGGGACGGCAGCGGCCTCCCGCGGGCGGCGCGCCGCCGGCTGCCCGGTGTCCTGCGACGACGATCAACGCGACGCCGCCGGCGAGGAGCACGACGCCGACGCCGAACAGGCCGCCGATGATCGCCCACAGGTGCTGCACGGCGACCCCGACCGAAACGTCCGCGCTCACACCGCGGCTCGCATCGGCGTTCATGACCACCACCGTGTAGTTGCCGGACTTCGGCTCCCATACCACCGTGCGACGACCCGTGCCCTGGCTCGACGCGACCCAGAAGTCCTCGTCGCCGGGTACCCCCGGCTCAGCGCTGCCGGCCCGGGTGCGGTACTCGATGTGGAAGGGGTCGAGATCGACGTCGCGGACGACGTCGTGCGCGACGCCCCGCAGGTAGCGGTTGACGGCTGAGGTCCGTCCGATGCCCACGAACACGGGCACCCCGGGCTCCGCAGGGGTGGCGCGGAGCCGGACCCGGACCAGGTCACCGATGTCGACGCCCCCCTCCCGCGGCCGCTTCCCCGTGCCGAGGTCGAGGTCTTCGCTCGTGATCGCGTACGTGCCCACCGAGAACTGCTCGGTGTCGGTGTGGAAGAAGCCTGCGTCGTCACGCTGGGTCGCTGCCGCCCAGGTCAACGCCCCGCCTCCCAGCACCCCGAGAAGGCCGAGCAACGCCAGGATCGAGCCGACGATGACGACGATCACCCGCGCCGCGGTCCAGCCGTCCTTTCGAGGCGCGGGCGGCACCGGTCCATCCGCGATCGGTTCCGAAGCCACGCGTTCCTCCTCGTCCTCGTCGCAAGACGCGCCTCGAGATGCGTGAGACCCGACGCGTGCACCCTAGGAAGGACGGAGTCCCGGGGCAATCGACGCCACCAGCGACATCACCGGCCCGACAGGGTCATGGCCCTCAGCCGATGTCGCGGTGGCGGAAGCCGGCGATGCCGAGCGCAGTCAAGACCATCGCGAGGGAGACGAGTACCACGAGCGGCAGGACCTCGAGGTCGGCAGCTGGATATTGCGGGACGTGCTGGAACGGTGACAGATCCTCGACCCACGTCGGGAGGTCGAGGAGCTGGCCGAACATTCCCACGACGAAGCAGAGACCGAGGAAGGCCCAGGAGAACAGCGTGGCGCCGGGCGCCAGGCCGATCGCCGCCATCACGAGGCCGATGAGCACCCAGACCGCCGGCGCATAGGCGAGCGCGCCGGCGATCGACTGCCAGATCGCGTCGAGGTCGCCGGTGACCGCGGCATCAGATGCGCCGAACGCGGCTCCGGCGAGGAACAGCATGACGAGCGTGCCGGCGAACGCGATCACGAGGTGGCTCACTGCGAACCGCACGCGTGAAACGGGCGTTGCCAGGATCTGCTCCGCGTGCGTCGACGCCTCCTCGCTCCGGATGCGCAGCGCCGACTGGATCGCGAATCCGGCACCTACGAGGGCCAGGATCCGGAACGACATCGCGAGGTACTGCTCGACGAGGGTGCCGTGGCCCTGCGCCGCGACGATGTCGGTGAGCGTCTCGTTGTCCTGCACGAACTCGTTGATGGAGTCCGTGATCGACCCGTAGGCGATGGCCAGCAGGAGGAGTCCCGTGCTCCATCCGATGAGACTCGCGCGTTGGAGCCGCGTCGCGAGCCCCAGCGGCCTGCCCAGGGCGGGCGACGCGTGAGCTCGGCCGCTCCGTGGTTGGACGAGCCCGGCGCCGAGGTCGCGACGGCGTGAGAGGTCGATCGCGAGTGCGGCGAAGAGACCGGTCGCGCCGACGATGACGAGGAACGGCCACCACTGCTCGCCTGCGAATGGGCGCGTCTTCTGCGCCCAGCCGATGGGCGACAACCACGAGATCGTGCCATCGCCGATGTCGCCCAGCGCCCGCACGACGAACGCCGCGCCCAGCACGAGGCCGCCGATGCCGTACACCACTCTGGTGTTCTCCGTGATCTGCGCGGCGACGGACGTGATCGCGGTCAGCAGCAGGCCGAACAACGTGAACGAAAGCCCGAAGACCACGGAACCGCTCGCCGGTAGCCCGAGCGCGAGCAGGGCAAGGGCAACGAGCGCACCGGCCGTGACGTTCATGACGGCGACGGTGATCATCGCCGCGGTCGGCAAGGCGTGCGGGCCGATCGGAAGTGACCGCAGCAGCTCGGAGCGGCCGGCCTCCTCTTCACCGCGTGTCAAACGCCCGAGCATGAAGATGCTCATCAGGCCCATGAGGATGAGCCCGTAGGTTCCGGTCTGGAACGCCACCTGGCCGCCGACCGTGTCGAGGTTCTGGGGCGGGCCGTTGAAGATGATCGCCGCCGCGTTGTCCTCGGATGCCTTCGCGGCCTTCACGAGCTCCACGCGGTTCGGGTACAGGCCCTTCACGCTCGCGACGGTCGACACGACGAGCAGGACGATGGCCACGATCCACACGACGATCCGAAGTCGATCGCGTCGTAGGTCGAACCGGGTGAGCGAGCCAGTGGCGGTGAACGAGTCCCGGGTACCGGTCATGGCGCGCGGCTGCCCGATCACCCCGGGACGGCCGCGTCGCTCGAGACCTCGTCGCCGTAGTGGCGGAGGAAGAGCTCTTCCAGCGTCGGCGGATGGCTCACGAGGCTGCGCACACCGAGCTGGCCGAGCTGCCGCACGGCGGCCTCGAGATGGACCGTGTCGACGTCGAACTGGACCCGGGCGCCGTCGACACGAACCGCGTGGACGCCGGGCAGCGTGTCGAGCCCGTCAACCGGGAGCGCCAGTTCCGCAACGATCGACGTGCGAGTCAGTCCCCGCAGCTCTTGCAGGCTCCCGCTCTGCCGTGTCCGGCCGGCGCGGATGATGGTCACCCGGTCGCAGAGCGCCTCGACCTCGGCGAGGATGTGGCTCGACAGGAGGACGGTCCGTCCCTCGGCCTTGATCTCGCGGATGCAGTCCTGGAAGACGGCCTCCATGAGCGGATCGAGCCCTGACGTGGGTTCGTCGAGGATCAGCAACTCAGCGCTGGATGCCAGTGCCGCGACGAGGCCGACCTTCTGACGGTTGCCTTTCGAATACGTGCGCGCTTTCTTGGTGGGGTCGAGGTCGAAGCGCTCGAGCAACTCATCGCGGCGTTGCGGATCGAGGTCGCCGCGCAACCGGCTGAGGAGGTCGATGACCTCACCGCCGCTCAACTTCGGCCACAACGTGACGTCACCCGGAACATACGCAAGACGGCGATGCAACGCGACCGCGTCGCGCCAGGGGTCGCCACCGAGCAGTGCCACCTCACCGCTCTCAGCCCGGAGCAGCCCGAGCAGCACGCGGATCGCCGTGGTCTTCCCCGAACCGTTGGGCCCGAGGAAGCCGTGCACCTCGCCGGTCTCCACCGTGAGGTCGAGGCCGTCCAACGCCCTCGTCGATCCGAACGTCTTGACCAACCCGGAAGTGGAGATCGCCGCAGCCATTCTGCGGAGTCTTGCACCGGCGCGCCGGCGAGGTCGCCGAAGCCGATTCCCGACCGGCCGGGGCGCGTTGACGTACGGCACGACGGGACTTCCGGCCCTGTCGTTGTCGAGCTCCGTCGACGATGTTCTGAAGGACAACGGCGCGGAGAGGGAGCAAGTCGTGCGGTTCAAGCGGAACGACGAGGCGATCGGGATGGGTGCATGGGCGTTCGCGTCCCTCGCGCTCGTTCTCGGGTTGGGTGCGCTGATCGTCGCCGGCCAGGCGTTGACGCAGAGCGACGACGCCAAGGACGTCGCGAATGCGTCGCAGGGCACACAGGTGGCCTTGAAGGAGTTCACGATCGACCCGTCGACCATCGCGGTCGACACCGGTGGCTCGCTGACGGTCAAGAACGTAGGGACCGTCGCGCACAACCTCGCGGTGAAGGGTACGAGCCTCAAGTCCTCGGACGTCGCGTCGGGACAGTCGGACGTTCTCGACGTCTCGTCGCTGAAGCCCGGGATGTACACCGCGTACTGCCAGATCTCCGGCCACGAAAGCGCCGGCATGACCGCGATGCTGCACGTCGGCCTCGGTGGCGCGACGGCGGCCGCGAGCTCGGCCCAGACGAAGGAGCAGAACGATCAGCAGGACGCGATCATGAAGCAGCCGGTCGACGCCTACACGAAGCAGTTGACCGATGGTCCGAACACCGAGGGCGTGGGTGCACAGGTGATGGCACCCGTGGTACTGCCCGACGGCACCAAGGAGTTCGACCTCACCGCGGCGATCACCGACTGGGAGGTCTCACCGGGGAACACCGTGAAGGCGTGGACCTACAACGGCACCGTGCCGGGTCCCACGATCAAGGTCGACCCGGGCGATCACGTGCGCGTGGTACTCGACAATCAGCTGCCGCAGTCGACGGCGATCCACTTTCACGGCATCACCGTGCCGAACGCGATGGACGGCGTCCCCGACGTCACCCAGCCGCCGGTCAAACCGGGTGAGACGTTCACGTACGACTTCGTGGCGGCGCAGACGCCCGAGGTGGGCATGTACCACTCGCACCACCACGCGGAGCATCAGGTCCCCGACGGGCTCATGGGCGCGTTCATCATCGGGGCCGAACCGCTCCCTGCCGGCGTGACGCCGACGCAGGAGGTGCCGATGGTGCTCAACGACGCCGGCGTGATCGGCCTCACCCTCAACGGCAAGTCGTTCCCTGCGACCGCACCCGTGATCGCCAAGCAGGATGAGTGGGTAGAGGTGCATTACATGAACGAGGGCCTCCAGATCCACCCGATGCACCTGCACGGACTGCCGCAGCTGGTCATCGCCAAGGACGGCTTCCCGACCCCGACGCCGTACGAGGTCGACACGCTCGACGTGGCCCCGGGCGAGCGGTACACGGTGCTCGTGCACGCGACGTCTCCCGGTGTGTGGGCGTGGCACTGCCACATCCTGAGCCACGCCGAGGGCGACAAGGGCATGTTCGGGATGGTCACGACCTTCATCGTCCAGTAGGGAGTGAGCCGAGTGCCCGTCGCTCAGAGCCGCGCCACGAACGACCCCACCGCCCGCGATTTCGTCGAGGTCTTCGCCGACGTGACCTGCCCGTTCGCGCACGTCGGCCTGCGGCGTTTCGTCGCCTTCCGCGAAGCACGGAGGGTCACGAAACCCGTACTGCGAGTCCGCGCGTGGCCCCTGGAGCTCGTCAACGGCGAGCCCTTGGACCCCGGAGTCGTGGCGGAGCACGTCGACGAACTGCGCGAGCAGGCCGCGCCGGACCTCTTCCGAGGATTCGAGCCTGCGTCGATCCCGCCGTCGTCGATGCCCTCGCTCGAGTTGGTGGCGGCCGCGTACCGGCTCGGTGACGCGACGGGAGAGCGGATGAGCCTTCTCGTTCGCGACGCGCTGTTCGAGCACGGTCTGGACCTGGCGCAGCCCGACGTGTTGGCTCGGATTGCGGCCACCGGAGGCATCGTGTTTCCCCCCTCCGACACCGAGCCGCTCGTGCTCGACGACTACGAAGAGGGCAAGCGCCGCGGTGTCCGTGGTTCGCCCGAGTTCTTCCTCGACGGTCGGGGGTGGTACTGCCCTTCGCTCCAGATCGAGAAGGTCGGCGAGTCGCTCAGGATCCAACCTGACGTGGAGGAGATCCAGGCCCTTCTCGCTGCCTGCTTCGAGTGATGCTCATCAGCTGACCCGTTCGTCGCGGCGCCGCGTGTGCTCAGCTGGGTGTGACCGGTCCACGCAATCGACAGGAGTCGCGATGCGAGCATGGGCTGTCGACGTCCCGGGACCCATGAGCAGCCACCCGTTGGTCGCCGTCGAACGTGCGCGTCCCGTGCCCGGCTGCAGGCGAGGTGCTGCTCCGCGTCTCTGCGTGCGGGGTGTGCCGAACCGACCTGCATCTCGCCGAAGGTGATCTCCTGCCGCGCCATCCGCACACGGTGCCCGGCCACGAGGTGGTCGGGACCATCGAGGAGCTCGGGCCGGGAAGCCGACGATTCGTCCTCGGTCAGCGGATCGGGATCGCGTGGCTACGGAAGACGTGCGGCATGTGCCACTGGTGCCGCAGGGGAGCGGAGAACCTCTGCGTCACGCCGCGCTTCACGGGATGGGACGCGGACGGCGGATTCGCCGAGTACGCGGTCGTTGACGAGGCCTTCGCCTACGAGCTCCCCGACTCGTTCGACGACGTGCACGCCGCTCCGCTGCTGTGCGCCGGCATCATCGGGTATCGCTCGCTGAAGCGGGCCGACGCTTCCCCCCGGAGGTCGACTGGCGATCTACGGCTTCGGGGCGTCCGCGCACCTCGCGGCGCAGGTCGCCCTCGCGCAAGGGAGCCACGGTGCACGTCCTGCACGCGCGGACACGCGGCGCGTGATCTCGCCCAGTCGATCGGCGTCCATTCGGTGGGACCCGGCGACGGGTTGCCGCCGGAGCCGGTCGACGCGGCGATCATCTTCGCTCCCGCGGGCGAGCTGGTGCCGGTCGCGTTGTCCGGTCTGGAACGTGGGGGAACCCTCGCCCTCGCGGGTATCCACCTCAGCGACGTTCCGCCGCTCAACTACCAGGAGCACCTGTTCATGGAGCGGCAGGTGCGGAGCGTGACCGCGAACACGCGGTCCGACGGCGAGGAGTTCCTGGCGCTCGCTGCACGCCTCGGGCTCGAGGTGACCACGACCGCCTACGAGCTCGACGCCGCCGATCGAGCGCTCGAGGATCTCGCCGCCGACCGGGTGACCGGTGCGGCGGTGCTCGTCACCTGAGCCGAGACCTGCAGGCAGGCCGTGCCCCGCGTGGGCTTCATGCCGGTGACGTGACCACCTGGACGTCGTGGGGCGTCCCGTCGATGTCGATCTGCATCTCGAGGGTCTCGATGTGCTCGATGGACCGGTGAACACCGTCGAGATCGATGCTGAGGGTCTCGACGGTCAGCACCGCGTCAGGCAGACCGTCACCATCGAGGTCGAGGTACGTGACCTCCTGCGCCAGGCGCCCCGCCCGGACTGGTCATTTCCTCACGAAGGACCAATGCCCGTGTCCGGCGCTCGCGCTGAGGGCGACACTCGACCCATTGCCCGCCGTGTCACCCCCACGACGGTGGTGACACCACGGCGACGTCGTAGCGCCGGACTTCCGGGACTTTGGCCCCTTCCCCGCGGACCGCCCCTTCCGCGACGCTCATGACGAACCGTCGCTGAATCGTGAGTTGGAGGCATCCGGATGACCAGCAGGGGACTCGAGATTCTCACGGTCGACGAGTGCCGCGCCCTGCTTCGATCACACACGTTCGGTCGGATCGCAGTTCGCATCGGCGAGGCCCCGGCGATCCTGCCGGTCGGCTACGGGCTCCTCGGCGACGACGTCGTGTTCCGGACCGATCCCGGCAGCAAGCTGTCCGCGGCGCTCATGCGGGTCATGGTCGCGTTCGAAGTCGACGACATCGACGCCGCGTCCCGCACTGGTTCGAGCGTCGTCGTCACCGGCTACGTCGAGGAGGTTCGTGACGCGGCGACACTCGAACGTGTCGAGGAGCTGAACTTGGAACCCTGGGTGGCGGAGGGACGCGACTACGTCGTCCGCATCACGCCCCCGAACCATCACCGGGACGGCGCGTGGCGCCTCGCTGACATCGGCATCGAGCGTGCCCGAGGATCATGACATGGCGGAAGGAGCAGGCTCCCGGGACCGGTCGGAAGTCGCGGTCCAGCTGCAGCGCTCCGGCCTGACGCACGCCGACGCGAAGGAGCGCTTGGCTCACGCGGGCCCGAACGAGCTCCCGTCGGCGCCGTCTCCCGCCGCGTGGCGCAGCCTCGCCGCGCAGATGTTCCACTTCTTCGCCCTCATGTTGTGGGTCGCCGGGGTGCTTGCGTTCGTCGCCGAGATGCCGCAGCTCGGCGTCGCGATCTTCGTCGTGGTGATCGTGAACGGCGTGTTCGCGTTCGTGCAGGAGACCCGCGCCGAGCATGCGGCGGAGCGCCTGCGAGACCTCCTGCCGCGCCGCGCGACCGTCGTGCGCGACGCGCGGCCCGAAGAGATCGACGCGTCGGAGCTGGTGACGGGCGACGTCGTGCTCCTGAACGCCGGTGATCGGGTGTCCGCCGACCTGCAGGTGGTCGAGGCGCACACGCTCGCCGTCGACAACTCGCTGCTCACGGGGGAGAGCGATCCGGTGCACCGTGCGGCGCGGTGATCCGCTGTTCGCCGGGACCTTCGTGGTCGAGGGTGAGGCGACGGCGACGGTCGAAGCGACCGGGGCGAGCACCCGCCTCGCGGCCATCGCCCTGTTGACCCGAGCGGGCCGGCGACCGACGAGCCCACTCGACCCAGGAGCTGCACCGGGTGGTGAGGACGGTCGCGCTGATCGCCGTCGGCGTGGGGGTCGCGTTCTTCGGCGTGGCGCTGGCCGATCGGGTCCGCCGGCCTCGGACGGCTTCCTCTTCGCGATCGGCGTGACGGTGGCGCTCGTGCCCGAGGGTCTGCTGCCGACGGTCACCCTGTCGTTGGCGATGGGTGCGCAGCGGATGGCGGGTCGCGACGCGCTCGTCCGCCGGCTGGAGTCCGTCGAGACGCTCGGGTCGACGACCTTCATCTGCACCGACAAGACGGGCACGCTCACGCGCAACCAGATGGCGGTGGTCGAGGTGTGGACGCCGAGCGGTGCGGCGGCCATCGAGAGCACGGGCTACGACCCGACGAGTCTGCTCGGCGGTCGACAGCCGCCGTACGTCGCTGCGTTCGAGGACATCGCGCTGGGTCGCCGTGCGTTGTTCGGCGGGTCGGGCCGTGCAGCGCGACGGGCGCTGGGTCTCGATGGGGGATCCGATGGAGGCTGCGATCGACGTCTTCGCCCGTCGGCTGGGCATCGACGTCGAGGGCGACGAAGCGACGAACCCGATCGTCCACCGCTACCCGTTCGACCCGCGCCGCCGCCGCATGTCGGTCGACGATCGGCGACCATCTGCTGGTGAAGGGCGCGCCGGACGCGATCCTCGATCGCTGCCATTCGGTGGGGGAGCGCGCACGCGGCGCTCGAGGCGATGAGCCGGTCGCGGCCTGCGGGTTCTCGCGGTCGCGGTGCGAGCGATGTCCGACGCTGCCCTCCGGAGGTCGACGGCCGAGGTCGCCGAGGACCACCTGGAGCTCCTGGGCCTCCTCGGATTCGAGGATCCGCCCCGTTCGAACGCGGCCGACGCCATCGCGGCGTGCCGAGGCGCCGGCATCCGCGTCGCGATGGTGACCGGCGACCACCCCGCGACCGCACGAGCCGATCGCGGTCGAGGTCGGGTTGCTCGGCCCCGAGGGCACCGTCATCGAGGGGAAGGACCTGCCCGTCGACGAGGGGGAGCTGGGTGCGCTCCTCGATCACGACGGCGTCGTGCTCGGCGCGCATCCAACCCGAGGACAAGCTCCGGATCACCCGTGCGCTGCAGCGGCGTGGGCACGTGGTCGCGATGACGGGCGACGGCGTCAACGACGGTCCGGCGCTGCAGCAGGCCGACATCGGCATCGCGATGGGCCGGTCGGGTACCGACGTGGCGCGGGAGGCCGCCGACCTCGTGCTGCTCGACGACGACTTCGCCACGATCGTCGCCGCGGTCGAGCAGGGGCGCGCGACGTTCACGAACGTCCACCGATTCCTCACGTACCACCTCACCGACAACGTCGCCGAGCTCACGCCGTTCATGGTGTGGGCGTTGACGGGCGGGAGCTTCCCACTCGCGCTCGGCGTGCTGCAGATCCTCTGTCTCGACATCGGCACCGATCTCCTCCCGGCGCTGGCGCTGGGTGCCGAGCCGCCGAACGAACGGATGCTCGCCCGCCCGCCGCTCGGTCGGCATCTCATCGATGCGGCACTCCTCCGTCGGGTGTTCGGCGTCCTGGGACCGACGGAGGCGCTCGTCGAGATGAGCGCCTTCGTGGTCGGGCTCGTCGCAGCCGGTTGGCAGCCCCGGTGAGAGCTTCCCGAGCGGCGACGCGGTCGCGGCGGCGTCGGGCGCGGCCTTCGCCGCGGTCGTCATCGGTCAGGCCGCGAACGCGTTCGCCTGCCGCAGCGCCACCCGGTGGCCCGGTGCGCTGGGCTGGACGACCAATCGCCTGCTGCGTCGGTGCGGTCGCGGTGGAGGCTCGTGCTGCTCGTCGGCTTCCTCGTGATCCCGCCCCTCGCGTCGCTCCTCGACCAGGCGGTGCCACCCGTCTCCGCGCTCGTGGTCGCGATGCTCGCCGCGCCCGCGGTCATCGCCGCCGACGCCCTCCACAAGCGCTACCGCCGCCGGCGCCGGACGGCGCACGGATGATCTGGCGGATGCCTCCGGAGGCCAGTCGTTCGACCCGAGTGGCCGGTGGCGATCGTGGCACGATGACGACCGGTTCGTGTAGACGCGTTCTACGTTCTCAAGGAGATCTTCGATCATGAAGCGGTTCCTCGTCTTTGCTGCGATCGGGTTCGTCGGTCTCTTCGCCCTCATCCAGTTCGTGCCGTACCGCGTGACGAACCCTTCGGCCCACCACGAACCCACCTGGGACAGCCCCCAGACGCGCCGGTTGGCTGCCGCCGCGTGCTTCGACTGCCACAGCAACGACACTGCGACCTATTGGTGGGAGGACGTTGCGCCCCTGTCGTGGTGGATCACGAACCATGTCGACGAGGGTCGCAACGCATTGAACTTCTCCGAATGCACGCGCCGCACCGGCGGCGAGAGCAGTGAGGCGGCCGAGACGATCAGCGAAGGATCGATGCCGCCGGGTTACTACACGTGGTTCGGACTGCACTCCGACGCCAAGTTGAGCGCGCAGCAGAAGAAGGCGTTGGCGGCTGGCTTGCGCACGACGCTGCAGGGCTGGGACTGCGGCGACGAAGAGAACTGAGCGGCCACTGCTTCGGGAGCCGACCTGCGGCCTGCGGGTTCAGAACCCGCTCGGGTACGTCTCCGGCGGTTCGCCTCGGTCCCAGCGAGCATTTCGCTCGAGCGGTTCCAGCGCGTGAGTGCGGTCGAGATGGATGACCGCGTCGAACTGGTCGGCGAGCCGAGCGTGGAAATAGTGGCTGAGGCGCTCGGTCTCGGGCCGGTAGATCACGCCGATCGCGGCGCTGCAGCCTGGGTTCGCGCAGCGTGGCTCGAGTGGCCGGCTCCGCCGTCGGCAGCCAGAAGCGTTCGCTGCCGACCGCGTGGAACAGGTCCTCGTAGCTGCCGGCGAGCGCCGGCCGCACGACCTTGCGCTGGGGTGCTTCACCCCAGTTCGACGCCGCGGTCACGCGACCGTCGTAGGAGCTGAAGCCGATGAGCGCGCACTCGTCGCCGTAGCGTTGCCGGGCGAGCTGTCCGACGTTGAGCTCGCCACGGGAACCCATCTCCGTCGCGCGCGTGTCACCGACGTGCGAGTTGTGCTCCCACACGACGATCTTGGCCCGGCCGATCTGCCGCTCGAGGTGGTCGGCCAGCGCGTCCAACGTCGACGCCATGTGGCGGTCGCGGAGATTCCACGACGACACCCCGGCGCGGTACATCTGCTGGTAGTACTCCTCGGCGTCGCGGACCACGAGGGCGTTCTGCTCGGCGAAGAACAGCTCGTCCTCGGCGATCCAGCCGTCGCGACGCAGGTACGCCTCGGAGTGGCGACGCAGTGCCAGGAGCTGCGAGACCACTTCGTTCTCGCACGGAACGGCACCTTCGTGCGCGAGCGCGTACCCGTACGCCTGCCCTTCACCACCGACGTGATCGAAGCACGAGTACCGCGCGCGGGCCCGGCGGGCCTCGGCCGGATCGATCGCGTCGAGGTATCGGATGACCGCTTCGATCGACGCCTGCAAGCTGTAGAGATCGAGTCCGTAGAAGCGGACCTTGGTCGCGGGGTGGCGCTGCGCGTCGTTGTGGGCCCGCATCCACTGTACGAAGGCGAGCACGTCCTGATTCCGCCACATCCACGCCGGGAACCGGCGGAAGTCGGTGAGGGCGGCGTCGGCGTCGCCGTCGAGCGACATTCCCATCACGTACCGGTTGACGCGGTAGGCGTCCGGCCAGTCGGCCTCGGCGGCGACCGCCGTGAAGCCGTATTCCTCGACGAGCCGCCGGGTGATCCGTGCCCGCTCACGGTAGAACTCGTGCGTTCCGTGCGACGCCTCACCGATGAGGACGAACTGGCGGTCGCCGACCAGGTCCAGGAGCGCGTCGTAGTCCGACGCCGAACCGGTGACGGTCCGGATCGAGCCCATGGTCGGGGCGGGAGCTGCAGCAGATGCCGTCGCATCGGGGCGCATGGCGCGATGGTGGACGTGATCGCGTCGTCCCGCCAGGGCCGGAAGTCCCGTCCCGAGCCGCGGGCGTGCCGTTCGGCCCTACCGCAGGGGACCGGAATGCACGATCCTGCTGGGAACCGGCACGCCGGGCACCACGTGGAAGGACAGACCATGCCTGAGGAGACCGCGACCGATCGGCACGATTCGTCACCGCTGCTCGCCGCCATCATGAACCTCTCGAAGTACCACCGGGAGCACGAGAAGTACTACGCCTCCGCGCCTCGCGAGCAGGCGGTCGCGCTCCAGCGTCACGCCCGCAGCCTCCTCGCGCTCGCCGACCGGTGGTCGACGACCACGCCGATGCCGCGCACCGCGTCGAACCCGTTCGAGGGCGCCCCGGATCTCAACGCCGCAGTCGCGATGCAGCTCGACGGGATCCTGTTCATGGAGGGTTCCGGAGAGCCGGCCGAGATCGTCAGGCTGAAGCGTGACCTGCGGCTGACGTCGGACGACGCGGCGGCGACCGGCGAGTGGCTCGAAGCGGCGATGGAGTCCTCCTGGGTCGAGGCCGAGCTGCTGCTCGACGTCCCTGAACTGGCCGACGTGCTCGGCGAGCGCCACCGGATCATCGCCAACGACTGGCAGGCGGCGTTGCTCAGTGGACTGGTGGCAAAGCTCCTCCGCCGGGCCGTGGAGACCTCCTCGACCGGGTGGTGTTCGATTCCGCGTGGACCTCCGAAAGGATCTGGCCGGTCCCAGCGTCTCGGCGAAGTTGCTGTACAGCGCGGCCGAGATCGTGGGCCATGCCGCCGATATCCTGAGCGACTCGGCCGCGCTCGACGGCGACAACGAGCGTCGCTGGCGCGTGTTCCGTGGCCGCGTCCGCGAGCTGGTGGCACGACCGACGACGCGGTGTCCGAGCCGGCCGCCGTTCACACGACCGCTGATCCGTGCTCGAGCGGGTCGATGTCGGAACCCAGTCTGCTGAACCGCTACCGGTCGAGCGCGGGCGGCGACGCCATCGCCCAGCTGCGCGAGCTCGCCGCGCCCCTGCGGGGCTGTCGCGTGCTCCACGTGAGCGCGACGCCGTTCGGCGGGGGAGTGGCCGAGATCCTCCGTTCCGAGATCCCGTTGCTCCGCGACCTCGGCATCGATGCCGACTGGCAGCTCATCAGGGGCAACGAGACGTTCTTCCGGGTGACCAAGACCATCCACAACGGGCTCCAGGGATCGGCGGTCGGCCTCTCGGCCGACGACGAGGAGCAGTACCTCGCGCAATCCGAGCGGAACGCGAAGGCGCTCGACGAGGACTACGACATCGTGGTCGTGCACGATCCCCAACCCTTGGCGCTGCTCGAGCTCCACGGCGCGAACCACAGTCGCTGGATCTGGCGCTGTCACGTCGACACGTCGGAACCGAATCCGTCGGTGTGGGCAGTTCCTGCGTCCCTTCGTCGTCCGCTACGACGCCGCCGTGTTCACGCTCGGCGGCTTCGTCCCACCCGACTTCCCGCTGGCGCGCACCGAGATCATCCCGCCGGCCATCGATCCGGAGAGCCCGAAGAACCTGCCGTTGTGCGACCCCTCGCGGCTCGCGGGTCCTCGAATGGATCGGCGTGGACACTCGGCCGACCTCTGATCGCGCAGATCTCCCGGTTCGACGAATGGAAGGATCCGCTCGGTGTGGTCGCGGCCTACCGACTGGTGCGCGAGCAGGTGCCCGACCTCCAGCTCGCCCTCGTCGGGTCCATGGCGCTCGACGATCCCGAAGGATGGCGCGTCTACCGCAGGATCCAAGCCGAAGTCGGCACGGATCCCGACATCCACGTGTTCACCAACCTCACCGGCGTCGGCAACGTCGAGGTGAACGCATTCCAACGACTCGCCGACGTGGTCGTCCAGAAGTCGCTCCGGGAGGGCTTCGGGCTGGTGGTCTCCGAGGCGCTCTGGAAGGGCACACCGGTCGTGGCCGGGCGTGCCGGCGGGATCCCGCTTGCAGCTCGACGACGGGCAGAGCGGCTACCTCGTCGACTCTGTCGAAGAGTGCGCGGACCGGGTGGGTGACCTGCTCGCGGACCCCGATCGTCGGCACGAGTTCGGAGTGACACGGCCAGGCACGCGTGCGCGAGCGATTCCTCCTCCCTCGGCTGATCGCCGACGAGCTTCGGCTGTACGCATCGGTCCTCGACGTCCGAGACGGCCGACGCCACCGACACGGCGGTCGGGATGCGGGGCGAGCGACGCGATCCGGTGTGCGGCATGCGCGATCGACGAACGGCCACGGACGGCACTTGTCGTTCGGCGGCAGCGACTTCTTCTTCTGTGCGGCGAGCTGCGAGCAGCAGTTCGCCGCCGATCCGGAGCGGTTCCTCCGGGCGACGTAGTCGGTGACCTTCGCCTCTGGAACGACCCGTAACCGGTCCGTACGGTGGGGCGGTGAGCGGCCCCGCACCCGACGAGGCGCTTCTCGCAGCCTCGAAGTCGGCGGGACAAGGCCCGGCGCGGAGGTCGCCGAACGCGGACCCTGACGGTGTCAGCCAGCAAAGGACGGAACATGACCATCACCGTGTACGTACCACTCGACGGCTCGGATCGCGCCGAGCGGGCGTTGGCGCCGGCGACCGCCATCGCCGCACGTACCGGCGCCGAGCTCGTGCTCTTCGCCACCCCTTGGCCCGACACGAGGCCCGAGACCGTGAGCAACTACCTCTCGGTGCAGGCCGCGTTCCTGGAGCTGCCCGCGCGGCCGTGGCTCGTGCTCGACCGGACGCCTGTCGATGCCATCCGTACCGCGGCAGCCGAGCCCGACGCGCTCGTGTGCATGACCACCCGGGGCCGCGGCGTGGTAAGCGAAGCGTTGCTCGGCAGCGTCGCAGAGGAGGTCGTGCGGACAAGCGTCGCGCCGGTGCTCTTCGTGGGACCGAACATGCGTGCCGACTGGGAGCTCGGCGACGATCCGCTGGTCATGGCGGGCCTCGACGGGTCGACGCCGTCGTTGGCAGCCGCTCACGCCGCCGGTGACCTGGCCACGTCGATCGGCGCGCGGGTACGCGCGGTCGAGGTGTTGCGCCCGAGCGACGTCATCACCGTGGGCGAGTTCCCCGGTGGCGATCTGGCCATGCTCAAGGAGGTCGCCGCCGAGCTCGTGCGACGTGGAGTGACTGCCGACTACGAGATGGTCGACGGATACGACGCCGCCGACACGTTGGCGAAGCTGGCCGCGCTCGGAACACGCGACCGCCATCGCGGTCGCGAGCCACGGCCGCACCGGTCTGGCCCATGTGGTGCTCGGCAGCATCGCGATGAAGACGATCCGTCACGCACCCTGCCCGGTGCTCGTCACGGGGCCGGCGGTGCACCGGCACGCGACGGACGGAGCGGTGGTGACCACCCAGGAGCCGGCGTCACCGTGAGCGGGTGTCTGCCCCGCAGGAGGTGAGCACGACGACCGCGCGGATCAGCAGCAGGCGTGCGCACTCTTCCCGAGGCCCGGCGTCGGCCTTGACGGGCAGTTGCCGCTGGGCGTCGTCGAGCGGTGCGAGCTCGTGCTCGGCCAGTCGGCACAGATGGTCGGCACCGTCGTCGAGTGACACGTGGCCGCCAGAGCCGACGGTCTCTCCGCGTCCGCTTCCTCAGTTTCAGGCCCACTCTTCGACGACGCGACCGGGACGCAACGCGAAGCCCTCCGACTCGAGTCGCCAGTCGGACCCGCAACACGCACAACACGCCCATTCGAGACCGCCGAGGGGCACGCCCTCGAGCTCGTGGCCGGGGCACACCGGACATTGTCCGCGCTCGAGCTGCCGGCGGACGTTGTGCCCTGCTGAAGGCTGGGGCAGTTCGTGCTCGACCAGGCAGATGAACGACATCCTCACGACGCACCTCCGTTCGATCCCTCGGATCTCGGTCCGGGGACGACGACGACCGGACACGGACTGCGCTCGGCGCACCGCTGACTGACGGAACCGAGGAGCAGCCCCGCGAAGCCGCCGCGCCCACGGGTACCCACGACGAGGAGATCGGCATCCCGTCCGAGCTCGACCAGGACGCGGTCAGGTGGTCCTTCGACGACGAGGGGATGCACCGTCACCGCGCTCTCCTGCACGGAGGGGACGGCATCGAGCGTCCGGTGCAGGTCTTCCCCGCGCGCTTGGCCGACTGTTCGACGATGACCGCCTGGTACTCCGAGCCGACGTCGATCCAGGCCAGTCCGGAGTCGTACGCGAGCACCGCGTCGATCTCGGCACCGGTGCGCTCGGCCTCGTGGACCGCCCAGACGAGCGCGGCCTGCGACTCGGCTGAGCCGTCGATCCCCACGACGATGCGTGTCCGCGTTGCCATCATCGCTCCGTTTCCTCGGTGACTTCGGCCGCTGTCTCCGACAGCATCGGCCACGCGTGTGACCCGTCACAAGTGCCGAAGGTCCCCTTCGGCGATCCGCGGGTGACGCAGTGCACCAGAGGGTCGACGCGCTGCACGAGCGCGGGGGCCGGACCCGAGGCGATCGTCGTGGGGGCTCGAATGACCAGCGTCCGGCCCATGGCCGAAAGGCCCTACCGCAGACCGCGCCTCGTGCGCAGAGTGTTGAGCATTCCGGTCTGGGAGGTTGACCGTGGCCCGTCTCGGTGTTGCGATCGTCCGTGAGTACGAGCGGGGCGTGGTGTTCCGGCTCGGGAAGATCCGCAAGGTCCGCGGTCCCGGGATCCGGTTCATGATCCCGTTCGCCGACAACATGATGAAGGTCAGCCTGCGCACGATCACCAAGCCGATCCAATCGCAGCAGATCATCACGAAGGACAACGTCTCGATCGGCGTTGCCGCCGTCGCGTACTACCGACGGGTCGATCCCGTGAAGTCGATCGTCGAGATCGAGAACGTCAACGCGGCGATCGATCAGATCGCGCAGACCACGGTGCGCAATGTGGTGGGCCGATCGTCCCTCGACCAGGTCCTCAGCGAGACCGAGGTGCTCAACGAGGCGATCAAGGACATCCTCGACACCACGAGCGAGCGCTGGGGCGTGCTGGTCCAGGTCGTGGAGCTCAAGGACATCGAGCTCCCGGAGACGATGAAGCGGGCGATGGCCAGAGAAGCCGAAGCGGAACGGGAGAAGCGAGCGAAGATCATCGCCGCCGAAGGCGAGGCGCTCAGCGCCGGCAAGCTGGCGGAAGCAGCCGACGTGATCCTCGATCATCCGATCGCGTTGCAGCTCCGCAACCTCCAGGTGCTCGGCGAGATCGCGGTCGAGCGGAACTCCACCATCATCTTCCCGGCCCAGTTCCTCGACAGCGTGCGCACGCTGAATCAGTTCGTCGAAGGCGAACGGCGGCACGCACCGGAGCTCGGCGCCGGCCGGGCGACGGTCCCGAGGCGCGCTCCGGAGGAAGCCACGAGCAGCACGGGCCCGGAGTCGGACGAGCCCGAGGCGACCGCCGACGTGTTTGACGACGAGACGCGCGCGGAGCCTGCGGGGCCGTAGGGCCGCGTCGGGGTGACCTTCGGCCCTTCCGGTCCGGCGCGGCGTGGTCGATCCTGTGCAGATGCTTCGGTTGGTGCGGCTTGTCTCGGTGGCGTTGTTGCTGGCGCTGTGGGGTGGTTGGGCGTGCGCACCCGGTGACGGCGTCGTCTCCATGAGCGCGCCGACCAACGTGCCCGACGCCGACGTCTCCTGGTACACGACTCCGGGGCCGGGGGACTCCGCGCTGCCCATCGGGATCCTTCGGGCGCCGGGCGAAGGTCCGCACCTCGCCGTGTTGCTCGTGACCGGCACCGAGGGGCTCAACACCGACTACATCGTGTTCGCCCGCGAGCTCTCGCAGCAGGGATTCGACGTCGCGGTGGGGTGCTGGTTCAAGGGCGGGAAGCCGGTCGATGGGTCCGATCCCCGCATCCCGTGCGGGCGAGCACCCGACTTCAAGGGCGTCACCGATCTGGCCGTGGCCGACCTCGACGCGCTCGTCGGCGGTGCCCGCGAGGCGCTCGGGCAGCCCGACCACCTGGCCCTCGTCGGGTTCAGCCGTGGCGGAGGGATCGCGATGCTGCGGGCCACGACGGGCGCGCCCGAACCGGTCGTCTCCATCGCGGGCATGGTCGCGGGAACGAGTGCCTGGGGTGCCGCGCCGGGCGAGGTGGACGTGGTCGAACGAGCCGGCGGAATCGTCGCTCCCGTACTGCTCCTGCACGGAGCGGCCGACGCCCTGGTCCCCGTCGATCAGGCACGAGCGATGGAAGGAGCGCTGCGCGTGCAGGGTGCCGATGTCGCCGTGAAGTACTACGACGGCATGGGACACGGGCTGGCGCAGGTCCCCTGGGTGCGGCGCGACATGCAGGCGACGGTCACCCAGTTCCTGTGTGATCGCTTCGGTTGTGGTGTGCCCGGAGCCACAGCCGATCCAGGTTGAGGGAGGCTCGCTGCGATTGCGGGACGAGCAGGCGGCGCATGGGACCTTGGCCTCTGGGCCGCTGCGGTCCTCCGGACGACCATGAGGTTCAACCGGCGCGAACGATTCCACGAGGAGCACTGATGCGACCAGTACGCAATTTCGGTTCCGAGAGCCCGACCGTCGAAGTCGTCGTGTTCCGAGACGGTCGTGAGGTCGCGCGCGAGCTCTGCGACACCCGGGAGGACGCGGCGCTCGCGGTCGAGCGGTGGAGTGAGGATCAGGGCGTGGTGTGCCAGGTCGACGATCTCTCGGTGCACCATCGTCCCGAAGACATCCGTGACCCGATGCCCGACGAGCCCGTGGTTGACGACTATCCGGTGGACGGTCCCGCGGGCGCAACCTGAGCATCCGCGCTCGTGCTCACCCTCACGCGTGGCCGCCCTCGAGGTGCGCGTCGTCGATCGTGAGACGGCGACCGGAGATGGCCCGCACCGTGATGCGGATGTACTGCGTGCGCGGGCCTTCGGCCCACGGCGTCACGCCGAGTGATCGCAGGGAGTTGAGTTCGGCTTCGTCGGTGACGAGCGTCGCACTGCCGGTGGCGAGGACGCTCCACCCCTCGCGCCGGCGCTCGTCGATCTCGTCGACTTCGAAGCCCACGCGATCGACGTAGGTGGACGCCAACAGGCTGGAGAACGAGGCGGTGCGGAACACGATGTCGCCGTCGAGCACCCGGTAGTTCACCGGCAGCGCCACCGGTCCCCCGCGTCGACGAACACGATCCGGCCGATCTGGCCACGAGCGAGCCGCGTCCGGCACTCCTCCTCGCTCAACGCGCCGAGCCGACCTGGTGCAGGGGCCTCCACGCCAGCATTGTGCCTCACGACGCGAGCAGGTAGAGCAGCGGGAGCGCCACGCTGATCGCAACGGCGACGCCGAGGAGCATCGTGGAGAGGCGCTTCGACGCATTGCCTCCGCAGGGTCGGCGGTCGCCGCGCCGGGCTCCGGGCGGATCGGCGCTGTGGTGGGCGGAGCACCGGTAGGCTCCCGACGATGGGCGGCACCGACACGATCCGTGTGTTCCTCCTCGACGACCACGAAGTCGTCCGCCGCGGCGTCCGGGAGCTGCTCGACGCGGAGGACGACATCGAAGTGGTCGGTGAAGCCGACACCGCGGAGCGCGCCCTGGCCCGGATCCCGCGCGACGCGTCCCGACGTCGCGATCCTCGACGTGCGGCTGCCCGACGGCGATGGCATCGCCGTCTGCCGCGAGATCCGGTCCGCTCACGACGAGATCGCGTGCCTGATCCTGACGTCGTTCTCCGACGACGAGGCGCTCGTGCAGGCGATCGTCGCCGGCGCGTCCGGCTACCTCCTGAAGCAGATCCGCGGCAACGACATCGTCGACGCCGTGCGCCGCGTCGCGCGGGGCGAGTCGCTGCTCGATCCGGCGGTCGCCGAGCGGGTCGCGGAACGACTTCGCCGCCCGCCGGCGGAGGACGAGCGGTTGGCCCGACTCACCGGTCAGGAGCGCAAGATCCTGGCGCTCATCGCCGACGGCCTCACCAACCGGCAGATCGCCGACGAGCTCCACCTGGCCGAGAAGACGGTCAAGAACTACGTGTCGAACCTCTGGCCAAGCTCGGCATGGAACGACGCACCCAGGCGGCGGTGTTCGCGGCCCGCCTCGACGCCGAGTCCGGGCCGTCATTCCGGTCCGACGGCTGAGCCGCCGGGACCGGATCCCGCGACGAGGCGGCGGACCTCGTCGAGCCGGAGGAGGCCGACGACCTGACCGCCGTCCACGACGGGAACGGCGTGCCCCGGCGTGCGGGCCAAGGCGGCGACGTCGTCCTCGAGATCGTCGTCCGGCGCGAGCGTCACGGCGGAGCGGTCCGCGAGGTCACCCGCGCGTGCCGCGTCCGGTGCCCGTTCGATCGAGACGACATCGACGACGCCGACGTAGCGTCCCATGCTCACTACTGGAAAGATGCCCTGACCGTTCCGGCGCACGAGTTGACGGAGCTCGCCCGCGCTGACCGAGGCGTCGATGGTCGTGGGCAGCACGAGCATCGCGTCGCGCACCCGGTGCCCGGCGAGGTGAAGGTGCGCCAATGTCGCCGTCTCCTCGGCGCTGGCGCCGAAATAGATGAACACGCCGATGATGGCGAGCCAGAGGTTCGTGAGCATGCCCACCACGACCAGCACGAACGCGAACCATCGGCCCGTGGTGCCGGCGATGCGGGTCGACCGCTCGAGGTCGAACCGCAGTTCGAGGAGCGAGCGGAAGACGCGGCCGCCGTCCAGCGGGAACGCGGGAATCATGTTGAACGCCGCGAGCAACAGGTTCAACCAGGCGAGGCGGGCCAGGAACGGGCCGCCCACGAGGTCGACGGGATACAGCGAGACCGACGCGGCGACCGCCGCTGCGGCCGCCGCGAGTCCGAGCGCGACGCTCGCGGCGGGGCCGGCGATGGCCAGCGCGAACTCGTCGCGCGGGGTCTCGGGAAAGGTCTCGAGACGCGAGACCCCACCGATGGGCAAGAGGTCGATCTCGTGCACGACGAGACCGTGACGCCGGCCGACCAGGCAGTGCGCCAGCTCGTGGAACACGACGCAGGCGAAGATCGTGACCAGCCAGAGGAGCGAGTTGACGACGCCGGGACCCTCCGGCGCGATCCCTGCGAGAACGAACAACGCGACGAGCAGGAAGAACGTTGCGTGCACGCGGATCTGGATGCCGGCGATCCGGGCCACGGGGAAGGACCACCGGCGCTCGCTCGAGGGTGCGGTCATGAATTCGAACGTACGGCCGTCCGGCAGAGCGAGGTAGAGCCGAAGGTCCCCACCCGCGGCGTCCGAGCGCTGTGACCTTCGGCTCTGGCGGGGCCGCCTCCGCACGAAGAGGCTGACCGGCATGAGCCCCGACGCCTCACACCTCGGATCTCCCCGACCGCAGACGTTCGTCGTCCCCCTCGACGGATCGGACTTCGCGTGCCGCGCCGTGCCGGTCGCTGCCGATCTGACCCGACGCTTCGACGCCGACCTGGTCCTGATGAGCGCGCCGACGACCTTGGCCTACGACGAGGGCGCGCTGCTGCCGGGTTGGCTCCACGAAGTGGCCCAGGCGACCGACGCGGCTCGGATCGAGACCGTCGTGGCCGAGGTCAACGACCCGGTCGACGAGCTGCTCCGACTCCTCGGCACGCACCCCGACCCCGTCGTGGCCATGGCGACCCATGGTCGTGGGCGTGCTCGGCGCCGCCGCGCTCGGCGGGGTCGCCCAGCAGATCGTGCGCGACGGCCGGGCGTTCCGCTGCTGCTGGTGGGACGCGCCTGTGCGTCACCTCGCGTCGTGGGCGGGCCCGGTGCTCGTGTGCCACGACGGTTCGACCGCCGGCGGACGCCGCCCTGGCCCCGGCGGTCACCTGGGCCGACGGGTTGGGGCTCCCGCTCGCGCTGGTGCACGTGTTCCATCCTCTCGACGTCGCCACCGCCGAAGCGCCGACCGAGGCGATCCAGGGAGCCCTCGACGTGCTGGGGCCCGGGAACGATCGCCCACGTCGTGCGCAACTACCGACCCGCGGATGCGATCCAGGACGTGGCGCAACGAATCGGTGCGCATCGCTGGTCGTGATGAGCACGCACGGGCGGACCGGGCTCGCGCGGATCGCGCTCGGGAGCGTCGCGATGGGCGTCGTGCGGCACAGCGTGTGCCCGGTGCTCGTGACGAGGCCGCCGACCCTCGAGGCGTTAGGGCGCAGCGCGCGCCCGATCCGGAACCACGGGTCGGTCTCGGAGCCGTCGTCGCCGGACGGGAACGGGTGGACCGCAGACTCCACTGATCCGCAAGCACGGCTGCGCTCGAGGGCCCGTCCGGGTGGCCGTCGACCGGGTACACGTATCGGCCGCGGAGCTGGTACCAGGGCCGGGACGAGGGTCCCGACGGGATGTCCGTGGGACGGGTACACGAAGGTGCCGACGACCTCGAAGCAGGGCGCGGCGCCCTCGCCACGCGGATGGTCCGGCGACGGTGTACCAGGCGAGTCGGGCGGATCCGGCGCGGTCATTCGGGGACGACGAGCACGGGCCGGGCGCATGGTGGGTGAGCGTGCGCGGGACGCTGCCGAGGACGAGCTCGGCGACGCCGCCCTCTCCGCGGCGGCCGACGACGATCATCAGGGCGTCGACGTCGTCGGCGAGCTGCATGAGTGATCCCCGCGGCGGCCCCTTGCGACGACCTGCGTCTCGTACGCGACGGCGGCGTCGCGAATGGGGCGCACCACCCTTCGAGTGCCTCGGCCAACGCCGCCAGCTCTTCGGCGTGACGGCGGCAGGCACGTCCGGCGGCGGGAGTGCACCGGCGAGGACCGGGGTGCGGCCGTGTGGATCGCAAGGACATCGGCATCCAGCGCGACCTGCGTGACCGCGCACCACTGCACCGCCGCCTGCGCTCCCCGCGGAGCCGTCGACTCCGAGCGACGATGCGGTGTGATCGGCATGCTCACAGCATCGTCGGGGTCTGCGTCGGTGCACGTAGGGTCGAAGGTCCCGACGTGGACATGTGGGACCTTCGTCTCTGTCCGAGGCCGGCGCCCGAGCATGCGACGCTCGACCGACAGCCCGAGCGGAAGGACCGTGCCATGACCGTCGCCGAGTTGATCGACTACCTGCTGGGACGCGACGCCACGCACGACCTCGCCCTGCAGCTCGCGTACGTCCACGACCAGCGCCGGCGCCGGACTGGGCGCGTCCAGGCGGCGAGTTGACATGAGATGGCAGAAGCGTTCCGAGGAACGCACCGAGGAGCCCGTGCAGGCTGCCGTGGCCTAGCGCGAATCCCCTGTCGGCGGTCGACGAGGCGCTGCGGGTCGCATCGGGCCGTCAGCTGTTCACCCGCGACGAGGCGCTCGGTCTCCTGCGTCAGCGTCGGGTCGGAAGTGGACGATCCCGTGCGGGCGGCGACGCGTCGAGCGGATCGTCGCGGACGCGGACGCCGGCTCGGCGGAGCAGATGATGGTCAGCTGCACGGATCTGGTCGATCCGCTGCTCGACATCCGGCTGGCGCTCTGCTCCTGAGCTACAGCGGGCCGGGCACCTGCCATTCGAGCACGGTGCCGCCGTCGGGGCGCGACGAGGCGCGGCACGTCCCGCCGAGCTTGGTGGCGCGCTCGGTGAGGTTGCGGAGCCCGTTGCCGGCTCGAGAGCGTGACCGGCATGCCCCGACCGTTGTCGAGGACGCGGAGCGTCACCTGGTCGCCGCTCTCCACGACGATCTCGACCGACGACGCCTCGGCGTGCTTCGCGACGTTCGAGAGCGCCTCGCGCAGGGTCGGGAGCAGTTCGTCGGCGATCCGCTCGATCGATCGCGTCGACCGGACCGTCGAAGCGGATCCGGGGCTCGAAGCCGAGGGCCTCGCGCTCGTCGTCGGTGATGCGCAGCACCTCGGCGCGCACGCCGCCGGTGTGTCGGGCATCGGCCTGGAGGCTGAAGATCGACCGAGCGGATCTCCCGGATCGTCTCGTCGAGATCGTCGACGACCGTGGCGAGGCGGTGGCCGTGCTCGACATCGGCGGTGCGCGGCCGACACGGACTGGATCGTCATCCCGGCGGCGAAGAGCTTCTGGATGACGATGTCGTGCAGGTCACGGGCGATCCGCTCACGGTCCTCGACGACCCGGAGGTGCTGCTCGGCCTGGCGCAGCCGTTCGTCGGTCTCGATCCGTTCGCGCACGTCGCGCACGATCTTCACGTAGCGGACGGCGGCGCCGTCGTCGCCCGGGATCGCCTGCATCAGGATCTCGACCGGGAGGTCGGTGCCGTCACGGTGACGGTGCACGGTGGTGAACATCATCGACGACTGCTCGCCGCGTGCGAGCGGGCCGAGCAGCTCGCGGAGCTCGCCGCTCGGTGAACTCGGGCGCGATGTGCAGCATCGTCATCTGGAGCAGTTCGTCGCGGCTGTACCCGACCTGCTCGGTCGCGCCCTGGTTCACGTAGGTGAACCGCAGCGATGTCGGCGTCGAGGACGAGCACCGCGTCGCGGGTGACGTCGAGCGCCTCCCGCACCTCACGATGGGCGGCCTCGTCGGCGACGCGTTCGCTGACGTCGCGGACGACGGCGACGACTCGGAGACCGTCGTCGCCGGGCAGCGGGCTCAAGCTGATCTCGACCGGGAACTCGGTGCCGTCGGCACGCCGCCCGAAGAGCATCAGCCCGGCACCCATCGAACGCAGGCGCGGCTCGGCCCGGTACCTCGTCCGGTGGGCGCGGTGCACCTGCCGGAGGTGGTCGGGGAGCAGGTCGTCGACCGACCGCCCGAGCAGGTCGCGACGGTCGTAGCCGAAGAGCTCCTCGAGCGTGACGGTTGGCGAACAGGATCCGGCCGTTCTCGTCGGCCATCACGATGCCGTCGGGCGCGGCATCGACGAGGGCCAGACGCGGCCGCCTCGATCGTCGCGGCCGGACCGTCGGGTCGAGGTGTCGTGGCTCCACGTCGAGATCGACGGGAGGCGTGCGTGACCGGAGTCGTCCGCCCCGGGAGGCGACGTCGGATGCTTGCACGGTGATCCCTCGCTCACGGCCCAGGGTAGGGCGGAAGGGTCGAGAAGTCACGAAGACCCTCCGAGGGACTTCCGCCCCTGGGAGACCTGGCCGGGGCGGAGGACACTCGGGACATGGACGACGCACGCACGATCATCAAGGAACTGCGCGCACCGACGGCGACGCTCCGCAACGCGATCCCGGACGTCTGGGAGGGCTTCGGGCTGCTCCACGACGCAGCCATGGCCGACGGCGCCATCCAGGGGAAGGACAAGCAATTCGATCGCACTGGCCATCTCGGTGGTCAAGCGCTGCGACGGTTGCATCGTGTACCACGCCCGCGGCCGGCGGCGCGGCTCGGCGCGCCCCTGAGGAGGTGGGCGAGGCGTTGGGTGTCGCGCTCCTGATGGACGGGGGGACGGCCAGTGTCTACGCTGCCGTGGGCGTGGGCCGCCTACCACGAGTTCGCCCCGGTGCCCACCTCGACCTAGTCGGAATCTGCCGGCACCTGCGTGGCCGCCCAGGCGAGCTCGAGCGCCGCGGATGGGGAACCCGAGGTGTCGACGGTCGTGGCTCCCGGCCACGGATCGGCCGCCGCCCGCAGCGCCGCCGCCACGGTCCGGTCGGCGTCGGAGGCGTCGAGGTCGTCTCGGCGCCGTCGTTCGACGCGCGCGTCGGCGATCGCGGGGTCGACCTCACAGCGCAGCTCGACCAGGTCGCTCGAGGTGGCATCGGCGACACGCCTGCGCGGCGCGCCGGTGCTCGGCGTCGGTCCAGGACGGCGTCGAGCACGACCGACTGGCCCAGCTCCAGTGCGACCCGGGCGCGCCGGAGCATCTCGTCGTAGGTGCGGCGGGTCATCTCGTGCGAGTAGAGACCTTCACCGATGCGCGGCCGGCGCCGGCACCCGAGGATCGAGGCCCGCCAGCTCCTTGCGCACGACGTCGGAGCGCACGACGGCCCAGTCGCCGCGCCGGCCGAGCCCTTCCGCGAGCGGTGGTCTTCCCGGTGCCCGGTGCCCCGCCGACGAGCACCATCGCTGACGCGCCCGGCGCGGAGGTGCGCTCGTGCGAGCTCGAGCAATCCGGTCGCAGCCTGGCGTGCGTTCTCGTCGCCCTGCTCGACACGGATGGCGGACACCTTGGCGCGGATGAGTGCCCGGAAGGCGACGTAGTAGTCGACCAGGCTCGACGGGATGGCGTTCGCCGGAGAACTCGTCGTAGAGGCGCAGGAACGTCGTCGCGAGCTCGGGCGCGCCGAGGCGTTCGAGGTCCATCGCCAGAAAGGCGACGTCGGCCAGGACGTCGCCGTACCGCAGCTCGTCGGAGAAGTCGAGGCAGTCGAGGCACGCGCGGGCCGTCGTCGAGACAGAAGATGTCGTCGGCGAGGAGGTCGCCGTGCCCGTCGCGCACCCATCCCTCCGCGACCCGCGTCTCGAACAGTCGAGCACGTCCCTGCACGTAGCGCGTCGCACGTTCGGTCACCTCGTCGAGCGTCGCGGGGTCGAAGATCGAACCCGCGAAGGCTCGGAGCTCCTGCGAGGTCGAGGGCCAACTTCGCCGCGACGTGTGCCGGTGCTCCGGCGGCGTCGATGGCCGCGCGTACGGAGCGGCTCGTGCGTGGAACGACGCGATCGTCCGGGCGACCGCTCGCAGATCGTCGTCGGTGACCGCGCCGGCTCGTGACGAGGGTGGACAGCCGTCGGTCGCTCGGCAGCCGGCGCATGACGAGGAGGTGGTCGCACACCGAGCCGTCGACGTCGAGCACATCGGCGACGCCCAGGTACACGTCGGGTGCGATGCGGCGGTTGAGCTCGACCTCGCGATGGGCCGCTTGCTCCCGGCGCTCGCGGGTCGAGAAGTCGAGGAAGTCGAAATTCACCGGCTTCTTGAGCTTGTAGCGCGCGGTCCCCGGCGAACACCACGATGGCCGAGTGCGTCTCCGCGAGGTCCGCCCACGGAACCTGCCGACGTCATTCGGGGCGTGACGCCGGCGAAGTCGAGGGTCTCGCCGAGGTCGCGGAGGGCGTCCTCGAGTCCCGCGCGGACGGCCTGCAACGCCGCCGCCGCATCCTGGCGCGCCTCGTCGAACCGGCGGGTGATGCGCACCTGCTGCTCGTCCCACGCGGCCCGCGCCCGGCGTAGGTCGTCGGCGGCATCCATCCGGGCGAGCTCGGCGTCGACACGCGCGAAGTCGAGATGCTGCTTCCACGAGGCGACGTCGTCGAGGATCAACTGGCTCTGCACCCGCAGGTCGGCCACGGCACGCGTTGCGCGGGCGGCAAGATCGTCGAGATGCTGTGCGAGGCGCTCGAACCGGGCTTCGGGGGTCGGTGTCGTTCATGTCATGCTCCGTTCAGTCGAGGGTGAAGGGACTCGCGCGGATGTGGTCGCGGTGCATGAGGCGCAGCTTGGCGTCGACGACGAGCGCACCACTGGGGGAGACGATCACCGGGTTGCAGTCGAGCTCGGCGATCTCGTCGATCTCCTCCGCGAGGCAGACCGATCCGGCCCAGGAGATCGGCGAGTGCCATCGACGTCGACGGGTGCCGAGCTGCGGTAACCGAAGAGCAACGGCGATCCCCGCAGCGATCGCAGCAGGCGGTCGAGGTCGGCGTCGGTGAGCGGTGGGATCGCGAGCACGGTGTCGCGTCGGAGCTCGGCGGCGAAGCCGCCCATGCCGAAGAGGACGAGCGGTCCGAAGGTCGGATCGTGGTTGATGCCGACGATGAGCTCGACGCCCGGTGGTGCCATCGGTTGCACGATCGCGCCGCCCATCCGCAGGTCCGAGAGCGGCTCGCATCTCGGCGAAGGCCGCGCGGACGGCGCGCTCGCTGGTGAGGCCCGAGGCGCACGCCGCCGACGTCGGTCTTGTGCACGAGCTCCGGCGGCGCGGCTTCAGCGCGACGGGGAAGCCGAGGTCGCTGGCGCGTGGCGGCGGCCTCTGCGGCCGATCGCGCGTGCTCGCTCCGCACCACCGGGATGCCGAAGTCGGCGAGGAGCCCGAAGGTCACGTCGGCGGGTGCCCACAGGCCATCGTCGGGCGCGTGCGTCCAGCGCGTCGGCGACCCGGGCACGCGCCCGTTCGCGGTCGACCGTCGCACGGCTCGACACGTGCCTTCGGGCTGCGTGACGCCACTCGCCGAGCCATGCGGCGTGCGACAACGCCCGCAGCCGCCGGACTCCGGATAGGTGAACGTGGGGACGACCCGGTCCGAGCCGGGCACGTCGAGGCTCGCCGGAGGATCCTCGAGGCCGAGGAAGCACGCCAGCGACCGGGACGTCGCCCGGCGTCGCGCCGACGCGGACGCCACCGCGGCCGCGACGTCGTCGGCGCTGGTGACGTACGGCGCGACGTAGATCACGAGCAGCGCGTCGATCTCGCCGGACTCGAGCAGGAGCCCCGCGGCACGCTCGAACACCGGCGCGCCGGCCGACGGCGACGAGGTCGACCGGGTTCTGCGACGCCGCCGGTCGGCGCGAGCTCGTGCAGGGCGGCTCTGCAAGTCCGTCGAGAGCTCGGGCACCTCGAGCCCGGCGGCAACGCAGGCGTCGGCCGCGACGATGGCCGGACCTCCGCCGTTGCTCATCACCGCGACCCGTCGACCGGCGGGGACGGGCTGGTGCGCGAGCAGCGACGCCACGTCGAAGAGCTCCTCGAGGGTGTCGACCCGGATGACGCCCGATTGGCGGAGGAGGGCGTCGACCGCGGCGTCGGGATCGGCGAGCGCCGCGGTGTGCGACCGGGTGCCGCGAGCGCCGGCGGTCGTGCGTCCGCTCTTGAGCGCGACGATCGGCTTCCTGCGCGCGAGCTGCTCGGGCCACCCTCGCGAACTTGCGCGGGTTGCCCATCGACTCGAGGTAGAGCAGCACGACGTCCGTGTCGGCGTCGGTGTCCCAGTACTGCAGCAGGTCGTTGCCCGAGACGTCGGCCTTGTTGCCCATCGACACGAAGGTCGAGACGCCGAGTCCGAGCGCGTGCGCGCGGGAGAGCAGCTCGATGCCGACGCCACCCGACTGCGACGCGAACCCGACACGACCCGGCTCCGGGCGGCACCGGCGAGAACGTCGCGTTCATGCGGACGCCGGGATGGGTGTTCACGACGCCGACGCAGTTCGGGCCGACGAGCCGCATGCCCGTCCGCCGGCACAGATCGGTGAGCTCCTGCTGGACGTCGGTACCTCCGTGCAGCTCGGCGAACCCGCCCGAGATCACGACGATCCCGTGGACGCCCTTCTCGGCGCACTGCGCGGCGACGTCGATCACCGCCGTCGGCGGGAACCGCCACCACGGCGAGGTCGACCGGACCGGGGATCGTCGAGCACGGTCGGCCTCGTCGGGTGGCCGCAGATCGTCGTTTCGTGCGGGTTGACCGGATGGACGGGCCCCGGTGAAGCCTCCCTCGACGAGGTTGGTCGACGATGGCCCGCCCGATCGAGTCGGCGTGCGAACCGGCTCCGATGACCGCGATCGAGCGGGGGCTGAGGAGCCGGGCGATCGAGCGCGCCTGCGCGACGTCGTCGCGATGCGCGTGGGCGTCGACCCAGTCGTCCGTCGGCAGCAGCTCGAAGTCGACGCCGCCGACATCCGCATCGTGGTGGTCCCACCTGATCTCGAACCCCGCGTGCGCGAACACGTCGGCCATCTGGCGGTTGGGGCGCAGGTAGGCGGCGCGGAAGCGACGGATGCCGCGTGCGGTCGCGCCGCTGGACGAGCGACTCGAGCAGCGCGGTACCGAGGCCACGACCCTGCTGCTCGTCCTCGACCATGAACGCGATCTCGGCGACTCCGGTCTCATGGGTTGCGTCGTACTCGCCCAAACCGACGACGACGCGCCGTCGACCTCGGCGGCGAGCATGCAGTGACGGGGATCGTCGGCCGGTTGACGGGTGAGTCGGACCGCCGCGTCGACCGGCACCGGCGAGAAGAACCGTAGGTATCGTGACCCCTCGGAGGAGCGCTCGTACAGGGCCCGTACCTGTTCGGCGTCGTCGGCTCGCAACGGCCGGACGCGCGCCGAACCGCCGTCGGACAGCAGGACGTCGCGGACGGCCGGCGTCGACGTGTCCATCAGGCGAGGTCGGCGTCGCGTCGGGGCACGATCACGACCGGACGACGGGAGTGCTGGGCGAGCTGCGTGCTGGTGCTCCCGAGGAGCAGCGTCGGGAAGCCACCGAGACCGCGGCTGCCCACCACGATCAGGTCGGCGTCGACCTCGTCGGCGACGGCGAGCAACACCTGCACCGGGTTGCCGTCGCGCAGCTCGGTGCGCACGCGGTGACCCCGGATTGGCGGACGACGTCGGTCCAGTCGCCGTCGAGGTGCCGGCGGAGCTCCTCGTGGCTCCCGCGCGCAGCCGCGCCGGCGAGCAACCCTACGGCGCACACGGCGACGAGCTCCGCCCCGGTGGCTCGCGCCAGTTCCGCGGCCTCCACGACGGCACAGGCCGCGTTGTCGGACCCGTCGGTACCGACGACGATCTGGTCGACGGTCACGACGGGACGACGACCGCGCGACCGTGCAGCTCGCCGGCGCGCATCTGCTCGTACGCGAGGGGCGCGTCGTCGAGCGAGAACCGTTGCACGTGCGCACGGATCTTCCCGGCGCGGGCGAGTGCGATCACCTCGATCAGCTCGGGAATCGATCCCCAGTAGGTCGAGGCGACCGACAGCTCGTACGGCACGGTGAAGAACCCGACCGGCAGCGTGCCGCCCCCGATGCCGACGAGGGTGAGATGGCCGAGCGAACGCGCCGCGCCGGCACCGAATCGGAGGGTGTCGTCGATGCCCACGAAGTCGAGCACGACATCGGCGCCGATGCCACCCGTCGAGGCGCGAACGGCTTCGACGGCGTCGTCGTCCATCAGGACGGTCTCGGCGGCACCGACGGCGCGCGCGAGCTCCAGCGCCTGCGGGTTGACGTCGACCGCGATGACACGCGTGGGTGAGAGCGCGTCCAGGATCTGGATCGCCATGTGGCCGAGGCCGCCCGCACCGACCACGACGGCGGTCGACCCGGGGATCAGCAGCGGCAACGACCGTTTGACCGCGTGATACGGGGTGAGCGCGGCGTCGGTGAGGGGCGCGGCTTCGACGGGATCGAGATCAGCCAGGGGAACGAGGTAGCGGGTGCTGCGGTACCACCATGTACGCGGCCATCCCGCCGTCGGTGCCGAGCCCGCCGCCCGCGGCGGTCAGGCTCGCCTGGTGCACGCAGTAGTTCTCCATGCCCTGAGCGCAGCGGTGGCACGCCCCGCAGCCCCAGGGTCCGTACACGGCGACGGCTTCGCCCACCTCGAGGCCGGACGCGCCGGGACCGAGCGCGTCGACCCAGCCGGCGTTCTCGTGCCCGAATGTGAAGGGCGGGCCCCAGGGCAGGAGGCCACCCTCGAAGTCGTACATGAGGTGGAGGTCGGAGTGGCAGGCGCCGGCACCGCCGACCCGGATCCGCACCTCGCCGGGTCCCGGTTCCGGGTCGTCGACCTCGGCGAACTCCGGGTCCGTGCTTCCAGTCGACCAACCGCAACGCGCGCATGGTGGCTCCTCCTCGTCCGCTTTCGATGCTCCGATGGTGCGGCGTGGAGGCGCCCGACGCCAGGGGCAATGGTCCCGGTGTGCGAGCTGTTCGTCGAGTGACCGGGCGGACGGGACGTTCGGCTCTAGCCGCGCCGGCGCGTCAGGGTGGATGCTCGTTCCGTCCAGTTGGAGCAGCAGGGAGCGATGTCATGCATGCGAAGGTCGGAGATCGACTGGTGATCAAGGGCCACCACGTGGGAGAGCCGGATCGGGACGCCGAGATCCTGGAGGTGCGAGGGGAGGACGGCGGCCCGCCGTTCTTCGTGCGCTGGGACGACGACGGTCACGAAGGCCTCTTCTTCCCGGGCTCTGACGCCACGGTCGAGCACATCCCTCACCGCGGCAAGCGCTGACGCTCGACGTCTGGACGAGGCGGAAGATGCGCGCTCCCCCGATGACCCGCTTTCACGACCGCCGCGATGCGGGACGTGCGCTCGCAGCACGCCTCGTGTCGTTGCGAGCGGAGCACCCGGTGGTGCTGGCGCTCCCACGTGGTGGGGTGCCGGTGGCGTTCGAGGTGGCACGTGCGCTGCACGCTCCGCTCGACGTCATGGTCGTGCGCAAGCTCGGCCTCCCGTCGCAACCCGAGCTCGGGATGGGAGCCATCGGTGAAGGCGGTGTGTGCGTCCTCGACACCGACGTCGTCCACCGCGCGGGTGTGACGAGCGCAGACCTCGATGCGATCAGGTCACGCGAGCAGGCGGAGCTCGATCGCCGTGTCCGCCGATACCGCGGCGACCGGCCGATGATCTCGCTGCAGGGGCGTACCGTCGTCCTCGTCGACGACGGCATCGCCACCGGCGGTACCGCGCGCGCCGCGCTGCGCGTCGCCCGTCATGCCGGTGCCCGCCGGGTGGTGCTGGCGGTGCCGGTGGCGGCGCCCGAGACCCTGGCCCGCCTCGCCGACCTCGCCGACGACGTGATCGCGCTGGTGACACCGACGCACATGGTCGCGGTGGGTGCGTGGTACGACGAGTTCTCCCCCACGACGGACGACGAGGTCCTGACCTTGTTGACCGCGGAGCACGAGAACGCGCCGCGACCCTCCGTCGCTTCCGTCGACACTTACGACGACGAGGTCGTCGTGGCGCCGGAACGGATCGCCGTGCCCGGGCATCTCGTCGTGCCCGCCGGGGCCCGGGGACTGGTCCTCTTCGCGCACGGGAGCGGCAGCAGCCGACTGAGTCCCCGGAACCGCTTCGTCGCCGAGCGGATGCAGGCCGCCGGCCACGCCACGCTCCTCTTCGACCTGCTGTCCGACGAAGAGGCGCGCGACCGAGCGAACGTGTTCGACACCGAGCTGCTCGCGATCCGGCTCCTCGTCGCCACCCGCTGGGCCCGTCGTCACCCGGCGTGCACGGGGCTGCCCGTCGGCTACTTCGGTGCCAGCACCGGGGCCGGTGCGGCACTGCTCGCCGCAGCCGAGGACCCGACGGTTGCTGCCGTCGTGTCGCGAGGCGGTCGGCCGGACCTCGCCGGTGCCCGGCTCACGGCGGTGTTCGCACCCACGCTCCTGATCGTCGGCGGGGCGGATCCGGCCGTGCGAGCCATCAACGAGGAGGCAGCGCGGCGGCTCCGGTGCGAACACCGGTTGGTGGTCGTGCCGGGGGCAACGCACCTCTTCGAGGAGCCGGGCACGCTCGACGCGGTCGCGGACCACGCGGCGGCGTGGTTCACGGACCACTTCCGGGACACCACGCCGTGGGACCTTCGCCTCTGACCACCGGTCGGGTTCTCCGCCACGCTGCCAGTGACGGATGTTTGCAGGAGGACACGACATGATCGCCACCCTGGCTCCCAGTTCCGCAGTGGTGTGGCTCGACGACCTGACGATCGACGACGCGACGATCGTCGGCGGCAAGGGTGCGAACCTCGGCGAGCTGACGGCCGCCGGGTTCCGGGTACCGGAGGGATTCGTGGTGACGCGCGCCGGCGTACCTCGCAGGCGATGGAGGCCGCCGGCGTCCGCGCGGCGAATCGCCGACCTCGCGTCGGCCGAGAACCTCGACCAGGCGGACGTCGAGGCCACGCGCGAGTTCGTTGCAGTGACCTCGTCCAGGCAGGCTGGGATCCCGGACGCCACGAAGCGCGAGATCGTCGAGGCTTACCGTCGACTCGGCGACGACGTCGTTCGTCGCGGTGCGGTCGTCGGCGATCGGCGAGGACTCGGCGACGACGTCGTTCGCGGGGATGAACGAGTCGTTCACCAACGTCTCGGGCGAGGAAGCGCTCGTCGACCGCGTCGTCGACTGCTGGGCGTCCTTGTTCGGCACGCGTGCCTGCACCTATCGAGCGGCCCAGCACGTCGATGCCGAGCCCGCGATCGCCGTCGTCGTACAACGCATGGTCGACGCCGGCGCTCGGGCGTGATGTTCACCGCCGACCCCACGTCGGGAGATCGCTCGCGGATCGTGATCGAAGCCGCCGCTCGGACTCGGCGAGGTCGTGGTCGGGGGGCAGGTCGAGCCCGACACCTACGTCGTCGCCAAGGACAGCCCGGTCGATCGTCAGCTCGCACCGTGGGACCCAGGCGTTCCAGGTCGTGCGCGGCGCCGAGCGGCCATGACGCGCGCGTTGGCCCTCGATCCCGGGACGCCGCGACACGGCCGTCCTGATCGTCGCGGAGATGCTCGAGCTGGCGGACCTCGGCCAGCGGGTCGAGGACCACTACGGGTCGCCGCAGGACGTGGAGTGGGCGATGGACGAGAGCACGACGTACCTGGTGCAGGCCCGGCCGATCACCACGCTCGGGCCCGCGACGCCGTCCATGGGGACGCCCCGGTCGTGGGACCGGTGCTCGTGAGCGGACTCGCGGCGTCGCCCGGTCTCGTCACCGGTCCGGTCAGGGTGCTGCGTTCGCCGAGCGAAGGTGCGGCGCTCGAGGACGGCGAGATCCTCGTCGCCCCGATGACCAGCCCCGACTGGATGCCGGTCATTCGCCGTGCCGGCGCGCTGGTCACCGAGAGCGGTGGGATCACCTGCCACGCCGCGATCGTGAGCCGTGAGCTCGGGGTGCCCTGCATCGTCGGTGCGAGCGGCGCCACCGAGCTGCTGTCCGACGGCATGGTGGTCACCGTCGACGCGACCCACGGCGCCGTTTCACGTGCCGTGTCCACGGCGGAGATGCCTGGTCCGGCGGCGGCGAGTGTGCACACCACGGGTCCGGCCGTGCCGGACACGCCGTGTTCCGCGCCTGGATTCGCTCGCCACAGGTGTACGTCAACCTCGCGCTGCCTGAACAGGCCGAGACGGCGGCGAGCATCCCGTCGACGGCGTCGGCCTGCTCCGGCGCCGAGTTCCTGCTCACGGAGGCGCTCGGTGGCGTGCACCCGCAGCCGGCTCATCGCCGACGGCCGCGGCGAAGAGTTCGTCGGGCGGCATGGCCACCGCGCTGCTGCCGATCACCCGTGCGTTCGCGCCTCGTCCGGTCGTGTACCGAGCGACCGACTTCCGCAGCAACGAGTTCCGCCACCTCGACGGGCGGCGATGAGTTCGAGCCGACCGAGGAGAACCCGATGATCGGCTATCGCGGGTGCTTCCGGTACGTGCACGATCCCGAGCTGTTCCGGCTGGAGCTCGAGACGCTGGCCCGGGTGCGTGAGGAGACGCCGAACCTCCACCTCATGATCCCGTTCGTCAGGACCCGGTGGGAGCTGGAGCGGTGCCTCGAGCTGGTCGACGCGAGCCCGCTCGGCCGACAGCGAGGGCTCCACCGGTGGGTCATGGCCGAGGTGCCGTCGGTGGTCTTCCGCATCCCCGAGTACGCGGCGCTGGGGATCGACGGCGTCTCGATCGGCTCCAACGACCTCACGCAGCTGATGCTTGGGCGTCGATCGCGACTCCCAGCTGTGCGCCGAGCTCTTCGACGAGGCCGACGCCGCGGTGCTCGACGCGATCCGACGCATCATCGACGCGCGCTCGGGAGTCGGGCATCACCTCGTCGTTGTGCGGGCAGGCACCCTCGAACCGGCCGGAGTTCGCGGACCACCTCGTGCGCTTCGGCATCGATTCCATCTCGGTGAACCCCGACGCGGTCCCCGCAGCTCGTCGCGCGATCGCGTCAGCGGAACGTCGGGTCATCCTGGAGCGAGCGCGCCTCGGTTGAGCGCGGGACCTTCGCCCCTGGAGGACGCGCGTGCGCAGCGTCACGATAAAGCCATGACAAAGATCCTGTTGGTCTTCCACACCTCCGAAGGTCAGACGGCGAAGATCGTGGACCGCATCGCTGCGACGCTCCGCGAGTCTTCGTTCGACGTCGAGGTCCACGAGGTGGACGGTGCGCCCGGTCCGGAGGCGTTCGACGGCGTCATCGTCGGCGATTCCATCCACGCGGTGCACCACAGTCGTCCGCTGGTCCGCTACCTGCGGAAGCACCGGAGCGCCCTCGACGCCATGCCGACCGCGCTGTTCCAGGTGAGCCTCACGTCGGCGAACCCGGATGCCGAGCACACTGCCTCGGCGCAGGTACTCGTGGACGAGCTGGTGGACGACACGGGTGTCGTCCCGGACGTCGTGGGCCTCTTCGCCGGAGCGCTCCTCTACACCCGCTACGGGTGGATGAAGCGGCACGTGATGCGGTCGATCGTGCGGAAGGAGGGTGGCGACACCGACCTCAGCCGCGACTACGAGTACACGGACTGGAGCGCGGTCGAGGAGTTCGCTCGGGACGTCGGCCGGCTCGTCCGTGCCGCTCCCGTGGCTCACTCCGAGCGGATCGACAGCCGGTGAGGCGAGGAATCGCCGCGCCCGCCGTCGCCGCGGTGGGAGCCGGCGTGACCGTCGCGGTAGCCGGCGCCTATACGCACCTGTTCGAGCCGTGGCTCCGGAGCTGGGGCGCGACCGAAGCCGAACGCCGCGCACCCCTCCCGGTCGACGATCTCGTCGAGCCGGGTGTCCGCTCGATCACCCGCGCCATCACGGTGCACGCGCCGATCGACGAGGTGTGGTCGTGGCTCGTCCAGATCGGCCAGGACCGCGCGGGTTTCTACAGCTACACGATCCTGGAGAACCTCGTCGGCGCGGGGATGCGCAACGCGTCGTACGTGCATCCCGAGTGGCAGCGACGCGCGACGCGGCGAGTCGGTGTGGCTCGCCGACGAGCGACGCTGGCACGATCGGGGGCGACAGGTCGCGGCCTTGGTCGACCCTCCTCGTGCGCTCGTCGTGGTCTCGCCGGAGGACTGGTCGCGCCTCGAGCGCGGGGATCGGGCCAGCGGTGCGTGGGCGTTCTTCTTGGAGCCGCAAGGCCCGTGCAGCACGCGCTTCCTCATCCGCAGCTCCGGTGGTGCGGTCGGTACCCACCTCTTCGACGCGATCCACTTCCTCATGGAGCAGAAGATGATGCGCGGCTTGCGCGACCGTGTCGAGGCCGAGACGAGCTGACGTGACTGCATCACGGACAACCCATACCGCACGCTCGGCGGGATCAGACGTCCATGGCGTCGAGCGCCCAGACCGGGATGACGATCAACGCCGATACCGGGCCATCGCCGGCGCACTGTTCAGCATCGCCGGCATCGGCATCGTCATGAGCATCATCACCGGTGAAGCGGTGTACCCGCGCCGCTACACGACGTTCGGCAACACGATCAGCGACCTCAGCGGCACCGAGCCGCCCCACAGCATCATGCTGCAGCCGTCTCGGACGCTCTTCATCGTCACGATGCTGCTGGCGGGAGCGCTCATCCTTGCCGGCGCCTGGTCCTTCGCCCGCAGCACCGATCGCCGGCGCCTGGTCGTGGCGATGGCGGTCTTCGGCGTGGGACTCGTCGGCATCGGGATCTTCCCGGGCAACGTGGAAGGGTGGCACCCGCTCTTCGCGATGACGTGCTTCCTCGGTGGCTCCATCGCCGCGATCATGTCCCGCAAGGAGATCGAGGGCCCGTTCCGGTACTTCGCCGTCGTTCTCGGAACGACAGCGCTCGCAGCGACCATCTTCGGGATCGAGTCACTGGAGCACTGGGGGCCGCAGGATGCACTCGGCCGCGGCGGCATCGAACGTTGGATCGCCTACCCGGTGCTCCTCTGGCTCGTCGGCTTCGGCGCCCATCTCATGAGCGCCCAGGGCCGTTCCCCAGCTCGCGATTGACCCACGCTCATCAGGGCTTACGAGAGACCGCGTCGACGTACTGACGCACTCACGTGACGATGCCCGCGGGTCGCGTCACGAGAACGGGACAGAAGGCCTCGCGGACGACCCACGCGGTGACGCTCCCGAGGCTGGTTCGTTCGAGGGACGTCTTGCCGTGTGTGCTCATGGCCACGATCGAAGCGTCGATCTCGTGTGCCAGGTCGCGAATCGCCCCCGCCGGCAGCGAGCTCCGCACCACCTCGACCCGGGCCGACGGTCCGAGTTGGTCGAGTGCGCCGGCGATGTTGGCGCGTGGATCGCGGTCGCTCGTGACGTCGCGCGGATCAGTCACGTGGATGAGGTAGATCGGCACGTCGAGCGCGGTCGCCCACGTCGATGCCGGGGCCAGGATCGCGCTGGATGCCGCCGTTCCGTCGTGACAGACGACGACGGGTCCGCCGACATCGAACGATCCGGACGAGCAATGCGGGCCAACGATGAGCGCGGGCCCGTTGAGGCGTTGGAGCACCCGGTCGGCGAGGTCGGGGAGACCGCACGGGTTGTGCTCGGTATGCGCGCGCCACGAGAGGCAGATCACGGAGGCCTGCGTCCCTGTGGCGACGTCGGCCAGGAAATCGCCGATCTCGTCCTTGGTCGGATCGTCGGGCACGGCGGGGACGTTCGCAGCCCGCAGGGATGCCCCGAACCCGGTGCTGACGACGCGCGCGACCGGCAGCGCACGCTCGGCTACCGACGAGCCGTCGAGAGGTACGAGGAAGGCGAAGGGGACCGGGTCCGCACTGATGCCATCCGAGGGCTGACTGACGCGTGTGTCGTCCATGACCCCATGGTCGGAGTTGGCGCCGCGAGAAGCCAGGGCCGAAAGTCCGTCGCACACGCGACGAACCGGCGTCGCTCGCCGGGGTCATACCCCGGGTCAGCGACGCCGGTTCGGGAGAGGGGTGGGTTACGCGCGGATGGTGACGGGGGTGGAGACGGGGGTCCCGACGCGGCGGCGGCGGAGGATGCGCCGGCGCTCACGCTCGGACGCGCCGCCCCACACTCCGTGGTCGATGCGGTACGTCAACGCGTACTCGAGGCACTCGGGCTGGACGGAGCACTGCGCGCAGATGCGGCGGGCCTTGTCGACACCGACGCCGTCGGAGGGGAAGAACTCCCCCGGCGCGAGCGAACGGCAGCGGGCCTGGAGCATCCACTCCTGTTCGCTGTGATCGGGGGGAGGGTTCAGGTCGTCCATGTGCACCCCAGTGCTCGGGTGGAGAGGCGGTCGTCCTGTCTTCAACGGTACGAACGGGAGTCCGGTTCCCGTAGCCTGACAGAGATCGTAGGCCGCGTCCCGTCAGGCGCCCGAACAAGGACCTCCCGTGCCCGGACCTCCGTACGACCCTCGGTACGAGACGGAGAGCGACGTGGAGAGCGACCCGCAGCGCGCCGAACCGTACGGTCCGCCCGAAGCACCCGGATCGTCCGAAACTCCCCAGTCCGCAACCTGGGCGCCCCCCGAGGTCCTGCCCGCCTGGCCACCCGACCCGCCGTCCGACGAGCCGCCCGCGCTGCCGGCCGCACGGAGCCGTCCCCCTCGACGCGGGTGGCGGCAGGCCGTGGTCGCCGGCCTCGCCGGCGGGCTCGTCGGCGCGCTCGTGGCCTCGGGCGTGTTCCTCGCCGTCGACGACGACACCTCCACCTCCACCAACTCACCGGGCGCCACCCCGGTCGTGGTGCGGCCGTCCGACCGCATCACGCGCACCGGTGACATCGCGACGATCCTGCAGGCCGCCGTGCCCGCGGTCGTCGCGCTGGTCGACGACGGCGGTCCCGATTCCGGCGGCGCCGCGGGCACCGGGTTCGTGATCTCCCCCGACGGGGTCATCGTCACCAACGACCACGTCGTCGAAGGGGCGACACGGATCCAGGCGGTGTTCTCCGACGGCACGACACGCGATGCGGAAGTGCTCGGACAGAACGCGGCGAGTGACCTCGCGGTGGTGAAGGTCGACGCGACGGATCTCCCCACCATCGAGCTCGGCGACTCGGACCAGGTGCAGGTGGGCGACGACGTCGTGGCCATCGGCAACGCACTCGCGCTGCAAGGTGGACTCACGGTCACCCGCGGGATCATCTCGGGCGTGCACCGCGAGGTCGGCATCGACGCCGGGAGCGCGCTGGAAGACGTCCTCCAGACTGACGCCGCCATCAATCCCGGTAACTCCGGTGGACCGCTGGTCGACGCCAGCGGCCGCGTCATCGGCATCAACACCGCGATCGCCGATCCGACGAGCGCCCAGAACGTCGGGTTCGCGATCCCGATCTCCAACGCCAAGGTGATCATCGAGCGCCTGCGCCAGGGCAAGCAGCCCGCCTACCTCGGGGTGCGCACGATCGACGTGAAGGACGCCGAGCTCGACGGCCACGAGGTCGCGGTCGACGAGGGCGCCTACGTGCAGAACGTGGGGACGAGCACGCCGGCGGCGCAGGCCGGACTGGAGGTGGGCGACGTCGTCGTGAAGGTCGACGACCACCCGGTCACCAGCGCGGCGTCGCTCGGCGGCGCCATCCGCCAGTACCTACCGGGTGACGAGGTGCAGATCACCGTCGACCGCGCCGGGAGCACCGAGACGCTCACCGCCACCTTGGGCGAGTCACCCACGTCGTAGCCCGGCCTGCGGGGCTGACGAGGGCAACCACTACGCTGCCGGGCATGTCGATGGAGTCCGAAGAGCTCGAACAGGTACCCCCGCAGGGGCACGTGAAGGTCGTCTACCTCGGCCCGGTCGCGCCCCACTGGGAGGTGCACGGCGTCTTCGGCGACGGTCGCATGATCGACGAGTTCCGCCAGCGCGCGGTCGCGCGACTGCAACTCCTGCCGCCCCACGACCCGCAGTTCCGGCGCAATCGGGAGCGCGTGGCGCGCGACGCCGAGCGCGAGCACCTCATCCTCGAGTGGGACCTCGGCTACGACGAGGACAACTGAGCGGTGAGCGCGAGCGCTAGCTCGACGCGTCGGCCTCGACCTCCGGTGAGGGGTGCTCACCCGTCACCATGAAGCCCACCCGCTCGGCGATCGTGACCGCATGGTCGGCGATGCGCTCGTAGTGCCGACCGACCAGCGCCATCTGCACCGCCAGCAGCACGGCGGCCTCGTCACTGCCGTCCCCGGCGAGGATGTGCCGGAACAGGCTCTTGGTGAGCTCGTCCATCGCGTCGTCCATGTCGGCGAGCGCGGCGGCCCATGACGGGTCGGCGTCGGCGAACGCGTCGATGGCGACGCGCGTCTGGTTGCTCGCCTGCGTGCCCATGCGGTCGATGATCCCGCGCAGCTTCGGGTCGAGCTGGTGCGGATACAGGCGACGCGTCGTCTTGGCCACGTTGACCATGAGGTCGGCGCTGCGTTCGAGCTCGTGGCCGACGCGCATCACGGTGACGAGGAAGCGCAGATCAGTGGCGAGTGGCTGCTGGCGCGCCAACAGGAGAAACGTGCGGTCCTCGATGGTGTGGGTGAGCTCGTCGATCACGTCGTCGGCTTCGATGACGCGTTCTGCCGCGTTGAGGTCGCCGTCGAGCAACGCCTGGGTGCCGCCGGCAATCGCCTCGGTGGTGAGCGCGGCCAGGCGGATCACATCGACGCGCAGCTCGTCGAGGTCTTCGTGGAACGTCTTGCGCGCGCTCTCGGGCGGCGGATCTTCAGGAACTGGTGCAATGGTCACGACGCCTCCGGAGGTTCCCCGTCGAGGGAGATTGACGTTCTTCGGTCTTCGATCTTGTCGCGAGACCGACGGGTGCGCCCCTGTCGCACCCTAGGACGCACGCACCCTTCACTGCTCGTTCACGTGCCCGCCACATTCGGGCAACGGCATGGAAACCCCGCGCCCGTACGGTGGTGCTCAACCGAGAACGGCTCGAGGATCCCCCCTCCGAGAGCGGTTCCGGGATGTGGCTCTTCACGGTTGGGAGTGCGTGGCCGGGAAGAGCTCGAACGGAGAGTGCGGGGCCGGGAACTCCCCCCTTCCCGGCCCCACGCTCTCCGCAGGGCACGGGTCCCGTCACCGCCGGATCCTCCGCTGACGACCGTGCTCTCCGGTCGCCACGAAGTGCACCTGCTGGGCGATCGTCACCGCGTGGTCACCGATGCGCTCGTAGTGGCGCGCCACCAGCGCCAGCTGCACCGCGTCGTTGAGTGAGCCCTCGTCGGGCTCGCGGCCGCCGTCGACCTCGAGCACGTGGCGGAAGAGCCGTTTCTCGAGCTCGTCAATGGTGTCGTCCATGTCGGAGAGGGCGGCCGCCCACGAAGGATCCCGGTCGGCGAAGGCGTTGACGGCCACCCGGAGCTGGACCCCCGCTTGGCGGCCGAGCCGGTCGACGAGCCGGGCCGCGGTGGCGTCGAGCCGGCGGGGGAACAAGCGCCACGTGGCCTTGGCCACGTTGACCATGAGGTCGGCACTGCGTTCGAGCTCGTCGGCCACGCGCATGGCCACACCGACGAATCGGACGTCGGGGAGCGCCACGCCGGGCATGCCGAAGATGCGCAGGCACTCGTCCTCCACCGCATGGCGGAGGGAGTCGACCGCGTCGTCGTCGGCCACGACCCGGTCGGCGCCGTCGAGGTCGCCCGCGAGGAGTGCTTCGGTCCCGGCCGCGACCGCGTCGAGGGTGAGCGAGGCGAGGCGCACCACGTCGACGCGCACGTCGTCGACCCGTGTGCTGACCCGCGGGTCGGAGTGGGTCGGTACCACCTCCGAGGTAACCACGTCTCGATCATGGATGCGACGACGCCGATCGCGCGCGCACCGCTACCACTGTTAGTCCGCTGTTCACCTCCGCGCCACCACGCGGCTACGGCGCGGCTACGCCGTCTCCGTACGATCCGCGCCGAGTAACCGAACCATCCCCCGTTCCAGGAGGAACACTCAACATGCGACGCTCGTTCGTTCGTCGCTGCGGCATCGTGCTCGCAGCGCTGGCGCTTCCGGTCCTGCTGATCGGTAGTGGCGCCTCGGCCGCGACCTCCACCGACAAGCTCGCCTCGGCGACGCTGAACGGTGATGGGTCGACCTTCCAGCTCGGGTTCAACCAGGTCGTCATCGGCGCGTTCAAGCCGGTGCAGAAGTCGGTGACGATCAACTACCAGGGCAACGGCTCGGGTGCCGGCCGCACCGACTTCGTGAACGGTGTCGTCGACTTTGCCGGGACCGACGCGCCCTACAAGTCGACCGACCCGCAGCCGCCGACGCCCTTCTTCTACTTCCCCACGGTGGTCGCGCCGATCACGGTGTCGTACAACGTGTCGGGCGTCTCCAAGCTCCGGCTTTCGCCCGAGACGACCGCGAAGATCTTCTCCGGCGCCATCACCACCTGGGACGACGACGCGATCAAGTCCGACAACCCCTCGGCGAAGCTCCCTGACACCACCATCACCGTCGTGCACCGCAGTGACAGCTCGGGAACGACGCAGAACTTCACCAGCTGGCTCACCAAGGCCGCGCCCACCGACTGGACGATCGGCAGCGGCTCGACCGTGAGCTGGCCGTCGGGGACGCAGGGTGCCACCGGCAACTCCGGAGTCGCCAAGCTGATCGGCGACACCGATGGTGCCATCGGCTACGTCGACTTCTCTGACGCCACCGCCAGCGGTCTCACGTTTGCGTCGATCAAGAACTCGAGCGGGAAGTACATCCCGCCGAACCTGGTGGCGGCCTCGGCTGCGGTGCAAGGTGCGACGGTCAATCCCGACCTGACCTTCGACCCCATCAACGCCAGCGGTACCGGTGCCTACCCGATCACGTCACCGACGTGGATCCTCGTATACCAGGACCAGACCGACGCCGACAAAGGCGCTGCCATCGTGGCCTTCCTCGACTACATCTACAAGGAGGGTCAGAAGCTGGCCGGGTCGGTGGACTACGCGCCCCTGCCGAAGGCGATGCTGAAGCAGGCGAAGGCACAGGTCAAGAAGATCACCGTCCCGGCATCGTGATCTCGGGCGGGTCACGCGCGGGACGGGTGGCCCCCCGCCCGTCCCGCGCTCCCGCTCGAACATTCCCGTCTCGCGTAGATTCCGGATCTCCACGATGGCTGTGACCGCCCCACCCCGAGAGGACGAGAATCCCGCCCCGGCGCCGCGAGGCCTCGGCACCGGGCCGCGCCCACCGGGCAGGCTCACCGACCGACTGTTCCGCTGGATCGCGCTCGGCGAGCGGGCTGCTCGTCCTCGCCATCCTCGGATTGATCGCCTACACCACGACCAAGAACGCTTGGCCGTGGTTCGAGGCCGAAGGCCTCGGCATCTTCAAGGACAACTGGGACCCCGCCAAGCACCAATACGGTGCCGGGGCAATGATCTACGGCACCTTCCTCGTCGGCGTCATTGCACTGGTGATCTCGGTGCCGATCAGCCTCGGGATCGCGCTGTTCGTCACCGAGATCGCGCCCCGTCCGTTCCGCAAGCCGATCGTCTATGCGGTCGACCTGCTCGCCGCGATCCCGTCGGTCGTCTACGGCCTGTGGGCGCTGGCGGTCCTGACCGGGCCGTTCGCCGACATCTACGAAGGTATCTCGTCGGCCACGTCGGGCATCCCGATCATCGGTGACCTCACCGCCGATCCCAGTCCCACCGGGCTGAGCTTCATGACTGCGGGGATCATCGTCGCCATCATGATCACCCCCATCATCACGTCGTTGACACGCGAGGTGTTCGCCACCACGCCGCAACCCCTCAAGGAGGCTGCCTACGGGATGGGCGCGACCCGATGGGAGATGATCCGCGGATCGGTGTTCCCTCACAGCCGCGGCGGCGTCGTCTCGGCGGTGATCATCGGCCTCGGGCGCGCCATCGGCGAGACGATTGCGGTGGCACTTCTGATCGGCAGCTCGCAGCACATCAGCGCGCACATCTTCGGGCCCGGTGACACGCTGGCGAGCATCATCGCCAACCAGTTCAATGAGGCGGTCGGCATCCAGCGGGCCGCGCTCATCGGCATGGGTGTCGTGCTCCTGGTACTGACGGTGGGTGTCGGGATCCTGGCCCGCGGCTTCGTGAATCACTACGACCGCAAGTCGGGGGCGGTCGTATGAGCACGGTGATGACCCCGCCGAGTGGTGGGCCGTCCCTCACGGCGACTCCCCGCTCGCGGCGTCGCAAGATCTCGAACGCGGTTGCGGCAACGGTGATTTCCCTGACCTTCGTCGTCGCGATGGTGCCGCTGGTGTTCCTCGTCGTCTACGTGGTGCAGCAGGGCATGAAGGTGATGAGCTGGTCGTTTCTCAACGACGACCTGCCGTTCGTTGACCGGTTCCCGGGTGGTGGGATGGGCCCGGCGGTCGTGGGCACCTTCCTCATCACCGGGGCCGCGGCCCTGATGGCGATTCCTCTCGGCGTGCTCGGCGGGATCTATCTGAACGAGTACGGCGGCACCCGACCGCTGGCGCGGTTCATCCGCTTCCTGTCAGAGGTCATGACCGGCGTGCCATCGATCGTGATGGGGCTGTTCATCTACACGTTGGTGGTGCTCAACACCAAGGAGAAGACGGGGTTCGCCGGAGCGCTCGCGCTCGCCTGTCTGATGCTCCCGATCGTGATCCGAACCACCGACCAGATGCTCTCGCTGGTCCCGCGTGATCTGCGGGAAGGGAGCTACGCATTGGGCAGTCGGAAGATCCGCACCATCCGAACCGTTGTGCTGCCCAACGCCGCCGCCGGGATCACCAGCGGCGCGCTGATCGCTGTCGCGCGAGCGGCAGGCGAGACGGCGCCGCTGCTGTTCACCATCGGGATCGTCACCGAAACCAACACGAGCCTGTTCAAGGGTCCGAACACTGCACTGTCGGTCCAGATCTTCCGGAACGCGACGTCGCCGTTCCCCGTCCAGCAGGATCGGGCCTGGGGGGCGGCGCTCGCGCTCATCGTCATTGTGTTCGTGTTCACCATCCTGGCCCGCCTGGTGACCGCCTTCTTCTCCCGCCGGCAGACGGCATGACCCCCGAGGACGGATCCGTGCCCACGCTCGTCGACCCCACCGCTAACGTCATCGACGTGACGACCGACGTCGACGCGCCCACCACCGGAGTCGACGTCCCGGACACGCCGGTGCCCGACCAGGAGCCCGAGCGTCAGCGCGAGCTCGTCTTCCAGCTCCAGGACCTCGAGGTGAGGTACAGCGGACACACCGCGGTGCGTGAGGTCGATCTCGACATCGCGGCGAACGAGATCACCGCGTTCATCGGTCCGTCGGGCTGTGGGAAGACCACCGTGCTGCGGTGTCTCAACCGGATGCACGACCTCACGCCGGGCGCGCAGGTGATCGGCACGGTGACGTACCACGGCGAGAACCTCTACGCGCCGAAGGTCGACGCGGCCGAGGTGCGCCGCCGCATCGGGATGGTGTTCCAGAAGCCGAACCCGTTTCCGAAGACGATCTTCGACAACGTCGCCTACGGCCCGAAGCTCAACGGCCGGAAGCGGTCGGAGATGTCCGACATCGTGGAACGCGCGCTGACCCGTGCCGCGTTGTGGGACGAGGTCAAGGACAAGCTCAAGCACAGCGGACTGTCGCTCTCGGGTGGTCAGCAGCAGCGACTCTGCATCGCCCGCGCACTCGCGGTCGAGCCCGACGTGATCCTCATGGACGAGCCGTGTTCCGCGCTCGACCCCATCGCGACCCGCGCGCATCGAGGACCTCATGGAGGAGCTGAAGCGTGACTTCACCATCGTCATCGTCACGCACAACATGCAGCAGGCGGCGCGCACCTCTGACCGCACCGCGTTCTTCACCGCCGAGGTCGACGACGAAGGCAAGCGCGTGGGTCGGCTGGTCGAGTTCGACGTGACCGAGAAGATCTTCACCGCTCCGGGCGACGCCCGCACCGAGGGTTACATCACCGGGCGGTTCGGTTGACGTCATGAGTCCGCAGCGACGCGAGCAGGTCAGCGCAGCGTTGGAGCAGGCGCTGGCCAAGGCGCTGAGCGAGACAGAACGTGCCGTGGAGCAACGCGACCGCCTCCTGGCCGTGCTCGACGAGTTCGGCCCCGGGGTGCTGGTGCTCGACGCCGACGGCATCGAGGTGTTCCGGAACCCGGCGGCCGAGCGCTACCGGGCGGCCCGGCACTCCGACGCGGTGGTGGCGGGCGCGCTCGACGCGTTGGTCTCCCACGCGCTGCAGGGTGAGCGTTCCGAACGCGAGCTGCAGCTCTTCGGGCCACCCCGTGCGGTCGTGCACCTGTCGGCGGTCCCGATCGGCACCGCCGAGCGGCCATTGGGGGTGGCCGCGTTCGTGACCGACGTGTCGGAGGTGCATCGCATCGAGAGCGTGCGCCGCGACTTCGTCGCCAACGTGAGCCACGAGCTCAAGACGCCCATCGGCGCCTTGGAGGTGCTGGCCGAGACGCTCGTCGCCGAAGACGACCCGGCGGTGACGCGACCGCTGGCCGATCGCATCGTGAAGGAGGCCGAGCGGCTGGCCCGCATCGTCGACGATCTTCTCGACCTCAGCCTCATCGAGACGCAGGAGGCACCACGGCGCACGCCGATGCCGCTCGAGCACCTGGTCGACGACGCCGTGGACCAGCTGCGCCCGGCGGCGGCGGCGGCCGGCATCAACCTCCAGGTGCATCCCGGCGTCACCGGCGCGCTGGTGGCGTGCGATCATCGGCAGGTCGTGAGCGCCATCGCCAACCTGATCGACAACGCGGTGAAGTACTCCGAACCGGGAACTCCGGTGACGGTGAGCACCGCGCTCCACGACGACGAGGTGGAGGTCGCCGTGCGCGATGCAGGGATCGGGATTCCGAGCCGCGACCTCGAACGGATCTTCGAGCGCTTCTACCGGGTCGACCAGGCCCGGAGCCGGGCCACGGGTGGTACCGGGTTGGGTCTGTCGATCGTCCGTCACGTCGCCCGTGCGCACGGCGGCGACGTCACGGTGGAGTCGCTGGAGGGGCAGGGATCCACGTTCCGCCTCCGCCTCCCGCTCCAAGCCGACTCGACGGCGGTGCCGTCGCAACCCCAGGAGATCTCCTGATGTCCGAGGCTCCGTTGATCCTGGTGGTCGACGACGAGCAGTCGTACCGCGACGCGCTCACGGTCGCGCTCGAACGCGAGGGCTTCCGGGTCGAGGTCGCCGCCGACGGGGCCGAGGCGATCGCCCGCTTCGACGCGGTGCGTCCGGCGTTGGTGCTGCTCGACGTCATGCTGCCGCGCATCTCGGGCATCGATGTCTGCCGCGAGCTGCGGTCCCGCTCGCAGGTGCCGATCATCATGGTCACTGCGCGCAACGCGGAGATCGACGCCGTCGTCGGCCTCGAGGTCGGTGCCGACGACTACGTCACCAAGCCGTTCCGCCTGCGCGAGCTCGTGGCGCGGGTGCGGGCCTCGTTGCGCCGCGGACGGGGCGACGACAACGGTGTCGCGCAGCCGGGTGAGGTGCTCGAGATCGGTGAGGTGCGCCTCGACGCCGCCCGCCACGAGGTGGCGGTCCACGGCGAGCGGGTCGCGCTCCCGCTCAAGGAGTTCGAGCTGCTCGAGCTCCTGCTCGCGAACGCAGGTCGGGTGCTCACGCGCGATGTGCTCATCGACCGCGTGTGGGGCCCGAACTACTACGGCGACACCAAGACCCTCGACGTGCACGTGAAGCGGCTGCGGGCGAAGGTCGAGGACGACCCCGGACATCCCGAACGCATCGTCACCGTGCGCGGCGTCGGTTATCGCTACGAGAAGGTGTGACGACGGCCGTCATCCGACGGTGACGCCCATGCTCTCGAGCAGTCCCCGTACCCGGTCACCGATCTCGTCGCGGATCGGCCGGACCGCGTCGACCCCCTGTCCCGCCGGGTCGTCGAGCTCCCAGTCTTCGTAGCGCTTCCCGGGGAACAGCGGGCATGCGTCGCCGCAGCCCATGGTGACGACGACGTCGGCGGCCTGCACGATCTCGTCGGTCCACGGCTTCGGGAACTCGGTCGCGATGTCGATGCCGACCTCGGCCATCGCCGCCACTGCTGAAGGATTGACCTCGTTGCCGGGCTCGGAACCTCCCGACCACGCCACCGCGCGATCGCCCGCGAGGTGGTTGAACCACCCGAGCGCCATCTGCGAACGACCGGCGTTGTGCACGCAGAGGAAGAGCACGGTGGGGAGGCCGTCGTTCGCCTTGCCTTCGACGCGCGCGAGCGCATTCAAGCGTTGACGGGCGAAGCGCTCGGCCATGACCGGCAGGAAATTGGTCGCGGTGGCGCGGCTCGCGAACTGGTCGTAGCTCGACGTGAGGAACAGCTCGATGGTCTCCGGGCCGAACACGCCTTCGTACTGCTCGGCGAGACGCGCCGCCGCGGACTTCAGGGCGAGTTGCTGGTCGACGGTGAGGACGTTGTCGGTCATGGGGTCTCCGATGATTCGTGAGGGACGACGAGATCCGTGGCGGGGATGCCGGGGAACAGGAAGAGGCCGAGCAAGACGGCGAGGAGCGCGCCGATCACCTGCATCACGATGAACATGGGGACGCTGCTCGGTGCGATGCCGGCGAAGGTGTTGCTCAGCATGCGGCCGATGGTGACCGCGGGGTTGGCGAAGCTGGTCGACGAGGTGAACCAGTACGCCGCCGCGATGTAGCCACCGACCGCGAAGGCGGCCACCGAGGCGCGACCCGCGCGCACGACGCCGAGGATGACGAGGAGGAGCCCGAACGCGGCCACGGCTTCCCCGAGCCAGAGGCCGCTGCTCGAACGCGTGTGGGTGGAGATGTCGATCGCGGGCAGGTCGAACATGAGGTTGGCGACCATCGCGCCCACGCACGCGCCGACGATCTGGACCACGACGTAGACACCAGCGTCGGCGGTGGTCGTGCCCCCGAGGATGCGGTCGGCCATCGTCACGATCGGGTTGAAGTGCGCGCCCGACACCGGGCCGAGTGCGAGGATCAGCGCGACGAGCCCCGCACCGGTCGCGATCGAGTTCTCGAGCAGTTGCAACCCGATGTTCGCCGGCGAGAGGCGCTGCGCGTAGATCCCCGAACCGACGACGATGGCCACCAGGAACGCGGTGCCCACGAACTCCGCCGTGGCGCGCCGCGCCAGATCACGATCCATTCGCCGTGGTCAGCAGCAGCGAGCGGCGGACTCCGGTGCCGACGCGCAGCACATCGAGTCCTCGCCCGGCGCGACGGTCCGCAACTCGCCCGGCGCCATCTCGACGTCGGACAACACCGTGTAGATCTCCCACGGCTCACGGTCGGGTCCGTCGACCCAGACCTTGTCCTGGACCGCGTAGCAACAGGCAACCTCGTCCTCGGTGGCGGTGGCGAGGCCCTCGGCCGACAGGCGGGCCTGGGTGGCGCCGACCTCGTCGGTGGTCTCCACCTCGACACCGAGGTGGTTGAGCGAGCCGGCGTCGCCGTGACCCTCGATGAGCACCAGCTTCAGCGGGGGATCGGCGATGGCGAAGTTGGCGTACCCGGGGCGCAGCTTCTTCGGTTCGGTGGCGAAGAGCTTCGAGTAGAAGGCGACGGCGTCGTCGAGGTTGGACACGTTGAGAGCGAGCTGCACGCGGCTCATGTCGGCTCCTAGTAGATTGACTGATGTCGATCAATCGATGATGACAGATCAATCGAAGGTTGTCAATATGAGCGACTGCTGCCCGCCGTTGTTGGCGGCGCCACTGGCCGAAGCCGACGCCGAGGACCTGGCGGCGGTGTTCGCGGCGATGGCCGATCCGGTCCGGCTCCGCCTGCTCAGCCTCGTGGCCGAGGCGGGCGAGATCTGCTCGTGCAACCTGCAGGAGCCGCTGGGCCGGTCACAGCCGACGGTCTCGCACCACACGAAGGTGCTGGCCGAGGCCGGGCTCATCCGGGGCGAGAAGCGCGGCCGGTGGGTCTGGTGGCGGATCGTGCCCGAGCGCCTCGACGCCGTGCGGGAGACGCTCGCGGTACCGGTGCCGGCTACCTGACCTTGGCGAGCGCGTCGTCGTACTCGGCCTTGGCGCGCGGCGTGCCGAGATCGGGCGACGCGAACGTCGAGCTGACGATGCCGTCCTTGTCGAGTACGAAGGTGGCGCGATTGGCGCAGCCGAGGGCGTCGTTGAACACGCCGTACTCCTTCGCCACTGCGCCGTGGGGCCAGAAGTCGCTGAGCAACGGGAACGTGAAGCCCTGCTCCTCGGCCCAGATGCGCTGCGAGTGGCGCGAGTCGCACGAGATCGCGAGCACCTGCGCGCCGCCCCGCTCGAACGCGGACGGGTCGTCGCGGATCTCGCACAGCTCACCCTGGCAGGTGCCGGTGAACGTGAACGGGTAGAACACGATCACCACCGGCTTGCCCCGGAGCCCGGACAGCGCGACGTCGTTGCCGTTCTGGTCCTTCAGCGTGAAATCAGGGGCGACGTCGCCGACTGCGGGCATGGGGAGTCTCCTCGTCCGGGGGGCTTCGGAGACTAGCTGGCGTCGTTCAGTCGACCGGAAGCGTCAGCCGAGGGCGTCGGCGATGGCCTCGGCGGCGCCGGTTGCGGGGCTGCGCACGATGCTCATCAGCGGGGTGACCGACACGTAGCCCTCGGCGATGACGGCGACGTCGGTGCCCGGCGCGGGGTCGGCCCGGCCCTTGATCTCGATCTTCAGGTCGCCTTCGGACACGTCGGCCGAGGCGACCCAGACCTCACCGGCCGGTGCGAGCTCCGCCTCGCGCACGCCGAGCACGTCGTCGAACGCGCGGTTGGGCACGTTGATGTTGAGCACGCGGGCGTCGCCATCGGGCTTGGCCGCCCACTCGACCGCGGCGGCCGCCACCCGGGCCGCGGTGTCCCAGTGGTACTCGTGCTCCTCGCTCCACTCCATCGACACCGCGATGCCGGGAATGCCGTAACCCGCGCCGGTGAGCGTGGCGCCGACCGTGCCCGAGTGCAGCACGAGGTGACCGGTGTTGGCGCCGGGGTTGATCCCCGACGCGATGAGGTCGGGGAGGTCGCCGAACGCACCGAGGCAGGCGGCGAACACCGCGGTGGCGGGCGGGGCGTCGAGGGCGTGCACGGAGAGGTCGGGGAGCTCGTCCCAGACGCGCCGCTCGACCGGCGGTGGGCCGCCGCCGTAGAGCCGCCCGATGGACGCACCCGCGCCGCTGCGGTCGTCGGTGGGCGCGACCACCAGCACGTCGTGCCCGTCGGCGACCAGCACACCCGCGAGGGCGTGGATGCCAGGTGAGTCGACGCCGTCGTCGTTGGTCACGAGGATCCGCATGCCGACCACGGTAGTGGCGCGTCTCCGTGCGTCGACCGTCCGGCGGGCGACTGGTGCGTGAACGACGGGTGAAGGATCAGTTCGGCGTCGGCGGCGGTTCGTAGTGCGCCCCGACGACCTCGCCGTGGTCGAGGTCGAACACCCAGACGCAGCCCTTCTCCATGCGGTGGTCGCGGAGCTTCACGCCGTGGCGCCCGAAGTGATCGAGCACCTCACGCATCACGTCGCCGTGGGTGCACAGCACCACGTCGTGATCCTGCACCTTCTCGAACAGCTGCAGCACCTGCGTGAGGTCCGCGCCTTCGGCCAACGCGTCGACCACCTCGATCTCGATTCCTTGCTTCTTCGCCAACGGCTCGACGGTGCCGACGCACCGCAGGAACGGGCTGCTCAAGATCTGATCGAACGGTTGCGGTCCGAGGCGCTTGGCGATGCCGTCGGCCTGGGCGCGCCCGACCTTCGAGAGCGGGCGGAGGGTGTCGTCCTTCTTCCACCGCGAACGGGAGCCGGCCCGCGCGTGCCGCACGAGGTGAATCGTCACTCCGGCACCCGGGTCTGCTGCAGGAGCTTGCGGTCGTGGGAGTACGAGAGCTGCTCCGTCGCTTCGGGCATCGTGCACCAGCGCAGCTCGTCGACCTCGTCGTTGGGCACGAAGCCGTCGGCTCCGCCGCCCACCGCCGGCGGCTCCATGAGCCAGTAGTGCACGACCTTGTCCCGTCCCTTGGAGTCCCGGTAGCGCGTCTCACCCGCGCGCTCACCGAGCACGCAGCGTAGGCCAGTCTCCTCCTCGACCTCGCGCAGCGCGGTCTCCTCGTCGCGCTCGCCGGGATCGGCTTTGCCCTTGGGCAGGCTCCAGTCGTCGTAACGCGGGCGGTGCACGAGCAGCACCTGCAGCGTGCCGTCTTCGCCGCGTCGGTGGACGATGCCGCCCGCGGCGCGGACCTTGCGTCGCGCTCACATCCACCTGCGCAGGTGCTTGCGCTTCGCCCGCTTCCACGCGTCGGGCCACTGCTCCCGGGAGCGGATGGCGGCGACGTCCTCGAGCGCGGCGAGCTCCCCGGCGACGAACGCGCACTCGACCCGTCCGCCGCCGTCCGCCGCGTGCGTGCGCAGCCACTGGCCGGCGACGACGGCGTCCTGGTGCTCGCCCAGGATCTCCTGCACGCCCTCCACCGCGGCGGCGAAGCGCTTGGCGTCCTTGCCCACCGCCGGGGCCACCGCCTCCGCCGCGTACCGGCACCGCTTGGCCCGGATGCGGACCGCGTGCAGCGCCTCGTCGGGAGGGTCGTCGCCGAGATTGCGCACCGCGTTGCGCAGCTTCTTCCACGGCTTGCGGACCAGGTCCCCGAGCTCCAGGTCGAGATCGGTGCCATCGCCCGACGACGGAATGACGCGCGCGGCGGCGAAGAGCTGGTCGAGCAGCGTCAAGTAGCGCTCCGACCGCATCGCGACGAGCAGCTCGGTGCGCGCCCGTGCGCGGTGGTCGCGCAGCGATTCGAGGAGCCGCTTGCCGGCATCGAGGTCGCCCGCCGGGAGCTCGGTGAGGCGGTGCTCCAGCCGTTCGAGGAGGACGTCGTCGTCGCGCACGGTGCCGAGCAGCGAGCCGAGCCACTTGAGCTCGTCGCGCAGTGCGCCGTCCCATGCGGGGTCGACGACCTTGTGGAAGGTCTTGAGGTCGGAGCGCAGCCGGCGGGTCGCGACCCGCGCCTGGTGCACGGCCTCGGTGTCGTCGCCCGTCCGCACCCCCGGGTCGTGGCTGACGAGCCGGGCGGTCGAACGCGCCACCGCCGCGCGCAGCACCTCGAGCGGGGTCGACGCGAAGTCGAGTGCGGGCGGTGGGACGAGATCGGGGGGATCGAGCGCCCGCGGCCCGAGGGCCCGCACGATCTTGGGGATCTGTTCCGGCTCGCCCGCGCCGGCGGCGCGCAGACGATCGGCGACGCGGGTGACGAGCTCCGGCGGCGCTTCCTCGGCGAATTCGACCTCCAGCTCGCGGAAGCGTGCCACGAGACGGGCACCGTCGAGCACCGAGACCTCGTCGTCGACCAGCTCGGCGAGCTGAGTTCCGTCGGCGTCGCGCAGCACGACACGGTGGCGCACCGTGTTGAGGCGCGCGACGAGTGCGACCGGTTCCCTGCGTGCGAGCGCCCGCACGAGGTCGAGTGCACTCTCGGGCGGATCGCCGGGATCGCCACCGAAGTGGATCTCGGATCGGACAAGCGCGTCGTCGGCCGACACGGGAAGCTTCACCGTCCAGCCCTCGTCGTTGCGGAAGCGAAGGCTTGCGCCGCGCGCGCCAGCCGGAGGTCGGCGGTGTCGAAGTACGCAGCGCGCAACCGGACGGTGTCGGGCGCGTCGGCGCGCAGCTCGTCGTCGCCGTCGAACGCCGGCATCCGAAACGACGGACCGGGAGTGAACTTCAGCTCCCGCTCGAGCGGTGACGCGTTCCCCACGACAGTCGTCAGGAGGTGTGGGCCCGGGCGATCGCCAGCTCCTGGAGCGCGCGATGTGTGGAGACGCCGGCGACGGTCGGGATCTTGTGCCAGCTCCCGTCGGCGGCGAGGTCCCAGGCCAGGATGTCGTCGGCGAGATCGAGCTCGATCATCTCCGTCAGCCGCGCCCGCAGCCGCGGGTCGGTGACGGGCACGAGCGCCTCCACCCGATGGTCGAGGTTGCGGGGCATCAGGTCGGCGGACCCGATGAGGTACTCGGCGGTTTCGGGATCGGCGCCGAAGCGGTACACCCGGGAGTGCTCGAGGAACCGGCCGAGGATCGACCGCACCCGGATGTTGTCCGACAACCCGGGCACCTGCGGTCGCAGGCAACAGATGCCCCGCACCACGAGGTCGATCTCGGTGCCGCGCTGCGACGCGTCGTACAGGGTGTCGATGAGCGCGGGGTCGACGAGGCTGTTCATCTTCAGCGTGATCCGGCCGCCGGCGCCGAGCGCGGCCTGCTCCTCGATGCGGTCGGCGATCGCGTGGCGCAGCTGCGACGGCGCGACCAGCAACTTCCGGTACGTGCCCTGATGGCTGTAGCCGGTGAGGTGGTTGAACAGGTCGGTGAGGTCGGCGCCGAGATCGGGATCGGCCGACAGGAGGCCGAGGTCCTCGTAGAGGTGGGCGGTCTTGGGGTTGTAGTTGCCGGTGCCGACGTGGCAGTAGCGGCGGATGCCGTCGGCCTCCTGGCGCACCACCAGCAGCACCTTGGCGTGCGTCTTCAACCCCACCAGGCCGTAGACCACGTGCACGCCCGCTTCTTCGAGCACGCGGGCACGGGCGATGTTGGCCTGCTCGTCGAAGCGCGCCTTGAGCTCGACGAGGGCGACGACCTGCTTGCCCTGCTCGGCGGCCTTCACCAACGACCCCACCAGCGAACTCTCCGCGCCCGCGGTGCGGTAGATCGTCTGCTTGATCGCGAGCACCTGCGGATCGCCGGCGGCCTGCTCGACGAACTGCTCGACCGACGTCGAGAAGGAGTCGTACGGGTGGTGGACGAGCACGTCGGTGCTGCGCAGGAGCCGGAAGAAGTCGGGCGCGGGTTCGGTGCCCTGCAGCACGACGGGGGTCTGGGGGACCCAGGGCTCGTCCTTCAGGTCGGGCCGGTCGAGCCCGTAGAGCGACCACAGGCCGCCGAGGTCGAGGGGCCCGTCGATCACGTTGACGTCGGCGTCGGACAGCTCGAGCTCGCGGCACAGCAGCTCGAGGACCTCGCCGGTCATCTTGGTGTCGACCTCGAGCCGGACGACCCGGCCGAATTTGCTGCGGCGCCGGAGCACCGACTCGATCGCTTCCAGCAGGTCCTCGGCTTCGTCCTCGAGCTCGAAGTCGGCGTCGCGGGTGACGCGGAAGGGATGGTGCGCGAGCACCTCCATTCCCGGGAAGAGGGAGTCGAGCTTCGCCGCGATCACCTGCTCGAGCAGCACGAAGCGGACGCCATCGGCGAGCGCGACGAAGCGGGGCAGCAACGGCGGCACCTTGACGCGCGCGAACCGCTCGTCACCGCTCGACGGGTCGCGCACGGTGACCGCGAGGTTGAGCGACAGGTTCGAGATGTAGGGAAAGGGGTGCGCCGGGTCGACCGCGAGCGGGGTGAGCACGGGGAAGATCGACTCGGCGAACATCTCCTCGAGCTGGGCGCGGTCGTCGTCGGCGAGCTCGTCCCAGTTGGCGAAGCGGATTCCCTCGTCGTCGAGCGCGGGAGCGACCTCGTTGTCGAACACCGCCGCGGCGCGGGCCACGAGCTCGGCGACCCGGTCCCGGAGCGCGCGCAGCTGGTCGACGAGGTCGAGACCGTCGGGGGTGGTGGTGCGCAGGCCCGCCGCGAGCTGCTCCATCAGCCCCGACACCCGCACCTCGAAGAACTCGTCGAGGTTCTGGCTGAAGATGGCGAGGAACTTCGCCCGCTCGAGGAGCGGGAGCTTGCGGTCCTCGGCCAGGGCCAGGACCCGGGCGTTGAACTCGAGCCAGGACAGCTCCCGGTTGAGGAACCGTTCGGCCGGGTCGTTCAGCGGCGGATGCGGTTGCGCGAGTGCGATCTCCGGCCCGGCCACCGGCCAATGGTACTCCGGGATCGGGGCCCCCGGACTGGGTCGAAGGTCACGAAAGCGACGGGTATCGTCCGTGAGGGAAATGAGCACTGACCCCCGCTTCGCCGAGCCCACGCCCTTTGCACGCCTGGTGTACGCGCAGGCGGTCGGCGCGTGCGGCGACGCGTGCATCCTCGTGTCGATGGCGGGCTCGATCTTCTTCTCGAGCCCGACCAGTGCCGCGCGGGGCAAGGTGCTGCTGTTCCTCCTGATCACGATGACGCCGTTCGTGATCGTGGCCCCGGTGCTCGGTCCCGCACTCGACCGCATGAAGGGGGGTCGCCGTCTCTTCCTGATCGCTTCGGCCGCGGGTCGGGCGCTGCTGTGCATTGCCTTGGCCATGTACATCAGCAAGCCCGCGCCCGAGGGCCTGCTGGTGTACCCGCTCGCGTTCGGTGTGCTCGTCCTGCAGAAGGGGAGCGCGATCGCCAAGAGCGCGCTGGTGCCGGCGCTGGTCAACGACGACGCCGAGCTCGTCACCGCCAACTCGCGCCTCGCGCTCATCAACGCGGTCGGAGCGTTCGTCGGAGCCGCACCCGCCTTCGCGGTGTACAAGCTCTTTGGCGCCGACTGGTCGTTGCGCTACGGCGCAGTCGTGTTCGTGATCGGGACGATCCTCGCGATCCAGATCCCACGGACGAAACTCCGCGAGCCCGCCGACGAGCAGCAGCAGAAGCTGGAACGGGAGGAGATGCACACGCCGAGCATCCTGCTCGGTTCGAGCGCGTTTGCCGTGCTGCGAGCGAGCGTCGGCTTCTTGGCGTTCTTCGCCGCGTTCTCGCTCAAGCACGATCTGGTTGCGCTGGGCGTGGCAGGCGCGGCGGCCTACATCGGCAACTTCGGCGGTGTGCTCATCGCGCCCGCGCTTCGTCGCTCGGTGCGGGAAGAGGTGATCCTCGCGTCATCGCTCGTGCTCCCCGCCGTCTTCACGCTGCTCGGTGCTCTGGTGGCCGGCTCGATCGGCTTCGTGCTCGCCGCGTTCACGATCGGGATCGGCGCCGCGGCCGGGCGGCTGGGGTTCGACAGCCTCTTGCAGCGTGACGGCCCGGATGCCGTGCGCGGCGCGCGTTCGCCAAATTCGAGACCCGCTTCCAACTGGTCTGGGTGATCGGCGGCATGATCGCGATCATCCCGTTCGCCAAGCAGATGGGGCTCTTCCTGCTGGCGATCGTGCTGGGCTTCGCCGCGGTGTCGTACGTCGCGGCGCTGCGCGCCGCGCGGGCGCGTGATGCGCACGAAGCTGCTCCCGGAAGCAGTCGACCGCACGATCTCCAACACACGCGATCAGGCCTTCGGCAAGGTGAAGCGCCGGTTCCGCAAGCCGGCCAAGCGGGCGCCCGACCCGCCGCCCACGGAACCCTGAGCGGCTACTGACCCCAGCCGGTCGTGGCGCCCTGCACCATGCCGAACGGACCGACCGGCCAGCGGAAGCAGTCGACCATCAGCATGTCGACCTGCTCGCGCGTGGCGATCCCTTCGTCGACGCACCGGTTGGCCTCGGCGATCATCGCCATGTACACGCGGTTCGCGACGAAGCCCCACGCGCCGCTCGGCGCGTCGGTGATCACGACCGGGTTCTTCCCGCATGCGGTCGCGACCTCGACCAGCGTCTGCACGGTGGCGTCGCTGGTGGCAGCGCTGCGCACGATCTCGGCCAGGCGCATCACCGCGGGCGGCGACGCCCAGTGCCAGCCGATCACGAGCTCGGGCCGCTTCGTGACCTCGGCGATCTGCCCGATCGGGAACCCCGAGGTGTTCGACGCCAGGATCGTGTGCGCGGGCGCGGCGGCGTCGAGGTCGCGGAAGACCTGCTGCTTCAGCTCCAGCTTCTCGGGCACGGCTTCGACGACGAGATCGACGTTCGTGGCGTCCTCGAACGACGCGGTGAAGCTGAGGCGGGCGCGCGCCGCGTCGGCCTCCTCACGCGTGACCTTCCCGCGCTCCACGCCGCGCTCGAAGCCGTAGCGACCGGTCGTGACGTGCTCGAGCCCGCGCTCGAGCGCCGCCGCGTCGACGTCAGAGCAGACGGTCTCGTAGCCCGCGGTCGCCGTGACCTGCGCGATCCCCGCGCCCATGACCCCAGCCCCCAGAACACCTATCTTCATGGCTCCGCTCCCACTCCGTTCCGGCGTCCGCCTCCGCTCCGTTCGCTGCGCGAATTGCCGGTGCGGGTGGGCGATGTGCCGGCTCAGTCTGTGCTGGGGAGGTCGATGCGGGCCAGCCAGAGGCCGGGCGCGTCGAGCTCGTTGGGCGTCGGCAGCATCGCCGGGTCGTCCCAGAGGCGGTTGAGCCCCTCGGCGCCGGCGCGTTCGACGACGCCGTCGATGAACGCCTGGCCCTGCTCGTAGTGCGCCCGCTCGAGCTTGAGCCCCAGCAGGCTCTCGATGAACCGCTCCGCCTCGCCGCGCTCGACCCGGTGCCGCTTCTTGGCCTCGTGGATCTGATCGAACGTCGGGATGAGGCGCCGGCCGATCTGGGTGAGCACATGGTCGGCGTGCCCCTCGACGACGGTCGTGAGCCGCTGGAACTCCTCGCGCGGCGCAGCCTGGCGGGGCGACTGCATCGCGCCGAGCACGCGCTCGGGACTCTCGGTCATGCGCTGCATCGCCTCGGGATCCTGCGGGTCGATCATCCCGAACTCGGCTTCGAACGCCGACGGATCGATCTCGTAGCTCGACACGTAGTCGACCGCGAGGCGGACGATGCGGCCGCGCACCCACGGCACCGAGCGCGTCGCCGCGTGGACCGTCTCGTGCAGCGCGACGTAGAAGCGGAGGTCGTCGCGCGGGAGCGACCAGGCGTCCTCGAAGGCGTCGATGTTGGGCACGACGAAGCAGAGGGTCGGCGCGTCGCCACCGGGGGAGTCGCCGACGGGCACGGGCCCGGTGGGCAACGGGAGGTCGTACCGCCCCAGCGCGTGCTGCGCCAGGTACCCGATCATCGACCCCGCCTGCACGCCGAGCAGCGCCGGCGCCAGGACCCCCATCATGTTGCCCATGCCGGCCATCTCGGCCATGCCCGCGAGCTCCGGCGGCAGGCCCGGCATCGCCGGCATCGGCTCGTCGTCGTCATCGCCCGTCGGCTGCATCGCCTCGCCGAGGGTGGTGGCGAGCGCCTCGAGGACGGGGCGGAGCGCGACCAGGTGGAGGTCGACCCACCCCTTCGGTCCGACGGTCGAGAGGCTGGTGGCGAAGGTGGCGGTGAGCCCGGTCTCGCCGACCACGAGGGTCTGCGCGGCATGGGCGAGCTCCTCGAACTGCTCGTGGTCGCTCGCCCGCGACCGGCGCCTCGGTGCGCCCCTCGAGCGCGACCCATTCCGCGGTCTGACGGGCCACCTCCCAATTCACCGGGCCCTCCGACTGCAGCAGCCGCATCACCTGGCCGAGGTCGATCTGGGAGAAGTCGAACGTGGCGGGGTCGAACTCCCCCGCGCCGCCACCGGGGCCGCCCGGGGCGCCGAACAGGAAGCCCGGAAAGCCGGGCATGGGCGTGTTCTCGGGCTCTTCGGGGTCTCCAGGTTGAGACGGATCGGCCACGCGGTCAGTGTATGGGGGTGCATTCCGTTGCGGTCACCGGCGCTGCCGGCCTCGTGGGGCGTCATCTGCTGCCCGCGCTCGCCGCGCATCCCGACGTCGAGCGCGTGCTCGGCCTCGACGTCCGCGAGCCGGAGCGACGACCGTTCGGGGTCGACTTCGCCCGCGTCGACATCGCCGGCACCGAGCTGAAGCCGCTGCTCGAGGGGATCGACGTCGTCGTGCACCTCGCCGGCGTGGTCGATCCGGTTCCCGACGTCGGGCTGATGGCCCGGGTCAACGTCGAAGGCACGCGGCACGTGCTCGACGCCGCCGCGTCGGTCGGCGCCCGCCGCATCGTGCGCATCTCGAGCGCGACGGTCTACGGCGCCTGGCCGAACAACCCGGTGCCGCTGCGCGAAGACGCCGCGCTCCGCCCCAACCCTCATTTCTCGCCGGCGGTCCAGGGCGCGGAGGTCGAACGCCTGCTCGCCGAGTGGCGCATCGACCACCCCGACGTGACGGTCACGACCCTGCGATCGGCGCCCGTCGTCGGACCGGGCGCGGAACGGCTCCCGGGGCGGGTCATCCTGGGTCGCCCGCCGCTGCGCGTCCGGGGAGCGGCGATGCCGGTGCAGGTCGTGCACGTCGACGACCTCGCGTCGGCGCTGGCCCTGGCCGCCACGCAGGACCTCCCCGGCGTGTTCAACGTCGCGGCCGACGGCTGGCTCGACGCCGCCGAAGCGCGCGACCTCATCCCGCGGTCCGGCGTGCCGGCGCTCCCGGCCGAGGCCATGACCCGCATGCTCGGGCGCACCTGGGAGCTGGGGCTCGGCGACGTGCCGCCCGGGGTCGTGCCCTACCTCGTCCACCCGTGGGTGATCGCCAACGACAAGTTGAAAGCCGAGGGCTGGGCGCCCCGGCACGGCAACGCCGATGCCATCCGCGAGGCCGTGGCGTCGCTCCCGCCCCGCAACGCCACGCCGCTCGTCGTGGTGGGCGCCGGCGGGCTGCTGATCGTGGGCGGCACCGCAGTCGTCGTACACCGCCGGCGCCGCCGCCGACGCGCCGCCGCCTGATTCATTGTCGGGTTGGACACGCCTGGCGTCGTCAGGTCGACAATGAAATCGGTGGGTCGGAACTGCGGCAGCTGGGACATCACGCGCGCGGTGCAGTGATCGCGTCGACCAGACGCGTGAGCTCGTCCTCGGTGTTGTAGTAGTGCACGGACGCACGCGGGCGACCGCCTCGAGCCCGCGCGCCTCGAAGTCGTAGCGCCGCGAAGTCGATGGTCGACACCGAGATGTTGATGCCCTCGGTGCGAAGGCGCGCGGCCAGCTCGTAGACGTCGACGCCCGCAATGGTGAAGGTGACGATGCCGCACTGCTCGACGCCGGTGTCGTGGAGCGCGAGCCCGGGACGGTCGCGAGCTGTCCGCGCAACGACGTCGCCAGCTCCTGGACCCGCGCCCAGATGGCGTCGACACCGAGCCGCTGCGCCTCGTCGACCGCCGCGCCGAGGCCGAGCCGGTTGGCGACGCTGTGCTCCCAGCTCTCGAAGCGCCAGCGCGTCCTCGCGCACGACCAGTTCGTCGCCGTGCGCCCACCGTGCCGCGTGCACGTCGAGGAACGGCGGCTCGAGGCCGGCCAGGCGTGATCGGCGCACGTACAGCAACCCCGTGCCGCGCGGTCCGCGCAGGTACTTGCGCCCGGTGGCGGAGAGGAAGTCGCACCCGAGCGCGCCCACGTCGACCGGGAGCTGGCCGACGGCCTGACAGGCATCCAGCAGGTACGGGACGCCCGCCTCCCGCGTCACCGCGCCGACCGCGGCCGCCGGGTTCACCAACCCACCCTGCGTGGGGATCCACGACACCGACACCACCCGGACGCGCTCGTCGAGCATCGCCCGGAGCGCGTCGACCGAGAGCTGGCCGGACTCGTCGTCGGGGATGACCTCGACGCGCGCGCCGGTGCGCGCCGCCACCTGGAGGAGTGCGATGACGTTGCTCGCGTACTCGGCGCGGCGACGTGAGGATGCGGTCGCCGGCGCGGAACGACACGGCCAGCGCGTAGAAGACCATGTCCCACGCGCGCGTGGCGCTCTCCACCAACGCGATCTCGTCGGGCGTGGCGCCGACGAGCTCCGCCACCGACGTGTACACCGCGCGCGACTGATCCGCGACCGCATCGGCTGCCGCGTACCCACCGACCGCGCGCTTCGAGCTCGAGGTGCTCGATCACGGTGTCGACCACGACCCGTGGCGGCAGGGACGCGCCGGCGTTGTTCAGGTGCACCACGTCGCGGCACCCGGGCGTGTCGGCCCGGACCTTCGCGACGTCGATCACGGGTTCGTGCTCAGGCGGTGGCCAGATGCGTGTCGCGCCACTCGTCCCAGTCGTCGGTGTAGTAGCGCACGCGGGTCTTCTTGTACTCCTTGATCGACCACAGCAGCGCGTGCTCGTCGATCCCGGTCTCGGACTGGATCGCGGCGATCGTCGCCTCGCACTCCTTGGCGTTCTTGCCGTGCACCATGGTGAAGATCGAGTACGGCCAGTCGTCGTAGGTGGGGCGCCGGTAGCAGTGGCTCACGAGCGCGAACCCGGCCATCTGCGGCCCGATCGCGTCGAGCTCGGCGTCGGGGACCGCCCACACGCCCATGGCGTTGGCCTTGAAGCCGGCCGAGCGGTGGTTCATCACCGCAGCGAAGCGGCGCATGAGCTTCCGCTCCTTGAACGATCGCAGCAGGTCGAGCACCGTCGACTCGTCGCACCCGATCTGCTCGCCGTACGCGGCGAACGGCCGCTCGACGAGTGGCAGGTCCTCCTGCACGACGCGGATGGTCGCGATCTCGAGCTCGGACAGCTCGGGCACGTCCATATGCTCACGTCGCTCGGGCTTCTCGTGCTCGAGCACCTCGGCCTTGGCATCGGCCGCGGTGTTGCCGGTCATGTCGAGCTTCACGCCGATCTTGTAGAGCTTCAGCGTCGGCAGCTTGCGGGTGACGAGCGCGCCCGACTCCCGGTGCAGCACGTCGATGTGGTCCTCGAGCGACTCACCCGGCGGTACCGCGATCGTGTACCAGAGGTTGTAGGCGTGATTGCGCTTGTAGTTGTGGCTGACGCCGGGGTGCGCGCTGATGACCGCTGCCGCCTCGTCGACCCGATCCGGATCGATCTGCGCCGCCACCAGGGCCGACCCGTACCCGAGGGCGCGGGTGTCGAAGATCGCCGAGAGCTGGCGGAGCACGCCGAGCTGCTTCACCCGGGCGACCCGCTCCCGGACCGCCTCCTCGGTGAGCCCGAGCCGCTCGCCCAGGACCGCGAAGGGCCGGGGCTCGAGGGGGAAGTCCCACTGCACTGCGTTGAGCAGCTCGCGGTCGAGCGCCTCGAGCTGGTCGTCGCTCGCCGTCGTCGTCATGCCCTCATCGTCGCGCGGAACCCCGGCGTTCGGGCAATTGGCGACCTCAGCCCATCGCCGGTGCGTAGGTGAGCATCGCCGGATCACCTGCGCCGAGGTTGACCGTGACCCCACGGGTCCTCCCGTCCCGCACGTACTGCAGGTCGAGCGGGTCCTGAGGCCGGAGGGTGCGTACCGCGGCGACGAGCTCGGGGCGCCCGCTCACCATCGAGCCCGCGGCCCTCACCACGACGTCACCCACACGGAGCCCGCCCTTCTCGGCGGGGCTCCCGGGCATCACGAAGTCGATCTGCGCCCCACCCCCGGGCCGGGCGGCGTCGTCGGGGCTGCAGAGCACGCCGAGCCACCCGTGCACCACCGTGCCGCTCGATCCCGAGGAGTCGAGCTGGTCCTCGACGTCGCGCACGACCGCGAGGGGGATGGCGAGACCGTCGGGTCCCGACTGCGCCGGGTGGGTGAGGATCCCGACCAGCGCGCCGTCGGGATCGACCAGCGCGCCGCCGGCCATGTCGGGAGTGACCGAGATGCCCGTCTCGACCAGGCCGGCGACGTCGATGCCGGTCCCGGCGTCGACCATGACGTCGCGGTCGGACACCACGTTGATCCCCACCCGGTAGTGGTTCCCGCGGGTGGCGGAGACCGCCACCACCGTCTGACCGATTCGCAACGGCGACGCAGATCCGAGCGTCGCCAGCTGGAGGTCGCCCTCGTTGACCGCGAGGAGGGCGAGGTCGCTCTGCGCGTCGGTGCCGACGACGTGCGCGGTGATGGTGTCACCGCTGGTCGTCGACACCTCGACCTTGGTGGCGCCGTTGAGGAGGTGTGAGGCGGTGACGACGCGGTCCGACTTCAGCACGACCCCGGAACCGACGGGCTTCGTGGTGTCGCCGCCGACCCTCACCGTCACGACGCTCGGCGCCACGACCGCGCCTACCCGCTCCGCCACCGCGTAGTCGACGATGTCTCCCGGGTTGGTGACGACCGGCGGCGGGAGGGGTGAGCGGTGCCGGCCCCCGAGGGCACCGAACGCCACCAGCACGAGGATCGTCGCGATGACCGCCGCGACCGCGGAGCCGATCCCCACCGCCCACTGGCCCGGGCGGGTCTCGCGGGCCGGCGCGTCCGGCGTCGCGACGAAGGAGCTGAGCTCGCTCGGGTGCACCCAGGGGCGGTCGAGGGGGTTCGGCGGAGGACCGCTCGACGGGTCGTCGGGCTCGGGTTCTCCGCCGCCTGCGCCCTCCTCCGGTGACATGGCGCGGAGTGTACCGACGTGTCCTCGTGCTTCCTCGTCGCCCCGAAGCCGTATCGCAGCAGGTCGCGGCCGGGGTCGCAGGGCGACCGCGACCCCGACTTCACTACCATGGCGCCGTGCAACCGCCCGCCACCGGCGACTGGATCTTTGTCGTCGACGCCCCGCTGCCGGTCGACGCCGCCACCACCTGGGCCACGACGCCCGGCAGTGGCGCGGTCGTGGTGTTCCTGGGCGTGGTCCGCGATAACTCCGACGGTCGCGCCGGCGTGCGGGGCCTGACCTACGAGGCGTACGAAGAAGAGGCCGTCGCCAAGCTGGCGGCGGTGGCCGACGAAGCCCGTCGTCGCTGGCCGGTGATCGACCGCGTCGCGCTCCTGCACCGCACCGGCGATCTCGAGCTGTCGGAGACGTCGGTCGCGGTCGTGGTGTCTTCACCGCACCGGCCGGAGGCGTTCGATGCGGCGCGCTTCTGCATCGACACCCTGAAGGAGACCGTCCCGATCTGGAAACGTGAGCACTGGGAGGGCGGTTCGGACTGGGCCACCCGTGCGGAGCCGGTCCGTCCGGTGAAGGCCTGAGGGGTTCGTCCTGTCCCGCGACCTTGCGATCGATCTCGGCACCGCGAACACCCTGGTCTACGCGCGCGGCCAGGGCATCATCCTCAACGAGCCGACCGTCATCGCCATGAACACGCGCACGCACGAGGTGCTCGCGCTCGGGCACGACGCGTGGCAGATGATCGGCCGCACGCCGGGCTACATCGTGGCGGTCCGGCCGCTGCGCGGCGGCGCGATCACCGACTTCGAGATCACCCAGCGCCTCATCCGCATGCTCTTCCAGCGCGCCGGGATCTCCCGGCTGCAGCGCGCGCGGGTCCTCATCTGCGTGCCGTCGGCCATCACCCACGTGGAGCAGCGGGCAGTGCTCGAGGCCGCCCGCCGGGCCGGCGCCGCCCAGACCTTCCTCATCGAGCAACCCATGGCCGCCGCCATCGGCGCGTCGCTCCCGATCCACGAGCCGCTCGGCAACATGGTCGTCGACATCGGCGGTGGCACCAGCGAGGTCGCGGTCATCTCCCTCGGTGGGGTCGTGGCGCTCGAGGCGGTGCGCGTCGGATCGTTCGACATCGACGCCGCCATCCAGAGCTATGTCCGTCGCGAGTACGGCCTGGCCATCGGAGAGCGCACCGCCGAAGAGGTCAAGCTCGCCATCGGGTCGGTGTTCCCGACTGACGACGAGTACAAGGCGGAGGTCCGCGGCCGCGATCTCATGAGCGGCATGCCCAAGACCGTGGTGCTCACGCCGGAGGAGATCCGCGAGGCGATCGACGAACCGATCCAGGCGATTCTCGGCGCGGTGAAGCAGGCGCTCGCGCGCACGCCCCCCGAGCTCTCGCAGGACCTCCTCGCCGAAGGCATCCACCTCGTGGGTGGCGGCGCGATGCTCCGGGGCTTCGACCTGCGCATCGAGAAGGAGACCGCGGTGCGCGCGCAGCTCGTCGACCTGCCGCTCGAGACGGTCGTGCTCGGCGCCGGTCGCTGCCTCGAGTCGTTCGACCGCCTCAAGGACATGTTCATGTAACACCCGTCGCCCGACCCCCATCGGGTCGTGTGTACGGTGACGGGCGTGGGTGACCGGCGTGAGTGACGAGGTCGTGGCCAGCTCGGTCGCCGGTCCGGCCGCCGACTGGTGGCGCCCCACGCGCACGCTGGCGACCTGGTTGACCTGGCTGCTGGCGGCGCAGGCCGCGGGCCAGCTCGTCCTCGTGTTCGTCGACTCCGCCACCCCCTGGCTCCGGATGCACCGGGCGTTCGACGCGCTGCTCGACGACCGCGACGCCACCGCCCGACGACTCTTCGAGCACGCGTCGGACGGCACCAACCAGACGGTCACCCAGGTGCTCGGCTACGTGATCCTCGCGGTGACGGTCCTGCTCGTCATCTGGTCGTGGCGCAGCGCGCACAACGCCCGCGCCCTCGGACGGGTCGGCGCCCGGCTGTCACCGGGCTGGACGATCGCGGCCTGGCTCGTGCCGCTGGCGTCGTTCGTGCTGCCGTACCTCGTCGTCTCCGACCTCTGGCGCGGCTCCGGTCCCGACACCGCCCGCGGCGACGCGTGGCGGGCCCGGCCGGCGGTGCCGACCGTCATCGCGTGGTGGCTCGCGTACGCGGGCACCCAGGTGCTCGCGCCCCTGGCGATCATCCTCGCGGTCACGGGCACCACCGGCCGTTCCGCCACCGAGGCGCTGCTGGTGGCCGGCCACGCCGTCGGGGTCGCCGGCGCGCTGCTCTCGATCGTGATCGTGCGCAGGATCACCGAACGCCAGGAGGCGCAGCAGGCCGCCGATCCCGCGCCCACCACCCGCCCGCTGCCGCGCCAGTACCACGCGCCCTCCACCGCCGACGGTCCCGGCTGGTACGACGACCCTGCCCACCAGTACGACCACCGCTACTGGGACGGCACCGCGTGGACCGAGCACGTGAGCCGGGGTGGCGTGGCGTCGATCGCCCCGGTCACCCCGCCCGACTGGTACCCCGACCCGACCGGCCGGTTCCACTGGCGCTACTGGACGGGGAGCGAATGGACCGAGCACGTGAGCCGCGACCAGGAGCTGTTCGTCGATCCCCTCGACGGCGATGCGACCTGAGTGAGCTGATCGGCGGTCAGTCGTCGCGCAGGTCTTCGGCCGCCTGACGGACCTGCCAGTCGCGGTCGTCCAGTGCCGCGGCGATGGCCGCGTCGACCTCGGGACCGTCGAACGGCGCGAGCGCGAGGACGGCGCGCCGACGAACCGCGGGCTTGTCGTGACACGCGGCCAGGATCGCGGGCACCGCGTCGGCGTCGCCGAGCGCGCCGAGCGCCGCCACCGCGGCTTCGCGCGCCAGCGCGTCGCGGTGGTCGCGCGCGCATCGGGCGAGCGTGTCGACAGCACCGGCGGCGACCGCCCGGTCGTCGAGCTCACCGATCGCCCACGCCGCGGCCTCGACCACGGTGACGTCGGGATCTTCGAGCAGCGCGAGCACCGGTTCGACGGCGAGGCGCACGCCGAGCCCGGGCGCGAGCTCGGCGGCGCGGCGGCGGACCGCGGCCGCGGAGTCGGTCCACCGCGCAGTTCCAGGTGTCGACCGCGTCGTCGGGCACCGCGCGCACCAGGGCGCCCAGGGCGGCGGCGCGCACGCGGGCGTCGTCGTCAGTGTCGAAGTCGTGTCGCAGGCGGTCGACGTCGGCGGCGGTGAGCGGGCGCCGGTGGCCGAGGGCGGCGAGCTCGGCCACGCGTGCGACCGGGCCCGCGTCGGTCACGGCAGCCGGCCGTTGATGGCGATGACGAGACCGGCGAAGACGGTGGCGATGACCGCGGCGACCAGGAACCCGGTGAACCCGACGAGGAAGACCATCCGGAACAGGGCCATGCCGCGGCGGGCCGTCCGCACGCCGAGGCTCGACGGCGGGCGCGCGCCGAGTGACACCGGGGGCGTGGCAGGCTGAGAGGCAGGTGTACCCGTCAAGCTCTCGGCTCCTCGTCCGTTCGTGGTTGCGGGCGACCGTGGTGGTGCGATCGGCGTGACCTGCCAAATTACCCGTCCCTGACCGGAGCCGTATGACCGAGCCGATCCCGGGTTCCGTGGTGCCCCCGCCACCCGAGCCGCCGGAGCCGAGGCGCAGCCGCCGTCACACGGTCGTGGCGGTGGTCCTGTCGACCGTCGGCGTGCTGCTGGCGGTGGTCGCGGTCGCGGGATTCCTGATCCACCTGCCGTACGTGATCATCTCGCCGGGCTCCGCGACCCCTCTCGACTCGTCGGTGGTGCGGATCGACGGCGCCCAAACCTACCCGCACGACGAGAGCGTGCGGTTCCTCACCGTGCGGGTGTCGACCCACGACCCGAACGTCTGGCGGGTGGTGACGTCGTGGCTCGATCCCGATCGCGCGGTCGAACCCCGCGACGACGTGGTCGGCTGCCTGAGCGACGAGCAGAACGTGGTCTTCAACACCGAGCTGATGGACCAGTCGCAGAACGACGCGAAGTACGTGGCCCTCACGCGCCTCGGCTACTCGGTGCAGGCCGATCCCGCGCAGATCCGCGTGGTCGAGGTCTGCCGCGAGTCGCCGGCGCACGAGAAGCTCCAGACCGGCGACCAGATCCTGGCCGTCGACGGCACCGACGTCGGCGACGTGACGGAGGTGGGTGAGCTGGTCCAGGCGCACCGGCCCGGCGACGACGTGCAGATCACCTTCGACCGCAACGGCACGACCCGAACCACCACCGTGGTGGCCGGGAAGGCGTCGAAGGACCGGCTCTCCTGCGTCGAGGCCAAGGGGTCGACCACGGGCACGACCTGCGTGGGGATCTCCTCGCAGGAGTTCACCACCTATCAAATTCCCGGTCAACGTGAAGATCAACACCCAGCTGGTCGGGGGTCCCTCGGCCGGGCTCGCCTTCACCCTGGCGATCATCGACGACATGACGCCGGGCAGCCTCACGGGCGGCCGGCAGGTCGCAGTCACCGGCACCATCGCGCCCACCGGCTCGGTCGGAGAGGTAGGCGGGGTCGAGCAGAAGGCGATCACCGCGCGCACGAACGGTGTCCAGCTCATGCTCGTTCCGAGGAAGGAGGTCAAAGCCGCTCGGCGCGGAGCGGGCGACGTGCGCGTCGTGGGGGTGAAGAACATCGAGGAGGCATTGGCCGCGTTGCAGACAGCGGGCGGTTCCGAAGTGCCGCCATCGCCGACGACCGCGGCGCGATCATGAGGGCATGACCGACACGTCGGATTCCTTCGCGGCACACGGCTCGCGCACCACCCCCGAGGCGATTGCCGAGCGCTCGTTCAGCCAGGTGAAGCGGGGATACGCCGAGTCCGAGGTGCGTGCGTACCTCCGGATGGTGTCGAGCGACTTCGCGTCGGCGGCGGCGCGGGAGCGCGAGCTGGCCTCGCGGGTGCACGAGTTGGAGGAGCAGCTGCGCAAGCCGATGCTGCCGCCCTCCGACCAGGATCTCATCACCGCCCTCGGGGAGGAGACGGCTCGCGTGCTCGGCCAGGCCCGTGAGTCGGCGGTCGAGCTCCGGGCCAAGGCGGAGGAGCACGCGCGGCGGGTCGTCCGCGAGGCGCAGGAGACCACGCGCGAGTTGCGCACGACGACGCAGCAGGCCGTGGAGTCGAAGACCCGGGAGGCCGAGGATGCGGCGCGCAACCGGGCCAAGGAGATCGTCGGCGAAGCGCGCGCGTTGCGCGAGCGGGTGCTCGGCGACCTCAACGAGCGCCGTCAGGAGCTCGAGCGCCAGATCGCCGACTTGCGAGCAGGGCGCGGCAAGTTGGTCGAGACCTACGAGCTCGTCGAGCGCGCGCTCACGCACGCAGCGCGCGTGATGGCCGACGAACCGTCGGCCGCGCCCGAGGTCCCGCCTGCCGACGACGCGTCTCCCGATGTTCCCGCGCCGGCGCCCGAACCCGCGCCCTCCGCGACACCGACTCCGACGCCGGTTGCACCGGTGACGGACGCGGCACCCGACGAGCCGGCCGACGCGGCCGTCGAGGAGGGGGAGCCCGCGCCCGACGTCGGCGCGCTGTTCGAGAAGTTGCGCTCCGAGCACGCCGACGACGACACCGCGTCCGACGCAACCGCGGAACCCGAGACCGACACGGAGGTCGTCGTCGAAGCCCCCGCGCCGGAGCCGCCCACGGCGGCGGAGGCATCCGAAGAGGCCGGCGACCCGCGCGGCGAGACCACCGAGGAGCCGGAGGAAGCGACCGAGGAGCCGGAGGAGGCGACCGGCGCCGCCACCGGCGCCCGCGACGCCGCGCTCGCCCAGACCACCGAGGACCTCGCCCGGCGTGGCAAGCGGGCACTCCAGGACGAGCAGAACGACCTGCTCGACGGCCTGCGCCGCCAGCGGGGCAAGATCGACGTCGCCAAGGTGCTGCCACCGCTGGAGGACCAGCTCGCCCGCTGGGCGCACGTCCTCCAGCCGGCCCTGGACGCCGCCTACGCCGCCGGCGCCGCCTCCGTCGACGCCGCCCCGGACGGGGGATCGGTCGGAGCGGCCCCGCGCGCGCTCCTCACCGAGGTTGCCGCGTCGGTCGTCACGCCGCTCCGGGAACGGCTCGCGGGCTCGCTCGAGTCGATCGAAGCCCGCACGCCCGCCGACACCGAGATCGCCATCGCCCAGAGCCTGGGCGCCCGGTACCGCGAGTGGCGGGGTGAGCAGCTCGAAGGGGTGCTGGGCGACGGGTTGGCCGTGGCCTACTCCCGGGGTGTCTTCGACGCCGCCCCCGAGGGTGCCCGTCTCCGTTGGGTGCCGGCGACAGTGGGGAAGTGCCCCGACTGCGACGACAACGCGCTGGAGCCGACCGTGAAGGGCAGCGACTTCCCGACCGGCCAGGCGCATCCGCCCGCGCACCCGGGCTGCCGTTGCCTGCTCGTCGTCGACACCGACTGACGCACGTCGCCACCGCGCCCCGCCGCGACCACCGCGCCCTCTAGGCTGCGGCCCGATCGCGTCCCCACCCTCGAACCCCGGCGCCGTTTCCGCTTGCGCGGGTGGATCATCGGGGCGGTCGTGATCCTGGTGGTGCTGCTGTTCAGCCTCCGCGGGCTGGCGGGCTTCTACACCGATTTCCTGTGGTTCGACTCCCTCGGGCAGGGGAGCACGTGGAGCAGCCTGCTCGCGGCCCGGGTCGCGCCCGCGCTCGTGTTCACGGTCGTGTTCTTCGTCATCATGTTCGTGAACCTGGTCATCGCCGACCGCCTCGCGCCCAAGTACCGGTCGATGGGTCCGGAAGACGAGCTGATCGCGCGCTACCAGCAGGCGGCCGGCCCCTACACCATGCGGATCCGCATCGGCGTGTCGCTGTTCTTCGCGCTGATCGCCGGTATCGGCGTGTCGTCACAGTGGAAGCAGTGGGTGCTCTTCACCCACTATCAGAGCTTCCACGAGGTCGATCCGCAGTTCCACAAGGACATCGGCTTCTACGTCTTCCAGCTCCCGTTTCTGAAGTTCATCGCCGAGTGGTTGTTCGCCGGCCTGGTGATCGTGCTGATCGTCACCGCGGTCGAGCACTACCTCAACGGCGGGATCCGCTTCCAGAGCCCCTTCCAGCGGGTCACGCCGCAGGTGAAGGCGCACCTCTCCGTGATCCTGGCGGTCATGGCGCTGGTGAAGACGGCGCAGTACTACCTCGGGCGCTTCCAGCTCGACTTCTCGACCCGGGGCGTGGTGCAGGGCGCCAGCGCCACCGACGTGAAGGCGCAGCTCCCCGCGCTCAACCTCCTCATCTTCATCTCCATCGGCGCCGCCGCGCTCTTCCTCTGGAACATCCGCCGCCGCGGCTGGGTGCTACCGATCATCGCGGTCGGCCTGTGGGCGTTCGCCTCGCTCGTGGTCGGCACCATCTACCCCGCCGCCTACCAGCAGTTCAAGGTCGGCCCGAACGAGTACCAGGCCGAATCCAAGTACATCGACCGGAACATCCGCGCCACACGTGACGCGTTCGCGCTCGACCAGGTGAAGACCGACGAGTTCGACTTCACGTCGCTCAAGAGCGGGATGACGACCGAGGAAGCGCAGACGCTCGTCAGCACGAACAGCGGCACCATCGACAACACGCGCCTGTGGGATCCGAAGGTCATCCAGAGCACGTACCGGACGCTGCAGAACCTGCAGACCTATTACCAGATCGGCGACGTCGACGTCGACCGCTATCTCGTCGACGGTGAGGTCCGCCAGGTGCTCGTCGCGGCACGCGGCCTGAACAGCGCCGACCTCCCCAGCCAGTCGTTCGTGAACCGGCACATCGTCTACACGCACGGCTATGGCGCCGTCGCGTCGCCGAGCAACCAGACCGACTCGGGGGGCACGCCCAACTTCTACCTGCAGGACGTGCCGGTCAAGGCGACGGGCCTCACGATGAAGAACGGGCCGCCGACCCAGATCTACTTCGCCGAGAACCTCTCGAGCTACGTGCTGACCGGCGCGCAGCAAGCGGAGTTCAACTACCAGCGCCCCGGCGCAACCGACCAGTTCACCCGCTACAAGGGGAAGGACGGCGTCAAGCTGTCGAACTTCGTCCGCCGCGCCACGTTCGCCCTGCGCTTCGGCAGCCTCGACCCACTGATCTCGGGACAGATCAATTCGAACACCAAGTTGCTCATGGAGCACGACATCCGCTCCCGGGTCACCAAGCTGGCGCCGTTCCTCCAGTTCGACGCCAACCCGTACCCGGTGATCCTCGACAACCGCACGGTGTGGGTCATGGACGGCTACACCACGTCGAACCAGTACCCGTACTCGCAGTCGCTCGGCGGTCAGGGCGCGCTCTCGGGCTCCTTCAACTACGTGCGCAACTCGGTGAAGGCGACGGTCGACGCCTACGAGGGCACGGTCACGTTCTACGTGTTCGACAAGACGGACCCGATCATCAAGGCCTACCGGGAGGCGTTCCCCGACCTCTTCACCGACGGCTCCCGCATGCCCGAGGCGATCCGTGAGCACCTGCGCTACCCGCAGGACCTGTTCGCGACGCAGGCGACGATGTTCGGCCGCTACCACGTGACCGAGCCCAAGCGCTTCTACGACGGCAACACGAAGTGGCTGGTGTCGCCCGACCCCGGCTCGGGCCGCGTGTCGGGTGACATCCTGTCGCAGGTCAGCGCAGCCGCGGGCACCGCTTCGGGGTCGTCGAGCAACCAGCCGCAGGCGGCGTCGTCCACTGGTGCACGGATCGCCCCTGACTACCTCAACATCCGCCTGCCGGGGCAGAAGGCGGAGCACTTCATCATCACCGTGCCGTTCGTCCCGGTGTCGTCGGGCAACAGCCAGACGCGTCTCGTGTCGTTCCTCACCGCCGACTCCGATCCGGGCCAGTACGGCAAGATGCGGTCGTTCACCATGCCGCAGGGCCAGACCGTCGAGGGACCGGTGCAGGTCAACAACGCGATCATCCGGACCCCCGCGATCTCGACCGCGATCACGCTGCTGAACCAGCAGGGGTCCCAGATCATCCAGGGCAGCATGGAGCTGATCCCGATCGGCAATTCGCTGCTCTACGTCCGCCCGTTCTACGCGCAGAGCGCCGGCAACGGGAGCTACCCGCTGTTCCAGTTCGTCGTCGTGTACAACCAGGACTCCGGTGCCTTCTGCGGACCGAACGTGCAGGACGCGCTCGACCAGATGCTGGACCGCAAGGAGCGCGTCGCCGGGTGCAACGTGTCGACGACTGGGTTGACCGGTGGCAACGGATCCACCACCACCACGACGACCACTCCCACCACGACGCCTGGCGCCACCACGACCACCGCGGCGCCGGCCACGACCACCGTCCCGCCGGCCAGCGGGACTGCGCAGGACCTGCTCAACCAGGCGGCCGACAAGCTCGACCAGGCCCAGGCGGCGCTCGAAGCCGGGAAGCTCGGTGAGTACCAGGACCTGGTCGACGACGCGCGGACCCTCGTGAAGCAGGCCCAGCAGAAGGGCGGGTAGTCGCGTGTCGCCTCCCGGAACGTGCCCGGCCGGACGCTGAAAGGTGCCGGGCGCTGCGCTCGGGAAAGCACCATCGCACGGCAAGCGCCCGGCCAGGCGATGGTCACCCTACCGAGCAGGCGGGTTCCCGGGGTTGGGGATCCGCCCCTGGATTGTTACTATGGGCGTAGTGGAAATCCCCGCGAAGCCTTGTGGGGAGCCCCAGTAGGGAGTTCGGCATGGCCGTTTCCGGGATCGACCTCGGCAAGTACAAGCTCGGCTGGCACGACAGCACCGACGACTACGTCTACGCGCCCAAGAAGGGCCTCAACGAGGCCGTCGTGCGTGACATCTCGGGCCAGAAGGACGAGCCGGAGTGGATGACCAAGTTCCGGCTGAACGCGCTGAAGCGCTTCGAGCGCAAGCCGATGCTCGAGTGGTTCGCCACGAACATGCCCGACATCGACTTCGACGACATCTACTACTACCTCAAGCCCACCGAGGGGCAGGTCGCCGACTGGGACATGCTCCCCGAGAGCATGCAGAAGACCTACGAGAAGCTGGGCATCCCCGAGGCCGAGCGGAAGTACCTCGCCGGGGTCACCGCCCAGTTCGAGTCCGAGGTCGTGTACCACAAGAACCGTGAAGACCTGGAGCGCCGGGGCATCCTGTTCACGAGCATGGACGTCGCGCTGCGCGAGTACCCCGAGCTCGTCCGCGAGCACTTCGGGACGGTCATCCCGCCCGGCGACAACAAGTTCGCCGCGCTCAACTCGGCCGTGTGGTCGGGGGGCTCCTTCATCTACGTCCCGCCCGACACGCACGTCGAGATGCCCCTGCAGGCATACTTCCGCATCAACGCGGAGAACGCCGGCCAGTTCGAGCGCACGCTCATCATCGCCGACGAGGGCTCGTCGGTGCACTACGTCGAGGGTTGCTCGGCGCCGGTGTACTCCACCGACTCGTTGCACTCCGCGGTGGTGGAGCTCATCGCCAAGCCCAGCGCGCGCATCCGCTACACGACCATCCAGAACTGGTCGCCCAACGTCTACAACCTCGTCACCAAGCGGGCGCGCGCGGAGACCGAGGCCACCGTCGAGTGGATCGACGGCAACCTCGGTTCCAAGCTCACGATGAAGTACCCGGCCGTGGTGATGACCGGCCCGAAGGCGCACGGCGAGGTCCTGTCGGTGGCCTACGCGGGTGCGGGTCAGCACCAGGACGCGGGCGCCAAGATGACGCACGCAGCTCCGGAGACCACCTCGATCATCGACTCGAAGTCGATCTCCAAGGACGGCGGGCGCACCACCTACCGGGGTCTCGTGCGGGTCGAAGAGGGCGCGCACAACGTGAAGGCGCACGTGCGCTGCGACGCGCTCATCCTCGACGACGACAGCCGCTCCGACACCTACCCCTACATGGAGATCGACGAGAAGGACGCCCGCATCGGGCACGAGGCGACCGTCTCCAAGGTGGGCGACGACCAGCTCTTCTACCTGATGAGCCGCGGGCTCACCGAGCAGCAGGCGACGGCGATGATCGTCAACGGCTTCATCGAGCCGATCACGAAGACGCTGCCGATGGAGTACGCGGTGGAGCTGTCGCGGCTGATCGAGCTCAACATGGAAGGCAGCGTCGGGTAACTCCGGTCCTGCCGATGACGATGTTGGAACACTTCTCTCCCGAAGCGGCGCGCGGACTCCCCGGTCCGAAGTGGATGGTCGAACGCCGCACTGCCGCCGTGGCGCGCCTCGCCGACGTGGCGTGGCCCACCGCGTCGGAGGAGATCTGGCGGTACAGCCGCATCGGCGAGCTCGACCTCGGCCGGTTCCGGCCGGTGCCCGCCGCGCAGATGGGCGAGCCCGGCGACGAGCCGGCGCCGGGCGGTGGTCCGATCGCGGCCGAGGCCGGCGAGCGCTCGGCGCTGGTGGTCGTGCGCAACGGTCGGGTCGTGCACCACACGCTCGATCCGGAGCTCGAGGCCAAGGGGGTCCGGGTCTGCGGGATCGCCACCTGCGACGCCGACGAGCTCTCGTCGCTCCTCGGGACGTGCTCCGACGCCTCCCCCGACGCGTTCACCGCGCTGCACGACGCCTTCCTCGCCGGCGGCGCGTTCGTGAAGGTGCCCCGGGGCGTCGTGGTCGAGCGTCCGATCGTGGTCCTCCACTGGTCCGAGGGCGACGGCCTGGCCAGCTTCCCGCACACGCTGGTGGTCGCCGAGGAGGGCGCCGAGGTCACGGTCTTCGACCGCTACGGCTCCACCGACACCGGACCGGGGACCACCGGCCACCTGGTCGACGCGGTGGTCGAGCTCATCGTCGGCGACAACGCCCACGTGCGGTACCTGTCGGTGCAGGAGCACGGGCCGCGCACCTGGCAGATCGCGCTGCAGCGCGCGCACCTCGGGCGCGACGCGACGCTGAAGTCGTCCGTGGTGGCACTGGGCGGCGCGTACGCGCGGCTGCGCAGCGAGTCGCTGCTCGCCGGCTCCGGCGCCGAGTCCGACCTCACCGCGGTCTACTTCGGCGACGGCGACCAGATGCTCGACTTCCGCACTCTCCAGGACCACGACGCGCCCAACACCCGCAGCGACCTGCTGTTCAAGGGGGCGGTGGAGGACACCGCGCAGTCGGTGTACTCCGGACTCATCCGCATCCGCCGCGGTGCGCAGAAGTCGGTGGCGTTCCAGACCAACCGCAACCTGGTGCTCACCGAGGGCGCGGAGGCGAAGTCGGTGCCGAACCTCGAGATCGAGGCCGACGACGTGAAGTGCTCGCACGCGAGCACGGTCGGGCCGGTCGACGAAGATCAGCTCTACTACCTGGCCACGCGCGGGGTGCCGCCCGAGGAGGCCGAGCGCCTCATCGTGCTCGGGTTCTTCGACGACGTGTTCGACCGGCTCCCGGTGCCGTCGTTGGTCGCGCCGCTGCGCCGCAGCGTGATCGAGAAGATCGAGCACCGCGACCCGATCGCGCGGGCACGTGTCTGACGTCCGGGTCTGCTCCGTCGCCGACGTGAAGCCCGGCACCGCGTCGCGCTTCGACGTCGACGGGCACCGCCTGTGCGTCGTGAACATCGGGGGCGACTTCTACGTCATCGGCGACGAGTGCTCCCACGCCGACTACTCGCTCTCCGAGGGCGACGTGTGGGAGGACGAGCGCGAGATCGAGTGCCCGGCCCACGGGTCGACGTTCTCGCTCGAGACCGGCGAGCCCCAGACCCTGCCCGCCACCAAGCCGGTACCCGTGTACGACGTCCGCGTCGACGGCGACGACGTGATCGTGAGCTCGCCATGAGCGTGCTGAAGATCTCGGATCTCCACGCGACGGTCGCGGGGCAGGAGATCCTGCGCGGCGTCGACCTCGAGGTGCGTTCGGGCGAGGTGCACGCCCTGATGGGCCCGAACGGGTCGGGCAAGTCGACGCTGTCGCACGTGTTGATGGGTCGCGACGACTACGTCGTCACGAGCGGCTCGGTGACCATCGACGGCGAGGAGCTGCTCGGCCTCCCCACCCACGAACGCGCCGCGCACGGCTTGTTCCTCGCGCTGCAGTACCCGGTGGAGCTGCCGGGCGTGCGCATCGACGACTTCCTCGACGCCGCGCTGCGCGGCCAGGGGCGTACGCCGGACGACGTCCGCTCGCGGGTCACCACCGAGGCCGCCCGCCTCGGCGTGGCGCAGCAGTTCCTCGACCGCGGGCTCAACGTGGAGTTCTCCGGCGGCGAGCAGAAGCGGGCGGAGACCCTGCAGCTCGCCGTGCTCCGGCCCCGGTTCGCCGTGCTCGACGAGATCGACAGCGGCCTCGACGTCGACGCGTTGCGCGACGTGGCCCGCCGGGTCGAGGCGATGACCAACGACGACGGCCTCGGTGTGCTCGCGATCACCCACTACGCCCGGCTGCTCGACGAGCTCCGCCCCGACGTCGTGCACGTGCTCATGGGCGGACGGGTGGTCCAGACCGGTGGCCCTGAGCTCGCGCAGCAGCTCGAGGAGACCGGGTACGAAGGTCTCGCCGCCGCCCTCGGGGTGGAGGCCGCGGAGGTCGACGCCGGGCCCGAGGATCCGTTCGCGGATCCGGTCGGTTTCTGAGCCGAGGGCCTCGTGACGGCTACGTGATGACGACGGGGGTGCCGAGCGGCAGCGCGGCGAGCTTCAGGATCACGTCGTTGTTGACGCGCACGCACCCGTGCGACACCTTCTCCCCGATGGCGCCGGGGTCGTTGGTGCCGTGGATCGCGATCTGACCGTCGCCGCCCGCGAACTCGCTGAGGGTGTTGCTGTGGCCGGAGAGGCCGATGGCGAACACGCCGTACGCGGTGCCGGGATCGGCCGCCAGGTCGAGCGGGTCGGTGTAGAAGAAGGTGCCGGTCGGCGTCGGGTTCTCGTCGGTGCCGATGGCGGCAGGGGCCTCGAGCTCCACTGCGCCGTTGTGCAGGAGCGTGACCTTGCGCTCGGCGAGGCTGACCTTGATCTGGTACTCGAGCGGCGGTGACACCGAGACGTCGGCGGCCTTGATCCAGCCGGTGGCGTCGTTGGGACGCGTCGGCAGGTAGACGTGCAGCCAGTCCTGGTACTGGTCGAAGGCGAGGAAGCTGCGCGGCAGCGTGTACTCGGTCTCCGGGCTCAGGGTCGACACCGGCGCAGCCGCGGCGTCGGGCGACGCGTACACCGGGATCTCGCCGCCCTTCGTGGTGGCCGACCGCAACGGCGTGGCCACGAGCGACGTCGACAGCCCGGAGCTCGCCTTCGGGATCGACGTGGTGGTGTGCGCCGCGACTTCGTCGGAGTCGTCGCGGGTGACGAGGAAGACCCCGGCCGCGGCGACCACGAGCAGGACGACGACCGCGACGAGCGCGGTGATGCGACGGCGCCGGATTCGGCGACGCCGTTGTTCGCTGCGGGGGGAGGGGTCCGCCATGCGGGCAGAGACTACCGGGCCGTCCGGCCGCGGTTACCCGGCAGGTGTGGGCGCGGGCTCGTCGAGCAGCTGCTCGAGCGACTCGACCTCGAGCAACAGCAGTCGCAGGTCGAGGAGCACGTCGACGACCTCGGCGCTGGCGATGAGGTCACGGCCCCGGAAACGCTCCAAGGCTTCGTCGACCACCTGGGTGAGCTCTTGCTGGTTCATGGCACGACCTCCGTGGTCAACAACCTATCGGCTCCCGGTTTCGTTCCTGGATCACTTGTGTTTCGTGTCCGTTGCCACGAACTTCTTCGTCGCCGGGAGGATGACCGTATTGCCCGGTTCTGCGACCGGTCCGGGTGGCGGCGCTAGGTGTCGGCGATCTCGTCGAGCCCCTGCTGGAGCGTGTTCCACGCCAGCGTGGCGCACTTGATGCGCACCGGGAACTTCACGACGCCCTGCAGGGCCTCGAGGTCGCCCAGGCGCACGCCTTCGAGCTCGGCGCGCAGGTCCTCGCCGTCTCCCTCACCCTCGAGCTTCGACTCGTGGATCGACATGAGGGCCTTGAACGCGCGGATGAGCTGGCGGGCCTCGGCGACCGACTTGCCCTTGACCGCCGCCGACATCATCGAGGTCGACGCCTGGCTGATCGAGCACCCCTGTCCCGCGATCTTCAGGTCGGTGACGGTGTCGCCGTCGACCTCCAGGTAGAGCACGACCTCGTCACCGCACAACGGGTTGAATCCCTCGGCCTTGTGCGCGGGCGGGACCGGCAGCTCGCCGCGGTTCCGCGGCGCGCGGTAGTGGTCGAGGATGATCTCGCGGTAGAGGTCTTCGAGGCCGGGCATCGGGGCTCCTGGGTGAGTGGCCTGGCGAGCTAGATGGCGAAGAACTGTTCGGCGCGTGCGAGCGCGTCGATGAGGGCGTCGGCGTCGGCTTCGTCGTTGTAAACGTAGAACGACGTGCGGGTGGTGGCGGGGACGCCCAGCACCCGCATGAGCGGCTTGGCGCAGTGGTGGCCGGCACGCACGCACACCGCCTCCTCGTCGACGACCTGGGAGATGTCGTGGGCGTGGATCCCCTCGAAGAGGAACGAGATCGCACCACCGCGCACGCTGGTGTCGCGCGGCCCGTAGATCGTGAGGTTGTCGCCGAACCGCTGGTCGAGCGCGTCGAGCGCATAGCCGGTGAGCGCAACCTCGTGGGCCCGGACGGCGTCCATCCCGAGCGACGTGACGTAGTCGACCGCGGCGCCGAACCCCACGGCTTCGGCGATCGGCGGCGTGCCCGCCTCGAACTTCCACGGCACCTCGTTGGGCGAGAAGCCGTCGGTGGTGACCTGGGTGATCATCTCGCCGCCGCCCATGAACGGGGGCATGGCCTCGAGGAGCTCGGCCCGGGCCCACAGCGCACCGATGCCGGTGGGACCGCACATCTTGTGGGCGGAGAAGGCGACGAAGTCGGCGTCCGAGGCCTGGACGTCGACCGCGAGGTGCGGCACCGCCTGGCAGGCGTCGACGAGCACGTGCGCGCCCGCGGCGTGGGCGGCGTCGGCGAGGGGGCGGATGTCGTTGATGGTGCCGAGCACGTTCGACATCGCGCTCACCGACAGGAGCTTGGCGCCATCGAGCAGCTGGTCGAGCCCGCTCAGGTCGAGGCGGTAGTCGTCGGCGAGGGGGATCCAGCGGAGCTCCACCCCGCGCTCGGCGGCGAGGATGTGCCACGGCACGACGTTGGCGTGGTGCTCCATGTGCGAGAGCACGATGGGGTCGCCCTCGCGGAGGTTGGCGCGCGCCCACGAGTAGGCGACGAGGTTGATGGCCTCGGTCGCGTTGCGCACGTAGACGATCTCGTGCGCGGAGCTCGCGTTCACGAACGACGCGACCTTCGCCCGGGCGGCCTCGAACGCGGCGGTGGCCTCCTCGGCGATGGTGTACACGCCGCGGTGCACGTTGGCGTTGTACTCGCGGTAGTACCGGTCCATCGCGTCGAGCACCGCGAGCGGCTTCTGCGAGGTGGCCGCGGAATCGAGGTAGACCAGCCGCTTGCCGTGGACCTGGCGCTTCAGGATCGGGAAATCGGCCTTGATGCGCGCGACGTCGAGGGGCGTGCTCACGCTCACGCCGCCACCTCGTCCTTGAACGCGTCGAAACCCTCGGTCTCGATGCGCCGCGCGAGCTCGGGCCCGCCGGTGGCGACGATGCGACCGTCGAGCAGCACGTGCACGACGTCGGGAGTGAGGTGGTCGAGGATGCGCTGATAGTGCGTGATCAGCAGGATCCCGAGCTCGGGCCGCGCCGCGCGCACCTCGGCAATGCCCCCGGCGACGATCCGGAGCGCGTCGATGTCGAGGCCGCTGTCGGTCTCGTCGAGCACCGCGAAGTCGGGTTCCATCATGGCCATCTGCAGGATCTCGTTGCGCTTCTTCTCGCCACCGGAGAAGCCCTCGTTCAGGTACCGCTCCTGGAAACGGTCGTCCATGCCCAGGCGCTTCGTCCACTCCATGAGCGACAGGCGCACCTCGAGGACGGAGAGGTCGGGGATGCCCTTGCGCACGGCCATGGCCTGGCGCAGGAAGTTGAGCACGCTGACCCCGGAGATCTCCTCCGGGTGCTGGAAGCCGAGGAAGATGCCGCGGGCCGCCCGCTCGTCGGTGGGGAGGGCGGTGACGTCCTCGCCCCGGAACCGGAGGTGGCCGCGGGTGACCGCATAGGCGGGATTGGCGAGGAGGGTGTTGGCGAGCGTGGACTTGCCCGAGCCGTTGGGCCCCATGAGGGCGTGGACCTCCCCCTCGCCGACGGTGAGGCTCAATCCGCGGAGGATCTCGGAGCCGTCGACGGTGACGTGGAGGTCGTCGATCTCGAGCAGTGGGGCGCCAACCATGGCCTCCCAGTCTATTAGCACTACCGCCGTAGTGGAAATCCGGTGACGCCCTCAGTCGGCGAGATCGCGGGCGCTGACGACCTTCTCCGGGACGAGCCGCACGAGGAGCTCGCCGGGCACGCCGTTGCGCTCGCCGTACTCCCCGGCCCGGTCGGCGCCCATGTAGCGACCGCCGATGCGGCCGGCCCATTCGCGCACCTCGGCGAGGTCCTCCGAGATGCTGACCGGACCCTCGACGGTCACGAACGAGAACGGCGGCCGGTCGTCGTCGACCGTCATCGCCGCCCAGTTGGTGCGGCGCAGCGTGCGGCCCTTCACCGTCGACGCACCGGTGGTGAACACGATGCTCCCGTCGTCGTCGACGACGTACCAGACCGGCGCGACGTGGGGGCGTCCGTCCTTGCGGGTGGTGGCCAGCACGCCGGGTCGGGCGGGCGCGCCGGTCAGGAACGCCCGCACCTCGTCGTCGTCCATCGCGTGGTACGGCATCGGCAGAGGATACGGGGCAACCCCGAGTGGCCCGGGGGCGTCGTGAGCACGATGCCCGGCCCCGTCCTCGCCGTCGCACTGCTCGCCGCCCAGCTGCTGGGTGGTGTTCCGTCGGCGCGCGCTCAAGACACCGCGATGCCGTGTACGTTCGTCGCGCGCGACCTGCACCTCGTCCCGGGCCAGCCGTTCTCGGTGTCGTTGCACCCGGGGGTCGAGCCGATCGAGGTGCGCTCGACGTCCGGTGACGTCGAGGTCTGCCAGGCGTCGATGGAGGGAGGCGCCGCCGGCATCGACGGTCAGTCCTGGCCGAGCTACGCGGACTTCGACGGGTGCCTTCTTCCCGACGAGGACGGTCTCGTGGTCTTGCCGAGCATCGTGCTCCCGTCGTTCCACGTCGCGTTCCTGGTGCGCGGACGTGACGACGCGACGGTCGACGTCCGAGCGATGCGGATCACCTACGTACCGGGTGATGGCTACTTCGGGTTCTCGGCGCCGGAGTTCACCCGGCGCCGTCCCGACGTCACGTTCTCGGTGACTCCCCGGACCGACCACAGCGTCGCGGTCGAGACCTTGGCGCGCACCGGCACGCGGGTACGCGCTCGCCAGGGTGACGCGGCGGTCCCGCGGGTGCCGCTCACCGACCAGGACGCGGCGGGAGCGCGGCGGTTCGGGCCGGTCGACCTCGACCGGTCCGTGACCCTGCAGCTCAGTGGGAAGCCCGTCGACGGCGGGCCTGGTGGCGGCGAGCGCGTGCCGTGGTTCGTGCGCTGGGAGTGAGGGTCAGCGGGCGAACGAGAGCGAGAGCGCGAAGTCGCCGGCGGGGTCGGTCCACCACTCGGCGAGCTCGAGCCCGGCGGTCGCGAGCTCGAGTTCGACGCCGGCGCGCCGGAACTTGGCGCTGATCTCGGTGCGCATCTCCTCGCCGGCCGCGAACCCGACCCTGAGGGAGAGGTCCTCGATGGTGACGGTCTGCGCGCGGGTCGAGCGCAGGAGCATCTCGATCCACTCGGCGTCGGTGTCGAACCGGGCGACGTGGTCGAAGGTGGCGGGATCGAAGTCGGCCGACAGCTCGCGGTTCAGGACGCGCAGGACGTTGCGGTTGAACTCGGCGGTCACGCCGGCGGCGTCGTCGTAGGCGGCGACGAGCCGCTCGACGTCCTTGACCAGGTCGGTGCCGAGGAGCAGCGCGTCCCCGGGCGCGAGGGTGGCGGCGACGTCGGCGAGGAACTGCGCTCTCGGTTCGGGCGCGAGGTTGCCGATGGTGCTGCCGAGGAACGCCACGAGGCGCGTCCCGCCGTCGGGGAGCAGCTCGAGGTGGTGCTCGAAATCACCGACCACCGCGTGGACGTGCACGCCTTCGTACTCGCGGGCGACGGCGAGCGCGGCGTCACGCAACGTCTGCTCGCTCACGTCGAACGGCACGAAGCGGTCGAGGGTGCCGGAATCGCGGAACGCATCGAGGAGGATGCGGGTCTTCTCCGAGGTGCCGGAACCGAGCTCGACGAGCGTGTCGGCCTTCGTGAGCTCGGCGACGTCGCGGCGGTGCTCGACCAGGATCGAGCGTTCGGTCCGGGTGGGGTAGTACTCGGGGAGTCGGGTGATCTCGTCGAAGAGCTCGCTGCCCCGGTCGTCGTAGAACCACTTCGGCGGAAGCGACTTCGGCGTCGCGGTGAGCCCGGCGCGGACGTCGGCCTCGAGCTCGCGCGCCGCTGCGTCCGGCGCCAGGTGCACGTCGACGGTGACGTCGGTGGTCATCCTTCTCCCTTCAGAGTGCCGTGATCTCGACGCGCTCGGCCTCGAGCATCACGATCGAATGGTCGGGGATGTCAGTCCATCCGGGATCGTCGTCGACCGGTTCGGAGGCGATGACCGGCCCGCGCTGCGCGAGCGAGTTGCCGACGCGCGGTGCCGTACACGCGTGCTCACCGTCGGCGAGCAGCAGGTTGAGCCGCCCGGTCGTGATGGCGAGGACGTCGTGCACGACGTTCGCCAGTGCGTGATCGGGCGCGGTGCCGTCGTCGATCTGCTGGAGCGCCAGCGCGAAGAGCACCTCGGTGTCGGCGTCGCCGACCACCGTCGCCAAGCGCTCCGGCCGGACGCGTGCCGCAGGTCGTCGCCGATCTCGCCCGGGAACCCGTGCACGATGCCGTTCAGCGAGAACGACCAGGCGCCCGACACGAACGGGGCGTTGCCGGTGTCGACCAGAGCGGCACCGGGCGACGCCAGTCGCGCCGCGGCGAGGAACGCGCCGCTCGTGAGCGCGCGGTGCCCGCGCCGCGAAGCCGACGTCGTCCCACACGGGGGTCACGGTGCGGTACCGGTCGGGCGGCGCATCGGCCTCGCCGTACCAGGCGACGCCCCACCCGTCGGGGTTCGTGTCGCCGGAGATCTGCCGCTGCGGGCACTGGGCCTGGTGCGCGAGCGAGTGGGGCGCGTCGAACAAGAGGTCGGACAGCGTGACCGGCGGGCCGAGGTAGGCGAGGTGACGGCACATCAGCGGTTCACGCGTCGCGCGCGCAGCGGAAGCCGGCGAAGATCTGGCGGCGGATCGGGAAGTCCCAGTTGCGGAACGTCGTGCGCGCCGTGGAGGGATGCGTCGCCCACGACCCTCCACGCAGCACCTTGTACTCGCTGCCGAAGAACACTTCGGAGTACTCGCGGTAGGGGAAGGCCCGGAAGCCGGGATAGGGCAGGAGGTCGGAGGCCGTCCACTCCCAGACGCCGCCGAGCATCCCGTGTGCACCCCACGTGCTGACGTCGTCGGGTCGAGACCCGACCGGCGCCGGCGCGAACCGGTGCGGTCCCTCGCGCCAGAGGTTGGCGGTGTGCGGCGACGACCCGCACGCCGCGACCTCCCACTCGGCCTCGGTGGGGAGGCGCGCTCCCGACCAGCGGGCGTAGGCGTCGGCCTCGTACCAGCACACGTGTTGCACCGGTTCGTCCGGCGGGATCGGCTCGGTGCGTCCGTACCGTCGGCGCAGCCACGCACCGTCGGCGGCCCGGTGCCAGAACTGGGGTGCGACCAGCCCGGCCTCGGTGCGCCACGCCCAGCCGGCCGCGCTCCAGCCTGCGGGATCGTCGTACCCGCCGGCGTCGACGAACTGCGAGTACGCCTCGTTGGTCACCGGGGCCGTGTCGACGCGGAACGCCGGCAGCGCGACCGCGTGGGCGGGGCGTTCGTTGTCGTAGGCCCACGGATCGGTGTCGGTACCGATCGTGTACGTGCCGGCGGGGATCAGCACGTCGCGCGGGAGACCGGGAGCCACCTGCGCGCGCGGTCTCGTCGTTGGCCCCGCCCGCCGCCGGGTGCACGAAGTCGTCCATGAGCTGCAGGGTCGCGAGCAGCGTCTCGTCGTGTTGGTGCTCGTGCTGCACGACCATGCCGTAGACGAAGCCGTCGGCGAGGAGCGGGTCGTCGGGATCGAGGTCGGTCTCGGCGAGCACCGCGAGCGTGCGGTCGCGCACGGCGGCGTCGAACTCGCGCGCGCCGCACGCGTCGAGGATCGGGAGCGTCGGTCGTTCGCGTCGCGGGTGCTTGAACGCGTCGTAGACGTCGTCGAACTGCTCGACGGTCGGCGCCGCGCCGGTGATCTCGCGCACGCACCACAGCTCTTCGTAGTGGCCGATGTGGGCGAGGTCCCAGCACAGTGGCGACATCAGGTCCGACACCTGCTCGCGCTGCGCGGGGTCGGGCAGCGGCGCCAGCAGCGCAAGGGTCCGGCGGCGGGCCTCGTCGAGTGCCGCGGCGATCTCCGGTTTGGCGACCACGTCAGACGCCGGCGGCCTGGAGCCGGGTCCAGTCGTCGAGCTGCTCGTCGGCGGGACACCGACCCCGGGCGATGAACCGGTCGAAGTACTCGGCGGTGGCGGCGCGGGTGGCGTCGTCGGCCCCGAGCCGCTCCAGCGCGGGACCGAGCCGCGTCGAAGCACGCGACCGCGGCTGTGGCCAGCGCGGGGTCGTGGAGCGCGGAACGGGCGGCTTCGTGCCACCGGTCGCGCGCGGGGCCGACCGAGGCCGACGCCCGCGCCGCCGCGACCGGGTCGTCGAGCAGTGCGGTGGCGACCGCGACCGCGACCGGCCACCACTCCTCGGGAAGCGCGTCGATCATGCGCAGCTCGAGCCAACCCCGAGCCCGGACCACCGGGAAGAGCGTGGTCGCGTGGTAGGCGACGTCGTCGAGGTCGGGCCAGCCCGCGGCGTGGCCGTCACGCATCCACTGCAACAGTGTCATCGGGGACGGCGGCACGAGGCTGGCGTGGCCGTCGACGCGGATCATCATCACCGGCGCTGCGAGCAGGTAGCGGGTCCAGTCGTCGGCGGCGTCACCCCCGGCCCGACGTGCGGATCCGGTGCGGGCGGGATCGATGTCGTGCCATACGGCCGAACGGGTGGAACGGAACCCTGTCGGCGCGCCCGACGAGTCGAACGGCGAGTTGGCGAAGCACGCGTCAGGACGGGCCCGAGGTCGTGCACGAGGTGCCACCGCGCGTCGGCGACCTCCGGCGCACCGACATCGAGGTTCACCTGGATCGACGCGGTGTGGCGCATCATCGTGCGCCCCGCGGGCCAGCGAGAGTCGAAGTACTCCTCCATGGCGCGGTAGCGGGGATCGTCGAGAACGCGGCGGCACCGTCCCGCGGGTGTCGATCGCGGCGCCCACGAGATCGAGGTCGCGACGATCGAGTGCGCACCGCACCGCCGCGGTGTCGGCGCGCATCGCTGCACACGCGGTCCGGAGGTCGGGCGCCACCGGGCCGCTCAGCTCGAGTTGGCCTCCGGGCTCGAACGTGATCCGGCTGGCGCCGGGGAGCTCGTCGGGGAGCACCGCGGCGAGCTCGGCCGGCGAGGACCACTCGCGGCTGTGGCGCGGGACGACGAGCCACTCGAGCTCGATGCCGACCCGGCCCCCGGGCGGGGACCCGCCGCGGGAGGGAAAGACCTCCTCGTCGACGAATCGGCGTACGTCGGCGGGCGTGAGGGTGCGGGTCGGCGTGGTCACGGCTACCGGTGCCCGAAGTGGGCCGCGACCCAGGTGAGGTTCCGAACGGGAGCAGACCAGAGGTACCAGGAGTTCATGGGGCTCCTCCTCGACGTGGACTCGACGGACGGGGGTGGGGGCCTCCGACGGTGCTGTCCCGGCGCGCGGCCGGGACGTTGCCCCCCATTCGGAGGTACGAGCGTGCCCGGATGAGGGATTTCCGAAAACCCTACTGTGCAGCCGATGGAGCTCGGCTTCGAGACGATCGGCAACGCCACCGTCGTCGTGCACGACGGTGGCCCGGTCCTCGCCACCGATCCCTGGATCCAGGGGTCGGCGTACTTCGGGAGCTGGGGCCTCTCGCACGAGATCCCCGCCGCCCAGGACGCCGCCATCCGCGCCGCGGGCGCGGTGTGGTTCTCCCACGGGCACCCCGACCACCTCAACCCGGCCTCGCTCCCGTGCTTCCGGGAGACGCGGATCCTCCTCCCCGATCACGTGGGGGGCCGGATCGCAGGCGACCTGAGCCGCGACGGGTACCGGGTGGAGGTGCTGCCCGATCAGACGTGGGTGCGCATCTCCGACCACGTCCGGGTGCTGTGCATCGCCGACGCGGGGCAGGACGCGGTGCTGCTGATCGACGTGGGCGGTCGCCTCGTGGTGAACCTGAACGACGCGCAGGACCGCGGGTGGGGATCGCTGGTGAAGCGCGTGATCCGCGCCTTCCCGGAATCGTTCCTCCTGCGCCTCAGCGGCTACGGCGACGCCGACATGATCAACTTCGTCGACGAAGACGGCGTGCCCGTCCCGAGCCTGGCGCAGCTCCGGCGGGAGAGTGGCTTCGAGGTCGGCGCCGACGTCGCCCGCATGACCGAGACGTTCGGCGCGAGCCACTTCGTGCCCTTCAGCTCCTTCCACCGCTACCAGCGGACCGACAGCGTGTGGGCGAACGCCTGGACCACCCCGATCGCCGAGTACGCCCGGGGGTTCCGCTCCGATCGGGTCGAGCTCCTGCCCGCGTTCGTGCGGTACGACGCCGCCGCCGGCACGTGGGAAGGGATCGATCCGCCGAAGGCGCCCGAGGTGGCGTTCGCGCCCGAGGAGTTCGGCGACGACTGGTCCGACCGGCTCGACCGCGCCGACGTGGTGGAGCTGGCCCGGTACTTCGGCACGATCGAACGGTTGGCCCGCGCCATCGACCGCATCGTCTTCCGCGTCGGCGGTGACGATCACGTCGTCGAGCTCGGCGGACGCGACACCGGGCGTGCGATCACGTTCGCAGTGCCGCGCGCTTCGTTGATGCGCGCGGTCGAGTGGGAGATCTTCGACGACCTGCTCATCGGGAATTTCATGCGCACCACGCTGCATGGTCGGTGGCCGTCCTCGGGGCTCTATCCCGACTTCACGCCGTACGTCACCAAGTACGCCGACAACGGACGTGCCCGCACCGCCGACGAGCTCCGCGCGTACTTCGGTGAGTACCGGCGCCGCCTCGGTGTCACCACCTGGTTGCGCAGCGCGGTCGAGCAGCGCGGCGAAGGACGGTGTGCGCGCGGGTCGCCGCCGACTCCCCTGTCTACCGGACTGCCAAGCAGCTCTACACGCGCGCCAAGCGCGCGGGATAGCGGTCACCGCCGGTCGGCGACCTCACGGAAGATCTCGGCGAAGCGCGGCGGCGAGGGCGCGAACGCCGGCACCCGCGCCCGGCGGCGTTCCGGTGAGGTGCGTTCGGGGAGGAGGTCCACCAACGCAGCGGCGAGCGCGCCGGCGTCAGCGGGGGTGACGGCACGCGCTGTCCCCGGGGTCGCCCGGGCCACGATCTCCGGCGGCCCGCCGTGATCGGACGTGACCACCGGCGTGCCGCTGGCGAGCGCCTCGACGAGCACGAGGCCGTACGACTCGGGCTCGATCGACGGCAGCGCGAGCACGTCGAGGTCGGCCATCACCTCGGGGATGTCGTCGCGGGACTCGAGGAGCACGGCACCCGGGGTCTCGGCGACGCGGACGCGGAGATCCGCCGCGTAGCGGTCTTGATCGAGCACCGGATTCCCCACGATCACCAGCTCGGCACCGGGTCGCGCGGCGCGGACCTCGCCGAAGGCGTCGAGCAGCACGTCGAGGCCCTTGAGCGGATCGAGGCGCGCGACCGCGCCGACGACGAGCGTGTCGTCGCCGAGGTCGACCCGGCGACGGAATGCGCCCGCGAGCGTGGGTGAGAACTCCGTCGGGATCGAGGGCTTCGTCGAGCACGACCACGTTCGCGGGATCGAGCTGGGCCGCGACCGCGTACGACACCGCGATCACGCGGGTGGCGAAGCGTCGACAGAGCACGCGCTCGACGCGCAGCGCGGCGCCGGACTGCACGACGATCTCGCGCGCGTGCACGACGTGCGGCCGCCGCATCAGCCGTGCCGCGGCCCAGCCGTACCAGGTGTGGAGCGAATTGGAGTGCACCACGTCGACGCCGAGCTTCCGGGCGAGCCGGGCGAGACGGGCGACCGCGACCGGCCAGCCGACGGCATAGGCCGCCCATTCGGCGCCGCCGTGGCTGGTGGAGAGGCGGCGCATCGGGATCTCGTGCAGCGTCGCGCCGGCCGCCGCGAACTCGTCCGCGAGCGGTGAGGGGCCCGGGAGTGCGATGTGGAAGTCGAACTCGTCAGGTGGGAGGCTCCGCACGAGCCGGAGGAGCGCCTGGTCGGAGCCACCGCGCTCGGCGACCGGTTGCACGGAGAGGATCCTGAGGGTGCGGGTTGCCGTCAACGTCGAACAGCTGCTCCACGAAGCGCCGGGCGGCATCGGTCGCTACACGGCGGAGTTGGTGAGGCTACTCCCGGCCCACGGCGTCGACGTGACCCCGTTCACCGCCCGTCACGCGACCGCGGACGTCGAGCGTGCGCTGCGCGCGCGTACGGCCTCGACGGTGTCGAGCCGGTGATCCTCCCGCTGCCCGCCGCGGTGCTCTACGACGCGTGGCACGTGCTGCGCCTCGCGGGACCGGTGCGTCGGGTCGCGCCGGTCGACCTGGTGCACGCGCCCTCTCCCGCGGTCCCGCCGACGGGCGCGGTGCCCCTCGTGGTCACGGTGCACGACGCCGCGCCGCTCGTGATACCCGAGGCGTTCACCCGCCGGGGGGTCACCTTCCACCGGCAGGGATTCGCGGCTGCGGCCCGACGTGCCCGGCTCGTGATCGCGGTCTCCGAGTTCAGCGCCGACGAGATCGCGACCCACACTGCGATCCCGCGAGAGCGCATCCGGGTCGTCCCCAACGGCGTCGACGTCGAACGAGCGACGCCGACGGCGATCGACGACGCCCGCCGGGCGTTCGGCATCGACGACCGGCCCTACGTGTTCTGGGCCGGCACCTTCCAGCCACGCAAGAACGTGCGGGTGCTGCTCGACGCGTTCGCGCGGCTCGACGCCGACCAGGTGCCGCACCGGCTCGTGCTCGCCGGCCCGCCGGGCTGGAAGCCGGACGACACCGATGCGGTGGCGGCTCGCGCCCTCGGTGACCGCGTGCGGCTGCTCGGTCCGGTCGCCCGCGAGCACCTCTTCCCGCTGTTCGCCGGGGCCGACCTGTTCGCGTTCCCGAGCCGCCACGAGGGGTTCGGGATCCCTGTGGCCGAGGCGATGGCCCAGGGCACCGCGGTGGTGTGCTCCGACATCCCGGCGCTGCGCGAGGTTGCCGGTGACGCGGCGCGCTTCGTCGGCCCCGACGACCTCGATGGTTGGATCGCAGCGTTCCGTACGCTGCTCACCGATGCCGACGCGCGGGCGCGGCTGGTGTCGGCGGGTACCGAGCGGGTCGGCCGGTACTCGTGGGAGCGCTGCGCCCGCGAGACCGTGGCGGTCTACGAGGAGGCGCTCAGCGGGTGAGGACGTCGACGCCGGTGTCGGTGACCAGCACCGTGTGCTCGAACTGGGCAGTGCGCGAACCGTCGGACGTGGTCGCCGTCCAGCCGTCCGACCAGATCACCGGCTGCACGCTGCCCATGGTGATCATGGGCTCGATCGTGAACACCATGCCCGGCTCGAGGACGGTCCGCATCGAGCGTTCGTAGTAGTGCGGCACCTGGGGTGGACCGTGGAAGACCTCGCCGATCCCGTGCCCGACGAAGGCCCGCACGACGAAGAAGCCGGCCTCGTGCGCGTGCTCCTCGATGGCACGACCGATGTCGGAGAGCGGCGCGCCCGGCCGCACGGTCTCGATGGCGAGGTCGAGGCACTCCTCGGTCACCCGCACCAGCCGGCGTGACGCGGCGTCGACGTCGCCGACGCAGAACGTCGCGTTCGTGTCGCCGTGCACGCCGTCGACGTAGACGGTGATGTCGAGGTTGACGATGTCACCGTCGGCCAGCGCGCGGTCGTCGGGGATCCCGTGGCAGATGACCTCGTTCACCGACGTGCACACCGACTTCGGGAAGCCGCGGTACCGCAGGGGACTCGGGTACACGCCCCGGGCGAGATGCGCCTCGTGGGCGACGCGGTCGAGCTCGTCGGTGGTGACGCCGACCGCGACCGCGGCACCGGTCTCGGCGAGCACGTCACGGGCGATGTGTCCGGCGCGGCGCATCCGCTCGATCACGTCGGGTGCCTTGACCGCGGACTCGGTGGTGCGCACCGGTGTCCCGGTGGCCGCGTAGTCGGGACGCGCGATCTCGGCTGGCACCGCGCGCTCGGGACCGACCGCGCCCGGGCTGAGGAGCGTCGCCTTGTGGCAGCGCTTGTACTTCTTGCCGCTGCCGCACCAGCAGTCGTCGTTGGCCCGCAGCATCACCGGCTCACCAACCCCGGTCGACCCACTCCTGCAGATGGGGTCGCTCCGTTCCGATCGTGGTGTCGAGCCCGTGGCCCGGCAGCACGAGGAGGTCGGCGGGGAGGGTGAAGAGGCGGCGATCGATGGACTCGATGATCTGCTCGAAGTCGCCGCCGGGCAACGACGTGTTGCCCGCGCCGCCCGGGAACAGCGTGTCGCCACTGAACAGGATCGGGTGGCCCTCGAGCAGGAACGAGGTGGAGCCCGGCGTGTGGCCGGGGTTGTGGATGGTGCGCAGCCGCAGGTCGCCGACCTCGATCACCTCGTCGTCGGGGAGCACGAAGTCGTAGGCGGGCAGCATCGACGCGTCGTCCGGGGCGATGCCGACGTCGATGCCCGCGTCACGGACCGCCTCGACCGCCTGGATGTGGTCCCAGTGGCCGTGGGTCGTGAGCACCCGGCGCACCCCGGTGGCCTTGCTCACCTGCAGCAGGAGCTCGTGCTCGTTGGCGGCGTCGATGATGACGGCCTCGCCGGTTCCGGCGCAGCGCACCACGAACACGTTGTTCTCGAACGGGCCGACGATGAGCTTCTCGATGCGCACCGTCGGGGTCTCGTAGTGGGCGGGACGCGGCATGGATTCCAGGGTACCCCGCAGGTCCTCCGGCCTGGCCGGGTGTCGGCGCCGTCCGGTAGCGTTCGCGCCACTCAGACCAGCGTGCCGAAATGCCGTGCGCCGACACCCGGGGGCCCGAACCGTGAACTTCGCCTTCTCCGACGAGCAGGAGCAACTGCGCGACGCCGTGCGTCGATTCCTCGAGACGAAGTCGCCGTCGTCGGAGGTCCGGCGGCTGATGGAGACGACCGACGGGTACGACCCGGCGGTGTGGAGCCAGATGGCGAACGAGCTGGGCCTGCAGAGCCTCCACATCCCGGAGGAGTACGGCGGCCAGGGCTTCACGTTCGTCGAGCTCGGCATCGTGCTGGAGGAGATGGGGCGGGTGCTCCTGTGCGCCCCCTACTTCTCGACCGTGGTGCTCGCCGCCGACGCGATCATGAACGCGGGCACGCCCGAGCAGCAGGGGAAGCTCCTCCCCGGGATCGCGTCGGGCGAGACCATCGCCGCCCTCGCCTTCACCGAGCCCAACGGGAAGTGGGATGCCGCCGGGATCGAGATGGTGGCCACCGGCTCCGGCGACAGCTACACCCTCGACGGCACCAAGATGTTCGTGATCGACGGTCACACCGCCAACCTCATCGTCGTCGCGGCGCGGCTGGAAGGGACGAGCGGTGAGGACGGCATCTCGTTCTTCACCGTTGCCGCCGACGCCACCGGTCTCACCCGCACGCCGCTGGCCACGATGGACCAGACCCGCAAACAGGCCAAGCTCGAGTTCGCGGGCGTGGCGGCCACGCCGCTGGGCGAGCCCGGCGCCGGGTGGCCCGCACTCTCGAAGACCCTCGACCAGGCGGCGGCGATGTCGGCCAACGAGATGGCCGGAGGTGCCCAGAAGGTGCTCGAGATGTCGGTCGAGTACGCCAAGGTGCGCGTGCAGTTCGGTCGGCCGATCGGGTCGTTCCAGGCCATCAAGCACAAGTGCGCCGACATGCTCCTCGAAGTCGAGTCGGGCAAGTCGGCCGCGTACTACGCGGCCTGGACGGCGGCCGAGGACAACGACGAGCTGCCGGTGGCGGCGAGCCTGGCCAAGGCGTACCTCTCCGACGCCTACTTCCACGCCGCCGCCGAGAACATCCAGATCCACGGGGGCATCGGGTTCACCTGGGAGCACGACGCGCACCTCTACTTCAAGCGCGCCAAGAGCTCGGAGATCCTGCTCGGCGACGCCACCTACCAGCGCGAGCTCCTGGCGCAACGCATCGGCATCTAGCCGGCCGGTCACCGCGGTCGGGACGGGCGAGGCGGGTTCGCTAGCCTGCCACGGATGGCGGTCCTGGTCACGCTGCTCGCGGTCGTGCTCGCGCTGCTCGCGCTGCTCGTCGCCGGCCTGCTCCGGAGCCACGCCGAGATCCTGCGTGCCTTGCACCAGCTCGGGGTCAACATGGATCCGGCGCGCGACGACACCGGTGGTGTCACGTCCCCGGTCGGCGCGCCGGTCGTGCGCTCCGCCGAGGTCCCCAAGCGCCCGTCGCGCGGGGCGGTCGACGTCGTCGGCACCACCCCCGAGCACGACGCGGTGAGCATCGCCGTCGTCGGCGCCAAGCACCTCACCCTCCTGGCGTTCCTCTCCAGCGGCTGCGGCTCGTGCCTCGCGTTCTGGGACGTCTTCCGCGACGGCGGGCCGGTCGAGATCCCCGGCGGCGCACGCCTCGTCTGCGTGAGCAAGGACGCGGGGGAGGAGAGCGTGTCGAGCATCAAGCGGCTCGCGCCCACCGACATCCCGACCGTCATGTCGAGCGCAGCCTGGGCCGACTACGACGTGCCCGTCGCCCCCTTCTTCGTCTTGATCGACGGCGCTTCGGGCGAGGTGATCGGCGAGGGAGCGGCCAACGAGTGGGGCCAGGTGCAGTCGTTGCTGCACACCGCCCTCGACGATGCCGGCATGCTCGACCGCAAGGGCAACCTGAAGGGCGGGCGCGGCGGCGTCGCCAAGCCGAAGTCCGACGCGTTGCGCGAGGCCCGCGCCGATCGCGACCTGCTCGCCGCCGGCATCCGTCCCGGTGACCCGAGTCTCTTCACGTTGCCGAGCGCGGAGCCGAACGATCCGGTGGCCGGCGGATGACCGACCTCGCCGCCCACGGTATCGAGGTGACCCTGCCGGCAGGTTGGGAAGGCCGCGTGTTCCGGCGCCCGGCGGCCGGCGAGGTCTCGGTGGCTGCGGCCGACGGCCCGCCGGCGCCCATCGGCGAGACCACGTACGCGATCCTGCACGTGTCGACCATCGCGCTCCCACCCGGGATGGGCGACTTCGCCAGCGGCGCGGTCGACAAGCTCGGGCCGAGCGACGCGTTGATCGTGCTGTTCGAGTACGACCCGGCGAGCGCCGACCAGCCGTTGTTCCGCAGTGAGGGCATCCCGAAGGACCTCGCCGCCGACGACTTCAGCCCGGGAGTCCTGCAGCGCGCCCTCCGCGGCCAGGCCGGGGTGCAGCGGTTCTTCCACGAGGGCGGTCGCGCCTTCTGCCTCTACGTCGTCCTCGGCGCCTTCGCGAACCGCCGCCGAGTGGTCCCCCAGGTCAACGAGGTGCTCGCGACCCTGACCGTCGACCAGCTGGGCGTGACCGGCACGACCACCACGACGCCGCCGTCGACGACCGCGCCCGGCTCCACCTCCACGACCGCAACGACCACCACGGGTGCGCCGACGACCACGCCCCCGGCGACCGACGCCCCCGCCGACACCACCCCGAGCGGTCCGTGAGCGTCCTCGCCGGCCCGTTCGCGATCGCGGCGGTGCTGCTCGCGGTGGGTGGCGCGCTCAAGGCGGTGCGCCCGCGTGACACCGCGCAGGCGTTGACTGCGGTCGGGCTGCGGTTCCCCGCGTACTTCTCCGCCCGCACCGCGGTCCGTGTCGGTGGCGCAGCCGAAGCGGTGATCGGTGTCGGGGCGCTGCTCGCCGGCGATCCGGTGTTCGCGGCCCTGCTCGCGGTCTCGTACGTCGCGTTCGCCGGGTTCGTGCTGGTCGCGCTGCGCAGTGGCGCGCCCATCAGCTCGTGCGGCTGCTTCGGCAAGGTCGACACGCCGCCGAGCATCGTGCACGTCGTCCTCGACGCCGCGTTCGCCGGGGTCGCGGTCGCGGCCGCCTTCGTCGGCGGTGTCGCGTTGCCCGACGTCCTCGACGACCAGCCCCTCCTGGGCCTCCCGTTCCTGCTGCTCCTCGTGATCGGATGCTCGCTCGTGTTCCTCGCGTTCACCTCGCTCCCGAAGACGATGGCCGCCGTGCAGGAGGCCGGCGCGTGAGCTCACCGCCCGGAGGGACCAAGGGCGTCGGGTTCACCAACTGGTTGGTGCAGAAGGCGGCCGGCGCGCTGGAGAAGAAGTCCAGCCGGCGCGGCTTCCTCATGGGGTCGGCGATGGTCGGCTCCGCGGTCGCGGTCGCCGGATGCGCGCCGGGGACGACCCCGGGGACGCCGTACAACCACATCACCGACTGCGCGGGCGGGCTCTGCACCGACGGGTGGACGGAGTTCTGCTGCACCATCAACAACGGGATCAACGCGTGCCCGCCGGGCAGCTTCGCCGGCGGGTGGTGGCGCGCCGACTACTCGACCTTCTGCAACGGCACCCGCTACTACATCGACTGCATGCAGAACTGCTGCGGCCCGAACCTCGGCAACGGGTTCTGCGCCGGCTGCACCGAGTGCACCTGCGGGGGTGGCTGCGACACCCGACGGATCTACTGCAACTACTTCCGGTACGGGCAGTGTCACCAGGAGATCGGCATCAGCGGCCCGATCGCCTGCCGCGTCGTCACCTGCACGCCGCCGTACGCCGACGCGTCGATGGCCTGCAGCACCGCGGCCGCGGTCGACAACCGCACCGCCGAGCACACGCCCGCGCACGGGTGCACGCCCCCACCCCCACCGTTCGTCTCGCTCGCGGTGCTCCCCTTCACCGGCGCCGCGTCGAACTTCGGCGCGGGGAGGGTCGGCTTCTTCGGGCGCCGTCCGGACGCGAACGTCACCTACGCCGAGTTCAACGGCACCTGGGGTCCGACGGTGTCGTTGGGCCAGTCGGTCGATTCGGGCCTCACCGCGGCTCAGGATCCGAGCGGTTCCTACGTCTTCGGCCGCGGCGCCGGGAACGAGCAGATCTGGTACCAGCGCAACACCGGGGGCGGTTGGTCGGGCTGGCGGTTGCTGGGCGGCAACGTCGTGTCCGATCCGTCGGCCGTCGGCAGTCCGTCCGGGCTCTTCGTGTTCGTGCGCGGTGGTGACGACGCGGTCTGGGTCCAACGCGCCGTCCTCGGGCAGCTTCGGCGGCTTCGAGTCCCTCGGTGGCACGGCCACCTCCGACCCGGTCGGCGTGAGCGATCCGTCGGGGGTCTACGTCTTCGTCACGGGCAAGGACTCCGGCGTCTACTACCGGCGGTTCTCCGGCGGCGGCTGGTCGGCGTGGACCGCCCTCGGCGGGGCAGCGACGTCGGACTGCTGGGCGGTGTCGGACCCGTCCGGGCTCTACGTCTTCGCCCGCGACATCGCCAAGGGCCTCAGCTACCGGCGGTTCTCCGGGGGCGGCTGGTCGGCGTGGACGTCGCTCGGTGGCGGGTTGACGTCCGACCCGTTCGCGATCAGCCAGTCGTCCGGGCTCCACGTCTTCGTCCGCGGGAACGACAATGCCGTCTGGACCCAGCGCCTCGCCGGGGGCACATGGTCGGGCTGGACCTCGCTCGGCGGCGGCGCCGAGCGCGGGGCCGGTCGCGGCCGGCGACGATGCCGCCGGCCTGTTCCTCTTCGCTCGGGGGAACGACAACGCGCTCTGGTTCCGTCGTCTCGTGGGAAGCAGCTGGTCGGAATGGGCGTCGCTCGGCGGGACGTTCGCGCCGGTGCGCGGCGGTCGCTGAGCCCGTGCGCGGGCGGTTGGCCGCCGCGAGCGCGGCGACGTTGGTCGTGGTCGTGCTCGCGACCGGTGTCGCTCACGCGGCGAGCGCAGGGGCACCGGTCGGCAACGTGGAGCCGGCGCTCGCGCCCGTCACCGGGGTCGCGGCCGCGGCGACGTCGGCCGCCGTCGACGACCGGGTCGCGGTGTTGATCCAGAACGCCGGATCCCGCGCGGCCCGGGTCGAGCTGGTCACCGCGACCGCGACCACCGCCAAGGGCGGCTCGGTCACCCGCGCCCGCAGCGTCGCGTCGTTCCCGCAGGTCGTGGCGCCCGGCGAGCTCGCGCTGGCGGCGGTGCAGTTCCGGCGCAACGGGGTTCCGCCGGGCGCGACCGTGGTGGTCAAGGTGCGGAGCACCCCGGTGAAGGCCGCCCACGCGTCTCGGGCGCTCGCCGTGAGCGGTCCCCTGCTCTCGGCGCCGCAGACCGGGCCGGTGGCGCAGACCCTCGACGCGACGCTGGCGAACGGCACCACCAACTGGACCGCTCGCAACGCGAGGGTCGCGGTGATGTGCTTCGGCGAGTCGCGGGAACCGTCGACGATCACGACCGCACGTCCGAAGCCGCCGGTGATCGCGCCGGGGAAGCAGGCCACGGTCAGGGTGCCGTTGACGACGCTGTGTCCGACGTACCTCGTCGCGGCCCACGCGTCATATTGTTCCGTAGGTGGAGGTCGTCGTCGGGTTCCTGATCGTGGGGATGGTGATCGCGATCGCCGCGTTCTTCGTGACCCGTGAGGCCACGCGCATCGCCAAGGAGCCGCCGCCCGCGCTCTACCACCTCGACGACGCGCTCGCATGGGTGGTCGAACACGTGCCGGACGACGTCGCCGCCACGCTCACCTCCGACGACGTCCGCCGCATCCTCGAGTACCAGGTCGAGTTCTTCAAGCGCAAAGGCGTGTCGGCCAACGGATCGACGGCGTATCCTCCGGGCACCGTCGTGATCGGTGGCTCCGAGACCGTCGAATACATCCTCGAGCGGTCCGCGGCGACCGGCGAGGCGTACCTGCCCGAGCAGGTCTACGGCGTGATCGACACGCAGCTCAGCTACCTGCGCGCCATCGGTGCCATCGGCCCGCCGGCCGACGACGACCTCGGCGCGGACGGGAATCGCCCGTCGGCCTGATGCCGGTCAGGCGTCGGCGGCGACCCGAAGCGTCGTTCGCACGCGTCTCGTGACCAGAACGGGACGAACTCCGTGATCCAGCGTGTTCTGCTGTACGTCGCGAACTCTGCTTCGACCAGCGCGGCAATCAACGCGAGGTCGACAGTTGCGCCGAAGCGGGAATGAAGCGCCTGCACCACTGAATCCACGCGAGACGCGTCACCCGGCTCCGTCACGGGTGAACTCCTTGCAGTACCAGCGGGTGGTCGTGCCCGCAGGGCAGTCCTCGATGACACCCGACGGTCCGGTAGCCCAGGCGGTCGTAGTAGTCGCCGGTCAGGACGTCGTACGTCAGACCCATGACCAGACGGCACCCCCGTCGCCGTGCCTCCTCCTCGACCTCGGCCATGAGCGTCCGGGCGAGGCCACGACCGCGGCGGGACTCCTCGACCCACACGACGTGCACCTGGCAGCCCCCACCCCAGATCGCACCCGACGACGCCCGCGACGACTCGCCCGCCGTCGCGCACGACGACCGCGAACTCCTCCTCGTCGCCGACGCCGGCGGCGGAGACCGCGGCTTCGGCCATTCGTTCCTCGAGGAACGCGAGGTCGCGCGGATCGGGTGCGTCCTCGACGACCACCTGGTACGACCGGTCCATGGCCCTGCTCCTCGGGCTGCGGCGCTACGCGTCGAGCATCTGCTCCAGGAGGGTGGCGTCGTCGAAGTACGCGCGGAGCGCGGTGATCTTGTCGCCCTCGAAGTCGGCGACGGCCGCGGCGCCCAACAGGAGCTTCTGCCCGTTGGGATCGATCACGGCCGACTCGCCGATCACGAACGGACCCGAGAAGGTCGCGGCGACACGGAACTCGGCCAGGCCGCGGCTCCCGAAGATGTCGAGCGAATCGATCTGCGATGTCGACGTTCGAGAAGGCGCGTCCTCGCGGAACGCGAGGTTCTCGGCGAGGTCGGCGAGACCGATCGCCAGCATGTTCGGTGACCACACGGTCGCGTTGTCGGCGAACAGGTCGCCGAGCCGGCGATGGCTGTCGTCGTCGGCGCGATGCAGGTCTCGATGGCGCGGCGCAGGACGGCGCCACGGGGTTGATCAGCCATGGGTGCTGCTCCTCGTTCGTGATCCCGCGGCGGCTGACGCGCCGAGGATCTTCTGCTTGGCGGCGGCGAACTCATCGTCGGAGAGCGCACCCGACTGGTGCAATGACGCCAGGCGCTCGAGCTCGCTGGTCGCGTCGTCGGCAGCCGGCGCCGGGGGCGGCGGTGCGGGCGCCGGCGGCTGCGCGTACGCCTGCTCGCCTTCGGCCTCTTCTTCCTGCGCCCTGGTTCCTCCCCCGCGCGTACGCGAGTCCGCCGGCGACCATCATCGTCCGGCGGCGGGTCCGTCGACGCACCATTCCCATGGGTGGCTCCTGTCTTCGTGGTGACGGGCACCATCGGTGTCCTCGCTGGACGCGTACGGGTGATGCCCGTACGGAGGGTGCGGCATCATCCACATGGGACGATCCGTCGATCAGGCGGTCGACCACTTCGCAGGTCAGCCCGTCGGCACGTCCGGGCACACGGCGGTGGTAGTCGACGCGGAGGACGCATCCCGTGCCCACCTCGAGCGGGTCGGGCAGCACCCACACCGAGGTCGCCCAACTCGACGCCGGCCAGGTCCACGGATCCATGGTGTGGGCGAGACCGTCGTGGAGCCCGGCGCGGAACGTGACGCAACCGCGTTGACCACACCCGGAGGCTCGACGACGAGATCGGCGGAGCGCGCGCACCGAGGGCTGGGTGAACGTCGTGAGGTCGATCGTGGTGAGCGCGACCGGTGGCCCGACCTGCGGCCACGTGGCGACGATCTCCCCCTCGGTGACCGTGTGCGTCGGACCGGGGATCGCGGCGTCGAGGAGGGGCGTGAAGTCGATGTCGTACAGATCTCGCCAACGTGCGACGGCCGCACGCCCGAACGCGCGCTGCCGCATCTCGGCGTCGGGCAGCAGCACCGGGCGTGCCAGCAGCGTCAGCGCGTGGGGGATCAGGCGGGCACCCGGTGCCAGCAGGCGGGAGCGGGCGTCGAGCGTGGTCTCGAGGATCTCTTCCTCGAACGGTTCGTTGCCGATCACCTCGGCGACCAGGAGGGTCGGCCGGCTCGGGGAGCTCCAACTCCCGCGACCAACCCGGGAGGAGCGTCACCCGATCCGGACCCCATTGACCGTGAACACCCGCTCCGCCGACCTCCGCGATGTCGCTGGCCTCGACCGCGTAGACATGCCGCGGCACCGGCGCGCGCCGCGGCGACGGCGAACACGCCGCTCCCGGTGCCGATGTCGAGCACGACGTCGCCGGGGCGCACTGCGGCGGCGATGGCCGCCAGGTAGTCGCCGGTCCTGCGCTCGTCGTGGAGCATCCGCGCGTGCTCGACCGGGTCGGCCCAGCCGCTCGTGAGCGCGCGCCCGGCGTCGGGCGTGACCAACGCGCCTTCCTCGATGAGCATGTTGACGACGCTCAACGTCGGCGCGAGATCGGTCGAGCGACTGTGATCCCGCTCGAGCAAATCGATCGCGTCGCCCAGCCGGGTCGGTTGCGAGAAGCGGGCCAGGATGCCGAAGCCCTCGGCCCGATGTCGATGACCGTCCCCACGTTCGAATCGACCACGACATGTCCCGCCGCGATCCCGCCGCGTGCGGAGCCCGGGCGCGAGCCGGAGCAAGGTGTCCGGAGACAGTTCCATGTCCATCGACATCCTGTCGATATCGCGAGAAATAGTATCAACCGGATGATTGCACGGCGAGCTCGCCGTGGATAGAGGCCATTAACCGATCATCTTATATATCGACAGAACGTACAACGACGTCATCGCGAGGGATTAGAGATATCGTGACACATAGTGTCGATCACGTATAAGAGTGTCTCGTGTCGTTACGCCTTAGTTATATTAGTAGTGCTCGACTTTTTCGAGAGTAGTTTTTCGATTACGCTCGTTAAAAATTTTTAAAAAAAAAAAAAAAAAAAAAAAAAAAAAAGCGCGGACGGCGGAATCACCCCAACGGGGTGAAGCAAAGCAATCCGCTCCCCGAACGTGATCGGCAACGTGATGGCCCTCCAGCGAAGCTAGAAGGACATGAGCGAAGTCGATCGCAGCCACCTCCCGATCCGGCGCCCGAGCTTCTCGCGGGAGTGGCCAACAGGACGCTCGACGGCTCCCAGCCGGACTGGAACCTGATCGGGCACCCGACCCCACCCGAGGGCGCGCCGAACGTCCTGCTCGTGCTGATCGACGACGCCGGGTTCGGCAACCCGAGCACCTTCGGCGGCCCTATCCAGACGCCGAACTACACGCGCATGCCGACGGCGGGCGTGCGTTACAACCGCTTCCACGTCACGGCGCTGTGCTCCCCCACGCGGGCAGCCCTGCTGACCGGGCGGAACAACCACGCTGTCGGGTTCGGCTCGGTCGGCGAGTTCGCGGGCGGCTTCCCCGGCTACTCGGCGACGTTGCCCCGCGACTGCGCGCCGCTGCCCCGGATCCTCCGGGACAACGGGTACAGCACGGCGGCCTTCGGCAAGTGGCACCTGACGCCCGACGGGCAGCAGGGCCCGGCCGGTCCGCTCGACCGGTGGCCGAACGGCTGGGGCTTCGACTACTTCTACGGGATCCTCGGCGGCGGGTCGAGCCAGTGGGACCCGTGCCTGACCGAGAACCAGAAGATCATCGGCACCCCGCCGGAGTTCTACGACGAGGAGCACCCGTACTACTTCCCGGACGCGATGGCGGACCGGACCATCGAGTGGCTGCACGGCGTCCGCGCCCAGGATGCCCACAAGCCGTTCTTCGCCTACTTCTCGACGGGCTGCAGCCACGCCCCGCACCACGTCGCGAGGGACTGGGCCGACAGGTACAAGGGCCAGTTCGACCAGGGCTGGGACAAGCTCCGCGAGGAGACCTTCGCCCGCCAGAAGGAGCTCGGGCGTCATCCCGGCCGACGCCGAGCTGACCCCTCGCGACGCGGCGTTCCCGGCGTGGGACGACGTCCCCGACAAACTCAAGCCGTTCTACGCCCGCCAGATGGAGGTCTACGCCGGGTACTCGGAGAACGCCGACCACAACGTCGGGCGGGTGATCGACGCCATCGAGGAGCTGGGCGAGCTCGACAACACGCTGATCATCTGGATCTGGGGTGACAACGGCGCCAGCATGGAGGGAACGGTCACCGGCTCGTTCAACGAGCTGACGATGCAGAACGGCATCCCGCTCACCGACGAGATGCAGCTCCAGCTCTCCGAGCGCTACGGCGGGGTCGACGCGTGGGGCGCCTCGATCATGGCGCCGCACTACTCGGCCGCGTGGGCGTGGGCCGGGAACACGCCGTTCCAGTGGGGCAAGCAGGTCGGATCGCACCTTGGCGGGACGCGCAACCCGATGGTGCTGCACTGGCCCGACGCGCATCAGCGACGCGGGGAGCCTGCGCTCGCAGTTCACCCACGTGATCGACCTCGCGCCGACGATCCTCGAGCTCGCCGGGATCCCGGAGCCCGAACGGTCGACGGGATCGACGCAGGAGCCCATGCACGGGACCTCGTTCGCCGCGTCGCTGACCGACGGCGCCGCGCCCGAGCACCGGACCCAGCAGTACTTCGAGACCATCGGCAACCGGGCGCATGTACAAGGACGGCTGGTGGCTCGCGATGAAGACCGAGCGCATCCCGTGGGTGCTCACGCCCGAGGCGCTCAAGCCGTACGCGCCGGGCGTCTGGGATCCCGGACGCGGGCCCCGCCGAGCTGTACTACCTGCCCGACGACTTCACGCAGGCGAAGGACCTGGCCGCCGAGCACCCGGAGAAGGTCCAGGAGCTCAAGGAGCTGTTCTGGCAGGAGGCCGAGCGGTACAAGGTGCTGCCCCTGCTGGCGACGCTGTCGACGTTCTTCGGGATGCTGCCGCCGATCCCGGAGCAGACCAGGTTCGAGTTCCGGGGCGACGTGCAGAACGTGATGTCGGGGATGATCCCGCGGATCTACAACCACTCGTACTCGATCAGCGCCGACCTCGTCGTGCCCGAGGGTGGCGCCGAGGGTGTGATCGTCGCCGAGGCCGACCACCTCGGTGGCTTCACCCTCTACGTCAAGGACGGCAAGCTCACGCACACCTACTCGATGATGGGCGTGTTCGTCTTCAAGCAGGTCGCCGAGGAGAACCTGCCGACCGGCGAGGTGACGGTCCGCATGGAGTTCGAGGCGGACGAAGCGAAGCCGGCGACCGGCGGCGAGGTGACCCTGTACATCGACGGCCGACCGGTCGGCAAGGGACGGATGGACCACACCGTGCCCATCCGCTTCTCCGGCTACGCGGGGATGGACATCGGCCGGGACAACGGTGGCGTCGTCGACTCGCAGCTACGAGAACCAGAAGCCGTTCGCGTTCACCGGCACGGTGAAGAAGGTGGTGTTCGACATCAAGCCGCACCTGTCCGACCAGGACGAGCTCGACATCCACGCCGCCGAGCACCACGGACAGGCCGCGCACGGCCTGTCGGGATGAACCGCGACGGAGCGAGGAGATGCGATGGGGTCGACGACGAGACGACCGATGTGCTCATCGGCGGCTACTGTCGGCCGATGCCGCCCACGAGGACTACGAGGCGGTCCTGATTGCGGCGTGCGCCTCTGGGGCGCCGTCGTCGTCAGCAAGGACCTCGAGGGCAACGTCTCGGTCGAGCAGACCGACCACATGGTCGAGGAGGGCGCGGCCGGGCTGGCGGCCGTCGGGTTCGTGGTCGGCCTGTTCGCGCCGCCGCTGCTCGCGGCGACCGCGATCGGCGCGGCCGTCGGGCGCGGTCGGCGGCAAGGCGCTGCACAAGAAGATCGGCAGCAAGATCGAGAAGACGGCCGGGGAGACGATCCCCATCGGCGGCGCCGGCCTCATCGTCGCCTACCCGCACTCGGCGGCCGAGCAGGTCGAGCCCGCGGTGACGCGCGCGATCAGAAGGTCGGTCGGCGAGGCGGAAGGTCACCACGTGAAGGCGCTCAAGGGCGCGCTCGCCGACGCGCAGCAGAAGATGGCGCGAAGGCGGCTAGCGCGGCGTCGGCAGCGACGCGGAAGCCGGTGTGGCCGGTGGAGCTCTCGGGTTCGCTCGCGAAGTCGGGCCGACACGCGATAGCGGCGGCAGTACGAGAGGTGGCACAGGTACGAGCCGCCGCGCTGCACGCGGTCGTTCGCCGGTCGCCGGCCCGCGAGGGTTCACCGCCGTCGGCCGCGCGCGTAGGACGTCGAGGTCGAGCCAGTCGGCGCACCACTCCCAGACGTTGCCGGTGACGTTGTGCAGACCGAAGTCATTGGGCGGGAACGCGTCGACGGGCGCGGTGCCGAGGAAGCCGTCGGCGCCGGTGTTGCCGACCGGGGAACGTCCCCTGGAACACGTTCATGCGGTGCTCGCCGCCGGGCTCGAGGTCGTCGCCCCACGGGAACGCGGTGCCGGCGCGCCCGCCGCGGGCCGCGCACTCCCACTCTGCCTCGGTCGGGAGGCGGGTCCCGGTCCAGCGGCAGTACGCGGCCGCGTCGTGCCACGACACGTGCACGACCGGATGGTCGCCGCGCTCGCTCGAGGTCCGACTGCGGACCCTCGGGATGGCGCCAGTCGGCGCCGTGCACCTGCCGCCACCACTCGGCGCCGACGACCCCGCGCGTGTCGGGGAAGCCGTCAGGGAGCAGTCCGCCGAAGACGAACGACCAGCCGTAGCGCTCGGCGTCGGTGATCCATCCGGTGGCGTCGACGAACGCGGCGAAGGCGTCGTTGGTGACCGCGTAGCGGTCGATGCGGAACGCGTCGAGCGACGACCTCGTGCACGGGGCCTTCGCCGTCGCCCGGGATACGCCCACACCGAGTCGTCGCCCATGCGGAACGAGCCGGCGGCGAGGTCGACCAGCGTGTCCGGGTGCGTGCCCGCGCCGGCCGGCACCGCGTCGAGTGCCAGGCCGGCGTACCGCCGTGGCGTTCGCCACCCGGTGACGCAACACGGGCCGTCACATGCGCCGAGCGTACCGGCGAGCTCCGTATGATCTCCCCGCCATGCCCGAACCCGTGCACGTCCACGTCCCCCACGAGCTCGGCGAGCCCGGGCGAGCGACGTCGAACGCGCGAGCGGTGGCTCGAGATCGCCGCGGCACTGCTGCTCTCGCTGGCGACGCTCGGCATCGCGTGGAGCGGGTACCAGGCCGCGAAGTGGAGCGGGCTCCAGGCGCGTCGGTACACGCAGGCGAGCACCGCGCGCAGCCTCGCCAACCACGCGGCGACCCTCGCCGACGCAGGACCGCACCCAGGATCTCCTCAACTTCAACCGCTGGCTCGAGGCGACGATCGAGCGGCGACACCGAGCTCGCCGACCTCTACGAGCGACGGTTCCGCGACGAGTTCCGGCCCGCGTTCGAGGCGTGGCTCGCCGACGATCCGCTGGACAACGCAGGACGCGATCCGCGAGCCCGCTGACGCGAGAAGAACTACAAGCTCGCCGAACACGGAGAAGGCCGAGCAAGCTCGAGCGGGTGGGCGACCTGCGCTTCGAGCAGGGCAAGGAGGCCACCGAGCACGCCGACGATTACGTGTTCGTCACCGTGTTCTTCGCGATCGTGCTGTTCTTCGCCGGCATCTCGTTGCGCTTCACGTGGTTCCCGATGCGCGCTGCTCATCATGGGCCTCGGCACCGTGATCCTCGTCTACGGCGGGCTCCGGCTGCTCAGCTTGCCGACGCACTGACGGTGCGTCAGGTCAGCGAGCGCGAACACCGCGTCGACGATGACCAGCACGCCGAGGATGGTCACCGGGTAGACGGTGAGCGGGCGCTTGTGCTCCGACGAGCCAGTGCTCGACGTCGAGCATCCACTGCTCGCCCGGGCACCGAACACGATCGCGAGCACGACCGGCACGGTCACGAGCGCGGTGGCGATCACGACGTACGTGACCGTCAGGCTGAACGCATAGACGTCGCGCCGATGTCGCCGCCGGCGATCGTCGCGGTGACGAGCACGGTGAGGCCCGAGTCGCTTCGGGCCCGAGCGCGAGCACGGCACCGGCGCCGAACACCGCGGGAAGGTTCAGGTGCTCGAGGCGCGCGAGCACGACCTTCGTGCGTGAGTCGGGCTTCGCCGGTCGCATCCGGTGGGCGGAACCACACCACCCCGCCCAGCACGAGCAGCGCGACCCCGAGCGCGAGCTCGAGGACGGCCCGAGCGGTCTCGTGCGCGTGGTGGCCGACCGGCATGCGTCGCGGTGCCGAGCGCGTAGGCGAGCGCGCACAGCGACGGCCTGGCCGAGCACGACGCCGACCGCGAACGCGAGCGCGTTCCACCGGCCTCCCCGGCTGCCCGAGCACGACGAGCGTGGCGCCGAGCGCCACCGGGCTGGCCAGCCGGCGACGAAGCGCATAGAGGAGGACCTGGAGGGGGACGGAGTTCACGGCGGGCGTCGGGCGCCGACTGGCCTACGCGTAGCCCTTGGCGCGCAGCCAGCGCAGCGTGAAGAACCCGAAGATCGGCGGGATCAGGAACGTGATGCCGCGGAACAGGAGCACACTGGCCAGCGCCGGTGCGGCCGGGATCCCGAACGACGTGAGGCCGGCGGTGAGCGCGGCCTCGGTGACGCCGATGCCGCCGGGGACCGGCGCGACGTTGCCGACCATGCCCGCGCCGACCTGCACGACGATGAGCTGGGCGAAGTCGAGGTGCTGGTCGAACGCGAGCATGCAGACGCCGAGGATCAGCGGGTAGATGAGGTTGCCGGCGGTGTCGCCGCCGATGAGCTGCATGCGCCTTCTTCGGGTTGCGCACCACGGCCCAGATGTCGCTCGCGGCGCGCTTGACCGCGGGCACGACCTTGTTCTTGATCTTGGGGATGAAGAGCACGACGCCGACGAGCGCGGCGATGATCGCGATGGCCAGCAGGGTGGTGCTGCTCGACGAGTCGCTGCTGCTGCTCGTGTCGACCGCGGTCGCGGTGATCGCCGCCGCGGTCAGGAACAGGATCATCTGGATCGCGCCGCCGACGCCGGTGCTGAGCACCATGGCGCTGCCCGCCGACGCCACCGGAACGTCCTGCTTGTGGAGGTAGTCGATCTGCAGCGCCGTGCCGCCGATGCCGTTGGGCGTGATCAGGTTGAGGAAGCTGCACGCGAGCTGGGTCAGCACGGTGGGGACGAACGGCAGGTTCTTGTTCACGCAGCCCATGAGCGCGGTGGCCCACGAGGTCGGGACCAGCGGGTACATGACGAGGGCGAGGAACGCCCACGCCCAGGTGGCGTTCTCGAACTCGCCCTTGACCGACGCCCAGTCGATGCCCTCCATGCTGTGGAAGGCGATGCCGACGGCGAAGAGGACGCCGATCAGCATCCCGATGTTCAGCAGGCTGAGCCGCTTGATCTTGAGCGGCGGGACGTCCTCGACGCCGGTCGCCGTCGCCAGTTCGCCGCGCAGCGTCTTGAGCGCCTTGCCCTGGTGCTTGACCCCCTTGGTGAGCCCCGCGGGCAGGGCGGCCGGCTGCACGACCGGGATGATCGCCGCCGCTCGCTCCTTGCCGAGCGCGCCGACCACCGACGCGACGGCGCGCTCGTCGCCCACGAGCTGGGCGCTGAGCACGAGGAGCGCAGCGTCGTCGCGGATGCACCCAGTACTGCTCACCGCTCGCGTCGGCCGCGCTGAAGTCGTCGAACGCCACGTCGCCGTGTCGTCGACGACGACGCGCAGGCCGTCGAGGTTGCCGTGCGCGATCCCTGCGCTGTGCAGCGCGTCGAGTTGCTGCCACGCGGCGGCGAGCACCGCGTCGGTGACGCGCTCGGGCGGGAGCGAGCCGATCGGGGTGCCCGTCGGGGGGAGTGGTGACGAGCACCGCGGCCTCGGCGCCGCCCACGCCCGGTGCGCACGAGGCGCGCTGCGTGCACGTCGGCGCGTTCGGCGAGCATGAGCGTGAAGCCGATGTGCTCGACCTGCTGGATGCGGCTGCCGAACACGGGCACGCCCGGGGTCGTGGTACATCGCCTTGTGCCACAGCTTCGAGGCGATGCGGGCGTCGCGCTGGTCGCGCCCGAACGCGTCGACCCGCAGGTGCTCACCGGTCGCGAGCTCGACGTCCATCACCGCCGCGCGCTGGATGTCTCGGCCGCGGGCGCGATGGCCACGACGTCGTACCCCAGGTCGGTGAGCGCGGCGCGCACCTCGGCGACCGACGGCTGACCGCCCGGTGCGCCGAGCACCACCCGAACGAGCGCCGCGATCCCGAACCCGACGAGCAGGCCGCCGATGACGTCGGACGGGAAGCCGGCGCCGAGGTACATCGCCGCCGTGCACACCAGCAGGATGACGATGACGAAGATGCGTCGCAGCGGGCGGACGATGAACGGGGCAATGCCGAACGCGAGCGCGGTGATCGCGGCGACGTTGGCCACCGGGTACACCGGGCCGTCGCCGATGCGGACGGCGACTCCGAGCCCGTTGATCGGCGTGGGTGCCGAGCAGCTCGTTGAGCAGGAGCGGCGATCCCCACGCGCCGGCGCCCGCGAGCACGGCGTACACCGCGACGCGGAACTGCCGCAGCACCAGCAGCACGAGCGCGACCGCGAGCACGGCCCAGATCGACCCGAGCGCGTAGACGCCCTTGGCCAGGCCGACCATGTTCCCGGAGAGGTCGTTGAGGGTCCGGAACAGGTTGACGTTGACCGTCGACTGGGTCTGTGCCCAGAAGCCGACGAGCAGGGCGAGGATCGCGGCTGACGACGAGCAACGCGACGTCGGACGGCCGGCGTCGTGCCCGCTCGTCGGTGTCGCGGATCCAGGTCATGCGACTCGATCGCGTACGACGGCGTTGTCGTCAGTGTCTTCCGCTTGGTACCGGTCGAGCAGCTCGAGCTCGCCGTCGTGCTTCGGGAACAGGAAGAACACGAGCGCCGCGCCGAGGACGATCGCGATCAGTCCCGGCGAGGTAGGCCCAGTCGGCGCCGTCGAGGAACGAGGTCTGCGCGGCGGCGATGATCTGCTTCGAGTACTGCGGGTACTGCGCCGCGGTGTTCGCCGCGCTGGAGAACGACTTCGTGAGTTCCGACTGGACGTTCGTGCTCACGCTGTTCGGCGATGGCGCGCCGCGATGAGCTTGGTGAACGCGGCGGCGTACCCGGCGGTGAGCAGCGCGCCGAGGATCGACTGCATGATCGCCCCGCCGAGGTCGCGCTGGAGGTCGGCGGTGGCCGACGCCATCCCCGCGCGTCGCACCGGCACGGAACCGGTCAGCGAGTGCGACGCTGGTGTGCCCGCGAGTCCCACGCCGGCTCCGACGAAGGCGTACGCCAGCCCTACCTGCCAGTACGGGCTGCCGGTGTCCCACAGCGTGAGCATGGTGAGGAACCCGAGGAAGCAGCAGACGTAGCCGCAGAGCAGGGTGAACCGCGCGCCACGGGCCTCGATGAGCTTGGCCGAGCGCGGCGCCACGATGACCATGAGGATCACCGCGGGCAGGATGGCGGCCCCGGCCTCGAGCGTGTCGTAGCCGAGCACGTTCTGAAGGAACTGCTGACCGATGAACATCGCGCGCCATGAGCGAGCCGAACACGATGATCCCGGCGACCGCGGCGACCCAGAAGATGCGCCGCGCGGCGATGTCGAGGTCGTAGAGCGGGTTGCGCGCCCGGCGTTGGCGGATCACGAACGCGGCGGCGGCCGCCGCGGCAATCACACCCAGACCGATCGCGAGCGTGCCCTTGTCGGGAACTGGCGGCGAAGTTGATGCCCAGGATCAGCGCGCCGACCATCAGCGCGGAGAGCATGCCGCCGAGGTTGTCGACCGGGTCGGTCGCCTCGTTCACGTGGCTGGGGACGAACTTCAGGGCCATGACCAGCGCCACGACCGCGAGCGGCAGCGTGACGAGGAACACCGAGCCCCACCAGAAGTACTCGAGGAGCGCACCCGCGATCAGCGGGCCGAGGGCGGAGATGCCGCCGCCGATCGCCGACCAGAGCCGCGATCGACTTGGTCCGCGGTTGCCCGGACCAGAGTGCGGTGATGAGCGCGAGCGTGGTGGGGAAGGCCATGCCGGCCGAGAGCCCGCCGAGGACGCGGGCGACCGCGAGCACGCCGTCGGTGGGTGCGTACGCGGCGAGCAGGCACGCGGGGATCGACAGCAGCACGCCGCCGATCAGCATCATCTTGCGGCCGTACCGGTCGCCGAGCGCGCCGAGGTAGAGCACCGACGCCGCGAGGCCGAACGAGTAGCCCACCGCGATCAGGTTGAGCGTGGTCTGCGACGAGTCGAACGCCTTGCCGATGTCGGGCAGCGCGACGTTGGCGACCGCGAGGTTCAGGTTGGCGACCGCGGCGACGAGGATCAGCGCGAGGAGGACGAGCTGCGCGTGCGCCGGCGCGCCGTCGGGCTCGCCCCGCCGGTCCCGCTCGCTCGGTGGCCACGACGGCGCACGTTACCGGGATCTCCCGGTCCGATCCGGGACGCTGACTCGGTGACGCTCGTTCACCCGATACAGGGTGATGCGGGATCCGAACAGAGACGATATTTGGCAGAGACGGAACGCGGAGTCGGTGGCATCACCTTGGAGGTAATCGTATGAGTAGCGAACAGATCGACGAACTGGGGCCGGTCGACTACCTGGTGGTCGAGTTTCCAGCCGGTGCGAGTCGAACTTCACCGGCGAGATGGCGAGACGAGCTCGCCCGGCTCGTCGAGGCGGGGACCATACGGGTGCTCGATCTGCTTGATCCTGCACGAAGAACGACGACGGTACCGTCGAGGCACGTCGAGATCGAGGACCTCGACCAGCTCGACGAGCTGCGAAGGCGTCGAGGCGGAGCTCGCCGAGCTCCTTGCCGCCGAGGACGTGAGCCAACCTGGCTGCGGCAATGGAGCCAGGGAGCATGGCCGCCGCGCTCGTGTACGAGAACCGGTGGGCGGCGCCGTTCGCGCTCGGCGGCGCGCCGGGCGGGCGGCCAGTTGATTGCCGATGGCCGCATCCCCATCCAGGCCATCCTCGCCTCGATCGAGGCCGAGGAGGCCACTGACGAGCGAAGGGAGCCTGACATGCGCTGCGACCTGCCGACGTGCCCGACGAGGCGTCATCGGCGCTCCCGTCGCCCGAACCGCCGCGGTGGTCGGCACGGCTGCCGTCGTGGCGCACGGCGTGAATCGCCGCAGGACCGCCGCGAGGACCGCCGCGACCGCCGGTAAGGAGCGCGGTTTGTCGCTTTCAGACCCAGGATGGCATCTGGGGCCCGAATGAGTGTTTGAATGGCCGCGTGGGGGAGACACACGTGGGCGTGTCGGGAGCGCTGCGGCTGGGCGCCCGCGCCGGGTTGGTGCCCCGACCCGCCTGCTCGACGAACTCCGCGGCCGCATCCGACGTCCCGGTCGTCCTCGTGGTCGGCGGCGGCGGGCTTCGGCAAGACGACGCTGGTCTCGCAATGGCTCGTCGACGACCATCGATCGGTGGCATGGATCGACGGCGACGCGCGCAACACGACGATCCCGCGGTCCTGCTCGCCGAGATCGTCCGGGCGCTCGACGAGTTCGAGCCGCTCGAGCCCCGCAGCGAAGCAACAGCTCGCGACGCGTCGCGCTCGACTTCAGCAGCGTGCTCGTCCCCCGTCTGGAGCGCACGGTGGCGGAGCGGGCACGCCCGTTCGTGCTCGTCATCGACGACGTCCAGCGTCTGCGGCGCCGGCACGTCGTGGGCGCTGGTCCAGGCGCTCGCCGACTGCGTGCCGCCGGATCGCAGCTCGTGCTGATCTCGCGCACCGAGCCCGACCTCGCGCTCGGCCGTATGCGCGCCGACCGGCGAGTGCACACCGTCGGGTCGGCGAGCCTGGCGTTCGATCGCGCCGAAGCCGGCGACGCTGTTCGATGCGGCCGGCGTTGACCTCCCGCGCACGCGGTCGACCGGCTCTGGCGCCGCACCGAGGGATGGCCGGTCGGGCTCTACCTCGCGACGCTCGCCGATCGCGGAGCAGGACGACCCGATCGAGGCAGCCGCAGGGTTCGCCGGCGACGACCGTCTCGTCGTCGACTACGTCCGCGAGGAGTTCCTCGCGGTCCTGCCCCGGGGATCGCGCGAGTTCCTGCTGCAGGCGTCGGTCCTCGACGAGCTCTCGGCGCCGGTGTGCGACGCGGTGCTCGACGCGACGACTCGGCCCGGCTGCTCGCCGGAAGCTGCCCGTTCGCTCCAGCTGCTGATTCCGCTCGACCGTCGTGGCGACGTCGTACCGCATGCACCAGCTCATGCGCGAGACGCTTGCGGGTCGAGCTGGTCCGCGCGAGCCGGAGCTCGAGCGACTGCTCCATGCGCGTGCGGCGAGCTGGTACGAGGCGGCCGGCGACTTCGACCGCGCGGTCGAGCACCTGCCGCACGCGCCGGCGATCGGGACGCGCCTGGAGGCGACGATCTGGCGCGCGACACCCCGTCTTTACCGGCGCCGGGCTCGACCGCGAACGGTGGATCGCTGGCTCGAAGACGTTCCCCATCGAGGAGATCGCGACCCGCCCGGCGCTGACCGTCGCCAAGGCGTGGTGTGCTCTCACCGATGGCGACATGCCGTCATTGCGCTACTGGACGACCGTCGCGTCCGAGATGGGCGACGATGCGCGACTCCCCGACGGCACCCCGCTCGACTGCCGCTGCCGCTCCTCGCGGGCCGTCGTGGGCGCGCGACGGCATCGAACGGATGCGCGCGGACGCGGCGCGGGCCTACGAGCTCGACGCACGCCGGGAGCCCGTACCGCTCGATCGCGCGGTACCTCGAAGGCGCCGCGCTTGCGGATCCAGCGCCGCAACGCCGAAGCGCGCGACCGCCTGCAGGACGGGGAGATGCTGGGCGCGAATGGGCGTTCCCGCCGGCCAGGCCCACTGTCTGGCCCAGCTCGCGGCGCTCGCCCTCGACGAGGACGACTGGGATCGCGCGCCACGCTTCATCGCACAGTTCGACAGCGATCGTCGATCGCTTCGGACTCCGCGAGCGTCCCGCCATGGGTGGTCTCCGTTCGCCATCGCGGCGCTCGTGCACGCGCACTCCGGAGACTCGATCGAGGCACGCGCCGAGGCCAAGCATGCGCTGTTCCTCGTGTCCATGCTCGCGACCGTCGCGCCCTGGATCACCGTCGAGGCCCGGATCTTCCTCGCCCGCGCCTTCCTGCTCCTGGGCGACGTCGGCCTGGCTCGCACGCTGACCCGCGAGGGGATCGACATGCTGGCGCTGATCCCCGACGGCGAACCGCTCCGGGACCGACTCGCCGAGCTCGAGCAGACGACGGAATCCGAGCACGTGCCGCTCGGAGTGCTTGGTCACCCCGATGACGCCGGCCGAGATGCGGGTGCTGCGCTACCTCCCCACGCACCTCACCTTCGCCGCCATCGCCGACGAGCTCTTCGTGTCCCGCAACACGGTGAAGACGCAGGCGATCTCGATCTACCGGAAGCTCGGCGTGAGCTCCCGCGAGACCCGGCGGTGGTTGCGGCCCGCTCGCTGGGCCTGCTCGAGGAGTGAGGCCGCCCGTCCCGAGCGGGTCATCCGCATCGGGTGAGGACATCGGCGCCGACACGCGTCAGGATGGGTGCCATGAGCCGAATCCACCGGTGGCACCCCCGTCGTCCACCTCGATCCCGACCAGCGCGCCGCGCATCGGACGGGCCGCCCGCGCCGCGGTGCCGCCGTTCGTCGCATGCGGAGTGGGCGCCGGCGCCGGATCCGCGCCGACCCCGCCGGGCTCCTCGAGCGCGCAGGAGACCACCCGCGTGCCCGACCTCGTGCCGATGCGCCACGAGCGGATGATGGTGTCGCCGTTCACCTTCTACCGGGGCGCGGCGGTGATCATGGCCGCCGATCTCGCGGCGCGTGCCCGACACCGGGTCTCCGGGTCCAGGCGTGCGGCGACGCCCACCTCTCCAACTTCGGCGGGTTCGCGTCGCCCGACCGGGCCCTCCTGTTCGACATCAACGACTTCGACGAGACGAGCGGTGGCCCCTTCGAGTGGGACGTCAAGCGCCTCGGCGCGAGCTTCGAGATCGCGGCCCGGTCGCGCTCGTTCACCAGCCAAGGAAGCACGCGTGGTCACCCTCCGGGTCGTGAAGACGCTACCGCGAGGCGATGGCCACAGTTCGCCGGCATGACCAACCTCGAGGTCTGGTACGCGCGGCTCGACGTCGAGAAGGTGTTCAACGAGTACCGGTCGAAGGCGACGCCCGGAGGAGATCAAGCGCTTCGAGCGCAACCTGGCCAAGGCGCAGGCCAAGGACAACATGAAGGCGTTCGCGAAGCTCACCGAGCAGGTCGACGGTGAGTACCGCATCAAGAGCGATCCGCCGATCGTCGTCGCGCTGCGCGACCTGCTCGGCCGAGAAGGAGCTCGACGAGCTGCGGGGGTGGCTGGAGGATCGCATCCGCGTGTACCGCCGCAGCGCTGCAGCCGGACCGTCGCCACCTGCTCGAGAGCTACCGGCTGGTCGACTTCGCCCGGAAGGTCGTCGGGGTCGGCAGCGTCGGCACCCGCTGCTGGATCGCGCCTGATGCTCGGCCGCGACGACGAGCGATCCGCTGTTCCTCCAGATCAAGGAGGCCGAAGCCTCGGTGCTCGAGGCCCACGCCGGGCGGAGCGGGTTCGCCAACCACGGCCAGCGAGTGGTGGAGGGGCAGCGCCTCCTGCAGGCGTCCAGCGACATCATGCTGGGGTGGGTGCGCACGCCGGGTCTCGACGGGGTCGAACGCGACTTCTACGTGCGCCAGCTCTGGGACTGGAAGTTCTCGGCCGACATCGACGCGATGACGCCTGCGGCCCTCGACATCTACGCCCGCCTGTGCGGGTGGACGCTCGCCCGCGGTCACGCCCGGTCGGGCGACCGGATCGCGATCGCGTCGTACCTCGGCACCAACGACTCGTTCGACAAGGCGATCGCCGACTTCAGCACCGCGTACGCCGACCAGAACGAGCGCGACTACGACGCCGTGTCCGCGTCGCTCGCCGCCGGCGTGGGAAGCTGACGTCATCACTCGATCCTGACGAGTAGCGGAGCGCGGCGATGAGCGTGTTGTCGACGGTGCTGGCGGTGAACCCGGTGCCGTGGGCGCGTTCGCAGATGGCGTTCACGCTCGCGTTCCACATCATCCTCGTGCCGCTCGGCGTCGCGTGGGGCTTCATCACGCTCGTCGCCAACTACCGCGCGATCAAGCACGACGACGCCGACGCGCTGGTACTCGCGCAACGGTGGTCGAAGTACATGGCGGTCACCTTCGCGGTCGGAGCGGTCACGGGCACCGTGCTGTCGTTCGAATTCGGGCTGCTGTGGCCGAGGTTCATGGGTCGGTTCGGTGACGCCTTCGGCATCCCGTTCGCGATCGAGGGCCTGTTCTTCTTCCTCGAGGCGATCTTCCTCGCCATCTACATCTACGGGTGGAAGCGGCTGAAGCCGTGGCCGCACTTCTGGACCGGCGTGCCCATCGTCATCGCGGGCATCGGCGGCACGGTCTCGGTGGTCGCCGCCAACGCGTGGATGAACGAGCCCGCCGGCTTCACGCTGAACGCGGCCGGCAAGGTCGTCGACGTCGATCCGTGGGACGTGATCTTCAACAAGGCGATGCCGCTCCAATCGCTGCACATGCTGGTCGCCGCGTACCTCGTCGGCGGGTTCCTGGTCGCATCGGTGTACGCCGTCGGGATGCTGCGGGGCCGGCGCGACCGCTACCACCGCATCGGGTTCCTCATCCCGTTCACCGTGGCCGCGATCGCGATGCCGATCCAGATGCTCGTCGGCGACGAGCTGGCCCGCTGGGTCTACAACAACGATCCGGTGAAGTTCGCCGCCATCGAGATGGTGCCGAAGACGTCGAGCGACGTGCCCGAGACGCTGTTCGGGTACCTGAACGCCGACGGTGAGGTCGTGGGCGGCATCCCGATCCCCGGCCTCGCGTCGATCCTCTCCGATCCGGCCGACGGCACCGAGCACGGTGATCCAGGGTCTCGACAGCTTCCCGGCAGGACGAACGTCCGACCAGACTCCGAGGTCACCGTGGTGCACCTCGCGTGGGACGTCATGGTCGGGCTCGGCACGCTCCTCTTCCTGCTCTCGCTCTGGTACTTCGCGGTCGTGGGTGTTCAAGCGGCGGATGCCGAAGAGCAAGCTGTTCCTCTGGATCGCGGCGGCGGCGGGCGTGCTCTCGGTGGTCACGATGGAGGCGGGCTGGGTCGTCACCGAGGTCGGTCGCCAACCGTGGATCGTGCGCGAACTACATGAAGGTCGAAGAGGCGGCCACCGGCAACACGGGGGTCTGGATCACGTTCCTCGTCGGTGCTCGCGCTCTACATCGGCGTCGGCGTCACGCTCGTGCTCGTGCTCCGGCTGATGAGCCGGCGGTTCCGGGAGGGTGAGGACGAGCCCGACGACGGCGGACCGTACGGCCCGCGACCGACACCGGCGCCGCACCGCAGCCGAAGGAGCTGGTCCCGTGAGCGACGTCGTCGCGGTCATCCTGATGGTGGGGATCACCGCGTACGCGCTGTTCGGCGGCGCCGACTTCGGCGCCGGGTTCTGGGACCTCACCGCCGGCGGCGCCGAGCGGGGGCAGGAGCCGCGCTCGGTGATCAGCCACTCGATCGGGCCGGTGTGGGAGGCGAACCACGTCTGGCTGATCTTCTGCCTCGTCGTGCTGTGGACCGCGTTCTCCGAGGCGTTCGCGTCGATCACGCTCACGCTGTTCGTGCCGCTGTCGATCGCTGCGCTCGGCATCGTGTTCCGCGGCTCGAGCTTCGCGTTCCGCAAGGAGGTGACCCGCACGTCGAGCCAGCGGAACTTCGGCGCCGCGTTCGCGGCGTCGTCGGTGCTCGTGCCGTTCTGCATGGGCGCGGTCGCGGGAGCCATCGCCTCGGGTCGGGTGCCTGCCGGCGGCAGAGGCCGGCGACCCGTGGGACAGCTGGATCAACCCGACCTCGATCCTCGGTGGGGTGCTCGCGGTCACCGTGTGCGCCTACCTCGCGGCCGTCTACATGGTGTGGGACGCCCGCCGGCTCGGGCAGGAAGCGATGGTCGAGTACTTCCGCCGGCGTGCGGTCGGCACCGCCGTCGTCGCCGGCGTGATCGCGCTCGCCGGGATCTTCGTGCTGCACGACGACGCGCGGTACGTGTTCGACGGGCTCACGTCACGCGCGCTCCCGCTCGTGATCCTGTCGGCGCATCTGCGGCATCGGGTCGCTCGTGCTGCTCTTCGCGCGCGAACCATTCCGTTGCGCGCATGCTCGCCATGGGCGCCGTGGCCACCGTCGTCATCGGCTGGGGCGTCGCGCAGTACCCGTACATCCTGCCGACGAGCCTGAAGCTCTCGACCGCCGCGGCACCCGACCCGACGCTGTGGTCGGTGACGATCGTGTTCGTCATCGCCGCGATCGTGATCCTGCCGTCGCTCGGGTTGCTCTACTTCCTCGACCAGCGCGATCTGCTGCAGACGGCCGCCGAGCCCGAGGAGTGAATCACGACGTGGCGGTGCGATCCTCCGTCCACCGTCGTGGCGGTCGACGGATTCGTGCATCGGCACGTGCCCACTCAAGCGGCTGACGAGCACCGCGATGATCGTCACCAGGTAGAGCTGGCCGGTCAGCGCTTCGACGACCGCGAGAGCGCGGCCGAGATCGCCGGCGGCGGTGAAGTCGCCGTAGCCGACGGTCGTCTGGGTGATGAAGCTGAAGTAGAGGAAGTCCGGTGTCGTGGCGTGCGCGGTCTGCACGAAGAACGGCGTCGTCGCCGATGCCGTCGATCGCCGCGTACACGAAGGCGAACATCATGCCGAGCAGCACGTAGATGCACACCGCGCCGAGCACGGTGCGGATGTCGATCAGCTGGCGCCGCCAGAGCGAGCGTGCGATCACGACCGGCGTCGTCGCCACCAGCAGGATGTTCAACAGGAAGAACACGCTCGTTGGCATCGCTCGACGAGCTCGCCGACGACCGACCCGATCGCGGTGAGCAGCGACGACCAGCGGCGACGATGCGCGGCGATCCGGAACAGACGGCGGCTCACCCGTGACGCGAGGAGCGCGGCAAGGAGCGTCAGGCCCTGGAGGAAGACGGTGAGGACCCGGGCCCACGCATCCGGCGGTCCCGCAGCCATGACGATGAAGGTCAGCCCGAGCAGGAGCAGCACCCAGCCGTACTGGTAGCCGGGCGAGTCGCTCCTCGAGCCAGGCCTCGATGCTGGACGGCTTGCGTCCGGTCTCCGTTCGCCACGTCCCCTCCGATTCGCCGTCCGACGCGGCGTCATCCTCGCCGCATCCGGCGGGTGGTGTCGAACGGTGCGACGGCGTGCATCGATTCCTGTTCATCCCGAATGGATGATGTCGCCCGCCGCGAACTCGCGGATCCTCGGCGTAGGCAACCACGAGGGGGAGGTCCCTGCATGACCGACAGCACCTACGACGACAGCTACGAGAACAGTGGGATGGGCTGGAAGCTGTTCGCCGGCATCATGATCATCATCGTCGGCACGTTCAACGTGATCGACGGGCTGGTGGCAATCACGAACGTCAACTACTTCAAGAATGTCGGCGGCGGCAAGTTCGGAGCTGCCGCTCACGAACAACATCAAGACCTATGGATGGGTCGTGCTGATCCTCGGCGCGGTCCTGATCCTGTCCGGGTTCCTGATCTTCGCCGGGAACATGTTCGGCCGCGTGATCGGTGTGCTGGCCGCGGGCGCGAACGCGATCGTGCAGCTCGCGTACCTGCCGCACTACCCGCTGTGGTCGTTCACGATGATCCTGGTCGACATCCTGGTGATCTGGGGCATCGTCGTCCACGGTGGTCGTCTCATGGCCGATTCCTGAGGAAGACCGACGGGAGTTCCACACCTCGCCGCTCCGGCGCCCGCGACCACGCGGGCGCCGGAGCGAGCGGTCCCACGCAACGAAGGGTGGCAGGCGGCGACATGGCCACCAGCGCAGAGCGGACGGCAACTCTGGTGCGTGCGCTCGAGGCGAGCGTCGCCGGGAGACAGCAGCGTCATCGCCGAGCTCTACGTCGACGACGTGAAGGGGCGGGCGCCGGCGATGTCGGTCTCGTCGGCGGCCGAGCTCGCAGTCGAGTTCGAGGACCGGGACGGTGCGTTCTCCGAGATCGAGCTCGCGGTCTCGCCGGTCGAGGTCGTCCGGCGAGCGCGCGTGCGTCGAGTGGGTCGTCACCCTCACGCACTCCGGGCCGCTGGCGATCGACGACGAGACGGTCATCGAGCCGACCGGGAAGCGCGTCAAGCTCCACGGCGTGACGATCGCCGAATTCACCGGTGACCGGATCGCCTCGTTCCGTCAGTACTGGGACGAGGTCGAGCTGCTCGCCCAGTTGGCGACTGCACCCCAGCGAGTAGCGCGAGACTGGGACGGCATGGCCCCCGGACCGTTGCAGTGCAGGATCGTCGGCTGGTGTGGCCGAGGTCGTGATCGACCACCCGCCGAGCAACCTGGTCGACGGGGCCTTCATCGGAGCGTTGGCCGTGGCCGCTCGACGAGCTCGAGCGCGACGAAGCAGTGCGCGTCGTCGTGTTCTCGAGCGCCGATCCCGACTTCTTCCTGATGCACGGCGACGTGCACGGCATCCTCGCCATCCCTTCGGGCGGGCAGGTGCCGGCTTCCAACCCAACATCGCCGCCGCCATCTTCGAGCGGCTGCATCGCAGCCGACTGGTATCGATCGGCGTGGTCGACGGCGCCGCCCGTGGGGGTGGCGCGGAGTTCCTCTCCGCCCTCGACCTCCGGTACGGCAGCGACCGAGCCGTGCTCGGCCAACCCGAGGTGGCGATGGGGATACTCCCCGGTGCCGGCGGCACCGCCCGGCTGCCGCACCTCCTGGGGCGTGGTCGTGCCCTCGACGTCATCCTCACCGGACGCGACGTCGGCGCCGAGGAGGCGTTGCGCATCGGCTGGCTCGACGGCCTGCTCCCGGGCGAGTCGCTCGTCGACGAGGTGTTCACGCTGGCGCGCCACGTGGCGGCCATGCCCGCGACGTCGGTCGCGGCGGTGAAGCGGGTGGTCGACGCGTCGCTGGTCTCGTTCGACGACGCGCTGGTCGACGAGACGAACGCGTTCGGGCAGCTCACGGGCGGCGGGGGCCACATCGAGCGGATGCAGCGGTTCCTGGCTGCCGGCGGTCAGACCCGCGAAGGCGAGCTCGGTGCGTGGGACGAGATCATGCGCATCACTCGCGGCGAGGCCTGAGCGCGTCAGCCCTGCGTCGCCGGGTGGTCGCGCCGACGCGGCGCCGTCGATGAGCGTGCGGTGCAGGCCCATGAGCGCGTCGACCCTCGCGACTTCGGACGCGGTGAAGCGCAACGATCCGGGCCGGGCGAGGAACGCGATGCTGCGCGCCTGTGGCTGACCGTCGGGGACGGCGAGCAGCCACATCGGTGACGCCGGTCGCCCGCCCAGCGGACCGGGCAGATCGTGCGAGCGTTGCACGAGCGGTGCGCCCCGCGCGAGCGCCAGCCGCCCGACCGGCACCTCGCGGGCCTCGTCGATCGGCGCCACCCACACCTTCGACGAGTGGCACGCCGAGGCGAGGATCCGGCAGACCGCGCCGGCATCGGGTGCCTCGGCCATCTCCCGCGCCCACCGGAGTGCGTCGAGCACCGGCTCGGCCCGGGCCGCGGCCGGTGCGCACGAGAGCAGCACGCCCGCCCCGGCTTCCTCGAGCGCGGTGGCGAGCACGCGGCCGGTCGAGCTCCGTGAGCACCTCGACCACCAGCTCGTCGACCGCCTGGTGACCGTCGAGCTCGTGGATGTCGATCGAGACGACGTCGCCGTCCAGGTCGGAGATCACGGTGGCGACCTTGGCCAGGGCGCCGGGCAGGTCGGGGAGCTCGACGCGGAGTCGGTATCTGCTCATCCGGGAACCTTGCTCGGTCCCGGTTTCCAGTCCGTTACGAGGTGGCGAACGCGGGGAGAACCACCTCAGGTCCGGGGCGCCGGATCGGGCGCCGCGCTCGTGGCGGCTATCTCGTTGACCCGCTCGGCGGCCTCGACCGGCGTGCCGAGACGCAGCAGACGACCACCGAACGCGATCGAGCAGAGCGCGAACCACGCCCAGCCGAGCGCGAGACCCCCGAACACGTCGGTCAGCCAGTGCACGCCGAGGAGCACCCGCGACGCGCCGACGGCGAGGGCGATGAACACGGCGGCGCCGGCGAGCACTGCTTGGGTGTTCCGCGAACGGCCGCGCCCGATGACCAGGGCGAACGCGGCGAAGCACGCGGCGGCGCCGGTGGTGTGCCCGCTCGGAAACGACGGTCCGAGCGTGTGCGCGATGGGGTTCGCGGTGGGCCGGACGCGATCGAGGAGGTTCTTGATCTGACTGCTCATCAGGGTCTGGCCGACGACGACGGCGATGAGGAAGACCGGGAGCCAGCGGCTCGGTCGCCGGATCATCTCGACGACGAACACGCCGACCGTCGCCCCCACGATCACACCGGTCCCACCGAACGAGGTCACGAAGTCGAGCATCCATTGCGAGAACGACGTCATGTGGTCCTCGCCCCACGGTGCGACCGAGCGGTCGACCCGCAAGAGGTCGGAGTTCGTGCGCACCAGCAGGCCGAGCGCGCCGAGCACCACCCCGCCGATCACCAGCACGACGAGCGCGAGCGCCAGGAGCAGACCGGTCTCCGTCTTCGGGCTGAACCGGCTGGTCCACGGCGTGCGGCCCGTCTGTTCGATCCGGTGCGCGACGACGTCTGCGGGCCGCGCCGAGGCGGGGTCGATCCCCGGGTGGCGGCGCACCGCGATGCCGAAGCAGACACCGAGGACGAGCGCGGGGACGAGCAGGACGATCGTGACGAGCAGGTCGGCCTCCGGGGACGTGACGTCGTTCACCCAATGTTTACCGGACTTGAAGGAAGGTGAAACCCTCCCCGTGGACAGTCGTGAGGAACAGCACAGGACGGACACAACCGTGCCCCCGGTCGTGATGACGATCGGGATCGCGATCCTCGGATACCTCGTGGTCGCCGCGGTGGCACTCGTGCTCGGTGCGCTGGTCACGAACTACGTGGTCGGCCACCAGCTCGGGCGCGACGACCTCGACATCGCGCGGTGGTTCGCCGACCACCGCACCCCGACCTGGAACGACGTCTCCGTCGTCGGGTCGTACTTCGCCGAGACGATCACCGTGCTCGTCGTCCTCGCCATCGCGCTCGTGGTGCTGGCCGTCCGCCGGAACTGGCCGCAGTTCGGATTGCTGGTCGTCAGCCTCTCGGTCGAGGCCGCGGTCTACGTCACCGCCACCTACTTCGTCACCCGCAACCGGCCTGCAGTGCCGCGCCTCGAGGAACTCATCGTCTCCGACAGCTATCCGTCGGGACACACCGCCGCTGCGGTCGCGTTGTACGTGTCGTTGGCCATCGTGATCTGGTCGCTCACGCAGAACCCGTGGTGGCGCGCCATCTCGATCGCGCTCGGCGGCCCTGGGCCCGATCATCGTGGCGACGTCCCGGGTGTACCGAGGCATGCACAACCCGACCGACGTGATCTGCGGCGCGCTCATCGGCGCCGGCTGCGTGGTCGTCGGCTACGTCTCCGTGCGCGCCGCGCTGGCCGATGCACACGAGCGACGCATCCAGCGGGTCGAACCGGGTCCGCTCCGAGCCCGGGAGGTGGCGTGATGACCTCGATCGCAGTGGTCGCGCACGCGCGCAAGACACTCGGGGGAGGCCTGACCGAGCTCCGCAGCGTCCTCCGCGACGCCGGGGTCGACGACCCGATCTGGTTCGAGGTGCCCAAGAGCAAGTTCGGTCCCAAGTGCGTCCGGAAGGCGCTCGACCAGGGAGCCGATCTCATCTTCGTGTGGGGCGGCGACGGCATGGTGCAACGCTGCATCGACGCAGTCGGCACCGAGGCCGCGACGCTGGCGATCCTGCCCGCCGGCACCGGCAACCTGTTGGCCCACAACCTCGGCATCCCCGTCGACCTGGCGGCGGCGGTCGAGGTCGGGCTCCACGGCGCCCGCCGTACCATCGACGTCGGCCGGGTGAACGGTGAGCGGTTCGCGGTCATGGCGGGAACCGGGCTCGACGCGCTCATGATCCGCGACGCCGACCGCGCCATGAAGGACCGCTTCGGCCGCGCCGCCTACGTGTGGACGGGCGCGAAGCACCTCCGGCTCCAGCCCTTCCGCGCCAAGGTCGACGTCGACGGGACCCGCTGGTTCGACGGCAAGAGCGGCTGCATCCTCGTCGGCAACGTGAGCAAGGTGCTCGGCGGGGTCGAGGCGTTCGACGACGCCGACCCGGAAGACGGCCTCCTCGAGCTCGGCGTGATCACGGCCAAAGGCGTCACGCAATGGACGCGCGCGCTCGTGCGCACCGCCGTCGGGAGCGCCGACCGCTCCAAGTTCGTGCAGACGACGAAAGCGAAGAAGATCGACATCCGCCTCGACCGCAAGATGCCCTACCAGCTCGACGGGGGCGACGAGAAGCCGGTGAAGCGGCTGAAGATCCGGGTGGAACCGGCCGCGGTCACGATCTGTGTCCCGGAGGAGGGCTCATGAGCGTTGCGCATCTCGTGCCCGAGACCTACGAACTCGACGGTGACGACGCGAGGGAGACGTTGGTCCGCACCGGCAGGAAGCAGCTCGTGAAGGACGCCTTCGTGCGCTTCCGCGCGGCCGACGGCTTCAGCCACGCTCGCTCGCTGGCGTTCGTGACCTCGCTCCTGCTGGTGCAGGGCCTGATCGTCCTCGTCGGGATCGCCGCCGCGCTGGGTGACACCGATGTGAGCGCGACGATCGTGCGCACCATCAACGAAGCGGTACCGGGTCCGGCAGGGAAGGCCCTGACGAACGCGGTCTTCCACGCGTACACGGCTGGCCGGTCGGGACAGTTCGTCCTCCTCGCGGTCGTCGGTGTCGCGGCGATCGTCACCGGCACCACGCTGATGGGACAGATCGAACGCGCGCTGAACCGGCTGTACGGGATCGAGCAGGACCGGCCCACGCTGAAGAAGTACGGGCGTGCGTTCGTCCTCGCACTCACCGCGGGTGCGCTCGCGACGGCGGCGTTCGCGATGTTCGCGGTCGGGCACGGCATCGGCGAGGGGTTCAGTGACGACACGGTCGCGCAGATCTGGCGGATCGTCCGGTGGCCCATCGCGCTCGTGCTCATGGCGGCGGCGATCGCGTTGTTGTTCCGGTGGTCGCCCCGTCGCCACCAGCCGGCGTGGTCGTGGCTGGCCTTCGGCTCGACGGTGTCGGTCGTGCTGTGGTCGCTGTCCACCCTCGCGCTCGGGCTGTTCTTCCAGTTCAGCAACACCTTCAGCCGCACCTACGGCCCCCTCGCGGGCATGATCGCGATCCTGCTGTGGGCGCTGCTCTCGGCCATCGCGATCCTGTTCGGTGCCGCCCTCGCCGCCCAGCTCGAGGCGGTGCGGGCGGGAGCGAAGGAGCCGCGCGACGAGTCGAAGGCGGTGGACGCCAACGGCGTCGCGCCGGCGCTCGCCGGCACCCGCTAGCCCGCGACGATGGAGCTCGACGACTGGTTCCTGCGCGCGTCCGAGCGGGGAAACCCCGCGACCGGGATCGACCGGCGTCACGGCGACGGGACCGCCTGGACCGAGGGCAACGACGGTGTGGTCCTGATCGACGGCGCGTCGTACTTCGCCCGGCTGCACGAGGTGCTGTGCGACGCGCGCGCCGGTGACTGGGTCTACTTCACCGACTGGCAGGGTGATCCCGACGAGGAGCTCGCCGGGCCCGGTACCGCGGTGGGGGAGTTGATCGCCGAGATCGCAGGCCGCGGCGTGAACGTGCGCGGCCTGCTCTGGCGTTCACATCCGGAGGTCATGAACTTCGGTGAGGGCAAGAACCTGTCCTTCTCGCGCCTGGTCAACGAGGCCGGGGGTCAGGTGCTGCTCGACCACCGCGTCCGGAGGGGTGGGAGCCACCACCAGAAGCTGTTCGTGGTGCGCGGCGACCAACCGGGACGCGACGTCGCGTTCGTCGGCGGGATCGACCTGTGCCACGGTCGCCGCGACGACGCCCGACACCGGGGCGACCCGCAGGTGGTCGCGCTCGACGACCAGCACTACGGCGAGCGGCCCCCGTGGCACGATCTCCAACTCGAGGTGCGCGGTCCGGCGGTCGACGATCTCGCGTTCTCGTTCGCCGAGCGGTGGAACGACGACGCGCCGCTCGACTCGCGCAACCCGTTCCGTGCCGGTCTCCACCGCGTGGCCAAGCACCCGGAGACGCCGGGACCGCTCGGTCCGAGCCGGCGCGCCGACGCCGACGGTCCCCTCGCGGTCCAGGTCCTGCGCACCTATCCCGCCCGTCACCATCCGTACCCGTTCGCGCCCGAGGGCGAGCGCAGCATCGCTCGCGCCTATCTGAAGGCGTTCCGGCGCGCCCGACGCCTCATCTACCTCGAGGACCAGTACCTCTGGTCCCTCGACGCGACCCGGGCGTTGCGCGAGGCGCTGGCCGAGAACCACGAGTTGCTGATCGCGGTCGTGATACCCCGGTATCCCGATCCCGACGGCGCGGTGGCGGGTGAGGCGAGCCGCATCGGCCGTGAGCGGGTGCTCGACGCGCTCCACGAGGTCGGGCACGACCGCGTCGCGGTGTACGACGTCGAGAACGACGCGGGCAACCCCATCTACGTGCACTCGAAGGTGTGCGTGGTCGACGATGTCTGGATGGCCGTCGGGTCGGACAACCTCAACCGCCGGTCATGGACCCACGACTCCGAGCTCTCGTGCGCGGTGATCGACTCCCGGCTCGACGAACGCGCCCCGCAGGATCCCGGTGGACTCGGTGACGGCGCCCGCGTCTTCGCCCGCGACACTCGCGTCCGGCTTGCGGCCGAGCACCTCGGGCGCACCCTCGGCGACGTCGACGATCTGGTCGATCCCGCGTCGTGGTTCGCGGCGTTGCGCGCCGGCGCCGACGCCCTCGACGCGTGGCACCGCTTCGATAGCGGCCCCCGTCCACCCGGTCACCTGCGCGAGCACCCGATCGAACGGGTGCGGGGAACCAAGCGGTGGGGGCGGGGACTCGCCCACCGTCTGCTGCTCGATCCCGACGGTCGACCGCGCTCGCTCAGCCGGCGCGACGAGTTCTGACCGGCCCGATCAGCCGAGCAGCGCGGCGAGCTCGTCGAGGGCGGGCCGGGGATCGGCCCCCACGAGGATCGCGTGCATCCCGAGCGAGCGTGCCGCGAGCAGGTTCCCCTCGAAGTCGTCGAGGAAGATGGCGCGGCTGGGATCGGTCACGCCGAGCCGTTCGAGCGCGGTGCGGAAGATGGTGGGATCCGGCTTGCGGACGCCCTCCTCGCACGAGTCGACGACAAGATCGAAGAGCTCGTCGATGGCGAGGCGCGAACGCCACGCGTCGCCGTACTCCCGGATGTTGTTGGTCACGATCGCCGTCAGCAGGCCGCGTGCGCGCACCGCGAGCACGGCGTCGATCACCACCGCCCGGTCGATGTCGTCCACGACCATCCCGCTGAACATCTCGCCGGTGTCGAACCGCATCCCCGCGGCCTCGGCGTCGGCCTTGATCTGCGTGAGCGCGTCGACGAACGTGATCTCGCCGCGCTCGAGCTGGTGCCAGGCGTGATCGGTGTCGGCGTCGTAGGAGCCGAACACGATCTGCACCAGCACGTCGGGATCGGCGTCCTGGGAGCGGGCGTAGGTGTGGGCGGCGCCGAACGGGGACGGCGTGAACACGCCGCCGTAGTCCCAGAGGACGGCTTCGAACGCGGTCACGGTGCCCCCATCATGACGAGTGGTGCCCGGCCACACGCGCGTAGGCGGCGGCGACGTCAGGGCCGAGGTGGTCGGAGGAGTAGCGCACTTCGTCCATCATGTCCGACGGGATCTCCCAGCCTTCGACGCTGAGCAGCTCGTCGGCGTGCGCGGCGTACCCCTCCGGGGTGCCGTCGCCGACCACGCCGGGGCATTCGGCCAGGAACACCCGGGCCGCCCGGTCGGCGCCGACCGAGAAGGTCTCGCCGTTGATCGCGCAGTCCACGTGGGCGAGGTACACCACGAACGGCGCCACCTTCTCCGGTGGGAAGTACGTCTCGAGGAACGTCCGGAAGCCGTCGTCGTCCGGCAGCTGCGCGGTCATGCGGGTGTACGCCGCCGGCATCACCGCGTTCACCCCGATCCCGGAGTACGCGCCTTCAGCCGCGAGTGCACGCGTCAACCCGAAGATCCCGGCCTTGCTCGACACGTACGGGCTGGTGAACGGCGTCCCGAACACCGATGCCGATGACATGTTGACGATGCGGCCGGCGCCCGAACGCTTGAGGTGCGGCCACGCGGCGCGGCTCACCCGTACCGCGCCCCCGTAGTGGGTGTCGACCAGTCGGTCGAAGTCCTCGGGAGGCATCTCGTCGAACGCGCCGCCGCCCGAGATCCCCGCGTTGTTCACGACGATGTCGATGCCGCCGTACTCGTCGACTGCGTGCGTGGCGATGCCGTCGGCGCCGTCGATCACGCTGCTGCGGTCGGCGACCGCGGTCCCGCCCGCGTCGGTGATCTCACGAACCACCTCGTCGGCCGCGCCCTCGGTCTCGGCCACCCCGCTGGTGGTGACGCCGGGGTCGTTCACCACGACCCGGCACCCCCGTGCCGCGAGCAGCCGGGCGTACGCGCGGCCCAGTCCACGCCCGCCGCCGGTGACGATCGCGGTCTTGCCGTCGAATCGCAGTTCGCCCATCGCAACCAGCCCCCTCGGAGATTCAAACAGTGTTTGAACACTGGCACGAACCGCCGATAGGGTGCAACCCGTGGGGAGCCTGCAGACCGATCGGCGCGCGCCGTCGAGCACCAAGGCGCAGCTGCTCGACGTCGCCGAGCAGCTCTTCCTCGCCGAGGGCCTGGGGGTCTCGGTGCGGGACATCACCGACGCCGCGGGCCAGAACGGCGCCGCCATCCACTACCACTTCGGTTCCCGCGACGGCCTGGTCAGCGCGGTGATCGCGCGGCGCGCCGGGGACCTGGCGGCCCGTCGTCGCGCCGCGCTCGACGCCTTGCGGTGCGCCCCGGAACCCCCGTCGCTGCGCGACGTGATCCGGGCCCTCGTGTTCGCCTACGTCGGCCTCGTGAAGAGCGAGGGGCCGGCGGCGCAACGATGGATCGATCTCATGCACGCGCTCTGGCTCGACCGCTCGCCCGCGCTCGACTTCATGTCGGAGTACGCGGGTGAGGAGCGCGACTGGGAGCGTCTCGCCCGCGACGCGGTCCCGACCCTGCCGCAGGACGTGTTCGACGCCCGCCTCGCGCTCGCGATCGAGATGGTCATCGTCGGGCTGCGAACTCCGTCGCCCGCGCCCGGCAGCACCATGGTGAAGCTGCCCGCGGCGTTGCCCGCCCGCGCCGAGTTGCTCGTCGATTTCGTCGTTGCCGGACTGGAAGGACCTGCCTGATGTCGCTGGTGCTCACCGAGGAGATCGAACCCGGGATCCTCCTCGTCACGATGAACCGCCCCGAGCGGCTCAATGCCTTGAGTCAAGGTCTCATCGCGGAGCTGCACGCGACGTTCGAGCGGATCAACACCGACCGGGACGTGCGTGCGGTGATCCTCACCGGCGCCGGCCGCGGCTTCTGCTCGGGCGACGACCTCAAGGGCGTCGAGGGGGAGCACGGCGCGCCCGGCACCGAGGGCATGGGCCAGATCCCCCTCATCCTCCTCACCCAGGAGCACCTGGCGTCGCTGCACGAGCGGATCCACCGCCTGCGCCAGCCGGTGATCGCCGCGGTCAACGGTGCCGCCGTGGGCGGTGGCTTCGCCCTCGCCCTGTCGTGCGACGTGCGCTACGCCTCGGAGTCGGCGCGCTTCGGCTCCGTGTTCATCACCCTCGGCGTGTCGTCGTGCGACATGGGCACGAGCTACCTGCTGCCCCGGCTCGTCGGCGCGTCTCGTTCGGCCGAGCTGATGCTGACCGGCCGCATCTTCGACGCGCGGGAAGCACGCGAGATGAACCTGGTGCTCGACGTCGTCCCGGACGGCGACGTCGTCGAGCGGGCCCTCGTCACCGCGCGCCAGATCGTGGCCAACGCGCCGCTCGCGGTGTGGATGACCAAGGAGACCATGTGGCAGACGATCGACGCGCCGAGCTTCCGCCACGCCCTCGACATGGAGAACCGGACCCAGGTGATGTGCACCCAGACCGGTGAGCTCTCCGACGCCGCCGCCGCGTTCCGTGAGGGACGCACCCCCGAATGGAGACCCCTGTGAACCGCGAGCAGTTCTCGAAGCTCTTCGACCTCACCGACCGCGTGGCCATCGTCACCGGTGGCACCCGCGGCATCGGACGTTCGCTCGCCGAGGGCCTCGTCTGCGCGGGGGCGAAGGTCGTGGTCGCGAGCCGCAAGGCCGAGGCCTGTGCGGAGACCGAAGCCCACCTCACGGCGATGGGAGGGGAGGCGATGGGGGTGGCGACCCACATGGGCGATCTCGACGCCCTCGCCGGTCTCGTCGACGCGACCGTCGACCGGTTCGGCGGCATCGACATCGTCATCAACAACGCCGCCAACACGCTGACCCAGCCGTTGGGCGAGTTCACGCTGGACGCATGGAACAAGTCGTATGACGTGAACCTGCGCGGGCCGGTCTTCCTCGTCCAGTACGCCCTGCCCCACCTCATCGCGAGCCCGCACGCAGCGGTGGTGAACGTGATCTCGGCCGGAGCGTTCCTCGCGTCCTCCCAGCAGTCGATGTACTCGGGGGCGAAGGCCGCGCTCATGGCCTTCACGCGCGCGCAGGCCAGGGAGTGGGCCCCCCACGGCATCCGGGTCAACGCGCTCGCGCCCGGCACCATCGACACCGACATGGTGCGCAACAACCCACCGGAGGCCGTGGCCCGCATGGCCGCCGCGAGCCCGATGAACCGGGCGGCGCACGCCGACGAGATGATCGGTCCGGTCATGTTCCTGGTGTCCGACGCCGGGAGCTTCATGACCGGCCAGGTCGTGCTCGCCGACGGGGGCATGGTGCCGCACTGACGGTCGCCCGGTCCCGGGGCTGCCACGCCAAGCGACACGCAGGAGTCGTACGATCATCGAGGTGGACGAGGAACCCGGGGGCGACGAGCCTGCGGCACCCGCGCCCGCGGCACTGACACCGCGCAAGCGCGGGCGCGCCGCAGGCGCCGACGCCGCATCATCGGCACACTGCTCTTCCTCGCGGTCGCCGGAGGGATCCTCGGCGTCGCGTACCTCGCGGTAGCAGGCGACGACTCGTCGGATGGATCAGACGCGTCCACGTCGTCGACCGGGCCGCCCACCACGACGGTGCCCAAGGTCGTGGGGCCGTACGAGGTCACGACGGGCGTGAACGTGCGCACGGGTCCCGGCCTCAACTTCCCGACCGTGGGCACGATCGAGACGGGGAAGCGGGTGCTCGTCGAGTGCGTCGTCGAGGGTGGGGCGGTCGACGGACCTTCGGGGCCGGTGACGAAGTGGCTGCGCCTCACCGGGTTCGGCCCCATCGGCTATGTGACCGTCCGCTACGTCGCCACCGGTGACGACCTCAACGTCTCGGGCCGGATCCCGGCCTGCGCCACCTGACCCCGATGCGTCGGGCGGTCAGCCCGCGAGATGGGGCAGCGTCACCGCCGACGGGTGCGCGGCGTCGTGCAGCACGGTCTGGTCGGAGGCGACCATCTCGACCGCGGTCTCGGCCGGCTCGCCGGTGCCGAGGTTGCGCGCGTACACCGGGTGCGATCCGCTCGACACCTGCACCCGGACGCGGTGCCCGGCGGCGAAGCGGTGCCCGATCGGCCACACCGCCACTCGTGCGAGGAACACACCGTCGGCATCCCGTTCGATCGAACGGGGGGTGAACCGCTGGAGACCGTCACACACGTTCAGCGACGTGCCGTCGGGCAGCACATCGCACACGCGGACGAACACGTCGACGTGATCGAGGCTCGAAGTCATGTGGAGCTCCGCTGACACCGGCCCGATCAGCTCGAGTGGCTCGGTCAGCTCGGCGCCGGTGTACACGAGGACGTCAGGACGCGCTTCGAGCGGTCGGTTGTCGCGCGCGCCACCGGTCAGCATCCCGATGCCGCCCATCGCCGGCGTCGGGTCGGCGGGGTCGTACCGGTAACGGTCCGCTTCGCCCGTGGCGTCGGGCGGGTCGGGCGACAGCAGCCCGCCGGCGTGCAGGAACCACGCAGTCGGCGTCGCCGGCGGTGGCCAGTCGTCGAAGTCTCGCCACGTGCCGCCCTCGCCCTGCACGTGCACCGTGACCGGCCGCTCGGCGAGCAGCCCGGGCTCGTCACGGAGGTAGGTGTCGAACCAGTCGAGCGGTGCGTCGGTCATCCCGCCCTCGCCGCCGCCGCCGAGGTGTCCCCCCGCCCCGATCCGCAGGTGCACGGGCGCGGGAGCGTCGCGCAGCACCGCGTAGTCCTCGAGCACGCCGGGCAGCGGGTAGTCGTGCCAACCGTCGACCAGGAGGATGGGGATGTCCCAGTCGCGCGAGCATTTCGCGGAATCCGACCGCGGCCCAGAACGGGTCGTCGGGCGCGCCGTGCGCCAGCTGCTCGTGGTACAAGGGCAGGTCCTCGCCGGTGAGGTGGCGGATCACGTCTCCGAGCGGGAGGTGGTCGAAGCCCGCCTGCAGCTCGGCCATGCGCCGCTCCACCGCTTCGGGCGTGACGTCGTCGACGATGTTGCCGCTCGTCGGCTTGTTGAACGCCACCGCGCCGAGGTCCCAGGGGATGATGACCTCGAGCGCGAGCGAGTCGCCCGGGTACCACGAGAACTTCCGCACCGAGGTCGACAACGCGACGGCCATCGCCTGGAGGTGCGGAGGTCGCGTCGACGCCAACGCCCACTGCGTGAAGCCCATGTAGCTGGCGCCGTAGCTTCCGAGCCGACCGTCGAACCACACCTGGTCGGCGATCCAGTCGGCGGTGGCCCGACCGTCGGGGGCTTCGGCGAAGTAGCTGTGCGAGCCTACGGACCCGTCGGTGCCGCGGCACGCCTGGACCAGGTAGCGGTAGCCCCGGGTCGCGAACTCGGGGCCCATCGCAGAGGCGATCGCCTGGCGCCCGTAGGGGGTGCGCTCGAGCAGGGTCGGGGCGTCGTCGACCCCGACCGGGTGGTACACGTCGGTCAGGAGGACGACGCCGTCGGGCATCTCCACCTTCACGTCGCGTTCGATCTCGACCTCGTTGCTCCGGGGGCGCATCGGCCGAGTGTGCCGCGCCCGACCGCATTCGTCCAGCGGCCCCGCTACGTTGCTGCGCCATGGATCTGGGACTCGCAGGGGCGAACGTCGTCATCGCCGGTGGCACCAAGGGAATGGGGCTCGCCGCGGCCGAGTACTTCGCCGCCGACGGCGCGAACGTCGCCGTGCTCGCCCGGCGGCCCGACGCGCTCGCGGCCGCGCTCGACTCCCTGCGATCGCTCGGGAGCCCGCACCCGCTCGCGATCGAGACCGACCTGCGCGACCCGGCGTCGATCGAGGGGGCGTTCTCGACGATCGCCGACGAATGGGGAGGCGTGGTGAACACCCTGGTCAACGCGGTCGGACCCGTCGACGTCGGTGTGTCGGCCACGGTCGAGGAGCTGAGCGACGACGAGTGGGCGTCGACGTTCGAGATCGGCACCATGAGCGCGGTGCGCTGCGTCCGTGTCTGCCTCCCGATGTTGCGGGCCGCGCCGTGGGGTCGCATCGTGAACCTCTCGGCCCATTCGACGAAGCGCCAATCGCCGGGACTCGTCGCGTACACGGCCTCCAAGGCCGCGATGACGAGCCTGAGCAAGAACCTGTCGCTCTCCCTCGCAGCCGACGAGATCCTCGTGAACACGATCTCACCCGGGTCCTTCCTCTCCGAAGGCATGGTCACCTACCTCGAGGCGCTCCCCGCCGAGCGCAACGTCGATTCGACGAACGTCTACGACGCGATGCGCGTCATCGCCGAAGACTTCGGTCATCCGGCGCACCTCCCCCGCGCCGGCGACCCGCAGGAGATCGGAGCTGTCATCGCGTTCGTCGGGTCCCGGGTCAACAGCTACATGACCGGTGCCAACATCAACGTCGACGGCGGGTCGGACTTCACCTGACGTGCGAGCGTTCCTGGTCACGCTCGTCGTCGCGTTCGTGGGCACGTCGGCGGTCGTGACCGGGGCGGAGCAGCCGCGTGCGACCGAGGTGCTCGCGATGCTGGCGGTGAAGGGTCGCGCACCGAAGACGGGGTACGCACGCGAGCAGTTCGGTGCCGCGTGGGCCGACGTCGACCGCAACGGCTGCGACACCCGCGACGACATCCTGAACCGGGACCTGCGCGACAAGCAGTGGCGACCGGGGACCCGCCAATGTGTCGTGGTCGCGGGCCGTCTGACAGACCCGTACACGGGCGAGCCGCTGGTGTTCGTGAAGACCCGGGCCGACGCGGTGCAGATCGATCACGTCGTCGCGCTCTCCGATGCGTGGCAGAAGGGCGCGGCGGCGTGGGGGGCTTCACGCCGGCGTGCGTTCGCCAATGATCGGCTCAACCTCCTCGCGGTCGACGGTCCCACGAACTCGCGCAAAGGCGACGGTGACACCGCGACCTGGCTTCCGCCCGCAAAGTCGTATCGCTGTCGATACGTGGCGCGACAGGTCGCGGTGAAGGCGCGGTGGGATCTCTGGGTGACTCCCGCCGAGCACGACGCCATGGCGCGCGTGCTCGCAGGTTGCCCCGCACAGCGCGTCCCCTGAGCCCGGCGGTTTCCGGCAGCTAGGAGACACCGAGACCCATGCGCGCGCGCATGTGGTCCATCACCTGGCCGTGCGCCACCTGCGGGCTGAAGAGGATGAGCTCGGCGTCCTCGACGACGCGAACGCTGTGTCCGGGGGGCCAGTGGAAGAGGTCACTGCCGGAGCACGTCTCTTCGGAGCCGTCGGTGTAGGTCACGACCACCTCGCCGGCGAGCACGTAGCCCCAGTGCGGCGCCTGGCAGGCGTCCTCCTCCAGGCCCTCCAGCAGCGGGGCGATGTCGGTGCCGGCGCCCAGGGACAAATACTCCCCGCCCAGCGGGCCGAATCCCGACGGGTCGCCGAAGCCCTCCGCCTGCCTCGCGATTGCGCCGGGGACGTCGATCCGGGCCGGGATCTCGTTGCGGTTGACGTGCATGGTGTCTCCTGTCGTCGGATCTCGGGAGGTGGCCACCGCCACCGTGCCCGGACCGCCTTGCAACCCCCTGGTGGAACGCATGCACAACCGTGGTCCCGGCCTAGGGTCGGTGCAGTGGACGGGCCCTACGTCGCGGTGGTCGGGCCGAGCGAGGCATCCGACGACGAGGTCCGCACGGCCGAGGCCGTCGGGCGTCTCCTCGGCGAAGCGCGCGCCGTGGTCCTGTGCGGCGGACTCGGTGGGGTCATGGAGGCCGTCGCCGCGGCGCGGCCGTCGCCGGCGCCACGGTCGTCGGCGTGCTGCCGGGCGCCGACCGGGGTAAGGCGAACCCGCACGTCACCGTGGCGATCGCCACCGGCATGGGGGAGATGCGCAACGCCCTCATCGTGCGTGCCGCCGATGCGGTGGTGGCGGTGGGCGGCGCCTACGGCACGCTGTCGGAGATCGCGTTCGCGCTGCGGGCCGGCGTCCCCGTCGTCGGCATCGGCACCTGGGCGCTCGACGACGTCGTCGACGCGCCCGACGCGTCATCCGCGGTCGCCCTCGCGCTCGAGCTGGCGTCGACGTGAACGAGCCGTACTACCGCGCCGATCTCGCACTCGTGCACCACCTCGGCTACGGCTTCCACGCCGATGCGTGCGCGCCGGGCATCCTCGAGCTGCTCGCACCGGTGCGCGAGAGCAACGGGCTCGTGCTCGAATTCGGATGCGGGAGCGGACTGCTCACGCGCTACCTCGTCGACGCCGGGCACCGCGTGCTCGCAACCGACGCGTCACCCGCGATGCTGGAGCTCGCACGCGTGACCGCACCGGATGCCGAGGCGATCGAGCGACTGACGTTGCCGAGCGACCCGGTCCCCGAGGCCGACGCGATCGTCGGCATCGGGCATCCCCTGAGCTACCTGGCGACGAGCGACGACGTCGACGCGGCCCTGGTCGCCCTTGCCCGCGCGCTGCGGCCCGGGGGGACGCTCGCCACCGATCTCTGCGACCTCGAGTGGGCTGCCACCCGCGTCGACGCGCCGACCCACGCCCGCCTCGGTGACGATTGGGCGATCATCTCCGAGTTCTCGGTGCCCGCACCCGATCGGTTCGTGCGCGACATGGCGACGTTCCTGCGGCAGCCCGACGGTTCGTGGCGACGTGATGACGAGCACCACGAGAACGTGATGGTCGACACGGCCCGCATCCCGGCATTGCTCGCCGCGGAAGGCGTTGACGTCGAGGTGCGTCCCTCGTTCGGGACGGAGGAGCTTCCGGTGGGGTTGCGGGCGATCGTGGGCATCCGCCGCTCGTGAACGACGTGCCCGACGCCATCCGTGATGCGCACGACCGCGCCGTCGCAGCCGGCGAGCCCGGGTACGTCGACCCGGTGACCGGCTTCTTCGTGTTCACCGCCGCCGAGCTCCGGGCCCGCGGCCAGTGCTGCGGATCGGGCTGTCGCCATTGTCCGTATCCCGATCCATAGCGGCCAGAATCTGTCCGCAATCTCCGGCAGGCTGGTGGTCCATCGACGAGAGGATCGAATCATGCCGGGACAGGCCCCCGTCCATGCCGACGAGACCGAGCTGCTGCTCGGGTACCTCGCCCAGCAACGCGCGATGCTCCGGCTCACCGCGTTCGGGCTCACCGACGAACAGGCCCGCGCCCGGGCGGCGGCCCCCAGCCCACTGAGCGTCGGCGGGTTGATCCAGCACGTCGCCCTGACCGAACAGAGCTGGATCGACCTCGTCGTGCAGCGCGAGCGCCCACCGACCGGCGACCAGGGCCAGGACGACTACGAGCGGGGCTTCACCATGGGCGCCGACCAGACGCTCGCCGACCTGTTCGAGTTCTCCGACGCGGTCGCGGCGGAGACGGAGGCGGTGGTGCGGGCGATCCCGGATCTCGGGCAGGCGGTGCCGGTGCCCAAGGGCGTCCCGTGGTACCCCGACGACCTCGACGCCTGGTCGGTACGGTGGGTGCTCATGCACCTCGTCTCCGAGACCGCCCGGCATGCGGGGCACGCCGACATCGTCCGCGAGGCGATCGACGGTGCCACCGCGTTCCCGCTCCTGGCCGCGGCGGAGGGTTGGCCGGCCACGCCCTGGCTCCAGCCGTGGGAGCCCCGGTGAAGGCCGTGCCGTGAGCATCGCGGTCGAGCTCGACGAGCTGCGCGCCCAGATCGTGGCGTTCGCCACTGACGCGTACCTGCTCACGGTGCGCGACGACGGTCGGGCGCACAGTGTCGCGGTGCCGGTGCGCTGGGAAGGCGACGACCTCGTCGCCGCGGCGGGCAACACCACCGCGGCCAACGCGCGGGAGCGCCCGCTGGTCGCGTTGTTGTGGCCGCCACCCGAGCGGGGCGGCTACAGCCTGATCGTCGACGCTACCGTCGTCACGACGGTCGAGGTCGACGGTGGTCACGAGGTGACCCTGCGACCGACGCGCGCGGTGCTCCATCGGCCGGCGCCGTCGGGCACCGGCAGCGACTGTGCGCCGGTGCTACGCGAAGGGGTCTGAGCCCACCTCGGCCCAGAACCGGCCCCACGACTCGAACGCCTCGGGGAGCTGGTTGGTGGTGAGGGCGTCGTGGTCCTCGCCGACACCGGCACCGTGGTACGGCCGCTCGAGCGCGTCGACCATGTACCAGCGCAGGAACTTGCGCCGGTCGAAGCACCACTCGCCGTCGACCCGCACGTAGGTGTCCCAGTACTGCAGCATGCCGTGGTCCCAGCCGCCGTTCGGCCGGCCGAGCTCGTCGTGGCAGTACACGATGCCGCGGGCGTGGTCGGCGTCGTCGAAGTCGATCACGTGGTTGCCCACGAAGTGCACCGACATCTTCGGTTCACTCAGCGTCTTCACGAACCACGCGCGCAAGGCGGCACGACCGCGTTCCTCGCGCCCGACGCGCACGTCGGGCGTGAACAGCGACACCATCATGTCCATGTCGCGCGAGTCGAGCGCGAGCGCGTACCGCACCGGGAGCTGCCGGATCTCGGCCAACGACTCGAGCCGGTCGAGGCGCTCGGTGGCATCGGCGGGTACCCAGGGTCCGAGTCGCGACATGACCGTGCACGATAACGTCAGCGGCCGTGCTCTCGGGCGAGAAGATCCTCATCACCGGACCGGCCGGCCAGATCGCGTTCCCGCTCGCCCGCCACCTGGTGCAGGAGAACGAGGTGTGGGGGATCGCCCGGTTCGGCGACCCGGAGACGCGGGCGCAGGTCGGCGAGCTGGGGGTGACGACGCGCGTCTGCGACATCGCGAGCGGCGATTTCACCGGTGTCCCCGACGACTTCACCTACCTCGTGCACCTCGCGGCGTTCCAGGGCCCGGGGCTCGATTTCGACCACGCGATCGCGGTCAACGCCGAGGGCACCGGCCTGTTGCTGGCGCACTGCCGCGCCGCCAAGGCCGCGCTCGTGATGTCGACGCATTCGGTCTACCGGCCGAACGACGATCCGTTGCACGTGTACCGCGAGACCGACCCGCTCGGTGAGGTGAACTCGTCGATCTCGCCGCCGTACTCGATGTCGAAGATCGCCCAGGAAGCCGTTGCCCGCACGTGCGCGCGGCAGTTCGACCTGCCGGTCACGATCGCTCGGATGAACGCGTCGTACGGTCCCAACGGGGGCCTGCCCGTCTACCATCTCGACGCCGCGGTCGCCGGCGAGCGGGTCACGACGCGGTGGGACCCGTGCCCGTACATGCCGATCCACGAGGACGACATCAACGAGCAGACCGCCGCCCTGCTCGAGGCCGCCACCGTGCCGGCCACGATCGTCAACTGGGGCGGTGACGAAGCGGTGAGCGTGCAGGAGTGGTGCGCGTTCTTCGCCGAGCTCACCGGTCACGACGTCCCCGTGGACGTCGTCGCGACGCCAGGCACGTTGCGGGGCTCGATCGCCGACGCCACCGCTCGCCAGGCGATCACCGGTCCGTGCCGCGTGCACTGGAAAGACGGCCTGCGCGCCGCGTACGCGGTGAGGTATCCGTGAACGTCCTCGTCACCGGCGCCTCGTCCGGCATCGGCGCGGCCACCGCGGTCGCGTTCGCGCAACGGGGCGCGACCGTGGGCATCTGCGCACGGCGGGAGGACCGCCTGGCCGAGGTGCTCGCCGACGTTCCCGGCGGGAGGATGTGGGTCGTCGATCTCGCCGACCTCGAGGGGATCGCCGAGTTCGCGACACGAGCCGACGCGGAGCTGGGCGGCATCGACGTGCTGGTGAACAACGCCGGCGTCCCGAAGCGTCGGCGCACGACGACCATGACCGCCGACGACGTCGAGAGCGTGATGGCGATCAACTACTTCTCGCCGGTGCGCCTCACCCTGACCGTGCTCCCTCGAATGGTGGAGCGCGGGCGCGGTGACATCGTGAACGTGTCGTCGATGGGCGTGCACCTCGTGGCGTTCGGCGTGGGTGCCTACGCGGCGTCGAAGGCGGCGCTCGAGCTGTTCACCGAGTCGCTCTACGTGGAGCTCCCCGGCACCGGGGTCCGCGCCCATCTGGTGGTGCCGGGCACCACCGCGACCGAGTTCAGCACGCCGAAGGAGGGCAACGACCCGCCGCTGCCGCCGGGTCCGGGCGCGGCCACGGCGGAGGAGGTCGCCGCAGCCATCGTCGCGTGTGTCGACAGCGATCACTTCGTGTCGTACGCGACCGCCCGCGACGCCGACACCTCGGCGACGAAGGCCGCCGACCCGAACGCGTTCCTCGCCGAGATGAGCGAACGGCTGGGCGGCCTACGGGGTTAGCGCAGATCGATCAGCAGGTGCAGTGACAGGTCGCCGATCTGGTCGACGCCCATGTGGCGGCGGCTGAAGCGCCACTCGCCGTCGACCTTCTCGAACTCGTCCCGATAGTGTCCGTTGATGATGGGCCGCAGCGGCTGGTCGCCCGCCTTCTGGAACACCGTGTAATACGAGCGGCACGTGCCGGTGAGGCCGTCGTCGGCGACGTCGACGATCGGGTTGGTGATGACGTGCTTGGTGAGCGGTGTGCCGTCGTCGTACTTGCGGGTGGTCGCGTGGTACATGGCCGCGACCGCGTCCGCGCCCCGGGTCTCGTGGTCGCTGCCGTCGGTGGTGATGACCGCGTGCGCCAGGTGCGCGCCGATCCCTTCGTAGTCGCCGGCGTCGATGAGCTCGGCGTACCGGTACAAGAGGTTGGTGATCGCGATCGCGTCCGGCACGTTGCTCATGCTTCCCCGCTCTCGCTGCTGCGCGGCGGGGCGCTCGGCCCCCGCTCCGTTGCGAGCCGGGATACCCGGCTCGCGGTCACTTCGCTCATGCTTCCCCGCTCTCGCTGCTGCGCAGCGGGGCGCTCGGCCCCCGCTCCGTTGCGAGCCGGGATACCCGGCTCGCGGTCACTTCGCTCATGCTTTCTCCCTTCCGAGCAGCAGCACGTCGGTGAACAGCGCGCCGGCACCGCCGCCGCTGCACAAGGCGACCTCGGCGCCGTCGACCGGCATGGTCGGGCACCCGCCCCGGAGCTGCTGCACCCCGCGGATCACGCGCTGGAGCAGCTGCACGGTGGCGCCGCCGTGGCTGAACGACATCAACCCGCCGTCGGTGGTGATGGGGTGGCGCCCGCCGGGCTCGATCACGCCGCTCATCACGTAGTCGCCGCCCTCGCCTTCGCCGCAGAAGCCGAATGCCTCGAGCTGACGGATGATCTCGAACGAGAACGGGTCGTAGAGCTCGCACACGTCGACGTCGGTCGGACCGAGGCCCGACATCTCCCATGCGGTCTCGGCCGCCCGCCGGCCGACGGTGCCGTCGACGAGATCGGGGCGCACGTTGCCGCCCAGGTCCCACGCCGGTGGGTGCCGGTACGACGGGCCGAAGTGGTCGGTGTTGCCGCCGAGCACCCAGATCGGGTCCTGCGCCAGGTCGCGGGCGATGTCGCCACGCGCGAGCACGAGCGCGCAGCCACCTTCCGCGGTCATCGAGCAGTCGAGCAGGTGGAACGGATCGGCCACCATGCGGCTGTCGAGGATGTCCTGCACGCTGAACGGCCCGCGGCCGAAGTAGCAGGCCTCCGGGTTCACGTGGCCGTTGTTGCGGATGGTCGCGGCGACGGTGGCGAGGGCTTCGGGCGTGGTGCCGTAGCGGTGCATGTGGCGGCGGGCGATGAGCGCGAACTCGGCTGCGGTGAACATGCCGAAGGGCGCGACGAACTCGTGGGTCGGGCGCGTCCACGGCGCGGTCGACGCCCGGTCGGTGTAGACGCCCGCGGACCCGGCACTGATCAGCACCCTGCTCGCGAGGCCGTTCGCGATCGCGCCCGCCACCTCGAGCACCGCGGGGATGCCCATGCCGGAGTGGGAGCGCCAGATCGGGCCGCTGCGGGCCTGGTACACGATGTCGGATCCGGCCATGCCGACGGCGCCGTCGATGTCGCGCGGCCCCAGGCCTGCGTCGGCGATCGCGCCCATTCCCGCTTCCCACGTGATGGTCTGCGAGTCGTACCCCTCGAGGACGCGCGCCTGCTTGGTGTTGTGGACGCCGACGATCGCGACGTCGTGGAACGGATGTCCGCTGCTCACCGTGCGGCCCTCAGCCGAGCACGAGGTCGCGCACGACCTTGAGCTGCTCGTGGTCGCGGCCCGCGACCATCAGCGTCGTCACCGGACTCTGCTCCCACGCGGCGAGCCGTTCCTTGATGCGGGATGGTGGTCCGACGATCGAGATCTCGTCGGCGAAGTCGTCGGGCACGGCCATGATCGCCTCGTCGCGCTTCCCCGCGAAGAAGAGGTCCTGGATCCTCAGCGCTTCTTCCTCGAAGCCCATCCGCTGCATGAGCTTGGTGTGGTAGTTCTGGCCCTTGGCGCCCATGCCGCCGATGTAGAAGCCGAGCATCCCCTTCACCGGGAGCAGTCCGGCGGCGACGTCGTCGGTGACGGTCACGTTCGCCATCGCGTTGATCTCGAACCCCGGCTTCGCGTCCTTCAGCTGGTCGGCGTACACGTCCTGGCGGAACGGCGAGTAGTAGAGGGGCAACCAACCGTCCGCGATCTCCGCCGTCTGCGTGACGTTCTTCGGGCCCTCGGCGCCGAGGAAGATCGGGATGTCGGCGCGCAGTGGGTGGGTCATGATCTTCAGCGGCTTCCCGAGTCCCTGGCTGCCCTCGCCGCGGTAGGGCAAGGGGTAGAACTCGCCGTCACTCTCGAGCGGGCCCTCACGGCGCAGCGCGCGCCGGATGATGTCGACGTACTCGCGGGTGCGCGCGAGCGGCCGGTTCGACGGCTGTCCGTACCAGCCCTCGACGACCTGGGGGCCGGAGACGCCGAGGCCGAGGATGAGCCGGCCGTTGGAGAGGTGGTCGAGCGTGACCGCGGCCATCGTGGTCGCGGTGGGCGTGCGCGCCGCCATCTGCACGATCCCGGTGCCGATCTTGATCGTCGACGTGTTGGCCGCGACGTACGCGGCGTACGTGAACGCGTCGTTCCCCCACGATTCGGCGACCCACACCGAGTCGTAGCCGAGGCGTTCCGCCTCCTGGGCCTCCTCGACGAAGCCCGCACGCGGTCCCGCCCCCCAGTACCCGAACACCACACCGAGCTTCATGGCAATCCTCCAGCGCGGGAGCGTACCCTCCTCGCCGATGGAGCTTTCGATGACGATGCCGACGATGCTGCCGCACACGCGGGCGCAGACCCTGGCGTGGGCCCGCGAGGTCGATGCCGGACCGTGGGCCAGCCTGGCGGTGCCCGAACGGATCACCTACACGAGTCACGACTGGACCGTCGACCTCGCCGCGGTGGCCGCGCTCACCGAGCGGGTGCGGCTCTGGACGACGATCGTGATCCTGCCCGCGCACGACGAGGTGGCGGTGGCGAAGTCGTTGGCTTCGGTCGACGTGCTGTCCGACGGCCGGCTCACCGTCGGCGTGGGCGTCGGCGGCCGTGAGCACGACTACCTCGCGATCGGAGGCTCGTTCACGCGGCGCTGGCAGCGAATGGACGAGCAGGTGGCGCGCATGCGGCGGATCTGGGCGGGGGAGCCGCCGTTCCCCGGCGCCGACCCGGTGGGACCCCCGCCGATCCAGGGCGCGTCGATGCCGGTCATCGCCGGAGTGATGGGGCCGAAGGCAATCGCACGCGCCGCGCACTGGGCCGACGGCGTCGACGGCGCGTGGACGATGGACGGCGACGTCGACCACATGACGAGGTCGTTCGCCCAGATCCGCGACGCCTGGGCGGCGGCCGGACGCACCGACGCGCCGCATCTCTCGTCGAGCATCTGGTACGCGCTCGGCGACGACGCCGAGGTTCGCCTCCGCGGCTACGCGCACGATTACATGAAGGTGATGGGCGAGGGTGTCGGCGAGTGGGCGGCGAGCGCGGTCACGTGCAATTCGCCCGACGCTCTGCGTGCCGCCGTCGACCACGCGCGCGAGGCGGGTGCCGACGAGTTCTTCCTGGTGCCGACCACGTCTGACCCCGACGAGCTGGCACGCACCCGCGACGCGCTGAGCCTGTGACCGACGTCGACGGGTTGCTCGCCGAGGTCGCGGGCGACGTCGGGCTCGACGACTACGGCGATCCGACGTTCCGGCCCGGACTCGACGCGCTCTGGGTGTCCGCGACGAAGGAGGCCGATCTCAACGAGATCGGGATGCTCGCGGTCGAGGCCCAGGTGCGGGGCAACCTCGCCAACCGCTTACGCGTGCACGAGTGGCACCGCACGCATCCGGAGCTCGCCGCCACGCGCGTCGAGGCACCCCTCATCCTGGTGGGCATGCCCCGCAGTGGCACCACCGCGCTCAGCCACCTGCTCGCCGCTGATCCCGACAACCGCTCGCTCCTTGCTTGGGAAGCGAACGAGTCGATCCCGCCGCCGACCAGCGCGACCTACCAGGACGACCCCCGGTTCGTCGCCGCGCGTGAGGCTCCCAGCGCGGTGGACATGATCAACCCCGGCTTCAAGGCCATCCACCACGACGAACCGGACGACGCCATGGAGTGCACGCTGCTCCACGCGCAGCACTTCCAGAGCCTGATCTACTCGACCACGTTCAACGTGCCCGGGTACGACGAGTGGCTGCTCGCGTCCGATTGGGACGGCGCCGCCCGCTATCACGAGCTCGTGCTGCAGGTGCTGCAGTCGGAGTGCCCCGGGCGTTGGCAGCTGAAGTCGCCGCAGTACGGCTTGCTGCTCGATTCGGTGTTCGCCACGTACCCGGACGCCCGGATGATCGTCACCCACCGCGACCCGGTGCGGATCGCGGCGTCGACGTTCAGCCTGCTGCGTTCGCTCACCGGTACGTTCAGCGACGTCGACCACACCGAGTACATCGTGAGCCACTGGCCCGACACGCTCTCGGCGCTCCTCGACCGGGCGATGGATTCGCGCGACCGGATCGGGGAGGACGCGTTCTTCGACGTCGCCTACGCCGACGTCGTGCGGGACCCCGTCGCGGTGGTCGGCACGATCTACGAGCGGTTCAGCATCGAGTGGAACCCCGACAAGGAGGCGTACTTCCGACGCTTCCACGCCGCCAACCCGCAACACAAGTACGGCACGCACACCTACTCGCTGGCCGAGGTCGGGGTGGAGCGGGCCCCGCTCGACGCGCGGTTCGCGCGCTACATGGAGCGCTACGACGTGCCGCGTGAGGACGCCTGACCCGTCAACCCACGATCCATGGTTCGTGCCAGCGGCCGTGGCCGGTCATGAGCTTCGTGGCCTCGTCGGGCCCCCACGTTCCCGGCGCGTACGGCTGCACCGGTGACGGGTCGTCGATCAGCGGTTGCATGATCCGCCACTGCTCTTCGACGGCGTCCTGACGCGTGAAGCGAACGGTCTGGTCGGTCATGGCCGCCATGAGCAGCACCTCGTACGGGGTGGCACCCTCGCCGCCTTCGTCGGCGAACTCCATGTCGAGATGGATGGGCTTCGCCGCGTTTGCGGTGCCGGCGTGGCGGGCCTGGAGGTCGAAGCGGATGCCGGTCGACGGGTCGATCCTGATCACGAGCTGACCGGGATCGTCGCCCGGAACGCGGAGGCCGAACCCCAGCCGGGGTGGGTTCTTGAACACCAGGCGGAGCTCGGTCTGGGTGACGGGCAGGCGCTTACCGGTCCGGATGAAGAAGGGGACGCCGGACCACCGCCAGTTCTCGATCTGGAGCCGGAGCGCGGCCGACGTCTCGGTGGTGGAGTCCGGGGCGACGCCTGGGATGGAGCGGTAGCCGTCGTACTGGCCGCGTACGTAGTGCGCCGGATCCGCGGTCACCACCGAGCGGAACACCGCGGTCTGCGCGTCCTTGATCGTCTCCGGCGCACCGCCCGAGGGTGCCTCCATGGCCGCCGCCGCCAGCACCTGCATCAGGTGGTTGACGACCACGTCGCGCAGGGCGCCGACGGGATCGTAGAAGTGGCCGCGGTCCTCGACCCCGAACGCCTCGGCCATCGTGATCTGCACGCTGGCGACGTAGTTCCGGTTCCACACCGGCTCGAGCATGGTGTTCACGAACCGCAGGTACAGGATCTCCTCGAGCCCCATCTTCCCCAAGTAGTGGTCGATGCGGAAGAGCTGCGATTCGTCGATGGACTGATGGAGCTCGTTGGCGAGGGCGCGTGCCGACGCCAGGTCGTGGCCGAACGGCTTCTCGACGACGACCCGGGCGTCCTTCGTGAGTCCGGCGCCGGCGAGCTCCTTGACCACGGTGGCGAACAGGAACGGCGGGATCTCCAGGTAGAACACCGGGTGCTGCGCCCCCGCGATGGCGGTGCCGACCCGCGTGTAGGTGGCGGGATCGGTGAAGTCGCCCGACACGTAGGACATGCGGGCGGCAAGGCGCGCGAAGACCTCCTCGTCGAGTTGCTCGCCGGTTCCGACGATGGACTCGCGAGCGCGCGCGACGAGCTGATCGTGGTTCCAGTCGTCGACCGCGACGCCGATGATCGGGCAGTCGAGCAGGTGGCGCGCCTCGAGGCGGTAGAGCGAACGGAACGTCATGACCTTGGCGAGGTCACCGGTGATGCCGAAGATGACGAAGGCGTCGCAGGTCGCGGGTTGGCTCATGAGGGGTTCGGTCCGATCGTGTGCTCGCGGATGGTGCCGACCGCCATGCTGGCACGGTCGGGCGGGGTGTCGGCGCGGGCGATACCGTCCCCGGCATGAGTGACCTCAAGATCGACGTGCTCATGGGCACGAGCCTCGACGACCTCGAGGGCCAGTGCCGGGCCCGCATGGCCACCGGGGTCGACGGTCTGTTCACCTTCGAGGGCCAGCACGACCCGTTCTTGCCGCTCGCCATCGCGGCGAACGCGGTTGAAGCCGACCTCATGACCAACGTGGCGATCGCCTTCCCGCGCAGTCCGATGCAGCTGGCGAACGTCGCCTACGACCTGCAGGTGCTGTCGGGCGGACGCTTCAAGCTCGGCCTCGGCTCGCAGGTCAAGCCGGCCATCGAGAAGCGCTTCGGTGCGCAGTGGTCGCAGCCCGTACCCCGCATGCGCGAGTGGGTGCAGGCCGTGAAGGCGATCTTCGCGGCGTGGGAGGGCACCGCCAAGCTCGATTTCCGGGGTGAGTTCACCACCCACACCCTGATGACACCGAACTTCAACCCCGGGCCGAATCCCCACGGACCGCCGCCGGTGCTGATCGGCGCGCTCGGCCCGCGCATGACCGAGGTCGCCGCCGAGGTGGCCGACGGCGTGCTGGTGATGCCGTTCAACAGCCGGCGGCATCTCACCGAGCGGACGATGCCCGCGATCGAGCGCGGCATGGCGAAGGGCGGACGCGCCCCGGGCGACGTCGACGTGATCTGCGAGGCGATCGTGTGCGCGGGTCGTACCGAGGAGGAGATCGCCGCCGCGACGCGCGGGGTCAAAGGGTTGCTCTCCTTCTACGGCTCGACGCCGTCGTACAAGCCGGTGCTCGACGTCGAGGGATGGGGTGACCTCCAGCCCGAGCTCAACCGGATGTCGAAGCAGGGCGAGTGGGCGGAGATGTCCAAGCTCATCGACGACGACGTGTTGCGCACCATCGGCGTGCTCGGCACGCCCGAGGAGTGCGGTCGGGAGATCGTGCAGCGCTTCGGTGACATCTCGTCGCGCGTGAGCTGCTACTTCCCGGGGTACGACATCCCACCGGCCGACCTCGCCGCGCTCGTCGACACGGTGCGCTCCGCGTGAGCGAGTACCACGACCTCAGGTTCGAGGTCCGGGACCGTGTGGCGACGATCACATTGCACCGCCCCGACGTGCGCAACGCGTTCGGGGGCTCGATGAAGGTCGAGCTCGAGGACGCCTACCGGCGATGCGACACCGACGACGACATCCGCGCGGTCGTGCTCACCGGTACGCCGCCCGCGTTCTGCGCCGGCGCCGACCTCTCGGGCGGTGGCGACACGTTCGGTGCGCCCGATGCGTCGACGTTCTCGGCCGCGGCGATCGATCCACCGGCGTGGGAGATCCGCAAGCCGGTCATCGCCGCGGTCAACGGCCACGCCATCGGCCTCGGGCTCACGCTGGCGATCCAGTGCGACCTGCGGTTCATGGCGGCCGACGCCAAGTACGGCGTCGTGCAGGTGCGGCGCGGGGTGATGGGCGACGCCTTCGTGCACTGGTCCCTGCCACGCATCGTGGGCATGGCGAACGCGGCCGAGATCCTGCTCACCGGGCGCACGTTCGGCGGGCATGAGATGCAACGGCTCGGGGTGGCGAGTCGCTGCCTCCCCAACGACGAGGTGCTGCCGGCGGCGTGGGAGGTCGCGCACGACATCGCGGTCAACACCGCGCCGATGTCGGTCGCGTTCAGCAAGCGGCTGCTGTGGCAGAGCTTCGAGCTCGACCGCGTCGCGATCGGGCGGTTGGAGACCGAGCTCCACCACCACCTGATGGGGAGCGACGACGCGCGCGAAGGGGTCATGGCGTTCCTGGAGCGGCGCGATCCCGAGTGGGCGGGCCGGGTGTCGCGCGATTGGCCGGGCTGGCCCGAGGAGGAGGCACCGTGAGCTTCGAGACCACCACCGACGAGGTGCTCGACGGCATCGACCTGCACGGCAAGGTCGCGATCGTCACCGGCGCCTCCGCCGGCCTCGGGGTCGAGACCGCCCGTGCGCTCGCAGCGGCGGGCGCGCAGGTCGTGCTCGCCGGGCGCGACGGACCCCGGCTCGACGCCGCCGCCGCGACCATCCGCGACGAGGTACCCGATGCCGTGCTCGAGATCGGCATCCTCGATCTCACGTCGCTCGACAGCGTGCGCGCCTTCGCGACGTGGTACGGGACGACGCATTCGCATCTGCACCTGCTGATCAACAACGCGGGGGTGATGTACACGCCGCTCGAACGCACCGCCGACGGCTTCGAGATGCAGTTCGGCACCAACCACGTCGGGCACTTCCTGCTCACGTGCCTGCTGGTGCCACAATTGCTGGCGGATCCGCCGTCGCGCGTCGTGAACTTGAGCTCGGGTGGTCACATGGGTTCCGACATCGTGTGGGACGATCCCAACTTCGAGCGGCGGGAGTACGACAAGTTCGCGTCGTACGGGCAGTCGAAGACCGCCAACATCCTCTTCTCGGTGGAGCTCGACCGGCGCCTCGGCGAGCGCGGGGTGCACGCCTACGCCGTCCACCCCGGCATGATCTCCACCGAGCTCGGTCGGTACATGACGAAGGACGACTTCAGCGCGCTCATGGAGCGCGCCAAGGCCGGACCGTCGGGGGGCATGCCGCCGCGCAAGACCGTGGAGCAGGGCGCGGCCACGTCGGTGTGGGCGGCCACCGCCCCCGAGCTCGACGCCCAGGGCGGCACCTACCTGGCCGACTGCGAGGTCACCGACCAGCACGCGCCCTGGGCCCGCGACCCGGAGTCGGCCGCCCGCCTCTGGACCCTCACCGAGGACCTCGTCGGCGAGCGCTTCCCGTTGGAGTGACCCCCCCCGCAACCGTTTCGGCGTGGCAGACCCGCGCATATCGCGGGTTCACCACGCCAAAAGCGTTTCGGGGAAGGTAGCTAGTTGCTGGATTCAAACAAGTAATGTAGGGTCGGCGCGGTGGACGATCTCGCTCGGACCCAGCGGGCGCTCGAGCAGCTCGATCGGCTGCGGGCCAGCCGGAACGGGCACGCCGGCCTGGTCGCGGCCGCCGGCGTCGATCTGTCGCGGCCCGCGTACGCGCTGCTGCGCCGGATCGACGAGCACGGCCCGGCCTCCCTCGGCGAGCTGGCGCGGGCGACCGGCATGGACGCGGCGTCGACCGGCCGGCAGGTGCGCAAGCTCGAGGAGTTCGGATTCGTCGACCGCGTCCCCGGTCAGGCCGACGCGCGCGTCGTGGTCGTGGAGATCACGCCGGCCGGGGCCACAGCGCGTCGGCGGATCGCCGACGTGCTCGACCGGCACCTCCGCGACGTGCTCGAGCGATGGTCGCCCGACGACCGTCGCGCGCTCGGTGAGCTGCTGCAGCGGCTCGTCGACGATTTCCGTGACATCGAATTCCGCAACCCGAACCGCACGAGGAGCCACGCATGACCATGCCCACCGACGTCAAGGCGATCGATCTGATGATCGGCTTCCCCAAGGCCGACGCGGCCAAGACCTACGAGTACCTCCGCAAGACCACGCGCGCCGAGGACGCCAGCACCGCGGAGTTCCCCGCCGGGTACATGTTCAAGGACGTGCCCAACCGGCTCGACGAGGGCGACGACGGCGTCGAGGTGACGGTCACCGAGATGGACAAGTGGGGCGTCGAGATCGGCATGGTCGGTGCGGGCACCGACGCCACGGTCCGGGCCATGAAGGACCACCCGGGCCGCTTCATCGGCAGCATCGAGATCGACCCCAACGACATCACCGGCGCGGTGCGCAAGATCCGTTCGATGAAGGCGGAGCACGACATCAAGGCGGTCACCACGTTCCCGGCCGGTTGCAATCCCCAGGTGCCGGTGAACGACCGTCGCTACTACCCGATCTACCAGACCTGCATCGATCTCGACATCCCGATCGTGTCGAACGCGGGCATCGCCGGCCCGCGCTTCCCGTCGGCGTGTCAGGACGTGATGCTGTTCGACGAGGTCTGTTACGACTTTCCCGAGTTGCGCATCGTGATGCGCCACGGCGCGGAGCCGTGGGAGGAGCTCGCGGTGAAGCTCATGCTCAAGTGGCCGAACCTCTACTACATGCCCAGCGCGTTCGCGCCCAAGCACTACCCCAAGGCGATCATCGACTACGCCAACACGCGCGGCGCCGACAAGATCATGTACGCCGGCTACTACCCGATGGGTCTGAGCCTCGAGCGCATCTTCACCGAGATGCCCGACGTGCCGTTCCGCGACCATGTGTGGCCGAAGTTCCTGCGCGACAACGCCATCCGCGTGTTCAAGCTCGACGCGAAGCCGTACGACTCGTGAGGCCCGACCAACGCAGGATCGAGTACGCCGGCAGCGTGCACGACGAAGCGGAGATCGAGGCGGTGGTCGAGGTGCTGCGCGGCGGCCCGAGCGCACTTCGCATCAGTAAGAACGTGAAGGCGTTCGAGCAGGGCGTGGCCGAGTACTTCGGGAAACGTCGCGGGGTCATGGTGAACTCCGGCTCGTCGGCGCTCTACCTCGCGGTCGAGCTGCTGGGGTGCGAGCCCGGCGACGAGGTGATCACCTCGGCGGTCACGTTCTCGACCGACATCGCACCCCTCGTGCGCGCCGGGCTCGTGCCCGCGTTCGTCGACGTCGAGCCCGACACCTTCAACATCGACGTCGACGGCATCGAGGCCATGATCTCGACCCGGACCAAGGCGATCCTCGCCCCCAACCTCATCGGCAACTGCCCCGACTGGGACCGCATCCGTGCCATCGCCGACGCCCACGGCCTCAAGGTGATCGAGGACTCGTGCGACGCCCTCGGCTCCAAGCTGCGGGGCACGCCCACCGGCACCCGCTCTGACATCAGCGTCACCAGCTTCGCACTCGCGCACGTCATCACCGCGGCGGCCACCGGCGGGATGGTGCTGCTCGACGACGACGAGCTCATCGACCGCTGCGTGCTGCTGCGCCGGTGGGGTCGACGTTCGGAGCCCCAGCTCTACGGCTCCAAGAAGGGCGACAAGCGATTCTTCACCCAGGTCGACGGCATCGAGTACGACAACCTGTTCATCTTCGACGAGGTGGGCTGGAACTTCGAGCCGTGCGAGATCAGCGCCGCGTTCGGCGCGCGTGCAGCTCGCGCAAGCTGCCGCAGAACCTCGCCCGGCGTCAGCGCAACTTCGACCTGCTGTCGGCGTTCTTCGGCACCTACCCCGAAGTGTTCACCTTGCCGCGCCAGCTCGAGGAGCTCGAGACCGGGTGGCACATGTTCCCGATCATGCTCCGGCCCGAGTCGGGCGTCCGCCGGGCCGACTTCCAGGAGCACATGGAGGGACACGGCATCGACACGCGCATGGTGTGGACGGGCAACGTCACCCGGCAGCCCGCGTTCGCCAAGGTGCCGCACCGCGCTCCTGCGGGTGGGCTGCCCAATGCCGACCGGGTCATGGAGCAGGGCCTCATCCTCCCGCTGAACCACGGGCTCGACGACGACGACATCGAGTACCTGTGCGTCACCGCCGGCCGGTTCCTCCAGGAGCACGGCTTCGCACCTGCGGGCGTGTCGGCGTGAGCGGGCGGTTCGTGGGACGGCGCGCCATCGTCACCGGTGCCAGCCGCGGCATCGGCGCCGGCATCGCCGAGCGCCTCGCGGCCGAGGGCGCGGCGGTGGCGATCGTCGCCCGCACGCTCGACGCGCACGCGACCCTGCCCGGCAGCCTCAACGAGACCGCTGGGCGCCTCCGCGCCTTCGCCAACCCGGTCGGTGTGATCGCGGCCGATCTCACCGACGGCGGCGACCGCGCCCGCATCGTGCCCGAGGCCGTCGAGCAGCTCGGCGGTCCGATCGACATCCTCGTGAACAACGCCGCCGCGGCGATGTACGCGAAGCCCTCGGAGATGCCGCTCAAGCGGCGGCGCATCTCGTTCGAGGTGAACGTGCACGCGCCCCTCGACCTGGCGCAGGCGGTCCTGCCGGCGATGCTCGAGCGGAGCGAAGGGTGGATCGTCAACCTCTCGAGCGCCACGGCCAAGCTCGCGCCGGGTCCGCCCTTCCGCATGGAGGGACTCGCCAGCACCACTGGCATGTACGGCGCGTCGAAGGCCGCGCTCAACCGGGAGACCAACGCGCTCGCGCACGATCTGTGGGGTCGTGGGGTCCGCGTCAACACCGTGGAACCCCGGGCCGCGGTCATGAGCGAGGGCGCCGAGGCGCTCGCCGGTCACGTCATCCGCGACGACCAGAAGGAGTCGATGGAGGAGATGGTCGAGGCCGCGGTGTACCTCTGCGACTGCGACGCCGAGACGACGGGAGGTGTGTTCGTGAGCCTGGATCTCATCGCCGACCGCGCCGTCAGCGTCATGACCCTGGACGGCACCGCTCCCTGGAGCAAGGGGTAGCGTTCGCACACATGGCTGCGACCAGCGACCGCGTGATCGACCTGCTCGACGGCGACCTCTATGCCGGTGACCCGTACCCCACCTACGCGTGGCTGCGCGAGCACGCGCCGGTGTACTGGGATGCGCAGAACGAGCTGTGGGGGATCGCCCGCTACGACGACATCGTCGAGATCGAGAAGGCGAAGGACGTCTTCATCAGCTCCGACACGGTGAAGGGCGGCTACCGGCCGAACCTGCCGTCCGACCCGTCGATCATCGGCCTCGACGACCCGATCCACACCAAGCGGCGCAAGCTCGTGAACCGCGGGTTCACGCCGCGGACGGTGCTGGCGTGGGAGGACCACGTCAAGGCCACCGTCACCGGCCTGCTCGACGCGGCGGCGACGAAGGATCGGGTCGAGCTCATCGAGGACCTCGCCGGCCCGCTGCCGGCGCAGATGATCGGTCTCCTCCTCGGCTACCCGCACGAGATGTGGCCGAAGCTCATGGACTGGTCACAACGCACGATCGTCGGTGGCGGCGGTCCGCGCTACGCGACCGACGACGTGATCATGGCCGCGTTCGAGTTCGCCGGCGCCTGCGCGGAGCTGTACGAGGAGAAGCAACGCTGCCCGGCCGACGACATCATGACCGTCTGGACCACGGCCGAGATCGACGGCGAGCCGATCGGTCTCGACCCGGTGATCAGCGACTGCCTGCTGTTGCTCGACGGCGGAGCCGAGACCACCCGCACCGTCATCGCCCGCACGATCCTCGAGCTCGCGGCGCGGCCCGACCAGTACCAGCTGCTGCGCGACGGCGCCGACCTGACCGTCGCGACCGAGGAGTTCATCCGCTGGGTCACGCCGGTGCTCAACATGTGCCGGGTCGCCAACCGCGACTACGAGGTCAGCGGGCAGACCATCCGGCAGGGCCAGCAGGTCGTGCTGATGTACCCGTCGGCCAACCGCGACCCCGCGCACTTCGAGGAGCCCGAGCGCTACGACGTCACCCGTGATCCGAACCACCACATCGCGTTCGGGTTCGGCACCCACTTCTGCCTCGGCGCCGCGCTCGGCGCGGCTCGAGATCAAGCTGTTCTTCGAGGAGTTCGTCCGCCGCGTGCGCGAGATCCAAGTCGTGCCTGGCAGCGTCGACTACCTCCCCAACGCGTTCGTCAACGGCGTCAACCGCGCCGAGGTCGAGCTCGTACTCGGCTGAGAGGACCTCACATGTACGACGTCAAGATCATCAACGGCACGATCGTCGACGGCACCGGCGCGCCGCGCTTCACCGGCGACGTCGGGGTGAAGGACGGTGTGATCGTCGCGGTGTCCCAGGCCGGCCTCGACGGCGACGCGGCCGAGACCATCGACGCCACCGGGCTCGTCGTCACGCCCGGCTTCGTCGACATCCACACGCACTACGACGGTCAGGCGACGTGGGATCCGCTGCTCGAGCCGTCGTCGGGTCACGGCGTGACGACGGTGGTCGCCGGCAACTGCGGCGTGGGATTCGCACCGGTGCGGCCGGGCGACGAGAAGTGGCTGATCAGCCTCATGGAGGGGGTCGAGGACATCCCCGGCACCGCGCTCACCGAGGGCATCGACTGGAGCTGGGAGTCGTTCCCCGAGTACCTCGACGCGCTCGACGGGCGCGAGTTCGGCATCGACATCGGTCTGCAGGTGTCGCACGGCGCGGTGCGGGCCTACGCGATGGGTGAGCGCGGCGCCGCCAACGAGCCCGCGAACCCCGACGAGATCACGGCGATGGCCGCCATCGTGCAGGAAGCCGTGGAGGCGGGCGCGCTCGGCTTCTCGACGTCGCGCACGCTCGGGCACCGGGCGATGGACGGCCGTCCGGTCCCGGGAACGTTCGCCGCCGAAGACGAGCTCTTCGCGCTGGGTCGCGCCATGAAGGCCGGCGGTCGCGCGGTGTTCGAGCTCGCGCCGCTCGGCGCGTCGGGCGAGGACCTGCTCGCACCCGAGCAGGAGATGGGGTGGATGGTCAAGCTCTCCGACGATCTCGATCTCCCCGTGTCGTTCACGATGCTCCAGATCGATGCCGCCCCCGACGCCTGGCGCGGCCTGATGGACGAGTCGCTGCGCGCGTACGAGTCCGGCGCGCAGGTGGTCCCGCAGGTCGCGGCGCGGCCCTTCGGCATGCTGCTCGGCTTCCCGACGCGGCACGGGTTCAGCGGACGCCCGACCTACCGCGAGCTCGCGGCGCGCCTGTCGCCCGACGACCTGCTCGTCGAGCTGGCGAAGCCCGCGGTGCGTGCGCAGATCCTCGCCGAGGACGACGTCGCTCCCGACCCGACGGTTCTCTTCGACGGCATGTTCCAACTGGTGCAGGGCTCGCTGGACCGCCTCTATTCGCTCGGCGACCCGCCCGTCTACGAGCCGACCCCCGACCGCACCATCGCGGCGATGGCCGAGGCGGCCGGCGCCGACCCGCTCGCGATGCTCTACGACGTCATGCTCGAGCACGGCGCGCAGCACCTGCTCATGTTGCCGTTCTTCAACTACGCGGAGCGCAACCACGACGCCATCCGCGAGATGCTGCTGCACCCGAGTGGTGTGTCCGGGCTCTCCGATGGGGGCGCGCACTGCGGATTGATCTGCGACGCGTCGATCCCCACGTTCATGCTCACGCACTGGGCGCGCGACCGCACCCGCGGCGAGACGCTTCCGCTCGAGTACCTGGTGAAGAAGCAGACCGCCGACACCGCCGCGCTCTACGGGCTCGGCGACCGCGGTGTGCTCGCCGAGGGCAAGAAGGCCGACGTCAACCTCATCGACTTCGAGCGCCTGTCGCTCGGCATGCCCCGCCTCGCCCGCGACCTGCCCGCCGGGGGCGGTCGGCTGCTCCAGGACGCCGACGGCTACGTCGCCACCATGGTCAGCGGCGCCGTCACCCGCCGCCACGGCGTCGACACCGGTGCCCGCCCCGGCCGCCTCCTCCGCGGGGCCCGTCCCTGATCGAACCTGCGTCGAGAGAGGCGAGTTATTCGCTCCTCTCGACGCATGTTGGAGGAGAAGCAGTGAGTCATCCCGACGACGAGTTCCACCCGCCCACGAACGACGACCCGTTCTGGAGCGAGACCGCGTGGTTCGCGTTCTCGGTGCCGGAGCGCAAGCTCGCGGGGTGGACGTATCCGTTCTTCCGGCCCAACCAGGGCGTCTGCTCGGCGGCGGTCTTCGTCTGGGACGACCGCGGTGACCAGCCGTTCAACTGCCGGTACTACAAGCAGTTCTGGCACCTCCCGCTGCCGGACGGCCCGCTCAGCGACTTCGAGCTGAAGAACGGGCTCGCGTACAAGGTGCGGGAGCCGCAACGGGTGTTCGACATCTCGTACCGCGACCCCGATGCCGACGACATCTCGTTCGATCTCACGTTCACCGCGGTGATGGATCCGCTGTCGACCAAGACGTCCGGTCCCGACGGCGGCCACCTCGACCAGCTCGGCCGGTTCACCGGCACGCTCGTGCTCGACGGCGAGAGCATCACGGTCGACTCCTACGGCGCGCGCGACCGGTCGTGGGGATCACGGAACCCCTTCGGGCCGTACCTCATGTCGTCCGGCGCGTACACCGCGACCGAGATGCCCTACAGCCACGCCACGTCCGACACCGCGTCGTTCCAGGCCATCACCGCGAACGTCACCGACGACTACCCGATGATCATGGGGTTCTTCCTGCGCGACGGCGAGGTGTCACGACTCGCCAAGGGCCGGCGGGCGATCCTCGCCCGTGACCCGGCCACCGGCACGGTGACGCGCGTGCTGGTCGAGGGCACCGACGAGCGCGGGCGCGAGCTCCACGCCGAGGGTGAGTGTGTGAGCAGGTTCGTGAACTTCTGCAACGAGAACCTGGTCGGATGGAACTACCTCGTGCGCTGGGACATCGACGGGGTCGAAGCATGGGGCGAGCAGCACGAGAACTACAGCACGGGTGCGTTCAGGAAGTACCTGCGGGCCGCGCCGCCTGCTTGACCGCCGCCGACGGGTCGGCGAAGAACTCGCGCGTCGACTCGAGGTTGCTCGCCAGCCCCTGGAGCTCGGATCCGGCGCGCGTCGCGGTGCGCACGCCCTTGAACTCCATCGCCCGGTGCACGGTGCGCTTGTTGATCTGCAGGATGTCGGCGGGGATCGACGCGACGCGCTCGGCCATCGCCAGCGTCTCACGCTCGAGCTCGGCCTCGGGGAACGCCCGGTTGGCCATGCCGATGCGGACGGCCTCCCGCCCGTCGACGGCGTCGCCGGTCAGCATGAGCTCCATCGCGGCGCGCATGCCGACGATCATGGTGTGGAACTGGAAGTCGGGCGGGCTGAGCACGCGCACGACCGGGTAGCTGAACTGCGCGTCCTCGGCGACGTACACGAGGTCGCATGCCGCGACGAGCTCGGTGCCACCGGCCATCGCGTAGCCGTGGACCTGCGCGATCACCGGCTTGGCCAGGTCCCACAGGCGGCGCCCACCCTTCGGACACGTGGCGGGACCACGTCCCGTCGCCGCCCGGCGTGTAGAAGGGCTGACCCTCCGACAGGCTCGACTTCAGGTCGTACCCCGACGAGAAGCACGGTCCCGCACCGCGGATGATGCTGACGCCGACGTCGGGGTCGCGGTCGGCGGCATGCAACGCCGCCGTAGAGCTCGGTGCGAAGCGCGTTGCTGATCGCGTTGCGCTTCTCGGGCCGGTTGAGGGTGAGCCGCCGGACCCGGGGCGCGGGGTCGTCCACGAGTACGAGCGGCTGATCGCCGGTAGTGTCCGCGCTCATGACAGCTCCCATCGCTCTCGTGACCGGTGCGAGCCGGGGCATCGGTCGTGCCACCGCGCTCGCGCTCGCCGACGCAGGCTACGACGTCGCCATCGCGGCGCGCACCGTGCACGAGGGCGACGGCCGCATGGCGCCCGGCTCCGTGCGCGAGGCGCAGGAGACGCGGGTGATCGAGGGGAGCCTCGACAGCACCGCGACCGCGATCGAGGCCCGCGGGCAGCGAGCACTCCCGGTGGCGATGGACCTCCTCGACCGTCCCTCGATCGACACCATGGTCGACACCGTGGTGGGCGAATGGGGACGGATCGACGCGTTGATCAACAACGCGATCTACCAGGGGCCCGGCCGCATGGACCGCGTGCTCGAGCTCGATCTCGAGGCCGCGACCAAGCTCGTTGTGGGCAACTACGTCAACCAGCTCCATCTCATCCAGTTGGTGGTGCCGGGCATGCTCGAGCGCGGCGGCGGCCGCGTCGTGAACATGGCGTCGGCCACGGCCACCATGGACCCACCGGCGCCCGCGGGGGACGGCGGCTGGGGCCTCGGCTACGGCGCCTCGAAGGCCGCGTTCCTACGCGTCGCCGGGCAGCTGCACGTGGAGTTCGGGTCGCGGGGCCTCGTCGCGTTCAACGTCGACCCCGGGTTCACCACCAACGACAAGCCGAGCGACGAGCAGTTCAGCAAGCGGTTCCGCGGCGCGCCGCCGGAGGTCACCGGCGCGGCGATCGCGTGGCTGTGCTCGTCCGACGACGCGCTCGAGCATGCGGGCACGCTGGTGTACTCGCAGAGCCTGTGCAAGCGCAGGCAGCTCCTCGAAGGATGGCCGCCATGACCACGATGACCGCGTACCAGCTCGTGGAGTGGGGCGCGCCACCCGAGTTCCGCGAGGTGGACGTGCCGGTGCCGGCGCCCGACGAGGTGCTGATCAAGGTGGCCGGCGTCGGGCTGTGCCACAGCGATTTCATGTTCCTCGACTCGCCGCCCGGCGTCATCCCCTGGGAGCTGCCGTTCACGCTCGGTCACGAAAGCGCCGGCTGGGTCGAGCAACTCGGCGCCGACGTGCACGACCTCGAGGTCGGCCAGCCCGTGGCGGTCGCCGGCATCCACTCGTGCGGCCGCTGCCAGTACTGCCTGCGGGGCCACGACAACTACTGCCCGCGTGGCGCCAGTGGGCGCGGCTACGGAGAGGACGGCGGCCTCGCCCACTTCGTGGTCGTCCCACGCCGGGAGCTGGTGGCGCTCTCCACGCTCGACCCCCGGCGGGTCGGTCCGCTCACCGACGCCGGCGCGACCTCGTACCACGCGGTGAAGCGCGCGTTGCCGAAGCTGGTGCCGGGCACGACCGCGGTCGTGATCGGCGCGGGAGGACTCGGGTCGTACGCGGTGCAGTTCCTCCGCCGCCTCACCGGGGCACAGGTGATCGCGGTCGATCTCGTGCCGCAGCGGCTCGAGTTGGCGCGCGAGCTCGGTGCACACCAGACGCTCGCGTCCGACGACGACACCGCGACCCGCGTCCGGGAGCTCACCGGAGGGCTCGGTGCCACCGCAGTGCTCGACTTCGTCGGCGACGACACCACCGTGAAGATGGCGTTGGCCTCCGCGGCCACGCTGGGGACGGTGGCGGTCGTCGGCGCCGGCGGGGGCACCGCGAAGATCTCGTGGGGAGTGCTGCCGCTGGAGTGCGACTTCTACATCCCGATGGCCGCGTCGATCGCCGACCTCCACGAGGTGATCGCGCTCGCGGAGGGCGGCGACCTGCGCGTCGAAGTCGAGCTGTTCGACTTCGAACGCGCGCCCGACGCGTACGACCGCTTCCGGCGCGGTGATCTCAAGAGTCGCGCCGTCGTCACGCCGAACGGCTGACCAGCCCGCTGGTACGGTCTCCGCCCGTGGCCCGGATGGACGACCTGCAACGAGTCGAGAAGGCGATCGTCCGCATCGCTCGCATCGGCGGTGGTCGCGCCGCCGCGCGCAATCGCGCCGAACGCTCGGGCGTGTTCCTGTCGCGCCCCGCCATCAGCATCATCTCCGCGCTGCATGCGTCAGGTCCGGTGCGGCTCTCGCGCCTTTCCGACCTCACCGATCTCGAAGCCCCGTTGGTGAGCCGTGAGATCGCGCGCCTCTGCGCCGACGGCTACGTGAAGCGCGCGTCCGACCCCACCGACGGTCGCGCCACGATCGTCACGCTCACCGCCACGGGCCGTCGGGCCTACCTGGCGTACCGCGAGGCCACCGACGACATCGTGATCGAGGCGTTCGCCGACTGGCGGGCCGGGGAGCTGCGCACGCTGGCCGACTACCTCGAACGCGTGGTCGCCGACGTCAGCCGTCGGCCCCAGTCACCGTAGAGCGGTACGGAGCGCGGCCACGCAGTCGTCGAGCATGCGGGCACCGATCGTGGTGAAACGCGACATCTGGAAGATGCCGTGGATCGCGCCGTCGTAGCGCCGCAACGTGACGTCGACACCGGCATCACGCATGCGATGGGCGTACTGCTTGCCCTCGTCGCGGAGCGGGTCGTACTCGCACACCGCCACGAAGGCGGGGGGCAGGTCGGCCAGCGATCCGGCGAGCAACGGGCTCCCGCGGGGTTCGAGGACGTCGGCAGGGGAACGCACGTACTGCTCGACGTACCAGCGCATGGTCTCCGCCGAGAGGCCGTAGCCGGAGGCGTTGTCCACGAACGACTGCGTCTCGGTCCGGAGGTCGGTGACCGGGTACACGAGCATCTGGTAGGCGAGCGCCGGTCCGCCCGCGTCACGCGCCATCTGCGCGACGACCGCCGCCAGGTCGCCGCCGGCGCTGTCGCCGACCACGGCTACCCGCGCCGGATCCCCGCCGAGCTCGGCCGCGTGGGTCGCCGCCCACTGCAGGGCGGCGAACGCGTCGTCGACCGCGGCCGGGAACGGGTGCTCGGGCGCGAGGCGGTAGTCGACGCTCACCACCACCACGTCGGCCCGGTTGGCGAGGATCCGGCACTCGTGGTCATGGGTGTCGAGGTCGCAGATCACGAAGCCACTGCCGTGGAAGAAGACGGCGATGCCCAACGGCCAGTCGTGGGCGGGCGTGTAGATCCGCAGTGGGAGCGCGCCGCCGGGACCGGGGATCGTGGTGTCGACGATCGACGCCACGACCTCCGGTGACGGGCCCATCGCGAGGATGCCCTCCTTCATCAGGGCGCGGTACTCGGCGATCGGCGTCGACCGCAGCTGCGCGGGGTCGAACGGCGGTGCGGCGGCGAGCAACGCGGCGAGTTCGGGGTCGAGCGGCATGGCCGGTCACCGTACCGGGCCGACCTCGCGACGCTTTGCGCGGCCGATCGCCGGTCTCGTAGGTTCCTTGCTTCGGTCAAGGAAATTCGTCCCGGGAGACTGCATGCCCGCCCCGCTCGTGAAGATCGATCTCGAGTTCCCGTACACGCGCAGCGTCGGTCCCGTCATCGGCGCCTACCTCGACGGTCTCGAAGCCGGCCGCCTGCTGGGGTCGCGCGCCGCCGGACGCACCTTGTCGCCGCCTCTCGAATACGACCCCGCGACCGGGGCATCGGTCGAGGACGACCTCGTCGAGATCGGGCCCGAGGGCGTGATCACGTCGTGGACCTGGGTCGCCGAGCCTTACCCGACGCACCCGCTCGATCGGCCGTTCGCGTTCGCGCTGATCCAGCTCGACGGGGCGGACACCGCGATGGTGCACGTGGTCGACGGTCCCGAGTCGGCGCTGCACACCGGTGCGCGGGTCCGGCCCCGCTGGCGCGACGAGCGCACGGGGTACGTCACCGACATCGAGTGCTTCACCGTCGTGAGCGTGAGCGAGCCGGGTAACCCGGCGAGGAGCGAACGACCGATGGGGGAGGTGGTGTCGTGAGCCCGGCGGCGTCGGCCGACGGTGGGCCGCGCATCATGCCGTTCCCGATGGCGCTCCACTACGAAGCCCCCGCAGCACCGGCGATCGTCCGGTACGGCGAGGCGCTGATCGACGGTCGCATCATCGGCCAGCGCTGCACCGGCGACTGCGGGCTCGTGTACGTGCCGCCGCGCGACTACTGCCCGATCGACGTGATCAAGCTCACGAGCGATGACGACGTCGAGCTCGGTGACCACGGCACCGTGGTCAACTTCACCGTGGTGACGCCGGTGCAGTACCCGGGCCAGGAGGAGACCGAGCCCTTCGCCCGCGTCTCGGTCGGGCTCGACGGGCCCGGGGGGATGCTCCAGCTGCAGGATGTGCTCGACACGCCGGTGAGCGACGTGCGGGTGGGCATGCGCGTGGCCGCGGTGTGGCGGCCGGCGGCGGAGCGCAACCTCGACGAGCTCGCCGCCGGTGGCTGGAGCAGCACCGGCGGCGGGATCGAGGGCTGGATGCCGACGGGCGAGCCCGACGTCGACGTCAGCGAGCTCGCGGGGAAGGGTTTCTGACCGTGGTCGACGTGGCGATCGTGGGATACGGGCAGGTCCCGTCGGTGCGCTGCACCGAGATCACCGAGACGCAGATGGTGCTCGACGTCACCCAGCAGGCGCTCGGGATGGCCGGCATCGACCGGCACGACATCGGGTTCACCGTGTCGGGCAGCTGCGACTACCTCGCCGGTCAGGCGTTCGCGTTCGTGCAGACCATCGAGGCGATCGGCGCGTGGCCGCCCATCTCGGAGTCGCACGTCGAGATGGACGGCGCGTGGGCGATGTACGAGGGGTGGACCCGGCTGCAAGAGGGCGACATCGATCTCGTCCTCGTGTACAGCCACGGGCGCTCGTCGCCGGGCAAGCCGTGGCAGGTCTGGCCGCTGCAGCTCGACCCGTACCACCTCGCGCCGCTCGGCCTCGACCCGTCGTCGCTCGCCGCGCTCCAGGCGCGCGCGTTGCTCGACGCCGGTGCAGCGACCGAGCGCGACTTCGCCGAGATCGTGGCCCGCAACCGCGGCAACGCGGTGGGCAACGAGTACGCACAGGTGAGTGGCACGTTCGACGTCGACGCGTTGCTGGCGGAGCCGTACGTGCGGAACCCGCTGCGGCGCCACGACCTCCCACCGATCTCCGATGGCGCGGCCGCGGTGGTCCTCGCCGCGGGTGACCGCGCCGCGTCGCTGGTCGACCGGCCGGTGTGGATCAGCGGCATCGACCACCGGATCGACATCCACCAACCGGGGATGCGTGACCTCACCGAGTCGCCGTCGGTCCGGATCGCCGCCGAAGCGGCGGGGCTCGCGCAGGCGCCGGTGGAGATCGCCGAGATCAGCGCACCGTTCTCGCCCCAGGAGGTGGTGGTGCGCAACGCGCTCGGGCTGGGTGACGACGTGGTCGTCAACCCGTCGGGAGGCGCGCTCGCCGCCAACCCGGTCATGGTGACCGGCCTCGTCCGCGTCATCGAGGCCGCCCGGCAGATCCGCGAGGAGGGACGCGACCGCGTGCTCGCCCACGCCACCGCGGGCCAGGCACTCCAACAGAACCTCGTCTGCATCCTGGAGGGATCGCGGTCATGAGCACGCAACCTCCCGGCGTCATCGGCATCGGACAGACCAAGTACTCAAAGGCCCGCACCGACGTCTCCATCCCCGGCCTCGTGCGCGAGGCCGCGAGCCGTGCCCTCGACGACGCCGGCCTCGACTGGGGCGACGTCGACGCGCTGGTGATGGGCAAGGCGCCCGACATCTTCGAGGGCGTCATGCAACCCGAACTGTTCCTCGCCGACGCGCTCGGTGCCGCGGGCAAGCCCATGTTGCGCGTGCACACCGCGGGCAGTGTCGGGTGCTCGACCGCCAACGTCGCGACGGACGCGGTGCGCGGTGGTCGGTTCCAGCGCGTCCTCGCGGTCGCCTGGGAGAAGCAGGCCGAGGGCAACGCGCAATGGGGCCTGGGCGGTGGGAAGTCCGGCAGCATGGGCGCGGGCGGCATCTTCGCACCCTGGGTGCGCGCGTACATCAGCCGCTCGGGCGCGCCGGAGCACATCGGCTGGAAGGTCGCGGTCAAGGATCGCCTCAACGCGGTGAAGAACCCGTACGCGCACCTGAAGCTGCCGGACATCACCATCGAGAAGGTGCGTGACTCGATGATGCTGTGGGACCCGATCCACTTCCTCGAGTCGTGTCCCTCGTCCGACGGCGCGTGCGCGATCGTCGTCGCCGACCACGACACCGCGATGAAGCACGCGAACCCGGCCTGGGTGCTCGGTACCGCGATGCGCTCCGAGCTCGGACAGTTCCCCGGGCGCGACACCGTGCGCCCCCAGGCCGGAGTCGACTGCAGCGCCGCGGTCTACAAGGCGGCCGGGATCACCAACCCGCGTCAGCAGATCGACGTCGCCGAGCTCTACGTGCCGTTCAGCTGGTACGAGCCGATGTGGCTCGAGGGCCACGACCTCGCCGATCCCGGTGACGGCTGGAAGATGACCGACAACGGTGACACCGAGATGACCGGCTCGTTCCCGGTGAACCCGTCGGGCGGCGTGCTCTCGAGCAATCCGATCGGAGCGTCGGGCATGATCCGTTTCGCCGAGGCGGCGCTGCAGGTGCAGGGCAAGGCCGGCGAGCACCAGGTCGACGGGGCCAAGGTCTCGCTCGGGCACGCCTACGGTGCAATGGCGCAATACTTCGCGATGGCGGTGCTGTCGTCGTCGCCGTCGCCCTTCTAGTCCGGCTCGTACAGGGGGAACCGAACCATGACCATGTCGCTCGAGGAGATCTCCGACCGCATGGAGATCCAGGATCTCATGGTGCGGTACAGCTACGCGATCGACAGCCGGAACTGGGATGCGCTCGACGACGTCTTCACGCCCGATGCCCACATCGACTACTCGGTGTTCGGCGGCAGCGTCGGTGACCTGAAGAGCACCAAGGAGTTCCTGGCGTCGGCGATGCCGATGTTCTCCGCGCTCCAGCACATGGTGTCGGGCACGACGATCACGATCGACGGCGACACCGCCGAGACCAAGACGCAGTGCCACAACCCGATGACGATGGGCGACGGCGACGAGCCCGACCTGATGGTCTGCGGCCTGTGGTACGTCGACAAGCTCGTCCGCACCGCAGGCGGCTGGCGGATCAAGGAACGAGTCGAGGAGAAGGTCTACATGCGCATCTTCCCGGGGAAGAAGTCGTGACGCCCTACACCTTGGTCTCCGCGGACTGCCACGCCGGCGCGAGCCACGACACCTACCGCGGCTACCTCGAGGAGAAGTACCTCGACGACTTCGACGCATGGCGCGCGGAGTACAAGAACCCGTTCCGCGATCTGCAGGGGTCCGACCGCGACCGCAACTGGAACAGCGAACGGCGCAACTCCGAGCTCGCGGCGGACGGCATCGTGGGCGAGGTCATCTTCCCGAACACGGTGCCGCCGTTCTTCCCCAACATGGCACTGCTCGCGCGCCCTCCGTCACCGGACGATTTCGAGCTCCGGTTGGCCGGGATCCGCGCCCACAACCGGTGGCTGGCCGACTGGTGCGACGAGTACCCGCTGCAGCGTGCGGGGATCGGGCAGATCTTCCTCAACGACGTCGACGAGGCGATCGCCGACGTCCGCTGGATCAAGGAGCACAACCTGCGGGGCGGCATCCTCGTGCCCGCCGTGCCCCCGGACGCCAAGCACATCGACCCGCTCTACTCGGACCGGTACGACCCCCTGTGGGCGGTGTGCGAGGAGCTCGGCGTGGTGGTCAACAGCCATTCCGGCAGCGGGCAGCCCGACTACGGCAAGCACATGGCCGTGCCCTTCGTCATGCTGACGGAGATCCCGTTCTTCACGCACCGCACGCTGGTGCACATGCTGGTGAGCGGGGTGTTCGAACGGTTCCCGGGGTTGAGGTTCGTGCTGACCGAACAGGGCGCGTCGTGGATCCCGTCGACGCTCAAGCAGCTCGACGGCTTCCACAAGGAGATGACCAAGACCGGGCGGATCGGCGAGCTGCGCTTCGACATCGGGAACATGCTCCCGCGGCTCCCCAGCGAGTACTTCGCGCAGAACTGCTGGGTGGGCGCGAGCTTCCCGGGGCCCGCCGAGGTCGCGGTCCTGCCGACCATCGGGCTCGACCGCTTCATGTGGGGGAGCGACTACCCCCACAAGGAGGGGACCTACCCCTACACGCGGGAGAGCCTGCGCCGATCGTTCCACGACATGCCCGAGGCCGACCTCCGCAAGGTGTTCGCAGGCAACCTGGCCGCGGTCTACGACTTCGACCTCGAGCAGCTCGCGCCGCTCGCCGCGCAGGCGGGACCGACCCCGGCCGAGATCGCGGTGCCCCTCGACCAGATCCCGGCCGATTCCGTGAGCCCGGCGTTCACGCGTTGACGTGCCCGACGCCCCGCCCTACGTCCCTGCCCACGGCCTGCTCGCCGGCAAGTCGGTGCTCGTCACCGCCGCCGCCGGCACGGGCATCGGCTCGTCGGTCGCGCAACGGTGTCTGGAGGAGGGCGCTCGCGTGCTCATCTCCGACAAGCACGAGCGTCGTCTCGCCGAGACTGCCGAGCAGCTGGGGATCACCGGCGTGCCGTGCGACGTGACCGACGAAGCAACCGTGCAGGCGTTGTTCGCGGCCGCGACCGAGGAGCTGGGCGCGATCGACGTGCTCGTGAACAACGCCGGCCTCGGCGGCACCGCCGAACTGCACGAGATGACCGACGACCAGTGGTCACGCGTGCTCGACGTCACGCTGAACGGCACGTTCCGGTGCACACGCGCGCCGCACTCAACCACATGTACGCGAACGATGGCGGTGTGATCGTCAACAACGCGTCGGTGATCGGTTGGCGCGCCCAGGCGGGGCAGGCCCACTACGCCGCGGCCAAGGCGGGGGTGATGGCGCTCACCCGCTGCGCCGCGATCGAGGCCGCGCCGCACAACGTGCGCGTGAACGCGGTGTCGCCCAGCCTGGCGATGCACGCCAACCTGGCCAAGGTCACCACCGACGAGCTGCTCGAAGAGCTCTCGGCGCGCGAAGCGTTCGGTCGCCCCGCGGAACCGTGGGAGATCGCCAACGTGATCGTCTTTCTCGCCTCCGACTACTCCGGCTACATGACCGGCGAGGTCGTCTCCGTCTCCAGCCAGCACCCGTAAGGAAGGGCCGTCATGGAATTCGGTGTGTTCGTCGGCATGTACCACCCGGAGCATCGTCGGCAGAACGGCGAGACCGAGCAGGACGTCCTGCGGGCCGAGCTCGACGTCGTGCAAGCCGCCGACCGGTCGGGCTTCAAGTACGTGTGGGTCACCGAGCACCACTTCCTGGACGAGTACTCGCACCTCTCCGCCAACGAGGCGTGGATGGCGTACGCGCTGGCCATCACCGACAACATCCACATCGGATCCGGCATCATCAACATCACCCCGCCGATCTGCCACCCGGCGCGCGTCGCCGAGAAGGTGGCGATGCTCGACCAGCTCGCGCCCGGTCGGTTCGAGTTCGGCACCGGTCGCGGCTCGTCGTCGACCGAGGTGCTCGGGTTCGGCATCGACTCGATGGACACCACCCGCGACATGTACGACGAGGCGCTGCCCGAGATCATCAAGATGATGGGGCCCGACGAGTACGGACCCTACGAAGGCACCTTCTTCTCGTTGCCGCGTCGCCAGGTGCTGCCGAAGCCGGTCACGTTGCCGCACCCGCCGATCTGGGTCGCTGCGGGTTCCCCGGGCACGTTCGAGAAGGCGGCGCGCATGGGCATCGGAGTCCTGTGCTTCAGCTTCGCCGGGGCCGAGGCGCTCAAGCCCCTCATCGACATCTACAAGACGACCATCGAGGACGCGGATCCGGTCGGCGGATACGTGAACAACAACGTGATGGTCACCACCGCGATGATGACGCTGGAAGACGGCGACCGCGCCGCGAGGTGTTCCGCCACAACCAGACCGGCTACCACACGTCGCTGGTCGCGAAGTACCTGGACAGCTTCCCGCAGGCGGCCGGGATCGACAAGACACCGAAGCTGACACCACCGATCCCGCTGGAGCAGGTCAACAAGGCGATCGAGATGGGTGCCATCGCGGTGGGCACGCCGGAAGAGGCGATCAAGACGATGCGCGTGTACGAGGCGATCGGGGCCGACCAGGTGTCGTTCGGGTCGTTGTCCGACGACACGCCCTTCGACGCAGCCGTCGAATCGGTCGAGACGTTCGGCAAGTTCGTGCTGCCCGAGTTCGACAAGGACCCGGTGCACTCGACCACGCGTCAGCGCGAAGCCCAGATCAGCTAGCCGGCCACTCCGGCGGGCGCTTCTCGAGGAAGGCGGTGATGCCCTCCTGGGCGTCGGCGTCGGCCGCGTTGGCTGCCATCACCGGTTGCATGCGCTCGTAGGCGTCGGATTCGGCGCGCTCGATCTGGTCGTAGAAGGCGCGCTTGCCGAGGCCGATGACGCGCGGGCTGAAGCGCAGGATCTGCGCGGCGAGCGCATCGACCGCGGCGTCGAGCTCGGCGGTGGGCACGACCTGGTTCACGAGCCCCCACTCGAGCGCGGTGGCGGCGCCGACGGGTTCGCCGGTGAGGAGCATCTGGAGCGCCCGCTTGCGCCCGATCGCGCGGGTGAGTGGGACCATCGGCGTCGAGCAGAAGAGCCCGATGCGCACGCCGGGCGTCGCGAACGTGGCGGTGTCGGCCGCGACCGCGAGATCGCACGCCGCCACCAGCTGGCAGCCGGCCGCGTCGCGACCCCTTGGACCTGGGCGATCACCGGCTGGCGGAGGTCGTGGAGCCGGAGCATCATCTCGGTGCAGACGTCGAACAGCTCGTCGTAGAAGGCGTGGTCGCGCCCGACCATCTCGCTGAGGTCGTGGCCGGCGGAGAACGCGGTCCCGTGCGCCTCCACGACGACCACCGCGCACGAGTCGTCGAGGTCGTCAACCTCCCGCACGAACTCGCGCATCGTGTCGAGGCTCAGCGCGTTGCGGCGGGCGGGACGGTCGAGCGCCATCCGGGTCACCGGTCCGTCGATCTTGACCTCGACCATGCGAGGTACGGTACCCCGATGGCCATCGAGCTCGATTTCGACGGCATGGTCGTGCTCGTGACCGGCGGGACGAAAGGCGTGGGGCGGGGGATCGCACAGCGCTTCGCCGACGCGGGCGCCACCGTCGCCGTGTGCTCCCGCAGCGCACCGGAGGACCTGCCCGACGGATGGAAGTGGTTCGGGGTCGATCTCCGCGACGGCGAGGCGGCCTGGGCGATGGTCGACGACGTGGTCGGGCAGCTGGGTCGCCTCGACGTGCTGGTGAACAACGCCGGGGGAGCTCCGCCGGCCGACACCACCACCGCCAAGCCGCGCTTCACCGAACGGATCGTCGCGCTCAACCTGTTCGCGGCCATCTTCTGCTCACAGCGGGCCAACCACTGGATGCAGCAGCAGGACTCCGGCGGCTCGATGATCAACATCGGGAGCGTCAGCGGCCAGCGCCCCACGCCGCAGACCGCGGCGTACGGCGCGGCCAAGGCCGGGCTGGTCAACTTCACCCAGACGGTGGCCGTGGAGTGGGCGCCGAAGGTGCGGGTCAACCTGGTGACGGCCGGGATGGTGCGCACCGAGCAGTCGCACCTCTTCTACGGCGACGAGGCGGGCATCGCCGAGGTGGGCAAGACCGTCCCGCTCGGGCGCATCGCCAACCCCGACGACATCGGCGACGCCTGCCTGTTCCTCTCGTCGTCGCTCGCCAAGTACGTCAGCGGCGCCAACCTCGCCGTCCACGGCGGCGGCGAACCACCCCCCTACCTCGACGTCTCCGCTCTCTGACCCTCTCACCCGGTTTTGGCGTGGTTGACCCGCGACATGAGCGGGTTCGTCACGCCAAAACGGATGGGCCTCGTTCGGCGTCGGCGTCGGTGCGCTCGGCGTTCCGCCAGGTCACGAGCTGGAAGAAGATGAGCACGCTGACCACCGCCGCCCACGAGCACCAGATCGACGTCAGTCCCTCGCCCTGGACGACGGCAATGGCCGCGACGGCGCCCAGGTTGGCGATCCCGAACCAGACGATGGTCCGGTGGCGCGAGGCGAGTGGCGCGCCACACGTCGCGATGATGTAGAGCGCGGTCGCGGCATCGGCGTAGCGCCCCGCACCGCCGTACAGGACGACGTTTCCTCCCGAATGCGCGGAGACGTCGCCGTTGACGAGTGACACCGCGAGGTACGCACTGGCGACGGCACCGACGGCCACGAAGCCCGCGAGGCGACGACGAGCGTGGCCCGGCGGCTCCAGCAGCATGACCGCGAAGGGCACGAACACCGGCAGGAGCACCCACGCGAAGAACAGGTACGCGTAGACGGCCGGTCCGGACGTGTGGGCCGCGCCGCCGTCGAGGTCCTGCCACACGAATCCCTCCGCGAGCTGGTGCAGCGCGAACGCCAGCGGCAGCGCGGCGAGTGGGATCTCCCGGGGTTTGTCGACCTGGGTCAACGTCGCGACGCCGATCGTGCCGATGACCGCCGCCGCTCACGAAGTCCGCTTCGGCCGAGAAGCACATGGTCGTGTCCCCCAATCTGACGGTCCGTCAGGCCACGGATAGGCTCCCCGGCCGTGGGTATCAGCTCCGAGCGTGACGACCAGGGCATCGCCGAGATCGTCGTCGACGTTCCCCCCGTGAACGCGTTGACCGTCGCCGGCTGGTTCGAGCTCGCCGAGAAAATTACCGCCGCCGGCAAGGACCCCGCCACCCGCGTCGTCGTGCTGCGCAGTGAGGGCAAGGGCTTCAACGCCGGCGTCGACATCAAGGAGATGCAGAACACCGAGGGCTTCGCCGCCCTCATCGGGGCCAACAAGGGGTGCTTCGCCGCCTTCGCCGCGGTCTACGACTGCCCGGTGCCCCTGATCGCCGCGGTCAACGGATTCTGCGTCGGTGGGGGCATCGGCCTCGCCGGCAACTCCGACATCGTGATCGCCAGTGACGACGCCTTCTTCGGGCTCCCCGAGGTCGATCGCGGCGCGCTGGGCGCGGCCACCCACCTGCGCGCGACTGGTCCCGCAGCACAAGATGCGGGCGATGGTCTACACCGGCGCCACCGCGACCGCTGCCGAGCTGCACGCGTTCGGTTCCGTGCTGCAGCGTCGTCCGCGCGAAGAGCTGCGCGCCGCCGCGTTCGAGGTGGCCGCCGACATCGCGAAGAAGTCGCCGACCGTGATGCGCGCCGCCAAGGAGAGCCTGAACGGCATCGACCTGTGGGACGTCAAGCGCTCCTACCGGTTCGAGCAGGGCTTCACCTTCGAGCTCAACCTCTCGGGCGTGTCCGACGAGCTGCGCGACGCGTTCGTCGACCAGCGCGACGCCGACACCTCCAAGTAGTCGCTTCGGGACGAGTAGGAGCATCGTGACCGACAAGCGCATGTCCGAAGAGGATGTCGTCGCGGAGCTGCGCGACGGCATGACCATCGGCATCGGGGGCTGGGGCTCCCGACGAAAGCCGATGAGCATCGTGCGGGCCATCGCCCGCTCCGACCTGAAGGATCTCACCGTCGCCAGCTACGCCGGGCCCGATCTCGGGCTGCTGTGCGCGACCGGCAAGGTGAAGAAGGCCGTCTACCCGTTCTGCTCACTCGACTCGATCGCGCTCGAGCCGCACTTCCGCAACGCCCGACAGTCGGGCGCGGTGCAGACGCTCGAGCTCGACGAGGGCATGTTCCTCCTCGGCCTGCAGGCGGCGGCGTGGCGGGTGCCGTTCCTGCCGACCCGGGTCGGCCTCGGTTCGTTCGTGGTCGACCGCCAGCCCGAGATCAAGACGGTGCGCTCGCCGTACGGCGACGGCGAGGAGCTGGTCGCCGCGCCCGCGCTCGACCTCGACGTCGCGCTGATCCACATGCACCGGGGCGACGCCCGCGGCAACGGCCAGTACCTCAACGTCGACCCCTACATGGACAACCTCGTCGCGCTCGGCGGCTCCGCGCTGCTTCATGAGCGTGGAGCAGGTCGTCGCCACCGACGAGCTGGCCGGCAACGGCCCCGTACAGAGCATGCTGATCAGCCGGCTGATGACCCACGGCGTCGTCGAGGCGCCGAAGGGCGCGCACTTCACCGAGTGCGTGCCGGACTACGGCCGCGACGAGGCGTTCCAGAAGGAGTACGCAGCGAGTGCGAAGGGCCCGGACGAGTGGGCCGCGTGGAAGGCGAAGTACCTCGACTGCGGCGATCACGCCGAGTACCGAAAGGTGGTCGGGCTGTGAGTGACGTGAGCCGCGCCGACTACTGCGTGATCGGTGTCGCCGAGTGCTTCCGCGGCGACGGCGAGATCATGGCCAACCCCATCGGCACCATTCCCGCCATCGGCGGCCGGCTGGCGCGCGACGTGTTCGAGCCCGACCTGGTGATGACCGACGGCGAGGCGCTGCTCGTCGCCAACGGCATCCCGCTCGGTGTGGACGATCCCGACAAGACGATCGAGGCGTGGAACCCGTACCGCACGATGTTCGACGTCGTCTGGTCGGGTCGTCGTCACGTGATGATGGGTGCGTCTCAGCTCGACCCGTACGGCAACCAGAACTTCGCGTTCATCGGCGACCCTGCGCAGCCGAAGGTGCAGCTCCTCGGCATGCGCGGCGCGCCCGGCAACACGGTGCAGAACGTGACCAGCTACTGGATCCCCGCTCACTCGCCGCGGGTGTTCGTGGAGAGCATCGACGTCGTGTCCGGCATCGGCTACGACCGCGCCGCCGAGCTCGGCGAGTGGGTGAAGGAGCATCACGAGCTGCGGCGCGTCGTCACCAACCTCGCGGTGCTCGACTTCGGCGGTCCGGATCACCGCATGCGACTCCTGAGCGTGCATCCGGGCGTCACGGTCGACGACGTCGTCACCGCCACGGGCTTCGAGCTCGCCATCGACGGCGACGTCCCCGAGACGCGACCTCCGACACCGGAGGAGACCGAGGTCATCGCCCGCCTGGACCCGAAGGGCATGCGCAGCCAGGAAGTGCCCGGCTGATGCACGCCCGCCTGCACACGCGCTTCTGCGACCTGGTCGGGGTCGAGTACCCGATCGTGCAGACGGGCATGGGCTGGGTCTCGGGCGCGGGGCTCACCGCCGCGACCGCGTCGGCCGGCGGCCTCGGCCTGCTCGCCAGCGCGACCATGGACTTCGGCCAGCTGCGGACGGCGATCGCGCACGTCAAGCAACGCACGACCAATCCGTTCGGCGTGAACCTACGCGCCGACGCCGCCGACATCGGCGACCGCATCAAGCTGCTGATCGACGAGCAGGTGAAGGTGGCGAGCTTCGCCCAGGCGCCCAAGGAGGCGCTGATCGGCCAGCTGCACGACGGTGGGGTGCTGGTCGTGCCGTCGATCGGCGCCAAACGCCACGCCGAGAAGGTCCTCGAGTGGGGCGTCGACGCGGTGCTCGTGCAGGGCGGTGAGGGCGGGGGCCACACCGGCTCGGTGCCCACCACCATCCTGCTGCCCCAGGTCGTCGACGCGGTGCAGGGCCGCGTCCCCGTGATCGCCGCCGGCGGGTTCTTCGACGGCCGGGGCCTCGTCGCCGCGCTCGCGTACGGCGCCGACGCCGTCGCCATGGGCACGCGCTTCCTCCTCAGCGCCGATTCGGCGGTGCCCCAGGCGGTGAAGGACTACTACCTGGGCAAGACGGTCACCGAGACCGTCGTCACCAAGCAGATCGACGGCGTCCCGCACCGCATGCTCGACACCGAGCTGGTCGAGGAGGTCGAGTCGGGTCGCGGCAAGGTGTGGGCGCTGCCACGTGCCACCGCGAATGCGTGGCGCTTCCACAAGCTCTCGGGCATCTCGTTGCCGGCGATGGCCAAGGAGGGTCTGGCGATGCGCAAGTCGCTCGGCCTCACCTGGACCCAGACGCTCATGGCGGCGAACGCGCCGATGCTCACCAGGGCCGCGCTGGTCGACGGCAAGGTGGAGTCGGGCGTGCTGCCGAGCGGTCAGGTCGTCGGTGTGATCGACGATCTGCCAACCTGCAAGGAACTGATCGACCGGATCATGGCCGAGGCCGACAAGGTGCTCGGGAACCTGGAGGGAAACCAGTGACGGAGCCGCGTGTGTTCAACGGGGTCGACAGCGTCAAGGCGGCCGAGGGCGAGCACCTCGGCTACAGCGACTGGCTGGAGATCTCCCAGGAGCGCGTGAACACGTTCGCCGAGGCGACCGGTGACTACCAGTGGATCCACATCGACGAGGAGCGGGCCAAGGCCGGTCCCTTCGGTGGGACCATCGCGCACGGGTACCTCACGCTGTCGCTGGCGAGCTTCTTCCTCCCGCAGATCGCCCGCTACGAGGGCTTCTCGATGGCGATCAACTACGGCGTCGACAAGGTGCGGTTCGTCGCGCCGGTGCTCGTGGGCAAGCGCATCCGCGCCGGGGCCGAGATGATGGAGGTCACCGACGTCAAGAACGGTGGCATCCAGACCAAGGTCGCTCATCACCATCGAGATCGAGGGCAGCGAGAAGCCGGCGTGCGTGATCGAGTCGCTCTCGCGGTGGATCCCCTGATGACGGCGACCGAGGGCGGCGCCGCCGCGCAGATGGGCAAGGGCGTCAAGCAGCGCGACAAGATCCGCATGACCGACGACGGAGATCGACGAGTTCCTCCACGGTCCGCACACGATGTCGCTGGCGACGATCAACGCCGACGGCACGCATCCACATGGTGGCGATGTGGTACGGCTTCCTCGAGGGCGAGGTCGCGTTCGAGACCAAGGCGAAGTCGCAGAAGGTCGCGAACCTGCGGCGCAACCCGACGATCACGTGCATGGTCGAGGACGGAAAGACCTACGACGAGCTGCGAGGCGTCCAGATCGTCGGCAACGCCGAGATCTTCGAGGATCGTGACCGTCTCCTCGAGATGGGGAAGTCGCTCTTCGAACGCCACGTCGGGACCTACACCGACGACATGCTCCCGGCGGTCGAGATGATGCTGAACAAGCGCGTCGGCATCAAGGTGAACCCCGTCCGCGTCGCCAGCTGGGACCACACCAAGCTCTGATCCCATCCCGACGAGCGCGGGCGTCAGTCGTGGATGCGTAGCGCCCGGGCCGGTTCGATGTGCGACGCCAGTCGGGCGGGGCAGGAGCGCGGCGAAGAGCGCGGGGACCAGGGCGATGGCGACGATGACCGCGATCTCACCCACCGGCACGCCGAAGGTGAAGCCGGACGCGAAGTCCGCGCCCGAGATCGCAAGGACGTAGCAGGCGACGATGGCGACCACGACGCCGAGCGCGACGCCGAGGGTGGCGACCACGCCGGCCTCGAACACGAACGTTCGTGCCACGGAGCCGGGTTGGAACCCGAGCGATCGGAGCACCCCGACCTCTCGACGGCGCTCGCGCACCGCCCGGAACATGATCACGCCCACGCCGGCGACCGCGATCAGCAGTCCCGCCCCCACGAACTGCTGCATGAGGGTGAAGAACGCGCTGTTCTGCGCCACCGCCGTGGACACGACACGGTGGACGGTGTCGGCGTCGGCTCCGTTCACCACGAAGTCGGTAGCGGATGCGCCGCACCGTCGCGTCGGGATGGGCGGCAGCGACGTAGAAACGTGACGGGACGGCACGGTCTCCGAACACATCGTGCAACGACGTCTGCGACACGAAGGCGCCGCTCCCGAGGAAGTCGTTCTCGGCGATGGCGGCGACGCGGAAGGCGTGGTGACGGCCCGTCTGGGGGTCGGTCATGACGACGCGATCACCCATGCGCGCGGCCTTCTCGCTCGGGCCGCCGGCAACCTGGAGGAAGAAGTCGTCGACGATCATCAGGCGGGGGTCGCGGGCGACGGCTTCCCACGCGGCTCGGTTGGTTGCGTAACTCGCCCCGGTCACGCAACCGGGGTGGTGCGTCGGCCAGCTGCCGTGCCGAATCCGGTGACGGGCCATGGCGTCCGGCTGCGGGTGGCCGTGGTGAAGTCGGCGGTCGTGTAGCCGAGGGGGGCGACGTCCGTCACGCCGGGTAGCGCTGCCAGCTTCGCCGCCGGCACCGGGTTGTTGGGGTTCGAGACGAGCTCGACACCGAACCCGCCCGAGAGGTTCTTGGCGATGTCGTCCGTGCGCCCACGGAACATGAACGAGATCTCGCTCATGTAGACGAGCGTGAGCACGATGATCGCGAACATCCCGATGGTCATCGCCGTGCGGAACCGTCGGGCCAGTGGGTACGCGAGGCCCGAGCCGCGCCGCGAGCGAATGTCCACGGTCGCCGAGGACGTGCCCGATCGAGTCGAGGTAGGCGGTCACGAGGTAGACGGTGGCCGCGGTGAGCGCGAGCCCCTGCACGAGGAACAGCGGGATCTCGATCGTCGCGTCCAGTGCGGCGAGCGGGACGAAGCAGACGACCGCCCAGGCGATGACGGCGATGCTCACGCCGGTGTAGACCCCGCGCGCGGGCAGATGGCGGGCCAGGAAGGGCGCGAACCCGGCGGCGATGAGCATCGGACCGGCCATCACGCCGTACTGATCGGGTGCGGTGAACCCGATCACGGTGAGCACCGCACCGAGCACGATCGCCAGCGAACCGAGCCAGACCATCCGACGTCGCGGCCGCTGTCGCGGTGCGGCGGTGATGTCGCGGATGGCCTGGATGATGTTGACGTGCGCGATGCGGAGGCTTGCCAGCAGGATGGTGATGGTGGCCACGGCGAGGCCTACCGCGAAGCCGGTGAGCACTGTCGACCAGTCGAACGTGAACGTCAGGTGCAAGCGCGTTGACCTCACGGCCCGAGCTGAGGATCTCGTCGGCCCGCCAGGCGATGAGCCGGCCGAACGCGATGCCGAGCGACGGCACCGAGCACGCTGGCGAGCACCGCGTAGATCCACCCTTCGGTGGCGAGCGCCGCCACGAGCGTGCGGCGGCGCATCCCGACGGCGCGGAGCATGCCGAGCTCGGACCGCCGCTCGTCGGCGAGCATCACGAACACGTTGACGAGCAGCAGGATCCCCGCCGCGACCGCGAACATCCCGATGGTGAAGTAGAGCTGCGACAGCGACTGTCCCGGCCTTGTCGGCGCGGTCGAGCACGTCCTGCTTCACCGGCTGCACCCGAGCGCCGAATCCCGCGAGCGCTCGGTCGACGTCGTGACTCACGCGCCGCGGTGCCGTCGGCACCGTCCTCCACGCCACCGCGATTGGAGATCGCGACAACCGACGCGGCGGCTCGGACTGGGCGTCAGCGGTCGCTCCGGCCGCCAAGCGCTCGATGGTTCCGGGCGCGACGAACACGTTGTACGACTGCTGGCGGGTGTCGATGGGCCAGTAGCCGGCGACGCCACGGCGTGGGAGCACGCGGTCGACGGTCAGCTCGACGTTGCCGCCGCTCGCGTAAGCAGTGAGCTTCGAGCCGACACGCAGCCCGAGGCGGTCGGCCAGGTCGGCGGTCACCGCGGCGTTCACCGGCGGTGGGGTCGAGCCGCTGATGCCGGTCGCCGCCGGCTCACCGCCGAAGCGGCGCGCGGCGGGGAAGTCGACCTCCAGCAGCTGCGCTCGGGGCTGAGTGCCGCCGGCCGGCCCGGCGGCGACCACAGCCGCAGGAGCGGTGGTGAACGGCGAGCACGCCGTCGGTCTTCGCCGCAGGCAGGTCGGCGAGACCGCGCGCGGCAGCGCGTCGCCCTGCGTCAAGCGGAACGGTCACCGTCTCGTCGATCGGCCCGAGCTGGTCGTAGGCGACGGCGCGGATCGAGCGGTTGATGGTGTCGCCGACGACGAACGAGCCCGTGATGATCGCGGTGCCCAGCAACGAGCCGGCGATCACGAGCAGCGCTTCCACCGGCCGTCGCGTCGTGTGGCGCGTCGCGAGCCGACGCACCAGCACGGAGCGTACGAGGACGACGACGAACGGGATGACCAGCAGCGCCAGGAGCGCGATAGGTCACGGTTCGACCGCCAGGCGCCGACGCGACGCCGTCGGCGACGATCGAACCGTCGCGCATCCGGATCATGCGCTGGGCCTGCGCTCCCACGGCGGGGTCGTGGGTGACGAGGACGAGGGTCAGGCCGTCGCGGTGGAGCTCGTTCATCAGCACCATGACCTCGCCGGCACTCTCGGAGTCGAGCGCGCCGGTGGGTTCGTCGGCCCACACGACCGACGGTCGTCCTGCAAGCGCGCGGGCGATGGTGACGCGTTGCTGCTCGCCGCCCGACAGCTCGTTGGGTCGGTGCGCGACCCGCGCGCCGAGGCCCACCCGCTCCAGCGTCGCGACGGCGCGCTCGCGTGCGGCGCGCGGCTTCATGCCCAGCGAGGAGCAGCGGCACCTCGACGTTCTCCACCGCGGTGAGCACGGGGATGAGGTTGAACTGCTGGAAGACGAAGCCCATCGTCGACGCCCGTTCCCGGGTGCGCTCGGCGTCGCTCAGTTCGTGGATCGACCGACCGGCGAGGAGCACCCGTCCGCCGTCGATCCCGTCGAGCCCGGAGAGGCAATTGAGCAGTGTGGTCTTGCCCGATCCCGACGGACCCATGACCGCGACGAACTCGCCGTCACCGACCGTCAGCGACACGTCACGCAGCGCCCACACCTCTCCTGCGCCGGTCCGGTAGACCTTCCGCACCGCGTCGGCCACCAACATCGGCGCCTGCTCCAGGTCCACATCGAGCACCACACCCGAGAGTGTCCCGCACGGCTGCCTTCATGTGCAGGGGCGAAGGTCCCTCAGCCGGACCGGTCGCCGGCGAAGCGAAAGGGACGTTGGGCCCTGGCCCTGCGGGCGCTCCCGTTGTTTCATCTCTCGTAGCCGGAGAGAGGACAGGGAAGGACGGCCATGCGGGAACTGCCTCTTGGTAGCGATCTCTGATGGACGACTTCTACGCGACGTTTCTGCGTACCCTCGAACGCGACGAGTGGGGACACCCGGTGCTCCCCACGCCGACGCGCATCAAGCGGCGTGCGTACGAAGGTGAACTGCTCGCTCTCCAGATCGAACTGGTGAAGATGCAGACCTGGGTGCGGGCGACCGGCCAACGGGTACTGCTCCTCTTCGAGGGACGCGACACCGCAGGCAAGGGTGGCACGATCCAACGCATGCGCGAGCACATGAACCCGCGCTTCGCTCGTCACGTCGCCGTCCCGGCCCCCAACGAGACCGAAAGCGGTCAGTGGTACTTCCAGCGGTACGTCGAACAACTCCCGACGCGCGGCGAGATCGCGTTCTTCGACCGCTCGTGGTACAACCGGGCGGGCGTCGAGCGGGTCATGAAGTTCGCGAGCGAGCCACAGGTGGCGCGCTTCTTCGAGCAGGTCGTGCCGTTCGAGCACTTCCTCGTCGACGACGGCATCCACCTCGTGAAGATCTGGTTGTCGGTCGGCCGGAAGGAGCAGGCGCGCCGCCTCGACGCGAGGCGTCTCGATCCGCTCAAGCATTGGAAGCTCAGCTCGTTGGACCAGCAAGCGCCCGCCCTCTGGGAGGAGTACACGCTCGCCGCGCTCGACCTGTTCAGCCGCACCGACACCGCACGCACGCCGTGGTGGTTCGTGAACAACAACAACAAGCGCGTCGGACGCCTGAACGTGATCCGTCACGTCTTGAGCCTTCTGCCCTACGACAACAAGAACGATGATGTCGTCGGCGACTCGGCACCGGAAATCGTCGCGCCGGTGCGAGCCTTGCTCCCGACGATTGCGGTGGCCGGAGATCGGCAGCCGTAACCAGCAGGCAATCCGCGCTCCGCCGTACGCAGATCATGGGACCTGGCGCATCTTCAGGCGGTGGCGGCGGCCTCGCGACGGTCGAGCACCTGGTGGGCGACGAGCTCCTCGAGGTAGCGGTCGTTCCACCACGAGATCTGCAGCTGCTTGGCCCGGCGGAAGTAGAGCTGGATGTCGTACTCCACGGTGAAGCCGACGCCACCGAAGATCTGCTGTGCGATGGCGGTGACGTCGCGGAACGTCTGGCACGCGAACAGCTTCGCCATCGGCGCGAGCGTGCGCACGTCGTGGCCCTCGGTGCGCGCCCACGCGGCCTCCCACACGAGCGTCTCGGCGCCGTCGACCGCGGTGACCGCGTCGGACAGGTAGTGCGCGATCGACTGGAACGCGCCGAGCGGCTTGTCGAACTGGAAGCGGTCCTTCGCGTACTGCACGGTGATCGTCGAGCGCGTACTGCGCACCGCCGACCGCCTGCGCCGCGAGCAGGATGATGCCGTCGTGCATGACCGCGTCCCACGTTGACCACGCGTCGCCCGCAGCACCGACCAGGGCGTCGGCGCCGACGTGCACGCCCTCGAAGTCGACCCGGTACTGCGTGTCGGACGAGATCGACATGTGCTGCGTGAGCGTGACGCCGGGCGCGCCCGGGTCGACGAGGAAGAACGACGGCCCTTCGGCCGTGCGGGCGAGCACGAGCAGGCGATCCGCCGCCCGGGCGAACGCGACGTGGCGCTTGGCGCCGTCGAGCCGCCAGCCGTCGCCGTCGGAGGTGGCGGCGACCTGGACGCCGAGCGGGCCGAAGCCGCGGTTTGGCTCGAGCCACGCGGGCGTGATGATCGCCTCGCCCGCGCTGATCTGCGGCAGCCACTCGTCGCGCTGCGCGGCCGAACCGGCGGCCGCGAGCACGCCTGCGCTCATCACCGAGCTCACGAAGTGGGGCGACGGCGCGAGCGCCCGACCCAGCTCCTTGTAGACGACGACGCCGTCGAGCATCGACATCGCGCTGCCGCCGTACTCCTCGGGGAGCATCATGCCGAGCAGGCCGAGCTCGCCGAGCTGCGTCCAGAACTTGTCCGGGTAGCCGACGGGGTCGTCCTCCATCGCGCGGACGACGTCGAGCCCGCAGTGGCGCGCGCACACGCCCGCGACCGTCTCGCGCAGCAGCTCCTGCTCGGGGGTGAAGTCGAGATCCATCAGGGTCTCCAGTCGTCGCCGCGGCGCTGCCACGGGTTGTCGTCGGGCGAGGTCGGGATCGCGACTTCGCCTCGGATTCGGTGCAGGTCACGTCGCCGACGCGGACGGTGAGGTCGACCTCGGCCCAGCCGCAGCCGGTCGTCGTCGACCTCGACGGCGCGCACGGTGCCGTCGATCACCATCGTGTCGCCGGGGAAGACCGGCTTGCCATCTGGAAGCGCATCCGTCCGAGGCGGCCCTTCGGTCCGGTCCAGTCGGTGAGGTAGCGCTCGAACCACGCGGCCTGGTTGGGCGTGTTCAGGAAGATGTCCTGCATGCCGTTGCGGTTGACCGCGAAGTGGTAGTCGTGGTGCATCGGTCGCCAGTCGCGCGCCGCGAGCGCGCCGAGCACGACCGTGGTCGCGGTGACGTCGTACGTCAGCGGCGGGAGCGCGTCGCCGACCTCCACCTGGTCGAGGGTGATCATCGCGGGTCCTTGGGAGAGTCGGTTCTCCGGTAGCCGAAGCCGGTGTAGCGTTCGACGCCGACAGCTCGCCGCGCTGGTTGCGGTACTCCACGTCGATCACCCAGAACCGGCCGGTGCCGAGCCTTCGGTCTTCTCCTCGCTCACCGAACGCAGCCGCTGCGCGCTGGTGATCACGTCGCCGGGGCGCACCGGCTCGTGGAACGATGATCGTGTTCTCGGTCATGATCGCCTCGGGCAGCTCGAAGCGCTCCTTCAGGTCGAAGTGGATCTGCAGCGGCAGCTTCTCGACCGTGCGCCCCGGCGCCCAGTGGTGCGGCCGGAACCACACCGAGAGCATCGTGCGGCGGCGCGATCGGGCCCGCCGGTGATCTCCTCGGCGACCGCGTCGTCCCAGAAGAGCGGGTTGCCGTTCTCGACCGACGCCGCGCTGGTCCAGACGTAGCCGCGCTCGACCGGGGAACTCGCCGTGCTCCTCGTACTGCAGCTTCCCGATCAGAGCCTGCACGTCGTCGGGCAGCATCGTCGACGTCGTTCGCCTCGCTCATGCCACCACTCCGGCCTCGTGGAGCTTGGCGAGCTCGTCGTCCGCCAGCCCGGCGGCGCGCAGGAGCTCGTCGGTGTCGGTGACGGTCGCGTCGCGTACCTCGTACGGGCCCGACGGCGCTCCATGCCCGCGAGCACCGGCCCGACCTGGCGGAAGTCGCCCGCGTCAGGGTGGTGCGCGTCGACGAAGTCGCCGCGGGCGACGTACTGCTCGTCGTCGATCAGCTCGGGCACGGTGAGCACCGGCGCCACGCACGTGTCGGCGGGGCGAGCTCGGCGACCCACTCGTCGCGGTCGCGGGTGGCGAACACGGCGCGCAGGTCGGCGCGGATCTGGTCCTGCACCGCGTCGTCGTCCTGGTGCGTCGCCCACTGCTCGAGGCCGAGCGCTCGCAGAGGTTCGCCCAGAAGCGCGGCTCGATGGCGGCGACCGCGAGCCAGCGTCCGTCGCGCGCCAGGTACGTGTCGTAGCACGCGTAGCGGCCGGTGAGCAGGCCGTGGCGCGGCGCCGGGCTCCTCGCCGGTGGCGAGGTACTCGTCGACCTGCAGCGCCATGAGCGCGAGCACGCCGTCGGCGACCGACACGTCGAGGTACGCGCCCTCGCCGGTCGTGGCGCGGCGCACGAGCGCGGCGAGGATCGCCATGACCGCGTGCATGCCGCCGCCGGCGCTGTCGGCGACGGTCGCGCCGGGGATCGGCGGCTGGCCGTCGGCGCCGCGGCCGGTGCAGTGCAGGAAGCCGCCGACCGCGAGGTAGTTGAGGTCGTGCCCGGCCCACTGCGAGCGGGGACCGGTCTGGCCGAAGCCGGTGGTCGAGCAGTAGACGATGCGGGGGTTGCGGCCGGCACGTCGTCGAAGCCGATGCCGAGGCGGTCGACGACGCCGGGGCGGAAGCTCTCGATCATGACGTCGGCGCCGCTCGGCGAGGCGCAGGAACGCCTCGCGGCCCTCGGCCGCCTTCAGGTCGACGAGCACGCGCTGCATGCCGCCGGTGCGCGCTGTAGGCGTAGAACGGCGGCGTGATCTGCACGCCGGGTCCTTCGGCACCGGGCCGACCTTCACGACCGTCGCGCCGTAGTCGGCGAGCCAGCGCGACGCGCCGCGCCGCCGGGCCGACGCTGGCGAGGTCGAGCACCGTGATGCCCTCGAGCATCTCCGTCATCGGACGCGGACCGCTGCTCAGAAGTTCTTCGGGAGGCCGAGCTTGCGGCGGGCGATGATGTTCTTCTGGATCTCGGAGGCGCCGCCGCCGATCGTGTCGATCACGGTGTAGCGGTACGTCGACTCGGCGCGGCCCTTCATCGGCGCTTCCTCGGTCTTGACCCGCAGCTGCGAGCCGGGCCCGCCGATGTCCATCGACGCGTTGGCCAGCCGCTTCGACAGCTCGGTGGCGAAGAGCTTGTACTCCGACGACTCCGTCGTCGGCGGCGCGCCGCCCTTCATCGACTCGGCGACGACGCGCAGCCCGAGCACGCGCGCGACCTCGGCCTCGGTGACGAGCTGCGCGATCCGCTGGCGGACGACCGGGTCGTCCCTCAGCGGCTCGCCGTCGACGCTCCTCGGTGGCGACGTAGTCGCACAGCAGGTCGAGGCGCTGCTCGATCGGCGAGAACGTGAACATCGTGAAGCGCTCGAGGTCGAGCGCCTCGGAGATGTACTGGAAGCCGTGGTTGAGCTCGCCGACGACGTAGTCGTCGTGCACGAACACGTCGTCGAAGAAGACGTCGTTCGTGCGCTCGTCGCCCATCGTCCAGATGCCGTTGATGGTGATGCCGGGATGGTCGAGCGGCACGAGGAAGAGCGTGATGCCGTGGTGCTTCGGCGCTCGGGATCGGTGCGGGCGCCGACCCAGTACCACTCGGCGAAGTGCGCGGACGTCGTCCACGTCTTCTGGCCGTTGAGCCGCCAGCCGTCGCCGTCGCGCGTCGCCTTGAGCTTCATCGACGCGGCGTCGGAGCCGGCGTCGGGCTCGCTGTAGCCGACCGCGAACTCGACCTCGTTGCGCAGGATCTTCGGCAGGAACTCCTGCTTCATCTTCTCGCTGCCGTGGCGCAGGATCGTCTTGCCGATGATGCCGACGCCCTTGCCGATCTGCGGGCCGCCGCGGCCGGCGAGCGCCTCGTTCAGCAGGTACTCGTAGACGCCGTCGCCGTCCTGGCCGCCCCACTCCTTGGGCCAGGTGATGCCGAGCCAGCCCTTCTCGCCGAGCTTGGCCATGAACGCGCGCCGCTTCGGGGTGTCGACGATCTGCGCCATGTTCTCGCGGGTGACGTCGAAGACCTCGGGATCGTCGTTCGCGTCGAGGAACTCTCGACCTCGTCGCGGAACGCGAGCTGCTCGGGGGAGAAGTCGAAGTCCACGGGCCCCCTCGAAGAATCTGACGACCCGTCAGTTTAGAACGCGAGCGAATCGGCCGCGGGGCCGGGTATCCGGCCCGCGGTGAGCGAGCAATTCGCAGGTGATCACGCCGTTCGCGACGAGCGCGTCGATGCGTCGGCGTCGAGGCCGAGCTCGGCGGTGAGCACCTCACGGGTGTGCTCCCCCACCCACGGCACGCGTCGCTCCGGCCCTTCGGCGACCTTCGACAGCTTCACCGGGTTGCCGGGGATCAGCACCGGGCGCTCGACGCCGTCGACGCGCTCCATCTCGACCAGCATGTGGCGGCGCTCGAGGTGCGGATCGGTGATGACATCGGGCGATGGAAGCACCGGCGCCGCGGCGACGCCGGCGGCCGTCAGCTTCTGCCACGCCTCCATCATCGTCATGTGCGACGCCCACGCCTCGATGCCCGGGCGGATCACGTCCTCGAGGTGCTCGCCCCAGCCCTCGCGCGTGCGCCGAGGCGAGGGTCGGCCGGCCACTCCGGGTGGCCGACGAGCTGGCGAGAGCGCCGAACTGGTGCTCGCGCACGAGCTGCATCACGAACCAGCCGTCGGCCGCCCGGAACGAGTCGAGGATGGAGTTCTTGGGATCGCTGCGCCGGTGCTGGCCGAGCGACGCGAGGTTCATCACGATGTCGGTCATCGCCACGGCGGCGTCGAACATCGCGATGTCGACCTGCTGGCCCTCGCCGGTCGCGTCGCGATGACGCAGCGCGGCGAGGATGCCGATGGTGGCGAAGAGGCCGGCGCTGATGTCGCCGAGCGCGCCGACCGGGTTCGGGCGCGGCGGCTCGTCGCCGGCGGGTCAGGAACTCGTAGATGCCCGACATCGCCTCGACGATCGACGCGTACGCCGGCCAGGACGCGTACGGCGATCCGCTGGCACCGAAACCCGACACCGACACGTAGATCACCGACGGGTGCACCGCGGCGACGGCGTCGTAGCCGAGGCCGAGGCGGTCCATCGTGCCGGCCTTGAAGTTCTCGGCGACCACGTCGAAGTGCGGCACGAGGTCGAGGAACAGGTCGCGGCCGCGATCCTGCCTTCAGGTTCACCGTGATGCTGCGCTTGCCCAGGTTGTTGCGCAGGAACGTGGCGCCGACGAAGCGCCCGTCGGGGTCGAGCATCGACGGTTGTGAACCGCGTCCCGACTCGCCCGTCGGCGGCTCGACCTTGACGACGTCGGCGCCGAGCCGAGCCAGCAGCTGCGTCGCGTACGGCAGCGCCTGCATCTGCTCGGCTGCGAGCACCCGGACGCCGTCGAGCGGCTTGCCGTAGTGCGCCGCTCCCTCGTTCGCCACGTCACCGAGCCGCACCTTGCTCCCCTTCGTCGCCGGTCGCGAGCAGGGTACCCACTGCGTCTGACGCCCCGTCAGGCCGCCTGGGGCACCAGGTACCCTGCACTTCATGCGCGGCATTCTCTCGTGGTCGGCCTACCTGCCGTTTCGACGGCTCGATCGCACGCAGATCGCCCCTTTCGTCGGTCAGGGCGGTGGGAAGGGCACCCGCACGGTCGCGTCCTTCGACGAGGACTCCACCACGATGGCGGTCGAGGCCGCGCGTCTGGCGCTGCGCGGCCGCGAGCTCACCCCCACGCAGGTGCTGTTCGCGACCAGCTTCCCCGCGTACGCCGACAAGTCGAACGCGAGCGCCATCCACGCTGCGTTGCGCCTCCCCGCACCGGTACCTGCCTTCGATCTCGGCGCATCGGTGCGTGCCGCCGCCGGCGGATTGCTGCTCGGCCTGTCCGGGAACAGCGAGGCTGCGCTCGTGGTGGCGGCCGACGTCCGCACCGGACTGCCCGGGAGTGGGGAGGAGGCCGCGGGAGGCGACGCCGCCGCTGCCTTCGTGGTCGGCGACGACACCGCCGGGCCGGTCGTGGCCGAGTTCCTCGGTTCGTCGAGCGTCACCGAGGAGTTCGTCGAGCGGTGGCGCGTCCCGGGCGATCTCCGCACCCGGGTATGGGACGAGAAGTTCAGCGAGGTCACCTACGCACCCCTCGGCGTGCAGGCCTGGAACTCGGCGCTCGAATCGGCGGGGCTCACCGCCGGCGACGTCGCCGCCGCCGCGGTCGTCGCACCCATGCAACGGGTGGCGCGCTCGGTCGGCGGCAAGCTCGACGGCGTGCACGTGATCGACGACCTCTCCGCCACCGTCGGCAACACCGCGGCCGCCCAGCCGGGTCTGCTCCTCGCCGCGCTCCTCGAACAGGCCGAGCCCGGGCAGGTGCTCGCGCTCATCGTGCTGGCCGACGGCGCCGACGTGCTGCTCTTCCGGGCCACGGAGGCGCTGGGCTCGTACCGGCCGTCCCGGTCGGTCGCCACGCAGGTCGCGGCGGGCGCCCCGCTACCGTACGGCAAGTTCCTTTCCTGGCGGGGCATGTTGCCGGTGGAGCCACCGCGTCGGCCCGAGCCGCAGCGGGTCTCGGCGACGGCGGCGGCGCGCAGCGAGGAATGGAAGTTCGGCTTCGTCGGTTCGAAGGAGCGTGACACCGGCGTCGTCCACCTCCCGCCCGCGCGTGTCGCGCGACGGCACGCACACCGACGACATGGATCCCGTTCCGCTCGCCGACGCGCGGGGCACGGTCGTCACCTACACCATCGATCGCATGGCGTACTCGCCGAGCCCGCCGATCGTGTTCGCGGTGGTCGACTTCGATGGCGGCGGTCGCCTGCCGCTCGAGCTCACCGACGCCGATGCCGACGAGATCGAGATCGGCCAGCGCGTGGAGATGACGTTCCGTCGGTTGTACAGCGCCGACGGGATCGTGAACTACTTCTGGAAGGGAAGGCTGGTGCGCGATGAGTAGCCACGGCATCAAGGATCGCGTCGCGATCGTCGGAATGGGCTGCACCAACTTCGTGGAACATTGGGGCAAGGGTCTCGACGACCTCGTGATCGAAGCCGCCAACGAGGCCTACGCCGCGGCGGGCATGCACAAGGAGGACGTCGACGCCTACTGGCTCGGTACCGCGAACGGAGGGATGAGCGGCATCACGCTGGCGCGTCCCCTGCAGCTGGTCGACAAGCCCGTCACGCGGGTCGAGAACTTCTGCGCCACCGGCGCCGAATCGCTCCGGCAGGCCGCGTACGCAGTGGCGTCCGGCGCGTACGACACCGCGATGGCCCTCGGGGTCGAGAAGACGAAGGACGGTGGGTACCAGGGGCTCAACGCCGCGCCCCACCCAACGACGGCACCGGCCGCACGCTCACCGCGGCGGCGATGTTCTCGATGGTCGCGCCCGCCTATGCGGCCAAGTACGGCGTCGACGCCGACAAGATCGCGCGAGGCGATGGCCCACGTCGCGTGGAAGAACCATCACAACGGCGCTCGGAACCCGCGCGCGCAGTTCCGCCGCGAGGTGTCGATCGAGACGATCTGCAACTCGCCCAAGATGGCCGGCGACCTGCGCGTGTTCGACTGCGCCGGCGTCGCCGACGGCTCGGCGGCGGCGATCGTCGTGCGTGCGGAAGACGCCTACAAGTACACCGACACCCCGATCTTCGTGAAGGCCCTGTCGTTCATCGCCGGCAACGGTGGTGGGGTCACCGACCCGGGCTACGACTACACGCACTTCCCCGAGATCGCCGCAACCGCGCGCGACGCGTACGCGCAGGCGGGGATCACCGACCCGCGCCGCGAGTTCGCGCTGGCCGAGGTGCACGACTGCTTCACCATCACCGAGCTGATCCTCATGGAGGATCTCGGGTTCTCCGAGCGCGGTGCCGCGTGGCGCGACGAGCTCGACGGTGTCTACGACCTCGACGGTGACCTGCCCGTCAATCCCGACGGTGGCCTCAAGTCGTTCGGCCACCCGGTCGGGGCGTCGGGCCTGCGCATGATGTTCGAGGCGTGGCTGCAGCTGCGCGGGGAGGCCCCGCCCGATCGTCAGATCGAGGTCGCCAAGCCGGGTGGTGAGCGGGGTCTCGCGCTCACGCACAACCTCGGCGGCTACCCCGGCGAGATGGTGAGCTTCGTCTCCATCCTGGGGCGGTAGCGGTGTTCGATCTCAGTGGGAAGGTCGCCGTCGTCACGGGCGCGGGCAGAACGTCGGTGCGGGCATCGCCCGGGCCCTTGCTGCGCAGGGAGCGACCGTGCACGTGAACGACATCGTTCCCGAGCGCGCCGCCGAGACCGTGGCGCAGATCACCGCGGCGGGCGGCGCTGCGGCGGTCGCCCCGTTCGACGTCACCGACTACGACGAGGTGACCGCGGCGATCGACGACGTCGGGACCGTCGACATCCTGGTGAACAACGCCGGCAACGGGGGCGCCGAAGGCATGGGCCTCGTGCAGTTCCGCGAGAGCGAGCCCGCGGGCTGGAACGGCGCCATCAACGTGAACCTGTTCGGTGTGCTCCACTGCGCGCGTGCCGTCATCAACGGGATGTGCGAGCGAGGTTTCGGCCGCGTGATCACCATCTCGTCCGGAGCGGGCATCACCGGGCTGCACATCGGCGTTTCGCCCTACGCGGCCGGCAAGGGCGGCGCGATCTCGTTCATGCGTCATCTCGCGTCGGAGACCGCGCGTTACGGCGTGACTGCGAACTCGCTCGCGCTGGGCATGATGCAGCCGGCCAACGCCGACGCCACTGCCGCCCTCGTCAAGCAGATCCCCGTCCGTCGCACGGGTACGCCCGAAGACGTCGGCGCCGCGTGCGTCTACCTCGCGTCGAACGAGGCGTCGTGGATGACGGGCCAGACCCTCCACCTCGACGGCGGCTCGACCTTCAGCTGACGCCCCCGAGAAGGGGTGTTCAGGTCGCGGCGAGGTCGGGACGTGACGTGCGCACGAGACGGCTGATGCCGTCGTTCCACGAGACCGATGAGTGGAAGCCGAGCTCGTTGAGCTTGCCGACGTCGAGGATGAGTGGCGGCACGCTGGCGTCGGTGTGCTCGAAGACGACGGGCTTGTCGATCAGCTCGCCGATGAGTCCACACCACTCCTCGACGCTGACGATCTCGTCGCCGCCCCAGTTGACGACGTTGGCGGGCGTCGACGCCGCCGCGAGGAGGTAGGGGAGCGACGCGACGATGTCGTCGAGGTTGAGCGGGTTGTACTGCGACGGTGCGTCGGTGTGCACCGGGATCGCCATGCCGTGTTCGAGCATCATCACGTGGAAGAACGGCCAGCCGAACGTGTCGCCGTACGGCACGCTGAGCCGCGCGATGACCGTTGGGATCCCCAGCCGTATTGACGTGTACCGCACCATCGTCTCCGCCGCGATCTTCGAGATCGAATAGCTCTCCATCCCCGCGGCGCGGTGACTGTCGCCGAGCGGGGCGTCTTCCTTCAGGTGGTCGTGCTCGTGCTCCTGGTACACGCCACCCGAGCTGCAGTGGAAGAACGCGTCGACGCCCCGGACCCGCTCCATCAGGTGCGCGGCGCCGTCGGCGTTGGCGGTGAGGTCGCGCCCGAAGTCGTTGGTCTTCGCCACCGCGAAGTGCAGCACGTAGTCGAGATCGGCCGGTACCTCGTCGAGGTCGCCGTGCTCGAGGTCGACCCGGATGGTGGTGATGCCGGCGGCCTCGTGCGACTCCCGCTGGGTGGGATCCACAAAGCGCGCGGCTCCGTACACGGTGTTGTCGGGTGCGAGACGAGCCGCCATCGGGCCGGCAACCATGCCGGTGACGCCGGTGACCAGAATGCGCTTGCCGGTGAGCGGAGAAGGGTTCATGGCCTCACCCTAATCTGACGCTCCGTCAGGGCTCTCGGGAGGATCGACATGTCAGAAGTGCCCCAGCTCGCGTGCGCATTTCCACCGAGCACGGATCTCCCGAGCTACGCCGCGCAGGCCGAGGCGCTGGGGTACGAGCGCGTGTGGGTGTACGACTCGCCGGCCCTCTACGGCGACCTTTGGGTCGCGCTCGCGCGGATCGCGGAGGCGACCGACCACATCGGCCTCGCCACCGGGGTGGCCGTCGGCTTCCTGCGCCATGTCATGGTGACGGCCTCCGCGATCGCCACCATCGAGGAGCTCGCGCCCGGCCGCCTCACGTTTGCGGTGGGCACGGGGTTCACCGGCGCTCGCGCCATGGGCCAGAAGGCCATGAAGTGGGCTGATCTCGCGGCGTACGTCACGCAGCTGCGCGGGTTGCTGCACGGCGACGCGGTCGAGGTCGACGGCGCGCGCTGTCGCATGATCCACTCGCCGGGGTACGCGCCACCGCGTCCGATCGACGTGCCGCTGCTGCTCGCGCCGATGGGTCCGAAAGGATTCGCGTACGCGCGCGAGGTGGCCGACGGCGTGATCGTCGCGTTCCCGCCGGATTCAGACGAGTGGGATCCGTGCGCACTCCTCTGCAGTGGCACGGTGCTCGAGCCGGGGGAGGACCACACGAGCCCGCGGGTACTCGACGCGCTGACGCCGTCATATGCGACCCAGGTGCACGGCCGTTGGGAGTTCTCCCGCGAGACGGTCGCGGAGATTCCTGGCGGCGCCGACTGGTTGGCCGAGCTCGACGCGAACTACGACGAGCGTGACCACCCCTGGGTCGTCCACGAGGGCCACATGATCGCGGTCAGCGATCGCGACCGGGACATCGTCGCACGGGCGGGTCCCGCCATCCTGCAGAGCGGGTGGACGGGTGACGCGGCGAGCGTGCGCGAGCGTGCGGTGGCCGCGCGGGTGGGTGGCATCACCGAGCTCGTCTTCGGACCGACCGGCAACGACGTGAGCCGCGAACTCGCGTCGTTCGCCGCCGCAGTGCGGGGCTGACGCCGGAACGGAATCGTGTAGTAGACAGAACCTGATTACCCGTCAGAAACGAGCGGAGCTTCCTCATGGAGATCGGGTACACGCCGGAGCAGTTGGCGATGCAGCAGGAGCTGCGCACCTACTACGAGAAGCTGCTGGATCCAGCCACGGTCGCCGAATTGCACGCGTCGCACGCGGTGGGGGAAGCGCCCCGCCGCATCTGGAAGCAGATGTGCGCCGACGGCTGGGCGGGCATCGGTTGGCCCAAAGAGTACGGCGGTCAGGGGCGCTCGGCGATCGAGCAGTTCATCTTCTTCGACGAGTCGATGCGCGCCGGTGCGCCGGTTCCGATGCTCACGCTCAACAGCGTCGGCCCCACGATCATGGCGTTCGGCACCGACGAGCAGAAGGCCGACTACCTGCCGCGCATCCTCGCCGGTGACGTCCACTTCTGCATCGGCTACTCGGAGCCCGGTGCCGGCACCGATCTCGCGTCGTTGAAGACGCGTGCCGTGCACGACGGGGATTCATACGTGATCAACGGGCAGAAGATGTGGACATCGCTCTCCAGCGACGCCGACTACTGCTGGCTGGCGGTGCGCACCGATCCCGACGCGGCGAAGCACAAGGGCATCTCCATGATCATCGTGCCCATGGACACGCCCGGAATCACGCTGTCACCGCTCAACCTGCTCGGCACGCACGACATCAACGCGGTGTTCTTCGAGGACGTCATCGTCCCCGCGGCCAACGTCATCGGTGGCGAGAACCACGGGTGGAAGCTGATCACCAACCAGCTCAACCACGAGCGGGTCACGCTGTTCGCGAGCGGCGTCATGGACCGCGCGCTCACCGAGGTCACGCAGTACGCGCAGGAGACGAAGCTGCCCGACGGCCGCAGGGTCATCGACCAGTCGTGGGTGCAGTACAACCTGGCCAAGCTCCAGGCCAAGGTCGAGGTCGTGCGCCTCATGAACTGGCAGGTGGCGTGGGAGGCCACGCAGGGTGTGCTCGACATCGGCCACTGCTCCGCGCTCAAGGTGTACGGCAGCGAGCTCAACATGGAGGGCTACCAGCTCCTCATGGAGATCCTCGGGCCGGTGTCGTACCTCGAGCCCGACGCCCCGGGCGCGGTGCTGAAGTCGCGGATCCAGCAGGGCACCCGAGGAGCGATCATCCTCACCTTCGGCGGTGGGGTCAACGAGATGCAACGCGACCTGATCTCCCAGTTCACGCTGGGCTTCCCGAGGGCTGACCGCTGATGGACTTCTCCTTCTCCTCCGACCAGCAGGACCTCCGCGAGCTCGCGGCCAAGATCCTGTCCGATGCCACCACCCTCGAACGCACGAAGCGGGTCGTCGCCGAGAGCGACGGCTTCGACCGCGACCTGTGGGCGGCGCTCGCCCAGGCCGGCATCGTCGGCATCTCGCTGCCCGAGTCGGTCGGCGGCGCCGGGCTCGGCTTCCTCGAGACGTGCATCGTGCTCGAAGAGGTCGGTCGCACGGCCGCTTCGGTCCCGCGCTCGCGGTGATGGCGCTCGCGGCACCGGCGTTGGCGGAGTTCGGTGCCACCGATGCCCTCGCCGGCGTGGCGGCGGGCACGACCATCGTGACGGCCGCGCTCACGGAGGCGGTCGGCGACGCGTACGCACCGTCGACCGCAGCCACCGGCGGCAAGCTCACCGGCGAGAAGGTGTGCGTGCCTGCGGGGCTCGACGCCAAGGCGATCGTCGTGTCGGCGATCGACGGCATCTACCTCGTCGATCCGTCGGCATCCGGCGTCATCCCTCGAGCGCGAGGACACGATGCTCGGCGCCCCGACCGCGCGACTCGTGCTGCGCGATGCGGAAGCCACCAAGCTGGCCGGCCCCGAGGGCCTCACCTGGCTGCTCGAGCGGGCGCTGACCGCGATGTCGGTGATGATGTCGGGGGCCTCGCAGGCTGCCCTCGACCTCACCGCGACCTACGTGAAGGAGCGCGAGCAGTTCGGGCGCGCCATCGCCACGTTCCAGGCGGTGAGCCAGCGGACCGCCGACACCTACATCAACAAGGAAGCGATGAAGCTCACCGCGTGGCAGGCCGCGTGGCGGCTCGACGCCGGCGTTCCCGCCGCGGCGCAGGTCGACGCGGCGAAGTACTGGGCCGCGCAGGGCGGGCAGGACGTGCTCCTCGCCGCGCACCATCTCCACGGAGGTGTCGGTGTCGACCGCGACTACCCGCTGTACCGCTACTTCCTGTTGGCGAAGCAGATGGAGCTCGACCTGGGCTCGGAGACACCCACGCTGATGCACCTGGGCGCCATCATCGCCGACACGCCGGCTGGCTGACGTCACGCTCTCCGTCGTGCCCGAGCGCGACGGCTGGCGGATCGCGGCGCGGGTCCTGCTCGTGCTCGCCGCGCTCGCGCTCCTGGTCCTGGTCGCATCGGGCGCGTGGCTGTGGTTCGAGTACCACCCGGGTCCGAGCCACGCGCTCCGGGTCGTCCATCAGGTCGCGTCCATCGCGATCGTCGTGCTCGCGGCAGGATTGTTGTTCGTCTCGATCGCACGCCGACTGGCGCTGAAGGTCGCGGGGATCTTCGCCGCCGTCGGCGTGCTCATGACCACGTTGGCCGCGGTCCTCACCGGCCGTCTCTTGCCGTGGGACCAGCTCGCGCTCGACGCCGTGAGCTCCGGGGAGGACATCGATCGGGGTGTGCAGGCGGTCGCCGACTCGCGGGTCGTGTACGTCCTGCTCGACGGCCGCGAGATCACGCCGTCGACGTACCAGTTCTGGGCGTACGCGCACCTCGCGCTCGGTCTGCTGCTCGTCGCAACGATCCTGCTGGCGTGGATGCGCACACGCGTGCCCCCGGCGGAGCCCGAGGTTGCGGCTCGGCCGGCGGTGACCTGAGGCGGCCTGGAGGTCAGTCGGCGCCGACCGCGGCGAGGACCGGTTGCCGGGCCTCGATCGGGTCCGCGTCCGTCGCGGTGACAGCAGCGGCCGCCGTGGCCGTGCTGCGGTTCCGCCGGTACTGCCGGGCTCCGGCCGCGGCACCCACGAGGAGCGGCAACCAGAGGTCGAGCAGGCGGAAGGCCACGACGGCGGCGGCGGCCGACGGTCCCGACACGCCGTTCGCCACGAGGAGCGCGCCGAGCGAAGCGTCGGCGATGCCGATGCCGCCGGGGAGCGGGCCGACCAACGCCACCATGAGGGTGAGCGTGTACACGAGCAGCGTCGTCGCCAGCCCGAAGTGGATCCCCAGACCGGTGAGCACCATGAAGAGCCCGGCGCAGCCGAGCAGCTTGCCGGCGAAGGCGGTCACGAGCAGCGGGACCGCGGCGCGGGGATCGGCCCGCATCCGGTCCATCGCGCTGGACAGCTCGTGACCGGCGCAGGCGCCGCCCGGCTCCGGGTGCGGGCGTCCGAAGCGATCACGGAACCGGAACGCCAGGCGTCGCATCCGGACTGCGATGCCTTCGACCAGTGAGCGTCGGCCGGCGATGAACACGAGCGCGGTCCCCACGACGAGCGCGTACGCCGCCGACGCGACCGCGCCCCAGAGGGCGGCCCCGTGCAGACCACCCGTCGCGGCGCCGGCGACGACCGCGAGACCGATGAGGCAGCAGAGCGAGACCGTCTCGGCGAGCTTGGTGGCGAGGTAGGCGGCGCTGACGCGTGCCCGGCACTCGCCGGCGCGGTCGGCGTGCGCCAGGTAGGGCACCAGACCGGCGGTTCCCGCCGACTTCACCACCTTGTTGGTGGCGTAGGAGGTTGCGCTCAGGTGCAGCATGGCGCCGAAGCGCGCCGGCAGCTCCACGAGCCGGAACGAAGCGTGGGCCTGGAGACCCCGATTGAGCACGCCGACCGCCACGATGGCCAGGCCGATGGGCAGGGCGGCGGGTCCGAGCCCCGCCACCTCTCCGATGGCGGGCAGGAACCCGGCGGCGTGGGCGATGACGAACCAGGCGGCGAAGACGAGCAGGAGGGCGCCGAGGATCCGTGGAGTCCAGCCCGCCCGGAGGTTCATCTCGGGAGCATCGTCGGGTGCGGCTGAGAACTTGATGTGGACAGTGTCACAGCTCCAGCCGTAGCACCTCCCATCCAACCGACCCATTCGCCCGCCCCAGACCTGCCCCAGGGCTTGCCGGCCGAGGTCTACGCTCCGCGCCGTGCCCGAGCGCGACCCTTGGCGAGTCACGGCCCGGGTGCTGCTCGTGCTCGCCGCGCTCGCCATGGCCGTGCTGGCCGCTTCGGGCGCGTGGTTGTGGTTCGAGTACCACCCCGACGGGTCCCAGTGGGTGCGCGACGTGCACCAGGTCGCGACGATCGTCCTCGGTGTGGTCACGTTCGCCGCCTTCGTCGTCGCCGTCCTGCGCCGGGTGCGCAGCGGCATCGCCGGCATCGTGGCCGCGGTCGGCGTGGTCCTCACCGTCAGCGCGACCGTCGTCACCGGTCGGCTCCTGCCGTGGGACTTCCTGGGGTTCAAGGTCGTCAGCAGCGGCGACGTCGCCGGGGCGCGCGCTGCGCTCGCCGACGGGGTCTTCGTGGTCGGCATCGACGGCCACACCGTGTCACCGTCGACGTACGAATTTCTGGGCGTACGCGCACCTCGGGCTCGCACTGCTCGTCGCCATCACGTTCGGGTTGTGGTGGTGGCGTCAGTCGACGCCGGGTTCGCAAGGCTCCGCAACCCAGGCCGAGAACACGGGGACACCGCGTCCCGATCACTCCCAGGTCGCGAGTGGGTGACTCCGGGGCCAGATCAGATGGTGGCGAGGATGGGCGCGACCTCGGTGCCGAACGCGGCCATCTGGTCGCAGATCTCGTCGCAGCTGCGGGCCTTGAACCGCACCTGGATCTGGTTCACGCCCTCGGCGGTGTCGGCCAGGATCTGCTCGGCGATGTCGCCCGGCGCGCCCGAGATCACACCCTCGCCGACGTCCCACCCCGGGGTGCCGACGTAGAGGAACGGGGTGATGTCGCCGATCATCATCGGACGGTCGGCGCGGCCGTGTTCGTCACGCTGCGCCTGCAGCTTGGCCACCATCTCCGCGTTCGACGGTCCCTGCGGGAGCCAACCGTCGCCGTAGGTCGCGGCGCGACGGATGGCCGCCGGGCTCGAGCCCGCGATCCAGACCGGCGGGCGCGGCGACTGCACCGGGCGCGGCTGCGCGCCGAGACCGTCGACGAACTCGTGCTCCAGCGCCTCGATGAGCGGCGGCAGCTTCTCCTCGACCAGCTTCCCGCGACACGCGTGGTCGACGCCGAGGGCCTCGAACTCGGCTTCGACGTGACCGGCACCGATCCCGACGATGGCGCGGCCGCCCGAGAGGTAGTCGAGCGTCTCGAACTCCTTGGCCGCGATCAACGGGTGGCGGTACGGGAGCACGTAGGCGTGCGACAGCAGATTGGTGCGCTGCGTGAGGCCGGCCAACCACGAGAGCGTGGAGATGCAGTCCTGCCAGTACGTGCCCATCGTGGTCGCGAGGGACTCCGGGATCGCGATGTGGTCGCACACGGCCACGTAGAAGAACCCGTGCTCGTCGGCGGTCCGCGCGACGCGGGCGAGGTCGGCGGGGGTCGCCGTCAACTCCCAGTCGGCGACGAACGTCTTGCTCTTCGACTGGATGGGCAGTTGGATGCCGTACACGCGGGTAGCCGCCGGGATCTCGATCATGAGCGCGAACGTAGCCGCGAATCTGACGGGCAGTCAGAAGTGGAACTCCGGTAGCGTCCGGCCATGACCGTGCAGCATCGGCGGAGTGGGATCCCGCTGTTCGCGGTCGCGCTCGCGGTGTTCGCGTGGGGCTTCGGCCCGCTGTTCGTGAAGGGCATCGACGCGTCCGCACCGACGATCGTCTTCTGGCGCGTCACCATCGGCACCGTGATCGCGGTGGGCTTCGCGTACCTGGTCGGCGGGCGGATCACCCTCAAGCTGGTGGTGCTCGCGTTCCCGGCCGGCGTGTGCTTCGCGCTCAGCTTCATCTTCGGCTTCGCGTCGTTCCAGGAGACGTCGATCGTCAACGCCACGCTGATCCCGTCGCTCCAGCCGGTCCTCATCCTGCTGATCGCGGCGCGGATGTTCGGAGAGCGACGCACGGGAGGCGAGCTGGCTTACGCGGCGTTGGCGCTCACGGGTGTCGTGGTGGTCGTCGCCGGTGCGAGCTCCGACGGTTCAACCCTGCACGGGAACATCTTCGCGGTCGTCAACCTGCTGGTGTTCACCGCGTACTTCCTGCTGGGCAAGCGCGCCCGAGACGCCGACGTGCACGCGTGGTCGTTCCTCGCCGCGGTGTTCATCGGCGCCTGCGTGATCGTCGTGCCGTGGAGCCTGCTCACCACGCACGACCTGGGCGCGATCCACGGCGCCGACTGGCTGCTGATGTTCGGCCTGATCCTGTTCCCGGGCATGGTGGGCCACGGGCTCATGACCTGGGCGCACCACTACGTCGACGTCAGCGTCACGTCGATGATGACGTTGGCCAACCCGGTGGTCTCGATCGCCGGCGCCTGGATCATCTACGACCAGGAGCTCGAACCGGCGCAGATGGCCGGCGGGGTGGTGGTGCTCGTCGCGCTGGGCGCGATCCTCCGCCGTCAGCGTTCCGAGCGCGCCCTCGCCGCCGAAGCCGCCCTCACCGGCGACCTCCTCGACGAATGACCATCGAACCGGCGTCGCCAGCGTGGGGTATGACCCCGTTTGCCGACGCCGGTTCGTTGGTGGTGGTGGCTACAGGCGCTCGATGATGGTGACGTTGGCCTGGCCGCCGCCCTCGCACATGGTCTGGAGGCCGTAGCGACCACCGGTGCGCTCGAGCTCGTTGAGCAGCGTGGTCATGAGTCGGGCGCCGGTGGCACCGAGCGGGTGACCGAGCGCGATCGCGCCACCGTTCACGTTGACCTGGGCGAGGTCGAAGCCGGTCTCCTGCTGCCAGGCGAGCACGACCGACGCGAACGCCTCGTTGATCTCGACCAGGTCGATGTCGTCGACGCGCATGCCGGTCTTCTGGAACGCGTACTCGGTCGCCGGGATCGGCGCGCTCAACATCATGATGGGGTCGTCGGCGCGCACACTCATGTGGTGGATGCGCGCACGCGGCGTCAAGCCGTGGTCCTTCACCGCCTGCTCGCCGGCGATCAGGAGCGCCGCGGACGCGTCGCTGATCTGACTCGACACCGCGGCGGTGAGTCGACCACCTTCGATGAGCGTGGGCAGGGAGCGGATCTTCTCCCAGTTCGGTTCGCGTGGCCCTTCGTCGAACGTGCACTCGCCGAGCGCCACGATCTCGTTCTCGAATCGACCTTCCGCGCGCGCCCGTAGCGCACGCTCGTGCGACTCGACCGCGAACCGCTCCATGTCGTCCCGGGAGATGTTCCACTTCTCGGCGATCATCTCGGCCCCGCGGAACTGCGAGACCTCCTGGTCGCCGTAGCGCGCCTGCCAGCCGGGGGAGTTGGAGAACGGCGTCTCGTGACCGAACTTCTGGCCGGCCTCCATCGCGCTCATGATCGGGATCTGGCTCATGTTCTGCACGCCGCCGGCGACGACGAGGTCCATGGTGCCGGACATCACGGCCTGCGCAGCGAAGTGCACGGCCTGCTGCGCCGATCCGCACTGGCGGTCGACGGTGGTGCCGGGCACGTGCTCGGGGTAGCCGGTGACGAGCCAACAGGTACGGGCGATGTCGCCGGCGTTCGGGCCGATGCTGTCGACGTTGCCGAACACGACGTCGTCGATGGCGGCGGGGTCGACGCCCGCCCGCTCGATCAGCGCCTTGATCGAGTGCGCGCCGAGGTCGGCGGGGTGGACCTGCGACAGCCCTCCGCCGCGTCGTCCGACCGGGCTGCGTACCGCTTCGACGATGTAGGCCTCGGCCATGAGAACGCTCCTGAGCTCGTACTACCTAGTTGCTGACGATCACGGACGACCCATGTCCGAACAATCCCTGGTTGGCGGTGATTCCCACCCGGGCCCCCTCGACCTGCCGGGCGCCGGCCTGGCCCCGCAGCTGCCAGGTGACCTCGCAGACCTGGGCGATGGCCTGGGCCGGGATGGCCTCGCCGAAGCACGCCAACCCACCGCTGGGGTTCACGGGGATGCGACCACCGAGCTCGGTGTCGCCCGAGCGCAGCAACGCCTCCGCCTCGCCCTCGCCGCAGAGCCCGATGTTCTCGTACCAGTCGAGCTCGAGCGCGGTGGACAGGTCGTAGACCTCGGCCAGGCTGAGGTCGTCGGGTCCGATGCCCGCCTCCTCGTACGCCGCGCCCGCGATCGAGTCCTTGAACGAACGGTCGGGTGGCGCCACCGCCGCGCTGGAGTCGGTGGCGAAGTCGGGGAGCTCCAGCACGGTCTGGGGGTAGCGCGGCGTCACCGTCGAGACGGCCTTCACGCGCGGTACGCCGTCGGTCGAGCCGCGTGCGCTCCGGGCGAAGTCCATGCTCGACACGATGATCGCCGCCGCGCCGTCCGACGTCGCGCAGATGTCGAGCAGTCGCAGCGGATCGGCCACGACCGGGCTGTTGACGACGTCCTCGACCGAGTTCTCCTTGCGGAAACGCGCGTTCGGGTTCTCGAACCCGTGCTTCGAGTTCTTCACCTTGACGCGTGCGAAGTCTTCGGTGGTCGCGCCGTACACGTCCATGCGCCGTCGTGCGTACAGCGCGAAGTACACCGGGTTGGTCGCACCGAGCAGGTGGAAGCGCAGCCAGTCGGGGTCGGTCCTGCGCTCACCGCCGACGGGGGCGAAGAACCCCTTGGGGGTCGTGTCGGCTCCGATCACGAGGGCCACGTCGCAGTAGCCGGCGAGGATCTGCGCGCGTGCCTGGTGGAGCGCCTGTGCCCCCGAGGCGCACGCGGCGTAGCTCGACGAGACGCGCACGCCCGTCCACCCGAGCTTCTGGGCGAAGGTCGCGCCGGCGATGAACCCGGGGTAGCCGTTGCGGATGGTGTCGGCCCCGGCGACGTACTGGATGTCGCGCCACGCCAAGCCGGCGTCGTCGAGTGCGGCGCGGCCGCGACCATGCCGTACTCGGTGAAGTCGCGCCCCCACTTGCCCCACGGGTGCATGCCCACGCCGAGGATGGCGACGTCGCGCTCCGTGCTCATGCGGCGCTCCCGGGGGTCGCCGGCGCCCACACGTACACGAGGTACTCGTGGTCGTCGTCGCGGTAGAGGATGTCGAGCTCGAGCTGCATGTCCATGCCGACCCGCAGATCGGCCACGCTGACGCCCTGGGCGACCTGCCCCAGCACGACGATGCCCTCACCGGTCAGCTCCACCGCGGCGAGCGCGTACGGCTCGAAGGGCTCGGCGGCGACGTAGGGCGGGGGCGGTGCGTAGTGGTTCTCGGTGTACGACCAGATGCGCCCGTGGCGCGAGAGCTCGGTAGGGTCGAGCGTGTCGGAGTCGCAGTCGGGGTTCGGGCACGCTCCGGCCCGCGGTGGGAACACGACGGTGCTGCACGCCGGGCACTTGCCCCCGATGAGGTGGGGCTCGTCGCCGTCGGTGGTGAACCAGCCCTCGACTGCGGGTACTCGCGTTACGGTTTCTGACACCCCGTCAGACTACGCCGTTCGAGGAGAATCCACCGTGGCCGACGACACGACCGCGACCCGGTCCGCGGTGCAGCTCACGAACGACCTCCGCACCGGCGAGCTGCGCAGCCGGGAACTGCTCGAGCTGTACCTCGATCGCATCGAGCGGCTCGACGGCGACGTGAACGCGGTCGTCACCCTCGACGCCGATCGGGCCCGGGCTGCAGCCGACGCGGCCGACGCAGTCGTGGCGCGTGGCGACGCGCTCGGCCCGCTGCACGGGCTGCCCGTCACGATCAAGGACGCGATCGAGACCGAGGGGATCCGTTCGACGGGCGGTGCCGCGAGCTCGTCGACCACGTCCCCGCGCAGGACGCGCCCGCCGTGGCGCGCTTGAAGGCGGCGGGTGCGATCGTGTTCGGCAAGACCAACCTGCCGCGCTGGTCGGGCGACTTCCAGACGTTCAACGACATCTTCGGGATCACCAACAACCCGTGGTCGCTCGATCGCACGGTCGGAGGCTCGTCGGGCGGCGCGGCCGCCGCGGTCGCCGCCGGCTTCACCAGCTTCGAGGTGGGAACCGACATCGGTGGCTCGGTGCGCATCCCGTCGCACTGCTGTGGGGTGTTCGGCCTCAAGCCGAGCTTCGGCGTGATCCCGCAGCGGGGATACCTCGACCACGTCGGCGGGGGTCGCACCGACGCCGACATCAACGTGTTCGGCCCGATCGCGCGCAGCGCCGACGACCTCGACCTGCTCCTCGGCGTGCTCGCCGGGCCCGAGCCCGAGCGGGCCGACGCGTGGCGACTCGAGCTCCCTGCGTGCGACGCGGACGCGCTCGCCGACTTCCGCGTCGGCACCTGGCTCGACGACCCGGCGTCGCCGGTCGACGCCGAGTACCGCGGCCTCCTGCGCGCCGCGGTCGACCGTCTGGCGGACGCCGGCGCGAAGGTCGACGAGGACCGTCCCGGCGTCGACTTCGCCGACCAGCGCGGACTCTTCACCCGCATGATCGTGCCGGCGATCTCCCCGAGCCTCCCCGACGAAAACGCCGACGCAGCCTCGGGTTCGCATCGCGCCTGGTTGCGCGCCGAAGAGGAGCGCGCCGGACTCCGGCGCACGTGGGCGGAGTGGTTCACCGGTCACGACCTGCTGCTCCTGCCGGTGATGAACATCCCCGCATTCCCCCACGACCACCGCCCCGACATGCTGGAGCGCACCATCGAGGTCAACGGCGAGTCGCGTTCCCTCGTGAGCATGATCGACTGGCTCGGTCTGATCGGGATCGTCGGGCTCCCGTCGGCGGTGGTCCCCATCGGTCGCACGAACGCCGGGCTCCCGGTCGGCATGCAGATCGTCGCCCCCTACCTCCACGACCGCCGGGCGGTACGGGCCGCGCAGCTCGTGGAGGCGGTCCTCGGCGGCTACCGCCCGCCGCCGGGCTTCTGACGTCGAGCTTCTAATGTGGACTCATTGAAGGTGCACGCCGGGGGAGGCCGCCCATGAACGCCGACGACCGCTACGTCGTCATCTCCGCCGACTGCCACGGCGGTGGCGAGATCCACGAGTACCGCGACTTCCTCGCCCGCCGCTACCACGACGAGTTCGACGCCTGGGTCGGCGGCTACGACATCCTCTTCCCCGACCTGCTCGGTGATCTCGGCAAGCGCAACTGGGACTCCGACCGTCGCATCCGCGACCTCGAAGCCGACGGCATCGCCGCCGAGGTCATCTTCCCCAACACCATCCCGCCGTTCTTCCCGGGCGGCGCGCTGGTCACGCAGGCACCACCGACCGACGCGCACGACCACGAGCTGCGTTGGGCCGGTCTGCAGGCGCACAACCGCTGGCTCGCCGACTTCTGCGCACGCACGCCCGGGCGCCGCGCCGGCATCGCGCAGATCATGCTGCACGACGTCGACGCCTCGGTCGAGGAGATCCGGTGGGCGCATGCGAACGGGCTGACCGGCGGGGTGCTCCTCCCGGGCGCGCCTCCCGGCACCGGTCTGCTCCCCCTCCACCACCAGCACTACGACCCGATCTGGACGGTGTGCGAGGAGCTGGGCATGCCCGTGAACCATCACGGCGGCAGCGCGGGTCCGCCGCGTGGCCAGGAGCAGGAGGACATCGTGATGTTCCTGCTCGAGGTCACGTGGTGGTCGCACAACGTGCTCACCAACCTCATCGTCGGCGGCGCGCTCGACCGTCATCCCGACCTGCAGTTCGTGTTCACCGAGCAGGGCACCGCCTGGGTGCCCGACTTCCTCGGATCGCTCGACTACTTCTTCGACCGCATGCGCAACGCGGTCGGATCACAGGAGCGCGAGTGGGGCCTGCCCGTCGTCGAGAAGCTGGCGCTCCAGCCCAGCGAGTACTGGGCGCGTCAGTGCCACGTCGGGGCGAGCTTCATCCGCCCGTCGGAGGTCCCGATCCGCGAGCAGGTCGGGGTCGACCGCATCATGTGGGGGAGTGACTACCCGCACAAGGAGTCGAGCCATCCGTTCTCCAAGGACGCCATCCGGCTGAGCTTCGCGGGCGTCGATCCCACCGAGGTGCAGATGATGTTGGCGGGCAACGCCGCCGAGCTCTACCGGTTCGACCTCGACACGTTGGCCCCGATCGGTGCCAGGATCGGACCCGTCGTCGGGGAGGTCGCCCGGCCGCTGTCGCCGGCCGACTTCCCGGAAGGCTCACAGAAGTGCCCGGCGTTCGCGGATCCCACGCTCGCCATGCTCTGACATCCCGACCCGAGGGGGGCCACATGTCGGTCGACATCCGTACACGCGTGGACGGCGAGGTCGAAGCGGTCGCTGCGGCGAGCTGCTTCGGAGAGGTGCTTCCGCAGGCGTTCGAGCAGCACGCCGCTCTCCTGCGCGAGGCCGTGCGCGTGTTCGCGCCCGGATCGCTGGTGCTCGACGTCGACGGTGAGGCATGGACCCTCGCCGACGACGGTGGCACCGTGCGCGTCGCGCGCGGGCGGTGTTCAAGATGCCGGCGCGGTCCTCCGCCTCTCGGCGGCGCAGTTGAGTGACCTGGTCACCGACCAGGTCACTGTCGTCGGCATGCAGACGAACGGTTCGCTCGACCAGCCCGTCGGGCGGTTCGACCAGCTGCTCGATTGGTGGTTGCTCCTGCGCGGCGCGCTCGATGCCCGTGCCCCGCACGTGCCGGGCGCGATCGATCTCAGTGACGCGTCGGGCGCGCCCCTGGCGCTCGACCGCAGCTTCGGGGCCGACGCCGACCTGGCGGAGATGGGTGACTTCCTCCAGCGCGCCGGCTACCTGCACATCGACGGTGTGTTCACCGAGGAGGAGATGGCCGCGGTGTCGCTCGACATGGATCGCGCCGCTCCACCTACACCCCCGACGACGGTCGTTCGTGGTGGGCCCGCAACACCGACGGCGACCAGCTCCTCGTGCGCATGCAGTACTTCGACGAGGTGTCGCCCACGGTCGAGCGCCTGGTGAACGACGACCGCCTGCAGCGCCTCGCCGGGCTGACCGGCGACGGTCACGTCTACGGCAGCATGGAGGACAATCGCATCGAGGCGCTGTTCAAGCCCTTTGGCGTGGTCGAGGGCATCTCCGATCTTCCCTGGCACAAGGACTGCGCGCTCGGGCGGCACAGCTACGACTGCTGCAGCATGACGGTCGGCATCTCGGTCACCGGCGCCGACGCGCGGTCGGGGCAGCTCGCGCGCGGTCGCCGGTTCGCACCGTGCGCTGATGTGGCCGTCGGACCACCGCGAGCACCGGTCCGATCTCCCCGCCGTCGACCTCCCCACCCGCACGGGCGACATCACCGTCCACCTGTCGTGCACGCTGCACAAGTCGCAGCCGCCGGTCGAGCGCGAGCGCCGGGTGCTCTACACCGGGTTCCGGCTACCGCTGCGCGGCACCGAGGCCGAGCGCGAGGCGCGCGACCGGCTGCGGGCCATCCGCGAGGACGCGCCGCTGAAGGCGCCGTCCGCCCAGCACCAGACCTGACCCCCCCCTGCTCGTTTTGGCGTCACCGGACCATGCTGGAGCAGGGTCGAGTGACGCCAAAACGGTAGGTTCGGCGCCGTGGATCTGCGATACACGCCCGAACAGGACGCGTTCCGGGCCGAGGCGCGCACCTGGCTCGAGGCCAACGTCCCCTCGCAGCCGCTGCCGAGCTTCGACACCGAGGAGGGGTTCGCCCGCCATCGGGAGTGGGAGCGCACGTTGTCGGAGGGCCGCTGGTCCGCCGTCTCGTGGCCCGAGGAGTACGGCGGCCGCGGGGCCGACTACCTCCACTGGCTGATCTTCGAAGAGGAGTACTACCGCGCCGGCGCGCCGGGGCGCGTGAACCAGAACGGCATCTTCCTCCTCGGTCCCACGATCATGGAGGTGGGCACCGACGAGCAGAAGGCCCGGTTCCTCCCGACCATGGCGTCGAGCGAGATCGTGTGGGCGCAGGCCTGGAGCGAGCCCAACGCGGGGTCCGACCTCGCCGCCATCCGGTCGACCGCGGTGCTCTCCGACGACGGTGAGGCGTGGATCCTCAACGGGCAAAAGATCTGGGCCTCGCGGGCGGTCTGGGCCGACTGGTGCTTCGGGATCTTCCGCACCGACCCCGACGCGGAGCGCCACCGGGGTCTCACCTTCGTGCTGGTGCCGCTCGACGCACCCGGCATCACCGTGCGGCCGATCGCGCAGCTCGACGGAGAGACCGGCTTCGCCGAGATCTTCTTCGACGACGTCCGCGTGGCGGTCGAGAACACGCTCGGCGACGTGAACCAGGGGTGGCGGGTCGCCATGGCGACCGCCGGGTTCGAGCGCGGCGTGAGCCTGCGCAGCCCGGCACGGTTCAGCGCCGCCGCCGATCGGCTCGTCGCCCTGTGGCGCGACCACGCGGATCCGTCCGACGCCGCGCTGCGCGACGCGGTCGCCGACGCGTGGATGCAGGCCGAGGGCTACCGGCTGCACACGTACATGACGGTGACCCACATGATCGACGGCGGCACCATCGGCGCGGAGGCGAGCCTCAACAAGATCTTCTGGAGCGAGATGGACGTGCGCATCCACGAGCTCGCGCTCGACATCGTCGGACCCGACGCCGAACGCATGGACGGGCCGTTCGAGCGGTGGGTCGACGGCTTCTTGTTCTCGTTGTCGGGCCCGATCTACGCGGGCACGAACGAGATCCAGCGCAACATCATCGCCGACCGCGTCCTGCAGCTCCCGCGGGGCGCGTGATGCGGTTCGCCTTCACCGCCGACCAGACGCTCTTCGCCGAGGGCCTGCGCGACCTCCTCGCCAAGGAGTGCACGCCCGCGCACGTGCGCGCCGCCTGGGACGACGGCGCCGGCCACGACGTCTCGTTGTGGAACCACCTCGCCGAGATGGGCGTGTTCGGGATGCTCGTGCCCGAGGCGGCCGGTGGGCTGGGCGGTACCGAGGTCGACCTCGTGTTGCTGCTCGAGGAGCTGGGGCGGGCGGCCGCGCCGGGCCCGGTGTTCGAGACCGCGGCCGTCGTCGTGCCGGCTCTGGGTGACGGTGCCACCGTCGGTACCGCCGCCCTCGACGGTTCGCCGTACGTGCCCCACGCGGACGTCGCATCGGTGGTGCTCGTCCCGGGCGGCGTGCTGCGACCCCGAGGCGTGCCGCTCACCGCGGTCGACGCAATCGACGGCGGCCGCCGTCTGTTCTCCGTCGACGGCGTCGCGGTAGAGCCGTTCGAGTACGACGAAGCGCTGGCGTTCGATCGCGGCGCGCTGGCCGCAGCCGCATACCTCGTCGGGCTCAGCGAGCGGATGATCGACGTCGCGGCCGAGTACGCGCGCCAGCGCGAGCAGTACGGCCGTCCGATCGGGGTGAACCAGGCGGTGAAGCACCTCCTCGCCGACGCGCTCCTGAAGGTCGAGTTCGCGAAGCCCGCGGTGTACCGCGCCGCCTGGTCGATCGCCGAGCGCGAACCGACGCGGAGTCGTGACGTGTCGATGGCGAAGGCCTTCGCCAGCGACGCCGCGTACCGGTCGAGTCGCAGCGCGATGCAGGTGCACGGCGCCATCGGCTACACGTGGGAAGCCGACCTGCAGCTCTGGATGAAGAAGGCGTGGGCGTTGCAGCGAGCCTGGGGCGACGCCACCTTCCACCGCCGCAGGGTGGCCGACGCGGTGCTCGCGGATCGTCCGTGACCCGCGCCGACCTCGAGTTCGGGACGATTCCGCAGCTCGTGCGGGCGAGCGCGTCCCGCTTTCCGGAGCTCGACGGTCTCGTCGACGGCGACGTCCGGCTCACCTTCCCGGAGCTCGCGGATCGGATCGAGGTGGCCACGCGCGCGTTCATCGCCGCCGGGCTCGAGCCGGGCGATCGCGTCGGCATGTGGGCCCCGAACATCGGCGAATGGGTGATCGCCGCGCTCGGCGCGCTCGGAGCCGGGGGCGTGCTCGTGCCGCTCAACACGCGCTTCAAGGGCGCCGAGGCGGCCTTCGTCCTGGAGCGGAGCGGCGCGCGCTTCCTCTGCACGGTGAACGGCTTCCTCGACACCGACTACGTGGCGATGCTGCGTGACACCGGATCCGTGCCCGCCACACTCGAGCACATCATCGTGCTGCAGGGTGACGCACCCGACGGCACCGCGACCTTCCCGGCGTTCCTCGCCGGAGCCGACGCGGTGAGCGTCGATGCCGCGCGCGAGCGCGCCGATGCCGTGCAGCCCGACGACGTCGCCGACATCATCTTCACGTCGGGCACCACGGGAAAGCCCAAGGGCGCGATGACGACGCACGCCCAGACCCTGCGGACCTTCGACGCGTGGGCGAACACGGTGGGCCTGGCCGAGGGCGACCGCTACCTCGTGGTGAACCCGTTCTTCCACACGTTCGGCTACAAGGCCGGGATCGTGGCGTGCTTCATCAAGGGCGCGACCATCGTTCCCGAGCCGGTCTTCGACGTCCCCGCGGTGCTCGCGCACGTCGCCGCCGAGCGGATCTCGATGCTGCCGGGCCCCCCGACCCTGTACCTCTCGATCCTCGACCATCCCGACCGCGGCACGTACGACCTCTCGTCGCTCCGGCTCGCGGTCACCGGCGCGGCCGCGGTGCCCGTGGAGATGATCCGGCGGATGCGCGAGGAGCTGACGTTCCGGACGATCGTGACCGCGTACGGCCTCACCGAATCGACCGGCACGGTGTCGATCTGTCGCCCCGACGACGACCCCGAGACCATCTCGCACACCTCGGGTCGGGCCATGGACGGCGTGGAGGTGAGGATCGTCGACGACGACGGCGTCGAACTCCCACGCGGTGAGCCGGGTGAGATCGTCTGCCGCGGCTTCAACGTGATGCTGGGCTACTTCGAGGACGAGGCCGCCACCGCGAGGCGATCGATCCCGACGGCTGGCTGCACACCGGCGACGTCGGGATCATGGACGATCGCGGCTACCTGCAGATCACCGACCGGAAGAAGGACATGTTCATCGTCGGCGGGTTCAACGTGTATCCCGCAGAGGTGGAGAACGCGATCCTCGAGCACCCGGACGTGGCGCAGGTGGCGGTGGTGAGTGCGCCCGACGCCCGGATGGGCGAGGTCGGGGTCGCGTTCGTCGTTCCCCGCTCGGGCGCATCGGTCGATCCCGACGAGTTGTGCGCGTGGTGCGCGCCGCGCATGGCGAACTACAAGGTGCCGCGGCGCGCGGTGGTGGTGGACGCACTGCCCGTCAACGCGAGCGGCAAGGTATTGAAGTACGAGCTGAGAGAACGGACCTGACGTGGAACAACGACACAACGAGACGCGCGCCGTCGTCACCGGGGCCGGTTCCGGGATCGGACGGGCGACCGCGCGGCGGCTCGCGTCCGAAGGAGCCGCGGTCGCGTGTCTCGACGTGAAGGGCCACGACGAGACGGCCGCGGAGATCGTCGCCCAGGGTGGCCGGGCGTGGGGCTACGAGTGCGACGTCACCGACGCCGAGGCCGTCGCCCGCACCGTCGACCTCGCGTTCGTCGAGCTCGGCGGCCTCAGCGTGGTGTGCAACGTGGCCGGGATCGGCCAGTTCTACCGGACCGAGACCCTGGACCCCGCGGTGTTCGACCGGATCATCGCGGTGAACCTGCGCGGCACCTTCCTCGTGTGCCGGTTCGCCCTGCCCCACCTCCTCGAAGCGGGCTCGGGTGTGATCGTGAACACGACGTCGGTGTCGGGCATCGTGGGCAACCCGTGGAACGCGGCGTACGCGGCGTCGAAGGGCGGCGTCCTCATGCTCACCAAGGCGCTGGCTGCCGAGTACCGCCATCGCGGCGTTCGGGTGAACGGCGTCGCGCCGGGCATGGTGGCGACCGATCTCAGCGCCGGCTTCACCGACTTCTTCGTCCGGGAGCAGATCGACCTGAGCGAGTTCGGTCGGGGCCAGCCCGTGCGGCCCGCCGAACCCGACGAGATCGCCGCCGCCTTCGCCTACATCACGTCGGACGACGCCGGGTACATGTCGGGCGCGATCCTCGTGCTCGACGGGGGCGCCACCTCGTGAGCATGCCGGTCCCGGTGGTCGTCGGGGTCGGCCAGGTCACCCACCGGGACGACGACGACGTGCGCGATGCCGAACCGCTGCGCCTGATCGAGGCGGCGGCGCGTGCGGCCGACGACGACAGTGGCGGTGGCGTGCTCGCCGAGGTCGACGCGATCGAGCTGATGCCGGTCGGCGCGTGGCCGTACGACGATCTCGGTGCGCTCGTCGCCCAGGCGCTGGGGCTCGACGTGCCCGCGGACGCGGCCGCGGATCCATCCGACCGGAGGGGAGACGCCGATCCGCGCGCTCGACGCGGTTGCGGCCCGGATCGCAGCGGGCGACGCACGCGTCTTCCTCATCGCCGGTGCAGAAGGCACCCGCGCCGGCCACACGCGCTCGCCGGACCGGTGCTCCGCTGCCGTGGACCCCGGCGGCCGCACCACCGGCTTTCCCGTGTTCGGTGCGGAGTTGGAACGGTCGGCCGCGGTCGGCATCGGGCGCGCGCTCAATTGCTTCCCGCTCTACGAGCACGCGCTCCGCGCCCACGAGGGCCGCAGCCTCGACGACGCCGCGGCCGAGTCGGTCACGATGTGGGCGGGTCTTGCGGCCGTCGCCGCCGACGAATCCGTACGCGTGGACCCGCACCGGCGCCGACGCCGGCGCGACGTCGCCACGGTCGGGCCTGAGAATCGGATGGTCTCGTATCCGTATCCGAAGGCGCTCACGGCCAACCCGTTCGTGAACCAGGGCGCGGCGCTCCTGGTGACCGACACCGAGATCGGCCGCTCGTTGCGGGTGCCGGAAGACCGTTGGGTGTTTCCCCTCGGTGGGGCCGGGGCCGACGAGCCGACCGACCCGCGCGCGGGTGCCGCGTACCACCGGGTGCCCGCGCTCGACGCGACGATCCGCGACGTGCAGGAGGTCACCGGTGTCGCGGTCGGCGATGTCGATCACGTCGAGCTCTACAGCTGCTTCCCGGCGATGCCGAAGCTCACCCGTCGCGCCATGGGACGCGACACCGACGCTGCCGATCTCGGTGATCGGCGGCCTCTCGTTCTTCGGTGGCCCCGGGAGCAACTACCTCACCCACGCCGTGGCCACCATGGTCGGGCGCATCCGCGCCGACGGTGGCATTGGCTTCGTGCACGGTGTCGGCATGTTCAACACCAAGCACCACGCCGTGGTGATCGCCGACCGTCCGCGCGACGACGGTCGCTACCCCGGGCCGGTGCACGACATCGGCGTCGGCCGGCCGCCGGTCGAGCCGCCGGTCGTGGTGGTCGAGGACTATGCGGGGCCGGGCACGATCCTCACCTGCACGGTCATGTTCGACCGCGACGGACGTCCGGAACGGGGATCGGTGATCGGAACCGGAGCCCACGGCGAACGGTTCGCGGCGAGGGTCAACGCCACGACGGACGCGCTCGATGAGCTCACCGACGGGTCGGAACCCGTCGGTCGGGTGGGTACGGTCACGACCGGCGACATTCCCGAATTCACGCTCTGAGGGCTACGGTTTCCGCACGCGACGAAGGAGCAGAAGGTGAACCGAGACAAGTTCTTCATCGGCGGTGACTGGGTCGATCCGGCCGGGAACGACACGCTCGCGGTGATCTCGCCCGCGACCGAGGAGGTCATCGCCAAGGTGCCCGACGCGACGACCGCCGACGTCGATCGCGCCGTCGCCGCGGCCCGCGAAGCCTTCGACTCCGGCCCGTGGCCGCAGATGTCGCCCGCCGAGCGCGCCGACGTCATGGCCGCGCTCTCGGGCATCCTCCAGGGGAACTACGAAGAGATCGCGAAGACCATCTCCGAGGAGATGGGGTCACCGATCTCGTTCTCCGTGATGGGGCAGGTCTTCGCCGCCACCATGGTGCTCGACTACTACACCGGTCTCGCCCGGGAGTACGCGTTCGAGGAGCGCCGGGCCGGCGTGCTCGGGCCGACGCTCGTGCGCCGCGAGCCGGTCGGCGTGGTCGGTGCGATCGTGCCGTGGAACGTCCCGCTGTTCGTCACCATGCTGAAGCTGGCACCCGCGCTGGCGTCGGGTTCGACCGTGGTGCTCAAGCCCGCGCCGGAGACGCCGCTCAACGCCTATCTCCTCGCGGAAGCCGTGCAGCAAGCCGGGCTCCCGGCCGGTGTGCTCAACATCGTGCAGGCGGGTCGCGAGGTCGGTGAGCACATCGTCACCCACCCCGACGTCGACAAGATCTCGTTCACCGGATCCACCGTCGCCGGCAAGAAGATCGCCGCGCTCTGCGGCGAGCAGCTGAAGCGCTGCACGCTCGAGCTGGGGGGCAAGTCGGCGGCGATCATCCTCGACGACGCCGATCTCTCGACGACCATTCCCGGGCTCATGCCGAACGCGCTGATGAACAACGGCGAGGCGTGCGTCGCGCAGACCCGCATCCTCGCGTCCCGCGCCCGGTACGACGAGGTGGTCGAGGCGCTGGCGGAAGCGGTGTCGGGTTCCAAGGTGGGCGAGCCGCTCGACGCCGAGACCGCGGTCGGTCCGCTCTTCGCGTCGCGCCAACGTGACCGCGTCGAGGGCTACATCGCCAAGGGCAAGGAAGAGGGTGCCCGCCTCGTCACCGGTGGCGGACGCCCCGCCGGGTTCGACAAGGGTTGGTACGTCGAGCCGACGCTGTTCGCCGACGTCGAACAACCAGATGACCATCGCCCAGGAGGAGATCTTCGGGCCGGTGCTCGTCGCCATCCCCTACGACGACGTCGACGACGCGCGTCGCGATCGCCAACGACTCCGACTACGGGCTGTCGGGTTCGGTGTGGACCTCCGACCCGCAGGCCGGCGTCGACGTCGCCCGCAAGGTGCGGACCGGCACCTACGGCATCAACGGCATGGGCATGGACTTTGCGTCGCCCTTCGGCGGCTTCAAGCAGTCGGGGATCGGACGCGAGCTCGGCCCCGAGGGCCTCGAGGCGTTCCTCGAGCCGAAGACGATCGTGCTGCCCGCCGGCTTCGAACCTTCGTGACCACGTGCACCCTGCGGGTCGACGTCGCCGACGTCGCGCCCGCGGGGGTGCGTGAGCTCGCGGTCGACATCCACGAACCGGGATCGCCGGGCGATCGTACGGCCGTGTGCGTCTGCATCCCCGGGGGCGGGATGTCGCGCGGCTACTTCGACCTGCAGCCACCGCCGGAGCTCGGCAACTACAGCATGGCCAGGTACCTCACCGATCGTGGGTACGTCGTCGTCACCGTCGACCCTCCGGCGGTGGGGGAGAGCGACACCCCCGACGACGGGTACACGCTGACCCCCGAGGTCGTTGCCGACGTCAACGCGCTGGGCGATCGAACACGTGCTGGCGCGCTGGCCCGACGCCTTCCGCGTCGGCATCGGCCACTCCGCCGGCGCGTTGCTCACGGTCGTGCAACAGGCGCGCCACCACACGTACGGCGCGCTCGGGCTCCTCGGGTTCGGCAGTGGAGGCCACGAGCACTTCGCCCTGAGCAAGGACGAGCTCGGTGTCGGCGACGATCCCGACGACCTGCGCGCCGCGATCGTGGAGCTCACGCGCGAGCGGTTCGGGCGGCCGCTGCCCCGCGGATCGACCGCCACCTCGCCGTTCCTGCTCGGCGGGATGGACGTGCCGGAGCCGGCGCTCGACGCGCTGGGCTCGGTGAAGAGCGCGCTGCTCGCAATTGTGGGTCTCACCTCGATGATCCCGGGGAGCGTCGCCGAGGAGATGGCGGCCGTCGACGTGCCGGTGTTCCTCGGGCTGGGGGAGCACGACATCGCCGGCGATCCGCACGGGATCCCCGCCTTCTTCGGTGGTTGCCCCGACTTCACGCTGTTCGTGCTCGCGGGGGCGGGACACAACCACAACGTCGCGCCCGAACGCGAGGTGCTCTGGGAGCGCCTCGCGGCGTGGGCGCGCCAGCTCTGACCGACGGGCGCGGGTACGCCGCCCGGTCTGCGAGACTCAGGGGATGGACGAACTCGACCGGGCGCTCGCGGCCGCCCAGGAGCGCCACGACGAGGCGCTGCGGCTCGAGGTGGAGGAGAAGCTCCAGACCCAGGAGGCCATCGTGTGGTTCGGCCGGTGGGCGAACCAGGTGGGGATGCCCACGCTCACGCACATGGCAGAGCGGCTGCTCGCGGCCGGGCACAAGGCGATCGTCGCGCCCACCGTGAGCGAGACCGCCGAGGTCATCACCGAGATCACCTTCACGTTCACCCAGCAGAACGGGCCCGGCGAGTGCACGATCGACTTCCGCCGGGGCCCGGAGAAGTCGGTGGCGGTGTTCTACGCGGTGAACGGCACGCAGGGTGCCGGTGGCCGGGTGGATCCTCCCGACGCAACCACGGTCGATCGGCTCATGCAGACCTACATCATCGAGACGCTCGAGGGCCCGCGCTCGGTGAACCCGGGTCGTCGCCGGCCCTGACCGCGACCGTGCCGGCCGCAGGCTTCTGACGGGTCAATCAGACGACACGCCTGCCCTGAGGCCAGCGGCGCTCGGCTCCACCACCGTCAGTCTTACTGGGACGTCGAGAGCTACACACCGCCCACCGTCGCGGTCGATGGCCTTGCAGACGTGCACGGCGCGCTCGGTGCCTTCGTGATCGCCGCGCCACTGTGTCTTCCGTTCGTCGGCCTCACCGGGCTCGACCCACAGAGTCGACCCGAACGCCCACCCTGGCGAGCTGACGAACGATGAGCGCGCGAGAACTGCCGATCGGCGCTCGCCGAACCGTGCATTCGCGGGCAAGCTGTTGGGCGTGTCGAGGGACGCAGGAGAGCTGCCGGTCACGACGCGGTACGTCGCGGTGGACGACTCAGATGTCGCCTACCAGGTCCGCGGCAACGGTGATGTCGATGTCCTGTGCTTCTTCGGGCTGGGCAGCCACATCGAGTTGATGCGGGTCGACCCCGATTACAAGCCTTTGCTGGATCACCTCACCGCGTTTGGTCGGGTCATCGTTTTCGATCGCCGCGGTACGGGTGCGTCTGATGGCGTTTCCGGCAGCGCGATTCCTACCGCGGAGGAATGGACAGAAGACATTCGAGCCGTGCTCGAAGCGGCGGGATCGCGGGAGGCTGCGATCATCGCTTCGTCGGACGCGGGACCGCTTGCCATCCTCTTCGCCGCGCTGCACCCGGAACGTGTGCGTGCGCTGGTGCTCGTCAACACGTCGGCGCGGTATGTCGTCGCTGACGACTACCCGATCGGACGACCGATCGATGAGGTCGCGGCGTTGGTGGACTTGGTGGCGACACGCTGGGGGACTCCCGACCTCGTCGGCATGATCAATCCGGATCGGGCCACGGACCTGACGTACCTGCAGGATGCAGCGATGTGGGGCCGATTTGCGGCGACACCGCGAACCGCGGCTGCTCAGTACCGCTACATACTGGGCAGCGTCGACGTACGACAGGCACTCCCGCTTGTCCAGGCCCCGACGCGCGTCCTGCACGTCAAGGAGAGTCCGATCCTGCCCCTCGAGCACGGGCGCTACCTCGCCGAGCACATCCAAGGGGCAACGCTGGTGGAGCTTCCTGGTGCAAGCGTGACACCTACGCCGTTCATGAGCGAGCTGATCGCCGAATCGGTGGAGTTCCTGACCGGCGAACGACCGCCGGTCGCGGTCGAGCGAGTGCTGGCCACGGTGGTCTTCACCGACATCGTGCGCTCCACCGAAACGGCCGCGACGCTCGGCGACCAACGATGGCACAGACTTCTCGACGCTCACGATGCACGGATCCGTGAACAACTGCGAATATTTCGCGGCACCGAAGTGAACACCACCGGCGACGGGTTCCTCGCGTCCTTCGACGGCCCCGCACGCGCGATTCGCTGCAGCGGGGCGATCCTGGCCGTGACGCGGGAACTCGGGGTTGAGGTACGAGTCGGGATACACACAGGCGAGTGCGAGGTACGTGGCGACGATCTCGGCGGTCTCGCAGTCCATATCGCCGCTCGCATCGGTGCTCTCGCCGGTGCGGGGCAGATCCTGGTCTCCGGAACCGTGAAGGACCTCGTCGTTGGATCGCCCATTGAGTTCGAAGACCTTGGTGAACACGAACTCAAAGGTGTGCCAGGAAACTGGCGAATCTTCTGCGTGCTCGACTAATACCCGCCGCGCCAGAGCTGCCGTTCGGCGCTTTGGGCGACCCGCCTCCCTCACCGACGGTTTCGGGCGACGTCGTCGTTGGTGGTGCGTGCTGCGTACCACGCCAGAGCGGGCTATCTGTGCGGCTCGGCAGTGATCGAGTTGACCGCGGCGCGACGCTTGGAAGGCGGCGCGCGGTGAGGAGCGGGCCTTCGGTCGTCGCGAGACGGTCGGCTCACTACGAGGGGAGGCAGCGACCATGAGGATCGAGTTCGACGTCGCTGGCACTCCTGCCGAGTTTTCGTGGAGTGGCGGGACTGGAAGGGTTGAGCTGCGCGTCGGTGACGACACCGTCCTTCTCGAGAGCCCATTCTGGCTCTCCACGCACTACCGGGCGGTCCGAACCATCCACGTTTGGCATACCGGAGATGCGGAACACGTCGTCGAACTTGTGAAGGTGAAGCCGAGGCTGAAATCGGGGCCTTGCGCGTTCACGATCTCTGTCGACAGCATCGTGGTTGCAGAGGCCACCGGTATGTGAGTCACGCCGGTTGGAGGCTTCGCAAGTGAGCACCCAATTGCCGTTCTGCGCTTTGGGTGACCCACCTTCCTGACCGACGATGTCGGGCGAGAACGTCGCCCTCGTGCTCGCGCTGTTCGCACCGGTGGTGCCGTGATCGTCGCGCTGGAGTGCGAACGTCGTCGGTTCTCATGCCACACCCACGCCACACGAAATCCCCGGAGGCCGCCGGAACGGCCCGGAACCGGGCTACCGTCCGACCGGCGAAAATGCCCGCTGACCTGGACATATTCGGCACCACCCGGACTCCCCGGAACTCCGACATCTCACGGTCATCAGATACGCTCCCGGGCCGATGGACCTCCGCTACACGGCCGACGAGCAGCAGTTCCGGGCCGAGCTGCGCGCCTGGCTCGCCGACGTCCTGCCCGGCCTCGGCCCCGAGCCGCACCGCGAGGACTGGGACGCCCGCCGGGCCTGGGACACGGGCTGGCAGCGCATGTTGTTCGACGCGGGGTACGCGGGGATCAACTGGCCGAAGGAGTACGGCGGCCGCGGCGCCACCCCCACCGAGCACCTCATCTTCATCGAGGAGACCGAGCGGGCCCGGGCGCCCTACGTGGGGATGAACTTCGTCGGCCTGCTGCACGCCGGCCCCACCCTCGTGGCCGAGGCGTCCGACGAGCAGAAGGCGTTCCACCTTCCCGGCATCCTCAAGGGCGAGCACGTGTGGTGCCAGGGGTTCTCGGAGCCCAACGCCGGGTCCGACCTCGCGAGCCTGCGCACGCGGGCCGTGCGCGACGGCGACGACTACGTGATCTCGGGCCAGAAGATCTGGACGAGCTACGGCCACGTCGCCGACTACTGCGAGATGCTCGTGCGCACCGACGCCGAGGCACCCAAGCACCGCGGCATCTCGTGGTTGATCGTGCCGATGGAGACGCCCGGGATCGATGTGCGCCCGCTCCTGACCATGGAAGGCACCGCCGAATTCTGCGAAGTCTTCTTCGACGACGTACGCGTGCCGATTGTCAACCGCGTCGGGGACGAGAACGACGGTTGGCGGGTCGCGATGGTCACGCTGAGCTTCGAGCGCGGCACCGCCTTCGTCTCCGACGTGCTCGAGTCGATGGAGCTCGTACGCGATCTCGCCGAGCTGGCCAAGACGATCACCAGCCACGGCGCGACCCGGTGGGAGGACGCCGGGCTGCGCCGCGAGCTCGGTCGCATCGCCGCCGAGTTCGACGCGCTCTGGGCGCTCACCAAGCGCAACATCTCGCAGGCGCAGCGCACCGGGCTCGTGGGGGTCGGTGGCAACGTGTTCAAGATCGCGTGGTCCGACCTGCGCCAGCACCTCGGCGACGTCGCCATGCGCCTGCTCGACCGCGCGTCGCTGTCGCTCGACGACGTGCACGAGCTCCCGACCGGCCGGCACGTGCACGCCCGGTTCTACGCGCTCTCGATGACGATCGCCGCCGGCACCTCGCAGGTGAACCGCAACATCGTCGGCGAGCGCGTGCTCGGCCTCCCGAAGGACGGCTCTCCGAAGGGCGGCAGCTGATGGACTTCGAGCTCACCTCCGACCAGGAGTCCCTGCAGGAGGGCATGCGGTCCTTCCTCGACGGCCGGTTCACCCTCGACGACGTGCGCGGGATCGAAGCCGCCGGTCACCTCGATCGCGACCGGTGGCGCGAGCTCGGCGACACCGGAGTGTTCTCGCTCACCCTGCCCGAGGCCGACGGTGGGCTCGAGCTCGGTGTGTCCGAGGCCGCCCTCGTGTTCGAGGAGCTCGGGCGCGCCCTCGTGCCCGGTCCGCTGGTGGCGACGTTGCTCGCCGCGCCCTACGTCGACGGCGCCGCGACGGGAGCAGCCGTCGTCGGCCTGTTCGAGCCCGGCGAGCCCGTCAGCGTGGTCGAGCACCAGCCCGACCTCGACGCCCTGCTCGTGCTCGACGCCGCCGGGATCCGCCGGGTCGATCCGGCGGTGATCGCCACGACGCCGGTCCCACGCCCGGTCGACGCGTTGACGCCGGTCTGGGTGGTCGACGGTCCCGTGCCGGACGGCGACGTCGTCGCCGATGGAGAAGCTGCCGGACGCGCGCGCCTGGTGGGCATGACCCTCACCGCGGCGCTGCAGCTCGGGCTCGCGCTGCGCGCCACCGAGCTCGCCGTCGCGTACGCGAAGGAGCGCGAGCAGTTCGGCCGCGTGATCGGTTCGTTCCAGGCGGTCAAGCACCTCTGCGCCGACATGCTCGTACGCGCCGAGGTGGCGCGCGCCGCGGTGTACGCCGCCGCGGTCGCGCTCGACGGTCGGAGCGACGAGGATCCCGCCCGGGCGGCGGCGGTGGCGAAGGTGATGGCCGGCGACGCCGCCATCGCCAACGGCAAGACGGGGATCCAGGTGCACGGCGGCATCGGGTTCACGTGGGAGGTCGACGCGCAGCGGTTCTGGAAGCGTGCCACCGTGCTCGACACGCACTTCGGCAACAGCGACGAACACGCCGAGGCCGTCGCCGCGCTGCTCTGACGAGACAAGAAGGAGGGCGAGGCATGGGTATCTGCGACGGACGGGTCGTGATCGTCACGGGCGGGGGGCGTGGGCTCGGGCGCGCGCACTGCCTGGCGTTCGCCGCCGAAGGGGCCAAGGTCGTCGTCAACGACCTCGGTGCCTCGCTGCAGGGGGATGCGACCGACGAGTCGCCGGGCGCCGAGGTCGTCAACGAGATCCGGGCGGCGGGCGGCGAGGCGGTCGTCAACGGCGACGACGTCAGCGACTGGGAAGGTGCCGGTCGCCTGGTCGAGCAGGCGATCGGGGAGTTCGGTGGGCTCGACACCGTCGTCTGCAACGCGGGCATCGTGCGCGACCGGATGATGGTGAACATGTCGGTCGACGAGTGGGATGCGGTCATCCGGGTGCACCTGCGGGGCATGTTCTGCCCGGTGCGCCACGCCGTCGGGTACTGGCGTGACGAGCAGAAGGCGGAACGTCCGCGCACCGCGCGCATCGTGACGACGACGTCGGGCGCCGGCCTGCGCGGATCGATCGCGCAGTCGAACTACGTCGCGGCCAAGGCGGGCATCGCCGCGTTCACGCTGAACGCGGCGGCCGAGCTCGGTCGCTACGGAGTGCTGGCCAACACCATCGCCCCGTCGGCCCGGAGCCGCATGACCGAGGACGCGATGCCCGAGATGATGGCGCGCCCCGAGTCGGGCTTCGACGCGATGGACCCGGCGAACGTGTCGCCGTTCGTCGTGTGGCTCGGCAGCGGCGACTGCGACGTCACCGGGCGGGCGTTCGAGATGGCGGGCGGCGACGTGTGCGTGATGAACGGCTGGTCGCGCGGTCCGTCGGTCGACGAGGGTCGCCGGCTGGAGCCCGCCGAGGTCGGCCCGGTGCTGCAGCGGCTGGTCGCGGCGGCGCCCGTCCCCGAGGCCGTCCACGGGACCTGACAGGTCGTCAGAAACTCCGCCACCCGAGTAGCGTCACGGCCGTGACCGAGCCCGCACTCGCCTCCGACGGCCGGGTCATCGGCGCGCGTGCGCACAAGACGCGGCGCCGTCTGCTCGATGCAACCGCCACGCTGCTCGAGGAGCGGGGCGCGCTGGGACTGCGGGTGGTCGACATCACCCGTGAGGTCGGCACCTCGCCCGCCACCTTCTACCAGTACTTCCCCGACGTGGAAGAGGCGATCCTCGTCCTCGCTGACGAGGCCACCGACGACATCGAATCGCTCCGGCCCTACATCCTCACGCCCTGGAACGACGAGGACGGCGTGGTCCACGTGCAGGAGTTCGTGAACGCGTTCATGGAGTACTGGGACCGCCACCGGGTGATCCTGCGGGTGCGCGACCTGCGGGCGGAGGAGGGCGACGATCGGTTCTGGGCGGCGCGGCGCAAGGGCTACGCGGCCATCATCCCCGAGCTCACGGTGAAGATCGAGTCGGCGCAGACGTCGGGACGCGTGTCCAAGGAGCTCAACTCCTACGCCGCGGCCGCGGCGGCGATGGCGATGATCGAACGACTGTTGACGTACCGGTCGGTGTTCCGGCGTCGGGGCGTCACCAAGGAAGCGATGGCCGCGACCCTGGCCGCCATCCTGTACGAGACGGTCACCGGCCACCCCAGCTGAGGCCGACGACGAGGAACGAGGAACCCATGGCCCGAGACATCCCCCGGTTCATCAGCGTCGACGATCACGTGGTGGAGCCGCCACACCTGTTCCAGAAGTGGCTCCCGAAGCAGTACGCCGACGACCCGCGCTCCCCGCGCGTCGAGCGCAGGGGCATCGGCAAGATGGAGTACAAGGGCGGTACGACCTACGAGATCGAGTGGGACGACACCCAGCCGAAGTCCGACACCTGGTTCTACGAGTCGCTCGTCGCGCCGCACAAGCGCCACGTGGCGTCGGTCGGGTTCCCGCGCGACGAGATGACCCTCTCGCCGATCACGTACGACGAGATGCGCCCCGGGTGCTACGAACCGCAGGCCCGCCTCGAGGACATGGACGTCGACCACGTCGAGGCGTCGCTGTGCTTCCCGACGTTCCCGCGGTTCTGCGGGCAGACCTTCGCCGAGGCGAGCGACAAGGACCTCGCGTTCGCGTGCGTGCGCGCGTACAACGACTGGATGGTGGAGGAGTGGTGTGGCGACTCCGGAGGGCGCCTCATCCCCCTGTGCCTGGTTCCGCTGTGGGACGTCGAGCTCGCCGCGGCCGAGGTGCGCCACAACGCGGCACGGGGCGTCACCGCGGTGGCGTTCTCCGAGATCCCGTCGAAGCTCGGCCTGCCGACGCTGCACTCCGGCTACTGGGAGCCGTTCTTCCAGGCGTGCGCTGAGACCGGGACGCTGGTGTGCATGCACATCGGTTCGTCGTCGCAGATGCCCGCGACGTCGGTCGACGCGCCTCCCGCGGTCGCGGCGACACTGAGCTTCGGCAATGCGATGTCGTCGATGACCGACTACCTGTTCTCCGGCGTGCTCGTGCGCAACCCCGAACTGAAGCTCGCGTACAGCGAGGGCCAGATCGGCTGGATCCCCTACATCCTCGAACGCGCCGACGACGTGTGGGTCGAACATCGGGCGTGGGGCGGCGTGCAGGGCGTGATGACCGAGCCGCCGTCCTTCTACTACCACCGCCAGATCTTCGGCTGCTTCTTCCGTGACCGCCACGGGCTCGAGTCGCTCCACCGGGTCGGCGTCGACAACGTGACCTTCGAGACCGACTACCCGCACACCGACTCCACCTGGCCACACACGCGGAAGCTGTTCGAGGAGCAGGTGGCCGATCTCGACGACGAGACCGTGTACAAGCTGGCCCGGGGCAACGCCATCCGCATGCTCCGCCTGCCTCTCGACCACTGACCGCACCGATCTCCCGGGGGAACGACGAATGCCGCTCGACGACGACTTCACGCAACTTGCCGCGCGCGTCCGCAATTGGGGGCGCTGGGGCGACGACGACGAGCTGGGCACGCTCAACCTGATCGACGCCGACGCGATCCGACGCGGCGCCGCGTGCGTGCAGTCCGGCAAGGCGTTCTCGCTCGCCATCCCGCTCGACGACAACGGGCCTCAGATCGGGTTCATCCCGGGTCGCTACAACCCGATCCACAAGGTGTTCCAGATCAACGAGGTCACCATCGGTGATCCCGACGGCACCCGCTTCTCCGACGACCAGATGGATCTCGCGCTGCAGGCGTGCACCCACTGGGACGCGCTCTCCCATTCGAGCTACGGCGGGAACCTCTGGAACGGGCATCCCGCCGACTCGATCACGGAGTCGGGCGCGGCCCGGTGCGGCATCGGACTGGTCAAGTCGCTGGTCTCCCGGGGCGTGCTCCTCGACGTCGCCCGGCTCAAGGGCGTCGACGTCATCCCGGCGGGCACGCCGTTCACCGGCGCCGACCTCGACGCCGCGTGCGAGATGGGCGGGGTCACGGTCGAGCCCGGCGACGTCGTGCTGCTGCGCACCGGCGCGATGTCGCTCTTCCTCGCCGGCGACCGCGAGGGCTACGCGTCGACGAATGCGGGCCCTTCGCTGCAGAGCGTCGACTGGTTCCACGACCACGACGTCGCCGCCGTCGCCACCGACAATCCGACCTTCGAGCACGTGGACTTCGAGGCCAGCGTGCCCCTCCCGGTGCACGCGCTCCACCTGGTCGACATGGGCCTGACCCAGGGGCAGAACTGGAACCTCGAGGAGCTCGCCGCCGACTGCGCGGCCGACGGCCGGTACACGTTCCTGTTGTCCGCGACGCCGGAGCCGGTCACCGGCGGTACCGGAGCACCGGTCGTGCCGGTCGCGGTGAAGTAGGACCAGCCGATGAAGTTCATCGCCAACATCTCGATGTGCGACCCGACGTTCTACGTGCCGCTCGCCCAGGCCGCCGAGGTCGCCGGGTTCGACACGATCGCGGTGCCGGACAGCATCGCCTACCCGAAGGAATCGTCCTCGACGTACCCGTACAACTTCGACGGCACGCGCGAGTTCCTCGAGAACAAGCCGTTCATCGAGCCGCACATCGCGATGGCGGCGATGAGTGCGGTCACGAGCACGATCGAGTTCCACACCTTCGTCTTGAAGATGCCGATCCGCCACCCGGTGATCTACGCCAAGGAGGCGACGTCGCTGGCGGTGATCACGGGCGATCGCTTCGTGCTCGGCGTCGGGACGAGCCCGTGGCCCGACGACTACGAGATCGTCCAGCTGCCGTGGGAGGGGCGGGGTCGTCGCTTCGACGAGTGCATCGCGATCGTGCGGGGCTTCGCCGCCGGTGGCTACTTCGAGTTCCACGGCGAGTTCTACGACTTCCCCGCGGTGAAGATGGAGCCGGTGCCGTCGCGCCCGATCCCCGTGCTCATCGGCGGTCACGCCGACGCCAACCTGCGCCGCGCCGCGCGCCTGGGCGACGGTTGGATGGGTGCCGGCGGCATGCTCGACGACCTGATCCCGATGATCGACCGGATGAACGATCTCCGGCGCGAGTACGGGCGGGAGCGCGAGCGCTTCGACATCTACGCCACCGCGCCGGAGTCGTTCACACTCGAGGGCATCAAGCGGCTCGAGGACCTCGGGGTCACGCACACAGCCGGGGGGTTCGGCCGCTTCAACCCCTACGGGCTCGAGACCGACCCCGAGACGCTGCAGGAGAAGGTCGACAACCTCAACCGCTTCGGCGACGAGGTCATCGCCAAGCTCGGCTGACCCGGCGCGTCATCGCCCGGCGAGCTCCGGGCTCTCGCGGAAGAGGAGCGCGGCAACGGCGCGGGCGACGGGCTCGGCGTCGTCGCCGACATCGCGCTGCAGGAGGCCGTTGATCCAGAGCTGCGCGAAACCGTGCACGAGTGACCAGGCGGCAACGCCGGCGACGGCGAGATCGGGACCCGCCTGCGCGGCGGACAGCGTCGCCAGACCGGTCTGGAAGATCTCCCCCGTGCGTCGTTGCGCGTCGAGGAACTGCGGATCGTCGGCGTGGTACAGGTCGGGGCGGTACACGACCTCGAAGTGCGCCGCGGTGCTCGATCGCGACGCGGATGTACGCGACACCCATCTCGAGGAACTCTCCGGTGCGTTCGAACGCGTCCGCCATCGCGTCGGCGACCATCGCCTGGCCGTCGACGCGATAGCGGTGAGCAACCCGGCCTTGTCGCCGAAGTGGTACGCCGACGCCGCGTGCGACACGCCGGGACCGAAGTCGTGGTGCTCGCGGTCGAGCCTGCGGCTCCGCTCGGTGCGTCACGTGCCGGGCTTCCTCCGGCATGCGCTCCGGATCCGCCGTCAGGTGCTGCGGTCACCCGGTGCGATCGGGGTGTCACTCATCGCGCAACCGTCGCGCAAGACGTTCTGGACGTTGTCGGCGTGGACCGACGAGGCCGCGATCACTGCGTTCGTCGGCGCGGAACCGCACCGGTCGACGATGGGGCGCTACCACGATCGGCTCGCCGGTGCGCAGTTCACGACGTGGTCGACCGCGGCAACCGCGTTGCCGGCGGCGCGGAGCAACGCGAAGGAGCTGTGGAGGGAGGGACGTCGCCGGCTCACGACGGCCGGGGTCGCCTGATCCCGGCCGTCGTGCACCGTTCGTCACCTTCCGACGGCTCCGATTTCGGGGTACGCTCCCGTGATCCTGCAGAGGGGGGCCTCGGTGCAGACTTTGGATCGTGACCGACAGGTCACGCTGGAACGGCTCGACGAGCCTCGGCCGCTACCGACGCGCGCAACCGCCGCCGGGCCGGAGCATCTCGGTCGCGTGGGTGCTGCGGTGGGCGATGGCGTTGCTGATGCTCGGTGCCGCCGGCGTCGCACTTCGCGGCGATGGGCGAGCACGCCGGCGTGTCGCTGGACGCACGGACTCTTCTTCGGGTTCGCGGCCTGGGTGCAGGTCATGCTCGCCGCGTTCCTCGTGCTCGGACCGGCGCGGCGTTCGATCCAGGCGATGATCGTGTTCAACTTCGCGGTGATCGTGGTGTGGCTCGTGTCGCGCACCGTCGGCATCGCCATCGGCACCGACGGCACGCCGGAATCGGTCGAGTTCGCCGACGCGCTGTGCGCGGCGTTCGAGGCGGTCGCCATCGGGCTCGGGCTCGTCGTCATCTGTGGTGGTGTGGCGCGCAGGCGCATCCGCATCGGCGCCGGGTGGGCGTTCACCGGACTCGTGGCGATCGTCGTCGCCGCGCTGTCCAGCTTCGGGTTCAGCCCCGCCATCGCCGACGGCAGCGGCGGCGGTCACTCGCACGCTGACGCAACGGTGGCGGCCGGCGGCGGTGCCGCGGCGGCAGCGCCCGCTGCCTCGGGTGCGGGCGCCGAGACCGCGGGTCACGTCCACGGCCGACGGTTCGACCGGCTCGACCGGGCTGACCGACCTCAACGGCCACCCGATCAAGGGCGTCAAGGCGGCCGATGTCGCCGCCGAGGCCCAGCCCGACGTGCCGCTCGACCCCGCGACCCGGGCCGCGCTCCAGCAGCAGCTCGTCGTCGCCCGCGACACCGCGATGCGGTATCCGACGACCGCCGACGCGGTGGCGGCGGGCTATCACGTCGTCGGTGGCTTCGGTCCCGGGAGTGGCGCGCACTACATCGGGTACAACGGCATCTTCGGTGGCTTCGATCCCAGCAAGCCGTTGGCGCTCATCTACGACGGCACGAGCCCGACGTCCCAGATGGTCGGCCTCATGTACTACGCGATGGGCAACACTGCCCCCGAAGGGTTCGCCGGGCCGAACGACCACTGGCACCGGCACAGCAACGTCTGCACGCGGGGAGCCACGGTCCTGTCACCTCCCGACGCCGACATCTCCCAGGCCGACTGCGCGGCGCTCGGCGGGCTCTTCATGACCGTCACCGGGTGGATGGTGCACGGGTGGGTCGTGCCCTCGTGGGAGAGCCCGGACGGCGTCTTCTCGCACGAGAACCCCAACCTGCGCTGCGCCGACGGCACGTTCAACACCGACAAGATCGGCGCCTGCCAGGGCACCTGACCACGTCGATGCGCACCAGCGTCGAAGGGGGCGAATAATCGCTCCGTAGCGACGCAGGTTCGGCGTGTCCGTCCTACGGCTTGATGGTGCGGCCCTTGGTGCTCACCGGGATGAGGCAGATCGTGTCCTCCGGCGGGGCCGGCAGCTTGCACGGGTAGGTGGCGCGGCTCTCGAACGCGGTGGTCGGCGTGGTCTTCTTGTCGATGAAGACGACCACGGGTGCGCCGCCGATCCCGCCGATCGGGTCGGGGGGCAGCGCACGGAGCGCGTCGACGAATGTCTGCTCGGTGAGGTCGTCGCCGGCGTCGTACATGGCCCGGGCCACCATCCGCATGTTGGTGCACGCCAACCCGACCATGCCCCACTTCGGGTAGTCGTCGGTGTCGGCAGCGAAGGTGTCGCCGGTCGTCGGTGTTCGCGGCGTACGTGTCGTTGCACATCACGCCGATCGGTGGCGGCCCGAATCCGGGGAGGCGCCAGTCTCCGACGACCGCGGCCGTCACCACCGTCGCGCCCTTGTAGTAGTCGGCGACCTCCTTCCCGCCGACCTGCAGCACCTTGCTCTGCACCAGATCGGTGCCGAGCGCGTTGTACGACGACTCGTACAGCTTCGTGTCCATCCCGGCGCGCTTCATCTCGTTCACATACGCGGGGAGCGTGGTCGCGGTGAGGATCGGAAGGACGACGTCGGGCTTCGCGTTCGAGACCTTCATCACCGATTGCGGGATGGGCTGCGTGCAGACGATGTTTCCCTGGCAGGGCATCACGTCGTACACGGCGACGTTCACGCCCGCCTTCTTCAGCGGATCGAGCAGCGCGCGCTGGATCACGTCGACCTGGTCGGGGAGATCGGTGGAGACGACCGCCACCTTCTTGCCCTTCAGCGCCTTGGTGACCACGAGGTCGCCGGCGAGGAGGCGGAGCAGTCCGTCGGCCGACGGGCCGAACGACGCCAACCGGCCGTTGGTCGACCGGTACGCCGAGTCGGGTGCGCCGCCCACGTAGACGAGCGGCGTCTCGTGGTCGCCGGCGACGCAGATCGGCCCGGTGCCGGTGAGGGTGTTGGCGTTGACCACGACGAACGCCTTGTCGTCTTCGGTGGCGGCGATGCAGGCGGCGTCGCGGCTGGCGGGATTGGTGGGGTCGTACTCCTCGTTCTCCAACACGACCTTGCGACCGCGGATGCCACCGCACGCGTTCATCTGGTCGGTGAACACCTGGAACATGTCGTTGACGTCGCCGACGGGGAGGGAGTACCCGAGCGGCTCGTACTTCTCCAGCTGCGCCCGGATCTGCACGACCTTGACCGTGCCCTTCGTCGGCGCGGGGCCGGCCTTGGTGCAGAACGCGTCGGTCGGTGCGAACGGGTTCGCCGGTTCGGGGGCCGCCGTGCCCGCGGCGCCGGCAGGCGCCACCGAGGCGAGTGCGGCGAGGGCGACGCATGCGGCCACCAGAACTCGAACCCCCCGAGTCACGTCCAGCACGCTAGAGCCTGTCGACGCTCACACGTCGTCGCGCGCCTCCGCGGTGCGGTAGTCGCCGAATGGCGTGTCTCGCTTGGTGAGCGTGTCGGTGAGGCCCGTGGCCTGGATGTCGGCGACGAACTTCTTCATCGACTCGGTGTGGGTGGCCAGCGCGCTCAGCTCGGTGCCCGCCCGGATCGACGAGCGCAGGCCCATGACCTCCATGGCCCGGTGCACGGTGCGCTTGTTGATCTGCACGAGGTCGGTCGGGATCTGCGCGATGCGGCTGGCGATCGCCAGCACGTTCTCCTCGAGCTCGTCGACGGGATAGGCGCGGTTGGCCCAGCCGAGCTGCGCCGCCTCGACCCCGAGAAGGAGTCGCCGGTGAGCATCGACTCCATGCCCGCGCGCATCCCGAACAGCCACGCGTGGTACTGCATGTCGGGCGTGCCGAAGCGCACCGCGGGGTAGCCGATCTTGGCGTCCTCGGCCACGTAGACGAGGTCGCATCCGGTCGCGAGCTCGCTGCCGCCGGCGAGGCAGTAGCCGTGCACCTGCGCGATCACCGGCTTGGCGAGATCCCAGATGCTCATCCAGCCGTTGGTGACGCCGCGCATGTAGGAACCCTCGCCCTCGGCGTTGTAGTCGAGCGGTTCGCCCTGCGCGCTCGGGATCGCCGGAGAGGTCGTACCCGGCGCTGAAGCACTTGCCCGCGCCCCGGATGACGGTGACCCGCACCTCGGGGTCGCGGTCGAGCTCCCGGGTCACGGTGAGGATCTGCCGGCGGAGGTCGGCGTTGAGCGCGTTGCGCTTCTCGGGTCGGTTCAGGGTGATGCGGCGAACCGCCGGTGCGGGATCGTCGATCAGGATCAGCGAGGAGTCCATGGGCCGGACCGTACGCCACCGGGGGTCGGGGGCGCCATCGTCCCGGACGCGCTACATCTTCTCGCCGGGCAGGCTGCTTGCCTGTTCGATCCAGGAGACGAGTCGGCCTTCGTCGAGGACGTCCTGTTCGTGGATGTCGAGGTAACGCACCTCGTCGTGCTTGGACGCCTTGGGCGGCACGGGATCGAGCGAGGTCCCTCGGAAGAATTGGAGCTGGACGTACCTCGTGTAGCAGCGGAAGGCGAGGAACCAGCCGTCGCCTTCGTGACCGTAGAACGGCTGGTTCCACTTCACGGCCTTGTGGACGTCCGGGACGGTGCGCGTGATCAAGCCGGTCGAGCAGCTCGCCCAGCGAACGCTTCCAACCGGGCATGGCCGCGATGTAGGCCTGCACCCGCTCGTCACCCTCACCCTTCGGGATCTGCGGATTCCCGCCGGAGAGCAACTTCGGTGTGGCGCCCGATCGCTTGTCGGCGTCTCTCCCGACTTTCGGCATTCCTCCCTCGCCGTTCGTCTCAGCGAGCGGTGACGGTGTCGGTGTCGCGCCCGGAGCGCAGCACGATGCCGGGCGTCGCACCGGTCGGCGCACCGTCCTCGACCACCGCCACGCCGCCGACGAGCACCCGGACGATGCCCTGGGATCCCGCCGTGAGGCGGGCGGAGTCGCCGGGGAGGTCGGCGACGAGCGTGGCGTCGTCGGAGCCGATCGTGGCGGGATCGAACACCACGACGTCGGCGATCGCACCCTCGCGCAGCACGCCGCGGCTCGCGCAGCCCGAACAGCGACGCCGGTGCGCTGGTGATCAGCTGCACCGCTCGCTCGAGCGACACCAGCTGACGGCCGCGGATGCAGTCGGCGAGGAAGCGTGTGGTGTACGGCGCCCCGCACATGCGGTCGAGGTGCGCGCCGGCGTCGGAGCCGCCGATCATCGCCCGCGGGTCGTTCCACACGTCGCGGCGCAGTTCCCACGAGGACCCGTCGTTGTCCTGCGGGATCGGCCAGAGGACCGTGCGCAGCTCGTCGGCGATGACGATGTCGAGCAACGTGCCGAAGTTCGACTGGTCGCGCTCGCGCGCGATGTCGCGCACCACCCGGCCGCGCAGCTCCTGGTTCTCGGGCGCGTACACGTCGCCGAGGCGGTAGTCGCCGAAGTCGGCGAGGCGGCGGAACACACCCGCCTCGGGCGACTGCGACCACTCGTACATCTTCAGTCGGAGGTCGGGGTCCTTCAGGCGCTCGATGCGCTCGGGCACCGGCACGCCGAGCACGTCGCTCCAGCCGGAGCAATACGTCGTCGAGTAGATGCGGCAGCAGCACGTATTGCTGGAGCCGCACGATCAGTCCGAGCGTCTGCTCGGAGCCCGTGCGCGCAATGACGTCGTTATAGGCGCCACGGCCCGTGCCCAGGGCCGCTGGTCCCAAGATCTGGCAGCCCGCGAGCGAGAGCCATACGGGAAGGCCGATCAGGAGGACGATAGCTCGGACCACGGCGACAGCAGTGGGGGCGGGGAGGATCCGGATGGCAACGGCGCCGATGCGCGTTTTATGCCGCACGCTGTGCATCGGGAGACCGCCATCGATGAGGGTGCGAGCGGATGGCTCTTTCAGTAAGTCTAAGGATACGGGACTAGACATTGCCATTTATCTCCATGCCGAGCGGTCCCTTCGCAGCTATCGTCGGACTGTGTGAAAGCATTACTCGCGCTTCGATTGGCTCGGCATGAACCGTTAGAGAATCTTATTCCGGCGCACGCGTGAGAGCTTTGGGTGGAAGATAGACCGAAACGCTTGCGCATGTATATTGGACTTTGGTCCAATACGGATCATTTCTTTAAGTAGTGAACTTTAGAGTGTCCGCTGCCAGATCTTACAGGTAGAGACCAAGATTGAGCAGCGGCGGACCAAGATGGCGGACGTAGCCGTCATCACATAGTGAGAGGGCTTAATCAGAACAGATGGAAAAGTCGTGTGGTTTTGGCGCCTGCGATCTGCATCGGGAATCTTCCGAGACTTTATTATCATTTCCGATGAAAATAGGTAGACCTTACCTCCTGCCAACCAGTTCTTTCGCGGCCGCCGCCACGTGATCCGGTTCGAAGCCGAATTTTCTTTGTAGCTCCTTAAGCGGCGCCGAGGCACCGAAGGTCTTCATGCCGATGATGCGGCCCGACGTGCCGACGTAGCGCTCCCAGCCGAAAGTTGACGCTTGCTCCACCGCGACGCGCGCAGTCACCTTCGGCGGCAGCACCTTGTCCCGGTACTCCTGCGTTTGGTGATCGAAGATGTCCCACGACGGCATCGAGACTACCCGAGAGCGGATGCCTTCAGCGAGCAGCTGCTCGTGGGCCTCTACAGCGAGACTTACTTCACTGCCCGAAGCGATGAGAATCACTTCAGGGTTCCCGCCCGGGGCATCGCCAAGCACGTAAGCGCCCCGCGCGACTCCGGACGCCGCCGCGTACTTGGTTCGATCGAGAGTCGGCAACGGTTGCCGCGAGAGTGCGAGTACCGCAGGCTCGTGACGCAGCTGCACGATATAGCGATAGGCTTCGACGACCTCGTTGGCGTCACCCGGGCGCAACGTGACCAGGCCCGGGATGGCCCGCAGCGACGCCAGCTGCTCGACCGGCTGATGGGTCGGGCCGTCTTCGCCGTCGCCCATGGCGTCATGGGTAAAAACGAAGATGGTAGGTAACTCCATCAGGGCAGAGAGCCGGATCGCCGGCCGCGCGTAATCACTGAAAATGAAGAAAGTCGCGCCGAAAGGACGGAGCTTCGAAAGCGAAAGCCCATTCACGGTCGCCGCCATCGCATGCTCGCGGATTCCGAAATGCAGGTTCTTGCCGCCCGGGCTTCCGGGCTCGAAATCGCCTGCGCCCTCGTATGTCAGAGTGGTTTTGTTCGATGGTCCAAGATCCGCCGAACCGCCTAAGAACCACGGGATGTTCTGCGCGAGGACATTGAAGACTTTGGCGGAAGCGTCCCGCCCCGCAATGCCTTTCGGATCGGCGGGGAAGACCGGCAAGTTGCGGTCCCAACCAGCCGGAAGTTCGCGCCGCTGCATCTGCTCGATCTCGGTTGCGAGGTCCGGATACTTGGCTCGATAAGCGGCGAAGAGTTCAGTCCATTGTTGTCGGGCTTTCGCACCTCTTGCGCCAACCCCGGCAGCAAAATGTTCGTAGACGCCGTCGGGCACAAGAAACTTCGCGTCCTCGGGCCAGCCATAGCTGCGCTTGGTGAGGCGGACCTCCTCGTCGCCGAGTGGCTCGCCGTGTGCCGCGGCCGTATCTTGCTTGTGCGGGGAGCCGTAGCCGATGTGACTGTCCAGAACAATGAAGGTGGGACGTTCCTCGGTCTTTCGGAAAATGTCCAGGGCATGCTCGATGCGCTCGATGTCGTTGGCGTCGCCGACCCGCAGAACATTCCATCCGTAGGCGAGGAATCGCGCCTCAACGTCTTCGGTAAAGGTGATCCGCGTGCTTCCCTCGATGGTGATGCGGTTGTTGTCATAGATCCAGCAAAGATTATCGAGCTCCAGATGGCCGCCAGAGACGCGGCTTCCGATGCGACGCCTTCCATCATGCAGCCATCGCCGCAAATCGCGTAAATATTGTAGTCGAAAATCTCAAAGCCCGGGCGGTTGTAACGGTTGGCGAGCCATTTTTCGGCGATACCCATTCCCACGCTTGTAGCGACACCTTGTCCCAGCGGACCCGTGGTCGTTTCAACGCCTGAGACCCAGTGGTATTCAGGATGTCCAGGTGCCTTGCTTTCTAGTTGGCGGAAGTGACGAATGTCGTCGAGGGAAACCGAGGGATGGCCCAAGGTCTCGTAGTCGGCATTCACCGCTTGTGTCTTGGTGAGATGGAGCACGGACCAGAGCAGCATCGAGGCGTGACCGTTCGAGAGCACGAACCGATCGCGGTTGGGCCAGATCGGGTCCTGCGGATCGAAGCGCATGACGCGGTTCCAGATCGTGTAGACCAGCGGCGCGAGCGCCATCGGTGTGCCGGGATGTCCGGACTTAGCTTGCTGTACCGCATCAATGGATAGCGTGCGAATAGTATTGATGGCTAGTTGAACAGTTTTATCGTCTGCCATAGGTTTTCTCCTAAATATAAGGGTCGATTTCCAGGTTTCAGGTGTCAGTTCAGCAGATGACGGGGGCTCTGAAATCCGGCAACTGAAACCCGAAACCTGACACCTCGTACTTACTGCCGGCTTAGCTTTTTCCTGCTTCCAACGAAGCCACTTTGCCCAGGCGCCGCAGGTGTCGCTCGGCCTGGCTGTACTCCGCTGCCAAAAAAGTCTGGACAAGGTCCCAAGCAACGGCCGGCCCCACGGTCCTGCCGCCCATACAAAGGATATTCATATGATCGTCCTCGACCCCTTGCTTGGCCGAGAAGTGGTCGTGGATCAACGCCGCGCGGATACCTTGAACCTTGTTGGCACACACGGACGCGCCGACGCCGCTGCCGCAGATCGCCACGCCGCGATCCACTTTCCCGGCGACCACCGCCTGCGCGAGCGGGATCACATAGTCAGGATAATCGTCGCCCTCGCTCAGACGATAAGCGCCGAAATCGACGACTTCATGCCCCGCGTTGCGAAGCTGGGTAACCAACTCTTCCTTCAAACCAAATCCCCCGTGATCGGTGGCGATTCCCACGCGCATCTTGTTTCCTTTCAGGTCGCTGGAAGCTGAACCAGCACTATCCGGTTATTAAAAAAAATTGAGGATACAGAATAGAGGATCGATGATCGCCATCTTCCATCCTCGATTTTCTATCCTCCATCATTTCAATTCGGCTTTTTCAGTCTGTGGCTTTCGCTGCCGCCGCCGCGCGGTCCGCGAGGACCACCGCTTGATGCCGCTGAATCCTGCCGGCCGGAATCGATACATCGCCATCTCGCAGGCATGCGAACGCTTCAACCTTATCGCTGCCCGTTACTAGCCATAGGATGCGGCGGGAGCGATTGAGCATCGGATAGGTCAATGTCATCCGGCGCCTGTCTTGATAAACTCCGGTTAGCGCGACGTCTGCCCCAGTAACGTTGAGCACTGGATCTCCGGGCACTAACGAAGCGGTGTGGCCGTCGGGACCGAGGCCCAGGTGGACGAGATCGAGTACCGGCGGCGACCCGGCGATCTCCTGGAGAGTCATGGCGTAGCGTTTGGCCGCAGCATCCAAGTCAGGCGACTCCACGGGCATAGCATGGATCTGCTCGCGACTCAGTGGCGCATGCTCGAGCAAGCTTTCATGCAAGTGAGTAAGATTTCGATCCGGGTCTCCGGCAGGCGCGACGCGCTCGTCAACCTGCACCACGTGCACGTTTTCCCAAGGTACTTTTTCGTTTGCCAAGGCACGCAGCATTTGCCACGGAGTGTGACCGCCGCTAACCGCCATGACGAAACGGCCGCGCGCCGTCACAGCCGCGCGGGCGTCCGCAGCGATGATCTCGCAGCCTCGTGTGCCACGGCATCGGCATCGGGAAGTATTTCAATCTTCATGGCAACTCCTGGATGGCCTAGAGCCTATGGCTTATAGCGTATTGTTTCTCTTTCCCATCTATCCATATGCCATAAGCGATCAGCCATATGCGATTTCGGATCCAGTCTTCTAGCTGCTCACCTTCGGGTTCTGCCAGCCGCCCGGTGGCGAAACCTTCTGATCGACGTCAGTCGGCCCCCAGGTACCAGGCTCATATTCGTAAACCGGGGTGCCGGCCTTGAGCACCGGATCAACGATCCGCCAGGCTTCTTCCACATAGTCCTCGCGGGCAAACAAGGTCGCGTCTCCTGCCATGGCGTCGCCAAGCACTCGCTCGTAAGCATCTCCCTGCTCGGCACCGGGATAGTGGCTGGCCAGCAACTCCACCTGCTGGCCGATCATCTTCTCCTCCGCGTCCATCACTGTCAGACCAAAGGCAGCCGTAACTTCGGGACTGATGCGGAATCGGAAATAGTTCTCTGCTGGAGAGCAGTTCGGAAAGACCGTCGGTGGCCGGCGCAGGCGGACGACGATCTCCGTGCAGGTCACGGGCAACGACTTGCCGGCCCGGATGTAGAACGGCACGCCTTGCCAGCGCCAGGAATCGACGTTCAACTGCAAAGCGGCGAAGGTTTCGACTTCGAGTCCGGCGCCACGCCGTTTTCTTTCCGATAGCCACGAAACTGCCCGCGAACAAGATTCTTCGCTTCCAGCGGTGGAATGGCTTTCAGGACTTTAACCTTTTCGTCCCGGAGCGTTTCACTGTCGGTTCTCACCGGCGGCTCCATCGCCAGGTTCACCAAGATTTGGAACAGATGATTCTGAACCACGTCGCGGATCGTGCCGGTTTGATCGTAGAACGCCCCGCGGCCTTGAACTCCAAAGTTTTCCGCCATGGTGATCTGTACGCTCTCGACCTGGTTGCGGTTCCAGAACGACTCCAGAAGTGCATTCTCGAAGCGTACGAAAACCATGTTATGCACTGGTCGTTTTCCCAGATAATGGTCGATGCGGAAGATGTGCTCCTCGTCGAAAGTGCCGAGCAGAATCCGGTTGAGCTCTTGCGCCGACGCGAGGTCGTGACCGAAGGGTTTTTCAACGATGACGCGAGCGCCGCTGGTACAGTCAGCTTTGGCCAGTTGTTCCACGACCAGCCCAAAAAGGCAGGCGGGATGGCGAGGTAGTGCGCAGGCCGCTGCGCAGAGCCTAGCTCTTTGCGAATGGACTGAAAAGTCGCTGGGTCTTTGTAGTCGCCGTCAACATAACGCAGCAGGCCACAGAGTTTTTCGAAAGCTGCGGCATCGACTCCTCCGCCGTATTTCTCAAGGCTGTCGCGCGCCCGCGCCCGCAGTTGATCAAGATTCCAACCGGCTTTGGCCACGCCGATGACCGGCACATTGAGATGGCCTTGTTTGATCATCGCTTGCAACGACGGGAAGATCTTCTTGTGGGCGAGATCGCCGGTGGCACCGAAGAAGACGAGCGCATCCGAATGGGGAACGTTCATGCTGTCCTCCTCATTTGGCGGATTTTTCCAAGTGTCCGCCAAACTCGTAGCGCATCGCCGAGAGCAGTTTGTCCGCAAAATCCGCCTCGCCGCGGGAGCTAAACCGCTCGTACAGGGCCGCCGTCAGAACGTGGGCCGGCACCGCCTCGTCGATGGCCGCCTTGATCGTCCAACGTCCCTCGCCCGAGTCCGAGACACGGCCCGCGAATTTCTATAGAGCCGGATCCTGGATCAGGGCGGTTGCCGTTAGATCCAGCAGCCACGAGGCGATCACGCTGCCGCGCCGCCACACCTCCGCGATGTCAGGCAGATTGAGGTCGTACTGATAGTGCTCGGGGTCACGCAACGGCGTCGTCTCGGCGTCGATCTCATGTTTTTGCTTGCCGACGTTGGCGGATCGCAGGACGCCCAGTCCCTCGGCATAGGCGGCCATGATGCCGTACTCGATGCCGTTGTGAACCATCTTGACGAAGTGGCCGGCGCCGTTTGGCCCGCAATGCAGATAACCCTGCTCGGCGGTGCCGCCGACTTTTTCCCGTCCCGGCGTGCTGCGGTATATCGCCCATGCCCGGAGCCAGCCTCGCAAAGATCGGATCGAGGTGCTTGACCACGCTTCTCGCCACCAATCATCATGCAGTAACCTCGCTCCAGGCCCCAGACTCCGCCGCTCGTGCCCACGTCCACGTAGTGGATTCCCTTCGGCGCAAGTTCCTTGGCGCGCCGGATATCGTCAATGTAATAGGAATTGCCGCCGTCGATCAGAATATCGTCGCTTCAAGATGAGGCAGGAGATCGGCGATAGTTTTGTCCACGACCGCCGCCGGAACCATCAACCACACCGCCCGCGGCTTCGTGAGCTTCTTGACAAAGTCGGCGAGCGAGGAGGACCCAACCGCTTTCTCCTCGACCAACTCCTCCACTGCTTTTAGCGACCTGTCGAAGACCACGCATTGATGGCCTCCTTTAAGAAGCCGCCGCACCATATTCGCGCCCATTCGTCCAAGACCAATCATGCCGATTTGCATAAGTGACTCCTTTCTCTGAAAGAATTGTCAGACTCCTTCGACTTCTAGCAGGGTCGAGCGTCTGATCAGCGTATTGGTTTCAGCTGTCTGGTTTCAGATGCCGGAGTCACTCCGACTGAAACCTGAAACCCGTAACCTGTTCTTCTCCACTTGTCACTTACCGCTCGACACTTCGACGGCGGCTCGCAGCCGCTCCATGGCCGCGACTACGCCGTCGCCGGCACTGAAAATGGCCGACCCGGCCACCAGCACGTTGGCTCCTGCGTCAACCACCAGCGGAGCAGTCGTCGCATCGATCCCGCCATCCACCTCCAGATCGCAGCCGGGCTTGATCTCGTCGATCATCTGGCGGACACGCCGAATCTTTGGCAGGGTCGTGTGGATGAAATGCTGATGGCCAAATCCCGGGTTGACCGTCATGACCAGCACCTGGTCCACGTCTTGTAGGATTTCCTCCAGCACTGCCGCTGGGGTTGCCGGATTGATGACCACGCCGACGCGTTTGCCCAGCGCTTTGACGCGTTGCACGGTGCGATGCAGATTGTTGTTGCCCTCCCAGTGGACCAGAAGCGAATCGGAGCCAGCCTCGGCAAACTCTTCCAGGAAAAGATCCGGGTCCGAAATCATCAGATGGGTTTCCAAGGGCAGCCGCGTCACCCGCCGCAACGACTGGACGATCACCGGCCCCATCGAAATATTGGGCACGAAGTGTCCATCCATCACATCCACGTGGATCCGATCAGCCCCGGCCTGCTCCGCCTCGGCCACCTGCTCGCCCAGGCGGGCGAAATCAGCCGCGAGAATTGAAGGGGCAAGTTTCACGAGACGTTTGTCCATATCCAAAGTCCCTCTTGGTCACAATTCTCGGACCGTGAGCGTGGTCGCAATCCCGTCATCGATTCCCTGAATCTCCGATCATCGCCTGCTTAGGTGTTGGACGCCTCAAAGATACTCTGAATGGATGCATCCAGCAGGGCGTTGAACTCGGCATCGGATTGCTGGGCCGACAGCCCCTCGACCAGCGCCCGCGAAAAGCTCGCCACGATGCCGTGATTCCTGCGCAGGCGGTCGTTGGCTTCTTCCCGCGTATAACCACCCGACAGCGCAACCACCCTCACGACCTTGGGATGGCGGACGCAATCGGCGTAGAAGTCGTCTTGCTCCGGCAGCGTGAGCTTGAGCATGACCAACTGACCCGCTGGCAGTTCGTTGAGCTTCTCGAGGATGGCCGCTTTGAGCAACGCTTCGGCCTTGGCTTTTTCCGGGCAGTGAATGTCCACTTCCGGCTCGATGATCGGCACGAGGCCCGCGGCGATGATCTGCCCAGCTGCTTCGAACTGCTGGTTCACGATGTCCTTGATGCCGGCTGCGTTGGCTTGCTTGATGACCGAGCGCATCTTGGTTCCGAAGATGCGCTTCGCTTTGGCTTTGTCGAGCAGCGCGCCAAGCGCGGGCATCGGCTTCATCAACTGGACCCCGTCCTTCTCCGCTGCAAGGCCCTTGTCCACTTTCAGAAAAGGCACAACCCGTTTCACGTTCCACAGATAGTCCGCGGTCGGCTGCCCCTCGATGTCCCTGTCCATGGTGTTCTCGAACAGGATGGCGGCCAGAATCCGCTCGCCGGTGAAGCTGGGGCTGGTAATGATGCGCGTGCGCATCTGATGCACGATCGCAAACATCTCATCCTCGTTGGACCACGCACCTTCCTTGATTCCGTAAAGACGCAGCGCGCTGGGCGTGCTGCCACCGCTTTGATCCAGCGCCGCAATGAAACCGGGATGGGTCTTCATTTTCTGCAGTTGTTGTTCGTTAAAGCCGAGAGTTTTCATAATGCCTCCTTCAATTTTCGGTACCGGTAAATCAGGTTATTGGTTGAGCGTCATGGGCGAGCGCGGGTTTCTCTTTGCTCTCGAGTTCCGGGATAATGCGTTGGGCCAGCACTTTGCCCAGCTCGACGCCCCACTGGTCGAAGGAGTCGATGTTCCAGATCACGCCCTGGGTGAAAACTGAGTGCTCGTAAAGAGCGACGAGCTTGCCGAGGATTTCCGGCGTGAGCCGCTCGGCGAGGATCGTATTCGATGGACGGTTGCCCTCGAAGACGCGATGCGGCACGAGCCAATCCGGCGTGCCTTCAGCCTTGACTTCCTCGGGCGTCTTGCCGAAGGCCAGCGCCTCGGTTTGCGCGAAGACGTTCGCCATGAGCATGTCGTGATGCCGGCCGAGCGGGTTGAGCGTCTGGCCAAACGCGATGAAGTCGCATGGAATGAGCCTCGTTCCCTGATGGATCAATTGATAGAAGGAGTGCTGGCCGTTGGTTCCCGGCTCGCCCCAATAGATCGGGCCGGTATCGTAGGCGACCTTCGTGCCGTCGAGCGTGACGTGTTTGCCGTTGCTCTCCATCGTCAACTGCTGCAGATAGGCCGGAAAGCGTTTGAGATATTGCTCGTAGGGCAATACCGCGACGGTCTCTGCGCCGAAGAAGTCGTTGTACCAAACGGCCAACAGGCCCATGAGCACCGGCAGGTTGCGCTCAAAGGGAGCGGTGCGAAAATGCTCGTCCATCTGATGGAAGCCGTCCAGCATGGCGCGGAAGTTATCCGGGCCGATGGCAAGCATCGTCGAGAGCCCGATCGCGGAATCCATCGAATAGCGCCCGCCGACCCAATCCCAGAATCCGAACATGTTCGCCGTATCGATGCCGAACTTCGCCACTTCCTCCGCGTTCGTCGACACCGCAACAAAATGCTTGGCGACCGACTTTTCATCGCCGCCCAGCCGTCGAGCTGACCAATCGCGGGCGGTATGCGCGTTGGTCATCGTCTCCAGAGTCGTGAAGGTTTTTGAAGAGATGATGAACAGGGTTTCCGCCGGATCGAGATCGCGGACGGCCTCGGCGAAGTCGGTGCCGTCGACATTGGAAACGAAGCGAAACGTCATGGCCGCGATCGCTGTAATGCTTCAGTGCTTCGTAGGCCATCACCGGGCCGAGGTCGGAGCCGCCGATGCCGATGTTGATGACGTTGCGAATGCGCTTGCCGGTGTGGCCTTTCCATGCGCCGCTCCGCACCCGGTTGGAGAAATCCGCCATCTTGTCGAGCACGGCGTGGACCTGCGGCACCACGTTCTCGCCATCGACGACGATGGAAGCGCCTTTCGGCGCGCGCAGAGCCACGTGCAAGACGGCGCGGTTTTCCGTGACGTTGATCTTCTCGCCGCGGAACATGGCGTCGATCCGCTCGCGTAGGCCGGATTCCTCGGCCAGTTGCAGGAGCAGCTTGAGGGTTTCGTCGGTGATGCGATTCTTCGAGTAATCGAGATAAAGGCCCACCGCCTCGGCCGTCATGCGCTCGCCGCGCTTGGGATCATCCGCAAAGAGCTTTCGCAGATGGAGCTCGCGGATATTTTTATGATGAGCTTCGAGGGCCTTCCATGCTTTACGTTCAGTGAGCGGCGCGATTTGTGCTGTCATGTTTATGCTCCTTCATTCAGAATCAATCTGTCACCACACAGCCGGCAGAGTTCGCAGAGGGTACCGATTTTTTTTCTTTGTGTCCTCCGCGCGCCTCGCGGTGAAAAATTCTCCGATTCTCTTCACCGGAAAGGATTTTGTTTAGAATTTTCTGCTGTTTGATCATTTGTATTTGTTTCAATTTCGGATTTCGAGGGATTTCTAACGTCTCGTTCCTTTCGCTTTCCGGGTTTTTGCGCGTCGGGAACGTCCTGAGCGACAGCTTTCTCCCACAGGCGAAACCCACCCAGGAACGCATTGGCGTTGTCGCCCACGCGGCTACCCTCAGGTAGCTCTTTCAGTTTCTTGACGTTGCCTCCGCCAAGAACCACGTCGTCGGGTTCGAGAGCGGCAATGAGGCGCTCCACCACGTCCGCGACATGCCGCCGCCATTTGTTTTTTCCTCGCTTCTCCAGGCTTCGCTCGCCGACATAATCTTCATAGGTCCCCTTCTTGTAGGGAAGATGGCCAGCTCCATGGGCTCGACAATACCGTCCACGATCATGGCCGAACCGAGACCGGTCCCCAGTCCCAGGAAGAGCATCTTGCCGCGCTTATAGCTTCCCAGCGCTTGCATGGCGGCATCATTGACGACCTTCACGGGGCGCTTGAACGCGGCTTCAAAGTCAAACCCCATCCACCCGCGCCCGAGGTTATACGGCTCCGCAAGCGGCCGATTCCGGACAACCATCCCCGGATAGCCAATCGATACCACATCATACTTCCAGTCCCTGGCGAGCTTCTTCACTCCGGCGACCATTTGTTTGGCAGTCAAGGTCGGCCCGGAAGGAAACTTCCGCGGCTCGGTTTGTCCGGTGGCGAGGATTTTCACGTTGGTCCCGCCGACATCAACGACCAGCACGTTCATAGTGAAGCCTCCTCATGTTCTCTGCACGTTTTGCCTTGATCCAGAGGCATTTACTCCTTCGTATCAAAGTGAGTAGCAAGAAGGTGTCAGAGTTCAGGTTTCAGGCGGTAAAGACCTGACATCTGAAACTCGAATTTTGTTCTTGTACTCCCATTCCTCGCACTCTCTAACTCGCCTTCGCATGGCGGCGCACTTGGAGTCGATCACACCCATGAGATCCTTCCAGGAATCGACGAACGACTTGGCGCCTTCTTCCTGGAGTTTTGCGGCCAGAGTCATCGACGTCGATACCGGCCCTGGCGAACTGCTCCAATACCGCTTCGCAATCGCCGCCATCGGCGGACATGATTTCGCTCAGTTCGCCGTGATCGGCGAGGGCTTTCAAAGTACCCTCGGGCATCGTGTTCACCGTAAAAGGCGCAGCCAGGGCCTTGATATACAGGACATCCGATGCCTTGGGGTCCTTGGTTCCCGTGCTGGCCCACAGCAAGCGTTGCGGACGAGCGCCGGCATTGTAGCTTCGCTGCCAGCGCGGTGAGCCCAGCAGGTCGCGGTACGCCTTGTAAGTGCGCTTGGCGATGGCGATGCCGAGTTTATTGGTGAGCGCGGCGGGCACCTTGCCGGCCACCGCGGCGTCCCAACGGCTGACGAACACCGAGGCTACAGAGCCGACGTCGGGCTCAAGTCCGGCCTCGATGCGCCGCTCGATCCCGCGCAGGAAGGCTTCGGCCGCCGCCACGTACTGCTCGCGGGAGAACAAGAGGGTCACGTTGACCGGCACGCCGGCAAAGATCGCCTCTTCGATGGCGGGCAGACCTTCCTTGGTGCCGGGAATCTTGATTAAAAGATTGGGCCGGCCCGCCCGGGCGTGCAGACTCTTGGCCGCCGCGAGAGTGCTGGCCGTGTCGTAGGCCAGCAAGGGCGAGACTTCCAACGATACCCACCCGTCCACGCCGTTGGTCCGATCGTAAATCGGTCGAAACAGATCTGCGGCTTGGGTGAGATCCTCCAGCGCCAGATCGAAGAAAAGTTCCTCTCCCGATTTCCCTCTTTGAGATTTTCGCGGATCGCGCATCGTAGGCGCTGCTGTTTTTGATGGCGTGGTCGAAGATCGTCGGATTCGAGGTCAGCCCCGTCACCGACAACTCGTCGATGTAGCGCTTGAGCGTGCCGCTGGTCAGCAGATCGCGGGTAATGTTGTCGAGCCAGATGACTCTGGCCCAAGTTGTGAAGCAGTTGGGTTGCTTTCATCGTTTCACCTCCGAAGAAATTTGGATCGATCGTTGGCCCGCTAGCAGTGCGGGCAAGTCATGATCAAGCAGGTCGCCAATGCTTTCCACTGTCAGGTCCGCGGGCGGACATGCGGCGAGCACTTTTGTGTCGTGGGCATACTGACCTTGACGCGGAAAAACGGTGGTCACGCGGTTACCCCAGATTTTCTTGACCGCCGCCAAAATACGCGGCTTGTCGTCCACCAGAACGTAGTGCTCCGCCGAATAACGCCGCTCAACGTCATCCAGCGACTTTTCCTTGTGAATGTAGATCAGCACGTGACCTTCTACCGCTTCGAAGATGCCCGAGCGTTCGACCTTGCGAGGTTGAAACACCACGTCGCCGTCCGAGAAGATGACCGTCTGTCCCCAGGAGCGAAATTGCTCCAGCACATCGATCGATCCGGGATAAAGACGATTGGCAAACGGATAGTCCACCAGAGAAAGACGACATCGACAGCAAGTGAATATCTTGAGGATGCTCGACCCGATAGCGCTGCAGGGCGCCGAGATAATCGCGATAGCCCAGATCAGTAAACAGTTGCTCGAGAATCGCCCAGTATCGCTCACGGCAAGGAATTCCGAATTCGCGGTCTAGGTGGCGCTTGATATCGTCCTGGATACGATCGTTGTCGAGCAAGGTATTGTCGACATCGACGAGAAAAACAATGGAGTTAGGTAGCGTCATAAGTCGAGTCCGAGAGCATGTCCAGGTGGCTTTTGAAAAAATTTTGTTTGCAGGCCGCTCAAAAAGAGCTCGAGAGGCGCACGAAGATCGATGAGCGGAGCCGTACTCCTGTACATTGTCGCGAAATCGGTCGAGTGCATATATGTCAGGGCAATCGGCATATGAGTCTTTTTCAGCGGTCTGCCAGTGCTTGGTTCACAATCTCCTGCGCCTCGCTCACAATCGTGTTCAGATGCGTTTCATCCTTAAAGCTCTCCGCGTAGATCTTGTAGATGTTCTCCGTGCCGGAGGGCCGGGCCGCGAACCAGCCGTTGGCCGCGACCACCTTCAGGCCGCCAATGGGCGCGTCGTTGCCCGGGGCACGAGTCAGCTTGCCCGTGATCGGCTCGCCCGCCAGCGTTGACGCCTTCACCGCCTCGGGCGAAAGTTTTTCCAGCCGTGCCTTCTGCTCGGGTGTCGCCGGGGCGTCGATGCGCGTGTAGTACGGCGTGCCGAACTCGGCCGTGAGCTCGCGGTAATGCTCGCCCGGATCCTTGCCCGTGCGGGCGGTGATCTCGGCCGCCAACAGGTCCATGATCGGGCCGTCCTTGTCGGTCGTCCAAACCGTGCCGTCTTGCCGCAGGAAACTCGCCCCGGCGCTCTCCTCGCCGCCGAAACAAAACGAGCCGTCGAACAGTCCCGGCACGAACCATTTGAATCCGACCGGCACCTCGCACAGCCGCCGGCCGAGCTTCTTCACCACCCGATCGATCATGCTGCTGCTGACCAGGGTCTTGCCGACGGCGGCGTGATCCGGCCAGTGGGGGCGGTGGGTGAGCAGGTAGCGGATGGCTACCGCCAGATAGTGATTGGGATTCATCAATCCCGCGGAAGGGGTGACGATGCCGTGCCGGTCCGAATCGGGATCGTTGGCGAAGGCGACGCGGTATTGATCCTTGAGGCCCACGAGCCGGGCCATGGCGTAGGGGCTCGAACAGTCCATGCGGATCTTGCCGTCGTGATCGACCGTCATGAACGAGAAGGTCGGATCGACCTTCGGATTCACGACCGCGATGTCCAGTCCGTAGATCTCGTTGATCGGCTCCCAATAATGCACGGCCGCGCCGCCGAGCGGGTCCACGCCGAGCTTGAGACCGGCGGCGCGGATGGCGTCCATGTCGATGATGTTCTGCAAGATCGTTGACATAGGGCAGGACGAAATCTTCCTGGCGTGTGGTGCCCGCCTTCATGGCCGTGGCGAACGGCACGCGTTTCACGCCGGCATTGCCCTCGCGCAGCAGTTCGTTGGCCCGGTTCTGAACCCACTTCGTCACGTCGGTGTCGGCCGGGCCGCCGTTGGGCGGGTTGTACTTGAAGCCGCCGTCCTCGGGCGGATTGTGCGAAGGCGTAATGACGATGCCGTCGGCGAAGTGCTCCTTGCGGCCGCGGTTGTAAACGAGAATCGCCCGCGAGATGACCGGCGTCGGCGTCACGCCGTCGTCGCGCTGGATGATGGTCTCGACTTCGTTGGCGGCCAGCACCTCGAGCGCGGTGCGCTGGGCCGGCGCGGACAGCGCGTGGGTGTCTTTGCCCATGTAGAGCGGGCCGTCGGTGCCCTGGTTGCGCCGGTAGTCGCAGATGGCCTGCGTGATGGCCAGGATATGGGCTTCGGTGAACGTGCCGTGCAGCGGCGAGCCCCGGTGCCCGCTGGTGCCGAAGCTGACCAACTGGTTGGGGTCTGCCATGTCGGGCTGGCGCTGCGTAATACTCCCGTTCGAGCTGGGCCAGATCGACCAGCATCTCCTTTGGAGCCGGTTTGCCGGCGAGTGGGGAAATCGCCATGGGTCTTAGTCCTTTCGATATGAGACGAAAGTCGGGTTTCGGGATTCAGGTAGTCGGAAGCCTTAACCAGGGCAACTAGAAACCTGAACTCTGGACACCTGGCATCTATTTTTCGCGTTACACGACCCTCTCTTGCACACTCATCCCTCGACACTCACTATCCTGACACCTGACACTCGAAACCTGGACTCCCTATATACCAAAACTGTCGCATCTTTTATCCCGAGATGCTATGACACCGGGCATGGTTCAACCTTCCAGATTCGGCTGGCATACTCGGCGATGGTGCGGTCGCTGGAGAACTTTCCGGAGCCGGCGACATTCAAGATCGCTTTGCGCGTCCAGGCGTCAGGGTCGGCATACAATTCGCGCAGCCGCTGGTCCGCTTCGAGATAGGACTTCAGGTCCGCCAGGTGCATGTAATAGTCGCCGTGGGTCAGCAGCGCATCGCGCAGCGGCGTGAAAACGCCCGGCTCATAGCGGCTGAAGTGGTCGGAGAAGATCAGGTCCAGCGCCGCGCGGGTCTCCGGCTCGTTGTCATAGTGCCAATAGGGGTTATACCAGCCGCGGCTGCCGGCCACCTGTTCCGCCGTCAGGCCGAACAGGAAGAAGTTCTCCTCGCCGCCTTCCTCCGCCATCTCGATGGTGGCGCCGTCGCGGGTGCCGATGGTCAGCGCCCCGTTCATCATGAACTTCATGTTGCTCGTGCCGCTGGCTTCGTAGCCGGCGGTGGAGATCTGGTTGGAGACATCGCTGGCGGGGATCAGCCGCTCGGCGAGCGAAACGCAGTACTCGGGCAGGAACAGGACTTTGAGCCGGCCGCGCATCGCCGGGTCGCCGTCGATGGTGCCGGCGAGGTTGTTGATGAACTTGATGATGACCTTGGCCAGATGGTAGGCGGGCGCCGCCTTGCCGGCAAAGAAGAATGTCCGCGGCGCCATGTCGAGGTCCGGGTTCTCCCGCAGCCGGTTGTAGAGCACCACGATGCGCAGCGCATTGAGCAGTTGCCGCTTGTATTCGTGGATGCGTTTGACCTGGCAATCGAAGATGGTGTCCGGGTCCACCGTCTCGCCGGATGTCCGCTTGAGCCAGTCGGCAAACTGCGACTTGGCCTCGCGCTTGGCCTTGCGGAAAGCCGTCACGCAAACCCTTGTCGTCGGCCAGCGGCTTGAGCTTGCTCAACTGGCTCAGGTCGGTCATCCAGCCGTCGCCGATGGCGTCGGTGATGGTGCGCGCGAGCGCCGGGTTCGCCAGCAGCAGCCAGCGGCGCGGCGTGACGCCGTTGGTCTTGTTGTTGAAACGTTCGGGAAACATTTCGGCCAGGTCTTTGACCGTCATCGTGCGCAGCAGCTCGAGTGAATCGCGGCCACGCCGTTGGTGCTGTGCGAGCCGACGATGGCCAGGTTGGCCATGCGGACGTGCTTGCTGGGGCCTTCCTCGATGAGGCTCACGCGCTCGACCGGCCCTCGTCGCCCGGGAAGCGGGCCCGAACCTCATCGAGCAGGCGGCGGTTGATCTCGAAGATGATTTCCAGATGACGCGGCAGCATCAGCTCAAACCACGCGACCGGCCATTTCTCGAGGGCTTCGGGCAGCAGGGTGTGGTTCGTGTAGGCCAGCGTTCTTTGCGTGATGTCCCAGGCCTGGTCCCAGCCAAGATGGGCCTCGTCGAGCAGAATCCGCATCAACTCGGGGACCGCCAGCGTCGGGTGCGTATCGTTGAGCTGGATGGCGACTTTCTCGGGGAGCGCGCTCCAGTCGGCATTGCTGCGTCGGAAGCGCCGCACGAGATCGGCCAGCGAGCAGGCGACGAGAAAGTATTCCTGCACGAAGCGCAAGTCCCTGTCCCTGGCTCGTGGAGTCGTCGGGATACAGGACCCGGGTGAGGGATTCGGCCGCGAGGGTCTCGGCCAGCGCGCCGACGAAATCGCCGCTGCTGAATTCCTGAAAGTCGAAGTAATCGTGCGCCGCCGCCGCCCAGAGCCGCAGCGTATTGATGGTCTTGCCGCCGTAACCCACCACGGGCCGATCAAACGGGATACCGATCAGGCTGGACGGACGGCCGGGGACCGCGCGCAAGCTGCCGCCGCGCACCTCGAAAGAGCAGTTGAGCTTCACTTCCACGGTCTCGTGCGGCCGCGGCGACTTCCCACGGGTCCGGGCGCCGCAGCCAGTTGTCCGGGAGTTCGTGTTGCCAGCCGTCCTGGATGGACTGTTTGAAAATGCCGTATTCATAGCGCAGGCCGTAGCCCATGGCCGGGAGCTGCATCGTCGCCATCGAGTCGAGGAAGCAAGCCGCCAGGCGCCCCAGGCCGCCGTTTCCCAGACCCGCGTCGGGTTCCTGTTCCAGCAATTCGAACCAATCGAGGTTCTTTTGCTGGACGGCTTCTTTCGCGACCGGGTCGAGCAGGAGGTTGGTGACATTGTTGGCCAGCGAGCGGCCGATGAGAAACTCCATCGAGAGATAGTAGACGCGCTTGGGGTTCTCGCGCTCGTAGGTCTCCTCGGTGTGCACCCAGCGCTGCGAGAGGACGTCGCGCACGGAGCGGGCGACGGCCTCAAAGCGCTCCCGCGGGCCCGGCGGCCATCAATTCGATGACGTTGTCGAAGACGAGATGCCGTTCATAGAACGCGTTGTCCGTTCCCGTGAACTGAATCGGGCCGCAGCCATATTGCTGGAGGAGCTTCGACATCTCGTCAGATCCCGTCGATGTCGAAGGAACTGGATTTTTCTGGGTCTCTGCTTTCATCAAATGTCCTTTTCAGAAATCCAATCGCGCTTTATCGCGAACCCTTGGGCCATCTTCTTCTTAAACTTTGAGCTTTTTTCCGAAGTAGCCCTTCGAGACGCCGCCAAGGGCAGCGGCTCCTCAGGGGCAAACGGAAACATGCTAGTTCCCGGTAACGAAAGAGATCTATTCCGTTCGTGCGAAACCTCCCATAGTTTCACCTGATTCTGACCTTTTTCTTTCCACTTTCTTGCATCTTGAGATAGCAACCTTCATGCCTCTCCATCTGCCTCTCCAATGCACAAAAAGCTCGACGTGCGCGTCCCTGAGATAATTTCCTTCACAATTTTGATTCGCATCGCGAGTGCCAATCGGCCGACAGGTGCCAGCCAGTTGGCACCGTGTCATCGACACGGTCGCTTCGTGCTGAGGATATCGAAGCGCTCTTGGCATTTTTCCTCAATGCTCCCCCAATGGCGCCGGCAGCGACATCCGCTCACCCCTCTACATGGCGAGTATCGTTCCACAGCCGGATCACCGGCTCGGACAGATTATTATGTTCGTAGGCCAACATCCCCAGACTCGCCGTGCTAAGCAGAAAGTATCTACCGCCCGCCGGTTCGAGCCCGAGCCAGCGAGCAGCGAGCATCCGCAGGAAATGACCGCTGGAAAAAAGCAGCACGTCCCCTCTGATGGCGCGCAAACGGCTGACTACCCGGTCGGCCCGCGCGGCGGCCTGCTCTGGCGACTCACCTCCAGGACAGCCATCGCGAAACAATTGCCAGTCAGGGCGTTCCGCAAGGATCTCGGCCGTGCGCCGCCCTTCATATTCGCCGTAGTTCCATTCAAGCAGATCGCGATCGATTTCAGCCACGGTCCCGAAGCCGGCCAGCGCGCATGTCCGCGACGCCCGCTGCAAGGGACTGGTAAATACTTTGCCGAAAGTCAGCCCCTTGAGTCTTTCTCCAAGCCGGCGGGCGTTGCGCTCGCCGCGTTCGGTGAGCGGCAAGTCAGTGACTCCCGTATGCTGGCCCGAAAGACTCCAGGCGGTTTCCCCATGCCGGGCCAGGTAAATGGCCGGAAGCGGTTCACTCATAGGGCTGCTCCTTGGTTCTCCAGCACTTGTGCTCCCTTAGTTAACTTCTATCTCACATCATGATTTTGGCAATCCTTTTTGATCGAAGAAAGATCAACTAGGAAAAAACTTCACACGCTCTTAACTTATTTCTAGTGAAAAGCAGAAAAGGTGTCTATTGGACCTTGGTCCAATACCGACCCGCTCCTTCTACCCACCCACCGTCCTTCACGTTCAGGAACTCCCCTTGTCTTGCTAAGGACCTCATGTCAATTTCCTTTGTTTTTATCCTTTCCAGTCGCCGTTCCCCTTTGGTATTATCAAGACGCGCCGATCTGGGATGTGGCGACCTCGACCCTGTCGGCCTCCGAGCGCAAATCCCCTGGCTCATAAATAATTCGGAAGGTCTCATCACTCAAACTTCTTTGTTTAAGGAAATAAGATGCAGCAAACCGAATCGGAATTTCTGAAAGAGCTTGATAAACGGCTGTGGACCGCAGCTGATCGACTGCGGTCTAACCTCGACGCGGCCGTTTACAAGCACGTTGTCCTTGGGCTTATTTTTCTGAAGTACGTTTCGGATGCATTTAAGGAAAGACGCACGGAACTTGAGCGACAGTTTCGTGATCCTGCTCACGACTACTATTTGGGTGGTGATGAAGCACTTATCCCCGAGGAACTTGAAGCGCGGGACTACTACACGGAGAAGAACGTCTTTTGGGTGCCTGCGCTAGGGCGTTGGGATTTTCTTCAGGCTAACGCCAAAGTTGCCGTCGGAACCACGCTGGCCGTGAAAAATGGCAAGACTGATGAGTACAAATTCAACGGGATCGGCCGGCTTTTAGACGACGCGCCTCGGCACGCTCGACGACAAAATCGATTTGAACCGCCAAATGAATGAGACACTAGAGGCGATCGCGCGCACGATTTTTAAGTCCTGGTTCGTCGACTTCGACCCTGTCCGCGCCAAAGCTATCGGCGAGCCGTTCGAATCGATATGCCGTCGCCTCGGTCTCACCATCGAGTTGCTCGCTCTCTTCCCTGACCGGCTTCAAGAATCCGAACTCGGCGAGATTCCGGAGGGGTGGAAATTTAGCAGCTGGGGTACACTAGTAAGTTTGGAGTATGGTAAGAGCCTCAAAGGATATGATCGGGAGAACGGGGAGTACCCGGTTTACGGCACGAATGGAAGGATCGGTAGTCATTCGAAGTCGCTATGCAATCATCCTGGAATCATCATTGGGCGAAAAGGGGCTTATCGCGGCGTTCACTATTGCAACACACCTTTTTACGTTATCGACACTGCATTCTTCATTGAGCCAAAGTTGGACACCGACTTGCGCTGGGCCTACTACGAGCTATTGCGTCAAGACATTAATGGCATGGACAGTGGCTCCGCTATTCCGTCGACCAGCAGAGAAGATTTCTATAGCCTGACAGTTCTGTCTCCGCCAGTCGAAGTTCAAGCCGCCTTCGCAAAATTCTTTTCTCCGTTTTGGTCCCGACAGGAACTAAATATTTCCGAATCCCGTACCCTCGTTTCCATTCGCGCCGCACTATTACCGAAGCTCATCTCTGGCGAGTTGCACGTGAAAGATTGTCATCGCGAGGCGCCGATGATCGGAGAATGAATGCTGACTCGCCTCAAGATTCAGAACTACCGATGTTTGCAAGACATTGATATTCCATTCAACGATCTTACGGCACTTGTAGGCCCAAACGGGTCCGGAAAGACATCCATCTTACGTGCTTTGTCCTGTCTCTTCGGTGAGGCGTGGCCAAGTGTTCGCAGCTTTCGTATACCGCAGGATTTTGCTCAATTTGACACAAGGCGTCCGATCGAAATAACTGGATGGTTTACACCAGCTTTTGTTCACGAAGACGCTCTGAAGAAAAAACATGAGATTGTGGCCGTGCGACTTTCATGTAGGCCATACAAGAGTTCTGGGCGTTGGGGCGAAGCCGGCGATCTTCATGCTGATCTTGAACCTCTCAATGCCAAAGGAGAAGTTCCAGTTGTTGCTACTACACCGCCGAAAAAAGGCTCGCCGCCAAGTTTCCGTCCGCTGTCGGCAACAGGTGACCTGCGGGAATACACCAAGCTTCTATTTGTAGATCATCGACGAAGTCTAGCACAACACTTACCCACAATCCGAGGCTCAATCCTGGGGAGGTTACTGGAACCGGCGCGGCGGAATTTCTCTCGACAGGACGACTTCAAGAGTGCATACGAGGCTGCTCTGGACATTCTGCGGACCGATACAGTTCGAGAGATCGAAGAAAAGATTCGGGAGACCGCAAAGCGAATGCTCGGTTTCTTGGGGCGAGAAGCAAGTAAAGCTCTCGACATTGGATTAGGCTTTGCCGATCCTGCAAATCCCTTCAACTCGCTTCGCCTGGAGTATCGGGAATCTGGAAGAGGTTTTCCTGGGGACGAGCTTGGGCTTGGGATTCAAAGCGCCGTAGTAGTGGGGATCTTCGAGGCATTTCGTCAAATTGGTGGAGGTATTCAAAGCGTGGTCATCGAGGAACCAGAGATGTATTTGCACCCGCAGGCGCAGCGGTATTTCTACAGGCTGCTCTGTGAAATGGGCGAGACAAATTCATCTCAAGTTATCTATGCAACCCACTCGCCGATCTTCGCGGACGTGAACAAATTCGAAGGGCTTCGACTGGTACGACGCGAGCCGAACAAGAGTTCGATACTGAGCTATGTGCGTCCAGAGGATTTTAAAACACTCTCCGATGAAAGAGAGCGTCAGAAGCTCGCAGGACGATTCGATCCCACAAGAAACGAGGTGCTCTTCGCATCGCGTGCACTTGTTGTCGAGGGCCACGGTGATCGTCATGACGACGATCTTTGGCCAGTGGAAAAGGCCGAGGACAAGGCTAAGCAGGAAGAAGAAAACCGTTTAGCGGAGACTGATAACCGTAGAATCGCGGACGCAGTCGGTAAAGATGGCTCCCTCTTTGTGGCAAAACCGACTCTCGAAGCGATGTTAGGTATCGGACGGTCGGCGAAGGACAAGCCGTTAAAGATAGTCGAGAAGCTGAGAGACATGAAACTCTCGGACGTCCCTCAGCCCCTCATGGATGCGGTGAAAGCGGTGTTACCACCCGACGAGCGATCGTCGGGAACTCAGTAGCGCACCCAGAAAACTAGGTGGCTGAAGCGGTGACAGCTGTTGCAAAAAGTGCAACAGCTCGAAGAACGAAGAAGCAAAGTGCAAAAAATGCATATTGCTTTTGAACACATTGCTCGATCCCAGACCTGTTCAGACGGGGATGGCAGTTTTTGCAGAAAATGCACCAGGTGACCTTGAGGCAACCGTTTCCAAAAAGGAAATAGTTGGGCACTGAAGTATCAGTAGGTTTAAATCGCGAAAAGCGAGGACCCGCGAACTACTAAAGATTACTTAGTGATTCAAAAGGCATGGCGCGAAGTAAAAAACGACAAGAACTCAAGGCCAAGAATAAACTGCCAGTGGCTATAACTCAAACCTCAATAAACGGCGGCGGGGAAGTTGTTCTTTACGAGGCGCCGGACGGTGCAATTCAGCTTGACGTGCGCTTGGAACGGGAAACCGTCTGGCTCACGCAAGCGCAGATGGGTGAGCTGTTCGGACGTGAGCGCTCGGTTATTACGAAGCATCTACGGAATGTCTACAGCGAAAACGAAGTGGACCGGGCGGCAACCCGTGCAAAATTTGCACAAGTTCAAACAGAGGGGGCACGCGCCGTTGTCCGCGAGATAGACCACTATAATTTGGATGTAATTATTTCAGTAGGTTACCGAGTAAAATCTAAACGTGGCACTCAATTCCGCATCTGGGCGACTCGAACAATCAAAGATCACCTTTTACGCGGCTATACGGTCAACGAAAAGCGGCTTCGCGAAAAGGGCCTGGGCGAGATCGAGCAGGCCGTCGACCTGCTGAGCCGAACGCTGAATCAGAACGCCCTGGTCACCGACGAGGGGCGAGCGGTATTACAAGTCGTACAGCAGTACACCCGCGCTTGGCGGTTGCTACTTCAATATGATGAGAATCGCCTGCCTGATGCGCCGGAACGGCCGGTCAAACCGACGGCAGAACTAACGCTATCGCAGGCACACTCGGCTATCGCAGAGTTGAGAAAATCACTCGCCGCACGCGACGAGTCATCGGATCTGTTCGGCCAAGAGCGAGGCGATCAATTGAGCGGAATCCTCGGCGCCATCGAGCAGACCTTCGATGGCCAGCCACTGTATCCGACTGTTCAGGTTCGCGCGGCGCATCTACTGTATTTCATCATTAAGGACCACCCGTTTTCAGACGGCAACAAGAGAATCGGTTCCTTACTGTTTCTCGAATACCTGCGGCGGAACGGCATGTTGCTTAAACCGAGTGGTGAACCTCGCCTGCCTGAAAACGGTATGGTCGCGCTGGCATTACTCGTAGCGGAGAGCGATCCGAAGCAAAAGGATCTCATGATCCGTCTAATACTCAATCTTCTTTCCACCGAAGGGCCAGGGCGATGATAACGGAGAGCGAACTCGAAGCTCAAGCGATCACCTGGTTCCAGGATACCGGCTGGGAGTTCCGCCACGGGTCGGACATTGCGCCGGATGGGGATACGCCGGAACGCGCGGATTACCGCCAGGTATTATTGACGGGACGTGTGTTCGAAGGTCTACGGCGGCTGAATCCGGAAATCCCGGAAATCGTTTTAGAGGACGCGTTCCGACGAATCGCCAAGCCCGATCATCCGTCGCTGGTATTCAACAACCGCTCCTTTCATGAGGCGTTACTCAATGGCGTGCCGGTAGAAACCGAATCCGGCGGCGAGAAGCGCGGGGACCGGGTGCGGTTAGTCGACTTCGAACGCCCGGAGCGCAACCGCTTTCTTATCGTCAATCAGTTCGCAATCCAGGGAGTCAAGCAACCACGACGGCCCGACTTGGTTGTGTTCGTCAATGGTCTGCCCATCGCAGTTATCGAGCTCAAGAATTTGGTCTCGGAGCAGGCGGACATCTGGTCGGCATTTAATCAGCTCCAAACCTATAAGGAAGAGATTTCCGATCTGTTCGTCTTTAACGAAGCGATGGTGATTTCCGATGGCTTGCATGCGCGCGTCGGTTCTCTCTCATCGGACCGCGAACGCTTTCTGCCGTGGCGCACGATTCGCGACCAGGACGACCGGCCGTTGCTCGAATTTGAGCTGGAGAAGGTCGTGCGCGGGTTCTTTGCGCCGGAGCTGCTGCTCGACTATCTGCGATACTTTGTCTTGTTTGAAGACACCGATGCCGGGATTATCAAAAAAATCGCCGGATATCATCAGTTTCACGCGGTCCGGGAGGCGGTCAGGGTGACCGTAATTGCGGCAACACAACCCAAGCCCGAACCTGACCTCGTCGAGGACCCTCGCGCCACCTATGGCCAGCGGGTGGAGCCAGGATCGCGAAAAGGCGGCATCGTCTGGCACACCCAGGGTTCGGGCAAGAGCATCTCAATGGCGTGCTTCGTCGCCAAGCTCATGCAGCAGCCGGAGATGGAGAACCCAACGATTGTCGTTGTTACCGATCGTAATGATCTCGACGGGCAACTCTACCAGACCTTCGTCAACGCCCGCTCGCTGTTACGTGAGATGCCAAAGCAAGCGGAAGATCGCGAGGAGTTGCGCGCGTTGCTCGACGGCAGGCCCTCGGGGGGAATCATCTTTAGCACGATACAGAAGTTCGTACCGGAGAAAGCCGAGGAGCGCTACCCTCAGCTTTCCGAACCGAACCAATATCGTTGTCGTTGCTGACGAGGCTCACCGCACGCAATACGGGTTCCGGGCTGTTTTGGACAAGAAGACAGGAAAATATAAATACGGGTTTGCCAAGCATTTGCGCGACGCCCTGCCCAACGCGACCTTCGTTGGTTTCACCGGCACGCCTGTGGAGAGTGAGGACAAGGACACACGTGCCGTGTTCGGCGACTACGTCAGCATTTATGACATCCAAGACGCAGTCGAAGACGGCGCGACCGTTCCTATCTATTATGAAAGCCGCTTAGCGAAGCTGGATATCAATCGAATAGAGATCGAAAGGCTCAATGACGAAGTAGAGGAAGTATTCGAGGACGAGGAAGACGCGGCGCTCCGCGAGGCGCAAAAGACCAAATGGGCGGCATTGGAAAAGCTCGTCGGCGCCGAGCCGCGAATAAAACAAGTGGCGCAGGATATCGTACAACATTTCGAGGCCCGCACCGCGGCCATTGAAGGCAAGGGCATGATCGTCTGCATGAGCCGGGAGATTTGCGTACGGTTATATGACGAGATCAAAAAGCTGCGCCCGCAGTGGCACGACCCCGACCCGATGAAGGGCGGTATTAAAGTCATCATGACGGGGTCGGCGGCCGATGTCGTTCTGCTGCGCCCCCATATCTACCAAGCTTCAACCAAGAAACTGCTAGAGAAAAGGTTCAAGACGCCGGATGACCCACTCAAGCTCGTGATCGTGCGCGATATGTGGCTCACTGGTTTCGATGTCCCGTGCCTGCACACCATGTACGTCGACAAACCGATGCGCGATCACAACCTGATGCAAGCAATCGCGCGGGTAAACCGCGTCTTTCGAGACAAGGAAGGCGGGTTGGTTGTCGACTATATCGGCATTGCGGCGGAGTTGAGGCGGGCGTTGCGCAACTACACCGAGAGCCGCGGCAAGGGGGAGCCGGCGACTGATGTTCACAGCAAGCTTATCGCTCTTCTCAAATATATGGATATCGCGCGGGGAATGCTCCATGGCTTCAATTACGATGGCTTATCGCACGAAGCCGTTAGCTCTTCTTTTACCCGCAGCGAATCATATTCTCCAACAAGAGGATGGCAAGCAGCGGTGGTTTGATGCCGTCCTTGGTGTCACACGGGCCTTCTCACTTTGCGGCACCCTGGACGAGGCCGCGGCTTTGCGCGAAGAAATCGCATTTTTTCAAGCGATTAAGAGTGTGATCGCGAAATCGACAACTTCCGATAAAAAACTCGCCGAGGATCGGAAAAACGCCGTCCTTAAACAGATACTCGACAATGCCGTGGTTTCCGAAGGCGTCGAAGATATCTTCAAGTTAGCCGGATTAGAGCGGCCAGACATCGGTATCTTATCAGACGCGTTTCTAGACGAAGTGCGGAGATTACCTCAACGTAACTTTGCGGTCGAGCTCCTGCAAAAGCTTCTCAACGATGAAATCAGGTCACGCAGCCGGACAAATGTTGTGATTGAGAAAAAATTTAGCGAGCGTTTGCAGGCCTCCCTCAACCGCTACCGCAGTCGGGCAATCGAAAGTGCACAGGTTATAGAAGAGCTGATCGGGATGGCGAAGGAGTTTCGCGAAGCGGCTAAGCGCGGTGAGAAACTCGGTTTGAATGATTCCGAATTAGCCTTTTATGATGCCTTAGCTGATAACGAGAGTGCTGTTCGCGAGCTTGGAGACGAGATTCTCAAGAAGATCGCGTTAGAATTGACAGAAAAATTGCGCAACAGCACCACCGTTGATTGGCAGAAAAGGGAAAGCGTCCGCGCTCGATTACGCAATTTGGTTCGGATCACGTTAAGGCGTTATAAGTATCCACCGGATAAACAGGACGAAGCGATCCGTTTAGTGTTAGAGCAGGCCGAGCGGTTGTCGGATGACTGGAGCAAGAACGTTAGCTAAGCGCTTTCGGAAGATAGGCGACGGTCGGAGCTAAATTCGAAGCCACCTCCAGCGACTGTTTTATGCCGGTGCTGGTCGTGATTTTTCTCCGGCACGGGGCTAAGCGCGCTTCGATGCGCCAACGAAACTTCTAACGCGGCTGGCGAGGGGAGAGATTATGATCTGAACCTGTGTATCCTAGTAGCGCTTAATTGCCTATGAGACAATTTTGATACAATAGGATACCCCGATGAAACCGCGGCTAGCTTAGCTGGTTGATGCCTGAACGAATAACCGCAGTGAGCTTACCCGAGACTGCCTCGAACTTACCTGAAGTTCCCAAGCTTCCCGCCGATCGAGTGCGAAAAGGCTTTGTAGAGAGGTACTCCTGGGTCAACCCATGGGGAGATCGTTGTTTCTGGGGCATATCTTGCAGCCGTTTTTTCTCGCACGACGGTAAAGAAAAAGCGAGAGCAGGTTGTGTTCCCTGGGAATTCCCCTGCTATTGACCCTTTACCCGGATCTTTTTAGAGTGCGCTCCCGCAATGAATCATAGATGGGTGCGTTGCGGAGCAGGTTTGGCACCAGCATCGCGGCGAAGCAGGCGCTGAGCATCGGCAAAAGCAATGTAAAACTTCCCGTCATCTCGGTAACTAAAATGATACCGGTAACCGGGGCGCGCACGACGGCGGTGAAAAACGCTGCCATGCCGGCAATCCCCAGCGCGGTTGGATTTCCCGCCACAGCGGGAAACCATTGATAGCAGAGACTCCCGAAGAGAACCCCGCTCTGGGACCCGAGCACCAGAATGGGCGCGAACAATCCACCGGGAGTTCCCGCTGCATACGACAACGGCCCAAGTCCAAAACGGAACAGAAAAACAATCGACAACATGGCAACGGTCTCTGTGCCGGCGAGCGTGCGCTGCGTGATCGCGTCCCCACCACCGACCACGCCGGGGGCGAACCATGCCAGTAGCGCTATCGCTGCACCCACCAGGGCGGCGCGCAGTTCCACTGGCCATCGATGGAGTCGATCCGCAACCGCAAGCGTACCGAGGATAGCGCGGTTGTAGGCGACCCCAAGACAACCCGGCGACAAGACCAAGCGCCAGATGAATAGGTACGGTACCAAAGCCCGGGTAGGGCAGTGGCTCTACATGGAAGTCCGGCGCATCACCGAGCAGCATACGCGCCACCGCGATGGCGCCAGCCGACGCGCCAAGCGTTACAATCGTGATCCGCGTATCGAAGCGGCGCACGAGTTCCTCCAGCACGAAAACGGCGCCTCCGATGGGCGCGTTGAATGCCGTCGCAAGTCCGGCACCCGCGCCCGCAGCCAGAAGCATCTTGCAGTCATCCTCGTTGCGGCGAAATATCGCCCCCAGGAGATTGGCCACGCCCGCTCCCATCTGCACACTCGGTCCTTCGCGACCCAGCGCGAGGCCGGAGCCGATTGCGAGTACGCCACCAACGAACTTCACCGGTATCAGGCGATACGGTGCCTGCGGCAGCTCTCCGCTCAGGACAGCCTCGACGTGGGGAATGCCGCTGCCGGATGCCTGCGGTGCGTATCGGCGAACCAGCCAGGCTGCAACGCCGGTGGCAACCGCACAAATCGCGGTGACGAGCAAAAACCCCACAAACTCTTTGCCGTGCGCCCAGGCAATCAGCGCGTCGCGGAAGCGGTCCGCCTGATCGAGCGAAAGACGGAAGACCGCCCCTAAAAGACCCGATGCCGCGCCTGCGACGAGCGATAAAAGCGCTAGTACGAGCAAGCCGCCTTGGCCTCCCGCAGTTTCGGCGGTGACCTCGGGTTCAAGCTTCATGGACTCCGTTCAGATTGGCATCTCATGCGTCCTTTCAACTCACGGCGCGCCTCAAGATCGCAGGGTGCCGGGGCCATTGATCTACTTCGGCTGCGCCGCCGCGACATCATCGTCGCTCAATATGATGCGTTTGCCGCGCTTGTGAGTGAGAATGTTCCAGCCCCAATCCACGAAGATGCCGGCCTTTTCTTCGGCGCCGTTGAGCAAGGACAGGTGCACGCCCAACCAGGCCAGCCAAGCCAGGTGTCCCGTCATAGTGCCGCCGGTGGGCAGCTCGACCACTGCCGCCCCGCGCCCTACTTGGGCCATCATGCCCTTGTTGAGATACTCGAACGGCTCGGGTTGCTTGCCGTCCAACAGGCGTTTGATTGTTTCGCCGACGTGCCGTCCGGCCTGGAGGGCGGTGGCGCCGAGTCCCGGCAGCACTTGACCGGTTTTGCCGTCGGTCATGGCCGCGATATCGCCGATCGCGAAGACGCCCGGGTGGCCTTTCACCTGAAGGTCGGAGCCAACCGGAATGCGGCCGCCATGCACCAGTTCCACTCCCAGCGAGCTGACGATCGGATTGGCCTGAAGTCCGGCAGCCCAAACCGTCGTATGGGTTTTAACCGTTGCCCCGGTCGATAGATCAATGCTCGCCGGACCGATCTTGCTCACGCCCGTGCCCGTCTGCACTTTCGCGCCGCGTTCCTCCAGCGCTTTTCGGGCGTAGGATTCAAGCCTGGGCGCGAACGTTCCCAGGAGATTGGGCGAGTGCTCGTAGAGAAACACTTGCGCCTTGTCTACCGGGCAGGTTCGGATAGTCTTTCTTCAACTCGTTGTGCAGCAATTCCACCAACGCACCCGTCAATTCCACGCCTGTGGGGCCGCCGCCCACCACGCAGAAGGTCAGCGCCCCGTCATCGATGAGCGCCGGGTTCTTGTCAACCGCTTCAAAGGTTTTGAGGATATGTTCTTTAAGGCGAATGGCATCTTCCATCGTGTAAAGCGGGAGCGCGTATTGGTCGGCACCCGGCGTGTGAAAGAAGTTAACCACCGCGCCCAGAGCCAGGACCAGATAATCGTACGGATCGGAGCGACCCCGTCTCATCACGACCTGCTTCTGCGCCAGGTCGACACTTTTGACTGCGGCCTGATGGATACGTGACGTTCTTGTGGCCATGCAGCAACTCGCGGATCGGAAATCCCACTTCCAGTGGGTCCCAGCTCATCGGTGGCCACCTGGTAAAGCAGCGGTTGGAAAGTGTGATAGTCACGCTTGTCGACGATCGTAATCCGGACGTCGGCATCGCGCAGTTTCTTGAGCGCACCGATGCCGCCGAACCCAGCGCCAAGGATCACTACATGATTCGGCTCAGCCATCGTCTTGATTCCTCCTTCAATCTGAACTAAAGCCCGGGACTACTGTGCATGATGCCGCCGTCGGTAAAAATCGTTGTTGCCGTTATGTAGCTCGCGCCATCTCCCGCCAGGAACGCCACGACTGTGGCGATCTCTTCCGGCTTGGCCATCCGCCCCACCGGGATTGCGCTGTCAAGCTTCTTCATCAGCACCGGATCCTTCATAGTAGAAAGGTTGATCGGGGTCGCCACGGCGCCGGGACCGACGCCGACCACGAGGATATTGTGCGGCGCTAGCTCGACGCCCGCGGTGCGGGTCAGCATGCGCATGCCGCCCTTGGACAGACAATAGGCGGTGTTGCCCGGCATCGGCCAATCCTCGTGCACCGAGGTGATGTTGATGATCCGGCCGCCACCACCCTGCTTGATCATCTGCTGCGCGGCGAATTGCGTGCCGAAGAAGGCGCTCTTCAGATTGATGGCGAGCACTTTCTCATATTGCTGCTCGGTGGTGTTGAGTACCGATGTGCGCGTCTCGACGCCGGCGTTGTTAACCATGATATCCACGCGGCCGAACTTTTCGACGCGCGGCGTTGATGAGGTTCTGCAGGTCAGCGACCTTGCTGACATCCGCGTCGACGCCAATGGCCTGGTCGCCCAACACCGCGACTTGTTTCTCCAGACTTTCAGTCGCCTCGGGATGCGCGACATAATCAATGACGATGTTGGCGCCCTGTTTGGCCAGCTCCAGCACGATGGCCATTCCGATGCCGCTGTTGCCGCCGGTGACAACGGCGACCTTACCTTTTAGACTCATAATGTTTTCTCCTTTCCTTGACGTACTTGTAGGATATCTAAACTTGGAGCGCTGCCATGAAGCGTGACGACAAAGGACAAAGCCGCCAGGATCAGCGCAACCACCGCTGCAAAACCGAAGAGTGAGTTAAGGCTGAGACCGGCGTAATCCTTCAACGGACCGACGCCAAAGGCCGCGATACCGTACCCCATCTGATAGAAGGCAATCAGGCCGCCCGCCACCGACGCCCCGATGATTTTCATTTCTTCCTGTCCAAAACTGATCGTCAATGGCAGAAGCGCCGAGCAACCAAGACCTGTTAGGCCAAAAGCCATGATACCGAGAAACGAGCTGCCAACGGGCAGGTATGCGACGACCACAAAACCTATCGCGATCACGAACGGCAATAGACGGTAAGTACGGTTGGGCGGGAAACGTTTTGCGATAGCGGCGAACAAGACCCGCCCAAGTGTCGCCATGCCCCAGAAGGCCACTAGAGCAAACGAGGCGGCTGCCGGGGTTGTCCCTAAACTCTGGCTCATGTAAAGAGTGGCCCAGTTACCGTTGATCGTTTCGCAAATCCCGTAGAGCAAGACAAAGGCGGCGAAGATCCAGAAGCGCGCCGGCAGCGCCGTCTTGCCCTTCTGGCTTTGTGCTGTCTTATCTGTTCCCGCTTGAAGCGGCAGGGACAGGCTGAATAATAACAGTGCAAGCAGCAACACAACTGCAAGAACTGGCAGCCCCCACCAAATGCCCAAACCGATGAAAACAGCGACAAACACTGGAGCCAACACCGTCCCCAGCCCTAGCAGCGCGTTGAGGACGAGCACAGCCGAGTCGATCCTTTGTGGGAAGAAGGCCGCCGTGAAGGTGTTTAGGGAGGGAACGGTCAGGCCAAAGCCAATGCCTAGACTCGTCGTAGCCAAAAGCAGCATGCCATAGGCGAGCCGTCCGTTTGACATGACAAACTGGCTCAAGAAGAGCAGAGCCATGGACACCAAGTTGGCAGTGAGGCCAAGCAGATAGATGCGTTTGATGCCCAAGCGGCGGATGAGTCCCGCGCCCAACAGCGACGACGCGATTCGCCGTGATCGCCTGAGGCACAAACATGCTGCCGTACTCCGTGCTCGACAGGCCGTAGTGCTGGGGACTGGTGAAGACCGTGCTGGCCGCGGGAAATGTGACGAGGGCCAAGCCCTGAATGACAGCGGCGACATAGACCGCGGCGATTTCGTTGCGTTGGGCCATTGGATCGTCACTCTACTTGATCCGTTCAAGCAAATGATCGCCGACGCGGAGAGCGTTCGCCATGGCTGTCAAAGCCGGGTTCACCGCGCCAATGCTCGGGAAGAAGCTGGTATCGACTATATAAAGGTTATCCAACTCATGCGCCTTGCAGTCAACGTCCAGCACTGAGGTTTTGGGGTCTTTGCCGAAGCGCGCTGTCCCTGCCTGGTGTGCCACACCGCCAACGCCGATCTCATTTTTCATGTAGAGATTGCGCGGGATCAAATGATTCGGGTGCATCCCCAAGTGATTGAGCATGGACTTCAGTTTGTCGTAGAGCTTCTGCTTGGGCACTTGATTGTTGGGCGTGTAGCTCAACTTGATGCTGCCGTCTTGCTCCAACGTTATCCGATTGTCCGGCATCGGCAGATCTTCTGTCGATAGCCAGAAATCGACGGCATGCTTCGCCACTTCATCGAGCAAGAACATGGGGGCGAGCCCCGCCTCGATGGGCTTCTCCCCTCGATACATCGGCCCCTGCGACTTGCCGACCATCTGAATATTACCCATCGGATACTCAAAGCCATCCATACCGAAATAGAAATCATTCAACCCCAGAGTCTTCTGGAACACGGTGGGATTCGGTTCTTTGGAAACGGCCAACACGGCGGCGCTATTATGGTACATGTAGTTGCGACCCACTTGATCGGATCCGTTGGCAAGTCCGTTAGGATGCTTATCGTTGGCTGACAACAGCAACAGCTTGGCCGAATTGGCAGCGCCCGCCGAAACCACGACGATGCCGCCCTCATAAGCTTCCTTTTGCCCGTCACGTTCAACCACCACTTCGGTTACCGCTTTGCCGCTGGGATTGGTGTTGAGGTTGACCGCCCTGGCGTTGGTGAGCAGCGTCACATTCGAATATTGCAATGCGGGACGCACGGCCAACACCTCGGCGTCCGATTTCGCGTGAACCAGGCACGGAAATCCGTCGCAATCTTTGCAGCGAATGCAGGCGCTGAACGGCGCATTCTGCTCATCAAGCATAATGCCACAAGGGGCGTGAAACGGATGGTAGCCGGCGCGCGCTAAATCATCGTTGAGCTGCTGGATGCGCGGCTCGTGGGACACCGCCGGAAAAGGATAGGGCGCGCTCGACGGCGGCTCGGTAGGATCTTCGCCACGCGCGCCGTGCACCTGGTACATCTGCTCGGCCTTGGTGTAGTAGGGCTCCATCTCTTCGTAACTGATGGGCCAGGCGGGCGAGATACCGTCGTAGTGCTTCAGTTCGCCGAAGTCTTCTTTGCGCAGGCGATAGAGCGCCGCGCCATACATCTTGGTGGCGCCGCCGACGAAGTAGTGGAGACCGGGTTGGAAGGGCTTCCCCATCTTGTCGTACCAGGTCTCCTTGGGAACGTAGCGGTTCTTGATGAACACCTCTTCGACGTCCCAGTTCTGCTGTTCACGCTTCAGCCAGTCGCCGCGTTCGAGTATGAGGATACTCTTACCCGACGGCGCCAGGTGCCGCGCCAACGTCCCGCCGCCCGCGCCGCTGCCAATAATGATAACATCATATTTCGTGCTCATAGGTTCTCCCCCGTATACAACAATTCAAGGTCACAGTTAAATTAGGAGGAAATTGGAGTGAAAACTGAGTGCTTAAAACCCAATATTCCATACTCCAATATTGCTCCATTCCCCCGTTACGCGCGCTCCCTTGCGGACTGGCCGACATCCATCAGTAATGAGCGACTAACGATGTCCAGCCGGTTTGATGGCTGGCGCCAACGCCTGCGCCGGTATCGCCGTTGAAGTATTCATGGAACGGGATGTAGTCGCGCCAGTTGGGATCGGTCTGGAAATAGTCGTTAGCGCCCCACACGGCCCGGTGTCCGCCGCGCGCCGGATCGCGGAGGAAAATGTTGATCAGCCGGTCTGCCAAGTTCCGAGCGGCTTCGCCCAAGGTGAGCATTTTTCCGGAGCCGGTCGGACATTCCACAACGAACGTATCGCCGTAATAGCTATCGAACTCCTGTAACGCGCGCACAACATATAATTGACGGGAAACCAGATCGGTCCGCGCCAATTGGAGTTGCCGCCGAACAAACGGCTATCCGATTCTGCCGGCAAGTACTTAACGATGAACTGTCGCCCGCCGGCGGAAAAGACGTACGGATGATCGCGGTGATAGGCCGACACTGATCGGATGCCGTAGTCCGAAAAAAACTCATTCCGGTCAAACATCCGCCTGAGCACAGCTTTGAGCCTTTCGTCATGCAGGAGCGCCACCAAGCGCGAATCGTTCTTTCCTGGAGCCGTCATCGACGCAACCAGCTTGATTAGGTCGGGCCGCTTCGACTCCAGCCACTTCATTCGACTTATCGAGCATGGACTGGTGCGCAAATCTGCTCGGATGAAACGCCAGTACGGCAAAAAGGGGGCTCAGGCCGACCATGGTGCGGATCTTCAGCGGGATGTTTCCGCCGGAGGAGAGATGAATGACATCGTAAAAAAACTTGTCCGCTTCATCCCACAGGTCGATTCCCGCGCCGCTCATGTTGGTCATGGCATGGGCCATGTTCAAGAAGTGTTCGACGTATTTGATCGCCATCGGCTCATAGATCGGATCGTGTTGGGCCAATTCGGTGGCGATGGCGAACATATTTAAACTAGCCTTCGCCATCCAGCTCGTGCCGTCGCTCTGCTCCAGGTGCCCCCGTCGGGCAGCGGCTGGTCCCGGTCAAACACGCCGATGTTGTCCATGCCGAGGAAGCCGCCGCCGAAGATGTCGCGTCCGTCGGCATCCTTGCGGTTGATCCACCAACTATAGTTCAGCATCAAGCTGTGGAACATCTCGGCCAGGAATTCATAATCCCCTTGCCCTTTCTGCTCCAGGTCATGCCGATAGACGACGAGCGTCGCCCAGGCAAGGACCGGCGGATTCACATCGTCGAAGTTCCATTCGTAGGCTGGGAACTGGCCGTTGCCGTGCTGATACCACTCGTAGCCCATGTGCAAGAGTTGCTTCTTGGCGAAATCGGGATCGATGCGCGACACGGTCACACAATGAAAAGCCAGGTCCCAACTCGCATACCAGGGATATTCCCACGTGTCAGGCATCAAGATCACGTCGTCGTGCTCAGATGCTTCCAGGCGTAGTTGCGCCCGCGCCAGCGCTCTTCGGGTGGCCCGGTTCGGTGGGATCGCCCGAAAGCCAGCGAAAGACGTCGTAATCATAGAATTGCTTGGACCACAACAAACCGGCAAAGGCCTGGCGCTGCACGAGACGCTCATCAGCGGTGAGTTGGGCGGGATGTACGGCATTATAGAACGCATCGGCTTCCGCGTTGCGCATGGTAAAGACGGTATCGAAATCTGCAAATGGATCCTCTTGTGGTTCGGCAGTGAAGCGCACCTCCACGACGAACGCGGCCCCTGGCGCGACCATCGCTTTGACGTGGCCGGCAAGTTTGCTGCCTTGCTGCGTGTTAACCCGATCCAATATGCCGTTCACCACAGCGTCATTGATTCCATCCTTCACGTACGGCGACGGATTGGATGCGTGGTACAGCCGTTCTACATTGGTCTCGTTTTCGGTGAACAACAGATTCATCGATTGCCGGTCGGCCGCACGCGCATACCACCAGCGTTCACCCAGCGCTTCATGCTCCGTGTATGCCGCTCCAGGGCCGATGGCCTTAATCGTTGAGCGCCGCACACCCGGCTCCCACGTCCAGAGGTTCCGATACCAGAGATGCGGCAAGATATGGATCGGTGCGGGATCGGGGCCGCGATTGTTCGCCGTGATGCGGCACAGGATGTCCTCGGAGTTCGCCTTGGCATATTCGATGAACACATCGAAATAACGATTGGCTAGGAAAGTGTCGCGCAGAGCGTCGAATAATTCGAACTCCGGTTCAGCCTGGTTGCGTCGCCCATTGACCTGCACGAGCTCGTCATACGGATAAGCGACCTGCGGATACTTATAGAGCATCTTCATGTACGAATGCGTCGGCGTGCCGTCTAGGAAAAAATAGTATTCCTTCACATCCTCGCCGTGATTCCCTTCTTGATTGGTCAGGCCAAACATCCGTTCTTTGAGGATCGGGTCCTTTTCATTCCACAATGCCACGGCGAGGCATATGTACTGCTTGTCATCGCTAAAGCCCCCCATGCCATCTTCGTTCCAGCGGTACGCGCGGCTGCGCGCATGGTCGTGAGGAAAATAGTTCCAGGCGTCCCCATTTGCGCTGTAGTCTTCCCGCACGGTTCCCCAGGCGCGCTCGCTAAGATAAGGACCCCAGCGATGCCAATTGGACTCACCGGCGTAATTTTCTAGCAAGCGACTTTTTTCAGGGTTGGAGATCACGCGCAAGTGGCCCGTGTTAAATCCGTCGATCAAGACGACTTCGTGCCGTGGTGGTTTTGGCTCGATAATCCACGGCGCAACTTGACTGAGATGTTCTTACCGAAAAGTCGAAAAGTTGTATATTGGACCTTGGTCCAATACGGGTCAGCATCCCAAGCCCGATTCCCCAACTGGCTACTTCAGCTTAACCACCAAGGACTTCCGTAAGGGTTGCAGCTCTGACTGATCCACGTGAAGCCAAGCGATCCCGGCCGGGTGCGGCTTGGTAGATTACGAACCCGGCTGGAGGGACGGTCAGCCGAACCGCAAGCCGCTCGCCCCGGCGCTCGACTAACAGCTCTTGCGGTGGCGGCGACGCGGCGGCCGGCGTGTGCCAGAAAATCAGCTTCAGTAAGTCCCCGTGGGCACGGAAGCGCGGGGCGACTGTCGAGTATGCCGTCAATGATTGCTCCTGGTCTGTGTTGAACGCGACCAGGACTTCCTGGTCCACGAAGAGCCGCGACCAGGCGACGATGGAGCGCATCCGTTCACCGATGAGACGAGGCAACCCGAAGGCGAACCCGTCGCCGGAAATTTCGTGCAGCATTTGCCGCCCACGCCGTAGCGGCAACAGCTTCTTGCGCAGATCGATCAGGCCCGAGAGTGCTTTGTAGAGAGGGGCGTCCTCGTCGAAGAAATGGCGGTCCCGGGTGCACTTGCCGCCGAAGCGGCCGCCGAACATGCTCTCCCGGAGCACCAAGTCAGAACCGCTCGGACGCCCGCCGTTGTCGAAGCCCTGCTCGGTGCCGTAGTAGATGCAAGGAATCCCCATCGTGGTGAGCTGCGTTGCGACGACGTTAAAGGCGAGATCGCGAAAACGAGTATCGCCGCAGAGCCGCGACTTGGCCGCGCCTTTACGGACCTGATCGTGGTCGTCGACCAAGGTGACCACGCTGTTCCGATACCAGCGGTGCAGGGACTGGTCGTCGAGCATCCAATTGCGAAAGATCGAGAAGTAGTCGGCGGGCTCACCGTAACCGCAGGTCATCCGCTCGAGCTTACCCGGGACGTCCTCGATTCCGAGCGCGGCGTCCAGCCCGGTTTTCGTGACAACCTCCCATGCCAGCACTCTACCGCCGCTAATCTCGCCCGCCAGAAAGAAGCGCTCCTTGCCGATGCTCTGGGTAAACTCACGGATCGAATCGCAAAAGGTTCGGAGCGCCTCAATGCCCATATGTTTGGCTGCGTCGATGCGGAAACCGTCGACATCGGCATAAGCGATCCAGAAGCAATAGACGACTACAAGACACGCCAATGCCGAGGAGACCTTGCGTGATTGCCCCTCTTGCTCGGCCCAGAGATCCAGGGTTCGCAAGCCGAACATGTCACCCTCGAGATACTCTGGGGTGTAGTCCCAATTGGTAATGTGTCCCTTGCGCAGAAACATGCGCAGGTTCTGGAACTCCCGCGGCCACACGGCGCCGTCGGGCGAGGCGTTGCCGATGGAAGCGAGGTCGGGCGCATCGCCGGGAATCGTGGGGCGACCGTGGTGATCGTTAAAACCTTTCACGGCGTAGAGCTTGCCGTCCCATCGTGGATCGTTGTGGATCTCCCCGGTGTTTGGATCCCGGACCGGGTAACGGTCTGCAGCGTAGGTAAACACGTTGCCGGTGTGGTGGGCGATGATATCGAGGATCACGTAGATGCCGTGCTGGTGGGCGAGATCGACAAAGTCGCGAAAGTCCTCGCGCGTCCCGAAGTGCGGATCGACATCGAGAAAGTTCTGGATGCCGTAGCCGTGGTAGCTCGTAGGCTCGAATGCGACCTGGCGGAAGATCGGACTTACCCAGAGGGCAGTGACGCCGAGACGTTTCAGATATCCGAGCTTGCTCTTGAGCCCTTTCAAGGTCCCACCCTGCCATGTGCCGCCAGCACTGAGCCAGGTGTCGTAATCAACCCTTCCTGTGTCGTCTTCCTTATAAAGCCGCGTCGTGCCTGCGGTTACCGGACGGCCGTCGTTGTCACGATACCCGCCACTCTCGTTGCCATCGGAAAATCGATCGATCAGTAAGAAATAGAACACCTGGTCCTCCCAGGCGGCAGGGGAAGGAGTGAACTTCCGTCGGGTCAACGCGGCGAAGTCCAGATCCAGCAGACTTTTTTCGATCCCTTCAGGCATGATTTTTAAATTGAATTTTTTACGATCTCGGCAAAACTTTGCGCCTCAAGCGACGCACCGCCTACCAGCGCGCCATCCACATCCGGCTGGCTCATCAGCTCACGTGCGTTGGATGGCTTGACGCTGCCGCCATATTGAATGCGAACACGCCGGGCCGTCGCTTCGTCATACAATTTGACCAGCAACCCGCGGACGAAGGCGTGAGCTTCCTGGGCCTGGTCGGTCGTAGCGGTCTTACCGGTACCGATCGCCCACACCGGTTCATAAGCGATAATCGTTTCGGCCATCTGTTCTTTGCTCAAGCCGGTCAAACTCCCGCGCACTTGAGTTTCCAGGACTTTTTCCATTTGGCCCGTTTCACGTTCCGCGAGTGTTTCACCGACGCAAACAATGGGTTCGAGAGATGCGGCATGTGCCGCTCGCGCTTTTTTGGAAATCAGCTCATCGGACTCTTTCTGATACTGGCGTCGCTCCGAGTGACCGAGAATGACATAGCGGACGTCGAGTTCTTTGAGCATCGCCGCCGCTATTTCGCCGGTATAGGCGCCGGGTTTGTGCTCGCTCATATCTTGCGCGCCGAGACGGATATTAGAGCCGCGAACAGCTTTGGCGACTTCACCCAGTGCGGTAAACGGTGGGCAGACGACGATGTCCCCTTCAGTTACATTCGCCAGCTCGATTTTCAAATCCTGCACCAAGGTTAGCGCCTCGGCGACGGTTTTGTTCATCTTCCAGTTTCCGGCAATGATCAGCTTCTGTTCTTTCTTCATATCAAACCCATACTGCAGCCACTATCAAAAGACTAGCGGATTACCCGTTGAAGTCAGCGCAGCTCTACTCTCCGATGCTCGCTCGCTTCGCTGCCTACGTCTGGACCAGGCTGGATTCGCATTCGTGTCAATTGTCTCATATTAGATTCTTACACTCCGAAGTCTGAGAATTTATCTCTAACACTTCATGCTGCAACCATGGTGACAAAAAACGTTAACGCGCCAAGCATGCAAAGAAAGACCCTTATTTATTTCTCTGAACCTTGGCGACCTTTGCGCCTTTGCGCGAGACACGTTTTTCCGACTTCTTCTTCATCCCCAAAATTTCAAATATCTTTGGCTAGTTTTCAATCAAGTTGTTCCGGCCGAAACACGCTGTGCGCGTATCATAGCCAGCGGCTCGCGCAAGCTGTCGAAGATATGATCGGTACCGATGACGTCGGTCAGGCGATGGCGATCCAGATCGGCCTGCAGGGACGACTGCGCGTGTGCGAGCACCAGCACAACGCCGTCGCGGGTCAAGTCTTCGTGTAGGTCCCGCAGCACGCGTGCGGCCGAGTAATCCACGTTCGTGATGGCGCCGGCATCCACCACCAGCCACTTCACCGGCGTGGGCGCTCTTTCGATGAGACTACGCACGTCCTCTGCAAAGCGCCCGGCGTTGGCATAGAAGAGGTCCGCTCCGAATTGGAAAACCACCACGCCAGGCCCGCTCAGCACGCCCGGAACAGCGGCGGTCGGCCGCCATTGCCCGGCGCCATCCTCGACCAACACCGCCGTGTGCGGACGGTAGCTGTGGCGCACGTGGCGGAGCAGCGAGAGCACCATCGCCAGCAGGATACCGTGCTCGACGCCGATCACCACCACGACCGTGGCAGTGGCCAGCGCGAGCTGGAACTCGCCAGGGCTCTCGCGCAGGATGTCGCGCAAACCGCACAGGTCGACGAGCCGCACTGCGATCGTAAAAACGATGGCCCCGAGGACACACCGAGGCAGATACTGGAGCGGTCCGGTCAGGAAAAGGAGCACGAGCGCAACGACCCCGGCAGTTGCCAGGTGCGCGAGCTGGCTTCGCCCGCCGGAGCTTTCAACCATCGAGGTCTGCGTCGGGCTGCCGTTCACCACGAATGTGCCGCTGAGCGCCGCGGCCGCATTGGCCGCTGACAGACCCACGATATCCGCGTTTTCGTCGAGCGTTTCGCGATGGCGGGACGCATAGGCGCGCGCCGTCGCTGCGCTCTGAGCGATGATCATCAGAAAGCACGAGCCTGCCACAGGGACAAGCGCCAGACCCTCGCCCCAGCGCACATCCGGTACTCCGAGTCGCGGCAGGCCTGCTGCGACCGGACCGATGACGGTGATTCCATGCGTAGCGAAGTCGAACGCGGCACTGGCCGCCACCGCACCGACAACAGCTAACAACGGTCCGGGCAACCGAGATGATAGACGGTGCAGAATGAGAATGGTCGCCACAACTATCGCCGATATACAAAGCGTCGGCACATGCACCTGCGGCAAGCTGTGGACCACCTGGGCGAGTTGCTCGACCGTCCTGCGGCTGTCAACCGGCACACCCAGCATTTCACCGAGCACCGCGATACCGACCTGGAATCCTACGCCGGTGAGAAATCCGACGAGTACCGTCTGTGAGAGGAAATCTGCCAGGAAGCCGACCTTGAATAGCCGCGCAAGCAGCAGGCAGCTGGCCGTCAGCAGCGCCACGAACGCTGCCAGGACCACATACTGCTCGCTCGCGACGGGGGCCATGTGTGACAGTGCGCCCGCGAGGATGGCTGCCGTCGCCGAGTCCGCGGCCACCACCAGATAGCGCGAGGAACCGAACGCGGCGAACGCCACCAGCGGCAACAGCAGAGTGTAGAGGCCGGTCACAACCGGCATGCCAGCGATTTTCGTATAACCCAGCGCCTGCGGCACATTCATTGCCGCGAGCGTGAGACCAGCCAACGCGTCGCGCATTACCCCAGCGCGACTGATCGGCCGGATAGCCGGAAAGATCTCCATCACCCTCCAATTCCCATTGGTTTGAAAAGATTCGCGGACGGCTGCAACAAGGTTCCTTGCGCCACAATACGTCTTAGCGCTTGTAGAGAAAGTCTTTGAATACGCGACTGCGAGCGGAGAGACTCGTCACTCGACCTTGACGATCTTATAGCCAATCTTATTCGTCGTCGAGCGAGTTTGCGGCGAGTCGAGCAATCGGATGGCAAGCACAGCCACAGGGACAAGAAAAATCACCGAGCCGGGCACCCACATGATTGCTCCTGCCGCCGCCTGGTCATCCAGCGCGGAGATGCCCCACAAGCGCGGCACCGCCGCGTAGCTCGGATAGAGAACGCGCTCAGAGAAAATGAGAAAAGCCGACAACGCGGTGTTCTGGATATCAGCGAGCAAAAGATAGAGGATCATCGCCCAGGCCGGCCACCGCGGTCGGCTCGGCCAGGGCTGTACTACCGGCCACCAAAAGAGCAGCCCTGTGCCGAGGAAGCAGACATGCTGCACGTTGTGCCAGAACTCGGAACTCCTGGCTAGTTCATACAGGCCAGGGACATGCCAGGCGACTGTGCTTACTGTGAACGCAAGCAAACAAACTAAAGGATGGGTCAGAAAGTGGCCCAGCCGCTGAAGCTCCGGAGCGGCGAAGAAGGGGCCGAGTCCATGCTGCAACACGGGTCGCGGCAGTCCGCGCAGCAACGGTAAGATTGGCGCGCCGAGCAAGAGGAGCGGCGGTACCACCATCATCAGTAGCAGATGTTGAATCATGTGGAATTGCAGCAGCCGTTCGGCCAACGGATGCAGAGGGGATGCCAGTGCCAGAAAGAGCGTAAGCAGTCCTGCTTGGAATGCGATCGGGCGCCAGACCGGAAAGCGCCCCGGAAGCCGGCGGTTGAGATCCCACCAGCCGCGCAGGTAGATACCGGCAGTCAGCAGCAGCGGAATGAGGATCCATGGCTCAAACGTCCACGATTGAGCGAAGCCACCAAATGGAGTGTTGGAGTACTGGAGTACTGGAGTATCGGGTTTCAAATACATTACTCCATCACTCCAGTACCGCGCCCCATCAAAATTCTCAACCGCCAGGCGTCGCGGGAACAGCCGGATCGCGGGCCGCGGGCACATTCGCGGGGCGCAACGTCTGCATGAAAGCGACGAGGGCGGTCACCTCCTGCGGCGCCAGATTCTTGCCAAACGCAGGCATGTTGCCTCCGCCTTGAAGCACTTGCCGGATCAACTGGTCGTGGGTGAGCCGCGTGGCCACGCCATCCAGCGCCGGGCCACGCAAGCCGCCTTGGCCACCCAGGCTGTGGCAATTCCGGCATTGCTTGTATTGCACCAGCAGCGCGCCCTGCAACTCCAGCGGCGAACGTCCGTGCACATACTGAACGGGCGTGGGAACGCTGGTCCAGGCTTCCATGTGGGGACCCCACGGGGCGAATGTCCCCAGGTAAGACAAGGTGCCGATTGGCAGGAACACGAGAATCACACCCAAGACCGCCATGGGCCGCCGCCGGGCGCTCTTTTCGCCGGTGTTGGAAAGAAACGGGAGCGCGAACAGGAGGGCGATGCCGACCACCGGCGCGGTGAGGAGCAGAAACGTCTCCATGTACGGCGGCAGCAATGCCAGCGCGGCATAAATCCATAGGAAAAAGAAATCCGGGGCCGGCACGGTGTCGATGTAAGTCGGGTTCGGAATCCCTTTCGGTCCCTTGGGACCGAAATAGGCGGCACAGAAAAGAATGCCCAATATCACCAGGCCGCTAAAGATGAGATCTTTGTCGATGGCTTTGGGATAAAACGGCACCCCTTCTTTTTTGAGCAATGTCTCGTACTCTTCTGCGTACGTTTCCTTTTTCACTTCTTGCCCAGGCACCGGATACTCATTGATACCCTTGGCCAACACCAAGCGCAAATGCAGGCTGATAATCGCGATCAAAAGTCCGGGAATGACAAAAACATGCAAGGTGAAAAACCGCGAGAGCGTTTCCCCCGCGATGATCGGACCGCCGAGCAGCAAATGCACGAGATTGGGTCCAATGATCGGTACTCGGCCCATGATCGCCGCGCCGATACCCAGCCCCCAGTAGGCGTCCTGGTCGAAACGCATGATCTGTCCGGTGAAAGCCATGCCGAGTGTGAGCAGCAGCAGAATGCAGCCCGAGATCCAGGTTAGCTCGCGCGGATATTTGAAAGCCCCGAACAGGAACACCTGTGTCATGTGGATGGCCATGATGCTGACCATGAAGTTGGAGCCCCAAAAATGCAGTGCGCGGAGATACCAGCCGAGGGGCTGATTAAAATTCAGATACTCCAGGGTCTTGTAAGCCTCATCTGCAGAGGGCACGTACACAAAGGCCAGACAAATACCGGTCACGATCTGGAGCACGAAACAAAGCAACGTGCCGCTACCGAAAACATAAAACCAACTCCCTGCGCTGGCGGGCACCGTGTGGCCTGCGGTCGATTCGAAGAGCTTGCTGACATGCAATCGGTCATCAATCCAAAGAGCAATGTTTCTCAGCATGGGAGATCCTTCTTTGGGACTTCAGACATCCACCTTTAACCAAAACATTTACTCACCACGAAGTGATTCATGATCTTACGCTCGCCCACAGAAGATGAAAATAGGGGAGGGTTGAGGTAATAAGAGAGCGGTGCCCCCAGCGAAGAGATCGTTAAGTGACTGGAGCGAGAGAGCCCGACACGAAGTGTGATCCGGGACATCCTTCGGCGCCTCAGATTGTCGCCTCGTTGTCTGCCGACGAGAGCACGCGAAGGAGAATCGAATAAGCCGGATGTCCCCTGGGCGCGCCGAAAGAAAGGGGGAGCATCTATGAGCAAGAAGAAGAATAGCCTTGCGGGGCTGCAGGCGCTGTTTGCGCGAGTGTGCGGGTTGGACGTGCACAAGAAGTTGGTGGTGGCGTGCGTGCGCATTCTCGATTCGAAGGATGGCACGGTGCAGAGCACGCTGCGCAAGTTCGGCACGATGACGGCGGATCTTTTGGAGCTGCGCCAGTGGCTGGCGGAGCTGAAAGTGACGCATGTGGCGATGGAGTCGACGGGGGTGTACTGGCAGCCGGTGTTCAACCTGCTCGAAGGCCATTTTAAAGTGTGGGTGGTCAACGCCCAGCACATCAAGAAGGTGCCTGGGAGAAAGACCGACATGAAGGACGCGGAGTGGATAGCCCAGCTCTTGCAGTGTGGGCTGTTGAGGCCGAGTTTTGTCCCTGACCGCCAGCAGCGCGAGCTTCGGGATCTGACGCGCCAACAAACCAAGCTGGTGCAGCAGCGAAATGCGGTGGACAACCGCATTCAGAAGGTGTTGGAGACCGCTAACATCAAGCTGGGCTCGGTGGCCAGTGATGTGTTGGGGGTGTCGGGGCGCAAGATGATTGAAGCGCTGATTGCGGGGGAGAAGGACGTCACCGTACTGGCGGATCTGGCCCAGCGCCAGCTTCGCGGCAAGATTCCCGAGTTGCAGCGCGCTTTGGCAGGAGAGCTGACTGAGCATCACCGCTTTTTGTTGCGGCAGTTGCTGGGGCAGTACGACTTTCTCGAAAAGGAGATCGCCAGCGTGAGCGAGCGGCTGGGGGCGGTAGCGCCCCCCTCGTTTCGTGCCGCCGTAGAGCAGCTCGATGCGATGGCGGGGGTGGGCGAGCGTGGGGCTAGAGCACTGTTGGCGGAAACCGGGACTGACATGAGTCGATTCCCGAGCCACAAGCACTTTGCCTCTTGGGCGGGCCGCTGTCCCGGTAACCATGAAAGTGCCGGCAAACGGCGCAGCGGTAAAACCCCCGCTGCCAACCGTCACCTCGACGCGGTGCTGACCGAGATGGCGCACGCGGCGGTACGTACCAAGAACAGCTATTTCAAATCCCAGTACCATCGTCTGGCGGGCCGGCGTGGAAAAAAACGCGCCATCGGCGCGGTCAAGCACAGCCTGCTCGTGACGGTCTATTTCATGCTCCGCGATGACAAGCCCTACAAGGATCTTGGTGTTGACTACTTTGATAAACTCAATCCTCAACAACGTATTCGTTACCATGTCCGCAGACTCCAAGAACTCGGACAGGAAGTGGAGCTATCACCTGTGGCTGATGCAGCGTAAGCCCCACCCCCCGCCAAATTTTCTAAGGAGCGCACGAAGGACACGAAGGATTCGGCAATTATTACATTTCAATTTTCTTACTTCGTGCTCTTCATGTCCTTCGTGGTGGATGCTCCTTCACAAGAAAACACGGAAGAGTTCCTCTTTTTAGAGGGGTTCAGACAACGTCGGCAGCTGCCCGCCGCGCACCCAAAGTTGTCCCTGCTCGATCTTGTATTCGTACTCATAGAGTCCGCGCGGCGGCGGGCCGGAAGCGCGAGCGCCATCTTCATAATACACGCCGCCGTGGCAGGGACACATAAACAAAGAGGACTCTTCGAACCAGCGCACCGGACATCCGAGATGCGCGCAATTGATCGCGAAGACCTGAAACTTCTCCCCCGTGAGCCGCCGCACCCAACACGGGATATTCGCTGTCGTGCCATCCCAGGGTCGGGTATATGGATTGCGATAGGTCGCCAACCGGGTCTGATTTTCGGGAAAATTTTTCAGCGCACCGAGCATGATCCACGACTGCGAAGCTACATTGCGGCGAAAGCTGGAGAAGACATACCTGATCACGGGGATAGCTAGCAGGGTCGCCGCAACAACGTTGAGTGCGCCGCCAACCAGGAAAAGGAACCTTCGGCGGGACACTGCCGCGGCCGTCGTCCGAGTTGATCCGGGTTCATTCGTGGCCATGACGTCTCCTCTCTTTACTGTTAGTCACTGAGTCGCCGGTCAGGTTTGTGTTTCTAGTTCCTGGTTTCAGGTTTCGGGTTTCAGATGCCAGAGCCCTTACTCGCTGAAACCTGACCTCTGACACCTTTTAGATACTTGCTCCTCGCGACTGGTCACCTGTCACCTTTGCGTTTTCGCACGAGTCACTTCGATTTGGATGCAATCGACGCTGCTGGTCGATGTGATACGAGCCATGCCACCACATCGGAGATCTCTTGCGCACTCATGGGCCTGCCAGAAATATTTCCGCGCCAGTCCGGCATCCCAAGATCTGATCGTCCAACGATAACCGCTGTGCGCAGCGCTTGATCACTGACCAGCGCCAGATAAGCCGGATTGATCACCGATCCACCCTTGGGACCTCCATTGCCATCCTTACCGTGGCACTGGGCGCAATAGGTTTGGTAAACAACTGCGCCGCGCTGTGGGTCGCCGGGAACCGAGCCTTTGGCGCTGGCATCCTGGAGACTATATGGGGGAAAAGCTACGTTGTTGAAATTTTCAGCCTTGCCCCACCTAGATCTCATCCCCTCTACCAGTATGTCAATCTGCTTGTCGCTAAGCGGGCCTCCGATCTGTTGCGCCAAGGCTGGCGCGCTCGTGCCCGGCACTCCCTGCGCGATCATTGCACGCAAGGTGGCGGCGCTAACCAGGGCCAGATAGAGAGGATCGTTCAGCGGCCGCGCCGCTCCCAGACGTCCATCGACACCATGACAACCGGAGCAGTTCAGGGCGTAGAGTTGGGAAAAATCTGTGACTTCTGTCGCTGGCTTCCAGCGCTCTTCCGGGGTTGGCTTTCCAGGCAATTGGTCGCAGCTTGTCAAAGCGAGAAGCATAAGGCGATTAGCAAGCCGTTATAACTTCGGGCGAGTAGCCGTGTCATCCGGCAACGCGAAGTCTTGAGCTCTTTGAATCCTGAGCGCTTGTAGCGCCGCCGTTTCACCAACCAGCGCATTATCGTGGTATGCTGCGCCATCACTAGCGCTTCTCTCCCCTTTCCGACATCACGCCGGGAGCCTCAATGCCGGCCCGGGCGGCCAGCGGCCAGGCCTGCATCGTCTCGACCATCTTTGAATGGTGGATCACATAGCCGGTCGTCATTCCGAAAGCGACCTGCGAGGCGATGAACCAGATCCAATCAATGCGCCCATTGAGCGCCGGATTGATCAGCCTCAAAGTCGCCCAGATCAGCGCCGACCACAGGATCGGAGAGACGAGACTGCCCCAGAACGCAGCGCGTCGCGATGGCAGCATCGGCAGCAATACAGCAAAGAGTAGACCGACAAGAATCGAGAACACTCCGTGGCTGATCAAGCCGACGATAAAACCTGTACCGTTGAAAGCGGTCAAATGCGCGAGGTCGGCTCGAGCCAAGGAGGGCACAGCGGCTGCGGCCAGCAAGTTAATCGGATACCAGATGCTGCGGTAAGCAACGACACCATACAGACACGCTACAATCGCCATTGCGACCCCGCCAAAAATGCCGCCCTTGATGCCTGACGAGTAGGGATGAATCTCCGCCGGAATACGAACACGGTGACCCGCTACGCCGGGTTGTAAGCTGCGCACCGCACGAGGAGCAGGTGCGATTGCACGGGCGCGCTGCTCAAGCGGGCGCACGCGCACCAACTCGTGCTGTTCCACCGGCAACACGTCGCGAAACCAGCCCACCGCGCCGCGCACAGCCAAAATCAGACCGACCACACTGACAACGGCTTGTGTGACCAGCCCCGCCGCGAGCAGTGCGAGTCCGGCCGCGGTGATAAAAGGCCATGCTGTCGGGGCCGGTAAGCTAATGTGGTCAGCGAACTTGTTCTTGTCTCTGCTCGGCCATCTTTTTTCTCCGCTGTATTGCCTCTTTCGACGAACCCTTCTAACCACGAAGCGCACGAAGGACACGAAGGTTTCGAATGCTGTAATTTTTACTTCGTGCTCTTCGCGTCCTTCGTGGTGATTCCTCTCGTCTGCTCTTTGCGTCCAGCAAGGGCGGCGTACGCCCTAAAGATTACAATCTCTTCTTTGCGTCTTTTGCGCTCTTTGCGGTTAAATATTTCTTACCTTCGTGAACTTCGGGTCCTTCGTGGTGAAGTTTATGTTTGTGGTTAACGGCCGATGATATACACAACGGTAAAAACGATGACCCATATGCCATCGACAAAATGCCAGTACCACGAGAGCATCTCGACATGCTCAGCGTGCGCCCGCGTCACGTGTCCGCGCAGGCTCAAGATGAAAACCAGCGTCAGCAGGATCAAACCCACGATCACGTGACTGGCATGCAATCCCACCAGGGAGTAAAAGGTCGTGCCAAAAAGATTGGTGCTGATCGTGAGATGATCTCTAAAGATCAACTTCTGCCATTCCAAAGCGGTGGAGCCCAAGAACGCCACCGCGAGGAGAATCGTGATCAACCACCAGAGTCGGAATCCCCCAGTATGTCCCCGCCGAAAGGCGCGCTCAGCCAGCACGACTGTCAGGCTGCTGGATAGCAAACAGATCGTCGCGAGAATCGGCAGCTCAAGCACCTGCTTGGGATAAGGACCGGTGGCACTTTTGCCCATATAAAATAGGTAGGCGGTGACGAAGATTGTAAACAGCGCGCTCTCGGTCAGGATAAGACCGATCACGCCGGCCTTCCGGCGCGACGGTAGTGACCACTCGCCGGATTCAGCAGGCAAAGTTAAAGCATGTCGCATTCGCCACTAACAGGTCCTCCATTCGCGGCTACGGCTCAAGTCTGAAACCTGACGACCTGGCAACACGAAGCATGATGGTTTCAGGTTTCGGGTTTCGGGTTTCAGGTTTCAGGTTTCAGTTCGCTCCTCCCTCGACACTCGTCCCTCGACACTCTCTTCATTCGTATTTCCAGTCTGGATCTTCCGGATGCTTCAGATCCCACAGCGGACGGCGGCTCCGCACCTCGGGCAAGGTCTCGAAGTTGTATTCCGGCGGCGGCGAGGTCGTGGCCCACTCCAAGGTCCAGGCGTCCCAGGGATCGTCGCCGGCGGGCGTCCCGTGGCGCAGCGACCACAGTACGTTGGCCACCAAGCAGAGCACACCTGCAACTTGAAAGATGACGCCGATCGAGGAGATCATATTGTAGATCTCCCAGCCCCGACCCGAATCGTAGGTGTAAATGCGCCGCGGCATGCCGAGAATGCCGGAGATATGTTGCGGCCCGAACGTCAAATTGAATCCAATGAGGAAAAGCCAGAAATGCCAGAGGCCCAGTTTATTGTTAAGCATCCGGCCCATCGCTTTTGGATACCAGTAATAAATGGCGGCAAAGATCGGTGAACGCAAGACCACCGATCAACACGTAATGAAAGTGGGCCACCACGAAGTAAGAGTCGGTCAGTTGCCAGTTGAACGGCGCCACGGACAGCATAATGCCCGTCAGTCCAGCGATCAGAAACTGGAAGAGGAAGGCGATGCAAAAAAGCATAGGCAGTTCAAAACGAATCTTACCGCCGTACATGGTGGCCAGCCAATTGAAGATCTTGATCCCGGTCGGTATCCCCACGAGCATCGTCGAGATAGCGAAGAAGGTGTTGGTCGTTGCGCTCATCCCCACCGCGAACATGTGGTGCGCCCACACACTCACGCTGATGAAACCGATCGTCACTGTCGCCGCGACCATAATGGGATAACCGAAGATCGGTTTGCGCGAAAATACCGGGATGATCTCCGACGCGCAGGCCCAGCCCGGGATCATCAAGATGTACACTTCGGGATGACCGAAGATCCAGAAGAAATGCTGCCATAGAACGGCCGAGCCGCCAGCCTGGGTATCGAAAAAGCGTGAGCCGAGGAATCGATCGAGCAGCAGCATGATCTGTGCCGCCGACAACGGAGGCAGCGCCAGAATTATCATCGCTGCCGCCACGAGCATCAACCAAACAAACAGCGGCATGCGCATGAGGGTCATGCCTTTGCAGCGCAAGCTGACGACGGTGACGATGACGTTAATGGCGGAAACGATGCTGCCGATCCACTGACGAACAGGCTCAGAATCCAGTAGTCCGTGCTACTTCCGCGTGAGAAAGCGCGGCCCGTCAGCGGCGAATAGGCGAACCAGCCCACATCCGGAGCCGAACCGGCCCCTGCGAGTCCCGGCGCCGTCAGATAGCTGAAATAGAGCAGCACCCCGCCGAAAAAAAACATCCAGAAACCGAACGCGTTGAGCCGGGGAAAAGCCATATCGCGCGCGCCAATCATCAACGGCACCAGATAATTCATCAGCCCGGCGATAATCGGCATGCCGAACAGAAAGACCATCGCCGTGCCGTGCATGGTGAAGAGACGGTTGAAGGTCCCCGGGCCAATCAGATTGTTATTCGGGAAAGCCAATTGCATGCGGATGACTGAAGCCAATGAACCGGCCACCACGAAAAAGAACAATGCGGAACCGATGTACATCAAGCCGAGCTTCTTGTGGTCAACCGTGACAACTAATTCATGAAGTCGAGCGGTGAAAGGAAGAGAAGTTTCCGCCGCAGGCGATAGCGCAATGTCTTGAGTGGCCATGCTCTCTCCTCCCGGGTTACTTCAAGGTCAACAGGTACGCGACGATTTGATTCAGTTCGTTGTCCGTCAACTGCATATTGGGCATATTACAACCCTCTTTGATCGTTTGCGGGTCCCGCACCCAGGCCCGCAGTTTTTCGGCTGTATTGGGCACGGTGCCCGCGCCCAACGTCTCACGACTCATGAGATGGGTCAGGTCGGGACCAAACGTGCCCCTCGCCTTCGTTTCCCCGATAGTGTGACAGTTGATACAGGCAGTGGCAAAGAAAACGTCGCGGCCGGCCCGCGCCTGCGGATCGTCCACCGGCGGCTGTCGCTGGGCCGCCGCCCACTTTTCGAAATCCCCTGCCGAGTGCACGATCACGCGGAGCAGCATGTGTGCGTGCTGCATGCCGCAATATTCGGCGCAGTTACCAACATAGGTGCCCGGCTCTATGGGCTCGATCCACATACGGTTTTCCCGATTGGGAATCACATCGGTTTTCCCGGCGAGTTGGGGCACCCAGAAACTATGCGCGACATCCGCCGACTCGAGCTTGAGGAAGGTCGGCCGTGCTTTGTCTGGCCTCACTGACCGGCACGTGCATCTCATTCGCGGTGACGATGCCGAGCTCAGGGTAGCGAATTTCCCACCACCACTGATGGCCGACCACCGTGACATTGAGCGCGTCCGCGGGCGGCAAAGCGCCCTGGACATCGTAAATCGTGCGCGCCGTGGCCAGAAAGAGCACAAAGACGGTCACAATCGGGATCACTGTCCAGGCGAATTCGAGCTGATTGCTGCCGTAGATTTGCGGCGGTTCATGACCTTCATCTCCAGGCCGCCACCGAAATCGAACGACGGTGTAGGCGAGTAGCCCGCCGACCACCAGAAAAATTGCCGCGCAAATTGCCAGGACTAACAAGGATACTTCATGGATCGCCTGGGCAGGCGTAGAAAGAGGCTTGAAGATGTTGGTCACGCCGACGGGCGCGTCGGCCGCGAACGCTGCACCCACCAGAAAGGTCGTGGCAATAAAGACAGCGAAAGCAGTTCCGAGCGCCCAGCGAGTGCTTTTCTTCACTTTGCCTTCGCTCATTTGCAGTGTCGAGTGACGAGTGTCAGAGGACGAGGGATTTACCCTCGACACCCGACCCTCGACCCTCGCCTCCTTGGCATTGATCTCGCGGCGTACCTGACACCTGAAACCCGAAACCTGTCCCTCTTCACTCGTTCCTCCGTACCTGACACCTGAAACCCAAACTCTGAAAACCACCCTCGTCACTCGTCCCTGTTTTTTATCTGAGTTCCTTCTAGCAAAGAGCGACAAGGCTGTATATTGGACTTTGGTCCAATACGGTTTTTACGCGCCTTCGACTCTCCTGCTCTGTGTATGTTATGTCAAGTACACGAGTCCTCTTTTTTCTTATAATTCTTCTCTCACGCCGGCTGTCTCGAGGTGAGAGCGCATCAGACGGCCACCGAGCCAGAGACCCGACTCCACAATCAGAAAACCGGCGACCATACTCAGCACCAGATAGACGACGGCGCTCGCCTGATCAGCAGGGTTGGCTAGCATCTGGTGGGTCCCCCAGACAAATGAACTAAAGGTGGACAGGCCGCCCATGATGCCTGTGGTGAGCAATAGCTTGCCACCGGAGCCAATCACGCCGCCCGCGATTGTCAGAGCCGACAAGACGCCGATCAGCAAGGCCGCCGTCATGTTCGCGATGAAGATGGGCATCGGGAAGCCGCCGGGCAGATTGGCTACTCCCAACATCAGCAACTCGCGCGCAACGGCGCCGATACCGCCGCCGATCAAAACGAGAATTCCGTCCTTGAGCATCAATCAGCGTCCTCGTTATCCGAACAACGTGGCTGTTACGGCGCCGAGCGCGGCTGCGATTAGACCTGCAGCCACCGAGCCAATCCAGTAAAATGGCAACCCGCTCCCCCCTTTGTTGTACAGATTGGCCGTGTCGAGTTGATAGCTGCTGAAGGTGGTATAGCCACCGAGCACACCGGTCAATACCAATGCTGTCAGGTTGCTCCCGTAGCGATCTCTCCAGTCGACGTTGAATAACGTCGACAGAAACCCCATCAGAAAGGCGCCACTCACGTTGATGAGAAAGGTACCCAGCGGGAATGTGCCTTTGTAACGCTCGCCCACGCCTATGCCGACCAACCAGCGAATGGCCGAGCCGCCTGCGCCGCCGGCAAAGACCAGCGCCAGGGTGAATGGATCGTTCATAGAACTTCTACTGCCTGGGCCTCAATGTGCCTTGTCGTAAGCCGCACCGCGCCGGTTCCAGCGTCGCGCGATGCGCGCGGCCGGGCCGCGAATCAACAAATAAGGGAGAACCGCAAGCACGAACGCGGTGACTAGCGCTTCTCCCAGGTAAAACCAGCGTAAAACAAGGAACTGATAGATCGCGTCCATCACCAGTGCAAAGACGATAACTCTGCATACTCTCTTCAGTCCTTCCCGAAGGTAGCTTGCCCGGTGGGCTGGATCCGTCAATATGGTCCACGTGTAAAGTGGCCGGCCGGCCCGTGCATCTTTTAATCCGTCGAGGATAGCCAAGATAGCCGCCATGATGGGCTGGAGGATCAAGCGAAACGCCAAAGGCCCACTCGGTTGCGCGATCAGTTGGTCCCAGAATCGAGTCAAGATTTCCTGAATCTCCGACACCTCAGGTATCCTCTCTTCGTGCACGGCACCGCGACGCGTCGAACACGACCTGATCGTACCACCAGAGCTTTTCAAAGAAGGTACGTGCCATGTCGAGTTGCGATTTTGTTTGTGCGGATGGCAACGTTTTTTCCACTATGCCGCCGACACTATAGTTCCCATCAATGGCATCAAACAAACGCTTTTCTGTTGAATCTATTGGGATGATCAGATCCCTGTAGGCGTGTGTCTGGTTGATCAGAACTGCTACCGCTCCAGGGGGCAGCCGCTCTTGAAGACAAATCGTGTCTGGCATTCGAAGGGGCACATAGCCGAGCCAGGCGTCACCGGCGAAACTTATCAGTTGTGCGCTGCCAGGGCTATCGTCTCGGTAAACAACCATGCTGTGTCGAACCATTGTGCCGCGAAATAGTTCGACAGCGGCATACTGCTCTGCGAAGGAAAGATTTGCGATCCGGGAGGCCTGCGGGATCTTTGCTACGACTCCGCAATGAGCGCTGTAGGGTGCTTGTTTTAACCACCGGCCGAATGTCAGTCCTGCTTTTTCGATGAAATCGAATAATTGTGGCACTGAATAGCTGCGGTCCTGGGGGTTCAACAGCGCATCGGCGAGCGCGGCCTCCTGACGAAAATCCGGGGCCTCGCGCAACAGATTTTCCAACGGATGGCCGGATGGCAACGCTGTGAGCGCCGCGATGAGATCCCGGATCTCCTTATCGTTGGCATAGATGCCGATCCGTCTGCGGAATTCCTGCAGCATATAGATGCCAGTCCGTCCATAAGGCGCATACACCATGAGATGCATCGCGCCGTCCGGTTTGAGCACCCCGCGCAGAGCGCTAAGCCCCGCATCGGGATCTGCGAGATGATGGAGAACCCCGGTGCAGATAATTTGATCGAAGCTCGTTTTTAAAGCGCGTACCCGCTCGATCGGAAGCTGGCGGACCTGGAGATTGTCCAAGTTATATTTTCGTTTGAGCTCCTCGGTAGAGCGCACACTGGTTGCGCTGAAGTCGATGCCGGTGACCTGAGCCGCAGGCCAACGCATGGCATGCTTGGCCGCCTGCGATGTTCCGCAACCGGCAATCAGGATGGATAGGTCTTCCTTATAGGGTCTCGCAGGCCAGAAGAGATGATAATCCACCCGGCGGCTCTGCCGGTCCTGCCCGAACCGTCGATATTTCTCAAGGCTGTCGATCGGCCGCGGATACGGATACCGTTCGTAGAAGTCCTGGACTTCCACCGCTACTCCAGGGGATGGTGAATGCTGTTCTTCTTGTTGGCTCATCGATGATCAATCAACTTTCCGTTGGACCTCTTAACTGACAGCGCGCACAAAGCTCCATCGCGATATCCCTCACGACAAGTACTGCCTGACTTCATGCTCATGTTCTGGCCAACTGGCCACATCGCACAGTGCCTGCCGTTCTTCGATCTCATAGCGCCCACCGGGTGGCAAACGCACAAGTGGACCGTGGATCTCCATTTCGAGGTAGGGGTAGCGATCCGAGTTGAAGACCGAGGCGACGACACCGTGCGCATACGGTTCGCCCGGAAAGACGGGCACCTGCTTGCGATATCCAACCAGACCCAGGCCTGCGACGTCGAGCACTCCCAGCATCCAGCCCTCGTCCGCATCCACGCCGTACTTGAACCTCTTTCCCCCGTGACAATCAATGACAGCGAGCGCTCCGAGCTGAGCGACAACACTGTTACGCAGCACCACTGATTGATCTTCCTGCGCATCGGTCTTCACGCCCCCGGGATATGCCGAGTTCGGGGATCGTGGCAAATAGACTCTGCCGGTCCTTAACACCATGCTCACATCCCAGGGACCCCATTCGACCTCCGCTACTGAGCCGTTGGTGAGGCAGTGGTCGATGGTCCACACGTTTCTCCTGCCTTCATAGTCACAGTGCGCGTGATCTGCATGCCGGTCTCGCGACACACGCGGCTCGTCATGCGCGCTATCGCCAAA
>CAVRBG010000002.1:0-333212 GCA_963719245.1 uncultured Actinomycetes bacterium
TATGGGCAGATCCAGTAATGGGGAGTTGGCGGCGACTTGATCGCGTTCTTGTGGCCGCCGCCGCCAATCCGGCTCACCATTACGAAGCGCGCTTGAGGAGCGCGATGAGCTTGTCCGACGGCTGGAATGCGCCGCGCCGCAGATGCGGTGGAACGATCGACGCCAAGGCATCGAGCTTCTCCGTCGGATCGCCACGCGTGTAGATTTCAGTGGTCGTCAGCGTGGCATGACCCAACCAGAGCGACACCTTGCGGATGTCCTGCGTTGCCTGCAGGATGATCATCGCGCATGTGTGCCTCAGCACGTGGGGCGAGATGCGTTTTTTGTCGAGGCCGGGATGCGCTCGAGCGGCGGTCGCTGCATGCTGTTTGAGCAGATAGGCGAAGCCCCATCGGCTCAGCGGCTCTCCCCGGGCGTTGACGAACACCTCGGGTGCTGCGACCCGCCCGCGAACGGCGAGCCAGGCGCGCAGGGCTGCGGCCGTGGTCTTCCACAAGGGGAGCGTCCGTTCCCGCCTTCCCTTGCCAAGAACACGAATGCTCATCGACGACAGGTCGATGTCCTCGAGCTTCAACCCCGTCAGCTCGGACACGCGCAGACCCGCACAAACCGCCAGATGCAGCATGGCCCGGTCGCGGATGCCATCGCACGTGGCGGGATCCGGAGCGTCGAGCACCGCTTGCAGCTCCTCCCGCAGAAGATAGGGGACCAGGCGCCGATCCGTTTTCTTGAACGGGATCGCCAGGACGCGGCGGACATGCTCCAGGGCTGCCGGCTGCCTGTATTCGAGGAAGCGGAAGAAGGACTTGATGGCCGCCAGTCGGACATTGCGCGTGACGGCCGCGTTTTTGCGCTTATCCTCGAGATACTCCAGGAAGGCGCTGATGAGGCCGGCGTCAAGTTGCTCCAGCGTCAGCGCCGATGGCGAGACCTTCAGTCTCTTTGCAGCGAATATGAAGAGCAGCTGGAAGCTCAGGGCATAGGAGTCACGCGTGTGCCGACTGACGCCACGCTGGCCGGCGAGCGTCTCGTGGAGGAACGCCTCGATGAGGGGAGCAATCGGCGTCATGATTGCCTCCCTTCGCAGATGAACTCCTCCCCGGCCGCGGCGACATCGCGCATGAGGTCGGCGGTCGCCTCCAGATACCAGTAGGTCGCATAGATGTTGACGTGACCCATGTAGGTCGCAAGCGCCACCATATGCGCGCCGCTTTGGCTTCGATCCGCCGGACTGCTTTGCAGCGCACGCACCGCAAACGTGTGCCGCAGATCGTGCAGACGAGGCCGGCGCCTCGCCGTTGGCACGATACCTGTCCTGCCGACCAGCCTGTCGAAGGTCTCTTTGACCGCAATGTAGCGCAGCGGTAGACCACGCGCGTCAACGAACACCGGATCAGCTTCGGAACGGAGCCGGCGACGCGCCAGATAGCGCTTCAAGCCCGCTACTGCCGTGTCGTGCAGCGGCACCAGGCGGGTTTTCCGGAACTTGGTCTCACGGATCAGCAGGCCGTCGCGCGTCACGTCGGCGACCGTCAACTTCAGCGCTTCGGAATCCTCAACCCGGTGACCGAGAGCAGCGCGATCAACGTCGCATAGGTCCATGAGCGCAAGCCGCCTTTGGGCCGAAGCCGAAGGGCGGCCTCGATCAGGCGATCGATCTCCGCTGCCGAGTAGATATGCGGCGAGCGCCGCGTCTTTCGGGCGCCGAAGTGATTGGCCGGCGGCAGCTCGTGCCGGGCGTCTTCAACCCGGACATGACGCGCGAAGCGGCAGACGGCTTTCAGCCGGGCATCGCGTTGCGCGACGGACGGGCCGCGCGCTGCCCAATCGATTGCCGTTTGCGTGAGAACATGCGTTTGTCCGCGCTCGGCCGCAAAGGCGGCAAAGCTCTTGAGCAGGTATTCCGCATTCAGCATCGCGAAGCCCGTGGCACGGCGCAGGGTGAGATAGGTCTCGACGGCGTGCAGCATCAGAGCGCCTCCGGCCAGGGCTGAGCGATCTGCTTCAAGAGCGCGACATCGGTCTTGGCGTAATAGGCCGTCGTGTCGATGCCGCGATGCCGAAGGACCAGGCCGATCTTCTCGAGCGGAACGCCATGGCGCAGCATCTCGGTCGCCGCTGTGTGTCGCAGCACGTGCGCCCCTTTGATCGGCGTCACGATGCCGGCCCGCTGCATGCGGCGCTTCACTACCGACGAGATGCCGTCGCCATTCCGGAACGGCCGACAAGGCGCGATCGTGCGCAGGAACACGCGATCGCCCTCACTGGCGGACGGCCGGCACTCGAGATAGGCCGCAATCGCATCTCCGACGTCTTGCGGCAGCGGCAGGCGGACCTCGTAGCGCGACTTGCCCGAGACCCGCAGCGAGCCCGTCTGCCACTCGATGTCGACGAGGCGGAGTTGCGCAACGTCGCCCGCCCGCAGCCCGAGGCGCGCCAGGAGCAGGACGATCGCGCGGTCACGCCGGCACGCAATGGTTTCGCCATCGCACGCAGCGATCAACCCGTTCACCTGCTCGGCCGCCAAATTCCTCGGCATGTCGGCAAGCCGCCAATGGGCGTAAGCAGGAACGACATTGTCGAGACCTGCTTGGCAGAGGCCTTCGACGGCGAGGTACCGCAGGAACGCGCGCAAGCTGGTCGTCAGCTTCTCGACGGTTCCATTGCCGCACCTGCTCGCACGGTCCAAGAAGTAGCTGCGAACATCGACCGGCTCCCAGCCAGTCGGGTCCGCCCCAAGCTCTGTCACCAAGCGGACGGCATCGCGAGCATAGAGCTTGATGGTGGGATCGGACGCCCCGCGATGCTTGCGCAGCCATGCTTTGAAGCGCGCGACCAACTGCGGCTCGGCAGGTTCCGTTGCCGCGGCGGCGGGCCGGCACACGCCGATCTCGACGAGGTGCCAGCGAAAGAGCCTGGCGCCGAAGATAGTGTGGTGGTTGCGACGTCCTCCTACGGAGCGCGGACATCTACAGGTTCGCAAATGCTCGCCGAACGCCACCAGATCAATGTTGTTCAAGCCGGCGCCGTGCTCAGCCATGACATGGCCGAGGTGAGCTGCCGAACGCAGATATCGCACTGCCGTCGCGGGGCTATAGCCCTGCCGTTCGAGCGCAGCTGCAAAACCGTCGAGGTACGGCCCGCTTGGCCCGCTCCGTAGATGTCCCAGCATCTTCGCTGCCGAGAAGTAGGTCTCCAACATGTTCGTCCCCGTTTGTGACCGGCCATCGGTGGCCAAGCCGACGGGGCCGCGGGAGCGCACTGTTATGGAGACAAGAAGCGCTGCAATTCACAGAAAAATGCCGGCATCGCCACGCCAACTCCCCATTACTGGATCTGCCCATAAGGCAGCTGTTATAGGCGATGAGCGTGTGCGCGCACTTCTCGCAACGCGCGACATGGCCGCCGAGCACGGCCGTGCGGCAGCGCTCGATCGCGCTCATGACCTTCATCTGGTCGAGGCTGACGTGACCGGCATTGGCTCGGCGCCACGCCGCCCCGTGGTCGCGGAAGATATCCGCGACCTCCAGCGCCGGACGGGACATGGCCGCGGGCAGTTACGCCGGCGGCGGGTCTTTCCGGTGCTTGCTGGGCTTCTTGCGTGGCTGCGCCAGCAGGTCGAGCGGGCTCTCGATGCCGGCGATCATGCCGGTGGCGACGCGCGTGTAGCGCGCCGTGGTGTCCAATTTGTCGTGACCCAGCAGCGCCTGGATGTTTCTGATATCGGTGCCGCGATCGAGCAGATGGGTCGCAAAGCTGTGGCGCAGCGCATGCAGGGTCACGCCCTTCTTGATCCCAGCCGCCTCGGCCGCCGCATGGAACAGGCGGCTCAGCTGGCGGGTGGTCATCGGCTTGCCAGGCCTGCGGCCAGGAAATAGCCAACGTTCTTGAACGGGCGTCGTGGCATCGTAACCCCGGCGCGCCTTCCACCATTGCCGCAACAGAGCGAGCGTCTGCGGTGACAGCATGACATTGCGATCCTTGCGGCCCTTGGACTGCTCGATGCGAATGATCTTCTGCGCGCTGTCGATATGCTTGACCTTGAGCCGCACCACCTCGCCGGCGCGCAGTCCGCAGCCATAGCTGAGACTGAGCAGTACACGCGGCCTTGAGGTTGCTGGCAACCGCCAGCAGTCGCTTGGTCTCGTCCGGGCTCATCACCAGCGGAACCTTCTGCGGCTCGCGCAGATGATAAATCTCGGCGGCAAAGTCCAGTCGCCGCAGCGTCACCCGGAACAAGAACCGCAGCCCGGTCATGATGCGGTTGCGGGTGCAGATGCTCACGCCGGTCTCGGCCAGGTGCAGCTGGAACCGGCGGATATCCTCGATGTGGCCGTATCAGGCGATCGCTTCAGAAACGCCGCGAACCGCTTGCAGCTGCGGATGTGGCCTCTCTGCGTGCCCGCACAGAGCTTGCGCGCATTCATATCTTCGATCATACGCTGACGCAGCGGGGTGATAGCCTCGGTTGTCATGGGCAACTCCTGCCTTGAGTGAGGTTGAGAACACCTCGATCCTCAAGACAGGCGGCTTCCCCCGCTACCCACGATCTCTTCCCTGGGGATAAGCGCTCAGGACGAGCCACACCTCGCCACTATCGCGAAGCGATTTAGACCGTATGTCCCTTTCCGATGCGAGGCGACTTCACCCTCGATGTGACGACGAGGGTTACCCGGATAGGCCGGGCAGAGCCTCACACAAGGGAGGGTAAGTCATGGAGCATCATAGCGAAGCGTTCGTGGCGTTGGACACGGCAAAATTGCGCAATGCAGTCGCGATTGCCGATGCTGGTCGAAGCGGTGAGATTAGATATCTCGGCGAGTTCGACAATACCGAAGTCGCGACCCGCAAGCTCGTAGCAAAGCTCGCGAGCAAATACACCCGGTTGACATTCTGCTACGAGGCCGGCCCGACAGGATACGGTCTATTCCGGTTGATCAAGAGCCTCGGCCATGACTGCATCGTGGTGGCGCCGTCGTTGATCCCGTCCAAGCCCGGCGATCGGGTCAAGACCAATCGGCGTGACGCCGTCAATCTCGCGAAGCTGCTCAGGGCGGGCGAGCTGACCGCGGTCTGGGTACCTGACGAACGTCACGAGGCGATGCGGGACCTCGTGCGGGCTCGCGACGCCGCGGTCAAGGACTACAGGATCAAGCGCCAGAACGTCTCCTCGCTCCTGCTGCGTCTCGGCCGTCATTATCCGGGCAAGAAGACCTGGGGACGGGCGCACATCAACTGGCTTACCAGCCTCAAGCTCGAGCATCGCGAGCAGCGCATTGCCTTCGAGGAAATGTTGTTGGCTGTGCGACAGGTCGAGGAACGGATCGAGCGGTTGGAGCAGGCCATTCGCGAGGCCGTGGCGGACTGGACTCTGGCGCCGGCGATCGAGGCGGTGCAGGCCCTGCGCGGCATCGACATGATCGGTGCGGTCGTGTTCCTGGCCGAGCTTGGCGATCTGTCGCGCTTCGAGAACCCACGCCAGCTGATGGCGTATCTTGGCCTCACCCCATCTGAGAGATCGACCGGGGAGAGCGTCAAGCGCGGTGGCATCACCAAAGCCGGCAACACCCGTGCACGCCGGCTGCTTATCGAGGCCGCGTGGAGCTACCGGTTTCCGCCACGTGTCAGCAAGGACATGCAGACCAGGATTGGGGCCGCGCCACGGACAGCCCGCGAGATTGCCTGGAAGGCGCAGATGAGGCTGTGTGGGCGCTTTCGGACACTGACGCGAAAGGGCAAGCGGTCGACGATCGTGGTAACTGCGATTGCCCGCGAGCTGTCCGCGTTCATCTGGGCGATTAACCGCGAGGTCGTGGGATCTCATGCAACGGCGACCCAGTAGACCGGGTTGTGGACCGCTCGAGCTATGAAGGGCTCGAGCGGTCCACAGCCCCTCCGCCATCACACGTAGCAACAGGCCAATAGCAGCCGAGCAAAACATCAATCGTGCAGTAGCGAGGGCGGAACCACGGCAGGGGAACTCCCGTTCGGCACTATGTGGCCGGTCGCAAGATCGATGCCCGCGTTTAGACAGGGACAGCCCCGGACGAACAAACGGAAATGCGGTATCCAACCCGCGAAATCAGAGTTTGATCACCGACGTCTTCAGGTTCCGCCCTCTCCTCTGCACGATTCACTCCCGATACCCTCCAGCCCGCGCAAACTTGTCGATGATCTGGGCGACGGGCTCGGCGAGAAGGCGTGCGCTGTGACGCCACGATTCGTGGCACACTTGGGGCACAACTCTTTCAGCCATACCCGCTACATCAACCTTGAGACGTTACCGGAAGAAACTCATCAAGGTCCACACAAGCCATCGCCAAGGCGATGCGAATACGCTGGCGACTGCATCGGCGATTTCTTTGTGAAAGCCCTGACGGGCTTCGAACGACTGCTCAAGCTGAATGCCGTTCGCGGCCAAGCGATTGATGACGTTCTCCGGGCGCGATCCCTGGAATTTGGGTCTGTCGTCGCCAGTGCTGATCTTGACCTGGAGCGGGAGACCCAGGCGATTTAGGGCCCTTTGCACCGCTGCTTTCAGCGGCATTGGGGCCCGCCCGCCGATATAGATGTCCCTTTCGCCCTCTTGTCGCGCGAAGCCATGGAAGGCAACTCCATAGAAGAACCGGCGCGACATAAGTGATCCAAGCAACGGGAAGCTTGCCGGGTTAAGGTCGTCCGAGGTGATGTGCCAGCGATCGGAAGCGCCTTTGTTATCGTCACCAAATCCTTTGCACAGCCACGTCGATGCCGGAAAACCCGCGGCCCGCAACTGGGAGAAGACCTCCATGGCCTGTTCATCGGTGTATTGCTCGATCAAGCCGCCGTGGGGGGCAATGACGACAAAGTAGGATTGGTCCCGAGTGTCCTTAGCCGCTTCAAAGAACTTGGCGCCCGTGGTTGGTGCGGCGTCAACTACCGTAGCTTCGACGGTTGCTTGATCCATTTCGTCGCTAGTGCCGAGCCGCTCCCGTCCGGCTAAGCCTGTGCGAACGACCTCGGCTAGGCCGGGATCGTCTGGGTTCGGCTGATTGACCGTATAAGCAGCAACGAAATCATCCGTACGCTTGATTCGAACCTGCTGGCCCACAGCGCGACCGATGCTGGCTAGGCTGACCGGGTCAGCCGAGCAGCGTTCCGCCGCATCCTTAAGCGAGTCTTGCTCGGGTAGGCGAAGCTTCAAGATGCGTGCATGGTATGTTGCCGTCGCAGTCGTGTGCTGCATCTGGGATTCCTCTTTGGTGAACTTGATGCTATGCTCGATCCCATCCACAACCGTATGCAAAAGCCAATTGTAGTGCTGAGTGGTCCCATAGCTTCAAGCTGATCAACAGGCACCGGCGTGCCACCAAAAAGATAGTGGTTGCTCATCCGCGCCTCCGGTCACCGAGTCACCGGAAGCTTATGAATGGCACATCACCCCGCATCGGAATCCTCTTCCGGTTCCCTGCGGCTAAACTCCATTCTAACACCCTTTGCGGCGTGCAGGCTGTGATCCGCTTCACAGAGGTAGCCGCACAACGAGCGTAATGCTTTGAGAACAAGGCGAACTGTCATGAATCCGTGACATCTCTATCCGGACGCAACGCGCGACGACGCCGCCAACTGGAGACAGCAATTCATGGGTGCCTGGGCAATACTGGCCTTCTGCATTGTCGCGGAGGTCAGCGCGACCTCGCTACTCACAAGATCGGAAGGGTTCGCTCGGCCGGTGTATGGCCTCCTTGCACTTGTGATCTTGGGCGGCTGTTTTTGGGCTCTGTCTCAGGTCCTGACTCGAATACCCATGGGTGTGGCGTACGCGATCTGGTCTGGGGCTGGCATAGCGCTAATTTGCGTCGCTGGTTGGTTATTCTTTCGGCAACCCCTCACCACCATGCAGGTCCTGTGCATCGGGTTGGTCGTTGTGGGTGCAATCGGCTTGAGCCTATCAACCAATCCGGCTTAGTCCGAGACTGGTGTTGGGCATCTGTCAGAAAGGAATGCGCCACTTGCGATGGCGTGGGGAAGGCGGTTGCAATGTCTCTTCCTGGCACAGAGCTGCCCGGACGTATGCGACGGTGTGTCCGCACTTGGCGAAAGCGGGCGCCGCATCCCAGGCACATCCGTTGGTCAGGCCGGCGAGGCCGACGTACAAACGAAAACCCATGCACGATTTCGCCCTGTGAGCATCCAATCTCGCCCCGCCGACCGCATTCCATATCGCACAATAAAGTAAGGCCCGGAACCTGCTCAGGCTTCTGACTTCTTTTTCTTTGCGAAGATTAGATTCCAGTTATCCTTGTAGGCTTTAGACACCGGTTTCTGACCCTCGCCTCTATGGTAGTCAGAGGATAAGTCGGCATTTTTCTCGCCGCCCTCAGCCTTCGATGGGGACGAATCCGAGGTGCTTTTTGGTAGAGCATCATTCTTCGAGCGGATCAGCTTTTGTTTTGTTATCGTCGCTAGCCATTGGCTCTCCTGCCTTGCCTGGGCTGCCGTACGAGAAAAAGGCCCGGAAAAACACCCGGGCCCTCGTTTTCGGATGAGAACAAAGCTCAGTAATCCATGCCGCCCATGCCGCCCATGCCACCGCCACCCATGGCCGGCATCCCGGCGTCCTTCTTCGGCTTTTCGGCCACCATGGCTTCCGTCGTGATCAGCAGCCCGGCGATCGATGCGGCATTCTGCAGCGCCGAACGCACGACCTTGGTCGGGTCGATGATGCCCTTAGAGAGCATGTTGACGTACTCGCCGTTCTGGGCGTCAAAGCCGTAGGCATATTGATCCTTTTCGAGGACTTGCCGACGATGACGAGCCGTCCTCGCCCGCGTTGATCGCGATCTGGCGTGCCGGCCAGCTCAGCGCCTTGCGCACGATCTCGACCCCGGTCTTCTGGTCGTCGTTCGAACACGCAGCTTCTTCAGACCTCGGTAGCCCGCAGTAGCGCTACGCCGCCGCCGGGCAGGATGCCTTCCTCGACCGCGGCGCGGGTTGCATGCATGGCGTCATCGACGCGATCCTTGCGCTCCTTGACCTCGATCTCGGTCGCGCCGCCGACGCGGATCACAGCGACGCCGCCGGCCAGCTTGGCCAGCCGCTCCTGCAGCTTCTCCTTGTCATAGTCCGAGGTGGTCTCCTCGATCTGCGCCCTGATCTGCTTGATCCGCGCTTCGATATCCGTCTTCTTGCCGGCGCCGCTGACGATGGTGGTGTTTTCCTTCTCGATCATCACCTTTTTGGCGCGGCCGAGCATGCTGACCGTCACCTTGTCGAGCTTGATGCCGAGATCTTCCGAGACCGCCTGGCGCCGGTGAGGATCGCGATGTCTTCCAGCATCGCCTTGCGGCGATCGCCGAATCCCGGCGCCTTTACCGCCGCAACCTTGAGGCCGCCGCGCAGCTTGTTGACGACGAGCGTTGCGAGCGCCTCGCCCTCGACGTCTTCCGCGATGATGACCAGCGGCTTCGAGGTCTGCACGACCGCTTCGAGCAGCGGCAGGAGCTCCTGCAGGCCCGAGAGCTTCTTTTCGTAGATCAGAACGTAGGGGTCTTCCATCTCGACGCGCATCTTGTCGGCATTGGTGATGAAGTACGGCGAAATGTAGCCGCGGTCGAACTGCATGCCTTCGACCACTTCGAGCTCGGTCTCCAGGACTTCGCTTCCTCGACGGTGATCACGCCTTCGTTGCCGACCTTCTTCATCGCGTCGGCGAGGAATCTGGCCGATTTCGGCATCGCCGTTCGCCGAGATCGTGCCGACCTGCGCGATCTCCTGGTTGGACGTGACCTTCTTGGAGTTCTTCTGCAGGTCCGCGACCACCGCCTCGACCGCGAGTCGATGCCGCGTTTGAGATCCATCGGGTTCATGCCAGCGGCGACCGCCTTGGAGCCTTCCTTGACGATGGCTTGGGCAAGAACCGTTGCAGTGGTCGTGCCGTCACCTGCGAAGTCAGAGGACTTAGAGGCGACTTCGCGCACCATTTGCGCGCCCATGTTCTCGAACTTGTCTTCGAGCTCGATTTCCTTGGCGACGGTGACGCCGTCCTTGGTGATGCGAGGTGCGCCGAAGGACTTGTCGAGCACGACGTTGCGGCCCTTGGGGCCAAGCGTCACGCGGACCGCGTTGGTGAGGATGTCCACACCGCGCAACATCCGGTCGCGCGCGTCGACTGAAAATTTCACTTCTTTGGCAGCCATTTTGTCTTCTCCATTATGGAAGGATGAGACAGCGCTTACGCGGCTTTCTTGCGGGCGTCTGCGCTGTTCGAGCACGCCCATGATGTCGCTCTCCTTCATGATCAGGTAATCGACGCCATCGAGCTTGACCTCGGTGCCGGACCATTTTCCGAACAGGACGCGGTCGCCCGCCTTCAGTTCGATCGGGACCAAGTTGCCCTTGTCGTCGCGGCCGCCAGGACCGACGGCGATGACCTCGCCTTCGGAGGGCTTCTCCTTCGCGGTATCGGGAATGATGATGCCGCCTGCGGTCTTGTCTTCGGCATCGATTCGCTTGACCACGACGCGGTCGTGAAGCGGACGAAACTTCATACGTAGTCCTCCCAATTGTCGCGTTTGAATCGTCTCCGGGCGCACGAAGGCGGTGGCGGGACAGCCAAACGTAGCCGGCGGCGCTGTCCGGAAAGATCGAGCGGTTGATACGCCTAATATTGGCACTCGTCAAGCTAGACTGCTAGTTGCTGTGGCAAGCACACGATCTGTCCGGAATAGGTAGCACACGAGTTGTCCGGTGCATGGTGGCCCTCCTGAGGGAGGGCTGGAATGAAGCGGACGGACGTTTTGCAGGGTGTGCGGATGATGAAGTTCCGGGACGTATTTGGCCGGTGCGAGGAAGGCAGTGTGAGCAAGCTGGAGGCGGCGGAGCTGTTGGGGGTGAACTTCGGCCCTGGTGTCGTCGCTACGACGAGGAGGGCGAGGCGGGGCTATTGGACCGCCGGGTGGGCAAGCCGTCTCCGAAGCGGGTGCCGGCGGCGGCGGCCGAGGAGATCGAGACGCTTTACCGGGAGCGCTATCGGGGGTTCACGGCCAAGCACTTTCATGAGCACGCGGTGAGCAAGCACGGCTTGCGTTGGGGCTACAGCTGGACCAAGAGCTACCTGCAGGAGCGCGGCTACCTGAAGAAGGCGCCGCGCCGTGGGGCGCACCGGCGCAAGCGCGAGCGCAAACCGCTGCCCGGCATGATGCTGCACCAGGACGGCTCCCGGCATCGCTGGCTTCCCGGGCCGCCGATATTTATGATTTTATCAGCTCATGGATTTCGGGTGGTGAAGCCGTCCCCGATCAGCTCTCGCATCGGCTGGCTTAAGGATTAAAGGGCAGTAGCGACGCGCTTGGAAACCAACTGCGCGTCGGATCAGCAGGCGGCGCTGCGACGAGCATGCAAGAATTGGATCGTTCGAAGGGACTAACCAATACACTGCAACCTCGTCCGCGATGGTTATCTCATATGTGCGGTCGGATCGGAACGCCCACGTGCCGTAAAGGCGAGATGATCCTCGCCTGGGACGGTCTTGAGCAGCGCACGATCGAGATACTGGGCTCGGTGGTCAGCGAACAATTCCAAATGTTCTTGTTTGTCCGACAAATCGAGGGACGAACATGCTGACAGCGCTTCCCAGCCGGGATTCTTCGATCTTGGCATCGCCAGTGCTCGTCTCGCCACGAGGCCAAAAATAAGAGTTCCCGTAACACACGCGGCTAACGTGATGAACGAGCAGGCGTGCTTCAGATCCATGACATGACGCCAACAACCTGCAGCTGGGGCACGCCGCCGCGCAAAATTAGGTCGCACCTCTCGCCTTCCATCCCTCCCACCCCGCTCGAAAGCCATCACCTCTTCGCGGGTCACGGCGACGCGTTCGTCACGCCTGGCACCGCCGGCACGATGGCGGTGATACGACCAAAAACAGCGCAGGTCCGGCGGCGTGCTAAGGTGAGCATATCTCATAGATGCACCCCACGACGTTGCCATCGGCGAGCACGTCGTAGTCCTCGTCCTTCCACTAGCCGGAGGAGCGGGAGAACTTGGCGCGTTTGAGGATCAGCGGCACTGTCATCGTCCTGTGGTGGCCATCACGAAATGTCGGATTTGGGTGCCACCGGTGAACCGGTTCACAGCGGCGGCGAGAGCTTGCGCCAGTGTGGCCGCGTGGTGACTAACACACTGATCACCACTGACCAAAGGAAGCGACATCATGCGACGCAACCCAGAACGACGTGAATTGGCGATTGAAGGCGTCCCCGAACTGACCGAGAGCGACCTCGACGCTGTCAGCGGCCGGGATGGGAACGCGCGTCGGGTGCGCGAGCGCCCCGGCATCCGTTCTGCCAGGAAACGCGTCGCGTCTCATGCCTGGCGGGGCATCGCCTCGCCGGCAACTCTATCCCTTACATCTCGCCTCACCACAAATCAGTGCCCCTGGCGCCATCGCCTCGACCGTCGCCAGATGGCCCCGCCGTGCCCTAGAAATGGCCGTACGCGGCGCTTTCGGCGTTCGAGTTAACGCGGGCCTCAGGCGAGGGGGTGGACGACGCCGTAAAGGACACAGACAGGACACTCGGCTTTATTGACCCAACCAAGCCTATGAAATATCACGGTATTTAGGTGTTGCGAGGCAAAATAGTTCGCCCTTGCAGGCACCTCGATCAGCTTCACGTCGGCGCGCAGCTGCAAGAGGATGCCGAGAAACTGCGGGATGCTGCCGACCCCGACCGTGGCGAAGGTCATGGTGCCGTTCGCGCTGCGGGCGGCGGCGACGAGCTCGGGCACGCTCTTGTAGGGGCGGCTCGGCGGCACCACCAGCACGTTCGGAACGTCGCCGACGGTGGCGATCGGCGCAAACGCCTTGATGCCGTCGTAGCCCGCATCTTCATCAGCGCCGGCGTGATCACGTGCGAGGGCGAGCCGCCGATGAACAGCGTGTAGCCGTCGGGCGTCGCTTGCGCCACCGCGCGCGCGCCGATGGCGGTGCCGGCGCCCCGGGAGAGTTCTCGACCACGACCGGGCGGCCGAGCGCCTCGCTCATGCCTTCGGCGACCGTGCGCGCGAGCAGGTCGGCCGGGCCGCCGGCGGCGTAGGGATTGACCAGCGTGATCGGCCGCTCGGGAAAGGACTGCGCGAGCGCGCTTCCCGCGAGCGGGAAGACGGCGAGCAGAATTGCGAGTGCCAGGCGTTTCATGCATCCCCCCGCGGCGGTCGGCGCGCTAGTGGTCCGATTCCGAAGTTCGTCGAGCACTCGCGGCACATTCAGATACGATCGACAAGGACCATGTCCAGTCCCAGCCCGGCCAGCGGCCCGCCCGGGCCGAGCAGGCCGGCGAACGCCGAGCCGACGACGACCGTCGGCAGCACGAACGGGACGGTCACCAGTGCCCGCACGACCCGCCGGCCGGGGAACTCGAAGCGGGCGAGCACGAACGCGCCCGGGAGCGCGATGAGCAGCGTCAGGACCGTCGACGCCGTCGCCTGCCACACCGTGAACCACGCGATGTGCCGCAAGGACGCGTCCGTGACCACGCGGCCCACGGGATCGAGATCGAGCTGCCAGTCCGGCGCCAGGCCCCGCCCCACGATCGACACCACCGGGTACGCGAAGAACACCGCGAGGAACGCCAGGGGCACGAGCGCGAGGACGAGGCGCGCCGCGCGCGACGGAATCACCGCAGCACGGTGTCGGTCCACTGCTCGATCCACTCGTCGCGGTGCGCGCCGATGTCGGCCACCGGGAGCGTCAACGGCTTCGTCGGCACCTCGGCGAACGTGCTGAACACCGGCGGCAGCTCCGTGCCGTCACGCACGGGGAACACGAACATCTGCAGCGGGATGTCCTCCTGGAACCGGGCCGACAGCATGAAGTCGACGAGCTTGCGCGCCCGCGGCCGTGTGCTCGGTGCCCGCGAGCACGCCGGCGAACTCGACCTGCCGGAAGCACGAATCGAGCATGGTGCCGATGGGTGACGTCTTGGGCCGGGGCTTGGAGTAGTAGACCGCCGCCGGCGGGCTCGACGCGTACGACACCACCAACGGGTACGTCCCCTGGTTGGCGCCCTGGGTGAAGTCGCCGTCGTAGGCGCTCTCCCACCCGTCGTCGATCTTCACGTCGTTGGCGCGCAACTTCGACCAGTAGTCGCGCCAACCGTCGGTGCCGTACTCCGCGATGGTCGCGAGCTGGAAGGCGAGACCGGGCGACGACGTCGCGGGGTTCTCCACCACGAGCCGCCCCTTGTACGCCGGCTTGGTCAGGTCGTCGAGCGTCTCCGGCACCGCCAGCTTCTGCTTCGCGAACCACTGCTTGTCGTAGTTGATGCACACGTCGCCGTGGTCGATCGGCGTGAGCCGGTGGCTCGGGTCGAGCTGGTATTCGGCGGGGACGTCGGCCAGCGCGGCCGGCGGCGTACTTCGCGAACACGTCGGCGTCGAGGGCGCGGGTGAGGAACGTGTTGTCGACCCCGAAGAACACGTCGCCGATGGGGTTCGACTCGGTGAGGATCACCTGGTTGAGCGCGGTCCCGGCGTCTCCGGCCTGCAGGATCTTCACCGTGATGCCGGTCTCGCGTCGGAACGCGCGGCAGCACCGGCTTCGACACCGCGAACGAGTCGTGGGTGACGAGAGTGATCGTCGTCGGTTCGGTCGCCGCGACCACGGGGGTGGCGGCGACCGCGCTCACCGCGGTGCACGCGACCACCAGGGCGACGACGACGGACGCTCGGCGCAACGACATCAGGAGTCCCTTCCGGTTTCGGGGAGGACGGCGGGGAGAACGGCCAGGAGCACGCCGTGGTCGAGGGTGACGCTCGCGGTGGTGGCGAGGAACTCGTTGCTGACACCGCGGGTCGATGCCGGTTCGAGGGTCTCGCCGACGAGGGGGAAGCGGAGGCCGTCGGTACGGATGCCGACAGCAGGGCCGCCCACCGGGAGCAGCGAACAGAGCGCCCCCGGTGCAGCCGTCAGCTCGACCCGGTCGCGCACGACGAACACCTCGGCGTCGCCGAGCCGGGCCCACACGCGCACGCCCGCGAGCGCGGGGGTGGCGAGCAGCAGCGCGTTGGCGAAGAAGTGGTCGAGGCGGCCGCCGTGCCCGCCCACCACGACGATCTCGGTTGCGCCGTGGTCGTGGGCCGCGAGCAGGGCGAGCTCGAGGTCGGTGGCGTCCTTGGCCGCGGGGTGGCGCTCGACCGCGGTGCCCGCGAGCTCGGCCGCGGCGAGGATCTCGGGATCGACGGAGTCGAGGTCGCCGACCACGACGTCGACTGCGACACCGAGCGCGTGCGCGTGGTCGAGCCCGGAGTCGGCCGCGACCACCCACGCGTCCGCGGGGAGATCGCGGAGTGCGGCGCTCGTCGGGCGGTCGCCTCCCGCGAACACGATCGCGGTGGGGCCTGGTCCCATGATTCCCTCCGCCGGCATTACCCGGTTCAGGTTCGAGGGGTCGGCGACGCACGACGGTCGCCCTCTCAGCCCGGCTGACCCGAGCTCCCCAGGGATACAGTTGTCAGCTTCGCAGGCTACCCGCGACGGCGGCGGGCGGGCCGCTACTTCATGAATCCCTTGAGCACGCCGAAGGCCCCGCGCACGACGTTGTTCACCGTGGCCCGCCCCTCGCGGGACTGGAGGAAGTCGGTCACCGGGTTGTCGTCGCCGGCCTTGGGGGCGCGCTTCGCCTTGGTGCCCGCCTTGGCCTTCGGCTTCGTCCCCGCCTTCTTCGCGGCCGGCTTCTTCCGGGGCGCGGTGGCTGCCGTCGCGGCGTCGTCCCCCGACGCGGCCATCTTGGCCGTCAGCTTCTCGCGTGCCGACTCGGGGTCGATCTCCTCCGCATACTTGGACCAGGTCGCGGCCGCCTTCGCCGAGGCATCGATCTCGTCGGGTGCGATGGCGGCCATCAACGACGTCGGTGGCAGGAGGCGCGTCCACACCACCGGTGTCGGCGCGCCGCGCTCGGAGAGGATGGTGATCATGGCTTCGCCGGTGCCGAGCTGGGTGAGATCCTGCTCGAGGTCGTAGTCGTCGGTCTTGGGGTAGGTGGTGACGGCGGCCTTGAGCGCCTTGGCGTCGCGTGGGGTGAAGGCGCGCAGCGCGTGCTGCACCCGGTTGCCGAGCTGCGCCAGCACGTCGGCCGGGACGTCGTCGGGGAGCTGGGTGACGAAGAACACGCCGACTCCCTTCGACCGGATGAGCCGCACCGTCTGCGCGACCTGGGCGACGAACTCCTTCGGTGCGTCCTCGAAGAGGAGGTGGGCCTCGTCGAAGAAGAACACCAACTTCGGCTGGTCGACGTCGCCGATCTCCGGCAACGTCTGGAACAGGTCCGCGAGCAGCCACATGAGGAAGGTGGAGAACAGGCGCGGCTTGTCCTGCACCGCGCTCGAGCTCGAGACAGTTGATGACGCCCTTGCCGTCGCTCGTGAGCTGCATGAGGTCGGCGGTGTCGAGCTCGGGTTCGCCGAAGAACGACTCCGCGCCCTGCTGGTCGAGCTCGACGATCTTGCGCAGCAGCACGCCGGCGGTGGCCGACGACAGGCCGCCGATGCCCTGCAACTCGGCCTTGCCGTCGTCACTGGTGAGGAACTGCAGCACCGCACGCAGGTCGTCGAGGTCGACGAGTGCCAGGCCGGTCCGGTCGGCGTAGTCGAACACCAGCGAGAGCGACGACGACTGCGTCTCGTTGGCACCGAGGACCTTGGCGAGGAGCTGGGGCCCGAACGACGACACCGCGGCGCGCACCGGCACCCCCGGTCCGAGTCCGCCGAGCGACAGGAACGACACCGGATGGCCGGCCGGCGTCCATTCGATCCCGAGCTCGGCCGCGCGCTGCGAGACCTTCTCGTTGGGCTCGCCGGGCTTCAACAGGCCCGAGAGGTCGCCCTTGACGTCGGCAGCGAAGACCGGCACGCCCATCGCCGAGAGCTGCTCGGCCATCAGCTGCAGCGTCTTCGTCTTCCCCGTGCCGGTGGCGCCGGCGATGAGGCCGTGACGGTTGCACATGCTCGCCGGCACCTGCACCACGGCCTCGGGCACGACTGCGCCGTCGATGAGCCCCCGGCCGAGTGCGACCGCGCCGCCGTCCGTCGCGTACGCCTGGGCGATTCGGGTTGCGAACTCAGCCGGATCCGCGCTCGGCCACGGCGGCGAGGCTAGTGGGAGTAGAAAGTGCGGCACATGGTCATCCCTACCGACGTCACCGTGGTGTTGGTGCGTCACGGTGAGACGGAGTGGAGCCGCTCCGGCCGTCACACGTCGTCCACCGATGTCCCCCTCACGGAGCACGGACGCGACGAAGCCCGCCCGCTCGCGGCCCGGCTCGCCGGCGCGTCGTTCGCGCTCGTGCTCACGAGCCCGCGTCAACGAGCGCGCGAGACGTGCGCACTCGCCGGTCTCGCCGACCGCGCCGAGGTCACCGACGATCTCTGCGAGTGGGACTACGGCGAGTACGAGGGCCGCACGATGCAGGAGATCCGCGCCACGGACCCCGACTGGACGATCTTCTCGCACGGAGCGCCGGGAGGGGAGACCGCCGCGCGAGGTAGCCGAGCGCGCCGATCGTGTCATCGCGCGCGCGTGCGCCGCCGGCGGGCCGGTCGCGCTCTTCTCGCACGGGCACTTCCTCCGCGTGCTCGGCGCGCGCTGGGTCGGGCTCCCGGCGTCCGGTGGCGTGTTGCTCGGGCTCGACACCGCGACGTTGAGCTTCCTCGGTCACGAACACGACCAGCGCGTCCTGCGGGTTTGGAATTCGTGAGCCGCCGTGCAGCCGGCGTCGCACTCGTGCTCATCACCTGCACCGTCGCCGCGTGCGGAGGCGACGACGGTGGACGCGCCACCTCCACAACGAGGCCGGCGACCACGGAGGTCGCGCCGACAGTGCGCGCCGTCGAGGCCCCGTGGTCCCTGGCGGCTCCGGTCGCGCGGGAGGTCGTGGTGCCGTCCCGCGACTCGTTCACCATCGTCGGTGGGCTCGACGCCACCGGTTCCTCCACCGGTGCAATCGTGCGGGTCGCGACGGCGACGGGGAAGTCGCAGCCGGCCGGCACGCTGGCGGAGGCGGTGCACGACGCCGCGGGTGTGCGAAAGGGCGGACGCATCCTCGTGTTCGGCGGCGGCACGCAGGCCGCAACCGGCACTGGCGACGTGCAATCGGCCGCTCCCGACGGATCGTCGTCGGTGGTGGGTCGGCTCCCCGGCCCGCGTGCCGACCACGTGGCGGCCCGGGTCGGTGCGGCGACCTACGTGTTCGGCGGGGACGACGGCACCACGATCGTGCCCGACATCCTCCGCACCACCGACGGCGCGGCCTTCACCCGGATCGGTGCGCTGCCCGTCCCGGTGCGATACCCGGCCCTCGCGGTGGTTGGCACCGCGATCTACCTGTTCGGTGGCGTCAGCGACCCGGCCCGCGGGATCGACACCGTCGCGGTGCAGCGGTTCGACACGGCCTCCGGTGTGATCGACATCGTGGCGCGACTGCCGGCGTCGTTGTCGCACGCGAGCGCAGTCGTGTTGCGTGATGCCGTGTATCTCCTCGGTGGCTACGTCGACAACAGGCGGTTGAGCGATCAGATCCTCCGCTTCGACCCCGCGACCGGCGCCGTCGTCGCCGCCGGGGCGCTACCGACGCCCGTGTCCGACGCTGCCGCGGTCGTCGTGGACGGACGCGGCTACCTCGTCGGTGGCGAGGGTGCGGATCGCGTGCCCCGCGCCGTGGTCACGATCGTCACGGTGGATTGATGCCGTCGGTCCGCAGCCGCACCGTCACCGAGCTCATGTCCCGCCACGGGCACGAGCAGGTCGTGTTCGTCGCCGATGCCCGCGCCGGGCTGCGAGCGGTGATCGCGATCCACTCCACTGCGCTCGGCCCGTCGCTCGGCGGTGTGCGGTTCCGGCACTACGACACCGATGGCGACGCGCTCGGCGGACGCGTTGCGGCTGTCCGAGGCGATGTCGCTGAAGGCGTCGATGGCCGGCCTGCACCAGGGCGGCGGGAAGGCCGTGGTGCACTGGGACGACCCCGACCGCCCGCGGCCGGCGGCCCTGCTGGAGGCGCTCGGCCGCGCCATCGACGAGCTCGGCGGGCGGTACCTGGCGGCGGAGGACGTCGGCGCGACCACGGCCGACATGGATGCGCTGGCGCGGGTCACGCCCTGGGTGACCGGCGTCGACGAACGCGCCGGGGGATCGGGCGACCCGTCGCCGGTCACGGCGTACGGGGTCGCGTGGGCCATGCGCGCCGCGCTGCAGGAGCTCGACGGCGACGGATCGCTGACCGGTCGCACGGTGCATGTCTGTGGTGTCGGCCACGTCGGGGCACCGCTGGTCGATCTGTTGGTGACCGAAGGGGCGCACGTCTCGGTGAGCGACGTGTTCGCCGATCGCGTCGCCGCGGTCGTCGACCGCCATCACGTCACCGTGCACGCGCCCGAAGACGCGCTGCGCGTCGAGTGCGACGTGCTCGCGCCGTGCGCGCTGGGCGGGGTGTTCCACGACGCGACGATTCCGCAGCTGCGGTGCCGTGCGGTGGCAGGCGCGGCCAACAACCAGCTCGCCGACGATCGGGCGGCCGAGCAGCTCGCCGAGCGCGGCGTCCTGTTCGTGCCCGACTTCGTCGCCAGCGCCGGTGGGATCGTCAACATCGCAGAGGAGTTCGTCGGCTACGACCGCACCCGCGCGCTCGAGCACACCGCCGAGATCGGTCCGACCACCACGCGGGTGCTGCAGACGGCGCTGCGCCCGCGGCGTCACCCCCCAGCGCGCGGCCGAGGACCTCGCCCGCGCCCGCATCGCCGAGGAAGGTGCCGGCCGCCGATGGCAACCCGGCGACGCCGCCGCCTGGACCAACGGCGCCCCCCTCGCCCGGCTCCGCCCGTCCCCCTGACGAACCGGCGTCGCCAGCGTGGGGTCTGACCCCATCTGCTGACGCCGGTTGGTGCAGAGGGGGGTCAGCGCATGTTGCCGGTGTGACCCAGGGAGTAGCGGCCGGGCTGGGGCCAGACGGTCAGGCCGTGGGGCTCGGAGCCGACCTCGATCTTGGTGACGCCGCCCGACAGGGTGTTGATGGCGTAGACCTCGTCGTCGTAGCGGCCGCTCAACCACAGCGTCTTGCCGTCGTCGCTCACGTTGCCCATGTCGGGGCTCCCGCCGTCGGGGATGGGCCAGGTGACCACGACGGCCTTGGTGGCGAAGTCGATGACCGACACGCTGCCGGGGCCGTTGGGCGGACCGCCGACGTGGTCGCTGCCGCGGTTGGCGACGTAGAGCTTGGTGCCGTCGCGGCTCGGGTAGAGGCCGTGCGTCCCGACTCCGGTCGGGATGAAGCCGGTCTCGGTGAACGCGTTGGGATCGATGGTGTACACGCCGCCGCGCATCATCTCGGCCACGTAGAACGTGCTGCCGTCGGGCGACGAGCGGATGTCCTGGGGCATCCCACCCTGCGAGAGCGACAGGTAGCCCACGACGGAGCGGTTGACGACGTCGATCTTCACCAGGCTGCCCTGGAACTCACAGGTGAAGATCACGTAGCGGCCGTCGATGGCGAAGTCGGCGTGGTTGATGCCCGCGCATCCGGGGACGTCGAGCGAGCTCTGCAGCGCCATGGTCTGCGGGTCGAGGAAGTCGAGGCGCTTCCGGGCCTCGGCGACGTTGACCGCGGACTTGCCGTCGGGCGTGAAGTACATGTTGTACGGGTCGTCGACGACCACCGAGTTGCCGGGCTTGCCGGTCTTGGGGTCGATGGGGGTGAGCGTGCCGTCCGGGGTGCCCTCGGCGTTGTTCGTGACCCAGAGGGTCTTGAGGTCCCACGACGGCACGACGTGCTGCGGGTTCAAGCCGACGTCGAACGTGTCGACCACCTGCATGGTCGCCGGGTCGATGACCGACACCGTGTTCGCGCCGCGGTTCGGCACGTAGACCCGGGTGAGCGCGCCCTTCGTCGCATCGCTGAACTTGCCGGTGGCGGTCTCGCTGTAGAGGTTCGACGGGTCCGGGACCCCGGGCATGCCCGGGATCGTGTCGATCTTCTTCGGCGGCGTGGTGGGCGCGGCCGTGGTGGCGGTGGCGCCGGTGGTGCCCGGCAGCGTGGTCGTCGACTGCGCCTGGTCGGAGCCGCCGCTGTCGCTGCAGGCCACCGCGAGCAATGCCACCGCGGTGACCGCGACGACGAGTCGCCGCCCCCACCTGAGGTCGGGGCTGTCGATCCAGCGGGTGATCCGCCAACGTTTCGGAGACAACGCGACAACCTCGTTCGGGGCGTGGCCGGGAACCCGTGACACTACGCGGCGACCCGGCCGCGACTCGGGCACCGGGCTCAGCCTGTCCCCGACGGGTCAGGAGATCTCGACCCGCCAGCCGTCGTCGAGCATGAGCAGCCGGTTGCGGGGTCCCGGCTTCGTCATGTCGCCGTCGTCGTAGGCGGCGTCGCCCTGCCAGACGGAGGCGATGCCACCCTCGACGCGCGTGATGTGCGTCAGGTAGATCTGCGGGTCCCGGGCGCGGGCGGCGGCGAGCGCGGCGTCGACCGTCGACTCCTCGGTGAGGAGGCGGAGGGTCATCCAGGTAGGCGGGATGATCTCGATCTCGCCCGCGTCCCGTTGCGCCATCGCCACGTCGGGCCGGATCCACTGGTGCTCGTGGATCTCGCCGTCGTCGATGGTGACGGCACCCTCCGGCGCGCGAGCCATGAAGAACCACGTCGCGAAGCGTCTCGCCGCCAGCGCGGCGCCCGGAGTCCAGTGCGCGAACCACACGAGCGTGGCGGGGTCGACGGCGAGGTCGGCCTCTTCCATCGCTTCGCGCGCCGCGGCGTTGCGGGCCGCGGCCGCCACCGCGGCGTCCTCGGTCGACACCACGCCGCCCGGGTAGTCCTCCGGATCGATGCGTCCACCCGGGAACACCCAGGCGCCGCCGGCGAACGCGAGCTTCGAGTTCCGCCGCAGCATGAGCGTCTCGAGCCCGTCCGGTCCGTCCCGCAGCAGCACGACGGTGGCGGCGGGAATCGCCGGAGTCACCTCGTCGTCCGCCATGGAGCGGACCCTACCGCCCTGCATCCTGCGACGTGCGTGGGTGTCGGCCCTGCGGTAGCTTCACGCCGACGTCTACGCCGGGAGCTGCCGATGAAGCCCGCACCGTTCGAGTACCACGCGCCCGAGTCACTCGGCGACGTCACCGCGTTGCTCGCCGAGTACGGCGACGACGCCAAGGTGCTCGCCGGTGGTCAGAGCCTGGTGCCGATGCTCGCGTTGCGACTCACCCGCTTCGAGCACATCATCGACCTCAACCGGGTCGACGACCTCTCCGGCGTCGAGCGCACCAACGGCACGCTCACGGTGAAGTCGATGACCCGTCAGAGCGCGGTCGAGCACGACACCGCAGCCGGTGAGGCCGTGCCGCTGCTGGCCGAAGCCATCCCGCTCATCGGTCACTTCCAGATCCGCAACCGCGGGACGGTGGGGGGTTCCATCGCCCACGCCGACCCCGCCTCGGAGCTGCCCGCCGTGGCCCTGGCGCTCGACGCCGAGTTGGAGGTCGCCGGTCCCGGCGGCACCCGCCGGGTTCCCGCCGCCGACTTCTTCGTCGGCACCTGGACCACCACCATCGGCGACGACGAGATCCTCCGCGCCGTGCACTTCCCGGTGTGGTCGGATCGGGCCGGCTTCGCGGTCGAGGAGGTCGCCCGCCGCAGCGGCGACTTCGCGCTCGCCGGTGTCGTCGCGGCCGTGGAGCTCGACGACGCCGGCGCGGTGCAACGTTCGGGGATCTCGTTCCTCGGCATGGCCCCCACGCCGGTCCGGGCGCGTGCCGCCGAGGACGCGCTCAACGGGTCGTCGCCGAGTGCGACCGAGCTCACCGAGATCGCGCAGCTTGCGGTGCGCGACACCGAACCGACCGCCGACGTCCACGCGTCGGCCGAGTACCGACAGCACGTCGGCGCGCATCTCGTCCAGCGCGCCCTCGACCGAGCCCTGGGAGCAGCGCGCCGTGGCTGACCACGCCATCCAGTTCACCGTCAACGGCCGCGAGCACAGTGGGCACGCCGAGGCGCGCAAGACGCTCGCCGACTACCTGCGTGAGGACTGCGGTCTCACCGGCACCCACCTCGGCTGCGAGCACGGGGTCTGCGGCGCGTGCACGATCCTGGTCGACGGCGCCGCGGTGCGTTCGTGCCTCATGTTCGCGGTGCAGGCCGAGGGCTCCGACATCACGACGATCGAGGGCATCGGCCCGGCCGACGGATCGCTCGGCCCGGTGCAGGAGGCGTTCCGCCAGGCCCACGGTCTGCAGTGCGGGTTCTGCACGCCCGGCTTCGTGGTGAGCGTGCACGCGTTCCTCGAGGAGAACCCGCATCCGACGCTCGACGAGATCCGCGAGGGGCTCTCGGGCAACCTCTGCCGCTGCACGGGCTACCAGGGGATCATCAAGGCGGTGCAGATCGCCGCGGAGACCATCGAGCGCGCCGAGCGTCTGACGCGTGAACGCCGTGATCGAGCTCGCGACAGCCGACGGGCCGATGGACCTCTACGAGGCGACGCCGGACGGCACCGACTCTCGAAGTGCGCCGCGCGGCGCGGTGATCGTGGTGCAGGAGGCGTTCGGGGTCAACGACCACATCCAGGACGTCACCCGACGCTTCGCCGCCGCCGGCTACCACGCGGTGGCCCCGGCGTTCTTCCACCGTGCCGGAGGCGGCACCGCGCCGTACGACGACTTCGCGCAGGTGATGCCGCTGTTCCAGGACGTGAGCGACGACGGCATCCTGGGCGACGTCGACGCGACGATCGCGCACCTCGAGGCGGAAGGATTCGACCGCTCGAGGATCGGCATCGTGGGCTTCTGCTTCGGCGGCCGGGTGACGTTCCTGGTCGCGGCGCGACGCGCGCTCGGTGCCGCGGTCGGCTTCTACGGCGGTGGCATCGCCGCGGCGGGCGGTTTGCCCTTCCCGCCGCTGATCGGCGAGTCGTCGTCGTTGCAGACCCCCTGGCTGGGGCTCTTCGGCGACCTCGACAAGGGGATCTCGGTCGAGAGCGTCGAGGAGCTGCGCACCGCGCTCGTCGGGGCCCCGGTAGCCGCCGACATCGTCCGCTACCCCGACGCCGACCACGGGTTCCACTGCGACGTCAGGGCCAGCTACCACGCGGAGTCCGCCGCCGACGGCTGGCGGCGTGCGCTCGAGTGGTTCGACGCCCATCTCGCCTGAGCGCCGGTCCGAGACGGCTGGTCGAAACAAACCTTTACCGAGTCTTGGCCTGTCCCGGCTCGCACCCGGCGCCGGGTTCCGCGAGACTCGTGACCGGCGTCACGACTGCGCCCATGGGGGAGGCACCACCGAATGCAGACCGAGGAGCACGCCAAGGCGACCGGGTGGGCCTGGCGCTGGACCGGCTGGGCGTCGTGGCCGATCTCGCCGGCGGTGCTGTGGGTGTGCGCGGTTGCGGTGGTGGTCGACGTCGGGACCTCGTGGTGGGGTGAACCCGAGTGGTACCTCGGGCGGGTCGCCTTGTCGCCCGCGCTGCCGCTCGGCGCGGTGTTGATCGCCCTCATCGGTCCGCGCAATCTCGGCTTCTCGCGCCGGAACCTGCTCGCGTGGCGCGAGTTCCTCCTGCTCGGCGGACCCATCGTTCTGGTCTGGTGCATCTCCTCTCCGCAGTCCGTCGCGGCGTGGCATGACGTCGAAGGCATCGTCGTCGCTCTCGCGGGCGAGGAACTCGTGTACCGCCTCGCCGCCGTCATCCTCGTCGGCGCGCTCTGCGCCAAGCTCGCCGGCCGCGACTGGCGCGACACCGCCGCGTGGGGGAACGGTCCCGCCATCGGCGGCCTCATCGGGGCCGGGCTGGTGTTCAGCGCGCTCCCCGGCCACGTCGACCAGATGACCGGCGCGACGAGCATCGCGCCCTTCTTCAGTCTCGCGGTGCTGCTCGGGTACGTGGCGCTGCGCTCCGGGTCGCTCGTCCCGGGTTACCTGGTGCATGTCATCATCGACCTCGCGGCACTCGCGTACTTCCAGGGCGAGCTCCCGGCGATCCAGCGGGTGCTCATCGACGTCGGCGCGCTCGTTGGCCTCGTCCTCGGGCTCATGCTCGCCGGTCGTCGCCTCGATCGCCGGCGTCGGGTCCCGCGCGTCATCGATCTGCGGACCCCCGATCACGCAGCCGCGCCCGTCTCGACCTGAGCCCGCCACCGTGCGACGGCGTGTCCTCCTGGTGACGCCACCCGGGGCCGACGGGCACGACACCGGCCCCGGGCATCCCGAACGACCGGCGCGCACGACGGCCGCGCTCGCCGGGATCGCCGACGCCCACCTCGACGACGCGCTCATGACGAGTGCGGGGCGTGACGCCACCACCGACGAGCTGGAGCTCGTGCACGACCCGCGCTACGTCGCCGCGCTCGCCGACTTCGCCCGCGACGGCGGTGGACAGCTCGACCCCGACACGGTGGTGGCGCCGACGTCGTACGACGCCGCGGTCCGGGCGGCGGGATGCGGGCTCGCCGCGACCGACGCCCTGCGTGGCGGCGACGCCGATGCCGCGTTCGTGATCGCCCGTCCACCCGGCCACCACGCCACTCGAGCACGTGGCCAGGGGTTCTGCCTCTTCAACAACGTGGCGATCGCGGCCGCCGCCCTGGTTGCGCGCGGTGAGCGCGTGGTGATCGTCGATTGGGACGTGCACCACGGCAACGGCACGCAGGAGATCTTCTGGGACGATCCCGACGTCCTCTACGTGTCGACCCATCAGTTCCCGGCCTACCCGGGGACAGGCCGCGCCGACGAGACCGGCGGCACACGTGCGCGGGGACTCACGGTCAATTTCCCATTGCCGCCCGGCGCGACCGGTGACGTCGCGCTCGCTGCGCTCGAGGAGGTCGTCGCCCCCGCGGTCGAACGGTTCGTGCCGTCGTGGGTGCTGGTGTCGGCTGGATTCGACGCCCACCGGGCCGATCCGCTCGCCGATCTGGCGTGGAGCGCGGGCGACTACGCGGCGTTGGCGACCCGGGTCCTCGAGTTCGCGCCGGCGGCGGGTCGCACGGTCGCGTTCCTCGAGGGCGGCTACGACCTCGATGCCTTGCGGGCGTCGACCAGCGCGACGGTCGCCGCGTTCGCAGGCGCCGCGGCCGGCGCCGAGCCACCCACCGCGGGCGGGCCCGGACGCGACGTCGTCGCACGCACCCGGGACGCGCTCACCCGTGCAGGAGCCTGACGACCTCGTCGTCGGTGGTGGGCCGGAAGTCGCGGTACCACTGGCCGATCGCCCGGAACGGTTCGGGTGACGCGACGCACACCACGGCATCGGCGATCCGTTCCAGCTCGCGCACGGTGTCCTTCGGCGCGACGGGCACTGCCAGCACCACGCGCTGTGCACCCTGTGCCCGCGCGACCTCGATGGCGGCTCGCGCCGTGCTTCCGGTCGCCAAGCCGTCGTCGACGAGCACGACCGTCCGGTTGCGCAACGAACGGGGTGGGCGGCCGGCGCGGAGTCGACGCGCTCGCTCGGCCAACTCGATCCGCTCGCGCTGTTCGACCGCATCGAGATCCCGGCTCGGGATCCCCAGCGCGTCGATGACCTCGTGGTTGAGCACGCGGCAACCGCCCTCGCCGATGGCGCCCATCGCGAGCTCGGGTTGCGACGGCACACCGAGCTTCCGCACGATGATCACGTCGAGAGGAGCGCCGATCGCATCGGCCACCACGGCCCCGACCGGTACGCCGCCGCGGGGGAGCGCGACGACGACCGGGTCAGGATCGAGCAGCGGGAGCTCCAGCAGCCGGGCGGCGAGCGCCGCACCCGCTTCCACCCGGTCGGTGAACGGGACTCCAGGATCGGGGGCGGGCGTCATGGCGGCTCCCCTCGCCGAGGCGTAGCCCGTCCATGATGCCGCCCGGTTGCCGGTCGTTGCCGGTCGTCGTCGTCGTTCAGCTCTTGCCGGTGAGCTTGTCCTTCACCGAGTCGACGGCGTCCTCGGCCTTGTCCTTGAGGTCGCCCAGCTTGTCCTTGGCCGAACCCGACGCTTCGTCGACCTTGCCTTCGCGGCGGAGGTCGTCGTCACCGGTCAGGTCTCCGGCGGCCTGCTTGACCTTGCCCTTGGCCTGCTCGGTCTTGTTCTCGAGATCGCTCATGTGATCCTCCGGGGGTTCGAGGTGTCGGATGCGAGTCCTGCCCCTACCACGCGATGCGCAAACGCACGGGCATGAGGTTCCGATGGTCGGCGATCGGGTACCGATGCAGCCAACGACCGAGGAGGTACACGGATGAGTGACCAACCGACGCGACCGACTGCGGAGACCCGGGCCGCCGAACGTGACGAAGCCGGCACGCAGGCCGGCGCAGATCGGGCTCCGACGCCGGAGGAGGAGCAGCTGGCGGAGACCCACGAGGTCGACCGCAATGCAGCCGAGCACGAGAAGGAGATGAACGAGCGCGGCGCGAAGCAGCAGGGCGAGGGAAAGCTGCCGTAGCGCGCGTCCGCAGCGCGGTGACGCCGGTCAGTCGGTGAGCAGGGCGGACTCGAGACCTGTGATCTCGAACACCTTGCGCACCGACGGCTGGGCGCCCACGATGCGAATCGTGCCCTCGTCTCCCTCGCGCAGGCGCTTGTAGGCACCGACGAGCACACCGAGGCCCGACGAGTCGACGAACGACACGCCCTCGAACCGGACCGTGATGTCCCTCGCGCCCCGCGCGATGAGGTTGGTGAGCTGAGTACGCAATTGGGGGGACGTCGCCACGTCGATCTCACCGCGCGCGACGAGCACGGGATGCGTGGGCGGACCGCTCACGGTCAGCTCGAGCGGCGTGACGATCGAGCCCGAGAGGTCTTCGCCGTTCATCGTTCTGCGACCAGTGACGCGTGCTCGCCGAGCGTCTCCAGGCTGCGGACGAGCAGCCGCGAGACGTGCATCTGGCTGATGCCGATCTGGTCGGCGATCTCCGACTGGGTGAGGCCCTCGAAGAAGCGGAGATAGACGATCTTCTGCTCCCGCTCCGGGAGGACCGACAGCATCTCGCCCACCGCCACCCGGTCGTCGACGGCGAGGAGCTCGGGGTCGAATTCGCCGAGGCGCTGCGCAGGGCTCGTCGACGACTCGTCGTCTGGCCGTCCGGCGTCGATCGACGCCAGGCGGTAGAGGCTCCCGGCCTCCATGCTCTCGAGCACGTCCTCCTCGAGCACGCCGGCACGCTGTGCGATCTCCGCCGGCGTCGGCGGACGGCCGAGCTCCTGGCTCAGGTCGTTGACGGTGCGGTCGAGCTCGAGGTGCAGCTCCTGGATTCGACGGGGGACACGCACCGCCCAGCCGCGGATCGCGGAAGTACCGCTTCAGCTCACCGGTGATGGTCGGCGTCGCGAACGAGGAGAACTGCAGGCCCCGGTCGGGCTCGAACCGTTCGACCGCCTTCAGCAGCCCGACGAGCGCGACCTGCCGCAGGTCGTCGGCGGCCTCGCCCCGGTGCGCGAACCTTCGGGCGAGGAACTCGGCGAGGCGCATGTGCTCCTCGACGAGCTCGTTGCGCAGGGCGCGGTCGCCGGTGCGCCGGTACTCGCTGAACTTCTCGTAGGTGTCGGGGGTGTCGGTCATCCGGCCACCTCGGCCGCATGGCCCTCCTTCATCACGGCGAAGGCGATCTCGCCGTCGCGCTCGATGATCTCGTGGAAGTCGGCCACCGAATCGATGATCGTCCGCGACAGGTCGCCGAGCGGGGCCACCACGGCACCGTTCCGACCGGGCACGCTGCCTCGCGCCAGTGCGCACCGACCGACCACGCCGAACGACAACGACAGCTCGTGGTCGCTCGACGACATCAGCAGGTGGCACAACTCGTCCACCGCGATGCGGAAGTCCTCGATCTCGTCGTAGTCGAGTCCCGCCCGGCTGGCGGCGTCAGCCGCCACGAGGCGGACCGTACGCAGGTACTCCGAGAACGGCGGCACGGTCAGCCACACGTCTTCACCCACGATCTTCAAGTCGTCCTGGATCCCCGCGTCCATGGCGTCGTCCGTCCCCTCGTGGCCAGAACCGTGCGGTCGCAGCATTCCCCGGGCCGTGCGGATCCGAAACCTCGGTCGAGCGTACGCCGGGTGGTGCCTATGCTCAGCGCCACATGCCGAACCCTCCCGTCACCGTGACCTTCCCGGCCCGCCCCGAGTACCTGCGTCTGGCCCGGATCGCCACGGCCGACGCCGCCAGCCGGGCCGGGCTCGACTACGAGGAGATCGACGACATTCGGATCGCGGTGAGCGAGCTGTGCAGCCTGGTCTCGCTCGATGCCGCCGTCACCGTCACGCTGTCGTTCGTGACCACCGACGGCATGCTGACCGTGGCGGGTGAGTCCGCGACCGGTGGAGCGGTCGTGGCCGGCAACGAGCTCTCCCAGGCGATCATCGCCGCCGTGGTCGACGAGCACTGGCTCGAGACCGACCGCGGTGCCACCCGGTTCCGGGTCACGAAGCGATCACGACGCTCGGACACGCCGAACGGGTCCTGACGCGACGACGCAGGCTCAGCGGGGACTGGAGCCTGCGTCGTCCGGGCCGGGAGGGGCCGGCCCGTTCAGCGTGCCCGCCGATGGACGACGCCAAACTGGTCCAGCCAGAAAATCGAGAAATTCCCACCGCTACAGTCGGCCGATGCTGCTCAGGCGGCGGCTTCTGCTGCTCTTCGTCGCCATCGTCGCCGTCGTCGTGGTGCTCGGAGCCTTCACGGCCGTCGCGATCCGGGACCGCGATCGGGCACAACAGCGCGAACGGGAAATGTCGGTCGCGCTCGAGCGGGTGGCCCGGCTCGGCACCGCCTACACCGACCAGGAAACGGGCGAACGGGGCTACGCGCTCACCGGGGAGCAGACCTTCCTGGAGCCGTACACGAACGGCCGGGCGCGCGCCGCCGGCCTCGCGGCACAGCTGCGCGGGGATCTCGACCCGGACCTGCGCGGGCATCTCCGCGCGGTGGTCGCGGCCGGTGCGGCCTGGCGTCGCCAGGCCGCCGAGGTGGAGATCGCGCTTCGCGACACGCCGGGGGGCGAAGTGGCGGCCGCCACTGCGATCGCCTCCGGTGCCGGCCGGGCGCTGTTCGATCGGGTGCGCGACCGCCTCGGCACCCTCGACGCCGCCTTGCAGCGAGCGGAACGAACGGCGGCGAGCAACCTCGACGACACCCGTGGCCGGCTCACCGACCTGCTCGTCGTCGTCCTGCTCGCGTCGGTCATCGGTGCGATCGCGGCGGCGTTCCTCATCCGCCGCTGGGTCACCCGTCCGATCGATGCCCTCGCCGACGAGGTTCGCCGCGTGCGCGCCGGTGCACTCGACTCACCGATCCGGATCACCGGGCCCCCGGAGCTGTCGTCGCTCGCCCTCGACGTCGACGCCATGCGCGGGCGCATCCGAGAGCAGCTGATGGATTCGGAGCGTTCACGCGAGGCCGTGGAACAGAGCGCGGCGGTCGTCCTGACGTTGCGGTCAGAGCTCGAGCCCGAGGTCGGACCCATTCCCGATGGATGGACCGTCGCCGCAACGTTGCGCGCGGCCGAGGGCGTCGTGGCGGGCGACTGCTACGACCTGTTCGTCACGAAGGAGGGCGACATCGTCCTGATCGTCGTCGACATCGCCGGGCACGGTGCGACCGAGGGCATCCTGGCTCTCCGGTGCAAGGAGGTGCTTCGGGCCGCGCTGACGACGGGTGCCGCCCCGGGCGACGCGCTGTCCACCATGGCCGAGCAGCTGGGCGACATGGGCGACGAGGTCTTCCTCACCGCCTTCGTCGCGGTGATCGACACGGGTGACGGCCGGGTGCGGTACGCGAACGCCGGTCATCCGCCCGCCTACATCGTGCGCGAGGGCGGGGCGGACGAGCTCGATCCGACGGGTCCGCTGGTCGGCCTGCTCGTGCCCGGCTGGTCGACGGCCGAAGCCATCATCGGACGGAGCGAGAACCTCTGCGTCTACACCGACGGCTTGACCGAGACGCGCAACGCCAGCAACGAAATTCTTCGGGCCCGAACGCCTCGTCGAGCTGCTCCAGGGGACCCGCTGTGATCAGGCGCCGGCGGTGGTGAAGCGCTGCATCGACGAGGTCGAGCTCTTCTCACCCGGCGGACTCCGTGACGACGCCACGATCGTCGTATTGTGTCGAGCCCAGTAGCTCCGATCCGGTCCTACCGATCGATAAGGTGCAGTGCGTGGCCGACCTGGAACTCGAATCGCGTTCGTCTGTCGATGGGGATTCGGTCGTGGTGCGGGGTGAGATCGACATGGCGACGGCCCCCATGCTGCGCGACAAGTTGAACGAGCTCGTCGACGCGGGCTCGACGCGCATCCTGCTCGACTGCCGCGGCCTCGACTTCCTCGACTCGTCGGGGATCGGCGTGCTGATCGCGGTGCGGAAGCGGCTCGGCGACGACGGGGCGCTCAGGCTGGAATCGCCGCCCGCGCACGTGCGCAAGGTGCTCGAGCTCACCGGGGTGAGCGCGCACGTCGAGATCGTGCCCTGATCTAGCGGTCGGGGAACTCCGTCCAGGGCATCGGCTCGCCGCCCTCGTCCTGGCGTTCGATCTCGCCGAAGAACCAATGACGGAGCGCGCGCTGCTCGGGCGAGCTGGCCAAGGTGAGCAGCTCGCCGCGCTGACACCACTCGTCGGTCTCGTCCATGGTCGTGACGATGCGGCGGGCCGCGGTGCCCGCGCCCTTCGGCACCGGCAGCTCGAAGTCGATCGTGTCGTTGCCCCGCTCCAGCGCGCCGGTCACCAGGCGGCGGTTCTCCTCGAACCCCAACTGGTCGTAGTTCGATCGCAACCGGGTCATCAGCTCCAGCAATCGCGCCGGCGGATCGTCGGCGTCGGCGAACTCGATGAGCTGGAACTCACGGAGGATCGCCTCGAGGTGGAGTCGGACGGCCTGCATGAGCGCGACCGGCGCACCGAGAAACCGGACGACGACGACGTGTTCGTCGGTCAGATCGCGATCTCGCACCAGACGACCTTGCCAGCCGGCGTTCGATCGACGCCCCATGAGGTCGCGAGCTGCTCCACCAGGGCGAGGCCGCGACCGGTGACCGCGTCGGACTCGTAGTGGTGGATCTCCGGCTGCCGGGGGGAGGTGTCTTCCACACACAGGCGGATGCGATCGGGCTGGGCGTCGATCTCGAGCTGGAGCGGCGTACCGGCGTGGAGGATCGCGTTCGTCACGAGCTCCGTGACGAGCAGGGCGACGGTCTCGAGCACCTCGGGCGAGCACACGACGCGCAGCCGGTCCCGCGCCAACTGGCGCGCGGGTGGCGCTCGCGGGCTCAGGAGGCAGTTCGATGGTCAACACCCGGCGAGATCCTACCGATGCCGTTTCACGGGTTGCGCCACCCGGGTACCCCGAGGGCGTGATGACGCCGATGCATTCCGGGTGGTGACCCGTGCTGATGCTGCTCGAGGATGCGGCCACCTGGGAAGGCCGGTCGACCACCCCACGGGACCGCGCGCGCTCGTCGAGCAGGTGATGACGCGCGGCGGCCACGACGAGTTCGTCGGCACCGCGGTCTTGCTGACGAGTGAGGTCGTGACGAATGCGGTCGAGCACGCAGGAGGGCCGGTGACCGTGTGGGCCCAGTGCGACGATCACGTGCTGCGGGTGGAGGTCGGCGATGCCGGCTCGGGCGTACCGCAACGCGCCGTCGTCCTCGAGGGCGCGATCAGCGGGCGCGGCGTGCACCTGCTCGACGCCCTGGCCACCCGGTGGTCGACGCGGCCCGTCGTCGGCGGCAAGGTCGTCTGGTTCGAGCTCGCGCTGACCTGACTCATTCCGCTGCGTGCTCGATCTCGGTGATCGAGCCGTCCGTGAACAGGTACGTGCGCAGGTGCCGGTCGAAGGCGGGATCGTGTCGCCGTATCCACTCCAGGAGCATTGCCGCGTGTTCCTTCTCCTCGTCACGGTGATGCTCGAGGATCGCGGCGAGGTCGGCGTCGCCGGTCGCGTGGGCGCGCTGGTTGTACCAGTCCGCCGCCTCGAGCTCCTCCTGCACCGACACGATCGCCCGGTGGAGGTCGATCACCGCGGGTCCGAGATCGTCTGCGGGCTCGTGGAGCCCGCCGCTTGCGCTCGCCATCGCGACGTTGTGCCCGGCGCGAAGTGCGCCGAAACCCCGCGAGTCGGTCAGCAGGTCGAGGGAGCCGGCACTCCGGCGAGACGGGCCTGCATCCACTCGAGCACGTCCTTCTCGGCGGCCGCGTTCTCCTCGTAGTGGTCCTTGCCCGTGAACGTCTTGTACTGGACCGTGTTGCCGAGCGCGCACGCCAGCTGCACGTACTTGTCGGTGAAGACCTTGTACACGACGTCGTCCGAGAGGCCCTGGTAGACGAGCATCGGCACGGCCGTCGGCACCTTGCCGGGGCTGTCGGCGGCGAAGAGGTCGGGGAACGGGGGTACCTCCGACGGGTTCCGGGCGATGACCTGGTCGACGGGCTGCTTGAACGCGTCCAGGACCGCCCCGTAGCACTTCTTCTCGACGATCGACGTCTGCTCGAGGGCGGCCGGGGTCAGCACGTCGGCGACCTTGGCGTCGGGGTAGGCCGCCTGGAGGCCGATCATGCCCATCACCGCGAAGCCGAGGGTGTCGGGGATCGTGGCCGCGGCAGGGAACATCGCGGCAGCATCGGTCACCGGCGCGCCCGAGACGATGCCGAGGAGGTCGAGATCGGGCGCGTAGGTGGGCGCGATCTCTCCTGCGAACAGGGCGGCCTGTCCGCCCTGGGACTGGCCCCACACGAAGGTCTGCGCATTCGCGTCGGTACCGGGCAGGTGCTGCGCCGCCCACGCGATGTCGAGCACGCTGCGCGCCTCGCTCTCACCGACCAGATACGGATGGGTGCCGGGCGTACCGAGGCCCTCGTAGTCGGTTGCGACCACCACGTAGCCCTGCGCGACGACCTTGCCGATCGACGGGAGTCGGGACACCATGTCGGCGGTGCGCGACGGTGCACAGTTGTCGGCGATGCCGTGAGTGCCGTGCGCCCAGCTGATGACCGGGCGACCGCTCGCCGGTGCCGGCTCGGTCGGCGCGACGACCACACCCGACACCGCGACGTCCGAACCGTCGATCGCACGCGAGTGGTACAGGACCTTCCAGGCCTTGGCTCCGGGGATGCCCTTGAACGGCGCGCTCCAGATCAGGTCACCGGGATCGGCCGACGGCAGCGGGGCCGGCGGGGTGTAGAAGGCCCGTCCGGTCGGCGCTTTGCGCGGCGTCTCCTTCGGCGCCGCAACGGCGCTGGTCGCGGCGAGCATCACCGAGACGAGGGTGAGGGCCGCGGCGACGCAGGTCGCGACGAGAGGACGGCGCCGGTCGTGCCGCGTCGTTCGCTCCGCCCCGAGAGTCGCCCTGTCCACTGGCCGTCGCCCTTCTGCGCCCTGCTCCATCGAGCCCGCGCTGCTTCCCGTCGTCGGAATCGGCACGAAGGGCATGCATCTTGACCCCTGTGTCGACCAGACTCGTGCACCCGACCGGTCACCGACCTCAGGACCCGTGCATGCGCAAAGCGAGGACCGTCGTCGAGCGATCGGAGGGTGGCGTCCAGTTTATCCCGTTCGCGGAGTTGTGGGACGTCGCGGGGGTGCTGACGGACACCTTCCCACTCGACCGCTCGCTGGCTTCCGCGGCCCCGGTGGTCACGGCGGGTGTCGAACTGGACCCGCCTGGTGATGGTCGACCGCGCGGTCACGAACCGGGAGGGGAGCGCGGTGCTCACGCTCAGCGACACGCCGTGGGTGCCGGCGGTGCTCGCCGGCGTCACCGCCGCGGTCGTCGCCCCCCGTCTCCCGGTGTGGGCCCGGCGCCTGCTGTACGGCGCGGGCGTGGTGTGGGTGATCCGCGGTCGCCGGGCCCGCCGGTACGTGGAGATCCGTCGCGAGCTCGCGGCCGTCGCCCCCGGCGCACTCCTCGTCGGCGACTTCGTCGCGCGCGAGCCGGGTGCGGCGATGCCATGGGCCGCGGAGATGCTCGACAGCATCGGCGACGTCACGCCGTTCGTCGCGCTCCTGCCCCATTCCGGCAACGAACGCCGCGACGCGGCGCGTGTGCGCCTGTACACGAAGCGCCTTCGATTCCGTGACGTCGGCACGGCGACGGCCGGTGGCCAGCGCGTGTCGATCCTGCTGCGCGACTGAGGCCGCGCAGCACCTCAGTCCTCGGAACGCACACCCCGGAGACCGAACCACGCGAGCTCGGCCACCCAGTTGGCGAGCTGATCGGGGTTGTGCGGACCGTCCGGATCGGTCAACGCGTGGCGACTGATGCCCTCGGCCATGCCGACGATCGCGTGGGCCAACACCTGGCGGTGCTCGTCGGAACCGTGGATCTCGATCAGGGTGCTGACCGCGGCGGCGGTGTCGGTGAGCACTCGGTCGACGACGTCGGCGAACTCGGGATCGTTCCGCGCCGACGCGCCGAACAGGAGACGGAACGCCGCGCGGTCGTTCTCCACGAAGTGGAAGTACGCGGAGAAGCCCTCTTCCACCCGGGCGCGGCCGGTCTCGACGCTCGCCGTGGCTTCGGTGAGCACCTCGAGCAGTCGACCCCCCACGTCTTCGAGCACCGCGACGAAGAGGGCGCGCTTGGACGGGAAGTGTTGGTAGAAGACCGGCTTGGTGACGCCCGCGGCGAGCGCGAGATCGTCCATCACCGTCGCGTAGAACCCCCGCTCGGCGAATTCGACGCAGGCGACGTCGAGCAGCTGACGGCGCCGCTCGTCGGGCGCGAGGCGGGGCGCCGACACGCGGCGGGGTGCCGTCACCCGCCGGTGCTCGACTTCAGGGGCATCTCGTAGCGGTTGGTGATCCCGAAGTTGTCATTCCACAGCGTGTCGAGCCGGGCCTTCTCGTCGCCGGTGAGTGGGAGGTCGCTCGCACCCGCGTACTCGGTGACGTCCTCGACGGTCACGCACGTCGGCAGCACGGTGACGAACGCCGGATCCGCAAGGATCCCGGCGATCGCGGCCTGTCCGACGGTGCGGCCGGTGCCTTCCCACAGGAACGCGAGCGTCTCGGCCTTGTCGAAGTTGTCGAGCATGTTGTCGCGGTTGCGGTGCGCGCGATGGTCACCGGGAGGGAACACGGTGTCGCGGGTGATGCGACCTGACAGCGTGTCGGACGCGTGCGGTACCCGCGAGATGAGACCGACCCGTCCGTCGGCGACCGCAGGATTGGCCTCGAACGTACGCCCGGGCTCCTGTTCGAGCACGTTGAAGACCGTTTGCAGGGACACGATGTCGCGGTCGAGGGCTTCGAGGCCTTCGTCGACCCACCCGATCGCCGGCCCGAGCGCGACCCCGAGCTCGCGGACCTTGCCTTCGGTCTTGAACTTCTGCAGCTCCTCCCACAGCCCGTCGCTCCGGATGGGCTCGATGCGCGTGTTGTGGAGCTGGTAGAGGTCGATGTGGTCGGTGCCGAGGCGGCGCAACGATGCTTCCAGCTGCTCGCGCACCGATGCCGGTTCCCAGTCGTGCGGGCGCTCCGACTGTCCCGGGTACTTGCGGGCGGCATCGATGTCGTACCCGCACTTGGTGGTCAACACGATCTCGTCGCGCTGCGCCTTCAACACGTCGGCGAGCAGCTCCTCGCCGAAGCCGGCCTCGCCGTAGACGGGCGCGGTGTCGATGAAGTTGATGCCGGCGTCGAGCGCCGCGTGCAAGAGACCCTGCTTGTCCTCGACGACGCCCCACCAGTCGCTGGCGAGGGTCCAGACGCCGAACCCGACCTCTGACACCTCGAGGTCGCTTCGACCGAAGCGGCGGTAGCGCACGGTGGCTCCTTTCGCCGGGTGGCGTTCGCGAACGCGGCGAAATCTACCGCTGGGGGGCCGGTGGCTCCCCACTGGCACGCCGCGCGTGGGCTTCGCGGTCCTCTCGCTCCGCCGCGCGGAGGCCGTAGCCCATCACGATCGGGACGGGGAGGACCACGCAGGCCGCGATGAGCGCGACGACGGTCGCGGTGACCAGGCCGTCCGGGAAGCCGGCGATCGCCGCCGCGGCGAAGGCGACGATCGCGAGCAACAAGAGCGTGTAGCCGATGCGCTTGGCGAGCCCGACCCAACGGGCGATGTGCGCTCGCCGGGCGACGACCGGGTCCTCGGAGCTCACCATCGGCTCCATCCTGCCGCGTCGAACATCCCGGCGATCCGCTGAGGCAGGTCCGCCAGGGAGCAATGGGGACGGACGAGGTCGACGTTGCGCTCGAGAACCGCCGGGTCGGGATCGCGCAGCCACGCCTGGACGCCGTCGATGTCGTCGACGGACAGCAGGTGGACACCGAACGCCCGGAGCTCGTCGAGGACCGGGTAGTTCCCGACGACGATGGGGCGGCGGTGGGCGATCGACTCGATGACGGGGTTGCCGAAGCCCTCCCACGTCGACGGGTAGAGGACCAGGTCGGCGGCCGCGTACGCGTTGCCGGCGGTGGCGGCGCGGCCGACGACCACAGGCACCGTCGATTCCGCCACCAGGCGGGCGAACACGTCGTCGTAGCCGTCCTCCGCAGGCCCAGTGATCCAGAATCGGAGCGAGCGATCGCGTTCGCGATCGGCGAGCTCCGCCGCGAACGCGATGGCAGCCGGGATGTTCTTGCGCGGGATCGCGCGCGTGGGCTGCAGGAGCACGAGATCGTCGGGCGAGAAACCGAACTGTGCACGTGTGCCCGCGCGGTCTCCGCGATGCGGTTCGAGATCGAACGCGTTGCGGAGTGTGACCGCCGCGAAGTCGCGGTTCTCCAACTGCACCCGTGAATGATCGTTGATGGTCACGTGGAGGGAGTTGTCGCGATGCGGCGGAATGCCGGGCGGTGTGGGAAGTCCCGCGCGTTGCCACGGCAGGTCGTGGTGATGGAACACGACGCGGCCGTGGTGCTCGGCCAGGACCGCTGCGGTCATCGCCGATGCGTCGGGATTGATCGGGAGCGAGCACAGGTTCTCGACGATGACGAGGTCCGCCCCCGCGATCGCGGCCGCGAGCGCGTCCGGCTCCGGCGCGCGATCCTCGACCGGGTCGATGGTGAGGAACGGCAACCAGGTGTCGTCGGGTCGCAGGCCGTCGTCGAGCTCACCGGCCACGCGGCGGACGTCGAAGCCGAGCTGGTGGAGCGCCCACTCCCACTTGCGAGCCTCGACGGCGACGCCGTCGGCACCACCGAGCCGATAGGAGAGTTGGACGGCGATCGGGGGCACAGGTCCGAGACTCGCGCGGATCGTCGCGCGACGACGGATCAGCCGGAGGTGCGTCCGCGTTCGGCGCGTGCGAGCCGACGGTTCGTGGCATCGAGCAGTGCACGTGCCACCGCGTCGTCGCGGTCGCGGCGGACGACCGCGGATCCGGAGACGACGAGCTCGGTGGGCGGGTCGACGTAGACGACCGTGACCACCGCCACCCGATTCGAGCCGACGCGGCTGATCTCTGCGCTGGTGATGTGGATCGCCTCCGCCGCCGGTTCCGCCTGACGAATCGCGTCGAGCGCCGCAGCGGCGACGAGCTGCGGACGCGCCGCGCTGGCAACCGAGCCTTCGGCGAACCCGGTGTGCTCGTGCTCGTTGTCGACGAGAACGACGCGCACCTGCGCGCGGAGTCCGACGGCTTCGACGTTGATGCTCCCGACGCGGGAGCGGGACTCGACGCGGGGAAGCTCGATGCCGACCGGCGTGTTCTGGTCGTTCGTGTTGAGCTGCGCGACCGACACGATGCGGTGGTCGAGCTCGATGCCGAACATCGTCTGCGCGACAGCTCGCACGTCGCGCACCGTCTGCTTCGCGGGCTTGCTCGGGTCGGCGAGTACGTGCACCTCGACCGGTCTTCCAGACCGGTCTCCGACGATCCGGACCGCGTGCACGCCGGTCAGGCGGCAGAGCTCGTCTTCGAGCTCGCGCAGTTCCGAGGCGGGATCTGGGCCCTCCTCAGACGACAATTCGTCGTTCGGCCACTCATTCGGCATCACGGCACCCGTCGTTCCCGAGGGCCTACAACCCCCGCCCGGACACAGCATACGGCCAAACAACCACCCAGCGTGGGGGCTGGGTGGTGCCGATGTTACGTGTGGGGCTTGCGTGACGATCCGATCCGCGTGAAACTGTGCGCTCCATTCTCCAAGGAGGGCAAGAAGAACGTCTCGGGGTGGAGACGGCAGGGCCTCGGCCTGATACCCAACGAGCTACCTGAAGCGAAGCGACGTGTCCGTAGGGCTCACAGCGAATGCCCACGCGGGAGACCGAAGTTTCAGGAGGTCTCGTGCAAAAGGCCATGGTTCGCGTTGCGGCCGGCGCGTCAGCATTGGTCGCAATGCTGCTCGCCGGTGGCGCTGCTAAGTGGAAGTAACAGGCAGCGAATTAGCAGCTGAGGCCCTGCCTTCTCTACCTATGCGAACGACGATGAGCAAAGCGAACAAGATCCGCGTTGCCGTGGTGGTCGGATGCGTCGCCACGTGTGGCTTCGTCGCGCTTGCCGCACTTCTCGCGCCCGGATCGTTTTCGTCGGACGTCGTCTCGGCGCTCGTAGTGTTCGGGCTTCTTTCGGTTGCGGCAACGAATCTCGACGTCATCACGCGAGCCAGTCTTGCGATGAGCGGCAGCGTGATGATCTTCACCGCGTCGATCGTCGTCTTCGGCCAGTACTCCTTCTTTCTTGGGCCGGCGCTCATCGGGCTCTGTGGTGGACTCTTCGACATCGTCCACCTCCGAAAGCGCGAGTGGGAAAAGATTTGCTTCAACTGTGCGTCAGATGCTCTCTCGCTGATGGGCGGTACGGCGGTCTTCCTTCTGATCGCTTCACCGGACCCGATTGCGAATCCGCTAACCCTCGGAATCGCCATCACGTCGGCGGCTTGCCGCGTACCTCCTACTGAATGCCGCGTTCGTCGGCTTCCCTGTCGCGATCAGCGGCGAGGAGGAGTACGGGAAGGTTCTGCGAGAGATCCTCGCCTTCAACACCGGTGCTTTTCCGTTCGCACTTCTTGGGCTTGGCTTCGGCTGGGTGTATCTGGAGCTTGGTGCTGCGGTCGTGCCGCTGCTCGTCGTGCCGATCTTGATCGCGCGGTCGACGTTCGCGAGCTACCTCGAGTTGAAGGCCGGTCAGGAACAGACCATCGAGACCTTGATCCTCGCCCTCGAGGCGAAGGACCGCTACACCGCCGGGCACGCGCAGCGCGTCGCCAACTTCTGCGAGTACATCGGCTCCGAGCTGGCGTTCGGCCAACGTCGGCTGGAGCGCCTCCGCTACGCCGCGCTCATGCACGACATCGGCAAGCTCGTCGTGCCGAACCAGATCCTCAACAAGCCCGGTCGCCTGACCGAGGCGGAGTTCGAACGGGTCAAGCGCCACGAGGTGGTGTCGGTCGAGCTCCTCCACCGCATCGACTTCCTCGCTCCCGTCGCCGGCGACACCACGACGGAAGCCGCGACCGCGGCCGTCGACGGCTCGGGGCTGATCGAGCCCGCCATCATCCACGTCGCCGACGCCTTCGACGCCATGACGTCGACCCGTTCGTACCGCAGGGCGCTCAGCCAGGACACCGCCTTCGGGGAGCTCCGCGACGGCTCGGGCACCCAGTTCAACCCGCGGTGCGTCGACGCACTCATCGCCGCCATCGAGCGTCGCGACGAGCACTACGGCGCCGGGCACGAGATCGACGACCACGACTGGGCAGTCGCCCCGCCCGAGGCCGGCACCGGCTCTGCCGGCCTGGGACACCTGATTCCCGAGGAGCAGGCGGCGGGGTCGTGAGAAGCTGGGTTCGGCTGCTCGTCCTCCTCGCGGGGGCGCGTGCGTCGCGATCGTCATCGAGATCACCCACCCGGGAAGTCCGTGGGCGCCGCTCGCCGTCATCGGCGGAGCGATTGCCGCCGGCGAGCTGATCGAGCTCCGGCCGCCGCTGCGCGCCGCGCTCCCGATCTCGTTCGCGTTCATGGTCGTGCTGGCGCGACGAGGGGTCGGTCCAGGACGCTGCGCTGGTGCTCGCAGTCGCAGAGCTCGCGACCTTCCTCGTGCGTTCCGAGCCCACGTCGGTCGAAGGACGACTCGCGCTCTTCGCCGAGCGGTTGCTCGAAGGCATGTCGGCCGTGCTCGTGTACCACGGGATGGCGGATGCGCTGGGCGAGCCTCAGACGCGCGGCAAGGTCCTCTTCGCGCTCGCCCTGTCCGCGCTGGCACCGATCGTGGTGGCCGAGATCGCCCGCATGGCGCGTGACCGGCAGTTCGCCATGAGCATGCACGGGCGCATGGCCGACGTCGCGTTGGTGACCAGCGCGACGCTGATGGCGATCAGCGCGACGGGTGTCGACGGACACGGCGGCATGGGCCTGTGGGGCCCGGCCGTGTTCACCATCCCGCTGCTGGCGGCGTGGTACTCGTACGAGCACCTCGCGCTCATCCGTCGCACGTACGACCAGACGATCCGCGCCCTCGGCGCGGCACCCGAGCTCGGCGGGATGGTGCGCGACGGCCACGCCGAACGCGTCGCCGAGCTGAGCGTCGCGATGGGCGCCGCCCTCGGCTTCTCACGGCACGAGCTCGGCCAGCTCGAAACCGCCGCGCTGCTCCACCACCTCGGTCAGGTGTGCCTCGACGAGCCCGACGACGGCCGGCCGCCGGAGCCGGTGTCGGTCGCACAGGCGGGCGCGACCATCCTGCGGGGCACGCAATTGCTCGCACCGTCCGGTGACATCATCGCTGCCGAGTGGATGCCGTACCGCGAGCACGTCGCGTCGCGGCCGTCGGTGCTGTCGGGGCAGGTCCTCAAGGTCGCGAGCGCCTTCGACGAGCTCTCCGACGGTCATGCCGACCGTGCGAGCCTCGCCCTCGAGGCGTTGTGCTCCGCTCCCGAGTACCTCTACGACGCCGGAGTGCTGTCGGTGCTCGAGAACGTGCTCGACCGGCGGGGACTGCTCGGCGATCAGCTCTGCTGAGGCTCGACGGGTCGTCGCATCCCGCGCCGTCGAGGCACGCGGCTTCCCTCGAAGCACAGATCCACGACGCCGAGCCCGATCACGATGTCGCCGATCGAGAACTGCTGATTCGGCAGCCCGGGCGCGCTGATGACGTCGCCGAGGAACCCGAGGAGGTCGTCGTCCTCCTGCGGGCGGTGCTTCACGGTCTGCTCGATCGGCACGTGCACCTCACGACCGTCGCGCTCCCGCACGTCGTCCTTGGTCGGCATGCCCTGGTTCAGGGCGATCACGAGGACGTTGAGTGCCACCCCGATCCCGATGATGGTCATGCCCTTCACCTTGCGGTTGACCGCGCAGAACCCGAGGATCGCCACGTAGGAGAGCAGGAGGATCGCGATGCCCGCGTCGTCGATGCGATCCTTCGGGAAGTCGACGACCTCGAGCACGATCTGGATGGCGAGGCCGAGGAACAACAACCACAGCACCCGCAGGTGCAGCGCGCCCAGTCGGCCGAAGCTGCCCTTCGTCGCGACCACGACGACGATCGACAGCGCGATCGTCACGACGAAGAAGATCACGTGCACACCGTACAGACGGTGGCACGTGGACCGCAGGTATCCTCCCAGCCATGTACGAGTTGCGGTCGTCCACCGAGGGCACGGTCATCCGCGTCGACGTCGACGAGGGGCAGATGGTCGCCGAAGACGACGAGATCGCGCTGCTCGAAGCGGAGTCCGGTCGTGTCGTCATCGTCACCGACGTGCCCGGGGTCGTCCGCGAGCTCTACGTCGAAGCCGGCTACTCCGTCACACCCGGCACCGTGGTCGCGCTGATCGACGAGTCCTGACCCCCCGCGGTCAGTAGTTCGACGGCAGCAGACGCTCGACGTACACGTAGCAGACGAACAACACGGCGAGGAACGGCACCGCGCCGATCAACCACGTCGTCCAGCGCGGGTGGCGATGGAAGAACAGCCACCAGACGAGTCCGATGAGTGCGGCGAGGATGCCCCACAGGATCGCCGGCGTCCGCGACGACGATTCGCCCGAGAGCCCGCCGATGGTCGTCGCTTTGGAACCGTCCGCGGGACGCGTCGGTGGGAGCGGCGCCGTGTCCGTCGGCAGCTCGAGCTGGGCGCGGATGATGAGTCGCTGCTCGGCCGAGTACTTCGGGTTGCAGGTCGTGAGCGTGAGCGTGGCGAGCTCGTGGCCCGGTCGCGCCGGATCGGGTGAGGGGTCGAGGACGCTGATCTCGCTGGGATCGACGACCCGTTGCTCGACCACCTTGTAGACGAATCTGCCCTGGATCGTGACGACGGTGATCGCGTCGCCCGGTTCGAGCTGGTCGAGGTCACCGAACGGCGCGCCGTAGGTCGTGCGGTGACCGGCGATGGCGCTGTTGCCTTCGTGCCCCGGGAGCTGGGTGGTGGGGTAGCGGCCCGGTCCCTTGCGCAGGTCGTCGACGTTCACTCCTTCGACCACGTACTGGTCGACCCCGATCTTGGGGATTCCGATCCGGGCGACCGCGTCGCCCTCCGGAGGCACCGTGAGCGGCGCGAGCGTGGTCGCCGTCGTCCCGCCCGCCGCCGTGGTGGCGGTCGGCGAGGTCGTGGTCGGCGCCGGCGACCCTCGGCGATCGAGGCTCTGGTTGAACTGCTGCTCGAGGTCGTTCTGGGCCCGGGCCTGGTAGATGCCGGTCCCCCACAGCTGGTAGGCGACGAAGAGCAGCAGGAGGACGCCCAGCGTCACCAGCACACGGCCCACCGCCCCGAGCACGCTGCGCATGGGGGGCGAGGCTAACGCCCACCGACGCTCCCGCCGCACCGCCGGGTTCGACCGCCTCGACGCGCCGTCCGTAGACTCGCGTCATCGACCGCCCGGAGGCGAGTGTGCCTGCCGTCGTCCGTCTCCGTTCCGCCGTCTGCCTCCTGGGCCGCTTCCCCGCATTGGCCGGGGTGGATCTCGACGTCACCACCGGCGAGATCGTCCTGCTCTCGGGAGCGAACGGCGCCGGGAAGACCACGCTGCTCCGGCTCCTCGCCGGATTGGTGCCGCTGTACTCGGGGGAGGCCACCGTGCTCGGTCACGATCTCGCCCACGATCGGCGGAGCGCGCGTCGCGATCTCGCGCTCGTCGGGCACGAGACCTTCTGCTACGACGACCTCACCGTCCGCGAGAACCTGCAGTTCGCCGCGCGTGCCGCCGGTCGCGACACCGCCGAAGCGGACGCCGCCCTCGACCGGTTGGGTCTCACCCGTCAGGCCGACGTCGTGCACCGCCGCTTGTCGGCCGGCCAGCGGCGGCGACTGGCCGTCGCCGTGGCCCTGTCCCGTGACCCGCGGTTGCTGCTGCTCGACGAACCCCACGCCGGCCTCGACGCCGAGGGCCGCGCGGTGCTCGACGCGGTGATCGCCGCCGCGCCCTCGGAGCACCGGACCGTGCTGTTGGCGTCGCACGAGCTCGAGCACGCCCGGGCGCTCGCGACCCGCGAGGTCGTCATCACCGCGGGCCAGTCGCAGCTCGCGGACGATCGGGGGTCGCGTGAACCTCTGGCGTGAAGTGCGGCTCGTGGCGCTGAAGGACCTGCGGATCGAGGCCCGGTCGCGGGTCACCGTCCAGCAGATCATCCCCTTCGGGCTCATCGTGCTCCTGCTCTTCGCGTTCGCGCTCGACCCGGACCGCGGCATCCTGCAGCGCGTCGCCCCCGGGCTGTTCTGGATCACCGTCCTCCTCGCCGCGCTCCTCGCCGTGTCGCGGTCATTCGCCATCGAGGCCGACAACGGCGCCCGCGACGGGCTGCGGCTGTCGGGGCTCGACGGCCCCGCGCTCTTCCTCGGGAAGGCCGCGGCGGTGGCGGTGCAGCTCCTGGCGCTCGAGGTGGTGCTGGCGGCGACGGTCGTGCTCGTCTACGGGATCGAGCTGAACTCGCTGGCTCCGCTGGTGCTCGCCACGCTGGCCGCGACCGTGGGTGTCGCGGCCACCGGTACCCTCTACGGCGTGCTCGCTGCAGGGCTGCGGGTGCGCGAAACCCTGGTTCCGGTGTTGCTGCTCCCGGTGGTGGCGCCGGTGCTCCTCGGGGCCACCCGAGCCTGGGAAGCGGCGATCGACGGCATACCGTCGGACGCATGGCCATGGGTCGCGCTGCTGGCGGTGTTCGCAGTGCTGTTCACCGCGATCGGGATGCTCGCCTTCGGGCCGCTCCTGGAGGAAGCCTGAGAGCATGAGTACGAGGTTGCTGAAACCCCAGATCAGCAAGGCGCTCGGCTGGCTGGCGCTGATCTCGTTGGTCGTGCTGACCCTGTTCGGCCTCTGGGGCGCGCCCGCCGACGAGGTGCAGGGCGACGCCCAACGCCTGATGTACCTGCACGTGCCCGCCGCCTGGGTCGCGTACCTCGCGTTCGGCGTCACCTCGATCGGATCGGCGCTCTGGCTCTGGCCCCGCACCCGCGCCACCGTGTGGGACCGCGTCGCCGGCGCCTCCGCCGAGCTGGGCGTCATCTTCACCGCGCTCACGCTCGTGCTCGGGTCGTTGTGGGGTCGACCGGTGTGGGGGGTCTGGTGGGCGTGGGACGCGCGACTCGTCACCACTGCGGTGCTCTTCTTCCTCTATCTCGGGTACCTCGCGCTGCGGCGCATCCCCGCCGCCCCGGAGGCGCGCGCGAAGCGGTGCGCGATCGCGGCACTGATCGCGTTCGTCGACGTCCCGATCGTGCACTTCTCCGTGAACTGGTGGCGCACCCTGCACCAGCAGGGCACGGTGTTCAACGACCGCCTCGACGCCAAGATCCACGGCGTGATGGCGTTCACCCTCTGGTTCGGGGTGCTCGCGTTCACGCTGCTCTTCGTGTACCTGCTCGACCGTCGCTACCGGTTGCTCTCGCTCGACGAGGACCGCGAAGACCGTGAAGTGCAGGAGGCCATCGCCGAACGTGTCGGCGCCGGGGCGGTGACGCCGTGAACTTCGCCGAGTACGTCATCACCGGGTGGGTGCTCACGGGCGTGGTGCTCGGTGCGTACTGGCTCTGGATCGTGCAGCGCACCAAACGTGCGGAACGGTCCCGAGGACCCGAATGACGACTGTCGAGTCGCCGCCGGCCGCCCCGCCGCCGAAGCCCCGGCCGAACCATCGCGGTCGCTACATCATCGCGGTCGGTGGCTGTGTCGTCGCCGTGGTCGCGATCGTCGTGCTCGCGGTGGCGCTGTCCGAGAACGTCGTCTACTTCCGCACCGTCTCCGAGGCCGTGCACAACCGCAACGACGAGGGGACGTCGCGCTTCCGCCTCGCCGGTGGCGTGCGGAACGGCACCGTCGACGAGACGCGCAACGGCGTCACCTTCGAGGTCACCGACGGGAAGAACACCGTCGTCGTGCACCACGACGGTGACACGCCGGCGCTGTTCAAGGAAGGCGCTCCGGTCGTGGTCGAGGGTCATTGGGCCTCGACGGCGAAGAACGCGCCGTTCGACTCCGATCGCATCCTGATCCGGCACGGCGCCGACTACACACCGCCGAAGGTCGACACCGATACGAAGAAGGCTGCGAATTCGTGAAAGCCGCGCTCGGATACGCGGCGGTCGCAATCGGGGCCGGCGCTTCGGTGATCGGCATCACGCTCCTGCTCGCGGGCGTGCAGTTGCGCGATCGGAACATGCTGGTGTTCGGGCGGCGATGCGTGTTCGCGGTGTTCCTCGCCGCGATCGCGGCGGCCGGCGTCATGGAGTGGGCGCTGCTCAGCCACGACTTCTCGATTCGCTACGTCGCCGAGAACAACGCGACCGGCACGCCCGTGCTCTACACGATCACCGGGCTGTGGGCCGCGCTCGAAGGATCGATCCTCCTCTGGGCCGTGATCCTCGGTGGCTACCTGACCTTCGTGGCCTGGAAGTTCCGGCATCGCGCGACCGACCGGATCGTGGTGGTCGCGACCATCACCGGCCTCGTCGTCGCCCTGTTCTTCTTCGCGCTCATGCTCGGCCCCGCGAACCCGTTCCACACCCTGGCGTCGGTGCCGGTCGACGGCCGGGGCCCGAACCCGCTCCTCCAGAACCACGTGTTGATGGCGTTCCACCCGCCGATCCTCTACATGGGCTACGTCGGGTTCACGGTGCCGTTCATGTTCGGCATCGCCGCGCTCGTCACCGGCCGCTTCGGCGAGGGATGGTTGGCCGACACCCGCCGCGCCACGCTCGTCGCGTGGGGCTTCCTGACCGTCGGGATCATCCTCGGCGCGTGGTGGAGCTACGAGGTGCTCGGTTGGGGTGGGTTCTGGGCGTGGGACCCGGTCGAGAACGCGTCGCTGCTCCCGTGGCTCACCGGCACCGCGTTCATCCATTCGGTGATCGTGCAGGAACGGCGCGGGATGCTGCGCGTCTGGAACCTGTCACTGGTCATCGCCACCTTCTGCCTCACGATCCTGGGCACGTTCCTGACCCGCTCGGGTGTGATCGACTCGGTGCACGCGTTCACGCAGTCCGACATCGGACCGTGGCTGCTCGCGTTCCTCGGGGTCGTCGCCGCGACGGGCATCGGGCTCGTGGCGTGGCGCGGCGACCGACTGCGCGCGCCAGGGCGCATCGACTCGGCGGTCTCGCGCGAGTCGGCGTTCCTCGCCAACAACCTGCTGTTCGCGGCGCTCGCCTTCGTGGTGCTGCTCGGCACCGTGTTCCCGCTGGTCGCCGAAGCGGTGCGGGGTTCGCGGTTGTCGGTGGGGGAGCCGTACTTCGACCGCATGGCCACCCCGATCGGGCTGGCGCTGCTGTTCCTGATGGCGGCCGCACCCGCCCTGCCGTGGCGGGCGACGAGTGGCGACGTCGTCCGGCACCGATTGCTCGTCCCCGCGTGGATCGGCGGGCTCACCATGCTCGTCGCCGTGGTCCTCGGCGCCCGCGGGCTCGCCGAGATCCTCGCCTACGGCCTCGGCGCGTTCGCCACCGCAGGCATCGTCCGCCAATTCGCGCTCGGCATCCGCGGCCGGCGGCGCGCGCTCGGCGAGTCGCGCACGGTCGCTCTCGGACGGGCGACCCGATCGAACCCGCGCCTCTACGGCGGTCTGGTCGTGCACTTCGGCGTCGTGCTGATCGCGGTGGTGCTCGCGGCGTCGTCGGCCTACGGCGCCAACCGCGACGTGAAGCTCCGGCGCGGCCAGTCGGCGACGGTGTCGGGCTACACGTTGACGTACGTCGGATCGCACACCAAGAGCTCCGACCAGAAGGTGACGGTCTCGGCCGACGTGCGCGTGAAGAAGGGCGACCGGGTGCTCGGCACGTACTCGCCCGCGATCTCCACCTACCCGAACAGCACCGAGGGGATCGGCACGCCGTCGGTGCACACCGGCATCGCCGACGACGTCTACCTGACGCTGATCTCGGCGCGTGACTCGCAGAACCGCATCACGCTCGGCGTTCGCATCAACCCCATGATCGTGTGGCTGTGGATCGGTGGTGGGTTCATGGCCCTCGGCACGATCCTGGCGCTCGCACCGCGGCTGAAGCGACGGCCGCGCGCGGAGCCGCCCGTCGGTGGCACGTCTGATCCTGAACCGGACCCCGAACCTCTCGAAGAGGTCACCGCGTGAAGCATCCCGCCCGCTGGATCGCGGGCGCGGTCGCGCTCGTCGTCGTCGTCTTCGGCGTCGTGCTCGCGGTCAACGTCGGCAACGACCCGCAGGCCGACGCGCAGCAGAGCCCGTTCCTCGGCAAGTCGGTTCCCGCCTTCGATCTCCCGACGATCGACGGGGGCACGGTGTCGAACGAGTCGACCGCGGGGAAGGCCGTCATCATCAACTTCTGGAACACCTGGTGCACGCCGTGCCGCCAGGAGGCGCCGGCGCTCGAGAAGTTCTACGAGCAGCATGCCGGCGACACCGACTTCGTGATGGTCGGCATCGTGCGCGATCCGCAGGAGAGCAACAAGGCGATCAAGGCGTACGTGAACGACAACGGGGTGAAGTGGACGATCGCCCTCGACCCCGGCGACCAGGCCGCGCTCGACTTCGCGACGCGCGGCCAGCCGGAGACGCTCGCGGTGTCGCCGCAGGGCACCGTCGTGGCTTCGAAGTACGGCCCCATGAGCGTCGCCGAGCTCGAGACCTTCCTCGTGGCCGCGAGGACCTGGATGATCCGGCGGTGGGGACCGTGGATCGGTCTCGCGCGTGGTCGTGGCGATCGCGTTGGCCGTCGTGCTGTGGCCGAACGGCGAGCAGTCGACCGCGGCGAGGGCGCACGAGCTCGCGACCGAGATCAAGTGCCCGGAATGCCGGGGGCTCTCGGTGGCGGACAGCCAGGCGCCCACGTCGCGCGCGATCCGGGCCGACATCAAACGGCGCATCGCCGCCGGTGACAGCGACGCCGAGATCCGCCAGGCGTACGTCGAGGACTACGGCGAGGACATCCTCCTCTCACCGCAGGACTCCGGGATCAGCCTGATCGTGTGGGTGTTGCCCGTCGTGGTGCTCGTGCTCGGTGCCACCGGCATCGTGTTCGCGCTCCGGCGCAACCGTGACGAGCCGCAGCTCCACGCGACCGACGCCGACGAGCGACTGGTGGAACGGGTGCGCACCGATGGCTGAGCATCTCGATCGGGAACGCCGCCGCCAGCTGGAGGAGGAGCGCGACTTCCTGATGCGGTCGCTCGACGACCTGGAGCTCGAACGCGAGAGCGGCGGTATCGACGACGAGTCGTACGCGGAACTGCACGACGACTACACGGCGCGGGCGGCCGCCGTCATCCGGACGTTGCGCGACGGGGTCGACGTCACGCCGGCGCCGACGCCCAGCCCGCCCGGGCACACGCGGCGGCGGGCGTTGCTCATCGCCGGCATCGCGGTCTTCGCCGTGCTCGCCGGGGTCTCACTCGCGTACGCGTTGGGCGCCCGCCTCCCCGGGGAGACGTCGTCGGGCAATTCGGCGGCGGCGCCGTCGACCACGAACGCGTCCCAGAAGGCCGTGCTGGGCCGGATCAAGGACCTGGAGACCAAGGTCAACGCCTCGCCCGACGACTTCGACCTCCGGCTCCAACTGGCCCGCGCCTACGAGGAGAACAGCGACCTCGCCAACGCGATCAAGCAGTCCGACGCCGCCATCACCATCGACCCCAACCGCCCCGAGGGTCACGCGAACGCGGCGCGCCTCCTCTACCTCGCGTCCGAGCAGGTCGTCGACAAGAACACGCGGACGACACTCGTGGCCCAGGCCCTCGCCGGTCTCACTGAGGCGATCCGGGTCGGTCCCGACTATGCGGACGCGTACTACTTCCGCGCCGTGCTGTACGCGGCGACCGACGACCTCGCCCGCTCGCAGACCGACCTGCAGCTCTACCTGAGCAAGGCACCGACCGGGCAGTGGTCCGACCAGGCGCGTCAGCTGTTGGCGCAGGTCACGACGTTGCTCGAAACCCCTTCGACTACGGTGCCACCGACCGTCACGACGAGGAAGAAGTGATCATGGCCCAGCCCCCCGCACGCGAGATCGACGAGAGCAAGGTCTACCGGGCGACCATCACCACCGACCGCGGTGCGATCGTCGCCGACCTCGATCCCAAGCTCGCGCCGAACACCGTCAACCACTTCGTCGCGCTGTCCCGCCAGGGGTTCTACGACGGTCTCACCTTCCACCGCGTGGAGCCCGGCTTCGTGATCCAGGGCGGCGATCCCGACGGCCGCGGCACCGGTGGTCCCGGCTACAAGTGGGACGACGAGCCCGTGCTCGGCGAGTACACGCTCGGCGCGGTGGCGATGGCCAACGCGGGCCCGAACACGAACGGCTCGCAGTTCTTCATCACCACTGCCGACTGCACCCGCAACCTGACCAAGAGCTACAACCTCTTCGGATACGTGGTGCAGGGCATGGATGTTGCCCTGGCGACGCAGAAGGGCGACGTGATGCGCACCGTCGTCATCGAGGAGCTCGACGCAGTAATTTGGCGGCCATGAGCGACGCGGGAATCTTTGGCCCCGACAGCGTCGCCTGGCGCATCCATGCCGACCCGGCGATGCTCGTCGGTGGGCTGCGGGCCCTGCTCGTCCAGGCGCTCGAGCCGCGCGCCATGGCCGCGGTCGACCAGCACAGCAAATTCCGGGAAGACCCGTGGGGTCGGCTCGAGCGCACCACGAACTTCGTGGTGAAGACCACCTACGGCGACACCGCAGCCGCGGAGGCGGCGGCCGCGACCGTGCGGAGGGTGCACGAGCACATCCACGGCGTCGATCCGATCACCGGCCAGACGTACGCCGGGAACGACCCCGACCTCCTGCTCTGGATCCACGCGGTCGAGGTCGACTCGTTCCTGCTCGCGTACCGCACCTACGCGGGCCGGGTCACCACCGCCGACGCCGACCGGTACGTCGCCGAGATGGCGCGCGTCGCCGAGATGGTCGAGCTGCCGCCGGGCCGGGCGCCGCAGTCGGAGGGCGAGCTGCGCGACTACCTGCGTTCGGTCCGTGGGCTGCGCCTGACCCCCGCCGCGGTCGACGGTCTGCGGGTCGTGATGTTCCCGCCGATGGATATGAAGTACCGGCCGCTCTGGGCCATCCCCACGACGGCCGCGATCGCGATCCTGCCCGCGTACGCGCGCCGGCTCTACCGGATCCCGTGGTTCCCGCCGGCGGCGATCCCGGTGCGGACGGCGGTGTTCGCGCTCAGCCGGGTGCTGAACCTGGTGACTCCGACTCCGCCGGCGCTGCGCGAAGCGCGGAGCGAGTGCACGGGCGCGCCGCCGCGTGACGAACCACGTCGCCGTGCCGGCGACGACCGCCGCGACGAGGACCACCGCGAGCACCTCGTTGGGCACGTCGAGCAGCTTCAGGGCCGACAGCGCGAGCACCACCACCAGGATGGGTCGGATGATCGCGTCGGGGGCACGGCTCGAGATGTGCGAGCCGATGATCACCCCGGGCACGCTGCCGATCAGCAACGACGTGGTGAGCCCGAACTCGAACTCGCCCCAGAGGATGTGGCCGAGCGCGGCGGCGACGACGAGCGGCACCGCCTGCACGAGGTCGGTGCCCACGAGCTCTTTGGACGAGAGCGTGGGATACATCAGCATCAGGGCCACGATCATGAGCGATCCCGAACCCACCGAGGTCATGCCGACGATCAGACCGCCGAGCACGCCCACGACGAGCGTGGCGGCGCGCTTCACCGGGACGCGCAGTGCCTCGTCGCCTTCGACGCCGGCGCCGCGGTGGCGGCTGAGGTACATCCGCACGACCATGGCGCCCGCCGCGATCAGCAGGACGACGCCCAGGATGACCTTGATGCCGTCGCCGACGTCGCCGCTCAGGTGCGAGACCACGTACGACCCGACGAGCGCGCCCGGGACCGACCCGAGCGCGAGCCAGCGGACGAGACCGGTGTGCACGGTGCCGCGGCGGAAGTGGATGCCGCCGCCGATCGGCTTCATCACCACCGCAGCCACGAGATCGCTCGACACCGCGGCCAGCGGTTCGATGCCGAACCCGATGACCAGGATGGGCGTCATCAGCGCGCCGCCGCCCATGCCGGTGAGGCCGACGACGACACCGACGATGAGGCCTGCGAGGGCGATGCCCAGGTCGATGTCCACGTGGCGGGTCCTCGTAAATACAACTGAACCAGTCGAGATTGTAGGGTTTGGGCCGACGGAACGCCAAGGCGGAGGCACACGGTGAAGGTCACGGCAAAGGCCGACTACGCGGTGCGGGCGGTGCTGGAGCTCGCCACCGCCGACGGTGGGCTGGTGAAGGCCGATCGCATCGCCGAGGCCCAGGCCATCCCCCGCCACTTCCTCGACAACATCCTCACCGACCTGCGCCGGGCCGGCATCGTCGCCACGCACCGGGGCGCCGACGGCGGGTCGCGCCTCGCCCGTCCGGCCAAGGAGATCATGGTGGCCGACGTGATGCGCGCGATCGAAGGTCCCCTCGCCGCGGTGCGTGACGTCCGGCCCGAGGAGCTGACGTACGAGGGCCCCGCCGAGCGGCTCCCGGAGGTGTGGATCGCGGTGCGGGCCGCGTTGCGCGGCGTGCTGGAGAAGGTCAGCGTGGCCGACGTCGCGGCGGGACGGTTGCCCCGTGGCATCGTGCGCCTGACCGAGGACCCGGAGGCGTGGCAGCCCCATTAGCGGGCCTACGATCGGTGGCATGACTGTCGGTCCCACCACCCCCCTCGAGCTCGTCGAGACCGCCTACTCGCGTTACCCGAGGGCGCTGGGCGACGCCCGCCGTCGGCTCGGGCGACCGCTGACGTTCGCCGAGAAGGTTCTGTTCGCGCACGCCGACGACCCGTCGACCGTCGGGATCGACCGCGGTGTCGACTACTCCGACTACCGGCCCGACCGGGTGGCGATGCAGGACGCCACCGCCCAGATGGCGCTGCTGCAGTTCATGACCGCGGGTCTGCCCACGGTCCAGGTGCCGAGCACGGTGCACTGCGACCACCTCATCCAGGCCCGGGTCGGCGCCGACTCCGACCTGAAGAACGCGCTCGACGTGAACTCCGAGGTCTACGAGTTCCTGCGCACGGTGTCGGCGAAGTACGGCATCGGCTTCTGGAAGCCCGGCTCCGGGATCATCCACCAGGTCGTGCTCGAGCAGTACGCGTTCCCCGGCGGGATGATGATCGGCACCGACAGCCACACGCCGAACGCGGGCGGCCTCGGCATGGTCGCCATCGGCGTCGGTGGCGCCGACGCGGTCGACGTCATGGCCGGCTGGCCGTTCAACACCCGGGTGCCGAAAGTGATCGGCGTGCACCTCCGCGGCGAGCTCTCGGGCTGGGCCGCGGCGAAGGACGTCATCCTGAAGGTGGCGGGGATCCTCACCGTCAAGGGCGGCACCGGCGCCATCGTCGAGTACTTCGGCCCCGGCGCCGAGTCGATCTCGGCGACCGGCAAGGCGACGATCTGCAACATGGGTGCCGAGATCGGCGCCACCTGTTCGCTGTTCCCCTACGACGCGCGCACGCGTGCGTACCTCGAGGCGACCGGCCGCGAGCGCGCTGGCCGACCTCGCCGACGCGCACGCCGAGCACCTCCGGATCGATCCCGAGGTCATGGACGACCCCGAGCGCTTCTTCGACCGCGTGATCGACATCGATCTCGATGAGCTCGAGCCGCACCTCGTCGGTCCGCACACCCCCGACCTCGACCGTCCGATCTCCGAGGTGGGACGCGCCGCGCGCGAGGAGGACTACCCGGTCGACATCAGCTACGCGCTCGTCGGTTCCTGCACCAACTCGTCGTACGAGGACATCGGCCGCGCCGCCAACGTCGCCCGTCAGGCCAAGGCCGCGGGCCTGAAGGTGAAGACCCCGCTGCTCATCACGCCCGGCTCCGAGCAGGTGCGGGCGACGATCGAACGCGACGGCCTGCTCGCCGACCTCGAGGCCATCGGCGCGACGGTGCTGGCGAACGCGTGCGGCCCGTGCATCGGTCAGTGGCAGCGCGACGACATCCAGAAGGGCGAGCGCAACACGATCGTGTCGTCGTTCAACCGGAACTTCCCCGCCCGCAACGACGGCAACGCGGCCACGTTGTCGTTCATCGGATCGCCCGAGACGGTCACCGCGATGGCGCTCACCGGACGGCTCGACGTCGACTTCGTGCGCGAGCCGGTCGTCGGCCCCGACGGCACGAACGTGCAGCTGACCGCGCCGTCGGCCGACGAGCTGCCGGCCAAGGGCTTCGATCCCGGCGAGTCCGGCTTCCAGGCGCCGGCCGCCGACCCGTCGTCGGTCGAGGTCGTGGTGGCACCGGGGTCCGAGCGGCTCGAGCTGCTCGAGCCGTTCCCGGCGTGGGACGGCGACGACTTCACCGGCATGCAGGTGCTGATGAAGGCGGTGGGCAAGTGCACCACCGACCACATCTCGCCCGCCGGTCCGTGGCTGCGGTTCCGCGGCCACCTCACCAACATCTCCGGCAACCTGTTCATCGGGGTGAACAACGCCTTCGCCCTCGACCCGCCCGGCTCGGGCATCGACGTGCGCGACGGATCGATCGTCCCGCTGCCCGATCTGGCCAAGCGCTACAAGGACGCCGGCATCTGGTGGGTGGCGATCGGCGACGAGAACTACGGCGAAGGCTCCTCCCGGGAGCACGCGGCGATGGAGCCCCGGTACATGAACGGGCGGGCGGTGATCGTGCGGTCCTTCGCCCGCATCCACGAGGCGAACCTGAAGAAGCAGGGGGTGCTGGCCCTGACGTTCGCCAACCCCGACGACTACGAGCGCATCCAGGCCACCGACACCATCGACATCGTGGGCATCGCCGATCTCGCCCCGGGTCGCCCGGTGGAGGTCGTGGTGCACCACGCCGACGGCTCCGCCGACACCATCATCACCACGCACACGATGTCGGACGAGCACATCGCCTGGTTCCGCGCCGGTTCCGCCCTCAACGTGCTGCGCGGGGGCTGACCTCCGCCAGCGCGGCGAGCTCGGCCTCACGGCCGACGTACCAGGCCCAGACCCGATCGTGGTCCTTGCTGTTCGCGATCACCCGGCTGAAGTGCTCGCGCCCGAGCCGGTCGACCCAGTAGGCGACGTAGCGATCCACGATCGGGTGCATCCGGTCCGGCGCCGGTCGCTCGAGCATCCGCCTCTCGTCGGCGACCGTGACCGGTTGACCGCCGCCCCGGACGTCGCGCAGGAAGTCGGGGCCGGCGGCCGCCGCCAGCGCCTGGACCGCGAAGGCGTTGAGCGATACGCCGCTGGCGTCCGCGTGCGCGCGGAGTGCGTCGCGCAGCGCGGGTGCCATGCGCAGGTAGAGGACTGCTGCCATGAGCGGAACCTACGCCCGGCATGTGACACTGAACCGCGCTGACGCGCGGGGTGTCACTCCGGCCGGAGTGCTTGCACCGGTGCTAGCGCCGGTGCAAGCACCAACGCTTGCGCGGGTGCTAGCAGCGGTTCTCGAGCGACACCATCGTGACGCCGGCGCGCTGCAGATCCGTCGGCTCGGCACAACAGAACCAGCTCTCGGTGAGCCGCGGGCGGCCGGTGGTCACCGACGTGAGGTCGACGGGCGCGGCGCCGACGGCGGCTCGGACCCTGCCGTAGACGACCACCGGGTCGTCGTCGGTGTCGGCGATGGCGGCGATGCGCTGCTGCATCTCGTCGATCGCGGGGTCGGGGTGGGTCCAGGTGAAGGTCGAACGTTCGTCGTTCCACTCGCCGACGAACGGTGCGAGGTCGGGGTGGGCGAGCAGCAGTGAACCGCGGGGGAGCAGCAGTCGGACGCTGTACTGCACGGGGTCGACGCTCCCCACGAGGTCGTGCTCGTACACGAAGTCGAGCAGGCCGACCAGGTCGTCGTGCGTGGTCCAGGGCGTGAACGGCATCCACGACGGCCGGACGTCGATGCCCGCGGCGCGCAGCACGCCGACCGCGCGCCCGGCCTCGGCGGTGGTGTGGCCCTTGTCGAGGCGCGTGAGCACGGTGTCGTCGACCGACTCGAACGCGGACACCACGAACAGGCAGCCCGCCGCTGCGAACTCGGGCCACACCGACTCGTGGCGCACACCGCCATACCGGAGAACGTGCTCGACCTTCACCGTGCAGTCGAACGTGAGCTCGGGGAAGCGGTCGTGCATCGCCTGCACCACCCGGCGCGAGTGCGGCGGCGCGTTGAGGAAGTCGGGATCGCCGAAGGTCAGGTGCTGCGCGCCCGCCGCGACGAGCTGCGCGATGTCGTCGAGCACCGCGACCTCGTCGAGTCGCTGGACGCGGCCGTCGTAGACGACCGGCACCGGGCAGTGCCGGCACCGGTGCGCACACCCGTGCGACGCCAGCACCCCGCCGACCAGCCGCTGCTCGCCTCCGACCTCGAGACGGGCGTACCGGTCGAGCGGAGGCAGCCCGGCACGCTCGGGCAGCGCTGCGTCCCACGAGACCGGCGTGGCGAAGTCGGTGCACTGGTCGGCGTAGAGGCCGAACGCGCGCATCGGCCGGTCGATCCCCTGTGCCAGGTCGCGTGCGAGGCGCGTGGCGGTGTGCATCGGCACCGAGAACCCCACCTCGTCCGCCCAGTCGACCAGCGCCGGCTGCCAGGGGTCGACCGACACGTCGACGGTGCGGACATCATGGCCCAGCGTGCGCAGATGGGCGGCGGCCGCCCCGAGGCTCCGGGGTTGCTGCCCGAGCTCGTAGGTGGCGACGAGGAGGATGCGCACCGCTCCAGGCTACGGGGTGACCTCGATGTCGACGTCGAGCGCGGCGTGGGCGGCGCGCAACGCGCCCTCGACGTCGGCCGGCGTCTCGCCGCGCGAAGAGGAAGCCCAGGTAGCGGTCGCCTTCGGGTAGCGGCACCACCCGTCGGGCCCGCGGCACGGTGATCTCGAGGCCCGTGACCCCCGGCACCGCGCGCGCGTCGTCCTGCCCGCGCACCTCGCGCAGCACCCCGGCGCGCCGGATCGGCAGCATCATCACGCCCGACGCCGCCGGCTCCCGGGCCAGATCGTCGAGGGGCATGCCGAGCGCGTGGCGCAGGATCAGCTCCTCGAGCGCGATGCCTGCGCCGAATCGCAGCGCGCGCGCACACAGCCCCCCGATCGAGCGGGCGGCAACCTCGATCACCCAGACGCGGTCGCCGTCGACGCGCACCTCCGCGTGCACGGGCCCCTCCACCAATCCGATCGCGGCACAGGCGCGACCGGTCACGTCGTGCACGCGTGCGAGCGTCGTCGCGTCGTGGCGCGACGGCGTCACGTAGATCGTCTCCTCGAAGTACGGGCCGACGAGCGGGTCGGGCTTGTCGAACACGGCCAACACGTCGAGCATGCCCTCGCGCAGGATGCCCTCGACCGCGACCTCCACCCCGGGCACGTACTGCTCGATCAGGATCGGCCCGTCGGCGATCGTGCGCACCCGGGCGATCGCCACCCCTGCCGCGTCGGCGTCGTCGGCGCGGATCACGCCCTGGCTCCCCGAACGGCCGACCGGCTTCACCACGACCGGGAACGTCAGGTCGGGCAGGTCGTCGTCGTCGAGCACCACGAACCAGGGTTGGGGCACCTCGGCCGCGGCCAACGCCGAGCGCATCGAGGCCTTGTCGCGCGTCGCCCGCACCGCCTCCGGAGGGTTGTGCGGGAAGCCGAGGCGCTCGCCCGCGGTGGCGGCGACGAGCACACCCTGGTCGTCGACCGCGACGACCGCGTCGACCGCCGACCGTTCGTCGAGCGCGACGATCACGTCGGCCGCGGCGTCGGGGTCGCCGAGCGGGACGACGAGCGCCCGATCGCCCATCCCGCCCGCCAGCGCCTGCTGTTCCTCGGATCCGACGACGACGTCGACGCCGAGGCGGGCGGCGGCGCGGACGAAATCGGGCGCCCGGTAGGTCGACGTCGGCAACAGGAGGAGAACGCGGGGCACGGCCCTATCATGATCGGTATGAGCGAGGTGCTGACCATCACCGAGGAAGCCCGCAGCAAGGTGCTGGAGGTGAGAGCGGCGGAAGCCGACGCCACCAACCTCGCGCTCTGGGTCGAGGTCAACGGTGAGTCGGCCGGCGCCTTCACCTACCTCATGGAGTTCCGACCCGTCGCCGAGCTCGACGACGACGTGCTCGTCCAGCACCACGACGACCTGCCGGTCGCCATCCCCGCGACGAGCGTCGACGACCTCCGCGGCGCGACGCTCGAGTTCAACGGCGGCATGGTGATGCAGAACCCGAACCGGCCGCTCCCGCCGGCGGCGCGCATCGCCGACCGTCCCGAAGCGGATCTCTCCGGTGAGGTCGCGCAGCGGGTGATCCAGGTGCTCGAGGAGCAGATCAACCCGGCGATCGCATCGCACGGCGGTCACGCCGATCTCGTCGCGGTCGAGGACTCGATCGCCTACCTGCGCCTCGGCGGCGGTTGCCAGGGCTGCGGCATGGCCGCGGTCACGCTGAGCCAGGGCATCGAGGTCGCGATCCTCGACATGGTCCCGGAGATCACCGAGGTGATCGACGTCACCGACCACGCTTCGGGCGCGAACCCCTACTACGAGGCCGCGAAGAAGTAGCGAGCCGTCTAGAACCGCAGCGCGTCGTCGGCGGCGTACTTGGCGACCGCGTTGTCGGCGCCTGCGTGCTGCTGGATCGAGGCCAGGATCTCGGGCAGCTTGGCGGCCGGGATCGCGCACGTCATCTCGGTGGGCGGCATGCCGGTGCGCACGCGGCTGAGGGCGCAGCCCACGCTCGCGGCGGGCACGCCCTCCTCCTTGGCGACCGCCACGATGTGACACTGCGGCTTGCCCTCGATGCGCAGGCCGGGGATCGCGTCGGAGAGCACCATGAGCTGGCGGCCGGTGAGACGCAGGAACACGACGTCGGGATCGACGGGCGTGTCGGCCAGCGGGCCGTAGGTGACCGCGCCCGGCCGCTCGCGCACCACCGGGATCTGCGGGACGACATCCATCGTGACCCAGCCGGAGTCGAGCAGCGCGGCGACGTCGGAGTTGCCCGCCACTTCCTCCAGCGACTTGAAGCCGTGGGTGACGCTGCCCACGCTGCAGTTGCCGTGGTCCTCGGCGACGGTGCCGAAGGTGCGGTCGGCGGCCTTCATCCAGAACACGCACCCCGCGGGCACCCGGCCGGTGCGGCCGTCGGGCAGCGGCTCCGGCATCGGGTCGTCGAACATGGCGACGCCGGGCAGCGGCGCGTCGGAGAACGTGATCGCCAGCGGCGCGGCGCTGAGATGAAGGGTGTCGGTGAGCTCGGCGGCGAGCGCCGGCCAGTCGGTGAGGGTCATGCGGTGCAGCTTACCGACGCAGCTTATTTCCGAAGTGCCCGCAGCGATTCGACGACGACGGGGAACGCATCGAGGAACGCGTCGACGTCGGCGTCGGTCGAGGACCAGCCGACGCTCGCTCGCAACGAACGGTCGGCGTCGACCCCCATCGCGGTGAGCACCGGGGAGGGTTCGAGCGTCTCGCTCGAGCACGACGACCCTGAGTGCACGGCCACGCCGCGCTGGTCGAGCGCGAGCAGGATCGGTTCCGCCTCCACCCCGTCGATCCCGAGACACAGGAGGTGGGGAAGGCACGCGGTGGGGTCGCCGAAGCGCTCGACGCCGGGGACGCGCGCGACCGCCTCGCGGGCCAGGCGTTCGGTGAGGGCGCGCTCGCGCGTCTCGTCGTCGCCCATCACGACGGCCGCGGCACCGAAGCCGACGATGGCGGGCACGTTCTCGATCCCGGCGCGCCGTGCCCGTTCCTGCGCGCCGCCGACCACGAAGGGCGGAAAGCGCAGGCCGCGCCGCACGAGCAACGCGGCGGCGCCCTTCGGGCCCCCCGACTTGTGGCCCGTCACCGAGCAGAGGTCGGCGCCGAGGGCGGCGAAGTCGACCTCGACGTGCCCCGCGGCTGCGCAGGCGTCGAGGTGGACGACCGCCTCGCTGCGTGCGCGCACGGCCTGCACCACCGCGGCCGCCGGTTGGACGGTGCCGACCTCGTGGTTGGCCAGTTGCACCGACACGAGCACGGTGTCGGGTCGGAGTGCGGCCGCGACCGCCTCGGGATCGAATCGTCCGGTCCGGTCGACGCCGACGACGGTGACGTCGTCGGTGCCACGGGCGACCGCGTCGAGGGCGCACGAGTGCTCGACCGCGGTCGTGACGACATGACCGCCGCCGCGGCGCGACGCCAGCGCGCCCCACACCGCGGTGTTCACCGCCTCAGTGCCGGTCGCGGTGAACACGACCTCACGCGGTCGTGCCCCGAACCGCTCCGCCACCTGCTCGCGCGCGGCCTCGACGGCGACGCGTGTCGCGTGTCCCTCCGCGTGCAGGCGCCCCGGGTCGCCGTGGTGCTCCTGCAGGTAGGGGAGCATGGCCTCGAGCGCGACCGGTCGCAACGGTGACGACGACGCGTGGTCGAGGTAGGCGCGCGCCAAGGGGGGACCGTTCAGACGCGGGCGACGCAGTGATCGCCGCCGTCGGGGCGGCTGGTCTCGAACTGCGGTGAGGTCTCGCCGTAGAGGCCGGCGAGCATGCCGCGGATCATGCCGCGATCGAGCGCGCAGACGACGTGGGGGTACGCCTGCGCGGTCTCGCCGAACGGGCAACACTCCGACACGATGGCCAATCGGCCGTCGCGAGCTTCGGTGTGCGCGGCGAAGCCGTGCGCGGTGAGGGCGTCGGCCACGGCCGTGAGCGCGGCGCGGACCGACCGGTGTCCTTCGGTCGGGTCCATGCGCTCCGCCAGCGTCGTGCCGTACTGGAACCCGACCTCGTCGGCGAGCTGCTCGGCCTGGGCGGGCCCGAGCGTGTCGAGCGCCCGCGCCAGGAGACCGCCGAGGAGGTCGTCGTGCTTGAGGGGGAGCGCGAGCGTGGCTTCGAGCGGACCGGCCAGGTAGTGCTTCGACGGGCGACCTGCCGCGCGGACGGCGCCGTCGACCGCGGGCTTCGCGATCTCCACCACGAGGTAGCCGCCACCGGTGAGCTTCTCGAGGTGATGGCGGGCGACGTTGGGATGCAGCTCGAAGCGCTCGGCCACCGCGCCGGCGGTGACCCCGGTGGCCCCGGCGTCGCGGGCGAAGAGGTAGATCTCGCGGCGGGTCGGGTCGCCGAAGGCGTTCGTGACCGCGCTCACCACCGAGTTGAACTCGTCTGCGGTGAGGGCTTCGGTCTCCATCGGACCTATTCTACCTACGCTCGTAGTGGAAATCCGTTGGAGCCCACAGCATGGCCGAAGCACTCGACGTCCAGGCCGCTCTGGCAGCGGTCGAGGAGCCCGAACTCCGCCGCTCGATCGTCGAGCTGGGCATGGTCCAGGGCGTCGCCGTCGACGGCAGGACGGCCGTGGTGGCCGTGGCCGTGCCCCTGCCGGGCGAGGCCATGCGGGCCGAGCTCTCCCGGCGGGTGGTCGAGGTCGTGGGCCAGGTCCCCGGGATCGAGCGGGTCGACGTCGACCTCCGCGACATGGACGACGACGAGGTCGTCGCCCTGGCCCGGCTCCTGAAGGGCGCGCCGCCCGTCAACCCGCTCCAGGTCGTCGACGCCAGCCAGGCCGGTCAGCGGGCCGCGGCGCCCCGGGTGAACCCGTTCACCGACTCCCGCACCCGCGTGCTCGCGATCTCGTCGGGCAAGGGCGGGGTCGGGAAGTCGTCGGTCACCACCAACCTGTCGGTCGCGCTCGCCGAACGCGGGCACCGGGTCGCCGCGGTCGACGCCGACGTCTGGGGCTTCTCGATGCCACGCATGCTCGGCATCTCCGCGCCACCCGGACTCATCGACGACGTGATCATCCCGCCCGAGGCGCACGGCGTGCGCCTGATCTCGATGGGGTTCTTCGCCCGCGAGGACCAGGCCGTCATCTGGCGCGGCCCGATGCTGCACAAGGCGCTCGAGCAGTTCCTCACCGACGTCTACTGGGGTGAGGTCGACTACCTCGTCGTCGACATGCCGCCGGGCACCGGCGACATCTCGCTGTCGATCGCCGAGTTCCTGCCGCGCGCCGAAGTGCTGGTCGTCACCACGCCGCAGCCCGCCGCGCAACGCGTCGCCCAGCGCGCTGGCGGCGATGGCGGAGAAGGTCGACCTGCAGGTGATCGGTGTGGTCGAGAACATGTCGTGGTTCACCGGCGACGACGGCAAGCGCTACGAGCTCTTCGGCGCCGGGGGCGGCGCGGAGCTCGCGGGCGAGCTGGGGGTGCCGTTGCTGGGGCAGATCCCGCTGGTGCCCGAGCTCCGCGCCGGGGGCGACGTCGGGCGCCCGATCGTGGCCACCGATCCCGACGGTGAGGTCGCGCAGGTGTTCCGCACGCTCGCCGAACGGATCGACACCGAGCTGGCGCCGAAGCGGATCTACAACCCGCAGCTGAAGATCAACTAGCTCTGCAGCGCGGCGAGCAGCTCGCTCCGCAGCGGATCGTCGGCGCGGTAGGGGAGATAGAAGGAGAGGCGCGTCACCGACGTCCAGCGCTCCTGCAGCTGGCGCGCGACTTCGGGGACGTCACCGACCGCGGCGAAGGTGCGAACGACGTCGTCGTCGATGAGGTCGGCCATCTCCGTCCACTTGCCTTCCTTCGACATGCGCGTGAGCTCGGGTTGCAGGTCGCCCCAACCGTGGTGCTCGAGCACCCCCCGGTACGCGGGCGTCGACGCGTAGAACGCGATCTGCTGCTTCGTGCCCTGGATGGCGGCGGCGAGCTCCTCCTCGGTGCGTCCGACGCACAGGAACGCGGGCCCGGCGATGGTGAAGCCGTCGAGTGAGTCCCTCCCCGCTCTGGCGCGGCCGCGCAGGAGCGCGGGCATCGTCACCTCCTGCAGGTACGAGGGGGTCGTGAACGCGTGGAAGAAGAAGCCGTCGCACACCTCACCGGCGACCTCGGTCATGAGCTTGCCGACCCCGGCGAGGTAGACCGGCGGCGCGCCCCACTCGTGCGCGGGCGGTGAGAAGAACGGCGTCATCAGCGTGTGCGTGTAGAACTCGCCCTGGAAGTCGAGCTTCTCGCCGTCCTGCCAGCTCGCCCAGATCGCCCGCAACGCGCCGACGAACTCCCGCATGCGCGCCGCCGGGTGCGACCACGGCATCGAGAAGCGGCGCTCGATGTGGGGCTTCACCTGCGAGCCGAGCCCCAGCACGAACCGGCCCTGCGAGTAGCGGGCGAGGTCGAACGCGGTGTTGGCGAGCGTCATCGGCGTGCGCCCGAACGCGATCGCGATCGACGTGCCGAGGGTGACCCGCTCGGTCGCTTCCGCCGCCTGGAGCACCTGGAGGAACGGATCGTGCTGCGTCTCGCCGGTCCACAGCCCCGCGTACCCGGCTGCCTCGTTCGCCGCGGCCGCGGCCTTGATGTCGCCGAAGCTGCCGCCGAGGGTCCCGTCGATGAGCACGTCAGCCTCCGGAGTCGATGAGTGACACCCGCATGAGCTGCACCTCGCCCGTGGTGAACCCGTGCGAGAGCATGTAGGGCTCGAAGCCGCCGTGCTCGGTCCGCAACCAGGTCAGTGCTTCGCGCATGGTCTCGGCGTCGGCGGTCATGAACCGATCCGCGGGGGGCCGGCCGGTGCCCTCGGCCCGCCGTTGAGCGCGAGCCGCGCAGCTCGTCGAGGGCCGCCGTGGTCTGCGCGTAGTCGGCGACGATCTCTTCGTCGTCGACCTGCAGGAGCCCGAGCACGGTCGCTGCGATCAGCCCGGCGCGGTCCTTGCCCGCCGCGCAGTGGAACACCACCGGGTGGTTGGCCGGCTCCGCGATCACCTGCATCACCTCGACGAACTGCGGGCCCGCGCTCATGAGGATGAAGCGGTAGAGGTCGACCAGCGTCATCGTCTCCCACTCGAAGCCCGACTCCTCGCGCTTGGCCGGGTCGATGAGCGGCACGTGGTGGATGGTCGCGCCCGCGTCGCGCATCGGGTGGTTCGGGTACGCGTCGACCTCGGTCGCGCCGCGCAGGTCGACGACGGTGCGCACACCACGCTCCTCGACCAGGTGCTCGACGTCGGCGGCGTCCACGTGGGCGAGCGAGTCGCTCCGGAACACCCGACCCGTGCGCACCGGGCCGTCGGGGGTCGCGTGGCCGCCCAGGTCGCGGAAATTGACGATGCCGGAGATCGGCGAAGCAGGGGAGTCGGACATCGCCGGAGACTATGCCCGGTAGCCTCCGCGGCATGCATGTGCTGGTCATCGGGGGCACCGGGCCGACGGGGATCCCACTCGTCCGCGGGCTGCTCGATCGGGGGCACCGCGTCACCATCCTCCACCGCGGCACGCACGAGCGCGCCGAGACGCCCGCGGCGGTCGAGCATCTGCATGCCGATCCGTTCGACGAGGCGGCGTTGCGCGACGCGCTGCACGGCCGCGCCTATGACGTCACGTACGCGATGTACGGCCGCCTGCGGGTGATCGCCGACGCCATCACGGGCCACACCGGCCGGTTGATCTCCGTCGGCGGCGTGCCCGCGTACCGCGGGTGGATGAACGCGTGGGCGTACGACCCGCCGGGCCTGCCCGTCCCCGTCGCCGAGGACGCGCCGATGGTCGAGGTGCCCGAGGACGACGAGAAGGGCTACCGCATCGTCCGCACCGAGCAGGCGGTGTTCGCCGTCCATCCCGACGCCACGCACTTCCGTTACCCCTACGTGTACGGGCCCTACCAGCTCACCCCGCGCGAGTGGATCGTCGTGCGGCGCGTCCTCGACGGTCGCGACCGCATCGTCGTCGCCGACGACGGGCTGACCCTGCACCACCACGGCTACACCGAGAACATCGCCCACGCGCTGCTGTTGGCGCTCGACCAGCCCGACGCGGCCGCGGGCAAGATCTTCAACATCGCCGACGAGGAGGTGCTGTCGGTGCGTCAGGTCGTCGAGATCGTCGCCGAGGCGCTCGACCACCGGTTCGAGATCGTCTCGATGCCGTACGACCTCGCGGTCCCGGCGCGCCCGCTGCTGGCACAACCGCTGCCCACCCACCGGGTGCTCGACCTCACCCGGGTGCGCACCGATCTCGGGTACCGCGACGTCACGCCCGCCCGGGAGGCCCTGGCCACCACCGCCCGCTGGCTCGTCGCCAACCCCCTCCACGGGTCCATCGAGGAGCACACGCTCACGGATCCGTTCGACTACGCGGCCGAGGACCGGCTGATCGACGCGTGGCGCGCCGCCCGCGCCGCGATGCCGGCGTTCGACTCCGACCCGGAGCCCGGCTACGGGCTCGCGTACAGCGGTCCCGGCGGTCGTCCCCGTTCGCAGTCGACGTTCGAGGCCTGAGCGGTCACAGCCGCCCACTAGATTCGGCCCATGGAACTTCGCATCGGTGTCGTGCACACGGCCAAGGAGCTCAACCTCGAGCTCGACGGAACCGCCGACGAGATCGTCGGCACGATCGACAAGGCGATGGCCGACGGCACTCCGATGGTCTGGGTCACCGACTCGAAGGGCCGGCGCGTGGGCATCCCGATCAGCCGGATCGCCTACGTCGAGGTCGACGAAGACGGAGCGAACAAGCGCGTCGGCTTCGGGCGGTAGCCGAGTCGACGAGCGCGGCCTGACGTGATGGGCCCCGCGCCCGCGCTGCTCGACCGTCGCCTGCTGTTCTTCACCGGGAAGGGCGGAGTCGGCAAGAGCACGGTCACCGCGGCGACCGCGTTGCTCGCAGCCGAGCACGGCAAACGGGTCCTGCTGGTCGAGGTCGACGCCAAGAACAACCTGACCGCGCTGTTCGAGCACGCCCCGGTGGGCTTCGAGCCCCGGCAGGTGCATCCCGGCATCTACGCGATGCAGATGGACACCGAGGCCTCGTTGCGCGAGTACCTCAAGGTGCAGGCGAAGGTCCCGGTGTTCGGCCGCATCGGCCCGATGGCGCGCGCGTTCGACTTCGTCGCCACCGCCGCGCCGGGGGTCAAGGAGATCCTCACCGTCGGCAAGGTGTGCTGGGAGCTCAAGGAGTCGTTGGCCGGCCGCGCCGACTGGGATCTGATCGTGGTCGACGCCGCCGCCACCGGGCACGTGATCAGCCAGCTCGACGCGCCGGGCGCCATCCAGGAGCTCGTCCAGGTCGGGCCCATTCGCAACCAGACCGGTTGGATGGTGGAGCTCCTCTCCGATCCCGCGCTCACCGCGCTCAACGTCGTCACCTCGCCCGAGGAGATGCCGGTCAACGAGACCATCGAGCTGGTGGCGCGCGCCCGGCAGGAGCTCGACGTGCCGCTCGGCGTCGTCATCGTGAACCGTGTGCTGCCGGAGCTCTTCACCCACGCCGACGAGGTGGTGTTCGACGGGCTGCGCGACGCCGGTGCCGGCGCGGTGCTCGAGCAGCACGCGGGACCGGGCGCGGCCGCGGTGCTCGACGCGGCACGGCTCGCGGTGTCGATGCGCCGGAGCCGGTCGGTCCATCTCGGCGCGCTGCGCGAGCAGGTCGACCTCCCACTCCTGCTGCTGCCCTACCTCTTCGTCCGGGACCACGGACTGCGGGTCACCCGCATGGTCGCCGAAGCGCTGGGTCAGGAGATCGCGTGAGCGAGCGCCCTCTGATCGAAGGCGCTCCGTCGCTCGCCGCGCTGCTGGCGGCGCGCGAGGTCGTGGTGTTCTGCGGTTCCGGCGGCGTCGGCAAGACGTCGGTCGCCGCCGCGTCGGCGCTCACCGCCGCGGCGCGGCTCGGCGGCAAGGTGCTCGTGCTCACCATCGACCCCGCCAAGCGCCTCGCCGACGCGCTGGGACTCGAAGCGTTCGGCAACGTGGCGCGCCGCGTGCCGCTCGACGCATACGTCGAGCTCGGTGTCGAGCCCCGGGGCGAGCTGTGGGCGGCGATGCTCGACACCAAGCGGTCGTGGGACGAGCTGGTGCTGCGGCACGCGCCGGACGAGGCGACCGCGTACCGCATCCTCGACAACCGGATGTACCACAACGTCACCAGTCGTTTCGTGCAGAGCCACGACTACATCGCCATGGAGCGGCTCTACGAGATCCACGCCAGCGGTGAGTACGACCTGATCATCATCGACACGCCGCCCACCCGGAACGCGATCGACTTCCTCGAAGCGCCCGCGCGCATGGCCGACTTCTTCGGCGGCCGCCTGCTGCGCTGGCTCACCATGCCCTACCGGATCGGCGGCGGCCGCGGCGGCCGCATGTTCAACGCTGCCAGCCGACCCTTCTACCAGATGGCCGACCGGGTGCTCGGCAGCCAGTTCCTGCAGGACATCGCCGAGTTCTTCCTCAACTTCCAGTCGATGTACAGCGGGTTCGTGGAGCGCGCCGAGTCGGTCGAGCAGCTCCTCCACGACCGGCGCACGACGTTCGCGGTGGTCACCACGCTCGAGGGTGCACCGTTGCGTGAGGCAGAGACGTTCTGCCACGAGCTGACCGCGCGGCAGTTCGACCTCGGCGCGCTCGTGCTCAACAAGGTGCTGCCCGAGTACCTCCTCTCACCGGAAGGCGAGCATGCCGCCGACGTGCTCGGCCGTGACAGCGCCGCGCTGGCGCAGGAGCTCGCGGCCGCCGGGGTCCCCGCGCTCGACGATCCCGACGCCACCGCGCGCGTCCTGCGCACGCTCGCGGACTCGTTCCACAACTACGAGGTCGTGGCACGACGCGAAGCCGAGCTGCGGGTCGAGCTCGGTCGCATCGCGCCCCCCGGCCCCGAGGTGGTCGTGAGCGTGCCGAGCTTCGACGCCGACATCGCCGATGCCGCGCGGACTCGCGCGGATCGGCGAGGTTCTCTTCGCCCACGGCGCCGCCGGTACGATCCATCCGTGACCACGTTCTTCGAGCAGGCCCGCACGAAGACCGCCCTCTGGGGTGAATCGTTGCGCCACGTCCAGCGCCTCGCCGCGTCGTGGCAGGCCCTGTCCGACCTCTGCTTCTCCGACCTCCTGCTGCTCGCGCCGGTGGTGGGGGAGGACGGCAGCCGGTCGGTCGTGCTCGCGCAGGTGCGGCCGACGACCGGCCAGACCGTCTACCCGATGGACCTCGTGGGCGCGGTGATCGACGAGGTGGCGCGCCCGCTGGTCGCCCGCGCGTTCCGCACCGGCGACGTCGTCGAGGGCGACGCGCCGCTGCTCGGTTCGTCGGAGCGCGCCCACGTGCAGTGCATCCCCGTGCGCCACGCGGGCAACGTGGTCGCCGTGGTCACCAAGGAGACACGCCCGACGCTCGGACGCCAGCTTGGTGAGCTCGAGCAGTACTACCTGTCGGCCTTCGACCGCTTCGCGGCGATGATCGCCGAGGGCACCTTCCCGTTCCGCCAGGACGACGACGAGTTCGAAGACGCCCCGCGCGTCGGTGACGGCGTGGTGCTGCTGGACCCCGACCTCCGCGTGCGCTTCGCCAGTCCCAACGCGGTCAGCTCGATGCACCGCCTCGGCATCCACTCGTACACGTCGGGTTTGCACCTGGCGGAGATGGGCTTCGACCAGGATGCGGTCGACGTCGCCATCCGCGCCCGGCTGCCCGTGACCGAGGAGATCGAACGGGGGGAGACCTCGCTGCTGCTCCAGGCGATCCCACAGCTCGAGGGCGACCGCGTCGTCGGGGTGCTGGTGCTCCTCCGCGACGTCACCGACCTCCGTCGCCGCGACCGCCTGCTGCTGTCGAAGGACGCCACCATCCGCGAGATCCACCACCGCGTGAAGAACAACCTCCAGACCATCGCCGCGTTGCTCCGGCTGCAGGGCCGGCGCCTGCAGTCGCCGGAGGCGCAGGCCGCCATCGAGGAGTCGGAACGGCGGATCCGGTCGATCGCGATCGTGCACGAGACCCTGTCGCGCGACGCCGGTGACGTCGTGCGCTTCGACGACATCGTGCAGCCGCTGGTGCGCGTGGTCGCCGAGACCGTCACCGGCCCGGATCGCGACCTGCGCCTGGCGGTCGAGGGCGACGCCGGGCTGCTGCCCGGCGATCTCGCCACCCCACTCGCGGTGGTGCTCAACGAGCTGATGCAGAACGCCGTCGACCACGCGTTCGTCGGGGTCGACGGGCGCACCACCGGCAACATCTGCGTGCAGCTGTCACGCGACGACGGTCAACTGGTGGTCGACGTCGTCGACGACGGTGTGGGGCTGCCGCCGGGCTTCTCGGTCGAGCAGTCGGGCGGGCTGGGGCTGTCGATCGTGCACACCCTCGTCACGAGCGAGCTCGGCGGCACCATCGAGCTCCGCAGCGATCAGGGCACGCGCGTGCACCTCACCGTGCCGCTCCGCAAGGCGGCCACGACCACCCTCTAGCTGTGCGCCCCCGGAGCGGGAGCGTCGGGGCTGGTCAGCCCACCATTCGCTGCTTGGCCAGCCAGGCCTTGCGCAGCTTGCGGCGCTCCTCTTCGGTGCTGCCACCCCAGATGCCGGCCTCCTGGTTGGTGGCGAGAGCGAACTCGAGGCACTCCTCGTTCACCACGCAGGCGGCGCAGATGCGCCGGGCGGTCTCGATCTGCTCCACCGCGGGACCGCTGCTCCCGATGGGGAAGAAGACGTCGGGGTCGGAGTCTCGGCAGGCCGAACGCGTACGCCACGCGCTCGACATCCCAATCGTGCGTGCGTACCCAGGTCAATGCCAACGCTTGCCTCCGGTCGAACTGTCCCATTCGTGCGTCCCCGGGCGAACCTCGAGGCGCTGTTGAACCCGAGACTATTGACGCCACGAGGCCGGCGCAAGGGGCTGACCAGGAATTTCACGCGGTGAGAGGGTGCGTGGCATCGTGAGCGCATGCTGGTGCTCGCGCATCGCGGTGCGAACCGACAGGCACCCGAGAACACCGTCCGGGCCATGGCGCGGGCCGTCGAGCTGGGGGCCGACGGCGTCGAGCTGGACGTGCACGGCACCGCCGATGGCCATCTCGTGGTCCGCCACGACGCCCTCACCCCGGTGGGGGTGCTCGGTGCCCTGACCCGCCACCAGGTCGCCGAGGCCCTGCCCGAGGTCCCCACGCTGGGCGAGGTCCTCGACGTGTGCCGGGGCACCCTGGTGAACGTCGAGGTGAAGGATCCCGACCCCCGGGCCGGTGACCTGCTCGTCGGCCTCCTCGCGACCCGAGCCGGCCTCGACGAGGTCCTGGTGTCGTCGTTCGACCTCCCGACGATCGACCGGGTCCACGCGAGCGCACCCGACCTGCCGACCGGGGTCCTGTCGTCGGGGCCGGATGCCTTGACCGCACTGGCGGTCGCCGTCGCCGGCGGGCACGCGGCTGTCCACCCGGCGCTGTGGAGCCTCGGCGACCCGGCGGAGCTGGTCACCCGGGCGCACGACCAGGGCGTGCAGGTCAACGTGTGGACGGTCAACGACCGTGATCAGCTCCTGCGCCTGCGCGACGCCGGAATCGACGCCGTCATCACCGACGTGCCCGATCTCGCCCTGGAGGCCCTCAGGGGGTGACGAGGGTCAGGCAGTCGGGCCGGTAGGCGACCGACAGGTGGTCCACGTCGCCGAGGTAGTCGCCGTCGACCTGCCACGGGAACGGCGACGGGGCGCTCAGCTCCACTCCGACGACGTCGCCGACCTGGACGATCCTCGATGACGCACCGAGGTACGCGGCGCGGCGGATGCTCGACGCCGCCGTCCGCACGAGCAGCGGCGCCCGCAGGTCGGTGAGCACGGTCACCGCGAGCGCGTCGTCGAGCGCGGCGTCGGGGGCGATGGTCATGGCCCGGTGGCCGACGTAGGTGTACGGATCCGAGTTCGAGATCACGGCGTAGGGCCCGGTGGCCACGACCTCGGTGCCGGCGCCGCCGCCCACGTCGACGGCCAGGCGGATCGCCTGCCCCCGGTCGTAGTGGCGCAGCCACGTGTCGATGGTGGCCACCGCGAACGCCGGGTGCGCGAAGTGGCGCTTGAGGTAGGAGCGTGCCTCCATGCGCCGGATGATGGCGGCGTCGAAGCCGACGCCGAGGTGGAACAGGAAGTGCCGCGGCTCCGCGGACGGCGCGGTCGCGGCACCGAGCCCGATCCGCCGTGTCGTGCCGCGCTCGAGCGAGGCGACCAGCTGCCGCGTGGCGTCCTCGGGGTCGTACGCGATCCCCAGCGTGCGTGCGAACACGTTGGTCGAGCCGCCGGGCAACGGTGCGAGCGCGACCTCGGACCCGGCCAGACCGCTGCCCGCTTCGTTCAGCGTGCCGTCACCGGCGAGCACCGCGACGACGTCGTACCCTCCGGCCACCGCGTCACGTGCGATCTCGGCGGCGTGTCCCCGTCGCGCCGTCTCGACCACGTCGGTCGGCACCGCGGTCCGCAAGATCTGTTCGACGCCGACGCGCGCACGGGTGGTGACCGACGACGCAGCCGGGTTCACCACGAGGAGCACCCGCACGGCGGCGAACCCTACCCGTAGCATCGGCTCGTGACCCGACCCGCGGCGCTCCGCCGCGCTCGACCGCGAGATCGTCGACTGCCGTGCGTGTCCCCGTCTGGTGGACTGGCGCGAGCGGGTGGCGCTCGAGAAGCGAGCCTCGTTCCGCGACGACGAGTACTGGGGGCGCCCGGTGCCGGGCTTCGGCGATCCGCGGGCTCGGGTGCTCGTCGCCGGCCTGGCCCCCGCCGCCCACGGCGCCAACCGCACCGGCCGCGTGTTCACCGGCGATCGGTCGGGTGACTTCCTCTACGCGTCGCTGTTCCGCACCGGCTTCGCCAACCAGCCGACGTCGGTCTCGGCCGACGACGGGCTCGAGCTGCGCGACGCGTACATCAGCGCAGCGGTGCGCTGCGCGCCGCCCGCCAACAAGCCCACTCCCGCGGAACGCGACCGCTGCCTGCCCTACCTGGGGCGGGAGCTGGCGCTGCTCGGCGGATTGCGCGTCATCGTCGTGCTCGGCGGGTTCGCCTACGAGGCGCTGGGCCACGTGCTCGCGGCGGCCGGCACGCCGCTGCCGTCACCGCGCCCCCGCTTCGGTCACGCGGTCGAGGTGCCGACGGCCCGGGCGGTGGTGCTCGGCTGCTACCACCCGTCGCAGCAGAACACGTTCACGGGGAAGCTCACCGAGCCCATGATCGACTCGGTGTTTCTCCGGGCCCGCGAGCTGGCCGGCGCGGTACCCTCGCGCCCGTGACTCTCTCGGCCGAGAAGGGAAGTCGTCTGCTCGAGGGCATCTACGTCCCGCTCATCACCCCGTTCGCGGCCGACGGTTCGGTCGCCCTCGACGCGGTCGAGCGGCTCTGCCACGAGTACCTCGACGCCGGGAGCGCCGGCATCGTCGCGCTCGGCACCACCGGCGAGTCGTCGGCGCTCGACGCCGCCGAGCAACGCGCGGTGATCGACGCCTGCGCCGCGGTGTGCGCCGAGCACGACAAGCAGCTCGTCGTGGGCGCCGGTACCAACAGCACCGCCAAGACCATCGCCGCGGTCGAGGCGCTCGCCGGCACCCCCGCCCTCGCCGCCGCGCTGATCGTCGTGCCGTACTACGTGCGGCCCTCGGAGGCCGGTGTCGTCGCGCACCTCCGGGCCGTGGCTGACGCGAGCCCGGTCCCCGTCGTCATCTACAACATCCCGATCCGCACCGGACGCAACCTCGGCCCGGCGGGCATGCTCGAGCTGGCGCAGCACCCGAACGTCGTAGGCGTCAAGCAGGCCGTCGGCGCGATCGACACCGACACGCTCGAGATCCTGGCCGGCGCGCCGGCGAGCTTCTCCGTGCTCGGGGGCGACGATCCGTTCCTGCTCCCGACCGTCTTCATGGGCGGCGCCGGCGCGATCTGCGCCAGTGCGCACGTGTGCACGGAGCGGTTCGTCGCCATGATCGAGTGCGGGCTCGCGGCCAAGGTCGACGACGGCCGTGCCCACGCCGAGGCGCTCCTGCCCGTGGTGCAGGCGTGCTTCGCCGAACCGAACCCGGCGGTGTTCAAGGGCGTCCTGCACGCGCAGGGCCGCATCCCCACTCCCGACGTCCGGCTCCCGCTCGTCGCCGCGTCCGCCGGAGCCGTCGACACGGCCATGGCGGCGGTCCACGCCGCTCAATAGAATCGGCACGTCCCCGTTCCGTTTCTCGGCGAGGAGTACGAGTTGTCGTTGAGCGCCCGCAGCGCAGGAGCGCGCGTACGAGCGCCGCTGGTGGATCCTCGTCGTCCTCTGCTTCAGCCTGCTCGTGATCGTGCTCGACAACACGATCCTCAACGTCGCCATCCCGACGATCGTGCGCGACCTCGACGCCACGAACAGCCAGCTGCAGTGGATGATCGACGCGTACACGTTGGTCTTCGCAGGCCTCCTGCTCACCGGTGGGAGCCTCGGTGACCGGTTCGGCCGGCGCGGTGCCCTGCAGTTCGGGCTCGTGGTCTTCGGTCTCGGATCCCTGGCGTCGGCCTTCGCCGACTCTTCCGGGCAGCTCATCGCGACGCGCGCGTTCATGGGGATCGGTGGCGCGTTCATCATGCCGGCGACGCTGTCGATCATCACCAACGTGTTCCCCGCCAAGGAGCGCGGGAAGGCGATCGGCGTGTGGGCCGGCACTGCCGGTCTGGCGGGAGTGCTCGGCCCGCTCACCGGAGGTTTCCTGCTCGAGCACTTCTACTGGGGCTCGATCTTCCTGGTGAACATCCCGATCGTCATCGTCGGTGTGCTGGCCGGGATCTTCCTCATCCCCACGTCGAAGGACCCGTCGGCGCCGAGGCTCGATCCGGTGGGCGCGGTGCTCTCCATCGTCGGGCTCGTCGTGCTGCTCTACGGGATCATCGATGCGCCGCAGGACGGCTGGACCGATCCCAAGATCCTCGGGTGCTTCGTCGCCGGCGTCGCGGTCCTGGGCGCGTTCTTCCTGTGGGAATCGCGGATCGACCATCCGATGCTCGACGTGAGGTTCTTCCGGAACCCGCGCTTCACCGCCGCGAGCATGGGCATCGCGATGGTGTTCTTCGCCATGTTCGGTGCGACGTTCCTGCTCACGCAGTACTTCCAGTTCGTGCTCGGGTACACGCCGTTCGAGACCGGTGTCCGGTTCTTGCCCATCGCCGCCAGCATGGTGATCCTGTCGCCGTTGAGCGCGCGGTTCGTGCACCGGCTCGGCACGAAGCTGGTCGTCGGCACCGGGCTGTTGATGGTCACCGCCGGCCTCGTGTCGTTCGCGACGCTCGAGCGCGTCGAGCCCGTACTGGCCCGACATCATCTGGCGCCAGGCGCTCATGGCCAGCGGGATGGCGCTCACCATGGCGCCGGCGACCGAGTCGATCATGGGATCGCTTCCCCTGGGCAAGGCGGGGGTGGGTTCGGCGGTCAACGACACCACCCGGCAAGTGGGTGGCGCGCTCGGGCGTCGCGGTGATCGGCAGCGTGCTGGCGTCGATCTACGGGTCGCAGGTGGGCGACTTCCTGCAGGGCAAGCCGGTCCCGAGCGGTACCAGCAGAGAGCTCCAGCAGTCGCTCGGGCTCGCGCTCGCGGCGGGCAAGCGGGTGCCGGGCCTCGCCGGCACCGCCATCGACGGGTTCATGGACGGCATGCACGCCGGCGTGCTGGTCGCGGCCGGAGTCGCGCTGGTCGGTGCCGTCATCGCGTTCGTGTGGCTGCCCGCGCGCGCCAGCTACGACGACGCTCGCGGAGCCCGCTCCCGCGGAGACGCCCACGGTCGAACCCGACGCGGTGCCGACGCGGACGTGATCGAGACGCGCCGGGGCCCCGGCCGTCCGCGCAGCACCGAGGCCGACGAAGCGATCCTCGTGGCCGCGGTCGAGCTCTTCGCCGAGGTCGGGCTCGAAGGCCTCACCGTCGAGGAGGTCGCGGCGCGTGCCGGCGTCGGCAAGGCCACGATCTATCGCCGGTACCAGGGCAAGGTCGACCTCGTCATCGCGGCCGTGCGCCACTTCACCGAGGGTCCGGTGGAGGCTCCCGACACCGGTGCCACCCGCGACGACCTGCGAGCGTTGGTCGACGGGCTCGTCCGGTTGCTCACCACGACGCCGCTCGGGCGCGTGCTCCCGATCCTGGTCGCCGCCCGCACCCGCGTCCCCGAGCTCGATCTCGCGTACACCCAGATCGTCGCGGGCAAGCGGGCACGCAGCGCGGTGGTGATCCGCCGCGCCATCGAACGGGGTGATCTCCGTGCCGACGCCGATCCCGAGCTCGTCGCCGACTTCTACGTCAGCCCGATCTTCTACCGCTTCCTCGTCACCAACGCACCGCTCGACGACGCGTTCGCCACGGCGATCGTCGACACCACCATGCCGCGCGTTCGGTACCTGAGCTCCTACCTCGCGATGTCGGATCGGATGGCCGCACGTTCGAGCTCCTTGGCGTCCGCGGCGACGAGGAACCCTGCTGCGCGCGCCGACTTCGTGGCTCTGGTCCAGGCCGCGACGAATGCCGCGTGGTCGGGGTAGAGCGCGGCGATCTGGTCGGGGGTGAACGGCGTCGTCGAGCCGAACAGGAAGCAGAACGACGAACCCCCGGTCGCCTGACCGCTCAACGTGGCGATGGGCGCATCCACCGCGGGGGTGCGGATGCCACCGAGGACGTTGCCGTTGGCGTCGGTGGCGAAGACGACGGGGCCCACCCCGGTGGTCTCGAGGCGAGGTGCGACCGGCGGCACGATGCCCTTGGTCACCCATCGGTCGAGCCGGGACAAGGCCGCGTCGAGGACGTAGTGCGCGGGCCCGGTGTTGATCGGCGAGGCACACGTGAATCGCTCGCTCGGTTGGTTGGTGGGGGTCTGCATCGACGCGAGCACCTCGATGGCGCCCCGACCGTCGCCGGTGTCGTCGGGTCCGATGGTGAGCCCGTAGTGGTCGAAGTCGCGCGGTTCCCGCCACCTCCCACAGCCGGTACATGTCGGTGTCCGGCTGGCGGGCGGTCCCGTTGCTGAAGGAGACGTCCGTCTCCGTCTGGAACACGAGGACGGGCACTCCCACGTCGTCGCGGATGGGCACGCCTCCCATGCGACTGTGCACGAGGAAGCCGTCGTAGACGTGGACGAGGGGATGGACGGCGTCGATGTACGTGACCAGGCGGCCCGCGGATTGCGACTCACCGATGGCGATGATGTGCTTGGGCTTGAGCCCGCCGAGCATCGCGGGCACGTCGTCACGGAGCGCTTGTCCGGCCTGCGAGAAGATGTCGTAGGAATAGCCGTCTCCCGGGTGCGACAGGCTGGCGTAGCGAACCGCGTCTCCTCTCGAAGGATCAGCCGACTTGAGTGCGTCCACCCCTACTCGTTGCGCGGAGACGCCGACCCAGACGAACCCTTCACGCACCAGTTGGTTGTGTCCGAGCATCCAGTCAGGACCTGCGTCGGCTCCTCCGCTGACGTTCAGCCACTCGACGATGACGGTTCCGTTGAAGCGGCGTCGGTCGATCGGTCGCATCACGACGAGCGCGGGTCGTAAAGGGCGCGACACTCGTCGGGACCGTGCTGTACTTGCCGTCGTTGTCGACCGGCGCAGTCATCTCGTAGCCGCTCGCCGTGCCCGAGAGGAAGACTTCGGACTGCTCGTACCCGACGACTGCCGGATCGAAGGCGGTGAACCCCGGCACCACCGGCACTCCGCTGCCGCCGGTCGCGGGGGTGACTCTCGGACGGGTGGCAACAGCTCCCGCGCCCCCACCGCCGGGCATGAGCGCGAACGCGCACACGCAGGCTGCCGCCGCGACACCCACACGATGAGCACGAAGACGAGCACGAAGACGAGCACGAAGACGAGCACGCAAGCCGATCATCTCGCGTTGACGCATGAACTCGTCGATTCCTTGCCTTTCGGTGGCGGAATCTGGTCAGAGCTTGGCGAACGCGGCGGCGAGGAGGCGCTGCTGCTCGGCGTCGTGCACCTTGGAGCTGCCGCTGGCGGGGCTCGCGCTCGGCGCCCGGGCCACGTGCTTGAGCTTCGCCCGGTCGCGCAGCACGCGGTGCAGTCGGATGTGGATGTAGTTCCACGCACCCATGTTCGCCGGCTCCTCCTGCACCCAGAACACCTGCTTGGCATCGGGGTAGCGGTCGAGGAGGGCGAAGAGCTCGGCCTCGGGCCACGGATAGAGCTGTTCGACTCGCACGACGGCGGCGGGCGCGCCCCGGCGGTCGCGTTCGTCCATCAGCTCATGGGCGATCTTGCCCGTGCAGAGGATCACGCGGTTGACGCGGTCCGGCGCGGCGCGATCGTCGAGCACGACCTCGAAGCCGCCCTCGGTGAACGCCGACAGCGGTGAGCGCGTCTGCGGCATGCGCAGGTAGCGCTTCGGCGTGAAGCACACGAGGGGCACGTGGCGGGCAGAGACCGCTTGCCGGCGCAGCACGTGGAAGTACTGCGCCGCAGTGGTCGGGTAGACCACGCGCAGGTTGCCCTCCGCCGACAACGTGAGGTAGCGCTCGATGCGGGCGCTCGAGTGCTCGGGACCCTGGCCCTCGAGACCGTGGGGGAGCAGCAGGGCGAGGCTGCTCTGCTGGCCCCACTTGTCGGCGGCGGCCACCACGAACTGGTCGATCACGACCTGTCCGGCGTTGGCGAAGTCGCCGAACTGCGCCTCCCAGCACACGAGGGCATCGGACGAGATGGAGTAGCCGTACTCGAAGCCGAGCGCCGCGTACTCGGAGAGCACGGTGTCGAAGAGCATGAACGGCGCCTGCTCGTCGGCGAGGTGCGCGAGCGGGACGTACTCCGCCTCGGTGCGCTGGTCGACGAGGACGCCGTGGCGCTGGCTGAACGTGCCGCGCCGGGTGTCCTGGCCGGCCAGGCGCACCGGCGTGTCGTCGAGCACCAGCGATCCGAACGACAGCGCCTCGGCGAGCGCCCAGTCGATCTCGTCGCGTTCGAACATCGTGCGACGCGCCAAGAGCTGACGTTCCAGCTTGGGGTTCACCTCGAAGCCGTCGGGCCAGTGCGTGAGGCCGTCGAGCACGCGCTCCAACACGGTGGCCGGCACGGCCGTGGTGACGGGATCGTCGACGCGTGGCAGCTCGTCGGCATCGCTGTCGCCGGAGAGCCCGGTGTCGTCGTCGTCCTCGGCGACGACCCGACCGGCCTGGGTCTCCTCGAACGCACGCTCGAGCCGCGACTTGAAGTCGAACTCGACACCCTGCTCGTCGTCGAGGCTGATGTCGCCCCGTTGCACGAGTTGCTGCGTGTAGAGCTCGCGCACCGACGGGTGCGAGTCGATGAGCTCGTACATGCGCGGCTGGGTGAACGCCGGTTCGTCGGCCTCGTTGTGCCCGTACCGGCGGTAGCAGACGAGGTCGACGACGACGTCCTTCTGGAACTGCTGGCGGAACTCGAAGGCCAGGCGGATGACGCGCACCGCCGCTTCGGGGTCGTCGCCGTTGACGTGGAAGATCGGGGCCTGGACCATCTTGGCGACGTCGGTCGGGTACACACTCGAGCGCCCGAGCTCGGGCGCAGTGGTGAAGCCGAGCTGGTTGTTGATGACGACGTGGACGGTGCCGCCGACCTCGTAGCCGGGCACCTCCGAGAGGTTGAACGTCTCCGCCACGACACCCTGGCCCGCGAACGCGGCGTCGCCGTGCAGCAGGACGGGGAGCACGGCGCGCCGGGCGCCGTCGGCGGCGGCGTCGCCGATCGCCCGCGCCATGCCCTCGACGACGGGCCCGACCGCTTCGAGATGGCTCGGGTTCGCAGCGAGCGTGAGCCGGACCTCGTTGCCACTGGGCGACTCGTGCTTGCCGACCGCACCGAGGTGGTACTTCACGTCGCCCGAGCCCTGGGTGCTCGCGGGATCGAGCTCACCCTCGAACTCGCGGAAGATCTGGGCGTACGACTTGCCGATGACGCTGGCGAGCACGTTGAGCCGGCCCCGGTGGGCCATGCCGAAGACCACGTTGCTCATGCCGGCGTCGCCGGCGCTCGTGCAGAGCGCGTCGAGCATGGGGACGAGCGTCTCCGCCCCCTCCAGGCTGAACCGCTTCTGGCCCAGGTACTTGGTGTGCAGGAAGCGCTCGAACGCCTCCGCCGCGTTGAGCCGCTCCAGGATGCGGTGCTTCTCCTCCGACGCGACAGGCGGGTGTGGGCTTTCGACGCGCTGTTGGATCCACTCCTTCTGGTCGGGCTCCTGGATGTGCATGTACTCGACGCCGACCGTGCGCGCGTAGGCGTCGCGCAGCACGCCGAGGATGTCGCGCAGCGGCATGACCTTGCGGGGCAGCCGGCCCACGCCGAGGTTGCCGATCGGGAAGTCGCGATCGAGGTCCCAGATCGAGAGGTCGTGGTGGGCGATGTCGAGCTCGGGGTGGGTGTTGGGCTCGCGGCGCCCGAGCGGGTCGAGATTGGCGATGAGGTGGCCACGGACCCGGTACATGTTGACGAGCGCGTGCACCTGCACGACCTTCTCGTACTGCGTGTTGGGGTCGGCGAACCCGCTGCGGTCCTCGTTCCAGCGGGCCGGCTCGTACGGCACCGCCAGGCTCGCGAACAGGTCGTCGTAGAAGTCGTCCTGTCCGAGGAGCAGCTCGTGGATGCGCCGCAGGAACTCGCCGCTCTCGGCGCCGGTGATGATGCGGTGGTCGTACGTGTTGGTGAGCGTCGTGACCTTGCTCACCGCCAGTTGGGCGAGCGCGGCGGGGTCGGCGCCCTCGAACTCGGCGGGATAGCCGATGCTGCCGACGCCGACGATGAATCCCTGGCCCGGCATGAGCCGCGGCACCGAGTGCACGGTGCCGATCATGCCCGGGTTGGTGATGGTGCAGGTGGTGCCGACGAAGTCGTCGGGTGAGATCTTCCCGCTCCGGACCTTCACGATGACGTCTTCGTACGCGCGCCAGAACTCCTCGAAGTCGAGGGTGTCGGCGTCCTTGACGTTGGGCACGAGGAGCGAGTGCGTGCCGTCGCGGCGTTGCACGTCGACCGCGAGCCCGAGGTTCACGTGCTGGTGCCGGACGACGACGGGCTTGCCGTCCTCGGTCGCGTACGACGAGTTGAGCCCGGGGAAGTCGCGCAGCGCGCGCAGCGACCGCGAACACGATCAGGTGGGTGAAGCTGACCTTCCCGGCGCCGGTGCGCGCGAGCTGGTTGTTGAGGATCTGGCGGTTGACCTCGAGGAGCTTGGCCGGCACGACCCGCACCGACGTGGCGGTCGGGACGCCGAGGCTCGCCTCCATGTTCTCGACCGTGCGGGCGGCGGCGCCGCGCAGCGGCTCGGGCTCGTCGCCGTCGAGCACCATCGGACCGGGTCGGGGCGGCGCCGGTGCCGTCGGGGGTGCCGGAGGCGCGGCCACCGCCGAGCCGTCGGGCGCGGGTGTGGCCGCCGGGGCCGGGCCGTTGGCGGACGGGGGCGTGCTGGCGGCGAAGTAGGCGCGCCAGTGGTCGTCGACCGAGGCCGGATTCTCGAGGTAGCGCTGGTACAGCTCTTCCACCAGTCCGGAGTTCGAGCCGAGGTCGTCGAAGCGGGTCACCGGACCATCGTCGCGCGTGGGAGGCCGGGAGCGATCAGCGACGCAGCAGCTCGGCCACCTGGAACGCGAGGTCGAGCGACTGGCGGGCGTTGAGGCGGGGGTCGCAGCTCGTCTCGTAGCGCTGCTCGAGGTGGTCGCCGAGGACCTCGTGGCTCCCACCCAGGCACTCGGTGACGTTCTCGCCGGTGAGCTCGATGTGCACGCCCCCCGGCCACACGTCGGCGCCGTCGCAGGCCGCGAAGAAGCCGTGCAGCTCGCGCATGACGTCGTCGAACTCGCGCGTCTTGTAGCCGCTCGCGTGCTGGAAGGTGTTGCCGTGCATCGGGTCGCACATCCAGACCACCGGGTGCCCGCTGAGCTTCACCGCACGGAGGAGCGGCGGCAGCGCCTGGGCGATCCGGTCGGCACCCATGCGGCTGACCAGGACGAGGCGCCCGGGCGTGCGCGACGGGTCGAGCCGGTCGCAGAGCGCGACCACCTCCTCGGGGGAGGCGGTGGGCCCGAGCTTCACGCCGACCGGGTTCTGGATGCCGCTGAGGAACTCGACGTGCGCGCCGCCGAGCTGGCGGGTGCGCTCACCGACCCACACGAGGTGCGCGGAGCAGTCGTACCACTCGTCGGTGAGGCTGTCGCGCCGGGTGAGCGCCTCCTCGTAGCCGAGCAGCAGCGCCTCGTGCGACGTGTAGAAGTCGACCTGGTGGAGCTGGTGTTCGGAGTCGAGGTCGATGCCGCAGGCCGCCATGAAGCGCAGGGCGCGGTCGATCTCGGCCGCGAGCATGTCGTAGCGGCGACCCTCGGGGCTGGCGTCGACGTACTCGAGGTTCCACGCGTGGACGCGCGACAGGTCGGCGAAGCCACCCTTGGCGAACGCGCGCAGGAGGTTCAGTGTGGACGCGGCCTGGTGGTACGCCTGCACCAACCGTTGAGGATCGGGACGCCGCGCCTCCGCTTCGAACGCGAAGTCGTTGACCATGTCGCCGCGGAACGACGGGAGCTCGACGCTGCCGCGGGTCTCGGTGGGCGCCGAGCGTGGTTTGGCGAACTGCCCGGCGATGCGCCCGATCTTGACGGTGGGGACGCCGCTGCCGTAGGTGAGCACGACGGCCATCTGCAGGATGATCTTGAGCTTGTCGCGGATCGCGTTGGCCGAGAACGCGTCGAACGACTCCGCGCAGTCGCCGGCCTGCAACACGAACCCGCGCTGCTCGGTGACCGCGGCCAACGCTTCCTTCAGGCTGCGCGCCTCACCGGCGAACACGAGCGGCGGGACCTCGCGCAGCGTCGAGAGGGCGGCGTCGAGCGCGGCGGGGTCGGGCCACTCGGGTTGCTGCTCCGCGGGACGGGAACGCCACGAGTCGGGTGTCCACGGTTGCATGTGGAACAGCTCACCACCGGGGTGGTCGGCGCCGGTCGCGGTCACAGGTACCCGCTCGGGCCGGCGGGGCCCGTCGGCGCGCCCGTGGCCGGGTCGATGGCCCGTCGGCGCATCTGCTCCAGCTGACCCTGCGCCGCGGCCTGCTGCGTGAACAACGTGGCCTGGATGCCGTGGAACAGTCCTTCGAGCCACCCGACGAGCTGGGCCTGCGCGAGCCGCAGCTCCGACTCCGACGGCGCGTCGCTGGAGAACGGCAGGACGACTTCGGCCAGCTCCTTGCGGAGGTCGGGTGACAGCACGCTCTCGAGCTCCGCGAGCGACCGTTCGTGGATCTCGCGGAGCCGGCGACGGCCGGCGTCGTCGAGCGGCGCGCGGCGGACCTCGTCGAGCATGTTGCGCACCATCGACGCGATGCGGATCAGCTTGGTCGGGCTCGAGATCTGCTCGCCGGCCTCGTCGTCGGCTTCCGCGCCCGCCGCCGCGGCGCCGTCGCCGGCGGCGCGCCCGTCGACGAGCTCAGGCTGCACGCGCTCGCGCTCCGACTCGGACTCCGGTCCGTTCTGCATGGGTCGAGGATAGGGGGTGTCGCGGCCGGGTCGCTCACCGGATTCGGGGCCCGATCCACCTCGGCGTGCGATCATGCGGGACCGGAGCGACGGGCGAGGGGGGTGACGTGGGGGAGCTGCCGTCGGGAACGGTGACGTTCCTGTTCACGGATCTCGAGGGATCGACGCGCCAGTGGGAGCAGCATCCCGAGGCCATGCGCCCGGCCCTGGAGCGCCACGACTCGTTGCTGCGGGACGCGGTCGAGCGGCACCGGGGCCGGATCGTCAAGACCACCGGCGACGGCCTCCACGCGGTGTTCGTCAGCACCCGCGACGCGCTCGACGCCGCCCTCGCCGCCCAGCGTGCCCTGGCCGCCGAGACCTGGTCGGTGCCCGGCGGACTGCGGGTCCGGATGGGGCTCCACACCGGCGACGCGGCCGCCCGCGACGGCGACTACTACGGCCCCGCCACCAACCGCGCCGCCCGGGTCATGGCGGCGGCCCACGGCGAGCAGGTCGTCGTGTCGCACGCGACGGAGGAGATCGTGCGCGACACCCTCCCCGACGAGGTGGCGCTGCTCGACCTGGGCGAGCACCGGCTCCCCGACCTGGCGCGGCCGGAACGGATCTTCCAGGTCGTCGCCATCGGCCTGCGTCGCGACTTCCCCCCGCTCCGCTCGCTCGACGCCATGCCCGGCAATCTCCCCGGTCAGCTCACCTCGTTCGTCGGACGCGCCGTCGAACGGGAGGCGATCGCCGACGCGTTGCTCGCCTCCCGGCTCGTGACCGTCACCGGGGTCGGCGGCGTCGGGAAGAGCCGGATCGCGATCCAGGTCGCGCTCGACATCGCGCCCCGCTTCGCCGACGGCACGTGGCTGTGCGAGCTGGCGACGGCCGCCGACGCCGAAGAGCTCGCGCAGGTGGTGGCGGCCACGCTCGGCGTGTTGCCCCGACCGGCGAGCACGCTCGCGGCCAGCGTGATCGACGCGTTGCGCTTGCGCGAGCTGGTGCTCGTCCTCGACAACTGCGAGCACCTGGTCGCCGCGGTCGGGCGGCTGACCGAGGGACTGCTCCAGGAGTGCCCGGGGGTCCGCATCCTGGCCACGAGCCGCGAGGCGCTCGGCGTTGCCGGCGAACAGGTGTGGCCGCTCACCTCGTTGGAGCTACCGGCGCGCACCGCGTCGCCCGACGTGATCGGCGCCAGCGAGGCGGTGCAGCTCTTCACCGAGCGCGCCCGCGCGGTGCAGCCGGGTTTCGTGCTCGACGAGTCCAACGCGGCAGCGGTGGCGGAGATCTGTCGTCGGCTCGACGGCATCCCGTTGGCCGTCGAGCTGGCCGCGGCGCGGGTCACGATCATGACCCCGGCCGACATCGCGGCACGGCTCGACCAGCGCTTCCAGCTGCTCACCGGCGGACGGCGGAGCGCCGCCGAGCGGCACCAGACGTTGCGGGCGGCCATCGAGTGGTCGTACGAGATGCTCGACGAGCGCGAGCGGACGCTGTTCGAGCGGCTGGGGGTGTTCCCGGGCAGCTTCGACGCCGAGGCCGTCGCCGCGGTCGCGGCCAGCGAGGGGCTCCAGGCGTGGGACGTGCTCGACGCCGGCGCCGGGCTGGTGGCGAAGTCGATGATCATGGCGGACGAAGCCAGCGGCACGACCCGCTACCAGATGCTGGAGACGCTGCGGGCGTTCGCCGCGAGCGCCTGGAAGCGGGCGGTGGGCTCCACGCGATGTTCCGACGCCACGCGGAGCATTACGCCCGCTTCGCGGAGGCGGCCGACGCCGGCCTCGCCGGTCCCGATGAGGTCGTCTGGCGCAAGCGCGTGCACCTCGAGTTCGACAACCTGCGCGCCGCCTTCATCCGCTGCCTCATGCTCGACGAGGACGATGACGTGCGAAACGCCCTGCGCATCGTCGCCGCGCTCGCGTTCGAGGCGGTCAACGACCGGGGATTGGGCATCGGCGCGTGGGCGGAACACCTCGTGCAGCACCTCGTGCGGCACGTCGACCTCGCTTCACCCGCAGTGCGCACCGCGGTGCTGGCGGCCGCGGCATTCAGCGCCCAGGGTCGCAACGACGTCGACGCGATGCGGGAGCTCGCGGCCGCGGCACTCCGCGACGGGATCCCACCGGACTGCCCGGGCGCGGTGTGGGCGTACATCGCCCTCGCCGCCAACGAGGGGATGAACGGCGACTGGAACGCCGCGGTCCGGGTGATCGCCGACGCCGAGGTCGCGCTCCGGGCCGCCGGCGACGCACCTCGGGGACTCTCGTTCCTGTACTCCGCCGCCGCGAACTTCCACAACCTGTTGGGCGACGACACCGGCGCGCTCGCCGACGCCGAGCTCGCGCTCCAGGCTGCCCGGCGCTCGCAGAATCCCACCGCCACCGCGAGTGCACAGTTCGCGCGTGCGGTCGCGCTCACTCGCGATGATCCCGCGGCCGCGGCGCGTGCACTCGACGAGAGCATCGAGATCGGACGACTCGGGACCAGCGGTGGTCTGCTGGGATTCGCGCTCGCGCGGCGCGCGGTCCTGCGCGCCGACGCCCACGACCACGCGGGCGCGCGGCGCGACGTGCGGGAGGCGGTCAAGCACGGGCACGAACGCGGCGACCAGCCGATGCTGACGAGCGCGCTGGAGAGCGCGGTCGCGGTGCTGCACGCGCTCGGTCGCGACGAAGCTGCAGCGGTGCTCGCCGGTGCGGTGGGCGCGGGGGTGACCACCGGCGTCGCCCGCTCCCTGGCGGGTGGCATGATCGCCGACCTCGGAGTCGCGTCGGCGCTGGAGCGGGCGCGGGTCGCGCTGGGTGACGACGCCTACGCCGAGGCGATCGCACGCGGTGCGGCGATGTCGCTCGACGAGACGGTGGCGTACGTGTTCAGTGTGCTGGACGTCGCCGCGCTCGCAGCTCCGTGACCGCCACCGGCACGAGCACGACGAGCGCGAGCATCTCGGCGACCATGGCGATGACCGCCTCGGTGGTGGTCGACGTCTCCTCGAACCCGAGCAGCCCGCGGGTGCGGGACAGGAAGTAGGCCACGAGCGTCGCGACCGCGAAGCCCGCTCCCACCGCCGCCGCCGGCAGCAGGAGGGCGCGGTACCGCAGCCCGAGCACCAGCGCCTCGGCGATCACCAGCGCCGCGATCGCGTTCAGCGCGAACGAGCGGCTGATGGTGAGACCGAGCACGTCGTCGGGGGCGATGCCGCGGTACCCGCCGCGGAAGTACAGGTAGAAGTGCACCCACCCGCTGACGAGGAGCGCGACGGCTCCCGCCATCGTCGCGACGACGGTGGCGGTGGAGTGCTCCGAAACCCGACGTTCGCTCATCGCGCCTCGATCGTCCCGGTCATGTAGTTGTGGATGTCGCAGTGGTACGCGTAGGTGCCTGGAGCGTCGACGGTGATGGTGCCCTTCGCGCCACCGTCGAGATCACCGGTGTCGAAGCTCTTGTCGTCGGCGGTGAGCGTGTGGAGCGTGCCGTCGTCGTTGGTCACCGTGACCTCGGCGCCCGCCTGCACGACCAGCGGATTCGGGGCGAACTGGAAGTTCTTGATCGACACCGCGGCACCTCCGCCACCCCCGCCGCCGCCCGACGCCGCGCTCGTGCCGTCGTCGGTCACGTTCAGCGTCACCAGCACGGTCATCAGCGCGACGACCGGCACCACGAGCGCGAGCACGATCGTCGGCAGCTTGCCGAGGCGCCCGGACATCAGTGGGTCGCGTCTTCCTTCTCGGCGTCGTGGTCGGAACCGGTGCGCAGCCCCTTCTCGAACTCACCCTTGGCGGACCCGAGCGAGCGGGCGAGGTGCGGCAGACGGCTGCCGCCGAACAGGAGCGCGACGACCGCGAGCACGATGAGCAGCTCGGGGCCGATGATGTTGGCGAGCACGGGCACGGGGCCTCCTCGGGATGGATTCCGGGGGTGTTCGCCGTCGGGAGGGTCGTGGATGACCTCACGGGGGTACGGATGAGCGGACCATCCGGATTTCGGTCATCCCGGACCTCGATCGGGGACGAACACACAACATGGCGGTCGAACCTCCCTACGCGCGGCACCGACGACGTCGGGCTCGTCATCGCCATCGCCCGCTACAACGCCGACGCGTTCGCCGAGGCCTACCGCCGCCACGCCGGCGCCGTCTTCGCGCTGGCGCAGCGCCTGCTCTGGGAGCGGGCCCTCGCCGAAGAGATGGTGCAGGAGATCTTCCTGCGGCTCTGGGAGCAGCCCGACCGCTTCGACCAGGCGCGCGGCTCGTTGCGTTCGTTCCTGCTCATGGACGCCCACGCGCGCTGCGTCGACCGCATCCGCTCCGACTCGCGCCGGCGTGACCGGGAGGAGCGCAGCGCACGCGCCGAGCATCGTCGACCGACTACGACCTCGATCTCGAGGCCTACGACCTCGACATCGCCGAGCAGGTCCGGGAGGCGATGGCCACGCTGTCGGACGCCGAGCGGCGCGCCATCGAGCTCGCCTACTTCGGCGGGCACACCTACCGCGAGGTGGCGCGGATCCTGGACCAGCCGGAGGGGACCATCAAGAGCCGGATACGCACCGGGCTGACGCGCTTGCGCGCGCAGCTCGTCGACCGGGGAATCGACGGATCATGGATCGTGAACTGACCCCCGAGGAGATCGCCGAGCTCCTGCCCGGCGTACGCGCTCGACGCCGTCGACGACGACGAGCGCGCCCAGATCGACGAGTACCTCGCGCGCAGCACCGAGGCGCGCGACGAGGTCGCCGAGTTCCAGGTCGCGGCGACGATGCTCGCCCACGCCGGCGGTCCCCCGCCCGAGGGCGTGTGGGAGAAGCTCGAATCGAAGATCGCCGAGGCGCCGCACACGCTGCGCGGAGTCCCGCCCCCCGACGTCGTCGGCCCGCGTCAGCGCGCCGGTCCCGTCGCCCGCACGTCCGAGCCGGCGGTGGCAGTGGCTCGCGGCCGCGGCCGCAGTGGTCGCTCTCGCGTTCGGCGGGCTGTGGCTGGTCGAGCGGTCCGACGACGGCTCGTCGGTCGCCGACACCGCCGCGCTCGGCGCGCACCGCAGCGACGGCGCCCGGGTCGCGTCACGTCGTGCTCACCGACACCGACGGCAACACGCTCGCCACCGCGGTGGTGACCCCGACGGCAGCGGCTACCTCACGTCGGAGCTGCCACCCGCCGCGTCGGGTGAGACGTACCAGCTCTGGGGCATCACGCGCACGGGCACCATCTCGTTGGGCGTGCTCGGACGCGATCCCGGCACGGTCGCGTTCAAAGCCGCCGCGCCCACGCAGAGCCTCGCGATCACCACCGAGGTCGCGGGCGGCGTTCCGGTGAGCCACAACGCTCCCGACGCCGTCGGCGACGTCGCCTGAGCGTCGCGCGTCTTCGCGCTCCGAAATCCTCGCGTTCTTCCATCCGCGTCTCGTCTGCGTCGAACCCGATGCGACAACGCACACCTGCGAAGAGATCCCCCAACTTCGAGGAGAGAACGCATGGGAATCGACGACACGAGGTTGCGCGACCTGCTCGCAGCAGTCGCAAGACCTGCACTCCGACGCGATGACGACGTCGCGCGACGCGCTCGACGAGCTACGTCGAGCACGGGCACGACGCTCGACGGGCAGGCGACGACGAGCTGATCGCCGCGTTCCCGGTCGACGAAGTGCACCGCCGCAACACGTTGCTCGGTGGACTTCCGAAGTCCGGAGTGCTCGCCGCAGCCGGGTTCGGCACGGCGATGGCGGCGTTGCTCGCCACTCGCCGGCGTTCGCCGACAAGGCGATGGACGTGCAGATGCTGCAGACCGCGGCGTCGATCGAGAACCTCGCGGTCGCCACGTACGACACCGCGCTCACCCTCGACTTCATCGGCGGCGCGAGCGCGAACGCCGTGGTCAAGGCGTTCGTGCAGAAGACGAAGGAGCAGCACCAGCAGCACGCCGAGGCGTTCAACGCCGCCGCGACCCGGCTGGGCGGCAAGGCGCAGGACCAGCCCGATCCCGGTGCTGCTCGGCGTGGTGAACAACGCCAAGCCGTCGCTCACCGGACCGGCGCGAGGTCGTCGAGCTCGCCATCGAGCTCGAGGACGGCGCCGCGCAGACGTACGTCGCCAACACCGGTGCGTACGCCAACAAGAACGCCCGCTCGGTCGCCGCCAGCATCATGGGTGTCGAGGCGCAGCACGTCGCGATCCTCCTGCGCGGTGAAGGCGCTCGTCGCCGGCGGTGCGGCCGACCTCATCGCGCTGCCGCCCGACGCGGCGAAGCTGCCGGCCGCGGCCGGGAGCGTCGGCTTCCCGAACGCGTTCTACCCGACCACGGATGCCCGTCCCGCGAACGAAGGAGCAGTGCAGTGAGGCGCCGCAACCGCAAGCAGGACCCGATCGCGATCAGCGAGGCCGAGCTCACGCGATGACGCGCGACCTCGACGACGCGCACCACGAGACGCTGCCGTCGATGCGGGACAGCCTCGCCGAGTGGAGCGACTCGGACGACGACATCCGCAGCGGTATCACGCGGCTGGTGTCGACGCCGTCGAGCCGCCGGGCGTTCCTGCTCGGTGGCGGCGCGGTGCTCGGTGGCGTCGCGCTCGTCGGCAGCGGGGTCGGCAGCGGCCTCGCGGCAGCGGCGACCCGCACGTCGGCCGGCGGTGCCCGCGGCCACGTCGGCGCAGAAGCTCAGCGGCGACCTCGCGGTCGTCGCGCTGGCGGCGTCGCTCGAGAACCTCGCCGTCGGCACCTACCAGGCCGGCGATCGACGCGGTCACGGCCAGGGCAAGCTCGACCGGCGTGCCCGCCGCGGTCGTCACGTTCGCCCAGACCGCGCAGAGCCAGCACCAGGACCACGCCGCGGCGTGGAACGGCGTGCTCACCGGCGCCGGCAAGAAGGCGGTCAGCGGGGTCGACCTGACGGTGAAGAAGTCGGTCGACAAGGCGTTCGCCAAGGTCAAGGACGTCCCCGGCGCTGGCGAAGCTCGCGCTCGACCTCGAGAACGTCGCCGCGGCCACGTACATCGCGGCGATCGACGTCGGTGAAGAACCCGGCCGGCATCAAGACCGCCGCCACCATCCAGCCGGTGGAGCTGCAACACGCGGCGATCCTGAACTTCCTGCTCGGCCAGTACCCGGTGCCCGACGCGTTCGCGAAGAGCACCGGCGCCGCGACCGACGAGCGACAAGATCGGCTGACCCCCCTCCCGATCTCCAGCTCGTCGCGTCCCCCGAGTGGTCGGGTCGGTCTCCGGACCGGCCCGACCACCGCCGCGTGGGATTGGGTAGCGTCCGGAGCACGACGACACGGGGAGGCCGCGATGAGGTACCGGGCGTTCGGACGGACGGGCGTGCAGGTCAGCCGCCTGTGCCTCGGGGCGATGATGTTCGGTCAGTGGGGCAACCCCGACCACGACGAGTCGGTCGCGGTGATCCACGCCGCGCTCGACGCCGGCATCAACTTCATCGACACCGCCGACGTCTACTCGGCGGGCGAGTCGGAGGAGATCGTCGCCAAGGCGCTCGCAGGGCCGGCGCGACGACGTCGTGCTCGCGACCAAGTTCTTCGCGCCGATGGGCGCGGACCGCAACATGGCGGGCGGCTCGCGCCGGTGGATCATGCGCGAGTGCGAGAACAGCCTGCGGCGCCTCCAGCACCGACTACCTCGACCTGTACCAGGTGCACCGTCCGGATCCGAACATCGACATCGACGAGACCCTCGGCGCGCTCAGCGACCTCGTGCACCAGGGCAAGGTCCGCTACCTCGGCAGCTCGACGTGGCCCGGCGTCGGCGATCGTCGAGGCGCAGTGGGTCGCCGAGCGGCGCCACCGCGAGCGGTTCGTGTGCGAGCAGCCGCCGTACTCGATCCTCGTGCGCGGCATCGAGGCCGACGTGCTGCCGACGTGCCAGCGCCACGGCATGGCCGTCATCCCGTGGAGCCCGCTCGCCGGTGGCTGGTTGTCGGGGAAGTGGCGCAAGGGCGGCGACACCGTTCACCAGCCACCGGGCCAACCGCATCCCGGCGCGCTACGACCTCGACGAGCCCGGCAACCAGCAGAAGCTCGACGCCGCCGACGCGCTCGGGCAGCTCGCCGACGACGCCGGGATCCCGCTCGTGCACCTCGCGGTCGCGTGGGTGCTGCGCAACCCGGCGGTCACGTCGGCGATCATCGGGCCCCGCACGATGGAGCAGCTGACCACCCAGCTCGGCGCTGCCGACGTCGACCTCGACGACGACGTGCTCGACCGCATCGACGAGATCGTGCCGCCCGGCACCAACTTCACCTGGGCCGACGCCGGGTACTCGCCACCGATGATCGCCGACGCGCGCGCCGCCGACGGGCCCGATGACCGTCGACCGCGCCGCCGGCGACCGCGATGGTCCAGGAGCTCGCGGCGCGCGGGCACGTCATCGGCGACGGCCGCACCACCGGCGCCTCGGGTGGCGTCGTACGAGCACCACAACCCCGCGACCGGCGTGCTGCAGGCCGAGCGTGCCGCTCGGCGGCTGCGGCCGAGGTCGACGACGCGGTCGCCGTCGCGCGCGACGCGTGCACGGCGTGGCGTGCGGTGCCGATGCCCGAGCGCATGGCGATCCTGCACCGCCTCGCCGACCTGCTCGACGCGAACGACGACGAAGCGTGCGCGATCAACGCGCTCGACAACGGCACGCCGGTGAGCGCGATGCGCTCCGGCGCCTACACCGCGGCCTGGACGCGCTACTACGCGGGGTGGATCGACAAGCTCGACGGCGAGGTGGTGCCGGTCGGCGGGCGACGTGCTCGACGTCGTGGTGCCCGAGCCCTACGGCGTGATCGGCGCCATCGTGCCGTGGAACGGCCCGATGATGGGCATGGGCCAGAAGGCGGTGCCGGCGTTGGCCGCCGGGAACACGGTCGTCGTGAAGCCACCCGAGATCGCGCCGTTCGGTGCGCTGCGCTTCGCCGAGCTCGCGCTCGAGGCGGGACTGCCGCCGGGGGCGCTCAACGTCGTCGTCGGCGGTGCCGCCGCGGGCGACGCGCTGGTGCGCCACCCGGGGATCGACAAGGTGTCGTTCACCGGCGGGTGCGCGACCGCCCGCCTGGTGATGGCGGCGGCGGCCGAGACGCTCACGCCAGCTCACGTTCGAGCTCGGCGGGAAGTCGGCGAACATCGTGTTCCCCGACGCCGACCTCGACGTCGCCACGTCGATGGCGGCGATGCTCGGCGCGGTGCTGCTGAGCGGGCAGGGCTGCGCGCTGCCGACCCGCCTCTACGTGCACGACGACGTCTACGACGACGTGGTCGCACGCGTCGTCGCCCAGATCGAAGCGGTGACCGTCGGCGATCCGTTCGACCCGTCGGTGCTGATGGGCCCGGTGGTGAGCGAACGGTCCTGCACGCGCATCCTCGGCGTGATCCGACGTGCGGTCGACGAGGGCGCAGGGAAGCTGCTCACCGGTGGTCGACGGCTCGACGGTGCGCTCGCCGACGGCTACTTCGTCGCGCCGACCGTGTTCGGCGACGTCGACCACGACAGCTCGCTCGCGCGCGAGGAGATCTTCGGGCCGGTGCTCTCGGTGCTGCGCTTCTCCGACGAGGACGAGGTCGTGGCCAAGGCGAACGACAGCGACTTCGGCCTGTCCGCCTACCTGCACACGCGCGACTGCGTCGCGCGCGCGCTGCCGGATCGCCCGTCGGCTCGACGTCGGCACGGTGATCGTGAACGGCTTCCCGGGCATGTCGCCGGGGGCGCCGTTCGGCGGGGTGAAGCAGAGCGGCTTCGGCCGCGAGGGCGGCCGTGCCGGCATCGAGGAGTTCGTCCGCCGCAAGAACATCGTCTTCGGCTGACCCCCCCTTCCCGTATGGGGGAGAGGTCAGGCGGGCGCCGGTTGCGCGCCGCGGACCAGGTGGCCGGGGAGCGCGCCGGTGGCTTCGTCGTCGCGGATGGTGGTCTCGCCGGCGACCACGGTGGCGACGTAGCCCTGCGCCCGCTGCATGAGCCGGCGGCCACCGGCCGGGAGGTCGAACACCATCTCCGGTTGGCCGACCTGGAGCCGCTCGTGGTCGATCACGTTGAGGTCGGCCCGGTAACCCGGCGCGATCCGGCCCCGGTCGTGCAGCCCGTAGAGGTCGGCGGTGTCGGACGTCATCCACCGGACCGCGGTGGGGAGGTCGATGCGCGGGCCCCGGGTGCGGTCGCGCACCCAGTGGGTGAGCATGAGCGTGGGCCCGCTGGCGTCGACCGCGGCGCCGCAGTGCGCGCCGCCGTCGCCCAGCCCCCACACCGACGCCGGGTGCTCGAGCATGTCGTGCACGTCGTCGAGGCTGAAGTGGAAGTAGTTGGTGAACGGGAACGACACGAGGTTGCGGCCGTCGCCCTCGGTGAGGAAGTCGTAGACGACCTCCTGGGCGGGACGGCCCTCGCGCTCGGCGATCGCGGCCATCGTGTCGGCGGGCGTCGGCTCCCAGTCGAGCGGCTGGCGCACCGGCAGCATGTTGGAGAACGTCTCGTACACGAACGACGCCAGCGGGTGGTCCCACTCGCCGTTCGGTTCGGCGAGGATGCGCGGCGCGCACCTCGGGGTCGCGCATGCGCGCCAGCCGCGCCTCCAGCGGCAGCGTCGGCGAGCTCGCGGTAGCTCGGCCGGGTGCAGAACACGTTGTTCCTGCTCTGCAGGCCGAACAGGATGCCGGTGGCCCGGTTGGCGACCTGCGGGTAGATCGGCACGCCCTGCGTCGCGCAGCTCGGCGCGAGCGGTCGAGGATCACCCGCCACCGGTCGAGCTCGGTGTGGGTCTGCACGACCGAGAACGTGAGGCGCGTGCCGGCGACCGCGGCGAGCCGGCCGAGCAGCTCGAGCTCGGCGTGCGGGAGCCTCGCTCGACCTCGCCGTCCATGCCCCGCGGCACCACCTCGAACACGCCGGTCCCGAGCTCGCGCAGCACGCCGGCGAGCGCGGTGAGCTCGGCCTCGTCGGCGAAGGTGCCGGGCACCTCGTGGCCGCGGCTGGTGTGGTGGGCGAGGATGCGCGTCGTCGACACGCCGAGTGCGCCCGCGGCGATGCCCGCGCGCTGATGGCGACCATCGCCGCGAGGTCGTCCGGCGTCGCAATGCCGGTGCCGGCGCGCTCGCCCATGACGTAGGCGCGCATCGCCGCGTGCGGCACGTGCGTACCGACGTCGACCATGCGCGGACGCGCCGGCGAGCGCGTCGAGGTACTCGGGGAACGACTCCCACTGCCAGTCGATGCCCTCCCACAGCGCGGTGCCGGGGATGTCCTCGACGCCCTCCATCAGCTCGATGAGCTCCTGCTCGCCGCCGGGGTGCACCGGCGCGAACCCGACGCCGCAGTTGCCGACGACGACGGTGGTGACGCCGTGCCAGCACGACGGCGCCGAGCTGCGAGTCCCAGGTCGCCTGGCCGTCGTAGTGCGTGTGCACGTCGACGAAGCCGGGCGTGACCAGCAGCCCGTCGGCGTCGATGGTCCGGCGGGCACCGCCGTCGACCGTGCCGACCTCGGTGATGCGACCGTCGGTCACCGCGACGTCGCCGGTGAACGGGCCGCGGCCGAGCCCGTCGACGATCGTCCCGCCTCGGACCACGAGATCGTGCATCCAGTCCTCCGATCTCCGTCGCCGCGAACCCTACGCCGGTCGATTCACTGTCGGCTGGACGACGCCGGGCGTGTTCAGCCCGACAATGAATCTGCGGATCGGCGTCAGGGGTCGAGGCGGGCCGTGGCGGTGCCGCTGAGGACGGTGGTGCCGTCCTGGTCGACGGTCGTGATCGACACGTCGGCGAACTGCATCGCCGTCTTCCTCGCGGATGGCGTCGACGACCGCGGTCGCGGTGAGCGTGTCGCCCGGCCACACCTGGCGCACGAAGCGCACGCCGTACTTGGTGACGCGCCCGACGTCGAACCAGTCGGTGACGACGCGGCCGGTCATGCCCATGGTGAGCATGCCGTGGGCGAAGATGCCCGGGGTAGCCGGCGACCTCGCGGGCGAACTTCTCGTCGCTGTGCAGCGGGTTGTAGTCACCCGACGCGCCCGCGTACATCACGATCTGGGTGCGGGTGAGGTCGTCGACGAGCTGCAGCTCCTTCGAGTCGCCGACCTTCAGGCGATGCCGCGCTGACGCTCACTTGGGTCCCTCCGTCAGCACCGCGACCGTGCGGGCGGTGATCACGACCTCGTCGTTCTCGTCGAGGTACTCGGTGATGAGCTCGGTGAACTTCAACGTCCCCGAGCGTCCCTGCTTCTCCCACGTCTCGCCCTTGCTGCCCACGCGCGTGCAGCACGTCGCCCACCACGAGCGGGCGGTGGTACTCGTAGTGCTGCTCGGCGTGCAGCGACGTGCCGCCGCCGCCCGCACGCCGCCCGATGGCACGGTCGGCGTCGCGCCGGTGGCGTTCGCGCCCGAGCCGAACCACGGCTGCCCGGCTTCGGTCGCAGCGGGTAGTCGGCGTCGAACTGGGCGCTGGCGGTGACGAACGTCGGCGGCGCGGGGATCGCGCCCACCTCGGATGCCGCCGCGGCGTCGGCGTCGGCGTAGATCGGGGTTCGGGTCTCCGATGGCGCGGGCGAACATGAGCACGTGTCCCGCTTCGATGGGAAATCGTTCGATGGCCATGGCGCGGAGGATCACGCGCGCCGTCGCGCGTTGTCAAACACGGGGCGTCAGGAACCCGAGGGCTTCGAGGTCGTGGTTCTCGAGGTACCGACCCCGGAAGTCGAGCGGCTGGTCGGCGACGCGCGCCACCGCCTCGCCGTAACGGCCCCATGTGCGCCATGCGGCGCTTGACCTCGTCGAAGTGGTCGGCGGTGAGGTGGTACTCGACCGATTCGGTGAGCACGACCGGCGCGAGCAGGTTGAGGGCGACGCCGGTGTCGGCGAGGTCGTTGACAGTCCGAACGAGAACGAGTCGAGCGCGGCCTTGCTCGCGGCGTACGAGAGCTGGGGGACGTTGGTCGCCGGGAACTCGCGGGTGCGGGCCGCCGCCGACGTGATGTTGACGATGCGGCCCTCGTCGCGCTCGAGCATGCCGGGGAGGAACCCCTGGATCAGCGTGACCGGCGGCCAGGAGGTTGAGGTTCAGCGCGGTCTTCCACCGTGAGACCGGGATCTCGAGGAACGGGCCGATGAACGTCGCCGCCGCGTTGTTCACGAGCACATCGGGGGTGCCGTACACGTCCCGGACCTCGTCGACGACCCGCTCCGCGTCGTCGGTCTGCGCGAGGTCGGCGTTGATCGTGAGGACCTCGCTCCCTGCGCGCGCAGCTCGCCGGCGACGCCTTCGAGGGTCCCCGGCAACCCGAGGCGGTTCGGCGTGGCGTCGGTGCTGCGGCCCACGATCACGAGGCGTGTCGCCACGCCGGGCGAACGCGTCGGCGATCCCACGGCCCACCCCGCGCGTCGCGCCGGTGACGAGCACCACTCGTGCAGTCATGTCGGACTCCTCACCGCATCATGATGCGACCGCCGTCGGCCATCAGCGTCTGGCCGGTCACGAACGCGCTGGCGTCGGACAGGAGGAAGCCGACGACCGGCGCGATGTCCTCCTCGAGGCGACCGTCGCGTGGGACCGGTTGACGCGAGAAGCTCCGCTCGAACTTCGCCAACTGCTCGGGGTCGTCGAGGCCGGGCGTGTGGTGGCGCACCGACACCGGGCACACGCAGTTGACCGTGATGCCGAAGCGGCCCCACTCGGTGGCCGCGGTGCGGGTCAGTCCCCGGATCGCCTCCTTGGCCGCCGAGTACGCGGCGTAGGTGGCGACGCCCTCGAGCGCGGCGTTCGACCCGAACGTGACGATGCGACCGTGACCGCTGGGCCTGCATGACCGGGAACGCCGCCTGCATGAGCCAGACGCGTGCCCTTGGCTCCGGCCGCGAACGGGACGTCGAGGTCGGTCTCGGAGAGGTGCTCGACCCCGACCGGGTCGTTCGACGTCTACCGCGTTGGCGACGACACCGTCGACGGTGCCGAAGGTGTCGACCGCCGCGGCCACGAGCGCGAAGATCGCGTCGCGGTCGGCGGCGTCGGCGGTGCGCGCCACGTGTGCCGCGCCGAGCTCGTCGAGCTCGGCGGACACCGCGGCGAGTCCTTCCGCGCCCCGTGCCGACACGACGAGCTTCACGCCGCGCCTGCGCGAGGTAGCGCGCGATGCCGCGTCCGACGCCCCGGCTCGCGCCGGTGACCACGACGACCTTGCCGTCGAGGTCGTCGAACACGCCGCTCACGCCAGGATCCCGGTCCACTCGCCGCCGGTCATCACGCCGGTGACCATCGGCAGGTCGTGCGACGACACGATGCCCGGAGGGGCGGCGACGACGGCGGGGATGGCGTTGAGCGGACGCATGAACGTGGCGAAGCTCAGTCCCCGCATGTTGCTGCCGCGTCCGTGCATCTCGATGTCGACGGTGTACGTCGGCATGCCCTCGAGGATCACCCGGTAGCCGCCGAGGGGGGAGGGGTGCCGCGGCCAGTCGGGCGCGGAGTGCTCGCCCATGCGGGTGATGTGCTCGAGCACGATGCGCTCCTCGCCGTCCTTCATGCCGACGAGCGCGGAACCGCATCCCGCCGACCGTGCCCGCGGGTAGCGGCCCCGAAGCGGTCTCGTACGACTCAGGCGCGACCCACTTCTCCATCGTGTCGTCGACCGAGTCGAGGGTAGCCCGAGCCCGGCGGCGAGACCCCAGACGACGGGCGACCACAGGCGGTTGAGTCGGCCCGGTTCCTGCAGCGGCGTGACGGTACTCCGGCGGATACGCGAAGCCCATGAAGTCGTACATGATGTCGGGCTGCGCGATCGGCGCGTAGTCGAGGATCTCCTGCATCGTGATGGTGTCGATGCGCGAGCAGGTGCTGCTGAACACGAACGGCACGATGTCGTTGATCCAGCCCGGGCTCGATCCCGCTGTTGAACAGCGTCGCGCCGCCGTCGCGACACGCGGCGTCGAGCATCTCGCGCAGGTCCGGTTCGGCGGCGGGCGGCTAGCAGAACGAGCACGAGCGACGTCGTGACCACGTTCTTGCCCGCCCGCAGGCACCGCGCGACGTCGTCGGCGGCCTCCCGGTAGCGGTAGTCGCTGCTCGCGAAGTAGGCGACGACCTCGGCGTCGATCGCCAGCGCGGCGTCGATGTCGCGGGTGGCGACGATCCCGGTCGTCGGGAGCCCGCAGAGGTCGCCGGCGTCGCGGCCTTCCTTGGCCTCGCTGTGCACGACCAGCCCGGCGAGCTCGAGTCCCGGGTGCTGGATCACCGCCCGGAGCGCGCCGATCCCCATCTGGCCGGGGCCCCACAGCACCACTCGTGTCATCTCGTCCCCCCGGCGTCGCGAAAATCACGTTCTCCGAGGACGAAACTACATTGTCCGGCGAGCGGCCGCACCGGCGGACCGTGGGAGAGTGACGGGATGAGCGAGACGCGCCGGTCGGCGCCCGACGACGCCTTCTTCTGGGACGGGGCCGCCGAGGGTCGGCTCCTGGTCCAGCGGTGCGCGGAATGCGGCACGCTGCGCCACCCCCCGGCACCGATGTGCGGCGAGTGCGGTTCGCTCGCCTGGGACGCCGCCGAGTCGAGCGGGCGGGGACGGATCGTCTCGTGGATGTACTCGCTGCACCCGAACCGGCCTGACGACGAACCCCGCATCGTGATCCTGGTGCAGCTGGAGGAGGGCACGCGGCTGGTCTCGAACCTCGTCGACCCGCCGCACGGAGGGCCGTACGACGACCTCGCGGTGATGGTCGAGTTCCGCGACGACCGGGGCACGAGCACGCCCTACTTCCGGGTCGTGTCGTGACCGGGGCGATCGTCGCCGGCATCGGGGCCACCGAATTCTCGAAGAGCTCGGGTCGCAGCACGATGCAGCTCGCGGCGGAAGCGTGCCGCGCCGCCATCCTCGACGCCGGCCTCATGCCGGCCGACGATCGACGGCATGGTCACGTTCACCGTCGACGGCAACGACGAGCTCGAACTGATGCGCAACCTCGGCGTCGGCGAGATCGACTGGTGGTCGCGCACGCCCGGTGGTGGCGTCGGTGCGTGTGCCACCGTGCAACATGCGGTCGCCGCCGTGACCTCGGGGATGGCGAACGCGGTGCTCGTGTACCGGGCGTTCAACGAACGGTCGCAGCACCGCTTCGGTCAACCGCACTCGAAGCCCATGGGGCCCGCGCCGCTCGACTGGTACTTCAACTTCGGCATCGACACGCCGGCCAAGATGTACGCGCTCTGGTTCCGTCGCTACATGCACGCGTACGGCGCGACCAACGAGGACTTCGGGCGCTACACGGTGTCGGCGCGTCGCTACGCCGCCACCAACCCGAAGGCGTGGTTCTACGAGCGACCGATCACCCTCGACGACCACCAGGCGTCGCGGTGGATCGTCGAGCCCGTGCTGCGGCTCTACGACTGCTGCCAGGAGAGCGACGGTGGCGTGGCGTTGGTCGTCACGCGCGCCGAGCGCGCGCCCGACGTCGAAGCACCGGTGGCCATCATCGCGGTCGCCGACGCGCACCAGCGGTTCGCGAGCATCACGTCGAACTACTACCACGATGACCTCGCCACGTATCCCGAGGCGGCTGCGTGCGCCCGGCTGCTGTTCGCGCGGGCCGGGCTCAGCCGCGGCCGACATCGACGTGGCCGAGATCTACGAGAACTTCAGCCCGCTGGTGTTCCTGGTGCTCGAGGCGTACGGCTTCTGCGGCGCCGGCGAGGCGGTGCCGTTCGTCGCCGACGGCAACCTCGACCTCGACGGCGCGCTCCCCACCAACACCCACGGCGGGCTGCTCGGCGAGGCCTACATCCACGGGATCAACAGCATCCAGGAAGGCGTGCGCCAGGTCCGTGGCACCGCGGTCAACCAGGTGGCGACCGTCGACCACGCGTTGGTCAGCTCACTGAACAGTGGGCTGATCCTGGGCCGGAACTGAACCGGGGAGAGCGGGCGAGCATGCGCTTCGACGGGAAGGTGGCGTTCATCACCGGTGGCGGGATCGGGTTCGGGCGCGCGTTCGCGCGCGGCGCTCACCGCCGAGGGCGCCGCGGTCGTCATCGCCGACGTCGACGGCCCGGCCGCCGACGCGCTGGCAGCCGACCTCGAGCGCGACGGGAAGCAGGCACTGGCGGTCGTCTGCGACGTCGCGGACGAGCACCAGGTGCAGTCGGCGATCGACGCGGCCGTGGAGCGCTTCGCCGGCGTCGACATCCTGATCAACAACGCCGGCAAGCACCTCATGAAGTACAACCAGCCGTTCTCGGTGCTCGAACGCGACGAGCTCCGCTCGTTGTTCGACGTCAACGTCATCGGCGTCGTCAACTGCTCCGTGTCCGCTCGTCCGTCGATGGCTGCCGCGGGGGCGGGGTGATCATCAACATCTCGTCGATGGCCTCGTACCTGAGCGCCACGCCGTACGCAGTGTCGAAGCTCGCGGTGCGCGGCCTCACCATCGCGTTCGCCACCGAGTTCGCCGGCGATCACATCCGCGTCAACGCCATCGCCCCCGGGTTGATGGCCACCGAGAACGCGATCGCGGATCTGCCGCAGGAGATCGTCGACGACATCGTCAACGAGAAGCAGATGATCCACCGCCTGGGCACGATGGACGACATCGTGCAGGCGATGCTGTTCCTCTGCTCGGACGAGTCGTCGTTCGTGACCGGAGAGACCCTGAGGGTGACCGGCGGAACGCCCCTCTTCCTCTGACGCCGAGCTCGCTTACGAGAGCAGCGACAGCAGGTTGTCGCGCATGATCTTCTTGATGTCGGCCTCGGGCAGCTTCTGGATGCTGTCGGCGAAGTCGCCGGGCATGATGTTGCCCTCGGGGTGCGGCCAGTCGGAGCCCATGAGCACGCGGTCGACGCCGATGAGCTCGGTGAGGCCGACGACGTCCTCCTCGGGGAACGGTGAGATGTAGATGTGCTCCTTGAACACGTCCGACGGCAGGTCCTGCATCGTCTCACCGAACGCCTGGATGCGGCGCTCCAGCAACGAGCCGGCGTGGTCGACCATGTGCAGCGCGTACGGCGTCCACGCGCAGCCGAGCTCGATGCTCGCGATCTTCACGTTCGGGAAACGGCCGAACAGGTTGCCGAGCACGAGCGCGACGCACAGCTCCAGGATCCCCCGGTCCGACGTCAAGGCCTGGCCGAGCGCGGCGTTGTACCCCTCGTCGGCCTTCGACTGCCCCCACATCTGGTCGAACGCCTCGCTGTACCTCGTCGTGCCGCCGTACCCGTGATACGCGGCGAGGATGCCGCTCTCGTTCATCAACGACCAGAACCGGTCCCACGAGGGGTCGGCCGGCGAACGGCCGTTGGCCGGGCCCGGTCGGATCGACACCGCCTTGATGCCCTTGTTCAACAGGAATTCGAGCTCGGCGGCGGCGAGGTCGGGGTCGAGCATCGGGATGTAGGGCGGCGCGTACAGCCGGTCCTGGTACGCGTACCCCCAGTCCTCTTCGAGCCACAGGTTGAAGGCGTGGAACACCTTGTACGCCATCGGCACGTTGTCGTGCATGAGGCCCTCGACGCAGTCGCCGAGCGTGGGGAACAGGAGGCACTTCTCCACGTTCTGCTCGTCGATCATGTCGATGCGCGCGTGGTTGACCCGGTAGCCCTCGGGAAGTTGCTCGAGCTGGCCGTATGCCTTCTGCATGTCGGTGAGCGGAATGCCCGTCACACCGGTGGTGCGCTCCTGCAGCTCCTTCAGGCGCGCGTGGAACGCGCCCGGCGTCGCGATCGGGTTGAAGGTCGGGTTCGGCACGCTGGTGTTGGCGAGGCCGATCATGGTCGAGCCGAACACCATGTACCGCCGCTTGCCCTCGCTCACCCAGCGGACGTACCGCTTGACGTCCTGGTCACCGTGGCGGATGAACGCGTCCTCCGCCTCGTAGTAGTGGTTGTCCGCGTCGGCGAACATGTAGTCGGCCACGATGCGTCCTCCGGGAACGGAAACGGGAATATCGCAGAGCGAACACAAACCTACCGGGTCACCCGATCACGTGCAGATACTCCGAGAGCGACTCGGCGATGTGGCCGACCGCGTCGCTGGAGAGCCCGTGGTGCGACGGGAGGGTGAGACCCCGGTCCATCACCCGGTCGGCGTGCGGCAGGCCGTCGGTGGGGGCGCGGTGGGCGATGCGCGCGAAGCCGGGCTGCCGGAGGATGTTGCCCGTCCACACCATGCGCGAGGGGATGCCCCGCTCGAGCAGGAACTCCTGCATGGCCGTGCGATCGACCCCGTCCTGCAGGAGGAACGGGAACCGCATCCAGGTCGTCTCGACCTCAGGAGTCGTGCGGGCTCGCACCACCGTGTCCTCGTGGAGGGCGAGCACCTCGTCGAGCCGGGCGAAGTTCTGCCGGCGCCGTTCGTTGAACTCCGCCAACCGGTCGAGTTGCACGTTGCCGTACGCGGCGCCGATCTCCGACGGCTCGAAGTTGTAGCCGGTGTCCTCGAACAGGAAGACCATGTCGTAGGGCGTGCCGTCGGCGAGGGTGCCGAAGCGGTCGTCGTCGCCCTGCTTGCTGCCGAAGAGGTACCGCTCGGAGTGACGTCCCCACCGGCGCCGCACGAGGGACTGGTCGAACCACTCGTCGTCGTCGACCGCGATCATGCCGCCGTTGCTGGCCGCGGTGATCGAGTGACCGCGGGCGAAGCTCGTGACCGAGATGTCGGAGCGTGTCCCGGTGCGTGTGCCGCGCAGGTACGAGTCGAGCACGTCGCAGCTGTCTTCGACGACGAGCAGTCCGTGCGCATCGGCGATGGCGCGGATGGCGTCCCAGTCGGGGCAGTTCCCGACGAGGTTGGGCGCGAGGATGGCCTTGGTGCGCGGGCCGATCATCGCTTCGATCTTCGAGACGTCGATCTGCAGCGTGTCGGGCTCGACGTCGACGAACGCGGGGACGATGCCCTTGGCGACGAGCGGTGCGATGTCGCTCGAGAACGTGACCGGCGACGTGATCACCTCGTCGCCCGGTTCGCACCCGAGCAGGTCGATGGCCAACCACAGCGCGGACGTCCCGCTGTTCACCATCACCGCGTGCCGCTTGGCGAGGAGCTCGGCGCCCCGGCGTTCGAACTCGGCCACCTCCGGCCCGATGGCGAGGCGGCCGGGGCTCCGCAGGACCGCGACCACGGCCTCGATCTCCCGCTCGTCGTGCACGGGGCCGGCTTCGGTGACGGTGGGATAGCGCAGTTCACTCATGTGGCGTGCCTACCGCGGGAGCAGGTGGTCGAGCAATCCCTCGCTCAGGTAGTCGGGGTAGTCGAAGCGCCCGACCGGGGTCGCCGCCGGACCGGGCCAGCCGAGCCCGGCCTGCACGTCGGGCGAGCGGTAGTACGCGGCGAGCACCGTGAGGACGAGCGCGCGGTAGGCGGGCGGGTCCTCGCCGCGCAGCTCGCCGAGGTGTGCGGCGGGATCGTCGAACGTCGTCGCAACCGCGCGCCGGACGTCACCGGTGAGGTCGGGACGCGCGTCGAGCACCTGGTCGAGGAGATCGTCGGCGGCGCCGGCGTCGTCGGCGGCGGGCATGCGCTCGCCCGCGGGGAGGAGCGCACGGGCCAGTGCGCGGAGCCGGGCGCGGTCGCCGGGCGAGAACCTGGAGCGCACGACGACCGGCGTCGACGCCGACGCCTCCGGTGCCGCGAACCGACGGGTCGGCTCGGGGACCGGGACGTCGCCGCGCCAGCGCGAGGAGGTGGTCGACGGCGCGGAGCGCGAGGGCGCAGATGGTGGTGGTGGGGTTGGCCGCGCCGACGGTGACGAACACGCTCCCGTCGATGATCCCGAGGTTGGGGACGTCGTGCGCGATGCCCCAGCGGTCGACGACGGACGACGCACGGTCGTCGCCCATGCGGGCGGTGCCGAGCAGATGGCTGTTGTTCCGCATCGGCACCCCGTCGACCGTGCGTGCGCCGGCTTCGGTGAGGGACTCGGTGGCACGATCGATGCTCCAGGCGGTCGCCCGGCGCGCGTCGTCGCTGAGTCGGTAGGTCACCTTCGGGGCGGGGATCCCGGACCCGTCGACCAGCGTCGCCGAGAGCTCGACCCGGTTCTCGACGTCGGGCAGGTCCTCGCAGAGCACGACCCACCGCGCGCCACGACCGAAGCGCTCGCGCATGTGCTGGTGGTGCGCGGCACCGAGGGCCGGTCGGCCGCGCAATCCGAAGGCGACCGCGAGCGGTCCGCCGGTGGGAGCGAGGCTCCACTTCGTGCCGCCGAGGAACCCGCGCTCGGGGTCCGTGCCGGCGAACTGCAGCGATTGGATCTGGCCGCCGAAGTGGCCGCGGTAGCTGTGGAGGTCGTCGTCGAAGTAGCCGTCGACCATCGCGCCCGGGTGCACCATCAGGCGGCGACCGACCAGTCCCGACGAGTTCGCCAGACCGTCCGGCGCGCCGGCGTGCGCGGAGAGCAGCAGCAGGCGCCCGGTCCCCATGCCGTTGGCGGCGCAGAGGACGACGTCGCCACTCTGGAAGTGCTCGCGGCCGTCGGCGTCGAGCCAGGTCGCGCCGCGTGCACGTCCCCGCGCGTCGACCTCGATCCGACGGACACGCGCGCCGGTCACCAGTTGCGCACCGGCGGCGAGAGCTCCCGGCCAGTGCGTGACGTCGGTGGAACCCTTGGCGCCCTCGTTGCACCCGGAGCCGCACGAACCGCGCTGCACGCACGCGTGCCGGCCGGCGTGGTCGGCGGACAGGATGGCGTTGTACTCGGGCCACCAGTGCCATCCGAGCCGCGCGTGGGCGCGGGCGAGCGCGAGCCCGGCCCGACCGATGGGCAACGGCGGGAGCGGTGGATCGGCGCCGGGCGGGTAGGCGGGGTTGCCGCCCAGTCCGGACACGCCGAACTGCCGGTCGGTCTCCTCGTAGAACGGGAGCAGCTCGTCGTAGGTCAGCGGCCAGTCGTCGCCGATGCCGAGGTCCGAGTGGGTGCGGAAGTCCGACGGGAGAAGCCGTGGCCACACCGCGCTGTACAGCACCGTGCCGCCGCCGACCCCGTTGAAGTTCCCCAGCACCATGTCGGAGTCGGCGAGGTCGATCGGGTAGTCGGCCGGGTGGCCGCGCACGTTCGGCGACGACGACCAGGGCTTGCGTGCGAGGAGCTCCCAGTCCGGCCCCGCACCGGGGTACGTGGTGGGGTCCTGCCATCCACCCTGTTCGAGACACACGACCCGCAGGCCCGCGCCGCGAGTCGGAGGGCGGCGACCCCACCCGACGCGCCGGCCCCGATGATCAGGACGTCGGCGTGATCGGTCACGACGCGCCGCTCACTGCGCCAGGCGCGCCGCGAGCCGCTCGGCCAGCTCCTGCTTCTTGATCTTGCCGGACTGGAGGAAGGGCAGCTCACCCTTGGTGCACACCCAGAGGTGCTTGGGGACCTTGTAGGCCGACAGGTCGCCCTTGAGCCGGGTGCGGAGCTCGTCGCCATCGAGCACGGCGTCACCACGCGCGACGACCGCGCCCGCCACGAGCTGTCCGGCTCCATCTCCGACGGGGATGCCGGTCACGTAGGCCTCGAGCACGTCGGGGTAGGCCATGAGCGCAGCCTCGACCTCCGCCGGCGTGACGTTGGCGCCGCCCGGGGTCTTGATCATCTCGCCCAGCCGCCCGGTGAAGTAGAACCAGCCTTCGGCGTCGAAGTGGCCGGCGTCACCGGTGCGGTACCAACCATCGGGCTCGAACACCTCTTCGCGTTCGCGCCGGTAGAGCCCCTGCATGAGCGAGTAGCCGCGCACCCACAGCTCGCCGTCCTCGCCCGGTGGGAGCTCGGCTCCGGTGTCGGGGTCGACGACCTTGTGTTCGATACCGGGCAGCGTCTTGCCGAAGGTTCCTCGCCGCGACTCGGGGAGCGGGTCGTACTGGTCCCACGAGATGTGCACGCTGCACATCTCGGTCATGCCGAGTGACGTGGAGTTCACCTCGGGTGGACGCTGCCCCGTGGGCACGAGGTCCGCCATGCTCGTACGCGTCACGGTGGCGACGCGCTCGGGCGTGTACGACGGGTGCTCCGCCATCGTCTTGCCCTGCTGGGGCCAGCCGGTGACGTTGGTGGCGTGCTCCTGCTCGATGAGATCGAGCGCCGACGCGGGATCGAACGAGCTCTGGGTCACGAGCGTGGCACCGATGTGGAGCACCTCGAACAGCGCGGTGACGAGGCCCCCGATCCAGAAGAACGGCATCGACGAGAACACCACGTCGTCGGGGCCCATCGGGTACCCGACCAGGACGTTGTGCGAGTGACGGACCACCGTCCCCTGCGTGTGCACCACGCCCTTCGGGTCGGCGGTGCTGCCCGAGCTGTACACGATCATCGCGGGATCCGCGGGCACGACGCACTCCTCGACGCGCGCCAGGAACTCGCCGTCGATGGCGGCCTGGTCACCGGCCGCGACCATGGCGGCCTCGTCGCCGCTCGCCCAGGCGCGATCGGATGGCCCCCACACGTGGATGGTGCGGAGGAAGGGTGCGTCGGGCACGAACAGCGGTGCTCCGGCTGGTCGTGACGCGAGCCCGGGCAGCGCGTCCTCGAGTCGCTCGAGGTAGTCGTTGTTGAGGAACCGAGCGCACGTGATCAGCATCGACAGGTCGGCGTGCCGAATCGTCCACCCGAGCTCGCGCGTCTGCAGGAAGGTGTTCATCGGTACCAGCACCGCGCCGATGCGCAGGATCGCGAGTGCGACGACGACGTCGTCGATGCTGTTGGGCATCAGGACTCCGACCGCGCGAGCCCTTGCCGATGCCTTCGGCGAGCAGCCCGCGTGCGACCGCGGCCGAGCGCGCGTCGGCGTCGGCGTAGCTCAGACGCTCACGGTCGGCCACCACGTAGGTGTGGTCGCCGAACCGCGCCGCCGACCGGAGCAGCTCGGGGAACGTGGGCTTGAAGTCGGGGAACGGCATCGGATCAGGCGGGGCGGAACACCGGCAGGTGCCGGCCGTCGGACAGCGGTTCCCACACCAGGACGACGGGCATGCCGACCATCACGTCGGTCGGCGCGCACTCCACCACGTTGCTCATCATGCGGACTCCTTCGGCGAGATCGACCAGCGCGACGACGTACGGCCCGTCGTCCTCACTCCGGCCGGCACCCGGTTTCCAGTGGATGCTGCACGCATGCACCGTGGCCGCGACCCGACGCCTCGCGCCACTCGATCGCGCACCCGAGACACCGCGGACACGTCGAGACGCGGATACCAGATCGCGGTGTCGCACTCGGTGCACCACGGCAGGAGGAACTGCTTCTCGCGGGTCGCGTCCCAGAACGTGACCGACTCGTCGGACACCGGCGGCTCGACCCGCGCGCTCATCGTGTCGCCTCGGTGCCGAGCACGACGGTGCCGGTGGCGGAGAGCACACCGCCACACCCGTGCGCGACCGCGACCTCGGCGCCGGGAACCTGGCGCGGGCCGCACTCGCCGCGCAATTGTCGCGTGGCCTCGACCAACAGGAACATCCCGTACTGCCCGGGATGGGTGTAGGAAAGCCCGCCACCGTTCGTGTTCATCGGCAGCGCGCCGCCAGGACCGAGCTTGCCGTCCTCGACGTACGCCCCGCCCTCGCCCTTGGCGCAGAACCCGAGATCCTCGAGGTGCAGGAGCGCGGTGATGGTGAACGAGTCGTAGCTCATCAACACGTCGACGTCGTCGGGCGTGATCCCGGCGTGGGTGAAGGCCGCCGGTCCCGAGATCGCGCCCGGCGTGACGGTGAGGTCGGGCATCTGCGAGATGACCCAGTGGTCGAGACCGGTCGCGGCGCCGAGCACGTACACCGGTGGACGTGCGAGATCGCGTGCGCGTTCGGCCGAGGTCATCACGTACGCCCCGGCGCCGTCGGTCACCAGGCAGCAGTCGAGCTGGTGCAGTGGCGACGCCAGCACGGGGGACGCGAGCACGTCGTCGACGGTGAGAGGGTCCTGGTGGCGGGCGCGCGGATTCAGCGCGGCCCAGCGCCGCGTGTCGACCGCGATCTGGGCGAGCTGCTCGGAGGTCGTGCCGAACTGCGCCATGTGCCGGTTCGCGGCGAGCGCGTACGACGTCATCGGCATCCGCGGGCCGAACGGCGCTTCCCATTCGCCGCCGACGTCCTGGCCCATCGGACCGAACGACGGGGCGAGCGGGCCGAGACGGCGGTTCTGGCGTGGTGTCGCGGCGTAGACGCCGACCACGACCTCGCAGAGGCCCGCGGCGATCGCCGCCGCCGCGTGCTCGACGTGCACCTCGAAGCTCGAGCCGCCGACGAACGTGCCTTCCACGAACCGCGGCCGGAGGTCGAGGTACTCGGCGATCCCCGTGGCGAGGCCGGAGCAGCAGATGCCGTCGACGTCGGCGAGGGTGAGCCCGGCGTCGCCGAGGGCCTCGCGGATCATGGCCGCCTCGAGCACGTGGCCCCGGGTGTCGAGCTCGCCGCTCGGCGACGCGGCGTCGGCGACGCCGACGATCGCGGCCTCCCCCCGCAACGATCTGCCAGCCATCGGCCCCCTCGCGTGTCCGGTGCAAGAATGCGGTTCTCCCCGAGCGGCGTCGAGAATTACGGGGAGTGTACCCAGGGTTCCCTCGCCCCCGGACGGGGCCGGACACCTACGTTGTGGCGATGAACGGCGAACGACTCGCGGTGGATGCCTCGACCCCGGTCGACGAGTGCGTGGCGCGCACGGAGGCGTGGGTGGAGGAGCACGTCCCGGCCGCGTGGCGCGACGCGGCGGCGCGTGGGGGCAACTCGGCGATCCGGGAGGTCCGCAGCCGGGCCGACTACGAGGCGTGGTACCCGGTGTTCGGGGCATCCGGTCTGGTGATGCCCACCTGGGCGCCGGAGTACGGCGGTCTGGGCGTGGCCCCGGAGACGGCGGGCGCGATGCGCGCGGTGCTCACGCCGTTCAACCTCCGGGCGCTCAACCCGCTCGGGCTCAACAACACCGCGGCCGCGTTGTTCGCGTACGGCACCGACGAGCAGAAGCTGCGCTTCCTCGGGCCGATCGTCCGCAACGAGGAGAAGTGGTGTCAGCTCTTCAGCGAGCCCGGCGCCGGGTCCGACCTCGCGTCGCTGGCGACGAAGGCGGTGCGCGACGGCGACGAGTGGGTCGTGAGCGGCCAGAAGGTGTGGACCACGTGGGCCCAGGGTGCCGACTTCGCGATCCTCCTCGCCCGCACCGATCCGACGAAGCCGAAGAACAAGGGCATCACCTACTTCCTCGTCGACATGCATGCGCCCGGCGTCGACGTGCGCCCGCTGCGGCACATCAGCGGCGAGATCGAATTCAACGAGGTGTTCCTCGACCAGACGCGCGTCCCCGACTTCCAGCGTCTCGGTGACGTGAACGACGGGTGGCGGGTCGCGGGCGCGACGCTTTCGAGCGAACGGCAGATGGTCGCGGGCGCGGGGTCGGGGGGCAGCGGCCGGGTCGGTGGCTCGGGCGTCGACCGTCTGCTCGTCCTCGCGCGCAAGCAGGGCGTGGCCGACGACCCGATCGTCCGTCAGCGGCTCGCCGCCCTGTGGAGCGAGGAGCGCATCCGCGCGTGGACCAACCAGCGCGTGGCGTCGAACCTCGCGGCCGGCCAGACCCCCGGTCCGGCGGCGTCCATCGGCAAGGTCCATCAGGCCGGCCTCAACCAGCGGGTGCAGGCGGCCGCGGTCGAGCTCCTCGGCGCCGGTGCGATGGCGTGGGACGTCGACGGCGTCAACGACCAGCACGACAGCGACGCCTACCACGACTCCTTGCCGTTCGAGGTCGGCGGCATGCTCCGCAGCCGCGCCAACACGATCGAAGGCGGCACCACCGAGGTGAACAAGAACATCCTCGGTGAACGGGTGCTCGGTCTCCCACGCGAGCCCGACGCCTGGTTGGGCAAGCCCTGGAGCGAGATCCCACGGTCATGAGTCGCGACTGGTCGGCGGTCGTCGCCGGGATGACCCTCGACGAGAAGGCGTCGCTCACCAACGGCGTCGACTTCTGGAACCTCGCCGCGATCGAACGGCTCGGGATCCCGTCCATCCAGGTGACCGACGGCCCCAACGGCGCACGCGGGAGCGCGCTCTTCGGTCTCGGGTCCGAGACGTCGGTCTGCATCCCGTGCGGTTCTGCGCTCGGTGCGACCTGGGATCCCGCACTGATCGAACGCGTCGGGGTCATGCTCGGCGAGGAGACCCACACCAAGGCGTGCCGGGTCCTCCTCGCGCCGACGGTCAACATCCACCGATCGCCGCTCGCGGGCCGGAACTTCGAGTGCTACTCGGAGGACCCGCTGCTGTCGGGCGCGACCGCCGCCGCCTTCGTGCGTGGTGTGCAGTCGCAGGGGATCGTCACGACGGTCAAGCACTTCGCCGGGAACGACGCCGAGTTCGAACGCAACTCCATCAACTCGGTGATCGATCCGCGCGCGCTCAGGGAGATCTACCTGCTGCCGTTCGAGATGGCCGTGCGCGACGGCGGCGCGCTCGGCGTGATGACCGCGTACAACCGGCTCAACGGTCCGCACTGCTCGGAGCACGCCGAGCTGCTCGGTGGGATCCTGCGCGGCGAGTGGGGCTTCGAGGGGTTCGTCCTGACCGACTGGATGAGCGCGGGCTCGACGGTCGGTTCGTCGGCCGCGGGCGTCGACCTCGAGATGCCCGGCCCCGGCAGCTTCTTCGGGGCGCATCTCGCCGAAGCCGTGCGCGCCGGCGAGGTCGACGAAGCGGTGGTCGACGTCCAGGTCGAGCACCTGCTGCGCGTGTTCGAGCGCATCGGCGCGCTCGACGATCCGCCCGGCCGGGTGGCGACGTCGGTCGACCGGCCCGACCACCGTGCCCTCGCCCGCGAGGCGGCGGCCGCGTCGATGGTGCTCCTCGAGAACGACGGCGTGCTCCCGTTCGATCGCTCGTCGATCCGCTCCCTCGCGGTGATCGGCCCGAACGCGCAACGCCCGCAGATGATGGGCGGCGGCTCGGCGAACCTCGCGCCGCACTACCGCGTCAGCCCGCTCGACGCGCTCCGCGCCGCCTTCGGCGACGCCGTCGACGTCCGGTACGCGCGCGCGGTCGACATCGACCGGACCGCGCCGCCGATCGAAGCCGAGTTCGCGGTCGAGTACTTCGCCGGGCGGGAGCACGCCAGGCGCCGCGCTCGCGGCCGGCGCGTTCCGCGACGGCCGGCTGCTGCTGGTCGAAGCTCCACCGGCCGGCGTCGACGCCGACGACTTCTCGTTCCGGGCCACCGGGCGCTATCTCCCCGACGAGACCGGTCCGCACACGCTGTCGCTGGTCCAGATCGGCGGGCGCGCGCGCGTGCTCGTCGACGGCGCGGTCGTGCTCGACGGGATCGCCGACCCGCCCGGCCCCGGCGCTGAGTACTTCGGGATGGCCAGCGCCGAGGTGGAGGCGGCGGTCGAGCTGGTCGCCGGCGAACCGGTCGACGTCCTCGTCGAGTTCGCCCAGGAGGCCGCGTTCTTCCTCCGCGGCATGAAGCTCGGACTGCGCCGACCGTCACCGCCCGACCTGCTCGACCGCGCGGTGCGACCGCCGCGACGCCGACGCCGTGGTCGTGGTCGTCGGCACCAACGACGACTGGGAGACCGAGGGCCGCGACCGCACCACCATGCACCTCCCCGGTGGGCAGGACGAGCTCGTCGCGCGCGTCGTCGCCGCGAACCCGAACACCGTGGTCGTGGTCAACACCGGCGCGCCGGTGGCGATGCCGTGGGCCGACGACGCCCGCGCCGTCCTCCAGGCCTGGTTCGGCGGCCAGGAGATGGCCAACGCCCTGGCCGACATCGTGGTGGGGGAGTCGGAGCCGGGGGGCCGGTTGCCGACGACCCTCCCGGTGCTGCTCGAGCACAACCCGTCGTTCGGCAACTTCCCGGGCGAGAACGGCGAGGTGCGCTACGGCGAAGGGGTGCTCGTCGGGTACCGGTGGTACGAGGCGCGGCAGCTGCCGACCCGGTTCCCGTTCGGCCACGGGCTCTCGTACACGTCGTTCGCGCTCGGGGAGCCCGAGGTGCAGACGCGCGGCGACCGGGTCATGGTCTCGGTGCCGGTGACCAACACGGGAAGCCGTCGCGGCTCCGAAGTCGTGCAGTGCTACGTCGGACCGCCCCGGCCGGCCCGGCTGACCCGCCCGCCGAAGGAGCTGAAGGCATTCGCCAAGGTCGCGCTCGACCCCGGTGAAGAGGCGACGGTCACGCTGGAGCTCGACGAGCGCGCCTTCGCCTACTGGGACCCGGGCGACCCGCGCGTCGCCGACGCGACGGCGGGCTGGCGCGTCGATGCCGGCGAGTACACGCTGCACGTCGGACGGTCGTCGGCCGACATCGCGAGCGTGCTCACCGTCGAGCGCTGAGTCAGCGGCCGGCGGTCTCGAGCGCGAGCAGCTCCTCGAGGTTGCGGCCCATCACCTGCTCGACGACCGGCGCGGGGAGCTCGCCGAGCTCGCCGACGAACTGGAGCGGGTCGCCGAGACCCTCGGGGTGCGGGAAGTCGGAGCCGAAGAGCACGCGGTCGGCGCCGAGCGCGTCGACGAGCCAGCGCATGTCGTCCTCGTGGAACGGGTTGATCCACACGTGGCGCCGCAGCGTGTCGCTCGGGTGCTCGTCGAAGCGCCCGGGCATCTTCCTGTGCACGCGGTCGAAGCAGTCGAGGAGCCGGGGCACCCAGGCGCCGCCGTTCTCGACCACGCCGACGCGGAGGCGCGGGAACCGCTGGAAGAGCCCGTGGGCGACGAACGCGGCGAGCGTGTCGAAGATGTGCCGGCTCTCCTCGTAGAGGAAGGCGCGGAAGATCGTCTGGTCGAATCCCTGGAACTCGTCGCGGCCGGGTTCCCAGTCGGTGGCGTACCGGTCGTACCCGGAGTCGGCGTTGTGCATCATCACCGAGATGCCGGCGTCCTCACAGAGCTGCCAGAACGGGTCGAAGTCCGGGAGCGCGGCGGAGCGTGACGAACCGTCGGGTTGCGGTACGGGTGCGGGACGGATGAGCACGGTGCGCGCCCCGCGGTCGAGGCACCACTCCAGCTCGGCGACGGCCTTCGCGACGTCGGGGAGGGTGACGACCGGCGTCGGGATGATGCGGCCCTCGTAGTCGAAGGTCCAGTCCTCGAGCAGCCACTCGTTGTACGCGTGCACGACCGCGTGGGTGAGCTCGAGGTCGGCCTTCATGTGCTCCTCGAGCAGGCCCGCGGTGGTGGGGAAGAGCACACAGCCGTCGATGCCCTGGTCGTCCATCAGCCGGAGCCGGAGGTCGGGACGACGGAACTCGTCCGGGCAGCGGATGGGCTGCGCGAGCTCGCGCAGGCTCTTGCCCTCGGGGTTGTTGCCGCGGAAGTACTCGCTCCATGCGCCGGGCGTCGGGATCACCACGTAGGTGGGGTTCGGGATCGTCTCGCTGATCCTGCCGAGGATCTCGAGCTTGTCGCGCCCGTTCACGTCGACGAAGCGGATCGCGCCCTCGTAGCGCTTCGGCAGGTGGCGGGTGTACGCGTCGACCGCTTCGTACAGGTGGTTGTCGGCGTCCCAGACGTCGTAGCCGAGCCGTGCGGACATGCCGTCCCCCGGGGGATCTTGTGACAGTGGACTGTCAGAAGACGGTACCATCCGCGGATGGTCCAGAGCCCGCCCACCCCGCACGCGGTCAGCGCCGAGCGCACTCGGGAGGCGCTCACCGACGCCGCGCTCGCACTGTTCGCGCGCGACGGCTTCGACGCCACCACTGCCGACCGGGTCGCCGAGCGGGCCGGCGTGTCGCCCCGCACGTTCTTCCGGTACTTCCCGACCAAGGAGTCGGTGGTCTTCCACCGCGACTACGGGTTCATGCGCTCGTTCGCGACCTCGTACCTCGAGCAACCGGCGTCGGCGAGCGACTACGACGCGGTGCGCGCCACCTTCGTCTCGCTTGCGGCCGGATTCGACGGGCTGCGGACCCGCATCGAGACGTACCGCACCGCGGTGGACTCGTCGGCGGTACTCGTCGGTCGTGAGCAGGAGCACCTCGCCGACCACGCGGCGACGGTGGCCGAGGCGATCGCCCGTCGCCGGGGCGATCCCGAACCCGACGACGACTGCGTGACGCTCGGCGTCGTCGCGCTCGCGCTCTACCAGCGCGCGCTGCGCCGCTGGCTCGACGGTCCGCGCTCGCGCCACCTCGCCGACCTCATCGACGAGGAGTTCGCGCGCCTCACGCGGTTGGTGGGCTGATGCGGCGCGTCATCCTCCACGAGTTCGGTCCGTACTCGAACCTGGTGACCGAGGAGCTCCCCGACCCGGTGCCGGGCGACGGGCAGGCGGTCGTCGCCATCGAGGCCGCGGGGATCGGGTTCGTCGACACGCTCTGCGTGCACGGGACGTACCAGTTGCTCCCGAGCCTCCCTTGGGTCCCGGGCTGTGAGCTCGCCGGTCGGGTGATCGCCGTCGGTGACGGCCTCGAGCGGTTACGCGGTCGGCGACCGCGTGCTGGCGACATCGTTCGCCGGCAGCTTCCAGACCCACACCGTGCTGCGCGAGGACGAGCTCGTGTCGATCCCCGGCGATCTCACCGCCGGGCAGGCCGCCGGGCTGGTCGCGTCGTACGGCACGATGCTCTACGCGTACACCCGCCGCACGACGGTGACGGCGGACGAGTGGGTCGTGGTGCTGGGCGCCGGCGGCGGCATCGGACTGGCCGCGACCGACCTCGCCAAGGCGCTCGGCGCGAAGGTGGTCGCGTGCGCGTCGACGCCGGCCAAGCTCGCGCTGGCCGAGCGCGCGGGTGCCGACGTGCTTCTCGACTACTCCGATCCCGCGCTCGACCTGAAGGCGACGATCCGCGAGCTCACGGGCGGTGGCGCCCATCTCGTCGTGGACCCCGTCGGCGGGCCGAGGTCGGCGCTGATGCTCCGGGCGCTGCGCTTCGAGGGCCGTTACCTGGTGATCGGTTTCGCCGGCGGCGACATTCCCGAGGTCCCGCTGAACCAGGTGTTGCTCAACGACCGCACCGTCATCGGCATCGACTGGGGCTTCTGGGCGGGAAAGCGACCCGACGCCAACGCCGAGCTGCTCGGCGAGTTGTTCGCCATGGTGCGCGACGGTCGACTCCACCCTGCAGAACCGACCGCGTACGCGCTCGACGATGCCGCCCCGCGCTCGACGACCTCGAGCACCGTCGCATCGCCGGCAAGGTCGTCCTCGCGCCGCAGGGCTGATCAGGCGAGGCGTGCCTTCAGGTCCTGCTTGAGGACCTTGCCGAACGGGTTCCGGGGGAGCACGTCGACCAGCTCGAGCTGCTCGGGACACTTCTGCACCGCGAGGCCGAGGGCGCGGCAGTGGTCGGCGAGCGACGTGAGGGTGATGCTCGCGCCGGGCGCCGGGATCACGAACGCGCACACCCGCTCGCCGGTGCGCGGATCGGGCGCCGCCACCACCGCGACGTCGGCGACGTCGGGATGCTGGAACAGCGCGTCCTCGATCTCGAGCGCGGAGATGTTCTCGGCGTTGCGGATGATGATGTCCTTGATGCGGCCGGTGATCGTCACGTTGCCGTCGGCATCGATGATCCCGAGGTCGCCGCTGCGGAACCATCCCTCGTCGTCGAACGCGGCGGCGTCGAGCGACGCGTCGACGTACCCGAGGAAGCACTGGGGTCCACGCAGCCGCAGCTCGCCTTCCTCACCCGGCGATGCCACCCGTCCGTCATGGGTCACCACCCGCACCTCGACGCCCGCGACCGCAGGACCGGTCGTCGAGTCGAGCACCTCGAGCGGCGCGTCGAGCCGCCCGTAGGTGGCCACGGGGAATTCGGTGAGACCCCACGAGTTGGCGATCCCGCGGACCCCCAGGACCTCCCGCGCCCGGCGGCTGATCTCCGGCGGGGTGGGTGCGCCGCCTCCGCTCAGCATGCGGAGGCGAGGGAAGAGCGGCTCGTCGCCGTGGCGCTGCTGAGCGTCGAAGTAGGCGAGGAAGAAGGGCACCGCGCTGCCGAGGACCGTCGCGCCATACGCGGCCATGCGCTCGGGCGACGTCCCGGGGTCGAACGACTCGAAGAGCACGAGCCGCATGCCGGTCATCAGGCCCGCCGCGAGCATGAGCATCCCGCCGATGTGGGAGACCGGAACGGCGACGGCATTGACGTCGTCGGCCGACGCGCCGGTTCCGATCGGTCCGGTCGCGCCGTGCATCACCGACCGGTCGGTGTGGCGGACGCCCTTCGGATCGGCGGTCGTGCCCGACGACGTGTAGATCCAGCGCATCGGCGACTCGTCGGCGGGCGGGGGCGGGCCGAGCGTGGCCGGGTCGCCCTGCGTGAGCCGGAGCGTGTTGCCGATCGTCGCCGGATCGGTGTCGAGATCGGTGATGATCACAGCGAAGCCCTGCTCGGCGGCGAGGTCGCGGGCCAGCGTGCCGTGGTCGAACCCACGCCACCGCTCCATGGTGATCATCACCTCGGTGCCGACCTGGCGGGTGATGAAGCCGACCTCGCGCTCGCGCAGGATCGGGATGAGCGGGTTCTGCACCGCGCCGAGCCGCGCGAGCGCGACCATCACCACCATCGTCTCGAGCGTCGTGGGGAGTTGCCACGACACGATGGTGCCGACGCCGATCCCGCGACCGCCGAGGTCGGCGGCGACCGCGGCGGCCGTATCGTGGAACTGGCGGCCGGTGAGCGAGCGGCCGTGGTCGTCGGCGAGCACGACGTGATCACGCCACCGGTCGGCGGCCTGCTCGACCAGTGCCCAGGTCGTGGCCGGGTAGTCAGGGATCGTGCCCACGCGGCGGCGACCGTAACATGCTTCTCCGAATCCGCGTGCCGCACTCTCGGGGGGATCATGCACCAGTTGACCGCGAGCGCCGCCGCCCGGGCGGCGGCCCGCGCGCCGCGATTCCGGGCCGCCGGATGGTGGGGCACGGAGCCGGTCGACCTGGTGGCTGCCGCCGCGCACCGTGACCCGGACCGGGTGGCGGTGGCGGAACGGGGGCGTTCCCAGACCTACGGCGAGCTGCATACCGCAGTCGACGGCGCGGTCGAGGCGCTCCGGGCCGAGGGGATCGCGCCCGGCGACGCGGTGCTCCTCCTCGTCGCCAACGACATCGTCTCGGTCGTCGCCATCCACGCCGCGCTGCGGGTGGGTGCGCTGGTCATGGTGGCCCCGACGAGCGCGGGTCGGGCCCAGGTCGACGACATCGTGGCGGCGACCACGCCGGCGATGGTGCTCGCCCCCGACGCGCTGCTCCCGTCGGCGGGTGAGCCTGCGTCCACGCGTTGGGTCCCGATCGACACGATCGGTGGCGCGGAGCCCGTCGTCGGGGCGCCCGCGTCGGGTCGGGATCGCGACGAGCCGTCGATGGTGATCTTCACCTCGGGGACGACGTCGCGACCGAAGGGGGTCGTGCACTCGCTGAACACGATGCTGGTGGCGACGCGCAACTACATCGACGCCGCCGGCCTCACCGCCGCCGACAACCTCTTCGTGATCAGCCCGCTGGCGTCGGTCACCGGGATGATGCAGGCGATCACGGTCGCGCCGGCGCTCGGCGGGCAACTGACCATCGAGTCGCGGTTCGACGACGTCGCGACCTTCGACCTGCTGATGGACACCGGCGGCACGTTCTTCGGTGGTCCCGACCTCCTGCTCGACCGCGTGCTGTCGGAGGCCGCGGCCCGTGGCATCGCCGAGGTACCGATCGCGGTCGTGTACCTCGGCGGCTCGATGCTCGATCCGCGCATCCTCGCCCGGGCCGAGCACGACTACGGCGTCGAGGTGCTGCGCGCCTACGGCTCGTCGGAAGCCCCGCTCAGCACCTCCGGCGTGCGCGGCGAACCGGAAGCCGTTCGCCTGGCCGACGACGGCGTGCCCCTTCCGGGTGTCGAGGTGCGGATCGGCTCCCGGGTCGACCCCGCCGAGTGCTGCATCGGTGGTGCGCACCTGTTCCTCGGGTACGTCGACCCCGACGACGACGCGACGGCGTTCGACGACGACTGGTTCCGCACCGGCGACCTCGCCGAGCTCCGCGACGGACGGCTGAAGATCTCGGGTCGGATCAAGGACATCGTGATCCGCAACGGCATGAACATCCCGATCGCCGAGGTGGACGGGCTGGTCGGCGCGTTGCCCGGCGTGCTGCAGTGTGCGGGGTACGGCGTCGCCGACGACACGACCGGCGAGCGGCTCGCCATGGCGGTGCGCCTGGAGACGGGCGCCGCGCTCGCGTTCGACGCCATGGTCGACGCCCTGGTGACCGCCGGCGTGGCGAAGTGGAAGATTCCCGAGGAGCTGGTGCTCTGGGACGAGCCGTTCCCCGAGACCGCGTCGGGCAAGGTGCAGCGCACCCTGCTCGAGGAGCGCGGCACCGGTCGCCCCCGCGCCCTCGCCGCCCGTCTCCGCTGAGGGTTTTGGCGTCAGGAATGCATGCCAGAGCACGTGAATTTGACGCCAAAACGGGCTGGGGCGGGCGGTGCTACCAGCGGATGACGAACTCCGCGGTGTCCTCGATCTCGGCGATGCGGGCGGCGATCATCTCCGCGGAGAGGTCGGGCTCGGTGATGCCGGTCGTCATGCCGAGGAAGAGACGCGACACCCGCCCGCCACCGACGGAGTAGGCCTGGCCCGTGATGTCGCACGACGCGTGACACAGGTACGCGACCAGCGGCGAGATGAGCTCGGGCGCCATCGACTCGTCCATCTGGCCCTCGGTCATCCGCGTGTGCGCGATCGGTGCGATGGCGTTCACCTTCACGTTGTTCCGGGCACCTTCGATCGAGAGCACGCGCGTGAGCCCCATGAGCCCGGCCTTGGCGGCGCCGTAGTTCGACTGGCCGAAGTTCCCGAACAGCCCCGAGCCTGAGCTGGTGTTGACGACCCGCCCGTAGCTCTGCTCGCGCATCAGGGGCCACGCCGTGCGCAACACGTTGAACGCGCCCTTGAGGTGCACGTCGATCACCGAGTCGAGGAGCTCGGGAGTGACGTTCTTGAACGCGGCATCGCGCAGGATCCCGGCGTTGTTCACCACGATGTCGACGCGGCCGAACGCGTCGAGCGCGCACTGCACGATGGCCGCGCCGCCTTCCGGAGTGGCGACCGAGTCGGCGTTGGCGACGGCCTCACCCCCGGCGGCGCGGATGTCGGCCACGACCTGCTCGGCTGCGGTGGTCGAGCCGCCCGTACCGTCGACTGCGCCGCCGAGGTCGTTCACCACGACGAGCGCGCCGCGGCGGGCGAGCTCGCGCGCGTGGCTCCGGCCGAGGCCCCCGCCGGCCCCGGTGACGATCGCGACCTGCCCGTCGAAGCTGAGGGGTTCCATGGCGACGGAGACTACGCATTCGTGTCGGCCGGTGGTCGTTTCCGCGGCCGCGGAGTGCCGCTGCCGCCGTCGCTACAGTGAGCTTCCGGATTGTGAGAACACTCCGCGTGCACAGGGAGAGGGAGCCCCATCGTGGCGAAGACTGCACCGAAGCGCGCAACCGAGGCGGCACCCACCGGCGAGGCCGACGACCTGAGCGGGTGGCAGCAGCGGGCACTCGACCGCTCGCTGGTGGAGGCCAAGCGGCGCGCGCTGAACAAGAGCAATGGCTTCGTGCAGGCGGCGATCGAGCTGCTCGACGAGACCGGCGGGCTCACCTTCACCGTGCAGGACGTCGTCGACCGCTCGAAGCTCTCGCTGCGCAGCTTCTACCAGACGTTCGCGAGCAAGGACGACCTGCTGCTCGCGCTGTTCGAGGAGCACGTCGTGAGTGCGGCCGCCTGGCAGGGCAACCGCATGGCGAAGCACGACGATCCCGTCGAACAGATCCGGGTGTTCCTCACCAGCATGTGGACGGGGAAGTTGCGCCCCGAGGTCATCCGCGCGCTCGCGCTCTACCGCCTCACGCTGTCGGCGACGCGGCCGGCCGACCTGGCCCACGCGCTGGAGCCGCAGTTGGCGGTGTTGCTCGACGCGGTCGAACGCGGCATCGCGTCGGGTCAGGTGCGTGACGACATGGGCAGCCAACGACTGGCGGAGATCATCATGCACACGGGCATGGCTGCGGTGAACACCACGATCCTGCAGACCGGCAGCGAGTCTCCCGACGACGTGTGGGCGTTCTGTCTGGGCGGTCTACGAGCCCCGTCGTAGTCTGCGCCCGCATGGAGATCTGGGAGTTGATCGCCCGCGAGAGCATCCGCGACCGCATCGCCCGCTGGAACGCGAACGGCGACGCCGGGCGCTTCGCCGACATGGTGCAGGTGCTGGCTCCCGAGGTCGAGTTCACGCCGACGCCCGACACTGTGATCCACGGTCGTGACGCGGTGCTCGAGTACCTCGGAGGGGTGGGGGCCGGGACGCCGCCGGACACCTCCGGTCGCTACGTCCCCGACGGCGGCCGACCGTCGCTGCGCCACTTCACGAGCACGATCCAGATCGATCTCGTCTCCGAAGAGGTCGCCGCGCGTGCGCTCCTACTACCAGGTGGTGTCCGCCACCGGTCTCGATCACTGGGGCCGGTACCTCGACGAGTTCGGCGTCGTCGACGGCGAGTGGCTCATCACCCGGCGCACGATCACGACCGAAGGCGTCGACCCCGACGGGTGGGCCCGCGCCTCGGGGCCGGGGAACCGGGGTGAGCGGCGCGCCGCCGCCGATCACGAGCACGACCGTCGGCGACCTGTTCGAGGAGATCGGGACGCGCGAACCGGACGCCCCGGCCTACGTCGACGGCGACCAGCGCCTCACGTACGGACAGTGGCTCGCCGGTGCCGACTCCCTGGCCGCGGAGCTCCACGCGCGGAGTCTCGCCCGGCGAGGTCGTCGCGTTCTCGATGGCATCGTGCATCGACTACGCCGTCGCGTACGCCGCGTGCACGCGGTTGGGTGCGGTCGCCACCGGCATCAACACGCGGCTCGGTCCCGGCGAGGTCTCGGCGATCCTCCACCGCTGCGAACCCGCCGCGTTGCTCCACGACGGCACCGCGGCCGCCATCCCGGCCGACGCGCCAGTGCCGCGCGTGCTCATGCCGCGCGCCGAGGTCGCCGCGGCCTGGCAGGCGGGCACGCCGCTGCCCGACCGCCCGGTCCGCCGTCCCGAGGACCCCGTCTGCATCGTGTGGACGAGCGGGACCACCGGCCTCCCCAAGGGTGCGTGGTTCGACCACCGCGCGCTGGAGGCGTCGGCGCGGCTGAGCGACATCCTCAGCGCGTACCACGACGTGCGCCTGATGCCGGTGCCGTTCCCGCACGCGGGCTACATGAACAAGCTCTGGGACCAGGTCGAGTTCGTGATCAACTGCGTGCTCACCGCCAGCCCGTGGACCGCGGAGTCCATGCTCGAACAGATGGTCGCCGAGCACGCGACCATGGGCTGGGGCGTTCCCACGCAGTGGGCGAAGCTCGTCGACCTCCCGCAGCTCGCCGACGCCGACCTCTCCGCGTTGCGGCTCTGCTCCACCGGCTCCGCTCCCGTCACGCCCGAGCTGGCGGAGAAGATGCGCACCCGTCTCGGCTGCCCGATCGTGGTGCGGTACGCGTGCACGGAGTCGTCGTCGATCACCGGCACCCGCCCCGACGACCCGCCGGAGGTCCTGCTCCACACCGTCGGCCGGCCCCAGGCCGGCATCGAGCTGAAGCTGGTCGACGCCGCCGGCCACGACGTCGCACCGGGCGACGTCGGAATCGTCACCCTGCGATCGCCGTGCAGCATGACCGCGTACTGGAACGATCCCGCGCGCACGGCCGAGACGTTGTCGCCCGACGGCTGGATCACCACCAGCGACCTCGGCCTGCTGCGCGACGACGGCAACCTCGTCCTGCGCGGCCGGACCAGCGAGATGTACATCCGGGGCGGGTTCAACGTGCACCCGCTCGAGGTGGAGCGCGTGCTCGCAGACCACCCGAAGATCGGACACGTCGCGATCGTCGGCACGCCCGCGCCGACGATCGGCGAGATCGGCGTGGCCTTCGTCGAACCGCTCGATCCCGGTGATCCACCGACCCTGGCCGAGCTGCGCGACTTCGTGCGCGAGCGGTTGGCCGACTACAAGGCGCCCGACCGGGTGGAGATCGTCGCCGAGCTCCCGATGACGTCGATGCTCAAGATCGACAAGCGGGCACTGGGCGAACGAGCAGCTCAGCCCGCCTGAGCGCCGACGGCCTCCGCCTCGGCGTCGAGGGCGCGGAAGTGGGGGATCACCTGCCGGCCGAAGATGCGAATCGACTCCATCATCTCGTCCTGGGTGAGGGTGCCCATCTGGATCAGGCACATCACGTTGTCGACGCCGGCCTGCCGCAGACGTTCGACGTAGGCGATGGCGGTGTCGGCGTCGCCCAGCGCGTGATCGGTGTTGTACATCGGTGACGCCGCGGTCGGCGGCGCGTCGCCCCGCTCGATCGCCGCCTTCGCCCGACGGAGGTACTCGGCCATGTAGGCGGCGTTGTCGACGTCCTCGGTGTTGCGGGCCGGCGCGACCCCGTTGGGCGCGGCCCAGTGCGTGATGGCTTCGGCGAAGAAGCGCAGCGCGCGGCAACCCTTGCGGAACGCCTCCTCACGGTCGTCCATGAGGAAGGTCGGGCAGAGCGCGACGAACTCGTCGTTGATGTGTCCGGGTGACACGACCGCGTCGGGGTCTCGGGTCGCGCGTTCCTCGTCGAACATGCGGCGCATGTCGCCGATCGCCTCGGGGCCACCGAAGCCGAGCACCATCGGACCGACGCCGTACTGCGCGGCCTTGCGCACGGTGTCGGGGTTAGTGCACGCCAGGAACAGGGGCGGGTGGGGATGTTGCACCGGACGGGGCACGACGGTGTGCGGGGGGCGCTCCGGCGGGTGCTGGATCTTCAGCAGGTCGGAGTCCCACTGGATGGTGTCCTCGCGCCAGCAGTGGCCGAGGAACGTGAGCGCCTCCTTCACCTGCGGCGTGGTGAGCTCGGGATCGACACCGCAGAGCGACATCTCCTGGACCGTGCCGCCCGCGCGGCGCCGAGGTTGAGGCGACCGTCGGAGATGATGTCGAGCATCGCCGCCCGTTCGGCGACGCGGGCGGGGTGGTTGTAGCCGAACGGCATGCACACGGCCGCGTGACCCACTCGGATCCGTGACGTCTTCGCCGCCACCGCGGTGAGGAAGATCTCGGGTGCGCTCATGTGCGAGTACTCGATGAGGCAGTGGTGCTCCACCGCCCACACGCCGTCGAAGCCCATCTCCTCGGCGTAGACCGCCTGCTCGACGCAGTTCCGGATGGCCTGACGCTCGACGTCGGGCGTGCCGAACTCGACCTGCGCCTCGAAGATCATCGAGAACTTCATGCGGTCCGCTCCTCACCTCGTCGTGCGGGCGAACGTACCCGCAGGTCCCGTCGGCGCGCACCTGCCCGGCGCGGCTACGTTGTCCCGACCGGGCGAGAGCGCAATTCTCGCTCACGAGGATCCTGATTTCCGGAGCGGTCGCGATGGGTCACCAGTGTGGACGGCGGCGGACGCCGGATAGCTTCCGATGCCGATGACCTCGCATCCGTACCACGACGTCGCGATCACCGGAGTGTTCAACACCGAGCAGGCGAGGGTGCTCGAGGGCGAGGACTCGATGTCCATCTCGTTCAAGGGAGCCCTGGGCGCGCTCGCCGACGCCGGGCTGTCCGTCCGCGACGTCGACGGCGTGGTCGGCCAGTTCGCCAACGACTTCGTGTACCAGGCCCGGCTCTCGCCGGCCTGGGTCGCGTCGTCGTGGTCGGGGATCCCGGCGGTGCTCCAGGCGGCGACGGCCATCGCCGCGGGCATGGCCACCCGGGTCCTCATCATCGGCGGCGCCGCGGGCGTGTACGTCGACCGCGCCTCGACGGCACCGTGGACACGTCCGAGCAGCGAGTTCGTGGCGCCGTACGGCATGTTCACCGCGGCCGAGTTCGCGCTCGTGGCGCGTCGCCACATGCATCGCTACGGCACCAAGCCCGACGCGCTGGCGACGGTCGCCGCGGTCATCCGCAACAACGGGCACGTGAACCCCGAGGCGATCTACCACGGCCGGGGCCCGTTCACCGTGCAGGACATCCTCGACAGTCGCATGGTCGCCGACCCGTTCCACCTCCTCGACTGCGCGACCGCGTCGGAGGGCGGGTGCGGCATCGTGCTCACCCGCGCCGATCTCGCGGCAGACGCGCCGCGGCGCCCCGTCTACGTGTTGGGGGGCAACGGCGACAGCGGCGGCACCGCGTACCGCAACCCGCCGACGTGGGACCTGGGCGGCAACCGGCGCCCCGACCTCGTGAACGGCACCGTCGGTCGCCACGCGGCGGAGGACTCGTTCCGCACCGCCGGGCTCGGGCCCACCGACGTCGACGTCTGCGAGTTCTACGACCCGTTCTCGTTCGAGATCATCCGGCAGTACGAGGCCTTCGGCTTCTGCGACGAGGGTGAGGGCGGCGACTTCGTGATGGGCGGCGCCATCGAACCGGGCGGGCGGTACCCGGTGACCACCGACGGCGGCGTGATGTCGTACAGCCACGCCGGCGCGTCGGCGCAGATGCTGCAACGCGTGATCCGGGGCGTCCAACAGCTCCGGGGCACGTGCGTGAGCACGCAGATCGACGGTGCCGAGGTCGCGATGTGTTCCAACGGAGGTTCGGGGGCGTTGTTCACCGACGTGATGTTGTTGGGAGTTGATCGGCCATGACCGAAGCGACCGCGCTCGAACCCCAGGCCGGGGTGGTCCCGGTTCCGCACCCCGGATCGCTCACGCAGCCCTACTGGGACGGTTGCGCGCGCGGCGAGCTGCTGTTCCAACGGTGCGGCGACTGCGGCCACGCCACGCACACGCCCGCGTACCTCTGCAGCCACTGCACCTCGCAGAACCTCACCTGGGAGGTCAGTGCGGGGACCGGTGAGATCTACAGCTGGACCACGGTGTGGCGCCCGCAGATCCCGTCGTTCACGGTGCCGTACGTGGCGGTCATCGTCGACATGGACGAGGGGTGGCAGATCCTCTCCAACCTCATCGGGTGTCCGGCCGACGCCGCCGAGATCGGGCTGCGGGTCGAGGTCGAGTTCCACGAGATGCAGGGTGGCTTCACGCTGCCCTACTTCCGGCCGACGTCGATCACCTGATCCGTGCAGGCGGGGCTCTCGGCGCTGCGCGTCGTCGATCTCAGCACCGGCATCCCGGGCGGGTACTGCAGCCGCCTGCTGGCCGACGCCGGGGCCGACGTCGTCAAGGTCGAGCCGCCGGGCGGTGACCCGTGGCGCGCGTGGTCGGCCGGTGGCGCCACCGTCGACGCCGAGGTCGGCGGTGCGCTGTTCCAATTCCTGCACCACGGGATGCGTTCGGTCGTCGGTCGTCCCGGTGACGCCGAGGTCGAGGCGCTGGTGGCCGGCGCCGACGTCGTCGTCGAGAGCTTCCTCCCGTCGGAGTTCGATCCGCAGCGGTGGCTCGACGACCACCCCGGTCTCATCGTGTGCTCGATCACGCCCTACGGGCGCACCGGCCCCTTCGCCGAACGGCCCACCACCGAGTTCATCGTGCAGGCCGAGTCGGGCGGCCTCGTCGGACGCGGCTCGGTGCGCAGCGTGCCCTTCCAGGCGGGTGGGCGCACCAGTGAGTGGTTGGCGGGCACGTTCTCGGCCATGGCCGTCGCCGCCGCGGCGCGCCGGGCGGCGCGCTCGGGGCACGGCGAGCACATCGACTTCTCGGTCGCCGAGGTCATGACCATCGCGGCCAACAGCTACGCCGAGTACATGCGTCGCGCTGCTCGGCAGCCCGCCCATCGTCGGCGCGACCCGCACCATCGAGACGCCGTCGGTCGAACCGACCCTCGACGGGTACGTCGGGGTCTGCACCAACAGCCGCGAGCAGTTCCACAGCTTCCTCCTCCTCATCGAGCGTCCTGACCTGATCGCCGACGACGAGTTCGGCAACCACGTGCAGCGCCAGGCGCGTTGGGACGAGTGGAACGAGCTCGTGCATGCGTGGACCACGCAGCACACCACCGAGGAGATCGTGCGGCTGGCCAGCGAGCTGCGGATCCCCGTCGCGCCGGTGCACGGGCCGTCGAACATCCTCGACTGCGACCACTTCGTCGCCCGCGGCATCTTCGTCGACGACGCGTCCGGTTCGTTCAAGATGCCGCGCCGACCGTGGCGCATGAACGACGAGGACCCGCCGCCTCCCCGACCCGCGCCGCGCCTGGGGGAGCACACCGGCACCATCGAGCCACACGCCTCGGCGCGCCCCGCCATCACCGCCGACGATCCCGATCTGCCGCTGGCGGGCGTGCGCGTCCTCGACCTGACCGCGTGGTGGGCGGGCCCCATCGCCGCCGGTGCGCTGGCGGCGCTCGGCGCCGACGTGATCCACGTCGAGTCCGTCAGCCGGATGGACGGCATGCGCGCCACCGGCGCGGGCACCGGCATGGACGGCCCGTGGTGGGAACGCAGCACGCACTACCTGTGCTCGAACACCAACAAGCGCAGCCTCACCCTCGACCTCGGTTCCGAGGACGGGCTCGCCCTGCTGCGGCAGCTCATCGCCGAGAGCGACGCGGTGCTCGAGAACTTCTCGCCGCGCGTGCTCGGCAACTTCGGGCTGGAGTGGGAGCAGATCCAAGCGATCAACCCGCAGTGCCTCCTCGTGCGCATGCCTGCGTTCGGGCTGTCGGGCCCGTGGCGCGACAACGTCGGCTTCGCGCAGACGATGGAACAGGTCACCGGTCTGGCCTGGATCACCGGCCACCGCGACGACCAGCCGCGCATCCAGCGCGGGCCGAGCGATCCCAACGCGGGGATGCACGCCGCGTTCGCACTCATCGTGGGTCTCGCCGAACGCGACGCGACCGGCGTCGGGAGCCTGCTCGAGGTCACCATGGTCGAGGGCGCGCTCAACGCCGCGGTCGAGCTCGTCCTGGAGGCGACGGCGTACGGGAACCTGCTCGAACGCGACGGCAACCGCAGCCCGCACGTCGCGCCGCAGGGTCTGTACGGGGGGCGCGACGACGAGACGTGGCTCGCGATCTCGGTCGCCACCGACGAGCAGTGGCGGGGTCTGGTCGAGGCGCTCGGGTCTCCGGCGTGGGCAGCCGTAACCGACCTGGCGACCTCCGCCGGCCGGCGCGCCCGGCACGACGAGCTCGATGCCCGTCTCGGCGACTGGAGCGCGACGCGCGACGTCGCCGACGCGGCGGAGCTGCTCGTCGCGCACGGCGTACCGGCCGCCGCCGGACGTGATCCGCGCTCGATGTACGACCACCCACAGCTGCAGGCCCGGGGGTTCTACGAGGAGATCGACCACCCTGTCGTCGGGACGGTGCCGACGCCGACGCTGCCGTTCCGCTTCGCCTCGGTCGACCGTTGGTTGCGCACCCCGGCGCCGACGATGGGACAGCACAACCACGAGATCCTCGTCAACGACCTGGGCGTCGACGAGTCGCGGTACGCCGAGCTCGAGGATGCCCAGATCATCGGCGACCGCCCGAAGGGCCTGTGAACCCGGAACGGAGACCGCGATGACCGCAACCCTCGACGACCAGGTCCGGCTCATGGAGTCGAACTGGTTCATGTCGTACCCGCACGACGTGTACGCGCGGTTGCGCCGTGAGGCGCCCGTCTACTGGTCGCCGCGCGACGAGGTGTGGGCGATCTCGAAGTACGAGGACGTTCGCTGGATCTCGAAGAACCCCGAGCTGTTCTCCAACCGCTACCACATCTACGTCGCCGGCGCGAACACGGAGGACAACGGGCAGGAGATCACCGACGACACCGGCCTGCCGCGGAGCGCGGAGTTGCGCCGCATCGCGGCCCTCGGTCCGACGCACGTCGACAACCTGGTGATGGCCGACGGCGATCGCCACCGCTTCCTGCGCAAGATCGCGAGCTACGCCTTCACGCCCAAGGCGATCAACGAGATCGAGGCGCAGGTGCAGCGGATCGCGGTGGAGCTGTTCGACGAGATCCCCGCGGACGTCGAGCTCGACTTCGTCGACACGGTCGCCGCGCCGCTCCCGATGATCATGATCGCGTTGATGCTCGGCGTCCCGCTGGAGCAGCTCGACGACTTCCGTCGGTGGTCAGATTCCTTCATCGAGATGTCGGAGGACACCCTGCCGCAGTCGTACGACGAGCACCATCGCACCGCGAAGATCGGCGACATCATCGAGTTCCGCGACTACTTCGCCGAGCAGCTCAAGGAGCGGCTCGTCAATCCGCGCGACGACCTCCTCACCAAGCTCACCCAGGCCGAGTGGGAAGGCCGGCCCCTGGAGCTCGAGGAGCAGCTGTCGATGGCGCAGGTCCTGCTGATCGCGGGCAACGAGACCACCCGCGGTCTCATCGCCGGAGCGGGAAAGGCGCTGGCCGAGCACCCCGACCAGCGGGCGATCCTCGTGGAGTCACCCGAGCTGATGCCCACCGCGGTGGAGGAGTTCCTCCGCTACGTCACGCCGGTCACGCACATGTGCCGGACCGCGCTCGACGACGTCGAGCTCCGCGGGCAGCAGATCCGTCGCGGCGACTATCTCTGCCTCCTCTACGCCGCGGCCAATCGCGACGAGGACGCCTGGGAGTGCGGTGACGAGCTCGACGTGCGGCGCGACGCCGATCCGCCGCAGATCGCGTTCGGCTTCGCCGAGCACTTCTGCCTCGGCGCCAGCCTCGCCCGCCGCGAGGCGCGCATCGTGCTGACGGAGCTGCTGGCGCGGTTCCCGAACTACGAGCTCGTCGGCGACACGACGCGCACGCGCCAGCACATGACGCCCGGCATCAAGACCATGCCGGTGGTCTTCCGCCGCTGACGCACGACTCCTCCCCGAACGCGGAACGCGGGGAAGCGCGTTCAGCTAGGCGACGACGCCCTTCACCTTGAGGTCGATCACCGTGTCCCAGTCCAGGCCGAGCTGCTCGGTGAGGATCTGGTCGCCGTGCTCGTTGAAGTCGGGCGACTTGCCCGGCACCGACGACTCCTCGTCGAACTGCACCGGCGTCTGCACCAGCTTGTAGGGGTAGCCGTCGTACTCCAGGTGCTGCAGGTAGCCGTTGGCGACGACCTGCGGATCGTCGGCGATCTCGATGGTGTCCTGCACGACCGCCCACTGGCCGCGCATGCCGGTCAGCCGCTCCTTGATCTCGGCGAGCGTGTACTTCTTGATTTCGCCCCGCACGATCTCGGCGCCGATCGCCGCGTTCTCCATCAGCTTCTCGTGGGTGTCGAAGCGGGGGTCGCCGATGAGCTCGGTCCGATTCAGGCGCTCGCAGACCTCGGGCCAGTAGTGGAAGCCCTGGAGCATCGAGAACATGATGAAGCGCCCGTCGGACGTCCCGAAGTAGCCGATGAGCGGGTTGAAGGGCGCCATGGGCTCGTTGGAGGGCGGCGCCTGCCACGCCATGCCGATGTCCTGCGCCACCGCGATGGTGCCGCCCATCGCCCACATGGCCGTCGACAGCAGCGACACGTCGACCACCTTGGCCTCGCCCGTGCGCTCCCGGTGCAGGAGGGCGGCGGAGATGCCGCCGGCGATGGTCATGGCCCCGATCGAGTCGCCGAACGCGGGCCCGGGCTGGTTGAGCGGCTGCGGCAGGTCGGACGGCGTGACCGAGTGGGCGACGCCCGAGCGGGCCCAGAACCCCAGCGAGTCGTAGCCGCCGGCATCGGTGTCGGGGCCGCGGTTGCCGTAGCCGGTGCCGCGCACGTAGACGATGTTCGGGTTGTGGGCCTTGATGTCGTCGACGTCGATCTGCAGCCTCGAGCGCACGCCCGCCATCTTGTTGGTGAGGAAGACGTCGGAGATGCCCGCGAGCTGATAGAGGATCTCCCGCCCGGCGGGGTTGGTCAGGTCGAGGCCGAGGCTCTTCTTGCCCCGGTTGGCGTGCTCCATGAGCACGGCCACCTTGCCGCTGAACCCGGCGATGCCGGTGGAACCGAGCCCGCGCGCCGCGTCGCCGCGGGTGACGTGCTCGATCTTGATCACCTCGGCACCCCAGTCGGCCAGGACGGCGGACGCCGCGGGCACGAAGGTGTGCTCGGCGACCTCGAGGATGCGGATGCCTTCCATCACGTTCGTCATGGACGGGCAGCGTAGGGGGAACGCGACCGGTGGGGCCGGGGACGCGCCCGGCGATAGGCTCCTTCCCGGTTATCAAGAATCCGCTTCTCGCGACGGGAGCGGAGCCGCCCGGGGGAGGGACACCGGTGATCAACCAAGACGACCTGATCCTCGTCAGCGTCGACGACCACATCTGCGAGCCGCGCGAGATGTTCGACGCCCACGTGCCCGGCAAGTACCGCGACCAGGCGCCGCGGGTCGTGGAGGAGGACGACGGCGTCGAGCAGTGGTGGTACGGCGACATCCGTGGCCGCAACATCGGGCTCAACGCGGCCGCGGGCAAGCCCCGTGAGTACTTCAACCTCGATGCGTCGCGCTACGACGAGATGCGGCCCGGTTGCTTCGACGTCCACGAGCGCGTGCGCGACATGAACGCAGGCGGGCAGCTGGCGGGACTCAACTTCCCGAACTGGACCGGCTTCGCCGGGCAGGTGTTGAACCAGGGCCCCGATCGCGACGTGAACATGGTGATGATCCGGGCGTACAACGACTGGCACGTCGACGAGTGGTGCGGCACCTACCCGGATCGGTTCATCCCGTGCGGCATCCTCCCCATGTGGGACGCCGACCTCGCGGCCGGGGAGATCCATCGTCTCTCCGCCAAGGGCGTGCACGCGGTGACGTTCTCCGAGAACCCCGAAGCCCTGAACATGCCCTCGATCCACACCGACTTCTGGGACCCGGTGTTCACCGCCGCGTGCGACACCGAGACCGTGCTGTGCTGCCACGTCGGCTCCGCGTCGCGCGGCGCGCAGGTGTCGAGCGATGCTCCTCCGAGCGTGACGATGTCCCTCGGCGCGGCGTCGGTGCTGTCGACCTTCGGCGAGCTCCTGTGGGCGACGTTCTGGGAGCGGTTCCCGGCGCTGAAGTTCTCGCTCACCGAGGGCGACATCGGATGGATCCCGTACTTCCTCGCCCGCTCGGAGCACGTGCAGCAGCGCCACTCCGGGTGGACCCGGCACACGTTCCCCGACGGCGGCGGTCCCACCGCGATCTTCCGGGAGCACATGCTCTGCTGCTTCATCAGCGAGGACGTCGGCATCGAGCTCATCGACCGGTTCAACATCGACAACGTGTGCTGGGAGTCCGACTACCCGCACTCCGACACCGACTGGCCGAACGCGCCCGAAGCGGTCGCCCGGGTGATGGCGCCGCTGACGAGCGAGCAGGTGGCGAAGATCACCCACGAGAACGCCATGCGTCACTACCACTTCGACCCGTTCGCGACCCGCCCGCGGGAGCGGTGCACGGTGGCGGCCCTGCGCGCCGAGTCCCCCGACGTCGACACCGTCACCCGGGTCGGGCGGCCGGCGACGGAGCGCGACGCCCAGATCTTCAAGTACGCGCTGCGCGGCATCAAGGTGCCCGCTGCTCCGACCGGCGGGGAATGACCGATGCCCGGTGAGCGACCATGATTGAGCCCATGCCCTCGATGCGCGAGCGGATCGACGCGGGTGAGCTCGTGCTCTGCATGGCGTTGACGCAGGCCCGGACGGCCGACGTCCCGATGATGGCGGCGGCGGCCGGGTTCGACGCGGTCTACGTCGACCTCGAGCACACCGCGATCTCGCTCGAGACCACCGCACTGCTGTGCGCGGGTGCGATCGGAGCCGGGATCACGCCCCTCGTGCGCGTCCCGTCCCACGACCACCAGTACCTCACCCGGTCTCTCGACATCGGCGCAATGGGGGTGATCGTGCCGCACGTGGAGACGCGTGCCGAGGCCGAGTCGGTGGTCGACGCCTGCCGGTTCCCGCCGCGTGGCCACCGGTCGGTGTCGGGGCCGAACCCGGCCAGCCGCTACCGGGCCATGCCCCAGCGCGAGCTGCTCGACCTCTTCGACGCCCAGACGATCGTGGCGGTGATGCTGGAGACGCCCGAGGCGATCGCGCGCGCCGACGAGATCGCGTCGGTACCGGGGCTCGACATGGTGATGGTCGGCCCCCACGACCTCACCGCCGAGATGGGGATCCTCGGGCAGTTCCGCGACGACGACGTTCCTCGACGCGGTGCGCACCGTGGCCAAGGCCTGCCGCGCCCACGGCACCATCTTCGGCATCGCCGGCATCCGCGACCTGGAGCTGCTGACCGAGCTCGTCGAGCTCGGGTTGCGCTTCGTGAGCGCGGGCACCGACGCCGGGTTCATGGCCGAAGCCGCCGGCGCCCACGCGGCGAACCTGCGCGCGATCCCGGTGAAGGAGGCCTAGCCCCATGGGCACCGCGATCCACACCGAGCAGATCCACGACGCGATGGCGTGGGTCGGGTCCGACTTCGGCGGGGTCGACGACCTCGTCTACCGGCTCACGCCGGCGACCGTCGCCGGGCTCGAAGAGGTCCTGGTGCGGGTGCGCGACCTGCCGCGTGACGCCATCGGGCGCGAGCACGTCGGCCATCCCGACGTCGACGGTCCGGCACGGGAGGTCTACGAGGAGCTGATCTCGGGCCGGGGCCTGGTGGTGGTGCGGGGCTTTCCCGTCGACGACCACACGGTCGACGAGATGGAGCGCCTGTTCTGGGTGTGGCTCTCGCACTTCGGTCGCCTGGTGTCGAACAACTCGTTCGGCCACCGGATGGTCCGCGTGCAGCAGGAGGTGCTGCCCGGCGGGGTGCAGCCCGCCCGCGGCACGAAGTCGGCAGCCGAGCTGGCCATGCACAACGACTCCGCCGACCTCTTCTCGCTGCTGTGGATCCGCCAGGCCGAGCAGGGCGGCGAGAGCCAGTTCGCCAGCGGTCCCGCCGCGCACAACACGATCCTCGCTACCCGCCCCGACATCCTCCCCATCCTCTACCGCGGGTTCCCGCACCATCGCCGCAGCGAGCAGCCCGACGACCAGCCCGACGTCACGCCCTACGACGTGCCGATCTTCTCCAACGTCGACGGTCGGATCTGCATCAACTTCACGTACAGCAGCATCCTGCCCGCCCTCCACGAGCTCGGGCGGGAGATGACGCCCGAGGAAGCGGAGGCGATCGAGATCCTGCGCGGCGTCCTCGTCCGGCAACAGGTCGAGGTGCGCATGCAGCCCGGGGACGCCTCGATGGCCAACAACTACGCCATGTGCCATTCGCGCTCCGACTTCGTCGACGGTCCCGATCCGGGGCGCCGACGCCTGCTCCTGCGGGCATGGACGGAGGTGCCGATCGAAGATCGTCGCCTGCCGCTCGGGCGTGAGTTCTTCCACATGGAGAACGAGGGCGGTCACCTCGGCTACGACATGGTCCCCGGTCGTGAGGGCCGGATCGCGATCAACGACTACGAGAACGTCGACGAGGGTCTGGCCGACCTGTTCAAGGCGGCGCAGGCCAAGCCCAAGGTCGACTGACCGCCGACCCGTGCAGCCGCGCCTCGTCTACTTCGACCAGTGGACCGACCCGATCGCGGGTGCGGTCCTCGCCGACCACGGCGGTTTCGACGTGACGCGGCTCGAGATCACCGGCGACGTCGACGCCAACTGGGTGGGGCTCGAGCACGCGCACGGCTACCAGTCGTTGATCCGCACCGAGCTCGCCCGCAATCCGGGCGTCGCGGAGCGGTGGATCGCGGGGCCGGCGCTCCTCGACCGCTGCCCCGATCTCCTCGCGGTGTGCTCCGCGGGTGCTGGGTACGACATCGTCGACGTCGAGGCGTGCACCGCCGCCGGTGTCATCGTGTGCAACAACTCGGGGCCGGGACGCGAGGCCGTCGCCGAGCACGCGCTCGGCTTCATGCTCTCGCTGGCCAAGAAGATCGCGCTCGCGGATCGCATGATCCGTCGCGAGGTGGTGCAGGACCGCATGCCGCTGCGGAGCAGCGAGCTGCTCGGCAAGACGCTCGGGATCGTCGGGGTCGGCCGGATCGGCGGACGCTTGATCGAGCTCTGCGCGCCGTTCGCGATGACCGTGCTCGCCTACGACCCGTACCTCTCGCCCGACGAGGCCGCGGCACGCGGCGCGACGAAGGTCGAGCTCGACGAGCTGCTGGAGCGGTCCGACTTCGTGCACCTCAACTGCCCGTTGACGCCCGAGACCGAGGGCATGATCGGTCGTGAGCAGTTCGCGCGCATGAAGCGCACCGCGTTCTTCATCACGACCGCACGCGGCCCGGTGCACGACGAAGCTGCGCTCTACGACGCGCTGGTGAGCGGCGCGATCGCGGGTGCCGGCCTCGACGTGTTCCACGACGAGCCGCCCGATCCCGCGCATCCGCTGCTGTCGCTCGACACCGTGGTGGCCAGTCCCCACACCGCCGGCATCACCGTCGAGGCCACGCGCGACATCGGGCGCGCTACCGCCGAGCAGTGGATCACGATCTTCGCGGGCAAGGTGCCGCCCCGCCTGGTCAACCCGGAGGCGTGGCCCGCGTACGCCGAACGCTTCGCCGCCCGATTCGGGATCCGTCCCGTCGAGGAGCTCGACCGATGACCACCGACCCCATGACGAAGAGCGCCAAGGTGCGCGAGCAGCTCGACCATCCGGTGATCGACGCCGACGGCCACTGGGTCGAGTTGTTCCCGATCTTCTTCGACTACATCGCCGAGGTCGGGAGCCCCGCCGACGTCGACACCTTCCGGGCCCGGTACGGCCACCGGTTCCACGGCTGGTACGAGCTGACGGTGGAGGAGCGCCGAGAGCGACGGTTGCGTCGGCCGTCGTACTGGGGGGTGCCGATCAACGTGCGCGACCGCGCCGCGACCGCACTGCCCGGCCTCTTCTACGACAGCCTCGACAGCTGGGGCATCGACCTCGCCGTCGTGTTCCCGAGCGTCGGCCTCACCCTCGGGCGCGACATCGCCGATCCCGGGCTGAGCAACCTCGCCATCCGGGCGTACAACACGATGGTCGCCGACCTCTTCTCGCCGTACCTCGACCGCATGGTGCCGGTCGGCGTGCTGAGCCTGGCCGAGCCGACCGAGGCCATCGAGCAGCTGGAGCACGCGCACGCACTGGGCCTGAAGGTCCTCGTGACGGGCGGGACGATCCCGCGCACCATCGAGGCCGATGCCGAGTGGCAGCCCGACCCGGCGAAGCGGCGCGTCTACATCGACGCCCTCGGGGTCGACAGCCCGTACGACTACGACCCGGTGTGGCAGAAATTCGTCGACCTCGGCATCCCCGTGACCAGCCACAGCGGATCCATGGGCTGGCCCGACCGCAGCCTCTCCTCGAACTTCGTCGGCAACCACCTCGGCCACTTCGCACAGAGCCACCACACCTTCGCCCGCAGCCTGTTCCTCGGTGGTGTGACCGAACGGTTCCCGACCCTCAACTTCGGGTTCCTCGAGGGCGGCGTCGGGTGGGCGTGCAACCTCTACGGCGACCTGTTCGGTCACTGGGAGAAGCGCAACCGCAGGTTCATGGACGAGCACCTCAAGCCGACCAACCTCGACACCGCGGAGTTCCGCCGGCTCTTCGAGCAGTACACCGCCGGCAACCCGCGCTACGAGGGGAAGATCGACGACATCATCGACCGGAACCTCGACGCGTTGGAGTCCGACACGTCGCAGGCGGAGCTGACGCAGCGGGACCTGGAGAGCGACGACTTCGCCCGCGTCCACATCGAAGGTCCCGACGACATCCGCCGGCTGTTCACGCAGAACTTCTACTTCGGCTGCGAGGCCGACGACCCGATGACGTCGATCGCGTTCGACGAGAAGATGGGCCTGCAGCTCAAGCCGCTCCTCGGCTCCGACATCGCACACTTCGACGTGATCGACGCCACCGAGGTGCTCGAGGAGGCGTACGAGCTGGTGGAGGACGGCCACATCACGGAGCACAACTTCCGCGAGTTCACGTTCTCCAACGTCGTGCAGCTCTACCGCGGGATGAACCCGGGGTTCTTCACCGGCACCGTCGTCGAAGGCGACGCGGAAGCCGAATTCGCCAAGTACCAGGGGAGTGCCGGGTGACCTACGAGACCATCGCCATCGAGCGGCGCGGCCACACCGCGTGCATCCGGCTCAACCGGCCCGAGGTGCTCAACGCGATCAACGACCAGATGATCACCGAGATCAACGAGGCGGTCCGTGAGCTCGAGGACGACGCCGACGTGTGGACGCTGATCGTCACCGGCACCGGCCGCGCGCTGTGCGCCGGCGCCGATGTGAACCGGGCCGGGGTCGAGGAGCGCGGCAACTACACCAGCGGCATCGACGTGCTGGGCGAGGACATGTTGAGCTCGATGCGCCAGTGGGACGCGCCGCAGGAGGCGACGTTTCCGTACCTGGAGATGACGAAGCCGGTGATCTGCGCGGTGAACGGCATCTGCGCCGGCGCCGGGCTCGACCTCGTGACCACGTCGGACATCGTGATCGCGTCCGACGACTCGACGTTCTTCGATCCGCACGTGAGCATCGGGGTCGTCTCGGGGCGTGAGGCGTTGCGCCTGGCGCGCGTGCTCCCGTTGAACATCACGATGCGGCTCGCGCTCATGGGGAAGCACGAGCGCCTGCCGGTCGAGCGCGCCTACGACCTCGGGCTGGTCAGCGAGGTGGTGCCCCGCGACGCCCTGATGGACCGGGCGTGGGAGATCGCCGAGGTCGTGAACCGCAACGCGCCCTTGGCCGTGCGCGGCACGCGCCTGGCCATCCGCAAGACGCTGTCGCTCCCCACGTACGAAGCCGAGCTCCTGGCCGAGAACTACCGCATGAAGGTGGCGATCACCGACGACGCCCAGGAGGGCGCCCGCGCCTTCCTCGAGAAGCGCGAGCCCGACTGGAAGGTCCGCTAGCACCGCCCCCTCGACGGCGCGCCACCAGTGGTGCCGGACGCGGTGTGGTGTGTAGCGTCGGATGTTCGTTCGCTCCGGAGGTTTCGTGATGGCCGAGTCCGAGTACCGCTTCGTCAACTATGAGTCGTTCGACGACGGCACGATCGTGCGGATCATGCTGAACCGACCCGAGACTCGCAACGCCCAGCACCGGTCGATGCTGGTCGAGCTCAACGACGCCTTCCTGCGGGCCGAGGCCGACGACACCGTGCGGGTGGTGATCCTCGGTGGTGAGGGCCCGATGTTCTCGTCGGGCCACGACACCGGAAGCCAGGAGATGTGGGAGGAACTGCATCCCGGTCCGAAGCAGCACCCGACCGCCACGTTCAACGGCGGCACGCGTGAGGGCGCCGAACGCTTGATGCTGCAGGAGTGGCACTACTTCTTCCAGAACACGCTGCGGTGGCGCAACCTGCGCAAGATCACCGTCGCCCAGGTGCACGGGGGCGTGTACGCCGCCGGCCTCATGCTCATGTGGGCGTGCGACCTCATCGTCGCCGCCGAGGGCACGGTGTTCGCCGACGTCGTCGGCACCCGCCTGGGCATGTGCGGCGTCGAGTACTTCGCACACCCGTGGGAGTTCGGCGCCCGCAAGACGAAGGAGCTCATGCTCACCGGCGACTCGATCGACGCCGACGAGGCCTACCGCCTCGGCATGGTGAGCAAGATCTTCCCGCCCGACGAGCTCGGGGTCCGCACGCTCGACTTCGCCCGGCGCATCGCCAAGATCCCGACCATGGCCGCGCTCCTGGTCAAGGAGTCGGTGAACCAGACGCAGGACAACCAGGGCTTCTACAACTCGTTGCACGCGTGCTTCACCATGCACGAGCTCAACCACGCCCACTGGGCGGTCGTCCACGACGACGGAGTGATGGTGGCGAAGCTCGGCGAGGACGTCGAGGACTGGCGGGGCACGAAGCTCAAGCCGGCCCAGCGCGACACCGTCGAAGCCGTCTGACGGGGGTAGATCCGCATGGGGGACGCGGCGACGCCCGAGACGCCGGAGTCGGTGCTGCTGCGCCGGCGTGTGGGCGCGGTCGAGGTCCTGACCCTGAACCGTCCCGAGCGGCGCAACGCGCTCAGCACCATGTTGCTGCGAACGCTCGACGACACGTTCGCGGAGCTGGCGGCCGACGACACGGTGCACGCGGTGGTGCTCACGGGCGCCGGGGACCGCGCGTTCTGTTCGGGCATGGATCTCAAGGACTTCGCCGCGCAGTCGGCCGAACCCCAGCCGGAACCCGACCCCGACGACGAAGCCGTTCCCATGCGTCACCAGATCATCCCGTGGGACTACCCCAAGCCCATCGTCGCCGCGCTCAACGGGGCGGCGGTCGGCGGGGGTTTCGAGCTGATGATGTGCTGCGACCTCGTGGTCGCGGCCGACCACGTCGTGCTCGGGTTGGCGGAGGTGAAGCGCGGGCTGATGCCGGGTGGTGGGGGCACCATGCTGGCGACGCGGATCCCGTTGTCGCTGGCGCTCGAGATCACGTTGACCGGCGAGACGTTCGACGCCCCACGCGCACTCGAGATCGGGCTGATCAACCGGGTCGTGCCTGCGGAGCGCGTGGTCGACGAAGCCTTGGCGCTCGCCGGCCGCATCGCCGACAACGGTCCGCTCGCGGTCAGCGTGGTCAAGCAGCTGGTGCGCCGGGGCGCGACCGAGGGCGGCCCGGCGGGCTGGCCCCGGCCGGCCGAGATCCAGCAGGTGTTCGCGAGCGAGGACGCCAAGGAGGGCGCACTCGCGTTCGTGGAGAAGCGGGCCCCGCGGTTTGTGGGGCGTTGATCGCGAAGCGTTCTAGGTTCGACGAACCGTCGTAGAGAAGAGGGGTCACGCCATGGCGTGGGATTTCGAGACCGAGCCCGAGTTCGAGACCAAGCTCGAGTGGATCCGCCAGTTCGTGCGCGAGAAGGTCGAGCCGCTCGACCTCATCTTCCCGCACCGGTCGTTCCACCCGCTCGACGACGAAACCGGCCCGCTGGTGCGACCCATGCAGGACGAGGTGCGGGCCGAGGGCCTGTGGGGCGCGCATCTCGGCCCCGAGCTCGGCGGGAAGGGCTTCGGCCAGCTGAAGCTGGCGCTGATCAACGAGATCCTCGGCACGTCGAGCTGGGCGCCGATCGTCTTCGGCACCGCCGCGCCCGACACCGGGAACGCGGAGATCATCGCCCACTACGGCACCGAGGCGCAGAAGGAGAAGTACCTGCAGCCGTTGCTCAACGGCGAGTGCTTCTCGTGCTACTCGATGACCGAGCCGCACGCCGGCGCCGACCCGAAGATGTTCACCACCCGCGCGGTGAAGGACGGCGACGAGTGGGTGATCAACGGCTACAAGTTCTTCTCGTCGAACGCGCGGACCGCGCGCTTCATCATCGTGATGGCGGTCACCGATCCCGACGTCAGCGCGTACCAGGGCATGTCGATGTTCCTGGTGCCCACCGACACGCCCGGCCTCGACGTCGAGCGCCACATCGGGCTGATGGGGGAGCGCGAAGACGAGGGCATGCACGCCCTCATCCACTACAACGACTGCCGGGTTCCGGCCGACGCGCTGCTCGGTGGCGAGGGCCAGGCGTTCGCGGTGGCGCAGACCCGCCTGGGCGGTGGGCGCGTGCACCACGCCATGCGCACCGTCGGCGTCTGCCAGAAGGCGCTCGACATGATGTGCGAGCGAGCGTTGTCACGCGAGACGCAGGGCTCGATCCTGGCCGACAAGCAGATGGTGCAGTCCGACATCGCCGACGCGTACGCGGAGCTGATCCAGTTCCGTCTCCTCGTGCTCTACACCGCGTGGGAGATCGACCGCTACCACGACTACAAGCGGGTGCGGAAGAACATCGCCACCATCAAGTTCCTCACCCCCAAGGTGCAGGAGAGCATCGTGTTCAAGGCGATGCACCTCCACGGTGCGCTCGGAGTGTCGAACGAGATGCCGTTCGGCAGCATGTGGTCGGGCGTGCCGATCATGGCCTCGGTCGACGGCCCGAGCGAGGTGCACAAGGTCACTGCGGCCAAGGAAGTGCTCAAGGGCTACAAGCCGGTCGACGGTCTGTGGCCGTCCGAATGGCTCCCGGCCAAGCGGGAAGAAGCGCGGAAGAAGATCGCGAACATGCTCGAGCACACGATCGGGAATTCCTGACGCGTTGGCACGTGCCTATCGCGATGTGACGGTGGTGGACCTGTCGGTCCACCCGGCCGGCGCGATCGCGGCGATGCACCTCGGCGAGTACGGCGCGCGCGTGCTCCGGATCGACACGGCGGAAGACGGCGCGTCGGCGTACGACGAAGCCCTGTGGCGGTACGCGAACCGCACCAAGGAGATGGTCCCCGCCGGCGATGCTGCGGTGCCCGACCTGGTGTCGAGCGCCGACGTCGTCGTCGTCGATCTCCCGGCGGGCGATCTGGAGCGCGCCGGGCTCGACGCGGTGCGGCTCCGGGCCGACAATGCGTCGCTGATCCACGCGTGGATGCCACCGCACGCGGTCCGTGGCCCCGCGGCCGACCTCCCGGCCGACGAGTTGCTGCTCTGGGCATGGACCGGGCTGGCCAGCCAGCAGCCCGGGGCCACCAGCGACCACCCCGTCGCGCCGGTCGTCCCCATCATCGCCTACGAGCAGGGGGCACTCGGCGCCACCGCGATCGCGGCCGCACTGATCGAGCGGGCGACGCGGGGCGCGGTGCGGTCGCTCACGGTGTCGGGCCTCCACGCGGTGAACGCGATGAACACCTCGATCCGGATCGACCTGCCCGGGATCTTCCGCCCCTTCGGCGCCAACAAGGACGGGACCGGGGTGTCGCCGCAGTTCCGGATGTACCGGTGCCGCGACGGCGTCTGGGTGTTCGTGTGCGCGCTCACGCCGCCGTTCTTCTTCAAGCTGATCGAAGCGCTCGACCTCATGGAGATCATGCTGCTGCCCGAGGTCGAGGGTGAGTTCGCCCGCTTCGTGCAGCCAGACGTCCAGGTCATCGTGAACGCACGCTTCGCCGAGCGCATGGCCGAGCGCGACTCGGGTGAGTGGGCGCGGCGGTTCGACGAGCTCGGCGTGCCGTACGCGCCGGTGCAGACGCGCGAGGAATGGGCCGCCAGCGCGACGGTCGCGGCCAACGATCTCCTGCTGCCGGTGCCGGGTGACGACGCCGCCACCGGACCGGGACTCCCCGCGGTGCTCTCGACCACGCCGGGATCACTGGACCGATCCGACACGACCGGCGCCGCGGCCGACCGGGTGCCGGTCGCCGAGCCGGTCGCGTCGGCGCTGCCGCTCGACGGCGTGCTCGTGGTCGACGCCACGAAGTTCCTGGCCGGTCCGTTCGGGTGCCTCGTGCTCCAGGACCTCGGCGCGCGCGTCGTGAAGGTCGACCCGCCCGGGGGCGAGGACTTCCGGACCGTGGCGGCAGCGTCGTACTGCGCGCTGAACCGCGACAAGGACCAGGTCAGCATCGACCTCAAGGACGCAGCCGGGCGTGAGGCGTTCACCGCCCTGGTCCGCCGGGCCGACGCGCTGGTGGAGAACATGAGCCACCAGGTCGTCGACGAGCTCGGGCTCGACGTCGGCGCCTTCCGCACCGGCAACGCAGGGCTCGTGCACTGTCACATCGACGGGTGGGGCGCCGGGCCGCTCGAGGAGACGCCCGGGTTCGACCCGCTGCTCCAGGCGCGGAGCGGGCTCATGGTCGCCCAGGGCGGCGCCGATTCCCCGGTGATCCAGCCGATGTCGCTGCACGACATCGGGACGGGCACGCTCGCTGCGTTCGGCACGCTGACGGCGCTGTACGCGCGGACCCATCTCGGCGCGGGACAGGACGTGCGCGTCGCGCTCAGCCGCACCTCGGTCGCGTTCCAGGCCGCCGAGTACACGACCTACGCGGACCGGCCGGCGCCGCGCGTGGGGTACATCGACTACGTGGGCGACGGCCCTGCTCACCGCTACGTCGAGGCGGCCGACGGCTGGCTCGGGGTCTGCGCGACCACCGTGGCGCAGCAGGCGGCGTGGGAGGCGATCCGCGGCGTCGACGACAGTGCCCTCGCCGACCTCACTGTCGACGCGGTCGTCGACGTGTGCCGGGCGGCCGGCGTGCCGGCGATCGCGGTGCTGTCGCGCGACGACGTGTACACCAGCGCCACGCTGGCGGAGAACGACTGCTTCCTCACCGTCGACGACGACGACCTCGGCGAGGTGCGGGTGATCCGCGGCTACTCCGACTGGGACGGCGTGCCGCCGCGTCGGCGCGCGGTGATGCACGCCGAGGGGCGCGACACCGAGGCGGTGCTCACGGCCCGCTGGCTGATCGCCGCCAGCACGAACGCGACGAGGTGGTCGATCTCCGCGCGTGCCGGCTGCGACTCCTGCCACAACGCGTCCGTCAACCGTCCGAACACCGCGTGCGCAACGAGCGACGCGTCGAGCTCGGGGTCGGTGCTGCCGAGCTCCGCGAGGGGCTCACGCAGGAGCGCGCCGACCGAAGCGCTGGCGAAGTGACGTCCCGACGATTCCGGGCCCGCGCTGCCGCCGTTCCACAGCACCGCGCGCGTCGTCGCCGCGATGTCGTCGTCGCTCTGGGAGAGCACGCCTTCGATCCAGCTGCGCACCTGCTGCTCCGGACCGCCGGCCTTGGCCATCTGGTGCTCGAGGTAGCTCCGCAGACGGCCGGCGCCGTCGTCGAGCAGCGCGGCGACGAGGGCGTCCTTCGAGGGGAAGTGGCGGTAGAAGGCCTCGTTCGAGAGCCCGGCGGCGGCGACGATGTCGGCCACCCGGGGCCGCGACGTGGTGCCGCACCGGCGCATCACCTCGAGCGCGGCATCGAGCAGGCGGCGGACCTCGCTCGCGTAGGCCGCGCCCCGGGCCGCCAGCGTCTGGGCGGCGACCCGGGCTGCCACGTCGTCCGGTGCGGGGTCAGGAATTGTGTTCGTCACTCCAAGAATACTATTCTGTCGGCAACGAGGAGGCGAACACATGGCATGGGATTTCCGCACCGACCCCGAGTACCAGGCCCAGCTCGACTGGGTCGACACGTTCGTGCGGGAGGAGATCGAGCCGCTCGACTTGCTCTTCCCCGACCTGCAGTTCCACCCGCTCGACGACACCCGGCGCGCGATCATCGACCCGCTGAAGGACGAGGTGCGCAGGCGGGGGTTGTGGGCGACCCATCTCGGCCCCGAGCTCGGCGGCCAGGGATTCGGCCAGCTCAAGCTCGCGCTGCTCAACGAGATCCTCGGCCGGTCCCAGTGGGCGTCGATCGTGTTCGGCTGTCAGGCGCCCGACACCGGCAACGCCGAGATCATCGCCCACTACGGCACGCCCGGGCAGAAGGAGCGTTACCTGCAGCCGCTCCTCGACGGCGAGTGCTTCTCGTGCTACTCGATGACCGAACCGCACGCGGGCGCCGATCCGACGATGTTCACGACCAGCGCGGTCAAGGACGGCGACGAGTGGGTGATCAACGGGTGGAAGTTCTTCTCGTCGAACGCGCAAACCGCGTCGTTCCTGATCGTGATGGTCGTCACCGATCCCGACGTCAGCGCGTACCAGGGCATGTCGATGTTCCTGGTGCCGACCGACACGCCCGGCGTGAAGATCGAGCGCAACATCGGCCTGGCCGGTGAGCCGCTCGGCGAGGGCATGCACGCGCTGATCCACTACGACGACGTGCGGGTGCCGGCCGACGCGCTGCTCGGCGGCGAGGGCCAGGCGTTTGCCATCGCGCAGACCCGCCTCGGCGGTGGGCGCATCCACCACGCCATGCGCACCATCGGCCTGGCGCAGAAGGCGCTCGACATGATGTGCGAGCGCGCGCTCAGCCGTGAGACCGCCGGCAGCCTCCTCGGCGACAAGCAGTTCGTGCAGGGGTACATCGCCGACTCGTACGCGCAGCTCAAGCAGTTCCGCCTGTTCGTGCTCTACACCGCGTGGGAGATCGACGAGTACAACGACTACAAGCGCGTGCGCAAGGACATCGCAACTGCGAAGATCGTCATGCCCGACGTGCTGCACGACATCGCCTGGCGGGCGATGCAGGTGCACGGTGCGCTCGGAGTCAGCAACGAGATGCCCTTCAACGGCCTGATCCACGGGGCCACGGTGATGGGTCTCGCCGACGGTCCCACCGAGGTGCACAAGGTGACCGTGGCGCGGCAGTTGCTCCGCGAGTACAAGGCGACGGATGATCTCTGGCCGACCGAGCACTTGCCCAAGAAGCTGGCCGCGGCCAGGGCGAAGTACGCCGAGTACCTGGAACACGAGGTGGGGAACCTGTGATCGACTTCGAGCGGCTCGCGACATGGATGGACGACCAGGGGCTGCCGGGCAAAGGTGAGCCGCTCGAGACCCGCTACGTGTCCGGCGGCTCGCAGAACGAGATCTACGAGCTGACCCGCGACGGCATCCACTGCGTGATCCGGATCCCACCGGCCACCGCGCCGGCGGACCGCGACAAGGGCATCATCCGGGAGTGGCGGATCATCGAGGCGCTCGACGGCACCGAGGTGCCGCATACCGAGGCCATCGGGGTGTGCGAGGACCCGTCGGTGCTCGGCCGCACCTTCTACCTGATGGGTTGGGTCGACGGCTGGTCGCCGATGAACACCGACGGCTGGCCCGCGCCGTTCGACACCGACCTCGAGGCCCGCAAGGGATTGGCGTACCAGCTCGTCGAGGGCATCGCGCTGCTCGGGAACGTCGACTGGCAGGCCAAGGGATTGCAGGACCTCGGTCGACCCGACGGGTTCCACGAACGCCAGGTCGACCGGTGGACCGCGTTCCTCGAGCGCATCAAGGGCCGGGAGCTGCCCGGATTCGACGAGGCGTCGGCCTGGTTGCGCGCCCACAAGCCCATCGACTTCGTCCCCGGGCTCATGCACGGCGACTACCAGTTCGCCAACGTGATGTTCAAGGACGGCGCGCCGGCGCGCCTCGCGGCACTGATCGACTGGGAGATGGGCACCGTCGGTGACCCCAAGCTCGACCTCGGGTGGGTCGTGCAGAGCTGGCCGGAGGACACCGAGTCGCCCGAGTACTCCGGGTCGGGCGGGTACGCCGACATGACCGGCATGCCGTCGCGCGACAAGGTGGTGCAGCACTACGCCGACATCTCCGGCCGCCAGGTCGACGACCTCGACTACTACATCATCCTGGCCAAGTGGAAGCTCACGGTGGTGCTCGAGCAGGGCTACCAACGGCGAGGCGACGACGAGAAGCTCCAGGCCTTCGGCCCGGTCGTGCTCGACCTCATGCAGGGCGCGGCCGATCTCGCCGAGACCACGGACTACGGGCGGTAGGTGTGCGGGCTGCACGCGTCCTCGAGCACGGTCCGCCGGAATCGGTCGTGGTGGAGGACGTCCCGGATCCGGTGCCCGGTCCGGGCGAGCTCCTCGTCGACATCGCCTACGCGGCGGTGAACTTCCCCGACGTGCTGATCGTGGCCAACGAGTACCAGGTGCAGCTGCCGGCGCCGTTCGTCCCGGGGAGCGAGTTCGCCGGCGTGGTGAGCGCGCTCGGGGAAGGCGTCAGCGACGTCGCGGTCGGCGACCACGTGTACGGCGCGAGCTTCGTCGGCACGTACGCGCAGAAGATCGTCGTGTCGAGCAGCTCGGTCACCGTCGTGCCGGATTCGGTCGACCTCCGGGAGGCGGCCGCGTTCAGCGTGGCGCACACGACCGCCTACCACTCGCTGCGCACCTTGGCCGAGCTCCAGGAAGGGGAGTCGGTGCTCGTGCTGGGCGCCGCCGGTGGTGTGGGGTTGGCGTCGGTCGAGCTGGCGACGCTGATGGGCGGGCGCGTCGTCGCCGCCGCGTCGAGCCCGGCCAAGCTCGAGCTGTGCCGGAAGTACGGCGCGGTCGAGGTCATCGACTACTCCACCGAGGACCTCAAGGTGCGGGCCAAGGAGCTCACCGGCGGCGGTGCCGACGTCGTCATCGACCCGGTCGGCGGTCCTTACTCGGAGCAGGCGCTGCGGGCCACGAAGTGGGCGAGTCGCTTCATCGTGCTCGGGTTCGCGTCGGGCGAGATCCCCCGTATCCCGCTCAACCTGGTGCTGCTCAAGGGCGTCATCGTCCGGGGGATGGAGATGCGGGCGATCATGGAGAACGTCCCCGATCTCGTGGCGCGCGACCTCCGCGAGCTGCGGGAGATGTTCACCAGCGGCAAGGTCCACCCGCACGTCTCCGCGGTGTACCCGCTCGACGAGACCGGCGCCGCCCTCCGCTCCATGCTCGACCGCACCGCCACCGGCAAGGTCCTCATCGACCCCAACACCTGACGCCCTACCCCGAATCGGCGTCGCTACAGGCGGATATGTCGCCTCTGCCGACGCATGTTCGTCTCTAGGAGGGGGCGAACTGCTTGCGGAGGGCGGGCTTCTGGATCTTGCCCATCGCGTTGCGGGGGACGTCGTCGACGATCTCCAGCTGCTCGGGCACCTTCTGCCGGGCGAGCCCGAGTGCGCGGCAGTGCTCGGCGACGTCGGCGAGCGAGAGCGTGGTCACGCCCTCGACCAGGGTGACGACCGCGCAGGCGCGCTCGCCCGTCTTCGGATCCGGGAGTCCGATGACCGCGACGTCGGCGATGGCGGGATGCTGGTGCAGGATCTCCTCGACCTCGCCGGCCGAGATGTTCTCGGCGTTGCGGATGATGATGTCCTTGAGCCGACCGGTGATGGTGACGTGCCCGGTGTCGGCGACGATGCCGAGATCGCCGGTGCGGAAGTAGCCCTGCTCGTCGAGCGCGTCGGCGTCGAGCGCGGGGTTCGCATATCCGAGGAAGAGGTGCGGTCCGCGGAGGCGGAGCTCGCCCTCCTCACCCGGACCGCACTCCTTCCCGTCGATGCTGACGACGCGGATCTCGACGCCCGGCGACACGCGGCCCTCGGTGGTCTCGATCTGTTCGAGGGTGTCGTCGACGCTGGCGCTGGTCGCGGTGGGGAACTCGGTCAGCCCCCAGCTGCTGACGACGCCGAGCCCGCCCAGCTCCCGGCGGATGACCTCGTCGATCCCGGGCGGCTTGGGCGCGCCGCCGCCGACGCACGTCCGGAGGTGCGGGAACAGCGGCTCGTCGCCGTGCTTGCGCTGCGCGCCGAGATAGGCCTGGAACATCGGCAGCGCGGTGCCGAGGAGCGTGGCACCCTGCTCCGCCATGAAGAGGGGAGAGCGCTCGGCGTCGAACGCCTCGACGAGTGGGAGGCGGTACCCGACGTGGAGCGCGGCCGCCAGCATGTTGGCGCCCCCGATGTGCGACACGGGGAAGCAGATCGGGTAGACGTCGTCGGGTGTCGGCTGGATGCGGGTGACGAACGCGTACATGCCCACGATCACCGAACCGTCGGCGTGCCACGCGCCCTTGGGGTCGGAGGTCGATCCGGACGTGTGGTACAGCCAGCGCCTGACCCGCTCCGGACCGGGGGGCGGCGGCAGCACCGACGGATCGCCGGTGGGCAGCGTGTCGCCGGCGAGCACTGTGCAGCCGATCTCGGCCGCGATCTCGTCGGCCAGCGCGCCGTAGGCGAATCCGCGCCACTCGTCGCGCACGACGAAGAACTCGGTCTTCGCCTCGTCGGTGATGTAGCGGACCTCGCGCTCGCGCATGATCGGGACGATCGGGTTCTGCACCGCGCCGAGCCGGGTCAGCGCCGCGAGCACGACGAGCGAATCGATCGCAGTCGGGAGCTGCCAGCTGACGACCGTCCCCGGGCGCACACCCAGGTCGTGCAGGCCGGCGGCGACGCGCTCCGCCTCGTCGCGGTACTCGGCGAACGTGAGCGTGCGACCGTGCTCGTCGGTGAAGAGCACGGCGTCGGGGGTGGCCGACACGCGGTGGTCGACGAGTCCCCAGTAGGTCGGGGCGTGCTGGGGGATCGGGTCGGGCATCGCGTCAGACCCTCATGATCCAGCCGCCGTCGACGCTGATCGTCTGACCGTTGATCCAGTCGCCCGCCGACGACGCGAGCAGGAGGATGGTGCCGACGAGGTCGTCGGGCGGACCCTCCTTCTTGCCCGGTACCGAACGGAGGATCGCGGCGCGGATCGGGTCGTCCTTGCCCAACGACCGGTAGCCGGCCTCGTCGGCCACGAACCCGGGGGCGATGGCGTTCACGTTGATGCCCTGCGGGCCGAGCTCGGTGGCCAGGGTCGCGGTGAGGCTGACGAGCGCGAGCTTGCTGATGCTGTACACGCCGCCGCCGGTGAACGCGCCGCCCGACACCTGGTTGATGATGCGGCCACCGCCTCGCTCGAGCATCGACGGGACGACCGCACGTGAGCACACCAGCGCGCCCATCACGTTGACCCTCATCACCCGCTCCCACCAGTCGAGCGGCAGGGTGAGGATCGACTGCATCGGGATCTCCGACATCAACGCGGCGTTGTTGATGAGGACGTCGACACCGCCGAACTCGTCGGTCGTGCGCTGCACCATCGCGGCGGCGGCGTCGGGATCGGTGATGTCGACCCGCACGCCGATGGCCTCGCGACCCTGGTCGCGCAGCTCCTGCGCCTTCTGTTCGGCACGCTCGCCGTCGAGGTCGGCCAGCACGACCTGTGCGCCCGCGGCGCTGAGCCCCCGGCCGTACTCCTCCCCGCATCCGCCGGCGCCGCCGGTGACGATCGCGACCTTGCCGGCGAGCGAGAACCGTTCGATGCTCATCCTTCGCGATCCCCCCGGGCTCGACTGGAAGAGTGGTGACAATACCCGTAGGTTCTCGCGCCATGAAGATCGGTGTGATGCTCGCAGGGGTGAACACCAAGTTCTGGACGGTCGCCGCGCAGGCCGCCGAGGACGCGGGGTTCGAGTCGGTGTGGTTGCCGGAGCACCTCGTGTTCCCGGTGGAGATGAAGGGCAGCCCGCACGCGGGTGACGAGCACCCCCCGATCCCGTCGAACACGCCCGCGTTCGACGCCCTCATGGCGCTGGCCGCCATCGCCGCGACCACCAAGAACGTGCGGCTGGGCACCGACGTCTACAACATCGGCCTGCGCCACCCGTTCGTCACCGCGCGCGCGATCACCACGCTCGACGTCCTCTCGGGCGGCCGGGTCGAGTTCGGCATCGGCGCCAGCTGGCTCGAGGAGGAGTGGACCGCGACCGGTCTCGACTTCGCGACCCGCGGCCGCCGGGTGGACGAGACCATCGACATCTGCCGGCGACTCTGGACCGACGACGTGGTGGAGCACCACGGCGAGTTCTTCGACTTCGACGCGGTGATGTTCAACCCCAAGCCGGTGCAGCAGCCGCAGCCGAGCCTCCTCATCGGCGGTGACGGAGCCGCCGCGAAGCGCCGCGCCGCGCTGGTGGGTGACGGGTGGTTGCCGATGAACCACACGCTCGAGCAGCTTCCGGCGGCGCTGGCCGAGATCAACGAGAAGCGCGCCGCCGCCGGACGCGCCGGGGTCACCACGCTCACGATCGGTGGTGGCATCGACTCCGAGGCCGACATCGACCGCTACCGCGCCGCGGGCGTCGACCGCGTGCTCGTGCGCCCCTTCATGTCGTCGCGGGAAGCGCTCGACGGCATCGCCCGCTTCGGCGACGAGATGATCGCCAAGCTCGACGCCTGACCCGCCCGGCGCTACTTGCGCTGGAAGTTGGGGGTGCGCTTCTCGGCGAAGGCCTTGGGACCTTCCTTGGCGTCGGCGGTCGCGAACACGGCCTGCCCGTACTCGAACTCGTGGGCGAGCGCCTCGGCCTCGGTCATGCCGTCGGTCTCGCGCAACGTGCGCAGGATCGCCTCGACCGCGAGCGGACCGTTGTTGTTGATCTGCTCCGCGATCTCCCGAGCCTTCGTGAGCGCCTGACCGTCGGGCACGACGTGGCCGATCAGGCCGATGCGCGCCGCCTCCGCCGCGGGGAGGTGCTTGGCGGTGAGCAGGATCTCCGCCGCGTGCGTGTAGGGGATCTGGCGGCGCAGCCGGACCGCCGAACCCGCCATCGGGTACAGCGACCAGCGCGCCTCGCTCACGCCGAAGCGCGCCGACTCGCCCGCGACGCGGATGTCGGTGCCCTGCAGCAGCTCGGTCCCCCCGGCGATCGCCACGCCCTCGACCGCGGCGATGAGCGGCTTCGAGGGCTGGTAGTGGCGCAGCAGCCCCTTGAACGGGATGTCGGGATCCGCGGCCATGCGCGCCGGCACGTCGATCTCGGAGTCGGTGTCCTCGGCGTCGCCGGCCATGGCCCGCAGGTCGGCGCCCGAGCAGAAGTTGCCGCCGCCGCCGGTGAGGATGATCGTGCGGATGTCGTCGTCGGCGCACGCCTCGACCATGGCGTCGTACATGCGCACGAGCATCGCTCCGGTGAGCGCGTTCATGCGCTGTGGGGCGGTTCATGGTGATGACCATCGTGTGGCCGTCACGTTCGACGAGTGCGTCGGGCATCGGACGTGCTCCCCCTTGCCAGGTTTCGCGGACGGGCGTACTCTGCCACACAGATACATGCTTGCGCGCAAGCAACTTGTTTCCCGAGGTCCCCGGAGGGCCACCGTGCGCACACCGATCTGTGACCGTCTCGGCATCGAGCTGCCGATCTTCGCCTTCTCCCACTGCCGTGACGTCGTCGCCGCGGTGAGCAAGGCCGGGGGCTACGGCGTCCTCGGCGCGCTCGCCTACGCCCCCGACCAGCTCGAGATCGAGCTCAGCTGGATCGACGACCACGTCGACGGCATGCCCTACGGCGTCGACTTCGCCATGCCGGCGAAGTACGTCGGCAAGGGCGGCGGCGCGGAGGCGAGCCTCACCCATCTCCACGAGCTGATCCCGCCCGAGCACGAGGCGTTCGTCGAGCAGCTGCTCGCCGAGCACGGGGTGCCGCCCCTGCCGGACGATCTCAAGACCGGCGTGGTGAAGGCCGCGGGCCTCGGTGTCGACGAGGAGGGCCCGGGCCAGGTCGAGGTCGCGCTCTCGCACCCGGTGTCGATGGTCGTGAACGCGCTCGGCCCGCCGCCGCCCTACGTCGTGGAGCAGGCGCACGAGCGCGGCATCCTCGTGGGCGGCCTCGTCGGCAACCGCCAGCACGCCGAACGGCAGGTCGCGCAGGGCACCGACGTGATCGTCGCCCAGGGCACCGAAGCCGGCGGCCACTGCGGCGACGTGTCGACGATGGTGCTCGTGCCCGAGGTGGTCGACGCGGTCGGCCCCGACGTGCCCGTGCTCGCGGCGGGCGGGATCGGTCGCGGCCGGCAGATGGCGGCGGCGCTCGCGCTGGGCGCGCAGGGCGTGTGGACCGGTTCCATCTGGCTCACGGTGGCCGAGGCCGACACCAACCCGATCGCGGTGGAGAAGATGCTGGCGGCGAACTCGCGCGGCACCGTGCGCTCACGGTCGATGACGGGCAAGCCGGCGCGCCAGCTGCGCACCGCGTGGACCGACGCGTGGGAGCGCGACGACACCCCCGATCCGTTGCCGATGCCGCTCCAGGGGATCGTGTTCTCCGAGGCGGCGCGCCGGGTCACCCGCTCCCAGAACCGGGATCTCACCGGGTTCCCGGTCGGGCAGATCGTCGGCAGCATGAACTCCGTGCGGCCCGTGCGCGACGTCATCTTCGACATGGTCGAGGAGTGGGTGGAGACCACGCAGCGCCTCGACACCCTGATCGAGACGGAGTGAGCGCGGCCGCCGCCGCCGACGACGCGAGCTCCGACCTCGAACGGATCCACGAGTTCACGTCACTCGTGATCGCGAGCACGCGCAGCCCCGCCAACGCGAGCGGCTGCAGCGCGCGCCTCGGGCTCGGGGTGTCGGAGACCAACCTCGGCGCGCTGCGTCTGATCAACGGCACGGCCCGGTCGCGGTGACCGAGGTCGCGCGCCGGCTCGAGATCGACCAGTCGAACTCCAGCCGGCAGCTGCGCGTGCTCGAGGAGCAGGGGCTGGTCGACCCGCACCGTCGATCCCGACGACCGACGCGTCGCCCGGGTCGCTATCACCGCCGCGGGACGGCGGGTGCTCGCCAACGTCGCGCGCGGTCGCGCTCAACGACTACGCGGTCGCGCTGGACGACTGGTCGCCGCGTGACCGTGCCCAGCTCGCGGACGCTGCTCGACCGGTTCCGCACCGCGCTTGCTCGCCGCCGAGACCGACGAGTCCGGCTGGTCGGTGGGGAAGACCGGTGAGCCGACCCGGACGCTAGGTGCGGGCGCGACGCGGGGGCGGTGAGCAGGCCGGTGGCCATGTCGACCAGGTTGGCCATCCACTCATCCTCGTCGAGCAGGCCGCGGCCGTCCTCGTCGTCGATGATGCGGGCCCGCTCCGCCACCTGGAGCAGCACGAGGTCGAGCGACGCCACCGCGCGCTCACGCACGATGCGCTCGGGGAGGTCGGGGAGGGCCTCGTGGATGAGGTCGGCCTGGGCGCGCACGCTGGCGAGCGACGGCGGGTCGGTGCCGTCGAGCAGGTGCTCGCGCAGCGGCAGCCGCATGACGAACTGGAACACGAAGCGGATGTAGTCGCGACCGTCGGCGGTGGCCAGCCACGCGCAGCTGCGGTGCACGAGTCCCTCGACGACCTCATGGATGTCGTGGGGACCCGATCGCAGCTCGGCTTCGATGGCGGCGTGTTCTGCGTCGCTGAGCCGGTAGCGGTCGATGATGGCCTGCACCAGCTCGGTTCGTCCGCCGAAGTGGTAGTGCAGGGCCGACGCGTTGCGTTGTCCGGCGAGCTCGTTGATGTCGCGGAGCGGGACGTCGAGGCCCTGGCGGGCCATCAGGTGCAGCGCGGCGCGCAGGAGCTTGTCCTGGGTGCTGTCGGGGCGAGTGCTCCCGGCGGGAAGCGCATCGGGGTCGAGCTGCTGCACGGTGTTAATCTACCGCCATTAACCCGGTCCGCCCGGGGGAGTCGCCATGTCGAACGGCTATCTCGTCATCTCGGCCGACTGCCACGCCGGTCCCGATTCGCCGGTGTACCGCGAGTACCTCGACCCGCAGTACCGCGACCGGTTCGACGACGAGCTCGGCGCGCGCGACGCGCTCATGCAGCAGATGCGCACGCGAGCGCTTCGGCACCGACGACGACGTGTTCGCCGGGAGCGAGGAGTTCCAGGAGGAGTGGTTCGGTGAGGACGAGGACGGCAACAGCCTCCACGAGCTCGGTCTGCGCGGCGGCTGGGACGCCAAGAAGCGCGACGAGGAGCTGTCGGCCGACGGTGTGACCGGCGAGGTCGTGTTCCCGGGTCCCGACGCGGTCACCGGCAAGATGGGCGCGCCGTTCGGTGCCGGCTTCGCCATCGACTCCACCGCCGATCCCGAGCTCGTGCTCGCGGGCGCGCGTGCGTACAACCGGTGGGCGGCCGAGCTGTGCGCCGAGAGCCCGCAGCGGCGCGCCGGCCTCATCGTGGCGCCGATCCTCGGCGACATCGACGGCGCCATCGCCGAGATCACCCGCGCGCACGGCGAAGGGCTGTGGGGCGGCGTCATCATCCCGGCGCAGTGGGGGAAGTACCCGTCGTACACCAACTACCGGTACGACCCGATCTGGGAGCTGTGCGAGTCGCTCGTCGTTGCCGGTCCACACGCACTCCGGCCCCGCCGCGCACGCCGACTACGGCGCGGTGCCCGGCGTGCTCGGGCTCTACGCCACCGAGACGGTGTGGTGGACGTCGCGTCCGATGTGGTTCCTCCTGTGGTCGGGCGTGTTCGAGCGCTTCCCCGAAGCTCAAGATGGCGGTGACCGAGTCGGGCTCGTACTGGGTGCCCGACCTGCTGTGGCGCATGGACTCGCTGATCCTCAAGGACCAGGGGTCGCGCAAGCTCGACGACAGCGTGCAAGGGGCTCCTCACGATGCTGCCGAGCGAGTACTTCGACCGCAACATGCGAGCCTCGGGTCGTCGAACACCCGCCGCCGGGAGCTCGCCCGCCGGTACGAGATCGGCATCGGCAACATCATGTGGGGCAACGACTTCCCGCACCCCGAGGGCACGTGGCCGTACACCAAGAAGATCCTGCGCGAGGCGTTCTGGGACATCCCGGTCGACGAGACCGCGCAGATCCTCGGGCTCAACGCCGCCGGGTTCTACGGCTTCGACGTCGACGCGCTGCGCCCCATCTCCGCCGAGATCGGGCCGACGCCCGAGGAGCTCGGTCAGACCGACGAGCAGGTGTTCCACAAGTGGGACGACCTGCGCGCCGCCGGGCGCCATTGGCTCAGCGGGCGGGAAGCGGTGCCGGTCGCGCCCTGAGACATGGTGCTCGGAGAGAAGGTCGCTCGACGGCAAGGTCGCACTCGTCACCGGGGGAGGACGCGGCATCGGCCGCGGCATCGCCCTCGCGCTGGCCAAGGCCGGCGCCGAGGGTGGCGATCCTGGAGCACGATCCCGAGACCGGGCCGCGCACCGTCGACGAGATCGAGCGCGCTCGGTGGTGACGCGATCTCGCTCGCCGGCAGCGTGCGTGACCGCGCCGACTGCGAGGCGATCGTCGCGGCCGCAGTCGAACGGTTCGGTGGTGTCGACGTCCTGGTGAACAACGCCCAGCAGGTGCCGATGGGTCCGCTCGACGAGTGCACCGACGACGACATGTACACCGGCGTGGGAGTCGGGGACGCTCGCCGCGTTCCGGCTCATGCAGCTGTGCCATCCGATCCTGCGCGAGCGGGGCGGTGGCGCGATCGTGAACCTGGGTTCGGGTGCGGGCACCGAGGGCCAGAAGGGGCTCGGCGCGTACGCCGTCGCCAAGGAGGGCATCCGCGCGCTCACCAAGGTGGCGATGCTCGAGTGGGGACCCGACCACATCCGGGTCAACACCATCTGCCCGTGGGCGAAGAACGGGTACTGGGAGACCCTCGACGACCGACAGCGTGCGGCGCGGCTCCGGCACAACCCGCTGCAGCGCATCGGCGAACCCGAGGCCGACATCGGTGGCGTGGTCGTCTTCCTGGCCAGCGACGCCGGGTCGTACGTCACCGGTCAGACCATCCACGTCGACGGCGGCAACATGGGGTTCCGCTGAACACCTCGGAGGCGCTCCGATGGGAATCCTCACCGACGACATGAAGCGCGTGGTCGACACCGAGCTCGGCTTCGTCGCCACCGTCTGTCCCGACGGCACCCCGAACCTGTCGCCGAAGGGGACCATCGCGGTGTGGGACGACGATCACGTCGTGTTCGCCGACCTGCGTTCGCCGGGGACGGTCGAGAACCTCCGGTCGCACCCGGGCATCGAGGTGAACGTGGTGGATCAGCTCTCGCGCACCGGGTACCGGCTCAAGGGGACGGGCGTGGTGCACGTCGGCGGCGACGTCTTCGAGCGGGGCATCCGCTTCTACGAGTTGCGCGGGACGGTCCGGGCGCGGGAACGCATCCGCGGGATCGTGATCGTGCACGTCGACCGGGCCCTCCGGGTCACCTCACCCGCTTACGACGTCGGGGCGACCGAAGCCGAGCTGCGGCAGCTCCACCTGCGGCGTCTGACGCGCGAGCCACCTCCCCGATGAGTTGCGCTCCGTCGCGTGGTCCAATTGGGTGACGGACCCGGCGTCGCAGGAGGCACATCATGCGCAAGGTCAAGGTCTTCAATTCCATCTCGTTGGACGGCTACTTCACCGACGCCCACGGCGACATGGACTGGGCGCACCGGGGAGAGAACGACGAGTGGCAGGCGTTCACCAGCGAGAACGCGCAGGGGGGCGGGGAGCTGGTCTTCGGCCGCGTGACCTACGAGTTGATGGCCGGTTTCTGGCCGACGGAGGAGGCCCACCAGGCCATGCCGGTCGTGGCCGAGCGGATGAACAGCCTCCCCAAGGTCGTGTTCTCACGGAGCATGGACGGCGCGTCGTGGTCGAACACCGAGCTGATCGGGGATGACATCGCCGAGGCGGTCGCACGCAAGAAGCAGGACGCAGGCGACGACATGGTGATCATGGGCAGTGGCACGATCGTCGCCCAGCTGACCGAAGCCGGCCTGATCGACGAATACCAGTTCGTGGTGCACCCGGTCGTGCTCGGCGGCGGCCGGACCCTGTTCGAGGGCGTCGGCACCGACCTGGCCCTGACCGGTTCGCGCTCCTTCACCAACGGCAACGTCGTGCTGTGGTACGAACCGGTGCGGTAGATCCGGCGTTTCCACCAAGGAGTCCGTCACGTGAGCCCCAAACCCGGACCGTTGTCGGGCATCCGAGTCCTCGAGTTCTCCATCGCGCTCACCGGTCCGTACGCGATCGCGCTGCTCGCCGATCAGGGCGCGGACGTGGTGAAGGTCGAGCGGCCCGGCATCGGCGACATCGCCCGGTGGGTCGGTGTCGCGGTCAACGACATGAGCGCGTTCTTCGTGGTGTGCAACCGCGGCAAGCGGTCGATCGTGTTGGACCTGCAGCAACCGCAGGGCGTCGAGATCGCGCTGCGCCTCGCCACCGACGTCGACGTGGTGGTCGAGAACTTCCGGCCCGGTGTGATGGACCGGCTCGGGCTCGGCTACGAGCACGTGCGCGCCGTGAATCCCGACGTCGTGTACGCGTCGCTCACCGGGTTCGGTTCCGAGGGTCCGTACCGCGACCGCAGCGCGTACGACACCGTGATCCAGGCCTACGGCGGCTTCGCCATCAACCAGGCCGATCCCGAGAACGGGCTGCCGGTGTTCCTGCGCCAGCCGGCCGCCGACAAGGTGACCGCGCTGGTGGCGAGCCAGGCGATCACCGCCGCGCTGCTGGCGCGGGCGAACGGTGCCGGTGGGCAACACCTCGAGCTGTCGATGGTCGACGCGGTCGTGTCGTTCCTGTGGGCGGACTCTGCCGGCAACGAGGTGCTCCTCGACTCCGACCGCTCGATGAACTCGTCGTTCGTCGCCGGCTTCCGGCCCATGCGCTTCGAGGACGGGTGGGGCATCGTGACCCCGACTTCGGATGCCGACTTCGCCGGGATGTGCCGCGCGCTGGAGGTCGAGGGCTACGACGACCCCCGGGTAGCGACGATCGGGGAACGGCGCAAGCACCGTGAGGTGATGGAACCCATCATGGACATGGTGTACGCGCACGCCGCCAACCTCACGATGGCCGAGGCGACGGCGCGCTTCGAAGCCGAGCGGGTGCCGTTCGCGATGATCCTGAGCCCCGAACAGCTCACCCAGGACGAGCACGCGTTGGCCATCGGGTTGTTCGAGGAGCACGAGCACCACATCGTCGGGCGCACCCGCGTCCCGCGCCATCCCACGCGCTTCCGGGGTACACCGGCACAGCTCGGCACCGCGTCGCCCGGCCTCGGTGAGCACACCGACGCCATCCTCGCCGAGCTGGGCCTGGGCGACGACGTCGCCGAGCTGCGCGCCGCGGGCGTCGTCGCCTGAGCGTCCGCGTCTACGCGGGACCGGCGACGCCGATCAGGTTGCCGTCCGGATCGGTGAATTGGCCGACGACGAGGTCGCGCCCGGGCGCCCGGGCGGGCCCCATTCGGCGCGCGCCGCCCAGGGCCTCGGCGCGCTGCAACGCCGCTTCCACGTCGGGCACGCCGACGTAGAAGACGACGTGCGGGTCGTAGCCGGCGCCACCGCCGACGCCGCCGGGGATCCCGACGTCGCCGGTGCTCGCGTCGTGGTCGACGAACCCGTAGTCGGTCGGCACCGACACCTCCTCGGCCACCTGCCCGCTGGTGTCGAACTCCCAGTCGAACAGCTCGGCGTAGTAGCCGCGGAGCCGCGCGGGATCGGCGCCGATGATCTCGAAGTGGACGACTGGTCGACCCATGGGTCCTCCTGAACCTGGTGCGGTCGGGTCTACGTGCGGAAGCGCCAGGCCAGGTGGTCGCGGCGGCGCCGGAGCTCCCGGCGCCGCTCGTCCGCAGCCACGGCCGGCGTGTCGTCGGGAAGGTGCGCGCGCGCACGTCGGCGAGCTTCACCACCCGGGTCGAGGGCGACGGCGGATCGCCGAGCGCCCAGAACCACCGCAACGTGAGCAGCGCCTCGCGCCGGCCCTCGGTGTCGAGCCAGTTGGGAACGCCGGGGTCGTCGTGCGCGACGACGACGCGGACGCGTCCGTCGTCGCTGATGCGAGCCTGGGTGTGGTTGAGCGTGGTGACGCGCTTGGCGTACTCGAGCGCCTCCCACCACGCGAGGTTGTAGAGGTGGAAGCTCCAGTAGCGGCTGTCGGGCACGTCGCAGTCGACGAGCAGCGCCTCGTCGGGCGCGAGGTCGAAGAAGCAGAACGCGTAGTTCGCCGCCTTCAACCCGCGCTGGACGTCGTAGCCGCCCGCGAACTGGTTGTCGGTCTGCCCGGCGCGCGCGTCGAGCATGTACTGGTTCCAGTAGGTGAGCGAGCGGTAGAGGTGGGTGGCGGCCTCGTCGAGTCCGAACGCGAGGTCGTCGGACGCGAACGGGGACGACGGTTCGTCGGCGTCGAGGCACTCGATGGTGAACGTCGCCGGCTCGCGCGGTTGCCAGTCGAAGTAGTACTCGCGGATGGACACCGACAGCGCGCCCTCGGGGAGCGGCACGCGGTTGGGTTCGTCGCCCTCACCGCCGAGCAGGATCTCGAAGTCGTCGCCCGGACCGAGGCCGAGCTCGTGCGCGCTCGAGCTCCACGATCGTGCCCGAGCCCTCCATGTGCATGAAGTTGCGCCGGATCGCGAGGATGAAGTCGTCGCACGAGTGCATCCGGCCGACGATCCGGTACCGCAATGCCGGGTGCACCCGCGCGTGCCGGTAGACGTTGTCGGCGTTGGGTCCACCCCACTGCAGGACGAGGTCGTTCTGCCGCTGGAAGCCCGGCGACCGCGGGTCCTGGTGACCGACCGACCACGCCAACCAGCACGCCGTCTGCAACGCGACGTGCCGCAGCCCTTCCACCCGGTCGGCGTCGGTCGTCGGGAACGGTGGCGACGTGATGGTCCGCCCGAGCTCCTCGAGGCGAGCGAGGAACTGCTGCCACCGCGCGAGGTCGTCGGTCACCGGGTCGCCTCCTCCGGCACCGAGAAGTGGCGCTGGTAGCGCGCGAACCGCTCGCGCTCGGTCGCGGGGTCGAGCCCGAGGTCGGCGAACGAGTACTCGTGCGCGCCGTGCTTGTCCTTCGGCCGCCCGGCGAGGTAGTCGCGCATGGCGTCGGCGGTCTGGGCGGGCAGGGTGCGCCCGAGCGCGCCGTACAGCTCGCCGACGACCCCGATCTGGTCCTGCATGAAGTCGGCGTAGTGGACGTGGTGCACCCGCGAGGCGTCGAGCGTGCCGTCGGTCGACGCGGCGACGAGACCGTCGAGGGCGGTGGTCCACAGGCGTTCGTGGTAGCGGCCGATCTCGGCGAAGTCGACGCGGTCACTGTGCGCCCAGCGCAGCGTGGCGACCAGGCTCGTGAGCGACGCGAGCACCGTGAGCGGGTCGCGGTGGGTGATGGCGAGGCGGGCGTCGGGATACACCGCGAACAACGTGGGGAGTGCGCCGAGGTGGACGGGCGACTTCAACACCCAGTGCACCACGCCGAAGCGGCGCTGGAGGATCTGGAGCACGAGCCGGTGGGCGTCGTACGCGGGGCGCAGGTCGCAGCGTTCGTACCAGTCGACGTACGACGGCACGTGGTACCGGGCGGTGAACTCCTCCGAGCGGAACGCGAACGACATCGCCGAGAGGCACTCCTTGTGCATGCGGCCGCGGTACACGTGGATGGCGTCGAGCTCGCCGGCGACCTGGCCGGGGAGGCGCAGCTCGTGATCGGCGAGCGTGATGCGGGCGTCGGACGCGAACTGGTCGGGGTCGGGGCTGGGCGGCGGCACCGGTCGCAGCAGCTCCCACCCTTCGGGGACGCGCGACGTCGGATCCTGGGCGAGGAGCGCGTGCAGGATCGTGGTGCCGGTGCGGGGCGCGCCGGTGACGAACCAGGGCTCGGGGATCTCCTCGTCGACGACGCCGGGATCGTCGCGCACGTACGCCGCGAGCTGCAGGCGCACCTCGAGGAAGCGCAGCAGGAACCGTCGCGTCATCCATCGTCCGATGACGGTGAGCTCGGCTTCGTCCTCGAGCGCGGGGAGCAGCACGTCGAGCGGTTCGAGGAAGTCGTCGCTCCCGAAGTCGCCGATGCCCCCGTCGGCGAGCCCGAGCGTCGCGCGCGCCTCCGCCAGGAGCGCGTCGCGCGCCAACGGCAGCTCGGCCACCTCGGCGATGGGCAGGATCAGGCCGTCGTTGACGGCCCGTACCCACTCGGGACGGGACGGCGGCTCCCAGGTCATGACGTCACGCGCGCTCGGCGCGATCGACCATCTCCTCGAGCAGGCTGCGGAACATGATCACGTCGTCGAGGTCGTCGGGCGCTTCGGCGTCGCCGTACGCCACCGTGCGCCACGTCGTGCGGATCGACACGATCGCGAAGCGTTGCGCCGCGAACATCTCGAACCACTCGAGGTCGTGGACCTCCCGGCCCGACTCCTCGGCGTAGATCTCGGCAACGCGGTCGCGCTGCAGGAAGTCTTCGAGGCACGGCATGGAGTACTTGTGGGTCATGTCCTCGAAGAACCGGTGGAGGAAGATCATCCACCCCACGTCGATCTCCGCCGGCCCGAGCGCGGCCATCTCCCAGTCGAGCACCGCGGCGGGCGCGAAGTCGCGGAACATCATGTTGCCGATGCGGCTGTCGCCCCAGTTGAGGACGGTGGGTCCTGCTTCGGGCCGGGTCTTGTCGAGGGCGGCGAAGGTCCGCTCGATCAGCGGCACCGACTGGCCCTCGCGCGCCCAGTCGTAGTACCAGCGCTGGTACTCGAGGTGCTGGTCGAGGGCGTCGGCGCCGAACTTCGGACGGTCGAGGAAGGCGAGGTCGTGTGTCGCCGGCGTGAGGTCGTGCAGGCGCGTGAGCACCCGGACCGACTCGCGCTCGAGCTTCCGTTGGTCATCGGGCTCGGCGTCGAACAGCCAGCCCGCCATCGTGTACGGGGGGATGTCGGACGGCACGACGCCGTCGATCCGACGCATGAGGAGGAACGGCGCGCCGAGCCACTCGTCGTCGGTCTCGTGGGTGACCACCTCGGGGACCGGTACGTCGGTGTGCTCGCCGACGGTCTGCATGACGCGCCGCTGCAGCTCGAGGTCGTACTCGGGGAACACCTGGTACTGCTGCGACGCCAGCGGCGCGAGGCGGGCGACGTACCGCTCGGCGGGACCGTCGGCCGGCTGCACGGTGAAGAGCAGGGTCTCGCTCGACATCCCGCTCCCCTCGGGGGCGGTCACCTCCGTGACCGTCGCGCCCGGCGCCATCTGCGCGGTCCACCACCGCTCGATGCGCTCGGTCATGGCCGCCGGATCGCTGCGCCAGGGCGTCGAGATGGTCGGTTCTTCGGTGGTCATGGTTCCCCCGGGGTCGCCTCGGGCCAGTATCGCTCGACGGCACCGGCAGTCTGGCATCCCGCGGCGGGCCGGCGTCGTAGTCTCGCTGCTCATGCGCAGGGTGGTGACGGGCAACGACGAGCAGGGCGCCTCGGTCTTCGTGAGCGACGAGGACGTCGCCCCGCTCACGGTCGCGCTCGATGCCGGGCGCGTCGGTGGTCAAGGTCTGGGGGGCCGATGCGCCGGTCGTGCTGCCGACCGACGGCTCACCGCCCGCCGCGCAGCAGTACATGCCGCCCGCCAACGGGTTCCGGTTCGACGTGATCACGCTCGGGCCCAGGGGCGCCGAGCCGCCGGCCGATCTCGACCTGGCCGCCGCCGCGGCGGAGATGGAGGCGAAGCTGCCGGGGCTGGCGGCGCTCATGGAGCCCGACCACCCGGGCACCCACACCACCGACTCGGTCGACTTCGACGTGATCGTCGCCGGCGAGGTGTGGCTCGAGGTCGACGGGTGCGAGCGGGTGCTCCTGAAGACCGGCGACTGCGTCGTGCTCGACGGCACGCGGCACTCGTGGCACAACGAGGCGGACCAGCCGTGCACCATGATCAGCGCGGTCGTCGGTGCGGAGCGACGCTCATGACGCCCCGCAGCCGTCGCACCCGTCGCGCCGGCATCGCCGGCGCGCTGCTGATGGTCGTGCTCGCCGCGAGTGCGTGTATGCCGCCGCCACCGCCGCCTCCGAAGCCGGCGGTGCTCGACGCCGCGTGCGCGCACACGCTGGTCGCGTCGATCCCCGGCACGGTCGCGTCGTCAGAGCTCGACGAGACCTCGGGCATCGCCGCCAGTCGCCGGGCGAGCGGCGTGTGGTGGCTGCACAACGACTCCGGCGACACGGCACGCGTCTTCGCGGTCGGGACCGACGGCCGCGACCTCGGCGAGTACGCGCTCACCGGCGCCAGCGCGGTCGACTGGGAGGACATCGCCGTGGGTCCGGGCCCCGCGGCCGGGGTGTCGTACCTCTACCTCGCCGACATCGGCGACAACGCCCGGTCGCGCGCCGCGGTGCAGGTGTACCGGGTGCCGGAACCCCTGGTGAACACCTTCGGCACGCCGGGACCGCCGCAGGCGCTCGGCGGGGTCGAGAAGCTGACGTTCACCTACCCCGACGGTCCCCACGACGCCGAGGCGCTGCTCGTCGACCCGTCGACCGGCCAGCTGTTCGTGGTCACCAAGGACCTGGCCGGGGGCGTCGCCCGGGTGTTCCGCGCGCCGGCCGGCCTCGGTGCGGGGAGCACCACGGTGCTCACCCAGGTGGCGACGGTCTCACTCGGCGCGGGGCAGGGCGTCACCGGCGCCGACGTCACGTCGGCGGGCGACGTCGTGGCCCTGCGCACCTACCTCTCGGTGGTCGTGTTCCCCCGCACGTCGGGGCAGGCGCTGGGCGACGCGTTCGCGCAACCGTCGTGCGCGGGGGCCGCGCCACCGTTCGGCAGCGCGACGACCGCGTCGGAACCGCAGGGTGAGGCGATCGGGTTCACCAGCAACGGACGCGGCTACGTCACCGTGAGCGAGGGCGCTCACCCGGTGCTCCACCAGTTCGTCGCACCCTGACCGCGACGTTCCGGTTGCACGAAGCGGCCGCCGTAGACGGAGGGATCGGTGGCGACGCCGACGGGATCGTTCACGTTGTAGACGATCGTCCAGCCGATCCCCGGCAGGTTCGTGGCGCGCGCCTCGTAGGGAAACTGCCCGGGTGACAGGGTCGCGGTCGCGAGCGTCCCGCGGGCACGCCACGGTCCTTGCGGGCGGTGCGCCGTCCATCCGGCGATCGTCGGGTCCGGGAGGACACCGGGGAAGCCGACGGCGACGAAGCCGTCATCTGACGGACCGACGAACACCGGACGGCCCGGCGCGCCGTCGGTGAACGCCATCGGGACCAGGGCGTCGCGTGTGCCCCAGGAGCTCCCCGTCCAGAAGGTCCACGGACCCGACGTCAACCGGTCGAACGACGAGCGAGCGACGTACGAGCTCCCGCCGGCGGCGCCGTACACGTACACGAGGTCCTCCACGGGCACCGCACCCGCGCTCCACGTCACGTCGCCCGGCTCGGTGAACGGGAGGGCGGTGATGCCGGTGAAGGTCAGGCCCGGGAGCTCGTAGGAGGCGATCGCGGTGCCGACGACACGGAACCCGAACCCCGGCGGTCCCTCGGCCGGCTCCACCAGGGTGCAGAAGACGAGCAGGAACCTGCCCCGGGCGACGCCGGAGCTCTGCCAGCACGCCCGCCCGTCGGTTTCGGGCACCAGGTCGTGACGCTGGGCGACGGTGCCGCCGAGCAAGGGGGTGAGGCACCGACCGCGCTGCACGACGATGCTGTTGTGCACGAACGTCGCGGGCGCACCGTCGGCGACCGCGGGCGGTGCCAGCAGCGTGTCCGACATCAACCACGCGGTGCGACCGTCGGGGAGCGCGACCGGCACGTACCCGTCGGCGGTCGCCCAGCCGCCCCCGGAGGCGGCCAGCCCCGCGAACCCGGCCTCGTACTCGTCGGTCGAGTGGAACGTTCCCGCGCACGGATCGGGAGTGGCCGCGTCGGCGGCGCGGGTGGCGGGCGCAGCGAGGAGGAGCGTGCCCGCGAGGAGGGCGAGCAGGAGACGGCGGCGGATCGGGTGAGACTACCGGCGCGGCCGGGCGCGGAGTCGTGGCGCGGGTTTAGGGTGTCGCCGAACGCGCACCCGGCGCCGACGAGAGGTGGTCCCCATGCCGAAGGGCATCATGTTCGTGCAGTCGAGGCCGTCGACCCCCGAACGCGAGGACGAGTACAACAACTGGTACTCGAACGAGCACATCCCCGAGGTGCTCGCGATCGACGGCATCACGAGCGCGCGTCGCTTCAAGGTGCATCCCGCGACCCCGCTCGACGCCGACACGCCGTCGTACTGCGCGGTGTACGAGCTCGAGGCCGACGACCTCGGCGCGCTGCTCGGCGAGCTCGGGGCCCGGGCGATGGACGGCCGCATGAAGATGAGCGACTCGATGCAGATGGATCCGGTGCCGTCGATGGTGATCTACGAGCTGCTGGACTGAGCCGCACCCATGAGCGAGCGGGTGGCGTGCACCATCGCCGACGGGATCGCCGACGTCCGGCTCACGCGTCCGGAGAAGCGCAACGCGCTCGACCGCGCCATGGTCCGCGCCATCATCGAAGCCGCCGAGCAGGTGGGCGCCGACCCGTCGGTGCGCGTCGCGGTGCTGTCGGGCGACGGCAAGGCGTTCTGTGCGGGCCTGGACACGTCGCTGTTCGCGGCGATGGCCGACCCGGCTCGCGAGCGGGACTCGGCTGAGGTCACCGGCTCGCTCCGGGTCGACGCGGTGCGCGTCGTGCGGCTGTGGACCGAGCTCGCGGTGCCGGTGATCGCCGCGGTGCACGGCGTCGCCGTGGGCGGGGGATTTCAGCTCGCGCTCGGTGCCGACATCCGCATCGTCGCCCCCGACGCGCAGCTCGGCGTGTTCGAGATCAAGTGGGGGATCGTGCCGGACATGTGCGGCACGCAGCTGCTGCCGCCGCTCGTCGGTCCCGACGTGGCGAAGGACCTCATGTTCACCGCACGTGTCGTCACCGGTGTGGAGGCGAAGAGCATCGGGCTCGCGACCCGGCTCGCCGACGACCCGCGTGCCGCTGCGCTCGAGCTCGCGGCCGAGATCGCGGGCCGCAACCCCGACGCGATCAAGGTGATGAAGCGCCTCGTCGACATCTCGTGGGCGAGCCCTCTCGACGCCGGCCTGCGCGCCGAGCAGGAGCTCACCGAGGGGATGATCGGGAGCGCCAATCAACTCGAAGCGGTGATGGCCAACCTCGAGCAGCGATCGGGGAACTTCGTCGACTGAGCGCTACCTGGCGCGGCCGAAGATGCGCCACCGGCGCTTCGGCTTGGGGGTCTCGACCGGGGCCTTGGCCTCGCCGGCCGTCTTCGCCGGGTCGTGCACGCCGTTGCTCGACGTGCCGTTCGTCTTCGTGCCGTTGGCCAGCACCCCGTTGGTGGGCCGGGGCTCGGGCGCTTCGGCGGTGGCGGTCGACGTGACCGTGGTGGCCTCGGCGTGCCAGCGGACCGTTTCCGGTACCTCGGGCGTGCGCGGCTTCGACGGGGTCGTCGACGTGGTCGCCTTGGGCGCGGGAGGCGCCGGCGGCGCGTCGGGCGACGAGTCGGCCACCGGTGGTTCGGCTGCCGGTGGTTCGGGTGCCGGTGGTTCGGGTGCCGGTGGTTCGGGTGCCGGCACCGATGCTGCCGCGATGGATGCCGCGGCAGCGACGGCCTCGGCTTCGGCGCGCTTGGCGTTCGCATCGGCGGTGGCGCGCTCGATGATCTGACGGCTCTCCTCGGTGGCGGCGTCGAGGATCCCGCGGGCCTTGAGCGCAAGCTCCTGTTCGATGGCGTCGCGCGTGCGGGCGGCGTCGGTGGCCGACGCGGCGCGGGCGTCGGCGACGACACGGGCGGCGTCGTCGCGTGCGGTCTCGAGCAGTCGCGCGCGTTCGTCGTCGAGACGGCGCAAGAACCCTGCGACTTCTTCCGTCGCCGCGCTGCGGATCGACGCGGCCTCCTGCATGGCTTCGGCGATGATCTGGTCGCGGCGGCCGCGGGCCTCGTTCTCGGCGTCGCGCGTGATGCGCGCGGCCTTGAGCTCGGCTTCGGCGAGCACGGCGCGCGCTTCGGCGTCGGCCGTGGCGCGGTGCTCGAGCGCGGCCGCGGCGGCGTCGAGCCGACCTTGTTCGAGGGTGCGCGCGACCTCGGCGTGCGCCTCGGCCCGGACCAGCGCGGCCTCGTCGGCCGCGGCGGCGAGCGCACGCTCACGGATCTGCGCGGCGGCACCTTCGGCGCCGACGAGCTCGAGCTGGGCCGTCAGCCGGGCCTGGCGCAGCGTCGCGATCGCCTTGCGGCGCAGCCGTTTGATCTGCTTCTTCGGGCTGCCGCCCTTGGCCCGCTTCTTGGTGCCGGTCGGTTCCTTGGACATCGTGACCCAAGGCTACGGAACCGGATGCCGCGATGCGCGCATACCAGGGGGAGCTCGCGCCGATCGGCGCCGCCGGGCTCGGGCGTATGCTCCCGCCGCAGTGCCGAACCGGGGGAGGATGCCGCGTGAAGGTCCCGCTGACGATTCTCGACCACCTCGAACGCGCCGAACTGGTCTACGGGCGCGCGAGCTGGTGGTCGACGAGCCCGACCAGCCGGCGGCGCCGTGGCCCGGACTCACCGGTGCCCGGATGGGCGAGCTGGCCCGGGCCCAGGCCTGTGGGCTCGACCACCTGGGTGTCGGCCCGGGTGAGCGGGTGGCGGTGGTCAGCCAGAACTCGGCCCGACTCCTCACCGCCTTCTGGGGGGTGAGCGCGTACGGACGGGTGCTGGTCCCGGTCAACTTCCGCCTGAGCGCGCACGAGGTCGGCTACATCGTCGAGCACTCGGGTGCGTCGGTCCTGCTGGTCGATCCCGAGCTCGACGACGCGCTGGCCGACGTCACCGCGCGCCACCGCTTCGTGATCGGCGACGAGAGCGACGCCGCGCTGTACCGGTTCGGCGAGACGCCGCAGCCGTGGGACGCGGACGAGGACGCGACCGCGACCATCAACTACACGAGCGGCACGACCGCTCGTCCGAAGGGCGTGCAGCTCACCCACCGCAACCTCTGGATCAACTCGGCCACGTTCGGTTGGCACGTCGGCGTGAACGACCGCGACGTCTACCTGCATACGTTGCCGATGTTCCACTGCAACGGGTGGGGGATGACGTACGCGGTCACCGCCATGGGTGGCACCCACATCGTGCTGCGCAAGGTCGACGGTGCAGAGATCCTCCGGCGCATCGACGCGCACGGCGTCACCCTCATGTGCGGCGCGCCTGCGGTGCTCAGCGCGGTGCTCGACGCCGCCGCGACGTGGGACGGCCCGGTGCCCGGGCGCGACCGCGTGCGCGTGGTCGTCGCCGGTGCACCGCCACCGACCCGCACGATCGAGCGCATCGAGAGCGAGCTCGGCTGGGAGTTCCTGCAGATCTACGGGCTCACGGAGACGTCGCCACTCCTCACCATCAACCGACGTCGGGCCGAGTACGACGACCTCTCACCCGAGGAGCGTGCCCGCAAACTGGGCCGGGCCGGCGCGCCCGCCTTCGGCGTGCGCCTGCGCGTCGACGATCAGGGGGAGGTCCTGGCGCGGAGCAACGTCGTGCTCGAGGGCTACTGGGAGCAACCGGAGGCGACCGCCGACGCCATCGTCGACGGGTGGTTCCACACCGGTGACGGTGGGTCCATCGACGACGAGGGCTACCTGTCGATCTCGGACCGCAAGAAGGACGTGATCATCAGCGGGGGCGAGAACGTCTCGTCGATCGCAGTCGAAGACGCGCTGGCGTCCCACCCTGACGTGGCCGAGGTGGCGGTCATCGGCGTGCCCGACGAGAAGTGGGGCGAGACGGTGAAGGCGCTCGTCGTGCTCGTGCCGGGCTCCACCGCGACCGACGCCGATCTCATCGAGTACTGCCGCGGTCGCCTCGCCCACTTCGAGTGTCCGACCAGCGTGGAGCTGCGCGACGAACTCGCGCGCACTGCAACGGGCAAACTGCAGAAGTTCAAGCTCCGCGCCCCGTACTGGGAAGGGCAGACCCGCCAGGTCGGATGAGTCGTCACCGCAGCTCCACCCCCCAGCGAACCGGCGTCAGCAAATGGGGTCAGACCCCACGCGGGCGACGCCGGTTCGGCGCGACGAGGGCGGTCGCGCTCGGCGTCCTCGCGCTCGCCGCGCTCGTCGCGCTCGTCGTGGGTCCGGCGCGGGCCGTGGCCACCGCTCCGGCCGCAGCACCGAGCGCCGCTCCGGGACCGGGGGGCACGGTCAGCTGGACGCCGCAGGGCCGGCAGGTGCTCGGGCGGCCCGTGCTCTACACCGGGTCCGCGAACGGCGCGTTCGTGGCGTGGATGGATCCCGAGCTCACGCGTCCGCAGGTCGTCCCCGGCACCGGCGATCCCCTGGCGTCGCCGTGGGGTGGTCAGGTCGCACCCGACCAGCGGCCGTTCCTCGTGTCCTCGTTCAACGGCGGTTTCAAGTTCGGTGACTTCGACGGGGCGTGGTCCAGGCGTTCGGCCAGTCGTACCGCAGCCCGGTCGCCGGCATCGCCTCGTTCGTCGTCTACGACGACGGCAGCTTCACCGTCGGCCAGTGGGGTCGCGACAACGATCCCGCCAAGAAGGTCTCCGCGCTGCGCCAGAACCTCGAGCATGCTCGTCGACGGCGGCGCGCCCACGGCCGCGGCGTCGAACCCGGGGATCTGGGGCGCCTCGGTCGCCGGGGTCGCGACCGCGCGCGGCGGCGTGGGCGTCGACGCCAACGGCGGCCTGGTGTGGGCCGGCGGTCGCCTGAGCCCGCTCGACCTCGCCAACGCGCTCGCCGCCGCGGGCGCGGTGCGGGCCATGGAGCTCGACATCAACCCCGACTGGGTGAACTTCAACTCGTACGACGTCGGCGCCGACAACATCGCGCACGGCAACGGTCTGTACGGCGCCACCGGCGCCGACCGCTACCTCGGCCCCGACAGTCGCGACTTCGTCGCCATCTTCGTCCGCGGCACCGTCGTCGCCGGCGCGACCGCCAAGCTCGGTGTGGCCCCGCTCGCCGCGACCGTAAGGGTGAAGTAGCGCTCAGCCGCTCTGATCGTGTTCGTCGAGCACTGCGTCGATCAACGCGAGGATGTGCTGGATCGCCTCTTCGTACGACATGCCGGCCACCCTCGCGCGCGCCGCGGCGACGAGCTCCGGTTGCTCGGCGGCGAGCCGGATCAGGCCGGGCTGCACCGCGAACGACGCGATCGGCGCGATGACGTCGCTCTCGGCGATCGCGCCGGCGTCGGCGGCAAGCTCGGGGAAGCTTGCCGCGAACACGTCGCCTGCCGACGCGAGGTTGCTCGAGATCATGAAGCGCTCCCCGTGCTCGTGGTACTCGACGAGCACCGCTCGCCACCCCGGAAGTCGGTCGACGACGCTGACGGACTTGGCCCCGATCTGGTTCGCAGAGCTCTCCGCGATCGAAGCCCACCACCGTCGCTGCGTACGGTCCAACCTGAGTGCTTCGTCGGCCGCGTCGAGTGCTCGGGTGACGTCGACGACGCCGTTTGCATCGACCAGCGCGGCGAGGGGGTAGAGGAGGCACAACGAGCCGGGTTGGCTGCGCGCGAGCCGCACAGCCTCGTCCGCGGCGGCACGGGCGGACGATGCGACCGTGGCCACCGCTCGAGTGCTCCTGCACGCTCGCCATGACCGAGTAGTGCGAGAGCGTCCAGATGAGCGGTGCGGGATCGGTTCCGGCACGCGCGATCTCGACCGCGGCTGCAGCCGTCGACGCCGCGTGCTCGAGCTCGCCCGCGAACATGGCGGTCACGGAATCGCAGACGGGACTCGTCGGTGAGATCCCGGCCGCCGCGGTCGATCGTGCGAGGTCGGCGATTCGCTGGTATCGCTCGATGTCGCCCTGGACGAACAATCGGAAGCTGGCGAGCAGGCACGCCTGGGCGAACCCGTCGAGGCGCTCCGCACCCTCGTGCGCGATGACCTCCTCGGCGATGGCGCCGAGCTCCTCCAGCGTGATGCTCGGGAACGCGAAGTAGTCGAAGAACGGGAGCTCGCCGAAGCATCGCCAGCACGTCGGCGACCCGCTGTCGGGCGACCAGCCACACGGAGGCCGGCCGCGATGTTGGGGGTCTCGAGCCCGAGGGTCTCGAGGGCTTCGTACTCGGCGTCGGTGCGCGCCTCGGCCACGAGCTCCACCGTGCGTGCGAGGTAGTGCGCGGCGTGGAGGTCGCGTGCGGCGTCGACGTCGCCGGATCCACTCAGCTGGTCGGCCGCGTACTGGCGGATCATCTCGAGCAGCCGGTACCGGGTGACGCCGTTGACCTCGTAGCCGCTCGACCAGCGACTTGGCGACGAGCTCGCGGAGGAGGTCGAAGCCGTCGCCGTGTTCCGAGTCGATGCCCGACGCGATCGTGCGTCGCGGCGTCGAGGTCGAACCCACCGACGCACACCGAGATCGGTTGAGCAGGCTGCGGGCGCCCGGCGTGAGCAGGTCGTACGACCAGTCGATCGCCGCGCGCAGCGTCTGGTGGCGTTCCAGCGCGCCGCGCCGGCCGCCGACCGGCGAGCCGTGAACTGCTGGTCGAGGCGACGTTCGATCTCGGCCGGCGTCATCATCGACGGTCTGCGCGGCGGCGAGCTCGAGCGCGAGCGGGATCCCGTCGAGCCGGGTACACAGCGCCTGGATCGCGATCGCGTTCCGCTCGTCGATGACGAGGTCGCCGCGCGATTCCCGTGCCCGTGACGCGAAGAGCGCACCGGCTTCGGATGCGAGCACCGCATCGGGCGTCGGCGTCCGACGGCACCGACAACGACGCCAGCGGGCAGATGTGCTCGCCCCGCACGCCGAGCGCCTCGCGGCTCGTCGCGAGCACCGACACCCCGGCGGCGTGCATCGTCGCCTCGCTGACGAACGCGGCGACGGCACCCACGAGGTGCTCGCAGTTGTCGAGGACCAGCAGCACGTGCTTGTGCTCGAAGTGCTGCTGCGGAGCCCGAGCTGCGACCGGGACGCCCTGGCGGCGGGGTGTACCGCAGCGCGGCGGCGATCGCGTCGAGCAGGTCGTCGGGGTCGAGCACCGGCGCGAGCTCGCAGAGCCACACGCCGTCGGGGTGATCGGGGGAGCAGTTCCGCGCCCACCTGGAGCGCGAGGCGGGTCTTGCCGACGCCACCGACTCCCACGATCGACACCAGGCGCGATTCGGAGAGCCGCCGCGTCGACGTCGCCCTGCTCCTGTTCGCGTCCGATGAAGCTGCTGAGCTCGTAGGGCAGGTTGGTGACCGGTGGGCATCGATCGAGCGAAGCGGCGGGTGGACCGGCGGTGCACCGGGGATCTCGACCTGGAAGAGGTGCACCGAGCTCTGGAGGTCGCGCAAGCGGTGCTCACCGAGATCGACGAGGTCGAACTCGTCGCGCACGAGCTCCTCGACGACGCGCGGTGCAGACCACCTGACCGCCGTGGGCGACCGACATGACGCGGGCGGCGCGGTTGACCTCGGTGCCGTACCAGTCGCCGTCGCGGTGGGCGGCGTCGCCGAGCGTGCACGCCCATTCGCACGCGGAGCTCGATGCCGTCACGGCCATTCGGCGTCGATCAGATGTTGCTGCCCAACGACGGCGGCGGCGCACGCCGTCACGTGCCGAGCGGAACACCGCGTGGAGGCCGTCGCCGGTGCTCTTGACGATCGAGCCGTCGGTTCGCGGTGATGGCGTCGCGCAGGATCTCGTCGTGGCGCGACAAGGCGGCGCCCATGGCTGGTCGGATGCCGTTCCCAGAGCGCGGTCGAACCCTCGAGGTCCGTGAACAGGAACGTGTGAGTTTCGGACGCCACGTGTCGGCCTCGACTGCCCTCGTCGACTCGGGAGAGTCAAGCAGGGACGAATCGGACACGTCCAGAGGCGTCAGACCGCGTCGAAGTTGAAGCCGGGGTGCGTGCCGGTGGAGAGCATGCCGAGGAAGCCGCCGTCGACCCAGAGCGCCTCGCCGGTGACGTAGCTGAAGCGCGGGCTGTTGAGGCACACCATCGGCCACGCCTGTTCCGACGGATCCGAGTAGCGGTGGATCACGCCGAGCGCGTTCTCGACGGCGTCCTTGCCGGCGGCGTCCTCGAACGCCGGCATCATCGCCGTCCTGGTGGGGCCGGGGTTGAGGCAGTTGAGCCGCACGCCCTTCTCGCCGAACTTCACGCACGTCGCCGCGACGTACTGGTTCATCACGACCTTCGACATGCGGTAGCCGCCCATCGGGAAGGCGACCTCGGGGTTGGCCTCGCACCACGCCACCGCGTCCTCGAACGTCTCGGTGGCGAGCAGCGGCGCGTAGTTCGCGAGCTCCTGCTGCCAGCCGACGCCGGCGCCCGACGCGATGCACGCGACCGCGCCACCCTCGGGGATCTTCGGCAGCAGGCCGTCGATGAGGCGTGCGGGCGCCGATGAAGTTCACGATCGCGGTCTCGAGATCGGTGAACGGCGGACCGGGGAGTCCGGCGCAGCTGAACACCGCATCGATCGGGCCGTCGATCTGCGCGACGACCGAGTCGATCGATGCCGGGTCGAGCAGGTCGAGCTCGATCGACGTCTTCACCGGCGTGGAGACCGACTTCAGGTCGAGCGCGGTGACGTTGGCGCCGAGCTCGTGGCAGATGCGTGCGACCTGCTCGCCCATGCCCGACGCGGCGCCGGTGACCACGACGTGCTTGCCTTCGTATCCGAGAACGTCATCCATGGACGCGGAGACTAACAGGGCACCCCCAGCGGCCGCCATTTCCGGGCAAGGAGTGCGCGACGGGGACACGGGGTACACCTCGACCCATGACCATGAGCAGCTTCGTCGCCCGTCCGCTGATCGCCGGCATGTTCGTGTACGGCGGTCTCGACGCCCTCAAGAACCCGCGGGGCAAGGTGCCGAAGGCCGACGACGTCGCGCCCGACATCGCCGACGTCGTCGGGATCGACGCCGACACCGAACAGCTGGTGCAGTTCAACGGTGCGGTGCAGGTGGCGGCCGGCGCTGCGCTCGCGTTCGGCGTGTTCCCGCGTGTCGCCGCCCTGGCGCTCGCCGCGTCACTCGTGCCGACCACCCTCGCCGGTCACCGGTTCTGGGAGGAGGAGGACGACGCGGCGCGGGCGCAGCAGACCGTCCAGTTCCTGAAGAACCTGGCGATGTTCGGCGGCCTGCTCATGATCATCGAGCACGGCTGACCCCACGGCGCGGGTCGGACGTCAGGTCACTGCGGAGACGGTGACGTTCCCGGCGGTGTCCTCCACGGTGAGCTGCGCGGTGCGCGCGGTGCCGTCGGCGAGGGTGACGCCGCACGAGATGGTCGCGCCCGGGCGAGCGACGAGCCAGGGCGCCGGGCCGCAGTCGACGGTCGCGGGCAGCGACGAGTTCACGCCGACGAACTGCTTCAGCAGCTGTGTCGGGATCACCGCCTGCTCGGTGCTGAGCGACACGTTGCCGTTGCCGTCGGTCTGGACCGCGTCGACGACGAGGAACGTGCCCGGCAGCTGCACCGTGCAGCTGAACTTGGTGCCGCGTGCGCGACGGATGCCGTCGGGACAGGCGATGTTCCCGAAGGTGAGGTCGGGGTAGGCCTCGTGCACGCTGCGCTCGACGGTGCGGCGGGCGGCGGTGCGCGACAGGTCGGCGGCGCCGGCCGGCGCGGCGGCGAGCACGAACACCGTCGCGAGCGCCACGAGCACGAGGGTCGGGAGGCGGCGCCGCACGGACCGGGAGGCTATCGGGAGGTGCGCGTCCTACAGTCGCGGACCGACGAGGGGGACCGAGTGGCAGCGGGGAACACCGACGGAGCACGAGCACCGGGGTCGAGCGTGGTGCCGCGCCCGCAGCCGGTGCCCGCCCCGCCGCCCGGGGTCACCGACGTGCTGCGCCGCAGCGCCCGGCTCGGGCTCGGGGCTCTCGGGCTCGCCGGACGGGCCGCCGGCTCGATTTTCGCCAAGGTGCCCGACCCGAACGCGACCGCCGATGCCGAACCCGGTGTGCTGGCCCTGATCCCGGGCGCCGTGCTCGGTGTCGCCATCGAGGTGGAGCGGCGGGCCGCGACGGTCGTCGACGCGGTCGCCGATCGCACCGCGACCGTGGGCCGTTCGGTCTCCCGGCCGGTGGTCGTGCAGCGCGCGCTCCGCCCGGTCGAGGACGCCCTGTGGCGCTGGAACGAGGTGGCGCGTCGCGAGCAGACGCGCAACCAGGCCCAGGCCGCCGCGCTGATCCCGGTGATCGTGCAACAGGTCACCGAGAACGTGATCGCCCAGATCGACTTCGTACGCGTGGTCGAGCAGATCCCCGTCGACGACATCGCCGGCGCCATCGACGTCGAGGCGATCGTGCAGCGCATCGATCTCGGTGGCGTGATCCGGGAGTCGACGATGGGTCTCACCACCGAGGCCGTCGACGCGGTGCCGGCTCGGAGGGCATCGCTATCGACGGCGTGGGCTCGCGCGAATCGTCGACAAGGTGCTGCTCCGCAAGGCAGCCGCGCGACGTCGACGTTCGGAGATGCGTCGTGAACGGCGAGATCCGCAACGAGCAGTCGCGCGCGGTGCAGGGCAAGCGCGCCGGGTTCGTGTCGCAGGCGTCTGGCGTGGTGCCCTCGACGCGGCCATGATCGTGGTCGTCATCTACTTCGCGGCTGCTCCTGCTGTACGGCCTGGTCGTGTTCCTCGTCACCGAGCGATCCGTACCACCTGCCGCGACCGGACCCGGGCTGGAACGCGATCGCTGATCTTCGTCGTCGGCGTGTTCCTGCTTGTCGTCGCGCGTGGTCGGGTTCGGGCCGCGCGCTCGGCATGGCGTTCGTCGGGCTGCGCGTCGTCGGCGCCGACGGCGGGCCGCTCTCGCCCCGGCGCGGCGTTCTGGCGCGCGGTGCTCGGCGTCGCCACCCTCGGGCTCGGGGTTGATCGTCGTGCTGTTCAGCAAGACCAACCGGTCGCTCTACGACATGATCTGCGGCTCCGCCGTCGTCTACGCCTGGCGCCCGCACTTGCCCGAATCCCGACAAAACCAGTAGGGTTTCGCCCCATGCCGACCATGCTCTCGCACCTCGACGAACTCGAGGCCGAGTCGATCCACATCTTCCGGGAGGTGGCGGCCGAGTTCGAGAAGCCGGTGCTGCTGTTCTCCGGGGGCAAGGACTCGATCGTGATGGCCCGCCTCGCCGAGAAGGCGTTCTGGCCCGCCCGCATCCCGTTTCCGCTGATGCACGTCGACACCGGGCACAACTTCCAGGAGGTGCTCGACTACCGCGATCGTCGGGTCGAGGAGCTCGGCGTGAGCCTGGTGGTGGCCTCGGTGCAGGAGTCGATCGACCAGGGACGCGTGGTCGAGGAGACCGGTCCGCGCGCAGTCGCGGAACCGCCTGCAGACGACGACCCTGCTCGACGCGATCACGTCCAATGGTTTCGACGCGGTGTTCGGTGGTGGCCGGCGCGACGAGGAGAAGGCGCGGGCCAAGGAGCGCGTCTACTCGTTCCGCGACGACTTCGGGCAGTGGGATCCGAAGAACCAGCGACCCGAGCTGTGGAACCTCTACAACGGCAAGCACCGCAAGGGCGAGCACATCCGGGTGTTCCCGTTGTCGAACTGGACCGAGCTCGACATCTGGCAGTACATCAAGGACGACGACATCGAGGTCCCGTCGATCTATTACGCGCACCGGCGCGAGGTGTTCCGCCGCGACGGCATGTGGCTCGCGGTGTCGCCCTTCATCACGTTGATGGAGGGCGAGGAGCCGGTCGAGATGACGGTGCGCTACCGCACGGTGGGCGACGCGTCGTGCACGGGTGCGGTCGAATCGCCGGCGGCAACGGTCGACGACGTGATCGCCGAGGTGGCGGCGTCGCGCATCACCGAGCGCGGGGCGACCCGGGCCGACGACAGGTTCGCCGAAGCCGCGATGGAAGACCGCAAGCGCGAGGGGTACTTCTAGCCATGTCTGAGATGTTGCGCTTCGCGACCGCCGGATCGGTCGACGACGGCAAGAGCACGCTGATCGGGCGCCTGCTGCTCGACACCAAGCAGATCTTCGAGGACCAGCTCGAGTCGGTGGAGCAGAGCAGCCGCGACCGTGGGTTCGACTACACCAACCTGGCGCTGCTCACCGACGGCCTGCGGGCAGAGCGGGAGCAGGGCATCACCATCGACGTGGCGTACCGCTACTTCGCGACGCCCCGCCGGAAGTTCATCATCGCCGACACGCCCGGCCACGTGCAGTACACGCGCAACATGGTGACCGGCGCGTCGACGGCCGACCTCGCGCTCGTGCTCATCGACGCCCGCAAGGGTGTGCTCGAGCAGTCGCGCCGCCACGCGGTGATCGCGTCGCTGCTGCAGGTGAAGCACCTCGTGCTGTGCGTGAACAAGATGGACCTGGTCGAGTACTCGCAGGAGCGCTTCGACGAGATCTGCGCCGAGTTCACCGAGTTCGCCGTCGAAGCTCGACATCGACGACCTCACGTTCATCCCGGTCTCCGCGCTGCACGGCGACAACATCACGACCCACTCGCCGAACATGCCGTGGTTCGAGGGCCCGACACTGCTCCACTACCTCGAGCACGTGTACATCGCCTCCGACCGCAACCTCATCGACATGCGGTTCCCGGTGCAGTACGTGATCCGGCCCGATGAGCCACGACCACCACGACTACCGCAGCTACGCGGGCCAGATGGCCAGTGGAGCGCTGCGCCCGGGCGACGAGGTCGTGGTGCTGCCGAGCGGCTTCGCGACCACCGTGGCCGGCGTCGACATGTTCGGCGGCCCGATCGAGGAGGCCGTGCCGCCGATGTCGGTGAGCGTGCGCCTGGCCGACGAGATCGACATCAGCCGCGGCGACATGCTGGCCCGGCCCAACAACCTGCCGACGGTGACGCAGGACGTCGACGCCATGGTCTGCTGGTTCGCCGACCAGCCGCTGCGCCCGGGTTCGACCTACCTGGTGAAGCACACGACCCGCACCGCCAAGGCGCGGGTGCAGGCGTTGCACTACCGCCTCGACATCAACACGCTGCACCGCGACGAGGTGGAAGGCTCGCTCACGCTCAACGAGCTCGGTCGGGTCTCGATCCGCACCGCGGTGCCGCTGTTCGTCGACGAGTACCGCCGCAACCGGATCACGGGCAGCTTCATCCTCATCGACGAGGGCACGTTCGAGACGGTCGGCGCGGGGATGATCCTCGGCCAGTCCGCTCCCTGACCGGTGAGCGAGGCGGTCAGCTCCAACGTCGTCTGGCACGAGAGCGAGGTCCCGCGCGACGAGCGCTGGGCGGCCAGCGGCGTGAGGGCGCGACGGTCTGGCTCACCGGCTTGTCGGGCTCCGGGAAGTCGACGGTGGCCGGTGCCATCACCGCGCTGCTCACGGAGCGCGGCGTCCTCAGCTACACGCTCGACGGTGACAACCTCCGTCACGGCCTGAACGGTGACCTCGGCTTCTCGGCCGACGACCGCGCCGAGAACGTGCGCCGGGTGGGCGAGGTGGCGCGACTGTTCGCCGATGCCGGCGTCGTCGCGCTGGTGCCGTTGATCAGCCCGTACCGGGCCGGGCGTGACCACGCCCGCGCGCTCCACGAGGCGGCGGGCCTGCCGTTCGTCGAGGTGTTCGTCGACACGCCGATCGAGGTGTGCGAACAGCGCGACCCGAAGGGGCTGTACGCCAAGGCGCGCGCCGGCGAGATCACCGGGTTCACCGGCATCGACGACCCCTACGAGGCGCCGTCGGCCCCCGAGCTGGTGCTCGCCGGCGGTGCCGTCGCAGCGCGCGACGCGGCGCATGCGGTCGTCACGCTGCTGTCCGACCGCGGCATCGTCGATCCCGTCTGAACCGCGCGAGAGTGGCCCCCGTGATCCGGCTCCGACCCGCGTTGGCAGGCATCCCCGACTACGTGCCGGGCCGATCGGCCGCCTCGGTGGCGGAGCAGTTCCACCTCAGCGACGTGGTGAAGCTGGCGTCGAACGAGGCCCCGTTCCCGCCCCTCCCCGCCGCGCTCGCCGCCATCGCCGAGGCTGCGAACGGCGTCAACCGCTACCCCGATGCCGACACCGTCGCGCTGCGTCGAGGCGCTGGCCGATCACTGCGGAGTGGACACCGAGCAGGTGCTGGTCGGGAACGGATCGGTCGAGCTGTGCCGGATGGCCTGCGCCGCCACCGCCGATCCCGGCGACGAGATCGTCTACGCCTGGCCGTCGTTCGAGGCCTACCCGATCCTCGTGCAACAGGCCGGCGCCACGAGCGTGCGGGTGCCGCTGGTCGATGCCCGCCACGACCTCGACGCGATGGCCGACGCGGTGACGGATCGGACCCGCCTCGTGTTCGTGTGCACGCCGAACAATCCGACCGGCACCACCGTCGACCGCGACGCGGTCGAGTCGTTCCTCGAGCGGGTCCCGGCCGACGTGCTGGTGGTGATCGACGAGGCCTACCGTGAATTCGTCACGTCGTCCGAGGCGGTCGACGGCCTCGACCTGCTCGCGGCTCACGACAACGTCGTGGTGCTCCGCACCTTCTCGAAGGCGTACGGCCTGGCCGCGCTCCGTGTCGGCTACGCGGTCGGGTCCACCGGCGTCATCGGCGCCTTGCGCAAGGTCCGCGTGCCCTTCGGCGTGAACGGCCTCGCGCAGGTCGCCGCCGAGGCCTCGCTGGGCGCGATCGAGCAGATGCAGGCGCGCGTCGACGGCGTGGTCGCCGAGCGCGAGCGCGTGTACGACGAGATCCGGGCCCTCGACCTCGACGTCGTGGCGTCGGAGGCGAACTTCCTCTGGTTGCCGCTCGGAGGGTACGCGGCGGTTCTGGGTGCCTACGGCGAGCGGGCGGGTGTCGTGCTCCGCGTGTTCCCCGAGGGCGTGCGGGTCACGATCGGTTCCCCGGAGGAGAACGACCGGTTCCTCAAGGTGTTGCGGGCCGCGATGGAGGATGGCGCCACCGGCACCTGATCGTCGCCGGTCTACGCGAGGTCGGAGCCGCTCGCGAGCGCGGGCTGGTCCGCAGCGGAGGCGGTGCCGCGCGCTCGCTGCACCGCGCGTTCGTGGTTCGGCGAGGTGGCGGAGGAACGAGCGCTGCGCGCGTAGCTTCGTCAGGTCGCTTTCGAGTTGCTCGAGCAGTCGGCGGACATCGTCGCCCGAGCCCGCCGAGATCAGGCGCGCGCAACTCGAGAGGGCATCGCCCATGTCGTCGCGGACGTCGCGCCACGACTCCTCGATGCGGGCACGGCTCGCGAGGTCGCGGCGGCGTTCGACGTCGGGAAGATTCACCGGGAGCGCCGGCGGAAGGTCGTCGACGGTCAACGGAAAATCGTCCCAGTGATCGGGGTCGTGACCGACGAAGCTGTCGATGCGGTCGTCGACCGATCCCGCGCGGACGAGCTCGCCCTCGAAGCCCACGCCGACGAGCACGTCGGGGTCGACGCTCAGCGCGCCCGCGAGTGCGTGCAGCTGGTCGGGTGACAGACGCTTCGCGCCTCGCTCCGCGGCCCGCAGCTCACGGCGTGCCCAGGCCGGCTGACCGGGCGACATCGCGGGTGCTGACGCCCGAGAGCTCGCGGACGGCGCGCAGACGGGCCCCCAGGTCTTCGGGACGGACGGCGACGGGTTGAGAATCCACGGAGGAGGTATCGGCGGAAACGGCCGCGAGTTGATATGACGATCGGCACGTATCCCGGCGAGGTCACGGGGTCTCGGCGCGGCAACGGTTCTCGAGCTCGCCGATGTGCCCGATGACCGTGCGGACCACCTGATCCGGCTGGAGGTAGACGGGCGGGTGCATGCCGTGTCCCACCCCCGCCGGCGTACCGGTGAGGATGAGATCGCCGGGCTCGAGGGTGACGAACTCGCTGACGTAGGCGACCAGGTCGACCGACGAGAACACCAGCTCCGAGGTGCGGCTCGCCTGGCGCACGACGCCGTCGACCTCGCACCGGAGCGCGAGATCGGGCTCGGTGCCGCCGACCTCGTCCGGCGTCACCAGCCACGGACCGACCGGCGTGGCGTGCTCCCACGTCTTGCCCTGCAGGAACTCGAGCGAGCGGTACTGCCAGTCGCGCATCGACACGTCGTTGGCGACGGTGAAGCCGGCGATCGCCGCGGCCGCGGCTTCGGGCGACGCGTGCCGGACGGGCGTGCCGATCACCAACGCGAGCTCCGCCTCCCAGTCGACCTGGTCCGAGCTGGCGGGCAGCACGATGTCGTCGCGCGCGCCGATCAACGCCTCGCGGAACTTCGCGAACAGCGTGGGATGGGTGGGGAGCTCGTGGCCCATCTCCAGGATGTGGCTCCGGTAGTTGAGCCCCTGGCAGATGATCTTGCCCGGCTGGGTGACGACCGGCGCGAGGTCGGCGGTGGCGAGGTCATGGACGATGCCGGTCTCCCGCGCGTCGCCCCGCGCCAGCAGCTCCCCGACGTCGCGCGCGTCGAGCTCGAGCAGGGCGTCGCCTTCGACGATTGCCGCGTGCGTACCGTCCGCGGCCCGGATCGTGGCCCACCTCATGGGCCGATCCTGTCACACGGAGAATTCGGGTCGGACTCGGGCGATAAGTGTCACACCCCCATGGTGTGATCAGAGCATGTTCGATCTGGCTGATCATCTCGATGAGCTGCGGTCGTGGCCGACGGACCGGTTGGTCGCGCACCATGCGCACCTGGTCCGCGAGGAGCGCCGGTTGCACCTGGAGCGTCTCGACGTCCTGCTGGTGCTCGACGAGCGCGGTCGGGTCGACACGACGGTCGGTGCCGGCGGCGAGTCGGCGCGAACGGTGAGGGAGAACGTGGAGCAGGCGCGCCGGCTGGAGGCGCTGCCGAACGTCGCCGCGGCGGCGCACGCCGGGAAGCTGAGCGACGAGCAGCTCGGGTCCGTGGTCAAGCTGGCCGACGAGGCGTCGGACGCGGAATGGGCGGCACGCGCGCCGAACACCGACCCGGCCGACCTGGCGCGCCTGGCTCGGAACCTGTCGAAGCCGACGACCGAGGACGGGCAGGCCCGGCGCGAGGCCCGTGGGCTCCGGATGTGGTGGGAACCCGGCAAGGGGATGTTGCACGTCCGCGGCCAGCTCCCCGACCTCATGGGTGCGCGGTTCGAGGCGACGCTGACGAAGCTGACGGATCGGATGCGTCCGGCCAAGGGCGAGGCCTGGGACACCCTCGAGCACCGCGCCGCGGACGCGCTCGACTGCATGTGCGACGCAGTCGAGGTGGCCGAGCAGGTCGAGAACCCGACGCCGGCCGCGAGACCACTCCTCCAGGTGCAGGTGCGCGCCGACGGACCCGCCGAGATCGCCGGCATCCCGCTGCCCGACGCGGTGATCGAGCAGCTCCGGGCACAGGCGAGCATCGAACCGGTGCTGGTCGACGACCACGGGGTGGCGGTAAGGGTCGCGAAGCGACGTCAGCGCACTCTCACCGAAGATCATGCGGGCGGTGCTGCTGCGCGACGCGGCACTGCCGGATGCCGGGCTGCGAGATGCGCCACGGACTCGAGGTGCACCACCTGCAGCCGCGGTCGCGGGCCGGGAGTGACGACATCTCGAACCTGGTGGCGGTGTGCCGATCGCATCACTCGATGTTGGTACCCGCCGGCCGCTGGGCGCTGCTCGGGAATCCCAACCAGCCCGACGGGCTCCGGCTCGAACGGGCGCAGCAACTCGGCCGACCGCCACCGCGTGCCGGGAAGACCGCGGCGTGATGCACCGTGATGAGGGTGCGACCCGCCGCCCCGGCGCTGTCAGCGCAGGGCTTCGGCGAGGTAGTCGATGGCGTGGGTGAGGGTGGCGACGTCGTCGGGCTCGATGGCCGGGAACATCGCGATGCGCAGCTGGTTGCGGCCGAGCTTGCGGTAGGGCTCGGTGTCGACGATGCCGTTGGCGCGCAGCGCCTGGGCGATGGCGGCGGCGTCGACGTCGTCGGCGAAGTCGATGGTGCCGCGTCACGTGGCTGCGCTCCGACGGCTTGGCCACGAACGGCTCGGCGAACGTGCTCGCCTCGGCCCAGCCGTAGAGCAGCTCGGCGGAGCGGTCGCAGCGCCCGACGGTGAACTCGAGCCCGCCCTGGTCGAGCATCCAGCGCACGCTGTGCTCGAGCAGGAACAGCGAGGCGAGCGCGGGGGTGTTGTAGGTCTGGTCGAGGCGGGAGTTCTCGAGCGCGATCGGCAGGCTGAGCGACGGTGGTACCCACCGGTCGGCGGCACCGAGGCGCTCGATGCGCTCGATGGCGGCGGGGGAGCACAGCGCGAGCCAGAGCCCACCGTCGCCGGCGAAGCACTTCTGCGGCGCGAAGTAGTACACGTCGAAGTGGGTGGGCTCGACCGGGAGCCCACCGGCGCCGGACGTGGCGTCGACCAGCACGAGGCCGTCGTCGCCGGGGCGGCGCACGTCGGTCATCACGCCGGTCGACGTCTCGTTGTGCGGGTAGGCGTAGGTGTCGACGGTGGCGTCGGCGACGAGCTCGGGATGCGTGCCCGGCTCGGAGCGCAGCACGACCGGGTCGTCGAGGAACGGCGCGGCGGTGGTGACGGCGGCGAACTTGGAGGAGAACTCGCCGAACACGAGGTGCTCGGCGCGGTGGTCGACCAGGCCGAACGCGGCGGCGTCCCAGAACGCGGTGCTGCCGCCGTTGCCGAGCAGCACCTCGTAGCCGTCGGGGAGGCGAGAAGAGGTCGGCGAGGCCGGCGCGGATGCTGCCGACGACGGAGCGCACGCCGCGCTGGCGGTGGCTGGTGCCGAGGTAGCTGGCGCCGACCTCGGCGAGCGCCCGGGCCGCTCTCGGGCCGCACCTTCGAGGGCCGGATCCGAAGCGCCCGTCGCCCGGGATGCAGCTCGGCGGGCAGGGTGACGGTGGTGGGGTCGACGGCCATCGGCCGAGATTACCGGCGGCCTACCGTGAACGCCCGGCGAGTTCGTCGAGCAGGCGCACCTCGCTCTCGATGAGCTTGTGCCAGTCGCCGAGGTGGAGGCTCTCGTCCTCGCCGTGGATGCGGCTGCCGGGATCGGCGGGGCCGAGCAGCAGCGCGGGGATGCCCCCGAAGGCGTCGGCGAACGGGCCGACGAACGGGATGGTGCCGCCGACGCCCATGCACACCGGATCGACGCCGAAGCCGGCGCGCAGCGCGCGGGTCGGCGGCGTCGAACGCCCAGCCCGTCGGGTCGCAGTGCCACGCCGGCACCTCGTCGAGCGCGGTGACGGTGAGCTCGAGCCCGAGCGGCACGCGGCGTTCGAGGTGGCGGCGGAGCGCGTCGTTGAGACGGGCCGGGTCCTGGCCGCGGCCCACGCGCACGCTGACGCGCGCGCTCGGCCTCGGCGACGATCTGGTTCGACGAGCCCTCGATGGGATGGCCGTCGATGCCGATGACGGTGACCGACGGGTCGCAGCCACAGACGCTCGAACACCGACGTCGAAGGATCGCCGGCCAGCTCCACGCCGTCGCGGACGTCCCCAGGCGCGGCGGAGGCCGTCGACGTTCTCGGGGAGCGCGGCGAGCCGGGCCCGTTCGGCGGCGTCGGGCGGCGCGTAGTCGTCCCAGCAGCCGTCGAATGCGGCGTCGCCGTGCTCGTCGACCAGCGTGGCCAGCATCTGCGCCAGCCCCAGCACCGGGTCGGGGACCGCGCCACCGGCCATCCCGCTGTGCACCGGGCCGTCGAGCGCACGGACGCGTCACGTCGACCCCGGCGAGGCCGCGCAGCGAGTAGGTGAGGCCGGGCGTGCCCACCGACCAGTTGCCGGCGTCGGCGAGGAGCAGCACGTCGGCGCGGAGGGCGTCGACGTGGGCGGCGAGGAAGGCGGCGAGGCCGGGCGAGCCGATCTCCTCCTCGCCCTCCACCAGCACCTTCACGTTGCACGGCAGCTCGCCGGCGCGTGCGCAGCCAGGCGCGCACCGCGGCGACGTGCGCGACCGCGCCCGCCTTGTCGTCGGCGGTGCCGCGCCCGAAGAGCCGACCGTCGTGCTCGCGGGGTTCGAACGGGTCGGACGGCCAGCGGTCGACGTAGCCGGCGGGCTGGACGTCGTGGTGCGCGTAGAGCAGCACGGTGGGCGCGTCGGGCCGGTGCGTCCACTCGCCGACGACGTAGGGGAGACCGCCGTCGACGCGCAGCTCGCGCACGTCGTCGAGCCCGGCGTCGCGCATGAGCTCGGCGACCGCGGCCGCGCACGTGTCGACGTCGTCGCGTGTGCGCGGCGATCGGCGCTGATGCTCGGGATGCGGACCAGCGCCTCGAGCTCTCGTTGCGCGCGCGTCGAGGTCGTCGCGCGCGGCGGCGAGCGCGGTGTCGGTGTCCATGGCGGTCGAGGTTAGGGCCGCAGCTCCTCGTACCAGAGCGGCGCCTTCTTGCGCGCCCAGGCGGCCGGCACGGTGCCGCCCGAGCATGCTGTCGAGCGCGTCGCCGTCGCGCAGCGCGAAGCAGATGTGGCCGATCACGGCGATCCAGATGCCGAATGCGAACCAGTCGTGCACGAAGGTGGCGCCGGTGCGCCAGTCGAGGGGGAACAGCTCGAACCACTTCATGATCGACCCGGTCGCGAGCATCACGATGGCGGCGCCGCCGATGAAGGTCGGCGTTGAGCTTCTGGCCCGGGTTGAACTTGCCGAGCGTGAGGCCCGCGGCGCTGACGGCGCCGGAACCAGCGGGCGTCGTCGCGCGACCAGCGGTTGAGCCGGCCCAGGTCGGTGCGCAGCGCGCACCTCGCCGGCCGAGGATCGCCATCAGCAGCGGGATCGGCAGCGCGAGCCCCGAGTACACGTGGACGAAGCGCACGAGCCCGCGGTTGCCGACCAGGGTCGAGACCGGTCCCGCGTAGAGCGCTGCACCCGTGAGCATGAGGATGCCGAACAGCGACGCGTTCACCCAGTGCAGCGCGCGTTCGGTGCGGTCGAAGCGCAGCAGCGGCGGTTCGGCCTTGGGTCGGTCGCGACGCGCCTCGCTGCGGAGGGCGCGCTCCTCGGCGATGGTCAGCCGCGGCTCAGGTGGCGTCATCGTCCCTGCCGTTCGAACGCCCGACCCAGCCGTCGGCGTCGTAGCCGCGGACCTCCCAGTAGCCCTCCTCGACTTCCTCGGTGAGCTCGATGCGGTCGAGCCACTTGCACGACTTGTAGCCGTACATCGGCGCGACGTAGAGGCGCGCCGGCCCACCGTGCTCGTCGGAGAGCGGCGAGCCCTCGAAGCGGTAGGCGACGATCACATCCTTGCGGCGGGCCTGCGCAAGGGTGAGGCTCTCGGTGTACGCGCCGTCGAAGGAGTGGAACTTCAGCGCCGTCGCCGTCGCCTGCACGCCGGCGCGGTCGAGCAGGTCGGAGAGGCGCACCCCTTTCCACTCGACGTCGGCGACCCGCCACCCGGTGACGCACTGGAAGTCGCGGGTCAGGTTGGTGGGCGGCATCGCGGCCAGCTCGGCGAAGGTCAGCTCGAACGGCTGGTCGACGAGACCGTTGACCTGCAACGAGTAGTCGGCCCGGGACCGCGACGGGAGGCTGCCGGTGACGGTGTAGATGCGGAATCGGCCGATGGGGAGCAGCGACGCCAGCCCGGTGCCGTCCTTGGCGATGAGCGGGCCGACCCGGTCCTCGAGCCAGTCCTGCACGTGCGCGCCGAGCAGCACGCCGGCCGCGCCGAGCCCCACGAGACCGAGGAACACCCGGCGGCCGACGGGTGAGCCCGCCGCCTCCGACGGCGGCCGGGGCCCGGGGGTGGGAGTCGGTGCGTCGGCCACTCTCCCAGGGTACGGAGCCGATCGCCGCTTGGATGACCGCCCGGTTCGTCCGCTTTGAGGGCTGGTGTTCCGGAGACTTGTCGACTACGAAGTGGTCCGCGACTGGACGACGACTCGATGGAGGCAGGATCCATGGCCAGCAGCGCGACGACGTTCGGAATCCCGGGATTCGGCGGAGACCTCCTCATGCAGGGCGATGCCGGATACGACGACGCCCGGGCCGTGTTCAACGCGATGATCGACCGCAGCCCGGCGCTCATCGCGGTGTGCGCGAGCACCGACGACGTCGTCGCCGCGGTCAAGCACGCGCGCGATCAGGGCCTCCCCATCTCCATCTACGGCGGCGGGCACAGCGTCACCGGAGCGTCGGTGGTCGATGGCGGGCTGATGATCGACATGCGGGGGATGAAGGGCATCGAGGTCGACGCCGACGCTCGCATCGCGCGCGCCGAGGCCGGCCTCAACTGGGGCGAGTTCGACGCCGCGACGCAGGAGCACGGCCTCGCCGTCACCGGTGGCCGCGTGCCCGACACCGGAATCGCCGGCCTCGCCCTCGGCAGCGGGAGCGGCTGGCTCGAGCGCAAGCTCGGGTTCACCTGCGACAACCTGGTCGCGGCCGAGGTGGTCACCGCCGACGGCACGGTGGTGCAGGCGTCGGCCGACGAGAACGCGGACCTGTTCTGGGCCCTGCGCGGGGGCGGGGGCAACTTCGGGATCGTCACCGCCTTCACGCTGCAGCTGCACCCGGTCGGTCCGATCGTGTTCGGCGGGTTGCTGGCCTGGCCCGCCACCATGGCCGGCGAGGTCATGCGCTTCTGGCGCGACTTCATGACGTCGGCGCCGGACGAGGTCGGCAGCGCGCTCGCCTTCATCACCGCACCGCCGCTCGACTTCGTGCCCGAGGAGGTGCGCGGTCAGCCGGTCGTCGGCTGCATCGTCTGCTACGCGGGCGACGCCGACGAGGGCGAGCAGGTGATGCAGCCACTGCGCGAGTTCGGCCCGCCCGGCCTCGACGTCCTCGGCGCGATGCCGTACGTCGCGGTGCAGGACCTCATCACCGACGCCAACCCGCCCGGGCGCCGCAACTACTGGTCGGCCGACTTCCTCGCCGAGCTCCCCGATGAGGCCGTCGACGTGCTCGTGGAGCACGCCACGGCGCCCGTGTCGCCGTTCAGCTCGATGCTGCTGGTGGCCGGCGGTGGCGCGGTGGCGCGCGTGCCCGAGGAGGCGACCGCGTTCGGGATGCGCACCGCGCCGTTCAACACCCACTACCTCTCGATGTGGGAGGACCCGGCAGAGGACGAGCGCAACATCGTGTACACGCGTGCGATCGCGGCGGCGATGAAGCCGTGGACGACGGGCCAGGTGTACCTCAACTACATCGGCGACGAGGGCCTGCACCGGGTCGAATCCTCGTTCGGCGAGGAGAAGTACGCGCGCCTGCAGGAGATCAAGGCCAAGTGGGACCCGGACAACGTGTTCCGCCACAACCAGAACATCAAGCCCGCCTGACCCTCAACGGTTCTGGCGTGGCAGACCCGCGATACGCGCGGGTTTCACCACGCCAGAAACGTGGAGCGAGAGTGCGATGGAGCTACGCGCCGTACTTCTGCAGGCGGCCGGCGTTGGCGAGCATGAACGCCATGAGGTCCTTGGTGGGGCGCAGGCCGAGCGCGCCCTGACGGCACCAGCGCTCGCCGAACTGCTCGACGTCGTCGCGGCCACAACGTTCGCTCCACAGCAGCGCGGGGACGGGGTGCCACGAGTGCGCGGCCATCTGCGACGGCGTGGAGTGGTCGCCGCTCACCGCGATCACGTCGGGCGAGAGCGCCCGCAGCTGCGGCACCACCGCGTCGAGGTTCTCGATCGCCTGGATCTTGCGGGCGCGGTCGCCGTCCTCACCCGCCGAGTCGGTGTACTTGTGGTGCAGGAAGAAGTAGTCGTAGTCGTTCCACGCGTCGCGGAGGATCTCGAGCTGCTCGCCGAGGTCGGCGGGCTGACCGAGGACGTCCATGCCGAGCAGGCGGGCGATGCCGCGGTACATCGGGTAGATGGCGACGGCCGCGGCGCGCAGGCCGAAGCGGGTGTCGAAGCCCGGTAGCTCGCGGTGGGTGTCGAAACCCCGGAACAGCACGACGTTGGCCATGGGCTCGTCGGCGAGCAGGCGCCGGATCTGCGTGTCGACCTCGGCCAGGAGGTCGGCGGTGCGCTTCGCCTCGGGGTCGAGCGGCTCCGGGGCGAGGGGCGCGACGCCGGTGTGCTGCGGATCGGTGTCGGCGAGGCGCGGGTCGAGGCCCGGGCCGCGCAGCACGACGAGCACCCGGTGCTCACGCTCGTGCCGGAAGAACACCTCGACGCCGGGCACCGACACGCCGGCCTGCAGGGTGTCGACGACCGCGCGCGCCTCGGCGTCGGGGATGCGCCCCGCCCGCCGGTCGGTGATGGCGCCGGCGGCGTCGAGGGTGGCGAGGTTGCCGCGGGCGGCGACGTCGCCGGCGTGCAGCTCGAAGTCGAGGCCCGCAGCCGAGAGCGCGCCGCGCCCGAGCTCGAACTGCTCGGGGTCGTAGCCGAACAGCCCGAGGTGGCCCGGGCCCGAACCGGGAGTGATGCCGGGACCGACCGGCTCGACGAGCCCGGCGGTGCCTTCGCGCACGAGCTGGTCGAGGTTCGGCGTGTTCGCCTCCTCGAGCTCGGTGCCGTGGTCGGCGTCGGCGTACCCGCCGAGACCGTCCATCACCACCAGGAGGATCTTGGTGTCGGCGGCCTGGATCAACGGCGTGAGGTCCATCCCTCAACGCTACTTTCCCGCGCGGCACGCATCCGAACGGGCCGGCCGGGGGAGCGGGCCTCAGCGGATGGTGAACACGACCGTGGCCGACACCGAGAGGGTCTGGCTCCCGGGCTGGATCGGGGTGCTGGCGGCCTCGGCGGCATCTCGGGCCGAGTAGCTGACGGGCACGCTGCTGCTCGACTCCGAGATCGACCGCACGTCGCCCACCTCGACGTCGGCGCCGCTCGCCAGCTGCTCGGCCTGGGCCCGGGCCCGCTTCGTCGCCTTGGCGCGTGCCGCGGCGAGCAGCGTGCTGTCGTCGTCGATCGAGAACGTGATCCCCTGGACGACGATGTTGTCGCCCGCCTTCTCCGCGGCCGCGTCGACGATGGCACCGGCCTTCGTGAGGTCACGGATCCGTGCGGTCACGGTGTTGGTCGCCTCGTAGCCGGTGACGCGGTTCTGGTCGTCGAGCACCGGCTGGACGGAGAGGTCGTTCGTCTGCACGTCTTCCTCGGCCACGCCCGCGTCGCGCAGCGCGCCGATCACGTTCTGCGCACGCTCGCCGATGGTGCGCATGACTTCGGCCGCGGTCGCGCCGCGCCCGGTCACTCCCAGCACGAGGTCCGCGACGTCTGGGGTGCCGCGCACCTGGCCGGTGCCGACGACCGTGATCGTCCGGTTGCGGGTGGCGGCGCCGGCAACGCCGCCGCCGAGGGTGACCGCGGTGGCGGCGCCGACGGTGACGAGCAGAGCGAGAGCGAGCAGGCGTTTCATGATTCCTCCGTGGGTGGGTCTGTGTGCTTTGACGGTGGGGCGGGTCGTCTGGTTCCCGTACGCTGGCCCGCCGTGACCGAGCCGGGATACGTGTTCGAGGTCGACGGCGACGTCGCCGTCCCCACCGAGCTCGCCCGCGGCCCGTGGTCACCGCTGGCCCAACACGGCGGCGCGCCGTCGGCGCTGCTCGCCGGCCAGCTCGAGCGCTTCGAGCTCGGCTCCGCCACGTTCCCGGCCCGTTTCACCCTGGAGCTGATGCGCCCGGTGCCGTTGGCGCCGCTGCGCATCGAGCGCACGCTCGTCCGCCCGGGGAAGAAGGTGCAGCTCGTCCAGGGTTCGCTCTTCGCCGGCGACGTCGAGGTCGTGCGCGCCACGCTGCTCCGGCTGCGCGAGCAGCCGGTCGAGTTCGCGGTCGAGCCCGCCGCCGGCACCGACCGGCCCCTGGCCCCGCCTGGCCCCCCGCAGCGCATGGGTGGCGACTGGATCTCGGGTGCCGGGTTCTGGAACGCGATGGAGGTGAGCCGGGTCGCGGGCGAGTGGGGTGCGCCGGGGCCGGCCGGCATGTGGCTGCGCCTGGTCGTGCCGATCGTGGCCGGTGAGGAGACGACCCCGTTCCAGCGGGTCGCGGCGGCGGGCGACTTCGGGAACGGGGTCGCCGCCGCGTTCGACCGCATGCGGTACTCCTGCATCAACCCCGACCTCACTGTCACCCTGCACCGGCTCCCGACGACCGATTGGGTGGGGCTCGACTCGGCGACGTACCCGGAGCGCACGGGCATGGGCGTGGCCGAGAGCGTGCTCCACGACGAGGTCGGCCGCATCGGCCGGGGGATCCAGACGGTGCTGATCGAGGAGCTCTGACGACACCGCAGAACTGCGGATGAATTGCGGAGGCCCCCGGCACTGCCGGGGGCCTTGTTCGCGTCGTACGCGGTGTGGTGCTGCGGCGGAATCCGGCCCGGCCTACCGGCGGCCCGAGTTCGGGCGCTTGCCGTGGTTGGCCTTGTTGCGACGGGAGCGCAGCTTGCGCTTGGCGGTCTTCTTGCTCATGGGTATCCCTCCGAAGAAGTCGCCGAGCGTAGCGGAACGATGCACCGGACGTGCCATCGATGCCCCCGGAGTGCGCGCCGGTAGCCTGCACAGGTCGTGGAACGCCTCGGCCTCGTCGGCCTCCCCAACAGCGGCAAGTCGAGCCTGTTCAACGCGCTCGACCGGCGCGGAGACCGTTGTGGCGCCCCACCCGTTCTCGACCACCGAGACCGCCGTCGCCCTCGCCCACGTGCCCGACGAGCGGGTCGACCTGCTGGGGAAGATGTCGAACTCGAAGAAGCTGGTGTACACCGGCTTCGAGATCGTCGACATCGCCGCGCTGGTGAAGGGCGCGAGCACCGGTGAGGGGCTGGGCAACCGGTTCCTCGGCTCGCTGCGCGACTGCGACGCCATCCTCTACGTGCTCCGGGCGTTCGCCGACCCGTCGGTGCCCGGCGACACCGACGCCAGGTCCGACCTCGACACCCTCGAGCTGGAGCTGGTGCTCGCCGACCTGGCGTCGGTCGAGGGCCGCCTGTACCGCCAGCAGCGCGCCGCCAAGGGCGACAAGTCGCTCGCAGGCGAGATCGCCGCGCTCGAGCGGGCGGCCGCGCTCCTCGGCGACGGCATCCCGCTCTACCGTGCCGACCTCACCGACGACGAGCGTGAGCTGCTGGCGCCTGCCTTCCTGCTCACCGCCAAGCCGGTGCTGGTCGTCGTGAACATCGGCGAGGACCAGCTCGAGACGGTCGACGAGCTGGTCGCGCCGGTGAGCGACGGCGTCGACGCCCTGGGCGTGTGCCTGCAGCTCGAGGCCGAGGCCGCCCAGCTCGACCCCGAGGCGAGGGTCGAGCTGCTCGAAGGGCTCGGGCTCGGCGAGGGCGTCGTGCCCCGCGTGGCCCGCGCCGCGTACCACCTGCTCGGCCGGCGCACGTTCCTCACCACCGGCGACACCGAGTCGCGGGCGTGGACGTTCCGCGCCGGCGCCAAGGCGCCCGAGTGCGCGGGCGTGATCCACTCCGATCTGCAGCGCGGCTTCATCCGGGCCGAGGTGATCTTCTGGCAGGAGCTCCTCGAGATCGGCTCGTGGACGAAGGCCAAGGAGCAGGGCAAGCTGCGCGTCGAGGGGAAGGACTACGAGGTCGTCGACGGCGACGTCCTCGAGATCCGCTTCAACGTGTGACGGGGCTCCGGGATGGCCTGGCTCGTGCGCGACGGTGAGGTGCTGGCCGCAGTCGGAGATCGCGGCGACCGCCCGCGCCCGGCGGCGGGGCCTGCTCGGACCGCGACGCGTTCGAGGGCGCGCTGGTGCTGCGCCCGTGCCGCCACGTGCACACCGTGGGCATGCGGTTCCCGATCGACGTCGCCTTCTGCGACGCCGAGGGCACCGTGCTGCGCACGGCGACGCTCGCGCCGTGGCGGGTGTCGCCGGTCGTGCGCCGCGCCGCGTTCGTCATCGAGGCCGAGGCCGGCGCGTTCGAGCGCTGGCGGCTGACGGTCGGGCGACCGGCTGGAGCTGCGAACGTGAGCGAACGACAGCGGGACGGGTATCCCGGCCCGCCGCGAGCGAACCATCGAGTGGTGACCACCGGCCGTTGGTGCTCGTCGCGACCCCGATCGGCAACCTCGGCGACCTGTCGCCGCGAGCGGTCGAGGCGCTGCGCGACGCCGACGTGATCGCGGCCGAGGACACCCGACGCACGCGCGCCCTGCTCACCCACGCCGGGGTTCCCGCCGCCGGCCGGCTGCGGGCAGTGCACGCGCACAACGAGCAGGAGAGCGCGGACTGGGTCGTCGACGCGGTCCGCGACGGCTCGCGGGTCGCGTACGTGACCGACGCGGGGATGCCCGGCATCTCCGATCCGGGCGAGCGGCTGGTGCGCGCCTGCCTCGACGCCGGGCTGGCGGTCGACGTCGTGCCGGGGCCGAGCGCGGTGCTCACCGCCCTGGTGCTCTCGGGCTTCCCGACCGACCGGTTCGTGTTCGAGGGCTTCCTGCCCCGCCGCGGCGTCACCCGACGCGAACGCATCGCCGCGCTCGTCGCCGAGGACCGCACGGTCGTGCTGTACGAGTCGCCCCGGCGCGTGCACGCCACGCTCGACCGCGCTGCTCGCCGCGTGCGGGCCGCTGCGCGAGGTCGCCGTCGCCCGGGAGCTCACCAAGCTGCACGAGGAGGTGTGGCGGGGCACCCTCGACGAGGCGGTCGGGCACGTGGAGCTCACCGAGCCGCGTGGGGAGCACGTGATCGTGCTCGCGCCGGCGCCGCCGCCGCCGGCGGCCAACGACGACGAGATCGACGCCCACGTCGCCGCCGCGCTGGCCGAGGGGCTGTCGACCCGCGACGCCGCCGCCCGCGTCGCCCGCGATCTCCGGGTGCCCCGCCGACGCACCTACGACGCCGCCATGCGCCTCAAGCCCAAGCGCGACTGAAACGTCGCCGCTGAGCCCGACGTGCGGCAAATAGGGTGGATGACACCATGCCGGACGCCCGTTCTACGTCACCACGCCGATCTACTACGTGAACGACGCGCCCCACATCGGGCACGCGTACACGACGGTGGCGGCCGACGTGCTGGCCCGGTGGCGGCGGCTCTGGGGCGACGACGTGGTGTTCCTCACCGGCACCGACGAGCACGGGCTCAAGATCCAGCGGGCGGCCGAGGCCCACGACGTCACCCCGCTCGAGTGGGCCGACACGCAACAGCGCGCTGTTCCGCGCCGCGTGGGACGACCTCGACATCACCTACGACGACTACATCCGCACCACCGAGCCCCGCCACAAGCGGGCGGTGCAGGAGTTCCTCCAGCGGGTCTACGACACCGGCGACATCGAGCTCGACAGCTACGAGGGCCTCTACTGCGTGGGCTGCGAGCTCTACTACAAGGAGGACGAGCTCGACGACGGCCTGCGCTGCCCGATCCACGGCACCGTCGGTCGAGCACGTCACCGAGGAGAACTACTTCTTCCGCCTCTCGCGCTACGAGGACCGCCTGCTCGCCCACTACACCGAGCATCCCGAGGCGGTGCAGCCGGCCGGGAAGCGCAACGAGGTGCTCGGGCTCATCAAGCAGGGCCTGCTCGACTTCTCGATCAGCCGCACGTCGATCTCGTGGGGCATCCCGCTGCCGTGGGACCACGCACCACGTCGCGTACGTCTGGTTCGACGCGCTGATCAACTACTGCACCGCGGTCGGCTATCCCGACGACGCGCGAACGCTTCGACCGCTACTGGCCCGCGAACTACCACCTCATCGGCAAGGACATCCTCCGCCAGCACGCGGTGTACTGGCCCGCGATGCTGATGGCCGCGGGCGAGGCGCCGCCGCAGACACGTGTTCGCGCACGGCTACCTGCTCGTCGGCGGCGAGAAGATGAGCAAGACGCGCGCTCAACCAGATCGCGCCCGCCGACCTCGTCGCCGACTTCGGCGTCGACGGCTTCCGCTACCACTTCCTCGCCGACCAGCGCTTCGGCCCCGACGGCGACTTCAGCTACGAGGCGATGGTGGCGCGCTACAACGCCGATCTCGCCAACAACTTCGGCAACCTCGCCAACCGCGTGCTCAACATGGCGGTGAACTACTGCGACGGGGTCGTGCCCGACGACGCGCGCCGACGGTCCGCTCGTCGAGCAGGCCGCGACCGCGTTCGGCACGCTCACCGCGCGGCTCGAGGAGCTCGACTACTCGAGTGGGTTCGGCGCGGTGTGGGACCTCATCCGCGACACCAACTCGTACATCGAGGAGCGGCAGCCGTGGGCGCTCAACAAGGCGGGCGACACCGGCGCGGTGGCCGCGGTGCTGGGCGACTGCCTCGAGGCGCTGCGGGTCGTCGCGCTGCTCGCGTCGCCGTTGATCCCACGCGCCGCGGCGGAGCTCTGGCGCCGGCTCGGGCTCGCCGGCACGCCCGAGGAGCAGCGGCTCCCCGAGGCGGCGGCGTGGGGCGGCCTGCCCGCGGGCGCGCCGCTGGAGAAGGGCGCCCCGCTGTTCCCCCGCGATCGAGACCGTGAGCGTGACCCGGCCGCGTGCCCACCTGGGTCGACAGCCACTGCCACCTGCGGATGGGCACGGGCCGGAAGACGACCCCGACGACCGCGGTGCAGCCGAGGCCCGGGCGGCCGGGGTCGTCGCCATGGTGTGCGTGGGCACCGACCTCGAGACGTCCCGGCGGGCGGTCGAGTTCGCCGGGCGCCACCCCGACGTGCGGGCGACCGTCGGCCTCCACCCGCACGACGCCTCGCGCCTGGGCGAGGAGTGGGCGGAGCTCGAGGCGCTCGCCCGGCAACCGCCGACGTGGTCGTCGGCATCGGCGAGGCCGGGTTCGACCTCTACTACGAGCACTCGACCGCGCCGACGAGCAGGAGGTCGCGTTCCGCGCCCAGGTCGCGCTCGCGCACGACCTCGACCGCGCGCTCGTGATCCACTCGCGCGACGCGTGGGACGACACCTTCCGCGTGCTCGCCGACGCCGGCGTGCCCGCGCGCACCGTGTTCCACTGCTTCACCGGCGGGCCCGACGAAGCGCGCCGCGCGCTCGACCTCGGCGCGTACCTCTCGTTCAGCGGCATCGTCACGTTCAAGAACGCCGACGACGTGCGCGCCGCGGCCGCAGCCGTCGCCGCTCGACCGTCGTGCTGGTCGAGACCGACGCGCCGTATCCTCGCGCCGGTGCCGCACCGCGGGACGACCGAACCGCGCCGGCGTGGGTGGTCGATGTCGGCGCCGCCCTCGCCGCCGCGATCGGCCGGCCGGCCGCCGAGGTCGCCGAGGCGACCCGCCGGAACGCGGCCGCGGTCTTCGGCCACCCCCGCTGACCTGCACCGATCCGCTCCGCCGGGCCCGATCGTTGCCGCGCGGGGTGGGGTTGACTACCGTGACTTTCGTCTCCGTAGCGGGTGGAAACGCTCTCGGCGACCCCACACGACGTACTCGAAGCAAGGGACGGACCCGATCACCGAGCAGCTGAACCGTCCCGCGGGCCGCAGACCGGTCGTGCGGGTACACTTTCGGCGTTCACGCGCTCGCGCTGCCCGCGCACGTCGCGAGCGCGATCGGTCCGTCGCCCGCCCGCGCGAACCGCACGACGCGGCCGCGTGGCTGCCCGTGCCCGACCCGCTCGGGCTGCCGCCGATCGAGGTGCTGCTCGAGGAGGCCGCACCCGTCGTCGACCTCGGCCCCGACACGATCGACCTCGCCGCCATCGAAGCCGCCGTCGCGCAGTCGCCGGCGCGCGCCGAGCCGCACGACGCCGCGGCCTGGCTCCCGCTCCCCGACGACGTCGACGACCTCCCGCCGGTCGAGGCGTTGCTCGACCCCCACCCCAGGTCCAGGCCGCGGTCGTGGCCGAGGCCGAGGCAGTCGTCGTCGCCGCCCTGGCCGCGGCCGAGGCCAGCTCGGCGCCGTCGCCCGCCCGGGCCGAGCCCCACGACGCCGCCGCCTGGCTGCCCGTTGCCCCTCGCCCACGAGCTGCCGGCGGTCACCGACCTCCTCGAGGACGCCACCCCGCCGCCCGACGACCCGCCGGGGCAAGCTGGCCCGCCTGGTGCCGGCGCCCCGGGCGCTCGGGGTGTTCGCGCTGGTGGTGGTGACGATCCTGGCCGGGGGGTGGGCGGTCACCCAGCTCCTCGCGCCGGCCGGCTCGCAGGTCACCCTGGTGGTCGACGGCAGCCGTCAGGAGATGCGCACCGAGGCCGAGTCCGTCGGCGCGTTGCTGAAGGCCCAGCACGTGAGCCTCGGACGCCGGCGACGTCGTCGTCCCGTCGGCGGGCGCCGCGCTCCACGACGGTCTCCACGTCGACGTCCTGCGCTCCTTCCCGGTCACCGTCGACGTCGACGGCACCGACGCGCACCGTGCGCACGGTCGAGACCTCCGCCGCCGGGCTCGCCGAGCAGCTGGATCTCGGCAAGCTCACCGCGGTGCGCAACCAGCCCGGCCGACTCGCCGCCGGCTCGACCGTGGTCTACCGCACCCGGATCGGCGGGTCGCTGAAGATCGACAACCAGACCGTCACCTTCGACTCGCCGTCGCGCACGGTCGACGAGCTGCTGCAGTCGTACAACGTCACCCTCGTCGGCGACGACTACGTCGTCCCCCCGATCGACACCGTCCTCCGCGACGGCGCGAGCGTCGAGGTGGTCCGCGTGGGCGCGGCCGTCAGCCAGGCGACGAAGCCGATCCCGTTCGACACCGTCGAGCAGGCCGACCCCGACCTCCCCATCGGCCAGACCCACGTGATGCAGCAGGGCAAGGACGGCACCATGGTCGTCACCTACCGCCAGCGGGTCGAGAACGGCGCCAAGGGTGACCGCTCGGTCATCTCCGAGGTGCCGTCGGTGGAAGCGGACCCCAAGATCATCGGGTACGGCACCTACGCCGATCCGCACTGGGACGAGCTCGCGCAGTGCGAGTCGGGGGGCCGCTGGGGCACCGTCGACGCCGCGCCGAACGGGTACGACGGCGGGCTCGGCATCTACCGGGGCACGTGGAGGGCGTTCGGCGGCACCGAGTTCGCGCCGAACGCCGGTCTGGCGACGCGCGAGCAGCAGATCATCGTCGGCATGCGCATCTACGCCGACCTCGGCTGGGACCCGTGGGGATGTGCGAACAACGTCCTGCACTGGCCGCAGTGGAGCATGTGAGCGTCCGAAGTCGCTGACACCCAACCGGTAGCTTCCACGGCGATGGCGATGCTCACTCCGGCGACCGTTCACGCGCTCCTCGACGCGCACGGGCTCCGTCCGAAGCGCAGCCTCGGTCAGAACTTCCTCGTCGATCCCAACACCGCGCGCCGAGTCGTCGCGCTGGCCGAGCTGCCTCCGAACACGCCGGTGCTCGAGATCGGGCCCGGCCTCGGCTCGCTGACGCTCGCGCTGCTCGACGCAGGGCCACGACGTCGTGGCGCTGGAGCTCGACGACAAGCTGGCGGCCGTGCTGCGGGCGGTGCTCGCCGACGCCCGGGCCGACGCCGATGCCGGCGCCGGGGGCGAGGCCCGGGTCGAGGTGGGCGACGCCCTCGTCGCCGACTTCGGGGCGCTGCTCGAGCGCGAGCCGTCGCCCCCGACGTGGTCGTGCGTCTCGAACCTCCCCTACAACGTCGCCGTGCCCGTGGTCATGCGCCTGCTGGAGGACGGCCGAGACGGTCGAGCGCATCCTCGTGATGGTGCAGCGGGAGGTGGGGGAGCGCCTGGCGGCGGGGCCCGGCGACCCGCAGTACGGCGCGGTGTCGGTGAAGGTCGCCTACTTCGCCGAGGCCCGGGTGGTGGGCCTGGTGCCCCCGACGGTCTTCGTGCCCCGGCCGAAGGTCGACTCCGCCCTGGTGCGGCTGCGCCGCCGGGTCGCGCCCCCGGTGTCGGTGCCGTCGGCCGACGACCTGTTCACCCTCGTGCGGGCCGGGTTCGGTCAGCGCCGCAAGATGTTGCGCCGCTCGCTGGTGCCGGTGCTCGGCGAGCACACGCCGGAGGTCCTGACCGCCGCCGGGATCGCGCCCACGGCGCGGGCCGAGGCACTCGGTCTCGAGGAATGGGCCGCGCTGGCCCGCAGCGCGGCGGAGGCCGCGTGAGGCTCGCCCGCGTCCGCGCCACCGCGTACCCCAAGCTGAACCTGTCGCTGCGGGTGCTCGGCCGTCGACCCGACGGCTATCACGACCTCGAGTCGCTCGTGATCTCGCTCGGTCAACCGCACGACGTGCTCGAGGCGTATGCAGTGCCGGCGCCGGGGGGCGTGCAGCTGGAGGTCGGCGGGGTGGAGGTCGGCGAGGACGTGCCGTCCGACCACCGCAACCTCGCGTTCATCGCGGCCGAGAAGCTGTTGGTGCGGGCCGGACGGTCGGGCCACGGCGTGCGCCTCGTGTTGCGCAAGCACATCCCCGCGGGCGGGGGACTCGGTGGCGGTTCCGCCGACGCGGCCGCCGCGCTGCTCGCGGTGCGCGAGCTCATCGACGTCGACATCGACGACGCCGGGGTGATGGCCCTCGCCGCCGAGGTCGGCTCGGACGTGCCCTTCTGCGTGCAGGGCGGCGCGGCGTGGATGCGGGGCCGGGGCGAGATCATCGAACCGATCGCGGTCGCCACCGGCCTTGCGTTCGTGGTGGCGATCCCGCCGTTCCGCCTGTCGACGCCGAACGTGTACCGGGCGTGGGACCAGCTCGGCGGCCCCCGTTCGGAGCGCGTCGTGCCGGCCCCGCGGCGGCTGTCGCACATCATCCCCGAGCTGGTCAACGACCTCGAGCCCGCGGCCGAGGCGCTCGAGCCGCGCATGCGCGAGTTCCGCGCCGCGCTGGAGGCGGCCACGGGCGCGCCCGCGCTGCTCGCGGGCAGCGGTTCCGCGTACGTGGTGCCGATCGCGGACGCGCGGCGGCTGCCGGGTCTCGTCGATCAGGTCGGCCGACGTCTGCGCGTCCCCGTGGTGGGGACGACGAGCGTGTCGCGAGGAGTGCGACTCGCCAGCTGAGCGCGGCCGACGAATCCCCGTTTTTGGCGTGGCTCGTGCGTGATAGTCCCGCGTCAACCACGCCAAAAGGCGAGGGGCGTCGGTTAGCGGCCCTGCTGACGGCGCTGCCAGCGCGTCTTCTTGAGAAGCTTCTTGTGCTTCTTCTTCCGCATGCGCTTGCGGCGCTTCTTGATCAGTGAGCCCATGGCGGATCGCAAGTTAGTCGGCGCCGGTCCGATCTTGCACATCAGGTACCGTTCTCACGAACGGTCGGGGGTGGTGTAACGGCAGCACGGGGTCCTTTGGAGTCCCAAGTCGAGGTTCGAAACCTCGCCCCCGAGCACCCCCAGAAAGAGTGAGCATGACGAACCAGATCCGACCGGTGAGCGCAGTGGTGCTGGCGGCGGGCGAGGGCACGCGCATGCGCTCGTCGACGCCCAAGGTGCTGCACCCGCTCTGTGGACGTCCGATGCTCCTCCACGTGCTCGACGCGCTGGAGCTGCTGCCGCTCGAGCGGATCGTCGTCGTGGTCGGTCACGCCGCCGAGCACGTCACCAAGACGCTCCAGGAGCAGCTCGCGGGCCCGGTGCCGGTCGAGTTCGTCGAGCAGCACCGTCAACGCGGTACCGGCGACGCCGTCAGCGTGGCGCTCACCGCCTTCGCCGACGACCTCGACCTCGAGGACGACCTCATCGTCGTGGCCGGCGACGTCCCGCTGCTCCGGGCCGAGACCCTGGCCCGGCTGGCCACCGAGCACCGCCACGCCGACGCCGCCGCGTCCCTGCTCACCGCCCGGGTCGCCGATCCCACGGGCTACGGCCGGATCGTCGCGCGACGCCCAGGGCCGGGTCGACCGCATCGTGGAGCAGGCGGACGCCGATCCCGAGGAGCTCGCCATCGACGAGGTCAACCCGTCGATCTACTGCTTCCGCCGCGGCTTCCTCGCGCCGGCGCTCCGGCGGCTCAGCCCCGAGAACGCCCAGGGGGAGTACTACCTCACCGACGTCGTCGAGGTCCTGCGCCAGGCCGGGCACGTGGTGCTCGCGGTCGAGGCCGACGACGCCACCGACGCGTTCGGCGTCAACGACCGAGCGCAGCTGGCGGAGGCCGAGGCCGAGCTGCGATCGCGCATCAACCTGCGCTGGATGCGCGAAGGCGTCGGCATGACCGATCCGGCCCGCATCTACCTCGACACCACCGTCGTGCTCGCGCCCGACGTGCAGCTGCTCCCGGGCACGATGCTCTCGGGGCGCACGGTCGTCGGCGCGGGGTCGGTCATCGGGCCCGACACCCAGCTCGTCGACACCGTCGTCGGCGCCGGCGCGGTCGTGCGGCAGACCGTCGCCCGGGAGTCGGAGATCGGCGACGGCGCGACCGTGGGGCCCTACGTGTCGCTGCGGCCCGGCACCCGCCTCGCGACCGGCTCGCACGTCGGCACGTTCGTGGAGATCAAGAACTCCGAGATCGGCGAGGGGGCCAAGGTGCCCCACCTGGCCTACGTCGGTGACGCCGACATCGGCGCCGGCGCCAACATCGGGGCCGGGAACATCACCGCCAACTACGACGGCCGCGAGAAGCACCGCACGAAGGTCGGCAAGAACGTGCGCACGGGGTCGAACACGGTGCTGGTCGCGCCGGTCGAGGTGGGCGACGGCGCCTACACCGGCGCCGGGTCGGTCGTGAACCGCGACGTACCGCCGGGCGCGCTGGCGAAGGGCGTGCCGGCCCGGATCGAGGAGGGCTGGGTCGCGAAGCGCGAGGATGCCATTTCACGAAGAGAACCCGGCAGCGGCGGCGCGGCGGAGGGCGAGAGCTGATGGAACTGGTCTCCAAGAAGAAGCTCATGCTCTTCGCGGGGCAGGGCAACCACGAGCTCTCGCAGGAGATCGCCACGTGCCTGAAGGTGCCGCTGGGCGACGTGAAGCTCAGCACCTTCGCGAGCGGCGAGCTCTACGCGCGCTACGGCGAGAGCATCCGGGGCGCCGACGCGTTCATCGTGCAGAGCCACTGCGAGCCGATCAACGACCGCATCATGCAGCAGCTGCTCATGATCGACGCCGCCAAGCGCGCGTCGGCGAGGCGGGTCACCGCGGTCTGTCCGTTCTACGGGTACGCGCGCCAGGACCGCAAGGCCGAGGGCCGGGAGCCGATCTCGGCCCGGCTCCTCGCCGACCTCCTCACCGTCGCCGGCGCCGACCGCGTCATCACCGTCGACCTCCACACCGGTCAGATCCAGGGCTTCTTCGACTGCCCGGTCGACCACCTCACCGCGGTGCCCCTCCTCGCCGACTACCTGGCCCGCGAGGTCGAGGGCGAGGTCGTCGTGGTGTCGCCCGACGCCGGTGGCCTCAAGCTCGCCCGGCGCTTCGCCAACTGCCTCGAGGAGAACGACGTCGACTCCGACCTCGCGTTCATCGACAAGCGGCGGCCGAAGGGCACGCACAACGTGGCCGAGGCGACCGACGTCGTCGGCAACGTGGCCGGCAGCGTGTGCGTGCTGGTCGACGACATGATCGACACCGCCGGCACCATCGTCTCCGCGGTCAACCTGCTGATGGACCGGGGGGCGAGCGAGGTCTGGGTCGCCGCCACCCACGGGGTGCTGTCGGGGCCGGCCGTCGACCGCCTGAAGAACGCCCCGGTGCGCCAGGTGGTGGTCACCAACACCCTGCCGATCCCCGACGACAAGCGGTTCGACACCCTCCACGTGCTCTCGATCGCCCCCATCATCGCCGAGGCCCTCGACGCCGTCTTCGAGGACACCAGCGTCAGCGAGATCTTCAGCGGCGACAACGTCTAAACTGACCGGCTTCCTGTTCCGAGCCGCCTCGGGCGGCTGAAAGGCCCTGTTTCGCCATGCCTGACATCACCCTCGCCACCGAGCCGCGCACCACGCTGGGGTCGCGCCCGTCGGGTCGCCTGCGCAAGGCGGGCAAGGTCCCCGCGGTCGTCTACGGCCTCGGTACCGACACGGTGTCCGTCACCGTGCCCGCCCGCGAGCTGCAGCACATCCTCGCCGGGGAGAGCGGCGCCAACACGCTGATCACCCTCGACGTCGACGGCGACAGCGTGCTCACGCTCGCCCGCCAGATCCACCGCCACCCGACGCGGGGCGAGCTGGTGCACGTCGACTTCATCCGCATCAGCCGCGACGTCGCGGTGAGCGCCGAGATCCCGATCCACCTGATCGGTGAGGCGACCGGCGTGAGGGACGGCGGTTTGCTCGAGCAGCTGCTGTTCGCCCTCACGGTCGAGGCCATGCCCGGCAACATTCCCGTGTCGATCGAGATCGAGGTGACGGAGCTCGAGATCGGCGACCAGCTGCGGGTCGAGGACATCCCGCTGCCCGAAGGCGTGGAGACGCAGGCGGAGTCCGACTTCGTCGTGGCCCAGGTCGCGGCGCCGCGCATCGCCACCGAGCTCGAAGAGGGCGAAGAGGGCGAAGGCGTCGAGGGCGAAGAGGGCGAGGGGGGCGAGGCGTCCGACGCCGAGGCCTCGGACGACTCCGGCGACGAGTAGCGCGTGCTGCGGCGACGGGGCACCGCCGCCGACCTGTTGGTGGTGGGCCTGGGCAATCCCGGCGACGACTACGCGCGCACGCGTCACAACGTCGGCGCCGAGACCGTCGAGCTGCTGGCGAAGCGTCACGGCGCGTCGCTGCGCAAGGGCAAGGAGAAGGCGCGCGTCGATCAGGTGCGCATCGGCTCGAAGCTCGTCGCGCTCGCGGTCCCGCTCACGTACATGAACGACTCCGGGCTCGCGGTCACCGCGCTGGCCCGGCGCTACGGCGTGGAGCCGGAGCAGATCGTGATCGTGCAGGACGAGCTCGACCTCCCCGTCGGCGTGCTCAAGGTGAAGAACGGCGGCGGGCTCGCCGGGCACAACGGGTTGCGCTCGATCAAGGCGCACCTCCACTCCGACGCGTTCCTGCGCGTCCGCATCGGCGTGGGCAAGCCGGTGTCGAAGGAGCAGGGCGTCGACCACGTGCTGAAGAAGTTCTCGAAGCGCGAGCGCACCGAGGTCGACGTCACCATCGAGCAGGCCGCAGACGCGGTCGAGGCCATCGCCGCCGACGGCATCGACGCGGCGATGAACCGCTTCAACTGATTTCAGTGTCGGGTTGACAACCCATAGCGTGTTCAACCCGACAATGAATCCCGCGCCGCCCCTCGCCGCCCTCGCCCCGCTCCTCGCCGAGGAGCCGGCGCTGCGCGCGGTGATCGGCCGGCAGTCGACGGTCGCGGTGCCCGACGCCGCCCGGGCGTTGTTCGTCGCGGCATTGGCGGGCGTCACGTCCCGCCGGCCGCTCCTCCTCGCGGTGCCGACGGGCGCCGAAGCCGACCGCCTGGTCCGCGACCTGGGACAGTTCCTCGGGGCGGGTGAGGTCGAGCTCTTCCCGGCGTGGGAGACGCTGCCGTTCGAGCGGGTGTCGCCGTCGTTCGAGACCATGGGCCGGCGCCTGCGGGTGATGTGGCGGTTGCGCGCCTCGTCGAAGGGAGCCGGCACCCCGCCCGCGGTCGTCGTCGCCCCGGTGCGCGCGCTGGTGCAACGGCTGGGCCCGCACGTCGAGGCGGTGGAGCCGGTCGTCGTCCGCCCCGGCGACCACGTCGACCGTGACGAGCTGGTGGCCCGGCTGGTCGCCGGCGGGTACCGGCGTGAGTACCAGGTCGAGGCGCGCGGCGAGGTCGCGGTGCGGGGCTCGATCGTCGACGTGTACCCGTCCACCGACGACCATCCGGTGCGCATCGACCTCTGGGGCGACGAGGTCGACCGCCTCTCGGCGTTCGCGGTCGCCGACCAGCGTTCCACCCATGACGTCGCCGAGGCGTGCATCTTCCCGACCCGCGAGCTGCTCCCCACCGACGAGGTGCGCGAGCGCGCCGCGGCGTTCGGTCGCGCGGCAGCCGTGGGGCCGCGAGCAGTGGGAACGGCTCGCCGACGGCCAGCTGTTCGACGGCATGGAGTCGTGGTTGCCGTGGCTCACCGACCGCGAGCACCTGCTCACCGACCTTCTGCCCGACACCGCGCTCGTGCTCCTCGTGGAACCGAAGCGCATGCGCGACCGCGCCCAGGAGCTGCTCGACGAGGAGGCCGCACTGGCCTCCACCCTCGCCGTCACCTGGGGCGCGGTCGGCGAGCGCGACCTCCCACGGCTGTCGCTCGAGTTCGACCGTCTGCTCGCGCACACCGGCGCCGGCGCGGTGTCGTTGCTGTCGACGCCCGACGGACCCGACACGCCCCGGCTGGCGGCGAGCGCGTTCGACCCCGTGGTCGGCGATTCCGACGCGCTCGCCCGTCGCCTGCGCGCGCTCGCGGGGGAGGGGTACCGCGTCGTGCTCGCGGCCGAGGGCACCGGTTCCGCGCAACGACTGCACGACATCCTCGCCGGCGAGGGCCTCGACGCGGCGACGGGCGAACCCGCGCCCGGCGCGGTGCGGTTGGTAGTGGCGCCGCTCGAGCGCGGCGTCGTGCTGCCGGGCGCGCAGCTCGCGCTGGTCGCCGAGGCCGACCTCACCGGTCGCCGGCGCGTCCACCGCCGCGCGCGCGGCGCGCGTCGCGGGCACGACTACTACGACGCGCTCGAGCCCGGCGACTACGTCGTGCACTACCAGCACGGCGTCGGTCGCTACCTCGAGATGAAGCCACTCACCATGGGGGGCATCGAGCGCGACTACCTCTGGCTCGAGTTCAAGGACGGCAAGGTCTACGTGCCGACCGACCAGGTCGGGCTGGTGCGCAAGTACACCGGCGGCGAGACGCCGTCGCTCAACCGCATGGGCGGCGCCGACTTCGAGAAGCAGCGGGCCCGGGTGCGCAGCGCGGTGCGCGAGATCGCCGAGGAGCTCGTCGTGCTCTACCGGCAGCGTCTCGCGACGCCCGGCCGCGCCTTCGGGCCCGACACGCCGTGGCAGCACGAGATGGAGGAGGCGTTCCCGTTCGAGGAGACGCCCGACCAGATGCAGGCCATCATCGACGTCAAGGGCGACATGGAGCGCCCGATCCCGATGGACCGCCTCGTGTGCGGCGACGTCGGCTACGGCAAGACCGAGGTCGCGGTGCGGGCCGCGTTCAAGGCGGTACAGGACGGCACCCAGGTCGTCATGCTCGTGCCGACCACGCTGCTCGCCGGCCAGCACGGCCAGACGTTCCGCGAGCGCTTCGCCAATTACCCGGTGCGGGTCGAGGTGCTGTCACGCTTCCTCTCGACCAAGGAGCAGCACGCCGTCGTGCGCGACTTCGAGTCGGGCGCGGTCGACGTGCTGATCGGCACGCACCGCCTGCTGTCGACCGACGTGAAGCCCAAGAACCTCGGTCTGCTCGTGGTCGACGAGGAGCAGCGCTTCGGGGTGCAGCACAAGGAGCTCATCAAGCAGATGGCGACGAACGTCGACGTGCTGACGCTCACCGCCACGCCCATCCCGCGCACGCTCGAGCTGTCGCTCACCGGCATCCGCGACCTGTCGCTGGTGAACACGCCGCCGGAGGACCGGCAGCCGATCCTCACCTACGTCGGCGAGTACGACGACCGCGCCGCGGCCGAAGCCATCCGGCGCGAGCTGCTGCGCGAAGGTCAGGTGTTCTACGTGCACAACCGCGTGCGCGACATCGAGCTGGTCGCGGAGAACGTGCGTGCCCTCGTTCCCGACGCGCGCGTCGCGGTCGCGCACGGGCAGATGGACGAGAATCGCCTCGAGCGCGTCGTGCTCGACTTCGCCGAGCGCGAGTTCGACGTGCTGGTGTGCACCACGATCGTCGAGAGCGGCATCGACATGCCGACGGTCAACACCTTGGTCGTCGACCGCTCCGACCTGCTCGGGCTCGCGCAGATGTACCAGCTCCGCGGCCGGGTCGGTCGACGGGGCCAGCGCGCCTACGCCTACCTGTTCCACCCCGCCGACCGGGTGTTGAGCGAGGAGGCCTACGAGCGGCTGAAGACGATCGGCGAGTTCACCGACCTCGGCTCCGGGTTCAAGATCGCCATGCGCGACCTCGAGATCCGGGGTGCGGGCAACCTGCTCGGGCAGGCGCAGTCGGGCCACATCGCCGCGGTCGGCTTCGACCTCTACTGCCAGATGGTCACCGAGGCGGTGGGCGAGCTCAAGGGTGAGCCCGTCGAGGTGCCCGTCGACATCACCATCGACGTGCCCGTCGACGCCAACCTGCCGCGCGACTACGTGCAGCGCGACGACGTACGCATGGAGGCCTACCGCCGGCTCGCGGCGGTGACGGAGGAGAGCGACGTCGAGGACGTGCGCGCCGAATGGGAGGACCGCTACGGGCCGCCGCCCGCGCCCGCGGTCGCGCTGCTCGACGTCGCCCGGTTGCGCGTCGAGTGCGTGCGCCTCGGGATCACCAGCATCACGGTGCAGCGCGGGACCGCGCGGATCGCCGGGGTCTCACTCAAGGAGTCGCAGAAGGTGCGTCTGCGCCGGCTGGCGGCGAAGGCCGTGGCCAAGGACGACGAGCTGGTGGTGCCGATCGCGGCGCCGGCGGCGGAGGTGGCCACCGCGATCGTCGAACTGCTGCAGGAGCTGCTCCCGGCGCCCGCCGGCCCCGGAGCCCCCGCGCTAGCCTCCGCAGCGCCATGAAGCGCCGCCTCCCTCTGATCCTGGTCGCCGTCGCCACGGTGGTCGCCATCGTCGCGGTGTCGATCGCCGCGGTCGCATCGGGCGTCAACGGCAGCGCCGTCGCCCTCACGGTGAACGGCACCAAGGTGTCGCAGTCGACCGTCGACCGGGAGCTCGAGTGGCTCGCCGGCAACCAGAGCGTCGCCGCCAACGTGCAGCAGCAGGGCGGCGTCCTCAGCAGCAGTGAGGGCTCGATCACCTCCGCGGTCACCGCCAGCTGGCTGACCCAGCGGATCCAGGTCGAGCTCGTGCGGCAGGCGGCGGCCAAGCAGGGCGTCAAGGTCACGGCCGCCGACCGGTCGAAGCTGGAGCAGCAGGCGCTCGACCGGTATCCGCACGCACCGCAGAGCGCGCGCGACGTCATCGTCGACGGCGACGCCTACCTCCAGGCCTTCGGCGTCACCACGCAGGACCAGCAGAACGAGGTCCTCACCGCCGCGCTGCGCGGCGCCGACGTCCGCGTCGATCCGCGGTACGGGCGTTGGCACAAGACCCAGGGGGTGTGTCCGCCCACCGGGTGCGCGGCCGCCGCCGCGACCGGCGGATAGCGCGACGGGGATGCCGGGCCGGGTCGTCGTCGTGGGCCTCGGACCGGCCGGGGCCGATCACGTCCTGCCGGTGGCGAAACGCGGCGCTCGAGGGCGCGTCGGTGCGGTTCGCGCGCACGATGCGGCATCCGGCCGTCGTCGAGATGGTCGACGCCGGGATCGACGTTCGAGAGCTTCGACGCGGTATACGACGCCGCGTCCGACCTCGAGCAGGCGTACGGCGAGATCGCGGCGCGCGTTGGTCGTGGCGGCGGGCGAGCACGGCGAGGTGGTCTACGCGGTGCCGGGGAGCCCGGCGGTCGCCGAGCGCGCCGTCACGCTGCTGCGCGAATCGGCCGTCGAGGTGGTGCTGGTGCCGGGCGTGTCGTTCGCCGACCTCGCCTGGGTGACGCTCGGGGTCGACCCGATGGAGGGTGACGCGCGGGTCGTCGACGGTCGCGCCATCGACCTCGCCGAGCTGGCCGGCCCGCTGCTCATCGCGCAGTGCGACAGCCCGTTCGTCCTGTCCGACGTGAAGCTCGCGCTGCTCGAGCACCTCGACCCGGCCACGCCGGTCACCGTGCTCCAACGGCTCGGTCTGGCCGACGAGCTCGTCGTCACCGTGGCGTTGGAGGAGCTCGACCGTGGCGGCGTCGTCCCCGATCACCTCACGTCGGTGTTCGTCGACGCCGGGGCGGTGGGTGCGGCGCGCGAGATGGTGCGGCTCTTCCAGCTCGCCAAGCGGCTCCGGGACCCCGGCGGCTGCCCGTGGGACGCCGAGCAGTCGCACCACTCGCTCTCCCGCTACCTGCTGGAGGAGTCGTACGAGGTGGTGGAGGCGATCGAGGCGTTGCCGGCCGACGGGCCGGTCGACGCCACCGCGTACGCCGCGCTCGAGGACGAGCTCGGCGACCTGCTCTACCAGGTGGTGTTCCACGCGGTGCTGGGGCAGGAGGCGGGCGCGTTCACCATGGCCGACGTCGCCCGCGGCATCCACGACAAGCTGGTGCGCCGCCATCCGCACGTGTTCGGCGACGTCGTGGCCGACGAGACCAGCGACGTCATGCGCAACTGGGAGCAGATCAAGAAGGTGGAGAAGGGGACGACGTCGATCGTCGAGGGCATCACGCCCGGGCTGCCGTCACTCCTCTACACGCACAAGCTGTTCCGCAAGGCCTCGTCGGTCGGCCTCGATCCCGGCGACCTGGGCGAGGCGCTCGACCGCATCGATGTCGCGGTCGGCCGTCTGCGCGCCGGAGGCGACGACCTCGAGGCCGATCTCGCGCAGCTGCTCGCGGCTGCCGTCGTGGTCGCACGCGCCGGTGGCGTCGACGCCGAGTCCGCGCTCCGGGGCTGGGCCGCCGCCTACCGGCGCCGGTTCATGGCCATGGAGCAGCTCGCGCTGGCCCGCGACCTCGACCTCGCCACTCTCGACCCCGCCGGCGTCGCCGCATTGTGGCTCGAATCGGCGAGCAACCGGCAGTAGTCCGTCACATACAGGGGTCTACTGACGGATGTTCACTGGGGGAGGGCGGGGATGGTGCCCATGCGGCCGGCGTTGAAGTCGTCGACGGCCTGGAGGATCTCCTCGCGGGTGTTCATCACGAACGGCCCGTAGTGGGCGATGGGCTCGCCGGATCGGGAGCCCGCCGAGCAGGAGCACCTCGAGCGCGTCGGTCGGTCCCTCCTGGTGGTCGGCGGCGCGGAGCGTGAGCGTGTCGCCGGGACCGAACACCACGAGCTGGTGGTCCGACACCGGACGGCCCTCGTCGCCCGCGTAGCCCTGGCCGAGCAGCACGTACGCCATCGCGCTGAACGCGGGGTTCCACGGCACCGTCAGCTGCGCGCCGGGCGAGATCGTCGCGTGCGCGTACGTGATCGGCGTGTGCGTGTCGCCCGGTCCGCGGTGTCCGGCGAGATCGCCGGCGATGAGGCGCACCGAGCGCGCCGCCGTCGTCGGACGAGAGCAGCACGAGCTCGTCGCCGGTGATCGCCTGGTAGCGCGGCGGCGTGAACTTCAGCGACGACGGGAGGTTCACCCACAGCTGCACCCCGTGCGACGGTCCGCCCTCGCGCAGCGCGCGCTCGGTCGGGACCTCGTCGTGCAGGATGCCGCCGCCGGCGGTCATCCACTGCGTGTCGCCCTCGCCGATGACGCCGCCGCCACCGTTGGAGTCATGGTGTGCGATCTCGCCGTCGAGCACGTAGGTGACGGTCTCGAACCCGCGGTGCGGGTGCCACGGCGCGCCCTTGGCCTCGTCGGGCTCGTACTCGACCGGGCCGAGCTGATCGAGGAGGAGGAACGGGTCGGTCTCGTGCAGGCCGAGCCCGCCCGGGAACGGGCGCCACACCTCGAAGCCTGCGCCCTCGATGGCGTGGTGCGCGGGCACCGTGCGCAGCGCGGGCCGGGCCGAGGTCGCGGCGGGGTCGGGACGGGGGATGCGGGGGAGCACGAGCGGGTTCTCGACGGTCACTGCGGGCATGGCGGCCTCCGGCGGTTCTGAGTGGTGGCGTTCCCCGGAGTCAACCTAGTTGCGTTCGCAACTATTCCGCTCCCGTCACCCCGTCAGCCCAGGGTGACCGGGAGGCGGTCGAGGCCGCGGAGGACGAGGCGGCCGTTCCAGGCCGGGGCGTCGGTCGCCAGGTCCAGGCCGGGGAACCGCCGGATCAGCGTGCCGACGGCGACCCGGCCCTCGAGCCGGGCGAGTGCCGCACCGAGGCAGTGGTGGATGCCCGAGCCGAACGCCAGGTGCTGCGCCGCGCCGGCGCGGGTGACGTCGAGCTCCTGCGCGGTCGTCGCCCCATCTCGCCGGGGTCGCGGTTGGCGGCGGCGAGGCAGGTGAGCACGAACACGCCCGCGCTCGATGGTGCGGCCGCCGACCTCGAGCTCCGACGTGGTGACGCGGCGCGAGAACTGGACCGGGCAGTCGTAACGCAGCAGCTCGTCGACCGCGTTGGCGTCGAGCGCGGGTCGTCGCGCCAGCGCTCGAGCTGCGCCCGATGACGCAGCAGCGCGTACGTGCCGTTGCCGATCAGGTTGACGGTCGTCTCGTGGCCGGCGATGTACAGGAGGATCACCTGGTCGAGGAGCTCGTCGGGGGAGAGCCGGTCGCCGTCGTCCTCGGCCGCGATCAGCGCGGAGAGCAGGTCGTCGGCCGGGTGCGTGCGCTTCCACTCGATGGCGTCGAGCACGTGCTCGATGATGTGGTCGGAGGCGGCGAGGATCTCGTCCATGTGCTGCATGGCGAGCAGCGGTTCGAGGCTGAGCGTGAGCGTGTGCGCCCAGTCGCGCAGCTCGACTCTCCTCCGACGTCGGCATGCCGAGCATCTCGGAGATCACCCGGAACGGCAGCGGGAACGCGAGGTCGCCGATCACGTCCATCTCGCTTCCACGTTCAACGACGACGGCGTCGAGGGTGTCGTCGACCATCGCCTGCACGCGGGGGGTCAGCTGCTCGACCGTGCGGGGGGTGAACACCTGCTGCACCAGCTTGCGCAGCCGCGTGTGGTCGGGGGGATCGAGGTTGAGGAGCTGGTGGGTGCCCCGCTGCGGGCGGTCGCCGAGGATCTGCTCCCGGAGCTCGGCGCGGGGGTTGACGCCCACGACGCTGCGGTCCTCGACGCTCAGGCGGGGGTCCCGCAGCAGGCGGACGGCGTCGTCGTAGCGGAACAGCGCCCAGAGGCCGAGGGGCGTCTGCTGGACCGGGTTGGTCGCGGACAGCTCCGCGTACTGGGGGTACGGATCCTCCGCGAAGCCCGGCTCGAACGGGTTGAAGGGTTTAGGCTCACTGGTCACATCAGCCACAGTGCCACCAGGGGATGCGGAGAAGATGAGCACGATCGTGGAGGTCGTGGGCCGCGAGGTCCTCGATTCCCGGGGGAACCCTACCGTCGAGGTCGACGTCGAACTGCTCTCGGGCGCGCAGGGACGGGCCATCGTCCCGAGCGGCGCCAGCACCGGCGCGCACGAGGCCCACGAGCTGCGCGACGGCGGCGAGCGCTACGGCGGCAAGGGCGTGCGCACCGCGGTCGAGCACGTGAACACCGAGATCGCCGACGCCATGGTCGGCCTCGACGCCTCCGACCAGCGCCTCCTCGACGACGAGCTCGTCATCGCTCGACGGCACCGACGGCAAGCGCCGCCTCGGCGCCAACGCCATCCTCGGCGTGTCGCTGGCCGCGGCGAAGGCGGCGGCCGACGAGGCCGAGCTGCCGCTCTACCGCTACGTCGGCGGCGCGAACGCGCACGTGCTGCCGGTGCCGTTCATGAACGTGCTCAACGGTGGCGCGCACGCCGACTCCAACGTCGACGTGCAGGAGTTCATGCTCGCGCCGGTGGGCGCGGCGAGCTTCTCCGAGGCTCTGCGCTGGGGCGTCGAGACGTACCACGCGCTCAAGGCGCTGCTGAAGGAGCGCGGCCTCGTCGACCGCGCTGGGCGACGAAGGCGGGTTCGCGCCGGACCTCCCGTCGAACGAGGACGCGCTCAGGCTGCTGCTCACCGCCATCGAAGCGGCCGGCTACACGCCCGGCGAGGAGATCGCGCTCGCGCTCGACGTCGCGTCGACCGAGCTGTTCACCGACGGCCGGTACGTGCTCGCCGGCGAAGGCGCCGACTACTCGCCGACCGAGTGGGCGGACCGCCTCGTCGAGCTGTGCGACCGCTACCCGATCGTGTCGATCGAGGACGGCATGTCGGAGGACGACTGGGACGGATGGGCCGCGCTGACCGAGCGCCTGGGCTCCCGCGTGCAACTCGTGGGCGACGACCTCTTCGTCACCAACGTCGAGCGGCTCGAGCAGGGCATCGAGCGTGGCGTCGCCAACTCGATCCTGGTGAAGGTGAACCAGATCGGTACGCTGTCGGAGACGCTGGACACGATGTTCGTCGCCGGCCGTCACGGCTACACCGCGATGATGTCGCACCGCTGCGGCGAGACCGAGGACGCCACCATCGCCGACCTCGCCGTCGCGACCAACTGCGGCCAGATCAAGACCGGCGCGCCGGCGCGCAGCGACCGGGTCGCCAAGTACAACCAGCTCCTGCGCATCGAGGAGGAGCTCGGCCCGGTGGCGTCGTACCTCGGCCGCGCCGCGCTCCCTCCGACCGGTAGTGGTGGCTGCAGCGGAAGCGCGGCGAAGCGCAGCGAACGCCGCCGCGCGGCGCGCGTCGGCCGTCGATGCGACGGCGCTGTTCCTGGTGGTGCTCGTCGGCTTGCTGTTCGTGTTCGTGTATCCGACCCGCACGTTCCTCGACCAGCGTGACGAGACCAACAAGGCGCGGGCCCAGCTGGAGGTGCTGCAGTCCGAGAACGCGCGGCTGGCACGCGAGTCGAAGCGACTGAGCACCGACTCGGAGATCGAGCGGTTGGCACGGCAGAAGTACGGCCTGGTGAAGCCGGGCGAGCGCCCGTTCGTGATCCTGCCCGCGCCCTCCACGACGACCGACGCCCCGGCTCCGCCACCGCCACGACCCAGCCGGCGCCGTAGACCCGCTCCGTAGACTGCGGGCATGGCCGCTCCCGCCGACGTCGCCGCGCTCACCGAGCGCCTCGGGCGGGAGCCGCAGGCCGACTTCGAAGTGGTGGTCCGCGACGCCGCCGGCGCGCCGGTCGTCGTGCGCAACGCACCCTTCACCCGTGACGGCACCCCGATGCCCACCCGCTACTGGCTGGTCGATCCCGAGCTGAACCTGCAGATCTCCCGGCTGGAGGCCGCCGGCGGGGTGCGCGACGGCGCAGGCGGCGGTCGACCCCGCCGCGATCCGGGCCGCCCACGACGCGGTACGCGGCCGAGCGCGACGCCCCGATCCCGTCCCGGTCACCCCGGTCCCCGCCCGTCGGGCGGGGTCGGCGGCACCCGCGAGGGCGTGAAGTGCCTCCACGCCCACTACGCCAACCTGCTCGCCGGCGCCGACGATCCCGTCGGCCGGTGGACTGTCGAGGCGCGTGGAGCAGTCGACGACGGAGCAGCTCGCTGGCGGAGTGAGCGTCGAGGCGCGGCGTGAAGCGGGTGGCCGCGGTCGACATCGGCACCAACTCGGTCCGCCTGCTCGTGGCCGACGTCGACGGCGCGCTCGCCGCGCGACGCCAAGCTCGTCCCGCTCGACCGTCGCATGCGCATCACGCGCCTCGGTCAGGGCGTCGACCGCACTCGCGCGTTGGCGCCCGAAGCGATCGAGCGCACGACCGCCGTGCTGCGCGAGTACCGCGACGCGCTCGACGAGCACGGCGTCACCGAGGTGCGCGCCACCGCCACCAGCGCGGCGCGCGACGCGTCGAACCGCGACGAGTTCTTCACCGCCGCGCACGACGCGTTGGGGGTCACGCCCGGAGCTGCTCTCGGGTGACGAGGAGGCCGCGCTGTCGTTCCTCGGCGCCACCGCCGACCTCGACGCGCCGGCGCCGTATCTCGTCGTCGACATCGGCGGCGGCTCCACCGAGTTCGTGCTCGGCACCGACACGCCCGCCGGACTCGTGTCACTCGACATGGGGTGCGTGCGCATCACCGAGCAGTACCTGGAGTCCGATCCGCCCGCGCCCGAGGAGCTCTCGAACGCGGTCGCCGTCGGTGCGCGACCTCGTCGCCGAGGTGCCGCGCGTGATCCCGGGTGCCGCCGACGCGGCGACGCTCGTGGGGCTCGCGGGCACCGTCACCACCGTCGCCGCGATCGAGCTCGGCCTGCCCGAGTACGACCCCGAGAAGATCCACCACTTCCGTGTTCACGCGTGCCGCGGCGGAAGACGTGTTCCGCACGCTCGCCACCGAGAACGCCGCCCAGCGCGCGCACAACCCCGGGCTCGAGCCCGGACGGGTCGACGTGATCGTGGGCGGCGCCGCCGTGCTCGTCGGCATCTTCCGGGTGCTCGGGTTCGACGAGATGCTGGTCAGCGAGGCCGACATCCTCGACGGTCTGGTGCGCAGCCAGGTGTGACGTCGGTCTCCGGCAAGCCCGGCCGTCACAGGGAAACACGTAGTTCACGGGGTTGGACCCCGGAAATCCCCCAACTCGACCCCTCGTTTGTGCCGAGAATGTGGCGTCATGGATCTCACGGAGTTCGACGCCGCCCTGAAGCAGCTCACCGCCGACGACATCCACGCCGTCGCGCGGTCGCTCGCGAGCGACACCGTGGGCGACGAAGTCGACGCCTGGCACGCGACGATCGCCATCGACCGCGCCCTCCGTCACTCGCACCGCACCCGTCACGCGGCCCGCGCCGCGTGGGACGCCGCGCAGACCGTGCAACGCGCCGCCGAGGCCGACGGCATGGAGCTCCCCGACGACGACGTCACGCACGTGGCGCGCGCCGCGGCCGAGGTCGCGCGCGGCATGATCGCGGGCGACGAATGTCCTGCTCGAGGTGCGCCAGCTCCTCCAGCACTGGTTCCCCGTCCTCGCCCGCGTCTGACGCACCGCCAGAGCCGAGAGGTGCGGCGCCGCGTAGGCTCCGCGCATGCCCATCACGGATCGTCTGCTGCTCGGGCCCGGCCCGTCGAACCCGTATCCCGAGGCGGTCGCCGCGCTCGGCCGACCGATGCTCGGGCACATGGATCCCGAGTTCCTCGCGATCATGGACGAGACCATGGCGCGGCTGCGCACCGTCTTCCGCACCGACGAACCCGCTGACGTTCCCGGTGAGCGGCACCGGATCGGCGGGCATGGAGGCGTGCTTCGTCAACCTGGTCGAGGCGGGCGACACCGTGATCGTCGGGGCCAACGGCGTGTTCGGCGAGCGCATGTGCGAGGTGGCGCGCCGTTGCGGCGCCGACGTCGTGCGCGTCGAGGAGGAGTGGGGCCTCCCGCTCGACCCGCAGCGCCTCCTCGACGCCCAGCGCGAGCACCGCGACGCCCGCCTGGTCGCGGTCGTGCACGCGGAGACGTCGACCGGGGTGGAGAACGACATCGCGCCGCTCGCCGCGCTGCGCGACACCGACACGCTGCTGCTCGTCGACACGGTCACGTCGCTCGGGCGGCATCCCGGTCGAGATCGACGCGCTGGGACGTCGACGCCGCCTACTCCGGCACCCAGAAGTGCCTCGGCGTGCCGCCGGGCCTCTCGCCCGTCACGTTCTCGCCCCGCGCGGTGGAGCGGATCCAGACCCGCGCCCTGCCGCCGCAGTCCTGGTACCTCGACGTGTCGCTGATCGCCAACTACGTCGACGGCGCCAGCCGCGTGTACCACCACACCGCGCCGGTCTCGATGGTGTGCTCGCTGCACGCCGCGCTCGGCGCGGTCCTCGACGAGGGTCTCGAAGCGGCGTGGGCCCGTCACCGCGCCGTCGGCGCCCGCCTGCAGGACGCGCTGCCCGACCTCGGCTTCCGCCTGGTCGTGCCCGACGGCCATCGCCTCCCCGAGCTCACGACCGCCTGGCTGCCCGACGGCGCCGACGACGCCACGCTGCGCAAGGCGCTGCTCACCACCTACGGCATCGAGGTCGGTGGCGGTCTCGGGACGTTCGCCGGTCAGGCCTGGCGCATCGGCCTCATGGGCCACTCCGCGCGCGAGCGGTCGGTCACCACGCTCCTCGGCGCGCTGCGCGAGCTCCTGGGAGCCGCTCAGTCGTCGGCCGGCGTAGGCGCGTCGGCGCGGGCGCGCGGAGCATGTGCTCGCGGTAGTAGCGCAGCTCGGCGATCGACTCCTGCACGTCGGCCAGCGCCCGGTGGGTCTCGGCCTTGTCCGGGCCGCTTCTTGTAGACGGCGGGGTACCAGCGGCGGCAGAGCTCCTTGAAGCTCGACACGTCGATGCTGCGGTAGTGCAGGAAGCGGTCGAGCTCGGGGAGCTGTCGGTCGAGGAAGCGGCGGTCGACGCCGATCGAGTTGCCGCACAGCGGCGAGCTGCCCTCGTCGGACGTGGCCGCGCACGTACTCGAGCGTGAGCGCGCCGGCGTCGGCGAGCGAGAGCGTCGACGGCCTCGATCTCCGGGAGCAGCCCCGACTTGGTGTGCATCGTGCGGACGAAGTCGTCCATCTCGGCGAGCGCACTCCGCGGGTTGGTGGACGATGAGGTCGATGCCGTCGTCGACGGGCTCGAGGTCGTCGTCGGTGACGAGCGCCGCGATCTCGACGATCACGTGACGCTCGACGTCGAGGCCGGTCATCTCGAGATCGAGCCACACCAGCCGGTCGTCGCTCGCCGGACGTGTCGTTCTCGTGTCGTTCATGGGCACCGGGTCAGGGTAATGAATAACCTTCGCCCGGTGAGAGGACGTCGCGACTCGGCTCTCGTCGGCCCGCGGGTGCATGCTCCGGCCGCTCGAGGTGCGCGACCACGACGCCTGGCGCGAGATCCGCACCCGCAGCCGCGACTGGCTCGAGCGTTGGGAGCCCCTCCCCGAGCCCGGAACGCGCGATCCCGTCGTCGACCGCGAGGCGTTCCGGGCCCGCTGCGGCGCGTGGGACCGGCAACGGCAGTTCGACAGCGCCTACGGCTTCGGCACCTTCCTGCTCGACGGCACCCTCATCGGCGAGGTGAGTCTCGGCAGCGTCCTGCGGGGCCCGTTCCAGTCGTGCTTCATCGGCTACTGGGTCGACGAGCGGTACGCCGGCTGCGGCTACACGCCCGACGCGGTGGCGATCGTGATGCGCTACGGCTTCGAGGAGCTCGGCCTGCACCGCATGGAGGCGGCGATCGTTCCTCGCAACTCCAAGAGCCGGCGGGTGCGCGGCGAAGCTCGGCCTGCGCGACGAGGGGACCGCCACCCGTTTCCTGCAGATCCAGGGCACGTGGGAGGACCACGTGCGCTACGCGATCACCCGCGAGGAGTGGGACGAGCGCCGCCGCGAGTTCGAGGCGAAGTTCTTCAGCTAGCCCGACACCCGAGGTTGCGTGAGTGAGCGGCGTTCTACGCCGTCAGATGACGCAACCTCGTTGAAGGAGCTCACCCCGGGGCGCACGACGGCGCGGGAGTTGCGGAGGAAGTCCTCGACGTCGTGCTCGTACTCGTACTCGGGTGGTGTGCCGACGACCCGTTCCAACCGGCGGGCCTTCGCGAACGCCTCGACTGTCGCCGGCGTGGTGTAGCGGTAGTCGAACCCGGTGTCGATGAACGCGCTGGTGTCGACCCCGCGTCCGTAGCGCAGCAGGCTGAGGACCTCCGGGGGGATGTCGATCACCCGCAGCAGTCGCAGCGGCACCTTGGCCGCGCCGGTGAACACCGGGGGCATCGCCAGCCGGCGGCGCGCCACCGCCCGACACGCCTCGCTCCACGTGATGGTGCCCGGTCCGGCGACGTTGAACGTCCCCGGGCGGTCGGTGACGGTCGCGTGCTCGAAGGGCGCGGGTCACGTCGTCCTCGTGCACGAACTGGAGGCGCGGATCGTAGCCGAACACCTCGGGGACCGCGGGCATGCGCAGCATGCGCGAGAACACGGTGGTCACGTCGTCGCCGAGCACGTTGGCGAAGCGCAACGAGGTGACGGCCACCTCGGGGTGGTCCTCGGCGAAGTCGCCGACCAGCACGTCGACCTCGAGCAACGAACGCTCGACCGGGGTCGTGGTGGGCGGGTGCGTGCGACGGGTGGTCTCGCGGAAGAAGTAGGGATCGGCGAAGTTCGACCCGTACACCAGGGTCGACGTCTTCAGCACGATCTTGCGCACCGCGCTGCCCTCGGCCGCGGCGGCCGCGAGCAGGTTCATGGTGCCGATCACGTTGACCTCGTGCAGCCGTCGGCTGCTCGTGCGGGTGGAGTCGACCTCGAGGTGGGTGTGCAGCACGGTGTCGACCTGTGTCGCGCGCACCATGCGCCGCAGGATCGAGTACGACGCGTCGGCCTGCACGAACTCGGTACGGGCGAGCGGCAGGCGCGGTTCGCGGGTGTCGACACCGACCACGAGCTCGACGTCGGTCGCTTGCTCGAGTGCCTGCGCGATGCGGCTACCCCAGAACGTTCCGAGGCCGGTGACGAGGATCCGCACGGGCTCAGCCCCGCCAGACGCTGCGGCGGTTGCGCAGCAGGTCGTCGACCTCCGACTGGATGAGCGGCGCGGATGCGCTCCGCCTGCTCCATCACCATGCCGCGGTTGTAGCGGGCGAGGCCGGGCTCGACGTCGAAGGTGATCGGCGGCAGCACGCGGATGCGGAACTTCGCCGGGAGCGGGCAGCACGTACCCGAGCAGCGGGCCGTACACGAACTGGTTGGCGGTGATGGGGAAGTAGGGGAGGCCGAGCAGCTTGGCGAGCCGGGCGCTCTTCCAGAGGATCGGCATCGCCTCCTCGTTGCCGACGATCGCCATCGGCACGATCGGCACACCGGCGCGCATCGCGATCTCCACGAATCCGCCCCGGCCGAAGCGCCGGAGCTGGTAGCGGTCGCGCACGAGCTTGCCGGTGGCCTTGGTGCCCTCGGGGAACACGAGCACGAGCTGCCCGTCGTCGTGCAGGAGGCGGTACGCGTTGTCGGGGTGCGCGGGGACGCCGCCGGCGCGCGACCACAACGTGCCGAGGACGGGCAGCTGGCGGAAGAGGTTCTCGGCCAGGCCGTAGACCGGGCGCAGCAACTCGGTCTCGATGCCGTGCATGACGACCGGGGCGTCGGACGGGATGGCCCCGCCGTGGTTGGCCGACCAGCAGCGCGCCACCGTCGAGCGGCACGTGCTCGAGCCCCTCCCACTCGGCACGGAGCCAGTGGCGGTACACCGGTTCGTAGAGGGTGCGGGCGAGGGCGCGGACGGGCTCGCTGCGGCCCCAGGCGTCGACCCGCGAGCAGGTCGTCGAGGTCGGCGTCGGTTCGTCCGCGACCGGGGCCGGGCCGCCGCCGCTCCGCCGGCGTCGTCGCCGACGAGGCGGAGGGCTTCTCGGGCGACGGGAGTCCGGAACGCTAGGGTCGTCGCCCGGACGCCGGGCGTCACGACGGCGGGATGGCGCCCTCCACCTGCCAGCGGGTGGTGCGGAAGCGACCGGCCATGCCCACGAAGCGGGCGAGCATCCAGAGCGACGAGCGCGCCCCACAGCCAGAGCAGGCCGCCGTCGAGGACGGCGACGAGGAGCGCGGCCGGGAGGTACACGCCGATCGTCGCCACCAGCATCGCCAGCGCCAGGTAGCCGGCGTCGCCGGCGCCGATGAGCACGCCGTCGAGCACGAACACGATCGCCGCGAGCGGCTGCAGCACGGCGACGATCCAGAGGACCTCGAGCACGAGATGGCGTACACCCGCGTCGTTCGTGAACACGTCGGCGAGCCAGGGCCGAGGCACCACGACCGCGAGCCCGAACACCACGCCGACGACGACGCCGAGCTCGAGGAGCCGGCGGCCGACAGCGCGGCGCGTCGTGGGTGCTGGACGCGCCGAGGAACCGTCCGACCATCGCCTGCCCGGCGATCGCGAGCGCGTCGAGCGACAGCGCGAGGAACAGGAAGATCTGCATGCAGATCTGGTGCGCGGCGACCGCGTCGTCGCTGATGCGTGAGGCGATCGCGGTCGCGGTGAGCAACGCGACGATGAGCGACGCGGTGCGCACGACCAGGCGGCTGCCGACCGTCGCGTTGGCGCGGACCCCCGCGGGACGTGGCCGCACCGCCGCGCCCTCGTGGCGCACCGCCCGCGCGACGATCACGACGTACGCGATCGCGGCGCCGTACTGCGCGAGCACCGTGCCCCACGCCGAGCCCTCGATGCCGAGGTCGAGCACGTACACGAAGAGCAGCTCGACCAGGAGGTTGGCGGCGTTGGCGAGCCACCGCGATGACGAGCGTGGTGCGGGTGTCCTGCATCCCGCGCAGGTAGCCGGTGCCCGGCCAGGGCGAGGAGGAGCGCGGGCGCGCCGAGGATGCTGATGCGCAGGTAGGTGACCGCCAGGGGCGCGACGTCGTCGACGCGCCCATCACGTCGACGATCTGCGGCGCGAGGGCGACGCCGAGCAGCGTCAGGACCAATCCGAGACCGACGGCCAGCCAGCACCCGTCGACGCCGCGTCTCTGCCGCGTCCTGCCGGTGGCCGGCGCCGAGCTGGCGGGCGACGCTCGCGGTGGTGCTGTAGGCGAGGAAGTTGAAGACGCTGAACGCGGCGGTGAGCACCGACCCCGCCACCGCGAGGCCGGCGAGGGGGCGGGTGCCGAGATGACCGACGATGGCGGTGTCGGCCAGCAGGTAGAGCGGCTCCGCCGCGAGGGCGCCCAGGGCGGGCACGGCCAGCCGCGCGATCTCCCGGTCGTACGCTCGTCCGTCGGTGCCATCGTCCGTATGGTGACGCACGGGTCGGCGGTCCGGTCGCGGGGAGGATAAGTGTCACACCCCGGTGCGATGCTGGTGACCGTGAACGACCGCCCCGTCACCCAGCTCCCCGCCGCCCGCTTCGCCGACGTCGCCCGCCGCCTCGGCGCCGCCACCCACGAGGCCGGGCTCGCTGTCCCGGCCTTCCGCTGCCCTCCCCGGGCTCCGGGTGCGATGCGCACCATCCGGCGCTACCCGGGCGGCGCGGTGGTGTCGGTCCGCCTGCGCGACCGCCCCTTCGCCGAGGTGGTCACCGACATGGTCGACGGTGTCGTCGCCGCCAACCGCGTGCCGGAGGCCGACACACCCCGGATGAAGGCGCTGCTGCACGCGGCCGCCGCCGGCGAGGCCGCACCCGTGCCGGAGCCGGCCGCCCGCGCCGCCTGAAGCCGGGCCCCTGCCGGCCGGTTACGGGCGCCGGCTCACCAGGAACCTGCTTACCAAGAGATCTGATCGTCGAAGTACGAGCGTTCGATCATCCCGTAGGCGACCTCGCCGTCCCAGCTGTACTTCGTGCCGCCCTGGTGCAGCGCGAGCCCCGGCATCTGCGGCATCCCGCGGTGGATCACCGAGAGGAACGTCTCGCCGTCGATCTTGGTGGTGCCGAGCGCCGACTCGAACGCGCACGGCACCGCGCCGCCGTGGGCCACGAACTCGGTCATCCACGGCGCGTCCACCAGCTTCGCCGGGATCAGCTCGCCGTCACCGTCGAACAGGTAGGCCTCGGCGTACGACGGCGAGCCGTCGGGCCGGGGCGGGTAGGCGATGTAGCCGAACGCCTTCCCGCTGGGGAACAGCGCCGACTGCCAGGCGTGACCCCAGAACCCGCCGGTGTCGCGCACGCCCTGACGGAAGATCCGCAGCCCGGTGCACGAGAACGCCTCCTCGGGACCGGAGCCCACCCGGAACGATCCCGAGCCCCGGAAGAGCTGCTCGAAGCGCCACCCGCCCATGAACGCGGCCTCGGTGGTGTCGCCGCTCATCATCGCCTTGGCGTCGTCGCCCATGGTGCCCTGGATCCACGGCGGCACCGCCATCTCGGTCTCCAGGTGCAGGGCGACGTCGACCACGCGTGACCGGTCGACGGCCTGCGCGGCCTGGTCGCGCACGGTCGTGTCGAGCGCCTGGCCCTCGTAGTCGGCGGTCCAGCGCCGGAACGGCTCGACACAGCGCATCTCGAACGGGCCCGCACCCATCACCGACGTCCGGCCGTCGGACCCCTCGGGCGGTCGCGGCTCACCCGCGCCGCCCATGATCAGCACCCGCCCGTCGGCCACGCGGCCTGGAACGAGTACCCGGGCCGGTCCCATTCGGAGGCCACCGCCTCCAACCCGAGCCGCGGGAACCCGAAGGCCTGGTCGGGGTCGTCGTTGCTGATCCACAGCGACATGCCCTGGCGCATCTCGGGATCGTCGGGCGCGGTGGCGAACGGGTGGTCCTGCTCGGGCGACAGCCCGCCGGTGAGGTCGATGGTCATCGTGCGCTCCTGGGCCGGGCGATGGGGAACCGCTCGGCGTAGTAGGCGAACCGTTCCTGCAGCTCGTCGACGTCGAGCCCGAACTCCTCGGGCGTGTAGTGGTGACCACCGCCGCTCTCACGGTCGCTCTGGCTCTCGTCCCACCAGCTCTGCATCGCAGCGACGGTCGAGGGCGTGAGCTCTTCGCCCAGCCACTCGTAGAGGCCGCGGATGCTCCCGATCGGGTCGGTCTGCAGGTCGTCGAACGCGATGTCGTAGAAGCGGTCCTCACCCACGCGGTCGCGGAACGCGATGAAGCGCCGCAGCGCGATGTCCCACGAATCTTCGCAGTGCTTGCCGAAGTAGTGCGGGTCGGCGTTGCCGGTGTACATGCGCACGACTGCGCACTCGACGCTGGCGACCGACGGGATGACCTTGGTGACGTCGCGGTGGGTGATCACGAACTTCGCGTCGGGATACACCGCGTCGAGGTCGTCGATGCCGAACATGTGGGCCGGCGACTTCAGCCGCCAGCGGTTGGGCGGCCGGTGCCACTGCAGCAGCTTCACCACGCGTTGGTGGTACCGGTAGGCCGGGCCGTAGTCGCAGTCCATCAGCCAGTCGCCGTACGTCGGCGTCTGCGCGACCACGTCGAGCTGCGAGCACCGGAACGTGAGGTTCATGAGCTCGAGGCACTCGAACGGACCGTCGGGCGACGACGGCAGCATCGACTTGAGCTCCGACGGCGCGTCGTCGAGATGCTTCATCATCTCCTGCGCCGCGAGGAAGCGCGGATCGGTGTCCTCGGTCGCGAGCTCGGGCGGCGGGGTGGGCTGCGTCGCCTCCCACTGGCGCAGGTTCCGGACCGCGGGGTCCTGGGCGAGCAGGTAGCTCAACGCGGTCGAGCCCGTGCGGGGGAGACCGAGGCCGAAGAGCACCGACTCGATCTGCTGCTCACCGATCTCGGGATGGTCGGTGTACCACTGCTCGACCTGCAGCCGCCGGACGAGGAGCGACGTGATCATCCCCGCGAACACGTGCTCGCCCTGCTCGCTGAGGTCCGCGTCCTCGTTGGCCGACCGCACGAGCACCTCGAGCGCCTCGTGCATCGCCTCGACCTCGGGCCCGTAGTCGGCCGTGCCGACCTGCTCCTGCGCGCCCGTCAACAACGCGGCAACGTCCATCGCCCATCCCCCGGTCGAGTCGCGGCCGACCCTACCGTCCCTGACGCGCGCGGCGCCCGGCGTGCAAGACTGGCAGGCCATGACGACCCGCCGGATCATCTCCTCCGATTCGCACGTCAGCGTGCAGCACGACGACGTGAAGGCGCACCTGGCCCCGAGGTTCCACGACGAGTACGACGCCGCGCTCGCACAGGCCTACCGCGAGATGCTCGGTGGCAACGCGGCGAAGGCCAATGCCGGTGGCACCGAGATCAAGCACGCCTCGTGGGGCCGGCCCGGCTACTCCGACGGTCACGAGCGGCTCCGCGACATGGACACCGACGGCGTCGACATCGAGGTCCTCTACTGCGAGGTGAGCGCGTACCGCTACCTCTACCTGCTGCAGTCCGGCGCGGCCGAGGCGACGCGCGCGTTCAACGACACGCTCCACGACTTCGCGTCGGCCGATCCGAGCCGGCTCGTAGTGACGTACCAGGTGCCGATCCACGACATCGATCTCGCGGTCGCCGAGATCGAGCGCGTCGCGTCGATGGGGGGCAAGTCGCTGCAGCTCCCGGTGTTCCCCGCCGAGCTCGACCAGCCCGACTACTTCCACGAGCGCTACGACCCGATGTGGGCGGCCATCTCCGCGAGTGGGCTCCCGGTGTGTTGCCACATCGGCTTGAACACCGCGCTCAACCAGCTTGCCGACCGCGATCCCACTCCGCGCCTCGCGTGGACGCTGTCGTGCATGCCGCCGTCCGCGTGCGAAGCCCTCGGTATGTGGTTGCTCACCGGGATCTTCACCCGGTACCCCGAGCTCAAGGTCGTGTTCGTCGAGCCCGGCCTCGGGTGGGTCGCCGGGTACCTCTCGTTCCTCGACGACATGGTGCTGCGCCAGGGCTACGAGTTCCCGGTGCTCGGCGAGGAGCTGCCGAGCTTCTACTACCACCGCAACATGGCGATGACGTTCATCGACGAACCCGATCCCGTCCGTCACCTGCGCCACGTGCTCGGTGCGCAGAACCTCATGTGGTCCAGCGACTACCCGCACCCGGTGTCGACCTGGCCGAAGTCTCTCACGGTCATCGACGAGCTCTTCGAGGGTGTGCCCGAGCACGAGCGCGACCTCATGGTCGAGCACAACGCGGCCCGCATCTGGAACCTGTAGCACCGCGGCTCAGTCCAGGATGTTGACCGCCCGGGCGACGACCAGCACCGCGAGCATCAACGACACCACCGACTGCAGGAGCATGGTGAGCTTGCTCCACCGCGACATCGGCAGCACGTCGGTGGGGCTGAACGCCATCGCGTTGGTGAACGACAAGTAGAGGTAGTCGAGGTACTCCGCCTGCCAGTCGGCCGGTGCGAGCTGAGGTGAGGTCATCTGCGGGAACAGGAAGTCGGGCACCGCGCCCGGCGCGACCGCGCGCGCGACCGGCCCGCCGCGGTCGAACTCCCAGTACCAGAGCGAGAACACGATCACGTTGGTGAGCCAGATCGACCCGCCGGTCAGGAGGAGCTGCGCGGGATCGCGGATCCCCTCGGCGTTGACGAGGTCGATCACCAGCCGCGCCCCCGACACCATGTTGGCGATGCTGATCGTCGCGATCACGAGCAGGGTCAGGGCGCGCAGGCCGCGGGAGGTGCGGTCCAGGCGGCGGGGATTCACACACAGGATCGCTACCAGGAGCGCCACGCTCAACGAGGTGAACACCCAGCGCGGGTGGTTCGCCACCCGGTTGGCGAGCGTCGCCTCGAGCACGATGGCGACGCCGATCGCGATGGCGGCGGGGATCGGCGACTCGCCCTCGGTGACGCGTCGCCACGCGGGTTCGACGACCGCGTCCTGGAGTCGGTGCACGATGTGGGCGCTCGGGTCGAGCAGCCGGTCGATCCAGCGCGGCCGTTCCCTCTCCACGGCGGGTCACGCTAGAGCGTGGTCATCAGGATCACCGCGATGCCGGACGAGACCACTCTCGGCGTGGAGCCCGCGGAAGGGCTGACCCGCGTGCAGGGCTCGGCGGGACACGAGGAGGAGCGCTTCGCGGACGATGGCGCTCGACATCTTCGACGATCCGGCGGTGCGATCGCGGAACACGATGGGAACCTCACGGATCGTTGCACCGGCGAGTCGAGCCCGATCGGTCATCTCGATCTGGAAGGCATAGCCGGTCGTCGTCACGGTGTCGAGGTCGATCTTCCGGAGCAGCGGTGCGCGGTAGGCGCGGTATCCCGATGTCACGTCTCGGACCCGCAAGCGGAGGAGGGTCCGCGCGTACCAGCCACCGGCACGGGAGAGGAAGCGGCGGCGGGCCGGCCAGCCCGGTGTCGCGCCGCCGGGAACGTAGCGGGAACCGATCGCGAGGTCGGCGCCACCGCGTACGGCGTCGACCAACACGGGGAGCGCACCGGGGTCGTGAGACAGATCGGCGTCCATCTCCACCAGCACGTCGTAACCCTCTTCGAGCCCCGCCCGGAAGCCGGCACGGTAGGCAGGGCCGAGGCCCTTCGGCCCGAGCCGGCGCACGACTCGGATCTGACCGAGTGCTTCGGCCGCCGCCTCGACCAATTCGGGGGTTCCGTCGGTGCTGCCGTCGTCGACGACGAGCACGTGTGCAGCGGGGAGGGACGCGCGCACCGAGGAGAGGAGCCTCCGTATGTTGCCGGCCTCGTCGAGCGTCGGCACCACCACGAGTGTCTTCGGGAACTGGTCGGCGGAGCGAGGCGGAGCAGGGAGTTGCGTGATGGCCAGGGGTGGTTCGTGTTCGATGTCACGGTGGCGGGTGCCCACCAGCAGGACGACGAGGGCGCCGAGGATCAGCGGACCGCCGATCCCCGCGACGGCGTGGAGCGCGGTCCCCGCGGATCCCGCGAACGGATGGCGGAGCACCTCGTAGGTGACGACGAGCACGAGCCCGCCGGCGGCCACGATGCGGGCGACCCGGCCGCGATGGTCCAGGGCGGCGGCGGGGAGGCCCCAAGCGGCGTAGCCGGGGAGCGTGTACGCGGCCGCGAGGCTCAAGATGCCGAGGGAAGCGGCTGCCGCGGCCGCGTGGTCGCTCCACGCGTGTCGCAGGACCACCACGAAGACCAGGATCGCGAGGAGCACGAGCGCGACGTGTGCAGGAGGCCGCGGCAACCCGGCCAGGAGCAGCGTGTCCCAGGACGAAGCCCGTGAGTACAGGGCGCCGGCGGTCTGCATCGGCGCGAAGAGCGCAGTGGAGCCTGCCGCGAGATAGCCCAACCCGAAGATGGCGCCGGCCGCGACCAGCATCCGGCGAGCGGCGCGACCCTCGCCTCGGACCGACATCGTCACGAAGAGTGCGGCGATGCCGACGATTCCTGTGACCTTCACCAGGGCACCGAGCGCCGCGACCGCCCCGGCGGCCCGCGGCCGGTTCCGGGACACGAGCACCACCGCTCCCAGCACCGCGAGGCCGACGAGGATGTCGTTGCGGCCACCGTTGACGAGGTACATGAGGACGAGCGGATGCACGGTGATGAACGCGACCGCGGCGGCCGATCGCGTGCGGCGCCAGATCAACCACCCCCCTCCCGCGAGCGCAATGGCCGCGAGCCCCTGGTAGAAGAGTCGTGACGCGAGCCCCCCGGCACCGAGCACCGAGGCGCCGCCCGCGCTCAGCGCGGTGAACGCCGGTCCGTACACCGAGGGCGTGTGCCGCCACGTGTGGCCGACCAGGTGCAGCAGGGGATCGTGTGGGAAGTCGGCGGGCGCGTGGATCCACGGGTTGGCGTGGTGCACGGCCAGGATCCGCCCGTACATCGCGTAGGACCACAGATCGCCGGTGAAGCGGGGGACCACCAGGATCGCGACGACGACGGGCGCCAGCGTGGCGATCACGACGAGGCGGATGCCGAGCCCGCCCCAGCGCTGCTCCGCGACCAGCATCGCCACGTACCCGATGCACGCAACCACGGCGAGCACGATGTGCACGGGGTCGGACACGAGCCCGTCGGTCGCGACCGCGAGTCCGCTGGCGACGCACGAGGTCGCGAGCGCGACCGGGGCCACAGCTCGCGAACCTCGGAGCGGCGCGTCCATCGCGGCACGATGCACCCCGGTGCCTGAACGCCGGTTGAACGCCGGAAACGAGCGCTACGTGAGCGTGACGATGGTCATCGCGATGCCGAAGCCGAGGCTGTAGACCGCGAACGGCATGAGGGTGCGCGTCTCGAAGTACCGCGTGAGGAAGCGGACGGCGACGTACGCCGCGAATCCCGCGGCGAGACTGCCGACCAGTACCTGTCCGCGGACGTGGTCACCGTTGTGACCGAGCAGGTCGGGCAGCTTGTAGACCCCGGCTGCGAGGATCACGGGCGTCGCGAGCATGAAGGAGAGCCGCGCCGCGTCCTCGTGGTCGAGGCCGCGGAGCAGTCCTGCGACCATCGTGACACCCGAACGGCTGATCCCCGCGAAGAGGGCGAGGATCTGCGCGCTGCCGACGAAGACGCCTTCGCGCAACGCGAGCGTGTCGAGATCGCGGCCGACGTCGTGGCCCGGGTCGGTGTGGTGCGCGTGCTCCTGCACCAGCTTGCGGGTGTCAGCGGTCCGGCGGAGCCGCTCGCCCGCGAGCAGGATCACGCCGTTGCCGATGAGGAAGAGGGCCGCGGCGGTGGGCGTGGCGAACACCGTCCGGAGGCTGTGCTCGAACACCAGGCCGACGACGCCGACGGGGATGGTTCCCAGCACGAGGAGCCACGCCATCCGTTCGGAGCTCGTGTCGACGCGGCGCTTGCGGATCGACGTGGCGAAGCCCGCGATCACGCGCGCCCAGTCTGCGCGGTAGAAGATCAGCAGTGCGATCGCGGTAGCGACGTGCAGCCCGACGAGGAAGGCGAGATAGAACGACTCGTCGGCCGACTGTCCGGCAACGAGCGAATGCCACCCGAGCAACTCGGGCACCAGGACGGAGTGCCCGAGGCTCGAGACGGGGAACAGCTCGGTGATCCCCTGCAGGATCCCGATGACGATGGCCTGCAGGTAGCTCAGGGTCTGGGCGGCGACGACGGGCACGATCGCGGGAGGCTACGGAGCTCCCGCTGAATGCCCGCTGAACCGATGCTCAGCCCTGGCTGTCGTTCTCGCCGGCATCGCTGACCTCGGCCGCGTCGCTGGCTTCAGCCGTTTCGTTCGGATCCGCGGCCGCCGAGCATCGCACCGAGCATGGCCGCGCCGGTGACCAGGACCTTCCTGGATCGGATGAGACGAACGACGGACCTCCGGGATCAGGCCGGTCGGAGTGACCGGATGTCCCCACCCTGTGTCCGCCCGACTGATTGCCCGCTGAACGTGTCGACCCTTCCGCCTCGACGCTCAGCGCGCGTTCAGCGTCGCTTCAGCGTCCGGGTGCGAGGCTGGGGACGGAAGCGAGGTCGATGGTGCGCGTCTTGGTCGTCGAGGACGAGAAGAAGGTCGCCGCCGCGGTCCGCCGCGGCCTGGAGGCGGAGGGCTTCGCGGTGGACGTCGCACTCACCGGCACCGACGGGTTGTGGATGGCGACCGAGCACCGGTACGACATCATCGTGCTCGACATCATGTTGCCGGGATTGAACGGCTACAAGGTCTGCGAGCAGCTCCGCGACGCGGGCAACTGGACACCGATCCTGATGCTGACGGCCAAGGACGGCGAGTACGACCATGCCGAGGCGCTCGACACCGGTGCCGACGACTTCCTCTCGAAACCGTTCTCGTTCGTCGTGCTGCTCGCCCGGCTGCGCGCGCTCCTGCGTCGCACCGGTCGTTCGCAGCCGGTGGTGTACGTGGCCGGCGATCTGACCGTCGATCCCGTCACACACCGGTGCGCGCGCGGCGGTGTCGACATCCCGTTGACCGCGCGCGAGTTCGCGGTGCTCGAGTTCCTCATGCGCCGCGCCGGGCAGGTCGTGGCGAAGTCGGAGATCCTGGACAACGTGTGGGACTTCGCCTTCGAGGGCGACCCGAACATCGTGGAGGTGTACATCCGTCACCTCCGGCGAAAGCTCGACGTGCCGTTCGAGCGTCAGGTGATCCAGACCATCCGCGGTGCCGGGTACCGTCTCGACCCGGCCGGAGGCTGACGCGTCGTGCGGCGGCTCGCGACGGTGCGGGTACGGATCACGCTGGCGGCGGTGCTCGTCGTGGGGTTCGCATTCGCGGCGGGGGGAATGTGGTTGGTCCGTGCGCAAAGGGATTCGCTGACCTCCGACATCGAGACCGCGGCCCGGCTCCGGTCACGTGACATCGCGGCGAACGTCGACGACGGTGACCTTCCCGACCGCATCGCGGTTCCCCGCGGCGACGAGAACCTCGTGCAGGTCGTCGACGCGAATGGCGACGTCGTCGCGTCCTCGTCCAACGTGAGCGGCAACGGCCGGTTCACCGACCTCTCGCCGGGCGATGACGTGTATGCGACCGCGACTGTCGACACCATCCCGGGGGGCGAGGGTCCGTTCCGGGTCGTGGCCCGTCGGGTGACGACCGGATCCCGGACCTACACGATCTACGTGGCCGGGAGCCTGGAGCCGGTCTCCGACAGCACGAGCAGCCTCGTCCGGCTCCTGCTGATCGGCCTGCCGGCGTTGCTGGCGGTGGTCGGCGTCACGACCTGGGTCGTCACCGGTCGCGCCCTCCGCCCGGTCGCGGCGATCCGTCAGGAGGTCGAAGCCATCGGCGCCGAAGACCTGCACCGACGCGTGCCCGAACCTGCGACGGCCGACGAGATCGGGCGCCTGGCGCGCACGATGAACGCGATGCTGGCGCGGCTCGAGGACGCGACGGAGCGCCAGCAGCGGTTCGTCGCGGATGCCAGTCACGAGCTGCGCAGCCCACTGACGGGCATCCGCGCGCAGCTCGAGGTGGATCTCGCACATCCCGCGCAGGCCCGTTGGCAGGACACGGAACGGGATGTGCTCGACGACGCCATTCGTATGCAGCGCCTGGTCGAGGACCTGCTCGCCCTCGCGAGCGCCGATCACGCGTCGGCACTGGACGCCGCACACCGCGCGCCGGTCGACGTGGACGAGATCGTGCTCACCGAGGCGCGCCGGTTGCGGAGCCGCACGGTGTGCCGGATCGACACCACCGCCGTGTCCGGAGCGCAGGTCGATGCCAACGCCGATCAGCTCGCTCGCGCCGTCCGCAACGTCCTCGACAACGCCGCGCGCCACGCCCGAACGAAGGTCACGGTGTCCCTGCGCGAGACGGAGCACGAGGTGATCCTGATCGTGGCCGACGACGGGGCCGGGATACCTCCGGATCAGCGTGACCGCGTGTTCGAACGCTTCGCCCGGCTCGACGGGGCCCGAGCGCGCGACGAGGGCGGCACCGGGCTCGGGCTCGCGATCACTCGGGAGGTGGTGCACCAGCACGGCGGCACCATCACCGTCGACGACGCTTCGGGCGCGCGCTTCACGATCGCACTGCCGATCACTCACACGGCGTAGCGCAACCGTTCAGGGCGGGTTCAGGCCCGTGGGCCCATGCTCCCGCGGTGCTCCCAGTGCCCTCGTCACGTCGCGCCGCCCCGACGCCCGCGTTCGCGGCCCTCGCCGCGGTGCTCCTGCTCGCTCTCGGGCTGCAGCTGCTGGCGTTCGCGCACGGTGGGCACGACTCGCTCAGCGACCTCCCGCGGGTCTTCCTCCATCGTCACGTGGAGCCGGGCGCGTTGCCGTACCTGCAGCGGCCGGTGGAGTACCCGGTCCTCGCGGGTATCGCGCTCTACCTGGCGACACTGGTGTGGCCGACCGCGCTCGGCGTGCTCATCGTCACCGGCGTCGCCACCGCGGGGGTGTGCGTGCTCCTCACGGTGTTGCTGTTCCGGCGCTTCGGCGCGCGCGCGTGGCGGTGGGTGCTCGCGTTGCCGCTCCTGCTGTACGCGTACCAGAACTGGGACGTGTTCGCGGTTGCCGGATTCGTTGTCGGGCTCCTCCTGTTCGAGCGCGAGCGTGATGTCACCGCGGGCGTCGCGTTCGGCCTCGGCGCCGCGGTGAAGCTCTTCCCGGTCGTCGCCGTGCCACCGCTCGTCGCGATTCGCTGGGCGCGTGGCGACCGCGCTGGCGCGCGCCGGCTTTCGTTGGTCGCGGTCGGCGCGTTCGTGGTTGTCAACCTGCCCGTGCTGGTCGCCAACCCCAGCGGCTGGTGGTGGCCATATTCCTTTCAGTCGCACCGACAGGCGACGTGGGGCACTGCGTGGTTCTACGGCTTCCGGGAGCTCGCGTTCCCCGTGCACGGGAGTGCCGGCGCGCACGTCGCCAACCTCGTCTCGCTGGCGGCGCTGCTGGCGGGCATGGCGTGGCTCGTCGTCGTCAGTGGCATCCGCCGGCTCGACCCGTTCGCGGCTGCGGCTGCCGCGGTTGCGATCTTCCTGCTCGCCAACAAGGTGTATTCGCCGACCTACGACGTGTGGTTGGTCGCGTGCTTCGTGGTGGTGCCGCTGGGGCGACGCCTCTGGGTGTCGTTCTGCGCGGCCGACCTGGCGGTGTTCCTCACGGTCTACGGGCATTTCCACGGATTCGAGAGCGCGGGCGTGGTACGTGCGGTACTTCCGGTGCTCGTCATGATCCGCGTCGCGATCCTGCTGATGGTCGTTGCTCGCTGCACTCGCGGTCCGGCGAGTGTTCATCCTGACCCGACCGCTCGGAGCATCGTTGGGTGACGACCCCTCTCAACCGAAGACCGACGGAGGACCCCGGCTCGGGACGACGACCACGATCCTTGCGATCGTCGTGTACCTCGCCCTGACCCGTCGTGACGTCGAGGTCGTCACCGTCGCGGCCCCGGCTCCTGACGCGTAGCCTCGCGGGCCGCGGCCCGGGTGGCGGAACGGTAGACGCAGGCGGCTTAAACCCGTCGGCCCCGCAAGGGGCGTGGGGGTTCGACTCCCTCTCCGGGCACCCCTCTGACCTGCATAAATGTCCGCTTCACGTCCACGCAATCGAACTTGGCTGCCGTACATCCCTTCGCCACACGAACCCCGACGAACTCGACGGACTCGGTGGCGTGGAGCCGTTTCGGCCTCATCAGGCGGGCTCAATCAAGTGTCCGGCCGCGCCACGGGGTGTGGGGGCCATCTAAGGCCCGAGCGCGCGCCGTGCTGAGAACCAAGCCCCTCACGCCACCTCCGCGGGCTGGTCGGCGAGGCAGCGGATGTGCCCGTCGCGCAGCCCGTAGTAGACGAGCGTGAGGACCTTGCGCGCCGCGGCGACCCGAGCGATGGGCCGGCCGCGGCGTTCGGCGATGCGATGGAAGTCGGCCATGATCTTCGTGGGGCCACGTTGACGGGCGACCGCCTCGACGGCCGCCCAGCGAACCAACGGTGAGCCCTGTTTCGTGATGTGCCCGCGCCGCACCGTCGTGTCCGACTCACGATGCCGGGGTGTGAGCCCGGCCCAGGAGCACAGCTGGGGAGCGCCGGCGAAGCGGGTGACGTCACCGAGTTCGGCGACGATCACGCCGGCGAGGATCCGCCCGACTCCATGGATGGTCTGGACGGCTTCGTAGCCGCCATGGCCACGCAGCGCCTGGTGGGTGTCGCGTTCGAACGTGTCGATCTCACGGTCGTAGACCGCGAGCAGCGTGCGCAACGATCGGACCCGCTGGTCATACGCGGGAGCGAGATCGAGATCGTCGAGCAGCCGGCTGCCGCGCACGCCGAACAGGTCGCTCATCGGGACGCTCACACCCTCCTTGGCGAGGATCGCGTGCACCTGGCAACGCAGCCCAGTGCGGAGCGCGACGAGCTTGGCGCGATGACGCACCAGCTCCCGGAGCTCCCGCGTCGCGGGCGGTGCGATCCATGCTTCGGGGAGGCGTCCCATCCGCAGCAGGTCCGCAAGATGGGCGGCGTCGCGACGGTCGTTCTTGACCCGTTGATGCTGATACATCCGCACACCCAACGAGTGCGCGAGGCGGACGTTCGCGCCGGCGTCTTGGAGCGCGTCAACGAGCCAATACCAGCCATAGGTGGCTTCGACCGCGACCTCCGGATCCGGACCCGCCTTCGCCACCTCGAGCGCGATCGCGATCGGATCGTTGTCCACGTTCACCGCGCTGACGACCTCGCCGGCTTCGTCCATCCGCACGATCGTGCTGCGCCGACGATGCAGATCGATCCCGACGTACTGTCGCTCCATAGGGGCCTCCCCAACTTTGTGAGCAGATACGAACACGAGTGGCGTACCACTCGAGCTCGCAGGGAGCGGAGGCCCGCTCCTTCATGGCATCAAGTGTGTCTCCGTTTTGATCGTGCCGTTGACGCGGGCGGAGGCGTTGGCGCGGGTGACGCGAGTCCGCCTGCCGGGGCCGTCGCGGTCAGGGGCGGAGGCGTCGTCGGCGCATGTCTCGGTGGTGTAGCGGGAGTTGGCTCCATGGTCACATTGGGGCAGGGCAGGCTCAATTGGCTGCCCTACATGACTTCGCCCGTGAACCCGGAGGCGTGGAGCCGTTTGGCCGCAGCCGGGCTCAATCGAGTGTCCGGCCACGCCAGGGGTGTGGGAGCCATCTAAGGGCCGAGCCCGCGCCGTGCTGAGAACCAAGTCCCCTCACGCAGCGTCGGCGGGCTTCGGTGAGCAGCGGATGTGGCCGCCGCGCAGCCCGTACTAGACGAGCGTGAGGACCTTGCGCGTCACGGCGACGCGAGCGATGGGACGGCCGCGACGTTCGGCGATGCGGTGGAAGTCAGCCATGATCTCCGTCGGACCGCGTTGACGGGCGACGACCTCGACCGCTGCCAATGCACCCAGTGTGAGCCTTGCTTGCTGATGTGCCCGCGCCGCACCGTCGTGGCGGACTCTTGACGCCGAGGTGTCAGCCCGGCCAAGGAGCACATCTGCGGGGCTCCCGCGCAGCGGAATGCGTCACCGAGGTCAGCAACGAACGCACTGGCGAGGATGCGCCCGACACCATGGATGGTCTGGAAGCTTCGTGCCGGCATGGCCAGAGCGCCTGGGCGTCGCGTTCGAAGGCGTCGATCTTCTGGTTGGAGCACTCGAACAGCGTGTGCAGTGACTGGACTCATTGGTCACAGACCGGGCGAGTTGCAGTTCGTCGAGGAGCCGGCTCCCCCGCACGTCGGTCAGTCGCGACGGGCCGCAGCTGACTTCCGATTCGTGTCAGTTATAGGGAGTCATGTTTAGAAGTGAGGGGTCTGGTTCAGTTCGTCTAGTCCAAGCACCTCTCAAACTTCTAAATCGGACTGAGAGTGCAAGGCGGTTAGCGAACGGAGCGGCGCAGACCCCACCGGCGGGAGAGAGGCGCAGACGGATCACTGGCTACCTTCCGCCTGCCCTCACCTCGAACTCGATGACCGCTGCGATCGCCTTGCGTCGACTGACGTGCCACGAACGAGGAGATGTGCCTAAGCGGCGCAGCGTCGGGAGTGTCGAGCACAATCTCCGCAGTTCACCCAGCTACCGCTTGGTGATTGATACATGCATGGCGTTGAACTCCTTGCTGAGTTCGCGGCCGCCTGGTGCAGTGCACAACGGAACGGCTCGCGTGGAGTAGCGGCACGGCGGAGAGGTTCGCGCGTCGCTTCGTACTCTTGCGTTTGTCGAAGCGGATCGGTCGAAACCTCATGGAAGCGCCGACTCTGAGGCGAGCTGACCGATCTCGATCAGACGGCGAGGAGACGCTCGAGGTTTCCGCCCATGAGCGCCTTGCGCGCATCGAGGGGCAGGCTCTCGATCTCCTCGGAGAACGAGAGCGGGTCCCGCATGCCCTCGGGGTGTGGAAAATCGGAACCCCACATCGTGTTGTCGACGCCGAGCAGTTCGATGAGCCCGAGGGGATCTGGCTCCGAGAAGGCGTGGATGAACACGTTGCGGCGCAGCGTGACCATCGGGTCCTCGTCGAAGAGCACGGGGGTGCGCTCATAAGTGTCCTGAAAGTGGTGGACCATCGGGCGGACGTAGTCCGTGCCGAACTCGACGATCGCGACCTTGAGGCGCGGGTGACGCGCCAAACAGCCGTGACCGATAAGCGAGGCGATGAAGTCGGCCACCTGCCACCGCGGTGTGCACAGGGCGCGGAACGACAGATCCTGGTGGAACGAGAGCCCGAACCCCGGCGGCACGAAGTACCGGCCCGTCTCGCCAGTGCCGTCGAGCTCGGAAACGTCTACTGGATACCGGCGGTTCACCACCTGGTGGAAGCCGGCGACGATGCCGGTGTCCTCCATCAGAGTCCAGAACGGGTCGAACTCCCGCTGGGCGACCGACCGCCGACCGCCGAAACCGCTCGAGGGTGCCGTGCTGAGGTAGACGACGCGCGCTCCACGCTCGGCGACCCATTCGAGCTCGTCACACGCGCTCTTGACGTCCTGCAGTGAGATCATCGGAGTGGCGTATACCGCGTGTTCGTACTCAAAGGTCCAGTGCTCGAGTATCCACTCGTTCAGCGCGTGGAACGAGACCGCGACCGCGTACGGGTCTTCTGGCATCGCCTGCTCGACCACACTCCCGAGCGTCGGCCACATCAACGCCCGGCTGATCCCATACTCCTGCATCAGCTTGTACCGCGGTTCGACGTCGTAGAACGCGTCGAGCCCAGCGATCGACCGGCGCTTCAGCGGATCGTCCTCTTGACCGCCGGGCACGGCAACCCGCGAGAACGTCGGATTAGGGATGGCGCGCTCGATGCTGTCCTTGACGACGAGGCGCGTGCGATTGCCCTCCTGGATGTACTTGATGAGACCGTCGTACTCCTTGGGCATGAACTTCACGAACGAGTCGGTGTTCTCGTACATGTGGTTGTCCACGTCGAACACCGGATACTCGAGGTTCCGCTCTCTCACGAAGAACAGCTCTTCGTCAGCCATCGTGACTCCTCCACTCCACGGCGCGTTCCCACGTCTTCTTCCCGAACTCGACCTACGCGCACACGTTCGCCGCGCCGGCGCGGCCACCATCTCAAGAGGAGAGGGTTCCCGTCAAGTCAGCATCCGCTCCCTTCGCGCGGAGAGGGCGGTGGCCGTGGCAACGCTGGTCAAGTATTTAAGCGAGCGTACGCTGCTCCAACGAGGAGGACGTCATGGCCGCTGCCCACTGTTCGGCACGGACTACGTCCGCCCGATGGCCCACGACTTCCAGGACACTCATGAGCGCACCCCCGTGCTCGTCGACGAGGACCGCGCCTGGCGATGTCCATCCGATCTAGCGATCACGGGAGCGCTGTTTTGAACAGCGCTCGTCAATTGCAGACCGAGGGCGCACTCAGGTATCGGGAGTCTTCCCATCGACGGTCGGATCGATCGGCCACGCGGCGAGTCTTAAGGGCGCAGTCGTCGCAGTGACGTCCTGTGCTTACCGACGCGAAGTCGAGCAAGAACAGCTCGAGAGCGTGGACGTCCGCGCCGCAAATGATGACTCTCGTCGCTTGGTCGAAGGCGTGGACCAGACCGCCGGGAGCGAAGCGCACGGCATCTTCGCGCGGTCCGTGGCTGCTCAGCACGCCGACCCATTCAGCGGCTGCGACGAAGCGCGGTGTGCTCGGCGCGCCATGGGTGACGTCTTGATTGGACGCTTGTTCCGGCACGAACAGAGCCTAACTAAGCCACTACTCGCTACTCAACACTAGTGCGAACGGGAGCGGCTCAACCAGTGACCTTGGGGTCTCCCGACGTTGTCGCTGGCGGACCTCGTGGCTGCTCGACGGTTCGGTGCGCGTGCGGCGCCGCCGTCCTCCGTGGCGTTTACGGGCGCTTGGGCGGCGCGGCGCCATTGTGCGGAGCAGGATTCACACCACAGAGCCGTCAGCCCTTCGGTGTCGGCTCCACCCGAGTCGGTCGTACGCCAGCTTGGTGAACGGGATCCAGTCGTGCGGTTCGGTGACGCCCATCAAGTGCATCGACCGGATCACGAGTATGGCGAGGCGAATTGCGGCGAGGATCTCGTACCACTCGACGCCGTCGGCGCTCAGGCCGGTGCCCTGCTCCCAGCGCTCGATGGTGTCCTGGCGGTTGCCCAGGCCGGGGAGTCGGGGGAAGGTCTCGCTGTGGACGTCGTCGAAGAAGAGCCACCAGCCGAGGTCCATGATCGGCGTACCGAGCGACGTCAGCTCCCAGTCCATCACGACGACGAGCTGGAAGTCGTCGTCGAACATCGACGGCTTTATGGCGATCCGTCGGACGCGGGGCTGCGGAGTTCCCATCCGGCGAATCGCCCGTCGGCACGCCACTCGGCGAGAAGCTCTTGGTACGCGAAGAGGTCGCCCAGGCCGCCGCCGTAGTGCGAGTTCTTGGGCTTCATCTTGGTGACGTCGCCGTTGAGGTTGATACGAGATGGAGTGCACGTCGACTTGGAACGCTCGAGCCGTCTTGGTGGGTTGCGAGGATCGATTCGGTCCAGGCGTCTTCTGCTGTCCTGCTCGACTTCGAAACAGGCGATGCCACGCTCCGCGAGCATGCTGATCGTGGCTGCGATGTGCTCGGCACCGATAATGGTCGGATGCGTGTAATTGTACGTGATGACGGCCTGCTGGGCGGGCGCTGGCATCACGAAGAGATTCGGGAAACCCCGTGTCGTCATGCCATGAAGGCTAACGACTCCGTCCTGCCACTTCTCCTCGATCGAAAGGCCTTCTCGGCCAATGATCGGATGGCCTGCACGGCGCGCGAACGGTGTTTGTTCGCCCTCGAACCCCGTCGCGAAGATGATGCAGTCCAAGTCGAACTCGATTCCATTCGCAACGACCCCGCGTTCGGTGATTCGTTCGACGCCGGATGAACAGTCGACCAGGGTCACGTTCGGCTCGTTGAACGCCGCCAGGTACTCATCGTGGAAGCAGGGACGCTTGCACGGGTACCGGTACCACGGCTTGAGCTGCTCGGCAACCGTGGGATCAGTGACGATCTCGTCGATCCGAGCGCGATGCTCCTGCATGATCTCGAAGTCGATCTCCTCCACTCGTTTCGCGATTGCAGCCCGATCCGCGTCAACGACATCGGGGTTCATCAACCTCCCCGTGTGCTCCGTCCATCCATCGTTGACGAGGCTCGGACCGTTCAACCGGCCAAGGAACACCGACGCAAAGTTCTCCATCCGCTCCCGCTGCCACCCCGGGCGCAGCTCGCTGCGGAAAGCGTCGTCGGTGGGCCCATTTCCACGCACACCGACGGCCGAAGGTGTGCGCTGGAACACATACACGTGACGCGCTGACGCCGCGAGCGGTGCGAGCGCCTGGATCGTGGTCGCACCGGAGCCGATGACGCCGACGACGCTCCCCGAGAGGCGATCGAGGTCTGGGTCATCGGGTGATCCGCCTGTCAGCTCGTAGTCCCAGCGTGCCGAGTGGAACGACGGGCCCTTGAAACTCTCGATACCCGGTATCGCTGGGAGCTGCATGAGGTTGAGGATCCCGACAGCCATGATCACGAAGCGCGCAGCCACCTCGTCACCGCGATCAGTTCGGACGATCCAGCGCGACCGTGATTCGTCCCACTCGGTCGACTCGACCCGAGTGTGGAAGAGCGCGTCGTCGACCAGTCGATACTGGTCAGCGATCGATTCGAGGTATCTCCGGATCTCCTCGCCGCTCGCGTATCGCATCGACGGGACGTAGCCCATCTCCTCGAGCATGGGCATGTAGATGTACGACTCGACGTCACACATCACGCCCGGATAGCGATTCCAGTACCAAGTGCCGCCGATACCCCCAGCCTCGTCGACCAGGACGACTCGCTCGATACCCACCTCGTGCAGCTTTGCGCCGACGACCACACCCGCCATCCCCGCGCCGACCACGAGGACGTCGACCTCTTCGGTGCGCGGTTCGCGCTCCACAATCGGAGTAAACGGATCACGCCGATACCCTGCAAAGGGTTCTTCGTCGAGGTCATACAGCGCGCCACGATCGGGAGTCATGCGCCGAGCGCGCTCCTGCTCGTATCGCTCGCGTGCCGCCCGCAGCTCGAAGTCCCCGTCCGGCACGTCTCGTCCGCTCATGTCCCCTACTCCTTCGTCAGCGGCTAGGTGACCAAGGTCCCAGCTTCCGAGAATCAATCCGCTGGCGGTTCGCTCCAGCCCGAGTCGGTCGTACGCGAGGCGTGTGAACGGGATCCAGTCGTTCGGTTCGGTCGACCCCCAACAGGTAGCATCGACCGGATCACCAGGGTCGCGAGGCGAACTGCGGCGAGGATCTCGTACCACTCGACGCCGTCGGCGCTGAGGCCGGTGCCCTGCTCCCATCGCTCGATGGTCTCCTGGCGGTTGCCCAGGCCGGGGAGGCGGGGGAACGTCTCGCTGTGCACGTCGTCGAAGAAGAGCCACCAGCCGAGGTCCATGATCGGGCGTGCCGAGCGAGGTCAGCTCCCAGTCCATCACGACGACCAGCTGGAAGTCGTCGTCGAACATCGTGTTGCCGAGGCGCGCGTCGCCCCACGACAGCCCGATGGGTGGTGACGACGGGCACGTTCGCGCTCGAGCCACTCCCACAGGCGGTCGACGATCGGGTGCTCGCACCCCGGCGCACGCCCACGCGTACTCGGCGCGGATCTCGTCGAGCACCTCGGGGAACCCGGACGTGCCTCCGGGGAGGAAGCGCACGAGGTCGGGTGGGGTCTGGTTGATGCGGACGAGCTCGTCGACCGCCCCCTCCCACGCGGTGCGCTGCTGCGCCGGCGTCGCGTCGTGCAACCAACCCTCGGCGTTGTAGATCGGCTCGCTGATCGGGACCCGACCGCGCGCCCGGTCCATCACGAAGAACGGGCGGTCGAACCACTTCGGATCCGACCTCGAACCACCGCACCTTCGGGACCTTGAGGTGCTGCTCGTCGTGGAGCACCTGCAGCAAGCCGTGCCTGCTCCTCGAACAGCGTGTCGCGGAGCAGCTGGTACTCGGGTGCCGGGCTGATCCGGACGACGAGGTCCTCGGTCGTCGTCGTTCGTGCCGTCGTCGGAGCGTCGGCGCGGAAGAGGATCGTCTCGTTCGACAGTCCGGCGCGGTCGGGGAGCACGAGGTCGCTCACCGTCGCGCTCGCGAGGTCGAGCCGGTGGCACAACCACTGTTCGAGGACCTCGCCGGCGTGCTCGAGGTCGCGGCCCTTGTCGAACTTCATCAGACCTCCGTCCCACTGTTCTGGGGCGTGTGGCGAACGTCGACCAGCCCCTGCTGCTTGCGGCGCATCGCGGCCCAGGTGCCGAGTCCCCAGGAGTCCTGGTCGTCGCCCCAGGCCTGGATCCCGTTGATCCGGTAGTCCATCAAGCTGTTCACGGACACCGCGTTCGAGTTCGGGATCGGCGCGATCAACCGACTGACGGATTCGCCGACGGCCTCGAGGTCGCGGCCTTCTTCGTCGCGGGCGTTGATGATGATCCGGCGGAGGAAGCCGTGCTCGCGGTCGCGCTCGCGTCGGACCTCGCTCTCGACGACCGGGCTCAGGTGGCCGTCGAGCACGATCCACTTCGTGCCGAAGAACGCCGTGCTCGCATCGGCCGCCGCCGCCATCCAGCCGTTGTTGATCTCGCCGCCCCAGAAGGGCGTGATCCCTCCGTCCGGACGGGTGATCTGCCACGACCGGTCGCGCATCGCGTAGCAGTCGACCGCGCATCGACTCGCCGTGCAGCACGAGCTCGCCCGTGACGTGACCCCACTGGTCGAGGTGGGTGTACCTCGGGGGGTCGCCCTTGGGCGGCACCCAGGGATCCATGATCGCGGCCCACTCCAGGTCGAAGCTGCAGGCGTCGCCGTCGTCGTACCGCATGCGATAGCGCTGCGAGTGGCTCGAGCATCGTCCACCGGAACCCGGTGCTGAACGTGTAGTCGTGGAGGTCGCGCTCGGCCGGGAGCTGTCCGTACAGCACCTGGCGGTAGTAGGGGATCTCGGTGTGGTGCCAGGCGGTGTCGTCCCACACCTGGATGCTGCCCGCGTCGAGTCCGATCGTGGGGCGGATGAAGTGGTACGCCCAGCACCCGAGCTTGCGCTCGGGGACGAAGAACCAGACCCAGTTCGACTCCATCTGGAACCAGTCGTCGTCCGGTGGAACGTGGAAGCCGTCGACGTCGTCCGTCAGGGACCCCGGGCGGAACCTCGTAGTCGATTCGATCCGTCATCGGTCTCCCGGGTTGGCGAATCCGAACTCGGTCAGAAGTTGATGACCGCGCGACCGAGCACTTGTCCCGTTCTCGAGTCGGTCGAGCACCTCCGGGAGGTCGTCGATGCCGTGCTCCTCGCTCACCATGACCTCGAGTTCGATCCGGCCCGCGAGCGCGTGCTCGACGAGCTGCGGGATGTCGGCCACGAAGCGGTTCGAACCCATGAGCGACTGCTGCAGCGTCTTCCCCATGAGCAGGTCGGTGCCGGTGACCGTCACCGACTGGTCGAGGTCCATGATCCCGACGGCCGTGGCGAGGCCGCCGAAGCCGAGCATGCCCAGTGCCTGTTGGACGGTCGTGGCGCGCCCGATCGCCTCGAACGCGAAGTCGACGCCGCCGCGCACCGAGTCCCTGCACCTCGGCGACGGCGTCCGCGTCGGCCGCGTTCACGACGTCGGTGGCGCCGCATCGTCGAGCGAGCTCCAGCTTCGCGTCGTCGACATCGATCGCGACGATGCGCGAGGCGTAGGCGAGCCGAGCGCCCTGGATGACGGCCAGCCCGACACCGCCACATCCGATGACCGCGACGGTCGCACCGGGTGTGACCTTCGCGGTGCGCAGCACGGCACCCATCCCGGTGAGCACCCCGCACCCGAGCAAGCAGGCCTGCGAGAGCGGGGAGCTCTGGGTCGATGCGCACGAGGTGGTGCTGGCTCACGAGCATCTGCTCGGCGAAGCTGGAGAGGCCGACGAACTGGTGCACCGGTTCGTCGCCACGACGGAGGCGGGACGGGGCGTCCGGCCCTCGGAGGTAGTCGTCGACGAAGCAGCGGTAGGGCCTGCCGCTCAGGCAGTTGGCGCAATGACCGCAGTACACCGAGAGGCACGCGACCACGCGGTCACCGGGCCGCACGTTGTGCACGCCCGGCCCGATCGCCTCGACGACGCCGGCGGGCTCGTGACCGAGGACGAACGGCGTCGGGAACACGGCTCCGTGGCCGTGCAGCGCGTGCAGGTCGCTGTGGCACACGCCCGATGCCGCGGTGCGGACGAGCACCTCGCCGAGGCCTGGACTGTCGATCTCGACGTCGCCGATGTGCGCGTGTCCCGGTATCGGACTCCACGATGGCTGCTCGCATGGCGGCGATCATGCCACAGGCTCGGGTGCTGTGAGCACTATCCAAATACGGGTCCAGAAATGCTTGCTCGCGTGCGGTTGGCCGCAGTCAGTCTGACCAGTAGTGCACTCTCTAGAGCGGTTGCCCGCTCCATCGGATGCCTGTAGGGTGCGCCCCGACCGTGGCAGTGCGGGCGTTGCCAGGGGGAGGGTGATGTCGGATCCGACCGACGACGAACAGCTGCTCCGTGCGCGGATGACGCGCTCTTCGTTCCAGGACGAGAGCGACGAGTACCGGCAAGCGGATCTCGACGCCATCCTGCAGTGGTACGCGCCCGATGCGATCTCGATCCCCTACAACCACGCCGCGATGTTCGGCCACGACGACATCCGCACTGGTACGTCAGGCGCACGGGCGAGGGCTACGAGCGGAACGCGATCAGCGAAGTCGACTCGATCGACATCGTGGGCGACGTCGCCGTCGTCGTGGGGACGTTCAGGGTCACCCGCAAGCCCGAGGAAGGCGTCGCGGGTCTGGACCACGGTGGGCGGTACCTCGCGGTCATGCGCAAGGTCGACGGTGAGTGGCGCATGTGGCGTGACATGGACACGCCGTCTCCCGACGCCGACAAGTACTACGAGAAGCAGCCGCGCGGCTGGTGAATCGGCGACGACCGACGCTTCGGTCGTGCAGGCCACCTCGAGGAGAATGGGGAACGACGTGACCGAGACCGAATCCAGCGCGCGCCCGGGCAACTGGGGCCGTTGGGGCGACGACGACGAACGCGGCACACTCAACCTCATCACGCCGGAGGCCGTGTTGGCCGCCGCCGGCGCGTGTCGGACCGGCAAGGTCTACAGCCTCGCGCTCCCCATCCAGCGTCACGGCGTGCCCATCTTCGAGTACCGGGGTAACCCGCAGCGACTCAGCCTCACGAGCGCCGCGGACTCGGAGATGTACCTGCCGCTGGGCGCGCCCGAGGGTCGCGGTGCGAACGAGGACGTCCTCGTGATCGCGTCGCACAGCATCACGCACATGGACGCGCTCTCGCACGTGTTCTCCGACCACAAGATGTACAACGGCTACGGAGCCGAGACCTTCACGACGGCCGGCGGCGCGCAGAAGCTCGACATCACGAAGACGGGCAGCTTCGCCGGTCGGGGGGTGATGCTCGATCTGCCGAAGCACCTCGGCCTCGACTGGCTCGAACCGGGTGCGCTCGTCGACGCCGCGATGCTGGAGTCGTGTCGTGCCGCCCAGGGCACCGAGATCCGCCCCGGTGACATCTTGTTGATCCGCACCGGCTGGCTCGATCTCTTCGCTGCCGGCGGGACCGCGTTCACGCCCGGTGGGGGTGGTTCCCACGCGCAACCGGGCATCGGGTTCGACGCGGTGACGTTCATCGACGACCACGACATCGCGGCTGTGGGCGCGGACAACGGTGCGGTCGAGAAGATGCCGTTCGACCGAGACGACTTCGTCGGGGTGCACGTCGAGCTCCTGGTGAAGCGCGGGGTCACGCTCATGGAGCACCTGTTCCTGCGCGAGCTCTCGCTCGACGGGTGCACCGAGTTCTTGTTGGCCGTTGGTGCGCTGAAGGTCACGGGTGGCGCGGGCAGCCCCATCAATCCGATCGCCATAGGATGACGCCGTTCCGCAATGGTCGTCGTCGCTTTCGACGCGTGCGCTCGCACTCCGTCGGGCCGAGCGGTGTTCTACGAACCGTCGCGCAACCCGCGTTCCGGGCGACGAAGGCCCAGGGCTCCGGTCGGTTCGTGTTCAGTTGAAGGCGCCGTCGAGGTGCACGTCGAGCGTGCGCCGCCAGTCGTCGATCGTCAGTTCGTCGAGCGGCACGGGCTTCTGGATCCCGGCGTGGAGACGACGGCGTCGACGCGACCGAACGCTTCGAGCGCGGTCGCGACGATCGCTTCGCCGCCGGCCGGATCGGCGACGGAGCGCTGGAAGGCGACTGCCGCGCCGCCGGCGGCTTCGATCTCCGCGACGAGTCGGTGGGCGGCTGCAGGGTCGGCGCCATCTCCGACCACCGAGGTACCGAGGTCGTTGACGACGACGCGCGCGCCGCGTCCGCGCGAGCTCGAGCGCGTACAGGCGTCCGAGCCCTCGCCCCGCGCCCGTGACGATCGCGACGGCCCCGTCGAACTCGATCATGTGGTCCTCCTCGGGTGCAGAAACCGACGTCGTCGACGCCGGGAGCCTGACTCCAGTGTGTAGTAGACACTGACCGAGCAACGTCGATCCGCAGCGACCGCGGCGACCGAGGAGAGGCACGACCATGCCGAACGCGATGAGCCAGGCCGAGCCCATCAAGGTGGGCTTCCTGTTGGATTACGTCAGCGACAGCGCCAAGATGGATGACCACAGGCTCTACGCGGAGCCCCTGGAGCTCGTGTTCCGTGGCGGGTACGAGTCGGGGGTGATCGACCGCCCGGTGGAGGTCGTGTACCGGACGGTGCAGGGGCTGCCTCGGGGGAACACCAAGGTCGTGGTCGACGCGTTCGGAGAGCTGGTCGAGGAGGGGTGCGTGGCCGTGATCGGCCCGAACATCAGCGACAACGCAGTCACGGTGCGCCCGGAGATCGAGCGGCAGTTCCGGGTGCCTGCGATCAGCGTCTGCGGCTCCGAGCACTGGTTGGGGGAGTGGACGTTCCTGCTGAACAACGGGTCGATGACCGACGAGCCGATCCTGTGGGCGCACCTGATGCCAAGGCGGGGCAGATGACGGCGGGGGTGTTGGTCGAGCGCTCGTACATCGGGCCCGAGTACCTCAAGAACTTCCGGCGGGCCGCGCAGTTCGAGGGCATCCAGATCGTCGCCGAGGAAGCCATCGCGCAGACCGGTCAGGACATCTCGGCCGCGGTCGCCGCTCTCCACGAGGCGGGCGCGAGTGCGATCGTGCATTGCGGCTTCGGCCTGGGTGTCGCAGAGATCAACGCCGCGCTCACCGAGTTGGACTGGGATCCTCCGCGCTACATGGGCACTGCGTTCGAGACCGGCTTCAACGAGCACCTCTGGGATGCGTACCAAGGCTGGATCGGTCTCGAGCAGTACGACGAGGGCAACCCGGTCGGCCAGCAGTTCCTCGACGAGTACGAAGCGGCGTACGGCTGGCGCCCGGAGTACTTCAACGCGTTGCTCTGGCGTGACTGCGCGATGGCGCTCCTGTACGCGTTCGCCGACGCCGCTCCGCTCTCGCCCATGGGCGTGAAGGAGTCACTCGAGCGGGTCAAGATGCTGCCCGCGGCGTCGGGGTCGGCGGGGACGCGGATCTCGTTCGGCCCGTGGCTCCACCGGGGTTGGGTGGGCGCGGGTTACCTCGTTGCCCGGTCGCTCGACGCCGACGGCAAGGAGCGCGGCGAGTACTGGAAGTCGTCGCTCGTCGGCCGCTACGGCCAGGACTGATCGACGCGCCGCCTGGCGTCAGATGTTGAGGTAGACGTTCTTGATCATCAGGAACTCCTCGAGCCCGAGGCGGCTGCCCTCGCGCCCGTAGCCGCTCTGCTTGATCCCGCCGAACGGCGACGCCGGCGAGACCGGACCGGGACCGGTGCTGTTGATCTGCACCGTGCCCGCGTTGAGGCCGTCGATCAGGCGGTGCGCCCGGTTCATGTTCGAGGTCTGCGCGTACGCGGCAAGCCCGTAGCCGGTGTCGTTGGCGAGCGCGATCGCCTCCTCTTCGTCGTCGAAGGGCATCACGCAGAGCACCGGCCCGAAGATCTCGGTCTGGGCGATCGGCGCCGAGTTGTCGACGTCGACGAGGATGGTCGGCTCGACGAAGAAGCCCTCGGCGAGGTCGCCACCCATTCGGCCGCCGCCGCACAGGACCTGCGCGGCACCGGTGTCCTTGGCTTCGGTGATCATGCCGACGATGCGGTTCGCCGACGCCTCGCTGATGACCGGACCCATGGTGACGCCTTCGTCGAACGGGCGGCCGACGACGACCTGCTTGGTCACCTCGTGCACGCCGTCGATGACGCGCTCGTAGACCGACCGCTCCACCAGGAGGCGTGACGGCATCGAGCAGCCCTGGCCGGCGTTGTTGGTGAACCGCGCGGAAGGCGTGATCGCGGCATCGACGTCGGCGTCGGCGAAGATGATGTTCGCCGACTTGCCGCCGAGCTCGAGCACCAACGGCGTGAGGGTCTCGGCGCACGCGGCCTGGAGTCGCTTGCCGGTCGCGGTGCCGCCGGTGAAGGTGACCTTGTCGATCGCCGGAGTGGGTCACGAGCGCGTTGCCGACGTCGCCGCCGCCGTTCACCACGTTGACCACGCCCGGCGGCAGGCCCGCCTCGAGCGCGAGGCGCCCGAAGATGATCGACGTGTACGGCGCGAGCTCCGGGGGCTTGATGACGATGGAGCAGCCGGCCGCGAGCGCCGGCGCCCCGGCCATGCCGAAGAAGCCGGTCGGACCGTTGGACGCCACGAACACCGCCACCACGCCGTACGGCTCGGGCTTCGTGTAGTCGATGCCGGGGAACGGGTACGCGTTGATGCTCTCGCCGGTGATCTTGTCGGCCCAGCCCGCGTAGTAGCGGATCCAGTCGGCCGAGTAGACGCCGCCGTAGCCGCTGTAGGGGGCGCCGGTCTCGAGCGCGCCCGCGGTCCCGAGCAGCGCACTGTTCTCGACCAGCACGTCGGCGAGCTTGAAGAGCGCGTCGCGCCGCTTGTCGGGGGTCCAGCTGCGCCACACCTTGAAGCCGTCGCGCGCGGCGGTGACCGCATCGTCGACCTCCTCGACCGACGCGACCGAGATCTTCTTCGGGTTCGGCCGCCCGGTCGCCGGGTTGATGTGCTCCATCCACCCGCCCTTGGAGTCATCGACGCGGCGGTCGCCGATGATGAGCGAGGTCTCGAGAATTGCGGTCCGGTCGTCGGTCATGGCTGTGCGTCCCTTCGCTCCCGGCGGCGTGGAGCACCGCGCCGCCACAGCAGTGGTGCGTACACTACTCAACCACCTCTTGGCGAGGGGCGGTTGCCGTCCCAGGCGTTGCCGCGCCACAAGAAAGTTGAGTGCTGCTAGAAAGAGCTCCAAGCCTGCGTAGGACGAGTGTGAGGTGCCGACATGAGCGACGATCGCGACGAGATCAGCAACTTGATCGCGCGCTACGCCGAACTTCTCAACCTCGGGCGGATCGACGAGCTCGGTGCGCTGTTCCGCTACGGCCGTATCACTTCGACCATCAACGACGACGTGCACGTGGGCTCCGAAGCGGTCGCGGAGATGTACCGCACCTCGGTGCACTTCCCCGAGAAGCTCCCCGACACGCTGCTGTTCACCAGCAACCTCCAGGTCGAGGTCGACGGCGACTCGGCGACCAGCAAGGCCTACTTCCTGGGGATGCACCAGGCACCTGCCGGAGTCGCTCCCGGTCATCGCCGGTCGGTACCACGACGAATTCGTGCGCGTCGACGGACGTTGGTGGTTCCGCCACCGTCACATGATTCCCGACCTCGCCGGTGACCTCTCCTCCCACCTCCACGAGCCGCTCGACCGGAGCGACTCGGGCGACGAGCGCACAGAGCCGTGAACATGGAGCTCACCGATCTCGGGCGAACCGGGATCCGGGTCGCGCCGATCTGTCTCGGTGCCATGAACTTCGGTACGCCGAACTGGGGGTGCGACGAGCAGGCGGCGGCCGAGATCGTCCGCGCGTACCGCGACGCGGGCGGCAACTTCTTCGACACCGCGAACATCTACGGCGGGGGAGAGTCGGAGCGCATCCTCGGGCGTCTCGTCGCTGGGAGTCGCGACGAGGTCGTGCTCGCCAGCAAGGTCGGGTTCCCCTCACCCGGCGGGGGCGCGTGGGGGCTCGGTCCCGAGAACATCCGCGCGTCGCTCGAGGGAACGCTCCGCCGGCTGGGAACGGACCACCTCGACCTCTTCCAGATGCATTCGTTCGACGCGTCGGTGCCGCTCGAGGACTCGTTGGGTGCCCTCGACGCGCTGGTTGACGAAGGCTTGATCCGGCACGCGGCCTGCTCGAACTTCTTCGCCTGGCAGCTCGCGCACGCGGCGACCCTGGCGGCGCAGAGTTCGTGGCGAGAGTTGGCGTCGGCCCAGATGATGTACAGCCTCATCCGGCGCGACCTCGAACGCGAGCACTTCGGCTACGCGCACGCCATCGGTCTCGCGCTCATCGCGTACGGCCCGCTCCACGGTGGCCAGCTGGCGGCCGGCTGGCGTCGTCGAGACGAGCTCCCGGCCGACAGTCGTGCCGTCGAGAACCCGGATGTCTACCTGAGCGACGAGGCCAGGGTGTTCCGGGTCACCGAGGTGGTGATCGAGCATGCGGCGCAGATCGGTGCGACACCCGGACAGGTCGCGCTCGCATGGGTGATCCGCCAACCGGAGATCACGGCGACGCTCACCGCCGCGCGGTCGGCCCGCGAACTGCGTGAGCAACTCGGCGCGCTCGACGCTCGAGGCCGACGAGTCGTTCTGGGCCTCGTTGGATCGCGCGACGGCGCTGCCCGCGAGCTACCCGAGCGACTTCTACGCGCGCCTCGCTGGTCGTTCGGTCGACACGACCTGAGCCGTTCTCGGCGGTCGGCGGTCAGCTCCGCGGGCGCGCGACGCTCGACGTAGCCTCCGCCGTGCAGGGGGAGGGTGAGCTTGTCGAGGAGACCGGGCGGCGCCTCCACGACGGTCGGGACCGCGTTGAGCAGCAGCGTCGCGACCGAGAGCGACACCGTACGACCGGCGTCCTCCTCCGTCGCCATCACCAACTCCGAGTCGACCACCGGATCGCCGCCGTCGATGTGGACGAGCCAGCGGCTGTCGCCGGTCGGCCACTCGCGCGCAACCTCGTCGCTCACCCGCCGCACCAGTTGGAGCGAGATCACCGGACGGTCGTCGACCATGCCGTCGAAGACGAACTTCATCGCGGCCACGGTGCCCGCTTCGATGGTGCCCGCGGCGATCTCGATGTCCCGGTCGGTGGTGGCCACTTCGCGGTGGTACTTCACCTCGTCGAGGTCGATGCCGATCGCGTCGGCCAACATCCGCATCGCGAGGTAGTACACGGACTCGTACACCTCCTGGTTGTGCGCATCCACCGGGACCGGCTGATCGGGAGGCACTCCGAAGCCGATGGCGTCTCGCACCATGTGGATGGAGGCGTAGCGCGTGATGTCCACGACCTCGGTGGCGGTGATCTTGTCGATGCGTCGACAGACGCGCGACAGCGTGATCGGCCAGAGGTCCATGGCGAATCCCGGGTTGATCCCCACGTGGAAGAACGAGGACCCGCCCTCCTCGCATGCGGCGGCCAGGCGAGCGGCGGCGTTCTCGCCTGCTCCCTGCAGATGGAGCCCGGGGTCACCCGGACGCCCGGCGGCTCCGGGCCGAGCAGCTCGCCCGCATCCCGGCCGACCTTGTCGGGGTTGTACACCCGCGCGCCGACCAGCTCGAACCCGGGCCGCTCGGCGATGTTGCGGAGCGCGTGCTTCCCCACGTTGCCGGTGCCCAATTGGATGCTCAGGTACGGCACCTTGGCTCCATCGGTGTGATCGCGTCTGTGCAGTGTCTGTCCAAGGTCGGATGTCGCAAGGCGAGGGATCCGACAGGACGCGGCCTCGTCAGCGCGCGACAGACGCGGCTTCCGACGGGGCTCGGTCTCCTTCGTCGACGATCCAGCGGCACATGCGTCGCAGCACCTCGATGCCGTCTTGTGGGGTGGTCTGGTTGTCTCCGCCTGCAGCGGCCACGCCCAGGGTGACAACGCGCTGGACGCCTGCGAGCGCCAGGTGGTCACGCAACGACTCTCGCAGCTCGACCGGGAACACCCCGCACGTCTGCGTTGTCGACGAGATGCGGCCGAGGACGTCGCGAAGGCTCGGGACCGGCACGAGGTTGACGTACCGCGCCGCGAGCAGCGCGCTGTAGTCGACGGGCCGTCCGTCCCAGGAGATGAGCACACCTCCGGCACCCGTCCCGCCACCGACCACTTCCGGCTCGCCGAGGAGCAGCGCACTCTCGATCTCGTCGCGGAGCTCGGCCGGGAGCCGTTCCACGGCGGTGCTCGACGAGCCCGGGAGGCCCTGGAGCGCGGCGAAGACCTGAGCTGCGAAGTCGAGCACCTCGGATCGAGGATCCTCGAGCTCACCGACCTCCAGGTACGCGATGCGCGAGTTCACGCACGCCTCCTGGTTCATCGTCCCGACGTCGATCCCTAGGCGTCTCGCCGCGTCCAAACGGACATCCGGGTCGGTGACCACGCGCTCGCCGAGCAGCGAGATGCTGATCTTCGGGTCGAGTGCGATCAGCTCCACGCCGGGACCGACGTACTTCGCGACGTGTCGGATCGCCGAGACGCCGCCCCACGCCACGATCTTGTCGATGTTTGGGCTCGTGAAGGCCACCTGCTCGACGAGCTCGTCGCCGCCGCGCCAGTGGACCGCACTGACGTGTCTAGTGACCGGATGGTCTGCGTCGAGGTCGACCATCGTCCGCAGGATGGCGACTGCGGTGACCGGATCGTTCGCCGGCGTCTTGATGATCGCGTCACCGCGCGTGATCGCGTTCCTGACGATGGTCTGGGCGGACACGCCCGGGCTGTTGCCTGCGACGACGTGCGTGGTTCGCGCGCCGAACGCGTGCACGCGCAGGTCGCGCCCGTCGGCGTCTGGTTCGTGCACCCAACCTTCGAGATAGGCCCGCCCGAGCCGACGGTCGATCGCGGCGTGGATCCGCTCGGGCTGGAAGAAGCGTGCGAGCTGGTCCTCGTAGGTCGAACGCACGACCGCTTCGGTCAGGTTCGAGGCCCGCACGGTGAGCGCGAACGCATGCTGGAGGTGTTCGTTGTGCGCCAGATCGAGCCGAGCGCCGAGCGCAGCGAGGAAGTCGACGATGTCGTCGATCGTGATCGAGTGGAGATCGGCCATCCCGACCCGCGAAGCAAGGGGAAGTTCACCGAGCAGCGCGTGCGGATCGGGGGTACGGAAGCGGAGACCGCCGGATTGGTGCTCGAGCGTCACGTCGTCGACGACGCGGCCACGGATGACGAACGGCACGTCGACCGTCTGGCTCGAGCGCTCGGTCGCGACCACGTCACGCCCCCTGTGCGCGGAGGAATTCGATGGTCTCGTCGTGCGCGCCGGGCGTTGCCGCGCAGGACACCTTGTCGTCCTCGACGTTGTCGACGCGTCGGATCTCCGGTTCGAGGTAGGGCCCCTGACGCCCGCACTCGCACCCCGGTGCCCAGGTGAGAGTCACGAGGTCGGTGCTGATGTACCCGCTCCAGTACGAGCTGGCCATGAGGTCGATGCCGGCCAGGCGGCCGCTCACCCGGCCCTGGGCCGGGAGGGCCTCGAGGGTGTCCGGATCCAGCACATAGGGCACGAGCCAGGGGTTCAGGTGGAACTTGCCGAACGAGCACTTGGCGTTGAAGCCCATGAGCTCGGACATCCCGAATCCTTCCTCGAGCCGCTCGACGCCCGTCCACTCCGTCACCAGATCACGCGCGTTCTCGGGCAGGGTCCGGCCCTTCTCGCCGCCGCCCGAGCTCACGAACGAGCGCGGATCGAACACCTCTCGAAGACCGAGCCGCAGCGCGGCCACGGCAGCATCGACCATGCTCGGCCACACGCCCCCGACGAGCACGCGCTGTCCGGCGAAGCGATCGGCCGCTTCGGTGACGAACTGGTCGATGCGCTCGCCGGTGGTTCCGTCGAGGAGCGCGCCCAGCTCCGTACGGCGCTCGAGCAGGCGTTGTGGAAGTTGCATCGACGTGGGATCGCCGGTGAGCTGCCCGGACCGCAGGCGGCCCGCGAGCACCATGAGGTCGGAGCTCAACGCGCCGGGATGGAGCGTCAGCACGCGCTCCGGATGGGTGCCGTCGGGATCGGTGAGCGTGCGGATGAACCAGTCGGTGTGCATCAGGATCGCGCTGTGCCCCGAGCGGTAGAAGGTGCTGATGAACGGGACGCCCTCCAGCGAGATGTGCTCGGGTCCCTCGTCGGTCCCGGCTGCTTCGTATCCGAACGCGAGCGACGCGGATCGCCGGGTCCACTCCGCGACCCCGCGAGGGACGAACGACAGCTTCCCGGAGGTCGACGACGAATGGCACACGCGAAGGTCGGTCGCCGCCTCGAGACGCGTGAACCACTCGTCGAGCGAGTCGACGCCGGTCACGTCGACGGAGGAGAGGTCGTCCGCGGTGAGCTGCTGGAGCCAGTTCGTCAGCCGCCCGTACTCCTGGTCGACGAGCCATCCGAACGGGTACGACTTGTAGACGTTCGAGGGGTACAGCAGGCGGGCGCCGTCGGCCAGCGAGTCGACCCGATCCACGCCGTGTCGTTGGGCCAGTCGATCGAGCAGCTGGACCTGCGGGCGCAACGACTCGAACCGGTACCGCATCGCTGCGAGCTGCAGCTCCCGGATCTCGTCGTACGGTACGGCGAACATCGCTCTCGCCGTCCCGAACAGGGCTCGGGGATCGTCGGCGAGGAGCTGGGCATCGTCGATGGGCATGTGTGCGTCCCTCACTGGGTCGAGTCGCAGACGTCTTCCGGTGAGTTTGCCAGTTTGTCGCTCCCCAAAGGCGCCAATGGCGGAGGGCTCCTGCGTGCGCCACCGGCTCGCCAGCATGCGGTCGCCACGGGGCGCCCTTGTAGGCTGAGGAAGCCCATAGTTGAAAGGGAACGATCCGTGGTCACGACGAGCACAAGCGCGCGGGGCGACCGCCAACGGAGCCGGCCACGTCAAGGCGACCCGTCGCCGGCGGGGCGAACCTCGTCGGTTGCTTCTCGAGTCGGCGCGCGACCTCTTCTCGAGCCAGGGCTACGCCGCGACGAGCACCCGTGAGATCGCCGACCAGCGCGGGCGTCTCCGAGACGTTGATGTTCCGCTACTTCGGCTCGAAGGCCGGGCTCTTCCGGGTGGCGCTCGTCGAGCCGTTCGTCGAATACATCGAGGACCTCAACGCCAAATGGCAGTCGGGCGAGCTCGACCAACTGAGCGACGAGGGGTTCGCTCGTCAACTCGTCGGTGACCTCTTCGACCTGTTCCGTGCGAACCGCGGGCTGGTCGTCATGTTGTGGGCGGCTGACAGCCAGAACGCCAAGGACCTCGCCGAGACCGGCATCTTCGAGATCGAGCGCGAGCTCAAGGTGCTCGCCAAGCTCGGCGCGGCCGAGACCGTGCGGCGCCAGCGGAACCCGCTCTTCCACCACGAGCTCGCCACGCGTTCCATGCTCGCCATGGTCGCGGGCATGGCCGTGTTCGGGAAGGCCTTCTACGGCAAGCGGCCGCCCTCGCGCAACGCGATCGTCGAGGAGCTCACGCAGGCCGTGCTGTACGGACGCGTGTACCGCGAGCACTGACGCCCGTGCGGGCCGCAGCCGCGCCCCGACGCGTCCTCGCGCTCACTTGTACAGTGGTCACTGACTAACAACGCGGGACCAGGGGAGCGTCGTGACCGAACGCGAGGATCTTCGCCGTCCGGGTGACTTCGGCGGGCAGTGCCTGATCGCCGAGTGCGCGTTCGACGCCGAGCTGCTGATGCCCACGACGCGGTACTTCGGCCTCGCGAAGACCGGCTCGTACCTCTACGGCACGTGGCGTGACGCCGACGGCACGCTCATGCGTGCCCTGCGCGCGGTGGAGACCGACGAGTCGACGATGCGATCGCTGTTCGTCGCCGCGCCGGGTGGTCAGCTCGACCGCGACGAAGCCGCGATCGCCGGGATGTGGTCGGGTCCGTCGGTCATCGAGCGCGCGGGCGACGACGTCACTTTCCGCAGCGTGGGTGCGGCACCGACGCCGACGTTCGAGTTCGTCCACACGGCTGGCGGTTGCTCGTGGACCGACGGCGACGCGCTCTCCGTCGTGGGGACGACGCTCGCGCCCGCCATCCAGTGGTACAGCACGTGGCCGGGGGGCGCGTGCTTCTCGGCCACCGGCAAGTACCGCTCGCGCGGCACCGTGCGCGGCCGACCGGTCGAGGGTTTCGTCGGGCACGAGATCCACTACTTCTCGGAAGGCGCCGACTGGATGAACAGCCCGTTCGGGCGAGGACGCGAGATCTGCTGGCAACAGGTCGCCAACGAGTACGTCGACGGCACCACGGTCCAGGCCACCTTCGCGTACGGCACCGACGGCTGGGGGTTCGCCATGCTCCACGACGAGCAGGGCGAGTTCCACGCCACCACCGCGGTGACGGCCGAAGCGACGGTGCGCGAGAACGGCTATCCCGAGAGCATCCGGTACCGGTTCCTCGACCAGTCCTGGACCTGGCGCATCGATCCGCAGGGCGAGCGCGCGATGTTGTTCCCGGGTCCCATGCGCGGCGCCGACGGGACGTGCCGGCGTGACGGCGACGACCGCGAGGTGCGCGCCAGCATGGGGAACTCCGACTGGTGGACCGACGGCCGCGCCGATCCCATCATCCGGCCTTCGTAGTCGGCCGCGACGCCGTCGGCGTCACTCCGGGAAGTAGCCGCCGCCGTGCATCGGGATCGTGAGGTTGTCGAGCAGGCCCGGCTCGGCGGCGATCACGGTCGGCATCGAGTTCACGAGCAGCGTCGCGACCGACAGCGAGGTCGCGCGGCCGGCGTCGGTGCTCGTCGACATCGCGATCTCGGAATCGACCGTCGGATCGCCGTCGACGTGCACGATCCAGCGGCTCCCGCCCGACGGCCAGTCGCGGCCCACGTCGTCGGTCACGCGCCAGACGAGCTCGAGGCTGATCGCGGGTCGGCCGTGGACGACTCCGTCGAACACCATCTTCATGGCGGCGACGGTCCCGGCGTCGATCGTGCCGGCGGCGATCTCCAGCGGCGCATCCGTGACCGCGACCTCGCGGCGGTACCTCACCTCGTCGATCTCGACGCCGATCGCGTCGGCGAGCATCCGCATGGAGAGGTAGAACGCGCCCTGGTACAGATCGCGGTTGTGGACGTCGAGCGCCGTCTCCGCCTCGGGCGGCAGTCCGAAGCCGATGGCATCGCGCACCATGTGGATCGACGGGTAGCCCGACATGTCGACCACCTCGGTCACCGTGAGGTGGTCGATGCGCCGACTGAGCCGCGACAACAGGATCGGCCAGAGATCCATCGCGAAACCCGGGTTGATACCGACGTGGAAGAAGGAGGTGTGTCCGTCCTCGCACGCTCGGCGGATGCGCGCGTGTGCCGCACGCCCGCGCCCCGGAGCTCGAACCCGGGTCGGAAGTACGCGTGGTGCTCCACCGCGCTCGACACGACGTTCTTGCCCGACGCCAGGAGACGGCAGATGTCGTCGAGCGGAGCCTCGGCATCGCTGAGGGTCGAGCCGAGCGCGGTGTAGCAGACGCAGTCCGCGTCGATCGGCAGGATCTGCTCGATGTCGTCGGTGGCGAGCACACCGATCGGCGCCTGGTCGAGGAGCGCGCCGGCGTCCTTGCCGACCTTGTCGGGGTTGTAGACCCGCAGGCCGACGAGCTCGAGGTCGGGGCGCTCGACGATGGCGCGGAGCGCGTGCTTGCCGACGTTGCCGGTGCCCCACTGGATGATGCGAGCGGTCATCGGTCGGTCCTCGGGTGCGATCGACGCGACGCGATCAGCTCGTCGGCGACCACGGCACGCTCCGGACGAGGCGTGAGATCCACGTGTCGCGCAGCTTGAGCCCCTCGCGCATCCACGATCCGGGCTCCAGCGCGACGCGTGGCTTGACCTCGGCGATCAGGCCGGTGATCGCGGGCGCATTGGCGATCCAGGTGACCATGAGGCTGAGCGGGACCCGACCGCCGCCGGCGACGGTCTCGAAACCGCCCCACGTCTTCATCGGGATCGCGTCCATCTCGAGCATCTTCATGAAGGCCTCGCGCATCTGCACCTCGTAGATGCGCTGCATCCCGGGCTGGGGGACCACCCAGTCGTGGATGTACATCTCGGTCGGCGCGCCCTCGCGCATGACCGGCACCGTGTCGAGGTCGACGGAGTAGGGGTTGAACTCCTCCAACGACGCGAGCACCCGCGTGCGTCAGGCCCACGCGGTTCCGGGCGAGCTCCGCCGAGGCGTCGCGGAGGTCGCCGGTGCGGGACCGTGCGGCGAGGCGCTCGAGTGCCGCGCCGTCGGCGACCGCGGTCATCGTGACCAGCTCGGGGTACGACGCCGTTCCCGGCATCGAGCGGGCGCACCACACGAGCCGCATCCCTGCATCGTCGGCGACCGCCGGGACCCACTGCTCGCGTAGCACCGTCTCGAAGCTCGGCGCGGTGTCGGCGTCCAACGCGTGGGTCTCGTGCACGTAGAACATGGGCCCCCCAAGGCGTCGATCGCGAGTAAGCGAGTAAGCAAGTGTCTACTGCAGACAGCGCGCCGGAGCAAGCGTGCGCATCGGCAGGACGAGCCGTCGCGGAGTGGACAGTGTCCGCTGTCTTGTGCTCGCGTGACGCCCATGACCGTGCGAGAGGGGACCGAAGTGAAGTTGCTCGCCGACAAGGCCGTGGTCATCACCGGCGCCGGCTCCGGGGTCGGACGATGCGGGCGCAGAGGTGTTCGCCCGGCACGGCGCCCTCGTCGTGTGCGCGGATCTCCGGGGCGAGTGGGCGGAGGAGACGGTGCGCCGGGTCGAAGCCGCGTCGGGATCCGCCGGTCGCGATCTCGTGTGACGTCGCCCGACCGGACGACGTGGAGGTCGCGGTGCAGACCGCGGTCGACCGGTTCGGTCGGCTCGACGTGATGTTCAACAACGCCGGGATCGCGTCGCCCCGCCGGGGGATCCTGCTCGAGGAGCACACCGACGCCGACTTCGACCGGCTCTTCGACGTGAACGCGCGTGGTGTCTTCAACGGGTGCCGGGCGGCGGTCCGCCAGTTCAAGGACCAGGGTGACGGGGGCGTCGTGGTGAACACCGGCTCGGTGGCGGGCATGGTGTCCTGGGGCAGCGCCGTCTACGGCGGCACGAAGGCCATGGTGATCCAGATGACCAGGGCGCTCGCAATCGAGGGCGCGCCGTTCGGCATCCGCGCCAACTGCATCTGCCCCGGCGGGATGTTCACGAACTTCGGCGTGGGGGAGGGTGAAGCGTTCTTCCGCGAGCGCAGCCCTCAAGAGCTCGAGATGGCGAAGACGCTCCATCCGCTCGGCCTGCCCATCACGCCAGAGGACTGCGCGGAGGCGGCGCTCTACCTTGCGTCCGACCTCGCCGCCAACGTCACCGGGGTGGCGCTCCCCATCGACGGCGGGTACCTCGCGCGGTGACGCCGCGGTGACGACCGCGATGGCCGGGAGGCCGTGCGCAGTTGCGGTGGAGCGGACCTCGTCGTTAGGCTAGCGCTTGCTGTCTAGAGTCGAGCCGCCGGCTCGCTGACCGTTGCAGCCGGGGGATCTGATCCCGGCTGATCATCCGATCCGTCGGATCCGCAAGGTGGTCGACGCGGTCCTTGGCGAGCTCGACGGCAAGTTCGACGTCATGTACGCGAAGGGTGGCCGACCGAGCGTGCCGCCGGAGCAGTTGCTCAAGGCGACGGTGACGGCAAGATCCAGGACGTCCCGAAGGGACCGTCCGCGAGCTGAGCTCGCCGAACGATCCCTCCGGTCGTTCCGTGCGTGCGGTTCAGGACGCCGGGGCCACGGTCGTGGTGACCGTGGAGAGGTCGCCGGCCGCGTTGGCCGCTAGGGCCTCCTTCGAGCCGACGAGCTTGCCGGTGTAGGGCTTGCCCTTGTTCATGACGACGAACTTCCCGTCCTTCACGTACATGTAGTACGCGCAGTTCGTCGTCGGTGCCGTATCGATGCCTTCGACGCTGATGTCGACCGGCCGGCAAGTCAGGCCGGCTCCGTCGTGCGAGCCGAGCTTGCGGAGGCCGTCGATGAAGCCCCGGCGGGTGGGCGTCTTCCCCGCGTTCTAGCAACCCGAGGATCGCCAGATTGCACGTGATGTAGCCGGTGTACTGCCCGTAGTCGGGCACGCCCGTGAGCCCGGCGTACTTCTTCAGATCGGCCTGGAACTGCTTGGTTCCCTTCGACTTCACTTCGACCGGCTTGTACGACTGGACAAACACCGTGTTCGGCTTGAGGGTCTTGGCGACGGGAGAGTCGAGGAACTCCTGGCCGTAGCCCGTGGCGAGGATGTTGGCCTTCATCTCCACGCCATTCTGCTGCAGGCCCTGCACCACCGCGATGTTGCTCGCCGCGATGATCGGCAGATACGCCGCGTCGGCCCCCGAGTTCTTGATGCCGAGCACCAGCGGGCCGACGTCGGACGTGCCGAACTCGACCGACGTGTTCGTGTACACGGGGTCGAGACCCACCGCCGGGACTGCGTAGTCCATGAGCGTCTTGGCCGAAGCGGTCGACGACGCCGACGCCCCGTACGCCAACGTGGCGACCTTCTTGGCGCCGAGTTCCTTCATCACCTTGGGTGTGGTGGTGTAGGACAGGCCGGGGAAGGGCGTGCCGCTCCCGAGTGCGGAGATGATGTCTTCGTTGCCCTTCTGGGTGTAATAGGTGCCGTCGAAGCCGCCGCCGATCATCGGGACACCCTGTTCGAGCATGTAACGGTACGACAGGAACGCGAACGACGAGTTGTTCACGATCGCGAAGACATCGCGGTTCTCCACGAGATCCTGCGTGGAGGTGAGGTTCGCTCCCGACGACGCGTCGTCGACGATCTCCATGTCGATCTTCCGTCCGTTGACACCACCGTTCGCGTTCTCACGGTCGATGCGCGCCTGGCAGGCCTTGCCCGCGTTCTTGAACGTGGAGCTGGCCACGCCGGTCTCGGGGAAGATGTACCCGAGCTTCACCGCCTTGGCGCTCACCCCCGGGTCGGTCTCGGTCTGCGCACCGGCGCCGGTAGCGGCGATCCCGGCGAACGCCAGGCCTGCCACCACGGTGCCGGCCACCGCGCGGTACGAAGCGCGTGCTCCGATGCTTCAACTCGGACCCCCCAGTCATGCCCGGATCACCTCCCCGGATCACCTCCGGGCGCTCCGCGCATTCGTCAGTGGGCGGGACCATATCGCCTCGCGCGGGCGAGCAGAGCGCGACCCCGGACGCGTGCGGGTGCTGGCGACCAGTCGGGAGGGGCTCGCCCTCGAGGGCGAACGAGTCAAGCCCTGCAAGCGCTTGACGTTCCCGACCCGAACGTGGATCTCGCAGCCGCGGTGACGAGCAGCGCGTTCACTGTCTTGTGGTTGCGTGACGCACCATCGACGCTGCGGGAGGGACCGACGTGAAGCTGCTCGCCGACAAGAGCGTGGTCGTTACCGGCGCCGGCTCCGGCGTGGGCACGCGCGAGCGCGGAGCTGTTCGCGCAGCACGGCGCGCGCGTCGTGTGCGCGCGACCTCCGCACCGAATGGGCGGAGGAGACGGTGCGCCGGGTACAGGTAGCGTCGGGCACGGTCGTCGCCGTGTCGACGCCGCGGTCCAGACTGCGGTCGACGCGTACGGCCGCCTCGACGTGATGTTCAACAACGCGGGCATCGCATCGCCCCGACGGGGCATCCTCCTGGAGGAGCACACCGACGCCGACTTCGACCGTCTGATCGATGTGAACGCACGCGGTGTGTTCAACGGGTGTCGGGCCGCGGTGCGGCAGTTCAAGGCGCAGGGCGACGGCGGCGTCGTGGTGAACACCGGCTCGGTGGCGGGGATGGTGTCGTGGGGGAGCGCCGTCTACGGCGGCACGAAGGCGATGGTGATCCAGATGACCAGGGCGCTCGCGATCGAGGGCGCGCCGTTCGGCATCCGGGCCAACTGCATCTGCCCGGGCGGGATGTTCACGAACTTCGGCGTGGGGGAGGGCGAGGCGTTCTTCCGCGAGCGCAGCCCCGAGGAGCTCGAGATGGCGAAGACGCTCCATCCGCTCGGCATGCCGATCACGCCCGAGGACTGCGCCGAGGCGGCGCTCTACCTCGCGTCCGACCTCGCCGCCAACGTCACCGGGGTGGCGCTGCCGATCGACGGCGGGTACCTCGCGCGCGGTGACGACCGGCATGGCCGGGACGCCGTGCGCAGTTGCGGTGGACGCGGAGCTCGTCATTAAGGTAGTGACTGCTGTCTAACGTCGAGCCGCCGGCTCGCTGACCGTCGACGAGCGGAGGATGGGGGACGCATGCTGTTCCTGCACGATGTGCACGCGGCGATCGGTGAGCACGAGATCGAGCTCGACGAGGCGGTGCGCGACGTCTACGCGCCGACCATCGCCGACGACGACGCCCGGCTCGCGTGGTACCTCTACTCGACCCACGGTGCCGGCGAGGCGTACATCGTGAACGTGATCACCGCGTTGCGCGACGGTGCCGCGTGGGAACGGCTCGCGCGTCGCCTCCGCTACGGCGATCTCGCCGAGTGGCACCTGCAGATCGACACGCTCACGTACTGGAGTCAGAGCTCGCTCATGGTGTCGACCGAGTGGTCACCGGCCGCCGACCTCGACCTCGACTCGTTGCCGGTCGGCCCCGCCGAGCACGACGTGCGCGTGTTCCGCGAGGACACCCTCGAGGGCCCGGGTGTCGAACGGGCGGTGACGGAGCCGAAGCACACCGACGGCGACGTCCTCGAGTGCATCGCCGGGTTCCGTCCGCTCTTCGGGCCGGCGGGTGATGCGTCCGAGGTCAAGGTGCTGTACCGCGTGGCCCCCGGCGAGGCGTTCGCCGACGCGGTCGCGACCGATCAGGGATGGGGCGACTGGTCGGGTTCGCTCGTGCCGTCGCTCCCGGCCGGTGTCCACGGCTCGACGCACATGTTGCGGAACGTCCCGTGGTCACCGCTGGCGTGAGGAAGCCGACATGAGCACCGCCTACGAGCAACTGATCGCGTTCAGCGACGTCCCACCCGACGACTGGCCGGGTCGCGTGGAGCTGGAGCCGCTCTGGTTGCAGGCCGCGAACGAACGCCTGGCACAGCAGCGTGAGCGCATCCCGGTGCTCGGGCGCCTGGCGGATCGAGGTCGGGGATCGACAGCATCGAGCGACTCGACGACCTGGTGCCGTTGCTGTTCGCGCACTCGAACTACAAGTCGTATCCCGAGGGCTTCATCAAGAAGAACCGTTGGGACCTGATGAACAAGTGGCTCGACACGCTCTCGTCGATGCGGGTCGACAACGTCGACATCGAGGGCGTCACCGACCAGGACGAGTGGGTCGATCGCCTCCACGCCGCCGGGCACAAGGCGTACGTCACGAGCGGGACCACCGGGAAGAACTCCTTTCTGCCGCAGACGCAGGCCGACGAGGATCTCTCGCTGAAGATGCTGATCCAGTCGACGCAGCGTCAGCCGCTGTTCGCCGATGGGGAGCGGCACCCGATCTTCATCTTCGGGCCGAAGCACGGTCACCACCGCGCCGCGCTGCACTTCCGAACCATGGTCGAGACGTTCGGGCGTCCCGACGCCAGCTACTTCCTCACCGAGGAGCCGATGCGCATCGCCGAGATCACGCGCACTCGGCGACCTGCGCACGCGCATCGCCGACGGGCACCGCGATGCCGAGCGAGATCGCGACGTTCGAGCGCGAGGCGGCCGCCAAGCAGGCGGCCAACGCCGAGCGACTCGACATGCTCATGGACGCGCTGATCGAGCACCGCCACGAGCCGATGTACGTCGTGGGCTTCTGGGCGCAGTACTGGCTGATCGTCGAACGGGCTCGGGAGCGCGGCGTGCAGGCGGGTGAGTTCCATCCCGAGTCCGTCATCACCGGCGGCGGCGGCACGAAGGGTGCGGCGATGCCGAGCGACTACGAGGAGCAGATCCTCGCGTTCTTCGGCATCTCGCCCGACAACGTGACCGGCGGCTACGGGATGTCGGAGGTGTCGACCGCGCTCGGTGAGGTCGACGGTCGGTACCGGGCGGCCCCGTGGGTGATCCCGCTGCTGCTCGACGACACCGGCGAGAAGCGGATCGACCAGGAGTCGGGCCAGGCCGAGGGCCGGTTCGCGTTCTTCGACGCGTCGATCGAGGGACGCTGGGGCGGAGTGATCACGGGCGACCACGTCACCGTCGACTTCACCACGCCGACCCCGACGGTGGTCGCCGGGAGCATCGAGCGCTACAGCGTGCTCGAGGGCGGCGACGACAAGCTCACGTGCGCGGGCACGATCGACTCCTACGTGCGGGGGGTCATGGAGTGAGCTTCGACACGATCCGCATGACGGTGCCGCACGTCGTCCGTGGGCGCGTGTACGAGCCGACGCCCGAGCATCACACCGAGTACAAGGACTTCGCCACCCCGAGCTCGATCTCGACGAGCTGGTCTGGCCGCGCAACGAGCCCGGGCCCGCGTTCGATCTCCCGCTCGCCGAGATCATCGACTTCCTCGGCGCGGTGGGTGAGCGGCTCGAGCTCGACGACAACGAGCACCTGCAATACGCGCTCGAGCAGAGCGTCGCGTGCAGCGCGCTCGGTCCGCGCATCCTCACCAAGGCCTACGAGGGCCATGGCGCACATCTTCGATCCCGAGTCGCTGTGGTTCCAGGTCGACCGGGAAGTCGGCCGAGACGTGCTCGACGGCTGGAAGGAGATCCCCGACCTCCAGGGTCGCGTGCGCCGCGTCCGCGCGTTCCCGCCGCGCCTCGTGCACGTGCTCGCCGGCAACGCGCCCGGCGTCACCGGCGGGACGCATCGCCCGCGGCGCGCTCTCGAAGGGCGTGCACCTGCTGAAGCTGCCGTCGAACGACCTGTTCACCGGCACCGCCATCCTGCGCACCATGGCCGAGGTCGACCCCGACCATCCGGTGACGCAGTCGTTCTCGTGCGTGTACTGGCGAGGAGGCGATCCCGAGGTCGAAGGCGCGTTGTTCCGCGCGCAGTACTTCGACCGCCTCGTGGCATGGGGCGGCGACGCCGCCATCCGCAGCGCGATCAAGTACATGGCGCCGGGCTTCGATCTCGTGTCGTTCGACCCGAAGGTCTCGATCTCGTTGGTCGGTCGCGAAGCGCTCGCGTCGCCGCGACGCGATGCAGGAGTCGGCGGCGGCCGCGGCGACCGACTGCAGCCTCTACAACCAGGAGGTCTGCGCGGCGAGCCGCTTCGTCTACGCGGAGGGCGACGAGGACGAGCTGGCGCAGTGGTGCGAGCTCCTCGCACGAGAGCTCGCGGTCGAACGCGAGTGGTCGGACGCCGTCGTCACCAACCTGCCCGCCGACATCAAGGCCGAGGTCGACGTGCTCCGCGCCATGGAGCCGATGTACCAGGTGTTCGGGAGCGACGACGGCTCCGGTCTCGTGGTGCTCTCCGACGACCCCGTCGACTTCCACCCGTCGGCGAAGACGGTCAACGTCGTGCGCGTGCCGTCGCTCGAGGACGCGCTCGTGCACGTCAACGTCGCGACCCAGACCATCGGCCTCTATCCCGAAGGCGCGCGCCGACGGACCTGCGCGACAAGCTCGCCGCCCGCGGGATGCAACGCCTCGTGCCGCTCGGCGAGGTCATCCAGGTCGCGTCGGGGTTCCCGCACGACGGCTTCTATCCGCTCCACCGATTCATGAAATGGCTCGTCGATGACTGCTGACACCACCCGCTCCGACGAGGACCTCCCCACTCCATTCGACAGCGACCTCGAACGGCGCGCCGCCGCGTACCGCCGCCTGCGCGCCGAAGGGCGCGGTCGTCCCCATGCCCGGGCCTCGAGGGCGCGCTCGCGGCAGTGTCATACGAGGCCGTCTACGACGGCCTCGCGCACCGTCGATGACTTCGGCGGCAGTGCCGGCCAGGACGACGTCCCCGACGTCGACAAGAACATCGCCGCGATGGTCGAGCCGCGCCATGGCAAGGTGCGCCGCATCATGAACTCGGTGGTCGCGTTCCACCGCAGCCAGCAGATCGAGCCGTACCTCCAGGACCTCGTCAACCGGCTGCATGGACGAGATGATGGGGGAGGCGCGAGTCAACGGTGACGACGGGTGTCGACGTCGTCGAGCACCTGGCCACGCCCATCCCGCCCGCGGCGATGTCACGCCTGTTCGGCTTCCCCGAATCCGATGCCACGCGAGTACTACCGCTGGGCTCCACGAGGGCGGCCAGCGGTACGAGAAGGCACTCGCCAAGGGCGAGAGCATCGCTGCCGCCGACCTCAACCCGGAGCAGCGCGACTACATCGACGACAAGATCCAGGAGCGCCTGGCACTGCCGCGCGACGAGTGGCCCGAGGACGCGCTCACCCGGTTCCTCGTCACCGAGGTCGACGGCGAGACGCTCGAGCCACGGAACATCCGCGCGCAGATCATGTTCATGATCGGTGCTGGGAGCGAGACCACGAAGAACCTCATCGGCAACCTCATCTACCGCCTCGGTCTCGATCCGGATGCGTACGCCGCGCTCCGGGCGGACCCGGCTCTCATCGACGTCGGCGATCGAGGAATCGCTACGGATGGACGCCCCCGCGCAGTTCATGGTGCGCAATTGCCGGCAAGCCCACCGAGCTCGTCGGCGCACCGGTCGAGGAAGGAACCGAAGGTGCTCATGTGCATCGGTTCCGGGAATCACGACGAGACGAAATACGACGATCCCGACACCTTCCGACTCGACCGCGCGTACACGAGAGCACCTGTCGTTCGGCTCCGGCCCGCACATCTGTCCGGGTGCGACGCTCGCCCGGCTCGAAATCCGCACGCTCATGCGGGAGTTCACGAAGCGGATCGCTGCATACCGCCTCGTCGACGAGCACTACGACTCGCTCCCTATCGGGATGCTGCAGGGTCAGCGATCTCTGCGCATCGTCATCGAGCCCGAGACGGACTGAGAGGGCGGTCGAAGCACTGGGCCGAAGCAACGCGGTGACGAGCACGCTCTAGCACTTGTCCTTCCACGAGGCGAGCCATGAAAGTCAGCGCACCGTTCCCGCTCGAGATCAAACCGACTGCGGTCCAGCATGCTGCTCTACTGCACCGTCGCTGGCAGCCTGTCGCTCGCGTACGGCTCCGTGTACACAGTGTTGGCGGACCTCCGGGACGGCTATGGCTTCACCGAGGCCGAGGTCGGTTGCATCGTGGCCGCTGGGGTTCCTTTCGGGCCTGATCGCGCAGCTCGGGCTCCGCGCGGTACGCCGACCGCGGATCTGCGTCACGTTTGGTCCTTGGAGGAATCCTCCTCACCATGGTGGCGATGTTGGGATGCGCGCTCGCCTCCGAATTCTGGGCGTGGCTCGCCACGCGTCTTCTGCTCGGATTCGGCAGTGGCGCAGCCATGCCGGCCATGCGCCGGATCGTGATCGCCAGGAACCCGGAAAGGATGGGCGCAAACCTCGGCCGACTCGCGTCGTTCGACGTCGCCGGATTCATCCTCGGGCCGCTGGTCGCCGCGGCACTCGCCGTGCCGTTCGGTGTACGTGCCCCCTTCTTCTTCTTCGCCGGGCTCTACCTCGGAGTGTTCGTGCTGGCTACCCGCCTCGACCTGGGCGCGCCCGCAGCCGGCATCGAATTGCGGGGAGTGCTCCGTGCACTGCTTGCACGCCCCGCGATCCAGGCAACGTTGTCCGCCCACGTGGCGTTCTACATGACTGTCGGGCTGATCGAGGCGATCTGGGCTGTGTTGCTGCGCGACCACGGCGCCGACCACCTGGTTGATCGGCGTCACGATCTGTGCGTTCACCGCGCCCATGATCGTGCTCGCACCGGTCGGTGGGCGGTTGGCACAAGCACACGGACCCATTCGTGTCGTAGGCATCAGCCTGACAGTGGCGATTGCGTGCACGTTCGCGTACGGCATCGTCCCGGGTCTTGGACCGCTGCTCGTGGTGTCCGTGGTGCACTCGGTGGCTGATTCGTTCACATACCCGAGCACCCAGGTAGGCGCGGCGCTCGGAAGCCCGCCCGAACATCAATCCGCTGCCCGAGGACTTCTCGGCGCGGTCGGTCTGCTCGCGGGCGGCGTGACCGGCCTGCTCGCCGGATTCGTCTACGAGCACTTCGGTCGGCTGGTCCTGTTCAGCGGGGTTCTCACTCGCAATGGTCGTGTTCCTGGCCATCGCGCTCGGCCTCGGTCGCCGGCACCTGCTCGGGACGAGCGAGATGATCGGCGCCGACGTCGTCGAACCGGCTGCGATCATGAGCGGCGTGCCCGACCCTCCGTGATCACGCGCGAGCATTCGGCGGTCGTCCAGGGCGCGTGCAGAGCGCAGTATGGGAGGTGCGGCGTTCTCAACTCGGCTCTCGCCCCGGTGCCGCGTGACTTTGGTGGAGGTGCCAGCGTTGCAGTCAGCCTTTGATCTTGTCCGCTGCAGCGATCATGATCGTCTCCGCAGTCGCGAGCTCCGTACCCGTGGCCAACGTCGTGAGAGTGGCGGACACGGAAAATTTTCGCGTCCCTCGCGGCCTGCAAAGGTGACCCGTCCGATCAGTCGCTCACCAACAGGTACTGGGGCTTGGTATCGCGTGGTGACCGTCCCTGTGAAAGCAGTCATCCCAAGTTGCAGCGATGACTGCCCGCAGATCTCGCTCATGACGCCTGCTGTCCACGACGCATGGGCCCGGCCCGGCATCTGGCGGTACTCCGCCGGACACTCGATCTCGTAGAGGACGGCGTTGTCGCAGTCCAGCTGCGCTGAGAGAAGTCCATTGCGGCACTCTCCCCGCTCGTGGCACGGCTCCTTGCAGAGGAACAGGCCGGTCGGGCTGAAGGAAAGCGGTGATGCGTCCGTCCTCGTGTCTCCCTGCGTCATGAGGTCGATCTTGACATCAATGTGTGCGGAGCGGGCGCTCTCCACGAGGAAGCGCTGAACGACTTCCGGTGCAGAGGAGTCTCGGGTGGAGGCCTGGCGTTGTTTGACCCGCCTCTGCGTGCGTCGACGATCTGGAACTGCACCGGTCCGCATCGCAGGAGCGCCCTTCACGACCACCGCACGCATCCGCGATCGGCACCGTTACAATCGCCCCGTGCCCCACCGAGAGCGGATGTGACGTGACCGAGCAGCTTCCGGGTGGGGCCATCGCCGCCGAGATCCCCTATCTGCGGAGCGACCTGGGTTCGGTCCACGTGGAGTACACGTCACGGATCCTCGATGAGGACACGATCGAGGGGCATACGATGTCGGTCCGCAACGGGCGCACGGCCACGACGCCACCCACCTTGGAGCGTGAAGGGCTCGAGCTGATGCGTTGGCCGAGTCAGGTCGCGCGAGAGCGCCTCGATGAACTGGTCGCTGAGAAGCCGCTCCTCGTGATGCGGCCGATCGAGTTCGACTACTGGGCCGAGATCATCCCGTTGCTCCAAGCTCACACCGGCGCCAGTGACGTGCTGCCGATCCACGCGTCGGTGGTGCGGTGCAGCACGAGCATGAACCGCAGCGAGATGATGACGCCGGCGGGGTGGGCCCACCTCGACTACGACGCCGACGAAGCTCAGGTCCAACTGCGTGAGACGATCGAGCACAGCGGCCGCGACGTCGCACCGTTCAGTCGGTTCGTGCTCTACCAGACGTGGCGCGTCCTGACCGACCCTCCGCAGGACTATCCACTGGCCCTGTGCGACTGGCGAACGGTCGACGCCGCCGACATCGTCCCGCTCCTCTACCACGTCGCAGCGGAGCAGGCCGACGGCGAAGAGGTGACCTATCGATCCCAGGGTTCCCGGTACAGCGACGACCACCAGTGGTGGTACTTCCCCGACCTCATCGTCGACGATGCGCTCGTCTTCGTGGGGTTCGACTCCGAGCGCGGCAAGCGCCCCAGCTCGCTGCACGTGGCGTTCGAGGACGTGACGGTGGAGGCACCGGTCCCGCGCGCCAGCATCGAGAGCCGTTTCTTCGCGCTGTTCGACTGACCTCGCTTCAGACGACCGCGAACTCGACGAGCACGTCGAGATGCTGCGCGGCGGGGATGGCGAGCGAGTCGGGGAGGGTGCCCGGGACGAGGTCGACGTCGAGCCGGTCGAAGTGGCGCCGCACCGGCGCCAGGTCCGCGACCGCGAACACGGTCGAGCGGATGCCCTCGCCGTGGTCGAGGAGGTGTTGCAGGAGTGGGCCGTCGCCGTCCGGTGCGACGAGCTCGAGCACGGCACCGCCGACGCGCAACCCGATCGCGGTGCCGGCAACGGTGGGGCGCGGGATCTCGTAGAGCACCTCGTGCTCGAACAGCGCCTGGAAGTCGGCCGTGGCCGACTCCAAGTGGTGCACGGCGATGGTGCAGCCGTGCAGGCCGGTCAGTCCGAGCGGATGCTCGTCGCGCCAGTAGCTCGCGGCCGGCATCGGGAGGTCGAGGAGGTCGGGATCGTGGTGGAAGTCACCGGCGAAGAACTCGAGCGAGACGCCGTGGCAGTCGGCTGCGTGCGCGGCACCGCGACGTCAAGGTCGCGGGCGATTCGCACGTGCCGGGCGGCGAGCGTGTCGCGGACCGCATCGATGTCGTCGACCTGGAACTCGATCCCGAGGTAGTGGGAGCCGTATCGGGTGTGGAGGAAGAACTCGTCGGGCACGAAGATCTCGAAGAGGACGCCGCCGACGTCGAGCAGGCACGCGTGCCAGGTCGGTTGCAGGCGGTCGAACACCACGACGCCACCGAAGAGCCGTCGGTAGTGCTCGACCACGGCGTCATAGCCCTCGTGGACGTCGTTCACGTGCTGGACATCCATTGCACGAATCGGGCGACTCACGAGACAGTCTCTCAGTCGCTCATGTCAGCGCGACGTCTTCAAAGGTCAGCCCTTCCGGAGGGAAGTACGTCGCGACGATCCGCGCGCCCGTCTCGCGTTCGATCTCGAGGAGCCGATCACGGCACGCGGTGGTTCGCCCCACACGACGAAGTCGTCGATCAGCGAATCGGGCAGCGCGGCGCGGCGCGGCGTCAGCGTCACCGGCGTCCCACGCCGTCCACAGGGGCCCGAGCAGATCAGCGTGCCCGAGGCGACGCTGTTGCTCGGCGTACGCAGGGATGCGGAAGTAGTTTGCCATGATCGTACGCATCGACTGGTCGACGACGCGCCGATCGGTGGTTGGGCACACCGAGACCACGAGGGTGACGTCGTGCCGATCGCTCGGAAGCGGTTCGAGTCGGTCGAGGTCGTTCGGGAGGATCCAGTTGAGTGCGACGCCGTCGGCCTCGGTCGTCGCGAGCTCCAAGGCGCGAGGTCCGGTGGCCGCGACGAGCAGCTCCGGTGGCGTGGTTGGTGTGTCCTCGAGCGAGAACCCACCGCTGACGATGGAGTCGAACGGGCCCACCACGCGCTCGCCGGTGAGCGCCTGGCGAAGGAAGCGCAGGGTGTCCCGAAGCCGCGTGAAGGTGCGCTCGAACGGGATGCCGTTCCAGCGCTCAACAAAGAGCGGGGAGCCGACGCCCAACACCAGTTGCACCCGTCCGGGTGCGATCTGGGCCAGGGATGCGGCGGTCATGGCGAGCACGGATGGCGCACGGGTGAACACGTTGACGAACACGCCGATCTGCGCATCCGTGGTGCCGACGGCGGCCAGGGTGGCCGCTGATACCGCGTCGGCACCGTTGAGCTCTCCGATCCACATGCGATCGAAGCCGTCGGCCTCGAGCCGTCCGGCGACATGGGCGTACCGTCGAAGCGTCGCTTCGTCGCCGGGGATGTACACGCTGGGCATCGAAGAAAGAGGTCGTCGTCGCTTTCAGGTGGTGACGCCGACCGCCTCCCCGAAGAGCAGCACGGGCTTCGCGATGACGTCGTCGGGGATCGCGTTCCAGATGTTCAGCGCGGCCTCGTCGGCGCCCAGCATTCCCTTGCCCGTGCGTACCGCCTCTTTGATGCCCGGCACTCCGGGGTACACGTCGTCATCGAGTTCGGCGTCGCGGCGAGCGGAGGGCGTGTCGACGAACCCGGGGCGGATGGCACCGACCCACGGACCCTTTCCCCGATCCTCACGCTCGGCGCGCACCGACCGGACCCATTGCTCCATCGCTGCCTTCGACGCGGAGTAGATCGCGAGACCGGGATAGGCGATGCGCGTGGATGCGGACGAGATCTGCACCAGTCCGCAGTCGACGCCGGCGTCCACCGCCGGCTGCGCGGCGCGGAGGAACAGGTCCCCGAGGATGATCGGCGCCACCCCGTTGCCGATGATGTCGCGCTCGGTGGACCTCGAGAGGACCCTCACCCTGGTAGTAGCGGCCGCCGGGGTAGAGCAGCGCGTTGTGGATGAAGACCGCGCGCTCGCCGCGGAACGTCGCCAACCTCTCGGTGAGGTGCTCGCCCACCTTGTACCAGGAGTCCATGTCAGTCATCTCGAAGTACACGGACTCGAGGTCGGGGTGCTCGCGCCGCGACACGCTGATGATCTTCGTGTTGGGCCACGGACACGTCCGGACCAGTGCCTCTCCGATGCCGGACGTCGCGCCGGTGATCCAGACGATCGTGCTCGGATCTTCTGTCATTCTGCGCTACCCCTCTGCTCGACCGTGTGTCCGGCCGTCGAACGTGCGTGGCTCTCCGTCGGTCGAGCTTCCTCAATCTAAACGTTTAGATACTCTGCTCGCCATGAGCGGCCCTGGCACCGACCCGACGCATGCCGACGAGGACCGGCTCCTCTCGGCCTGGATCGAACGCACCGTCGGAGGGCAGGTCCGCCGCATCGAGCGCAAGGCGCGCTCGCGCCCGGCGTGGGATGTCGACGTCGAAGTCGACGGCCGACTGCTGACGCTGCACGCGCGGCAGCACGAGGCGCGCATCGTCATGCCGTTCCGGATTCGCGACGAGGTCGCGGTGCACGACCTCCTGGAGACGTACGGGCTTCCGGTCCCGCACGCATACGGGCTCTGCGACGATCCGGACGCGCTCGTCATGGACCGGCTCTCCGGCCTCGTCGATCTCGCGGGCGTGGCCGACGAGGCCGAACGCGACGCGCTCCTCGAGGAGTACCTCGAGCTGCTCGCACGCATCTACGCGATCCCACTCGATGCCGTGGCTGCTGCCGGCTTCACGATCCCGAACGACTCGGCCAGCACAGGCCTCGCGTTCCTGCGGTTGATGCAGGAGGGCCACGACCGGGCCCTGGCCGGCCAGGCGCGGGACCCCATCGAGGTGTTCCTCCGCCGATGGCTCGCCGAGCACGTCCCCGACGACCGCCTCGCCGACGCCCGATTCATCACCTACGACGCGTTCCAGTTCATGTTCGACGACGGTCGCATCACCGGGCTGCTCGACTTCGAACACGCGCACGTCGGAGATCCGATGATGGATCTCGCCGCGCTGCGTGTTCGCGACACGCTCAAGTCCCTCGGCGATCTCGCCGAGATCGCGCGCGCTACGAAGCCGTGACCGGCGTGGCGCTCGACCATGACGTGATCGAATACCACACCGTCCTCTACAACGCGCAGTCGGTGTTCTCGGTACGGCCGCCGCTCGCCGATCCGCTCCCGGGCACCGACTGGATCTCCTATCTCCGCGTGGTACGTCAACGGTGCGCGTTGGTCGTTCGAGGCGATCGCCGAGATCCGGGCTACGAGCTGGCGCCGGTCGCGATTCCCGAAGCGCATCCCAGTCGCCACACGTCCGCACTGCGCTGCCTCGTCGATCGCCTCCGCGTCGCCGGCGCGACGGGCGACTACGAGCTCGCCGCGCTCGGACGCATCGCCAACCATCTGAAGCGTGTCGACGAAGTGGGGTCAGCGTTCGACGCCGACGACCTCGACGCCCTCGCCGACCTGCTCGGGCATCGTCCGGACCCCGACGACGCCGATGCCGAGCTGGTCGAGTCATCGAGCGCGCCGGACCTGAGGACGAGGAAGCCCTCGTCCGCCTGCTCGACACCGCGCGCAGCGCGTGCATCTCACCATGGCGTCCACGACGTCGTTGATGTTGCGCCACCCGGCACTGCGCAGCATCCGCCCCGGTCGCTCGCGTGCCCGCGGCGCCGACGAGAGCTGGCCAACGGGCGCGATCCCGGGAACGGCTGACGCCGATGACCGAACGAAGCGTCGACGAGCCCGCCGAGCAGACCGGCCCGACGATCGCGCCAGGGGTGGAGGCGCTCGTGGGCAAGGTGACCCGGGAGTTCACAAGCGATCCCGTCTCCCTCCGCCACGTGCGCGAGTACCTGGCGGGTATCGGTGCGTCGACCGCGGACCTGCCACGTGGCGACGACGCCGACGGCATCGTGGCCGTCGTGGCGCCGCCGTTGTTCTTCCTGTCGGCCTGCCGTCCTGTGGTCGGCGAGGTCGAGCTCCTCGAAGACGGCCAGCACGCGTGGGTCGGCGTGCCCGGCATCGACGGGCGCTCCGCGGTCGCCGGCGCCAAGACCCATTTCCTCGGCGAGGTCCGTGTGGGCGACGTCATCCACGCTACGCAGCGTCTCGTCTCGATCACGCCCCGTGAAGGGCGGAGCGGACCGCTCCTGTTCGTCGAGACGGAGACCGATTACGAGAACCAGCGCGGTGAGCCGGTGGCGCGGCACGGCATCACCTTCGTGTTCCGATGAGCGGCCTGCGGCCGGGCGCGACCGTGTCCGTCGGCGACAGCCTCGGGTCCTCGGAGCGCACCGCGACGCGGTCGGGATGTTCCTCTTCGGCGTCGCCCACTGGACCGCGCACCGCATCCACTACGACACCGAGTGGGCGCGCCGCGAGGGCTACCCCGACGTGCTCGTCCCCGGGCCCCTCATGTCGGCGTGGCAGGTCGAGCTGGTGACCGTGTGGGCCGGGTCACCGCGCGCACTGATCTCCATGGAGGACCGCAACCATGCGACCGCGCACCCGGGCGAGATGCTGACCATCTCCGGCGAGGTGACCGACGTCCAGCACGACGACGAGGACGGGACCGTCGTCACCTGTGCGACCCGGGTCCGCTCGGGGGACCGCGACGTCGTGACCGGTCGTCACGTCGTGCGCCTTCCCCGTTGAGGTCCCGATGCGGGCCGATCACGATGTTCGGAGCAGCTCCTTCAGCGCATGGTTGTCGATCTTCCCGCTCGACAGCATCGGCACCGCGTCGTCGCTGAGGAAGAGGTAGCGCTTCGGGATCTTGTACGCGGAGAGGCGGAGCTTGAGGAGTGCGCGGAGCTCCTCTTCGTCGGGAGCTTGCTGTGCCTCGGGCACGCGCACTGCAGCAGCGACCAGCTGGCCCAGCTTCGAGTCCTCGATGCCGACGACGTGCGCGGTCAGCCCCGTGACCTCGGCGATCGCCGCCTCCACCTCGCGTGGCGCGACGTTGGCGCCCGACGTCGTCTTGATCATGTCACCGCGGCGACCGGTGAAGTAGTGGAAGCCGTCGGCGTCGACGTGCATCAGGTCGCCGGTGCGGTACCAGCCGTCGACGGTGAAGGTGTCGGCGCGCTCCCGGCCGTAGTACCCCTCCATCAGGTTGGGGCCGCGGAACCAGAGCTCACCCACCTCGCCGGTCGTGCACTCCGCGCCGCTGTCGGGGTCGACGACTTTGGACTCGAGGCCGGGGACGGCCCGACCGAAGGAGCCGCGGCGGTGCTCGGGCTGGTCGACGTCGTCGTCGCTCGCGAGGCACACGCTCCCGGCCTCGGTCATGCCCAGCATGTTGTGACGCAACTCGGGATCGGCCGGTCGGACGTCGGCCGGCATCAGCGGCCAGAGGTTGCCGCGGCGCAGCGAAGTGAAGTCGCGCTGGGTGAAGGAAGGATCGACGACCAGGTGCGCGACGGTGCTCGGGAAGCCGATCCCGATCGTCGGGCGCGTCCGTTCGAGCAGATCGAGCGTCTGCGTCGCGTCCGTGGCGTTCGAGCACACCAGCGTCGCGCCGGCGACCAGCGTCGCCAGGTACGAGTACGCGTACCCGCCGATCCAGAAGAACGGGGAGTTGGAGAACAACACGTCGTCGGGCCGGCAGTGGGTGAACTCGTTGAGCAGCTCGACGTGGCGGAGCAACGGGCCGTGCTGGTGGATGACGCCCTTGGGTTCACTCGTCGATCCCGACGTGTGGACGATGACCAGTCGATCCGACGGTCGGACCGCCGCCGCTCTCGCTGCGAGCATCTCGTCACTGACGCCGCGACCTTCCTCGACGATCGTGTCCGTCTCGAACACGATGCGTCGGAGTGCGGGGACCTCGGACGTGGAGACCGCGACGTCCCCGGAAGGATCGAAGTCGTGCACGGCGTGCTGGAGGTCGGTGACGTGGTCTCGGCCACGATGCGAGCGGCCGGCGAGCAGCACCTGGACGTCGGCGTTGCGCAGCAGCACCCGCAGCTCGGCGGTCGTCGAGAGTGTGCTCAGCGGAAGGGTGACCGCGCCGATCCGCGCCGCGGCGAGCGTCGCGACGACGAACGCGCTCCCGTTCGGGTGCAGGAGCCCGATGTGGTTGCCCTTGCCGAACCCGGCCGCCAACAAGCCCTTGGCCAACCCCGCCGATCGCCTGTCGGCGTCTGCGTAGGTGAGCGTGTCGTCGTCGCAGACGAGCAGCGCGCGGTCGCCGACGGCGGCGACGCGCTCGGCCAGCAGCGCGGGGACGGTTCGAGTCGTCGACGGAGACGGTGCCTCAGTCACGCTTCAGACGACCTCGTGTGCTCGGAGCTCGGCGATCTCGTCGGCGTCGAATCCGATCTCGCCCAGGATCTCGTCGGTGTGTTCACCGAGCATCGGCGCGCGCGTCGTGATCGCGCCCGGCGTCTTGGACATGCGGAACGGGGTCTCGATGATCGGCACCGGACGTGCCGCGCCCGGGAAGTCGACCCGCTGGAGGTAGCCCATCGCCGCGACGTGCGGATCCTCGAGCACCTCGCCGGGCGACGCCAACGGTGCAGCCGGGAGCTTCGCGGCATCGGCACTGGCCATGAGCTCGGCGCGGGTCATGTGCCTGCACCACTCCTGCATCACGTCGTTCAGGACGTCGCCGTGCTCGGCGCGCAGGTCGTCACTGGCGAAGCGCGGATCTTCGAACAGATCCTCCCGTCCCACCATCCGGCACCAGCGCTTGAACATGGGTTGTCCGACCACCTGGAGCAAGAACCACCCGTCGGCCACCTCGTAGAGATCGCACGGCGCGACCGCGTAGCCGCGGTTCGCGATCCGGGGACGCTCGACGCCGAGCGCCTCGCGCTCGATGAGCAGCCCGTTCGACATCATGAGCGCCGTCGGCAGGAGCGCGCCCTCGACGTGCTGGCCCTCACCCGTCTGGTTTCGGTGGAAGAGCGCCATCATGACGCCGACCGCCAGGCCCATCGCGGTGGCGAAATCGACGTAGGGCACCGACGAGCGGATGGGTAGGTCGGGCAGGCCCTGTCGGAACGTGGCACCGGAGAGGACCTGCCCGGTGCCGTCGAAGCCGATGCGATCGCTGTACGGACCACCCTCGCCGTAGGTCGTCGCGCTCGGCAAGGATGATGTCGCCGCGCACGGCTTGGAGGCTCTCGTAGTCCAGACCACTGGCTCGCATCGCCGCAGGCGGCATGTTCGCGACGACGATGTCGGTGCCGGCGAGCAAGCGGCGGACGATCTCGCCGCCTTCCGCGGTCCTCGAGTCCAAGGTGAGCGAGCGCTTGTTCCGGTTGCACTGCAGGAACATGCCGCCTTCGCCGCTTTCGGTCACCGCTTGCACCCAACGGTCCTCGCCGCCGTCGCGCTTCTCCACTCGGATGACGTCGGCGCCCATGTCGCCGAGGATCGCGCTGCACCACGGTGCCGCGACGAACCGCCCGAAGTCGAGCACCCGGACACCGTCGAGCACCTTCGGCGTCGATTGCCGGGGGTCGCTCATCGGGCCTTGGGCATGCCGAGGATCCGCTCGGCGATGAGGTTGCGCTGGATCTGCGATGTCCCGGCCGCGATGGTGTTCTGGAACGCCCAGAGGTAGTCGTGCACGACGTGGGCGTCGAGCGTGTCGAGGCCGTCGGTGGCGAGCGCGCGGCGACCGAGCAGGCGCATCTCGAGCTTCGCGATCTCTTGGCCGAGCTCGCTGTATCCCAGCTTGACCGCCGACCCGAGCGGCGAGGGGAGACCCGTTGCCTCGGCTTCGGTCACGCACCGCTGGGTCATGCGCCACAGGCCGTCGATGCGGGCGTCGAGCTGGCCGACGTCGCGCTCGGAGCCCGGGGTCGTCCCACACCCCGCGCGCCTCGGCGATGCCCACGAGCCTGCGGAGCTCGGCGCGGAGGCTGATGATGTGCTGGGCGAACGCGGTGCCTCGCTCGAATCGCAGGGTCACGTTGGCGACCCGCCACCCGTCGTTCTCCGCGCCGACCAGGTTGCTCACGGGGACGCACGCGTCGTCGAAGAACACCTCGCAGAAGTGGTCCTCGCCGTCGACGGTGCGCATCGGGCGCACCTCGACGCCGGGCGTGCGCATGTCGAGGATGAGCCAGGAGATGCCCTTGTGCTTTGGCGCGTCGGGGTCGGTCCGCACCAGCAGCTCGCAGAAGTCGGCGACGTGCGCGCGCGTGCTCCAGATCTTCTGGCCGTTCACCACGTAGTGATCGCCGTCGCGGACGGCCCGGGTGCGCAGCGAGGCGAGGTCGGAGCCGGCCTCGGGCTCGGAGAAGCCTTGGCACCACACGATCTCGCCGTTGAGGATACGGGGGAGGTGGAACGCACGCTGCTCCTCGGTGCCTTCGGCGATGAGGGTCGGACCCGCGTGCGCGTTGCCGCAGAAGTTGATGCCGACGTACGGCGCGCCTGACGCCGTGCGTACTCCTCGTAGTACACGAGCTGCTGTGACGCGGGCAGTCCGCGTCCGCCGAACTCGACCGGCCAGTTGAGCCCCGCGTAGCCGGCTTCGTCGAGGAGCCGTTGCCAGCCGGTGTCATACGCGCGCCGGGCCGGCCAGTCTCCGCGTGCGGGGGGGATCCGTAGTCCGCGACCGTGTCGTCGAGCCAGGCGCGGACCTCCTTGCGGAAGCGCTCGTCGGCCTCGGAGTAGCTCAGGTCCATCGACGGCCTCCCGGCGCCCACTCGTCGACCGCGGTCACGACGCGCTCCAGTTGGGGTCGCGCTTCTCCAGGAACGCCGCCGGGCCCTCCCGCGCGTCCTTGGTGTAGAGCACGCGCTCGCGGAATGCCTCGGCCATGATCTCGGCCTCGTGCAGTGGCACGTCGAGGCCCTTGCGGATCGCGAGGCGCGTACCGCGGACCGCCAGTGGAGCGTTGCGGTTGACGAGCTCCGCGATCTCGAGGGCGCGTTCCACGAGGTCATCGTGATCGACCACCTCGGAGATCAACCCGAGTTCGTACCGCGCTGCGCCGCCCATGCGCTCGTGGCGGCCGGTGATCGCAATGCGCATCGCGATGTTCGTCGGCAGCACCCCGCGAGGCGCACGGACTCACGGGCCGACACCAGCCCGATGCTCACGTGAGGGTCGAAGAACTGCGCACGCTCGGACGCGATCACCACGTCGCCGGTCGTCACCCAGTCGAGTCCGGCACCGCAGCACAACCCGTTCACTGCGACGATGATTGGCTTGGTCATGTTGCGGAACGGGGCGTGCCCTCCTGGGGTGCCTCCCACTGTGGAAGCGTCGCGAGGTAGGACTCGCCCTCGTAGATCACGCGAAAGTCGTCGGAGATGTCACCCACGTCGGCGCCGGTGCAGAAGGCGCGACCCATGGCCGTGATGACGAGCGTCCACACTGCGTCGTCCGCCTCCGCCGCGGCGTACGCCTGCCGGAGATCGGCCGTCATCTGCGGGTTGATCGCGTTGAGCTGGTCGGGCCGATTCAGCGTGATCGTGGCGATGCGACCGTCGACCTCGTACCGGATCGTGTCGAATTCCATGGGTTCTCCTGCTTCAGGCGCGAGTGGATGCCAGCGTGGAACCGAGGAAGCGCGCGTGTTCCTGGCTCTCGCCGAACTCGGTCTCCAGCACCCACGCCCGCTTGAGCAGGTAGTTGGGCAACATGTCCCACGTGAACCCCATGCCGCCCAGCACCTGGATGGCGCTGCTGGCGTTCACCACGGCCGCGTCTGCAGCGAGCAGCTTGGCGCCCGCAACCGCGCGCGCGCGCGTCGTCGTCGCCCGGCTCGCGGAGCACCGCCGATGCGGCGTAGGTCGCGCTCTGCGCGGAGACGTTGCGGACGTACATGTCGGCGAGCATGTGCTTCACAGCTTGGAAGGACCCGATCGGCGCACCGAACTGGTGCCGCTCGAGCGCGTAGTCGCGCGCGATCTCGAGCGCACGGGCGCTGATCCCCGCCGCCATCGCAGCGGTGAACAGGGTCCCCACGGTGCGCAGCTGCGCCACGTCGGCGGACGAGCCGACCTGCTCCCCGGGCCCGAGGCCGGTGACCCGACCGAACGTCGTGAGCGGGTCGAGTGAGTCGAGCGGGGTGGGCGGCGGGAGTGCGTCGGCGCGATGCGCACGGACGCCTTCGTCGCCGATCACCAGGAGCACGTCGATCTCGCCGGCATGCTCGACCACGACGGTCCCGTCGATCACCTCGCGTGCTTCTACTCCGCCGACGCGCGTCGCTCCGGCGGCCGCGCCCTCCACCAGTGGCGCCGCGAGCAGGGTCCAGACCAGTGGGCCGGGTCCCAGATGGCTCCCCAACTGCTCCAACACGATGACGGCGTCGACGGTGGTGAGGCCGATGCCGCCGGCCGCCTCGGGCTGCAACATGCCGAAGACCCCGAGGTCGGCCAGCTCGCGCCAGGCGGCCGGATCGATCGGTAGTCCCTCCCGCGCCGCGAGCGCGTCGAGCGGGAACCAGGCGCGGCAGAGCCGGGCCACCGTCTCTTGCAAGCTGACCTGCGCTTCGTCGAGACGGAATTCCATGACCCTCCGAGCCGGCCTGTGAGCACGCGTGCATCGCGCGTCATCGCGGTCTTGCCAACCAATACATCTAGATACTAAGGAGTTACTACCGTACGGACCGCGGGCGTTGCAATGCCAGCCGCGGATCGACGACGAAGGGACCGATGTGAGCGAGGGTCGTGTACTCGTGAGCCACGATGACGAGACGGGCGTCGCCCGCATCACCATCGACAACCCGCAACGTGGAAACTCCTACAGCCCGGTGTTGCGTCGCGAGATGCGCGCGTATCTTGATGAGCTCGCCGACGACGGCGATGTGAAAGTGGTGCACCTCCGCGGTGCCGGCGGTGTCTTCAGCGCCGGCAGCGACATGAAACAACGCCTACGTGTGGTACGGCGACGGTGCGAAGAGCGCTCAGAGTTCAACTTCGTCAAGACACGCGCGGAGCACGGCACGAAGCAGGCCTTCGCGATGAGCGGGGCGCACGTCGACCTTCCCGAGCCCACGTAGCCGTGCAACGTTCGGAGCTCTTCCACGTCTGCATCGTCGTGCCGCAGATCGACACGGCGCGCGAGCACCTCATGCAGCTGCTCGGCGTCGAATGGGGTCCGGTGCGGCGGTTCCCGTTCCCGTACCGGCGTGCCGACCTCACCGAGGCCGTCGTCGACGACTTCACGCTCTGTTACTCGCTCGGAGCGCCCCACCTGGAGTTGGTCGAGGGGCGACCGGGCTCGCCGTGGGAGTGCAACGCCACATCGAACCTGCACCACATCGGCTATCTGGTCGACGACATGCAGGCGAGCAGCGCGCACCTCGCAGCAACGGCGTGCCCGATGGGTGCGCACGGCCTCGACGGCTCGGGTGTTCTCGGGTGGTCATACCACCACGACGAGCTGGGCTTCCGCGTCGAGATCATCGACGCCGCCGGCTCCGCGACGATGGGCCCGCGCATGCTCGGTAAGGGCCGCGGGATTCGACGCGCCGCTCACGACCTCCTTCTGACGCGCCAGACTCGGTCCCGATGCCGTCCAGCACGTACCACCCCCGAGTGTCGGCCAGCCAGATGTCGTCAGTGCGCTGGACGCTCGCCGAGGACCTCGAGTTCTACGCGAACGCCGGCATCTCGCTGATTGGCGTCACGGCCCACAAGCTGATCGACGAGCCCGAGCGCGGGGTCGAACGGATCCTCACCGCCGGGCTGCAGACGTCGAGCGTGCTCGCAGCCACGGTACGCGTTCCACTCGTTGACGCAGGCCCGACGGGCGCGCTCGATGCCCTGCGCCCGTCGATCGACATCGCCGCGGCGCTCGACGACGCGCCGTGCTACTTCGTCTCCGGGCCCGCGCCGTCGCGCATGCCGAGTGACGACGCCTTCGAGCTGCTCGTCGATGCCCTTGCGCCCGTGGTCTCGTACCGCGCGAGTGTGGCGTGACCCTGGCGATCGAGACCAGCAGCACGTCGACACGCGATCTCGGATTCGTGCACTCCCTCGACGACGCGGTCGAGCTCTCCCACCGAGCCGAGGTCGGGGTGTGCGTCGAGCTCCAGAATTGCTGGTACGACTGCCATCTCAGACGTACGTTTCGAGAGCACGTCCACCGGTTCGCAGTCGTGCAAGTGAACGACTTCGCGGTCGGCGACGGTGCCCGGTTGAACCGTCGGGTGCCGGGTGACGGCGACATGCCGGTCGAGTGGCTTCTCGGCACACTTCTCGACGCAGGCTACGCAGGACCGTTCGAGCTGGAGGTCGTCGGCCCGCGGATCGAAGAAGAGGGCTATCCCGACGCGATCGCTCGAGGACTCGAGTGGATCTCGGAGAGGCTCCGGCGCTGGGGAGCGTGATCGAACGCCAGGGCCGTCACGCCGAGGTGGCTGACAACGCGTGCTCCGCTTCGACGAACGTGTGGCACATCGTGCGCCGAGGCACCTCGTCGGCGGACACCGGCGTTGCGATGCGCTCTACGGTCGGCCCGATCCTGTCCGCGACGGTCTGCAGGAACGGCAGATCGAAGTTGTAGAGGTTGGCTGCGACCTCCGAGGTCATCTTGCGGACTTCGGCCTCCGAGACTTCGGAGAAGTTCAAGCGCAGCGCGATCTCGCTGTGGGGCCATGTTCCCTCGTGGTGCGGGTAGTCGGCGCCCCACATGATGCGGTCCACACCGATCACGTCGCGGCTGTCGACGACCCGCTTCACCAGCTGTGACGCTCCGAGCCAGCAGTTGCGATGCCAGTACTCGCTCGGCAACATGTCGAGCTTGGCGACCGCATTGTGCGTGAACGGGTACAGCATGGACTGGGGTCGCATCGAGTCGTGGCAGAACTCGTCGGCCTCGCGGAGGATGCGCGGAACCCAGGTGTTCAAGGTCTCGGTGAAGACGAACTTGAGCTCGGGATGGCGCTGGAACACACCGCCCAGCGCCAGGTGCGCAAAGCCGCGGTAGTTCCACCACTTGCCCTCGAACATCGCGATCGCAGGAGCTTGTGGCCCGTCCTCCGGCGTCTCGGCGTTGCTGACGACGATGGCGTGCCGATGCACCGGCATCTCCATCTCTGCACAGGCGGCCCAGAACGGATCGAGCCGGTACTCGTACAGGGGCACCAGCTTCCCGAAGTGGTCGGTGGGGATGAGCACGCCCCGCAGCCCTGCCTCCTTGGCCCATTGCACCTCCGCGATCGCGTCGTCGAGATCGTCGAAGAACACCTGCGCGAGTCCGGCGCGACGTCCCGGCCACTCGTTGCAGAAGTCGACCATCCAGCGGTTGTGCGCCTTGATCCCGGCCCAGCGCAGCCGGTACTCCTCAGCCGTTGTCGGCGCGGGCGCACCGATGATCGACGACGGGTAGAAGGGCGGCACGGTGTTCGGGAACATGACCTCGGCGGCGATGCCGTCGGCCTCGAGGTGCTCGGCACGTCGTGCGCTGTCCCAGTTGTACGGGGACATGAACGACGCGACGCCGATCCGGAGGTCGTCGTCGTCGGTGTCCATCTGGTTGGTGTCGATGTCACCCCACGCATCGCTGAAGTCGGGGGCCCACGCGTCGAACTCGTCGTGCAGGTCACGCGTGAGGTACTCACGGTAGTCGGCGATGCTCGCGCCGGCGTGGGTGTCGGCGGAGATGATCACGTAGCGGTCGGAACGCGCGTCTGTCGTCATCGGAGCTGTCCTGTCGTCGCTGGAGGTCGCTCGGCAACTTGAAGTAACCGTCTAGAGGTTTCAGAATACGCACCGCAACGAACCTTTGCCAGGATCCGACGGCGGCCCCGCGCGTCGCGCGGCCAGTGAAAGGGAGCCCTGTGACCAAAGTTCGAGACAAGTCGCGAGGCCTACCGAGGCCGCCGGTGTTCGAGTCGGCCGACGACGAGCGCGAGTTCCGTCTCCAGCGCCTCGTCTCCGTGTTCCGCGCCTTCAGCGCGCTCGGCTTCACCCACGCCGGCGCCGGTCACGTCACCGTGCGCGATCCCGCGCAGCCCGAGCTGTTCTGGGTGAACCGCCTCGGGATCAGCTTCGCCCGGATCGCGCGCGACGATCTCCTGCTCGTGGACGGCGACGGTCGCGTCGTGTCGGGCGACGGCCTGCTCAGCCGCCCGGCGTTCGCGATCCACTCGGCGATCCATCGCGCCCGCCCCGATGTGGTGGCGGCCGCGCACGTGCACGCGCTCCACGGCACGACGTTCTCCAGCCTCGGACGGCTGCTGGACCCGATCACGCAGGACGCGTGCGCGTTCTACGACGACCACGTGGTCTTCGCCGAGTACGACGGGGTCGTCCTCGACGCCGACTACGGCGACCGGCTTGGGCGTGCCTTCGGCGACGGCAAGGCGCTGATCCATCAGAACCACGGCCTGATCACGGTGGGGACGAGCGTCGACGAGGCGGCCTGGTGGCTCGTGGCCATGGAGCGGTCGTGCCGCATCCAGCTGCTCGCGGCAGCCGCCGGCACGCCCACGACGATCCCACCGGACGTCGCCCGCGCGACCGGAAAGGTCAGCGGGTCCCATTTCATGGGCTGGCTGGCCTACCAACTCCTGCTCGAGGAACTCGGACTTCCCGGTTCGCTGCTCGTCGAGCACTGAACGGCCGGAGCTCGAGGGCTCCGGCCGTTCAATACCGGCGATCGCGCTGGTTTACGACCAGGCACCGTAGGTGCGGAAGGCCAAGGTGCCGGTGTCCTCGATGAACGGGTGCAGCGCCAGGTCGGGCTCGGTGGCGATCTCTTCGATCGTCATTCCCACGCGCTCCGCAACCTGCGCGAGTGCAGCGCCGTCGACGCGGGGGTACGCCCTCAATGCGTTCTCGCCCGCCATCATCCTGATCGCGTCGTGCGGCAGATCGTGGTACGTCGAGGCGAGGGCGATCGGCGACATGGCCCCGCGGGCGGGATCCTCCGTGTAGCTGAACGTCCCCTCGGGGTGCGGGTAGTCCGATCCCCAGATGAATCGGTCCGCAGCACCGCACTCGATTGCGTCGATCGCCTCCTGGCGCGACTGGAAGCTGCTCCCCAGCCAGACGTTGGAAGCCAGGTACTCGCTCGGCGGACGGGGGAGCACCTCCCGTCCCTGGCTGCGGACCGGGGTGAAGTGCACGGAGTCCATGTTGCGCACCATGCCACTCCACGACACCCCGGGGATCTCCGTGATCACGAGCTTCAAGTCCGGGTGCTTCTCGAACACGCCGAACATGCACAGCATGTAGGCGGTCCGCAGGCCCCAGGCGAGCGTGTCGACCAGGCCGAAGCTCATGTTGGTGAGGCCCTGCTCCAGGCCCGCACGCGGTCCTTCGGGCTGAGGCGGTGCGGCGCCAATGTGGGTGGTCAGCGTCATCCCCAGCGTTGCGGCCGCGCTGAAGAACGGATCCATCGCTTCATCGGATGGCTGCACCATGCCGGACGCGCCCGGCGCGGGGAAGTTGACGCCGTTGAGACCGTGGTCGGCGCACCACTCGAGCTCGGCGATGGCGGCGTCGATGTCCCAGAACGGGAGCTGGGCCAGGCCCACCATGCGCTCGGGCGCGACCGAGCAGAAGTCGGCGAGCCAGCGGTTGTAGATGGCCCGTCCGACGCCGGCAATCTCGCGCGTCTCGGCGCTCGGGATCCCCTGGCCGAACGAGTTCGTGACGTCCAGCGGGAACGGCTGCCCGTTGAGACTCTGGTGGAAGATGACTGCGCCCGAGATCCCTTCGTGGTCCAGGTCGTGCACGAAGGCAGCCGGGTCGTAGTGCCCCGCGGTCGGCGAGGTTGCGCTCCCGCCCGTGGATGTAGGCGTCGGAGTACGCAGGTTCGTTGATCACCCGGTTCCGTACCGCGTCGCCGACGGGCGAGTTCGCATACTCGTCGAAGTCGGAGAGGTACTTCTCGGGGCAGTACTGCCGGAGGTCCTCCTTCAGGCGGGGCCCGACGTGGTTGTCGGATGAGAACACCATCACGCGCCGTTCGTCGGTCGTCGCGTTCGTCGTGCCGGGCTCAGCTACCTGCGTCATGCGTGTCCTCCGCTCGCGTCGTCAGTTCCGGCGACGATTGTTGACCGAACGGTCTACGCCCGTCAAGTACGCCAACTGGGTGCTGTGCTGGGCAGACGCTCAGCATTGAGGTAGTTACAGAGTGGACGAGTGCCGGTCCGCGTTGACGGCGATATACCGACTGGTCTAATCTCGCCGCCGCGCCGCCAACCCTGTAGGGGGGGACACAGATGTCCACGGTGTCAACGTCCGACGTGTTCTACGACAGCGCCGACTTCGAGATCATGCGGAACCCCTATCCGACGTTCAAGCGGATGCGCGACGAAGCGCCGCTCTACTACAACGAAGAGCGCGACTTCTACGCGGTGACCCGCTTCGACGACGTCGCCAGCGTGCTCTCCAACAACAAGACGTTCATCAACAAGTACGGCGGCACGATCGACCTCATCAAGTCGGGGATCGAGATTCCGCCGGGAACGGTCCTCTTCGAGGACGAGCCGTTCCACGGCATCCACCGGTCGCTGCTCTCGCGCGCGTTCTTCACACCGAAGAATGTTGCCGCGCTCGACGGCCAGATCCGTCAGTTCTGCATCGAGGTCCTCGACGAGCTGCCGCCCGAGGGCTTCGACTTCGCCAAGGACATCGGCGAGATCGTCCCGATGCGGGTGATCGGAATGCTCCTCGGCCTCACGTCCACGCAGCAGGACGAGCTGCGCGAGGCGATGGACGACTATGCCGAGAGCGAAGAGCGCAACCCGGGTCGGCTCTTCGACACCAGTCTCCTCATCGACTACGTCACGTGGCGGCGTGACAACCCCTCGAACGACGTCGTCACGAAGCTCCTCACCACGGAGTACGAGGACGCGCACGGCGAGATGCGCACGATGACGCTCGACGAGCTCCTGATGTTCGTCAACGTCCTCGCTGCGGCCGGAAACGAGACGACGGGCCGTCTGATCACGTACTGCGGTCAGCTGCTCGCCGAGCACCCCGACCAGCGGCGCATGGTCGTGGAGAACCTCGATCTCGTTGGTGGCGCGGTCGAGGAGGCACTCCGCTACGAGCCGCCTGCGATCGAGGCCGCGAGGTACGTCACCGAGGACTTCGAGATCCATGGCGGGGTGGTGCCGGCAGGGAGCGCGATCGCAGCGGTGCTCGCGGCGGCAAACCGCGACGAACGCCACTACGACGAGCCAGACGTCTTCGACATCACGCGCAACGCGAACGAACATGTCGCTCAGCTTCGGCACCCACTACTGCCTCGGTGCGAACCTTGCCCGGATCGAAGCGCGGATCGTGATGGAAGAGGTCCTCAAGCGCTATCCCGTGTGGGACATCGACACCGACAACGCGGTGTTCGAGGTGAGTCCGCCGTTGCGAAGCTGGGAGAAGCTCCCGGTCGTCATTCCGAGCGCCTAGTCCACGAGCGTCTCCGCCGCGGAAGGGAACGCCGCACACGGCGCTCTCGCTCGCCGAATGTTCGGCGCGCGCTGACCAGACCCACATCGACCTTGACGGGTGGCTCGGTGCCACCTGCATGACAGCACCAGAAGGGGAGAGAAACATGGACGAGATTCGCTTCGACGGACGTGTTGCCGTCGTCACGGGCGGCGCGCGCGGCATGGGTCGGGAGCATTCGCTGCTCCTGGCGAAGCGGGGCGCGAAGGTCGTGGTCGCCGACTTCGGCGGCGAGCTCGACGGCACCGGTCGCTCGCAGGGACCCGCAGACGACGTCGTCAAGGAGATCGAGGCGGACGGCGGTGAGGCGGTTGCGTGCTACGCCGACGTCTCTGACGCCGGCGAGGCGGCCGGCATCATCGATGTCGCCATCGGCAACTTCGGGAAGCTCGACATCGTCGTCAACAACGCGGGCATCAGCGATCCTGGCGCGTTCGCCGACCTGTCGCTCGACCAGTTCCGCGCCATGATCAACGTGCACTTCTACGGCTCGCTCTTCGTCTCGAAGGCTGCATGGCCCCACATGGTCGAGGCCGGCTACGGGCGCTTCGTCAACGTGACGTCGGAGTCGGTGTTCGGCATGCCGAAGCTCACGAGCTATGGCGCGGCCAAGGGAGCATGCTTCTCGCTCATCCGCAACATGGCAGCGGATGCGCCCGGCACCGGCATCCAGGTGAACGGGATCATGCCGCGGGGCTCGACGCGCATGGCGAACGCGAACGCGATGTCGATCCTGATGGATGTCCCCGAGGAGACGCTGCCGCCGATCATGCCCGGGATGCCGCCCGAGCAGGTCGCGCCGGTCGTCACGTACCTCGCCAGCGAGGGGGTGCCGTTCAACGGCGAGGTGTTCGCCGTGGGTGGTGGTTCGGTCGAGCGGATCGTCGTGCTCGAGACCGCGGGCCTGACGCTCAGCGGCGACCGCCCCACGGTGGAAGAGGTCGCCGAGGGGCTCCCGAACATCCTGGGGATCGAAGGTGCCCGGGTCGTCGGAGTCGGCGGCGTCGACACGCCGGGTGCGACCCCGGCGGTGCTCGCAAACTGAGCAGTCGCGGTGCGCGTCCCGGTCCGGTACGGCCGGGACGCGGACGGCGCGCCGTACCCATGCGCACCTCCGTCTCCATCGTTGACGGAATAGACCGATCGGTCTACGGTACGGTCTCTGCGCCGGCGGGCGCTCGCAGGGCGAGTTCCTGCGCCGACACGTGAGGGGGTCGCTCCATGGGTGATCTGTCGAAGACCACCGCCGTTCCGCTCTTCATGCAGCGACGATCGACTGACGAGTACCGACCGCGTCGCTACAGCGACGCCGACCGGCGAGTGCTCCGGCGAATCGCAGCCGGGGCGACGCAGACGAGCGAGCGGAGCGGGTCCGTGGCCCGCGCGCTGATCGAGAGCCGGCGCGGCACCGCGATCGGGCTACGAGCACTGAACGAAGAGTGGGGCACGCAGTTTTTCGATGTCCCTGAAGAAGCCACCATCGACGCAACCGCGGCCGAGCACCACTTCTCCGGTCCCGAGGTCGTCATCGACGTGCAGACGCACTTCTCCGGGCCGGCGTCGCGGGTCGACGGCAACCCGGGACTCGACGCGCTCTACCGACCGCTCATGCCCGACTGGTGGCACGACGTCGACGACGGGCTCACCGGAGGCGCTGCTCGCGACATGGCCGACTATGTCAGGAAGGTGTTCCTCGAGACCGAGACGGCAGTCGCAGTGCTGACCTCCGGTCCGGGGTCGCCCGTGGGCGAACCCGTCGATCCGCAGGCCGCGGCGCTGGCTCTGAAGAACGAGGAGATGGCAGTCGCCCGCATGCTCATCGACAACCTCGCCGAAACCGGGCGCTTGCTCAACCACGCCGTCGTCATCGCGAACAAGGCCGCGGAGATCGAGGCGATGGAGCAGTGGCACGAGGAGCTCGATCCTGTCGGCTGGAAGGTGTACACCCCGGGCAAGATGACGCCCGAGGGGTGGCAAGAGGGTTGGATGCTCGACGACGAGCAGTACGGATTGCCGTTCCTCGAGCGTGCCCGGTCACTCGGCGCGCCGGTGGTCTGCGCCCACAAGGGCTCCGCGATGCTGGCCGACAACGGCTCCCCTCGCGACGTCGGGCCCGCCGCACGTGCGTTTCCGGATCTCAGCTTCGTCATCTACCACTCCGCCTTTGAGCTCGAGCTCCCCGAAGGCCCGTACACGGACGAGACCGCCGACGTCGGCGCCAACCGGCTGCTCCGCACCGTCGAGGACGCTGGGCTCGACCAGGGGAGCAACGTCTACGCCGAGCTCGGAACCACGTGGTTCTCGCTCATCCGGAGGCCGCGCGAAGCTGCCCATCTCCTCGGGAAGCTGATCGCGGGGCTCGGTGAGGACAACGTGATCTGGGGCACCGACAGCATCTGGTACGGGTCGGCGCAGCCGCTGGTCGACGCGTTCCGTGCGTTCCAGATCCCCGACGACATGTGCGAGGAGTTCGGTTACTCACCGCTGACGCCCGCGACCAAGGCGAAGATCCTCGGTGAGAACGCGGCGCGTGTCTACGGCATCGATCTCGAGCGCGCCCGTACCGCACAACGTTCCGACGACCTCGCATGGGCACGTTCGGTGGTGCAGGAGCTCCGCACCCAGGACAACGACCTCGCCTGGGCGCAGGCGCAGGTCGGCGACCTCCCGCAGCGTCGGTAGCTCGGTCGGCTCACGCCGGACGGGTGAAGGCCTCGACGTACGCCCGGTCGAGCGGCAGCTCGACCGAGCGCATCATGCGGGCGAGCGTCTCGTACGAGCCGACGGTGAAGATGAGGTCGAGGATCTGTTGGTGGTCGAGGTCGACCGACAGCGCGTCCCAGGTGTCGTGGCTGATGATGCCGTCGTGGAACAGCTCGTCGTTGGCGCGCAGGACGGCCCGGTCCGAGTCGCTCCAGAACGGAGCATCGGGTCCGAAGGCGATCCGGGAGATCTCCTCGTCAGTCAATCCCGCGTCGCGTCCCATCGAGAAGTGCTGTGCCCACTCGTAATCGGAGAGGCACAACGCGGACGTGCGCAGGGCGAGCAGCTCGCGTTGACGTTCGGTGAGCGTGGTCGCCATGAGCACGTGACCGCCGAACGTGAAGTAAGCGCGCGCGAGCGCGGGGTGGTGGGCCATCACGCCGAGCATGTTCATCGGCTTGGCGCGGTCGGCGTCCGGTGGCGTCACCGAGAACCTGGGTGAGGGTGGGGTCATCGCGGCGAGCGCGTCCGCCATCTCCGGTGGCCATTCGCGTCGGCGGGATCGGGTCGATGCGTCCCAATTCAGTTCCTTTCGATCGCTGCTGTGCGCAAGCTCCCGCTCTGCTTGATGCGTTATGAGCATTGGCTTCGCCGACCGACCCTTCCCATGTCATGGCTCGGCGCTGCTCAGTCACCGCGGGCGCGGCGATGCGGATCGTCAGGCTGTATGCCTACGGCCCGCATCATCACGGCCAGCGTCTCGTACGTACGGACCGTGAAGATCAGATCGAGGATCTGTTCCGTGTCCAGCTCGCGTTCCAAGGCAGCTCGCGTTGCGTGACTGATCTCACGGTCGCGTACGAGCTCGTCCGCTGCCAACATCAGAGTCGCGTCGAGGCCGCTCCAGAAGGAAGCGTCGGCATCGAACGCAATCCGAAGACTTCCTCGTCCTGGAGCGAACCGTCGCGTCCGACGAACACCTGCCGTATCCATTCATAACCACCCGAGCATTGGGCCGCCGTGCGCAGCGCAAGCAGCTCGCGATGACGCTGGCTGAGCGACGTCGCCATCAGCACCTGGCTGTTCAAGAACGTGAATGCGCGTGCGAGGGCCGGATGTCCGGCGAAGGCGCTGAAGGGGTTGACTGGCGCCCCATGCTCCTCGCCCTCCAGTGGATTGTGCGAGTTCACGAGACGTGCACCGCGCTCGCGTCGTTGCCGGCATGCCAGCCCCAGGCAATCGAAATGTCCTGGTCGAAGGGCGAAGCTGCGCCTCGTCGGCTCATCGACCAATCAGTCTACGACCAGCCTGCGCGCTGCGGACTCAGGGCAGCCCATCGAATGAGTCTTCCCGTGCGATGTCACCCACGACGTTCGCCAGGCGGTGGAGCGCCTGCGGCGTTCGGATGCCCCACCAGAACAGATCCTTGCCGTCGACGAGCACGACCGGTGCGACGCCCTCGAGTTCGGCCCGGTGCCGCTCGGTGAAGGGATAGGGCTCGCTCGGGGCGAGCACGACGTCGACGTCGGCGCCCGCGACGTCGTCGAGCTCCAAGGTCGGGTAGCGATCGGTCCGATCGGTGACGACGTTCGTGACCCCGAGGTGGGCGAGGACCGACGCGCCGTAGCATTCGCCGATCGTCATCCACGGCCGACGCCAGATGGGGACGAACGCGCGCAGGTGCGCATCCCGCGGAGGAGGGAGCGGGTGCGAGCGCGGGCGCGCCGATCCCGAGCGCAGTTGCGAGGTCGACGAGGGCCGGAGCGACATCGGCGACCTCGTCGATGCTGAGGGCGTGGACGCGGACGCCGGCGGCACGCAGCTGCTCCGCATCCTCGAGTCGGTTCTCCTCGGGGCACATGACCACGAGCTCCGGCTCCAACGCGAGGATGCCCGGGACGTCGGGGTTCTTGGTGCCCCCCACGGTCGGGAGGTGAGGCTGTTCGCAGAAGCGAGTCACCGCGACCGGTGTGATCCCCCACGAGAGCAAGGTCTCGGTCGCCGAGGGCACCAGGCTGACGATGCGTTCCATCCGAAGTGTCCTCAGAAGTCGCCGGCGCGGGCGCGGAAGCGCTCGAGCAGGGAGATGAGCGACTCGAGTTCGCCGTCGTCGAAGAGCATGCCGAAACGGATCTCGCCGACCGCACGGCTCCCGCGCTTCGCCAGCCTCCGTCCCGCCGGCGTGATGCGGACGAGGACACCGCGCCGATCGGCGGATTCGCCTCTCGTCGGACGAGGCCATCCTGTTCGAGCCGGTCGACGAGCTTCGTGACCCCGGTGGGATGCACCATCAGCCGGTCGGCAATCTTCGTCATGGGCAGCGCCCCACGTCCGGGAGAAGCGAGCAGCATGAGCACCTCGTAGCGGGCGAACGTGAGGTCGAAGGGACGCAGGGCCCGATCGACCGCCGTCGCCAGGATCTGGTTCGCCCGGATCATCGAGGTCGCCGCCGCCATCGCCGCCGGCTCGGCCAGATCGTGCGCTTCCCATTGACGGCGGGCTTCCGCGATGACGTCGAACGCTTGTCGAGGCACCACGGTAAAGGTAGCGACCGCGGCGACGTGCCAAGTATGTGAGCGGTCAGATATCGTTGGACTCATGCATCATGATCGAGTCGGCGTCGTCGGCTGTGGGCTCATGGGTGCCGGGATCGCCGAGGTCGCCGCCAGGGCGGGATGCGACGTGGTCGTCGTCGAGGCCGACGTCGATGTTGCGAAGTCCGGGCTCCAGCGCATCGAGCTGTCGCTGGCGAAGGCAGCGAAGCGCGGCAAGCTGATCGAACCCGAGGTCGAGGAGGCACTCGACCGGTTGCGCGTCGTCACCGACGTCGGCGCGCTCGGCGATCGCGACCTGGTCGTCGAGGCGGTCCCCGAGCACGCGGAGACGAAGCGCCAGACCTTCCAGGTGCTCGACGACGTCGATCGAGCGCGACGACGCGATCCTCGCGTCGAACACGTCTTCCATCCCGATCGTGCAACTGGCGATGGCCACCCGACGACCGGAGCGCGTCATCGGGCTGCACTTCTTCAACCCCGCACCGGTGATGGACGTCGTCGAGCTCGTGCCGTCGTTGATGACCGACGACGCCACGGTGCGCGGCGCCGAGGCCTTCGCCACGCAGCGCCTCGGCAAGCACGTCGTGCGCGCGCCGGATCGCGCCGGGTTCATCGTCAACGCCCTGCTCTTCCCGTACATCGTCGCCGCGATCCGCATGCTCGAGAGCGGCGTCGCCTCGGCCGAGGACATCGACGAGGGCATCGTGCGCGGCGCCGGCCATCCGATGGGTCCGCTCGCGTTGGCCGACCTCGTCGGTCTCGACACGACCGCCGCGATCGCCGAGTCGCTCTACGAGGAGTACCGGGATCCGCTGTACGCCCCGCCACCGTTGCTCAAGCGCATGGTCGCCGCGGGACTCCTGGGTCGCAAGAGCGGCCGTGGCTTCTTCGGGTACGACCGGTGAGCGCGCTCCACGTCCCCGTGCACCCGGTGCGCGTGGTGACCGCCGCGAGCCTGTTCGACGGGCACGACGCCGCCATCAACGTGATGCGCCGGATCCTGCAGTCGCAGGGGGCCGAGGTCATCCACCTCGGTCACAACCGATCGGTCGACGACGTCGTGAAGGCCGCGGTCGAGGAGGACGCGGCCGGCAGTCGCGGTGAGCTCCTACCAGGGCGGCCACGTCGAGTACTTCGAGTACCTCGTCGAGCGACTCGCCGACGAAGGCGCCGGTCACGTCCGCGTCTACGGCGGCGGCGGCGGCGTGATCGTCGCCGAGGAGATCGAGCGGCTGGCGCGCTGTGGCGTCAAGATCTTCTCGCCGACCGACGGTCAACGGCTGGGGCTCGAGGCGATGGTCAACACGATCATCGCCGAATGCGACGCGCCCGCCGCAGAGGTGTCCGACGTCGTTGACGTCTTCGGCGGCTCGCGGCACGCGCTGGCGCGCACGCTCACCGCAATCGAGACGGGCACGCTCGCGGCGGCGCTGCAGCGCGAGCTCGACGATGCGGCCGAGCGCCGGTCGGTCCCGGTCGTCGGGATCACCGGGACAGGCGGATCGGGGAAGTCGTCGTTGACCGACGAGCTCGTGCTGCGGCTCCGGCTCGACCAGGAGGACAAGGTGCGGGTCGCGGTGCTCGCGGTCGACCCGACGCGACGTCGTTCCCGCGGCGCGCTGCTGGGCGACCGCATCCGCATGAACTCGATCGACACGCCTCAGGCGTACTTCCGCTCGATCGCGACCCGCTCGGCGCTGACCGAGCTGCCCGCGGTACCTGCCGCAGATGATCGCGGCGTGCCGGGCGGCCGGGCTTCGACCTCGTCGTGGTCGAGACGCCGGGAATCGGTCAGGGCGACTCGGCGGTGATCGACGTCGCCTCGGTGTCGCTCTACGTGATGACGCCCGAGTACGGCGCCGCGTCGCAGCTCGAGAAGATCGACATGCTCGAGTTCGCCGACGCAGTCGCGATCAACAAGTTCGAGCGCCGCGGCGCCGAGGACGCGCTGCGCGAGGTCCGCCGCCAGGTCGTCCGCAATCGCAAGGAGTTCGGCGCAGCCGGTCGAGGACCTCCCGGTGTTCGGGACCATGGCGTCGCGGTTCAACGACGACGGCGTGACCGCGCTCTACCAGGAGCTGCGTCGAGCTCCTGCGCGCTGCAGGGCTGGCTCTCGGCGAGTCGGTGCTGGCGCCGGTCGACACGAAGGTGTCGACCGGCATCGCCCAGTTCATCCCCGGGCCTCGCTCCCGCTACCTGGCCGAGATCGCAGAGACCGTCTCCGGCTACCACGTGCTGACCGAACGAGCAGGCGCCGCGGTCCGGTCGGTCGAGCAACTCGATGCGGTGCGCGACCGACTCGAAGCCGCCGGGAGCGCAACCGACGGCGTGGCCGCGCTGCTCGACGACGGCCCGCCGAGCGAGGTGCTTCCCGAGACGCGCGACGCTGCTGACGACCTTCGAGGCCGACGCCGACACCCGCCGGCAGCGACGACGCCGCGACCCGCGAGTCGCTGTCGGGCAGTCCGATCCCGCGCATCGCCCTCCCGCGCGTGACCGAACCCGGCGAGCTCGTGCGGTTCCTCCGGGCCGAGAACCTGCCTGGTCGCTTCCCGTTCACGGGAGGCGTGTTCCCGACCAAGCGCGACGACGAGGACCCGACCCGCATGTTCGCAGGCGAGGGCGGACCGGCGCGCACGAACCGGCGCTTCCACTACCTCGCCGACGGCCAGCCCGCCACCCGCCTCTCGACCGCGTTCGACTCGGTCACGCTCTACGGCGCCGATCCCGCCGAGCGCCCCGACATCTACGGCAAGGTCGGCAACTCGGGTGTCTCCATCGCCACGCTCGACGACATGAAGGTGCTCTACGACGGTTTCGACCTCGCCGACCCGTCGGTGTCGGTGTCGATGACGATCAACGGTCCGGCGCCCACGATCCTGGCCATGTACCTCAACGCAGCGATCGACCAGCACCCCGAGCTCGATCCGGCCGAGGTGCTCGAGCGCGTCCGCGGCACGGTGCAAGCCGACATCCTCAAGGAGGACCAGGGCCAGAACACGTGCATCCTCTCGACCGAGTTCGCGCTCCGGATGATGGCCGACATCCAGGAGTGGTTCATCGCGCATCGGGTGCGTCGGTTCTACTCCGTATCGATCTCCGGATATCACATCGCCGAAGCCGGTGCGAACCCCATCAGCCAGCTCGCGTTCACCCTCGCCAACGGGTTCACGTACGTGGAGGCGTACCTCGCGCGAGGGCATGGACATCGACGACTTCGCGCCGAACCTGTCGTTCTTCTTCTCGAACGGCATGGATCCGGAGTACAGCGTGCTCGGTCGGGTCGCTCGCCGGATCTGGGCGATCGCGATGCGCGATCGCTACGGCGCGAACGAGCGCTCGCAGAAGCTGAAGTACCACATCCAGACGTCCGGTCGGTCGCTGCACGCGCAGGAGATGTCGTTCAACGACATCCGCACGACGTTGCAGGCACTGTGCGCGATCTACGACAACGCCAACTCGTCTGCACACGAACGCGTACGACGAAGCCATCACGACGCCGACGGACGAGTCCGTCCGTCGCGCGATGGCGATCCAGCTCGTCATCAACCGTGAGTGGGGCCTGGCCGTGAACGACAACCCACTCCAGGGATCGTTCGTGATCGAGGAGCTCACCGACCTCGTCGAGCAGGCCGTGCTCGCAGAGCTGAGTCGGATCAGCGAGCGCGGCGGCGTGCTCGGCGCGATGGAGACCGGGTACCAGCGCGGTCGCATCCAGGACGAGTCGATGCTCTACGAGCAGCGAAAGCACGACGGGACGCTGCCGATCATCGGCGTCAACACCTTCCTGTCCGCGCGATCCGACGCCGCCGCCGATCGTCGAGCTGCGCCGCTCGGACGACGACGAGAAGCAGGACCAGCTCCACCGACTGCGCGCGTTCCAGACCCGCCACGCGTCGGAACGGGAGGCCGCGCTGGAGCAGGTGCGGCGCGCCGCGCTCGACGGCACCAACACCTTCGCCGCGCTCATGGAGGCGGTCCGCTGCTGCACCCTCGGCGAGATCACCGACACGCTGTACGCCGTCGGCGGAAGGTACCGGCGCAACGTGTGAGTTGACTCCCTACCAGGCCCCGCTCGACCACATCCGATTCGTCTTCGAGCACCTGCTCGACGCGGCGTCGCTCGAGGCGCTGCCGGGGTACGAGCACGCCGACCTCGACACCATGTTCGGGCTCCTGGAGGAGTTCGCGCGCTTCTGCGTCGAGGTGATCGCGCCGCTCAACCAGGTCGGCGACGTCGAGGGCACGCGGTTCGACCCCGCCACCGGCCGCGTGACCACGGCACCCGGTTGGAAGGAGGCGTACGAGAAGTATGTTGCCGCGGGATGGGGGAGCGTCGCAGCTGATCCGGTCCACGGCGGTGGCGGTTTCCCGCGCCTCCTCGCTGCGGCGATGAACGAGATCCTCGCCGCGTCGAACATGGCGTTCGCGCTCGCACCCATGCTGACCCAGAGCGGGATCGAGCTGATCGGCCAGTACGGCAACGATCCCCAACGCGAGCGCTACGTCCCGCGCCTGGTCACGGGCGAGTGGACCGGCACCATGAACATGACCGAACCGCACGCAGGCTCCGACGTCGGCGCGCTCACGACCACCGCGACACCGAACGCCGACGGATCGTGGTCGATCAGCGGCATGAAGATCTTCATCACCTACGGCGAGCACGACCTCACCGAGAACATCGTCCACCTCGTCCTCGCCCGCGTCCCCGGGACGCCGGCGGGCACGCGTGGCATCAGCTGCTTCGTGGTGCCCAAGGTGCTGCTCGACGGTCGCGCGAACTCGGTGCGGTGCGTCGGGATCGAGCGGAAGATGGGCATTCACGGCTCACCGACCTGCACGATGCTGTTCGACGGCGCGCACGCCGAGCTCGTCGGCGCCGAGCCGAACCGGGGCATGGCGCAGATGTTCACGATGATGAACGCGGCCCGCTTCGTCGTGGGCATCTCGGGCCTGGCCGTCGCCGACCGTGCGTACCAGGCCGCCGAGCTCTACGCGCGCGAACGTCGACAGGGACGCGCCGCACAGGCACCGCCCGGGACGTCGAGCCCGATCATCGACCACCCCGACGTCCAGCGGATGCTGCTCCACGTGCGCAGCCACGTGGAGGCGGCGCGCACGCTCGCCTACACCAACGCGCAAGCGCTCGACGTCGCGCAGCGCGGCCGGTCGGACGAGGAACGGCTCCGGGCGCGCGAGCTCGGCGAGCTCCTCACCCCGATCACCAAGGCCTGGTCGACGGATCTCGGCTCCGAGCTCACGAGGATCTGCACCCAGGTCCACGGTGGCGCGGGCTACGTCACCGAGACCGGTGTCGAGCAGTTCGAGCGCGACGTCCGCATCGCCTCCTTGTACGAGGGCACGAACGGCATCCAGGCCATCGACCTCGTGCGCCGCAAGCTGCCGATGCGCTCCGGTGCGGTCATGCGCGAGCTCCTCGATGCCCTCGATGCAACGGCAGAGGGCTTCGCCTCCCCGTGGCGCGAGCAGATGCGCGACGCCAGCTGCCGCGCTCCGCGCGCGTCGACGGCGTGGCTGCTCGAGCGCGTGGAGGACGAGCCCGCCGACGTCCTCGCGGGCGCCACGCCCTACCTCCGGCAGTTCGGCACCATGCTCGGGGGGTTCCACCTCGCGCGCCAGGCCGCGGTGGCGTCGGTCGCTCCCGACGCGGTCGCCTCGGCGCGCTTCTTCTGCGAGCAGGTGCTCCCGCAGTCCAGGGCGCTGCTCCCCGCGGTCACCGCTGGGGCCGAGGCGCTCGACGGTGATCGTGTCCGCGTCGACCTTTGACAGGGTAGACCGATCGGTCTAGATTTCCGATCCGTGTCACCGGCCTCGCGGGCCGCCACACGACAGCAGACGGCACGCACCACATCCTCACCGAGGATCGACGTGGAGGGGAAGGGCGGAATGACGGAAATCGCCGGCAAGGTTGCGCTCGTCACCGGGGGCGGGAGCGGCATCGGCCTCGGGATCGTCTATGCGCTCGCCGACGAGGGCGCGTCAGTGGTCGTCGCCGACATCGTGCGGGAGCGGGCCGACGAAGTCGCCGAGATCGTCAACAAGAACGGCGGCTCCGCCATCGGGCTCGCCTGCGACGTGAGCAAGCGCAGCGAGGTGCGGGCCATGAAGGACGCGGCCACCGAGGCGTTCGGCCCGGTGTCCCTGCTCTTCGCCAACGCCGGCGTCACCTGGTTCGACCGGTTCAGCGAGATGACCGACGACGACATCGACTGGATCATCCAGGTCAACCTGATGGGCGTCTTGAACTGCGTGCACACGTTCCTCCCCGACATGGAGGCGGCCCGCGAGGGCCATGTCGTCGCCACGGCATCGAACGCAGGTCTGCTCGCGGGATGGGTGCCCGACCACTCGGTCTATTCGTGCGCGAAGCTCGGCGTCGTCGGCCTGATGCTCGGTCTCCAGCAGGAGCTGGCGCGAGTCAACGTCGGCACCACCGTCTACTGCCCCGGTGGCGTCCGGGGCCGGATCAGCGAGAGCTTCGCCCTGCGCCCCGACCACCTCGGCGGCCCGACCGACATGACGGTCAAGATCGACCCCGAGTGGGCGCAGAAGAACGTCGTGGGATTCTTCGAGCCCGAAGAGGTGGGCCCGATGGTGATGAAGGCGGTCAAGGAGAACACCCCGATCGTCCTCGACCACTCGAACCAGCGCAGGCACTGGCTCGAGTGGTACAACACCCCGGTGCTCGCGGCGTTCGACACCGCCGAGGAGTGGGAGAGGACGCACCCGCAGTCCTCGTAGCCGCGAGATCGAGCCTCCCGGCGATTGCGTCGCCGAGGGCCTTTCCAGGCGTGCCTGTCGCTGACCACTACGCTTCAGAGTGTGAAGAATCGAGCCAAATGGTGAAGTCTGTAGCGTCGCCCGATGCAGCATCGGGCCCACGCGAACCGCATGCTGCGCGGAGCGCGAAGTGGTATCAGCGCCGACTAGAGGTCATCGACACGTCGGCGGCCGTGATCGCGCTCCACGGCTACCACGGTACCGGCCTCATCGAGCTCTGCGAGGCGAACGGGCTCTCGAAGGGCGCGCTGTACTACTACATCGGTTCCAAGGAGCAGCTGCTGGAGGCGATCAACGACCGGATCATGGACGAGATGATGCTCGGCGCAGATCGCGTCGAACGAGCAGGCGGCACCCCGGCCGAGCGCTTGGCCATGCTCGGTGTCGAGTACGCGAACGTCATGGTCCGGCTCCGGGACCACACGAGCGTCATGATCCATGACTATCCCGCGCTCACGGGCGCCTACGCCAAGCGTTTCAGAAAGCGGCGCCGTGAGTACGAGCTTCGCGTCGAGGCGATCATCGAAGAGGGAGTCGAATCGGGGGAGTTCCGCGATCTGGATCCATACAACGCGGCCCAAGCCTGGATCGGCACTCAGACGCACATGTCGCGCATGGCGGAATCCGCCCGTTCTGCCCAGGACTACTCGGCGACGGTCGAGGACATCTTCGTGCGAGGCATCAGCCGATAGCGTGAGGATTGGACCGATCGGTCGAGTCCTCGCGGCGGACGACCGGCGCAGTTCCCTTCCCCCAGCTCAACTGCGGCTTGACACTGTAGACCGATCGGTCTAGGTTGCGCCTCGCCGGAGCGCACAGTCGTCGACGGGTCGACGACCTTGGCTTGAGCTGGGGAGTCCTGCATGGGAAAGAGCGCGAACACCGAGTTCGCATTCATCGGTGTGAAACATCTGGCGCCGGTGTGACGCGATGCAGGACACGGTGTGACTTCTATCACGGCCTGCTCGGCATGCCTGTGACCATGACGACGCAGTTCGGTGCCGAGGGCCACGAGCAGCAGATCTTCTTCTTCGAATCGCCTGCCGGCTTCCTCGAAGACACGATGGGGCGAGACCTCACGAAGCTCACTGCGGAAGAGATCGCGGCGCTGCCGTCAACGCTTACTGCGGTCGGCTCGGTGAAGGACCTCGCGCTGAACGTCGCTCCCGACAAGGTCGACGAGTACCGCGAGAAGCTCGTCGCCAAGGGCGTCGATGTGAGCGAAGTGAAGTTCCAGACGATGGACGAGCACTGCCGTCCGATTCCAATCGCCGATGGCAGCTCACCGGCGATCTTCATGAAGTCGCTCTACTTCCACGGCCCGTACGGCATCCAGCTCGAGTTCGCGTGTTGGACCCGGGCGATGACCGAGCACGAGGCCTCGCTCCCGCCACTCGGCGCGTCGAGCAGGTCTGCGTTGGTGCCCGCGTAGAGACACTGTCGCAAAGTCCGGACAACCACACGACGAAAGGTTTGCAAGCGTGAACTTCGACAAGAACGGCCTCGTGTTCGAAACCATCCTCACGAGGATGGAGGGCAGCACCCTCGTCCTGACGTTCAACCGGCCGGAGGTACGAAACGCCGTCAACTGGACCATGGAGCGTGAATTCTTTCTCGCGCTCCAGGCGGCCGAGCGCCTCGACGAGATCACGGCGGTGGTGCTGACCGGCTCTGGCGAGATGTTCTCCGCCGGTCATGACCTCATCGACAGCACGCAGAATCCGGCGACGGTCGATGGGGAGATGTGGGCGCGCCAGACCCCGATGCTGCCGTCGTGGAACTTCAGCAAGCCGCTGATCGCCGCGGTGCACAAGTTCGTCGGACCCTTCACGAACGGGATCCTGCTGACCTTCGACTTCATCATCGCCACCGAGGACACGCGGTTCAGCTTCGAACACTCGCGCATCAGCGTCGGTCGGCCGTGGGGCCCGTACCCACTCATGTACTTCATGTTCCCGCCGCGGGTCGTGTACAAGCTGTGGGCACTCGGAGGCTGGATGAGCGCCGAGCAGGCCCACGACCTGCACTACGTGCAGCGCATCGTGCCGATGGAGGAACTCGAGTCGACCGCCCTGCACTGGGCTGAGCAGTGTTCGATCATCGACCCCGAGGGCTTCAAGGCGACCAAGAAGGGCATGCACGAGATGTACGAGGCCATGGGCCTGCCGAACATGGTGGAGATCGGCCGCCAGCCGATGAAAATGCCCAGCGCCGCGGCGATCGCCAGGAATCAGGAGTTCTCGAAGGCATGGCAGGAGCAGGGCATCAAGGCTGCGCTTGCTCTTCGCGACGCCGACGTCGACCCCGAGTTCACGCAGGTCTAAACCGACGCAGAGCACTCGATGACAAGGCCGCTCGAGGGCGTCCGCATCCTGGAGGTCGCGCCGGCGGCGTTCGTCCCGAGCGCCACCGTCGTCCTCGCTGACGGGGTGCGGACGTCATCAAGCTCGAGCACCCGGAGCGTGGCGACATGGTGCGCGAGATGGCCGGAGGCATCGCGGCTGCGGACCGGCGACGGGCGGTTCGTCTCTCTTGGGCTGTTGGCGGCGGACCACCGCTGGCCCGGCTTCTGCGAAGCCGTTTGGCCGGATGGAACTCGTCACCGATCCTCGCTCCGACTCTGCGGAGGCGCGTCGCGAGAACAACGAGCTCTGCGTCGAGCTCATCGACGGCATCTTCGCGGAGCGTCCGCTCGACGAATGGAGCAAGATGCTTGAGCAGGCCGAGCTTCCCCTTCGGGGTCGTGTGGGCCCAGGGAAGCGCAAGCCGATCCGCAGGTACGGGTCAACGGCTTTCCAGGATCTGCAACTCGAGGCTGGGGTGACGCTGCCCGTGACCGTTGCACCCGCGCAGTCCGACGGTGAGGCACCGGTGCCGATGCCCGCTCCAACTCACGCCGCGCAAAGGGACGAGATCGTTGGCCTCGAGCTGGACGGCGCCATCGCCGAATCGGCGACGACCAGGTGCGATGGCGCGATCGGGTTGCCGGATCGGGGTGTTCGACGTAGACCGGTCGGTCGAAGAATTCGCGCGGACGTGGTTGCGATCCGTCAACCGACTGGTCTAGCCTACGCCCGAGTGAGTGACCAGAGGCGTCGTTCTAGGCTGCTCAGAAGGGGAATACGGTTCGACCGGTCTACTGGAGTGTCGCACCATCCGTCGTACAGATATTCGAACGTTCGGTCGCCAACAGAATTCGGTTGACCGACGACGCCGCCAGGGGGGAAGCGTCGTGGCCATTGAGTCACTGACGGCGAGCTGAGGTCGGCGCCACGCAATGCGTCGGACAGCTCGGACATCGAACGACGCCACGAGACCGGACGGGTTCCCCCTCGAACTGTCGGGGGTGAGCGTCAGCTTCGGTGGCATGCAGGCGTTGGGCGACGTATCGCTCGAGCTCCGGTCAGGCGAGGTGCTCGGGCTCATCGGGCCTAACGGCGCGGGCAAGACGACGCTCTTCGACGTCATCTCGGGTGTGCGAGAGCCCGACGAAGGGCGGGTCCTGTTGGGCGGGAGGGACATGACGGCGAAGAGCGCCGTCCAACGTGCCCGGTGGGGCCTGCGGCGCACCTTCCAGCGAGTGCAGATCTTCGGTTGGCTCAGCGTGCAGGACAATGTGCTCGCGGCCCTCGAGTGGGAGGGCGGCGGGGGTGGCATCGTCGCCGATCTCTTCGCCTTCCCGACCCGCAAGCGACAAGAGCGCAAACGCATCGCGCGAACCACCCAGGTCCTCGATCAGTGCGGGCTGCTCGAGGTACGCGACGAACCGGCCGGCACCCTTCCCATCGGCGTGGCTCGAATGGTGGAGCTGGCGCGCGCGCTCGTCGCGTCGCCCAGGATCCTGTTGCTCGACGAGCCGTCTTCCGGCCTCTCGGCCGTCGAAGCGGGCGCTCTGGGCGAGTGCATCGCGCGCGTCAAGAGCGACGGGGATTGCTCCGTCGTCCTGGTCGAGCACGATGTCGGGTTCGTCATGGCGCAGTGCGATCGCATCGTCGTGCTCAACCTCGGGTCCGTGCTCGCAGCTGGGACGCCGACCGAGATCCAACAGAACGCTGAGGTGCGCGCGGCGTACCTCGGAGAGGCGTAACCGGCGCATGCAGAAGTTCATGGGGTTGCTGATCTCCGGGCTGGCGACCGGTGCCATCTACTCCGTCATGGCGTCGTGTCTCGTGCTGTCGTTCGAGACCTCGGGCATCTTCAACTTCGCCCTGCCTGCGATTGCCTTCACCTGCGCGTACTTCTACTACCAGATGAACACGGCCCTTGCGCTCCCGATCGTCCCGGCCGCGATCCTGACCGTCCTGGTGTTCGCGCCGCTGCTGGGACTGGCGCTCAACAAGCTGATCTTCGCTCGTCTCTCGACCGCACCGGTGTACGTGCGGGTGGTCGGCACGATCGGCGTCCTCATCGCGCTGCCGAACTTCGCGCTCTGGTTCATCGGCGCGTTCCTCGGAGACACGCTGGGCTTGAGCGTCGCCGATCTCACGAAGGACGGCGAGAACGCCGGTTACGGCATACCGGGCATCGGGCCGACCCCGCCGAAGGTGTTCAGCCTCAGCTGGGTCGGGCTGCACGACGTGCGCCTCAACACTGATCAGGTTGCGGTGTTCGTGTTCGCCGCGGTCGCCGCGCGCGGTCCTGTATGTGGTGATCCGTCGCACGCAAGTCGGTCTGCAGATGCGGGCGCAGGTCGACCGCTGCTTCTCTGGCCACCCTGCGCGGTATCGACCCGAACCGGACGTCGGGGATCGCGTGGATGCTGTCGGTCACGCTCGCATCCCTCGCCGGGATTCTCATCGCGCCGCTGTTCCACCTCGACAACTCGACGTTCGTCATCGTGGTGTTCGCATCGCTGTGCGCGGTGGCGATTGCAGGGATGCGCTCCATCCCGCTGGCGTTCGCCGTCGGTCTGGCGTTGGGTGTGTTCCAGAACCTCGTCGCCGGCTACAAGTCCGACATCCTGCCCGACTTCCTGAACAAGCTCACGGGTGTCGACAGCGCGATCCCATACGTCCTGCTGCTCGTAGCGCTGGTGTTCCTGGGTGCACGGCGCGGCCGTGCGGCGGGCTCGGTCGCCGACGAGCGGCCTCCGCCCGACCACCGCTCCTCGCTGCCGTCGTGGCGGCGCAAGCTGCCGTGGGCGATCTTCGCCACGCTCCTGGTGCTCTATGCGATCGGAGCCCTGCCGTGGCCGGAGAACGCGCCGTACGTCCGGTCGGCGATCCTCGCGCCCGGGCTTGCGCTCGCCATCGTCTTCCTCTCGTTCGTCGTAGTGACCGGCATCGGTGGCATGGCGAGCCTCGCGCAGGCGGCATTCGTGACTGCCGGTGGGTTCGCCGCCGGTTGGGCCCTGCAATCGGCCGATGCGACCCATCCCCCTCCGTGGGCGAGGTGGGACTTCGACATCCCACTCGTCCTCCACAACGGTCACCTGAATTTCCTGTTGGCGTGCGTGCTGGGTGCCGTCGTCGCCGGCATCCTCGGGGCGTTGATCGCGCTGACCGTTCGGCACCTCGGCCCGCTCGAACTGGCGCTCGCGACCTTCGCCCTCGCGTGGGTCGTCTTCTTCCTCGCCTTTCAGAACGACAACATCAGCAACAGCTCGATCGGCTACCAGTTCCTCCCGCCGACGTTCGATTTCTTCGGCATCCACACCTTCGACTTCTCGTCGTCGTCCCAGTTGCTGTGCCTGCTGCTGGGGGTGTTCGGGTTGTTCGCCTTGCTCGTCCACAATCTCAAGCACTCGGCGACCGGGCGCGCGATGTACGCGTCTCGCAGCTCGGCGGTCGCCGCGCAGGCGTCGGGCATCTCGACGGCACGGGCCCAGGTCGCGCTGTTCGCCGTGTCGGCGGTCATCGCCGGATTCGGTGGGGCGCTCTACGGCGTCACCACGATCTCCATGACGCGCGACACCGCGCCACCGCTGGTCGGTCTCATCTGGCTCGCGGTGGCGGTGACGTTCGGCGTGCGACGACCAGGAGGGGCGTTGCTCGCCGGTCTGGCCTTCGCAGGTGGCTTCGAGGTCTGGCACCAGCTCTCCGAGTTCAGCTTCGTACCGGGCGAAGTGTCGACCCTCACCACGTCGCCGTACTTCCTCGCGATGTTGTTCGGTCTCGGCGCGATCGGGCTGGCCAAGAACCCGGACGGTGTGTTGTCGGCCGCCGGCCTCAGGCGCCAGGAGAAGCGCCGAGCGAAATCTCGCCAGGCGCAGGCGGATGGTGCGCAGGTCGTGGAGCCGAGTGCGACCGAAGTGTCGCCGCAAGAACTGAATCCGAGCGCGAGCGGGTCGAGCTCGGTCCCGCACGTCGAGGTGACTGGCGAACGCGACGCGCCATCCACACCCGCACCCGACGACTATGCGCTCCTGCTCGACGATCTCGTCGCCGGCTACGGAGACGCCGAGGTCCTGCACGGAATGACCATCGGTGTGCGCCCGGGCGAGATCATGGCCGTCCTCGGTCGAAACGGCGCAGGCAAGTCGACGCTGTGCAACGTCGCTGCTGGCGCAGTGGCGCTGACGAGCGGGCACGTGGTGCTTGCCGGCGACGACGTCTCGGCGCAGCCAGCGTTCGTGAGAACACGACGCGGCCTGACGCTCGTTCCCGAAGCGCGTGGCGTGTTCCCCGGGCTCACGGTGGAAGAGAACCTTCGGGTGGTGCTCCAGGATCGAGAGCTGCGCGACCGCGCCGTACGACCGGTTCCCTGTGTTGCGTGACCGTCGCAGTCAGGTCGCGGGCCTGCTCTCCGGCGGCGAGCAGCAGATGCTGTCGCTGGCGCCCGCGCTCGCGGAGCCACCGAAGGTGCTCATCGCAGACGAACCGACGCTCGGGCTGGCGCCGCTCGTGGCCGAGGTCGTGCTCGAGGCGCTGAGTGATCTCCGTGCCGCCGGTACCGCCATCCTCCTCGCGGAGGAGAAGGCGAGCGAGGTCATGAAGCTGGCCGACGTCGTGACCGTCGTCGAACTGGGCCGCATCGCTTGGACGAGACCCCGCGAGGTCGTCACCGAAGAGGAGCTCGCGGCCGTCTACCTCAGCGCGGGTCCCGAAACCGAGAACGGCGGCGACGAGGCCGCGGTCGCTGCCTACCGACGGCGACCAAGCACGCGTTGCGGAGAGGAGAGGAGCCGGCGCCGACGTCGTAGCACCACATCGATGCACAAGTAATTCACTCGAGGAATGTCGAGTGGTCCCATCATCCACTTGCAGCGCAAGTGTCCAACCTCCTGGGGGGGGAAATGACCTTCAGTCCCACTGATACGCGTTCCGAAGCGTCGCACCAAACGGGGGCTTCGAAAATTCGCCATCGTCATGACCGTCCTGGCGGTGGCGACGGCCTGGGTCGCGGCCTCGACTCCGTCGAGCGCGACGACGCCCTCGGCGGTCCGTGCCGCCGGCGTCTCCGACAGCGAGATCACGGTCGGCGGCCTCGCGACCGCGACGAACTTCCCGCAGATGGGCAAGGCCGCCCAAGCCAGGTTCGACGAGGCCAACAAGAACAAGGAGATTCCGGGCGGCCGCACGATCAAGTACGTCTCGACCGCCGCGGACGAGGGAACACCCGACGGCGCGCTCGCCGCGGTCCGAGGACTCGTCGAGCAGGACGGCGTCTTCGCCGTCGTTCCCGCGGCCAGCGTCTTCAGCGGCCCGGGAGTGACGACCTACCTCACCTCCAAGCAAGTGCCGGTCGTCGGCTGGGGGATCCTGCCGGGCATGTGCACGAAGGATCCGAAGACGGGCTACTTCTTCGGTATCACTGGCTGCCTCGTGCAACCGGAGGACTTCACGTACTACAGCGATACGACCCAGGCTATGACGACCCTCTTGAAGGATCTGGGGAAGCCCAAGTCCATCGCGCTGGTGTGCGAGAGCTACTCGACCTCGGTGCAGGCATGTGAGCGGAGCGCGGCTGCCTACAAGAAGGCCGGCTTCAAGGTGCCGTACGCCAACGGCGAGTTGCTGTCGACGGGCCAGGGCGACTACACACCGGTCATCCAGAAGGTGTTGGCGGGGAACCCGTCGGCGGTCAACATGCTGACGACGGCGGCCAACGGCCTCGGCATGGTGAAGGCGCTCCAACAGGCCGGGTTCACCGGCGTGATCCAGACCGTCTTCTACGCACCCCAGCTCATCGTGCCCTTGAAGGACACGTACGCCAGTACTCAGTGGGCCACGCCCCAATCCACCGCCCCGGCGATGAAAAAGGCCGTGAAGACGCTCAACGATGCGGGCATCACCGACATCGGTACCGGTGAGCTCGTGGGGTACTTCTCCGCCGACTACTTCATCAAGCTGCTCAAGGCGACGGGGAAGAACCTGACCGCCCAAAGCTTCCAGCAGACCGCGGCGAAGTACACGTACGAGATCAAGGACGTGATCGGGCCGACGTACTACCCGCAGGGCTTCCAGGTCGGACCGTCCTGCACCGCCTACTCGCAAGAGCAACGGCACGGCATGGGAGGTCGCGGTCCCGTACGAATGCTCCCCGACCGCGCTCAAGAAGAAGGGCAACAAGTACAGCACGGTGCCCTACCCGAAGGGCATCAAGTAGCACGACGGACTGGCCGGCCGGGTGGACTCCCGGGCTCCGCAGACGACCGAACGGTCGACTGCGAGAGCCCGGGAGCACTGCCGGGTAAGGCTGCCGAGCCAGCAGGGATCCGTTGCACTGGAATTCTTCGACCAATCGGTCTAAGATTTCACTGCGAGATGTCGGCTCATACTTGAGCGCCCACGATCGCCGAAGCTGAAGGAAGGACGAGACAGCCATGGAGACTGGGCTCTACGACGGCCTCAAGATCATCGACACGGACACGCACTGGTGCGAGGCCCTTGACATCTGGACCTCGCGTGCGCCGAAGAAGTACGCCGACCTCGTGCCGCAGGTGCGGGAGAACGATCAGGGCGGCAAGGGCTGGTTCTTCCAGGGCCAGCAGATGTGGCCCGTGGGTTCAACCGGCTCCGGCAGCTACGTCGACCCTCGCGGGTTCAAGATGCCGCCCTGGGGCTGGAAGAAGATGGAAGACGACCAGGACATGCTGGCGAACACGCCGCCGCTCGACTTCGTGATGCAGGCGTCCTGGGACCCGGTGGCGCGCGTCGAGATGATGGACGAGCAGGGCATCTGGGCCGAGATCGTGTACCCGAACCTGCTTCTGTTCGCCATGGGTCACCTGGTCCGGTGCGAGGACCGCGAGCTCGCCACCGCGTGCATCCAGATCTACAACGACGCCTGCGCCGAGTTCCAGGCCGCGGGGAAGGGCCGACTCTTCCCGATGGCGCCGCTCCCGATCTGGGACGTCGAGGCGTCGATCAAGGAGGCGCAGCGGATCAAGTCGATGGACATCCGCGGCGTCGTCATGCCCGGCCAGCCCCAGAAGGGCGGCCTCCCCGACCCCGCGGACCTCTCATGGGACCCGCTGTACGAGGCGCTGTCCGACCTCGACCTCCCGATCAACATCCACATCGGGGCGAACGTCGTCTCCGACATCTACGACGACATGTCGAAGCCGAAGGGTCCCAGCGTCCGCTGGGAACGGCCGATGATGACCGACCCCCGTGCCGGAACCGGCGGCAGCCAGCTCTTCGGCGACAACGAGATCTTCATCATCAACTTCGTGATGAGCGACCTCGCACTGAAGTTCCCGAAACTGCGGTGGGTGTCGGTCGAGAGCGGTATCGGTTGGATTCCCCACTGCCTCGAGAGCATCGACTTCCTCTACCGGGAGGACTTCGCTGGATACCCCGACTCGCCGGAGCCCCAGGTCCCGGATGCCTTCGACATGTTCCAGCGCGCGTTGTACGCCTGCTTCTGGTTCGAGAAGTCGGCACCGACGCACCTCCTGGAGGACATCGGCGTCGACAATGTGCTCTGGGAGACCGACTTTCCCCACAGCACGGCGCTCCACCCCAACCCGGTTGAGCGGGCTGCAGAGAATCTGAAGGACGTTCCCCGCGAGTACGTGACGAAGGTCATGCAAGACAACGCGGCGAACCTGTACAAGATCCCGGTCTGACGAAGCATTTGCGTCGACGATGAGGGTTCGTCCCGGCGACCTCGCGTCGAGCTTCAGGAGCAGCTGCGCTCACGCCGTTGCCAGCTTCGTGCCGCTCGACCGCGCCGGCGGTGCTACGTCGCCCCCCTGGGGTAGCCACCGCCGGCGCGGCCGTGCCAGGCGATTGTTCGGTGCACTTCCCCACGTCGGCGCATGTCGCGCTGGGGTCCGCTCCCCGCGGGAGAGGAGCGACGATGGCGGATCTCGGTTTCGACGGCAAGGTGGCGATCGTCACCGGAGCGGGCGGCGGCCTCGGGCGGGAGCACTCGCTGCTGCTCGCCAGCCGCGGTGCGCTCGTGGTCGTCAACGACGTGGGCGGTGCGGTCGACGGCAGCGGCAACGACGCGGGGCCGGGTCAGCAGGTCGTCGACGAGATCAAGGCCGCCGGGGGCGAAGCCGTCCTCGACACCAACTCGGTCGCGACGCCCGAGGGTGGCGCCGCCATCGTGCAGACCGCGCTCGACACGTTCGGCCGCATCGACATCGTCGTGAACAACGCGGGCATCCTGCGCGACAAGAGCTTCCACAACATGGGACCCGACCTCGTCGACCCCGTGCTCGACGTCCACCTGCGCGGCGCGTTCTACGTGACGCAGCCGGCGTGGGTGCACATGCGCGAGCAGGCGTACGGTCGCATCGTGGTCACCGCGTCGTCGGCCGGACTGTTCGGCAACTTCGGTCAGGCCAACTACGGCGCCGCCAAGATGGGCCTCGTCGGCCTCGCCCACGTGCTCGCCCAGGAGGGCGAGCGCTACAACATCAAGGCCAATGCGATCGCGCCCGACCGCGGGCACGCGGATGACCCGCGAGATCTTCGGCGACGAGCTCGCCGACAAGCTCGCGCCCGGGCTCGTGTCGCCGCTGGTCGCGTGGCTGGCGCACGAGGACTGCCCGGTGTCGGGCCACACCTACTCGGTCGGCGGCGGGCGCGTCGCCCGCGTGTTCATCGGCGAGGGGCAGGGCTACCTCAAGACCGACTCGCCGCTCACCGTCGAGGACGTGCGCGACCACTTCGACGAGATCGAGAGCACCGACGACTTCATGCTCCTCGCCAGCGCGATGGACGAGGTCAGCCTCCTCTCGAAGCTTTTGAGCTGACTCGGATGACGATCCACGAGCGGCCGTTCGGCGCCTCTACGAGGACTTCGAACCCGGCGACGTCTACCGCCACTGGCCGGGCAAGACGATCACCGAGGCCGACGACCACCTCTTCTGCATGATCACGATGCACCACCATCCGCTCCACACCGACGCGTGGTACACCGAGAACGAGTCGCAGTTCGGCACGAACGTCGTGGTCGGGAACCTGGTGTACTCGCTCGTGCTCGGCATGAGCGTCCCCGACGTGAGCGGCGCGGCGATCGCCAACCTCGAGGTGGAGTCGCTCCAGCACAAGCGGCCCACGTTCCACGGCGACACCATCTACGCGGAGACCGCCGTCCTCGAGAAGCGCGAGTCGTCGAGCCGACCCGACCGCGGCGTCGTCACCGTGGAGAGCCGCGGCTTCAATCAGCGGGGCGAAGAGGTCTGCTTCTTCCGCCGCAAGGTGATGGTCCCGAAGCGCGACGCTGTGCCGGCACGAGTGCGGCCGTACACCTCGCCCGCGGACTAAGGACTCGCGCGGATAGGTGCAATGAGTTGACCATCCACCGGTCGCCGGTGTGGCCCCTGGATGATCGGGGTGCTGCCCAACCCCGGTCGACCAGGTGGAGGTCTCTGTCATCATGCGCGCGCTCGAGCCAGAAGTGGTCGATGCTGTGTGGAGTGCGGTTGAGGCGCTGCTCCCAACGCCTGACGACGAGCATCCGCTCGGATGTCACCGCCCGCGAGTCTCGAACCAGCTGTGTTTCCGGGGGATCCTGATCCGGTTAGTGACCGGCGCGTCGTGGGTCGACATCGAAGCGATCCTCGACTTCGCAGTGTCAGACACCACGTTGCGCGCTCGACGTGACGAGTGGATCGCCGCCGGTGTGTTCGACAAGCTCGTCGCCGAAGCACTCGCCGCGTTCGACCGGATCATTAGCCTCGACCTCGGTGACGTCGCGTTGGATGGTTCGTCACGCGAACCGGCGCTCCGGACCGCCCGGACCCCGGTGGGGGCGCGGTACTCGCCGAAGACCTCCCGGAGCGTCCCCGCCCATTCGCCGGTCGTTCCGCCGGCGTGCGCCAGTTCGATCGTCGCCGCCATGACGTTGGTGCCCGACTCGGCCGCGTGCCGGAGGCCGTCGATTGCGCGTCGCACGGCATCGCTTTCGCGGCTTGACCGCCACGCCTGCACGTCGTCGACGAGTTGGGCCTGCACGCCGGGTTCGACGTGGAGGACGGAGTCGTCACCGCGTAGCGGTGACTCCTCGGTTTCGACGAAGTCATTGAGCCCGACGACGACGAGCTCGCCCGACTCGATCCGGGGTCGGCGCTCGGTGTGCGATCGCACCAACCGCGTCTTCAGCTCCTGGATCGACTCGAACGCGCCGCCTTGCCCGACGCCCGGACCGCATCGAGCACGGCGATCGCATCCGCGAGGGAGTACGCGATCTCCTGGACTGGCGTGGCTCCCGCCTCTTGGAGGTGGTACGAGCACACGTTGATCGGGTTCCACGACGGGACGTGCTGGTTGCAGTACGCGATCACGTCGACAGTGAGGCGCAGGCTCTCGTATGGCGGGAAGATGTAGGTGCCCCGCGAGAGGTACTCCTTCATGATGTCGTTCTGCGTCGTCCCTCGCAGCACGCCGTAGTCGACGCGCTGCTCTTCGGTGTTCGCAACAGAGAGACCGAGCAGCCATGCCGCGGGTCGCGTTGATGGTCATCGACGTGTTCATCTGGCCCGGAGGGATGCCGGCGAGCACCTCGCGCATGTGCCCGAGGTGGGCGACCGGGACGCCGACCTTCCCCACTTCTCCGCGCGCTTCGGGCGCGTCGGGGTCGTAGCCGGTCGGGGTCGTAGCCGGTCTGGGTCGGGAGGTCGAAGGCGATCGACAGGCCGGTCTGGCCCTCGGCGAGGTTGGTCCGGTAGAGCTCGTTCGACCGCGCGGGCCGTGGAGTGGCCCGAGTAGGTGCGCATCACCCACGGTGGGTCGGCCATCGACGAGGTCATGCTTCCGTTGGGGAGAGGAGGGGCGGGAACGCCGTCAGCCGGCAGGCCGACGCAGGACGATCGCGTCGCCCTGGCCGCCTCCGCCGCACAGCGTCGCGACGCCGAGACGCACGTCCTGTTGGGCCAGCTCGTGCGCGAGCGTCAACACCAGGCGAGCCCCGGACGCGCCCACGGGATGTCCGAGCGCGATTGCGCCGCCATTCACGTTGACGATGTCGTCGGGGATCCCGAGCTCGTCCATCGACGCGATGCTGACCGCGGCGAACGCCTCGTTGATCTCGAAGAGGTCGACGTCGTTCACCGTGAGGTCGCCTCGTCCGAGTGCCGCCCGGGCTGCGCGCGCAGGCTGGTGCAGCAGGGAGGGGTCGGGCCCCGCGACCATGCCGTACGACACGATCTCCACGAGCGGTTCCGCGCCGATGGCTTCTCCGCCGCGCCGCGGACATCACCACGACCGCGGCGGCGCCGTCCGAGATCTGGCTCGAGTTCCCCGCCGTGATCGTGCCGCCGTCGAGGAACGCGGGTCGGAGACGTGCGAGCGCGCCTTCGTCGAGGCCGTCGCGGATCCCTTCGTCGTGGGACACCGTGATGCTCTCTCGACGGCTCTCGACGGTCACGGCTGCGATCTCGTGTGCGAACCGACCGCGGTCGCGTGCGGCGGCCGCGCGCTTGTGCGACGCGGCCGCGCACGCGTCCTGCCGATCGCGATCGATGCCGGGAACGTCGGCGGCGTAGGTGTCGGTCGACTCACCCATGGAGCGGTTGTCGAAGGAGCAGACGAGCCCGTCCCGCATCAGAGCGTCGGCGAGGACGCCGTCGCCCATGCGGTACCCCTCGCGGGCCCGGTCGAGCAGGTACGGAGCGTTCGACATCGACTCCGCGCCGCCGGCGACCACGACCTCCGCGAGCCCGGACTGGATGAGCTGATCGGCTTGGATGATCGCGTTCAGGCCGGACAGGCAGAGCTTGTTGACGGTCATGGCCGGAACCGTCATGGGGACGCCGGCGTCGTGCGCGGCCTTTCTGGCGATCTGCGGCCCGGCGCCCGCCTGGATCACGTGCCCGAACACCACGTGGTCGACGTCGAGCGGGTCGAGCTCGGCCCGCTGCAGCGCACCGCCGATGGCGACCGTGCCGAGCGATGCCGCGGGGTGCGATGCCAGCGCGCCCTCCACCTTGCCGATCGGAGTACGTGCACCGGCGACGATCACGGAACGGTTCATCGGTCTCCTTCCGTGACCTCGGAGTGGGTCACGCGAAACGCGGACGGTAGACCGATCGGTCGAGAGAAGTCAAAGCGGAGCGAAAGAGTTGACCGGAGCGTGCCGTGTGAGGAACGCTCGCCGTAGCTCGATCGGTCTGAATGCGAGGTGGCAGTGGCAACGTTCGCGTTCGTCGCCGCGGCTGGCGGCGGCTGGTGTTGGCAGCGGGTGGCCACGCGCCTCCGCGCCTTGCGGCACGACGTCGACACACCGTCGTTGACCGGTCTGGTCGAGCGGTCACACCTCTTCAGCGACGAGATCGACCTCGAGGTCCACATCGCCGACGTCGCCAACCTGCTCCGTTGGGAGGATCTGCGCAACGTCAACCTGGTCAGGCCACAGCTACGGGGGGATCGTGATTACGGGCGTCGCCGATCGCAACCGCGATCGGATCCAAAAGGTGGTCTCCTTCGACGCCCTCTGGCCGATCGACGGTGACACGGTCGAGTCGTTGATCGGTGGCGACGGCGTCGTCATGAACGGAGCCTCCGAGGAGTCGGCGCCGCGGCTCGCGTCGGGACGGGAGACCGCGATTCATATGGGGCTCACCGATCCGGACGACATCGCCTGGGCGGCCGAACGGTTGATTCCCCAGCTGGCCGGAACCGTGCGCCAACCACTGCACCTCACGTCACCTTTCGACGTCGAGATCCTCGTCATCGAGTGCACCGACAACGCCGCGACCGATGCTGGGACCCGCGTCTCGATCGATCGTGCTCACGCCGCGGCCGAGGAGCGGTCCAATGTCGCGGTGGTGCAGCTCCGGCACCACACGACGCGATGATCACCCAGCCGGACGAGAGCACGCGCATCCTCCACGCGGCCACCCTCGGCTGATCCAGGCCCGCCTCGCGCGGACATCGTCCCTGAGTCAGCGGCTCTCGGACACGAGCGCCGCGATCTGCGACGGCCCGAGTGGAAGTCGCTCGATCACGATCCCGAGCGGTGCGAGGGCATCGGCGACGGCGTTGACGACTGCGGGGGGCGAGCCGATGCAGCCGCCCTCGCCGACCCCCTTGTACCCCCCGGGTCCGTGGCTCGGCGTCTCGACGTGGCCGTACTCGATCACGGGTACCTCGGTCGCGGTAGGGAGGAGGTAGTCCATGAAGGTGGTCGCGACCGGGTTGCCCATCTCGTCGTAAGCGAGGTGCTCGTGGAGCACACCGCCGATGCCCTGCACGGTGCCGCCCGCGATCTGACCCTCCACGACGTTCGGGTTGATCATGGGTCCGCAGTCTTCGCTCACGATGTACCGCAGGATGTCGACCTTGCCGGTGACGATGTCGACCTCGCACGTGCAGATGTGCGTGGCGTTCACGAAGATGAACGGCGCGACGCTGCTCGCGTACCGCGCGCTCACCTCGAGCCCTGCGGGCACGCCCGGGACCGACTGCGGCGAGAAGTAGGAGATCTGTGCGATCTCCTTGATGCTCAACCCCATCGACGGCGTGCCGCGCACACTCGCGTGACCGTCGGCCAGCTCGATGTCGTCGACCGCGGCTTCGAGCTGGTGGGCGGCGATCGCCTTGATCCGATCGCGCAAGAGCGAGGCGGTTGCGTCGATAGCACCGGCGATCATCGAGCCCGTGCGGCTCCCACCGGTGCCACCGCCGTAGCCCGTGACCGCGGTGTCACCCTGGATGGTCCGCACGTCGGCGATGTCCATGCCGAGCGCGTCGGCCGCGAGCTGCACCACGGTCGTCTCGACGCTGTTCCCTGCCGAGCCGCCCACGATGTAGACGTTCATCTCGCCCGACGGCTCGATGCGGATGGTGGCGCCCTCCGTTCCGAGCGAGCCCATCCCGGGGCTGGTCGGCTCGACGTAGTTGCTGATGCCCACGCCGATGTAACGACCCTGCTCGAGCGCAGCGGCCTGCTGCTTCCTGAAGCCGTCGTAGTCGAGGATCTCGATGCCCTTCTCGAATGTCTCGAGGGGCGAGATGACGTCGAAGACCATCCCGAACGGGTTCGCGTAGGGCATGTCGTCGCGGCTGAGCAGGTTGCGGCGCCGCAGCTCGACCGGGTCGATGCCGATCTGTCGAGCTGCGGCGTCGTACGCCGTCTCGCGTGCGAGGGTCTCGTACTGCCACGGCCCCCGGTACGGAGTGCGCGGCGCGGTGTTCGAGTAGACGGTCCGGCACACGAATCCCACGGCGGGGACCCGGTAGGGACCCGGGGACATGGGTCCGGTGAGCATCACCGTCGACATCGGCGACGGCTTCGGATAGGCGCCGGAGTCGGAGACGACGTCGATCTGGCTGGCCTGGATGATCCCGTCGGCGTCGAACGCCAGACGGATCGAGCCGCCCTCCACTCGGGACTTCCCGCCCGCGAGCAGGTTCTCCTGCCGATCCTCGATCCACTTGAGCGGCACGCCGAGCACCCGCGCCGCGAGCACGACGACCGACTCCTCCCGCTGCATGTAGATCTTCTGCCCGAAGCCGCCTCCGGTGTCCTTCATGATCACGCGGATCTGGCCCTCGGGCATGTCGAGCAACCGGGCCACGAACGCCCGTACCTCGTGGGGCGACTGCGATGAGGCCCAGATCGTCATCTCGTCGGTGGAGCGCGAGTAGTCGACCACCACGCCGCGGGTCTCCATCGGCACGGCCGCGTACGCCTGCTGATGGATCGTGTGCTCGACCACGTGGGCCGCCGTGTCGAAGATCGGGTTGGTCTCCTCGATGTTGAGGGCGAACTCGCCGGCGGTGTTCGTGCCGAGGTGGCCGTGAACGAACCAGTCCTGGTCGTCGACCTCCTCGTAGGACACGACCGCGGGGAGGGCGTCGTACTCAACGTCGACGAGCTCCATCGCGTCCTCGGCGATGTAGCGGTTATCGGCGACGATCAGCGCGATCGGGTCGCCGACGAAGCGCGCCTCGTCGACCGTCAGTGGCGCCCACGGCGTGTCGACCAGGGCGTACGCCGAAGTCGGCTCGGGGATCGGGAGCACGGAGAGCGCGTTGAGATCGGCGCCGACGAAGACCGCGCGCACGCCGGGGAGCGTCGCCGCCTCGGTGACGTCGATGCTCACGATGCGGGCCCGGGCGTAGGGGCTGCGCACGAAGCTGCAGTGCAGCATGCCCGGACGCTCGATGTCATCGACGTAGATCCCACGTCCGCTCAGGAGCCGGGCATCCTCGACCCGGGGCACCCGGCTGCCGGCGTAGGGGGCGGCGCCGCCCAGTTGCGGGGCGGTCTCGGCGGTCGATGTCAATGGAGGAACTCCTCGTGATCAGAGAGCATGGGGCAACCTAGACCGATCGGTCTATAGCGTCAAGCGGTGTTCAGGCGCTGCGGGTCATGCCGGCGCGTTCGCCGCGGGTGACGAACTTCAGCGCCATCTTGCGGCTCGCCTCGTCGATCATCTCCTCGCCGAACATCACCGCACCGCGACGGTCGCCCTCGGTGGTGGCCTTCTCGTAGGCCTCGAGGATGTCGAAGGCGCGGTCGAACTGCTCCTGCGTCGGCGTGAACACCTCGTTGATCACCGCGACCTGGTCGGGGTGCAGCGCCCACTTGCCGTCGTAACCGAGGATGCGCGTGCGCATCGCGTAGTCGCGCAGCGCATCGACTTCCTTGATCTTGAGGAACGGACCGTCGATCACCTGGAGACCGTTCGCGCGCCCAGCCATGAGGATCTTCGAGAACGTGTAGTGGAAGTGGTCACCCGGATACTCGGGGATCTGCACACCCCCGGTGAGCACCGGCATCTCCGTCGACGCCGCGAAGTCAGCCGGACCGAACACGATGGTCTCCATCCGCGGCGACGCCGCGCAGATCTCCTCGACGTTGATCAGCCCGCGCGCGGTCTCGATCTGCGCCTCGATGCCGACGCGCGACTCGCGGCCGATCGTCTCCTCGATCTGGGTCAAGAGCAGATCGAGCGCGATGACGTCGCTGGCGTACTGGACCTTCGGCAGCATGATCTCGTCGAGTCGCTCGCCCGCGCCTTCGAGGACCGTGATCACGTCGCGGTACGTCCACTTGGTGTCCCACGCGTTCACCCGCACGCACACCACCGTGTCGCCCCAGTCGAGCTCACGGATCGCCCGCACCACGTTGTCGCGCGCGGCTTCCTTCTCCAGCGGCGCGACGGAGTCCTCGAGGTCGAGGAACACCATGTCGGCGCCCAGCCCGGGCGCCTTCCCGAGCATCTTCTCGCTCGAGCCGGGCACGGCCAGGCAGGTACGACGGGGCAGGTTCCGAGAACGTTCCGACATGGTCACTCCTGACTCCGGGACGCGGACCTCGAGGTCACCGCGCGCTGATGTAGCCGCCATCGGCGATGACGACCTGGCCGGTGACGTAGCTGGCTGCGTCGGACACGAGGAAGAGCGCCGGCCCGATCATCTCCTCCGGCACCGCGACGCGCTTCGACACATTGAGCGCCGCCATCGCATCCATCGCGTCGGGACCGAGTCCTCGCGTCATGTCGGTGTCGACCGTGCCAGGCGCGAGCGCGTTCACGCGGATGCGATCGGGTGCCCATTCGGCCGCCATGTTCCGCGTGAACGCGAGGAGACCGGCCTTCGCTCCCGCGTACATGGAGGTCGACGGAGCCCACCCCAGTGCGCCGATGGAGATCATGTTGAGCACCGCCGCGTGGTCGCTCCGGCGCAGGTGGGGGAGTGCCGCCCGAGCCAAGAAGACTGGGCCCCGCAGGTTCACTGCGAACGACTTCTCCCAGGCGTCGGGGGTGACGGCTTCGATCGGCATCGAGAGACCGTTCGCTGCGTTGTTCACCACGATGTCGATCCCGCCGAACCGGGCGACAGTTGCGTCGACCAGCGCGGCGATGGCGTCGAGGTCGCCCATGTGCGTGGGGACCCCGAATCCTGTGCCTCCGCCTTCGTTGATTGCCTGCTCCGTTGCGCGGCACGCGTCCGCCTTGCGGGACGCGACGACGACCGACGCGCCCGCCCCGGCGAATCCCTCGGCGATCGCGCGTCCGATGCCGCGAGTTCCCCCGGTCACGATGGCTACTCGACCGGTCAGGTCGAACAGCTCCGCGGGGTCGTACAGCACGTGCGCTCCCTGATGGTCACGATCGGTCGAGGTCGAGGGTCAGGGCCCGGGCTCGGGCCGTTCGTTGACACTATCGACCGATCGGTCTACCATGCCGAAGTCGTCGACCCGAAGGCGCCCACGTGCGGCTCGGAGTCGCCGATCCGGGGGCGGCGCACCAGGAACCGCGCGGCGCCGCGCGCCTGGGAGCACGTCAACAGATCGCGATGCGTGGTTCTCGCGCATCACCTTCGGGGAGCTGCCGATGAAGCCCGCACCGTTCGAGTACCACGCGCCGGAGTCGGTCTCCGACGTCACCGCGCTGCTCGCCGAGCACGGCGACGAGGCCAAGGTCCTGGCCGGCGGGCAGAGCCTGGTGCCGATGCTGGCGCTGCGTCTGACGCGCTTCGAGCACATCGTCGACCTCAAACGGGTCGACGACCTGCGAGGGGTCTCCCGTTCGAACGGCACGCTCACGATCAACGCGATGACGACGCAGCGCACGGTCGAGCAGGACGCGGCGGCCGGCGAGGCGGTGCCGCTGCTCGCCGAGGCGATCCCGCTCATCGGTCACTTCCAGATCCGCAACCGCGGCACCGTCGGCGGGTCCATCGCCCACGCCGACCCCGCTTCGGAGATCCCGGCGGTCGCGTTGGCGCTCGACGCCGAGCTCGAGGTGGCGGGGACGAGCGGCACCCGCCGGGTGCCCGCGTCGGAGCTCTTCGTCGGCACGTGGACCACCACGGTGGGCGAGGACGAGATCCTCAGCGCGGTGCACTTCCCCGTGTGGTCGGGCAACACCGGCTTCGCGGTCGAAGAGGTCGCGCGCCGCAGCGGCGACTTCGCGCTCACCGGCGTCGTCGCCGCGGTCGAGGTCGACGGCAGTGGCGCGGTGTCGCGCGCGGGGCTCTCGTTCCTGGGCATGGCGCCCACCCCGGTGCGCGCCCGCCAGGCCGAGCAGGCGCTGGTGGGCACGTCGCCGAGCGCGTCCGATCTCGAGGAGATCGGCCGCCTCGCGGTCGCCGACACCGAACCCACTGCCGACGTCCACGCGTCGGCCGAGTACCGCAAGCACGTCGGCGCCCACCTCGTGGTGCGCGCCCTCGATCGAGCCCTGGGAGCCGCGCGTGGCTGAGCACGCCATCAAATTCACCGTCAACGGTCAGTCGCACTCCGGCTCGTCCGAGGCCCGCAAGACCTTGGCCGACTACCTGCGCGAGGACTGCGGGCTCACCGGCACGCACCTCGGGTGCGAGCACGGCGTGTGCGGTGCGTGCACGATCCTGCTCGACGGCGAGGCGGTGCGCTCCTGCCTGCTGTTCGCGGTGCAGGCCGCCGGCGCCGACATCACCACCATCGAGGGCATCGGTCCCGCCGACGGTTCGCTCGGCCCGGTGCAGGAGGCGTTCCGTCAGGCGCACGGCCTGCAGTGCGGCTTCTGCACGCCCGGCTTCGTGGTGACCGTCCAGGCGTTCCTCCAGGACAACCCGAACCCCAGCCTCGACGAGATCAAGGAAGGGCTGTCGGGCAACCTCTGCCGCTGCACCGGCTACCAGGGAATCATCAAGGCGGTGCAGATCGCCGCGGAGACGATGAGCACGCAGGACGCCTGAGCGGCGCCAGGCCGCGACGATCGACCAACGGGTCCCTCGGGTTGGGCTGGACGCGCTCGCTTGACGGTTTGTACCGACCGGTCCATACTCTCGGGACGCCGAGCCGGAGCGCACGTGTCCGAGTTGATCAGGATGTTCCATCCGAGCTTTCACGTGCTCGACCTCGACGAGGCGGAGCAGTGGTTCGAGCGGGTGTTCGGGCTTCGCAGCACCCGGTTGAGCACCGGACCGGTCGATCCCGACAATCGGACCGACTACTCCACCTTTACTCTCATCCGTGAGGTGCTCGTCGACTCGATCGATCCCACGCGGTTCGTGAAGGACGGCGTGCAGCAGTATCCGACGATCGACGAGCCGCACCTGAAGGGATTTGGATGGTGCGTCGAGGGTCTGCTCGATCTGTACCGCGACCTCCGGAGCCACGGCGTCCGGCTGGTGGGGAACCTCGGCGAGGAGGGCACCGACGACGAGCCTCCCACCGCCCACGGTTCCAGTATGCCGATGTTCTTCACCGTGCCGGCAGAGACCGGTCTGCGCTTTCAGTTCCTCGCGCCGTTCCCGATGGCCTTCGACGCCCGCACGCAGCCAGGCTGGTCGCTCGGCCCGGTCCGTGCCGACGATCCGCTGGCGATCGAGTTCACGTCGCACCACACGGTGCTCACTGATCGACCCGATCGTGCGGTGCGGCTCTTCGCCGACCTGCTCGGCGGACGGGTGCTGCACACGGGACGAGACGAAGTGCGGTGCACCACGAGCACCTGGGTGCGCCTGGCCGACGGCGTCCTCGAGGTCGCCGTCCCGGACGAGGGCACGCCGGCGTTCGAAGACTGGCAGACGCACCGCTCCGGAAGACTCGTACCACGCGATCACGTTCAAGGTGGCCGACCTCGACCGGGTGCGGGAGCACCTCGGCGCGCGTCGGTGTGGCCGTGCGGAGCGACACCAGCACGTCCGTGGTGACCGACCCTGCGTCGAGCCTCGGCGTTCCCTGGGGCTTCACGAGCACTGCCGTTCCCGGAGACGAGCGCTGCGTGACTCCGCGTCGACCGACCCCGATTCTCGGCGTGCTTGCGCCACGACAAGGAGGACTGATGCTCAGCGAAACCGTCGATGACCTCGTCGCGAAGCACCCGATCTTCGGCACCGACTACACGGTGACCGACGAGCAACGCGCCAGCCTCAACGAGCACGGTTGGACGCCCGTGCCGAACCTCCTCGACGCAGCGGCGATCGAGGAGATCCGCTCGGTGCTCGCAGAGGTGACGCGCATGGACGCGGGGGAAGCGTCCCTCGTCGTCAAGTACTCCGGTGCGTGGGAGCAGGCGTTCATGATGGGCGTCGCGGCGTCGCGCCGGTTCGGGAGCGCGGTCGCGGGCCTCACGAGCGAACCGGTCTCGGTCTTCGCGCAGGACGTCAGCTTTTTCAAGGAGCCGGGGTGCCCGCACATCGTGTTCCACCAAGACCACTCGCACTTCCCGTTCGACCGTCGGGGCTGTCTGTCGCTCTGGGTGGCGCTCGTCGACATGACCGACGACATGGGTTCGTTGCGCTACCTCGAGGGGTCCCACGTCGAAGGCCCGCTCGGGTTCCAGTCCGACAGCGTGGGCGATCCCGACATCCGGGAGCAGTTCCCCGACCTGCAGCAGCGCCGGGTCGTTGCCGGCGACGCGATCAAGGCCGGCGATGCACGGGCGCACTGGGATCTCACCGTGCACGGTTCGGGGCCGAATGAGGGACGTCCGCCCGAGAGGCGTGGGTCGCGCGCTACATCCGGGTCGACACCATCTACAACGGCGTCTCGCACTCGCATTTCGACCGCTTCGGCCTGACGCGGGGTGACCGATTCGCCAAGCACCGCGACTTCCCGTTGGTGGGCGCCACTGGGCTCGTCGAGAAGGGTTGAGGCAGGCGCCAGGCGGAGGGGCGTTGACAACGTTCGACCGATCGGTCTAACGTTGGCGGCCAGCGGAGAGGCGACCCACTCGACGAAAGAAGGCCTGCGTGACCACCAAGGCTAACACCGAATTCGAGTTGATGGGCATCAACCACCTCGCTCCCACCTGTCGGGACATGAGGGAGACGGTGGACTTCTACAGCGGCATCCTCGGCATGCCCCTCATCGCCACGACCGCCGCGGGCCCCACCGACCAAGTGTTCTTCTTCGACGCCGGCAACGGCACGTGCCTGGCGTTCATGTGGTCGCCCGACTATCCGCCGGCGCGCCGGGCGTCGCGTCGCCGGCCCGGTACCTCGAGGAAAACTACAAGACGAACCCGCCGGCCACGGAACTGTCGGCCGAGGACCTCCGCGCCACCAAGGGCACCGCCGTCGGCGCGCTGAACCACATCGCGCTGAACGTCGCGCCCGACAAGATCGAGGAGTACCGGGAGAAGCTCGTCGCGAAGGGGATCGACGTCAGCCCGGTCGTGAGCCACGCCCAGGATCCGAACGACCCCACGTGCCAGTACAAGCAGCCCGACGGTCTCGACGACCCGATGCTGTTCATGCGCTCGATCTACTTCCACGACCCCAACGGCATCCAGTTGGAGATGGCCTGCTGGTGCCGTGAGCTGACCGACGGGGAAGCGGTGCTCGAGCCGCACACGGCCGACGACACCGCGGCGCTCGCCGGCGCCTAGCAGGTTCGGGCGGCGACGACCCGCCCGAGGGCCTCGATGCCAGAACCTCTTCGGCGGCGCTTCGGCGTGCTCGCGCTCGAGATGCGGGGTGGCGATCTCGTGTCCGACGCCGCCGCCGCGGCGCGCGCAGGGGTCGACGGGATGAGCGTGGGCACGCGCGAGTTGCAACGTCGCGGCACCGCCGAGGTGGAGCGCGTGTTCGCCGACGCGGGGCTCGCCGTCTCGAGCGTGGGGGCGATCGGCCCGTCGCTCACGTGTGAGCGAGACCGAGATCGACCACGAGCTCGAGGTGCTGGAGGCGGCGGCTGCACTCGCGGCGCCCGGCGTCATCGCCTTGACCGGACCGCTGGGAGCGCTCTCGGCGGGCGACGCCGACGCAAAGTGTCGACGGTGGCTCGAGCGGGTCGCCCCGCGCGCCGCCGAGCTCGGGATCGTCGTCATGCTCGAGCCCGTCTTCCCGATGATGCGCGAGCTACACGTACGTGCACACGCTGTCGCACGCGCTCGAGCTCGTCGCCGACCTCGACGGTGCGGGAGTCGTCGTCGACATCGGGCACGTCTGGTGGGACCCCCGACTGCTCGAGCAGTTTCGAGCCCACGTCGACGACATCGGCACCGTGCAGCTCACCAACATGTCGAGCGATGCGCTCGATCGGCTCCGCTATTCGAGAGCGGCCGCTCCACGATGGTGAGGTTCCCCTGCGCGAGCTCGTGCTCGGCGTTCGACGCGGCGGGCTACCGCGGATGGTACGAGCACGAGGTGCTGACGAAGGAGCCGACGACCGCGTGCAGTTCGTACGTGCCGGCTCGTGACTGGTTCGAGGCGGTGTGGGCGTGAGCGTCTAGACGACGATGCCGCGGATCTTCAGAGTCGAGGAGCTCCTCGGCCGTCTTCCCGCACTCGGCCACGATCTCGTCGCAGTGCTCGTTGAACTGCGGCGCGCGCGTCGGCGTGCCCTCTGCGCCGTCCAGCTGCACGGGAACGGTGACGACCTGCACGGGGGTTCCGTCGGATGCCTCGGACGCGACCAGCATGTGATTGGCGATGACCTCGGGGTCCGTCGCCACGTCGAGCGAGTTCTGCACCGGCGCCCACTGGCCGTCGAAGGCTGCGAACCGAACCTTCCACGCCGCGAACGTGTCGCTGCGGATCGCGTCCGAGACCGCGCGGTGGCCTTCGACTGCGTGCTCGAAGAAGCTCTCCGCCGTCGCGAACCGCTCGTCGTCGACCAGTTCGGGGATGCCGAGGATCTCGCAGGCCTGGGCCCAGTACTTGAACCCCTGCAGTGCGGCGATGGAGATCCAGTGGCCGTCCTCGGTCTCGAAGAGCCCGGCCAACGGGTTCATCGGCGCCGTCGGCTTCGGCGGTGTGAACGGCTTGCCCTCGAGCAGGGCGGTGGGGATCGTGTTCGACTGGGTCCACAGGCCCGTGCCGAGCAGTGAGCAGTCGACGGTCGGGGCGTGCCCCGTCCGTTCGCGTTGGAACAGCGCGAGCGCGACACCTCCGGCGATCACCATCCCGCCGGTGAGATCGCCGAAGGACACGCCGGGCGTGAAGGAGTGCGGCGGGGCGTCGGGTCCCAGCACGGTGAGCGACGCGCCGCTCCGGTGCCAGAAGCACACCGTGTCGTAGCCGCCGTTGCTCGCGCCCGGACCCCGGCTGCCGGTCGCCGAGCCGACGACGTAGATGAGCTCGGGGTTCAGTGCGTGGAGATCGTCGACGTCGACGCCGAGCTTCTTGCGCACTGCGGGGAGCTTGCTGGTCAGGAACACGTCGGCCTTCCTGATCATCTCGTAAAGGAGGTCGCGGCCTTCCTCCTCGGTGATGTTCAGAGCGATGCTCCGCTTCCCGCGGTTCGAGTTCTCGTAGAGGAAGTTGACGTCGCCGGCGATGCCGGGACCGGCGCTGAACCCGCGGACCAGGTCGCCGTGGACGTGGTGCTCGACCTTGATGACGTCGGCGCCCCAGTCGGCAAGGATGCCGCCCGCCGACGGGACGAAGACGTGGTCCGCAAGCTCCACCACGCGGATGCCGTCGAGTGCTGTGATCATCGTCGTTCTCTCTGCGGTGAGGAGGTCACTAGTGAGCTAGCTCTGCGGCAGCGTCTTCTCGAACGCTTCCGCATCGTCGAACGCGGCGACCGCGTGATTGACGAAGTGCTCGTAGAACGCCCAGCGCTGGTTCGAATGGTCGACGACCATGGCCGAGTTCTCCTTGATGGCGCGCATTATGTGCGGCGAGATCTCGTAGGCATCGAAGCTGCCGACAATGTTCTTGCGCGTCCACTCCGGGCCGACGGCCTTCATCAGGTCGTCGGGACTCTTGTCCAGCGGCCCACCGAACTTCTCGGGGCGATGGTGAATGCTTTCGCCGATTCGTGACGGCCCCGTGCCGCCCGGGCAATACACGGTCGTCCCGATGCCGGCCTCGCCGAGCTCGATGCGGAGGTTGAGCATCATCGCGATCACCGCGGATTTCGTGCTCGCGTAGACGACGTGGTACGGAACCCAGCCGGAGTTGAGGCCTGCGTTCGACGCAGTGGCCAGGACGTGACCTTCAGCGGCCTCGATCATGTCGGGAACGAACGCGGTGACGCAGTTGAAGACGCCCATGAGATTGACTCCAATGAGCCAGTCGATGTCTTCGTCCTTCATCTCGGTCAGGCGGTCGAACCAAGTGACGCCGGCATTCGCAACGAGGATCGAGACATGGCCGAGCGCCTCGTTTGCCTCGGCCTTCATTTTCCGGACTGACGCGCGATCGCTCACGTCGCATGAGAGCGCCACGGCCGTGCCGCCTTTGGCGCGGACCTCCTCTGCGACCTCCTCAGCCCGATCCTGGAGGAGGTCGACCACCACGACCGAGGCGCCCTCGTCTACGAGACCGAGGATGAGTCCGCGGCCGATGCCACTGCCACCACCGGTCACGAGCGCGACCTTCCCAGCAATCGCCGTCATCGCTAGCTCCCTTCCGACGCTCGATCACGAGCGCGCCTGTTCCTCGGACCACCCGACGGGACGCCTCGTGACTCGTGTGCCAAGCGGATGTGCCACCTCTTGAGCCGGACTTGCGCCCGCGCTGCTGGCGACGGGCGGTGAATGTAGACCGATCGGTCGAAACATGTCAAGCAAGGATGGCGAGGTGGCGGCCGCGGAGAAATCGACCACTCGGTCGACCTCGGTACGGTGGCGCCATGACGAACGCTGCACCCACGGCCCTCCGGGACCGGTTCGGGATCTACATCAGCCTCTACAAGTGCGCCCTGCCTTCCCGCGAGTTGTTCGCCCGGGTCGTCGAGATGGCGGCCGCGATCGAATCGACCGTGTACGACACCGTCTGGCTCCCCGACCACCTGATCCAGGATGCGGTGGACGACCGGGACGAGGCGCGCTCCATGACGCCGGTCTTCGACGCGCCCACGATGCTCGGAGTGCTGGCCGCCGTCACCGAGCGAGTGCGCATGGGAGCGCTGGTGAGTCCGATCACGCTCCGCAATCCGGCGGTGCTCGCCAAGAGCATCACGACGACCGACGTTGTGTCCAGGCGGGCGCGCGGTGCTGGGCATCGGGGCGGGGTGGGACGGCGACGAGCACCGACGCTTCGGGCTTGATTTTCCCGGACCTGCTGAGCGCGTCAGCCGGCTGTCGGACGCCGTAGGGGTATGCCGGGCGCTGTTCGACCAGCCCGTCGCAAACTACTCCGGTGAGTTCTTCGCCCTCGAGGACGCCTTCAACATCCCGCGCCCGGTGAGCGAGCACGTCCCGATCCTGGTAGGCGGCGCCGGCCGGAGAACGCTGCGGATTGCCGCCGCGCATGCCGACGCCTGCAATGCGATCGGCACGATCGACCAGCTGCGCGAAGCATTCACGCAGCTCGATCGGCACTGCGACGAGCTCGGGCGTGATCCCGCAGAGGTGTCGAAGCAAGCCGGGATCATGTTCCATGAAGTGAGCGACGACATCTACGCGCAGGTGGAAGCGGCGTTCGGCATCGGTGCCGACGGCGTCATCCTCGGACCCCGGCAGCTGGGCCTCGATCCCGGCGACCTCCATGCGATCGGCGAGCGCCTCCGCACGGAGTTTGGCTGAGCACGACTCAGCCTGGATGCCGAAGGCCGCCCGATTGCTCGTTGTGCGTCGCCGGTCCCGTAGCGCCGTTCGGGGACGTGCCCGATCGTCGTGACAACCCTGGCGTGCTGACCGCGTGCTAACGGACCGCGGCGAACGACACAGACGCAAACAGTCCGGTCCACGCAGCGACCCTGCCAGCCCACACGTCACGGACATCCTGGACGACTTTTCGGGGCCGAATCGGGGGCAGGTCTTCTCGATCTGCTCCCAGTCGTCGTTCGGCGGGACGTGGAAGCCTTCGTCGGCCTCCGTGAGCTGGCCGGGTCGCATGATGTAGTCCGATCCGATCCGTCATCGCGTCTCCTCGGCAGGGTGTTCTGCCGCGTGAAGCCTCACAAGCAAACGCTCACTACTCTGTCGGAGGCGCCAGTGCGAGAGGCTCCTCAGGAAGCCGACGTCCTCGCCAGGCTAGACCGATCGGTCGCCCGCTTCGGAGCGCGCCGTTGTCGTCGACCGGTCTTGACAGGTCGACGTTGTCCGCAGTCTGCGAAGGGCCAGCGTGCGGCTCTCCTTGACACACCGACCGATCGGTCTACACTCTGGCGATCGGCGCCGGGTGTCGAAGTGGCCGCTGAACGAACGGGGAGGGTCCTCATGGGCAAGACGAACACCGAGTCCGAGTTCTTCGGTGTGACACCTCGCGCTAGCTCGTCCAGCTGATCCGCTCGACTTCTCTAGCTGATCGCTGACCTGCTGCGGCTGCGCCGCGTCCCAGCGACAGATCTCATCAAGGTTCGTGCCTCAGGAGGGTTTGCAATGTTGAAGTCCACGAAGTTGACGCCACTGACCGGCTCCGAAGTCGATATCGACACCGAAGGTCTGCTCTCCGGCGAGCACGCCGACGATCTGCGGCAGTTGCTCATCGAGCGTGGCGTTCTCGTGTTCAGGAACATCGAATTCAACGAGGACCAGCAGCGCGCCTTCACTGCGACGATCGGCAAGCTCCGCATGGACGGACCCAACGAGGCCGCGGGGGTTCTGACGGTCGAATACTCGCCGCCCACCTACTTCTGGCACATGGATGCCATGTACGACGAGGTTCTGCCGTTCGCAACATTGCTCACGGCGAGGAAGTTGCCGTCGGAGGGTGGCAACACCCAGTTCGCGAACACCTATGCCGCGTTCGAGGACCTTCCGCCCGAAGAGCAGGAGTATCTGTCGACGCTGCAGACTCTGTGCTCGATGAAGGCGGGATCGGAACGGACCATTCACGAAGTCACGCCGGAAGTCGTCGAGATGTGGAAGAAGTACCAACGTGTCCAGCCGCTGGTATGGCGGCATCGCGAGCGGCCGCCGCTCGCTGGTCATTGGCTCGAGCGTCTCGCACGTCCTCGACATGCATGTGGCCGACAGCTACGAGCTGCTGCAGCGCCTCGTCAACCATGCGACCCAGGACAAATACGTCTATCGCCATGAGTGGCGGATGGGGGACGCGGTCATGTGGGACAACACCGGTACGATGCATCGCGTTCGGCCGTACGACATCAGCGAAGGGCGGCTGCTGCTCCGTACCACGGTCGAAGGGATCGAACCTCTGCCGGCCGTGCCGGAAGAGGACCTCGTCACCGCCTGACCGGATCGGTTTGGCGCACAGGTCCGTCAAAAGCGACGGGCTGCGGCAGGGAATCTCGGCATCTCGAGCGGTCGCCTGCCGTGCAGAGCGACGCGCTGTCGGTGTCGTAGCCGACACCGTGACGAGCGAGCAGCGGCGCGGCGCTCGTGTCGAGGATCGCTTTGATGCGTGGTCGACGTCGCGGATCTCGGCGTCGAGGCTGCTCTAGCGACCGGCGATGGTTAACGAGCGGCGCTTCGACCTGCCCGTCACCCGCTTGGGGATCTCGGTCGCATCACCAGCGAGAACGGATCGAGCGGCTATCTCGGTGTCGATCCGGTCTGACTACCGACGCCGAACCCCGCCGCACGATCGACAACAGCTTGCGGCCCTCGTCGTTCGTCAGCTCACGCACCAGCACACGATCAGCCATGCGCAGAGTCTGCGCGACCCCGAACCTTAAATGGTGGACGCGCCCCCACCAACATTGGCGGTCACGGCACCAGTTGACGGTCTGCACCGACCGTCCGGTAAACGTACAGTTAGTAAGTCACGCTTGACACTGCGAGCGGTCGCTTCGTACCATGGGCGAGATCGCCGTCGGATGTGCTGCTGACCACATGTCACTACCGGCCGGCCGCGGTCTCATCGGAGCGCGCACGTTGTTGAGGGAGCACTCGTGGACCAGGATCTCCAATGGATCATCTCTGTCGACGACCACATCATTGAACCGCCAGACCTCTGGGTGAGCCGAGCTTCGGCTCGCGACCGGGATCGGGTTCCCCATGTCGAGCGTCGCGATGGAGTTGACACCTGGATCTACGAGGACAGTCGATCCCCGGTCATGGGGATCCTCATCGCGGCTCACCAGACGCCAGACGATTATTCACCGCTCCCCGTCAACTACGACGAGATGCCGCCGCCTTACTACGACCCGGTGGCCCGGCTCCAGGACATGAACGAGGACCATGTCATCGCGTCGCTCAACTTCCCGTTCCTTCCGCGCTTCTGCGGACAGGCGTTTGCCGAAGCCAAAGACAAGGATCTCGCCCTGAAGTGTCTGCGCGCCTACAACGACTTCGTCATCGACGAGTGGTGCGGTTCGGCTCCCGGGCGTTACATCCCGCTCGTGATTGTGCCGCTCTGGGACACCGACCTGGCGATCCGAGAGGTTCATCGCTGCGCGGACAAGGGCGGCAAGGCGGTTGCGTTCTCCGAAAACCTTCATCCGCTCGGACTTCCGTCGATCCATTCAGGCGCATGGGATAGCTTCTTCGCAGCAGTCGCAGAGACCAGCATGCCGCTGTGCACCCACATCGGCTCGTCTTCCGCGCACACCCATCACGTCACCCGACGCCCCATTCGGCGTCAATGCGGTCAACATCAACCTCAACCTCGCGAACTCGACGACGGATTGGCTCTTCTCCGGGAAGTTGCAGCAGCACCCAAACCTCAAGATTGTGCTCTCAGAGGGCGGGATCGGTTGGATCCCCTTCATCTTGGAGCGGGCGGAGCACGTCGCCACGCAGTACCGGTACCTTCGAGGCAACAACTGGGCTATGAGCCAAGAGACCGGCGCGATGACCCCGGTCGCCACGGATCCCGATGAGTTCCCGACTTCCCCCCGGCAATTGTTCCGAGATCACATGTACGGATGCTTCATCGAAGACGAATTCGGTGCAGCGAATCTCGACTACATCGGCGCTGACAACGTGATGATCGAGACCGACTACCCGCACACCGACACCCTCTGGCCGAACTCATTGCAGATGGCTGACAAGATGCTCGCAGGAGTGTCGGATGCAGACAAGTACAAGGTGCTCCAGGGAAACGCGCGGCGCATCTTCCACTTCGAACCTGCTGCGTATCCGTCCAACGTCTGACGCCGCGACGGACTGGCCGGGGAATCTGCATCGGAATGGGGAGCATCTTCGTGCAGGCGACGCCGAGTGGCAGCTGACCTCCTTCGCGGAGTGACCGTCCTGGAGGCGTCGCTCTTCTCTCCGGACGCGCTGGGCGGGCATCTCGCCGACCTCGGTGCCCAGGTGATCAAGGTCGATCAGCCGGGCGGCGGCGGCTTCCGAGGACCGATGTTCGCAGCCGGGAGTTTGCAGGATCGGCAATGGAATCGCGGGAAGCAGAGCGTCACCATCAACTTGAAGTCGCCTGATGGTCAAGCGCTGTTCCGGCGTCTCGCCGCATCAGTGGACGTCGTGGTCGACGGCCTCCGTCACGGAGCTGCTGACCGATTTGGCTTCGGCTACTCCGACATCGTCGCAGTGAACCCGACCGTTGTCTATTGCACGCTGAACGGCATGGGTGGGCATGGACCCTACGCTGATCTGCCCACCCACGGCTTGTCCTTCGACTGCTTCGCGGGACTCACGCCTCCAGTCTTCATGCCCGATGGTTCGCCGCGGTTGCCGGGCCTCGCGAGCGGCACCATCGGCGTGCTGGCCGGTCCGCTCTACGCCGCGGTCGGCGTGCTCGCAGCGCTTCTTGCCGTCAAGCGAGAGGGTGTCGCGCAGTACGTCGAGGTGGCACAGGTCGACGCTGCGATCGCATGGAATTTCCAGAACTTGACGCCGCTGGCCAATGGTGAGATCGCCGACAACTCTGGTATCCGTGATTCAGTCCGTTACCAGTACTACGAGACGGCCGACGGAAACTTCGTCGTGTTCAACGCACTCGAAGACAAGTTCTGGTTGCGGTTCTGCGAGGAGGTGGGACGCTCGGACCTCATCGACGCCGGCCGACTCAGCCCGACAACGAGCGCAGCCGAAATCGAGAAACTACGCAAGGAGCTTGCCGACATCTTCCGAGCTCGTACGCGCAGCGAATGGACGCAGTTCTTCATCGAGACCAACATCGCAGGCGCGCCGGCCTTTCTCGACGGTGACCTGTTCGACGATCCCCACGTGCTGGCGCGTGGCCTGATCTACGAGCAAGCTTCGGTCCGGGATAGGCGTCACTCGCATGCTCGACACCTGCATCAAGACGGATCCTGCATCCGACTCGCCCCCCGGACCCGCACCCAGGGTGGGTGAACACACAGACGAGATCCTCCGGCGCCTAGCCGGCTGCGGTGACGACGAGTTGCGCAACCTTCGCGAGGCGGAAGTGATCTGAGAGCTTCGCTTGCGCCTTGGCGCTGTCGTCGGAGGGAGGGCCAGTACGATGGCGGGCTTGGCGACGACAGCGCGGGTCCGCGATAAGGAGGGGAAGAAGCGGGCGCTCCTGGACGCTGCAGCTGATGTCTTTGCCGAGTCCGGGTTCGACGATGCGGCAACGAAGGAGATCGCTCGTCGAGCTGGATGCTCCGAATCCCTGATCTTCCGCTACTTCGGCGACAAACAGGGCATCTTCGAGGAAGTTGTATCGCAGCAGATCGCCGAAGGCGTCGACGCAGCGGAAGACAAGATCGCCGCTGCGCTTCCAGAGGAGTTCGATGACTTCGTCGTCGAGCTGTTTCGCAGTCGCACGTTGAGCTCGCTCCGTGAGAACGGGGTCGCTGGCTGGACCATTTCCGGTAGGGCGCTCACCGATCCCGCTTTTGCCCGTCGGGTGTTCTTGCCGAGCCATCAGCGTCGTACCGAAGTGATCGCGGAGTGCGTCGAGCACTACCAGGGCTTGGGTCAGGTCGCTCGGGACATCGACGCCGACCAGCTTGCCGAGCTGCTGGCCAACCTCTCTAGCTTCACCACGCTGCTCGCACCTCGCTTCTTCGGAACCACCAGACGTCAGATCCGGGTGCAGACTGTTCTTGCCGCCCGCGTTCTTCGCGCGGAGTGGCGGATCTGCAAAGCGGAGGGCCGACGTCTGCGAGCCGAAGCCCCGCCAGCCGCCTGCACGGCAACTGACCAACGTCACTGGGATCTACAGCTAGCTCAGGACGTCCTGCCGACTTATCGAGCAGCGCTTGACAGCATGTCGAGGAGGCCCGTAGGGTCGTGGTGTTGCGGCGTCCGCCCCGTCCTCGTCGTCGCAACGATCGCAGCGCCGCCACGCTGGACGACGCGTGAGGTCGTGGCGGGCGCAACGCAGCGTCTTGCGCTCTGCTCTCTTGACGGCAAGGGGTTGATGTTCGGTGCAAATCCTGGATGGAATCCGCATCGTCGAGTTCGCCGATGCCATCGCCGGGCCCTACTGCACCAAACTGTTCGCCGATCTCGGCGCCGAAGTGATCAAGATCGAATCCGCAAGTGGCGACACGTTCCGATCGCGTGCCAGCGTTCCACTCGACGGCTCGGACGACGGTGCGCTGTTCAAGTTCCTGAATGCGGGCAAGAGCTCGATCGTCGGCAACTGGAGCGACGAAGAGATCCTCGCTCTCGTGGCCAGCGCCGACGTCGTGGTCGAGTCCCTCGGGCCAGCCGTGATGGACCACGGTGAGCTGCGCAAGCGTTGTCCCGATCTCGTCGTCGTGACGATGTCGCCCTACGGTCAGACCGGGCCCTACCGACTGCGCCCCGCTACGGAATTCACGGTCCAGGCCGAGTCCGGAACGATGGCATTGCGCGGTCGCCCCGACCAGCCGCCTTTGCAGGCTGGCGGACGGGTCTTCGAGTGGCTCATGGGCTCCTACGCAGCCGTAGCAGCGATGGCCGCGCTACGTCGAGCGCAGACGGGCGGTGGTGGCGAACTGGTCGACTGCTCCCTGTTAGAGACTTGCCACGTGGCTGCCAGCGGCTTTGCTCCGCTCTACCATCACCTCGCCGGGTGTCCACCGTTGACGCTTCCCGCGAGACAGGTGGAGGTGCCGTCCATCGAACCCACCCTGGATGGCTGGGTCGGCTTCAACACCAACACTCGGCTCCAGTTCGAGTCGTTCCTACTGATGATCGGGCGATTCGATCTGCTCGAGGAGGATGAGTCGTGGGCCTTGGCGACGACCCGTTACGAGCGGATCGAGGAATGGAACGAGATCGTCCGATCATGGACCACGCAACGAACGACGGATGAGATCGTGGCGCTCGCGTCCGATCTCCGCATCCCGGTCGCGCAGGTCAACAACGGTCGCACCGTCCTCGACCATCCCCAGTTCCTCGCTCGCGGAGTCTGGGCTGAAGTCCGCCGACGGTTCGTTCACGTCACCCTCGGCCGCCCTACCGCTTCGACGGTGAGCGCCCGATGCCATCGGGTGGGGCGCCTCGGCTCGGCGAGCACACGCAGCGACCGACGCATCGGCCGCCGATCGCGCGCCAGGCAGGCCGCGCCAATGCACTTCCACTCAAGGGTGTGCGGATCATCGACGCAACCGCATGGTGGGCGGGGCCGTCGTCGGTGCACGCACTTGCCGCACTTGGCGCCGAGGTGATCCACATCGAGTCGATCCAGCACCCCGACGGCGGGCGTATGGCGGCCGCGGCGTTCATGCACCAGAGCAGCTGGTGGGAGCGGTCCGCCATGTTCCTCGGTTCGAACACCAACAAGCTCGACCTCACGCTCGATCTAGGGTCCGAAAGAGGCCGTACCCTGCTCGACGAACTCGTCGAGCAGGCCGACGTCCTCGTCGAGAACTTCTCCCCGCGAGTCTTCGACAACTTCGGGATCACTTGGGAGCACATCTCCGCTCGGAATCCTCGGGCGATTCTGGTGCGAATGCCCGCGTTCGGGCTCGACGGGCCGTGGCGCAACAACGTGGGCTTCGCGCAGACGATGGAGCAGATGACCGGAATGGCGTGGGTGACTGGTCACGAGTTCGATCAGCCGCGCATCCCTCGGGGGCCATGCGATCCGCTCGCAGGAATGCACTCAGCGTTCGCCATTCTCGTCGGTCTGCACCGCCGCGAGACCACTGGCCGCGGCTCGTTCATCGAAGTGTCCATGGTCGAGGCGGCGCTGAACGCAGCGGCCGAGCAGGTGATCGAGTACACGGCGTACGGGAGCGAGCTGTCGCGCCTGGGCAATCGCAGTCGTGATGCTGCTCCACAGGGCCTGTACAAGTGCGATGGAGACGACCAGTGGGTCGCAGTGTCGGTCGCGACCGATGCTCAGTGGCAAGGGCTCCGGAGGGCCCTGGGAAATCCATCATGGGCGGACGACCCCGCCTTCAACTCTCACGAGGGACGGCGGGCAGGGCACGACCTCCTCGACGAGTACCTCGCGGATTGGGCGCGGCGACTCGAACCCGAGCCAGCTGCCGAGCTGCTGCTTACGCATGGGGTGCCAGCGGCTGCTCTGCAAGATGGCCGCACAAGCGCGGACCATCCACAGATGGTCGCTCGCGAGTTCTTCGAAGTGCTCGACCACCCCATCGTCGGCATGCACCCCGTTCCGGGTATGCCGTTCAAGTTCGCGGGTGTCGAGCGGTGGTACACGACTGCGGCCCCCACGCTCGGTGAGCACAATGGCGCCTTGCTAGCGGACCTGCTCGGTCTCGATGTCGAAGCGATCGATGCGCTCGCAGACGAAGCGGTGATCGGCACGCTTCCCCTCGGTCTCGGATGACTACGACGACGTCGTTGCCACTATGCGAGCGCGGTCGTTCGCGGTAACTCCGTCATGCGGCTTGCCGAGGTGGCGCCAGTGTCATCTCAAGCCAGGTTCGCGACTTTTGAATTCGATCGACAGCGAGGTGTGAGATGGTCACTGCACGCGACGCTCGCGAGTGGGCGGCTGAGGGTGGACTTACTGGTATCGGCAATTCGCTGTATACGCCCTTCACCGGTCGTGACGGCGATGACATCGACTGGGACGCCTACCGTACGCTCGTCCGCTACTGCGTGGGTGGCCTCGAACACGACATGCTGTGGCTGACGAGCGGCATCGCCGAGTGGTGGGCACTCACGATCGACGAGCGCAAGCAACTGCTCGAAGTCGCGGTTCAAGAGTCCAGGTCGATCAACCCGGATGTGGTGATTCAAGCCTGCACCGCAGCGAACAGCGCGAAGGAGGCGGTGGAACTCACGCGTCATGCACAGGAGCATGGTGCCGACATCGCCTACCTGCAGACGCCCACGATGGAGGTTCACGGCGGCGAGGGCGTGCTGCGCTACTTCGAGTACATCGCGGATCGGACTGACATCGCCCTCGGGATGTTCAACTCTCCTTCGTCCGGCTACGTCTTGACGCCCGCCGAGATGGCCGAGATCTACCACTGCGTGCCAGCAGTGGTTGCCGTCAAGGAGGGCGTGATGGACAGTATCATGCCGACGCTCGAGTTGCACGGGCTCGCTCCGGCCCTGGTCATTTGGGAATGCGATGTAATGGTGTACGAGGCCGGCTGGCTGCAGGACGGCATCGTCGGCCCTGGACAGCTCGGCACTTCGGGATACCTGTACGAAACACCTCAGAACAAATGGTTCACGCAATATTGGTCCTTGATCTGGGACGGCGAAATTGCCGAGGCACGTCGGTACTGGAAGGACCACGCGCACGAGAGCGGCATGGGCCACTTCGGATCTTGGCTCATCGAGTACCCGGGCCGACCTGCGTACTTCACCCACTGGGCTGAGGCCTACAAGATTGCTGCAGCGACCATTGGCCTGCCGGTTGGCGACTATGTCTTCTCACGTCCGCCGCAGGCACTCCTTCCCGAGGAGG
>CAVRBG010000003.1:0-561583 GCA_963719245.1 uncultured Actinomycetes bacterium
TCGCCGATCAGGCCGCGACCGACGCGACCCGGCACGCCCACCAGGCCCACGGGGCGATGGGCATGACGCGCGAGTACCCGCTCCACCACGTGTCGCGCCGGCTGTGGGCGTGGCGCAGCGAATACGGCGATGAGCGGACGATGAGCCGCGCCGTGGGCGAGCTCGTCGTCGCCCTCGGCGCCGACCAGCTCTACCCGCTGGTCAGCGGCAGCGGCGAGATTGCCGATGGACCCCCGAACCGCCATACTTGACGCATCCGTCAAGTATGAACGGCGTCAAGCCTCGCCGAGAGCCCCGAGGAGCCCATGTTCCGTCGCCCGCCGCTGCACTATCCCGAACGTCCGTTGCACCACTTCCTGCAGGATGCGGCCGACCGCCACCCGGAGAAGATCGCGCTGCGGTTCGAGGACGACGTCTACACGTACCGGGAGCTCGACAGCACCGGGAACTCGTTCGCGAACGCCCTGCTCGCACTCGGCTTCGGCCCCGGCACGCGGTGGCGCTCGCGATCACGAACCGGCCCGAGTGGATCATCGCCCAGCACGGCGTCAGCCTGGCCGGGGGTGCGGTCGTGCTCCCGAACCCCACGTGGAAGGCGTCGGAGTTCGAGCACGCGTTCGCGCTCACCGAACCCGACGTGGTCGTGGCCGATGCCGGCGCTGGCCGAGGTGCTCGACGCCGCCGGCGCGCCCGGCACGCGCATCTGTGTCGATGCCGACGCGCCGCCCGGGTGGTTGTCGTTCTGGGACCTCGTGTTCGGCGCGCCGGGGAAGAGGCCCGCACCGTTGCCCGAGAGCGCACTCGATGCCGACTACGCGTATCCGTTCAGCTCGGGCACGACGGGCCTGCCCAAGGCGGTGCGTCACACCCACCGGTCGCTCGTCGCCGCGGTCATCAACTGGAACTCGGCGTGCGCGGTGCGCGAAGAGGATCACGTGCAGTTCTTCCTGCCGCTGTTCCACATCTACGGGATCGCGATCACGGGCTGCACCTGGGTGTCGGCGGCGACCATCACGCTGTTCCCGCGCTTCGACCTCGACGTGATGCTGTCGCACATCGAGGAGACCCGCGTCACGCTGGCGTTCGGGGCCGCGCCCATCGCGGTGGCGATGGCCAATCACCCTGAGCTGGAGAAGTACGACCTCTCGTCACTTCGCTACATGATGTGGGCGGCCACACCGATCGCGGAGGACGTCGCCACCCGGGTCACCGAACGCACGGGGCTCCGTTGGCTCGGCGCCTACGGCGCCACCGAGTTGCCTGGCCTGCACTGCAACCCGGTCGACTACCCGGACCGGTCGCGCCTCGACACCCCGGGTCTGCCGGTCTCCGACCTCGAAGTGAGGATCGTCGACCTCGAGACCCACGAGGACGTCGCGCCCGGCACCGAAGGTGAGATCATCGTGCGTGGTCCGCACATGATGGCGGGCTACCTGCCGGCCGAAGCCGACGCCGACGCATTCCTCGACGGCTGGCTGCGCACGGGCGACGTCGGCTGGGTCGAGCCCGAGGGGTGGATCCACATCACCGACCGGGCCAAGGAGATGATCAAGGTCTCCGGGTTCTCGGTGGCACCGGCCGAGATCGAGGCGACGTTGCACGGCCATCCCGCGGTCGCCGATTGCGGCGTCTACGGCGTGCCCCACGCGACCAAGGGTGAGGTGCCCAAGGCGGCGATCGTGCTCACCGCGCCCGACGCGGCCACCGCCGACGACCTTCGCGCGTTCGTCGCGGAACGGCTCGCCGGGTACAAGCACGTGGAAGAAGTGGTGTTCGTCGACGCCATCCCGCGCACCGCATCCGGCAAGGTCCTGCGTCGCACGCTGAAGGACACCGATGCGTCACTCGGCGCCGCCCGATGAACATCGCGGCGATCGGTACCTACCTGCCTCCCTGGGGGAGTGCAGCGGCGCGCATCGCCGGCGATGACGAGGACGTCGTGACGATGGCGGTCCAAGCCGGTCGCGCCGCGCTGAGCGGTGCAGGTGCCGGTGTGCGCCACGTGGTGCTGGTGACGCGCGAGCTACCGCTGCTCGAGGGCGGCAACAGCGCCGCGCTCGTTGCCGGTTTGGGCCTTCCCGCCTCGACGACCGTGGTCGAACAGGTCGGTGGGGGACCGGCGGCGCTCGACGCGCTGGTCGCGGCAGAGCCGGGGACCTTGGTGATCGGCGCCGACGCCGGCGCTCGCAGTGGTGCCGCGGCCGCGCTGGTTGCCGAGCGTGACGGCGTCGTACTCGACCCGGTGGCGCGTGTGCTGCGGAGCCTGCCCGCGCGCTCGTGGCGCGGACGGCGTGGTGCACGACTACGACGACCCGCGCCTGATACGTGAACGCGGTATGCGCCCGGCGCTTGCCGACGCCGGCATCGGCCGGAAGGCCGCAGCTGCTGTCGGGCTCCCCGCCAAAGACGCTGCTGCGCTGTGCGAAGGCGACGCCCCCCGCGTGCTCACCACCGGCGCGAGTGCCCCGGTGTTCGCGCTCGCGGCGCTGGCCGAGACGCGCGCCACCGGCCTGCTCCTCGGGTTCGAACAGGCGTCGATGACCGCGGTCGAGGTGAGCAGCGGCACCGTGACGGTGACGCGGGTCGAGCGTCCCCCGCAGGACCTGCCGCGATCGCGCATCACGCCGGGGCCGGAGATCCGGATCTCGTTGCCCGCATACGAGCGCGCCTTCGACGCCAAGGTGCGGCTCGCGGCCGGGCGGTGTGATCATTGCGGCACGTTGGCGCTCCCGCCGCGCTATCGCTGCCTGGGTTGCGGCGCCGAAGGCGATGCCGAGCTCACCGAGCTCCCGCGCGACGCGACCGTGTACACCACGACGACCATCCACACCCCGGTGCCCGGACTCGCCACGCCGTACACGATCGTGATCGTCGAGCTCGGGGAGACCGGAGTGCGATTGCTCGCCCGGGTCACCGGCGCGCTGCCGGGGAACATCGGCATCGGCGACCGCGGTGAGATGGTCCTGCGACGGGTCGCCCTGCGGTCGGGCGTTCCCGACTACGGCTACTCGTTCTCGCCCGACGTGTCGCAGGAGGTCAGTCGATGAGGCGCGTGGCGGTGGTCGGTGCGGGCATGACCAACTTCGGCGAGCACTTCGAGCTCGGCATCAAGGACCTCGTGCCGATGGCAGTGACGGAGGCGATCGACAGCGTCGACAAGCTGTTCGACCGCGCCGACATCGACGCCGCGTGGTTCGGGGAGCTCACCACCACCGACGGGTTCCCGTCGGGCGTCTTCGCCGACTCGTGCGGGTTGCTCGACGTGCCCGTGACCCGCATCGAGAACGCGTGCGCCACCGGCAACGACGCCATCCGCAACGGTGTGTACGGGGTTGCCAGCGGCATGCTCGACGTCGTGCTCGTGGCCGGCGCCGACAAGGTGCGCGAGTCGTCGGCGTGCTGGCACGTTCTGGGAGTGGATGGGGCTCACGCGTGACATGGCCTGGGACTATCCGATCGGCGTTGTTGCGCCCGCGAACTTCGCGCTGCACGTCAACCGCTACCTCCACGAATCGCCGGCGACGCGGGAGCACATGGCGATGGTGGCGGTGAAGAACCACCACCACGGTGTGACCAACCCGAAGGCACAGCTCCGGTACGACATCACCATCGAGGACGTGCTCAACGCGCCGACCGTGGTCGAACCGTTCGGCCTCTACGACTGCACCCCTCAGAGCGACGGCGCCGCCGCGCTGCTGCTCGTGGGCGAGGAGCTCGTCGATCGCTACACCGACCGGCCGGTGTGGGTGCGCGGCGTCGGTCTCGGGCTCGACCGCGTAATGCACCAGCACAAGGCCGACATGACGACCTTCCCACCGACGGTGAAGGCAGCGAAGCAGGCGTACGCGATGGCGGGCGTCGGACCTGCTGACATCGACATCGCCGAGGTGCACGACTGCTTCACCGGTGTCGAGCTCATCGACTACGAGGACCTCGGGTTCTGCGACCGGTTCGGCGGTGCTGCCCTCATCGCGTCCGGTGACACCGCAGTGGGCGGGCGATTGCCGGTGAATCCGAGCGGCGGGCTCAAGGCGAAGGGGCATCCGCCCGGCGCCACCGGCATCGCGCAGTGCGTCGAGTTGTTCGAGCAGTTGCGCGGTGAGTCCACCAATCAGGTCGACGGCGCGCGTGTCGCGCTCGCGCACAACATCGGCGGCCCGACCGCGGTGTCCGCGGTCACCATCCTCGGGTCGGACAAGGACTGAAGGGAAGCGGACAGGTGGAGTACATCAACGTCGAGATCGAGGACCGCGTCGCCACCGTCACGTTCGACCGGCCGCCGGTCAACGCGCTGAACGCCCAGGCGTTCCGGGAGATCGAGCAGGCGTTCACCGAGCTGCGTCACGGAACCGACGCGCACGTTGCGATCTTCACCGCTGCCGGCGAGCGCGTGTTCTGCGGTGGCGTCGACCTCAACGACTCGGCGCGACGCCACGGCCGGGAGAAGGTGGCCGACGACAGCATCGTCGACCTCCTCGATCCCGGCAGCATCGTGCGCGACTGCTTCTGGGCGCTCAGCGACTGCCCGCTCCCGGTGATCGGTGCGATCAACGGCGCCGCGGTCGGCGCCGGGCTCGCGCTGGTCGCGTGTTGCGACGTGATCATCGCGTCGGAGCACGCGCGGTTCGCGCTGCCCGAGATCAACGCGGGCGTGCTCGGCGGCGGTCGTCACCTGCAACGCATGGTCGGCCCCTACAAGACGCGCAAGATGTTCTACACCGGCGAGTTCGTCGGGGCCGAGGAGTTCCACCGCCTCGGCGCAGTGGAGAAGGTCGTGCCCGCCGGCGAGCTCATGGCCGAAGCGCGCGCGCTCGCCGACGTCATCGCGACCAAGAGCCCGATCGGGCTGCGACTGGCCAAGGAGTCGTTGAACCGCGTCGAGGACCTCGGGCTCAAGGACGGGTACCGCCTCGAGCAGGACTACACCGGGCGCATCACCCGGTACCAGGACTCCGCCGAGGCGCGTCGTTCGTACCTCGAGAAGCGGGACCCCGAATGGACCTGGACCTGACGTCGCCCACGCCGCGTCAGTGCCCCGCCATCAACGAGAGGCGATGAAGGCGCCGAGCACGTCGCCGAGCGTCTCCACGACCTCGTCCTCCGAGAACGGGAACTCGTTCACGCGCCAGTACGACCAGTAGCGGTCGATCATGACGAGCATCGCGAGGCCGAAGCGGGCCGGGTCGTCGTCGCCATCCGGTTGCTCGCCGGAGATGCGCTGGAGCATCTGACCGAACCGGCGCGCGTTCACGAGTCGGGTGCGCATACCCGCCCTGGCGAGCGCATCGTCGCCGTAGGTGGCCTGACTCCAGACCAGCATGAAGGCGCCGTGCTCCTCGAGGAACCGCAGGTAGATGCGGACGACCTCGTAGACGTCGTCAGCCGACCACGTCGGCTCGAGCGCGCGGATCTCTTTCAACGTGCCGTCGAGCGCGCTGTACGTGTCGGTGCCGAGCGAGTAGAGGAGGTCGCGCTTCGACGGGAAGTAGGTGTAGAACGACGCGCGGGAGACGCCCGCCGCCTCCGCGATCTCCTCCACGCTGGTGCCGTAGTAGCCCTTCGCGAGGAACACCTCGCGGGCGCACTCCTTGATGAGCCCCGAGGTGCGCAACGCGCGCGGCCCCATCGTCTTGGCGGGGCTTCGGACCTCGCCCGTGAGCTTGAACTGGTTGGCTCGCGTCATCGGGGCCGACGGACCTCTCGAACTTCGGCTACTTGGAGAACTTCTCGATCGTCGCCTTGATCTCCGGCGTCGCGAACGACTCCGCCTCGGCGGACAGGGCGAATGGGAGCACGGTGGTGGCTGCCTGCTGCAGGTGCAGGTTGAGCGCGCGTTTCGTCTCCTGCAGGGACTGCGGGGGAAGCGCCGCGAGCTTATGGGCGAGCGCGGTTGCCTCCTGCATGAGCTGGGCGTCGGCGACGAGGCGATTCGCCAGGCCGATCTCCACCGCGAGCTTGGCCGGGATCCGCTCACCGGTCAGTAGGTACTCCTTGGCCCGGAGCATCCCGATCAACAGGGGCCATGTCGCCGCGCCGCCGTCACCGGCGGTGAGACCGATGTTCACGTGCGTGTCCGCGATGTAGGCGCTCTCGGCGATCAACACGATGTCGCAGGACACCGCGACGCTCGCGCCCAGCCCGACGGCGGGACCGTTGACCGCAGCGACAACGGGGAGATGGAATCGGAGCATCTCGTCGACCAGCCGCTGCGCGTCGCGGAGCGACTGGCGGCGGTGCTCAGGGTCGTCGTAGTCACGGACGAACCCGGGAACGTTCCCGCCCGCGCAGAACGCTGATCCGGCACCGGTGAGCACGACGGCACGTGCGTCGCGGTCACGTGAGATCTGGTACCAGATGTTGCGCATGGCCTCGTGCAGCGGGTCGATGAACGCATTGCGCATGTCCGGGTTGTTCATCGTGATGATGCGGATCGGGCCATCGGCCTCCACGATCAGCTGCTCGGGTACGTCGTACATCGGCGCCATCCTTTCGTGTCGCGGCCCAGGCGAGCATGCTCCATACTTGACGGTTACGTCAAGTTCTCGGCTATCGTGCCCCGGTGGACCTGCGCCCTGCTCCCGAGGCCGAGGCGTTCCGGGCCCGGGTTCGGGCGTTCCTCGGCGAGCACCTCCCCGCTGACTGGCCCGGGATCGGCGCGCTCCCGGCGGATGACGCGGCCGCATTCGTGACTCGCTGGCGGCGGACGCTCCACGAGCACGGGTTGCTCGGCCTGGCCTGGCCGACCGAGTACGGCGGCGGAGGGATGAGCAAGCTCGAGCAGGTCGTGCTGGTGGAGGAGTGCGCGCGGGCGATGGTGCCGCTCGGTCCGGCCAGCGACACCGTCACCGTGAAGATGGTGGGCAACACGCTGCTCAAGTGGGGAACGGAGGAGCAGAAGCGCCGCTTGCTGCCTCGCATCCTCTCGGGAGAGGACACCTGGTGCCAGGGGTTCTCCGAGCCGAACGCGGGGTCCGACCTCGCGAGCCTGAGCACTCGGGCCACGCTCGACCGCGGCGAGTGGGTGCTCGACGGGCAGAAGATCTGGACCTCGTTCGCGACCCGCGCCAACTGGATCTTCGTGCTGGCTCGCACCGATCCGTCGGTTCCCAAGCACCGCGGCATCTCGTTCCTCCTGTGTCCGATGGACACGCCCGGCGTCGAGGTGCGACCGATCCGGATGCTCACGGGCGGGAGCGAATTCAACGAGGTGTTCTTCGACGGCGCGCGCATCCCCGAGGGGAACGTCGTCGGTCCAGTGCACGGGGGGTGGGCCGTGGCGATGTCGTTGCTCGGTCACGAACGGGGCGAGGAAGCCGCGTTGAACCCGATCATGTTCCGTCACGAGTACGACCGACTCGTCGCGCTCGCTCGCGAGTACGGGCGCGTCGACGAGCCGCTCATCCGTGATCGGCTCGCGTGGTGCTACGAACGGGTGGAGATCATGCGACTGCTCGGCCTGCGCATCCTCACGCAGTACCTCCGCGACGGCGATCTCGGACCCGCGGCATCCATCTCCAAGCTCTACTGGAGTGAGTACCACCAGGTCGCCGCGAATCTGGCGCTGGAGATCATGGGGCCGGCCGGGCTCGTGCCCTCGGGGCACGTTCCGCCGCGCGCCTACCGCACCGACGACCCCGGCGCGCCGAACTCCACCGCGTCCTGGGAGCACGTGTGGATGCTCAACGCGGCGAGCGGCACCGTCTACGCGGGCACCTCGCAGGTGCAGCGCAACATCCTCGGGGAGAGCATCCTCGGACTGCCCAAGGAGCCGTCAACCGCATGAGTCTGGACGCGACACTCGACGACGACGTGCTCTCGTTGACCCTCGACCGACCGGAGCGCTACAACGCGATCGATCCCGAGCTCCGTGATCAGCTCGTCGAGGCGTTCGACACCGCGGCCCCGCGTCGGAGCGCGCGCCATCGTGCTCCGTGGCAACGGCCGCGGCTTCTGCGCGGGAGCCGACCTCAAGGCCGACGCCTCGGAGTACTACGGCATCGAGGTCGAACAGCACATGTCGCAGTCGACCTATCGTCTCGCGCGTGCGGTCATCAACTGCCGCGTGCCGGTCGTTGCCGCCGTGCACGGTGCGTGCGCCGGAATCGGACTCACGCTCGCCCTCGGCGCCGACCTGTGCATCGCGGCAGACAGCGCGCGCTTCGTGGGCGCCTTCATCCAACGGTCGCTCGTCCCCGATGGCGCCGCGGCGCGCCTGCTCCCACGGATCATCGGATACTCGCGCGCACGCGAGTTCCTCCTGCTCGGCCAGACGATCGATGCGGACGAGGCCCTCTCGCTCAAGATGGTCTCGAAGGTCGTCGCCGATGGAGAGCTCGTCACCGCGGCCGACGCTGCAGCACGCGACTTCCTCGCGCTGCCGACTGTCGCGATCGGCTACACCAAGCAGCTTCTCAACCGGTCCTTCGAGCTCGACCTCGAGTCGTTCCTCTTCGAGGAGCGCATGATCCAGGCGATGCTCAGCACCACCGCCGACAAGGCCGAAGGTCTCGCCGCGTTCCGAGAACAGCGCGCGGCACGGTTCGAGGGACGCTGACGGGTGACGCGGACTCCGATCGTCGCGTACGCCGACGGCCACGACTGCGCCGCGACCTCACCAGCCGACGTGGCGGGAGAGGCCGGTCAGGTCGTCCTCGGCTGGATGCCGGAGCGCCGCGAGTGGCTCGCCGGATCGATCCGGGGCTGGGCGCTGATGGGCGGCTACGCGCTGGGCGCACCGATCGCCGAGGGGCGGTTGCGCTACCTCCCGACCCGACTGTCGGCAATACCGCATGCACTGGCCATGCTGAGGCCGGAGATCGTCGTGATCCCGGCCGTGCGCCGTGGCGCGGAGCTCGTGTACGGGCGGTCGGTGGGTTGGGCGCCCGCCGCCGCGGTCGTCGCCGAGCAGGTCGTGGTCGAGGTCGACGAGGAGGCGGAAGACATCGGCGCGCCGCCGATCACCTGCGAGATCACGCGTACCGGTCACCGCCGCGACGACTGATGACCGCACCCGCGCCGATCGAGCCGGGCCAGGCCGATCGCGCCATCGCCGAGCACGTGGTGTCGCTGCTGCCCCGCGGACGCGACGCTCCAGTTCGGACCCGGCGCCATCGCCGACGTCGTCGTCCGGGCGATCGACACCCCGGTACGGGTCTGGTCGGGGTTGCTGACCGATGCAGTCGCGGAGCTGGCGGCGCGCGACCTCCTGCGCGCCCCGGCCGTCGGCGCGTACGTGTACGGGGGTGCACCGATCACCGATCTGTGCCGAGCCGGAGGAGCGCGCCTGACCGCGATCAGCGAGACCCATGATGCTCGGTGCATCGCCGAGAACCCGGGGTTCGTCGCGATCAACACCGCGCTCCAGGTCGGACTCGACGGATCGGTGAACGTGGAACGGGTGCGCGGCCGCCTCGTCGCGGGCATGGGCGGACACCCGGACTTCTGCGCCGCCGCCGCGCGGGCGCCCGACGGCCTCTCGATCATCGCCCTGCGTTCGACTCACCGTGGACGCTCGACGATCGTGCCTCAGGTCGAATCGGTCTCGACACCACGCTGCGACATCGACGCCATCGTGACCGAGCACGGCGTCGCCGACCTGCGCGGCCTCGACGACACCGAACGCGCGCACCGAATCCTCGGAGTCGCCGCGCCCGAACATCGCGCCGAGCTCGAGCATGGACTCGAGGCGACGGAGGTCGACACATGACGAACCTGGAAGTTCGGGTTGCCATCGTCACCGGCGCGGAGCAGTGCACCGTCGCTGCATTGCGAGCCGAATCGCCCGACGTCGATCTCGAGACGCCGGTCGGACGCCCGGCAACCGAGCGCGATGCGGAGATCTTCAGGTACGCCCTGCGGGGAATCAAAGTGCCTGGAGGCGGTAATGAGTGAGCCGGGACGCAAGATCTTCTTCGGCATCGCGCGATTCGCGAGCAGGATCTCTTGAGCTAGGTGTTGTGCCCTGCCAGGTTGTTGATTCGGCTGGCGGGTGGCCCGCCGATAGCTGTGTGAACCGCCCCGGGTTTGATGGAGGCCCGTGACTCAACCCCCCGGCGTTGCCACCCAACTTGCCACCCAATAGGCATCGCGACGACCGTTGCGGCTCCGTGGCGATTCACGCGATGCGTTGGTGCTGCTCGATCCTGCGCGCTCGTGATCCCCAGCGATTGCAACGTCCCGACCTTGCCAAGGTTGGGGTCGCGGGTTCGAATCCCGTCGTCCGCTCCAAGCATCACGGCAGGTCAGGGGCGCTATTGCGCCCCTGTTGCGCGCTCGGCAGATTGCATGGTCCGCCGGTAGTCCACGAAGAGTCCGCGGGATTCTCCGAAGTTGCCCGAAACGTGGCCGTAGGTCGACGTGCTCGCCGATCGGCGAAGAGCAGCACCGATGTGTCCCGAGGTCAGCGCGACTTCAGGTTTGGCAACGCCGTCCTCTCAGGGCGACGAAATTGTGCCGATGAAGAAACCGAAAGTCATGCTGGTGTTCTGGTTGAACAGGCGCTTGACGGTGAAGCTCCCGGTGGCCCCGGCGAAGCGACCCGTACCTCCCGTGATGGTCCCGGTTTCCACGATGGAGAGCACGGCAGTGGGCTGCGTCCCCGAAACCACTCTCGCGTCACCGCAACCGCTAGCGGTCACCGCGCCGTTCGCCGCTGTGAATGTCCAGTCTCCGCACCCGTGCATTTCCTCGAGGTTCACGGTGTGAGGGTTGTCGTACGTGAACCGACCCAGTTGGGTCGCGAGACCCGCGCCGGTTCCTTGTATTTCGACGGTCGGTGGTGGCCCTGGGTTGAACGAAATGGTGGTTTCGGACCCCCTCAAGACGCCCAGGAAGGGCACCTGGTGGCCCGCGGCAGCGGTTGACCTCGTCACTGCTTGAGCTGTCGCCGGGCTGAGCGCAGCGAAGGCGAGCATCAAGGTCGAGAGGAAGAGTGTCCTGCGCAGTTTCATCCTGCGCTCCCTTCTGCCTCCACGCCCGTCCTGCCAGGCGCAGGACAACCCGTGGATCCTCGTAGCGAGGCGCGGCGGCGGAACTGCCCTCGCTCGTTGGTCGCGACCCGAAGCGTTCATGCGAACATACGCCTCTCCGCCTCCCCGTGCCTCAATTTCTTGCTGTCATTTGCTGTCGTGGCCTCGCAGACCCCGAGGAATGCGGCTCGATCTGCACGCGAAGAACTGGCCGAGCCGTAGCCCGACCGGTCCGCGGCGAGTCCGCGAAGAGTCCGCGGCACGTCCGCAATCGCCACCGAGCACGTATCGTCCTCTTTCACGCGTCGAGGACCTGCCGATTGCCGGGTGCTCTGGTGCCTGGCAGAGTTGGCCGGCTCCGACGAGAGGAACTGCGATGGCCGAGAAGCCCAGCTACTTGAAGTTGCTCAACGGCATCTCGTGCGCGGAGACGCGCGCGTTCCAGTACCTCTCGGCGTGGGCGGGTGTCACGACCGACCCTGACGTGCGCGCAGTGCTCCACACCGTGGCCGCGCGTGAAGGCGAGCACGGCATGGCCTTCGCGAAGCGGGTCAACGAGCTTGGCTTCGAGTTGCAGGCCACCGACGATCCCAAGTTCGCGGAGCGCATGGAGATCGCCGGCTCCGACCGCTCGGATCTCGAGAAGGCGGAGCTGCTCGGTGTGCTCGAGTTCGCCGCCGCTCCTGACGAGCCCGACGTCTTCGACAGCTTCTTCCGCGACCACACCATCGACATCCGGACCGGGGAGCTCCTCGGTCGTTACATCGCCGAAGAGCGCGACACCCTCCGTCTCCTCCAGGGCTGTCGCACGAAGCTTGCCGCGAAGGCCTGCGACACGGCCGAGTCACCCGACCGGCTCGCCGCGCTCGAGGGCAAGATCGACGCCGCCTGTCGTGCCGTCGAGGAACTGCGCCAGATCGTCTGCGCGGAAACGATGCCCGCACCCTCGACGTAGCGCGGCCCCGGCGCCTGGGACGGTTGTCGCGTCCTCCTCGTGTCGTGCCAGACGGTCTGTGTGGCGATTGATCGACCTCGGAGTCACGCCGATCGGGGGATCGCCCACCGCCGTCTCGCAGGTCAGGCCCTCGGAGCGGTAGACCATTCTGAACACGTGTGCACATCAGCCATCGCCGCGCGGCGGCGTGACTCGAGGAGCGTTCATGGCCGACGAGGAGCTCTTCTTCGTACGCGACCGGCAGCTCGAATACCCGGTGTTCGACGTCGACAACCACATGTACGAGAACACCGACCCTTCACCCAGCACATCCCGAAGGAGTACGAGGGACTCGTCAAGTACATGCAGGAGGGCAACCGGACGAGGCTCGTCGTCAAGGACAGCATCGAGCGCGCCATCCCGAACCCGACCTTCTCGCGGGTCGCGGTGCCCGGCGGCCAAGAAGACGACCCATTGAAGCGCCGGTCGATCGCGGGCCCGGACGCGTTCTACGACGTGGAACCGCGGTACAAGCTCATGCAGGAGTACGGCATCAGTCGCGCGCTGATGTGGCCGACGCTCGGGAGCGTCATCGAGCAGGCGATGCCCGAGGATCCGTTCGCAGTCGCGGTCGCGTTCCACGCGCTCAACCAGTGGATGCTCGAGCACTGGACGTTCGCTACGAGAACGCGGTGTTCGCCACGCCGATGATCTCGCTGCAGGATCTCCGCAGCGCTTGTGACGAGCTCGAGTGGGTCGCCGAGCGGGGTGCGCGTGTCGTGTACCTGAGCACCGCACCGGCCAGCGGGTTCGGCGGTCGCCGCTCGATCGCGCAGCGCGAGTTCGATCCGTTCTGGACGCTGTTGGAGGACACCGGGATCGTCGCCGGGTTCCACCAGGTGGTGAACCGCCGCTATCCCGTCGACGTCTCCGAGCTCGACGGCACCGGCGAGACCGGCCGCTACTTCGTGCCGCCGGGCTTCGGGCTCTCGTTCCACCAGGACTTGTCGTTCCGAGCCTTGTGCACGCCGCGGTGGCAGGTCGCCGACTTCATCGCATCACTGGTCGGGCACGGCTGCCTGGCCCGCCACCCACGGCTCAAGGTCGCGATCGTCGAGTTCGGCACCGAGTACGTCCGTCCGATGGTGCACCACTTCCAGGATGCCTACGAGCGCACCCGCGGCTCTTCGACGAGGACCCGATGGAAGCGCTGCGCCGTAACGTGTTCATCCACGCGTTCTCCGAACCCGATCCGCTGGGACTCATCGAGCTGCTCGGCGTCGAGAACACGATGTGGGGCTCCGACTTCCCGCACCCCGAGGGGATGCGAGACCCGCTCGCGTTCTCGGAGGAGATCGCGAGCTTGCCGCTCGACCAGCGCAAGGCAGTGATGGGCGGCAACCTCGAACGCCTGCTGGGCGACGCCTAGCCACGACCCGGGAGATGTGTACGTGATCGACGACATCCGCAACACCGATACGGAGCAGTACTGGGAGACGCTGCGCCAGCGATGGGGCGCGCTGCTGAGCTACCGCTACATCGGTCGGCAGTTCTCCTCGATGAACAAGGTCGACGACGACACCGTCACGCTGCGCCACGACATGCGCAACGCAGCCGGGGGGATCCTCAGCCAGATCTTCTCGATCAGCGCACCCGGCGGCGGCGGCCCCTCCGATCTCGAGGTCGTCCCGAATCCGGTCATCCACTCGGTGCAGATCCTCGACAACGGCAACGACGTGCAGCGGATCGAGGTCGTCAACGCGGGCGCGCTCAAGGTCGGGACCCGGATGTACTTCGGGCGCGCGACGATCGTCGACGCCGACGACCACAGCCGCGTGCTCGCGCTCATCGAGGGGCAGGGTGCGGCGATCGGTGACGTCCCCGCCCACATCAAGGGCGACCAGCTGTTCGACGACGACCCGATCGAGCACGTCGAGGATTCACCCGATCTGCCGCCGATCTGGCAGGTCTTCGGAGGGAGCAAGCGCGACGACGGCCACTGGGGTCTCGGCGAGCTCAAGGCCGAGTTCGCGTCGCCCGACGCAGCACTGCACGTGGGCCCGCAGTTCGTCATCCACGAGACGGCGGCGATCGACCTGGCGGCCGAGCTCGCCGGTACCGACCAGCTCCAACCCGAGTCCGACCACTTCATGTTCCTGGCGCGCGGGAAGGTGGGTCCGTTCCGGGTCGACGGCGAAGCGTTCCGTGGCCGGGACGACTCTCAGCGCATCGGCGTACAGCTCACCCTGTCCGACGAGGGGTACGACGACCGCACCGTGAGCGCGGCGACGGTGACCTTCCGCGTCGTCGGCTGACCGTCGTGGGCGTCCTCTACTGCTCGCCGTAGCGGCCGACGAGCGACGACTTCCAGAACTTCCCCAGTTCCTTGCCGTCGGGATCCAAGGACCGCGCGACCAGGTAGCCGGCACCCACCCACCCGCGGTGCATCCAGCGCCCGAAGGAGATGCGGGTCCCTGGTGAGCCACAGGCGGCCGGCAACATCTTCACCCGCTCGAGCGATGCCCTGATCCCCGGCGGCGAGAGCGGGGCCGCATCGGCGAACGCGTAGAGCAGTGCCGTCGCGCAGTCGCGCCAGAGGAGCGGGCCGTAGTACTCGGGGCGGTGGCCGTACTCGGCTTCGAACCGGTCGAGGAACGCCTGACCCACCTGGTTCGCCTCGTCGTACTGCTCCAGACCGATCCACCCGCGGTAGGCGTCCCACAACCCCGCGTTGAACCCCGTCTCGAACGCGGTCCCCATGTACCGAGGAGGATCCCACCCGAGTGCATCGAGTGCGGCGTTGATCTCGGCGACACCCAGTCCGAAGCCGCAGTGCACGATGGCGCTCGCGCCGGCCGCGTGCAGCGCCTCGACCGCGGCGCTGATGTCCTGCCCGGTCTGCGCGATGTGCTCCTCGGCCACGATCTGGATGCCTTCGTGCTGCGCCGCACGACGGAAGTTGGCGAGGTACGCCGGCCCGATGTACGAGCGCTCGACGAGCACACCCGCGGTCGGCTGGCCCGCCTTCGCCATGAGGTGCGCCCACAGGATCGGCTCGTCGGTCATCGAGCCGTTGTTCAGCAGGAACGTCCACTTCCCGAGCCAGTCCTCCGACCCGCACACGCTGATCGCGGGCACCCGGAACCGGCGCTCGACCTCGCCGCGCACCGCGACTGCGTTGTCACTGATGTGGGGCCCGATGACGGCGAGACACCCCTCGTCGACGAGCTCACCGAAGGCGTCGATGACCGCCTTCACCGTCCCCTTGGGCAGGCCCTGCGCGCCGCGGTAGACGATCTCCACCGGTCGGTCGATCATCTTCGACTCGAACCCGTCCCGGAACACCAGCTCCAACGGCTGCGCGAACGACGTCCAGTCGGTCGCTTCGGAGCTCAGATAGTCGATGAGGAACCCGACCTTGATCGGCTCCGCTGCACTCGCCTCGGACATGACTCCTCAACCCCTCCCGGTAGGCCAGCGATACGCACCGAACACCGGCGCGACGACGACGCCGGGCGGCGCCGCCAGGACGTCGGGGATGGCGCGCACCGCGGTCATCGCGACCGCCAGCTGGCCTCCCGACGTGCCCGCGAGCTCGCCGACCATGTCGTTGCCGATCGTCAGGTCGACCCGCACCGGCGGTGCCCCGTCGACGATCACCCGAACGAGGAAGGTCTGCTCGAGGTCGAGATCCCACCCGGGGATGTCGGTGACGGTCCAGTACTCCTCGGCGACGAGCACCGGCACGCCGTCCTTGTACCCGGACCACGACATGATCTGCCCGACGACGGAGCCCGCGGGCAGCGTGCCGCACGCGACGTCGACCTCGTGGTCGACGGTGCCGGTCTCGACCGAGTGCCGGATCTCGTCGAGCTCCACCCGGAGCACGTCTGCCGCCGCACCGATGGCCTGTTCGTACTGCACCGAGACGGCGCGGAACATCGGCGAGTCGATCGTGATGTCCTCGGGCTGCTTGCCCATCCCCATCAGGTCGACCAGCATCTCCTTGCCGGACACGCCGGAGCAGTCGACGAACTCCTGCACGGTGATCCTGTCGACCCGTTGCGTCAGCGCGGTCACCGACGTCGCGAGCCGCTCGAACATGAACCCGGGGTGTTCGCCCGCAGCGTGGAACCGGGTCCCTGCTCGTTCGCACGCCTGGCGGACGCGTTGGTCTGCGTCGATGCCGTAGGTGGGCAGGTGGTTGTACGACGTCGTGGTGATGACGTTCTTACCCGACGCGAGCAGCTCCACGATGTCGTCGGTGTTGGAGTTCTCCGCGAACGCCTTGCTCGCGGCGTGGAGGACGAGGTCGGCATCGAGCGCCACGATCGCCGACTTGTCGTTCGTCGCCGTGACCCCGGTCGGCGGGCGGCCGACCAGGGTGCCGGCGTCCACCCCCACTTTCGCCGGGTCGTAGACGAACAGCCCGACCAACTCGAGGTCGGGCCGGTCGACGATCTCGCGGAGCTGCGCGATCCCGACCGCGCCCGTCGCCCACTGCACCACGCGGATCGTCATGGCAGTGCCGGCTCCTCGAGCAGGCCTTCGATGGTGCCGTGCAGAACGCTGCGACTCCCGTCGGGCAGGACGCGCCGCGCGACCAGGAACTCGCTCCCGACCCAGCCGTTGCGGATGTAGCGGCCGAACCGCATCCGCGTCCCCGGCGCGCCGGTCGCCGCCGGGAGCATCTTGATCTGCTCCAGCGCGTTCTTCACGCCGAGTCCGGTCAGCGGACGGGCGGCGGCGATGGCGAGCATCATCAGGCGCCCGACGTCGTAGCAGTAGAGCGGGAAGAAGTACTCGGGCCGGCGACCGTGCTGCGCCTCGAACCGGTCGAGGAACTCACGCGCGACCTCGTTCCGCTCGTCGTACTGGTCGAGGCCGATCCACCCGGCGAGCTGCTGGCGCCACCAGTCGCTCGTCGCGGAGAACTCGAAGGCGGTCGTCGTGTACCGCGGCGGCATCCAGTCGATCTGCTCCAGCACCGCGTTCATCCCGATGAGCCCGAGCCCGAAGCCGACGTGCACGATGGCGTCCGGCCGATCGGCGGCGAGAGCTTTCATGGCGGCCTGCTTCTCCGCATCGACCTGCGGGATGGGCACCTCCCCGGTGATCTCGAGCCCGGCGTCGGCGCATGCGGCTCGGGTCGAACGGAGGTACTCGTGGCCGATCAGGGAGTCCTCGTACGCAATGCCGACGGAACGGCACCCGTCGAGCGTCGCCACCGTCGCCATGATGATCGGCTCTTCCTCGAGCGAGCCCGCCGGTAGGCCGAAGACCCACTCGCCGAGCATGGTCTCGGTGCCGCCCATGGTGATGCACGCGACCTCGCCGAGCTCCTCCACGTAGGGCCGCAGCGCCGCCCCGTTCTCGGAGACCCAGGGTCCGAAGATCACCAGCGCGTCCTCTTCGACCAGCTCGAAGAACGCGTCGCGCACGGCCCGGAACGAACCGTTCGGAAGCCCCTGCACGTGCCGGATGACGAACTCCACCGGTCGTTCGAGCACGCCACGCGCGCGCAGATCGTCGGCCACGAGCTGCAACGACGGGAGCACGTTCTCGTCGTACGTGCCGTCCTCCCCGATGTAGTCGAACAGCAGCCCGATGCGCGCCGGACTCACGTCGGTCATTGCAGCCTCCCCACGAAGCCGGCTGTGTCGGCCAGGTCGATGATGCCGGGTGACGCCGCGCGGACGATCGGGATCGCGTGCACCGCGTGCATCGCCGTGCCCAGGCATCCCATCTCGGTGTGGTTCTCCCCCTTCGTTCCCAGGACGAGATTGCAGCGCAACGTCGGCTCGCCGTCGAACTCGATCTCGTAGCCCTCGCGTTGCGACCATTCGGGCACCACGTCGGGGCCCATCCACGTGACGTGCTCCACGAGGATCTCCATCGGCCCGCACTCGGCGCGGATCCCGAGCTTCATCGCGCCGACCGTGCCGGCAGGTACGACACCCGCCGCAACGTGCAGCTCGCTGTCGGTGACGGCCACCTCACGGAACGGTTCCACCGACGCGACCTCCAGGTCGAGCGCCTTCGCCACGATCATGGCGGTGCTGACGAACGCGTAACCCGCGCTGGTGATGTCGCCGAGCACCGCGTCGTCGGACTCGGGCGGCCGTCCGTACCCCATGACATCGAACATCATCTCGGTGCTCGGGTAGCCGGCGTACGACATCGCCTCTCGCACCGCGATCCGGTCGCAGCGGAACGCGAGGCGGGAGAGCAGCGGCGCGATCGCCTCGCCCCAGAACCCGGGGAACAGCCCGAGTCCGAGGAACGTACTCGAACCGTCGGCGCACGCGGCTTCGATGTCGCGTCCGGCCTCGGGATCGAACGCGCGGATGTCGATGAACGAGCTCCCGGTGGCCACGACGTCGATGCCGGCCGCCAGGAGGTCGATGACGTCGGCGACGCACGCCTCGCGGTACTTCTCGACGCTGCCCATGTAGAGCACGAGATCGGGATGGAGGTCGAGAACCGCGACCTTGTCGTCGGTCGCCGTGACGCCGGTGTGCTTCACGCCGCAGAGGTCACCGGCGTCCCGGCCGACCTTCGCGGGGTCGTACACCCGCACGCCGACCAGCTCGAGCTCGGGTTCGTCGATCACCGCACGCAGTGCGAGCCGACCCGTCGTCCCCGTCGCCCACTGCACCACCCGCGTGCTCATGTCGGCCACGAGAGCTGGAGGTCGGGCACGAACCGGAGTGGCGGCAGGTAGCTGACCTCGTAGCCGGGGCTCAATCCGTACTCCGGGATCCGCCGGTGCCACTCGCGCAGTGCGACGCGGAGCTCCCGGCGCGCGAGGTGCGAGCCGAGGCAGCGATGCACACCCCCACCGAATGCGAGGTGCCGGTTCACGGGACGATCGAACTGCACCTCGAGCGGATCGGTGAACTCCGCCGGATCGAGGTTGGCGGCGCTGAGGTTGACCACGACGTGGTGGCCGGCGGCCACTGCCTCTCCGCCCAGCGGCGCGTCCTCCACGCGCCCAGCGGACGACCGCAGGCACGGGCGTCTCCCATCGCAACAGCTCCTCGACCGCGTCGGGGATGATCGCGGGATCGTCGACGATGCGCCGTCGATGGTCCGGATGCTGCGCGAGGAAGGCGAAGAAGCACGTCAGTGAGTCGGTGACCGTGTCGAGTCCCGCAGTGAGCAACACGAAGCAGATGGCGAGGACCTCGTCGCGTGTGAGGCGGTCGCCCTCGGACTCGGTGGTCACGAACAACGAGAGGATGTCGTCGCGCGGCGTCGGCGGCGCGCTCGTCGAGGATGGCGTCGAAGTACGCGTAGACCCGCTGCGCGGTCGCGCGCTGGATCGCCGAGCGCTCGGTCGAGCTGCATTTCCCGCGTGCCCGGACGCAGGAGCCCGTCGCGCAGCTCGATCAGCGTGCCGAGCTCGTCCCAGGGCAGACCCATCATTCCCAGGAACACCGACGACGGGAAGAGCTCGGCGAACTCGGCGGTGAAGTCACACGACCCGCGCTCGGCGAACTCGTCGACGAAGTGGTTCACCCGCGCTGCGATGTCGGTTTCCAGCGCGTCGATGCGGCGAGGAGCGAACAACGGATCGAGCAACCGGCGGTACTTCACATGCTCCGGCGGATCGATGTTCAGCGGGATGAGCGGAAGCGTGTTGCCCTGCTCGACGAGGTCCTCCGACGAGAACGGGTCGGTTGCTTCAGGGCCTCGTCGGCCAGCGCCCGGGTGTTCAGCAGCACCGACGCCGTCCATGCCGATCGCTCCCTGCTCGACCAGTGCATGGTTCGTCGGTTGCGGGCTCGTCGTCGACGGTACCCGGGGAGACCGGCCACGAAGTTGACGAAGTCGACCTTCGCCACCGGTGCGTCGGCCCGCTTCGGCTCCGCCACGTGCTCCCCCTCCCACTCACGTTCTACCCACTGTCCGCATATACGGAAGAAGCGTTACCGTTAAGCTATCGAGGCGTGCCCCTGATGTCGAATGGCTCCCGGTGAGCAGCACGGAACCGACCTCCCGGGGTCGGCCGCGGAACCCGGAGATCGACGAGGTCGTGCTCGACACCACCCGGAACCTCCTCGGCGAGGTGGGGTTCGCGGCGACGACGGTGCAGGAGATCTCGCGTCAGTCCGGCGTCCACCCACCCGCGATCTACCGGCGCTGGCCGTCCCGGCTCGCGCTCATCGAAGACGCGGCCTTCTCGGGGCTGACCGAGATCCGGGTGAAACCCACCGGGGACCTGCGGGGCGACCTCCGGCGCTTCCTGGTCGCCTACGAGCGGAGTCTCGCCGCGCCCGCCGCCCGCGCCGCCATCCCCGGGCTGCTCACGTCGTACCAGGACGCGGTGCCACAGCCCGCCGCCCGCTGGATGCACCTGTCCGTGCGACCGCAGTTCTTCGCGATCCTCGGAGCCGCGGGCGACGCGGTCGACCCCGAGCTCGACCCCGACGAGGTCTTCGATCTGGTCGAGGGCGCGATCCTCGGACGCATCCTCGTCCCCGCCATCGCTCATCGCGGGAGCGGTATCGACAGCACCGTCGACATGGTGCTGCGGATCCTCACCCCGCGGAGCAGCTCCGTTCGACGCTTGTCGCCACGGTGATCCCACCAGTAGCCGTGCGGTCCGTGCTCAGGGGGCGGGAGGGTTCACGAACCACATGGGGTGTTCGACCAGGTGCCGGCTGCGCCACCCCGCGGGCGTGCGCACCATGTCGTGCTCGTAGAAGCCGCCGGTCGTCCTCGGTGAAGACCGACTTCCACAGCTCCCAGTCGCGGGTGTCGACCCCGCGTGCGTAGCGCGCGACGAGCTCGTGGATCTCGATCGTGTCGGCGACGCCCTGCAGGTCCATGACCCGTGATCTTGGGCGACGATCACCCTCGAAGCAAGAGCGGTGACCGCTGTGGGAAGGTACTGGGGGCAACGTCTGACACGAGGTGATGCGATGCAGTGCGAAGTCGTCGCCGACGGCGTCCGGTTCGGCGAGGGTCCCGTCTGGTGCGGGGACAACTCGTTGGTGGTCACCAGCGTCGCCGACGGCGCGCTGTACCGGATCGACGTCGCCACCGGCGTCATGGCCCTGTTCGCCGAGACGGGCGGGGGCGCGAACGGCGCCGCGCTCGTGGCGGACGGATCGATGCTGGTGACCCAGAACGGCGGGATCGACTTCGCCGCCCTCGGTCTGTTCCCCGAACCGACCCCCTTCCGGCCCGCCACTCCGGGGCTGCAGCTCGCGCGCAATGACGGGTCCGTCTCCTACCTCGCGGATCAAGGCTTCCTCGCGCCGAACGATCTGGCGATCGCCGCGGACGGTCGTGTGTTCTTCACCGATCCGGGGCCGCACCCGCCGCCGGAGGCGCCGATCGGCCGGGTGATGATCCTCGAGCGCGACGGGACGATCAGTCAATTCGCCGACGGCTTCGCCTACTGCAACGGCATCGCGTTCACCCCCGGTGGCGTCGTCGTCGTGGTCGAGGCGCGTGGCCTCCAGGCCGTCGGCGCCGACGGCGAGCGCGAGTGGGTCATCGAAACCCTCGGAGCGGGCGGCGGTGACGGCTTCTGCCTCGATGCCGACGGCCGCTACTACGTGGCGTCGACGAACGAACATGGCGTACGCGTCGTCGATCCCGACGGCACGGTCGTCGACTTCCTCCCGATTCCGGGTAACGGCCTCACCACGAACTGCTGCTTCGGCGGCGACGACCTCCGCACGCTCTACGCCACCGACGCGCTCCCCGGCCGCGTCGTCGCCTGGGAGGGACTCCCGACTCCCGGCCTGCCACTGCCGCCGTGGCCGGGACTGTAGGGAGCCCTCCGAGGACCTGCCGATTGCCGGGTGCTCTGGTGCCTGGCAGAGTTGGCCGGCTCCGACGAGAGGAACTGCGATGGCCGAGAAGCCCAGCTACTTGAAGTTGCTCAACGGCATCTCGTGTGCAGAGACGCGCGCGTTCCAGTACCTCTCGGCGTGGGCGGGTGTCACGACCGACCCTGACGTGCGCGCAGTGCTCCACACCGTGGCCGCGCGTGAAGGCGAGCACGGCATGGCCTTCGCGAAGCGGGTCAACGAGCTTGGCTTCGAGTTGCAGGCCACCGACGATCCCAAGTTCGCGGAGCGCATGGAGATCGCCGGCTCCGACCGCTCGGATCTCGAGAAGGCGGAGCTGCTCGGTGTGCTGGAGTACGCAACCGCTCCTGACGAGCCCGACGTCTTCGACAGCTTCTTCCGCGACCACACCATCGACATCCAGACGGGGGAGCTCCTCGGTCGTTACATCGCCGAAGAGCGCGACACCCTCCGTCTCCTCCAGGGCTGTCGCACGAAGCTTGCCGCGAAGGCCTGCGACACGGCCGAGTCACCCGACCGGCTCGCCGCGCTCGAGGGCAAGATCGACGCCGCCTGTCGTGCCGTCGAGGAACTGCGCCAGATCGTCTGCGCGCAAACGATGCCCGCACCGTCGACGTAGCGCGGCCCCGACGTCGTGAGCGAAGTCGTTCTGGTGCACGGGGCGTGGCACGGCGCATGGTGTTGGGATCGGGTCGGCGCTCACCTCGACGTCCTCGGCGTGCCCTGGACTGCGGTGGAGCTCCCTTTCACCGGGTTGAAAGACGACGCCGCCGCGGCTCGCAACGCCATCGTGGCGGCAGGACCCGACAGCGTCGTCGTCGGACACTCCTATGGCGGACTCGTCATCTCGGAAGCCGCTTCGGGGATCGGCACACTTCGCCGCCTCGTGTACCTCGCGGCGTTCATGACCGAGATCGGCGAGGATCAGGGCACGATCATGGCCCGCCACGACAGCCCGCTCCTCCAGAGCGTCGACGTTGTCGATGGCGCGGTCATCGTGAGTCCGGACAAGGCGCAGTCGTTGTTCTTCGGTGACAGCGATCCGGCGACGGTACGCGAAGCCGTCGACCGACTCCGGCCCATGGGTCTCGACGCGGATGGAATGAGTCCCGCCGCAGTTCCGGCGTGGAAGACGACACCGACCACCTACATCGTGTGCACGCACGACGGAGCGTTACCCACGGCCGCGCAACGTGACATGGCGACGCGGGCCACGACCGTGGTCGAATGGCCAACCGACCATTCGCCGTTCTTCACTCGACCTGACGAGCTCGCCGCGCTCTGTGCGTCGTACATGAAGCGAGCGCCGTAGGGGGCGTGACCGCTACCAGGGCTTGACGCCCTCGCCCGCGAAGGCGATGGACCGCGAATCGGCCGGGATCTCGTCGAGCGGAACTGCCACCTCCGCGACGGTGGGGCCCGACGCGCTCCGCCACCGGTGCCAGCGCATCGAGATCGAAGCCGTAGACCTCGGCGGCATTGAGCCCGACCATGCGCGCCACCTCGTCGGTGTCGACGCCGGCGAAGCTGTTGCGCAGGGCCTCGGTGGTGTACGGGTAGGTCGCCTCGATGTGCGGGATAGTCCTGGCCCCACATGATGCGGTCGACGCCGATCTCGTGGCGCAGCGGCGTCTCGCACGGCCGGAAGAAGCTCGCGCCCGCGTAGCAGTTGGTGTGCCAGTAGTGGCTCGGCAGCTCGGTCACCACCTTGACGACCTCGCCGCCGAAGTGCGACTCCGCGGTGTTCGGGTCGCGGAAGCGCCGGAACTGGTGGTCGAGCATCTCGAGGGTGCCGGGTACCCAGCCGCTCGACTGCTCGGTGAGGATCAGCTTGATGCCGGGGTAGCGGGCGAACGCCCCGCCGATGACCATGTGCCAGAACACCCGGTGCGAGAACCACCCCAGCTCGACCATGAACACGGCCATGCCGGTGGCGTCGAGCTCCGGCGCGGGACCGGCGGCGCCGCTGTGGTTGTTGATCGGCATGTCGTGGTCCTGGCACGCCGCCCAGAGGCGGTCGTACGCGCGCGGTGTACAGCGGCGGAAGCCCCGAGTCGGGGGGTACGCCAGGCAGGAGGATCCCGGCACGCAGGCCCTGCTCGGCCGCCCACTCGACCTCGGCCACCGCAGCGTCGACGTCGTTGAGGAACACCTGCGCCATCCCGGCGCGCCGTCCCGGCGTGTCGGCGCAGAAGTCGACCAACCAACGGTTGTGCGCCTTCAGTCCCGCCCACCGCAGCTCGTACTCGTCATCGGCCGGCGGGCGTGCCAGCAGGTTCCCCGACGGGAAGAACGGCGGGATCGTGTTGGGGAACAGCACCTCGGCGACGACACCGTCGTCCTCCAACTCGCGCAGTCGCGCCGCGCTGTCCCAGTTCCGGTACGCGAAGTCGGCGCGCAGGTCCTCGAACGGGTTCACGAACGTCGCTTCCCACGCGTCGAACTCGTCGTGGTACTTCGACTCGAGGTAGTCGCGGTACTCGTGGACCTGCGCTCCCGCGTGGCCGTCGGACGAGATCACGATGTAGTGGTCACCGGCGAGTGTCGTCATCGATCCGCTCCTTCAGTCCTGGGCGCCGGCCTTGCGGCCGGTCATCACGTTCGGGGCCTGGATCAGGTAGTCGGGCAGGCTGCGGTCGACCTGCGACTGCGCCCGGAGCACGGACGCGGCCGCCGACCCGGGCGTGGGCTCGTCGCCGGTCGAGTTCGACATCCAGAACACGTCGTCGCGGATGCCCTCGAAGCAGAGGTCGGCGACCTCCGACAGCGGCGCCCACGCGAGCTCCTGACCCGGCGGCCTGGGCCCGCTCCAGCATCGGCGTGAGCTGGTCGCGACCCGTGTCGGCGGGCGGCGCGCCGGGACGGTCGTAGCGCTCGTGGCGGTTGCGGCCGGGTTGCCAGATGCCGGTCTTGAGCATGCCCGGCGTGCGGGTCGACGGGTACAGGAGGTGCGCGGTGACCTTGGCGTCGAGCTCGCGCAGCTGGCCCCAGAGGCATTCGGTGAGGCAGGTGAGCGCGGCCTTGGTGGTGGCGTACACCGCGCTGTGGATCATCGGGGTGAAGCCGCCGTTGCCCGACGTGGTGTTCACCACTGCGCCCTCGGTGTCCTGGGCGAGCATCGTGGGGAGGAACGCGTTGATGCCGTTGACCGCACCCATCACGTTGACGTCGAGGGACCAGCGCCAGTCGTTGACGTGGTGCTCCCACATCTGGCCTTCCGACGCGGACCCGACGCCGGCGTTGTTGCACAGCACGTCGACAGCGCCGAACGCGTCGAGCGTCGTCGTCGCGCAGTGCCTCGAGCGACGACAGCTCGGTGACGTCGGTGACGACACCGATGACGTCGCGACCCTGGTCGCGCAGCTCGGCGGTCGTCTCGGCGACGAGCGTCGGCGTCGATGTCGGCGACGACCGCGCGCATGCCCTCGTCGGTGAAGCGCTCGACGAGCGCACGCCCGATGCCGCCCGCGCTGCCGGTGACGACCGCGACCTTGCCGGCGAACTCCTTCACGAGACCGCCTTCGGGTTCGGGTCACACCCGTCGGGCGGCGCGTCGTCGTACTCCACGAACTCGACGAGGTAGCCGTCGAAGTCCTTCACGTACGCCATGGTCACCGGCCACCGATCGAGGTGCGTCGGTTCCATCACCGACTCGCAGCCGGCGGCGATCGCCTTGTCGTAGAGCGCCTGCACGTCGTCGGTGTTCACGTAGAGCTTCCACATCGCGGTGCCCATGTCGATGGGAGCGTCGTTGTCGAGCTGCTGCGCGAGCTGCATCCGGCTCCCGCCGTGCGGCGACTGCAGGATCGCCTCCTTGGCCTGCGGGATGTCGGTCCGGCTGATCACCGGGAGCCCGCACACGCCGTTCCAGAACTCGATGGCGCGCTCGAGGTCGCGCACGTTGATGCAGTACTGCCCGAGGATCGAGACCACGGCACCGTCCCCCTTGCTGGCCCCTTGTCGGCGTCCGTGCCATACTCCACCACAGATCGTCAGGGAATGCCAGACTGACAGAGTGCGCCATACGCCGCGAGGGGGAACCATGTCCGAGCGCTACCTGATCGTCTCGTCCGACTGCCATGCCGGACTGCCCGTGCGAGGAGTACCGGCCCTACCTCGACGGCAGGTACCTCGGGGCCTTCGACGACTTCCTCGCCGAGCGCCACGCCAGCCGCGAGGAGGCGCTGAAGTTCAATTACGACTACATCATGCACTGGGAGGGCGACAACGAGGAGGGCCTCCGCGGCGCCTTCGACCCCGAGCAGCGCGACAAGGAGCTCGACGCCGACGGCGTCGCCGCCGAGGTGATGTTCGCCGACGCCGACGCGATCACCGGGATGGAGTCGCCGCCCTTCGGCGCCGGCCTCTCCGCGGGCACCATCCAGGACCCCGAGCTCGCGTACGCGGGCGCGATCGCGCACAACCGGTGGCTGGCGGAGTTCTGCTCGCACGCGCCCGAGCGACGCGCCGGCATCGCGCTGGTGCCGATCACCCACGACGTCGACCGCGGCGTCGCCGAGATCGAACGCCTCGCGGGAACGCCGGGCATCCGCGGGATCATGATCCCGACGATGTGGCACCAGCGCAAGGCGTACAACGACCCGTCGTACGAGCCGATCTGGGCCGCGGCCGCGGCGAACGGTCTCGTCGTGCACGTGCACTCGGGTGAGGCACCGCGCGAGGAGTACGGCGACGACATCGGCCCGTACCTCGCCGAGGTCGCGTGGTGGTCGTCGCGGCCGATCTCGTTCCTCCTCTTCGGCGGCGTGTTCGAACGCCACCCCGACCTCAAGTTCTGCGTCACCGAGGGCGCGGCGTACTGGGCGTCCGACATGATGTGGAAGTGGGACCAGTACTTCGGTGGTGGTCACACGACCGCCAAGCTGGCGCACCTGATGAAGGGCAAGATCTCGAAGCTGCCGTCCGAGTACTTCGGCACCAACATCTTCATCGGGGCGTCGACGATGTCGCGCGAGGAGATCCGCCGTCGCTACGTGATCGGCTGCGACGTGATGATGTGGGGCACCGACTACCCGCACCCCGAGGGCACGTGGCCCGACACCGTGGGCGTGCTGAAGCGCAGCTTCCACGACGTGCCCGTCGACGACACCGCGCAAGCTCGTCGGACTCACCGCCGCGGCCTGCTACGGGATGGACGTCACCGCGTTGCGCGCGATCGCCGACCACATCGGGCCCACGCCCGAGGACCTCGGCCAGGACCCCTCGCTGCGCGCCGACCCCGAGGAGGTCGCGAACGCACGATGGTGGAAAGAGGAGTACGGCGTCAGCGTGATCTGACGGCCTGCGCGAGCCCGGCTCCGACGAGATCGAGCGCCTCCGCGGTCGTGTCGACGAGTGACTCGTTGCCGTCGTTCTCCAGCCACCGTAGGTAGGCACTCTGCACCGCGGCGAGGGTGACCCGCATCACCACGTCGGGAAGCGGATCCGTCGAGGGCACACCGAGGCGGCGGGCCAGCTCGACCTCGATGTTGTGGGTGCCTTCGAGCGCGCCGTGCATGATCATCTTGGCGAGAAGTGCCGGGGCTTCCTTGGTGAGGTGGGCCCAGATCGCGGCGCGGCGCCCGACGTCGTCCTCGCTCGCCGACTGGTCGAGCACTGCGTTCCGCAGCGCCTGCCACGCGTCGAGCTGCTCGTCCTGCTGCACGAGCGACTCGTGGATGACGTCGATGCGCCGACCGGCCTCGGCGACCAGCACGTGGTCCTTGCTCGCGAAGTAGCGGAAGAAGGTGCGCTCGGAGATGCCGGCCTCGTGTGCGATGTCCTCGACGGTGACCGCCACGTACCCGCGTTCGGCGAACAGCGCCATCGCGACCTGCTGAATCTCGCGCGCGTTGCGCTCGCGACGCTGTTCTCTCAGTTCGATCCCCGAGCGGGTGCCGTCCTCGATCGCCATCCGTCACCAGGATAGAGAGGTGCGCGGAGTCGGAGCGCGGCAAGGCGTCAACCGAATGCCTTCGCCGTGTCCGCGATCTCCCACACCTCGGCGATGCGGCCGTCCGTGAGGCGAAACAGGATGTTGTACTCGGTGTCGTAGTCGCCGCCGTCGAGACGTCTTGCGCGACGGTTGTAGTGCGCCGACACGAGGTCGCGGTCCGCGACCAGGTGGTGGATCGCCACGACACTGGTCCCGGGTAGGAAACCCTTCCAGCCGTCGCCACCCAGCCAGTCGATGTCATCCCATCCTCGGAGCGGGCGGTCCAGGCCGAATCTCTGCGACGCCGAGGGAGGAACCCACCAGATCACGTCGTCACGCACCAGCGGGCGCATGGACCGCGTGTCGTCCTGCACGAGCGCGTGCAGGAACTGCTCCACCACCTCTGTGTTCTCGACTGTCGTCATGAGTCGTGATGGCCTTCCAGTCGGTGGCGAGTCACGCGGACCTCTGGTAGTAGCACAGCACCACTTGCGGACATGGGGAGGACGGATCGATGGGACGCCTCGACGGCAGGGTGGCCGTCGTCACCGGCGCGGGTCGTGGTATCGGGCGCGAGCACGCACTGCTCCTCGGGAGCGAAGGCGCCGCAGTGGTGGTCGACGATCTCGGTGCTCGCGCGGGCGCGGACGCCGAGTCCGTCGCCGCCGAGATCCTCGGCGGCGGCGGCACCGCAGTGCCCACGTCAGCTTCTGCGACCTGGGACGGAGCGGATGCGATCGTGGAAACGGCGCTCGATTCGTTCGGGCGCATCGACATCGTCGTCAACAATGCGACCGCGGGCCGCAACGACGACCTGTGGGCCTACTCCGAGGAGGAGTGGGACCTCACGATGGCTGTGAACCTGAAGGGCTACTACGCCGTCATGCGCGCCGCGATCCCGCACATGGCGCGCCAAGGTGGTGGCGCGATCGTCAACACCAGCTCGGCGTCCGGTCTGGGTCACCCGTCGCACGCGGCCTACGCGACCGCGAAGGAAGGACTCATCGGCCTGACGCGCACCGCAGCCATGGAGCTCGGCCGCTTCGGCATCCGCTGCAACGCCATACGGCCGTTCGCGATCACCGAGCAAGTCGCCGAGTACAACGCGCACGCGGTTCGGTGGCGCCGACTCATGGACCTCACGATGGGGGTCAACTCTGCGCAGATGTCGAAGGACGAGCTCTCGCCGAGGAAGCTCGCGCCCTTCGTCGTCTGGCTGTGCACCGATGCCGCCGTCGGCGTGACCGGGTGCACCTTCCTCGTCGTCGGCGACCGGGTTTCCCTGCTCGCCGACCCTCGCCCCAAACGCACGATCGAACAAGACGGCGGCTGGACACTCGACGACCTCGACCGCGTCGCTCCGGAGGAGCTCGTACCGGGCATGGTCAATCGGTGGACCCTCGCCGATCATCCCGACCTGCAGATCTTCCGGACGAACCACGGTGATACGACCCGCAAAGATGTAGACATAACCGCATGAGCGATCAGCCGTACGTGAACCTGCTCGACCCGGAGTTCTACGTCGACCCCTGGGACGCGTACCGCTGGCTGCGCGACAACGATCCCGTGTTCTGGGACCCGGTGCAGACGTTGTGGGGCATCTCCCGCTTCGAGGACGTGATGCACGTCGAGAAGCACGCGTCCGCGCTACACCTCGTACCACGGGTCGCGACCGCACATCGACCAGACCGAGAACACGTCGATGATCGACCAGGACGACCCGCAGCACCAGCAGCAGCGGGCGCTGATCCACCGGCGCTTCACCCCCCGGACCGTGTCGACCCAGGAGGACGAGGTGCGGGAGGTCGCGCGCGGGCTCGTCGACGCGGTCGTCGCGAAAGGCGAGTGCGAGGCGGTCGAGGCACTGGCGTCCCGCCTGCCGGCGATCATGATCGGCCGGCGCCTCGGCTATCGGCCCGAAGACTGGGAGCGGGTGCGCCACTGGTCGGAGACCACCATGTACCAGGGCGGCCAGACCGACCCCCACGGGGGTCGGTTCCCGGTGGGCGAGGACACCGGGAACGCGGGGCGCGAGTTCGTGGAGCACACGTTGCCGATCATCCACGACCGGCGCGCCAACCCCCGCGACGACCTCATCTCCATCTGGGCCCAGGCTGAGCGCTACGGGGCGGACCGCCCGTGGGACGACGGCGAGATCCTCGAGGAGTGCCTGCTCGTGCTCGACGGCGGGGCCGAGACCACCCGCACCGTGATCGGGGCGATCGTCCGTGAGCTCGCGCTCCAGCCGGACCAACGGCGGCTGCTGCTCGACGACCCGGAGATGGTCGGCCGGACCGCGGTGGAGGAGTTCATCCGCTGGGTCTCGCCGATCCTCAACATGCGCCGCACCGTCACCGAGGACCACGAGTTCCACGGACGGGAGCTCCGCACGGGCGACGAGCTCCTCCTCATGTACCCGTCGGCCAACCGCGACGACCGCGAGTTCGAGAACCCGGATGTGTTCGACGTGACGCGCCCGATCGGTGTGCAGCTCGCGTTCGGCATCGGCACCCATTTCTGTCTCGGCGCGTCGTTCGCCCGGCTCGAGATCCGAGTGATGGTCGAGGAGATGCTCCGCCGCATCCCCGACTGGCGCCTCGCCGAGGACAAGCCCACGCCGAAGATCCTCGCGGCCACGTTCGCCCGCGCCTACGACGAGGTCCACATCGAGTTCACGCCCGAGGCAGCATGTAGTACGAAGCGCATGGGCGACGAGCAGAAGTGGAGGCTGGAGATGGATCCGATCAAGATCGGTTGGCTGGGTGCGTGCCTGGACGGTCGCGGCGGGAGCTTCGACAAGATCCACCAGATGGCCTTCGACGAGGCCGTCGACGCCGGCTTGTTGGATCGCCCCTATGAGTTCGTGTTGCACGCCGAGAACGGGCTGCCGAACGGGTCGGCGAGGAACGCGACGGACGGGTTCAAGTACCTGGTCGACGAGGGATGCATCGGCATCGCCGGCGCCTACAGCTCCGACAACGCGATCACGGTGGCGCCCCTCGCCAACGAGCTCGAGATACCGCTGCTCAGCTGGGCGGGCACCGAGCGTCTGCAGGGTGACTACTGCTTCCGCCTCGGGAACGGCGACGTCGGCGGAGACGCGGCACTCGTCGTGGCGTGGCTGGCCAAGCAGGGCTACCAGCGTGTCGCGGTGTTGAACGAGGTCTCGCCCAACGGCGAGGAGTACTTCCGGTTCTTCCGTCAGGAGTGCCGTCGCCGCGGCATCTCCATCGCGGCAGTGGAGACGGTGAGCCAGACCCCCGAGCACCTCGCCGACAACCTCGACCACCTGCGGCAGGTCGGTCCCGACGCGCTGGCGTACATGGGCTACGGGAAGCTCGCGGCCGAGGGGCTGCTGCGGGAGGCGCTCGACGAGCTCGCGTGGGATCCGCCGCGCATCATGGGCACCGCGTTCATGTTCTACCTGATGGGGTACGAGAAGTTCGAGGGATGGGTCGGCATCGATCAGCTCGACCCGAGCAACGCGCTCGTCGAGGGCTTCCACCAGCGGTACGTCACGCGGTACGACTCCGATCCGATGATGTGGCCGAACGCGATCCCCGTGCTCGCCTATGACACCGCGCGCGTGCTGGTCGAGGGTTTGTACCGCGCGCCGATCCTGTCGGGCTCCGGGCTCAAGGACGGTCTGGAGCGCATCCGGTTCATGCCCAGCAGCACGGGCGGTGCCCATACGCACATCGCCTGCTCGCCCCACGAGCACGGGATGTTCCGCGGCGACTGGTTGCTCTACGGCCGCGTGACGAACGGCAAGCTGGAATTCGAGGGGCTCTTCGAACCCTGGGAGTGACGGATCCCGAGATCGGCAACGTTCACGTCTGCTTGCTCGGGTCCTCGCCGGTCCTTGCCCACTGGACGAGCTCCGCCATGTTGTAGGGATGGAGTCCGCGACGACCGAGCAGGTCGCTCATGCTGCCGACCGGTTCCTGCAGGTCCCGGTTCGCCATGACCTCGGACCAGTGCTCGAGGATGGATTCGGGCGTGGGCATGTCGTCCGGTGCCTGCCAACCTTCGGTGGTCGCGAGCACGAACCGGGCGACACGCCCGCCGCCGGTCTGGATCGCCTCGCCCGACACGGGACACGACTCGTGGGCGAGCAGGGCGACCAGCGGTGAGGTGCGGGCCGGGGTGAAGCTGGTGTCGAGCATCGCCTGGAACCGCTCGTCCGGGACGCGCGGCATGACCGGTGTCTGGGCGGCCGGCATGAACACGTTGACCATGATGTCGAGATCGCGATCGCGGGTCCGCTCGTCGGCGAGCTCGTTGGCGAGCACCCGGCTGAAGGCCAACACGCCGCCTTTGCCGGCGGCGTAGATCCCGGTGCCGGGGATTCCGAGCACGGAGCCCGAGCCGGTGTTGACGATGCGTCCGTACCGCTGTTGTCGGAACACTGGCATCACGGAGCGGATCATGTTGATGGTGCCGACGAGGTGGACGCCCAGGGTGAGGCGAACGATGTCTTCGTCGGGAAGCGTTGCGCCACCCGCGGCCGCGTTGTTCACGATGACGTCGAGACGGCCCCAGGTGTCAAGCGCATCCTGAACGACGCGATCGGTACCGGCGCCGGTGGTGATGTCACTGGTGTTCTCGATCGCCTCGCCGTCGGCGTCCCGCACGGCCGCGACGGTGTCGGCTGCGCCCTGGAGGTCGTTGACGACCAGCTTCGCGCCGCGGCTCGCGAGGAGGACCGCGTGTTCGTGGCCCAGACCGTGATGCGCTCCCGTGATGGCGACCACCCGTCCGTCGAATCGCAGCTCGTCCGCCACCATGTCCTCCGTCCGGTGCGATCAGGTGAGGTGGTTGCGAACGAAGGTGCCGGCTTCGTCGAAGGCCTCCAACGATTCGGGGATGTCGGGGCCCATGACCACCCACATGTGCACGACATCTTCGTACTCGTGCAGCGTGACGTCGACGCCGGCGTCGCGGGCGCGATCGACGAGCCGGCACGCGTCGTCGAGCAGCGACTCGCGCGTTCCCACCTGTACGAGGAGCGGGGGGAGACCTTTGAGCTCGGCGTAGAGGGGCGACGCAGTGGGGGACCGCGGGTCGGCGCCGTCGAGGTAGAGGTTCGCCATCATCCGGAGTGCGTTGCCGCTCACGATCGGATCATCGGCGGTGTCGGCCGACGGTCCGGTCACCGCGAGATCGGTCCACGGAGAGATGCTCATCGCCGCCGCGGGGAGAGTGTCGCCGGCATCGCGCAGCGCGACGAGGCCGGCGACCACCAGCCCGCCGCCGGCGGAGTCGCCGGCGAAGGCGATGCGATCGGCGGGCACACCCTGGTCGAGCAGCCCGCGGTAGGCGGCGACGAGGTCCTCCACGGGCGCAGGATACGGATGCTCCGGCGCTCGGCGGTAGTCGACGCCCACGCACCGGCATCCGCTCGCGCGCGCCGAGCGCGGCGGCGACGAGGAGGTGGGTGCGCGCCGTCATCCAGATGTATCCGCCGCCGTGGACGAACACGATCGTCCCGATCGACTCTGCGGCGCGTGGCGAGACGACGATGCAGGGCACACCGCCCACGGTCGTCTCCTCGACCTGCAAGTCGTCGGGGACGGGCGGGACCGATGCGAGCTCGTTCTCGCGCATCGCGGTGAGGAGCTGCTCCGTGGGCGCCTCCTCCGGAGTGCGCTGGCCGTCCGCGATGATCTGCTCGACCATCGCATCGTGGGCCGCACTCGGCATGGTCAGACCGCCTCGGACAGGAAGCGGGCCTGGAGCTCGCGCTTGAGCAACTTGCCGGACGGGGATCGGGGGAGGGGCCCGTCGACGAACCGCACGGTGCTGGGCACCTTGTACGGCGCGAGGAGCGACGCGGTGAACGAGCAGAGCTCGTCGGGGGTGACGGTGCCGCCCGTACGGAGTCGTACGGCGGCTCCGACCTCTTCGCCGAGGGTGTCGTGAGGCGTGGCGAACACGGCCGCTTCCAGCACGTCGGCGTGTTCGAACAACGCGGCTTCGACCTCGAGGCTGGAGATGTTCTCACCACCGCGGATGATGATGTCCTTGGCCCGGTCGATGACGTAGAGGAAGCCCTCGTCGTCGATCCGGCCGATGTCGCCGCTGTGGAGCCAGCCCTCGGTGAACGTCGCCGCGGTCTCGTCGGGGCGTTGCCAGTAGCCCGGCACCACGTTGGGTCCTTTGATCCAGATCTCGCCCGTCTCACCATCGGCGACGTCGCTGCCGTTGTCGCTCACGAGGCGCACCTCGCACACCGGAACCGGCACGCCCACGCTGTCCGGGTGCTCGTCGTAGTCGCGCCCTGCGATCGTCGTGACGATCGACGACGTCTCGGTCAGGCCGTAGCCGGGTGACCGCGCCGCGTCCGGGGAGTTGGGCGCGCATTCGGCGCAACAGCTCCGGTGGTGCTGCCGCACCGCCGCCGCCGAGGTTCGTCAGGGAGCTGAGGTCTCGGTCGGGAAACGACGGCGCGTTGAGGATGTCCCACACCATTGCCGGCACACCGCCGAGTGAGGTGATCCCATGGCGTTCGACGAGGTCGAGCGCCTGCTCGGGATCCCACTTGCGCATGAAGACGAGCGTGTTGCCGAAGTACACCGACGAGAGAAGCGACGAGTGGCTACCGGTGGCGTGGAAGAGCGGCACGGTCAGCAGGGAAACGGGTCGCGATGATGGCGGAGTGGACGGCGTGCCGTCGCGGAGCGCCCCGCGCGCGCCCACGAACATCATGCTGGTCAGATTCCCGCAGATGTTGCGGTGGGTGCCGAGCACACCCTTGGGCCGACCGGTCGTTCCGGACGTGTAGAAGATGGTGGCCGGATCGTCGGGCTCGATCTCGACCGCCGGAAAGGCCACGCCGAGATCGCGGCTCAGGTCGGCGAGGTCGAGGGTCGGGGGCAGCGCGGCGTCACGCTTGCGGTCATCGAGGCGCGTGCCGACGATCCGCACGTCTCCCAATTCGTCGACGTGTGGCGCCAGGCGCTCGAGCCGCTCCCCGTCTGCCACAAGGATCGTGGCTCCCGAGTCGCGCACGGCGAAGGCGAGCTCGGCGCCGTTCCAGAACGCGTTCAGCGGTACCGCGATCGCGCCGGCCACCGTCGCCGCGAAGAACGCCAACGACCACTCCGGATAGTTGCGCATGGCGATGGCCACCCGGTCGCCCTTGCTGACGTCGAGGTGCTCGACGAACGCGGTCGCCAGCGCGGCCACCCGTTCGTAGTGCTCGTCGTGGGTGAGCCGCTCGTCGTCCAGGCGGATCAGGTCGCGGCCGTCCCCGTTCGCCCGTCCTTGGACGAGGACCTCGGCGAGAGAGCGTGGCGCATGCTTCCAGGCGCGGGTCGGCACTCCCCGGATGTCCACGACCTCGAACTCGAAGGGCTGCCCGGGGCCGCAGAGCATCTCGGTGATCTCGGGATACGACGGCACCGGCATGATCCCCCGTAGGTTTCGTTCCGCGGGCAAAGTGTCAGACAGCTGGGCATGGAGCAAGTCGGCCGGTCGGCTGTCACGGGACGCGTGTCTTGACCCAACCCGCGGTGTTGTGGAAGTCGACGACGACGTTGCCGGGATGCACCAGGTCATCGAGTGCAGCCCGCGCCTCGTCGTCGAGCGACAGAGCAAGGACGGCCAGGGCGTCATCCAGTTGCTCGAGTGTGCGCGGACCGATGATGGGCGCGGTGATGCCGGGCTGATCCTTGACCCACAGGAGCGCGAGCTGCGACGTCGTCAGCCCGCGAGCGTGCGCAAGCCGGCCCACTGCATCGGCGACCGCGAGGCCGCTCTCCGTAAGTCGCTCCCGAGTCTGCGGGAGTCGCGCCGCGCGTGAATCGGCGGGCACTGCGTGGATCGAGTCGTACCGGCCGCTGAGTATCCCGCCGGCGAGCGGTGACCACGGCAGCACCGCGAGGCCGTAGCGTTCGCACATCGGCAGCAGCTCGTTCTCGATGCGCCGGTCGAGCACGTTGTAAGGAGGCTGCTCGCTCACGAACGCCGGGAAGTCGCGCTCACGCGCGAGCGCGAGCGCTTCCACGACCATCCAGGCAGGGAAGGTGGACGAGCCGATCCATCGCACCTTGCCCGCCTCGACCAGCTCGCCCAGGGCGCCCAGCGTCTCCTCTTGCGGAACGACGTCCGAAGCTCGATGCAGTTGATACAGGTCGATGCGGTCGGTGCGCAGACGTCGCAACGACTCGTCGCACGATGCGACGATGTGTTCGCGGCGGTGCCAGTGTCCGAGCGGCGCGTCGCCTCGGGGTAACCCGACCTTGGTGGCGAGCAGCACGTCGTCGCGCCGACCGCTGGCCTCGAGCGCATCGCCCACGATCTGCTCGGCCTCGCCGTAGACATCGGCGATGTCGACCAGCGCGATGCCGGCGTCGATGGCGCGATCGAGCATTGCCATCGACTGTTCGGGCGGCGTGGCCACACCGAAGTTCATCGCGCCGAGCGCCAGCGGTGCAATCTCGACGCCGGTCGTTCCCAATGGTCGCTGCATCAGAACCCGACGAGGGTCTCCTTGGTGACCAGAACGGTCGACGTCTCGTTGACCAGGAAACGCTCGATGTCTTCGTAGATGAGCCGCTGCGCCTCCTCGTCGGCGAACATGCCGGTGAAGACGTCGTCGACCGTCTCGAAGTGCAACTCGCCGATCCCGTCGAAGTCGGGCGTGTCGTCGGTGATCCAGCCGGATACGTGGTTCTGGACGTAGTGCCAGAAACCCGGCTGGATCCTCACTGCGAGCGGACCGTGATTGTCCCGCCAGTGGTCGAGGTACTGCTGATGGCTGATCTCCGGCTTCCGCCGCACGAGGCACACGAGCTTCACGCCCGGTGATGCTGTGCCCGTCGGCCACGTCCGCTCGTAGTCCTTCTGCACCACCTCGTCCGAGCGGTACGCCCCGACCAGTCGCGCGCCTTCGGGCAACGAGAACTCGACCGCGGCGTCCGCCGACGCCGGATCCCACACCTTCACCATCGCGAGCGCGTCGGGTTCGTCGTTGAAGTCCTTCAGCCGGTCCCACTCGTCGCCGCCGACGCGCACGTTGACCGCAGCGCACTTCGCGGTGTCGCTCTCCACCAACGACGCCGCCTCCTCGACGAGCGCCCGCTCCAGCTCGTCACGCGCGCCGTCAGAGCCGATCGTCAACAGCACCTGCATGGGCTTCCCCCGTGTTCTGCGCTCGAGGGCACGAACGCACCGTGGCGGCTACAACATGTCTACAGCCTTTCGACTCGACCGTGAGGGCGAGCGCAATCGAGGACGACCGGAGGAGCCAGCCCATGGGACAGTTCGCCGAGACGTACGGGCCGTGGGCGGTCGTCGCCGGCGCATCGGTCGGCATCGGTGCCGAGTTCTGCCGCCAGATCGCGGCAGAGGGCGTGCATGTCGTGCTCGTGTCTCGCAGCGCAGACAAGCTCGAGACGCTCGCCGGTGAGTTGGCGTCGAAGTACGCCGTCGAGACGCGCGTTACTGCCATCGACCTCGCCGCGCCGGATGCGGAGCGCGACCTCTTCGCCGCGACCGAGGGACTCGAGATCGGGCTCTTCGTGTACAACGCGGGCGCCGACTCGCTCAACACGTACTTCCTCGACGTGCCCGTCGAGGAGTGGCACGGGATGCTGCGGCGCAACTGCACGATGCCACTGCTCGGGTCGCATCACTACGGCACGGCGATGGTGAGACGCAAGCGCGGCGGGATCCTGATGGTCACGTCGGGTGCGGCGTGGGCGGGTGGCGGTCGCCTCACGACGTACGGCGGCACGAAGGCGTTCGACCTCGTGTTCGCGGAAGGCCTGTGGGCGGAGTTGCGGCGCGACGGTGTCGATGTGCTCTCGCTCGTGGTCGGCGCGACCGACACTCCGGCGTTGCGGGCCAGTCTCGAGAAGTTCGGCGTGTCGGTCGAGGACCTCTCCCGGATGTCCGAGGTCGCCGACCCGGCCGACGTGGCACGCGACGGGCTCTCGCATCTGGGTGACGGGCCCACCTGGCAGGTCGGTGTCGCCGACGGTGCCGGGCCATCGCTGCTCGGGTCGCTGCCGCGGCGGCAGGCGGTCGAGCTCATCACGCAAGGCCACGACGCACTCTTCGGCGAGTGAGGCGCTCCGGCAGGGTGCGGGTCACGACCCGATCACAGAAAGGCACGGGCGACATTCAGTGCCTGGCCGCCCAGGGCGCCGCGAGCCTCGAGCCGTGGGATTTGAGGCGCGCGGAGCCGATGGGTGACGACACGACACCAGTCGCCGGCTGGGCCATGGACGAAGCCGCCTGCGTCGGATGGACCGTACGACCACGCGCCTGTGCCGTCCGGCGCGACCAGATCGACCCGCAACGACTCGGGTGGCGCCGCCGGCACGACCCCGACGACCGCGAACGCATGGGGCAACGTCTTCCAACCGAGCCACGCGACGTGGTGGAGGCGCGCGGTGTCGACGGCCGGAGCGTCGAACGCGGCGAAGCAGTCGAGCCCGTGCGCCCAGGTCTCCATCAGGCGCGCCGTGGCGAGTGACCGCGCCGCCATGCGCCGACCACCCCACGGCACGCGGTCGCGGTCGTCGCGGTCCGAGAACGCGGCGAGTGTCGCTTCGCGGGCATCTCGCCATTTCGCGAGCAGCTCGTCCCGTCCGACGGACTCATGGGTCTCGTGCCCGCCGGAAAGCGGGTCTCGGTCGTCCCGCACGCTGGCCGTCGCGGCGCACTCCGAGACCCAGAGATGTTCGATCGTGTCGGCGACGCTCCAGCCCTCGGCCGGGGTCGGTGTGCGCCATTGCGACTCGTCGTGCGCCTCGACGAGCGCGTCCAACGTGGCGTACTCGGCGCGCAGGTCGGCCAGCAGCGATCGGTCCACAGAGCGAGCGTAGAGTGACCCGATGACGGCCGCAGCGGAGCTCCCGCGACCACTCGCGGGCGTACGGGTCCTCGACCTCTCTCGCATCGTGTCGGGTCCGATGTGCGGCAGGATCCTGGCCGACCTCGGTGCGGACGTCGTCAAGATCGAGCCACCGACGCTCGACACCACCCGGATGGTGGCGCCGGCGAGCGACGGCACGTCTCCGTACTTCGCGCAGATGAACGCCGGCAAGCGCAACGTCTGCGTCGACATCAAGAACCCCGAGGGCGCGCAGCTCGTCGCCGACCTCGCGGAGCACGCCGATGTGCTCGTCGAGAACTTCCGACCTGGAGTGCTCGCGCGCCAGGGACTCGGGCCTGTTGATCTGCTGCACCGCAATCCGCGACTCGTCTACTGCTCCGTGACCGGCTGGGGACAGGACGGGCCGTGGCGAAACCGCCCCGCGTACGCGCCCTTGGTGCACGCCGAGGCGGGCACGATGGAGATGACCGGCCGGCTCCACGGTGCACGTCCGGAGCAGGAGGTGCAGGTGCACGGCGATGTCTACCCCGGAGTGATGGCGGCGAATGCCGTGCTCGCGGCGCTCCTGCAGCGCACGACCACGGGGCAGGGCCAGCACCTCGACGTCGCGATGGGGGAGGTCATGCTGTACGTGAACGACTGGGCCGCGGTCGAGCTCCAGGGCTACGAGGGCGATCGGTTCCCGTTCGACACGTGGACGCACCCGGTGGTGGAGCTCGGTGACGGCACGCAGGTCGCGCTCCTGGGCAACCCGGTGCGCATGCTGCCGACGTGGGTGCGCGTCTTCGGCGGCGAAGCGAACGTGGTGGGATTGGACGATCAGGAGCTCGAGGAGGTCTGCGCCGATCCCGACCGTGCGCTGCAACTCCTGCGCGAGGTCATGAGGAGCATTCCCGATGCGGCGGTGTTCGAGGAGCGAGCCGCGGGAGTCGCCCCATTGGGCGCGGTGCTCCGATCGGTGCAGGAGCTCGGGACCAGTGAGTGGGCGGTCGCCCGGGACGTGGTCACCGACGTGCAGCCGGGCGTGCCGGTTCCGCGTATGCCGTGGCGCTCCAGTGGGGCCCACGTGGGTGTCTCGGGTCCACCCGCGGCATGCAACGCCGATGCCGTCGACGTGCTCGCGGCTTGGCTCGGCTACGGCGAGGACACGGTCGACGCGCTCCGGAGCGTTGGCGCCCTGCACGACCCGATCTCCGAGGACACCACGCCCGTATGACCGCGAGGTTGGGACAAGATGGGGCGATGATCGCCGCCGACCTCGACCTCACCGACCCCGAGCTGTACCGCCAGGGCTTCCCGCACGAGCTCTTCTCCGACCTACGCAGCGACGCCGCGGTGCTGTACCACCGGCGAGTGCCCATGGCCCGCGCCCCCGAGGGCGTGTCGTTCTGGGCGGTCCTCCGCCACGCCGAGGTCGTCCAGTCGAATCGCGACTGGGAGACCTTCTCCGCGCTGAGCGGGCCGTCGATCAGCGGCACCGATCCGGATCACGCCGGTCACACGCTCGTGGCCGCCGATCCACCGACCCACACCCGCCTGCGGAAGCTCATCAGCGCCGGGTTCACGCCCCGCATGATCGCTCGCCTGGACGAGCGCATCGACATGTGGTCGCGCCGCATCATCGACGACATCGTCGAGCGGGGTGACTGCGACTTCGTGCGCGATGTCGCGTACCTGCTGCCCATGCATCTCATCGCCGACATCATCGGCATCCCGGAGGCGGACCGCCCGTGGGTGTTCGGTCGCACCGACACGCTCATGCGAGCCGCCGATCCACGGTCGACGCTCACCGGGACCGACCACGATCTCGCGCAGCTGGAGCTCTTCCAGTACGCGCAGCGACTCGGCGACGAGAAGCGGGCGCATCCCGCCGATGACGTGTGGAGCATCCTCGCCAACGCCGAGCTCGACGACGGCGAAGGTGGCGCGGAGCAGCTCACCGAGCTGGAGCTCGACATGTTCTTCCTCGTGTTGTCGATTGCGGGCAGCGAAACGACGCGCAACACGATCTCGCAAGGCCTGCTCGCGCTCCTCGACCACCCGGACCAGCTGGAACGTCTGCGCCGCGATCCTTCACTCCTCGAGCCCGCGACGGAGGAGATGATCCGGTGGTCGAGTCCGGTGACGAGCTTCGGCCGCACCGCGACCGTCGACACCGAGCTCGGTGGTCAGGCGATCAGTGCCGGCGACCGCATCGCGCTCCTGTACCCGTCTGCCAACCGCGACGAGCGGGCGTTCACCGAGCCGTTCAGCTTCGACGTCACCCGGTCACCGAACCCTCACGTGGGCTTCGGGGGCGGCGGCGTGCACTTCTGCCTCGGCGCGCATCTGGCCCGAAGGGAGATCCGCGCCATCTACCAGGAGCTGTTGATCCGGTGCGCCTCGATCGAGATCACCGGCGACCCGACCTGGATGGTCGCCGGCCCCGACCAGAGCGTCGGGGTGTCGGTCGACACGATGCCCGTGCGGGTGTCGACCACCTGAGGAGCAACCGACATGCACTGCGGCGTGATGGTGACGGGCTACAACCAGGGCGACTGGGAGCGGCTGATGGCGGGCGACTACGACCGGCCACCGACGGTGCCGGACGCAACCCAGTTCGATGCCACGTTGGCGCTCGGGGAGTTGGTGGAGCCGTTGGGCTTCGACTCGATCTGGGCGACCGAGCACTACGGCTCCGCATACTCGATGCAGCCGAACCCGTTGCAGTACCTCGCGTACTGGGCGGGACGCACGGCGCGCGTGGATGTGGGGACCGCCGTGGTCGTGGTGCCGTGGTGGAACCCGGTGCGACTGGCGAGCGAGATCTCGATGCTCGACATCCTGTTGAAGGGACGGCGACTGCATCTCGGTCTGGGCCGAGGGGTCGCGCCCCACGAGTACGCGTCGCTGGGCGTCCCCCAGGAACGGTCGCACGACTACTTCTACGAGATCGTCGACATCCTGCGTGCCGCCGACGGTTCCGAGCGCTTCTCGTACGACGGCGACGTCTTTCGGGTTCCGCCGACCACCATCCGCCCGCAAGCCCGGCACAAAGGCGAGCTGACGACCGACCTCAAGGTCGCGGGTTCGAGCCCGACATCAGCTCGGCTCGCCGCCGAGCACGGCCTCGGTCAGATGTTCGTCGCGGACGACAACCTCGATCAGATGGCGGCGAAGATCGCCAAGTTCAACGGCATCCGCTCGGAGCTCGGTCTGGCACCCGACCAGCCGACGACGCTGCTGTGGATGTACTGCGCGGAGACCGAAGAGGAGGCCGAGGAGGGTTGGCAGTACTACGCCAACCAGATGCGGGCCGTGCAGCACCACTACTTCGAGTGGAACAACCCCGGCTTCGAAGGCGTCAAGGGCATGGAGCACTACCTGAAGATGCAGTCGGCCGACGTCGCGGTCGGCGACGGTATCGTCGACAAGCACCGCGCGACCCAGCCCATCGGCACCCCGGAGCAGGTGCTCGAGTGCATCCGGAGGGTGCAGTGGGGGATCAGCCTCGAGAAGCTCGTCCTCCACTTCTTCTACGGCGGCATGCCCCCCGAGAAGGCGGAGAAGAGCCTGCGGTTGTTCGCGGAGAAGGTGCTCCCGGCCGTGCACGCCATGGACACGCCCATCAACCCCGCGACCCTGGGCGCGCCGAGCGTCGCTTGAACCGATCAAGTCGCCGAGGCGCGCGGCGCGAGTGGACCGCGGACCAGACGACCGGGACGCGCGTCCGACGCCTCGCCCTCGGCGACCAGCACTTCGCCCGCGACCAGGGTGTACTTGATGCCGACCGCCTTCTGGGAGAGTCGACGGGCCCCGCCGGGGAGGTCGAAGACGAGCTCCGGCATCGCCGGACCGACCGTCGTCGGGTCGAACACGTTGACGTCAGCCACGAGGCCTTCCCGCAGCAGGCCGCGATCGGCGAATCCGAACATGCGCCGCGGGCTCGAGCGTGAGCATGCGCACGGCTTCCTCCAAGGTGAAGTCCTGCCGGTCGCGCACGAAGTGAGCGAGCAAGTGCGTCTCGATCGACGCGTCCGACATCTGACTCACGTGTGCGCCCGAATCGGAGAAGCCCATGACGGTGTTCGGGTGTCGGAGGCACCGCAGCGTCCGGTCGTAGTCGAACGGTGCGAACGTCTGCCAGAAGAGCTGGCGCAGGTCGCTCTCCAGCGCGAGCTGGATCATGAGCTCCACCGGGTGCACGCCGCGAGCCGAGGCGGCCTCGGCCACGGTCGGGTTCGGCGGCACCGGCGAGTCGAAGACACGCATGCGGTCGTACTCGGGCGGGCGCGCCTCGCCACCGAATGCAGCGGCGTAGGGGCCCTCGTCCGCGATCTTCACCAGCCGGGCCACGACCTCGGGGTCGCGGAGGCATCGCTGCTGCTCGTCGACCGGGAGCGCGCGCAGCTCGCGCCATGCAGGCAGCCGGTCGAAGGGCAGTTGCGTACGGAACGACGAAAACGCTCCGATTCCACGTGGATGGGTGAGACCCCAGATGCGCGCGCCGACGTCGGCGGCGAGATCGAGCTGTGCGAGCGTGGCGTCGTTCATCGCCGCGAGGACGACCGGGACGCCGGTCGCGAGCGAGAGCTCGCGATACTCGCGCGTCCTTGTCGGGCATGCCGGGCGGCGACGGGTCGCTCACGATCTGGAAGTTGCCCACGCCCAGATCTCCGAGCACCTCGACGAGCTGGACGACCTCGTCCCACGAGGCGAGTCGTGACGCGACGGGACGGTCGTCGGACGTCTGGTGGTGCACCGTTCGCGAGGTGGTGAACCCGTATGCGCCGGCGTGCAGGGCATCGGTCAGTTCCGCTTTCATCGCGGCGAGATCGTCGTCGGTCGCTTCGCCCTCGAAGGCACGTTCGCCCATCACGTACGTCCGGAGTGCCGAGTGGCCGATGTTGGCCGCGTAGTTGATCCCCTTCGGGATGCGGTCGAGCGTGTCGAGGTACTCAGCGAAGTTGGTCCAGGTCCATTCGATGCCTGCGGCGAGCGCTGCCGGCGCGATGTCCTCCGCACGCTCGAGGTTGCGCACCACGAGCTCGCGTGCATCGGGTGACGCCGGCGCGAGCGTGAAGCCGCAATGGCCCATGACCACCGTCGTGACCCCGTGCCAGCACGAGTTGGTGCCGAGCTCGTCCCAGAACACCTGCGCGTCCATGTGGGTGTGGCCGTCGATGAAGCCCGGGGTCACGACGTGGCCTTCGGCATCGAGATCGGTGCTGCCGCGTTCCTTGATGCGGCCGATCTCCGCGATCCGTCCGTCGGCGATGCCGACATCGGCGCGGTAGGGCGCGAGGCCGGTGCCGTCGACGATCGTGCCGTTCCGGATGACGGTGTCGAAGGACATCATCTACCTCGCAGGTGTTCTGGTCGGAGCCAACCGTCAGCTTCCCACACTGCGGCCGGACGCAAGAGTCTCGGCAGTTCGAAGCCGGATTCGATTTTGGTGCCGGGTTATGGTGCCCACCGATGCGCTTGGACCTCGATGCCGACGTCGAGTTCTTCCGCGAGACGACGGCGAAGTTCCTCGACGAGTTCGCGCCGCCCGCCGAGGTCCGCCGGCTCCGGGACGACGCGGAGGGCTTCGATCGTGACGTCTGGCGACGCGGTGCGGAGCTCGGGTGGACGTCACTGCTGGTCACGGAGGACGCCGGTGGCGGGTCGATCACCGGGCTGGGTATCGCCGACCTGAGCGTCGTCGCGCACGAGTTCGGCGCCCATGCCGCGCCCGGACCGCTGCTCCCGACCAACCTCGCAGCCGCGGCGCTGTGCCGGCACCGACGCGATGCATCCGCTGGTGGGAGCGTTGCTGGCGGGTGAGTCGATCGCGTCGTGGGCGTACTCGGAACCGGCGCCCGACGACGGGCTCGGACAGGTCGGTCTCGTGGTTCGCGTCGACGGCGACGAGGTGGTGCTCGACGGGGTCAAGGCGCCGGTCGAGGCGGTCGCCAGCAGCAGCCACATCGTGGTGACCGGCCGCACCGGCGACGGCCTCTCGCAAGTGCTCGTGCCAATTGACGCGTCGGGCCTGACGGTGATGCCGATGAAGTCGGTCGATCTCACGCGGCGCTTCTCGTTCGTGCGTTTCGACGACGTGCGCGTCCCCGCCAGCGCGGTGCTCGGCGAGGTCGGTGCAAGCGCGCAGGAGGTCGAGCGCCAGCTCCGGTACGCCTTCGTGGTCCTCGCCGCCGAAGGCGTCGGCAGCGATGCCGGCGCGCGTTCGACATCACGCTCGTGTGGGCGTTCGACCGGTACTCCTTCGGCCGTCCGCTTGCGTCCTACCAGGCGTTGAAGCATCGCTTCGCCGACATGAAGGCGTGGCTGGAGGCGAGCCACGCCATCACCGACGCCGCCGCGGTGGCGGTCGCCGAGGAGCGCGGCGATGCGGGCAAGTTGGCGAGCATGGCGATGGCGTACGTCGGCGAGTACGGCTCGCGCCTGCTGCAGGACTGTGTGCAGCTCCACGGCGGGATCGGCCTGACGTTCGAGCACGACCTGCACCTCCTGCTCCGTCGCCACACGCTCGATCGCACGTTGCTCGGGACGCCCGCCGACCATCGGGCACGCGTCACCGGCTTCCTCGAGATGGAGGTGGAGGCATGAACGGGTCACCGGACGAGCTGGACGCGTTCCGCGAGCACGCACGCGGTTGGATCCGTGAGCACCTGCAGCCGGCGTCCGACGAGGTCGGTGTGCTGCGCGATCTCGGGAGTCAGGAACGCGAGCTCGCTGCGGTCGATCACGATCGTGAGCTCCAACGCATGCTCTACGGCGCCGGACTCGCCGGACTGTGTGTGCCCGAGGAGTACGGCGGGCGCGGTTTCCCCGTCGAGTATCAACACGTGCTGAACGAGGAGATCGCGGGCTTCGAGTACCCGATGCGGTTCCAGGCGCCCACGTTGTGCCAGTGCATGGCCGTCATCCTCGACTTCGGCACCGAAGAGCAGAAGCGGCGGCTCGTGCCGCCGATCCTGCGTGGTGATGCGCTGTGGGCGCAGTTCCTCTCCGAGCCGAGCGGCGGCTCCGATGTCGCCGGCGCGCTCACCACCGCCACGCAAGATGGCGACGAGTGGGTGCTCAACGGTTCGAAGGTCTGGACGACCGGCGCCTGGTGGTCGGACTGGGGGCTGTGCCTGGCGCGGACCGACTGGGAGGTGCCGAAGCACCGCGGCCTCACCGTGTTCATGTTTCCCATCCACCAAACCGGCATCGAGGTGCGTCGCATCGAGATGCTCAGTGGTTCCCGGGAGTTCTGCGAAGAGTTCCTGACTGATGTGCGGGTCCCCGATACCGACCGGCTCGGCGAGGTCAACGACGGCTGGACGGTCGGAACGAGATGGATGTTCCACGAGCGCATGGCGACGAACTCGCCGTACGTGACCCGGCCGGTCGGACGACGCGAGTACGGCGGGGCCGAGAGCGGCATCCTCGCGGTCGCCCGAGCCACCGGCAGGCTCGAGGACGCGCGCGTGCGCGATCTCGTCGGTGAGTTCGAGACGCTGAAGACGGTGAACGAGAAGCTCAACGAACGGGTCGCGCTCGGCGTTGCGAGCGGTGCCTGGTCCGACCAGGCGTCGTCGATCGGTCGTCTCTTCCACGGGATGCTCTCGGAGCGCCTGGGGACCATCGTCTTCGAGCTCGCCGGTGCCGCCGGGGGCACCTGGGTCGACGACGGTGGCCCGCTGGCCGACCGCGGCATCGACTTCCTCATGCGCCAGGTCGGCAGCATCGCCGGGGGCACCACCGAGATGTCTCGCAACGTGCTCAGCGAACGGGTACTGGCGATGCCGCGCGAGCAGTCGATGGATCGCGGTGTGCCGTTCCGAGACGTGCCGCGCAGCGCAAGTTCTCGCTCGGAGCGCACATGACGAACAGCGACGTCAGGCGCTGGATCGACAAGCTCGAGATCCGGGAGATGATCGAACGATCGGTGCGCCACATCGACGATCAGGATGCAGAATCGCTCGCCCAGCTCTTCGAGGATGACGGCGTGCTCCAGCTCGCGGGCACCGTGATCGCGGGCCGTGAGGCGCTGCGGGCGTTATTCGGCGGCACCGGCGCGCCACCGAAGTGGACGACGCCCGGAGAGCTGTTGAAGCAGCCCGGCGTCATGCATCTCACGACCAATCCGGTCATCGACGTCGACGGCGATGCCGCGACGGCAGAGACCGACATGATCACGTTGCGCCGTGACCAGCAGGGCAAGGCGAAGATCACGCTTCTCGCGCGTTACCGAGACCGGCTCCGTCGGATGGACGACGGGCAATGGCTCATCTCGAGCCGGACCGGCGTATCGCTCGCGGTGCCAGGCGACGAAGGCACCGACGCCGAGTGGACCCGTGCGATCGCGAAGATGCCGGACGAGGTGCGCGAGCTCTTCCGCATGGACGGATGACACGCGTCGTCAGCTCACTCGGGCGCGAACTGCGCAGCGAGCGCGGCGCCCCACTCTTCGTACGTCGCCGGCAGCGGGCCCATCGGGGCCGTCGGCATGACCTCCATGACGGAGTACTGGTGTCCTCGCCGCAGCGTGACTGCGTCCACCACTGCATCGGCGACGTCGTCGGGGAGCATGAAGCCGGTGTGCCGGAGGAGGCTCATGCGGAACCATCGCTCGTTGGCGTCCATCGCGCGCCCGGTCTCCAGCTCCCGGGTCGCGAAGTCGGTACCGATGGTCTCGCCGCAACGCAGGTTGAGCACCCGGATACCGGTGCCTTCGAGCTCGAGGCGCAGGGTCCTCACCGCATGCTCGACGCCCACGCTGGCCGCCGCATAGGGCAGGTGGAGCGGCCAGGGGTTGGCGGCCGCGAGGGAGGTCATGAAGAGGATGTCGCCGCCCTGACCGTCAGGTCGCAGGGCCTGGATGCCCCGGCGGGCCATGAAGAGAGAGCCCGTGAGCTTGGTCGCGATCTCAACCGCGATCTCGGCGGGGGAGAAGTCGTCGAGTGGTCCGTACCGCGCGGTCGCGGCGTTGTTGATGACCGCGGTGACGGTGCCGAACTCGGACTCGGTGTCGGTGAAGAACCGCTCGACCGAGTCGGCGTCGGTCACGTCGAGCTCGTGCGCGAGACACCGGCCCCCTGCCTGTTCGACCAACGCCGCGGTCTCGGCCACCTTCTCCACGCGCCGACCACCCACCGCCACCCGCCAGCCGAGCGCGGCGAACTTCACGGCGACCGCCTGGCCGATGCCGGTGCCGGCGCCCGTGATCGCGACCACGCGGTCCCGCTTCGGATCGAGCTCCTCGCTCACTTCGGCAAGGTAACGCCACGGTGAGAAGATGTCCACATGGATGCAGCCACGGAACTCCAACGGTTGGAGCAGCGGCGCGGCTCGGCCGGGGCGTTGGCGAGTCCCCGCCTGCGCGCCTTCTTCGAGACGTGGCTCGACACGTTCGTGTTCAACGGCGGCATCGACGCCCGGCTGCGCGAGCAGACCATCCTGCGCGTGATGTGGCGGTGCAGGCAGGTGTACGAGTGGAGCAACCACTACCGCCTCGCCCAGACCATCGGACTCTCTGACGAGGAAGTCGTCGCGATCCGAACCGACGATCCCGGTCGTGACCTCGACGGCGCGTTGGCCGTTGCGGTGTGCGCCGCCGACGAGGTGGTCGACATCGGCCGCGTCACGGCTGACACGATGGCCGCGCTGCGCGAGGTGTTCCCGGACGAGTTGCTGCTCCAGGAGTTCCTGTACCTGGTGGCGGGCTACCGGATGTTCGCGACCGTCTCGGCGTCGACGCCCGAGGTGCACCAGGGCTCGACCTGGCTGCCCGACGGTGTGGGACCCGAGGTCGACTGATCGGCGTTGCCACGCCAAGATGACGCCGCGACATCAAGGGGGGATCGTGGGGAAGTTCCAACTGCGTGTGTTGACGATGGCCGTGGTCGGTAGCGTCGTGATCGCTCTTTCGGCAACGGGGGTGAGCGGGGCGGCGACATCGGAACCTGCACCCGGCGTCACGGCCGATTCGGTGAAGATCGGCTTCATCACCTCGAAGACCGGCGCGGCGGCGTCCACGTCGGGGAACTCCGATGCGGGTTGCAAGGCTCGGGTCGGGCGCGCCAATGCGGCCGGGGGTGTGAACGGCCGCAAGGTCGACGTCGTGTACGTCGACGACCAGACCGCCGGGAACCTGGTGCAGGCGCAGCAGCTCGTCCAGGACGACCACGTCTACATGGTCATCAACGACTCGGCGATCGCGTTCCTGAGCTACCGGTGGCTGCTCGACCACGACGTCCCCCTGATCGGCGGCGGGTTCGACGGGAACTACTACGGCGCTCCGGGCAACGAGAAGGTGATCTCGGCGTTCGGGAACTCGCCCCCGGTCGCAGGGATCCAGACGACGCTCACGCCGAAGATCTTGAAGTCGTTGGGTGCCACCAAGGTGGCTGCCCTCGGCTACGGCTCGTCGCCGTCGTCGGTCGCGAACGTGAAGAGCTTCATGCAGTACGCGGTGCCGGCCCTCGGTCTGGAGCCCGTGTACACCAACACCTCCATCGAGTTCGGCACTGCTGATGTCGGCCCGCTGGCGCTCGGGATGAAGAACGCGGATGCAGACAGTGCGTACTACGCCATGGACCTCTCCACGAACCTGGCGTTGGCCCAGTCGCTGCAGCAGAACGGCGTCAAGATGAAGGCCCAATACATGGCGACCGGGTACGGCCAGGCACTCCTCGACCAACCGTTCTCGAAGGCGCTCGGCCCGGAGATCGTCTTGAGCTCCATCTGGGCGCCGGTCGAGATCAGGAGCAAGGCCACCAAGCGCTTCCAGGCCGACCTGGAGAAGTACGCCGGGTACACCGGCGTACCCGACTTCGGCGTGTACACCGGCTACATCACTTGCGACCTCGCCATCCTCGGCTTGCAGCAGCAGGGCGACGACCTCGATCCCTCCACGTTCTCCGAGGCCCTTCGTTCGATCGGCGAGTTCAACCCCGGAGGGGGGCTCGGCTGCCGAAACGCGAACCTGAGCCTCGAGACGTACGGCAAGGTCGTCCGAACGAGCGGGAGTCAGCAGAAGGCATGCCTCTGGGCGATGCAGGTGAAGGACGGAAGATTCGTCGTGCTCGAGCCCAAGGACGGCAAGTCGTCGTTCTGGACCGGCGACCTGATCCCCGAGTCGCTTCCGCCCGAGTACGTCGTGACCACGACCACTTCGAAGTAGCGACGCATCAAGACACCGCCGACGCGAGTTCCTCGAAGCGGCGGGTCACGTCCTGCCACCTGCCGATCGCATCGGGCTCGTCGTTCCAGTGTTCGAGCGCGGAGTAGCACACGACGTCGTCAGCGCGGTGCGCGTACCGGTCCATCAGCTTCTGCGGTAGATCGTCCCAGGTGGAGGTGATCGCCACCTGGTCGACCATGTCGTCGGTCACGAGTTCCGTCATCGCGGCGATGTCACCCTCCCGCTGGAGTTGTCGCAGCTGCTCACCGACTCCGGGCCAGCCCGAGGCATCGAACACGACGCCGTATCCAGGAGTCGAGCCGTAGAAGGCGATCCGCGGCGAATGCTCTCGCGCTGTCGGTCTCGTACCTGATCGTCGTCCGACACTGCGGTCATGACGGGACAGACGAGCTGGATGTCATCCAGCGTCCGCCCGACGTGTTCCGCTCCCTCGACGATCGCGGGGACGACCACGTCGTCGAGGTAGGCCTCGGTGCACAGCGGGTGCACGAGCATGCCGTCGGCCGTCTGACCGATCATCGTGCACATCCACGGGCGCACGCCGGCGACATAGATCGGTGGATCGTCCTGGGCGATCGGGCCCGGTGACCAGGTCGACGGCAGCAGCGAGAAGGAGTAGTAGTCGCCGTCGAACTGCAGACGCTCCTCGCCGCGGAACGCTCGGAAGATGGCCCGCAACGCTTCCACGTACTCGCGCATGCGCGGGCCCGGCGGCGAGAACGCAGCCGAGTAGCGGCGCTCCACGTGGGCGCGCACCTGGGTTCCGAGGCCCAGAACAAATCGTCCACCGGTTGCTTCTGCGAGCAGCCACGCTTCTTGCGCGGTCAGCATCGGACTGCGAGCGAACGCAACCGCGATGCCGGTCCCCAGCGGCAGCGTCGGACTGGCGAGGGTTGCCGCCGTGCACATCGAGAAGACGGGGCAGGCGCTCTCCGGCACCCAGAGTCGTTCGAATCCCGCGGTCTCGACGCGGTGCGTGACGGCCGTCGCGTCGGCCAAGGTCGGCATCGCACCGAACGTCGTCAGCACTGGCCCGTCATCTGCGTGCCTGGGAGAGATCATGCGGCAACTCCTCGAGGGTCTGTTGGTCTGGAACCAACCTCCCACACGAGGAGTGGCGGGTTCAGCGGGCGGCGAGTTGGGTATCGCACCTGTCGCTGACCCGGGCTCCGTGCGACCGCCCACGCGGCGAGCGCTCAGGTCCGGGCTGAACCCGGCTGCGGGCGCGCCGTCGAGGCCTGCGCCCGCGCCGGGGAACTCGCACGGATGGATGAAGCTATGCAGCCTTGGCCGGCGTCATGCCCTGGCCGACTCTCAAGGCGAACTCCCTCTGCGAGGCGAGTAGCTCCTCTGCGAGTCGGAAGCCCTCCTGCATGAGATGGCGAGCATCGAATGGTGCAGTGGTCGTACGAGCACCTCGAGCGCTCCGCACGAGCTGAGCATCCGGCGTCTCACCGGGGGGCAACTCCTCGACCACGACGACGACATCCTCTTCGAGAGGTGCATCCGCCGCGATCTTGCTCGCGGCGTCTTCTGCGATCTTCTGCACGCGCTTCTGGTGCGCCTGGGAACTGCGCGGGGTGGCCATCGGGGAATCCTTCGAGTCGAAGCCGGTCAGTTCCGGCTGAGGTGCGGGGCGATGTCGCGCGCGTCAGGCGCGGGCAAGCTTGAGTCCACGCTTCTTTGCTGCTTGGACTTCGTCGCCGAGCGCGAGGAGCTCGGGCCGGTCGAGCTTCTTCTTCAGGTCGGGGAACATCTCGTGCTCCTCTTCCTTGACGTGGTGCTTGATGCCGGCGGTGAGCATGGCAACGGCTGCTCCGAACCCGGGCTCGTCGACGAGTTGGTTCAGCTTGTCGAGCCCGTCCCTGGCAAGACCGTGTTCGATGTCGGCTTCCTTGGCGTCCTCTTCGCCCAGCAGTCGAGCGACCAGCGGGTAGACGTCGCGCTCCTCGATCGCCATGTGCAGCCGGAGGGCGCCGTCGAGCTTCTTCAGCGTCGACTTCCGCCGGGCGCCGGGCGAGCTGGCGGCCAGGGTCTTCAGCATCGCTTCGGCTTCGCGGTGGTCTTTCTTCAGCAGGACGATCGGGTCAGGCACGGTGAGCTCCAGGAGGAAGGCGGCTGAGGCTGCGCCCCTACCCGGCGCGCACAGTTCCAAACCGCGGAATGGGTGACGCGTGGAAGCGCGTGGGTACACGAACGCAATGACTTTCGGACCTCGCTCCCTGACGGGCACCGCGGTCGGCGTCGGGCGCGAGGCGTGGGCGGTGGGTGCCGCGGTGGCCGCTTATCGCAACCGCTTCGCAGCACCGGTCCGGCCGAGCACGGCGCGGACCAGCTGGGCGACCGAAACGGTGGTGCTCGTCCACGGGCTCGGGCACAACGCCGGTGCCTGGTCGAAGCTCGGCGCCCGCCTCGGTGTTGCCGGCTTCTTCGAGCTCACCCCGGTGACCTACGGCCTCGACGACGAGGTGCCGCGGATCGCCGCGCACATCGGTGACCAGGTCGAGGCGATCTTGGTGTCACGGCCGGCCGAGCGTGTCCACCTGATCGGGCACAGTCTCGGCGGCGTGGCAATCCGGTATTGGCACGACCTGCTCGGCGGTGACGCCCACGCCGACGCGGTGGTGACCCTGGGAGCTCCTCATCTCGGCACGATCTGGACCCACCTGCCCTTCCTGACCGCACCCGCGGGCGATCTCGCCGTCGGTTCGTCGGTCACCACGAGGCTCGGTCAGCGCTGCGTGCGGCACGATCGTTGGACGACCATCGGTGGGACCTTCGATCTCGTGGTTCCACCATCGCGGGCACACCTTCCGGACGCCCACAACGTCGACGTCGCCGCCGGGCATGCGGGGCTGTTGACGTCGGGAGCCGCCGCTGGTCAGGTGTGCATGGCCCTCTTGCACGCTGAGGAGCAACGGGCAGCTGCTTGAGAGCGCAGACTTCACCCTGCTCAGGCAGGCATGTACTTCCCGCCGTCCACGACGAGCACCTGGCCGGTGATGAAGCGTGCCTCGTCCGTCGCGAAGAACACCGCGGTGCTGGTGAGGTCATCGGCGTGGAGCACGCCGGGCACGGCTTGTTGTTCGGCGAGTGTCTCGAGGATCTGCTGGGGCACCACGTTCAGCGTGGCCTCGGTGGCGATGACTCCGGGCGCGATGCAGTTCACGGTGATGTTCCAGCGGCCGAGCTGGGCAGCGGAGAACTTCGTGAGGCCGACGACACCCCACTTCGTCTGCTGGTAGTTGAACGCGTTCAACCCGTCGAATGACTCGCCACCCGGCTGCGCCCGGTAGTTGTAGGCGGCTGCCGAGGCCTGGTTCACGATGCGTCCGTATCCCTGCCCGACCATCTGCGGTGCGACGGCGCGGGTCATCAGCCACACCCCGTGGAGGTTCACGTCGAACACCCGCTTCAGGTAGTCGAAGCTCTGATTGCCCATGTCCCAGTCGCCGTACAGCGCGGCGTTGTTCACCAGGATGTCGATACGACCGAAGCGCTCGACCGCGTCGCTCACGCACGACTCGGCGGAGGTTGCGTCGGACACGTCGCAGTGCACGTACTCCACCGCACCGAGCTCACCGAGCTGAGCGGTCGTCGTCTCCCCGTTGGCGTCGTCGACGTCGGCGATCACCACCGACGCGCCCTCCCGGAGGAACCGCTCGGTGTACGCGCGGCCGATGCCGCGGCTCCCGCCGGTCACGATCGCAATTCGATCCGCAAGTCGCATGACTACTCCTCGTTCCGCGCGTAGAGGGCGCGCAGGACACGATGACGGTCGGCGAAGGCTCGTCGCACGATCGGGATGTCGCCGAGCCGGTCGAACCCGTGGGGGCAGCCGGGGTGTACGTGCAGCTCGATCGACGTGCCGGTCGCGGCGATCCGCTGCGCGTACTCGATCGATTCGTCGCGGAAGATGTCGAGCTCGCCGGTCTCGACGTACGTCGGCGGCAGACCCGACACGTCGACGGCGCGGGCCGGCGCCGCGTACGCGGGGACGTCGTCGGTACCGATGCGGTCACCGAGCAACGCCTGCCATCCGGTGTAGTTGTCGTCGTACGACCACCCGGCGAACGGTGCGAGGTTCGGATCGGGCGTCGTGGTCCGATCGTCGAGCATCGGGTAGATCAGCACCTGGCGAGCCAGCGCCACGTTCCGATCGCGAGCCATGAGCGCCACTCCCGCGGCCAGCCCTCCACCGCCGCTGTCGCCCATGACCGCGACCCGGCCGGGATCGACACCGAGGTCGGCGGCGTGGTCGACGAGCCACTGGAGCCCGGCGAAGCTGTCCTCGACCGGCGAGGGATGCGGGTGCTCCGGGGCCAGCCGATAGTCGACCGACAGCATGGGGACGCCCGACTCGGCGACGTACCCGGCCACGAGACGGTCGTAGGAGTCGACCGACGCCAGGATCATGCCGCCACCATGGAGGTACACGACGGCGGGCTGCGCCGATGACGTGTCGTCGGCGGGGACGGGCGGGTACCAGCGCACCAGGATGCTCGCCCCGTCGTGTGACGTCGCGACGTGGTCCACGCGCTCGATGTCGGCGTGTTCGGGGAGTCGTGCGTCGATGGCGGCGAGACCCGCCTCGGCGTTGGAGCGAAGGGTCAGATGGTCGCCCCGCGGTGCGGGCGCCATCGGCGCCATCGTCGGGCCGCTCGCGACGGCCTGCAGGAGATCGGGATCGAGTTCATACGGCATCGAGCGGGAACCTACCGGGCGGTGCGGGTGCCGTGCACGAGCGTCAGAGGGTGACGACCGCTCGCCCCAGCACGCTTCCCGCGTCGAGCTCGACGAGCGTCTCAGGCAGCTCCTCGAGCGTCCGTTCGGTGCTCACCATGACGTCGAGGTCGAGTCGACCGCTCAGCGCGTGCTCCACCAGCATGGGAACGTCGGCGGCGAATCGATTCGAGCCCATCAGCGACTGCTGGATGCGCTTGCCCATGAGCAGGTCGGCGCCCGTGAAGCTGAAATTGGTCGGCGACGTCGACGATGCCGACCACGGTCAGGGTCCCGCCGAATCCGAGCATGTCCAACCCCTGCTGCACGGTTGCCGCTCGACCGATGGCTTCGAACGCGTAGTCGACGCCACCCGCGGTGATCGACTGGACCGCGGCGACAGGATCGTCGCGAGTCGCGTTGACGACGTCGGTCGCGCCGCAACGTCGGGCGAGGTCGAGCTTGGCGTCGTCGACGTCGACGGCGACGATCTGCTTCGCGTACGCAAGGCGGGCTCCCTGGATGGCGGCCAAGCCGACCCCTCCGCAACCGATCACCGCGACGGTCGCGCCGGCCGGAACCTGCGCGGTGTTGAGGACCGCACCCACACCGGTCAGGACGCCGCAGCCGAGGAGGCAGGCGCGGGAGAGCGCGAGTGCGGGGTCGACCTTCACCACGTTGTTCTGGCTCACGAGCATGTACTCGGCGAAGCCACCCAGTGCCACGAACTGGTGAACGGGGCCGCCCACGTTGTGCAGGCGCGCGGGTGCGTCGGGTCCCCTGGCGTAGTCATCGGTGAAGCACCGGTACGACTTCCCGGTCACGCAGTTCGCACAGTGCCCGCAGAACACGGACAGGCACGCGACGACGTGGTCACCGGGCCGCAGGTGGCGGACACCGGGGCCGACCGCCTCGACGACCCCGGCCGGTTCGTGCCCGAGGACGAACGGCACGGGGAAGGCCATTCCGTGGCCGCTCAAGGCGTGGACGTCGCTGTGGCACACACCGGCTGCAACCACGCGGACGTAGACCTCGCCGATTCCCGGCTGGTCGATGTCGACGTCGACGATCTTCGGTGTTCCCGGCATCGTGTCGACGACCGCGGCGCGCATCAGAGCAATCCGTAGAGAGCTGCGCAGTTCTTCCAGAGGATCTTGGCCTTCTCCTCCTCGCCGAACGGTGTGAACCACTCGTCGGTGAGGGCCTTGGAGTTCGGCCACGTGGTCTCGGAGTGGGGGTAGTCGCTCGCCCACATGATGTTGTCGATCCCGATGTGCTCCCGCTCTCGCAATCCCACGGGATCTTCCATGAACGTGGCGAAGACCTGCCGATGGAAGTAGTGACTCGGTGGGTGCTCGAGCTCGCTCTTCGTCCAGAAGCGGTGCTTCTCCCACAGGTGGTCGGAGTAGGAGAGGAAGAAGGAGATCCAACCGATCTGACCCTCGACCGCGATGAACTTCAGGTCCGGGTATCGCTCCATCACGAGTCCGTGGATCAATTCGGACACCGACTCCGCCATCGTGAGCTTGCTCATCACCAGCCCGGTCATGAAGCGCGGCGCGCTCTCGTAGATGCTCGCCACCGGCGTGCCCGGGCGACGGCCACCGACGTGCAACCCGATCGGGAGCCCGGTGTCACGGAAGGCGTCCCACATCGGGTCCCATTTCGTGTCGCCGTAGTCGGCTTCGGGCGGGAACAGCGGGATGTAGCCGCCGGCGAGTCCCGGCTGCTGGGCCGCGAACCCGATCTCCTCCTCGGCCCGTTCCGGGGTGTCGATCGGGATCGCGGCCATGCCCAGCAGACGCCGCGGCGCGTAGGACGCATAGTCCGACAACCACCGGTTGTAGCCGCGCACGCTGCTGAGCCGGAGTGCGGGATCGGCCGACATCAGCGGCCCGCCGACGTAGAGGACCTCCGCGTCGACGCCGTCGGTGTCCATGTCGGCGATGCGCGCGGCAGGGTCCCCTGCACCCGCCCGCTGATCCTCGAGCTTGCGCACGTTGAGCGAGAACTGCTCCGGCGTCTTCCCCGCGAGGTTGTCGAGCGTCATGATCGGCGTCCGCTTCCCCTCGAACACGCGGAAGTCGCCGTCGTCGGTGCGCTCGATGCGCGGCGCCCGGTCGCGGAACTCGGGGTCGAGGTACTCCTGCCAGGCGTCGTCGGGCATCGTGACGTGCGAGTCCGAGGAGATCAGGCGGTACTCGGTCATTGCTACCTCCTGGTACTCGCTAGAACTCGGTTCTCTTCAACATAAGGCGTCCGTCTGGTCAGCGCCACGAGGCAGAGTTGGACAATGCGCAGGATCCACGCGACACTGCTCGGACCGGTTGATGAACCAGCCGACAGTTCTTCCAGGAGCTTGTCGTCTGATGCTTTCCGATCGGTGTGTCTCATTTCGTCGAAGTGACTCCGTTGTGGCGGACGTCCGTGAAACGGCGGGCGTCACCGAGGTGTGGTTGCGTGGTGACATCGATCTCGCCAGCCGCTCAGGGATGATCGAGGACCTCACCCGTCTCTTCGATCGAGATGCTCGGGTGATCCGAGTCGACCTGTCGAGGGTGACGTTCCTCGACGCCTGTGGTATCGGGGCGTGTCTGAAGGTGCAGCGACAAGCGCGAGCGAGCGGTTGTGACCTTGTCTTCACGAACCCGCACGGAATCGTGGAGCGAGTGATCGACCTGGTCGGGCTCGAGACCGTGCTCCTGGGGGATGATCGTCGTGGCTAGCGGGGAAGCCGAAGCGCGCGCAGCCGCGGACGGTGCGGACCTGTGGGACGCCGCCGCCGACGAACGTCAACGGCTCGCAGACGAACGTGAGCAGCTCTCGAACGAGCGGGAGAACCTCGCCGACGAGCGGGAGCGCCTGGCTGACGAACACGAGCGGTTGCTCGACCAGCGGTATGCGGCGCATGCCGACGATATCCGGCTCGGCACCGCGCTCGACGACGAGTTCGCTCGAGCCGAGGCTGAAGACAACCTCGTCCGATCGGAAGCGCGGCTCCAACGTGCGGTGGCGGAACGAAACGCGGGCACAGGTGGCGCTCGAACGACAAGAGATGAACGTCGAACGTCGCAACTCCGACGCTGAGAGAGCCGCGGATCGCGTCGGGAGCGCCGACGACGACGAGCGCTGGCATCTGGAGCGCAGGGGATTCGTGGCGGTGGAACGGGAGCGGCTCGCCACACTGCGAGACGTCGCCCAGGACGCCAGGGATGAGCTCGCGGCGGGCCGGGAGCAAGGCGCTGATCAGCGCGATCGTGCGCGCGCGGGAGCGCGATCAGGGCGCAGCACTGCTCGAGACGGAGCATCTCAGAGGCGCGGCAACCGTGACCGCCAACGAACAGGTCCTGCGGGCTCGCAGCGATCTGTCGCAGGTCCGGGAGGCCGCCGACCGTCAGCGCCGCGGCTCCCGCGCGGCTTCGTCGACGGGCCGCGGTCGACCGTGCCGAAGCCAGTGGGCGTACGGCGTCGTTCATTCCCGATGCCTGTGGCCCCCGCCTGCGAGCGGAGTTCATGGACCTGACGCGCGAGATGTTCGCCTCGCAGCAACTCTCCGAGGTTGCCGATCGGGCGCTCCGCTTCGCGCTCGAATGCCTTCCCGAATATGCCGCGGCGGGTGTGACGATCGTGCATGGTGGCGTGTCCACGGTACGGATCGCGACCGATCCCGTGGCGGAACAGCTCGACGCGTTCCAGATCGAGATCGGTCAGGGCCCGGCGTTCGAAGCGTTAGAATCGCCGGAGCCGGTGCACGCCGCTTCGTTCGCGGCCTGGCCGGACGTCGCCGTCGTCGCGACCGAGTTGGGTGTGGAGGGAGCGCTCGCCTACGGGCTCTCCGTGCCCCGCGATGGCTCCTGGTATCCGATGGGGATGCTCACGTTCTACGCCGACGCCGGATCCGCATTCGACCCTGACAACGTCGATCTCGGCTCCGTCATCGCCGCCTACCTCGCGGTCGCCGCCGGGCTCGACCGCGACCGCACGGACCTCAGTCGGCGGGAAGCCGCGCTGCACCGCGCGGTTGAGCAGCCGCGACGTCATCGGGCAGGCCAAGGGCATTCTCATGGAACGCCAGCACATTCCCGCCGGCCAGGCCTTCGACATCCTGCGGCGCACCTCGCAGCGCCTCAACCTGCGACTCCAGGAAGTCGCAGCCCGGCTCGCGGAAACGGGCGAAGTCCCCCAATGACGGGACCGGCACCGCGATAGAAAGAGCCGGTGCACGTCGTCGCATCGCCGATCCAGGGCACGGTGGTCTCAATCGACGTGCAGCCGGGTGACACGGTGCGCCCGGGGGACGTGGTCGTCGTGCTGGAGTCCATGAAGATGGAGCACGTCGTCGTCGCCGACGTCGCCGGTGTGGTGGACCGTGTGGATGTGGAGTTGGGATCGACGGTCGCGGCGGCGGACACGCTGCTGACCATCGACCCCGCCACCGGTTCGACCACGCCCATCGGCGCCGACCGCGTCGGCGAGGTGGACGTGACGTCCGTGCGTCCTGACCTCGCAGCCGTCCTCGACCGGCACGACCGCACCCACGATCGCCGCCGACCGGACGCCGTCGCGCGCCGCCACGATGTGGGTCGCAGGACCGCGCGGGAGAACGTCGCCGATCTGGTCGATGACGGATCGTTCGTCGAATACGGACCGTTGGTCGTGGCCGCGCAGCGCAGGCGCCGTCCACTCGAGGAGCTCATCGAGCGCACCCCGGCCGACGGTCTGGTGGGCGGCGTGGGCGCGGTGGACGGTCGCCAGGTCGTGGCCATGTCCTACGACTACACGGTGCTCGCCGGCACCCAGGGGGTCCTCGGCCACGAGAAGAAGGACCGGCTGTTCGAGCTGGCCGAGCGCCGCCACCTCCCGATCGTCTTCTTCACCGAAGGAGGCGGTGGGCGCCCGGGTGACACTGACGGGCTGGGGGTGTCGGGTCTCGATTGCCTTGCCTTCTATTCCTTCGCCCGGCTCAGCGGGCTCGTGCCGCTGGTGGGGATCGCGTCGGGATACTGCTTCGCCGGCAACGCCGCGATCCTCGGATGTTGCGACGTCATCATCGGTACCGCCGACGCGAACATCGCGATGGGCGGCCCCGCGATGATCGAGGGCGGTGGCCTCGGTGTCTACGAGCCGACCGAGATCGGGCCGTTCGAGACGCAGGTTGCCAACGGGGTCGTCGACATCGCCGTCGATGATGACACCGCGGCCGTCAGTGCCGCGAAGCAGTACCTCTCGTACTTCATCGGCGAGGTCGACGAGTGGTCGTGCGCCGACCAGCGGGTGCTGCGTCACCTCGTGCCGGAGAACCGCTCGCGCGTCTACGACGTGCGTGCGGTGATCGACGCCATGTTCGATGCCGGATCCGTCCTCGAGCTGCGACGGGGGTGGGCGGCGGGGATGGTCACTGCCCTGGCGCGGGTGGAAGGGCGGCCCCTCGGCGTCGTGGCCAACGATCCCGCCCATCTCGGCGGCGCCATCGACGTCGACGCGGCTGACAAGGCGGCGCGGTTCCTGCAGCTCTGCGACGCGTTCGATCTCCCCGTCGTGTTCCTCTGCGACACGCCGGGGTTCATGGTGGGCCCCGAGCACGAGGCGCGCGCCGCCGTCCGTCGCGTTGCCCGGATGTTCGTCACCGGCGCGAACCTGACCGTGCCGTTCGGCACGATCGTGCTCCGCAAGGGCTACGGGCTCGGCGCGCAGGCGATGGCCGGCGGGTCGTTCAAGGCGCCGTTGTTCTGCGTCTCGTGGCCCACCGGGGAGTTCGGAGGCATGAACCTGGAAGGCGCGGTGCGGCTCGGTCGTGCCCGGGAGCTGGCCGCGATCGCCGATCCCGACGAACGCGAGCAGCAGTTCCGCGCCATGGTCGAACGGCAGTACGAGCAGGGCGCAGCCATCAACGTGGCCATGCAGTTCGAGATCGACGACGTCATCGACCCGGCAGACTCTCGTACCTGGATCAGCACGCTGCTGACGACCGGCGAGCGTCAGGGCCGGCGCGGGAAGAAGCGGCCGAACGTCGACACCTGGTGACGCGTGTGATCAGGTCGTGAGCCAGCCGACCTCGCGCAGGAACGGCTGCGTGTGCACAACGCGCCCCGTGAGCGTGGCCGGATCACCGGTGCAGAGGAGGAACGCGGTCTCGGTGATGAGGCTGATGTCCTCGGTGTCTTCCTTCGCCAGGTCGAGCGTGCCGGCACCGGGGGTCGCCACCGGATTCGACGGCGCCGCGGCATTGACCGCGATGCCGTCGGCGTAGAGCTCGGCCGCGAAGCTCTGGGTCAGCCTGCTCAATGCCGCCTTGGCGGTGCCGTACATGCCGAAGCCCGCGGTCGCATCGAACTCCGAGAACGGTGGTCCGTCGATCCGGTCGCCGGCCACCGAGGTCATCATGAGCACCCAGCCCTGCTTGCGCTCGCGCATCGCGGGCAGCGCGAGCTGGGTGAGGTGCAGCGGCGCCAGCACGTGCATCTCCAACATGAGACGAGCGCGCTTCTCCGGGAACTCGTCGAGCGGGCGCAGGAAGGTCACGGCGGCATTGTTCACGAGGATGTCGGGCGCGCCCGCCTGCTCGACCACCTCGGCCATCAGCCGCTCACGCTCCTCGGCGTTCGACGCATCGGCTTGCACCGCGATCGCGCTTCCACCCGAAGCCCGGATGCCGGCGAGGGTCTCACGCAACGAACCGACGTACTTGTCGTCGGGCTCCATGGTCCTCGCCGTGAGCGCGACGGTGGCGCCTTCCGCGGCGAGTCGTTCGGCGACGGCCTTGCCGAGTCCACGGCTGGCCCCCGTCACCAGTGCGACCTTCCCTGCACATTTGCCCGGCACGAGTCGCGATACTACGCACATGCCCGCACGCCAGCTCGACCTCGATCACCTCCGACATCGGCTTGCGGCATTCGGCGCCGACGACGTCGCCCGCTCGCCGGCGGCGCGTCGAGCCTCACGTACTCTGCACGCGCCGACGGGCGGCGCGTCGTGGTCAAGGTCGCTCCGCCCGGGGTGCCGCCGGTCCTGAATCGCGACGTGCTGCGCCAGGCCCGCCTCCTCCGAGCGCTGCACGGCAGCGCAGTGCCGGTGCCCGAGGTGCTGTGGGAGGACGCCGGCGATCCGCCCGACGAGCCGCCGCTGTTCGTCATGGCGTTCATCGAGGGCGCCTCGCTGGAGCCGCTGTTCGATCGGGACGGAGACGATCCCGACGTAGTAGTGGGCGAGCGCATGCGCGACGCAGCCCGCACGCTCGGCACGCTCCACGCGCTCGCCCCGGCTTCCCTCGGCCTCGCCGGCGAGCCCGTCGTCGGCCCGAGCGCGGAGGTGGACCGCTGGTGTCAGCTGCTCGAGACGGTCGACCCGGCGCTCGCTCCCGGCTGGTCCGAGGTGGCCTCGCTCCTCCGTCGGCATGAACCGGTGGCGATGCCCGCGGCGGTCGTGCACGGGGACTTCCGGCTCGGCAACCTCCTGGCGGTCGGTGCGACCGTCACCGCGGTCATCGACTGGGAGATCTGGAGCGTGGGCGACCCGCGGATCGACGTCGGCTGGTTCCTCGCCAACGCCGACCCCGCGACCTATCAGCGCCCGACGCGCTACGTGGGCGCCGTGCCGGCACTCGGCGAGTTGCTCGCCGTCTACGCGGGCGCTCTCGGTCGCGACCCGGCCGACATGGCCTGGTTCCAGGCGTTGGCGTGCTTCAAGTCGGCGGCGACGTGGTCGCTGATCGTCAAGCACAACCGTCGCCGCGACGACCCGGATCCGGACGTCGAAGCGATGGCGGCGGTCCTGCCCCACCTTCTCGCGCGCGTCGACGAGTTGGTCAGGGGCGGGGGACGTCCTTGAGCCTGTCGGCGACCTTCGCCTCGGCCGCGGCCTTGAGGCGGAGGAGGTGCTCGGAGGGGAACAGGTCGTCGGCGGGCTTGTAGCTCTTCAACACCTGGCGAGCCAGCGAGACCTTGTGGACCTCGGTGGGGCCATCGGCGAGGCCGAGCACGAACGACTCGACGAGGTACTCGACGAAGGGCATCTCGTGGGTGACGCCGAGGGAGCCGTGCAGCTGGAGCGCACGCGCCGACACGTCGTGGAGCACCTTCTGCATCATCGCCTTCACCGCCGAGATGTCGCCCCGTACCGCCTTGTAGTCGTTGAACTGGTCGATCTTCCACGCGGTCTGCATGGTGAGGAGGCGGAACGACTCGATCTCCATCCACGAGTCGGCGATCATCTCCTGCACCATCTGCTTGTTGCCGAGCATCTCGCCCTGCGTGTAGCGCGACACCGCGCGTTCGCACATCATGTCGAAGATGCGCTTCACCAGGCCGACGGTGCGCATGGCGTGGTGGATGCGGCCCCCGCCGAGGCGTGTCTGCGCGACCACGAAGGCGCCCCCACGCGGTCCCAGCATGTGGTCGGCGGGCACGCGGACGTCTTCGTAGCGGACGTAACCCTCGCGGCCGCCGCCGATCGGTTCGTAGCCGAGTCCCACGTTGCGCAGGATGTTGATCCCGGGCGTCTCCCGCGGCACCACGAACATCGAGTGGCGTTCGTACGGCGAAGCATCGGGATCGGTGACCGCCATCACGATGAGGAACGCGGCCATGTCGGCGAACGACGAGAACCACTTCTCGCCGTTGATGACCCACTCGTCGCCATCCTGCACCGCGGCGGTGGTGAACACCTTGGGGTCGGCGCCGCCCTGGGGCTCGGTCATCGAGAAGCAGGACACGATGCGGTTGTCGAGCAACGGCTCCAGGTACCGGGCCTTGAGCTCGGGGGTGCCGTAGTGGGCCAGGATCTCGCTGTTGCCGGAGTCGGGTGCCTGCGAGCCGAACACGATCGGCGCGCACTCCGAGCGCCCGAGGATCTCGTTCAACAAGCCCAGCTTCACCTGCCCGTACCCCGGCCCGCCGAGGTGCGGTCCGAGGTGGGTCGCCCACAGCCCGCGCTCCTTGACGATCTGCTGGAGCGGCGGGATGAGCGCCTGACGCACCGGGTCGTCGAGGTCGTGTGACTCCTCGATGATCAGATCGAGCGGCTCGCACTCCTCGCGCACGAACGTCTCCGCCCACGCCAATTGCTCGGCGTACTCGGGCTCGACCGAGAAGTCCCACGACATCGGCAACCTCTTCCCGCTCCGGGGTTCGTCCACGTCGACTGTGCTATGGATTCGGGGTCGAGGCCAACCCGGGAGACGACGAACCCATGAGCTCGGACCGCATGTGTGAAGGGCGGGTGTGCATCGTCACCGGTGCGGGCCGTGGCCTCGGCCGTGAGTACGCGTTGTCTCTCGCTCGCCACGGGGCCAAGGTGGTGGTCAACGACCTCGGCGGCAGTCGTGACGGTACGGGCGCCGACGCGGGACCGGCGCAGGAAGTCGTCGACGAGATCAAAGCCATGGGCGGCGACGCCGCGGCCAACACCGATGACATCAGCAGCTGGGACGGCGCTGCGAGCCTCGTCCGACAGGCGATCGACGCTTTCGGCGGTCTCGATGTTCTGGTGAACAACGCCGGCATCCTGCGCGACCGGATGTTGTTCTCGATGACCGAGGAGGAGTGGGACGCCGTCATCCGGGTCCACCTCAAGGGCACGTTCGCGCCCAGCCACCACGCTGCCGCCTACTGGCGCGAGCAGTCCAAGGCGGGGGAGACGGTCGACGCGCGGCTCGTCAACACGACGTCGGTGTCCGGCCTCTACGCCAACGTCGGCCAGACCAACTACGGCGCCGCCAAGGCCGGTATCGCCGCCTTCACGCAGATCGCGGCGCAGGAGCTCTCGCGCTATGGCGTGACCGTGAATGCCATCGGTCCCGGGGCGCTCACCCGGTTGACCGGTGACCTCGAGATCACCGACGAGATCCGCCGGAGCTTCGCACCGGAGTGGGTGGCGCCGGTGATCACCTGGTTGGCGTCGCCGGACTCCGCCGACGTCACCGGCCAGGTCATCGAGGCCTCGGGACTCGTGCTCGCCATCGCCGAGGGTTGGCACCGCGGACCGTCCACCGAGCCGGTCGAGTCGCCCGAGGAGGTCGGCCCGCTGGTGCGCGAGCTCCTCGCCGACGCCCGGCCCCGCACGTGGTTCAACGAGGTGAGCTAGACGATGGCCGACGCCTGGATCGTCGACGTGGTCCGCACGCCCCGTGGGAAAGGACGTGCCGACGGCTCCCTGCACGATGTCCATCCGCAGGAGCTGCTCGCGCAATGTCTCCGGGCGCTGGCACGGCGAGTGGGTTTCGATCCGGCCGAGGTCGACGACGTCATCGCCGGCAACGGCATCCTCACCGGTGACCACGACGCCATCGGCCGTCTGGCGACGCTGCTCGCGGGTTGGCCGGAGACGGTGCCGGGCATGACGCTCAACCGCTTCTGTGGATCCGCCCAGCAGGCGATCACGGTGGCGGCCATGGGCGTCGCGAGCGGCTACCAGGAACTGGTGGTCGCGGGCGGGGTCGAGTCGATGTCGCGGTGGGACCTGACCGCGGGCTCGGTCACCATCGACGGGGGCAACCCCCATTTCCGCGCCGTGTTCCCGACCGTGCCGCAGGGCATCTCCGCCGATCTCATCGCCACGCTCGAAGGCTTCGACCGCACCGACGTCGACACGTTCGCGGTGGAGAGCCAACGGCGCACTGCGGTCGCGTTCACCGAGGGCAGGTTCGACCGCGGCGTCGTCGCGGTGACCGATGCTGACGGTGACGTCTTGCTGGCGCGCGACGAGCACCCGCGGGCGGGGACGACGCTCGAGGGCTTGGCGAAGCTGCGCCCGGCGTTTGCCGAGATGGGTGTCACCTACGACGAGATCGCGGCGAGCGGTACCCGCAGGTCGATCACGTCGACCACGTCCACCATGCGGGCAACTCCTCGGGCGTCGTCGACGGCGCGGCCGCCGCCGTCGTCGCGTCGGGCGCCTGGGTCGGCGCCAATGGCGTCACGCCCCGTGCACGGGTCCGCGCCACCGCGGCGCTCGGTTCGGAACCGGTGATCATGTTGACCGCGCCCGGCCCGGCCGCCGAACGGTGCCTGGCCAAGGCGGGGATGACCTCGGGGGACATCGACCTCTGGGAGGTCAACGAAGCGTTCGCCGCGGTGCCGCTCAAGACGATGCGCGACCTCGATCTCGATCCCGAGCGCGTGAATGTCAACGGCGGGGCAATCGCGCTCGGCCACCCGATCGGTGCCACCGGGGCGATGCTCGTCGGGACCCTGCTCGACGAGCTCGAGCGCCGGGACCTCACCACCGGCCTCGTGACGATGTGCACCGGCGGCGGGATGGGCACCGCGACCGTGATCGAGCGCGTGTGACCGCGTTCAGCACGCTCACCGTCGAACGGCGGAGTGACGGCGTGATCGTCGTCCGGCTCAACCGGCCCGATCGACTCAACGCGATCAACGAGGTGCTGCTCGGCGAGTTGACACAGGTGTGCGCCGACCTCACGCACGATCGCGACGTCCGCGTCCTCGTGCTGACCGGCGCGGGGCGCGGATTCTGCTCCGGCATCGACCTGCGCGACTTCGGACCGAGCATGCTCGACGCCACCGCGCCTGCCATCGATCGTCTCCGGTTCCAGGAGACCATGGCATCGCTGCCCCAGGCGATCCGGGCGTTGCCGCAACCGGTCGTCGCCGCCGTCAACGGGCCGGCCGTGGGCGGTGGTCTCGCGCTGTGTCTCGCGGCCGACATCCGGATCTGCGGCGCGTCGGCGTCGTTCGGCAATGCGGCCATCGCGATCGGACTCTCAGGTGCGGAGATGGGGATGAGCTACTTCCTGCCCCGCATCGTCGGCTCGAGCCTGGCGGCGGACTGGATGCTCACGGGCCGGACCGTGTCGGCCGACGAGGCGTATCGCTGTGGTTTGGTGAGCGAGCTGACCGAGGACGACCGGTTGCTCGATCGCGCGGTCGAGCTCGCGGGACAGATCGCGGCCAACTCGGCGCTCGGCGTGCAGATGACGAAGCGCGCGCTCCAGGTGAACACCGACGCGCCCAATCTGGCCGCGGCGATCGAGGTCGAGAACCGCAACCAGGTCATCACGCACGCGACCCAGGAAGCCGCCACCGCGCGTGAACGCTGGGCGAAGAAGTGAGCGGCGGCGGACTCCTCGCCGACAAGGTGCTGGTCGTCACCGGCGGCGGCCGCTCCTTGGGTGCGGTGATCGCGGAGGCGTGCACCGCTGAAGGCGCGACCGTGATCGCGACGGACATCACCGGGACGGACAGCGGCCCGGTCCGTCGACACGACGTCACCCGGGCCGACGACTGGGCACGCGTCGTCGAAGACGCGGTCCGGGCTCACGGTCGCCTCGATGGTCTCGTGAACAACGCGGCGGTCATCCTCGAACCCCGCCCGTTCCTCGAGGAATCACCGGAGGAGTTCTCCCGGTTGCTCGACGTCAATGTCATGGGGGTGTGGCTCGGGATGCAGAGCGCGGGCCGGGCGATGACGGCGACCGGCGGCGGTTCCATCGTCAACATCTCGTCGACGGCGGGGATGGTGGCGCACCCGCGCCTGTCGAGCTACGGCACGAGCAAGTGGGCGGTGCGCGGCCTGACCAAGTACGGCGCGCAGGAGCTGGGTCCGGTGGGCGTCCGGGTGAACTCGGTGCATCCCGGCGGGATGATGGGAACGACCATGTTTCCCGGCACCACCGACCAGGACGCCTACGAGCACGCCGAGCGCAGCGTGCCCCTGCGGCGGGTCACCGACGCCGCCGATGTGGCCGACGCGGTGGTCTGGTTGCTCTCGGATCGTTCGCGACAGGTCACCGGCCGTGAGCTCGTCGTCGACGCCGGCGCCACCCTCGGCGGCGCTTAGCGTCATGAAGGTCGTGGTGTTGGGAGCGACGGGTGTCGTCGGCCGGGCCGCGGTCGAGCACTTCAGCACCGTGGTGGGGTGTGACGTGGTCGCCGTCTCCCGGCGACCGCTGGATCTGCCCGGCGTCGTGCACGTCAGCGTCGATCTCGCCGACGAGGCGGCGACCGTGGACGCCGCCCGATCACCGATCTTCTCCGGGACCACGCACGTGGTCTATGCCGCACTTCAGGAATCGAGCGACCTCGCCGCGGGCTGGCGCGACTCCGAGCTGATGGCGCGCAACCTGGATCTGTTCCGCCACTCCCTCGACGCGCTCGTCGCCGAGCACGGGGCGACGCTCGAGCACGTGAGCCTGCTCCAGGGCGCGAAGGCGTACGGGCTCCATGTGGGGCGGTCCCCACTCCCGGCGAAGGAGCGGGCGCCACGCGACCCCCACGACAACTTCTACTTCCTGCAGGAGGACGCGCTCCGGGCCCTGGCGGAGGGTGCGTCGTGGTCCTGGACCGTGTTCCGCCCCCAGGTGGTGTACGGCGAGTCGTTCGGCAGCCCCATGAACCTCGTGCCGGCGATCGGTGCGTACGCGGCGCTCGAGCGTGCGCGGGGTGCGTCGTTGTCGTTCCCGGGCGGCCCGCCCGCGGTGCACGAAGCGGTCGACGCTCGGCTGCTCGCCCGGGCGCTGGCCTGGGCCGCCGACGAACCGGAGGCCCGAGGCGAGATCTTCAACATCACGAACGGCGACGTGTACTGCTGGCACGACGTCTGGCCCGCCATCGCGGCCGTGTTCGACATGGAGGTCGGTGAGCCTCGCGTGCAACGCCTCGCCGACACCATGCCGGGACGCGCCGACGAGTGGGCGGCGCTGGTGGAGCGGTACCGGTTGCGTTCCCCGCGCGAGCTGAGCGCCTTCGTCGGCGGCTCGTGGGCGTACGCCGACATCCTGTTCGGATCGCTCGGGCGTGGCCGTGACCTGCCCGCGCTGCTCAGCACGGTGAAGATCCGTCAAGCAGGCTTTCGGGACTGCATCGACACCGAAGACATGCTGTGCGACTGGCTGCTCCGCTTCCAGGAAGGGCAGCTTCTCCCGCGTGAATGAAATGACGGTCGCGTCGTGAGCCCGGGACAAGGGTCCCGGGCTCACGAGCACTGAGACAGTGATGTTGCTACTTGCCGATCTGCGAGTGCACCGCGGACTGCGTGAGCTCCTTCTCGTCGGCCTGGAGCAGGAATCCGGCCTTCACCAGGTTCCTCGTGGCCTGACCCCACGCCGACACGAACTGGCCGTGGTTCTTGTACAGAGCCGCCAACTGCTCAGGCGTGTACGGCACCGTCGAACCGAAGAGCCCGCAGAACGCCGAGATGGGGTTGGTGTTGCCGGGTGCGGCCGAGTTGCCGAAACCCCCGAGTGCCGCGATCGGCGCGTCGACGTGCGGCGTGCGCACGCCACCGAGCGTGTTGCCGTTGGCGTCCTTGGCGTAGACGAACGGCGTCGTCGACACGGTCTGCAGGACCGGTGCGGTCGGAGGTGGCGTACCGTTCCGGACCCACTGGTTCAGCCAGTAGACGGCCGCGTTGAGCAACCAGTGCGCGCCACCCGTGTTCAGCGGCAGCGAGCACTCGGCTCCGGGCCCCGGTGACGTGGTCGGGTGCTGCATCGCTTCGAGGTTGGCGACCGCGCCTTGACCGTCCCCGATGTCGTTCGGACCGATCGACAGGCCGTAGTGGTCGAAGTGCGACGTTCCCGCGGCCTCCCACAGACGGAACAGGTTGGTGTCGGGCTGCCGCGCCAGGAAGCCGGTGGCGACGTCCGACTCGGTCTGGAACGTGAACACCGGCACGTCGAGGTCGGTGCGGATCAGCTGGTTCGGCGTCGGTGCCGGGATCGACGGGAGGGGCGCCTGCGACAGTGCGGCACCCCTGGCGCCACGGCTGTGCACCAGGAACCCGTCGTACACGTGCACGAGCGGGTGCACGGCGTCGATGTAGGTCACCATCCGACCGGCCGACTGCGACTCGCCCACCGCGATGAGCTTGGTCGGGGTCAGCCCACCGAGGAGCTGCGCCGAGTTGCTGCGAACCGCTTGACCGGCCTGGGAGTAGATGTCGTACGAGTAGCTGTCACCGGGATGCGACAACGAGGCGTAGCGCACCGGGTCGCCGGGAGCGACGAAACATCCAGGAGCAGGAATCGTCGTGGGGCACTTGAGCTGGTTCAGACCGACAGCCTGGGCGGAGACACCGACCCACGCGGCACCTTCGCGGATGAGCTCGTTGTGCGTCATCGTCCAGTCGGGGTTGCCGTCGACCTGGCCCGAGACGTTGAGCCACTCGACGATCACCGTGCCGTTGAACTTCGACGCGTCGCTCGGCCGGTACACGACGACTCGAGTCTTGTACGGCGCGGTGGACGCGGGCGTGGCGGTGATCGTGCCGTCCGTCGGGAGTGGGGTCGCGGCCGTGTAGGCGGTGGCCGTCCCCTCGAGGAAGTACTCGGACTGCTGGTAGCCGACCTGAGCGAGATCGAACGGGTTGAGGTTCGGTGGCTGGATGGCGCCCAAGCCGCCGGACACGGGACCGGTGACGCCCGGGTTCGCGGCGGACGCCGCCGCGAGACCCGCGGACAGGCCGACCACGAGCACCAGGATGGTTGCGATCGTGAACACACGAGATCGATGCGAACGTGAATGCGTAGGACGTAGCACCTGCGTTACCCCCCCAATGGTTGTCCGCTCGGAACTATTCCGTCGGCGAAACTATCCGCGCCTAACCTCTCGTGCAAGCGAGTCGCGCCACCGACGCGACCCATGACCAGATTCGGAAAGATGTGCAACCGACTGAGCTACGCTCCCGCCTCGTGGTGACACCCCAGGTCGCTCGACCTCGCGCCGACGCGACGGCCGACACCCTCGTCGAGGCGCCGTCGCTCGGTGACTCGATCGTGGGGTTTGCCCGGCTCGCGGAACTTGCGCTGGCGGAGGCGGGCCTGTCCGACACGCAGTATCGGATCCTGCAGCACCTCCGGCGCGGTCACGCCATCCAATCGGACCTGGCGTTCCGGCTCACGGTCGCGAAGTCGGGGATGACCCGGCTCGTCGACACGCTGGTCGACAAGCGCTACCTCACTCGCCGCGTCGATCCCGCCGACCGACGACGAGTCGTTCACGCCATCACTGCGAAGGGCCAGCGTGCCGTCGATCACGCCGACGCGACCATCGAGAAGTACCTGATGCTCGTGCTGCAGGATCTCGACGACGACGACGAGATCGAAGCTGCCCGGCGCGGCATCCAGCTCTTCGGATTCGCCGCGCACGCCAGCTACGAACGTGTCCGTCCGGACGGCATCGTGCCCGGACCCCGCACCTCGAAGCAGCGCTAGACGTACCCGCATCTGGAGCGCCCCTCTGCGGGTCAGCGGATCAGGTCGTCGACGTCGTCGAGCGCGCCACGCCGGCAGACGACGACGACCGTCCCACCGGAGCCACCGGCGCTCGACCGGGCTCCGAATACGCCTTCTCGTTCGAGCAGCTCGGCGACGGAGCGCGTCGCCGTGGGGTGGCCGAGGCCCATCGCGTCGTAGCTCGCGTGACTGGCCGCCATCAGCGGACCGAGAGCAGCAGCATCACCGCGGTGGATCGCATCGAGGGCGGCTTCGCTTCGCCGATGCTCCTCCAAACCGAATCTCGTCGCCGCCGCGACGGGGTAGGTCTCGGTGGGATCGACGGTGGTGACGTCGTCGTCGGTCGCACCCCAACGATCGAGAAACGTCGCACCCTCGAGCGCCTCGGGGAGCCCGGCGACCGCGGACGCCGGCAACGTGCTCACCCACGGCCACTGCTGTGCCGCCGCGGCTTCGACGATCCGCTTGCCCATGAACGCGGCGGCGCGTGCTCGACGGTAGGGCGTACCGCTCACATCGTGCTCGGCGCCGGTGGGCCGGCCGACGACCTCGACTTCTTCGGGCAGCGGCGTCAAGGCAAGCACAGACGCCGGTCGGCAGAGGATCGGGAGCACCGCGCCGGTTCGCCCCATGGTCACGACGACCTGGTCCATGATCCCGCACGGCGCACCCACGACGTGGTTCTCCGCCTCCTGGCAGAGCGACGCGAGGCGGAGCGATTCGATCCCGCCGGCGCCGAGGGCGCGCGCGGTGGCGACCTCCAGTGCGGCGCTCGACGACACCCCGACGGACTGCGGCACCTCGGACGACACCGAGAGGCTGACGCTCGGCGGATCGATCACGCCGTGACGGACGAGCACCAGCGCGACGCCGAGGACGTAGTGGGTCCAGCGCGGCAGTGGCGCGAGCTCGGCACGCAGGTCGGGGTAGGGGAGCCGCGCGAGTGCGGCGCTCTCGTCGACGGAGAGGTGCACCGGCCCGACGATGAGCGCCTGGGCCGCTTCGGCGCGCACCGTCGTGGTGAGCATGGTCGGGACCTCGAGGACCAGCGCACCGGAGTAGTCGGCGACGCCACCCAACAGGTCGAGGCGGCCGGGCGCGCTACCGGTGTTCGAGCTCATCGATGAGCTCCGTGAGGACGGGGCCGATGCGCGCCGCCAACGCCGGGTTCGCGTAGCCGACCCACGCGACCGGGAAGGTGGTGTCCAACGGCGCGTCGAGCGGATCGCCGCGTGGATCGGTCACGACGCCGCCGGCTTCCTCCAGCAGCATCGCGGTGCACACGTCGTAGGGGTGGCACGCCAGCGCCTCGGCGTCCACGAGCGGCCGGAGATCGGCGACGAACCGATCGTGGCCGGCGATCAACTCGTGGAGCTGGCCGCCCGACGAGATGTATTCGTCGTCGAAGACGTGACGGCTCCCCAGGCGGGCGAAGAGGTCCGCCTCGAGCTGGGCGAGCGCGGGCTTGCCCGGCACGAAGAACTTCGCCAGGCCTGCGAACCCGTGCTCGAGGTCGGTCGCCGATGACGGCCGCACCGAGAGCGGCGTGCGCCGCCCGTCGCGCAGGTCGACTCGTTCGGCGTCGACGCCGCCACCCCGTGTGCCGCTGAGCTGATCCGCCGCGCCCTGTTTCGCGGTCGGGAGCTCGGTCATCGCCGCGGCGACGATGTTGCGCAACGAACCGCCGTGAGGTGCCGCCGCCGCGAGGCACCACGCCGGGCGCTTGTCGTACATCAACCCGCGCGTGCCGTCGATGGTGTCGACGATGACCGTCCACGTCGGATCGTCGCCGACCACGACCGGCTCGTCGAGGCCTTCCGACACCACCTCGACGCCTGGCCAGTGCTCCTCGAACCACTGGAGCAGGGTGCCGTCGGCGACCTGGTCGATCGCATAGATGGTGTCGGCGACGGTCTCACCCTCGATCTTCGCCATGTCGATGCCGCGGGCACCGACGACGATGTCGCGGATGTGGTCGCCGAGCGCGCAGAGCAGTCGCCGCGCGTCGTCAGGAGAGTGCGCCACGGAGCTCTGCCGCCTTCTCGTCGGGATCGGACTCGTTGGTCATCGAACCGCCACCGATCTCGGGTCCGGCCAGGTACTTCAGCAGCCCCGGTGCGCGTAGCGGCGGATGCAGCTCGACGTGGAACGGGTAGTGCGGGTGCTCGCCGACCGGCGCCTGGTGGACCGCCAGCACATACGGCATGCGGATGCCCCAGAGCGCGTCGTAGCGCCGCACGACGTCGCGCAGCACGAGCGCCAGCGACCGACATTCGTCGTCGTCGAGGTCGAGCAGCGACGTGACTGGGCGACGGGGCAGCACGTGCACCTCGTAGGCATAGCGCGCGAACCAGGGCACGCACGCGAAGAAGTCCTCGTTGGCGTCGAGCACGCGGCCACCGGACAACTCCCGCTCGACTACGTCGGCGAGGATCTCCCGGCTGGTCTCGGCGAAGTGCGCGGCCGCGACCTCGTCCTCGCGTGCGGCGAAGCCGTACACCAGGGACCCGGCGTAGATCTGGCAATGCGGGTGCGGATTCGACGTGCCGACGGCGGCCCCGCGGTTCTCGAAGATCAGCACGTGCGCAACGCCCTCGAGCGCCTGGAGCGCCGCAGTGCGGTCGCGCCATGTGCACACGACGGCGGCGATCTCGTCGTCGGTGAGGTCAGCCATCGACTTGGTGGGATCGTGGTGGTAGCAGACGACCTCGGCGGTTCCCGCCGCACGCCGGGTGCGGTACACGTCGTCGCCGTCGTCTGGCTCCGGCGCGTCGGGCGAGAACACCGGCAGGTCGTTGGTGAACACGAACACGCCGCGGTAGTCAGGGTTCGTCGTGGCGATGCGTCGCCCGAGTGGTGCGAGCGCGTTGGCGTCGGGCACCGCGGGTTCGTCGTCGGCGACGGTCTCGCCGATCCACGGGCGCGCGCCGCGATGTGCGGTGAAGAGCACCCACTCGCCCCGGAACGGGTGCCAGCGCAGCTCCCAGGTCACGGGTTCGCGGCCTCGATGGTCACCGTACGGTCATCGCACCCTTCGGCCGACACGGTGACAGTGATCGTGCCCGCGCCGGTCGGACGGATTACCGCGAGCGCGCGACCGTTGTACGTGTCGTGCGTCGGCGCACCGAAGGTCTCCTCCGTGCGGGGGTTGCCGCTGCCGAAGCCCTGGAGCACCGCGGGACCGCCGACCGCGACGGTCACCGCGCGAGTCCTCGCCGTGGACGTTGCCGTCGCGCGTCGACCAGCGCGATGTCGACGAACGCCAGGTCACGGTCCGTGGCGTCGATGCGTGCACGGTCGACCTGCACATCGAGCAGCACGGGTCCCCGCGCCGACGTCAGCGCCACCCGACCGGTCTCGGTGCCGTTGCGGTATGCCACCGCGACGAGCTCACCGGCCGTGTAGGTGGTCTCGAACTCGGCCACGCACGGATGGCTTCTCGCCGACCTTCGCCCGGCCCGACGATTCGCCATTGATCAGCAGCTCGACCTCGTCGGCGTCGGCGTACACCTCGACCGTGATCGCCTTGCCCTCGAACCCTGGCCACGACCAGGTCGCGATCGCGTCGGTGAACGACCAGCCACCGCGGAACGTCGACTCCTCACCGTGGTGCGCCGGCGGTCGCACCGCGAGAAACGGCGTGTCGCTCAGACCCCACACGATCGCTCTCCAGTACGAGACCGGCCGCCGGAACCCGGTGATGTCGATGTCGCCGACGTTGGCGGTGATCCACGGATATGGAGCCATGAGCCCGCCCGGCGCGTCAGGAGGATCAGACTCGTAGCGCACGCGCCCGATCCCCGATTCGCCGAGGTAGTCCCAGCCGGTCCACGTGAAGTCTCCGATCACGTGCGGAGTGCTCGCGCACCAGTCCCCAATTCTCGGCGATCTTCTTCGGGTTCGTCTCGCTGCCCACGATCACGCGCTGTGGGTGCAGCCCGTGGTCCAACCCGTAGCGCGACTCGGTGTAGTTGTAGCCGCACACGTCGAGGTACGCGTACGCCTCGGCGGTGCGCTCGTCGACGACCTCCTGCTGGAGGATGATGGGCAGGTACTGATCCATCATCGTCATCATCGTGTTGACGTCCATCTGCGTCGGGCGCGGCATCAGAGTCCTCCGGGCTCCCCGTGCTGAGCTGCGCGAACAGCTCGGGACCGCAAGCGAGCAACGGGTTGATCGAGTTCGTGACGAGCCGGGTGGGGTCGAGCACGCGGATGCGCTCGGCGATCGCCCGTCCCAGCGCCGCACCCGCCGGCGTGCCCACGTCGGGGATCTCGTTGCCGATGGAGTACATGATCACCGACGGGTGGTTGCAATCCTTGCGCACCATCGCGTCGACGTCGGCGGGCCACCAGTCGGGAAACGCCTGGGCGTAGTCGTCGTCCATCTTCGACTCGGTCCACACGTCGAAGGTCTCGTCCATCACCAGCATGCCGAGGCGGTCGCAGACGTCGAGCATGTCCCGGCTCATGGGGTGGTGAGCACTCCGGAGCGCGTTGAAGCCGGCCTCCTGCAGGATCTCCACGCGCCGTTCGTCGGCCCGAGGGATGGTCGCGCCGCCGATCACGCCGTTGTCGTGGTGGATGCACGCGCCGCGCAGCGCGACCGGTTCGCCATTGATGCGCAGGCCGCGTTCGGGGTCGACCTCGATGGTGCGGATGCCGAACGTCGTGGACGCCGCCTCGAGCTGGGCTTCCTCGCTCGAGGCGGGTGCGGCACGTGTACAAGGTAGGGGAGTCGACGCTCCACCGACGGGGCCGCGCAACGAAGAAGCGCTGGCGCAGTTCCTCGGAACGTCCCGGGAACACGGTGAGTGGCGCGACGTCGCGCGGCGACGACCGCTCCCGCGACGTCGACGATCTCGGTCGTCACCGTGGTACTGGTCGTGGCCATCGACTCGTTCTCGACGAGCGTGGCCACCACGACTACCGCGCCCTCATCGTCGACCTGCGGCGTCGTCACGTCACGCCGTCGAGCGCGAGCCGTACCGGGTCGCCGACCACGAGATGCACCGGTCGATAGATGCCGGCGCCGGAGTACCAGCGGGCGTCGTCGTGCGACGTCGCCAACACCTTGACGAGGTTGTCCTGCCCGAACCGAAGGTGCTCACCGATCGACACCGTGAAGTCCGTGTAGCCGTACGGCCGGTGCCCGACGAGGGCACCGTTCACCCTCACCGAAGCGCTGCGGTAGACGCCCTCGAACTCGAGGAGGACGCGCTTGGCCGCGAGCGCCTCGGGCGCGGCGAACGACTTCTCGTACTCCCACATGCCCCCGGGGAAGAACCCCGTTCCCCAATGGCCGTCCGGGTCGCGCACGCCACCGACCATGGCGTCGTGCGGCAGGTGCACGGCCTCCGACGGCTGTCGTCCGCCGCCGAACATCTCCATGAAGGGGTTCGCCTTCGGGCGGACGCGCCAGCCGTCGTTGAAGGGAGTGCGGTTCATGGTCGGTCTCCTGCCTCGGCATGAGTGCGTCGGGCGAGATCCCGGTACGCCGCGCGCACGGTGCTCGCATCGACGGTGGGGTCGGGAACGAGCAGGTGCCCGTCGGTGGGTGCCCAGTCACGTGCGACGCCGGCGACCTCGCGTCCGGTGATGGCGGCCGCAGCCTGCACGCACGCGCCGCGGGCGACGTACTCGGCCGGCGTCGGCACGACGACCTGACGTTGCAGCAGGTCGGCGAGGAGCTGGGGGTAGACGAGGGAGCGGGCGCCGCCGCCGATGACGTACACACGGCCACCGTCGGTCGCGGCACCCGCATCCGAGAGCGCGTCGAACGCGTCGAGCAAGCCGCACACGACGCCCTCGTACGCGGCGCGGGCGATCTGGTGCGGCTCGGTATCAGAGCGCAGGCCGTGCAACGTGCCGGTGGCGTCGGGCAGGTTCGGAGTGCGTTCGCCGTCGAAGTACGGCAACAGCACGACGCCGCCGGCACCGGGTTCGGACGCGAGTGCCAGGCGCTCGAGCTCGTCGCGAGTGCGGCCGAGCAAGCGAGCCATCGCGTCGGTCACCTTGGTCGCGTTCAACGTGCACACGAGGGGGAGGAAGCGTCCGGTGGCGTCGGCGAAGCCGGCCACGGCGCCGGTGGCATCGCTCGTCGGTGAGTCCGCGACCGCGAACACGGTGCCCGACGTCCCGAGCGAGATCGCGACGTCGCCTTCGCGAAGGCCGAGGCCGAGCGCGGCGCCCATGTTGTCACCGGTCCCGGCGGCGACGACCGAGCTCTCGTGGGTCCCGGCGAGGCCTTCGGGCCCGAGCACTGTCGGTGCGACGTCGGGATCGAGATCGAGGAGGCCGAACACATCGGCGATGTAGCACCCGGTCGACGGCGACCAGTACCCAGTGCCGGACGCGTCGCCGCGGTCGGTCACCAACTCGCCACTGAGCTGCAGCGTCAACCAGTCGTGGGGGAGCAGCACGTGCGCCACCGCGGCGAACACGTCGGGCTCGTGCTCGCGCAGCCACGCGAGCTTCGTCACGGTGAACGAGGCCACCGGCACCGTGCCGACCGCGTCCGCCCACGCCTGCGCGCCCCACGCACGCACCAATTCGTCAGCCTGCGGCGCCGACTCGGTGTCGTTCCAGAGCTTGGCCGGGCGGAGTACCCGGTGCTCGTCGTCGAGCACGACCATGCCGTGCTGCTGGCCCGCCACGCTGATCGCCCTGACGTCGCGGCCGTGCTCCTCGAGCAGGGATGTCAACGCCGTCCACCATTCGACCGGGTCCTGCTCGCTGCGCGGCGGGACGGTGGGGGAATGGGGACGCTGCCCGGACCGGACGAGTTCGCCGGTGTCGGCGTCACGCACCTCGAGCTTGCAGGACTGCGTGGAGGAATCGATCCCGGCGACGAGGGTCACGCGTCCACCTCTCCGCGCGTGACGCCGGCCTCGAACGCGAGCAGCACGGCGCCCGCCACGCCGGCGTCGCCGTCGATCCCGCTGGCGACGACCGGTACCTGCTCGGCCTCCAGTGCGTCCTGCGCGAGCGCACCGCGCAACGGATCGAGCAGGAAGTCGAACGCGTCGGCCGCTTCACCACCGACGACGACCAGCTCCGGGTTGAGGATGCTGACCAGATACGACGTGCCGAGACCGAGCATGTGGCCGGCGTCGTCGAGCACACGCGCGCGCACCGTCGTGACCGTCGCGCGCGGCGCGCACGACGTCGTCGAGGGTGGGCGTGTGCCGCCGCGACGGGACGTCCGCTTCACGGGCGGCATCGGCAATGGCGACTGCCGACGTGTACATCTCGAGGCAGCCGTACTTGCCGCAGTGACAGCGAGGTCCGTCATCGGCCACGCGGCAGTGCCCGATCTCGCCCGCGAAGCCCCGGGCGCCGGTGACGAGCGCACTGTCCTGCACCATGGCGCTGCCGACACCGGGTCCCACGTAGAGCCACACGAAGGTATCCACATCCCGGGCGACGCCCAGGCGGGCTTCGGCAAACGCCGACGCGTGGGGTGTGTTCCACGCGGTCACCGGCACACGCAAGGCGTCGCCGAACAGCTGGACGACGGGAACGTTGCGCCAGCCGAGGTTCGGCGCCAGCACGCACACCCCGGTGTCGCGATCGACGAGGCCCGGCACCACGATCGTCGCGTGCCGAATCGTCCGCCTGCCGATCTTCGTCTCCCCGAGCGCGTCGTCGAGGAGGGCGGTGACGTGCTCGAGCGAGCGCGACGGCGACCCGATCGCCGACTTCCGACTGCGCTGCGCAACGATCGTTCCCCGCCCGTCGGCGACGGCGACCGTCGTCTCGTGGACACCGATGTGCGCGCCGACGTACGCGTCACGGGTGACGTCGAGGTCGAGGTACGTGGGTGGACGACCTCCGGCCGCGGTGCTCGTACCCACGCCGACCTCGAGCACGAGGCCCTCGGTGAGCAGGTCGTCGACGATTGCCGAGACGGTCGGCTTGGCCAACGACGTGCGCCGCGCCACCTCGGTCCGCGCGAGAGGGCCTGAACGACGGACGGCGTCGAGGACCACGGCGCGGTTGTGCGCGCGCATCACCTGCCGGTCGATCTTCGGCCGCGCTACCATGACCGGACCTTAGTGTGATCAGCGAACAAACTCCAGGTGATGTTTATGAGCGACGCGTTCACTCCGGTCCCCGCGGACCACTTCACCTTCGGTCTCTGGACCGTCGGCAACCCGGGCCGCGACCCGTTCGGTCACGAGGTGCGGGCGCCGCTCGACCCGGTCGATTCGGTGAAGCACCTGGCCGGAGTCGGGGCGTACGGCGTCAGCTTCCACGACGACGACCTGGTACCGCCCGGGTCGAGCGCGTCCGAGCGGGACGCCATCGTCGCCCGGTTCCGGGGCGCACTCGACGAGACCGGGCTGCGGGTGCCGATGGCCACCTGCAACCTGTTCTCGCAGCCGGTGTTTCGCGACGGCGCGTTCACCGCCAACGACCTGCAGGTGCGACGCTTCGCGTTGGCGAAGACGCTGGACGCCATCGATCTCGGGGTGGAGCTCGGCGCGGAGATCTTCGTGATGTGGGGCGGGCGCGAGGGGTGTGAGGTCGACGCGGCGATGGACACCCGCGCTGCGCTCGACCGCTACGCCGAGGCCGTGAACCTCGCGTGCGAGTACGCGCGTGAACAGGGGTACGCCCTGCGCTTCGCGCTCGAGCCCAAGCCCAACGAGCCTCGCGGCGACATCCTGCTCCCGACGGTGGGGCACATGCTCGCGTTCATCGGTGAGCTCGACCATCCGGAGATGGTGGGGCTCAATCCGGAGTTCGCGCACGAGACCATGTCGGGCCTCTCGTTCCATCACGCGGTTGCGCAGGCGCTGTGGCACGGGAAGCTCTTCCACATTGACCTCAACGCGCAGCGGCCGGGCAAGTACGACCAGGACTTCCGGTTCGGCTCCGAAGGCGTCCGCGACGCGTTCTACCTCGTGAAGCTGCTCGAGGACGCCGGCTACGACGGCATGCGCCACTTCGACGCACACCCCTATCGCACCGAGGACGCCGAGGGCGTGTGGGACTTCGCCCGGGGCAACATCCGCACCTACCTCATCCTGCGGGAGAAGGCACGGCGCTTCCACGAGGATCCGGAGATCCAGGCCGCGCTGGCCGAGGCGAAAGTCGAGGAGCTCGCGGTGCCGACGCGACCCGAGGGTGGCATCGCCGCGCTCCGCGAGGACCGGCCCGATCCCGTCGCACTGGCGCAGCCCGGTCTCGGGCTGGAACGGCTCGACCAACTCGTCAACGAGCTGCTGCTCGGCGTCCGCTGAGCGGCGACCGGATCCGCTGGGGCATCGCCGCCACCGGCGGCATCGCCCGAGGGTTCGCGACCGGACTCACCGAGACCGACGACGCGCAGACCGTCGCGGTCGCGTCCCGCAGCGCCGAGCGGGCGGAGAGCTTCGGAGGAGAGTTCGACATCCCGCACCGGCATGCCTCGTACGAGGATCTCGCCGCCGATGCCGACGTCGACGTGGTGTACGTGGCGACGCCACATCCGCGTCACGAAGCCGACACGCTGCTGTTCCTCGAGGCGGGAAAGCACGTGCTGTGCGAGAAGCCGTTCGCGCTCAACCAGCGGCAAGCCCGGCGGATGGTGGACACCGCGCGCGAGCGTGGACTGTTCGTGATGGAAGCGATCTGGTCACGCTTCCTCCCCGCCTACCAACTCCTCGGTGAACTCCTCGCCGACGGCGTGATCGGCGAAGTCGAGAGCATCGACGCCGACTTCGGCGTCCGTTTCCCGTGGGATCCGTCGCACCGCCTCTTTGACCTCGCACTCGGCGGTGGCGCGCTGCTCGACCTCGGCATCTATCCGCTGCAACTGGCCTCACTGGTGCTCGGCCCGCCGGCCGAGGTCTACGCGGTGGCGTCGCTCGGCACGACCGGTGCCGACGAGCACGTCGCCGCAGTGCTCGCGCACGAGAGCGGCGCGTTGGCGACGATCCGGGCGGCGACGTGCGTCAACCTCGCGTGCGCGGCCCGCATCTCGGGCGCCGAGGGGGTCATCGATCTTCCCGCGTTCATGCATTGCCCGAACGCGCTCACGATCACCACGCCCGCCGGCGTCGAGCACCGGGACGCGCCGATCGTGGGGCAAGGCCTCCGCTACCAAGTGGCTGAGGTGCACCGGTGCCTCCGGGCGGGTGCGCTCGAGAGCCCGGTGATCTCGCACGCGGACACGCTGAGCCTGGCCGGCACGATGGATCAGATCCGCGACCGGATCGGGGTCCGCTACCCGGGCGAGTGAGCGGGCGTTGCCGCCGTGCGTCGCTGAGCGACCAGTCCAAGAACCTCGAGCGGGATGCGATCGGACGGAGCCCCGAGGCCTTCGCGCTCGAAGGCTGATGGGCGGGCTACCCGAACCCGGTCGTCCCCGGCTTCCAACCTGATCCGAGCGTCTACCGCGTCGGCGACGACAGCAGTAGCGTCGCCCCGCCTACGAGGACGCACCATGATGAACTCCGTGGTGTCGTGTCGACGACGTCGGGAAGGATCGCATCATGATCAGGGTCAAGGCGGCGTTCTTCAGCATCACACCTCCGGCCCCACCTGGCGATGACGGCAGCTATCTGCGCTGGCACCTCCTCGACCACATGGTGGAGCAGTACCAGCTGCCGGGCATCCAGTACGCGCTGCGCTACATCGCCGACGGTGAGTACCTCGACCGCCGCATCGCCGCGACCGGGCACCTCGAGGACGTCGGCAACGTCGTCAATTACCTCGTCGGCGATCCGGTGCAGCGAACCCATGACGACTTCATGGAGCTCGGTCCCCGTCTCGCCGAGATGGGCCGGTTCCCCGAGGTGCGGCCGGGCTTGCAGCTGCGCATGCCAGCGCTGTTGCACTGGTATGCAGCGCCGCAGGCGCTCATCTCCCCGGAGGTCGTGCCGTTCCGGCCGCATCGGGGAGTGGTCGTGATCGTGGAAGAGCCTGCGGGTGACGACGTCGCGTCGTGGCTCCAGCGGTTGCACGCCGAGCACTTCCCGGCGGTGCTGGCGACACCAGGTGTGGCCGGGGCCTGGATGTACGGCTCCTCGAACACCTGGAAGCTGCACCCGGCGGCGCAGGGGGATCCGCAGTACACCACCGTCATCTACCTCGACGACGATCCGCTCACGACGACGCAGGCGCTCACCCCGCTCGTTGAGGAGCGCTGGAAGTCCAACGCGGTGCGTCCGTTGTTCGCCGGTCCGCTCCGGACCATGATCGAGTGGGAGGCGTGGCGCTGACATGGAACCCGACGCGCTCGCCGCACTGCAGGAACGGGTTCGCCGACTGGAGGACGAGTCGGCGATCACGAAGCTGATCATGTCGTACGGACCGGCGGCCGACGCCGGATTGACGGCGTTCGCCGGACAGTTGTGGTTCGAGGACGGCGTCTACGACTGGGACGCCGACGGCGAACCGCTTCACGGGAGCGCGGCCGTCGACGCCATGCTGCAGGGCAATGGCCATCAGGGCCTGATCGGACGTGGCGTCGCGCACTTCGCGGGTCCGCTCCTGATCGATCTCGACGGTGACCGAGCCACAGCATTGAACTACTCGCTGGTCATGCGCCGCGAAGAACACCGGTACTTCTTGTGGCGCGTGAGCGCGGTCCGCTGGGACGTCGAGCGGGTCGACTCGCGCTGGCGCATCCGACGTCGCACGAACCGGTTGCTGGACGAGACCGGGGCGGGCCGCGGGATGTTCGGCGACTCGTTGCGGGAGCTGTTCGAGGAGGCCTCCGCATGAGCGGCGGACGGCTCGACGGCAAGGTCGCGATCATCACGGGTGCCAGTACCGGGCTCGGCCCCGTGATGGCCGCCATGTTCGTGCGCGAAGGGGCACGGGTGCTGCTCACCGCCCGTCGCGAGGAGCTGGTGCAGGAGGCGGCCGCCAACGCGGGGGAGGGCGCGATCGCCATGCGCGCCGACGTGACGGACGAGGCCGACGTTGCCGCCATGGTCACACGCGCGGTCGACGAATTCGGCCACGTCGACATCATGTGCAACAACGCCGCGGCACCCGGGACCGATCTCTGGATCTGGGAGCAGACGCTCGAGAACTGGAACGCCACCATCGCCATCGACGTGACCGCAGCGATGCTCTGCACCCGCGAGGTGCTGAACCAGTCGATGCTGGAGCGTCGTTCCGGGGTGATCCTGAACTTCTCCTCTACCGCCGGGTACAACGCCGTGGTCCGGAAGTCGCACTACGTCACCGCCAAGGCGTCGCTGCGCGCGTTCACCAAGGCCGTCGCGCTGGAGGTCGGCGAATACGGCATCCGGTGCAACTGCGTCGTGCCCGGCGGCATCGACACCGAGCTGTGGCGCAAGTGGGTCCAGCGCACGGCCGACGAGCGGGGCGTCGACGTCGAGAGCCATCGGGCGCGCATGCTCCGGGGAGTGGCCCTGCGCGACATCTCCTCACCCGAGGACGTCGCCAACCTGGCGTTGTTCCTGGCCAGCGACGAGAGCCGGACGATCACCGGGCAGTCGATCCCCGTCGACGCCGGTGGCTACATGCAGGGATGAGGGCACCGCGATGGTCGTGAAGCTGTCGATCGGCACCCCGGTCGTGACGATGACGCCAGCCGGCCACGGCGCGTGGGAGGTCTCGGGCACGATTGAGGACGTGGCGCGGGTCGCGGAGACCGCGGATCGCCTCGGCTACCACCACCTGACGTGCAGCGAGCACGTCGCGTTGCCGGCCGCGGAGCTCGACCGCCGCGGGGCGCGGTACTGGGATCCGCTGGCGACGTTCGGCTACCTCGCGGCCCGCACCGAGCGCATCCGCTTCGCGACGTATGTGCTGGTGCTCGCCTACCACCACCCGCTCGAACTCGCCAAGCGCTACGGCACACTGGATGTGGTCAGCGGCGGCCGGGTGATCCTGGGTGTCGGGGTCGGGACACTGAAGGAGGAGTTCGATCTCATCGGCGCGCCCTACGACGATCGCGGACCACGCGGCGACGACGCGCTGCGAGCGCTCCGAGCATCGCTGTCCCAGAGCCAACCTGCGTACCACGGCGAGTTCTACGACTTCGAGGGCATGGTCGTCGATCCCTGCGCGGTGCAGGAGCGCGTCCCGATCTGGGTCGGCGGGCGCACGCTGCGTTCGGTCCGGCGAGCGGCGACGCTCGCCGACGGCTGGTGTCCGTTCGCGGTCACTCCCGCGCAGGCCGAGGAATGGCTCGGCCAGGTCGAGCTCCCCGCCGACTTCGACGTCGTGCTGCCGCCGAGCGCCCGGCTCGATCCGATCAACGAGCCCGGGCGCACCCAGGACATCCTCGCCGCGACCGCGGCCGCCGGCGCGACGATCGTCTCGGTCGGCGGCCGGCACGAGACCCTCGGCCGGTACCTCGAGCACATCGAAGCGCTGGCCGAGGTCCACGCCGAGATGGGGACGCGCTGACGCACCTACCTGCGAACGATGCCCGTGCTGCGCTTCGACTTGGCGATCTGGCGCCAGATGAGCAGCACGATGACGGCTCCGATGACCGAACCGATGATCCCCGCAGGTTGGAGCGCACCCTCGTCGAGGTCGTGCCCGAAGATGACGTAGCCGAGGAACCCGCCGACGAACGAGCCGATGACGCCGAGGAGCACGGTGGCCCAGAATCCCATGGGATCGCGGCCCGGTACCAGGAGGCGGGCGAGGAAGCCTGCGATGATGCCGATGATCAACATGGAGAGCAGGAAGCCGATCACGACTCCTCCTTCGCGCTGCGTTCGGGTGGCGTTCGGATGGTCGTCTGAGTCTTTCCACCCTGGACGCGTCCACGAAACCTCTCGAACACGACCAATCACTGCTCGGAGGGCTGTGCAATGAGCATCCGTGACATCGGTCCGCTGCAGGGCGCCGACGAGGGACTGAACCACCAGATCGTCGACACGTTCGCGACCATCGCCCACTCCGACTACGCGTGGACGGAGAAGATCTGGGTGTCGATCGCCAAGGCCGACGGTTCGATCCAGGCGAACCTCGGGCTCGGCAAGTACCCCAACCGTGGTGTGATCGACGGCTTCGGCGGGATCTCACGGGGCCGGGAGCAGTGGACGGTCCGCGGCAGCCGGGAGCTGCGGTCGGCGCCGGAGGAGACCGCGATCGGGCCGATCGTCTACGAGATCGTCGATCCGCTCGGCGCGGTGCGCGTCCGGCTCGAGCCGAACGACGTCCAGCCGATCTCGTTCGACCTCGTGCTGCGCGGCGTGACGCCGCCGTTCTTCGAGGAGCGCAACCTCGTGCGTAACCCGAAGACGAACCGGATCGACGTGAACGTGATCCGTTACCACCAGGGCGGGTGGGCGACCGGCAGCATCACCGTCGACGGGGAGCGGTACGAACTGACGGGCGAAGACGGGTTCGGCTTCCGAGACCACTCGTGGGGTGTCCGCCAGGGCGTCGGCGACGACCCGACCGACCTGCCGTCACCCCCGGCGACGGCGCGCTCGCACGCCCGCCGGCGCGGGATGATGAAGTGGACACCGGCGTTCTTCCGTCGGCCCGACGGCACGTACTACGAGTATTCGGTGTTCCTCACCGGCGGCGCCTGGGACTACGCGTCGGCGTACGTGAACGACGCCGACGGTCGGCAGGACCGGGTCCGTTCAGCGGAACCCCGCATGCAGTACGACCCGGACACGCGCTTCGTGCGCAGCGGCGAGCTGCACCTGGTCATGGACAGTGGCGAGGAACGGACGATCGAGGTCGAGGCACCGGGCGAATCCGGCTTCTTCCTCAAGACCGTCGGCTACGGCGATTGGAAAGGGCACAAGCACGGGCGCTGGATGGGTCCACTCCATCTCGACGGCGAGCACATCGCCGACTGCTGGGACGAGGAGCACCTCGGCCTGCTGGGCCAGTTCCGCGACACCCCCATCCGCGTGCGGGAGGCCGATGCCGTCGGGTACGGGATCATGGAGAGCATCATCACGGGCGACTGGCCCGAGCTCGGCCTCAGCGCCGAATCCGACCGCGACGTGAGGAACGCATGACCTCCGAGTGTGCCGGGTGACGATCGACGACACGAGCGCCGCGCTTTGCAACTGGTTCGCGACCCAACTCCCGGACGCGGACGACGTGCGGGTCGAGGGGTTGGACCGGGTCGCGATGGGCCATTCGGCGGAGACGATCCTGCTCATGCTGGCGTGGTCCATTCGCGGTGACGAGCACCGCCGCGACGTCGTGCTGCGGATGCGACCGCCTGAGCCGGGTCTGCTCGAGCCGTACGACCTGGAGCGGCAGTTCCGGATCCTGCGGGCGCTCGAACCCACGCCGGTGCGGTCGCCGAAGGTCTACTGGCACGAGGGCACGGGCGAGATCCTCGGCCGCGAGTTCTACGTGATGGAGCGCCTCGACGGCACGGTCTACGAGCAGAACGTCCCGGCCGAGCTGTCCGAAGCACCGCAGCGGATCGCCCACATGTCGCGCAGTGTCGTCGAGCAGATCGCGGCGATCCACCGCGTCGATCCGGAGCAGGCGGGCCTCGGGTTCCTCGGCGACGGTCGGCACTTCCTCGACCGTCAGCTGGAGCACTGGGCGGGGGAGATGCGCCGCGTGCAGCGGGGTTCACTCCCCGCGCTGGAGCGTCTGCTGGCCGAGCTGATCGCGCAGCAGCCCGAGCAGTCCCGACCCGTCACGCTCGTGCACGGCGACCCGAAACCCGGCAACTTCGCGTTCGTGGACGACGAGGTCGAGCGCGATCTTCGACTGGGAGCTGACGACGCTCGGTGATCCGCTCGCCGACATCGGCTGGGCCGAGGTGAACTGGACCACGCCCGGTTCGTTCACCATCCGACCCGGCGGCCTCACCACCGATGAGCTCATCGAGCTGTACGAGGAGCTGTCCGGCATCGAGGTCGTGCACCGCGAGTGGTACCGCGCGTTCCAGGGATTCAAGATGGTCGTCATCATGCTCGTGGGCGCAATGCTCTTCGATCGCGGGATCAGCGACGACCTGCGCTTCGCGTACATGGGCACGGCCGTCGACATGTTCACGAAGCCGGCGCTGGCGTCGCTCGGCGTCGACGACGACATCGAGCCGGGGCCGGTGACCGCGCGCCCGGAACGCGTGCGCGAAGTGGAGGAGCGCGCCGCTCGCAGCCGCTAGCGATGCTCGTCCCGGCCGTCGCCAGGGCCGAGCGCGTTGATGTGCTCGAGGGCGGCGTAGAGCGTCGGAAAGAAGTGGTCCCGGTCGAGTGTCTCGAAGAGGCCGTAGCTCTGGGTGAGATGCTGCAACCGGCTGCGCATCTCCGCGAAGGCGAGGTGCACACCCTCGGAGTTGAGCTCGTCGTCGAGGAGCTTGAGCATGTCGGCAGCGGTCACGTCGATGTCGGTGATCGCTTCACACTGCAGGACGATCCACGCGGGCTCGTACTCCCGAGCGTAACGGCGGATCTGGTTGCGGAACGCGCCGGCGTTGGCGAAGAAGAGCGGGGCTTCCCATCGGTAGACGACGATGCCGGGCAGCTGACGGGCATCGGGACGGGTTTCGATGCTGTGCCATCCGTCGACGCCGTCGAGCTCCCCGAGCACGGCTCCGTGGGGCCACCAACTGCGGCGGAAGAACATGAGGATGGAGAGCACGATTGCGATGACGATGCCTTCGAGCACCCCCAAGAACACGACGCCCGCGGTGGCCACGAGTGAGAGCGCGAGCGACGACATTCGGACTCGGGCGTAGCGGCGCAGCACGCCGAAGTCCATCAACGACAGGGCGGCGGTGATCACGACGGCGGCGAGCGCGGTCTGGGGCAAGTCCGCAAGGAGCGAGTTCAAGAACAGCAACAGCACCGCGACCAGGCCCGCGCCCACCACGCCCGTGAGCTGGCTCTTCGCCCCCGACTGTTCGGCGACCGCGGTCCGGGAGCCACTCGTCGACACCGAGAATCCCTGGAAGATTCCGGCGGCGATGTTGGCGGCGCCCAGCCCGATCATCTCCTGGTCCGGGTCCACTTCATCGCCCCGTCGAGCAGCGAAGCTCGTCGCGGTGGCGATGGTGTCCGTGAGCGACACGAGCGTGATGCCGACCGCCGCGACCAGCAACGGGACGACGTCGTCGATCTCCGTCCAGGGGAGGGAGGGCGACGGGACGCCGCGTGGAAGTGATCCGACGGTCGACACGCCCTCAGCCGCCAGATCGAACACGGCCGAGGCGATGGTCGCGCCGACGACGGCAACGAGGATGGCCGGGATCCGAGGCACCACGCGGGGCAGCACCAGCAGGACGACGAGCACGGTCACGCCGACCACGAGCGCCGTCGTGTTGGTGTCGCCGATGTTCCGGACGAACTGCTCGATCTCCTCGAAGAAACCGTCGGCATCGGTCGAGAACCCGAACAGCTTCGGCAGCTGCCCCACGATGATGGTGATGCCGAGCCCGTTCATGTACCCGACCTGCACTTCGCTGGAGAGGAGGTCGGCGACGAAGCCCAGCTTGCCGAGCCCGAGACCGATCTCGACCAGCCCCACCAGCAAGGCGAGCATCCCGGCGAGTGCGATCGCCTTCGCCGCGTCTCCTCCCGCGAGGAGCGGAACGATCGCGGCGAAGATCAGCGGCGAGATCGAAGAATCCGGTCCGAGGACCAGTACCCGGGACGGCCCGAACACCGCGTAGCCGATGAGGCACACGATCGTGGTGTAGAGGCCCGTGACCGCAGGCAGGCCCGCCAGTTCTGCGTACGCCATGCCCTGGGGCACCAGGATCGCCGCAAGCACGAGTCCGGCGACCAGATCGGATCGCAGCCACTCGCGTTGATAGCGCCGTGCAGCGCGAACCCCCGGCATCCATCGCTCGACCTGGGAACCGGGCTCGGCACTGCGCACCTTCTCGACCTCTCCTTCGCCTGACCAGTGCGGGGCTCGCCGGGGACTGTCAGTCCACGATCATCCCATCGGCCGACGAGGATTGCTCGGGATCGAGCGCAAGACGCGGGCACCCCAGGGAACCCGGGGTGCCCGCGTCTCTCGAGCAGAGGTCGTCAGCGACTCAGACGTAGTAGTCCCGGTCTCCGTACGCGGTGAGCGCGTGGATCACGAGCATGTCGATGACGATGGTCACGATCGCGGCCGGCCAGTACGCGGTGAAGATCCAGAAGAAGGCGAGGAACGCCTGGACCATCGCCGCGACGACGCCGACCCAACGGGCCCACTGCATCCGCGCGAACACGCAGAGGCCGGCGACGAAGATGACCGCGCCCACGATCACGTAGATCCAGCCCCAGGTGTCGAGGTCGTTGTCGCTGAAGAGCAGCTGGCCCCGGAAGCTGTTCACGATCGCGGTGCTCGCATTGAGCGCCCAGAGCCCGTTGATGAACATGACGCCGCCGGCGAGCGCCAGCATGATGCCGGCGAAGACGATCCAGCCGGTTCCTCGTTTGGTGGTCGGTTCGGCCATGGCGTACCTCCCTGAGCCGGGCGAACTTGACGCCGCCCCCCGGCATCACGGTAACGAGGCGTCGAGGGCGACAGGGGGATCTCAGAGCCTTCCGGCGACCGACGCGACTCCCTGGCGACTCAGCTGGTCGGGTGGAGTCGCACGCAGCAGCAGTCGTCTTCGGGTTCGAGCTCGGCACGGAGATCCGTCGGGCCGAGCTCGTCGAGCAGGCCGTCGAGCAGGCACAGGTTCATGCCGCAGATGAGCTGGGTGTGGGTCTGGGCGAGCTGATGGAAGGGACAGTTGTTGAGCACGACGACACGGTCGCGCACCTCCGGTTCGAACCCTCGCACCCGGAGCTCCTCGAAGAGCGCGGACCTTCGCTTCGTGGCGCCGGACTGGGACGGGATCCGACGCTTCGTCTCGCTCCCGATCTTCCTGCCTTCGCTCCGTGCCACCTGTGCGATCGCGGCTTCGATGGGAGCGTCGTCGATGTCGCACATCTCGATCGCGTCGGCGAGGAGACGGCCGGCGAGCTCGTAGTCGCGCGCCGGGAGGCTGACCGCGATCTCTGACCGTGCTCGGCGGTAGACCTTGGCCGGGCGCCCGGCGCCCGGACCGCGACGATCGTTGAGTCGACGGAAGTCGACCTCGAGCAGCCCTTCCTCGGCGAGGCGGTCGAGGTGGTGGGAAGCGATGCCTCGGCCCATTCCGAGTGCTGCGGCCGCTTGCTCACGGCTCACCCACTCGCGCTGCTCCACGACGTAGTCGTACAGCGCGCGCCGGTTCGGTTCGGCGAGCGCACCGATCGCCTCGACGCTGTGCGCCATGGGTACCTCATCCATCGTCCCAGTGTATTGACAAGCAAAGCTTGACTTAGAGAAGCCGCAGGTCGATGCTAGCGACAAGATCGCTTGCACTTAGAGCGGACCACGAACGACAGGAGCCGCGATGCGCAAGTACTCCGTGCGTCCGACGCTGACCCTCCGGGGCCGCACCTTCAAGGGTCTCCGAGGCTGGTCGGGGAAGCCGACGCATCCACCCTTGACCGACTTCCCGATCGCGGCGTACATCCTCGCCGCCATCTTCGACGTGATCTCGTTCATCGGTCGCGACGAATCGTGGTCACAGGACTTCTTCCGGGCGGGAACGTTCGTGTTCGTCGGCGGAGCCGCCGTCTCGGTGCTCGCCGCCCTGACGGGGTTCTGGGACTGGTTGCGTTCCACCGAGAAGGGAACCCAGGCCCGCCGTACGGCCAACACCCACGCCACCGTGATGATCGTCGTCACGGTGCTCGCGCTCACCGACATCGCCCTGCGCATCAGCGAGTACGACTCCCGGACCTATCCCACGGTCGCGATCCTCGTCATCTCGATCGTCATCGCCGTGCTCGTCTCCCTCGGTGCGGCACTCGGCGGCACCTTGGTGTTCGACTACGGATTCAACGTCGAGACCGCAACCGACAGCCCCGTGTGGCACCCGTCCGAGACCGACGTGCTGCCCGGCGACCACACCGAATGACCTCCTCGATCGGTCCGCTCGCGGCGGAAGCGCCCCTTCACTGCATGACACCGCGCGGCGTCGAGGCCGCGGGCGTGAGCACCCGGACGACGGCGACCCTGGGTCTGATGCGCAACGATCCGGCCATCCGCTCGGAGTTCCTGAGGGCCACGAGCACTGCGAACCGCTGACGTGGACTGGGCCGGCTGGGCGCTGTTCGGACTGGTCGCGACCGCGATCCTGACTGCCGTGATGATCGTCGCTCAGGTCCTCGGTTGGACCCGTCTCGATCTCCCGTTGGTGTTGGGCACGATGGTCACCGACGACCCGGACCGGGCCCGGGTCGTCGGATTCCTCATGCACCTCGTCGTGGGGGAGGGGTTCGCGCTCGGCTACGCCGCGACGTTCGCGCTGCTCGACACCGCGACATGGTGGCTCGGTGCCCTGCTCGGCCTGTTGCACGTCGGCGTCGCGCTCACGATTCTGCTCCCGCTCCTTCCGGGTGTGCACCCCCGCATGGCGTCCGAACGGGCGGGACCCGTCTCGACCGCGGTGCTCGAACCGCCAGGCGTGCTCGGACTCAACTACGGCGCGGAGACGCCGGCGGTCGCGATCGTCGCTCACCTTGCGTTCGGCATCGCGCTCGGCCTGCTGCTCGGGGCGCGTTGACATGACCGAGGCGGCACCACCGCTGGCCGACTACGGCCTGATCGGCGACACTCGCACTGCCGCACTGGTTTCGTCCGCCGGGGCGATCGACTGGATGTGCGTGCCTCATTTCGACGGGGATCCGTTGTTCGGTCGTCTCGTCGGAGGCCCTGCCGCCGGCACCTACCGCGTCGGATTGTCACCGTCCGTTGCCGTGCTCGAACGCCGGTACGACCCGCACACCGCCACGCTCGAGACGACCTGGGGCGTCGACGGTTCGCGCCTGACCCTCACCGAAGGCATGGTCAGCGAGCTCGCCGGAGCGCTCCTCCCGACGACGCTGCTCGTGCGCCGCGTGACCGTCGAAGGCGCGCCGGTCGACGTCTCCATCGAGTTCGACCCCCGCCAGGGTGTCGCACACGACGAGCCGACCACGCAGGCACGACGGATCGGGGGTCTCGTCTGCACGTGGGGCTCGCTCGCGGTGGCGCTCGATGCCACCCCGCACGTCACCGTCGGAACGCGGCGACCGGTCTCGGTGACGGTCTCGCCGGATCGGCCACTGACGCTGGTGTTGTCGGTCGCCTACCGCGAACCGCTGATCCATGTGCCACCGGAGACCGCGTGGCGCCTGCTGCAATCCGACGGCGAACGGTGGAGGACCTGGACGGAGGCGATCGCCGGCGACGTGCCCCATCGCGAGGCGGTCGTGCGGAGCCTGATCACCCTGCGGCTCCTCACGTACTCACCTTCGGGCGCGCCGGTCGCGGCACCCACGACCTCGCTCCCCGAGGATCCCGGTGGCAGCCGCAATTGGGACTATCGCTTCGCATGGCCACGCGATGCGAGCATCGGGGTCGGCGCGTTCCTCGGCGTCGGCATGCACGAAGAAGCGCTGAAATTCCTCGCCTGGTTGCGTCACGCGAGCCGGCTCGATCGACCCCGACTCCCGGTCCTGCTCACACTGCACGGCAAGCACGCCCGGGCGGAGCGGACGCTCGACGGATGGCCCGGCTACCTGGGGAGCCGGCCGGTCCGGGTCGGCAATGGTGCCGCTGATCAGCACCAATTGGACGGCTACGGCTGGGTGCTCGACGCCGGGTGGTTGCTCACGCAGGCCGGCCATCGACTCGACTCCGAGACATGGCGCGCGTTGGCCGGGTTCGCGGATCGCGTCGCCGACCAGTGGCGTGAGCCGGACGCGGGCATCTGGGAGATTCGCGGTGACCCGAAACATCATGTGCATTCCAAGCTCATGGCGTGGCTCTGCCTCGACCGCGCCCTGCGCATCGCCGATTCGCGTCGCGTCTCCAAGCGCCGCCGCCGATGTTGGCGAGATCAGCGAGCCGCCATCGGAGTCGAAGTGCGCGGGGCAGGAGTCAACCCGGTGCGGGGTTCGTACACGCGCACCTACGGGTCCGATGAACTCGACGCCTCGGTGCTCGTCCTGCCACTGGTCGGCATCGAACCGAATGATTCCGCCCGGGTCCGGGACACGATCGACGCCGTCGCATCCGGGCTCGCCGCGGGCGGTCCGCTGCTCTACCGGTACCTGCCTGGTGACGACGGACTCGACGGTGCCGAGGGAGCGTTTCTCCCCTGCGCGTTCTGGCTCGTCCAGGCGCTGGCGAAGACGGGACGCGTCGCCGAAGCCACGGCTCGTCTCGACGATCTCCTCGCCCTGGCGAGCCCGCTCGGCCTCTACGCCGAGGAACTCGACCCCGTCACCGGGGACCACCTCGGGAATCACCCGCAAGCGCTCACGCATGCGGCCATGATCCAGAGCGCGCTCGCGATCCACGACGCGCGATGTGCGCTCGCGGTTGGCGATTCCGGGCCCCGGGAAACCTAGAGTCCGCGCATGGCGATCAAGGCGGTGTGACGTGGCTGAACGAACCGTCGCAGTAGCACCCGCAGCCCGCTCGACTTGGCGTTCCGTGGTCGTTCCCGCGGAGCACGGGGGGTGGGGCCTCACCTTCGAACCCGCGGCGCTCGGACTCCTCGTCGCGCCGTCGGTTGCCGGCGGCGCGCTGGCGGGCGCGGCCGTGCTCGCGTTCCTGGCCCGCACACCGCTCAAGGTCGTCCTCGTCGACCGGTACCGACACCGTCAGTTGGCGCGCACGCGAGCAGCGATGGTCGCCGCGGGGGTCGAATTGGCGCTGTTCGCGCTGCTCGTCGTCGTCGCGATCGTGTTCGCGTCGAGCTCCTGGTTCGTCCCCGTGGCGTGCGCGCTGCCGTTGTTCGCCGTCGAACTGTGGTTCGACGCCCGCAGTCGTGGGCGGCGGCTGCTCCCTGAGCTCTGTGGCGCGATCGGGATCGCGTCCGTGGTCGCCGCGATCGTGCTCGCGGACGGCCAGTCCTCGATGCTGGCGTTCGGCCTGTGGGCCGTGCTCGGGGCGCGTGCCATCGCTTCGGTCACGTTCGCTCGGGTCCAGGTGTTGCGCCTTCGTCGAGGCGTCACCTCCACGCATGCGAGTGACGTCGCGCAGTTGGTGGGCGTCATGGTGGCGATCGCGGCGTGGATCGTCGAACCCTCGGTCGCGCTCGGGTCGATCGCCGTGCTCGTGGTGGTCGTGGCGCAGTTCGCCTGGAGTCGGGGACCGGCCCGGCCGGCGAAGGTCGTCGGACTGTGGCAGCTGGTCTTCGGCCTGTCGGTCGTCGGGGCCACGGCGCTGGGAGTTGCGCTCGCGTGACCGACACCGGCGGGGATCCCGCCTGCTGGGCGCACCTCTTCGACGATCGCCACGACATCGCCACGCGCGGTGACGTCGCCGCGCTCGTGACGCGTTTCTACCGTGCCGCGGCGATGGACGATGTGCTCGGACCGGTCTTCGAGGCCGCACAGGTGGACTGGCCGAGTCACCTCGCGCTCGTCACCGACTTCTGGATGTGGCAGCTGTTCGGGAGCCGGGGCTACGAGGGCAATTCCCTGCGTGCACATCGGCCGGTGCACGAGCTCGTGCCGTTCACCGACGTGCACTTCACCCGCTGGCTGGCGCTGTTCGAGGAGACGGTCGACGAGCAGTTCGAAGGACCGACCGCCGGGCTGGCGAAGGCACGCGCGGCGAGGATGGCCCGGGCGTTGCAGCGGCTCCTCCGCGGCGAGAGCGCTCCGGGGAGCGACGCCATCGAGGTGTTCCGAACCACCCAGGGGCCGTCCGACGACCCGTTGCACTCCTGCACTGAGGGGAGGTGACCGCAGTTACACCTCGTTGGTCAGGAGCGCGGCGGCGTCTCGCTCGACGACGGTGCCGTCGAAGAAGCGCGGGTTGGTCGACGTCCAGAGTCGCACCGGGTTGGCGAACACGAAGTCCCGGAGGTCGGCGGCCGTGAGCAACCCGTCCTCGAGCGGCTCGTACACCTCCTCCAGCACCTCCGCCATGAGCGGGACGTCCCAATGGCCGATGTCCGAGCCGAAGATGGCTTGCAACCGCACGCCGGCGGGATTGCGATCGTCGTCGAACGCGGACGGCGTCACGGGATCGTCGCCCTCGCACCCGAAGTAGAAGCGCTCGACGAACAGGCGGCGCAGCTCGTCCGCGCTCGACACGCTCCGAGCCGCAAAGCTGTCGGTCGGGTCCTCGGGATGGACGTCCCACCGCCGGGCAAGGTCCGCCGCGAGCAGTCGCCTGCCAGAGTGAACCGCCGTAGGTTCGTCGTAGAGGTCGAGGAACAGGTCCACGTCGGCGAGCCGAGGATCGCTGTCGCGCGCGAGGCCCGCGAGGCTCCGCTTCTCCCAGTGGCCGGTGAGATCGGCGAGCAACGAACCGGGCCCAGCCGACCCCGCCCTCGAGGAAGAGGAAGCGCAGCTCGGGGAACCGTTGGCTCACGCCGCCGAGGAAGAGCGACTTGCAGATCGCGGTCGCCGCGGACGCGAAGTGACCGACGTGGTTGAAGACGGGGTTGGAGATCGAGTCGTGGAAGGTCGAGCCCTCCCCGGCGTAGTGGAAGCTCGCCACGACGCCGAGCTCGCGGCACTTCGCCCAGACCGGGTCGTAGTCGTGCTCGCTGTCGATGCCGAACGTGTCGGCTCGCCACGCGAACCGCGCCGGCTTCGGGCGCGGCGTCGACGATCGCGGCGATCGGCCGCTTCACGAAGCTCGGCAGCATCACCGCCTTGAAACCGCGTCGCCGCACCGCGTGGTCGAGCTCCTCGAGGGCCTCCTCCGGGGTGAACATCGGGATGATCGCCACCGGCGTCATGCGATCGGGATGTCCCATCCAATGGTCGGCGTAGTAGTCGTTGAGGCCCCGACAGCAAGCGCGCCGGGTCTCCTCGTCGGTGTATCCCTGCGGGTTGATGCCGATGGTCGGATACAGGACGGTGAAGTCGATCCCGAGCTGGTCGAGCCGCCGGTACATCAGATCGGGGAACTGCGCGGTCGCGAGGTCGAGCCCGCGGTTGCGCAGCGGCTCGCCCCAGAACGGTGGGCGGTGGGTCCAGCGAGCCCTGCGTTCTGCCTCGCTCAGGCCGTACCACTCGCGAGACAGGAACGTGGAGCGCTGCTGCTCGGCGAAGCGCTTCGCCATGTCGGCACCGCCGGCCACGCGATGTACTCCATCGCAACGGGGCGGAACTCGACCAGGTGTCCGTCGGAGTCGATCACCGGATGACCCAGCTGCTCGCGGATCGCTGCCACTGCTCGGCTCGGCTCGAACTCGTTCACGACCACTGTCCGTCACTCTCGTCGGTGCACGAAGATCGTGTCCAGCGTCGCCGATACCTGTTGGCCGTCGGCGCTAGCCTCGATCGGGCGCGGCCGGCCGCTCCGTCCGCCGGTCTGCTTGGTGAAGGAGCGCCCCATGAACCCCGACGACCACTACGTCGTGATCACCGCCGACAGCCACGCGGGTGGGAGCCATGCGCAGTACCGGGAGTTCCTCGACCCGAAGTACCGCGACGACTTCGACGCGTGGCGCAACAAGTACAAGAACCCGTTCAAGGATCTGAAGGACACCGACCTGCGGATCCGCAACTGGGACGGCGAGCTCCGAGACGAGCAGCAGAACGAGGACGGGATCGTCGGTGAGGTGATCTTCCCGAACACCGTGCCGCCGTTCTTCCCGAACTTCGTGCTCTTCGCCAGCCGCCGCCGACCGGAGGAGTACGAGCACCGCCACGCCGGGGTGCAGGCCCACAACCGCTGGCTGGCCGACTACTTCGCGCAGAAGCCCGAGGCACGCGCCGGCATCGGACAGATCTTCCTCAACGACCTCGACGACGCCATCGCCGACGTGCGGTGGTGCGTGGACAACGGCCTGCGCGGCGGTGTGCTCGTGGGTGCGCCACCGGTCACGTGCGAATGGCTCAAGCCGCTGTACGACCCGCACTACGACCCGCTGTGGGCGGCGTGTGAGGAGCTCGGGGTGCCGGTGAACGCGCACTCGGGCACCGGTGGCCCGCGGTACCAGGCGGCTGCGGCCATGCCGATCGTGCACATCGCGGAGATGGTCTTCTACTCGCAGCGTCCGCTCGTGTACCTGATCGTCGGCGGGGTCTTCGAGCGGTTCCCGAATCTCAAGTTCGTGCTGACCGAGGCCGGGTGCGCCTGGGTGCCGTCGGTGATCGAGCACCTCGACGCGCTGATGGCGATGCTCCGCACGGGCGGGACCGGCGAGATGCGCTTCGAGGGCGAGACGGTGCCGCCGCGGCGCGCGGCCGAGTACTTCGAGCAGAACTGCCACATCGGCATGAGCCAGCCCCGGCCGGCCGACATCCGCGCCGCGCTCGGCCCGGTCGGCATCGACCACGTGATGTGGGGGAGCGACTACCCCCACGAGGAGGGAACCCTCCCGTTCACGCGCGAGCACCTCCGGCAGGTGATGGGCCACCTGCCGCCCGAGCAGATCCAGCAGATGGTCGGCGGCACCGTCGCCGAGGTCTACGGCTTCGATCTCGAGGCGCTGCGCCCGGCGGCGAACCGGTTCGGTCCGACGGTGGCGGAGATCGCGCAACCGCTCACCGAGCTTCCCGAGAACCCGAACGAGGCGCTGCGGCGCTCGGCACGCGAGCTGACCAAGGCGACCTGACGCGTCATGCCTGAAGGCGAAGTCGAGGTCAACGGCGGCATCGTCGTCTACGAGCTCATCGGTCCGGAGAACGGCGAAGTCGTCGTCGTCACGCCCGGCGGCCGCTTCAGCAAGGACTACGGCGGTGTGCACGAGCTCGCCGACGCGCTGGCCGACGGCGGCAAGCGGGTGCTGCTCTGGGACCGGCCCAACTGCGGCCGGTCCGACGTCCAGGTCTACGGTCGCTCGGAATCCCACATGCGGGCGGAGACGCTGGGCTTGCTGCTGCAGCAACTCAGGATCGAAAGGGTCGTCGCCGCCGGCGGATCAGGCGGGGCTCGCGACTCGATCGTCTTCACGATCATGTGGCCCGACCTCGTGCGCAAGCTCGCGGTGTGGTCGATCGTCGGCGGGACCTACAGCACGATGCTGCTCGCCACCGCGTACGTGCTCGACGAGCTCGGCGTAGTCCGGAACAAGGGCATCGAGGGTGTCATCGAGATGGACACCGGTCCGTTCAGCTGGGCGGCCATGATCAGGGCGAACCCCCGGAACGCGGACCGCCTGCGCACGATCGGGAGCGAGGAGTTCGAGCGGGTGATGAACCGGTGGTTGGACGCGTTCGTGCCGAAGCCGAACGAGGCCATCCCGGGCGTGCCGGACTGGGAGTTCGACACGATCCGGTGCCCGACGCTGGTGATCCGCGGCGGCGAGCACGACTACGACCACCCGAAGCGCACGTCGTACGAGGTGCACACGTTGATCAAGGGATCGCGATTGATCGACCCACCGTGGCCCGAGGACGCCTGGGAGCGGGCCGTTGAGGCGACCGCGGCGGGGACGGGAAGTCTCTTCGATCCCTGGGTCCAAGCCGCGCCCGTGCTGCTCGACTTCATCGACGAGGCGTGATCCGTACCTTCACGCCTCGGAGTAGCGCTTCGGGGACTCGCTGAAGGTCCTCGCGCACTCGAACGAGCAGAAGTGCCAGACCTGACCGGCCCAAGGAAGGCGTGCGGGAGCGGCGTCGGCATCGACGAACATCCGGCAGACCGGGTCCATGACCTGCGTGGTCGGAGCGGTGCCCTGCTCGACGACGGAGTAGACGTCGACCGGCTCGCCGACGTTCTTCAACCATGTCGCTCCGAGAGCCGTCGTCGTCAGTTGAGTGTGCTCTTCGACAAGGGCTGCGATCGCGGCGCTGGTGAGGAGCTGACCGACGTGTGCGTGCGCGGTCAGGCGTGCGGCCACGTTGACGGTCGCTCCGAACACGTCGCCATTGCGTTCCACGATGGGCCCGTAGTGCACGCCGACGCGTACTCCGGGAAAGTGTGGTTCTCGCTCCACGGCGCGGAGGAGGGCGAGTCCGATATGCAGTCCCGCGTGGGGATCGGAGGCCACGACCATCACCGCGTCGCCGATGGTCTTGACAACGCGCGCATCGGCTCGCAGCAGGGTCGTCGTGATCTCGAAGAACCTCAGGGCCACGTCGGCGCCCCCGTCGTCACCGTGTGCCTCCGTGAGCGCGGTGTACCCGGCCAAATCGGCGAACGCGACGACGCGGTGTGAGTCCATCAGTGGGAGTCGACCGCGGCTGCGAGCATGACGATGAGTGCCGCCGCATCCGCTCCGTGCGCGGGTGCGGTCACGAGGTGGCGAGTTCGGCGGGGCCCGGTGCCACCTCGAAGCTGAACATCATCCCGCTCTGGTTGTGCTCCGCGATGTGGCAGTGCGCCATCCACAGACCCGGATTGGTGACGTACAGGAGGATGTCGACGGTCTGCCCGGAGAGCAGCAGCACGGTGTCCTTCCACGTGAGGTTCGGCTCGGTCACGCCGTCCTTCGACATCACGAGAAACCGACCCGCACCGTGGACATGGAAGGGATGGGGCATCGGGTGATCAGAGCCCATCTCGTTGACCAGGCGGATCTTGACGCGATCTCCGACCGTGAACTTCCAGGCGATGTCGCCATTCTTCGCTCCGGTCTCGCGATCGATGAGCTGCCAGACCATGTTGTTCGAGTCGGTCTCGCGGTTGATGGCGACCATGTCGTCTTCCCATTCGATGCTGGCGTCCCGACCATGGTCGTGAAGTGCGTGCTGCGCTCCCGCGGGCTCAGGCCCGGACGCGGAGAACACCAGGGTCATGCCGCACCGCGGACAGGTCGCGGGCCAGGAGGCCACGATCTCGTCATGCATCGGACACTTGTAGGGAAGCGGAGTCGGCAGTTCAGACTGAGCGGGGACCAGCTTCATGCCGCACTTCGGACAGGTACCTGCAAACGACGCCGCGACGTCTGGATGCATCGGGCATTCGTGATAGCTGGTCGCGGTGGTGGTCTTCTCCCCGTCATCGCCGTAGAGGAGCGGCATCTCCGACCAGAAGGCGAGCACCTTGTCGGGTGGGCGCGAGAGGTCGCGCTCGACCTGCTTGCGAGCGTCGCTCAGCTCGGGATCGGTGCGCAACGTGTCGAACGACGCCGCGGCGATCCCGTCGGCTACTCCGGTGACCGACACCGTACCGAGGTCGTAGACGTGCTCGGGGGTGCGGTGTTCCAACCGGACGTCGCCGGCGGTGTCGAACAGGACGTCGAGCACCGCCCGTTCCGACGGCGCCAGGAGCACGCTGTCGACGAACGACTCCTGTTCGTAGCGACCGCTGTCGCCACCCACCAGCTTCATGCGCGCACCATTGACTGCGAACCTGAAGATGCGGGTGTTCGCGGTGTTGACCACGTAGAGACGCACGACCTCGCCGACTGCCGCTTCGCCCGTGAACTCGGCCTCACCGTTGGTCAACATGACGTTGCCGAAGCGCCCCATCGCCGTGTACGTCGGCCCGGAACGGCGGAAGGGTGCGATCTTGCCGTCCTCGACGAGGAGATCGTCGAGCGTGAAGGTCAGGTGCCGATCGACTGCGGGCCAGAACGACGGATCGGACGGTTCGACGACGATGGTGCCGTAGAGGCCCAGCTCCAACCCGTAGTCCTCGCGGATGTGTGGGTGGTACCAGTACAACCCGGCGTCGGGGAACTTGAGCTTCTGGGTGTAGCTGCCGCCGACGGGGATGGGTGGCTGGGTCTCGAACGCGACTCCGTCATACCGGTTCTCGAGGCGCAGGCCATGCCAGTGCACGGTCGTCTCGATGTCGCCGTCGTTCTGGACGTGCACAATCAGCTCCGAGCCCTGGTCGACGTGCAGGGTCGGGCCAGGAACCGATCCGTTGTACGCCAGCATGCGCAAGTGGTCGTCGCCGATCTGCTTGCTGACCGGACAGATGCGGAGGTCGATCTCGTCACCGTCGCGCAATCGGAGCGTGCTCGGACGCTCGACCGGTTCGAGTCCTTTTGTCTCGGTCGAGAAGAAGTCGTCAGGCACCGCGTCTCCTTCCTCGGTCAAGGCGCCGTCGGCGCGTCATCCGTGGCTTCCATCAGCGCCCGCAAGTCGTCCGGAATGGGCATGGGACGAAAGGCGCTCACGTTGGATCCTCCGGTGTTCCCGACCGGATAGCGCCCGGTCCAGGAGCCCGGCGCCGCGACCAGGAGCCGGAACATCTGACCGGCGATCTCGTGGCCATCGCGTCGACGGAAAGAACAGGCCAGCATCGCGACATGGGTGCGCAGATGCAGCCCGGCCGAAGGCTGGCTCAACACGTGGGCCCGCTCGAGGTGGTGCCATTCTCCGGTTGCATCGGCTTGCGCATGTCCGCGTTGCGCCGCTCGGATCTCTTCGGACCACGCTTCACGTTTCATGGCGTTCCTCCGCGAGAAGCGTCCGCGAAAGCTTCACTCTCCATGCGTCCCCGCTTCGACGCGCGTTCCAAGACCTTCTGGTTGTCGTTGTCCGAGCCGTCGAGCTGGTCGATCCCCCTCGACGAAACGGGGCCCACCTCCCCGGCAACGAGCGCACCCTACCCGGGCTCGGCGGCGACATCCAAGGTCTCAGGTCGATCGCGACTGCGACCGAGATCGCCACCCGCCTCCGGCTCCGATAGAACGAACGCGGGCGAAGCGACCAGGAGCACCGATGACGGACGACACCAACACCGATCGGGCGAGTGGTGCGGAGGAACTCGTCACGCTCGTCCTCGATACGCGCTGCTTGTACCGAGCGAGTGAGAAGGCGGTGATCGAGTCGACGCTCCGCCGTTGTCCCGGGGTGACCGGAGTGGAGGCGAACCCGGTGGCCCAGTCGACGACCGTCACGTACACGCCCACGCGGATCTCGTTGCGGGAGCTGCGCGAGTGCGTTCGCGGTTGTGGCTACGAATGCGACGGGCAGTCGGTGCCGGCGCACGTGTGCGACCCGATGGCTTCGCCCGACGAGTCGCGACCGTCGCCTCGCGGGGCGATGGAAGGCGAGCACGGCGCGATGTCGATGGACGACATGGTCGTGGCAATGCGGCGGCGCTTCCTCGTGGCTGCCCTGTTCTCGATTCCGATCCTGCTGTGGTCGCCGATCGGACGTGACGTCCTGGGCTTCGAGATCGAGGCGCCGTTCGGCCTGCGCGACGACGTGTGGTCGCTCTTGCTGAGCCTGCCGGTGATCCTCTACTCCTGCTCGATCTTCTTCGTGGGGGCGTATCAGGCGCTGCGAGCCCGCACCCTCGACATGATGGTGCTGGTCGCCGTCGCGGTAGGGACCGGGTGGCTGTACTCCGTCGCCGTGACGCTGACCGGCGGCGGCGACGTCTTCTACGAGGCTGCGACGGTCTTGGCGGCCTTCGTCCTGTTGGGCCATTGGTTCGAGATGCGCGCTCGTGGTGGAGCCAACGATGCGATCCGTGCGCTGCTCGACCTGGCTCCCGCGGCCGCTCTGGTGGTGCGCGATGGCGAGGCGGTGGAGATTCCGACGCTCGAGGTCGTGGTCGGGGATCTGTTGCTCGTCCGGCCCGGGACGAAGATCGCGGCGGACGGCGTCGTCGAGGAGGGGGAGAGCGACGTCGACGAGTCGATGGTGACGGGCGAGAGCCTCCCCGTGCACAAGGAGCCAGGCTCGGCGGTCATCGGCGCCACGATCAACACGAATGGAACGCTCCGAGTGTCGGCGACGAAGGTGGGTGCCGACACGGCCCTGGCGCAGATCGTCCTACTGGTCCAGGAGGCGCAGAACTCCAAGGCTCCGGGACAGCGTCTCGCTGACCGCGCCGCGTTCTGGTTGGTGTTGGTGGCCCTGATCGGTGGGGCGCTGACGCTCGTCTCATGGCTGGTCTTCAGCGATCGACCCGCGAGTGATGCCGTGCTCTTCGCGATCACCGTGGTCGTGATCACCTGTCCTGATGCGTTGGGATTGGCGACGCCCACCGCGATCATGATCGGGAGTGGCCTGGGCGCGAAGCGAGGGGTGCTGTTCAAGCACGCCACCGGTATCGAGACCGCCGCCCGTGTCGACACGGTCGTGATGGACAAGACGGGGACGCTCACCAGAGGGGAACCCGAAGTCACGGACCTCATCGTCGATGGGATCGACGAGACGGAGGTCCTCGCACTCGCGGCGGCGGTCGAACGCGAGTCCGAGCATCCTCTCGCCAAGGCAGTCGTCGCCCGCGCGGCTGCTGTCCGTGCGCCGATGTATCCAGTGGATCGTTTCGAGAATGTTCCCGGGTACGGAGCGCGCGCGACCGTCGCCGGTCGTGTCGTCGTCGTGGGGAACTCCCGACTGATGGAACACGAGCACATCGAAGTCGGTCGACTCGGCGAGCAGCGAGAGGAGCTCGCGGCGACCGGGCGCACCTCGATCACCGTCGCCGTCGATGGTCGCGCGGTGGCGGTGATCGGCATGGCCGACGCCGCGCGCGACATCGGCAGGCGCCGTCGCTGCGCTGCACGAGCTCGGAGTGCAGGTCGTGATGCTCACGGGCGACAACCACACGACCGCAACGCGGATCGCCGACCAGCTCGGGATCGACAGCATCGTCGCCGAGGTCCTCCCGGGCGACAAGGCGGAGAAGATCGGAGAGCTGCAGCGCGACGGTCGTACCGTCGCGATGGTCGGCGATGGCGTCAACGATGCCCCGGCTCTCGCCCAGGCCGACCTGGGCATAGCCATCGGTGCGGGCACCGACGTCGCCATCGAGACCGCCGACGTCGTCCTCATGCGATCCGACCCCCTCGACGTCCCTGTCGCGCTGTCCATCGGCCGAGGCACGCTGCGCAAGATGCGCCAGAACCTCGGCTGGGCGATCGGCTACAACGCGATTGCGCTCCCGATCGCGGCGGGAGTGTTCGCGCCCACGTTCGGGCTGGTGCTGCGTCCGGAGATCGCTGCGCTGTCGATGTCGGGTTCGAGCCTGATCGTGGCGGTCAACGCACTCCTGCTCAAGCGCCTTTCCCTCGACTCTGAATGAGGTCGGGTCAGGTGTCCGCGTCGCCGGGAGCCCGGGCAGCGCGCAGCGGTGCGAGCAGCGCGGCGAGCTCGCTGGGCCGGGTGACGCCCGGCACCGTTCCCTCGAACCAGGTGGGCTGCGGTGGACCGTCGTAACGTGCCCAGCTCGGCTCGGCCGGCCAGTGCTTACGGGTCATCCGGTCGGCGGGATCGGTGACCCCCATCTTCCGACACGCCTCGGCGTACACGCCGGCGGTACGCCGTGCGCCGGAGAGGTCCCAGAAGTCTTCTTCGCCGGCCCACTTGCCGTCGCCCGCGTACGTCGCGACCGAGAGTCCTGCGAAATCGAAGTACGGCGGGCCGTCGGGGTCGGGGTTGTCGCGCCGGTTCTGCATGTGAAAGACGACCGTCGCATTCTCGATCGTGTACCAGTCGAGCACGGTGTAGATCTCCGGCACGCCGCCCATCGACGCCGCAATCCAGATCTTGACCTCGTCCTTGCCGTGCAGCGCACCCCACCAGTGGTCGACGTAGAACACGTCGTCGACCATGAGCTCCACCCACGCCTCCCAGTCCTCGCGCACGGGACCGATCTCGAAGTACACCGCAAACGCGGCCTCGACCTCGTCGCGTGGGAACTGGCGGTCGGTTGCACTCATGTCGCCTCCTCGGGCGTCGGGAGCGATCGGGCGAGGTGCTTCGGGTTGGCCACCGCGAGACGGTCGCGGACGGTCATCGCGAGCGCCGCCCAGTCATCGCCCTCGGAATCGACGACGGGTTGCGCGAGCTCGCGCTCGACGATTCCAAGCGCGTTGGCGGCGACGCGCCCGTTGAACGCGAGTCGCGGATCGTCGGTGGTCATCACGTCATTGGTGAGGAACTCGCGCACGGCGTCCAGCAGCTCGCGCGCGGTCGGGCGGCCGTACCGGGACGCGTCGTCGGGGAGAGGCGGACGTGGCTCCACCTCGGCGGCGGCGCGCCAGGCGTCGGGCGCCAGCAGCTCGATCAGGTCCCACTCCTGCTCGGCCGTACGTCGGCCGATCGCCGCCAGCTCCATCGACCGGACCTGGCCGCTGAGGTGGACGCTGGCCTGCGCCATGCATCCGATGCCCCACTGCAGGGTTCGATGGACGAGCCACCAGTGCAGGACGCCGCGGTCGACGGTCCGACCGCCGGCGGTTTCGTAGGCGTCGACCAGCTCGTCGATGGTGCCGAGGCCGGCGACCTCCGGTCGTTCGCCGAACCGCCACGCCTTCACGCACAGCCAGGCGAGGTCCTCGAGCGGATCTCCGAGATGCACCAGCTCCCAGTCGATGACCGCGGCGAGGCCGGCCGGCTCGACGATGATGTTGCCGAGGCGCAGGTCGCCGTGCACGAGGACGGGAGTGGTCGGCGGCGGCCGGTCCGCGACGAGCCAGGCGTACGCGTGCTGGAACGTCGGGCTGCGATCCTCGACGCGTTGGTAGCGGGTCCAGAGCTGGGCCGGTGGGTCGTCCTGCTCGGCCGCGCCGGGGACCTCCGCGAGGTCGATCGCGTGGAGGCCCGCGAGGAAGCGGCCGAGATCGCCCACCAACGTGGCCCGGGCGGGTGCGAAGGCGTCGTCGCGCAGGATGCGGCGGGCGATCGTCTCACCCGCGACCCTGCGCATCACCAACCCCGGCGTTCCGAAGCAGGCGCCGTCGTCGACCACCAGCACCTCGGGCGCTCGCAGACCGGCGCGATGGCACGCCCGCATCGCATCGGCTTCGAGCTGCATCACGCCGGGTGCGTTGGGCCGGCCCGGGGGGTCGCGCCGCAGGATGAGGTCCTGGCTGTTTGCGGTGAAGGCCCATGTCTCGCGCGACGCGCCTCCGGTGAGTCGCTGCAGCCCGTCGATCTCGACCGGACCACCGAGCACCGGTGCGAGCGCGATGGCGAGCCCCTCAGACGCCGGCGGCGACACCGACGAGCTCATCGTCGACGATCTGATCCAGGTGCTCGGTGAGTCCCGCCCCGACCAGGCCCTCGCACCGCCAGCGGGTCATGCCCTCGGTGATGCGGGTGACCTTGCCCTCGCGGCGGTTCCGGAGCGGGATGTCCGACCAGATGTCACCGAGCAGCTCGTAGACGTGGTCGTCGGTGGTCACCAGACTCCGGTTCTGCAATGGGAACCCGTCGTCGTCGTAGTCCGACGACAGATCGACGTCGCGGATCGGTACCCAGTGGGCGTCGCCGTAGCGGTCGACGTCGTACACGAAGCCGTTGACCGTCCGACCGCCGCCGTCGATGCCGCGGACGGTGAACGCGATACCGAGCGAGCCGAAGCTCGCGTTCAACCAGCGGTACCACGGGATGCTCTGCCAGACCCTCGGACCCCACGAGTGATCACGGAAGCCGAGTCCGTCGCGCAGCTCGAACTGCTGCTCGCCCACCCGCACGGAGCCGGTGACCGCCATGTGCTGCTCGGTGTGGCCGCGTGCGAAGCCGTGTTGCCGTTCGGGCGGCGGCGCCTCACCGTCGTCGTACTCCGGTTCGCCGCCGAAGGGCTTGCCTATGGCGACGACGCGCAGATCCACGGCGCACGGCTCGTGCGGGTTGGCCGCGTATGCCACCTTGGGGTCGGCCATGTCGCACGGGCGCGCCAGCACGCACACCTTGCCGTCGTAGGTCACCCGGTGCTCCTCGTACGGAGCCAGCACCTCGAAGCGCAGCCCGCCCGCGTCGTGCGCCTCATGTCCCTCGATCGCGGGGCGCTTGAACATGAAGCCGACGCTCCCGTCCGGGAGGTAGAGGCACACGGTGAGCTCGGCGTAGCGCTCGTTCGGTCGGTTCCCCATCCGGAGCCACCCGCCGATGCCCGGCTCGGGGTCGAAGAAGTTGTAGTAGCGGCTCTCGTTGAAGTTGAGGTCCGCATCGGCGGGATGGAGGAGATCGTCCTCGGGTTCGAGTCGCATGCGCATGGTGCTCATCCTGCCTGATCGGTGGCGTCTCCGACGACGGCTGGCTACGTGCCGTCCAACTCGTGCACGGTCAGGCCGTGTTCGGCGATGAGGTCCAGGCTGGCACAGATGCGTCCGGTGAATTCGGGGGCACAGTCGCAGAGGAACATGACGCCTTCGACCATCTGCTCCATCGACTCGATCTGCTCAGGACGCAATGCGCCGCCGACGAGCGCCTCGGTGCCCTCGGTGATGACCGCCGCTCGCGGCTGCACCGCGTTGACCCTGATGCCGGTGCCGTAGAGCTCGGCGCCGAGGCCGTTGGTCTCCTTGTTCAGCGCGGCCTTGGACGCGCCGTACAGCGTGAGGGTCGTGCCCTGCGCGTTGAGCTCGAACGGGGGACCTTCCAACAACCGCGCGCCGCTGCTCGACAGGTTCACGATCCAGCCCTCTCCGGCGGCGCGCATCGCCGGGGTCACCGCACTGGCGAGGTCGAGCGGCGCGTGCACGTTCGCCTCGAACAGGATGCGCCGTCGCTTCAGCGGGAAGTCGACCACGGGCATGTAGATGGCGGCGGCGGCATTGTTGACCAGGATCTCGACGTCGCCGCCGAGAGCTGACGCCGCTTCCGGGACGATCCGGGCGCGGTCCGCCTCGTCGGTGATGTCGGCCACGATCACCGCGACTTCGCCGCCGAACCGGCGGAGGCGACCGGCCGTCTCCTGCAGACTGCCGGCGAGATGGTCGTGCCGGTCGAGCGTGCGGGCGACGATGGCGACATCGGCGCCCTCGGCGGCCAGCCGCTCGGCGATCGCGGCGCCGATCCCGCGACTGGCGCCGGTGACGACGGCCCGCCGACCGCGGAACCGGTCGGCCATCAGATGCGTCCGTCCCAGTGCTCGGCGTCTCGCACGACCTGGTCGAAGGGCTTGTCGCGGTCGAAGCTCGGCTCGCGGGGGAGTCCGAGCACCTGCTCGCTGATGGCGTTGCGTTGCATCTGATCGGTGCCGCCCGCGACGCCGTTGATCTTCCCGTTGAGGAATGCGAGGGCGGTGGATGCGCCGGTACTGTCGGCCTCGGACGCGTCCCACACGACCAGGTCGCCCCGGGCGAGGTCGGCACCGAGCTTGGCCCGCTCGGCGTCGAACATGCCCTGGACGAGTGCGCCGTATGCGGCGAAGCCCACGCTCGCGCCCTGCAGCTGCTGGGTCGTCCCGATGCGGCGGCCCAGCGCGGTGCGGAGGAACGTCAGGCTGTGTGCGCGCGCGATCAGCTGGCGCGCCTGCGGATCGTCGAGCCGGCCGACGGTGCGCGCGAGGGCGACCAGGTCGGGTGCCAGCTCGCCCGGCTCCGGGGCGCGGTGGGCAGGTCACTGCCGGAGCCGCCCCGCTCGTACACGAGCATGGTCCGCGCGACGGTCCACCCCTCGTCGACGTCGCCCACCCGGTCGACGTCGGGGATAGCGACGTCGTCGAAGAATTCCTCGCAGAAGTCGGCACCACCGTTGATGAGCCGGATCGTCCGGAGGGTCACGCCGTCGGCGTCGGTCGGCACCCCGAACCAGGTGAGGCCGCGGTGCTTCGGGACGCTCCAGTTCGTGCGGGTGAGGCAGAGCCCCCAGTCGGCCAGGTGCGCGAAGGAGCTCCACACCTTGGCGCCGTTCAGGATCCAGGTGTCGCCGTCGCGGGTGGCTCGGGTGCGGATCCCGGCCAGGTCCGATCCGGCCGCGGGTTCGGAGAAGAACTGGACCCAGAGCTCCTCGCCCTTGAGCATCCGGGGGAGATGCCGCTGCTTGAACTCCTCGGAGGCGTGCGCCAGCATCACCGGCCCGCAGATCCGGAACGTCATCGCGGCCGCGTAGCCGAAGTCGGGCAGCTCATGGCCGGCCGCCTCCTCGAGGAAGGCGCGTTCGTGCGCGGGAGTCAACCCCTGCCCGCCGTACTCGACCGGCCACGTGATCCCGGCGTAGCCGGCGTCGAACAACGCGCGCTGCTTCGGCCGTTCCGCGTCGATCTGCTCGCACGCGTGTACACGTGGCTCCCGCGGAGGTTGGCGACGGCGGGATCGTCGGACTTCCCCTTCGGTGTGAGGTTGGCGGCGATCCACGCACGTGCCTCGCGTCGGTACGACTCGAGATCGACCGGTGTCGTCGTTGCCATCCGGGCAGCGTAGAAGTTCCCGCGGAGGGCAGGCGAGGCCCCGGTACCCTCGGGGCGATCCGTCGGCGAAGGTCAGCGACATGACGTCAACCGGGAGATCCCATCGTCGGGTGCCGCGCCTCAGTGCCGAGCTGCGCGAGCGAGAGTCGGTCAGGCCGCTCGAGCTGTTCTTCGACCTGGTGTTCGTGCTGGGATTCACGCAGTGCACCGCACTGATGGCCGCGCAGTCGGACTGGGCGGGCATCGGTCGCGGAATGCTCGTGCTCGCGATGCTCTGGTGGGCGTGGGTGTGTTACGCGTGGCTGACGAGCCTGATCGATCCGGAGGAAGGTGCGGTCCGGGTCGTGATGCTGGCCACCATGGCCGGCCTGCTCGTGGTCGCGCTCTGCGTCCCCGAGGCCTTCGGCGACAATGCGCTCGGCTTCGCCATCGCGTACGGAGTCGTGCGGGCCGGCCACATCGTGCTCTACCTCATCGCGAGTCGTGACCGTCCCGGCCTCCACCGGTGGGTGTACACGTTCGCGCTGACCACGGTCGTGGTCATCGGACTGCTCGTGGGCGCATCGTTCCTGAGTGGCGCCGCCCAGGCGGCGCTGTGGCTGGTGGCCATCGGGCTCGACTGGGGCGGGCCGGCAGTCCTCGGGGTCGACCACTGGCGCCTCGTACCCGCGCACTTCGCCGAACGGCACAACCTCGTGATCATCATCGCCCTCGGCGAATCGATCGTCGCGCTCGGCGCGGGTGCCGATGTCGAGCTCACCGCAGCGGTGATCACCGCTGCGGTGCTCGGCGTGGGACTCGCGTCGGCGCTCTGGTGGATCTACTTCGACGTCGTCGCGCTGGTGACGGAACGGCGTCTGATCCTCGCGGGCGAAGGGCGGGAGCGCAACGCGCTCGCCCGGGACTCGTACTCGTATCTGCACTACCCGATGGTGGCGGGAATCGTGCTGGTCGCGTTGGGGCTCGAGGCCACCGTGGCGCACGTCGGTGCGCCGCTCGACGCGGTGCACGCTTTTGCGCTGCTCGGCGGCACCGCGATCTACCTGCTCGCCCACGTGGCGCTACGCCTTCGCAACGCGCGGACGCTCAACGTGCAACGGCTCGTGGTGGCGCTCGTGCTGTTCGCGCTGATACCGGCCGCGGTCCATGTCGACGCGCTGCTCACGATCGCCGTGATCAACGTGCTGCTCTGGGCGATGATCATCTACGAGACGGTGCACGTGTACGACGAGCGCCGGTACCGCCTCCGGCACGGCCTCGATCCCGACGGACCGTGACCGTGGAGCTCGTCAGCATCCCGAGCGGTGTCGCGCGAGAGCGGTGGATCCCGCTGCTCGAGCTTGCCGACGAACCCGGGCCGCTGCGCGGCTATGTCCAGGACGGCACCCTCTACGGCGTCGAGGACGACGACGGGGAGCCCGGCGCGGCCGTGCTGGTGATCGACCTGTCCGACCGCCGGGCCGAGCTGCGGGCCGTCGCAGTCGCCGAGCCGCTGCAGGGCCATGGCACGGGGACCCGGGTGGTCGCCGACGTGTTGGACCGGCTGCGGGCGGCGGGAACCCGGCGTGTCGTCGTGGGTACGGCGAGCTCGGGCGTGCGCCAGCTCGGCTTCTACCAGCGACTCGGGTTCCGGCTCACCCACGTCGAGCGCGACTTCTTCGACGAGCAACGCGGATATCCGCCCGACCTCGTCGCCGACGGGATCCCGGTGCGCGACATGGTGTGGATGGACCGGACGCTCTGATCGCGGCGGAGATTCGGTCGGTGCGAAGGAAGACGACTGAGTCCTGAGCCACTGCTCCAAGTGGCCACAACTGCCGCTCGGGCACGCGTACTGCCGGGCCGGCGGGCGCCGGGGTGGTGCGAGGCCCTTCGACTCTTGTCGAGCCCGCCCGGATCGGGGATGCTCACGCGTGCAACTCAACGAGGAGGTCGTTATGAGTTCGTCGAACAGCGACGGGGAGTCGCCACTGTCGGTTGCGTTGTCGAAGCTCGACGCGGTCAAGGACGTCTTGACGGTCAAGCGCGTCTTCGGCGAGGCATACGAGCTCGACGGTGTCACCGTGATACCAGTTGCCGCGGTTCGCGGCGGCGGCGGGGGAGGCGGAGGCGAAGGCGATGCTCCCGACGCCCAGGGGACCGGTTCCGGCGCCGGATTGGGATTTGGCGTCAACGTGCGCCCGGTGGGCGCCTTCGTCGTCAAAGACGGCACAGTGACCTGGTCGCCGTCGATCGATCCGATGCGGATCGTGTTGGGGGGACAGCTGGTGGCGCTCGCCGCGATCCTCGTCTTGGGCCGCGTCCTGAGGCATCATCGTCGCCGCCGGAGCTGAACCTGTCGGTGGGCGCAGATCGCGGCGAATCAGCCGTGGCTGATGGTCGCACACAGACGCAAGTTGCCGCTCTGTCGAACGATCGCGACGCCAGAAGTGCCGCACTGGCGTGCCCGACCGGGCAATGTGCGCCCGCAGTTCAGCTCTGGGTGCGATAGCGGAGGTACACGACGCCGTTGCCGAACCGGCGCTCCTCCTGCAACCTCCGACTCGGCGCTGAGTCACTGCTGCGCTTCGGCCTCGTCGATCGGCTGAACCTGTGGCTGTACCCGGTGTTGCTCGGCGCCGGGAAGCAGGTGTTCGCCGACGGAACCGTGCCCGCGGCGCTGCGGCTGATCGAATCGGTCACCTACCCCAGCGGAACCCTCCAGCTGACGCACGACCGCGCTGGAACACCGACGTACGGGACCATCGGCAGCTGAGAGCAGCGCCGAACAGGTCGCCGGGGCCGCTGAGCGCGCCAACGAGCTGCCGACTGCTTCACCGGCAGACAGCCGACGTGCTCAGGACGACGCGCTGTGGTTGCCGAGCCCGTGCGGGAAGTGGATCATCGACCCGCCGTCGACGACCAAGGTGCGGCCGGTCATGAACGACGACAGGTCGGAGAGCAGGAAGACCAGTGGTCCTGCGATGTCGTCGGGTCGTCCCCAGCGGCCGAGCACGACCTCGTCGCCGGGCACGGATCCCTCCGGGGGCACGACGCCGCCCGCGAGCAGCCTCGGCGTCATGATGACGTCGGGCGCCACGCAGTTGACGCGGATGCCGTGCGGTCCCCACTCGCTCGCCATCGCGCGCGCCAACGACATCAGGCCCGCCTTCGCCGCACCGTACGCAGCGTGGCGGGCGGCGCCATAGAACCCGCTCACCGAGGCCACGAGCGCGAGGGCGCCGCCGGTACCGTCGTCGATCATGTGGCGCGCCGCGGCTCGGCTCACGTCGAGGTGGTGAGCGAGGTTCATCCGGAGGTCGTGCTCCCAGATCGCGGTGTCGATCGCGAACACGTCCTCGACGAACGTCGCCAGGCCCACGATGTTCGCGACCCGGTCGAGACCACCGAGTTGCGCGTACGCGTCGTCGACCACCCGCTGCGCACCGTTCGGCTCGGTGACGTCACCGACGACCGCGACCCCGTCGATCTCACTTGCCACCGCGGCGGCTCGCTCGGGGTCGAGGTCCGCGACCGCCACCCGGGCGCCCGCTTCGGCGAGGAGCAACGACGTCTCGCGGCCGATGCCGTAGCCGCCCCCGACCACCAGCGCGGCCTTGCCGTCCAACCCGAACCGATCGAGCAACGTCATGGTCGCGGTCCTCTCGTGCGTGCGGGGCAAGGCCCTCCGGGTGTATCACATGCAGCGACCGCCACGACGGGAAGGCCGCCCATGGACCAGCCATCGAAGCTCACGTTCTTCGACACCGCCGAGTTGCCGGGCTTCACGATCGCCGACGTCGCGGGTGAAGGCCCGGAAGCGGAGCAGATGTTCGACCTGTTCGGGCGCGACCTGCTCACGAAGACCATCCTCCAGTCGCCGCAGCTGTCCGTGTACCACGAGAAGGCGAAGCCGGGGGAGCGCGTCAAGCCGCATCGGCACGGCACGTTGCAGGTCGACTACGTGATCAGCGGCGAGCTGATCTTCGGTAGTCAGCGGGTCGGCGCGGGCATGGGCTACGTCATCCCCGACACGCTGTATTCCTGGCGAGCGGGCGACGAGGGCGCGGAATGGATCGAGATCCACGCCGGAGAAGCCGGGATCTTCACCGACCGCGACGCGAGCGACTGACGCGCGTCAGGCGAAGAGGCCGGCCCAGGTCTCGGGCCCGTCGTCGTCCTCGATCTCGTCGTCGGTGTGCAGCAGCGCTGTGTCGCTCGGGCTGGGCGGAAACTCGGCGTCCTGCAGGGTGGTGCCGGAAGGGTCCATCAGCGTGCCTCCATCGGATGTCCGCCCTGACTCCGCTCAGACTGGCAGCCGTCACGCGCGATTGCGGTAGATGCGAGGTGAACACGAGGTCAACCCTTGGTCGGGAGGAGACCTCGACAGATCGCACTCATCGAGAGTTGAGCGCGAGTTCACCGCATGGCTATCGGAACGTCGGGGCGCGCCTGGCAAGGTGACCGACGACCAAGGTGACCAAGGAGGCGGGGATGATCTACCGGTTTCGAATTCGACGCCCGGCCGTCGTCTGCGGAGAGACCCGACCCCGGCGTTGGGGCTACCAGTTGCGCTGCCTCGAGCCCCTCGGCCACGACGGTGCGCACCGCTGGACCCCGGAACCGGTGACGGAGGGGCTCGCCGGCTGAGGGTTCGTGCCCGCCCCGCGTTGACGCCGGGCGAAATATCTGACATCTTCCCCTGGAAACATCTGACATCTCGTCGGACGGGGTCCGGCGGTGCCCAACCTGGGGGAACGTTGTCGATCAAACCCACTGCCCGCGTGCTGGTCGCGCTCACCGTGCTCGCGGTCGCGATCGGCATCCTGCCGGCCGCTGGCGGCGCGGCCTCCGACGCACCGACGGCGAGCGAGATCGGTGTCACCGCCAAGGAGATCCACATCGCGACCGTCGCCGACGTGGAGAACGCGATCGCCCCCGGTCTCTTCAAGGGCGGTGTCGACGGCGTCGCTGGTGCGGTGAAGTACATCAACGCCAACGGTGGCATCGGCGGCCGCAAGCTGGTGATGGACTTCATCGACTCGAAGCTCAACCCGAACGACGCCCGCAACGGGGTCATCCAGGCCTGCGAGAACGACTACGCCATGGTCGGTACCGGCATGTTCCTCATCGCGACGTTCGACGACGCCCTGCAGTGCAAGGACAAGGCGGGCCAGGTGACCGGTATCCCCGACATCCCCTCGGTGACGAGCAACAACGCCCAGACGTGCTCCGCGGTGACCTTCGCTCCGTCCGGCTCGCTGCTGGACTGCTCGACGCTCACCTCCGACCCGCAGACCTTCACGGGCCAGACCGGTGACTCGAAGTACTACGTCAAGACGTACGGGCCGAAGCTGCAGGGTCCGATCGTCGTGAGCAGCGACTCTGCCGCCACCGCGCGGAACACCTCGGTGCTCGGGCTCCTCGCGGGCAAGGCGGGCGTCACGATCACCCAGACGGTGCCGCTGAGCAGCCGCGATCCGCAGAGCGCGTACACGCCGGTCATTCAGCAGATGAAGAACGACGGCGACAACTACAACCTCACGGGCGCACCGGTTGACAACGTCATCTCGATGCGCAACGAGGCACAGCTCCAGGGCCTGACCGACCCGAAGTTCGTCTGGACCTGCCAGATCCAGTGCTACGACAAGAAGACCGAGGCCGCGGGCGACGTCATGGCGAACACGCACATCGTCATGAACTTCCTGCCCTTCACCGAGACCAAGGCGAACAAGACGCTCGCCAACTTCGTCAAGTACGTGGGCAAGGAGAAGATCAACGGCTTTGCCGTGTGGGGGTGGGTGTCGACGCTGCTGTTCCAGCAGGCGGCCGAGCAGGTGATCAAGGACAACGGCGTCAACGGGCTCACCCGGGCCAACCTCCTCACCGCGCTGAAGAACACGCACAAGTTCGACGCCGGCGGCATGTGGGGGACCATGGACCCGGGCAACAAGGCCAACAGCCCGTGCTTCATGATCCTCAACTTCGACGGCAGCACGTACAAGCGTGAGTACCCGAAGAAGACCGGCACCTTCGACTGCACGGCGTCGAACCGGCAAAGCGTGCAGCTCGCCGTCAAGTGAGCCGATCTCCCGGGTGATCCGACGACGCGGCGGCCGGCCCCTCCGGGGGCCGGCCGCTTCGCGTTCGGGTCAGTACGCCATGACCAACAGCGCGGCCGCGGCGGCCACATCGCGACGAAAACCAGCGTCCAGATATGAGAGAGCGGTTTCGACGTTCCGCGATGCCGCAGCCATCCCTTCGCTCGTCGGCATTCCGGCTGTCACGTAGGTTGCCCGATCCTTTGCACGCCGAGCGGCATCTGTGAAGGAGCGGGGCTTGTCAAGTGGTGTTCGGGCACGCGTGGTCAAGTGCGTGGTGGTCGGTGAAGTTCGAGGAGCTGGGTGACACTGGTTCCGCACCAGGGTGTCTTGCTGCGTGATGGCTCGGTTGCCAGGCATCTGTCCGCGCCGCGATGGGCTGCATGGTGCGGTCGGGCCACGACCCGCAAGGGCTCAATCAGTTAGTCGACGTCGCCGCCGTGGTGGGAGTCATGCCGATTCCGAGCTCGCTTGGGGTCGTGTCCGAGCTTCACGCGACAGCCCGTTGTTGGAGGCAGCGGATCTCGCCGTCGCGTAGGCCGTAGTAGACGAGGGACATGAGCCGGCGCGCAGTTGCGATGCGCGCCTTGTTCGTGCCACGTCGTTCCGCGATGCGATGGAATCCGTCACGCAGCGGCGGTCCACCGTGGTAGCGGACGATCGCTTCGAGTGCCGCCCAACGCACGAGCTTCGATCCTTGTTTGGTGATCTTGCCGCGCACGACCTTGGTGTCGGACTCCCGATGGCGAGGCGTCAACCCGGCCCACGAACACAACGCTTCTGGTGAACGGAACCGGGTGACGTCACCGATCTCGGTCACGAAGATCGCGCCGAGGGTGCGACCAACACCGTCAAGCGCTTGGATGGCCTGGTAGCCGCGGTCGTCGCGCAACAGCTCATGGATACGACGTTCGAGCATCCCGACCTCGCGGTCATAGATCTCGATCAGATCACGCAGCGACTCCACCCGGACTTGGTACGCGTCGGCGAGCTCCATCGCGTCGAGCAACGTCTGGCCTTTGGGGCCGAACATGTCGCTCGTCTCGGGCAGCACACCTTCCTTGGCCATCACCGCGTGCACCTGCGCCTTGAGACCACTGCGCAACTGCACCAACCGGGCGCGATAACGCACGAGCTCACGAGCCTCACGGACCGCCGGTGGTGCAATCCACGCCTCCGCCAACCGGCCAAGACGCAGAAGATCGGCGAGGTCGCGGGCGTCGCGTTCGTCGTTCTTCACCCGCCGCTTCCCCCAGTCGTTCCCCGACGGATGCGCCAAATGCACGTTGAACCCCGCGTCGGCGAGCAGATCGACCGCCCAATACCAGCCGTACGTCGCTTCGATCACCACCTCCGCGCCCTCGCCCGCAGCGCTGACCACCTCGAGCAACCGCAGCGCGTCGTTGTCGATCCGTTCGCAGAACAACCGCTCGCCCTCGCCGTCCATCGCATAGATCACCGAACGGCGACGATGCAGATCAATCCCGACGTAACGTCGATCCATAGGGGCCTCCCTTCCTCCGAAGAGGAACTGGTTTTGTGGTGAAGCCCCGAGTCTCGCGACTCGGACCTCACTGGGGAGCGGAGGCCCCGCTCCTTCATCGCATCAGTTATGCATTCCGATGCGCCCCGACGTCGAGGAACTGTCGTATCGCTTCTTCGGTGCGATCGGGTTGGTCGCGAAAGGTTCCGTGTCCACAGGAGTCGAATCGGACGAGCGCACACGATCCGGTGGGAGGAGCGACACGATGAGTTCTTATGCGCGGCGCACGGGTGGTTCAGAAAGTTGTCGCGAAGACGGCCCACTCGCCGGGGACGCCTTTGAGGTCGTAGTTGCCGCGATCGTTGAACAAGAGGCCCGACCCTGCGACGAGGTCGACAACGGTGCGCGACATCAGGACTTCTCCGGGCTCAGCAATGCCTTGGATGCGTTGCGCGATGTGCACAGCTATTCCAGTGATGTCATCTCCATGATGTTCGATCTCGCCGGTGTGGAGTCCGACGCGCACTTCGATGCCCAGTGACCGAAGTTGGTCGCGGATCGCGGTGCCGCAGCGAATACTGCGACCTGGTCCGTCGAAGGTCGCAAGGAACCCGTCGCCGGTCGCTTTGATCTCTTGGCCGCCGAATCGGGCGAGTTCGGCGCGGACGAGATGGTCGTGAGCGGCGAGCAGATCACGCCAGTGGCGGTCGCCGGTCTGTGCGAGTGTTTCGGTTGAGCGGACCACGTCGGTGAACATCACCGTGGCCAGCATTCGATCGACCGCGTGCGTGGGCAAACCGCCGGTTAAGAACTCCTCGACCGCGTCGAGTACAGGAAGGCTGTCCTCGCCGAGCGCGAAGGCATCCGTTGCGGGCACCTCGACGAATCGTGCGCCCTCGATATTATCGGCGACGTATTGACTCCAGCGATGCTCGTGCCCCGAGATCACTAGCGTTGGCACCCGGATCGCGGACAGCAGTTCTCGGAGGTCGAGTTCGAAGCTGCCCTGAAAACGCCAGTAGCCCTCGGCCGGGGGCATCGCGAGCCGCTCACAGCGAGCACACCAGCGGACAAATGCCTCATCAGCGCGGCGACTCGCGGTGAGGTTCACTGCGAACGCGCCAGTTCCCCACGCTCCACGCACACCTTCCAACAACTCGTTGATCACCTCCTCAGAGAGCCCGGCCGGGTAGTCGCTCGCCCACCGGAACCGTGCGGTTGGTTCACCAAGACCAGTGCTTTGACCCGCTCGGGATGAGCGGCGGCGAGCAGCAGAGCCGGCGGCCCGATGAAGCCGAGCACACTGACTGCCTCACGACCGAGTTCGTCTAGCACGGTGATCGTGTCGTCAACCCAACTCTCCATGAGTCGACCCTCGACATGTTCGGTCGCGTCAGATGCGCCGGTGCCGCGAGGATCGAACCAGATGCTCCGGCTGAATGAACCGACACTCTCGAGCAAGCGCGCGAAGCCAGGCTCGTCCCACGTCAAGTCAAGCGGGAAGAACACCGGCTTGATGACAGCTAGATCGATAGGGCCATCACCCACTACCTGATGCGCCACCCAGCCGTCCTTGCCATGCGCATACATAACACTCGGGCTCATCGCGCCAAGTCTGCTCCCGAAGCGGACGCATTGACACCACCCTCTGAACTCTGGCCATCCGGCAAGGAGCGGCTCGAGCCCATGCGACGACGCGTCAGCGCAACATCGAACTGCCGGTCTGCGCCGGCAGGAAACCAGTTACCTGAGTAACCTTCTCGGTGAGGTCGTCGTTGTGGTGCGTGCCCATCGCCTGGCGCGCCAGATCGGCTGTGGTCTCAGGTGGTCATCGCAACGCGGCGTCGAGTGCTTGGGATGGTGACAGCCAGCCGAGGGTCTGTCGAGGCCGGCCGTTGAGCTCGGCAGCTACATCGTCGAGGTCGCCCTGGGAGAACGGCGCCAGGTCGCTGCGTTTCGGGAAGTATTGGCGGAGCAGCCCGTTCGTGTTCTCGTTGCTGCCGCGCTGCCAGGGACTGCGTGGGTCGCAGAAATAGACGGGCACGTCAGTGCCGATGGTGAAGCGAGCGTGCGCGGCCATCTCTTTGCCTTGATCCCAGGTCAACGAGCGACGGAGTTGTTCGGGAAGCGCGCGGATGCGGGTGGCCAGCGCGTCGGCGACGACGTCCGCGCTGTGCCCGTCGGGCAACGCCACGAGCATCACGAAGCGGCTGTGTCGTTCGACGAGGGTCGCGACCGCGGTCATGCGTTTGCCGCAGAGCAGGTCCTCTTCCCAGTGTCCGGGCACCGCCCGGTCTTCGGCCTCGGCGGGCCGTTCGCTGATGTGGAGCGTCCCACGGAGTTGGCCTTGTCCGTTGCTGACCGAATGTCCGCGTGGCCGTCGGGTGGCGTGCCCGCGCCGCAGATAGCGGGTCAGTTCCTTGCGCAGCGCACCGCGGGTCTGCACGAACAACGACAGGTAGATCGTCTCGTGCGACACTCGCATCTCCGCATCGCCAGGGAACGCTCGAGGGAGCCACCCCGCGATCTGCTCGGGTGACCATCGCAACTCCAGTTTGGTCTCCACCACCCGGCGCAGCCGTTCGCAACCCGCGAGCTTCGCGACCTTCGGTCGACACGCACGCGCGAGCGCGTCACGATCCGCTCGACACGCCCGATAGCCCCGCCGGCCCCGGTTGCGGGCCACCTCTCGAGACACCGTCGACGGCGCCCGACCCAGTCGGCGAGCAATACCCCGCAACGACTCACCGGCGGCCACGCCACGGGAGATCTCCTCGCGTTCGACCAACGACAACCGCAACGGCGATCGGACACGCTCCCGTGACGGCGGCTGACGCAACTACACGACATAGGACCACACCGCCCGATGACTCCGGCCGAGCTCTCGACCGATCAACCGACTCGGCAACCCCGTCGCCGCCAGCTCCACAATCCGCGCTTGCTCCTCAACCGTCAGCCGAGACCCTTGCCCCACAACACACCTCCACGTCGACAACCCATCATCGACGAGGTGATGCATTCACCCCTAGAGACCAAGGGCAATCTGTACGCATGGCCGATGGTGCCGGGCCGCCCGACGAGCACGTCGATCCGACACTCGAGCTTCTCGTCGACCTCACGCGCAAGGGCGCGGTCCTCGCCGCGTTCCAGGCGACGCACGACAAGTTCCGCTGGTATCACGCCGAGTTTCTGCGACTTGCTTCCTCTGCGAGTTCGGACGATCAAGACCTTGCCGGGCTTCTTCGGGCGTTCGACGCCTATGCAGAGTTGTTCCACGAACATCACTCCGCAGAGGACAACTACTTCTTTCCTGCTCTACGACGGGCAGAGCCACTGCTCGACCCGATCGTTGATCAACTCGCCAATGAGCACATTGAGCTTGCCGCCCAACTCGCGACAGTGATGGAGCTGGCTGAACCAGTCCGGTGTGACACCGACACGGAGGACGGCGTCGCGCGGCTTGTTGCGGAGCTGGCGGAGCTCCAAGCCTCGGTAGAAGAACATCTTCACTTCGAGGAGATCTCGACGGTGCCAGTTGTCCGCAGTTGGAGGAGCTGGCCAGTGTGATCCACACCGTCGCGCCAGACCGCCGCTCCGCGTTCACCGATCCGGCACGGTCACTCACGCGCTAGTGCACTACGAAATCGAGTCGCGGAACTCCATCGCCTCCTGCTGCAGCGGCGTTGCCTCAAGCACGTCGAGCACCGGGAACAGCTCAAAATTGAACATCGGTGCCCAGACGGCGATGTCCTTCATGATCGTGGCGGGGTCGTCGGCTTCGCAGACGACGAAACCGCCTTGGCCGTCGAGCCGATCGACCCATTCGCTGAACTCGATACTTGGCTGCCACTTACCAAGGAGCTGCAACCCGCGCTTCTCGGCGGCTTCCCGCTCGGCGAGTGAGCCGCCGTCACGGAACGTGTACGTGATAACGAACTTCATGCCGCTACCCCCTCCGTTGACTTTCTCTGTTCAGCGGGTGTAGCGCGGCGTCGGTCCTCAGTCAACAGACACTGAGTTTCACGCCAGAACTGCCGCTCGGTGCTCGCGGAACGACGCGGGACCGGGCAATCTGGGTGGATCGCTGATCTTTGCGACGCCTCCGGTCTGGGCGTACCGTCACGGAGCAGGCAGCGAAGGAGGTACGAAATGCATGCGATAGTGGTCACCGTCACGATCAGCGACTATGAAGCGGCGCGGCAACAGCTCCACGAGCGGGTCATCCCGAACGTGAAGCAGATGCCCGGATTCGCGGGTGGCTACTGGCTGGCACCCTTGGACGGCAAGGGACTCTCGATCGCTGTCTTCGACAGCGAGGAACACGCGACGGCAATGGCAGCCCAGCTACGAGAGGGAGCATTCCCCGTCCCTGACGGCGTGACTTTCGAATCGGTCGACGTGCGCGAGGTCGCTGGCAGCGCATAGCCCCCCGGCTGCTCCCAGCCACGTAGACTGCCGATCTGCACGCGAGAACCGGCCGAGCCGTAGCCCGGCCGGTCCCTTGAGCGGTCGGCTTCGTACTCTCCTCGCGGACGAGATCGCTGCCCATTGGCAGATCCGGCGTCGCGGTTTACGTCAGCTGGACTTGCAGCTCTTGGTGTCCCAGGAGTCGCGCTGGTGCGCGATCTTCCTCTCGCTGTTGATCTCGAGGACTGTCGACCAATGAGTGGCTGACAACCGGAAACGGGTTCGGCAAGGTGCTGAAGTCCACTGTGCTCGTCCCGGTCCCTGACAGCGTGGACCCTCGGAACGGGTCAGAACAATGCTACCCCTCATGGTCGCGCACCTGGCGGTCGATGGTGAGGGTGAACAAGAAATGGATTGTGCCGGAACCGAGCGGTCCCGACGTGGAATAGTCAAAGTCAACGGGTCGTGAAACCCGTACCGCCGGTTGTGGCGCTGTTCCCGACACGGTCGCTGCAGCCCGAGGCTTCGCTCCCGCTGGAATGCTTGTCAACAGCAACCTGGCCGCACCAACCGCCACGAGCGGCGCGCGTCTCCTCAGTTGGCCGCGTGGGTGAGGTCCATCGCCCACCACAAGAAGTTTCTCGACTGGTCGAGGATCTGTTGACGGTGCTCGGCGTACGGCACGTGGCACGTCTCGTTCCAGGACTCGAGGAACGCGTAAAGCCCCTGAGCCTTTGCCGCGTTGATCGTGTTCACCGCCAACTGATACGGCACGAGCGGGTCGGTCGTGCAGTGGAATTCGAGGGCGGGGGCGTCGCCCGGCGAGATGGTGCCGACGACCGCCTGTCCACCCGACAGCGAGACCGCCGCTCGCACACCCGCCGACGGAACCTCGGAAGTCGAATAGCCCACGTTCAGCGCGGTGACCGCACCCGCCGACGAGCCGCCGATCGCAATGCGGTTCGGGTCGATGCCGTATCGCGCCGCGTTGGCTCGAAGGAAGCGCACCGCGGCCTGCGCATCAGCCGCGGCCTCCTGAATCGCCGCGACGCAATTCGACAGCGATCCCGAGCAGCCCGGTGACTCGAGCCGATAGTCGATCGAGACGTTCAGAAATCCCTGCTTGGAGAACGTTGTCGCTTCGTCGACGAGCTCGGCCGAGGTCTTGCTGCCACAACAGAACGAGCCGCCATGGACCCACACGATCGCGGGCCGACTCACGACCGTGTCGCCACTGGGCTGGTACATGTCGAGCTTCAGCTGGATTGTCTGGCCCTCCAGATTGACCGCGCTGCCGTATGTGACGTTGCTCGTTACCGTGACCGTGCTGAAGACCGGGTCGCGATACCTCACCGGCGCGTTTCCGGGCGGGTTCATGGTCGGCCAGTCGCATCCGCCGGCGACGATCACAAGGAGGGCTACGAGGGGCACCAGGAGGCGATGACGCATACTGCGATGGTCATGCCTCGACCAGCCGAGGGTCAAGGTACGGCTTCGTGTACGACCTCGAAATGGAGATCTGAAGCATCTCCATTCGAGGAAGATCGGTCGAAACCGGCCGGGCAGCCGGTCGTGCGAACCGCGTCTCTCTTGCCCGCGTGATGACTCCCGCTCGGCCAAGCGCCTGGGCTGGCCTGCGGGCCGAGGCTGCGGCAATCGGGCTTCCGGTGATGCTGAAGTCATGTCGTCGAAGGTCCCGACGAGTCCGTCGGCGATCGCGTCGTGGAAGTCGTACGCCGGCAGGCCGAGGGTCGCCGGTTCGCAGCCCGCCTCGAGGTACTCGCGGAGCGGGATCGGCTGTCGCAGTTGTACGTTCGTGATGGGCATGGGTCCTCCGGTCGGGTTGGTGGTGGTTCCAAACCGCCGACCTCTGGTCCCCAACGACGCTGCGTTCCCAGTGCCGCAAAAGATTGCGGCTACGGGCTCAGTACGCCATGAAGAGGATGTGCTCGCGCTGGTAGTCGTCGGCCATGTCGGGGTGCTTCTCGCGGAGGTGCGCGAACGCCTTCTCGACGAGGTCGTCCTCGTCGTCACCCCGGATGAGCTCTCCGCACGGGCAGTGCAGCTTCGTCTTCATCGGATCAGGCCGTCGCCACGACGGGGAGGCGTTCCCAGCCGCGCACGTTGGGGGTGTGGGCCTGCTTGGCGTTGTCCCAGTCGACGTCCCAGTCGCTCCAGCGCCGGAGCACCTCGTCGAGGGCGACTCGCCCCTCGAGGCGCGCCAGCGCGGCCCCGAGGCAGAAGTGCAGGCCGTACCCGAAGCTCAGGTGGTGGTCGATGTTGCGGTGGATGTCGAAGCGGTCACCGTCGGGGAAGTGGCGGTCGTCGCGGTTCCCGGAGCCGTTGAGCAGCACCATGATGCTGCCCTCGGGCACGGTCTCGCCGTAGTACTCGACGTCGCGCATGACCGTCCGGGCCTGCACCGGCGACGGAGCCTCGTAGCGCAGGATCTCCTCGATCGCCCCCGGGACGAGCGAGCGGTCGGCGGCAAGCTCACGGCGCTGGTCGGGGTGCTCGGACAGGAGCTTGCCGGTCCAGCCGATCAGGCGGGTCGTCGTCTCGTTGCCCGCGCCGGCAAGCAGCATGATGTACATGAGCGTCTCGTCGCGCGTGAGCGTGCGCGTGACGCCGTGCTGATCCTCGAACTCGGCCTGGATCAGCTTGGTCATGAGGTCGTCGGACGGGTGCTTGGTCCGGTGGTCGATGTACTCGCCGAACACCTCGATGCCCTCGAAGATGACGCCGGCGGACGGCACCTCCGCCTCGCCGCTCTCGTCGATGCGCAGGCTCTGGTCGATCTTGTCGCGGATCGCGACCTGATCCTCCTCGGGGATGCCGAGCAGCATCCCGATGGTCAGCATCGGCATGACCGCGCCGAGGTCGGTGATGAAGTCGAAGCGCCCCTCGGCCACGAGGGGGTCGAGGGTGCGGTTGCAGAACTCGCGCACCTTCGGTTCGATCGCCAGCATGGCCTTCGGCGTGAACACCCGCGACATCAAGCTGCGGTGGATGTCGTGCGCCGGCGGGTCCTCCATGAGGATCGACCCCGGCGGCATCTCGACGCCGGACAGGATCATCTCGAGCGTGGAGCCCTTGCCCGAGCGGAAGGTGTCCCAGTCGACGAGGGCCTTCTCGACGTCGTCGAACCGGGTCAGCGCGAAGAAGGTGTACTTCTCGTTCCGGTAGAGCGGCGCCTCGTCGCGCATGCGCTTCCAGAGCGGGTGCGGGTCGATGTCGATCTGGACGTCGAACGGGTCGTAGTAGATGTCGCTCTGGTTGGTGATCGTCACGGAACGACGTCCTCCTCGATCGTGTGTTGGGCCCGGTACAAGACCGATGCGAACACCGTACCCCCAGCTGGGGCGCGGCTCGGGCGGGCCGGTGCCTAGGCCGGCGCCGGTTGCTTGGCCAGGCCGGCGTTCTCGAGCGTCTTGCGGATCTGGTCCTTGCCCGCCTGCGGCAGGATGCCCTGCGGCGGCCGCGAGTGGGGGTAGTCGCCGATGGGCAGCCCGATCACGAACGCGGCGTGGCGGAACGCCTCGCCCCAGTGCGTGAAGTAGCCCGGCCGACCCGGATAGCCGGTGAACCACGGGCCGAGCTCCTCGCTGATGCGGCCGAGGCCGGTCGCCTGCTCGTACTCGATCGCCTCCGCGAGGCGACCGTCCCACACGAGGTTCCAGTACCCCGAGAGCATCCGCTTCTCGGGGGTCTCGTAGAGGTACCCGGCGGTACCCAGTTGGGCGGCGCTCACGATTCCCTGCTGCAACCACCCGGCCTTGTAGACGATGGCGTCGCACTCCCAGATGACGAGCTCGGGCGCGAGCGCGTGGGCGGCCTTGCTCCGCCAGGCTTCCATCATCCCTTCCTTCATCGCGCACACGGCCGGGATCTCGTTCGCGATCCTTGCCACCTCGTCGGGCGTGAGGACGTAGCCGGACGAGCCGGAGTTGAACAGGCCGAGCGCGATGTCGGTGCGGTCGGCGATGTACCGGAAGAAGCGCTGCACACCCTCGCCGCCGTGGACCTCCATCGGCGGCGTCTGCAGGTAGCAGATGTCGGCCCCCGAGGCCTCCGCGTGCTGGGTGAGCTCGAGGCAGTCCTTGGCCGACGTCGCACTGGTGCACGCCTGGATCACGGTGTCGGGCGCGATCGCCCCCGCCTCCTCGACCGCGACCTCGAGCAGACGCTTGCGCTCGTCGATGGTCAGCGACCACCACTCGGCGATGCCGCTCGTGAGCCAGAGCATCGGGTGACCGAGGTCGCCGACGCAGTACCGGACCAGCGTGCGGTACGCGTCGTAGTCGACGTCGTCGCCGTCGGTGCCGCTGAAGGGCGTGTACAACGAGTTGCCGATGCCGTGGAGACCACCCGAAGCGGCCCATTCCTTGGCGTCCCGTGCTGCAGGCATGGTCCTCCCTCTCAGTTGGGCACCCGGCTGAACGTGCCGAGCACGATGTCGAGGACGGCGTCGATGTCGGCCGTCCCTACCGGCGACTGGGCGACGACGCGGCGGTACACGAACGGCGCGCGCACGACGTCGATGAAGAGCTCGATGTCGAGATCCTCCGGCAGCTCGCCCGCGCGATGCCGCGCCGCACGACCTTCTCGAAGCTGTCGCGGGCACGTTGCACCGTCGCCTGGTGCAGCACCGCGAGCTCGGGGTCGCGCGCAGCGGCGTCGACGAACGACGCGAACACGCGCCCGCTGTCGGGGCGTTCGAAGTACTCGACCAGATGCGAGAGCAGCACGGTGAGGTCCTCGCGCAGCGAGTCGCCCTCGGTCTCGACGTACATCCCCTCGAGCGACGAGAGGGCGGCGTGGATCAGTTGTGCGCGCGAGCCCCAGTGGCGGTAGATCGTCGCTTTGCTGACCCCCGACCTCGTCGCCACGGTGTCGACCGTGGTGCCCGCGACCCCGTGCTCGGCGATCACGTCGAGGGTGGCGCCGAGGATGTCCTCGTCGGGATGGCGGGCTCGCGGCGACACGTGGCACTCCCCGTATGAAACGAGACGGTGTAGTTTCAGAGTAGGCCCGGCCGGTGGCGGTCGCAAGAATGACGACCGGCGGGCGGCATGGAGGTGCGCGATGGCGGAGTACGGCAGCACGGGCGGCGACGGCAGCGATGGTGGCGCGTTCGTCGAAGGTGTCATCGACACCTACGAGCGGGTGGCCGCCATCCACCGGGGGCCGCGCGTCACCAAACAGGACGGCACCGTGGAGCTGACGCGCCTCGAGGACGTGGTGACGGTCACGAAGCGTCGCGACGTGCATTCGATCGATCCGGACACGGCGGCGATCGTGTCGATCGCACTCGGCGCGGGCCGGCCGTTGATCCCCTTGATGCTCGACGGTGAGGACCACACCAAGTACCGCAAGCTGCTCGACCCGCTGTTCGCGCCGAAGCAGGTCGCACGACTGGAGCCCGTGATCCGCGACCTGGCGAACACGTTGATCGACGCGTTCGCCGCTGACGGCTGCGTCGATTTCTTCGCTGCGTTCTGCGAGGAGCTCCCCACACAGATCTTCCTGAGCCAACTCGGTCTGCCGCTCGAGGACGTGCCGTTCCTGTTGTGGGTGAAGGACGGCGTGATCCGTCCGACCGACGCCGAGCACCAGGCTGCCGCGTGCCCGAAGCTCATCGAGTACCTCGACGCCGAGCTCGAACGCCGCGAGGCAGCCGACGAACCGCAGGACGACCTGATCGGCGGGTTCCTCACCGCCGAGGTCGATGGCCAGCGCCTCACGCACGAGGACGTCATCGACATCACGATCCTGCTCGTGCTCGCCGGTCTCGACACCGTCACCGCGTCGCTGTCGTGCATGGTCGACTGGCTGGCCCGCCATCCCGCCGAGCGCGACCGCCTCGTGGCCGACCCGTCGCTGCTGCCGGCGGCGATCGAGGAGCTGATGCGGGTGGAGACGCCGGTCGTGGCCGGTAGCCGCCACGCCACGGCCGACTTCACGATCGGAGGGGTCGAGGTGAACGCCGGCGACGAGCTCCGCGTGGTATGGGCCGCAGCCAACATGGATCCCGACGTCGTTCCCGGATCCCACCCGGGTCGACTTCGCGCGCACCGACAACCGCCACATCGCGTTCGCCAGCGGGTTCCACCGGTGCCTCGGCTCCCACCTGGCCCGCTTGGAGCTACGGGTCGCGCTGGACACATTGCACCGGCGCATCCCTGACTACCGGCCGGATCCCGACCGGTCGCCCGGCTACCTGAACGAGGCAGTGGTGCGATGCGTCGATCCGCTGCCACTCGTGTTCACGCCCGAGCTACCAACGTGAGCGCAGCTGCACGCCGGCCTGCCGGGCGCGGATGGTTGCCGCACGCTGTTCCGGCGTGACCCGCGACGTCGACGCGGGGAGCCCGCCCTCGACGTCGATCGCGGCGGCCGCGACCTTCTTCACCGACACCTCCGGGCATGCGCCGCCCGACCAGCGGAACTGGAGCACGCCGGAGCGGTGGCCGGTGGTGTCGAGCCAGTTCTGCACGCCCGGATCCACCGACGCGACCACGACGCGCAGCACGCTGTCATCGTCGATCTGTGCCTGGTGACGGTTCAGGCTGCTCTGCGCGTTCGTCCAATCGATCGTCGAGAAGAACTCGTCGGTGAGTGACAACGAGAACGCCCGGAGCTCCGGCGGGAGCCGGGCTTCGATCACGAGCGCCTCGTCGTCGTCGAGCGCGAAGCAGCCTTCCTGGTACCACTGGTCGTCGAGGCCGCCGTTGGCGGAGTAGTCGACCGGCACCAGGTCGTTCACGATCCCGTCGGCGCGGAGCTGCGTGACCCGTCGGATGCCCGACATCACCATCCCCTCGACCGCCGCGGCGAATGATCGGAAGCGCCGCCGGAGCGCGTCGGGATCGGTGCCGCGCGCGCCGCGGGTCGGTGTCGAGCCGCACGATGGCAACCCGAGGCTCGGTGTGTGCGCCCCACTGGTCCGAGACACTGCGCAACATGAGCGTGCGCATCTCCGGGTCGAGGCGCCACCAGTCCGACGCGTCGGGCGGACGATCCGGGCTCAGCACGACGTCGAAGGAACCGTCGTCGGCGATGGTCAGGTCGTCGAAGTCGAAGGGCGCGAACGTCTGCAGCCCGTCGGCGGTCGGCGCGCCGAACGGCATGATGGTCACGTCGGGCACGGTGCCGCGCTGCCCGCTGATCCGGTACGTGCCCCGGGGATCGATGGTGGTGTTGCGGTACAGGGTGTCGGGGTTCGGCGAGCCGTACATCGTGTAGTACCCGACGCTGGGCACGAACGCGGGGTGGTCGGGCTCGGCCCAGAGCTGGACCAGGGTGGCGGCCATCACCGCGCCGAACATCTTGACCGCCAGGTCGGCTTCACGACCCTCACCGACGAGCGCGGCGAGACGTGCCTGCACGTCACGCAGGTCGTCGAGGCAGCCGGCCCACCCGACGTCGCCGCCGCTCATCGGACGCGTTCGAGCTCGCTCGGGATGTCGAAGCGCTCGGTGTACTCGCTGAACGCCTCGGTGACGGTGGCGCGATCGAGGCCGTAGTCGTCGAGGGTGTACTCGTGCTTGCCGCGCTTGCCCTTGGGGTTCGCTTCGCGCCAGGTGCGGACGCGTTCGTCGGTGTCGTCGGTCCAGTCCAGCCCGACGCCGGCGAACACCGCAGGCATCACCGCCTCGGGCGCGTCGACGAGCTCGTAGTAGTCGACGTGCATGATCGCGGTGCGCCCGGCGGCCGCCTGGGCGATGTCGAACGCCACGAGGCGGTCGACGTGCTGGCGCACGAGCTCCAGCATGTCGCGACCGATCTGCTCCGGATCTGCCTTCGGCGAGGTGCCGGCGCGGAGCATGTGCGTGAGGCTGCAGTTCGACGCCAGCGCCTGCACCGGGTCGCGGTGGGTGACCACGAACTTCGCGTCGGGATGCACCTCGGCGATCGCATCGAGCGCGAGCAGGTGGCACGGCCACTTCAGCGCCCACCGGCACGACGGCCCGCCGTACTGCAGGAGCTTCAGGACGGTGGCGTGGTGCTCGTACGCGGCGCGCAGGTCGGCGGTGTGCAAGAGGAACTCGAGGTAGCCGGACACCGACATCGTCCAGAGCATCCCGGGATTCACGAAGGTCTGGTCCAGGATGGCCAGGCACTCCTGGGGTCCGTCGACGTCGGTGAGGTGCATGGCGTCGATCTTGCCGCCGGTGGCCTCGCGCATCGCGCGGGCGTTCTCCACGCTCGCGTCGTGGCGACGCCGCGCCGACTCCGGGTCGACCGCCGGCGGGGGCGCGGGCCGGTCGCCCTCCCAGGTGCGGAGCATCCGCAGCGTCGGTTCCTGGTCGAACAGGTACTGGAAGTACGTCGTGCCGGAGCGGGGGAGTCCGGTCAGGAAGATCGGCGGCGCGAGCGTGGAGGCTGCGACGCCGGGTTCGTCGGCGACGTAGCGGTCGACCTCGATGCGGTTGCGCAGCGCGGTCGCCATCAGCCCGGCCATGCCCTCGACGCCGTCGGGGTTGAGGTCGGCGTCGTCGTTCATGGACGCCACGATCGCGTCGAGGTTCTCGAGGAAGTGGCTCGGGGCCGGATCGTCGACCTCGGTCTGCGCGTGGGCGCGCTCGACGATGTCGTCCGTGGTGAGGGCTGACACGGGGCGGCTCCTGGTGGATCAGTCGAAGAGAGCGAGGGCTCGCATCTCGACGCTCGCCCTCGTGGGGGTGCCGGGAGGGCACGTGGGGTCGGTGAACGCGGTGTGCGGCACGCGACCGGCGCGCCCCGGATCGGTGTCGTGCGCCTTGAACACGAGCACCTCGTCGGGGGTCATGTCGCGGTAGTAGTGCCACTGGTGTCCGGCGTTGTGCACGTAGCTCGTGGTGTCGTGACGCACGTGCACGTCGCCGAGCTCGACCGTGAGCGCGGTCACCGTCACCTCGTCGCCGGGTGCGACCGAACGCGCATCGCACACCGCGAGCGGGAAGTCCTGCGGCGGCGGCGTCACCGCGCGCCACATGTTGTACATCGCCCAGCGTGGGTACCGCGCGAGCTCGACGTCGTCGACGAACTGGTCGAAGAGATCCGCCAGCTCGGCCGCCGACGCGTTTGTGTTGTCGGCGTGCGGATACCGCGCCGGCTTCGCGTTCTTGAGTGCCGAGAGCTCTTCCACCGCGGGCTCGCCGTAGCGCTTCTTCCCGCCGCCGAGGAACACGACCTTCGCCGCCCCGGTCACTTCGATCAGCAGGACGGTCATCTCGTCGATGTACTGCTGGTCGACCTCCGGGTCGAATTGGATGGCGCCGAAGTCGGCGACGTGGCTCACGTGGGGGACCAGCACGAACCCTTCACGGTCCACGTCGGTGGTCAACCCGCGGGCGTTCGTGATCCACATCGGTTCCCCGGGGAGGGTGACCATGGTCGACTGCGTCTCGTCCTCGGTGACGAATTCGAGGACGTCATCGGACGGGCCGGGCCGGTTGCGGATGTAGTTCACCTCGGCCCGGACGCCGTTCGTCACGCGAGCTCCTCGAGCTGCGCGACGGGGATGGAGCGTTCCATCATCCCGTAGGACTCCTCACCGTCCCAGCGGTAGCGGACGCCGGCCTGTTGCAGAGCCGGGGCGAACTCATGGTGCGTGCCGCCGGCCATGCACGCCGACACGATGGTCTCGCCCTCGACGCGGATGTCACCGCCGGCGGTGCGCAGCGTGACCGCGACGTCCTCGCCGAAGGGCTGGAGCCGCCGGAGCCAGGGCGCGTCGACCAGGGTCGCCGGGATCATGCGCTCACCGTCGAACACGTACGCCTCGTTGTACGTGGGATCGCCGTCGGGTCGTTCGGGGAACGCGAGACCGCCGAAGCCCTTCCCGCTGGGGAACAGCGCGCTCGGCCAGCAGTGGCCCCAGAAGCCGCCGACGTCGCGCGGGCCCTGGCGGTGGATCCGCAGGCCGGTGCCGGTGAAGGACCATTCGTCGCCCCCCACGCGCACGGTGCCCCGAGAGGTGCAGAGCTGCTCGTAGCGCGGGCTGATGAACGCGCCGGCGAAGCCTTCGTGGAAGACCGCGGCCGCTTCTTCGCTCAGCGTGCCCGGGATCCACGGTGGCGCCGCGCACGTCAGCTCCACGTCGATCTGCAACGGGACGCGGGGCGCATCGAGCTGACCGCGGGCGAGCGCGAGCGCGGTGGTGTCGAGCGCGGTGCCGTCGTAGGTCATGGTCAAGGTCCGGAACGGTTCGACGTGGCGGAACTCCAGACCACCGGCGGCGAAGGTGCGGCAGATGCCGTCGTCGTCGACGGGGGAGCGACCGATGCCCGACTCGCGGACGACGACGCTGCGCCCGTCGGGGAAGCCGAGGTTCACCTGCAGGTCGCGCTTGTCCCAGGTGTCGGCGAGGGCCTCGATGCCGACGCGGGGGAGCCCGATGGCGCCCTGGTCGTCGGAGATCCACATCGACGCGCTCTCGCGGAACTGCGGATCCTCGGGCCGTTCGGCGAGGAAGTGGTCACTCGACGCGTCCATGCCGCTGGTGAGATCGATCGCCATGCTGTCCCCCGAGCCTCGTCCGGCCTCGCTCCCGCACGTGCGGCGGTTCATGCCGGAGCTTTACATGGACCGCAAAGAATGTAAAGCTGCGGGCCGTGGCGAATTCCCCGGCGACCTCGGAGCTGATCCTCGCCGCAGCGCGTCGCGCGGTCGCAGAGGGCGGACCCGACAAGCTCACCTTGTCGGCGGTCGCTGCGGCCGCGGGTGTGTCGCGACCGACCATCTACCGGTGGTTCCCGACCAAGACCATCCTGCTCGCAGCCATGACGGCCTACGAGGTGGAGCAGTTCGACGCCGGCCTCGGTGCGGTGGTCGCCGCACACCGCACGCCCATCCGCCGGCTCGACGCCGCGCTCCGCTACCTGGTCACGTACCTCGACGGACGGCTGGGGCCGGACCCGATCGGTGCCGATCCCGCCTTCGCGTTGCAGTCGCTCGCCGACTCCCTCGGGCCGCACGTCGAGGCCTTCGCGCACCTCCTGGGCGACTCACTCGACGAAGTTCCCGCCGTGCGCGCAGGAACCATCTCGCGTGCGCAGGCGGCGGAGATGTTCCTCCGCTTCGCGTACTCGCACTACCTCGTGCCCAGCGCCGATCCGGACGAACTGCTCGTGGTGATGCGTCGCTTCGCCGGCGTCGCGCGTGCTCAGTCGCCGATGCCGTAGAGGGCGATGGCGCTCTCGCTGGTGATGGCCTGCTGCTGCGCGAAGTCCAGCCCTTCGAGCGCCTCCGCCAGCTCCTCGGTGACGCCGGGGAACTTGGCGTCGGGGTGCGGGTAGTCGGACGCCCAGATGATGCGATCGGGCCCGACGAGAGGCGACCGGGCCGTGAACGACAGCATCGACTCGTCGGGGTCGAAGCTGATCCAGCACTGACGCTTCATGTAGTCCGACGGCAGCATCGAGAGGTCTTCCACCTCCCACTGGAACTTGCGGCAGTGATGGTCGAGCCGCTCGAGCCAGGGCACCAGCCAGCCGCCGTTGGCCTCGAGGAAGATGAACTTCGCGTCGGGGAAGCGCTCGCACACGCCGCCGGCGGTCAGGTAGGCGATCGAGCTCATCACGTCGACCGGGTTGGCGATCGCCTGGGTGAACAGCACCGAGGGGCGCAGGTCGCCGAGCTGCTGCGTTTCGAGTGTCTGCAGGTTGTCGGGATCGAAGTCGTCGACGTACCGACCGTCGGGAAGGCGGGGCCGCCCGAGGCGGAGGCCGACGCACGCGCCGGGAAGGTCGGACGCGAGGAACGGGTGGAGCGCGATCGGGAGCCCGGTGTCGGCGGCCGCCTGCCAGATGGGGTCGTAGACCGGGTCGTTGAACGGACGCCAGTCGACCGACGGGTTCGGTCGCATGAACACCGACACCATGCCCGGCAGCTCGGCGACGCGACGGATCTCGGCCGCCACCCGCGCGACGTCGTCGGCATCGTGCATCGGCGGCACCGCACCCGCACCGAAGAGCCGGCCCTCGCCCTCGAGCGTGTGGTCGGAGCACCAGTCGTTGTACGCACGAGCCTGGGCTTCGGCGAAGTCGACGTCGCGCATGCTCTGGAGCCCGAGCAGCATCGTGGGGTACAGCACCGCGAGGTCGATGCCGTCCTGGTCCATGTCCTGGAGGCGCGCCTTCGCGTTCCAGGCCGCGGGACGGACCTCCGTGTAGCGCAACTCGCCCCGGAACGAACGGGCCCGATCCTCGTCGCTCATGCCCGCGGTGCCGGCCGCGGCCATGAAGTTGGCGGGGATGCGGTTGCCGTCGTAGTGCAGCCACTCCTCGCCCTGGGCGTCGGTCTCGAGGTGCCAGATGCGGTCCCGGAACTCCGCCGGCGCGTAGTCGGGCATCGCGGTCGGATGCTCGAGGATGTGACCGTCGGAGTCGATGTAGCGCAGTTGCCCACTGGTGGTGGTCGTCGTCATGCCACTCCCCCCGGGAGATGCTCCGCGTACGGAGATACGACGACGTTACCGGGGCCGCGACGCGGCCGTCACCTGCACGATGCCGTGCATGCCGTACTGGTAGTGGCCGGGGAGGTGACAGGCGAACTCGACCGGCCCGGGGGAGTGGAAGACGTAGGTGGTCGACGCGCGTCCCTCGGCCGGTACCGACACCTCGCCCGGCACCGGGGGGTGCGATGCCTCGTGCCCGGTGGCGTGACGGGCCTGGACGTCGGGCCCGCCGACGATGAGCTCGTGGCCGATGGGATCACGGTTCACCACCACGAACCGGACCTCGGTGTGCGGACGTACGCGGAGCGGGCGAACGTCGAAGCGGCTGTGGTCGATCCCGATGGTGACGGTCACGGAGCCGGGACCGAGCACGCGTGACGCCGCCGCCGACGGCGTGCCCGAGGTCGCCAACACCGTCGCTCCGGCGGCGAGCAGGAACACCACCGCCGCGAACGTGAGCGCGACCAGCCGATGCCGACGCACCGCCGCGGTCACGACGACCGCCGGCGCGCCAGCGCCTGGCCTCCGCCGATCACGAGCAGCGGAGCGCCGCCGACGAGCAACAGCCAGGCCCACGGCGCGCCGGCGTGGTCACCCTCGTGCGTCACGAAGCCGGCGAGGCGAGCCGACGGCAGGGTGTCGGCCCGGGTCGACACCGCGAGGTCGTGGCGTAGCTCCCCGGCCGGTGACGACACGTCGACGTAGGTGAACCACATCGCATCGGGCACCCAGCCCATGTGCTGGTCGGAGCGCAGGTCGTCGAGCAGTGATGCCGATGCGGGCTCGCTGCGCGCCACGTCGACGCCGCGGTCGGCCGTGAGCACCGCCGGGCGCTCGTCGGTGAGCAGGAACACGTCGGCCTCGACCACCGTGGCCGAGTCGAGCCCGAGCGACAGGATGCGCAGCGGCACCCACGGCGCGTCGGTGGGGATGGTGAGCATGATCGGCGTGCCGTCACCGGAGCTCTGCCCGAGGTCGGCGGCGCGTCGGGCGTCGAAGCGTGCGGCCATGAAGATCCGGCTGCGCTGGGAGTAGAAGTCGAGGACCTCGGGGGCGTCGGGGGTGAGCAGGAACCCGTGGTCGATCGCCCAGCGTCCGACCGCGTCACCGCCGCCGCGCAGGATCGTGATGTCGAGCGCGTCGACCGTCGTCTGCTGGAGCACCTCGGCCTCGTCCTCGAGCGCCGAGCCGGCGGCGTTCAGCGTCGCGAACTGGGGCGCCGGAGGGCGCACCTCGCGCTCGAGCCGCTGCAGGGTCCAGTCGCCGCCGCGTTCCACCTTGGTCGGGATGCCGGGCAGCGGCACGATCGACCCGACCTCCTCGCCGGTGCCGCTGAACTCGAAGCTCGTCACGTAGCGCTCGATGCCGTCGTGGTAGGCGGCGAGCGTGCTGGTGCGGGTCAGCTGGATGGTGCCGTTCTCGCCCACCAGTCCGCCGCACGCGCCCGCCGGCGCGGCGGCGACTGCGGTGATCAGGGCGACAACGATCGCGGCGACGCCTGCGACACGGCGCATGGGTTCCCTCCCGATGAGACGGTGCGTTCGGGAGGGTCAGACGGACGGCGCAGCCGCCGAGTTCCCGCGGGCCGCGGAATTTCTCGGCGGGGACCGCTACGTTGCCCGGATGCCCGAGCTGCGTGCCCGCGTCGACGCGACGGTGCTCGCCGCGCTGCACCACCAGGCGTCGAGCAGCGGGGCACCGGTCGACCACCTCGTCGAGCGCGCGCTGGCGGAGTTCCTCGGGGTCGAACACCACACGCTGTACCAGGTGTCGACCGCGGGCGCCCTGGTGGAGGGCGTGTACCAGGGCGCGGTGTCGGTCGGCGTCGTCCGTGAACACGGCGACTTCGGGCTCGGCACCTTCGAGGACCTCGACGGCGAGATGATCGTGCTCGACGGTCACGTGTTCCGAGTGGGATCCGACGGTCGGGTCGGCCCGGTGGCCGACGACACGCGTACGCCCTTTGCCGTGGTCACGCGCTTCGGTGATCCGTCGCCGGTGACCCTCGGCGCGGTCGACAGCTTCGGCGCGCTGACCGAACGGCTCGACGACCTGCGCCCGTCGGCCAACGTGTTCTTCGCGGTGCGCGTCGACGGTCGTTTCGACGAGGTGCACGTGCGTGCCGCATGCCGTACCGCGCCGGGCGTGCCGCTCGCGGTCGCCACCGAGACGCAGGCCGAGTTCGAGCTGGGCGCGGTGGACGGCACGATGGTCGGCTTCTGGTCACCGCCCTACGCCTCGGGCGTCGAGATCGCGGGGTACCACCTGCACTTCCTCAGCGACGACCGCACCGTCGGCGGCCACGTGCTCGACTGTCGCGGCGCGGACCTGCAGGTCCGCATCGAGGAGGAGTCCGACGTGCACCTGGCGCTGCCCGACACCGCCGCGTTCCGCGCCGCCGATCTCGCCCGCGATCCCACCGCCGACCTCGACCGCGCCGAGCACTGAGGTGACCGACGCCGGCGCGATCCGCCATCGGCACGTCGACAGCAACGGGATCCGCATGCACGTCGCCGAGTCGGGGCCCGAGGACGGGCCGGCGGTCGTGCTGTGCCACGGGTTCCCCGAGATGCTGGTACTCGTGGCGTCACCAGCTGCCGCGCCCTCGGCGACGCCGGCTACCACGTGCTCGCTCCCGACCAGCGGGGGTACGGCACCACCGACCTGCCGGCGCGGCGTCGACGAGTACACGATGCTGCACCTTGTCGGCGACATCGTCGGGGTGCTCGACGCGTTCGGGATCGACTCGGCCGTCGTCGTCGGGCACGACTGGGGCGGTCCGGTGGCCTGGCACTGCGCGTTGCTCCGCCCCGACCGGTTCCACGCCGTCGCGGGCCTGAGCGTCCACTTCGGTGGCATCGCACCGGTGCCGACCCCGCGGGTCACGCTCACCGACGCCATGCGCGCCGCGTTCGGCGACGGGTTCCTCTACATCCTCTACTTCCAGGAGCCCGGGGTCGCCGAGCGCGAGCTCGACGCCGACCTCCGGCGCACCCTCGGCGCGATCCTCTACGGGCTCTCGGGCGACGTGCCCCGCGACCAGTTCCGCTTCTTCGACCCGTCGGCGACGCTGGTTCTTCGACGTGGTGCGCGAGCCGCCCGGGTCCGCTCGACTGGTTGTCGGACGAGGATCTCGACGTGTTCGTCGAGTCGTTCCGGCACCACGGCACGTTCGCCGGCGGCATCAACTGGTACCGCAACATCGACCGCAACCAGGAGCTGCTCGGCGCCGTTCGCGGGCCGCACGCGTCGACGCAACCCGCGCTGTTCATCGGCGCCGAGTTCGACGTCGATCTTCGGTCAGACCAGGAGGCGGTGCTCGCCACCCGCAGCGCGGTGCCGAACCTGCGCGACCCGGTGTGGGTCGCGGGCTCGGGGCACTGGATCCAGCAGGAGGAGCCCGAGCTGGTCAACGCGGCGTTGCTGGGGTTCCTGCGCTCGTTGCCGGGCTCGGCAGCTCCGAGCATCCTGACCGCGTCGGCGGTCGTACGCGAGCGGGCGGCCGACCGACGCCGGCCAGCGCCACCGCCTGCTCGACGAGCTCGACGTTGGTCGGCTTGACGGTCGGGATCGAAGTGCTCCTCGAGACCGACGTGGAGGTGGCCGCCGCGCTCGAGCGCGAGCCGCGCCACCGGCGTGGCCATGAGGTCGCCGCCCCACACCGACACCGACCACGGCAGGCCGGTGCCCTCGAGCATGTCGAGGTAGGCGAGCAACGCGTTGGCTCGTGGGCGGCAGCCCGAAGGTGACGCCGCGGCGCGCGCGCCCACATGCCCCACTCGCCGCCGAAGTACAGCTTCACCATCGAGCCCGCGGGAAGGCGGCCGGCGCGCTGATAGGTGAGCACGCACTGGAGGAACCCGGGCTCGTAGATCGCGAGCTGCGGACCGAGGTGGTGCTCGGCGCAGAAGTCGAACGCCTGGCGGATGTCGCCGTAGGAGTTGCGCGTACACGCCGCCCTCGGGGAGCCCGTCGGCGCCGGGTCGCACCGAGGTTGGTCGACCCGGGATCGACCGCCGCCATGCGCGAGCGGGACCTCCTCGGCGATGAGGCGCACGTGCTCGAGCTTGGCCACCGGATCGGGCGCGACGCACAGCGTGGGGTACCAGAGCGCATCGGGCCGTTCGGCCAGGAGCGGCGCCCAGGCGTCCAGGTAGGCGCGCGCGGCTGGTTCACCGCTCAGGCGGATGTCGTGGTTGTGCGCGTGGATGATGGTGGCGCCGGCGTCGAGGCGGCACGCGCCGCGTCGGCCCGGATCTCCTCGGGTGTGATCGGCACGTTCGGGTTGCGGTCCTTGGTGCTCATGCCGTTGATGGCGGCCTCGATCAGGACCGGGGTCGTGTCAGTCATGGGAACTCACGCTCCGTTCGTGAGGAGCGCGAGGAGGCGGGGTGCCGATCCGCGCGCGACCTCGTCGATCTCCTCGTCGGTCCAGACCGCGAGCGGGATGTGGGGATACGGCACCGTGGCGAACCCGTAGTCGGGCATGCCGCTGACCCGAGCCATCGCCCGCGCGCGTACCCTCCATCGACTCGTGCACGATGGCGACGCTGGGGATGCCGGCCCATTCCAGTTCCACGGAGTCGCGCAAACTGCGCGCACTGCACGAGCCTCAACCACCGAAGCCGGCGACCGCCACCGTGACCTGGGAGATCAACTTCTCCCAGTCCATCGGATCGGGCGGCACCGACACGCTGGGCTTGCGCACGAACACGAGGTCGCGCGCGCGCCGCTGATCGTCGCCAGCTCGCGATGGACGGCGCGCAGGATCCGGTCGCTCTCACCGAGCCCGTTCGACACGACGCCGACGACCGCGCCCTCGAGCGAGCTTGTGCGCGTCGCCGGACCCTGCTGCGATTCCGGCATCGGGCCGCTGGTGGGATCCAGACCGATCAGGCTCACGACGGACCTCCGGGTTCCGGGACGACGGGCTCGGTGATGGCCCACGCCAGGTGCGGGAAGAGCACCCACGTCTCCGACATGCCCGGCCCGCCGGCGGCCACGATGAGGATCCCCTCGGGCCTGCCGATGCGCACCGGGCGCTCACCTTCCTTCAACCGGGGGAACAGGTAGTCGCGGGCGTCGTCCTTCGACCAGCCGGCGTCGACGAGGAAGCGTCGGTGTTCCGGGCCCATCACCAGCATGACCGTGTTCTCGATGCCCAACCACTCGTCGGTGGCGACGCCGCGGGTCCGGATGTGCGCGGCGACGCTGTCGAGGATGCCTTCGGGGGTGCGGCTGGTGAGGTCGAGGGCGGAGCTCATCGTCATCACCGAGTGCACGGTGACCGCGCTGGTGCCCGCCGGATCCCGCGTTCGACGCTCATCGGGATCCACGGTCGGCGCCCTCTTCGTCCTCGCCGAAGCAGAAGGAGTACCGCGCCGGCGTGGAGTAGGTGGCGCGGTCGAGGAAGTTGGGAATGGCGCGGCACACGTTGCGGATCACCAGGCGCAGCGCGCGCGCCGATGGTGGCGTTGGCCCGCCACCCGGGGCCGAAGCAGCCGGCGCGTGCAGTTCACGTCGAGACGATGCCGGACGGGACCGTTGATGACGACCGCCTGCGCCGCGCCCGACAAGGTGCCGGTGACGCTGTGGCAGTTGCCCTTCTCGTGGAGGTGGGCCCGCACCGCGGCGACGACCACCGGCATGTAGTCGGCCCGGCAGCCCGCCATCACCGCGTTGATGGCCACGTGCTCGGCGGTCACGACCACCGCGCGGGTCGGGACCGCGCCGAGCACGGTGTCGGGCTCGAGCCGGGCGGCGGCCAGGAACTCGTCGACCAGCGCGGGCGTGGGCGGCACGACGGGGAGGCCGTCGGTCCACCCCCGCTCGTAGTAGTCGTCGAGGAGCGCGGCGTAGTCGCGGTACTCGTGCTGCGGTGCCTGCAGCGTGCTCACACCCACGATCCTCGCGCGCTCAGGCGGTGCGCGCGTGCTCGTCGTCGTCGATCGCCTCCGTGCCCTCGCCGAGAGCGATGCCGTCGACGAACGTGACGCGGCGGGTGCGCACCGCCGGGACCCGCGGCACCGGGGACGACCGTGCCGACCAGGTTGAGCGGGTCGGTGGCGTTGAGGGTGACCCGCTCACCGGTGCGGGGGGCCTTGCGGGTCTGGGTGAGCTGCTCGTGCGCGGCGGGCAGTGCGTACTGCTCGCCGCTGAAGCCGCTGACGAATCGCCCACCCCGCACCAGCCCGCGGTCCTCGAGCCGCCGCAGCGCCCACTGGAGGTCGCGCCACGGGAACCGCAGGGAGTCGTGGACCACGAGGTCGCGGAAGACGACGCCCCACCGGTGCAGGAGGAGCTCGGCCACGGCTTCGGCGAGCTCGTCGCGGTCGGCGCCGCCGAGCTCGGTGAGCGAGACCGCCTCCGTGGTGGGGACCAGCGACCAGCGACCGGCCGCGGCGGTGGCGAGCCGGGGCCCCCGGGCGAGGCGCGAGAAGCGGCGCACGTCGGTGGTGCGCTTGCCGCCGGACATCCGGGCGCGGATGGCGCCGAAGCCGTCGGACATCACGAGGCCGCGGGCGACGCCGTCCCACAGGGCGCGCTCGATGTCTTCGGGCAGCCGGTTGGTGGCCGCACCGAGCTCCGAGGCGAAGCACGCGCCGCGCTCCCGCAGCACCTCGAGCACCTCGGCGGTGGCGCCCACGACCGGCTCACCGGGATCGGCGCCGACCCGCGCGCCCATGAGCAACCAGGGAAGATCCGCACGGGCGACGACCGAGATCGGGGTGGCCTTCGACGGCGCCACCGCGGGCGCGTCGACGGCGCGGCCCGGCGGGGTGAGGCGCAACCACGCCACCTCGCCGTCGTGGCAGAGGCGGTCGAGCCAGGCGGGCTCGTAGCGCCGCATCCGGGCCGCGAGGAGATCGGGCTCCCAGGCGACCGCGGCGGCGTCGAAGCCCTGGAGCTGTTCGACGACCGTGAGCAGACCGGCCTCGCCGGTGAGCTGCGTGCCGGGCGCGACGTGCTGCCAGCGCAGGAGGAAGCGCATGAAGTCCTGGGCGGTCGCGGGCTCGACTCCGCCGCGCCGGGAACGGCGCGAGTAGGAGTGCATGCGCGACAACAGGCGGCGCGACACCCACTCGGTGTCGATGGCATCGGCGCGGTAATGCCCCTGCAGCACGAAGCCGCTCTGCTCGAGGTAGGCGAGGCCCGCGAGCACGCGCCCGGTCGTGAAGGTGGTGGCCGCGGCAAGATCGTCGACGGTGGTGATGCCGCGGATCTCGAGGTGACCACGCAACACCGCCGCGATCGCCTCTTCGTCCTCGGCGAACGCTCGCTGCCCGTCCTCGGCGCGCTCGGTCGTGCACCAGAGGGGCTCGCCGTGGTGCTCCAGCACCGACGCCCGCCCACGCGCCGCGAGCTCGTCGAACAGCGGGAGCCAGTCGGGGCGCGGGCGCACGACGACCAGCGACGCCAGGAGGTCGTGGAGATCGTCGGCCGACGACGGTTCGGGCGTGATCTCGCCGTGCACCTGCTCCACGGCTTCGGGATCGAGGGCGCCGATGGCGCTGAGGTCGACGGCCAGCCCGCGCCGCAACGTGACCGCGTTGGTACGGCGGTTCTGCAGCTCCTCGTCGTCGAGGAACGCGTAGGGCCGGGCGGTGAGGATCTCGTGCGCGAGCACCGACGGCTCGGTGGTGTCGGCGAAGTGCACGGTGACCTCACCCGACTCCAGGCGTTCGAGCAGCTCCCGCGTGCCGTCGACGTCGAGCGCCTCGTGCAGCGTGTCGCTCACCGTCTGGCGTACCAGCACGTGGTCGGGGATCTCGATCGGACCGGTGACGTTCTCCTGGCACGCGGCCGCCTGCGGGAACACCGCGGCCATGAGGTCGTCGGCCTCCATGCGCTGGATCGGGGGCGGGTTGCGCCGGCCCCCACGGAAGCGCAGCACCATGAGCGAGCGGTTCAGGTTCCAGCGCCACCGGGCCTGGAACATGGGGGAGTCGAGGATGGCGTGCTCGAGCGTGTCCTCGACCGTGGTGCTGTTGAGGTAGCCGGGCACCTCCTGCAGCGGGAAGCTGTGGTGCGGGCCGAGCGAGAGCACGATGGCGTCGTCGCTGGCCGCGGCCTGGAGCTCGAAGTTGAACGTGCGGCAGAACTTCTTGCGCAGCGCGAGACCGAGCGACCGGTTGACCCGCCCCCCGAACGGCGAGTGCACGACCAGTTGCATCCCGCCGGTCTCGTCGAAGAAGCGCTCGAACACGAGTCGTTCCTGGGTGGGCATCGCCCCGAGGACCGCCCGCCCGACCGCCAGGTAGTCGACGACCATGGTGGCGGCGTCGGCATCGATCCCGGCGACGTCGCGCAACCACTGGCGCGCACCGTCGGGATCACCGGCGGCGAGGAAGGCGTCGATGGCGGTACGCAGGGCCGAGACCTCGGCCGAGAGCTCGGCGGTCCGGGCCGGCGCCTCGCCCATCCAGAACGGGATCGTCGGCGGCGCGGTGCCGGCGTCGCGCACCCGCACCACGCCCGTCTCGACCTTGCGGATCTGCCACGAGTGCGTGCCGAGCAGGAAGATGTCGCCCGCCATCGACTCGACCGCCCAGTCCTCGTTGACGGTGCCGATGAACGTGTCGTCGGGTTCGGCGACGACGCGGTAGTCGCCGGTCTCCGGGATCGCTCCACCCGAGGTGACCGCGGCCAGACGGGCGCTCTTGCGGCCGCGCAGCTCGCCGTTGACCGCATCGTGATGGACGTACGCGCCGCGCGGTCCCCGCCCGGTGGCGATGCCGTTGCTCACGAGGTCGACGACCTCGTCGAACTGGTCGCGGGTCATCTCGGTGTAGGGCGCGGCCTTCGTCATCAACGCGAAGAGGTCGTCGGTGCGCCACTCCTGCGCGCCGACCTCGGCCACGACCTGCTGGGCGACGATGTCGAGCGGGAGGTGCGGGAGCTGGATCGTGTCGAGGCGACCGCCGTGCACCGCAGCAAGCAACGCGGTGCACTCGACGAGCTCGTCGCGCGTGAGCGGGTAGAGCCGACCCTTCGGCGTACCCGCGCGGCTGTGGTTCGAGCGACCGACGCGCTGGAGGAACGTGGCGATGGAACGCGGCGACCCGATCTGGCAGACCAGCTCGACCGGTCCGATGTCGATCCCGAGCTCGAGGGACGCGGTGGCGACCAGCGCGCGCAGGTCGCCGGCACGCAGGCGCGTCTCCACGCGGTGACGGCGTTCCTTGGAGAGGCTGCCGTGGTGCGCGGCGACGACGTCGTCGCCAAGACGGGTGCCGAGCTGGTGCGCGAGTCGCTCGGCCAGGCGCCGGGTGTTGACGAAGACCAAGGTGGTGCGGTGTTCGCCGACCAGCGCGGCGATGCGGTCGAGGACGTCGCTCATCTGCTCGGCCGACGTGACCGCCTCGAGCTCGCCGTCGGGGAGCTCGAGCGCGAGGTCGAGATCACGTTGGTGCCCGGCGTCGACGATGACGGGCAGCGGGCGATCGCCGACGAGTAGGCGCCCGACGGTCTCGATCGGCTTCTGCGTGGCCGACAGGCCGACGCGGTGAGGGCGGGTGTCGCACAGGGCCTCGAGCCGCTCGAGCGTGATCGCCAGGTGCGCGCCGCGCTTGTCGCGCGCGACCGCGTGGATCTCGTCGACGATGACGGTCTCGACCGTGCGCAGGGCCTCGCGTCCCTTCGCGCTCGTGACCAGGAGGTAGAGCGACTCAGGAGTGGTGACCACGAAGCTCGGAGGCTTGCGCACCATCGCGGCGCGCTGCGAGCTCGTGGTGTCGCCGGTGCGGACCGCGACCCGCACGGTCGGCGCGCTCAGGCCGAGCTCGGCCGCGACGCCGGCGATCTCGGCGAGCGGTCGTTCGAGGTTCTCCGCGATGTCGACCGCGAGCGCCTTCAACGGCGAGACGTAGACGACGCGCGTGATCCCGTCGACCACGTCGCCACGTTCGTGGGCGCGGTACAGGCGGTCGATGCAGACGAGGAACCCGGCGAGCGTCTTGCCCGATCCGGTCGGTGCCGCGATCAGCGTGTCGTGACCGGCGCCGATCTCGGGCCAGCCCGCCTGCTGGGGCGCGGTCGGCCCGTCGGGGAAGCGCCGGCGGAACCACTCGGCGACCGCGGGATGGAACCCGGCCAGCGCCGGGTGCACGGGCGGCCCCGCCGGGAGGAGCGGAAGGGGCACGGCGGTCATCCTTCCATTCTCGCGGATGGGTACGACACTGATGCCGGGGATCTTGTCGTAGGCTCGCAGCCGAGACCAGGAGGACTGCGGATGGCCAGGATCACCGTTCCCGAGGGCGCCGGCGGCGAGCTCGTCCAGGTGTGGAGTCTGTCGCCGGAGCTGGGTGCCGCGGTCGGCAACCTCAGCGCCGCGGTCTACGGTGACCGGCTCGTGACCCCCCGGGTCCGGGAGGTCGCCCGCATGCGGATCGCGCAGATCAACGGCTGCAACGTGTGCCTGCAGTGGCGGTTCCCCGAGATGGCCGAGCGGGGGGTCACCGAGGAGCTCTACGCGCACGTCGACGACCCCGACGCCGGTGACTACTCGGAGCAGGAACGCCTGGCGATCGAGTACGCCGACAAGTTCGCGCTCGACCACCGGTCGATCGACGACGCGTTCTTCGCCCGCCTCAAGGCGGCGTTCACCGACGCCGAGATCCTCGAGCTCACCGCGATGATCGGCGACTGGATGGCGTTCGGCCGGCTCAACGCGGTGCTCGACGTCGCGGAGGCCTGCGCCTGGGCACCGAGCGCGGCAGTCTGATGGCGCGCCTCGACGTCCCGCCGGGCGAGGGGAGCGAGTCGCAACGGATCTGGGCGTTGTCGCCCGAGCTCGGTGCCGCGGTCGGCGCGGTGGCGGGCCACGTCGGCGGCAAGGGCATCGCCCTGCCGTGGCGGACGCGCGAGGCGGCCCGGATGCGCATTGCGCAGATCAACGGCTGCAACGTCTGCATGGCGTGGCGGGTCCCGTCGCTGGCCCGCCACGGTGTCGACGAGGAGCTGTACGCGCACGTCGACGACCCCGACGCCGGTGACTACTCGGAGCAGGAACGCCTGGCGATCGAGTACGCCGACAAGTTCGCGCTCGACCACCGGTCGATCGACGACGCGTTCTTCGCCCGCCTCAAGGCGGCGTTCACCGACTCCGAGATCCTCGAGCTCACCGCGTGCATCGCCGACTGGGTCGCCTTCGGCCGCATGACCGCGGTGCTCGATCTCGACGAGGCGTGCGCCTGGGTGCCACCCGCCGCGGTCACCTGACCGACGTGCGAGAGCGGGAGTGGTCTAGATCCCGCCGAAGTCCTGGACGGCCCAGAGGCGGCCGTCGGGGCCCCAGTACCAACCGATGCCGACCACGTTGAAGGACCGGGACATGATGTTGGCGCGGTGGGGCGGGGACGCCATCCAGGCGGCCTCGACGCTCCCGGCGTCGATGCTGTGGGGGCCGACGAGGATGTTCTCGCCCAGCGTGTAGTAGCCGTAGAAGTCGGCCGAGTAGATGATGCCCCCGAGGTCCTGGTGGTACAGCGAGCCCACCTGCGACATCTGGTACGCCCACGAGCCGGCAAGGTTGGCCAGCTTGGGGCTCCAGGTCAGGCGTGGGAGACCGGCGGCGGCACGGTCGTTGTTGAGCGCCTGGAACAGCACGTTCGTGTAGGGGTCCGCGGGCGGGCTCGCCGAGGTGTTGGCGAAGCCGCAGGAGCTGAGGCCGATGGCGAGCGTCAGTGCGACGAGGACGGCTGCCCCCCGCTTGCCCAGGCGGTTCTTGACGTGCATCTTCGGTCTCCCAGACGTGCCCTTGGAGTTGTGCTGCGCTACCTATCGGCCTCGCTCCGGTCTTCCTTGAGATCTCGGCCAACGAACGGCCAAAGTCTCGCGTGGACAGTGAGAGTCGCGCCACTCTGCGGGCTTGTCCTGGCCCGGAGGGTCGGCTCGACCAAGATGGGGCCTCGAGCGAGGAGCGGTCACGGGGATGTGGAAGGCGACGGTCAGGGGACTGCTGGCCCGGAAGGTCCGCCTGGCCCTGACCGCGCTGGCCATACTCCTGGGCGTGAGCTTCATCAGCGCGACCTACGTGCTGACCGACACCGTCAAGCAGTCGTTCGAGGCGGTGTTCACCCAGACGCTCTCGGGGGTCGACCTCCGGGTGAAGGGGGCGTCCGCCCTCGGTGACGTGTCCGATCCGGGCCGGATCCCGGACGCCGTCGTCGACGAGGTCCGGGCGGTCCCGGGGGTCGCCCGGGCCGAGGGGTTCCTCCAGACCAGCAGCGCCACGTTCGTCGACGCCGACGGGAACGACGTGGGCGGGGGCGGGCCTCCCACCTTCGGGGTCTCGTGGGTCCCCGACGGGCCGTTCCGCCTGACGTCCGGGCGCCCGCCCGACGGGCCGCGCGAGGTGGCGATGGACGCCGGGACGGCCGCCAAGAACGGGTTCGAGGTCGGCGACGAGGTCCGGGTGCTGCTCAGCGGCGCGGCCGAGCGGTTCCGGATCGTCGGGCTCTTCGGATTCGGCGACCGCACGACTTCGGCGCGGTGACGTTCGCGGCGTTCGACCTCGCGACCGCCCAGCGCGAGTTCGACGCGTCGACTCGGTCGACTCGCGTCTACGTGCAGCGCGAACCCGGCGTGCCCACCGCCGTGCTGCGCCAGCGCATCGAGAGCGCCGTCGGTCCCGGCTACGATGTGTCGAGAACACCGACGAGGCCAGCCGCGAGCGTCGGCAGGCCGGTACGGCAGTTCCTCGGGTTCTTCACCGACGCGCTGCTCGGCTTCGCCGCCATCGGCGTGGTGGTCGGCGCGTTCATCATCTTCAACACCTTCACGATCCTGGTCGCCCAGCGGACCCGGGAGCTCGGGCTGCTGCGGGCGATGGGCGCGACGGGGGACAGGTCGTCCGGTCGGTGGTGATCGAGGCCTTCGTCGTCGGCGTCGGTGGCGTCGGTCGTCGGGTTGCTCGTCGGGCGTCGGCCTCGGCGTCGGGACTGCTCGCAGCTGCTCGCGCGGGCTCGGGCTTCGACGCTCCCCGACGACGTCGACCGTGCTCCTGACCCGCACGGTCGTCGTCTCGCTGGTCGTCGGGCGTCGTGGTCACGCGTCGTCGCGGCGGTGCTGCCCGCGGTCCGCGCGGCCCGCGATCCCGCCGATCGCCGCGATCGCCGATCACGCCGCCCGGCGCCGACCGGCGGCTTCGGCCCGGCGATCGTCGGCGGGCTGGTCGTGCTGCGGTCGGCATCCCGGTGCTCGTCGTCGGCCTCGCCCGCGCCCGCGACGTCACCGGGCGTGCTCGAACAGGTACAGGTGGTCGCGCTCGGAGCCTTCGCGCGTGCTCGTCGGCGTCGTGATGCTGCTCGCCGGCCGTGGTGCGCCCGGCGGTGCGCGCGTCGGCGCGCCGTTGCGCCGCCTCGGCCCGCCGGGCGCGCTCGCGCGCGCCAACGCGATGCGCAATCCCCGTCGCACCGCCATCACCGCGTCGGCGCTGGTGATCGGGCTCGCGCTCGTCGGGCTCACTGCGACGTTCGGCGCGTCGGCGCACGGCGTCGGTGGCGCGAGACCGGCGTCGGGCTCCGGGCCGACTACGTCGTGAAGTCCGACGGCTTCGCGGGCTTCTCCACCGAAGTTGCGGCACGGCTCGCGTTCGCCGGGCGTCACCGACGCGTGGTCGCCGATGCGCTTCGCGCGACGCGCGCGGTCGACGGCGAGACGAAGACCGTCGCCGGCATCGACCCGGCATCGCCTCGACGGGTCGTCGACCTCGGGTTCGTGAGCGGGGGAGCCGAGCGCCTCGACGACGGCGGCGTGCTGGTCGCCGACGACCCGCCCGTCAGTTCGGTGTCACAGCCGGCGACCACGTCCCGGTGCAGTTCCCGCGGGGCTCAGCTGCCGTTGACGCGTGCGCGGGGTCTACCGGCAACCAGAACTTCATCGGCCTCTTCGGCCAATCGGTGCCGTGATCGGTCGCGCCGGCGACGCTCGACGGCGGTTCCGGCGGTGCGTCCGCAGGACTCGCTCGTGCTCTGCAGCGCCGAGGGCGGCGAGCGACGCCGCCACGCAGCGGGCGATCGAGCGCGCGCTGCGCCACGACTTCCCCAACATCCAGGTGCTTCACCCGCGGGGAGTTCCGCGACGACCAGGAGCGGGCAGGTCGACCAGTTCCTCACCGTGCTCGTCGCGATCCTGCGCGCTGTCGGAGATCATCGCCATCCTCGGCATCGTCAACACGCTGGCGCTGTCGGTGTTCGAGCGCACCCGCGAGCTCGGGCTGCTGCGGGTCGGTCGGGATGTCGCGCCGGCAGGTGCGACGGATGGTCCGAGGGGAGTCGGTGGTGATCGCGGTGCTCGGTGGCATCGTCGGGCCTCGCGATCGGGGTGTTGTGGGGTTGGGCGTTCGCGACGGCGCTGCAGGTCGCAGGGACTGACCGTGTTCCAGATCCCGGTGGTCGAGGTCGCTGCTGTTCCTGGTGCTGCTCGATGCTCGCCGGCGTCGCTCGCGGCGCGTGCTTCCGGCGTGGCGGGCGTCGCGGCTCGACGTGCTCGATGCGATCGCCACGGAGTGAGCGGAAGGGTGGTTGCTACCATGACCCGCTCACCGGGCGATTAGCTCAGGGGGAGAGCACTTCCTTGACACGGAAGGGGTCAGCAGTTCAAATCTGCTATCGCCCACGGTGAAAACTGCAGGTCAGGGGCCCTTTCGAGGGCCCCTGATTCGCGCGCTGAAGAGAGGCGGGTCGGCCGCATACCAACGAGCAGCCGCGTGATCGATGAGTTCCGTCCCCTAATTCCGGTCAGGTGCCTGAGATCGATCCCCGACCAGGATCTGCAGGATCCGTTGCCCAACCAGGATGTATCCCAGAACTCGAGTTCCGTAACTCGCGGTGGAGGAGGTTTCAGATGGCCAGCCTGATCTATGCGGCGATCGCGTCACTCGACGGCTACGTGGAGGACGAGCAGGGCGAGTTCGACTGGGCGGCGCCGGACGAGGAGGTGCACGCGTTCGTCAACGACCTCGAGCGGCCCGTCGGCACCTATCTGTACGGGCGGCGCATGTACGAGACGATGGTCTACTGGGAGACCGACGACGATGACGCGGCAGTGGTCCGCGACTACGTGGAGGTCTGGCGGGCGGCCGAGAAGGTCGTCTACTCCCGGACACTACAGACGGTGTCCAGTGAGAGAACGCGAATCGAGCGCGGGTTCGACGCCGCGGCGATCAAGCGGCTGAAGAAGAGCGCGCGATCCGACATCTCGATCGGCGGGGCGGAGCTCGCGGGCCAGGCGATCGCCGAGGGGTTGGTCGACGAGTGCCATCTCGTTCTCGTGCCGGTCCTCGTGGGCGGTGGCAAGCGCGCCTTGCCCGCCGGCGTCCACGCCGAGCTCGAGCTGTTGGACGAGCGCCGCTTTCGTAGCGGCGTCGTCTACCTCCGTTACCGCTTCTGAACCGAAAGGAGCACGATGCCGGTACCGCCGGGGACGGCCTGACTCCCACTCCCTGACTTACTCCCGGCTCCGCTCCCTGTTCCTCAAGATCTGCGCGATTACGGGTGCGCGGTGAAGACGTGGGCGACGGCACCGCGGCTGAAGGCGGTCGTGCTGATCGGTTCGATCGTGAGCGGCGCGGTGAAGAGTCGCTCCCCCTCGCCGAGGATCGCCGGGTGCACGACGAGGCGGTACTCGTCGATCAAACCCGTCTCGACCAGCGATCGGGCGAACCGCACGCCGCCTTGGGCGAGCAGATACCCGTCGCGGCGCTCCTGCTTGAGTCGCGTCGACGGCTTCGGCGAGGTCTCCGGTGCCGATCGTCGTCTCGGGCCAGTCGGCCGACGTGAGCGAGTTCGAGAACACGACCTTGGGGATCTCGTTCATCGGCTCGGCGAACGGCCCAGGGGCGCCGGGCCAGAAGTTCGCCCAGCTTGCGTACGTGGCGGCGCCCATGAGGTGCGCGGTCGCGTTGCTCACGGTCTCGAGGGTCCACGCGGCGCCGTCTTCGGAGCGACCAGCGGCGGCCCAGTCGGTCTCCCCGTCGAGTGGAGCGACGTAGCCGTCGAGCGAGACGGACATCTTCAGTACCAGTGAGGCCATGCCTGGCTTCCTTCCTGGGTCGGCTGCGCTACGAGCGCTGCGGGTTGGTCACGAGATCGGCGAGGTGCTGCAGCGAGTTGTCGAGGTGCTCCAGGGGGAACATCGGGAACTCCATGTACCTGCGCACGTCGGGTCCGAGGGCCGACCAGTCGTAGGTGCATCGCCATGCGAAACGGCTGGCCGGCTGCACTCTGCACGCTGCCTGTGCCGTCAATGCTGGCGTGGGTGGACGGATCCGCCAGCACGCCGAACACGCCCTCAGGGGCGGCCCGGATGGTCGTGGACGCTGCTCACGCTCTCGCTTGCCATGCGAGTGAGACTGCCCGCACGGCTCGAAGTCATCGCCGCGTTCGAACTCGAACCGTGGACGCAACGCGTGTCCGTACCGCAGGCATCTGCCGTCCGTCGGGCTACGCCTCGCTGAAGACGAGATCCTCGCGGTGCGCGGTCCGCAGTGCCCAGCAGACGGTGATGGTCACCGCGGCCGCGCTGACGAGCAGGGAAGTAGCGGGTTTGAGCACCCGAACAGCGTGGTCGGCAGGCTGAACAACATGCCCAGCGTCGCGCCGGCGTTGACGAGCTGGACGGTCGCCCACAGCACCGTCAGCCCGGCGAAGAGCCGAACCACCGTGGGACGTGCCGCGACCTCGGGTGAGATCGGGCAGAAGTCGTGAGCGATCCGAGCGATGATCGGTCGGCCGAGGAGCACCGACCCGAAGAACGCGGCTCCGATCGCGACTGTCGTCGCGACCGGTTGCAGGAAGTACGCGAACGTGCTGCCGCTCACCACGCCGACGAGGGTCTTGACCGTGAGTCCGCCCATCACGAGCAGCAGCACCGCCGGGACGCTCTTGCGGCGCAGGACGCGACGCAAGATGTTCGTGGAGCCCCAAAGGAGCACCGCGAGCATTGCGATGGTCGCGGTGGCGGCGCCGGTGACGATCAGGAAGAGGGCGGACGGCACGAGCGAGGCTTCGACGATGCCCGGCAGACCGCGTCGCTGCCACTGCCGCCAGCACGCGCCGACGCGGGAGGGCCGACGTCGCTGCGCGCGTCTCGTCCTCGCACCGCGGGCTCAACGACCAGCTCGGCGCGTCCGCAGATCGCTTGCGGATCATGCGGCCACGGCGAGGGGCACGAGGATCCGCCGTCGCGCGAGCTGCGACGGGTCGGGCCAGTGGACGTCGTGCACCCAACCGAGTCGTTCCCAGATGCGGATGCTGGCGGCCGTGAGGTCGAGCTGGTGACGATCGACGCCGTGTCGGGCCAGCGCGGGGAACGCGTGGTGAGCGTTGTGCCACGACTCACCGAGCGACGCCACTGCCAGCAGCGCGACGTTGCGCGACCGGTCGGTGGTGCGGAAGGGACGTCGCCCGAAGGTGTGGCACACCGAGTTGATGCTCCACGTGACGTGATGGGTGAGGAACAACCTCACCAGACCACCCCAGAGCAGCGCGGTGAGTGCGCCACTCAGCGTGCCGGCGACGGCCCAGCCGGCGAAGAACGGCACTGCGAGCGTCAGCACCGCAAACAACGGAAAGAGCGCGGAGACGACGCGCAGATCGCGATCCATCAAGAGATCGGCCGAGTCGCGTCGACGCACCGGGAAGGGCACGCGGAACAGCCACCCGACGTGCGCGTGGAGCAGGCCGCCCCACGGTGTGCGCTGGGCCGGGGCCACGGGCGAGTGCGGGTCGCCCGGGCGGTCGGAGTACTGGTGGTGGCGGCGGTGTGTCGTCACCCAGTCGATGAGTGAACCCTGTAGCGCGCACGAACCCAGCACCGCCAGCGCGATCTTCAGCGGCCGCCGGGCGACGAAGCTGCGGTGCGTGAACAGCCGGTGGTAGCCGGCGGTCACGCCGAGCACGGTGACGAACCAGCCGGCGATGAGCAGGCCGACGTCGAACCACGAGATGCGCTCGCCGACCAATCCACTCATGGCCACGAGGACACCGAGGAACGGGACCACGATCACTGCCGCGGTGGCGAAGAACTGCAGTGGCTTGCCGAGCGGTTGCGGCTGCTGGTCGGGGTTGCGCGACGAGCGCGGGGCGGTGGTGCGAGGGGGTGCGGCGACTCGAGCTTCCAAGGCGTCCTCAGACAGGCAAAGTGCACTGTCAGGGACCGGAACAGCGCCGCGACCCGGAACAGGACCGCGTGAACTCCAACTCTACCCGACAGAAGCGTTCGAAATGCCAAGACTCCGAGGTTGGACCGGACACCGGCTGCGGGACCGTCTCGGCGGCTGCTTCGAGATCGGGACGGAGCAGACCCGCCCGATGCCGATGCAGATCGACTCGCCACGACGTTCGACGAGCCCGCTCGCCTCGAAGATGCGGTGATCGAAGCCGCCGAGCTCTGCCCCGGCGAGTGCATCTTCGTCGAACACGCAACATGAATCGCATCGCCGGCGCCCGTCGAACCTATGAGATGGGGAAGTCGAAGTAGGTGTCGGGGTACGGCTCGTCGCGCAGCACGTAGTGCCACCACTCCCGTTGATACGGCTCGAACCCGCTGGCTTCCATGAGGGAACACAAGCTCCGGCGGTTCTCCGCTTCCGCGCACGAAACTCCCGTCGCCCCGTGATGGGAACGCTCATCCATCAGGTCGTGCCCGCCCCCCATTGCGGCAACCTCGCCGGTGTCCAGCCGGTAGAGCGTGAGGTCGACGGCGCTTCCCCGGCTGTGCCCTGACTTCGGCGCGACGTACCCATTCGAGAACATCTCGGCACGGTCGAGGTTCGGATAGAACCGGTTCTTCGTGCGCTCGTCCTCCGGCTGGGCCGACCATTCCAGGAAGCGATTCACCGCCCGCTGCGGCCGGTAGCCGTCCCAGAGCAGCAAGCCGAAGCCGAGCGCGGCGGCCTGCAGCTTCGCCGCCAGCAGTGCACCCGCCAGAGCGTACGAACCCACGATGCGGTTGGCTTCGTATCCCTCGACCGGCTTGCCGGTGAAGTTGTCCCAGGTCGCATACTTGGCGTCCCACCGGACCCCGCGCAGCACCTCGTCCAGGAAGACGAATCCCCGCTCCATGCTCATCGCCCCATCGCCAACGCGATGAGCCGGTCGATCAATTCGGACCGGCCGAGACCGGCGGCCGCCATCATCCGGGGATAGCGGCTGTAGATCGTGAACCCGGGCAACGTGTTGACCTCGTTGAGCAGGATCCGCCCGTCCGCTTGCAGGAACATGTCCACTCGGGCGAGTCCCTCGCAGCCGAGCGCCGTGTAGATGTCCTTTGCAGTCGTGCGTATCTCTTCACGCTTCGCGTCGGGCAGGTGCGCGGGAACGGTGACGACCGAGTTCTCGGATCCCTGTTCCGGCTCGGCCTCCTGGTGAATTCGGAAGAAGCCGTGCGCGAGCTCGATCTGATCGACGGCTCCGACAAAGAGGTCAGCACCGTTGCCCAGCACGGCACAGCCGACCTCGGTGCCGACGATCGCCTGCTCGATCAGGACCTTGCTGTCGTACTCCCTTGCTGTCGAGATGGCGGCGTCCAACTCGTTCGGCGCGACTCGACCCTCGTCACGCCGAACGACGAGCCGGAACGCGCCGGCTTCACGAAGACCGGGTACTCCAACTCGTGCGGCGCCGCGATGCCGGCGCCGTCCAGCACCGAGAACGCGGGCAGTGTCGATCCCTGCGTTCCTCGCGACGACGTACGCCAGCGACTTGTCCATGCAGATCGCCGAGCTCTGGATGTCGCAGCCCACGTACGGGATCCCGGAGAGCTCGAGCAGTCCCTGCACTGCTCCGTCCTCACCCGTCTTGCCGTGCAGGACCGGGAACACCGCGTCGAGGTGGACCGCTCCGCCATTCGCCACCCTCTCCGACGAGCAGTCCGTGGGTCGCCCGATCCGGCGAGATCACCGCTCGTCGGCGCGTCGCGGCCGTCCCAAGCCGGATGCGGCTTCTCGCACAGCTTCCAGACGCCGGTCCTGGTGATGCCGAGGTAGATCGGCTCGTACCTCTGCGTGTCGATGCTCGCCGCGACCTCCATCGCGGACTTGACCGACACGTCGTGCTCCTCCGAGCAGCCCCCGAACAGGATCGCGATCCTCGGCCGTCTCAGTCATGCGCCCGGCTGCGTCTCGAAGTCACGACACTTGATCAGGGTCTGCTCGACGGTGTCGTGCAGCGCGCGCCGTGTGTAGTAGGCGGTGTGCGGTGTGACGATCACGTTCGGGAGCCGTTGCAGCCCGAGCAGCAGACGGTTGTCGATCGGTCGGTTCGTGCAGTCGAAGTAGAAGAGCCCTTCCTCGCCCTCCAGCACGTCCAACGCCGCGCCACCCAGCTTTCCGTCGTTCCAGCGCGCACGATCAGCGCGTCGGTGTTCACCAGCGCCCCGCGCCCGGTGTTGACGAGGAACCGCACCCTCGCTTCATCGTCGCGATCTCTCGGCGCCCGATGAGATGGTGCGTCGCCGCGGTTCAGCGGCAGATGGAGCGTGACGACATCGCTCTCGAGCAGCAGTTCGTCGAGGGAGACGAACTCCGCCGCCGCGTCGTGGCCGCGGTGGTTGGATGCCAGCACCCGGCATCCGAATCCGTGCAGGCGCCTGATGACGGCTGTGCCGATGTTCCCGACCCCGACGACGCCGACGGTCAGGTCGCGCAGCTCCCTGCCTCGGACACTGCGCAGCCTGAAGTCGCCTGTCGTTCGCAGCGCTGAGGGTCTCGGTGACGTCGCGGATCGCCATCAGGATCAGCATCAGCGGTGTAATCGGCGACGCCGTCCGGTGCGTACGCCGCGTTCTCGACCGTGATGCCCAGGCGCGCGGCGGCATGCAGGTCGATGTGGTTCACGCCGATGCTCCGGGTGGAGACGTGTTCCACGCCGGTGTCCTTCAGGGCGCGAAGCATCGACGCAGAGATCTCGGACTTGTGGCCCACGCTGATGCATCGGTTGCCGGGCTCCGAGATGATGGTGGTCTCCGACACGGCGTCGCTGGTGATCGTGGGCGTCGACCCCGAAGCGCGGGCCCAGCTCGTGGAAGAGATCCGCCTCGTCCGGTTCGCAGCCGTAGACGGTGATCCCGAGATGGCGGTCACCGCTGCATCCTGGGATCGTGCGTGGCGTCGGCGTACATGCCCGGGCAGCCGTGATCGATGGCTTCGGGGCGCAGCTCGTAGTGCCACGGTTCGTTGCCGTAGATCTGGCACAGCCCGTACTCGGCACCGTGTTCGGACAGCCACGCCGTGGCATCGGAGCGCACGATGTCGACCGCGTCCCCGACACGTGCGCCGACGTGTCGGGCGTGGCCACCCATCGCGCTGCTTCCTCGGCTGAGCCGTACTCCGCGACTGCGTCCTGGAGCAGTCGTTCCTGGTACGCCGGGGAACGCCAGCCGCTCTCGACGAAGAAGCTCGACCCCGTCGTCCGCGGCGTCGGTTGCCTGCTCGGCGCAGGGCAGCGAGGAGCGCGGGATCGAGGTTGGCGACCGCCGGAACGTCGTCATCGAAGATCGTCGTGCCGGCGGGGACGGCGCCGTCTGCCTCGCCGAGCGCACCACGGTGCTCACCGCGGAGCACGCCGATGGGTGATGCGGCCGTCGACGACGAGGACGCCAGCGACTGGTAGCCGAGGGCTCCGACGATCGCGGCGACGACGACCAGCAGGCCGGCGACGAGGATGCTGGGAGCCCGACGGGTCGTTGCTCGCGCTGGCGTGCCGGTAGGACATGGCGCCAGTCAAGGCAGCGCGGTGTTGCCGGCGCGTACGCGGTTTTCGATATGCCGGCGATATGCGCCGGCTCGTTACCATCGGAGCACGCGTGTGCTGATCGTTGAGGACGAGCCCTATCATGGCCGAAGCCATCCGCGATGGCCTACGCCTCGAAGCGATCGCGGCAGACATCGCCGGTGACGGCGACACCGCGCTGGAGCTGCTGAGCGTCAACGCCTACGACATCGCCGTCCTCGACCGCGACATCCCCGGGCCTTCCGGCGACGAGATCGCCGAACGTATCGTCAGCCTCCGGCAGCGGCATGCCCATCCTCATGCTCACCGCGGCCGACCGGCTCGACGACAAGGCCTCCGGGTTCGGGCTCGGCGCCGACGACTACCTCACGAAGCCGTTCGAGCTCCGCGAGCTCGTGCTCCGTCTCCGAGCGCTCGATCGCAGGCGTGCCCACAACCGGCCGCCGGTGCGTGAGATCGCCGGTCTGCGGCTGGATCCGTTCCGCCGCGAGGTCTACCGCGACGGCCGCTACGTTGCACTCACCCGGAAGCAGTTCGCGGTGCTCGAGGTGCTCGTCGGTGCCGAAGGTGGCGTCGTCAGCGCCGAGGAGCTCCTGGAACGAGCATGGGACGAGCACGCCGACCCGTTCACCAACGCCGTGCGCATCACCGTCTCGGCACTGCGCAAGCGCCTCGGCGAACCCTGGGTCATCGCCACCGTGCCCGGCGTCGGGTACCGCATCGACACGCAACCGGGAGCGCCGGCGTGAAGGAGGAGACCGTGGAGCGAGCGCCTGGTCTGAGTGTACGCCTCAAGCTCACGCTCAGCTACGTCGGCTTCCTCATGCTCGCCGGCGTCTTGATGCTCGCCGCCGTGTGGGTGGTCCTGCTGCGCTACATACCCGACGGTGTGATCGCACATCTTCACCCCTCGTGGTGGATCTTCGCCGACCGCTCCGACCCTCTGAACGGCTTCGGCGGGACCGCAGCATTCGTGCTGGCGCTCCTGCTGGTCTTCGGCCTCGTCGGCGGTTGGTTGCTCGCCGGCCGGATGCTCGCTCCCTTGACGCGCATCACCGAGGCCACGCGATTGGCTGCGACCGGATCGCTCTCGCATCGAATCCGGCTCCCAGGTCACAACGACGAGCTGCGCGAGCTCGCCGACAGCTTCGACGCCATGCTCGCACGGCTCGAAGCACACGTCGCCGAGCAGCGGAGGTTCGCAGCCAACGCCTCCCACGAACTCCGCACCCCGCTGGCAACGACGCAGGCCCTGCTCGACGTCGCCCTCACCGATCCGAACCGCGACATCGACGAGCTCGTCGACCGCCTCCACGTCGTGAACACCCGGGCGATCGACCTCACCGAAGCACTGCTCCTGCTCAGCCGCGCCGACCAACGGTCCTTCACCCTGGAACCCGTGGACCTGTCCCTCGTCGCGGAGGAAGCGACCGAAGCGCTCCTCCCACTGGCAGAGGACCACAACGTCACCATCGAGACGTCCGGCGACACGACCCTCACCAGCGGCTCACACCCGCTTCTGCTGCAGCTGACCACGAACCTCGTGCACAACGCGATCGTCCACAACCTGGCGGAACGGGGCACCGTGTGGGTCGCGACCGGCATTCACGCCGAGAGCGTGGTGCTCACCGTCGAGAACACCGGCGAGCAACTCTCTCCACAGCTGGTGTCCACGCTCGTCGAGCCATTTCTTCGCGGCACCGAACGCGTACGCAGCGACCGTGCCGGTGTCGGCCTCGGCCTGGCGATCGTCGAGAGCATCATCGAAGCACACGACGGGACCCTGACCCTCACCCCCCGGGCCGCGGGCGGGCTCCGCGTCACGGTGCAACTCCGCGAGATGACGTCGAGAGTTGTCGAGCGGGTCAGCTGATCACGCGACGAGCACCTGCTCGCCGGTCCCGAACTCATCGCCGCACGGACTCCGGACGCTCAGATGACCGGCGGGGGGATGCCCTCGGCGCTCGCCGCGAGGCGCTGGTCCCAGTTGCACACGGTGCAGGCATGCCGGATCACCGAGCGCCCGAACTCCACCGCGACCTCATGAGGATCGCGGGCTGCGCGAACGTCGTCCCACTCGAGGAGGTACTCGCCCAGTTCGGCGTCCCAGCGCGCGGCTGTCGGTGACACGCTGGCGTTCTCGAGCCCCTCGCGGGGCGGAGAGGCGAACGCGAAGAAGGCCGCGTGAGGGTGGCGGGCGTCGCCCGGCCACCAGCCGACCTCGATCTGCTCGGCGGTCGCGGAGTTGCGCATGATGAAGTCGTCCGACGGTGGATCGACCGACCGTCCCGAGTAGAGGCTGACGGCGAGGTCGAAGGTGCCCCACCATGCGTTGACGGGCGACGAGCGTCCCCGGTACGGAGCGCGCAGTGCGGCGAGCACCAGGGCCGCATGCGTGGCTGCCGCGAAGTACGTCTCGACGTGAGCCGGATCGTAGGTGGCGTGCTCGACGTCTTCGTCCAGCGGGGTCGTCCAGGGTGTCTCCTGCGGCGTGGTGTTGATCTGTACCGGGCCGACGAGATTGCCCACCGCGGCCAACAGCTCGCGCGTCACTTCGGCAACCGACCGGTCCGGGCTCAAGGCGACGTGGTGGGTCCGGCCATCGCTGTGCTCGGCGACGGCGTGATGACGGTGGAGATCGAGCGCCACGACGAGGGCGCCGGAGTGGTCGGGTGCGGGGAGCGGCTGTGTCTCCCATCCCCGGGCGGTGAGCCGCAGGGCCGCGTGTTGGAGTTGGGGCTCGGGTGGGGCGAGCACCACCGCAAGCTTGCCGAGGACCTGAGTGTGTGCGTGCAGGGTGTCGAGCGTGGCGCTCCAAGCTTCGTACGGCAACGGCGGCCAACGCTCGCTGTTCATCCCGGACCTCCCAAGTGTCGGGCTCACTGATCCGCGCAGGTGCCACTAGGCGTGGACCAGAATGCGATTGTGGCATCGCAGCGGAGGGGAAGTTCTGCGGCCGTCCAGGTACGATCAGCCGCAGACGGCCTGACCTTCATGGTGGACTCCTTGCTCGAAGCGATCGACGGACCCGAGGCGCTGCGCGGACTCGACGACGAAGAGCTGCGCGCGCTCGCGCAGGAGATCCGCGACGTGTTGATCGACGCGGTGTCGGTCAACGGGGGCCACCTGGGATCGAACCTGGGTGCGGTGGAGCTGACCCTGGCTCTCCACCGGGTCTTCGAATCTCCCCGCGACGCGATCGTGTGGGACACCGGGCACCAGAGCTACGTGCACAAGCTGGTCACCGGCCGCCTCGACGGCTTCCCTCGCCTGCGCCAGGGCGGCGGGATGTCGGGGTACCCGTCGCGCCACGAGTCCGAGCACGACCTCGTCGAGAACAGCCACACGTCCACCGCGGTGAGCTACGCCTACGGGCTCGCGATCGCCCGTGATGCCACCGACGACGCGGGCGAGGTGATCGCGGTGATCGGCGACGGCGCCCTTACCGGTGGTCTGGCCTACGAAGCGCTGAACAACTTCGGGCACAGCGGGCGCCATGCGGTGATCGTGCTCAACGACAACGGCCGTTGCTACGCGCCCACCGTCTCGCGCCTCACCGCGGTCGAGGGTGCGGAACCGTCCTCGTTCTTCGAGGCCCTCGGTCTCGCCTACGTCGGCCCGATCGACGGTCACGACATCGCCGCACTGGAGCCCGCGCTGCGCGACGCGGCGGCGAGCGACGGTCCGGTGGTCGTCCACGTGATCACGCGCAAGGGCGAGGGCTATCTCCCGGCCGAGTCGGACGACGAGAAGCGCCTCCACGACGTCGGCGCCTTCGATCCCGAGACCGGCGTGCCCGTCGGCGCCGCCGGCTCGTCGTACACGGGCGCGTTCAGCGCCGCGCTCATCGGCCTGGCCGAGTCGCGTCCGGAGATCGTGGCGCTCACGGCCGGCATGCCCGGATCCACCGGCCTGCTGCCGTTCGCCGAGCGCTTCCCCGATCGCTGCTTCGATGTCGGCATCGCGGAACAGCACGCGGTCACCGCCGCCGCGGGCATGGCCATGCGGGGATTGCGGCCGGTGGTTGCCGTCTACTCCACGTTCCTCAGCCGGGCGTGGGACCAGATCCTCTACGACGTCGGCCTCCACTCGCTGCCGGTCGTGTTCTGCGTCGACCGCGCCGGGATCACCGGCGACGACGGCGCCAGCCACCACGGACTGTTCGACCTCGCGCTCCTCACCAAGGTGCCCGGCCTCACCCTGTTCGCGCCGTCGTCCTTCGAAGAGGTGGCGGTGATGCTCGACGAGGCGATGCGGATCACCTCCGGTCCGGTGGCACTGCGGTGGCCGAAGACGACCGCCCGCCACGTGCCCGCCGACCAGGTCGGGCACGGCCGCAGCGCCCGTCGCGTGCGCGCCGGCGACGACGTCTGCATCCTCGCCGTCGGCAAGATGGTGGAAGCGGCAGAGGAGGCGGCCGAGCTGCTCGACGCCCGCGACGTGCACGCGACCGTGTGGGACGTCCGCACAGTTCCCGCCGACCCGAGGATGCTCGCGGACGCCCGCCGTCACCCGCTGGTCGTCACCGCCGAGGACGGCATCGCCGAGGGTGGGGTGGGCGCGCTGCTCGCGGCCGCGATCGGGGGGCTCGAAGCCGGTACCGCGGCGCCGCCCGTGGTCGCGCTCGGCACGCCGGCGGCGTTCCTGCCGCACGGCAAGCCCGCCAGCCTGCTCGCCAACCTCGGCCTCGACGGTCCCGGGATTGCGGCGACGGTGGCGAAGCTGCTCGACGCGCAGTAGCGCGTCAGCCGGCAGTGATGGTGCGCCCCCGACCGAAGTCGGGCATGGTCTCGAACGCGGGCTCCCAGAAGTAGTCGAGCTCGATGGTCTGGCCTAGCGCGAACAGCCCGGTGGTGCACAGGTCGGTCTTCACGAAGATCTGCACGCCGTGGTCGGCGAACGACGGACCCTGGTCGTCGTGGTCGCGGAAGACGGGCGATGCGGCCATCACGTCGTCGGCCTGACCCGGGCGCGCCCGGTACTTGGTGACGACGGCGCGGTCCTCCAGCGCGCCGCCGGGCCCGGTGGCCGCTTCGAGCGCGAGCACCGCACGCTCCAGCTCCTCGAACGACGAGTAGCGGATGCCGATGTGGTCGAGGGACTCGGGGCTCGCCGAGCGCAGCTCGCGGAACGCGGTGGCGCGGGGATCCTCGTCGGCTTCGCCGAGCCGCAGGCTCTCGGTGATCGCAGCTTCCAGGCCGAGCTTCACCGGACCCGCCTGCGACAGGTACATCACGTTGTCGACGTAGTTCCAGTCGCCGCGGTCGAACACGATGGTGCAGAAGCCGTTCGGTCCGTTGTCCTCGAGGTGCGCGCCGAGGCTCTCGAACAACACCCGCGCCCGATCGAAGTCGCCGGGTCGGTAGTGGATCGCGATGTGGCCGAGGGTCGCCGTCGCCGTGGTCGTCATGGCCTCGAGTTTCGTCGCACGGTCCCCGCCGCGCAACCACCGGGAGCTATGCGGTGACGCCCGCCAACGGCGTGACCGTGCCGGCGAGCACGTCGCCTGGGTGCACGCCCATCCATTGGGCGAGGGTGGCGTAGTAGTCGCCCATGGTCACCGTGCACCTCAGGTTGTCGTTGGTGTCGAGGGTCGCCCAGTTGGGATGGGCGCCGTACACGCCGGGGTGGATCGCACCGGCGAGCATGCCGACGGTCGCGGTGCCGTGATCGAGCCCGTTGTCGTTCTGGTTCGCGCGCCGGCCGAACTCGCTCGCCGTCGCGAGCAGCACGTTCTGGGTCATGCCCAGACTCCCGAGCTCCTGGAGGAACGAGTCGAGCGCTCCGTCGAGCTCGGTCATGAGGTTGTCGTGACGTGAGCGATGGTCCTCGTGGGTGTCGAAGTCGCCGCTGAAGGGCACGTGCACGATCCGGATCCCCGCGTCGGCGCGGATCAACCGCACCGCGGCAGCGAGCTGCGCACCGAGCGTCGTGTCGGGATAGGCGATGGTGGAGTCGGGGATGGCGGTGAGGAGGTCGCTGAAGCGCAACGCGGTGCGGATGCCCGTCCGCCCGGCGAACAGCATCGTCGCCTCGGCGCGGTCCTCCTGGCTCATGGCGCGGTGCGCGGCGATCCACGCCGCGTGCATGCCGGGGTCGGGATAGCCGGGGAAGCTGCCGTCGCCGTACGGGTCCATCGACAGCGTCACCGCGTTCGCCGATGCCAACGATGCCGACGGGCCCCACCCGAGCGACACGCCGGTGGCGGCGTCGTCCGGGGTGCCGATCACGTCGCACAGCCGGCCGAGGAAGCCGTAGCGCGGGAACTGCCTGCCGTCGGTGTCGCCGAACCACCAGCGCCGCAGCATCTCGGAATGCGAGAAGTCGGGGTTCGGGTGACCGAGACCCTCGACCACGGCCACCGGCCGGCGGTGCACACGCGCCAGATTCGGATGGAGCCCGAACTGGACGTTCAGCGGCAGCACCTGACCGGCCGGTACCGACACCGTCGGCCGTCGGGAGTAGTACGCACCGTCTGCGAACGGGATCCCCATCGAGTTGCCGTCGTGCCCGCCGGCCATGTCGATCACGACCAGCGCCCGGCTCGCGGTCGGCGCCGGGGGCAACGTCGTCGTCGTGGTGGTCGTCGTGGTACTCGTGGTGGTGGTCGACGTGGTGGTCGGCCACGTCGGGGCCGGCGGCGTCGTGGTGGTGGGATCGGGCTGGGGCGTGGGCGGGGCGCACGCGGCCAGCGCGCCGACGGCCCCGGCTCCGAGGCCCCACTGGAGCACCTTGCGGCGCGGGATCTGCTTCATGCGAGGGCGAACTCCGGGGTGCAGAGGACGAGGGCGAAGAGCACCCGGGAGCGCTGCCACCTGGGGATGGTGAGGGCGGCGACCGCGTCGAGCGACGCACGCGTCGCGGGCGACACCTCGTGCACGGAGCAACGCGTGAGCGCGGTCGCGACCATGTCGGCGGCGTTGGTGATCTCGGCGAGCACGGGGCCGTCGTGCGCGAGTCCTGCTCGGGCGAGGGCGTCACTCGCGGCCAACCAGCGGGTGCCGCCGGGCCAGCCCGCGACGCTCGGTGGGTAGAACGGGAGCTGCCCGAGGTTGTCGGCGACGCTGGCGGCCCATCCGCCGTTGCTGATGCCGGCGGCGGCGAACGCCGCGGTCACCCACTCGACCGGCTGCTTGGCGCGGTTCATACGCACCGACGGGTCGAAGAACATCGGGTCGCGCAGGATCGCCTCCACCAACGGGCGGATCTCGAGGTTGGCATTGCGGAAGACGGTCGCCAGCTCGGTCCGGCGGGCGGGCGACGGGTCGACGCCGTGGAAGAACTTGTGCAGCTTGCCGGCGACGAACGGCGCGCACGCCGCGTGGTCGCACACCGCGTCGACCACCTCGTTGTACCGCATCACGTTGCGGCCGAGGAACGGGACCGACGCCGTCAACGCGTACTGCGGGTAGAAGGTCGCGACGCCCGTCTCCCAGTTCACGTCCCAGCCGGCGAGCGCCTTGGCGCCGTTGCGCACGTCGGTCTCGGTGTAGTTGCCGGGACCCATCGCGAACAGCTCCATGACCTCGCGGGAGTAGTTCTCGTTGGGTGCGGTCACGACCGACGGATCACCGTCGAGGTAGATCAGCATCGCCGGGTCGATGGTCAGCTGCTGCAGCATCGTCCGGAAGTTCCCGAGCGCGTGGGTGCGCAACAGCGTGTGCTGGTTCCACATCATGAACCAGCTCCCGACCTTGTCCATGCTCGTGCACAGGTGGGAGTGCCAGAACCACGTCATCTTCTCGGCCAGGCCCACGGCCGGATCCGCCATGCGCAGCAACCACCAGATCGGTGGGTCCCAGCCTTCGGGGTTGGGGGCGGCCGGGAGCGGGGGAGGGGTGGCGGCGAGGACCTGGTTCAGGGCCGCAGCGACGCCTCCGGCATTGAGCGCCTCGACCTGACCGGGTACCGGGCCGAAGGTCGCTCGACGGAGAAGGTGGGCGATTGCTGCGCGATCGTCGGCCATGCGCAGCATGTATCGACGGGAACGCCAATTTTCTGCACTCGACTTGGTAAAAGTTTCCGGGGCACGGAACTGCCAAGTCACCCGGTCGCAGTCGTAGCCTGGAGTCGTGTTCATCGACGGCTTCGTGCACTCGCTTCCCGACATCGACCCGCAGGAGACGGACGAGTGGCTCGACTCGCTCGACTCCGTCATCGACATCGGTGGGCGGTCGCGAGCGCGCTACCTCTTGGCGCGGCTCATGGAGCGGGCGCGCGAGCAGGGGGTCGGCGTGCCCGCGATGGTCACGTCTGACTACATCAACACCATTCCGCCCGAGCAGGAGCCGTGGTTCCCGGGCGACGAGGTGCTCGAGCGCCGCATCCGCGCCTACATCCGCTGGAACACGATGGCGATGGTGGACCGCTCCAACCACCGGTTCGACGGCCTGGGCGGCCACCTCTCCACGTTCGCCTCCGCCGCCGCGCTCTACGACGTCGGCTTCAACCACTTCTTCCGGGGAAAGGGCGACGGCGGCGCCGGCGACCAGGTGTTCTTCCAGGGTCACGCCGCGCCGGGCGTGTACGCGCGTGCGTTCCTCGAAGGACGGCTGAACGAGGAGCACCTCGACCGCTTCCGTCGTGAGGTCGACGGTGGCGGGCTGCCGTCGTACCCGCACCCGCGCCGCATGCCCGAGTTCTGGGAGTTCCCCACCGTGTCGATGGGTCTCGGCCCGCTCAACGCGGTCGCGCAGGCGCGGTTCAATCGCTACCTCATGGCCCGGGAGATGGCCGACACCAGCAAGTCGAAGGTGTGGGCGTTCGTCGGCGACGGCGAGATGGACGAGCCCGAGGCGATGGCCGGCCTGTCGATCGCGGCCCGTGAGCAGCTCGACAACCTGATCTTCGTCGTCAACTGCAACCTGCAGCGGCTCGACGGGCCCGTGCGCGGCAACGGCAAGATCATCCAGGAGCTCGAGGCGATCTTCCGGGGCGCGGGCTGGAACGTCATCAAGGTGATCTGGGGGCGCGGCTGGGACGAGCTCCTCGCGCGCGATGTCGACGGTGTGCTCGTCAACCAGATGAACAGCACGGTCGACGGCCAGTTCCAGAAGTACGCGGTGGAGTCGGGCGACTACATCCGCGAGCACTTCTTCGGACCCGACCCGCGCCTGCAGCGGATGGTCGAGCACCTCACCGACGACGACCTGCGCATGCTCCCCCGCGGCGGTCACGACTACCGCAAGCTCTACGCCGCGTACAAGATGGCGGTCGAGCACGAGGGCAGCCCCACCGTCATCCTGGCCAAGACGGTGAAGGGGTGGACCCTCGGCGCCGGCATCGAGTCGCGCAACGCGACGCACCAGATCAAGAAGCTCACCCCCGACGAGCTCAAGACCTTCCGCGACCGGCTGCAGCTGCCGATCCCCGACTCCGAGGTGGCCGACGGCGACCCGCCGTTCTGGCACCCGGGCACCGACTCGCCCGAGTTCGAGTACATGATGGCGAAGCGGCGCGCGCTCGGCGGCTCCGTCCCCGAGCGCGTCGTGAAGCAGAAGATGTACGCGGCGCCGGTGAAGGAGCATACGCCCGAGAACGCGGGCCCGTTCGCCGACGTGTTCGCGGGCACGGGGGAGAAGGTGCAGGCGAGCACCACCACCGCGTTCGCGCGCCTGTTGCGCAACCTGCTGCGCGATCCCGACGTCGGGTCGCGCATCGTGCCGATCATCCCCGACGAAGCGCGCACGTTCGGGCTCGACGCGCTGTTCCGCGAGTACAAGATCTACGCGCCGTTCGGGCAGCGCTACGAGCCGGTCGACGCCGAGCTGCTGCTCTCGTACCGCGAGGCGAGCAACGGGCGCATCCTGGAGGAGGGCATCACCGAGGCCGGCTCGATGGCCACGCTCACCGCCGCGGGCACGTCGTACGCGACGTGGAACCAGCCGATGATCCCGTTCTTCATCTTCTACTCGATGTTCGGCTTCCAGCGCGTCGGCGACCTCATCTGGTCGTTCGGCGACCAGCGGGGCCGCGGCTTCCTGCTCGGCGCGACCGCCGGGCGCACCACGCTCGCCGGGGAGGGCCTGCAGCACTGCGACGGCCAGAGCCAGCTGCTGGCGTCGGCGTACCCGAACTGCCGCGGCATACGACCCCGCGTTCGCGTACGAGATGGGCGTGATCATCCGCGACGGCATCGAGCGGATGTACGGCCCCGAGCCCGAAGACTGCTTCTACTACATCACCCTCTACAACGAGAATTACCCGATGCCGGCGATGCCCGAGGGCGTCGAGGAGGGCATCATCCGCGGCCTGTACCGATTCCGTGAGGCGCCGGCCGTCGACAACGGCGGGCACCGCGCGCAGATCCTGGCCAGCGGCACCGCGATGCTCGCGGCACTCGACGCGCAGCAGGTCCTGGCCGCGGAGTACGGCGTCGCCGCCGACGTGTGGAGCGCGACCAGCTACAAGATGCTGCGCGAGGAAGCGCTCTCGACCGAGCGCTGGAACCGCCTGCACCCCACCGAGCCCGCGCGCACGCCGTACGTCACCGAGGTCATGCGCGACAGCGAGGGACCGGTGGTCGCGGTGACCGACTTCATGAAGTCGGTGTCCGACCAGGTGTCGCGCTTCGTGCCGCAGCCGTTCGCGTCACTCGGCACCGACGGCTACGGCTTCTCCGACACGCGGGTCGCGCTGCGACGTCACTTCGAGGTCGACGCACCCTCGATCGTGGTCGCGGTGTTGCACGGCCTCGCGCAACACCGACGCCATCAAGGCCGAGGTCGTGCAGGAGGCGATCGCGCGCTTCGACATCGACGCCGACCGCGTCGACCCACGCCTCAGCTGAGCTCGTTCTGACGGAGCGTCAGATGGCGCGCCGCTCGTCTTCCTTCAGCGGGTCGTCATCGAGGGGATCGTCGTCCCACTCGTCGTCGAACTCGTCTTCGTCCTCCTCTTCGGCGTCCGCATCGAGGTCGACGTCGGCGAGGGAGCCGGAGCCTTCACGGAACAGCCCGTCGTCGAAGCCCTGCTTCAGTTCCCGCGCTTCGCGGAACCGGCGAGCTCGTCCTTTTCTCGGCACGTGGTCACCTGCCTTGCAACAGCAGCGATCTGTGGTGTCTCCGGTGCCGGAGGGCCCCGGGGTGTCCCCTCATTCTGCCGCAGGCTGAGCTGCGGCGCGTGCAGTTCACGGGAGTTCAACATCTTACCGGAACGGCCGATTCCCGTACCGGTCGAGATGTACCACTTCGCCCACCGGTTTCCGGGTCGTGGGGCCGTAATTCCCCTTGGGCCAGCCCATCGGGACCACGGCCACGGGGGTGACCTTGGCCGGCAGGCCGAGCGTACGGCGGGCCAACACGGTCGACCAGAGGGGGAGTGTGGTGAGGGTGGCGCCGAGCCCCACGGCCCGCGCCGCCAGCAGCAGGTTCTGCACCGCCGGGTAGGCCGAGCCGTAGTAGCTCGAGGCGAGCACGGGCGGACCGAACACGGGGGAGCGGCCGCGGAGGCAGGCGACGACGACGACCGGGACCTCCTCGAAGTGGTCGGCCTGCCACTGCACCGCGTCGATGATCTTGAGCGTCGGCTCGTGGCCCTTGGCCCGGCGCTTCCCGAGGCGCCGGTAGACGGACCACGCCTGGCGGTTGAGTCGGGCGAGCTGGTGCTTCACGTCGGGGTCGCGCACGACCACGAACTCCCAGTTCTGGAGGTTGCTGCCCGTCGGTGCCTTGGTCGCGAGCTCCAGGACGCGCAGGATCGTGTCGTCGTCGACGGGATCCGGCAGGAGCCGACGGACAGCGCGCTGGGTTTCCATCGCCTCGACCAGTGACATGTCCAGGCCGTCGTCGTGCTCGTTGCTCACCAGTGCCCCCTCGTGCCGTTCGGGGAGGCTACCCGGGAGGGCGTTCGCTATCCTCGGCCCGTCGGGCGATTGGCTCAGTTGGTTAGAGCGCTGCCTTCACACGGCAGAGGTCATGGGTTCGAGTCCCGTATCGCCCACCGAGAAACCGCAGGTCAGAGGTCATCCCTGCCCGACTTCTTCGTTCCAGGAGAACCGCTGGGTCCGCTGACGCTCAGAGCGTCGAGGATCTCACCGCGCTGCTGACCTCAGCGGGGGAGCGCTGAGGTCGGGACAGCTACCGCTCCCGGACGGTGTAGGTCAGGTGCGTCACCCTCGGGGAGGGCTCCGCGCGGACCGGCTCCAGGGCCACGCGGCCCGCGTCCACGCCTTCGAACAGGCGGATTCCGGAGCCGAACAGCACAGGTGAGAGCGCGATCGTGAACTCGTCGATCAGGCCCGCGTTCACGTACTCCAGGATCGTCGCGCCGCCGCCCGCGATGCGGACGTCCCGGTCGCGGGCGGCCTCGCGGGCTTCGTCGAGCGCGGGCTCGATGCCGTCGTTGACGAAGTGGAAGGTGGTCCCGCCCGGCCGCTCCCAGGGCTCACGCTTCTCGTGCGTCACGACGAAGACCGGCGTGTGGAACGGCGCCTCCTCCGGCCACGCCTGCTCGCCGGCGTCGAACATGCGCTTGCCCATCACGCTCGCGCCGGTGCGCTCGAAGGTCTCCCGCGCGATGTCGTTGTCGCGCCCTTCCTCGCCGCCCTCGCCGAGCTTCAGGTTCTCCCGGAAGAACCGCTGCGGGAAGATCCACTGCTGCAGCTCCATCCACTGCTGTCCCATCAGGTCCTCGAGGGACTCGGGCGCGATGAACCCGTCCAGCGACATCGACACGCTGAAGAACACCTTGCCGGCCATCAGTCCTCCACTCCCTTCCGAACGATCTCGGTGACGTAGGCAGCCAGGTTGCTGAGGGTCTGTTGGCCGCCCTCGATCGCGTGGTACTTCTCGACCGCCTCGTCGCGCAGCTCCTTGGTGGGGAACACCGTGCGCATCTCGATCCGGGTCGCCGCGCCGTCGGGCGCGAACGTGAGGACCGACTCGAAGGCGTTCGGGTCGCCGCGGGACTCACCGTGCAGCAGCGCGATCCGCTCCGGCGGGGCGATCTCGGTCCAGGAGATCCATTCCTGGTAGTCCGTCCCGTCCGGTCCGTGCATCACGAAGTCCCACTCCCCGCGAACGCGGAACTCGAACGCCCGCGTGGTGGTGGTGAACCCCTCCGGTCCCCACCACCGCGACAGGTGCCGCACCTCGGTGAACGCCTCGAACACCAGCTCCCGTGGGGCACTGATGACCCGGGAGATCACGATCTCGCGGTCGGCCGTCGCTGACTGCGCCGGCGCGTCCCGTCCTGTCGCTGCCATCGGTCACTCCTCCTGCTTTTCCCGCTTGAGGTCCTGCACGTACGCGTCCAGCCGGTCGAAGCTCTCGTTCCAGAACCGCTCGAACCCGCCGGTCCACTCGTGGACCGGTCGCAGCCCGCGAGCGTCAAGGCCGTACAGGCGCTGCTTGCCCGCCTTGCGGTCCCGTACCAGCCCGACCTCCCGGAGCACCCGCAGGTGTTTGGACGCCCCCGGCTGGGTCATCCCCAGCTCCTGGGCCAAGTCGGTCACCGGCCGCTCACCCGCCCGCAGCAGCACCAGGATCTCCCGGCGCTGCGGCTCGGCGATCGCGTTGAAGACGTCCGACGTCGTCGCTGCTCGTGCCATGACGCAAGCATATTCCAATATCGGAATACGTCAAGCCGAAGGAATCAGGCGGACTTTGTCAGATGACGATCGTGACCCTGGTCGAGGGGTTCGAGTCCCGCGTCGCCCACTCGAGAAGTACCGGCGTCAGTGATTCACCGCCGCCATCGAGCCGCAGTGCTCGGCGCCGGAGCGCAGGTCAGGCCGTTCCGGTCATTGCGCGTCGAGCGCGAAGGTGTCGTGTTCCCGCCCGAAGTCGTCTCGGCGCTGGAGTCGTCGCGCCTGCTCGTTGAGCGCATGACGGTCGCGTCGCGTGATGTCGGGGTCGGACTCCGGCGCCGCGTCACCGGAGCGAGGCGCGAGCGCGAAGCCGGTGTAGGCGACGCGCCGTTCACGGGAGACCGGCGGACGGCTCATGTGGTGGGTGCACGAGCAGTGCACGGTCACGTCGCCGGTCCGCGTCGGGAGCGGGATGCGCGGCAAGTCGAAGCCTTTGTGCAGTCCGGTGCCCTGCGTGTTCGCCCGATGCGAACCGGCGACGACTCCCAGCTCACCGCTCTCGGCGTCGGCGCCGGTGATGGAGATCCCGGTGGTCAAGCCGCAGCATCGGCGTGAGTGCCCGCCCATTGTGCAGTCCTTGTGCCACGACACATCGGAGATCCCGTCGACCACGCCCACCTTCTTCCAGAGCCCCTCGGCGCTGTCCTGCTCCACCTCGGTTCGCTGCACCATGGCGTCGTCGGTCAGCTGGCCGATCGAGCGGAAACGGTCGCTGGCCAACAGCCCGCTCAAGGTCGGCGACTTGCGGTTGAAGCCCAAGATCCGCGAGGGATACCAGCCGTCCTCGTTGCGTGCCCACCAGGAGGCGCCGTCGTCACGTTCGGCGGCAGCGACCGCCACGTCGAGGTCGGCTGACACGGCCGCCATCTCCTCCTCGGTGAACACGCCTTCGATGTGGAGGAAGCCGGCTTCGGCGAGGAAGTGACCGATCTCTTCACGCGAGTCGTCGATGCGGAACGATCGCTGCAGGTCGAGCGCGTCGCCGTCGCGCGACCTGAAGGTCACCGACCCCGGCTCGTACACCGGCCGCTCGTCGAGCACCGCGCGCAAGACCGGCTCCCAGGCGATGAACTGGTCGGCGGTTCCGCGCAACATCTCGACCCGTCCCGCCATCACGAGCCCGAACGACGACACGACGTCCTGCATCAGTTCGAGGAACGCAGCTGCGTCGAGTGCGACGACCGCGCCGTCGCCCGGACCCGCGCGCACCGCGAGTCGGTCACGGTCGATGCCGAGGTGGCCGACGGTGCCGTCGACATCGAACCCGAGCGTCGAGAGCTCGAGTACGCCGACACCACGCGCGCCGAGGACCCCAGTCTCCCGGAGCACGTCCGGGAGGATGTCGTGGAGCCAGGACGGGGCCAGCGGCTGCGCGTCGCCGATGAACCGGCTGCGGACGTCGATCGTGCTCACGGGTGCCTCCTCGGGTGCATCACGGAAGCGTCGCACTCACCGAGGCGCGGGGCAAGGAACCCGATCATCGTCGCGGTTGCTCGACCGGAACCAAGGCGTCCGACCGTCCATCGGTCTCGACCGACGCTTCGGGGTAGTGCACAACCAGGCCGATGTCGTCCGGGTGCGTGCGCGCCCGGGCCGGGAGCCAGATCAGCACGCCGATGCCGCCGATCACCGCGATGACCGCGGCCACGAGCACGGCGGCGTGCATGCCGCTGACGAAGCTGGTCTGGGCCGCGTCCACGATCCGTCCCGCGAACGGCCGTGCCGCCGGCACATCGCGCGCGACTCCGAGCGCGCTGCCGAGTGAGTCCTCCACCTTGCCGAGCAACGACGCCCGGCACGATGCCGTGGAGGAGGTCTTGCACCTTGGGTCGGAACGCCGATGCCAGGATCGACCCGAGCAGCGCGACGCCCACCGCCCCGCCGACCTGACGCGTGGTGTCGTTCATCGCCGAGCCGACGCCGGCCTTCGCTCGCGGGAGCGAGCCCATGATCGACTCCGTCGCCGGCGCGACGACGTGCGCCATGCCGAGCGCGCTCAGCGCGGTGATGGTGATCACCCACCACGCCGCGGTGTCGGTCTGGAACGTCGCCATGAGCGCGAGTGCCGCCGCGAGGATGAAGAGCCCGGTGGCGACCACGGCCTTGTTGCCGAATTTGCGCACCCATCGCGTCGACATCGGGGCGAAGATCATGAGCACGACCGACTGCGGGAGGAACACCGCGCCGGCTTCGACCGTCGAGTACCCGAGCACCTGCTGCGTGTACTGCGTGAGCAGGAAGATGGTCCCGAACAGCGCGAGGAACGCCAGCGTGATCGCGCCGCTCGCGGCCGAGAAGCGCGGGTTCTCGAAGAACCGGACGTCGAGCATCGGGTTGGAGCACTTGAGCTCCCACACGAAGAACCCGGCGAGCACCACCCCGCCGATGACGAAGCCACCGAGGACCGACGGCGACGACCAGCCGTTGCTCGGCCCCTCGATGATGGCCCAGAGCAGGATGGACAGACCGGCGATCGACAGGAGCGAGCCCAAGGGATCGAGCCTCCCGGCGTTCGGATCCTTGGAGTCGGGAACGAGGAGGAAACCCGCGACGAGCGCGAGGCACACGACGGGCACGTTCACGAGGAACACCGATCCCCACCAGAAGTGCTGCAGGAGCACTCCACCCACGATGGGTCCGACGGCGATGCCGATCGCCGACACGCCCGCCCACACGCCGATGGCCTTGGCGCGCTCACGCGGGTCGTGGAACACGTTCGTCAGCACCGAGAGCGTCGCCGGCATGATCGCCGACGCGCCGATGCCCATCAGCGCGCGGGTACCGATCAGGACGGTGGCTGACGGCGCGAACGCCGACAGGGCCGAGCCCAGTCCGAAGATGACCAGGCCGATGGTGAGCGCGCGGTACCGCCCGAACCGGTCGCCCAGGCTGCCCGACGTGAGCAGCAGGCCCGCGAACACGATGGTGTAGGCGTCGACGATCCACTGCAGCTCACTGGCCGACGCTCCGAGCCCGCCGACGCTCGTCGGCTTGGCCAACGTGGGGATGGCGACGTTGAGGATGGTGTTGTCGATGCCGATCACCATCAGGCTCAGACAGAGGACGAGCAGCGTCAGCCAACGCCGGCGGTGCGCAACCGCGGGATCGGTGAGGCGCCCGAGCATCGGCGTTCTCCTGGGATCGGTGGGGCAAGGCGAATTGAGATACGGCACGCAACCGCATCGAAATAGAAGGTACCTGGCTCGCCCACCGGCGATACGGGTCGTTCATGACCCGCTTGCACCCCATCACTCGCAGGTCAGGTCACCGCGCGTCCCAGTCGAGCGGTTCGACCTCGCCGCGGCTGGTGTCGGTGGTGGCGCTCGTCGCCTCGGGGAGCGCTCCCGCATCCATCAACGGCACGTTGACGGACGACGGCGACGATGCACTCCAGACGATCGTGTACTCGCCCGGAAGGGTCCTCTCCTGCGGCGCACTCGGGAGACACGGCAGCGGGATGGTCAGCGCGGCCAGCAGGCTGGCGCACTTGCTCGCCGGTGGCTGTGAGCTCAGCACGAGCTGCAGGTGATGACCGCTCGCGACCGCGGACAGCGTCGGCGTGAGCGAGATGTCGTAGCGCTGGAGCGAGTTCGGCTTCGCGTAGGCGTCGGTCCGGAACGGATGGATGGGGCGGATCACCAGCCCGTCCGTGTCGAGCCACGAGGTCTTCGTGTCGACGGCGCGAAGGCTTCCGACGATGCTGCCGGTGACCAGCTCGTTCACCTGCCCGTCGGGCGCCACGTCGTTGAGCGTCGCGATCAAGTTGAGGTTGCGGTTGCTGGACTTGGCGTAGATGGTCGCGCCGACCGGGCCGGCGACGACCTGGTCGGAGTCGAGCGGCGCGGCGTCGAACGTCACGGTCGTGCCGGACGTCGCCGGGTCGCCCCACTGCATCGATGCCGATCCCGCGGCCTTCGGTGCCGACGTCGAGAGGTCGCCGTCCGGGCCGAGGTGCAACGCGGTGTAGTCGTGGGTGAGTGGGTAGGTCGTCGCATTCACCCAGCGGTTGGTCTGGAGCTCGAAGAGGTGCATCGGGGTGGTCGTGTCGGCGATGCCCGTGTCCTCGCCCTTGAGCCAGGTGTCGTACCACTCGAGCTGGATGGAGTCGTCGAGGCCCCTGCCGTGCGCCCAGGGTCCGATGATGATCTGGTAACGGCCCGTCGTGCGCTGCTTCGGGCTCATCGCGCCGAACGGTGGGCGATGGGCCCACGCGTTCTGGAGGATCGCGTACTCGTAGAGCGAACCGGGCCCGTCGGTCGGTTGCCAGCCGCTCCACAACAGGGCCGGGATCTTGTTCGCGACGACCTTCGGCATCACGCGGGCCGTCGACCGCGCCTGCCAGTAGGCGCGGTCGTACGCCTTCGGTCCGCCGGCGAGGACTTCGGCCTTGATCGCCTTGCCGGCGGCGTCGTTGACCGCGCCGTTCTTCGCGCCCGAGAGGGATGCGCTCGGAAACGACCCGAAGAGACCGAGGATCTGGCTGGGCATGCCACCCGAGAAGTACCCCTCGTAGCCGTTCGACGCGCACGCGGGAAGGATGACCTCGAGCGGCGAGCTCGGCCCCACGGCGGCGGCGGTGAAGATCTGGTTGATGCCGAGCTGCGAGCACCCCTGGAGGCCGACCTTGCCGTCCGACGTCGGGAGCTTCGCGGCCCAGTCCACGAGGGCCACCCCGTCCTTGGCCTGACGCGGTGCGAAGATCTCGTTCGCGATGGGCTCGCCGTCCGGTCCCGACGTGTCACCGGTCCCGCGCACCTGGACGACTGCGTGGATGTACCCGCGGGTCACGTAGAAGGGCGTCGGTTGTTGCGAAGCGACGTACGGGGCTTGGGTCAACAGGACCGGGAACGGACCCGACACGCGTTGGCCGGTCGCGAGGTCGGAGGGATAGCCGATGTTGGCGACGAGCTTCACGCCGTCGTCCATCGTCACCGAGACGTTGGCGTCGACCACCATCCCGTAGGTCGGTGCATCGGGCTGCCAACGACCGCCGGGCCACGGCGTCGATGCGGTGTCACTCGCGGCCCGGGGGAGTGCACCCGCGGGCGCCGGAACGAGCGCGACCAGGAGGGCGGCCACCGCGAGCATCGGCAGCCACACCATCCGGAGACCGCGGCGCGGAGACCGCGTTTCCCATCGACCCATCCCCCCGGATCCGGCTGCTGGGATCAGTCGATGAACTGTCCGAGGTTGGGGCCGACGTCGACCGGCGTGTACTTCTCGAGCTCGGGGAGGACTTCCTTGCCGAGCAGCTCGATCGTCTTGAGGGTGCTCTCGCCGGAGTGGTAGCCGAACTGCACATAGCAGATGAGCTCGTCGACGCCGAGGTCGGCGTAGTGCTTCATCTTCTCGAAGCAGCGCTCGGGGTCGCCGACGACGATCATGTCGCCGTCGTCGAAGCTGTCGATGGGGATGTTGCCCTCCATGAGTGGCTTCAGCAGCGGGAACGACGCCTCTTGCGCGGCGGGATCGAGGTGGGGCAGCTCCCAGTCGAGCGTGAACTGGGCGATGTTCTGGTACCACCACGCGACGGAGTCCCAGACGCCGTTGTCGCGGGCCTGGTCGTTCGTCTCCGCGCAGTGGACGAGGGTGTAGGCCGCGACCTTGTTGGTGGCGACGTCGGAGATCGGCTTCGCGTCCGGGCTGTTCCACGCGTCTCGATAGGCGCGGATCTGCGCGGCCATCTTGTCGAGCGGCTGCATGATCGAGAACGACAGCAACCCGAGCTGGTTCGAGCCGGCGACTGCCGACGAGCCTTCGGAGGTCGCGGCCATCCAGGCGGGCGGGTGCGGATCCTGGTACGGCTTCGGGGTGATGAGACGACGCGGGAACTGGAACGTGGGGCTGTCCCACTCGAAGTACTCCTCGCGCCACATCGCGCAGATGATCTCGATGGCCTCGGCCCACTCGTTGCGGCTGGCTTCGCGGTCGACGTGGAACGCGGTCTGCTCCATCGGGGTCGAGCGCCCCGTGCCCCACTCGATGCGACCCTGCGAGAGGATGTCGGCGGTGGCGACCTTCTCGGCGACGCGCGTCGGGTGGGTGAACCCGAAGGGCAGCAGGGTCACGCCGAACCCGAGCCTGATGTTCTCGGTCGCCTGGGTGAGCGCGCCGATGACGACCTCGGGTGCGGGGCAGTGGGAGCGACCCTCCCGGAAGTGGTGCTCCACGAACCACGCCACGTTGAAGCCGAGGGTGTCGGCGAGCTTCACCTGGTCGAGCATCTCGGCGTAGGCGCGCTGTTCGCGGGCCCGCTGGCCGTACGGGTGGGGCCCGGCCTCCCAGGGGCGTGGCGCGTCGATCTCGTACAGCAGGTCCAGCTTCACGGACGTACCCCCGGTCCCGGTGTCATCACATATGGGATTGCAACACCGACGATCGTGATAGGTTACGCGGGCGAAGTTCCCGCGTCAATGGCGCGGACGGGGGGAGGCGATGCGGCGGTGGCGGCACGGACGTCGAACAGCGTGGTGCGCGCGGCGACGCTGTTGCACCTGCTCGCCGACGAACCGTCGACGGCGTGGTCGCTCGCCGAGATCGCCCGGCGCGCCGACGTGAGCTACGCGAGCGCGCACTCCATCGTGAGCGCGCTCGAGGAGAGCGGCCTCGTGCGCCGCCATCCCCGCACCCGCGCCTACACCCTGGGTCCCGCGCTCATCGCGCTCGGCGCGGCGGCGCGCCGCGGCTACCGCGTCGTCGATGACGCGCTCCCGGAGATGGAACGCCTGTCGCGCGACCTGGGGCTCGGCTGCCTCGCGAGCGCGCGCGTCGGTGACGACATGTTGATGCTCGCGGTCACGGGCCCGCCCCAGCCGTTCGGTTCGCGGGTCCAGGTCGGCGAGCGCGTGCCGATCGCACCACCGCTCGGCCTGGCGTTCATCGCGTGGGCCGATGCAGCGACGATCGAGGACTACCTCGACCGGTCCGGCCGCAGGCTCACGGCCGCGGAACGTCGCCAGTACCTGGATGCGCTCGCGCTCGTGCGGGAACGCGGCTACGGCGTGGTGCTCGACAGCTCGACGCGTCACCGACTCGCGGGGCTCCTGCGGACATCGACGGATCTCGATGATTCCCGTCGTCACCACGAGCTCGATGAGACGCTCGTCGAGCTCGCGCTCGACGACTACGCCTTGCTCCGTGGCAGCGAGGACACCGAGTACGCGGTGACGGCACTCACGGCCCCGGTCTTCGGACCCGACAACGACGTCATCCTCGTCCTGACCGTGGTCGGGTTCTCCGGTCCGCTTCGAGCCGACGCGCTGCCCCGGTACGCGGCGCGCATGTTCGAGGCCACGTCCGCCATCCAGTCCGCCATGACCGACGGTACGCTCCCACGAACGAGTCCCCGGCAAGGGAGCAAGACGTGACCCAGCGAGACCTCGACGGCCGACGCGTGCTCGTCGTCGGCGCATCGACGGGCATCGGCCGCGTGATCGGGACGCGACTGTGCGCGCAGGGCGCGCACGTCGCCTTCGCCGCCCGTCGCGTCGAGCTGTGCGAGGAAGCGGCCAAGGAGGCGGACGGCACCGCCATCGGCTTGGCGTGCGATGTCACCGACGAGGCGCAGTGCGCCCGGGTCATCGAGGACACGGTCAGCGGACTCGGTGGCCTCGACGACGTCGTCTACTCCACCGGTGCCATCTCCATCGTCGCGCTGGCGGAAGCCGACGCACAGTGGTGGCGACGGACGTTCGAGACCAACGTCATGGGTGCCTCGCTCATCACCAAGGCCGCGTTGCCGCACCTCCGGGAATCGAGGGGGTCGGCGGTGTATCTCTCGTCGGTCTCCAGCATCGGCGCGGTGTGGCCGGGGATCGGCGTGTACACGGCGACCAAGGCCGCGCTGAACCGGATGGTCGAGACCTGGCGGTCGGAGCACCCGGAGATCGGGTTCACCAGGATCTTCGTCGGTCCCACCGACGAGGCGGCGGGCGGCACCGAGTTCGACATGAGTGGCGCGGAGCACATGGCCCGCTGGGCGGCGATGGGCGTGCACTCGGGCGCCATGTGCACGCCGACGTGCGTGTCGGAGGCGGTGGAGCTCGTGCTCGCCAGCTCGTCGCGGATCTGGGACGTCACCGTCGTCCCGCAGGATCCGCCGCTGCCCTGGGGTCCCGGCTAGTACCCGGCGTACCGAGCGGAACGGCGCCCGGTGGATCTGCACGTTTCGTGACGGCGGTGCCCGGGCTGCGACAATGATCAGCTGTTCCGACCGCCCCCACGACATTCTCGAGATCCCATGGACAGCTTCAGCGACACGATCAACCGAACGCCCCCGTGGACCAAGGTCGCCCGCGACGCGTTCTCCCGGTCCCTCGCGGCGCCGAACGTGCCGGTGCAGGCCCCGCCCGCGCCCGTGGCGTCCGACCGCGCTGAGCGCACGGTCGACGACCTCTGGGACGAGCTCGGCGACTTCGCGTAGCTACGAGCGCTGCTTGTAGTCGGCCAGCTCGAGCACCCGCTCGATGTAGTCGGGGCCGCGGTGGAACCGGTCGGCGAGCTCCGGGGTCGAGACACCTTCGGCGCGCCAGCGGAGGAGCCGACGCTCGATCGGACGGAGCTCGCCCGGGACCGATTCCGGCGCGGCACGGCCCGGGACGCCGGCGAGCTCGAGCACCCGTTCGACGAACCCCTCGCTGCGGTTGAACCGGCGGCCGATCTCGGCCGGCACCATGCCGCCGGCGGCAAGCTTGGTGACCCGGCGTTCCAGCGGTCGGAGACCGGTGAGGTCGTCCACGCCACCAGCGTACCGCCGATTCCCTCGAGTGCCGCGAGACCCCGTCAGCCGGTGCGAGCCAGTCCTTCCCGCCAGTCGACCCGGCAGGGACCGGTGATCGAGCGGCGTCGGGTCGGATCGCCGACGGCGCCCCGGGCGACGCCGGGCGTCTCGGTGACCACGACCTGAGCGGTCGTGCCCGCGAGCTCCGCGGCGTAGGCACTCCACTCCTGCACGGTGACGGCTTCGTCGCCGCACCAGTTGACGATCGTCGCCGGTGTCCACGCGGCGCCGAGCAGCGGCTCGAGCTGGGCGAGCATGTCGTCGGTGTGGATGGGGGAGTGCGGGTTCGGATCCGACGGCGCCGGCACCGGATCGCCGTTGACGACCATCGCCTGATGCATGTTGGGGAGCCCGCCGAACGGTCCGAACACCGTGTTGAGTCGGCAGATGACGACCGGGAGATCGAGCGAGCGCGCCGCGCCGCGTGCCACCGCTTCCATCGTGAGCTTCGCCGCCGGGCTGGTCGGCGACCAGGGCGAGAGCGCGCCGCCGAGCGCGTCGGTCTCGCGCTGGGCGTACCAGGGATCGTCGTTCAGCGCGTAGATCGCGTGCGACGACATGACCAGCGCGGCCTTCGCCGATCGACAATGGCTCAGGATCCGACCCGTACCTTCGGCGGTGCTCGCCAGCACGGGCTCGAAGTCGTCCGGGCCCCCGCGCGCGAACGCCAGGTGGATCACGTAGGTGAAGTCGTCGGGCAGGTCGGCGAGATCGCCATCGGCCAGGTCGATCGCCCGGGTCGCACGCCCAGGTCGTCGAGGAACGCGCGATTCGCTGGATGACCGAAGCGGGCGACGCCCCAGATCTCGTTGTCGCCGACCAGTCCGCTGGCGAACGCGCGTCCCACCATGCCGCTCGGCCCGGTGATGAGGATCTTCTCGTCGGAGAGCATCTGGAGTTGTTATCAGCCGATCGCGCGTCCGTACATCTCTTCCAGCGGGTCGCTGATCAGCTCGAGACGTTCGCCGTCGGGTCCGGTGAAGTACAGCGACGACCCGTCGATGTGCTGGGTGCCGATCCCCGCGGCGTCGAGCTTGGCGCGGAGGTGGGCCCACCGGTCGGGTTCGACCGAGATCGCCAGATGATGCAGCCCGCCGAGGACTTCGGCATACGGGCCGAGGTCGAGGCCCGGCATGTCGAAGAACGCCAGCGCGTTGCCATTGCCGATGTCGAAGAAGAAGTGCGTCGACCCGGCATAGTCGCGGTTCTCGAACAGATCGGTCAGCGGGAACTCGAGCAGCTCCTGATAGAAGCGGATCGTGCGCTCGACGTCGCTCGACAGCAGCGCCACGTGGTGCACACCGCGTGCTGCGGATGCCGGACGCTCGGGCCGCGACTGCAGGTACCGGGCCCGGAGGTCGGCCCACTCCTCGGTGCGGTCGACGTCGACGCCGTGTCTGGTCATGCCCCACTCTTCCACGGCCGCGCGGTCCGCGTCACCGTTAGGCTCGTTGCCGAGCACAGCCCGAGGAGGATCCGATGGCACGCGTCGCGGCAGTGGAGCTCGAGGGGATCGATCCGGAGCAGCTCGAACCAGGCATGCGCGTGCAGTTGGGCGTCGGCGGGATCATCTCGCACCGGCCCGAGATCGCGGCGGCCCTCGGCGCCGTCTCCGAGGCGATCAACCACAGCGGGACGCTCCCGCGGCGCCTGATCGAGCTGATCCGGCTCCGGATCGCGTTCCACAACCAGTGCCGGAGCTGCATGGCGATCCGCTACGACGAGGCGGTGAGCGACGGTGTGACGGAGGAGCTCGTCTGTTCGCTCGAGCGCCCGGCAGACGCACCGGATCTCACCGACGCCGAGCGCGCCGCGCTCCGGTTCGCCGACCTGTTCGCCACCAACCATCTCGCGATCGACGACGCGGTGTACGACGACCTGCGCCGGTACTACACCGAGGGTGAGTTGGTGGAGATCGGCCTGAACTGCGCGATCGACCTCGGCGTCGGGCGCCTCACCGCGACGTGGGACGTCAGCGACGACCTGCCCGAAGAGTTCCGCGTGTCGTACGACGAACGGGCGACACCGTGGGGCGCGGCGGAGCCGCTGATCGTCAAGTAGCACCCCGTCACGGAGGGTGCTCCCGGCGTACTACCTTCACCAGGTGCAAAAGGACGAATCGACAACCGTCCGGTCGGGCGCGGCCGCAGCCACCACGCCGTCGGGTCCCACGTCGTCGCGGATCACGTCCTCGATGAAGCGCACGGTCGTGCTGGTGGCGTGTCTGCTCGTCGGTGTGGGAGTGCTGATCACCGCGGTCGACGAGCTGCGGTCGCCGGGCACCGACCAGAACATGCACGTGGTCCAGGCGCAGGCGTTCCTCGACGGTCACCTCGACATCTCGAAGGACCTGGCCGACGTCTCCATCTACCACGGGAAGGGCTACTCACCGTTCCCACCCGGCCCCGTGGTCGTCGTGCTGCCGTTCGTGGCAGTCCTCGGTGACCGGGTCGAGATCGCCATCCTGCTGGGGCTCGCGCTCTGGGCGCTCAGCGCGTGGTTCGTCCGGCGGATCTGTTCGAGCGTCGGCGTCCCGCCCGTGCAGGCGAACCTGCTGACCGCGGGCGCAGTGCTCGGCACCGGAGCCTGGGCGGTTGCGACGTCGAGCTCCGGGGTCTGGTACTTCTCGCTCGTCGTCGCCTTCACCGCGCTCCTCGGTGCGATCGACCAGGCGCTCCGGGGTCGGGCGATCGCGGCCGGTCTGTTGTTGGGGATGGCGTTCCTCTCGCGCCAGCTGACGATCTGCGCCGCGCCATTGCTCGTCGTGCTGCTCGTGCAGCGGAAGACGGAGCGCCGACTGCAGCGGCGATCGGTGCTGATCTTCGCGGTTCCGGTGGCGCTCGCGATCGTGGCCTACTGCGTGTACAACGGTGCGCGGTTCTCGGGTCCGTTCGATACGGGTTACGACTACATCCGGGAGTCCGACGTCTTCCTCGCTCAGCGGGTGAAGCAGCACGGCCTGTTCAGCCTCGCCTACGTGCCGTTCAACTTCACGTACCTGTTCATCCAGGGCTTCCACGTCCAGTACGAGGGAGTGGAGCTCCTGAAGACCGCGGGGAGCGATCCGTTCGGCACCTCGTTGACCTTCGCCAGCCCGTTCCTGTTCTTCGCCGTGCTCGCGCGCCCGCCGCGTGCCGTCCTCTGGGCTGCGACCGGCGGCTTGGTCGTCTGCATCGCCGCGCAGCTCACCTACTACAACAACGGCTGGTTCCAGACCAACGCGCAGCGTTTCACGCTCGACTTCATCCCGGTGCTCGTGCTGTTGCTGGCCTACGCGATCCGGCGGACCCGGTCGGGGCTCTGGAAGGCCGCGGTCGTCTACGCGGTGGCGCTGAACTTCCTCGCGCTCGTGGTGTACGACCGACTCGGGTGGCTCGACAGCCTCGTGGGCGCCAGCTGACCCTCGCGCCGGTCACTCCTCCACGAAGGAGTTCTCCACGTCGCCGGCGAGGACCTGTTTCATCACCTTGCCGTTGGCGGTGCGCGGGAGCGGCTCGGTGCGGATCTCGACCACCGATGGCACCTTGTACGACGCCAGCGTCTCGGCGCAGAAGCGGCGCACCTCGTCGTCGGTGAGCGCCGTCCCCGGGCGCACCACGACGACGGCCTTGACCTCCTGGCCGTGCACGGGGTCGTCGACGCCGTACGCCGCGGCTTCGACGATGTCGGGATGCTCGTCCAGGCGGTGTTCGATCTCGAACGGGTAGATGTTCTCGCCACCACGGATGATGAGGTCGCGCTTGCGCGACGCGATGAAGAGGATGCCGTCGTCGAGGCGCCCGAAGTCGCCGGTGCGCACCCACCGACCGGGCTGGATCGTCTCCTCGCTGGCCGCGTCGTTTCGCCAGTACCCGAGCATGGACATCCAGCTGCGGGCTTCGATGTTGCCCTCGGCGCCGGGCGCGAGCACCGTCCCGTCGTCGGCGGTGATGCGGGCCTCCATCGTGGGCATGAGCGGGCCGACGCAGTCGGGCGCGGCCTTGAGCATCCATCCGGGTGCCCAACTGATGAGTCCGGTCTCGGTGGACCCGTAGCCTGACGACACCGCGCCGCCCAGGTGGGGGAACCGTTCCTCGATCTGGCGGATGACGTCGGGCGGTGTGGCGGAGCCGCCGATGCCGATGCTCGTGATCTGCGTCGGGTCGATGGTCGCGATGTCGGGGTGCTGCAACAGGCGGACGATGTGGGTCGTGCCACCGCCCCACACCGAGATGTGCTCGCGCCGGGTGAGGTCGATGACGGCGCCGGGGTCGAAGCGGCCGAGTGGCCAGACCGTCGGGCTGCCCGACATCACCGTCGACACCGCCATCGACATGCCCGACACGTGGAACAGCGGATACGGCGCCAGTCGGACCGTGGGCGGCCCCGACGGCGGGGCGGTGATGCCGGCCATCGCCATGCCGCGGGCGGCGATGAACGACTGCTCCATCAGGTACGAGATCACCGAACGGTGCGAGAGCACCGCGGCCTTGGGCCGGCCGGTGGTGCCGCTGGTGAAGATGAGGATGAAAGCGTCGTCCTCCGCGATCGACGGGTCGGGAAGCACGGCCGACGTGTCGTCGGCGATTCCCGCGAAGTCGCGCTCGGTCACGAGCAGTGGCGCGCCGGGGTCACCCTCGAGGCGCGCCCGGCGCTTCTCGTCCATCACGATCAGCTTCGGGTCGGTGAGGTCGAGCGCGTTGCGCATCTCGGGTCCCGTCCACCAACCGTTCATGGCGACGAGCACCGCGTCGAGCGCGGCGACGGCCCAGAACGTGAGCAACCACTCGCGGCAGTTCGCGGCGCACACCGCGACCCGGTCGCCGGGGCCGATGCCGTGGCGGTCGCGCAGCGAGCACGCGACCGACGCGATCTGGGGGATCAGCTCGTCGAACCGGATGCGCGACCCGTCACCGAACACGTAGCAGTCACGGTCGCCGTGGCGCGCAGCGCCCAGCAGGACGTCGCGCATGGTGTGGGCGCGGTTCCGGAAGACCTTGAGCTCCTCGCCGAGCACCGGCTCGACCGCGATCTCGAACGGCATCCCCGGACCGGTGATCCGCTCGGTCGTGGCGAGGAGCGCCTCGAGTCGAGGGTCGGCGGACAGCTCCGTCGTCATCGGCTGCGGTCAGACCAGTTCGAAGAGCTCGTGGGCCACGCCACCGCCCTCGACCACGGAGCCTTTCGCGACCAGCGGGAGGTGGTTGACCCACCGGTACCGCTCGTCGCCCGACTCGAGCCGCGCCACCGAGAACACCGGGCCCCGGCCGAGGCCCCCGGTCCAGTCGGCGCGGCCGTCGAGGGTCACGAACACCGTCGCGCCGTCGTCGGTGAGCAGGAGCACCTTGATGTCCATGGTTGCGTGCCCCTCGGCATCGATGGTGAGCCAGTCGGCGCCTGCCCTGCCGGTCATGGTGCCGGTGAGCCTCTCCCCTTCGAGCCGCACGGAGAGGAACTCCTGGATGATCCGCCGCCCGACCGATGTCTCACCCAGCATGAACAGGGCGTCGGGGTCGGTCTGGATCGTGAGCGTGGCGAAGGGTCGGAGGTCCATGGACGAGGAGTCTCGCTCAGGGCGAGGCCACGGAGCGAGCCGCACCAAGAGGCCCTTCAGATCGACTCCGTCCCGACCGATGTTCTTCTGTCACACACGGTGCTCGGCTGTGTGCTCCCGTAATACGTTCGGGCACGCGAGGGTTGAGAGGCTCAGGTGGGACCGAAGAAGTCGAAGCGCAAGACCGAGAGGCCGGAGCGATCGGCGTCACGGAACCCCGCCCGCGCCGATCGACGCGCGGTTCCCTCGAGTCGACGCGAGCAGCGGTTCACGAGCATCGTGCCGGTACGTTTCGAGCCGAACACGCTCGACGAGATCCGTCGACGAGCTGTCGCTGACGGTCGGTCCGTATCGGCGTGGATCCGGCGCGCGGTCGACGCCGAGCTCCAGCGCTCCGCCGAAGGTCGCGATGCGGCCCGGTCCGTCACGTCGGCGCCCGACGCCGGTCCTCGCGCACGCGCGTAGCGACCGCCGGGACCGCGCCACGCGCGCGAGCGCGCCGTCGCCAGAACCTTGAGTCGGGACTGTCCGTCGGTTACGGTGCCGCCAGCGAAGTGAGATGGACGCGCCGACTCGTTGGGGCGCGCTGCAAGGTAAAGAGTGCGATCACGGAACGCCGAGCCGGCGCCGTTCGCACGCGTCATCACGACGTCACCTCTCTCGCTTCGCGGTCCGTCGGCTCCAGCGCACAGCCGGGTCGGGCATTGCTACGGCACCGCGGGCGACACCTCAGCCCGAAGGGAATGTCGAATGCGCAAGTCCATCCTGTTCCTGGTCGTCGTCGCCACGTTCGCGTTGGGGATACCGGTCACCGGTGCATCGGCGGCCGAGTCCTCCACCTCGATCGACGTGCCCGTCGACACCGTCGCCTACGGCGCGCCCGGAAGCACCCACGAACTGGCGTCCGTCGCCGTCGATCCCGCCCTCCGTGGTGGGTCCTGCTCCGTCGCTTCGACCGGGAAGAACAACGATTCGGTGCATCCCGATTCGCGTCTGGTCGTGACGTCCGGGAGCAGCTCGGTCTCGCTCGAGGACGTGGAGTCCGCGCCCGGCAAGATCAGCGAGGGTGACGGCGAGCTCGTGCTGGGGGACACCGTGGTGGTGTCAGTGGTCCTGGGCCCCGATGGCGTCTTCTCGGGCGGCGTGAGCGTCAGCATCTCGTGCACACCGCCGCCGCCGACCACGACACCGCCGACGACGACCCCGACGACACCGACGACGACGACGACGCCGCCGGCCGTGGTCGTGGTGGTGACGCCGCCGCCCGCCCCGATCGCTCCTGCCCCGCCGGCCGTGCCGGTGCCGGTGGCGCCGCAGACGGCCGGGTAGGCATCCGGCCGGGGAGGACCGCCGGATGAGCCGGCGGCATGCAACTAGGACGCGAGTCGGACGGGCAGGTCGCGCAGGGCGACGGCAATGGTCTGCTCGGGTGCCGACACCTGGTAGGACGGCGGACCGGTGATCTCGTAGTCGGGGAAGCGGGTCATGATCTGGGTGAACATCGTGCGGATCTCGTTGCGGGCGAGGTGCGCGCCGAGGCAGAAGTGCGCGCCGCCCCCGCCGAAGGAGACCTGCGGGTTGGGATCGCGCGTGATGTCGAACTCGTCGGGCTCGTCGTACACCCTCGGATCACGGTTGGCGGCCGGGAACCACATGCTCACGCGGTCGCCCGCCGCGATCTGCCTGCCGTCGAGCTCGACGTCGCAGGTGCTCGTGCGGGCGAAGCAGGCGACGGGAGACACCCACCGCAGGATCTCCTCGACCGCGCTCCCGAGGAGCGAGGGATCGCTCCGGACGCGGTCCCACTGGTCCGGCCGTTCCCGGAACGCGATCAACCCGCCGGAGATGGCCGAGCGGGTGGTCTCGGAACCGGCGATGGAGAGGATGAGAAAGAACTGGTCGAGCTCGGGGCCCGTGAGTCGCCACGTCTCGCCGTTTTCGCCACCGATCTCCGCCGTCGTGAGGATGCTCCACACATCGTCGGTCGGGTTCCGCCGCTTGTCCTCGCCGAGCACCCTCGCGTATTCGTAGAGCTGCATCCCGGCGAGGAAGTGGTCCTCGCGCGAGATGCCCGACGCCGGATCGGGGGCGGCCATGATCGTGTCCGTCCACCCGAACACCTCGCGGCGGTCGGCCTCGGGGATGCCCATGATGTCGGCGATCACGTGCATGGGGAGCTGGTAGGCGACGTCCTGCACGAAGTTGCAGGTGCCGGCTCGGGCCGCGGTGTCGAGCACGGAAGTGGTGCGCGCCATGATCTGCTCGTCGAGCCTGCGGATCATGCGCGGCGTGAAGCCGGAGCTGATGAGCTTGCGGAGGCGGGTGTGGCCGGGCGGGTCGGCCGACACCAGGTTGTGCCCGCGCTGGTCCTCGCCGGTGGGCGAGATGCTGGCGCCGTCGAGCGAGCTGAAGGTCTTCCAGTCGCGGGCGATCGCCTGGAGCTCGGGATGACCGAGCACCACCCAGAACTCGATGCCGTCGGGACTGCGGGTCAGCGTGGCCCGGGGATGGCGCCACACCGGATGCTCGTCGCGCAGCGCGCCGAACAGCTCGTTCGGGAAGCCCTCGCGGTAGAGCTCGTGGACCGTGAGGTCGACGTCGAGGACGGGCGCGTCGGTCACGGCCGCAACCTACCGGCATCCGACCCCGGTACGCTCGAACCGTGTCGGTCACCAACCAGCGCGCCACCTGCCCCGGTCCGCTCGTCGAGGCGCGCCCCGGTCTGGGCGAGTGCGCGCGGGGTGAAGAGTGCGAGGTGCTCGCCCAGAAGGACGACTACCTCGCGTATCGCAACGCGCACATGCGCGTGACCAGTGCCTGGCTCGAGCGGCCCACGAGGGACTGAACCGCGCGATCATTCGGCGCCGTCGAGGAGGCTGGTGTGGACGTTCGCAATTCGCAGACCGTGGAGCCCGAGGTCGAGCACAACGGCACGGTGCCCGTGTGGTGGCTGATCCATCCCCGGGAGATGAAGGACATCACCGACGGTGGTTACCTCGAGCTCGCCAACGAGTTCGAGGTCGCGGTCGGCGGCGAGGTGTTCCCGCACACCCATCCGACGCACGAGTTCTACTTCATGATGACGGGCACCGGCGTCATGACGATCGGCGACGAGCAACGCGACGTCGCACCGGGAGACCTCATCCACATCCCTCCGGATCAGGTGCACAGCCTGCGGACCACGAGTGATACGGCCATCCGCTGCTTCTGCTTCGCCGTCGGGGTGAAGGGCGCAGGCGTCATCGACTACACGACCCACTGACGATGGACCGGCTGAACCACGTCAAGATCGTCACGCCCGATCCGGCCGCGGTCGACCGGTTCCTGCGCGAGGTCGTCGACATCCCTGAGGGGTGGCCACTCGGCACTCTGGACGCCGCGCCGCCGGGCGAGGTGCGCTCGCCGGCGCGTGCGGCCGACGGCACCTTCTCGATGGACACGGTGGGCGCGTTCCGCGGGACGTCGACGTCGTTCGGCGGCTTCATCACCGGTTCCCCCGAGAGCCGGCAGTTCCAGATCTTCCAGGCCGACGAGCCGAAGGTGTGGGGCATCGCCATCGGCACGCGCCACCTGGAACGTGCCCACGAGCGGTGCGTAGAACGCGACATCCCGTGCACCGACCTCCAGGTCACGCCGTGGGGCGACGGTGGAACCATCGAGTTCTTCTTCGCCGACGTCGGCGGCATCGTGTTCGAGGTGATGCGAGCCGGGTAGCGGATCCCGTCCGGTGCGTGACGGATTCAGCCGCCGCGCGCGTCGACCAATGCCGTGCGCGACACCTTGGTCGCTTCGCTGCGTGGGATCGTGTCGACGAATTCGACGGTCTTCGGCACCTTGTACGCCGCGAGTCGGCTCTTGGCGTACACGCGCACTTCGTCGACCGTGGGTGGCGATGCCGGATCCGCGGGTTCGATCACCGCGTGCACGCGTCGTCCCCACTCCGGGTCCTGGAGGCCGATGACGACGACGTCGGCGATGCCGGGGTGGTCGATGAGCGCGCTCTCGATCTCGGCCGGGAAGACGTTCGCACCGCCGGTGATGATCATGTCGACGCGCCGGTCGACGATGTGCAGGAAGCCTTCGGGTTCGAGCCAGCCGAGGTCGCCGCCGGTGGAGAAGCCGTCGACCGTGCGCGGCGGCAGGGGCGCGCCCCCGAGGTACTGGAACATCCCGCTGGCGGGCGACTTCATGTAGATCTCGCCGGTCTCGCCGGGCGGGAGCTCGTTGCCGTCGGGGTCGAGGATCCGGATCTCGGTGCCGCGGAAGCCGCGTCCGACGCTGCCGGGATGCTCCAACCACTCGTCGCCGCGGATCGAGCACAGACCGATGCCCTCGGTCATGCCGTACGACTGGTAGAAGCGCTCCGCGCCGAGCAGGTCGATCCAACGGCGCACGAGCGTCTCCGAGATGACGGCCGCGCCCTGCAGGATCCACACGATGCTCGAGAGATCACGGTCGTCGACGCCGGGGAGGTCGGCAATGCGTTGGAGCATCACGGTCGTGGCGGTGAAGGTGGTGACGCCGTGGGCCTCGATCAGGTCGACGATCCGGAGCGCGTCGAACTTCTCGAGCACGACGAGGCGGTCGCCGGCGAGCAGGCTGAACAGCGTGGCGAAGCCGTTGGTGTGGTACATCGGCGCCATCACGAGCACGGTCTGCGGGCGCGTCACCGGCCCCCACGACGCCGCGAACGGCATGCCGGTCATGTCGTCGAACACCCCGGGCTTGTCCATCAGGATCACCTTGGGCGCGCCGGTGGAGCCACTGCTGCAGATGCCGTTGGTCTGGTACGGGACGACCGACGGCAGCGGGGTGGCGTCGTCGTGGGCGGTGGCGTGGAGCCACGGGAGGTCGTCGGCCCCGACGGAGACACCGTCGATCACCTCGAGGACGCGCGCCCGCTCCCACTCGGGGAGGTCCCAGCGGACCGGCACCGGCACCGCTCCGAGCTTCCATGCCGCCAGCACCGTCATCACGAACTCGGGGGAGTTGCGCAGGCCGACCGCCACACGCGGTACCGGCGGCGGCGCCGCGGGTCTGCAGCGCACGCGCGATCTGGGTGGAGCGGCGGTGCAGCTCGGGCCAGGTGACGACGGTTTCGGTGCCGTCGATCGCGACGACGCGCACCACCGGCGAGGTCGGGTCGGCCTCGGCCAAGGAGGCGACCCGGTCGCCGTAGCTGACGACGGGGTCGTCGCTCACCGCGGGACGATCCGGTGCTCGGCGAGATACCACTCGCCGTCGACCCAGGTCGCCACCGCCTCGTACCAGCCGACGCCCACGATGCCCCAGGGTCCCTCTTCCTCGGTGCGCCGGGTGATCAGGTAGTCGGCGAAGACGGCCCAGCGGTCCTTGCCGTCCGGTCGCACGCTCACGTTGGTGATGATGTGGGCCCCGCCGGGCGACTTCATGACCCCCCGCATGAATTCGCTGATCGCGGCGCGGCCCGTGGCACTGTCGTCGCCGAGGTGGAACGTGCCGTCCTCGGTGAACAGCGCGGCGAAGCCCTCGAAGTCGCGACGGTCGATGCGGTGGGCGTAGCGCGCGTACAGGTCCTGCACCGCGGTGATGATCGACGGGTCGGGGAGGTCCATCGCCGCAGTCTCTCCGCGCCGGGGTAGCGTCCGCCAGATGGAGTACGCGCCCGCGCCGTCGCCCCGTGAGCTCGAAGCGGGCTACCGCGCGGCAGGCTTCCACACCGACGCCGTGATCCCGCGCCTCCTCGAGAAGAACGTCACCGAGTTCGGCCGGTCGGTCGCGGTGATCGACGACACCGGCGAGGTCACCTGGGCCGAGCTCGCCGAGGCCGCCTGGCGGGTCGCCGGGCTGCTGCAGGCGCACGGGATCGGCCCGGGCGACGTCGTGGTCTGGCAGCTGCCGAACTGGTGGGAGGCCCTCGCGGTCGCGCACGGGGTGTGGGCGGCCGGTGCGATCTCGGTACCGGTCGTGCCCATCTACCGCGAGCACGAGCTCGCCACGATCATGGCGGCCGTCCAGCCGCGTGCGGTGATCGGCCCGCCCGAGTTCCGGGGCCACGACCACGTCGACATGCTCGACGCCGCGGCGCGGGCCGCCGGGGCCGCGCCCGAGCTGCGTGTGGTCGTGCGGGGGGAGGCGACCGGCTGGCTCACGTGGGACGACACGCAGCGCGCCGCTCCGTTCCGCCATGACGGCATCGACCCGGGCGCGCCGGTGACCGTCGGGTTCACGTCGGGCACCACCTCGGGCGCGAAAGGAGCGGTCGTGAACACGCGCGCGATGCTCACCGTTCCGATGCGCCACGCGCGCGCGGTGCCGTACACGTTCCGCGACCGCGGGTACATGCCTGCGCCCGTATCGCACATCACCGGGCTGCTCATGGCGGTCTCGCTCCCGCTCGTTTCGGGGTGCTCGGTGCTGATCGCCGAGCGGTGGGACGCACCGAAGGCCGTCGCCGACATGGTGCGCCACGGCGTGACCTACTCCGGTGGCGCGGCGGTGTTCATCCAGGAGCTCGTCGACGCGATCGAGGCTTCCGGGATGGAGTCGTTCCCGCTGTCGTGCGGCTACAACTGCGGTGGCAGCGCGATCTCGCGGGAGCTCGTGGAGCGGGCCGAGGCGCTGGGCATGAAGCCGCGCCACGCGTACGGCATGACCGAGTGCCCGACCGTCTCCGCCAGCATGGGCGACGACGGTCCCGACATCCGCCTCGGTACGGACGGCCGCATCCTTCCGGGCGTCGACGTTCGGGTGGTCGACGACGACGGCGATGTCGCGCCGGGCGCGGTGGGGGAGTTCCTCGTGCGCGGGCCCCAGCGGGTGCTCGGCTACCTCGACTCCGGAGCACACCCGCGACGGGTTCGACGCCGAGGGCTGGTTCCGCAGTGGCGACCTCGGCTTCGTCGACGCCCAGAGCTGCATCACCGTGACCGGCCGCACGAAGGACATCATCAACCGCGGCGGCGAGAAGCTGTCGGCGCAGGAGATCGAGGCCCTGCTGTGCCGTCACCCGGGAGTGGCGGCGGCCGCGGTCGTCGCCGCGCCGCATCCGCGTCTCGGAGAGGAACCGGCCGCGTTCATGATCCGGCGTCCCGGCGCGACGGTGTCGGACGACGAGGTGCGGCAGTTCCTCGCCGCCGAGGGGGTCGCGCCGCAGAAGATCCCCCGCATCTTCGTGACCGTCGACGACCTGCCGCGCACCGCGTCGGGCAAGGTCAAGAAGTACGAGCTGGTGGAACGACTCCCGTAGCTCGGGTTCAGGCGTCGGGCCAGCGGTTCCCGAAGTCGGTGTCGCGCTTCTCACGGAAGGCGGCGATGCCCTCGTTCACGTCGTCGCCGAGGTTCAGTAGCCGGCTGAGCGCGGCCCCGTACTCGAGCGACTCCTTGAGCGCGAGGTCGCGCTGATGGCGCAGCACCTGCTTGATCATCTGGAGCGAGACTTGCGACATCGCGCACATCCCCTCCGCCGTCTCCATCGCCAGCGTCATGAGCTCGGCCGCCGGGACGACCTGCTGCACCAGCCCGATGCGCAGGGCGTCGGCGGCCTCGACGCGCGCGGCGGTGAGCAACATCCACGAGGCGTCGCCGTAGTTGATCATCCGGGGGAGCAGCTGGATGGCGGCGCCGGGGACGAGTCCGCGCTTGGGTTCGAAGAGGCCGAACCACGCGGTGTCGGCGGCGATGCGGAAGTCGCACGCCATCGCGATCTCACAGCCCCCGGCGACGGCGAGCCCGTTGACGGCGGCGATGACCGGCTTGGTGGTCGCGCCGAAGCCGAACATGTCGGTCACCGGGAAGCGACGCGGACCCTTCCGGATCCGCCCGCCCTGCGGTGACGAGAGGTCGTTCCCGGAGCAGAAGGCGTCGCCCGCGCCGGTGACGATCCCGACGTACTGCTCCGGGTCGGCCTCGAAGGCGAGGAACGCGTCACCGATCTCCGTCATCATCTCGTCGTCGTACGCGTTCTTCTTCTCGGGACGGTCGAGGGTGAAGACGGTGACGTGGCCGTGACGTTCGGTGCGGAGGTTGCCCACGGGGGCGAGACGGTACCACCGGTGCCGAGCCGATACGGTCGGCGCCGTGCCCGAGCTCCGAGACGCCGCCATCGCCGGCGTGTACGTGTCCGAACAGGGTGATCTCGCGGCGCGCTCGCAGCCGGACCTCTACTGGGAGTGCGTGAAGGGCGCCCTGGCCGACGCCGGCCTGACGCTCGCCGACGTCGACGGTCTCATCGGCCCGGCGCCCGAGGGGTTCGGCGTGCGCCACGCGCTGCCGGGCTCGGCGGTCGCCGACATCGTCGGGCACCCGCTGCGCTTCCAGGCGCAGACGGGGGTCGGCGCTGCCAGTCAGGCCGCCGGTGTGGGACTGGCCGCGCTGGCGGTGGCGAACGGCCTCGCCGAAGTGGTGATCGTGCCGACGGCGGCGGCAGGGGCGAGTGTCGGTTACACCGCCGCCGACCGCAACGCCGCGGTCGAGCACATGGCGAAGCTCGGGAGCCCGTTCGAGGCGGTGATGGGAACGACGCGAGTCGCCGACTTCGCGTTCGTCGCCCGTCGCCACATGCACGAGTACGGCACGACCTCGGAGCAGCTCGCGGCGATCGCCGTCGCGCAGCGGCACTCGGCGACGCTGCACCCGCGCGCGGTGATGGGCCCGAAGGGCGAGATCACGGTCCAGCAGGTGCTGGCCTCGCGCATGATGGCGGAACCGCTCCACCTGCTCGACTGCTGCATCGTGAACCAGGGCGGCGGGTGCGTGGTCGTCACGCGGCGCGAGGACGTGGTCGCGGCGGGACGTCATGCGCCCGTGGTGCTGCTCGGATGGGGCGAGGGCCACGGGTACCTCGACCCGAACGCGGCGCCGAGCCTCACGTCGTTCTCGGGCCGGGTCGCGGCCGACGACGCGTTCCAGCGCGCGGGCGTCTCGCGCGACGACATCGACGTCGCCGGCATCTCCGACCACTTCACCATCAGCGTCGTCGTCGAGCTGGAGGACTCCGGGTTCTGCGCCAAGGGGGAGGGCGGGGCGTTCGTCGACGACGGAGCCCTGGCGATCGGCGGCCGCCTGCCCACCAACACCCATGGTGGGTACCTGTCGGGCACCCACGCCGCGAGTTGCGCGCTGTTCACCCTCATCGAGCTGGTCGAGCAGCTCCGGGGTGAAGCCGGCGACCGACAGGTCGCCGGCGCCGAGCTCGCGTATCGCGTGCAGCGTCGGCGGGGTGTCGCAGGCGCACTATGCCGCGGTGCTGGGGAGGGTGTGATGGCCTACGCGGGGTTCCGGCCCGATGTCTCGCCGCTGGACGCGCCGTTCTGGGATGCGCTGCGCCGTCACGAGCTCGTGGTGCAGCAGTGCGCGTCGTGCGGCCGGTTGCGCTTCGCGCCCACCGAGCTCTGCCCGCACTGCTCCTCGGCCGACGCGACCTGGAGCCCGGTGATCGGACGGGGTCGCGTGTACACGTACACCGTCGTCCATCGGGCGCCGACGCCTGCGTACCAGGCCGACACGCCGTACGCGCTCGCGTACGTGGAGCTCGAGGAAGGCGTGCGCATGCCGACCCGCCTCGTCGACGTCGATGTGGACAGTGTCGAGGTGGGCATGCCGGTGGAGGTGGTGTTCGACGACGTCGACGACGACCTCACCCTCTACCGGTTCCGGCCCTCGAAGGAGTGACGCCGGCAGCGCGGGTTAGGCCGCGGCCTCCCACAACATCCGTGCGATGCGTTGCGACGCCGGCACCGCGTGATCGGGCCCGTGGAGCTCGTCGTCGACCGCGACGATGCCGTACGTGTCGTGCACGCGGTCGATCCACGGGTAGAAGCCCAGCGCGCCGCTCCCGCTGACCACCTCGATCGCGTCGTCCGCGCCCACGACGTCGCGCCAGACACCCAACCCGTAGGTCGGGATCCCGGTGATCTGCACCGCGCCGTCAGCCGACGTGTCGAGCCCGGCGACCTGGTCGCGCTCGATCTCGGCGACCGACGACGGCTGCAGCACGGCGTGGCCATCGACGGTGCCGTCGTGGGCGAGCATGGCGAGGAACCGGGCGTAGTCGGCGACGCTGGAACGCGCCGACGCCGCCGGCGCCGGGTTGCGGTTGTGCGGGCGGCTCGTGCCGTCGAACCGCGTGCGGGTCATGCCGAGCGGACGGGCGATGCGCGACTCGAAGGCTTCCTCGAACGAGGTGCCGTTCAGTCGCTCGATCAGCCGGCCCGCGATCACGAACCCGACGCCGCGGTAGGCGAAGGCGGTGCCCGGCGGGGTCAGGGGATCGCCGCCGTGGGCGATCTCCCGGACGCAGCGCGCGAGCGTGGTGCCGGGATCGCCCTCGCAAGCGGCCGACGGCAATCCGGTCCGGTGCGACAGCAGTTGGCGGACCGTGATGTCCGCCTTGGCACCGGAGAAGCCGGCGAGATGGCGCGCCACCGGATCGTCGAGCGCCAGCTTTCCCTCGTCGACGAAGGTCATGAGCGTCGCCGAGGTGAGCCACTTGCTCGCCGACGCGATCGGGATCACGGCGTTCGCGGTCATGGCGCCGGTGGCGAAGCGGTGCAGGGTGGCGTCGCGGTCGGCGACGAACAGCACCCCACCGCTCAGGTCGTCGTCGGCCACCCGCGTGCGCATCGCGGTGTCGGCGGCCGTGAAGGGCGACCCGGCCCCGGCCGCGGTGCCGATCGCGGTGCCGATCGCGGTGCCGATCGCGAGGAGCAAGACCAGCACGGCGCCGGCGACGACGATGGGGAGGCGCGGCATCGGCGACGAGCGTACGACCGGCGCGTGCCGCTCAGGTCTCGGTGATCGACTCGACGATCATGTCGACCATGCGCTCGACCTTCGGGTCGACGAGCATGTCGTCGCCATCCATGATGTACACGACCTTCTGGCGGTCGAGCTCGCGCTGGATGGACCCCAGCTCCTCGACCGACCAGTCACCCGCGTAGTACCGGACCACGGCGCCCAGTCAACCACGCGTCTGGCGCCGGCAGCGGGAGTGCGACAGGCTGGCCCCATGGGGGACGGACACCTCGCGTTCGTGTCCGCGATGCCGATGGAGCTGACACCGCTCGCACGCGACCTGGCCTTGACCGAGACGACGGAGGACGGGGCGGCGATCCACCGCGGTCGCCTCGACGAACGAGACGTCATCGCCATCGTGACCGGGATGGGCACCGAGCTCGCCACCGTGGGCATCGAGGCACTGCTCGACCGCGTCCCGGTCGACCACGTGCTCGTCGTGGGTATCACCGGCGCGCTGGAGAACGACACCCCGATCGGCACGCTCGTGCTGCCCGAGATCGTCGTCGACAGCGCGACCGGACGTGAGCACCAGCCGACGCGCATCGGTGACGGCGAACACCAGGGTCGCATGTGGACGACCGACACGCTCACCACCGATCCCGACGTGCTCGCCGACCTCCGGGCGCAGGGCATCGTCTCGCTCGACATGGAGACGGCCGCGATCGCGCTCGCCTGCGAGCGGCGCGGGATTCCGTGGTCGGTGTTCCGGGCGATCTCCGACCGCGCGAGCGACGGCACCGTCGACGCCGAGGTCTTCGCCATGAGCAACCAGGACGGCACGCCGAACCACGAGGCGATCGCCGCGTACTTCGAGAAGTACCCGGAGAAGGCAGCGACCCTGGCGCAGATGGCCGAGGACTCGACGCTGGCGACCGAGTTGGCGGCGGCGGCGGCGATCGCCGCGGCGCGGACGCTCTGACCCGAACCGGCGAGCGCACGTTCACGCGATCGACACACGCCGTCAGACTCCGGAAATGAACGGTCCGTGGCCTGGACTCCATGCGGTGCCGGCGGTGAATCTCGTGGCTTCCGGTCGCAGCCGTCCTCACCCTGGGGGGCGGTCTCGCGGCACCGCCCGCCGCGCACGCCGCCGCTCCCCACGACTGCACGGCGTCGTCGTCGGTCGGCGCGCCGCGACACGACCGCACGGTCGTCGACTCGATCGAAGTCGCGCACCCGGCGCACCAGAAGTCGCGGAGTCCGCGCCCGCTCGCCGGCGCGGTCGGCCCCGGTGGATCGCGCCGCGAGCTCGCGCCGGTGTCGATGGTCGCCGCCGGATCGGCCGACCAGCCGTGCCGCCCCCCGTCGCAGGGTCCCGACGCCCGAGGTCCTCCGTCCGTCATCTGATCTCACCTGAGACCGATTGACGCCGAGCGCCGCACCGCGGCGCGGATGGAGACGAACCGAGATGACGATCACCGACGCGCTCGACGCGCGCATGCTCCTGGCCGACGGGGTCCATGTGGTCCGTTGGCCCGAACAGGAAGCGCGGCGCCGCGCGCTGGAAACGGCGGGCATCCCACGGGTGCTCCTCGTGGCGGCGTCGTTGGCGCCCCCGGAGGACTGGGACGAGCTCGAGGACTGGATCCGGTTGCCCCTCGGCCCCGACGAGCTGCACTCGCGGGCGCGCGCCCTCAGCTGGACGCCTTGAAGGGCGCCGGCGTCGAAGGGATGACCGTGACCGAGGTGCAAGGCTTCGGTCGTCAGTCGGGGCACACCGAGGTGTACCGGGGCGCGGAGTACACGACGGCGTTCCTGCCCAAGGTGCGCGTCGAGATCGTGTGCGACGACGCCGACGTGGAACGGATCACCGGTGTCATCCAGGAGTCGGCGGTCACCGGCAAGATCGGTGACGGCAAGCTCTGGGTCGTCGACGTGGCTTCCGTCGTGCGGCTCCGTACCGGGGAACGCGACACCGACGCCATCTGAGCGCTCCGAGGCGAAGCGGATGGGGCTCCCGCGACTACTGCGGGGGCCCCATCCGCTCCATCACGTACGCAGTGTCGAGGAACTCCCACCCCTCGGCGATGCGCTCGCCGTCGATCCGGAACAGCATGTGGTACGAGCCGTGGTAGTCGTTGCCGCTCACCGTCCGCCCGTGCATCGTGCAGTGCAGCGTGACCAGGTCGTCCTCGGCCACGACGTGCTGGATCTCCCAGGTGCGGTCACGCTCGTACATGGCGGCACCGCCGCGGAAGAGGGCGCGGACGTCGTCGCCCTGGAGCTCCTCGGCGAACCCGTTGCGGGCGATCGAGATGGGCAGGTGCCAGCGCACGTCGTCGGTCACGAAGGTCGTCTTGTCGTCGCTCGCCCAGAAGTCGAGGACGAGCTGCTTGTTGCGCGCGGTGTCGCTCATGCGCGGACTCTACGGGAGGAACGATTGCCGCGTCTTTGGTCGCACGATCGTCCATGCTGTCCCCCGACCTGGAGGGATGCACATGATCAAGGGACTGTTCTTCGCCATCGTGATCTTCCTCGTGGGGACGTTCCCCGCGACGTGGCTGCTCATGCTGTTCCTGGGTAACGTCGACGCCAACGTGTCGTACTGGGGCGCACTGCCGTTGGGCGCGCTCGTCTCGGTTCTGCTCGGGGGGCTCACCGCGCAGTTCGAGTGATCGGGTCCGCCCCGACGGAGTGAGGGACTCGTCGTGGGGGACCTGAAGACCAACGAGGAACGCCGGGCCGAGGGCCGCGCGCTGCGTGTCGACGTGCCACGCTCGTCGCACGCGGGTTGGGTGGCGCCGTCGGACCGGCCCGATCCGGTCGCGCTGCTCGAGGAGCGCGACCGGGGGCGGGTGCACGACCTCGTGCCCATCCGCGTGGGCCGAATGCTCGTGTCGCCGTTCGCGTTCCTCCGCGGCGCCGCCGAGGTCATGGCCCACGACCTGGCGGGCACCCCGACGACCGGTGTGCGCGTCCAGGCGTGCGGCGACGCCCACCTGCTCAACTTCGGTGTGTTCGCGACTCCCGAGCGCCACCTCGTGTTCGACGTCAACGACTTCGACGAGACGTTGCCCGGCCCGTGGGAGTGGGACGTGAAGCGACTGGCGGCCAGCATCGCGGTCGCGGCCCTCCGCCTCGGCGGGAAGCCGGGACTCGGCGACGACGCCGTCGGCACCATGGTGGCTGCCTACCGGTTCCGCATGGCGGAGCTGGCGGCGATGGCCCCGCTCGACTTGTGGTACGAGCGGATCGACGTCGACGAGGTCTTGGCGATGGCGCGCAAGCAGCAGATGTCGTCGGTCCGCACCGTCGAGCGCCTGATGCACAGCGCCCGTCACCACACCAGCCTGGCGGCGCTGCCGAAGCTGACCGAGCTGATCGACGGCCGGAGGCGCATCATCGAAGATCCGCCGCTCATCGTCCACGCCGAGCACGAGCTCGACGTGCCGCGGAACGTGATCAAGGCGTACGTCGACACGATGAGCCCGGAACGGCGGACGTTGCTCGAGCGCTACCAAGTGGTCGATGCGGCGCGGAAGGTCGTCGGGGTCGGGAGCGTGGGGACGCGCTGCCACGTGGTGCTGCTCATGGACGCCGATGGCATGGCGCCACTGTTCCTGCAGGTCAAGGAAGCCGAGGTGTCGGTCCTCGCCCGGCACGCCGGCGACTCGGCCTTCGCGCACGAAGGCGAGCGGGTGGTCACGGGGCAACGTCTCATGCAGGCCGCGAGCGACGTGTTCCTCGGGTGGGCGACCGGACCGTACGGCCACCATTACTACGTGCGACAGCTGCGCGACATGAAGGGATCGGTGGCCATTGACCTCTTCACGCCCGAAGATCTGGTGCGCTACTCCGCGCTGTGCGGCGTGACCCTCGCCCGCGGCGCACGCGCGATCGGGCGACGCCACCGCACTCACCGGCTACCTCGGCGGCGGCGACCAGTTCGACCGGGCGATCGTCGCGTTCGCCGAGGGCTACGCCGAGCAGACGGTGGAGGACCACGCCGCGCTGCAGCAGGCGGTCGCCGACGGGCGCCTCGACGCGGTGAGCGGCCGGTGACCGAGCCGTCGGAGCCGTCGCCGGAGGCCGCGGCCGACGACGCTGTCACCCGGTCGCGCATGGACCGTCTCCGGGCCGAACAGGACAAGGTCGTCGGGCGGCTCGAACGGACGCGCAAGCGACTCGAGGAGTCGCGGCCGAGGTCGAAGTTCCTCGACACCGTGCTCGGCGCCTTCGAGAGCGACGTCGCCGCCGGGGGAGGGGTCCTCGCCGGCGCGGTGGCCTTCCGCGTGTTCCTGTTCCTCGTGCCCTACGTCTTCCTGGTCGTGGTCGTGTTCGGGCTGGGCGCGAGCGTCAGCAGCGAGGATCCCGGGACCCTCGCCCGGAGGTCGGGCATCGGCGGCATCGCCGCGAAGGCGCTCGACGGTGTCGGCGACCTGTCGACCGGCGAGCGCATCTTCTCCTTCGTGGTGGCCGGGTTCGCGCTGCTGCTCGCGACCCGCGCGCTGCTGAAGGTGCTGCGGATCGTGCACGCGCTCATCTGGCACACGCGAGCAGGAAAGTTCGACAGCACGTCGCGTGCTGCCGGTGCGCTCGTGCTCCTGGTGACGCTCGCGCTCGCGCTTTCGGTCCTGGTGGGGAAGCTCCGCGGGGTGTCGTTCGTCGTCGGGCTGCTGGCCACGTTGTTGTACGGGGCCATTCCCATCGCGGTGTGGATCATCGTGTCGTGGCGGCTGCCACACGCACCGGGTGTGCCGTGGACCGCGTTCGTGCCGGGGGCGGCGGTCTTCGGGCTGGGACTCGAGTTCCTGCACCTCGTCACCGTGTACTGGATCGCCAACCAGGTGGAGCACAAGACCGACACCTACGGCGCCATCGGCTTCGCGCTCGCACTCCTCCTCTGGGCCTACCTGCTGGGGCGCCTGATCACGTCGGCGGCCGTGGTCAACGAGACGCTCTGGACGCGCTACCAGCGCCGCCGGCATCCACCGGCGCCGCCGGCGCCGCCGGCGGATCCCGCCGAGCGCTAGCGGGCCTCGCGCACGATCCGTTTCGGGACGCAGCGGGACACGCGTGCCGACTGCGCGGCGAGGATCGGCGCCCCGAGGGCGAGCACGAGCACGTAGCCGGCGACGAACGGCACGACGCGCGCGTCGAGGCCGGCCTCGGCGCCGAGCGCGGCGATGATCAAGGAGAATTCACCCCGGGCCAGGATCGTGGTGGCGAGGTTCGTCGTCTGGGTCCGGTCGAGGCGCTCGCGCCGGGAGACGAGGATCGCGGCGACGAAGTTCACGATGACGGTGACGACGATCGCGATGGCGATCGGGCCGGCGACGGACGCGACGTCGCCGGGATCGACGGTCAGGCCGAAGGTGAAGAAGAACAGCGCGGCGAAGGTGTCGCGCAACGGCAGGACGAGCTTGCGAACCCGTGGTGCCACCGCCGTCTCCGCCACGACGAGCCCGGCCATGAAGGCACCGATGGCGTCGGACACGTGCAGCTCCTCGGCGATGCCGGCGACCAGCACTGCGAGGCCGACGAAGCACACGGTGAGCAGCTCGTCCTGTTCGGCGCCGATCACCCGGGTGACGAGCTTCGATCCGTAGCGGGCGATGAGCGCGACGACGATCAGGAAGCCGAACGCCTTCGAGAACGACAGGATGGCGTCGACCGCACCCGCGGACTCGTCGAGCACCGGCTGCAACGCCGCCAGGTAGACGGCCAGGAAGAGGTCCTCGACGACCACGATGCCGAGGACCAGGCGGGTCTCGCGGTTGGTCAGTCGGTGCATCTCGACCAGGATCTTGGTGACGATGGCCGACGACGAGATGCCGACCGCGCCCGCGATGATCAGGGCCTCACGCGAACCCCAGCCGAGCGCGAACCCGAACGCCAGCCCTGCGCCGATGTTGAGCCCGAGGTAGATCGATCCGGCGGCGGCGAGGCTGCGGCCACCCGACGTGAGCTCGCCCAGGGAGAACTCGAGGCCCAGGTAGAACAGCAGGAGGATCAGGCCGAGGGTCGCGAGCAACGCGAAGTCGGACGGGTCGTCGACGAGCTGGATCCCGGGGGTGTTCGGGCCGAACAGCAGTCCGGCGATCATGAACAGTGGGATCGTGGGCAGCCCGATGCTGCGCCCTAGCCGCGCCAGCAGGCCCGCGGCGAGCAGCGACGCGCCGAGCGCGACGAGCGTGTCGCGCACGCTCACCGGCGCGGCTCAGCGGTACGCGGGAACGAATGGCGTGGTCTGCAGGCGGGCGACGACGTCGTTGGGAACCACCACCCGCCATCCATCGTCGGCAAGCTTCGCGCGCGACACGGTCACGGTCCCGCCTTCGATTCCGCCCGACGAGAAGCCGAACGTCCACTCGTCGCCTTGCTCGAGCACGTCGAGGTTGGTGACGGTCGAGCCGGCGGGCACGGTCGAAAGGATCAGGCGGTTGCCGTCGGGCGCGTCGCGCACGTCGACGTTGACGGGAAGCGTGCTGGGGTTCTCCACGGTCACCCGCGGCACCATCTCGACGTCCTGCAGCGCGAACGCCATGGCGACGCACAACAGCGCGCCGACCACGAACAGCACGACGACGGAGACGGGGGGAAGTGATCGACGGGGCGCATGGGGACGCGCCATGGTGGCTTGCGTCATCAGGGACCTTTCCGGCTGGGCGCGACGGCGATGGCCGCGCGCTCGTCAGGTGCAGACGAGTGCCGGAGTTCGCGGTGGTGCGCGTGGCCGACCGAGGCGAAGACGAGTCGAGACGACGCGGGTGGTGCGGCGGCGATGGGTGATCCACCAGGCCCAGCCCGCAGCCGCGAGGAAGGCGGCAGCCACGATGGCGAGATCGACGCGGCGGGCGCTGCGCTCGACGTCGAACCGATCGCTGACGCGCGTGAGCGCGCTCGGCCCGGACGTGTCGGCGTCGTCGGAGCGTGTCGCCGAGGGCGTCGTGCCCGAATCGCGCCCGACGTCGAGCGCGACCCGGGAGACCGCGACGGTGGCACCGACGGCGAGCGCGCCGACGAGCAAGCCGGTGCAGAAACGGAAGAGGAGGGGAGCGCGGGTGCGCATCCCCTCCAGTCTTACCGATGGCATGGGGGGCGAATCGTGCTCGCCCGTCCGGCTAGCGGCGGGTGGTCTTCTTCGCCGCGCTCTTCTTGGCGGGCGCCTTGCGGGCGACGGCCTTCTTCGCCGGTGCGGCCTTCTTGACCGGAGCCTTGCGGGCCACGGTCTTCCTGGCCGGGGCCGCCTTCTTCGCGGGCGCGGCCTTCTTGGCCGGTGCCTTCTTCGCCGGGGCCTTGCCGGTGAGCACGGCGTCCTTGAACTGCTTGAGCGGGGTCACCCGGGCCTTGCGCGAGGCCTTGATGCGGATCGCCTCACCGGTCTGCGGGTTGCGGCCCATGCGCGCCGGGCGGTCGACCCGGGCGAACTTGGCGAAGCCGCTGATCAACACGGTCTCGCCTTTCGACACGGTCTCGGTGATCGTGTCGATGAAGGCCTGGAGACCGCCGTCGGCGGCGCGCTTGTCGATCTCGAGGCGCTCGGAGAGCGCGGCGACGAGTTCTCTGCGGTTCATAGGTCTGCTCCTGTGAGGGTTCGGGGGGTGCGAGCGGCGTGCAGCATGCCACCGAACGGGCCGAAAACGCTGCATCGGCGGGATATTTCGTGCGCATGCGGTCAGGCGGCCGCGCGCCGGTGCCCCGGAGGTCCGTGCGATGGCGCCTCCAGCGTGTCACGATCTGTCGGCGTGGCGGCGACTCTGGGAGGAAGCATGAGCAAGCAGGCGCGGATCTTGGTGGCCGAGCTGATCGGGACCATGATCCTCATCCTCGGCGGACCGGGCACCGTCATCTTCGGCCAGTTCCTCGGCTTCAACATCGGCGTGCTCGGTGTGTCGCTCGCCTTCGGCTTGAGCCTCCTGTGCGCGGCGTACCTCTTCGGGCACATCTCGGGCTGTCACATCAACCCCGCGGTCACGCTCGGGATGTGGGCGCTCAAGCGCACCGAGGGCAAGGACGTGCCGGCCTACCTCGTCGGGCAGATCCTGGGCGCGGCGATCGGCGCGTTCGTCATCTGGGCGATCCTCGAGACCGGCGACAACACGGCTCCGAAGAAGCTGACGCGTGAGCTGCTCTTCGGCGGCGCGTCCAACGGCTTCGCCGACCACTCACCGTCGGGGTTCGCGTTCTGGGCCGTCGTCATCACCGAGGTCGTCTTCACCGCGCTGTTCATCCTCGTGATCGCGGGCACGACGCGCGCGTCGGCGATCGCCGGCTTCGCGGGCATCCCGATCGGTCTGATGCTCGCCCTGATCCACATGATCACGATCCCGATCGACAACACGTCGGTGAATCCCGCCCGCAGCTTCTCGACCGTCATCTTCGGCCCGAGCTGGGGTTGGGAGCAGCTGTGGGTCTTCATCGTCTTCCCCATCATCGGGGGACTGATCGGGGCCGGCATCTGGCGCTTCGTCACCACGGTGGAAGAAGGCTGACCCGTGGGGGCTGGTGCGCCAGCCCCCAGGCGGCTCACAGCCGGTTCTCATCTCGACCTGCGACGCTGCCGGACATGGCAGGCGAACGGCTCCTGCTCGTCGACGACGAGGACAACCTGCGCTCGATGCTCGAGGCCGCCCTGCGGTACGAGGGCTTCGAGGTGGAGGCGGCTTCGTCGGGGCGCGACGCGCTCGACGTGGTCGAGGCGGGCGGGGAGCACAAGCCCGATCTCATCGTGCTCGACGTGATGATGCCGGACCTCGACGGCTTCGAAGTGTGTCGGCGCCTGCGCAACGACGGGGTGCGCACGCCGGTGCTCTTCCTGACCGCGCGCGACGCGACCGACGACAAGGTGCGTGGGCTGACCCTCGGTGGCGACGACTACCTGGTGAAGCCGTTCAGCCTCGACGAGCTCGTGGCCCGCATCAGCGCGGTGCTCCGGCGCTCCGGGCTGGTGCGCGCGGGAACGGTGCTGCGGTGCGCCGACCTCGAGTTGGACGACGACGCGCACATCGTGCGCCGCTCGGGGGTCGAGATCCCGCTCTCGCCGACGGAGTACAACCTGTTGCGGTTCCTCCTGGCCAACCAGGGACGCGTGCTGTCGAAGCCGCAGATCCTCGATCACGTCTGGCAGTACGACTTCGGAGGCGACGGCGGCGTCGTCGAGACCTACATCGGCTATCTCCGCAAGAAGGTCGACCAGGTCGAGCCCCGTCTCATCCACACCGTGCGCGGGTTCGGGTACGCGTTGCGGGAGCGATAGATGTCGTTGCGGGCGCGCCTGCTCGCGGGCATGGCGGTCGTGTCGTTCGTCCTGGTCGCGGCGGCGGTGATCGTGGCCCGTACGACGCGGGCGAACCTCGTCGAGCGGGTCGACCACCAACTGTCGTCGGTCGGCCCGTTGACGCCGGGAGTGGGCGCCGGCTCGGTCGCGGGTCCGACGCAGTTCTACGGCGCACAGCTCCAGGACGGCGTCATCGTCAGCGTCCTCCAGCCCACCACCGACACCGACATCCTGGGTCGTCCCACCTTCACCGTCGACGAGGCGATTCGGGGGGCGCGCGTCCAGGAGCCGTTCACGGTCGGGACCTCGGGAGGCGCGGGCCGGTTCCGCATGCTCGCGACCCGCGCTCCGGACGGCTCGGTGAACCTCGTGGGACTGTCCCTGCAGGACGTCGACTCGACGATGAACCGGTTGCGAATCGTGCTGATCGTCGCCGTGGCGCTGGTGATCGCCATCCTCGGCCTCGTGGTGTTCTGGGTGCTGCGCCTCGGGGTACGCCCGATCAAGCGCATGACCCGCACCGCCGGCGCGATCGCGGCCGGTGACCTCTCGCAGCGCGTGCCCGAGGGGAGCCCCGGCACCGAGGCGTCGGAGCTGGGCGACGCGCTCAACTCGATGATGGTGACGATCGAGGGCGCGTTCGACGAGAAGGACGCGTCGGAGGCACGGCTACGCCGGTTCGTCGCCGATGCGTCGCACGAGCTGCGCACGCCGGTCACGACGATCCGGGGCTACGCCGAGCTGTACCGCCACGGTGGGCTCGCCGCGACCGGCGACCTCGACCAGGCGATGCGACGCACCGAGCAGGAAGCGGTGCGCATGGCGTCGTTGGTCGACGATCTGGTGCTCCTGGCGCGTCTCGACGAGGGACGCCCGCTCGAGTGCCACGCGGTCGACCTCGGCGTGCTCGGGATCGACGCCGCCGCCGACGGACGCGCGGTCGCGCCCGACCGCGAGGTGAGCACGGACGTCACCGGAGGGGTCACCGTCGACGGCGACGAGGACCGGCTGCGGCAGGTGCTCGGCAACCTGGTGGGCAACGCGCTCGTCCACACGCCCGCGGGTACCGCGGTGTCGGTACGCGTGCACAACGGAGGTGAGCGCGCAGTGGTGGAGGTCCACGACGACGGCCCCGGGATGACCGAGGACGCCGTGGCCCGTGCGTTCGAACGGTTCTCGCGCGCGGACGCGTCCCGCTCGCGCCACGTCGGCGGCGCAGGCCTCGGCCTGGCGATCGTGCAGGCCATCGTGATCGCCCACGGCGGCGACGTGCAGCTCACGAGCGCCCCGGTGCGGGCACGACCGTGCGAGTCGAGCTGCCGCGGACGGCGTCGAACTAGCTCGACGGTCGATTCCGCTCCGCTGCATCTCCTAGGGTCGCCCCGATGGCGAATCGCGATTCGGTCCTCGACGACCTGCGCGTCGACCCCGGGAAGGCCGCCGACCTCGACGGCCGCAACCCGGCCTCGCGCCTCGGACTCGCGGAGAAGGCCGCCGGTCGGGCCCGCAGCGAGGAGCTGCTCGACCAACTCGACGATCTCCACGATCGGCTCTGGGCGGAGGCGCGTCGCGGTGTCATCCTCGTGCTGCAGGGGATGGACGCCGCGGGGAAGGACGGCGCCATCCGGCGCGTGCTCACCGGGCTCAACCCGCAGGGCTGCTCGGTGGTGAACTTCAAGGCGCCGTCCGCGGTCGACCTCGCCCACGACTACCTCTGGCGCGTCCACGCCGCGACCCCGGCACGGGGGATCCTCGGGGTCTGGAACCGGTCCCACTACGAGGACGTCGTCGCCGCCCGCATGATCGGGGCGGTCGACGACGAGCAGTGTGAGCGGCGCTACCGCCACATCCGCGAATTCGAGCGGATGCTCTCGGAGGAAGGGTTCACCGTGGTCAAGGTGTTCCTCCACCTCTCGAAGGACGAGCAGCGGGCGAGGCTCCAGGCCCGGATCGACGATCCCGCGAAGAACTGGAAGTTCCGCAAGGCCGATCTCGGCGTCCGCGAGCAGTGGGACGAGTACCACGAGCTCTACGAGCGGGCGATCACCGAGACCTCGACCGACTGGTCGCCGTGGTACGTCGTGCCGGCCGACCACAAGTGGGTTCGCGACGTCGCGGTGGCGTCGCTGCTGGTCGACGTGCTGGCCTCCCTGGACCCGAAGATCCCCGATCCGGAGCCCGGTCTGGAGGGTCTGATCGTCGGGTAGTTCCTCCCGATTTCGGATCCGACTGGTCTCCGCGGCGTTCCATCGACCAAAATGGGTACTCGATGGACGTCGAGTCGCGTGATTCCGTCTCTCTGAAACCGGCCGAGCTCGATGAGCTCGGTCAGTTGGTCTCCGGCATGGGGCTGCCGCTGCAGGACGAACAGCTCGACGGTCACGTCGAGCAGTTCCCCCTGGTGGCCGTGGCGGAGGTCGATGGAGAGATCCAGGGGTTCTTGTTCGGGTCACTCGAGCGGATCGGGGGCACCCCCTGCATCCTCTGGGGCCTCGGGGGCGTGAAACGGGGCAAGGCTGCCCGTCCGAGCCTCGACGCCCTCGTGGCGGAGCTGTACCGCCGGGCCGCCATCTCCTTCCCCGACGAGGACGTCCTCGTCGCGGGTCGGCTGGCCCACCCGGCCGCCTACACGCTGTTCTCGGTGCTCGACGACGTGTGTCCCCGCCCGAAGTACTCGCCCAACGGCGAGGAACGGGCGTGGGGCCGCCGGCTGGCCCGCCGCTTCGGCTGCGACGCCCGCTACGACGACCGCACCTTCCGGCTGAGCGCGCACGGGCAGCCGGAGCTGGTGCTGCACGCGGCCGCGGTCAAGGCCGGTGGCAAGGTCGTGGTGGAGCTGGTCGGCGAAGCCGACCCCGCGAACGGCGAGGCGATGATCGCGTACGGCTGGGCGATGGCCGAGGCCCTCGCCGACGGTCTCGCCACACCCCGTAGCTGACCGACCACCGAATCTGATCCGGGCGTCGGGCGTCAGGCCGCGGCCGAGAGCGCAGCTGCACGGCGCCCCTGGCGAATCCGCGCTCGCTCGACACCGCGTCGAGGGTCGTCGATGACACGACCGAGGAGATGAGCTGCCCCAGATCGTGCTGTTCTCGCTGTGCATCCGGCGGACGAAACGACGCTGGAACGGTGTCTCGACCGCGCGCCGGTCGTAGTGCGTGCGCACGAACGCGACTGCCTGGTCGGGCGTGACCCCCGCCATCACCGCGACACACGCCAGCGCGGTCCCCGTTCTCCCGCGACCGCCGCCACAGGCGATCTCGACCCGCTCGCCAACGGCGCGGGCGTGGGCCTCGCCGAGGATCGCCAGCGCCGCACCGGGGTCGCGCGGCAGCCGGAAGTCGGGCCACGGGATCCAGCGGCTCTCCCCACGCCATGGGTGGCGGCTCGTGACCGAGGAGGTACACGCCGAACGTCGGCGTCTCGCCCTCCGGGGCGGGTCGTCGCAGCCCGCGGCCGCGGATGCGGCTGCCGTCGGGGAGCGCGATGACCCCCGGAGCATCGGCCCAGGTGGTCAACGGCGCGCCGCCACCACCGCATCGAGCTGCGCGCGCAGCTCGTCCGGCTCGGTCACCGGGAGGCGACACGCGAAGTGCTCGCACACGTATGCGGTGGCGAGGCCGTCGACGGTCGCCCGGTCGGCCAGGAGCGGCGTGAGCTCGGCGCCGGTGCCCGGCTCGGCGACGACGCGGACCGCCGCGGGGAGAAGCCGGGCGCGGAGCACGTCGACGAGCGCGCCGCGCGCGGGATCGCCCGCCTTGCCGACGATCGCGACCTCGAGTGGTGGGCGCACGATGCGGGCCAGCGCTTCGAGGAGGAACGCGAACGCGGTCGGGTACTCGCCCACCACGGGTGCGAGCGTCGCCACCCACCGTTCGCCGCGCGCGGCCGCGTCGGTGTCGCCGGTGAGCGCGGCGAGCCGCAGGAGCCCGTCGGCGGCGAGGGAGTTCTCCGACGGCGTCGCGTTGTCCTGGGTGTCCTTGGGGCGCACGATGAGCGCCTCCGCGTCGGTGCCCGTGGTGAACACACCGCCGCGTTCGTCGTCGGCGAAGAGCCGGACGAGATCGTCGGCGACGGTCCGGGCCTCGGCGAGCCACGACACGTCGTCGAGCTCGGCCAGGGTGAGCAGGGCCTCGAGCATCGCCGCGTAGTCCTCGGCGTAGGCGAGCAGGTTGGCCCGACCTTCCTGCCACGACCGGAGGAGCCGGCCGTCGTCGCGGCGGAGCTCGCGCGAACAGGAAGCGCGGCGTTGGTGCGCGCCGCGTCCATCCAGTCGTCGCGCCCGAGCGCGTCAGCCGCCTCGGTCAGCGACCGAAGGAACAGCGCGTTCCAGCCCAGCAGCACCTTGTCGTCGAGGCCGGGGCGGACGCGTTCCTCCCGGGCGGCGAACAGCGTGGGGAGCACCCGCGCCACCGACTCCGGGCGGTCGTCCGAGGGTCCGACGGCGTGGAGGATGTTGCCCCGGAACCCGGTGTGCGGATCCTCGAAGTTGCCGCGGGCCGTCACCCCGAAGTACCGGACGACGTCGGGGAGCGCGTCGCCGCACAATGCCTCGAGCTCCTCGAGCGACCACACGTAGAACCGCCCCTCGACCCCTTCGGAGTCGGCGTCCTCGGCGGAGAAGAAGCCCCCGTCGGCGTGGCGCAGGTCGCGCAGCACGTACCCGATCGTCTCCTCGACGATCCGCCGGTAACGCTCGTTCCCGGTGACCAGCCACGCGTGGAGATACGCGCGGACCAGCAGCGCCTGGTCGTACAGCATCTTCTCGAAGTGCGGCACCAGCCAGTGGGCATCGACCGAGTAGCGGTGGAACCCGCCACCGACCTGGTCGTAGATGCCGCCGGCGGCCATCGCATCGAGCGACACCGTCACCATCTCCAGGACCTCCGGCGCCGGATCCACGACGGCCTGGTCGAGGAGGAAGGTGAGGGTCATCGCCTGGGGGAACTTCGGGGCGCGGCCGAAGCCACCGAAGCGACCGTCGAACTGGTCGCAGAGGTTGGCGACGGCCTGCTCGAGGATGGCCGACGACAGCGCGCCGCCGGCGCCCCGGCTCCCGATCGCGGTGCTCTGCTCGATGGCCTGGCGGAGCTGCTCGGCCTGCTCGTCGAGCTCGCCCCGGCGGGTGTGCCAGGCGTCGTCGATGGCGTCGAGGAGGCGCACGAAGCCGGGCATGCCCTGCCGGTCGTCGGGTGGGAAGTACGTACCACCGAAGAACGGACGGCCGGCGGGGTCGAGGAACACGGTCATGGGCCAGCCGCCGCTCCCCGTCATGGCCTGGACGGCCTGCATGTAGATGGCGTCGACGTCGGGCCGTTCCTCGCGGTCGACCTTGACGTTGACGAACCGGTCGTTCATCACCGCGGCGACGGCCTCGTCCTCGAACGACTCGTGCGCCATCACGTGGCACCAGTGGCACGACGAGTAGCCGACGGAGAGCAGGATCGGCTTGTCCTCGCGCCCGCCCGGGCGAACGCCTCCTCGCCCCACGGGTACCAGTCGACCGGGTTGTCGGCGTGCTGCCGGAGATAGGGGCTGGTCTCGTGCTCGAGACGGTTGCGGGCCATGCCGTGCACGGTAACCGGAGTCGCTATAGTGAACGCACGTTCATGTTTCTGGGGAACCGGGAGGAGCCGCGTGGAGGACCGGGCCAGCTTCACCGCCGAGACGGTGGCGCTCATGCGGGCACTCGAGACGCACCGGGGCGCGGGACGACGGCTGTTCGTCGATCCCTACGCCGAGCCCTTCACCCGGGGGCGGCTCCGGCTGCTCGCGCGGTGGTCGCGGCTCCCCGTGGTGGGACCGGCCGCGGCCTGGGTCTACGACCGGTTCGCCGGGCGGGGGCCGCGTCCCTCGGCGGTGGCCCGCACCCTCTTCATCGACGATGAGGTCACCGAGCGGGCGCCCGTGGTCGACCAGCTCGTACTGCTCGGCGCCGGGTTCGACACCCGCGCGCACCGGCTCCGCGCGGTGGAGGGTCTCACGACCTACGAGGTCGATCACCCGGCGACCCAGGCGCGGAAGGTCGCGATCGTCGCCGGTGAGGGCCTCGACACCCGTGGAGTCGTCTACGTGCCCGTCGACTTCGAACGCGACCGCCTCGATCGCGCGCTCCTCGGGGCGGGGTTCGATCCGTCACGTCCGACCGTGTTCGTGTGGGAGGGGGTCACCAACTACCTCACGGCCGCCGCGGTCGACGACACGCTCGCGGTGGTCCGCGACCTCGCTGCGCCCGGGAGCGCGATCCTCTTCACCTACGTGCACGCCGGCGTCCTCGACGGGAGCGCGGTGTTCCCGGAAGCGGAACGGTGGGTGCAGCAGGTGCAGCGCGCCGGGGAGCCGTGGACGTTCGGGCTGCGCCCGGAGGTCGTGCCGGAGTTCCTCCACCAGCGCGGCTTCGACCTCGTGACCGACGTGTCGACGGCCGAGGCCGACGCCGGTCGCTTCGTCGCGCTCGGGCGCCGTGACATCGGCTCGGAGCTGTACCACGTCGTGGTGGCCGAGGCCGCCTGATGCCGAAGGTGAGCGACGCGTACCGGGACGAGCGCCGGCGGTCGATCCTCGACGCCGCGACCACCTGTTTCGAGCGTCGCGGCCTGCACGGGACGACCACCGACGACGTCGCGGCGGAGGCGGGGCTCAGCAACGGTGCGCTCTACCGCTACTTCGACGGCAAGGCCGCGATCATCGAGGCGATCGCGGCGGAACGTCACGCGCAGGAGCGTGATCTCCTCGCAGCCGCGCTGCGCGACGAGGACCCGCGACACGCAGTGCACGACTTCGTCCTCGCGTACTTCGCGTGGTTCGCCGATCCGGACGAGCTGCGCCGGCGGAGGGTCAACGTACACGTGTGGGCGGAAGCCCTCGCCGACGAGCGGCTCGCCGCGGTCGTCGCCGCGGGCATCGCGCCGGCGCAGGACGCCGTGCGAGCACTGGAGCACGCGGTCGCGTCGGGCGAGCTGCCCCCGCACGTCGACGCTGCCGCGCTGGTCCAGGTGATCCTCGCCATGCTCCAGGGCTTCGTGCTGCAGGCGGCGTGGGACCCGTCGGTCGACGTCCGGCGCTACGCCGACACCTGCACCGCGCTGCTCGACGCTTACCTCGGATCGGCCCGGGCCGCCACATCGCGCGCCCATCGGTAGTCCGGCTTGCCCGAGGGTGAACGCACGATCTCGTCGACGATGACGAGCCCGCGCGGCACCTTGTAGGAGGCGAGCTGCGTGCGCGTGTGTTCGGCGAGATCCTCGAGGAGGGGCGCCGCGCCCGCTCTCGGTTGCACGACCGCGGTCACGCGTTCACCCCACCGTTCGTCCGGCACGCCCACCACGACCGCGTCGAACACGTCGGGGCTCGACTTCAACGCCGACTCCACCTCTTCGGGGTACACCTTCTCGCCGCCGGTGTTGATCGAGACCGAGCCGCGCCCGAGCACGGTGATGGTGCCGTCGTCCTCGATGCGGGCGTGGTCGCCGGGCACCGACCAGCGCACACCGTCGACCACGGGGAACGTCGCCGCGGTCTTCTCGGCGTCGTGGTAGTAGCCGAGCGGCACGTGGCCGCGTCGTGCGAGCTTGCCGATCACACCGGGAGCCACCGGGCGGAGTTCGTCGTCGAGCACGGTGGTCTCGTCGTTCACGTGGAACCGGGGCGCGCTCTCGATCGGGCCCCCGGCGGCTGACACGCTCTGGCCCTGGCCACCGGTCTCCGACGCCCCGAAACCGTCGATCAGGAGCGTGCCCGGGAGGCGGTGAACCCACGCCGCCTTCACCGACGGCGAGAGGACAGCGCCGCCGGAGAGCACCACCGTGAGCGGCGTGACGTCGGGCGGCGGGTCGAGGCGGTCGAGCGTCTCGATCAGCGGACGCGCGAACGCGTCGCCGACGATCACCAAGAAGGTGACGCGTTCCTGCTCCATCAAGCGCCAAAGGCGGTCGGGCATGAAGTGGCGATCGGGCGAGATGACCACCGTGCCGCCGGAGTAGAGGGTGGCGAACGCCATCCAGTGCGCGGTGCCGTGCATGAACGGGCACGCAGGAAGCCCGCGCCGGTGGGGGTCGAGGGAGTCGACGATCGCCTCCGGCGCGCTGATCGGCACGTCGCCCAGGTTCCCGCCTCCGAACGCACCGAAGAAGATGTCCTCGGCCCGCCACATCACACCCTTGGGCATGCCGGTGGTGCCGCCGGTGTACAGGATGTAGAGGTCGTCGGCCGAGCGGGGTCCGAAGTCGCGTGCCGGCGACGCCGCGGCCAACGCGGCCTCGTACTCGGCGGCACCGGACGGCGGCGCCGCCCCCGAGTCGTCGTCGACCATCACGAACCCGGTGAGGAGCGGGAGCTCCGCCAGCGCGACCTCGAGCGTCGGGGCGAACTCCCGGTGGAACACCATGGCGCGGGCGTCGGCGTCGGCGAGGAGGTAGCGCAACTCCTCGGCGCCGTACCGGTAGTTCACGTTGATCGGCACCGCCCGCAGCTTGAAGGCCGCGAGCATGCCTTCGAGGTACTCGGTGCCGTTGTGGAGGTAGAGCGCGACGTGATCGCCGACGCCGATGCCGAGCGTGGCGAGATGATGCGCGAGGCGCGTGGCCCGTTCGTCGACATCCGCGTAGGTGAGGCGCCGCTCGCCGCACACCATCGCCTCGTACTCGGGGATCGCGTCGGCGATGCGCTCCCACAGGTCGGCGAGGTTGAACTCCACCCGGTCAGGTTCCTGCTTCGCTCAGAAGAAGTCGGTGCCGCCGTCGACCGGCACCGTGGCCCCGACGACGAAGCTGCAGAGCTCGGAACAGAGGAAGACGACCATCGTCGCGACCTCCTCGGGCAGCCCGACCCTTCCGATGTCGTTGGAGGCGCCGTAGTCGCGGGCGATCGCTTCGTACGCGGCTTCGAGCGGTCCCTCGGGCAATCCCTCCAGATCGGTGCCCACGAGGTACCCGGCCAGCGTGGGTGACATCACCGTGCCGGGCGCGACCGTGTTCACGATGATGCCCTCGGGCGCCAGTGCCCGCGACAGGTTCTTCGACGCACTGGCCATGGCGGCCTTCGACGCGGTGAAGCCGATCAGTCCGGGGCTCTGGTGCCGGATCGACGACGCGGCGACGTTCACGACGCGTGCGAACGTCGCTTTGCGCAGCAGAGGCAGCGCGGCACGCGTCGTACGGATCATGGTGAGCACGCCGAGGTCGAACTCGTCGAGCCACGCGGCGTCGGTGAGGTCGTCGAGCCCACCGACATGGGCGGGGCCGACGGTGTTCACGAGTGCATGGCACTCGCCCCACCGCTCGTCGAGGAACGTGAACGCGGCCTCGACCTCGCCGGTGTCGAGGAGGTCGCACTCGAGCCCGATGGCGTCCTCGGCCCCGGCGGCCAGGAGCTCCTCTTCAGCTTCGCGGAGGTGGCTCGGCGTGCGGGCGAGCACCGCGACGCGGGCGCCCTCGGTCGCGAGCAGCTCGGCGGTGGCGCGCCCGACGCCGCGGGTGCCGCCGGCGACGACCGCGGCGCGGCCCTTGAGCCCGAGGTCCATCAGATGGGTCGATTCCGTTGCGGCATCCCGGCCGTCCGGCCACGCCTCCACTGCATCTCCATCAGTCCTCCCGGACCAGTTGGCGGGCGAGGTGCCCGGCCGAGAGGGATTCGCCGGTCGCGCGCGCGACCAGCTCGTCCCAGCGCAACGAGGCGCCGGGCGCGAACACGTGGCGGCGCAGCAGCTCACCGGCCGCGCGCTGGTCGACGAGGCCGTCGGTGCGGGCCTGCAGCGTGGCGTCGAGCTGCGACGCGAACAGCTCGCCGTAGAGGTAGTTCTGGTAGTAGACGGGCGCGGCCGCCAGGTGGATCTTCGCCGCCCAGTCGGGCGCGTGGCGTCCGTCGGGTCGGTGGAGCAGCTGGAAGCGCTCGACGAGGTCCCACCAGAGCGTGTCGAGGTCGGCGTCGGGGTCGGCGTAGAGGCTGCGCTCGAAGGTCGTCATCACCAGGACCCAACGTGCGAACACCAGGAGCGCAGCCCGGCGGGCATCCGCGAGCGCGGGTGTGATCGCGGCGACGGCCTCGTCGTCGACCGCGGCGACGCTGCGCAACCAGTCAGGGTCGCGCGGCAGGCGGCCCATCAGCATGGCGATGCCCTCGGTGGTGAGCGCGTGCGCCGCGCCGCGCACCAACCAGGGCAGCGTGTCGTCGCATTCGCGGTCGTAGATGGCATGGCCGAACTCGTGGAGCATGGTGTCCATCCACCGCTCGCTGGGCTCGACGTTGCACAGCACGCGCACGTCGCCGGCTCGGTCGATGTCGATGCAGAACGCGTGCTGGCTCTTGCCCTCGCGGGCGTAGAGGTCGCTGTGGGCGAGCACCGGACGGACGTCGAGGCCGAGGCCGTCGTACGTGCGCAGGGTGAGCGCCTCGAGGTCGGCGTCGGCGAAGAAGTGGTCGATGGCGATCGCACCCTCGGCCGGGGGGTTCTGGAAGAACGGGTCGTCGTAGTGCCACGGCCGCAGCTCGCCGATCGCGGTCGCGAACCGGACGGCCAGCGACTCGTCGACGGTGTGCTTCCACTCGGCGAACGGTTCGGCGGTGACGCGGTCGACGTCGTCGAGCGTGGCGAACAAGCGCGACTCGTCGAGCTCGCCGGTCGCCAACGCGAGGGCGAAGTGGTCGCGGGCGCCGAGGTCGCGCGCGGCCCGGTTGCGCAGCCGGGCCAGCTCTCGAATGCGGTCGGCGACCTCGGGACCGATCTGCTTCGACGCCTCCCATGCGGCGCGTCTCGCATCGCTGTCGTCGCTCGTGCGCAGGATCTCGGCGATCGCGTTGTCGTCGACGCGTTGCCCGTCGATCGTGCCCCGGAAGTTGTTGAACGTCGACTCGACAGTGGTCTCGAGCTCGACGATGGCGCGCCGCAGGTCGGCGGGCACCTGGTGGGGCACGAAGGCGTCGTAGAGCAGATCGAGCTGGCGGCGGACGAGGGGATCGGCGTCGGGCGCGGCGTGCAGAGCGGCGCGCGCCGCGCTCGACCGCGGCGAACGTCTCGGCATCGGCGAGGTAGGCGCGCCGGGCGAGCTCGGCGGCGGTGCGACGGTCATCCGCCGCGGGCGAGGACCGGGTGTTCGACTCCCACCACGACTCGGCCAGCTCGAGCTCGAGCGGCCGCAGCCGGGCCTCGATGGCGACGACGAGCGCCGCGGGGTCTTCGCGGGCGGAGTCGGGGAGCGACGGCATCGGGCGGATTCTACGAAGGGTCGGCGGCGGCGATGACCGCTCGGGCGTGGCGGGCGAGCGGCTCGTCGACCATCTGGCCCTCGAAGGCGATCGCCGCTTCGCCCCGCGAGACGGCGTCGTCGTACGCGGCCAGGAGGCGGCGGGCCCGTCCGAGCTCCTCGGGTGACGACGAGAACGCCCGGTTGGCCAGGGTGACCTGCGCCGGATGGATGCAGAGCTTGCCCCGGTATCCGATCGCCCGGCCGACGGCGGCGTCGGCGAGGAAGTGCTCCTCGGCGTCGAGCCGGGTCACGACCTGGTCGATCGCGAGCGCACCGGTCAGCCGCGCCGCGAGCGCCACTCGGGACCGCGCGTACAGCACTTCGGTGCTGTCGGCCGTCCGCACGCCGCCCAGGTCGGCGATGTAGTCCTCGGCGCCGAAGTACGCGACCGCGACCGGCGGGTGGAGCAGCTCCCGCGCACGCTCCACGCCGAGGGCGCTCTCCAGCCCGGCGAGCACGTGCAGGTGACCGAGGCCGGCGCCCTCGAGCACGGACACGACGGTGTCGAGCTGCTCGGGTGATTCGAGCTTGGGGACGATGATGCCCGTGGCGCCGGGCCCCACACCGTCGTGGACGTCGTCGGTGAACCACTCGGTCGCGACCGGGTTGACGCGCACGTACACCGCGAGCTGGGGGTGTTCGCGCGCGAGCTCGTCGCCGATCGAGCGCGAGTGCTCGCGGGCGGCGACCTTGCCGTCGGCAGGGACGGCGTCCTCGAGGTCGAGGGCGACACCGTCGGGCGCCGCGCGCGGCATCTTGCGCAGGACGTCGGGCTTGCTCGCAGGCGCGAACAGGAGGCTGCGGAGGCGGGATGGCGCGTCGTTCACGACGGCTTCCGCTGCATCAACGCGTTCCGGCGCGCGCGGCACACGAGCTCGTCGCGCTGGTTGTAGCCGCGGTGTTCGAACGTGACGATGCCCTGCCCGGGGCGCGATTTCGACTCACGAGCGGCGACGACCTCGGATTCCGCGTGCAGCGTGTCGCCCACGAACATCGGCGCGGGGAACACGACCTCGTCGAAGCCGAGGTTGGCAATGGTCGTGCCGTGGGTCGTCTCGAGCACCGAGATCCCGACCAGGAGCCCGAGCGTGAACAGGCTGTTTACGAGGGGCTGCCCGAACTCGGTGCCGGCGGCGTACTCCGCGTCGAGGTGCAGGCGCGCCGGGTTCAGTGTCATCGTCGTGAAGAGGATGTTGTCGGTCTCGGTGATCGTGCGCGTGAGCGCGTGCGGGACGACGAGTCCGACGGGTAGCTCCTCGAACCAGCGCCCGTGATGCGGCACCTCCACTCGCAGCTCCTTCTAGTCTCGGACGGTGATCATGGCACCTGGCGATCGGACATGACGGGGTCCGTGCGCGGCGAGATCCTGTGGACGCCCGCCCCCGATGCCCGGGCGACGACGCGCATCGGCGCGTTCCTCGACTGGCTCGCGGACTCGCACGATCTTCCGTTCGAGGGCTACGACGATCTGTGGCGTTGGTCGGTCGACGAGCTCGACGCGTTCTGGCTCGCGGTCACCGAGTGGTCGGGCGTGCGCTGGCACGCCGAGCCGTCGGCCGCGCTGGAGGATCGGGCGATGCCCGGTGCGCGCTGGTTCCCCGGGGCAACCCTGAACTACGCCGAACACACGCTCGCAGCGGCGTCGACGCGGCCGGACGAGGTCGCGGTGGTCGCGTCCAGCCAGACGCGCCCCACGTCCGAGCTCACCTGGGCCGAGCTCGCCGACGCAGTGTCACGGTGCCGAGCGGGGTTCGTGCGGTTGGGCGTGCAGCGCGGCGACCGCATCGCGGCGTACCTGCCGAACATCCCGGAGACGACGATCGCGTTCCTGGCCGCCGCCAGCCTCGGCGCGGTGTGGTCGTCCTGCGCTCCGGAGTTCGGGGTGCGGTCGGTGGTGGATCGCTTCGCCCAGATCGAGCCCACGGTGCTGCTCGCAGTCGACGGCTACCGCTACGGCACGAAGGTGGTCGACAAGCGGGCCGACGTCGCGGCGATCGAAGCCGCGCTCCCCACCGTGCGCCACACGGTGCACGTGTCGTACCTCGGTGACGGACCCGACGACTGGAGCGGTCTGCTCGCCGAACCCGGTCCCCTCGAGTTCGACGCGGTGCCGTTCGACCACCCGCTCTACGTGCTCTACAGCTCGGGCACGACTGGATTGCCGAAGGCGATCGTCCACGGGCACGGTGGCATCACCGTGGAGCACCTGAAGACCACCGCGCTCCACCACGATCTCGGCGCCGGTGACCGCTTCTTCTGGTTCACCACGACCGGATGGATGATGTGGAACTACCTGATGTCCGGCCTGCTGGTCGGCGCGACGATCGTCCTGTTCGACGGCGATCCCGGTGCACCCGACCTCGGCGCCCTCTGGCAGCTGGCGGCCGACACCGGCGTCGACGTGTTCGGGGTGAGCGCGTCGTTCCTCATGTCGTGTCGCAAGGCGGGCGTGGTCCCGCCCTCACACCGGATCCGCGGCGTCGGCTCGACCGGCGCGCCGCTCCCGCCCGACGGCTTCCGCTGGGTAAACGACGTCGTGGGCGCCGACGTGCAGGTGCAGTCGGTGAGCGGCGGCACCGACGTGTGCGCGGCGTTCGTGGGCGCGGTGCCGTTGCTCCCGGTGCGCGCCGGCGAGATCAGCTGCCGGTTGCTCGGGTGCGCGGTCGAGGCATTCGACGCCGACGGCAAGGTGTGCCCACCGGGCGTGCAGGGTGAGCTCGTCGTCACCGAACCGATGCCGTCGATGCCCGTGGGCTTCTGGGGCGATCCGACCGGCGAGAAGCTCCGGCAGGCCTACTTCGCCGACTACCCCGGAGTGTGGCGGCACGGCGACTGGATCACCTTCACCGACGACGGCGCCTGTGTGATCTCGGGCCGGTCCGACGCCACGCTCAACCGTGGGGGTGTGCGCCTCGGCACGAGCGACTTCTACGCCGTCGTCGAAGGTCTCCCGGAGGTCGCCGACAGCCTCGTCGTCCACCTGGAGGGTGACGATCCCGACCAACCGATGGGCGATCTGTTGCTGTTCGTGGCCGTCACTCCCGGCGCCGAGCTCGACAATGACCTGCGCTCCGCGATCTCCCGTGCGCTCCGGTCGGAGCTCTCTCCCCGTCACGTGCCCGATGCGATCCTGGCGGTGCCGGCCGTGCCCCGCACGCTGTCGGGCAAGAAGCTCGAGGTGCCGGTCAAGCGCATCCTGGGTGGCGCCGCGGCCGACACGGTGGCCAGCCGGAGCTCCCTCGGCGACCCCACCGCGCTCGACTGGTTCGAAGCGTTCGCCGCTTCCCGCTGAGCCCCGATCCTGCCGGTGGTGGGACGCCCGCGGCTGTGACAGGGTGGGCACATGCTGAAGGACATTCGGGAACTGAAGAACGACCCCGACGCCTACGCGGCCGAGCTCGAGAAGCGCTGGACCGGGTTGCTGAGCTACCGCTACATCGGACGCAACCATGGCTCGATGAACACCGGGCCGGAGGACAACACCGTCACGTTGCGCCGCGACATGCGCAACACGACGGGTGGGCTCCTGGTCGCGCCGCTCGCGATCAGCGCACCAGAAGGCAACGTGGGGCCCGACACGGAGACGGTCCCGAACCCCGTCATCCACTCGTGCCAGATCCTCGATCCCGCCCCCGACGTGACCCGCATCGAGGTGGTCGAGTCGGAGGTGCTCCACATCGGCAGCCGGATGGGCTACAGCCGCTCGAAGATCGTCGACGCCGACGACCACGACCGCGTGATCGCGTTCATGGAAGGGCAGGGAGCCAAGATCGGCGCGGTCCCGGATGGGCTCGAGAAGATGCCCGAGAACAAGCTCGAGATCGTGGACTCGCCCGAACTCCCTCCGCTCTGGAAGGCGTTCGGCGCGTCCCGCCGCGACGACGGCCACTGGACGCTTCCCGAACTGTCGGTCGAGCTGGCATCACCCGACGCCGCATTGCACATCGGGCCGCAACACGTCGGGCTCGAGGCCGCGGCGATCGATCTCGCCGCCGCGCTCGTCGGCACCGACCGGTTGCAGATGCAGAGCTGGCACGTGATGTTCCTGGCCCGCGGCAAGGTCGGTCCGTTCCGGGTCGACGGCGAAGCGGTGCGGGGCGTCGGCGACACCGTCGGTGTGCGGATGACGCTCCACGACGAGGGGAACGACGACCACGCGGTGACGTCCGCCTCCGCGGTGTTCAGCGTCGTCGCGTAGCGGTCCTCTCCCGGACCGGCGCCCCTCGCCGCGACTCCAAGGCCTGTGTCATGCTTCACCGCGTGGCTCACTACGTCGTAACGATGGATGGTGCTCCGGAGGGTGATGCGGATCCCCGGCTGCTGGTGACCGATGACGATGGGCAGCAGCGAGCGGTGACGGTGCATCTCAGCGGCCAGGGCCACGAGGGCCTGGGCGACCCTGACGCCGTCCGGCGAGCCGCCGTCTACTACGCGGTGAGGGAGCTCGAGTTCGCCGTACGGGGCGAGGGGTGGGGCGTTCCGGTCGAGGACGGCCCGGCCTTCGAGGTCACGGTCACCGCGGATGAGCTCGCCCGGTTCATCGGCGACCTGAGTGCCGGCGTTCCGCTCGATGACGGCGCGGCCGTGGGCGAGTTCGGCGCCTGAGGCTCGAGGAGTCCGGTCGTGGGGTCCGGTTTTGATCACGCGATCGCCGGGTAGCCGTCAGTCGGTCCGCTCACATAGCTGATCGGGCGAGACCGAATATCAGCTCGTGGTGACGTTCGGCAAGCAAGGAGGCGCGGTGGAAGCCGAGAACCCCGACCGAGGGCCCGACGAGGATCAGCCGACCATCCGGCAGTTGCTCCATGCTGCCACCGGCGATCGGGATGCCGAGGCGAAGGCGCTTGCGGATCGTGCCGGTGGAGACGTCAGCGAGGCGGACGCCAAGCTCGCCGTGCAGCGAGCTCAGGGCGACAGGAGCGACGTGCCGAAGCCGGGCAGCGACATCGCGAGCCCCGACGACGCGGACGCTGCTCGCGAAGACCGGGCACCGCGCGAGCCCTGAGCGGGTTCTTTTCCGCCGGCGACAGTCGAAGGCCACCACGCGGCGAATTCGTCAACCGGAGCCGTAACCCGTGCGATGTTCTCGACGCAACGCGCAGGAACCCGTTCGGAGAGTCATCGACCTCATGGGCTGAACCAGTTGCTGGTCGACTGAGGACCTTCCTACCGCTGCGCGACGATCGAGGATGCCGTGGCGGCGCGGGGAGGTCCGAGCGACTACTTGAACCAGATGCGCTGGTACTCGCGGCTCATCGGGTGCAGGAGCAGGGCGACCAGCGCGATGTCGAACAGGAAGTTGATGATCGCCAGCGTCGTCAGCACCTCGGTGCCGAGCACGAGGACGAGGATGAGCACCTGGGCGAGCGCACCGATCACCGCGACCGCGTAGCCCCAGCGCTTCTCGTTGGCGATGCCGAAGCCGCCGGCGCCGAGCGCGGCGATGATGAAGAGACCGATCGGGGTGGCGAACCCTCCGAAGAGGAGACCGAACACGGCGTCGACGTAGCAGAGGATCGTCGCCATGTAGAGGGTCTGGGGCTGGAACTGATTGACCCACTTCCACTGGTTCACGGCCCCATTGTGCCCGATGGCGCCGGCCCCCGGAGGTATCGCCACACGTGACCGCAGCTGCCCGCAGGCGGCGGCGATGTCGGTGCCCCGGTTGCGCCGCACCGTCGCCGTCACCCCATGACCCCGGAGCCGGTCGGCGAATGCCCGGAGCGACGGCCCGGCGGGCGCGTGACCGCCGAACCCCTCGGTTGGGTTGAGCGGGATGAGGTTCACGTGCGCGCCACCGACGCCGGGGAACGCCGCCCAGGAGGCGCCCGAGCGCCTCGGCCTGCGCGGGGGCGTCGTTCACCCCCTCGATGCAGGCGTACTCGAACGTGACGCGCCGGCCCTTGGCGCCGCGCGAACTCGGCGGCGGCGTCGAGCACCTCGACGATCGGGTAACGCCGGTTGAGCGGCACGAGCTCGCTCGCGCTCGGCGTCGGTCGCCGCGTGCAGCGACACCGCGAGGGTTACCGGCAGCGCTTCGGCGGCGAGGCGGCGGATGGCCGGAGCCGACGCCGACGGTGCTGATGGTGATGCGTCGCGCCGACAGGCCGAGGTCGTCATGGATCCGCTCGACCGCCGACCACGTGTTGTCGTAGTTCGCGAGCGGTTCGCCCATCCCCATGAACACCACGTTGCTGACGCGCTGCGGCGACGCCTGCGCGGCGCGCAGAACCTGCTCGACGATCTCCCCGGCGGTGAGGTGGCGCTCGAAGCCGGCCTGCCCCGTCGCGCAGAACGTGCAGCCCATGGCGCACCCGGCCTGGGACGACACGCAGACCGTCCGCGCGTTCGGGATAGCGCATGAGCACGGTCTCGATCTGGGCGCCGTCGCTCGTGCACGCCCACAACCACTTCGACGTCATGGCGTCGGCGGCCGTGAGCTCGGTGACCGGGTCGAGGTCGAGGGGAAGCGCGCCGGCGAGTCGGTCGCGCAGCGCGCGGGGGAGCGTGGTGGCATCGTCGAGCGCGAATTGCTGACGCCAGAGTGCGTCCCACATCTGGTCGGCGCGGTACCGCGGCTCGCCCCAGTCGGCGAGGAGGGCGTCGACGTCGGCGCGCGGACGCGCCGTAGCAGCGCGACGTCATGCGTCGAACCCGTACGGCCCGGTCGCGATCGCGCGGAGGTGGTGAACCCGAGCGAGCGGTACAGGCCGACCGCGGCCTCGTTGTCGGCGTCGACGAAGAGCATCCCGACGTCGATCCCACGGGCGGCGAGCGATGCCAGCGCCGGCTGCGGTCAGCGCACGCCCGAGCCCCCGACCGTGCCGGCTCGGATCGGCACCGATCACGTAGATCTCGCCGAGCGCGTCCGGCTCGTGCGGGGGTTGCGCCGGGTGCACCTTGGTCCAGCACGAGCCGGCGAGGCCCTCGTCGTCGAACGCCAGGAGGAGGCCCTCGGGGTCGAACCAGGCTTCCTGCTCCCGGGCGCGCGAGCATGTCGACGGTCCACGCGCCCTGCTCGGGGTGGCCGGCGAAGGCGCGGTTGTTCACCGTCGACCCACGCCGCCTCGTCGCGCGCCGGGGACGAAGGTACGGACGGTCACGCCGTCCGGCCAGCGCGGCGGGTCGGCCAGCGGGAGCGGCACGCGCATCTGCAGGAGACCGCGTTCGGGCACGAAGCCGGCACGGCGAGCACCGCGTGTCGTCGACGTCGTCGGCGCCGTGCACCCAGTACGTGACGTGACCGCCGCCCTCGGTCGCGACGACGCTCGAGCGCCGCGGGCGAGCAGCTGGTCGCGCACGTCGGGACTCGCCGGGCCGGACCGCGAGCTCGAGTGACCACTCGCCTTCGTGGTGGTGCGCGAGGTGCGCGTACGCATCCCCGGTGTCGTCGATCAGGCCGCGGTCGCGCCCGCGGGCGGCGTGCATGCCCGTCCAGGCGTCGTCACCGAACGGGACGATGCCGGTCGCGGCTCTCGACGTCGGCGGTGAGCGTCGCGGACGCGCGTCGACGTCGCCGGGGGTGAACTCGCGCAGCACCCGGAACGATCGCACACGGCGGAGGGTAGCGTCGGGGCCGATCGTCGACCGACAGGAGCACGGCCGTGGACATGGACCGGTACGAGCCCGGAGTCCCGTCGTGGGTCGACCTCGGGAGCCCCGATCCGCAGGTCGCCGCCGACTTCTACGGCGCGCTGTTCGGGTGGGACGCGCCCGAGGGCCCGCCGGAGACCGGTGGCTACCGCGTGTGCGATGGTCGGCGACCGCGCCGTCGCCGGCATCGGCCCGCAGCAGAACCCGGGCCCGCCGGTGTGGGCCACGTACATCGCGGTCGAGAGCGCGGACGACGCCGCGCAGAAGGTCGCCGGCGGCGGTGGCCAGGTGCTCCTGCCGCCGATGGACGTGCTCGACGTCGGGCGCATGGCGGTGTTCACCGACTCGGTGGGCGCGTGCTTCTCGGTGTGGCAGGCCGGGCACCCATCCGGGCGCGCAGCTCGTGAACGAGCCGGGCACGTGGTCGTGGAGCGAGCTGCTCACCACCGACCTCGACGCGTCGAAGGCGTTCTACGGCGACGGTGTTCGGGTGGGGTGCCGAGACGCACGGGCGCCGGGCCGAGGGCGCGTACACCGAATGGAAGGTCGACGGCCGGTCGGTCGGCGGAATGATGCTGAAGCCGCCGATGCTGCCGGCCGAGATCCCGCCGCACTGGGCCGTGTACTTCGCGGTCGCCGACACCGACGCCGCCGCGGCCCGGGTGGCCGAGCTCGGCGGCTCGGTGGTGATGCCGGCCGATGGACATCGAGCCCGGTCGCTTCGCCGTGGTCACCGACCCGACCGGCGCCGCCTTCAACGTCATCGCCCTGAGCCCCGAGCGCGCCGGCTGACCGTCGCCCGTCACCCTCGCTGTAGGTTCGGCGACGATGGTCCGACCGCGCGGTGCGAGGCGCGCGCCGACGAGGTGCGGGCGCGCCTGGCCCAGGAGTATCCCGAGCGCCGAGTGCGCGCTCGTGCACGACGAACGCGTTCCAGCTGCTCGCGGCGACGATCCTGTCGGCCCAGACGACCGACGAGAACGTCAACAAGGTCACGCCCGCGCTGTTCGCCAAGTACCCGACCGCCGGCCGACCTCGCGCACGCCGACCCGGCCGACGTCGAACAGCTGGTGTTCGCGACGGGCTTCTACCGGTCGAAGACGAAGAACCTGCTCGGCATGGCGCGCGCGCTCGAGGACGAGTTCGACGGCGAGGTGCCCACCGAGCTCGACGACCTGGTGAAGCTGCCCGGGGTCGGGCGCAAGACCGGCAACGTCGTGCGTTCGGTCGCGTTCGATCTCCCGGGCCTGCCCGTCGACACCCACGTCGGCCGTCTCTCGCGCCGGCTGAAGCTCACCACCGAGACCGATCCGGTGAAGGCCGAGCTCGACCTCAACGTCCTCGTGCCGCCGGAGGAGCGCGGCCGGTTCTCGTTGCGGCTGATCCTGCACGGCCGGCGGGTGTGCTTCGCCCGCAAGCCCGAACTGCGACGCCTGCGTGCTGGTCGACATCTGCCCGTCGGCCGATCCGACGGCGACGGCGGACGGCGCAGGGTCGGATCAGTCCGCGCGAGCATCCCGGCGGCGCGGTCGAGCGAGCGGCCGGCCCCGAGGAGTCCCCGTTCGGCCATGGTCGAGCTCGCGGCGACGGCGGAGTCGTCGGTGTCGCGGTAGCGGTCGCCGACGGCGACGACCCGGGAGGTCAATTCCTCGAGCTGCGCGCGCAGGCTGGACAGCTCGGCGAAGTCGGAGGACGCGGCCATCGGCGCAGCCTAGGGAACGAGGAGGCGGGCAAAGCGGGACGATCAGGAGGACCCACGGCTTACGATGACCGCACCGTGCTCTCCCGACTCGACCTCCGCGGCTGCACCGACGTTCCTGGCGCGCTCGCGCGCCCTGACTCCGGCACGTCCGAGCACCGACGACGACGCGCTCGCCGTCGGTACGCGGCATCCTCGCCGACGTCCGCGCCCGCGGCGACGAGGCCGTGCGTGAGCTGACCGCTCGGTTCGACGGATGTGACGTCGCCGACCCGCGCGTCCCCGCGGGCGAGCTGCCGCCGCGCTCGACGCCGTGCCGCCGGAGCTGCGCGCCGCGCTGGACGTCGCCGCCGACCGCATCCGCGCCTACCACGCGCTCCAGGCCGACGCGCCCGAGCCCGCGCTCGATCGCGACGGCGTGTCGCTGCGCGAGATGGCGGTGCCCGTCGCCCGCGCCGGGCTCTACGTGCCCGGTGGGCGGGCCGCGTACCCGTCGACGGTGCTGATGACCGCGATCCCCGCGCAGCTCGCAGGGGTGACGAGCTGCGTCCTGTGCGTGCCGCCCGGCTGCCGACGGTCGCATCCCGCAGCCGACGCTGGCCGCCGCCGCGCTCGTCGGCGTCACCGAGGTGTACCGCATCGGTGGAGCGCAGGCCATCGCCGCGCTGGCGTTCGGCACCGCGACCATCCGCCCGGTCGACGTGATCGTCGGGCCCGGCAACCGGTACGTGGCCCTGGCCAAGCGCGAGGTCGCGGGCATCGTCGGCATCGAGTCGTACGCCGGGCCGTCGGAGGTCGTGGTCGTGGCCGACGGTTCGGTCCCCGCCGAGTTCGCCGCCGCCGACCTGCTCGCCCAGGCGGAGCACGGTCCCGGCGGCGCCGCGGTCCTGGTCGCATGGGACCCCGACGTGATCGACGACGACCGTCGAGGCGCTGGAGCGGCTCGTCGCCGACGCGCACCGTCGCGACGAGATCGCGGCGACGCTCGCGTCGGGAGGAAAGGCCGTGCTGGTCGACGACGCGGTCGCCGCGCTCGGCAGCGGTCAACGCGATCGCACCCGAGCACCTCGAACTGCTGACCGCGGATCCCGAGTCGCTCCTGCCCGGCGTCCGCAACGCGGGCGCGGTGTTCCTCGGGCCGTGGTCGCCGGCGGCGCTCGGCGACTACGTGGCGGGGGTCAACCACGTGCTCCCGACCGATCGCGCCGCGGTTCGCCGAGCGCGCTCCGCGTCGACACGTTCCGCAAGCACGTGCACGTCGTCCGCGCCACCGAGGACGGCCTCGCGGCGTTGGCACCCCACGTCGACGCCATCGCCGCCGCCGAAGGCCTCGACGGGCACGCGCGGTCCATCGACGTCCGACGCGCCCTCACCGTGCCGCGCGACCCCTCGTGAGCGCGCCGGTCGCACCGCGCGACGACCTGCGCGCGCTCGGAGGGCTACCACTCGCCGCAGCTGGACGTGTCGGTGCGCCTCAACACCAACGAGAGCCCGTTTCCCCCGCCGCCCGAGTTCGTCGATCGCTGGGTCGAGGAGCTGCGCACCGCGCCGCTGAACCGCTATCCCGATCGCGGGGCTCGCGCGCTGCGCGACGCCCTCGGCGCGCACCTGGGCCAACCCGCCGAGCGGCTCTTCTGCGCCAACGGCTCCAACGAGGTGCTCCAGACCCTGCTCCTCACCTACGGCGGTCCCGGCCGGCGTGCCGCCATGTTCGAGCCCACGTACGCGTTGCACTCGCACATCGCCCGCATCACCGGCACCGAAGTGGTGGTGGGGGAGCGGCGTGCCGACTTCTCGATCGACCCCGACGCGGCGCGGGCGTTGGTGGAGGAGCACGCCCCGACGATCCTGTTCGTGTGCAGCCCCAACAACCCGACCGGCACCGTCGAACCGGCCGCGACCATCGCCGCGCTCCTGGACCTCGACGGGTTCGACGGGCTCGTCGTCGTCGACGAGGCCTACGGCGAGTTCGCACCCTGGAGCGCGCTCGAGCTGGTGCGCGACGACCGTCCGCTGGTCGTCGTGCGCACCTATTCGAAGGTGTGGTCGATGGCGGCGCTCCGGCTCGGCTTCGCGGTCGCGCCACCGTGGGTGATCGAGGAGCTCGAGAAGGTCGTGCTGCCGTACCACCTCGCGTCGGCCACCCAGATCGCCGGTCGGCTCGCGCTCGAGCTCGGACCCGAGATGGACGACCGCGTGCACGTACTGGTGGGCGAGCGCGAGCGCGTGGCCGCGCAGCTTGCTGCTATCGACGGGATCACCGTGTTCCCGTCCGGTGCCAACTTCCTCCTGCTCCGTCCCGATGCCGACGGGCACGCGGTGTGGGAGCGGCTCGTCGACCGCGGGGTCCTCGTCCGCGACTTCTCCGAGTGGCCCCTCCTCGAGGGATGCCTGCGTGTCACGATCGGTACGTCCGCCGAGAACGATTCGTTCCTCGACGCGCTCCGCGCGTCACTCCAGGAGGTTGCTGTCTGATGGAGATGCAGCGGAGGCGTGGCGGGACGCCGGGACGCCGTAGCGGAATCGACCCGATCTGATGTCCCGCTCGTCCCGGCAGGACCGGAAGACGAAGGAGACCACCATCGAGCTGACGCTCGAGGTCGACGGCACCGGCACCGCGTCGGCGTCCACCGGCATCCCCTTCTTCGACCACATGCTCGAGCAGTTGGGCAAGCACGGTGGCTTCGACCTGCGCATCGTGGCGACCGGTGACCTCGAGGTCGACCTGCACCACACCGTCGAGGACGTCGGCATCGTGCTCGGCACCGCGCTCAAGGACGCGCTGGGCGACAAGGCCGGGGTCCGTCGCTTCGCCAACTCGCTGGTGCCGCTCGACGAAGCCCTCGTACAGGTCGCGCTCGACCTGTCGGGACGGCCGTTCCTCGTGTACGAGGTCGATCCGGTTTCCGAATGGATCGGCACGTTCGACCCGCAGCTCGCAGAGGAGTTCTGGCGCGCCTTCGCGTTCGGTGCCGGGATCACGCTGCACATCCGTTCTCTGGCCGGTCGGAACGGCCACCACGTCATCGAAGCCTCGTTCAAGGGTGTGGCACGCGCCCTGCGCGACGCGGTGACGGTCGAGGGCACCGGGGTGCCGTCGACCAAGGGCACCCTCTGACGTCCGCCGTGGTCGACCTCCTTCCCGCCATCGACCTGCGGGGCGGGCACTGCGTCCGCCTGCGTCAGGGCGACTTCGCCGAGGAGACGATCTATGACGACGACCCGGTGCGCGTCGCCCGCGAGTTCGAAGCCGCCGGTGCGCAGTGGATCCACGTGGTCGACCTCGACGCCGCCCGCACCGGTGAGCGCGCGCACCTCGACCAGATCCGCCTGATCGTCCGCAGCGTCGCGTGCCGCGTGGAGGTCGGCGGCGGTGTGCGCACCGCCGATGCCGCTTTCGAGCTGCTCGACGCCGGCGTGGAGCGAGTGGTCGTCGGGACCGCCGCGGTCGAACGCCCCGCGCTGGTCGAGGAGCTGTGCCTCGAGTACCCGGGCCGCGTCGCCGTCGGGCTCGACGCCCGGGGCAACGAGGTGGCGATCCGGGGCTGGCAGGAGGGCTCGGGCGCCGATCTGGTGGAGCTGGCGCAGCGGTTCGACGGCATCGGCCTCGCCGCGCTGATCGTCACCGAGATCGGCCGTGACGGCACCCTCGACGGGCCCGCCTTCGGACAGCTGACGGCGGTGCTCGGCGCGAGCTCGGTACCGCTCGTGGCCAGCGGCGGGGTCGGGACCCTCGACGACATCCGTGCCCTCGCCCGGCTCCGCGCCGGGGGCCGCTCCCTGGCGGGCATCATCGTCGGCCGGGCGATCTACGAGGGGCGCTTCGGCGTCGCCGAGGCCCTCGCGTCGCTCGAGGAGACCGTGGCCGACTGAGGCCCGGCGCGATACGGTCGCGGGGCACGAAGCACGATCGACCGGACGAGTGACTCACGAGCCGAGGAGCATGCGCATGGCGAACGGGAGCGACGTGATCGACGAAGGATTCTTCCGGCGGTACCGCGAGCTGCTCGATGCCGAGGACGCGGCGTTCGACGAGCTCGAGCACGCGTACGAGGACGGCGACCGCGCCCACTGGGACGAAGACCTCGCCGCGTGGCGTCACATCGTCGAGAAGCGCTGCGCCTTCCTCGAGAAGCAGGGCCTCGTGCCCGTCGCCACCGCCTGACGCGGCGTCACCCCGTCAGCAGCCGCTCCACGAACGACCGCGCCGCGTCGACGACGCGGTCGGTGCGACCCACGAAGAAGTGGCTCGCGCCCGCGATGACCTCGACCTCGGTCGCCACCCAGTCCGCGGTCTCCTCGATCACCCACGCGGGGTCCCGGACCTCGTCACGCTGACCGAGCACGAACAGCTTCGGGCGCGCGATCGGCGGCGACGGCCCCGTAGTCGGCTGCGAAGCGCAGCGCCGGTGCGATCGCCAACCAACCGGCAAGTCGTGCATCGTGCGTCGACAACGTCATGTCGGCGCCGAACGACCACCCCGCCAACAGGAGGGGACCGTCGCCCGCGTGCTCGGCGGCGGCATCGACGGCGGCCCGCACGTCGAGCAGCTCGCCGCGACCGTCGTCGTGGGTGCCGGTGCTGCCTTCGACGCCCCGGAAGTTGAAGCGCAGGGTCGTCACCCCCATGGTCGGCAGGGCGTCGAAGAGGGCGCCGATCACGATCGAGCGCATGGTCCCGCCGTACTGGGGATGGGGATGGCACAGCACCGCGGTGGCCCGAGGAACCTGCTCCGGGGTCGCGAGCTCGGCTTCGAGGCTCACGGCATCGCTCGTGGTGAGCGTGAGGGAACGCTGGGACATCGCGCCATGATGCGTCCCGACGGGATCCGTCGGCCATAATGGTGGGCGTGAGCGGACAGAAGCAGCGCACCACCTTCGCCAAGCAGCAGCGTGAGCGGGCCCGGATGGAAAAGGCCGCGGAAAAGCGCAAGCGCCGCGAAGAGCGCAAATTGGGTATCGAGGCGCCGGCCGACGAGGCCGAGGCACCCGACGTGATCGACCCCAACGACCCGTACGCGCTGGCGAAGTACTTCGCGCGCGAGGCCGAGTAGCCCGTCTACTACCCTTCTTGTCGACCGAGGCCGCGGCCATTCGGGCCGTCCCGGTGCAAACGAAGGAAATACGTTGGCTACAGGCACTGTGAAGTTCTTCAACGCCGAAAAGGGTTTCGGCTTCATCTCGCGCGAAGACGGTGACGACGTGTTCGTCCACTTCTCCGCGATCCAGGGAACGGGCTACCGCTCCCTCGAGGAGGGCCAGCGGGTCGAGTTCGACATCGGCCCGGGCCGCAAGGGTGACGAGGCGCAGAACGTCCGCGCCGTCTGAACCGTTCTTCCTGCTTGCGAGTTCCAGTGGCCGGGCCCAAGGGCCCGGCCACTTCGCGTCCGGGCTTCGTGACTACTGGACGCCGAGCTGGTCGAGGAGGAAGGCGAGCACGAACGCCTCGTCGCGCCACGCGTCGTACCGGCCCGACGGGCCGGAGTGGCCGGCGCCCATCTCCATCTTGAGGACGATCAGGTTGGCGTCGGTCTTGGTGGCCCGCAGCTTGGCCACCCACTTGGCCGGCTCCCAGTACTGCACGCGTGGATCGTTCAGCCCGCCGGTCACCAGCATCGCCGGGTAGTCCTTGGCCTCGACGTTGTCGTAGGGCGAGTACGACTTCATCAGGTCGTAGACCGCGGGATCGTGCACCGGATCGCCCCACTCCTCCCATTCGGTGATGGTGAGCGGCAGGGACTCGTCGAGGATGGTGGTGAGGCAGTCGACGAACGGCACCTCGGCCACGATCGCGTGGAACAGATCGGGGCGGAGGTTCGCCACCGCGCCCATGAGCAGCCCGCCGGCGCTCCCGCCGCGCGCAGCCAGCAGCTCCGGGCTGGTCCACCCCTCGGCGACGAGGAACTCGGCGCAGGCGGTGAAGTCGGTGAACGTGTTCGTCTTGCGGAGGAGCTTGCCGTCCTCGTACCACCGGCGGCCGAGCTCGCCGCCTCCGCGCACGTGGGCGATCGCGAACACCACGCCGCGGTCGAGGAGGCTCACGCGGGACGCGGAGAACGTCGGGTCGATCGACACCTCGTACGAGCCGTAGCCGTAGAGCAGCATCGGGCTCGGAGCGTCGGCGCGGAGGTCGCGCCGGTACACGATCGAGATCGGCACCCTGGTGCCGTCGGCGGCGGTGGCCCACGCCCGCCGGCTCTCGTAGCGATCGGGTTCGTAGCCGAGGACCGGCTGGCGCTTGACCAGCGTCGCGGCGCGGGTCGCCGGGTCGTAGTCGTAGGCGGAGGCCGGGGTCACCAACGACGTGTACTGGTACCGCAGGGTCGTCGCGTCGTACTCGGGGTTGCCGCCGAGCCAGGCCGAGTACACGTCGTCGGGCATGGCCACCACGTGGTCGTCGGTGACGTCACCGTGGTCGCCGAGCGTGAGCACGCGGAGTCGTTCGACCGCCTCGGCGCGCTCGGAGACCACGAGGAAGCCGGCAAAGGCGTCGACGTCGTCGAGGCGGGTGTCGGGACGGTGGGGGAGCACGGTGGTCCAGGAGCCCCGGCCCGGGCTCGACACCGGCGTGACGAGCAGTGCGAAGTTCTCGGCGCCGTCGGCGTTCGTGAGCACGTAGAGGCGGTCGCCGGCCGGTCCGGCGTGGTGCTCGACGTGGTACTCGTGGTCCTGCTCGCGCGGCTCGACGACCGTGGCCGGTGCGGTCGGCTCGTCGGCGTCGACCAGCCACACCTCGCTGGTCACCTTCGACGCTGACGAGATCACGATGAAGCGCCCGCTCCGCGTGCGGCCGACGCCGACGTAGAACCGGTCGTCGTCCTCCTGGAACACGAGGACGTCGTCGGCGGCGGGCGCGCCGAGGGTGTGCCGCCAGATCTGCCACGGGCGCATGGCGTCGTCGGGCCGGGTGTAGAAGACGGTCGTGCCGTCGTTGGCCCACGCCACGCCGTAGTAGACGTCGGGCACGACGTCGGTCGGATCCGGTTCCCCGGTGCCGTCGGCCGCGGGCACGGTGCGGAAGCGGAGCTCGTAGCGCTCGCCCCCGCTGGTGTCGGTGCTGTACGCGGCGACACGCTGGTCGGGACTCACGCTGAGGTCACCGACCGCGAAGTAGTCGTGGCCGTCGGCGAGCAAGTTCTCGTCGAGCATCACGACCTCGCCGGCGGGGGCGCCCGGTGTCGCCATCGGGTCGGGCAGCGCCGCACCGCGCGCGGGACGTCGACAGTGCACGCCGTACTGGAGTCCCTCGACGGTACGGGTGAAGTACTCGTAGTCGGCCCGGCGGATCGGCGCGGTGGTGTCGGTCTCCTGCACCCGCGCCACGATCTCGTCGAACAGCCCGGCACGCAGCGGCGCGAGGTGCGCGAGCGCGGATTGTGCGTAGGCGTTCTCCGCTTCGAGGTGCGCGAGGACCGCGGGATCGTCGCGGTCGCTCAGCCAGAACCACGGATCGATGCGCTCGTCGTTCCGGTGTACGAGCCGCGCCGGACGGGCGGGCGCGGCGGGGGGCTTCGGCTCGGACACTGCGGGAGTCTGGCAGAATTGCGGGGACCCACCGAATCCAGCCGGCCGCGGGAAGGGCGCCGAGTACGCTCGAACGCCGATGGAACCCGCTACCGACACCTCCGTCATCCCGGTGACTCCGATCGCCGCCACGGAAGCGGAGCTGGCCGGCGTGGCGTACAACGCCGACGGTCTCGTCGGCGCGATCGTCCAGGAGGAGGGCACCGGTGAGGTGCTGATGTTCGCCTGGATGAACGAGGCCGCGCTGCGGCGGACGCTCGAGACCGGGCGCATGTGGTACTGGAGCCGGAGCCGCCAGGAGTACTGGTGCAAGGGCGAGACCTCGGGCGACCGTCAGTACCTGCGCGAAGCCCGCTACGACTGCGACGTCGACGCGCTCCTCTTCGTCGTCGAACAAGAGGGGCGTGGCGCATGTCACACCGGCGAGCGCAGCTGCTTCTTCCGCGCCTTCGGGGGCGGGGCCACGCCCGGCCCCGTCTGAGATGACGCCCCGGCACCGGCTGTGACCTCGGCCGGGCTCACGCGCGACGAGTTCGTCGCGCTCGCCCGAGACCACACCGTCGTCCCGGTGTGGCGCGTGGTGCTGGCCGACCTCGAGACGCCGGTCTCCGCCTTCGTGAAGCTGGCGGGCGCGGCCGAGAACGACCCCGCCGCGTTCCTGCTCGAATCGGTCGAGCACGCCGAACGTTGGGGCCGGTTCTCGTTCCTCGGTCGCGATCCGGCACTCACGCTGGTGGCGCACGGCTCGCACGTCGAGTTCGACCGTCCGCCGCCTCCGGGCGTGCCCACCGGTGCCGGCGCGCTGGCTGCGCTCGAAGCGCTGCTGCACGCGTACCGGGCGCCGACGATCGCGGAGCTGCCACCCTTCCACGGCGGGGTCGTGGGCTACCTCGGGTACGACGTCGTGCGCGAGATCGAACGCCTGCCCGACGTGCCGACCGATCACCTCGGCCTTCCCGACGCGGTGCTCTCGGTCACCGGGCACGTCACCGCGTTCGACCACTTCCGTCAGCGGCTCTACCTCATCGAGAACGTGTTCCTCCCCGACGTCGCCGACGACGGGGTCGCCTCCGACGCGTACGACGCCGCGTGCGCACGACTCGACGCGCGGGTCGACGAGTTGGCGCGCCCGCTCGCGTACGTGCCGTCGCCACCCCCCGCGGGCGACCTGACCGAGCTCCCGCCGTACACGTCGACCATGCCCGAGGCCGCGTACCACGCCGCGGTCGAAGCGGCGCGCGAATACATCCTCGCCGGCGACATCTTCCAGGTCGTGCTCGCCCAGCGCTTCGACCTCGACGGCCACTACGACCCGTTCGACGTGTACCGGGTGCTGCGCCAGGTCAACCCGTCGCCGTACATGTACTACGTGCGCCACCCCGAGGCGACCCTCGTGGGATCGTCACCCGAGCCGATGGTGCAGCTGCTCGACGGCCGGGTCATCAGTCGGCCGATCGCGGGCACCCGGCGCCGGGGCCGCACCGAGGCCGACGACAAGCGCATGGCCGCCGAGCTGGTGGAGCATCCGAAGGAACGGGCCGAGCACGTGATGCTCGTCGACCTCGCCCGCAACGACGTCGGCCGGGTCGTGCAGTTCGGCACCGAGCGCATGGAAGAGCTGATGGTGCTGGAGCGTTACTCCCATGTGATGCACCTCACCAGCCAGGTCGCGGGTGATCTCCGCCCGGGCGCCAACGCCGTCGACGTGTTGCGCGCGACCTTCCCCGCCGGCACGGTGAGCGGCGCGCCCAAGGTGCGGGCCATGGAGATCATCGACGAGCTCGAACCTTCGAAGCGCGGTGCGTACGCGGGCGTGGTCGGCTACGTCGACTTCTCCGGCAACCTCGACACCGCGATCGCCATCCGCACGATGGTGTGGCGCGACGGCCACGCCAGCGTGCAGGCCGGGGCGGGCATCGTCGCCGACTCGGTGCCCGCCGACGAGGACCTCGAGTGCCACAACAAGGCACGCGCGCTCCTCACCGCCGCCGCCGCGGCACGGCGCCTCGCCCCCCTCACCAACCCGGGAGCGCCCGCGTGAGCGCCGCCGACGACCTCACCGCACTGCGCGCCGGCGACGCCTGGGTCGATCACTCCGACCGCGGCTTCGTGGTGGTCACGGGTCCTGATGCGTTCTCGTTCCTCCAGGCCCTCGTCTCGGCCGACCTCGACGGCGTCGCCGACGGCGACGCGGTGCACAGCCTCCTCCTGACCCCGCAGGGGAAGCTCGACGTCGACTTCCGCCTCGTGCGCGTCGGCGACGACGCGTGGCTCGACTGCGCCCCGGGGTTCGGCGCGCAGCTGGCCGCGTCGCTCAACCGCTTCAAGATCCGGGTGCAGGCCGACGTCGTCGAGCGCTCAGGAGAGTTCGGCATGCTCTCGCGCTTCGGCCCGTTCGACGGCGACGTGCCCGCCGGGGTGCGCGTGGTCCCGACCACCTGGGGCTGCGATCTGATCGGACCGCGGGACGCATTGCCACGCCCGCAAGCCGTCGTCGCGCCGGAGGCGTTCGAGGCGTGGCGGATCGAGCGCGGCATCCCCGCGCAGCCCGGCGACATCGACGACGCGACCATCCCGCAGGAGGCGTTCCTGGAGCTCGACGCGGTGTCGTTCACCAAGGGATGCTTCCTGGGGCAGGAGCTGGTCTGCCGGATCGACAGCCGCGGGCACGTGAACCGCTTCCTGCGCCGGTTCACCGACATCGAGGGCGACTGGCCCGTCCGCGGCGCCGAGGTCGTCGTCGACGACAAGGTCGTCGGCGCGCTCACCAGCGTCGCGCCGCCGGAGCTCCCGACCGGTGCCCTCGGGTACGTGCGGCGCGAGGTGGAGTCGCCGGCGACGGTGGAGCTGCGGTGGGACGGCGGCAGCGCCCGGGCCGCGGTGGTCGACGCCGTCAGCTGACGGCGGCGGGAAAGCTCACCACGAAGCGGGTGCCGACGCGGTCGATGGGCTCGACGCGGGCATCACCCTCCATGGCCGAGGCCAGCTCCCGGACGATGGCCAGCCCGATGCCCGTGCCCAGGGTGCGACCGGGCACGGTGCGCGACGTGTAGAGCCGCTCGAACACGTGGGGCAGATCAGCGGGTGCGACGCCGGGGCCGTCGTCGTCGACGTGCAGCTCGACCGACGCGCCGGCCGTGCGTACGCCCACGCTCACGCGGCTGGTCGCGAACTTCAGCGCGTTCTCGACCAGGTTGGCCACGATCTGCGCCAGGCGTTGCCCGTCGGCGACCACCATTGCGGGCTCGTCGCCGTCGATCACGAGCTCGACGCCGATCTCGGTGGCGGCGGGCCGGAACGCCTCCACCGTGTCGCGCACGACGGCTCCGGCGTCGATCACGGTGGCGGTGAGCGAGAACTGGTGCGCGTCGAGGCGGGCGAGGTCGAGGAGGTCGGCCACGAGCCGCTCGAGCCGGCGGGACTCCGACGAGATCACGTCGGCGGCGCGGATGCGCGCGTCCATCCCCTGCACGGTGCCGTCGGCGATCGCTTCGGCGTAGCCGCGGATCGACGTCAGCGGCGTGCGCAGGTCGTGCGAGACGCTGAGGAGGAAGGCGCGCTCGTGCCCACGGGCGACGTCGAGGTCGTTCGCCATCGCGTTGATCGCGTTGGCCAGGCTGCCGAGCTCGTCGTCGCGCACGTGCGTGGCGTCGACCCGGGCCGACAGGTCGCCCCCGGCGATCGACCGCGCCGTCGTCTCCATCGCCGCCAGCGGGCGCGTCATGCGGCGGGCGAGGTACGCGGCGACGAGCGCGGCGACACCGAGGGCGATGGCGGCGGCGACGAGCACCGCGAGCCCGCTGCCTCCGAACGGTCGCGTGTTCACGTCCTCGGCCAGCACCAACACCGGGGTCACGTCGCCGATGGCGGCGAGCGGTTGCGCAACGAACACGGTGTTGCCGGCGCGGCCGTCCTGGGTGGACCCGTCGAGCAGGGCTTCGGTGTCGAGATCGCCGATGGTCACGCCCTCGGGGAGCGTGGGCGACTCACCCTGGGCTCCGAGGAGCCGGCCGAGCACCTCCTGCACGTCGCCGCTGGCGTCGATCGCGACGACGGCGCCGTTCGACGCCCGCAACGTCGTGTTCACGAGGTCGCGGATGCGGCGGAGCTGCCGGCGCCCGGGCACGGTGCCGCTGGCGGTCCTGGCCGCGGGAAGCTGGCGGATCAGGGTGTCGAACTCGGGCGCCACGACCTCGGCCCGGTCCTGCACGTCGTGGCGTGAGTTGGTCACCTCGGAGCGGCGCGCCAGGCCCGCAGTGACGGCCGCGGTGAGCACGAGCACCCCGAGCGCGATCGCCATCATCGCGACGAGCAGGCGCGTGCGCAGGCGCCGTCGGGGGTGGGTCACGACGCGGGCGCCGGCCTCGGTGATTCGAGTCGGTACCCGACGCCGCGCACGGTCGTGATGACGATCGAGTCGGCGAGCTTCTTGCGGACCTGTGCGATGTGCACGTCGACGGTGCGGGCATCGCCGTACCAGTCGTAGCCCCAGACGCCGTCGAGGATCTGCTGACGCGACAGGGCGAGCCCGGGACGTTCGGCCAGGAACCGCAGGAGGTCGAACTCCTTGGTGGTGAACTCGACCGGGGCGTCGGCGATCAGCACCTCGCGCCGGCCGGTGTCGACGGTGACGGGACCGGCCTGCACCACCTCGGGCGGGGCACCGCCGTCGACCCGGCGCAGCACCGCCTTCACCCGCGCGACGAGCTCGGCGGGGGAGAACGGCTTGGTGAGGTAGTCGTCGCCGCCGAGCTCGAGGCCGAGCACGCGGTCGACCTCGCCGTCGCGCGCGGTGAGGAAGATCACCGGGATCTGCGAGGTCTGGCGCAGCCGACGGCACACCTCCAGTCCGTCGATGTCGGGGAGGCCGACGTCGAGCACGACGAGGCGGGGTCGGTGCGTGCGGATCGCCTCGAGGCCCGCTTCGCCGGTTGCGGCCTTGAGCACCCGGTATCCGTCGCGGGTGAGGTAGAGATCGACGAGATCGGCGATGTTGGGCTCGTCGTCGACGACGACGATGGTTCCCCGTTCCATGGGCGCAATGGTCGCACGTCCCCGACCACGAACGTGTGAGGGAACTGTGATCGGGACGTGAAGCCGTAGAATCGTGCCGTGACGGTGCTCGACGAGATCCTCGAGACCAAGCGTGACGAGGTCACGATGCTGCACCGGCCCGAGGTGCGTGACCTCCTCCGTAGCCGGGCCTTGGAAGCCCCGGCGACACGCGACTTCACCGCCGCGCTGCGGCCCGAGGCCGGCACCATCGGTGTGGTCGCCGAGATCAAGCGCCGCTCGCCGTCGAAGGGCGACCTCGCGCCCGATCTGGATCCTGCCGTCACCGCCAAGGCGTACGCCGCGGGCGGCGCGACCTGCCTCTCGGTGCTCACCGACCAGCCGTACTTCGGTGGCACCGTCGACGACCTCGTCGACGCCCGCGCCGCGTGCGACCTGCCGGTCCTGCGCAAGGACTTCACGATCGACGAGGTGCAGGTCTACGAAGCGCGCGCGATCGGCGCCGACGCGGTGCTGTTGATCGTCGCCGCGCTCCCCGACGACGCCCTGTTGCGCGATCTGCACGAGCTGGCCTCGGGACTCGGATTGGCCGTGCTGGTCGAGAGCCACGACGACGCCGAGCTCGAACGGGCGCTGGCGACGGGCGCCCGGGTCGTCGGCGTGAACGCCCGCGACCTGGGCACGTTCGCCGAAGATCTCGGCGTGGGGGAGCGGCTTGCGACCCGGGTGCCGGCCGATGTCGTCGCCGTCGCCGAGAGCGCCATCCGGTCGGTCGACGACGCGGCGCGGATGGCCGGCGCCGGGTTCGACGCGGTGCTGGTGGGCGAGATGCTCGTGCGCTCGCCCGATCCCACGGCCGCGGCGCGGGGCCTGGCCGGGGTCGTCCGGTCGCCGCGCTCGACCGGACGTCGGTTCGGCGCCAGCGGATAGCGTCGACGGGTTCCCGCGGAGAGGAGTCCGGTGGATCTCGAGCTGTCCGACGACCAGGAGCTGTTCCGCGACACGACGGCGCGCTTCATCGACGCGCGCTGCCCCCTCCCGCGGGTGCGGGAGCTGGCCGACCAACCCGTGGCCCACGACCCGTCGGTCACCCGCGACGCCGGGGAGCTGGGCTGGTTCGCCCTGTTCGTGCCCGAAGAGTTCGGCGGCGGGAGCGTGTCCGGGTCGCCGCTGCAGGATGCGGTGATCGTCGCCGAGGAACGCGGCCGCTTCGTGCAACCGGGTCCGTTCGTCGCCACCAACGTGGTCGCCGCCGCGATCGCACGCGACGGCACGCCCGACCAGCAGGAGACCTACCTCTCCGACGCTGGCGAGCGCCGAGCTCACCGCGTCGTGGGCGATCAGCGACCGCAGCGGCCTGCCGGTCGCCGGCGCCGTGCCGCGCGACTGCACGTGACGGCGGCTTCGTGCTCGACGGCACCGCCGGGCTCGTCTCCGAGGGCGCCGCGGCCGGGGTCTTCCTCGTGACCGCGGCCGACACCGACGCTGACGGCGGCGTCACGCAGTTCCTCGTCCCTGCCGACCGCGCCCGGCGTCACCGTGGTGCCGCTCGATGGGCTCGACCTCACGCGTCGCTTCGTCGACGTGCGCTTCGACGGCGTCGCCCTCGGCGCCGACGCGGTGCTCGGCACCGCCGGCGACGCGGCGACGAGCGTCGACCGACAACTGGACATCGCGATCGCGTTGACCCTGGCGGAATCGGTCGGGGCGATGCGGCGGCTGTCCGAGATCACGGTCGACTACGCGAAGGCACGCACCGCCTTCGGTCGGCCGATCGGCTCGTTCCAGGCGCTCAAGCACCTCCTCGCCGACGCCAGCTCTGGCCGTCGAGCTCAGCACCGCGGGCGCGTGGGCGGCGGCGCAGGCGGTCGCCGATGATCGTCCGACCGCGTCGGAGATCGTGAGCATCGCCAAGGCCTACGCCGGTGACGCCGGGGTCGAGGTCGCGCCAGCGTGCCTCCAGGCCCACGGTGGCATCGGCTTCACCTGGGAGCACGATCTGCACTTCTACCTGCGCCGGCTCACCGCCGATCGCGTGCTCTACGGCGATCCCGACGTGGCACCGCGAGCGCATCTGCCGGATCCACGGGCTCTGAGTCGACGAAGGGACGATCGCGATGACCGCCACCACCACGACGAGCGTCGACGAGTACCGCGCCCAGGCGCGCGAGTGGCTGGCGGCGAACCTGCCGCGCAAGGCCGCGGATGCCGACGGCGCGGCGATGTCCGCGCACCGCGGCATGCACGAGTTCACCAAGGAGCAGATCGAAGCCGAGCGGCCGAAGCAGCGCTTCCTCTTCGACGCGGGCTACGCGGGGATCACGTGGCCGGTCGAGTTCGGCGGCCAGGGGCTGTCACCGGCGCACGAACGCGCCTTCCTCGACGAGGCCCGCCCTACGAGCTGCCGAACTTCGGGATCGCCGGCGGCACGACGTTCGGCGTGTGCGCGCAGGTGATGCTCGCCCACGCCTCCGAGGACTTCAAGCGCCGCCACCTTCCGCGCATCCTCCGTGGTGAGGAGCTCTGGGTGCAGTTCTTCTCGGAGCCGGTGGCGGGCTCCGACCTCGCCGGCATCCAGACGCGCGCGGTGCGCGACGGCGACAGCTGGATCCTCAACGGAGCGAAGGTCTGGAGCTCGTGGGCGCACCTCGCCGACTACGGCCTGTGCCTGACCCGCACCAACTGGAGCGTGCCGAAGCACCGCGGGCTCACCTGGTTCGGGGTGCCCGTCGACGCCGACGGCGTGACGCTGCGGGTGATCCGCCTGATCAACGGCGGTGCCGACTTCTGCGAGGAGTTCTTCGACGACGTCGTGGTCCCCGACGAGGAGCGCATCGGCGACGTCGACCAGGGCTGGACGGTGGCGCGCACGATGCTGGTGTTCGAGCGCGGCGTGCGGGCCGGCGGGGTGCCCGGACGGCGATCGAGCCGGGACCGCTCGCCCCCGACCTGGTGGAGTCGCCCGTGCCTTCGGTCGATCGGACGATCCCGTGGCCCGCCAGCTCGTCGCCCGCGGCCACAGCCTCGACTACCTCCGCCAGGCGCTGACCGCCGGATCGCGATCTCGGTGGAGAAGTCCGGCGCCGACGCCGGGATCGCCGCGTACGGCAAGCTCACGCACGGGATGTTCGACACCGAGCGGGCGACGCTGGCATGGAGTTGGCGCGCGCTGAGGCGATCGCGTGGGAGATGGGCCGAGGGGACGGGGGCGGCGACCGCGCTCGGGTTCCTGAACGGCAAGATCAATTCGATCGCGGGCGGGACCGACCAGATGCAACGCAACGCGATCAGCGAGCAGGTGCTCGGGCTCCCTCGGGAACCCAGCTTCGAGCGCGACAAGCCGTTCGACCAGGTGCTGCGCGACGCGCAACACTGGGACGGCCGGATCTGAGGGGGACACCCATGACGCGCTTCGTGTTGCCGGAGGAGGCGATCCCGAGCGCGTGGTTCAACGTGCTGCCGGTGATGCCGGAGCCGCTGCAGCCGCCGCTGCACCCCGGCACCAAGGAACCGATCGGTCCCGACGACCTCGCACCGCTGTTCCCGATGGGGCTGATCGCCCAGGAGGTGTCGGCCGAGCCGTGGATCGACGTCCCCGGCGAGGTCCTCGACATCCTGCGCCTCTGGCGACCGACGCCACTGGTGCGAGCCGAACGGCTCGAGCGGGCGCTGGGCACCCCCGCCCGCATCTACTTCAAGGACGAGTCGGTGTCGCCGGCGGGCTCGCACAAGACGAACACGTCGGTGCCGCAGGCGTTCTACAACCAAGCCGAAGGCATCGACCCGCCTGGCGACCGAGACCGGCGCCGGGCAGTGGGGCAGCGCGCTGGCGTTCGCGTGCGCGCAGTTCGACCTCGAGGCCAAGGTCTACATGGTGCGGGCTTCCGTACGAGCAGAAGCCCTACCGCCGGGTCCTCATGGAGACCTGGGGAGCGTCGGTCGTGCCGTCACCGGTCGACGACGCCGACAACCCCGGTTCGCTCGGCCTCGCGATCAGCGACGCGGTACGCGACGCCGCCTCGCGCGACGACACGCACTACTCGCTCGGGTCGGTGCTCAACCACGTGTTGCTGCACCAGACCGTGATCGGCCTCGAAGCGAAGGAACAGCTCGCGCTGGCCGGTGAGGTGCGGCCCGACGTCGTGATCGGCAGCTGTGGCGGCGGCTCCAACCTCGGCGGCATCGCGCTGCCGTTCGTCCCCGACGCCGACGTGCGCATCGTCGCGGTGGAGCCGTCGTCGTGCCCGACGCTCACCGAGGGCTCCTTCGACTACGACTTCGGCGACACCGCGGGCATGACGCCGCTGCTGCCGATGTACACGCTCGGCCACGACTTCGTGCCGCCGTCGATCCATGCGGGCGGGCTCCGCTACCACGGCGACTCGCCGATCATCTCCAGCCTGGTGCGCTCCGGTCGCATGGAGGCGATCGCCTATCCGCAGGGCAAGACGTTCGAGGCGGCGGTGCAGTTCGCCCGGGCGGAGGGCAAGGTGCCCGCGCCGGAGACCGGCCACGCCATCCGCGCCGTCATCGACGAGGCGCTGGCGGCCAAGGAGGGCGGCGAGGAGCGGGTCATCCTCTTCAACTACTCCGGCCACGGCTTCCTCGACCTGTCCGCCTACGACGACTACCTCAACGGCCGCCTCATCGACGCTTGATCTCGCGGTCGCTCACCGCGAGCCGGGTTACCCGGCCCGCGGCCGTTCGCTCCCTGGCGAGCGCCCTCCGCTCGCTCCGCTCGTCTCCGGCCGCCGCTTCTGCACCAAGCGGAAGGCCAGGACCACCACGATCACGTAGGTCCAGCCGAGCAGGATGTCGAACACGAAGTGGTCGGCGGTGTACACGAGGGTGAGCGCCATCGCGAGCGCGTACGCGACCAGCGTGGTGCGCCACCGTCCGGCCACGGACCAGAGGAACACGAGCAGCAGGAACGGCCACGCCGCGTGCAGCGACGGCAACGCGCCGACCGGGAACGCGTACTTGCTCTTCTCGCCGAACACCGCGGCGACGTCGGACAGGCCGAGCTCGAGCCACATCGCCCGCACGATGCGCACGGTGTGGGGCATGTCCCCCCGCCGGCTCGCCAGCCACGGCGGGATGGCGGGGTAGATCACGTAGGTGACGAATCCGGCGAAGGTGACGGTGAGGAACAGCGCCCGGAAGCGACGGAACATGGGGTAGGCGTGGAACCACAACACGATGGCGACCGCCAGCGTCACCACGAAGTGGCTCAGGTACACGAGCCAAGCGAGGTAGTCGTACCAGTGCGGGTCGCCCGGGTCCCAGAGATCGCGCTGCAGCCGCACGGTGGGAGCGATGCCGCCGAACACCCACTCGTCGAAACCGAGTTGCGGTTCCGCGTGCGCGCCGGGCGTCAACGTGCTCGCCAGTGAGTGCAACACGAGGTACGCGACCAGGAGCGAGAGGATCGGCAACCAGTCGCGGACCCCCCTCACCCATCCGCGTCGCACCGGCGCAATGTACGCGGATGACGGGAACGAGTCCGGTACCCTCGGGCGCGATATGTGGATCAAGATCTGCGGCGTCACCAACGAGGAGGACGCCTTGCTGGCCGTCGCGCTCGGCGCCGACGCGCTCGGGTTCGTGTTCGCCCCGGGAAGTCCGCGCCAGGTGGTGCCGGAAACGGTGGCCGAGATCCTCCACCGCTTGCCGGGCGGGATCATCACCGTCGGCGTGTTCCGCGACGAGGTGAAGGAACGGGTGGTCGAGCTGGTCAACACGCTCGGCCTGAGTGGCGCGCAGCTCCACGGGCGTGAGCCGTTGACCGACGTGCGGTGGATCCGTCGGCGGGTGCCGTTCGTCATCCAGGGCTTCGCCGCGGGCGACCCCGCGCTCGCCGCGGTCGGCAACGGTCCGGTCGACATCGTGCTGGTCGACGCCGATGCCCCCGGATCCGGCACCGCCTTCGACTGGGCGCTGGCCGACGCCGTGCCCGCGGGGGTCCGGCTCCTGCTGGCGGGCGGCCTCAACGGCGAGAACGTCGCGCAGGCGATCCGGCGGGTGCGGCCCTGGGGCGTCGACGTGGCGACCGGGGTCGAGACCACGCCGGGCTCGGGCCGCAAGGACGCCCGCAAGTTGCGCCGCTTCATCGACCAGGCCCGTGTCGCTGGCGAGCAGCTGGGTGGCGACGGGTGGGCGCCCGACCCGGACGCCGCGCCATATGACTGGATGGCCGACGGCGCGTGACTCGTAGCATGACCCGATGACCGCACCTGCCCGGGGTGAGCCCGTGCTTCTCGGCCCGCCGGGCCCCGAGCCCGTCGGTCTGGGCCGATTCGGCGAGTTCGGCGGGCGCTTCGTCCCCGAGACGCTGGTGCCCGCGCTCATGGAGCTCGAGGCCGAATTCCGCGACCGCGTGGACGTCGGACCCGTTCCGCGCCGAGTTCGCCGAGCTGCTCCGCTCGTACGCCGGCCGCCCGACCCCGGTCACCGAGTGCCATCGGCTGTCCGAGCGGCTGGGCGTGCGCGTGCTGCTCAAGCGCGAGGACCTCACCCACACCGGATCGCACAAGATCAACAACGTGCTCGGCCAGGCCCTGCTCACGCGGCGCATGGGCAAGCAGCGCGTGATCGCGGAGACCGGCGCCGGCCAGCACGGCGTCGCCACCGCGACCGCAGCTGCGCTCTTCGGTCTCGACTGCCTCGTGTTCATGGGTGCGGTCGACGTCGAGCGCCAGGCGCTCAACGTCTTCCGCATGAAGCTCCTCGGTGCCGACGTCGTGCCCGTCACCGGTGGCAGCGCCACGTTGAAAGACGCGATCAACGAGGCGTTGCGTGACTGGGTGGCGACGGTCGAGACCACGCACTACTGCATCGGTTCGGTCGTCGGTCCGCATCCCTACCCGTGGATGGTGCGCGAGTTCCAGCGTGTCGTCGGCGACGAGGCGCGCGAGCAGTGCCGCGCCATCCTCGGCGGCGACGACCCCGATCTCGTGGTCGCGTGCGTCGGCGGGGGCTCGAACGCGATGGGCACGTTCGCGGGCTTCGTCGACACCACGGCCGATCTCGTGGGCGTGGAGGCCGGAGGCCTCGGACTCGAGTCGGGCCAGCACGGCGCGTCGGTGAGTCGAGGGGTACCGGGCGTGCTCCACGGGGCCCGCTCGCTGTTCCTGCAGGACGAGGACGGCCAGATCCGCGAGGCCCATTCGATCAGCGCCGGGCTCGACTACCCGGGGGTGGGACCGGAGCACGCGCAGCTCGCGGCCGCAGGCCGGGCACGCTACGAGTACGCCACCGACGACGAGGCCATCGCCGGGTTCCAGCTGCTGTCGGTCACCGAGGGCATCGTGCCGGCGCTCGAGCCGGCCCACGCGCTCGGCTGGCTCGCCCGCGAAGCGGGGCGTTCGGTACCGAGCGGCACGACCGTGCTCGTCACCCTGTCGGGTCGGGGCGACAAGGACGCCGCGCAGATCGCCGAGCGGCTCACCGGCGAGCGCATCACGTGAGCCTGGAGTCACATCTGCGCGCCCGCCGCGAGGCGGGCTGCAAGCTCCTCGTGCCGTACGTGACCGGCGGACTGGGATCGGGTTGGCTCGACGTCGTGCGGGCGATCGCGGCCGCCGGCGCCGACGCCATCGAGATCGGCATCCCGTTCTCGGACCCGGTCATGGACGGCCTCACCATCCAGGAGGCCTCGCGCCGCGCGCTCGACCTCGGAGCGACGCCCGCGAACGTCATCAGCGACGCCGCGACGCTCGAGATCGACGTGCCGTTGGTCGTGATGACCTACACCAACCCGGTCGGTCACATGGGCTACCGCCGGTTCGCGGCCGCGCTGCGCGGCGCCCACATCGCCGGCGCGATCCTGCCCGACCTGCCCCTCGACGAGCTCGACGGGTGGGCCGATGCCGCCGACGCGCACGACGTCGAGACGGTGCTGCTCGCGGCGCCCACCACGCCCGACGACCGCCTCGTCGCCATCTGCGAACGCTCGCGGGGTTTCGTCTACGGCGTCTCGCTCATGGGCGTCACCGGGGAGCGTGCCACCCTGGCCACGCAGGCGTCCGAGATGGGCCGACGGCTCAAGGCGGTGACCGACAAGCCCGTCCTGCTCGGGATCGGGATCTCGAACGCCGAGCAGGCCGTCGAAGCGGCGCGCTACGGCGACGGCGTGGTCATCGGGAGCGCGCTGATGGCACGGGTGCTGAACGGCGGCGGTCCCGAGGCGGCGCAGGAATTCGTCGGCGAGGTCCGCCTCGCCCTCGACCGGTCCTGAGCGCACCGTGATCAAGTACCTCGGGTCGAAGCGCCGCCTGGTGCCGGTGCTCGCGCGCCTGTGTGAGGCGGCCGGCGCCACGACCGCACTCGACCTCTTCACCGGCACGACCAGAGTCGCGCAGGCGTTCAAGCAGGCGGGTGCGCACGTCACCGCGGTCGACAGCGCGCGCTACTCCGAGGTGTTCGCGCACACGTATGTCGCCGCCGACGCCGCCCGGGTGGATCGCCGCGCGCTCGCCGACGCGGTCGACGACCTCAATGCCATTCCCGGCGCGCCCGGGTACTTCACCGACACCTTCTGCGTGCGGTCGCGGTTCTTCCAGCCGGAGAACGGCGCCCGGATCGACGCGGTGCGCGACGCCATCGACCGTGACCACGCCGGCACCTGGCTCCACCCGATCCTGCTCACCAGCCTGATCGAGGCCGCGGACCGGGTCGACTCCACCGCGGGGGTGCAGATGGCCTACGTGAAGCAGTGGGCCCCGCGCTCGTACCAGCCGCTCGCCCTGCGGGTGCCGGAGCTGCTCGCCGGTCCCGGCACCGCGCTGCGAGCCGACGCGCTCGAGGTGGCGGCCACGTCGGCGCCGTGCGATCTCGCCTACCTCGACCCGCCGTACAACCAGCACCGCTACTTCACGAACTACCACGTGTGGGAGACGCTCGTGGCCTGGGACGCGCCCGAGCACTACGGCGTGGCCTGCAAGCGCATCGACGCGCGCGACGACACGACCAAGAGCCCCTTCAACCAACGGCGGGCGATGCCGGACGCGTTGCGCCAGGTGATCGCCGACGTGCGGGCGCGCGTCCTGGTCGTGTCCTACAACGACGAGTCGTGGGTGACGATCGACGAGCTGCGGGAGTGGTGCTCGGTCCACGGGCACGTCGAAGTGCTGAGCTTCGACTCGCGTCGCTACGTCGGCGCGCAGATCGGGATCCACAATCCGAAGGGGGAGCGGGTGGGCTCGGTGTCACACGTCCGCAACCGTGAGTACGTGGTGATCGCCGGCGACCGGGCCGAAGTCGCCCGGTTGGTCGACGCAGCCGAGAAGGTCGCGGTCCGTGCCTGAGTTCACCAAGGTCGACGACTGCGACCTCTGCGAGGCGGCGCGGATCACGCCCTGGTTCCACGAGGACGAGATCTGTTGGATCGCCGAATGCGAGATCTGTTACGTGCCCATGGTCGTGTGGCGGTTCCACGGCACCGAGCCGCCGCCCGAGCACCTGGAGCACATGCACGGCGAACTGGGGCGCGTGGCCGGGGAGGCGCTCACCGTCGAGCACTACGTCGACGACAACATGCGCAACATCCCCGACCACTATCACGCCCACGCGCGTCCGAAGGGGGGCTTCTTCGGACACGGCTTCCGGCGCCAGTAGCGCCCTCTCCTACGCCTTCCCGCCGGACTTGGTGAAGAACGCACCCTGCATGCCCATGCTTTCGTGGAAGTCGCAGTGGAACTGGAAGGCGGTCGCATCGCTCGGCACGGTGACGGTGAACTTCTTCGACTTGCCCGCCGACACCTGCTGGTCGACGTTCAACGAGTCCGAGGTGAAGGTGTGCGTGGAGTCGCCCTCGTTCGCGAGGGTGATGGTGACCTTCTCGCCCGGTTGCACCTTCACGAACGTGGGCTGGAAGTAGTAGTCGTCGGCCTCGATCTCCAGGCTCGCGGACGAATTCTTGCTGACGTCCTTGGTGCCCTTGTTGTTGACCTTGCCGTCGAGCGTGACCGGCTTGGGGGTCTTCGCCGCCGCCGGGGCCACGCCCATCATCGCCAGCGCCAGCATCGACGCAGCCACGAAGATCCCCAGTTTGCGCATGGCGACTCCTGTCGTTGCCTACGCGGGGACTACGGACGTCGGGTCCCGGGGGATTGCGCTCGCGCGACCGTAAGGTGGATCGTGGGCCCCGACCTGGGGCAATCCCTCCGACCGCGGGAGACGTACAACCACAGTGTGGACCGTTTCCGACGATGCGCTCGTGGCCGGCTTGGCGTCCGGCGACCGCGATGCCGCGTCGGCGTTCGTCCAGCGCTTCCAGCGGCGGGTCTACGGCCTGGCGAGGACGATCGTCATCGACGACCGAGCCGCGGAGGACATCGCCCAGGAGGCCTTCGTCCGGGCCTGGAAGCACGCCGGGGCCTACGACCCCCGGCGGGGGAGCGTCGTCGGTTGGTTGCTGACGATCACCCGCAACCTGGCGATCGACGCGGTGCGGGTGCGCCGGCCGGTGGCCTTCGACCCCGTGGCGTTGCTCGGCCTCGACCAGCCGTCGGCCGACCGCGACCTGGCCGAGCTCGCGCAGCTGTCGGACGACACCGTCCGGTTGCGCCACGCCCTGACCAAGCTCCCCGAGGACCAGCGCCGGGCCATCGCGCTGGCGGGGCTGCTCGGGTACACGGCCCGCGAGGTGGGGGAGATCGAGGGCATCCCGCTCGGTACCGCGAAGACGCGGATCCGCACCGCGCTGATCCGGTTGCGGGCGGCGCTCGTGAACGAGGAGCGCACTGAATGAGCGTCCTCACGTGTGCCGAGGTGCGCGAGCTGGCGCCCGAGCTCGCGCTCGGGATCCTCGGCGGCGCCGAACGCGCCGAAGTGGTGCTGCACGTCAACGGTTGTGCGCGCTGCCAGGCCTACGTCGCCGAGCTCACCGAAGCGGCCGACCTCCTGCCCCAGCTCGTGCCCGAAGCCGAACCGCCGGCCGGGTTCGAGGCGCGCACGCTCCGCCGGTTCGGTGCCGACGACCGGCAGCGACGCCGACGGTGGATCGCGTCGGTCGCCGCGGTCGCGGCTGCGGCCGCGATCGTGAGCATCACCACGGTGCGGGTCATCGAGTCGGGCGACGACAGCACGAACGCGGCGCAAACCCCGATCACGAGCGTCAGCCGGTCGTCGGGGGTACCGGTCGCGGTCAAGATGGAAGGAGGCGTGGTGCCCGCTCCCGCGGGATGGGCGTACGTCGCCAACCGTCACGGCGTCGCGGTCTCGGTCAACTACGGCGTTGCGCCGGGCAACTACCGCATCCAGGTCGCGCCGCCGAAGGGCACCCCGACGACGATCGGCACCATGACCATCGATGCCTTCAAAGGCTCGTGGACCGGTCGGAGCAAGGCGGCGCTGAGTGCGGGCTCGCGGATCGCGCTCGTCGACGCCACCGGGCACGAGGTGTGCCACGGGACCGTCCCCGCGGCTGCGTAACGTCACTGGCCGGGCTCAAGTTGACGTCAAGGTGCCGGCCGGAGGTGCCGAAGCCCTGAGGCAAGTCCCTTCTGTCGAAAGGCTCTGACATGTCCCGCGTTCGATTTCTCCTTGCTGCGCTGCTCGCGGTGTCCGCACTCGCAGCCCTCGCCGGGCCGGCGACGGCATCGGTGCCTTCGGCAAATGCGAGGTTCTGCCAGGCCGCTGAGAAGATCGGCAACGACACCAGCGCTTCGGCCCTCAGCAGCGGCAAGGCGAACAAGCTCGTCAGCCAGTTCAAGAAGGCGGCGAAGTACGCTCCTGCCAAGGTGAAGGCCGCGATCGGCAAGATCACGAGCCTGCTCGGCGCCATCGGAAGTACCAGCGACCCCCGCGATCTCGCCAAGGTCTACACGTCGAGCGCGTTCCGCAAGTATCCGGCCGCGATCACGACGTTCGCTGCGTACCAGTCGGACCAGTGCTCGGGGCTCTGAGCGTCAGAGCTCTGACGGGCTGACGTCGTCGAGGCGGCGTTCGGCCGTCTCGGGGAGCCGGGGCACCACGAACACCGCGGCGATCAACGATGCGATCCCGCAGAGCGCGATGGCGGGGCCGAGTCCGCCCGCGACGTCCTTGAGCTGGGTCGCCAGCACGAGGCCGACGGCGGACCCGGCCACCGCCGACACCAGCAGGAAGCCGCTCGACGTGCCACGGACCTCGGTGGGGAAGAGCTCGGCGTCGAGCGTCCCCAACGCGAGGCCCGCGCACGCGGCGGCGACGATCGCGATCACCGGCGTGATCCAGAGCAGGGCGTCGTTCCCGGCGAGGAAGAACGCGGCCTGGGCCGTCGTGGCGACGAGGAGCCCGATGATGGTCACCGGACGGCGGCCGCGGCTCTCCGCCAGCCGGCTCGCGAGCAGTACGCCGATGATCCCGGGGAGGCCGGCGGTGATGGTGCGGAACAGCGCAACGTCGGAGTTGGTGAAGTCGTGCGCGTGGGTGAGGTACCGGTTGGTGAGCTGCGATGACGGCGCACTGAACAAGTTGGTGAGGAACGCGGCGAGCCCGAGCAACAGGAACCGCATGCCGTACGCGGAGTCGAACAGCTCGCGCACGCGTCCCCTGCCGCCCGTGACGGTGCGCGTGGCGACTCTGACGTACCGCCGGGTCTCCTTGAGGTGACGGGCGATCACGGGGACGAGCACCACCAGCGCCGCGCTCACCGCGAAGGAGATCCGCCAGCCGTACGAGCCGAGGTCGGCGAGCGGCAGCAGGACCACCGAGAGGCCGTAGCCCGCGCCGAGCGCGAGCGTGTACATGCCGGTCGCGAACGCACGCGCGCCCTCGGGCGCGTCCTCGACCGCGGCGATGCCGGCGACGATGAGCGCCGTCTGCACGAGGGCGCGGCTCAGCAGCTGCGTGCCGGTGAACACCTCGAAGGTGGGTGAGATCGCGCTCAGGGCATTGGCCGCGCAGGCGCCGATCAGGGCGACCAGGATCAGACGGCGGCGCCCCAGCCGGTCGGCCAGCGCAATCGCCACCAGTGACACCAGCACGCCGGCCCGCGCCACCGCCAGGGCCGCCCCGAGTGCCTCGTCGGACCGGTCGAAGGCACTGGTGACCGCGTCGCCGTTCTGCGAGAGCAGGGCACCGCAGAAGTTGGCAAGCAGCGCGACCGCGGCCAGCGCGCCCAACCGGGCCGCCTGCTCGGGGGTGAACGGCACCGGAGGGACGACCGGGAGCAGCTTGAGCGGACCCGGGGCCGGACCGTCGGCCGCCGCGGCCTGGAGCCGAGCGGCCGCGTGGGGGAGCGCGCGGCGCGCGCCGAGCCACGCCTGGACGCGGAGGAACCAGGTGAAGAACGGGACCACCACGTCGCTGACCGCGACGAGACGGACCTCGGCGGGCGCAGCCCCTTCCGTGACGATCACCGCCTCGAGGCGCGCGGTCGTGTCGGGCATCCCCTCGATGGGGCCGGCGTAGCCGGTGGTGTCGGCGGTCAGCCCGAGGTCGTCGACGAGCGAGCGACGGATCCGCTCGGCGTCGGCGTCGACCGTGATCAGCATCGAGCGCCGCACGTGCGGCATGCTACGGCGTCCCCGTCTCGAGGAGTGTCCCGATGTCCCAGCTCGCCGCGGGTAACCGCGCCCCCGCGTTCACGCTCGTCGACCAGCACGGCAAGAAGGTCAAGTTGAGCGACTTCAAGGGCAAGAAGGTCGTCGTGTACTTCTATCCGAAGGCCGACACCCCCGGCTGCACGACGCAGTCGTGCGCGTTGCGCGACGCGGAACCGGATCTGAAGAAGCTGAAGGCGGTCGTGCTCGGCGTCTCACCCGACACGCCGGAGAAGCAGGCGAAGTTCGACGACAAGTACGGGCTCGGGTTCACCCTGCTCGCCGACACCGAGCACACCGTGGCCGAGAAGTACGGCGTGTGGGGCGAGAAGGTCAACTACGGCCGGAAGTACATGGGCATCATCCGCTCGGCGTTCGTCGTCGACACAGCCGGCAAGATCGCCGCCGCGTTCTACAAGATCAGCCCGAAGGACACGGTGCCGAAGGTGACCCAGGTGCTCGAGGAGCTGGGTTAGCGAGCGAACGAAGAATTCAGGCGCCGACGGCGTGGAACCCGCCGTCGACGTGCACCTTCTCGCCGGTCGTGGCGGGGAACCAGTCGGACAGCAGCGCCACGCACGCCTTCGCGATCGGCTCGGCGTCCTTCAGGTCCCACCCGAGGGGCGCCCGCTCCACCCACACCTCTTCGAAGCGCTCGAAGCCGGGGATGCTCTTGGCTGCGATGCTCCGGTACGGACCCGCGCTGACGAGGTTCACCCGGATGCCCTGCGGACCGAGGTCACGCGCCAGATAGCGGGCGACCGACTCGAACGCCGCCTTGGACACGCCCATCCAGTCGTAGACCGGCCAGGCGACGTCGTCGTTGTCGAAGTCGAGCCCGACGATCGAACCGCCCCGCTCCATCAGCGGGAGTGCGGCGACAGTCAACGCCTTCAACGAGTAGGCCGACACCTGCAACGCCACGGCGACGTCGGACCACGGCGCGTCGAGGAAGCCACCGCCGAGGCACGATTCGGGCGCGAAAGCGAGGCAGTGCAGGACCCCGTCGAGCTTGCCGCCGACGTTGCCGGCCAGCGCCGCGAGGTCCTCCTCGCTGGTGACGTCGAGCTCGACGATCTTCACATCCGGGTCCGGGAGCCGTTTGGCGGTGCGCTCGGTGAGCCGCATCACCCGCCCGAACGAGCTCAGCACCACCTCGGCGCCCTGCTCCTGCGCGAGTCGCGCGGTCGAGAAGGCGATGGATGCGTCGTTGAGGACACCGGTCACGAGGATGCGCTTGCCTTGGAGCACGACGGCCTTCCTGTCAGATCAGAGGAGATGCAGTGGAGCCGTGCCCGGAGGGCGGGACGGCGGAACGGAATCGACCATCAGAGGGGCGTGTTGGAGTGGCGACGGTTGGCCGTCTGCTCACGCTTGGTGCCGAGCCGGAGCAGCGCGTCGGCGAGGACCCGACGGGTGTCGGTGGCGGCGATGACGTCGTCCACGTAGCCGCGTTCGGCGGCGACATAGGGATTCGCGAAGCGCTCGGCGTACTCGGCTTCCAGCACGAGCTGCTCGGCTCGCCGTTCGGTGTCGTCGGTGATCGCCGCGAGATCGCGGCGGTAGAGGATCTGGACCGCCCCCGGCGCACCCATCACCGCGACCTCGGCGGTCGGCCAGGCGATGCACCAGTCGTTGCCGAGGTTCTTCGAGTCCATCACGATGTACGCGCCGCCGTACGCCTTGCGCAACAGGACGCACAGCCGTGGCACCGTCGCCTCGGCATACGCGTGCACCAACTCGGCGCCGTGACGGATCATGCCGCGCCACTCGAGGTCACGCCCGGGCTCGAATCCCGGCGTGTCGACGAACGTGACGATCGGGAAGTTGAAGGCGTCGCACCACTGCACGAACCGTGCCGCCTTGCGGGAGGCCTCGATGTCGAGCGTGCCGGCGCGGAACATCGGCTGGTTGGCGACGATGCCGATCGGTCGCCCACCGAGGCGCCCGAGACCGGTCACCATGTTCGGTGCGTACACGGGACGGAGCTCGAGGAACGAGTGCTCGTCGAGCACGTCGGTGATCACGGTACGGACGTCGTAGGACGCGGTCGCGCGCGCGGGCACTGCCGACGCGGCGCGCGCGCACGGCCGGTCGATCGGATCGTCGGTCGCCTCGTGGGGCGGATCCGCGAGGTGGTTGGCCGGCAGGTACGACAGCAGCGCCTCGAGGGCCAGCATCGCTTCGTCCTCGTCGTTGACCACGAGGGTCGCCACGCCGCTCTCGCGCTCGTGGATCGCGGCGCCGCCGAGCTTCTCGCTGGTGATGGGCACGCCGGTGAAGGCGACCACCACCTCGGGCCCGCTCACGTACGCGAACGCGTCGCTCGTCATGATCACGTGGTCGGCGATGCCGAGCAGCAGTGCGGGGCCCGACACCGCGGGTCCGACGAGCACGAGCACGGTCGGCACGACTCCGGACGCGGCGGTGAGCGCCTTCGCCACGCGTCCCCAGGCGTGGAGCGCGGCGACGCCCTCGCTGACGTCGGCGCCCGAGCTCGCGATGCGCCCGACGATCGGCATGCCGAGCTCGACCGCGAGGTGCACGGCCCGCTCGATCGCCTGCCCCTCACCGGTGCCGATGGCGCCCCGGTGCTTCCCGCCGTCGAGGCTGAACCAGCTGACGGTACGGCCGTCGATCTCCCGGATCGACGCCGACACCGCGGCACTGCGATGCCCGAAGACGGGCGTCGCGGCCGTCACTCGGTGACGTCGACCCGGCCGAGGATGAGGGTGGCGTTGTGCCCGCCGAACCCGAACGAGTTCGACAGGACCGGCTTGCGCTCGATCGGCCGGGGCGAGCCGGACACGACGTCGAGGCCGATGTCGTCACCGATGTTGTCGAGGTTGGCGGTGGGCGGGACCACGCCGTCGCGGAGCGACAGCATGCTGATCACCGCTTCGGCCGCTCCGGCACCGGCGATCATGTGCCCGGTCACGCCCTTGGTCGAGGTGACCGGTGGCGCGGCGTCGCTGAACACCTTGCGGATGGCCTCGGCTTCGGTGGCGTCGTTGAGCGGCGTGGACGTGCCGTGCGCGTTGACGTGCCCGATGGCGGTGGCGTCGAGGCCGGCGTCGTCGAGCGCGAGCTGCATGCACGCGGCCGCACCCGCGCCACCTGGCACCGGCGCGGTGATGTGGTGGGCGTCGGCGTTGCGGCCGTAGCCCAGCACCTCGCCGTGGATGGTCGCACCCCGCGCCAGCGCGTGCTCGAGGGTCTCGAGCACGCAGAACCCGGCGCCCTCGGCGATGACGAAGCCATCGCGCGCGGCGTCGAACGGCCTCGAGGCCCGCGCGGGATCGTCGTTCCGCGTGCTCATCGCGCCCATCCGGGCGAACGCCGACACGGTCAGGGGAGTGACCGGGGCCTCGGTGGCGCCGGCGACGACGACCTCGGCGCTGCCGTCGCGCACCATGCGCACGCCTTCGCCGATCGCGTTGGCGCCTGCCGCACACGCGGTGGAGATGCAGAGCGCAGGTCCGGTGAACCCGAACCGGATCGAGATCATCCCGGCTGCCGCGTTGGGCATCATCATCGGGACGAAGAACGGGCTGACCCGGCTGGCGCCGCGCGTGAGGAACGTCGACTCGTTCTCCTCCATCGTCTCGAGCCCACCGACCCCGGTTGCGGCGATCACCGCAACCCGGCTCGGGTCGGCCCCGAGCTCACCGGCGTCGTCGACCGCGTCGGCGGCGGCGCCGAAGCCGAGCTGCGTGAAGCGGTCGACGCGGCGCACCTCCTTGGGGCCGAAGTAGGCCGTCGGGTCGTATTCGAGGACTTCACCCGCGAACTGGACGGGGAGCTCGGACGGATCGAACCGCTCGATCCGCTTGGCGGAGCCGCGACCGGCGCAGACGTTGGACCACAGCGAGTCGACGTCGACACCCGCGGGCGTCTTGACGCCCATGCCGGTGACGACGACCCGCGGCCGCCCGTGCGAGTCGACGAGGGAGGTCATTGCTGCCCGCTCATGCTTGTCCGCTCCTGGCGCTGCGCGCCGGGCCGCTCAGGCCCCGCTTCGTTGCGAGCCGGGATACCCGGTTCGCGGCCACTGCGCTCATGCTTTTGCGGCGACCTTGGCCATCACGAGGTCGACGGCCTGGCCGACGGTGCCGACGTTCTCGAGGTCTTCCTCGGGGACGGAGATGTCGAACCGCTCCTCGAGCCCCATGACCAGCTCGACGAGGTCGAGGCTGTCGGCGTCGAGGTCTTCCTTGAACCGGGCCTCCTCGACCACCGAGTCGGGGTCGACGCTGAGCACCTCGACCGCGACCTCCCGCAATGCGGAGACTGCTTCCTCACGTTCCATGGTTCCTCCTGTGGGTGAAAAGTTCAGTTTCCTCGCGGCGCCCGGGGTGCGGGGACCCCAGGTTCGCGCCGATCAATGGCCCATGCCGAGTCCGCCGTCGACGGGGACGATCGCACCGGTGACGTAGCCGGCGGCATCGGAGCAGAGGAAGGCCACGACGGCCCCCACCTCCTCGGGGGTCCCGAGCCGCCCCAGCGGCACCGTCTCCTCGGCCCAGGTCCGCCAGTCGTCCGGCAGCCCGTCGGTCATGGCGGTCACGATAGGGCCGGGGGCGACGACGTTGCAGGTAATGCTGCGGGGGGCCAGCTCCCGCGCCACGGCCCGCGTGAGGCCCACCAGCCCGGCCTTGGCGGCCGAGTAGTTGGCCTGCCCCGCCTGGCCGCTCTGGCCGCTCACCGACGACACGTTGACGATCCGGCCGAAGCGCGCGCGCATCATCTTGGGCGTGGCCCGCCGGATCGTGTGGAACGCACCGGTGAGGTTGGTCTGCAGCACCTCGTCCCAGTGCTCGTCGGACATGCGCATCAGCAGCCCGTCACGGGTGATGCCGGCGTTGTTGACCAGCAGCTCGACGGGTCCGAGCGTCTCTTCGATCTCGGCGAAGGCACGGTCGACGGACTCGACGTCGGCGACGTCGGCCTGCACCGGGCGCGCCTCGGCGCCGGTGGCCTCGACCGCGGCCTGGGTCGCCTTGGCGCCGTCGTGATCGGACGAGTAGCAGAACGCGACCCGGTGCCCGGCCGCGCCGAGCGCGAGGGCGACGGCGCGACCGATGCCGCGTGACGCGCCCGTGACGAACACGACCCGCGGTCCGGGATCCGGACCGCTCACGCGCGGCCCCAGCGCAGGAGCGCGCTACCCCAGGTGAGGCCCGCACCGAAGCCGGAGAGGAGCACGAGGTCACCGTCGGCGAGCCGTCCGGCATCGGCGGCTTCGGCCAGCACGAGCGGGATCGACGCGGCACTGGTGTTGCCGTAGCGGTCGATGTTCACGAGGGTGCGCTCCGCCGGGATCCCGAGCCGGTTGCCTGCGGCCTCGATGATACGGATGTTGGCCTGGTGCGGCGCGAACCACGTGACGTCGTCGATGGAGACGCCACCCCGCTGGAGCGCAGCGGTCGCGGACTCCACGACGATCCGCACGGCGCGCCGGAAGACCTCCTGGCCCGCCATCTTGAGGTAGTGGCCGCCGGTCGCCACCGTCTCGGCCGACGCGGGGAGGCGGCTGCCGCCGGCCGGGATCTCCAGGAGCGCGGTGGCGGAGCCGTCGCAGCCGAGGTCCCAGGCGAGGAGCCCGGGGCCATCCTCCGGCGCGGCGCTGAGCACCATTGCTGCAGCGCCGTCGCCGAAGAGGATGCACGTGCCGCGGTCGGTCGGGTCGGTGACGCGTGACAGCGTCTCCGAGCCGATGATGAGCACGTGGTCGAGGTTGCCGGCGCTGAGCAGTGACGAGCCGACGACCAACTCGTACACGAACCCGGCGCAGCCGGCGTTGAGGTCGAACGAGCCGCAGCGGATGCCGAGACCGTCGCCCACGAAGGCGCCGGTGTGCGGGATGAGCTGCTCGGTCGTGGCGGTGGCGACGATGAGGAGGTCGATGGCGTCGGGGGTGAGCCCGGCGCGCTTGATCGCGGCGGCACCGGCTTCGATCGCCAGGCTGGCGGTCGTCTCGCCCTCGCCGGCGACGCGCCGTTCACGGATGCCGGTGCGCTCGACGATCCACTGGTCGCTGGTGTCGACGCGGCGTTCGAGGTCGGCGTTGGTGAGCCGCTGATCGGGCAGCGCGGTACCCCACCCGGAGATGGCGGCGCGCATGCTCAGGCGACTCGCAGCCACGCGACGGGCTGGCCCTCCCGGAGCCGCTCACCCCGGTGCACGAGCATCCCCACGAGCTGCCCGCGGAACGGGCTGCACACGGGAGTGGAGGTGCCGGGGCCGTCGAGGTGGCCGACGGTCTGGCCTTCGTCGACGTGGTCGCCGGCGTCGACGTCGTCGAGCGGGCGGAACACGCCCACCGACGGGGCGATGATCATCCGCTCGGGCACGAGGAGCCCCTCACCGTGGTTCAACAGGGCTTCCATGGGTCAGGCGACCTCCATGATCGTGGGGATGTCTTGGGGGGTGGCGACGTTGCGGACCGTGACCGACGGGGCGCCGCGCTTGGCGAGGGCGGCGAGCATCGAGCCGTGACCGATCTCGAGGAACGTGGTGGCGCCGAGCTCGACGAGCGTGTCCATGGTCGAGCGCCAGCGGACGGGGACCGACACGTGGGCGGGAAGGCGGTCACGCCAGCCGTCGGCGTCGGCGTACGCCACCGCGTCGTGGTTCGACACGACAGGCACGGCGGGCGCGCCCAGTGCGAGAGCCGCCGCCTCGGGCAGCAGGCCGGCGGTGGCATCGGCCATCAGGGGAGTGTGGAACGCGCCGCCGACGTTGAGCGGGGTCACGCGGCGTACCCCGAGCTCCTGGGCCCGGGTCGATCCGGCGGCCAGCCCGTCGGGCGTCCCCGCGATCACGACCTGTCCCGGCGCGTTGTCGTTGGCGACCCAGCACACGTCCGGCGCCGCGGTGCACGCGTCGTCGGCCTGGTCGGGGGTGGCGCCCAGGAGGGCGGCCATCTTCCCGGGATGGGCGTCGGCGGCGGCCTGGGTGAGCTCGGCGCGACGGGCGGCGAAGCGGACGCCGTCGTCGAGGGGGAGCACGCCCGACGCGATCAACGCCGTCACCTGGCCGAGCGAGTGTCCGGCGAACGCGACCGGCGCTTCGGGCAGCGGACCGAGCGCGTCCCACGCGACCAAGGAGGTCAAGAGCACCGCGAGCTGTGCTTCGCGTGTGCGGGTGAGCGCGTCAGCGGGCGCGTCGGTGACGAGGTGGCCGAGCGGCTCACCCAGCGCGGCTTCGGCCTGCTCGACGATCGCCCAGCTCGGATGGTCGCGCCAGGGCGCGGCCATGCCGGGTTGCTGTGTTCCCTGTCCCGGGAAGACGATCGCGATGCCCACGTTGGTTGCTCACTCCGGCCGTGCGTGCAGATGCAGCTGTAGAGGATTCCGACCGTCGTCACACGTGGGGGGTTACATCCGGCGCCCGCGAGCAGTCGTGCGTTGCATCGAAGTGTCGACCATTACTCGCGGGTAACGTCGGTTACTCGCGGGTAATCAGCGAGTCTCCCCGTGAAGAGTGCCTGGACAAAACCTGTCGGGGCCCGCAACCACCGCAGGATCGCCCATGGCCCTCCCCGATTCCGACGCGCTGATCGGCTTGCTGCCGCACCGTCCACCGTTCCGCTTCGTCGACGTCGTCGACGCGCTCGCCGTGGCCGAACACATCGAGGCGCGCTATTTCGTCACCGGCGACGAGTACTTCCTGGAGGGTCACTTTCCCGGCAACCCGATCGTCCCGGGTGTCATCCAGCTCGAGGCGCTCGCGCAGGCGGGCGCGCTCACGCTCCTCGGCGACGACCGCTACGCGGGCAAGCTCGCGCTGTTCGGCGGCGTCGAGAAGGTTCGCTTCCGTCGCGTCGTCCGCCCCGGCGACGAGCTCCTCCTCGTGGTCGACGTCGAGCGTCTGAGCGCGCGCGGCGGATGGGCAGCCGCCCGCGCTTCGGTCGAAGGTGACACGACCTGCGAAGCGCGGATGTTCTTCGCGGTGACCTGAGCTACGCGTCCGGCTGCGGGGGCGGGTCGTTCAGCTCGGCCAGCTCGCTGAGATCGCCGTCGAGCTCCTCGTCGGCGTCGTCGGTCGGCACCGCCGAGACCCGCGGCACCTCGCCGGTCGGCTCGTCGGGGTTGCGATGCAAGAGGAGCTTGGCCTCGACGGCCTTGTCCAGGGGCGGCTCGTCGCGCACCTGGCGCCACGGTGCCACGATGATGAGCACGAGTATGAGGACCGACAGCACCGCGACGATCACGAGGACCGCGGCGGTGAACTCGATCGCGAGCGTGGGGTGCATCCCGTGCATTATCGCCCGCGCGCGACACTTCTCTGGTCATCCGCGCCGCGACACCTGTGGCGGGCCGGTCCGAGAGGGAGGTGAGTGCTGAAGCGTCGACTGCTGATCCGGCGGATCGTCTCGATCGCGGTACTCACGCTCGTCGTGACCGGATTGGCCGCGGTCGGGCTGAATGCCGACGTGTTCGCCGGCTTCCAGCGGCGCGCCACCGACTCGCTCTTCCCGTCTGCTCCCGACGACGGGGACATCGCGGTCGTCGGCTTCGACACGAAGACCATCAACACCGAGGGCCTCGGGTACCCGCTGCCCGCGAGTCAAGGTCGCCGAGCTCATCGACAACCTGAACGCGGCCGGCGCCGCGCGTCATCGCCTTCGACGTGATCTACCGCTCCGAAAAGGATCAGGACGAGGTCACCGGCGACGTCGCGATCCGCGATGCGATCGATCGTGCGGGCAACGTGGTGCTGGCCCGCGAGCCCACGATCGGCCCGATTGCCGACGGCGTCTACACCTCGACCGCCGTGAGCGCGATCGCGCCCGGGATCGAAGTGGCAACCGGCTACACGGACGGACAGGTGCACCTCAACAAGGATCCGAGTGACGGGATCAGCCGCAGCGTCCCGCTCGTCGTGGCCGAGCCGGACAACGGTCCGTTCATGCCGGCGCTCTCGATCGCCGCGGTGCTGATGTATCGCGGGATCGACCCGAACCAGGTGATCGTGCGCCCGAACGGAGTGCAGATCGGCGATCGATTCGTGCCGACCGACGAAGCGAAGTCGATGCTCCTCAACTTCTCGCCCGACCTCTCGGGTACGTCCAAGGTGATCTCGGCGGCCGACGTGATCAACGGCACGGTGCCGAGGAAGAAGATCGCGGGCAAGATCGTCTTCATCGGCGCGACCGCGACGACCCTGGGCGACGTGAAGACCGCGCCGGTGAACAAGTCGAGCGACCTTCCCGGCGTCATGTTCCACGCCAACGCCGCCAACACGATGCTCACCGGCACCTACCTCGACCCGGTGCCGGACTCGCAGACGTTGCTGTGGGTGGCCGCCATCACCGCGGTGATCGGCATCGCGGTGTTGACGCTCCCGCTCTGGGCGTCGATCTTGATCACGCTCCTGGTCGGGTTGAGCTACATCGTCTTCGCGTTCGCCCGCTTCAACAACGGCCACGTCATGAACTTCGTCTACCCGTCCATGGCGGTGCTGTTCGCCTTCATCGGTGGACTGGGCCTCCGCTACTTCGGTGAGACGCGACAACGACGGCGTGTCACCGCCCTGTTCTCGCAGTACGTACCGGAGACGGTCGCCCAACGGCTGGTCGAAGAAGACCGTGCGGGGAGCGCGGTCGAGGGTGAACGCCTCGACATGACGGTCCTGTTCTGCGACCTCCGCGGGTTCACTGCGATGTCCGAGAACCTCGAGCCGGCGATCGTCCGGACGATGCTCAACCACTACTACGACCGGGTCACCGACGTGGTCCTGGCCATGGACGGGACCCTGATGAAGTACGTGGGCGACGAGGTCTTCGCGGTCTGGGGCGCGCCGCTCCCGAGCACGGATCATCCGACGCGGGCCCTCGAATGCGCGATCGCGATCCAGGCGCTGACGCCCGATCTCAACCGCGAGCTCGTGGAACAGGGCGCGCCCGAGGTGGCGTTCGGGATCGGTCTCAACTCGGGCGAGGCGGTCGCCGCGCACTTCGGTGGTGGGCGACGACGTCAGTACGACGTGGTGGGCGACACCGTGAACGTCGGTGCCCGGCTGTGCTCGGCCGCGGGCCGCGGCGACATCATCCTGTCAGATCAGGTGTTGACCCGCGTCACGTCTCCGCCGCCCGTCGAACCGGTCGGTCCGATCGAACTGAAAGGTGTGAGCCGTGAGCTGCGGCTCTGGCGCGTGGTGCATGCGGAGTCGTCGACTAACGTTGCGGCGTCCTTGGCGGCGGACGAAATGCCTGTTGCGGTTCCGAAAGGGTAGAGGGCCGCGAGAGCAGGCGGGGCGGGATGTGCGGGGCATGACGACGCAGGTGAATCGGCGGGTTCGGCTGTTGCCGTTCGTCGTGCTGATGTGCACGGCGATGGCGCTGACGATGTTCGCGACCGGCGGGATCGCGGGGGCCAAGGTTCCCTCTGCGGCGGCGCTCGCGAACCTCAAGGTCACCGAAGCCAACGTCACGGTGAAGCTGAAGGGATCGTCCGACTTCGTCGCGGCGAAGAACGGCCAGGCGCTCAAGCAGGGCGACACGGTCAAGACCGACGCCGACGGCCGCGCCGAGATCGACTACACCGACGGCTCGCTCACGCGCCTCTCCGGCTCGACCGTCTTCACCATCTCGAAGCTCACGAACGAGCGCGGCGGCCGCCAGACCCAGGGCACCCTGTTGATCGGCGAAGCCTGGAACCGCGCGGCGAAGGTCTCCGAGACGGGCTCGTTCGAGCTCAAGGCCGGCGGCACGACGGCTGCCGTCGAGGGCACCGCCTTCGTCGGGAGGTGCGTGCCGAAGGACAACGGCAAGCAGGAAGTCAGCTGCAGCTTCACCGCCGTCGTCGACGACATCAAGGTCAGCAGCGACGACTGGGACGTCACCTCGGTGACGAAGGCGCCCTAGAACCACATGGAGCCGACGTTCCGCCCGGCGCGGGGTGATGCGCCCGGTTCCGGCCGACGCATCCGGATGTTCGCGGCGCTCCTCGCGGTGCTGACGTTCGCTGCCTTCGCCGCGAGCTGCAGCAGCGGGTCGTCCGACGAATCGAAGTCGGGGAAGGATTCCGGGGCGTCCGCCACTGCGCCCGCCCAGCAGGTGGCGGTCACGCCGGAAGGCGCCGAGGCGGCGGTCGCCAAGTACGTCGAAGGTGAGGGGCACGGCTACGCCGGCGACTGCGCCGCCGCCGAGCTCCCGCGCGACAAGGGCACGTGGTGCTCCACGCTCGTCTCGGGTGACGACAGCAGTGGCACGAAGGTCTACGCCGTCGGGCCGGTGGGTGAGGACCCGGTGAGCCGGGTCACGGTCACCCGCCACGGCTCCGCGCAGCTCACGCCCGGTGTGCAGGTCGCCGTCGCCGACGGCAGCGTCGGAGTGCCGCGGGAGCTCACGTCCCAAGAGCTCCTCGCCGACACGTTCATCACCGGCAACCTCATCCTGGACCAGGCCGCGGGCATCGGCAACGGTCTCGCCGACCTCCCGCCCGGCGCGCCGGGAACCGGCGACAACGGCGGCACGGGCGATCCCGGCGGTGGCGGCGGGGACATCGTCGGGACCCCGGTGAGCGCTCCCACGCAGTACCCCCCACGCGGCAACATCGTCGTCGTCGACCCGAACGTCGACGTCGGCGGCGAGGCCGTGTTCCGGGGCGGTGGCTGCGAGGGCGGCGAGGCGCTGCAGGTCCTCTTCGACGGCCAGCCGGTCGGCACGGTCAACTCCGACGCCGAGGGCAACTTCGCCGGATCGATCTCGATCCCGCCGGGGACGGCGCCCGGTATCCACGGGCTCACGATCAAGGGTGCGGCCTGCGTGCTCGACGCCGCCATCAACGTCCGCGGTGCCCTCGCCTTCACCGGCGCGTCGAGCCACACCACCAACTACGTGCTCGTCGGCTTCGCCGCGGTCACCGTGGGTCTGGTGCTCGTGGTCGGGACGCGACGCCGCCGGAGCGCGCGGGGCCGGCAGCACGGACCACACTTGCGTCCATGACCTTCGGCGCCGACCTCGACGAGCGGATCCGCCTCCTCCGGGGGATCTGGCTGTTCAGCACCTGTGACGACGACGAGCTCGGTCGCATCGCCACACTCGCCCAGCCGCAGGAGGCGGAGGTGGGCGACGAGCTCACGGTGCAGGGTGAGGAAGGGGTGGAGTTCTTCGTCATCGTGGAGGGCGACGCGTCAGCCGCGGTCGACGGCGACGAGGTCGGCACCATCGGGCGCGGCGGGTTCTTCGGTGAGATGGCGTTGATCGACGGCGGCGAGCGCGTCGCGACCGTCACCGCGACGACGCCGCTGAAGCTGCTCGTGCTCGATCGCAACGACTTCAACGAGATGCTCGAGCTGGCGATGCCGCAGATCGCCCCCAAGCTCCTGGCCGTGGTCGGGGCGCGCATGCGCGCCATCGACGAGCACAACCACGTGACCTCGACCCTCGGTCTCTAGGGACGCGCTCCCGGGCTACGACTCGGGTGTCATCTGGAGCGACACGTCGTCGAGCTGGTGCACGCTCCCGGCGACCTCGCGCACCTCGGCCGAGTCGATGGTGACGAACTCGTTCAGCTGCCGGCCCGGCGGCATCTGCTCGGCCATCGCCCGGGCTTCATCCTCGGTGTCGAAGATCAGGATCGACGTGCCCTTCCCGTCGACCGGCGCCAGCCAGTAGCCCGCGACGAACCCGGGGACCTCCGTGATCGTCGGGAGCACGTCGTCGTGGAGCAGACGGCGGGCGTGTTCGAAGTCGCTGATGGTGACGGTCCCGACCACTGCGTGCATCGCCAACCTCCGTGCGTCGTGGGCTGCACCGCGACTACAGCCGGTGACCGACGCCGCGTCAATGGCGGAGGCGTCAATCGGACAGCGTGGTGCCCGGAGTGGGATTCGAACCCACATGCCCCGAAGGGCGGCCGGTTTTGAGCCGACTGCGTCAGCCAGTTGCGCCATCCGGGCGGACGGCGACGACGTTACTTGCCCGGAACCTTCGGCAGGTTCTCGTTGCACAGGCCGATCAGGGTCGCGAACGGGTCGACCGGGAGGTTCTCGCCGGGCTTGCCGGGATGGATCTCGAAGTGCAGGTGCGGTCCGGTCGCATTGCCGGTCATGCCGACGTAGCCGATCACGTCACCCGCGAGGACGATGCGGTCCTCGCCCTCGTACTTGGAGAAGTGCGCGTAGTAGTAGGAGAAGCCGTCGAGACCGGTGAGCCACGCGCCATTGCCGCCCGCGCCGCCGACGTCGTGGCGCATGAACCCGGTGGCCACCGCGACCACGGGCGTGCCGGTGAGCGCGCCCATGTCGATCCCCGGATGGGGACCGCCGGGCCGGAGCTCGGCGAAGTCGTCGGTGAACACCACAAAGCCCTTCACCGGACACTCGGACGCGCCGGTGGCGACGTCCGCACCGTGCTTCGTGGGGTCATCGCCGACCAGCGCGTGGACCTTGTCGTAGGCACTGGTCGCGACCTCGAGCTTCTGCTGGAGCAGGTCGTTGAGGGGCGCGAGGCTCACCAGCGCCTTCTCGAGGTCGGCGCGCTGGGCCTCGAGCTCCGCCTCCCGGGTCGAGAGGTCGGTGGCGGTGTCCTTGAGCTCCTGCGCGACGTCGAGGTCATGCGCGCCGATGGTGTCGGTGAGGTGGGCGGCCCGGAGCGCATCCTGGGCGTTGTCGGCGTCCATGGCTGTCTCGAACGCCGCGGTGCTCCCGTGCCGCAGGTACATCTGCTTGGCGCGTTCACGCATCTGCGCCTTCAACGTCGCCGCCCGGGCGCGGAGCTCGGGGATGCGTGCCTCCGTCTCGGCGATCTCGGCTTCCAGCTTGGCCTGTTGGGTCTGGGCGGCCGAGATCTGCGCCGAGATCTCGGTCGCCTGCGCGCGCGCGGCGTCGAGGCGCTGTTGCGCGAGGGAGAGTGGGTCACGCGCGGGCTCGTCGACCGCGTCGGCAGCAGTCGGTGCGAGCGCGAGCACGCCGAGCAGGGTGAGGAGGGTGATGGTCCGGCGAATCACGGTGCTGTCGGTGTCGGCCGAACCGGCGTTTCGCTTGAGGAGGCGCGCCTCCTTCGACGGTCGATACCGATCCGCCGCCCCAGCCTCCCGGCACGGCGGCGCGGCCTCTCTAGAATGGCCTCCCTATGTCGCAGTCACTGCTCGAGCGCCGGCTCATCGACGTCAGCGAACGGCTGAAGCGCATCCGGGCGGAGCTCGCGGTCACCGAGGAGCAGCTCGGGTTCCTCGAGGAGGAAGCGGAGGACGTGCGGCTCCGGGCGCTGGTCGCGGAGACGCCGCTCGCCGACGTCGAGGCGCGGGATGCCCGTCGCCACGCCGATGCTCAGGCCCACCACGCCGATTCGTTGCGGTCGACCGTCCGCGAGCTCGAGCGCGAGCAGGATTCGCTTCTCGATCGGATCTCGGCCGAAATGTCCGCCGCGTTGACCCCCGGGAGCCCTCGTGTCCGCTGAGCCCAGCCGCCCGACCCGCGTCGTCGTCGCGGAGGACGAAGCCATCATCCGGCTCGACCTCAAGGAGCTCCTCCAGGAGGAGGGCTACGACGTGGTCGGTGAGACCGGCCGGGGCGACGAAGCCGTCGAGCTGGTGCGCGACCTGCGGCCCGATCTCGTGATCCTCGACATCAAGATGCCCGGGCTCGATGGCCTGTCGGCCACGCGGCAGGTCGCGACCGAGCGACTGGCGGCGGTGCTCATGGTCACCGCGTTCTCCCAGCGCGAGCTGGTCGAGCAGGCACGTGACGCGGGGGCGTTGGCCTACCTGGTCAAGCCGTTCCAGAAGAGCGACCTCATCCCCGCGATCGAGGTCGCGCTGGGACGCTTCGCCGAGCTCTCGGCGCTGGAGCGCGACGTCGAAGACCTCCAGGCGCGCCTCGAGGCCCGGAAGACGATCAACCGCGCGAAGGGTCGGCTGATGGACGACCACAGGCTCGCCGAGCAGGATGCCTGGCGCTTCCTCCAGCAGCAGGCGATGGCGAACCGGGTGAAGATCGACGAGATCGCCCGCCGGGTCATCGACGGCGAGATCACCCCCTGACGAACCCTGACGATCGGCGAGTCGGGCGGCGTACGATCGGCCGGTGTCCACGCTCCTCCTGATCGACGGATTGTCGCTCGCCTACCGCGCCTTCTACGCGCTGCCCTCCGATCTCGCCACGCCCGAGGGCACCATCACGAACGCGGTGTTCGGGTTCACGTCGATGCTGGTGAAGGTGCTCGGCGACGAGCATCCCGACGGCATCGCCGTGGTGTTCGACGCGCCGGGCCCCACGTTCCGCCACGAGCTCGACGACAACTACAAGGGGAACCGCAAGGAGACCCCCGACATCTTCGTCCCGCAGATCCCGCTGATCCACGAGGTCGTCGACGCGCTGCACATCCCGACGTTGCAGGAGCCGGGCGTCGAGGCCGACGACGTCATCGCGACGCTCGCGACCCGCGCCGCGGCCGACGGCATCGACGTGATCATCGTCACCGGTGACCGCGACAGCTACCAACTGGTCTCCGACCCGCACATCAAGGTGCTCTACAACCGCCGGGGCGTCTCCGACTACGTGCTCTACGACGAGGCCGGGATCTTCGAGCGCACCGGGGTCACGCCGGCGCAGTACCCCGAGTACGCAGCACTCCGCGGCGATCCGAGCGACAACCTCCCCGGCGTGCCCGGGATCGGCGAAAAGACCGCGGCCAAGCTGATCGCGACCTACGGGAACCTCGAGGGGATCTACGAGCACCTCGACGAGCTGCCGCCGAAGCAGCGCCAGAACCTCGGCGAGGCGCGCGACCGGGTGTTCCTCAACCGGCAGATGTCGCAGCTGCGGCTCGACTGCGACGTCGACGCCGTCCCGGCCGAGCTCAAGATGGGCGCCTGGGACCGTGAGCAGGTGCGCGTGCTGTTCGACCAGCTCGCGTTCCGCACGTTGCTCCCGCGGCTCCTCGAAGCGGTGGGGGAGTCCGCGGCCGCGGCCGAGAGCGAGGCGACCACCCTCGACGTCGAGGTCGCCGTCGCCCGCGACGCGGCGGCTGCACGCGCGCTGTTCGACGGCCTCGCGGCGAGCGCGGAGCCGTTCGCGGTGGAAGCCCGTTGGGAAGGCGCGACCGGATCGAGTCCGTTGCGTGCCGTCGCGGTCGCACGCGACGACTCGTCGGCCACGTACGTCGACGCGTCGCTGCTCGCCGACCCGGCGGTCCACGAGTCGCTGCTCGCACTCGTCGACACCGGCGGTCCCGGCCTGATCGCGCACCGGGCCAAGGACCTGATGCACGGGCTGCACGTCGACGTCCGCTCCTTGCTGCACGACACCGCGGTGATGGCGTACCTCCTCGATCCCGGTTCGGGGAAGTTCCTGCTCGACGACCTCGCCCTGCGATTCCTGTCGCTGGAGGTGCGCTCACCCGATGCCGAGCCCGGCACGCTCGACCTCGACGGCGACCTCGAGATCGAGCAGACGGGGCGCCGGGCGGTCGTGGTGCTGCAACTGGCCGCAGCCCTGGAGCACGCACTCGAGGCGCGTGAGCTCACCGAGCTCTACCAGCGGTTCGAGCTGCCGCTGGTCGCGCGTGCTCGCGCGCATGGAGTCGAACGGCATCCGCATCGACCGCGCGTTCCTCGAAGCGCTGAGCGCGGATCTCGGCCAGCAGTGCGAGACCCTCGTGCAACGGATCCACGCCGCCGCCGGCGAGGACTTCAACGTGAACTCGACGCCGCAGCTGCGCACCATCCTGTTCGAGAAGCTCGGGCTGGTCCCGGTGAAGAAGACGAAGACCGGGCCGTCGACCGACGCCGACTCCCTGCAGAAGATGGCCGACGAGCACCCGATCATCGAGGATCTGCTCCGGTACCGCGAGGTCGAGAAGCTCCGCAGCACCTACGCCGACGCGCTCCCGCCGCTCATCGCCGCCGACGGCCGCATCCACGCCACCTTCAAGCAGACCGACACGACCACCGGCCGGATCTCGAGTGAGGCGCCGAACCTCCAGAACGTGCCCGTCCGCACCGCAGACGGACGGGAGATGCGCCGGGCGTTCATCGCCGAGGACGGCTGGGGGATCCTGATCGCCGACTATTCGCAGATCGAGCTGCGCGTGCTCGCCCACCTGGCCGAGGACCCGGGGCTGATCGACGCGTTCGAGCGGGGCGCCGACGTCCACACCACGACCGCGGCGAAGGTGTTCGGCATCGATGAAGCCGATGTCGACGCGGCCCAGCGCCGGTTCGCGAAGGTCGTGAACTACGGCCTCGCCTACGGCATGGAGGCCTATGGCCTCGGACAGCGCCTCGGCATCCCGACAGGGGAGGCGGCCGAGATCCTCGACGCGTACTTCGACGGCTTCCCCAACGTGAAGACCTTCATGGTGCAGACGGTGCAGGAGGCCAAGGAGCGCGGATACACCGCCACGATCTTCGGGCGACGCCGCCAGATCAGCGAGCTCACGTCCGACAACTTCCGGATCCGCCAGATGGGGGAGCGCATGGCGCAGAACGCGCCGGTGCAGGGTTCGGCGGCCGACATCTTCAAGCTGGCCATGATCGACCTCGACCGCGCGCTCGACGACGCCGACTCGCCGGCGCGCATGCTGCTCACGGTGCACGACGAGCTGGTCCTCGAGGTGCCGGAGTCCGAGCACGCCGTCACCGAAGCCCTCGTGCGCGAGGTGATGGAGGGCGTCACCACGCTGCGGGTGCCGCTGACCGTCGACACCGGCTTCGGTCCCAACTGGGCCGCGGCCAAGTAGCGCCGGTGGGCTGGGGTGACCGACCCGTACTGGTTCGACGCGGTCGCCGACTACCTCGGCCCGGCGTACCTCCGGAACGCGTTCACGAAGGGCACCGAGCAGGAGGTCGACTTCCTCGTCGACGCGCTCGCGCTGGAGCCGGGCATGCGGGTGCTCGACGTCGGGTGCGGCCCGGGGCGTCACTCGCTGGCGCTGGCGCGGCGCGGGTACGAGGTCGTCGGCGTCGACCACAGCGCCGAGTTCGTCCGGCTCGGGCGCGAGGCGGCGGACGCCGAGGGCCTCGCCGTCACCTTCGAGGAGCTCGACGTGCGCGACCTCGACCGTGCGGACGAGTTCGACGTGACCATCTGCCTCTGCCAGGGCGGCTTCGGGCTGCTCGGCGGACGCGACGAGACCGACGTCTTCGGCCGTATCGCTTGCACCCTGCGCTCCGGCGGTGCCTTGGCCGTGAGCGCGTTCTCGGCCGCGTTCGCCGTCCGCCACCTGGAGACGGGGGAGGGGTACGACCCCGCCACCGGCGTGCTCCACGAGGTGGCGACGGTCAGGAACCCGGCCGGCATCGATCAGCAGTTCGACCTCTGGACCACCTGCTTCACCGCCCGGGAGCTGGAGCTCCTCGCCGCCGGCGCGGGCCTCGGCGACGTCGCCGTCCACGGCGTGACGCCCGGCGCGTACCGCGCGCAGCCCCCGACCCTCGACCACCACGAGCTGCTCCTCCTCGCGCGCCGGCCCTGAACCCACGCGGGATTGACCGCCCGCGGTCAGATGCGCGCAACTTCGGGTGGCTCGACGTCGGGTTCCGACTTTCGGGAATTGCGGTGAGGCCTGTACCCTGTCCGTTCGGCCTCGCCCTGAGGCCCCCCACCCGCGCCCGCCGGTCAGCCAGCGCCGCGAGTGGTTCCACCGCAGAGGAGTCGAGTTGCCGGATCAGGACGTGACGGAGGCGACGACCGCCACCGTCCCCGACGAGAGCGGGGAGGCCACCGCGGCCGCCCCGGAAGCCGAAGTGAGCACCACCCCCGAGGCCAACGAGCCCGACGCCGCCGAGAGCCAGGCGGTCGAGGAGGAAGAGGGCCAGAACGAGCTGGTCGTGTTCGACGACCTGGGCGGACAGTCGTTCGCCGACGCGGTCGACGCCACGATCGTCGAGTTCGACGACGGTGACATCGTCACCGGCCGTGTGGTCAAGATCGACAGCGACGAGGTGCTGCTCGACATCGGCTTCAAGTCGGAGGGTGTGATCCCTTCGCGCGAGCTCTCCATCCGCAACGACGTCGACCCCCACGAGATCGTCTCGCTCGACGACGAGCTCGAGGCGCTGGTCCTCCAGAAGGAGGACAAGGACGGTCGCCTCATCCTGTCCAAGAAGCGCGCGCAGTACGAGCGCGCCTGGGGCACGATCGAGGAGATCAAGGAGAAGGACGGGATCGTCAAGGGCCCGGTCATCGAGGTGGTCAAGGGTGGCCTGATCCTCGACATCGGACTGCGCGGCTTCCTGCCCGCGTCGCTCGTCGACCTCCGTCGTGTCCGCGACCTCCAGCCCTACGTGGGCAAGGAGATCGAGTGCAAGATCATCGAGCTCGACAAGAATCGCAACAACGTGGTCCTGTCTCGGCGGGCGTACCTCGAGGAGACCCAGCGCGAGCAGCGCGACGAGTTCCTCGCCAACCTCAAGCCCGGTGAGGTCCGCAGCGGTGTGGTCTCGTCGGTGGTCAACTTCGGTGCGTTCGTCGACCTCGGCGGGATGGACGGTCTCGTCCACGTCTCCGAGCTGTCGTGGAAGCACGTCGACCACCCGAGCTCCGTCGTCACCGTCGGCGACGAGGTCACCGTGCAGGTGCTCGATGTCGACCTCTCCCGCGAACGCATCTCGCTCTCGCTCAAGGCGACCCAGCAGGACCCGTGGCAGGAGTTCGCCACCGGCCACCAGGTCGGCGAGCTCGTCTACGGCCGGGTCACCAAGCTCGTGCCGTTCGGCGCGTTCGTGCAGGTCGGCGAAGGCATCGAAGGTCTCGTGCACATCTCGGAGATGGCCGTCCACCACGTGGAGGCCCCCGAGCAGGTGGTCACGCCCGGCGAGGAGCTCTGGGTGAAGATCATCGACATCGACCTCGACCGGCGCCGGATCTCGCTCTCGATCAAGCAGGCCGCCGAGGGCGGCGTGGTCGCGGCCGAGTACCAGGAGCACTACGGCGAGCACGCCTACGACGAGCAGGGCAACTACATCGGCCCCGCCTTCGAGGAAGAGGCCGACGCCGATGCCGACGGTGAGGGCGAGGGTCAGGCCGCGGCGGAGGCGACGGGTGAGACGCCCGACACGGCGGAGGCGGCGGAAGCGGTGAACGCGGAGAGTGCCGTCGACGCGGCTCCCGAGGCCGCACCCGAGGCCGCCGCTCCCGAGGACGACACGACCCCGGAGTAGCCGGATCCGGGGAAATCCCGGGTCCGTGTGACAACCGACTCAAGGCGGCCCGGATGCGGGCCGACCATCCAGGGACCAGAACGGATCCCGAGGGGAGTCGCGGTGTCGAATCGTCGAACGTTGATGGCCGCCGCGGCCATCGTGCTCGCACTAGTGGCCGGAATCGGTGTGTACATGTACGCAGCCGGAGCCGACCAACGCGCTCAGGAGAACGCGTCGTTCGTCGACGCGTTCGTCACGAACAGTGACATCGCCAAGGGCACGACCGGCAACGAGATCATCCAGGCCGGTCTCGTCACCAAGGAGCGCGTGGCCAAGAGCTCCGTGCCTCCGGCGATCATCTCCGACATGAACGACCTCGTCGGCAAGGTCGCGGCCGGACCGATGAACGCCAAGCAGTTCGTCACCGCGTCCGCGTTCGTGTCCGAGGAGGACGGTCTGGGGAGCGCGTTCGCGAACCAGATCAAGAGCGACGACCTCGTCGCAGTGACCGTGACCGTCGACGCCGACCGCGGTGTGGCCAACCAGATCGCACCCGGTGACCACGTGAACATCGCGGCCAAGGGCGCACCGACCGCCGAGGGCGAAGAAGGTTCGTACGCGTACATCCTCCAGCACGTGAAGGTGCTCGCGGTGGGCTCGTCGACCGCGGCCCAGCAGGCGGCGGTGGCTGCACCTTCGGACGACCCGGCGGCGCCGGCGGCCCCGACGAACTCGGGTGTGCTCACCTTCGAGGTGACGAAGGACCAGGCGCTGCAAGTGATCAACGCCAACAAGAGCGGCCAGATCTACCTCGTGCTCCTGGCGCCCGACGTGCCTGCCCCGACCACGGGTGCCGCCAAGGCTGCGGCGAGCGGCAAGTAGTCCCCGTGGAGTCCTACGCCACGGCCGACGTGCCGGTCGAGACGTCGTCCGATTTCGACGTCGCCGTCGTCGAGCCCGACGCCAACCTGCGGACGCGGCTCGCGGTCGAGCTCGCCGGTGCGGCGCAGTTCGAGACGATGGAAGACCTCGTCCAGCGGCTCGACCCGACACGGCCGGTGGTCGCCGTGTTCGGGCCCGGCTTCGCCAGCCCGATCGGCTTCCAGCACGTGCACCGGGTGACGAGCTCGCAGCCGTCGCTGGGCGTGGTGTTCGCGGTCTACGAGCTGTCGACCGACGTGTTGCAACAGGCGCTGCGTGCGGGCGCCCGCGACGCGGTCGTGATCGGTGGCGAAGCGAGCCTGCACCAGTCGGTCGACCGGGTGGGCGAGCTGCTCGCCGGCGCGACGAACCGGGCCCCGGCGCCGACCTCCTCCAGCCGCACCGGTGAACCCGGTCGCCTGATCACGGTCTTCTCCACCAAAGGTGGCGTGGGCAAGACCTGCGTGGCGATCAACGTGGCGGCGGCGATGGCGAAGCGCTCGACCGAACCGGTGGTGCTCATCGACGGCGACCTCCAGTTCGGCGACGTGTCGGTGATGCTCGGCCTCCCGCCGCAGAACACCGTGCTCGACGCTGCGGCCGCGGTGCAGTACGGCGACATCGAGCTGGTGCAGACGCTCGCCAGTAAGGATTCGGCGACCGGGCTCCTCGTGCTGCCGGCGCCGCTCGACCCGATGGCGCCCGACGCGCTCATGCCGGGCGAGATGGTCAACATCTGCGCGGCGTTCCAGTCGATCGCCGGGCACGTCGTGGTCGACCTCCCGTCGGTGTTCAACGACTACGTGCTCGCGCTCATCGAGGCGTCCGACGACGTGCTCCTCGTGGGCAGCATGGACATCCCCAGCATCAAGAACCTGAAGATCGGGATGCAGACCCTCGACCTCCAGGCGCTCGCGGGCCCGAAGCTCAAACTGGTGCTGAACCACGCGAACGCGAAGGTGAAGCTCGACGTCAAAGAGATCGAGCGGGTGCTCGGACTCAGCGCGAACTTCCCGATCCCCGACGACATCGCGGTGCCGATCTCGGTGAACGCGGGACGCCCCGTCGTCGTCGACGAACCCAAGTCGCCGGTGTCACGGGCACTGGAGTGCATCGCCGAGTCGTTGCTCGGGCCGACTGCGGCACCGAAGAAGGGCCGGCGCGGGAAATGACCGAGGACGGTAGGCCATGACGCAGACGCAACAGCCCGCCCGCTGGCAGGAACAGCGCAACGCCCAGGGCGTCAACCAGCGGGAGCACCAGCTGGAAGAGATGCGGCAGAAGATGCACCAGTTCGTGATCCACGAACTGGGCCCGCTGCTCACCGACCAGCGGGTGTCCGAGGGCGAGCTCCGTCGCCAGGTCGACGAGCAGCTCCTCCGTGCGCTCGGCCAGGAGCGCCTCGCGCTGACCGTCGCCGAGCGCCAGGTGCTCGTGCAGTCGGTCACCGACGACGTGCTCGGATACGGACCGATCGACCAGCTGCTCCGCGACGAGTCGATCACGGAAGTCATGGTGAACGGCCCCGACCACGTCTACGTGGAGCGCAGCGGCAAGCTCGTGCTCACCGACGTCAAGTTCGCCGACGAGACGCACCTGCGGCGGATCATCGACAAGATCGTGAGCCAGGTCGGCCGGCGTGTCGACGAAGCGAACCCCATGGTGGACGCCCGTCTGCCCGACGGCTCCCGTGTGAACGTCGTCGTGCACCCGCTGTCCATCGGCGGGCCGTTCATGACGATCCGGAAGTTCGCCAAGGACCCCTACACGGTCGAGGACCTGATCGGATTCGGGTCGTTCACGCCGCAGGTCGCGCACTTCATCAACCAGTGCGTGAAGGGGCGCCTCAACATGGTGGTGAGCGGCGGTACCGGTACCGGGAAGACGACGCTGCTGAACGTGCTGTCGAGCTTCATCCCGACCGACGAGCGCATCGTCACGGTCGAGGACGCGAAGGAGCTCCAGCTCCACCAGGCCCACGTGCTCCCGATGGAGGCGCGCCCGCCGAACATCGAGGGCAAGGGCGAGGTCAAGATCCGCGACCTCGTGCGCAACTCGCTGCGTATGCGCCCCGACCGCATCGTCGTCGGCGAGGTCCGTGGCGGTGAGGCGCTCGACATGCTCCAGGCCATGAACACCGGTCACGACGGTTCGATCACCACCGTCCACTCCAACTCGCCCCGGGACACGCTCTCCCGTATCGAGACCATGACGCTGATGGCGGGCATGGACCTGCCGGTGCGCGTCATCCGGGAGCAGATGGCCTCCGCGCTCGACATGATCGTGCACCTCACCCGGCTGCGCGACGGCTCCCGTCGGGTGACGCACGTGAGCGAGGTGATGGGCATGGAGGGCGACGTCGTCGTCCTGCAGGACATCTACACCTTCGACTTCGGCGCCGGCATCGACGAAGAGGGCCGCTTCCGCGGTGGGCTCAAGAGCACCGGCATCCGCCCGTCGTTCTCGGAGAAGCTGAACGACTACGGCATCGCGCTCGAGCCCTCGTTGTTCGCCAACACGATGCCCGTGGGCCACGGCCAGGGTCAGCGATGAGCGCGATCGCGGTGCTCCTCGCGGCCACGACCGACAGCCCGGCGAAGATCGTCTTCGCGCTGCTGGTCGCGGCCGGCGTGCTCGGCCTCGGGCTCGCGGTGGTCCTCATGTCGGGTGACAACCGCGGGAAGATCGAGCGTCGCCTCGGCGACCTGATGAACGAGCAGACCACTGCGCCCGGCGAAGAAGAGGACGAGGCCTTCGTCGCGCAGGGCGACCAGGCGCTCGCCGAGACCGCGCTGATGCAGCGCATGGTCGGGCATCACCGGTCGCCTGGCCGACCGGGCCGGGCTGTTGTCGCGCACCGAGGACGCGCTGGAGCAGGCCGACCTCCCGTTGCGGCCGCCGGAAGCGCTGTTCTTCTACTTCGCCGGCCTGTTCGTGGTGGGCATGCTCGGCCTGCTCGTCCTGCCGATCCCCATGGCGCTGATCCTGGCGCTCCTCGCGGGCGTGGTGCCGGTGATCATGCTGCACCGTCGCCGCCGGAGCCGCCTGCGTGAGTTCCAGGCGCAGCTGCCGGGCACGCTCAACCTCCTGTCGGGCTCGATGCGGGCCGGCTTCTCGTTCGCCCAGGGACTCGAGTCGGTCGCCAACGAAGCGACCCAGCCGACACGGCGTGAGCTCCAGCGGGTGTTCACGGAGTCGCGCCTCGGCCGTCCGATCGAGGACGCGCTGGAGGACTCCGCGCAGCGGATGACCAGCGTCGACCTCATGTGGGCGGTCATGGCCATCCGCATCCAGCGCGAGGTCGGTGGCAACCTGGCCGAGCTGCTCGACACGGTGGCCGACACCATGACCCAGCGGGAGCGGTTGCGCCTGGAGATCCGGGCGCTCACGGCGGAAGGACGCTTCTCGGGTTGGATCCTCGGCCTGTTCCCCGTGGTGTTCGCCGGGGTCCTGTACCTGATCCAGCCGGACTACATGGGCGTGCTGTTCTCGGAGACGTTCGGGATCATGGCCATCATCGCCTGCGCCGTGATGACCTTCGTCGGGTTCATCTGGCTCCGGAAGATCCTCCAGATCGAGGTGTGACATGACCCCGTTGATGATCGCCCTCGTGCATCGCCGCCGCGGTCGGCGCGCTGGCGTACGTGGTCGCGTCGACGTCGATCGAGAAGGCCGACGTACGCGACTCGCTGCGGCGGCTCGAGGGCTACCAGATCCAGGACGTGCGCGACCAGGAGATGCTGGCGCCCATGAGCGAGCGCGTGCGTCGCGCCGTTGCTCGAGGGCCTCACCGGCATGGCCGCCCGCTTCACGCCGGCGGGCTACGGCGAGAAGGTCGCGCAGAAGCTCGTCCACGCAGGGAACCCGCCGAACCTCAACGTCGACAAGATCCTGGTGATGAAGCTCCTCGGCCTCGTGTCGGTGGTCTTCTGGCTCCCGATCCTGCTGATGCTGAACTTCGCCGGCATGTTGCTGTTCGGCGGTGTGCTCGTGCTCTGGGGCGTGTCGTTCATGTACCCGGACGTCCTGTTGAACCGCAAGATCGAGGACCGGGAGAAGGAGATCTCGCGCAAGCTGCCCGACATCCTCGACCTGCTCGTCATCTCGGTCGAGGCCGGTCTCGGCTTCGAGCAGGCACTCGACCGCACCTGTACCGCGGTGCCCGGCGCACTGTCCGACGAGTTCCGGCGCATGCTGCACGAGATCCGCATCGGTTCCACGCGGGCCGACGCCCTGCGGGCGATGGCCGAGCGCAGCGACGTGCCCGAGCTGCGCGGGTTCATCCTCGCCATGCTGCAGGCCGACACGTTCGGTGTCTCGATCTCGCGGTTGCTGCGTTCGCAGGCCGACGAGATGCGCATCAAGCGCCGGCTGATGGCGCAGGAGAAGGCGCAGAAGGCTCCGGTCAAGATGCTCTTCCCACTGGTGTTCTGCATCTTCCCGTCGATCTTCGTGGTCATCCTCGGCCCCGCGATGATCAACATCTCGCGCGCGCTCTGACGTGAGCGCGACGCCCACGCTCGAACGGCCGGTCGCGACCGCGTCCACGACCGCGTCCTCCCCGGACTCCGCGCCGACGTGCGCGCAGGTGCACGGCTCGGGCCTGGGCTGGGTGTTCACCGCGTTCTTCGGGGTGTTCGGCTGGGCGACGGGGCTCTCGAAGCTGACCGACAACTCGTTCTTCTGGCACCTGCGCACGGGCGAGTACATCCTCGACCACGGCATCCCGCACCACGACGTCTTCTCGTACACGGCTCCGGGCACCAAGTGGGTGGCGCAGTCGTGGCTGGCCGAGGTGACCTACGCGTTGCTGTACCGCAACGTGGGTGGGTCCGGCATCCGGCTGCTCGTCGGCGCCGTCGGCGCCGGCATCGGCATCCTGACGTACCGGCTGGCGTTGCGCCTGGTGCGCGACCGCATGGTCGCGTGCGGGTTGACGGTCGCCGCGCTCGCCGGCATCTGGACCGTGTGGTCGGAACGGCCGCTGCTCATCGGCGTGCTGTTCCTCCTGGTCCTGTTGTGGACCGTCGAGGTGCCCGACAGCATCGTCGGGCGCCACCCGCTCGTGGTCATCCCGGTGCTCATGTGGCTGTGGGCGAACACCCACGGCACCTACCAGCTGGGCTTCGCCTATCTCGGGTTGCACCTGCTCGGCCGGTGGATCGACGGCAGTCCGCCGTGGAAGGGAAGGGAGTCGCGCCTGCTCGTCGGCGCCGCCATCGCGTTCGCGGTCGTGTTCGTGAACCCGTACGGCGTCGAGCTGGTGACGTTCCCGATCGCCCTCCTGTCGCGAGGCGACATCCTCTCGCACATCGTCGAGTGGAAGTCGCCCGACTTCCGTGACGCATGGGGCATCGCGCTCGGGCTCTGGATCGTCGTGTTCCTGGTGGCGCTGTCCCGCGGCCGCCACCGGGTGACCCGACGCGACCTCGTCGTGGCCGTGCCGATGCTGCTGCTCGCGCTCTGGGCGGTGCGCAACGTCGCGGTCGCACCCCTCATCGGCCTGCCGGTCGTGGCCCGGGCGTTCGCGCGCGACGAGGAGAAGCCGTCGGACCTGAGCGGCACCCTCGTGGCTGCGGCGGTCACCGTGCTGGTGCTCGCCGCCCTCGCCATGGGCTACCAGGCGACCACCGAGAAGACCTTCGACTTCTCGACCTATCCGGTGAGCTCCATGCGCTACCTCGAGCGCCATGACCTCATGGGGAAGCGCCTGCTCACGACGGACGCCGCCGCCGGCTACGTGATCCTCGAGGACTACCCCGAGCAGAAGGTGTTCATCGACGACCGGTACGACATGTACCCGCGTTCGGTGATCTTCGACTACTTCACGCTGACCGGGGCGAAGCCCGGGTGGGACGAGGTGCTCGACCGCTACGACGTCGAGGTCATCGTGTGGGGCAAGGACAGCTCGCTCGCCGCGTTGCTCGACCAGTCGAGCGACTGGGAGCGCGTGCACCGCGACGCCACCGACGCGGTCTGGGTACGAACCGGCACCTCTTCCTGAGGCGTCACACCCATGGGAACCCCCTGCGCTCGGGGGAAAGGGGAGCCGGGACGCCGGTGAAGTCGTGGTCCCCCTCGACCACGAAGAACGTCCGCAGCTCGGTGCTCTCGACGACCTCCTCGATCCGGTCGTGGCGAACGGCTTCGGCGGCGAGCACACGTTCACCGAGATGCTCGAGCCGGTCGGGCTCCACGTCGACGAAGCCGATCGTCATGATCTCGCGTGCGTCGGCGATCCCTGGACCCGAGAGGATGCGCGCCGGCACGCCGAAGCCGGCGTCCGGATACCACGCGTCGCGGAAGTCCTCGTAGGTCTTGCCCTCACGCAGACGCCGCACGAACACCACCCCGAGCATGGAACTCCCCCGTCGATCGCGAGCGTCAGTCGTAGCATCTGACGATGGGCAAGGTGCACGACGGGATCAGCCCGGAGCTGCAGGCGTTCCTCGAGCGCCAGCCGATGTTCTTCGTCGCCACCGCACCGCTCGATCCCGGCGGGCACGTCAACGTGTCGCCCAAGGGCCTCGACGGCACCTTCGCAGTGCTCGGCCCGCACCGCGTCGCGTACCTCGACCTCACCGGCAGCGGCATCGAGACCGTTGCCCACGTACGCGAGAACGGCCGGATCACGGTGATGTTCTGCGCCTTCGACGGGCCGGCGCGCATCGTGAGGCTTTCCGGGCGCGCCCGCGTCACCACGTGCGACGAGCCCGGGTTCCACGAGCTCGCGGAGCCCTTCGCCGCCCTCACCGGCGCCCGGTCGGTGATCAGCGTCGACGTCGACCGGGTGTCCGACTCCTGTGGCTACGGCGTGCCGCGCATGGAGCTCGTCGAGCAGCGCGACCGCTTGCTCACGTGGGCCGAATCCCGGGGCGACACGGGACTGCGCGACTACCGGGCCGAACGGAACCGGCGCAGCATCGACGGCCTCTCCGGCTTCTGACGCGGTGAAGGGGCCGCACCCGCTCGGATGCGACCCCTCCGATACCGCTGGCGCATCCTTCGGGTCTCCCCGGAGGATGCTGGCCCCTCAGCTACCGGCGCTGCTGATCTGGCTTCCCTCGCTGTTGAACTTGCTGGTCATCGTTCCGCCGAGGAAACTCACCGCCGCGATGACTGCGAGAGCGATCAGTGCCACGAGGAGGATGTACTCCACCATGCTGGCGCCCCGCTCGGTTGCCGTGAACCGGGCTTGGAGCCATGTCCGCATGACGAACAGGTTCATGGACTTGCCCCTTCTCTCATCGGCGCTGCCCACGCACCGTGGTATTGCCCCAAATGACATCGACGGGGCCGTTCGAGGATCTGAATCCTGAACGACCCCGCCGACAGTGTCTTCTCGTAGGTTGCGAAGGTCAGCTGCCGGAGCTGCTGAGCTTGCTGCCCGCGTCGTTGAACTTGTTGTTGACCTGGTTCTTCAGGAACACGACGGCCGCGATGACGGCGAGCGCGATGAGGGCGACGAGGAGGATGTACTCCACCATCGACGCCCCACGCTCGTCCTTGGCGAACTTCGCCTCGAGCCAGGTACGAGTGACGAACAGGTTCATGTGAGTCTTGCCCCTTCTGGGTTCCGAGCCGCACGCTCGGGGATTGGACTGGTGGAGCCGGCTACGCCGGTATGTCAATCGGCGGAGTTCCGACCGGACTGCGATGAGTCCGGCCGGAACCCCGCCGACGCTTGCGAGGTGAGTCGCTCAGCTCCCCGAGCTCGACAGCTTGCTGCCGGCGTCGTTGAACTTGCCGTTCACCTGGTCCTTGAGGAACACGACCGCCGCGATGACCGCGAGGGCGATGAGGGCGACGAGGAGGATGTACTCCACCATCGAGGCGCCACGCTCGTCCTTGGCGAACTTCGCTTCGAGCCACGTACGCAACACGAACAGGTTCATGTGATTGGACCTCCTTCTTGTACGCCCTCCGGAGCGGGACCCGGACGGTGTGTCCGTGGCAAGACTTACGGCACTGTCCGTGAAATGCTTGAGCACTCAGAGCGCGAATCTTCGGCCTGTAGCATTCGTCACAATGCGGCTGGTGGGGCTCACCGGCGGGATCGGATCCGGGAAGTCGACGGTCGCCGACCTGCTGCGGGCGAAGGGGGCGGTGATCGTCGACGCCGACGAGGTCGCGCGCGCCGTGGTGGAGCCGGGCGCACCGGCGCTCGACGCGCTGGTCGAGCGCTTCGGGCCCGGCATCCTCGACGCCGACGGTCGCCTCGACCGGCCCGCCCTCGCCGCGATCGCCTTCGCCGACGACGACGGCCGCAAGGCCCTCGGCGACATCACCTGGCCGGCGATCGGCGAGGAGTTCGAGCGTCGGATCAAGCACCGCGCCCCCGACCGCGTCGGTGGTGTGCGACGTGCCGCTCCTGGTCGAGAGCAAGGCGGCGGCCGCACGGCCCTACGTGGCGGTCATCGTGGTGGAGGCGCCGATGGACGTCCGCCTCGAGCGCCTCGAGATCCGCGGCGTGCGCCCGCGACGACGCGGAGCGGCGCATGGCGGCCCAGGCCACCGACGACGAGCGCCGGGCGGTGGCCACCCACCTGGTCGACAACGGCGGCGACCTCGACGCGCTCGCCGCGCAGGTCGACCGGATCTGGGACGACATCCTGAGCCGCGAGCCCCGGCCCCGGAACCGCTCCACACCGGAAGCCTCCGTACCGGAATAACTGTCATACCCCGCCGTTAGCATCGTGACGATGCCACCGCTGGAGCTCGTCACCGACCTGACCCCTGCGGGCGACCAGCCCGAGGCGATCGCCACGCTGGCCGAGGGGATCGAGCGGGGCGACCGGTTCCAGACCCTGCTCGGCATCACCGGCTCGGGGAAGAGCTTCACCACGGCCGCGGTCATCGAGAAGGTGCAGCGGCCCACGCTGGTGCTCGCGCCCAACAAGACCCTCGCCGCGCAGCTCGCCAGCGAGTTCCGCGAGCTGTTCCCGAAGAACCGGGTCGAGTACTTCGTCTCGTACTACGACTACTACCAGCCCGAGGCCTACCTCCCGACACCGACACCTACATCGAGAAGGACTCGTCGATCAACGACGAGATCGACCGCCTGCGCCACTCGGCCACCAGCGCGCTCATGTCGCGCGCGCGACGTGATCATCGTGGCGTCGGTGTCCGCGATCTACGGCCTCGGCGGTCCCGAGGAGTACGCGCGGCAGTGCCTGATCCTCGACGTGGGGGAGGAGCGCGACCAGCGCGCGATCCTGCGCCCGGCTCGTCGAGCTGCAGTACGAGCGCAACGACTTCGACTTCGCCCGCAACAAGTTCCGGGTGCGGGGCGACACCATCGAGGTGTTCCCGGCCTACGAGGAGCGAGGGGTCCGGATCTCGCTCTTCGGCGACGAGGTCGAGCGCATCGCCTCGGTCGATCCGCTCACCGGCGAGATCGTCGAGGAGCTCGAACGGCTGGTGCTGTTCCCGGCGTCGCACTACGTCACGTCCGACGAGCACATGAAGCGGGCCATCGACGGCATCGAGGCGCGAGCTGGCCGAGCGCCTCGCCTGGTTCGAGAAGAAGGGCAAGCTGCTCGAGGCGCAGCGCCTGCGCATGCGCACCACCTACGACCTCGAGATGCTGCGCGAGATCGGCGTGTGCTCGGGCATCGAGAACTACTCGCGCCACCTCGACGGTCGCGCCGCGGGTCAGATGCCCTACACGCTGCTCGACTACTTCCCCGACGACTTCGTCGTGGTCGTCGACGAGTCGCACCAGACGATCCCGCAGCTCCACGGCCAGTACGAGGGCGACAAGTCGCGCAAGGACACCCTGGTCGACCACGGGTTCCGGCTGCCGTCGGCGATGGACAACCGCCCGTTGCGCTTCCACGAGTTCGTCGACAAGGTGAACCAGGTCATGTTCCTCTCGGCGACGCCGAGCGCGTACGAGATCGAGCACTCCACCCAGGTCGTCGAGCAGATCGTGCGGCCCACCGGCCTCATCGATCCCGAGATCGTGGTGAAGCCCACCAAGGGTCAGATCGACGATCTCGTCGCACGAGATCAAGCGCGCCGCGCCGAGGCCGACCAGCGCGTCCTCGTCACCACGCTCACCAAGAAGATGGCGGAGGACCTCACCGAGTACCTGCTCGAGCTCGGGATGCGGGTGCGCTACCTGCACAGCGAGGTCGACACCCTCGAGCGGGTGGAGATCCTGCGCGGCCTGCGGCTCGGCGAGTTCGACGTGCTCGTCGGCATCAACCTGCTGCGGGAGGGCCTCGACCTGCCCGAGGTGTCGTTGGTCGCGATCCTCGACGCCGACAAGGAGGGCTTCCTCCGCTCCGAGACCGCCTTGATCCAGACCATCGGCCGCGCCGCCCGCAACGTCGAGGGTCAGGTGATCATGTACGCCGACCAGATGACCGACTCGATGCGGCGCGCCATCTCCGAGACCAACCGGCGCCGCAAGAAGCAGCTCGAGTACAACGCCGAGCACGGCATCGACCCGCAGACCGTCCGCAAGAAGGTCACCGACATCCTCGAGATGCTGCGCGGCATCCGACGGCGACTCGCCGTCCAGCAGTCGCGGCCGCGGGCGGGGGAGAGGTCGTCAGCCGCAGCGCTCGGCGGTGTTCGACCTCGCCGACGTTCCGCCCGACGATCTCGGTCGGCTCATCCAGACCCTGCAGGACGAGATGCACGACGCCGCCACCAACCTGAGGTTCGAGGAGGCGGCGCGCCTGCGCGACGAGATCACCGAGCTCAAGCGCGAGCTCCGCGCCGTCGTCTGACCGCCGCGTGACGTCCACCTGGTCGACCAGCAGCAGGTCGCGCCGGCCGACGTCGATGCCTTCGTCGCCCTCGTGCGCGAGCGGGCGTGCCGCTCATGGAGGGGGCCGGCGCCTCGTTCGTGCTGTGCGAGGCGGCGCCCGATCTCGGCGACGACGTCGACGTGCTGACGGTGTGGTCGTTCGCCGACTTCGTCGAATGGAACCGCATCCGGCGCGACCTGATGTTCGATCCCCGGTACGGCCCGTACGCGGCCGAGCTCCACGCCTCCGGCGGGGTGGGACCCGGCGCTTCTACCCGGCGACGGTCGTCGAGGGGGCCCCCACGGACGATCACGGGCCGGCCCTGCGGCGATGGGAGATGTTCTCGCTGGCGCCCGACGCACCGCGGGCGGCGCGCGAGCGCCTCGTGCGGGCCATGCGCGACTGCGGCCGCTTCATCCCCGGCATCAGTCGCTGCGCGGTCGGCACCAACACCGCGGGACCGCCGATCGAGCTGGTCTGGGAGACCACGTACCAGTCGGTGGGGGCCTACGCCACCACCTACATGACGCACCCGTACCACGCGTCGCTGCTCGACCGCTTCCTCCTGCCCGACTGCCCCGAGCGCATCACCACCACCAACCCGCTCGGCGCCGGACTCATCGGGTACCCGGTCGGTCGTGACCGACCACTCGGGCCGGTCGCGGTCCGGCGCCTCCTGCTCCTCGACTTCGACGACGCCACCGCGGCGGCGGTCGTGGCCCGGGCGGTCGACGCCGCCCACGACGGGTGGAGCGACTCGATCCTGGCCGAGAACACCATGGCAACCGCTGGTTCGACGGCGAGACCGACCTCGGCTTCCGGTCCGCGTGGTCGCACCTCTGGGACCAGTGCTTCGCCTCGGCCGGTCAGTACGAGGAGCATCGTCGAGGCGGGAGCCGGGCGGCGGAGATCGAGCGGTCGCTCCGCGCCCGGTCGGCCGAGATCGTCTACGAACCCCGATCGTCCTGATCGCAGCGGAGCGGCGGGAATAGCCGTCCCGATCCCGCGGTTCCCCGTCCGAACATCCGTTCGATCGGCGAACGGCTTCGGTACCATGGAGCGCAGTGGCGGACACGAACACGATCCGGATCCGGGGCGCTCGCGAGCACAACCTCCGCAACGTCGACCTCGAGCTGCCGCGCGACAAGCTGATCGTGTTCACCGGGCTCTCCGGCTCGGGCAAGTCGTCGCTCGCGTTCGACACCATCTACGCCGAGGGCCAGCGTCGGTACGTCGAGTCGTTGTCGGCCTACGCCCGCCAGTTCCTGGGCCAGATGGACAAGCCCGACGTCGACTTCATCGAGGGCCTGTCGCCTGCGATCTCGATCGACCAGAAGTCGGCGTCCCGGAACCCGCGGTCGACGGTCGGCACCATCACCGAGATCTACGACTACCTGCGCCTGCTCTACGCGCGCATCGGCATTCCGCACTGTCCCAACTGCGGCCGGGTCATCACCCGCCAGACGCCCCAGCAGATCGTGGACCGCGTGCTCCAGCTCGAGGAGGGCACGCGCTTCCAGGTGCTGGCGCCGGTCGTGCGGGGCCGGAAGGGCGAGTACGAGGGCCTGCTGAAGGAGCTGGCGTCGCAGGGCTTCACCCGGGCCCGGCTCGACGGTGAGCTGGTGGAGCTCGGCGCGGCCACCAGCGAGCGACTCGCCCGCTACGAGAACCACACCATCGAGGTCGTGGTCGACCGGTTGGTGCGCCGGCCGGGGATCGAACGTCGTCTCACCGACTCGCTGGAGACCGCGCTGCGCCTCGCGGAAGGCGTCGCCGAGGTCGAGATCGTGCCGCGCGACGACGAGCCCGCCGACCTCGAGACCCTCATGTTCTCGGAACACCTCGCGTGCACGCACTGCGGGGTGTCGTTCGACGAGCTCGCGCCGCGCAACTTCTCCTTCAACTCGCCCTACGGCGCATGCGAACGTTGCGACGGGCTCGGCACGCGCTTCGAGGTCGACCCGGAGCTCCTCGTGCCCGACGACGACCTGAGCCTCGCGCGACGGAGCCATCGCGCCGTGGTCGGGGTTCCGCAGCCACTACTTCGAGCGGGTGCTCGACTCGGTGGCCGACGAGTTCGGCTTCTCCACCGACACGCCGTGGAGGAAGCTGAAGAAGAAGGAGAAGCAGGTCGTCCTGTACGGCACCGGCAAGACGTCGGTGAAGGTCTCGTACCGCAACCGCTACGGCCGTCAACGTTCCTACACGACGCAGTTCGAAGGCGTCGTGCCCTGGCTCGAGCGCCGGCACACCGAATCCGAGAGCGACCGCGCCCGCGAGCAGATCGAGGGCTACATGCGCGAGGTGCCGTGCCAGGCGTGCGGAGGTGCACGCCTCCGGCCCGCGTCGCTCGCGGTGACCATCGGCGGTCAGAACATCTACGAGGTCGGCGAGCTGTCGATCCGCAAGGCGTCGGAGTTCCTCGGCTCGCTCGAGCTCTCCGAACGCGACCGCATGATCGCCGAACGGGTCGAGAAGGAAGTCAACGAGCGGCTGCGCTTCCTCCTCGACGTCGGCCTCGACTACCTGAGCCTCAACCGTTCCGCAGGAACCCTGGCCGGGGGCGAGGCGCAACGGATCCGGCTGGCATCGCAGATCGGGAGCGGATTGGTCGGCGTCCTCTACGTCCTCGACGAACCCTCCATCGGCCTCCACCAGCGCGACAACCAGCGCCTCATCGACACCATGGTGCGGTTGCGCGACCTCGGCAACACCGTGATCGTCGTCGAACACGACGAGGAGACCATCCGCGTCGCCGACCACGTCGTCGACATCGGCCCGGGCGCAGGGGAGCACGGCGGCGAGATCGTCGTCGAGGGCACGCTGAAGAAGTTGCTGGCCAGCAAGAAGTCGATCACGGGTCAGTACCTCTCGGGCAAGCGATCGATCCCGATCCCCGAGATGCGGCGGTCGCCGGGCGAGTCATGGATCACGGTGCGGGACGCGCACGAGCACAACCTCCAGCACATCGACGTCGACTTCCCGCTCGGCTGCTTCGTCGCCGTCACCGGCGTGAGCGGCAGCGGGAAGAGCACGCTGGTCACCGACATCCTGTATCCCGCGCTGATGCAGAAGATCTACCGCTCGAAGAACGTGCCCGGTCGTCACAAGAAGATCGAGGGCATCGAGCACATCGACAAGGTGATCAACATCGACCAGTCGCCGATCGGACGCACGCCGCGCTCCAACCCGGCCACGTACACCGGTGTGTTCGACAAGGTGCGCACGTTGTTCGCGTCGACGCAGGAGTCCAAGGTGCGCGGCTACCTGCCCGGTCGCTTCTCGTTCAACGTGAAGGGCGGGCGCTGCGAGGCGTGCGCGGGCGACGGCACGATCAAGATCGAGATGCACTTCCTCCCCGACGTGTACGTGCCGTGCGAAGTGTGCAAGGGCGCGCGCTACAACCGCGACACCCTCGACGTCACGTTCAAGGGCAAGAACATCGCCGAGGTCCTCGAGCTGTCCATCGAGGAGGCGCTCGAGTTCTTCACCAACCAACCGACCATCGCCCGCCATCTCCAGACGCTGGTCGACGTCGGCCTCGGGTACGTGCGGCTCGGCCAACCGGCGCCCACCCTCTCCGGGGGCGAGGCGCAGCGCGTGAAGCTCTCGGCCGAGCTCGGCAAGCGCTCCACCGGGCGCACGCTGTACATCCTCGACGAGCCCACCACCGGGCTCCACTTCGAGGATGTGCGCCGCCTCCTCGGTGTGCTCCAGCGCCTGGTCGACAACGGCAACACCGTGCTGGTGATCGAACACAACCTCGACGTGGTGAAGTCGGCCGACTGGGTGGTCGACCTCGGGCCCGAGGGGGGCGACGGCGGTGGCCGGGTGATCGTCGAGGGATCCCCCGAGCACGTGGCGAAGACCCCGGAGAGTCACACCGGGCGGTTCCTCGCCCCCATCCTCGGCCTGTCGTGACGGAGTGGGACGACCACGCCGGCTGGTGGCAGCGTGAGTTCACCAACGGCGCGGACCCCGAGTACGAGGAGCAGATCCTCCCGTTGATCGATCGGCACCTCGGGGGAGCACATCGCGTGCTCGACATCGGCTGTGGTGAAGGGCAAGTGGCACGGCGGGCGGCTGCGCTGGGTGCCGAAGTGTTCGGATGCGATCCGACGGCCGGACAAATCGAAGTTGCGGTGGAGCGCGGAGGCGGCCCCAAGTACGTCCAGGCGCCCGCAGAAGCGCTTCCCTGCCGCTCCTCGGCGTTCGACGCCGCGGTGATGTGCCTGGTGATCGAGCATCTGGATCCGTTCGAACCCGCATTCCGCGAGATCGCTCGCGTGCTCGAACCCGGCGGTCGGCTGCTCCTACTGCTGAACCACCCACTGCTGCAGACACCCGGCAGCGGCTGGGTCGACGACCACATCCTCGAAGAGCAGTACTGGCGGGTCGGTCCGTATCTCCTCCCTGATTCGACGATCGAGGAAGTCGCGCTGGGCGTGAATCTCCCCTTCATGCATCGGCCCCTCAGCCGATACATACACGTGATGGGTGAGGTGGGTCTGCTGATCGAGGACATGGACGAACCGCCGCCCCCGCCCGGCTTCCTGGCCGAGGCGTGGGAGTACGGCGACGCGGCTTCGATTCCCCGATTGATGCTGATCCGCGCTCGTCGCTCGCGGTGACCGGCGCGGCGCTGGAGGCGCCGCCCACCGCGACCGAACGCCCTCCGGAAATTGCAGCGGAGGCGCAGACGCGCATCTCGATCCGAGGTTGGCTCAAGAAGCCGATCGTCGCATGCCTTGTGCTCCTGGCCGTGTACGCGGCGCTTACCCTCGCACTGAACGATCCTCGCGGAACTCTCGGGACCGATACCGGAGGGAAGCTGGCGACGCTCCACCTGATGGAGCGCAACGGCGGCTTCGATCCCGACGTCGGCTACTGGGCGTCGGCGTCGGACCCGAAGGGCGCGCTGCACCCGCTCTTCTACACCTTCGAGGTCGACGGCAAGTGGGTGAACGCGACCACGTTGCCGATGCTGTACGCGGCGTACCCGCTCCATCGGATCGGTGGTGACCGCGCCGTCCTGCTGCTCCCGATGCTCGGAGCGATGCTGTGCGCGCTCGGCGGCGCGGGCGTTGGCGCGACGGTTGGGCGCCCGCACCGGGTGGGCCGCGTTCTGGGCGATCGGCCTCGTGACTCCGGTCGCGATCTACGCGCTCGACTTCTGGGAGCACGGGTTCGGCCTCGCGCTCGATGCTGTGGGGCTTCGTCCTCCTGTACGACGTCGCCGAGGAACGTGCCGGGTGGCGCGCGGCGGTCGCTGGCGGAGCGCTCTTCGGCGCGGCCGCCACCATGCGCACCGAAGCCCTCGTCTACCTCGCGGCGACGGGTGCGGTGGTCTGCCTTGCCGCGCTGGTCCGGAGGCGCTCGGTTGCCGCGACCGTCGTGCGGGGGGTGTTGATCCTCGTCGGCGCGGTGATCCCGATCCTGGTCAACCAGGTGCTCGAGTACGTGACGCTCGGTGGGAGCATGCGCGCCGGCCGTGCGGCGCGCACCGCTGACGCGGTCGGAACCTCCCTGTCGACCCGTGTGCGCGAGGCGCTCATGACGACCGTCGGGCTCAACCGGTTCGAACTCGATCTCGACTTGCTCATGGGCGCGCTCGTGGTCGCCCTGATGGTGTACGCGACGTGGCGCCTCTCCCGGGACGACGAGGAGGCGCCGACGTTCGGGCTCGCCGTGATGGCCGTGGCCGCGGCGCTCCTCGTCCTTCGGTTCGCCGACGGTCTGGGCTTTGTGAGTGGCTTGCTCACCGCGTCGCCCCTCGCGGCGATCGGTCTGTTCCTCGGGTGGCGTCGCGGCCTGCGGCTTCCGCTCGTCGTTGGTGCCGCCGCGCTGCCGTTGGTGTGGGCGTTCCAGTACGCCGGGGGCGCCGGTCCGCAGTGGGGCGGCCGATACGAGTTGATGTCCGGTGCGTTGTTCGCGATCCTCGCCGCGGTTGCACTCGAAGGTCGGAGGGTCGCACTCGTCGCGGTGGTCACGATGTCGGCCCTGGTGACTGTGTTCGGGATCGCGTGGCTCTCCCAGCGCTCGAACACCGTTGCCGAGGGCATGGAGGCGATCCTCGCGCGGCACGACCAGGCCGTCATCTCGATCGAGGCGCACGCGCTGCGCGAGGGGGGTGCGTTCTACGACGAGCGTTCGCACTGGCTCACGGCGACCACGCAGAGTGAGATACGGGAGGCTGCCTCGATCGTCCAGCACGCCGGCGACACGGAGTTTGCGCTGGTGGCTAGCGACGGACGCAAGACACCCGCTCGGATCGGCGAGTTCACGAAGCGTGGTACCCAACGCGTGGTCTTTCTCCGGCCCGACGTGCACCTCGAGGTCGTGACCTACCGAGTGCCCTGAGCAGGGCAATTCGCGCTCATCTGTCGCCTCACGGCTGCCGATGACCGGGGGGTGACTCGCTGGGGCCGCTTCGCGCTGTATGCGGGCATCGCCGCGTGCGTGGTCGGCTTGAGCAAAGCCCACGCGGTGACCCACGAGTACAGCTGGTCGGGATCGTCGCGGTTCGCGTGGTCGATGGGCTACGTCCTCCTGCTTGGACTGACGGCGTACGCCTTCGGGCTGCCGGAGCAGTACCGGACGAGGCGCAGCGCGCTGCTCGGGGCCGCGGCTGCGGTCGCCACTGCCGCCCTCGCGGTGTCGGCGCTCCAGCTGTTCGTCGGCGATGAACTCCTGCCTCGGTTCGTCGTCCTCGGGTCCGCGGCAGTGTTGATGCCGTGGTACCTGCTCTGTTTCGTCGGGACGCGCGATGCGGTCAGCCGGGCGGGAGGGCGCGATCGCGTGCTCGTCGTCGCGGCGGCCGACGAGATCGCGGCAATCGACGTCGAACTCGATGCCGCGCCCGAGCGTCCGGCGGCGCTCGTCGCCTCCCTCGTCGTCGAAGATGCGATCTCGACGGGGATTCCGCCGTGCCAACCATTGCTCGAACTGGCCCGTGGTGCCACCGCCACGGTCATCGTGCTCAACCGTGCTGGCCAGGCCTCTGACGACATCGTGCTCCAAGCCTCCGAGCTGCACCAAGCCGGCGTGCGCGTCCGCACGATGTCGATGTTCTACGAGCAGTGGCTCGGCAAGCTTCCGCTGGGTGAGCTCGAGCGGGTCACGCTCCTGTTCGACATCGGCGAGATTCACGCCGCGCGGTACGCGCGCGTCAAGCGGATCCTCGACGTGGGATTGGCCGCGTGCGGGCTCGTGGTCCTCGCTCTCGTGGCGCCGTTCGTGGTGCTCGGCAACGTGGTCGCGAACAACGGACCGCTCTTCTACCGCCAGGATCGCGTCGGTCGGAACGGGTCGACGTTCTCGATCCTGAAGTTCCGCACCATGGCGTCGACGACGGACCTGGAATCGGCTCACTGGACCACGGAGCACGACCCCCGGATCACGAGGTTCGGGCGTCTCCTCCGGCGGAGCCACCTCGACGAACTGCCTCAGGTCGTCAACATCCTGCGCGGCGACCTCTCGATCGTTGGGCCGCGACCAGAGCAGCCCCATTACGTCGAGGAACTTTCCGAGAAGATTCCGTTCTACGGTGTCCGCCACCTCGTCCGTCCGGGTCTCACCGGATGGGCGCAGGTGAAATACAGCTATGGCGCCACGGTCGCTGATGCGCTCGAGAAGCTCCAGTACGACGTCTACTACCTGCTGCGGCAGTCGGTCGAACTCGACGTCAGGATCGTCTTTCGGACGCTGCGCAGCGTGCTCCAACGCGAGGGGCGTTGATGACCGCGCCGCTCGTCGACGTCGTCATCCTCACGTGGAACGACGGAGCCTGCCTCTCGGCTGCGGTCGAGTCGACGCTGCGCTCGGAGGGCGTCGACGTGTGCGTCTGGGTGGTTGACAACGGCTCCTACCCGCCCGCGTCGGTGCGACGTGACCCTCGCGTCACCCTGATGAGGAGCCCGACCAATCTCGGTGTCGCGCCCGGTCGGGTGGCCGGTGTCGCTCTGGGCCGTGCCCAGTATGTCTGCCTCCTCGACTCCGACGCCCGGCTCGAGACGATGTGCCTCGCACGTCTGGTCTCCACGGTGGCAAGCACTGAGCGGTGCGGGATGGCCGTCCCCGTCTTCTCGGACCAGGTGCCCGAAGCGAGCGCAGGGCGGGCTCCGACCCTGGGGCGCAAGTTGGGGCGCGGACTCGGGTTCACCGCGGTGTACGCCCGCACGCCGCGGTCCGCGACGGACGCCGCCTGGGACGTCGACTTCGGCATCGGTGCGTGCCAACTCTTCCGGCGCGACGTGTACACGCAGGTCGGGGGGCTCGACGACTCCATCTTCTACGGGCCGGAAGACGTGGACTTCTGTCTCCGCCTGCGGTCAACGGGTTGGCGGGTCGTCCAGGTGGCCGGCGCGTCGTGTCATCATCCCGCCCGGCGGCGTCATCGTGCGCTCCTCACCGCCGGCGGCATACGGCATGCACAGGCGATCGGTCGCCACCTCTGGCGACACCGACGGTTCGCGACTTCGAGGGCGTCGGGATGCTGAAGCGCTCCGCGTGGGGGGTTGCTGACCAGGGTGTCTCCAGCCTCACGAACTTCGTCCTCGTCATCGCCGCGGCCCGCAATCTCAGCCGGTCTTCGTTCGGCGCGTTCGGTGTCGCGCTCGCGTTGTACGCACTCGCACTCGGGATCTCGCGAGCGATCTGTTCCGAACCGTTCGCCGTGTGCTGCAGCACTGCAACTGCCGATCAGGGCACGGAGCAAGCGCGTGCCGCAATCGGCGCCTCGCTCACCGTCGGTGGGGTTGCCGCGATCCTGCTGGGCGGGTTCGCGGTCGTCGCCGGGGGGGAGCTCGGGCGTGCCGCATTGCCGGTCGCGCTGTTCCTTCCGACGCTGCTGCTGCAGGACGCGTACCGGTACGTCTTCATCAGCACGAAGCGACCGCGTGCGGCGTTCGGGAACGACATGGTTTGGGCGGCGGTCCAGTTCTCGCTTTTGGCGATGCTCGCGTCCGGGTCCGGAGTCGTCGCCATCGAGCTCGCATGGGGCGCGGGTGCACTCGCGGCCGCGATCGTCGCGGTCGCACAGTCTCGGCTGGTACCGGCGCCGGGCAGGACACGTCAATGGCTCCGACGCTACCGGCACCTCTGGCCGCAGTTCACGACCGAATTCATCGCCGCGAGTTGTGGTTGGCAATTCACGCTGCTCGCGTTGGGCGTGATCGGCGGACTCGATGCCGTCGGTGCACTGCGCGGCGGACAAACCCTCGTCGGCCCACTCAACGTGTTCTTCCTGGCCGTGCCGCTCGTTGCCATCGCCGAAGGTGCGCGCTTGTGGAAGTCCGGACGGGTGGACCCGGTCAGGTTCTCTCGGTGGCTCTCCATTGGGCTGGCTGCGATGGCCCTGATGTGGGGCGCCGCTCTCGCCGTCCTGCCGCAAAGCGTCGGCGAGCGGCTCCTGGGCGACACGTGGTCGGGGGCGCGCTCGTTGTTGCTGCCGCTGGTCCTCGTGATGGCTTCGGTCGGCGCAGGACTCGGTGCACTGGCGGGGCTGAGGGTGCTCGGCGCTGCCGGAGCCAGTCTGCGGGCGCGGCTAGTCGTCGTACCCCTGGTCGTTGTCGGTTCGGTCGCGGGCGCGGCAATCGGTGATGCGCGCGGCGCAGCATGGGGTTGGGCGATTGCGACGTCGCTCGCGGTCGTCGTGTGGTGGCGACGGCTACTCGTTGCCCATCGGGAGGCGATCGGCAAGGACGTCGACGCCACGGAACTCATGGCGGTGTTGACATGAATGCTCGGAAGCATCTCGATCGCGTTGGCCTCCTCGGGCCATTGCGCAAGACTCGGCGGTTCGTGCGCCACACGAGCAGGAATGCCCGCACCGCGACACACGCGGCGGCGGAGACGGTCAGCCGGGGGAGCCGTCCGGCACGGCGGGCCGGACGCGATGTTGCGGCCCGCGTACCGATGCTCCGCGGGGTACACACCTCGACGCGGGCCGCGCTGCTCCGTCGGCGCGTCGTTCGAGTCCCCATCGACATGCTGCTGCTCGGCGGCGAGAATCGGATGAACGCGAAGGAGTACGCCGCGGCGGTCCACCGACCGCTCCGCCCGTCCACCCGGCTCGTCGATGGGCCGCACGTGGCGCTGCTGCAAGCGGCCCGAGCCTGTCCTGACCGCGTGTTCAGCGACGACGAGTTGCGCGCGACTGCGTATGTCGAGAACGCTCTTGATTGCATCGCAGCGACCGGGAGCTACTTCGCCGCGACCACCGACATCGAGGCAGTGCAGGCGGCTCGGGACTTCTTGGGATGGGCCAACGGCGGGGACGTCGAGCCCGCGCTGGGCGCAGCACGATCGGAGAGCCGGTGCGGGTCCGCCGGGTCCGGCATTCCGACTGCTACCAGATCGTCGACGGTCACCACCGCGCGGCGGTCGCCGCGATGAGCGGCGCGTCCAGCATCGAGGTCGCAGTCGAGCTCACCCGCGTCAGCACGCCGCTGCAGGACCTGCTCGGCGGAATGTCATGGACGGAAGGACGCCGAGAGGTCTACCAGCCCATCACGGCTCCGGAGCTCGCCTCGGAGTGGCCGCTCGTTCGGAATTGCGAGGACCGCCTCGGCATGATCCGCACCTACCTCGAGGCTGCCGGGATCGGCGAGGGTTCGTCGTACCTCGATGTCGGCGCATGCTACGGATGGTTCGTTCGACAAATGCTCGATCAGGGTTACGACGCCCACGGCGTCGAGCTCGACCCTCGTGGCCGCGAATCGCGCGCAGGTCGTCTACGGACTCGATCCGACGCGGATCGCGATCAGTGAGGCGTCAGCATTCTTGGCCGCCGAGGGCGGGCGGTACGACGTGGTGTCGTGCTTCAGCGTGCTGCACCACTTCGCGCTCGGGCGTGGCCCATGCTCGGCGGAGGAGCTGATCCGGCTGCTCGACGCCGCCACCGGCCAGGTGCTCTTCTTCGACACCGGAGAGCGCCACGAAGCCTGGTTCGCCGAGGTACTCCCCGAATGGGATCCCGACTACATCGAAAAGTGGCTGCGAGCGAATACGACCTTCCGGGACGTCATTGCGCTTGGTGTCGACGATGACGCCCACGCCCCCTATGACGCGAACTACGGGCGGACGCTGTTCGCCTGTGTGCGGTGACGACGGTTCGTCCCTGCGCTCCGGTTCAGGTGATGTCGAGCATCCGCTGCGGCGCCACGCGCCCACCGGACGTGCACGCGTCGACCGTGATCTGATTCACGACCACGCCCTGCACCAGAGATTCCCAGGACCCACGCGACGCTCGGGCCCGTCGATGCGAACATCGTCGAGCACGACAGATCAATGGACCGAACCGGCGGCCGAGAGGAGGATCCGGCGGCGGGTCGTCCGGTCGACCAGCCCCAGGACGCCCCGGATCAGTTGCATACGGAGAAGGTCGACCGGTTCGAGGGGGTGGTTGAGGGTCAAGGAGCCCGGACCGGCTGTCGATGAGGTGCGGGGAGAAGCTCGGGAGGAGCTCGATGGAGCCGATCAACGTCGTGGTCGCGGCCGACCATGCCTACCGTCGTCAGCTCGCGGTCACGATCTCGGGGATCTCACGGTTTGCCGACGGCGTGCCCCACCGGGTGTTCGTCTTCCACGACGGCTACGACGCGGAGCTGCGGCGACGGGTCGAGCGCTCGGCCGGCGACGGCATCCAGCTCGAATGGATCGACGCCACGTCGACCGACTTCGACACCGCGATCCTGCCCGACTACCTGCCCACGGCGACGCTGTACCGCCTCCGGATCACCGATCTCCTACCGCGCGACGTCGAGCGCGTGGTCTTCGTCGACACCGATGTCGTCGTCCGGGGCCCGCTCCGCGAGCTGTGGGAGACCGACCTGCAGGGTGCCGTGCTGGGCGCGGTCCGCGACGCCGTCTACCCCTGGGCGGGGTCGCCGAAGTGTCTCGACTGGCGTGAGCTCGGGGTCGATCCGGACATGCCCTACTTCAACGCCGGCGTGATGGTCATCCCGCTCGACGAGTGGCGCGCGTCCGACGTCGGTCGGCGGGCACTCAAGCTGGTGTGCGACCACGTGTTGCACTACGCCGACCAGTGCGGGCTCAACATCGTCGCCAACGGGAACTGGAAGCCGCTGGCCCCCCACTGGAACCTGCAGAGTGGTCATCTGCAGGACGACTCGGTGGGGTGGATCGTCGAATCGCTGGGCGACATGGAGCGCGCGCGTCGCGCACCGACGATCGTCCACTTCACCTGGTTCCTCGGCCGGCCCAAGCCGTGGGAACCGTGCTCGACCGCGCCCTATCGCGACCTCTGGTTCGACGCCCTCGATCACACCGCGTGGGCCGGTTGGCGTCCCGACAACACGCCACCGAGCCGCACCCGCGTCATCGCACGACGCGCCCGCCGGGCGGGCGGTGTGCTCCTGCACGGTTCCTGACGCGTCAGGTGATGTCGAGCATCCGCTGCAGCGCCACGCGCGCCCACTCGGACGTGTGGGCGTCGACCGTGATCTGATTCACGACCTCGCCCTGGACCAGCGATTCGAGCACCCACGCGAGGTGCGGGCCGTCGATGCGGAACATCGTCGAGCACGGGCAGATCAACGGATCGAGCGACGTGACGGTCAGGTCCGGGTGCTCGGCCGCCATGCGCTGCACCATGTGGATCTCGGTGCCGACGCCGATGACGGAACCCGCCGGTGCCGATTCCACCCAGTCCAGGATGCGTTCGGTCGACCCGACCCGGTCGGCGAGCTCCACCACGTCGTGTGCGCACTCGGGGTGGACGATCACCTGACCGTCGGGGTGCTCGGCCCGGAACGCGGCGATGTGCTCGGGCCGGAACCGTTGGTGGACGGAGCAATGACCCTTCCAGAGGAGCAGCGTCGATTCCTTCACCTCGCGCTCCTCGAGCCCGCCGAGCTCGAACCGCGGGTTCCACACCCGCATGTCGGCTTCGCCGTAGCCCATGTCGTAGCCCGTGTTGCGGCCCAGGTGCTGGTCGGGGAAGAACAGGACCTTGGAGCCCTTCGCCAGCGCCCAGTCGAGGATCGCCCGTGCGTTCGACGAGGTGCACACGGCGCCCCCGTGCTCGCCCACGAACGCCTTGAGCGCGGCGGAGGAGTTCATGTAGGTGATCGGCACCACCTGGCCGATGTCAGTGACGTCGGCGAGGGCGTCCCAGCACTCCTCGACCTGGTCGATGTCGGCCATGTCGGCCATGGAGCAGCCGGCGTTGAGGTCGGGCAGGATCACGCGCTCGGTGGTCGCCGGTGAGCACGTCGGCCGACTCGGCCATGAAGTGCACGCCGCAGAAGACGATGTCGGTGGCCCGGTCGTTGTCGGCGGCGAAGCGGGCGAGTTTGAAGGAGTCGCCGCGGGCATCCGCCCACTTGATGACCTCGTCGCGCTGGTAGTGGTGCCCGAGGATGACGAGTCGTTCGCCGAGTTCCGCCTTCGCCTCCGCGATCCAGGAGTCCAGCTCGTCGGGCGTCGCGAGGGTGTAGCGGTCCGGCAGCGGAGCCTGCAGTCTCAGCATGATGGAGTGCCCCCGAGGGGTGTGGGGTTCCGCTCGTGGCCGGCGGGGACAGCCTGGTCGCCCACCGCGGGGTTGTCGGCCACGGAACCGAGTTGTGTGCCGGAATTCCAGGCCGGCATCGCGAGCATAACGCCCGATGGCACCGTTCGCATTCCACTCCGGGGTCGACGGCCGGGGCGCGACAATGGGGGAGTGCAACGGCCGGTTCCCTCGACGATCCCCGACTCACCGGGCTCGTACCAGTTCAAGGATGCCTCCGGCCGCATCATCTACGTGGGGAAGGCGAAGAGCCTGCGCAGCCGGGTGATGTCGTACTTCTCGAGCGGCTTGTCGGAGCGAACGGTGCAGATGGTGAGCACCGCCGACTCGGTGGAGTGGATCGCCGTCCGCAACGAGGTCGAGGCCCTCTTCCTCGAATTCAACCTGATCAAGAAGCACCGCCCGCGCTTCAACATCCGGCTGAAGGACGACAAGTCCTACCCCTACCTCGCCATCACCCTCGACGAGGAGTGGCCCCGGGCGATGGTGATGCGGGGGGCGAAGCGCAAGGGTGTCCGCTACTTCGGCCCGTACGCCCACGCCTACGCGATCCGGGAGACCCTCGACCTCCTCCTGCGCACCTTCCCGATCCGCACGTGCACCAAGAACAAGTTCGACCGCCACGCCCGGCTCGGGCGTCCGTGCCTGTACGCGCACATCGAGAAGTGCGTGGCACCCTGCGTGGGCGCGGTCACCACCGACGAGTACATGGCGCTCGTCGCCGAGCTCATCGACTTCCTCGACGGCGAGACGTCGCCCATCCTCGACCGTCTCGACAAGCAGATGCACGAGGCCAGCGACGAGCTGGAGTTCGAGCGGGCGGCCCGCCTCCGCGACCAGATCATCTCCGTGCGCAAGGCGATCGAGCGGCAGCAGATGGTGGACGCCAAGGAGGAGGACTACGACGCCATCGGCATGGTCGAGGACCCGCTCGAGGCGTCGGTGCAGATCTTCATGGTCCGGAAGGGGAGGGTCGTGGGCCGCAAGGGTCTGGTGGTCGACAAGGTGGAGGACGTCGGTCGTCCCGAGCTCGTCGGTCGACTGCTCGAACAGCTCTACGGCGACCTCCAGGGCACCGACATCCCGCGCGAGATCCTCGTGCCCGACCCGCCCGACGACCCCGACCTCTACCAGGAGTTCCTCGGGCTCCAGCGCGGGCAGCAAGGTACGCGTGCGCGTCCCGCAGCGCGGCGCCAAACGCCAGCTGATGGAGACCGTCACCCAGAACGCGCACGAGGCGATGGCGCGCCACAAGCTCAAGCGCGCGTCGGACCACAATGCCCGCGCCCGGGCGCTCGTCGCCCTGCAGGACGCGCTGCACCTGCAGGAGGCACCGCTGCGCATCGAGTGCTACGACATCTCCAACCTCCAGGGCACGGAGATCGTGGCGTCGATGGTCGTGATGGAGGACGGTCTGCCGAAGCGCTCCGACTACCGCCGCTTCAAGATCCGCCACCAACCGGGCCAGGACGACTTCGCCTCGATGGAAGAGGTGCTCACGCGACGGTTCCGCCGGTACCTCCAGGACCGCGACGAGGGTGCCCGGAGCGGGAAGCGGTTCGCCTACCCGCCGAACCTCGTGCTCATCGACGGCGGCAAGGGGCAGCTGGGGGTCGCGGTGCGCGTGCTGGAGGAGATGGGGCTGGAGGACATCGCCGTCGCGAGCCTGGCCAAGCGGTTCGAAGAGGTCTACGTGCCCGGCGCGTCGGAACCGGTGCGCATCCCACGCGACTCGGAGGCGCTCTACCTGCTCCAACAGGTGCGCGACGAGGCACACCGCTTCGCGATCACCTACCACCGCCAGCTGCGCGACAAGAAGATGACCCGCTCGGTCCTCGACGACGTGCCCGGGCTCGGCCCGGTGCGCAAGGCGCGGCTCCTCAAGGAGCAAGGTTCGGTCAAGCGGCTCCGGGCGCTGGCCGAAGATGACCTCGTGGCGATCCCGTGGCTCCCCGAACCGGTCGCGCGCGCGCTCTTCGCGCAACTTCACGGCGAACGGGCGGCGACGTGACCCTCGACGTCACCATCATCACCGGCATGTCGGGTGCGGGGCGGTCGGCCACGGCCGACGTGCTCGAGGATCTCGGCTTCTTCGTGATCGACAACCTGCCGCCCGCGCTCGTCGTCAAGGTCGCCGAGCTCGGGAAGGGCACCGAGGGTCCCCAGCAGTTCGGCCTCGTGATCGACGTGCGCTCGGGCGAGTTCGTCAACGACCTCGTGGCCGCGCTCGCCGAGCTGCGGAGGATGGGCGCGAGCACCCGCGTGCTGTTCCTCGACGCCGCCGACGACGTGCTGGTGCGCCGGTACGAGGAGAGCCGCCGCAAGCACCCGTTGGCGGCCGATGAACGCGTGTCCGAGGGCATCGCCAACGAGCGTCAGCTCCTCGGTGAGCTCAAGGGCCGTGCCGACATCGTGCTCGACACCAGCGAGCTCAACGTCCACGAGCTGCGCGACCGGCTGCGCGAGCTGTTCGACGGCGACCGCAGTGCCGGCGCGCTCCAGACGAGCATCGTGTCGTTCGGCTACAAGCACGGTCTGCCGATCGACGTCGACCTCGTCTTCGACTGCCGGTTCCTGCCCAACCCGCACTGGGTCGAGGAACTGCGCCCACTCACCGGGACGGACGCACGCGTGCGCGACTACGTGCTCGCGCCAACCGGAGACCGCCCCGTTTCTCAACGAGCTGCATCGCCTCTTCGCGCTGCTGCTGCCCGCGTACGTGCGGGAAGGCAAGTCGTACCTGTCGATCGGGATCGGCTGCACCGGTGGGCGCCACCGCAGCGTCGTGATCGCGACCGAGCTCGCCCGGCTCCTCGAACCGCTCGGTGTGTCGCCGAGCGTCCACCACCGGGACGTCGAGCGTGGGTGACGGACCCCGCGTCGTCGCGCTCGGTGGGGGTCACGGGCTCGCAATCGCGTTGCGCGCGGTGCGGCGCTACGCCGGTGAGATCACCGCGGTGGTCAGCGTGGCCGACGACGGCGGATCGTCGGGACGGCTCCGGCGCGACCTCGGCGTGCCGCCTCCGGGCGACATCCGCCGGTGCCTGGTTGCGTTGGCCGCCGACGACCGCGTCTGGTCGTCGGCGTTCGAACACCGGTTCACCGACGGCGAGCTGGAGGGCCACGCGCTCGGCAACCTGGTGCTGGTCGGGCTGGCCGAGACGCTCGGCAGCTTCCCCGACGCGCTCGACGAGGCCGGCCGACTGCTCGGCGCCGTGGGCCGGGTCCTCCCGGCGACGGTCGAGCCGGTCACGCTCAAGGCGACCCTGGCCGAGGGGCAGATCGAGGGCGAGGTCGCGGTGGCCAACAGCCTCGGGATCCGCCGGGTCGATCTCGTGCCCGCGGACGCGGAGGCGACCCCCGCCGCGGTGGCGGCCATCGAGCGCGCCGACCAGGTGGTCTACGCCCCCGGGTCGCTGTACACGAGCGTGATGCCGGTCGTGAGCGTGCACGGGATCCGGGCCGCCGTCGTGGCCACCCGGGCCCAGGTGGTGCAGGTGGCGAACCTCCGCCCGCAGCTGCCGGAGACCGAAGGGCTCGACGCCGCCGACCACCTGGAGGCGGTGCTGGCCCACGGCGCCCGGGTCGACTGCTTCCTCTACGACGACGGTGGAGGGCTCGCCGTCGACACGGCCCGCATCCGTGCGTTCGGGGTCACGGCCGTTTCGGCCACGCTCGCCCGCCCCGACGGCCTCGCCCACGATCCGGGACAGTTGGCGAAGGCCCTCCAGGCTCTGCTGTAGTCCACAGTCTCAATCCATCCTGTTGGAGGGAACCAATGGCGGTTCGTGTAGGGATCAACGGATTCGGCCGGATCGGCCGCTCGTTCACGCGGGCACTGCTCAGCCGGGGCGCCGACGCCGGCGTCGAGCTGGTGGCGGTGAACGAGCCGATGGGCGACAGCCGGACGGTCGCCTTCCTGCTCAAGCACGACTCCGTCGGCGGCACGCTGGCCAACGACATCCGCGGCACCGACGGCGGCATCTCGATCGACGGTCGTGACATCCACAAGCTCGAGGTCATGGACCCGGCCGAGATCCCGTGGAGCGATCACGACGTCGACGTCGTGATCGAGTCGACCGGGCTCTTCACCGCGCGTGAGAAGGCGGCGGGGCACCTCGGTGGGAGTGTCGGGCGCGTCATCATCTCGGCGCCGAGCGGTGACGCCGACGCCACCATCTGCATGGGCGTCAACGACTCGGTCTACGACGCGTCGTCGCAGACGGTGATCTCGAACGCGTCGTGCACCACCAATTGCCTCGCTCCCATCGCCAAGGTGCTCAACGACTCCTTCGGCGTCGAGCAGGGCCTCATGACCACGGTCCACGCGTACACCAGCGACCAGTCGCTGCAGGACCTCGCCAAGGCGACGCGCAGCGGCAAGCCCGATCTGCGCCGCATGCGCGCGGCCGCGCTGTCGATCATCCCGAGCAGCACCGGCGCGGCGAAGGCCATCGGCCTCGTGCTCCCGGAGCTCAAGGGCAAGCTCAACGGCACGTCGCTGCGCGTCCCGGTGCCGACGGGGTCGATCACGGACCTGTCGGCCAACCTGAGCCGTGAGGTGACCGTCGACGAGGTGAACGCCGCCTTCGAAGCCGCCAGCAACGACAAGTCGTACCGGGGTGTGCTCGAGTACTCGGACGAGCCGCTGGTGTCGGCCGACATCGTCGGCAACCCGTCGTCGTGCATCTTCTCGGCCGAGGACACCATGACCGACGGCAAGATGGTCAAGGTGCTCGGCTGGTACGACAACGAGTGGGGCTACTCCAACCGCCTCATCGATCTCGTCGTCTTCGTCGGGGAATAGTGCACCTGCCGCGCCTGGAGGACCTGCCGCTGAAGCACGGGCAGCGGGTCCTCGTGCGCATCGATCTCAACGTGCCGCTGCGCGATGGCGTCGTCGAGGACGATCTGCGCATCAGCACCGCGTTGCCGACGATCCAGTGGTTGCGCGATCGCCACGCGGTCGTGGTGGTCGCGGGTCACCTGGGTCGCCCCAAGGGTGTCGTGGATCCGCAGTACTCCATGGCCCCCGTGGCCCGACGGATGAGCGAGCTCCTCGGCTGCGAGGTGCTCCTGGCGCCGGCTGTGGTCGGCCCGCGGGTCGAGCCGCTGATCGCGTCGTCGAGCCCGGGTGACGTCGTGATGGTCGAGAACCTGCGTTTCGAGCCGGGCGAGACCGAGGACGACCCCGCCTTGTGCACCAACCTCTCGGAGCTCGGCGACCTCTACGTGAACGAAGCGTTCGGGGCCTCCCACCGGGCCCACGCGTCGATCGTCGGCCCGCCCCGGGTGCTGCCGCACGCCGGTGGGCGGCTGCTGCACCGCGAGGTCGAGGTGCTCTCCCGGCTCCTCGCCGACGACGTGGCGCGCCCGTTCGTCGCGGTGCTGGGGGGCGCCAAGGTGGGCGACAAGCTCGGCGTGATCGACGCGCTGCTCGACCGGTGCGACACGGTGCTCATCGGTGGGGCGATGGCGTTCACGTTCCTGCTCGCGCAGGGGATCGCCGTCGGTGATTCGCTCGTGCAACCCGAGATGGTCGACGAGTGCACGCGACTGCTCGCCACCGGGCGGGTGCAGATCCCGACCGACTTCGTCATCGCCCGCGACGTGTCCGCCGACGCCGACACCCGCACGGTGCCGGCGCGCGGCATCCCGGACGGCTGGAAGGGTCTCGACGTCGGACCCGAGACGGCGGGCACCTACGCCGACGTCGTGACCGAAGCGAAGACGGTGTTGTGGAACGGCCCCATGGGGATGTTCGAGCTCGCGCCGTTCGCCGCCGGCACGCGCACGGTGGCGGAGGCCGTCGCGGGTTCACGGGCGTTCACCGTCGTCGGTGGTGGTGACAGTGCCGCGGCCATCCGCGAGTTCGGCCTCGCCGCCGACGTCGACCACGTCAGCACCGGTGGGGGAGCGTCGCTCGAGTTCATCGAGCGCGGTGATCTCCCCGGTCTCGAAGCACTCCGAGCGAAGGGACGCCCCTAGTGGCTGCCGAACGGAGACCCGTGATCGCGGGCAACTGGAAGATGCACCACGACCACTTCGTCGCCATCCAGGTGGTGCAGAAGCTCTCCTACCGGCTCGACGAGCCCGACTACGACGCGTGCGACGTCGTGATCTGCCCGCCCTTCACCGACCTGCGCACGCTGCAGACCCTGATCGAAGCGGACCGGCTGCGGATCCAGCTCGGGGCGCAGAACTGCCACTGGGAGGACCAGGGCGCGTTCACCGGCGAGGTCGCACCCCCGATGCTGGCCAAGCTGCAGGTGCAGTACGTGATCATCGGGCACTCGGAACGGCGGCAGCTGTTCGGTGAGACCGACGAGACGGTGAACCTCAAGCTCAAGGCGGTGCACAAGCACGGCATGACCCCCATCGTCTGCGTGGGCGAGACCCTGGAGGAGCGCGAAGCCGGCGCCACCTCCGAACGCGTCGACATCACAGACCAACGGCGCCTTCGCCGGGGTCAAGGCCGCCGACGCGGCGACGTGCATCGTGGCCTACGAGCCGATCTGGGCGATCGGGACCGGTCGCAACGCGACCCCGCAGGACGCCAACGACACCATCGGGGTGATCCGGGGCACGCTGCGCGACCTCTACGGTGCCGACACCGCCGACGCCATCCGCATCCAGTACGGCGGCAGCGTGAAGTCGGGGAACGCGGCGGAGCTCATGGCGATGCCCGAGATCGACGGCGCGCTGGTGGGCGGGTCGTCACTCGAGCCCGACGAGTTCGCCCGCGTCGTCCAGTACCGCCGCTGATCCGCGGCTAGATTGGGCGGCCGGTCCGCTGTCAATGCCTCAACCGGAGCAAACTGGACACAATGCTCAACGTCGTCCTCATCGTCATCCAGGTGCTCGCCGCGCTGACGCTGATCTTCCTCATCCTGCTGCACTCCGGCCGCGGCGGCGGTCTCTCCGACATGTTCGGTGGCGGCCAACTGGGCGGTTCCATGGCCGGTTCCACGGTCGTGGAGCGCAACCTGGACCGCCTCACGGTGATCGCGTCGATCATCTTCCTCTTCACCACCGTGTTGCTCGCGCTGCGCCTCGACTGACGTCGTTTTCCCCTCAAGTGGGTCCGCGCGCGCGCCGTTCTGGTGACGAGTAGTGCAGAATTGCCGATTCGACCATCGACACCGCGCGTCGTATCGGCAGTCACAATCGGCGGCGTAGCTGGGGGCCACCGAATGCTGGCGACAACACGACGGATTACGAACCGGTCAACGGTCGCGCTCCTGGTCGAGCGCGCTGGTGCTGGGGTCGGTGGCGACGATCGCGTCCGCCGCGCCCCGGGCCGCCGAGAAGTCGCAGGCCATCACCATCGCGGTCGACGAGTTCCCGCCCGTGCTCAACGACATGACCACGGCGGGCAACGGCGCCTGGACGGCGATGATCGCGGGACCGGCGCTCGCCCGCGGCTACAAGCTCCTGCCCGACTTCTCGTACGAGCCGTGGATCTTCGACAAGGACTGCACTGTCGTCACGCAGGCTCCGTTCACCGTCGACTGCACGATCCGCCCCGACGCGAAGTGGTCCGACGGCGTGGCGATCACCGCGACCGACTTCAAGTTCACGTACGACACGATCATGAACACGAAGAACGACGTGGTGTCGCGCAACGGCTACGACAAGATCACCGCGTTCAACCTCGTGAGCCCGACGCGAGTTCCAGATGGTGTTCCAGGAGGTGTTCGCGCCCTACCGCGAGCTGTGGGCCGGATCGAGCACCACGGTGCTCCCGCAGCACATCCTCGAGGGGCACGAACTTCAACAAGGTCTGGAACAACTGCATCTGCGATCCCAAGACCAAGAAGCCGATCAGCAGCGGGCCGATGATGGTCGAGTCGTTCACGCCCGACCAGCAGGTCACGCTGGTGCCCAACCCGAACTACTGGGGCGGCAAGATGGCGCAGGTCCCGAAGGTCGTGTTCATCCCGACCCGCGACACCAACTCCGAGCTCAACGCGTTCCGTTCGGGCGAGGTCGACATGATCTACCCGCAGAACCAGATCGGCCTGCGCAAGAAGATCGAATCGGTCGACGGTGCCGAGTACACGACGACGCTCGGTCCGCAGTGGGAGCACTTCGACATGCTCTCGACCGTTCCCGGTCTCGACGACGTCCAGGTGCGCAAGGCGATTGCGACCGCCATGCCCCGCCAGCAGATCGTCGACCGGGTCGTGAAGGACGCCAACGACGACGCCCAGGTGCTCAACAACACGCAGTACATGGCGAACCAGAAGAAGTACGTGCCGAACTGGGTCGATGTATCCCGCGACGGGTGACGTCGAGGCGGCGAAGGCGATGCTCGACGACGCCGGCTGGATGCCCGGCTCCGACGGCGTGCGCGCACGAAGGGCAAGCGTGAAGCTCGCGTTCACGATCGGCACCACCTCGGGCAACCAGGCCCGCATCCTCTCCGAGCAGATCATGCAGCAGCAGCTCGAGAAGATCGGCGTGAAGCTCACGATCAAGAACTCGCCCGACATGCTCGACACCAAGATGACGGGCTTCGACTTCCAGACGATCATCTTCGCCTGGGTCGGCTCGCCCGATCCGTACCAGGGCAACATGATCTGGTTGTCGTCGTCGATCCCCGCGCAATGCCCGGAGAAGGTGGCCAAGGCGTGCGAGTGCGACTACAGCGGTCAGAACTACACGAAGGTCAAGGACCCGAAGGTCGACGAGCTGCTCAATGCCACCGACAGGGAGCCCGATCCGGTTGTCCGGGCGCAGCTGTTCAACCAGGCCGACCAGCAGCTGGCGACGCAACGACGTCACCGTGATCCCGCTGTTCCAGAAGCCGACCCAGCTCGGGTACCGAGACACCATCACCGGCGTGCGGGACAACCCGACCCAGGACGGCTTCACCTGGAACATCGAGGACTGGACCTACACGCCGTAGTCGCTCGATCGCCTGCGCTTGCCGCGGTGCCGCGGTCGATCCGGCGGCTAGAAATTTCGCGGTGATCGCGTTCATCGGGCGACGGCTGGTGACGCACTGGTCGTCGTGCTCCTGGCGACGATCGTGGTGTTCGCGCTGGTCTCCGCGCGGGGCGATCCGCTGCGGACCTCCGCCACCGGCCGGGCGTGTCGCAGCAGACGATCGCGCAACCTCGAGCACCAGTACCACCTCGACGAGTCGCGGCCGCCAGCAGTACCTGCGCTGGCTGGGCGACTTCGTGCAGGGCGACTGGGGCGAGTCGTTCCGGACCGCAGCGGCCGGTCGCCGACATGGTGGGCGACGCGACCTGGAACTCGGTGCTGCTCGTGGGCACCGCGGTGGTGTTGTCGGTGATCGCTGGCGATGCTCATCGGCGTGGTGAGCGCGGTGCGGCAGTACTCGGCGTTCGACCACGTGGCGACGTCGTTCTCGTACTTCGGGTTCTCGATGCCCGACTTCTTCTTCGCGCTGCTGCTGCAGCTGTCGTGGTGCTGGTGCTCCAGGAGCAGCTCGGGATCCACGTGCTCTACGTGCAGGGGAAGTACACGGTCGGGCAGGAGGGGAACGTCGGCAACCTGTCGGGCACATGGTGCTGCCCGTGCTCGGTGCTCATGCTCGACGAGCGTGGCCGCATGGAGCCGGTACCAGCGCGACAGCATGCTCGAGGTGCTGCACACCGACTACGTGCGCACCGCGCGCGCCAAGGGCGTGCCGCGCGCGTCAGGTCATCCGGCGGCACGCGCTGCGCAACGCGCTCATCCCGTTCGTCACCGTGGTCGCGATCGACGCCGGCGTGCTGCTCGGCGGCGTGGTCGTGGTCGAGCAGGTGTTCAGCTGGCCGGGGCTGGGGCTGCTGTTCTTCGACGCGCTCGAGCGGTCCGACTACCCGGTGATCCTGGCGTGGATGGCGGTGGCGACGGTGTTCGTCGTGCTGTTCAACCTCGCTCGCCGACATCCTCTACGCCGTGCTCGACCCGCGCATCCGCGTGAGCGGCTCCGTACGACGACGACGGGTGCGTGCGCGCGTGAGCATGCGGGTCGGCGACGAGTCGGGCCGGGCCCGGGCCGAGGCGCTCGATCCCGTTCTCGCGCCCGCGGACCGGTGCACGCCCAGCGACGTGCGGCGAGTGGCGCGTGGCCTGGCGCCGGTTCCGCCGCCACCGGGCCGCCATGATCGGCCTCGGCTTCCTGGTGTTCATGTTCCTCGCGTGCTTCGTGGGCGCGCAGCTTCGCCCAGGACCCGAACGATCAGCACCTCGCTCGCAGCCGACGTCGGGGCCGTCGACCGCGCACTGGTTCGGCACCGACGAGCTGAGCCGCGACTCGCTGTCCCGCGTGCTGCACGGTGGCCAGATCTCGCTCAAGGTCGCGCTGGGGGTCGCGTTGCTGTCGACCGTGATCGGCGTGGTGATCGGCGCGCTCGCCGGCTTCTACCGCGGCTGGCTCGACGGCCTGCTCATGCGCTTCACCGACCTGTGGATCGCGCTGCCGGCGATGCCGTTCCTCGCGGTGGCGGTGTCGATCGGCACCATCGATCTCGGCCCCCTCGGCGACGCTCGACCTCGGCGGCCCGCTCGGGATCACGCTGCTGCTGTCGTTCCTGCTGTGGGGCTCGATCGCGCGCGTCGTGCGCGGCGCGACGCTGGCGCTGCGCGAGCGGGAGTTCGTCGACGCTGCACGCGCCATCGGCGCGTCGAACACGCGCATCATCGCGCGTCACGTGTTCCCAACTGCCTGGGGCCGATCATCGTGAACGCGACGCTGGTGGTGGCCGAGGCGATCCTGGTCGAGAGCACGCTCTCGTTCCTCGGGCTTCGGCATCCAGCCGCCCACGCCCAGCTGGGGCAATTTGCCTGTCGGATTCGATCGGCACGGTCGAGGACTGGTGGTGGCTCACCGTGTTCCCCGGCCTCGCCATCTTTCTCGACCGTGCTCGCGGTCAACTTCGTCGGCGACGGCCTGCGCGACGCGTTCGATCCCCGGCGCCGGGTGCGCGCGTGACCGCGGCACTCGTGCCCGCGCTCTCGGTCGACGGGCTGCGGGTGCAGTTCGGCACGGACCGGTCGGTGGTGCAGGCGGTGCGAGGGGTCACGTTCTCGGTCGACGCCGGCGAGACCGTCGCGGTGGTGGGGGAATCGGGTTCGGGAAAGACCGTCACGGCCCTCGCGGTGATGGGGTTGATCGATCGCCCGGGACGTGATCACCGACGGCGACATCCGGCTCGCCGGTCGGCCGCTCGTCGGGCTCGCCGAGGACGAGTACCGTCGGGTGCGCGGCCGCGAGCTCGCCATGGTGTTCCAGGACCCGATGACCGCGCTCAACCCGGTGCAGCGCGTCGGCGCACAGGTCGCCGAGGCGATCACGGTGCACGACGGCGCCCGGTCGCGCCGTGCGGCTCGCGCCCACGTCACTTCACTGTTCGAACGGGTGGGGTTGACCCCCGCGGCACGCGTGGCGCGTGCGTACCCGCACGAGCTCTCGGGGGGCATGCGCCAACGGGTGATGGTGGCGATGGCGCTGGCCAACCGGCCGCAGGTGCTGATCGCCGACGAGCCGACCACGGCGCTCGACGTGACGACCCAGGCCCAGATCCTCGAGCTGCTGATCGAGCTCCAACACGAGATGGGGCTCGCACTGGTGCTCGTCACCCACGATCTCGGTGTCGTGGCCGGCGTGGCCGACCGGGTCGTCGTGATGTACGCCGGTCGTGTCGTCGAGGAGGGTGCGGTCGACCGGGTGTTCACGGCGTCGGGCCATCCGTACACGCGGGGGCTCCTGGCGTCGGTCCCGAGCGTCGGTGGTGCGGGCGCGTCGCTCACCGCGATCCCCGGGGCGCCGCCCGACCCGAGCCAGATCCCCCAGGGGTGCGCGTTCCATCCTCGCTGCCCCCTCGCCGACGACCGGTGCCGCAACGAGGTCCCGCCACTGCACGCGCTCAGCGAGAGCCACCACGCTGCGTGCCACTACGCCGACGAGGTGTCGATCGGGGCGCGGCCGGTATGACCGCGTTGCTCGAGGCCGACGGCTTGGCCAAGCGGTTCCGGGCGCGAGGTGGCGTCGTGCACGCGGTCGACGACGTGTCGTTCACCGTGCAGGCGGGGGAGACCCTCGGGATCGTGGGGGAGTCGGGGAGCGGGAAGTCGACCGTCGCCCGCCTGGTGCTCCGGCTCCTCGAACCCTCGGCCGGGGTGATCCGCGTCGACGGCGACGACATCGCGCACCTGTCGCGTCGGCGGCTGCGCGCGATTGCGCCGCCGCGTGCAGATCGTGTTCCAGGATCCGTATGCGGCGCTCGATCCCCGCATGACCGTACGGTCGATCGTGGCCGAGCCGCTGCGGATCGCCGGCCGGTCGCGCGAGATCAAGCAGCGGGTGCCCGCGGTGCTCGGACTCGTCGGGCTCGGACCGGAGCACGGGCCTCGCTATCCGCACGAGTTGTCGGGCGGCCAGCGTCAACGTGTCGGCATCGCCCGCGCGCTCGCGGTCGAGCCCGAGCTGCTGGTGCTCGACGAGCCGGTCACCGCGCTCGACGGATCGATCCAGGCGCAGATCCTCAACCTGCTGGTCGACCTGCAGGCGCGACTCGGGCTCGCCTACCTGTTCATCGGCCACGACCTCGCCGTCGTCCGCCACGTGGCCGACCGCGTCGCGGTGATGCACCTCGGTCGCATCGTGGAGACCGGACCCACCGCCGAACTGTTCGACGCGCCGGTGCACCCGTACACGCAGGCGCTGCTGTCGGCGTCGCCGGTGCCCGATCCCGTGGCCGAGCGGGTTCGACGACGCATCGTGCTCAGCGGTGACCCGCCCGATGCGCAGTTGCCGCCGTCGGGCTGCCACTTCCGCACGCGGTGCTGGAAGGCTGCCGACGTGTGCGCCGCGGAACCTGGTCCGGAGCTCGTCGACCGCGGGCAGGGCCACCCCGTGGCCTGCCTCTTCCCCGACCTCCAACGCGATCAACCGTCAGTAGACCCCCGCATTTGACGGTCAACTGCCGGGTGGTCGGAGGGCCGGTCGCGCGCGACCACTTGGCTACACTGCACCCCCTCGTCGGAGTGGCGGAATCGGCAGACGCGCTAGCTTGAGGGGCTAGTGTCCGCAAGGACGTGGGGGTTCAAGTCCCCCCTCCGACACGCACTTGTACCCCACGGGGTTGCGACTGGACGGTGACGGTCCCGTCCGGGTCGTAAGCGAGTGAGATGCCGAGCTGGTCGTACAGTTCGCTCTTGTCGGCAGGCTCGGCATTGGCGAGTACGACGACGATGTCCTCGAGCGCCTTCACGAGCGCCTTGACCTGTTCGCTCGTGAGCTGGTCGCCCGGGATCTGTTGGCCGAGCTGTCGCTCGAGGTTCTTGCGTTCGCGTTGGGTCTCGGCAATCCACGCCGCTGCGACGGTGACGGCGTCGTCGTGGTCGAGCAGGGCGCGGTAGTTGGCGAGCTTGCGGTCGCAGTCGGCGATCGCGGCGCGCAGAGCTGCTTGTATGCGCTGCAGCACCGGGGTCGGGTTCGGAGACGCCAGCGAGACGGTCGCAGGTGTCGTCGATGTGGTCGTCGTCGAAGAGTGACGCGAGCCAACGGTCGAGACCCGGAAGGATCGCTTCTTCTTTGACGTAGACGTTGCGCGGGTGTTCGCGGTCGCCAGCTGGGGTAGTCGTCGGTGAACTTGCAGCGGTAGTAGGCGCGGTCGTGGGTCCAGTGGCCTTGCATCCGCCGGCCGCAGACTCCACAGCGGATCCGTCCGGCGAGCACGTAATGACGACCTGCGCGTGGTGTACGGGTGGCGGCGCGCTTGTTGCGGTCGAACATCGCCTGTGCGGTATCGAAGAGCTCGCGGCTGACGAGTGCCTCGTGGGTCGGCTCATTCGACGTGATCCACTGGTCGGTGTCGTTCCAGCGCATCTTGGTGACGTGCCCGAGCGCAACGTCATCGACGTCGACGAGGATCTCGTCTTTGCGTTGCTTGTTCCACACCTCGAAGCCGGTGTAGCGGGGGTTGGCGAGGATGGCCCGGACTGCTGACTTGGCCCACTTGCCTTGGCCGGTCGTGCGGTGCCGGTTCCGACCCGGATCATGCGCAGCCGGCGACGGGATGCCGTCGCGATTGAGGCCGGACGCGATCAGGTGCAGACCCTGCCCCTGGGCGTACTTGGTGAAGATGCGCAGCACGATCGGTGCCGCGATCGGGTCGGGGGCGAGTTGGCGGAGCTGCTGGCCGTTAGCGGCCTTCGCCGGGTTGGGATGTGGGCCAACGTCGATCAGCTGATAACCGTAGGGTGGCCGACCGCCGAGGAAGCGCCCCTCGATCGCGGCCTGGGCGGCCATCGCGCTGCGGACGCGGGTCTTGATCCGCATCCGTTCACCCTTCGACATGCCGCCATAGAGGGACATCACCATGTCGTGGGCTTCGGAGCCGGGATCGACCGGGCCACCGACCTCCGGCACCCACAGCTCGACACCGAAGTGCGTGAACACCGGGAACGTGAGCCCAAACTGGTTTCCGTAGAAGGCGCGTTGCGGCTCACCAACGACGACGGCGTCGAAGCCACGGTCGGGATCACGGAACGCGTCGAGCAGTCTGGCGGCCTCGGGACGGCGCTTCCACGGCAGTGAGCGGGACTGGCCGATGTCGAAGAACTCGACCACGATCTCGCCGTCGGGTTCGATGATCTGGCGGGACCGGGCGAGCTGCCAGTTGCGCGACGACGCCGGGTCTTGCTGGTCTTCGGTGCTGACCCGACCGTAGAACGCGAAGCGCTTCATGCCGGTCACGCTACGTCTCGCTCGTCTCTCACATCGGGACTGCTCGGCCTTCGCGGCGAGGTGGGTCTCGTGCGCCTTGCGGAGGATGCGGAGGAGCACGCTCGCTGCGCCCTCGGTCAACTCGGGAGGGTCGAGGCCAGGCCCAAGCTCCGGCGCAGGAGTGTCCCGATCGGAAGGCATGAAGTAACCATCGCGACCGACACTCCCGGCAGAGCTCCCGTCGTAGCTCCCGTTCCCAAGAAAACGGACTCGAGATTCTCCCACCTGAAGGCATCCAGAACGCCGAATCGCACACGCGTGACCCAGATGGAGAAGCAGACACGGTTGCAACCCGGATCGGGCTGCACACCAGGGCTTGCGAGAGGCCGTCCCGGGCCTCTTGGCCGCACGACGCCAGGGGAACTGCCGAAGCCCGATGTGGCCGTCTCGCGCGATCGACGCCCCGGCAGTGCCGGCTCTTCGGTTCTCCGAACGATCTGGCTCGCACCACGAGCGGGAGTGATGCTGGGAGTGATCGCGGGAGTGGTCCTGGTACGGCAGTCGTCGCGGGAGTCCTTCCGGGAGTGACCGCGGGAGCGGGAGTGGTGACGGGAGTTCTGCCGGGAGGTGTCCCGGGAGGTGTCCCGGGATGTTGGATCCGCATGATCGCCCCGTGCCCGCTTGTCGCGGGCAAGTCAGGGGAACGGTGCGATGGCGTGGATGCGGATGATGGGCACGGACTCGGTCGAGTACCACCGCCAGACCGTGCTCGGCCGCTCGGACGACCACCCGGGAGCGGCGATCAGCTACTACGCCGAACGGGGAGAGAGTCCGTTGACCTGGGGCGGCGGCGCAACGGTCAGGCTCGGTCTCGCTGGGCACGTCACCACCGAGGCGTACGAGCACATCTTCGGCCCCGGTGGTGCCCGCCATCCCTCTACGGGCGACCGGCTGGTGCGGACGACGCGGCCGGGGTTGGAGATCGTCGTGTCGGCGCACAAGTCGGTCGCCGAACTGGGCGTGATCGGCCGCGCGGAAGACATGCACCAGATCCTCGACGCCGAGCGCGACGGCACGCTGGCCTATCTCGAGCAGCTCACTGTCGAACGAGGCGGCCGGCGAGGACGAGCGGCGACACCGACACCCACGAGCGGGATGCTGTACGCGTCGACTCGGCACGCAACGTCACGAGCGGGTGATCCGTGCCTCCACGACCATGTGCTGGTCGCCAACCTGGTCGAGATGCTCGACGAGCGGGGCGGCTGGAAAGCGGCCGACACCGCGTTGTGGCGCGAGCACCTCCACGCCGCGACGGCCTTCGGGCGGCTCCGTTCGGCGCGGGTCGCGGTCGAGCTCGGCTACGGGATCGTCTCCGACGACGGGCCTTCCGGTCGTCTCGGCCACTGGGCGATCGCCGGGATCCCAGAGCAGGTGATGGAGATGCACTCCAAACGGTCGGCCGAAATCGACACCGCCGCCGGCCGGCCCGGTGAGACGAGCTACCGCCAACGTGCCGTCGCTGCGCGGCGCACCCGCAGGGCCAAACGGCACGAGCAGGTGACCGACCTGATGGCTCGCTGGCAAGGCGAGATCGAAGCCGGGCCGTTCACGATTGATGGCATCACGGCCGATGTCGATCGATCCCATCATCGCCGGGTCACTCCCGAGCTGGACGAGCTGGACCTCGACCGGCTTGCTGCTCGGCTCCTCGGTCCGGACGGACGGCTTGCCGCTGACAAAGCGTTCTGTCGTCGCGACGTGATCGTCGCGGCCGCGCCGCATCTCTTCGGCCTCGACGCTGACATCTTGGAGCAGGTCGTGGAGCGGGTGGTCGTCCATCCCGATGCGGTGGAGCTGGAGCCGTTCGACGGCGTCCGCGAACCGGTGTGGGCACCGCGTTGCGTCATCGAGACTGAACACGCCATCGCAGCGCGAGCCTGGACGCGTCACCACGCCCGTACCATGCTGCCGATCGCGCCCGTAACCGTGAGCGAGGCGATCGCGCACACCGAAACGTCACTCGGCGCGTCGCTCACGCCCAGCCAACGGAACACCGTTCGCGGCATCTCCGAATCGAACCGGAGCCTCGATGTCGTGGTCGGCGTCGCCGGATCGGGCAAGACCACCGCCCTCCAAGCTGTCCGCCTCGCGCATCAGCGCCGTGGATACCGTGTGCTCGGGACCGCCACCTCCGGCCAAGCCGCCCGCACGGTGGGCCGCGACGCGGGCATCGAGTCGCGTACCGTCGCCTCGCTCCTCGCCCGGCTCGACACCGGCAGGCTCACCCTCGACCAACGCACGCTCGTCGTACTCGACGAAGCGGGCATGACCGACGACCACGACCTCCACCGCCTCCTCGACCACGCCGCCCACGCCCACGCCAAACTCGTGCTCGTCGGAGATCCACGGCAACTCGGCGCCGTCGGCCCCGGCGGCGCACTCGAGGCGCTCGTACGCCGCTTCGACGGCCACGTCTGGCAGCTCACCGACAACATCCGCCAGATCGACCTCACCGAACGCGAAGCACTTGCCGAACTCCGCCACGGCGACATCAGCCGCGCCGTCGACTGGCTCGCACGCCACGACCGCATCGTCACCGGCAGCGATCGAGCCGAAACGATCGGCGCGGTCATCGACGGCTGGCTCGCCGACACCGAATCCGGGGTCGACACCATCATGCTCGCCTGGCGACGGGACAACGTCGATGCACTCAACCAACTTGCCCGCCAGGCCGCTGCCGAACGAGGCTGGCTCACCGGTCCCGAGGTCACCGCACCCGGCGGTCGTCGCTACCGCCAAGGCGACCGCGTCGTCACCCTCGCACCCCACCGCCAGACGGTCACCTCCGAAACCGCCACCATCGAACACGTCCACCCCGATCGAGGGATGCTCACTCTTCGATTCGACGATGGCCGCCAGACCGCCCTCCCGTTGCCGTTCGCCGCGAGCAACCGCCTGGCCCACGGCTACGCCATCACCGTGCACCGCTCTCAAGGAGCGACCGTCGACACCACCCACTACCTCGAAGACGGCGGCGGCCGAGAACTCGGCTACGTCGCACTCTCGCGAGCCCGCCACGCGTCCACCGTCTACACGCGTGCCGACGACCTCGACACCGCCATCGACGACCTCAACGACGCTTGGACCATCGAACGTCGCCAGCAGTGGATCACCGATCGAACGACGTCGCTCGACTCTGCGCGCGCCGAACGCACCACGACGCCTGGTCTCGAACTGGATCTCTCCTGAACCATCGGTCGAACGGCTCGCGGCACCGATCCCCGGCATGCTGCGATCACGTGACGGAGCGATTGCGGTCCGTCGACGAGCGAACGCCCATCAAGCGTCGAAGCGAGAGCTACTACGTGCGGAAGTCGAAGGAGGCGTCGGGGTCAATCCGTCGACGAGATCGACGGATGCGGCATTGTCCGCGGTCTGGTACGCATTGATGAGTTCGTCTTCGCGTTCGCTTCTTCGGGAACCAGAAGAACACGATCGCGGCCCCGAGTAGCACGGCGACGATGCCGGCGGTGTATGCCCATTGGTCGCCTTGGAGGAACGAGGATTTGGCGGCTGCGGTGATCTGGTTCGCGTACTTCGGGTATTGCTGGGCGAGGTCCGCGGCGCTGGAGAACGACTTCGTGAGTTGGCTCTCTGTGCTGTCGGTCACTTGCGATGCGTTGGGCGTGCCCGAGAGCGCGGCGGTCATCGCGGTCGCGTATCCCGCGGTGAGCAAGGCGCCGAAGATCGACTGCATCAAGGCGCCCCCGAGGTCGCGTTGGAGGTCTGCGGTACCCGATGCCATGCCGACGCGCGTAGGTGGCACGGAGCTGGTCAGTGAGTGGGCAGCTGGCGTCTGCGCGAACCCGACGCCGATACCCAGGAGCGCGTAGCCGAGTCCGACTTTCCAGTACGTCGATCCCCTCCTTCCACAGGAGCAGCATGGCGAGGAAGCCGAGGAAGACGAATACGTAGCCAATCAGCAACGTCATTCGTGCACCGAGTGAGCCCACGAGCTTGGCGGAGCGTGGCGCCACGAGGACCATCATGAACGCGGCGGGCAGGATCGCCGCGCCCGCTTCGACAGAGGAGTACCCCAGCACGTTCTGGAGGAACTGTTGGCCGATGAACATCGCGCCCATGAGCGACCCGAAGACGACGATGCCCGCAACGGCGGCGACCCAGAACGTAGGTCGTGCCGCGACGTGGAGGTCGTAGAGAGGGTTCGCGGCGCGTCGTTGGCGTATCACGAATGCGATGAGTGCGGCGACAACGATGATGGCCAGTCCGACGACCAGCGCCGCTGCATTCGGAACGACCGCGAAGTTGATCGCGAGGATCAACGCACCGACCAGCACGACCGACAGGATGCCGCCCACGTTGTCGACCTGCTCGGTTGTCTCATTGACGTGCGCAGGAACAAGAAACCATGCCATGGCGAACGCTGCGATCGCGACGGGCACGGTGACGAGGAAGACCGAGCCCCACCAGAAATGCTCCAACAGGGTCCCCGACAGGAGCGGACCGAGAGACGCGAACGCCGCTCCGATCGCTGACCACAACGCGATCGCTTTCGTCCGAGCTGGACCGTTCCATAGTGCGGCGATCAACGCAAGGGTCGTTGGGTAGCACATGCCGCCCGCGACTCCGCCAAGGATTCGGGCCCCGATCAGGAAATCCGCGGTCGGGTGCATATGCGGCCAGGAATGCGGCAGGGAGAGACAGCGCGGAGCCGACGAGCAGCATCTGCTTTCGTCCGTAGCGATCACCGACTGCGCCGAGGTAGAGCACTGACGCGGCCAGGCCCAAGCTGTAGCCGACTGCGATCAGGTTCAACTGCGTCTGCGACGCGTCGAAATCCTTCCCGATCGTCGGCAGCGCGACGTTTGCCACCGCGAGGTTGAGGTTCGCCACCGCGGCCGCCAGTATCAAGGCAGCAAGCACCAACGGCGCCCGGTCCGGGCCCCTTGTCGACGCTGGTGCCGTCACGCGAGCTCCCAACGTGCGCCGGTCTCTGCGAACGAGACCGTGGAGTCTTCACACAAGGCGATCACGGTCTCCTCCTCGGCCGTCGTGCTGCGGCCAGGAATCGGGGAATGATCGACGCACCACAAGGATCCAACGAGGACGCACCGACGTCTGATACTCGTCAGCCGATTCTGTTCTCGATGGCGTGTTCGAATGAGGCTCGCTGTACGGCGGGTACCTCACCCGCGGGTCGAGCTTGGGGCACGGGTGTTCTTACCAGCGCACCCGCCGGTTCGGCAACTACTCGCGAATGAAGAACCGATAACGGATTGACCCGAGCCACGCCCTTCAGCATCGACGACCCGAGATGCCGGTGGTGAAGCCTGTTGGTGGCGGGGGTCTAGGCCGATGCGATCCCGGATGGCGCCAACGAACCACAAGAACGCCAGCCCCGCGAACAGGACCAGATAGAGCGCGACGACAACGGCGTTCTTGCGCCAGCGATCGTCGAGCCATGAGCCCGACTGCTGTGAGTCGGTCGGGACGGCGAGCCGAACGAGTACCAGCGCCGTACCGAGCATCAGTGCGAACGCGATACCGGCGATCCCGGCCGCCCGCGGCGCCCGGAGCGTTTGTCTGACGGTCCCGAGCTTCTGTGTCACCACACCCTCCGGATCATCGCCCGGATGAGACCGTCGCGCGCTCCCGCTCGCCGACGTCCAGCTGGGCCAGTCGCCATTCGGGCCGTCATTGGGGGTGAGACAATCGAGCCACTTCGTCGACGAGTCGTTCCACTTGGGCTCGGAGTCCGGCGATCTCGGTGGCGACTGGGTCGGGTGGCGGCATTTCGTCGGAGACAAGAGTTCGGGGAGCGGACGACGCCCCGGAGCCGAGACCGAACAAGCTCGCCATCGACCCTGCGAGGAGGCCGAGCACCGAGACCCCGGCGATCATGATCATGACGCCGTCGACGCGCCCTGCCGTCGTCTTGGGAACGATGTCCCCGTACCCCACCGTCGTCAAGGTGACGATCGTCCACCAGAGCGCGTCACCGAACGTCTTGAAGCCAGTGCTCGTCGCGTGTTCGGCGCGATACCCGACGGCAGCGCCGACGAACACGACGCCGACCGCGACGAGTGCGGCTGCGCCCGACCGCTGGAACAGCCGGTGCGCGCCCCGCGTCGCGATGACGACGCGGGCGACTCGCGCCAATCGGATCAGGATGACGAACTTCCCTGTGCCGGTCCCGACGATCAAGAACCACGGTGCAGTGACCACGACGACCAGGAGATCGAAGCGGCCGAGCCAGGTGCCGAGGTAGTGGACGAGTCGGCGCTCGTGTACGACGAGGTCGACGAGGAACACCACCCAGGACGCTATGAACACGCCGGCGACCAGAAGCGAGTGCGCGCCGCCGGGCAGCAACAAGAGCGGCACGACCGCCGAGATGATCAGCGGCGACGTCATGCGCTGATCGAAGCGCGCCAGCGCCTCGCCGCCTTCGGGTGATCGGGCCTGACCGGCGCGCGAGTGTCAGATGGGATTCGTCACGAGGAGATCATGACGCCTCGCCGCATTCCTCCCTGGGACCGACTGAACAGCAGCGGCCTGAAAGGCCTGGTGGGTGTGCTGCCCCATGCAATCTCGACTGCTCTGATGCCTTCGTCTCGATCAGCACTCTTCTGGGAGCAGGCTCTTCCGATCGTCGAGTCCCAGGCCGAGTGTGCGACCAAGGTGTTGCGCGAGCCCGACCAGGCGATCCGCTCCCCGATTTCGCGCGAGCTGCCCTCGCAGTTGAGCCGATGACCTACCCGTCCAACGCGTTCCGCACCAGCACGGGCGTGACCTCGCTCGCTCCCGGCCAAGCCACTTCCGCCACGTGGGGCATCACCAGGACGTCATGAATCCCGTCGGACCGAGATGCGTACGCGAGACTCCCGACTCACACTGATACTCGACCGAGGACCGTGATGACTGACGCCGAACTTCCCGCCCGTGGGCCGATGCCGCTGCACGCGACGCCAGCGTTCCAGCAACAGGTCAACCCGTTCGTGTTCCCGCCGTTGGGCATGGAGCCGGACGCGGCGTACGAGCTGCTCCATACGGCGCTCATGCTCGACGGCCGTCCGGCGCTGAACCTGGCGTCGTTCGTCACGACGTGGATGGAGCCGCAAGCGGAGGCACTGATCCACGAGACGCTGAACAAGAACCACATCGATCACGAGGAGTACCCGGCCGCGTCGTTGGTCGAGGAAGCCTGCGTCCACATGCTCGGGTCGTTGTTCAATGCACCCGATGCAGCGGACGTGGTGGGGGTTGCCACGATCGGGTCGTCCGAGGCGATCATGCTCGGACTGTTGGCCCACAAGTGGACCTGGCGCCTCCGTCGCGAGGCGGACGGCGAAGACACTACCCGGCCCAACGTGGTCTTCGGCGCCGAGACGCACGTGGTGTGGGACAAGTTCGCGAGGTACTTCGATGTCGAGATGCGCAAGCTCCCGATGCAGCCCGATCGCTTCGTGCTCTCCGCCGAGGATGTCGAGCCTCACATCGACGAGAACACCATCGCCGTCGGCGCAGTGCTGGGCACGACTCACATCGGGGAATCCGATCCCATCTCCGAGCTCAACGACCTGCTGGTGAAGATCAAGCGCGAAAAGGGATGGGACATCCCGCTGCACGTCGATGGAGCGAGCGGGGGATTCATCGCGCCGTTCGCGCACCCGGACTTCCTGTTCGACTTCCGCCTCGAGCAGGTGTGGTCGATCAACGTGTCGGGGCACAAGTACGGGCTCGTGTACCCGGGCGTCGGGTGGCTGATCTTTCGCGACAAGTCCAAGCTCCCCGAGGACCTGGTGTTCAGCGTAAACTACCTGGGCGGCGCGCAACCCACGTACACGTTCAACTTCTCGCGCGGGTCGGCGATGGTGCAGGCGCAGATGTACAACTTCCTGCGACTCGGGCGTGAGGGCTACACCGAAGTGGTCGAAGGGATGCTGGCGAACGCCCGCTACCTGAACGAGCGGCTCGAAGGCAGTGGGAAGTTCGAGATCCTCAACCCCGGCCTCGCCGAGCCCGTGGTCACCTTCACGATCAAGGGCGATCCCGGGTTCGACGTGTACCACCTCTCGTCGCGGCTCCGCGAGAACGGCTGGATCGTGCCCGCCTACAGCCTCCCGCCCGACGCGGAGGACGTGCACCTCATGCGCGTCGTCGTCCGCGTCGACCTGAGCCGACGCATGATCGACCTCTTGTTGCTCGATCTCCTCCAGGCGTGGGACGAGCTCAGCAAAGAGAAGCCACCCACTCGGGTCGCGCCTCACCCCGATGTGTGGACACAACCGCAGAGAGCCGCCAGCCACAGCAAGCGCCGCACACAGCAGAGGCGCTGAGGCGACGAGTGCTCACCCGAGCCCCCGAGGATCGGGTGAGGTCGCAACCGCGAGAAACGCACGCGGGGACGCCTCGTTGGTGGCGGCGCCGAGGAGCGCGTGGATGGCGGTGATGACAGGACGCGTCCGACGTGAGATAGATCGTCGAAAGCCGCCCGCAACCGGCGCACGACCTGCGGACTGTCGGCGCATAGCGAATGATCTCGACGAAAGCCCAATGTCGTGAGCTCGTCGAACGAATGCGCACGCACGCCGTGCCCTCCTTGTCCGCGTACCAACGAGAAGGTTCCGGCCGGTCGATCATCTGCAGCCTGATCTTCGCCTTCGGCACACACCCGGTTGCGGGGGTCATCGCGCTCGCATCGTCGGTCTTCACACTCGTGATCCTCACTCCTGGAGAATCTGGTGCCGAGTCCCGAAGACCCGCGCCTGCACGTCGCTTGTTCTGCTCAGTGTGCTCACCCCTGAGGGTGGCCACACGTTGCACGCCAATCCTGACCGGATGCTGGAGGTGAATCAGGAGATCGCCGAGTTCGGATGCACCGTGGTGTCGCAGTATGCGCTGTTGGGTCCGTATGACTTCCTCACGGTCGTGGAGGCCCCGGACAACGAGACCATCGCGCATCTTTCGGTCGATCTCGGTTCGCGGGGCACGGTCAAGGTAACGACCTTCCCCGCGATTGCGGTGAGCGGCCTCGTCGAGAAACTCAAAGGACCCAAGCAAATGGGCAAAGGCTGACGCCGCATCAAAGGAGCGTGTTCGAAGCCTCGAGCCTCGTCGTTGTCGGATCGGTGGTTCAGCTCGTCAGGTACGCCGGGACGTGGATCGCTCCTCAGGCGGTCCGTCTCTCGTCACGCAGTGTCGAGCAGGCGGATCCGCGCGCGGTCGTACGACCGTCAACCAGGTGATCTGGGATGGTCCCGTGCGTGGGGAAGTCGCAGGTCGCGGTGTGACGACGCGCCGCTCGCTGTCGGGAGTACGACTGCGGCGTTTGGTGGAGCCATATTCCGACGCGTGAAGCTCGTTCGAGCGTTTCGTCTTATGCGGGAGGTACGGTCGGTCCGACGGCTGCCGGTGGCGGGACCATTGCAGCGCGCTGATTGACGAGCGCGGTATTTGGGATGTTGATGAACCCACGGTGCGGTCGATCGAGGTCGAAGATGACGAGCAGCATGACGGCCACCATGACTGCGCCGATGAGCGGGGGGAGTACGGCGCGTCCCAGCAACGCCAGGTACATGCCGAGGATAGCGAAGGCGAGCGCGCTCACGGCAACCTGCAGAAAGAGCACCGCGTCGGGGATGCGGTTCTCGAGCGTGGCCAGGCGTGTCGACTGGGCGTCGATCATCTCGTTGAGCGTGTCGACGTACAGGCGCGGCGCGCTGCTTTGGGGTGACACGTTCAGTGCTTCGCCCGCGAGCGCCCACAGCCGGCGTTGGATCGATTGGCTCGCCGCGGACGTGCGACGGAACTTCGCGGTGTCTGGGACCGCGTCGGACAACCCGATGCGCAGATCCGTGTATCTCTTCAGGAGTTGCATCGACTTGGTTCGCATCGGTTCGACAAGTGTCTGCGCCCGGAGATAGGTGGTCCCGATCGTGTTTGCCTCGTCGACAACTGCGGCGCGGCGCGCGTCGTATCGGCCGACCGCCATGGTGAGACCGAACGCCAGGATCAATGCCACGAATCCGATCAGCGCCGCCTGCACCACGCCCAGCGGTTCGCGGATTCCTTCACCCCGGTCACGGAGGTATCGGCCAAGAGCGATACCCCCGAGTGCGCTTCCGAGCACCACCGCGAGCACGACCACGATGAGGGCTGGAGTACTGAGTCGAAACAGCAAAGGAAAGGCCCTCCCAAGGGTGGCGACAGGTTAAGCAATTCGCTCATCGTTGCCGCGTCAGCTCTCGGGAGGCCGCATTCGTGACCGCTTCGCTGGGCGATGCAGGCACGCGGGCGCAAGTGCCACCCGCGAGGAGCGCGTCGCGGGTTGAAGATGTGTGCTCGGCCATGTCGCGTTGCACCGCCGCCACCGTCAGGAGGCCACGTGGTCGGAGGGAGCATGGGGTGGGTCGAGGAGCGCGCCGCGGAGTATCCAGAGGAGCGTGGCGAGGATGATGAGGGCGGTGCCTGCGATGGCGGCGAGGGCTCCGAGGTATGAGGGTCCGACTTCGATGGCGGTCAGTTCACGGCCATTGAGGACGAGGAGGACGGTGCCACTCACGAGCAGCGCGGCGATGAGCAAGCCGGCACCGACGAAGAGGAGTCGGGGACTCGAGATCAAGCGGCCGAGGAACATGGGTCTCCAGGGCCGGCGCGCTTGTTCGGTGCCCCGCCACGCGATGATCCACGCCGCGACGAACGCGACCCAGGTGGTGGTGACGAGGTAGGCGGCGATGACGTCGCTGGGGCGATGCCAGCCGCTGGTGAGGGTTCCGGCTCCGATGAGCACCGCGTAGGTGACGCCGATGACACCGGCCATGACTCGGAGCCGGGCGGGGACCACGAGCACGAAGCCGAGCGCGAGGGACATGGCGACGGTGGCGTGTCCGCTGGGAAAGCTCGGCGTGGTCGCCGCGTCGGGTCGGTGCAGCAGGTCGGGTCGGGTCAGCAGTTCGGTTTTGAGGAGTTGGGTCGTGATGTTCGCGCCGATGATGATCGCGGCCACGCCGATCGCGAGGCGGGGACGGCGACGACTCAACGCGAGCAGCGAAAGCGCGACACCGGCCACGACGAGTGAGGTGACGCTGATCGTGTTCAGGACACGGGTCGTGGTGTGTTGCACGACACGGCCGGTGGTCCTTCCGACGATTGCGGCTTCGTCGGCGCGTTGGCCGACATGGGTACGGACCGCACCCACATAGAGGCCAGCCACCAACACGACAGACACGAGACCGAACACCATCAGGAATCGGACCCGCTGGCGCTCGCCCAGCCCGGTGCGTGGATCTCCAAGCTCGGGCTCGGTGCGCGCCCCGGTCGTGTGAACTGGTTCAGCGTTCAGCAGAATCCGGTTCGACCTCGAGGGGCACCGACTCGATGTCGACGTCGCCGTCATGCTCGAAGTCCGCTTCGACGGTGTCGGTGAGCGCGACCGCCGCCGGTGCTCCGTCGATACCGATACCCGACGCGAGTTCCTCGGTCACCTCGACCACGTCGACGAGCCCATCACCGGAGACATCGAAACCGACCACGCGCGTCGTCTGCACCGCGTCCACGACGCCATCACCATCGAGATCAAGGAACACCGTTTCGGTGGGCACCACGACATCGGGTTCTCTCGACAGGTCGGGGCCGTGATTCTCATCGGGTGGCGGAACGCTCATTCACGTGACGGTACTCGTGATCATCGACTCGAACGCGTCCTTTGACCACACCGCGTCCAGAGTTCGCCGTATCGAGCAGCACCCTGACCGTCATCAATGGGGGCGCAGTGCTGGGTCCTCCGCCTTGATCGGACTCGCCATTCGAGCTTCGCCAAGCGTCGCGCCAGACCAAGCGGCCACGTAGATCCTTCCCCCACGACACTCAAAGTGTCAGCAGCTGCGGCATCCGACCCCACCCTCGAGACAATCGTGGTGGTCTTCCTGGTTTGCCGCCGTCGTCATCCTGCCCCTCGCTCGCATACCTCTATGTCCTCGACCAGAAGGGCCTCGTCGACGCGGACGCACCAGCAGGGGACCTGTTCGTCGTGAGTCCAGACGAACAACCCGCGACGCGACATGGACGAACCCCCCTTCGCGTGGGTGACGGAGACGGGCAACGAGGTGGATGATGGGCGATGGCCAAGATCTTCACTCATGTCCCTCATCCGCATATCGCTCACCGTTCGGCGCAGGGGCCGCCCAAGGTTGAGGACCAGTTCTCGACCGAGGGTCCGCTCGGTCGGTTCAACACGTTCCTCGCCCTCAAGATCACTGCGGGGGTCGGGACGATGTGGTGCGCGTACGCGTTTGCCGGGCTCGCCGTCGTCTCGCTCCCGTCCGCCATCAACTCCCACGACGTGGTCACGATCGTGTCGTGGATCAGTCAGACGTTCCTGCAACTCGTTCTGTTGAGCATCATCATTGTGGGTCAGAACGTGCAGAGCGGCGCCGCGGACACGCGTGCCCAGGCCACCTACGAAGATGCCGACGCGGTGCTTCACACCGCGCTCGAGATCCAACAGCACATGCAGGCTCAGGATCGACAGATCAGTCAGATCTTGGAGGAAGTCCAAGCCCTTCGATCATGAGTCCTCTCGTCGCTGTGCGATGATCCAGAGCCCGCAAGCCCTGCCGACCTCGCACACTTGTCCGCGCACAAAACGACTCACGACTCAGTGTCGTCACGCGGCGTTGGTGCGGTTGGCGGGCCGGCGGGATTGGCGAGGACGCCGTGTTGGCGGGTGGGGCCGTGACGGATGAGGGGGGTTGCGGATCCGTTCGCCTTCGAACGCGATCTGGACTTGCTCGCGTCGAGAGGCGCTACCGACGCGAGAGCTGCCGGCGGCGAAGCTGATCGACCCGGTCGTGTCGACCTTGCGGGTGAGCGCATCAGCGGAGGCCGCGGCGGGATGGTCAGGACGGGTCGCTTCGCGTTTGCGCGGCTTGCGACCTGATACCTGTCGGGGGAGCGCAGCGCGTTCTCGTGCGGGATCGTACGTGCGCGCGTGAGTGGCGACAAGCACGCCACGGTTATGGAACGAGACGAGCCCCCTCGATCGAGATCCGCACGGTCTGGCCGGCAAGCCAACGTGCGACGTGATAGTTCGCGGCGGCGAAGCTCACGATGCCGTGCCGATTCACGCGCCGCGACCCAGGAGCGGTCGCACGACGATCGTGGAGCGGCCGTACCAAATTCATCGGCGGCCGGCAGTCATTCCGGGAGATGTAGCGGGAGTGATGCCGAGCATCATGGTCACGCGGCGAACAGCCATGCTTGCCAGGGGTCGCGTGTACTTGGGGTTTCTGTCACCCCTCCGACACCAGGAATTTCGATCCTCGGTTCTGGTGTCCGGCTTCAGCCGGGATGAGCTTGAATCGCGGTTCGCAGCTGCGTTGCGATCCTCAGGTGCGGCTGTGGTCGTTGACGATCATGAATTGTCTACGAGGTTCGGCGCGAGCCCGAGCAGTTGGAGCCGAGAGATTGCCTCCCCGCGGGAGGAGACGGCGAGCTTGCGGTAGACGGAGTTGGTCTGGGATTTCACGGTGGCTCGGGAGATGAAGAGACGCTCGCCAATCTCGGCGAGCGTGAGGTGCGTCGCCAGGAGGGGCAGGAGCCGAAGCTCGGCAGTCGTGAGAGCTGAGGCACCCACCATCTCGAATTTGAGAGTGTCGAGCCGTGATTGAAGGTCGGCAACCTGCTGCTGCAGGTTGCCGAGGTCGGGGCGGTGGCGGAGGAGGTCCTTCGCCTGCCCGAGCGCGGCGCTGGCGCCTGCTTCGTCGGCGAGTGCCAGGTAGGCGAGCGCAAGTTGGAGGAGCGCCTGCACAGAGACCACAGGGAGCACGTAGGTGAGCAACGGGCGGAGACGAGCTGCACGGGTGGCGAGTTCGCGTGCCTGCGTCGGGTCCCCGCGCCTTGCGGCGACGCGAGCGCACCACGCGAACACCAGGGCGCTGGTCCAGTAGTCGTCGTATTGGCCGTCGTTCACGATGGACAGCGCTTGGCGGGCGAACGCGTCAGCGTCGCCCCTCATCTCGCGTTCGTCAGCGACGAGTCCGCGCTCGGTCAAGAGCAACGCGAGGAAAGGGAGTGTGCCGGCGCTCGTGGCCTCGTCGACGGCCCTCGCGAAGTGCAGGTCGGCTGCGTCGTGATCACCTGCGAGCAGCTGGGCGGCTCCGAGCGCGTGCAACATCGCGGCGCGATATGGACTGGTGGGATTCAATCCTTCGAGCGCTGCCGTCGCGTCGCGACGCATCTCGTCGATGCCGTCGCGGCACACCAGGGCACGGAGGTACGCGAGCGTTCCCTCCATGGTGTTGCGATCAGCGAGCTTTCCGGTGAACTGCGTTCGTTGTGCTGCCGTTGCCCAGCGCTCGGCGTCACCCGAGTTTCCGCTGAGGGCGTGGATCAGCGCACCGTGCACCGCGATCGCCGGATGTTCCTCGAGCTCGCCTTTCGCGGCGAACCATTCGATCCACCGCAGCACCGTCTCGAGCCGGCCTGACACCCACACCGGGTTGGTGACGATGAGGAGGAGACGGGACACACGTTCAGCGTCGTCCGCCTGTCGCGCATGCTCGATCGCCTCTTCCAAGTACCCGTTCGCTTCATACCATGCCGCGGCGCGGGTGTGGAGCTCGGAGATCATCTCTGGTTCGCGTCGCTGCAGCTCGGCTCGCAACAGGTCGCGGAAGAGGTGGTGGTACCGGTACCACTCACCCCGCCGGTCCAGTGGTACAACGAGCAGGTTGCTACGTTCGAGGCGGTCGAGCGTACGAGCTGATTTCGTCGTCCCGACGGTTACATCGCACAAGGGGCCGGTGAGACGCGCCAGGATCGATGTTCGAACGAGGAACGACACGTCGGCTCGTGACACTCGGTCGAGAATCTCTGCGCGGAGGTACTCCTGGACGAAGCGGTCATCGCGGTTGAAGGTCTCGGCGACGCCGAAATTGGAGCTCCCGGCCTTCTTCGCCAAAGCTGCGAGGTAGAGGCCGGTCGGCCAACCCTCGGTGCGTTCCACGAGATCGGACACATCACGATCCTCAACGACGACACCCGCGCCGGCCAGCAGCCGCTGCGCTTCTGCTGACTCCATCGCCAAGTGTCGAGATCCAACCTCGAGCGCCGCTCCCTGAGCCCGCATGCGGGAGAGGGGGACGGGCACGTCTTGACGTGATCCGATCGCGAGGGCTGAGCCCGGAGGTAAGCGGAGCGCGAAGCCGGCAATCATGTCGCGGCACTCAGGGTTGGTGATGGTCTCCACGTTGTCGAGAACGAGCGAGACCGGCTCTCGCATGGACGCGAGAGACGCAGCCAGTCGGATGATGTCCGCGGTGCCGGCGCGCGCCAGCGCGGTCGGGCCGAAGAGCGCGGGTCCGAGGGCTTCGACGCGGTCCAGAGCATCCCTCAGGTAGGTGAAGAGCACGGCGGGGTCGTTGTCACGGAAATCGGCCGAGAGCCAAGCGACACGCGGTTGCCGGCGTTCGGCCCACTGTGCGAGCAGCGTCGTCTTTCCGTAGCCGGCTGGTGCAACGACCGCGACGACCGTGCTGCCGGTCTGATTCTCGAGCTGCTCGAGAATCGTGTCACGGCTGACAATCCCGGGCCGCAGCTGCGGTGGGCGCAGCTTGCTTTCGTCGAGCTCAAAGGCCGGTGTCGCTCGGCGGAGCTCATCGCCTCGGTCGCCGACCGATGCCGAGTCGGGGATCTCCGTCATCGAGATCCGACGCTACCGCGGGTCCATGCAGTGTCTGCACGGATCCACCCTTTTGGGCGATGACCGGCGACGGCGCCTGCCTCACGATCGACGGGATGCGGTTGGCGCACCATCAGGACCGAGTGATGCACGATCAGACAGTGGTGATGGCAGTCGCGAGCTATGCCTCGAAAGGGACGGCGAAGCGCGATTGGGAGGCAGTGTGCCACGTGGGCGGCGGCCGGAAGCTGGCACACGTTGCCGCGGCGCTGCTGGAGAAGGGTGCGGACGGTGAGCTCGTGATCGACATGCACGACAACACCGCTGACGGGCTCTCGTGGGGTGACGCTCTGCTCGGCGGACCGCTCATCGTCATCGCAACTCCAGTGGGAATTCGCCTTCTGGTCTCGACGGTGAAGAACGCAAGAGACTGGGCGGGCATCGGAGCGATCGCCCGGCATTTCTGGAACGACATCCCCCGCCAACAGCTGCGACAGATGAGCGATCTCCTCGAAATCGGCCAGGCCTCGGTGGTCGTGGTGGCTGTGGGGTGCGACCGCCAGGTCCTCGGAGCGCGGCTCGACGGCGCGACGAACAAGGTTCTCGGCGACAGTATCTGGGCCGATTTCGAGACCGAGTTTGCGCTCGCGATCGAGGAAGCGCGCGTGGTCGGATGAGGTCGGTCCTGTTGCGAAATGCGCGCTCAGTCGGATCATTTCCGGCACCTCGAAATCCTCCTAGGCGCGACTCGCGACCGACTGAACACCAGGTGAAATCGGGGAAACACGCTCCCGCCCCGAATCGGATGTCACATGGTTCGTGACGGGTACGCCTTCGTCAGCGGCGTCGGTTGTGATCGTCGGCGGTGGCTTCGCGGGCGTGGCCTGCGCAGCATCTCGCTAAGAACGGTGTCGCGGTCACGCTGATCGACCGGCACGACTACAACCAGTTCAAGCCACTGCTGTATCAGGTGGCGACCGCACAGGTCGAGACGTCTGACGTCGCGGGGCCCTTGCGCGATGTTCCGACCTCGCCAGGTGCAAGTGAAGATGGCCGAGGGCGAGATGACGTCGGCAGGCGCCAACCAGCTCTCCGGACGCCGATGACCGCACCGGACGAGAAGTCCGTCGTGGTAGTGGGTGGAGGCTTTGCGGGTGTGGCGTGCGCGAAGCACCTCGCGAAGCACGGCGTCCGCGTGATGCTGCTCGACCGTCACGACTACAGCCAATTCCAGCCGCTGCTCTATCAGGTCGCGACGGCACAGGTGGAGACGTCCGACGTGGCACGACCGCTGCGCGCCATGTTCCCGAAACGTCACCCCGTCGAAGTGACCATGGCTGACGTCACCGAGATCGATCCGGCGACGAAGACAGTGACGAGTGCCGACGGCGTCGAGTTCGTTGGGGACTACCTCGTGCTCGCGACCGGGACGGAACCGAACTTCTTCGGTACTCCGGGTGCCGACACGCACGCGTTCCCGCTCTACTCGGTGGACGACGCCGAGCGGCTTCGCTCGCGCCTCTTGAGCGTCTTCGAGGACGCGCACCGCAACCCGGCGCTCATCGATCAGGGCGCGCTGAACTTCGTGATCGTCGGCGCCGGGGCGACCGGCGTCGAGACGGCGGGTGCCCTCGCGGACGTGATCGATCGACTGTTGCCGGCGCGGGTCAAGTCCGAGCGGATCCGGCACGCGACCGTGCACATCATCGATCCCGCGCCCGTGGTGCTCGCACCGTTCTCGAACCGGGCCCACGAGTACGCCAAGCGGGTGCTCGAGGAACGGGGAGTGCGCCTCGAGCTCGAGACCAAGGTGGACGAAGTTCGCTCCGATCGGGTCTGCCTGTCGGACGGGCGCGAGATTCTCACTCGAACGGTCGTGTGGGCGGGTGGCATCAAGATCCCCGACCTGGTGGCGCGCGCCGGGTTTCCGCAGGAGCACACCGGTCGGGTGCAGATCGACGCGGACCTGGTGGTCACCGGCATGCCGGGTGTGTACGCGCTCGGAGACGTCGCCAACACGCTCGGATCCGACGGCAAGCCGTTCCCGCAGTTGGGCTCCGTCGCACTCCAGGCCGGACGCCACGCCGCTGACAACGTGCTCGCCGACATCGCCGGGAAACCCCGCACCGCCTTCCACTACCGGGACAAGGGCATCATGGCGATGATCGGTCGCAACGCCGCGATCGCGGAGGTCGGACCGCGACGGCGTGAGCTACACGGCTTCCTCGCCTACGCCTCGTGGCTCGGCGTCCACGCGTGGCTCCTCAGCGGTACCCGCGCCCGGGTCCAAGCCCTGGCCGCCTGGGGTTGGGACTACGTCGCGTCGACGCGCGCGTCCGCGTACATCAACCGGCCGGATGCCACCCAGATCGAGTGGGAGAAGTAGCCGACGGTGCAAGGCGTCGTCGCGTGCGAGCGCCGGTTTCGAGGTGAGCCCGCGGTGGAACTCGTCGCCGGCGCCCTCGCGGTCGTCTTCACGCCCGGCGTGGGCATGACCGGCGTCTCGTTGCGTCACCGAGAGGCCCAGTACCTGGCGCTTCCGGGCGGGCTCGACGCCCTGCGCGCCGGGCGCACGGCCGGCCTGCCGCTCCTCGCCCCCTGGGCGAACCGGCTCTCGGAGCGGCGCTACCGCGTCGGGCGGACGATGGTCGACCTCGAGGGTCTCTCCCTGGGTGTCGACGACAACGGCCTGCCGATCCACGGCACCCTCGTCGGACGCCCGGGATGGAGCGTGGAACGGCTCACGACCCGCCGCGACACCGCGATGGTGCAGGCGTCGATCGATGTGGATACGCCGGCGTTCCCGTTCCCTCACCGGATCCAGGTCACGGCGCTTGCGCGCGAGCCGGAATTGCGGATCGACACGACCATCGTGCCGACCGGACGGCGTCCGGTACCGATCGCGTTCGGGTGGCATCCCTATCTCCGGGTGCCCGGAGCCCGGCGCAGCGAATGGCGGTTGCGGCTGCCGGCCCGACGGCACCTCGTGCTCGACGACCGCGGCATTCCCACCGGCGACTCGAGGCGAGAACGGGCAGACACGGCACCGATTGCGCGACGCATGTTCGACGACGGCTACGTGCTCGGTCGCGACCGGCGTTCGCGTTCTCCACCGCAACGGGGCGCGGGGTGGAGCTCCGGTGCGGCACCGGGTACGGCTGTGCGCAGGTGTGGGTCCCGCCGGGCCGGCAGTTCGGCGCGCTGGAGCCGATGACCGCACCGACGAACGCGCTCGTCGACGGCGTCGCACCGCTGGTCGCGCCCACCGACACGGTCACCGCAAGTTTCACGCTGACGTTCGACCATACCGGCTGAGGAGCACCATGTCGACGCCCATCGAGGACTACGCGATCATCGGGGACACCACGACGGTCGCGGCCGTCGCTCGAGACGGATCGATCGACTGGTGGTGTGTCCCGCGGATCGACTCGGGGGCGGTGTTCGCGGCACTGCTCGGGGAGCCGGAGCACGGGCGGTGGAGCATCGCGCCGCAGGGCGCGATCACGACGACGGAGCGCAGCTATGCCGGCGACTCGCTGGTGCTCGAGACGGTGTTCACGACTGCCAGCGGCTCCGCCAAGCTGATCGACTTCATGTCGCCCGGGGTCGATCACCCGACGATCTTCCGGATCGTCGAAGGTGTCTCCGGCTCGGTCGCCGTGCATCTCGAGCTCATCGCTCGGTTCGACTACGGGTCGATCACGCCGTGGGTGCAGGCCACCGGTGACGGGCTGACGATGGTCGCGGGGAGTGACGCGCTGCGCTTCCACAGTTCCGTGCCGTTGCAGGGGACCAACATGACGACCACCGCGGACTTCACGGTGGCCGAGGGAGAACGTCGTGCGTTCTCGCTTGCCTGGTACCCCTCCCTCGAGGACCCTCCGCTTCCGCTCGACGCCGCCGCTGCGCTCAGGGCGACGGAGCAGCACTGGTCGGAGTGGATGGCGCGGTGCACGTACCAGGGGGAGTGGCGCGACGACGTCGTGCGGTCGTTGATCACGGTGAAGGCGTTGCAGCACGCGCCGACCGGTGCCGTGTGCGCGGCGGCCACGACGTCGCTGCCGGAGCAGCTCGGCGGCGTCCGGAACTGGGACTATCGCTTCTCGTGGCTCCGAGATTCGTCGTTGACGCTCCAGGCGCTCGTATTGAGTGGCTTCGCGGAGGAGGCGGCGGCGTGGCAACACTGGCTGCAGCGGGCGGTCGCGGGCGATCCGGGTGACTTCCAGATCATGTACGGCGTCGGCGGTGAACGCCGCCTGACCGAGGTCGAGCTCGACTGGCTCCCGGGGTACGAGGGATCGAAGCCGGTACGCATCGGGAACGAGGCGAGTGAGCAGTTCCAACTCGACGTGTTCGGCGAGATCGCCGACGCTGCGCTCACCGCGGTTGAAGCCGGGCTCGGCACCAACCGGCACGTGCCTGCCCATCACCCGACCGGTGGTGAGCTGCTCCCGGCGATGATGGAGCACCTCGAACGCGTCTGGCAGGAGCCCGACGACGGCATCTGGGAGATCCGCGGGCCACAGCGCCACTTCACCCAGTCGAAGGTCATGGCCTGGGTCGCGTTCGACCGCGCCGCGAAGATCGCCGAGAAGATCGGGCGCGATGATCTGCCGATCGACCGGTGGCGCACGCTCGCCGACCAGGTGAAGACCGAGGTCTGCGAGAAGGGCTTCGACGCGAAGAAGAACAGCTTCGTGCAGTACTACGGATCTGATCAGCTCGACTCCAGCCTGTTGATGCTGGCTCGGGTCGGTTTCCTCCCTCCGACGGACCCGCGGATCATCGGCACGGTCGAGGCCATCCAGCGAGAGCTGATGGTCGACGGCTTCGTGCAGCGGTACCCCACCAGCGACGACGACGCCGTCGACGGGCTCCCCGCCGGCGAGGGGACGTTCCTCCTCACGACCTTCTGGTTGGTCGACAACCTGGCCCTGATCGGCCGCGAGGACGAAGCGCGGAAGCTCTTCGAGCGACTGCGCAGCCTGCAGAACGACGTCGGCATCCTGTCCGAGGAGTACGACCCCGCCAGCAAGCGGATGATCGGCAACTTCCCCCAGGCGTTCTCGCATCTCGGGCTGATCGTCTCGGCCTCACACCTCTCGGCGGCGCACCCGTCGCCGCTCGCCACCCGAGTCCCCACGGAGGCTTCAGCATGAGCACGGAGCACTACGACGTCATCATCATCGGGACGGGCGCGGGCGGCGGGACGCTGGCCCACTCGCTCGCGAACGCGGGGAAGCGCATCTTGTTGCTCGAGCGAGGGAACTTCCTGCCTCGGGAGATGGCCAACTGGGATCCCAAGCCGGTCTTCATCGACGGCCGCTACATCTCGAATGACACGTGGTACGACGCCGACGGCTCCGCGTTCCAGCCGCAGGTGCACTACTACGTCGGCGGCGCGACCAAGCTCTATGGCGCCGCGCTCTACCGGCTGCGACCGCAGGACTTCGGCGAGCTCCGCCACACCGACGGCATCTCGCCCGCGTGGCCGGTCTCGTACGACGAGTTCGAGCCGTACTACACCAAGGCGGAATGGCTCTACCAGGTGCACGGCAACCACGGCGAAGATCCGACGGAGGGTCATTGGAGCGAGCAGTACCCGTGGCCGGCGGTGTCGCACGAGCCGCGGATCCAGGAGCTGTTCGACGACTTGCAGTCCGGCGGCTACCACCCGTTCTCCGCGCCCTGCGGCATCCTGCTCGACGAAGCCGACCGCGCCAAGAGCGCCTGCATCCGTTGCACCTGGTGTGACGGTTACCCGTGTCTGGTGCACGCCAAGTCGGATGCCGAGACCATCGCGGTCCGCCCCGTGCTCGACCTCCCCAACGTCACGCTGCTCGTCGACGCCGAGGTCGAGAAGCTCGAGACCGACGCCACCGGCCGGACCGTCACCGGCGTCGTCGTCGCGCGCGGCGGCGCGACGGAGACCTACGAGGCCGACATCGTCGTCGTGTCGGCGGGTGCGTCCAACAGCGCCAAGATCCTGCTGCGCTCGGCCAACGACCAGCACCCGAACGGGCTTGCCAACGGTTCCGACCAGGTCGGGCGGAACTACATGTTCCACAACAGCAAGGCAGTCGTCGCGTTGTCGAAGGAGCTCAACGAGACGGTGTTCCAGAAGACCCTTGGCATCAACGACTTCTACTTCGGTGCCGACGACTACGAGTTTCCCGTCGGGAACATCCAGATGGTGGGCAAGTCGAACGCCGAGGCGATGAAGGGCGAGGAACCGAAGCTCACCAAGCTCGCGCCGCAGTGGAGCCTGGCCGATACCGCCGAACACGCCGTCGACTTCTGGCTCACTACCGAAGATCTTCCGGTGGCCGGAGAACCGGGTGACGCTCGACGGCGACGCCAACATCCACCTCGCGTACAAGTCCACCAACGACGACGAAGCCGATCGGCTCTATCACGAACTGAAGAAGATCCTGAACCACGTCGGCATGGCCAAGCATCACGTGCTCGACAAGAACTTCTACATGGACATGAGCATTCCGCTTGCCGGTGTCGCCCACCAGGTCGGCACCTGCCGGTTCGGCAGCGATCCCGCGACTTCGGTGCTCGACGAGCACTGCAAGGCCCACGAAGTCGACAACCTCTACGTCGTCGACACGAGCTTCTTCCCGAGCATCGGCGCCGTGAACCCGGCGCTCACCGCAATGGCGAACGCGATCCGAGTCGGTGACCACCTGCTCGATCGCATGGCCTGAGCGCGGGGATCACAGAGCTCGTGGCGACGACACGCGAAGCGACGGTGATCAAGGTCGCCGCCGTCGCGCAGGGCATCGCGCTGGTGACGTTCCCCGCGGCAAGCGGCATCTTCACGAACCCGAACGAGTACGGGTTGTCGAGCACCGCGTACGGCGCCATGTTCGTCCCTCAAGCGGTCACTGCAGTGGCGTCGGCACTGCTCGGGGCCACCTGGGCGCGTCGCGTCGGGACCCGGCGGGTCTATCTCGTCGGCCTCACCGCGAACCTGCTCGCGATGATCCTCCTGCTCGTCAGCGCGCCTCTGGAGAGCAATGAGGCCGTCGCGTACGGACTCCTGCTGCTGGCGACCGCGAGTCTCGGAGTCGGGTTCGGTTTCACTGTGCCCGCCTTGAACACCTTCACCGCGGCGTTCAACCCGACCCGGGTCGACTCCTCGGTCCTCGTGCTCAACGCGTTGCTCGGGCTCGGCACCGCGCTCGCGCCGCTGTTCGTCGCCGTGTTCGTCGGCCTCGGCTTCTGGTGGGGACTGCCGGTGCTGACCGGCTGCCTCCTCGCCGGGCTCCTGGTCGTCAGCATCCCGCTGCCGCTGCGCACCGGCGCACAGCAGGCGGCGGCGACCGACGCGAGACCCCGATCGCACGCCGGTATCCCGACGAGGTTCTGGGTCTACGCCGCCTTCGCGCTCCTCTACGGCATCTGCGAGACGATGAACGGCAACTGGGCATCGATCGACATGAAGCAACTCGGAGCATCGACGACCATGGCGTCGCTCGCGCTCACCACCTTCTGGGCATGCGTCACATTGGGCCGGGTCGGATTCGCCGCGATCCAACATCAGTTCCCGACTCGACGCACCTACCACCTGCTGCCCTTCGTGCTCGCGATCTCCTTCGTCGGCATCGCGCTGCTCCCCACCAACGAACCGGTCCTCGGCATCGCCGCGTTCGGCCTCGCCGGTCTCGGCTGCTCCGCGCTCCTGCCGCTGACCATCAGCTTCGGCCAAGAAGAGCTGCTCGTCATGTCCGCGTCGGTCGCCGGCGGGCTCATCGCGTTCTACCAGGTCGGCTACGGCATCGCCGCGTTCGGGGCCGGGCCACTCCAATCCGCAGGCGTCGACCTCTCCGACCTGTTCGCCGTCGCAGCCGCGCTGGCGGCGGTCATGGGGGTCCTCGCGTTCGTCGTCGCACGAACTCGAGACACGCCCGCCGCCCTCCATCCACGACCAGCCCCACCCGTCCTTCCCCTCTCGACCGCAACACCAGGAGCCACGACATGAACCTCACCGGAAAGATCGCCATCGTCACCGGAGGCAACAGCGGCATCGGCAAGGCGATCGCGCTCGCGCTCGCCGAGAACGGAGCCAACATCGTCATCGACTACGTCGCGAATCCCGATGCCACCGAAGCGCTCGAACAACAGATCGTCGCGCTGCGGCGACCAGGCCATCGGCGTCGATGCCGACGTCAGCAAGGTGGCCGACCTGCAGCGCCTGGTTGATGCAGCCGTCAAGGAGTTCGGTCGGGTCGACGTGATGGTGAATAACGCCGGCGTGGAGACGCGGACCTCGGTGCTCGACACGACCGAAGCGCAGTACGAGAAGGTCCTCGAGATCAACCTCAAGAGCGCCTTCTTCGGTACGCAGATCGCGGCGAAGCAGATGATCAAGCAGGGCGACGGCGGCCGCATCATCAACATCACGTCGGTCCACGAGGATTGGCCGATGCCCGGCAACACCGCCTACTGCCTCTCCAAGGGCGGGATGCGCATGCTCACCCGCACCGCCGGTGTCGAGCTCGGCCCGCACGGGATCCTCGTCGTCGGTGTCGGGCCGGGCGCGGTCGAGACACCCATCAACCTCTCGACCATGAACGACCCGGGGAAGATGAAGACGCTCGACACCGCCATCCCGCTCGGCCGGATGGCCAAGTCGGCGGAGATCGGATCGGTCGTCGCCTTCCTCGCCGGCGACGGAGCGAGTTACCTGACCGCGACCACCATCTTCGCGGACGGCGGCATCATGCACTCGAGCCCCGGGCTCTGAGCGGAGCGATCACGGTGCCGAGCTTGGCGGTTCAATTGCTCGCGGTCGATCCGGTGCCGTGGGCACGAGCGCAGATGGCGTTCACGCTCGCGTTCCACATCGTGCTCGTCCCGCTCGGGGTCTCGTGGGCGTTCATGGCGCTCATCGCGAACTATCGGGGCATCAAGCACGGCGATGCTGACGCGCTCGAACTCGCTCAGCGGTGGTCCAAGTACATGGCGGTCACGTTCGCGGTCGGCGCGATCACCGGCACCGTGCTCAGCTTCGAGTTCGGATTGCTGTGGCCTCGGTTCATGGGCCAGTGGGGCGAGGCGTTCGGCATCCCCTTCGCCTTCGAAGGGATCTTCTTCTTCACCGAGGCGATCTTCGTGTCCATCTACATCTTCGGATGGCGGCGGCTGAAGCCCTGGGCGCACTTCTGGACTGGCGTTCCAGTGGTGCTCACCGGAATCCTCGGCAGCGTTTCGGTGGTCGCGGCCAACGCATGGATGAACGACCCGTCCGGGTTCACCCTCAACTCGGCGGGCAAGGTCGTCGAGGTCGATCCGCTGGCCGTGATCTTCAACGACGCGATGCCGCTGATGGCAGCGCACATGGTCGTCGCCGCGTATGTCGTCGGCGGCTTCCTCGTCGCGTCCGTGTACGCGGTCGCGATGCTGAGGGGCCGACGCGACCACTATCACCGCCTCGGGTTCATCATCGCGTTCTCCGTCGGTGCGGTGGCGATCCCGATCCAGATGGGTGTCGGTGACTCACTCGCCCGGTGGGTCTACACGAACCAGCCGGAGAAGTTCGCCGCCATCGAGCTCGTGCCGAAGACGTCGAGTGATGTCCCCGAGACTCTGCTCGGCCGGCTGAACTCTGATGGCGAGGTGAGTGGGGGAATTCCGATCCCGGGCCTGGCATCGTGGCTCTCCGATCCGAGCACGGGGACCAGCACCGTCGTCCAGGGCCTCGACAGCGTGCCCGAGGACGAGCGCCCGACCACGTCAGAGGTCAACACCGTCCACCTCGCGTGGGACGTGATGGTGGGTCTCGGCACCCTGCTGTTCCTGCTCGCACTGTGGTACGGGCTTAGTCTGGTTGTTCAGGAAGCGACATGCCGACGAGCAAGCTCTTCCTCGATCGCCGCATCGGCAGCAGGGGTCGCGTCGATCTGCGCGATGGAAGCGGGCTGGGTGGTCAGTGAGGTCGGCCGACAACCCTGGATCGTCTACAAGCTCATGAAGGTCGAGGACGCGGCGACCGCCAACACCGGTGTCTGGGTGACCTTCGTGCTCGTCGCAGTGCTGTACGTCGTACTCGGGATCACCACGGTGCTGATCCTCCGCAAGATGAGCAAGCGCTTCCGCGACCGGGACGTGCGCGAGCACGACGTGCCGTATGGACCGAGCAGCCCTGCGTCCGAAACCGTGACCGACTCGGAGGAGCCGACGCGCGTATGAGCACAGTCGTCGCACTCGTCCTCATCCTGGCCATCACCGCCTACGCCGTGTTCGGCGGTGCCGACTTCGGCGCCGGTTTCTGGGATCTCGTCGCCGGCGGCGCGTCGCAGGGCAACCGACCGCGGGAGGTGATCGACCATTCCATCGGCCCGGTCTGGGAGGCGAACCACGTCTGGCTGATCTTCGTGTTCGTCGTGCTCTGGACCGGCTTCTCAGAGGCATACGCCTCGATCACGTTGACGCTTTTCGTTCCCCTCACGCTTGCTGCCCTCGGCATCGTCATGCGCGGGGCGAGTTTCGCCTTCCGTAAGACGGTCTTTCGTACCCGTGAGCGCCGAGTCTTCGGCGCGGCGTTCGCCACCTCTTCGGTGATCGTTCCCTACTGCATGGGAGCCATCGCCGGTGCCATCGCATCAGGACGCGTTCCTGCGGGTGGGGTGGCGGGGGATCCATGGGACAGCTGGGTGAATCCGACATCGGTGTTCGGTGGAGTCCTCGCGGTGATCGTGGTCGCCTACTTGGCTGCGGTCTACCTCGTGTGGGACGCGCGTCGGCTCGACGATCAGCGCATGGCCGAGTACTTCCGACGCCGAGCAGTCGTGGCCGCCATCGTCGCTGGTGTGGCTGCCTTCGTTGGCATCTTCGTCCTGCGAGCGGACGCCCGGTATGTGTTCGACGGCTTGATGTCTCGAGCACTGCCGCTCGTGATCCTCTCGGGCCTGTGCGGCGCGGCCTCCCTGATCCTCCTCGTACGCGACGCCGCACGAGGCGCTCGTCTCTTGGCGATGGGAGCGGTCGCCAGCATCGTGGTCGGGCTGGGGCATCGCCCAGTGGCCGTACATCCTCCCGACGAGCCTCAAGGTGGCCGACGCCGCGGCTCCATCTGGCACGCTCAACACGCTCGTCGTCGCAACTGTGCTCCTGATGGTCGTCGTAGTCCCAGGCTTTGTGCTGCTCTACGCGCTCGACCAGAAGAGCCTCCTTCCCGACGAGGGCGTGGACTGAGCCGAACGACAACATGGAGACACGTCTCTGCGCCGCGCCCCGTGCGTCGCCAATTCAACATCGCGTCCCCGCCAGCCGAGCCCGCGAGCGTCGGTGATGCCGCGAGGTGAGGACTGCCGGGGCGACCGTCGCGCCGCGGAACGCCAAGACGTCAACCTCCGCCGAGGGACACCTTTGTGACCAGCCTGACCGCGTGGCGCAGGCTGACGAGTCCTCCCTCTGACACCCAGAACATATGTTCTGCCCTCCCCTTGAACGGGAGTGGTCCCGGAGTAATCGCGGGAGTGTTGCCGGGAGTAGTCGGACGCAGTACGTCGCAGCTCATTGAGCAGAGAGCGCGAGGAGCTTGCCCGTACAGGGCGGGTGTCGGCAACGATTTCGAGCCGCAGCCCCAGTGTGCTCGCGGTCCGAACCGAGAGGCGGCGGACGCTCCGGCTCCGGTGTCGTCCTGCGCGCGCTCTTCACCGAAGCCGCCGAACCAACAACAAAGCCTGAAGCTCTGCAAACTCCGTCCAACGAGGAACGAGGTACCCGAATGCCGACTGACCGCAGCAACGCGATGGATCACATGATCGTGGTCCTGTTCGAGAACCGGTCGTTGGACAACATGCTCGGCCATCTCTACGGCCCCGACGACGGCAAGACGCGGTTCCGGTGATGGCGGCGACGGCGCCGAAGTATGAGGGTTGAAGTTCGATGGTGCTGAGTTCGCGGCCGTTGAGCGCCATCAACGCCGATCCGCGATGCGAGCTTCTCGGTCACCTCGACCAGGAAGAACACCAGGCCGATCGCCCAGGCAGCAAGCACGGATCCGGCGACGATTCGCGCCGCAGTGATGTACTGCGTGCCGCTCTTCATGCCTCGCGAGCGTCGGATCAGTTCGCTGGCGTGGGCGGCCAGGACGAATGCGAGCAGTGTGGCGACGATCGGGATCGCGATGCTGATGATGGCCACGACCAACGCCGCGACCGCGAACGGCTCGGTCGGGTACGCGTCTCCCTAGCCGCCCGAGACCCCTCGGCCTGTGGCCCCGGTCGGTTCGGGCTCAGGGCCAGCGGGAACTTCACCCGTCGCGCCCGGTCCATCGGGTGGTTGCGATCCCGCCACCGCCCGGAGTGTATTTGTGCGAGTCGGCGTCCAGACGTCGCCGTCCGCGAAGTTCAACCGCCCCCGGGCCAGTCACGCGTGCGCAGGCAAACCGCGCACGACGCCGCGCGGGTCAGGGTCGGAGCCAGACCTCGGGGCCGGATCCTCCGTAGGTTGAGGTCGTCACGAGATGGACGCCGGGATCGAGGTAGTCGCCGAACGGGCGATCGAAGATGACGGTCTGGCCTGGAGCCAGGTCGGCGGAGAACGGCCCGAACTGGACCGTGATCTGTGTTGCGTCGTTGACGAGCCGCAACCGTTGCGTTGACGAGACCGCGACGCAGCGAGGTTGTGGCACATCGACTGCCAAGGTGATGGTCACCGGGTCGGCGGTGGCGCGCGGACAGATGCCGGCTGCGGGCTGCGTCGCGTCCGCAGGGGTCTTCGTAGCGGCGGGTTGCAGCGCGGGGACCACCTGTCCGGGGACACGGTTCGCGAGCGGCGGCGTGCTCAGCATTGCGGCCAAGGTCTGGGTACCGACTGCTCCATCGACCGGAATCTGCTCGGATACTTGGAAGTCTCGGGTCAGCGCGTCGGTGAGTGCACCGAAGATCCCGTCGACGGCGAGTCGCTGGTCTGCGCTCGTCGTCGCGTCGAGCCACTGGTTCAGTTGGCTCTGCCAATCACTGACGTCAGCGCCGACGGCGCCGAGCTCGATGACGCCGGCGCCGGAAGTGAGGCCGGGGGCGCTCGCCGCGAGCGCAGGCGCGCTGAGCAGTCCGGCCCGGGTCGTGGGACCGACGATCCCGTCGACGGGGAGACCCTGCGCGGCCTGCAACGCCCGGCTTGCCGAGTCGGTCAACGGACCGAACGTGCCGTCTTCCGCGAGACGGAACGTGTCACCTGGATGCGCCGCCGCCAGCCAATCGTTGAGCAACGTCTGCCATTGCGTCACCCACGCGTCTGCGTCACCCCATTGCAGGACCGGCGATTCGTGCACCCATGCGATCGACAAGCCATCGACCGGCAGCGCCGACGCCGCCAGCGGGATCGCGACCGCCGGTTGCTCCGCCTCGCCGGTGCCGGCAGTTGCCGCCACCGACAGTCGGGGTGCCGCGCCGACAGCGCCCATCGCGAGGGTCAGCACCATCATCGTCGCCCCACCAACACCACGAACGCTCACCGAACCGCCACACGCCGACACAGTCCGACCATACCGTTGCCACCGGCGCGAAACGCTGCACCTCGGTATGGCGGTCATGCCAGCCCACCGGAGGATCGGAGCGACTGTGCCACCCATTTCGGGGAGGCCACCTGTCAACGGCCTCGACGGGTCCGCCCGCTGAACGAAGATTGGGGTTCGAGGGGCAGCGGTGCGGAGGTGGAGCGGCGGGGAAGGCGGCGTCTCGAACACGGCGGTGACACCGACTTTCGACCCGGTCGCCTGCTTGGGGAGGCAAGACGAGCGCGCTCGACATCGCGTGGCCTAGCGTGAGGACCGCTCACGGTCCGTGAGCACGATCTCGATCACGGAGGGTATTCCTGGTGTCGGATGTGGCGGTCGCGGGTGTCGAGGTGCGCGCGGAGGCGATGAAGCGCGCGCTCGACCATCTGACCGAGGTTGCGGTGCCCATGGGCGTGCGCGTTCGGGTCCACGACGACGCGTTGGAGTTCTCGTTCCATGATCCCGAGCAGGGATGGTGGGCCACCACCATGTGCCGCGGTTCCGCGCTCGCCGATCCGTCGGCGACCGACACGGCAGCGGTCACGGTCCCTCGCCTCCTGCTCCGCGAAGCCGTCGAGTTCGCCCAGCTCGACACGGTCGCGCAGTGCGCCGTCGTCGTCCACGATTGTGAGAGCGTGCACGTCGGGGCCACCGCCGTCGCAGCGTCGCAGGGGTGGCCCGAGATCATGGCGCCACCGTCCGTTGCGCAGCGGGTGCCTGCCGAAACCGCCCTCCCCGTACCTGCGGGGCCGTGGGAGTCCGAAGAGAAGGTCCGGTTCGTGGTCGGCCGCGTACATCTCACGGTGATGAGCGGTCTCCTCGAGCGATTCTGGGCCCGCGGGATCCGACACGTCTCCCTCTACCTCGGTGACGACGCGATCCTGGTCGGCGAAACCGATGACGCGGCACCCGACGATCAACTCACCCTCATCGTCCCCGTGAACGTCGACGGATAGTCCTGCGCCGGCCGCCGTTCACGACGCGGCGAAAACGCGTATCTCCACTGCGCCGACGTTGCCGCCCGTCGATGCGGTGATGTCGAAGCGCATCATCTGCCCGTTCGTGTCCAGCTTGGTCGGGCGCGGCTTGGCGACCGTGTCGGCGGGGAACGGTCCGAGTGGAGTTCCGCCGTCGACCGTGACCGTGTATCGGCGGGTGGTCGCGCTCCCGTCGGCCATGGATCGGCGTCACGAATTCGACAGCCGCGATGTGCGTGGGCTGACCGAGGTCGATCGTGATCCAGCCTTGGTCGCCGTCGTCCTTGGTGGACCATTCAGTCGCGGTCACGTCGTCGATCGCGTTCGAACCGGCGAAAGCGGATGAGAATTCCGAGCTCGTGGCCACGACGGTTCCCTCCGGCGCGACGTTGCGCAGTCCGTCGGTCAGCGGGCTGGTCTCGACCTTGGCCGAAGGGAGTTGGAATCGACCGATCTTGGAGCGGTAGAGCGTCCCGTCCGCGGTCACGCCTTCGACGACGTACGTGTACCTCACGCCGCCCTTCACCTTCGGGAGCACGACGTCGTGTTGGCTGATCCCGGTGCCATTCATGGACAGGCTGTTGTTGAACCGCCCGAACGCGGCGGTTGGTCCCCACACGATGGCGCAGATCATCGGCTGCTTCGTCGTGACCCGGAAGATGCCACGCGCGTGGGATCCGACGGATCGCGGGTGAACGTCATCGGGCTCGCCTGCACGTCTGCGAACGGCCGCACGTCGCGTGGCACATCCGCCGAACTCGCCCGCAGACCGGTGCCGACGATGCCGGCGCCGACGACCAGCGCCACCACCAACACCACGACGTCGGCGCGCAGCCACCTCTGCCGAACCATCAGCCGACGCTACGTCGTGGACCGCGTCGAACGCGGTCGGCCAGTAGGACGTCAGGTACTCGCCGGTTCCGAGCGTCGCGTGGTCCGGATCGCTCGCCGCGCGGGGACCGGAAGCTATTGCGAGATCCGAGCGTGCCCCGTGGGCGCAGCCCCTCCCAGGGTCGCATTGCGAATCACTTCTCGAAGCGGTTCTCGCCCGGTTGTCAGGACTCGATGCAGACTTTTCGAACATGACCTCAGCCGCGATGCGATGTCCCCGCGAAGGAGCCCGATGTAGATCGGCACTTGGCCGGGGAGTTGAACAGGGAACGACGGGCGGATGGCGTGGTCAGCTCTGTGGTGTGGGAGTCACAACGAGTTCGTTGAGGAGCTGTTCGACTCGTTGCTTGATCTCGTCCCTGATCGGTTCGACCGCGTCCACGCCCTGGCCTGCGGGATCTTCGAGCTCCAGTCTTCGTGGCAGTCGCACGCGAGACCGACGCCGTCGAAGACGCGACAGAGGTTCAACCATCCACTCCGGGTGTCGAACCCGAGGTGGACAATCTGATGTGAGCGCTCCGGATCTTCCACGAGGTGCACGGTGAGCGCGGGATCGTGGAGCTCGAACGTCGCGGTCAGGGTTCGCTCATCGATCGCCGCTAGTCGGAGCGCGGTCGCGTAGATCTTGAGCGAAGCGGTGAGATCTTCGACCGCCAGCACGACATGGACTCGGGAGAAGCTACGAGCAGGTTCGGTCGCCTGAGACAAACACGCGAAATGGGATTAGTTCCGGGACTGAACTCGGGAGTGGTTCCGGGAGTAGGGAGTGCATGAATCGCTGTCATGCAGCGATAGCGAACTTGCCGGCGGCGGGAGCGCGTGGGCTTAGGGTCCGAGTCCCCCCTCCGACACGTTTTTTGCGCTACGCGGAATCGATACCGCCAGCTCGGCTGATTTGGTCGCCGGGTCGTACGTCGCAGAGACGTCCAGCGCTGCGTAGAGCGCCACTCGATCGTCCTGGTCGGCATGCTGAAGCAGCCCGGGCATGCCGCCGAGCTGGTCGACGACGGCGAGAGCTTCGTCGGCGCTCAGAGGCGCCGGAGTCTGAGCGGCGAGGTGCTCGAGCTCGACCCGCGCCGCTCGTTCCTGATTGGCGGCTTCGGTGATCCACGCCGTGACGGTGGCCGGATCTGCACCGCCATCGAGCGCGGTTCGGTATTGGGCGAGCTTCCGGCGAGCGTCGGCGAGTGAATGTTGTCCCTGGTCGACTCGAGACTGGTGGGCGGGATCGTGCGCGGCGGCCTCGACGATTGTTCGCGCGGTCTCCTGCCGCGCGCTCTGGCGCGAACAAGTCGTCGAGCCAATCGTCGAGCGCCTCGACGAGTGGCTGCTCTCGTACGTAGACGTCAACGGGATGGTCGATCTGCGCGCCGGGTCGACTGCGGCGGAGTTCGCAGCGGTAGTAGCGACGGTCGTTGCCTTGGTTCGTACCCGTCATCCGCCGCCCGCAGACGGCGCAGTGGACGCGGCCGCGCAGCAGGTATCGAGTGTCGTGTCGACGTGGGGCACGTGGCTCGCGGTTCGGTGTGGTCTGCACGCGCTGCCACTCATCACGATCGACGAGCGGTTCGTGCGTCCATTCGGGCGACCAGATCCAGCGGTCCGGTGGGTTCCAACGCATGCGCCGCACGTGGCCATCGGCAGGCGCCGTCGGGTCGAGGAGGTCGTAGTCCCGCCGTTGGCGGTTCCAGACCTCGTGGCCGGTGTAGCGCGGATTGGTGAGGATCGCCCGCACGGCACTGGCCGCCCAGCCGTTGGCGTCACGATGCGAGTTGCGGGCGCGGTCGGCGGCCGACGGCGAGAGGATGGAGCTCTCGTTGAGCATCCGAGCGATGGCGCTGTAGCTCTTCCCGGCGAGCCGCTCCCCGAAGATGCGCTGCACGATCGGAGCGGTTGTCGGATCGGGCTCGAGACGGTTGAGCGTTGCGCCGAGACGAGCCTTCTCGGCGTTGGGGTGCTCACGCATCGGGACGAGTCGATACCCATACGGCGGTCGTCCACCGAGGTACCGGCCACCGGCGCGAGCCATCGTCTGCATCGCGTTGCGCACGCGACGCTGGATGCGAGCGCGTTCAGCCTTGCTCAGGCCACCGAAGAGCGACATCACGAGGTCATGGGCTTCGCTGTCGGGATCGACACGGCCACCCACCTCGGGCACCCACAGTTCGACGCCGTGATGCACGAACAGTGGGAAAGTCAACGCGAACTGTGCGCCCGAGAAGGCGCGCTGCGGCTCGCCGATCACCACCGCATCGAAGCCGCGATCAGGCCTGCTGCAATCCGAGAGGAGCCGTGCAGCCTCAGGGCGCCGCGACCACGGCAAAGACCGGGACACGCCGACGTCCAGATACTCCACCACGATGCGACCGCCCTGATGCCTCGATGAGGGCGGCCGCGACGCTGCGCTGCCAGGCGATGCTGTCTTCGGGTGCCTGGCGGTCCTCGGTGCTGACGCGGGCGTAGAGCGCGGCGCGGAAGGTCGTCGAGTGCGGGTCAGTCATCAGTCGGATCATCTTGGCGCGCGGAGGCGGCGGCGCGCTGGATGATTCGAGCGAGGACCCGCGCGGCGTCCGGATTCAGGTCCGGTCTGCTTACCGGGACGACTACTTGGACGAGCGAGCCGGGCGCATCGACAGACGTTCGCGGAGCCATGTGACTGATCGTGCGTTCCGTAGCTCCCGGGACCACTCCCGCATCGATCCTCGATCACTCCCGGCCCGACGATCTTCTCTTGGGCACACCGGCCGGGAGTGATCGCTGTGCATCGCGGATGACTCCCGGCCTGCGCAACAAATACTTCGAGAACGCGAGGATCACTCCCGTTTCGACGCTGGATCACTCCCGGTTGTCCAATGCGTCCACCGCGTTGCGCGTCAGCTGCGCGCGCCTGTCGTGCCGACAGAACTCGTGGCGAGTCGGTGGCGCTGGCGACCTCTTCGCGGGTGCAGCGGCGCCAGCCGATTGCTCGGGAGCGTGCACTCGTGTGGCAGTGCTGCAGCTGACAAATGGAGACCGCCCGCGAGGTTGATTTCGCGCGGCCTGTCTCGATCTCCTTCAGCGCGTCCGTGCCCGAGTCGTAGCTCTGCGAACCTCAGCTGCGCGATGGCGGAATCCTGGTCGGTGACTGCGATCTTCATCGGAGCCATCACTGGCGTGCAGACCCGCGGCGAGACTCCCGGACGCGTCGCGATGACTCCCGCCTAGGGCCCGCTTGCGGGCTGAACCGCCCCGGGAGTTGTGCAGGCTCTGATCCTTGAGAGGATGGAGCCCATGGCAGGGCACAGGTATCCGCCGGAGTTGCGTGAGCGCGCGGTGCGGATGGTGCTGGAGCATCAGCACGAGTATCCGTCGCAGTGGGCGGCGATCATCTCGATCGCCGGCAAGTTCGGGATGACGTGCGAGACGCTGCGGCGTTGGGTGCGTCAGGTCGAGGTCGATGTCGGCGAGCGTCCCGGGGTGACCACGACCGAGGCGGCTCGGATCAAGGAGCTCGAGCGGGAAGTCAAGGAACTGCGTCGAGCGAACGAGATCTTGAAGTCGGCGTCGGCTTTCTTCGCGGCCGAGCTCGACGCGCCAGCGGAAGTGATCGCCTACATCGACGCCCACCGGGACCGGTTCGGGGTCGAGCCGATCTGCCGAGCCCTGCAGTTCGCCCCGCGGACCTATTGGGCGGCGAAGGCGCGACCGCCGTGTGCTCGGGCACGTCGCGACGAGGAGCTGAAGCCGGAGATCGTGCGGGTCCACACCGAGAACTTCGGGGTCTACGGCGCGGACAAGGTGTGGGCCCAGCTCAACCGGGAAGGCGTTCGAGTCGCCCGCTGCACGATCGAACGGCTGATGCGCCAGCTCGGCCTGCGAGGCGCGGTGCGCGGCAAGAAGCACCGCACCACCGATCGCGGACGACACGGCCGAACGGCCGCGTGATCTGGTGGATCGGAACTTCACCGCGTCGGCACCGAATCGGCTCTGGGTCGCGGACCTCACCTACGTGCGGACCTGGTCGGGGTTCGTCTACGTCGCGTTCATCACCGACGTCTACTCCCGCATGATCGTCGGCTGGCAAGCCTCACGGTCGCTGCGGACCGATCTCGCGCTCGACGCGCTGGAGCAAGCGATCTGGACCCGCCAGCGTGCCGGCCACGGACCTCGACGGTCTGGTCCATCACAGCGACAGGGGCGTGCAATATCTCGCGATTCGCTACACCGAACGCCTTGCCGCCAACGAGATCGTGAACTCCGTCGGCTCGCGCGGTGACAGCTACGACAACACGCTCGCCGAGAGCATGAACGGGCTCTACAAGACCGAACTCGTCCGCAACAAAGGCCCCTGGCGCGGCCTCGACGACCTCGAGCTCGCCACCCTCGAATGGGTCGACTGGTTCAACCACCGCCGCCTCTTCGAAGACCACGGCCGCATCCCACCCGCGGAGTTCGAAGCAATGTTCTACCGTCACGTGAACTCACGCCGCGAGGCTGAGACTCACACCCGCGAGTCTGCATAGAACCCGGGGCGGTTCAGGCCCTAGAAGTGTGTCTATTCGAGATCGTGGGGCGGATGCGCTGGGAGTGGTGGTGCTTCGTCGGGTTGCCGGTGACGGGCAGGCCGGTGATGGCGGGGGGTTGGCGTGGATCGGGAGTGCTGGCGACGGGATCGCGCGGGGGAGGTTGCCGCTGTCGGCGGCGATAGTGCAGGGAGCGTGAAGGGGCGCCCCCGCCGAAGCGAGCGAGGGCGCCCCTTCGAGGCCGGTGTCGTGGTGGGCTACGCAGCCGGAGTGCCGGACCCGTCGCTCCAGGCCGGCGGGGATGGTTCTGGGCATGCCCGGCGTCGAGCCAACACACTCGATGGAGGGCGCTCGCCGGCGGCGGGTTGACAGCCAGGTCGACGCCCTCTACTTTCCTTACTGGTTAATTTCTATCTAGGAAACTAGAGGCCTGTGACGACGACAACCACCGAGGATCGGCTCAGCGAGACCTTTTCAGCGCTGGCCAACGTGACACGTCGGGCGATCCTTGCCCGTCTCGTTCAAGGCGCGGCGACCGTCAACGAGCTCGCGGAGCCGTTCGACTTGACGCTGCCAGCGGTCTCGAAGCACATCAAGGTGCTGGAACACGCCGGGCTGGTGATGCGCGGTCCGCGGGCCCAGTACTGGCCGTGCGCACTCGACGCAGCGCCGCTCGAGGAGATCTCGACGTGGACTGAGCAGTACCGACCCATCTGGGAGGCCCGTCTCGATCGGATAGACGACTACCTCCGCCAGCTCCAATCGCGAGGAAAGGCCGATGAAGGATGACTGACGACATCACCAGCCAAGACTCCATGGTGATCGAACGAAGTTTCGACGCCCCGGTGGAACTCGTCTGGCAGATGTGGACGAACCCGGAGCACTACAGAGCGTGGTACGGCCCGGACGGCGCAACCATTCCGGTCGCGAATCTGGACGTGCGCGTCGGCGGGACTCGTCACGTCTGCATGGAGATCCGCACGCCGGATGGCGCGATGCAGATGTGGTTCGCAGGGGAGCACCGCGAGGTCGTCGAGAACGTGCGACTGATCTATACGGAGTCCGTGTCGGACGAGCACGGCACCGTGCCATCGCCCACTGATGCCAGCATGCAATCTGGACATCCTACGACGACGGAGGTGCACGTCGAACTCGAGGATCTCGGCGGTCGCACGAAGATGGTCCTGACCCACGTCGGCATCCCAAGCGACTCGCCCGGCGCAGCCGGATGGACGATGGCGCTCGACAAGCTCGCCGCCCACATCGCAACACGCGCCGAGTCGTAGCGACGGTGCTTGACACCACGTCTTCGTTTCAGCAGTATCTCAACTCAGTAAATACTGAAGTGAAACGGGAGTGGTGAGGTGATGGATCCAGTCGTGTTGTTCGAGCGGGCGGCGACAGACGCCGCGGCGATGGTTGAGAAGGTCCGACCGGAGCAGCGGAACGCGCCCACGCCGTGTTCTGAGTGGGACGTCGATGCCTTGGTGACGCACATGGCCGGGGGCACGACCTATCTGACTGGCGCGCTCGGGCTCGACGCGGATGGTCGCAGCGGCACCGGTGACCACCGGGCAGCGGTGGCAGATTGCGTCGAGGCGTTGCGCGCGCCGGGTGCTCTGGAGCGGCGGTGCATGTCGCCAGCCGGCTTCGAGTGGTCGGTTGCCGAAGCGACCGCCGGCACAGCGATGGACCAACTGATCCACACGTGGGACTTGGCCGTCGCCATCGATGCTGACCGTCATCTTGACTCCGAGTTGGTCGATGCGATCGTTGCGATGTTCCTGCCGCAGATGCCCGAGATCGGCCGCGAGTCAGGAATCGTCGGACTGGATGTTCCCGTCGCCGACGACGCGTCGCCGCAGGATCGGCTGCTCGGCGCGATGGGGCGTCATCCGTGACGGTCGCCCTGGATGAGGCGGTACGCGCGATGAGTCATCCCGGTCGGCGCGCGATGCTACGCCTGGCCCGCGACGAGGAGCGCAGCGCATCTGAGCTGGCGGAGGTGGCGGGCCTCTCGCCGTCGGCTGCGAGCCCGCACCTCAAGGTCTTGCGCGACACCGGGCTGATGCACGTTCGGGTCGACGCGAAGCGCCGGCTCTATCGCGTCGATCTCGCGGCGGCTTGCGGAAGTGCGCGCCGCCTTGGACGAGCTCTGGGGCGATCGCCTCGACGCCCTGAAGTCGAGAGCCGAAACTCACAGCCAGCCGGGTCGCCGCGGACGAACGCGGTCAGCATGAAGCTCGTCGAGAAGCGCATCTTCATCGCCGCCAGCCCGACCCGCGTCTACGAATTGCTCACCGATGAGGAGCTTCTCGTGGAGTGGATGGCACCACACGCCGAGCTCGATCCCCGACCGGGCGGGAAGCTGACCTGGACTCACGCCAACGGCGACCGTGTCGCCGGGACGTTCGTCGAACTTGTCCCTTCTCGCCGCATCGTGTTCACCTACGGGTGGGACCGCGAAGACGTCCGCATCCCACTTGGGTCGACCACCGTGGAGATCGACCTGCGTCCGCACGAGGGCGGCACCGAACTACACCTCGTCCATCGGGGACTTGCCGAACCAATGGCCGACGCACATTCCGGAGGATGGAGCAACTATCTGGGCCGACTCGCCGCGCTCGCGGAAGGTCGAACCCCTGGACCCGACCCGTTGGCGGCCGAACGTGTTCCGGCCGCGCGCGACCTGGGGCTGCGATGAGCGAGCGAGCACCATCGTTGAACGGTGAGGAGCGGTTCTGGAGGCTTGCCGACCCGCTCCTCACACAGGCAGAAGTCACCCGTTCGACCATGATGGGCTTCCCGTGCCTGCGCCTCGCCGGGGACTTCTTCGCCAGCTGCGATCGTCGCACCGGTCACCTGGTGATCAAACTGAACGAGGAGCGCGCGACAGCCCTGATCGACGCAGGTAGGGCTGAGCTGTTCGCGCCCAACGGGCACCCGTTCCGCGAATGGGTGAGCATCCCGGAACACTTCGTCCGGAGTTGGCCGACGTTGCTCGACGAGGCGCTGCGCTGTTCGGCTGAGCGCCAATCAGCGCGGGTTCCCCGCCCACCTGCAAGCGCGAAGCCCTCGAGAACCCGAGCGAAGGGAGAGCGAGCGTTCGACCGTGTGCGGAAGATCGCGCTCGCCTTGCCCGAAGTAAGCGAACGGTTGAGCCACGGCGAACCCTGCTTCTTCGTGGGCGGACGGCGTCCATTCTGCTACTTCCACGACGACCACAACCGAGATGGTCGGATCTCGCTGTGGTGTCCGACGTTGCCCGGCGTGCAGGACGAACTTGTCACCGCCGAGCCGCAACGATTCTTCCGGCCGACGCCGTCCGCGAGCGGAACCTTCTCGACCTGGCTCGGCGTGTACCTCGACACTACGGGTACCAACCGGGTCGACTGGAAGGAGATCACCAAGATCCTCGAAGATGCCTATCGCAGAGCGGCACCAAAGAGGCTTATCAAGGAGCTCGAGACCCCGACGACAAGATCGAGCAGGGCCACCCCAACGTGACCGTGGATTCGTGCCCAGCGTGCGAGAATCGCACGACCAAACGTTCTCAGCCGCCGGCTTCAGTTTGGACAGTGGTTCATTCGCGCTCGGCGGGTCTCGCTGGAGCTCAGCGTTGGTCGGATTCGAGGATGTGCTTCAGGGCGGCGAGGTCCTTGCGGTTCGCCCGTTGCATGGCGGGTCGCATGACCGGTGCAGTGAGCTTGGAGAAGCCCACTGGCTCACCACGATTCCGGAGCGTCATGCGGGTGCCCGTTGCGCCGGCGGGCGCCCACGTATAGGTGGTCTCCATCGGAAAGGGACCTTGTTGGGTGCGCATCACGAGCCGCTCGGTCGCGGTGAGCTCGACGACCTCGTAGGTGTACTCGAGACGTCGTCCGAGGAAGCGGGCGACGAACGTCATCGTTGAGCCGACGTCGACTGGCGGATCGGTCTTCCATTCGACGGAGTCGATGTTCGCGTACCACTCGGGCGCGTTCGTCGGGTCCGCGGCGTAGGACGCGACGACGTCCACGGTACGGTCGATCACAATCTCCGTGACAACGTCGATGCTCACGGGCTCATCCTTGCTCAACGGGCGGCGTCGCGCGTCGGGCCTGCTTCGGGTGTTGCGGAGCCTTCGGCTTGCGCGATGGCCCAGGCGGCGTTGACGAGGCCGATGTGGGTGAATGCCTGGGGGAAGTTCCCGAGGAGCTCACCGGACTTGGCGTCGATTTCTTCGGAGAGGAGACCGACGTCGTTCGCGAACGAAACGAGCTGCTCGAAGAGTGAGTGCGCGCGGCGGGTCTCGCCGAGAGTTGCGAGGGATTCGACGAGCCAGAAGGTGCAGATGGCGAAGGTTCCCTCTGCGCCTTCGAGGCCGTCGGGTGCCAGGTAGCGGTAGACGAACCCGTGATCGTCGGTCAATCGGTCGGTGATCGCGTCGACGGTTGCGCGGATGCGCGGGTCCTCGGGTGGCAGGAATCCGGTCAGCAGCAACATGAGGGTCGACGCGTCGAGCGCATCGGAACCGAAGGATTGGGTGAACGCGCCGACGCGCTCGTTCCAGCCGCGGTTCTCGATGGCGTGGCGGATCTCTTCCCGGGTCTCGGTCCATCGACCGACGTGGTTCTCTGCCCTGAGGAGAGGTGCAAGGAGGATGGCGCGGTCGAGAGCGACCCAGCACATGAGCTTGGAGTGCAGGAAGTGGCGGGGTGGTGCACGTACTTCCCAGATGCCCTGATCGGGGAGCGGCCACTGGGTGGCGGCTGGTTGGCGACGTCGATGAGAAAGCTGGCGGTGATCTCGTCGAAGGAGCCGATCACGGTTGCGAGGAGGTACGCGGCGCTCAGCAGTTCGCCGTAGACGTCGAGCTGGGCTTGGTTCCACGCGCCGTTGCCGATGCGTACCGGCAGGCTGTTGTGGTAGCCGTCGAGGTGCTCGAGTTCGTGTTCGGGTACGAGGCGTTCCCCGCCGACGCCGTAGAGGATTTGCAGCGCGCCGCTGGATCGGAGGTGCCCGCCGGCCGCGGTAGCGAGGAACCGGAAGAACTTCTCGGCTTCGTCGGGACATGCTGCGACCCACAGGGCCTCGAGGGTGAGGCTGGCGTCGCGGACCCAACAGAACCGGTAGTCCCAGTTGCGGGCCCCTCCGGGAGTCTCGGGGAGCGACGTCGTGGGCGCGGCGACGACTGCGCCGGTCGGCGCGTAGCTCAGCGCTTGGAGCACGCGGCCGCTGTGGCGGACCAGCGCCGCGTACGGACCATCGTATGACTGGTGGAGTGCGGACCAGGACTGCCACGCGGTGATCGTACGGTCGAGCAGCTCGGCGATCTCGGGTTGGGAGAGCGGTCGGGTCGTGTCGTCGTCCCATGGGGAGCCGAGCGCGAACGCGAAGTACAGCGTGTCGCCCGCGGTGACGTCGAAGGTGGCGGTGCAGTCGCTGCCGGTGACGTGCAGCGGAGCTCCGGTCGAGAGAACGTAGGAGCGGGGCCCGCCGCGGGTGCGGTATCCGCTGCCGTCGGGCGCGAGGAGTGGTTCGGTGAGCCCGTATTCCGGTCGCGCGGCCAGCTTGAACTCGGTGCGAACGGTTCCTTCGACGCCGTCGACGCGCCGCACGAGCACGTGGGGTGAGCCGGTGCCGATGTCGTGGCCGTGCTCGTCGGGTCCGAGTGCGAGTGCGTCGGTGACGATGGCGACGCCACCCGTGGTGGAGAAGCTCGTGCGCAGCACCATCGTGTCGGGGAGGTACTCCCGCTTGACCGTCATCGGTTCCCGCGGCCCGATGCGCCAGTGTCCGGCGCCGGTACCGAGCAGGCAGGCGAACACTGCGGGCGCGTCGAAGCGAGGAAGACATGCCCAATCGATCGATCCGTCGCGGCTCACGAGGGCGGCGCCCTGACAGTCCGACAGCAGCGCGTAGTCGGCGATACGGGACGCGTCAGACGGTGGTCTCGCCGAGCCGGTCACGGTCACAACTGTTGCATCTCGTGTTCTCCCGTGTGCTGAGCGGTCGCGTTCGTTGGAGAATGCTCTGCGCTCGGCTGGGACCGGCTCGCTCGCGTTGTGACGACTACTGCCGGCGGTCCAGAGCCGGTGAGGTCGCTGTCGGATCCGCGACAGCTTCAACTTCCACTCCGGCCCAGAATGCGACGCGCCCTTTGATCTTTCGTGCCAGGGGAGTTGGATGCGGGTAGTACCACGCTGCTTGCGGGAGCACAGCGCCGTCGACGATGACGTCGGAGTACGACGCGAGTCCCTTCCACGGGCACAGCGAGTGCGCGCGGCTCTTCTGGAAGTGCTCCGTGCGGAGGGATTCGGCGGGGAAGTAGTCGTTGCCTTCGAGGTGGACGATGTCGTCGCTTTCCGCGAGCACCGCGCCGTTCCAGACCGCGCGTCGCCGGGTCGACTCGGGGTTCTTGTGGGATCGGGTTGGCTTGGTCATGTTGTGGGAACCCGGACCGGCTGTCTTGGCTTCCCCTGACGTCGCGGGAAGCCCCATCACTTGAGCCGGGTTTCGAACCCATGAGCGATCGCAGATCTGGAGCAGTGTCATGACCGAGCGTGCCGATGTGATCGTGTTGGGGTTGGGTGTCGCGGGGGAGTGGGTCGCGGGGGGTCTCGCCGAAGCAGGCATCGACGTGGTCGGCATCGATCGACAGCTCGTGGCGCCATGACAACCGCCGAGAACGCAGCGGGGTCTTCCGAATCCGAAGCGATCCAGTTCTTCACCCGCCCCGGTTGCGGAATCTCTGCCCACCTCGCCTCGACCGTCTGGGCTTCCCGCTCGAGTATCACGACATCTGGAGCGACGCCTCTGCCGCTGCGTTCGTCCGTTCGGTCGCCCGAGGAAACGAGACTGTCCCGACCTTGGTGGTCGGCAGCACGGTCCTCGTCGCGCCGAGCGTGCGTCACGTCATCGTCGTCGCAACCGAAGAGGCCCCCCATCTCCTCCCTGACCCGCAGGTCGCGCCGACCCCGTCAGTGATCGCACGTTTCTGTGCGTGGCTCCGCCTCGGCCGGCACCACGCCTGACCCTTGTGCGCGATCGATCACGACACCGCGGAGTCGCGCAGCGCGGCAAGGATCGCGGACGGCTCCATCCGCTTCTGGTAATCGGGGTCGACGTGGCGTGCCCGCACGATGCCATGCGCGTCGATGACGAACGTCGCAGGAACCGGCAGATCCCACGAACCATCCGCGTTGATCGCGGTCAGCGACATTCCCACTTGTTCGTAGAAGCCCTGGAGCTCGTCGCTGAGGGTGAACCGGATCCGGTACGCCGTCGCGATGGCCTGATCGATATCACTCACCACGTCGAAGCCGAGCCCGTGCTTCTCGGCGAAGCTCAAGGAATCGTCCGGAGACTGCGGGTTCACCGCGATGAGCGACCCGCCGAGCGAACGAATATCCGGAAGCGACTCCTGGAGCGCGCGCAGCTCGATGTTGCAGATCGGGCACCACGCGCCGCGATAGAACGACAACACGACCGGTCCACTGGCGAGCCGATCGTCAAGCGACACGACTTCACCGACCGCGCTCGGCGCACTGAACGCCGGCGCCGCCTCGCCGATCTCGATACCGGGAGTCAAACTCCGAGCCCGCAGATCGTCGACCATACGATCGATCATCTCCTGCACGTTCGCCGGGATCATGCCCGCCATCGTCGCATCGATCCGTGCCTGAAGATCTGGGGAATCGGCCATCGGTTCCTCCAACAGTTCGTGGACGCGTCCGTTCGACAACGGAACCCGACGGCTCCCTCGCCGATTCCCAATTCTCGGCGCCAAACAAGCCTCACAGGGTTGAGATCGTCGCTCGTTCAGCACGCGACACCCACGACACCCACGACCGAGAGCTGGTGTCGAGGAACCGCAAGATTACGGGTACCGTCCCACGGGCCGCTCACCCGGATCACCACGGCGCTCCGACCATGAAGCGCGACAGGGGGCTGAAGATGGAGGAACATCAGCTGGCGTGGTCGACACCCGGTGAATGCGCGCGTCTCTTCGCCCGCGGCGTGACCGTGAGGACGGCGGGGAGAGTCGCCCTCGTCGTCGGCACCGTTCTGTCCGCAGTGAACCAGGGCTCCACGATCGTTGACGGCAACGCGACCTGGGTGACGTGGCTTCGCGTCGCGGTGAACTATTGCGTCCCGTTCGTCGTGGCGAGCATCGGGTTCCTCTCGGCGTGCCGGGTCTCTCAAACCGAGCACACCTCGAGCGAACGCGGCCCGCACGAGACCTAAGAGTCGTAAGCGGGAGCGGACCGGAAAGCGTGACTGGCCGGTCGCCTCGAGACCGTCCAAGAGGTCGCCGCGGCCGGCGGGATTGTCAGTGCGGCTTGTTCAGAACGGATCGTGGCCCGTGGCGGGTGGGCTCCCGACGAGCTCCGCTGCGAAGATCCGCAGCCGCGCGACGGCGAGTTCGTCAACGCGCGGTGTCCCGCGAGCCAGGCTCGATTTCAGCTCACGATATGTCTGCTCCTCGAATCCGCATCGACGACACGCGTCGAGATGTCGCGCGATGCGTCGTGCCGTCGCCTCGTCGGTCTGGCCGTCGAGATACCTCTGGAGATCCTTGCCGACATTGCGGCACTCCAACATTGCCGAAAGTTTCGTCATTCGTGTCATCACATCCTCCGACGGGGCGCGACGCCGGTGGTCGCGAGCCGATCACGAATCCGTTTGCGTGCCCGGTGTACGCGGCTCATCACCGTTCCCTCAGGAATTCCGAGCAGTCGGGCAGCTTCCGCGTAACTCAGCCCGTCGATGTCGACGAGCTCGACGACTCTGCGGAACTTGTCGGGAAGCGCGGCGAGCGCGTGAGCGACGACGCTGTCGAACTCGGCACGGAACGCGAGCTCTTCGGTGAGGCCGCCGGGTTCCGTCGGATGGGCCGCGAGGCGCTCGAGCTCAGCGTCGGGATCGCGCAGCAGCTCGGGTCGGCGTCGACGCGTGCGATTGACTTCGGCGTTGCGCATGATGGTCAGCAGCCAGGCGCGTGGATGCGCACCATCGAAACGGTCGATCCCTTGATAGGCACGCAAGAGGGTGTCTTGGACGAGATCCTCCGCATCGGCCGGGCGAGCCACGATCGACGCCGCCACCCGGGCGAGTACTTCGAGCTCCGGGACGACGTAACGGGCGAATGCATCACGGCGACCGCCATCAATCGATGCCCCTGCCCCGGGCTTCTGCGGCTGCTCCACATACCGGTAACCCGACGTGTCCCCGACGCATTCCACGGAAGCGAGACCCCGCTCAGCGGGTTCCGGTCCCGTGGCCGCGTCGTCACCAGGAGAGCTTCCGGCAGCTCGATGCGTTGGCCGACCGCGAACTCCACCCCGCCGCCGCCGCGAAGATCTCGAGCACGCCCAACGCTGCCAAACGTGCAGCGAGGGAAGCTCCCTGACGCTCCCCGAAGAGCAGCATCAGCGCTGCGGCGCACGCTCCACCGCGCCTGACGACGATCCGCCCCCGCAGGTTCGCCGAACAGCTGGTCCGAGGGTGGTGACGCCTGCTCGCACGTCGCCGTGTTAGCGGCGCCTTGTCTCGTTGCTTTCCCCGTGTCCTGTGAGGACTGCGCTGGTCGGGCGGTTCGTCCGCCGATTTCCATGAAGAACTGCGCGGCCGCCTGCTGGATCGCCACCGACCACGTCGGATACGCGTGGACCGCTTCGGCGAGACGCCCGGTGAACATCTTCGTACGCATCGCGAGCACGGCTTCGTGGACGACTTCTCCGCCGCGTTCGGCGACGACGGTCGCGCCGAGTATCTGGCCGCCCCCCGCGTTGCGCACGATCCGCCGCGGACCCGCGATGAGTTTCACGAACCCGCGGGTCTCGCCCGCGACGATCGCACGGTCGACTTCGGTCATCGGTAGGTACGCGACCCTCCCACCGCGAGACACTGCGTCGGCCTCGGTCAGGCCGACCCGGCCGATCTCGGGGGTCGTGTAGGTCACCGAGGGGATCCAGACCGGGTTGAATCGGCGTTTCCTGATCCGGCCGAACGCGTTCGCGACCGCGATGCGGCCCATCTCGTCCGCGGCATGGGTGAACTGGAGCTTCCCGGCGACGTCTCCGACCGCCCAGATCCCGCGTGCGGTCGTGGCCATCTGATCGTCGGTGGTGACGAAACCGCGCTCGTCGGTCTCGACGCCAGCCGCCTCCAGATCGAGCCCTTCAGTCACGGCACGACGACCGACCGCGATGAGCAACCGGTCCGATACCACCTGATTGCTGTCGTCGAGACCCACAGACACTGTCGTGTCCGCGTTCGCGGCGACCCGGGTCACGGAGCATCCGGTGCGTACGTCGATGCCATCCGCGATGAACGCTTCCTCCAGGACAACGGACGTTTGCGGTTCCTCGCGTGCCACGAGCCGTGGGAGCGCTTCGATCACGGTCACGGCAGAACCGAGCCGCCGAAATGCCTGCGCAAGCTCGCAGCCAATCGGCGCCGCCGCCGAGCACGGTCAGCGACATGGGAGCACGCTGAAGGTCGAACACGTTCTCGTTCGTGAGGTAGGGGATGTTGACAAGGCCATCGATCGGGGGCACCGCCGCCGTGGCGCCGGTCGCGATGACGACGCGCCGGGCGCGGACGCGCTGTCCGTCGACGTCGAGCTCGCGGGCGCGACGAATCGGCCGCGACCTCCGAGCACGTTGATGCCCTCGGCTTCGAGCACTTCGGCGGTTTCGGTCCGCGCGATCGCCTCGACCGCGTGATGGACCGCAGCGATCCCCTCGGTGAACGAGGCACCGCGAGCCGCCGCCTCGATGAGCGCTTTCGATGGTACGCAGCCAGTGAAGGTGCACTCACCGCCGATCGGGCCGTCCTGGATCAGCAGCGTCCGGGCACCGCGACGAACACCAGCACGGGCCGCGCTCAGACCGCCGGCACCGCCACCGATCACGACGAGGTCGAACTCCTCCCCAGAGCGACTCACGACGAGGCCGGCGCGGTGGTCACGCAGCATCCTTCAACGACAAGCCTCGACCGCATCGAATCAAGGTCTCGATTGACGGTCGGGTCGCCGGGCTCTCCGGACGCGCCGCGAAGACGATCACGCCATCGGAATCGATGACAAAGTCGCCGCCGAGTTGCAGCGTGTCTTCAGTCGGGCGCGTCGGGCGACGCCCGGCGCGCCACAGGCGGGCGTACTCGCGGAACGTGCGCATGCCGTAGATCCGCCACCACGAGCCGCGCTCAAGTCCATAGCGACGGTAGACGTCGCGATCGTGGTCGCTCAGCACCGCGAATGGCAATGCCAGCGCGGACCGATAGTCGGCGAGGCGATCGACGTCGGAAAATGTGACGACCGCGATCGTCGCGTCGCCGAACCGCTCCGCATGGTCGCGCAGTGCCAAGAGGTGGTCCTGGCAGGGCAAGCATGCGAGATGCCGGTGAAACATCAGGACGCACGGCCGGCCCCGCTGTTCCGAGAGTCGCCACATCTCGCCCGATTCGTCGGCCAGCGCGAAGTCGGGGGCGACCGCACCGACATCGTCGATCATCGAGCATCCCTTGTGGAGGAGCAGCGCGGCGGAGGGCCGGACAGCTTCGCGAACACGACGAGAGAGACGATCATGGTTTGGTGGCGGTGAGAAGGACGTAGCCGGCTTCGCCACGTTCAACGGCGTCGGCGGCCTGGCGGGCGAGTTCGATACCGCGACGAAGGTTGAAGGACCGCAGGATCGGCAGGTCCGCGAGTCGTGCGCCGCGCAGGCGGGTGCTGATCCGGTCAATGGTGTCGAGAAGCGCTTGATCGTGGCGTTCGACGTGGGTCACGACGAGGCCGGCGCGTTCGAGGAGGGCGACGAGCTCGTCGATGGGGCGAGCATCGGCGAGGCAGGCGACGCGGCCGGCGAGTCCTCGGAGGTCGGGGTCGAGACGGCTGGGGTCGAGCCAGACGTCGGTGATGCCGAGCCGTCCGCCGCTGCGCAAGGCCCGCGCGAGTTCGGCGGCGGCGGTGTCCTTGTCGGGGAACGTGCAGAACGCACACTCACACACGATGGCATCGAACGTGGCGTCGTCAACGGGAAGTCGCTCAGCGTCACCGATCTCGAAGCGGGCCCGAGCGGAGAGGCCAGCGTCGATGGCGCGCGCCCGGGCACGGGCGATCTGGTGCTCGCCGAGGTCGACACCGACGACCTCGACACCTGGATCGGCGGCGAGCATGAGCGCGGTCGTGCCGATCCCGGAAGCGACATCGAGGACCTGCTCGCCGGGTTGCAGGCCGAGGGTGTCGGCCAAGCGGCGGGTGAGCGCGGGTCCGCCGGGGTGGTAGCTGTCCCCGAGCACCAAGGCGACGAGGTCGAACCCGTATGCGGTGGCGCAGCATGCCTTGATCGCCTCGGGATCGGACGGGTCGGTCTGCCGGAGGTCGCGAAGCTCGTCGACCATGCGCGTGAGCGAGCGCAGCGAAGCGGTGTTGGCGCTCATCGCAGGGTCCGTCCGATGTTGACCTGGACGACCGCGGGCGGGGCAGACGCGGCGGGATCGCCGACCGTTCGGGAACCGTGGCGGGTGGGCACGAGGATGTCGCCGAGCTCGATCGCGTTGGGGACAACTGCCGGTACCGGCGCACCGGAGAGTTGCTCGCGGATCTGTTCGCGGTAGCCGACGGAGTTGTAGGCACAGAACGGGATGAGCCGCCCATCGGGTGTGATCTCCTCGACGCAGCACTTCATCAGCTGGCGGACGTTCAGGGTGTAGGGGTCTTGGAAGTCTTGGATGACGATCATGAACGCCTTCGCCGCGACGTCGGCGAGGGCATCGGGAAGGTCGATGCCGCAGGCAACGCAGCTCTCGAGCGCGGCGCCGACGATGCCGTTGATCTCGTCGGGCAAGTCGAGCGATGCGAGCGCAGCGGCGAGGTGTTCCACCATGGCGTCGGTGCCGGGAACCGCCGACGCGCTCCAGAGGCCCTCGAGGACGCCGCGCAGACTGGGGTCGGGCAGCACCCGGTTCGCGAGATAGTCGAGGTAGTTATCCATGGGCAAGAGCCGCGGGATGGGGAGGACGTCCTCTTCGTCCGCGAGGAGGTAGGTGATCGACCGACACGTCGGCGAGCAGCACGGCACGGGGAAGAAGTCGCTGGTTCGAAACCATTCGCCACATTGGTCGACGAGACCGTGGATGATCTCAGCGTTCGTGAGCCGTTCACGTGGGTCGAAGGTGCCGTGACGGCCGGCGTGAGTGACCGGCTGGAACACGACGCCGTGCACCGCGGGATGCGCGATGCCGTGACGGACGACCGCGCCGAGCTCGTGGGTGTTCACACCTGCTTCGACCGCAGCGACGAGCATCACGACGAGTCCCGCGTCGGCGCAACGCTCTAGTGCCTGTGCCTTCGCGGCCCGCAGGTCGCGGGCCCGGAGCGCGAGGTGGGTCGCTTCATCGAGGCCGTCGAACTGCAGGTAGATCTTCACGCCGAGTTCGGCGAGGGCGGGCGCGAAGCTGCGGTCGTGGGCGAGGCGTAGCCCGTTGGTGTTGAGGACCACGGTACGTACGCCCTTGTCGACCGCCATCGCGCAGAACTCGAGGATCAGGGGATGGATGGACGGCTCACCGCCGGAGAACATGACCACCTCGGGTTCGCCCTCCGCGGCGACGAACACATCGAGGCCCGCCTCGACCTGTTCGAGCGTCAGGGAGAACCCATCGGGCTGGTGCCCAGAGTCCGCGAAACACACGGGGCAGTCCAGATTGCAGGCGGTGTTGACCTCGATGATCCCCAGACAGGCGTGCTGCTTGTGATCTGGGCAGAGGCCGCAGTCGAGTGGGCAGCCGTCTCGGACCTCGGTCTGGGTCTGCAACGGGATTGTGCCCGGCTTGTTGAACCGCTGCATGTCGACGTACATCTCGGCATCGCCGTAGAGCAGTGCCTCGAACGAGCCATGGTCACGGCACCGCTTGCGCAGGAACACCTTGTTGTCCCGGATGTTGACCTCGGCGTCGATCACCGCCTTGCACACCGGGCAGATGCTCTTCGTCTGTTCCAGGAACACCTCGTCACGATCCACCCGGCCACTCTGCGGAACAACCGTCACAACTCCAACCCTTCTCTCAACTCAAACGACGTCCGGCGCACAGAGCGAAGGCTCGCGGGCCGCTCATCGTCGGCCGGTGAGCGAAGCGAATGCGGCACCGGTCACGGCGCCGTAGACGAGATGAGCACTCAGGTCTTTGGCGAGCGTCGCGGCGTCGTACTCCCAGATCGGCTTGTAGAGCTCGACGAACGGAAGTACCGCGTAGGCGGTCAACCATGCGACCGAGCCCAACGCCAGCCCGGAGACCAAAGACACCCGCGGGCGGGATCCGACGACGAGCGCGAACTGGGCGCCCCAAGCGCGCCGGTTGCCCAGTGCACCACGTTCTGGGTCGTCTGCGCCCATCGGTCGGGAGGGTCATGGCCGAGGAAGCCGTCGAGGAGACGCTTGCCGATCTGCCCCGGAGCCGAGACATCATCCCACGTGTCGACGCCACCGAACTCCCACTCGAGGGGAGCCTTGGCGCCGCCCCCACGCCGATGCCGGACGTACCACACCGCGTCCATCGCCGCAGTACCGACGACGCCGGCGACCACACCAGCGGCAACGGCCGCGACTGGAGCCCGACTCGTAGAGCGCGTGCCTCGTCGGCTCATGCGGTTGACCTTCGCTCGGGTCGCCATCGGCATGGAAACCCGCTTGGCATCGCCACCCTTCCCCAGTCCGTGACTCGCCGAATCGATACGTCACGAGGCCACTCGCGGACAAGGAACTCTCCTTCAGCAGCAGCGTGTGGTGTCAGTGTGCGAGTCCCCCCCCCCCGTCGCGAGCCCCCATGCGGCGGCGTTTTCCACGTGGGCGAGACTCGGCCGCCGACCGGGCGGCACGGTCAACGCTCGCGAATTCCAACCGCACAGGAACCGCACAGAACCGCACACTGCCCATGGCACATTCATGGCACAGAATCACGGCGAACTGGGGGGTCCAACGGGTACGAGCGGACAACAGAAAATGGCCGCTGACCTGCGACGATGAGGCTGTTTCAGAACGGAGGAGGAGACCAGCAGCGGGCTCATGCACCGATCGTCATGCGTCGAGCGGCGCCCTCTGTCGCCCGACGGGATCGACTGATAACGCGAGGCCGACGATCAGCGGGATGTTGTCCTGACAATTCCAAACGGGGCCCCACGAGGTATTGGGGCGCATCCGACGGAGCGGATCCTCTTCCTTGTCATACCCCGGTCGTACCGTGGTCTCATGACGATCGAGCTCGCAGTCACCGAGGAATCCAAGACGTTGGGCCAGAAGGCGGCCCAGGATCTCCAGTCGACCATATTCGCCAGCTTTCGGCCGAAGATCAGCCCGGGAGTCCTGGAGAGCTTCCGGGCGTCTGCCGTGATCCCGCACGACACCCTCGCGAAATTGCAGCAGGCATCCATGACGCCCGGGTTGGCCGAGCAGTTGAGAAGCATCAGCGCCGCGATGGCATCGCCGATCTCGGAATCTCTCGCTGCGAAGTTCGCTGATATCGGCCGTCAGATGGCTCACGTCGAAGCGATCGAGGTCGGACCGTGGGCCGATGCACGTGAGCGCGCCGAGCTCCTGGCGCCAGCCCTCGATTTCACCCCCGAATCGTCTGCTCGCGATGCCGCAGTCGCTGTCCGCCGAGCTGCTTGAGTCGATGGTCGAACTGCAACGGCAGCAGCTCGAGGTACTCGCCGAGATGGCGCAGTTGAACGCGGATGCAGAGAAGGACGCGACGTGGCGGTTCCGCTGGGTGACCGTCCCGCTACTCGCTGCTCACCGTTCTTACGGCCGCTCTCGTGCCTCTCGCCATCGAGCTGCTGCGCTGACTGGATGGCCGACGTCGATCCTGCACTGATCGGTCTTGGTGGTGTCGCGCTCGGCGCAGCGATCACACAGGTCGCGGACTCGATCCGCTGGTCTCGTTCCCAGCGGTCCGACCGACTGCAACGCCGCCAAGCGTCACTGATCCAGTTCCTGGGCTGCGTGTCCGATGTGTCCGAGGCGGCCGCTCAACTGCATCCCGCACAACAGCGAGGCGTTCGCACGGGCCTCACACGTCACGTACGAGTTCACGCCACTCGATCACGCTGGTGCGGCCCTGGAGCGCGCGGCGCTCGAGCTCCGGGTGGTCGCCGCGAAGCTCGAACTCGAGATCCGAGCGATCCAGAGGGATGCGCGGTCCGTTGCCGATGCGGCGGTACGACATCACGACGGACAGCAGCGGGACCGCGATCCAGGAACGCGTCAAGATCCTCGACGCTTCGGTCACGGCTTTACTCGACGCTGCACGGGAGCAAGGGCTATTGGCCGAGGAGTAGCTCACCGCGGAAGACCGCCGGTGTGCGTTCGGGAGTAAACGCCCCTCCGACACCAAGCGACCTGGCGGCCAGACAGTGGTCGAACTCCGACGCGTACCAGCGCATCGCGCTCGATCGAGAAGCTGCGGCGGCGACGACTGCGCTCCTGCTGCAGGGACTTCGATGAATGAGCGCCGGTGACGCGACCTGGCCGGGGTTCGGTGCGTGAAGCCAGTCAGCGTGGACGGTTGGCGGCGACGACCGGAGCGAGCGGACTGAGCTGGAACACTTGAGACATGCGGCGGGTGAGAGGTCGCGGACCGGAGAACTGGACGCGTCCGGAGCGCGTCGCGTCCTTCAGCGGAAGGCGTCCGAGCCACACCTGGAACAACGATGCGAGATCGGAGGTGATCGTGACATCGACTTCGAACCCGGGATCGGTCAGGCAGACGGAAGGATCACCGGACTCGATCACGATCCAGAACTGCTGCGGGTCGTCGGTGAAACGGATGTGGAGCACTTGGCGTTGACCGGGAAGATCGGAGGTGTCGAGGCGCTTGTGCATCCACCACACCAATGTCGCCGGATCGAGCTCGTCGGGCTCCGGGTCTCCGAAGGTCCACCGGGCCCCCCATTCGCTGAGTGCATCGACGATCGGTTCGAGCTCCCGGCCTGACTCCGTGAGCAGGTACTGGGCCCCGAGACGCTCGATGACGCCCGCGGCTTCGAGCTGGCGCAACCGCCTCGTCAAGAGGGCCCGCGAGAGCCCCGGGAGTCCTCTGGCCAGATCGTTGAATCGAGTCGTCCCGGAGAGGAGGTCACGGACGATCAGCAGCGACCAACGTTCACCCAGCATGCCGAGCGTCCGTGAGATCGGGCAGTACTGGCCGTAACTCCGTGGGTTCCCCACGTCGTCACCTCGAAGGTGGACAGTTCGGAGAGCGAAACGGAAAGGTTCGGGACCAACACTAGCGGTGGGCCTGAAGGAGTCGGTGGTGAACGTCACGTCTCTACGTGAGGTCGTGACGCTCGAAAGCTGTGATCGAGGCGGTGGCGACGACGACCGTCACGCCCAAGAGGATGGCGAAGGCTCCGAGGGAGCGTCCGACGCCGAGCCGATTGTCTCCGACCGACCAGTAGAAGAGTGACGCGTATTTCGCCGGTTCCAGCCAGCTCATGAGCGGCGCCATCGAGCTGATGAGGTACGAGGCGGCGGCGATCGCAGACGCCGCTGCGGGGTTGCCATCACCACCTCCGCCGCCCGTCGGCAGGTTCAGAATCTGAACCGGTTCGGTTCTGAACTGGCACTATCTCTCGATCTCAAACCTCCATACCGTCGCTGATATGGCTACACCGAGAACGCCGACCAATCCGCTAGTCAAAGGGCCGAAGCTCGATGGAGCGGTTTCCATCGTGGCCGGCGCGACCGGTGGGATAGGCAGCGTCGTGGCGCTCGCACTCGCCGGACAACGTGGTCGAATCGTCGTCACCGGACGCCGTCTCAACCGACTGGACTGGCTCGCCGAAGCGGTCACCGGACGCGGCGGCGAAGCAACGATCGTCGAAGGCGACATCACGTTTGCGACGACTGCCGAGGCCGCCACCGTCCGACGAGGACTGGTTGCGTCATTCCATCGAGATCTTCGGCTACCTCATGGCCGGCGAAGTGAAGGGCTTTGCCCTCGCCGAGGAGTCAGCGCCGCGGACTTGGGTTTCAGCCTGAACTTGCAGCACCGTGGACGGTGGGTCCTATCTGCCTGGCCTCACCAGACCGGGCAAAGTGGCGCGCAACTCGCGGCGGCGCTGTTCACGTGAGGAGTTGTCTCGATGGTTGAGCCGATCACGACGTGGGGTGTCTGGGAAGACTCGACGCGCAACGACCCGTACCCCTTGTTCGAGTCGATGCGAACTCAGAGCCCGGTGCAACTGGTGCGGCTGGCTGATGGTCATGACGCCTGGCTCGTCCTCGGGTACGACGCAGCCCGCCGGGCCCTCAACGATCCGCGCCTGTCGAAGGACATGGTCGCCGCACTCGACGACGATCCCGACGTCGTGGACCCCGGACTCCCAGGCCCGGCGCTCGCTCGGCACATGATGAACCTCGATCCTCCCGACCACACCCGTTTGCGTCGCCTCGTCGCCCACGCGTTCGCACCCACGCGAATCGCCGCGCTCGAGGAATCAGTCGAGCGCATCGCGAACGAGTTACTCGATCACCTCGAGGCCGCGGGACCCGATGCAGTGGTGGACCTCGTCGCTGGCTTCGCCAACCCACTCCCGTTCCGGGTGATCTGCACATTGCTCGGCGTGCCCGAAGAGGACCGCGTTCCGCTACGCCAGGCGTTCCGAACCCTGCTCCAACCTTGGAGTGGCTCACCCCCGCCCGAGGCGGTCGCCGCATCGGACACGATCGTCGCATCCTTGGAACACCTCGTCGCAACCCACCGGGAGCACGACCACGACGACCTCGTCGGTGTGCTGGTGACCGCAACCGACGACGACGAGCGCCTGACCGAACAGGAGTTGCTCGGCAGCTTGTTCCAACTCATCGTCGCCGGCCACGACACCACCGCCAGCCTGATCGGCAACGGAGTCGTCGACCTCCTCGACCACCCCGACCAGCTACACCTCCTGCAAGACAACCCAGGACTGATGCCGGCAGCGATCGAGGAACTCATCCGCTTCTCGGCACCAGCTCCCCATGCCACCTTCAGGGTCACGACCGAACCCGTCGAACTCGCAGGCGTGACGATCCCCGCACGCGAACAGGTCCTCGTCTGCCTCGGCGCGGCGAACCACGACCCCGGCATCAACCACGACGCCGCCACGCTCGACATCACCCGGGAACCACGTCCCCACCTCGCGTTCGGATTCGGCGTCCACTTCTGCCTCGGTGCACCGTTGGCACGGCTCGAAGCACGCATCGCCTTCGCCGCGTTGCTCGCCCACTTCCCTCGGTTGGCGATTGCCGTTCCCCGAAGCGACCTGCGTTGGACGCACGGCGACGGACTCGTCCTGCGCGGTCTCGACCAACTCCCCGTCCGCCTCGGCCAGCCAGCCTGAACCTTGCGCCATCCACAGACGGATCACGAAACTCGAACCTGGCGGCGCCCCATCCCCACCGGGCACAAGAAATGTCAACCAACCGTGCAGCAGTCCCGTCTGTCATCGGTGCACCCGCGTTCGCGGCGAGCCAACCAGCGATACGCGGTGCGTTGCGCACAGCCAGCTGCTTCGGCAGCTTCAGCGACGGTCCAGCCCTCGTCTCGGACACGGACACACAACAGATCTGAGGAACCCTCGGCAGATGGCGACGTCCATCGGGTGGGTGGTCCAGCTCAGCCGGTTCGAGGCACCTGGGGCGCGGGCCCCCTGGAGGCGTCCGGTTCTCTCGCTCATTGCATTCGCCCGCGACGGCGACGATTGCGCGTTTGCCGTGGAGTCGCGCGCGGTAGTCAGGCGTACGCAGTCAACGTCCGCTCGCCGACGCGCTGACGGAACGGTGCCGGCCCAACATGGAAGGGGAGTCCATGGGCGCTGCAGTCGCTCTCGTGTCTCTCATGCTTCTCGCAGTACTCGTCGGGATGGTGGCCGTGTCCGCGGGGCTGGTTGCTCAGCTCGTCTGACCACCTTCCGTCAAGCGCATATCACGCCGCGGCGAGCGAATCGCCGATCGACCCGGAGTGAAGAAGGGAGGAGACCATGGCGGACGAAGTCGGCATCGACGATTCGAAGATTGGCCAGTCGCCGCCGTGGATCGGACGGAACGGGGCTGAAGGACAACACGAGGTCTCCGAGATGAAGACCGCGCCGTACGAGGGACGCGCGCGACTCGGCCACGACCAGGCGACCGAGGTGATCGTTCGCATCCCAGATGTCGAGGACCCCAACTGGATGGCGGTGATCATCGACATCGCGGACATCGCGGCGAAGGTGGGTGAAGTGCGCGTGGCGCTGCTCGATGGCGAGCGCTACGAGGGATGGTGCGGCACAGCCGTCGTCTCGAAGGGTGGAGACAACCGAATTCGCCTCATGGGTCACGAGCCATTGGCGCCCCCCTCAGGCGAGTGAAGGCTGCACCTTCCTGCGAACTCGATGCGGTGGTCGCCGATCCCGGGCCGAGCTCAGGTCTTGCTCCTCTCGGTATCGGTCCGGGCGAAAGGCGATGGGGTGCCAGCCATGCTTGCTGGACCACCGTCGGAGGTGCGTTCGATCTCGTCGTTCCTCCTCGACGTGCACACCTCGATGACGCAGAGGTGGTCGACGTTGGCGCTGGACATGCCGGTCTGTTCACGTCGCGCGTGGCAGGCGGACAGGTCTGCATGGCGCTCTTGTATGCCGAGGAAATCCGGGCGGCCGTGTCCCGCTGACCGGCACAGCAGACCTTCCGTCGCGATGAAAAGCCACTGAGATGGTCGGGGTTCAATCAAAGTCGCCGGCGGCGCCAGAGGGTGTGGGAGCCATCGAGCCCCGAGCTCGCATTGTGCTGACTGATAGGGCGCGACAACAGGGCGACGCTTGGCAAAGAGTTCCGCGGGGTAGTGCTGCCCCGGCAGGCGATCCTGATGAAGCGGAGGCGGGCATGAAACGACTAGTGCTTCTCACCATTGGCTTGATCGGAGTATTGGCGATGCCTGCCGGCGCGTTGACCTTTGACGAAACGGCCGGCACGTACGGGCCACCTGGCAGCCAACTTGTACTCGGCAGTGAAGCGGTGCCCGCCGCGGACGTCGGTTTGCGCTGCGACGTCGTGGTCGACATAGCCAACAACGAATCGACTCGGCCCGGTTCAGACGTCACCGTGAACACCGGCGATGACTCACGCCGGTTCCCGGACACCGAAGCCACGCCCGGTGATGCCGGTCCGGTGACGATCCAGATGGTCATGGGCGAGACCGTGACCGCGACATTGACCTTCGGCCCCGACAAGGAGTTCGACGGCCGCGGTTTCGACAATGCCGCGTTCTCCGGTGCCGGGAGCGTGACGATCGGTGCGTGCGAGACGCCACAAGCCATCGTCGTGTCTCCCGACGTTGTGGCCGTGTCTCCTGCTACTGCAGTGCGTGCGACGACGGCAGCATCACCGGTTGTCGCGCGCCCCGCGTTCACGGGCTGATCGCACCGCGCCGCGATGCGACCTTCGCGCGCATCGCGGAAGGAGTGGTCGGGTAACCCGTACAGATGGCGAAGGAGCGGGGCGACTACCACAGGCCGCATGCATCCACCGACTGAGCTAGGACAACCGCTCGACGAGTTAGGAGAATGACATGATCATCCTGGGTCTCATCCTTGCGATACTCGGATTCCTTCTGTCCGTCCCTGTTCTCTGGGTCATCGGACTCGTGCTCATCGTGGTGGGCGCGGTGCTGTGGATCGCCGGAGCCGTGGGTAATGGAGTCGGCGGAAGACGGCACTACTACTGAGTCATCGTTGCAACAAACTGCATGCTGCATGTAGCCCCCGTGAAGTCCCAGGTCCCTCTCGGACCTGGGACTTCATTCTTCGACGGCTCTACGCACCACGCACCGTTCCTGCGACGGGCCCGGCTTTCGAGCCATCGTGCGACGCCAGAATCGAACAGGCACGGCGCCGAGAATGTGATGGAGCCCCGGTCGACGTTGATCGGGGCTCCATCGTCGCTCGGTCGCCGAGGGCTCTGGTTCCTCGGCGCTCCGGTACGCGATCGGCTACCCGCAAGCCGAGTCCGCTACACCTGACCTCGGGTCCACGGTTCGATGTCTGCGTCGCAATCATTCGTTGGTGCGCAACAGCAGACCGGAACCACCCGACTGGCGCACTCAGGTTCGATCAGTACGCGTCCGGGTAGCGGGCAGGCACGCGCCAACAAGCCAGGAGGCTCTCGTGGACATTCTCATCGTCGTTCTCGTGGTGCTCGCAATCATCGCACTGCTTCTCTTCATCTTCGGGCGACGCCGCTGATCCCGATCCGGGGGTTTTGCGAGCCGGCGAGACTCTCTGCGTTGTGACGCCGCCTGGGAGAGGCTGGGAAGCGAAGCGGGCAGTGTGATGTTTGGCGTGATCCGCTCCCCGGGGTAGAGCCCTCGCGTGGGCACGCACCGGATTGCCGATCACGTCCGTTCGAGTCTGTGGTTCATCCCAGTTGTCTGTGTACTCGCAGGTGCAGCGCTCTCATTCGGTGCCATCGGCATCGACAATGCGTCAGGTTCGACGCTGCTCCCATCGTGGCTGACCGTCGGTCCCGACGCGGCCGTGGCGATCCTGTCGACGGTTGCGGCATCGATGGTCTCGCTCGCCGCACTCGTCCTGACCATCACGATGGTCGTTGTCCAGCTCGCGATGGGTCAGTTCTCTCCTCGAATCGTCCAGACGATCCTGCGGGACAAGCCGAGCCAGATTGCGATCGGGCTGTTCATCGCGACCTTCGTGCACGCCATGCTGTCGCTGCGCGAAGTCCAGTTCGGCGGCGGCGGTTCGACCCCGGGCCTGGCGATCGTCGTTGCCTATGTCCTCGTCGTCATCAGCGTCGTCGTCCTCGTGCTGTACGTGCACCACATCGGGCGTTCCCTGCGTGTCTCGGCACTGATCGAACTCGTTGGTTCCGACACCCGGCGTCTGCTCGACGAACGATTTCCCGATCTGCTGGCAGATCGCCCACAGGCGGAAGCGCACGTCATCACGGCTCCGCATTCCGGAGTGGTGACGTTCATCGCAAGCGACAAGCTCGTGGGTGCTGCCCGATCCGCAGATTGCGTCCTCGAAATGGTGCCGCCGCTCGGCGCCTTCGTGCCGGCCGGTTCCGCGCTCTTCCGTGTAGCGGGCCACCCGGAGTCGCTCGACCCCGGGGACGTCACCTCGAACGTGCTCCTCGGCTTGGAACGAACACTCGATCAGGACGTCGCGTACGGCATGCGCATGCTCGTCGACATGGCTGAGCGATCACTGGCGGACTCTCCGTTCCTCGATCCGACGACCGCGGTACAAGCGATCGACCGCTTGCACGACTGCCTCCGGCAACTCGCCCAGCGAGCACTCCCCGATGGGCGCTGCTACGACGACGAAGGTTGCCTGCGCCTCGTACTTCCCGTCATGAACTGGGACGCCTTCGTGCACCTCGCGTTCGACGAGATCCGGCTCGCCGGGGCCCGCTCACCTCAGGTCACACGACGTCTCATCGCTGCACTCGACGACCTCGCGATGGTCGCCCCTCCCGACCGCCTACCCGTGCTCCTCGAACAGCGATCTGCGCTCCTCGCCGCCGCTGACGAGTCACTGGCGGACGGCTACGACACTGCCTTCGCCGTCGTTCCCGATCGGCAGGGAATCGGAGTGAACGCCGGTCACCCGGCGGACACTGCGAACCGCAACGAGTCCGAGGTCGTGACTGCACCCAAGTAGGCGCAACGTCGAGCTGCGATCACGGCCCACCGCGCCAGTGGTCGATGCGGTGGTAGTCGGGCTGGAATCCATGGTCGAGGCCCCACAGCATGGCGTGCGATCGCCCGGTTACGCCGATCTTGCGATACGCGGAGCGGATGTAGGTCTTGACGGTGTTGATGCTGAGGTACATCACCTCGGCGATCTCGTTGTTGGACCTGCCTTGCGTGATGAGCGCGAGGACCTCGGCTTCGCGATCGGTGAGGCCTTCGGTGCGCCCGGGCCAGTCGAGACCGACCGTCGATCGCGACCGCGCCGGCGGATCACTGATGACGACCTTCCCGTCTGCGATTGCTTCGATGGCGGTCACGAGCTCGTGCGCCGGAAGCGTCTTGGAGAGGTAGCCGCTGGCACCCTTTGTCATCGCGCTCTCGATGAGAGCCGGATGGAAGTTCCAGGTGTAGACGACGACGTGGCGTGCGTGGGGGTTGTCGACGAGGACCGCGATGTCGTCGTGGTCGGCTTCGGGTTGCGCGAAGGAGTCGTACAGCGCGACGTCGACCGCGTCGGTCAAGGGCTCGTTGGTGTCGAGCTCGGCAACCACGATTCGATCCTGGTAGGCGTCGAAGAGGTGGGCTACCCCGATGACGACGACGTCGTAGTCGTCGATCAGCGCCACGCGTACCTGCGCCCTGTGAGCCTCCACCGCGCGCACCGTAATCACCCCTCGGGGTGTACACAACCGCCCACGCAGGTGGTTGTGTTGACCCGCGGGTCGCCACGTCGGCGATCCCTGAACTTGGGAGGTCCTGTGGCGGCTCTGTTGTGGGTCATCGCCGTGATCCTGGTGATCGCGGGCATCGTCACCGCGCTCCGGGGACAGATCCTGCTCGGCATCGTCCTTGTCGTCGTTGGTCTGCTCGTCGGTCCGGGCGGAGTCAGCGTCTTCACATGACGCGATGCGCGCCGCGACTCGGCCTGGCACCTCTCTCCTTTCCACGTGTCCAAACCGCGTCGCGTCGTGCTCGTCGCTCCTCCAGCTCAGGTGAGCCGATGACGCACGTCAGCATTGCCATCAGTGAAGTGCAGGAACGAGATTCGTCGTCGTCGTTCTCACCGGTGAGATCGACCTCGCGACCGCGCCCCTGCTGGAAGGCACACTCCGCTGGTACCTCGACCGCGACGTCATCGTCGACCTCAACGCAGTGACGCTCCTCGACGCGTCAGGACTCACCGCGCTGATCCGCACTCGCAAGCGGTTGCGGCAGTCCGGTCACACCCTCCGGACGACCGGCGAGCGCGGCGCTGTGCTCGCGGCGATGACCGTCACCGGACTCTTGGACACCTTCCGTGGTCGCATCGCCGACGACCCAGCCGATTCCGGTCGTCGCGCGACAGCGGCCGGCAGGTAGCAGATCCATGGACATCGCCCTGATCGCGCCGCCTTGGTACCCGGTCCCACCATCTGCGTACGGCGGCATCGAACTCGTCGTCGCGCTGCTTGCCCAGGAGTTCAAAAGGTGCGGCCACGGCGTGACCGTCCTTGCGAATGGTGACTCTCGCCCCGCCGGCGCATTGCGCTCGCCGCTGCGGTCGGCGCCGTCCAACGGGATGATCGGCAACCCCTTCATCGAAGCGGGTTACGCGCTCGGCGCGTATGCAGAGATCGTCGGCGCGGACATCATCCATGACCACAGCGGCGCCATCGGTCCCGCACTCGCGAGTCGAAATCCGTCGCTTCCCCCCGTCGTTCACACGCTCCATGGCCCCTGGACCCCAGCAGCGAGCGAGTTCTACCGCTTCGTAGGCGAGCGCATCCACCTCGTGGCGATCAGCGCGGCACAGCGCGACGCCAATTCGAACGTCCGTTGCATCGGCCGGCATTCCCGTGTCGAGAGAGAAGTGACTGCCGCGTAGCTCGACCTCGCCGACGACGTCACGATCGCGGCCGAGCTCACCCGTACGAGGAGCCCGACCAGCACGCCAAGGCATTGGTCGGGACTCCTGCGCCGTGTTGTTGTCGGTCGCCGGCTCCTCCGGAGTCCAGCGCCGGTAGCAGTGTGCAGCCTGTGTATGCGTTTTCTGTGACCGCTGCGCGCGGGTGTGATGTTGGAGAGCTCTGCCCCGGCTGGTCGCCCGGCACGCGCGTTAGCGTCGAGGAATGGCTCGGCAGCAGGGCTTCCGAATTAGCAGTGTGGTGGCCGTGGTGGTGCTGCTCGGCGGGCTCGGCGCGGCTGGGGCCGCGAGCGCGGCAGATCGAACCACCGAGGTACGGCCCTTCGCGGAGGTGCAGGCAGGCGAGACGACGTTCGAGCGCGACGTATCGGACCCGTCGCGCGGCATCTTCCGGGTGACCACGACGCAGCCCATGATCTCCGCGATCGTCTGGGGGCGGAGCGCCAGGTTCGGCAGGTTCAACAACAGCCTGGCGATGAACGGGACCGGGATCACGCAGCACGACGTCGTGCTGCCCAGCGTGCGGGGCGGCGTGCGGTACTCGTACGTGGTCGAGGGCGTGACTGCCGACGGAACCCTCTACCGATCGAAGGTCGGACGTTTCCGCCTGCCCACAGTCCGGACCGACACCAGCCCCCTGACCGACGGACTGCGTAACGTGGCGCAGGGAGCGGAGGTCGTGGATGCGAGCTCGGAGTTCTCGGCCGCGTTCGCGGCGACCAACGCGATCGACGGGGAAACCGCGACCGAGTGGTCGACGAAGGGGGACGGCGACCGGGGCTGGATCACCATCAACCTCGGTCGACCCACGCCGATCGCGGCGGTCGAGTTCATCACGCGGTCGATGGCGAACGGCAGCGCGATCACGCGCCGATACACCGTCACGATCGACGACGGCGCGCCACTCGGACCGTTTCCGGCCGGCACGGTGGCCAAACCGCGCCCGACCGAGGTTGCAGCGACCGGGCAGGTGCTGCGCTTCGACGTCACCGCGTCGACCGGAGGGAACGTCGGCGCGGTGGAGATCCGGGTGTTCTCCGCTCCCTGACCGCGCCGAGACCTCGCTCGCGGAGGTTCTGGTTCCCGTAGAGAGAGAGAGAGGAGGTGCCGCGTCCCGGACCTTCCTTCGGCTCTGGGGGTGATTTCGCGGCCGGCTACCGCCGGCTCCGTCGCTCCAGCGGCCGTCGAGACCGTGACGACACCGCCACGGATGCACGACCGCAGCGACGGCAAGTCCCCGGCGTAGCAGGTGACGTCGAACCGCACGACCTGTCCCCCCACGTCCACCTTGCTCGGTCTCGGCTTGGCCACGGTCCCAGCCGGAAACGACCCCGAGGGAGGGCCGCCGTCGACGCTGAGCGTGAGACGCTCGTGGCTCTAGCGGCCTCCGAGACGCGCTCAAAGTTGAGTCGCTCGAAGGTCGCTGAGCCAGGCCCCGGGCCCGGCACCAGCGCAGTGGGCCCGGTCCGCAGTGGCTCCGGTCCGTAGAGCGCCTGGTCACCTCGCGGGTTGCCCAGGCCCTCGTCGTGTCCGCTGCGAGGATGAGAGCATGTCAGGCGCCGAGCCCATCCGTCTGCTGACCATCTCGGTGATGCTCGTCGCAGCGCTGATCGTCCCCCTCGAGGTCGCCGCGACCAGCGACGCGGCGACGACGACCCGGCTGCAGCGCGCGCTGGCGCGGAACCTGCGCCGCGCACCCGACGATGCCGGGCGAGGCCGCGGCGGTGCAGGCGCCGGGCGTGCGCGCCACGGCTGCCGTCGGCGACGCGGACCCGGCGACCGGCATGCCGCTGACGCCGGACACGCCGTTTCGCATCGCCAGCGTCACGAAGACGTTCGTGGCCGCGACGGTGCTGCGTCTCGTGGAGCAGGGCAAGCTCGCGCTGGACGATCCGATCGCACCATTGCTCGACCCTGCGACCGACGAGCTACTGACATCCGACCGCTACCGGACTGCGCGCATCACGGTCCAGCAGCTCCTCGATCACACCTCGGGGGTGTTCGACTACGCGGCCAGCGCCGCGTACGACGAGCTCAACACCACCGATCCCGGGCGTCGCTGGACGGCCGACGACCAGCTCCGGTTCGCGGTCGAACACGGTGACCTTCTCGCCGCACCCGGCACGCGATACCACTACGCCGACACGAACTACGTGCTGCTCGGTCAGATCGTCGAACGCGCGACGGGTGAGTCGTTGCCCGCGGCGGTGCGTCGGCTCGTCGGCTTCGAACGACTCGGTCTCGACCGCACGTGGTGGGAGCAGCTCGAACCCGCGCCTGCCGGCGTTGCGGCACACGCCCACCAGTTCTACGACGACACCTTCGACAACGCCACGCTGGACGCGTCGGCCGACCTGTACGGCGGCGGCGGCCTCGTGTCGACCGTCAGCGACGTGACGACGTTCTTCCGGGCCCTGTTCGAGGGGCGCGTCTTCGACCACGACACCACGCTCGACCAGATGCTTCGCGTGTCGAAACCCGGAAAACGCGCGGGGGCCGCGTGACTGTGAGTTCCGCGCTCCGGGTCGTCGGGTCGTACGTGGCAGAGACGCCCAGCGCCGCGTAGAGCGCCGCTCGGTCGTCCTGGTCGGCGTCCCGAAGGAGCCCGGGCATTCCGCCGAGCCGGTCGACGACGGCGAGCAGCTTCGTCGGCGGTGAAGGGCGCAGGAGCTTGGGCGGCGAGGTGTTCGAGCTCGGCCTGTGCGGATCGTTCCTCGGTTGCGGCTTCGCTGATCCATGCCGTGACGGTGGCTGGGTCTGCTCCGCCGTCGAGCGCGGCCCGGTACTGGGCGAGCTTGCGCCGAGCATCGGCAAGTGAACGGCCGCCTGGTCGACTCGGGATTGGTGGGCGGGATCGTGCGCCGCGGCGTCGACGATTGTTCGAGCGTGGTTCCTCGGCATGCTCGGGCGCGAACAGCTCGTCGAGCCAGTCGTCGAGCGCTTCGACGAGGGGCTGCTCGCGCACGTAGACGTCAATGGGATGGTCGATCGGCGCGCCGGGTCGGCTGCGGCGGAGTTCGCAGCGGTAGTAGCGACGGTCGTTGCCTCGGGTCGTGCCGGTCATGCGTCGGCCGCAGACTGCGCAGTGCACGCGTCCGCGCAGCAGGTATCGCGTTGCGTGTCGACGCGGCGCGCGTGGCTCACGTGTCTGAGTGGCTTGCACGCGCTGCCATTCATCGCGGTCGACGAGCGCCTCGTGGGTCGGTTCGGGTGACCAGATCCAGCTGTCGCGTCCGTTCCAGCGCATGCGCCGCACGTGGCCGTCGGCCGGCGCGGTCGGGTCGAGGAGGTCGTAGTCGCGCCGTTGACGGTTCCAGACCTCGTGGCCGGTGTAGCGCGGGTTGGTGAGGATCGCCCGCACGGCACTGGCCGCCCAGCCGTTGGCATCACGATGCGAGTTGCGGGCGCGGTCGGCGGCCGACGGCGAGAGGATGGCGCTCTCGTTGAGCATCCGAGCGATGGCGCTGTAGCTCTTTCCGGCGAGCCGCTCCCCGAAGATGCGCTGCACGATCGGCGCTGTCGTCGGATCGGGCTCGAGACGGTTGAGCGTTGCGCCGAGGCGAGCCTTCTCGGCGTTGGGGTGCTCGCGCATCGGGACGAGTCGATACCCATACGGCGGTCGTCCACCGAGGTAGCGACCACCGGCGCGTGCCATCGTCTGCATCGCGTTGCGCACCCGACGCTGGATGCGAGCACGTTCAGCCTTGCTCAAGCCACCGAAGAGTGACATCACGAGGTCGTGGGCTTCGCTGTCGGGATCGACACGCCCACCGACCTCGGGCACCCACAGTTCGACGCCGTGATGCACGAACAGCGGGAAGGTCAGCGCGAACTGCGCACCCGAGAAGGCACGCTGAGGCTCGCCGATCACGACCGCATCGAAGCCGCGATCAGGCCGGCCGCAATCCGAGAGGAGCCGTGCAGCCTCAGGGCGCCGCGACCACGGCAAAGACCGGGAGACGCCGACGTCCAAGTACTCCACCACGATGCGACCGCCTGATGTCTCGATGAGGGCGGCCGCGACGCTGCGCTGCCAGGCGATGCTGTCTTCGGGTGCCTGGCGGTCCTCGGTGCTGACGCGGGCGTAGAGCGCGGCGCGGAAGGTCGTCGAGTGCGGGTCAGTCATCAGTCAGATCATCTTGGCGCGCCGAGGCGGCGGCGCGCTGGATGATTCGAGCGAGGACCCGCGCGGCGTCCGGATTCAGATCCGGGTGCCGTTCTGCGGGACGACCACCTGGACGAGCAAGCCGGGCGCGGCAACAGACGTAGGCGGAGCCATGCGACTGATCGTGCGTCCAGTAGCTCCCGGGACCACTCCCGGATCAGCCCCGATCACTCCCGGCCCGGCGATCTTCTCTTGTGCACACGGGCCGGGAGTGATCGTGGTCCTCGGAATGATCCCGCTGCGCGTAATCACTCCCGGCGTGCGCATGCATCACTCCCTGGATGCCAGGACCACTCCCGGATGTCCGTCCGTCGACCACGTTGCGTGCGGTGCGTTGGTTCCGCCGGCGCTGGCAGACTCGTCATGAGACAGCGCGTGGAGGATGCACACCATGTCCCATCGAGTGCCCAGCTAGCGGCCTCGCTTGCGTAGTCGGGCTACCGTCGTCGCCAAACGTCGGTGCGTCAATACGGGCAGCGCCGAGCATGTCCGCCATGAGGTACTCATGATCGGCGGCGCGTGTGGGCATGGTGTATCGATGGCAGCGACAGGGATGCCATACGAAGAGGCTGCTGCCGTGACTCCCAGTTGCAGGTCCCGAATGACTCCCGCCGAGGGCCCGCTTGCGGGCCCTAGAAGTGTGTCTACGTTTTGATCGTGGTCGTTGACGCGGGTGGAGGCGTCGACGCGGGTGACGCGGGACCGCGTGCCGGGGACGTCCTGGTCAGGGTCGGAGGCGTCGCTCGGAGTGCCTCGGTGGTGTCGCGGGAGTTGGCTCCATGGTCACATTGGGGCACGGCAGCCTCGAACTCGGCTGCCGTACATCCTTCGCCACACGAACTCGACGGACTCGCTCGACGGACTCGATGGCGTGGAGCTGTTTCGGCCTCAGCAAGCGGGCTCAAATCAGCAAGCCGGAGAACGGCTCGCGCCTGTCCGCATCCACGGCAGTCGTCATGGTGTCGTGAGCGCCGCTCTTAGACACGGTCGGAGAGCGGAATGGAGCGAAGCGCGGCCTCATCGACTTCCAACGGTGACGTCGGTGGCCCAGGGATCGGTCGCCTGGTATGCCGGACGCCACTGCTCCAAGAAGGCCTTGCGCATGTCCGGCGGCGCCAGCGTGAGGAACTGCGTCGTCCTTCGATCGTCTGCGCCATCGAGCAGCCATGGGACGTACCGATTCATGTCCGGCCCCATACGCTGAGCCGATGCCTGGTCGAACGTCCTCCATTGCTCTTCGGTCAGCGTCGCGTCGAGGAACGGGAGCGCATCCTGCTCTTCGTGGGCGAGGTGCTCGAGGACATGGCGCTCGAGATCGGACCGCGCCGACTTGGCTGATTCTCCGCGTGCGAGTGTGTGATCGAGACGGTCGAGGAGGGGCCGGATCGCGGCGTGCTCGCTCGTCATCTCGTCGAGCAGATCGAGATCGGCGGAGTCCCCGGACACACGCTCGCGTGCCAGCGGCCAGAGCATCTCGTCCTCGATTTGGTGGTGCATGAGGAGCATCTTCTCGAAGAAGCCCCATCCTTGCGGTTCGGGTTTCCGACTGCTTGACGCGTGCGAGATCTCGTCGCAGGGCGTCGTGAATTGCGAACATCCCGGTCATGTCGTGCTTGAACTCGGTCATGTTGTTCTCCTTATGAGTCGGTGACGTCGGTGCGCCGTACCGAAATGATCGGCAGTCCGAGGTCTCGGATCTTCGTGAGCACGCCGTGCAACGCCGCGTCGTCGACGATCGAGCCGGTCATGGACGTCACGCCGTCGGGCTCGTTTGTGAGCTCGAATCCGTCGAACCAGTTCGACCAGCGCTCGTCGAGGATGCAGTCGACGCGGATCTCGTAGCGCACGGGTACTGTCGGCCTTAGTCTCGAAGTGCGCGGCACAGCACGGCGCAGAGCTCGGCGATCTGTCGCCGCGACACGTCGGCGGATAGCACAGCTTGAGACCCGTGGAATGTGCCGAGCCACTGGTGCAACTCGACCGGGACACCGGCTTGTAGGAGGCGAAGCGCATAGTCGATGGCTTCGTCGCGGTTCGGGTCGAGTTCCGCGGTGGCGATGTACGCGGGCGGGAGACCGGACAGGTCGTCGGATCGCGCGGGCGCCGCGTAGGGGGAGGGGTCAGCGGAGCCCAGGTAGTGCGTCCAGGATGCACCGACCTTGTCGCGTGTCATGAAGGGCGTGTCGATGAAGTGCTGAGCCGACCATGTGGCCTGGCGGTCGTCGAGCTCGGGTTGGTTCAGCAACTGGAAGCGGATCGCGGGTCCGTGTTCGTCGTGTGCGAGCAACGCCACTGCGGCGGCGAGTCCTGCCCCGGCGGCGTGACCGCCCACTGCGATCCGCTCCGGCTCGACGCCGAGGTCGGCTGCGTGCTCTGCCGTCCAGGTAAGGGCCGCATGGACGTCGTCCAACGCGGCCGGGAAATGGTGCTCAGGTGCCCGGCGGTAGCCGACTGAGATCACTGTCGCGCCCGAGCCTTGCGCGATCCGCGCGGCCCACGGGTGCTCGGTGTCCAGGTCGCCCATGACGAATCCGCCGCCGTGCATCCAGACGATGGCGCCGGCGTGGGCGTGCTGGGGCTGGTAGCTCCTCACGGCCACGTCGGGTTTCGCGTTCACGGTGTGGTCCTCGATCTCGAGGCCCGCGGTGTCCGTCTCCGGCGCGGCTGCGGCGAGCTCGGCGAGCTTCTCGCGTGCTGTCTCAGGGTCGGACAGATCCGTGATCGGGAACATCGGGACGAAGGGCTCCAATTCGGGATCCATGACGACCGTCCTCGTCGTAGCGAAAGGTTTGGCTGATTGACGCATCCGTATACGCGTTTGAGGGTACGAATGGTCTGCCGTCTGGTCATCACACGGAAGTGCCAGGTGGGGTGGAGTTCTCGATCCCCTAGGCGCGGTCGGTGCGGACGCTTCCGCTTCGAACCGGGTTGCCGACCATCCAGGCCCGGCCCTTCCGTGGCGGCGAACGGAGGTGTGCGTCGTGGACCGTGTGGGTGCCGGAGATGAGCAAGGCGCGATCGGCGATGTCTGACCCGCCAGTGGCCCCGCGGGGGGAGGGCGGTGCCGGTGTGGATCAACTTGTTGCCACGAAGCTGTTCGCGCCTGGGCCGCCGCACGGCTTCGTGTCCCGTCGTCGCCTCGTCGAGGCCCTCGACGAGGGCCTCAGCCGCGGCGTCGTACTGATCAGTGCGCCTGCCGGTTTCGGAAAGACGGCGTTGCTGTCCGAGTGGTCGCTGCGGCGACCGGTGGCGTGGTTGTCGCTCGACGCGAGCGACAACGACGCGGCGCGGTTCTGGCGACATGCGATCAACGCGCTCGATCGGGTTCGTCCGGGGATCGTCGAGTGTGTCGGGCCGTTGTTAGAGGCTCCGTCGTCCTCCTACGAGGTGCTCGTGAGTGCGGTGGTGAACGAGCTGATGGTCGAGCCTGGCGAGCGTGAAGTGGTGCTCGTTCTCGACGACTACCAGGTGATCGTCTCGCAGGCCATCCACACGTCGCTCCTCTTCCTGATCGCTCACCGCCCGCCGACGTTGCGCCTGGTATTGGCGAGCCGTGCGGATCCGCCGTTGCCGCTGGCTCGGCTACGGGCTGGCGGGCAACTCGCAGAGCTTCGTGCCGCAGATCTGCGGTTCACTGCTGACGAGGCCGCGGCTCTGTTGCGCGACGCTGATGACGTCTCGTTGTCGGAGGCCGCGGTGGTCGCGTTGGCGGACCGCACCGAGGGTTGGGCGGCCGGGTTGCGGCTTGCATGCCTTGCGCTTCGCGGGCGTTCCGATGTGATGGAGTTTGTACGGACCTTCAGCGGCACTCAGCGCTATGTCCTGGACTATCTGACCGAGGAGGTGCTTGAGCGCCTGACGCACGAGGTCCGTGACTTCCTACTGGAGACTTCGGTGCTCGAGCGACTGTCCGGTGACCTGTGCGATGCCGTGACTGGCCGCGTCGACAGCCAGACGATGCTCGAGACGATTGATAGAGCCAACCTGTTCGTCGTACCTCTCGACGACGTACGCGGCTGGTGGCGCTATCACCACTTGCTCACTGACCTTCTCCGCGTTCGCCTGCAGCAACAGCGGCCCGAGCGTCTTCAGGAGCTCCATCGCAGGGCTGCCAGTTGGTACGAGCGACACGGTGTGGTCGACGACGCGATCGGCCAAGCGATGGCTGCCGGGGAAGCCGAATGGGCAGCGACGATGATCGAGCGCGAGGTCGACGCTCTCCTGCTCCACAACGAGGGCGTGACATTGCAGCGCTGGGTGGCCGCCCTCCCCGATGCGGTCGTCGAATCACGGCCGCGACTGTTGCTGGCACGCGCGCACATGGCGCTCGGCAGCGGACAGGTGGAGTCGGTCGAGCATGCATTGAACGCCGCCGAGCGCGCGCTCGAGCATGCGCCGCCGGATGAGCCCTTCGAACCGTCGGCCGGCATCGCTGGCAGCCTGGTGGCCAACGTCCCGGCGGCGCTCGCGTACTGGCGTGCCTACCTCGCCGACCTCCGCGGCGACACCGAAGACGCCATCGTGCTCGATCGTCAGGCAATCGCGGAAGTCGACACAGACCAATGCCTCCTGTCATCTGCGGCTCGGCTCCACGCGCGCGCGGTCGAGGTCGAGCGCGGGGAGTTCGGTGACGCCGAACAGGCCCTGAGGTCCAGCGTTGCCGAACTCCGAGCAGAAGGATTCGTCTATCCCGCACTACGAGCATGCGAGCTGCTCGGTTTCGTCCAGCGCGCCCGCGGCGAGCTGGACGCCGCGGCCGAGACCTACCGTTGGGCGCTCGAGATCAGCCGGGCGCCCGATGGGCGGGGCCTGCCGGCCGCGGGGATCGCTCATGTAGGTCTGGCTCAGATCGCCTACCAGCGTGACGAGTTGGGCATCGCCTTGGAGTATGCGACGGAGGGCGTCGCACTGTGTCGCCAGCTCAACACCGCGTTGACTGCCGCCGCGGGCCCGATGACCTACTCGCGACCAGTGGCCGCAGGCCTGGCGACTCTGGCGCGGATTCGACTCGCTGAGGGAGATCCGACCGGTGCCCTCGACATCCTCGGGGAATACCAACTTGGGGGCGCAAGCCACGGCGTGGCGAGTTTGCTCGATCCCCTCCCGGCACTGCGCGCCCGACTGCTGCTTGTTCAAGGGAGCCTTGCCGCTGTGGTCCGCTGGGCAAGCGAGCGCGGCCTGAGCGCCAGCGACGCCGCGAGTTACGCCCGAGAGCCCGAACATCTCGTGCTGGCCCGGCTGTTGCTCGCTCAGGACCAGCCCGACCGAGCACGGGCGCTTCTCGATCGATTGCTCGCATTGGCCGAGACGCAGGAGCGGACAAGCAGCATCATCGAAATCAACGTGCTTCGGGCACTCGTCGTGTCCGCAATCGGCGACCAGCTCGATGCCGTTGGGACATTGGCCAGCGCGCTCGAACTTGCCTATCCGCAGGGCTACGTGAGGCTGTTCGCTGATGAGGGTGCACGAATGGGCGAACTGCTCAGCCAGCTCGTCGCGGTCCAGCGCAGTGACCGCACGACTGCTCGCGACGTGCCGCTCGGATACCTCGGCCAACTCCTGCGCGTCATCGAACACGACGCGTCCCCTTCGACGTCGATGGCGAGCCGCGGGACCGGCATTCCAGGCCTTGTCGAGCCGCTAACTGAGCGCGAGCGTGAGGTACTCGTACTGGTCGCGACAGGAAAGACCAATCGGCAGATCGCCGGCGAGCTCTTCGTCGCGCTGGACACGGTCAAGAAGCACGTCTCCCACATCTTCGAGAAGCTGGGCGCGACCAACCGGACAGAAGCGACCGCCAGAGCGCGCGAACTCGGCCTGCTCGTCGACGCAGCCGAGAGCGCTCGCGATTCGCGGGCCTGATCGTCGGCTACCCGCTCGCGTCGGGCGCAGGCCGTTCGCGCCAAATACCACCGCCGTGTGCACCTTCGGGTGATGCCGCGCGATCGGCAGTTCCGTACGGTCAAAACACAGTGACTTCTCTCGTGCGGAGGTAGAGATCCGAGCAGCCGTGGGACGCGCGTGCTCGTCCGCACTCGGAGCGCAGCTCAGCGATCGGTGATTGGAGCGGATGTGAATGCACTCAGAACGCAAGAGCGATCCGATGCTGCGGCCGATCCCTCGCAGTCCGGCGCCGCCCGTGCTCGTGGAATCCATCATCGGCCCGACCCGCGCGTGATCGAGGCGATCGTGGATCACGGCCCCGGCGGCGCGTATCTCGTCGGTCGTCGGAATTCGCCACATGTGCAGGACTTGCGCGACTTCCTCAGCCGCAATCGAGTTGCGTTCAGATGGGTCGATCTCGACCGGGACCCGCTCGTACGAGCGCTCGGCGCGCGGGTCCCCACCGGCCTGCGCCTTCCCATCGTGGTGGCGGCAGACGGCTCAGTTGCGCAGTGGCCCAGCGGGAAGGACGACGAAACCGATCTCAACCTTGCTCGCGCACAACTGGCCGAACGCGTCGGGCTACACACGTGCCCCGAGAAGGACCTGTACGACGTCGTCATCGTTGGGGCCGGACCGGCAGGCCTCACCGCTGCCGTGTACGCGGCGTCCGAAGGCCTTGACACGGTCGTTGTAGAGCACCATGCGGTCGGCGGTCAGGCCGGCACCAGTGCGCGGATCGAGAACTATCCCGGATTTCCCGACGGCATCTCTGGTGGTGACCTCGCTGAGGCAGCGTTCAGTCAGGCCGCCCGGTTCGGCGCAGAATTCGTGATCGGCAGTGATTTCACGAGCACAACCACCGACGACGAAGGCAACGCGCTCGTCACGCTCGTCAACGGTGCGGTCGTGCGCGCTCGCGCCGGAATCGGTGCGACCGGCTCGCACTATCGCCAGCTCCACGTGCCTGGCGTGCACGAGCTGCTCGGTTCTGGCGTGTACTACGGATCAGCTCCGCGCGAGGCTGCGTTCCACCGCGACGGCCACGTCTTCGTCGTCGGCGGCGCCAATTCGGCTGGCCAGGCCGCGCTGTATCTCGCCGAATTCGCCGCGCACGTGACCATGGTCGTGCGCGCGAAGTCGCTCGCGGACGAAATGTCGACGTACCTGGTAGCACGCTGCGAAGAGCACCCGCGCATCACCGTACGCACGAACGCACAGGTCGAGCGCGCGCTCGGCGAAGAGCGCCTGGAGGCCCTGTCCATCGACACGGCCGGAAGGATCGAAACCCTTGACGCTGACGCACTCTTCATCCTCATCGGAGGTGTCCCGAGTTCCGGACGAGTCGACTGGGTACGGCGCGACGACGCCGGATTCTTCATGACCGGACCCGACGTACTGGCCGACGGCGGTCGCGGCACATGGTGGAAGCTCGAACGCGAACCACTCTTCCTCGAATCGAGCACGCCGGGGATCTTCTTCGCAGGTGATGTGCGACACGGCTCGATCAAGCGCGTCGCGTCAGCCGTCGGCGAAGGAGCCATGGCGGTCGTGCAAGTGCACCGCTACCTCGCTGAACTCAACGGCCGTGCCAGAGCCGAACGACTCCGCGCAGTCCACCCACGAACCCCCGCAGAGACACCGATGTCAACGAGGGAGAACTCGACGAACCATCAGCCGTGAGCGCGACGCCGCCCCCGAACGGCATGAGGCGCATTGGACGAACGATGACCCGAGCAGACGGAATCCCGTACAACCGTGAGGATGACGAGCGTTGGATCACAGCACTCGTGGAGGAGCGCGTTCTGATCGACCAGGACGTGATCGCGATGAGCGAACGGACATGGGCGATCCACGGATACATCGCGTACGACGGACAAGTGATCGCGGCCACCTTCGCCACTGAGAAGGAAGCCTGGGCCGGACTGGCACGTGTCGAGGAGATCGAGCACTCGACCCTCCGCGGACAACCCTTACCTCATCGACTGTTGCGATGACCGGCACATCCGAGCGCGCAAGAAGGAGACCTACATGGACACCTTGAACACGGTGATGGACGCTCCGAGCCAGCCTCGCTCGCCCGATGCGACGCGGACGCCGCGAAAGTGGCCTCCGCGGCGAGTGTCGGGCCTCCTGATCGGCCTGGTTCTTGTCGTCGGCGCAGTCGGCATGCTCAGCCGCCGGCGCGCTCGCAGCAGTGGCCAGTTCCGGCCAGACATACGTCGACCTCGGCGCGCATGGGAGCTACCGCACCGACCAATACGGGTTGGCCACCGAGAGCACGAACTGGCGCACGGCGTGGTTCGGATGGACAGGTTCGGTGCGGGTCAAGGTCGCGCCGGCGGGCGACAAGCCGATCTTCGTCGGCGTCGCCGCTCCGGACACGATCGGCAACTACCTCGCCGGCATCGGTTACACGACGGTCGATGAACACGGCAATCGCACCGAACACAACGGCGCGGCACCGGCGACGCCGCCGGTCCGGGCGGTCGAGTGGACCGCACACGACGAAGGCGTCGGCACACAGACACTGCGCTGGGACGCTACCGATGGTCCGGAGGTCGTGTTCGCCATGAACGCCGACGGATCGCGGCCGGTGCGCGTGCGGATCGTGTCATCGGCAGTCACCCTGGATCGGATGCCATGGTGGGTACCTGCCGGCTCGCTCTTCCTTGGACTCGTCTTGCTGCTGGCGGGGGTCGTGATTCTCCGGCGAACCGTCCGGGCGCGCAGACCAGTGGCGTAGGTCTGTGCTCGGCTGCCCGGAGCTCGCGGCAGCGCTATGCCGATGCGCCCGCTGTTCGCCACGCGACGATTGCCCTCGCAAGCATGACGACGAGTACGGAACAGGCGAAGGCAGGGTCGCAGCTCCCCGGACGCACTCGAGCCGTCGGTGCCGTCACCGAGAGCCTCAGGCTGTCCGATGAAGGCTGACACGCTTCACGCGTCGGGGATTTGTTCGAACGCATCAGGATCGGCGGAGCTGATCAGTGGGTGCTCGAGCGCTCGGAGGACGTTTCGAACCCGATTCTGCTCTATCTCCATGGGGGTCCCGGCACGTCGCAGTTGGCCCTGAACCGTCGCAACATGCGAGATCTCGAGCGGTACTTCACGGTCGTGAACTGGGACCAGCGCGGCGCCGGCAAGTCGTACGCCGCGATCCGAGACGGGGCGCGATGAACATCGACCAGTTCGTCGAGGACACCTGCGAACTGTCGCAGCGCCTCCTGCAGAAGTTCGGACAGGAGCGGTTGGTGCTCGTCGGTCATTCCTGGGGCAGTGCCATCGGCGCGCTGGCGGTGGCGAGGTCGCCCGAGCTGTACTCGTGCTACGTGGGCATCGGGCAGATCGCCGACATGGCCGAGGGCGAGGCACTCTCGTACGAATGGACGCTCGACCAGGCACGGCGACGTCACGATCGGCGTGCAGTCCGATCCCTCGAGAAGATCGGCCCGCCTCCGTATGCAGGCGACTGGCGGAGAAAGACCATGACGGAACGCAGCTACGTGGCGAGGTTCGGCGGTGAGGTGCGAGCCCGTCGTCACGGTGCGATGGGGATGCTGCTCCGAAGCGTGCTCTTCTCCTCGGAGTACACCTGGCGCGATCGCATGAACTACCTCCGAGGGGTTCTCGGTTCCATGCGCGCGCTGTGGCCGCAACTCCTCGAGGTTGACCTGTTCGAGCAGGTGCCTGCGGTACGGGTGCCGGTCTTCTTCATGGAGGGACGACACGACTGGGAGGTCCCGTCGATCCTCTCCGCTCGCTACTTCGACGCGCTCGCGCGCACCATCGAAGCACCTCATCTGGTTCGAGCACTCGGCGCACCTCCCCAACGTGGAGGAGCGCGAGCGCTTCAACGCCATCATGCGGGCCGAGGTCCGTGAGGTGGCCCGGGCATGACATCGACCGGTGGCCGGGTCGACGTGTTCTGGGTCCCGTTGGGCCTGGGCCCGCACGGCGCACCGGTGCGCTGGAGCGGTCGGCTGTACGAGGCGGTGGTCGCGGCGCGGGAGCGTCGTCCGCGTCGTGACCTCTACCACTCTGCGCTCCTGGTGGAGGCGAACGGCAGAACATGGAGGATCGAGGTCGCGGTTCCGGTGCAGCCCGGAGATCGCGGCGTCGTTGCCGAGGGGCCGGTCGGCGCGCGGTTCCTCGACCGGTCGCGTGTGTTCCGCTACGAGGTGCGTTGCTGGGCTGACGGTCCAGTGCCGAACGTGCCCTCACCGCTGGACGGCCCCGTGTGCGTGAGCAGCGATGCCTCGGTGGCGAACCGGGTCCTCGCGCTCGTTCCCGAGTTCCCGCTCTGCACGTGGGGGCGTGACGAGCTGGGCGCGGGGGAGATGTGGAACTCGAACTCGTTCGTCTCGTGGCTGCTCGCGCGCGGGGTGTCGACACGGACAGGCTCCATCCGCCGTCGGGTGGGCGAGCACCGGGTTGGGAAGCCGGTCTGAGGGTCGCGGCTCGGTGACGCTCGACTTCAGCGGACGGGATTCGAAGAGCACTTCGGGGAAGTGCTCGGGGAGTCCGTCGAGCAGTCGGCGCGGGCTCGTGTCGGAGCTCGCGATCGAAGAACGCGACCGAAGCGGCGTTGATGATTCGATGGGTGCGGTCGCCACCGAGCGGACCGGTGAGACCAGGCCACGCGACCAACGACGAGAGGAACGGGGCGTCGGTCATGTCGAGGTGGAAGCTGCGCGGGATCTGGACGAAATAGCCGTCGTCGGGCAGGTGGTCGTACACGGCTCGCATCGTGCCCAGGGTCTCGTCGATGTCGCTCTCGGTCCACCCGCCGGCGGATGCTCGTTCGAGGCGCATGCTGTCGCTCGGACGGGTGATGAACATGACCGGCTGCACCAAGCCGTCGCGGACGACATCTGCGGGCATGAACGCCTCCTCCAGCAACGCGGCCCGCACGCGCGAATCGACCCGGCAGGCCTCGGCGCCGATGACCGCACCGAACGAATGACCGACGAGTCCGACATGCTCGAGGTCGAGTCGTCCGGTCAGGATGCTGGTTCGGCTCGGCGTGCGCGAGCGCGCAGAGCTCATCGATCGTGAAGCTCACGTCGCGGGCGAGGTAGGGGATGTGCGCGTCCATGAACGCGCTGCGCGGCGGTGCCCATCGATCGTCGTAGGCGATACGGTGACCATCGGGATACACGACCATCGCCACCGAGTACGGCTGGTCGATGGCGGCGACGACGTACCCGTGCGACACCAGCTCCTCGACCTGGAACGTCTGGATCTGCCGGTAGCTGCCCTTGATCCCCACCAACAGGATCAGCACCGGGAAGACCGTGCCGTCGTCCGCGATGGGCGCGCCCTCGACTGCGTTCGTGGTCACGCGCGCGAGAGGCTCGAGGGTCGACGGCGGCACGCCGAGGAAGTCCGCCAAGGCCGGAGCCACCCCCTCGGCGTCGGGGAGGTACGGAGCTCGCGGCGCCGACGGCACGTCGTGCGCCGGGTACCAGAGCTGCACCATCAGCTCCCGCCGATCGCTGGGCCGACTGGAGAGCACCTCTCGGCGTCCGTGGTCGACCCAGTGCCGGGTCACGGTGCCGATCCGGTACGGCCCGCTCGGTGGTGGGAAGACGAACGCCGGCGGCGCGTTCATCGGCGCTCCTTCAGCTGTAGTGGGAGATCTGTTCTTCGACGTACGTCAACTTGTCGGGATTGACGATCCCGTAGATGGCGTGGATCGCGTGGTCGTGGACCTCGATGGTCAGGAGCTCGGTGTGGCGGCCGATGCTGAAGACCGCGGCCGCGCGTCCGTTGGCCTCGACCAGGCGAACCTCGCCGACGTCGAAGCGACGGACGAGACCGCGGAAGAACTTGACGATGTTGGCGCGCCCGTTGACCGGGCGGATCGCGGCGCGGACCTTGCCGCCACCGTCGCTGTACGAGACCGCCTGGTCGGCCAGGAGGTGCTCGAGGTCGTCGAGGTCGCCGGTGACCACCGCGCGCAGGAACTCGTCCAGGAGGGTGGCGTGCTCCACCGGGTCGGCTTGGAAGCGGTGCCCGTGCTCCGCGATGTGGTGCCGGGCGCGATGGAACAGTTGGCGCGCGCCAGCGTCGGAGATGTCGAGGATCTCGGCGATCTCGGCGAAGGGGAAATCGAACGCCTCGCGCAGGACGAACACGCCGCGCTCAGGCGGGGTGAGCTCCTCCAACACGTGCAGGGTGGCGACGGACACGGACTCGCGCAGCTCGAGCGAGTCGAGCGGCCCGAGGACCGACGAGTCGGTCAGCGTCGGCTCGGGGAGCCACGGACCGACATAGCTCTGCCGGGTCACGCGCGCGGAGGTCAACTGGTCGAGGGCGAGTCGCGTGACCATCGTGGTGAGGAAGGCGGCCGGCTCACGGATCTCGGAGTGCTCGACCCGCAGCCATCGCACCATCGCTTCCGACACGATGTCCTCGGCGTCCCACATGCTGCCGAGCAACCGGTAGGCGATGCCGAGGAGTCGCGTGCGATGGCGGAGGAACTCGTCGGACGCGCTGATGCTCGTCACCGTGTCACCGAGCCTCGGGACGACCAGACTGAGATGTCAGCTCGGTCGCGAATCCGTCGTGCCACGACGTGAAGTGGGGGCGCCAGTCCAGTGCGAGTCGTGCGCGACTGTTGTCGGCGCCGACGATCCGGTTCATGAACGCCACGCCCCATGCGCCCGCGACGACGCGAGCCAGCGGCGTGGGGACGCGGCGCGGTGCCGGCGCGCCGATGATGCGGGCGAGCTCCGGGAGCCATTCGTGGACGTACACCGGTGTGTCGTCGACGATGTTGATCGCGCCGGCGACGTCTTTGTCCAGCGCGGCGGTGATGGCCGTCGCCACGTCGTGGGTGTGGACGAACGAGAACATCGCTTTTCCTGTACCCACCTGGGGCGCACGACACGCTCGGACTCGTTCGACGAACTCGCCACCCGGAGCGAAGGCGGTGCCCGGACCGTAGAGGTGCCCGAGTCGGAGGACGGTGCCGCCGGCCTGCATGGTCAGCCGTTCGAGCTCGAGGAGGGCGGCGACCGTCGGGCGATACGGCCGGGGCGCGTGCACCCAGAGCGGTCGTGTCTCGTCGGCGATGGGTCCCCCTTCGGGTCGATAGGCATAGGCCAGCCCTTCGGAGATGATTCGCGCACCACGCGCCGCTTGTACGAGATGGGCGGTGCCTTCGATTCGCAGCCGGTTCGTCAGCGCCATGTCACGATCAACGTGGCGTGAGTCGAGCGTGCGCGGAATCGCGGTGAGCAGGTTCACGATCACGTCGGGTGCCGCGTCTCGCACCACCGAGCGCACCGACTCGCGGTCGAGCGCGTCTGCGTTCACGACACGCACGCCGGGGATCTCCACGCGCGAATTGGGTCGCGTCATCACGACGACGTCGACGCCGACCTCGCCGAGGAGCGGCACCAGCTGCCGTGCGATCACGCCTGTGCCACCGGCAACGAACGCCTTCATCGGGTGCCTCCTGGTTCGTCGATGGTGGCTTGACGAACGACACCGCCGGAACGTGACACCTCCGGAACGTGACGCCCAACGGCTGTCACATCGGGGAATCGTGGATCGTCAAGAGTCCGGGGCCGACACCGACCTGGCGTCGCTCCAGGAGGTACGGACGTGGTGGCAGCAGTGCGGACGCAGCAGCTCTCCAAGCGGTACGGGCACACCGTGGCGCTCGAGCACCTGGACCTCGAGATTGAGACCGGCACCGTGTTCGGCTATCTCGGACCGAACGGCGCCGGGAAGTCGACCACCATCGCCCTCCTCCTGGGGCTGATCCGACCGACCGCAGGTGCCGCGCAGATCTTCGACCTGGACGTCGTACGCGACGCGCCGGCGATCCATCGCCGCCTCGCGTACGTCCCGAGCGAGGCCAACCTGTGGCCGTCCTTGACCGGTGCGGAGGTGCTCGACTTCCTGGGCTCGATCCATGGGTCGGTCGACGACGGGTACCGCGCCGAGCTCGTCGAGCGCTTCGACCTCACGCTCGACCGCAAGGTCCGTGCCTACAGCCATGGCAACCGCCAGAAGGTGCTCCTGATCGCGGCCTTCGCCAGTCGTGCGGAGTTGCTCGTCTTCGACGAGCCGACCACCGGGCTCGATCCGCTCATGGAGCAGGTCTTCCGGACGTGCGTGCTCGAAGCGCGTGACCGCGGACAGACGGTGTTCCTGTCGTCGCACATCTTGAGCGAGGTCGATGCCGTGTGCGACCGGGTCGCGATGCTGCGCGCGGGACGGATCATCGAGACCGGCGATCTGGGATCGATCCGTCGCGTGGCGTCCGTACGGGTCCGGGCGACGTTCACCGATGCGGTCCCCGACCTCTCGGGCGTCGAGGGTGTCGCGGACGTTGCGGTAGATGACCACACGATCGAATGCGACGTCACCGGATCGATGCAGCGCTTGATGACCGTACTCGTGCAGGCCGGAGTCACCCAGGTTCGGCACGCGCGAGCCGTCGCTCGAGGAGCTGTTCCTCTCGCGCTACGGAGACGCGGCATGAACGCGACACTCACGCGCCCGATCGCGGTCGAGTCGGTGGACGTCCGCGCAGCGCCGCGGACCGAGGGCCGATGCCACCATCGCCCGGCGCGCCTTCCGTCAGGTGCGGACCGGGGCCGATCGCGTGCGGGGTTGCGTTCGGCCTGACGGTTGCCGCCACCGCTTCGTCGTACATCTCCTCGTTCCCGTCGGCCGCCAGTCGCCACGAGCTCGTGGTGTCGACTGGACGCGACTCCGGGTTGGCCGTCCTGCTCGGGCCAGTGACCTCGCTCGACACCGTCGGTGGCTACACCGTCTACAAGCTCTTCGTCTTCCTGACGACGATCGCCGCGCTGTGGAGTCTGCTGGCTGCAATCCGGCTCCTCCGCGGGGAGGAGGACGCCGGACGCTGGCAACTCGTGCTCGCCGGCAACACCCGAGCCGAGCGCGCGACCGCGGCGACGCTCGTTGGTCTCGGGGCGGCGATCGGTGTCGTCGCCGCCGCGGTCTCGATCTTCACGTGGCTCGCCGGCCGCGACCGCGACATCGGGTTCGGAGTTGGCGACAGCGTCGTCTACGCCGCGAGCATCGCCGTGCCGGCGGTGGTGTTCGCAGCAGTGGGCGCGGTGACCGCGCAGCTCGGCAAGACCCGACGCGTCGCCACCGGCATGGGAGTCGCGGTGCTCGCGGTGAGCTTCGTGCTCCGGATGATTGCCGACTCCGGATCCGGGACCCGGTGGCTCGCCTGGACGACGCCCTTCGGGTGGAGCGAGCACGTGCACCCCTTCACCCGCAACGACATTGTTCCGTTCGTGCCCGCGGCGCTGACGGTCGTCGCCCTGGGCGTGCTCGCGATCGTCCTCGCGGCGCGGCGCGACGCGGGCGACGGCATCGTGTCCAGCCGCGACGACGTCGCGCCCCGTGCGTTCGGGCTCCAATCACCGTCGGGTCTGGCCGTCCGCCTCGAACTGCCGACACTCGTGGCATGGTGCGGCGGCGTCTTCGCCGCGGGTCTCGCCTTCGGGATCGTCGCCAAAGCGGCCATGTCTGCTTCGGGTTCGTTGCGCGACACGCTCGACAAGTTCGACGTCGCGGGGAGCTTCGCCACGAAGTACGCGGGAGTGGCGTTCCTCCTCGTGGCGACCATGATTGCCCTGCTTCCCGCTTCTCAGCTCGGTGCCGCGAGCGACGAAGAATCGAGTGGTCGCCTCGTCCACATCCTCGTGGCACCCGAGCGCCGCGCCGCATGGTTGGCGGGACGCCTGCTGCTCTGCGCGGGCGCTGTCGTCGCGGCTGCACTGCTCGCCGGCGCAGGCTTCTGGATCGGCGCCGCCACGCAAGGCGTCCACCTTGGTCTGCTCGACATGCTCGGCGCCGGCGCCAATGTCGTTCCGACCGCGCTGCTCTCACTCGGACTCGGCGCCGTGGTCTTCGTCGTGTCGCCCCGACACGCAGCGGCAGCGGTGTACGGCAACGTGGGCTTCTCGATCGTGGTCCAACTCCTCGGATCCACGGTCACGAGCCTGCGCGTCCTCGAACGGCTGTCGCTGTTCCACTCAATGTCGCTGGTCCCCGCGCAGGATCCCGATCTCCTTGCGGCCGTCGGGACCGTGGCGGGGGCGGTCGCACTCGGTGTCGTGGCCACGCTGCTCTTCGAGCACCGCGATGTCGCCACCGGATGAACACAACGCTGCACAACGAGGAGGTCGCCCTATGAATCCGATCCGAAGAGTGAACGAGCACCAGCACGGCGACATCGTGTCCGAACTCGAGATCATGAACGTCGAGATCGACCACGACGTCATGAGGATCGGCCCGCGAACGTGGGCGATCCACGGACAGGTGGCCTACGACGGTGAAGTCATCGCTGCCACCTTCGCCAGCGAGCACGAGGCCTGGGTCGCATTGTCACGCCCGACGCGTTCACTTGGGACCTGCTGCGGCTAGTGGTCCAATGGTCGGAGTTCGCGCAACGAGAGACGAATGAAGCCGGCTCTGACGCCGGCTATCTGACGCCGGCTCCTCATGGCACACCCATGGCACAGAATCACGGCGAACTGGGGGCCCAACGGGTACCAGCAGACAGGAAGAAATAGGCGCTGACCTGCTGAAATTAAGTTGCTCAAGCGCGGTGGAGGAAACCAGCAGCGGGCTCATGCACCGAAGGTCGGAGCCTCAAGTCGTCTGGCTGCATTGCGAAGCGCAACCAAATGCTCGGCTCCGTACTCGGACTCGTGGGTCACCGGCTACGTAGATTCTCCCGGTGCGGCGGGATTGCACGTGACGCGGAACCACCACCACATCGTCTCGGAGGGTTACCAGCGACTCTTCGCGACAGCTGACGGCATCCGGCTCATCGACAAGGAGACGATGCGCGCCAAGGTCGTCGGCACGAAGAGCGCGTTCGCACGGAAGAACTTCTCGAGCTACCTGAAAGACGGTGCGTGGTCAGATGAGCTCGAAGACGAGTGGGCGACCCGAGAGAACTGGGCACTGCCGCTTGTCCGCCAACTGAACGAGAACGCCCGCGCCCGGGATGACGAGAAGATCGGGGCGCTGAAAGTTCTGGCCGCGATTCACTACGTGCGCAGCTACGCATTCGAGAAGATGCTGCTCAATCTCATGGCCGAGCAGCTCGAGGTCATGCCTGATCGGTTGGCGAGCGATGAGCACGCACACGGAGCCTTCGTTCGCGACTACGGGCGCCCGCCGGAGTCTGGGGAGATCGAACGGATCGTCGTCGAGCAGTGGACCCAGCGCACCGAGGGTCGAGCCTTTCTGCTCGAGCGGATGGCCGACGGCTTTGGGAAGACCTTCAACATCCTGGAACCGCTGTACGTCCAGCTCGTGTGGCCGAAGAAGAGTCAGGTCGACTTCGTCTTCGCAGATGGGCCCCTTGTGCACTCCGCCACTGACGGACGCCTGACAGCGCTCGGAGGCGTGGCCCTCGGGGACGCTGATCAGATCTTCTTCCCCATAGGCCCTCAGCTGATGGCGCTCTTCATGACCAGACCGAAGACGTTCGCCGATGGCGCCATCCCGGTCGAGCAGGTGCAGCTCATCAACGGCAAGTCGTGGCGCGCCACGATGCGCATGGTCGGAGCGCATCCAGCGACAAACGTCAAACGCTCGCTGCAGCAGTGGAAGCTCGAGGTGATCGACGACTAGCCATCCCTACCAGCATCCCTACAACGCGTCTTCCGCTTCTGCGGCGATGCATCGGCGATCTTTGAAGTCGGTCCGGCGACGTCATCCCTACATCCGTCCCTACAACGCTCCGAAACCTGCCGGATCGAGCGCCACCCGTCGGACCGGAGCCCGTGCAGGCAATGAGTGCACGGGCGCGCCGAACAGGCCGAAAGCAGCTACACGGGTTGTGCCGTGACTGCCTATCCGCCTGCCGCGCTGCATTGGCGCACGACGCGGCCGTGTGTGCATAGCTCTCGCCGCGGAAGTGTGCTTGGGGCTGTGTGGGGCGGGCGATTCGCCGACTGCACACGTCAGAGGGTCGAGATCGTTGCTCGCGTTGCTGCGTTCCCCGGGTGTCGATCCATTCGAGCGTCACGGGGATGGAAGGCGGTGTCCCACCGGTGACGACGGTGAGGACGTCGTAGGTCTCGAGCGGAAGAAGGTCGACGGGCTCGTCTGCAGACACCTCGCTCCGAACAATGATGTCCGCGTCCTCGGGGACCGTCACGCCACGGAGTGCCGTCGTCACGCCGCGATTCTGGTCGACGATCACCGAAGACCTGTCACAGCATCACGGGTGTGTCTTGCATCACGTTGCCACCAGATGATGGCGAGGACGAGACCGGCGAGGAACGGAAGGCCGTGAATGTCGCGCAGCGCCGTGTCGACAATGGCGAGTGGGATGGCGATTGCCGCTTCTATTCGCAGCGGCTTGGGCACTCGTGTGTTCGGCTGGAGGGCATGCGCCGCGAGGCCACCCAGTATGGCTGCGAACGCAACCGACGTCCCACCTTCAAGAGGTTGGAACGCCTCGCCGATCCCGTGACCGACGAGGACACCGAGGACATACAGGGTGAGCCAACGCTTGCGAGAGAACACACGCTCGCCGAGCACTCCGATCACCGCGCAGAGGGCGAACGTTGCGAGCACGATGACGGCGGACTCATCGCTCTGGACCAGCACGGGACTGAACAGCCGCCACACCTGCCCAGATCGCAGCTCGGCCGGGTCACGGCGCAGGGCAACGAGCACCGCAGGTCCCCCGAGACGTGTAGCCGTCGCCGCGGCCGTCAGCCCGAGGGTGATGAGCGTCAGGATCGGAGGACGCGTTGGCGAATCCGTTGCGGAATTACCCGTCATGCCAGGGTCCCTACAGGGTGATCACGGACGACGTCATGGCTGTTCGGGGCTTGACTGCATTGGGCTTGCGCCGACGTTACATGGGAGCCTGTCGCGCCCATGTGCCGGCGAAGCGCTCGTCGAGCAGCAGTGCGGCGACCGCCTCCGGGGCCTCGTGCATCGCGTCGTGGCCGGTCGGGAGGTCGTGGACCTGCCACTCGGGATCGGCTTCGAGTCGGGTGCGGAGTTCGGCGAACGGCGTCCGGTCCTCCCATCCCGAGCAGTAGACGAACTCCCGTCGGGGGACCTGGGCGACCGCGCCGGTGAGCCGGATCGTCTGCAGGAACGAGGCGAGGGGATGGGGACGGCGGCGGGGATCGTCGCCGCCGTCCGGCGGTCGGACGGCGTAGCCGGTGGTCGCGGCGCCGGCGGCGAACACTTCCCGGAAGTGCTCGTTCGTTGACGACCAGCACGACTCGCCGTCGCGCGGTACGTAGGCGTCGAGATGCACCAGTCGCGAGATCCGGCCGTCGGCGCGATCGGCGGCGGCGGCGATCACCATTCCGGCGTAGCTGTGGCCGACCAGCGTCGCGCCGGTGATGTGGGCGCGATCGAGGAGCCGCAACACGTCGTCGGCGTGCGTGTCGAGGTTGGCGGTCGCGACCGTCGCGTTGTCGTCGTCCGGCCGCAGACCGGTCAGGGTCAGGGCGTGAACGGCATGACCGGCACGCTCCAGCAGCGGAACCACCGCCTCGTACGACCAGGAGCCCTTCCAACCGCCGGGTACCAGGATGAACGTCGCCATGCGCTTTCTCCTTCTCTAGAGCCGCGGCATCGAGGCACGCTGCGCATCCGGGCGCGTACCCGCTTTGGATACTCGACTGTGAACCTGATGGAGCCGATAAGCAGCAGTATCTGAACTACCCAGTCACCCGGAACGTTGTTGGTGACGGCGACTGCACCGATCGCGGATGTGATTGCGAAGTAGGCCGTCCACACCGAGGTGATGATCTGGTTGGTCTTGAAGAACGTCGCCGTCTTCGCGATCTCGGGCGAGACCTCGGCGCGGGCGATCGAGAGCGTGAACGGCTGGCCGACCAGCAAGGAGACCAACGAGACCAGGCCGAGCCAGAGCGTCGAGATCGTCGTGATGTACTCCTCGATCGCGGAATTGGGGCTCGCGACGGCGAATCCGAGCGCCACGACGAAGAACGTGAGCATGGCTCCGTTCAGGATGTCGATCCGGACCGGGCGGCTTGACAGGATGATCCCGACCTGGACGACGAGACCGGCAGTGAGTCCGAGCCGCCAGTCCGTGAACCCGGTCACGATCAGGAACACGATCCAGGATGCAAAACTCTTCAGCAGGGACATGAGATCCTTCTCTCGATCTCTCACGATTGGGTCTGATGAGGATCGGCTGAGGACACGCTCGTCGAGGGCTCTGAAGAGACGCTTGCAGTCGGCTGAACTCGGGATGGCTACGACCAGTGGTGCGTGGCCCGAGTGCTCGCGATCACTGTCGGATCGGAACGACCGATCTCGAATGCCGCGCTCATGACAGCGCGGTCGCCGACGCGATCCAGTACCCGCTCGACGTCCACTCGTTCAGCCTCCACCAGCGCTCCACCGGTCGATTCCCGCAGGACCGAGGCTGCACCGAGGTAGCGGCCAATGCCTTCGTCGTCATCCAGCAGCGACGCGACGCCCGCGAGACCCTCGAGCGCGAGCGCCTGGGCTCGAAGGTCGTTGGCGTCGCACGCCGCGTCGAGACTGGCGAGGTGATGCCGCTCCGCGTTCATTGCATCCCCGCGGAGCTCGAAGATGTAGCCGAGCGAGGCGTGGCTCAGGCTCAGCCCGGCGGGCGCCCCGCGATCGACGCAGAGTGCGAGCGCAGCACGGTGGCAGCGCTCGGCTTCGTCGAGCTGCTCACGGCGTCTCAACGCGATGCCGCGCAGGTTGTACGCCAAGGCGAGGGTCGGTACGTAGCGCTGGCGTTCTGCATCCGCAATCGCTTCGTCGAACCAGGCATCTGCTTCCCGGTTCCGTCCCTGGAGGGAGTACACATTCGCGAGCCGCAAGGTCAACGCGCTCGACACCGCAACCGCTCCAACTGCCTGCCAACCCAGGATCGCCTGCCGCAGCGCAAGCTCGGCTTCGTCGTAGTTGCCCCGCGTCGTGGCGATGTCGGCAACGTGACGAAGCGCGAGGGCGCGGCCCCAGGCGTTTCCGATGTCACCGAACTGAGCGGCGGCTTCTCGCAGGACCGGGAGCGCCGCGTCGTAGTCGGTGTTCACCAGGAGGATTGAACCGTTGATCCAGGCCGCCATCGCGCGGCTCCAGCCGTCACCGACCGACGCGAACGCGCGTTGCGATTCGTCGGCTAGCACCGTCGCGGCCGCAGTGCGATGAAAGAAGTCGGAGGTGGCAGAAGCGTGCAACATCGTCGCGAGAGCGATGGTCGAGTCGTCGCCCAGTGCGCGCGCCCGGGCGACGGCCTCAGCGCCGCATTCCATTGCCCGATCGCTGTCGTGCATGATGCCGACGAGCCCGGCCCATCCGAGCACACGGATCCGCCGGGTCGGCAGCGCAGGCTCTCCGAGCGACAGGGCCGCGGTGATCCATCGCCAGGTGTCGTCGATGCGGCCGCCCATGTTCCAGAACCAACCAAGTCCGTCCGCGATGGCGCACGCGATGTCGGCGTCGCCGGACTCCACGGCCCACTCCATTGCAACACGGATGTCGTCGAGCAGCTCACCAATGGTGCTGTACCAGTGTCCCTCGGCCGCTCCGTGCGCCGCGTCGGGGACCTCGACCACGTTCGCGACGTACGAGGCGTGCCGAGCGCGGGCCGGCGCCGCGTCACCCGATCGCTCGAGCCGTTCGCGGCCGTACTGCGCGAGCGTTTGGAGCAGCCGGAACTCGACGGAACCCGCACTCTCTGACGCGGTCACGAGGGACTTGTCGACCAGCCGGGCCAGCAGCTCGGCGACTTCGTCCTCCTTGATCGTCTCGTCGGCGCAGACCGCTTCCGCCGCTGATACTCCGAAGCGCCCCGCAAAGAGGGAGAGGCGCTCGAACAACCGGCGTTCATTGTCGAACAGCACGTCGTAGCTCCAGTCGACGACGGCGCGCAGCGTCTGCTGGCGCGGGAACGCGGTCCGTGCTCCGACAGTCAAGAGGTGGAACCGATCGTCGAGCCTGGTCAAGAGATCCTCGGGCGAGAACGCGCGCATGCGGGCCGCGGCGAGCTCGATCGCGAGCGGAAGACAATCGAGGCGCTCACAGAGTTCGCGCACAGTGGCATGCGTCGCATCGGTGGCTTCGAAGCTCGGCACAATCGCGCGGCACGCTCCTCGAACAGCGCCGTGGCGGCGTCGAGCTGGAGGGGCGCGAGCGGCCAAAGCACCTCGCCCGGGATCATCAACGGCTCACGGCTCGTCGTGAGGACGCGCAACCCGCCACAACTCCCGATGAGGTGTTCGACGAGGTGTGCCGCGTCGCCGACAACGTGCTCGCAGTTGTCGAGGATCAGCAACGTTTCACGCCCGGTGAGGAAGTCGCGCAAGCGCTCACGCAGGTTGCCCGACGCACCTTCTCCAAGCTCAACCTCGACGCCGAGCGCCGAGGCGATCGCGGTGGCGACGCCCGTCGCATCGACAACCGGGGCGAAGTCGGCCATATACACGCCGTGTTCGAACTCAGCCAGCAGGCGGCGGCCGACCTCGACCGCCAAACGAGTCTTGCCGACGCCGCCGGCACCGACGATCGTCGCGACCCGATGTTCGCGGACAAGTGTGGTCGTCGCGTCGATCTCCATCTCCCGACCGATGAGCAGGGTTGCCGCCGTGGGCAGATTGCTCGACGGCGCGCGCAGGTCGTCGACCACTGGCAGCGGTGGTGACGCGAGCGCGGGGTCTTGTGCGAGCACGGCCTCTTCGACTCGCCTCAGTGCGGGCCCCGGGTCGATGCCGAGCTGCTCTGCGAGGACCGTGCGCGCCCGCTGGTACGCGCGCAGCGCGTCGGCCTGACGGCCCGCTCCGTACAGCGCAGTCATGAGCTGCGCCCAGAGGCGCTCGCGCAGCGGATGTTCCTGCACCAGCGCTTCGAGCTCACCGATCAGCTCTGCGTGCCGGCCGACCATCAGGTCGGCGTCGACGCGGTCTTCAGTTGCGGTGAACCATGACTCCTCGAGTCTGGTGATCACAGGTCGCGCGAAATCGTCGTTCGCGAAGTCGACGAGGGCGGCGCCGCGCCACAGGGCAAGCGCGTCGCGTAGCACCGATGCCGCCGCCTCGGCATCGCCCGCGTGAAGGGCAGCGCGGCCTTCCGCCGAGAGCCGGTCGAAACGGGCCGCGTCGAGCGCGTCGCGTGGCAGATCGAGTGCGTAGCCACCTCCACGCGTGACGATCCGGTCGTCGCCGAGCGCACGGCGCAGGCGCGAGACGTGTACCTGCAAGTTGTTGCGCGCCGGGATGCGCTCGCCACCCCAGACGTCCTCCAGGAGCTGCTCGGCCAGCACCGTGTGCCCGTGGGCCAAGGCGAGGTCGATGAGCAGCGTTCGGGGACGCGGGCCGCCGACGTCGACGGGAGCACCGTCGTCGCCGAGCACTTCGAGCGGCCCCAGGATTCGGAGCTCCACGCCGTTAACCGTAGGTCACGCCTTTCAGCGATCTGAAAGCGTCCCCACAGCACGCCCGACGAGGCTCACGGTGTGCCCGACGATGACCCCCTCTCCGCCCATGCACTCGCCGTTCTGGCGTGGGAGGCCTACACGCGCAACCAGGTCGGCGACGCGGCGAGGTTGGCCTCGCCGCGTCGAGCGCTGCGGTGTCGGGCCCACGGCGCGATCGACAGGAAGTCGAGGTGGTGTGCCTCGCGGTTGCCGGCCAGACGGCGCGCGCGTACGGGCTCGCTTCCGATCATCTCGGCGAGTTCCCGCACGACGACCTCGTCAGGAGAGTCAAGCACGCATCGAAATGACCCAGACCATCCACGAAGAAACGGAGACAGCCGTGGCCACAAAGTTGATCGAGCACAAGCGCCGCTATCGACAGTACCGGGCACGTACTGAACGCCTTCCCGAGGGCTACCACTCAGCGATCGATGCGCTCGAGCGGTACCTCGAGTTCTTCGGTCCCGGGACGGGGGAAGGCCTGCTGCCGATGCTCGAGGATCTCGCCGATCTCTTCGAGCAGAGCGCGGCGAACGGAACCCCGGTCCACGCGCTGGTCGGTGGGAATCCCGCGGAGTTCGCCGACGCGATTCTTCGGAACTACCCGGAGGGCCAGTGGATCAGCCGAGAGCGGGAACGGCTGATCAGTGCCATCAATCGAGCCGCGGACAACGAATCGTGACGAACGAGAGGACGGATATTCAGACGACAGCACATCAGGTCCAACGGCCTGCGATCCACGTCCAAGGGCTCGAGAAGAGCTACAAGGATCTGCAGGTCCTGCGATGCGTGGACTTCGACGTCGCGCCGGGCAGCATCTTCGCCCTGCTCGGCTCGAACGGCGCCGGCAAGACCACGGTCGTGAAGATCCTGTCCACGCTGCTCAGGGCCGACGCGGGCACTGCCGACGTCAACGGCTTCGATGTCGTGACGCAGGGCGCAGACGTGCGGGAGTCCATCAGCCTCACCGGACAGTTCGCGGCCGTCGACGAGATCCTCACCGGACGGGAGAACCTCGTGCTGGTCGCCCGGTTGCGACGACTCGCGGACGCGGGCACGATCGCGGATGACTTGCTCGACCGGTTCTCGCTGACCGACGCGGCAGCACGGATGGTGTCGACGTATTCGGGCGGCATGCGCCGCCGCCTCGACATCGCGATGAGCCTGATCGGGACGCCGCAGGTCATCTTCCTCGACGAACCGACGACCGGGCTCGACCCGCAGGGCCGCATCGAGGTGTGGCAGGCCGTCAAGGAGCTCGCCGAGATCGGCACGACGGTCCTGCTCACGACGCAGTATCTCGACGAAGCCGAGCAGCTCGCCGACCGGATCGCGATCCTCCACGAGGGTCGGATCATCGTGACCGGGACCCTCGCCGAGCTCAAGCAGCTGCTCCCGCCCGCCAAGGTCGAATACGTGGAGAAGCAGCCGACCCTCGAGGACGTCTTCTTCGCCATCGTCGGTGAGGCCGGCAACGACGCCGACGCGCTGGCAATGGCGAAACCATCTGCACCGACAGAGTGGGGAGCGAGATGACTGCGCATTTCTTTCACGACACCGCCATCCTGTTGGGGCGGTCCCGCCGCCACATCACGCGGAGCATCGACACCATCATCACGACCACGATCATGCCGGTCGCCCTCTTGCTGCTCTTCGTCTACGTGTTCGGCGGCGCGATCAAGGCCGGGTCTGATTCGTACGTGAACTACTTGCTGCCCGGCATTCTGCTCATCACGATTGCTTCAGGGATCTCCTACACGGCAGTCCGGCTCTTCATGGATATGAAGAGCGGCATCTTCGAGCGATTTCAGTCCCTGCCCATCGCGCGCTCGGCCGTGCTGTGGTCGCACGTCGTGACGTCGCTGGTCGCCAATTTGATCTCGGTCCTGATCGTCGTGCTCGTCGCGGTCCTCATCGGGTTCCGCTCGGGCGCGGGAGTGCTCGATTGGCTCGCGGTCACGGGCATCCTGACGCTGTTCACCCTGGCGTTGACGTGGGTCGCCGTGATTCCCGGTCTCTCCGCGAAGTCCGCGGAGGGTGCGGGCGCGTTCGCCTACCCGCTCATCTTCTTGCCGTTCATCAGCGCGGCGTTCGTGCCCACTCACACCATGCCCGGCCCGGTGCGCGCATTTGCCGAGCACCAGCCGGTGACGTCAATCGTCAACGCGATCCGCGACCTGTTCCGACAGCACCCGGTCGGCTCCGACATCTGGATCGCGCTCGCCTGGTGCGTCGGCGTGCTCATCGTCGCGTACCTCTTCGCGATGGTCACCTACCGCCGCAGGATCTCCTGAGCATCGGACACATTTGCTTGAGAAGAATCCCTTGACCTGCTCGCGGTCCTCAAGCAGCGAGTTCCCCAGGGGGACCACCCGCTGTCAGAGGGCAACAAGCGCCTCGGTTGGCAGGCGCGCACGATGCACGTAGAAGGCAAGCGCCCTCGATTGGCATCTGCTGACACGCGTTCACGTCGCCAGCGACACCGATCGTCTCAACGCGATCGCGTGGCGCTGGTTGACAAGTCCCCCCTCCGACACGTTTTTTGCGCTACCGCGGAACCGCCACCGCCAGCTCGGCGCTCCGGGTCGCCGGGTCGTACGTCGCAGAGACGCCCAGCGCTGCGTAGAGCGCCGCTCGGTCGTGCTGGTCGGCCTCCTGAAGCAGCCCGGGCATGCCGCCGAGCCAGTCGACGACGGCGACGGCTTCGTCGACGCTCAAGGGCGCAGGAGTTTGAGCGGCGAGGTGCTCGAGCTCGGCCAGCGCCGCGCGTTCCTGGGCTGCGGCGTCGGTGATCCATGCCGTCACGGTGGCGGGATCTGCGCCGGGCGAGTTTCGCCTTCCGAAAGACCGTCTTTCGTACCCGTGAGCGACGCGCCTTCGGTGCCGTGTTCGCTGCCTCGTCGGTGATCGTTCCCTACTGCATGGGAGCCATCGCGGGTGCTATCGCCTCGGGCCGGGTTCCTGCGGGCGGTGTGGCGGGGGATCCGTGGGACAGCTGGGTGAATCCGACATCGGTGTTCGGTGGAGTCCTCGCGGTGATCGTGGTCGCCTACCTGGCTGCGGTCTACCTCGTGTGGGACGCGCGTCGGCTCGACGATCCGCTCATGGTCGAGTACTTCCGACGCCGAGCGATCGTGGCTGCCGTCGTCGCAGGGGTGGCCGCCCTTGTCGGCATCTTCGTCCTGCGAGCGGACGCCCGGTATGTGTTCGACGGTTTGATGTCTCGAGCACTACCGCTCGTGATCCTCTCGGGCCTGTGCGGCGTTGCCTCACTGATTCTCCTCGTACGTGACGCCGCACGAGGCGCTCGTCTCCTGGCGATGGGAGCGGTGGCGAGCATCGTGGTCGGATGGGGTGTGGCCCAGTGGCCCTACATGCTCCCGACGAGCCTCAAGGTGTCCGACACCGCGGCGCCCTCTGGCACGCTCAACACGCTCGTCGTCGCAACGGTGCTGCTGATGGTCGTCGTAGTCCCAGGCTTTGTGCTGCTCTACGCGCTTGACCAGAAGAGCCTTCTCCCCGACGAGGGTGCAGACTGAGCCGGACGACAAATGGGGAGACATGTCTCTGCGGCGCGCCCCGTACGTCGTCCGTCCAACTTCGTGTCTTCGCCGTCAGCTCCGCGCGAATCGGATGATGCCGCGTGGGTGAGGAATGCCCGGGGCGACGCCTCGTCGGTGGCTGCGTCGCGGAGATTCTGCATCGCGCCGACTCCTGGGCGTGTTCACGCGAGTCGAGGTCGTTTGAACGCGGACCGCAACTCTCGGACCCACCCGGGAGGCTGGTGGCGTGGTATCGTAGTGGCATGACGAAGAACATGACGGTGCGTCTCCCGGACGAGCTGGCTGCAGATGCCGAGGCGTTGGCGCGGGCGGAGGGTCAGAGCGTCAACGAGACCGTGAAGCAGGCGTTGGCCGAGGCGGTGGAGCGTCGACGGAAGGACCCGGAGTTCCGGGCCCGCTTGCGTCGCATCATCGAAGAGGACCGAGAGCTCCTCGAGCGCTTGGCGAAGTGACGGTCGAGTACCTCGACCTCGCCGACTACGTCGCGATCGCCGCTGAGGTCACCAACCTCGATGCGGCGACGGTCATGAAGGTTGCGAACCTGGACTTGGCCGATTCGGCGCTGCACGCGCCGGCGGCGGGGTTCGGCGAGACAGAGTTCTACCCCGGCTTCGTCGACAAGGCTGCCGTGTTGATCGTGCGGCTCGCGAAGAACCATCCGCTGCCGGACGGAAACAAGCGCGTGGCGTGGGTGGCACTACGGATGTTCATCGAGATCAACGGCTGGTCGTGGGCTGAGCGTCCATCGGTCGACGAGGCCGAGCAGGTCGTGCTCGCGATCGCGGCAGGCGAGTGGGACGAGGACCGCACGGCCGAATGGCTCGGTGTACACCTCGTGCACGAAACCACGCTGTAGCTCTCGATCGTCGGCTTCACGCTGCCAACGAGACCGTTCGGGTCAGCGAAATCGCGTGGCGCAGATCGACAAGTCCCCCCTCCGACACCACAGACCGCACGCATCTGCGCAGGTCATGGGCGGTGCGGCGAAGCGGCCGGGACGGTTCTGAACGCCGCTTGTCCGCGGTTTGTCATCACCCCCGCGAGCGGTCCGAATTAAGCATCAGCGCAGCGTCGTACTCGTCGTACTCGTCGTGCAGCCGTGCGGCGAGATGCGCCTTCACGTCGTCGTGCTGCACGCGCACGTGCGAGTCGGCGGAGATGATCCGGGAGGTCGCCATGACCGAGTTTTCCACGTCCGCGTGTTCAATCACTTGATTAAATCAGGCGATTGACGTAGCCTGACGAGGTGGCCGTCACGACCGCCGATTCCACCCAGGTCCGCCTGCTCGACGCTGCCGAACGCCTGATCGGCGATCGGGGCGTCGATGCGGTGTCGCTCCGGTCGATCAACGGCGAAGCCGGGAGCAACGTGGCCGCCGCCCACTACCACTTCGGCTCCAAGGAAGCGCTGGTGCGAGCGGTGCTCGACCGCCGGATGTCGGTCCTCGCCGAAGAACGCCTGGCTCAGCTCGCGGCGATCGAGCACGACGCTGCACCCAGACCACGCGACGTCGCCGCGGTCTTCGTCGGCCCGCTCTTCGACTTCGCCGCCATCGGCGACGGTCGGGGGTACGTGCGCTTCCTCGACGCACTGCACCACGCGGGCGGCGAGTGGCTGGCCGTGCTCGACGCGGCGTTCGGCCCACAATGGACGCAGTTGGAGCCGGTGCTCTCCCGTGCGCTCCCCGACCTCGACGCCGGACGCCGCGGGCGCCGCCTCGCCCTCGCCAGCGAGACGCAACTCCGCATGCTCGCCTACCCCGACCGCTACGCCGGCGGTCTCGACCCCGACGCCTATCGCGACGAGGTGATCGACGTGTTCACCGCGATCGTGACCGGCCCGTCCCAGCAGCAGGAGACACCATGACCGCGACCTTCACCACCGATCTCGACGTGCGACCCGTCTCCGGTTCGTGTGGCGCCGAGGTGCACGGCGTCGACCTCGCGACCCTCGACGACGCGGGCTGGGACGCCATGTACGCAGCGTGGCTCGACCACCTCGTGCTGTTCTTCCCCGACCAGTCGCTCGACGCCGACACGCACGTCGCGTTCGGCCGGCGCTTCGGCACTCCCGAGATCCACCCCTACATCCCCAAGCGCGACGACGACCACCCCGAGATCGTCGTGATCGACACCGACAGCGGTGGTGTCGAGTTCTGGCACACCGACGTGACCTTCAGCCCGACGCCACCCATGGCGTCGATCCTGCAGATGATGGTCAACCCGGCGCGCGGTGGCGACACCATCTTCACCAACCAGTACCGCGCGTACGACACGTTGTCGGCGCCGCTGCAGGACCTGCTCGAGGGTCTCTCCGCGACGCACACCGCGAGCGCGTTCGGCCACCCCGAGCAGCAGGCGACGCACCCGGTCGTGCGCACGCATCCCGACACGGGTCGCAAGTCGTTGTTCGTGAACCGCACGTTCACGTCGCACCTCGTCGAGCTCCGTCGCACGGAGAGCGACGCGCTGCTCGAGTACCTCTACACGTGGTCGGAGCAGCCGGCGTTCCAGTGTCGCTACCGATGGGAAGAAGGCACCGTCGGCATCTGGGACAACCGCTGCACTCAGCACTACGCGGTGCCCGACTACGAAGGCCGGCGCCGCATCGAGCGGGTCACGGTGATCGGAGATGCGCCCACCGGCGGATCGGCGCGATGGGAGGCCTACGTCGAGCGACACGGCTACCAGCGCGGCAACTTGGCGGAAGTGTCGACCATGGAGGTCGACCCCCGCGCCAACTCGATGACGGAGTAGGGGCGAATCAGATCACCGATTCCAACTGCGGCCGGCTCCAGAGCTGCGCCAGCGTCGCGACCGTCCACCGCGACGTGCGCTGCGATCCGTCCTCGGTGACGTGCACCTTGTCGTCGAAGCGCACGTCGTGCACGGCGCTGTCGTAGGACAGTCGCGGCTGCCACTGCCCGCGCTCGATCTGGTGAGTCGCCCGTTGGTCGCGAGCCGGCACCGCTCGATCCGAGTGGACCTCGCCGCGGTCACGTCGACCCACGGTGGAACCTGCGGCTCAACGCGGAGATCGAACCAGACCTGTGATTTCAAGCATCACGCGGAAGGCGCAGTCAGGACAGTTCGAGATAGATCACTTCGACGGCGTCGTCGTCCGCGAGCACCGCGTAGACGCCGACGTAGTCGATGAGGATCCCGGCGGCGACGATGACACGGATCTCCGGGTCCCCGGCGACGGGCAGTGTGGACGACTCGTACGCAGTCGCGAGGCGGTCGATGATCGCCGGAAGCTCCCGCATGAGGAAGTCGGTAGCCGATGGCGTACCGGCGGTCGTGCGTTGCGCGGGGAGAAGCTCGTCGAGCCGGTCGAAGAAGGACGCATCGACGCGGACTTGCCGGCGGCTCACCCGTCGGTCTGGGCGCGTTCGGCAGCGAGCTTCTGGCCGGTTGCCATGACTCGGGCGCGGAACTCAGGCGGCAGCTCGTCGAGATCGGTCACGATCCGCTCGTTCACGACGGCCGCCCGCTCGTCAGGCGTCATCTCCTCGAGCTCGGTCGCGCTGATCAGCTTCCGCTCGGTCATGAGCGAAGGGTAGCCAGCGGTCGCCCTCGCTGAGAGCACCCGCGCGTGTAGTGTCGCTTGTCATCACTTTGTCATCAGAACTCGAGAAAACAGCCCGTTTCGAGCCGGTCGGCGCTGGTACGCGACGGCAGGCCGATCACCTGGGAACCTTTGCCACACAACGACGAGACGGCACGCGACGGCATCACACGTCAGGCCTCCGGCACGAGTTCAAGTCCCCCCTCCGACACGTTTTTTGCGCTACGCGGGATCGTCACCGTGAGCTCTGCGTTCCGGGTCGTCGGGTCGTACGTCGCTGAGACGCCAAGTGCTGCGTAGAGATCCGCTCGGTCGCTCTGATTGGCTTGGTCGAGAAGCCCGGCCGCTCCGCCGAGCTGATCGACGACCGCGAGGGCCTCGTCCGCGGTGAGAGGTGCGGGAGCCTGCGTGGCGAGGTGTGCGAGCTCGGCTTGTGCGGATCGTTCGTCGGTTGCTGCTTCGCTGATCCATGCCGTCACGGTGGTCGGATCTGCTCGTGCTCGGCCAGGCACAGCGTGCGGTGCGCCACGCGATAACAGGCGGCAAGGTCGGGATCCTCCACCGACAGCGCGTCCGCGGCGCATCGTCTCGCCGAGAGGAGGGAATCCGCGCTCGTCCATCACTTCCACGACGAGACACTCGGCGGCACGGACCGAGCACTCGGGCGAGTGGAGCAACTCCAACTCGAGCCAGCGCCAGCGCTTCCTCAGTGCCTCGCGTGAGCGAGGGGACAACGGCGGGTGCTCGAGAGTGCCGAATCGCTCGATGCGAGCTTCGAGCGCGTGTTCGCCGTCCTGCTGTCCGTCGCGGCGAACCGCGAGGTGGTACTCGCAACCGAAGCGGTCCCGCAGACGATCGGTGCAGCGACGGCGGTTGCGGTTGTCGCGGAGAATCCGAGCGCTTCCCACCGCGATGAAGCGCGAACGCAGCGATCCCGGCGGTGATCACGAGTAGAAGCACGAAGGTATCCACGTATCTCACTTGGTAGGTCGGATCATTTCGATACGAACGTGCCCAGGTCGCGTTGCGGTTCGGTTGCGAGGTGCCGCCAGCCTGGTGACGACGCGCCTTCGCGCCCAGCTCGTGGACGCAGTGTCCAGATCACCGTGTCCCGGGCTCTGGGCTTCTGACTCGCCGCTCTGGCCACTCAGAGACGGAACCTTTCGGAATTCGGTTCAGTGAGGGCGCAGGGGTGCGTAATTCGGGGCTGGAGACTTGCCGCGAGGAGCCGGTCGGTGACGAAGCCGACTGCGTCGTCGAGCACGCGGTGACGACCGCTCGCCGCAGCGGCGAGGCCGGCGAAGCATTGATCGCGTACCCACACGCAGCGGCAGTAGTAGTTCCTGCCCACCTCGGCGCGCTTGGGCAGCGAGCTCTTCGCAGCCGCGACCATGCCCCCGCCCGATCGTCAGTACGCGGAGCACCGCGTACGAAGGGCGGGCGTCGCGGCGCGCCAGCAGGTGGTCCATCGCTGGGACCTCGGACCGCCAGTGTCGTTCGGTCGCTTCCCAGGGTCGCTCAGGTGTCCGAGCGGCATCGACGAACGGACCGCAAGCGAGCTCGGGGCCGCGTCGTGCTCCCTCCCTCACGAAGGATGATGCGATCGGCGCGCCCCTCGCCATTGAGCACCGTCGCCTCGGGGCACGGGACAAGCGCATGTGCAGATCACCGACCCGGGCCGACCACGATGCCTGGTCGCTGCGGCACAGGTCGTGCATGCGCACTTGCCGTACCCGGCGTGTGGTCGGAGCGGCATCTCGAGCTTCGCTCACCCCTGGGCCGCGACGGCTCGACACATGAGGACGGCCAGGTCGGACCGCCCGGGGAACGCGAGGGCTTCGCGGCACTCGACGATCGAGTCACGAGTGACCCAACGGCTGCGCCAGATGAGGGTCCCCTCCTCGTAGTGGCCACCCCACACGAACTGCTCCGTGGGACAGATGCGGTAGTACCCGACGCCGCCGATGAGCGACGTGAAGACGGCGGGGTCATCCCAGCTCGGGAAGCACATCCACACGATGCCGCCGTCGGGCCCGATGACCGCACCTCGTTCCCCGTCGGCGAGCACGGCGTATTCGCGGAGCGTGTACGGGGCCAGCGAGCGCTCTCCGGGTGCGCCGGGCTCGGTCGCTCGTGGCGAGGGTGCAGTGGTCATGCTCGCTCCGCTTCGGTCCATCCCTCGACGTTCTCCATCGCGTCCGTGCCTCGTCCGACGCGCTCGCCGCCGACGACGCTGAGCGATCCATCAGTCTCGAGCACGACTGCGAAGACCTGCATGACCGATGCATACCCTGCGGCGCGCACTGCGGCTCGCACGTCGTCGATGCGCAGCCGCTGCCGGCGTAGCTGTTGCTCGTCGACTCGGCCGCGGCACACGACCAGCGTCGGACGAGCGGTGACGAAGTGCGCGAGGGAGCGGGATCGCGTGGCTCCCCAGGCGACGGCCCACTGGAGGGCAGCCAGCGCGACGAACGCGAGCACGCCGTCCCCGAGTGTCACCGAGCGACTGACGATCACCGTGGAGAGCAGCGAGCCGAACGCCACCGTCACGGCGAGGCCGTAGGCGGTGAGCTTCGAGAGGGTGCGCTTGCCCGCGACGCGCAGCACCACGAGCAAGCTGGCGTACGCCACCGGGACGATGACGAGGATGGTCAGCCATGACGGCCAGGAACGGGGGAGCGAGGTCATCGCTCCAACGCTCGTCTGAAGTGGTGAGCGTAGATCTCCTCGACGCATCGACGGTCGTGGCGAGACAGATCGGCGCGCTCGGTCTCCGCGAGCACGAGACGCGCCTGCACGCCGAGAAGGTGCCGAGCCGGTGCCCGCTCCTCCGGGAGTGACTGCCGAAGCAGGCTCATGCTCTCGAGCAGGTAGATCGAGACCGAGGGGAGCGACCCCGCGGCCAAGCGGATCTCGTCGTACGCGAGGCCGACGATCTGTTCGTGGTTCTCGGCCTGGGTGAGCACGAGCCGACGGTCGTCGTGGGTGAGATCTCGCACGGGATCCGCTCGCTGCAGGAACTCGCGCAGCACCGCGCCGAGGTGGAAGATGGCGTCCTGCGCCGTCGTCGGGTCGTTCACACCTGGCGACAGGGCCTTGAGAGCGACGTCAGCGAGTTGGCGGATGCCGTACGACGCATCCTGCTGGAGGGTCCGGTTCTCTCCGGTGCGGACCGCAGCGAGCGCCGTCCTCGCGGCCGAGTCTCCGTCGGCGGGAGCCGGCCACAGGGTGCAGAACGCGGACCCGTTGATCGCGTAGCGGCCGACCGCGGTGTCGAGCCGGACCGTTCCACCGCTCGGCACTGCTCCGAGGAGTGCCTGCGGATCGAGGAGCTGGACCCAGCCGTCGCGCTCGAAGCGGACCACGAAGCCGGGCTCTCGGGGAACGACCTCGGGCTGTTGGATCGTGGAGGGCTCGAACACGTCGATCGACCAATGCCGATCAACTGCATCCACCGCGTCGTGCGTGACGACATCGAGGATCTTGCTGATCTCCATTGCATGCGCGTTGTGGTCGATGAAGGCGATGATCGCCAGGATCGAGGTGATGCCGAGCACGACTGCGATCGCGACCGAGACGTTCGGTATCACGGGGGTGCCCTGCTGCTCGAGCGACGAACGCACCGATCGAAGCACGACCAGGCAGTAGGCGAACGTGCCGATCACCGTGCCGATGACCCGCTTGTTGAACGGATCCCGAAACAATCCGCTCACCACGCGCGGCGAGTACTGGCTGGATGCGAGCTGGATGGTGAGCAGCGACACCGAGAAGGCGATGCCGGCGAAGGTGATCGTCGCACCCGCGACCGTGCTGAGCACTGCACGCGCGCTCTCGACGGTCGACGTGAGCCCGAGGGGAAGTTGATCCCCGCCAGTGCTGATGGAGCTGTCGAGCAGGATCGTCGAGCTGACCGGCAACGAGCGCACCGATGACGAAGCACATCGGCACGACGAACAGACTCGCACGCACCCGTTCGGCGAGCGCTGACGCTCCGAGCTTCATCGGCGTGGCTCGCTGCTGGGTGACGCCTATGCCATTGGTTGCCTCGCCTGAGCGAGCCACCAGGCGTCACCGGATCGCCGTGGAGTCCGGCGGCGAAGCTCGCCGTGGCCTGCAAGGCGACGATGTCGCTCGGCATCTCGATGTGTTCGGCGTCGAAGGCCGACTTCACCGCGGCGATGGCGCGATCGAGCACGACCCGCCGATCCGCCTCGGGCGACCGGGACCAGAAGCGGAGGTCGAGATCGACGGTCGATGCCGCAAGCTCGATGAGGAGTGCCTGCGGCGGAGGATCCTCGAGCACGCCGTCGACGCCCTGCGAGCGCGTCGATCGCAACTGCTCGCGCATGGTCGAGATCGGCCTCGTAGGCGACACCGACCACAAAGTTGGTGCGCCGAAGCGGTCGTACGGTGTAGACGTGCACTGCGCTCTTGTAGACGTCGGCGTTCGGGATCAGGATGCATGCTCGCCGGAGAACGTCGTGAGCACCGTCTCGCGAATGGTGATGCGGTCGACGGTGCCTTCGTCGTCACCGACACGGATCTGGTCGCCACCGACGAAGGGCTGGCGGAAGAGGAGCAGGATTCCTGCGAGCAGGTTCTCGAGGATGTCCTTGAACGCAAACCCGATCGCCACCGAGAAGAACCCGAGACCGGCGAGCAGGTCGACCGGCTTGACCGAGGGGAAGGTCACGGCGAGCGCGAGCAGCACACCGACGGTCGTGATCGCCCAGCCACTGAGCTTCGCCATCACGGTGGCGAAGCTGGGCGTGTGGCGACGTGGCGAGGACGCGTCCGAGAACCGCCCGGACGAGTCGACCGACGCCCCAGGCCACGACGATGACCAACACGGCGATACCCACGCGAGGGAGGGACCGCACGGTCGAGTGCCAGATGTCCGACGCCGAGCGGGCGATGTCGTCGGTGCTGTCGACGGAGAGCTACGCCGATCATCCGCTGGCCCGAATCCGAAGACTCGACGTGCACGTCGGAGCCGGTCGTGGGCCAAGGCGGCGCGTGCTGCGTTGGCACCGCAGGCCCCGTGCACACCTCCGCCTGGATGCGCAGACGCGGACCCGAGATAGAGGCGGCGCACCGGTGTCTCGGCCCGAGCCAACCCCGGGACCGGACGGAAGACGAGCTGCTGGTGCAGCTCGGACGTGCCGAGGTTGATCGAACCCAACGACATGTTCTCGTCGTGTGCTTCGAACGAACGCGGCGTGAGGACGTGCCGCTGGCGGACGAGGTGCCGGAACCCGGGCGCAAGCGCTTCGATCCTGGTCTCGATCCTCTCGCAGATGTTCTCGACGTCGTGTGGCATCCCAGTCGCCACTGATGACAGCGTGCCGTCGCCGTCGTCGCCCCGCACCTGTCGCGGCACGTGGGTGTAGGCCCACGGGGTCGCCATACCTGGCGGCTGACGGCTCTCGTCGGCGAGATGCGGCTGTCCCACGATGAGGAAGGGATCCCGAGGAATCCTCCCTCGGGCCAGGGAGCTGGCCGAGCACGTCAGTTCATCGACATCCGCAGCGACGTGCACCGTGCCGGCTCGACGAGCCGCATCGCTCGACCAAGGGATCGGGCCGTCGAGTGTCCAGTCGACCTTCACGGTCGCGTGGTCCCACGAGAAGCGACTGACCTTGTCGAGGAATTCCGAATCGAGGACCTCCTCCGGGATCGAGCCGCGTGTAGAGCGCCACTGCGTCGGTGTCGGCGATGACCGCTCGCGGTGCGTCGACGATCGTGCCGTCCGCGAGCTCGACGGCCACAGCTGCACCCTTGCGGACGACGATGCCGGCCACACGCGCGTTGCACCGGACGCTTCCGCCGCGCTCCTCGAGCCGAGCCACGAGCGCCGAGGTGATCGCGCCCGCGCCACCTTCGCGGGACCGGGAATCCGACACGCTGGCCCAGGCACGCGAGGAGCCATCCGAAGAACCCGCCCAACGTGGACTCGGGAAACAAGTCGGCATGGAGCGCCAGCCCGGCGAGCAACCGAGCTGCGCGCGCACCGCGGAACCGTTCCTGTCCGAGTCGACGAACGGGAAGCACTCCGAGCCGTGCGAGTTCGAGCAACTCGCCCAACGAACCGCCCTTGCGAGCCAAGCCGATGGAGGCCCGGATCGGAGGAAACGGTGTGAGCAGTGCATCGACGAGCGAGGGCTCGTAGCGCACCCATCGATCGACCAGTGCACGCCACACGTCACCGTCGCCCGGAGCACAGGTGTCGAGACTGTGCGCCGTTTCGTCGCCGTCACGCGACAGGACCACCGAGTCGTCGTCCAGCGTCGGATGCGCGAGAACGAGTGGCGCGTGTCGCCAATGCAAGCCGTGATCCTCGAGCGAGAGCGACCGAATCGCCGGAGAGACAGCGGACAACGGGTAGAACACGCTGCAGTGGTCATTCACGAATCCCGGTTCGACGAATTCGCTCGAACGCACGCCGCCTCCCGGCGCAGCTTGCGCCTCGAGGACCGTGACCGACCATCCGTGGTCGGCAAGGACATTGGCCGCCACGAGACCGTTCGGGCCCGCGCCGATCACGACCGCGGCGTTCATCCGTGCGCCGAGCCGTCGAGCGGGTGCCCAGCGGGCCATGACAGCGCGTCGTCATCCTGGCGTGGAAGCACCGCCGCCACCTTTCGTGAGCTGCCAGTGATACGTCCGCTCGGTGACGAGTCCCAAGAGCCCGAGAACCAACGACGTCGGCGTTTGGTTACCCCAGGATCGGTCGCTGCAATCGAGGGCTACCTGGACGACACAGGACTAGGAGCGTCGCTCGGACCGCTGCTGGTCGCGGCGCGGTTCCGACGATGGACGACGCCGACCGCTCCACAGCGCGAGCGCTGCGACCATGAGGACTGCGATGCCGGCGATCGTTGCTTCGACGGCGTCGGAAGCGGTCCACGCAACCACCGCTAACGCAAGCGCAACTGCTGCACTTCCAACGATCGCGTGAGTCCAGCGGCGTCGGTGTCGTGAGTGGTTCAGAGCCGCGTGCATGGTGACCTCACTTTCTCGTTGCAGTCGGTTCTCGTCGCCTTCGTTCAGCGAACAGCCTGAGGTTGCCCGTCTGTGGCCGACGGGTCCCAGTCGACTGGCGGAGGCTCCGTGTCGAACGACGGTGTCCTCGCGTTGGGGGCGGTCAAGGAGGAACTCGAGCAACTCGCGGTAGACGAGGAAAGCGCCGAGCATCCGATCGACGGGCGCGTCGCCGCGGTCGGCCATGAGGAAGGTGTGGTGCGCCGCCCGGTACGAGTTGGCGAGACGGGGGTCGTCGACGGAGAGCGCATCAGCACGCGCGGAGGCGTCTTCGGCGAGATAGCCGCGCTGTTCCATGACCGTGACCACGATGTGCTCGGCCTCGCGGTACGGCGCGTTCAGGCGAGTCGACGAAGCGGTACTGCGCTTGGCGCCAGTCCACGGTGTGCGTCTCGCGTTCGGATGGTCCGATGTTGGGGTGCTGGATGTCTTCGTATGCAGAGAGCCTCTCGTCGAGGACGTCCTCGGCGCCCTTGCGGCCCTGCCGCGCGACTGCGAGCTCGTACTCGGGACCGAAGCGTGCCTTCAGCTCGTCCTGGTGTCGGCGTCGCCGGCCGGTCCGACGGGCCATGCGAGTAACGGAGACGATCAACGCGGACAACACGATGACTGCACCTGCGCCGATGGCGATCCATGCCCAGAGTTCCATGAGAAACCTCTCAGTCGCAGCGAAGGGCGTACCTGGTCGGTGCGCTCTTCATGTGGCTTTCCCGGGGCGTGCGCGCACCTCGTTGCGTCTTGATTGCAATGTCGTGACGGCGTCCGGGCTCGCGACCTCGAGCGATCTCAGGCAAGCCCGTTCAGGTCGCTCGTCAGCGACGCCGGGTGCCCGCTTCATCGTCGAGTTCCCCGTGGAGGACGCGTGACTCGACGAGCCGTAGTCGTGGCGGTCGGCATCATCGCGCTCGCGAGCATCCTCGGAGCATGCGGGGTTGGTGCGGAGTCGCAACCCCAGAGCATCGACCGCACGGATGTCCCCTCCGGCCTCGCACGGCGCGCTGACGGATCGCCCTCGACTGTGCCACAGACGGGCGCGCCCTACAGCTTGTACTTCGTAGCTGATGACCGCCTGCGCTCCGTGACACGAACGGCACCGTCGACTCCCGGCGCCACCGCAATCCTCCGCATGTTGCTGCGAGGCACAAGTCGATCCGAGACTCAAGGCGGTCTCCGCACCCTCTTGCCGCCCGATCTCAAGATCGATGCAGTCACTGTGGACAACGGGATCGCAACGGTGTCGCTGGGAGGATCAGGCGATCTGAACATCGCCAGCGACGAACAAGCGCTCGGTGTTGCCCAGATGGTCTTCACCGTGACCGGCCTTGCCGGCATCGATCATGTGCGATTCGAGACCAACGAGAAGGTGGCCGAGGTCCCTCGCGGCGACGGAACGCTGTCAGCCCGACCGGTCGAGCGCGCCGACTACCCGTCAGTCTCGCCGTAGCTCCTGATCCGTCAACGAACGGCAACACGTCTCGCGCACGATTGCAGTCCGGGCGGGCAACGATGTCGTGGCACACAAGGAGGTCGATCGATGACGCACACGATCACGCAAGGCGTGCGATTCCTGGATCTGGACGACGACGGCGTGCCCGACGCAGTCCTGATCACCGAAACCTTGGCCGACGACCATGACTTCGCCGAGCATGGATCTGGCTCGACTGTCGTCGAGACGCTCGAATCCGAGATCGGGATCGACGGTTGTCCCCGCAGCATCTCGGTGTTCGCACACCACTGATCCCGAAGACACGACCCGTGGCGAAGAGGTCTCCGGCAAGTACACGAACCCCGACTACCGACGAACACGTGAGCGACAGTGCAACGCGCGATCGGATAGCCCTCTCGGGTCAGGGTCTTGTGGATCCGCCGGGCGCCATAGCAGCGATAGTTCGTCTCCCAAACCCGACCGATCTCGACGCGGTGGCGCTCGTCGGACAACTGGCGTGCGCACGGCGGCCGTGACCTCGCGCCGTGATACGTCCGTTCCGAGAACGCCAACGTCCGGCACATCACCGCGACCGGCCACCGATCCCCATGCGCGTCGATGAACCGGACCGTCACCGCGGGCACGGGTCGGCTTCCGTCACGAAAACAGTGGTTGCCGCCTCGAGGATCTCGATCGTGCGTTGCTGGTCGGCCACCTCCTTACGCAACGCTTTGATCTCGGCGAGTTCCTCGGTGGTCGGTCCTGCGACCAGCCCGCGATCACGTTCAGCTTGACGGACCCAGCGACGCAGCGAGTCCGGCGTCGCGATCCCGAGCTGGCTCGCGACCTCCGGGATCGCACGGCCCCGCTCGAGGACCTCATCGACCACGCGGCGACGCAGCTCATCCGAATACCTCCTGGGTCGTCCCATGACAGCAGTCTCCTTCTCGCCGGCCCGAAGACCAAGCAATCAGGACTGCATCAAACCCGGGGTGGCTCAGTGGAGGCCAGGGCAGCGGAAGAGCCGGCCGGTGACGCCACACGTGGGAGGTCACTTGATGGGTGTATGGTGCTGCTAACACGTTGAGTAACCCGTAGGCGTGTTGAATCCTGCTTCGTATCGGGGCAGCTTCCGGGAGCGTTGCTCCGGACCTCGGTAGCGCACGTACGTGCAAGTACCTGAGACGCCTTGTTCGGGCTGGACGACCGCTCCGCGGTATGTCGCCCTGTACGGGCTCCGCGCCTCCTCAGCGATAGGAGGAAGAGTCGTGGCTACAACGATTGAACGCGCGTCAGGACCTGTGTCGGCGCCCGAACTGGACCGATCAACGACTGCCGTGATGCTCCCGAGTGGGACCGCCCGGTACCTCTGGGCCGTGGTCCGGCTGTGTCTGGGCTGGACGTTCCTCTGGCCTTTCCTGGACAAGCTGTTCGGGCTGGGCCACGAGACGCCGTCGGCCAGTGCGTGGATCCACGGCGGTTCTCCCACGACCGGCTTCCTGAGCGGAGCGGTCGGTCCATTTGCTGGGATCTACCACAGCCTCTCGGGTGCGACGTGGGCGGACTGGGGCTTCATGCTCGGTCTCCTCTGCATCGCTGTCGCGTTGTTGCTCGGCATCGGGATGCGCATCGCCGCGATCTCAGGTGCGGCCCTCTTGATCTTGATGTGGAGCGCTTCGCTCCCGCCGGCAAACAACGTGTTCATGGACGACCACATCATCTACGCGCTCGTACTGCTCGGCCTTGCGGTGGTCGGCGCCGGCAACACGCTCGGCTTGGGCCGCTGGTGGACCACGACCAGCCTGGTTCGCCGCAACCCGTGGCTGACGTGACCGCACCCCGCCCAACGAGCGAACGCGTGACCTCACCAACCGTTGCGGACGCGTTGCAGCTGGCCAATGGCGTCGCACCCGCAGAGTTGGATCGGGTGGTCGAGCTGCTCGGACGGCTCGACGACCGACTCCGTTCGTTTCCGGCGGGGACGGTGGAGTTGTCGTTGAGCGTCAAGGAACGCGACACGCCGAGCCAACACACGACGCTCGAGGCCTGGATCGCAGGTCAACCGCGGCTGGTCGCGACGTCGAGCAGCACCGACTTCGACGCGGCGCTCGTCGAGGTCCGCGACGAGCTCATTCGTCAGATCACCGACGCGAAGAACCGCGGAGAACCCCGACACAACCGTGCCCACCGGGGCACGCTCTGACCCGCTGGGCCGGAAGAGGAAGGATCGACATGCGAGCACTCGTATACCACGGTCCCGGCGTCAAGGCGTGGCAGGAGGTACCCAAGCCCGAGCTCATCGACGAGACCGACGCGATCGTGAGGGTCGACACGACCACCATCTGTGGATCGGACCTGCACATTCTGAAAGGCGATCTGCCCGAAGTGACCGACGGACGCATCCTCGGCCACGAGGCCGTTGGCACCGTGGAGGAAGTCGGCGCATCCGTGAAGAACATGCGACCCGGCGACCGGGTACTCGTCTCGTGCATCACCGCGTGTGGACGGTGCCAGTACTGCCGCGAAGCCCGCTACGGCCAATGCCTCGGTGGCGGCGGCTGGATCCTCGGCCACCTCATCGACGGCACGCAGGCCGAGTACGTGCGAGTGCCCTTTGCCGACAACTCGACGTACGCAGTCCCCGCAGGCGTGTCGGACGACGACGTCTTGATGCTGGCCGACATCGTGCCCACCGGCTACGAGGTCGGCGTCCTCAACGGTCATGTCCAGCCCGGAGACCTCGTCACTGTCGTTGGCGCAGGCCCGGTCGGGCTCTCTGCGATCATGGGTGCACGCCTGTTCAGCCCGAGGCTGGTCGTCGCGATCGATCTCGTCGACAGCCGCCTCGAGGCCGCGAAGCGCTTCGGCGCCGATGTCGTCGTCAACAACAGCCGCCAAGACCCTCTCGAAGTAGTACGGGAACTCAGCGCCGGTCTCGGAGCCGACGTCGCCATCGAAGCTGTCGGGACGCCCAACACGTTCGAACTCGCAACGACGTTGATCCGACCGTGCGGTCACGTCGCCAACATCGGCGTCCACGGCAAACCCGTGACCCTCCACACCTCGCCACCACCCGGCCCCGCGACCTGCTCTTCCTCGTCTGCCTCCTCGTCGCCACCTTCGTCGGCGAAGCCACCTACCAGCATCGCCGGCGCCTCCGCCCCCTGCTCGAGGATCAGCCCGGTCGGGGACCACACGGCAGGGATGGTGCTCCGAGCTTCCGCCGCGAGTGACTGGCAGGACGGGAGATCTGCGACGGTGGCAGACGAGATGCCTGCTCGAAAGTTCTGCGATCGTCACGTTCACGCCGCCAGCGAGACCGTCCGCGTCAGCGAAATCGCGTGGCGCCGATCGACAAGTCCCCCCTCCCGACACGCTTCTTGCGCTACGCGGAATCGCCACCGCCAGCTCGGCGCTCTGGGTCACCGGGTCGTACGTCGCCGAGACGCCCAGCGCCGCATAGAGCGCCGCTCGATCGTCCTGGTCGGCCTGCTGAAGCAGCCCGGGCATTCCGCCGAGCAACTCGTCCTGCGCGAGCGCTCGGAGCAGGTCCGCTCGGAGCAGGTCCTGGCGCGAAATGGGGGTGGAGCCGGGTAAGGGCCGCGCGAAGCGCGGTGAGCATGGAACCACCATCGGCTTCGCGCAGATGGTGGCAAGATCACTGTGAGCGGTCTGACCTGCCTCAGGTGTGTCAGTTCCGGGGGACGTCCGTCGGGACTTGACCCGGCCGGCTTCCAAGAAGACGAGGGCTACCTCTCCCTCGTCGACGAGGAACTAGCGAGCCAGCACGTCGCGGACCGCCGCGGCGGATGACGCGCAGATCGGCGCCCGAGGGAGTCGCGGTGCGTCGCCGCTCCGTTGACCAGGAGCTGTAGGTGATCCGGATGGATCACGACGGCATCCACCAAGTCCTCGGAGGCTAGACGTCTGCGAGCGGGAGCTCGAGGGTGAACGTCGACCCGAGCCCGCGGCCCGGTGATGACGCGGTGATGTCACCGTGATGCGCTCGTGCGATGCTGCGAGCAATGGTGAGGCCGATGCCACTACCTCCTGAGGGGCGGGGCAGGTCGGGTACACGGTAGAAGCGCTCGAAGATCAACCCGAGGTCGTCGTCGGCGATCCCGACTCCCGTGTCGCGCACCGTCACCGTCGCCTCGCCCACACGTTCGCTCGACTCGAGGACGACGCGACCGCCCGCGGGCGTGTAGGTCAACGCGTTCCCGAGCAGGTTGGTGATCACCTGGATCACACGATCACGATCGACGTCGACGGGCAGGACCACACCATCCTGCACGTCGAGGGTGACGTGCTGATCTTCGAACTGTGGACGGAGTCGCGCAGCGACCGCAGTGGCCAGCGCGCCGAGGTCTTCCCGTGTGATCTGCAGGGGCAGTGCATTCTCTTCGGCGCGGGAGAGCGTGGCGAGATCGGACACCAGCCGTTCGAGCCGGGCGGTCTCCTCCGACACCGTCGCGAGGAGCTCGTCGGTCGGTGAGAACACGCCATCCAGGATGCCTTCGACGTATCCGCTGATCGTCGTGAGCGGGGTACGCATCTCGTGCGCGACTTCGGAGATCAGCTGCGCACGTCGCCGCTCGGTCGTTTCGAGCGCGGCGGCGAGTTGATTGACATCTGCAGCGAGTGCGGCGAGCTCGAGCTCGCGAGGCGGCGTCACCCGCTCGTCGTAGTGTCCCGCCGCGAGCCGCTTCGTCGCAGTGCGCACGTCGTTGACCGGCCGGAGGATGCGTCGGGTCACGAACAGCGTGACGATGCCAGCACCGCCGACGCTCAGCACGAGCGCGATCGGGAGCGTGCTCCAGAGTGCATCGACGAACGCCTGGTGCGTCTGCTCCTCGAGATGCGCGTTCTCGCTGCCGCGGATGCGGTCGTCGAAGTCGGAGGTCACGCGCAGTCCGAACGTGATCGCGAACGCGGCGACGACCACTCCCACGACGAGCGCGTACGAGACGAACAGCCGCACATCGAGACGGCGAAGTCGATTCACGGCGACGGCAGGAACTTGTAACCCACCCCACGGACGGTGCCGATGAGCTGGGGAGCGTCCGCGGGGTCGCCGAGCGCGCGACGGATGCTCCGGATGTGCACGTCGACGACGCGCTCGTCGCCGAAGAAGTTCCAACCCCAGACCTGTTGGAGGAGCTGTGCTCGGGTCGAACACTCGACCGGGCACGCGAGCGAGCGCGACGAGCAGATCGAACTCCAGCGCGCTCAGCTCCACGGGGGTGTCGTTGCGGCTGACCTCGTGGCGGGTGACGTCGATGGTCAGGTGGCCGAAGTCCAGTCGTTCGCCCGAATCCGGCGTCTCCGCCACGCGTCCGCGTCGTAGCACCGCGCGAGCCCGGGCGACCAGCTCGCGGGGGCTGAACGGTTTGGTGACGTAGTCGTCGGCACCGACCGAGAGGCCGACCACCTTGTCGACCTCATCGGAACGAGCCGTGAGCATGATCACGTACACGTCGGAGTCTGCGCGCAGCCGGCGCAACACCTCGATGCCGTCGATCCCGGGCATCATCACGTCGAGGAGCACGACATCGGGGCTGGACTCCCGCGCCGCGCGGAGGGCCTCGTCGCCGTCACGGGCCAGGGTGACGTCGAAGCCCTCGGCCTCGAAGTAGCCGGCGAGCAGTTCGCGGATCTTGGCCTCGTCGTCGGCGATCAGCACTCGCGGCTTCGACGGTCCCGGCACGCTCGGAGACGGTAGCGCCACCCCCGGGCGGGTCCGCGCCCTTCACGGAAGCTTCATGCGAACCGTCGGCCGAGCTTCATCCCCGGCGGGTTGTCTCCCTTGTAGATCGCTGGTGATCCCCCAAAGGGATCCCAACCACGAGGAGCAGGTCATGGAACGAAGCAAGGCAGTGGCCACGGCGGCCGCGATCACGATGGTCGTGTCCTCTGCGCTCTTCGCCGTCGGCGCGGGCACCGGTGTGTTCGGGTCGAGGGCGCCGGCGCCACCAGCCCCGCCGGCTCAGGCTGCCTCCGTAACCACGAACTCGACAACCACGAACTCCAGGACCACCAGCTCCGCTTCGACCGGCAGCACGACCGTCGGCGGCCATTCGGGCGACCACTCCAGTGGGTCGTCCGAGCAGACCCAGAGCAGGGGTGAATCCGATGACTGACAAGTATCAACCGCTCGACCAGGCGGAACGGCTGCGCCGACTCCAGGAGCGCCGGGCCGCCTCCAGCAAGCGTCCCTCCCCAACGAGTCCTCCCACGGACGGTGGGAACACGACGACAGGTTCGCGTCCGGCCGCGCGCCGGCACCACCCGGCGAAGGCATCGCGCATCTTGCTCGCGGGCCTGAGCGTGGCATCGTTCTTCGGCATCGGGGGATCCATGCTGCTCGCGGCCAACAACACCGCGCCGGTGGCGACTCCCACCGTGGCAGCGGTCCCGTCGTCGACGAGTGGGTCGACGAGTGGATCGACGAGTGCCGCCGCGACGCCCGCCAGCGCCAAGGCAGCCACCACGAACACGAAGTCGGCTGCGGCTCCCGTCGCGCACACGAAGACGAAGGCCAGCTGACGCCGATGGCCGTACACTCCCGTCATGCGCTCCCAAACGTGGTGGTACGTCGCCCGTGCGGGAGGCATCGTCGGGTGGGCACTGCTCACGCTCGCGGTCATCGGTGGATTGCAACTCGCCACCCGGCTGGTTCGCCGCCCCGCCCCCGCGTGGGTCCTCGATGTCCATCGCTTCGTCGCCGGCTTGGCCGTGGTGTTCGCCGTCGTGCATCTCGTCGGACTCTGGGCGGACACCTTCATTCAGTTCACGGTCGCCGACCTGTTCGTGCCGTTCGCCAGCAGCTATCACACCGGAGCACTCGCCCTCGGAATCGTCGCGCTGTACCTCCTGCTCGCCATCGAGATCACCTCACTCCTGATGAAGCGCATGTCACGTCGCGCCTGGCATGCCGTCCACCTGGCGAGCTACGTGCTGTTCACGATTGCGACGATCCACGGGTTGCTCGTCGGCACCGACCGTCAGAGCGTGCTTTTCCGGGTCGCCTGCCTGCTGGCGGCGATCGTGGTGCTCTTCATGTCACTGGTGCGCATCCTCGCGCCACGTCGGGGCGCCAGGGCCTCTGCCTGACCGCGGACGCCGCCCTCGCTCACGGGCCGACGCCGCCGGCAGCGGTGCCGAGCGAGTCATGACGCACCGAGGGTACGGAGCAACTCGGTCGCCGCCGAGCTGATGAATTGTTCTTGCGTGTTCCCGCCAACTTCATGGCGAGTGTCGAGCAGGTCTCGGCTACTTCACCAGCGAGACGATTCGGGTCAGTGGGGGAGTTGCTTCGAGCCGCAAGTCCCCCCTCCGGCACCGCGAACTTGCAGGCCAGCGTGGTCGATGTTGCGCTCGGCGGCAGCAGAGGTCACAACGAGGTCACAAGACCGCAGGAGCGCCCCACGGGGTGCGCTCTGAGCGCCGCGGGAGCACCCTCTGCAAGCGCTGCACCGTCACCCTCGAGTGCGGCGAGTACGCGCGGCGGTTCGTCTCGGTACATGGGTCCGCGTGGAGCGGTGAGGTGGTCGGGACGCGGCACTCGGTCTTGCACGTACCGGCACAGTCGACCCGCTTGCCACCGCGCGACCTCTTGGCGCAGGCGGCGGCGATCGCCAGGGGACGTCGCTAACCCTTGTCCAACTACCACTCTCCACGGTGCCGCCAGCGGAACCATGCCGCGATGGCGAGCACGATCACGTCCGCGATCGCGAAACCGGCCAGCACCGCTCCAACGATGTCCCACACCTGCGTTCCCTGGCTGAACGCGTAGAGCGGCGAGCACAGCATTGGCGACAAGGGTGGTCGCCCGGTAGGACACCGCCGTCGAGAACCGCAACAGGGACCCCCTACCGATAGATCGTCACGACACTCGAAGACCCTGCAACGCCTTCGTTATGTGCGCAACTGTTTCCTGCGGCTGACGTCCTCGGAGCCACGAGACCACCCACGACAGAGCGGGTGATGCTCGTAGCGTCTCGAGGTCCGGTGGGTGGTCTCCAGAGCCAGGAGCTGATCGGGTCTTCTGGCCCTGTCGCTTTGGTCGGTGCGGCGGCACGCTCGCAGTCGGAGGCACGACCGTGACGACTTCGACGACCCAACCACCGAAACTGCCACCCGCGTGGTTCAAGCACGCGTTCTGGCGATGCCACCGCGCATTGCACCGCGTCAGCGGTGGACGCTTCCTGTGGACTCCGGAGAGCAAACGTGGTTGGGGCGCGCTGCGCCTCACGACGACCGGGCGGAAGTCCGGCCGGGACCGCAACGTCATCATCGGCTACATCGAAGATGATGCAAACCTCGTCGCACTCGCGATGAACGGTTGGGACGAGGGTTGTCCCGACTGGTGGCTCAACCTCGAAGCGCACCCCGACGCGGTGGTCCGACTCGTCCACCACCGCAGTTGGCCGGTGCAGGCGCGTGTCGCCACGGGGGCGGAACGGGACCGGCTTTGGCGACGCTGGGCCGAGATCGACGCCGGTCTCGACAGCTACGCCAACAGCCGGTCGACCCAGACGCCCGTGGTGGTGCTCGAGCCCCGGGGGGTCTCCTACGTCCGTCAGCTCGAGCGCCTTCCGGAGGAGACGCAGCGCGCCATCATGCGCGACAACCTCCTGCGCTTCCTCGCTCTCCCGTGATCGCCAGTGACCCTCTGATGCAGCTTCCCAACTATCCCTGGTTCGCGAACGACGTGATGGTGCAGGACCACGCACTGCTCGACCGCCTGGTGGAAGCGGAGCCCGGACCGGTCGATCGTCTCCTGTTCGGACGGATCCCGCTGCGCGTCTTCGGTGACGCGCTGACCGCCGACGGGTCGACGCTCCCGCTCCGGGGTTTGCTCTGGATCATGCACCTCTCCGGATACTTCGGCGGCATCTGGTTGCGGCGGGAGATCGCGCGCGCCCAACCGGAGGCGCCGCTCCTCGGCGTCGACGTCGTTCCCGACGCCGCCGCGTTCGCCGAGCTCACCGACGCGCAGTCGGCCGCGCTCGACGCGGTACGAGGTGATGACCCGTCGGCGCTCGCGTTCGCGGCCGCACGGTTCGAGGCTCACCTCGACAGCTACGGCTACAACCGCGGATACCTGACCGAGATCCTGGAGGAACCCCCCGCCGGTCTCGCGTCACCGCCCGGCTTCCTCATCGCACCCGGGCTGCTCGACGCTCGGTACTCGGTCGACGAGATCCGCGGGTTGCCCGAGCTCGTCGTCCGGTTCACCGCGCAGATCACGAGCGGACGCATCGACGTCGACGACCTGTCGGAGAAGCAGGCCCTGGCGCACGCTCGCGGTCGTTCGGTGTGGAGCACGGGTCTGAGCGTGCAGGGGTTCCCGCAGGAGGAGTACGAGCAGCTGTTGGAACTGAGCGCGTACTTCCTGCAGGGAACGCAGGCGGCCGCCCTCGCGTCGATCCTCGCCACGATCTCGGGTGATGCTGCTCTGGCGCGTCGCAGCGCCATCGTCGATGCGCTGCTGGAACCGTGGTCGCTCAGCTACCGGATGGGGCTACTCGACGGCCGGAGCGACCGCCGGCTCCCGACCATCCGCTGAATCGGCAGGTCCGAATCACCCGCGGCCTCGCGTCGGTGACGGCTGGGGAGGCAGCGGGTCTTGGTCGATAGTCCGGGAGCGCGGCCACGTCGCGCGCGTCGTTGCCGTTGGACTCGCGGAGTGCGACACCGATCCCGGTCTCGTAACACTGGAGATCACCGAGGGTGTGTTCGTCGAGGACACGGAACGGGCGTTCGTCGTCACAACGGAACTGAAACAGCTGGGCATCTCACTCGCCCTTGACCATTTCGGCACCGGCTACTCGTCGTTGGATTGCCCCCACGCGATTTCCGATCGATGTCGTCAAGATCGACCAGACACTCATCGCTGACGTGCAAGCTGATCCGGAGAGCGGAGCAATCGCGCTTGCGGTCATCGAGCTCGCGCACCACTTGGGTATGACCGTCGTCGCGGAAGGTGTCGAGACCAGAGAGCAGCACCAGCAGCTCACGTCGCTCAACTGTGACTGCTGCCAGAGCTACTACTTCGACCCATGTCGCCTGTCGACGTGGACTTGTTGATCCGACCAGGGGCTGGAAGGGGAACCGCGTGCCTTCCGCTGCCAGCGGCGTAGCGTCGCGACCGCACGTACACGGCCTCACGCTGCGGGATCGCTCGATCTTGCGATAGCGTTGGAGCCGCGGGCTGTCAGGGGTGAGGGGGCGGCTATGGGCGAGAAGGGCAACGTGGCTGCCGCGGCCGCGGGTGGTGGCGGGCTCGTCGACGACGCGCTCGACACGGGCCGGGTCGTGGTCCAGAAGGCGACCGATGTCGTCGTCGAAGGGGCCGCTGGCGCGGCGACCGGAGTCGTATCCGATCGCGTGCGCGGCCGTTTGGAGCCGGAAGAGTCCGGGGAACCGGGAGACGAACCCGGCGACCCCCCGAGCGCGTAGCAGTCGATGACCAGCGTGCTCGCGGCTAGCCTCCACCGGCGCCGCGGACGCACCCGGGTCGCGGGCGACGCGGCGTCGCTGCTCGGCGTCGAGCACGAGTACTCGATCCGTGACGCCGGGGGACCGGTGGACTTCCGGTTGCTCCTCCACCGCCTCCCGGTCGCGGGGCTCCGGCTCGATCCGGGTGACCCGAACGCGTACCGGTGCTCGTTCGGTGGTGCGATGACCTGTGACGGCCCAGAGGCGGAGGTAGCCAGTCCGCCCATCCCCGGCCAGCCGGGCTTCGCCGGGCGCGGTAGACGCCTGGGCTCGCTCCGCGGCACGCCGAGCTCGAGCGCATCCTCCCGCCCGGTGTCCACGCCGACGGCTACTCGACGCACCTCAACACCGCGCTCTTCACCGCCCGCCCCGACCGTGTCGCGCGGCGTTACGCGCGCGCCTTCGCGCCGGGACTGATGCTGCTCATCGAACGGCGCGACTCACCCGGCCTCCTTGTGCGTCCCCGTCCCGGTCGGCTCGAGCTCGGTGGTGAATACGTGTCGGGTGCGCGGCTCCGTGCCGCGGCAGCTTTCGCGGCGGGGAGCACGCGTGCAGCGGTCCAGCGGCGCACGCCGCCCTCCCTCGACGTCGTCCTCGAACCGGGAGTCGAGCGCTACGGCTGGTTCGTAGACCGGAACGCCTTCGGGGTCGATCTGTACCGGGAGGGCCGGGCGACCGTCCTGCGTCGCGCACGCGGCGGCACGATCACGGCGCAGGAGCACCTCGAGGCGAGCTGGGAGATCGCGCGCGCTGCGCTCGACGGTCGCGCAGACCCGGCCGATCTCCGGGACACGGATCGCATGGTGACGGGCGACCTCCCACTACCACTCGAACGCGGCAAGCCTCCAGAGGACGACATCGCCGCAACGGCCCTCGACCGGAGCACAGCGGCAGTGCTGGTGGCGCGGTCGCGGCCCGGCTTCACAGTGCGCGTCGAGATCGCCACGTGGGACTTCACCGTCTTCGCGCTCGGTGCCCCGATGCGCACCGGATACCTGTGCATCCCGCACGCGTGGGTGAGCGATTTCCTCCTCGAGCTCGACCGCGGGATCCTCGACGCCGAGATCAACCGTTTCCTGATCGCCGCGGCGACGAACCGGGTGCTCGCGAGCGTCGAGCAGACGACGGTGCCCGGGCTCTACGACCGGGTCGGCCAACCGTCGGATCTCCTTCCGCGAGAGCGAGACCCATTGACCGGCCGACCGCTCGGCGGCGGGGGGAGTGGCGCGCGCGGCGACCGACCCGGGAAGCGTGAGACCAGCTCCGCGAAGCGGCCTCGTGGGCGCTGGCTTGCAGCCGTGGCGGCGGCTGCCATCGTCATCATTCTGGTCGGTGCGGTGGCCGGGGCCGTCCTCGTCGGCGGCGCGGACTCGGACGAGGGGAATGTGGTCGCCGACACCGAGCGGGAAGGAGGGTCCGGTGCCACCGCAGCCTTGCCCCGCGCCGGGCCGAACTTCGAGCCCCACGGGACGTCCATGGCGACCATCACCTACACCCAGGACGGTGCGTACCGCGTCACCCAGGCAATCACGGTGACGCCCGCGACCGTCCGACCGGGCGACACCGTCTCCGTGACGACGTCCTCCACGTCTGTCGGTCCGGCGTGGGTGCGTGATCCGGACGGTCAGTTCCGAACCGTCTGTGATGCGGGCGTCACCTCGAACTTCAGTCGCTCCTCGACGTCAACCGCCTTCCTGAGCCCCGTCGCGCGCTCGGCTGGGGCGCTGGTCGACGGGTTGTCGTCGGGTGGCACGCCGCCCGGCGCGGTCGGTGCGGATGTCCAGCTCGCGGGTACTGAGTTCCGTGAGACCTCGCAAGGATGCGACCGGACCGCAACCGCGGACACTCGCGCCACGATGACTGTTCCGTTGACGATGCGCCCCGGCCGGTACACGGTGATCCCGTCGTGGGGCATCTACGCCGAGCTTCCCGGCCAACGCAACCAGCTCGCCCATACCGGTGGGAGCTATCCCGTGCTCACGGTGGTGCGCACCTGATCAGGAGGTCGTCACTTGGTTCGCCGTACGAAGGTCGCCGCCTTCCTGGTGGGCGTCACGTTCATGGTCGCTACCGCGTCGCCGGTCACCGCCGCGGATGAGCCGTTTCTCAGCGGCGAGTCCGCGCCGTGGAAACGGGTGACGACGAGTGGGCTCGCCGACACTCCGGACTTCCTCGCCGTCACGACAGAAGGCGGCTTCGTCGCGATCGAGGATCTGCCGGCGGGATCCGGCGCGACGGCGTACACGTCGCCAGACGGTCGCAAGTGGCGGCAGGTGAGCGCGGAGCGAAAAGCGCGTTCCCGTCGGACGCGGGGATCGGATCGTTGACCGCGGGCACCAAGGGTGTCATCGCGTCCGGTTCGATCGGGGCCGAGGGACAGCGGGAGACCGTCTTCTGGCGCAGCAAGGACGGCAAGAAGTGGACACGGACGCCCGCAGACCCGTCCGCGTTCGGCGGCCCCGGCGCGAACGCCGGAGTCAACGGCGTGGTCGAGACACCGAAGGGTTACGTGGCGGTCGGGTACGACGGGACCGGCAACGGCCTGAACGCGGCGGTGTGGACGTCGAAGAACGGCGCCGACTGGACCCGCGTTCCGGCCACCGGCGACCTCGCCGAGGCGGTACCAGGTGAGAGCGGCTTCGTGATGTTCGACGTCACCTACGCGCGCAAGACCTACGTCGCGGTGGGCTTGATGAGGTCCCTCGACGCCTCCGGCAAGCTGTTCGAGGAGCCGGCTGTTTGGACTTCTCCGGATGCGAACCGTTGGACTCGCCGCGAAACCGGAGTCGCGTCGCCCGCGACCTTCGTCCCGGACTCGAACGGGGCGAAGCAGGTGCGCCTCACACTCGCCATCGCGACCGATCGCGGCTTCGTTGCCGCCGGCAACCAGAAGCACTCCGAGCGCGATTACACGATGGGAGGCTTCACCCTATTCTCCCGAAACGGCATCGACTGGACGCCGGCACGCTCGGATGGTCAGGCGTTCGCGTACCCCCCGACCGCGACGACCGAGACGGCGTTGCGCTACGGAACGGCGGCCGCCGGCGGCGCGGTGATCAGCGGGATCACTCGCCGGGCGAACTCCGAGCCGTCCACCGCGAAGATCTGGGTCTCCGAGGATGGTCAGACCTGGAGATCGGTGAAGGGTCAGCTCGTCGACGGCTACGTGGAGGGACCGGCTGCGGGGACCGACGACGGCGCGGTCGTGCTCGGATATCCGTTCGGGGGCGGCGGGAACCCGACGGTCGAGTGGATCGGTGGGAACCCGTAGCCGGCGGTGAGTGGTACGAGGCGTTGTGGAGTGAGACACGTGGAGGTCACGATGACACGTTGCCTCAGGTGGTCGGTGGTCGCACTCTCGGTCGTCTTGGTGGCTGCGGTCTCGACGCCGGCACTCGCGCACGCCCCGGCCGGCGGGCAGGACCAGTCCGGCGTTCCCGCTGGCCTGGTCATCCTGGACTACGAGCCCTTTGTCCTCGCGCTCGACGACGTGCGTTCCGTCTCGGGACTCGCTCCGGGTGAGCCCTACACCTCGGAGGAGCCAACGGGGTTCGGGATTCTCTCCGGCGGCGAGAACGTACCGGCGCTCTGCGGCGAGGTCGCGGGACGTTTCGAGGCTGGTGCGACCGGAGACATCAGGGGTGCCGGAGCCTCAGGCGTCGAGGTAGTCGTGCAAAACCGCATCGGTGGAGTCACCGACGCTAAGGAGATCCTCGCCGACCTGAAGGCCCTCGCCAAGGACTGCAATGCTCCGTACACAGGCGGGTCGGTGACATTCACTCCTGCCGCGCAGCAGCCCAAGGTGAAGAAGGCCGGAGACGGGGTCGTGGCCTTCGCCGCCACGACCTCCGCTCCCCAAGCCGCGACCTTGTATCAACTGTTCGTGCGAGATGGGAGGTACTTCGTCTCGTCGCTCCTGCTCGCGTTCCCGGGGACGGGGGAGTTGGGACGCACGCACCTGGACCGACTTGCCAAGAGGATGGGGGACCATCTGGCGGAGCTCGAACGCGAGTTCCAGCGGTCGTAGCGGGCCTGCTGGCGTCGATCGCTCGCGAGGTGCCCGGACTGTCCCGGGCGCGACGACTCCACCCGCGGCCGACCTCGGGCAGCGCGCGCAACGATGGCGCCGCGCCCCTCAGCGGGAGATGGACCGGCCCGCCGCAGCCATGAGCCGTTCGGTCTCGGTGGCGTCGGCTGGGATCGGGGGCACCGGCTTGATGAGATCGTGCTCGCGCGCCGCGTCGGTGCACGTCGCCGCGACCACCACTGAGATCGTCGGGATCATCTCCGGCGGGAAGTCGATCGGGTGATCGACGCTGGCCGCGAGGTCCCACGCGTGACAGACCGCGTCGATGATCGCGAAGTTGATCACCACCGACCCCGGCAACTCGCCCATCGGGGTGATGTGGCTCGAGCTCAGCGCGCCGTCGGTGGCCCACATCGCCAGCGTTCGGCCGGTCACGTCGCCGGCGTACTGCGCGAGGTCGCCGTCGTAGGGCACTGCGCCCATGGTCTCCTCGGGGGACACGGTCTGCTCGCCGGTGACGATGCCGGCCCACAACAGCTGGTTGTTCAACGCGTGGCTCGCCAGCCGGCGGACCGTCCAGGGCTCGCAGTTCGAGACGATCTCCATCTGCTCGTCCTGCAGGACGACGACCTGTTCCTGCAGCGTACGGAGCGCAAACTCCAGAGTTGCCAACTGGTCGGTCGCGTCGTGATCCATGGCTGCAGTCCTCCCGCCGTCGCGCGAACGGTACATCGCCGTGACCGGCGTGTCGCCGTGACGGCCGCGCGGGTGCGAGGCCGGCCCCCGTGGAAGGGCCGGCCCCGCGCGACGTCAGGCGTTCCCGACCTCGCATTCCTTCGGGTCGATGTGGCCCAGGTTCCTCACCACCGTGAACGTGCCGCCCTCCGACCGGGCGATGTACATGTTCATGCGCACGTGGTGCTGACCCGGCACCATCTCGGCCGGGCCTCCCGGGCCCTGATCGATCCGGGCGTGGTCGAGCGCGGCGATGACGTCGTCCTGGTCCAGCGAGCCGGCTTCCCGGACCGCGGCCTCCCAGAGCTTGAGCGCCCGGTACGTTCCCGTGCACGCGCTCCCCGCAGTGAACAGCGCGCTCCCCGGGTAGCGGTCTTCGTAGCGGTTGAGGAGCTCGATGCTGAACGGGTCGTCGACACCGCGGTAGTAGTCGAGGCACCCGTAGAGCCCCTCGACATGCTCCGCCGGCACCAGGTTCAGGAAGTTCTCGTCGAAGTAGGTGCACACGATCTGTCCACCCCGAGCGGTGAAGCCGGCACGGTGCAGCTGCTCGAGGAACGGTGTCAACCCGGGCGGGACGATCGTGTTGAACACGACGTCGGCACCGCTCGCCATGATGTCCTCGACGACGCCCTCGTAGTCGAGGTGGTCCATCGGGAAGTACTGCTCGCCGACGACCTCGCCACCCTCGGCGCCGACGACCTGACGGACCTTCTTGTTCAACGTGTGCGGCCAGATGTAGTCGGCCGACGGCATGTAGAACGTACGTGCCCCCGTCTCGCGCATCAGCCACGGGAAGAAGGGCTCGACCTGCTGCGCCGGCACCGGGCCGGTGCAGAAGATCAACGGGTGGCATTCCTGGCCCTCGTACTGCTCGGGGTACAGGTAGAGGGTCTCCGCCTGGTCGACGACCGGACCCTTGATGGCCTGGCGGGTCGAGCTGTAGATGCCGCCGATGACGACGTCGACGTCCGCCTGCTCGACGAGCTTCGCCGCCACGACCTCTGCCACCGCGTCGTCGGTGGCGCTGTCCTCGAGGAACAGCTCGATCGGGCGACCGAGGAGTCCGCCGCGGGTGTTGATGTCCTCGACCACCATCTTGGCGACGTTGGCGTTGGCGATGCCCATGAACGACAGCGCACCGGTCTGGTCGGTGATCATGCCCACACGCGCCGGTCGATGCTCGGAAGTGCTCATCGTCGTCCTCCTCACGCCTCGTAGGAGCCGACGAGGAGCGCCGCCTGCGGCTTGCCGACGTGGCCGGCTTCCTTGAGGATCGGCGGAACCTCGGGGTCGGACACGAAGCTCGCCCAGCCCGCTTCGTCCCAGTCGAACAAGGCCCAGACCCGGTTCTCCTCGGTGGGGTCGCGGAACACCGTCGAGCCCTTCGACCCGTGGAGCGCACGCTTCTCCGCACCCTTGGTGCCGAACACGTCCAGGAACCGGTCGACATCCTCGACCAGCGTGGTTGCCAGGATCATGACATCCCCTCTCAGGAAGGATCACTGTGGATCTCTCTGCACCGATCGGGTTCGATCGGCGTAGGGGTCATTCTCCGGACCGGCCCGCAGGCCGGCATCGGTAGACCTACCCATTTCGGGTCCTGTTTTCGGCCGTCAGCCCCCGGCGACGTCGACCACGCCGTGCTTCACGGCCCAGCGGGTTGCCGAGACGCGGCTCGAGACGCCGATCTTCGTGTAGATGTGCTGGATGTGGTGCTCGGCGGTCCTCGGGGAGATGAACAGCTGGGTGGCGATCTCACCTGCCGTGCGGCCGTCGGCCATCAGGCGGAGCACCTCGAGCTCGCGCCGACTCAAGCCGCCGGGCCGGGCCTGGCTCGTCGGCGGGCTCGGGGTACGGCGGGCGACGTCGAGCTGCTCACGGGCGTAGACGGCGGCCTGACCGAGATCGAGGGTCGCGCCCTCGACCGTGAGCTCGTCGGCGCGTTGCGCTCCGAGCATGCCGCGGACACGATCGCCGAGCTCCCGGAGCTCGGGAACGTGGTGGACGCTGCCCGGCTCCCCGGATAGGGCGCCGAGGATCACCATCGCCGGCACGGGACGGTCGAGTCGTACGAACAGCGCGGGCACGCTGGCCAGGGTGATCACGAGCTGCGGTACGTTGCCGGCGCGCTGGAACGCGCTCAGCGCCTCGGCGAACAACAGGAGCGCGGCGTGCGCCTCGCCGTCAGTGGTGTGCAAGCGTGCCGCATCGCGAGCGAGGAAACCTTCGAAGAAGTGGACGCGGTGCTCCCGCACGAACGCGACGCCCTCGTCCCAGGCCGCGAACGCCCGGCGCACATCTGCCTTCGAGAAGGCCATCCCGGCGATCCAGAGCGCATACGAGATCCAGTAGGGGTTGCCGAGCGATCTCGCCGCCGCGACGGACTCTTCGGTGAGCGCCAGCGCCTCCTCGATGCGACCGCACGACTGCAGACCGTCGACGTACGCGGCCAGCCCGTAACCCCGGTCGCGGCCGTAGTCGCGTGCTACCGCACCGGTGAGCTCGACGTAGCGGTCGAGATCACCGCAGTACACGCTGGCGAGCGCTTCCACGAACGACGCGTAGCCGGGTTCGCAACCGTCGTAGCGGGAGTCCTCCTCCAGCTCGGTCGCTCGATGCGCGTTCACACGAGCGGCCTCCGCGCGTCCGGCGAAACACGCGAAGCCCGCCCCCGTGTACAAGCGGGGGAGACGCGTGACGTCGGCAGCCGACGCGGGCTCGAGCAGCTCCTCGGCCCATGCCAGTGTCTCGAACAGCTGCACGGAGAAGCCCATCAATGCGGCGTGGGCGGCGATGTCGGTGGCCACCGAGAGCTCGCTGCTCCGAGCGCTCCACTGGAATCCCCCGCGCAGGTTGCCGAGCTCCACCTCCACCCAGTCGACCGCATCCCGCCAGCCGGGCCCGTTCCAGCGCTCCCAACGCTCGGCCGCCTGCCGCGCGAAGTGCCGGGCGTGCCGAGCGCGTGACGACTCGAGCGCACCCGCCTCGGCCAGTCGGTCCTCGGCGAACTGACGGATGGTCTCGAACATGCGGTAGCGCGTCCGGGTGGCGGTGTGATCCGCGACCACGAGCGATTTGCGCACCAGCGAGTCGAGGTGGCGGAGCACTTCGACCTCATCGGCGGTGTCGGTCACCGCGTACAGGCTCGCCAGGTCGAAGCCTCCGGCGAAGATCGAGGTGAGGCGGAGCAGATGCTGCTCGTCGTCGGTCAGGAGGTCGTACGACCACTCCACGGCATGACCGAGGGTGAGGTGTCGGTCGGGCGCGGGGGTCGTCCCTTCCAACAGCCGGAACCGGTCCGCGAGCCGGTCGCGGACCTCGACCGCGCTCATGGCTGCCATGCGCGATGCCGCCAGCTCGATGCCGAGCGGGAGGCCGTCGAGGTTCGTGCAGATCTCGGTCACCGCAGTGGCGGTCTCCACTTCGCGCAATCCGAAGTCCGGGCGGACGGCACGGGCGCGGTCGACGAACAGCGTGACGGCGTGGGAGACCGGGCCTCCCTCCAGCGGCAGGGGGTCGACGGCGAACGGGATCTCGCCGTCGATCGCCAGGGGCTCGCGCGAGGTCGCAACGACCGTGACCGTGTCGGATCGACCGAGGATCCCGGCGATGGCCGAGCCCGCCGCAACCAGGACGTGCTCGCAATTGTCGACCACGAGGAGGAGCTGGCGTCCTCGCAACGCATCGGCCACCGTGTCGATCAGCGCCGCACCACTCTGGGGCGTGATGCCCAGCACGGTCGCAATGGCGGACGGAACGGACGCGGAGCCGCCGATCGATGCCAGCTCGACCAACCACACCCCGTCGACGAACTCGCCGGCAACCTCGGCGCCCACTTCGAGCGCCAGCCGGGTCTTGCCGACCCCGCCGACGCCGGTCAGCGTGACGAGCCGGTTCGAACGGATGAGGTCCGCGACGTCGGAGACCACGTGTTCGCGACCGACCAGTGAGCTCAACTGCTGGGGAAGGTTGCCGGCGAAGGGGTCGACGCTGCGCAACACCGGGAACTCACTGGCGAGACCGTCGGCGACGATCTGGTACACCGAGATTCGCCCACGCAGCCCACGGAGGCGATGCTCGCCCAGCGGTCGCAGCACCACTCGGTCGCGCAGCAGCACCTCCGTCGCGTCGGAGACGAGGACCTGACCGCCGTGCGCGAGCGACATCAGCCGTGCTGACCGGTTCACATCGCTGCCGATGTAGGTCCGGTCACGTTGGATCGCTTCACCGGTGTGGAGTCCCATGCGCACCGCGAAGTCGACAACGGTGTCGTCACGCAATTGCTCCTGGGATTCGATTGCCGCCGCCGCGGCGTCGGCGGCGGTCGAGAACGCGGCACCGAATCCGTCGCCACCGCTGGCGAACACGTAGCCGCCGTGTCGTTCGATGGAGCCGCGAACGACGTCATCGTGGATCAGCAGCGCGTCGGCCATGTCGGCGGGGGAGTCCTCCCACCGACGGGTGGAGTCCTCGATATCGGTGAACAAGAACGTCACCGTGCCCCCGGGGGGCTGGCGCGGCATGCCCGCACGGTAACGCGGGTCTGCTGAGCGTTCAGACGAGTTCGCCGTTCCAGACGCGGGCGTACACGAACTGTCCGCTCTCAGCGGCCGCCAGGACTTCCTCGGCGTTGGCGATGCCTGCGAACAGCCCGACCCTCTCGGGGTGTCGAGTCTGCAGTTCGGCGAGGAACGCTCGGAACGACACCAGCAGGTGTCTGGCGAACCTGGCGACGTCTCCATCTGCCGACCAGTTGTCGCCACGCTCTCGGTCGCAGAAGATGTGGACGATCTTGCGGCTGATCGCGTTCCGCGTCGCTTGATCCAGCCCTTCCGGAGGTTCGAACGCGCCATCGAAGAAGTGCGCGGCGACAACCTGTTCGCGCCAGCGAACGTTCGCCCTCGGGAGCGTGAGGAACTCGTCGACGTTGCGCACGTGGATCAGGTACGCCTCGAGGAGCGCGGACCCGGCGACGTCGGCATTCGCGCTGTAGACGGTCGGCCTGGCCATCGCGCACATCATCGAGACCTCGTAGCAGACGTGTTCCGCGGCGGCTCGACTCAGACACCTCGAGTCGTGGACATGCTTGGCGTCCATGTCGCCACGAGCCTACGCACTCCGCGATGCCGCACTTTCCGGGTCGATCCCGTCAGGGTGTCAGCACGACCTTTCCCGGAATGTGCTGGGTGGACTTGGCCATGAGCGCCTCTCGTGCGTCTGCCAGCGGGTAGACCGCGTCGACCTGGGGGCGCAATGTCCCGTCGTCGACGAGTCGAGCGATCTCGCGGAGTTGGGCACCGTTCGCGCCACGAACGAACCCCACGGTGCGAATGTCGCGTGATCGTTTGGCGGCGGAGCCATGATCGTGACGAGCGCTCCACCGGGCTTGACCAGCGCGGCGGTACGAGCGAGCACCTCGCCGCCGATGATGTCGTAGACGAGGTCGACCCCGCCGATGGTGGTCTCCCAGCCGACTGCCGCAGTACGCGACGCCGCGAAGAACTGACCACCTACGACGGCTGCGGTACCGCTTCTCTCTCGTCTGCGCGCCGCGAGCCTCTTCACGACACTGAGCTCTTGCGCTCAGCGTCGTGAGGCGGAATACTTAGCCATATGGCACAGTATTCGCCCTCGCTCGATGAGGTGTTCGGCGCGCTCTCGGACCCGACGCGCCGTGTCGTGATCGGTGCGCTGGGCCGGGGCCCGGCGAGGGTCGGCGACCTGGCCCGTTCGGCGCCGATGACGCTCCCGTCGTTCATGAAGCACATCCGGATGCTCGAACGCACGGGGCTCATCACCACCGCGAAGGCCGGTCGCGTGCGCACGTGCACCCTCAACCGCGAGCGCCTGGCCGTCGTCGAGGGCTGGCTCGCCGAGCAGCGAGCGATCTGGGAAGGCCGCACCGACCGTCTCGAGCAGTTCGTCACCAACCCTCAGGAGCCGTCGTGAATCCCGACCTCGACCTCAGCCTCGGCCGGATCATCCGCGCCGCCAGTTCGGACGTCTGGAACGCATGGACCGATCCGGCGAGCCTTGCGTCGTGGTGGCTGCCCGCACCGACGCAGTGTCGCGTCGAACGGCTCGACGCCGTTCCGGGTGGCGCGTTCGTGACCTCGATGAGCGAGGACGGGATCGAGTTCGCGCCCCACCTCGACGCGTGCTTCCTCGTCGTCGAGGCGGGGGAGCGGATCGTGTTCACCAACGCGGTCGACAGTCGATGGCGGCCGGCCGCACCCGAGCCGCTGTCGATGACGGCGGAGATCACGATGCGCGACCATCCCGATGGCACCGACTACCGGGTGGTCGTCCGGCACCTCGACCCGGCGTCACGCGTGCGTCACGAGGAGCTCGGCTTCTTCGACGGGTGGGGCACCGTCACTCGGCAGCTCGCCGGGCTGGTGGAGCGATCCGGCGGTTCCCGATGAGGCTCACCCTCACGCAGTTCGTCACCCTCGACGGCGTCTACCAGGGACCGGGTTCGCCTGACGAAGATCGCAGCGATGGCTTCACCCGCGGCGGCTGGATGGTCCCGCACATGGACCCGACGTTCATCGCGCAAGCCGCCGCCTGGCTCGCCCGAGCCGACGCCCTGCTGCTCGGCCGGCGCACCTACGAAGCATTCGCCGACGCGTGGCCCCAGATCACCGATCCCGACGACCCGTTCACGGAACGGATGAATGGTCTCCCGAAGTACGTCGCATCGGACACGCTGACCGATGCAACCTGGTCGCCGAGCACGATCCTGCGCGGCGACATCGTTGCCGAGGTCGGGCAGCTCAAGTCCCGGCCGGGAGGCGAGCTCCAGCTGCACGGCTCGGCGCGACTCGCGCAAACGCTGCTGGGCGCCGGCATGATCGACGAGATCCGCCTGGTCGTCACCCCCACTGTGCTCGGGCAAGGACGACGACTCTTCCCAGCAGAAGGTCCGGCCGTCGGCATGCGCGTCGCCCACACCAGCACGGCACCGGGCGGCCTCACCATTCTGGTGCTCGAAACCATGAGTGCAGCAGAGTTCGCGACCTACGACGGGGTCAGTTCCGTGCCTCCGTCGGCGTAGGGATCACGTACGACGCGCTCTCCGTCGCCCGCGACCCTGACGCGCCGGGCGCGCACGAGGAATTTGGAGTCCGATCACCGTGCGCCGCGACGCGGCCCGATCCGATCCCAGAATCCTGGGCAACCGGCAACCGCTCGGGGGCACCACGAGTTGCTGCCGGCGCCCGGCTGGGTACGTTCGAAGGTGTCTGCTGCGGAAAGGATCCGAGATGCCTGAGCGCGACGGCTACATCCCCGGCGTCCCCTGCTGGGTCGACTCACAGCACCCTGATCCCGATGCCGTCCTTCCGTTCTACCGTGGGTTGTTCGGTTGGGACTTCGAGAACGTGATGCCGGAAGACGCGGGCAGCGCCTATTACATGGCTCGCATCCACGGCGGTGACGTCGCTGCGATCGCCTCCATCCCGGACGGCGCACCGCCCATGGCCAACTGGAACACCTACGTCGCGGTCGCCGACGCCGACGAGTCGGCAGAGACCGTGCGCAGCGCAGGCGGCGTCGTCCACATGGTGCCGTTCGACGTGATGGACGCCGGTCGGATGGCGGTCGTCGCCGACCCCGAGGGCGCGGTGTTCTGCCTCTGGCAGGCGAAGGAGAACTTCGGTGCGGCGGTCGTGAACGAGCACGGATCGCTCAACTTCAACGGCCTGGCGACGCGCGATCCGCAGACGGCGGAGCCGTTCTACGGCGCGGTGTTCGGGTGGAGGATCCTGCCCCTCGATTCGGGATCCATGTGGGTCCTCCCCGGCTACGGCGACCACCTGGAGGAGAAGTCCCCGGGCCTGCGCGAAGGCATGGAGCAGATGGGCGCGCCCGAGGGGTTCATCGACGTCGTCGCCGCGATCAACCCGATCGCGGCAGAGGACACCGACACCCCGGCGCACTGGAGCGTGACGTTCGGCGTCGACGATGCGGCCGCCACTGCCGCTACTGCCGCCGAGCTCGGCGGGACCGTCGTCGCCGGGCCGTTCGATGCGCCCTGGACCCGGCTGGCGGTCATCCAGGATGCGCAGGGCGCGATGTTCATCGCCGGGCAATTCGTGCCCGAGAACGCCGACCTCGAGCCCTGACCGGGCTGGGGGACCGGGAGCAGCTCGGCGTGTGCTCTCGCCTATGTGGCGCTTCCGAAGTCGGGCAGGGTCAGCGATCCGTCGGGCGCCAAGGTGAACCCGGGATTGTGAGCGACTTCCCAGACGTGGCCGTCCGGGTCCCGGAAGAACCCGGCGTAGCCGCCGTAGAAGGTCGCCGTCGGGAGCTTCGTCACCGTGGCACCGGCGCTCGCCGCGGCCTCGACGACCCGGTCCACCTCCTCACGAGATGCGACGTTGTGCGCGAGCGCGATGCCCCCGAAGGTGCTGGTCCCGTCGTCGTCGATCCCGGCATCGGCAGCAACCTTGTCGCGAGCCCACAGCACGACCGCCTGCCCACCGGCCTGGAAGAAGACCGTCTCCTCGGCCTCCTGTCCGCGCCACCCGAGCTGTTCGTAGAAGATGCGCGACCGTCCGACATCGGCAACCCCGAGCGTGATCAGGCTGACCCTCTGCTCCATGCAACGCAAGGTACCCCGACGGCCGTCGCGACCTGTCGTCCTCTGCCGTCCCGTACGTCTCCAGACCGCGCCCTCATGCGCACGCACTCTCTGAGCAGCCAGAACCCCGTCCGGGCGACCGCGGCCGCGAGCCGGTTGCGTTCGAGTGCGGGAGGCCTCGTCGCCACATCGGAGCGCGCCAAACCTGCGACGCCGGTCATTGCGGAGCCTGCGCGAGCGAGAGGATGTTGCCGTCCGGATCCTTGAAGTACGCGACCTTGGCGTCGCCCTCGAAGTGTGCGATGCCCTGTGCATCGGTGACGATCGGCGGCTCGTCGTACTGCTCGAAGGTCACGCCCTGCTGCGTGAGCTGCGAGACGACCGTTTCGATGTCGTCGACGTCGAAGCCGGCGATCGTGAACGTCGCACTGCCGGCGTTCGGCGACAGGTAGACGTTGATCTGCGTGTCCCCTCCGCACGGGTACCCGACGTTGTCACCGGTGTCGGTGCCCGGCACGAGCCCGAGCACGCCTTCATAGAACCGGCGTGCCCGTTGCATGTCGGAGACCGCGGCTGACACACCGCAGCGATAGTCCTTCAGGCTGACCATGGACGTCCTCCTCGCAGTGCGGATCACGGCGCCATCGAGGGGTACCCATATCCGACCGCTTCACCGCACCGAAATCATCGACGCATCTCCGCTCAGCGGGAGATGTGGCCCGTCGCGGTGCGCCCAGGCGCATGCGGATAGCGTGACCAGAACGGCCGCTCCGCGGTCGGCAACGGCATGGTCACGGAGGTTGGGATGCCGTGGTTTCCGGATTTCGTGGCTGCCGCGGAGTTGGCGCGCCGGGAGACTCGAGCCGCGGGCGAGGTCGATCCGGTCGGGCAGTACCTGACCGCCATCGAGCACGGCGACGTCCGCGCCCTGGAGACGGCGTGGCCGGGTGAGGTCCTGGTCTTCGACCCCTTCGGCGGCGACATCCGCGGCCACCGCGAGTTGCGGACCTTCGTCAAGCAGAGTCAGGCCATGCTCGCCGAGCGTCACTCCAGAACCGAGACCGTGGCCTCGACCTCGACCAAGGGGCGGGCCGTCGTCGAAGTCCTCACTCATCTGGATGACGACGGCGGACAGATCTCATGGCCGGTGGTGGTGGTCGCCGAATCTCCCGACGATCAGTCGGTGGTGTTCCGCACGTACTGCAGCCAGTGGCCGGTGGTCGGACGCCGTCCGGTCCGACCGCCGATCCTCGACGCGGGAGACGTGCACCCCGGAGACGTGGTGGGCCGCTTTCACGCTGCCCTCGACGCCGGTGATACCGATGCGGTCGTGGACACCTTCGCCCCGGACGGGTACGTGCGGGAAGCCATTGGGCCGCACTCGCTCCATCGCGGCGTCCGTGAGCTGCGATCGTTCTTCACCGCGTACTCCGGCGCCGGCGGCATCGGTCTCGAGCTCTGCAGCATCACCGACGACGGGGTGCGGTGCGCGGTGGAGTACAACTGCGTCCGCCGGGGCAGCCACGACGTCGCGCCCCAGGCGGGCATCGCGGTGTACGAACGTGGTCGGGATGGGCTGCTGGTCGCGGCCCGGTTCTACGACGACCTGGAACCTCCGGTCGAGCAGGCGTGACGCACACGAGATCCGGCGGCGGCCACACCACCGAGTCGCAGCGGACCCTCCGATGAGCTCTCGCCCGATCGCCGACTACGCGTTGCTGTCGAACCGCCATGCTGCAGCGCTGGTGAGTCGTGATGGCTCGGTCGATTGGTTGTGCGTCCCGCGCGTCGACAGCCCGTCGACCTTCGCTCGGTTGTTGGACGAGCAGGCGGGGTACTGGTCGTTGCACGCGCCGGACGCGACTGCCGTCACCCGCCGGTACCTGGACCGCACCATGGTCCTGGAGACGACGTACCGGACGCCCACCGGTACCGCGGTGGTCGTCGAGGCGCTGGCGACCGGACTCGGGAACCGGGGCCATGCGCTCGGACGCGGCTCACCTCATCTTCTGCTCCGGCACGTGATGTGCACCGACGGCGAGGTCGAGCTCCGTGTGGAGTACGTCCCTCGTCCCGAATACGGCCTGGTCCTGCCGCTGCTCGACGCGGTCGATGGCGGGATCGTCGCAACGGGTGGTGCCGACGTCCTGGTCCTTTCCTGCGAGCTCTCGCTCGACGTCGACGGGTCGTCGGCGTCAGGCGCCCTCGTTCTCCGTGCGGGTGAGCACACGGGCTTCGCGCTCCACCACGCGCGGCGTGCCGACGCCACGGCGGCCCGCATCTGGAGCCAGGACGAGATCGAGACTCGGATCGACGACACCGTGTCGGCGTGGCAGTCGTGGTCGGACCTGCACCAGGCGTACGACGGCCCGTGGCGCGAGCTGGTGCACCACAGCGGGCGCGTCCTGCAGGCGCTGTCGTTCCAGCCGACCGGCGCGATCTGCGCGGCGGCCACCACGTCCCTTCCCGAGGTGGTGGGCGGCTCCCGCAACTGGGACTACCGCTACGCGTGGGTCCGAGACGCGTCGTTCACCATCGAGGCCCTGTGGGTGGCGGCCTGTCCCGACGAGGCCGACGAGTTCGTCGACTACATGACGACCGCGGCGGCCGGGTCCCTGGACGACGACGGAGACCTGCAGATCATGTTCGGCATCGGCGGCGAACGCGACCTGACGGAGCGGGAGCTGCCGCACCTGAGCGGCTGGCGCGGGTCGGCGCCGGTGCGGGTCGGCAACGACGCATGGCGACAATGTCAGCTCGACGTCTACGGCGAGCTGCTCAGCGCGGTCCACCGGCTGTCGGACCGCATCTTCGACCCGGTGGCGCGCCGGGTCGGTCCGCTCTCCGACCCCGACCAATGGGAGTCGGCCCCGGAGCTCGCGCCGAGCACCCGACGGTTCCTCGTCGCGCTTGCCGACACCGCGGCCCGGCGTTGGCAGGAACAGGATCAGGGGATCTGGGAGATCAGGGGCGAGCCCCGCCACTTCGTGTACTCGAAGCTCATGTGCTGGGTCGCGCTCGAGCGCGCGACCGCTCTGGCGGAGCGCGCTCGGCGCCGTCGAGCGCGTCGCGTCGTGGGCATCGACCAAGGACCAGATCCGGGAGGCCATCCTGCGCGACGGCTGGAGCGATCGTGCGAACGCGTTCACCCAGTCGTTCGGCTCCGACGACCTCGACGCCTCCAACCTGATGCTGCCGCTGGTGGGGTTCCTTCCCGCTGACGACCCGAGAGTGCTGGCGACCATCGCCGCGACCGAGGAACGGCTGACCGACGCACGGGGGCTCGTCTACCGGTACCGCGCTCGCGACGGGCTCGACGGCGATGAAGGCGTGTTCCTCCTCTGTACGTTCTGGCTTGCCCAGGCCTTGGCGATGGCCGGCGAGGTCGCCCGGGCGCGCACCGTGTTCGAGCGCGCGGCCGCGTTCGTCAACGACGTCGGTCTGCTCGCCGAAGAGGTCGACCCGGTCAGCGATGAGCTCCTGGGCAACTTCCCTCAGGCCTTCAGTCACATCGGGCTGGTGAACGCGGCGTGGGCCATCTCGGTTGCCGAGGCGTCGCGAGGGCGATGACGTCGTCGTCGCTCAGGACGGGAGCTCGTCGCCGAGTTGCTCTGCGAGCATGTACGCGGCATACCACTCGGGCCACTGCTCGTCGGCCTTGCCGATTCGCTTCTCGTGCTCGCCGTGTGCGGCGGCGGCGCGCTCGAGCGCGCCTCGGAGCTCGTCGACGGAGCTGAAGGTGGCCGTGGTGGCGTCGATGCGCCCCGGCAGCCGGCTCGTGATCTCCTGCAGCTGCCAGAGGTTGCCGTCGGGGTCGGTGAATTCCAGGAACGAGGCGTAGGTGCGTCGGTCGGGATCGGGGCCGGTCGCTCGAGTCGAGGCGTCCCAGCGGTTGTAGCCCCCGCTGCCGTCGTGGAAGACCTCGCTGGGATCGGCGCCCTTCGCCGCGAGATGGGTGTGCGCGACGTCGACGTCGGAGACCACGAGGAGGTTCTGCGCCGAGCCGGGAGCTGCCGCGGTGAGGCCGGTGCCGAACTGGATGCTGCAGTCGGAACCCGGCGGGTTGAACTGGACGATCCGGAAGGCCTCGTCCCCGAGGTCGGCGTCGAGTCGCCATCCGAGCCGCTCGTAGAACGCCTTCGCCCGGTCGACATCCGAGACCGGGAGGACGACCGCTTCGAGCTTCAAGTCGAGGCTCCCGCCGTCGCCGGACGTGCCACGGGGTTCGGCCGTGCTCATCGCTGCCCTCCAGCATCGAGTCAGAGAACGACGGTCGCACGTTGTCGCCAACGGGGTCAAGTGGTTCGACTGCGGTCGCACGGACACGACATGAGGTCGTCGAGCGAAGCGCGTAGTCTCCGGCACGTCGAAGATCCCGAGATTGGTGATGGCGTCACGAGGAGGACGCGGGCGTGGGCAGGACACGGTACGTGGCGTTGCTCCGGGGCATCAACGTCGGTGGCCGGAACAAGGTCCCGATGGCCGATCTGCGCAGCGCGTTCGAGGACGCCGGTCACGGCGATGTCCGCACCTACATCCAGTCCGGCAACGTGCTCTTCACGGCGAGCTCAGCCGGGGCCGCGCTCGAAGCCGACGTGGAGACGATGCTCGAGCGTCGACTCGGATACCCGCTGGTCGTCGTCGTCCGGTCCCATTCGCAGCTCCGATCGATCGTGCAACGGGCGCCCGCGGGGTTCGGCGCGACGCCGGGGAAGCACCATTCCGACGCGATCTTCCTGCGGTCGCCGCTCACCGCCGGCCAAGTGATGAAGATGGTCCAGTTGCGCGACGGGGTCGATCGCGCCTGGCCCGGGAGGGGAGTCGTCTACTTCGAACGCCTCAGCGCCGAGCGCACCAAGAGCCGCATGGCTCGGATCGTGGGTACGCCCGAGTACGCGCTGATGACGATTCGCAGCTGGACCACCACGACGAAGCTCCTCGACCTGTTCGACCGGGAATGAGCGTCGGCACCTGCGGCTAGGCCGTGAGGAATCCGATGACCTCGGGAAAGGCGGCGGCGTCCTGGAACACGAAGAGGTGGCCGCCCTCGTAGACGTGGAGCTCGGCACCCGCGACCCGCGACACGATCAGTTCGCCGTTGGGCACCGGCGCGATGCCGTCGTAGCGGCCGTTGGCCACGAAGGTGGGGCAGGTGATGCGATCCAGGCGGTCGACCACGTCGTGGTGGCTGCGGGCCGCGAGCTGCTCGGCCAGCCCCCGGGTCTCGTCGGGCGTGTGGTCGGCCATCTGTCCTTTGACGAAGGTGTCCACGATCATCTGGTCCACCGGGTGGTCGGCCAGCCACTCGGGCGTGAACCGGTGATCGAGGACGCTCATGCCGGTGGTCAGGCGCTCCTCCGGCGGGAGGGACTCCAGAGTGTCGAGGGGGTACGAGGCGGCGTCCGGGCCGCCCGGAGAGGTGCACAACAGGGCGAGCCTCTCGATGCGCTCCGGGGCCGTCACCGCCACCTCCTGGGCCACCATGCCGCCGAAGCTCACGCCGACCATCGCAAAGGTCGTCCAACCCACGTGATCGGCGAGGGCCAGGGCGTCGGCGGCGTAGTCGGCCATCGCGTACGGCCCGGGCGGGATCTCGGTGCGGCCCAGTCCCCGTTGGTCGGCGGCCACGGTGTCAGCCGCGTGCGTGAACGGCTGCACGAGAAGCCCGGCGGAGGCCAGCGTGGCGCCCGACGCGTTGAGGAAGAGCAGCGGGGGACCGTCGCCCGTGCGCTCGAAGTAGACGTCGATGCCGTTCAGGTGCGCGGTGGGCACCGGCGGGACGTTATCGGAACGTTCAGCCTCCGACGGTGTGGATCACGTAGCGACATGGGTGGGCCGGCATTCGGGTGCGCGTGAACGATGGACGCAGCCATGATCGTCATCGCCGCCATCGGCACCGGTATCGCCCTGTACCTCGCGTTCTCGATCGAGCGCCGGTCGCGGCGGGAACGGAAGTAGTGGATGACGAGCTAACCGCTCCGCGACGGTTCCCGGAGCGGGGACTGGTTCGCGTGGATGATCAAGCGGACGGGTCGGTCGAGCCGGACGTAGTACCACGCCCACCGGATGAGGACCTGGAGGCGCTTGTCGAACCCGATCAGGTAGTACAGGTGCACGACCAGCCAGACGATCCAGCCGACGAAGCCGGTGAAGCTGAAGGGTCCGACCTCGCCGACCGCAGAGGTGCGGCCGATGGTCGCGAGCATGCCCTTGTCGCGGTAGCGAAACGCTCGGCGCGCGGGACCGTCGATGATCTCACGCGCCACGTAGCGGCCCGCTTGCATCGCGACGGGTGACAGCATGGGCAGCACCTCGCCCCGCTTGCCGCGCACGGCGGCGACGTCGCCGATGGCGTACACGTCGCGCGCGCCCGCCACCCGGAGGTGGTCGTCGACGTCGATGCGACGTGGAGGCTGGTCGAGGACGTCGGCGGGCCGGACGCCGGCGGTCCAGACCAGCGTCGCGGTCGCCACCTCGGAGCCGTCCTGCAGGACGATGCCGGTGTCGTCGGCGGACTCGACCAGCACGCCGAGCCGGACCTCGACCCCGCGTCGAGCGAGCTCGCGCTGCGCGTACGCGGACAACCGCCGCTTGAACGTCGGCAGGACCCGGTCGCCGCCCTCGAGGAGGAGGATCCGGATCCGCGACTCCGCCAGCTCGGGATACTCCTGCGGGAACACCAGTCGCGCGAACTCCGCGAGTGCGCCGGCGTACTCGACGCCCGTCGGACCGGCACCGACGATGCAGAAGGTGAGGAGTCGGTCGCGCCGCGCCGGTTCTGCGGTCGTCGCCCGCTCGAGGCACTCGAGCACGTGGTTGCGCAACTGCAGCGCCGAACCCAGGTCCTTCAATCCGAGCGCACGCCGCTCGACCTCCTCGTTGCCGTAGAAGTTCGGGACGCTGCCGGTGGCCAGGACGAGATGGTCGTACTCGAGCACGGTCCCGTCGGTGAGCACCACCGTCTTCGCATCCAGGTCGCAGCGGGCGACGTCGCCCTCGCGATAGCGAACGTTGGCGACGTTGCGGAACACCTTGCGGAGAGGCGCGGCGATCTCCGAGGGATTCAGGAGACAGCTCGCGACCTGGTACAGCAACGGCGTGAACAGGTGGAAGTCGCGCCGATCGATCAGCACCACCTCGACCGGTGCTCCCTGCAGGGCCTTCGCACACTGCAACCCGCCGAATCCGCCACCCACGACGACGACCCGGGGAACGGAACCCACCGCCCGACCGTAGTTCGCGACGGATCTCCTGCGATCTCCGACGGTCGGGCTACCGTGCACGAGTGGTCCGTGATGCCGCGCTCGAGACGGACTCTCTCGTCGTCGGTGCCGGCGCGATGGGGATGGCGTTCGTCGACGCCCTCCTCGACCACGGCGACGCCGACGTCGTGATCGTCGAGCGCCGTCATCGGCCCGGCGGGCACTGGCTCGACGCGTACCCGTTCGTCCAGCTCCACCAGCCGTCGCGGTACTACGGCGTCGACTCCACCCCGCTCGGTCAGGACCGGCTCGAGGCCGACGGCGCGGAGGTCGGCTTCTCCGAGCGGGCCAGCGGCACCGAGATCTGCGGGTACTACGACGAGGTCATGCGGCACCGGTTCCTGGCATCGGGACGAGTCCGGTTCTTCCCGATGTGCGAGTACCTCGGGGAACGGCGCTTCCGGTCGCTCGTCACCGGTCAGGTGACCAGCGTGACGACGCGACGGAACGTCGTGGACGCCACCTACTTCGCGGACGCGGGTTCCTGCGACCGATCCGCCACCGTTCGCCGTTGCCGACGGAGCTCGTTGCGTTCCTGTCGGCGCGCTCGCCAAGCTCGGAGCGGCGGCCGAAGGGTACGTGATCATCGGTGGCGGGAAGACCGCGTTGGACGCCATCTGCTGGTTGCTCGATCGAGGGACCGAACCGCGCGACATCACGTGGGTCAGGCCGCGCGACAGCTGGGTCCTCAACCGGGCGTTCTTCCAGCCCGGCCGCGCGCGCACGCTCGAAGCGGTCGCGCTCCAGCTCGAGGCGATGGTCGCGTCCGCGTCGGTCGACGAGGTGTACGAGCGGCTCGAGGCGTCCGGCGTGGTCCTCCGCACCGATCCGACGGTCGTGCCGACCATGATGAAGGGAGCGACGGTGAGCCTCGGGGAGCTCGAGCAGCTCCGGAGCGTGGAGGACGTCGTCCGGCTCGGACACGTGGAGCGCATCGAACCCGACCGCATCGTCCTCGAGCGAGGGTCGGTCCCCACCGGGCCGGACCGCCTGCACGTGCACTGCGCGACGCCGGGGCTGAGCGACCGCCCGCTCCGACCCATCTTCGGCGCCGACACCGTCACGCTGCAGCTCGTGACCCGCATGAGCCTCACGTTGTCGGGTGCGTTGCAGGGCTTCCTCGAGACCTCCGGGCGCTCGACCGAGGAGAAGAACCGGCTCTGCCCACCCACCGCGTGGCCCACACTCCCTTCGACTACCTGCGCGTGATCCTGGCCGGTGTCGCCACCGAGATGGGGTGGCAGGACGCGCCCGAGCTGCAGGAATTCGTCGACCGGTCGCGGCTCAACCTGATCCGCGGCCTGGGTACCGCAACGGACGACGATCCGGTGCACATCAAGGAGGTGCAGGCTCGCTTCTTCGCGGCGCTGATGCCCGCATTCGACCAGCTTCGTGTGTTCGCCGACCGCGCCACCCCGCAGGAACGGGCGCGGATGTCCTCGAGCTGACGAGACAGGCGTGCGTCGCTCCTAGGCTCGGCGGATGGATCTGACTGCCGACGAACGCGAGCTGCTCCTCGCTGGTCTCTTCGAGCTCACCGTCAGCGGATCCGGAGACCACGAGCTCCGCGATCGGGCGAGGGCACTCGCGGCGAAGCTCGGCGGCGATCCGGAAGCGCCGGCGTTCGCGGTCGCAGTCCTCGACGAGACAGCGGCGCGCGCGGCGCTCCTCCCGACGCTGGACGACGAGCCCGATGGGGTGTACTTCCCGCGTGCGAGCGACGACCACGTCGACGACGACCTCCCGGACCCCGAGCTGGCGCGACTCCTGGCCGACTGCGTGTCGCGCGGTGCGCATCACCTCGCGGCCCTCGATCATCCCGACGAGGGCATGGTGATCGGGTGTACGCATTGCCATCGATTCTGGAGAGATCCGGACCCGGGCGAGGAGTGACGACCCCCGTATGGCACCGCATCCGCGACCACAACCGGTTCCGACGCCCGAGACTCAGCACTTCTGGGACGGCACGGTCGTCGGCGAGCTGCGGCTTCAACGCTGCCGGAGCTGCGCGACGACCTACTTCCCGCCCCAGCCCTTCTGCCCGGCCTGCTCGGGCGACGACATCGAGGTCGTGCGGGCATCGGGTCGCGGCTTCCTCTCGAGCTATGTGATCACCCACCGGCCCGCGCCCGGGTTCGAAGCGCCGTACGTCATCGCGGTGGTCGAACTGGACGAAGGCCCCCGGCTGCTCACCAACCTCGTCGGGATCGACCCCGACCCCGACGCGCTGCCGATCGACCTGCCCCTCGAGGTCGCCTACGAAGCGGTCGGCGACGTCACCCTGCCGTGCTTCCGCCCGAGGGCCTCGTGACCGTCACCCCGGACGTCGCAGTCGTCGGTGCGGCCGAAACCGCCGAGATCGGTACGGTTGCGCTCTCGTCGCTCGGCCTCGCCACCGACGCCGCCCGTCGCGCGCTGGCCGACTGTGGCCTGACCCCGGCCGACGTCGACGGCGTGGCGATCAGCGGTCTGAACCCGTACCTGCCCACGATCGTGGCGCACTCCCTCGGCATCGAGGCGCGTTGGGTCGACGCCTCGATGATGGGCGGATGCTCCAACCTGATGCATCTCCGCCATGCCGCCGCCGCCATCAGCAGCGGGCAGTGCGACGTCGTGCTGGTCGCGCACGGCGAGAGCGGCCGGTCGCACATCGGAGGCCCCAACTTCCGGCCCGGAGCCGACTCCTGGCAGGGCCAGTTCGAGCTCCCGTACGGCACCGTGGGGCCGATGACGCTCCTCACCCTGGGCACGCTCCGCTTCCTGCGCGACCGGGCGCTCGACCGCGTGGCGCTGGCCGAGGTCGTGGTGGCCCAGCGTGACTGGGCCGGCCGCAATCCGCGTGCATTGCGCCGCGATCCGATCAGCGTCGACGAGGTGCTGGATGCGCCACCGATCGCGTATCCGTTCACCCGACCGATGTGCTGTGTCACGACGGACTCTGGCGGAGCGGTCGTCGTGACGTCGGCGGAACGGGCGCGGGATCTGCCCCACGCCCCCGCGTACGTGCTCGGCACCGGCGAAGCCACCGGCGCCGCGATGGCGAGCCAGATGCCCGACCTCACCTCGTCGGACGCGTTCCGCCGGGCGGGCGCAGCCGCGTTCGCGGACGCCGGCCTCGTCCCCGACGACATCGACCACGCCATGCTCTACGACGCCGCCGCGATCCTCCCGCTGATGGCCCTCGAGGACCTCGGCTTCGTGCCCCGGGGGGAGTCGGGTGCGTTCGTGGCCGACGGTCAGACCGCGATCGGGGGGCGGTTGCCGGTGAACACGAACGGCGGCGGCCTCAACTACACCCACAGCGGCATGTACGGCATGTACGCGCTGCAGGAGTCGATCCGCCAGCTGCGGGGCGAGGCGGCGGCGCAGGTCGACCACGTCACGACCGCGCTGACCCACGCCATCGGCGGCATGTTCCAGGCCGCCGCGACCGTGATCCTCTCGACCGAGCGCGGCTGACCGGTCAACGGTTTGACGAGCCGGGGTGACCAATGTTAGGCAACTGCCCAACATACGCGTGCGAGCATGGGAGCCGCTGTGACCGACTTCGACTCGGTTGACTTCTTCACCGACGAGTCGCTGCTCGAAGACCCGTACCCGTACTTCGACCACCTGCGCGCGCAGTGCCCGGTGCTCCCCACCGCGCACCACGGCGTCGTCGCGGTGTCGGGGTACGAGGAGGCCACCGACGTCTACCGCGAGATCGACACGTTCTCGTCGTGCAACTCGGTGATCGGCCCGTTCGCGGCGTTTCCGGTGCCACTCGAGGGCGACGACATCAGCTCGATCATCGACGAGTACCGCGACCAGCTGCCGATGCACGAGCACATGGTGACGATGGACCCGCCCGATCACACCCGCGAGCGGGCGTTGCTGATGCGCCTCATCACACCGAAGCGGCTCAAGGAGAACGAGTCGTTCATGTGGCGGCTGGCCGATCAGCAGCTGGACGAGTTCGTCGCCCGCGGCCGTTGCGAGTTCATCAGCGCGTACACGCAGCCGTTCGCGATGCTCGTGGTCGCCGACCTGCTCGGGGTGCCCGAAGCGGACCATCGCCGGTTCCGCGAGCACTTCGGGCTGCTCGGCTCCGCGGGGGACATGGGTGGCGGGGGAGCGGGTGACGAGCTCAACGCGCTGCACTGGCTCGACGACTGGTTCGCGCGTTACATCGAGGACCGTCGACGGGAGCCGCGTCAGGACGTGCTGACCGATCTCGCGTTGGCGAAGTACCCCGACGGCTCCACCCCCGAGGTGACCTCCGTCGTGCGGACGTCGACCTTCCTGTTCGCGGCGGGACAGGAGACGACCGCGCGTCTGCTTGCCACCGCGCTGAAGTACCTCGCCGAGTATCCCGAGCTCCAGGACGAGCTCCGTGCGCACCGCGAGCGCATCCCCGACTTCATCGAGGAGGCGCTGCGCATCGAGAGTCCGGTGAAGGCCGACTTCCGGCTCGCCCGTCGCGCCACGACCATCGGCGGGGTCGACATCGCGCCGGGCACGCCGGTGATGCTGCTCAACGGTGCGGCTAACCGCGACCCGCGGCACTTCGAGTGTCCGGCCGAGTTCCGCATCGACCGGGCCAATGTGAAGGAGCACATCGCGTTCGGGCGTGGCGCCCACTCGTGCCCCGGCGGCCCCCTGGCGCGCGCCGAAGGCCGGATCAGCATCGAACGGATCCTCGACCGCATGCACGACATCCGGCTCTCCGACGAGCACCACGGTCCGGCTGGTGACCGTCGCTTCGACTACGAGCCCACCTGGGTGCTGCGCGGGTTGCACGAGCTGCACCTCGAGTTCACGCCGGTCGGCGCCTGAGCCGGGAGGTCGGGACCCATGCGGGTGATCGTGAACTTCAACCTGTGCGAGAGCAACGCCCTCTGCGTGGAGGACTGCCCCGAGGTGTTCGAGATCCGCGACGACGACCTGCTCTACCTCCTGGACGACCATCCGTCCGAGGAGCTGCGGAGCAAGGTGGAGCAGGCGGTCCGTTCGTGTCCGAAGCAGGCCATCGCCATCGAGGACTGAACGACGCCCCGCCGCTACTGCTCGGGGGTGCGGTACCCGTCCCGCGTCAGGATGCGGACGGGATCGGTGCCGTCCCACTCGGCGCAGGTGCGCGCGATGCCCGTGAGTCCGGCGACGAACCCCGGCACGTCCTCGACGAGCTCGGTGAAGAACCCGAAGTCGTCGAGGGTGTCGACGAAGCCCACGTGTTGCCCGCGCACCACCATCTCGCTGACGAGCTCGTAGCCCAGCGCAGCGAAGTACGCCTTCTTCCCGTGGTAGTCGCTGGTGATCGTCGAGAGCTGGTGGAACCGCGACGCCCCGCGGTCGACCAGCTCGCGGTACACGCTCGGACGGTCGCAGTACTGCGTCATCAGCTCGATCTGCACCGGGCCGGCCTGCGCAACCGCGATCTGGACGTCGACGGCGGTCTCGATGCCGCGGTACGTGCACGGCGTCTCGACACGGGGGAAGACGTGGAAGGGCCCGACGCCGAAGACGTGCGCCCACTGCGCGGCCGCGACGACCAGCTCGTCGACCACGAAGCCGACTTGGAACAGCCGGTACTCGCCTTCCGGCCACGGCTGTTCGAACATGCGGTGCGAGAACGACGTCATCGCCGGGTCACCGTAGTGCGGGGCGGAGGATCACCTCCTGCATGACGCTGGCGACGAGGGCGCCGTCCTGATCGTGCATCGCGCCGCGCACGAGTCCCCGATGACCCGAGACCGAGATCGTCTCCTGCGTGTGCACGTGCCAGCGGTCGAAGCGAATCGGCTGGTGGAACCACAGCGCGTGGTCGAGGCTGAACGCGGTGAAGGCGCCGGGCCCGATGCGCTCCGGATACGAGCGCAGCGCCATGTCGAGCAGGAGATAGTCGCTCGCGTACGCGAGCAACGCGGTGTGGAGTCGCGGGTCGTCCCCGACGTCGCGCGGGAGGCGCATCCAGTGCGAGCGGCGCTCGTCGGAGGAGGGTCCCCCGAGGAAGGTGGGAGGCTCGCCGATGCGGAGTTCGAGCGGGGGCGGTTGCTCCACCCAACTGGCCCCGTGGGGCGCCAGCTCGGGTGGGAGCTCCCGGAGCCAGTCCTGCAGCACGGGCAGCTCCTCGGGTGCCGGGACCGACGGCGCGGGCTCTGCTACTGCCGGACCCTCGGGGTTGGCGTGGAACGACGCCAACACGACCAGGAGCGTCCGTTCGCCCTGGACGACGGTCACGCGTCGCGTCGACACCGATCGGCCGTCGCGCACCCGTTCCACCAGCATCTCGAGCGGCACCCCCGGCACACCGGCCTCGACGAAGTAGGCGTGGAGGGAGTGCGGTTCCTTGTCGGCGACGGTCGCGCCCGCCGCGAGCAGGGCCTGGGCGATCGTCTGGCCACCGAACACGCGGGTGAAGCGGTCGGGTTCGGCGACGACGTGGAAGTGGTCGTCGCCCGCCGGTTCGAGCTCGAGCGCCCGGAGGAGCCCGTCGAGCGAGACGAGGATCGCCTGGTCGAGCGCGCTGGTCACGGGGGACATGGCTAGCACGCGCCGCGTACGCTCCGGGACGCGTCGTCACCGACTGGAGGGGTGCTGCCGGTGCTGCGAGACGAGAAGATCCTGATCACCGGGCCCGCCGGTCGGATCGCGTACGGACTCGCTCGATCGCTCGTGGCCGACAACGACGTCTGGGGCATCGCCCGGTTCGGCGACCCGACCACCGCGAGAAGGTCGACGCCCTCGGCGTGACCACGCGTGCCATCGACTACTCGGACGGCGACTTCGGCGACCTGCCGACGGACTTCACCTACCTCCTGCACCTCGCGGCCGATTTCAGCGCCGACGACTACGACCGTGCGCTCCGCGTGAACGCCGAGGGCACCGGGTTCGTCCTCGAGCACTGCCGGGCGGCGAAGGCGGCCCTGGTGATGTCGACGGTCACCGTCTACAAGCCGCATCCCGATCCGTGGCACACGTTCCGGGAGGACGATCCCCTGGGCGACGCGATGGCCCCGCCCTCGGCCCCGTACTCGGTGTCGAAGATCGCGGGGGAGGGAGTGGCGCGGTATTGCGCCCGCTCGTTCGACCTGCCGGTCACGATCGCGCGCATGGGCGCGGCCTACAGCGACCAGAGCGGGCTCCCGGTCTGGCACCTCGATGCCGTGGCCGCCGGCGAGCCGGTCCGGACACGCTGGGATCCGATGACCTACAGCCCCATCCACGACGACGACATCTGCGCGCAGCTCGAGCCACTGCTCGACGCCGCCGGTGTGCCTGCTGCCATCGTCAACTGGTGCGGAGACGAACCCGTGAGCGTGCAGGAGTACAGCGCCTACTTCGGCGAGCTCCTCGGCGTCGACGTCGACGTGGTCGTGGAGGAGATCCCCGGCGCGTCCCGGGGCTCGATCGGCGACACGACCCGGCGGGCGTCGCTCACCGGTCCCTGTCGGGTCGGCTGGCGCGACGGGTTCCGCCGCGTCGCCGAGCAGTTCTATCCGGACCGTCGTGCGATGACCGGCCGGTACCCCACGCGCGACGCTCTCCTGGCCGAGGCCACGGACATCACGGGCCTGAGCGACTTCGGGCCGGGGGACTTCCGTGATGGCCTCGAGGTGCTGCTCGAGAGCCTGGCGCGCGACGCCGGGCTGAGCCCGGTCACGGACGCCGCGGTGGTCGGTGACCTCCGCCGGCGGCTGGTGAACCGGCTGGAGGTCGAGGCGTGGTACCGCGACCATCCGGAGATCGCCGAGCTGCCCGTGCCGCGGACCGGTCGACATCAACGGGCTCCCGCGCACCGGCACGACCGCGCTCGCCAACATGATGTCGCTCGATCCCCAGTTCCGCTGCCTGCGCGGCTGGGAGCAGGCCCAGCCGTGCCCACCGCCGATCCTCGCCCACGAAGCCACCGATCCCCGCCGGCTGCGGGCCGCGCAGGAGAACGACGAGGTGTCCGCCGAGCTCAAAGCGATGCACCTCTACGACCTCGACGCGACGATGGAGGACACCGAGCTGCTGGGGATGGCGTTCCACGGCCAGCAGTTCACGCTGCCGGTGTACGGCTACCACGCCTGGTGGCGCGCCACCGACATGACCGCGAGCTACGAGTACCACCGGCGCGTCGTCAAGCTCCTGGAGTCACGGCGTCCGCCCGACCGGTGGCTGTTCAAGGCACCCCACCACAACTTCCACCTGGAGGCGATCGCGTCGGCCTATCCCGAGGCGCGGTTCGTCATGACGCACCGCGACCCGGGGCAGTCGGTGCCGTCGTGGGCGAGCATCGTGTCGACCATCCTCCCGGCCGCCGAGGGTGAGCGTGACCCCGCGCAACTCGGTCGGGAGGTGTCGGAGCATCTCCGGATCGGCGTGCAGAACGCCATCGCCGCGCGCGCGCGTCTGGGCGAGGAACGCTTTCACGACGTGCACCACCGCGAGATGCTGGCCGATCCGATCGGCACCCTGCACGCCATCTACGAGTTCCTGGGCCTCGAGCTCCGCCCCCCGGTCGAACAGGCGATCCGCGACTGGCAGGTCGCCAATCAGGAAGGCGCCCACGGCACCCACACGTACACGGCCGAGCAGTTCGGCCTGAGCGCGGCGCAGATCCGTTCCGACTACGACTTCTACATCGAGCACTTCGGCGTCGCGGTCGAAGGCTGACGTCCACCGAACGAGGAGACACGGCGATGAGCGATTCCGGCGCTTCGGCGGCCCTGCCGAGCTGGGCCGACCAGATGAAGGCGCTCGAGGGCGTCAGTGACAGCCTGATCGCGAAGTGGCGCCCCGACGGTGCGACGGCGGCCGAGACCCAGGACATGAACAAGCTCGCGCTGTCGATCCTGGCGTGCGGATACCTGTGCCGCGTGTACACGGACTCGCGGCGTCCCGTGTTCATGCCGTTGTGGAACTACGCGTTCAACCAGGGCGGGCCCGACCCCGACTACGTGTACTCGACCACCGAGGTCGACGTCGACGGCGTCTACCGGATCTCCGGGTACCGCGGCACCAGCCGGTTCGTCGAGATCACGCAGCAGGGCTTCGACATGATGAGCCCGAGCGCCATGAACGCCGGCGGCCCGGCGCCGAGCACCCACGACCTCGACGATGACGTCACCGTCGGTGAGCGACGGGTACTTCAGCGCGGTGCTCAGCGCGGAGCGACCCGCCGGCTATGACGGCGACTGGTGGGAGCTCGCGCCGGGCACCCGCCGGCTGCTGATGCGCAACTGCGCGTGTGACTGGACGCACGAGATCGACGCCCGCGTCGCGATCGAGCGGCTCGACGATGGCGGCGCCGACATGACCCCGGAGGAGATCGCCCGTCGCTTCTCCGACCTGGCCGCGTGGGTCGAGGGCATGATCGGCTTCGACATGCAGCTCGTCCGCTACTACCGCGAGCACCACGGGGTCAACACGTTCCTGCGCTCGACCAAGATCGACGAGATGGGCGGCCTGCCGAAGCAGGCGTACTACGACGGGATCCACGAGATCGACGACGACGAGGCGCTGATCGTCGAGACCGCGCTCCCGGAGACGTGCCGCTACTGGCAGATGCTCGTCGCCGACGACCGCTTCTGCACGGTGGACTGGGTGAACCGGCAGTCGAGCCTCAACGACGCGCAGGCCCACGTCGACAGCGACGGGAAGTTCCGTGCCGTCATCTCCCACCGCGACCCGGCGTGCCCAATTGGCTCGACAAGGCCGACTACCCGTGGGGAGTCATCCAGATGCGGTGGAACCGGGCCAGCGACTACCCCGACCCCACGATCAAGAAGGTGCCGGTGGCCGAGGTGCGTGATCACCTGCCCGGCGGACACCCCGGTCGTCACGCCGGGCGAGCGCGGGAGCAGCTGCGCCGCCGACGCGAGGGCGCCCAGCTGCGGCGGATCTGGTAGCCGCCCTCCCGCCAATCGTCCGCGGTTCTGCCCGCATGCGGAAGCAATTCCGCGCAGGTTTGGGGGGTGTGGGCTCGCGTACGCTCCGGTGCGCCGACGGAGGGAGAGCGCGATGACGATGGTGCTGGTCCACGGGGGTGGTCTCGGCAAGGAGTGCTGGGATCCGCTGCTGCCGTTCCTCGACGGCGACGTGTTGGCGATCGATCTCCCCGGACGCGGTGACCGGCCCCGGGGATCTCTCGACCATCGGCATCGCCGACTTCGTGGGTGCGGTCGTCGACGACCTGGTGACACGCGATCTCCACGACGTCGTGCTGGTGGGTCACTCGCTGGCGGGGCTGACCATCCCGCAGGTGGCCGGCGCGGTCCCCGACCGGATCCGGGCGCTCGTGTTCGTGTCGTGCACCGTCCCGCGTGACGGTGAGAGCACCTACGACACGCTCGATCCGGAGATCCAGGCGCTCAGCGACGACAACGAGGACTCGTCGGCCGGCGCCGAGCTGGCCGGTCTGGATCCCGAGCTCGCCCGGGTCGTGTTCTACAACGACGTCACGGATCCCGCCGTGCTCGAGTGGGGGCTGTCGATCCTGCTGCCCGAGGCCACGAAGACGGTGACCGAGCCGATGGTGCTCGCGACGATGCCGCCGGACATCCGCCGGGTCTGGATCCGGCTCACCGACGACGTGATCGTCGCCCCCGCCAAGCAGGACCGCTTCATCGAGAACCTCGGTGGGTGCGAGGTTCTCGACCTCGACAGCGGCCACATGGCGATGATCAGCCGGCCGCCGCGACCTCGCCACACTGCTCAACGCGATCTGAGGCTTCAACGTGCGACGGCAGGCGGTCGCCGTGCTCACGTCGGTGTTGGTCGCCGCGGGAGTGCTGCTCACCGCGTGCTCGTCGTCGACGTCGACCGCGGAGCACGAGCCGAAACGCCGACGTGCGACGACGAGCTCGACGCCGGCGACGACCACGCCGGCGGCGGTGACGACGACCGCCGCGCCCCGGGTGTTCGCTCCGGGCACGTTCGACGCCGCCGACGCCTCGCTCGATGCCCGCGTCGCGTCCGCCGGGCTCGCGGGCGGCATGCTGCGCATCGTGGGCGCCGACGGGGCGGTGATCCACGAGCACTCCGTGGGCGACGTCTCGGGGGGTACGCAGCTGCAGGTCGCGTCGTCGAGCAAGTGGATCACCGCAGCGACGTTCATGACGTTCGTCGATCGCGGCGTGATCGGTCTCGACGACGACATCTCCCGATGGCTTCCCGAGTTCGCCGGCTCGGTGCCGCCGATCACGGCGCGCCAGCTGCTCGACCACACGTCAGGCGTGCGCGACAACCCGTGCCAGGACGACGGCACCGCACTCGAGCCGTGCGTGCGGACGCTCGCGTCGTCGCCCCGGGAGTTCCCGGCGGGCACGAGGTTCTCGTACGGCAACGCGCCGTTCCTCGTGGTCGGGCGGCTGGTCGAGGTGCTCGGCGGAACCGACTTCGCCTCCGTGGTGCGCGACCGACTGACCCGCCCGCTCGGCATGGCCGGGCCGGAGTGGCCCGGCGCACCCGCGGCGCCCGGTCCGGCCTTCGGCGCGCAGGTGACGGTCGACGACTACGGCAAGCTCCTCGACCTGATCCTCCACGACGGCATGGCGAACGGGAGCCAGGTGCTTTCGGCCCTCGCCGTCCGCGAGATGATCACGAACCAGGTCGGGTCGTACGACACGACGGGCGACTACTCGGTCGGCATCACGAAGATCCCCCGGTACGGCCTCGGCTGTTGGCCGGACGTCGAGGACCCGGCCGGGACCACGGTGGTGGTCAGCGGCAACGGCGGCAAGGGCTGGTATCCGTGGGTCGACTTCGCGACGCGCACGTGGGGGATCGTCGGGGTGCAGGACGATCGCGGGCGCAGTACGCGGTGCCGGCGTCGCAGGAGGTCGCGGTCGAGGCGCGGGCCGCGGTCAGCCGCTGAAGGCCGCGGCTTCCATCTCGAGCAGATCACGCTTGACCTCGGGACCGCCCCGGTACTGGCCGAACGTGCCGTCGCTGCGCACCACGCGGTGGCAGGGGACCACGAGGGGAATCGGGTTGTGCGAGCAGGCGCTCGCCGCCGCGCGCACCGCCGCCGGGCGGCCGGCCGCCCGCGCCGCCTCGGTGTAGCTCTCGGTGCGTCCGTACGGCACCGAGCACAGGTGCTCCAGCACGTCGTGGCGGAACCCGCCGACGAGCTGCAGATCCACGGCCAGGTCGAACTGCTCGCGCTCGCCGGCCAGGTACGCGTCGATCTGGCGCGCGGCGTCGTCGAGGACGCGTGGAACGCGTACGACCCGCGGACTGATCGCCACCGCAAGTTCGATCAGCACCCGGTCGAAGTCTTCGAGCGCGAACGCGACGCGGACGAGGCCGGTCGCCGACGCGGCCAGCAGCAGCTCGCCGATGCGGGTCTCGACGGTCCGGTAGGCGACATCGACCAGTCCTGCTGCCGTCGCCTGCCCGACGAACTGCTCGCGCAAGCGGCTCGGGACCGGCATCGACGACAGTTCGGACAGGGCCGCGGTCACGGCGTCGGCATCGGTCATGAGGAGCCTCCCTGGAGTGTGGCGCGCAACTTCGCGATGCCGTCCGACGCGTTGCGGCGGGCGGCGGCCTCGCTGATGTCCATCAACCGCGCGACCTCCGCGTACGGGAGGTCCGCGAGATGCCGGTAGATCACGGCGTTCCGTTGCTTCGGCGCGAGCGCGTCGAGCGCGGCACGCAGCTCGGTGTGGTCGTCCGCCGAGCGGTCGGGCGCGGGTGTCGCGCCCGTGCTCTCGGGCACCTGACCGGTCGGCACCGGTCGGCGACGGGCGGCGCGGAGGTGGTCGACGGACCGGTTGTGCGCGATCGTGACCAACCAACCCCGCACGTTGCTCCCGGCAGGGAGCTCCGGGTAGGCGTGGAGTGCCGCGACGAACGTCTCGACCCACGCGTCCTCGGCGTCGGTCGGGCCGAGGATGGCGGCGCACACCCGCAACACCGTCGGCCCGTGTTCGGCGACGACCGCCTCGAAGGGCGGACGTCCCCCGGGTTCGGTCATGCGAACCCGGTCTCGCGCACCGTGATGCTGACGCGGCCGGGTGGCAGGTCGAGCCATGCCGGAGCAGTGCCGTCGAGGACCTTCGGCACGCCGTGGTAGATCCGCCGGTTCACGCCGCCGAACACGAGCAGGTCCCCGGAACGGAAGGTGATGTCGGTGAACGGGCCGGTCCGGCGATCGGTGCCGGCGAAGCGGAAGACGCAGGCGTCGCCGAGGCCGATGGTGACGACGGGCGCCGACGACGGCTCTTCGCCGTCCTGGTGCAGCCCGAGGTGGGCGCCGGGCGCGTAGTAGTTCACGATCGCGGCGTCGGGCGCGAACTCGACGGTCTCGTCGGCGACGGCGCGGCGGGCCAGCGCGACGAGCGCGGCGGGCATCGGCTTCACCGGTGCGCCGTCGGTGTCGTCGGCGGTCCGGGAGTAGGCGTAGGGCTGCCAGTGCCAGCCGAGGCACACCGACTGGACCGTCATCAGGTGCCCGGTGGGCACCCGCGGGTGCCGGAGCCCCGCCGGCGGTCGCGCCCACTCCCGGAACTGCTCGACGAGGTCCTCCTGCTCCTCGGCCCCCAGCCAGCCGCGGACGTGGGTCACCCCGGGGAGGGGCCGCGCGGTCTGCACCGGGTCGGCTCCCGGGTCGCCTTCGGGGAGACCGAGTGCCATCTGGCCGGGCCCCGGAGTCCCGGGCGGCGGCAGCGTGGTGGGCACGCCGCCCAGGCGGCTGCTCCGCATCCGGCTCCGCGCCGACGGTGATGTGGCGGTCATACCTGGTGAACGATCCTCACGCCGGATCTGTGAGGTTACCGAGCCCTAGCCTCGCCCGGTCGGTTCCGGGGTGTACGAGCGAGGAGGCGAACATGGGTGCACGGCTGGACGGGAAGGTGGCGATCGTCACCGGCGGCGGGGGCGGCATCGGGCGCGAACACGCCCGGCTGTTCGCCGCCGAGGGCGCGTCGGTGCTCGTGAACGACGTCGGGCTCCGACGGGGTGCCGACGCCGCGTCGGTGGTGGCCGAGATCGAGGCTGCCGGTGGCAGCGCGGTGGCCGACACCAATTCGGCGACGTGGGAAGGCGCCGCCGACATCGTGCAGCACGCGATCGACGCGTTCGGCCGCCTCGACATCGTCGTCAACAACGCCACCGCGGGCGCGGAACGCCGACCTCTGGCGGGTCACCGAGGAGGAATGGGACCTCGCCCTCGGCGTCAACCTCAAGGGGTACTTCGCCATCATCCGGGAAGCGGTCCCGCACCTCTGCGGGCAGGGCGCGGGCGCCATCGTCAACACCAGCTCCGGGTCCGGCTTCGGGCACCCGTCGGCGGTCGCGTACGCGTCGGCCAAGGAAGGGGTCGTGGGGTTGACCCGCACCGTCGCCAAGGAGCTGGGGCGGTTCGGCGTGCGGTGCAACGCCATCCGCCCGCTCGCGCTCGGCGTGTCGACCGAGGACTACAGCGAGCGGACGTCGAAGTGGTCGACCCTCATGTCGGTCACGATGGCACCGCGCGGCACCCGGCTCGCGTTCAACGTCGCGACGCCGGAGTCGCATCCTCCGGCGAAGATCTCGCCGATGGTCGTCTGGCTCTGCACCGACGCCGCGCGCGGCGTCAACGGGCGCACCTTCCACGTCGCGGGAGACACCATCTCACGGCTCAGTGAGCCCGAGCGCGAGCGGGTGATCAGCCAGGCCGGCGGCTGGACGCTCGACGCCCTCGACGCGGTTGCACCCACGCATCTCGTCGACGACCTCACGAACGACTACCTGCTCGATGACCACCCGGAGCTGCAGGTGTTCGAGCCGTGATCGACCGGCGCCGGCTTAGGCCGTTGCGGCGTTCACGCCGTCCCAGAAGTCGGTGACCACCGGCGGCGGTTCGGGCGACATCATCTGGACCTGGGTCAGGAGGATGCCGGTGACCCCGCGTTCGGGGTTCGTCCGCCATGACGTCCCCGACCCGCCCTCCCAGCCGTAGCCGCACGGCAGGGGTTGCCCGGTCGCATACGCCGGCGGCGCGGCCATGCCGAAGCCCCATCCGTCGTGTTCGCCCAGGAACGGCGCGTTGCCGGCGCGCTGCGCACTCGTGAGCTGGTTGGTCGTCATGCGCGCGACGGAATCCTCCGAGAGGACGCGCGTTCCGTCGACCGCACCGCGGTGGAGGAGCAGCGACACGAAGGCCCAGTAGTCGTCGACGGTGGAGACGAGCCAGCCACTGCCGTCGGGCAACCGCGGCGGCGTCGCCCACCAGCTGTCAGCGGGATCGTCGAGCACCGCAGGCACGCCGGCATCGGCGTCGGGCACGTAGAAGGTGGTGAGCCGATCGAGCGCGGCGCCCGGCACGGAGAAGCCGGTGTCGGTCATGCCGAGCGGGCCGAGGATCCGGTCGCGGACCGCCGACCCGAGATCGGTGCCCGCGGCGCGCGCCACCAGCACACCGAGGACCTGCCCGCTCGAGTTGTACCGCCACTGCGCGCCGGGTTGGTCCATGAGCGGGAGCGCACCCAGCGCCGCGATCCAGCTGTCGGGATCGTGGCGCCCGGGCGGCCACGGCGGCCCACCGATGCTCTGGAGCCCGGCGGCGGCCTCGGCGCGCTGGATCGGGTACGTGTCGGGTGGCGCCATCACCGAACCGAAGCCCATCCGGTACGTGAGCAGGTCGTCGACGGTGATCGACCGCCGGGCCGGCACCGTGTCGTCGAGCTCGGCGTCGATCGCGCGCAGCACCCGGCGGCCGGCGAGCTCGGGCAGCAGCCCGTCGATCGGTTGATCGAGACGGAGCACGCCCTCGTCGACCAGCGTCAGGGCGGTCGCCGCCACCACCGGCTTGGTCAACGAAGCGATGCGGAAGATGGCGTCGCGCGGCATCGGCGACGGGTCGGCGAACGACGGGGTGCCGATGGCGTCGACGTGCACGTCGTCGCCCGCCGCCACCAGGGTGATGAGGCCCGGGAGGGCACCCGTCTCGACGTGACGTGCCATCCGATCGTGCAACGCGTCCAGGCCCGCGGAGGAGAGCGGCACGGTCAGGTGCCGCGTGGCTTCATGCCCGCGGCGACGTAGATCGCGTCGAGGACCCGCATGTTGGCCACCGAGTCGGCCGGCGGGGTGAGCGTCGGCTCGCCCCGCAGCACCGCGGCGCAGAACGCGTCGAGCTGGTACGCGTAGGTGGCACGGCGGGGGAAGCGCTCGGTGCGGCTCCGCCCGTCGACCTTCACCCGCATCCGGTGCCAGACGTGGGGGTTGGTCGGGTTGACCACGTGCAGCTCCCCGCGGTCGCCGGTGACGCGCGCGTAGGTCTGGAGCACCCACTTCGACCACATCGAGCACGTGATGCGACCGGTGTGGCCGCCGGGGAATTGCAGCTCGGCACGCATCGCGCGGTCGACCTCCGGGGACCGCAGCTTGGCCTCGGCCGACCGGACCGACGGTTCCTCGCATCCCAGGAGCCGGGCGAGGTGCACCGTGTACGAGCCGACGTCCATGGTGGCGCCGCCGGCGAGGTCGTACTGGTAGCGGATGTCGGAGAACTTGGGGAGCGGGAAGCACAGCGCGGTCTCGATGTGACGCGTGGTGCCGAGCTCGCCGCTCTCGACGATGTCGCGCATGCGTTGTGCCATCGGGTGGTAGCGGTAGTGGAAGGCCTCCATCACCACGAACCCGGTGCGAACGGCGGTCGCGGCGACCGCCTCGGCCTCGGCGGTGTTCGCGGTGAACGGCTTCTCGCACAACACGTGCTTGCCGGCTTCGAGCGCGGCGATGGTCCACTCGGCGTGCAGTCCGTTCGGCAGCGGGTTGTAGATCGCGTCCACTGCGGGATCGGCGAGGAGCGCGTCGTAGGTGTCGTGCACGGTGGGGACGCCGTGCTTGGCGGCGAACTGTTCGGCGCGCGTGCGGTCTCGGGCGGCAACCGCGACGACCGCGGCTTCACCGTTGTCGCGAGCAGGTTTGATGACACCGGCGGGAGCGATGCGCGCCGCGCCGAGGATGCCGATGCGGACGGTGCTCATCGGGCGCAGCGTAACGCTGGGCCGTCACACCGGTTGGGGTGCAGGCTCCTCCAGGTCGCGCACGAGCCGAGCGAGGAGCGCCCGTTCGAGGTCACCGACCACGGTGAACTCGATGCCCGCGTTCCACGACCCGTCGTCGGAGGCCGCGGCGTGCCGCACCTCGCCCGTCACCTTGATGCTGGCGCGGTGGCGCTCGCCCAACTGGAGGTCGAGCAGGATCCGGTCACCGACGGAAAGTTCGGCGCCGTGAACGCGGAGCCCCACTCCGACCGTGGTGATGTCGCGCAGCGTGCAGTCCGAGTAGTCGGCATCGGTGACGTACACGAGCTCGCGTTCCCCGTCGGCGGGCGCGATGAGGAAGCGGCTGTCCCAGCCCGCGAGACGACGCTCGGTACGCCGACGGTCACTGATCGTTCTTCCGTCACCGGACGTGCGGATGCGTCGCTTGAACACGATGTGCCCCCGAGAGCGCGAGTGGACCCTTGCTGCCGCTCCCATCGACCCCGCGGGAGCGTCGGCTGAAGCGTCCGTGACCAGTGCCACGTCGGTCAGTGGCCGCCGAGGAGCGCCTTGATCGTGGCCACGATCAGGCCCACGAGCAGCACGAGCACCCCGGCGAACACCGCGGGAACCGCCGACCGGCCCGACGTGCGGGCGACGCGGTATCCGGCGAACCCGAGGATCAGCGCCGGTGCGAACGCGGCCGCGGTCACGTCGGAGTCGCTGCCGACCGCCAGGATGGGCACCATCGTCACCGTGGCCACCAACGCCGCGCCGGCCAGCTGCGCGCCCACGACCTGGACGTCCTCGCGGGTGGGGAGCCCGCCGGACAGCAACCCGCCGGCGACGGTGAACGCGAACCAGTGGGCGAGGGCCAACCCGATGGCCGTGCCCCACTCCAGGGCGACGAGCTCGAGCGCGGCGTTGCCGCTGTCCTCCACGAAGTCCTCGGGCAACGCCACCAGGGTGGCGAGCAGCACGATCGACACGTAGAGGACCATGACCGTGCCCTCGTGGAGCATCCGCTCGCGGTGGGTCGAGGGATGGGCAGGGCGGGATTCGGCGACCGTCATCGGCCCGCAGCCTGCCACGCCGGCGCCGTTCGCCCGGGCATAGACGAAGCGATATACTCTGCCCGTGGACCCTGCGGAGCTGCTCCGGAGCGTGCGTCGTCGTCGAGGCCTGACCCAGGCCGCGCTGGCCCGCCGGGCGGGCACGTCGCAACCGGTCGTGTCGGCCTACGAGCACGGCCGCCGCGACCCGACCTTCGGCACCCTCCGACGCCTGGTCGAGGCGGGCGGCGAGCGTCTCGTGATCGACGCGCACCTCACGTCCGACGGGCCACCGCCGGCCGCGGATCTCGCCGAGCACGCCCGCCGGCTGGTCGACGTGCTGCTGCTGGCCGACGCGATCCCGACCCGACGACGGCCGCCGGTGCTACGCGCGCCCCGCCTCGTCTCGTCGTGACGAAGCGGTCGCTGCCCGAGCGTATCGTCGACCTCGACAGCGCGTTGGTGAATATCCCGCACGCCTTCGGCGGAGCACTCGCGCTCGCGTACTACGCGGAGCCGCGCGCCACCGTCGACATCGACCTCAACCTGTTCGTTCCCGCCGCGCTACGCCGACGTGGCGGCGCCGCTCGTCCGTCTCGGCGTGCTCGCCGACGCACCGGCGGCGGTCGCCGCGGTACGTCGCGACGGCCAGACCCGTGTGATGTGGGACGAAACGCCGATCGACATGTTCTTCGCCTACGACGCGTTCCACGACTCGGCGGCATCGGCCCGCCGAGACGTGCCGTTCGCCGCGGTCACGATCCCGATCCTCGCGCCCGAGCACCTCATCGTGTGCAAGGTCGTGTTCGACCGACCCCGCGACTGGGTCGACATCGACGCGATGCTCGACGCCGACGTCGCACTCGACATTGCGGAGGTGATGCGCTGGGTCGGGCGCATCGCCGGTGACGACGACCCGCGCTACGTGCGGATCGCGTCGCTCCTGACGTGCCGCTGACCCGGCCGAGCTGGCGGGTGGCTAGTGCGCGAGGTCGGTGAGCACCGCGCGGCCGAGATACTTGCCGCCCTCGAGCTCGTCGAAGATGTCGCCGAGCTCCGACATCGGACCGGTGCGCGACACGTGGCTCTTGACCTTGCCCGCGGCCGCGAGATCGATCAATTCGCGCATGTCCTGCACGGTGCCCACGGCCGAGTAGATCACGGTCGCGTCCTTGGCGAACAGCTCGAACGGGTTGAACTCGATGTTCCCCTCGCTCGTGGGCGGGAGACCCACCGCGACGAAGAGACCGTGGAGGCCGAGGAGATCGAACCCGAGCCGGAAGCCGGACATGCGGGCCGAGAACACGAGGCTGGCGTCGACACCACCGAGCTCGTTGCGCACCACGTCGAGCGCCTCGTTCGCATCGAGCGCCATCTCCGCCCCGAGTGACTTCACGAAGTCGAGCCGGTCGGCGCCGATGTCGACCCCGATGACGCGGTACCCGAACGCGCTCGCGATCTGCACCGCGTAGTGGCCGAGACCACCCGCCGCACCGATGACCGCGATCGGGCGCCCGGGGAGGACGTGGTGGGCGAGCAGCTTCTTCACCGCGCCGTACGCGGTGAGGCCGCCGCAGGCGAGCGGCGCCTCCTGGTCGCCGAGGCTGTCGGGGATCTTGACCAGCGCGCGGGCCCACACCGAGAAGTGCTCGGCGAAGGTGCCCATCACGTGCTTGCTCTCGGTGCACAGACGAGGCTGGCCGTTGAGGCAGTACCGGCACGCGCCGCACCAGTACGCACCGCCCGCGCCGCCGAGCCCGAGGATCACCCGGTCACCCACCGACACGTACTGCTCGGCGCCGCGTCCGAGGGACTCGACGATGCCGATGGCCTCGTGGCCCACGCCGCCGCTCCCGGGCACGCCGTACCAGTCGCCGCGCGCGATGTGGAGGTCGGAGTGGCACACGCCGGCGGCGCTGATGCGGACGACCGCCTCTTCGTCGCCGGGTTCCGGGATCGGCAGGTCCTGGATCTCCAGGGTGCCGCCTTCGAGCCGAGCTGCCTTCACGTCGACGCCTCTCTGTCGCCTCGGGTGTTCAGGGAGTGATCATGCCACCGGAGCGGGCGCGGCGCCCTCAGCTCCCGATGGGACCGGTGGCCGCGATCTCGTACTGCAGCAGCTCGGCGGCGCGGACGGGGACCGCGTCGGGATCCTCGGGCCGCGGCCCGCCGAGGCGCGCCAGATGGGGCGCGAGGTGCTCCTTGCTCTCCCACCGCTCGAAGAGGTACACCCGGCCGGGCTCGAGCGGATCGGCGCTCAGCACGTAGTCGATGCAGCCGGCCTCGGCCCGCGACTCGCGCATGCCCGCCTCCCTGCTCGCGATGAACTCGTCGCGCCGCTCGGGCTCGACCTCGAAGGTGCCTGCGATGATCAGCATGGCGCTCAATCTCGCACACCCCGCCGCGGCACGTACCCACTCCGTAACTGTTGTGTTACGGTAACGGGATCGTTACGCAAGGAGGGCGAGATGGCCGTGACCATCGTGCAGTACCGCACCCGGGCCGAGCGCGCCGACGAGAACCAGGCGCTGATCGAGCAGGTCTTCGGGGAGCTGGCGGCGACCCGGCCCGCACACCTCCGCTACGCGAGCTTTCGGCTCGGCGACGGCGTGAGCTTCGTGCACGTGGCCGACGTCGACACCGAGGACGGCAGCAACCCGCTGGCCGACACCGCCGCCTTCGTCGAGTTCCTCCGGGAGATCGCCGACCGCTGCGAGGAGGGTCCCGAGGCAGCGCCGGCGACGCTGGTCGGCCGGTACGGCTTCCAGCCCGAAGGAGAGGCGACGCATGGCTGACGGCGACGGCACCGTCGAGCATCCCTGGACGCTGGACACGCCGAGCGGCGGTTCGACGTACGAGGCGTATCGCGACGAGACCGCGGATCCACCGGCGTTGGTGGTGCAGGTCGGTACGACGCAGCTCCGCTACCACCTGCGCGCGCTCGACGACCTGCACGCGATGCTCGTGGCCGCGGGTGACTGGGTGCCGCTCGGGAGCACCGACGAGCAGAAGCCGGCCAAGGACGGGACGGTCGAGGCGTGGGCGCGTGCCGACGACAACCCGGTCGGTGGCTGGTACGGCCTGAAGAAGGGACTGCGGGGGCGGTTCGCCAACTACGTGCCTCCGGTGCTGGAGGCGTTGGGGCGCGCGGAGGTCGAGCACAACGCCCGCAACAACCGGATGCGCGCCAGCTCGTGAGCACGCTCCCGGCGGGGGATCCCTTCGAGGCGTTGGGCGACCCGAACCGGCGCGCCATCGTCGCGTTGCTCGGAGGCGGCGGTCGTTCCGTCGGCGAGGTCGCCGACGAGCTGCCGATCAGCCGGCCCGCGGTGTCGCGCCACCTCCGGCTGCTCAAGGAGGCCGGCCTCGTGGTGGAGGAACCGCGGGGAACCCGCCGGATCTACCGGCTGCACGATGAAGGGGTGGCCGCAGTCGAGCAATTCCTCGCACAGGTGTGGGGGGACGCGGTCACCCGGTTCCGGCTCGTGGCGGAGAACACCGAACCCTCGTGAACGTCGAACCGCTCCGGTTGAGCTTCCGCGTCGAGTGCGCACCCACGCACGCGTTCACGGTGTGGACGACGCGTCTCTCGACCTGGTGGCCGAAGGGTCACACGACCTCGGGTGATCCCGACGCCGTGGTCACGCTGGAGCCGCGTCTGGGCGGACGCATCTTCGAACGGACGTCCGACGGCACCGAGATCGACTGGGGCGAGATCACGGCGTGGCATCCGCCCCACCGCTTCGCGTACCTGTGGCACATCGGCCGTGCCCGCGGCCACGCGACGGACGTGGAGGTGTCGTTCGTCGATGCCGGCGACGGCGCGACCCTGCTCGAGATCGTGCACGGAGGTTGGGACCGTCTGGGTGCGGAGGGCCAGGTCTGGCGCGACGCCAACGCCGCGGGCTGGACGAGCCTGGTGCCGGCGTTCCGGAACGCGGCCGAGGTCTGAGCGGACGCTCCCGAGGCGGACGACCCGGGGGCTTGATCGCCGCGCCGTGGCGCGGCAATCCTGGACGCGTCGGGGGAGGGGAGGGAGGGTCATGGCCTCGAACCGGTACGACGTCATCGTCGTCGGCGCGCGGTGCGCAGGATCACCGACCGCGATGCTCCTCGCGAGCGCAGGCCACCGCGTGCTCCTGGTCGACCGTGCGACCTTCCCCAGCGACACCCTCTCGACCCACATCGTGCACCCGCCGGGCGTCGCCGCCCTGCAACGGTGGGGGCTGCTCGAGCAGCTGCGCGCCACCGGGTGCCCGCCCATCGACACGTACACGTTCGACTTCGGTCCGGTGACGTTGGCGGGTACGCCGGGCACGCCGGAGTCACCGGTGGCGTACTGCCCGCGCCGGACCGTGCTCGACAAGCTCCTGGTCGACGCGGCATCCGAAGCCGGGGCCGAGGTGCGCGAGGCGTTCAACGTCGACGACGTGCTCGTCGACGACGGACGGGTCGTCGGGGTCCGCGGCCGCTCGCGGGCGGCGCGTCCGTGGTCGAGCACGCCGACGTGGTCGTCGGGGCCGACGGTCGCTCTTCCCTGGTGGCGAAGACGGTGGCACCCGCGGAGTACCACGAACGGGACCCCATCCTCTACGGCTCCTACGCGTACTGGAGCGGTCTCCCGGTCGACGGGAGGTTCGAGGTCTACGCCCGTCCGGAGCGCGGGTGGGCGATGGCACCGACCCACGACGACCTGACGCTCGTGGTCGCGGGGTGGCCGTACCGCGAGGCCGCCGCGAACAAGCACGACATCGAGGGGAACTACCTGAAGACGTTCGATCTCGCGCCCGAGTTCGCCGACCGCATCCGCGGTGCGACGCGGGAGTCCCGGTTCTCGGGCACCGCGGTGGAGAACTACTTCCGCACGCCGTTCGGACGCGGCTGGGCGCTGGTCGGCGACGCCGGGTACAACAAGGACTTCATCACGGCCATGGGCATCAGCGACGCGTTCCGCGACGCCGAGTTGTGCGCGGGCGCCATCGACGCGTCGCTCACCGGCACGCGTCCGTTCGACGACGCCATGGCTGACTACCAGACCACCCGCGACGAGCACGTGTTGCCGATGTTCGAGCTCACGTGCCAGCTCGCGACGCTCGACCCGCCCTCGCCCGAGATGCAGGAGCTGCTCGGCGCGATGCAGGGCAACCAGGAGGCGATGGACGGTTTCGCCCGGGTGAACGCAGGCGTCACCTCACCGGCCGAGTTCTTCGCCGCCCGACAACATCGGCCGCATCTTCGCCGGCGCGGGCTGACCTCACGGGCGCAGCGCGACCTCGACCTCGATCTCCACCGCACCGCCGCGGGGCAGGGCGGCGACACCGACCGCCGAGCGGGAGTGGCGTCCGGCGTCGCCGAACACCTCGTACAGGAGCCGGCTGGCGCCGTCGACGACCGCGGGCTGGGCGACGAAGCCCGGCGCCGAGGCGACGAACCCGAGCACGGTCAACACCCGTTCGATCCGGTCGAGGTCGCCCAAGGTCAGCTCCAGCACCGACAGCGCGTTGAGCGCGCACCAGCGCGCCGCCTCCGCGCCCTGCTCGACGCCGACCTCGGCGCCGAGCACACCGGGGTGCACCAGCTGACCGTCGTGGTCGCGGGGGAGTTGCCCCGACGTCCGGGCGCGACCGCCGTGCACCACCACCGCGTCGAGCGGTTCGTGCGGTGGATACGGGCCGGGCAGGACGAGCCCGAGCTCGTCGAGGCGCTGCCCGATCGAACTGGGCACCACTCAGCCCATCGCCGTCATGCCGCCGTCGACGGTGATCACCGCACCGTTCACGTACGACGCCTCCACCGCGGTCAACGCGACGACCATGTGCGCGATCTCCTGGGGCGTTCCGTAGCGGCCGACGGGAATGTTGCGCCGAGCGTAGGTGTCGCGGTCGGTCGCCGGGATCTGCTCGGTCATGCCCGTGAGCGTCGCGCCGGGACACACCGCGTTCGCGGTGATCCCGCGCCGACCGAGATCGACGGCGAGGGAACGGGTGAAGCCGACGAGCCCGTGCTTGGCCACGGTGTAGGGCGACGTCCGCCGCGCGGCCACCAGGCCCTCGGTCGACGCCACGTTGACGATGCGGCCGGCGTCACTGGCGAGGAGGTCGTCGAGGCACGCGCTGCACGACGTGCATCGCGCCGGTCAGGTTCACGGCCAGCGCCCGCTCCCACTGCTCCACGTAGGTGTCGTCACCGACGTCGCCGCCCGCGGGGATGCCCGCGGCGTTGACGACGATGTCGATGGGGCCGAGCTCGTCGCGGCACTCGTGCGACGGCGTCGGCGACCGATGCCGGATCGCTCACGTCGGCCGGCGGGTCGCCGTGGACGTCGAACCCGGCCACGTGCACACCACCGGCCCGCAGCAGGTCGACCGTGGCCTTGCCGATCCCACTCGCCGACCCGGTGACGACGGCGACGCGTGGCATGTGGATACGGTAGGCGCATCGCCGGGCCGGAGGCCGGGCGCAGAGGGGGGACCATGCTCAGGATCCGGCACACGCTCGTCGTCACCGTGACCGTCCTCGCCCTGGTGGCCGTCGGCGCGACCGCGGCGACCGGTCAGTCGAGCAGCGAGAAGCCCAAGGCGACGGAGATCGGGGTCACCGCGAGCGAGATCCGCATCGCGATCATCGCCGACGTCGAGAACCCGATCGCGCCCGGGCTGTTCAAGGGCGCGGCCGACGGCGTGAAGGGCGCGGCGAAGTACCTCAACAGCAAGGCCGGCGGGGGCGGGGTCGCCGGTCGCAAGCTGGTCGTCGACTTCATCGACTCGCACCTGAACGCCAACGACACCCGCAACGCCGTCATCACCGCGTGCCAGAACGACTTCGCGATGGTGGGCACGTTCGTGCTGTTCCTCAGCAACGTCGAGGACGAGGTCAACTGCAAGGACCAGGCCGGCGCGGTCACCGGCATCCCCGATCTCGCCAGCGTCGCCACCGGCGTCCCGCAGGCCTGTTCCCCGGTGGCGTTCCCGGTCAGCCCCGCGCAGCTGGTGTGCAGCACGAAGGATCAGAACCCCCAGACGTACAACGGCAACCAGTTCGAGGCCAAGTACCTGCTGAAGACGCACAAGGGCGGCCTGCACGGACCGATGATCTTCGGCAACGACACCAAGGACGCCCAGCGCGGCGGCCAGGTGCTCATCGAAACCGAGATCCAGGCGGGCATCAAGTCGGACCAGACGCTCGGCATCTCCGGTCGCGACCCGCAGAGCGCGTACACGCCGATCGTCAACCAGATGAAGAACGACGGTTCCAACTACTCGTACAACGCGTCCTCGGCGCAGAGCTCGATCCTGCTCCGCAGCGAGGCCCAGCTGCAGGGGCTGGACAGCTCGAAGATCGCGTTCGTGTGCACCATCGCCTGCTACGACCAGGCGGTGAAGGAGCAAGCCGAGGTCATGGAGGGTCAGTACGTCCCGTTGACGTTCCTGCCGTTCGAGGAGGCGTCGACCAACAAGACCCTCGCCGCGTTCATGAAGTACGTCGGGAAGGCCAACGCCAATGGCTTCGCGACCTACGGCTGGACCGCGACCCTGGCGTTCAAGCAGGCGGTCGACGCGATCGTCAAGAAGGACGGGGTCAACGGTCTCACCCGCGCCAACATGCTCAGCACCGGTGTCGACGGGCTCACCAGCTTCGACGCCGGTGGCATGATCGGCACCGTCGACATCAAGAACAAGGTGCCGACGACGTGCTCGATGATCACCCAGCTGCAGAAGGGCAAGTTCGTGCGCCTGGCCCCGAAGAAGAAGGGCACGTTCGACTGCAAGAAGTCGAACGCGGTGCAGATCCAGGCGGACCTGATCGGGAGTTGACGCCGATCAGGTGCCGCCGAACTTGCCCGACCTGAACGTGGCCGGGCGCTTGTTGAGGAACGCGTCGAGTGCCTCGCGGTGGTCAGCGGTCTCGATGCTCACGGCTTCGAACGCCACCGAGAGGTCGTAGAGCTGCGCGACCCGCATCTCCAGCTCCTTGTTCACCAGTCGCTTGTTGAAGCGGATCGCCACCGCCGGCCCCTCGGCCAGCCGGGTCGCCATCGCCATCGCCTCGTCCATCAGCGACTCGGCCGGGACCACGTGGTTCACCAGGCCGAGCCGGTCGGCGTCCTGCGCGGTGACGAGGTCGCCGGTCATCAGGTACTCCTTGGCCCGGTTCGGGCCCATGAGGAGCGGCCAGAGCACGGCACCGCCGTCGCCGGCGACCATCGCCGCCCGGACGTGCGGATCGGCGATGCGGGCGTGGTCGGCCATGTAGACGACGTCGCAGAACAGCGAGATGGTGGCGCCGATGCCGATGGCGTCGCCGTTGATGGCGGAGATCAACGGCACCCGCACCGCGAGGATGTTGCGCGCCATGCCCACCGACTCGATCAGCAGCCCCGGGTGACCGTCGGGGTAGCTGACGTTGTCCTCCATGCTGTTGAAGTCGGCGCCGACGCAGAAGTACTTGCCGGCGCCGGTGAGCACGACCGCGTTGAGCTCCTCGTCGTCGACGATCTTCTCGTAGAGCTGCTTGAGCTCGAGGTGCATCACCGGGTCGAGCGAGTTGCGGTGCTCGGGCCGGTTCAGCATGGCCACGAGCACGCCGCTGTCGTGGAGCTCGGTGCTGATCGTGGTGAGGCCGTAGCGGTCGCTCATGCGGGTGTCGACTCCTGTTTCTGCTCGAGTGGTGGGCAGTCGAGGGACGCGGCCATGGCGTCGAGCTCTTCGACGAGAGCGACGGAGAGCGGGATGCCGTGCTGCGTGCGGTGCGTGCGCCGCTCGGCCTCGAGCTCCCCCGGGACGAGGATCCGCTCGGTGCCCGGGACGAGGGCCGATGCGTGCACGTCGTCGATGAGCTGGTCGACGTGCGCACGGAAGTCGTCGAGCGGCAGGAACCGGGTGACGTCGAGGACCACGAAGCTCGCGCCCTTGGTGACGCGGTCCCAGCCGGTGAGCTCCGACTCGCTGTGCTCGGTGGCGCCGAAGCTGCTGTCGGCGAGCAGGCCGCCCATGATCTCGACCAGGAGTCCGATGCCGAAGCCCTTGTGTCCGCCGAACCACTGCAACTGCGAGATCGACGCCGCGTGGGGGTCGGTCGTCGGGAGCCCGTGCTCGTCGTTCGCCCAACCCTCGGGAATGGTCGCGTCGCCCCGTTTGCGGGCCAGGAGGACCTTGTTCCCGGCCGCGGCGGTGGTGGCGATGTCGTAGACGACGTCGGGGTGCCGACCGGCGGGCACCGCGTACGAGAACGGGTTGGTCGAGAACAGGCTCGTGGTGCCACCGAACGGGGGCACGATCATGGCGCCGTTCTGGAACGCCATCGCGAAGCACCCGGCGGCCGATGCCCGCATCGTGTAGTAGGCGAGGGCACCGAGATGGGTGAGCTCGCGCACGGAGACGGTCGCCACGCCGTGGGCGCGCGCCCGCTCGATCGCGAGGTCCACTGCGGCGACACCGGCGATCTGCCCGAACCCCAGGCCGCCGTCGAGACGGACGGTGGAACCGTGGTCGTCGAGCGTCGTCACCACGGTCACCGGTTTGATGTGACCGCCACGCACGCGGCCGTTGTACAGCGCCATCAGGTGGGAGCCGTGCGAGTCGACGCCGCGGAGGTCGGCCTCGATCAGGTTGTCAGCGACGAGCGCGGCCTGGGTGTCGGGCACGCCGAGCGCGCCGAGCAGTCGTTCGAGGTGGGCGCGCAGGTCCGCCTCGGTGACGACGGTCGTCGCCGCCGGATCGAGCGTGGTCACGAGGGGAGCGGACCGCTGCCGTCGCCGAGTCCCTCGAGGCCGAGGAAGCGGATGGCGTTGCCGCGCACGATCTTGTGCACCGTGTCGGCGTCGAGCTGGCCGAAGAGCTCCTTGGCGACCTGGTGGGTGTTGGGCCAGGTGCTGTCCTGGTGCGGATAGTCGGTCTCGAACGCGATGTTCTCGCGTCCGACGCGGTCGAGGTTCTCCACCCCGACACCGTCCTTGAAGAAGCAGCTCACGACCTGGCGGTAGTAGTACTGCGACGGCGGCTCGCTGACGTTGCGCTGGCTCTCACTCCAGCCGCGGTGCACGTCCCACACGTCGTCGACGCGCTCGAGCACGTAGGGGATCCACCCGATCTGCGCCTCCGCGTAGAGCAGCTTGAGATCAGGGAACCGCACGAGCACGCCGGAGAACAGGAAGTCGATCAGTGACAGCGCGCTGTTGGCGAACATGTTCACGGCCTGCACCGCGTCGGGTGCGTCCTCGGACGACGTGATCGTCTTGGTGCCGGAGCCGATGTGCATCGCCACGACGGTGCTCGTCTCCGCGCAGGCGGCGAAGAACGGGTCCCAGTAGCCGGAGTGGATGCTCGCGAGCCCGAGCCACGGCGGGAGCTCGGAGAACGCCACCGCCTGCACGCCGCGGGCTGCGTTGCGGCGCACTTCCGCCGCCGCGAGCTCGGCGTCCCAGAGCGGGACCAGGCACAGCGGGATGAGGCGGCCGTTGCTGCCCGCGCACCATTCCTCAACCTGCCAGTCGTTGTACGCCGCGACGCACAGGCGAGCCAGTTCCCTGTCCTTGGCCTTGAGGAAGATCTGTCCACAGAACCGCGGGTAGTTGGGGAAGGCCAGCGACGCTTCGACGTGGTTCATCGTCATGTCGTCGAGGCGCGCGTTCGGCTGCCAGCAGCCGGGCCGCATCTGGTCGAAGGTGATGCCGTCGAAGCCGATCTCCTCGGCGGGGTAGCCCGCGGCGGCGATGAGGCGCTTCACCGAGTACTGCTGGTCCTCGTAGAACCACCACGCGACGTCGGGGCCGTCGGTCCCCGGCGCCTCCCGGTAGCCGCCACCGTCGAGGATGGGCGTCCCCGCCGGCGCCATCACGACGTGCGGGCCGATGTCGCGGTACTTCGCGGGCAGCCGCTTGGTCCAGACGTCGGGCGGCTCCACTACATGGTCGTCGAGGCTGACGATCCAGGGGATGTCGGTCATCGCGGGGTACCTCCTGCGATCGTGGTGCGGTGCAGTGAGCGTTCCTGGCCGGCGGTGTCGCCGACCACCGCGTGCTGCACGCAGCGGTTGTCCCAGATCAGGAGGTCACCCTCCTGCCAACGGTGCCGCCAGGTGTACTCGAAGCGGGCGAACTGGGCGTAGAGATGGTCGAGCAGCGGCTGGCTGTCGTCGATCGACCAGCCGTCGAAGTGGCGGGTGTAGTTGTCGTTGACGAACAGCGCCCGCCGGCCGGTCTCCGGGTGCGTGCACACCACGGGATGCGAATTGACGATCTCGTCGTCGGGCATCCCGCTGTCGATCGCCAGCTGCGTCGCGTAGTGCACCGCGCGCAGCCCGTCGAGCGTCTCGCGCAGGCCGGCGGAGAGACCCTCGTACGCGAGGTAGCCGTTGGAGAACATGGTGTCGCCGCCGTACTCCGGGATGATGCGGGCGAGCAGCAGGCTGATCGAGGGCGGCTGCTTGGCGTAGGTGAAGTCGGAGTGCCAGGTCACCGTGATGGGGTTGGGGTCGTAGACCCGCATGATCTCCGGGTGCCCTTCGATCGGCGGCACGTAGGGGTGCGGTTCGATCGGTCCCCAGCGGGCCGAGAACGCGACCTGCTCGTCGGGCGTGACGTGGCCCTGCCCGCGCACACAGAGCACCAGGTGCTCGAGCAGCGCGTCGTGGAGCTCCTTGAACCCGGTGTCGTCGACGGACGCGATGTCGACGCCGGTGACGATCGCCCCCAGGGCGCCGGCCTGACGGGTGATCTCCATCACACCTCCATCAGGATGGTCGATTCCGTTCCAGCGTCCCGGCCATCCGGCCACGCCTCCACTTCATCTCCATCAGAACGGCGACGGTAGACGATCCATCGGCAGGACGATGACCGACGGGCGGGTGTTGCCGAGCGCGTCGCGCAGCGCCGGGCCGACGTCGTCGCCCTTGGCCAACTGCACCGCGTCGGCGCCGAACGACTCGGCGAACTTCACGAAGTCAGGATTGCGCAGCTCGGTGCCGAGCTCGCGGCCGTGGAACCGCTCGCGTTGATCGCGGTTGGAGTTGCCGTACGCGCCGTCGTCGTAGACCACGGTGATGGCGTTGATGCCGTACTGCACCGCGGTGGCGAGCTCGGTGGCGGCGAACAGGAACCCGCCGTCGCCGGTGGCGCACACGACGGGTACGTCGGGCCGGGCGACCTTCACGCCCAACGCGGCGGGGAAGCCCCACCCCAGCGTCCCCATGTAGGAGGTCGAGAGATAGGTGCGGGGCCCGTAGGCCGGGTAGAGCATGTGGCTCATGTACCCGATCGTGGTGGTGCAGGGCACGAGCACACCGTCGTCGGGGATCGCGGCGCGGAGCTGGTCGACCATCAGGCCCTGAGGGCCCACGGCGCGGAGGTCCTCCTCGACCTGTTTGCGGAACGCCTGCACCTCGTCGGCCCGGCTCGGCGCGGGATCACGCTGACGCCGCAGCGCGTCGAGCAGCAGCTCGAGCGACGGCGCGGCGTCGCCGACGACGGGAATCGGGTTCGCGAAGTGGCGCCCGATCTCCGTCACGTCGACGTCGACGTGCACGACGGTCTTCTCGGCCGCGAGCTTGTTGCCGAGGAAGTGAGTGCCGACGGCCAGGATCACGTCGGCGTCGTCGAGGAGCGGCTGCATCCGGCGGTTGACCCAGATGGAGCCCGCGGCGAGGGGGTGGCGGTCGTCGATCGCGCCCTTGCCCTGGCGCGTCGTGACGACCGGTGCCTGCAGGTGCTCGGCCACTGCGGTCAGCGCGGGGCTCGCGTCGCCGAGCACGACACCCCCGCCGGCCCAGATCAACGGCCGTTCCGCACCGGCCAGCGCGCGTGCGGCGGTGGCGATCTGCTCGGGGTCGGCGGCGACGCGCACGTCCTCGGCCCGGTCGACCAGCGTGATCTCGGCCGATTCCGAGAACGCCTCTGGCGGCATCTCGATCTCGACCGGTTGCCGACGGCCGCGCTGCACGCGCACGAACGCCTCGTGCACGGTGTCGGGGATCTCGTCGGCGGTGAGCGCACGCCGCTGCCAGGACGTGATGGGGCGCACGAGGTCGAGCTGGTCGTCGATCTCGTGCAGCAACCCGAGGCCCTGGCCGATCCCGTCGCGGTTGATCTGGCCGGCGATCAGCACCACCGGCGACGACGCCGCGAACGCGGTGGCCAGCCCCGCCCCTGCGTTGTAGACCCCGACGCCGGGCACGACGAACGCCACCCCGGGGCGACCACCGCCGCGGGCGTAGCCGTCGGCCAGGTAGGTGGTGCCCTGCTCGTGGCGGGTGGTCACGAACTGGATCGACGGCTCGTCGTACAGCCCGTCGATCGCGTGCATGGTCTGGTCGCCGGGAAGGCCGAAGACGTGCTGCACGCCCTCGCGGACGAGCTGGCGGGCGAGGGCCTGGCCACCGGTCATCTGTTCGGCTGTCATCGATCGACGTCCTCCGCCCCCGGCCGGTCCGAGCGGCTCCCGAAGATGTATACGGTATCCAAAATCGAGGGTCGCGTGCCGACCGACCTCAGGGGGCGGGGCGAGGTGGCGGCCGGGGCAGGTCGCGCTCCCGGCGCAGGCCGATCACGCGCTCCGAGATGCGCCAGCCGTCGGGCGTACGCACCGCGACGTCGTCGTAGGTGCCGCTCCCGCAGAGCCCGCCGGCGAGGAGCGAGAGCACCTTGCTCCGCACCCGGACGGTGCCGTCGGCATCGGTGGTGACGACCGCGGTCGTCACGTGGTGGGCGACGGGGTGGCGGGCGCCGACGTAGGACTCGATCACCGGGCGGAGGCCGCGCAGCGGTGGGTTGCCGAACGCCGAGGTGTCGAACTCGATGTCGGGCGTGAAGATCTCGGACAACCGCTCGAAGTCGGCGTCGTCGACGATGTGCGCGTACTCGTGCACCAACTGGTGCAGGGCGATGGTGTCCTCGGCGGAGAGTCCGCTCGCGGTCATGTTGGATACATTATGAGATCCGGACGACGGGGGAGTCGACATGGAACTGGGCCTCAATCTCGTCATGGTGAGGCCCACGGACATGCCCGCGATCGCCGCCCGCGCCGAGGAGGTCGGCTACGGCTCGGTGTTCGTGCCCGACCACGTCGTGTTCCCCGTGCGGGTGGAGAGTCCCTACCCGTACACCCCCGACGGGTCGTTCCCGTTCGCCCTCGACACCCCGTTGTACGACCCGTGGGTGATCCTGAGCACCATCGCCGCGGCGACGTCGACCATCGGGCTCGGCACCGCGATCTACGTCCTCCCTCTCCGCCATCCGCTCGTCACCGCGCGCGCGGTCACGAGCCTCGACGTGCTGTCCGGCGGGCGGGCGATCCTGGGCGTGGGCGCGGGATGGCTGGCGGAGGAGTTCACCACCCTCGGCCTCGAGCCCAAGCGACGGTTCTCGCGGACCGAGGAGTGCATCGAGGTGCTGCGGGCCCTGTGGACGCAGGAGGAGCCCGCGTACCACGGTCGTCACTTCGACTTCGACCCGGTGCACTTCGCGCCCCGCCCCGTCCGCGCGCCCCATCCGCCGATCCTGCTCGGCGGCGACTCCGACCACGCGTTGGCGCGCGCCGCCCGGTTCGCCGACGGGTGGATCTCGGGTGGAGTCGCCACCGACGTCGCCGAGATCGAGGAGCGGATCACGACGGTGCGCTCCCTTCGCCGCGACCAGGGTGCGAGCGAGACGTTCGAGATCACCATCCTGTTCCCGCGGCCGACACCCGACGACCTCGCCCGGCTCGACGACCTCGGTGTCGACCGCGTCGTGGTGATGCCGTGGAACCGCGGGCGGGACGCGATCCCCGCGCTCGAGGCCTTCGTGGAGACGGCCATCGGGAGCGCATGAGCCGGTGAGCGAGCGCGAGTACTACCCGGCGACGCACGCCGCCGCGACGGCGACAAGCCGGCGGTGATCATGGGGGCGAGCGGCGCGACGCTCACGTACGCGCAACTCGACACGCGCTCGAACCAGCTCGCGCAGCTCTTTCACGCCGAAGGGCTGCGCGCCGGTGACCACGTGGCGATCTTCCTCGAGAACGACCTCCCTTACCTCGAGGTCGTGTGGGCGGCGCAGCGGTCCGGCCTCTACTACACGCCGATCAGCTCGTTGCTCACCCGTCCCGAGCTCGACTACGTCGTCGACGACTGCGGCGCGGTCGCGCTGGTCGCATCGGCGAACCTCCCGGCGGCGGCCGGGATCGGCGACCGGTTGCCGCGGGTGCGCGTGCGTCTCGCCGTGGGCGGACCCCTCGACGGATTCGTCGGCTACGAGGAGGCCCGCGACGGCGCGTCGCCGGGCCCGGTCGAGCCGGAAGTCGCCGGCAGCGAGATGTTCTACTCGTCGGGCACGACGGGACGACCCAAGGGGGTGCGCAAGCCGCTCACCCTCGAACCGGCGTGGACGGTGCCCGGCTACTTCCCGACCTACCGCGACCTGTACGGGTTCGACGCCGACACGGTGTGGCTCTCGTCCGGCCCGCTGTACCACGCGGGTCCGCTCTACGGGTGCCTCGCGACCCACCGCGCCGGCGGCACGATCGTGGTGATGGAGCGATTCGACCCCGAGGCGGCGCTGCAGCTGATCGAGCGCCACCGCGTCACGCACGCGCAATGGGTGCCCACGATGTTCAGCCGCATGTTGAAGCTCCCGCCCGACGTGCGCGAGCGCTCCGACGTCTCGAGCCTGGTGTTCGGGGTCCACGGTGGCGCGCCCTGCCCGGTGGCGGTGAAGGAGGCGATGCTCGCCTGGTGGGGCCCGATCCTCTACGAGTTCTACGCCGGCACCGAGGGCAACGGCATGACCCTCATCTCCGCGGCCGAGTGGCGGGAACGGCCGGGATCGGTCGGCCGGGCGGTCCTCGGCGTCGCGCACGTCGTCGACGACGCGGGGCAGGAGCTCGGGCCCGGCGAGGTGGGCACCGTGTGGTTCTCCGACGGCTTCCCGTTCGAGTACCACGACGATCCCGAGAAGACCCGCGAGGCGTACGACGAGCGCGGATGGTCGACGTTGGGCGACGTCGGCTACCTCGACGACGAGGGCTACCTCTTCCTCACCGACCGCAAGGCGTTCATGATCATCGCGGGAGGGGTGAACATCTACCCACGCGAGATCGAGGACGTGCTGGTGGTGCATCCCGACGTCGCCGACGTCGCCGTGATCGGCGTGCCGAACGACGATCTCGGCGAAGAGGTGAAGGCGTTGGTGCAACCGTCCGACGGGGTCGTGCCGTCGCCGGAGCTGGAGGCGACGTTGCTGGCGTGGTGCCGCGAGCGCCTGGCACGCGTGAAGGTGCCGCGCTCGATCGATTTCGTCGCCGAGCTGCCCCGTCTGCCCACCGGCAAGGTCCAGAAGCACAAGCTGCGGGAGCCGTACTGGGCGGGCCACGAGTCGCGCCTCGTCTAGTGCTCTACATTGCGTCGAGCGACAGATGCCCGGGCCGGGCATTGGGAGGAGAGCCATGACCACTGGCGACGACACTGCCCAATCGCCGAGCTTCTTTCTGGGGATCGTCCAGAAGATCACCATGACCAAGACCGGTTCGTGGATCTACGGGCGCGTCGTCCCGCCGGTCGATCGCGTCCTCATGGTGAAGACCAAGGGGAAGATGTCGTTGAGTCCCGGCGACACCGGCGGCACCGGTGGCCTCGCGTTGCTCACCACGACGGGCGCGAAGAGCGGCAAGAAGCGCCACACCCCCCTCGGATACGCGCGCGACGGCGACTCGATCGTCATCATCGCGTCGAACGCCGCGCACGAGCGCAACCCCTCGTGGTACTTCAACATCAAGGCCAACCCCGAGGTGATGCTCACGCTGCGGGGCGGGCATCAGGGCGACTACCACGCGGAGGAGGTGCCGCAGGGGGAGGAGCGCGAGCGACTGTGGAAGGTCGCGTGCGAGATGTATCCCGGCTTCGCGGACTACCAGACCCGTGCGGACCGGTTGATCCCGCTCATCCACTGCACTCCCCTGGTGAAGTGATCGAGCCGTATCACACCGGGATCATCGTCGACGACGTCGCCACCGCCATCCCGATCTGGGAAGCAGCAACTGGTTTGTCGTGGGGATCGGTGTACGCGGGTCCGTTGAGGGTCCGCACGCCGGCGACCGGCGACACCGTGACGCACCAGGTCGAGCTGGCGTACTCCCGCGACTTACGGCTGGAGCTCGTCAAGCTCCTGCCCGGCACGTGTTGGACCGTGAACGGAGGAACCGGGGTGCACCACACCGGCGGCTGGTCGGCGGACCTCGAAGCTGACGCGGCGCGGCTCCAGTCGCAGGGATGGCCGATCGTCGCCCACGGCGTCGACGACGACGGCGCGATGGCCGTCTTCTCCTACCACCAGGTCCCCGGCGTCGGGCTGCTCGAACTGGTGAGCAGCGCCACTCGGGAGCTGCTCGAGATGCTGGCGCGCGGACCGCGCTAGCTGCCGGACGCCGCGTCGCGGTAGGGCTTCAGCAACAGGCGGGACACGGTGGCGATGTGGGTCTCGTCGGGCCCGTCCCAGATGCGACCCAGGCGCGCCTCCTTGTAGAAGCGCTCGAGCGGGAGGTCGCCGGTGACCCCCATGCCCCCGTGCACCTGGATCGCCCGGTCCACCGCGTTGTGGAACATGCGCGCGGTGAGCACCTTGATCATGCCGATCTCGACCCGTGCGGGGTCGCCCCGGTCCATCTGCTCGGCGGCGTCGAGGGCGATGTGGCGACAGGCCCGGATCTCGGCGGCGGTCTCGAACACCATCAGCTGGATCAGCTGCTTCTCGGCGAGCGGTCCCCCGAACGCGACGCGCCGCACGGCGCGGTCACACATCAGGTCGTAGGCGCGTTCGGCGCGGCCGAGGAAGCGCATGGCGTGGAACACACGCCCGGGTCCGAGCCGCTTCTGTCCGAGGAGGAAGCCCTGGCCAGCGCGCGCCGAGGAGGTTGTTCGCCGGCACGCGCACGTTGTCGTACTCGACCTCGCAGTGGTCACCCTCGATCTCGCCGAACACCGGAACTGCGCGGACGATGTTGTAGCCCGGCGTGTCGGTGGGGACGATGATGGCGGAGAACGCGAGGTGCGGTCGCTCGGCGTCGTCCTCGGTGCGGGCGATGACCGTCGTGTACTTCGCGTAGTGCGCCAGGCTGGTGAACCACTTCCTCCCGTTGATGACCCACTCGTCGCCGTCGAGCACCGCGGTCGTCTGCAGCTGGGTGGCGTCGGAAGAGGCGACCGCGGGCTCGGTCATCCCGAAGCTCTGGATGATGTCTCCGGCGACGAGCGGACCGAGGTAGCGGTCGCGCCACTCGGGGGACGCGAACTCGTTCAACATCAACGAGTCCTGGAGCGTGCCGGTGCCGAAGACCCACACCGCCGGCTCGGAGAGCCCGATCACCTCGTTGATGTACACGTAGTCCATGAAGGGCATCCCGCCGCCGCCCACCTCTTGGGGATGGCCGATGGCCCACAGACCCTCGGCTTTCGCCTGCGCGCGCAACTCCGCCATCAGCGCGGCGCCGGGATCGCCGTCGACCCACCACGAGTACATCTCCTGCTCGCGCGGGATGATGCGCTCCTGCACGAAGTCGAGGAAGCGATCGCGGATGGGCCGGACGTGCTCGGGGACGGGGAGGTCCATGGGTCAGCTCGCTCTCACCAGTCGATGGTCACGGGAAGGGAGTGCGGTCCTCGCAGCGACCCGCCCCGGGGACGCGCCGCGTCGACGTCGTCGAGCGAGAGGTGCTGTGTGCGTTCGAGCATGACGTCGAGCGCGACGCGCATCTCCTGGCGACCGAGCCACACGCCGAGGCAGAAGTGCTCACCGAGCCCGAAGGTGAGCATCTCCTGGGGCTTGCGGTCGAGGTCGAAGCGATCGGGATCGGGGAACATCGCGGGGTCGCGGTTCGCGCCGGCGAACGAGTACACCATCGTCGCGTCGGGTGGGAGCTCGACGCCGTGGAACACCGCGCCGTCGGCGCACGCCTGGCGCGGGAGGTTGCCGACCGACGGCTCCCAGCGGAGCGCCTCCTCGACTGCCCAGTGGCGTGCCTCCACGTCGTCGCGCACCCGTGCCATCAGCTCGGGACGTTCCAACAACGCGAAGAACAGGTTGCCGATGGCGTTGGTCGTGTTGTGGGTACCGGCGGGGAACAGCAGGCGCAGGAACGAGAGGATCTCCTCGTCGTCGAGCGTGCGCCCCTGGAACTCGCCGTGGACGAGCGTGCTCACGAGATCATCGCCGGGCTCGGCGCGCCGGTGCTCCATGACCTGCACGAGGAACGTCGTGAACTCGGCCTTCGCCGCGAGCGCGCCCTGCGGATCGAACGGGTACGTGAAGAGGGCGTTGGACCATCGCTCGAGCGCTTCGGCATCCTCCGACGGGAGCCCGAGCAGACGTGTGATGGCCTCCATCGGCAGCAGGTGCGTCAGCACGGTGCGCAGGTCGACATGACGCTCGCCCTCGAACCGGTCGACGACCTCGTGGCACAGCGGTTCCAGCAGCTCCTCGCGGTACAGCTCCATCCGCTGCTTGCGGAAGGTGGGCGAGACCACGGCGCGGTTCCGGTGGTGCTCGGCGCCCCGCATCGAGTTCAGCGTGCGCCCGACCGCGGGATCCGTGTTCTTGCTGTACGACGCCGCCGACGGGAAGGTGTCCTCGTCGCGCAGAGCGTCGCGCAACGCCTCGTACGTGAGGATGATCCAGGCCCGCTCGCCGTTGCAGCGCACCTCGACCAGCGGCGCCTCCTCGCGCATCGCCGCCAGCGCCCGGTGCAGGTCGGGGATGTCGTCCATGGTGACGTTGATCTCGGGATGCGCCACCCGTGCCCCCACACCTCGCGTACCTTGCGTGCGCCCACCTCGCGTGCGCCCGTTCGCCTGAGTTCATAATGTATCCAAAGTCAGCGACGGGCCGGGTGGCCCGGCGCGCGAGGAACGGGAGGCGGATGACGACCGAGCACGACCCCGGTCGGCTGCGCGCGCGACTTCCCGCGCTCGTCGACGGGTGGCGTCCCGGCGGTCGCGTCGTCGGGCTGCGACCGCTGGTCGGCGGCAAGTCGAGCCTGACCTATCTCGTGGAGCTCGCCGCCGACCAGCCGATCGTCGTGAAGATGGCACCGCCGGGCCTCGCACCGACGCGCAACCGCGACGTCCTGCGCCAGGCCCGGGTGCAGGACGCCATCGTGCGTTCCGGTCGGGCGCCGGTCGCGGCAGTGTGCTTCACCGACGGCGGTGACCCGCCGGAGGTCCCACCCCTGTACGCGATGCGCTTCGTCGCCGGCGAGTCGTTCGAGCCGCTGCTCGACGCCTGCGACGAGCTCCCCGCGCCGGCGACCATCCACGGTCGCCAGGTCGCGGCGGCGCGGGCGCTGGCGGGGCTGCACTCGGTGGTGCCGGACTCGGTCGGGCTCGGCGACGAGCCCGAGGTGGGACTCGACGAGGAGGTCGAGCGGTGGGTCCGGATGTTCGAGACCGTCACCGACGACCTCCGGAGCGGATTCGAACGTGCGGCCGCCGAGCTGCGGGACAGAATCCCGGAACCGGTGCCGTCCACCGTCGTCCACGGTGAGTACCGGTTGGGCAACCTGCTCGCGCAAGGCGACGACGTCGCCGCCATCATCGACTGGGAGCTGTGGAGCCGGGAGGACCCACGGGTCGACCTCAGCTGGTTCCTGTCGTACCTCGATGCGGGCGAGCAGCCGTCGGCCATCCGCCCGACTCCCGAGGGCATGCCGACGCGGGCCGAGATCCTCGCCGTCTACGAGGACGCGGTCGGCCACGCGGTCGCCGACCTCGCGTGGTTCGACGCCCACGCGCGGTTCAAGATGGCCGCCATCGCCGCGGTGATCAACAAGCACAACCGACGACGCGAGCAGCCCGACCCCGACCAGGAGGCACTGGTCCCCGTGATCGCCGCGCTCCTGGACCAGTCGGTGCAGCTCCTCGAGCGTTCCCCGAACAGGAGGTAGTCCGTGCCCTTCGAGTCGATCGACGGCATCGAGGTGACCACCGGCGATCACCTGTTGCGCATCCGGCTCAACCGGCCGGAGCATCGCAACGCGATGACGCCCGATCAGGTCAACCACGTCTCCAAGCTGTGTGCGGCAGCCGAGGAGGACGACGACGTGCGCGTGGTCGTGCTCACCGGCACCGGCGACTCGTTCTGCGCGGGTGCCGACCTCAGCGGGGTCGACCTCTCGGCGAGCGGGGGACAGATCCCACCGGTCTCGATGGGGCGGAACCTGTTCCTGTCGTTGCTGGAGTTGAGCAAGCCGTTGGTGGGGGCGATCAACGGCGTCGCCGCCGGCGGCGGGCTCGGGCTCGCGCTGTGCTGCGACATCCGCCTCGGGTCCGACGACGCCCGGTTCGCCACCAGCTTCAGCCGCATCGGTTTGACCGCGAACGACGCGGTGGCGTGGCTGTTGCCGCGTGTCGTCGGTGTCGCCAAGGCCATCGAGCTGATCGCCATCGGCACGCCGATCGACGCGACCGAGGCCGAACGCATCGGCCTGATCAGCTACCGGTACCCGAACGCCGAGTTCGAGGACCGGGTGGGCACGTTCGTCGACGCGCTCCTCGCTGCCCCTCCGGTCGGGCTCCGCTTCTCGAAGCGGCTCGTCATCGACGGGCTCGACCGCTCGTACCGCGAGCACGTGCTCGCGCAGGAGTACGCGACGCTCGCCAACCGCACGATCGCCAACCACGACATCGAAGAGGGCGTTGCCGCGTTCAAGGAGAAGCGGAAGCCGGACTTCCAGGGGAACCTGATGAAGCCGGTGTGGGAGAACTACTGAGCCAGACCGAGGCGGTCACGCACGTGTGAGGGCGAGGCCGGCTCGTACCCGGCCTCGCGCACCAGTTGCACCGCACGGGCGACGAGCTCCGCGTTGGAGGCCGACGGGTGGGCGTACGGGCTGTCGCCGATGCCCACACGCACGTGCAGGCCGCGTTGCAGCGCCGCCCGGAGGAGGGTCTCGCTGCGGCCCGCGTCCATCATCGTGTACGGCACGATCGTGCACTCGAGGTCGAGTTCCGGCGGAAGTTGGGAGAGATACGCCTCGATGCCCCGCTCGTCGGCGAACGGCCCGGTCACCAGCTGCTCGCAGAGGAAGAGCTTCACGTACAACGGCGTGGAGAACATCCCGGCGCGGACCGCGAGGGCGAGCCAGCGCGCTTCGCCGACGTCGAACACGTTGACCGTGGGCGTCACCCCGATCCGCCGCATGTCTCCCAGCGGGTCGGCGGGTTGCTCGCCGCCGACGGTGTCGAACGGCGGGTCCTCGAACCGGCAGGCCTGCTCGTTCCAGAGCCGGGGCCCGACGACCTCCTGCGCGACGTCGTACGACGCGAGCAGCGAACCGGGACCGCCCGGGGCCCGCGCCGCGAGCGCCCACACGTGCGAGTGGTCCCCGAAGTAGCTCGGGTAGGCGACGACGTCGGAGCGGGCGGCGATCCGGTCGAACGCGCGTTGGTACCGCTCCGTGCCCGACCAGTCCTGGTCACCGTCGTCGGCCCGGGCGTGGAAGTGGACCACGGCGGCTCCCGCTTCGGCGCAGGCGACCACGTCGTCGGCGACCTCCTCGGGCCCGTAGGGGACGTGGGGGTTCTGGGCCTTGGTGGTGAACTCGTTCAGCCCGACCTCGACGATCACCCGGCCGTCGGCGGCGAGTCCCATGCCTTCCCCGCTCAGCCCGTGATCGCGATCGGCAGGTGCTCGTGCCCGCGCACCTGACCGCTCGGCGCCCGGGCGACGCCGTCGTCGACCAGCTCGTAGTCGGGCGCGACCGCCAACAGCTCCTCGATGGCGACGCGGGTCTCGAGCCGGGCGAGCGCCTGGCCGAGGCAGAGGTGGATCCCCCAGCCGAGCGCGAGGTTGCGGCTGATGTCGCGGTGGATGTCGAAGAGCTCCGGCTCCTCGAACACACGGTCGTCGTGGCTGGCGGCGCCGGTGAGGAGCACGACCCGGGAGTCGGCCGGGATGGTGACCCCGTGCAGCTCGACGTCGCGTTCCACCCACCGGCCCTGGTAGTGCGACGGGCCGTCCCAGCGCAGGCCCTCCTCGACCGCGTGTGCGACGAGCGACGGATCGCCGGCGAGCTCGGCCCGGGCATCGGGGTACCACGCCAGGGCGACGACCATGTTGCCGATCAGCTTGGCGGTGGTCTCGTGCCCGGCGACGACCAGCTCGACGACGCGGCTGGCGACCTGCTCGCGCGTGAGGCGCCAGGTCGCCCCGTCGTCGTCGACGACCTCGGACTGCAGCAGCAACGTGATGATGTCGTCGCCGGGGGACTCGGCCCGCTCGTTCACGACGTCGGTCATCTGCACCGCCAGCTCGAGCGAGGCGTTGATCACGTCGTCGGAGAGGACCGGGGGACCATCGGTCGCCGGCATCGCCAGCATGCGCGACGAGCGGTCGTGGATCTGCTCGCGCGCGTCGGCGGGGATGCCGAGCATCTCGCAGATGACCGCGATAGGAAGGACCAGCGAGAACTCGTCGACGACGTCGATCCGCCCGCGCTCCCGCACGTCCGCGAGCAGCTCGCGGCAGACGGCGCGGATGGTGTCCTCCTGCGCGGCGACCGCCATCGGGGTGAACACGCGCGACACCAGGCGGCGATGCCACGTGTGCTCGGGCTGGTCCTTGTTGATGAGGATGTCGTTCCCGGCGTCGAGCCCTTCGATGGTCATGCCGTGACCGGAGAGGAAGGTGGCGGTGTCGAGGCTGGCGGCGAGCACGTCGTCGTACCGCGACAGCGCCCAGAAGCCCACCTTCTCGTTGTGGTACACGGGCGCTTCGTCGCGCAGCCACCGGTACACCGGGAACGGGTCGTGCTGGATCGCCGACGAATACGGGTTGTACTCCACGGTCGCGCTCCCGGCTCGTCGCGGTCCTGGTGGTGCTCTGTATACATTATGAAGAGTGCGCCGCGCAGGCGACCGGACCGGGGGGGAGCGATCGTGGCGTCACGTCCGATGGAAGGGGTGCGGATCCTCGAGGTGGCGCAGTTCACCTTCACGCCCTCGGCCGGCGCGGTCCTGGCCGACTGGGGTGCCGATGTCGTGAAGGTCGAGCACGCGACGACCGGCGACGCGCAACGCGGCATGGGCGGCTTGAGCGGCTGGAAGGAGGGGAGCTACCACCCGATCATCGAGCACCCCAACCGGGGCAAGCGGAGCATCGGCCTCGCCCTCGAGCACCCGGGCGCGCTCGAGCTCCTCCACGACCTGGCCCGCGTGAGCGACGTGTTCCTCACGAACTTCCTCCCCGACGCCCGCACCCGGCTGCACATCGACCTCGACGACATCCGGGCGGTGAACCCGGACATCATCTACGTGCGGGGCACCGCCTTCGGCGCCCGGGGGCCGGAGGCGACGCGCGGGGGCTACGACGCCACCGCGTACTGGGCGCGCGGGGGCCACGCCGCCGGCGTCCAACCGCCCGACTACGACGGGGTGCTGGGCATGCCCGGCCCCGCCTACGGCGACTCGCTGGGCGGGATGACCATCGCCGGGGGCATCGCCGCCGCCCTGCTCGCCCGCGACCGCACCGGCGAGCCATCGGTGCTCGACGTGTCGCTCCTCGGCCTCGGGCTGTGGGCCAACGCGCTCGCGGTCGACATCTCCCTGGCCAACGGCGAGCCGTGGCCCGGGGGATCGATGGGGAACCCGCCCGAGGCGCGCACCAACCCCGGGGCCGGACCCGTCCGCACCTCCGACGGCCGGTACCTCTACCTGGCGATGATCCAGGTCTCGAAGTTCTGGGCCGACTTCTGCCGCCACCTCGACCGCGAGGACATGATCGACGACGAACGCTGGAACACGCCGGAGAAGCTACTGGCGAACGCGCCGGCCGCGGCCGAGATCGTGCACGAGGTGATCGGGTCGAAGCCGTACGACTACTGGGTCGACCGCTTCCGCACCCTCGAAGGCCAGTGGGCGCCGGTGCAGGACACCGTCGAGCTCGGTCGCGATCCGCAGGTACGCGCGAACGGTCTCATCGCCGAGATCACCGACGTCGACGGCGCCACGCGCGAGCTCGTCACCAACCCGGTGCAGTTCGACGAGACGCCGACGGTGCTGCGGCGGGCACCGCAGTTCGCGGAGCACACCGACGAGATCCTGCGCGAGCTCGGGGTCGACGAAGAACGCGTCCTCGCACTGAAGATCGACGGCGCGGTCACGTGACCGAGGAGAAGTACGGCACGTTCGCGATGACGTCCGACGAGCTCGATGCGTTCCTCGCCGAGCAGGACGTGGTGTACCTCGCCAGCCTCCGGAAGGACGGCGCACCGTTCGTGGTGCCGATCGGGTTCGACTGGGACGGGGAGTCCTTCTTCCTCACGATCGCCCTCGACCACGCCGGTCTGCACCGCCTCCGCCGCGATCCCCGGGTCTCGCTCTCGATCGGGAGCCATCCCGCGTTCCCGACCAAGTTCGTCGTGGTGGAAGGCGTCGCCGAGGAGGTCGCCGATCCCGGGGCCGCGGTCAGCCGACGCATCCTGTTCCGCAAGTCGCAGGAGATGTTCGCCCGCATGCGGGTCGAACCCGAGCGCTACTTCGAGAACTGGATCTCGGTGGGCCGGGTCGCGTTCCGCGTTCGGGTCACGTCGCTCGCGAGCTTCGACGGCACGAAGGCGAAGGGCGCGAAGTACTCGGCCGGCACACGATTGCCGACGGATTCGACCCGCGAGCTACCCGGAGACGGCGAACATCCCGCGTGAGCTGAGCAGCTTGATCACGAGGTCGCCCTGATCGCGGAGCAGACGCATGCAGGCGTCGGCGGCGGCGTCGGGATCCTTCCGCTTGATCGCGGTGACGATCCGCTTCGTGCCCCGCTGTTGCACCGGTCCGCTGCCCTCGATCAGCTCGAAGAAGTTGCCGGGGACGACGGTCGACATGTTGCGCATCACCGATCCGAGGCGCGGTGAACGTGCCACCGCGAGCAGTGTGCGGAGGAACTCGTCGTTGGCATCGTGCATGTCGGTGGGGGAGTCGGCCGACGAGAGCTGCTTCTGCGCGTCCTGCAGACGGGCCAGATCCTCGTCGCTGGCGCGTTCAGTCGCGCGACGCGCCGCCAGTCCGTAGACCAGCCCGAGCAGCTCGTAGTGGTCGCGCAGCGCGTCTTCGTCGAGTCCGTGCACGAACGCGCCGCGGTGCGGCGTGATGGTCAGCCAGCCTTCGCGGTCGAGCGCGATGATCGCTTCGCGCACGGGGATGCGGCTGACGCCGAGTCGCTGGGCGATGTCGTCCTGGCGCATGCGGTCGCCCTGACGCAGCTCACCGTTGAAGATCATCGACCGGATGTGCACCGCGACGAGATCGCCGCTGCTGCGGCGGTTGACGAGGGGGAGCGGCGCGAAGCCCTGGTCGTCGAGATCCTGCACGGCCACGCTGTATAACTTATACGAGTCCGTCAGGTGTGCTCGCGGGCGAACCGACGATAGAGGTCGACGTCCCACACGTCCTCGAACTCGCCCCAGGCCTCGGTGGCCACGCCGTCGCTGCCCTCGTACTCCCAGCGCACGAGGCCGACCAGGTTCATCATCGAAGGCAGGTTCTGGAACCCCATCCGGTTCACGACCGTCCCGACGGCCTCGAGCGGGCGCCCACCGGTGTCGCGGGCCCGCACGATCACCCGGTGCGGCCACACACCGTCGCGCTCCAGCACGCGGCTGCCGCTCTGCAGCGGCAACTGGTCGCCGTCGCGCCAGAAGTACCCGAAGTTCTCGACGACCGGTGATCCCGGTGCGTCGGGTTGCGAGAACACGACGAACGCGGAGCGCGCCTCGGCGCAGAGGTCGTACCCGATGTGGAGCCCCGGGGTGGGCACGCGCCGGCCCCAGGACCGGTCGCGCATCGCGTAGCAGTCGACGTCGAGACGCTCACCGTCGATCGTGATGCTGCCGGTCACATGGCCCTGCTGGTCGAGGTGTCCGGAGAACGTTCCCGAGGTGTCGTCCTCTTCGCCGAGGATGTGCGCGGGGAGGATCGCGTCGAACGTGACGTCCAAGGAGCAGCGGGGGTGCTCGTAGGTGACGTGGTACTTCGTCAACGGTTCGACGCACCGCATGCCGATGCCGGTGGGGAACGTGATGTCGCGGAGGTCGCCGAGCTCGGGGTACGGATAGGTCCACTGGTAGTCCCAGTGCACCGCGTCCCACGGGTGACGGCCCCGGTCGTCCCACACCATCACACCGCCGCCGAGGATGCCCTGGTTGGCCTTCACCCACGGGTAGACGTAGCAGTACAGGTTCCGCTCCGGGACCATGAGCGTGAACCACGCCGTCTCCTGCCACCACGGGTCGTCGCTGGTGGGCCGGTGGAACGCGTCATGTTCCGAGGGCGGCATCGCCTTGAATGTAACCGAACGACGAAAGCGGTCGACCGGGTCGACAGGAGGCGCAGTGCGGATCGGTCTCTACCTCGACATGCGCAACCCCCCGCGATGGCGACGCCCGTGGGCACGCCACTACGGACGCTGGCTGGAGCTGGTGGAAGAGGCCGACCGTCTCGGTGCCGATTCCGTGTGGCTCTCGGAACACCACTTCTTCGAGGACGGGTACCTCTCGCAACCGCTCGCGTGCGCGGCCGCGATCGCCGCGCGCACGCGGCGCGCGCGGATCGGCACCGCCGTGGTCCTCCCCGCGCTCAAGTCCGCCGCGCAGCTCGCCGAGGAGGCGGCCTTGGTGGACGTGATCAGCAACGGTCGTCTCGACCTGGGCGTCGGTGCCGGGTACCGCGTCCCCGAGTTCGACGCCTTCGGTGCCGACGTCGCCCGCCGGTACGAGCTCGTGGAAGCCCGGGTCACCCGCGTGCGAGAGCTCTGGGCGTCGGAAACCGTCGTCCCCGGCCCGGTGCAGGATCCGGTGCCGTGGTGGGGCGGGTTCTTCGGTCCGCGCGGCGTCCGCCTCGCCGGCCGGCTCGGCATGGGCCTGCTCGCGGCCATCCCCGAACTCGTGCCCGCCTACCTCGCGGGCCTGGCGGAGGGTGGCCACCCGGCTTCGGCGGCGCGCTACGCCCAACCGTGGAACATCGTGCTCGCCGACGACCCCGATGCCGCGTGGCCGCGGATCTCCGAGCACCTCGCGTACGCGTGGGACTCGTACGGGCGGTACCTGGTGGAGGGCACCGACCAACCGGTGCCGCCGCCGGTCGATCCCGAGCAGATGCGCACCGTCGGTTCCGGCATGGGCGACAGCGGCGCGTTCTTCATGGTGCTGACGCCGGACCAGGCGGCCGACTTCCTGCGCGGCGTGGTGGAGCGCATCCCGTTGGAGGAGACGTTCTTCTGGACGAGCATCGCGGGCATGCCCGAGGACCTCGAGGAGCGCCACGTGGAACTGGTGTGCACGGCGCTGCGCCCACTGGTCGCCGACCTCGGCGCGTGAGTCAGGGGGTCGCCTCGTCGGCGCGTGAGCGTCCGGTGGCCAACAGCAGGTCTTCGTGGAATTGCATCCAGACCGTGTGGTAGGAGTCGCAAGCCGGTGACGCGAACCACTCCCGCTTGCCCGTGCCGAGCAGCGTCGAGCGCGTCGCCGAAGCGCGGCTCGTAGCCGGCGAAACGGGGAACCTCGGGCACGAGCGCGGCGAGGATGCCCGCCGCCCCCGAGTGCACCACGCGCAGGCGGGCGACCACCCGGTCGTCGTACGCGGGATCGGTGTGGTCGTTCGGGATCCCGCCGCGCCCGATCTGCCAGTCGTGGCACACCTTCAGCAACCGCTGGTTGAGCGGCACGAAGTCCGCGTAGGCGGCTTCCGCGGCGACCGCGGCGCCGGATCCGGGCGCGGCGAGCGCCCACGCCGCGTGCGCCCGGTGTCCTTCCGGCGTGAGCCGGACCCGGCCCCGGTCGACGACCACGAGGCTGTCGGCGACGAGGTCGGCCCAGGCCGCGTCGTCGGGGGCGGGAAGAAAGCCGCGCAACCGCAGCTCGTGGAGGCGCTCGGCGTCGGTGACGGGGAGGGGCGGGGTCATCGGGCGTCGTTGCGGATCGCTCGCATGAAATATACGTTATCCAAAGCGCTCGCCACCGAGGTGCAGCGTCGGGGGGAAATCGATGGTCGCAACGCACCCGTCGTTCTGCCGCATGTGCCACAGCGCGTGCCCGATCCTCGTCGACGTCGAGGATGGCGTCGCGGTGAAGGTGTCGGGTGATCCGAGCAGCGAGATCTACCACGGGTACACGTGCATCAAGGGCCGCGCGCTCCCGGAGATGCACGCGCACCCGGACCGCCTGCTGCACTCGTTGGCGCGTCAACCCGACGGTTCGTTCGCCCCGATCGCGTCGGAACGCGCGATGGACGAGATCGCGGCGTCGCTCACGCGCATCGTCGACGAGCACGGGCCGCTGGCGGTCGCGCTGTACAGCGGCACGTTCGGACTCGCGAACGCGTTGACCGCGCCGTTGACCAACGCGTTCCGGGAGGCGCTCGGCAACCCGCGCGGATGGGTCGCCACCTCGATCGACCAGCCGGGCAAGACCATCGCGCAGGGGCTGATGGGCGTGTGGATGGCCCTGCACCAGGGCCCGGCCACCGCCGACGTGTGTCTGATCATCGGCTCGAACCCGTTGATCTCGATCGCTGCCGGCCTGCCCCAGGCCGACCCGAGGAAGTGGTTGCACGACGCGAAGCGCCGTGGGTTCAAGCTGATCGTCATCGATCCGCGCCGTCACGAGACCGCGTCGCAGGCCGACATCTACCTGCAGCCCAAGCCGGCCGAGGACATCGCCATCGTGGGCGGGATGATCCGGCTCATCGTCGACGAGGGCCTCCACGACCACGAGTTCGTCGCCGCGGAGACACAGGGCCTCGACGAGCTGCGGCGCACGGTCGATCCGTTCGACCCGGCGACGGTGGCCCGGCGGGCGGACATCCCCGTCGACGACTTCGTCGCGGCCGCGCGCCTGTTCGCGACCGCGGGCCGGGGCGTCGCGGTGGCGGGGACCGGCCCGGGCATGTCGTCGGCACGCGGCACGCTGCTCGAGTACCTCATCCTCGCCCTCAACGCGCTCTGCGGCCGCTACCTGCGCGCGGGTGAGCTGGTGTGGAACCCGGGGACGCTGGTCGAGCCGGTGCCGCGCTTCGCGCAGGCGTCGGGGCCGTTCCCGGCCTACGGCTTCGAGCCGAAGCTGCGGGTGCGGGGCCTCGGGGACACGCTCGTCGGCCCGTCCACCGCCGCCATCGCCGACGAGATCCTCGAACCCGGCCAGGACCAGATCCGGGCACTCATCAGCTGTGGTGGGAACCCGCTCTCGGCGTGGCCCGACCAGCTCCGCGTGCGCGAGGCGTTGGAGTCGGTCGAGCTGCTGGTGCAGTTCGATCCGTGGATGTCGTCGACGGCCAAGCTCGCCGACTACGTGATCGCGCCGACGTTGTCGCTCGAGGTCCCGGGCATGACCAACTACGTCGACATGCTCCCCGCCTACGCGCCGGGATACGGCCTGCCGAAGCCGTGGGCGCAGTACACCGCGGCGGTCGTCGCGCCGCCGCCGGGGAGCGACGTGATCCCGGAGTGGGAGTTCTTCTACGGGCTGGCGCAACGCATGGGTCTCGACCTCGAGGTGCGGCCGGTCGACTTCAACGGCCCGACCGGCGCCACCATGCCCATCCCGATGGACGTGAAGCCGACCGCCGACGAGCTGCTCGACCTCCTCACGACCAAGGCCCGCATCCCGCTCGGCGAGATCAAGCAGTTCCCCAACGGGGCGGTGTTCGAGGAGCCGTCGTCGGTGGTCCAGCCCAAGATGGAGGGCTGGGAGGCGCGGCTCGATCTCGCCAACGAGCTGATGATGCGCGACCTCGCCGAGATGAGCGCGCTCCCGAGCGGCGACCTGGCCTCGTGGGCGGGTGACGCCTATCCGTTCCGCCTCGTCGGCCGCCGCATGAACTCGCGCTACAACTCGGGCGGCATGACGGCACCCCGGCTCCAGTCGCAGGAGCGCACGAACCCGGCGTTCATGCATCCCGACGACCTCGACGTACTGGGCCTGAGCAGCGGCGACGTCGCCGAGATCAGCTCTGGCGCGCGCCACCATCCTCGGGGTGGTCGAGGCCGACGACACCATCCGGCGCGGCCTCGTGGCGATGAGCCACGCGTGGGGCGACGTCGCCGAGCACGACGAAGAGGTGCGCGACATCGGTGGCAACACGTCGCGCCTCATCGACGTCGCCGACCAGTGGGACCCGTACAGCGGCCAGCCGATCATGAGCAACATCCCGGTGACGGTGCGCGCCCACGTGGGCGTTCGCGTCGGCAGCGGGGGACGCTGATGGCGGCCGACGACGACGCTCCGTACCCGAACCCGCTCGACGCAACGAGCGGACCGACGACCCAGTGGACGCGCAACAACGTCGGTGAGGCGTTCCCGGGCGTCGTGACGCCGCTGCACTACGACTTCGTGGTGCGGGCGGGGGAGCTGGGCATCCGGGGCGCGTACGCGGAACGCGGCGCGATCACCGCCGAGGAGGCCGCCGAGTCCGACGTCGCCGACGAACGCGTGATGGCGGCGTTCAAGGGTCGGCTGGCGGTCAACGTCGACACGATGTGCGCGTTCGGTGACCGAGTGTCCGAGACCGCGGCGGCCGAGATCGAGTTCGGACTGCTGGGCTTCGTGCGGGAAGACGTGCCTCGCCACCCGTCCACCGACCGCCACGCCCTGATCGCCGCACGCGACGCCGAGGTGCGCGCCGGCATCGACGCGCGCGCCCAGGGGCTCTACGCCGACGTGGAGGGCTTCTGGCGTGCCGCGACCGCTCCGGAGGTGCTGGCGGACGTCGCCGGTGCTCCCGACCGGTGGCGCGACGCGTACGAGCGGTTCCTGGAGGGCGCCATCGTGATGACCCACGTCACCACGTTCGCCGGGGAGGCGTTCGTGGCGCTGCTCACCGCCTGCGCGACCGCGGGACGGCCGGAGCTCCTGGCCCGCCTGAACGGTGGTTACGGCGACACCCACGACGACGAGATGTCGGCCGCGCTGTGGTCGCTCGCCCACGACGGCACGTCGATGGAGGAGTTCCTCCACGAGTACGGCTACCAGGGAAACCGCGCGGCTGATCTCTACACGACGGTGTGGCGCGAGGATCCGGACCTGCTCCGCCCGATCCTCGCCACGATGGCGTCGATGCCGGAGGCCGACGGCCCGGCGGCGACCGGCGCGACGCGCATCGCCGACCGCGTCGCCGCCGAGGGTGAGCTGTTGGACGCGCTCACCGGCGCCGACCGCGACGCGGCCGAACGGGCCATCGCCGACGCCCGGCACTTCACCGTGCTGCGCGAGCAGGTGAAGGTGGTGTCGCAACGTTCGCTCGACGTCGCACGCGCGGCCGCCCGCACGCTCGGTCACGACCTGGCTGCCACCGGTGAGCTCGGCGCGCCCGACGACGTGTTCCACCTCGTGGCCGACGAGTTCGTCACCGGTCGCGCTCCCGACCTGCGGGCGCGGGTCGCCTACCGCAAGGAGCTGGCGGCCGGGTACGAGACCTTCGACCTCCCGGTGCTCTTCGTCGGGAACCCCGGCCCGATGCCGCTCACCGACGACGTGACCTCGGAGGTCGTCGCCATCGAGGGTCTCGGGGTGAGCCCGGGCGTGGTCGAGGGGGTGGCCCGGGTCATCGTCGATCCGGCCACCAGCGATCCGTTGGAGCCGGGTGAGATCCTCGTGTGCAGCGCGACCGACCCCAGTTGGGTCGGGCACTTCCTGGTCGCGGCCGCGCTGGTCATCGACGTGGGCGGACCGATGAGCCACGGCGCGATCGTGGCGCGCGAGCTCGGCGTGCCCTGCGTGATCAACACCGTGGTCGGCACGAGCAGCATCCGCACCGGCGACACCGTCCGCATCGATGGCGGCGCCGGCACGGTGGCGATCGTGAAGCGCGCCGCGGCCTAGACGTCGCCGACTACACGTTCGCGGGCGTGGCGGCGCGGTCGACGATCAGGGGAAGGTGGAACAGCCCCCGGTTCTGCCCGGACTGGTCCTGGACGCAGCCGGTCTCGGCCACGTGGAAGTCGGGGAACCGGGGCAGGAACTCCTCGAAGGCGACGCGGAGCTCGAGGCGGGCGAGTGCCGCGCCGATGCACACGTGCGGCCCGATCCCGTACCACAGCTTGCGGTCGAAACTCCGACGGATGTCGAGCAGCTCCGGCTCGTCGTAGAGGCGCTCGTCGTGGTTGGCGGATGCGAGCACGATGGCCACGGTGGAGCCCGCGGGGATGGTGCCGTGCGGCGTCTCGACCTCCTCGGTGGTCGTGCGGCCGAGGTAGTGCGACGGCGTGTCCCACCGGACGAGCTCCTCCACCGCGTTCGGGATGAGCGTGGGGTCGGCCACGAGCTCGTGGCGCTGGTCCGGGTACCAGGACAGGCCCACGACCGCGTTGGCGATCGACCGGGTGGTCGTGTCGTTCCCGGCGAACGTGAACTCGAAGAAGAAGGCGGCGATCTGCTCGTCGTCGAGGAAGTGCTCGGTGCCGGTGTCGTCGATCATCGGTGTGGTCATGATCGTGCTGATGAGGTCGTCGCCCAGGTTCTTGCGCCGGTTCTTGGTCTCCTCGAACAGGTAGGCGTTCAGCTCGAGCGACGCCGCGATCGCCGCGTCGGGCGCGGCGTTGGAGCTCACCCGCTGCGCCGAGAGATGGCTGAGGCGCTTGGCCGTCAGGCGGTACTCGTCGGGCATGCCGAGGAGCTCGGCGATGACGTACATCGGGAGCAGCATCGAGAAGTCCTCGACCACGTCGAACTGGTCGCGGTCGCGGAGGTCGTCGAGGAGGTGCACGCACGTCGCACGGATGCCGGGCTCGAGGTTGGCGATCACGCGGGGCGTGAACAGACGGCTCATCACCTTGCGGTGCCACGTGTGCCGCGGCGGGTCCATCAGGATCATCAGCTTCTGACCGACTTCGTACTTCTCGAGCGACACGCCGTCGGCGCTCGAGAACCGCTTGGCGTCGACGAGCGCGTTCCAGCAGTCGTCGAAGCGGGTGAGCGCGTAGAACCCGCGCTCCTCGTTGTGGTACAGCGGCATCTCGTCGCGCAGCTGCCGGTAGAGCGGGTAGGGGTTCAGCCGGAACTCCTCGGCGTGAGGTTCCCAGTCGATCATCGCGTAGCTCTCCTCTCGAAGGGTCAGGGGTCGTAGGTTCACCGGGATCGCGCTCTGGCGAGCCTGGCCGATGAGCGGTTCGAAGTCGACGTCGTTCGCGACCAGCCGGTTGGTGCACGCGCCGGCCTCGGGGGCGCCGTCGTCGTCACCGGGCAGGGAGCCCCAGGCGTGGGACATGGAGACGACACCCGGCGGCACCCCGGGATCGGTCCACGCCACGCCGACGATGCGTCCGTGCTCGGACGAGATCTCCACCCGGTCGCCGTCGGCCAGACCGCAGGCGCGCATGTCGTCGGGGCCGAGGTAGGCGGGGTTGCCCGGCCCGCGCCGGTTGAGGGCCGGCAGGTGGGTGCCGGTCGAGTTGAACACCTGGCGCAGGCGCCGGCTGGCGAGCCGGTGGGTGTATCGCTCGCCGGTTCGGTAGCCGCCGCCGTCGACGACGGGCTCCGCGGCGACGCGGCCGAGATCCTCGAGGAACAGCTCGGGCGCGAGGTCGAACCGCGCCGCGTCGGCGGTCGGGCGGCGTCGATGGTCACGCGCGCCTCCTCGAACACGTGCCCGCTCGGGTACTGCTTGACCTCGGCCAGGGGCACCCGGGCGTCGGCGGCCTCGATCTCCATGAGCTCGTCGGTCGTCGGCTTGGTGTCGATGTCGACGGGACGCGGGTGAGGGACCGGTGGCCCGAGCGGCGCGCGTCCGAGCTCGAGCGGGATCCGCATCCGGTGGGCGAGGCCCCAGAAGAGCTCCCACTCGTCGATCACGTCGCCCTCGGCCTCGATGATCGCGGGGGTGTACTGCGCGAACGGCACCGGGAAGTACCACTCGAGGTGGCGGGTGTAGTCGGGCTTCTCGAGCGAGAGCTTGCAGCCGAACACGTAGTCGGCCAGCGCGCGCGGTCGGGCCGAGGTGCACGTCGAGGCACACGAGCAGGTCGAGCGACTCGAGCGCCCGCACGACCTTCGCCTGATCCGGGAAGGCGACCGCGGGATTGCCGCCGTTGCAGATGAGCGCCCGCACCTGACCGTCGCCCGGCGTCAGGATCTCGTCGCACAACGCGGCCGACGGCTGCTCCCAATTGAGGGTGCGCAGCCCGCGCACCCGCGGCTGCTCGAGGTACCCCCAGAACTCGCGTGGCGGCAGGGCACCCTCGCGCGGCTGGTACCCGGCGCCGAGCACGCCGGCGTGGTTCACCTCGTCGCCGGCGCGTCCGTAGCGCCCGCAGAGCGTGTTGAGCGCGCAGACGAGCATCTCGGTCGACAGCGGGTGGGGCGCCATGTTCGGGCCGGTCCCGGCGACGGCCGCGCCGCGCGGCCCGCGCGCGAACCTTCGGGCCGCGGCGGCCACCGCATCGGCCGCGACGCCGGCCCGGCGCTCGACGTAGTCGAGCGTGAACGGCTCGACCGCGGCGCGCAGCTCTTCGAGGCGCGAGCCGTGCTCGGCGACGAAGGCGCGGTCGTACAGCTCCTCGGCGATGATCAGCCGGACCATGCCCGCGAGCAGCGTGGGGTCCTCGCCCGGCTTCACCGCCAGGTGGATGGCGGCGTGCTGCGCGGTCTCGGTGCGTCGCGGGTCGATCACGATCACGTCGAGGCCCCGCTGCACCTCGGCGCGCAGCGCGACGAGCGCGTTGGGGCACGGCAGCTTGATCCCCTCGGTCAGGAACGACTGCAGCGGGTTGGTGCCGACGAAGAGCACGACGTCGGACTGCTGGATCCGGTGGTACCCGCCCTGCCAGTACCCGTGCAGTGCGCCGGCCATGAGCTTGGCGGGCTGGTCCACGGTGACGGTCGAGTAGAAGGACGGGGAGCCGATGCCGTTCAGCCAGCTCAACCCGAGCGCGAACGACACGTTCGACCACGACTTCGTGCCGTTGTAGAGGGCGACGGCGCGCGGTCCGTGCTCGGCGATGATGTCCTGCAGGTCGCGCCGCGACCTCGTCCATCGCCGTCTCGCTCGGCACCGCCGCGAACGAACCGTCGGGCGCAGCGCCGGAGCGTCTCCCGCAGCCGGTGCGGATCGTGATGCTGGTTCGGGAGCTGGCGACCCTTCTCGCAGGTGAAGCCCTGGGAGATCGCGTGGTCGCGGTCGCCCCGCACCGCGAGCACGTGGTTGTCGGCCACGTCGACCTCGATCCCGCAGTACGCATGGCAGAACCGGCAGATCGTCGTGTGCGTCACGGTCCCGGCCACGCGTCACCCCCCGGCTCGCTTTGGATATGTTATGCAATCACGGTGCACGCGGCGCCGGTGCCGCGGGATCTCGGGGGTTGAGCGAATGGCGGCGGATCTGTCGGGTGTGCGCGTGTTGGTCGTCGGTTCCTCGACCGGGATCGGTCGGCGCATCGCCATCGAGGCGGTCGGCGCGGGGCGTCGGTGGCGTTCTCGGCCCGCAGCCGAGACAAGCTGGAGAGCGCGGTCGCCGAAGCCGGCGGGGGTGTCGTCGTGGTGGGCGACGTCCGGAAGGCCGACGACTGCACCCGGATCGTCGACGACACGATCGCCGCGATCGGTGGGCTCGACCTGGTGGTGTTCGCGACCGGCGTGTCGCCGCTGATGCCCATGGAGGAGACGCCGGCGGAGACGATGCACGACGTGTTCGAGACGAACGCGATCGGCGGGCTGATGCTCCTCACCGCCGCCGCGGGCCGGCTGGCCGAGGGCGGGATCGTCGCCTACCTCGGCTCCGACAGCGTCGGCGCCGCCTACCCGGGCATGGTGCACTACGCGGCGTCGAAGGCCGCGCTCGACCAGGGCGTCGACGGTCTGCGCATGGAGTTCCCGGAGACCCGATTCCTGCGCATCGCGGTCGGCCCGACCGCCGGCACCGCCATCGCCCTCGACTACGACCCCGAGATCACGGCCCGGATGCTCCCGCAGATGCTGCGGTTCGCGCGGGGACCGAGAAGTTCATGACCGCGACCGATCTGGGCGAGCTCATCGTCGAGCTGCTCGCCCCCGCCCTGCGCCACCGTGACATCGAGGTCGAGGACATCGTGATCCGGCCGCCCGGAGGCCCGGTCCCCTGGGGCACCGACCTCGGGCTGCAGAGCGAGGCGAACAAGGCGTTCACCCAGCCCGAGGGCGCCGGCACGTAGCGGATGGACCTCCAGCACTCCGCCGAGGACCGGGCGTTCGCCGCCGAGGTGCGCGAGTGGCTGACGACGCGCCTCCAGGGCGACTTCGCCGAGGTGCGCGGCCAGGGAGCGCCCGGGCGTGAGTACGAAGCCGTCGACGCCCGCATCGCGTGGGAGCAGGAGCTCGGCCGCGCCGGGTTCGTGGGCATGTCGTGGCCGAAGGCGGTCGGCGGGCTCGACCTCTCGCTGAGCCGGCAGCTGATCTTCTGGGACGAGTACGTGCGCGCGGGCGGACCGGGCCGCATCGGGGTGGTGGGCGACTGGCTGCTCGGCCCGACGCTCATCGCGCACGGCACCGAAGCTCAGCAGCGCCGGTTCCTCCCCGGGATCCTCGACGGCACCGTGCGCTGGTGCCAGGGATACTCGGAGCCCGACGCCGGGTCGGACCTCGCGAACCTGCACACCCGGGCCGAGCGCGACGGCGACCAGTGGGTGATCTCGGGCCACAAGATCTGGACGTCGGTGGCGCACCTCGCGCACTGGAACTTCGTGCTGTGCCGCACCGGCGCGCCCGACAGCCGGCACCGCGGCATCTCGTACCTGCTCGTGCCGATGGACCAGCCCGGCGTCGAGGTGCGGCCGATCCGCGACCTCACCGGTGGCGACACCGACTTCTGCGAGGTGTTCTACGACCACGCCGCGAACCGACGTGGAGAACGTCGTCGGGGACGTCGACGCGGGCTGGCGGGTGGCGATGAGCACGGTGACCTTCGAACGCGGCCTCTCGACCGTCGGCTACCAGCTGTCGTTCGAAGAGGAGCTGCGGGCGATCACCGGCCTGGCGCGGGAGAACGGCCGGCGTGACGACCCTATCGTGCGTCAGCACCTGGCGGCGGCGTGGACGCGGGCGCACATCCTGCGGTGGAACCTGCTGCGCACGATGAGCTCGCTCGAGCTGGGCACCACCGCCCCGGTCACCAACGTCTACAAGCTGTTCTGGGCCTCGTTCCACCAGGAGCTCGGCGAGCTCGCGCTCGAGGTGATGGGCGCCGACGCCATGACCGCCCGGCCCGGGCCGCACCCCTTCGGCCCGCTCCAGACCATGTTCATGTACTCGCGGGCCGAGACCATCTACGGCGGTTCGCACCAGATCCAGCGCAACATCGTCGGCGAGCGCGAGCTCGGGTTGCCGAGGGAGCCGTGACGTCGTCGTACCCGCTGGCCGACGTGCGCGTCGTCGACCTCTCGTCCGGCATCTCCGGCGCCTACTGCACGAAGCTGCTCGCCGACGCCGGCGCCGACGTGGTGAAGGTGGAAGGACCCCACGGCGACCCGTTCCGCGACGAGGCGGCGCTGTTCGCCGTCCTGCACACCTCGAAACGCAGCGTGACGTTCGATTCCGCGCGTCCCGACGACCGCGATGCGCTCGACCACCTCGTGCGCGACGCCGACATCGTGGTCGCCGGCCATCCCCGTGAAATCCGGGATCGGCTCGGCCGCGACGTCGAGGACCTGCGGCGGGAGGTCCCGGAGCTGGTGGTGGTGGCGATCTCGTGGTTCGGCGGCAGCGGTCCGTGGTCGGACCGGGCCGCCACCGAGTTCACCGTGCAGGCCTGGTGCGGTTCGATCGCCAGTCGCGGCCGCAAGCACGAGCCGCCGGTCGCCACCGGGGGCCGCATCGGTGAATGGGTTGCAGGATCGGTCGGCGGTGTCGCCGCGCTCGCCGCGCTGCACGGCGCGCGCCGGAGCGGGCAGGGCGCGTTCGTCGACGTGTCGACGTTCGAGGCCATGACCATCGCCTTCAACCAGTTCCAGGCGGTGGCCGCGCAGCTCGACGGCCGCGGCCCCGAGCCGGAGGCGATCGCACGGTTCGTCGACGTGCCGTCGGTCGAACCCACCGCCGACGGTTGGGTCGGCTTCGCGACCAACGGATCGGCGCAGTTCCGCGCCTTTGCCGAGATGGTGGGGCATCCCGAGTGGGCCGACCATCCCGAGCTCGGGCGCGTCGACCGGCGGGGCGAGCACGACCGGACCCTGCGGGCCGAGATCGCCGCCTTCACCGGCACGCGCTCGACCGACGAGGTCGTCCGCATCGCCAGCGAGCTGCGCATCCCGGTCGCGCCGCTCGGGAACGGCGCGACGATGCCCGGCTTCGCACCGTTCGTGGAGCGCGGGGTGTTCGTGGAGCACCCGGGCGGCGACCTGGTCCAGCCGCGGGTGCCCTACCGGATGGAGGGCGTGGAGCCGCGCCCGTTCGCACCGCCACCGCGCGCGGGCGCCGACACCGACGCGGTGCGCGCCGCAGCCCCGCGCGTCCGGCCCACGCGCGCGAGGACCGACCTCGACCCCACGCGTCCGCTCGCGGGCCTGCGCGTCTTCGACTTCACCTCGTACTGGGCGGGCCCGTACGCCGCGCAGATCCTCGGGTTCCTGGGCGCCGACGTGGTGAAGGTCGAATCCGTGCAGCGACCCGACGGCACGCGCCTGGGCACCGCGTACTCGTCGGTGGGGGAACGGCCGTGGGAGCTGGCGCCGCTGTTCCACGGTGCGAACACGAACAAGCGCGACGTCACCCTCGACTTCACCGATCCCGAAGGGCTGGCGATCGCCCGGCGGTTGCTGGCCACCTGCGACGTCCTGATCGAGAACTACACGCCCCGCGTGCTGGAGCGCTTCGGCCTCCTCGACGACGAGCTCCGCAGGACGAACCCCGGCCTGATCGTGCTGCGCATGCCGGCCTGGGGCCTCGACGGGGAATGGCGCGACCGTCCGGGGTTCGCGCAGACGATGGAACAGGTCACCGGCCTGGCCTGGGTCACCGGCCATCCGGGCGGGGCGCCGATCGTGCCGCGTGGTCCCTGCGATCCGCTGGGCGGGCTGCACGCCACGTTCGCGTTGCTGGCCGCACTCGAACACCGTGATCGCACCGGTGTGGGCACCACGGTCGAAGCGCCGTTGGTGGAATCAGCGCTCAACGTCGCCGCCGAGCAGGTCGCGGTGTTCCGCGCCACCGGCGAGCTGCTCGGACGCGACGGCAACCGGAGCCGCTTCGCCGCACCGCAGAACGTCTACCGCGTCGCGGGAGAGGATCGATGGGTGGCGATCGCGGTCGAGACCGACGCGCAGTGGTCGTCGCTGCGCGCGGCCCTCGGCGACGCCGAGTGGGCGCGCGATCCGCGGTTCGCGACCCGGGCGGGCCGACATGCCGCGCGCGACGACATCGACCGCGAGCTCGCGACCATCGTCGCGGACGCCGACTGCGACGAGCTGGCGGCGCGTCTCGTCGCGGCGGGCGTGCCCGCCGCGCCGGTGGTGAACCCCCGGATCGTCGTCGACAACGAGCAGCACGCGGCACGGGGGTTCTACGAACCCGTCGTGCATCCGGTGGCGGGCGAGGTCCGCATCCCCGGCTTCCCGGCGCGGTGGGACCGGAGAGAAGCGCCGTGGCACCACCGCCCCGCACCGCTGCTGGGGGAGCACAACGAGGAGCTCCTCGAGGAGCTGGGCGTCGACGCCGACGAGCGGGCCCGCCTGGCCGCCCGGCACGTGATCGGCGACACGCCGGTCGGTTGAGGCCCTTCCCGAACTCGTATACGTTATCCAAAACTTGTCGTGCGACGACGGGGGAGCGGCATGGGACGGTTCGATGGCAAGGTCGCAGTCGTCACCGGATCCGGCGGCGGGATCGGCGAGGGCTACGCGAAGCGCCTGGCGAACGAGGGTGCGAGCGTCGTCGTCGCCGACATCAAGTCCGACGGCGCCGAACGGGTGGCGGGTGAGATCACCGGCGGTGGTGGCCGTGCCCTGGCGGTGACGCTCGACATCGGCGACGACGCGAGCCCGGCGGCGATGGCCAAGGCCGCCATCGGCGAGTTCGGCGGCATCGACTTCCTGGTGAACAACGCGGCCATCTACGGCGGGATGCGCAACGAGACGCTGCTCGAGGTCGACTTCGAGTACTACCAGCACTTCATGAACGTGAACCTGCACGGCGCGTTGCGGTGCACCCGCGCGTGCTACCAGTCGATGGCCGAACGTGGCGGTGGAGGGATCGTCAACCAGTCGTCGACGGCGGCGTGGATGGCGGTCGGCTACTACTCGGTCGCCAAGGCGGCGGTGAACAGCCTCACCGCCTGCCTCGCGGTCGAGCTCGCCCCGCACGGGATCCGCGTCAACGCGATCGCCCCGGGCCCGATCCTCACCGACGCCACGCGCGAGATGGTCCCGGAGGAGTACCAGGCGGGGCTCCTGGCCCAGATGGCGATCAAGCGCCTGGGCACGCCCGAGGACCTCGCCGGCACCATGGCATTCTTGTTGTCGGAGGAGTCCGCCTGGCTCACCGGGAAGACCATCGCGGTCGACGGTGGCCAGGTCGTCCGCATCTGACGCTGCGTCACCGACCCGAGGAGGACTCGGCATGGACACCGATGCACTGATCCTGGTGAGCGTCGACGATCACCTCGTCGAACCGCCCACGTTGTTCGATGCCCACATCCCCGACCGCTACCGCGACCGGGCCCCGAAGATCGTGCACACCGACATCGGTGACGACGTCTGGATGTTCGACGGCGAGGCGGTGCCCTACATGGGGCTCAACGCGGTCGCCGGCCGGCCGCGTGAGGAGTACGGCATCGAGCCGATGTCGTACGACGAGATGCGCCGCGGATGTTGGGACGTCCACGAACGCGTGCTCGACATGAACGCGGGCGGCGTGCTCGGCTCGCTCAACTTCCCGTCGTTCCCGGGCTTCGCGGGGCGGTTGTTCGCGGCCGCGGCCGACAAGGACCTCGCGCTCGCGGTGGTGCAGGCCTACAACGACTGGCACATCGACGAGTGGTGCGGCGCGTACCCCGACCGGTTCATCCCGATGGCGCTGCCGGTGCTGTGGGACCCCGAGCTCGCCGCCGCCGAGGTGCGCCGCACCGCGGCCAAGGGCTGCCACTCGTTGACGTTCACCGAAAACCCCGCACTGCTCGACTACCCGAGCTTCCACTCCGACGCCTGGGATCCGCTCTGGGCCGCGTGCTCCGACACGGAGACGGTCGTGTCGATCCACCTCGGCTCCGGGGGCAAGCTCGTGCAGACGTCGGCCGACGCGCCGGTCGACGTGATGATGACGCTGCAGCCGATGGTGGTGTGCCAGTGCGCCGCCGACATCATGTGGTCGAAGATCCTGCCCAAGTTCCCCGGCATCAAGTTCGCACTCTCCGAGGGCGGCACGGGGTGGATCCCGTACTTCCTCGAGCGGATCGACCGGACCTACGACCTCCACCACCTCTGGACCGGTCAGGACTTCGGCTCCAAGCTGCCGAGCGAGTTGTTCCGCGAGCACTTCCTCACCTGCTTCATCGACGATCCGGTCGGGCGTGCAGCTGCGTGACCGCATCGGCATCGACAACGTGTGCTGGGAGCTCGACTACCCGCACGCCGACTCGGCCTGGCCGAACGCGCCGGAAGAGCTCGGCGTGGTGCTCGCCGACGCCGCCCCCGACGACGTCGCCAAGATCACCCACGAGAACGCCATGCGCTGGTACTCGTTCGACCCGTTCGTCTCGCGCACGCGGGAGGAGTCGACCGTGGGCGCGCTGCGCGCCGCGTCACCCGATCACGACGTCAGCGTGCGCTCGCTGGACGGCGGGCGTCACGCCCGCCAGACCGGCATCGGCATCGGCGCGCTGCAGGAGAAGGCGACCGCCTGACGGAGTTGCTCAGGCGGGTTCGGCGAACGTCTTGACCTCGAGGTACTCCTCGAAGCCGAGGCGTCCCATCTCGCGCCCGATGCCGCTCTGCTTGTATCCGCCGAAGGGCACTTCGGGGCCGTAGTACATGCCGCCGTCGACGATCATCGTGCCGGTGCGGATCCGACGCGCCACGGCCTTGGACCGTTCGCGGTCGCCGGAGAACACCGCGCCCGAGAGACCGTAGATGCTGTCGTTGGCGATGCGCACCGCGTCGTCCTCGTCGTCGAACGGCAGCGCCACGAGCACGGGACCGAAGACCTCGTCGCGCGAGATCTCGGCGTCCTCGGGCACGTCCGCGAAGAGGGTCGGCTCGTAGAAGTACCCGCGTTCGTACTGGGGCGGCCGGCGGCCACCGATCACGGGCTTGCCGCCGCCGGCGACCGCGTGGTCGACCATGCCCTCGACCCGGTCGCGCTGCCGGGCGCTGATCAGCGGGCCCATGATGTTCTCGGGATCGGCGGGGTCGCCGTAGGGCAACGAGGCCATGATCTGCGCCGCCATCTCGACGCCCTCCTCGAAGCGCGGACGCGGCAGCAGCAGGCGGGTGAGCGTGGAACATCCCTGCCCGCCGTGGGCGACGACCTGGAACGCCGACGTGCCGATCGCGGTGGCGAAGTCGGCGTCGTCGAGGACGATGTTGGCCGACTTCCCGCCGAGCTCGAGGAAGCACTTCTTCACGGTGTCGGCACCGAGTCGCATGATGTGCCGCCCGGTGGCCGTCGATCCGGTGAAGCTGATCAGGTCGACGCGGGGATCGGTGACCAGCTCCTCGCCCCGTTCGTTCGCGTTCGAGGTGATCACGTTGAAGATGCCGGGCGGGATGTCGGTGTGCTCGGCCACGAGCTTGCCGAGCGCGACCGCGCACCACGGCGTCGACGGCGCCGCCTTGAGCACCACCGCGTTGCCCGCCGCGAGCGTGGGCACCACCTTGGCCAGGTTCACCTGCGTCGGCTGGTTCCACGGTGTGATCGCGGCGACGACCCCGACCGCCTCGCGCTCCGCCCACCGGTGCGAGAGCTGGCCGACCGCGTCGGCGACGCCGAGGTCCTCCGAGAATTCGTAGCGCTCGAGGAGATCCGCCACCCAGCCGATCCCGGCGACGGGGGCGTCGAACCCGACGGAGCCGCCGAGCATGGCGGGGAGGCCGACCTCGGCGATGGTCATCGCCTTGAACGGCGCCGCGTGCTGCTCGAGCGCATCCTGCAGCTGGCGCAGCGAGCGCACCCTCAGGGCGACGTCGCGGCTCCACGGGGTCTCGTCGAAGGCCCGCCGGGCCGCCGATATGGCGTCGCCGACGTCGCCTGCCGACGCGTCGGCGGCTTCACCGAGTACACCTTCAGTAGTCGGGTCCAGGTTGGGATAGGTGGCGGCGCCCTCGGCGTCGACCAGCTTCCCGTCGATGAAGAGCCGGGGCTCGACCAGTGCTGCGTACGACATGGCGGGAGCTTCGCGGAAGAGGTACTTGTATACAAGATACAAGCGCAGTAGTTTGCCGCCGACGAGAGGCTCCGCTCCAGGGCGGACACAGAGGGGGGAACACGGATGAGAAGTCGGATCTTCGTGGCCGTCGCGGCCTGCACGGCCCTGGCGGGCTCGCTGCTGGTGACGACCGGCGCGGCCAGCGCCCGGGTTGCCAGTCAGACGGCGACCATCGGGAGTGACGAGATCAAGGTCGGTGGTCTCATCGAGACCCAGTTCGCGGGCAGCGACATCGGCGCCAAGGCCCGCTTCGCCGATGAGAACGACAAGGGCGGCGTGAACGGCCGCAAGATCACCTACGTCGAGGGCCAGACGTACGCCCAGGGCAACACCGCAGCGGCGCTCGCCGAAGGCCAGCGACTGGTGCAGCAGGAGGGCGTGGCCGCAATCGTGCCCGCGTTGACCTCGGTGCCGCCGGCGCAGTTCCTGGAGCAGCAGAAGGTGCCGACCTTCTCCTGGTCCATCACCCCGCTCGGGTGGGACGCCAAGTGGTACTTCGGCATCACCGGTGCGCTCGTCGCGCCGTTCCCGAAGACCGCACCCGGGTCGGCCTCGCTCCCCGACATGCTGAGCAAGCAGTTCAAGGACGAAGGCACCGCCAGCGGCGGCAAGGGCAAGAGCGTCGCCATCATCGGGAGCGACGACGCGTCGGCGAAGAGCGGCGTGAACCAGGCGAAGAAGACCTTCCTGAACCAGGGCTACAAGGTCCCCTACGCCAAGGGTGCGTTCTCCATCACCACGCCGACCAGTGACTACACGCCGTTCGTGCAGGCGATCATGACGTCGGACGGGGGCAACCCGCCCGACATCGCGTACCTCGTGGCGTCGTTCACCGACGTCCAGGGCCTGGCGAAGGGCCTCCGGCAGGCCGGGTTCGAGGGCATCATCGTGAACCCGACCACCTACGACCCGCGGATCGTGAAGGCGGCGGAGTCGCTCGAGGTCTACACCCAGTGGGCCACCCCCGAGGCGGCGCCCGACAACCCGAACATGCAGAAGGTCGTCGACTCGATCCAGAAGCAGGACCCGAACGCGGCGCTCAGCCTGGGCACGCTCGCCGGCTACTTCGCCGCCGACATGTTCATCCAGGCGCTGAAGGCGGCGGGCAAGAGCCCTACCACGACGGGCATCCAGAAGGCCGCGTCCAAGATGACGTATCAGATCAAGGACGTCATCGGGCCGACCACCTACCCGGCGGCGTACACGCTGGGCACGTCGTGCGCGCAGCTCGCCAAGAGCGACGGCGCCGCGTTCTCGGTCGTGGTGCCCTACGGCTGCTACCCGGCGTTCGTGTTCGGTACCGGCGACAAGCCGAAGAAGACGATCCCCGCGCCTACTCCCTGACGCGGAGCAATTCCCCCGAGACGGCGGAGCCGGACGGCCGTGAGGCTTCCGGCTCCGCCTACTCGTCGGTGACCGCGAACGAAGAAGGAGCCCGCTCTCGGTGGACCAGTTCCTGAACCTCGTCATCTCGGGGCTGGTGACCGGCGCGATCTACTCGATCATGGCGTCGGGCATCGTCCTGACCTACCAGACGTCGGGGATCTTCAATTTCTCGCACGGCGCAGTCGCCTTCGTCTGCGCGTACGTCTACTACCAACTCCACGTCGGCAACGACATGCCGATCGTCCCCGCGCTGATCATCTCGGTCTTCATCTTCGCCCCGCTCCTCGGGCTCCTTCTCGACAAGGTCCTGCTGCGGAGCCTGGCCACCGCGCCGATCTACGCCCGCATCATCGGGACCATCGGGCTCCTGGTCGCGTTGCCGGCGATGGCGCAGTGGCTGGTCGAGGCGGTGGGCAACGGGCTGATCGGCACCGACCTGCCGCTGGTTTCGCAGGTGGTCGGCGCCGGCGGCACCGTGCCCGGCGTCGGGCCCACACCACCGCACGTGTTCCGGCTCGGGTGGGCGGGCCTGTCGAACGTCAACATCAACAGCGATCAGCTTGCGGTGTTCGTCGTGGCGGCCTTGGCGGCGTTCATGCTGTGGTTCGTGATCCGCCACACACGCGTGGGACTCGAGATGCGCGCCAGCGTCGACCGCAGTTCGCTGGCGACCCTCCGCGGCGTCAGCACCGGACGATCGTCGGCGGTGGCGTGGGTGATGACGATGCTGCTCGCCGGCCTCGGTGGCGTGCTCATCGGCCCGCTCTTCCCGCTCAACGACAACATCTTCACGCTGGTCGTGTTCGGTTCGCTGGCAGCGGTGGCGTTGAGCGGTCTCCGCTCGATCCCGATCGCCTTCGCCGGAGGGTTGGCCCTCGGCGTGATCCAGAACCTCATTGCCGGCTACGGCGACGACTTCCTGCCCGGCTTCCTGAAGAACCTCGACGGCTTCCGCGCCGCGGTGCCGTTCATCCTCACGCTCATCATCCTGGTCATCGCCGGGCGCGACCGCGGGCGCGCCGGCGGCAGCGTCGCCGACGAGAAACCACCCCCGGACCACCGCGACGGCCTGTCCGCGTGGCGGCGCCGGGTGCCGTGGGTGATCGCGACCCTGGCGCTGGTCGCGTTCACCATGCAGTGGATCGACGTGCCCGCGCTGCAGGCCGACACCTACGAACAGGGGATCATCGCCAAGGGCATGGTCTTCGCGGTGATCTTCCTCTCGTTCGTCGTGGTCACCGGGATCGGCGGGATGGTGAGCCTCTCGCAGGCGACGTTCGTCATCGCCGGGGGGTGCATGGCCGGGTGGGCCGTGAACTTCGACTGGGGCATGGACATCCCGCTCGTCGCCACGCACGGTCAGCTGAACTGGATGTGGGCGGTCGTCCTCGCCGGTCTGGTGGGCGCGGCCGCGGGTGCCGTGGTCGCGCTGCCGGTGCGACGGCTCGGTGCCGTCGCGCTCGCGCTCGGGACGTTCGCGCTGGCCTTCACCGCCGATCTCGTGATCTTCACCCAGGAGAGCATCTCCAACGGGTCGAACGGCTGGTTCGTCCGCTGGCCCACGCTCGACCTGCCGCTGCTCCCGCGCTACGACTTCGCCTTCTCGGAGCAGCGCTTCGTGCTGTTCCTGATCATCTTCGGTCTCGGCACGCTCATGATCCACGCGCTCATGCGCTCGTCGACCGGTCGCGAGATGCTCGCCGTGCGCAGCAGCGAGGTGGCGGCCCGGGCGTCGGGCATCCGCCCCGCCCGGCCACAGATCCTCGTCTTCGCCCTGTCGGCGGGGATCGCCGGACTCGGCGGCGCGCTGCTCGCGATGAACGACGGCACCATCTCGAACCTGACCGCGCCGCCGGTGATCGGTCTCGTGTGGATCGCGGTCGCCGTCACCTTCGGCATCCGCCGCCCCGGAGGCGTGCTGCTCGCGGGCCTGGCGTTCGGCGGCGGCTCGCAGCTGGTCTTCAACTGGATCGGCAACGACTTCCTCACCGGCGGGCTGCACGACCTCATCACCTCGCCCTACTTCGCCACCATGCTGTTCGGTCTCGGCGCCATCAACCTGGCGCAGAACCCCGACGGGCTCCTGGCCATCATCGGCACCAAGAAGGCCGAGAAGCGGCGCGAGAAGGAACGGCGCGCGCACGTGGTCGCGGCCGAGGCGGAGCTGCACGGCGATGAGCAGGCCGTGTCCGATGCGCTCGAGGGTCGGGTCGACGAGGCCGAGCAGGCGGTGCACAGCGACGAGGCGGCGGCGTCGCAGGCGCACCAGCTCGGCATCGCACCGACCGACGCCGAGGTCACGACCACCGCATCGGAGCACGCGGTCCTGTGGCTCGACGACATCGTCGCCGGGTACGGGGCGGTGGAGGTGCTGCACGGCGCGTCGATCACCATCCAACCGGGCGAGGTCGTCGCCCTCCTGGGCGCCAACGGGGCGGGCAAGTCGACGCTCTGTTCGGTGGCCGCCGGTCTGGTGGCACCGACCTCGGGCCACGTGGTGCTCGACGGCACCAACGTCGACGCGGAGCCGGCGGAGCACCGTGCCCGGGCCGGGATGCTGCTCATCCCCGAGGCCCGGGGCATCTTCCCCGGATTGACGGTCGAGGAGAACCTCAAGGTGCTGCTGCGCGACTCGGAAGAGCGCAAGGCGGCGACCGAGCGGTTCCCCATCCTCGGCGAACGCCTCGGCCAACCTGCCGGGCTGCTGTCCGGTGGCGAGCAGCAGATGCTCAGCCTGGCGCCGGCGCTGGCCCGGCCGCCCGCGGTGCTGATCGCCGACGAGCCGACCCTCGGGCTGTCGCCGCTGGCGTCGGACGCGGTGCTCGACGCCCTGCGCGAGCTGCGCGACCGCGGCTGCGCGATCCTGCTGGTGGCGGAGAAGGCGCACGAGGTGATGACACTGGCCGACACGATGGTCTTCATGGAGCTCGGCCGGGTCGTGTGGGCCGGACCGCGCGACGCCGCCGACGCCGACCTGCTCGCCGCCACCTACCTCGGGATCAGTTGACGTGGACGACGCACCGACCACCGACGGCGCGGGTGCGGCGACGGCCATCGCCGACGCCGAGCCCCAACTCCGGCTCGAGGAGATCGCGGTGCGCTTCGGCGGCATCACCGCCCTCGGCGGCGTCTCGTTCGACGCCCACGCCGGCGAGGTGCTGGGGATCATCGGTCCGAACGGCGCCGGCAAGACCACCCTGTTCGACGTGATCTCGGGGGTCCGGTCGCCCAACGAGGGGCGGGTCGTGCTCGCGGGCCAGAACCTCACCAACGTCTCGGCGTCCGGGCGCGCCCGGCGGGGACTCCGGCGCACGTTCCAGCGGGTGCAGACCTTCGGCTGGCTGTCGGTCGAGGACAACGTGCTCGCGGCCCTCGAGTGGCGCGGCGGCGGAGGCGGCTTCGTCGCCGATCTCGTGTACTCGCCGACCCGCCGTCGGCGTGAGCGCGAGCGGCGGACCCGGGTCGAGGAGGTGCTCGAGCGCTGTGGTCTGATCCCGGTGCGCAAGGAGCTGGCGGGGTCGCTGCCGATCGGCGTGGCGCGCATGGTCGAGTTCGCCGCGGCGGTCGCCGACACCCCGCAGGTGCTGCTCCTCGACGAGCCCGCGTCGGGGCTCGACGAGACCGAGATCGCACGGCTCGGGGTCGAGATCCAGGCGGTGCGCGCAGAGTCGGGCTACGCGGTGCTGCTGGTCGAGCACAACGCCGGCTTCGTCATGGAACAGAGCGACCGCGTCGTCGTGCTGAACCTGGGCGAGGTCCTGGCCACGGGTTCGCCGACCGAGGTCCAGGAGAACCAGGCCGTGCGCGACGCGTACCTGGGCGAGCAGGATGCCCCCGATGCGGACCCCACGGAGCAGCCGGAAACTTAGACGGCACTGGACGGCGGCCGCCGCGACGCTGCTCGTCGTTCTGGCGACAGGAATGGTGGCGACGGGCATGGTGGCGACGGGCGTGATGCCCGGCGGTGCCCGCGCGCCGTCGACGCGGGGAGCGCGCCGTCGATCGTGCAGCTGGGGGATTCGGTCGCGGCCGGCGAGGGGACCCTGTACGGCTACCGCTACGACCGGGCCAGTGGCCGATGGACCGGTGGCGACCTGGACGCGACCTGGCCCGGTCCGTACCCGCTCTGCCACACGTCACCCGACGCGTTCGGCGTGAAGGTGGCGGCCGCGGTCGACGCGCGCTTCACGCAGCTCGCGTGCACCGGCGCCCAGTTCCGCAACGGCATCGCCACCCGCGAGGTCGAGGGTGGACAGGAGCTGCGGCCGGCCCAGTTCGGCGACTGGACCGCGCAGACGGACCTGAACGCGGAGTACGACGCCGCCGACCCCGACCTCGTGCTGGTGACCCTCGGCGCCGACGACGTGCACTTCGTCAAGATCGTCACCGCGTGCATCGAGAACGGCCTCGAACACCGGATCCGGCTCGTGGCGCTCGAGTGCACGCGCGTCAATCCGGGACCGGCGGTGCAGACCGACTTCGTCGCCAACCTGCCGGACCTGCGGGACCAGTACGAGGAGCTCGTCGCATGGATCGCGGCGCGAGCCGCCGCCCGGGGCGTCACCGCGCCGAAGGTGCTCTTCACCACCTACCCCGACCCGTTGCCGAAGGACGGCGCGCAGTGCCCCGACTCGAGCTGGCTGCGCCCGTCGCAGCTGCGGTACCTGTCCGGGCTGGTGGCGCGCCTGAACCGGGCGATCCGGACCACCGTGGCCGGCCTCCGCGACCCCTCGGTCGCGGTCGTCGACTCCGACCGTGCCTACCGGCGCGGCGGGGCGGACCACCGGTGGTGCAGCAAGGATCCGTGGGCCTACGGGCTGAGCGTCCTGCACCTGTTCGAGCCCGACACCCTCCACAGCCAGGCGCCGTTCCACCCCACGCCCGAGGGACAGGCGAGCATCGCCACGCTGGTGGTGCCGGCGGTGCAGCGGCTGCTCGGGTCGTGACCGCTCAGGGGCTCCGAGAAGCGGTGGGTCGACGGTAGCCGTCGCCGCCGTGGCGACCGGTCGGGCGCAGGGTGACGGTCAGGCCCCCGGTGTGCGCCTCGTGCTTGCGCCCGGCGGCGACCACGTCGGCCAACGCCGCCGCGGAGCGGGCGACCGCCTCGTCGACGGTGTCAGTGGCGACGTCGTAGAGCGTGAGATCGTTCGGCCCGACCCGCCGCTCCGGCACGCGGCGCCACCGCGACATCGCCGAGAACGCCCCGCACGCCAGCATGTCGGGCACGTGCTGCTCGTCGTACCAGCGATCCCACTCGTCCCGGCGCGCCGGATCGGTGCAGAGCACGTGGGTGAGGATGTGCCCGGTGCGGGCGCGTGACGGCTCGGGTTTGGCGCCGTAGGGCCCGTGGGCGACGAACACGTCGGCGGCCACGGCCGCGTGCGCGGAATGCATGCGTCCCGCTCGCCGCAGCGCGTCGTCGACGTCGAGGATCCGAGTGGCCTGGTCAGCGACGTCGTCGGCCTCGAGCTCGAGGATGGTGACGTGGGTGAAGCCGATGCCGGGCATCCCGGGTTCGGGCCGCGCGGTGAGCTCGAAGCGCGTCGCCGCCCACGCGCCGTCGGCCGCGCAGCAGCGCGGGCAGATGGACGTCGTCCTCCCACCGGTCCCATTCGGCTTCCTCGTCGGCGCGCACGCACTTCGCGTACACGACGAGGAGCCCGGTCGTGGTCAACTCGACGGGATCACGCCTCCGGCGGCGATCCACCGGTCGACGGCGGCCTGGGCCTCGGCGGGGGAGTAGACGTCCTCCTCGAAGCTCCACTTCCCGTTGCCGGCGTAGTGGAGGATCGTGTTCACGTCGAAGCCGTAGTAGCCGTCGTCACCCTCGGGTGCGGGCAGGATGTTCGGGATCAGGGCGCTGACCCGGTTCCCGTCGATGAGCGCGTACGACGGCGGGAACTCCATCGTCGGGAACGGCTGCATCACCGACTTGATCCACGCCCGGATCTCGGCGCCCGAGCTGAAGTACCCGTAGTGGTGCTCGCGGTAGTGCGCGTCGTCGCTGAACTGGTCGGCCCACTGGTCCCAGTCGCCGGTCTCGACCGCGAGCGAGGCGCGCTGGCGGTACTTCTCGAACTCCGCCTGCACCTCCTCGCGCGGCGCGGCAGGCTGGGGCGGGTCCGGGTTCCAGCCGTCGATGCCCTGCAGGCTGCGGTCCTGCGGGGTGTCGCGGCGACCACCGTCGGTGAGCCACTCGCGGAACACGCGCTCGGCGTCGGCGGGGTTGTAGTAGTCGGCCTCGAAGGAGAACTTCCCGTTGCCGCCGTACTGCAGGAAGGTGGTGTTGGGGAACCCGTACCGCTTCCCGGTGCCGGTCGGATCGGGCAGGTTGTTCCAGATGTAGAACCCGATGCGATCACCGTCGATGATCGACCACTCGATCCAGAGGGTCATCGCCGCGTACTCCTTCATGATGTCGACGATGAAGGTCTTGATGGCGGCCTTGCCCTCGAAGACGCCGAGGTTGTGCTCCTCGTAGCGGGCGTCGTCGGTGAACATGTCGGCCCAGCCCGGCCAGTCGTGCTCCTGGACGCCGCGCTTCTGGTACTCGGCCCAGGCGGCCTCGATCTCGTCCCGCGTGTAGTCGGTCATCGTCGGCAATCCCCCGTGGTCGGCGCGACGGGAGCGTAGCCCGACCTCGACGCGGCGGTACCGTGACGCGGTGGATCTCGACGTGGCCGGCCGGACCGTGACCATCACCAGCCCCGACAAGGTGATGTTCCCGCAGCAGGACCAGACCAAGCTCGACGTCGTCGACTACTACCGGTCGATCGAGCACGAGCTCATGGGGGCGATCCGCGGTCGCCCGGTGTTGATGCAGCGCTTCCCCAACGGGGTCGACGGCTCGTCGTTCTTCCAGAAGCGGGTGCCGAAGGACGCGCCCGAGTGGCTGGAGACCTCGGTGGTGAGCACGCCCAACGGCACGACCTCGCGCGCGCTCGTCGCCGCCGATCTCGCCCACATCGTCTGGGCCGTGAACCTCGGGTGCCTGGGGTTCCACGTGTGGCCGAACCTCGCCGCCGACGACGACCACGCCGACGAGCTGCGCATCGACCTCGATCCGCAACCCGGCGTCGCCTTCGACGAGGCCCGCGTCGCCGCACGCGAGCTGAAGGGGCTGCTCGACGAGGTGGGCATCCGCGGCTGGCCCAAGACCACCGGCAACCGCGGCATCCACGTCTACACGCGGCTGGAGCCGCAGTGGTCACCGATCGAGGTCCGGCGGGCGGCCGTCGCGGTCGCGCGCGAGCTGGCACGTCGTCGGCCCGACGTGATCACCGACGCGTGGTGGAAGGAGGAGCGGGGCGAGCGCATCTTCGTCGACTTCAACCAGAACGCGCCGCACAAGACGGTGTTCGGCGCGTGGTCGGTCCGGGCGCGGCCGGGCGCGCAGGTCTCGACGCCGTTCGACTGGGACGAGCTCGACGACATCGACCCCGAGGCGTGCACGATGGCGACCGTTCCCGGCCGCGTCGCGGCGCGCGGGAACCCGTGGGCCGATGTCGCCGACGATCCCCAGGTGCTGACGCCGTTGCTCGAGATGTACGACGCGCGACATCGCCTCGGGGCTCGAGGACGCGCCGTGGCCGCCCGTCTACCCGAAGATGCCCGGCGAGCCGCCACGGGTGGCACCGAGCCGGGCCAAGAAGCCGAAGCCGGACTAGCGCCTCAGCCCGTCCAGCCGGCGCGCACGAGACCCGACTCGTACGCGTAGACCACCAGCTGCGCACGGTCGCGGGCGCCGAGCTTGGTCATGGCCCGGTTCACGTGGGTCTTCGCCGTCGCCGGGCTGACGAACAGCCGAGTGGCGATCTCGTCGTTGCTGAGACCGGCGGCGACCAGGGTCATCACCTCGCGCTCGCGGTTGGTGAGGAGCTCCAGGTCGACGCCGGGCGGCGGGTCGGCGGCCGTGGTCGCGAACGCCTCGATGAGGCGGCGGGTCACGCTGGGGGAGAGCAGCGCGTCGCCGACGGCGACCGCCCGCACCGCCCGGAGGAGGTCGCGGGGCTCGGTGTCCTTCACCAGGAACCCGCTGGCCCCGGTCCGCAGCGCCTCGAACACGTACTCGTCGAGCTCGAAGGTGGTCAGGATCACGACCCGCACCGAGGTCAGGTCGGGATCCTCACCGATGCGACGGGTCGCCGCGAGGCCGTCGACGCCGGGCATGCGGATGTCCATCAGGACGATGTCGGGGCGAAGGCGTCGCGTGCACCGCGACCGCCTCGTCGCCGTCGCTCGCCTCGCCGACCACTTCGATGTCGTCCTGGGCGTCGAGCAGGGCGCGGAAGCCACCGCGCACGAGAGCCTGGTCGTCGGCGAGCACGACACGGATCGCCGGCTCGCCCACCGATCGGGAACCGGGCACGCACGCGGAAGCCCCGGCCTGCCGGTGGCACCGACCTCGAGGTCACCGCCCAACGCGTGGACCCGCTCGCGCATCCCGGCGATGCCGGCACCGGCGGACGTGACCGGGCGTGGGGCCGCGGCCGTCGTCGTCGACCTGGACGACGAGCACCTCGGGCTCGTAGTCGAGCTCCACGACGGTGCGCGTCGCGCCTGCATGACGGACCACGTTGGTCAGGGCCTCCTGCGCCACCCGGTAGGCGGCGGTCTCGACCGTGCTGGGCAGCGCCCGACGCTCTCCCCGCACGCGGAGCTCGACGGCGATGCCCGCGGCCCCGCTGCGTTCCACCAGCTCGTCGACGTCGGCGAGGGTGGGCGTGGGTCGGCGCGGCGCACCGTCGGGACCGGACCGCAACACGTCGACCAGCGAGCGGAGCTCGTCGAGCGCGTCCTTGCTCGCGGTCTTGATCGCCGCCAGCGCGCCCTCGGCCAGCTCGGGCTGCTCGTGGATCAGGTGGAGGGCGGTCCCGGCCTGCACGTTGATCAGCGAGAGGTTGTGCGCCACGACGTCGTGGAGCTCACGCGCGATGCGCAGCTGCTCCTCGCTGACCCGTAGTCGCGCCTCCTCGGCGCGGGCCCGCCACGCGTCTCGGCGGAGCGCTCGCGTCGGATGCGCACGATCTCCGTCGTCGTCGCGAGCACGAGGAGCCACGCGGCGAGGCCGAGCACCGACGCGAGATCCGGCGCGATCCGCGGTGCCCACGAACGGCGGGAGCCACAGGAACGAGACCCAGCCCGCGATGATCGTCGCCCATGCCACCCGCCGGTGACCGGTGAGCAGCGTGGTGCAGAACGCGACGATGAGCGCGAAGTAGACCGGCCCCTCCGGGTACCCGAGCACGGCGTACGCCAGCGTGGTGGCGAAGACCACGCCGAGCACGGCGACCGGATGCGCGCATGCGCCACACGAGGCTGGCGGCGCCCGCGGCCAGGAGCGACGACTGCGCGCCGACGTCGTAGTCGCGGTAGGAGTCCTGGTGGGTACCAGCCACCGCCGAGCCGCCGATCTCGACGCACCGCGACACCGACCGCGATCGCGAGGTCACGTCGGAACGGCGTGATCGGTCATGCCCGCGACGGTAGGCCGCGCTGACCGCGTGGCGTGCGGCCGAACGGCTTGACCACCGAGACGACGTGGCCAGCGCGAGCAGCACGCAGTGTGCCGATCGCGGGGTCGAGGAGGCGGCCGGAGAAGTTCCCGCTCGCGAGCTTCGTGCACGGCCGGCCGGATCGACGAGCAGGTCGGTGAGGATCAGCGGGACGAAGGCGATCTCCTTGAGGACGACCCACCAGAGCTTGGCGAGTCCCCACTGGCGTCCCGAGTCCGAGCACGATGCCGGTGAGCCCGGACACGACGGCCGGCGGTACCGAGAGCCACAGCGACGTCTCGACCGTGCGGGCGAGGGACTGCGCGAGGGTCCGCGTCGGCAGTGGCCTCGGCCGTACCGAGCCAGGAACAGCACGAATGCGGCGATGCCGAACCAGGCCGACCGACGGCAGCACGTGGGCGACGAGCACGCGCGCCGGCGACCGGCGGCCGAGGTGGAGGCGCGGGTCGGGTGCTCGGCGACGATCGGTCGGCGCAGCGGTCGGAACGGCGCGGGGTGCGGGCGCAGTGGTGGAGGTCATGTCCCATGGTCCCGATCCGAGTGACTCGATGTCGTCAGTCCGGGCGTGGGCTTCCGGCGTACCACGGCTGCGGTAGCCCGGACTGTCGCGTGGAGCTCGGTCAGGGACGACGGTCGCTGAGCGCCCAGGCCGCGGCCGCGGTCACGGCGGCGACGGTGAGCACCGCGGGCCAGGGGCCGATCTTCTTCGCCAGGGGATGCGACACCCCGAACGCGCCGAAGTACACCGCGCCGAGGATCGGCCGCGTTCACCGGCCCCGCGTGCTTCGCCCACTGGCGCTCGGCGACGAACCCGCCGACGGTGAGCACGACGCCGCCGAGGGCACGGATCTTGGTGGTGCGGGCGACGTAGTAACCGCCGATCAGCGAGCCGGCGACGACGGGGGCAGTGGGGACGCGCATGCTGCGGCGAGCCTACGTGGATCGGAGGGGTTCCGCGCCGGGTGACCAGGGGTAACTTCGTGCGATGGCCGACTACGTGATCCCCGATCCGGAACCGAAGGAGATCGACGAGAAGCTGTCGATCGAACTGCGGCACCTCTCCGACAACGCGGTGCTCCGCGGCCACCCGTCCGGTGAGGAGCGTGCGACAACTGCCTGTACTACCTGGAGAACACGGCGGAGATCTCGTACTGCTGGCACCCGAAGCTGCGCATCCTCGTGGGCTGCCGACTGGTGGTGCCAGTGGTGGGAGGTCATCCCCCAGTAGCAGCCGGCGGTGCCCCGTAGCATGCCGCCATGACGTACCGGGTGGTGGTGTGGGGGACCGGCAACGCAGGGCGGCCGGCGATCCGAGCGGTCATCGGCGCACGCCGACCTCGAGCTGGTCGGCGTGGTGGTGTCGAACCCGGCCAAGGTCGGCCGCGACGCCGGCGAGCTGGCGTTCGTCGAACCCCTCGGCGTGCTCGCCGACCGACGACGTCGGGCGTGGCGTTGGCGGGGGGTCGCGATGGAGGCGGGGTCGACGCGGTGGTGTACACCGCGACCGCCGACACCCGGCCCGACGACGCGTTCGCCGACCTGATCGCATGCCTGGAGCCGGCGCCAACGTGGTGTCGACGTCGTTCTACCCGTTGCTGCACCCGGCGAGCGCGCCCGCGCCGGTGACCGAAGCGGTCGAGCGGGCCTGTGCCATGGGCGACAGCTCGGTGTTCGTCTCGGGCATCGATCCGGGCTGGGCGCTCGACATCCTGCCGATCCTCGTCAGCGGCGTCGAGCGCGGGAATCGAGGAGATCCGGATCCAGGAGATCTTCAACTACGCGCTCGTACGACGCGCCCGACGTCGTGCGCGAGGTCATCGGCTTCGGCGGGTCCGATGGAGCAGCACGCCGATGATGCTGCTCGACATCGCGCTCGAGATGGTGTGGGCGCCGATGGTGCGCGTCCTCGCCGACGTCGCTCGAGGTCGAGCTCGACGACGGTGCGCACGCACGTCGAGCGCCGACCGCTGGAGCGCACGATCGAGGTGCCCGGGATGGGCACCTTCGAGGCGGGCACGCAGGGCGCGTTCCGGTTCGAGGTGCAGGGCATCGTCGACGGTCGACCGCTGCCTCGTCGTGGAGCACGTCACCCGCATCGACGACGACTGCGCGCCGGAGTGGCCCACGTCGACGCAGCCCGGCGGCATCCACCGCGTCCGCATCACCGGCCACCCGAACCTCGACGTCACCATCCACGGCACCGAACCGGGCGAGCCGGGCGCCGCCGGCGGTGGGAACGCCACCGCGGCGAACCGCATCGTGAACGCCATCCCCGCGGTGTGCGAGGCCAAGGCCGGCCCGGTGAACGCGCTCGACCTCCCGCCCATCACGGGCGCCGAGGCAGCTCCGCCGCGACTAGCCCACCGGTCGCGGCCAGACCTGCGGGCACGCCGGCTCGGCCAGCCCCTCGCCCTCGACGAGCTCCGCGTGGTGCGGCCTTCTGTGGCGCGCCGGGCTTGATGCGGAAGACCGCGTCGTCACCCGCGTACCGCATCGAGACCGCGCGTCGACGGCGGCTGGTGCTGTGGTTCGCGTGCGCGCCATGGATCGTGCGGGCGTCGTGCACGACGATGTCGCCGGGCTGCGTGTCGAATTGCGACGAGCGCAGGATCGTCGCTGGCGTCGCTCACCGCTTCGCCTTCGCTGCCGGGGAGCGTGTCGGTGGTGACGAAGAGATTGGGACGTAGCGGCGTGCGGTCGCGATGCGATCCGCGCACGTATTGCACCGCACCGTTCTCCGCGTCGACCGCGTCGAGCGGCACCCAGACGGTGCAGACCTGGTCGCCGTCGACGTGGAAGTACGCGAGGTCCTGGTGGAAGTGGGTGCGTTCGACGGTGCCCGGTTCCTTGACCAGCACGCTGTCTTCGTAGAGCCAGATCTGATCGCTCGCCGAGCAACTCGGCCACGATGCCGGGCAACGGCGACTCACGCGCGAAGGCGAGGAACTCGGGCTGCTCGCGACCCAGTGGTCGGTACCGGCGCGGAACTGACCCCGGGGCGCCGACGACGGGTCCGCACCGACGAGGGCATCGGCCATGGCCGAGAGATCGGTCGTCGCGGTGGAACCGAGCGCCACCTCGACCGCATCGCGCAGGCGCGCGATCCACGCGGCCGGCATCACCTCGCGGAGGCGGACGACCCCGTCGCGCCGGAAGGTCGCGACGTCGTCGTCGCGCATCTCAGTACCCGGCGGCCCGGTCGACGACGTTCCGCAGCTCGTCGCCGAGGACGAAGCGGCCGAGGTTGTCGGCGAAGAGCGCGAACAGCTTGTCGTTGTAGCGGTCCTGCGACGTGGACGAGTGGGGCGAGATCCAGATGCGCGGTGCGTCCCACAGCGGATCGTCGGCCGGGAGCGGCTCGGCCCGGGTGACGTCGAGAATGGCACCTCCCAGGTGTCCCGACTCCAGCGCGGCGACCAGCGCGGGCTCGTCGACGAGCGAACCGCGACCGACGTTGCAGAACAGCGCGCCGGGCTTCATCGCCGCGAAGGCGGCGGCGTCGAACAGGTTCTCGGTCTCCGGCGTCCCCGGCGCGCTGACCACGACCGCGTCGCACCGGGGGAGGACCTCGAGGAGGTCGCCCGAGCCGCGCAGCTCGTGGACCGCGTCGTGCGTCTGCCCGGGCCGGTAGCTCCGGCGGGTGCCGATGGTGGTCATCCCGAACGCGCGGGCGCGGACCGCGACCTCGGTGCCGATGGCGCCGAGCCCGATGATCCCGATCGTCATCCCCTCGACGAGCACGCCGTACTTGGGCTTCCACTCGTGGGCGCGCTGGTGCTCGCCGATCTCGTCGAACCGCTTCCAGACCTGGAGGAGGCGCCCGATCACGAACTCGGCCATCGACGCCGCGGCCACCCCGGCGGCGTTGGTGACGACGCAGTCGTCGGGCAGGCCCACGGCGTCGAGATGCTCCACCCCGGCGCCGATCGCCTGCACCCAGCGCAGACCCGGGGCGATCTCACCGATCTCCTTGGGGAGATCGAGGGCGAGCAGCGGCATCGGCGTCGGCCCACACCGCACGCTCGTCGTCGGTGAGCTCCTCCGACGCGCCGGGGACATGGTGGGCGAACGCGCCGTAGTACGGCTGGGCGACGATCTCGACGTCCGGGAACTGCTCGCGCAACGGCGCCAGGAGCGCGTCGTCGACGTTCCACGGGAAGGCGATGACGACCCTCACGTGCGGACGTCCTTCAACACCCCGGGGGCGTGCACCGGGGCCAGCGTGGACGTCAGGTACTCGGGCGCGTCGGGCGTCTCGACGAACCAGCCGGTCGGGCACATGGTCAGGATCTCGACGAACGAGAAGCCGAGGCCGGCCGCCTGGGTCTCGAGCGCCCGCCGGATCATCTTCTTCGTGCGGGCGACGTTGCCGGCGTTGTTCACCGCGCCGCGGGCGACGTAGGCGGCGCCGTCGAGCTCGGCGATGAGCGTGCTGAGGCGGATGGGGAAGCCGTGCTGCGCGGCGTCGCGCCCGTCGAGGGTGTTCTTCGTGCGCTGCCCGAGCGCGGTGGTCGCGGTCATGTGACCGCCGGTCTCGCCGAACACACCGTTGTCGAGCATGAAGCAGGTGACCCGCTCGCCACGCGCCGCGGTGTGGAGCACCTCCTGGAGTCCCTCGTTCACCATGTCGCCGTCGCCCTGCACGGTGATGACCAGCGTGTCGGGCTTGGCCCGCTTCACCCCGGTGGCGAGCGACGGGGCCCGGCCGTGGAGCGCCTGCAGCACCTCGATGTCGAGGTTGTTCGAGAACGCCGTGTAGCACCCGATGCCGAAGACGCCGATCGCGCGCGACACCGCGTCGATCGCCTCGATGCCCTCGAGGATGGCGCGCATGGCGATGGGCTCGCCGCAGCCCGGGCAGAGGCTGTGCTCCCCGACGTCGATGAGCGAGGGGGTGAAGTCGTCGACCAGGTGCGCCGGTTCGGTGGGCGGCGCGTCGGTGGGGAGGAAGCGTCTCGGTCATGGGCCGACCCTCTCGTCGAGGAGCTCCTGGAGGCGGTCGCGCACGTAGGTGCCGTCGAGGTCGGGGGCGATGCCGAACCCCGACCCGTCGAGGCTGAGGCGCCCGATGAACTCGACCGGGACCGCGCCGGCGACGGCGAGGCGCACGTCGTCGACCATCTGCCCCTGGTTGTTCTCGTACACCGCGACCACGCGGGCACCGGCCGCGGCCTCGGCGACCGCCGCGGACGGGAACGGCAGCAGGGTGATCGGGCGGACGAACCCGACCCGCGCGCCGTCGGCGCGCAGCCGGGCGACCGCGGCCCGGACGTACTTCGCCGGGGTGCCGAACGCGACGACGACCACGTCGGCGTCGTCGGTCGATCCCGTCTCGACCAGAGGCTCGATGCCGCGCAGCATCTCCTCGGTGGCGGCCGCGCACTGGCGGTAGTGCTCGGCGAGGTCGTAACCGCCGCGCTCGTTGCGCTTGGTCGTGCCCAGGGGCGACAACAGCCGGGCGTGACCGGTTCCGCTGGTGGAACCGTCGAGCGCCCAGTCGTCACCCTCGACCGCGCCGAAGTTCGCGGGACCCCACCGCCACCGACGTGGACGTGTGCGCGAGGTAGTAGTCGCCGAAGAACAGCACCGGATTGCGCCACCGCTGTGCGAGGTGGAACGCCAGCTGCGTGAGCTCGGCCGCCTCGGGCACGTCCATCGGTGCGAGCACCGGCATGCGGGCGTCGCCGTGGCCGGGACCGCGCGTCGCCTGCCAGTAGTCGCCCTGGGCCCGCGCCATGTTGAACACGACCATCGGGATCCGCGCGTAGCAGAGCTCGGCGAGCGACTCCTGCATCAACGACAGCCCCTGACCGGTCGAGCCGGTGGCGCTGGGCGTGCCGGTGGCCGCCGCGCCCCACGCCATCCCGACCGCCTCGAGCTCGCTCTCGGCGTTCATGCAGGTGCCGTCGACGCCGGGGAGCTTCTCGGCCATGTGCTCGAGCAGCTCGGTGAACGGCGTCATGGGGTACCCGCTGAAGAAGCGGCACCCGGCGGCGACCATGGCGTCGGCGATCGCCTCCGAACCCTCGAGCAGCGCCGCCGGGCTCATGCCGATTCCCCGACGTCGATCTCGAGGGGAACCTCGTACTTGTAGACCTGGAAGCAGAAGTCGGGGCAGATCCACGCGCAGGCCTGGCAGCCGGTGCACCCGGCTCGCAACCTCGGGTAGCGGTAACCCCGGCTGTTGACGTCGTGCACGGTCATCTCGAGCACCCTCGGCGGGCAGGCGTCGATGCACAGGTCACAGCCCTTGCACGCCTCGACGTCGATGACGACGGTGCCCCGGGTGAGGACGGTGCTCACGCGCGGACCTCCTCCCACGCCGGCGCGATCGCGCGCGGCGCGACCTCGAAGCCGGCGTGGATCGCCGCCACGTTCCGGGCGACGTGCTGGGTGCGGTACGAAGGAAGCGATTCGGCGACCGCGGCGTCGAGCGCGTCGAGGCCGACGATGTCGGTGGCGGCGACGTACGCGCCGAGCATCACCATCGACGCGGTGAGGATGTTGCCGAGGTCGACGGCGAGGTCGGTGGCCGCGACCTCGACGACCCGGTACCGGTCGGCGTCGAAGGAACCCTCGAACACCGTGGTGTTCACCAGCACCAGCGTGCCCGGCCGCAACTTGTCCCGGGTCGACTCCGAGAAGTCGTGGTGCATGAAGATCGCGGACCAGGTGTCGCTGATCGTGGGCGGCGCTTCGATGGCATCGTCGGCGAGCACGACGGTCGCCTCGGTGTTGCCGCCGCGCATCATGCCGCCGTAGCTTCCGAACATCTGGACCGAACGGTGCTCGGCGATCGCGGCGCGGGCGAGCACCTGCGCGGCCAGCTGGATGCCCTGCCCTCCGATGCCCGTCAGCACGAGCTCCCGTTCCACGCCCGGAGAGTACCGTTCCGCCAGAAGTCGTGGTCGCGAGCGTGGGGAGGCACCGATATGAGCCAGCAGGAACGGGTGCTCGGGCCGATGGGGGACCGCGTCACCTTCGAGAACGACCGCGTCCGCATCTGGGAGCTCGAGCTCCCGCCCGGTGCCGACAGCGCGATCCACCGGCACGATCTCGACTACATCCTGGTGATCCTGGGGGGCGACCGCGTCGCCGCGGTGCAGGAACCCGACAGCGGCAGTGCCCTCCCGCCCTACTTCGAGGCCGACGTCACGCCCGGGCAGGCGGTGTTCGTGGAGCGGGGCGGGATCGAGATCGCCCGGAACGTCGGCCGGGAGCCGTACCACGAGTTCATCATCGAGCTGAAGGACTGACGACATGGACTACCGACTGCTCGGCCGCACCGGCCTCCGGGTGAGCCCGCTCTGCCTCGGCACCATGAACTTCGGCATGCGCGCCGAGGTCGGGGTGCAGACCGAGGAGGACGAGGGCCACCGCATCATGGACCGCGCCCTCGACCTCGGGATCAACTTCTTCGACACCGCCAACGTCTACGGCGACGGTCGCGGGCTCACCGAGTCGATCATCGGCCGCTGGTTCGCGCAGGGGGACCGCCGCCGCGAGCGCACCGTGCTCGCGACCAAGGTCTACAACTCGCGCGACGGCTGGCCGAACGCAGGTCGGCTCTCGGCCCTCGCGATCCGCCAGGCGTGCGACGACAGCCTCCGGCGACTGCAGACCGACTACATCGACCTCTACCAGATGCACCACGTCGACCGCGACACGCCGTGGGACGAGATCTGGCAGGCGATGGACGTGCTGGTGACGCAGGGCAAGGTGCTCTACGTCGGGAGCAGCAACTTCGCGGGCTGGCACATCGTGCAGGCCAACGAGGCGGCGGCGCGCCGGCATTCGCTCGGGCTGGTGTCGGAGCAGAGCCTCTACAACCTCAACGCCCGCACGATCGAGCTCGAGGTGCTCCCGGCGTGCGAGCACTACGGCGTCGGCATGATCCCGTGGAGCCCGCTCGGCGGCGGGCTGCTCGGAGGTGTGCTCGCCGACCGGGCGGCCGGCGGGCGACGCGGCAAGCCGGACTCCAGGACGCGGGTCGAGACCCATGCGCCCGCAGCTGGAGCAGTGGGAGAAGTTCTGCGCCGAGCTCGGACACCCGCCGGCCGACGTCGCGCTGGCGTGGCTGCTCCACCACCCGGTCGTGACCGCACCGATCATCGGCCCCCGCACGCTCGAGCAGGTCGACGGCGCGCTGGGCGCGCTCGACGTGGAGCTCGACGCCGACGTGCTGGCCCGGCTCGACGAGATCTTCCCCGGCCCGGGCGGTCCTGCGCCCGAGGCCTACGCATGGTAGGAGCGGTCACGCCATGGGAGTGACCGACGCCGACGTGCGGGCACGGGTCGACACGTTGCTCGCCGAGCACGGTGACGACGACGAGGCGTCGTTCCTCGGCGCGCAGTTCGACGCCGGGCTGGCGCGCATGGACTACCCGGTCGGACTCGGTGGCCTCGATGCGTCCCCGAAGCTGCAGGAGATCGTCGACGAGGCACTCGAGGCGGCCGGCCGCCGCTACCCGTGGATGCGCAACGCCATGGGCATCGGCATGTGCGGGCCGACCATCGTCGCCCGCGGGCACACGCGAGCAGCAGGAGCGCTTCCTCCGGCCGATCTTCACCGCCGAGGAGATCTGGTGCCAGCTGTTCAGCGAACCCGGCGCGGGATCCGACGTCGCCGGCCTCTCGACACAGCGCCGTGCCCGACGGCGACGAGTGGATCGTGAACGGCTCGAAGATCTGGACGTCGCAGGCGCACAAGGCACGGTTCGGGCTCCTGCTGGCCCGCACCGATCCCGACGCGCCGAAGCACAAGGGCCTGACCGCGTTCATCGTCGACATGCACGAACCCGGCGTCGAGGTGCGCGGCATCCGCAGCATGGCCGGCGCGTCGGGGTTCAACGAGGTCTTCTTCACCGACTCCATCGTGCCCGACTCGATGCGCGTCGGCGAGGTGGGCGAGGGTTGGCGTCGGCGAACGCGACGCTGATGAACGAACGGGTCTCGATCGGCAGCGAGGTCGCCCCGCAGGGTTCGGGCCCGATCGCGAACGCGGTGGCAGCGTGGAAGCGGTGCACGAACCCCACGCCGGTCCAGCGTGACCGCCTCATGCAGCTCTGGGTCGACGCCGAGGTGCTGCGACTCGGCAGCCTGCGCGCCCAGGCCAAGCGCGAGAAGGGTGTGCCCGGCCCCGAGGGCTCGATCCTCAAGCTCCTCTCAGGGACGGGTGCTCACCGACGTGGGCGAGCTGGTCGTCGACCTCATGGGCCCGGCGGGCACGCTGCTCGCCGCGCCGTACACGACGCCAGCAGCTCGACGAGAGCGAGGCCGGGGGCCACGACCCGGTGCTGGCGTTCGTGGCCTCCCCAGGCGGCGACCATCGCCGGCGGCACCACCCAGATCCAGATGAACATCATCGGCGAACGGGTCCTCGGGCTCCCCCGGGAGCCGGGGCTCGACCCGAACACCCCCTGGAGCCAGATCCCGCGGAACTGGGGACCGTGGACACACCCTTCGACACCGACGTCACCGACGAGCTGCCTGCGACGACGCGTGCCGTGCGCCGGCGGCTCGACTTCGAACGGCCCGTCGACCGCGCAGGTCATCCTGGAGTGCATCGGCGCTGGCGCAGCAGGCACCGACCGCGACCAACGCCCAGGACTGGCGCTGGCTCGTGGTCACCGAGCCGGCAACGAAGGCGGCGATCGCCGAGGTCTACCGCGGCGGGTGCCTCGCGTACCTCGAGCGGGCGCGGTCGAGGAGGACGACGCCGCAGACCCGCCGTGTCTACGAGAGCGCGTTGCAGCTGGCGAAGACGATCCAGGACGTGCCGGTGCTCGTCATCCCGTGCATCGAGCGCCGCCTCGACGGCGCTGGGGCTCGTCGGCCACCGCGTCGGCGTTCGGGTCGATCCTGCCCGCGGCGTGGAGCTTCGTGCTCGCCCTGCGGTCCCGCGGTCTCGGCACGGTGTGGACCACCGCGCACCTCTGGAACCAGGCGGCGGCGGCCGAGGTCCTCGGCATCCCCGACGGCGGTCACCCAGGTGGCGATGTTCCCGGTGGCGTACACCATCGGCACCGACTTCAAGCCCGCCGACCGCCCGCCGCCCGAGACCATCACGTCGTGGAACGAGTGGGGCGAGCCACGCGTGACTCGCACCGGTGCCCTCGCTGCTCCGGCCGCGCTCGTCGGACGAGTACGCGCCGGTGCCGTGGGACTACCGGCTGCACCGCGCCGTCGCGCACCGCATCGCCGAGCGGCGTGAACGCGCGACAGCGACGACGACCGGCGCACCACCGCCACCGTCCTGCGCGCGCTCGACGAGGTCGCGGGCGGCGGCTTCTACCCGATCGCCGCGGAGGCCGAGCACGACGACCTCGCGGTCGCCGACGAGGCGTTCGCGTCGACCGGCCCGGTCATCGACGTGCAGACCCACCTCATCGACCCGCGCGCTGGCACGGCGACGGCGCCGACGCGCTCGCCGGCTTCCTGCAGCATGGTCGACGCCGACCGCTGGGGCGACGCGGTCGATCCGCACCTGCTCGACGCCGCGGTGTGGGCGACGCACGTGTTCGCGTCGAGCGAGACCGCGATCGCGCTGCTGACCTCGACGCCCGGTGACGCCGACCACAACGTGCTGCTCAACCCGCAGATCGCGGCGGCACGCGAGCTGGTCGACCGCTACGCCGGGCGCGGCCGGGTGCAAGACGCACACCATCGTGCACCCCAACGTCGGCGCCCGCCGAGCTCGACGCGCATGGCCGACGCTCGACGACGCGCTCCGGCCGTCGGGGTGGAAGTGCTACCCGCTCTACGGACCGCCGACCACGGCGTCGCCCACCGGCGGCTGGTTCCTCGACGACGACGAGATCGGGTTCCCGTTCCTCGAGCGGGTGCGGACGTCGGCGCACCGGTCGTCGCGGTGCACAAGGGCCTGGGCGGTCCGATCCCGTCGGCGTCGGTGGCGGCGGCGTCGCCGCGCGACATCGGTCCCGCCGCGGCGGCGTTCCCCGACGTGACCTTCCTCGTGTACCACTCCGGCTACGAGCGCGATCCCGACGGTGAGGAAGGTGCGTTCGACCCCGACGCGCCCGGCCGGGGTCGACCGCCTGGTGGCGAGCCTGGCCGGCGCCGGCGATCGGCCCCGGCGCGAACGTGTACGCCGAGCTCGGGAGCACCTGGTACCTGATGCTGCGGCGTCCGGTCGAGGCCGCGCACGTGCTGGGCAAGCTGCTGCGCGCGGTCGGGCCCGACCGCATCGTGTGGGGCACCGACTCGATCTGGTACGGCTCGCCGCAGCCGTTGATCGACGCGTTCCGCACCTTCGAGATCCCCGAGCGGATGCAGGAGGCGTTCGGCTACCCGGCGCTCACGCCGGAGACGAAGGCGAAGATCCTCGGCGTGAACGCCCGTGTCGGTCTACGGCATCACCGACGACGACGTCGCGCGTGCGATCGCCGATCGGGCCCGCGACTGGGTGGCGAGCTGCAGCCGACGATCGCGGCCGCGATCACACGCGTGGGTCGCCCGTGAGCACCCGCTCGGTGAAGCGGTACTCGCAGCCCCAGGTGCGGTCGACGTCGAGCCGGATCTCGCGCTTCGGTGACCTCGGCGATGGGCGTGCTCGAAGTGGCCCAGCCATTCGGCCGCGGCCGGCGAGGTCGCGCACGGTGAACGTCACGCCGGTGACCGACGGCCCGACCCGCTCGAGGTCGCGGGCGGCGATCGATGTCGGTGCCGCCCGGGTCCATCATCTCGACGACGGTGTCCTCGCCCACGAGGTAGTGGCGCGACGGTGCGCCGGCGACGGTCGCGGCCTGGTCGGGGAGCGGCGCCGGGCGTCGAGCACGTCGACGTAGAGCTTCTCGGCGCGCATCGAGGTCGTCGGTCACGACGGTGATGTGCGACATGCGCATGCAGGCCGAGCGGGTGCTGCGACCAGTACGCGTCGGCGGAACGCGTCCCACTCGGGGCGGAAGCGGGGGTCGAGTCTGCTCCCACGAGCCCGCCGGTCGCCGGGTGGAACTCGAGCATCCCGGGCGTGTCCTTGGGGTGGCAGAACACCGTGGTGCCGGAGCCGGCGTCGGTGATGCGCACGCCGGCGGCCTGGAGGCGCTCGGCGAGGTCGTCGAGGTCGTCGACGTAGAACGCCATGTTGTGCACCCGGGGCCCGAAGCGCTCGGCGTAGCGGTACCAGCTCGTGGCCTCGTCGCCGGGCTCCGGGGGCAGGCAGTGCATCGGCTCGATCGACGTCTCGCCGATGATGTAGATCGCCGCGTGCCGGTGCCAGTGCGACGAGTAGTTGCGCATCATGCACAGCGGCGAGAACACCGTGTTGAAGAAGTACTCGGCGTCGGGGAGGCTGTCGACGAGCGGCGTGAGGTGGAACAGCTTGCCGATCCGGGCGCGGGCCATGCGGGGACTCCTGTCGATTTGGGCTCGGTGCGAATCTACGTGGTCGGCGAGCCGACGGACCCCAAGTGCGGCCCGCGTTAGCGTCGCCGGCGATGGAGCGCCCTGATGGAGCGTGAGGTGCTGTCGTACTGCCGGATCTGCGCGGCGGCCTGCGGGATCGCCGTGACCGCTCGACGGCGAGCAGGTCGTGCGGGTGCGGGGCGACGCCGACCACCCGGTCTCGCGTGGCTACACGTGCTCCAAGGGCCGCGGCCTCGCCGCCTGGCACCACAGCCCCGGACGCGGCTCGACCGGCCCCGGCTGCGCGGCCAGCGAGGTCGGCTGGGACGAGCGTCCTCGACGACCTCGGCGCGGTGCTGCGCGACACGATCGACGGCGCCGGGGCCCGACGCGGTCGCGCTCTACCTCGCCACCGGGATGGCCTACGACTCGGCGGGCCAGATCGCGACCGGCATGTTCCTCGGCGCGCTCGGGAGCAGCTCGTTCTACTCGGCGGTGACCGTCGACAACGCGCCGGTGCTCGTGGCGGCAGAGCTCGTCACCGGCAACGCGATGATGAGCCCGCGGTGGGACCCGACGCACCCCCGGGCTGTTCCTCCTCGTCGGCACCAACCCCGTGGTGTCGCACGGCTACGGCACCGCGCTGCCCGACCCGGTGAACTACCTGCGCGACTTCCGTCGCACCGGCGGGCACGTCTGGGTCGTCGACCCCCGGCGCACCGAGAGCGCGATGGCGGCCGACCGAGCACCTCGCCACGCGGCCCGGGGAGCGACGTCGTCGTGCTCGCCGCGCTCGCGCGCGAGCTGCTCGAGCGCGGCGCCGACACCGACGAGCTGCGCGACCACTGCGCGCCCGACGACGTCGACGCGCTGCGACGCGCGCTCGCCCCGTTCACGGTCGCGCGTGCCGCGACGCGCGGCCGGCATCGACGTCGCCGCGCTCGACGCAGCTGGTCGACGACCTGCGCGCGCACCGGGGACGGATCGCGGTGTCGTGCGGCACCGGGTGCGCTGATGGGGGCCGACGGCATCCTCGTCGAGTGGTTGAAGTGGGTGCTCCTCATCGTCACGGGATCGCTCGACCGTCAGGGCGGCATGCGCTTCTCGCGCGGGACGCTGCACCCGCTGCGCCCGCCGCGACTCGGCGCACCGGCCGCCGCGTCCCGGGACCCGTCCAGCCGGCCCGAGCTCCCGCGGGTCGCCAACCAGATCCCGGCGGTCGCGCTGGCCGACGAGATCGAGGCCGGCAACGTCCGCGTGCTGATCGTGACCGGCGGCAACCCGATCGGCGCGTTCCCGGAACCCGACCGCGTCCGTGCCGCGCTGCGGCACGCTCGACGCGCTGGTCGTCGTCGACGTGATGGAGAACGAGCTCACCGAGCTCGCGACCCACGTGCTCCCGGTCACCGGGCAGCTCGAGCGCGACCGACATCTCCATGTACTCGCCGATCTCGTCGGTGCGCTCGGCCATGCAGTCGACCGCGGCGGTCGTCGCCCCGGTCGCCGAGCGGCGGCCGGCGTGGTGGGTGCTCGGCAACCTCGCCGCGCGCCTCGGGCGTCGACCTGTTCGGTGGCGCCGATCCCGACACGCTCACCGACGAGCTGTTCCTGCGCGGCATCCTCGACCACTCGCCGCTCGACGCCGACACCGTGTTCGCCGGCGGGTTCCCGGGGCTTCGACCTCCCCGTCGAGTACGGCTGGGTGCACGAGTCGATGCTCCCCGACGGTCGGTGGCGCCTCGCGCCGGCGGTGCTCCTCGAACGGCTGGCCGCCCACCGGGAACCGGGCCCGGGCTGGTGCTCTCGCCGGGTCGGGACATGGCGTGGAGCAACTCGGTGCGGTACGGCCCCGACGACACGCGGGCCCCGATGGCAGCGCGGGCCCCGCACACGCCCGCCCGCCTCCACCTGCATCCCGCCGACGCCGCCGACGCCGGCGTGGGCGACGGCGACGCGGCGACCGTCGTCAGCGAGCACGGTGTGGTCGACGTGACCGTCGTCGTCGACGAGCGGATCCGGGCCGGCGTGGTGACGCTGGTGCACGGACGCCGCGGTCACAGTCCCGGGCAGACTGACAGCGCCCGCGCCGAGGTCGACCCGCTCACGACGATGCCGCGCACGTCGGGCGTCCCGGTGCGGGTCGAGGCGAAATTGGCACCTGACTAAGCTGCGCTCGATGGACGACGAGACCGATCGCCGGCGCGGCGCGGCCACGCTCGGTCCGGCTCAGCTCGCGGAGCTCCTCCCGTACGGCGAGGAGCACGACGTCGACGCCGGTGACGTGTTGTTCAGCCCGGCCGACGAGACGTACGACTTCTGGGTCGTGCTGCACGGCGAGGTCGAGATCCTCCGCCCCGACCCGACCGGCGACGTCCTCGTCACCGTGCACGGTGACGGCCGGTTCCTCGGCGAGCTGAGCCTGCTCACCGGGCAACGGCCGTACCTGGTGGCGCGCGTCTCGCAGCCGGGACGGGTGCTGCGCATCCGCATCCCCGAGTTCCGCCGGCTCATGAGCGAGAAGGCCGAGCTCGCCGACATCATCTTCCGGGCGCTCATGGCGCGGCGCGAGGCCCTCCGGACAGGGGAGGGCGCCCGCGCGGTCAAGATCATCGGCTCGCGCTTCGACGGCGCTGCGCTCGCCCTCCGCGCTTCGCCGGTCGCGCGCAGCTGCCGCACATGTGGGTCGACCTCGAGGACGCCGACGACGTCGACGTCCTGCTCGCGAGCATGGGCGTGCGCGCCGGTGACACGCCCGTCGTCGTCACTCCCAACGCGGTGCTGCGGCGGCCCACACCCGGGAGAGTTCGCGCAACACCTCGGGCTGACCTTCCGCGCGCCGCCGGGCTACACGTTCGATCTCGTCGTGGTGGGAAGCGGTCCCGCCGGGCTCGCGGCGGCGGTCTACGGCGCCTCGGAGGGACTGAGCACGGTGTCGCTCGACGCGGTGAACACCGGTGGCCAGGCAGGTACGAGCTCACGCATCGAGAACTACGTCGGGTTCCCGAACGGCATCTCGGGCGGTGAGCTCACGGCGCGGGCCGCGATCCAGGCGCAGCGCCTCGGCGCGCGGCTCAACGCGCCCTGCCCGGTCGCCGGCCTCCGCGAGGAACACGGGTTCCTGGTCGTCGAGCTGGCCGACGGGAGCGAGGTGCCGAGTCGCAGCGTGATCGTCGCGTCGGGGGCGCGGTACCAACGGCTGGCGGTCGACGAGCTCGAACGGTTCGAGGGCTCGGGCGTGTACTACGCGGCCACCGACCTCGAGGCGCGGCAGTGCTGCGGCGCGGGCGTCGATCGTCGTCGGCGGCGGGAACTCCGCGGGCCAGGCCGCGATCTACCTGGCGCAACAGGGGAGCAACGTGACCGATCTGCATCCGTGGCGACGACCTGGGGAAGAGCATGTCGCGCTACCTCATCGAGCGCATCCATGCCGACGCCCGGATCGAGGTGCGCACCGCGACCGAGGTGCGTGCCCTCGCAGGTGAGCAGCACCTCGAGCAGATCACGCTCGAGCACACGCCGTCGGCCGAGCGGCGCGAGGTCGAATGCGCAGGACTGTTCTGCTTCATCGGCGCCGATCCCGCGACCGAGTGGCTGGGCGAGCTGGTGGCGCTGGACCCCCGGGGGTTCGTCTTCACCGACCGTTCCCTGCCCGCCACCGCGCAGGAGAGCGGCCACGTTCCGCGTGCGCGATCCGTTGCCGTTCGAGACCTCGGTGCCCGGTGTGTTCGCGGTCGGCGACGTGCGCCACGGATCGCTCAAGCGGGTGGCGGCCGCGGTCGGTGAGGGATCGAGCGCGGTACGGTCGGTCCACGAGCATCTCGCGTCTGCAGGTGTGACATGAAGGCCGGCGGGAAGTCCTCGATGCACTACGGCTTCGACCAGTTCGGCAAGCTCCACGCGTGGGTGTACCGACACCACGGTCGCCTCGGTCGACGATTCGCATGGGTGCCGTGCCTCGTGCTCACCACCACCGGACGGAAGTCGGGCCGGTAGCGCGACTCGGTGCTCGTCTACGCCGACGATGCCGCCGGCCGCGTCGTCGTGGCGTCGAACGGCGGCGCCGACCGGCCGCCGGCTGGCTGCTCAACGTGCGGGCGGACCCTGCGGTGCACGTGCACGTCGGGGACGAGCAGTACGACGCCACCGCACGCGTCGTGACCGCCGAGGACGCCGACTACGCCCGGCTCTGGCAGCTCGTGAACTCCGATCAACGGGAACCGCTACGACGCCTACCAGTCGAAGACGAGCCGGCCCATCGCGATGTTGGTGCTCGAGCCGCGCTGATCCGCGATCAGGCTCCCGGCATCAGGCTCCCGGCATCAGGTCCCGGCATCGAGGACCGAGTACTTCCTGCACGCGTAGCGCTACGTCCCCGTCCAGCGGGCGCGCGCTTCTCGGTGAACGCCGACGGACCCTTCGCGGGCGTCGTTGCTGGCCAGCACGCGGGCGCTGAGCGCGGGCCTCGATCTGCATCGCCTCGGCGAGCGAGCCGGCCGCCAGACCGCGCAGCGCGCTCTCCTTGGTGGCGGCGACCGCGAGCGGAGCGTTCTCGGTGATGCGCGCCGCCCACTCGTACGCACGGTCGAGCAGCCGCGGCCGGGGCACGATCTCGTTGAGCAGTCCCATCTCGAGCGCCCGGGTCGCCGGCACCGGCTCCGCGGTGAGGAGGAACTCCATCGCCGCGGCCCACGGGATCTGGCGCGGGAGCAGCGCGCTCGTCCCGCCGCTGGCGAAGATGCCGCGCTTGGGCTCGAGCATCCCGAACACCGCCTCGGGACACGCGAGGCGGATGTCGGTGCCGTTGAGGAGCTCCATGCCGCCGGCCACGCACGGGCCGTTCACCGCCGCGATGATCGGCTTGTAGATCTCGAGGTCGCGCAGCACCGCCTCGGTGCCCGACCGGAACCGGTCGCGGTCCTCGGGGATCCGCCCGAGAAGGCCGCGGTGAGCGAGCGGGCAGGTAGTCGCGGAGGTCACCGCCGGCGCAGAACGCATCGTCGACCCCGGTGACCACGGCCACCCAGGCGTCCGGGTCGTCGCGGAAGCGCTTCCACGCGTCGGCGAGGGCGTCGAAGTGCTCCAGGTCGAGGGCGTTGCGCCGCGCCGGACGGTCGATGGTGATGGTGACGACGTGGTCGATCGATCGGTCGTAGTGGATCGGCATGCCCTCGACGGTATCGGCCTACGCTCGATCGCATGACCGACGAACTCGATTTCGCCTGCCGCGTCCCAGGCCCTCGCCGGGACTCGAGCAGCTCGACGTCCCGGCGATGGAGCTGATGTACAAGCTGGAGTGCAGCGGCGAGGACTTCTACAACCTGCTCGCCGACCGCATCGGCAACGAGGACGCCGCCGTGCTGCTGCGCCGCAACGGCAAGGAGGAGCTCGGGCACGCCCGCCGGGTCGGCCGGGCCATCGCGATCAAGCAGCGGCCGGGGCTTCGAGACCGTCGGCCGAACTGCAGGAGCGCTACGCGGTGGCGCTGCCCGAGGTCCATCGACCCCGCGATGCTCCCGTTCATCGTCGCCGGCGAGCAGGCGGGCGACGCCGGCTACCAGGAGTGGGCCGACAACGAGCCCGACCCCGAGGTGGCGCGGCTCCTCCGCCTGAACGGCCGCGAAGAGACGCTGCACGGCGAGCGGGTCACCCAGGTGATGGCCATCCTCGGATCACCCACCTGATCCGACCGGTGGCGCGCCGGACCGAGGTCGCCGGTGGTGCTCCCCGAGCTCTACGTGGAGCACTGGTGGGAGCACCTGCTCCACAACCAGAGCGTGCTGGTGCTCAAGGCGCGATTGCTGTTCCGCTCGAACACCGCGGTCACGTCGATCCCGTACCGCTTTGCCGGAGCGACCGAAGTGACCGAAGTGAGCTGAGCGCCCGCGCCAACGCGTTGCCCTCCTGGTCGTCGTCGGGGACGGGAGCGATGGGTGGGGCCACGTCGAAGCGCCACCGACGGACCTGGGCGGCGACCGCCGGCTGGCTCTCGTCGGGCTCGATGCCGGTGGCCGCGAACACCCGGCAGTCGTAGGTGCGGCACGTCCGAGGGCGGTGCTCGTAGATCGTGCACCCGTGGTCACCGAGCATGGGGCAGCGCCCCCGCTCGTCGTACCCGAGGACCACGTGCCCCTTCGGGAGTCCTGGCGCGGGGAAGCGCAACGCGGCCGGCACGTGCGCGAGCGCGTCGGTTTCGTCGGGGTCGATGTGCACGAACTGCGAGGACGTGCAGCACGCGGTGCACGTTCCGCACGGCACGGTGGATTCCGCGTCGCCGCGCAGCACCGCTTGCATGCCGGCGAGCCACACCGAGAACTCGCCGGCATCCAGGACGTCGTCGCTCACGCCGCGAGCGTACGTCCGTTCGGTCCACGTACGAGCTTCCAACCGCCCTCGTGGCAGGCGACGTGATGCCGCCGGCACAACAGCGCCAGGTTCTCGGGCTTCGTCTCGCCGCCGTGGAGCCAGTGCACCAGATGGTGCACGTCGCACCACGCCGCCGGCGCCCGGCACCCGGGGTACTGGCAGTGCTCGTCGCGCACCCGCACCAGCCGGCGGAGGCGGGGCGGGACCGTACGGGTACGGCGCCCGTAGTCGAGCACCTCGGATTCTGCGCCCATGAGCACCCGGCTGAGCGAGCAGTCGCAGGTGACGCGCTCGAGGATGACTCGCGGGATCGGACCGAAACCGTCGACGTCGCACCGGAGCGACTCGAGATCCTCCACCTGATGGCCGGCGAGCACGTCGTGGTTCGTGATCACGTCGACGGCTGGAACCGCGCGGTTCGGTGAGTCGCCGCGACACAGCTCCACCAGCGCGTCCGCCGCGTCGCTGCGCGGCGACCGCACGGGCAACGAACCTTGTGGATCGGGCGGAGCCAACGTCGTCCAGTCGGTTGCCGACAATGGCCGCGGCCTCGGCGTCGAGGAAACCGGAGACGACGCTGCCGCCGATGGTGGGAGAAAGGGTGAGCCCTCGGCGCTCGAACGCGAACTCGGCGTCCCGGCGCGATTCCTCGTCGTCGGCCAGCTCCCGCCAGCGTCGGGTGACCTTCACGAAGTCACGCGGTTCGACCTTCCGGGCGGCATCGAGCAGCACCGCTTCGTGCTCCGCGTATTGCGCCGCGCGGTCGTGAGCCACTGCGGCCAACGAATGCAGGTGCGGCACTGTGATCTCTCCGGTTGCCAGCGCATCGGCGGTGGGTTCGTGCCGGCGCACCAGGCGAACGGCGCGGGTGAGGCGGCTCGCCTCGGGGCCCGTCAGTCCGGTGCGGTCGCAGAGCCACGACTGCCGCGCCGGTCGCCCCGTCCTCGGCCCAGGCCGCTGCAGCATCCCATCCCGCCGCGCAGCGGATGACCTCGGCGTCGACCCGTTCCTGCAGTGCACGGAGCTCGAGCAGCCGCGCCGTCTGCGCCGGCCCCGACCACAACGACCGGTCCTCCTCCCGGAGGCGGGCCAAACCCTCCCGGATCAGGTGCATGGGGTCGGTCTGGTCGGTTACGAACATGTGTTCGATGCAAGCACCTCCCGACTCCGGTTGCAAGACCCAATTCCCGCGTACGCTCGGCGCCGTGCTCGACCTCCGGATCAACGCCGCGACCATCGTCGACGGCACGGGCGCGCCGGGCCCGCACCGGCGACGTCGGGGTGCGTGACGGGCGGGTCGTCGCCGTCGACGAGGTCGACGAGCCTGCGAGCCGCACCATCGACGCCGACGGCCTGGTGGCGGCGCCCGGGTTCGTCGACCTGCACACGCACTACGACGCCCAGGTGATGTGGGACCCCGCGGTCGAGCCCGTCACCCCTCCACGGCGTCACCACGATCGTGGGCGGCAACTGCGGCTTCTCCATCGCCCCGCTGGCCGACGGCGACGGCGACGCCGACTACGTCAAGCGGCTCATGTCGGTGGTCGAGGGCATCCCGCTGGCCGCGCTCGAGCAGGGCGTCGCGTGGGACTGGCACTCGTTCGGCGAGTACCTCGGGCGCCTGGACGGGCGCATCGTCGTCAACGCGGGCTTCCTCGCCGGGCACTCCACGCTCCGACGCGCGGTCATGGGCCCCGATGCCACCGAGGGGGCGGCGACCCCCGAACAGGTCGCGGCGATGGAGACGATGCTCGACCGCGCGCTCGGCGACGGCGCGCTCGGGTTCTCGTCGGGATGGGACAACGCACACTACGACGGCGACGGCAAGGCGGTACCGTCCCGCGTCGCCGACGCCGATGAGTTCGTCGCGCTGGCGCGCGTCGTGGGGCGTCACCCGGGCACGACCATCGGCATGTTCCCCTGGATGGGGGAGCTGCCGCGCGACCGCATGCAGCTGATGGCCGACATGTCGGTGGCCGCCGACCGCCCCGTCAACTGGAACCTGCTCGGCAGCATGTCGCCGGTCGAGATCTACGAGCAGCAGCTCGCGGCGTGCGACCTCGCGCGCGAGCAGGGTGGCCGGGTCGTGGCCCTGGCGTTGCCCGACTTCCTGCGGATGCGCGCGTCGACCCTCCTGGCGACGATCCCCGAGTTCTCCGACGTGCTGCGCGCGCCGGACTGGGAACGTCGCGCCGCGGTGCAGGATCCCGACGTGCGGGCCCGACTCACCGAGGCGATCGAGCGCGCCGAGCGCGACCGAGTTCGCCGCCGTCGGCCGGTGGGACCTCCTGGAGATCGCCGAGGCACGGTCACCCGAGACCGAAGCCCTCGTGGGGCTCACGGTCGAACAGGCGGCCGCACGTCGCGGCACCACTCCCATCGACCTGCTCCTCGACGTCGTGGTGGTCGAGCAGCTGCCGCTGACGGTGATGCTGCCGACACTCGTCCCGTCGCTCGGAGCCAGCGACGAGGGCTGGCGGGCGCGGGCCGCGATCTGGGGTGACTCCCGGGTGATGCTCGGCGGTTCCGACGCCGGCGCCCACCTCGACCTCATGTGCCATGCCAACTACCCGACCGTGGTGCTCGGCGACGCGGTGCGCACGCGGCACCTGCTCCCGCTGGAGGAAGCCATCCGGTTGATGACCGACGCACCGGCGCGCCTGCTCGGCCTGCGCGACCGGGGTCGCATCGCCGAGGGCGCCCACGCCGACCTCGTCGTGTTCGACCCCGCCCGCATCGCGTCGGCGCCGGCGATCGCCCGCCACGATCTGCCCGGGGGCGGCGAGCGCCTCTACGCCGAGTCGGTCGGCGTCGACCACGTCTTCGTCAACGGCACCGAGATCGTGACCGGCGGCGAGCTCACCGGCGAGGCCGGGGGAACCGTGCTGCGATCCGGGCGCGACACCGAGACGGTGACGGTCCGGTAGCCGGGCTACAGCGCAGTCTTGGCGTCGAGGTCGGCGAGACGCCGGGCGACGGTCCCCAGGAGCTGCTGGGAGAGCTCGGGCACCTCCTCGAGCAGGCCGGCGAACTCGCGCTGGCCGATCACCTCGATCGACACCGGCGTGGTCGCGACCACGGTCGCGGTGCGGGGGCGATGGTCGATGAGCGCGATCTCGCCGATGTAGGAACCCGGCCCGCGCGTGGCGATCACCTGGTCGCCCTTGCGGATCTCGATCTCGCCCTCGAGCACGATGATGAACTCGTGGCCGATCTTGCCCTCCTGGACGAGCACGGCGCCGGCGGGCTGCTCGAGGGGGGTCGCGAGCTGGGAGATCTGGCGGATCTCCTTCTTGGACAGTGAGGAGAACAACGGCACCTGGGCCAGTTGCTCTTCGATCCGTGCCTGCCGGTCCATCAGAGGCTCCTTGGAGGTTTGGCGACCGGGACCAGTCAATCAGGCAATTGGGAGGTGTGCGACCTACGGGCGGATGTTCACCGGAGACGGCGAGTTCCAGCCCGGCAGCAGGTCGAGCTCGGCGCAGAGCTCCTGGCCCTCGACCCACTGCCCGTTCAGCTCGCGCGCCTCGGGGGCGGTGGCAGAGCCACGCGGCGACCGCGCCGATGACGTCGGGTGGCGCGCCGGCGTCGGCGTCGAAACCGAACGCGCCCATGTCCTGGATCATCCGCTCGGTGGTGATGAAGCCCGGGTGCAGGTTGTAGGCGAAGATCCCGTCCTGCTCGTGCTCGAGCTTCACGATGCCGATCAGCCGGTGGACCGCACCCTTCGACATGCCGTAGCCGAGGCCCCAGCCGCCCTCACCGGCGGGCGCGGGAGGGTCGGACATCCCCGCACCCGACGTCACGGTCATGAGGCAGCCGTTGCCGCGCTCGATCATCTGCGGCAGCACCAGCTTGGTGAGGATGATCGGGGCCATCGTGTTGGCCTCGAGGTGCTTGTCGAGCAGCTCGACCGGCGTCTCGAGCAGCCGGTCCATGTGGCCGGGCCCGATGTAGCGGGCGTTGTTGACGAGCACGTCGATGCGGCCCCAGCGCTCGAACACGGTGGTGACCGACGAGCCCAGCGTCGTGCGGTCGGTGATGTCGAGGAACACCGACAGCGCCTGGCGGCCTTCGGCCTCGACCAGGGAAGCGGTGGAGTCGAGCGAACCGGGCAGGGGAGTGGTGTCGGACCGCTTGATGGTCGACGAGTGCTCGCGGGCTTCGCCCTCGTGCACGGTGCGGGCCGCCAGCGCGATGTCGTAGCCCGCGCGTGCGAGGTGCACCGCGATGGCTTTGCCGATGCCGCGGCTGGCGCCGGTGACGAACGCGACTCCCCTGGAATCAGACATCTCTCGAAACCCCCGGAACGGTGACGGTGTCGGTGTCGACACCCGATCGCAGCAACGTACCGGGCTCGGCGCCGGTGAGCACACCCCGCTCGACGATCGTCTCACCGCCCACGACGACCTGCTCGATGCCGACCGCCTCGGCGTACAGCCGGAGCGCGCCACCGGGCAGGTCGTGGCGCTCCTCGGCGGGTCGGCTGGCGATGGTGTCGGGGTCGAACACGACGAGATCGGCATGGGCGCCCTCGGCGATGCGACCACGGTCGCGCAGGCCGAACAGGTCGGCCGGGACGCCGGTCATCTGGCGGACGCCCTCCTCGAGCGAGAACAACGAGCGGTGGCGCACCAGCTCGCCGAGCACGACCGACGGGTAGTTGGCGTGGCACATGATGTCGACGTGCGCGCCGGCGTCGGAGCCGCCGAGCACGACGCGCTCGTCGCGCCAGACCTCTCCCCGGGCCTCCCAGCTCTCGTCGGTCACGCCCATGGTCGGCACCAGCGACGGGAACACGGTGGTGAGAGGCAGTCCGTCGGCGACCACGACGTCGAGGAGCACGTCGATCGCGTCGGTGCCGCGTTCGGCGGCCACGTCGGCAACGCTGCGACCGTCGGGGAGCTCGACGAGATCCCACTGCATCATCCCGGCGACACCCTGGGTGCGGGCGGTGTCGAGACCGGCGCGCAGGCGTTCGCGCACCGCGGGATCGGCGACCGCGCGCGCGACGCTCGGCGTCGGGGAGCGCGACCACCTCGCCCCATCCGGGCATGCCCTGGAGCATGCGGCTGCTGCGGAGCCGCATCACGTCGGGCAGGGCCAGCGCGACGACCTTGGCTCCGTGGGCGGCGGCGTGGTCGGACGACGTGAGCTGCTGCGTCGTACACCGGCGTGGGCGACGCGCTGCCGAGCAGGTTCCAGTTGAGCGGACGGTCGGCGGCGAGCGACATGTCGGTCATCAGCGCGATGCGGTCGTCGGAGATCTCGCCCATGGCGGGGATGAACTCGAGGCTGGTGCCCGCGTGGTCGCGCACGGCGCCGGCGAGGGCGAGGAACTCGTCGGGCTGTGCCGAGCGTGACGGCACCGGCGCGCCGTCGCCGTCGGTGTGCGCCTCGCCGAGCGACGACGAGAAGCCGAGCGCACCGGCGGCCAACGACTCGTGCAGGAGCCGCACCATCGCCTCGATCTGCTCCGCGTTCGCGGCGGCGTGCGTGGCGTCGTCGCCCATCACCACGCGGCGCATGGTGGAGTGGCCGACGTGGAACCCGGCGTTCACCGCCAGCCGGCCGTCGATGCGGTCGAGCCAGTCGCCGAACGAGCGCCAGTCCCAGGACGGGCCGGCCTCGAGCGACGCCAGCGGCATGCCCTCGACCCTCGCCATCATCTGCATCACGTAGTCGACGTGCTCGGGTTCGAGGGGCGCGATCGAGAAGCCGCAGTTCCCGCCGATCACGGTGGTGACGCCGTGCAGCGGCGACGGCGTGAGCGCGGCGTCCCACAGCGCCTGCACGTCGTAGTGCGTGTGGATGTCGATGAAGCCGGGCGCGACGCGCGAGACCGTCGGCGTCGAGCGTGCGCCGGGCGGCTTCGTCGACCGTTCCCACCGCGACGACGCGACCGTCGCGCACGCCGACGTCGCCGGTGAACGACGGAGCACCCGGTGCCGTCGACGATCCGGGCGCCGCGGACGAGCAGATCGAGCATGTGGGTCCTCTCAGCTCTGCTGCAGCTCGGAGCGCACCGCGTCCTCGACCACGGTGCCGGCGAAGAACTCCGGGTTGCCCCGCGTGTAGAAGCGCACCGGGTTCGTGAACACGAAGTCGCGGAGGTCGGCGTCGGTGAACAGGCCGTGCTCGACCATCTCGTAGACCTCGCCGAGCACGTCGGCCATGACCGGCACGTCCCAGTGCGAGATGTCGGAGCCGAACATGGCGTTGAACCGCGCGCCGAACGGGTTGGCCTTGGTGTTGAACGCGGTCACCGTCATCGGGTCGTCGGCCTCGCACCCGCAGAAGAACGGCACCGCGAACAGCTCGCGGATGTCCTCGGCCTGCTCGATGCCGCACGGCGGCGAACTCGTCGAGCAGCGCGACGTCCTGCTCCGGGTAGGTGGTGGGCTTGGGCGCCATCGACGCCCACTCGCCGCCGTAGCGACGGAACAGGTCGGCGAACTCGTCCCAGTCGACGTTGACGGGGTCGAGGCGACGCATCGCTTCGCCGCTGCGCTTCTCGAAGTGACCGATGAGGTCGGCGTAGAGCGACGCCGCCCACGCCACGCCGCCCTCGAGGAACCCGAAGTTGAGGTCGGGGAAGCGGCGGGTGACGCCGCCGAGGAACAGCGACTTGGCCAGCGCGTGATGGCTCTCGCCGAGCATGCCGACGTGGTTGTACACGTAGCTCGAGATCGAGGCCCGGTTCTGCCACCCCATGGCCGACGAGTGGAACGCGGGTGCGATGCCCGAGCTCGCGACACTTCTGCCACACCGGGTCGTAGTCGTACGCGCTGTCGAGACCGAAGGTGTCGGTCCACACCGCGTACTGCGCGAGCTCGGGGTCGACGTCGGCCGCGGCCGCGATCGGGACGTTGCACGAATCCCGCCATCACCACCGCGCGGAAGCCGAGTGACGCCGCGTGCTCGAGCTCGTCGACAGCTTCGTCGGGCGTGTGCATGGGGATCTCGGCGACCGGGAGCAGCCGGTCGGCGAACTCGGCGAACACGCCGGCGTTGAAGCGGTTGAGCGCCCGGCACGCGCCGCGGCGGTCGCGCTCGTCGTCGAAGTGACCGAACAGCAGGCCGAAGCTCGGGTAGATCACGCTGACGTCGATGCCGAGCTCGGGCAGGCGCTCGTAGAGCAGGCGAGGGAGCATGGCGGTGGCGCGGTCGAGGGCGAGCTCCATGCCGCCGTTGCCCCACGGGCCGCGCGCGACACGACGTTCGGCACGCTGCTCGGGGGTGAGGGAGTACCAGTCGACGATCGGACCGAAGGTGCCCGAGGTGCGGCGGGCCATCGAGTCGCCGTCGAGCCTCACGCCCTCCTTCACCAGCTCGCCGGCCAGGGCGGGGAAGAACTCGACGGTGTGGCCGTCGATGTCGACCACCGGGTGGTCGAGCTTCTGGCGGACCTCGGTCGCGCTCAAGCCGCTCATGCGTAGCCCCTTCCGGCCGTCCCGGCCGAGTAATGCGCGCTCATCAATTCTCGGTAACAATAGGGGGATGGCGTTCGACGTGGTGATCCGCAACGGCCTCGTGGTCGACGGTTCGGGCTTCGGGTCCTACCGGGCCGACGTCGGTGTCGTCGACGGGATCATCGCCCGCGTGGGCCGGATCCGCGAGCGCGGGACGCAGGAGATCGACGCCGAGGGCCACGTCGTGACCCCGGGGTTCATCGACGGGCACACCCACATGGACGCCCAGGTCTTCTGGGACCCGCAGGGCGCGAACTCCTGCTGGCACGGCGTGACCACGGCGGTGATGGGCAACTGCGGGTTCACCCTCGCGCCCGTCCACGACGACGCCCGCGCCCTGGTGGTGCGGAACCTCGAACGGGCGGAGGACATCGACCCGGTCGCGCTGGGCTCCATCGCCTGGAGCTGGCAGACCTTCCCCGAGTACCTCGACGCGGTCGACCGCCTGCCCAAGGGCATCAACTACGCGGCCAACATCGGGCACTCGGCGTTGCGCACGTGGGCGATGGGCGAGCGCGCGTTCGAGGCCGAGGCCACCGACGACGACCTCGCGCTCATGACGGGACAGCTGGAGGATGCCCTGCGCGCCGGCGCCGTCGGCCTGACGACGTCGCGCAGCGAGCACCACGAGACGTCCGACGACCGCCCGGTGGCCTCCCGGCTCGCGGCGTGGTCGGAGCTGTGCGAGCTCGTCGGCGTGATGGGCGAGCTCGGCGCCGGCATCCTCGAAGGAGGCAGCGAGCACGTGCTCTCGCCCGATCCGGAGCAGCGCGAGCTCGCCCGCACCCGCATGCGCGCGCTCGCGGCCGAGACCGGCGTGGCGATGACCATGGGCATCATCGCCACCAACCCCGGTGGCTACGAGATGCTCGACCTGATCGACAGCGTGGCCGCGGTCGGTGGCCGCATGATCGGGCAGTCGCACTGCCGGGGCATCAACGTGCTGCTCTCGTTCGCGACCCGGCTGCCGTTCGACCTCCTGCCCGAGTGGCACGACGTGCGCGCGCTCCCCGACGAGGAGCAGATGCGCGCGTTGCGCGACCCGGCGGTGCGCGAGCAGCTCGTCAAGTCGGGAATGGAAGGTGACTACTCGCGGTGGCGGGGGATCGGGGCCATGCCGCGCAAGCCCGACTTCGACGGCATCCGCGTGTACGAGCACGGCCTACCCCCGAACCCCACGATCAACGAAGTCGCCGCGCAGCGGGGCGTCTCGCCGGTGGAGGCGATGATCGATCTCGCGCTCGAGACCGACCTCGGGCAGCTGTTCATCCAGCCCAGCCTGTATCCCCAGGACCCCGACGTCCTGCTCGCGGTGATGCGCCACCCGCGCACGGTGATGACGTTCTCCGACTCCGGCGCACACCTGAGCCAGATCGCCGACTCGTCGATCCACACCCACCTGCTCGGCTACTGGGTGCGCGAGCGCCAGGAGTTCACTCTCGAGGAGGGCGTCCGGATGCTCACGCTCGCGCCGGCGATGGCGTGGGGGTTCGCCGATCGCGGTCTGCTGCGCGAGGGCATGGTCGCCGACGTGAACGTGTTCGACCCCGACCGGGTGGGTCCGGCGGTTCCGGAGGTCGTGCACGACCTGCCCCAGGGCGGCAAGCGCCTCTCGCAGCGGTCGGAGGGGTTCAAGGCGACGCTGGTCGCCGGCGAGGTCACCATCCTCGACGGCGAGGCGAGCGGCGCGCTCCCCGGTCGCCTGGTGCGGAACCGGGCCGGCAGCTAGGCCCGCATCCATTCCATCTTGGCGACGCGGTGGTGGATGCACCAGACGCCGTCGCGTCGCACCATGTCGTCGGCGTAGCGCATCCCGAGCGTGAGGTCACCGCCCTCGCCGCTGACCGGTCCCGTCTGGAACACGACCGCGTAGGTGTCGAGGTGCGCGGTGTCCGCCCCGGCTTCGAACTCGATGAGCGGGTCGGCCAGCAGGTGCATGCTCGAGGTGAACGAACGCGGCAGGTTGCGCATCGACTCCAGGTAGTCGGGAACGTTCTGGAGTCCGCGGGTGCCGTCGACGGTGCCGTCGGGGTCGAACAGCGCCGCGAGCGCGTCGTGGTCACGGCCGTCGACCGCGCGCGCGTAGAGCTGCGGGAACCGGCGCAACAACTCGAGGTCGATCAGCCATTCGAACGGTGAGGCCATGCCCTGTTGCTACCAGCGCATCGCGACGGGCGCCAGCGGTCACGCATCCAGGTTCCAGCGGATGACGAGATGTGCGTTGCGGTTCACGTACTTCAACTCGACGATGCGCTGGCCGTCGACGAGCCATGCGTGGACGTCGGTGAAGGACGCGTAGTACGGGTTGCCGGGACCGTCGAATGTGGGGTTGGAGGTGACGAGACAGTCGGTCGTCGATCCCAAGAGTCGGAGCTCCACGGGCTCGACACCGTCGAAGGCCGTCGTCCCGACCTCGCCGAGCATCTGTACGATCGCCGGCTCGCCGCTCGGAACGAGCCGGAGCGCGCCCATGTAGCGGGCAACGTTGCGGAAGGACTCGAGCTGGATCGTCGAGCCCGGTCGGTGCGAGAAGATCGCCCGCCCGGAGTACAGGTTGTCGTCGATGGCGAGATCGTCGGCACCGTCACCGTTCTGGTCGCCGACGGCGTGGAAGAGCCCCGGGCCTCGAGCGTTGGTCAGCAGGGGAACACGCACGCCGACGTCGCGCACCTCGTGCGTGCCCGGCGACACCGTCCCCGACACGTAGTACGTCCCGTTGAGGTCGACCTCGAACACGTAGTCGGTGCGGCCGTCGCCGTCGAGGTCGCCGATGTCGGTCACGCCGGAGGGGAAGTGCACACCGCCGCTCCCGCGTCGGATGGCGACCACGCCGTCCGGCCGGACGATCTCGATGTGGCCGTGGGGGTCGGTGCGCACGGTGTTGCCGTCGCCGTCGGTCATCGCGGGGACGTCGGGGTAGTCGAGCACCTCCCCCACGAGTGGGGCCGGGCTCGGGAACGCGTTGAAGTCACGGGAGATCGGGAGCAACCGCCGGTCGCACGCGTTGGCGACCGGCGGCCCCGAGGTGGTCGTGGCGACGGGTCCGTTCGGATCGAAGCCGACGGTCGTGGTCGTACTGGCCGCGAGCGTTCGCCTGGTGGGGGCGGCGTCGGGCGCATCGCTGCAGCTCACGAGCACGACGGTCACGACAACTGCGAGCGCAGACCGTCGTCGCCGGGGCATGTTCAGACGCAGAAGCGCGCCGAGGCTTCGGTCAAGACCGTTCGCAGGATCGCGGCGATGACGTCGAGCTCGTCGTCGCCCGCGACGAGCGGCGGCGCGAGCTGGACGACGGGGTCGCCGCGATCGTCGGCCCGGGCGATGAGGCCCTCCTCGTAGAAGCGGGGGAGGAGGAAGCCGCGCAGCAGGTCTTCGCGCTGCTCGGCGGTGAAGACCGCGTCGGAGGCGGCATCGGGCACCATCTCGAGCGCCTGGAAGTAACCGGCGCCGCGCACGTCGCCGACGATCGGGAGGTCGCGCAGCGAGTCGAGCCGAGCCCGGAAGCCGGCCTCGTGGGCGATGACGTTGTCGAGCACGCGTTCATGGTCGAACACGTCGAGGTTCGCGAGCGCGACCGCGCAACTGACCGGGTGACCTCCGAACGTGAGCCCGTGCGCGAACGACGCCTTGTCCTCGAGGAAGGGGTCGGCGAGGAAGTCGCGGCAGATCACCGCGCCGAGCGGCGAGTACCCGCTGGTGAGTCCCTTGGCGCAGGTGATGATGTCAGGGAGGTAGTCGTAGCGCTCGCAGCCGAACATGGTGCCGAGGCGCCCGAACGCGCAGATCACCTCGTCGGAGACCAGGAGCACGCCGTAGCGGTCGCAGATCTCGCGCACGCGGGCGAAGTATCCCTCCGGCGGCACCAGGCACCCGCCCGCGTTCTGGACCGGTTCCAGGAAGACCGCGGCCACGGTGTCGGGGCCTTCGAACCGGATTCGCTCCTCGATCTCGTCGGCGACCGCGAGCATGAACGCCTTCTCGTCGCCACCGAGCGGGTGGCGGCGGCGGTTGGTGTTGGCGACGTGCACCGCACCGGGGGTGAGGGGCTCGAACGGTGTGCGCAACGCGGGCACCCCGGTGATGGCGAGAGCGCCCAGGGTGGTGCCGTGGTAGGCCGTGTGCCGCGCGATCACCTTGTGGCGCTGTCCCTGGCCGATCGCACGGAAGTACTGACGGGCGAGCTTCCACGCCGACTCGACCGCCTCCGAGCCGCCGCTGGTGAAGAACACCCGGTTCAGGTCGCCGGGCGCCAGCTGGGCGATCCGAGCCGCGAGCTCGATCGCGGGCGGGTGAGCGTACGTCCAGATGGGAAAGTACTCGAGCGTCTCGGCCTGCGCCCGCGCCGCCTCGGCCAGATCCGGGCGCCCGTGCCCGACCTGCACCGTGAACAGGCCCGACAACCCGTCGAGCATCCGGTGGTCGTCGACGTCCCACAGCCAGCAGCCCTTCCCGCGGGCGATGACGTGCACGGGCGTGTCGGCCCCGTACGAACCCAGGCGGGCGAAGTGCATCCAGAGGTGGCGGTGCGCGAGCTCGGTGAGCTCGGCGGCGTCCCGGGGCGGCGTGCTCATCGGGTCCACGTTACGGGCCGTTCGTGCACGTACGCTCCCGGCCCATGGGCCAGGGCATCAGCGAGGTACTGCCGTTCGCGATCGGCATCGCCATCAGTCCGATCCCGATCATCGCGATCATCCTGATCCTCTTCTCGAACCGGGCGAAGGTGAACGGCCCGGCGTTCCTGGCCGGATGGGTCATCGGCCTGGCGGTGGCGAGCGGCGTCGTCTACGCGGTCAGCCAGGCCGCCAGCGTCGGGACCGACTCCTCCGCCTCGGACTCCGTCTCGTGGGGCAAGGTCGCCCTCGGCGTCCTCCTGCTCGGCATGGCCCGCCGCAACTGGGCCAAGCGGCCGAAGGCGGGCGAGACGCCGGTGATGCCGAAGTGGATGGCGACGGTGGAGACGATCACGCCGGTGAAGGCCTTCGGCCTCGCGGTGCTCCTCAGCGTGGTCAACCCGAAGAACCTGATCCTGGCGGTCGGCGCGGCGGCGGGCCTCGGCCAGCTCGATCTCGACACCGCCGACGCGGTCGTCGCGCTGGCGGTGTTCGTCGTGGTGGCGAGCCTGTCGGTCGTGCTTCGCGGTGGTCTACGAGCTCGTCGGCGGGGCGAAGGCGAGGGCGACCCTCGACGACATGAAGGCGTGGATGACCGAGCACAACAACGCGGTGATGGCGGTGCTGTTCCTCGTGTTCGGCGTCGTGCTGATCTCGAAGGGGATCGGCCTGCTGAGCGTCTAGATCTCGCTGGCGTTGTAGCGGGCGCCGCCGTCGGCGGTGATCTCGCTGCCGGTGATCCACTCCGACTCGTCGGCGGCGAGCCAGAGCGCGGCGTACCCGATGTCCTGCGGGTTGCCGACGCGCAGGAACTCCTTGGTGGTGTCGGGACCGCGGTCGGCGGCGTACGAGACGACCCGGCCGACGATGATCGTGTTGCAGCGCACGCCCTGCCTGCCGTAGTCGGCGGCGATCACCCGGGTGAGCGAGTTCATGCCGCCCTTCCCCGCGCTGTAGGGCCCGAGGCCGGGGACGCCGAACACCGACGCGCCCGACGAGATGTTGGCGATGGACCCGCCGCCGGCTCCGAGCATGTGCGGCACCGTGTACTTGGTCATGAGGAACGCACTGGTGACGCTGCCCCGGACGATGTCGTCCCACTCGGTCAGCGTGAGCTCGTGCAGCGGCTTGAAGCTGACGTTCACGAGCGCGGTGGGTGCCGCGTTGTTCACCAGCGTGGTGATCGGACCGTAGGCGTCGACCGCGTCGGCGACGCCGGCGCGCACGCTGTCCTCGTCGGTGACGTCGATCGGCAGGAACATGGCCTCGCCGCCCGCGGCGCGGATGCGCTCGACGTTCTTCTCGCCCTTGTCGACCGAACGGCCGCTCAGCACGACCTTGGCGCCTTCGTCGGCGAACATCTCCGCCATGGTGCGGCCGATGCCGCGGGTGGATCCGGTGATCAGTGCGACCTTGCCCTCGAGTCTCATGCGGCGCATCCTCGCCGAGCTACGCGCGCGACGCCAACCCGTCCTCAAGGCGGGGTGGACCCGGTAGCTTGGCGCCGCCGAAGGGGGGAACACATGGACCTGCAGGATCGCGCGTCCTCGTGGTGGGCGCGTCGTCGGGCATCGGGCGCGAGGTCGCGGTGCAAGCCGGCGCCGGCGGTGCCCGGGTCGTGCTCGCGGCACGCCGGGCCGACAAGCTGGCCGAAGCGGCGGCCGAAGCCGGTGACCGGGCCGCGGTCGCGGTGTGCGACGTGCGCGATCCCGCGAACAGTGCGACGCCGTCGTCGCGACGCGGTCGGCGCAGCTGGGCGGGCTCGACGCCGTGGTGTACGCCACCGCGGTCGACCCGCTGGTGCGGCTGGTCGACACCGATCTCGACCGGTGGCGGCAGGTGTACGAGACCAACGTGTTCGGCGCGTCGCTGGTGACCCGGGCCGCGCTGGCGCCGCTCACCGAGTCGGGTGGCCGCATGGTCTACATCTCGGCCACGTCGGTCGGCCGGCCGCTGCCGGGCATGGGCGCGTACGAGACCAGCAAGGCTGCGCTCGACGAGCTGGTGCGGGCGTGGCGGGGCGAGCATCCCGAGATCGGCTTCTGCAACGTCGCCGTCGGCAACACGCTCGGCACCGAGGTGTACCAGTCATGGGACCGCGAGCTCCTCGGCGAGCTGTCGCCGGTGTGGGAGGCGCGCGGGTACGTGCACGACAACGGGCCCGGCGCGATGTCGGTGGGCGACTGCGCCACCGCCGTGCTCGCCGCGATCACGTCGCCGGTCGACCTCCGCTACGTCGTCGCCAACCCCGCCCCCGGCAGCACCATGGACATGTCGTGAGCGTGAGCGAGCCGGGTACCCCGGCGAGCAGCGAACGACCAATCGAGGCGGCGTGAGCGTGAGCGAGCCGGGTACCCCGGCGAGCAGCGAACGACCAATCGAGGCGGCGTGAGCGTGAGCGAGCGGGTACCCCGGCGAGTAGCGAACGACCAATCGAGGTGGCGTGAGCGTGAGCGAGACGGAAGCGGTCCCGGAGCACCTGGCGCCGCTGGGGCCGTGGCTGGAGGCGCGGATCCCCGACGCCGAGGCGGTCGAGCTGCTCGGCGATGCGCAAGGCGAGCAGCGGGTTCTCGGCCGACACCATGATGGTCGACGTCGCGGTGACCCGCGGCGGGATCGCCAACGACGAGCGCTACGTGCTGCGGACCGAGAGCCCCGAGTCCGCCGGTCTACCCGGTGCAGGTCCCGGGCTGGCAGGTCGAGATCGAGCTGCAGTACCGCATCATGGACGCGCTGGGGCGCCACTCCGACGTCCCCGTCGCGCCGATGATCGGATTACGAGGCACGACGTCGGCGTGCTCGGCACCCCGTTCTTCGTGATGGGCTTCGTCGGCGGCCAGGTGCCGGTCGAGGATCCGCCGTACACGACCGCAGGGTTCTTCCTCGACGTCGCGCCCGCCGACCGCACGCGGATGATCGAGCGCGGGCTGGGCACGTTGGCGCGGGTGCACGCCCTCGACTGGCGCGCCGCCGGTCTCGACTTGGCTCGTGCCCGCCGGGGCGACGCCGGGCCTCGACGTGCAGCTCGACCTGTGGGAGGAGTACTACCGGGCCGAGCTGCGCGACCGCGTGCACCCGCTCGCCGACCGCGCGTTCGCGTGGCTGCACGCCGAACGGCCGCGCTGCGAGCGACGTCGGGCTGTGCTGGGGCGACCCGCGACCCGGCAACATCATCTGGCGCGACGCGACCCCGGTGTGCGTCACCGACTTCGAGGCGGCGTCGATCGCGCCGCCGGAGCTCGACGTCGGCTGGTGGCTGATGTTCGACCGCACCATGCACGAGGTGGGCTGGGCGTCGAGCGCGCCCGCCGGCGACCCGACGCGCGCACGAGCAGCTGCGCATGTACGAGGCGGCGTCGGGCCGCACGGTGCCCGACGCGCGGTGGTTCGAGATCTGCGCGGCGGCGCGCTACTGCGCCATCGTCGTGCGGGTGATGAACCGGGCCGTCGACCGTGGGCTCATGCCCGAGGACCACATGATCTGGCTGGAGAACCCCGCGAGCACCGCGCTGGAAGGCCTGCTCGCCGAGCTGTGAACCGTCGGCCCGTCAGCCGTTGGCCAGGATCAGGTTGTGCACGAGCGGGTAGATCTGCTGCTCCCACCGGCGGCCGTTGAACACGCCGTAGTGACCGACGCCAGGCTGCAGGTGGTGGCGCTTGCGCATGGGCCGGATGTTGGAGCAGAGGTCGTGCGCGGGGAACGTCTGGCCGGGTGAGCAGATGTCGTCGCGCTCGCCCTCGACGGTGAGCAGCGCGGTGCGCCGGATCGCAGCCGGATCGACCCGTCGGCCCTGGAACTCGAGCACGCCGCGCGCGAGCCGGTGCTCCTGGAACACGTACTCGACGGTCTCCAGGTAGAACTCGGCGGTGAGGTCGAGCACCGCGAAGTACTCGTCGTAGAAGGCCATGGTGACCTCGGCCGCGGCCTCGTCGCCCTCGACCAGGTGCTGGTAGAGCTCGCGGTGGGCGCTGAGATGGCGTTCGAGGTTCATGCTGACGAACGACGTGAGCTGCAGGAACCCGGGATACACCCGGCGGCGCGCGCCGGCGTAGCGCATCGGGACGGTGGTGATCACGTTGCGCTCGAACCACGAGATCGGCTTGCTGGTGGCGAGGTCGTTGACCACGGTGGGATCGACGCGGGTGTCGATCGGTCCGGCCATCAGGGTGAGCGTGCGGGGCGTCGCGGGGTTGCCGGCCTCGGCCATCACCGCGGTGGCGACGAGCGCGGCGACGCACGGCTGGCACACCGCGATCACGTGCGTGTCGGGGCCGAGCACCTCGAGCCAGCGGATGAGGTACTCGATGTAGCGCGTCGAAGCCGAAGTCGCCGTCGGCGACGGGCACGTCGCGCGCGTTGTGCCAGTCGGTGACCCAGACGTCCTGCTCGGGGAGCAGCGTCCGGACGGTGCCCCGCAGCAGCGTCGCGAAGTGGCCCGAGAGCGGGGAGACGAGGAGCACCTTCGGAGCGGCGCCGCCGGCGCCGGCCATCGCCCTTCTCGCCGCCATCCTTCGCGAAATGGAGCAGCGTGCCGAAGGGCGTGACGTCGGTGGCTTCCTCGGTGACCGCGACCTCGCGGCGGCCGACGGTGACCGAGTCGATGCCCCACGGCGGGCGCTCGTGGGTGAGCCCGACGCGCCCGAGCAGTTCGTACCCGGCCGCGAGCCTGCGCACCGGGGGCGAGTCGGCGAGACACGGGCTGAGCTCGTGCAACTGACCGAAACCTTGCAGAGCAAACCCCGCGAAGCCGCGCAACGAGGCCATGATGTCGGCCTGGGCTTGGTACGCCTGGTAGAGCATTCAGCCTCGTTGCTTCGCCGCCGAGCATCCCGATCCGCAGTACGTTGTGGACACGAGCGCGACGGACAGGTGGCGACACCCTAGACAACCCGAGAGCGCATCCCGGCGCTTCCGATCCCCCCGGAGGTGACTCGATGGCAGAGGCGACGCTGACGATCAACAGCAGGAACTACGGCGCGTGGTCGTTGCGCGGCTGGTTGCTGTGCAAGATGTCGGGCCTCGAATTCGAGGAACACGTGCTCGACAACGACGATCCCGACACGCGCGCCGAGCTGTTGCTGCTGTCGTCGTCGTTCCTCGTGCCCCGACTCGTGCACGACGGCGTGACGGTGTGGGACACGATGGCGATCGGCGAGTACCTCAACGAGGTGCGTCCCGACGCCGGGCTCCTGCCCGACCGAGCGGGTGGCACGGGCACACTGCCGGGCCGTGTGCGGTGAGATCCACTCGGGGTTCGTGAACCTGCGTTCGGCGCTGCCGATGAACCTGAAGGCCAAGCACCGCGACTTCAAGGTGTGGGCGGGCGCGCAGGCCGACGTCGACCGGATCCTCGCCGTCTGGCAGCAGTGCTTCGACGCGTACGGCGGGCCCTATCCTGTTCGGGGCGCAGCCGACGATCGCCGACGCGATGTACGCGCCGGTGTGCGCGCGCTTCCGCACCTACGACGTCGAGCTCGACGACCGCAGCCGCGCCTACTGCGACACGATCATGGCGCTGCCGGCGATGGTCGAGTGGATCGACGCCGCGCGAGCGCGAGCCCGACGAGCTCGAGGAGCTCGACGTCGAGTTCTGACGCGCCGCGCTCAGCCGCGCACGGCCTCGGCGAAGGTCCGCATCTCGCGCCGAAGTCGCCGGCGGGCGTGAACATGAGGTCGGTCGCCGCCGGCCTTCTGCGAGGTCGACCGCGCGCTGGTGGATCTCGCTCGGCGGTGCCGACCCAGCCGGTCGGTCGCCAGCGCGTCGCCGGCGAGCGCGAGCACGTCGGCGTCGCGCGGCATCACGTGGGTGACGTGTCCCTCGTGCACCGCGAGGTGGCGCTCGCCCTCGGGGCGTTCGGCGTTGATGCCCGCCAGCCACTCCTCGCCGCCGGGCATGCCCGCGAGCGCGTCGGGGAACGCCTGCCACACGCCGTGGTAGCGCACGACGTACCAGGGTCCGAGCGCGCCGGCGACCCGTGGCGCTCGTCACGTCCTCGCCGTCGTCGAGCACGGTGCCGGCGGTCATGAGCGCCCGGACGGGCACGTCGACGTCGACGTCGGCCATGCCGATGTAGCCGTCGATCGATGCCGTCGGCGTACATCTCCGGCGACGATGCCCTTGCCCTTCGGCCCGAGCGCCGAGACCAGCAGCGGCGTGTCGATCGGCCGCGCCGGTCGCCCAGTCGGGGTGGTGGATCATCTGGCAACGCTCGCCGTCGATCTCGACCACCTCGCCGCGCAGCAGGCCGCGCGAGCTGCTCGAGGTAGCGCTGCGTCGTCGCCCAGCGAGAGCGCCGGCTTGTTCGAGCACCCAGCGGGCGGTGGCGCCGGTGCCGAAGCCGCACGCCAGCCGCCCGGGGGCCATGCGCTCGACGGTGGCGATCGCCGACGCGGTGGTCATCACGTGGCGCAGGTTGGGCACGAGCACCGCGGTGCCGAGGTCGAGGTCGGTGTGCTCGGCGAGGCGGGCCATCCAGATCCAGATGTCCTCGTAGAGCGCGGCCGAGTCGTAGAGCCACACCCGGTCGTAGCCGAGCTCCTGGGCGAGCTGCGCGTACTCGAGCGTGCGCGGGACCCGGGGGCATGCCGACGGACAGTTGCATGGTGGGTTCCTTCACGAAGAGATCTGCGGTCAGAGGTCGGGGAGGTGCATGTCGAGGTTGGAGGCCTCGATGCCGCCGTCGACCTCGAGGATCTTGCCGGTGACGTAGCTCGACGCATCGGAAGCGAGGTAGAGCACGGCGAGCGCGATGTCGTCGGCGTCGCCGAGACGGCGGAGCGGGGTCTTCGCCACCATCTCGTCGTGCAGCGGCTCGCTGGTGACGACGATGTCGAGCGCGGACTGGTGGCGATCGAACCCGGGCGCGACGCCGTTGACCCGCACCTTCGGCGCGCAGTCGGCCGCGAGCAGGCGGGTCATGTGCGCGAGCGCGGCCTTGGCGGTGCCGTACGCGACGTACCCGCGGTCGCGGAAGCGACCCATGGCCGACGTGATGTTGACCACCGACCCGTTGCCGGACTCGAGGAGATGGGGGAGCGCGGCGCGGGTCAGCGCGAACGCGGTGGTCACGTTGAAGTGGAACGCGCCCTCGAACGTCTTCACGTCGGTGTCGGCGAACGGCATCGGCATCGAACCGCCGACGTTGTTGACCACGATGTCGAGCCGCCCGAACTCGGCGACCGCGGTGTCGACGAGGCCGGTCGACCGCGTCGACGTCGGACAGGTCGGCGGGCACGACGACCGCGCGCCGGCCGAGCTCCTTCACCTGGGCGGCGACCTCGTCGAGCTGGTCGGCGGTGCGGGCGGCGATGACGACGTCGGCGCCGGACTCGGCGAACGCGAGGGCGGACGCGGCGCCGATGCCGCGCCCGGCGGCGGTGACGATGGCGACGCGGTCGTCGAGACGGAAGCGGTCGATCAGCATGCGGGCACGCTACCGGGACGGTACGTTGCGCGCATGACCGCGCCGACCGTCGACGACCCCCCACTCCCGAGCAGCTCGACGCGCTCTACGGCGCGCTCAGCAACTGGGGCCGGTGGGGCGCCGACGACGAGCTCGGGCGCGCTCAACTTCCTCACGCCCGAGCGCCGGGCCGCGGCCGGCGACGCTCGTCCGCACCGGCGTCACCGTGAGCCTGGCCCACGACTTCCCGGTCAAGCCGTCGCCCGAGACGCCGAGCCCCGCGCACCACCACATGCTGGCCAGCGGCGACGCCCGCGACTCCAACGGCATCCCGGGCTACGAGGCGAGCCGCGACTACATCGGCACCGAGGTGCACGGGATGGGCATCACCCACCTCGACGCCCTCTGCCACATGTTCGTGCGGGGCGAGATGTACAACGGCCGGCCCGCGGGCGACGTGAAGAGCACCGGCGCGCTCAGCAACACGGTGATGGTCACTGCCGACGGCCTCGCCGGTCGGGGCGTGTTCCTCGACATCCCCCGGGCCCGGGGCGTCGACGCACCTCGACGGCAACACCGCCATCACCGTGGCCGATCTCGAACGCGCCGAGGACACGCAGGGATCACCGGTGCGCAGCGGCGACCTCCTGATCGTGGGCGGTGGTCGTGACGCGCGCGAAGGCCGCGCAGGGCGGCCGGCTCGATCCGTTCCGCGACGGCATGGCCGGCCTGCACCCGCAGTGCCTGCCGTGGCTGCACGAGCGCGAGGTCGCGCTGCTGATGGGCGACGGCATCTCCGACATGACGCCGGGACTCGGCGTGGCGGACTGGCCGTTCCCGGTGCACCAGATCGGCATCACCGGCATGGGCCTGCACCTGGTCGACAACGTGAACCTGGCCCGCCTCGCGCCCGAGTGCGCGGAGCAGTCGCGCTGGGAGTTCCTCTGCGTGGTCGCGCCGCTGCGCATCCCCGGCGGCACCGGCTGCCCGGTGAACCCCATCGCGATCTTCTAGCCGCAGAACAGGTCGGGGTCGGATGTCCGGAGTCGGGCGAGGTTGGCCTCCCACATCTGCGGCAGGAAGTGCCTGCGGTACATCGCCTTGCCCGCGACCACCTCGTCCTCGAGGATCTCGGTTCCACCGGCAGCGACGCATTCGAGGTGATACCGGGCGCACTGCTCGAGGGTGAGCGCCTCGATGGTCGCGTGCTCGATCGAGTCGGACGCCACGATCGCCCCGTGGTTCTTCATGAGCACGACCCGCTTGTCGCCGAGCGCGTCGACCACCGAGAGGTGCGACTTGTGCGCCGTCGTCGAAGTAGGTCGCCTGCTCGTCGTGGAAGAGCACCGCCGACACGTTGTACATGCCGACCGTCGAGCCGGTCGACGACAGCACGCTCACGTAGTGCGAGTGCAGGTGCACGATGGCGTTGACGTCGGGCCGGGTCTCGTAGATGCGCCCGTGGAAGTTCACCGCCGGCGAGAACGCGAGGTCCCCGACCCGCGGCTGCAGGTCGAAGCCGAGCTTGCACACGCGGTCCGGCGTCGTCTGGTCGAAGTACTCGAACGCGGTGACCCAGAACGCGTCGTCCTCGCCGACTGCCCTTGCGCTCACGTGTCCGCCGACGTTGGAGTCGCACCCCTCGCGGTAGAGGATGCGCCGCGCCGCCGCGATGGTGAACCGGAGGTCGTCGGCTCGGCGGTCAGTACGCATCGGGGTCCTCCTGCACCTCGGCCGGCACCGGGAAGTCGAACAGGCGCGACGCGTTCTGCCAGGTGAGCTTGCGCACGTCGTCGGCGGGCACGCCGTCGAGCTGCACGCGCAGGATCTCCTGGGTGTCGGGCCAGGTGCCGTCCTGGTGCGGGTAGTCGGACTCGAGGCAGATGTGGTCGACGCCGATGCGGTGGCGCTGCTCGAGCCCCGAGCGGTCCTCGATGGCGCAGAACCAGAAGTTGCGCTGCAGGACCTCGGCGGGGGAGAGGTCGATGCCGTCCCACGTGCCGTACATGTGCTGGTAGCGCTCGACGTGGTCGAGGCGGTCGAGCAGGCCGGCGACCCAGCCGATGCCGCCCTCGGAGAGGCAGATCCGCAGGCCGGGGAAGCGCACCGGGATGCGCGAGTAGAGCCAGTCGACCGCGGCGAACATCGCCCAACCGAAGAACAGGACGCCGATGGTGTCGGCGGGCGCGTCCGACGACGTCGTGGGCGCGGTCGACGACGACCCGACGTGCAGGCACACGACGGTGCCGGTCTCCTCGCACGCGGCGAGCAGCGGGTCCCAGTACCCGGTGTGCAACGACGGCAGCCCGAGCCGCTCGGGGAGCTCGGGGAACGTCATGGCCCGGAACCCGCGCGCGCGCGTTGGCGCGCACCTCGGCCGCGGCCGACGTCGGCGTCGAGCAGCCACGGCACCTGGCACGGGATGATGCGACCGGGGTAGGTGCCCGCCCATTCGTCGTGGTGCCAGTCGTTCGCCGCGCGCACGACCGCGAGCGCGAGCTCGGGATCGGACACGCCGAGCTGGTAGCGCTGGCCGGCGAACCCGGCGAGCGACGACGGGAAGTTGAGCGACGCGTACACGCCGTTGAGGTCCATGTCGTGCACGCGGGCGTCGATGTCCCACGCGCCGCGTCGCATCTCGTCGAAGCGGGTCGGTTCGAAGCTCAGCTCCTCGCGTGGGCGGCCGACGACGGCGTTGAGCCCGACCTTGTAGTGGCGTTGGCCGTCGTAGGGCCAGTACTCCATGCCGCTCGTCGTCGACCTCCACCCGCGGCGCGTCGGGCTGCAGCGCGCGCGGGCAGCCGGCTCTCGAAGAGGTGCGGCGGCTCGACGAGGTGGTCGTCGACCGAGATGAGGGTGCACCACCGGGCCCGGCGTTCGGGCTCGGGCAGGAAGGTCACGCGTTCCGGCTTGCGGGTGACGAAGAAGCCCGGACGCCGCTCGAGGTCGTCGAACTCGATGGCCATGCGTCGATGCTACGAGGCGTCGCCCGCGAGGTAGGCCTGTCCGCGGGGGAGAGGCGGTAGCCGACCTCCAGGCTCTCGGTGAGGCCCAGGTTCTTGAGCTTGCGCACGTCGGTCTTGAACGGCAGCGTCTCCCGCCCGAAGCCGGCGGCCAGGTCGGCGGCGCGGGTCGCGGGCTGCGCCGCGATCACCGCGAGCACGGCGCGGGTCCACGGGCCGACCTTGCTGGCGCGGTCGAGCCGGTCCAGGCGCCGGTCGATCTCGGCCCGGTCGGCGGGGGACAGGTCGTCGGTGGCGGCGAGAACGCTGCGGGGGTCGGGCTCGTCGACCCGGTGGAAGCGGATCCGGTACACCGGGAGGTCGGGATCGCCCCGCAGCTGGGCGCGCACCGCGTCGGCGTCGACGAAGCCGGCACGCCGCGCGTCGGCTCTGGTGATGCGGGCCGGGTCGACGACGTCGACGCGGTCGACCTCGATCATCTGGCGGCCCACGATCCGGTGCCCGGTGCGGTACCGGTGACCGGCGACGACCTGGCACCGCTTCCAACGGCGGAAGGTGACGGTCACGCTCCCGTCGACGATGAGCGGCCAGAAGCGGGCCTGGAACAGCACCCGGCCGAGACTACGACGATGCGATTGCGCACCAGAGCCGTGGCGCCTCACCCGCGGCGAGGTCGGCGGCGAGGCCCACCTGCACGCGGTACGGCTCGAGCCGCAGCACACCGGCGCCGGGGGAGTCGGGGCCGTCGGGCCAGATGGTCGCCGGGTCGTACCCCGACGGGCGCGGGCAAGGAGCGGAACAGCTCCCACGCGTGGTCGCGCGCTTCGGCCTCGACCCACGTGGCGACGCAGTCGAAGTCGGCGACGTCGTGGGCGGTCCGGACGGCGTCGGTCAGGATCGGATCGGGGAGTGGATGCTCAACCATGGTTGTGCACTATACCTAACCTGGTTGAGTATTGTCGAGGCATGGCCCGCCGCGCCCGCCCCGTCGACCCGACCACCGATCTCGGACTCCTGTCGCTGGTGGTGGCGACCGGGGTGACGGAACGGATCTCCGAACGCCTGGCCGCCGCCGGGTTCGACGACGTGCGTGATTCGCACGGCTATGTCGTCCAGGGGCTGCTGGCGGGCGACACCACGGTCACGCAACTGGGCGCGCGAGTTGGCATCAGCGCGCAGGCGGTGTCGAAGACGGTGCGCGAGCTCGAGCGGGCGGGCTACGTCGCACGCGGCACCGATGCCAGCGACCGCCGGTCCCGCCCGCTCCGCCTCACCGCCCGCGGCGAGCAGCTGGTGGAGGCGTCGCGACCACGCCCGACTCGCGGTCGCGACCGACCTCGAACGGTGGCTCGGCACCCGTGACACCGGCGAGCTCGTACGACTGCTGCAACATGCCGCCGAGCGCTACGGCGGGATCGAGCAGCTTTCGACCCGGCGGTTGCGCCCGCGCACCTGAGGGCCGTATGCGTCCTGGCGCGTGCTCGAGGGTGCTTACGGCTCGACACCTTCGACCGCGAGCCACGCGACGTCGAGCCGCTCGGTCGGTGCGACGCCGGAGGCCACCGTCACGGGCACGGCGTAGATGTCACCGGGCGACAGCCCCGCGCCGCTCATCTGCATCGAGAGGGGACGGATTTCGCCCGGGCTGACAGCCGAGTACCGATATCCACCGCTCGTGACCTGGGCAGTGATCTCGAAGTAGGAGACGAAGTAACGGACACGCGAGTCGGGTGGAGCAGTCACGATGAGATCGTCGACGACGACGTCGTCGTTCTGGACGCGCAACGCGTAGCTCCACTTCCCGCCCACCGCGACCGAGTGCTGGCGGTATTGGTTGCAACAGATCGTGGTGGTGAAGTTGTCACCGGAGAACGCGCCGGTCGCGCGGTTCTTGATGATGATGTCGGGACGACCCGTGCCTGCGAACTCGCGGAGGCTGATCGGCACCACGACCTCGGTGCCCGGGATCGGATTGAGATCGCGGTCGACCTCGGCGGCAGCGATCCCGCACGTCGCCGACGGCGCGGCGCAATCGACGAAGCCGGCGCTGCGCGTGTCCAGGTAGCGCCGAACCTCGAACTGACCGGAGAAGTCGCCACTCGCGTCGACGTCGAACGCGGCGACGAAACCGCAGTCCTCCCTGCCGGGGTCGGTGTCGATCACCAGTTCGCAGACACCCACACCGAACGCGCCGCTGCTGATGCCGCTCCCGCTGACCGTGATCATGTCGCCGCTGACGAGATCCGAGTCGGGCGCCACCACGAGCGTCCAGAGGTCTGCGCGCCACCCGGAAGCGCGCAGAGCGTCGTGCCGAGGCACACGATGACGACGCAAGCCACCTTCAGAGCAGCTGGCATCGCGCCTCCAGTTCGCCGCTCAGCACACTACGCCGTTGCCGGCGCGGGCGCTGGACCTACCGGTTCAGCAACGCGGCGATGCTCATCGCCCAGACCGCGGCGCCGGACACCGTCACGAGAATGACGCCGCGGGTTGGAATTCTCACTGCCCGGCCCGTGACAACAGGTTGAGTCGGCGCGCACGCAGACTCGGCTCGGCGTCCACGCGAGCATTCCGTGACGGCCTCGGCTCCGACGACGAGTCGGATGATGGCATCGCTGTGCCTCGGGGCGAGGAGC
>CAVRBG010000004.1:0-527001 GCA_963719245.1 uncultured Actinomycetes bacterium
AGCCCGGCGAACCCGAAGGGGAGATCGAGCGACCCGACGCACCCCGAGACGGAGAAGCCCGAGGATCGCGAGGGCGAGTCCAGTGACTGAACTGCGCGTCTGTGCCGGCGCTACGCGGCCGTCGGCCCGCGGGCGTTGTCGCGGATCGCGGTGGCGTCGTTGAGCGCGACCGCGATGTTCACCATCGTGTCGTTGCTGGCCGTGCGCGCCGAGCAAGGGCAGGTCGTGACCGCCCCGACGCCGACGGCGGCTGACCTCGCCGCGGCCGCGCTCCCGCCGCGGCAGGTGACCATCTACGTCACCGATCCCCCGCCCGACCGCGGCCGCCGGTGCGGCACCGACCGCGTCTTCGGACCCTGCCGCGGCCCAGGGAGCCGACGCGGGGCGCGACCCCGTAGTCGCCTTCGAGTCCGACCAGGGGAACCAAGCGGTGAGCGGAGGCGATCCCGGGGTGGGCGGCACGGTCACGACCCCCGATCCGGCCGCGACCACACCAGCACCTGCCCCCGCCCCGGCCCCAGCCCCGGCCCCGGCCCCGGCTCCGGCGCCGAGCACGGGCACCGGGGAAGCTGAGGTGGGTTCTCACGTCTGGTGGTACACCGCACGGGGCGAGCGGCATCGTCGCCTGGGCACTGGTCACCGCGTCGGTGCTCTGGGGCCTCGCCCTCGCCAGTCGGCTCGTGCGTCGGCCGAAGCCCGCATGGGTGCTCGACGTGCACCGCTTCCTCGGTGGCGCGTCGGTCGTGTTCGTCGTCGTGCACCTGGTCGCGTTGCTGCTCGACCGGTACGTGGGCTTCGGCCTGACCGACCTCTGGTCCCGATGGCGTCGGAGTGGAAGCCCGGCGCGGTCGCGTGGGGCATCGTCGCGCTCTACCTGCTGGTGGCGGTGGAAATGAGTCGTTGCTGATGCGCAAGCTGCCGCGGAAGCTCTGGCGCGCGTGCACCTCACGAGCTTCGCGGTCTTCCTGGGCACGACCGTCCACGCGGTGCAGGCGGGGTCCGATGCGGGCGCGCTGCCCTGCAGTGGTTCGCGCCTGTTGTCGGTGGCGCTGGTCGGCTTCCTGGCCATCTTTCGGGCGATCGCCGACCGGCGGGTTCCGGCGGCGCGGCACCTCCGTGCCCAAACGCGACGCGATCGACGCCGGGACCGAGCTCGTCAGTCGTCCTTGAGCGCGACCGCGTTCGGCGTGACGTTCATCTTCGGTTCGTAGGCTGCGACCTCGATGTCGCGGGCGCTCCGGTCGAACTTGGTGCGCAACTCGCCGCGGCACGTCCTGGCACAGCCCGTAGAAGCGCATCGGCTCCTCCCGGTGGCAGCGCATGCACTCCATGGTCTCGGGGGTGAGGTCGACGACGTCCATGGGTGCTGCTCTCGGTGGCGGTGGTGGGCGGGCGGGTCGAGAGCATGCCGCGCGACGGGCGCGAGTGGCGGACCACGCCCGGCGCCGGCTCCCTAACGTGGCGGCGTGCAGCACGGACGGGCCGGAAGTCGACGAGCGGCTCGTCGCCGAATACCTCGCGGCGCGCGAGCCGCACGACCGCGATGTCCTGACCCCGGCCGACGCCGCGGGTGCGGTCGCCGCGGTCCTCGCGCTCGGGCGGGAGCGGGTCGCCGGGCCGTCGCATCGTGAAGGTGGGCAACCCGAGTCGCGCGGTGGACGGGTGGGAGTCACCCCACACCGTCGTCGAGGTGGTGAGCGACGACGCCCCGTTCCTCGTCGACAGCGTGAGCTCGGCGCTGGCGCGCCAGGGCTACGACATCCACCTCTTGTTCCGACCCCTGTTGGACGTGCCGGGCGTGGGCATCACGTCGCACCTGCACATCGAGATCGACCGCGAGACCGACCTCGCCGTGCTCGAAGCCCTGCGCGACGCGATCGAGAGCGTCGTCGACGACGTGTTCACGGCGGTGGCCGATTGGGACGCGACTCCGCCTCGCGGTCAGCGGCTTCGCCGACGCGTTGCGCGCATCACCGCCCAGCGGCGTCGGTGCCGACGAGACCGCCGAGGTCGCCACCTACCTCGACTGGCTGGCCGACGACCACTTCACCTTCGTGGGGGCGGTGGCGGTCGACGCCGTCCGGCGTCGCGGTCCCCGGGTCGGAGCTGGGCGTCGCGCGCCGTCGGCCGCTGTTCGACCTCGACGATGCCGATCCCGCACCCACGGGGCTCCTCACCCTCACCGCGCGCGCAGGCGCGGTCGACGGTGCACCGCGACGTGCCGCTCGATTCCGTCACCGTGCGCCGTCTCGAAGCCGGCGGTGCCATCGGCGGCGAGCTGCGGCTGCTCGGCCTCTACACCGCCAACGTCTTCAGCGACAGCGTCGAGCACATCCCCGTGGTGCGCCGGAAGGTCGCCGAGGTGGTGGCGAGGTCCGGGCTTCCCGCCCGACGGTCACGACGGGCGCACCCTCGAGCACGTGCTCGCGACGTACCCGCGCGACGAGCTGTTCCGCCTCGGCACCGACGAGCTCGCCGAGCTCACGCATCGGCGATCGTGCGGCATGGGGTTGCGCCGCCGCCTGCGCCTGTTCGTGAGCCGGGACCGCGTCGGTTGCTTCGTGTCGTGCCTCGTCTACCTCCCCCGCGACCGGTACACGACACCCGTGCGGCAGGCCGTCATCGACGCGCTGCGCGACGCGTTCGGTGGCGACCGACGCCGACTTCACCGTGCTCGTCACCGAAGAGGTGATGGCGCGCCTGCACGTCGTGATCGCGACGCCTCGACGGTGCGCCGCGCGGTCGAGCCGCTCCCGCTCGAAGCGAAGCTGGCGGCGCTCGTGCGCGCGACTGGGTGGACGACCTGCACGACGCGTTCGTCGACGCGCTCGGCGAGGAGGCGGGGCGTCGACACGCTACCGCAGCGTGGCGCGACGCGTTCCCGCCCGCGTACCAGGCCGAGGTCGCCGCCGCCGCTCGCCGTCGCGCGACGTCGGCCGTGCTCGAGCACCTCGACCCCGACGGGGACCTCCAGCTGCGCCTCGAGCCGCCGCGCGGCGAGGCGCGTCGCCCACATCAAGCTGTACCGCGCCGGCGGTGCGCTGGTGCTCTCCGACGTGATGCCGCTGCTCGAGCACCTCGGGGTGACCGTGGTCGACGAGCACCCGTACGAGATCGCCGCGCCCGACGGTCCGCGCGTGGATCTACTCCTTCGGCGTCGTGCGCCGCCGCCGGCGATCCGCTCGCCGACCCCGCGACCCAGGCGCGCGTCGCCGACGTGTTCCTCGGCGTGTGGGCGGGCACGGTCGAGAACGACGGGCTCAACCGGTTGGTGCTGCACGCCGGGCTCGAGGTGCGCGACGTCGTGATCGTGCGGGCGCTGTGCCAGTACCTGCGTCAGGCCGGCGTGCGCTTCACCGACGCGTACCTCGCCGACACGCTGCACGACAACGCCGAGGCGGTGCGGCTGCTCGTGGCGCTGTTCCACGCAGCGCCTCGATCCCGACCCGCGCCGCGACGACGTGTCGACGGCAGCCGCTCGAAGAGCGGCTCGACGAGGAGCTCGCGCCGACGATCGACGCGGTCGCGAGCCTCGATGCCGACCGCATCCTGCGTGCGCTCTGGCAGCTCGTGCGGGCGACGATGCGCACGAACGCGTACCTGGGCGAGGCGCACCTCGCGTGCAAGTTCGACCCGACCGCGCTCGACTTCCTGCCGCAGCCGCACCCGCAGCACGAGATCTGGGTCGCGTCGCCGTCGGTCGAGGGCGTGCACCTGCGCGCCGGCGACATCGCGCGTGGCGGCATCCGCTGGTCGGACCGACGGGAGGACTTCCGCACCGAGGTCCTCGGGCTGATGAAGGCGCAGACGGTGAAGAACGCGGTGATCGTGCCGGTGGGCGCGAAGGGCGGGTTCTACGTGAAGCGGGGCGACGTCGAAGGCGCGCGTACCAGACGTTCATCCGCGGGCTGCTCGAGCTCACCGACAACCGGATCGCCGAGCGGCGGCGAGGCGGTGCGTCGCCGCCTGAGCGGCGTCGTGCGGCACGACGGCGACGACCCGTACCTGGTGGTCGCGGCCGACAAGGGCACCGGCGCGTTCTCCGACGTCGCCAACGCGCTCGCCGCCGAGTACGGGTACTGGCTCGGCGACGCGTTCGCGTCGGGCGGCTCCGCCGGGTTCGACCACAAGGAGATGGGCATCACGTCGCGCGGCGCGTGGCTCTCGGTGAAGGCGCACTTCCGCGCGCTCGGCGTCGACGCCGACACCGCCGCGCTCACCGTCGTCGGCATCGGCGACATGTCGGGCGACGTGTTCGGCAACGGGCTGCTCCGTTCGCCGCACGTGCAGCTCGTGGCCGCGTTCGACCACCGCCACGTGTTCGTCGACCCCGATCCCGATCCCGCGGCGATCGTTCGCCGAGCGCCGGCGCCTGTTCGACGCTGCCGTCGTCGTCGTGGGCCGACTACGACCCCGCGGTGCTCTCGCCGGTGGCGGTGGTGTACCCGCGTGCGGCGAAGTCGGTCGACCTGTCGGCCGCGGCCCGGCGCGTGCTCGGCATCGACGGCGACGAGCGTCGCTGACGCCCGACGAGCTGGTCAGCGCGATCCTGCGCGCGCCCGGTCGACCTCCTGTGGAACGGCGGCATCGGCACGTTCGTGAAGGCGACGACCGAGACCGACGCCGACGTCGGCGACCGCACCAACGACGCCGTGCGCGTCGACGCCGACCAGCTGCGCTGCCGGGTCGTCGCCGAGGGCGGCAACCTCGGGTTCACGCAGCGGGCCCGGGTCGAGTACGCGCTCGCCGGTGGTCGCATCAACACCGACGCCATCGACAACTCCGCCGGCGTCGACTGTTCCGACCACGAGGTGAACATCAAGATCCTCCTGCAACGGGCGATCGCCGCGGGTGCGCTCGCGGCCGCCGCGCGCGACGCGCTGCTCGTCGCACATGACCGACGCGGTCGCCGACCTCGTGCTCGCCGACAACGAGGCCCAGGCGAACGCGCTCGAGATCGCGGCGGTGGAGGCGCCCGACCTGGTCGGGGTGCACGCCCGTCAGATGGAGCGGCTCGAGCAGACCGCCGGGCTCGACCGCGCGCTCGAAGCGCTCCCGACCGCCAAGGCGCTGCAGGAACGGCACGCGGCCGGGCGCGGGCTCACCTCGCCCGAGCTCGCGGTGCTGCTCGCGTACACGAAGCTCGAGCTGCAGCGGGCGCTGGTCGCGTCGGACGTCCCCGACGATCCGTATCTCGCCGCCGACTTCGTCGCGTACTTCCCGCCCGTCCTGCGTACCGGCTTCGACGTCGCGCTGGCGCACGCACCCGCTCCGGCGCGAGATCGTGGCGACGGTCGTCGGCCAACGCGGTCGTCAACCGCGCCGGCATCAGCTTCCTGTCGCGCCTGTGCGACGAGACCGGCTGTCATCTGCCGGTGCTCGCGCGTGCGCACGTGATCGCGCGCGACGTGTTCGACGCCGCCGACGACCTGGGCGGCGATCGACGCCCTCGACCTGGTGGTACCGGCCGCGGTGCAGGACGAGATGTTCCTCGCTCGTCCGCCGGCTGGTCGAGCGGGCCGCCCGTTGGCTGGTGCGCCACACCGGCCGACTCGCGCTCGGGCCCGACGGTCGACCGCTTCCGCGCCGGGCGTGCGGGCGGTGATGAAGTGCGCTCCCCGACCTCGTCGTCGGCGCGGTCGCCGACTCGGTGGCCGCCGCGACCGGCGCTTCGACGGCTGCGGGCGTGCCGCGCGACCTCGCCGGGCGGGTGGCCGCGAGTGAGGCCGCGCTCGGCGGCGCTCCCGGCCGTCGCCCTCGCGGCTCGCCACGACGTCGATCCGCTGACGGTCGCCCGGCATCCAGTTCCTCCTCGACGACCGCTCGGGCTCGAACGCGTGCGCGACCGAACATCGCCGCGCTCCCGCGCGCCGACCGTTGGCAGACCGAGGCGCGTGCCGCGCTCCGCGACGACTTCTACGAGTCGACGGACGCGCTCACCGAGACGGTGCTGACCGACACCGACGCCACCGCCGCGCCCGAGTGTCCGGGTCGACGCCTGGCTCGCCGATCACGACGCGGCCGTCGAGCCGCTACCGCGAGCCTGGTCGCGACGTCGAGCGGGCCGGCGCCGTCGACCTCGCCTCCCTCGCCGTCGTCCGCCGCGCCCTCCGCGAGCTCGCCGCCCTCGACTGACCCCCGCCAAACGTGCGCGTCTTTGCCCGCATGCGATACGAAAACGCTATGTTATGAGCGGGAGGCGCGGCCGGTCAGCGCGGCGGATGCGGTCCGCGGCGATGCGCGGCGCGGGCCGCGTTCGCGCCGCAGGCGCCGTGGACACCGCCGCCGGGGTGGGCCGACGCCGACGCCAGGTACAGGCCGCGCACCGGTGTCTCGGCCCGGCCCAGGCCCGGGAACCGGCCGGAACACGAGCTGCTGGGTGACAGCGCGGTGGTGCCGCCGCCGAGCGCGCCGCCGACGAGGTTGGCGTTGATCGCCTCCAGCGCGGGCGGGCTGACACAGGTGCCGGCCGGTGACCAGGGCGCGGAAGCCGGGCGCGTGACGCCTCGATCTCGGCCTCGACGCGGTCGGCGAACGCCTCGCTCTCGGCTGGCGTCCCACTTGCCCGTGAGGTCCCGCCCGCGTCACCGCGCACGCGCAGCGGCACGTGGGTGTACGCCCACACCGTCTCGGTGCCGGCCGGCGAGCGGGTCGGGTCGGCCTTGTTCATCTGCCCGACGAGCACGAAGGGGTGCGCGGGGATCCGGTCCTGCGCGAGGTCGGCCGCGTACCGGCGGTGAAGCCGTCCATGCTGTCGGACAGGTGGACGGTGCCCGGCGCGTGTCGGCCGCCTCGGTGCGCCAGGGGATCGGTCCCGAGAGCGCCCAGTCGACCTTGAACGTCGCCGGGTCGTACTGGAAGCGGTCGAGGTCGGCGACCACGCGGGCGGGCAGGTGCTCCTCGCCGACGAGGTCGCGGTAGAGCGCGGGCGCGCCGACGTCGGCGAGCACACCGCGGGGCGCGGCGATCGTCTCGCCGTCGGCGAGCACCACGGCCACCGCGCGCCGGTCGCGCACCTCGATCCGCGTGCACGCGGGCGTTGCACCGCACCACGCCGCCCCGCTCGGTGAGTCGGCGGACCAGCGCGGCGGTGAGCTGGCCGGCGCCGCCCTCGGGGACGGGGAAGCCGTACTGCTGGCCCCGAGGGTGAGCATCCAGCCGAGGAAGCCGCTCGGCGGGACGTCGGGCCCGAGGTCGCGTGCATCGCGTTGCCGGTGAGGAGCAGGGCGGCGCCCTCACCGCCGAAGCGCTCCTGGGCTCAGGCGCCGCACCGAGAGCAACGACTGGCCGGGTGAACTCGAGCAGGCCACGCGGGCCCAGCGCGGCGGCCAACCGGACGGGGCCGCGCACCGGCGGGAACGGCGACGTCATCGACTCGAGCAGCGGCGCCGCTCACGGCGTCGAACTCGGCGTCGAGCTCGCGCCACGCGTCGCCGTCGCCGGGCGCGAACTCGTCGAGCGACGCCGCGGTCTCGTCGACGTCGGTCGACAGCGACCGCGCACCGGCCGTCGGCGGTCGGGTGCGCGAGCACGAGCGGTGCGCGGCACCAGCGCAGCCCGTACGACTCGAGGTCGAGGGCGCGCATGACCGGCGACGCGAGCGCCGAGGGGGTAGAACGCGCTGCAACAGGTCGTGCACGAACCCGGGGTGGGTGAGCTCGGCGCTGCGCACCGCGCCGCCCGGCTCGGGTTGCGCCTCGAGCACGAGCACGCGCCAGCCGGCGTCGGCGAGCAGGTTGGCGGCCACGAGGCCGTTGGGACCCGCCCCGATCACCACCGCGTCGACGTCGCTCACCGTTCGACCGTACCCCACGCCCGTTGTGCCGCCGGGCTCCGGCAACCGGGCATGATCCTGCGGTGTCCGCCCCGCTCCGCGTTCGAGCTCGACGGCGTGCGGACTCGTCGAGCAGGGCACGGTCGTCCTGCGCGACGTGCGACTGGACCGCGCGCCGCCGACGAGCGGTGGGTGGTGCTCGGCCCCAACGGGTCGGGCAAGACCTCGATCCTGCGGCTCCTCTCGTTCGTGCGCGGGCCGTCGACCGGGGACGGTGACCGTGCTCGGCGACCGTACGGCGCGGTCGACGTGCGCGTCGCGCGCCGGCGCATCGGGCTCGCCAGCAGCGCGCTGCTGCAGCGCTGCGGCCGACGCTCGGCCGCGCACGACGTGGTGGTGACGGGACGGGACGCGCGCTCGAGCCGTGGTGGTCGACCTACACGCGCGCCGACCACGACCGGGCCGACGCGCTGCTCGAGTTCGTGGGCTGCGCCGGGCATGCGGCCCAGGAGCTCGGCACGCTCTCGGAAGGGCGAGCGCAAGCGCCTGCTCGTCGCCCGCCTGCTCATGGCCGAGCCCGAGCTGCTGCTGTTCGACGAGCCGTGCGCAGGCCTCGACCTCGGTGGTCGCGAAGCGCTGGTCGCCCTGCTCGGCGAGCTGCGCGCGTGACGGGGGCCGGCCGCTGGTGATGGTGACCCACCACCTGGAGGAGATCCCGCCGGGGATCACCCACGCCGTGCTCCTGCGGGCGGGCCAGATCGTGGCAGCCGGACCGATCGCCGAGACCCTCACGTCCGACGCGGTGTCGGACACCTTCGGTCTCGCGGTCGTCGTCGACACCGACGGCCGTCGGTACTCGGCCCGCGTCGCTACGACCTGACGCACGCGGGCGGCGCGCCAGTTGTCGCGCTTGACCGATTTGATAGGTTCGAGGCAGGTTCTGCGGCTCCCCGATGGGCAGTCCCGCAGGACCCCCCACTAGCGTTCCTGGCGGGAAGTTCCACCCGTGTAGTACCCGGCGGTAGGCGCTCTCCCGATTCCCTCAATCCAATCCGCCTCTCCGCGCGCGCGGCGGGGCCCGACACAGAAAGGAAAACCACATGCGCAAGCGAGTGATGCTGTTCGCAGCACCTCTCTTCGTCGTGGCGATCGCGGCCAGCGTTGCTGTCGCGTCTCCGTCCGACGCCGAACACTCACGTGGTCCGAGACTGGACAGGCTCCATGCGGTGCGGCCGATCGCCGCTTCCAGCAGTATTGCGACTGCGAACGAGGCCACGCTGGCCGAGTTCGAGCGCGACGCAACCGCAATCCAGAACTACGTGAGAGACCAGTGGCTCACTTCTCTGATCGTGGGCGACTACATCGCTTCGGTGATGGCAAGTGAAGCGAGCCAGGCGGCAGCTCCACGACAAGTGGCAAGCTCCGTCTACTCCGGCTCCAACCCCGGCGACTTCCTGTCGTGTGTGCGCAACCGTGAGAGCGGCGGCGACTACGGGGTGTACAACTCGGGCGGGTCCGGCGCTGCTGGTGCGTACCAGTTCATGCCCGGCACCTGGAACTCGATCGCAGCGTCGTCGGGACGCTCGGACCTCGTCGGGGTTGACCCGGCGCAGGCAGCTCCGGGCGACCAGGACGCCATGGCCCAGGCGCTCTACGCGCAGCAGGGCTCAGCCCCGTGGGGCGGCGCCTGCTGACGCCATTGACCTGACGCGGACGGCTGCGGCCGTTCGGGGGTCGTCGACGTGGCCCGGCCGGAGCGATCAGCTCGGCCGGGCCTCGTCGCCGTCTGCGGAAGGGATGGGCGGAGCTGCGTCTAGCGTTGTCCCTCCCATGACCTCGCCCGAACCGTCCGCGGCACCCGTCCCGGTGCCGTCTCCCGACCTCGAGTTCGGCGCGTTCAGCGACCACGGTCCCTGGGTGCTCGACCCCGACGACCTCCCGTGGCAGTGGGACATCGACCGCATCCGGCGCGGCACCCGCCGCGAGGTGCCCGCGGCTCCTCGCCCCGGGCCGTCTGCCCCCGCTCGGCCGTCTGAGCCGCACGCTGGTCGAGATCGGTGGGGCGCTCGCCGGATGGCTGGTCTTCGAGTGGCGCCGACCCTCGTCGCGCGCCGGCATCTCCCGTCGGCTGCGGGGCGCGTTCGAGCGCCTCGGGTCCAGCTACGTGAAGCTCGGGCAGATCGTCTCGGGCGGCGAGGGGCTCTTCCCCGACGAGCTGGTGTCGGAGTTCAAGCTGCTCCGCGACCAGGTGCCGCCGGAGCCCTTCGCCGACGTGCGGGCGGTGGTCGAGATCGACCTCGGGGGCTCCCTGGAGGAGCTCTTCGAGTGGTTCGAGGAGACCCCGATCGCAGCGGCGTCGATCGCCCAGGTGCACGCCGCCCGCCTCCGCACCGGCGAGGAGGTGGTGGTCAAGGTCCAGCGGCCGAAGGTGGCCCAGCTCTTCCGCGACGACATCGCCGCCCTCTCGTGGCTGGCGCCGCGGCTCATCGGGCGGATCCCCGTCACCGCGCTGGCCAACCCGCCGGCGCTGGTCGAGCTGTTCGCGGAGACGGTCATCGAGGAGCTCGACTTCCGTCTCGAAGCCCAGAACATGCTCGACATCGCGCGCGTGCTGGCCCAGACCAACCAGCGCGGGATCATCGTGCCCCGCCCGCACCCGACGCTCGTCACCAAGCGCGTGCTGGTGATGGAACGACTCGACGGCTTCGCGTTCGACGACGTCGAGTCGATGCACGCGGCCGGGATCGACACGCACGCGCTGCTCCAGGCCGGGCTCATCGCGTCGCTCGAGGGGGCGATGATCTACGGGGTCTTCCACGGCGACCTGCACGGCGGCAACCTCGTCGTGCAGCCCGACGGCCGGACCGCGCTGTTCGACTTCGGGATGACGGGCCGGCTCTCCGAGCCGCAGCGGCTCGCGTTCCTGCGGCTGCTCATGTTCGGCACCACCGGCGACCAGCGCGGCCAGCTCGTCGCCCTGCGCGACCTCGGCGCGTTCCCGCCCGACGTCGATCTCGACGCGCTGGCCCGCGACCTCGACCTCGACGGTCCGGTGAAGGACCCGACGCAGATGTCGGCCGACGACCTCATGGCCGAGATGCGCGAGGTCACGAAGAAGCTGCTCGGGTACGGCGCCCGCGTGCCGAAGGAGCTCATGCTCTTCGTGAAGAACACGATGTTCCTCAACAGCGCGACCGCGATCCTCGCCCCCGACCTCGACATGCTCCAGCAGATGATGACGATCTACATGTACTTCGCCGAGACGCACGGCGACCGCATCCTGCGCGAGGTCGGCATCGACGCCAGCCAGGCGGCACCCGACCCCGACGCGATGAAGGCGGCGTTCCTCGTCGACTCCGACACCGACACGCTCACCTTCCGCGACCTGCAGGCGCGTCGCGACGAGGTCCGCCGCAAGCTGACAGCGCCAGCGCGAGCGGCAGCGCCGTCGCCTCGGCCGGCGCGGGGTGAGGTGAGGCAGGCGTGCCCGAGCTCCCGCAGATGCAGGCCCTCGCCGAACGCCTGGACGAGGCCATCACCGGCAAGGTGCTCGAGGGCGTCGAGCCCCTCGGCTTCTCCGCCCTGAAGACGGTCGCGCCCGCGCCGGAGTCGTTCGTGGGGCACACGGTGCGAGTCGGTCGGCCGCCGGGCGAAGTACCTCATCCTCGACTTCGGCGACGTCGGCCGCATCCTGTTGCACCTCTCGCAGGCGGGGCGTCTCGACCTCGAGGACCCGCCCAAGAAGACCCGGGCCAAGGGCTCCGTGGTGCGGCTCCGCTTCGCCGACGCGCCCGCGGTGCTGGTGCGCGAGTACGGGCACGAGCGCAAGGCGGCCTGGTGGGTGCTCGCGCCCGGCGACGACGGTCCGCTCGAGCGCCTCGGGCCCGAACCCGAGTCCGACGAGTTCGCCGAGATCATCCTCCACGGCGACGACCGTCGCCGGGTCCACACGCTGCTGCGCGACCAGCGAACGGTGTCGGGTGTCGGCCGCGGCTACGCCGACGACGCGCTGTGGCGCGCCCAGCTCTCGCCGTACGCGTCGCTCGCGTCGCTCGACGACGACGCACGCGCCCGGCTGCTCGAGGCGATCCGCGAGGTGATGCGTGGTGGCCTCGAACGCGAGCGAGGGCGCTCCGGCGGGTTGTCGCAGCCGAAGCTGGGCGAGCACTTCGAGGTGCACGCGCGCTACGGGTCGCCGTGCCCGCGGTGCAGCGAGACGCTGCGGCGGGTGAGCTACGAGTCGCACGAGGTCACGTACTGCCCGCAGTGCCAGACCGGCGGCAAGGTGCTGGCCGACCGCCGCATGTCCCGCCTGGTCAAGTAGCCCCCACTCGGACTTCGGCGCCCGAACATCCGGCAGTAGTCCGTCACATATGCGGGTGTACTGACGGATGTTCGGTGAGGTGGGGGCGCTACCAGCCGCGGGAGCCGGGGCCGCCCTTGAACGGGCCGACCACCCGGGACGTGATCCAGCCGCCGTAGAAGCCGCCGGGCTGGGGGACGACCAGCTCACCGTCGACGGTGCAGGCGTCCATGCGGCCGGCGTAGAACGCGACGTGATCGGTGAGTGCGGTGAACGCCGGGCTGGGCGTGGCGTAGGCCCACGCGGCGTCGGTCTCGACCCGGTCGCCGCCGTGGACCGTGAAGTAGTGCGCCCGGCCCTTCCACTCGCAGTACGAGCCGCCCGCGCTCGGCGACAACGCACCCGGCGCCACGTCGTCCGGCGGGAAGTAGTAGTTGGGCGGGTGGCTGGTCTCGAGCACGCGGTATCCGCGAGTCGTGTCCGCGATCGTCACGCCGCCGAGCACGACCGTGAGCCGCGCCGGCACTGATTCGAGGCGGGGCGGCCGGGGGTAGTCCCATGCCGACTCCTGGCCGGGACCGACCGGATCGGGGTCCGGTCGGCTGGAGAAGCGCACCTGCCGACTGTACGGGCTACTTGCGGAGCGTCTCGCCGGTGTTCACCACTTCGAACGCGCTGCCGGGGACGGTCTTGAGCTGGTTCAGGTCGGTGTCGTTCCACCGGGTGTCCTGCGCGCCGCTGATGAACCAGTTGCTCCCGTTGTCGGCGACGATCATCCCGTACTTCTTCAGCGCGTCGAGCACGACCCGCGCCTGACCGGTGTACGACGACGAGTTGAAGCTCGCCTTCAGGCGCAGGCGCAGGCCCATCGGTGGGAGGTTGGCGTCGGTGCTCGACGACGCGTAGTGGGTCGCGGGGTGCAGGTAGGCCTTCTGGGAACGCGACACCGTGAAGCGGAGCGCGTGGTCGATGTGTCCGCTCGCGACCTCGTCGTAACGGACCAGGCCGGCGAAGATCGGCAGACCGGCGGCGTCGGCCGAGGTCCATCCCTCGGGGCGCAGCGCGTTCGACGTGAGGTCGAACACCGCGCCCGAGTCCGCCGACCACCGCGTTGCGCCCTTGGTCGCGGCGAACAGCTCGTAGAGCTTGCACCGGTCACGGTCGACGGCGAGGACGTGCCGGTCGCCGCCGCCTTCCACCGGCGCGGCGAGCGGGATGGGATACGGACCGGGGTCGCTCTCGTCGCCGTAGGCGACGAAGTCGACGCCTACCGGCGCCTGAGTCCCGGGCACGGTGATGTAGGGGATCCCGTACTCGCCCGCACCGCCGAAGTCGGCGTGCAGCTTCTGGTTCCCGCCGAGCGCGGCGATGGCGGCGAGGTAGTTGCCCGAGTTGGCGTCGACCGGCAGGGTCGAGACGTCGCGGTTCCACGGGTTGTCGGCGGGGAAGACCCGGCACGAGCCGAGCGACCCGTTCTGCGCCCACGAACCGCCGGCGGGGGGCCGGGTCGTCGTGGTGGTGCTGGTCGTCGTGGTCGTCGGCGCCACCGGTGGGGGAGTGGGTGGGACGCACGCGGCGAGCACGCTCGCCCCGATCGCGACGGTCACGATCAGGAGCAGTCCGCGGCGCATGGGTGGGGTATCGGCAGATCGCCGGCATTTCCTTGAACGCCGGGATGATTCCCGAGCGCCCCTACCATGGACGCCCGATGCACCCGCTGCTCGGCTCGATCCCCAGCCCGTCGAGCGGCAACCTCGGCCCCTTCCACATGTACGGCGTGATCCTCGCCGTCGGGGTGCTGGTGGGGGTGTACGTGGCCGAGCAGCGCTGGCGCCGCCGCGGCTATCCCCGCGACGGCATCTACGACATCTCGTTCTGGGTCGTGATCTGGGGCGTGATCGGCGCCCGCCTCTACCACGTCGTCACCGACTACCAGCTCTTCGAGGACGATCCGCTGCGCGCGCTGCAGATCTGGCGGGGCGGGCTCGGCATCTGGGGCGCGGTGCTCGGCGGCGCGATCGCGGTGATCGTCATCACCCGGCGCCGGCACATGCAGACGCTCGCGGTGATGGACTGCATGGCCCCGGGCATCGTGCTCGCGCAGGCCATCGGCCGCTGGGGCAACTACTTCAACCAGGAGCTCTTCGGGAAGCCGTCGACGCTCCCGTGGGCACTCGAGATCGCGCCGTCGCACCGTCCCGCCGGTTATGTGCAGTACACGACGTTCCAGCCGACGTTCCTGTACGAGTCGCTGGCGTGCCTCGCCATCTGCGGCATCCTGCTCCTCGTGGAGCGCCGCGCCGCGTCTGAAACTGGGTCAGACGTTCGCGCTGTACGTCGCGCTCTACACCTTTGCCCGATTCTGGTTCGAGAACATGCGGATCGATCCCGCGCACGAGATCGCCGGCATGCGTGTGAACGCCTGGGTCTCGCTCGTGGTGTGCGTGCTCGCCGTCGGTTGGTTCGTGTGGCTCGGTCGCCACGCGGCACCGCAGCGGCACCCCGGACACCGGCCCGATGCCGAAGCATCGGAGCCGGTCGGCGCGGGCGACGACGACGTGTCCTAGGGTGGTCCGACCCGTTCCCCCCCGGGAGAATCGACCCATGACGGAAACGCTGAGTCCCCCCGAAGTCGGCGTCGCGGCGCGTGCGATCGACGCATCGAAGATCTACGGCAGCGGCGAAGCCGAGGTGCGCGCGCTCAACGCCATCAACGTCGCGTTCCGGTCGGCGAAGCTCACGGCCATCATGGGCCCGTCGGGCTCCGGAAAGTCGACGCTGCTCCACTGCATGGCCGGCCTCGACCGGCTCACGTCGGGGCAGATCTTGCTCGGCGACACCGACATCAGCCGTTCGAGCGAGAAGGAGCTCACGCTCATCCGGCGCGACAAGCTCGGGTTCATCTTCCAGGCCTACAACCTGATCCCCACCCTCAACGCGCTCGAGAACATGACGCTGCCGATGTCGCTCGCGGGCACCAAGCCCGACCAGGCCTGGCTCGACACCATCGTGCAGACGGTACGCCTGGGTGACCGCCTCAACCACCGCCCCGCCGAGCTCTCGGGTGGACAACAGCAGCGAGTGGCCGTCGGTCGGGCGCTGCTCAGCAAGCCGGAGATCGTCTTCGCCGACGAGCCCACCGGCAACCTCGATTCCCGCTCGGGCGCCGAGATCCTCGACTTCATGCGCAAGGCGGTCGACGACCTCGGGCAGACCATCGTGATGGTCACCCACGATCCGATCGCGGCGTCGTACGCCGACCGGGTGGTGTTCCTCGCCGACGGCGCGATCATCGACGAGCTCGACTCCCCGACCACCGACTCCATCATCGACAAGATGAAGAGCCTGGGCGCCTGACGCCATGTGGAAGGTCACGCTCAAGGGGATCTGGGCCAAGAAGGTCCGCTTCCTGCTGACCGGCATCGCGGTCATCCTCGGAGTCGCGTTCGTCTCGGGCACGTTCGTCCTCACCGCGACGATCTCGAAGACCTTCGACGGCCTCTTCACCGACATCTACAAGAACACCGACGCCGTGGTCCGGGCCGAGGCGCAGTTCGACAGCGCGTTCGACATCGGTCGCGGGCGCATCGACGCGTCCTTGTTGCCGGTGGTGCGGTCCGCCGACGGCGTCGCCGAGGCCGCCGGCACCGTGTCGGGGTTCGCGGTGATCGTCGACAAGAACAACGACGCCGTCGGCAGCACGGGGAACGGCGCGCCGAACCTCGGCTTCGCGTACATCCGCGACCCGCGACCTGAGCACGCTGCACCTGGTCGACGGGAAGGCTCCGGCCTCACCCGACCAGATCGTGATCGACAAGAAGAGCGCCGACGACGCCGGCTACAAGCCGGGCGACACGGTGCCGGTGGTCACCAAGACCGGCCGCGCGGAATACGAGCTCACCGGCATCGTCAAGTTCGGTGACAGCAACAGCCTTCTCGGCGCGACCATCACCGCGTTCACGCCCGCCACCGCGTCAAAGGTGCTCGGCGTACCCGGCACGTTCGACAACATCGGGGTGAAGGCGGCGGCCGGGGTGTCCCAGCAGGAGGTCGTGCGCAACGTCCGCGCCGCGCTGGCCGACGACCCGCAGGCCAAGGGCATCGAGGTCATCTCCGGTGACGCGGTCACCACGGAGAGCCAGGACAACTTCAAGGACAACCTGTCGTTCTTCAGCACGTTCCTGCTGGTGTTCGGCGTGATCGCACTCCTCGTCGGGTCGTTCATCATCTTCAACACGTTCTCGATCATCGTGGCGCAGCGCGGGCGGGAGCTGGCGCTGTTGCGGGCGCTCGGGGCCGGGCAGCGCCAGGTGATCAATTCCGTGCTGGCCGAAGCCGTCCTCGTCGGCCTCACCGCGTCCATCATCGGGTTCTTCGGCGGCATCCTGCTCGCGGCCGCGCTCAAGGCGTTGCTCGCCGGGCTGGGCATCGACATCCCCGCCGGGTCGATCGTGATCCCCGCCACCGCCGTCATCTGGTCGTTCGTCACCGGCCTGGTGGTCACGGTCATCGCCGCGGTGGCACCGGCGTTGCGGGCCGCGCGGATCCCGCCGATCGCGGCGATGCGCGACGCCGACGTCGACACCTCGAGCACGTCGCGGCGCCGGGGCTGGATCGGTGGTGCCGTCACCGCCGTCGGCGTGGCGCTGCTCCTGCTCGGGCTCTTCGGCAGCGGGGAGCTCATCCAGGTCGGCGTCGGCATGGTCATCGTGTTCCTGGGCGTCGCGGTCCTCGGGCCGATGATCGCCGGTCCGCTGAGTGGCGCGCTCGGCCTGCCGATCCGGCGGTTCAAGGGCATCACCGGCGAGCTGGCGCGCGAGAACGCGCAGCGCAACCCGAAGCGCACGTCGGCCACGGCCGCCGCGCTCATGATCGGTGTCGCGCTCGTCGGTCTCATCACCATCCTGGGCGCATCGATCCGCTCATCCGTCGACGCCTCGCTCGACCGCTCGATGAAGGCCGACTACGTCGTCGCGCTCGGGAGGGTTCGGCGAGGGCCGGATCCCGGTGGAGGCCGAGCAGCAGCTCGCCGACGTCTCCGGTGTCGAGTCCGTGTCGGGGGTGCGCACCGGCGCCGCCGACGTCGACGGCTCGGTCACCCAGGTCAACTCCGTGGATCCCGAGAACGTCAACTCGGTGTTCGACCTGAACCCGAGCTCGGGATCGATCGCCGATCTCGGTGACGACGGTGTGGCGGTGCAGGAGTCGACCGACTTCAAGCTGGGCGACAAGGTCCCGGTGAAGTTCCCGTCGACGGGCCGGAAGGTCTTCACCGTCGCAGCGGTGTTCAAGCAGGCCGGTCTGTCCAACTACATCATCAGTCAGGATGCGTACGAGGCGAACTATCCCGACCAGCTCGATGCGCAGATCTACGTGAAGATCGCGGGGGGTGAGTCGGCGGCGAACACGAAGGCGCTGCAGGCCGTCGTCAAGCAGTATCCGGGGATCAAGCTCGAGACGCGCTGCCAAGTTCAAGGAGTCACAGGCTGCGTCCGTGAACCAGTTGCTCAACTTGATCTACGTCCTGCTGTTCTTCGCGATCGTGATCGCGCTGTTCGGAATTGCCAACACGCTCGGGCTGTCGATCATCGAACGCACGCGTGAGCTCGGGCTGCTGCGCGCGGTCGGCATGAGCCGCCGACAGCTGCGGTCGAGCGTGCGGTGGGAATCCGTGATCATCGCCCTGCTGGGCACGATCCTCGGTCTGCTGATCGGTGTGGTGTTCGCGTGGGCGATGGTGCGGTCGCTGAACGACCAGGGGATCGACCAGTTCTCGCTCGCGCCCGCCCGGCTCGTGCTCATCGTGGTGCTGGCCGCGATCTTCGGGACCCTCGCCGCCGCGTTGCCCGCCCGGCGCGCCTCGCGCCTCGACATCCTCCAGTCGATCCACTCGCAGTAGCCGCGGGTCTTTACCGAATCTTTCCGCTGCCGTGGGGCCGGGCTGGCGCACGGAGGCGTAGGTTCTCGATCAGCAAGCGACGCGAACCCCACCGCACAGGGTGACGCGGGACTCTGCGAGTGACACGCCCCGGGCGGGTCGGCATGCCCCCCGCCGCACCGAGGCGTCCCGCACACACGGCTTCCCCGCCCGGGCGCCCCTCCGGGCGGGTAACCCGTTCCTCGTTCCTCGGTAGTCTCGCCCGATGCCTGCCTACGAGACGATCGACCTCGAGGTGCGCGACGGCGTCGCCCACCTCACCCTGAACCGGCCCGACGCCGCCAACGGCATCAACCTGCAGTTGGCCCAGGACCTGATGGACGCCACCCTCGCGATCGGGGCCGACGCCGACGCCCGGGTGGTCCTGCTCACCGGCGGCGGGTCGCGCTTCTGCGGTGGCGGCGACCTCAAGGGGTTCGCCGGCCGCGACGACCTCCCCACCCACCTGCGCGAGATCCTCGGGCCGCTGCACGTGGCCATCGCCCAGCTGGTGCGGGGATCGGCGCCGGTGGTGGCCGCGGTGCAGGGCAGCGCGGCCGGCGCGGGCATCGGGTTGGTCGGCGCATCGGATCTCGTGCTGGCGGGGGAATCGACGAAGTTCGTGATGGCGTACACCGGGGTCGGGCTGACACCCGACGGATCGTCGAGCTGGTTCCTGCCCCGCCTGGTCGGGCTGCGCCGCGCCCTCGAGCTCACCCTCACCAACCGCGTGCTGTCCGCCGCGGAGGCGAAGGAGTGGGGCCTGATCACCGACGTCGTGGCCGACGACCAGCTGGCCACCGAGGCGCAGGCCCTGGCCGCGCGGCTCGCCGCCGGGCCTGCGCCGTCGTTGGCGGCGGCGAAGCGACTGTTGCACACGAGCCTGGAATCGACCCTCGAGGCCCACCTCGCCCGCGAAGCGGAGGCGATCTCGGCCGCGTCGGGCACCGCCGAAGGCCGGGAGGGCATTTCCGCGTTCGTGGAGAAGCGGGCGCCGGTGTTCAACCCCGAGTGAGCTTGGCGTCCTTCTCGCGCACGGTCGCGTCGAGCGCGGCACGGTGCGCGTCGAGCTGGGCGCGCAACTCGTCGTCGCCCGAGCCCAGGATGCGGACCGCCAGCAGCCCCGCGTTGCGGGCCTTGCCGACGCCGACGGTCGCGACGGGGATGCCGTCGGGCATCTGCACGATGGAGAGCAGCGAGTCGAGACCGTCGAGCTGCTGGAGCGGGACCGGCACTCCGATCACCGGCAACGACGTCATCGACGCGGTCATGCCGGGCAGGTGCGCGGCGCCGCCCACGCCGGCGATGATGACCCGCAGGCCACGGTCTGCGGCGGTGCGCGCGTAGTCGTACATGACGTCGGGCGTGCGGTGCGCGACGACGACACGCACCTCGTGCGCGACGCCGAAGTCGGTGAGGACGTCGACTGCACCTTGCATCACGGGCAGATCCGAATCGCTGCCCATGATCACGCCGACGAGCGGCGAATCGCTGCTGGCCACGACGCGAAGTTAGCGGCCGGACCGGGCGCGGGCGCTCTCTTCGGCGAGGTCGGACTCGTACATGCGCCGCACGAGGGCCGCGAAGTCGACCTTGGGCTGTCCATCCGAGCTGCTCACGTGCCTTGCGTCGCGTCGCCCATCAGCAGGTCGACCTCGGTCGGCCGCTCGAAGCGCGCGTCCTGCTGGACGAAGCGCTCCCAGTCGTCGTAGCCGGCGCACGCGAACGCGGTGTCGAGGAACTCCCGGATGGTGTGGGTCTCGCCGGTTGCGATCACGTAGTCGTCGGCGACGTCCTGCTGCAGCATCAGCCACATCGCCTCGACGTAGTCGCCGGCGAAGCCCCAGTCACGCGCGGAGTCGAGGTTGCCGAGCGTGATCGAGTCCTGCAGACCGAGCTTGATGCGCGCGAGCGAGGTGGTGATCTTGCGGGTGACGAATTCGAGGCCGCGCTTCTCGCTCTCGTGGTTGAAGAGGATGCCCGATGACGCGTGCAGGCCGTACGCCTCGCGGTAGTTGACGGTCATGTGGTGGCCGAACACCTTGGCCACGCCGTACGGCGAGCGCGGGTGGAACGGGGTGAGCTCGGTCTGGGGCGTCTCGCGCACCTTGCCGAACATCTCCGATGACGACGCCTGGTAGAAGCGGATCGGGTTGCTGCTCCCCGCCGCCGACGATGCGGACCGCCTCGAGCATGCGCAGCACACCGAGGCCGGTGATCTCCGACGTCAGCTCGGGCTGGGTGAACGAGAGGTGCACGAAGCTGATGGCGCCGAGGTTGTAGACCTCGTCGGGTTGCACCCGCTCGACCACCGCGATGAGCGACGACAGGTCGCGCAGGTCGCCGTCGACGAGCTCCAACGACGGCGTCTCGCGCATCACCAGCTCGGCCTTCGGGTTGTTCTGGCCCCGTATGAGCCCGAACACCTGGTAGCCCTTCCCCGCGAGGAAGTTCGCGAGGTAGCGGCCGTCCTGGCCGGTGATGCCGGTGATCAGCGCCCGCTTCACGCGCCCGCCGCCCCCGCGTCGGAGCGGTCGATCCGGTCCCAGGCCGGTTCGAGCTGGTGGAGGAACTCGGCGCAGCGCGCCTCCTCGTCGGCCTCGCCGATCGCCGCCGCGCTCGGCGCGCAGGCCGTCGAGGGCGCGGAGGAAGCCACGGTTGGTCGGGTGCTCCCAGCGCACGTAGCCGGAGCCCCGCCAGCCCGACTGGCGGAGGCGGTCGAGCCCACGGTGGTAACCCACCCGGAAGTACGCATACGCCTCGACCGGGTCGCGGGCGACCTCACCGAGCCGGGCCCAGCCGTCGAGGAAGCGGGGCCACCGTGCCACCACCGCGGCCACCGCGTCGCGTCGGGCCGGGTCGGGGACGCGCGAGCGCCTCGGCCAGGAGCTCCAACGCGTCGGCGGGTTCGGGGTCGAGCACGGTCTGGGGCAGACCCTGCGTGGACAGCGGGATGGGCTGGTCGGTCACGGGGAGGAGGTTAGGGGGCGCGCCGGTAGAATTCGGGGGAGTGACCGATCAGCCGCAGCCCGATCCCCAGCCCGAACCCGAGCACCCGAAGCCCACTCGCCTGGTGCTCGCCCGTCACACGGTGACCGCGCAGACCGGGCCCCTGCTGTCGGGCCGGGCCCCGGGGATCGACCTCTCGGACACCGGTCGCGAGCAGGCGAAGGCGCTCGGCGAACGCCTGGCCGGGCTGCCCGTCGCTGTGGTCTACGCCAGCCCGATCGAGCGCACCACGCAGACGGCGGAGGCGGTCGCGCAGCACCACGGCCTCACCGTGCAGCCGCTGCCCGGCGTCATCGAGGCCGACTACGGCGAGTGGACCGGCGGGAAGCTCGCCGACCTCGCCAAGACCGATCTCTGGAAGACGGTCCAACGCGCGCCCTCGCACGCGCGCTTCCCCAACGGGGAGTCGCTGGCGGAGATGCAGGCGCGCATGGTGACCGCGCTCGAGCGCGTCGTGGCCGAGCACCCGGGCGAGCTGGTCGTGGTCGTGTCGCACGCCGATCCGATCAAGGCCGCCATCGCGCACTACACCGGCGTGCATCTCGACCTGTTCCAGCGCATCGTCGTGTCGCCCGCCTCGGTCACGGTGTTCGAGCTGTCGGCGCACGGCGCGGCGATGGTGAAGTGCAACGACACCGGCAACCTGGACGAGTTGCGGCTGCCCGAACCGGCGGAGGCCGATGCCGGCGACGCAACGCCCGAGGCCGTGAGCGGGTCGGCATGAGTGCCGAGATCATCGAGCTCGACGACGTCGACGGTCTCGGCACCGGCGCGGTCGGCGAGCCCGGCCAGCGCGCGTTCTACATCCAGGCCCGCACCGAGGCCACGCAACTCACGGTGCTGGTCGAGAAGGAGCAGGTGGCGCTGCTCGCGGCGGAAGCGGTGGCGTTCCTCGACAAGATCGCCGACGACTACCCCGAGCTCCCGTTCGAGATCCCCTCGACGCAGAGCGTGCTGCGTGAACCCACGGTGCCCCTGTTCCGGGCGCGCCTGATCGGTCTCGGCTTCGATCCCGAGCGCGAGCTCGTGCTCATCGAGCTGCGCGAGCGCGCCGACGACGACGCCGAGGAACCGGCCGACGACGACACCGACGACGAGGGCTACGTCGCCCGCATCTACGCCACCCGGGCGCAGGTCCGGGCCATGGCCGCCCGGGGCATCGAAGCCGTCGCCGGCGGTCGGCCACCGTGCCCGCTGTGCGAGCAGCCGATGGACCCGTCCGGGCACACGTGTCCTCGCTGGAACTGACGCCCGCCGAGTTCCGGGCCGCGCTGGAGTCGGCCGAGCTCGAGGTCGTCGGCCGCATGCGCTACTCGTCGAACGCGACCTTCCTGGTCGAGGCGAAGATCGACGGGATGGAGCTCGCGGCCATCTACAAGCCCCGGCGCGGCGAGCGGCCCTTGTGGGACTTCCCCCAGGGCACGCTCTGCCAACGCGAGGTGGCGGCGTTCGAGCTGTCCGACGCGCTCGGTTGGGACATCGTGCCGCTCACGATCCTCCGCGACGGTCCGCTCGGTGTCGGCGCGGTGCAGCGCTTCGTCGACCACGATCCCGACGAGCACTTCTTCACCCTGCGCGACGAGCACGAGGACCGCTTCCGCGAGTTCGCCTGGTACGACGTGCTCGTCAACAACACCGATCGGAAGGGTGGGCACTGCCTGCTCGACCAGGCCAACGACGCCATCGTCGGCATCGACCACGGGCTCACGTTCCACGAGGACTGGAAGCTGCGCACGGTCATCTGGGACTTCGCCGGCGAACGTCTGCCCGCCGCCGCGGCCGACGACGTGTGTCGCGTCGTCGGCGATATCGAATCAGGCGCGCTCGGCGCGCGGCTCGGTGCGCTCCTCGACCGCGACGAGATGGACGCGGTCGTCCGCCGCGCCGGGGTGCTGCTCGAGCGCGGGCTGCCCCTTCCCGACGACTGGCACAGCACCCCCTGGCCACTCGTCTGAGGACCCGGCCGGATGCGGCTGCTACTTGCGCCGGTACACGTCGATGTCGTCGATGGTGACGACGTAGCGGTACTGCGATTTCACGATGTGCTGGAGCCGGGGGAAATCGGAGATCGGGTAGTACTCCGCGCCGCGCACCTTCGCCGGTGACGTGTCGACGAAGTACTTCGGCGGGTGGGCCTTGAAGTCGGCGTAGAAGTCCTCCCACGCGGCCTCGGTGTCGGAGCCGGTGTTGGCGTCGTCGGGCGGACGGCCCGGGTAATTGCCGGTGAGGAACGACGACGTCAGGAACCGCGTGGCCGGGCGACGCTCCGAGGCCCAGTAGATCTCGGGCACGCTGCCCCACACGTAGATCGGGTCGTCGGGGTTGGTGGTGGTGGCGAGGTAGCGCGCCACCGACTCGTAGTTCGGCTCGGGCACACCGGGTCGGTAGAAGTAGCCCGCGGCCGAGAAGCCGAGCCCGATCACGACCGAGAACACGACCGCGCGCGTGGCCCACTTCCGGCTGCCGCGCGACGAGCGCGCCGGCGGCGAGCAGCGCCAGCGGCGGGGCCAGCTGCAGGTAGTAGTGGCCGAAGAACCGGAGGCCGACGGCCACCGACACGGCAGCCGAGATCGCCCACAGCCAGAGGTCGGTGTCGCGCTCGCCATCGAGCGCGCGCAGCTTGCGCTGGGTCCATGCGCTGGGGATCTTCCACAGCAGCGGCAGGTTGCAGAGCGCCCACATGCCGGTCATGAAGAGGAAGGTGGTGAGCACCACGGTCGACATCGTCTTCATGCCGACGTAGGAGCCGTTGCCGAGCACGGTCCAGTACAGGAGCTGGGCCGGTCCCATCGCGATCGCGACCAGCGCGGTCGGGATGGTGAACCCGAGCGCGACCTCGCCCACCCCCTTCTTCCCACGCGAGCCGCGCGATGAGGTAGATCACGGGGAGGAGCGTGGCCGCACCCGTCTGCTTGGCCAGGGTGGCGGTCGCGATGGCGACGCCAGCGAGGAAGCCCCGTCCGCGCCACGCGAAGAGGATCGCGGCCGTCATGGACGGCAGCATGAACACCTCGAAGTTGGCGGCCTGGCCGTCCTGGGGCACGAACGACACCATCGCGACGACGAAGAGGATCGCGGCGATCCATCCGGCGCACGCGCCGTAGCGCCGTCGACCCTCGATCGCGAGGAGCAGTGCGGTGAGCGCGACTGCGAGCATCGCCACGATGCGTACCGACCACAGCGCGGTGGTCTCGAAGAACGCGAACGTCGCCGCGTACACGTAGGGCACGATCGGCGGCTTCCGGTCGATCGCCTCCTCGTAGAGCTGCCCGCCGTCGTTGAGCACGTGGGCCTGCGTGGCGAGGAACGTCTCGTCGGAATTGAAGACCGGGGTGAAGAACGCGGGCAGGCGCAGGACGAACGTCAGCGCCAGCAGCACCAGGAAGATCCGGAACAGCTCGCGACGTTCCGAGCGCGCCTCCACACCGGAGGGTGTGGCGGCGAGCACGACTCCGGGATCGGGGCCCCCGGAAGGGAGGGTCGTGTGCTCCATCGGCATCGAGAACGTCCATTGTGCCCGCTGGGTTCCGCCGAGTGGGATCTGTTCGCCACAGTGGTTCACCCGCCTCGGCCCTGGGTACCCCGTCACGGTCAAGTGACCCGCGTGCCGACAGCAGGAGGATTCACCCGATGGACGCCTGGATCTGGATCGTGATCGCCGTCGCCGTGGTGCTCGTCGTCGCCATCGTGGCGATGGCGATGGTCAAGAAGCGGCACCGGGCCCACCTTCAGGACCGCTTCGGGTCGGAGTACGGCCGCACCGTCGACGAGTCCCGCAACCGCCGCGCCGCCGAGCGCGACCTGCGCGAGCGGGAGGCCAAGCACGACGAGCTGGAGCTGCGGCCGCTCTCCGAGGCCGCGCGCCAGCGGTACACGCAACAGTGGACGGAGATGCAGAGTGGATTCGTCGACCGGCCGCAGATCGCGGTGCACGACGCCGACCGGCTCATCACCGACCTGATGCGGGAGCGCGGCTACCCGGTCGACGACTTCGAGATACGAAGTGAGCTGGTGTCGGTCGACCACCCCGACGTGGTGCAGAACTACCGCACCGCGCACGGCATCGCCGCCCGCACCGTCGAGGGGCGCACGACGACCGAGGACCTCCGCCAAGCGGTGATCTCGTACCGGGCCCTGTTCGAGGAGATGCTGCTCGACGACGTCGAGCCGCCGTCGTCCGACACGCAGGCGCCGGTCGACCGCAGCGAAGCCGCCGATCGCCGCTGACCTTCACAGCCGCCGTCGCCGACGGCCTCGGACTCAGACCGGTTCGAGCTCGTCGGCGTGGTAGCGGTCGCGACAGAGCGATCGCTGCAACTTGCCCGACGACGTCTTCGGCAACGTGCCCGGCCGCACCAGCACCACCTCGACCGGGGGCACGCCGACCGCGTCGCACACGTGGTTGACGACCGAGTCGTGCACCGTGTGCACCTCGTCGCTCTTGGTCTCGGCGACGACGACGATCGACTCCCGGCCGCGCTTGCGGTCGCTCCCGAACGCGATCACGTTCCCGGCGCGCACCCCGTCGACGGCGGCGGCGGCGCGTTCCACGTCCTCGGGGAAGACGTTGCGGCCACCGACGATGATCACGTCCTTCAAGCGACCGCACACCACGAGCCGGCCGTCGACGAGGTACGCGAGGTCGCCGGTGCGCAGCCACCCGTCGTCGAAGGTCGCGGCGGTGGCCTCGGGGTTGCGGTAGTAGCCGGGCGTGATCGACGGGCTGCGGAGCTCGAGCTCGCCGACCTCGCGGTCGGCGCGCACCGCGCCGGTCGGCCGGTCCACGATGCGCAGCTCGAAGCCGGGGAGCGGGCGGCCGAGGAACGCGAGGCGGCGCACGCCCGCCGGATCGGCGTCGGGAGCGGGTCGTGCCACCCGGTCGTGCTCCAGTGCGTAGCGGTCGACGGCGTCGACCGTCATCCCCTCGCCGACCGCGGGGAACGTCACGCCGAGCGTCGCTTCCGCCATGCCGAACACGGGGTACGCGGCGCGCGGGTCGAATCCGAAGGGTGCCGCCGCGGCGCAGAACGCCTCGACCGCCCCCGGATCGACGGTCTCGGCCCCGTTGAGCGCCAGTCGCCAGCTCGAGAGATCGAGCGCGCCGGCGCGGCGCAACGCGCGCGCCGCCGAGCGCGTAGGAGAAGTTGGGTCCCGCGGTGATGGTGCCGCGGTACTCGGAGATCCACTCCAGCCAGCTCGACGGCGCGGCGAGGAAGTCCTGTGGTGCGCCCAAGACGAGCTCGAACCCTTGGAGCATCGGCGTCATCAGGAGCCCGATGAGCCCCATGTCGTGGTACAGCGGGAGCCACGAGACCGCACGGTCGGCGTGGGTGATCTGCGCACCGGCGACGATGGCGTCGATGTTGGCGCCGACGCAGCGGTCGGGGAGCATCACGCCCTTCGGTGACGCGGTGGAGCCGGAGGTGAACTGGAGGATCGCCAACCGCTCGGGATCGTCGGCCGGACGCGTCCACGCCGCCGCGCTCCGGCGCGCGCCCTCCGCCGCGAGCTCGTCGAGCAGCACGAGGGGCGTGTCGGCGGGCGGCGGGTCGAGGAACGGCGCCAGGTCGCGGTCGACGACCACGAGCCCGGCGTCGGCGTTGGTGATGCGGGTGCGGGTCTGGTCGACGAACTCCTCGATGGACCCGAGGCGCATCGGCAGGGGCAGGGCGACGACGGTCCCGCCGGCGAGGAACGTCGCCTGGATGGTGGTGACGAGCGCGCGGGTCGTCGGGCCGAGGATGCCCACGTGCACGCCGGGACCCACGCCCCGGGCCTGCAGCGCGGCGGCGACGCCCCCGGCATCGTCGTGCAGTCGCGCCCACTCGACCCGGTCGGGCTCCCCTGCGGTGCTGCCGGTGGCGGATCCCACGAAGGTGATGGTCCCGGAGCCCTCCGCGGCGGTTTCGAGGCGCGCAACGACAGAGGTCATCGCGACTTCGACTCGCGTGAGGTCCTGGGGGTTACTCGCGGGTAGCGCCCCAGGTGTCCCAGTAGGTGATGCCCTCGACCGGCGGTCGCTCCGCCGGCTTGAAGTCGTCGCCGGTGAAGTAGGCGACGGGGATGAGCGCGACCTGGCTCATGCCCTCGGGGATGCCGAGCAGCTCGGCGGCCTCCGCCTCCTTGGCCAGGTGCAGGGTGGTCCACGCCGAGCCGAGGCCCCGTGACCGCGCCGCCAGCATGAAGCTCCAGACCGCGGGAAGGATCGAGCCGTAGAAGCTGGCTGCCCCGAAGTTGTCGGCGCTGGCGAGCCGGCCCTCGATGCACGGGATCACGTGGACCGGGACCTGGTCGAGGATGTCCATGAGGTACACGGCCGACTGGTACACCCGCCGGGTCTGCGGGTCCGCGGCGCCCTCGACCTGCGACTCGAGGTAGGGCCGGGCCATGGCCCCGTACAGCTCCTTGAGCTGGGCTCGCTTCTCGGCGTCGGTCACCACGATCCAGTGCCACTGCTGCGAATTGCTCCCGGTCGGTGACTGCACCGCCAGGCGCAGGCACTCGAGGATCACCTCCGGCTCCACCGGTCGTTCGAGGTCGAGACGCTTGCGCACGGCGCGCGTGGTCGCCAGGAGGTGGTCGGTGACGGTGGTGTCCATGGGGTAGTCGGCCATGCGCGGCAGTCTCGCAGACTCAGGGTCGCGAGCGCCGCGGCCGGATCCTGGAAGAACCGGGACCGGGGGAGCACCGCGTCGGCACCGTCGCGCGCGGCGCGGTCGAGCGCGTCGGTGTCGACGTGCGGCCCGAAGGCCACGATCCGGGCGGTCGGCGCCGCGGCGCGCACCGCCGCCACCGTGGAGGCGTGCCGGGCGAGGTCGACCACGACGACGTCGGCACCCTCGGCGCGCGTCGGGTCGGTGGCGAACTCCACGTCGCCCAACGCGGCGGAGATCCTCGACCGGTCCATCAGGTCGTTCGTCATTGCGACGATCCTCACGAGAGCTGCTCCTCGATCGATGGGGCCGGGCCGCGCAGCACGAACCGCACGACCGCCATCCCGATGACGGCGGCCAGCGCAGAGGCGCCGAGTACGCCGATCTTCGCGTCTTCGGTCACCGAACCCCGGAACGCGAGGTCGGTGATGAACAGCGACACCGTGAAGCCGATGCCGCCCAGCGTCGCAACGCCGGCGACGTGGCGGAGATCGAGCCCCTCCGGCAGCCGTCCGATCCGGAAGCGCAGCGCGAGCGCCGACGCGCCCAGGATGCCGACGAACTTGCCGACGACGAGTCCGACCACGATGCCGATGGTGACCCGGCTGGCGAGCGCGTGGTCGATGGCCTCAGCACTGAGGATCACGCCCGCGTTCGCCAACGCGAAGATCGGCACGATCACGAAGCCCGACAGCGGGTGGAGCCAGGTCTCGAGCCGCTCGAGCACGGGCACGCCGCGCCGCGGGAGCGCGGGGGTCAGCAGCCCGAGCGCGACCCCCGCCAGCGTCGGCTCGATGCCGGCTTCGTGGAGACACACCCACAGCAGCACGGCGGGCACGACGTACGCGAGCGGACGGTCGACCCGCAGGCGCGACATCGTGACGACCGCGAGCACGACGACGACCGCGCCACCCAACCAGAGCGGCTCGATCCCGCTCGAGTAGAAGAGCGCGATCACGACGATGGCACCGATGTCGTCGACGATGGCCAGCGTCAACAGGAACACCTTCAGACTGCTCGGCACGCGCGAGCCGAGCAACGCGAGCACACCGACGGCGAACGCGATGTCGGTGGCCATCGGGATGGCCCACCCGTCGAGTCCCGCCCCGCCCACGTTGACGGCCACGAAGAGGAGCGCGGGCACGACCATCCCGCCGACGGCGGCGACGGCCGGGAGCGCGGCGCGGCTGCGGTCGCGCAGCTCGCCGGTCACCAGCTCGCGCTTGATCTCCAGCCCGACCACGAAGAAGAAGATGGTCATCGAGCGCGTCGTTGACCCAGTGCACCAGCGACTCGGTGATCGCGAGGTCACCGGGCCCGATGGTGAGCTCCCTGCCCCACCAGCCCACGTAGCCGGCGGTGTCGGCGTTGGCCCAGACGATGGCGCCGACCGCGGCGAGCAGGAGGACGAGACCGCTGGCGGCCTCGAGCGAGACGAAGTCGCTGCCGATCGGGGGCGCGGCCTTGCCGAGCACCGGGATGCGGATGTGTCGTCGGTCGGCCATCGCCGTTGCGCAGCGTAAACCGCCGCGGCGTCACGAGCGTCGTACGTTGCGGAGACCGAGACGGGTGCGTACCGTATCGGCGGCCTGTTCGACGAGTTCCGCGCCGACGTCGACGGCAACTTCTCCAAGACGATCACGATGCACACGCAGGTGCAGAGCACCGATGCGACCATCGACTGCACCGCGGCTGGCTCGTGCGTGCTGTTCGCGGCCAACCGGCAGGACTATGGCGCCGAGCGCGTGGCGATGCCCATCGGGTTCGGCGCGGGTGCCGCGACACCCCCGGTCGCGGTGGCCGGCACCACTGCGACGCGCACGCTGGCGTTCACCGGTGCCGGCTCGCGCACGGTCCCGATGACGGTCACCGGGGGTGCGCTCCTGCTCGTCGGCGGTGCGCTGGTGCTCCTGCCCCGCCGTCGGCGAGCCGCGTGACTACGCGGTCGGCGCCGGCAGCAGTCGAGGCGCGTCGATCGCGAATTCGGGCCAGCGCTTCCGCGACTTCGCCGAGAGCTTGTGCATCAGCGCGATCGCGCCGGGGTCGTCGTCGCCGGGGCGCGTCTCGATCCAGCCGTCGCGGATCATGCCGTCCATGAGCTCGCGCCCGATCTCGGTGCGCACGATGGTGAGCGTCCAGTCGTTGAACGCGCCGATGCCGCCGGTGGAGATGTCGGCGTGCTCGGCGGCGAAGTCGGGGCACATCTTGCAGCCCTCACGCGTCCACGCGTGGCACTCCTTCAGCGGCACCTCGTGGTAGTCGCCGTTCTTCATCCAGATCTGGAAGACGCCCTTGATGTTCATCTTCTTCATGTCGGCCTTCTTCAGCCCGTACTTCGCCTCGAACAGCTCCTCGAAGATGGCGTCATCGAACGTCTTGGAGCAGAGCAGCCCGATGTTGAGCGAGAGCCGGCGCGCGACCTTGCCCGCCTTGCGCTGCTTCATCACCGGCGGCACCGACGACTGGCAGCTCATGCCCACGAGCGCGATCCGCTCGGCGCCGCTCTCGATGGCGTCGGCGTAAGCCATCGTGTTCGCCGAGTAGGTGTAGCGGCTCCCGGCGGAGGCGATGATGTCCTCCTTGGTGCGCGCGACGCCGGGGATCGCCTTCCACGAGGTGCCGTCGCCCTCGAGGTAGCTCACCAGCGCGGCGTCGATCATGTCGTTCTCGAGCGCGTAGACGAGCAGGGCCGAGACGAGACCGCCGTCCTGGCCGACCTCCGCGAGCACCGGGTCGGTGGCCCGGGCGAGGACGATGTCCTTGAAGACGCCCGACGGCTCCTCGGCGGTGCGGGCCCGGCCGAACATGAAGTCGTCGATCTCGGGCTCCCAGGCGCGGAAGCGGGGACAGGCCCGGGTGCACGACGTGCAGCCCTTCTGGCCGTGGCTGCAGTTGTCGGGGGCGAAGCCGTCCTCCGATTTGGAAGGGCTTGTAGACGCCTTCGTCGTCCTTGTAGCCGAGCACGTCGTGCGGGCACGCGATCACGCACCCGGCGCAACCGGTGCACAACCCCGAGGTGACGACCTCGGAGTAGAGATGCTTCCAATGCAACTTCTCGGGCGGCATGCGTCGAAGTCTGGCACAGGGTCGCGCCGGTTCCCCAGGTCACCGCACCTCGCGCGCGTACCGGTACGATCCGCCGGTGACGCAGGTCCCGCCGCCGCCACCTCCGCCTCCTCCGCCTCCTCCGCCGATCCCACCACCGGCGCCGGTCGCGGCCACCAAGGCCCGGTGGCGTGACCAACGCGGCCTCACCGTGGCGCTCACCGTCCTCTTCGTCCTCATGGTGGCGTCATCGGCGCTGCTCGCAGTGGCGCTCGCCAACCGGATCTCGGTCGTGCGCGACTTCCGCGACGGGAACTTCGGCAACATCGTGGAGCGGGCCGACGACGCCGACGACTTCGTGGGCGCCGCCTCGGCGGTCTTCGTGCTCACCCAGCTCTCGATCGTGGTGCTGTTCATCATCTGGATGTTCCGCGCCGCGAAGAACAACGAGGCGCTGGGCCGGGTCGGGGCCCGGTTCACTCCCGGCTGGTCGATCGGGTCGTGGTTCATCCCGTTCGCCAACCTCGTGATCCCGGTGCTCATCGCCCAGGACCTGTGGCGGGGTTCGGCGGCGGAGCGTTTGCGCTCCGACCCGTCGTGGCGAGCGACCAAGGGCTCGGCGCTCGTGGGATGGTGGTGGGCGGCGTGGATCGTCGCACTCCTGCGCTTCGCCTACTCGGGAGCCAATTTCCACGACAGCGGCTCCCTCGACGACATCGAAGCGAGCAACACCGTCGCGTTGGTCGGTGTGGTCGTCCTGGCCGTCGCTGCGGTCCTCGCCATGTTCGTGGTACGCCAGCTCTCCCGCCGCCAGCTCGATGCCCTGCGAGCGCAGCGCTCGGAGTACGAGGCCGGTACCGGCGAGGTCGTCGCGTAGGCGCGTCAGACCCGGAGGAGTCGCTCCACCGCCTGGACGGCCTCGTCGACCTTGGCGTCGCCGGTCGCGGGGTCGGCGGTGGCCGCGTCGCGCACGCAGTGCCGCACGTGCTCGTCGAGCAGGCCCAGGCCGACGCCCTGCAGCGCCTTGGTGACCGACACGATCTGGGTGAGCACGTCGATGCAGTACTCGTCGTCGTCGATCATGCGCTGCAGTCCCCGGACCTGGCCCTCGATGCGCCGGAGCCGCTTCCCGTAGTCGTCCTTCTCGAGGCTGTAGCCACGGACCGCCATCGGACCTTCCCTTGGTCGAAAGTACCCTAGGGGGGTATACTACCACGCATGACGATGGATTCGCAGCCCACCGACCAGCTCGAGCGCTGCGATCTCCCCGTGGCCGGGATGACCTGCGCCTCGTGCGCGGCTCGCATCGAGACCGGCCTCGCCGGCCTGCCCGGCGTGTCGGGGGCGGCGGTCAACTTCGCCACCCACCGGGCCACGGTCACCTACGACCCCTCGGTCACCGGACCGGAGTCCTTCTCCGCCACCGTCGCGAGCCTGGGCTACACGGTGCCCGACGACGAGCCCGGCGACCCCGAGGCCGAGGAGCTGGCCGACCTCCGCCCGCGCCTCGCGGTCGCAGTCGGGCTCGGCATCCCGGTGCTCGCCATCTCGATGATTCCCGGGCTCCAGTTCGCAGGCTGGGAGTGGGTGGTGTTCGCGCTCTCCACGCCGGTGATCCTCTGGTCGGCGTGGCCGTTCCACCGCGCCACGCTGGTGAACCTGCGTCACGGCGCGACCACGATGGACACGCTCGTGTCGCTCGGCACCCTTTCCGCCTACGTGTGGTCGATCGTCGCCCTCGTGTTCCTCGGTGCCGGCGAGCAGGGCATGAGCATGGGCGCGGTGTTCAGCGGCGGGAGCGACGAGCCGCAGGTGTACTTCGAGACCGCGACCGCGATCGTCGCGCTGCTGCTGCTCGGGAAGTACTTCGAAGCGAGGGCGCGCGGCCGGTCGAGCAACGCGATCCGCGCGCTGCTCGAGCTCGGCGCGCACACCGCGCGGCTGGAGGGCGGCGACGAGGTGCCCGTCGCGAGCCTGCGCGTCGGCGACCGCTTCGTCGTGCGGCCGGGCGAGAAGGTGGCGACCGACGGCATCGTGGTCGACGGCGCGTCGGCGGTCGACGTGTCGATGCTCACCGGGGAACCGGTCCCGGTCGACGTGGCCACCGGCGATGCCGTCTTCGGCGCGACGCTCAACACCTCGGGGCGGCTGGTCGTGCAAGCCGCACGCGTCGGTGGTGACACCGCACTCGCACAGATCGCCCGGTTGGTCGAGGAGGCCCAAGGGTCGAAGGCCCCGGTGCAGCGGCTGGCCGACCGCATCTCGGCGGTGTTCGTCCCGGTGGTCCTGGTCATCGCGGTCGCGACCCTCACGGTGTGGTTGCTGCTCGGCAACAGCGCCGATCAGGCGTTCACGGCGGCGGTCGCGGTGCTCATCATCGCCTGCCCGTGCGCACTCGGACTCGCGACGCCGACCGCGATCATGGTCGGAACGGGTCGGGGCGCGCAGCTCGGCATCGTGATCAAGGGTGGCGAGGTGCTGGAGGCGACCCACCTCGTCGACACGGCGGTGCTCGACAAGACCGGCACGATCACCGAAGGTCGGATGGAGCTCGCCGACGTCGTCGTCGCGCCCGGCGTCGACGAGGCGGCTTTGCTGCGGCGCGCCGGATCGGTGGAGGACGCGTCGGAGCATCCGATCGCGCGCGCGATCGCCGCCGGCGCGCGGGCGCGCGGGGCGGGTCTCGTCGCGCCCTCCGGGTTCACGAACCACCCAGGGGACGGTGTCGAGGCCATCGTCGAGGGAGTCACCGTGCGTGTGGGGCGGCCCGATCATGTCGGCTCGTTGCCGCCCGCACTCGCCGTGGCGCTCGCGGACGACGACCGCACGATCGTCTACGCGGGATGGGACGGTGAGGTGCGCGGCGCGTTCGCGGTGACCGACACCGTGAAGTCGACCTCGCGTGCCGCGATCGACGCGCTGCACGAGCTCGGGCTGACCACGATCATGGTCACCGGCGACCGACAGGAGTCCGCTGACGCGGTGGCGCACCGGGTCGGCATCGACGACGTGGTGGCGGGAGTGCTGCCCGGGCAGAAGGTCGACGTCGTGCGCTCGCTGCAGGCCGAGGGCCGACGGGTCGCGGTGGTCGGCGACGGCGTGAACGACGCGCCCGCGCTCGCGCAGTCGGACCTCGGGATCGCCATCGGAACGGGGACCGACGTCGCCATCGAAGCCAGTGACCTCACCCTGGTGTCGGGCGACCTGCGCGCCGCGGCCGACGCGATCGCGTTGTCGCGACGCACGCTGTCGACGATCAAGGGCAACCTGTTCTGGGCGTTCGCCTACAACGTCGCCGCCATCCCGCTGGCGGCGGTCGGGCTGCTCAGCCCGGTGATCGCGGCGGCGGCGATGGGCTTCTCCAGTGTCTTCGTGGTGAGCAACTCGCTGCGGCTCCGCCGATTTCGTGGATTCCGGTCGGCGACGCCCAGGTAACCTGATTCGCCTTGAAGATCAGCGAGATCCTGAAGACGGGCCCGAGCTTCTCGTTCGAGTTCTTCCCACCCCGCGACGAGAAGATGGAAGGCGTGCTCGCGCAGACGTTGCGCGACCTCGAACCGTTGCAGCCGTCGTACGTATCGGTCACCTACGGCGCCGGTGGGACGACGCGCGAACGCACCCACGATCTCGTCGTCGGGATCAACCGCGACACGTCGATGACGGCGATGGCGCACCTCACCTGCGCCGCGCACACCCGCGCCGAGCTGATCGAGATCGTCACGCGGTACCGCGACGCCGGCATCGACAACATCCTCGCCCTGGGCGGCGATCCACCGAAGGATCTCGACCTGCCCGCCGGCGAGCTCAACTACGCGGTCGAGCTGGTGCACCTCGTACGCGAGGTCGGCGACTTCTCGGTGGGCGTCGCCGCGCATCCGGAACCGCATCCGCGCTCGCCCTCACGCGAAAGCGACCGTCGCCACACCGCGGAGAAGCTCGCCGCCGCCGACTTCGCCATCACCCAGTTCTTCTTCGATGCCGAGCACTACTTCGACCTGATCGAGAGCCTCGGGCGCCTGGGGGTCGACAAGCCGGTGATCGCGGGGATCATGCCGGCCACCAGCCTCGGCAGCATCAAGCGGATGGCCGAGATGCAGGGCTCCGAGTTCCCGAAGTGGCTGGCCGACAAGCTTCACGCGGTGGGTGATGACCCGGCCGCGGTGCGCGCGGTGGGGATCGCCGAGGCGACCAAGCTCTGCACCGCGCTGCTGGAGGGCGGGGCGCCGGGCCTGCACTTCTACACGATGAACCGGTCGAACGCGACCCGGGAGATCTACGAGAACCTGGGACTCAGGTAAGGCTGACTTGTACTGACGGTAAAGCGTCCCTAACCTGACGGCCGTGCTTCCCACGTTCGTCATCGGTCTGCGGGAGGGCCTCGAGGCGGCCCTCATCGTCGGCATCGTCGCCGCGTTCCTCCGCCAGCAGGGTCGGAGCGACGCCCTGCGCTGGATGTGGCTCGGGGTCGTCGGGGCCATCGTGCTGTGCAGCGGGGTCGCCTACGCCCTCCACGTGGCGGAGGAGAACCTACCCCAGCGCGAGCAGGAGCAGCTCGAGACGGTGATCGCGCTGGCGGCGGTCGGGATGATCACCTGGATGGTCGTCTGGATGCGCCGTCACTCGGCCGACCTGAAGGGCGACCTCCAGCAGCGCGCCTCCCTCGCGCTGGTCGAGGGCTCGGCGATCGGCCTCGTCGTCATGGCGTTCCTGGCGGTCCTCCGCGAAGGACTCGAGACCGCGGTCTTCATGCTCGCCGCGTTCCAGCAGTCGGACCGCCCCGGTCTCACCGGCACCGGGGCGCTGCTCGGCGTGGCGGTCGCGGTGGTGCTCGGCTACCTGATCTACCGAGGCGGAGTGAAGATCAACCTCTCGAAGTTCTTCCGCATCACCGGAGTGGTGCTCGTGCTCGTCGGCGCGGGGCTGCTCGCGTTCGCGGTGCACACTGCACACGAGGGCGGCTGGTGGAACGTCCTGCTCGAACGCGCCGTCGACCTTCGGTGGATCATCGACCCCGGTTCGGTGCAGTCGGCGCTGATCACCGGGATGTTCGGCATCCAACCCGAACCGACGCGGGGCGAGTTGATCGCGTTCATCGCCTACGCGGTCCCGATGACGATCTACGTCTGCCGACCGACGCGCCCGCCGACGCGCCGCGCCGACGTCGCAACACGGGTCGCTTCGACCGTCGAAACCGCTTGATCACCGTTTCCAAGGAGGGATCCGCAAGATGTTCCGAACCACTGGTCGTGCCGCGGCCGCGTTGTTGGTGGGTGGCGCCGTGCTCACGGTCGGCCTCGGGGCGTCCGCGTCGGCCAAGACCGCCGAGGTGAAGGTCGACATCAACGACGACGGTTGCCCGGCCAAGCTCACGATCAAGGCGGGCCCGACCAATTTCAAGGTCACCAACTCGGGCTCCGGCGACGTCAGCGAGTTCGAGATCCTCTCGGGTGACAACATCATCGGCGAGGTCGAGAACGTGGCGCCCGGACTCAACAAGGAGTTCTCACTCACGCTGAAGGCGGGCGCATACACGACCCAGTGCCCCGGCGGCTCCGAGCACGCCAAGGGCAAGCTCGTGGTCACCGGCGCGGCGAACAAGCTGTCGGCCGCGGGCAAGGCGGCGGTCGCGCAGTACCGCCGGTACCTCGTGGACCAGACCGCCGAGCTGGTCACCACGACCAAGGCGTTCACCGACGCGGTCGACGGCGGGAACCTCGAGCAGGCGAAGGCACTCTACGCGCCGTCGCGGGTCGCCTACGAGCGGATCGAGCCGGTGGCGGAGACGTTCGGCGACCTCGACCCCGAGATCGACGCGCGTGAAGGCGACGTGCCGACGAAGGAGTGGGGCGGCTACCACTACCTGGAGAAGAAGCTCTTCGTCGATGGGACCACCGACGACCTGTCCTCGTACACCGAGGAGCTGAACGAGCACGTGGAGGAGCTGCAGAACCTGGTGAAGGACGTCGACCTCCAACCCGGCGCGATCGCCAACGGTGCGGTCGAGCTCCTCAACGAGGTCTCGACGTCGAAGATCACCGGTGAGGAGGAGCGGTACTCGCGCACCGACCTCGTCGACTTCGAAGCCAACGTGCAGGGCGCGCAGGCGGCGTTCGACGCGGTGAAGCCCATCCTCGCGGCCAGGGATCCGGAGCTCGCCGCCGACATCGACGCCAAGTTCGCGGCGGTCACCGCCGCGCTCGCGCCGTACCGCACGGGGACGACGTTCGTGGCGTACACCGCACTCACCGACGCCGACACCAAGGCGCTGGCCCAGGCGATCGACGCGCTGGCCGAGCCGCTGTCGAAGGTGGGCAAGCAGGTCGTCAGTTCGTGACTCCGAGGTCGGTCAGCCGCCGTCGGTTCCTCGGCCATGCAGGGGCCGGGGCCTGCTTGCTTGGCTCGATCGCCGCGGTCGAGGGTACCTCGACCGCGGTCGCTCTCTCGCCTGCTTCGCAGAAGTCGCCCGTCGTTCCCTTCCATGGAACCCATCAAGCCGGGATCGTGACTCCGGCGCAGGCGCGCTTGTTGTTCGCCTCGTTCGACGTGCTCACCGACGAACGCGAGGAGCTCGTCGGTCTGCTGCAGGAGTGGACGCGAGCGGCGCGTCGCATGACCGCCGGGCGGCCGGTCGGCACCGACAACTCCGATCAGGACGCGCCGCCCGACGACACCGGCGAGGCCGGCGACCTCGGGCCGTCGTCCTTGTCGACCACGTTCGGCCTCGGGGCGTCGCTGTTCGACCGCCCGGGCGATCCGTTCGGCATCGCCGCGCGCAAACCCGCTGCACTCGCAGCCATGCCGACGTTCGCGGGCGACGAGCTCGACACGGCACGGAGCGACGGGGACCTCGCGGTGCAAGCGTGTGCCGACGACCCCACGGTGTGCTTCCACACGATCCGCAACCTCACGCGCATCGGGCGCGGGGTGGTGGCGCTGCGTTGGGCCCAGTCCGGGTTCGGGCGCACGTCGAGCACCGACGCCGAGCAGGAGACCCCGCGCAACCTCATGGGGTTCAAGGACGGCACCAACAACCTCGTGGCCGAGGACACCGAGAAGCTGGAGCAGCACGTCTGGGTGCCGTCGGCCGACGACCCCACGTGGATGCGCGACGGCAGTTACCTGGTGACCCGGCGGATCCGCATGCTGCTCGAGGTGTGGGACCGCTCCACCCTCGCCGACCAGGAGCTCACCATCGGGCGGGTCAAGGGCAGCGGTGCTCCGCTCGGCACGACGCGGGAGCACGACACGGTGAACCTCACGGCCGAGGTCGACGGCGAGCCGGTGATCCCCCTCGACAGCCACATCCGGCTGGCCGCGCCCGGGCAGAACGACGGCGTCCGGCTCCTGCGGCGCGGCTATTCGTTCACCGACGGGATCGATCCGGTCACCAATCAGCTCGACGCCGGTCTGTTCTTCATCGCCTACCAGCGCGACCCCCGCACCGGCTTCATCCCGGTGCAGCAGTCGCTGCGCACCGACGCGCTCAACGAATACATCCGCCACACCTCCACCGCGATGTTCGCGATCCCGCCGGGCGTCGACGAGGGCGGGTACGTGGGCGAGACGCTCTTCGTCTGACCGGTTCTCGGCAAGGTCCCAGGGAGTCCGCAGTCCGGTCACGGATGCGCTCGGGATACTGCGCCGATGAGCGTGACGGCCAGAGGTGTCAAGAACGCGTTCCGGAACACCATCCGCAGCATCTCGATCACCGCGATCCTCGCGTTGACGATCGCGCTGGCGTTGGTGATGCTGCTGTCGTTGAAGGCGGTGCAGGCCCGGATCGACGACGTGAAGGCGTCGGTCGGCAACAGCGTCACGGTGATGCCGGCGGGTGCCCGCGGGTTCCAGGGTGGCGGTGAACCACTCACCGCTGCCGAGATCGCCAAGATCGAGAAGACGGCGCACGTGAAGTCGGTGACGTCGACCCTCGACGACCGCTGGATCACCGAGGGCACGACCGCGCCAACGGGACCCGTCGGGCAGTCGATCGCGAGCGGCACCACGAGCCTGCAGTCGGCGATCGATCCCGGCACGCTGGGCAACCGGGGCAACGCCGACGCCGACGGGAACGCGACCGTCGGCGGCGCCGCGCCGCCCAGCGGGACGTTCGTGCTGCCGGTCATGGTCACCGGGACCACGTCACCGGGCAACACCCAGGTCGCCGACGTGAACTCCTTCGAGATCACCGCCGGGAAGACCATCGACGGGTCGTCGACCGAGTACGTGGCCCTCGTCGGCAAGGACCTCGCGACCAAGAACAACCTCAGCGTCGGGTCGACGTTCACCGCGTACGGGCAGACGATCACGGTGGAGGGCATCTACGACACCGGCAACACGTTCAGCAACGCGGGTGTGATCATGCCGCTCGGCGCCCTGCAGCGGCTCTCCTCCCAGGAAGGCGAGGTCACGTCGGCGATCGTGACGGTCGACAGCGTCGACCACCTCGACTCGACCGTCGCCGCGCTGCAGAAGTCGCTCGGTGACGCGGCCGACGTCGTGTCCGACCAGAGCGCGCAGGCCGACACGCTCTCCTCGCTCGACAACGTCAAGACGATCGCGACCTACAGCCTCATCGGTGCGCTCGTCGCCGGCTCCGTGATCATCTTCCTGAGCATGCTGATGATCGTGCGGGAGCGGCGCCGGGAGATCGGTGTGCTCAAGGCGATCGGGTCGTCGAACGCCAAGATCTCGTGGCAGTTCGTCACCGAGGCGCTCACGCTCACCGGCATGGCCGCCGTCGTCGGCGTGGTGGCCGGGGTGATCCTGAGCAACCCCGTGCTCGACGCGCTGGTGTCGAGCAGCTCCGACACCGCGAGCGGGCCGACGTTCAGCGCCGGGCCCGGTGGTGGCCCCGTCGCCGGCGCCGGCGGCGGGCCGATCCGGATCGGTGGTGGCCTCACCCGGGGAATCACCGACTTCGGCGACGTGCTCACGAACGTGCACACGACGGTCGGCTTCAGCATCCTGCTGTACGGGTTGCTCGCCGCCGTCGTGATCGCGGTGATCGGCACCGCCTTCCCCTCGTGGCTGATCGCCAAGATCCGGCCCGCCGAAGTGATGAGAACGGAGTAGTCATGCTGCAGGTCACCGATCTCTCCAAGACGTTCGGTTCCGGCGACACCGAGGTGAAGGCGGTCGACGGCGTGAGCTTCACCGTGCCCACCGGTGTGTTCGCCGCGGTGGTCGGTCGCAGCGGAAGTGGGAAGAGCACGCTGTTGTCGCTGCTCGGCGCGCTCGACAAGCCGACGACCGGCACCATCGAGGTCGACGGCGAGGTGATCAGCCGGGGGAGCGACCACCAGCTCATCCAGTACCGGCGGAACCAGATCGGGTTCATCTTCCAGAGCTACAACCTGATCCCCAACCTCAGCGCGGTCGAGAACGCGATGCTCCCGATGGAGTTCGCAGGTGTGTCCAAGCGCGAGCGGCGCGAGCGCGCGGTGGCGCTCCTCGAACAGGTCGGCCTGAAGGGCGCCAAGCAGCAACGGCGACCGGCGAAGCTCTCGGGCGGTGAGCAGCAGCGCGTGGCCATCGCCCGGGCGCTCGCCAACCGGCCGAAGCTCATCCTCGCCGACGAACCCACCGGCAACCTCGACACCAAGACCGGTCGGGTGATCGTCAGCCTGCTGCACGGACTGGCCCGCTCCGAGAACACGACGATCCTCGCCGTCACGCACGATCTCGCCGTCGCCGGTCGCACCGACATGACGTTCGAGATGGAGGACGGCAAGTTCGTCGCCGCCGGCCACGACGCCAGCGACCTCGCAGGTGCCGTCCCCTGAGCCACGCACCTATCGTGCGCCGATGACCGACGAACTGGGCACGTCTGCGCTGCGCTTCGAGCGGGAGGGTCCGATCGCCTGGTGCGTGATCGACCGACCCGCGGCCCGGAACGCGCTCACTCCCGGGATGTACTACGGCATCAAGCGCGCCGTGCATCTCGTGAACACCGATCCGCAGCTCGGCGCGCTCATCATCACCGGCGTCGACGACGTGTTCGCGCCGGGCGGTGACCTGGGCGGTCGTTCCGAACCGGGTGAGAGCTTCCCCGACGCCGTCGGCTCCGATCTCCTCCCGTTCCTCGCCATCCGCGACAGTCGCGCGCCGGTGATCGCCGCCGTCAACGGGATCTGCCAGGCGGGCGGGCTCCTGATCGCGATGATGGCCGACATCGCCGTCGTCAGCGAGCGCGCCACGTTCCGGGTGCCGGAGCTGCTGCGCGGCATCCCCGACGCCACGTACGCGGCCGCACTGCCCGCGCACGTCGGCATCGCCGTCGCGCGCGACCTGCTCCTGTCGGCGCGCCGTTTCGACGCCGCCGAAGCGGTGCGGATCGGCTTGATCAGCCGCGTGGTGCCGCACGACGAGCTGCGCCAGGGCGCGCTCGACGCGGCGTGGGAGGTCCTGCAGACGGCGCCCGACGCCCGGGTGCAGACCAAGCGCATGCTCAACGAGCGGTACGGCTCGATCGACTACCAGACCATGTTCTGGGCGCTCGAGCACTCACCGGAGCCGCGCGAGGGTATGCAGGCGTTCATGGAGAAGCGCCAACCGAACTGGATCCCGGAAGGCTGAAGGGTCCGTTCGACCGATGAGTTCCGGGCGCTCCGTGCGTCTGAATGCTGACCGCAGCGAGCGGACCGAGCCGGAGGAGCAGCCATGCGTGTGATCGTGAGCGACTTCATCAGCCTCGACGGTGTCGTCCAGGCGCCGGGCGGCAAGGAAGAGGACACCGAGGGCGGGTTCGCTCACGGCGGATGGTCGATGCCGTACTTCGACCCCGAGGCGATGGGCGCGGCGATCGGCGAGGCGATGGGGAACACCGAGGCGCTGCTGTTCGGGCGGCGCACGTGGCGGGTCATGGCCGATGCCTGGCCCGGCCGCGCCGGTGACCCGTTCGCCGACCGGATGAACGAGATGCCGAAGTACGTCGCTTCGCGCACGTTGACGCAGGACGATCTCGAATGGAACACGACCTTGCTGCCGGCCGCCGACGCCGTCGGCGCGGTGCGCGAGCTGCGGGAGCGCCCGGGGGGCGACCTGCAGATCATGGGGAGCGCGTCGTTCGCGACGCAGCTCGTCAGCCAGGGACTGGTCGACGAGTTCTGCCTGATGCTCGAGCCGATCGTGCTGGGCGGGGGCAAGCGGCTGTTCCCGGACGACGGCACCGCGCGCCCACTCGAGCTGGTGTCGGTCAAGCCTGCGGCGACCGGCGTCCTGATCTGCACCTACCGCCCGGCGGGCTGAGTCCGGGAGAGCGGCAGGAGGGTCAGGACGCGATTGCCCTGACCCTCACTGCTCAGGTGGCGGAGGGACTGGGATTTGAACCCAGGGTGACTTGCGCCACAATGGTTTTCGAGACCATCCGATTCGGCCGCTCTCGCATCCCTCCGGGCCCGGTCAGTGTAGGCGGCGACCCGCGAAGAATTCCCTGAGCAAGGCCGCCGACTCCTCCGCCCGCACGCCGTCGCGCGCGTCGATCCCGTGATGCAGACGGGGGTCGGCACCGAAGTGGTACAGGCTCCCGAGCGCGCCGGCTTTCGGATCGGCGGCACCGAACACGACCAACGGGATGCGGGCGGCGAGCGCCGCGCCCGCGCACATCGGGCACGGTTCGAGCGTCACCACGAGGACGCAGTCGTCGAGCCGCCAGCCGTCGCGCGCACGTGCCGCGTCGGTGATCGCCAGCAGCTCGGCGTGGGCAGTCGGGTCGCCCGTGAGCTCGCGCTCGTTGTGCCGCCGAGCCAGCACCGCACCGTCGGACAACCGCGCGACGAGTGCGCCGACGGGGACGTCGTCGTGCGCGAGCGCGGCGCGGGCCTCGTCGAGCGCGGCGCCCATCAGCTCGTCGTACGACTCATTCCTCGACGAATCCACTGCTCGCCTCGGGCGACGCGAGCACGTGCTTCAGCACCTTGCCGCTCGCGTTGTGGGGGAGCGAGTCGCGGAACTCGACCCGGCTCGGCACCTTGAAGCCGGCGAGCGCGGCGGCGACCCATTCCTTCACGTCGTCCTCGGTGATCGCGCCGGGCGTGTGCGGCACCACGACCGCGACGACCTCCTGCCCGAGCTTCGGATGGTCGACACCGATGACCGCGACCTCGGCGACCTCCGGGTGCTCGAACAACCGGTTCTCGATCTCGATCGGGGAGATGTTCTCCCCGCCGCGGATGATCAGGTCCTGCCGTCGGCCCTCGAGGTGCACGTAACCGTCGCGGATCACGCCGAAGTCGCCGGTCCGGTACCAGCGGTCGTCGTCGACCGCCTTGGCCGTCGCCTCCGGGTTGCGCCAGTAGCCGAGGAAGCACGACGCGCCCCGCACACAGATCTCACCCACCTCGCCCTCGGGCAGCACCTTGTCGGTCTCGGGATCGCGCACCTGCACGCGGAACGTCGCCGACGGCAGGCCGATGCTGTCGGCGTGCGCGAGCTCGGGGCCCGGGCGCAGGGTCGTGCCCAGGCCGGTGGTCTCGGTGCTGCCGTACCCGAGCGCGGTGCCGGCGCGGGCGGTCGGGATGCGTTCGGCGAGCGCGCGCAGCAGCTCGGGCGGCCACACCGCGCTGCCGCCGCCGACGTTGCGCACCGACGATGTGTCGTAGCGGTCGAGGTCGGGATGGTCGACGATGCGCCAGAGCTGTGTGGGCACCAGCGCCCACGTCGTCGCCCCGTGCCGTTGCGAGAGCTCGAGGTGCGTCTCTTCCCGCCACTTGCCCGGTGGTGGGTACACGATCGTCATGTTGGTGAGCGTCGAGGCGACCAGCTGGCAGTTGAGGCCGGCGATGTGGAACATCGGTGCGGCCGAGATGATCACCGGTCGTTCGGCCGGCGGCGGCACCGGCACGCCGTTCTCCATGTCGGTCATCATCGCGACCGCGCCGTTGAGCATCGACGCCAGCAGGAAGTGGATGTTGCTGCGGTGCGACAGGGTCACGCCCTTCGGGCGGCCGGTCGTGCCACTGGTGAAGAGGATGACGAACGGGTCGTCCTCGTCGATGTCGACGACCGGGAACTCCGCGTCGGGCGCGTACTGCTCGAGCGCGGGGAAATCGCGTTCGAACTCGACCACGGGAAGGCCGTCGGGGAGCGCGACGCCGTCGAGGCGGTCGAGCCGGCGCCGATCGCCGAACAGGACCTTCGGTTCGGTGAGCTCGACCGCGTACGCGATCTCGTCGCCCGTCCACCAGCCGTTGAGTCCGACCGTGATCGCGCCGAGCGCGGTGGCGGCCCAGAACACGAGCGCGTACTCCACCGTGTTCGGCGCGACCACCGCGACGCGGTCGCCGGGCCCGACCCCGTAGCGGTCACGCAGCGCGGCGGCGACCGCGGCGATCGGTTGGAGGATCGACGCGAAGGTGTACGCGCGATCGGTGAACACCACGTAGGGGCGGTCGCCCAGTCGCTCGGCGGCGCCGTGCAAGAGCTCGACGAGTGACTTCGGCCGGTTGGCGAACACGAGCATGGGCGCGCCGAGCACGGCTTCCTCGCGCAGCTCGAACGGTCCGCCGGGACCGGTGAGCGTGGTGAGGACTGATTCGGGAACGGCCTCCGGCGGCCAGACCAGCGTGGTCACGCGGGGCGACGCCGGGAGAGCTCCACTCCGTTGTCACGCATGACCAGCTTCGAGTCTTCGGGGGTGAAACCGAAGTTCTCGAGGTCCTTGATGTAGGCACTCGGCTCGGCGAGTCCTTCGGCGTGCGGGTAGTCGGAGCCCATGAGCATGTGGTCGGCCCCGATGAGGTCGCGCAACTGCGCCAACTCGTCCTCGTAGTACGGCGAGACCCATACGTGGCGCTTGAACGTCTCGCGCGGGTCCTCGGGGTAGCCGCCCGGGGTCTGCGAGTAGGACTTCTTCAGCTTGTGGAAGAGGTCGAACACCCAGTCGGAGCCCGTCTCGATCGACGCCATGCGCAGGTTCGGGAAGCGCTGGAACAACCCGTGGGCCAGCAGGTTCGCGAACCAGTCCTGCACCGCGCTCCACGAGACGATGGAACGGAACGGGTTCTGGCGGAAGGCCTCCATCTCGGTGCCCTCACCCCAGTCGGCGAGGTACCGGGTGTAGTAGGCGTTGCCGCCGTGCGCGGTGACGACCGCGCCGGCCTCGGCCAGCAGGCCCCACACCGGATCGAACACCGGGTCCGCGGGCGAGACCGGACCCGAGCGGGTGATCACCGGCCCCGGCACGAGCACGAAGAAGCGGGCGTCGTGATCGAGGCCCCACTGCACCGACTTCAGCAACTCGTCGGGGTCGACGAACGAGAGCATCGGCGCACCGAAGATGCGTTCCTGGTAGGCGAAGCCCCAGTCTTCCTCCAGCCAACGGTTGAAGGCGCGGAAGGCGGCCAGCAGCGCGGGCGGGTCGTCGAGGAGCGCCTGCTCCATGCCCACGCCCAGGGTGGGGAGGAAGATCGCGCCGCTCATGCCCTGCTCGTCCATGAGCTGCAGCCGGGCGTCGCGGTTGCGGTACTCGGGGTGGGTGCTCATCGGGTCGAGGTCGCCGAAGAGCTCGCGCACGCCCTCGCCCTTGGGATTGCGGCCCCGGAAGTACTCGTCGAGCGCGCCCGGCTTGGAGATCGGGTCGAAGGTCGGGTTCGGGATGAACCGGTTCACCTTGCCCCCGACGAGCAGGCGCTGCTTGCCCTCGATCTCGCCCCACTGCATCGTGCGCTTCGCCATCCCCGGCTCGGCGTAGCGGGTGAACGCGTCGACTGCCTCGTAGTAGTGGTTGTCGCAGTCGAAGATCTCGAAGTCGACGTTGCTGGGCATGGCTCCCCCTTGGAACACGACACCGAACACACCGAGTGTAGAGCGCACCTGCGGGGTGGTTCCCGGCCGCGGCATACTGCCGGGCATGCCGAAGCACCCCGTGCGTGACGACATCGACCTGCTCGACGGGAGCTGGTACTCGAGGGAACCCCACGACGACTGGACCTGGCTCCGGGAGCACGCACCGGTCTATTACGACGCGACCAGTGACGTCTGGGCGATCACCAAGTACGACGACGTGCTGGCCATCGAGAAGGACGCCAAGGGCTTCTCGAGCTACGGCGGTCCGCGGCCCCACGGCATGCCCCTGCCGATGATGATCAGCATGGACAACCCGGAGCACCAGCGGCGCCGCTCACTCGTGTACCACGGGTTCACCCCCAAGCGCGTGGCCGAGCACGAGGCGCGCATCCGGGCCATCTGCGACGAGATCGTCGACAAGGTGTGCGAGCGCGGTGAGTGCGACTTCGTGTGGGACATCGCCGCACCGCTCCCGCTGCTCCTGATCGCCGACATGCTCGGGTTCGAGCCGAGCGCGTACGACGACCTGCTGAAGTGGTCCGACGACCTCATCAAGGCGACGACGTCGAACCCCGAGCCCGAGGTCGCGTTGGCGTCGATGGAGGCGAGCATGGGGTTCCGCGAGCTGCAGCTCGGCGTGATCGCCGACCGGCGCTCGAAGCCGCAGCAGTCCGATCTCATCAGCCTGCTGTGCCACTCCGAGGTCAACGGCGAGCGGCTCGACGACGAGTCGATCGTGCAGGAGACGCTGCTCATCCTCATAGGCGGCGACGAGACCACACGTCACGTCATCACGGGTGGGCAGCTCGCGTTGTTCGACCACCCCGATCAACGCGAGATCATGCAACGCGAGCCGGGTGCCCAGCAGACCGGCGTCGAGGAGATGCTGCGGTGGGTTTCGCCGATCAAGAACATGTCGCGCACGGTCGTGCACGAGGTCGAGCTGCGGGGGGAGACGCTGCACGCAGGTGATCAGCTCATCCTGATGTACCCGTCCGCCAACCGCGACGCCGACGAGTTCCCCGATCCCTTCACGTTCGACGTGCGCCGGGATCCCAACCACCACATCGCGTTCGGCTTCGGCCCGCACTACTGCCTCGGCCAGGCGCTGGCGCGGCTCGAGCTCAACGTGATGTTCGACGTGCTCTTCCAGCGCCTTCCGGACCTCGAGCCCGCCGGCGACGAACCGCTGCCCTACCGGGCCTCGAACTTCATCGTCGGCGCCGAAGCCATGCCCGTGAAGTTCACCCCGACGCCCGTCAAGGTCGGCTGACGCACCTCGCCAATCACCACGCGACTTCACCGCATGCGGCGAAGATCGCGCAGGATTGGAGGGATGAGATGGACCGTGCACCCGCTGTCGACAAGGGCGCCAGGAGGTCGTGCTCGCCTTCGACTCGGGTCAGGCACCCCTGCGGCACACGAGAGGGCCCGCTGAGAGCTGCTTCCTTCCGGACCTGACTCGATTCACAGGATCCCGTTGCGCAGGACCCGACCCTCAACGCCTCGTGCGAGTCGTACCTCACGGCGGCCCGAGCCTCGAGCGGGAATTCAGCCCCCCTGACGTGGGTTTGGGGTACAGGGCACCACGAGCTCCCCGCCTAGCACGGTCCGCCGTGGAGGCTACACGGCGACGGATAGCATCGACGCCCCTGGAGGGGTGCGAGAGCGGCCGAATCGGCACGCTTGGAAAGCGTGTGTGGGGCAACTCACCGTGGGTTCGAATCCCACTCCCTCCGCCAAAGAGCAGGGATCGGAAGACGGTGCAGCCTCAATCATCGTCCATCAGCGAGCGCGCGAGGCTGGCGGCGAGCGTGGGCGCGACGGAGAACTTCCCTGTGTCGACCGAGTAGTACGTGCCGACCCTGGTGAAGCCGAGCCGGCTGCGCTGATGCACGCTCGCGTGCGGGTCATCGAGCTGGCCTCGGCCCTGCGAGTACACCCAACCGCCCTCGACGCGGACGTCGACGGCGGCGCGCCGGATGCGTTCCACCCACGGCAGACGCGCCGACAGAGCGTCGAAGATCTCGCCTGCAAGGTGCAACCGAGCGTTGTGGGTCATGGTGCGGACAACGGGTGGTTCTATCGCCTCGGCCCTGGCCAGTAGGCCCAGCGGATACCACGAGAGATAGAAGTTCTGGTCACCGTAGTTCTTGACGTCACCGAAGGGCCCCACGCCGAGCACCGCGCACGGAGTGTCGACGAAGGTACTCGTGCGCGCGAACACCGAGACACGGTAACGATGCTGCTGTGAGGTGTCCGGGCGATGGCCGACCGACTCGTCGACTGCCGGACGCCCTTGCCAGAGCGCGTTCACCACCGCGTCGAACGGCCCGTACCTCTCATCGGACGAATGGACGAACCATTGCGACCGATCGCCGTCGTCCGGCTGCACACCGTCGACTCGTTGCTCCATCGCGAACGCCACCCGTGGCGCGGCGCGCAGCGCTTCGACGAAGGCGTCGGCGACCGCCACGGTATTGACCGATCGCTCGGGCACCCGGAACCCGGCCTTGGCGACCTCCGGAGCGGTCACGGCCGCAAGCTCACTCGCCGTGAGACGCTGTGCAGTACAGCCCGACACGTCGACGAGATACCGCTCAGCCGACGGGGAGGACGCCACCATCGCGGCTACGGCGTCGAAGTACGCGTGGACCCCATCGACCGGGATGACCGAGTCGCGATGTACGAGATAGATGTCGTCGACGGTGGTGGTCGCAGCGTCCAAGGACATGTCGGTCAGCTGCGCGACCTGGTCTTTGAAGTCGAGGCCGCCTTCGACGACCGCGCGGGCGGTGCGCAGCGACGGGTCTGCGGCGTAGAGAAAGCCGAGATGGATCTTGCCCTCATTCCACCTGCTCGCGCCGGAGAACGGGACGGTCGCTTCGTCGAACAACGTGACGTCGACACCGCGTTGCGCGAGCCGCAACGCGGTCGATGAGCCCATGATTCCCGCGCCGAGCACGGCCACCGAGCGAATCCTCACTCGCCCGTCATCCGCTCGCGCACCTTCTGTGGGCCGCTGCCGTGCGGGCACGAGCCCGTTCGAGCGCGGTCGTGCAGAGTGACCGCAGTGGCTCGCGGAGCCGCTCGACGGCAGGTGGAACGTCGAGCACGACCGGCGCGTCGAGCACCTCTGCGAGCCCCACGACACGAGTTGCGCCGTAGTTCGCCTCGAGCCATCGCAGGTGGTTCGTCAGGTACAGCGCGAGGCCGAAATCGAGCACAGCCTGCTCGTCGGCTGATGCTTGCAGACAGTCGACGATCTGCCGTGCCGCATCAGCGTTGAACCGCATGCCGCTGACCAGGTCGTCGAACGAAACGCGCGACCAAGTGTCGGTGAGTCCTCCCGTGCGTTGCTCCCAGCGCCGGTACAGCGGTTCGGCGACGTGCACGCTCGGTCCTGCAGCGACGAGAGCCATTTCGTACGCCGCGGCGGCGATCGGCATGCGCAGCCGCGACGCGGGGCTCGCGGTCCGGACCAGGGCGCGAAGCAACGCACCTCGGTTGGGGCTGACGAAGTACGTGAGCAGGCGTTCTGTCGCGGTGCCGTCATATGTGCATCCGAGCCGCAGCTTCTCGCCGCGGTCCCCGAACAGGACGACGTCGCAGTGGGCACTGGCCGCGCCGGGGTTCTGGAGCAGCGCTTCGACGAGTTGTTCGCTGTACGTGGGCTCGATCAGGTCATCGTGGAAGTAGATGAACGCGAACTCCGTTCGTACCGAGTCGAGCAAGAAGTTGATGTTGTCGAACCATCCGAGCCGCTCAGTGTGAGCGTGGACCTCGATGCGGTCGTCGTCGCTCGCGTGTGACCGACACACCTCCTCGGTCTCGTCGTCGGACGCGTCGATGGAGACGATGATGCGCTGCCGCGCGTACGTCTGTTCGCGGGCGCACCGAAGTGTCCGGTCGATGAACGACTCGGCCTGGTAGGCGGGGATGCACACCGAGACGACTCCGTCGGCGCCGGACATGTCGCGCTCGTCAATCGTCGTCGCTCGGCCCGGACAGCTCGGTCACGTCACCGCGGGGGAGCGAGCGGGCACGACGACCAGCGATCTCGCTACCAGAGCCCCCATCTCGCTCATGGTCCACCCCCTCCGTCGACGAGCGAATCGTCGTCCAGCGATCACCTCAGCGCAAGGACCACGGCGCCGCCGGTACCGTTCCTCTTGTTCGCGACGGAGAGGGTCCGGGCATGCGGAGGTTCGGCTACCTCGCAGCTGTGATCGCGCTCGCGGGTTCCGTCGGGATCGGGTTCTCGGCTGGGACGGGCACCGCCGAGCCCGTGACCAGCGAGACGACACTCGCGTTCACGGGTGGGGCGCAGTCCTTCGTGGTCCCGGCGGGTGTCGACGAGCTTCGCGTCGAGGCCTTCGGTGGGTCGGGCGGCGACGGGGGCTCGTGCGACCTCGGCACCTTGTTCCTCTGCACGGGCGGTCGGGGAGGGCGGGCTGCGCACATCACGTCGACCGTTCCCGTCACGCCGGGGGAGACGCTCATCATCGTCGTGGGTGGTCGCGGGAGCGACGGCGGGAGCCTCATCGACGTCGGTACCAGTCCGTCATGCGAACGTGAGCCACCCGCGGGCGGCGCGGGTGGGTTCGGCGGCGGTGCCGACGGCGGTACCGGCGGCTGCCCGGCCGCCGCGGGCGGTGGCGGCGGAGGTGCCACCACGATCCTGCGCTCGTCCACGCTCCTGGCAGTCGCAGCCGGCGGTGGCGGCGGCAGCGGCGGCGGTTTCGTCTTCATCTCGCTGGCGGCTCTCGGGATCAATGGCGCCGCGGGCGGCGACAGCGGGCGCGGCGCACCAGGCTCCAGCATCTGCTCCGGCGCACGCGGTCCCGGTGGCGCTGCCGGGACCGCGACCAGAGGCGGCACCGGCGGCGACGGCACGTTCGTGGCCTGCCCGCAGGCACCGACTGACCTCGCTGCCGGACCGGGACCGTTCGCGGAGCCGGAGACATGTCGGAGCACGGGCCAACCTGGCCACGACGGGCTCGACGGAGGCGCCGGCACCGGTGGTCGCGGTGGTGACGGCGGCACCGACGAGCAGGTCACCGGCGGTGGCGGTGGGGGTGGCGGCGGCGGTCTCTTCGGCGGTGGCGGTGGTGCTGGAGGAAGTGCGCTCTGCGACGTTGCCAGCCAGAGCAGCGCCAATCCGGGTGCGGGCGGGGGTGGCGGCAGCAGTCTCGCCGCCGCGGTGGTCGACGGCGACCGCGACGGCGACGGCAGCCTCACCATCAGCTTCACCTCACCCGCCCGGTCGATGGTGAGCCCGGCGGACGTGCTGGCCGTGACCGTCGCTCCCCGCTTCACCGGCTGACTCGCTGGTCTGTCCCCGTCAGGTCGGGTCGTCTCCGTGGCCGTCGTCCTGATCGGGTGCGAACGGCCACTCCTCGAAGTGCTCACACCGGCCGTCGTCGTTCAGCGTGAGCAGCCAGAGCCTCGTCGGATCCACTGCGGGCGGCGTCCCAGAAGCGCCGCAACGACGCCATCCCCCGGACCGGGATGGCCCACGGAGACGGCACGTAGGTGACCGTCTCGGTGAAGAGTGCGTCGAGGGTCTCCGTGCCCGGCGATCGCCAGGCGAGCTCGTACCGGGCGAGCCAGTCGTCGACGACGGCCCGATCGCTCATGGCCCCATCGTCGCGCTCGACGAACGGCCGATTCTTCAACCAGGAGGTTGACAACGGGGTGCGGGCGGCGTAGCTTGTTCAACTAAGCAGTTGAACAAGGAGTCGTTCGTGCCCGACGACCAGCTCTCCCGCATCTTCTCCGCCCTCGCCGACCCGACAAGGCGCGACATGGTCGCCCGCCTCGCGGTGGGCGACGCCACGGTCGGGGAGCTGGCCGACCCCTACGACGTCTCCGTGCAGGCGGTGTCCAAGCACATCAGGGTGCTCACCGACGCCGGCCTGGTCAGCCAGACCAAGGACGCGCAGCGGCGGCCGTGCCACCTCGAGGCGGAGGTCTTCGACCTGATGACGAAATGGATCGAGCGGTACCGCCAACAGGCGCAAGAGCGCTACGAGCGACTCGACGCCGTCCTCGCCGAGATGCGCGGCGACGAACAACCCACCGACCACCGACACCTACAGCAAGGAGCAGCGTCATGACCGCCACGAGCAACCGCTACCAGGTCTCGATCGAGGCCGACCCCGCCCTGCCGATCATCCGCATGACCCGTGACTTCGACGCCACTCCGGCACAGCTGATGCGGGCCCACACCGATCCCGAGCTGTTCGCCCGCTGGGTCGGTCCCGACGGGATGCAGACCAAGATCCTCGACTGGGACGCCACCACCGGCGGCCGCTGGCGCTACGTCGCCGGTCGCGACGGCGAGGAGTACGCCTTCCACGGCTGCTTCCACGACGTCGGTGAGGACACGATCGTGCAGACCTTCACGTTCGACGGCCAGCCCGACGACGTCGCGCTCGAGACGCTGCGCTTCGAGGACCTCGGCGACGGCCGCACCCGCCTCCACGCCCAGTCGCTCGTCGACAGCTTCGAGGGACGCGATCAGTGGCTGGCCAGCGGCATGGAGACCGGCGTCGAACAGGGATACGCCAAGCTCGACGCCCTCGTCGCCGAGCTCCGATGAGCGGCCCGGCCGACGAGCACCGGCGCATCGCCGGTGCGTTCACGACGACCGTCGAGGGCGTCGCGCCGGATGCGTGGGACCAGCCTGCGCCAGTGGACGGCTGGGTCGCCCGCGACGTCGTCGGCCACCTCGTGGAGTGGTTCCCGGCGTTTCTCCAGGGATCGGCCGGGATCACGCTGCCCGCGGGCCCGTCGGTCGACGAGGACCCCGCCGGCGCCTGGCGCACACAGACCGACGCGGTGCAGTCACTGCTCGACGACCCCGACACCGCCGACCGCGAGCACGACCTCCCGCACATCGGCCGGATGCCGCTCGGGCAGGCGATCGACATGATCTACACCGGCGACGTGTTCCTGCACCGCTGGGATCTCGCCCGCGCCACCGGTCAGGACGAGACGCTGGACCCGGACAAGTGCGCGGCGATGCTCGAAGGCATGCTGCCGATGGACGAAGCACTGCGCCAGAGTGGCCAGTACGGGCCGCGCGTCGTCGTCCCCGACGACGCCGACGTCCAGACCAAGCTGCTGGCGTTCATCGGCCGCATCCCGTAGCAGTCGCGTGATCGGTCCGCGAGCGAGTGGGGTCCGTGCTCCGTAGTCTTCAGCTGTGTTCGACTGGCGGCGGCCGCGCCTTGCGCTCGCGATGCTCATGGGCGTCTTCGTCGTCGGCACCGTCGGCTACATCATCCTCGGGTTCTCGGTGCTCGACGCGGTGTACCAAACGGTCACGACGGTCGCGACGGTGGGATTCCGCGAGGTGCGACCACTCGACGACGCGGGCAAGGTCTTCACGATCGTCCTGATCCTCGTCGGCGTCGGCACGGCCCTGTACACGTTCAGCGTGGTGCTCGAGACGTTGCTCGAAGGCCACCTGTCCCGCCTCTTCGGGAGACGACGGATGGAACGACAGATCGAAGCCATGCACGGGCACGTCATCGTGTGCGGATGGGGCCGCGTCGGACGCGCCATCGGCGCCGAGCTCGCGGCCGCGGACGCCGAGTTGGTCGTCGTCGACCTCGACGCGACGCGGCTCGCCGAATCCGGGCTGCCGGCACTGGTCGGTGACGCCACCGAGGACCGCGTCCTCGAACAGGCCGGGCTCCGGCGGGCGCGCGCGCTCGTCGCCGCGGTCGACAACGACGCCGCCAACCTCTTCGTCACCCTCAGCGCCCGCTCACTCTGTCCCGACCTCTTCATCGTGGCCCGAGCCCGGATCGAGGAGACCGAGGAGAAGCTGCGGCGCGCCGGTGCCGATCGGGTCGTGAATCCGCAGAGCATCGGTGGTGCCCGCATCGCCGCGTTCGTGCTGCAGCCGAACGTCACCGAGTTCCTCGACGTGGTGATGCACGACCGCGGTCTCCAGTTCCGTCTCGAGGAGGTGACGGTCCCAGCCGGGTCGGTGATCGCCGGACGGACCATCCGGAACGCGCACCTGCGCGACCGCACCGGCGCGCTCGTCCTGGCCCTGCGCGAGGAGGACGGGAGCTTCAACACCAACCCGTCGCCGGACACGACGATCGAGGCCGGACAGGTGCTGATCGCGATCGGGACGCCCGAGGAGCTCACCGCGCTCGAGCAGACGGTGGAGATCCACGGCGATGAGGTGGCGTCGGCGAAGGATTGAGCACCGCACCGGCTGCAGGGGCTTCCCCTCGGCCCGCGGTTCGTCCACACTTGACCGGGGCGGCGGGCACGACGAGCGCCGGAGGGGCAGATGGCAGCGACGGGTCGGAAGCGGATCTTGGTCGCGTGCGCGGTGTCGCTCTGGGTGGGCGTCACCGCGCCGGTGGCCGGTGCCGCCGAGAAGATGCTCGGCGCCGACGACGTCGGGCTCCCCGTGGTGTCGAAACCCCACCGCTCGACGGTCATCGCGGTCGACTCCGTCGACGACGCGTGCACGCCCGCCGATGGGGTCGAGCGCGACGCCCGTGTGGCGTCGTTCGCGGCCGACGCGGGCGATCCGTCCAGTGGTGCCCGCATGAACCAGGTGGTGTTCGAGTTCGGGTCAGCGGGAGGCGCGAAGGCGTTCTACGCCGACGTCCTCGCCGCCGAACGGCAACGGGCGGCGTGCGGCTCTACTACGAAGGCGTCGGATCTCGACCTCACGAAGGGTCCGAAGGGAATCGGGACGGCCCGGTTCACGGTGAGCTCCGACGAGGAGATCGAGGGCGAGACGCGGCGCGTGGTGTCGGTCGAGGTGCTCGCGGGCTCGCGTGTCACGAAGCTGATCTTCATCGACTGGGACGACACGCTCCCCTCGACCGCCGCGGTCGTGAAGCGAGCGGTGAAGCGGCTCGGATAGATGGGCGCCGCCACGCGGGTGCGCGCGATGGTCGTGCTCTCGCTCCTCGTCGCAGCACTCGTCACCGTGTGGTCGTCGCCGCCCGCGGGCGCCGCGCCCCCGCCGGAACCGATGCACGACGACCCCGGCGCGGCGAAGTACCGCCCGGTCGTCGACGCCGCGGTGGCCGAGCTCGCGTCCCGACTCGGGCTCACGCCGCTGTCGACGCCTCCGATCATCCAATTGCTGGGCAAGAAGCTCGCCGACGGCGGTGAGTACGCGCAGCAGTGGTACTACGACGAGTCGGGAACGTGCCTCCTCCAGCTCCAGCCCGCGGGGCAGAAGCTGGGGACCGCCGACGCCGAGTTCGCGTTCGCGCACGAGGTCGTGCACTGCTACCAGGACCGCGAGACCGAAAGCGGCAAGGTGGCGAACTGGGTCCAGGAGGGCGCCGCCACCTGGGCCGCGGCGAAGCTCTCACCGGGAAGCGCGATCCGCGAAAGACAAGTGGGAGCCCTATCTGGCGACGCCGACCAAGAGCCTCTTCGCGCGCTCCTACGACGCGGTCGGGGTGTTCGCCCATCTCGAACACGACGGCATCGACGTGTGGAGCAGGATCGTTCCCATGATGCAGGCAGGCGTCGACGACGCCGCTGCGTTCGACATCGGGTTCGCAGGGAGCGCGACCGCGCTCGACCGTTGGCCGACCGGGCTGTTCCGCGCCGACGTCGCTCCCGTCTGGACGACGGACGGGCCCGCCATCCCGGGCAGCCAACCGCCGCGCACGAAGAAGGCGCTCGCGAACGGTGGGGTCGTCATCGCGAACGCGACCAAGGCCGGTGTCGCGTTGCTCGAGCTCGACGTGGGCGCCGACGTCGTGACGATCACGGCACCGGCGACGGCGCGCGGTCGCCTCCGCGACGCGTCCGGGAACGACCGGCAGCTCGCCGAGATCTCGGCCAAGCCGCTCTGCACGGTCGCCGGTGGTTGCGTGTGCCCCGACGGCACGGCGGCGGCCGGCGCGGCGTTCGCCGCGCTCGCTCCGGGCGAGGCCTGGCTGGGCGTCACCGGCGGCACCAAACCCGCGGCGGTGACCGTCGCGGGCCGGTCGCTCGGTTCGTTCTGCGCCAAGCCGGCTTCGGTCGACCCGTGCATCGTCGGCACGTGGATCGGTGAGGGGGTGACGCTGCAGCTCCCGGAGATCGCCATCGTCGGCTCGGGCGGACGGGGTGCGGTGCTGCGCTTCGAGAAGGACGGCACCGGCTCGGTCGACATGGACCCGTCCGCACCGGTCGAGGCGACGCTCCCGGGCGGGCTCGCGGGCGCCATCAGGCTGACCGGTCGGGCGAGCGGCGTGGTCAGCGCGTCGAAGGGCGTCATGCGCACGATCACGACGACTGCGTCGGGGTTCCAACTCTCGATCGACGTCCCGCCGCTCGGCGGGCAAGTGGTGCCGCTCAGCGGTACGACGGGTGGCGCCCCGTTCGACGGTCAGTACTCGTGCACCAAGACGACGCTCGTGTACACCGCGCCGGGCTTCGGTGGCCAGAGCACCTGGACGCGCTCGGGCTGACCGCCCCGCTCAGCCGACGGGCGTGCTCTGCGACTCCGCCTCGAGCTCGGCGAGCTCCTCCTCGAGCGTGTGCGCGCCCTCGACCTGCACCCGCGGGAGGATCCGGTCGAGCCACTTGGGCAGCCACCAGTTCCAGTCGCCGAGCAACTCCATGGTCGCGGGAACGAGCACCATGCGCACGATGGTCGCGTCGATGAGGACCGCGACGGCGAGGCCGAGACCCATGAGCTTCAGCGCGACCTCCGGTCCCATCACGAAGCTGCCGAACACGAAGAACATGATCAGCGCGGCGGCGGTGATCACGCGGGCGGTGAGCGCGAGGCCGTCGGCCACGGCGGTGGCGTTGTCGCCGGTGCGGTCGTACTCCTCCCGGATGCGCGACAGGAGGAACACCTCGTAGTCCATGGAGAGCCCGAACACGATGGCGAAGATGAACACCGGTGCCCACGCTTCCACGGGTGCTTCGCGTCCGACGCCGATGAGGCTCGCGCCCCAGCCCCACTGGAACACCGCGACCACGACGCCGTAGGCGGCGCCGATCGACAGCAGGTTCATGATCACGGCCTTGAGCGGCACGAGCAGGCTGCGGAACACGACCATCAGGAGCAGGAACGAGAGGATCAGCACCGCGGCCATGAAGATGGGCAGGCGGGCGGCGGTGTAGCTGGCGAAGTCGTCAGCCGCGGCGGTGAGCCCGCCCACCTTGACGTCGACCGTGCCACGGGTGACCGACGGGACGACGTCGTCGCGCAGCCGGTTCACGAGGTCGGCAGTGGCCTCGGCCTGCGGATCGGTGGTGGGGAACACCTGCATCACCGCGACCGTGCCCTCGTCGTTCGCCTGCGGCGGGGTGGCGAAGGCGACGCCCTTCGTCTCGTTCAGCTTCGTCGAGAGCTCGTCGAGCGTGGCGAGATCGGCCTCGCCGTCGGGGGTCTCGGCCGCGAGCAGCAGCGGGCCGTTGAACCCCGGGCCGAAGCCGTCGGCGACGAGGTCGTAGGCCCGGCGAGTGGTGTCGGCGGTGGGCCGGTTGCCGGCGTCGGTGAAGCCGAGGCGCATCGAGAGGAGCGGCACCGACAGGAGGAGCAGCACCGCGAGCCCGATGATCGCCGCCGGCCACGGGCGACGCTGGATCACGTGGCTCCACCGCGTCCAGCCCGACTCCTTGATCTCGCCCTCGGGCCGCTTGCGGTGGGGGAGGCCGAACTTGTCGATGTTGCGGCCCACGAACCCGAGCAGCGCCGGCAGCAGCGTGACCGACGCCACCATGGTGGTGAGCACGCCGATCGAGATCCCGATGGCGACGCCGCGGATGATCGACGTCTTCATGAGCAGGAGGCCGAGCACCGAGATCACGACGGTGGTGCCCGCGAAGAGCACCGAGCGCCCGGCGGTGTCGATGGCGCGGACCACGCTGCGCTCCGGATCGAGCCCGGCTGCGAGGTTCTCGCGATATCGGGTGACGATGAACAGCGCGTAGTCGATCCCGACCCCGAGGCCGACCATCGCCACCGCCGCGGTCGTGAAGTCGGGCATGTCGACGACGGTGCGCACGCTGAGCACGATCGCGGCGCCGGTGCCGATGCCGAACAGTGCGGTGCCGATCGGCAGGCCCATTGCGAGGACCGAACCGAACGCGATCAGCAGGATGACCATGGCGGCGAGGATGCCGATCGCCTCGCTCGCGCCGCCGACCTCGGGGTCGGCGAACACGTCGCCCCCGAACTCGACGGTGAGCCCCGGCACGTCGACCTTCTCCGCGAACTGCTTGATCTCCTTGCCGGCGTCGGTGAGCTCCTCACCCGACCGGTCGGCGAAGTTGACCTCGGCGTACGCGATCTCGCCGTTGCGCGAGATCTGACGGGCGCCCTCCGCCGTGTACGGGCTCGACACGTCGACGTCGGTCACCTTCTGCTCGACCTCGGTGAAGAGCTGCTCCATGGCCGCCTGCACCGCGGGGTCGTCGATCCCGGCCTTGTCGGTGAACACGATCTGGGCCTGGATCTGGCGGTTCCGGAAGCTCGACTTCTCGAGGAGGTCGAAGGCCGCCTGGCTCTCCGTGCCGGGGAGCTTGAACTCGGTCTTGAAGGCGCCACCGAGGCCGCTCGCCAGCGCGAACGTGGCGATCAGCAGGACGATCCAGGCGACGAGGACGTAGCGACGGCGCCGGTACATCGTGCGCGCGAGTCGTTGAAGCATGGGGAACCTCACAGAGCCGCGGGGGGAAGCCCCAAACCTATGCGAACCTCCCGCCGGGAGCGCCATCGTTTCCGGGAGTTCACGCTCGCTACAGTCGGCCTGTGGCCTACCAGTCGCTGTATCGCAAGTACCGCCCGCAGCGGTTCGCCGAGCTGGTGGGACAGCACCACGTCACCACCGCCCTGCAGAACGCCGTGCGCGACGGCCGCGTCGGTCACGCCTACCTGTTCTCCGGTCCGCGGGGCACCGGGAAGACCACGACGGCCCGCCTCCTCGCCAAGGCCCTGAACTGCACGAACCGCGGTGACGACGGCGATCCCTGCGGCGTGTGCGAGAGCTGCGTCGCCATCGCCGAGGGTTCGTCGCTCGACGTCATCGAGGTCGACGCCGCGTCGAAGAGCCGGGTCGAGGAGATGCGCGACCTGCTCGAACGGGTCGCGTACCTGAGCGCCGGCGGCGCCAAGAAGGTGTACATCCTCGACGAGGTGCACATGCTGAGCGCGAGCGCGGAGGCGGCGCTGCTCAAGACGCTCGAGGAATCACCCGAGCACGTGGTCTTCGTGCTGGCGACGACCGACCCGCTCAAGGTCGCGCCGACGATCCGTTCCCGAACTCAGCACTACGAGTTCACCCTTTACACGGTCGACGAGCTGGTCGGCCATCTCGCCGACATCAGCGCGAAGGAAGGGGTCGACGCCGATCGCGAGGCGCTCTCGGTCATCGCGCGTGCCGGCGCCGGCTCGATGCGCGACTCGCTCTCGCTGCTCGACCAGGCGATCGCCCACGGCCGGGTCGACGTCGAACAGGTGAACGCGCTCTTCGGCGGCACCGCGTTCGACGGTCGCCTGGCGATCCTCGGCGCCGTCGCCGACGAAGACGTCGCCGGCGCGCTGGTCGCGCTCGGCGAGCTCCTCGATGCCGGACACGAGCCGCGCCGGCTCACCGAGGACCTCCTCGCAACGGTGCGCGACGCGTTCCTGCTCACCTCCGCGCGGGGACGCGTGCGGGTCGATCTCCCCGGCGACGACCAGCAGGCGCTCGGGGCGCTCGGCGAGCAGGTCGGCGCGCCGATGCTCGTCCGCACGCTCGAGACGCTCGGGCAGGCCGTGGTCGACATGCGTGGCACCGACGCTGCCGACCCCCGGCTCGTGCTCGAGATCGCGCTCGTGCGCCTGGCGCGCCGGGAAGCGGGGACGCCGATCCAGGCCCTGGCCGAACGCGTCGATCGGCTCGAACGCGGCGCGGGGACGAACCCGGCACCGCCACCCGCCCGCGAGCAACCGGTGAGCACCGAGTCCACGCCCGCGAGCCGCCCGTCGCGGTCGTTCGCGGAGCTACGACGCGAACGCGCCGAAGCCGATCCTGCTCCGCCGCCCGAGCCCGAGCCCGAGCGCGAACCGGCACCGGCACCCGAGCCCGAGCCCGGGCTCGAGCCGGCACCAGCGCCTGCGGCGGTGGGCGACGTCGACATCGACGACGTCATCGTGGCGTGGGCCGAGATCCTCCCCGCGCTCCCACCGGCGACACGCGCCGCGGTGCGCGAGGCGCAACCCCTGGCCGTAGCCGACGACGTCATCACGTTCGGGGTGCCCAAAGCGCACTACGAGACGGCACTGCCGCGGTTCAAGAAGGAAGCCGACAACATCCGCGGCGCGCTCTCCGAGAAGCTCGGTCGTCGCATGATGTTCAAGCCGGTCGCGCACGACGGCTTCGACGGCGAGCCGGGTCCGGCGACCCCACCGCCCGACGACGAGCCCCCGGACGACGACGTGCTCGACCTCGCGGAGATGGTCGACGACGCCACCGAGGTGCCGGCGGTGGATTCGGTGAGCCTCATCACCCAGAACTTCGGCGCCACCGTGGTCGAAGAAGTGCCGCGCGACTGAGGATCGTCGCCGCGGCTCCGGTACCCCCGGGGTAGTTTCGTGTCGTCGTCCACTCCCCACGAGCGAGGAACGAGCGTTATGGCGAAGGGCCAAGGCGGCCGACCTCCGATGCCTGGTGGCGGTGGCGGTCAGAACCTGAACCAGATGATGAAGCAGATGCAGAAGATGCAGGCCGACATGGCGGCTGCGCAGGAGGAGCTCGCCTCGGCCACGGTCGAGGGCTCGGCCGGCGGGGGCATGGTCAAGGTGGTGGTCACCGGCGCCGGCGAGGTGCAGTCGGTCCAGATCTCACCGGAGGTCGTCGACCCCGACGACGTCGAGATGCTCGAAGACCTCGTGCTCGCCGCGGTCGGCGACGGCCTGCGCCGTGCCCAGGCGATGCAGAGCGAAAGCCTCGGTGGTGTCACCGGCGGGCTCGACCTCGGCAGCCTCGGTGATCTCGGCGGGTTGCTCGGCTGACGCGTGACCAGTCCCTACGCCGCGCCGGTCCAGGCGCTCATCGACGAGCTGGGTCGGCTCCCCGGCGTCGGGCCGAAGTCGGCGCAGCGCATCGCGTTCTACCTCCTCAAGGCGGCACCGGAAGACGCCAACCGGCTCGCCCGGGTGATCATGGAGGCGAAGGAGCGGGTCAGCTGGTGCCGGCGGTGCTTCAACATCAGCGAAGGTGAGCTCTGCGGGTACTGCCTCGACGAACGGCGTGATTCGACCGTGCTCTGCGTGGTCGAGGAGCCCCGCGACATCGTCGCGGTGGAGCGCACGCACGAGTTCACCGGTCGCTACCACGTGCTCCAGGGCGCGATCTCGCCGATCGAGGGCATCGGGCCCGAGCAGCTGCGGGTGAAGGAGCTCCTGGCCCGGGTCGACGCCGAGGGCGTCACCGAGGTCATCCTCGCCACCAACCCCAACATCGAGGGGGAGGCCACCGCCATGTACCTGGCCCGCCTGCTGAAGCCCCTCGGGATGAAGACGACCCGCATCGCCAGCGGCCTGCCCGTGGGAGGTGACCTCGAGTACGCCGACGAGGTGACCCTGGGCCGGGCCCTCGAAGGCCGGCGTGAGGTCGACGCCTGACCACGGGGGGTCCCTCTCTCCGACCGCCGTCCGCGCGAGACCTCTAGCGGTACTCCGGCGCTCACGCCGGGAGGGGAGGAGTCACACGATGTCCGATAGCACGCCCACTACACCGCCGCCCGCGCCCACCGCCGGCTCCTTCAGCCGGCGGGTTCGGTGGCGGTGGCGACTACCCGGTGAACCTCGAGTTCAACCGTGACTACAACGTCGCAGAACTGGCGTCCGCTGGTCAATTGGCTGCTCGCCATCCCGCAGTGGATCGTGCTCTACATCCTCGGGATCGTCGCCTTCGTGCTCTGGATCGTCTCCCTGTTCGCGGTCCTGTTCACGGAGCGGAACCCCTTCCTCGGGCTCCAGACCATGTACCTCCGCTACTACTGGCGGGTCTCGAGCTTCGCCGGATTCATGCGCAACGAGTACCCGCCGTTCGACTTCGCGACCGACGACGCCGCCGTGGTGTCCGACCCCGCGGTGGTCACCGTCGAAGACCCGGGCGACATGAACCGCTTCCTGGGGTTCGTGAAGTGGCTGCTCGCGTTCCCGCACTATGTCGTGTTGTGGCTCCTCGGGATCGCGGTGTTCTTCGTGATGGTGATCAACCTGTTCATCGTGTTGTTCACCGGCCGGTGGAACGAGGCGATGCGTGACTTCGTGGTCGGCTACTTCCGCTGGTACGCACGGGTGCACGCCTATGTCTTCCTCCTGACCGACAAGTACCCGCCGTTCCGCCTCCAGTAGTCCCGAAAACCATCCGTCTCCGAGAGGTGCTCGCATGAGCATGGACGTTCCGCCGCCGCCGCCCCCCTCCTCGGGGGGCGGCGCATCCCAGCCGATGAGCAATCCGTTGATCGGCTACTGGAAGCGCGTCGTCCTCGAGCGCTACGCCGAGTTCACCGGGCGATCGAGCCGGGCGGAGTTCTGGTGGTACTTCCTGGCGAACCTGATCATCGGCATCGTCCTGAACCTCCTCACGACCGCGTCGTGGATCTTCTGGGTGCCGTACGTCATCTACTCGCTGGCCGTGCTGATCCCGGGCCTGGCGGTCGGCATCCGGCGGCTGCACGACACCGACCGGGTCGGCTGGTGGCTCCTGATCGCCCTGATCCCGATCGTCGGCATCATCGTGCTGATCGTCTTCTGGGCAGGTGAGGGCACTCCGGGTCCGAACCAGTACGGAGCGCCGGAGCCGGTCTGATCTACAGCGTGCGCACGATCGCGGCTTCGCCCTGACCGCCGCCGCCGCAGAGGGCGGCGGCGCCGAGACCGCCGCCACGGCGGCGGAGCTCGTTGATCAGGGTGATCACGACCCGGGTGCCCGACATGCCGATCGGGTGGCCGAGCGCGATGGCGCCGCCGTTGACGTTCACGACGTCGTCGGTGATGCCGAGGTCGTGCATCGACGCGAGGCCGACGGCGGCGAACGCCTCGTTGAGCTCGAACAGGTCGATGTCGGAGACCTGCACGTCGATCGGCTCGAGCGCGCGGCTTGATCGCACGCGACGGCTGCGTCAGCAGCGACGGGTCGGGGCCGGCGACCATGCCGAAGCTCACGAGCTCGGCGATGGGCGTGAGGCCGAGCGCCTCGGCCTCGGGCCGCCGACATGACGACCGTCGCCGCGGCGCCGTCGGAGATCTGCGACGCGTTGCCCGCGGTGATGGTGCCGTCCTTGGCGAACGCGGGCCGGAGGCCGCCGAGCGACTCGGCGGTGGTGCCCGGGCGCACGCCTTCGTCGGTGTCGACGAGGATCGGGTCGCCCTTGCGCTGCGGGATCTCGACCGGCGCGATCTCCTCGGCGAGGCGCCCTTCCTTCATCGCCGCGGCCGCGCGCTCGTGGCTCTTGGCCGCGACGTCGTCCTGCATGTCGCGGGTGAGACCGCCGAGCTCGCCCGTGTAGCGCTCGGTGCCCGCGCCCATGTGCACCGCGTCGAACGCGCACCAGAGGCCGTCGTCGATCATCGAGTCGACGAGCTCGCCGTTGCCCATGCGGTAGCCCTCCCGCGCCTTCTTCAGGAGGTAGGGCGCCTTCGTCATCGACTCCATGCCGCCGGCGACCACGATCTCGGCGTCGCCGGCCTGGATCATCTGGTCGGCGAGGTAGATCGCGTTGATGCCCGACAGGCACACCTTGTTGATCGTCATCGCCGGCACGGACATCGGGATGCCGGCCTTCACCGCCGCCTGACGGGCGGGGATCTGCCCGGCACCGGCCTGCAGCACCTGGCCCATGAGCACGTAGTCGACCTGCTCGCCGCCGACCCCGCCGCGCTCGAGCGCCGCCGCGATCGCGTGGCCGCCGAGGTCGGTGGCCTCGAACGACGACAAGCGCGCCGGAGAGCTTGCCGATCGGCGTGCGGGCGGACGAGACGATGACGGAACCGGGCATGGCGACCTCCCACGAGCCCAGAGGTTGCGGTCGAATTCGCTGGTCCGATGGTACCGTCGCCCGCCATGAGCGAGATCAGCGGCGATCCGCGACGCGATCGTCGACGGCGCACCGCGGCGAGGACCTCGGCGCCCTTCCCGCTCCCGGCCTCGTTCCGCGGCGCGGTCGTGCGGGCCGACGAGCAGGAGATGTTCGCCGGCGTGCCGTCGGACGAGAAGGACCCGCGCAAGTCGCTGCACATCGACGACGTGCCCGCTGCCCGAGCTCGCGCCCGACGAGGCGTTCGTCGCGGTGATGGCGTCGTCGATCAACTTCAACACGGTGTGGACGTCGATCTTCGAGCCGTTGCCGACGTTCGGGTTCCTGCAGCGGCTCGGGCAAGGAGAGCGTCTGGGGCGCCCGGCACGACCAGCCGTTCCACGTCATCGGGAGCGACGCCGCCGGCGTCGTGCTCCGCGTCGGCTCGGCGGTGCGGATGTGGAAGCCGGGCGACGCGGTCACCGTGCACTGCAACCACGTCGACGACCAGGATCCGACCGCGCACGACGACTCGATGCTCGCGACCAACCAGCGGATCTGGGGCTTCGAGACGAACTACGGCGGCCTCGGCGAGCTCACGCTGGTGAAGGCCAACCAGCTGATGCCGAAGCCCGCGCACCTCACGTGGGAGGAGGCGGCGGTGAACGCGCTGACGAACTCGACGAGCTACCGCATGATCGTGAGCCCGAACGGCGCGCAGATGACCCAGGGGCAGACCGTGCTGATCTGGGGCGCGAGCGGCGGGATCGGCGCGTACGCGTGCCAGTACGTGCTCAACGGCGGCGGGACACCGGTCGGCGTGGTGTCGAGCCCCGAGCGCGCCGAGCTGCTGCCACGAGCTGGGCGTCGAGCACGTGATCGACCGCAAGGCCGAGGGCTACCAGTTCTGGAAGGACGAGCACACCCAGGATCCGGCGGAGTGGCGGCGCTTCGGCAAGCGGATCCGCGAGCTCGTCGGCACCGACCCCGACATCGTGTTCGAGCACCCGGGCCGTCAGACGATGGGCGCGTCGGTGTTCGTGTGCACGCGCGGCGGCATCATCATCACGTGCGCGGCCACGAGCGGCTTCATGATCGAGTACGACAACCGCTACCTCTGGATGAACCTGAAGACGCTCAAGGGCTGTCACTTCGCGAACTACCGCGAGGCGTGGGAGGCCAACCGGCTCGATCGTGCGAGGGGAGGATCCACCCGGTGCTCTCGGCGGTGTTCCCGCTCGAGCGACGTCGGCGAGGCCGCGTACCAGGTGCACCACAACCTGCACGAGGGCAAGCTCGGCGTGCTCGTGCTCGCGCCCGAGGAAGGACTCGGCGTGACCGACCCCGAGATGCGCGAGCCCGGCTCCTCGACCAGATCACGCTCGTTCCGGCGACCGACTGAACGCGAACGGACGCCGTGATGCTCACCGAGATCGACCACGTCGCCATCGCGGTCAACGACCTCGAGGCGGCGATCGACGTACTACCGCGACACCTTCGGCGTCGAGGTCGAGCACCGCGAGGTGGTCGAGCGCGACGGCGTCGAGGAGGCGCTGCTCAAGGTGGCCGACTCGTACGTGCAGCTGCTCACGCCGGTCCGCGACGACTCACCGGTCGCGAAGTACCTGGAGAAGCAAGGGCGAGGGCCTCCACCACGTCGGCTACCGCGTCGCCGACTGCGCCGCGGCGCTCGAGCGGGTGAAGGCCGAGGGCGACCAGGTGATCGACGAGGCGCCGCGGCCCGGGAGCCGGGGCACCACCGTGGCGTTCGTGCACCCCAAGGCGGCGTTCGGCACGCTGATCGAGCTCGTCCAGGAGTAGACCTGAGTAGACGAGCGCTCAACTTTCTCTGTTACCTCCGGAATAGCCCATAGCGGTCGGTCAGTTGTCCCGTCACCCTGAGAGTCGAGGCTCCCGACACCGGAGGTTGCAGCCATGCTCATCCGATACGACCCGTTCCGTGCCACGTTCGACCGGTTCAACGACCGTCCCGCCGCGCAGTGGATGCCGATGGACGCCGTCCGCCACGAGCAGAGCGTCGAGCTCCGCTTCGATCTTCCCGGCGTCGAGCCCGACTCGCTCGACGTGGACGGTCGAGCGCAACGTGCTCACCGTGCGAGGCCGAGCGGTCCTGGACGCCCGGCCGAGGGCGACGAGGTCCTCGCCAAGGAGCGTCCGCAGGGCTCGGTCACGCCGTCAGGTGATGCTCGGCGACTCGCTCGACACCGACCGGCTCGAGGCCAGCTACGACGGCCGGCGTGCTCACGCATCACGTATCCCGGTCGCCGAGCAGGCCAAGGCCCGCAAGGTCGAGATCCAGCACGGGAGCTCGGCAGCCGATCGAGGATCGGCGACCACAACTGAGCCTCCCACCCGACCAGCGACACGGCCCCGCCCCCTGCGGCGGGGCCGTGCGCGCGTCCCGGTAGCCGTCGGACCGCCAATGGCCGATCGAGGCAACGCCGTAGCGATGCCCGTCCCCGTCGCACCCGATCGAGGAGCGCCTCGAGCAGCTCGCCGAGCTTCCGCGAGCAGGCGCTGCACGCGGGGAGCGACGCGGCGGTCGAGCGCCAGCACGAGCGCGGGAAGCTCACCGCGCGCGAGCGCATCGAGCCTGCTGCTCGATCCCGACTCGTTCGTCGAGCTCGACATGCTCGCCCGCCACCGCGCCCACGGGTTCGGGATCGAGGACACCCGGCCGCTCACCGACGGCGTCGTCACCGGCTGGGGCACGGTCGACGGCCGCAAGGTGTTCGTGTTCAGCCAGGACTTCACCGTGTTCGGCGGCGCGCTCGGCGAGGTGTTCGCCGAGAAGATCCACAAGGTGATGGACCTCGCCGAGTCGGTCGGCGCGCCGATGATCGGCCTCAACGACGGCGCCGGCGCCCGCATCCAGGAGGGCGTCGTCTCGCTCGACGCCTACGGCGGGCATCTTCTCGCGCAACGTGAAGGCGTCGGGCGTGATCCCGCAGATCAGCGTGATCCTCGGGCCGTGCGCCGGGGGCGCGGTGTACTCGCCCGCGCTCACCGACTTCGTCTTGATGGTGAAGGGCACGTCGCACATGTTCATCACCGGCCCCGACGTCGTGAAGACGGTCACCGGCGAGGACGTCACGCAGGAGGAGCTCGGCGGCGCGACTGACGCACGCGGCGAAGTCGGGCGTGGCGGCGTTCGTGTACGACGACGAGCAGACCGCGCTCGCGCAGGTGCGGTACCTGCTGTCGTTCCTCCCGCCGAACAACCTCGAGGACCCGCCCTACTTCGAGTCGGACGATCCCGCCGACCGCTCGTGCGACGGCATCATCGATCTGATCCCCGACGCGCCCAACAAGCCGTACGACATGAAGAAGGTCATCGCCGAGGTCGTCGACGACGGCGAGTTCTTCGAGGTCAACGCGCTGTGGGCCGGCAACATCGTGTGCGGGTTCGCCCGGGTCGACGGCCACGTCGTCGGCATCGTCGGCAACCAGCCGTCGAACCTGGCGGGCACGCTCGACATCGACGCGTCGGAGAAGGCGGCGCGCTTCGTCCGCACGTGCGACGCGTTCAACGTCCCGCTGGTCACCTTCGTCGACGTGCCGGGCTTCCTCCCGGGCACCGACCAGGAGTACGGCGGCATCATCCGCCACGGCGCGAAGCTGCTGTACGCGTACTGCGAGGCGACGGTGCCGCGGGTGCAGATCATCACCCGCAAGGCGTACGGCGGCGCGTACGTGGTCATGAACTCGAAGTCGATCGGCGCCGACCTCGCGTTCGCGTGGCCGTCGGCCGAGATCGCGGTGATGGGCGCGCCCGGCGCGGTGAACCTCATCTTCCGCAAGGAGATCGAGAGCGCCGACGACGCCGAGGCGCAAGCGCGCCGAGCTCATCGAGGAGTACACCGAGCGGTTCGCCAACCCGTACATCGCCGCCGAGCGCGGCTACGTCGACGACGTCATCGACCCGCGCGAGACCCGCAAGGTGCTGCGCGCGGTCGCTCGCGATGCTGCGCACGAAGCGCGAGCAGCTGCCGTCGCGCAAGCACGGCAACGTGCCGCTGTGATGGCTGCGGTCCATCTCGCCGGAGGCCACCCCGGAAGAGGTCGCGGCGATCCTGGCCGCGATCGCGGCGTCGACGCCGGCACCGGCGGCCGAGTCGGAGCGACGACACCCTGCACGAGTGGGTGCGCGGCGGCGCGGCTCCGGTCGCACCGTGCCGGGCTCCAGCGGGGCCCGTGGCGCCTGTCCGGGCGCATCGGGCGCCGTAGCCGAGCCTGACCGTGGCCGTCGCCCACGCCGAGCTCATGAGCGTGGGGCCCGACGAGGTCGTGGTCACGTGTCACGAGTGCGGCCGGCACCGAGCGTCACCACGCTGGTGGGTGACGCCGAGATCGTCACGACCGGCCCGTTCCACATCGCCCGGGTGTCCGGCCTCGAGCCCGACACCGAGTACGCCCTCGTGGTCGACGGCGCGCCGGTCGACCGCGTGGCTGCCGGCGCGGGTGCGCACGCTCACCCGGCCGGGCGGGCGCCTGCTCGCCACCATCGCCACCGCCAACGACGTGCACTTCGGCGAGACCGAGTGCGGGCGCACCGGCGATCCGGCCACCGACGCGATCGGACCGGTGCTGAGCGGGGCGCCGGGCGCGACGCCGTACCCGGAGCTGATGAACGGCGCGATCGTCGACGAGATGCTCGCGCTCGATCCCGACGTCGTCATGGTCAAGGGCGACCTCACCGACACCGGACGGGCCGAGGAGTACGAGGCGTTCCTCGCCTGCTACGGCGCGCTGGGCGACCGGATGCACCACGTACGCGGCAACCACGACGCGATGCGCGACCCCGAGCTCGCGCGTGCAGCGACGCGCCGTACGCGGTGCGCGCTCGATGGCGTGGCGCTCGCGGTGCTCGACACCGTCGTGCCCGGTCGGGTCGGCGGCGCGCTCCCGGCCGCGCAGCGCGCAATGGCTCGACGAGCTCGCCGCGTGCGACCACCGATCCGGTGCTCGTGTTCGCGCACCACCCGAGCTACAACACCGACGAGGACTACGGGCTCCCGCTCGCCGACCACGAGGCGCTCCTCGCACCTGGTGGCCGGGCACGGGAACATCGCCGGGTACCTCGCCGGTCACACCCACACCAACCGGGTCATCCGCTACCCGCCACGGGCGCGGTCCCGTTCGTCGAGGTCGCGTGCGCCAAGGACTATCCCGGCGCCTGGGCCGAGTACCGGGTCTACGAGGGTGGCTACACCCAGGTGATGCGCCGGGTCGCCGCGCCCGACGGCGCGCGAGTGGTCGGAGCTCGGACGCACGATGATCCAGGGCATCTACCGCGACCTGGTCCTCGGCACCATCGACGATCGTTGCTTCACCCACGAATTTCTGAGGTCCTCGAACGAACCAGCGTCACCCCTCCCGCTCGTCGAGGTGTGCCACCGCGTCCTCGTCGGAGGCGAAGTAGGCGTCGGGGCCGACCGCGTCGGTGAACCCCGACGCATCGAGCACGTCGCGCACCTGGTCGTGCACGTTGACCAGGAGCAGGCGCATCCCGCGCTCGCTGCAGCCGGGTCGCAACCTCGCGCAGCATGTGGTCACCCGTCGCGTCGACATGGTTCACGGCCGATGCGTCGAACACCACGGTGTGGATGCCTGTCGAGCTGCATCGAGCCGGTGTTCGACCGCCTCCGCGCTCGTGAACACCACCGGTGACTCGACCCGAAGGATCACGGTGCCGGCGAACGTCTCCGCCGCCGGGTGGCGAGCGAGCTCGACGAAGCGTCGGTGCCGGGCACCCGGCCGAGCTCCGGCACCCGCGGCCGGGTCACCCGGTAGAGGATCAGGACGATGGACGCCACCGCAGCGAGAAGCACCCCGAACTCGAGCCCGAAGACGATCGTCGAGGTGAACGCGAGCACCATGATCCAGAAGTCGCTCCGCTTCACCCGCCACAGCCGTCGCGCCTCGGCGATCTTGAGAAAGCCGATCACGGCCGCGATCACGATGCCGGCGAGCACCGCGATCGGGATCTTCGAGAACGCCTCGGGGAAGAAGATGAGCAGGGGCGCCAGCACCAGCGCCGACATCACCCCCGAGAACTGCGTCCGCGCGCCAGCCGAGTTGATGATCGACGAGCGGGTCACCGCGCCGGTGACGACCATGCCCTGGAACAGTCCGGCCGACACGTTGGTCATTCCGAGCGCGACCAGCTCGCGATCGGTGGTGAGGTCGTAGTGGTGCTCCCGCGCGTACTCCCGCGAGCGTGATCGACTCCAGGAAGCCGACGAACGTGATCGCCAACGCCGCGGGCAGGAGCAGCCGCACCGCGTGCCAGTCGAGGGGAGGGAACTCGGGGGCGGCGAGCCCGCCCGGCACCTTCCCGACCACCGCGATGCCGTCGTCGTCGAGCCCGAACGTGAGCACGGCCAGCGAACCGGCGATCACCAGCGCCAGCGCGGTCGGGACCCGTGGCCGCCGCCGGGCGAACACCAGGATCGCGATGGTGGCGGCGCCGATCGCGAGGGTTCCCCAGTCGAGCTGGTCGATGCGGCTCGCCCATTCGTACACGGTGCGAAAGGCGAGGTTCTCCTGGGGCACGTCGATCCCGAACAGCGGCCCGAGCTGGGTCGTGATGATGATGATCCCGACCGCGGAGATGAAGCCCGGCCATCAGCGGCTCGGACAGGAAGCGCATGAGGAACCCGAGGCGCCCCAACCCGAGTACGAGGTGCACCCCGCCCACGAGCAGCGCAAGGGTCGCCGCGTAGCTGACGTACTGGGCCGAGCCGGTCGGGGCGAGCCGGGACAACGCGACCGCGCCGATGATCGAGATCGTCGCCAACGGTCCGACGCTGAGCTGTCGCGACCGACCGAACACTGCGTACACGCAACACGGGGACCACCGACGCGTACAGGCCGACGACGGGCGGCAGCCCGCCGATGCGTCGCGTACGCCATCGACTGCGGCACGAGGATGGCCGCGCCGGTCAGTCCGGCGACGATGTCGGGTCCGAGGTCGGCGCGCCGGTACTCCCGAACCCACTCCAACATTGCCGAGGGATGCTACGGCGGTCAGCTGTGCTTCGCGGCGAAGCTCACCATCTGGAAGTACACCGTGAGCACCTTCTGCGAGTACCCGGGATCGGTCGCCCAGTTCCCGTTGCCCATCACGTTCCACGTCGGGGTGCGGCCCTTGGCGAAGAAGGTGTCGTACAGCCGTCACCGCACTCGCGAGATCATTGCCGTAGATCGTCGGTGAGGGCGGGTTGGCGAGGTTCGCGGCACGCGACGTCGGATCGGCGTAGTTGCGCAGCAGCTGGATCTGGCCCCGCACACCGTCACGGGGAGTCGGGAACGCGGGCTCCCCGTTGCAGCTGTCGCAGGCGCCGATGCCGGCGTAGTTGTTGTCCAGCGCGTTGCCGAACGAGCCGGTCTCGATGATCGACTGGGCGAAGGCCAGCTCCGGCCGGACGTGCTCCGCCTTGCCCTCTTCCATGTAGAGCTGGACGAGGTCGGCGATCGGCAGACCACCGGCGAGGCGGTACTTCACGTTGCGCGCTTCGAACCAAACCGTGATCTCGGCCGCGGTGAGCTCGGCGTCGCCCATCACCGGGATCGCGCCAGCTTGGTCGAGCAGCTTCTTCTGGTGCGCGGTGAGCGCTTCGAGCGCCGCCTTCGCGTTGTCGAGGCGGTCCTTCTGCTGCTGTTGCTCGGCGCGGTCCGCCTCGAGCTGCTTGCGACGCGCGTCGAGCTGCGCCGTCACCTTCGACAAGCCCGAGATCTTCGAGCCGTCGGTCTGCGTCGCCGACTCTGCATACTTCTTCCCCGCGCTGATGTCGCGGACATGTTCGATGTCCGCGACCGCGGTCTGCGGCGCTGTCCGCGTGCCGGTAGATGTATGCGGCGCGCTCGCGTACGGTCTGTCGGAGTTGCTCGACCTCCGCCCGCGCCGCGTCGAGCTTCTCCTGGGTCGCGGCGATCTCGGCCGCGAGGTCGGCGAGGCGCTGCGTCGTCTCGGCGACCTGCCCGGTGAGCTGGGTGAGCATCGCCTGGTTCTGGCTCACCTGGTTGGCCAGCGCCGCGAACGCGTCCGGGTCGGGCTTGGGCGCCGTCGGCGCGGCAGCAGTCGACGGAGTGGTGCCGGGGGGAGCGGTGGTGGAGGTGGTGGTGGTCGACGACGTGGTGGTGGTCGACGACTCCTGGGCGTATCCGGCGGCCGCCGGGGCGAGGAACACGGTGACCAACGCACCCGCGACGAGCGCGCGTGCCGGGGGCATGGCCTTCTATCGGCGCCCCGCCGCGGATTGTTGAGCCCGCCACTCCGGGACGCGAGTTCGTCCCGAGGGGAGTCGGCGTAGAGAAGCACACGAAAGCGGTGCCCCAACGATCTCCTCGGGACGAACTGGCCCCAGTATTCCCCATCTCCGCGAGGTTTTCCACCCACCATCCGCAGTTCTCCACCTCGACTTGTGGATAACGTGACGCCCGTGGACGACACGATCCCGGTCCGGTTCCTCCGCACCGTCACCGACCGCCAGGACGACGTGGCGCTGCGGGAGAAGGTGGGCGAGGTCGACCGGCACCTCACCTTCGGTGACTACGCCGACCGCGCCACCCGCCTCGCCGCCGGGCTCCGGGCGCTCGGCGTCGGTCCCGGTGACCGCGTGGTGATGCTGATCGGCAACCGTCCCGAGTTCCACGTCGCCGACATGGCCACGCTGCTCCTCGGCGCGACGCCCATCTCGATCTACAACTCGTCGTCGCCCGACCAGATCCGATACCTCGCCGGCCACGCGGAGGCGACGGTCGCCATCGTCGAGCACCGCGAATTCCTCGACCGGCTGCTCCAGGTCCGCGCCGAGCTCCCGGCGATCCGCCACGTCGTCGCCATCGAACCGCTCGACGAGGCCGGCGTCGAGTCGTGGGACGAGCTCCTCACCACGGGGCCGCTCGATCTCGAGACCGCCAGCGCCACTGCGCAGCCGCACGATCTCGCCACCATCATCTACACGTCGGGCACCACCGGACCGCCGAAGGGCGTCGTGCTCGACCACCACAACGTCTGCTGGACGGTCGACAGCCTCCGCGCCGCGCTGGGCTTCGCGCCCGACCGGTCGCGGATCGTGTCGTACCTCCCGATGGCGCACATCGCGGAACGCGTCGTCACTCACTACGGCGGGATCGCGTTCGCGTACGAGGTCACCACCTGCCCCGACATCCGCCTCCTCGGAGCGGTGCTCGCCGAGACCCGGCCCCAGATCCTCTTCGGAGTGCCGCGCACGTTCGAGAAGATCCACAGCACGGTGCAGGCGGTGCTCGCCGCCGACGTCGCCCGGGCCGAGATGTTCGCGGAGGCGCTCGAGATCGGTGCGCAGGTCGCCGAGCACCGCGCCCGCGGCGAGGAGGTCTCGGTCGAGCTGGCCGCCGCGTACGAACGGGTCGACACCGAGTCGCTCCGCCCCGCCCGCCAGCTGCTCGGGCTCGACGAGCTGCGCATCGCGGTGACCGCGGCGGCACCGATCCCGGTCGAGGTGCTGCAGTTCTTCCGCAGCGCGGGCGTGCCCCTCTCGGAGCTCTACGGCCTCTCGGAGTCGACCGGGCCCATGACCTGGGACCCGGTCCGGGTGAAGCCGGGCACCGTGGGCCGGGCCATCCCGGGCATGGAGCTGCGCCTGGCCGACGACGGCGAGGTGCTCGGCCGCGGCGGCAACATCTTCCGCGGCTACCTCGACGACCCCGAGCGCACCGCCGAAGCGCTCGACGCCGACGGCTGGCTCCACACCGGCGACATCGGGCAGATCGACGACGAGGGGTACCTCCGGATCGTCGACCGGAAGAAGGAGCTGATCATCACCGCGGGAGGCAAGAACGTCTCGCCCGCCAACCTGGAGGCGGCGCTGAAGGCCCAGCCGCTCATCGGGCAGGCGTGCGTGCTCGGCGAGGCCCAGCCCTACCTGGCGGCGCTGCTCGTCCTCGATCCCGACGTCGTACCCGCATGGGCCGCGAGCCACGGCGTGTCCGGGAGCACGCTGGCCGAGCTCGCGGTCGACCCGATCGTGCGCGCCGAGGTCGACCGGGAGGTGGACGTCGCCAACGAACGGTTCTCGCACGCGGAGTCGATCCGGAAGTTCACCGTGCTGACCACCGAGTGGCTCCCCGATTCGGAGGAGCTGACCCCCACCATGAAGCTCAAGCGGCGGGGGATCGCGGCGAAGTACGCCGACGAGATCGCCGCGCTCTTCCCGGGCTGACGCGCTCAGGCCGACGCGTCGGCGATGGCGACGTGGTCGCGTTCGTGGCCGGCGTCGCGCGCCTGCTCGAGCGCGCTCCCGGCCCGGCCCACGAGCTCCGCCGCGTCGAGCGCGTGCGTTGGATAGCACGCAATCCCGGCGGACACCGTCAGCGAGTCGCCGACCGGGCTCGTCCGTAACGCTTCGCGCACGCGATCGGCGACCATGAGCGCGCCCGGCTCCGCGGTGTCGACGAGCACCGCCACCGCGACGACGTCCCCGAGGCGGAACACCGCATCGCTCTCGCGCAGCGTGCGCCAGGCGACGGTACCCAGCGCGGTGAGCGCCGGCTCCCGTGCCTCGACCGGCGCCAAAGCGAGACCGTCGAGCTCCCAGAACACGACCGAGACCGGCAGCACCTTCCGGCGGGCGGCCGCCACGACCTGTTGCAGCACCACCGGGAGATGCCGCTCGCGCAGCAGTCCCGACAGCGGGTCGATCTCCCATTCGCTCGTGTCGGTGCCGGTCGGCAGCTCGGCCGGCGTCGGCCGCGACTCGGCCACCCGTTGCTCCTCGGCCACCGCCACCTGCAGCGACTCCAGCTGCCGGCGCAGACGGCGGGCCTGGGAGCGGGCCTCGTACAACGAGTCCTCGGCACGCGTGCGCCGCACGTCGACCAGCGCGCCGACACCCGCGGCGGCCACGCCGACGACCGCGGCGGCGAGTCCGAGCGCGGCCTCGTCGGCGACCACTGCGGCCACCCCGATGACGACGGCGACGACGGCCAGCGCCGCACACACCGCGACCCCGCGGAACTCACCTGCCTGGCCGTCGCCCGTCGGCCGCATCACGACGGTACGACCACCAGCTCGGCCAGCTCCGCGACGATGTCGCTCACGCGGAAGTCCTTCGGCGTGTAGACGCGTGCGACACCGGCGGCGAGGAGCTCTTCGCGATCGGGTTCGGGGATGATCCCGCCGACGACGACCGGCGCTTCGACCCCGTTCGCTCGCAGCAACGCGAGGGTCTCGGGGACGAGACGGCGGTGCGACCCCGAGAGCACCGACAAGCCGACCAGGTCGACGTCCTCGTCGCGCGCGGCGGCCGCGATCTGCTCGGGCGTGAGCCGGATGCCCTGGTAGACGACCTCCATGCCCGCGTCGCGCGCCGCGACCGCGATCTGCTCGGCGCCGTTGGAATGACCGTCGAGCCCGGGCTTGCCCACGAGGATGCGGATCGGGTGGCCGAGCGCGTCGGCCCGGGCCTGCACCCGGGCCCGCGCCCGCACCATCGCGTCACCCGCCGGGGCGTGGACGCCACCGACCCCGGTCGGCGCGCGGTACTCGCCGAACACGTCGCGCAAGGCGTCGGCCCACTCGCCGACCGTCCCCCCGGCGCGCGCGAGGGCGACGGTGGCCGGGGTGAGGTTGTCGGCACCGCGCGCGGTCTCGCGGACCGCGTCCAGCGCGCGCACGGCCGCATCACCGTCGCGCGCGTCGCGCCACTCGGCGAGGAGCTCGAGCTGCTCGCGTTCTACCGCCTCGTCGACGACCAGGATGTTGCGCTCTCCGTCGAGTGACTCCACGAGGGGAGAATCGGCAGATTCCGTGAATGCATTGACCCCGACCACGGTGATGTCGCCGGACTCGATCTTGCGCACCCGAGCGGCGTTGCTCTGCACCAGCCGCTGCTTCATCGCGTCGATCATGGCGAAGGCCCCGCCGCCTTCGAGCACCCACTGGAGCTCGGCCTCGGCCGCCTCGGCGAGCTCAGTGGTCTTGGCCTCGACCACGTGCGAACCGGCGAAGAGGTCGTCGTACTCGAGCAGGTCGGTCTCGAGGGCGAGCACCTGCTGGATGCGCAGCGACCACTGCTGGTCCCACGGCCGGGGCAGGCCGAGCGCCTCGTTCCACGCCGGCAGCTGGACCGCGCGCGCCCGCGCTCCCTTCGAGAGGGTGACGCCGAGCGTCTCGAGCACGATGCGTTGCACGTTGTTCTCGGGCTGCGCCTCGGTGAGCCCGAGCGAGTTCACCTGGACGCCGTACCGGAAGCGCCGCAGCTTGTCGTCGGTGACGCCGTAGCGCTCGAGGGTGATCCGGTCCCAGAGCGCGCCGAAGGCGCGGAGCTTGCACATCTCCTCCAGGAACCGGATGCCCGCGTTCACGAAGAACGAGATGCGCCCGACCACATCGGGGAACTCGTCGTCGTCCACCTGGCCGGACGCGCGCACCGCGTCGAGCACGTCGATCGCGGTGGCGAGCGCGGTACGCGACCTCCTCGACCGGCGTCGCGCCGGCTTCCTGGAGGTGGTACGAGCAGACGTTGATCGGGTTCCACTTCGGCACGTGGCGCACCGCGTGGCACACGAGGTCGACGGTCAACCGGCGCGACGGCTCGGGACCGAAGATGTAGGTCCCGCGCGACAGGTACTCCTTCACGATGTCGTTCTGCGTCGTGCCCGCGAGCTCGTGCGCATCGATGCCGCGTTCCTCGGCCAGCGCCAGGTACATGCCGAACAGCCACATGGCAGTGGCGTTGATCGTCATGGACGTGTTCATGGTCTCGAGCGGGATGCCCTCGAACAGGGTGCGCATGGCGCCGAGGTGGGGGACGGGCACACCGACCTTGCCCACTTCCCCCGCTGCGAGTGGGTGGTCGGCGTCGTAGCCGGTCTGGGTCGGGAGGTCGAAGGCGACCGACAACCCGGTCTGGCCGCGGGTGAGGTTGGCCCGGTAGAGCTCGTTGGAGGCGCGTGCCGACGAATGGCCGGAGTACGTGCGCATCAACCAGGGCTTGTCCTTCACGGTCACATTCTCCCCCACAGAGGGAGCCTGACCGAAATATCAGCGCTGGTAGTCGTAGAAACCGGCGCCCGTCTTCCGTCCCAGCCGATCGGCGGCGACCATGCGGCGCAACAGCGGGGCGGGCGCGAAGTTGGGATCGCGGAACTCCTCGTAGAGGGCGTCGAGGATCGCGAGGCTGGTGTCGAGGCCGACGAGATCGAGCAATTCGAGCGGCCCCATCGGGAAGTTGCACCCACCCTTCATGGCGGTGTCGATGTCGTCGCGTGACGCGACCCCGGCGTCGAAGAGCCGCACCGCGTTGTTGAGGTACGGGAACAGCAACGCGTTGACCACGAAGCCCGCTTGGTCCTTCACCGTGACCGCGGTCTTGCCGCAGGCGGCGACGAACGTGCGCGCTTCCTCGAGCGTCGCATCGGACGTGGTGATGGCCGGGACCACCTCGACCAGCGACATCGCGGTGGCGGGGTTGAAGAAGTGGATGCCGCACACACGATCGGGACGCTGGGTGATCACGGCCATGTCGACGATCGGGAGCGTCGACGTGTTGGTGGCGAGGATCGCGTCCGGTGCGCACACGCGGTCGAGCTCGGCGAAGAGCTCCTGCTTGGTGGCGAGATCCTCGACGATCGACTCGAGGACGAGATCGCAGGCGGCGAGCTCCGCGAGGTCGGTGACCGCGGTGACCCGGGCGCGGATCTCGGCGGCGCCGGCCTCCTCGCGGCGCCCCTTCTTCACCTGCCGGGCGAGCGAGGCATCGAGTCCGGCGAGCATGGCGTCGGCGCCCTGCTGCGAGCGGCTGCGCAGGACCACTTCGAAGCCCGACGCCGCGGCCACCTCGGCCACTCCGGAGCCCATGATCCCGGAACCCACCACACCGATCCGCTTGATCGCCATCGTCTCGCCCCCCCTGTCGACAGGAAAGCGGATAGGTTACCAGCCGGTAACTTCGCTCGCGGCCTCGGGTCCGGTCCTCGTGACGGCAGTAGTGTCCGCCGCCATGAGCCCCCGCCGCGTCACCGGTCCGCTCGCGCTCGTCGGGGGCGGCGAATGGGGCCCCGGCGGGCGGGAGTTCGACGCCGAGCTCCTCGCCGCGAGCGGCACGGACGAGGTCCTCGTGCTCCCGACCGCAGCCGCCTACGAGCATCCCGAACGGGTGGGCGTACGGGCCGGCGCCTACTTCGCCGACCTCGGCGCGACGGTGCGCGCGCTGCCGGTGCTCCACCGGGCCGAGGCCGAGGATCCCGAGATCGCGAAGCTCGTGCGGGCTGCCAAGTTCGTGTACGTCGCCGACGGCTCGCCGCTGCATCTCCGGTCGGTGCTCAAGGGATCGGCCCTGTTCGAGGCGATCGTGGCTTCCTACCAGGCGGGTGGCGTGCTCGCGGCGTCGGGCGCGGGAGCCACGCTCCTCTGCGACCCGATGGTCGATCCGCGCGGTGGCGCGTACACCGTCGGCCTCGGCGTGGTGAAGAACGTCGCGGTGTTCCCGTACCACGGCACCGCCGCGGCCCACCTCCGTGAGCGTTCGGTCGACCTGCTGCCGAAGTCGGCGGTGCTCGCGGGGATCGACGAGGAGACCGCGCTGATCAAGCGGGCCGACGGTTGGTCGGTCGCCGGCGCGGGAGTGGTCACGCTCTACGGCGTCGACGGCACGCCGCGTTACACGAACGGCGACGCGGTGCCGGAGCTTCCGGCCTAGCGCGGATCGCTAGCTGCGCAGTTGTTGCGCGAGGTAGTGGGCCTCGCCGAGCTGTGCGATCAACCCGAGCTGGGTCTCGAGCCAGTCGGCGTGCGCTTCCTCGCCCTCGAGGATGTGCTCGAGCAGCTCGCGCGTGCCGGCGTCGGCCAGCTCGGAGCAGCGGTTGATACCGAGGTTGAGCCGCTCGATCGACTCGTACTCGAGGTCGAGCGCGAGCTGCAGCTTCTCGGGGACGCTCTCGCCGACGCGCACGGTGGCGAGACGTTGCAGGTTCGGGACACCCTCGAGGAACAGGATGCGGCCGATCAGCGCGTCGGCATCCTTCATCTCGTCGATCGATTCCTCGCGGTAGTGCTGCGCGAGGACGTCGTAGCCCCAATTGTCGAGCATCTTCGAGTCGACGAAGTACTGGTTGACGGAGGTGAGCTCCGCGGTCAGCACCTCGTTGAGCAGTTCGTTGATCTCGCCGTCGCGCTGCATCACCCGAGGCTAGCGGTGCGCTTCGGCCAGTTGACGTCCTGAGAGGTGGAGCAACGAGTGGTGATGCAGCAGCTCCTCGAGTGCCGGCCAGCAGCCGCCGCACTCGGCGCCTGCTCCACACCGCCCGGTGAGCTCGGCGATCGTGGACGCACCGCGCGCGACTTCGTCCTCGATCACCCGGTCGGTCACCGCTCGGCAGTGGCACACGTACACGCCGCCAGGTTAAGCGAACCTAACCTCGGAGTCAAGGCGCCCTCCGCGCAGGGCTGGCGACCCTCGGGTTCGGCTAGGGCGCAGCCGTCGTGGCCGGTGCGGCCGTGGTCGTGCTCGAGCCCGGCGTCGATGCGATCGTGACCTTCTTGATCGTGACCTTCTTGGTCGGCGCGCCGTCGCCACTCGCCGGAGAGAGCTGGCCGATCTTCTGGGCGACGTCGAGCCCGCTCGTCACCGTGCCGAGCCCCGCGTAGTCGGCGGCGAGCCCCGAGTTCCCGGATCCGGTGACGATGAACCACTGCGAGCCGGCCGTGCCCGCAGGCTCACTGCTGGCCTTGCCGAACGCCATCGCGCCGACGGGGTAGGGGGGCGTGGTCGTGGGCACCTCGCCGACGACCGAGTAGCCGGGCCCACCTGCAGTGGTGTTGCTCGGGCTCCCCGACTGGATCACGAAGTCCTGCGCGACTCGGTTGACCAGGAGTCCGTCGTAGAACTTCTTCTTCGCGAGGTACACGAAGTTGTTGACCGAGGTCGGGTACTGCGCGGCGTCGAGACCGACGACGATCGTGCCCTCCGAGGTGTCGATCGTCGCGGTGTACGCAGCGGTCGGGTCGATGGTCATCTTCGGAGCCGAGAGGTCGGTCGACGCCTTGTCGCTCTTGCTGCTGCTGTCGTCGCTGTTGGTGAGCTGGAGGACGACGAACAGGATGACGAGCGGAACCAGGAGGAGCGCGAGGTTGCGGCCGGTGCGCATCCGGCGCTTGCGCTTCGCGGCCTCCTCCATCGCCTGGCGACGGGCGTCCCGGTTCTGGCGCTGGCGCTCTCGTTTGGTGGCCTTGGGCACGGCGGGGGAGTCTACCGACGGCGAAACCCGAGGAAGGATCGGACCGAATGGCCGGAAGTTCCGGACCGAATGGCCGGAAGTTCCGGACCCTCCCCCCGGTAGAATCGCCGGTCGTGAGCTTGCTCGTGCAGAAGTTCGGCGGCACCTCGGTGGCGGATCCCGACCGGATCCGCGCGGTCGCCGAGCACATCGTGCGCACCCGGCGCGCCGGCGACGACGTCGTGGTCGTGGTCTCGGCCATGGGCAAGACCACCGACGACCTCGAGCGCCTCGCCCACGAGGTCTCGAGCGAGCCGACCGCCCGCGAGATGGACATGCTCCTCACCTCGGGCGAGCGCATCTCGATCGCGCTGCTCTGCATGGCCATCATCGACCTCGGCGAGGCCGCGGTCTCGTTCACGGGCTCACAGGCGGGGATCGTCACCGACACCGCGCACCGCAAGGCGAAGATCCTGGAGATCCGCAGCGACCGGCTGCGGGAGGCGCTCGACGGAGGCAACGTCGCGGTGGTCGCCGGGTTCCAGGGCGTCTCGACCGAGCGTGCCATCACCACGCTGGGTCGGGGTGGTTCCGACACGACCGCCGTCGCCCTGGCGGCCGCGCTCGAGGCCGACGTCTGCGAGATCTACACCGACGTCGCCGGCGTCTACACCGCCGACCCGCGCATCGTGCCCGACGCCCGCCGGCTCGACCGGCTGTCGTACGACGAGATGCTGGAGATGTCGGCGACCGGTGGTCGGGTCCTTGCGCTGCGCTCGGTCGAGTTCGCCGCGCAACTACGGCGTGCCCGTGCACGTGCGGTCGAGCTTCACGTGGGAATCAGGCACGTGGGTGAAGGAAGAGGAGCCAGGCATGGAAGCGCCGATCATCTCGGGGGTCACCCACGACATCTCGGAGGCGAAGGTCACGATCTTCCGGGTGCCCGACCGGCCCGGCATCGCCGCGCGGCTGTTCCGTGCGCTCGCCGACGAGAACGTCAACGTCGACATGATCGAACAGAACGTGTCGACCGACGGTCACACCGACATCTCGTTCACCATCCCGCGCGACGAGCTCACCCGCACCATCGAGATCGCCGACAAGGTGGTCGTCGAGATCGATGCCGGTGGTGCCAACTTCGACGACGCGATCGGTCGCGTCTCGCTCGTCGGCGCGGGGATGAAGACCAACCCCGGTGTCGCGGCGCAGATGTTCGAGACGCTCGCGACCGAGGGTGTCAACATCGAGATGATCTCGACGTCGACCATCCGCATCTCGTGTGTCGTGCACGAGAACGATGTCGAGCGCGCGGTTCGCGCGCTGCACACCGCGTTCGATCTCGAGGCGGCGTCGTGAGGGTCGGCGTCGTCGGTGCCACCGGTCTCGTCGGGACCGAGATGCTGCGCCTCCTCCACGAACGCGCCTTCCCGGTGAGTGAACTGCGTGCGTACGCGTCGACCCGCTCCAAAGGCCGGTCGCTGCCATTCGGCGACCGCGAGGTCACCTGTCAGGTCTTGGGCGACGGCTGCTTCGACGGCCTCGACCTGGTCGTCATCGACGTCGACGACCCGCTCGCGCTCGAGTGGGCCCCGCGTGCGGTGGAGAGCGGCGCGCGTGTCGTCGACAACTCGGCCGCGTTCCGGACTGACCCCGACGTCCCGCTCGTGGTCAGCGAGGTCAATCCCGCCGACGTGCGCGTCTTGCCGAAGGGCATCGTGTCGTGCCCCAACTGCACGACGATGGTGCTCGTCACCGCGTTGGCGCCGCTGCACCGCGCCGCCGGCATCGAGCGCATGGTGGTGTCCACCTACCAGTCGGTCTCGGGGGCCGGGCAGCCCGGCATGCACGAGCTCGACGAGCAGTGGATCAAGGGCGCGGGCCAGGTGGAGCGCTACGCCCGCGCCGCCACGTTCGCGGATGCGCTCGCTCCGGGCGAAGTGTGGGACCGCCCGATCGCCGGCAACGTGATCCCGCTCGCCGGCTCGGTGAAGGACGCCGGCTACACGAGCGAGGAGTGGAAGCTCGTGTACGAGAGCCGCAAGATCCTCCACGCGCCCGAGCTCCGCGCCACCGCCACCTGCGTGCGCGTGCCGGTGTACGTCGGCCACGCCATGACCGCCAACGTGCAGTTCGGGGCGCGGTTGTCGCGTGCCGACGCGGCGGCATTGCTCGCCGACGCTCCCGGCGTGCAGCTGGTCGACGGTGGCGACGGCTCACCGACGCCGCTCGAGGCGGCGGGCATCGACCCGGTGCTGGTCGGGCGGCTGCGTGAGGACCCGTCGCAGGAGAACACCCTCGACCTGTGGGTCACGGGCGACAACCTGCGGAAGGGCGCAGCGCTCAACGCGGTGCAGCTCGCCGAACTGCTACTCGACGCCTGAGTCGCTCTCGGGGCCGTCACGCGCGGGACGTTGGCGCGTGCCGTACATGCTGACGAGGCGCGCCACCAGGGTGACGAGGAAGATCTGCCCGACCAGCGCCTCGAACGTGACCAGCACGCGACCGGTGCTCGTGGCCGCGGTGAGATCGCCGTACCCGACCGTGGTGATGGTCACGAACGAGAAGTACAGGTAGTCGACGTTGTCGGGCACGATCTGCTCCGCGAAGAATCCGTTGGTCTCGCTGTCGTTCACCGCGCCGTAGATCCCCGCAAAGGCGATCCCGATCAGCACGTAGACACAGATCGCGCCCAGGATCGTCTCGAGGCCGACCGTCTCGTGACGGATGATCCGGTTGAGGATCACGACCGGGGCGATGAGGACGAGCCCGAACATGATGAAGGTCGATCCGTCGCTGCCGTGGCGGTCCAACAGCGCCTGCACGAGGTTGGCGGTGTCGGCGATCACCACGAGTGTCACGCCGATGACGAAGCCGCGCGCCCGTACGTGTGACGTGTGGAACGCGAGGAGGAGCACGAACCCCAGCAGCACGCTGATGGCGAAGCGACCCCACAGGCTCCGGTGGTCTGCGATGGCGATCGCCAGGTAGAGCACGACCAGGAGCGCGAGCAGCAGCCCGTAGCTGTCGCCACGGGCGAAGCGCTCGGCGTAGTCCTGGCGACTGATGTGATGACGTCGGCGCTCGGACGGACCTTCAGGCATCCGTCGATGCTCGCGCCCCTACGAGACGATAACGGTGATGGTCAGCTGCACGGCCGCGGCGACGAATCCGATGAGAAAGCACGCGTAGCTGGCCGCTCTTCACGCCGACCGGCTAGGGTACTGAGAATGGTTCTCAGATGGCGCACTGCGGTCGGCGCGGCATGCGTTGCCGCGGTGGTCGTGGGCGGCGCAGGTCACGCCGACGCGCAGTCGTCGCGTCGTCAGATTGTCGCCAGCTTCTATCCCGTTGCGTACGCCGCGCAGCGCGTCGGCGGCGACCGCGTGCACGTGACCAACCTCACGCCCGCAGGTGCCGAGCCGCACGATCTCGAGCTCAGCCCCGACCAGATCGACGAGGTGCTCGACGCCGACATCGTGTTCGACCTCGGGGATGGCTTCCAGCCCGCGGTCGAGAAAGCCGCCGAGCAGCGCGACGGCCCGACCGTGTCCCTGCTGCGCGCCGGCACCAAGGATGCCCACGTCTGGCTCGACCCGGTGCGCATGGAGGGGATCGTCCGCTCCGTGCAACGGGAGCTCACCAAGGCGGATCCGAAGGGTCGCGCCGTCTACGCACGTAACGCGGCGCGGCTGCTCGCCGACCTCGGCGCGCTCGACCAGCGGTACGCGCAGGGGCTCTCCGACTGTGCGCGCCGGGTGCTGGTGACGGGCCACGAGGCGTTCGGGCACCTGGCGGCCCGGTACGGCCTCCGCCAGGAGGGGGTGGCCGGGCTCTCGCCCGATGCCGAACCCGACGCCAAGCGCCTCGGGCAGCTCACCGACCTGGTGAAGCGCCTCGGCGTCACCGTCGTGTTCACCGAGGATCTCGTGTCGCCGCGCATCGCCGACACGCTCGCCCGCGAAGCCGGCGTGGAGACCGAGACCCTGAACCCACTCGAAGGCCTCACCGACCGACAGGTCGCCCAGGGCGCGACCTACCTCACAGTGATGGGCCAGAACCTGGCGAAGTTGCGCGGGGCACTCGGCTGCTCCTGACACGTCGCACGGCGAGCGCGACGCCGAGCAGGGCGACCAGGGTGAAGAGGAAGAACCACGGGATCACCGCAGTCGACCCGGTGGCGGTCGTGGTGTGACCGTCGGCCCGCACGCTCGCGACGACGCGCACGCTCCCGAACGGGAGGACCGACCGGATCGTGCGCGTCACGTCGACGTGTGCTCCGGCCGCAATCGTGGGCAGATGGATCGGAGCGCTCGCGGTCCCGCCGCCGATCTGGGACTCGACGCGGACGGTCGCGGTGGGCCGGAGCGGCTCGGTGGCGGTGTTCACCACACGGAAGCGCACCTGCACGTCGACGCGCCCACCGAACCGCCCGCCGATGCCGGGGTCGACGTCGACGGTGAGGTCGCGCACCACGACTGCCGCCCCACCAGTCGCGGCGCCGGCGTCCACGACGCCGGAGGCCGCGAGCGCGACGAGAGTGCCGACCAGGAACCATCTCCGTCGCGGCACGGGCGTCCTCCTGGCCCTGATCAGGGCTCCGGCACACCCGCCGCCGCGTTGGCGGCGACCTCGGAGGCGCTCAGCGCGCGGTCGTAGACCGCGACCAGCGAGACGTCGCCGAGGAACGGGCGGTCGCGCGTCTTCTCGTTGCCCACGACGAGCGGGTACTTCCGGTCCCAACCGGCCAGGCGGCCGCCGAACCGCGTCGCGTCGACCAGGCGTCCCTGCACGTAGATGCGCTGCACGCCGTCCGCGTACGTGAGGACGAGGTGCTCGAGTCGGTTGCGCGCGGTGAACACGCCGTCGACGGTCGTCCAGTTGAACTCCCCGCAGCTGGCGCGCAACCGCACGCTCAGCGCACCGAGCTCCTGACCCAAGTGCACGTCGACCTGGTCGCGTTCGGTGCCGTCGGAGATGGTCGCGACGCGCGTCGGGCCGTTCTGCCGGAGGTCGTCCGAGCGCACCCACGCCTCCAGGGTCAGTGCCTGGTGCCGGAGCAGCGGGTCGATGATGGTCGCCGCCGAACTGCCGGTACGCGCCAACCCGCCCGAGAAGCGGAGACCGTCGGCGACGGCCGTGACGCCCGGCTCGACCACCCGCAGGTCGGGGGCGCCCTCGCCGCCGAGGTCGGGAACGGTGGCATCCGTCTCCGGTCCCGGGACGTAGAGCCGCGACCAGCCCAGCGCGTCGCCCGCCGGCCCGGGCCCGAGGGTGGGCGCGGCGACGGCGTGTGGTGCGCGACGGCCGATACTGAGCAGTCCAGGTCGCCGACTGGCACAGGGGTGAGGAACACCGCGGCGACGACCGTGAGGGCGGTGAACCCGGCCGTGCCCACCGCGACCAACGCGGTGATCACGCGGTTCCGTCGTGGGAGCAGGGTGAGCACCGCGACCGCGACCGCGGCGCCGAGGGCGTCGTACAACGCGTCGGACACCGCCGGGTCGCGCGCGCCGTCGATCCCCTGGAGGATCTCGATCGCCACGCCGAACGCCGACGCCGTCACGATGGTGACGACGGCGGCACGCCAGCGCGGCCACCGCACGGATTCGGCGATCAGCAGGTAGAGGATCACCGCCAGGCCCATGGTCCCGACGACGTGGCCCCAATCGGCGTAGTCGTTGGAATCGACCGATCCCAGCTTCGGGAGCGCCGGGGCGAGCGTCAGGTACAGGAACGAACCCGCCCAGAGCAGCAGGGAGACGACGAGGATCTGGCGACGCGTGATCGCGGTTCCCGTCACCCGATCTGCTCCTCGGCCTGCCCAGGCCGTCGGGACCCCAGAGGGGTCGCTCTACTGCCGATGGCGCCCGAGCGTAGGTGACGACCTGCTCGTCAGCTCACGTGCGCGTGTGAGCGCGCCTTCGCCCAGCGGGGCCGGCCGTTCGGGCGGCTCGAGCACACGAGAATCGTGCCGCGGTTCGTTCGGCCGACGTTGCCGACGACGCGGACAGAACGCGCCCGGTCTCACGACGGGGATCTCGGTGACCGGCGCCACCGGCTCCCGTCGGGCGGAACGGGTTGCCTGGCGGTGCGAGTCCCGGTGATGCAGCCGCTGGCGGGCGTGGGTCTCGATGAGCGAGCGTTCAGCCCGCAACATCAGGACGAGCCACGCCCCGAACAGCGCGACCGCGCCCACGAAGCCGACCAAGACGATGCTGTTGTCCACGCCTCTGTATCGGTGGTCGCGCACCCGATGTTGAGGCGGGATGTTGCGGCCGGATCAGCCGGTGAACCGTGGCGCGAGCAGCAGCGGGCTGGGGACGACGATCACGTCCGCCGCCACGGCCTGGTACGTGTTGGTCACGGGCGCGGCCGAGACCGGATCGTCCCTGACCTCGGTCTGGGGCAGGTCGATCGTCTGACCGGGATTCGTCGTGGTGACCGTCACCAGGGGGTTCAGGCCGTCGACCGTCTCGGTGATTGCACAGGTCGCGGGCGTGACCACGTCCTCGTACGTCCTCGAGACCGAACCCGAGCTCCCCGCCGGGATCACGAAGTCGGGCAGGGGCGTGTCGTCGCACGTGACCGAGATGTGGACGTCGGACTGGATGCCGGCCGCCGGCCCGTCGACGACCTTGGTGACGGTCAACGCGGCGGTGTCCACGAAGTCGGCGGCGGCCGACACGGTCGTGGAGACCTCGCCGCTCTCGGCCAGGATCAGCTTCTGCGCGTCGTCGACGCCCGGGATGTTGTGCGCATAGAGGTACACGTTGCCCGTCGGCACGATCGCCGTGGCCTGGGCCGTGAGGGTCGCGCTCCCGACAGTGTCCCGACGGAGGTAGATCGTGGCTCCGTCGGGGACGGCGGTCCCGTTGGCGATCGGATCGAGGCCGTCGGGGTCGGAGAACATCGCACCGTCGGTCGCGCTCACGATCGCCGGCTCCTGCGGGCTCACGATGGTGAAGGGACCGACCAGGGACTCGATCGGACCGCTCGCGGTCTCGGGGTCGATCTGCAGGTTGGGCGGCGGCGGCTCGACCAACGGGCCCTGCGCGATCACGTTGTTCACGATGGCGGCGACGGTGCCGTGCAGCGGGTCGGCCGTGTTCACGACGTAGTTGTCGCTGAAGTACCAGATCGCGGCCTGTACCGCCACCGGCGCGGTCGTTCTCGTTCGCCAGCGGCGGCTGGTCGGGAACCGTCGGGTAGTACTCGTTCAGCAGGCGCGCGACGTAGCCGACGTTGGGCACGCTGGCGGCGTCCCACGTGCCGAGGTCGTAGCCGACGCCACCGAAGGTGTTCACCCGGATGTTGATGCAGAACAGCTTGACGTCCGGGCCGACACCAGGGTCGCCGATGACGATGCCGGCGAAGCCTTCGTTCAGAGGAGTGAACGGAGCCGACGGGTTGGTCGTCGGGTAGGGAACGGATGGGTCGGACACGCTGCCCACCGGCCCGATGAACCCGAGGACGCCGTGCCCGGCGCCGGTCCCGGACATGACGAGCTGCGCCGGCCCGTTGCCCGGATCCTCGACCCTGTCCGGATCCCAGGTTGCCTGCGCGACGCCCACGGTCAGCGCCGAGAAGGTTGCCACGACGGCGAGCCCTGCCCAGAGTCTGCGCATCCACGCACGCTACCCAATCCCGGTTGCGGTAACGCGCTCTCCGACGCCTCGGCCTTCGTTGCTGCGCGCGCTCCTACCCGCGGGACACGCGCAGACCTTTCGCGTCGGGTGCTCGATCCGACCGACCGCGACTCGACGCCGCCGACGCCCCACGCCGCGTCCTACCGGCCGACGGTGAGCGCACTCGCGCGACGCGACCCGTCGATGCGCATCGCGCGCGCGTTCCGCGCGCTGCTTCTTGCGGATCGTGCGCCGCGAATCGCGCGCGCCGATGTCACTCCGCGAGGTTGCGCAGCCGCGCAGAGTGTGACGACGCGCACGCGCGCGCGTCGTACAAGCACGCCGGTGGTGTTGCGATGTACGGTCCTCCGAACGCACCAGGTGGCGGGTGCCCGTGTGGACGACCGGAGGAGAACTGTGAAGCGACTGATCCTGCTCGTTGCCGTCATCGTCGGTGTGTTGGCGGTGCCCGCCGGCGCGCTGAGTTACGACAAGACCGCCGGCGCGTTCGGTCCGCCGGGGAGTCAGCTTCTCCTCGGCACCGAAGCCGTGCCGACGGCGAAGGTCGGGTTGCTCTGTGACGTCGTGGTCGACGTCGGCAACAACGATTCGATCCGGCCCGGCTCTGACATCACCGTCGCAACCGGCACCGATTCCCAGCTGTTCGCGGACACGGAATCGAAGCCCGGCGACCCCGGTCCCGTGACCGTACAGATGGTCATGGGCGACACCGTGACGGTCACGTTGACGTTCTCCCCGGAGATCGAGTACCAGGACCTGGCCGGGTTCTCCGGATCGGGAACGGTGGACGTCGGAGAGTGCGAGACGCCGCCGCCGACGCCACCGGTCACCGTCTCCCCGGAAGTCGTCACGCGCACGACGGTCACCGCGGCGACGCCGCTGGCCGTGCAGCCTGCGTTCACCGGCTGACACACCGAGAGAGCACTTCGGAGTTCGGGCTCCTGGGTTGGTATTCCGATCCGGGAGCCCGTTCCGCGTCTGCACGCAATGGTGCGAGAATCCCATGACCGGCGGATTCACAGCGGTGGGGGCAACCGACAGCATGGAGTGGAGCGAGAGAGGCATCACGCTCGAAGGGACGCGGTTCCGAGTCGCGTTCGGGCCGGAGATCAAGCTCGATTCCGAGGAACTTCATCTCTTGAAGCCGCGCTGGATGGTGGAGAGGTACGCGAAGCTCATCGACGAGCTCCGCCCCAAGCGGATCTTCGAGCTGGGTATCTATCACGGGGGCAGCGTTGCCTTTCTTGCGCTCCTGGCCAAGCCCGACCGGCACGTCGCGATCGATCTCCAACCGAGCCCGAGTCGACGGTTCGAAGAATGGCTCGGCTCGCACAGCGACGTCGTGCGCACGCGTACTACGGCATCGATCAGGCCGACGGCACGGCACTCCGCAGGATCGTTGCCGACGAATTTGCCGACGAACCGTTGGATCTCGTGATCGATGATGCGTCGCATCTCCTCGATCCGACGCGTTCGTCCTTCAATGTGCTGTTTCCACTGCTCCGGCCGGGGGGCGTGTACGTCGTCGAGGATTGGGAGCTCGATCTGAACTTCGAGCGACAAGCGGCCCAGGATCCCGTGCTCGCGGACCGGATCCGACTGGAGATCGCCAAGCGTCCCGAACTCGAGAACGTCGTTCCTCTTCCGCGGCTGCTGTTGGAAATCGTGCTCGCCTCTGGGTACACGGATCTCATCGCGGAGATGGAGATTCGACCAGGCTGGCTCTCGGTGACCAAGGGTGCCGAGAGCGCCACCGCCGAGTTCGATGTTCGCCGATGCAGTCTCGGCATGGGACAGCGCTTGCTGAGCGACATACCGAATTCGGACGCGTCCGTCACTTGAGATCCGCGGACCATTCACCTTCCGCTCGGATCTCGAGTACGTACCGCGCCTCTCGCGGTGTTACGACGGTTCCGCTGTAGGGACTCGGTTCGTCGACGAGCGGCGCCTTGAAGATGCCGTAGCCCTCGACGACGAACCGGCCGGTCGTGGCGGTGGCGCGGAACCGTCCGCGCGTCGGGTCGCCTCCGACGATGAGGACCTGATCGCCGACGCCCTCGTAGTGGCCCGGTGCGCTCACGCGCGGCGCCTCGTCGAGATCCGCCACGTCGATCGTCCAGTCTCCGTCGGTTGTGACCTGCAGGCGTACGGCGGGCGGCCCGGCTTCGAAGTTGAGCGGCCGCGATCCGGTGTACGGGTGGGTCGTGTCGACGACGGTTCCGAGCGGCTTGCCGTCGACATCGAAGGCCACGACGGTGAACCGCTGCAGGTCCGCGACGGCGATCCGAGCCAGGGCGGCGCCGACGGTGCCCGGGAGCAGCGCCAGCTCACCGTCCCCGCTGCCCTCGAAGTGCTGCGCGGACACCTTGGGTTCGGTGGTCGGAACTGCCGCGGGCCTGGTGATCGCGGTGGTCAGACGATCGCACCAGGCCGCGCGCGACCCGGAGTGCGAACGCCGGTGATGGCGGGTCCTGCGCGAGCGAAGCTTCGAGCTGGTTGGCGATCGTCTTGGCGCCCTTGGCCGACGAGTGCGCCAGCTGGTCGGTGGCCGCCTGCAGCTTCACGAGGTCGATGCCCCTCGTGCGCTGCGCCTTCGTGATGCCCTCACACGCCACGCGCGTGGTCGCGTCGGTGACCGCCGCGGCGGGCGACAGCCCGACCTGCAGCGCCATGCACAACCCGGCCATCGCCGTGACCAGCTTCACCATCGGACTCATGTCCGATCGCCCGCGGTGAGCGTGGCGATACCCGGCACTACGATCTGCGGCTCTTGCAACATCGCGTGAGGTTCGGCCACGACGAGCGACGCCGCACTCAGGTGCCTCGTCAGCACGCGGCCATCGCGTCGGTCGCGCTCGTCCTGATCGTCGCGTCGTCGATCACGGCGACCGGTGCGTCCACGTCGAACGCGACCGGAACGTCCGTCACGGTCATGACGATCGGCGACCTCGCCCAGAATCCCGAATGGCCGGGCGCGGTCGAGGCGAGGTTCGAGGCGATCAACGCGCGAGGTGGGATCCGGGATGCGTCCGGCGCCCGGCACGAGGTCAACGTGCTCGTGTGCGACACGAAGTTCGACGCGTCCGCCACCGAAGCGTGTGTGGCACGCGCGGTGGATCGCCGGGTCGCCGCCGTGGTCGGGATGTCGGTCGCGAACGGACAAGCCGCGTGGCCGCGGTTGGAGGCGGCCGGGATCCCGGTCATCGGGGCGCGGATCAACACGCAGAGCGACGTGACCAGCCCCGCTTCGTTCCCGGTCGGTTCCGGCGTCGTCGGCGTGTTCGCGGCGATGCCGCAACTCCTCGTCCGCCAAGGCGCGCACAAGATCGGTGTCGTCGTGTCCGACTTCGGCGACGCCACGGCGAGCGCGCTCGCGCTCATCCAGTCGGGCTTGGCGCGTTCGGGAGCGACCGCAGGCCCGACGGTCCGGATCCCGCTCGGCGTCACCGAGGTCGAGCCGTACGTCGCCGACCTGACTGCCGCGGACGTCGACGGTGTCGTCGCCTTCGTCGCCGCGCCGCTCCAGGTCAGCGTGCTCGAGCAGCTCCTGGACACGAAGTACCGCGGTCACGTCGTGGTTCCCAGCTCCTTCTCCGATCGCCTGGGCCTGGCGATGGGTGAGGACACGGACGGGACCCTCGTCGTCGGCGAGTTCTTCACCCCGTGGACCAAGGATTCGGCGCCCGGGCTCCGACGGTTCCGGGCCGACCTGGTGAAGCACGACACCGACCTCGTGCCCAATGAGGGGGCGGTCAACTTCTGGCTCGCCGCCTGGGTCTTCCAACACGTCGCAACCGGATTGCCGCGCATCGATGCCCCGGCCGTCCGCGAGGCGCTGAGCACGACAACCGGCCTGGACACCGGTGGCCTCACGCCGCCGTTCCCCGCGTCCGGCGGCAGCCCTGAGTTCCCTCGGCTGCTCAACCCGACCGTGAGCTTCGCCAGGATCGAAGACGGGATCGTGACGCCGTTCTCGAAGCACTTCTTCGATCCCCTCACCGGGTCGACGCGCTGAATCTCCCGTTGAGCGCACGAGCGCGACGGACCCGAACGAGGATCACGCCGACCGCGACCAGGATCAGACCCAGTGCGGTCGTGCCCATGATCGCGGCACCCGTCTGGGCAAATGCACCCAGGACCTGGATCGGGGACTCGTCGACGCCGCGTGCGCCGACGACGCCTCGGCGCGTGGGCACGGGGTCGCACTGCGGCACGTCGGCGCTGCCGTTCACCGTCGCCACGAAGCACTGCGCGCGGCGTTGCTCGTCGGTGTCGCCGGCGGCATCGCCGGCGACACCGCCGGGCAGGTCACCGGCCGACGGCGACACGCTCGCGACCGCGCGCCGGTCGCAGTCGCCGTGCCGCTCGAATCCGACCGGGAACCGATGGCGGCGCTCGACGATCCCGCTGACAGCACCGTGCCGACGAGGTCGCCGGCAACCGACGACGCGGACGACGAGACGGGTGCCACGACCGCAGGAACCGGACCGGTCGGAGGCGTCGGGCCACCGAGGACCGGCAGAGCACCGAGGAAGTCCGTGAGGGGCGACGGCAACGTCGGGAGGCTCGGCAGCGGCAGCGGCGGGAGCACCACCGGTGCAGGGCTCGACGGAGGAGGTGTCGACGGAGGAGGTGACGTCGGAGGCGGCGGCAGCAACGCGTCGACGGGGATCGTCGGGACCGGGGGAAGCGGGGGGAGCGCAGCCGGCAGGACACTGAGAATCTCGGAGATGGGAGGGGACGGCAGCAACGCGTCGACGACGGGGATCGTCGGGACCGGGCCGCTCGGCGGCGGGCTGGGCGAGACGACCACCGGCACCGGCACCGGCAACGTCGGGAGCGGAGGCACCGGTGGAAGGGGTACGGGTAGCGGGGGGACGGGAATCTCGATCGCGGCCGAAGCCGGCGACGCGATCGCGCTCGTTCCGGTCGCGACCACAGCCGCGAGGAACGTGAGGACCAAGAGTCTTCTCACGAGAAATGCACCGCCCTGGTGGTACCGCATCGCAACTCCCGCCTGCCCGCGCCCTGGTTCCCGCGTGCGAATGCTGAGGCCTTCATACCCGAGAGGGCGCGTGAAGTCACCTGAACCCGGGAAAATTGGCAATTGCCGAGGCGGGACAAGCGCGAGAGAGGGATCGCACTCTGCCTGACGCGAGGCAGCGCCCCGCGAGAGGGGCGCTGACCTGCACCTTCGGTGGTCGGGATGCCGGGATTTGAACCCGGGACCTCAGCGTCCCGAATGCGGATCTGGCGAATCTCCACGGACGGCAGCGGCGCGTAGCGGCTGGTCACAGCACCAGGTCGAACCTCTGCGGTCACAGGTGAACGACGACGACCGCGCGATCAGACGCGCGATGGGCCATCCGGAGTGCCCGAGGCGGGTTCAGCCCCAGGCGCCGGCCAACGGCTTGTGGCACCGTGATCTGATGGGGCGGAGAGAGCGGTCACCCTACGAGCGAACGCGATGGGAACGGTTCGAGGAGTGGAGCGAGCGTCACGGCTGCCTCGCGCTCCTCCTCGGACTGATCGGCTTCCCCCTGCTGCTCGTCGTGGTGGTCGGGGGTGCGTACTGGCTCGGAGGTTCGGGATCGGGCGGTGCGTTCGTGCTGGGTGTGCTGGTCGGCCTCGGGATCGGTGCATTCATTCTCGACTACTGGCGGTCGGGGCACTGAGGCTGTCTCTTGGGACGCGTGCATGCCTCACGCCTACATGCGATGTGTCGAGAGGCCGGCCCACCTATCCCACATCCCTCCACCACCACACAGGGGGAGGATGGATCGCACCTCCACGTTCCGCCGTCTCCCGTCGAACACGCACCTCCTTTCCTCGAGCCACGCCCCGCACACACAGGCCTATAACCCGGGGGTGTGCCGAGGCCGGCCTTCCCTTAATAGCGAAGCTGGCCTGATGCCGCGGAGTGTGTACCAAGAGCGATCCACGACTGCCGCGCCGCATGCGTCAAGTCCGGGAGTCACAGCTCGAGGCCGTCGTCGCTGCTGGTGGGGAGAGAGTCGTCGACGTCGAGCCTTATCCTCGATGCTCAATGATGATTTTGGAGCGTCCTGAACTCCATGAAGCTCGTGAAGCCCTCCTCGTTGCCCGTGGCCGCCTGGTCAACTACGTCAAGGGCTTTTTCGACATCCTCGATCTGCGCGCGGTTGACGTCAAAGACGCGCAGCGGGAAAGGATGTCGTGGAGCGATGCGGCCGCCTTGCTCAATGCAGCCCACCAGGTCGACAAGGCGCTGCGAGATGTCGAGGGTCTCACGTTCGATCCGAAGTTGCGGCCAGACATCAAGCCGATGCGGGATCTCCACGAGCACTGGGAGCAGCACAAGGCGAGCTTCGCCCACCGAGAGATCCCGAAAACGAGGTCGGGAGCGACGTACCAGAAGCGGCACCCGGACGGGCCACCGCCGTGGTCTCGGCGCTTCGACGGCTCGGGAATGTGGCTCGGGCCTATCAACCTCGGAGTCCTACTCGAAGAACTCAACCGGCTTCTTCGGGAGTTGGAGGAGCGTGCCGCGGGCGAGGGCATCACCCTTGATGCGAGCCGACCCGTTGCGTTCCCTGTACGACCACAGGCCGTGGGAGGTTTTCGCATCATCGGGGAAGCCGAGATCTACCAAGAGATCCAGATCTCGGGTTCTGAACTGAGACCGGTGCCCGGGCTCAAAATCGAGATCACGCCCGAGATCTTGGACTAGTCGCGTCGCCTGGTTCAGCGCGTGATACCGCCCGCGGACCGTGTAGTGGAGCCCGTGACAACGGCAGGCTGAGGGATCCAATTACCCTCTGAAGGGTGACAGCGTCCATCGCAGCGACGACGAGAACCACGACGCAAAGAACGAAAGCGCGCGGCCACTACATCGAGCATCCGTTGCTTGCAAGCCGTGCAGCGCTTTCTCGTCGGGAAACCGCTGATCTTCTCGGCGTTACGGTCCGAACGATCGATAACTGGGTGGCGCAGGGCCGGATCCGGGCCGTGAAGCTTGGCGATCGGTGTACGCGCATCCCGGTGGGCGAGGTGCGGAGACTGCTCGGGTGATGGATCCCGACGACCGTCCGCTCGAGGAAGATCGCGAGCTCCGGCCCGCCGAGGTTGCTCCTGAGTCGATCGAGCCGAAGTACCTCAGCTACCGCGAGGCGTGGGAGCAGGATCACCAGCGAGACGACTAGCTGCCCGCCGCAGGCGACTAATCGTCGGTGGGTCCCTGGCGGGCTCTCTGCCTGCGCTTTGCGTGACGCCAAGATGCTCGGACGCCGCAGTCGGGGCAGAAGTGGAGCCTTCCCGCTGCTGGCTGACGGGTCGCGTAGTACGGCAGTCCGCAATCTGAGCAGAGGGCAAGGTCTGGCGATGTGGCGCGATCTATGGAGCTAGTCAGGACGCCGGCAAGTGCCAACGCAAGTGCACCGAAGAGGTGCGGCGAGCGAAGTACCCACGCCGAACCTTCGTCAGTGACGGGCCAGCGGAACTCCAAGCGGATTGCGCCCAGCGCGAGCCAGCGGTTGACATGTGTGGCCAAGTTGCGTGTGTCCGCCCATGATTCGTCATCCGCCTTCGGCCACGAAGGCCGTTGGTCAGCGCGCTTGAGAACGTCACGTGCTTCCTCGGGTACCTCCGTCCTGCGAAGGAGAGCGACGCCCATCCGGAACATCGCTGCCGCTTCGGTGACCCATCCGTGCCAATGTTCGACGAGCTCGTGCTGAGGGTGAGCCCCAGCAGCCTGCGGCTGGCCTTCTTCGTCCAAGCCGAGGGCGCCCCAGCGATGCGCATACTCGGCGTACGTGCGCGGTTGTGCGTTGGCGAGCGCCAGGAAGTCGCGGAGCATGTCTGGGCTCGGGCGGCACTCCCGTTCCGACCAGAGGTCACCGGAGATCCATTCGAACTCGATGAAGAGCGCATCGGAACTCAGCTGAGCTGCGTTTGGTGCGATCCACCCTTCGAGCCCAGGTCCCGACTCAGAGGTTGCTGGAACGCGGGATTCAGTGGTCATAGTGAAGTCCTACTGTAATCCGACCGAGGCGGGCGTCAGCGGCACACAGTGAGTTCGTGAGCATCCACACGAACGAGGAGACCGCACGTGCCCGACGTACTCACCAAGCTCTTCTACAAGCCTGCCGAGATCGTTCCTCTGCTCTCGATGGGGAGGACCAAGGTCCAGGAAGCCATCGCCTCCGGGGAACTGCGAAGCGTGCTTCGAGGTCGAGCGCGTCTCGTGCCCGCCGACGCGCTTCTCGAGTTTGCCGAGCGGCTGAGTTCCGGCGAGACGGACCAGTGAGTAGCGCAGGACTTGAGGCGCTTGTGTTCCTCGAAGGCGCGCGCCGCTGGCTCGATCATGGTCTCGTCGGTGATGTCGGCGTCGCCGAAGCGGCTATCGCCGCGCAGATGCTCTGTGCCCGCGTCGAGTCACTGGCGGCGGCGGCATGACGATCACCCGACGTATCCCGTTGTGGCTCGCGGTTGAGAAAGAGACCATCGGGGCGGTTCGCAAACGACGTGCCCGCGAGTACGCGTCGGCGTGTGCCTGGAAGCCACTTCTCAATCGCGTCCTCGAGCTCGAGGCGGAGGTCCGTGAGCTGAAGGGCGAGCCGAAGTGGCCCGCAACCCCTTCACCGATCGAGTGGGCTGCGCGTCAAGCCCGTCTCGACGCGGAAGGCGACGCCCCCTTTCTCGACCCAAGTCGCTCGGCGGTAGCGGCATGACTTGGCCCAAACTCGATGAAGCCGCGTACTGCGGACCCGCCGGAAAGATCGTTCGAGCGCTCGCGCCGGAGACCGAAGCTGACCCGACGGTGCTGCTCGTCGAGTTGCTCACCATGTTCGGAAACGCGGTTGGCCCATCGCCGTACGTTCTCGTTGGTGCGGACAAGCACGCGGCAAGGCTCAACGTCGCCGTTGTCGGTCAGAGCTCACGGGCGCGCAAGGGTCATGCGTTCAACCTCGCCCGTTGGGTACTCGAGATGGCAGCGCCGGAATGGCTCTGCCGGATCCACGGGGGCTTCGGCTCTGGGGAGGCGGTCGTCGAGTCAGTTGGGGATGCTGCAGACGACAATCAGGGCGCCAGTGACAAGCGATTGCTGGTCCGTGAGGGTGAGTTCGCTCGCATTCTGCAGGTGGCTAGTCGCGACGGAGCAACCCTCAGCGAGATCCAGCGTGATGCATGGGACGGTGGAGTGCTCGCCGTCCGAACGCGGAAGTCGACCGTCACTGCAACGGGCTCTCACATCTCCGTCATCGCGGACATCACGGCCGAGGAGCTCCATAGCAAGCTGGCGAACGTCGACGCCTTCAACGGCTTCGCGAATCGCTACTGCTGGTGGCTTGCCCGACGTTCCAAGAAGTTGCCATCAGGCGGGATCATCGACGAAGACGATCTCCGCGCATGGTCCGAGCCAGTGGCGGAAGCCATCAGAGCGGCGCGAACACGAACGCGTACGACACGGGCGCCCGAAGCGGAGCGGGCTTGGGAGATCCTCTACGACCTGATCGATGACGAGGCCTGCGGCATACTCGGCGCGGTCACCGCCCGAGCAGAAGCGCAGATTCTTCGGCTTTCCCTCTTCTACGCCCTGCTCGATCAGTCCGAGCAGATCGGCCTTCTCCATCTGCTCGCGGCTACCGCCGTTTGGGACTACTCGGCTGCGAGTGCACGACACATCTTCGGGCCGTACCGATCGGGCGACCCCGACACCGACAAGCTTCTCGAGGCCCTGCGTGACGCCGGTGATGAAGGGCTCGACGGGACGGAGCAACACGCAGTGTTCTCCGGCCATCGATCCGCTCACCGACTCCTTGAGATCCGCAGGAAATTGGAAGAAGCGAGCCTCATCACCACCACCCAGCAGACGACGGACGGTCGGCCGAGGGTGCGCTCGTTCGTCCTTCTCGAGGACGACGAAGGGGCGAATCAAGCGAAGAAAGCGAATCAAGCAGCCTTGTTGCCGCAGCTTCGAGACCACCTCGCCCTCGATTCGCTGGTTTCTTCGCCAAGTTCGCTTCCTTCGCAGGCCGCTGAATGGTCCCCGGACACTGAGCGGCACACGCGCATCGCGATGGCTCGCGCCGAGGACAGTCGGAACCGCATGGCCGAACGGGAACGAGCTCGCGCCGCGGCCGCCGAGGAGGCCACATGACGCCGATCTTCACCGTTGCGTGTCCCTACTGCTCCGCGCCGATCGGAGATCCGTGTAGGACGCACCGAGGGAACCCTGCGCGTCCTCATGCCCAGCGGTTCCACCTCATGCGGGAAACGAGGGTCCGCAGCACAACCAACACGGACCGGTTGAGAGCGACGGCGATCGAGCTCTTGCGGAGCGGTGCAGCTGCTTGGTCGTGTGACGCTCTCGACGCGGCCGAGCGTCTTGCGCGAGCAGCTTGGTCCATCTTCGATGGCCTCGAGTTCGCCGATGAGGAGGCGTCCGCGGATGCCTGATCTTTCTGGACCGAGCGATCGCCCCCCTGTCGCCCTCGGCGCGTACTGGCACGGTGGCCCAGCAGGACTTATCGGCAAGATCCTGCCCCGAGCTCTCACCGGAGCACCGGGTAGCAGCGGACCAGCGGAGCGCGTGTATCTCACTCGCGACCACGAGATGGCTTTGCACTACGCGATCCACTTCTCCGAGCCGATGCTCTACGCGGTCTGGCCGGACTCCGATCTCGAACCAGATCAGGAGAACCCCAACGGACACCCCTCGGTGCAGTGCACATCGGCGACGATCCTCTTCACCCGCCGGCCGGACGCAACGAGCGTGTCGAAGGCGCGGCTGCAGTTCGCGAGTCAGTTCCTCTCGCCCGATGACTGGCCGGTCGGCCTGGCGCCCCCTCGTGGTGGAGTACCTGGCGCTACGAGGTGGAAGTGGGCGCGGCTCCATAGACCGCCTCGCGACGAATTGAGTGCCGCCATGTCAGGCTTGCGTGCCGGTGGGCGATGACGGACCACCTCGGCCCCTTGATCGTTCGGCCGCGTGTCACTAACTTGCCGCCGGCAGCCCGGGTCGAACTCGAGCTGTCGGAGCGCCGTAGGTCCTGAAGAAGTGATCCGACGTATGGGGGTTTGGCACGGTGGATAGTGGGGCGTGGGCGGGTCTTCGCGCGGTGTTCGGGGTGGTTGGCAGTTGGCGCCACCGCGAGGTCGATGCTCTCGCGAGCGCTGCGTTTCGGCTTTCGCCGTTGTGTAACGGCGATCGTCGTCGCGTGCGTGGCCGTCGGTGCCGTGGACTTCTCGGTAGTAGCTCGCGTAGCTGACAGCAGTGCGACCGATGAGTGCGCGACGACAGCCTCGTTGATTTGCCCGCAGCGGCCTGACGTGATGGTCAAGACACGTCAGGTGGATTCGCAGTTGATCGGTGACAACTTCTACACAACCCATCCTCGCGAGCAGCAGGTGTGGCGTCGTCCGTTGGTCGATGGGAAGCGGTCGTATGCAGTCCGGATCCAGAACGACGGTTCACCCACCGATGACTTGCACGTCACCCTCAAGAAGTTTCATGCCGGGTCGGCCAGCCCAAGGGTCCGGTTCTTTGTCGCGTCCTCCGACGTGACCGATCTCGTTCGCAGCAGCTCCGGATACGTGTTTCACGGCGTCTCTGCCGGTGAAAGTCGCGCGCTTGCCGTGCAGTTCCGAGTTCCCGCCACAGCGACGGCAGGTGACGGCGGGTTCGTCGAGCTCGCTGTGTCCTCTGGTGCTGCTCCTGAGGTGGCCGACTGGCTACGTGTTGGTGTCCGCGCCCCTTCAGTTCCTGGAGCCCCGTCAGTATCGGGTGTCACGCCGGGAAGCGGAACGGTTGCCGTGGACTTCTCGCCGCCAGCGAATGATGGTGGCGCGGCGATTACCGGCTATCAAGCCGCGTGTTATCCGAGCGACGGCAGCGCGGCTGGTTCGTCCACGTTTTCGCTGTCGTCGCCATTGCGAGTGTCGAGTCTCACTAACGGGAAGACCTATACCTGCACCGTCGTAGCCCGGAATTCGGTCGGGGTCGGCCTCGCCTCGGCGCCGTCAACGCCGGTGACACTGACCGAATCGACGACCGTGACGAGCGATGGCGGTGCCATCCATATTGCCCTCGGCACCCTGGGTGTGGATGCTCCCGCCGGAGCGATCGCTGCCGGACAGACTCTGACGATCCGCACGGTCGGCTCTTCACCGGATCCCTTGCTCGAGGCCTCCATTTTGCTCGTGCCCATGTTCGAAGTCGTGACCAGTCAGGGGCAACCATCACTTCCCCTCACGCTTTCGCTTCACCATGACGCGACGCAGGCATCGAGCGGCAGCGTGCCGCTACTCCTGCACGACACGTCGGATGTTGGAGGCTGGGTCCCGGAAGCGACGGACTGGAATCCGAGCACGGGTGTCGCGAGCGCGACCGTAGATCACCTCAGCCTTTTCGCGTGGGCCGATGAGTTCCGCTATCAGGTAGGGGCGACCTTCGGCTCCGCGCGGTTTACGGGCGGACTCGACTGCACCGATCCGCCGTCGTGGGTGACCGGAGTGATCTTCCCGAACGGCGTCAACGATCCGGTACGGGTATGTGCGGCGCCGGGAACGAACTCAACGACCCTGAAGCTTTCCATCGCCAATAACCGAGGCTACACGCAGGCACTGCATGTCAACTTTGGTTCGCTCGACTACTCGCACTCGTCGTGGTCTCACACGGTCGACGGTCTTCTCAATCAGGCGATCGCGCTTGTTCAAACCGCCGTGACGAAGAACTTCCTCTTCCTGGCGCCCGGAAGCTCCGCGACGATCACTCTCCATCGCTCCGATTTCAAGAAGGGACAGGTCGTCACGATCAAGTCCCAGGACGCTGCGATCCGAGCCGTTGCCGGAATGACGTGGAACGCATTTCAAAAGATCTACGCGCTTCCCCAAGTGGCCGTGCCGAAGAGCGTGCTGAACTGTGCCATGAAAGGCGTCTTCGACGACCCGAGCAACGCGACCAACGCACAATCGAGGCTGGCTTCCTGCTTTGAGGCCGCCAGAGGCGTACTCGGCAAAGAAGCCACGGATGCGATGAAGAAGATCGTCTACGCGATGGTCGCGCTCAACTTCGGCACCAAGATCCTGGACGCCTTGGAGGACGGCTTCTACCCAGGCCAGATTGAGTTCGAGGTTATTAGCGCGGGTCCGCCACCGTCATCGTCGACTACTACGACCAGCACGACGACAACACTGCCTTCCGAGCCGGGCACGCCGGCCGAGAAAGCGGCTAGGTACGCGGAAGCGCACACCTTCACCTTTATGGCCGACGACAATGGCAACGGGCTGCAATTTGTGCTGCAGGCCTATCGTGCCGCCGGGGTCAACCTTCAGAATTTCGTCGACGTGCCTATCAACGACGATACGAATCCGAGAGACATCTGGGATCACTTGACGAAAGGTCAGGTCTACCGCGGCTCGGAGAAAGAGGCGCCATACGGAGCGGTCTTCTTCGGACGAGACGGACGTGCCGGCGTGGCTACGCGTGGGCACAGAACGGACAGTGGCCAGCAAGTGATCATCACGGCCTTGGCCTACCAAGGATCTACCCTCATCGTCGACCGAGAAATCGATGATTTCGGGGGACAAGTGGGCTGGTGGCTACCCGATTCTTGATCGGGAGGGTGTCCGTAGTTGTCACTCGTGACCCGGGTCGATGCCTGGCCACGTACTCCTGAACCTTCTCCATCGTGCCGCCCGTTAGCGCGAGTAACGCCGCGCCACGTCCGCGGTTCTCAGACGAATGCACGCCCGCGACTGAGCCGGTCGCGCATCCAGTCGATCGCCTGACGTTCCTCGAGGTAGCATGGCCAACGTTGATCGTCGCCTCGGCACCAGCCCCACACCCACTGGTCCTGACAGGCCCGCTCCTCGAGCTCGAATCCCTCAGCGAGCGCCTGGTCGATCACTTCGTCGTCGGTCATCTCGCAAGCATCCCGCGAGGGTGTGACGCGCGTCGAGGTCGGTCGTCTTGGGCATGGACGATTTAGCGGACGCCGAGTGTGAGCGCTGCGATGTTGAACGATGGGTCACGTTGGGCGGAGCGCACGCTTGTTGTGTCCATGGGGATGAGGTGGAAGGGTGGACGTACCCTCTCTGGTGAAGGCGAGGTACACGATGACGGCTGGGCCGGGTAGAAGGTGGATTTCGGGTCCGTTCATTTTCGACCATCGCCTTCGGGGAACGGCCGGCCCAGGCGACGGGGGCGCGCTTCCACACCACAAAGACGAACTGCGGCGCGACGTGGTCGTGGCAGTTACGAACGTGGCCGACACTGAGGCAGTGGTGAAGATCACGGTGACGCCCGCACAGGGAACCCCATCAGGCGCAGTGCCGCGAAGCGGAACGCTCACGATCCCTCCGGGGGACACGAAGCGTGCTGATTTCGCACCTGCCGGGGATCACGGTTTCGTGCTGTCGGTCCGTATCGACAGCACACAACTAGTGGTGCCGGGCGGAGAGCTCCGGATCTACCACTGGGGGACACTCGATGTCTTGACGGGCCTCTATTCAGCATCCCAACTCATTTGGTATCCCCTGCCAGCCGTCGGTTTTCAAGAACCCGTGGTGCCGCCCATTGAAGTAGACGACTGAGCCATCCGGTCGTCACGCTTCGGGCTGTCCTGAACGCGATGAACCGGCCTACCGAGCCAGCGCTCGTTGTTGCCTCTGCCGGTCAATCCCCTCAGCGCTGCGGCCCGAAAGCCCCTAGGCGTGACTCCCGAGCGGGCAACATACGGCTCAACAGCCGTCTCGGCTCCACCCACGGGAGGAACGATGAAACGCTGGTGGCTCTCACTCGCATTGCCTGCTCTGTTGCTCACAGGCTGCACTGCCCTCAACCAAACCTACGACGAAAGCCAGGGAGGGCGAGTGGGCGACCCCAACCTCACATGGCCCCTGGCCAACGAACAAAGTCCTCTCGCCGGCTGGCAATGCCGGGCCACCATCACGACCGATAACACCGGCAGTGATGAGCGCATAGGCACCGACATCACGGTCACGAGCGGCAATACCTACCTCACCAGCCATGACGTGGAGGCCTCGTTCGAACCGCAACCGAAAACCGTTACGGGGCGCCTAACTATCGGGTCCGAAGAGTCGACGTCCACGGGGGGAGACCCGTTCATCTCCACATGGGTCACCTTCGGCCCGGATGGTGCCTTCAGCGCGAAGGTGACCGTGACGCTCGACGCCTGCGTGCAGCCCACTGCCGCGTGCGTGCAGCCGGAGTTGGGAGGAACCACGACTGCATTCCACACTCACCGGGACGTGGCAATCGGCGGCCGTCGTTAGACGCAGCGCGTCACTGCCGCTCTGAACGCGGAGAACCGGCCGAGTCGTCAGTCGGCCAGAATCGGCTGAGCGCGAGCACCGAGCCGGGGAGCTGCGTAGGGTCAGGGTTGGTGCGCAAGTGGTCGATCTCCATCGTTGTCCGCGGTAGCGCTTTCTCTCACTCCGAGCGCGGCCGCCGGAGCACGCATGCCCGCAGCGAAGCTGAAGGGATGCGTTGTCGTCGGCCCAAGCCTGATGACTGCACTTGGCGTGACCTCCGCCGGCGCGGTCAAGGCTCGTGGGCACCTAGGAGGCGCGTCGGCCGAGCGCGTGGTACGTCGCCACTCCTTATGGCGCAGCGTGGGCCGTGAACACGAAGCCCGGGGTTGCGGACTTCGGTGGGCTCATCCTCCCGGTGAACGAAAAGGCGCGGCTGGCCTCGGAGATCGGGGTCGACGTGAATCCGCGAGCTCCGATCTACGGGACGGTCAGCGCGACGGCTCCAGAGATCAAGTCAGCTGTGCTTTGCGCAAGTGGGTGACCTCTGACCGGCCTCTTCGATCTCACGATCACCTACGTCGAGGACGACGAGAAGCGCGAGCAATGCAAGGCCCTCGCCGAGAGATTCGGCGGTGACCGCGAGACGATGTTCTTCGGAGCGTGGGCTATCGGGTCAGCATGAGGACGTCTGGCGCGTACCAGAAATGACGATGGTAGGAGCCCTCCGCTGAAAGTCGCTTGAGGACGCCGACACCCTCGAGCCGGCTGATGGCATTGTGCGCGGCCTGTGTCGTCACGTTGTAGGTCTCGGCGACTGTGCGCGCGGTCACGGGGACCCCGGCGATGAGTGTTTCCGCGAGCTCGCGTGCAACGCCCGTAATCCGAGCTGACCTGAGACGCTCGAGGGTCTCCTCCTTCCACCTTTCGAGGCCCACGATCTGCTCGATCGTCGCTTCAGCACGAGCGAGCACAGCAGAAGCGAAGAAGTCGACCCACGGATTCCAGTCACCCGACATACTCACGGCAAGCAGCTCGTTTTGATATTGCGTGCGCCGCGCTTCGAACCACGGTGACACCGTAAGCACGGGTTCGGCGAGAACGCCGCGGAGCATCAGCTCGAGCACGATGGCGAGGCGGCCGATTCGACCGTTGCCATCCGAGAAGGGATGGAGAGTCTCGAACTGATAGTGCGATAGCGCGCATTCGGCCACGACGGGGAGCGCCGGGGGATCGTTCACCCACTGCACCCACGCATCGACACCGGATTGCAAGCGATCGTCTGCCGGTGGCGGAATGAACCGAGCTTCGGGTATGTGCGCGTCTCCGGGCCCGATGATGACGAGGCTCTCGCGACGCCGGCCGGTGTCGGATCGTTCACCGCTAGTCCCGCGCACGAGAATGCCCTGGACCTCTGCGAGCAGAGCGAAGCTGAGCGAGCGAGTCGCCATCGAATTGAACGCGAAGTTGGCTGCGGTGACGTAGTTCAAGATCTCCCGAACTTGGGGCGACCTAGGCTCGTCCGGTTCGGCTTCGGCTTCGAGAACCGCTTCGAAGGGAGCGTAAGTACCCTCAAGCGCGGAGGTGCTGACCGCCTCACGACGGAGGGCCGGCGTACGAAACACCGCCGGGTTTGGAAGGCGACTACTCGCTTCTTGAAGGCGACCAAGGGCCACGGCGGCTTCAGACACCTTGGCCCACGTTGCGGTCTTGAGCTCGATCTCCTGGGGCAAAGGGTCCGGAACGAACGCCCAGTGGTCGTAGTCTTCGTTGAACCTAGGGTCGAGGCCGCTGATCGGAACGAGCGTACCGACTGGACTTTGGGCAAATCGGTCAATCTCCACTCATCAAGTTTAACGCGGAAACTCTTGATGAGTCCTCCCATTCGTCAAGCAAGCTTGATAAGGACAGACCTCCATCAAGAGTCGAGCGCAAACTCTTGACTTACACAGCGTGGTTCGGTGGAGCGAAGCCAGAACCGGCCGAGCCGTGGCCCGCCCCGTTCTTCATTGCGGCCGTTCTTGCTGGCCCAAACCATCTTGCTCCCGCCCGCTTCGCTGGAGCGGTGTTCGCCGGGGTCGAGCGTGCGGATGGGACCTGTGCGGCAACCATGCTTCGCCCGGGGGATCTTCGGCGGTCGTGGCTACCGTTCCGTGCATGTCCGGAGGCGATGGTCGTTCGGTGGAGACAGCGATCGCCCTGGCTCGGATCGCGGCGGGCCGGGGCAACAGTGGCATCACTCGCGCTGTTGCCGAATGGACCGACGAAGACACCGACACCCAATCGGTGAACGTCACAGCAAGCGAATATCGCTCGACGAGCAAGTCGGGCCCTGACGGGTGCGAGCAGGGCTTCGAGGGTTCACGTCCGCAAAACGAGGACGACGTTCTGGACGCCTGCCGGCTACTCCGTGAGGCCCTGAACGCTGGCGGCGAGGCCTTCGAACCATTCGTGAAGGTATGCCCGCGCGACCATCCAGAGCTTGAGCACGTAGACGCGAGGAGCACCAACGCCGCTGGCGATGAACTCCACGTGCAGGTCACCCGAGTCGTCGAGCAGGACGTATGGAAGAAGCTGCACCTCTTCGGCACAGCTCCGCAGAGATACGAAATCGTGACACTCGCCCGCCAGATGGTGACCGCGGCGACTCACAAGAAGTACACCGTTGAGGAACGCGCCGAGTTGCTCCTCGCGCTCGATGCGACGCGCTCGCCCGCCCACATTCACAAGCAGGTTGTCAACCTGGTTGTTCAGCAGGCACGGCCGCTCCTCGAGGCGCTCGGGTACCGCGCTGTATGGCTCGTCGGCCCCACTGTCCCTCACTGCTATCGCTTGGCCTGACTGACGTCGAAAGGGATCCCTGCGCTGCTTTCGCGGCGGCTACGCGGCGTGTCGCTGGGCAGTCCACACCTGTCTACGGTCGCGGCCGGTCGTCCCTCCCCACACGCCTTCCTTAATGCGGTTGTCGAGCGCGTAGGCGAGGCACTCGGCAGAGACCAGGCACCGCGCACAGATGGCCTTGGCCGGCTCAGACGGCTGGCCACGCTCGGGGAAAACTCAACCGCGGAGTACTGGGGCTCGATGCACAGACCGTCCCGGCGCCAGTCCTGCTCGAGGATGAGCAGTGCAAGGTCAGCGAGGAACTCGTCGCTCATCGAGGGCCGAGAATACTGAACCAAGTCAACTAACTGGCGGAGACCCCTAGACGTGACGAAGCCCGACCGAAGCCGGGCCCGTTCGCTTCCTTCGCCCAATTCGCAGGGCTAGTCGGCTGAACCGAGCGGGACGGAGTGCGGGCAGAGCCCAGTCGCGACCCATGCATCGGAGAACTCGTTGTAGCCAGTCCACTCCATGATCTTCCGGAAGGTCTCGGGGTCGTCGACGCCGTCCTTGCCGCGGATCTCGTCGTTCCATCTCTGATCGAGCACTTCCGCTAGGAGCTCGTCCTCGAGGGAGACGTCCTGAGCCTTCAGGCGTTCCGTCAACGCTGCCATCTCGACGTGCACTTCCTCTGACACCAGCCTGTCGAGGTCGACCCAGCGGGGAGCGGCGGTGGTCATGGTGACTTCCTTTCGTAGAGGCTTGACTGCCTGAGTAAACAGAGATACCGTAACCCTGGTTACCCGTGCAGTCAATAAGCGTTTGGGTGGGGTTCGTTCCTCTTGGTAGCGATCCCCACCCCGAGTAGGGGACCTCGTTAGCGTCGAGGTCGTGGCCAGGAAGGTTGACGTGGATCAACTCGTGGATGCGGGGGAGATCGCCGATCGGCTCGGCGTGTCAGGCCGCCAGGTGGTGCAGAACTGGGTTCATCGCTACGAGGACTTCCCGGAGCCGGTCGTGCGTCGTACAAGGGCAGTCCTCTGGTACTGGCCCGACATCAAGACGTGGGCGCACCAGACGGGCCGCGACCCGAAGTCGTCGAGGTAGTCCCGCCGTGGCATCGATCGTCAGGCGCAAGACCAAGGCCGGCGAGAACCGCTACGACGTCCGTTACCGCGACGTGGGCGGCACCGTGCACAACGTCACCTACCGGACGCGACGTGAAGCGGAACGCGGCGCCAACACGGCAGAGGCCGACAAGCTTCGCGGGGCGTGGATCGATCCTCGAGCCGCCAGCAGGACCTTCCGCGGAGTCGCCGAAGAATGGCTCGAGTCCAACAAGGCGAAGAGGCCAAGCTCCTACCGTGCGCGATGAGAGCATCTTGCGGGTCCACCTCGTCCCGGAGCTCGGCGACGACGCGATCGGGAAGGTGACGCCGGCACGGATCCGCGGGGTCGTGGATTCCTGGGCCACGCGGCTGGAACCGAGGACCGTCCGACGCATGTACGGCGTTCTGCGAGCCGTGTTCGGCTACGCGGTTGACAGCAGCGTGGTGGTCGCCTCACCATGCCGCGGAATCAAGCTGCCAGCCGTCGAGCCCATCAGGCGCTACGTCGTCTCAGCGGATGAACTGGAGGCTCTGGCGAACGCTCTCGGGCCCGCCTACGCGGCGATGCCGTATCTCGGGGCCATGCTGGGCCTGCGGTGGGGCGAAGTGGCTGGAATCCGGGTGGGTCGCCTCGACCTGCTCGGACGGACCTTGACCGTCGCGGAGCAACTGACGCGCGGACCCAAGGGCACCACGGTGTTTGGTCCGCCCAAGTCGACGGCTGGGCGACGCACCCTCGCGATCCCGGAAGAGCTCGCCGACATGCTCTCGGCCCATCTGGCATGGAGAGGGCTCACCGCAGCCGATCCTGACGCACTGCTCTTCACCGCATCGGATGGCGACGCGATTGAGTACGCCAACTTCCGACGTCGGGTGTGGATCCCTGCCTGCGAAGAGGCGAACCTCGAGGGGCTCACCTTCCACGATCTGCGTCGAGCCAATGCGACGGCCCTCGTGCTCGCCGGTGTCGACCTCAAGACCGCACAGACCCGTCTGGGGCACTCCGATCCCAGGCTCACGCTCGGCATCTACGCACAGGCGACGACCGCTGCCGACATCGATGCCGCAGAGGCCGTTGGAGCTCGCTTTTCACAGCGTCCGCGCGATGGACGCGCGATGGAGAGTGCCTGAGAAGCAGCAGCGGGGCGCGAACCCCCGCTGACCTGCACCTTCGGTGGTCGGGATGCCGGGATTTGAACCCGGGACCTCAGCGTCCCGAACGCTGCGCGCTAACCAAGCTGCGCTACATCCCGAAGGGAACGGTCATGTTAGCCGTCGACCGTTTCGACCTCTCGAGCCAGGAGGCGGTCGACGGTGCGCCGCAGCGTGCCGGGGTCGACCGGCTTCACCAATTCGGCGTCGGCGTCGACCCGCTTGGCGAGGAACCGGTCGGCCTCGCGGTCGAGCAGGAGCAGGATCGACACGTCGGGGATGCGGCCCGCCGAACCCTCGAGGCGCAGGTCGATGGCGACCGCGAGCCCACCCATGTTGGCGATCTGCATGTCGAGGATCACCAGATCGGGCTCGTGCTCGCCGACGACACCGCGCATGTCCTGGCCGCGCGTCACCTCGATCACCTCCTGCCCCGGAGCGGTGCAGGCGGACTTCACGAGGTCGCGGACCCATTGTGCGTCGGCGGCGACGACGATCGTGCTCACGCCAGGCAACCTAGTCGGCAGGCAACAGGTGGCTCCCCACCGCCCGCAACGCGCCGAAGTCGTGCACGTCGTATCCCAGTTCGGGGACGTGGGCCACGGAAGCATCACCGATCCGCTGTTCGAGGCCCGTGAGCTCGGCGCGCTCACGGAGCGCGACATCTTCGAAGTCCGCGAGGTTGGCGTAGCGCGCCGCGAGCCGCGCTGCCGCGTCGCCGCCGCGCGCGCCGAGCTCGGCGCCGAGTGCGCGCAGCGCATCGGGTGCTTGGTCCGTGTACCGCGCGTGGACCCGGTTGACGACCAGCGCGTCGACTGCGTACTCGCCGTCGGCCAGGCGCTGTGCGAAGTACTCGGCCTCCTCGACCGCGTCGCGACGTGGCGAGGTCACGAGGACAAAGGCGGTCTCGTCGGCGGCGAGGAGCTGCATCACCTGCTGCGCCCGGTCCCGGAACCCCGCCTCCATCCCTTCGAAGGCGCGGAAGAACGACACGACGTCGTCGACCGGTTCGGTGCCGACCACGCGTGAGATCGTCTTGAGCAGCGCCTGCGCGGCCATGCTGCCGACGCGGAGCGTCGTGCGGGTGGGCACCATCAGGATGCGGAAGACGCGGTTGTCGAGCATGCGGGTGAGACGTCGCGGGGCATCGAGGAAGTCGAGCGCGTGCCGGCTCGGCGGCGTGTCGACGACAATGAGGTCGAAGCCGCCCCGATCGTGGAGCTCATAGAGCTTCTCCATCGCCATGTACTCCTGCGTGCCCGAGAGCGCGCCGGCGATGTTGCGGTAGAAGCGGTTCTCGAGGATCCGCTGCACCTGCTCCTCGCTCTGCGCGTAGGTCTGCACCAGCTGGTCGAACGTGGTCTCGGTGTCGAGCATGAGCGCGTGGAGGCGCCCACCCGGCGCGGCGTCGCCGGTCGGATCCCACCGCTCGCGCGCGATCTCGCGCGCGTTGTTCGACAGCGTCTCGAGGCCGAGGGTGTTGGCGAGCCGCTTGGCCGGATCGATCGTGACGACCACGGTGTCGCGCCCGCGCCGCGCTCCTTCGATCGCCAGCGTCGCCGCGGTCGTCGTCTTGCCGACGCCTCCGGTGCCGCAGCAGATCGCGATGTGCCGGTGGTCGACGATGTCGGCGATCGACGTCATGTCGCCGCGACGTCGTCGAGGGTGCCGATCCCGAGCGCGAGCTGGTCGGTCAGGATCTCGAGCTCGTGGGGTCCGACGTCGGCGGTGAAGAAGTACGGCAGTCGCAGTTGAGGGAGTGCCAGCCGATCGGCCAGCCGCGCGCACTGCTCCGCCTGGCGGCGCGACAGTCCGGCACGGAACTCGGCCGCCTGGGCCAGGGCGTCGAGCTCGAGGTCGTCGAGGGTGACCCCGGCGGCGTCGGCGTCGGCGCGGACGGCGCCGGGACTCCCGCCCTCGTCGCCCGTCGGCAGGAGCGGCGGGACCCACCCGTTCACCACGATGGGGCCGAGCGCCACTCCGGCCCGGTCCTCGACCGCGTACGCGGTGTCGACGAGCTCGTTCACCGGCGTCTCCTCGGGGAGGGTGACGAGCATCACTTGGCAGCGAGCGGGATCGCTCAGCATCTCCACCACGTCGGCGGCCTGGCGCTGGATCGGCCCGACCTTCACCGCGTCGAGCAGCCCGCGCGCCGAGAGCAGGAAGCTGACGGCGTGCCCGGCGGCGGGGGCGTCGATGAGGATCAGGTCGGCGACGCCGGCGCGTTCCAGCTGCTTCACCTTGCCGAGCACGAGGATGTCGCGCATCCCCGGCACCGCGGTGGCGACCACGTCGAGCGCCCCCGATCGACTGAGGCGCCGGGAGATCCGTCGCATACCGTGGTCGTCGAGGTACTCGAGCAGGGCGTCGTCAGGGGTGAGCGTGCGCGCTCGCACCCCCGGTCGGAGCTCAGCTTCCTCGTAGGTGAGCGGAGCTTCGCCGAAACACGCGGCGAGCCCCGATTTGCCCTCGACCTCGACGATCAGCACGCTCATGCCCGTGCGGGCCGCTGCGGTGGCCAGTGCGGCGGTCACCGTCGTCTTGCCGACCCCACCCTTGCCCGCCACGATCACGACCCGGGAGGTCGCGCAGAAGCGCTCGAGGTCCATGGTCACCGATGCTACGGGAGTCCCCATCGCGCACCGGATGCGCCGCGGCCTGGCGCTGCTCGTGCTCCTCGTCGCGTGCTCGTTGCTCGCGGTCGACACGCTCGCCGGCGCAGCGACGCCGGCCGTCGGCCGGCGCGGCATCGACGTCGTGCAGATCGAGGGCTACCTCGACGCCCCCAACGTCTCGTTGATCCTCGACGCCATCGACGAGGCCAACGAGAACCGCTCCACCCTCCTGATCCTGCAGCTGAAGTCGAACGGTGCCATCGACACCGACATCGAGGAGGTCGTCCGCGCCATCCAGCGCTTCGCGCGTCCCGGTCGCGGTGTGGGTCGGTCCTTCGGGTGCCGACGCCAAGGGCGCGGCGACGATCCTGCTGCAGGCCGCGCACCTCGCGTTCGTCTCCCCGGGCTCCGGAGTCGGCCCCGGCCAGCCGGTGCGGCTCGACGATCCCGACGCGAGCACCCGTGCCGGCGTCGCCGACCGGCTGGCGACGCTGGCCCGGCGCCACGGGCGTGATCCCGGCGGCGCGCGCGAAGTTGGCGAGCGTGCGCCTGGGCTCGACCGCGGCGCGGAACGTCGGTGCGACCAACGGCGTGCGGCCCACGGTCGGCGAGGTCATCGTGCAACTCGACGGCAGGACCGTGACCACCGCCGCCGGCGACGTCGAGCTCTCGACTGCCAAGGTGGTCGGGACCGGACGGGACCGGCGTCGCCAGCCCAACCAGGACGTCGTGTTCAACCGGCTCGGGCTCGGCGACTCGCTGCTCCACCGGCTGATCAGCCCGTCGATCGCCTATTTCCTGATCGTCGTCGGCCTCGCCCTGATCGTCTTCGAGTTCTACACCGCGTCGATCGGGCTCGCCGGCCTCGTCGGCGCGCTCTGCCTGGTGGGCGCGTTCGTCGGGTTCTCGCACCTCCCCGTCCACTGGTGGGCGCTCGGCCTCCTCTTCCTCTCCATGTTCGGCTTCGCCGTCGACGTGCAGGCGGGTGGGCTCGCGGTGTGGACCGGGATCGGCACCGTCGCGCTCGTCACCGGTTCCTGGTTCCTCTACGGCGGATCGTCACAGCTGCGACCCGCGTGGTGGGTGTTCCTGGTGGTGATCGGCGGGGCGATGTTGTTCATGCTCGGTGGGATGACCGCCATGATCCGCTCGCGCTTCTCCACGCCCACCGTGGGCCGCGAGGGCATGATCGGCGAGGACGGCACCGCCGAGGTGGACGTGGATCCCGACGGCGTCGTGCTGATCCGGGGCGCCCGCTGGCGTGCCCGCACCAATCGGGCCACACCGATCCAGGCCGGCGAGCCGGTGAAGGTGGTCGCGGTCGAGGGGCTCGTGCTGGAGGTGGAGCCCCCGGAGGGTGGCGCCCAGGACTACCGGGAGCGGGCCCGCAACCGGAAGGCCGAGCCCCGGTCCTGACCCGGCTCCTCTTGTGACCGCGGACTCGACCGGAGTAGGTTCCGCGCCGCGAGACACTCGAGAGGGGGAGGGGGTCCGTGACCGTCCAGACACTGAACTCGTGGCGCACCCGCGCGGCGTGCCGGGGGCCGGAGACCGCCCTGTTCTTCCCGCCATCGAACACCGAGCGGCGCGAGGACCGGGACCTGCGCGAGTCGCGCGCGAAGGCGATCTGTCGTCAGTGCCCCGTCCGCAACGAGTGCCTCGACCATGCGTTGCAGGTCGGCGAGTCCCACGGGATCTGGGGCGGGCTGAACGAGCACGAACGCCGGGGGATGCTGGAGGCGTCCTACAGCTGATCGAGCCTCGGCCCGGCAACCCGCAGGTCGTCGCGGCGGCGGGTGAAGCCTTCCCGGTCGAAGTGCTCGAGTAGCGGGACCACGTACTTCCGTGAGCTCCCGAGCAGCTCGCGCACATCGCTCACGCTGACGGAGCCGCCGCTGGCGAGCGCCGGACGCAACGCGCTGCGAGCGCGCGCGATCGCGTCCGCGCTGAACACGATGCCGTCGATGTCGACGAGCGTGCCGTCGCGTACCAGCGCGCGTGCGAGCGCGGGATCGGTGGGTGCCGGAGGAGAGAACGGCGACGCGTCGAGCACCGCGACGAGCGCGCGTCCCTCGTCGGTGTCGGACGCGCGTCGCGCCCGCGCCGGATCGAACACGACCCCTTGCGCGATGCCCAACTGGTCGGCGCCGATCACCGCGGCGCGGAGCTGATCCGGCGCGCGCCCGAGCCGGGCCGCCAGCGCGCCCACCTCGATGCCCGGCGACAGCGGCTCAGCGCGGTGATGCGCGCGGATTGCGTCGCCGGCTTGCTGACGGAGCTGCCGGAGATCGTCGGGCGGCGCGAGCCAGTCGCCGACGGCCACGACCGCACCGTCCGCGACCGCGTCCGCCACGAGCTCGTCGACCTCGGCCGCGTCGCGGTCGAGTAGGCGACCGAGCTCGGTCCGGGTCGACCATCCGTGCCCCGCCAGCACCCGGGGGAGCAGCGCGAGGCCCAACGCCGCCGGTGCCGCCGCGGCTGCGCACCGTGACTCGACGTCGAGGATCTCCGCGCCGGCGATGGTGCGCGCCCGGGCCGGATCGCGTAGGACCACGCGGTCACCGACCGCCAGCGGAAGCGGAACGTCGAACCGCAGGCGGGCGATCCCGTCGCGGTCGTCGAGCACGCGAACGCGCACGGGGTGCTCACCGGAGCCGACCGCGGCGCGGAGTCGGGACGGGAGCCGCCCGGGTGCGCCCGGGATCGACCGGACGCGCGCGTCGACCCCGGTCGCCTCCCACCATTGGTGCTCGCGCACGAGGGCGTCGCCGCGGCCGACGTCGTGGTGGTCGACCCCGACCAGGTTGAGCGCGACCCGCGCCCCGGGGACGACCCGTTCGAGCACTTGGTGGGCGCTCTCGATCCCACGGACGCGCACCGTCCGGCCGAGGCGCACGATGCGCAGGGCATCGCCGACGGTGACCGCGCCCCCCGTGAGGGTCCCCGTCACCACCGTGCCGGCGCCGCGCGGCGCGAACACCCGGTCGATCCACAACCGCGGCCGGCCACGGTCGACGGGTGGTCCGGCCGCGGCGAGGACGGCATCGAGCTCGGCCCGGACGTCGTCGAGCCCGCGTCGCGTCACCGAGTCGCACACCACGAGGGGCGCGTCCTCCAGCAGCGACCCGGCCAGGTGGTCGGCGACGTCGAGGCGGGTCAACTCGAGCAGCTCGGCGTCCACCGTGTCGGCCTTGGTGAGCGCGACGACGCCGTGGCGCACGCCGAGCAGCTCGAGGATGCTGAAGTGCTCCTCGCTCTGCGGCTTCCAGCCCTCGCCCGCGGCGACGACGAACAGCGCCACGTCGACCGCCCCCACGCCGGCGAGCATGTTCTTCACGAACCGCTCGTGCCCGGGCACGTCGACGAAGCCGACCTCCGTCCCCGATGCCAATGTGGTGAACGCGAACCCGAGATCGATGGTCAGCCCGCGCGCCTTCTCCTCGGCGAACCGGTCGGGGTCGGTGCCGGTGAGGGCGAGCACGAGCGAGGACTTGCCGTGGTCGACGTGTCCCGCGGTGGCGACGACCCTCACGCGCCGGCGCTGCGGCTCGCGGCGCGCAGCGCGTCGAGCAGCGTGGCGTCGTCCCGCGGATCCACGCTGCGCAGGTCGCAGACCACTTCGCCGTCGGCCACGCGGGCGACCACATCGTGCTCGCGCAGCGACGCCGCGAACCGGTCGGTCTCGGCCGGCTCGAACGCGAGGCCGACCGACGGGATCCCGAGACCGGGGAGGGAACCGCCGCCGGCGACGGCCTCGGTGTCGACGACCTTGGCGCCGTCGAGTGCCGATGCGATGGCGTGCGCGCGGTCGCGCAGCGACGCGTCGGACGCGGTCGCCATCCGCCAGAGCGGGATCGTCGTCGCGTCACCGGCGAGGTACGCGAGCGCGACCGACTGCAGCGCGCCGAGGGTGAGCTTGTCGGCGCGCGTCGCTCGCGCCAGTGGGTGCCGAGCGATGGTCGCCACGAGGTCGGCGCGCCCGACGATCACGCCGGCCTGCGGACCGCCGAGGAGCTTGTCGCCCGAGAACGTCACCACGCCCGCGCCCGCGTCGAGGGCCTGCCGCACCCCGGGCTCGTCCCGCAGCCATGCCGGCCGCTGCGGGAGCCAGGGCGTCGTCTCGTCGAGCAGTCCCGACCCGGCGTCGACCATCACCGGGGGACCGAGGGCGCTGAGCTCCGCCACCGGCGTCGCCTCGGTGAACCCGACCATCCGGTAATTCGACGCGTGCACCTTCAGCAGCAGCGCGACGTCGGCGCCGAGCGCGCCCTCGTAGTCGCCGACCCGGGTGCGGTTCGTCGTGCCCACCTCGACCAGGCGGCAACCGGACTCGGCCATGATCTCGGGCACCCGGAAGCCGCCGCCGATCTCCACCAGCTCGCCGCGCGACACCACGACGTCGCGACCGCGGGCGAGTGCCGCCAGCGTGAGGAGCACCGCCGCTGCGTTGTTGTTCACGACGAGGCCGGCTTCGGCGCCGCACGCCCGGGCGAGCAGTGCGCCGGCGTGACCGTGCCGTGATCCGCGGGCGCCGGCGTCGAGGTCGAATTCGAGGTTCGACGCGGCGACACCGACGACGGCGGCGGCCGCGAGCGCGTCGTCGCCGATCGGGGCGCGCCCGAGGTTGGTGTGCAAGAGCACCCCGGTGGCGTTGATCACCGGGCGGAGGAAGGCGCGGCGCCGGCGTTCGACGCGCACCGCGGCGTCACGCACGACGGCGTCGGTGTCGGGCTCCGCACCCCCGGCGACCTGTTCGCGCGCCGCGCCGATCGCGTCCCTCGCGGCATCGACCAGGAGGGCGTGGGGCAGGCCCGAGAGCCGCTCGACGACCCGGTCGACGGACGGAAGGGCGCGCCGGGGGTCCATAGGCCCACCTACAATACGGAGGTGAAGGTGCGTGCGGAGTCCCGTCGGGTGCAGTGGGGCTGACGTGCCGGACCTGACTCCGGGCGTTCCGAGCGCCCTGTCCCCGCTGGTGCGACGCATCGTCGCGCCGAACCCCGGCCCCTTCACCGGCGCGGGTACCAACACCTATCTCGTCGGCATCGACGAGGTCGCGGTCATCGACCCCGGTCCCGACGACAAGCGGCACATCGACGCCATCATCGGCGCGTCGATGAAGGAGCGGGTGCGCTGGGTGCTGCTCACCCACACCCATCCCGACCACGCCCCCGGTACCGCTCGACTGGTCAAGGCGACCGGCGCCGAGGTCCTCGCCTACGGCAAGCGCCTCGACAAGGACACCACGATCGTGCCCGACCGGGTCATCGGGGAGGGCGACTCGATCGAGGGCACCGAGTTCGGCCTCGACGTGCTGCACACGCCGGGGCACGCGCCCAACCACCTCTGCTTCCTGCTCGAGGAGGAACGGGTCCTCTTCACCGGCGACACCGTGCTCGACGGCATGTTCTCGGTGGTGAGCCCCAACCGGGGTGGTGACATGACGCAGTACCTCGCGACGCTCGCCCGGCTCGAGAAGCTCCGCCTCTCCCGGCTGGCGCCCGGCCACGGCGACGTCATCGAGGACGCCAAGCCGCGGATCCAGGAGTACGTCGCGCACCGCAACGACCGGGAGCGCCAGGTGCTGAAGCTGCTCAAGGCGGGCCCGGCGCGCATCCCCGACATGGTCACGACTCTCTACGCCGACCGGGAGTTGCACCCGAAGCTGGTCGAAGCGGCCGGCTGGCAGGTGCACGCGCATCTGCTGAAGCTCAAGTCCGAGGGCAAGGTCACCGGCACGTCGGTCAAGTCGGCCTGGAAGCTCGCGTAGACCGCGTCCCGCGACGGAGTTTCGCGAGGGTGCGGCGCGAGACTGCTGGGCCGCGCCGGGTGTGGGAACACCTGGACGAGTGGTGGTACCAGCAGGATGGCTCCGACCGTCCCCGCTGGCGCAGGATCCTCCAGAGCCCGAAGGCAGGCTCTGGATCACGACGAAAGGGAGATCATTGCGTACCCATTCGCGACGTTCACGCGTCGTTCGACTCTGGGCAGGGATGGCGGCGGTGGCCATCGCGTCGACCACGCTGGGCGTTGTGGCCCCGTCCGCCGGCGCGGCGGGCTCGAACAGCCTCACGGTCAAGGCCGGCGAGTACGTCTACCAGTTGAAGGGCACCCCGAAGGCGGGCTGGACCCAGATCAACTTCGACAATTCGGGTGTCGAGGATCACATGATGGCCGTCTTCAAGTTGAAGAAGGGCGTCACGGTCGCGCAGTTGAAGAAGGCGTTCGCCTCGAACGACGACGCCGCGTTCGGGAAGCTCACGGCGGGTGGAGGCGATCCGAGTGTGTACGGCACCCCGGCGGTCGTGGGTCCGGGCCAGAAGACCACGACGCTCACCGAGCTGAACGCAGGTCACTACGGGATCGTGTGCTTCCTCGCCGCACCCGACGGCACAACGCACGAGGCACACGGCATGGTCAAGGTGTTCGACGTGAGCGGCAAGTCGAACCTGAAGCCGCCGACGGACGGCGTCGCCGACGTGACGCTGAACGACTCGGGCATCACCGTGCCCTCCGGCGACGCGCCGAAGAACCTGAATGTGAAGGTCACCAACGAAGGTACGACTCCGCACAGCTTCCAGCTCATCCAATTGAACGAGGGGAAGACGTTGGCCGAGGCGAAGACGTACTTCGACACCCTCCTCAACAGCGGTACGGCCGAGGGTGACGCGCCCGGTGTTCTGGTCGGTGGTGTGAGCAGCGTTGCTCCCGGTGGCATCGCGTACGTCGAGTGGTCATTGGCCGCTGGGCACTATGGCTACCTGAGCACTGATGGGGACGACCCGCCGAACGACGACTACACGAAGGGTCTCCAGGGCGAGTTCGACGTCAAGTAGACGATTGCCCGAACCCTGGATATACGTCACGAGCCCGGGCTCCGGCCCGGGCTCGTGCGCGTCAGGACTCGAGCTGACCGACGAGATCGAGGATGCGGGCGGTGCAGCCCGCCATCTCGATCGGTGGGAGCAGCTCGTCGACGATGTTCGCCGCGAGCTCGGTGAAAGCGTGCCCGGCGGGGCTGTCGGGGGCCGAGAGCACGACCGGTGCACCGGCGTCACCACCGGTCGACACCGCGGGTTCGAGTGGGATGCGCGCGACGAGCGGGACGCCGATCTCCGCGGCCAGCGCGTCGCCACCGCCGGTGCCGAACACCGCGTGGCGCGAACCGTCGGGCGCCACGAACTCGCTCATGTTCTCGACGACACCGACCACCTTCATATAGGAGCGGCGAGCCATGTCGGCGACGCGCTGTCGCGACCTTCTGCGCGGCGCGTGCCGGCGTGGTGACCACCAGCATCTCGGCCTGCGGGAGCAAGCGCGCCAGACCCATCTGCACGTCACCGGTGCCGGGGGGCATGTCGATGAGCAGGTAGTCCATGTCGCCCCAGCGGACATCGGTGAGGAACTGCTCGAGCGCCTTGGTGAGGATGAGCCCGCGCCACATCAGCGCGGTGCTCTCGTCGTCGACGAGGAAGCCCATCGACACGACCTTGAGCGTGCCGTCGCCGACGGCTACGACGTTGGGCTCGATCTTGCCGTCGCTGCCGCCGAGACGTCCTTCGACACCGAGCATGCGCGGCACGCTGAAGCCCCAGATGTCGGCGTCGAGGACGCCGACGGTGAGCCCGCGCGCGGCCAGTGCGGCGGCGACGTTGACGGTGACCGACGACTTGCCGACGCCACCCTTGCCGCTCGCCACCGCGAGCACCCGGGTGGTGGACGGCACCTCGGTCGGCCCGGCGTGCTCGCGCGCGTTGAAGCGGGCGCGCTGCATCGCCACCGACTTCTGCTCCTGGGTCATCTCGCCGTACTCGACCTCGACCTGGGCGACGCCGGGGAGCCCCCGCACCTTCGACTCGACGTCCTGGCGGATCTGGACCCGCAACGGGCACCCGGCGGTGGTGAGCGCCACCTTCACGACGACCGTGCCGTCGGGCTCGACCCGCACGTCGTCGACCATGCCGAGGTCGACGATGCTGGCGTGCAGCTCGGGGTCGATGACCCCGGCGAGCATCCCGCGGACGTCGTCGGGTGACGGCGGGGGACCCGGGACGGGCTGGTGGACCGGTGCGCCCGGGTCGTCGGGGTCGGGGGTGTACGTCATACTGATTAATACAGGCTACATCTTGAAAATATGCCCGCCGCCGGGTACCGTCAAGGCCGTGAACCGGCGCGAATCGGAGCGGCAGCTGGCCGTGCTCAAGGCCCTGGGCGACGAGACCCGCTACGCGATGTACGAGGAATTGGCGCATTCGACGGCTGCACTGTCGGCCTCCGACCTCGCCGAGCGCCTCGGTATCCACGCCAACACCGTGCGGCTGCACCTCGAGCGCCTCCGCGAGGTCGGGCTGGTCGACGTCGAGGCTGTCCACCGGGGCACGGTGGGCCGCCCGCAGCACCTCTACTTCCTCAGCGCCGGTGCCCCGGCGCTCGGGTTCGATCCCCCGGCCCACGCGCTGCTGGCCGGTCTGCTCGCGGCGTTGGCCGAGCGGGTCGGGGCCGACGCGTCCGAAGCAGCCGAGACCGGCCGGGTCTGGGGCGCGGACGCCGGTCGTCGCACGCGGTCGCGCAGCTGCCTGAGCGCCCTCGAGGGCGAGCTCTCGAAGCTGGGGTTCGAGCCCGCGCTCGAGTCCGACGCCCCGGGCGAGTCCGCCCGCATCGAATTCCTGCACTGCCCGTTCCGGGAGCTGGCCGAGGCCTACCCCGAGCTGGTGTGCAACCTGCACCGCGGCCTCTGTGAGGGCGTGGTCGAATCGGTTGGCGGGGGAACAGTCGAGGAGTTCGGGACGTTGTACGACTCTGAGCCGTGCCACGTCACGGTGGGAGTCGGATATCCTGATTCTCCAGCCACCAGCGAGCGATGAGCGAGGTTCGATGTTCTCCGTTCAGGACGCCAGCACCGTGTTCAGCATCACCGACGCGGCTGCCGACAAGATCAAGAGCTTGATCACGGCCGAGGGCAACCCGGAGCTCGTCCTGCGGGTGGCCGTGCGGCCAGGCGGCTGCTCGGGTCTGAGCTACGAGATGTTCTTCGACACCGACGTCGCCACCGACGACGTGAAGTCGGAGCACGGTGGGGTCATGGTCGTGATCGACCCGGCCAGCGCGCCGCACCTCGGGGGCGCGTCCCTCGACTACAAGGACGGCCTGCAGGACGCCGGGTTCGCGATCAACAACCCGAACGCGCAGCGCAGCTGCGGCTGCGGCCAGAGCTTCAGCTAGTCGTTCCCGAACCGGGCGGCTACCGCGGCTGGACCAGCGCGTCCAGCAACGCCTTCATCTCGGTGCCCCCGAACGCGCCGTCGATGCGCGACTGGATCGTGCCGGCGCCGTCGATGCCGAAGAGCCAGGGCTCACTGGGGAGGTTCCACGCCGCCACGGTCGGGACGAGGTCGGTGAGCGGGCCGGTCAGGCTCTGGTAGATCTCGATGTGCACCGGCACGATCTGGTCGCCGTAGGGCTTGACCACGTCGAGGAACTCGTCGAGCACCGGCGCGCAGTACGCCGACTGGCACCGCGCCGGGGTCGCGAACAGTGCGGCAACGGGCTTGCCGGCGCCGATGACCGCCGACAACGACTGTGTGTGCAGCGGGCACTCCGGCTCGCGGGTGCAGATCGGGTCGACGCCGAGGGCATCGGTCGTCGTCGGTGACGCGGCGCGCGGCGCGGCCATGCCCGGCACGAAGGTCCCCGGCGCTTCGTTGACCTGGATCGAGAAGGGCACCTTCTGGCCCTGGGCCTGCGCCTCGACCCGCCACACGCCGGGGGTGTCGAGGGTCGGTCGCGAGACGTACACCCCGCGACCCTTCGGGAGCCCGACCCGGTCGTAGACGGCCCTCGTGAACGGCGTCCACGAACCGCCCGGGCCGCGGAAGCGCAGCGCAACCGACGGGCCGCTGGCGAACTGGCGTGCGCCGCTACCGGCTTTGGCGTTCCCGAGCGCGATCACGAGTCGCTGCGGCTGGTCGGATGGGTACAGGTCGCTCGAGAGCACGAGCGGGAAGTACGTCTTCCGGTTCGGCGCAGCCGTCGCCGAGTCGGCCAGCACGCCGCCGACCACCGCGAGCCCGCCGGCGGCCGCGAGGCTGCGGCCGAGGAACGCCCGCCGCGTCAGCGCGTGTTCGAAGAAGGGGTCGAGAGTCATCCCCCTATCCTGCCTGCCCGTGACCGGAACTGGGCATCGGGTGCAGTTCATGTGTGACGGCCAGCAGGTCGAGGTCGACACCGCGCCCGGCGAGTCGCTCCTCTCCGTGCTGCGCGAGCGCCTCGGTGTGCTGTCGGTGAAGGACGGGTGCGCGCCGCAAGGGCAGTGCGGCTGCTGCACCGTGTTGGTCGACAGCGAGCCGCGCGTCGCGTGCGTCACCCCGGCCACGCGCGTCGACGGGCGCGCGGTCACGACCGTCGACGGCCTCGATGCCGCCGTCCGCGACCGGCTCACCGCGTGCTTCGTCGCCACCGGCGGCTCGCAGTGCGGCTTCTGCACGCCGGGGATCCTGGTGCGCGTGGCGGCGGCCGAGGCTCGCGGCAAGACCCGGCGGGTCGACGTGGACCGCGCCCTTGCCGCGCACCTTTGCCGGTGTACGGGCTGGCAGACCGTCTACGAGGCCATCGACGGCGATGCTGCCAACCCGGACGCGTCGCGTTCGCTCATCGCCGCGGCGCGGCGAGCCGAACTGGAAGGTGGCGCGCCACAGACGGTCGGCGTCGATGTGCCCCGCGGCGACGGCGGGTTCGCCGACGACCGGGCGCCCCGCGACGCGCTGGTCGCGGTCCCGCGGGCACCGGGCTCGAACGCCCCCGTGCGCGCGGCGGCGGGCATCGACTGGGTCGTCGCGGATTCGCTGCTCGACGCGCGCGCCGTGGCCGGCAAGGTGCAGGGGCGCCGGACCACGGTCGACCCGGCGCCACCGCTCGCCCTGCCCGGCGCCGATGCGGACGCGGTGCGACTCGCCACCAGCTGGGTGGAGCCCGCATACCTGGAGCCCGACGCGTCGTGGTGCGAACCGGGCGGCGAGCCTGCCTCGCCACTCGCCAACGGCGGCGCGTTCGGCGGCAAGGCGGCGTCGCCGGTCGCCGAGGCGGCACGTGAGCTCGCCGAGCAGACCGGGCGAGCGGTGCGCGTCGTCTTCTCGCGCGAGGACGTCGTCCGTCTCGGGCCCAAGCGTCCCCCGATCGCCGCCACCGCAACCTGGGACGACGGCACCGTGCGCGTGCGCGGGGTCGTCGCGGGCCACGTCGCGCCGTTCGTCGCACCGATCGCATGGCCGTACGCCCTCACCGAGGTGGGGGAGTGGACGAGTGCCGTGCCGCCCGGACCACCGACCTCGTCCGACCTGCGCGCGGTCGGGCTGGCCGAGCGATCACTGCTCGTCGAGGGCGCGCTCCACGTCGCCGGTGTCGACAGGAACGGGCTGGTCACCGGTGCCCGGGCGCGCGCGGTGTTGCTCGACTCGTGTGTGAGCGCGCGGAGCGGCGCGGCTCGCGGGCGCCCGGGTCGAGTGTGACGAGGCCGGGCGAATCGCGCGGGTGGAAGTTCGCGTCGCCGCCGGCGATCCTCTCGACCACATCGTGCTCCGCTCATATGCCGTCGGCGCTGCGCACATGGCGCTGGGCTGGGTGCTCACCGAGGGGCTCGCGGTGGACCCGACGACCGGCGACATCCACGACCTCACCATCCGTTCGTTCGGGATCCTGCGGGCCAAGGACACCCCGTCGATCGACGTCGAGATCGTCGACGACCCCGGCGGCGCGCTCGCCCGCGCGTCGGACGCGGTCTTCGCGGCAGTGGCCGCGGCCGCGTGGAACGCGATCAGCGACGCCGAGGGTGCGCGTCCCGAGGCATTTCCCGCCCACGGGACCCGCGCCGCGCGTGCACTACGACGCTGAGGCCGGCACTTCTGAGCTCACGCCCGCGGCTCGGAACATCAGCACGCTGACGACGATGACCCAGAGTGAGAGGGCAGCGAAACCGATGAAGGCGAGAACGAAGAAGATCTCCTTTGTCGACGCGATGCCTCCTCCCGCAGCGATGAGGTCGAGCGCCACCAGCGCGCCGAGCCATCCCATCACGCGGGGCAGCACGCCCGTCTCGATGATCACGGTCGAGAACGCGCCCACGAACAGCGCGAGGGCGATCGTGCCTGCGGAACCGAGGCCGTTGAAGAGCAGGTAGAAGAACTGGGTTGCCCGGACACCGATGTTCGGCACGCCGACCAGAGCGACCGTGCTCATGATCACGCCGGCCACGGTGAACAGCGCCGCCGCGAACCCCGCACCGAGCGCGGCGCCCACCGCGAGGCGCGGCGCCCCGCCTTCGGCCCGGCGCATCAGCCGCCACACCGCTCCCATCCATCCCAACAGGACGATGGCGCCCAGCGCGCCGACGAACCCTGCCCACCGGAGCTCGCCGCTCTTGTCGACGACGAACTTGGCGATCTTGGCGGCGGAATCGTCCGGCTTCGGCGGGCTCCCGGGCAGGAGGGCGGCGATGACTGTCAGCACGACGAACACGATGCCCGCGAGCGCGAGCGAACGGTCCCGACGGGTGTCGTCCACGAGATCCCCCTCGTTCGATGGAACTCCCGGAAGATCGTGCGCCCCGCCAGCGCGCTTTGCAAGCATTGTCCCATTCGACGGGCGCGCTACTCTCTGCTCGTGGTCGCCGGAGGCATCGTCATCGCGGTCGTCATGCTGCTCCTGCTCCCCATCGCGGTGATGCTGGGTGGAGCGATCTGGAGCGCGTTGATGGGCTGGTTGCTCGTCGACGACGCCGACGCGGCGTGCCGGCTCCGAGGTGGCGGCCGAAGCGTCGTAGCTACTCGCCGCCACCGGCGGGTGCCCAGCGGGGCGAACCGAAGCGATAGCCGACCGAGCGCACGGTCTGGATCAGGCTCGCGTGCTCCTCGCCGAGCTTGGCGCGCAGACGCCGCACGTGGACGTCAACCGTGCGCGCACCGCCGTAGTACTCGTAACCCCAGACGCGCGAGAGCAGCTGCTCACGTGTGAACACCTTGCTCGAGTGCGTGGCGAAGAACTTCAGCAGCTCGTACTCCATGTAGGTGAGGTCGAGCGGTCGCCCGCTGAGCGCGGCCTGGTAGGTCTCCAGGTTGAGCACGAGGTCGCCGTACTCCACGATCTCGGGCCGCGCGCCGCGACCCGTCCGCCAGAACAGGTGGCGCAGGCGCGCTTCGAGCTCCTTCTGGTGGAACGGCGCGAGGCAGAAGTCGTCGAAGAGGTCTTCGCGCATCTCGAGCTCGCCGAGCTGCGCGCCGGACACGAGGAGCAGCACCGGTTCGAGCGTGCTGTCGCGCTTGCGGAGCGCGCGGCAGATGCCGAACGCGCCCTCGGGATCCTCGTCGGCGCACACGACCGCGCCCGCCCAGCCGTCGGCCGGCTCGGACTGCGTCGCGACCGATGCGTTGGTGACGGCCTTCCACGGGTAGCCCGCGAGGTCGAGCGTCTGCGCGAGCAGCGGCGGAGGCGGGTCGGGGAAGACCAGCAGGGGTTCGGGCGCCATCACAGCGATCCCAGGTACCGGTCCAGCTCCCAGGGGCTGACGTGGGCCTTGTACTCGAGCCACTCCGAGCGCTTGTTGCGGATGAAGTACTCGAACACGTGCTCCCCCAACGCCTCGGCCACGAGCTCGGATTCTTCCATGACCGAGATGGCTTCGGTGAGACTCTGGGGCAACGAGCCGATTCCTTCGGCCGCACGCTCCTCGGGTGTCATCTCGTAGATGTTGTTGGTGGCCTCGGGCGGGAGGTCGTAGCCCTCCTCGACGCCCTTGAGGCCGGCGGCCAGCATCACCGAGAACGCAAGGTACGGGTTGCACGCCGGGTCGGGGGAGCGGAACTCGATGCGGGTCGAGCTCTCCTTCCCCTTCTTCGGCGCCGGCAGCCGAACCAGCGCCGACTCGTTGTTGCGCGCCCAGCAGATGTGGACCGGTGCCTCGTAGCCGGCGATGAGGCGCTTGTAGGAGTTGACGGTCTGGTTGGTGATCGCGGTGATCTCCCGCGCGTGGTGCAGGAGCCCGGCGATGAAGCAGCGCCCGACCTTCGAGAGGCCGAACTCGTCGCCGGGGTCGTGGAAGGCGTTGACGTCGCCCTCGAACAGCGACACCTGGGTGTGCATGCCGGAGCCGAACGCGCCCTCGATGGGTTTGGGCATGAACGTCGCGTAGACACCGAGCTCGGTGGCCACCTGCTTCACGACCTGGCGGAAGGTCATCACGTTGTCGGCCATGGTGAGCGCGTCCGTGTAGCGCAGGTCGATCTCGTGCTGGCTCGGGCCGAGCTCGTGGAAGCTGTACTCGACCGGGATGCCCATCGCTTCCAGCGTGACGATCGTCTGACGGCGCAGCTCGCTCACCATGTCGTGTTGGGTCAGGTCGAAGAATCCGGCGTGGTCGAGCGGAACCGGCGGCGGCTCAGACGACTCGAAGATGAAGAATTCCATCTCGGGCGCGGTGTAGAAGGTGAAGCCCTTGTCGCGGGCGCGCTCGAGGTTGCGCTTCAGCACGTAGCGGGGGTCGCCCTCGAACGGCTCCTCCGACAGGTGCTTGATGTCGCAGAACATGCGGGCGACGGGCGCGTCGTCGCCCCGCCACGGCACGATCTCGAACGTGCTCGGGTCGGGCATCGCGAGCATGTCCGATTCCTGCACCCGGCTGTAGCCCTGGATGGCCGAGCCGTCGAACGTCATGCCTTCTTCGAGCGCGGTCTCGAGTTCGGCCGGGGTGATGGCGAAGCTCTTCAATGAGCCCAGGACGTCGGTGAACCAGAGGCGGACGAATCGGACCCCGCGCTCTTCGACCGTCCGCAGGACGTAGTCGAGCTGCTGCTGCATGCGGGCAGTCTACGGAGGTCCATCTACGATCACCGAGGCCGCACGGGCCAGAAACAGAGTGTTCATGTTCGGGCAATGGAGGGGAAATGGCGGCCGAACAGGCTGGTCCCTTCACCGCTTGGACTAGGGCTCCGGGCGCCGTCGGCGCCGGTGCAGACGAGGATCAGGAGACAGCGTGAGCTACAAGGCCGAGTACATCTGGATCGACGGAACCGAGCCGACGCCCCGGCTGCGGTCGAAGACCAAGATCCTCGCGGACGGCAAGGAGCTCCCGATCTGGGGCTTCGACGGTTCGAGCACCAACCAGGCTCCCGGGAGCAACTCGGACTGCGTGCTGCAGCCCGTCGCCTCCTACGCGGACCCCATCCGTGGTGGTGACGACGTGATCGTCATGTGCGAGGTGCTCCTGCCCGACATGACGCCGCACGTGACCAACACCCGTGCGCTGCTGCGCCCGATCGCCGAGAAGTTCGGCGACCAGGAGCCGCTGTTCGGCATCGAGCAGGAGTACACGTTCTTCAAGGACGGCCGCCCGCTCGGGTTCCCGCCCAACGGCTTCCCCGCACCGCAGGCCTTCTACTACTGCGGCGTCGGCGCCGACGAGGTGTTCGGCCGCGACGTGGTGGAGGCGCACCTCGAGGCGTGCCTCGACGCCGGCATCGGCATCTCGGGCATCAACGCCGAGGTGATGCCCGGCCAGTGGGAGTTCCAGGTGGGCCCGCTGAGCCCGCTCGACGTGTCGGACCAGCTCTGGGTGTCCCGGTGGCTGCTGTACCGGATCGCCGAGAACTTCGGGATCTCGGCGACGCTCGACCCGAAGCCGGTCAAGGGTGACTGGAACGGTGCCGGTGCGCACACCAACTTCTCGACCGAGGCGATGCGCGAGGGCTACGACCCGATCATCGCCGCGTGCGAGGCGCTGGGCACCAAGGCGGAGGAGCACGTCGCCGGGTACGGCGCCGACATCGAGCACCGGCTGACGGGCAGCCACGAGACCGCGCCGTGGTCGGAGTTCAGCTACGGCGTCTCGAACCGGGGTGCTTCCGTGCGCATCCCGTGGCAGGTCGAGATCGACAAGAAGGGCTACATCGAGGACCGTCGGCCGAACGCCAACATGGACCCGTACGTGGTCACGCGGCTCATCACCGACACGGTCTGCAGCGCACTCGCCTGATCGCAGGCACTCGACACGGGGCCCGGTTCGCGGCCAGGATCTCCTGGCGGTGGACCGGGCCCTCGTCGTTTCCGAACGAAAGGCGGTGAGTCGTGGCGACTCCCAGTGATGTCCTGAAGACGCTCGCGGACGAAGAGGTCGACATCGTCGACATCCGCTTCTGCGACCTGCCCGGGCTCATGCAGCACTTCTCGATCCCCGCGCACGAGCTCACCGAAGACGTCTTCGAGGACGGTCTTGGGTTCGACGGATCGTCGATCCGTGGCTTCCAGGAGATCCAGGAATCGGACATGCTCCTGATCCCGGATCCCGACACCGCGGTGATCGATCCGTTCACGAAGCACAAGACGCTCAACATCAACTGCTTCGTGCAGGATCCCGTGACCGGAGAGGCCTACAGCCGTGACCCGCGATACATCGCGAAGAAGGCCGAGGACTACCTGCGCGGCACCGGGATCGCCGACACCGCGTTCTTCGGTCCCGAGGCCGAGTTCTACATCTTCGACTCCGCGCGGTTCGACCAGAACCAGTACTCGGGCTACTACCACCTCGACTCCATCGAGGGCGTGTGGAACTCCGGGCGCGAGACGGAGCTCGACGGGTCCCCGAACCTCGGGTACAAGGTGCGGTACAAGGAGGGGTACTTCCCCGTCTCGCCCATGGACCAGTACCAGGATCTCCGCTCGGAGATGCTGATGACGCTGGAGAAGGTCGGGATCCCGATCGAGGTGCAACACCACGAGGTGGGCACCGCGGGCCAGGCCGAGATCGACATGCGCTTCGACACGCTGTCGACCATGGCCGACAAGCTCATGCTCTACAAGTACGTGGTCAAGAACGTGGCGCACGCCGCGGGCAAGACGGTCACGTTCATGCCCAAGCCCCTGTTCCAGGACAACGGCTCCGGCATGCACGTGCACCAGTCGCTGTGGAAGGGCGGTGAGCCGTTGTTCTTCGACGAGAAGGGCTACGCCGGCCTCTCGGATCTCGCGCGCTGGTACATCGGTGGTCTGTTGCAGCACGCGCCGTCGCTGCTCGCGTTCACCAACCCGACGGTGAACTCGTACAAGCGCCTCGTGCCCGGGTACGAGGCGCCGGTGAACCTCGTGTACTCGCAACGCAACCGGTCGGCCGCGGTGCGCATCCCGCTCTACTCGAAGAGCCCGAAGGCCAAGCGCATCGAGTTCCGTTGCCCCGACCCGTCGTGCAACCCGTACCTGGCGTTCTCGGCGCTGCTCATGGCGGGGCTGGACGGCATCCAGAACCGCATCGAGCCGCCGGCGCCGCTCGACCGCGACCTCTACGACCTGCCGCCCGAGGAGCTGGCCAAGGTGCCGCAGGTGCCGGGTTCGCTCGAAGAGGTGCTCACCGCGTTGGAGGGCGACCACGAGTACCTGCTCGCGGGCGGCGTGTTCACGCCCGACGTCATCGAGACCTGGGTCGAGTACAAGCGCGAGAACGAGGTCGACGCCCTCCGGTTGCGCCCGCACCCGTGGGAGTTCTACCTCTACTACGACATCTAGACGTGGCGGCGCCGATCCGTCCGCTCCGTCTGATCCACCTCAACATCGTGCACGAGGACTTCGACGCGACCGTCGAGCACTACCGGAGCCTCTACGGCGGCATGGTCGTGATGGAGCGGCTCCAGCCGACCTGGCACGCGTGTCTCATGGACGTGGGGCGGGTCCTCTTCGAGATCTTCGTGCCGAACGAGTTCTTCCTCCACACGCGGTACGGGCCCCACTACCTGGGGGTCGAGTACCAGGTCGACGACATGGTCGCGGTGAGGGAGGTGCTGGCCTCCAGGGGGATCCGGGTCGCTCGTGACCTCGACGTGGCGTTGCACGCACACGCGGCCGACTGCCACGGCGTCTCGCTGGAGTTCTTCGACGGGTACTTCCACGACAACGACGACGTCCTCGACACCCCGATGCGGCCGGCCGAGTACTGGCGCGACGAGCACCCGCTCGGCCTGACCGGATTGTGGGGCTACACGGTCGCGGTGCGCGACCTGGACCAGGCGCTCGAGGACTTCCGTGCGGTCCTCCACGGCGAGGTGGTGCACGAAGCACCCCGCCGCGCCGTGTCCGGCACCGCGGTCGGTCTCCAGGTCGCCGACGCGGTGCTCGAGCTCGTCGCCCCCGACGGTGACGGACCACTGCGGCAACACCTGCTCGAGCACGGCGAGGGAATCCGTTCGACGGTCTTCGAAGTGCTCGACCTGGCTCGCGCACGTCGCCACTTCGAGCACCGCGGGGTCGAGATGGAGCCCGGCACCGCGCCGGACACCTGGGCGATTCCCGCCGCGCAGAACCGGGGCGTGATCTTTGAATTCTCGCAAGCGGCTCAGTCGAACAACGCGAAGTAGCGGGTCTCCAAGCTGGATCGCGGGACCGGGTCGTGCACGGTGGTGTCCTCGAACGCCACGTGCAAGGTGTTGGGCTCGTACGGACGCGTCGAGTCGGAACCGACGAAGACGATCATCTCGTCGATGGTCAGGTCGGGGAAGTACCACCACTCGTGGTGGTCGCTGTAGTGACTCCCCTGTGAGCGGTACGTGACGTCGCCCTCGTCCGTGCTCAGGTGGTAGTCGATGGGCACGATGTCCGCGATCGAGACGGTGCGGGCGTCGCACACGGCGAGGGGGTAGTCCTGCGGCGGATCGCTGAGCGCGCGCCACGCCTGGTAGAGGACGTAGCGGCTGAAGGGCTCGATGTCGCGCCCGCTCTGGCCCAACGTCTGCTGCAGCTGCTCCGCGGTCTCGTCGGTCTCGTAATCGAGGTGCGCCCATCCCGCGGGCGTCATCATCTCGGAGCGATTTGCCCGCGAGCTGTACCGAACGGTGGAGGCATGCAGCGGTAGGACGTCGCGCGCGCCGGTCCGCTGTTGGATCAGCGGGATCGTCTCGTCCCAGTAGTCGAACTCGATCGGCCGCATCTGCAGCAGCGGCTTCTGCGCGACGAGCTCGTCGAGTCGCTCGCGGACGACGCGGCTCGGCGACGTGAAGAGCTCGAAGCCTTCGCGTTCGAGCGACGGCGGCTCGGTCGCAGTGCGGCCGTTCCGCACCGGCATCGTGTGCGCCTCGAGCGTCTCCCCACCGAGGATGCGCGCGGTGTACTCCACGTGCACGATCTCCAGCTCGCGGCGCAGGTAGGGGATCTCGGCGCTGATGCTGTCGACAGAGGTGCGAGTCGCGGACATGCCGCTCCGGTGTCGAAGTCGAGCGGATGGGGTAAATCGCATGCTACAAACTCCGGCGTGCGTGGCGCGCGTTGCAACGCGGCGGCCGTCGGCAGCATCTGGGGGAATCGTGGCGCAACCACCGGGAGCACTCGCTGAGGAGCTGTCGCCCGAGACGCCGATGCCGCCCGTGGCTCGGCGCGCGGCGTCGGACCGATCCCGCAAGTTCTCCCGGCAACAGATCGGCTGGGGCATCACGGCCGCGGTGTTCGTCGTGTGGTGCATCTGGGCGTTCGTCGACGACGGCACCGCCTTCGTCGCGCTCGCCGGGGCGGGTCTGGCGCAGGGCTCGGTCGTGGCGCTGGCCGCGATCGGCTTCCTCGTCATCGAGAAGGCGACCGGCATCGCCAACTTCGCGCAGGGTGACCTGATCACGCTCGGCGCGTTCCTCGGCGTCTGGGCCACCGACCAGGTCGGGCTTGCACCCGACGGCCTGGGGCTCTCGCTGGGCGCCGGCTATCTCCTCACCCTCGCCATCATGTTCGCCGTCGGGGTCGGGATCGAGCGCGTCGCCTACGCGCCGCTGCGGGGCCGGTCGGTGCACGTCGTGGTGATCGCGACCCTCGGGGTGGCGCTCGTGATCCGGACCATCCTCGGCCTCTGGCAGGGAACGTCACCGCGTTCGCTGCAGACCTGGTTCGGGGCCGGCAACTCGCTCGACAACTTCCTGATCTTCCAGGACGGCGTGCTGCGGATCGACATCGAATTCCTGGGAGTCCACGACGCGGTGATCTCGGCGCAACGCGTGGTGATCATCGTTGTGACCGCCATCACCGTGGTGGCCATGATGCTCCTGTTCTCTCGCACGAGCTTCGGTCGTCAGGTCCGCGCCATCGCCGCGGACCGCGAGACCGCGCGGCTCTACGGCGTGAAGGCGACGCGCTTGTCGATGCTGTCCTTCGGCATCGCCTCGCTGCTGGCGGGCCTCGCGGGTCTCATGATCGGTCCGCTCGGGAGCTTCGACCTCACCCTGGGCTTCTCGTACATGCTCCTCGGGTTCGCCGCCGCCGTCCTCGGGGGGTTCGGGAGCCTCGGTGGCGTCGCTCTCGGCGCGTTGCTGATCGGGTTCACCGAGCAGCTCTTCGGTGGGCTGCTCCTGCCGAAGCTGGTGGAGCAACTCGGCGGCGATCCGGCCAACGTGCTCAAGTACCGGTCCGTCTTCCCGTACGTGCTGATGCTGGTGGTGATCGCGATCAGACCGCAGGGGCTGTTCGGCAAGACGGAGCGACGGCTGTGACCGCCGCGAGCACGCCCACGAGCACCACCGCCCGACCGCCGGCGATGCGCGGCTACTCCGTACCTCTGGCTGGCCGTGTTCCTGGGAGTCATGGTCGCCCTCCGGTTCATCCCGCAGTGGGGCAACGACCAGACGTTCCTCTTCAACCTGTGGCTCGTCTACACCGTGATGGTCGTCGGCTTCTACTTCGTCTTCGGCCTCTCCGGGCAGTTCGCCGTTCTCGCAGGCGGCGTTCGCGATGGTGGGCGGCTACACCTCCGCCTGGGCGACCCGTCAGGACATGAACTTCATCGTCGCGGTCGCGTTCGGCATCGCCGTCGCCGCGGTGATCGCGATCGCCTTCGCGTGGGTGGCACGTCGGGCAAACCTGTTCTTCCTCGCGATCGCGACCCTCGCCCTCAGCGAGATCATCAACCAGGTCATCACCCAGTGGAACCAGTTCACGGGCGTCGACGGTGCGGAGCTCCACGACGTGAAGCCGATCGACTTGTTCGGTTGGATGGCGACGTCCAAGGGCCAGAGCGTCGCCACCAACCAACGGAACCTCTTCTGGGTCTACCTCGGTGCGGTCGCGCTCGCCATGCTGGTCGGGCTCTGGTTGGCGCGCGCGCCGGTGAAGCGCGAGGCGATCGCGCTCCGCGACCAGCCGACGGTGGCCAGCAGTCTCGGCGTGCCGACGATGCGGCTGCGGCTCACGATGTTCGTGCTGGGCTCCTCCATCGGCGCGTTCGCCGGTGCCCTCTCCGTCCACGGGAACGGTTACGCGCAACCCACCGATTACACGGTCGAGCTCGGCCTCGGGATCTTCGTGATGCTCATCGTGGGCGGCATCGACTCGCTCTGGGGGCCAGTGCTCGGCGCGGCGTTCTACGTGTGGCTTCCCCACTTCCTCCAGCGTCTCGATCTCGAGGTGTTCGGCCATCAGATCCGTGAGTACAACCAGATCATCTACGGAGCCGCGCTGCTGCTGACCATGATCTTCATGCCCGAGGGGCTCGTGGGGATCGGCCGACGACGCTCGGGCCCGACTGCAACGTCGTACGACACCCGCGCGCCGCACCTGGCTCACGGACCTGTTCGGGATCACGAAGCCGCCCGACCTCCAGCCGACGGCCGACGCCGAAGACGCCGACGCCGGCGCCGAGTGCCGCCGCCCGCGCCGCCTCGGCACAGCATGGGCGGCACGCGGCGACGAAATTCCCATCCTCCGAGCCGAGGACATCTCGGTGAACTTCGGCGGCGTCATCGCCGTCGACGGCGTGAGCCTCGACATGAGCGAAGGTCAGATCCTCGGCTTGGTGGGACCGAACGGCAGCGGCAAGACGACGTTCGTGAACGCGCTGACCGGGAGTCGTACCCAGCTCCGGCGCGCTCGAGGTCGACGGGGAACCGGTGCCGCTCTGCGTCCCCGGTCGTGCGCGTCGGGCCGGGCTGCTGCGCACCTACCAGGCACCGCAGACCTACGACCACCTCACCTGCGTGGAAGACGTGCTCCTGTCGACCGCGGACCGTCAGCGCACGGGGATCGCTGTCGTCGTGGTTCCTGCGACCCTCCGTGCTCCGGCACGAGCGCGAACGCTGGCGACGTGCCTCCGATGCGATCGTGCGGGTGGGGCTCGGCGCGTACGCCGAGACGCCGGCCGGGCGGCTCACCTACGGCCAACGACGGCTGCTCGAGGTCGCCCGCGCCATTGCCGCGCAGCCGAAGGTGCTGATGCTCGACGAACCGTCCGCCGGTCTCGACGACGCGGAGACCGCGCAACTCGCGGGATATCTCCGTGACCTGCGCGACGAAGGTGTCTCGCTGTTCGTCATCGACCACAAGCTGGACTTCATCACCGGCCTCTGTGACCGGGTCGCGGTGTTCGAGCTCGGCCACCTCGTCGCCGTCGGAGATGCGGCGACCGTGTTCCAGGACCAGCGCGTCGTCGACGCGTATCTCGGTGTGCGCCGAGGTCGACTGATCATGCTGGAGATCCGTCAGCTCGACGTGTCCTACGGACCGGTCCTCGCGGTGCGGGGCGTCGATCTGAGCGTGACGAGTGGCGAGGTGGTCGCGTTGATCGGGCCCAACGGCGCCGGGAAGACCTCGACGTTGCGGGCGATCTCCGGACTCGTTCCCCACGGCGGGACCGTCACGCTTCGACGGCCACGACTGCCGTGCGCGCAACATCGAGGGGCTCGCACGGCTCGGGCTCATCCACGTCCCCGAAGGCCGTCATGTGTTCCCGTCGCTCGACGTGCACGAGAACCTGCAGCTCGGGACCACGGCCGCGGCGGGGCGGTCGGACGGGTTCACCATCGACGACGTGTACGACCTGTTCACGCCCCTCCAGGAGCTCAGCCATCGCGACGGGTGGGCGCTCTCGGGTGGCGAGCAGCAGATGGTCGCGATCGGCCGTGCGCTCGTGGCCAAGCCGCGGATGCTGTTGCTCGACGAGCCGTCACTCGGGTTGTCGCCGAAGTTCGTCGCCGTGGTCTACGGCGCGCTCGCGGAGGTGTCGGACCGGATCCCCATGCTGCTGGTCGAACAGAACACCGTGATCGCGCTCCGCCACTGCTCGCGAGCTGCGGTGATGGTCGGTGGGCGGATCGTCCTCGAAGGCGCCGCGGACGAGCTCGCAGACCGTGAAGCGCTGGTTGCGTCCTACCTCGGCGAGGAGCCTGCGCTCGAGCGCGAGCAGGCTCGACCGCCGGAAGGACGAGTGTCATGAGGCAATCGGCGGGAGTGCCGAGGCGACGGAGCCGGGCATGCCGGACTGTGCTACAAGAACTGGGCGCATCGCGCTCATCGCACCGAGACGGGGGGATCACCGTGAGAGAGTTCACACGTATCGCGGTCGGGGTGGCGACCGTGGCCGCACTGGCCACGCCGCTGCTCGCCAGTTCGGCCCGGGCCCAGACGGACACCACGTCGTCGTCGAAGGGCACGACGCTGAAGCTGATCACCGCCTTCGAGAAGGTGGGTGAGTCACCGCTCGCCCAACCGCAGTTCGACGACGGTGTCCAGATGGCGATCAAGGATCTGAAGAAGAAGGGCATCACCGTCGACTACGAGCGCATCCCCGGATCGGGCGTGGCCGTCGCCCCGGCGGAGACGTCGTTCCTCGCGGCAGAAGCGAAGAATCCCGACGTCTGGATGGGGCTGACGGCCAGCCAACTGTTCGCCATCTCCCCGAAGGTCATCGCGTCCGGCATTCCGACCTTCGCGTTCGCGTCGCCCGGTGCGGGCATCAAGTCGGGTTCGCAGGGCGGTGACAACATCTTCCTGGTGCGCCCGCTCAACGACTCCACCGCGGAGAAGCTCACCGAGTACGCGTGCAAGGAGCAGAAGCTCAAGAAGATCGGAATCCTCGCCGTCAACCTGCCGTTCGGCACCGACTCCACGGAGCTGGCCGAGAAGGAGGCGGCGAAGTACAAGGGATGTGAGATCGTCACGAAGCAGTCCAACGGCTTCTCCGACACCGACCTCACGCAGCAGGTGCTCGCCTTCAAGGATGCCGGCGTCGACGGCATCGTCGCGTTCGACTATCCGAACCCGTTCGGCGTGTTCGTCAAGCAGATGCAGGACAACGGGATGACCGTCCCGATCCTCGGTGGCGCGAGCCTCGGCCTCGCGGTCGACAGCAAGGCGATCACCGACGCGTCGAAGCTCGTGATCATCGACGACTGCGTGCCGGCGGTCGAGAAGTCGTCGACGGCGAAGAAATTCGTGAAGGCGTACGAGAAGGAGTTCGGCTACACACCGAACTACGTCTCGGGCCAGGCGTACGACGCGGTCACGCTGGCGGCGGAAGCGGTCCAGAAGGTCGGGCACGATCCCGCCGCGATCCAGAAGGCGATCGCCGGTACTTCGCAGAGCCCGGTGTGCGGGTTCAAGAACGACAAGAACAACGTGCTGGGCAGCGCCGTGACCGTCTACAAGTACAACGCCGACGGTTCCCGCAAGCTGCTGAAGAAGTACCCACTGGCGTACATCCCGGCCGCCGAGGTGCAAGGTGCGGTGACCACCACGGCTGCTCCGGTCACGAGCACCCCGTAGGTCGTCGACGACGTTCGTCGGCTGACACTTCGATCCGAGGAGCCCCGGCCCGCGGGTCGGGGCTCCTCGAACGACGATGGACGCAGGAACGACACGCGGCACGCGACGACGGGGACGCGGCCGCGACGGGATCTTCGCCGACCTACCGGCTCGTCGTCGGCCGCATCACGCGGACGGCCTAGCAGTGGCGCGGCGAATCTGCCGTGTGGTGAGGACCTGGATGTCGACGCCGGGGGTGCGCTTGTAGCCGTCGGCGCACATCCGGCACGCGAACCGCTGGTACTCACCGATGACGACGCGGTGCGTGATGTCGAGCCGGTGGCAACACGGGCAGTTCCCGGTGGGTCGCTTCGGCTGGGTCGTCATCCGTCCAACCTAGGGCCTCCCGGGCCAGAGCGTTCCGTGTACCTTCTCGCGGTGGGCCGAGGACTCGAGCGGGGCGGGTTCACCGACGAGCTGCTTGCCGAGCTCGCACCGACCGCCACCGGCGGGTGAACGCCCGCACCGAAGACGCCACGGCCCCGATCGAGTCGTCGGCGCCCAGGTGGCTGGAGCGCGGAACCACCGTGCTGGTGCCCCTGGCGGTGGTCTTCGCCTGGTACCGCGGCTTCCGGATGCCGAACATCTGGACAGCCACCCTCGACGCGGTGTCGGTGACCGACGGCATCCACCGCCGGGCGCTCGTCGGTACCGTGCTCCGTCCGCTCGGGTTGCTGTTCGACTTCCCGTACGCGCTGTACGCGACGTTCTCGTTCATCGTGCTCGGCGCGTTGCTCGTCACGATCTCCGTGCTCGCCCTCCGCGCGCGCCTGGTGAGCCAGCGGGTGCTCGTCATCGCCTGGCTGGTGTGCGGCCCCGGTGGCTACCTCTTCAACGAGGTGGGCTACCTCGATCAGCTCCTCTACCTCTTCCTGTTCGGTGCGCTGTGGTGCCTCCGCCGTTCGTACCTGGTCGCGGCGTCGTTGCTCATGGTCCTCGCGGTACTCGGCCACGAGATCACGCTCCTCACCGTGCTCCCGATCTTCGCCTTCGTCGCGTGGAAGGAGATACCGCGCGACCGCGCGCTGAAGGTGCTCGCGGCCCCGGTGCTGGTCAACCTCGTGGTGCTCGTCGTGCCCGCAACCGAGTCGGGCGCCGTCGACCGCCTCGCCCGCATGCTGGTCGAGCGCGCCGACTTCTTCCCCCGGCTGGATGCGCTCGGCCTGTTCAACGAGTCGCTCCGCGAGAACTGGGACCTCTACTCCCCGTGGGACGTGTTCCGGTTCCTGCTCCCGATCGCGGCGGTCCTGGTGGCCGCGTTCCTGGTGATCTGGTACCTCGCGACCCGCGACCGGCCCGCGACCGGGGTGCTGGCCCGTACGGACCTCCGGGTGCTTGGCGCGGTCGCGGTCGGTGCGCCGCTGCTGCTCACCGCCGCGGGCTGGGACAAGTACCGGTGGGGGTTCCTGATCCTCACCAACTTCTTCGTCGTCATGTGGATCTGGCTCGGCGACGTGCGGCGCGAGCTCGAGGTGCGGCAGTGGGTCACGGTCGCGGTGGCGCTGCTGATCGTGATGCAGTGGGGCAACCTCCACTACTTCGACGGCTACCGGGCGCGCGAGATCGGCACCGAGGCCGTCGGCGACTTCTGGACCGACCTCACCGACGGCACGATCACCACGCAGCCCGACGACGGCGAGTTCTTCGACCGTCTGCCGGCGCCCGAATCCGCGCCCTGACCCGGCCGGCTACGTGTCGGCGTCGGCCGCGTCGCGCTCGGCGACCCGGAGTGCGGCCTCGGCCCGCCGGTGGGCGGTGCGCACTCTGGTCTCACTGCGGTTCGCTTCGGTGACGGCGCGCTTGGCGGCGGTGACATCGGCGCGCGCGTCCGCGAGCGCAGCGTCGAGCTCGGCGACCTGGCGGTGCGCCGCCTCGAGCGCTTCCTCGGCCTCGCGCGTTCGCGGCCTCGGCTTCGCTCATCTCGTCGTCGGCGGCCTCGGCGCGGTCGCGCGCCTCGGCCAGGGCGGCGGTCGCCCGGCGCACCGCGAGGTCGTCACGCACCGGCTTCGGCTTCTCTCGCGTGGTTTTCGTAGCGTTCGTGGCTCGCGCAGGCGTGCGGCCCGGTCGCGGGGAGCTTTGGCGCTTCCCCCAAGTCGCCGAGGAAGCGAACGGCCGGAGCGAGCTCCGCGGTGAGGCGCCCGTCGAGCAGGTCGTCCTGCAGCGAACTGTCGAGCGAGGCGGCGTCGAGCGTGGCGGCGATGCTCGCACGGACGGCTTCGGCTCGGCCGGCGAGCGCGGCGGCGACTTCGGTCAGCTCGTCGAGCAAGTCCCGTCGACGGCGACCGGCCGCACGTAGCTCGTCGCGTGTGCCGCTGCCGCGACGTTGGAGGTCGTCGACGTCGGCGCCGGCCGCCACGAGCTCGGCGACGCGATCGGGCTCGGTCCGGCTCATCTGGTTGATGCCCCACACCGCGAGCGTGGGTCGGCGCAGGGCGTGCACCTCGGCCGCGTCGTCGGGCCGGGCGGCCTGCTTGAGGGTGCGGACGAGCGCCTCGCGCGCCGCGACGAACCCGTCGGGCGCGGTCGCGAACAGCTCGTCGAGCCGGGCGTCGAGGTCGACGGGTCAGCCATCGGACGCGCGTCGTCGCCGTCGTTGATCCAGCGCTCCTGCGCCCGGAGGTACGCGTCGAGGTCGTCGCCCTTGCGGCGCAGCTCGTCGCGCACCTCGTCGGCGGTGAGCACGAGGAACGCCCGCTGTTCGATCGCGTCGGCGACGCGGGTGCCGGCGACGTGCGCGTCGACGACGGGGAGGTGCGGTGCGCGCGAGCGGGAGCTGCTCGCCGACGGGGCGGATGTGCTCGACGATGTTGGTCGGCACGCCGGCGGGGCAGAGGCACGACACGCCGACGCCGTAGCGGCCGGAGGTACACGAACAGCTGCTCCGACAGCATGATCACCGCCGCCTTGCTCGCGGCGTAGGGCGTGCGGTCGTAGGAGTAGACGATGATGCCGGTGGTCGACGCGGTGTTGACGACGTGGCCGTGGCCCTGCTCCATCAGCAACGGCAGGAACACCTCGTTGCTGCGGACGATGCCGAGCACGTTCACGTCGAGCAGGCGCCGCCACTCCTCGGCCGGGATCGCTCGGGGCGGCCGGCGACCATCATGCCGACGTTGTTCACCACGACGTCGACGCCGGCCGAACGTCGTCGAGGCTGCGCGTCGCGGGCGGCGACGAAGTCGTCGCTGCGGTGACGTCGCAGGCGCTGCCAACCGCGGTGCCGCCGTCGGCGGCGATCTCGTCCGCCACCGTCTCGGCCCGCGGCTTCGTCGATGTCGGTCACGAGGACCCGCGCGCCGCGGGCGGCGAGCTCGGTGCGCGATGGCGCGGCCGATGCCGCTGCCGCCACCGGTGACGACGGCGGCGGCGCCGTGCGAGGTCGAAGGGTGCCAGCTCGGTCATGGTCGGACCGTACCGCCCCGGCCGGCGCCGCTCGGGTGCCCGGCAGGCCGTTGCCGCCTAACATCGCCGCGATGGGGCGGTTGCGCTACGCGGCGCGGCTCGGGGGCGAGTTCGTCGCGTACTCGGTGGTGAACCGGGCGTGGTGGGTGGTGCCGATGGTGCTGCTGCTCGCCGTGGTGGCCCTGGCCATCGTGGTGGGCCAGGCCGCCGCTCCCTACACCCTCTACACCCTCTTCTGAGTCGGGCCGCACACGTGACGCCGTCGACCTGGCTCGAGATCCCCGAGCGCCACCCCGCCGCGCCGGAGTCGCGTCGGTGGCGCAAGCTCGCGACTGCGGCTGCTGCTGCCGCTCGCGTTCGCCGCCGTGCTCTGGTGGATCGGGTTCACGATCGCCGCGGTGCTCGTCGTCGTGGCGCGTCGTGGTGCTCACGATGATCGCGTTCGTGAGCCCTGCGCTCGCCGCCCGCATCGAGCACCTGATGGCGCCGCTTCGGAGTACTGGGTCGGTGCGTCTGATCGCGCTCGTGCTGCTCACCATCGTGAACCTCTTCGTGTTCACGCCCGTCGCGTTCGTGATGTGGCTGTTCCGCTACGACGCACTGGCTCCCGGTGTGCGGCGCGACGCGGCGTCGTTCTGGCACGGGCACACGGGTCGCGTCGCTGCCGAAGCGACAGTTCGCCGACGAGCGCACGCTCTGGGCGCCGGTTGGCGCGACGCACGCGCACCGCGTCGACCGGTGCTGCGCTCGCGACCGTCGTCGGCGTGGTGGCGTTGGTCCTGCTCGCCGACCTCGGGGCCGGCTGGGTCTACGACGAGGTGAGCAACGAGACGCACGGCACCGCCGGCGGTCGCCGACGACACGTTCGATCCCGCAGTGCAGCCTGCGCTCCGTGACAGCCCGTGGGCGAGCCGAGGTGCTCGCCGAGCAGGCCGCATCCCGAGCGTGGCGGACTCGTTCCTCGGCTACCGCCTGGGGACGAAGGCGTCGACCTACACCAACGTCGACGACGGCGTGCGCGCGAGCTACCAGTCGGCGGTGACCGGGGAAGAAGCGTGTCGGTGTGGTTCTTCGGGGCGTCGGCGCTCTTCGGCGACGGCCAGCGCGACGACCACACCATCCCGTCGGAGTTCGCGCGCCTGGCCGAAGCCGACGGCATCCCGGTCGAGGTGCGCAACTACGGCCGGCCCGGCATCGCGATGTGGCAGGAGCTCGAGCTGTTCGAGCAGTTGGTCGTCGACCGGGCAGCAGCCCGGACCTGGTCGTGTTCTACGACGGGTTCAACGACCTCGTCTGGCAGATGAACTTCGAGCTCAGACCGCCGAACCGACCAACATGTTCGACGCCCAGGCGGGCGACGCGACGAACGCCGGGATCGCCGATACCCGGGCGACCGAGCAGACGACCACGAAGCCGGTCGTCCCCACCACGTCGTCCGACTCGGGGACCGCGACTGTCCGACGTGCTCGGTGCCTACTGGGACCAGAGCGCGTCGCACCACGTGTACGACGCGCTGCACGACCTCGTCGCCGGCTCGGATCCCCCGGAGGTCGAGTTCGCCAAGGGCGTCGAAGCCGAAGACCACGAAGGCCGGCCCCGCCGACGAGCAGATCACGACCGGCGGCGGAGAACGCGGTGGTCGATCCAGCTCCGGGCCGGCGACGCTCGCCACCGCCGTCGGCGACGTCGGTCGGCGCCGACGCGTCGTTCTTCTGGCAGCCGAACGTCTTCACGAAGAAGCTCCTGCCGGACGAGCAGGCCTACCCGAGCTGGCCGGCTACGACCCGGCGCGCTGGGACCCCGCGATCGCGGAGGCGCGGGACCTGCTGAAAGGCACACCGCTTCGTCGACGCTCGGCGACGCGCTCGACGCGTGCCACCACGCCGGTGCTCTGGGACTTCGTGCACACGAACGAGGAAGGGCGCGCGTCTCGTCGGCCGACGCGATCTACGCGAACTTGCGGGCCGAAGCTGCGCGAGCCGGAGGCGGTGGCGGCCGGTGAAGATCCTCGGGATCAGCGCCTTCTACCACGACTCCGCCGCCGCGCTGGTCGTCGACGGCGATGCTCGTCGCCGCCGCGCAGGAGGAGCGCTTCACGCGCAAGAAGCACGACGCCGCGTTCCCCGAGCGCGTCGATCGCCTACTGCCTGCGGCGCGGCGACGTCGGCGCCGAGCGGCGTCGACGCGGTCGTCTACTACGACAAGCCGATCACGACGTTCGTCCGCCTGCTGAAGACGTACCTCCGGGTCGGCCCCAAGGGGATCCGGTCGTTCTCGTCGGCGATGCCGGCGTGGACGCGCGAGAAGCTCTGGATCCCCTACGAGATCGAGCGGGGTCTGCGGCGCATCGGCTCGCCGATGCCGAAGGACCTCTGGTTCACCGAGCACCACGAGAGCCACGCGGCGAGCGCGTTCTTCCCGTCGCCGTTCGAGCACGCGGCGATCCTCACGTTCGACGGCGTGGGGGAATGGGCGACGAGCAGCGTCGGCGTCGGGCGCGGGAACCACCATCGAGCTGCAGCGCCAGCTCAACTTCCCGAACTCGCTCGGTCTCCTCTACTCGGCGTTCACGTACTTCTGCGGGTTCCGCGTGAACTCAGGCGAGTACAAGCTGATGGGTCTCGCCCCGTACGGCGAAGCCGATCTACGTCGATCGCGATCTTCGAGCACCTCGTCGACCTGCGGCCCGACGGCTCGTTCCGCATGGAAATGAAGTACTTCAACTACCTCTCCGGGCTCACCATGACGAACCGGCGCTTCGCCGACGCTGTTCGGTGGTCCGCCCCGCAAGCCGGAGTCGGAGATCACCACAGCGCGAGCTCGACCTCGCCGCCTCGATCCAGGCCGCCACCGAGGAGATCGTGCTCACGCATGGCGCGTGCCGCCGCCGAGTCCACGGGGGAGCGCAACGCGTGCCTGGCGGGTGGGGTCGCGCTCAACTGCGTCGCCAACGGCAGTGCTGCTGCGCGAAGGCCCGTTCGAGAACCTCTGGATCCAGCCCGCCGCCGGCGACGCCGGCGGCGCGGTCGGAGCGGCGCTCTACGGCTGGCACCAGATCCTCGGCAACCCCCGCGACGCCGACGGGGTCCACGACCGCATGCAGGGTGCGTACCTCGGGCCGCGCTTCAGCAGCGACGAGATCGCGGCGTGGCTCGATGAGCGCGGATATCCCTACGAACGACTCACGGGCGACGCTCGCGCCGAGCGCATCGCGGCGGCGATCGCGGACGGCGACGTCGTCGGGCTGCTGCAGGGACGCATGGAGTTCGGCCCGCGTGCACTCGGGCACCGGTCGATCATCGGCGACCCCCGCTCGCCGGCGATGCAGTCGATCATGAACCTCAAGATCAAGTACCGCGAGTCGTTCCGCCCGTTCGCACCGGCGGTGCTCGACGACGCCAGGCGAGCAAGTACTTCGACATCGAGCCGGGCATCGAGTCGCCGTACATGCTGCTCGTGGCCGACGTCCGTCCCGAGCTGCGGGTCGAGGAGCGAACACGACCACGAACCCAGCGCCGACCTCCGCACCTGGGTGAACGAGATCCGGTCGACGATCCCGGCGGTCACGCACGTCGACTACTCCGCGCGACTGCAGACGGTGGCGCGCGAGACCAGCCCGAGCCTTCTACGCGATCATCGAAGCCTTCGACCGGCTCACCGGGTGCCCGGTGGTGATCAACACGTCGTTCAACGTACGCGGCGAGCCGATCGTGTGCACGCCGGAGGACGCGTACCGGTGCTTCATGCGCACCGAGATGGACACCCTGGTGCTCGAGGACTGCATCCTCACCAAGCGCGAGCAGCCGGAGTTCGCCGACCCGCCGACTGGGAAGTCGACTTCGTCCTCGACTGACGAGTGAGCATCAGGATCCGGTCGGGCACGACCGGTCCTTGACGAACAGGGTGTACTTGCCGACGCGCCCGACGTCGTCGAAGCACGGGAGCGCCCGGGCCGCGGCGAGGTCGGCATCCTCGACCGGCAGCACCGTGAGCCGAACACGCTCAACGTCGAGCACGCGGTCGGGGCCGTAGGCGAACTCGAGGTCGGGCGTCACCCGGGTCTCGATGCCGTCGTGCTCGAGCTCGTCGGCGATCCCGGCGCCGATCCAGGTGGAGCCGGCGCCTCCGATCGCCCGGATCTCGACGACACCGTCGCCTGCGGGCAGGTGCTCGCGCACCTGGGCGGTGAGTCCCCGCACCCGAGCGCGACCCGGCTGCGTCGGGGTTCCCGGCGCGCGGCCGCGTCCACGGTGTTCACGACCGTGACCGCCACCGAGCGCGGCGGCGAGGATGCCGAGGGCGACGCGGCCGACCCGGGCGTCGGTCGCCGGACGCGTCTGCCACCAGCGCACGATCGACCAGGCGATCGCGAGCCACGTGAGCATCCCCAGCGCCCAGGCCCAGATCACGAGGTAGGGGAAGATCTCGCCGACGATGCGCGACACCGACACGAAGCCGGCGACGATGGCGAGCGCAACGATCACGTCGAGGCGGAACCCGTCCTTGGCGCGGCGCCACGTGAGCGCCGCGGCACCGATGAGCAGGAGAGCACCGATCGCGATCGGTGTGGGCCCGCTGAGGTCGACCGCGCCGCTGTAGATGTTGCGGACGATGCTGCCGTGCAGCCAGTCGGGCCACGCGCTGAGCTGCGAGGCGACGACGTGCCACGCGTCGCCGTAGCTGTGCTCGCGTCCGTGATCGCCGAAGAAGCGCACGAGCTCACCCAGGTTGCCCGGGGTTCTCGTGACCTGCTGGATGACCACCGGCAACCAGAGCACGATGAGCACGCCCGCTGTCGCTGCGATCGCCCCGAGCCACGACCGCACCCGGTCACGGTGGTGCGCATCCGCACGACGTCGCCAACCCGTGATCGCGGCGCCGACCACGCCGGCCGCGACGATCGCCGCGGTCGTGAATCCGTAGCTCACGTGGGTCTGCACGAGGAACGTCGCGACGCCCACCCCCACCGGCAGCGCCCAGGCCTCGCCGCAGCTCATCGACCAGGCGAGGAAGGCCAGCAGCACGAAGGGCAGGATCGTGATGCTCGGGTTCCAGACGTCACGGAAGAACTGGGCGCCGAGTGACGACACGAGCAGGCCGCTCAGGAAGAGCGCGAGCAGCACGAGGGGCACGCCCCCCCGCCGCTTGGCGACGAGCGCGATGCCCACCAGCGCGACGGCGTTGAGGGTGAGCGCGGCGAAGCAGAGGCTCAACGACGTGCTGCCCGTGATCCGGTACGGGAGCCAGAGCAGGTAGTAGAGGACCGGCCCGGGATGGAACCAGCCGAATCTCGAATACGGCCCCAGGAGGACGGGTTGGTGCCCGATGTCGCGGATCTGCAACTCGATCCAGGCCTGGTCGGCGGAGGGGAGGTAGTCGTCGCCGACGCGCACGATCAACGCGATCGCCGACGCCACGAACGGCACGAGCGCCAACGCGATCGCACCGGGCACCGCCCACCGCTTCCAGCTCCGGGTGGTCATCAGGTGTCGTAGAAGACGCGTTCGACGACGCGACGGGCGCGACGGGTGACCCGGCGGTAGTCGTCGCGCAGCGTGCTGGCGGGTCGGTGCACGTACCCGAGGAGCAGGGCCAGACGTTCGAGCTCGGTGCTGTCGCCGGGCAGGGCGTCGGACGGCTGCGCGGTCTGGAGGTACCGGGCGTTGCGGGCCCGTTCGCAGAACCGGTACGCCTCTTCGAGGACGTCGGCGTCGTCGGGCTGCAGGAGGCCACGGGCGCGGAGGTGTTCGAGCGCGTCGATGGTCGCCGGCGCCCGGAGCTCGGGGTCGTCGCCGCCGTGCAGGAGCTGCAGGAGCTGCACCGTGAACTCGACGTCGGACATCGAGCCGCGACCGAGCTTGAGGTGGAACTGCGGATCCTCACCCGGTGGGATGCGCTCCCGCTCGATGCGCGCCTTCATGCGCCGGATCTCGCGCACGTCATCGTCGGTCATCGGCCGTCCGTAGACGTGCTCCTCCGCGAGCGTGCAGAAGCGTGCGCCGAGGTCGGCGTCGCCGGCGACGAAGCGCGCCTTGGTGAGCGCCTGGCGTTCCCAGGTCAACCCGTACCGGTCGTAGTACGCGCGGAAGCCGTCGAGCGACCGCGCGAGCGGGCCCTGGTTCCCCTCGGGCCTGAGCCGGGCGTCGATGCGGAACGTCTGCCCCTCCGCGGTGGTCGCGCCGATCTCCTGGACCAGCCGCGCGGCGACGTGCTCGGCGTGGTCGAAGTCGGTCGTGCTCGGGCCCTCGTACACGAACATCACGTCGATGTCGGACGCGTACGAGAGCTCACCGCCGCCCAGGCGTCCCATGCCGATGACGGCAAAGGGTAGCGGCGGCCGCAACGATGCCAACGCGGCTTCGAGGCACGATTCCGCCAGCGCGGTGAGCTCGCGTTCGGTGGCTTCGAGACGCGCGAACCCGAGGAGATCACGCGTGGAGATCCGCAGCAGCTCACGGCGCTTGAAGCGGCGAAGTCCTTCCCGCCGTTGTTCGTCGTCGCCGCGCCATTCGAGCGTGTGGAACGCGTCGTGGACCAGCTCGCTGCGCGACGTCTCGCGGGCGAGCTCGTCGTCGTCGTCGAGGGTGTCGACGAACTCGGGATGGCGACGCAGCGCCTCGCCCACCACCCGGCTCGTGCCGAGGAGGTGACAGGTGCGTTCGGCGGCGCCGGGTGCGTCGCGGAACGTCACCGCGAGGGATGCCGATCGCGCCGGACCCTCGGCCAGGCGCCGCAGCTGGAGGAGCCCGAGGTCGGGGTCGGGGGTCTCCGACAACCACTCCAGGATCACCGGGAGCAGCTCCTGCATCACGCGCGACCGCCGTGTGAGCCCGTCGGCGAGCTCCCGCGCGGCCGCGCGTGTGCGCTCGACATCGGTGAATCCGAAGGCGGCGAGCCGTTCCTCCGCCGCCTCCGGCGAGAGGGGACCGGTCCCCGCGAGGGTGTCGAGGATCGGGGCGAAGAAGAGACGCTCGTGGATGCTGCGAACCGCGCGCTGGTGCTCGCGGCTCTCGGCCTCGAACCGTGCGCGGGCGGTGCGTTCCGGACCGTCGCGGTAGCCGAGAACGCGGGCGAGCCGATCGAGCGCCTGCTCGTCGGAGGGGATGAGGTGGGTCTGTTGCTCGTCGTAGAGCTGCACGCGGTGCTCGACGGTGCGGAGGAACCGGTAGGCGAGATCGAGACGATCGGCGTCGGGTCGGTCCACGTAGCCGCCGTCGGCGAGCTCGTGGAGCGCGTCGAGCGTCGTCGGCGAGCGCACCGAAGGGTCGTCGCGACCGTGCACGAGCTGCAGCAGCTGCACCGCGAACTCGATGTCACGGATACCGCCGCGTCCACGCTTGAGCTCGCGGTCGCCGAGCCCTTTTCGCACGGTGATCTCCTCGGCGCGCTCCTTCATCGGCGCGGATCTCTCTGATCGCGTCGGCGTCGAGTCGCTCCGGCCACACGCGCGGTGTCGCCGCCTCCATGAACCGCGCCCCGAGGTCGGCATCGCCGGCGACCGGCCGAGCCTTGATCAGCGCCTGGAACTCCCAGGTGCGCGCCCAGCCGTCCCAGTAGCTGGCGTAGCTGTCGAGCGTGCGCGTCAGCGCCCCCTGCCGGCCCTCCGGCCGGAGGTTGGCGTCGGTGCGGAACACGATGCCGTCTTCGCTCGGTGTCGTCATCGTCGCCAGCAGCGCGCCGCGGTGCGTTCCGCGGCGTCGGCGTCGCCCTCGTGCACGAACAACACGTCGATGTCGGACGCGTAATTGAGCTCGCGCCCTCCGAGCTTGCCCATCCCGATCACCGCGACGGGGGTGTCGCCGTCCACGATGGTGAGCGCGCCCTCGACGCACACCTGCGCCAATGCCGCGAGCTCCCGCCCGACCGTGGGCATGTCGGCCGCGGCGAGCAGATCGCGCGCCGCGATGCGGAGCAGTTCCCGGCGCTTCCAACGGCGGAGCGCGCCATCGTCGAGCTCACCGTCCTTCTGCCACGACGACCGGTAGGCATCGATGGTTCGCTCCTGCGCGAAGTCGGCCGCGTCGCGGAGCGGGTCGAGGAGGCTGGGATCGGCGATCACGGCCGACGCCAACGAGCGGGATGCGCACGCGAGCGCGATCAGCCCGTCGCGGACCAGCGGCGCGTCGACGAGCTCGTCGGCGAGGATGGGGTGTTCCTCCACGGCCCGGGTGAGCAGCATCCGGGCGGTGCGTGCGTCCGCCGAGCGCTCGATGGCGGCGGCGAGGTCGGCGGTCTCGCGCAACGTGGTCCCGCCGGGCATGCAGGCAGTGTCGCGTATCCTGACGCGGTGCCCCGTCTCCGTCTCGCCGCCGCGCAGCTCGACCTCGTCGTCGGCGATCTCGACGGCAACGTCGACCGCATGCTCGACGCCTACGAGCGGGCCGACGCGGCCGGGTGCGACCTCGTGGCCTTTCCGGAGCTGTCCATCACCGGATACCCGCCCGAAGACCTGCTGCTGCGCCCGGCGTTCGTCGCCCGCTGCGGCGAGGCGCTCGACAAGCTGGCGGCGCGCACCGGACGGATGGCTGCGGTCGTCGGGTTCCCCGAGGCGCGCCGCGACCTCTCCAACGCGGCGGCGCTGTGCGCCAACGGGCACGTCCTCGGCGTCTACCGCAAGCACCTGCTCCCGAACTATGCGGTGTTCGACGAGCAGCGCTACTTCACGCCGTCGACCGTCGACGGTCCGTTGTTCGTGGTGGCCGGGGTGCGCGTCGGGTTGACGATGTGCGAGGACGCCTGGAGCCCGCACGGCCCGATCAACACCCAGGCGGCGGGCGGCGCGGAACTGGTCGTCAACATCAACGCGTCGCCGTTCTACGCCGGCCGCATCCACGAACGCGAGACGATGCTCGCCACCCGCGCCGCCGACGCGTCGGTGCCCGTGCTCTACGTGAACCTCGTCGGTGGGCAGGACGAGCTCGTCTTCGACGGCGCCTCGATGCTGTTCGACGAATCGGGCCGCCTCGTCGCGCGTGCCCGCCAGTTCGAAGAGGACCTGCTCGTCGTCGACGTCGACGTGCGCCCCGCGTTCCGTCGCCGGTTGCTGGATCCGCGTGGGCGCACCAAGGCGGCGGCCTTGCCCGAGGTCGCGGTGAGCGAGGCGCGCCTGGGCGAGCACCGGGAGGAGCCGCGCGTCGAGCCGCTGCTGCCGCCGGTGCAGGAGGTCTACGAGGCGCTGGTGGTCGGCACCCGCGACTACGTGCGCAAGAATGGGTTCACCGACGTGCTCATCGGGCTCTCGGGCGGCATCGACTCGTCGCTGGTCGCCGCGATCGCGGTCGACGCGCTGGGCCCCGAGCGGGTGGTCGGTGTGCTCATGCCGTCGCGCTTCTCCAGCGACGGCAGCGTCACCGATGCCGACGCGCTGGCCGCGAACCTCGGCATCCGCACGATCACGGTGCCGATCGAAGCCGCGCACGGGGCGTTCCTCGACCTGCTCGAGCCCACGTTCGACGGGACCGAGCCCGGGCTGGCCGAGGAGAACCTCCAGGCGCGGATCCGGGGCACGATCCTGATGACGATGTCGAACAAGTTCGGCGCCCTGGTGCTCACCACGGGCAACAAGAGCGAGATGGCCACCGGCTACTCCACGCTCTACGGCGACATGGCCGGTGGCTTCTCGGTCATCAAGGACGTCCCGAAGATGCTCGTGTACGCGCTGTCGTCGCGACCGCAACGAGCGGGCGATGCGCGCGCTGATCCCCGACACGGTGCTCGAGAAGGCGCCCAGCGCCGAGCTGCGCCCCGACCAGAAGGACTCCGACTCGCTTGCCCGAGTACGACGTGCTCGACCCGATCATCGAGGGCTACGTCGAGGACGACCTCTCGATCGCCGAGCTCGAGGCCGCCGGGTACGACTCCGAGACGGTCCGCCGGGTCGCCCGGCTCGTCGACCGCAACGAGTACAAGCGCCGCCAGGCGCCGCCCGGCGTGCGGGTCTCGCCCAAGGCGTTCGGCAAGGACCGCCGCCTCCCGATCACCAATCGCTGGCCCGGCTAGGAGACAGGAACGTTGAGGCGGCGATGATGCGGAGCCGTGCCCGGAGGGCGGGACGGCGTAGCGGAATCGACCATTGAGCAAGCGCTTCGCCGCCGAGGCCGCGCTCGTCGGCGCCGCCCTCCTCTACGGCGTCACGTTCCCGCTCGTCCACGACGCTGCTCGACGACATCACGCCGTTCGCGTACCTGCTCGGCCGGTTCGGCATCGCCACGCTGATCCTGCTGCCGGTCGCGCTCCCGGCGTTGCGGACCCGTGGACCCGACCGGCGGATGCTGCGTGCGCGCCGGGCTCACGGCCGGCGTGATCCTCTTCGGCGGGTACGCGACGCAGACCGTCGGGCTGCAGTACACGTCGCCGTCGACGTCGGCATTCATCACCGGCTTGTACGTCGATGATCACGCCGGTGATCGAGTCGGCCATCAGCCGCCGGTTGCCGCGGCCTCCTGTCGTCGCCGGCATCGTGATGGCGACCGTCGGTCTCTACCTGCTGACCGGCGCCGATGTGCAGCTCGGGCGCGGCGAGGTGCTCACGCTCGCGTGCGCGGTGCTGTTCGCGTTCCACATCGTGTACATCGGCGCGTACGCGAACCTGCTCCGCCCGTCGCAGTTCACCGCGTTGCAGATCGGCGCGGTGGCCCTGCTCTCGGTCGCGCCGGCCGCCGAGCAGGGTGTCGGATCGCTCAGCGCCGTCGCGGTGTTCGCGGTGGTGTTCACCGGGATCGCGTGCTCGGCGATCGCGCTGCCGTTGCAACTGTGGGGGCAACGGCGCATCCCGGCCACACGCGCCGCGTTGATCCTGCTCGCGGAGCCGGTGTTCGCGGGGATCGCGGGGTACGTGAACGGGGAACGGCTCGGTGCCGAGCGGCTCGTCGGGCGGGGTCGCGATCCTCGCCGGCATCGCGGTGGCCGAGCTGTGGCCGCGGCGTCCGGTGCCACCCGCGCCCCACGATCGTGACAATGTGCAGTGGTCGGAGGAGGGGTCGTGATGACGCAGACGAACGTCGGCATCGTCGAATGGGCGCAGCGCACGGAGAGCGCACGCGGCGCTCGAGATGCAGCTCGCGGCGCTGCTCGGGGGTTGGGTCCCGCGCTTCGCCCCCGCCGGCGCCAAGCTGCTCCTCGCCCGGCACGCTCGTCATTTCGCGTGGCACGCCGAGCTGTGGGACGGCGTGGTGCCGGTGCTCCACGACCGGCCCGAGGGTTCGGCGGTCACCGAGCCCACGCTGCAGGAGGCCGCTGCCGCCCTCGCCGCCGCGACCGAACCCGGGGAGGTGTACGACGACGTGCTCCCGCACGTGGTCGCCGCCTACCGCGGCTGGTCGGGCGAGTCGACGCCCATCGCCGAGCGTCCCGTGATGCGGGTCCTCGACCTCGTCCTGCACGATCTCGACTTCGACGCCCAGGAGGGGCACGACCTCTTCGCCCTGGACTGAGCCCAGGATCGCCGTTCCCGGCCGCTTGACGCGGCCGGTATCGTGATATGGCAACAGCAGCAACATTCGTGGTCTGCGTGCACGCGGTCGCTGATACAAGGGGTCGCTTGGTGGCGAAGGAGCGTGTCGAGCGCGACGAGGAAGATCTCGTCCGGCTCTATCTCACCGACATCGGCCAGTACCCGCTGCTCACGAAGGACGACGAAGTCCGGCTCGCGGAGCAGATCGAGCTCGGCAACACCGCTCGGGAGGAACTGGTCGGCGGGGGGAAGGCGCTCACCCCGACCAAGAAGCGCGAACTGCGCCGTACCGCCCGTCTCGGCGACGATGCGCAGCGCACCTTCGTGCAGTCCAACCTCCGGCTCGTGGTCTCGATCGCCAAGAAGTACCAGGCGTCGGGCCTGCCCCTCCTCGACCTCATCCAGGAGGGGAACCTCGGCTTGATGCACGCGGTCGAGAAGTTCGACTGGCGCAAGGGCTTCAAGTTCTCGACGTACGCGACCTGGTGGATCCGTCAGGCCATCACCCGCGGCATCGCCAACACGGGTCGCACCATCCGTCTCCCGGTCCACGCCGGCGACACGCTCGCCCGGCTGCAGAAGGCCCGCTCGCGGCTGGAGCTCAAGCTCGGTCGTCCGGCGACGCTCTCCGAGCTGTCGGCCGAGGTCGAGATGCCCGAGGACAAGGTCACCGAGGCGTTGCGGTTCGCGGCCGAACCCCTCTCGTTGTCGGAACCGCTGCGAGAAGACGGCGACGCGGAGCTGGGCGACATCGTCGAGGACCGCTCGGCCGAGTCGCCCTTCGAGGTCGCGGCCACCGCGCTGCTCCCGGACGAGATCGAGAAGCTGCTCGCACCGCTCGACGAGCGCGAGCGCCAGATCCTCGCGCTGCGCTTCGGGCTCGACCGTGGCGAGCCGCGGACGCTCGAAGAGGTGGGGGAGCACTTCAACCTCACTCGTGAGCGCATCCGCCAGATCGAAGCTCGCGCCATGAGCAAGCTGCGTCATCCTTCGGCCGACACAGGCGCGCGGGATCTGCTCGCGGTCTGACCCCAACGCTCGGTCCGCGCTCGGCGTGCCTGGTCGGTGTGTCGCGACATCTGAAATACTTGACTGGTGCAACGACATTTTGTGACGTGTCCGCTGTGTGAGTGCATGTGCGGGTTGCAGGTGGATGTCGAGGACGACGCGGTCAAGCTGATCCGTGGGGATCGCGACGACGTGTGGTCGAAGGGGTACCTGTGCCCGAAGGGCACGACGCTCGGGCACCTGCACGACGATCCCGACCGCCTCCGTGAGCCCATGATCCGCGAGGGCGACACGTGGCGCGTCGCGACATGGGACGAGGCGTTCGCGCGGTGCGAGGAGCTCATCCACGGCGTGCTCGACCGCCACGGCATCACCGCGGCGACCGCGTTCATCGGCAACCCGGTCGGACACAGCTTCACGCTCGGTCGCTACATGCCGCTGTTCGTCGGGCAGTCGGGCATGCCGCACATCTACTCGTCCGGCACCGTCGACCAGTGGCCCAAGAACGTGTCGTGCGTCCTCATGTACGGGAACATGTGGAAGATCCCGTCACCCGACATCCAGCGGACCGACTACCTGATCTGCATGGGCGGCAACCCGCAGGCGTCGGGCGGTTCGCTGCTCGCGTGCCCGGACGTGCTCGGAGAGCTCGACGGCATCCGGGCGCGTGGCGGCAAGGTCGTCGTCGTCGATCCGCGCCGTACCGGCACCGCCGACCACGCCGACGAGTGGGTCGCGATCCTGCCGGGCACCGACGCCGCTTTCCTGCTCGCGATGTGCAACGTGCTCTTCGCCGAGGGCCTGACCACGCTCGGTGCACTCGAGGAGAAGGTCAAGGGCTTCGACGCGGTGCGCGAGCTGTGCGCCGAGTTCACTCCCGAGTCCGTCGAGGCGTTCTGCCGGGTGCCCGCCCGCACGATCCGTCGGCTCGCGCGCGAGTTCGCGGCGGCGCCCTCGGGCGCGCTGTACGGACGCATCGGGCTCTGCAACCAGGAGTTCGGCACGCTCGCCTCGTGGCTGGTCGACGTGGTGAACATCGTCGTCGGCAAGTTCGACCGGCCCGGTGGCCTGATGTGGGGCAAGCCGATCGCCTGGCCGATGGCGTGGATGGCGTCGACCGCCAAGGACGGCGCGCCGCGGTTCGGCCGGTGGAAGTCGCGCGTGTCGGGCGTGCCGGAGGTGCTCGGGCAGGTGCCCGCAGCCTTCCTCGCCGAGGAGATCGCGACCCCGGGCGACGGCCAGATCGCGATGCTCTTCACCGTTGCCGGCAACCCGGTCATCAGCGTGCCCGACTCGGCCCGCCTCGAGGCGGCGTTGCCCGGGCTCGAGTGCATGATCAGCGTCGACAACTACCTCAACGAGACGACGCGCTTCGCGCGACGTGATCCTGCCCGGGCCGTCGCCGCTCGAGACCCCGCACTTCGACGAGGTGCTGTGGGGCTGGGCGGCGCGCAGCGGCGCCAATTGGAGCGACCCGGTCTTCCCGCCGTCACCCGACCGGCCCGACGAGGCCCGCATCGTCGCCCGCCTCGGGTGGTTGTGCACCGGCGGGAAGAACGAGGACTTCGACTTCGAGTCGCTCGACGACGCGTGGTTCGGCGCGCTGTGCCGCTCGCAGCGCCTCGACGCCGCCGACATCATCCCGCTCTACGGCGGTGGGGGACCGGAGCGGATCATCGACCTCACCGTCCGCACGGGCCCGTGGGGCGACCGCTACGGCGAGGTGCCCGACGGGTTGACGCTCGAGAAGATCAAGGCGCAGCCGCACGGCGTCGACCTCGGACCGATGGTGCCGCGCGTCGACGAGATGGTGTGCACGCCCGACGGTCTGATCGACCTCGCACCCGACTACATCGTCGGCGACCTCCCACGCCTCCGCACCCGCATCGCGGCGACCGACGACGACGGCTTCCGGCTCGTGAGCCGCCGCCACCTCCGCTCCAAGAACTCGTGGCTGCACAACGTGAAGGTCCTCGTGAAGGGCAAGGACCGCTGCACGCTGCTCGTGCATCCCGAGGACGCGCGACGTGAGCGGGCTGGTCGACGGCGGGCGGGCCCGGGTGACGTCGGAGGCGGGCACGATCGAGGTGCCGGTCGAGGTGAGCGACGAGATGATGCCGGGCGTGGTGTCGCTCCCGCACGGCTGGGGTCACGACCGACCGGGCGCGCAACTGTCGGTGGCGCGCGAGCACGCGGGCGTGAACAGCAACCTGCTCGCGCCGACGCACTTCTACGACACGCTCTCGAACAACCACGCGGTGAACGGCATCCCCGTGGAGGTCGTCCCGGCCTGACGTCGTGGCGTGATGGGCGGAGGCGGCAGGAATCGAACCCACCGGACGGGGAGCACCCGTCCCACTCGTTTTGAAGACGAGGGGGGCCACCAGACCCCGTTCACCTCCACCGTGAGTCTGGCATCCCGGGCGCCGATTGCTCCGGAGGGTCGGACGGCATACGATGCAGCCGTTCTCCGAGCCGTCGCAACCGAAGGGGAGTTCCACATGAAGAAGCTGATCGTCATCCTCATCCTGGCTGCGATCGGCATCGCGGTGGCCAAGAAGGTCCGCGAAGCCTGAGTTCGCAGCACTGACAGTCGCGACGAGCCCGCTCCGGCGGGCTCGTCGCGCGTCCGGGCCCGGTCGAGATTCCCTCTTGACGACCGCTGGGCCGCGTCGTACGTTTCCACTCCACTTTCCTGCGCACTTCCTCCCGTCGTCGGCGCGCGCACGCGCGCCCCGGGAGGGAGGTCACCTCCGTGCTCATCGCACTCTGGTCCGCCAAGGGCGGTTCCGGCACCTCGGTGTTCACCGCAGCCTGCGCGCTCGTCCTCGCCCGCGAGGGGCGCGACACCGGTCACGCACCCGGTGCGCGCGTCGCCGATCTCGCGGGCGACCTGCCCGCGGTCTTCGGGGTGGGAGCGGAACCCACGCTTGGCGTCGCCGACTGGCTCGCGGCCGGGCCGGCGGCGCCCACCGACGCGCTCGACCGTCTCCTGGTGGAGGTCACGCCCGGCGTCGGGCTCCTCCCGCGTGGAGGTGCGGAGCTCGCGGCCGGTGCGGTCGCCGCCGCCGAAGCGGGCGCGGCGCTCGCGGTCGCGCTGCGCGAGAGTCCGGTCCCCACCCTCGTCGACTGTGGCACCGCCTCCGATCCCGCCAGCCGCGCGGTGATCGAGGTGGCCGACGTCGCCGTCGTCGTGCTGCGCGGGTGCTACCTCGCGCTCCGCCGGGCGGTGCACGGCCCGGTGCTCGCGTCCACCACCGCGGCCGTCCTGCTGGAGGAGCCGGGCCGCACCCTGTCGGCGCGCGACGTCGCGCAGGTGTTCGATCTGCCGGTCCTGGCCCGGGTCCCGGTGAAGTCGATCATCGCCCGGTCCGTCGACGCCGGCGTGCTCGCGACGCGCTTGCCCGAGTCTCTGGCGCGCTCGGCGAACGACCTGCTGCGGCGCCTCGATCCGTCCTCGGGTCGGAACGGCGCCGCCGCGTGACGCTCGTGGTCGACTCCGGAACCGGCGGTCCCGACGGGAACACCGAGCTCAAGCAGCGCGTCCACCGGCGCCTCGTCGCCGAAGCCCCCGACGACGCCGCATCGCCCGACGGCGCGACGGTTCGCCGTCGCCTGGGCGAGCTGCTGCGCGACGAGCATCCGCTCCTCTCGTCCGCGCAGTTCGACGAGCTCCTCGACCAGCTCACCCACGAGGTCGCCGGGCTCGGGCCGCTCGAGCCGCTCCTCACCGACCCCACGGTCACCGAGGTGATGATCAACGGACCCGATCGCGCCTACGTCGAGCGGCGCGGCCGACTCGAGCCGGTCCGGCTCGGGCTCGACGCCCGGGCGATCGTCCACCTGGTGGAACGGGTGGTCGCACCGCTCGGGCTGCGGCTCGATCGGTCGTCGCCGATGGTCGACGCCCGGCTCCCCGACGGATCACGGCTGCACGCGGTGATCCCGCCGCTTGCCGTCGACGGCCCGTGCGTCACCATTCGGCGGTTCGGCGCCCACGCCCTCGCGCTCGACGACTTCGGTGTCCTCGACGACGCGGCGTCGTTCCTGCGCACCGCGGTCGGCGCCGGATGGAACCTCCTCGTGGCGGGGGCCACCAGCGCGGGCAAGACGACGTTGCTGAACACCTTGTCGCAGGCGGTCCCGCACACCGAGCGGATCGTGACCATCGAGGAGACCGCCGAGCTGCGGCTGGTGCAACCGCACGTGGTGCGGCTCGAAGCCCGGCCACCGAACGCCGAGGGCATCGGCGGGGTGACGGTCCGGGAGCTGGTCCGCGCCGGGCTGCGGATGCGTCCCGACCGCCTCGTCGTCGGCGAGGTCCGCGGCCCCGAGGCCCTCGACATGTTGCAGGCCCTCAACACGGGGCACGACGGTTCCATGTCCACGATCCACGCCAACGGAACCAGCGATGCGCTGGCCCGGCTCGAGACCCTGGTGCTGCTCGCCGGCTCCGGTCTCCCACTCGCCGCCATCCGCGCGCAGGTGGCGGCGAGCATCGATGCGGTCGTGTTCGTGGCGCGTCGGCGCGGTGGCGTGCGTCGGGTCGAAGCGATCGCGGAGGTCGACGGAAGCGATCGCGCCGGCGCTCGGCTGCTGTTCGAGCATCGCGGCGCCGGACTGGTCGCGGTCGGACGGCCGACGCGCCCTCCACGCCGACCCGACGCACCCTTGGTCACCGGAGCACGTTCGCGATGACCACTCTGCTCGTCGCAATCGCCGGTCCGTTGGTGTGCGCGGGGTTGGTCACCGCCGGGCGTCGCGCCGCGTCCTCCGATCGGGTGCGCACGCTGGGTCCCCGCTCGCGGTGGCGCGTCCCGGCGCGCTGGCGCGACTCCCTGGCGCGCGCGTCTGCTCGCCGCCGACCTGCCGTCGACGCCGGAACAGGCGGTCGAGCACTGGGCCATCGGTGTCGTCGGGGCGACGCTCCTGGCGGCGGCGTTCGCGCCTGCGCTCGCGCCGGTGGTGGCGCTCGCGGCCGTGGTCGGCGGCCCGGTGGCGTTGCGGCTGGCGAGCACCCGCCGGGAGCGGCGCTTCGCGGCGGCGCTCCCGGACGCGCTCGAGCAGGTGGCGGCCGAGTTGCGCGGCGGTGGCACCGTCGCGGTGGCGGTCGAGCGGTTGGCCGGCGATCCCGGCTCGGTGGGCCGCGACCTCAGGAGCGTGCACGTGCGGACGCAGCTCGGCCTCCCGCTCGAGGACGCGTTGGCCGCGTGGCCGGCCGACCACGACGCGGCCGGAGTGCGGGCGGCAGCCGGCGCCCTCTCGGTGGCGGCGGCGATGGGTGGGCGCGCCGCCGAGGCGATCGACGGGCTGGCGGCGTCCCTCCGCCACCGTCTCGACGCCATCGCCGAGGCCCACGCGCTCTCGGCCCAGGCGCGCCTGTCGGCGGTGGTCGTGGGCGCCGCGCCGCTCGGCTACCTCGCGTTCTCGGCCCTGGTCGACCCCGGCGCCGTCACCGGGTTGATCGACACGGGCGTCGGGCGGGTCTGCCTGGTCGTGGGCCTGAGCTTGGAAGGCCTGGCCGCGCTGTGGATCCGCCGCATCCTGAGGTCGGCTGGATGACACCGTCGACGGTGGCGTTCTGGATCCTCGGCGTGGCGTGGGGGATCCTCGTGGCCCGGCCGGTCGCGCGCCGCGCGCAGCGTGTCGCCCTGTCCACGCGCCTGGCGACGCTCGTGGTCTCACCACGCTTGGACGGGCCATGGTCGGTGCTGCGTGCGCACGCGGCGCGGGCGGTGCACCGGTCCCCGCGGGCCGATCGCTCCGGCGTGGTGGCCCGCGTCCTGCGATCGTTCACGAACAGGACCCGCACCCGTACCGCGGATGCCGAGCTCGCCCGCGAGCTGCCGGTCGTGCTCGATCTCCTCGGCGTCGCGGTGGGCGCCGGGTGCACGCCGTACCTCGCGGTCGAGCTCGCCGTCCGATGGTCGCCGGCACGCATCGCCGCATCGCTCGGCGGGGTTCTGCGTGCGTGCGCGCTCGGGGTGGGCTTCGACACCGCGCTCGACGACGCGGCGCGGGCCACGCCGCTGCTCCGCCCGCTGGCTGACGCGTTGCTCGCCTCCGACCGCCTCGGTGCGCCGGTGGGCCCGGTGCTCGCCCGCCTCGCCGAGGAGGAGCGCACCGCCCTCCGCCGTCGCGCCGAGGCGATCGCGCGCCGGATCCCGGTACGACTGCTCTTCCCGTTGGTCTTCCTGGTGCTGCCCGCGTTCGTGCTGCTCACCGTGGTACCCGGCCTCGCGGCCGGTCTCGGGCGCCTCTGACCCCTCCCACCCCCGATTTCCCCGTCGCTTCCCCGATCCGGTGCCACGAGGAGGTTCCTGCATGTTGGGTCGGTGCGTTGCGCGTGTCCGCGCGTGGAAGGCCGTTACGAGCGAGTCCGGTCAGTCGACGGCGGAGTACGCCCTGGTCATCCTCGGAGCGGTCGCGATCGCGACGCTTCTGATCACCTGGGCGACCGGGAGTCACGCGATCTCGCAGTTGTTCGACTCCGTCATCGAGAGAGTGCTGCCGTCGTGACCGAGCGTCGTTGGTTCCCCCGCGCGTGGCGGGGGAACCCGGCGCCACCGTCGACGGGATCGGGAACGCGGTCAGGCGACGGTCGAGTTCGCGTTCCTGCTGCCGCTGGTGGTGTTGTCGGTCCTGGCGGTGATCCAGGTGGGATTGGTCGTGCGCGACCAGCTCGGGGTGGTGCACGCCGCACGGCAGGCCGCCCGCGCCGCGAGCGTCGATCCCGATCCCGGCCGTGCGGTACGAGCGGCGCACCGCACGTTGCCCGGGGCCAACGTCGACGTGGGCGAGCGGCCCGACGTCGGCGGGGAGATCCGGGTGACGGTGCACTACACGTCGGTCACCGACCTGCCGCTCGTCGGGGTCCTGTTCCCGGATCCCGACCTGCACGCCACCACGGTCATCCGGGTGGAGCGATGACGCCCACCGAGCGCGGTGGGGTCAGCATCGTCATGCTGGCGGTGCTCGTCGTCGGCCTGGTGCTGGCGACGGGTGCGGCGCGCCTCGGTGGCGCGCTCGTCGGCCGGGCCCGCGCCGAGGCCGCCGCCGATGCCACGGCCCTGGCCGCGGCCGACCGCCTCGCGCTGGGTGACGGGAGCGGCGCGGCCCGGGCGGCCGCCGACGCCACCGCGTCGAGCAACGACGCCCGCCTGGTGTCGTGCGACTGCTCGGGCATCGCCGCCGAGGTCGTGGTCGAGGTGGATCTGCCGGCCTGGGGCGCGCTCTTCGGCCCGGCGCGGGGTCGCGCCAAGGCGGAGGTACGGCCCGAGTGCGTCGTCGTGCTCCCCGGGTGCTGAGTGCTACCCCGTCACTGTCACCGGGAACTTCGCCGTCTTCGCCGGCGGGATCCCCGATTCGAACGAACGGGCGTACGCGAGCTCGAGGGTCGACGTCCCGGGCTTGGTGGCGCGGAACGTCAGCTCCTGGGTGCCGGACGCGCCGGGCCGGCTCCCGCCCGGTACCTGGCGACTCGACACGAACGCCACGTCGGGATCGTCGCCCGCGCTCCAGGCGTATCCGGTGCTCGGATTGGCGGGAAGCCCGATCACGAACGTGTCACCGTCGGCCACCTCGATCGCGTCGCCCTGCTGGTACACGACGGGCGCGCTCGTCGCCGGCGCGTCGTCGCCCCACGGCACCAGTGCGACCGTGAGCAGGAGCCCGACGCCGAGCACGACGAGGACCACCAGGGAGATCGAACGGCGGCGCGTCATCGCCGGAATCTAGGGCTGGTTCGAGTGCGCGTCGGGGAATGCTGTCGCGCCGAGCACCTCGAGCACCGTGACCGCAGCCTGCTTGTCGAGGTACTCGTTCCAGTTGCCGCACTTCGGCGACTGCACGCACGACGGGCACCCGTCGTCGCACGGGCACCCCGAGACGAGCTCGTGGGCGGCGCGCAGCAGCGCGTGGACGTCGGCGAACGCGAGCTCGGCGATGCCGGCGCCGCCGGGGTAGCCGTCGTACACGAAGATCGTGGGGTCGCCGGTCTGCGGATGCCGCGCCATGGAGACGCCGCCGACGTCCCACCGGTCGCAGATGGCGAACAGGGGGAGCAGACCGATGAGCGCGTGTTCGGCGGCGTGGACCGCGCCGATCACCTGGCCGGGCTCGACGCCGGCGTCGACGAGGACGTCGAGGGGAATCGTGTACCAGCACGCGCGCGTCGTCAGCTCCCGGGGCGGGAAGTCGAGCGGCACGACCTCGAAGACCTCGTTGGTCGAGGTGCGACGCCGCTGGTAGGCGACGAGGTCGTGCTCGACGCTCACCGCGCCGAGATGAGCTTCGCCGCGACCGACCGCGGTCGACTGCTCCGTCGCCACCACCGAGATGTCGGTCGACTCGCGGGTCTGCGTGTGCTCGTCGGCGTCGTCGGCCGGTTCGAGGACGGCGACGTGGTGGTCGATGTCGAGATCGGTCACCCGGTACTGGCGACCCTGGTGGAGGTAGATCGCGCCGGGGTGGGCCACGTGGAAAGCGCGTGCGGCGTCGACCGTCCCCACGACCCGTCCGTCGGTGTCGACGAGGTGGAACTCCAACGACGAGCCGCTCCGCAGGCCGACGCGGGCCGCGGGAGGTTCGCGCCCGGCCCAGAACATGCGCTCGCCCCGCGGCTTCAGCAGATCGTCGATCACGAGGTCGCGCACCGCGTCGTCGAGCGCGTCACCGAAGTAGCGCTCGTCGGCATGCGTGAGCGGCAACTCGTGGGCGGCGCACGAGATCTGGGCACGCGCCACGAACGGGTTGTCGGGGTTGACCACCGCCGCCTCGGCGGGACGGCTCAGGAGCTCGCCCGGGTGGCGGGCGTACCACTGGTCGAGCTGGTCGTCGCCGGCGACGAGCACGGCCGCGGCGCGCCGGCTGGTACGCCCGGCCCGCCCCACCTGCTGGCGCATCGACGAGAGCGTGCCGGGGAAGCCGTTGAGCACCACCGCATCGAGCGAGCCCACGTCGATCCCGAGCTCGAGCGCGCTGGTGGCGACCACGCCGCCGAGCTCGCCGCTGGTGAGCTGCTCCTCGAGGTCGCGTCGCTCGGACGCCAGGTAGCCGGCGCGGTACGCGGCGACGGCCGGGCGCGCTGGGGGTCTTCTCGGCCAGGAACCCGCGCGCGTGGGTGGCGACGAGCTCGGCGCCCTTGCGGCTGCGCGTGAACGCGAGCGTCTGGTGACCGTCGGCGACGAACCGCGAGAGGAGCATCGCGGTCTCGACGTTGGCCGAGGCGCGACTTCCCGTGTGGACGTCGACCAGCGGGCGCTGCCACACCGCGAAGCTGCGTTCGGCCTGGGGCGATCCGTCGCCGTCGATCGCGTCGACGGGCAGACCGCAGAGCACGCGACGCCAGCTCGGCCGGGTTGCCGATGGTGGCGCTGGTGAAGCAGAACGTGGGTTCGGCGCCGTAGTGGTCGCACAGGCGACGCAGCCGGCGGAGCACGTGGGCGACGTGGCTGCCGAACACGCCACGGAGGGTGTGCAGCTCGTCGACGACGACGTAGCGCAACCGCAGCAGGAATGTCGCCCACCGCTCGTGCGACGGGAGGATGCCCATGTGCAGCATCTCGGGGTTGGTGAGCAGCACGTTGGCGTGGGCCCGGATCCACGCGCGCTCGTCGATCGGCGTGTCGCCGTCGTAGGTCGCAGCCACGAGGTCGGGCACGAGCCACTCGCGGAACGTCCGGAGCTGGTCCTGCGCGAGGGCCTTGGTCGGGAACACGAGGAGAGCGGTGTCGCGGGCGCCGTCGGCGATGCCTTCGACGATCGGGATCTGGTAGCAGAGCGACTTCCCCGACGCGGTGCCGGTCGCGACGGCGACGTTCCGGCCTGCGCGCAGCGCGTCGATCGCCTCGGTCTGGTGCGACCACAACCCGTTGATCCCACGACCCCGCAGGCGCGAGTCGACCAGGGGCGACAACGTGCTTCCGCTCGTCGCCGCGTGGGCGGCGCGCGCGGGGAGCACGGTGTTCGACACGATCCGGTCGAAGTGTTCGTGCGCGAGCTCGCCGAGGGTCACACAGGCGTCGGTCCGTGGACCCGCCGGCGGCGTCGTGATCGCGCTAATGGGACTGCAGCACCCCGTCGTCGGCGAAGTCGGCGAGCAGCGAAGCGGCCGCGGCGGTCTTCACCAGGTTGCTCCCACCGCCCGAACCGACCGGCAGCCCCACGTTCTTCACGTTGGCCGGATCGAAGGTGAGCGCGAGCTGCCCCATGTGGAACAGATCGGAGATCCCGACGCCGTCGAGCTTGGTGTGTCGACCGAGCGTCGCGATCAGGCGCACGGTGTCGCCCGCGCTCGGGTTCTTGGCTTGGATCGTCTGCAGGGCCGAGACGATCAACAGGCCCTGGTTGTTCGATCGGCTCAGGTCGCCGTCGCTGAACGAGTGGCGGTCGCGCGAGAACTGCAGCGCCTGCTCGCCGTTGAGGTGGGTGACGCCGGGTGCGAAGTGCGCGCCGGAGAAGTCGTCGTCCATCGCGGTGGGGATGTTGACGTCGATGCCGCCGATCTCGTCGACCATCTGCTGGAAGTTCGGGAAGTTCGCGCGGATCACCCAGCTGATCGGTGCGCCCACCACCGCCGACACCGCGTCGGCCTCGGCCCGGAGGTCGTTGCCGCCCGGGTTGTTCACGATGTACGCGTTGAGCTTGCCGCCGCCGGGGCCTTCGGTGTCGCGCGGGATGTTGATGATCGTGGCCGATCGCAGCGCCGGGTTCACCCCGATCACGTGGATGGCGTCGGCGAGGCCGGGGTCGTCGGGCGACTGCGCCGGGTCGTCGGAGCGGGCCCCGGTACCGAGCACGAGCGCGAAGAACGGCTGCTGTGGTCCACCGGTGGCCCGGGCGGCGCCGAGCTTCGTCACTTGGAACCACACCGCCCCTCCGGCCGGAACGGGTTCACCCAGCGCCATCCACGCCGCGGTGATGCCGCCCGCGAGGAGCAGCCCGCAGAGCACCGGGGCGACGAGCAGGGTGGTCAGGGCCCGGCGGTTCATTTGGCGGCCCCGGTCGTGGCGGCGGCGGTCGTCGTGGTGGTCGGGGAGAGGCCGGATCCGTCGCGGGTGACGACCATGCTGTACGACGTGATCTTCCAACCGCCGGCGTCGGCGGGCTGGAGCACGAAGTCGGCCCGGCGGACGATGTGCAGCGGATCGCCCTTCACCGCGGTCTGCCCCTTGGCGTCGAGGATCATCGCCGCATTGACCAGCGTGAGGTTCCCGCTCTGGTCACCGAGGCCGAGCATTCCCACCGGCGTCGACACGACGTCGAGGGTGCCGGTCACCTTGGGGAGACCTTCGTCGAGCACGACCGCGCGGTCGGTGCTGGTCACCGAGGCGAGGGTGGGGGCATCGAAGAGCGTGGCGAAGTCGGCGGTCGTCGGCGTGCCCGACCGCAGCGGTCGCACGGTGGCGTCCTTCACGTAGGTGGTCAACACGCCGAGGATCTGCTGTGCCTGCTCGGCACTCACGGTCGTGGGCGGGCCGGCGCTGTCGGCCGCCACGTCGCCGAGTGGCATGTCGAGGTGGGTGGAGCGGGAGAGCGTCGTGGTGGGCTTCGACGCCTTCGGGTCCGAGTCGCCGCCGGAACACGCCGCCAATCCGAGCGCGACGACGAGCGACGGCACGCGATCGCCATTGCGGCGCGGTGGGGGCGCGATCGCGGCGTTGACGACCTGAGCAGGACCTCGTACATCGTCGGCCCAGGTTAGGAGAGAGGGTCCGGAGATCCGGGGCAGTCGCGGCGGCTCGTAACATGGCGCCATGGCCTTCAAGAAGATGGTCGAACGGCTCACGAAGCCGGTCGAAGAGCTCGACCGCGAGCAGCTCACCGCGTTCTGCGACGCCCGGTCACTTGCCGCGATGGACTCCATCACCGCCCGGAAACGGGTCCGGGTGGGGGGTGAGGTGCGGTCGGTGCGCATCGTCCCCCGCGCGGGGGCACCCGCGCTCGAGGTCACCGTGAGCGACGGGCGTGGCTCCGTGGTGGCCGTGTTCCTCGGTCGCCGGAAGATCGCCGGCCTGTCGCCGGGGCGGCGCGTCGCGTTCGAGGGCGTCGCCGCCCGCGACGGCAAGCGCTTCCTCGTGTTCAACCCGGTCTACGAGCTCCTGGCCTGACCGGAGCGTCGAGCGCTCGGCCGGTCAGGCCGCCGCGCCGGTGAGGATGCGGCGCACCTCGTCCTCGGATTCGGGCGTCACCATGGCCAGCACCTCGTCGCCGGCCTCGAACACGGAGTCGCCACGCGGCATCACCACGTGCTCGTCGCGCACGATGGCGACGATGGTGGCGTTGCGGGGGACGTCGACGTCGCGGAGGGCGCGGTCGATGACCGGCGAGTTGTCGGCCAGCGTGACCTCGACCAGTCGGGCCTGACCGCCCTCGAACTGCAGGATCCGCACGAGACGGCCGACGGTGACCGCTTCCTCGACCAGCGCGGTGATGAGGTGCGGGGTCGACACCGAGAGGTCGACACCCCAGTTCTCGTTGAACAGCCATTCGTTCTTCGGATGGTTCACCCGGGCGATCACCCGGGGCACCGCGAACTCCTGCTTGGCCAGCAGCGACACGACGAGATTGTCCTCGTCGTCGCCGGTTGCCGCGACCACCACGTCGCAGGTGTCGAGGCCGGCGGCGCGGAGCGAATTCACCTCGCAGCAGTCGGCGACGTGCCAGTCGATGCCGTCGTCGGCGGTCTGCGACCGCTTCACGACCGCAGGGCTCTGCTCGATGATCATCACGTCGTGCTCGGCGGCGCGCAGGTCGTTGGCGATGAAGAGCCCGACGTTCCCGGCACCTGCGATGGCGACCCGCATCAGTGGTGCTCCTCGCCGTGCTCGAGCCGTTCGCGCAGGGCGTCGAGCGCGGACACGTCGGCGGCGAAGTGCAGGATGTCGCCGTCCTGGCCGATCGCGCTCGGCGTGCTCACCTGCGCGGCGCCGAGGCGGGTGATGGCGACGAGCCAGAACACGCCGGGCTCACTCAGCGGCGCGAGCTTCTTGCCCGCCCACTTCGCCGGGATCGGGTAGTCGAGGAGGCACACCTTGCCGCTGGGGTCGAGCCACTCGTGGGGCTGCTCCTCCGCGGGGAGAAGGCGGCGCATCACCTGGTCGGTCGTCCACGAGACCGTCGCCACCGTCGGGATGCCGAGGCGTTGGTAGATGAGCGCACGCCGCGGGTCGTAGATCCGGGCGACGACGTGGTCGATGGCGAAGTTCTCCCGGGCGATCCGGGCGGCGAGGATGTTCGAGTTGTCGCCACTGGTGACGGCGGCGACGGCGTCGGCCCGCTCGATCCCCGCCTCGATGAGGTGGTCGCGGTCGAAGCCGAAGCCGACGACCTTCTGGCCGGTGAAGTCCTCGGGGAGCCGCTTGCGGAACGAGTCGGCGTTCTTGTCGATCACCGCGACCGTGTGGCCGCTCCGCTCCAGACTGAGGGCGAGCTCACTGCCCACTCGTCCGCATCCCACGACGACGACGTGCACGGAACCCTCCCTCCGACCTCGGGCCTGAGCAGGCTATCGGTACGCCCACGGCGGTTCGAATCGCTGACACGTCCCTGACGATCCGACCGCGGATCGGGGTGCGGGGCGCGCGGAATGGCAAGCTGTCCCGAGCCGGTCGTGCGAAGGGGCTCGGAGGAACCGACGACGTGGCATTCGTCAAACGCGTACTGGTCGGTCGGCCGTTGGCCACGACGGAGATGGAACACCAGAGGATCCCGAAGACGATCGCGCTCGCGGTCTTCTCCTCCGACGCGATCTCGTCGACGGCGTACGCCACCGAGGAGATCCTCTTCGTCGTCGCGGTCGGCGGCTCGAGCCTCGCGCTCGGCCTCGAGACGCTCGTGCCGATCGGGATCGCGGTTGCGCTCCTGCTCACCATCGTCATCACGTCGTACCGCCAGACGATCTTCGCCTACCCCAGTGGTGGCGGCAGCTACGTCGTCAGCCGCGAGAACCTCGGCGAGAATCCGTCGCTCGTCGCCGGTGCGTCGTTGCTCGTCGACTACATCCTCACCGTCGCGGTGTCGATCTCGGCGGGGGTCGCGGCGATCGTGTCGATTCCCGCGTTCCAGGATCTCGCGCAACATCGCGTCGCGCTGGGTCTAGTGCTCATCGCGTTCATCAGCCTCGCCAACCTGCGCGGGATCAAGGAATCCGGTCGCATCTTCGCGGTGCCGACCTACATCTACATCGCGATCCTCGCCGCGCTGGTGAGCTACGGGCTCTTCCGGACGATCATTGTCGATGACATCCCCCGCATCAACCCGCTGCCGTTCAAGGAGGAAGGCGGCAACATCTTCGGCGGCTCGCTCGGCATCTTCATCCTGCTGAAGGGCTTCTCGTCCGGTGCGGTCGCGCTCACCGGGGTCGAGGCGATCTCGAACGGGGTCCCCGCGTTCCGTCGCCCCGAGTCGAAGAACGCCGCAACCACGCTGGTGTGGATGGGTCTGATCCTCGGTTCCCTGTTCATGGGCGTGCAGATCCTGGCCCACCACCTCGGCCCGTACCCGAGCGAGAAGACGACCGTCATGTCGCAGCTGGGCACCGCGGTGTTCGGCAGCGGCACCGTGCTCTATGTGATCCTGCAGTTCGCGACCGCAGCCATCCTCACCCTGGCGGCCAATACGGCGTACGCCGACTTCCCGCGGTTGTCGTCGATCATCTCCCACGACGGCTACCTGCCACGGCAGCTGGCGAACCGCGGTGACCGGCTGGTCTTCTCGAACGGTGTCCTCGTGCTCGCCACCGCGGCGGGCGCGCTCATCATCGCGTTCGGCGGCAAGACGAACGCGCTGATCCCGCTGTACGCCGTCGGCGTGTTCCTCTCGTTCACGCTCTCGCAATCCGGCATGGTGCGACATCACCAGAAGGAGCGCGAGAAGGGGTTCAAGCGGAACATCGTGATCAACGCGGTGGGCTCGGTGGCGACGCTCATCGTGCTGTTGATCGTCGCGACCACGAAGTTCACGAGCGGCGCGTGGGTGCCGCTCATCGTCATCCCGTTGATCGTCGTCGTGTTCAAAGCGATCAAGCGCCACTACCGGACCGTCGCCGATGGCCTGCGGGTCACCCCCGACTACAAGCCGCGGCGGATGAACCACACGGTCGTCGTGCTCGTCGGTGGCGTGCACCGTGGCGTGCTCGAAGGTCTCGCGTACGCACGGTCGCTGTCGCCGAACCATCTCGTGGCGGTGTCGGTCGTCTCCGACGAGGAGGACCAGGAGCGGCTCGAGCGCCAGTGGCAGGAATTCGGCATCGACGTCCCGCTCGAGATCGTCTACTCGCCCTACCGCGAGCTCACCCGCCCGATCCTCCGCTACGTCGACGAGCTCGACGCGCGGTGGGAGAACGACGTCATCACCGTCCTCCTCCCCGAGTTCGTCGTGCGCCACTGGTGGGGCAACCTGCTCCACAACCAGACCGCGCTCCTGCTCAAGGGCCGCCTCCTGTTCCGGAAGGGCACGGTGGTCACGTCGTTGCCGTACCACCTCGAGTGAGGCTGCCGAACCCGCAAAATTCGCCGAAAGATTGGACTCAGACGAGTCCCGGCCCCTACCTTTCCCTAGCTTCGCTGCGCCGGTCGCTCGACCCGCGCGACGGTCCCACCGAGTACCCAGAGGATTGGAACTCCATGATCACCTTGGCTGCTGAAGGCGGCTACCAGGTCTTCACCCTCAACGGCGAGGCCTGGTTCTGGCTCATCTTCTCCGCCGTGACCGCGCTGTTGGCGATCGCCGTCGGCTTCTACCTGATGAAGGGAGTCCTGGCTGCCGACGAGGGCACGCCGACGATGATCGAGATCGCGAAGGCGATCCAGGAAGGCGCGATGGCCTACCTGAAACGGCAGTTCAAGACGATCGCGGTCATCCTCATCCCGTTGGCCGTCGTCGTCTTCGTGACCTCGACCGAGGTCATCAAGCCGGTGCTCGCCCCCGCGAACGCGTCGTCAGGCCTCACGTTCGCCCAGTCCGGGTTGTTCCGGACCTTGGCGTTCGTCGCCGGCTGTCTGCTCTCCGGCCTCACCGGGTTCATCGGCATGAGCCTCGCGGTGCGGGGGAACGTGCGTACCGCGGCCGCAGCCCGCTCCGGTTCGCTCCCGGGGGCGCTGAAGGTCGCGTTCCGCACCGGTGGTGTCGCCGGCATGTTCACGGTGGGCCTGGGTCTGCTCGGGGCCACCGTCATCATCATGATCTTCCAGAACACCGCCTCCGCGATCCTCATCGGGTTCGGGTTCGGTGGCTCGCTGCTCGCGCTCTTCCTCCGCGTGGGTGGCGGCATCTTCACCAAGGCGGCCGACGTCGGCGCCGACCTCGTGGGCAAGGTCGAGGCCGGGATCCCCGAGGACGACCCCCGCAACCCCGCCACCATCGCCGACAACGTGGGCGACAACGTGGGCGACTGCGCCGGCATGGCGGCCGACCTGTTCGAGAGCTACGAGGTGACCCTCGTCGCGTCGATCATCCTGGGCGTCGCGGCGTTCCAGTCGATCGGATTGAACCCGGCGCTCGGGCTCATCTTCCCGCTCGCGGCTCGGGCCATCGGCGTGCTCGCGTCGATCTGTGGCGTGTTCGCGGTGCGGGCCACGCCGAAGGACAAGTCGGCGATGGCCCCGATCAACCGGGGTTTCATCACGGCCGGACTGCTCACCGTCATCGGTACCGCGATCGTCGCCTTCGTGTACGTCGGGAACGACAAGTTCGACGCCGGCTGGAAGTGCTTCGGCGCGGTGATCACCGGTCTCGTGCTGGCCCAGGTGCTGAGCCGGCTCACCGAGTACTTCACCAGCACCGAGACGTCGCCCGTCCGCGAGATCGCGGAGGCCTCGCGCACCGGCCCGGCGACCGTCGTGCTCTCGGGCACGAGCTCCGGTCTCGAGTCGAGCGTCTACGCCATCATCTGCATCTGCATCGCGCTCGGTGCCGGAATCTGGCTGGGCGACGGCAACATCCAGTTCACCTTCTACATGGTCGCCCTCACCGGTATGGGCATGCTCGCGACCACGGGCGTCATCGTCTCCGAGGACACGTTCGGGCCGGTTGCCGACAACGCGGCGGGGATCGCCGAGATGTCGGGCGAGTTCGAGGGTGAGCCCGAGCGCATCATGGTGAGCCTCGACGCGGTGGGCAACACCACCAAGGCCGTCACCAAGGGCTTCGCCATCGGGTCCGCCGTGATCGCGTCGGTGGCCCTGTTCGCGTCGTACGTCGAGACGATCGGCGGCGAGCTCGAGCCCCTCAAGGAGCTCACGGGCAACGCGCTGTTCAACAACTTCCTCACCCAGATCAACCTGGCCAACCCGAAGGTGTTCATCGGCCTGCTGGTCGGTGGGTCGGTGTCCTTCCTGTTCTCGGCGCTCGCCATCCGCGCCGTCGGCCGCACCGCCGGCGTGGTCGTGCAGGAGGTGCGAAGCCAATTCGCCGACGGCGGGATCATGGCCGGCACCAAGAAGCCCGACTACGGCCCGGTCATCGACATCTGCACCGCGGCCTCACTGCGGGAGCTCGCCACGCCGGCGCTGCTCGCCGTGCTGACCCCGCTCATCATCGGCTTCGGGATCAACTTCTACGCGCTGGGCGCGTTCCTCGCCGGCGTCATCCTCACCGGGCAGCTCATGGCGAACTACCTGAGCAACGCCGGTGGCGCGTGGGACAACGCCAAGAAGTACATCGAGGACGGCAACGAGGGCGGCAAGGGCTCCGAGGCGCACAAGGCGGCGGTCATCGGCGACACCGTCGGTGACCCGTTCAAGGACACCGCCGGTCCCGCCCTGAACCCGCTGATCAAGGTGATGAACCTGGTCTCGCTGCTCGTGCTGCCGGCCATCATCAGCCTCCGCAACGACGACGTCCGCTTCGTGATCGCCGGCGTCTGCCTCGTGGTGCTGATCGGGGCCGTGCTGTTCTCGAAGCGCAAGAGCGGCGGCTTCGGCGAGGAGTCCGAGATCGTCGCCGACGCCATGGCCGCCCACGGTCGCCCCGAAGGCTCCTCCGCCGGCGAATAGCCCCACCCGACCGAACCGGCGTCAGCAGACGGGGTCATACCCCACGCTGGTGACGCCGGTTCGCTCGCGTCAGGCCGCGAGCGCTCGAACGCGACGAACCGCGTGAGCGAGCGCCTGCGCGTCGTCGCGGAGATCGGCTGCGGTCGCGGTCAGTGTCGTGAAGCCGAGCGCGGTGAGGACGTTCCGCCGAGCGCTGTCTCGGACGAGAGCAACTTTGCCCGTGTGCTCCTGGAAGCTCTCGTACTCGATCGCGATCTTGTGTTCCGGGTATGCGAGGTCGACGCGCGCGACGAACGAGCCGTCGAGATCGCGCACGATGTGTTGCAGGCTCGGTGACGGGAGACCCTGCCGGACGAGAGCGGTCGCAAGGAGTCGCTCGGGCGCGCTCTCGGGCAGCGTGTCGGCTGGGCTCCGCTCGGCAAGTGCGGACTTGAACAAGGCCGATCCCTTCCTTCCTCGTTTGGCGAGCCGCTCGGCCTGGGTCAGAAGTACCGAGAGCGAGGTGAGCTCGAGGCGGAGCGCGGCATCCAGTGCCAGGTCCAACGTCCTCGGGCGACCGTGACCCGCGAGATCGAACAAGGTGCGCTCGACCGTCGTGCACGGAATCCCTTCGACCAGTGTCCTGTCGCCATCGCCGAGTACGCGCGATTCGTGGACGACGATCCCGTCGTGGCGTGCGCGGCGCCAGCGGGGACAGGTGATCTCGACCACATCGGTGCGTCCCCCAGGGAGCGTGTAGAGCGCAGCTGCCGCCCGGTGCGAGACGACCCGCGGGCGCCGCCGGCCCAACAAGCAGCGAGCAACGACGCCTTCCACGTCACGGGTGCTCCGGCGACCCGATACGCGGAGTCATGGACGGCGGCCCATCGTCCGGTGTCGAGGCGGTGGCGTCGTTCCTCGGCGGTGATCTCGATCTCAGCGAGATGGTGCCGAGCAAAGACCCCGTGGTTGGCGGCCGCGATCGCTGCGATCTGTTCGTCGAGTCGGTTGATCATGCCCGCGAGTGCACTCGCGGGGTACGACACTCATCGTGCGCATCGAACCGGCGTCACCGGCGTGGGGTATGACCCCATCTGCTGACGCCGGTTCGGAGCCGGGACCGCGGCGGGGTCAGTCTTCTTCGACGACTTCGTGGAGGGCGGCGGCTTCGGCTTCGACCTGGGCCTGGGTGTAGTTGCGGGGGCCCTGCTTCTTCGCCTTGCGCCACTCGATGAACGGCGGGATGAGCGACACGACGATGATGACGGCGATCAGCGGGTAGAGGTACTTGTCGATCGAGTCGCCGATGACATCGGCCAGCGCGTAGCCGGCCAGCGTCACGCCGAACACCCAGATGAAGGCGCCGATCACGTTGAAGCTGATGAACGTCTTCCGCGACATCTTGCCGATCCCGGCCACGACCGGCGCGAACGTCCGCACGATGGGCACGAACCGCGCCAACACGATGGTCTTCGCGCCGTGGCGGTCGAAGAAGTCCTCGGTGCGGTCGATGAACTCCCGTTTGAAGAACCTCGAATCCGGACGCCGCAGCAAACTCGGTCCCACCTTCTGCCCGATGGTGAAGCCGAGCTGGTCACCCGACGACCGCGGCCACGAAGCACCCGATGAGGACGGCAGCGAGGTTGAGCTTCCCCTGGTTGGCCAGGATCCCGGCCGTGAACAGGAGCGAGTCGCCCGGGAGGAAGAACCCGATCAACAGGCCCGTCTCGGCGAAGATGATGAGCATCAGCCCGATCTCGCCGTAGGGGCTCAGGTCGTTCAGGATCTCTTTCGGATCGAGGCTGAGCGCGAGAATCGTCGAGAGCAGGTGCACGACCGCGCAGGATAGACGCCGCTCTTCTGCGGCCCCGGAATGCCCGGAGTTGACAGCATCCGGAAGATCCGGAGTTGACTGGCTCCGCTCAGCGCACCACTCTCCGGCGCCGATACGCACCCCGGGACCGCCCGCCGACCACACTGGACGGCTCGCAGCCCCATCCCAACCGAAGGACCGTAGGACAGCACGTGGCCAAACCACTCGTGATCGTGGAGTCCGGCGCGAAGGCGAAGACCATCGCGGGGTTCCTCGGCGCGGACAACTACACGGTGATGGCGAGCGTGGGTCACATCCGCGACCTGCCCCGGGGCGCCAAGTACGCACCCAAGTCCGTCACCAAGCCCGAGGTCCGCCGCCTGGGCATCGACGTCGACGACCACTTCACGCCGATCTACGTCGTGCCCGACGACAAGAAGCAGGTCGTCTCCCAGCTCAAGGCCGCGCTCAAGGACGCCAGCGAGCTCTACCTCGCCACCGACGAGGATCGCGAGGGCGAGGCGATCTCGTGGCATCTCCTCGAGGTGCTCAAGCCGCGGGTGCCGGTCAAGCGGATGGTGTTCCACGAGATCACCAGCGAGGCGATCGAGGACGCGATCGAGAACTGGCGCGACCTCGACATGAAGCTGGTCGAGGCGCAGGAGGGTCGCCGCACGCTCGACCGCCTCTACGGCTACGAGGTGTCGAACGTCGCGTTCCGCCGCATCGGCCCCGGCACCTCCGCCGGCCGCGTGCAGAGCGTCGCCACGCGACTCGTCGTCGACCGCGAGCGCGCGCGCATGGCGTTCCACAGCGGCTCGTACTGGGACCTCGAAGGCACCTTCGCAGCTGCGACCGCCACCGACGACGCCAACTTCCCCGCGACGCTCATGACGCTCGACGGCAAACGCCTCGCGTCGGGCCGCGACTTCGACGCCACCACCGGGCGGCTCAACCCCGACGCCGACGTCGCGCTCCTCGACGAAGCCGGCGCGACCGCGCTCGGCACCCGGCTCGAGGATCAGCCGTTCACGGTGGCGTCGGTCGAGAGCCGCGCCCACGCCGAGCGCCCCAAGGCGCCTTTCATCACGTCGACGCTGCAGCAGGAGGCGGGCCGCAAGCTCGGCTTCAGCTCGGCCCGCACCATGCACGTGGCCCAGGGCCTCTACGAGCGAGGCCTGATCACCTACATGCGGACCGACTCCACCTCGCTCTCCGCCCAGGCGGTGAGCGCAGCCCGCAACCGGATCCGATCGCATGTACGGCGAGGCCTTCCTCCCCGAGCAGCCGCGCGAGTACCGCAGCAAGGTGAAGAACGCGCAGGAGGCACACGAGGCGATCCGGCCCGCCGGCGAGGCCATGCGTACCGTCGACGACGTCGGCGCGAGCTCAGCGGCAGCGACGAGCGTCGCCTCTACGACCTGATCTGGAAGCGCACGGTCGCGTCGCAGATGGCCGACGCCCGCATCCGGCGTGTCACCCTCCGCCTGACCGCCACCTCGACCACCAACGAGGAGGCGACGTTCCAGGCGACCGGTCGCACCATCGAGTTCCCCGGCTACCTGCGCGCCTACGTCGAAGGCGCCGACGATCCCGACGCCGAGCTCGAGGACCGCGAGACCATCCTCCCGCCGCTCGCGGAGGGCGCGACCGTCGCGTGCCGCGAGCTCCGTCCGTCGGGCCACACCACGCAGCCGCCGGCGCGCTACACCGAAGCCAGCCTGGTGAAGGAGCTCGAGGAGCGCGGCATCGGTCGACCGTCCACGTACGCGTCGGTCATCGAGACGATCCTGCGGCGCGACTACGTGTTCAAGAAGGGGAGCGCGCTCGTTCCCACGTGGACCGCGTTCGCCAAGGTGCAGCTGCTCGAGCGCTACTTCAGCCACCTCATCGACTACGAGTTCACCGCGGTCATGGAGGAGGCGCTCGACGCCATCGCGCGCGGCGAGGGTGAAGCCGAGAAGTGGCTCCACTCCTTCTACTTCGGCAACGGCGAGGTCGGTTTGCGCGACCTCGTGGCCGAGGAGCACGTCGCCCAGATCGACAAGGCCGAGGTGAACGCAGTGCACATCGGCACCGACGCCGAAGGCCGTGCGCTCACGGTGCGCGTGTGGCCGAACGGCGCCAACATCGAGCGCGGCGACGAGCGGGGTCCGGTGCCCGCGGAGCTGGCGCCCGACGAGCTCACGCCCGAGAAGGCCGAGGAGCTGCTCGCCATCCCCACCGGTCCACGCGAGGTCGGCACCGATCCCGACACCGGGCTCACCGTGCTCGTCCTCACCGGCCGGTTCGGCCCCTTCGTGCAGCTGGGGGAGCAGGAGCCGGGCACGAAGGAGAAGCCCAAGCGCGCCTCTCTGTTCGCGTCGATGGACCCGACCGCGGTCACGTTGGAGCAGGCGTTGGCGTTGTTGTCGTTGCCGCGCGTCGTCGGTACCGACGACGACGGCGCCGAGGTCACCGCGCAGAACGGACGCTACGGCCCCTACCTGAAGAAGGGCACCGACAGCCGCAGCCTCGGGTCGGAGGACGAGCTGTTCTCGGTCACCATGGAGCAGGCCACGCGATCTTCGCCCAACCGAAGCAGCGACGCGGCCGGGGCGCGGCGAAGCCGCCGCTCGCCGAGCTCGGCGAACACCCGGAGTCCGGCGCGCCGGTGCGCGTGCTCGACGGGCGCTTCGGCCCGTACATCACCGACGGCACCGTGAACGCGTCCGTGCCGCGCGGCACCGATCCCGACTCCGTCACCCTCGACCAGGCGGTCGAACTGCTGCGCGAGCGCGCCGCCCGCGTCGCCGGTGACGAAGAAGAAGGCGCCGGCCAAGCGCGCCACGAAGACGAAGGCGGCACCGCCGAAGTCGACCACGACACGCACGGTCAAGAAGGGTGCGACCCGCAAGAAGGCCACCGCGAAGAAAGCGGCCACGAAGTCCACCCGGAAGGCGACGAAGCCCTCTGCTCCGGGCATGTAGAAGCGGATGACCGAGGAGCAGCCGGCTCAGCGCGAGGCGCCGTTCATCCCGTCCGACGCCGAGGAGCCGCCGATCCCCGACGCGCCGTGGCGCGTCTTCGGCACGAAGGCCTTCTTCCGGCTCTGGGTCGCGCAGTGCGTGTCGAGCCTCGGCGACTGGATCGGGCTCATCGCCATCCTCGCCATCGCGGCACGCGTGTCCGACAACTCGGGCGCCGCCGTGAGCCTGGTCATGACCACCCGCGTGCTGCCGGGGTTCCTGCTCGGCACCGTCGGTGGCGTGATCATCGACCGCTTCGACCGGCGCAAGGTGATGGTGCTGTGCGACGTCGGCCGGGCGAGCCTGCTCGTGTGCCTGCCGTTCGTGAACGGCATGGCCGGACTCCTCCTCATCTCCCTCGGCCTCGAGGTGCTGACGTTGTTGTGGGGTCCGGCGCAGGCTGCGTCCGTGCCGAATCTCGTGCCCGAGGAGCAGCTCTCGGCGGCGAACTCCCTCTCGTTGGCCGCCAGCTACGGCACGTTCCCGATCGCGTCGATCATCTTCTCGCTGCTCGCCGGGGTGGCGACCCTCCTCGGCGAGCTCGACATCATCTCCGCGTTCAAGGTCGACCAGGAAGCGTTGGCGCTCATCTTCGACGCGATGACCTTCCTCGTCTCGGCCGCGCTCGTGTACTTCCTCCCGATCCCGCGCCGCGACCACTCGAACGACAAGCGCATCGACTGGACCGAGACCTTCCGCGAGATCAAGGAAGGGTTCCAGTTCGTCTCGAAGCACGCGCTGGTGCGCGGCGTGATGCTCGGGCTCGGCTTCGGGCTCATCGGTGCCGGGGCGATGATCCCACTCGGCCCGAGCTTCGCGGAGGAGGTGCTCGACGGCGGGGCCGCCGCGTTCGGCGTGCTGATGACCGCGCTCGGGTTCGGTGCCGCCATCGGAGTGGTCACGCTGTTGTGGCTCCAGAAGCGCTTGCCGCGCATGGCGGTGTTCTGCTTCGCGGTGATCGGGACGGGTGGGTTCCTCGTCCTCGCGGCGTCGGTGTCGACGCTCGCGGCCGCCGCGCTCTTCATCGGCGGCGTCGGCGCGTGCGCGGGAACCACGTACGTCACCGGGTTCACGCTCCTCCAGGAGAACGTGAGCGACGAGCTGCGCGGCCGCACCTTCGCCACGCTGTACACCATCGTCCGGCTGTGCCTGCTCATCTCCCTCACCATCTCGCCGTTGTGGGCGGACTTCTGGAACTGGGTCACCGAGGGCCTGTTCACCAACCAGACCGCCACCATCGGGCCGTACAGCTACGCGCTGCCCGGTGTGCGCATCGCGCTGTGGGGCGGCGGGCTCATCACGTTCGTCGCGGGGTTGGTGGCCTGGAGGTCGATTCGCAAGGCGGCGCGGCGCGCGGCCGCGAGCGGCGAGGCGCCGGCGGAGCACGGAGGTCCGTCCGAGCCGATCCGTCCGCTCGGGCTGGTCGAGCCGTCGCCGGTGGCCGAACCGATCGAGCCCGAGGAACAGGAAGCCGACGACGATCAACCGCCCGAAGCCGGAGCCGCCCCATGACCCGGGGCCGGTTCGTGGTGGTGGAGGGTGGCGACGGCAGCGGGAAGAGCACGCAGGCGGCGAGGCTCGCGAACTGGTTGCGCGGGCAGGGGCTCGCAGTCCACGAGACGTTCGAGCCGGGGGCGGGGCCGACCGGCAGGGTGATCCGCGAGCTACTGCTCCACGGCGCCGAGGCGATCGAGCCGACGGCCGAAGCGCTCCTCATGGCCGCGGACCGCGCCCAGCACGTCGCGGGGGAGATCGAGCCCGCGCTGGCGCGCGGCGAGTGGGTCGTCTGCGACCGCTACGTGCCGTCGTCGCTCGCCTACCAGGGCGTGGTGCGCGGCCTCGGCGTGGATCTGGTCGAGCAGCTCAGCGCGGTCGCGACGCAGGGCCTCGCGCCGGATCTCGTGCTGGTCTTCGACGTCACCGACGAGGTCGCGGACGCCGCGCCAGGGCGGCGCACCCGACCGACTCGAGCGCGAGGGCAGCGAGTTCCACGCTGCCGTCCGGCGCGGCATACCGCGACCTGGCACCGGCACGCGGTTGGGTCCTCGTCGACGCCAACGGCGATCGGGACCAGGTCGGGGAGCTCGTGCGGGCCGCGGTCGAGCCGTTGCTGGCAGGATGACGACCATGACGGCCTCGACGAGCTCCGAGCACTGGGCGCGGATCGTCGGACAGGACCGCGCCATCGCGCAGCTGCAGCGCGCCGCCGAGCGGCCGGTGCACGCGTACCTGCTGGTGGGACCGCGGGGCTCGGGCATCGAGGAGGCCGCGCGGTGCTTCGCCGCCGCGGTCATCGCGCCGGACGGCAACGAGCGTGCGTGGGATCTCGCGACGCGCGGCGTGCACCCCGACGTCGTCGAGGTCGATCCGCCGGCGACACAGATTCGCATCGAAGACGCGCAGACCATCGTCGACGAGGTGTCGCGCAGCCCCATCGAGGGCGAACGCAAGGTGATCCTGCTGTTCGATGCCGAACGTCTCCGGCTCAACGAGGCGGCTGCCAACAAGTTGCTCAAGACGTTGGAGGAGCCTCCACCGCGGGCGATGATCGTCCTCGTCACCGCCGGTGCCGACCAGCTGCTCCCGACCATCCGGTCGCGGTGCCAACGTGTCGACTTCGCGTTCCTCAACGCCGACGCGGTGGCAACCGCGCTCCGCGCCGATGGCGTCGCGCCCGAACGCGCCGAGCTGTTCGCCGCGCCTCTCGGGCGGGCGCCTCGACCGGGCTCGCGCTCTCGACGGTCGGATCGGACCCGTACGCGACGCGTTCGTCGCGGTGGCCGGCGCGGTGGACGGCACCGGCGGCGCCGTCGCCGCGCCAGGTCGAGCTCGTGCAGGCAGCACTCCAGGAGGTGCTCAGCGAGCTCGAGGCCGCCCAGGCGACCGAGGCCGAAGAGCTCGCGGCGGAGCTCGAGGCGGCCGGGTACCCGGAACGCACGCAGCGAGCTCAGTTGCGCCGACTCGAGGAACGGCACAAGCGTGCACACCGACGCGCCCGCACCGACGCGTTGCTCGAGGGGATCACCGCGCTCGAGACCGTCTACCGCGACGCGATGGCCGGCCCGGGCGTGGAACCGCTGAACCTCGATCGCGAGCCGCTCGTCCTGTCGCCGCGCGCCGCGGCGGGGGCGCTCGACGCGTGCCGGGCCGCCCGGCAGGCGATCGCGGAGTTCAACCCGAACGAGACGCTCCTGGTCGAACGGCTCCTGCTCCACCTGCCTCCCGCGGGCGACGGCTCGGAACGCCTGCGGGGGAGGCAGGGCGCGCCCGGTACACTCACCGCCGCGCCGGAGTAGCTCAGACGGCAGAGCAGCTCACTCGTAATGAGCAGGCCAAGGGTTCAAGTCCCTTCTCCGGCTCCACCGACGACGACCCGGCCACGCGCCGGGTCGTGTCGCGATCGGCGAGCACCGCGAGGAGCGTCTTCTAAGCTCGCCGGTGTGGATCTCACCGCGCTGTCGGAGACGTCGCTCATCGACAGCACCGGGGCGCCACACCGGCTCGGTGATCTCTGGCACGATCGGCCGATCGTGTTGGTGTTCCTCCGACACTTCGGTTGACTGCACTGCCGCGAACATGCCGCGCAGTTGCGCGAGCGCAGTGACGAGATCACCAGTCTGGGTGCGGACATCGTCGCGATCGGGACGGGTGACCAGCGCTACGCCGAGAACTTCGTCCGCGACGAGCAGATCCCGTTCCTGGTCCTCGTCGACGACGAGGCCGCGGCGGCGCAGGCGGCATCGCTGCGCACGCTGAACTGGTTCCAGCTCCTGCACCCGCGCACCTGGAAGGCGACCCGGGAAGCGTCCAAGCGTGGACACCACGTCCACAAATCAGGCAAACGGGTGAAGCAGATCGGCGCGACCTTCGTGATCGGCGCCGGAGATCGGGTTCGCTTCGAGCACCTCGATGTCGACAGCACGGATCACGCGCGAATCGAAGATGTCATGGCCTCGCTGCGCGACGCCTGACCCGTGATCCCGGTGGCCCTGACGAACCGCCGGGAGGCACGTGGGCTGCGGTAGCTTCCGCAGTTCCGAAACTCTCCTGGAGGCAGGCCAGATGAAGATCGTGTCGAGTCGTGCGCGCGCCATCGTGGTGGCGGTGGTCGCACTCAGCGGACTGGTGGCGCTCGGAGGCCCGGCCCGAGCGGCGACGCCACGTGCCGCGGCTGCGCCCACCGAGGTGTCGCTCAAGGCCGGGGTGAACGACCCGAAGGATCCCAACATCGCGGTGCTCGAGTTCCTCCCCGAGAAGTTCAAGGTCGCCACCGGCACCACCGTCACCTGGGACATCGCCGGGCCGGAGCCGCACTCGGTCACCTTCGTGCCGCCCGGCACCGACGTGCCGCCGAGCATCGAGACCGATGACTCGTTGTTCGGGCCCACGCCGGCGACCGCTCCGTACGACGGCACGACGCTCGTGAACTCGGGGGTGCTGCCGCTCGGGGAGACGTCGCAGGTGCAGAAGTTCTCGATGTCGTTCGGCAAGACCGGCACGTACACCTACTACTGCGTGCTGCACCCGAACATGGTCGGCACGGTGCACGGTCACCGACGACACCCAGGACTCGCAGCAGAAGATCACCAAGGCGGGCAAGCCAGGAGAAGGCAAGTACCTCGAGGAGGGTGAAGCGGCGAAGAAGAAGCTGCTGGCAGCGAAGCCGAAGTCAGACCAAGGACTCCGACGGGTCCACCACCTACAGCGTCGAGATGGGCGCCTCGACCACGCACACCGACGTGCTCGCCTTCGCACCGACGCCCCGCAAGGTGAAGTCGGGCGACCACGTCACGTTCGTGAACAACTCCTCGGCGCCGCACACCGCGAGCTTCGGCGGCACGCTCGTGCCGGTCATCCCGACCGCCCCCGACGTGGTGCAGCCCGGTGCCGGGCCCGTCGCCCCAGCCCCTCGCGCAGGGCGTGTACCTCAACACCGGTTGGCTGCCACCGAAGACGAAGCAGGGCCCCCCGGCCGCGGCGCGGAGCTACACCTACGACGTGCCCGCGCCCGGCAAGTACACCTACGTGTGCGTGCTGCACCTCCCGAGCGGGATGGTGGGGGAGATCGACGCGTCCTGAGGCGGACCACTGCAGGCACCGGCGCCCGATCTGGGGCAGACTGCGGAGCCGGCACGAGGAGGACTGGTCATGGATCGCCACGAACGGATCGACGACCAGCTCGCCAACGTCCCGCTGTTCTCGGGCCTGTCGAAGAAGGAGCTCCGGCTGATCTCGCAGCTGGCCACCTACCTCGAAGAGCCGGCGGGCACGGTGCTCACCGAAGAGGGGAAGCCGGGGCACGAGTTCATCATCGTGCTCGACGGCGAGATCGAGGTGCGCCAGGGTGGCAGGGTCGTGGCCGAACGGGGCGCGGGCTCCTACATCGGGGAGATCGCGCTGCTCGACCACCGCCCGCGCACGGCGACGGTCGTCGCCAAGACGCCGGTAGCGATCGAGGTGATCGGCCAGCGGGAGTTCGCCGGCCTGCTCGCCGAGGTGCCGGAGCTCTCCCAGCAGCTGCTGGCCACGGTGGCGCGCCGGCTCGCCGATCTCGATCAGAGCAGGAGCACGAGCTGACCCGCGACGCCTCAGCTCAAGCAATCCTCCGCGTCGGCCGATCCTCACGTACCGGGAGGGGCGGCCCGGCCGGAGGGGTGCTGCCATGAACCGCGTCGTCAACCAGACCGCTGCCGAGTCGGAGCTGCAACGTGCACTCGACTGCGGTGAGCTGATCCGGCTCTACCAACCGATCGTCGAGCTCCCGTCCGGCGAGCCGCGCTAGGTCGAGGCGTTGCTGCGGTGGGACCATCCGAGCCGCCGTCTCCTGGCACCGGCCGAGTTCTTCCTCGACGAGGACGACAGCCACGCTGCTGAAGCGCATCGGCTGGTCGGTGATGATCGAAGCGGCCCGCCGCGCCGGGGAGTGGCGCCGCGCCCACCCCGACCATCCGGTGACGGTCTCGGTGAACCTTTCGGCCGACCAACCTCGGCCCGGGATCTGTCCGTACCGCGTCGACCACCTGCTGCACGACAACGAGGTGCCCGGGCCCCGCGGCCTCGCGTTCGAGATCTCGGGAGCACGACCTCCTCCCAGCAGCGCATCCGGGCCCGCGATCGCCTGCTCCCGTTGCGGAACCTCGGGGTCGAGATCGTCATCGACGACTTCGGCGCGGCTGCCGCGGCGGCTGACATCGAACCCACGAAGTTGCGGGACGGCGCGCTCGACGTCTTCGAGGTGCTGCGCGGCTTCCCGCTCGACGTCGTGAAGCTCGATCCGCGGTTCGTCATGCGTCTCGAGCGACGATGACGGCCGACGTCGTGATCGCCGCCGCCCACGCGGTGGATCTGCGTGTGGTCGCGGTCGCGGTCGAGGACGAAGCCGGCGTCCGGCGCGCGCTCGACGCCGGGTTCGACCTCGCGCAGGGATTCTTCTTCCCCGGCCCGAACGGCCCGATCGACGTGGACGGTCTGCTCGCGTCTCGATGAACGAGATCGCGGCCGGGTGGGTAGCCTGGCCGCATGGCCGATCAGGCCCAGTTCGCCGAGCTCGCGATGCCCTACATGTCCGCGTTGTACTCGGCGGCTCTGCGCATGACGCGGAATCCGTCGGATGCCGAGGATCTCGTGCAGGAGACGTACCTGCGCGCCTACCGCGGCTTCGGCGGCTTCAAGGACGGCACCAACCTCAAGGCCTGGCTCTACAAGATCCTGACCAACACCTTCATCAACTCGTACCGGGCGAAGAAGCGTCGCCCCGACGAGGTCGATCTCGACGACAGCGAGGACTTCTTCCTGTTCCGCCGCCTCGGCGGGCTCGAGTCGGTGGAGGCCGGTCGCACCCCGGAGACCGAGGTGCTCGAGGCCATCCCCGACGAGATGGTGAAAGAGGCGCTCGAGGCGCTGCCGGAGCAGTTCCGCATGGCCGTGCTGCTCGCCGACGTCGAAGGATTCTCCTACAAGGAGATCGCCGAGATCATGGATGTGCCCATCGGCACGGTCATGAGTCGGCTGCACCGCGGAAGAAAGCAGCTCCAGGAGCGGTTGTGGGACTTCGGTCGCGAACGCGGCCTGATCCCGTCGGTACCCGAGCCGGAGCCGGCGCCCGAAGCCGCCGGTCACGCGGGGGGATAGAGCTGCACCATGGACTGCGACAAGGCGATCTACCGGGTCTACGGCTACCTCGACGGCGAGCTCACCGTCTGGCGGCGCTGGACCATCCGCCGGCACCTCGACAAGTGCCCGCCGTGTGCGCAGGGCTTCGACTTCGAGATCGAGCTGCGCCAGGTCATCTCCACCAAGTGCCGCGACGAAGTGCCGCCCGAGCTGAAGCGGCGGATCGCCGAGGCGCTCGGCACACCCCTCCCCCCCGACGACGCCACCGCGTAACGGCCGCGTGCGCGCCCGGGAACTACTGTCGGGTCGTCCGACCCGGAGACTCCTCTGACCAGGAGAGCTGCTCGTGAGAACGGCCCGTGCCCGCTTCGCCTACATCGTGACCCTGTCCTTCGTGGCCCTCACGGCCCTGGCGGCGCCCGCGGGTGCAGCGACCCCGGTGCTGGCCCAGGAGAAGTTCAAGTGGTTCTACTGGATCGGCTTCGTACTGGTCGTGAGCCTCGTCCTCTGGCTGCTCGCCACGCTGGCGGGTTACTACTTCCGCGTCATCCGTCCGAAGCACAGGGGTCGCGAGACCTCGTGACGCCGGGCCCGGTCCGACCGTGACGCACCTGCCCGCAGTCAGCGTGGCCGAGCCGGTCGACGCACCGCCGGCGCACGATCCGATCGACTGGGTGCTCGCCGAGCGGGTGGCGAAGCGGCTCAGCGGCCGCGAGCCGTTGGCCGCGTCGTACCTCGCCGGCTCGCTCCGCGACGACTTCGACGAGGTCACCGCCGAGGCCGAGGCGCTCGTCGCCGAGTACACGGGGCTGCGCGCGCCCGGTCCCGCACGAGCCCAGGTCGTCGACCGCTCGTCGTGGGTCTCGGCGAACGTCTCGTCGATGCAGCGGCTGCTCGCGCCGCTGATGGCCCGCGTCGGCGAGCGCATGGCGAGCAGCCGGGTCGCGCCGATCGGTCGCCGGGTCGCCGGCACCGAGACCGGCGTGCTGCTCGGCTACCTGTCGCAGCGCGTGCTCGGACAGTACGACCTGCTCGTGCTCGACGACGACGCCGCCGCCGATGCCGTCTACTACGTCGGCGGCAACGTGCTCGCGTTGGAGAAACGGTTCGCGTTCCGACCACGCGACTTCCGGTTGTGGATCGCGATCCACGAGGTCACCCACCGGGCGCAGTTCACCGGCGTGCCGTGGATGAAGCCCTACTACCTGTCGCTGGTCGAGAGCACCCTCGCGTCGATCGACCCGGATCCGCGACGAATCGTGCAGGCTCTCGCCCGCGCGGCCGACGAGTTCCGCAACGGACGCAATCCGCTCGACGACGGCGGCCTGGTCGCGCTGCTCGCCAGCCCCGAGCAGCGTGGCGCACTGGCCAACGTGCAGGCGTTGATGTCCCTGCTCGAAGGGCACGGCAACAGCGTGATGAACCAGCTCGGTCGCCAGCACGTCGCCGGCCAGGCGCGCATGGCGCGCGTGCTGCACGCACGCCGCCAGAGCGCGGGCATGGCTGCGTTCCTGCAGAAGCTCGTCGGTCTCGAGTCGAAGATGCGGCAGTACGAGGTCGGCGAGACGTTCGTCGCGGCGGTGGAGCGCCAGGCCGGACCGCGGGCGATCGACGCGGCGTGGCGCGGGCCCGAGTTCCTGCCCACAATCGACGAGCTCAGCCGACCCGACGACTGGCTGGCGCGGGTCGACGGCGCGGCGTGAGCGTGAGCGAGCCGGGTACCCCGGGGAGGAGCGAGCGCCCGATGAAGGCGGCGTGAACCCCGCCACCGCGTCGGTGGACAGGGTCACCCTCGCTCCGTGGCGCGAGCAGTTCGCCACCGAGGTCCACGATCTCCGCGGTCCGGTGGTCGTGGCGTGTTCGGGGGGCGCCGACTCGGTTGCACTCCTCGCGCTCGCCTGCGATGCAGGTCTCGCGCCGGTCGCGGTGCACGTCGACCACGGGTTGCGGCCCGGGAGCGGCGCCGAGGCGCACACCGTCGCCGCGATCGCCAGCGCGTCTGGGTGCCGGGTTCCGCGCCACGCGCGTGGTCGTCGATCCCGGCCCGAACCTCGAGGCGCACGCGCACGACGCGCGCTACGAGGCACTCGAGCAGGTGCGGCTCGACCTCGGTGTCGACGTCGTCCTCCTCGGTCACACGGCCGACGACCAGGCCGAGACCGTGTTGCTCAACGTGCTCCGCGGCGCGGCGGCGTCGGGTCTCTCGGGCATGGCCCCCCGGCGCGGATGCCGGGTCCGGCCGCTCCTGCACTACCGGCGGACCGACACGCAGGCGCTGTGCGACGCGCTCGGGGTGGAGGTCCTCGCCGATCCGATGAACGACGACCGCACGTTCCGGCACGTGGTGCTGCGCCACGACGTGCTCCCGATGCTCTCCGCGCTCGCCGACGCGCGATCTCGTGCCCGTCCTCGCACGCCAGGCCGACATCCTCCGTTCAGAGTCTGAGTACCTCGACGCGCTCGCGGTCGCCTCGTGGCCCGATGCCGACCCGCCGACGGTGCGCGCGCTCATCGCCCTCCCGTCGCCACTCGCACGGCGCGCGGTGCGGTGCTGGCTCGGCACACCACCACCGTCGACCGTCGAGGTCGAACGCGTGCTCTCGGTCGCGGCCGGTCACACGCGTGCGACGCAGCTCGCGGGGGGTCGCGCGGTGCGGCGCTCCGGTGGGCGCCTCGAGCTGAGCGACTAGCTTCACCCACCGTGGATCGAAGCCGCGATCGGGAGCATCGTCGTCAGCGAAGACGAGTTGCAGTCTCGCATCCGCGAGCTCGGCAAGGAGCTCACCGCCGACTACGAGGGAAGACCGCCGCTCCTCGTCGGCGTGCTCAAAGGCGCGTTCGTGTTCATGAGTGACCTCTCGCGCGCGATCGACCTGCCGGTCGAGTTCGACTTCATGGCGGTGTCCTCGTATGGATCCGCGACGCGGTCGAGTGGCGTCGTGCGCATCCTGAAGGACCTCGACCTCGATCTCACCGATCGTCACGTCGTGATCGTCGAGGACATCGTCGATTCCGGGCTCACGCTCGCGTACCTGCGCAAGAACCTCGCCACGCACGGCCCCGCGTCGATGGAGGTGTGCGCGCTGCTGGTGAAGGAAGGCCTGCAGCGCGTCGAGCTCGACCTCAAGTACGTGGGCTTCACCATTCCACCGACGTTCGTCGTCGGCTACGGACTCGACGTCGGCGAGAAGTACCGCAACCTTCCGTACATCGCCGAATACGCGGGGAACGAAGCGGTCTGACGTACGCACCGGGGCCCGGAGGAAGGGGCCTCGGGAGCCACTAGATTGGTGCGGCTGCCGTCTCGTTTCTCGGAGTGCTCGTGCCCAAGCAGCGTCGCAGTCTTGTCATCGTGGTCGTCGTGGTCGGCGTCATCGCCGCCTTCCTCGGCTTCCGTGCGCTCACGGCAGACGACGGCCCCGAGAAGATCTCGCTCGACCGCTACACGCAGCTGCTCGACGACGGCGAAGTGGCCACGGCCACCATCAAGGATCAGGACCACACCGTCGACGGCGAGCTGAAGAACGGCACCGAGTACACGGTCGACTTCCCGTCGCAGTACACCGCGCGACTGACGCAGGACGTCGTCGACGCCGGCGTCGAGAAGTTCGACACCGACCACCAGGGCCAGAGCATGTGGGTCAGCCTGCTCTACGGGCTGATCCCGTTCGTGCTCCTCGCGCTGGTCCTGATGTGGGTGCTCGGCCAGGTGCAGGGTGGCGGCGGCCGCGTGATGGGTTTCGGGAAGGCCAAGACCAAGACGCTGACGAAGGATCAGCCGAAGGTCACCTTCGCCGACGTCGCCGGGCTCGACGAGGCGGTCGAGGAGCTCGAGGAGATCAAGGAGTTCCTGGAGTCGCCCGCGAAGTTCCAGCAGATGGGCGCGAAGATCCCGAAGGGCGTACTGCTCTACGGACCGCCGGGTACCGGCAAGACCCTGCTCGCCAAGGCCGTCGCCGGCGAGGCAGGGGTGCCGTTCTTCTCGATCAGCGGTTCGGACTTCGTCGAGATGTTCGTCGGTGTCGGCGCGTCACGCGTGCGCGACCTCTTCGAGCAGGCGAAGGCGGCGGCGCCCGCGATCGTGTTCGTCGACGAGATCGACGCGGTCGGTCGTCACCGCGGCGCAGGACTCGGCGGTGGTCACGACGAACGCGAGCAGACGCTCAACCAGTTGCTCGTCGAGATGGACGGCTTCGACCAGACGCAGGGCGTGATCCTGCTCGCCTCGACGAACCGACCCGACATCCTCGACCCCGCGCTGCTGCGGCCCGGCCGCTTCGACCGCCAGATCGTCGTCGACCGGCCCGACCTCGAGGGCCGGAAGGCGATCCTCGCGGTGCACGGCAAGGAGAAGCCGCTCGCGCCGGGCGTCGACCTCGACGTGATCGCGCGCCGCACGCCGGGCTTCACCGGCGCCGACCTTGCGAACCTCATGAACGAAGCGGCGCTGCTCTCGGCCCGCCACAACCTCAAGCTCATCGGTCTCCCGCAGCTGGAGGAGGCCATCGACCGGGTGATGGCGGGCCCGGAACGCAAGAGCCGCCTGATCTCCGAACGGGAGAAGCGCGTGATCGCCTACCACGAGGGCGGTCACGCACTCGTGGCGCACGCGCTGCCCAACACGGATCCGGTGCACAAGATCTCGATCATCCCGCGCGGCCGTGCGCTCGGATACACGCTCACGCTCCCCACCGAGGACAAGTTCCTCGTCACCCGCAGCGAGCTGCGCGACGAGCTGGCGATGCTGCTCGGTGGTCGGACCGCGGAAGAGCTGATCTTCGCCGACCCCACCACGGGCGCGCAGAACGACATCGACCGCGCCACCACCATCGCCCGCCAGATGGTCACCGAGTACGGCATGAGCGATTCGCTCGGCCCGATGCGCTTCGGACACCCCCAGGGCGAGGTCTTCCTCGGGCGCGACTTCACCAGTACTCCCGACTACTCCGACGAGGTCGCGGCGACGATCGACGGTGAGGTCCGCCTGCTGATCGACGCCGCGCACTCGGCCGCCGAGCGCGTGCTGGTCGACAACCGCGAGATCCTCGATCGGCTCGCCGCGAACTGATGATCCACGAGACGCTCGAGGCCGAGCGCGTGCAGGAGCTCTTCACCGACGTGCACATGTGGGACGGTCACGGGGTGTCGGACGCGCGTGCGAGCGTACGTCCGGAAGGGGCGGCGTCGGCGCCGAGCCGCAGCCCGTCGGCCGCCGCCACGCAGTCCGACCCGACCCGCCGGCCCGGAGGCTCCGCGTGACCGACCCCAGTCCTCTTCACCCGGTCGGAGAGCCCGACGAGCGGCCCCCGATCGACACCGCGCGGATCGAGCACGCGGTGCGCGAGATCCTGGAGGCGATCGGCGAGGATCCCGACCGTGACGGACTCGTGCGCACCCCGACGCGCATCGCGCACATGTACGAGGAGATCTTCGCCGGGCTGCGCGAGGACCCGTCGCAGCACCTCACGGTCACGTTCGAGGCCGACCACGACGAGATGGTCATGGTCCGCGACATCCCGCTGCATTCGATGTGCGAACACCACCTCGTGCCGTTCGCCGGGCAAGGCGCACGTGGCCTACATCCCGGGCGGCGACGGTCGGATCACCGGGCTGTCGAAGATCGCCCGGCTGGTCGACGGGTTCGCCAAGCGACCGCAGGTCCAAGAGCGTCTCACCACCCAGATCGCCGACGCGCTGGTCGAGGTCCTGTCGCCGAGCGGCGTCCTCGTGCTCATCGAGGCCGAGCACTTCTGCATGTCGATGCGGGGCGTGAAGAAGCCCGGGTCGCTCACCATCACGAACGCGGTGCGGGGTCTCTTCAAGAGCAATGCGGCCACCCGGGCCGAGGCCATGAGCCTCATCACGTACCCCGGGAACCGCCTCTAAGCCGCGAACCGCACGATCTGGACCAGCCACGGCCGCGGCCGGAGCCCGGTATCCTGCCGCAATGTTCGCCTGGTCGTCCGTCTGCGGGGTCCGTCCCGCGGTGATGGGCATCGTCAACGTCACGCCCGACTCGTTCTCCGACGGCGGCCGGTTCCTCGACCCGGATGCCGCGGTGGCGCACGGGCTGGCGCTCGTGGCGGCGGGCGCGGATGTGCTCGACGTCGGCGGTGAATCGACCCGCCCCGGGGCGACGCCGGTCGCGGAGCACGACGAGCGTGACCGCGTGCTCCCCGTCGTCGCCCGGCTCGCGGCCGAGGTCGCGGTGCCGATCAGCATCGACACCAGGAAGGCCACCGTCGCCGACGCCGCGCTGGCGGCCGGTGCGACCGTGGTGAACGACGTGGCCGCCGGCGACGATCCTGACATGCTCGCAGTGGTCGCCACCGCCGGCGCGGGGCTGGTGCTCATGCACATGCAAGGCGATCCCCGCTCGATGCAGGACGCCCCCACGTACGGCGACGTCGTCGCCGAGGTGGGTGACTTCCTTGTCGACCGGGTCGCACGCGCGCGCGCGGCCGGGATCGCCGACGGCGCGCTCTGCGTCGACCCGGGATTCGGGTTCGGCAAGACCGCGGCGCACAACCTCACGCTGTTGGCCCGCCTCGACGAACTGGTCGGGCGTGTCGACGTTCCCGTCCTCGTCGGGACGTCACGGAAGTCGTTCATCCGCGCCGTCCTCGGCGACGGACCGCTCGCCCGCGATGACGGCACCCTCGCCACGGTGGTGTGGGCGGTCGACCGTGGTGCGCGCGTCGTGCGCGTGCACGACGCCGCGGCCGCGCGCGATGCGCTGCGCCTGCTCGACGTCATGTCGGGCCTCGACGCCGAGGCGGTCGCGTGAAGGGTCGCTGGGCACAGGGGCTCGAACCGCGTGCGTTCTGCTGGATCATCAAGGACCGGTTGGCGGCGTCTGAACGCCCCGGCGGCTTCGCCCGCAACCACCGCAAGGTGCGCCGGCAGGAGGAGCTGATCTGGCTCATCGGCCACGGGTTCACGCACATCCTCTCGATGCTGGATTCACCGCACAACCTGCACGCCTACGAGGAAGCCGACATCCCCTTCGCGCACGTGCCGATCGGCCGCCACGACGAGTGGAGCGAGCGCCTGCCCGAGCTGTACGCCACGCTCTCGACCTGGCTGGCGTCCCCCGAGGAGGTGGTCCTGATCCACCACGAGGAGTTCGGCGACCGCCTGCTCGGTGTCCTCGCCGGATACCTCATCTACGCGGGACTCGTGGCCGAGGGTCCCCACGCGGTGGTGGTGATCGAGAAGATCACCGGACGCCAGTTGGGTTCGGTGGCGCGGGAGATCGTGGCGGTGACCGTCGACGAGGGGATCGTCGACTCCGGTCCGCTGCCCCGTCGCCGGGCCCGGAGCTGACCATGGGCACGATCGTCATCAAAGGCCTGCGCGAGCTCGGCGTCCACGGCGTGCTGCCCGAGGAGCAGACGCGCCCGCAGCCCTTCGAGGTCGACGTCGAGCTCACCGTCGACCTCGGCCGCGCCGGAGCGAGCGATTCGCTCGACGACACCGTCGACTACTCCGCGGTTGCGGAAGCGGTCAGCCGGGTGGTGAAGTCGGAGCGTTACTACCTGCTCGAGCGGTTGGGCACCCGCATCGCCGAGGTGTGCCGTGTCGACGAGCGCGTCACTGGCGTCACCGTGACCGTCCGCAAGCTGCACCCGCCGGTGCGGGCGATGGTCGACCACGTCGCGGTGTGCATCGAGCAGTGAGCTCGGACGCCCCCACGCGTCGCGCGTACCTCGGAATCGGCACCAACCTCGGCGACCGCCTCGCGTATCTCCAGCTCGCGGTCGACGCGCTCGCCGCCGCCGACGGCGTGCGGGTCGTTGCCGCATCGCCGGTGTACGAGACCGTCCCGGTGGGTGGGCCCGAGCAGCCCGACTACCTGAACGCGGTCGTCGCCGTCGACACCGCGCTGAGCGCGCGGGCGCTGCTCCGGCTGGCCCACACCATCGAGGCCGACGCCGAGCGCGTGCGAACCGTGCGGTGGGGGCCGCGCACGCTCGACGTCGACGTGCTGCTGGTCGGCGACGAGCAGGTCGACGAGGCCGATCTCGTGGTCCCGCACCCGCGGATGCAGGAGCGGGCGTTCGTGCTCGTGCCCCTGGCCGATCTGGACCCGGCGTGGCGATCGCGTCTCCCGGCCGACTCCGCGTCCGTCCGCCCGACCCGTCTAGCATTGAGCGTGCCCGAGTAGACCGGCACCCTCCGGGGCCGGAACGAAGCGGCGAAGGAACGTCGAGGTGCAGGTGAACGGTCGAACGCAACGAGCGCTCGCGCTGGTGGGCCCTGGTCGTGCCGGTACGACGGTGGCGGCTGCCCTCGTCGCGCGTGGGTGGACGGCCCTCGCGGTGGCCGGTCGCTCGCCCGACGCCGCGTCGACGCGATCGGTCGCGGCGCGCCTGGGTGCGCGGGCGGTGCCGGTCGCGGAGGCGGGCCGCGACGCCGACCTCGTCATCGTCGCCACTCCGGACCACGAGATCGCGGAGGCGGCGGCGGCCCTGGCACCGTCGCTGCGCGCGGGCGCGTTGGTGATCCATCTCTCCGGCGCGTGCCCGCTCGAGGAGCTCGACAAGCTGCACGCCGCCCGACCCGACGTCGACGTCGGTTCGCTGCACCCGCTGCAGTCCCTGCCGTCGCCGGAGCTCGGCGTCGCGCGTCTGCCCGGTTCGTGGTGCGCGGTGGAGGGCGCTTCGTCGGTCGAGCGCCTGGCGCTGTCGCTGGGGTTGCGCCCGTTCCGGGTCGCGGCGGACCGCCGGGCGCAGTACCACGCGGCCGCCACCATCGCCTCGAACCATCTCGTCGCGGTGCTCGGCCAAGCGGTCCGGATCGCCGAAGCGGCCGGGGTGCCGCCGGACGCTCTGCTCCCGCTCGTCCGGGCGTCGGTCGACAACGTCGACGCGCTGGGCGCGGCCGCCGCGCTCACCGGACCGGTGGCGCGGGGCGACGCCGACACCGTCGCCCGCCACCTCGACACCCTCGCGCCCGACGAGCGCGCCACCTATCGCGCCGTCGCCCGGGAGGCGCTGCGCCTGAGCGGCCGCGACGATGCCCACCTCGACGCGCTGCTCGACGGGGAGGGGTCGTGAACACGGTCACCACCATCGCCGACGTGCGCGCCGCGTGCGACGCCGCCCGCGCCGATGGCCGACGCGTGGGCTTCGTCCCGACGATGGGGTTCTTCCACGAAGGCCACCGGTCGTTGATGCGCGCTGCGCGCGCCGACAGCGACTTCGTCGTGCTCAGCCTCTTCGTGAACCCGACTCAGTTCGGGGCCGGCGAGGACCTCGCCGCGTACCCGCGCGATCCCGAAGGCGACGCCGCCGTGGCCGCGGCCGAGGGGGTCGACCTCCTGTTCGCTCCCGAGGTGGCGGAGATGTACCCGACCGGCGCCCGCACCACCGTGCACGTCGACGGCCTCACCGCGGGCTTGTGCGGCGCGACGCGCCCCGGGCACTTCGACGGTGTGACGACGGTGGTCACGAAGCTGTTCTCCATCATCGGCCCGTGCCGGGCCTACTTCGGCCGAAAGGACGCGCAGCAGCTCGCGGTCATCCGCCGCATGACCACCGATCTCGACCTCCCGATCGAAGTGGTGGGGTGCCCGCTCGTCCGGGAGGTCGACGGCCTGGCGCTCTCGAGTCGCAACGCGTACCTCACCGCGGAGGAGCGGGCCGAGGCCACGATCCTCTCCGGCGCGCTGTACATGGCGTCGGAGGCGGTCGTCCGGGGGATGCGCGACGCGGCGGCCGTCCGCACCCTGATCGTCGACACCGTGGCCCACGCACCCCGGGTCCGGCTCGACTACGCCGAGATCGTCGACGCCGCGACGCTCGAACCCGTCGATCAGATCCACGGCGACACACTGGTTGCGTTGGCCGCGTTCGTGGGCAAGGCTCGTTTGATCGACAACGTCACGATCACGTTCCGCGGGGACACCGCCTGCCCCGACCTCGGCGTGCTCACCGCATCCTCGGGAATGCAGGAGGTCAACCACTGATGCAACGGATCATGATGAAGTCGAAGATCCACCGCGCGACCATCACGGGGGCCGATCTCAACTACATCGGTTCGATCACCCTCGACACCCGCCTGATGGAGCTCGCCGACATCCGCGAGAACGAGCAGGTGCACGTACTCGACATCGACAACGGCGCGCGCTTCGAGACGTACGTCATCTCCGGGGGCCCCGGCGACGTCATCCTCAACGGCGCCGCCGCCCGGCTCGTGCACCCCGGCGACAAGGTCATCGTGATCACCTACGCGCAGTACGACGAAGCGGAGCTCGCCGGCTACGAGCCGGTCGTCGTGCACGTCGACGAGCACAACCAACCCACCATGCACTCGGTACGCGAGGTCGCGCCGTAACGCGGCGCGACCCGCGAAGCGTCTCTGCTCCCATGTCCCGACCAGTGTCCGATGTCCTCGTCCTCGGCAGCGGTGTCGCCGGCCTGTCCGCGGCGGTGCGCGCCCGCCGGGCCGGCCTGTCGGTCACGGTGCTCACCAAGGGCGAGCTGGGCTGGTCGGCGACCCGCTACGCGCAGGGCGGCGTGGCCGCGGCGCTCGATGCCGCCGACGACTCGCCCGAGCTGCACGGCTCCGACACGCTGGCGGCGGGCGGCGGGCTCTGCGACACCGACGCGGTACGCACACTCGCCAGCGAGGGGCCCGCGCGGGTGCGCGAGCTCATGGCGCTGGGCGCGCACTTCGACCAGGTCGACGAGATCGGCGAGCTCGCGCGGGCCCGCGAGGGTGGCCACTCCGTCGCCCGGGTCGTGCACGCGGGCGGCGACGCCACCGGCGCCGAGATCGAGCGCGCACTGGTGGCGGCCGTGGAGGGCTCGGGTGCCGACGTGCGGGAGCGGTGGTTGGCGTCCGACCTCCTCGTGGAGGACGGTCGCGCGGTCGGAGTCCGGGCGGTGGGACCGGACGGTCCCGGGGAGGTGCGGGGCCGTCACGTGGTGATCGCCACCGGCGGAGCCGGGCAGTGCTTCGCGGTCACCACCAACCCCGCGCTGTCGACCGGCGACGGGATCGCCATGGCCATGCGGGCCGGCGTGGCGGTGGCCGACCTCGAGTTCATGCAGTTCCACCCGACCGCCCTGCACCACCCGTCGATGCCACGCCCGCTCCTGTCCGAGGCCCTCCGCGGTGAGGGGGCGATCCTGCGCGACGAGCACGGCGTCGCGTTCATGCGCGACGAGCACCCCTTGGCCGACCTCGCCCCGCGCGACGTGGTGGCGAAGGCGATCAGCCGCCGCCTCAACGACCGCGACCTCGAGCACCTCTGGCTCGATGCCACCGCGATCGAAGACTTCCCGGTGCGGTTCCCCACCATCTGGCGAGCCTGCGGGGCCGTCGGACTCGATCCCAACCGCGACTGGTTGCCGGTCGCGCCTGCCGCGCACTACCTCTCGGGCGGGGTCTGCACCGATCTCGACGGTGCCTCCACCCTCCCCGGGCTGTGGGCGTGCGGCGAGGCGGCGTGCTCGGGCGTGCACGGCGCCAACCGCCTGGCCTCCAACTCGCTGCTCGAAGGGCTGGTCTTCGCAGCGCGTGCGATCGAGGCGATCGTCGCCGGACGCGACCGGTGCGAGCAGACGGGGGTCCTCCGTCACCCGCTGGAGCAGGCGGAGCCGCTGCGCACGCCGGTCGTGGTCGCCCCGACCGACGGGCCGTCGATCCGCGAGGAGCTGCAACGGGTCATGACGCGCGACGCCGGCGTGCTCCGGAGCGCGACGAGCCTCGAGTGTGCCGCCGACGCACTCACCGCGCTCGTGCCGACCGACGTCGAGAGTGCGAACCTGCTGGCGGTGAGCACGGTGCTGGTGCGAGCGGCGAACGCTCGGCGCGAGTCGCGCGGCACGCACACACGCGAAGACCACCCGACGCCGTCGGCCGAGTTCCTGGGCCGGCTCGTGTTCACGAGCGCGCCGGAACCCGAGTTCGTCCCACTCGCGACCGAGCACGAGCCGTCGCGATGAACGTGCACGACGCGCCCGCGCACGTCGTGCGCTCACTTGTCGCCGCCGCGCTGGCCGAGGACCTCGGACCGCTCGGCGACCTCACCGCCGCGCTCGTGCCGGCCGACACGCGCGCCGACGTCGACGTCGTGGCGCGCGCCGACGGCGTGGTCGCCGGCACCGGCTGCGCGACCGAGGTGTTCGCGCAGCTCGACCCGTCGGTGGAGGTGCGGTGGCTCGTGGACGACGGCGACGTGGTCGCGCCGGGCACGAAGGTGGGCGAGGTGGCGGGTCCGTTGCGGTCGGTCCTCACCGGCGAGCGCAGCGCGCTCAACTTCCTGTGCCATCTGTCCGGGGTCGCGACGCTCACCCGTCGCTTCGTCGACGCCGCCGGCCCGGCGGCGCGGATCTGGGACACCCGCAAGACCCTGCCCGGGCTGCGGGCGGTCGAGAAGGCCGCCGTGCGTGCGGGCGGCGCGGCGAACCACCGCGGCTCACTGTCCGAGTTCGTCCTGGTGAAGGACAACCACCTCGCCGGGCTGACCATCACCGCCGCCGTCACGCGGGCGCGGGCGTTGTGGCCCGGCCGCACGGTCGAGGTCGAGTGCGACCGTGCCCAGCAGGTGCAGGAGGCGATCGCGGCGGGCGCCACGATGGTGCTGCTCGACAACATGACGCCCGACGCGGTGCGGGCGTGCGTCTCGTTGGTGCGCAGCACCGCGCCCGCGGGGTTCCTGGTCGAGGTATCGGGCGGGATCACGCTCGACACCGTGCGCGCGTACGCGGACGCGGGCGCCGACCTCATCTCGACCAGCGTCATCACGCAGTCCGCGCCCGCACTCGACCTCGCGTTCGACCTCAAGGAGGCCTGAGCGATGCTGCTCGCGATCGACTGTGGCAACACCCAGACCGTCATCGGCCTCTTCAACCAGCTCGAGCTCGTCGACCACTGGCGCATCGCGACCGCGGCCGACCGCACCTCCGACGAGCTGGCGCTCATGTTCCAGCAGTTCCTCGGGTTCCACGGGTTCTCGTTCGACGCGCACGTGTCGGGCGTCGCCATCGCGTCGGGCGTGCCCCGGGTCACCGCGGCGCTGCGGGAGATGACCGAGCGGTACTTCGGCTTCGAGGCGCTGGTGCTCGAACCCGGGGTGCGCACCGGGATGTCGATCCTCTACGACGAGCCCAAGAACGTCGGTGCCGACCGCATCGCCAACGCGGTGGGTGCGTACGACCTGTACGGCGGCCCCACGATCATCGTCGACTTCGGCACCGCCAACACCGTCGACGCCGTGAGCGCCAAGGGTGAGTACCTGGGGGGTGCGATCTTCCCCGGCATCGAGATCTCGCTCGACGCGCTGTTCGCACGGGCTGCCGCGCTGCGGCGCGTGGAGCTGGTCGCGCCGAAGAACGTCATCGGGAAGTCGACGATCGAGGCGATCCAGTCGGGCGCCGTCTACGGCTTCAGCGGCCAGGTCGACGCGATCGTCGACCGCTTCGAAGCCGAGCTCGGTCCGTCGACGGTCGTCGCCACCGGGGGACTGGCCGAGCTGATCATGCCGCACTCCCGGACCATCCAGCACTTCGAACCCTGGCTCACCCTCCAGGGCCTCCGCATCGTCCACGAGCGGAACAGTTGAGGTGGCGGACGAGGTCAACCTCGCGTTCATCATGGCGGGGGAGCCCGCGGCGAACATCGCCGCGTGGCGGGCCGACCCGCCGCCGTTCCTCGCGGTCGAACTACAAGCTGGGACGAGTCGTACGAGTCGCTGGTGTACGAGGCGAACGTCACGACGGCCTACGTGAAGCTGGCGACGTTCGGCTTCGGCAAGACCCTCTACCGGCTGACGTTCACGTTCCGCGCCGACGACGGCGCGACCAAGGTGACCGCGCTCGGCCAGGCCTTGGAGCGCACCCGCGACGCGTTCGGCGAATGGCTCGCCGGCGCGACCCGCTTCCTGACCGGGACGGTCAGAGGTCGCCGAGGATCTCCTGCTTCTTCGTCTCGAACTCCTCGTCGTTGATGAGGCCGGCGTCCTTCAGCTGCTGAGCTTCTTGAGCCGCTCGGCGGGTCGTCGGCGGCCTTGCGCCGCGTCGGCCCTCTCCTTGTCGGCGAGGTAGGCGCGGCCCGCGGCGTCGGCGGTGCCCGCGTAGGTGTTCTGGATGCCCTGCATGGCGACCGCCATGTCGCCACCCGACGCCGCGATCGAACCCTTCGAGCGCGTCCCACTGCACCGCGACCGCCTTCGGGTCGTCGGCCATGACCTTGACCGGGACCTCCATGCCGATCGACAACGGAGCCTTCATCCGCGCCGTCGGGAACGTGTAGTGCGACCTTGTACGGGTCGCCGCCCTCGGGTGGGAACACGTCGAGCTCGATGCCCATCGAGAAGCGTGTCGACCTGCATCGGGAAGCCGTTGACCCGCGCCTTGGTCGGCGACGCCGTGCTTGAGGATCTCGCCCTGGCCCTGGTCGTCGGTGAGCGCGGCGATGTCCTTGAAGGAGCCTCGATCGACGGCATGCCGCCGTGGTAGTCGCCGAGCTCCTTCGCGCCCTTGACCGCCTTGAAGCCGTCCTTGAAGACACCCATCGCGGCCTGCTCCTACCAGCTCTGGAGGACGGCCGCCGACGGCATGTCCGGGTCGTACTTCACCGTGCACGGCTCTGCCCCTCGGCGAGGCCCTCGAGCTGGAACGGCAGCAGGCTCTGGTCGATCGTGGTCTCGATCGGGTCGGCTGCCCTCGGGCCGGTAGGTGACGGCGATGGCGTGCATCGTCGCGCCGCTCACGTCGGGGGTGCCGGTGGCGGTGATCGTGTGGATCACGCCGGGTGCCTCGACGCCCGGACTGCGCGAGCTTGTTGACCTTGGCCGAGTAGGCGGCCATCGCCGCCATGTCCTGGCCGCCCATGCCCGGCATGTCCGTGCCCAGTCGCCGGCGGCGGGCACGCCCGCCTGCTGCTGCATCGCGGTGGCCTGCGCCATGGCGTCGGCGGCGCTCTGCTTGCGCCTGCTTGGCCTTGTCGAAGAGTCCCATGGCACTGCCTCCAGCTCGGGGGAGTACACCGAGAGCGTGACTGACTGCGACGCTCGTCCGGAGCGCGCGTCGAGCAAGCACGAACCGGTCGGATGTGACCAGCGTCGAGCTCAGCTCTCGCGGTGCACGAGGCCGTCGACGAGGCGTCCGAGCGTGCGGCACACGTCGGGATCGAGGCCGTCGGCCCCGTCGAGCGCGTCGCCTGCCTTCACCGCGTGGTCCCGGGCGACGCCGAGCGCCAGCTCGACCGCGGTCGAGCCGGTCGGCGAGGGTGCCGAGCGCGAGCGAGCGGGCGGCGTCGAGCTGCTCGGGGTCGAGCGGACCGCCGAGCAGGTCGCGCAGCTCGCTCGACTCGCGCAGCACGTAGATGACGGGCAGCGTGTAGATGCCCTCGAGCAGGTCCTGACCCGCGTGCTTGCCGAGCGCGTCGTCGGTCGACGAGAGATCGAGCACGTCGTCGACGATCTGGAAGCACATGCCGAGATGACGGCCGAAGCGGGTGAGCGCGTCGAGGGTCGGCGTCGCCGACGCCCGACACCATGCCGCCGATGCGGCACGACGTCGCGAACAGCGCCGCGGTCTTGCCCTCGATCGCGGAGGAGTAGTCCTCCTCGGAGCGGTCGACGTCGAAGAGGTGCTGCAGCTCGAGCACCTGTCCCCGGCACAGCTCACCGATGGTGGCGGCGAGCAGCGACGCGACGTCGGCGCCGAGCGACGCCGCGAGCGACGACGCCCGGGCGAGGAGGAAGTCGCCGGCGAGGATGGCGACGATGTTGCTCCAGCGCGCGTTCACGCTGGGCACGCCGCGCGCGGGTCTCGGCCTCGTCGATCACGTCGTCGTGGTAGAGCGAGCCGAGGTGCACGAGCTCGCACGCCACCGCGCCGGTGAGCGCGCATCGGTGGATCGCGGCGCCGACCGGCGCCGCTGTCGGTGCTGGCGTACGCGGCGCACGAGGGTGAGGGTCGGGCGGAGGCGCTTGCCGCCGGCGCCGATCAGGTGGGTGGCGACCTCGGCGAGGAACGGATCGGACGTTCTGACCGATTCCCGCAGCGCGGCGTCGACGCGGCGAGGTCGTCGGGCAGCGCGGGCAGGTCGTCGGCCAGGTCCGCGGGCGCCGGCGGCCGCAGCGGTTCTCCCGGCCCCGTCATGCGCCCACGGTAGGCAGCGTCGGGAACATTCTCCAAGCTGGCGGTGGTTTCACCCTCACCGCACCGGGTGACCTCCGTGTGCCGATCACTCCTGCATGGCAGGCGTCGGAGGTGGCACGGTTGCGCGGGAGGTCCCCGAGCGGCGCCGATTACACTGAAAACACGTTCATCCGAACGAGGAAGACACAGAGAGGCGGATCCCCACCGTGTTCGAACGCTTCACCGATCGAGCCCGCCGAGTGGTGGTGCTGGCGCAGGAAGAGGCGCGCCTGCTCAACCACAACTACATCGGGACCGAGCACATCCTGCTCGGCCTGATCCACGAAGGCGAAGGCGTCGCCGCCAAGGCGCTCGAGTCGCTCGGCATCTCGCTCGAAGCCGTGCGCGCGCAGGTCGAGGAGATCATCGGTCACGGCGGCACCGCGCCCTCGGGCCACATCCCCTTCACCCCCCGCGCCAAGAAGGTCCTCGAGCTCTCGCTGCGTGAGGCGCTGCAGCTCGGACACAACTACATCGGCACCGAGCACATCCTCCTCGGGCTCATCCGCGAAGGCGAGGGTGTCGCCGCGCAGGTGCTCGTGAAGCTGGGCGCCGATCTGTCGCGCGTCCGCCAGCAGGTCATCCAGCTCCTGTCCGGCTACGCCGGCGCCAAGGAAGGCGCGCCCCAGGGCGGCGGCGCCGTCGCCGGAGGCCGCCCAGGGCGGCTCGCTCGTGCTCGACCAGTTCGGTCGCAACCTCACCCAGCTCGCGCGCGACAAGAAGCTCGACCCGGTGATCGGGCGCGAGAAGGAGATCGAGCGCGTCATGCAGGTGCTGTCGCGCCGCACCAAGAACAACCCGGTGCTCATCGGCGAGCCGGGCGTCGGCAAGACCGCCATCGTCGAGGGGCTCGCCACCGACATCGTCGGCGGCGACGTGCCCGAGACGCTCCAGGGCAAGCAGCTCTACACGCTCGACCTCGGCGCGCTGGTCGCGGGCTCCCGCTACCGCGGCGACTTCGAGGAGCGCCTCAAGAAGGTGCTGAAGGAGATCCGCACCCGCGGCGACATCATCCTGTTCATCGACGAGCTGCACACGCTCGTCGGTGCCGGTGCCGCCGAAGGCGCGATCGACGCCGCCAGCATCCTGAAGCCGATGCTCGCCCGCGGTGAGCTGCAGACCATCGGCGCCACCACGCTCGACGAGTACCGCAAGCACCTCGAGAAGGACGCCGCGCTCGAGCGCCGGTTCCAGCCGATCAAGGTCGAGGAGCCGACGGTCGCGCACACCATCGAGATCCTCAAGGGCCTGCGCGACCGCTACGAGCAGCACCACCGCGTCACCATCACCGACCAGGCGCTGGTCGCGGCGGCCAACCTCGCCGACCGCTACATCTCCGACCGTCACCTTCCCGACAAGGCGATCGACCTCATCGACGAAGCCGGCTCGCGCCTGCGCATCCGTCGCATGCAGGCACCGCCCGACTACCGCGAGCTGGAAGACCAGATCGCGAACGACGCGTCGAGGAGAAGGAAGCGGCCATCGAGGCGCAGCAGTTCGAGCGCGCCGCGAAGCTGCGCGACGACGAGAAGGCACTGCTCGAACAGCGGGAGACCAAGGAGACCGAGTGGCGCGCCGAGGGCGTCGACCTCTTCAACGAGGTCACCGAGGAGTCGATCGCCGAGGTGCTCGCGCTGTGGACGGGCATCCCCGTCTACAAGCTCACCGAGGAGGAGACCGCCAAGCTGCTCCGCATGGAGGACGAGCTGCACAAGCGGATCGTCGGCCAGGAGCCCGCGATCAAGGCGGTGTCGCAGTCGATCCGCCGCACCCGTGCCGGCCTCAAGGACCCGAAGCGTCCGTCGGGCTCGTTCATCTTCCTCGGCCCCTCGGGCGTCGGGAAGACCGAGACCGCCAAGACGCTCGCCGAGTTCCTCTTCGGTGACGAGACCGCGCTGATCCAGCTCGACATGAGCGAGTACATGGAGAAGCACACGGTGTCGCGGCTCGTGGGTTCGCCTCCCGGCTACGTCGGTTACGACGAAGGCGGCCAGCTCACCGAGGCCGTGCGGCGCAAGCCGTTCTCGGTGGTGCTCTTCGACGAGATCGAGAAGGCCCACCCCGACGTGTTCAACACGCTCCTCCAGATCCTGGAGGACGGCCGGTCTGACCGACGCCCAGGGTCGCACGGTCGACTTCAAGAACACCGTGATCATCATGACCTCCAACCTCGGCACCGCCGACCTGCGCAAGGCCGCGGTCGGGTTCGGCAAGACCGACGAGGCGGTGACGTACGAGAAGATGAAGGAGAAGGTGCACGAGGACCTGAAGCGCAGCTTCCGGCCCGAGTTCCTGAACCGGATCGACGAGATCATCGTCTTCAACGAGCTCACCAAGGAAGAGGTCACCGAGATCGTCGACCTGCTGATCAAGCGGGTGGTCGACCAGCTGGAGAGCCAGGGCCTCGGCCTCGAGCTCACCACCGACGCCAAGCTGCTGCTCGCGACGAAGGGCTACGACCCTGCGCTCGGGGCCCGGCCGCTGCGGCGTGCGATCCAGCGCATGATCGAGGACCCGCTCTCGGAGAAGATCCTGTGGAAGGAATTCCACGCCGGCGAGACGATCGTGGTCGACACGCTCGACGACGAGATCGTCTTCCGGGCGATCGAGGGCATCGAGCCGCCGCCGGTGGAGCTCGCCGGCAGCGGTTCCGAGGGTTAGATCACACCTTCGACCTCGGCCACGCACCGCTCGAGGACCAGCCGCTTGCGGCTGGTCCTCGTCGCGTTGGGGGTCGTGCCTGCTCGCGGCCGCGTGCAAGGTCGACACCACCGTGTCGATCAACGTGCACGACGACGGCAGCGGTGTGGTCACCGTCACCGCGGTGCTCGATCCCGACGCGGTGAAGGCGGCCGAGGCGGGCGGCGGGAAGCTCGAGGACCGGGTGCGCCTCGCCGACCTCACCAACGCGGGCTGGACCGTGCAACCGTGGGCGCGCGCGGCCGACGGTTCGGCGCAGATCGTGTTGTCGAAGCCGCTTCACGTCGCCGGATCAGGTGGCGGGCATCATCGCGCGAGGTCAGCGGCACGATCGGGCCGCTGCGCGACGTGTCGGTCACGCGCGACCGCGGTGCCTTCTCGACGAGCTACTCGGCGACGGGCTCGCTCGACCTCGAGGAGCTGCAGACCGGGCTGACCGCAGATCCCGACCTCGTCGCGTCACTGACGAACCAGCAGGTCGACGTCGAACGCGATCGACCAGACGTTGCTCGCCGACATCCGCGAGGCGTTCGGGTTGCAGGTGAAGGTCGAGCTTCCCGGCGGTACGACCACGGTCGACGGCGTGAGCGGGAAGACGGCGACGATCGACGCGTCGACGTCCGTGCTCGACACCCAACGCGTCGTGCTCGTGATCGTCGCGGTCGCGCTCGTCGTGCTCGCGATCCTCGTCGTGCTGTGGCCCGGTCGCCGGCGTCGCCGGCGCTCTAGCCGACGCGTCGCGAGCCACGGCGGGAACTGGACCAGCGAGTCGAGCACCGTCGTCGCGCCCGCGTCGCGCAGCTCCTCCGCCGGATGCGGGCCCGTCGTGACCGCGACCATGTGCGCATCGGCGCGCGCCGCGGCGCGGACGTCGTTGGGCGTGTCACCCACGTAGACCGACGCGCCCTCGTCGATCAGGGTGTCGGCCTTGCCGTCGGCGTAGCGCCACCCGAACACGGCGTCGACGTCGAGCCCCACCTGGTCGAGGCAGCGGCGCGCGTTCGGCTCGTACTTCGCGGTGATCACCACCACCCGCCCGCCCACCTCGTGCACGGCCCCGACGGCCTCACCGGCGCCCGGGAGGAGATCGGTGCCGGGCACGCCCACGTCGACGTAGATCTCACGGAAGCGGTCGGCCCACCGGGCGCGCGTCGGCAGGTGCGAAGCGGGAACCGAACTCGAGGTCGAGGTTGCCGCGCAGGAGGGCGTCGAGCATGTCGTCGCCCGCCACCGGGGCGCCGGTCTCGGCCTCGAGCGCGGCGAGGGTGGCGAGGATCCCCGGCCGGGAGTCGACCAGCGTCATGTCGAGGTCGAACCCGACGACCAGCTGCGGCACCGGGAGCACGCTACCGAACGAACCGGCGTCGCCAGATGGGGTCATACCCCAGGTGGGTGACGCCGGTTCGTGGCGGATGAGTGTCGTAGGCCCGTCGTAGGGTCCGCGGATGAGGACGAGGACGATCCACCGGTGCTCGGAGTGCGGCGGCGAGTCGCCGCGCTGGCTCGGGCGCTGTCCGGCGTGCGACGCGTGGGGCACCCTGGTCGAACAGGTCGAGGCGGCACGGGCGCCGGCCTCCGGTCGGGCCCCGGTGCGCAGCGCTCCCGGCGGTCCGGTGCCGATCGGTGCGGTCGACGTCGGGGTCGCGTTGCCCGTTCCCACCGGCGTCGCCGAGCTCGACCGCGTGCTCGAGGGCGGGCTCGTGCCGGGCTCGGTGTCGCTCCTCGCGGGGGAGCCCGGGATGGGCAAGAGCACGCTGCTGCTCCAGGCCCTGGGCGGCATGGCGGCCGACGGCGTCTCGTGCCTGCTCGTCACCGCCGAGGAGTCGTGTGCGCAGGTGCGGCTCCGCGCCGAGCGGGTCGGAGCGCTCGACGACGGGCTGCTCGTCGTCGCCGAGACGTCGCTGCCGCACGTGCTCGCCCACGTCGATGCGGTCGCCCCGCAGGTGCTCGCGCTCGACTCGATCCAGACCGTCGTCGACCCCGATCTCCCCGGCGCACCGGGGTCGGTCACCCAGGTGCGCGACTGCGCCTACCGGCTGGTGCAGGAAGCCAAGGACCGGTCGCTCGCCACCGTGCTGGTCGGCCACGTCACCAAGGAGGGCACCGTCGCCGGTCCCCGCGTGCTCGAGCACATGGTCGACACCGTGCTGTCGTTCGACGGCGACCGCGGGCACTCGCTGCGCACCGTGCACGCGCTGAAGCACCGGTTCGGGAGCACCAACGAGCTCGGCCTCTTCGAGATGACCGAGCACGGCCTGGTCGACGTCCCTGATGCGTCGGCCCGGTTCCTCGTCGACCGCCGGCCGGGCGTCCCCGGATCGGCGGTCGCGGCGGTGCTCGAGGGTGCCCGTCCGCTGCTCGTGGAGGTCCAGGCGTTGCTCATGCACACCGGCGCGCCGATGCCGCGCCGGTCGGCCGCGGGGATGGAGTCGGGGCGGCTCGCGATGCTGCTCGCCGTGCTCGAGCAGTACGCGCGGGTGAAGTCGACCAGTGCCGACGTCTATGCGAGCGTCGCCGGTGGGCTGCGCGTCACCGAGCGGGGGCTCGATCTCGCGCTCGCGCTCGCGGTCGCCGGCGCGCAGCTCGGCGCCGCGGTCACACGCGCGACACCGTGGCGATCGGTGAGCTGGGCCTGGGCGGCGAGGTGCGCTCCGTGCCCCAGCTCGAACGGCGGCTCGCGGAGGCCGCGCGCCTCGGGTTCACGCGCGCGATCGTCCCGAAGAGCCCGCACGGGCTCCCGCCGGCGGGCGGTCTCGAGCTGGTCGAGGTCACCGACGTTCGCCACGCGGTCGACCGGGCACTGATCCCGGCCGGCTGATCTCCCGGCGAGAACGGTCGGGCCCTGGGGTATCTTGTTCGCCTCGCGCAGCGCCCCGAGAGCACCGAGAGGTAGAGCCCATCGTGCCCGCCCCACCGCGATCGGAAGCCATGATGGTCGCCCTGCGCCTGGTGGCGCCCGGTACCCAGCTCCGCGAAGGCCTCGACCGCATCCTCCAGGCGCGCATGGGCGCGTTGATCGTGGTCGGTGACGGTCCCGAGGTGCTCTCCGTGTGCTCGGGCGGCTTCCTGCTCGACGCCGAGTTCACGCCCCAGCGGCTCTCGGAGCTGGCCAAGATGGACGGCGCGATCATCCTCGCCGCCGACACGTCGCGCGTCGCCCGGGCCAACGTGCACCTGGTCCCCGACCCCAACGTGCCCACGTCGGAGACCGGCACCCGGCACCGCACCGCCGAGCGGGTCGGACGTCAGCTCGACGTCCCCGTGCTCACCGTGTCGGAGGACATGTCGCTCGTCGCGATCCACCGTCGCGGCGAGAAGCACACGCTCGAGCCGATCCCGCGGGTGCTGGCCCGCGCCGACCAGGCGCTCCAGATCCTCACCCGGTACAAGTCGCGCCTCGACTCCGTGAGCGCGTCGCTCTCCGCCCTCGAGGTCGAGGACCTCGTCACCGTGCGCGACGTCGCCACCGTGCTCCAGCGGGCCGAGATGGTGCGTCGGATCGCCGAGGAGATCGAGGGCTACGTCATCGAGCTCGGCGCCGACGGCCGGCTGGTCATGCTGCAGCTCGAGGAGCTCGTCGGTGGGGTGGAGGAGGACCGCCGCCTCGTCGCCAAGGACTACTTCCGGTCGTCGGTCGACTTCGAGCTGATCAACGTGATGAGGCTGCTCGCCGAGCTCGAGGACGAGGAGCTGCTCGATCTCAACACGGTCGCGTCGGTCCTGCACCTCGATCCCGAGATCGGCATCGACGGCGCGTTGCAGCCACGGGGGTTCCGACTGCTGCACAAGATCCCCCGGCTGCCCGAGCTGGTGTCCGACCACGTGGTCAGCCGGTTCTCGAACCTGCAGAAGATCATGCGGGCGGGTCTCGCCGACCTCGTCGAGGTCGACGGCGTCGGCGAGGTGCGGGCCCGCGCGATCAAGGAAGGGCTGTCGCGTCTCGCCGAGACCTCGATCCTGGAGAGGTACGTCTGACATGGCCGAGCTCGTCACGGGTACCCACGACGTCGACGTCGAGCACATCGTGCTCAAGGGTCCCGACGGCACCGCCGTCGACGCCATCCACGCGCGCCCCGACGGCATGCCCGTCGCCGGACTGGTGCTGCATCCCGACATCATGGGGGTGCGCCCACTGTTCGACGATCTCTGCCGCCGGCTCGCGACACACGGGTTCGCGGTGTGTGCGCCGGAGCCGTTCGCGCGCGCGCCGGTGGAGGTGCGCGCCGAAGCCCGACCCGTCGGCGCGGATGGCGTACGTCTCCGAGCTCGACGACGACCTCCAGATCGGCGACCTCGAGGCGGCAGCCGACTACCTGGTGGTGCACGACGACGTGCGCGAGGTCGGGGTCATGGGGTTCTGCATGGGTGGGATGCAGACGCTGAAGGCGGCGGCGACCGGGCGCTTCGACCGCGCCGTGGTGTTCTACGGGATGATCAGGGTGCCCGACGACTGGGTGGGGCCCAAGACGCACCAGCCGCTCGACACCGTGGCCGAGGTGTGCCCGACGCTCGCGCTCTTCGGCGGGCAGGACTCCTACACCCCGGCCGCCGACATCGAGGCGCTGCGCGCGGCCTGGGCGGATCGCCCCGACTGTGAGATCGTCGTCTACCCCGACGCCGACCATGGTTTCGTGCACGCGCCCGAGCGGCCCACGCACCGGGCCGACGATGCCGCCGACGCCTGGCGGCGCGTGCTCGCGTTCCTGGCCCCCGACTGACGGCGGTCGCTAGAGGGTGGCGCGGTCGTGCAGCGCCTGGCGGTCGAGGATCAGATAGCGGTTGCGGCCCTCGACCTCGATCCAGCCCAGGCGCGTGAACAGCGACAGCGCCTTGTTGACGCGCTCGCGGCTCGCGCCGACCAGGCCGGCGAGGTCTTCCTGCGTCATCGGCAGCCGGAACTGGTCGGCGTCACCCGCGATCTCGAGCAGTCGCTTGGCGGTGCGGGCGGGCACGTCGAGGAACACCGAGTCGGCCAGCGATTCGTCGGTGTTCCGTAGGCGTCGGGCGAGGAGTCGCACGATGATCCACAGCAAGGTGGGGTGTTCGTCGATCGCGCCGCGCACGGAGTCGTAGCTGAGCACGAGGACGTTGGTCTCCTCGAGGGCGCGTACGTCGGCTGAGCGCGGGCCTTCGTCGAAGAGTCCGAGCTCGCCGAAGAGCGATCCCTCGTCGAGCACCGCGACGAGCGACTCGCGACCGTCGGGGGAACGGGTGAGGATCGCGACCTTCCCGCTCACGATGCCGAAGAGCTCCGACGACGGATCGCCCTGGCGGAAGAGGACCTCGTTGCGCGCGACCGTCCTGACCGTCGACTGTCGACGGAGCGTCTCGAGCGTGTCGGGCGGCAAGGCGCCGAGCAACTGGGTGGTCTCGAGGATGCGGCGTTCCGGCATGGTGCTCGCAGAGCGTAGTCACGGTGAACTCCGTCGTGGGTGAGTTGCCCCGGTCTGTGCTCCCGGCCCGGGGAAGGGCTCGATCAGGCCTCTGGTATCCTTGTTCTCCGGTCGATTTCGCCCGTTCCCACGGGCCACCCCCCGTTCACGGCCACCGCAGCCGCGAGGAGACTCATGACGTTCGACGTCGGCGACAAGGTCGTCTACCCCCACCATGGCGCCGCCACCATCGAGCGTCGGGAGAAGAAGGAAGCGTTCGGGGAGAAGCGCGACTACCTGGTGCTGCGCCTGGCTTACGGCGACCTCACGCTGATGGTGCCGGCCGACAACGCGGAGGAGATCGGTCTCCGTGAGGTGATCAACGACGAAGAGGTCGAGGAGGTGTTCGCCGTCCTTCGCAAGAAGGAGGCGCGCATGCCCACCAACTGGTCGCGGCGGTTCAAGAACCACGTCGAGAAGCTGAAGAGCGGCGACATCTACCAGGTCGCCGAGGTCGTGCGGAACCTTTCCATCCGGGAGGCCGACAAGGGCCTGTCCGCGGGAGAGAAGCGGATGTTGGCTCGGGCCCGCCAGATCCTGGTGTCGGAGCTCACCTTCGCGCTCAACGTCGACGAGGAAGCGGCCGAGGCCCGCCTCGACGCGGTGCTCAAGGGCGAGGACCAGCCGCCGGCGGCGAAGAAGCCGGCCAAGAAGGCCGCCGCGAAGAAGTAGCGGTCCACGCCGATGCCTGCTGCAAGCGTCTGGGCGGTCATCGTCGCCGCCGGGTGGGGTGAGCGCTTCGGGGGTCCGAAGCAGTTCTCCGACCTCGGTGGTGCCCGCCTGGTCGACCATGCCGTTGCGACCGCGTCGCAGGCGTGCGACGCCGTGGTGCTCGTGGTGCCCGACGCCTCCGACTGGGAGGGCGCCGAGGTCGCCGCGCTCGCGGCCGGAGGCGCGTCGCGTGCGGAGTCGGTGCGGGCGGGGCTCGCGTTGGTTCCGGTCGACGCCGAGATCGTCGTGGTGCACGACGCGGCGCGGCCCCTGGCGAGCGACGAGCTCTTCGACGCGGTGATCGGCGCGGTGCGCGACGGTGCCGACGGTGCCGTGCCCGGCCTCGCGGTCGCCGACACACTCAAGCGCGTCGACGACGTGCGGGTCACCGCGACCGTGGATCGGGTCGGGCTCGTCGCGGTGCAGACGCCGCAGGCGTTCGAGGCCGGGATCCTGCGCGCCGCCCACGCGAGCAGCGCGGACGCCACCGACGACGCCGCGCTGGTCGAGGCGATCGGCGGCACCGTCGTGGTCGTCCCGGGCGATCCCCGCAACCTGAAGATCACCGGTCCCGCCGACCTCATGATCGCCGCCGCGCTGCTCGAGGTGTCGTGAGCGTGAGCATCCGGGTCGGCCTCGGGTACGACATCCACCCGTTCGCCGGCGACGAATCGCGCGGGCTGGTGCTCGGGGGCGTGCGCATCGACGGGCGTGGGCTCGGCGGTCATTCCGACGCCGACGCCGTGTGCCACGCGATCGCCGACGCGCTCCTCGGCCCGTCCGGCCTCCCCGATCTCGGCAGCCTGTTCCCGGCGTCCGACGACACCTACCGCGACGCGTCGTCGCTGGAGCTGCTCCGCGACGTCGTCGGGCGGGTGGCGGCCGTGGGTTGGTCGGTGGTCAACGTCGACGTCGTGATCGCCGCGGAGGAGCCGCGCCTCGCACCGCATCTCGACGCGATGGTCGCGCAGCTGGTGCCGGTGCTCGGCGGCGCGCACGTGTCGGTGAAGCCGAAGCGCGGCGAAGGCATCGGGACCGTCGGTCGGGCGGAAGGCATCGCGTGCTGGGCCGTCGCGTTGCTGGAATCCGGCTGAGGCCGGCGGCACCGGGCAGTACCCTCGGTCCGCCATGATCCGCATCCGTGACAGCCTGCTGCGCGACACCGTGGAGCTGACCACGCGCGAGCCGGGCACGGTGTCGATGTACGTCTGCGGACCGACGGTCTACGACGTTCCCCACGTCGGCCACGGGCGCACCGCCCTCGTGTTCGACATGATGCGCCGCTACCTCGAGTGGACCGGCCTCACCGTCACCTACGTGAGCAACGTCACCGACGTCGACGACCGGATCATCGCCCGGGCCGCGGAGCGGGGCACCACCGAGCCTGATCTGGCTCGCGAGTTCGAGGACGCGTACTTCGTGCAACTCGACCGCCTCGGCATCGCGCCCGCCGACCACACCCCGCACGCGACCGCGTACATCGAGGGGATGCAGGACCTGATCCGGGCGTTGGTCGACAGCGGCCACGCCTACGTGGTCGACGGCCAGGGCGTGTACTTCGAGGTCGACCGCTTCCCCGGCTACGGCGCGCTGCCGCACCGGACGCTCGAGGAGCTGCGCGAGTCCGCGGGCGCCCGGGTCGACGTCGACGAGGCGAAGCGCAGCCCGATCGACTTCGCGCTCTGGAAGGCGGCGAAGCCGGGCGAGCCCGCGTGGGACTCGCCCTGGGGACCGGGCCGGCCGGGGTGGCACATCGAGTGCTCCGCCATGTCGCTCGATCTCCTGGGCGACGGGTTCGATCTCCACGGTGGTGGTGACGACCTGGCCTTCCCCCACCACGAGAACGAGCGCGCCCAGGCCGAGGCCGCGGGCCACCCGTTCGCACGGCACTGGGTGCACAGCGGCATGGTGCTGGTGGGTGGCGAGAAGATGTCGAAGTCGCTCGGCAACTTCACCACGCTGGCCGACGCGCTCGACCGGTACGGGCCGCGTGCGTTCCGACTGGCGGCGCTGCAGTCCCACTACCGGCGGGCGGTCGACTTCGGCGACGCGGAGTTGGAGGCCGCCGGCAAGGGGGTCGACCGGCTCGACGCGCTGGCGCGGAGCGCATCGGCCGCGGGTGTCGACGCCGGCGGGGCCACGCCGGACGCCTCCTCCGTCGCGCGGTTTCGCTCCGCGATGGACGACGACTTCAACACCCCCGGTGCGGTGGCGGTGATCTTCGAAGCGGTGCGCGACGCCAACCGTGCGCTCGATGCCGGCGAGCGGGAACGGGCGTCCGCGCTGCTGGCGACCGTGCGCGAGCTCTCGGGAGTGCTGGGGCTCCCCTTCGGGGACGAGCCCGACGGCGACGACGAGGAGATCGACGCGCTCGGTGCGCGCGCGCGACGAGGCGCGGGCGGCGCGCGACTTCGCCCGCGCCGACGAGCTCCGCGACGAGCTCACCGCGCTCGGCATCAAGCTCGAGGACACTCCCGGCGGAACGATCTGGCGCCGATGAGCGGTCGCGGCGGCCCGCGCGACGGACGTCGACGGGGGCAGCCCGACACCAAGCGCGAGCGGCGGGATCTCGGCCAGCAGGTCGAAGGGCGCCGGGCGGTGCGCGAGCTCCTCGTCGCCGGGAGGCGCAAGGTCCACGACCTGTGGTTGTCGAGCGACGCCGACGACGCGCCCGTGGTCGCCGAGATCGTGCAGCTCGCCGAAGCGTCCGGGGTGCGGATCCGCCGCGTCCCGGTCGACCAGATCGAACGCCGCGCCCGCACCGGCGCGCCGCAGGGCGTCGTCGCATTCGCGGCGCCGGTGCCGACCGCCGACCTCGACGATCTGCTCGCCGATCCGCAGCGCGTTCCTGGTGGCGCTCGACGGGGTCACCGATCCCCAGAACCTCGGCGCGGTGATGCGCACGGCCGAGACCGCGGGCGCCAGCGGGGTGATCCTGGCGACGCACCGCGCGGTGGGATTGACGCCCGCGGTGTCGAAGGCGGCGGCGGGCGCGCTGGAGTATCTGGCGGTCGCCTTCGTGTCGGGGATCCCCGGCGCACTCGACCGGGCGCGTCGGGCCGGCGTGTGGTGCGCCGGGCTCGATGCCGACGGCGACCAGTCCCTCTACGACCTCGCCGTCGCCGATGCACCACTGGTCCTGGTCCTCGGAGCCGAGGGCCGCGGCTTGTCGCGGCTCGCACGCGCGCGGTGCGACGTGATCGCCTCGATTCCCATGCACGGACACATCGCCTCGTTGAACGTGAGCGCGGCGGCCGCCGTCGCCTGCACCGAGATCGCCCGGCGCCGCGCCGGCTGACGCGGCGCGGCGGCCGATCAAGCCACCCCGCGTGTCCGCCGATCACCAGGTGTGGACGTGCACGCGCCTCCCCGGCCGGACCGGGGCCGGATCCGACGCCTCTTCCTGTTCTGCGGCGCGGCGCTCTTCGCCATCGGGCTGCTGATCGCCGCCTTCGGGAGCACGTCGGTCGCGGCGCGACACGCGTTGCCGATCGACTTCAACGTCAATTGGATCGCCGGGCAACGCCTCGTCGACGGTCAGCCGCTGTACGACCGGCACTCGTCGCACCTCGAAGCCGTGGCGCGGCTCGGCGACGAGATGAACGTCCAGGACGAGTGCCTGTTCTGTGGCTTCGTCGGTCCCCCTGCGACCGCGATGGTGCACGCCGCCTTCCTCCCGCTCGGCCACGACACCGCCGTGGTGTGGTTCCGCGTGCTGGCGGCGCTCGGCATGATCGCCGCGGTGGGCGTCACCGCGTGCGTGCTGCCGCCGACCGTCTCGACTGCCGGCGACGCTGCTGGGGGTCGGCGCCCTGCTCGTGTCCTTCCCGTTCGCGAACACCATCGACGTCGGGCAGGGCAACGAGTTCGTGATGCTCGGCATCGCGTTCGGGATCTACGGGGCCGCGCGCCGTCGCTGGGCGGTGTGCGGGATCGGTCTCGGCGTGGCGACGGTCCTGAAGGTCAGCCCGGTGCTGCTGGTCGTCTACCTCCTGGTGCGGGGCCGACGTCGCCCGGCGGTGTGGGCGGCCGCCACCGTGGCGTCTCTCACCGTGCTGGCCGCTGCGGTCGGCCGTCCGCTCGAGGTGTGGGCGTGGATCCGCACCGTCGCGCCCGGGATCGGCCACGGATCCTTCCACGTGTGGAACCAGGCCCTGGTCGGTTGGCTGGCGCGGATGACGTCGTTCGGCCGCGCCGACCTCACCGCGCAGTCGACCCTGGCCCCGATCTGGTCCACCCTGGCCTACCTGATCGCGGCCGTGGTGCTCGTCGCGCTCTGGTCGCGCCGGCGCCGGCAGCCACTCGTGCCGCTCGAGCTCGGTGCCGTCGTGCTCGTCGCGCTCCTGATCGGACCGCTCTCGTGGGAGCACTACTTCGTCTGGGCGTTCGTGCCGTTCGTCCTGTGCTTCGACGTCGACCTCTGGGTCGGACGCACGCGAGGCGAGGTCGCGGTGCTCCTGCTCGCGCTCGCCCTCGGCACCTACCTGCTGACGCTGCCGTTGCAGACGTTGTGGACGGTGACCGACACGATGGCGTGGCGCGTGGTCGTGACCGGACCCGCGACGTGTGCCGCGATGCTCTACCTGGTCGTGGTGGTCAGGTTGTTGCGGAGCACACCGCAACCCGACGATGACGCGGCGCGCGACGTCGAGGCAGTGCATGTCGCGGCCTGACGGCGTTACCCTTGTGCTCCAAACGCCGGGTTAGCTCAGGTGGCAGAGCACTTCTCTTGTAAAGAAGATGTCGTCGGTTCGAATCCGACACCCGGCTCGCGAGCGATCGACACGAACTCCCAGGGGGGAACATGCGAGCTGCCATCCTCACCGCGTACAACGAGCCGCTGGAGATCGAGGAGGTGAGCTCACCCGCGATCGGATCGCACGATGCCCTCGTGCACGTCGATGCCAGCGGCGTCTGCCACTCCGACCTGAGCTTCGCGAACGGCAGCGTGCCGCTGCCACCCCCCGTCATCCTCGGGCACGAGGCCGCCGGCACCGTGCTCGCGGTGGGCAGCGACGTGTCCCGGGTCGCGGTCGGCGACCGGGTGATCTCGTCGTTCACCCCCGCGTGCGGCAACTGCTTCTTCTGCCTGCGCGACCAGTCGCAGCTGTGCGAGACGATGGGCGCCCACATGATGCTGCCCAAGGCGACCCGCGCCGACGGCAGCAGCATCATCGGCGCGAGCGGGCTCGGCACGTTCGCCGACGAGATGACCGTCGATGAGTCGATGCTGGTGAAGGTCGAGACCGATCTCCCGGCCGAGCAGCTCGCGCTCATTGGTTGTGGCATCACCACCGGGGTCGGCGCCGCGCTCAACACGGCGCACGTGGAGCCGGGTGCCACGGTCACGGTCATCGGTTGCGGTGGAGTCGGGCAGTCGGTGATCCAGGGCGCGCGCATCGCGGGGGCTTCACGCATCTTTGCCGTCGACCCGGTGGAGATGAAGCGCAAGACCGCGGAGCAGTTCGGCGCGACCGATCTGATCGACCCGGCCGACGGGAATCCCGTCGAGCAGGTCCGTGCTGCCACCTCTGGTCGGGGCACGGACTACGCGTTCGAGGTGATCGGGCTCCCCGAGACCATCCTCCAGGCGTTCGACGTCGCCCGCGCCGGTGGCACCGCAGTGGTCGTGGGCATGGCCCGCTTCGACGCCACCGTCACCTTCCCGGCCATGTCGTTGTTCTCCGGTAACAAGGCGCTGCTCGGGTGCATGTACGGGTCGGCGCAGGTGCGGCGCGACTTCCCCCGTTTCGTGCAGCTGGTCGAGACCGGTCGCCTCGACATCGGGTCCATGGTCTCGCGGCACATCCACCTCGACGAGGTCAACGACGCGTTCCGCGCCATGCAGGCCGGCGAGGTGATCCGGAGCGTCATCACCTGATCAAATCCTGACGAACCGGACCGTCAGAAACCCGAAATGCTTGACCCCGGGGGCCGGCGCGACGAGGATCGCGGGCCTGATGGGTCTCTCGGGTCGTGATCGTGCCATTCTCGACTTCGAGCGGGGCTGGTGGAGCCGCCCCGGACCCAAGGAGGCGGCGATCCGCACCGAACTCGGGGTCTCCGCGACCCGGTACTACGAGATCCTCCGGCACCTCGTCGACGTGCCCGAGGCCTATGACTACGACCCCCTGACCGTCAAGCGGGTCCGCCGTGAACGCGACCGACGCAGGCGCGAGCGCCTCGAGGGTCGCCAGGCGGATCCGGGGTCTCGGTGACCGCCCCGAGCGGCGGAGGACCCTCGCGATCGTCGGGTGCCTCCGCCGGCGTCCGGGGCGCGGTCGTCGTCGGCCTCGCGGTGATCCTCGGGATCGTCGGGCTGCAGATCCTCGACGAGAGCGGGCCGAGCGGCAGCGCGTCGCTGACCACCTCGACCGTGCCGGGCGCCACGTCCGGGAGCTCGGCGACCACGACGCCGCTGCACAAACCGGCAGAGGTGCGGGTCAAGGTCTACAACGCCTCCGGCGTGCAGGGCACCGCGGAGACCATGACCGACAAGCTGCACGCGGAGGGATACAACATGCAGACGCCGGCCAACCTCAGCGATGAACGGGCGGGCACCGTCGTCCAGTGCATCGAAGGCTTCGAACGCGGAGGGCACGCTGCTCGCCGGGTACGGCGTCGGCGACGGTGCCACCATCCAGCCGTACCCGAAGGATCCTCCCGAGGGCGCGTCCGACGCCGACTGCATCGTCGTCATCGGCACGGCCTGATCCGCGCCGGAGGCACCGTGGCCCTCCCGCCCGCGCTGCGTCCGTTCGTCGCTCAGCCCGAGCGCGCGGCGCTGTTCGTCGATTTCGACGGTTCGGTGTCGCCGATCGTGCCCGACCCCCCCGCGGCGCGACCCCTCCCCGCGGCGCGCGCCGCGCTGGCCCGGCTCGTGCCTGTGCTCGGCACGGTGGTCGTGGTGAGCGGCCGGCCGGCGGCGTTCCTGGCCGAGCACCTCGGGATCGACGGGCTCGGGTACGTCGGCGCGTACGGGCTGGAACGGTTCACCGACGGTCGGGTCGTTGTCGACGACCGCGTGCGGCCGTGGGTCGACACCATCGCCCGGGCTGCGGACGACGCCGACGCCGCGCTGCCCGGACTGCTGGTGGAACGCAAGGGCGAGGTCGCCGTCACCATCCACTGGCGTGGACGACCCGATCGGGGTGCGGAGGCGACGGCGTGGGCGGAGGCGACGGCGACGCGTCTCGGGCTCCATGCGCCGATCCGCGGGCGGATGGCCATCGAGCTGCGCCCGCCCCTGCCGGTCGACAAGGGCACGACGATCGCCGCGCTCGGCGCGCGGCGTGCAGATCGCCGCCTTCGCGGGCGACGACGCCGGTGACCTCCCCGCGTTCGCCGCGCTCGCGCGAGCTCGAGCGCACCGGCGACCTCGAGCACGCGGTGACGATCGGGGTGGTGTCGGACGAGAGTCCGCCCGAGATCGGCGCTGCCGACGTGATGGTCGACGGGCCCGCGGGGCTGGCGGCGCTGCTCGACGAGCTGGCCGATGCGCTCAGCGAGCGTGGCTGAGCAGCTCCCGGAGCCAGGTCTGGGGCGTGTGCACGGCCGCGAGCTCACACACCCGCTGGGAGCGTGACGACCGCTCGGTGTCGGGCATCGACAGCGCGGTGTGCAGCGCCTGCGCGCCCTGCTCGATGTCGTACGGGTGGATCGCCAGCACCGCGTCCGCGAGCTCGTCGTACGCACCCGCTTCGGGCGACAGCAGGACCACGCCGTCGCGCTGGTTGAGCAACGGACCCTCCTTGGCCACGAGGTTCAGTCCGTCCTTCACCGGGTTGACGAGCAGGACGTCGTAGCGGGTGAGCCCGGCGATGGTCTGTTCGTAGTCGTCGCGGGTGTCGACGACGACCGGCTGCCACCCGGCGGTCGCCCAGCGGTCGTTCACGCGCTGCGCGGCCTGGTCGACCTCCTGCTCGTACGCCTGGTACTCGGGGAGGCTCCCGCGGGACCGGTTCAGCATGGCGACGAACACGACCCGTTCCCGCCACTCGGGCCTGGTCTCGAGCAGCTCGTCGTACACGTGGAAGCCACGCACGATGTTCTTCGACAGGTCGATGCGGTCGCTGCGCAGTACCAGCTTGCGGTCACCCACGAGCTCGTCGAGCTCGGCGGCCGCAGCCGCAGTGGCGGGTGAGGCGGCGAGCGCGGTCAGCGCCTCGGGATCGGGGCCGAGCGGCGTCGCGTAGGGCGCGACCGGGTCGCGGCCGAGGATCTCGCGCGCCGAAGCTCCGTAGGCACGTGCCCAGCGCTCGGTGTGGAACCCCGACGGCACCGCCGCCATCGACGAGCACAGCGCCTCGGCCATGTCGGTCGGCAGCACCCGGATGGAGTTGGGTCCGCAGAACGGGGTGTGGGTGAAGTGAGTGACCCGCAGGTCGGGACGGGTGGCGAGCACCATCCCGGGGACGAGCGCGAGGTGGTAGTCGTGGACCAGCACCTTCTCGCGATCGGCGGCGTCGTGGCAGATCGCGTCGGCGAACGCCGCGTTCACCGCTACGTACCCGTCCCACGCCTCGCGCAGGTAACGGTCGAAGCGCGGGCGGCGCGCGAGGTCGAAGAGCCCGTGATGGAGGAACCACAACACCGCGTTCGAGATCACGTCGTAGTGCATGCGGTGCAGCGCGGGATCGAGCCCGAGCAGATGGAGGTCGAGGCCGGTGACCGAGGTGGCACCGGCAGCGACCGCGGCGCGGTCGTCATCGTCGATGGCCGCCGCGATCCACGCCTGGCGCTCGTCGGTGTCGTTGCTGCTCACCAACGGCAGCAACGCGCTCACGAGGCCACCGGCGCCGCGCGCGGACGCGAACGACCCGTCGTCGCACACCGAGAACCGATACGGCCCCCGGTGCGTGACGAGCATCACGGGCGCAGGGCTCCGAAGAGTGACAGCCAGTCTTCGAGCTCGCGGGTCGACAGGAAGTTCTCCCGCACGTGCTCCTTGCCCTGGGTGCCGAGGGCGTCGGCGCCGACAGGATCGGCGAGGAGGTCGATCGTGCGTTGCGCGCACTCCTCGATCGAGTCGACGAGGAAGCCGTCGTGCCCGTCGCGGATCTGCAGCTTGATGCCGCCCGCGCGCCCTCCGATCACCGGCCGGCCCTTCCAGAGGCCCTCGCTCACGGTGAGGCCGAAACCCTCACGGATCGACTTCTGGATCACCACGTTCGCGATCCGCTGGAACGCGTTGATCTGCACCGAACCGACCTGGTGGAGGTTCGACAGCAGGTAGATGTCGCGGTCGCCGGCGCGGGCCGCCTCCGTGTCGTCCCACACCCGGAACCCCTCGGGGTCGTCGGTGGCCATCGAGCCGGCGAGGACGAGCTGCGCGTCGGGGACCCGCTCGCGCACGATGCGGAACGCCTCGATCACGCCGACCGGGTCCTTCCACGGGTCGAAGCGACTCACCTGGCACACGATCGGGCGATGGACGTCGACGCCGTACTGGCGGGTGAGCTCCTGGCAGAAGGGCATGGCGAGGTCGAGGTTCTTGACCGAGAGCGGGTCGATGCACGGCGGCGCGTGCACCACGTGATCCATGGCGAGCGACGCAGGGACGAACTCGGGCATGGTCCACACCGATGCGTCGTGGAGCTCGACGAACGGGCGGAAGAACTCCCACACCGCCGGGTTGGCGGCGGTGAGGTCGATGTGGCAGCGCCAGATCCAGGTCGTGTCGGCCATGCGTCCGCCGAGGCGCTCACGGAGGAAGCTCAGCATGGCCGCCGGTTGCGGGTCGTGCACGACGACGTAGTCGTAGTCGCCCTCGAGCAGCAGCGCATTGTCGAGCACCTTCTCGAGGTAGACGCGCTGCATCGCCGCGGTCCACTCGATGTCGGCGCCCTGCAGCGCGTTGTGCACCCTCTTGGTGATGGCGAAGAACTCATCGCTCCCGTGCATCACCTGCCAGTCGGCGTCGATGCCGACGCTCCGGAGGAGCGGCACGTGGGTGGCGAGCAGCTCGGCGACCCCGCCGCCGTACGCCGTGGCGTTGAGGTGCAGGACCCGCGCGCCCTGGAGCGGCTCGGCCAGCTCCCGGATGCGGTCGATGACGTCGATGCCGACGACGCCCGTGTAGTCGTCGATGTGCTTCTCGAGCAGGGGGACGCGGTCGAGCACGGACACTCCGATGGTGCACGGGGACGAATCTCGGTCAATCTATCGAGTGATGGTCTCCGCCCTTGCGTGCCCCGACAAGTTCAAGGGCACGCTCGACGCGGCCCAGGCCGCGCGCGCGATGGCCACCGGGCTGCGCCGCGCCGGGTTCGACGACGTCGCCGAGTTGCCGCTCGCTGATGGCGGTGACGGCACCCTCGAGGCGCTCGTCGCTGCCCGCGGCGGTTCCCGCCGTCAGGCGACCGTCACCGGGCCGCTCGGCGATCCGGTCGACGCCCAGTGGGCCCTGCTCCCCGGTGGGGTGGCGGTGGTCGAGATGGCACGCGCCAGCGGTCTCGCGCTCGTGCCGCGCATCTCCGATCCGCTGCGCGCGTCGACCCGCGGCACCGGCGAGCTCATCGCCGCCGCCATCCGGGCCGGTGCGCGCCGCGTGGTGGTCGGTGTCGGCGGGAGCGCGACGACGGACGGGGGCTTGGCCGCGCTCGAGGCGTTGGGGTGGTCGCTGGGCGCGACGCCGGTCACCGTCGCGTGCGACGTGTCCACCCGCTTCCTCGACGCCGCTCGGGTGTTCGGCCCGCAGAAGGGCGCCAGCGACGCCCAGGTCGCGCTGCTCACCCGGCGCCTCGCGCAGCTTGCCGACCAGTACGACCAGCGCACGGGCGTCGACGTCCGGGAGCTCCCCGGCGGAGGGGCCGCCGGTGGCCTCGCCGGTGGGCTGGCGGCGATCGGCGCGCAGTTGGAGCCGGGCTTCGACGTCGTCGCCGGCGCCGCCGGCTTGGAGTCCGCCCTCGACGGGATCGACCTCGTGGTCACCGGCGAGGGCAGGCTCGACGCCACCACCTTCGAGGGCAAGGTGGTGGGCGGGGTGCTCGAGTGGGCGACCGACGCCGGGGTGCCCCACGCCGCGGTGATCGCCGGTCAGGTCACCACCGAAGCGCGCGACGAGATCGCGCTGCACGCCGGCGTGCAGCTCCTCGCCCTCACCGACCGCGTGTGGCAGTCGGGAGAGGCCTTCGCCCGGGCGGCCACGCTGGTCGAGGAAGCCGCGATCGAAGCCGGCCGCCACGTGCTCGGGAGCGGGTGAGTCAGGCCGAGAGCTCGCGCCCGAACTTGGTGCGGTAGGCGGGGACGGTCACGATCGGCGGTCGCTCGCGGATCTCGACCGAGACCCGGACTGCATGCTGGTCGTCGTCGTAGCGCACGAGCTCGGCCAGGCGCTTGTCGACGGGGACGCCGGCCCGGCGCAGCCCCGTCACCAGGATCGCCATCGCCTGGGGACCCAACTCCTCGAGCGGACGGTTGCGGTGCTCGCGCACGTCGAGGTCGACCTGCGCGATGGCGTCGATGCCGAAGTTGGCAACGAGATCGATGAGGAGTCCGATCTCGACGCCCCAACCCTCGACGAACGGCACCGTCTCCAGCAGGGCGCGGCGCCCGGCGTACTCGCCGGCCAGGGGCTGCACGAAGCCCGAGAGGTGCGGGAACAGCGACGAGATCACCGGGCGCGCCATGAGCTCGGTGACCCGCCCGCCGCCGGTGGCCTCACCGTGCAACGGCCGTCGGTAGTAGCCCTTGACGAAGCCGATGGCCGGATCGCGGAGCAGCGGTTCGAGCAGCCGGGTCACGAATTGCGAGCCGAAGTTGCGGACGTCGGCGTCGAGCCAACACACGATGTCGCCCTCGCACGCGTGGAGCGACTTCCAGAGCGCGTTGCCCTTGCCCGTACCCGGGGGGAGCTCGGGCAGGACGTGGGCGACGGGGATGACGCGCGCGCCCTCCCAGCTCGCCGCTTCGGCGGTGGCGTCGGTCGACCCGTCGTCCATCACGACGACTTCGTCGACCAGGGGCGCGTGCTCGACCAGGTTGCGCCGCACCGTCGCCACGATCTGGCCGACGGTCGCCTCCTCGTTGCGAGCCGGGAGGCACACCGAGATCGAGGTCCCGGCCCGCCGCTTGGCCTCGACCAGCCCGTCGACGTCGGGCTCGGGCGCGGAACTCATGGCCGACCAGGCTATTGCGGGCCGCCCGGCAATCGTGCGGGCGCCCGGAGAGGGCCGTGCTACCGTTTTCGCCGAACGCGTTCATCGAGAGCGGTTGAGGGACAGGCCCTACGACACCGCGGCAACCAGCATCACACTCGGCCACAGGGGCGAGCGGGTGCCAGGTGCCAATGCCTGAACGATGAGCAGTCCGAGAGCGGTCCTCCGCTCGAGGCGCTCGAGAGCGCGTCGAGGACGGCGCCGGTTCCGACCGGCCGGACGGAGGAGCAGACTCACATGGCTTTCGTACACGCCCTTCGATGTCGGGAGTGTGGACGCGAGTACGACGTCGCGCCCGTGTTCACGTGCGAATGGTGCTTCGGCCCCCTGGAGGTCACGTACGACTACGACGCGATCCGTGCCAACACCAGCCGGGAGAAGATCGCGGCGGGTCCGCTCTCGATCTGGCGCTATGCCGACCTGCTGCCGACCGACCGCAACCCGGCGGTCGACCTGGGAGCGGGGTTCACCCCGCTCGTGCGCGCCGACCGGCTCGCCGCGGAGCTCGGTCTCGGTGAGGTGTGGATCAAGAACGACACCGTGAATCCCACGAACTCGTTCAAGGACCGAGTCACCACGGTCGCGCTGTCGAAGGCGCTCGAGTTCGGCTTCAAGGTCGCGGCCTGTGCGTCGACGGGGAACCTGGCGAACTCGGTGGCCGCGCACGCGGCGCACGCCGGGCTGCGCAGCTTCGTGTTCATCCCCGCCAACCTCGAGCAGGGGAAGGTCGTCACCACCGCGGTGTACGGCGGCAACGTCGTCGCCATCGACGGCAACTACGACGACGGTGAACCGGCTGTGCGCGGAGCTCGCGGGCACCTACCCGTGGGCGTTCGTCAACGTCAACGTGCGCACGTACTACGCGGAGGGATCGAAGACGCTGGCGTTCGAGACGGCCGAGCAGCTCGGCTGGCAGGTACCCGACCACGTGGTCGTCCCCATCGCCAGCGGCTCGCTGCTCACCAAGATCCGTAAGGGCTTCGACGAGCTGTACAAGGTCGGCCTGCTCGACGAGGAGCCGAACCTCCGGGTGTCGGGTGCGCAGGCCGAGGGATGTTCGCCGGTGGCGCACGCGTGGCTCGACGGTGCCGACACCATCAAGCCGGTGAAGCCCGACACCATCGCCAAGTCACTGGCGATCGGCAACCCGGCCGACGGCTACTTCGCACTCGACGCCGTGCGCCAGACCGGCGGCGGACTGGCCGCGGTCACCGACGACGAGATCGTCGACGGGATGAAGCTCCTCGCCCGCACCGAGGGGATCTTCGCCGAGACCGCGGGCGGCGTGACCATCGCGACGCTCAAGCGGCTCGCCGCCGAGGGTGTCGTGCGGCCGGACGAGCGGGTCGTTGCCTACGTCACCGGTCACGGCCTCAAGACGCTCGACGCGGTGGAGCCGACGACCGGCCCGACCGCGGTGATCCCGCCCACCCTCGACGCGTTCCACGAAGCATTCCCACCCGACAGCATTCAGGAGTAGTCGCATGGCCGTCACCGTCCGCATCCCGACGCAGCTGCGCGAGCTCTCCGGCGGCGCCGCCGAGGTCAGCGCCGAGGGCGCGACCGTCACCGAGGTGTTGAAGGACGTCGAGGCGAAGCATCCCGGCTTCGCCGAGCGGCTCTTCGACGAGTCGGGGGAGCTGCGCCGCTTCGTCAACGTGTTCGTGGCCGACGAGGACATCCGGTTCCTCGACGGCGTGAACACCGCGACCGCCGACGGCACCACCATCAGCATCGTCCCCGCCGTCGCCGGCGGGTAGGTCACGCGGGGATGGCGTAGATCAGCTGGGCGAGCTTGCGGGGGACCGTCTGGTCGCCCTGCGCGCTCTTCACCTGCACCCCGTCGGAGCTGCTCCCGACGACGACCGCGTTCGAGCCGGGCTTGAGGTCGGCCTCCACGAGGAACGCGATGGCGTCGTCGTCGATCTCGACCTTCTCGCTGATGCGCCGGACCACGACCGGACCGGGCTGCATCTGGGTGAGCGGCACCGATGCCGGGCCCTCGACCTTGTGGCCCGACCCCGGGATCGGGTTGCCGTGCGGGCACGTCGCGGGGTCACCGAGGAGCAGCACGAGCTTCTCCTCGACCTCGGCCGAGATCGCGTGCTCCCAGCGGTCGGCTTCCTTGTGGACCTTCTCCCACTCGAGCCCGATCACGTCGACGAGGAGTCGCTCGGCGAGCCGGTGCCGGCGCACGATCGACGTCGCCACGTCGCGGCCCTTCTCGGTGAGACGCAGGGTGCGGTCGTCGAGCAGCTCGGCGTACCCGTGGTCGACGAGACGGTTGACCGTCTCCGACACCGCGGGGGCGGAGAGGCCGAGGCGCTCGACCAGTCGCGCCCGGATGGGGATGATGCCCTCCTCCTCGATCTCGAGGATGGCTTCGAGGTATTCCTCGGTGGTGTCGTGCCATTCGGCCACGCATGAGCTCCCCGCTCGCGAAGCGCCCACTCTACCGCCGCGCTCCCGCGATCCGGTCGGCTCCGCGACCGTCAGGTCGACGACACGAGCGGGCCCGGCCGGGCGAGCCGGGCCGCCACCGACTCGAGGAATCCGGTGGCGTCCCGGCCGTCGATCAGCCGGTGATCGGCCGAGAGCGAGATCGGCACCGTGGGCGCGGCGACCACCACGTCACCGTCGACCACCGGGCGCACCCGTACTGCGCCGAACCCGAGGATCGCGACCTGGGGCGGCCGCACGATCGGGGTCGCGAACCGGCCGCCCTCGGTGCCGAAGTTGGTGACCGTGAACGTCGCGCCTCGGATCGTCTCGGGTGACAGGTGTCCGGATCGACCGGCTTCGGTGACGCGTGCGATCTCGGCGCCGAGCTCGATCAGCGTGCATTGCTGCGCGTCGTGCACGACCGGGACCACGAGGCCGTCGTCGCTCGCGACCGCGACCCCGATGTGGCACGCGTCGTGGTACACGATCTCGTCGCGCTCGGCGTCGAGGGACGCGTTGAGGTTCGGGAACTCCTCCAGCGCGAGGACGGTGGCGCGCACGAAGAAGGCGGTGAGGGTGATGCCGTCACCGTGCTCGGTGCGCACCGCCGCGTGGGCGTCGAGCAGCGGACGGCCGTCGATCTCGTCGAACAACGAGATGTGCGGGACGGCACGCCACGCGTCGGCCATGTTGCGTGCCATCGCCCGGCGCACGCCCCGGAGGGGTTCGCGCCGTCCGTCGGGTGCCGCGACGGCGCGTACGTCGGCGGCGGTGACTCGTCCTCCGGGTCCGGTGCCGACCACCGTGGTGAGATCGACGCCCAGGTCCTTGGCCAGCTTGCGCACCGGTGGCGCCGCCTGCACCCGTTCCCCCCGTCGTGGCATCACCGGACCGTGGATGTCGCGGGGCGGCGACGCCGAATCGGGTGGGGCGCCGCGTACGGGGGTGCCGCCGAGCGCGGTGCCGGCGTCGGGGACCAGCTCGAGCAGCGGAGCACCGACCGGGACCAGGTCGCCGACCTCGGCACCGAGGGCGACGATCGTGCCCGACGCCGGCACCGGGAGCTCCACCTCGGCCTTGTCGGTCTGCACGTGGGCGACGATCTGGTCGCGGGTCACGTGGTCGCCGACCGCGACCCGCCACTGGACGAGCTCGGCCTCGGTCATCCCCTCCCCGAGATCGGGCAGGAGGTACGGCATCGACCCGGATGCCGGCTCGTCAGGCATCGAGGGATGCGTCGAGCGCGGCGACGACGCGGGTGACGTCGGGTCGGCACCAGTCCTCGACGAGCGGCGGCGCCGAGCCGACGTCGTAGCCGGCCACGCGCCGGATCGGTGCCTCGAGGGAGTAGAACGCCTCCTCCTGCAACGTGGCGACGACTTCGGCGCCGAACCCTGCGGTCAGCGGCGCCTCGTGCACCACCACGACGCGTCCGGCGCGTTCGGCGGCGTTCACGATGGTCTCGGTGTCGAGCGGAGTCAGCGTTCGGAGATCGACCACGCCGATGTGTGCGCCGCGCGCCTCGAGCGCGGCGTCGGATCCCGCGAGCGCGACGTCGACCATCGCACCCCACGTGATCACGACCGCATCGTCACCCTCGCGGACGACGTTGGCGCGACCGAGGGGGACGGCGTGGTCGTCGTCGGGGACATCGACCGACCTGCGGTAGCAAGGGATCGGCTCGAACACGAGCACGGGGTCGTCACTGCGGATCGCGCTGGTGAGCAGGCCCTTGGCGTCGGCCGCGTTCGACGGCACGACGACGGTGAGCCCGGGCGTGTGCGCGTAGGGCGCCTCCACCGAGTCGCCATGGAACTCGGGGGTGCGCACGCCGCTCCCGTAGGGCGCACGCACGGTCACCGGGCAGTGGAACCGACTGCGGCTGCGGTACCGCAGACGCGCCAGCTGGCCGACGAGCTGGTGGTACGCCTGCATGGTGAACCCGCCGAACTGGATCTCGGCCAGCGGCACGAACCCGGCCACCGAGAGCCCCACCGACGCGCCGACGATCACCGACTCCGCGATCGGCATGTCGAACACCCGGTTCGGACCGAAGCGCTCGAGCGCGCCGTCGGTGGCCCGGAACACACCGCCGTTCGAGCCGACGTCCTCACCCAGGAGCACGACGCGCTCGTCGCGCCCCATCTCGTCGAGGATGGTCTCGCGGATCGCCGCGAGCATGGTCATGCCCGCCACGAGACCCCCTCGGGAGCCGGCGAGGTGCGCGTGACGATCTCGGCGCGCTGCGCGGCGGCGCGCGCCTCGGGGGTCGCGGTGATGTGGTCGAGCGCCGCCGCGGGATCGACCTCGCGGCTCAATGCGGCCTCGATGATGCGTTCGAGCCGCGCCTCCACGGTCGCGAGCAGGTCGTCGTGGCGGACGTCGTCCCACGCGCCCGAGCGTTCCAACTCGGTGCGGAACCGCTCGATGGGATCGCGGGCACGCCACTCGCGCAACTCGTTGTCGGGCACGTAGCGCGTCGGATCGTCGGAGTTGGTGTGGGCACCCATCCGGTAGGTGACCACCTCGAGCAGGGTCGGCCCGTCGCCTGCGGCCGCGCGTCGGCGCGCGTCGCGAGTGGCGTCGACGACGGCGAGCACGTCGTTGCCGTCGACGCGCACGCCCGGGATCCCTGCGGCCGCGCCCTTCGCCGCGAAGCTGCTCGCGGCCGTCTGGTGGTCGGCCGGCGTGGAGATCGCCCAACCGTTGTTGATGCACACCACGAGCAGCGGCGCCTTCCGCACGCCCGCGAGGTTGATCGCCTCGTAGAAGTCGCCCTCCGAGGTCGCGCCGTCGCCCACGAACGTGCACACCACGCCCGGATCCCCCCGCAGCGCGAGACCCCAGGCGAGCCCGGCCGCGTGGGGCAGCTGCGTGCCCAGGGAGATCTGCACGGGCAGACAGCGCACGTCGTCGGGGATGTGCCCGCCGTCCGGGTGCCCGCGCCAGTAGACGACGAGCTGCTCCATGAACTCGTCACCGAGCGCGCCGAACGCGGTGATGTCCCGGTAGTACGGCACCAACCAGTCGGTGGTCAGGTCGAGCGCGCGCACCACACCGACCACGCCGGCTTCCTGGCCGGTGAGCGGCGCGACGGTGGCCAGTCGACCCTGCCGCTGGAGGTTCCAGAAGCGCTCGGAAGCCCGGCGGGCGAAGAGGAGGTCGGCCATGAGCACCGAGGCGAACTCCGGATCGATGCTCCGCGGCGCGGTGTCGACGTCGGTCATGGCTCTCCAGCCTACCGAGTGATAGGTAGCGGCCTAGGTGTTCCCCGGCGAGGGGCGGACGGGTTGCAGCGCGTGGCGGAAGAGGTCGAGGAGGTGGTCCTGCTCCACCTCCAGTGCGGCGGGGCTCGTCGGGTCCTCGCCCAGGAGCGAGCCCACCAGCGGGGCGTCGGAGAGGTACGACAGCACCGCGCCGTAGCCCGTGATCACGAGCCGGCGGGCGTCGCAGCGCCGGATCCGTCCGGCGTCCATCTCGTGCTCCAGGAACCCCACTCCCCGTTCGAACAGCGGCCGCAGCACGGTGGCGAGCTCCTCGACGAGGATCGGGCCGCCTTCCAGCGCCTCCCAGCGGGCGAGGCGGACGAAGTCCGGGCGCTCGACGAAGAACCGGAAGGCGGTGCGGATCACCCGCTCGACCTGGGGCCAACCCTCGGCCGGTTCCTCGGCCATGGTCTCGTCCATGAGCGCGAACCAGTCGTCGAAGGCGTCGAGGAGCACCGCCCGGTAGAGCGCCACCTTCGAGGGGAAGTGGTGGAACAGGCTCGGCGGTCGGATGCCGACGTCGTCGGCGATGTCGGCGAGGCTGGTGCCGGAGAACCCCCGGCTGGCGAAGCGCTGCCGGGCGGCGACGAGGATGGTGTCGCGGGTGCTCGGCGCCGCCGTGGTCATGCTCCGAGCGTACGCCGGGCCGGGGAGCAGCCGGCGCGAGAGCAGAATTTGCACTCGCGGGTCGCGAGTGCCAACATGGTTAGCACTCGGCGCCTGTGAGTGCTAACGAGCACCCATAGCGACCGATCGTCTCCGACTCACCCACTACCCACTCCCAGGGGGTATCACAGATGCCCAAGCAGATCGCCTACGACGAGCACGCACGCCGCTCTCTCGAAGCCGGCATGAACAAGCTCGCCGACGCGGTGCGCGTCACCCTCGGCCCGCGTGGCCGCAACGTCGTGCTCGAGAAGAAGTGGGGCGCCCCCACGATCACGAACGACGGCGTGTCCATCGCCAAGGAGATCGACCTCGAGGACCCCTTCGAGAAGATCGGCGCGGAGCTCGTCAAGGAAGTCGCCAAGAAGACCGACGACGTCGCCGGTGACGGCACCACCACCGCGACCGTGCTGGCGTGGGCGATGGTTCACGAGGGCCTGCGCAACGTGGCCGCCGGCGCCAACCCGATGGTGCTGAGGGTGGGCATCGAGAAGGCGGTCGAGGCCGCCGTCGAGTCGATCAAGAAGGACAGCAAGAGCGTCAAGACCGACCACGCGCAGATCGCCAACGTCGCCGCCATCTCGGCGGCCGACAAGGAAGTCGGCGCGATGATCGCGGAGTCGCTCGAGAAGGTGGGCACCGACGGCGTCATCACCGTCGAGGAGAGCCAGACCTTCGGCATGGAGCTCGACCTCGTCGAGGGCATGCGCTTCGACAAGGGCTACATCTCCCCGTACTTCGTCACCGACACCGACCGCATGGAAGCGGTGCTCGACGACGCCTACATCCTGCTCGTCAGCAGCAAGATCTCCGCGGTGAAGGACCTCCTCCCCGTGCTCGAGAAGGTCATGCAGTCGGCCCGTCCGCTCGTGATCGTCGCCGAGGACGTCGAGGGCGAGGCGCTCGCCACGCTCGTCGTCAACAAGATCCGGGGCACGTTCAAGTCGGTCGCCATCAAGGCTCCCGGCTTCGGCGAGCGCCGCAAGGCCATGCTCCAGGACATCGCGATCCTCACCGGAGGCCAGGTCGTGTCCGAGGAGATCGGCCTCAAGCTCGAGAACATCGGGCTCGAGCTCGTGGGTCGGGCCCGCAAGGTCGTCGTCACCAAGGACGAGACCACGATCGTCGAGGGCGGCGGCTCGAAGCAGGAAGTCAAGGGCCGCATCCAGCAGATCCGCTCCGAGATCGAGAACACCGACTCCGACTACGACCGTGAGAAGCTCCAGGAGCGTCTCGCCAAGCTGGCCGGCGGTGTGGCGATCATCAAGGTCGGCGCGGCCACCGAGGTGGAGCTCAAGGAGAAGAAGCACCGCATCGAGGACGCGGTGCAGACGACCAAGGCTGCCGTCGAAGAGGGCGTCGTGCCCGGCGGTGGCGTGGCGCTGCTCCGTGCGCAGGAGAAGGTGCTCCAGCTCGCGACCACGCTCGAGGGTGACGAGTCGACCGGCGCCAAGTTGGTCGCCCGTGCGCTCGAGGAGCCGCTCAAGCAGATCGCGGTGAACGCCGGTCTCGAGGGTGGCGTCATCGTGGAGAAGGTGCGGAGCCTCAAGGGCGCCAACGGCCTCAACGCGGCCACCGGCGAGTACGAGGACCTCGTGAAGGCCGGCGTCATCGACGCCGCGAAGGTGACCCGCTCGGCGCTGCAGAACGCGGCGTCGATCGCGGCCCTGTTCCTCACCACCGAGGCCGTCATCGCCGACAAGCCCGAGCCGGCTGCGGCGCCCGGCGGCATGCCCGGCGGCATGCCCGACATGGGTGGCATGGGCGACTTCTAGGAGCGAGCGACCCGGGCTCCGGCCCGTCGAAGACGATCGTGGGGCGCCCTTCGGGGCGCCCCACTCGTCGTTCCGGGGCGCGGTGCCTGCGCATGGCTCAATCGGACGGCCCGAGTTGCCGATCACTCCGAAGCGACCCGCTGGCACGGCTCGCGGGCGCGTACGGTGACGGACCGGAACAGGGCGGAGGGGCACGATGCGACGACGGTTGATGTTCACGGGGGTCGTGGCCGCGCTCGCGATCGCGGCCGCCGCCTGCGGGGGCGGGGGCGGCAGCGAAGGCGCGGTGTCGATCAAGACGCTGCAGGCCGCGGTCAGCAACACGCAGGCGACCGAGTCCAGCCGCTTCACGATGACGGTCAGCACCGAGTTCGGCGGGGAGAGCGTCGACCTGGAGGCGACCGGCGTGGCGTCGGGCGACGGCAAGGAGCTCCAGATGACGCTGACGCTGCCCACGGTCGGCACGCTCGAGGAGCGGCTGGTCGACGGCACCATCTACATGAACTTCGGTGGGTTCGCGGCGGCGGCGAGCGAGCTGCCCGACGGCAAGCAGTGGGTGAGCGTCAGCCTCGCCGATCTGCAGTCGCGGACCGGCACCGATTTCTCCCAGCTGCTCGACCAGGCCGAGAACAGCGGCCCGACGCAGGGCCTGCAGTACCTGCAGGGACTGTCGGGCGACGTCGAGAAGATCGGCGACGACACCGTCGGTGGCGAGCACGCGACGCACTACCACGCGTCGATCGACTACGCGAAGGCCGCGGCGAAGTTGCCGAGCACCTCGGCTGACCTGGCCGAGAAGCTGGCCAAGTTGGGCACCGTTCCCGCCGACGTGTGGATCGACGACAAGGACCGCATCGTGAAGATGCATTTCACGATCGACGGCAGCGCCCTCGGAGCGGGCGCGGGCACGGCCGACTTCACGATGGAGATCACGGGGTTCGGGGTGCCGGTCGACGTGCAGGCGCCGCCGGCCGACGAGACCGTCGACCTCCTCACGCTGCAGGGTCAACCGGCCTGATCCCGGGGGTACCGTGGTCGCCATGGACCCGGTGCAACCGTCGGTCGGCTGGGGAGTCCTCCACCTCTTCTACCGGGTCGATCGCGCGCACGCCGAGGCCGACCCCAACGCGGGCAAGCGGATCGTCGACGCGGTGCAGTCGTTGGTCGACGACGGCCACCAGGCGCTGCTGTTCGCGGTGCTCGGCCACAAGGCCGACCTCGGCGTGATGGTGCTCGGGCCCGACCTCGCCCGGCTCCAGCAGTTCCAGCAGGAGCTCGCGGCCACCCCACTCGACCTGGTCGACTCGTACGTGTCGCTCACGGAGCTCTCGGAGTACACTAGCACCGAGGACGACGAGCGGGCGCGGCTCGCCGCCGAGGAGAGGCCTCGAGGGCTCTGCGGCGGAGGCGCAGGCTGGCAGCGTGGCGCGAGCGCATGGCGCACTACCAGGAGCAGCGCATCCACCCGCAGCTCCCGCTCAAGAGGACGATCTGCTTCTACCCGATGTCGAAGCGGCGGGCGACCGCGGCCAACTGGTACTCGCTCCCGTTCGCGGAGCGGAAGCGGCTCATGGGCGGACACGCGCGCGTCGGGCGCACCTACGCCGGGCGGGTGCTGCAGCTCATCACCGGTTCCACCGGGCTCGACGACTGGGAGTGGGGGGTCACGTTGCTCGCCGACGATCCCGGTCGCGCTCAAGGAGATCGTCTACGAGATGCGGTTCGATCCGGTCTCGGCCGACTACGCGGACTTCGGGACGTTCGTCACCGGGTTGCTTCTCGAACCGGCCGACGCGCTGCGCCGCGTCGGCCTGTCGCGGAAGAAGGAGGAGTCGGCATGTCCGAGCACGTGCGTCTGTTCGTGTCGTTCCCCGAGGAGCTGGTCGACCGTCCGATGATCTACGAGGTGGTGAAGCGCTTCGACGTCGTGCCCAACATCCGTCGCGCCAACGTCGAGCAGCACTCGGGCTGGGTGATCCTCGAGCTCACCGGCGCCGAGGAGCACCTCGACGGCTCGATCGCCTACCTCGAAGAGGTCGGCTGCACCGTCAACACGATGGAAGGCGACGTCATCGAGGGATGACGCCGTCCGCCGACGAGCAGCACGGCCTCGCGCTGCTGGCGGAGTCGAGCGACGCCATCGTCGCCGGCGTCGAGCGCGAGCTCGCCGGATGGGTCGAGCGGTCGGTGGCGCGCATCCTCGACGCGTGGGGCCGCGCCGACGCCGCGCACCGGGCTCGCGCCGAGCGCGACGCGGTCGACGCCGGCCGGGCGGCGACGACCCGGGTCGTGGGCGAGCTGCACGACGCTGTTCGCGCTCGACCCCGGGGAGCAGCGGTCGACGCCGCTCGAGATCGTCCGCAGTGCCTACCGCGAGCCGACGGCCGTGCTCGCGGCGGCGGGCATCCCGCCCGTCGAGCGCGACGAGTTCGCCGAGCGGGCCTGGCCCGACGACACCTACGGGCTCGTCGTCCACGGCCTCGGCGACCTGGGCGACGAGGAGCTCGCGCCCCTGCAGATGGCGTGGGGGATGGCCAAGGCCGGCGTGCTGCGGGCGCGAAGCGGGCGATCCCTGACCGACGTGTGACGCATCGTGACGCAAGCTGTCATCTCTGTATGCTCCCTGCCCGGAGATCGTCCGGTGGAGCCGACCCCGGGGTGAGCGGAGGGGGAGGTCCATGCGGATCAACGCGGGCGACACCGCGTGGGTGTTGACGAGCGCCGCGCTCGTCCTGCTCATGACGCCGGGACTGGCGCTGTTCTACGGCGGCATGGTGCGGGCCAAGAACGTGCTCGCCATGCTCATGCAGAACTTCATCTGCATCGGGCTCATCGGCGTGCTCTGGGCCGTGTGCATGTACTCGCTCGCCTTCAGCGGTACCGGCAAGTGGATCGGGAACTTCGACCTCGCGTTCCTCGACGGGGCGAACACCACCCCGGCGACCGGCTTCGGCGTGGTGCCGATCCCGCCGTTGTCGTTCTCCGCGTTCCAGATGATGTTCGCCATCATCACCCCGGCCCTCATCACCGGCGCCATCGCCGATCGCATGAGGTTCTCGGCGTGGGTGTGGTTCGTCGGGCTGTGGGCCCTGGTGGTGTACACGCCGGTCGCGCACTGGGTGTTCTCACCCGCCGGGTGGCTGTTCCGCCGCGGCGCGCTCGACTTCGCCGGCGGCACCGTCGTGCACATCAACGCCGGGATCGCGGCGCTCGTCGCGGTGCTGGTGATCGGCCGCCGGCGCGGGTGGCCCAACCACCCGACGCCACCGCACTCGCTCCCGCTCACCTTGCTCGGTACCGGCCTCCTGTGGTTCGGCTGGTTCGGGTTCAACGCGGGTTCCGCGCTCGGCGCCAACGGCGTCGCCGCGCAGGCGTTCATGAACACGACACTCGCGGCGTCGACCGCGATGCTCGGATGGCTGCTGTTCGAGCGCATCCGGCACAAGCACGCCACCACGCTGGGCGCCGCGTCGGGCGCGGTCGCGGGCCTGGTGGCCATCACGCCGTGCGCCGGGTTCGTCGGACCGATGGCGTCCATCGCCATCGGGTTCATCGCCGGGGCGATCTGCTACTTCGCGGTGAGCGTGAAGTTCCGCTTCGGCTACGACGACGCCCTCGACGTCGTCGGCGTGCACCTCGTCGGCGGTCTCGTCGGTTCGCTGCTGCTGGGGCTGTTCGCCGACCGCGCGTTCAATCCCGCCGTCGTGCACCAGGGCGTGTTCGTCAACGGGAGCTGGGAGCTGATGGGCGACCAGCTGATCGCGGTGGTCGCGACCCTGTTGTGGTCGGGCGTGCTCACGTTCGTGATCCTGAAGGTGCTGCACCTCGTGATCCCCGGTGGGCTGCGGGTGTCGGACGAGGACGAGGAGACCGGACTCGACCTCACCCAGCACTCCGAGATGGGGTATGCACTCGACCGGGTCTGACGCTGCCGGTACACCGTGCCACGCGACATGATGGGAGCTGCACGATGAAGTTGATCGTCGGGATCATCAAGCCCTTCAAGGTCGACGACGTGAAGGATGCGATCAAGCAACTCGGCATCCACGGGCTCACCGTGTCCGACGTGCAGGGCTTCGGCCGTCAGCGGGGCCACACCGAGGTGTACCGGGGCGCCGAGTACGAGGTCGACTTCATGCCCAAGGTGCGGATCGAGATCCTGGTCGACGATGGTGACGTCGATCGAGTCGTGCAGCAGCTGCTCACCACCGCGAACACCGGGAAGATCGGTGACGGCAAGGTCTGGGTCGTGCCGGTGGACAACGTCTGGCGGATCCGCACCGGAGAATCGGGGCCCGACGCCTTGTAGGGCGCTGGTGAGCGCGCTCGCCGCGCGAGGCGCGCGAGCGGCTGGTCGCCGATCACGAGCTCCGGGGCGCAGCCTTCGGTGCTGCGCTCGCAAGGTTGGTCGACGATTCGCTGCGCGCCGCCGCGGGTGGCCTCGAGGGAGCCGTCGTGGGCGTTGGTCGCGCTCGGCTCGTACGCGCGCCGCGAGCTGAGCCCGGGCTCCGACGTCGACGTCATGCTCCTCCACGCAGGCAGCCGGCGGAGCACGCCGAGCGCCGATCAGGCGGGCGCGCTCTGGTACCCGCTCTGGGACGCCGGGTTCGTGCTCGGCCAGTCGGTGCGCACGGTGAAGGAGGCGCTCGCGGTCGCCGACGACGACCTCGACGCCCTCACCGCGCTGCTCGACCTGCGGCTCGTGGTGGGCGATGTGGCGTTGGTCGACGACCTCGCCCGTCGGGTGCGCCAGCTGGCGCCGCGCCGGCGCGATCGGCTCGTCGGCGCGCTGGCGGCGGCGGCCGAGGGGCGGCTGGCGCAACCGGGGCCGATCGCGGAGATGCTCGAGCCCGACCTGAAGTCGGGGGCGGGGGGTCTGCGCGACGTGCAGGCGCCCGGATGGGTCGGCTGGACCCTCCCGGCGGCCGTGGGTGGCGCCGACCTGCTCGACGGGCGCGGCTGGGACGGCGCGGTGGCGCTGCTGGTCGCCCGCGGGTACCTCCAGCCCGGGGACCCGCAACGACTGCGCGACGCCCGCTCGCTCCTCCTCGACGCGCGGGTCGCGCTCCACCGGGTCACCGGCGGCCGCTCCGACCACCTGCCGCTGCAGGACCAGGACGCGGTGGGCGGGCTCGTCGGCGCGGGCGACGCCGACGAGCTGGTGCGCGGCCTGGGCGCGGCGGCGCGGGCGGTCGTGTGGATCACCCGCGATCTCTGGTCCCGGTTGCTCGCCGCGGAGGCCGGTCCGACCAATTCGGTGGTCGCGATCCGCGAGCTCGGCGACGGCGTCGTGCTGCGCGACGGTCGCGTGGCGCTCGATCGCGAGACGACCCTGGACGCCGCCACCGTGCTGCGGGCTGCCGCGCACGCGGCCACCCTGAGTGTTCCGTTCGAGCGTGCGACGTTGGCGCGGCTCGAACAACTCGATCACGTCGAGTGGGATGCCGACGCCCGCGACGCGTTCATCGACCTGCTGCGGCCGGACGCGGCACGATCCCGGTGTTCGAGTCGCTCGACCACGTCGGGCTGCTGGTGCGTCTGCTCCCGGAGTGGGAGCACGTGCGGGCGCGCCCGCAACGCAACGCCTACCACCGGTTCACCGTCGACCGGCACTCGCTCGAGGCGGTCGCCGAGTGCGCGGCGCTGCTCGATGCCGACGATCCGCTCGGCGTCGGCTTCGACGGTGACATCGCTCGCGCGGCTCGGCCCGACGTGCTCCTGCTCGCGGCCTTGCTCCACGACATCGCCAAGGGTCGGCCGGGCGACCACTCGGTCGTGGGGGGGCGACTCGCGCGTGACGTCGCCATCCGCATCGGGGTCGACGACGCGGGAGCCGACGACCTCGCCTGGGCGGTGCGCAACCACCTTCTGCTGGCCGACACCGCCACCCGGCGCGACCTGGGCGACGAGCGCACCATCACCCGGTTCGCCGACGAGGTCGGCGACGTGACGCGCAACGCGCTCCTGTACGCGCTCACCATCGGCGATTCCCGCGCCACCGGTCCGGCGGCGTGGAGTGCGAGCAAGGCGGCGCTGGTGCGCGAGCTGTTCGTGAAGGCCGACGCGCTGCTGCGCGCGGTCGACGCCGATGCTGTCGCTCCATCCGATCCTCGGGCCGAGCTCGCCGAACTCGTGGGCCGGGAAGCGGCCGACGAATACCTCGACGCGATGCCGGAATCGTACGGACGCGCGTTCACGCCACCGAGCTCGCACACCATCGTGTGCTCCTGCGCGCGGCGACCCGGGCGGTCGACTGGACCGAGCTGACGACGGTCGCTTGCGGGCGATCGTCGTCGAGCCCGACCGCACCGGGCTGCTCGCGACCGCGGCCGGCGCGCTGGCGCTGGTGGGGTTCGACATCGACACGGCGGCCGCGTACTGGCATCCGTCGGGCATCGCGCTCGAGATGTTCACCGGCCACGACCGGTTCGGCCGCCTCGCCTCACCCACTGACCGCGACGGCGCGACCGCAACCATCACCGCCGCGCTCGACGGCGAGCTGGAGCTCGACGAGCAGCTCCGAGCCCGCACCGAGCGGTACCGCCGTGCGACCGTCGGCCCGCGTGACCGCGACGTGCGGGTGCTCGTCGATCTGGACGCGTCCGACGCACGCCACCGTGGTCGAGGTCCACGCGCCCGACGACGTCGGCCTGCTCGCACGCGTGGCGTCGGTCTTCGTCGACCTCGAGCTCGACGTCGATCAGGCGATCGTCTCCACCGTCGGTGACCGCGTCGTCGACGTCTTCTACCTGCGCGACACGACCGGTACCCGCTTCGCCCATCGCCACGCGGTCGAGTCCCTGCGGGCGACGCTCCTCAGCCGGCTCACCGCCGCAGTCACGCTCGAGCGACCCGGCGCCGGTGGTACCGAGAACGGGAAGTTAGTCTCACCGCCGTGACCGAGCCGTTCAGCCCTTCCGCCGTCGACCTGCTGCGCTGGGCCGAGACGCTCTCCGCCGTCGCCCGCACCGGCCTGGGGTTCACCCAGAGCCTCTACGAGAAGGAGCGGTTCGAAGAGGTGCTCAAGGTCGCGGCCGACATCCGCCACGTCGCGATCGAGGAGGCCGAGGCCGACGCATTGTTCGACGAATGGCTCAGCTCGGTGGGGGAGGGCGTGCAGGGGTACGTCACCCCCAAGGTCGCAGTGGCGGCGATCGTCGCCAACGAACGCGGCGAGCTGCTGCTCACTCAGCGAGCCGATTCCGGCGTGTGGCTCTACCCGGTCGGCTACGCCGACGTCGGCTACTCGCCGTGCGAGATCGCGATGAAGGAGGTCTACGAGGAGACCGGCATCGAGGTCGAGCCGCTGTCGCTCATCGCGGTGCTCGACGGTCTGCGCCTCGGCTTCGCGCGGCTGCCGCTCTACTCGCTGCTCTTCCACTGCCGCATGATCGGCGGTGAGCTCAAGGGCCATCCCCTCGAGACCCGCGCGGTCGGCTTCTTCGACCGTCACAACCTGCCGTGGCCCGTCGCCGGCATCGACCGGTGGGGCGAGCTCGCGTTCGCGGCGATCGACGGTGAGGTCCGCCCGTGCGACTTCGACCTGCCGCGCACGCCGCTCTGGCGCGGCGAGGAGTAACTCCTCGATCCGTTTCGCCAGAAGCGATCAGCGCTCGCCGGCCTGCTTCAGCTCGGTCATCGTGAACAGCGGTTGGAGCTCAACGCCGATGTCGGCGAGACCCTCCGGACCGCCCGACTCGCGGTCGATGACGCAGATCGCGTGCTCGACGATGGCGCCGCGTTCGCGCAGGTCACCGCACGACGTGATCACCTGCCCGCCCGAGGTGACGACGTCCTCCACCACGGTGAGGTGGCGGCCCTCGAGCTCGCCTCCCTCGGCGAGCTGGCACGTGCCGTAGGTCTTCGCCTCCTTGCGCACGAACAGGGCGGGGATGCCGGTGAGCTGCGAGAGCACCGTCGCGATCGGCACGCCGCCGAGCTCGAGCCCGGCGAGCGCCTCGGTGTCGGCGGGCACGAGCGGCACGAGCGCCGCCGCGATGTCGCGGAGCAGTGCGGGGTCGGCCTCGAACCGGTACTTGTCGAAGTACTCGTTGCTCACCGCCCCTGAGCGCAGCACGAATTCGCCGGTGATGTGGGAGCTGGCGTAGATCGCGGCGGCGAGCGCGTCGCGGTCGGTGGTGGGCGTCATCGGGCGGGACCTCTCATGCGGTGGACTTGAGCTCGGCGAACAGCATCTCGACGATCGAGGTGGCGCCGCGGCGTGCTCCCATGCGGTGCCGATCAGTTCGTGGTCGACCAGACCGACGGCGTCGGGCGCGCGGCCGAGCGCGGTGGTGGCCGCCTGCCGCGAGGGGAGCGGGCTCGAGGTCATCGCCGTAGGCCGCGAAGCACTCGAGTCCGTCCCAGAGCGAGCGGAGCGTCCGCGGCTCGGACCCGAGGGTGAGGGCATCGGGATCGGCGCCGGCCGACAGCGCGCCGACGATCTGCTCCCAGAGGTCGTAGTGCGACAAATCGCGCGGCAGGCGGTACCCCGCGACCGGGTGCAGGCGCCACTCCAGACCCTCGCCGGCGGGGCCGTCGTCGGTGAGCCAGGTCTGCGACCCGTTGAGGTAGCTGTCGACGGGCGGACCGAGGCGCTCGTCGAGGGCGAGGACGAGCGCGGCGTCCACGCGCCAGACACACGTCGCGGAGCGGGACATGCGCGCAGCGTACCGAACCAGTCCCGTCGCGATACCCTGCGGCGCTCGAAGGGGTAGGTGCGTGCGGACGAAGTCGGCGGTCGGGACCGCCTGTTGCGGCCTGGTCATGGTCATCGCGGGATGCGGCGGCGGGGGCGAACGCCTGTCGTCGGCGGGCTACGTCCGGCGCGCCGAACGCGATCTGCGTCCGTGCCAACCGCGCGGTCGCGCGCGTCGACGCGCCGGCCCTCCCGGCCGGTGCGGCGCGCGGCTCCGGCGCTGACGCAGATCGTGCGGATCGAGCGCGACGCGATCGATGAACTGCCGCGGGTTGCGGCCGCCGCCGCGCTTCGGGACCCTGAACCAGCGGTGGATCGCACTGCTCGACCAGAGCATCGACGAGCTCGAGCTGGTGGTGACGAGGCTGCGCGACGGGGCGTGGGCCGCCGCCGACACCTACGCCGGCAACGCGTCGAAGCTCCTCGCCCGTGCGAGTGCCCTTGTGGCCCCGCACGGCGTCACGTCGTGCCGTGGCCCTGCACTCGCCGCCGCCTGAACCTACGCTCGGCCCGATGGCACCCGCCGACGGCTACGACCGCCTCACCGCGCTCGACGAGAGCTTCCTGCATCTCGAGCGGCCCGAGACGCCGATGCACGTGGGCGCGGTCGCGGTACTCGAGCGCGGTCCGTTCTTCGACGCCGAGGGACGGTTCCGCCTCGACGACGTGCGAGCCCTGGTCGCGTCGCGACTCCAGCTGATCCCCCGGTTCCGCAAGCGGGTGATGGGTGTGCCGTTCGGACAGGGCCGCCCCGTGTGGGTCGACCACGACCGCTTCGACATCGCCGACCACGTGCGGCTGACCACGCTGCCGGCACCGGGGAGCCGGCGTCAGCTGCTCGAACTGGCGGAGCGGCTCACCACCCAGGTGCTCGACCGCGACCGACCCCTGTGGGAGCTCTGGTTCGTGGAGGGTGTCGACCGTGGCGAGCACGTCGGGCTCATCCACAAGTCGCACCACACGCTCACCGACGGCATCTCGGGCGTCGACATCGCCACCGTGCTCCTCGACTTCACCCCCGAACCGACTGTGCTCGATCCCGACGGCTGGACACCGGCACCACCGCCCGACTCGACCCGCCTGGTGCTCGACAGCACGCGCGAGCGGCTCACCCGTCCGGCCGAGCTCGCCGGCGCGGCGCGGCAAGCTGGCCGACGGACCTCGTGATGCGCTCGGCGCGCGCCGCGGATCTCGGTCGGTCGATCGGCTCCCTGGTCGACGGCCAGGTGGTGGCCCCGCGCCTTTCGCTCAACGCGCCGGTCGGTGCGCGGCCGCCGGTTCATGACCGTCCGGGTCCCGCTCGACGACGTGAAGCACATCCGGGCCGGTGTCGGTGCACCATCAACGACGTGATCCTGGCCGCGGTCGGCGGCGCGGTGGGCCGCCTGCTCGAGGCGCGCGGCGAGCTGCACCCGGAGCTCGTGCTCAAGGTGTTCTGTCCGGTGTCGGTGCGCGACGACGAACAGCGCATGCAGCTCGGCAACCGCATCTCGGCGATGCTCGTCCCCCTCCCGGTCGGCCAGCCCGATCCACGCGTGCCGCCTCGACGCGGTGCGCGCCAGCACCGCCGATCTCAAGGAGCGGCGCCAGGCCGTCGGTGCGGCGGCGTTGCTCGGTCTGTCGGAGTACGCGGCGCCCACCCTGCTCGGCCTGGCGGCGCGGGCGGCGCACGCGCAGCGGTTCGCCAACCTCATCGTCACCAACATCCCGGGCCCGCAGGTCCCGCTCTACTGCCTCGGGGCCGCGGATGCTCGAGGTGTACCCGATCGTGCCGCTGTCGCGGAACCTCACCCTCAACGTCGCGATCCTCTCGTACTGCGGGTACCTCCACTTCGGGCTCATCGGCGACGGTGCGTCGGGGCGCGACCTCGAGATCGTCGCCGGCGGCATCGAGGACGCGTTGGCCGAGCTGACGGCGGCGGGAGGGGTCTAGCGTGGTCGGCGTGAGCCGACCCGACGATCCCACCGCCGAAGTCACCGACCTGCTGCAGCTCCTCATCCGCAACCGGTGCGTGAACGACGGCACCGTGGCGTCGGGCGCCGAGACCCGCAGCGTCGACCTCCTCGCCGGCTACCTCTCGGGTGCGGGCGACCACGAGATCTTCGAGCCGCAACCCGGCCGCCAGAGCCTGGTGGCGAAGATCGAGGGTACTGATCCCGACGCACCGTCGCTCATGCTCATGGGCCACACCGACGTCGTCCCCGTGAACCCCGACGGATGGAGCCGCGACCCGTTCGCCGCCGACATCGTCGACGGCTTCGTGTGGGGCCGCGGCGCGGTCGACATGCTGAACCTCACCGCGTCGCAGGCGGTCGCGTTCCGGCGGCTCGCCGACAGCGGGTTCCGGCCCCGCGGCACGCTCATCTACTTCGCGGTGGCCGACGAGGAGGCGCTCGGCACGTGGGGCGCCGACTGGCTGCTCGACCACGAGCGCGACGCGGTCTACGCCGACTACGTGCTCACCGAGTCGGGCGGGTTCCAGATCCCGTCGCCGGCGGGCCCGCGGTTGCCGGTGCTGGTGGCCGAGAAGGGCACGTTCTGGACCAAGATCCGCGTGCACGGCACGCCCGGGCACGGCTCGCAGCCGTTCCGCACCGACAACGCGCTCGTCACCGCGGCGGAAGTGGTACGGCGCATCGCCGAGTACCGGCCCCAGACCCAGATCCACGACTCGTGGCGGCAGTTCGTCGAGGGGATGCACTACGACCCCGAGATCACCGCTGCGCTCCTGAGCACCGACGACTTCGCCGGCGCGCTGTCGGAGCTCCCGCTCGGGATCGCGCGGCACTGGCACGCGTGCACGCACACCACGTTCGCGCCGACCGTCGCGCACGGTGGCACCAAGACCAACGTGATCCCCGACCAGGTCGATCTCGAAGTCGACATCCGCACGCTCCCCGGACAGAGCGGCGCCGACGCCACCGCGATGCTGCGCGAGGCGCTCGGCGACCTCGCCGACGCGGTCGACATCACGTCGAACGACGATCCGGCGACGTCGTCGCCCGCCGACACGCCACTGTGGGATTCGCTGGCCCGCACGAGCGCGCAGCTGTGCGAGGGTTCGGCGCTGGTGCCGTCGCTGATGGTGGGCGGTACCGACAACCGGTTCTTCCGGCGCTGCCGGCGCGGTCGGTTACGGCTTCGGCCTGTTCTCGAAGCGGCTTCCCTACGAGGACTTCGCCACGATGTTCCACGGCAACGACGAACGTGTCGACCAGGAGTCGCTGGCGCTGTCGACGCGGCTCTGGGAAGCGGTCGCGCGCGACTTCGTGGGCTGAGTGCCGCGTCAGGCGGTCGCGCGCGGCGCCAGCATGCGGTCGAGCGCGACGTAGCCGCACCCGGCCCACACCAGGAACAGCATCGCCACGAGCATCGTGGGCGCAACCCCGAGGTGGAAGGATCCGCCGTCGACGCGTCCGGCGGTGGCGATGGCGCCGACCATGTTGGCCGCGAGCAGGGCCGCGGCCGGCCGGGTGAGGAGCCCGACGACCAGCAACGCGCCGCACACCAGCTCCAGGGACCCGACGAGGTAGGTCGCGACCTCGGGTGCGGGGATGCCGTAGCGGTCGAAGTCGGCCGACTCCTGGGCGTGATCGGCGAACTTGCCGACCGAGAAGGTGATGAAGAGCACGCCGGTGACGATGCGCACCGCGGTCGTGCACCAGCCCCCGAATCCGTCGGTCCGCGGAGCGAGCAGCCGAGGGAGGAATGCGCTCATGAGTCGCCGTCCTGGTCGCGGAGGAACTGCTCGACCTCGGCGGCGAGGTCGTCGGCGTTGGGGACCGAGCCACCGCCGGCGGGGTGTCCGCCCAGGACGATCCCGCGCTCGCCGGCGTCTTCGGCGTCGACCCGGCCCTCGAGCTCCCGGACGTACTCGGTGACCTCGTCGTTGTCGCGGATCGCGTGGTCGACCTGCACCCGCCAGAGGTCGACGAGCTGGTCGAGGCCGTGGAGGTCGAGGGGCAGATCGGCGAGCTGGCCGAACCGTTCGAGCAGGGCGCGCGTCGCGGGCGGGTTCGGTGGCGTGGCGACGTAGTGCGGGACCGGCGCCCAGAGCGACGCCGAGCGCAGGCCGCTCGAGCGGCACGCGTCGTGCAACACCCCGACGATGCCGGTGGGGCCCTCGTACTGCGAGCGGGTGAGCTCGAGCCCGTTGATGAGCGCGGGATCGGACGCGGTGCCGGTCACGCGCACCCCACGCGTGTGGGGCACGTCGCCCAACAACGCGCCGAGGGTGACGACCATCTCGCAGCCGGTGCCGGATGCGACATCGAGCACCGCGTTGCAGAACGACTTCCAGCGCAGGTTCGGCTCGATGCCGCGCAGCACCACGACGTCGCGCTCGCCGAACGTGACCGCGAAACAGTCGTTCGCGGGCCACTTGACGGCGCGGGTCACGCCGTCGATCAGCTCGACCTGAGGTCGGTGCGACTGGTAGTCGATGTGCTCGTCGGGGTCGATGGTCGCGATCCGGAGCGGATCGTTCTGGCGGATGAGCCAGTCGGCGGCCCCGGTGGCGGCGTCGCCGGCGTCGTTCCAGCCCGAGAACGCGGCGACGAGCAGGGGTCGCCGGAGTGCAGGACGCTGTTCCCACACCAGGCCATCGGTCATCGAGTTAGCTTACGGCCGCCGTCTACAGTGCCGCGATGGGCCTGTCGACCGCCGACGAGTACCGCGCGTCGCTGCGTGACGGGCGCACCCTGTGGTACCGGGGTCGACGCATCCCCGACATCCTCGAGGAGCCCGACCTGCGGGTGGCCGTCGATCACGCCGCGCTCGACTACGAGGTCGGCCACGATCCGCTCTATCGCGACCTCGCCGTCGCCAAGGATCCCGACACCGGGAGCGAATACAGCGCGTACTACGCGATCCCGCACTCGTCGGAGGATCTGATCGCCCGTTCCCGCCTCATCGAGACCGTCACCGGGCTCGGCGGCACCATGGTCACCCTGGTGAAGGAGATCGGTTCCGACGCGTTGTTCGGGTTGCTGCGCGTCCTCGAGGGCGAGGCCCGTGAGCGGGCGTGGGCGTTCTACGAGCACTGTCGCGACGGCGACCTCGCGGTGGCGGTCGCCCAGACCGACGTGAAGGGCAACCGCGCGCTCCCGCCGCACGCGCAGGCCGATCCCGATCTCTACGTGCACGTGGTCGCGGAGCGCGACGACGGCATCGTGGTGCGCGGCGCCAAGTGCCACACGAGCATCAGCGCCAACGCGCACGAGATCATCGTGCTGCCCACCCGCGCCATGGGCCCCGACGATGCCGACTACGCGGTGTCCTTCGCCACGCCCGTCGACACTCCCGGGCTCTCCCTCTACGTGTCCGCCTACGGCGCCCGCGACCACGACGCGTTCGAGTTCCCGATCTCGTCGAAGCACAAGATGCTCGAGACGCTCACGGTGTTCGACGACGTGTTCGTCCCCTGGGAGCGCGTGTTCGTGTGCCGCCAGCCCGAGCTCGCGGGCACGGTGTCGTCGGCGTTCGTGGAGTTCCATCGCTACACCGCGGTGTCGTACAAGCTCCCGTTGCTCGACGCGCTCGTCGGCACCGCCGCTCTGATCGCGGAGATGAACGGCGTGGCCAAGGCCGGCCACATCCGCGAGAAGCTCACCCAGCTGATCATCTACGCCGAGACGGTGCGGGCGCTCACCGACATGGCCGGCATCCGGGCCCAGGTGGGCGCGCACGGCATCGCCTACCCCGACCCCCTCACCACCAACATGGCGAAGTACACCTTCGCCACGCAGTACCACGCTGCGCTGGAGCTGGTGCAGGACTGCGCCGGCGGGCTTCTCGTCACCGGCCCCGGCGGGGCCGACTGGGCCAACCCCGAGGTGCGGGCGGTGCTGGAGAAGTTCTACGTGTCGAAGGCGCCGGCCGAGGAGCGGCTGCGGCTCCTCAACACGATCAGCGACCTCACCGCCCGCGACTTCGGTGGCTACCACGCGGTGCTCGCGGTGCATGCGGAGGGCTCGATCGAGGCCGAGAAGATGCAGATCTACCGGGCGTACGAGCCCGGCCGTGCGGTCGCCTACGCGCGTCGGCTCGCGGGCCTCGACGACCCCGGCTGACCGAAATCCCCCGACGCCCGCGTCGGACCGTCTGGGAGACTGCCGCGCATGACCGGATCGACCGGTGACCTCGTGCTGCGCGCCGAGGGGCTGGTGAAGCAGTACAAGCGCGTGCGCGCCGTCGACGGCGTCGACCTCACGGTCGCCGGCGGTGAGCGCGTCGCGCTCCTCGGCCCGAACGGAGCGGGCAAGACCACCACGCTGATGATGCTGCTCGGCGTGATCTCGCCCGACGAGGGGTGGGTCGAGGTGTGCGGCGAGCGGCTGCCTCACCGGCGCAGCGAGGCGATGGAGCACGTCGGCTTCGCCGCCGGCTACCTACCGCTCCCCGAGCGGCTGCGGGTGAGTGAATTCCTCCACCTGTTCGGGCAGCTCTACGGAATCGACGATCCCGATCATCAGGTCGAGCTGGGCCTCGAGCGCTTCAACATCACGCACCTCGCGTCGGCGATGGGGAACGAGCTGTCGTCGGGGCAGCGCACGCTCGTGGGGATCGTGAAGGCGACGTTGCACCAACCGCGCCTGCTGGTGCTCGACGAACCGACTGCGTCCCTCGACCCCGACGTCGCCGCGTCGCGTCCGCAACGGGCTCGAGCGGCTGTGCGCCGAGGAGGGCACCGCGTTGCTCGTCACCAGCCACAACATGGTCGAGGTCGAGCGGCTGTGCGAACGCGTCGTGTTCGTGTCCGGCGGCCACGTGGTCGCCAACGGGAAGCCCACCGACGTCGCCGCGCACTTCGGACGGGCCGACCTCGAAGAGGTGTTCCTGCACCTCGCCGAGCAGGCGCTGGAGGACCCGATATGAGATGGGTGCGGGTCAAGGCCATCGCGCGCCGTCACTGGTACGTGCTGCTGCGCGCGCCGCAACGCTGGTTCGACGTGGTCATCTGGCCGGTCGTCGACGCGATCCTCTTCGGTTCGATCGGCCTCTACTTCGGCACTCAGAACGGCGGTGGCAACGGCGAGGAGGCCGCCGGGTTCCTGCTCGCCGGCATCATCCTGTTCCACGTGCTGTTCCAGGCCGAGATCAGCCTCTCGACCGGGTTCATGGAGGAGACGTGGTCGAGCAACCTGCTGAACCTGCTCACCACGCCCCTGCGCGAGGTCGAGTACGGCGCCGGGGTGATGCTGTTCGGGCTGTTCAAGCTGACGATCGGGGTCGGCACGGTGTCGCTGGTCGCGCTCGCGCTCTTCGCGTTCCAGATCACGAGCCTCGGCCTCGCGCTCATCCCTCTCGTCGCGATCCTGCTGGTGGTCGGCTGGGCGATCGCGCTGTTCGTGATCGGCCTGATCCTGCGGGTCGGGCAGGGCGCCGAGATCCTCGCGTGGGGGTTCATCGCGCTGATCATGCCGCTGTCGGGGATCTTCTACCCGGTGAGCGCGCTCCCGGGCGCGTTGCAGCCGATCGCGCAGGCGCTACCGACCACGCACATCTTCGAGGCCGCGCGCGGCGTGCTCGCGGGCGACGGGCTCTCCTGGGCCGAGGTCGGGATCGCGGCGGCCGAGAGCGCAGTGCTGGTGGCGGGCGCGGTCGCGTTCCTGGTGAAGATGCTCGCGGTGTTCCGCAAGCGGGGCTACATCAGCCGCCACGTGTAGCCGGCGACGGACCGAGGTCCGCAGGGTGCCTCAGGCGACGCGGGGCGTGCGGGGGGCGACGGGCGTGCCGTTGCCCTTGGGGTACCGGGCGACGCGTCCGACGGGCATGTCGACGCGGTAGCCGGCGGCGGCGCGTTCCTCTTCGGACTCGCCACCCCAGAAGCCGTACTCGCGGTTCTCACGGGCCCACTGGCGGCACGGCTGCATGACCACGCAGGTGTTGCAGACCGCACGGGCCTTGGCCTCGCGGACGTTGCGGGTCTCGGGACGCTCACCGGCGGGGGCGAAGAAGAGGTCGTTCTGACCTCGGCAGGCCGCCGTTCCGGTCCAGGTGAGCGGGCCGGTGAAGATCAGGCTCGAGACGGTTTCGGTTGCGGACACGCGGGCACCCCCGTGAGTGCGTTAGGGAGGAGCGGGAGATTCGGGGAGTCGGTGGGGGGAACCGACTCCCCGAGTCGTCCTGCAGGACCCATGTTGCCCGCTCCCAGCGAATCTGTCCAACAGTTAGACTCGATGGTATCCATCGGATCCAACGATGGCATCTGGAGGTGGACATGGAGCTCCGACACCTCGACACGCTGCTCGCGATCGACGAGGAGGGGTCGTTCACGGCCGCGGCCGACGCGCTGGCGACGGTGCAGTCGAACGTCTCCGATCAGGTTCGCCAACTCGAGGCCGAGCTCGGCGTGCCGCTGCTCGTGCGGAGCCGCAAGGGTGCCGAACCCACCGAGTTCGGCACCCTCGTGCTCGAGCGCGCGCGCCGCGTGCACCGCGAGCTCGAGGCGATGCGGGTCGACCTCGCGCTGCTCCAGGGGCTCGACGCCGGCTACGCCCGCCTCGGCGTGGTCGGAACCGCCAGCCGGTGGCTCGTGCCCGCGCTCGTCGCCGACCTGCGCGAGCGGGCGCCCGGCGTCCGGCTCCGGGTGAACGAGGGTGCGTCGGAGCGGCTGTTCACCGAGCTGGTCGACGGTGAGCTCGCGCAGGCGGTCGTCACCGAGCCGGTGAACGACCGGCGCCTGGTGGTCGACCACCTCCTCGAAGAGGATCTCATCGGCCTGGTCGGTCGCGACGTCGACCTGCCGCGCGAGCCGGTGCCGCTGGCGGTGTTCGCGAAGTTGCCGCTGGTGCTGCCGCCCGAACCCAATCCGCTGCGCAACGAGGTCGACGCCGCCGCCGAGGCCGCCGGCATCTCACTCACGGTGCCGGTCGAGGTCGAGGGCATCCGGCTGATCGCCGACCTCGTCGTCGCCGGCGACTACGCGTCGATCCTGCCGGAGACCGCGATCCCACCGGACCTGGACCAGGCCCGCACGGTCACGCTCTCCGGGCTCCCACCCCGGCGCCTCGCGATGGTGAGCGCGCGCGACGCACAGCTGTCGCTCGCCGATCAGGCCGTCCGCGACAGCGTGCACAGCCTGGTCGAGAAGCACATGAGTACGCGCGTCCAGGCGGGGAAGAAAGTACGGTCGCGGGCGAAGAGGAGGTAGGCGATGACCGATGCGACGCACGACACCGGCAGGAACGTCAACGGCAAGCTCATCGTCTTCGGCGTGCTGGGCGCGATCCTCGTGGTGTTCGCGCTGCTCAACACCCACGAGGTCGGGGTCGACTGGCTCTTCAACACCTGGAGCGCGCCGCTGATCCTGGTGATCGCGCTGTGTGCGCTCATCGGGTTCGTGATGGGGTTCCTCGTCCGCGGCCACCTCGCGAACAAGAACAACGACTGATCGTCACGCCGACTCGGTGATCTCCTCCGGCACGACGGCCGGGCCACGCCCGGCGCGGGTGAAGATCCGGGCCAACCCGTAGCCGACGCCCAGCACGAAGAAGCCGCCCACCGCGTCGAGGAAGTAGTGGTTGGCGGTGACGACGATCACGGTGACCGTGGTGACCGGGTACACGATTGCGAGCAGCTTGGCCCACACGTGCTTGACGCGCGGCACCAGCGCGCACGCGCACCACAATGCCCACGCGCAGTGCACGCTGGGCATGGCGGCGAACTGGTTGGAGATCTTGTTCATCGCCCCGGAGTTGAACGACCAGAAGGCCGGGTCCTTGGCCAGCGTGTCGACGAAGCCGTAGTCGTGGTGGATGAAGGCGTAGGACTGTGGGTCGAGCAGGCGCGGCGGCAGCAGCGGGAAGAACGCGAACCCGATGAGGGCGATCCCGGTGGCGATCCCGAGGGTGTTGCGCCAGCGCGGATAGTCGTCGGTCCAGCGCCGGTAGAGGTAGATCATCACGCCACCGGTGACGATGAAGTGCAGCGATCCGTAGAAGTAGTTGCAGGCGATGATGAACGCCCGGGATCCGAGCGCCCACGCCTGGATGGCCTGCTCGTGGTTGATGCCGAGTGACTTCTGCCAGCGGATGATGTCGAGCGCGTGTTCGTACGCTTCCTGGGGATTGCCGTGGTGCAGGTTCCGGACGAACGAGTAGACGAAGTAGAAGATCGCGACCGCGAGGAGCTCGCCCCACCAGTACAGGCGGTGACCGTCGCGCAGGGTCCGGCCGCCGGGAAGCCGGCGGTGCAGCGGAACCGAAGTTGCGGTCGGTTCTTCTTCCTCCTCGACGACGTTCATGGCGTGGGTGTCGTGGCCGTCTCCGACGTATCGGGCGTCGCCGGCACATCGTCGTGGCGATGGCCGACCGCGAACGCGGGTGCACCGAGCAGGCTGACGATCAACGTCATGCCGTACCAGAGCAGCCCCACCCCGATCGCCTTGCCGGTCGGCACGTCGAGCGGGCGGAGCAGCAGCACGAGGAGCCCCTCACGGATCCCGAGCCCCGACAGCGAGATGGGCAGCACCTGGGCGGACGCGACCGCGGGCAGGTAGGCGAGGACCGCGCCGTTCGGCACCGAGATGCCGAGCGCGTGGATCGCGCAGTACACCGCGATCAGCACCGAGACCTGGTACACGATCGCCGCGACGAGCACGCGCACGGCCTGCCGGGGCTCGCGCCGGATGCGGTCGACGCCCACGTGCACCGCGCCGATGAAGCGCATCCAGTTCTGGCGCTTGGCGAAGCGCCCGGCCAGGCGGGGGCTGCCCGCGACGACCAGGACCACGATCAGGCCGACGACGGTGGCGCCGGCGATGGCCAGCGCGATCCACGAGTGGTCCAGCTCGAGGAGTGACGGCTCGAGCGCGAAGCCCACGAAGGTCAGCAATGGGAGCGCGACGAAACCGCTCAGCCGCTCGATGACGACCGACGCGAACGCGATGTCGCCGGTTCCCGTCGTCTTCGAGGCCCGACTCACCCGCAGGACGTCGCCCCCGATCGTGGACGGCAGCACGTTGCCGACGAACTGCCCGGCGAGGTAGTGCGCGAGCAGCGTGCGCAGGGGCACGTGGACGTCGAACACCGCGAACACCCGCTGCCAGCGCCAGGCGGAGAGCACGAACCCAGCAAGGGTGAACGCGAGGCCGGCGGCGAGGAAGGTCAGGGTCCCGAAGTGGGTGTCCTTGGGCTGGATGTCGTCGGCGGGGATCTTGGTGATCAGGAGGGCCAGGAGCGCGGCGCTCACGATGATCCGGACCCCGAGCTTGGTCGCTCCCGAGAGCTTCAGGTGGCGGCGGCCAGTACGCCGCGCCGACCGTCCCGGGAGCCGCCATATCCCTCATGTTACGGGTTCGTTCACCCGCCGTTCGCCCGGCCGTAGATTGCTCGGATGCGCGTCACCACCGACGACGGCGTTGGGCTGGCGGCGCTGGCAACCGGGCCTCCGGACGCGCCCGGGATCCTCCTCGTGCACGGGATCGGTGGGGCCAAAGAGGACTTCGCGGACCACGTGGACGCGTTCGCGCGCGACCATCGGGTCGTCACCTTCGACCACCGGGGGCACGGCGAGAGCGACGCTCCCGACGATCCCGCCGCCTACTCGCTCGACCGGTTGGCGGCCGACACGCTGGCGGTGGCCGACGCGACCGGCCTGCACGACCTGCGCCTGCTCGGGCACTCGATGGGCGGCATGGTGACGCGGCGGCTCGTGCTCGCCCGGCCCGACCTCGCGACGGCGTTGGTGTTCATGGACACGTCGGCGGGGCCGCCGCCCGGCCTCGACCACGAGATCGTCGCGCTCGGGGTCGAGGTCGCCCGGAGCGAAGGGCTGGTGGTCCTCAAGCAGCTGTCCGACGAGCTCGACCTGCTGGGCTCGGCGGCGTACCAGCGGGTCCTCGCCGAACGCCCCGGGTTCCGCGAGTACGCCGACTACAAGTGGTCGGCCCAGTCACCCGTGATGTGGGCGACGATGGTCCAGGAGATCGTCCATCAGCCCGACCAGCTGGCCGAGCTGGCGTCGATCTCGGTGCCCACGCTCGCCGTCGTCGGCGACGAGGACACCACTTTCCTGGGCCCGATGCGCGACATCGTCGCCACCGTCCCCGGCGCGGAGCTCGTCGTGGTGCCCGATGCCGGGCACTCCCCCAATTCGAGAACCCGCCGGCGTGGCGGGCGGCGATGGAGACCTTCCTGGCCCGCATTCCCCGCTGACGGTCGTCTCAGTCTCGATGGTCGACTGCGCTGCGCCGTCGGCCCTCCGGGCACGGCTCCGCGGCTCAGTCGCCGGCGGCCTTCTCCATGAAACGGGTGCGCTCGACGATCACCCGGGTGATGCGGCCGGCCGCGACCAGGCCGTGGCCGTCGCTCACGGAGACGCGAAAGTTGAGGCGGCGCCCCTCGATGGCCTCGAGGGTGGCTTCGGCGCGCACGTGACCGCCCACCGCGGTGGGCGCGAGGTGGTCGAGCTGCACGCGGTATCCGACGCTCGTCGTGCCCTCGGCGAGCTCGCCGTCGACGGCGCGGACCGTCGCCTCCTCGGCCAGGGTGACGACGCGCGGGGTCGCCAACACCGGGACGTCGCCGGTCTTGAGCGCGAGCGCGGTGTCGTCGTCGGTGACCACGAGCTCGACGGCAGCCGACAGACCGGGACGCAAAGGCATCGGCCTACGATAGACAACCCCCGCAGGAGGCGACTTGATCGAAGAAGCAGTACTCCAACGAACCCTGCAGACCGCGCTTCGCCACGGCGGCGACTTCGCCGAGGTGTTCGCCGAGGATCGCCGCACCGCGACTGCCCGGCTCGACGACGCGAAGGTCGAGGAGTTCGTGTCGGGGCGCGAGCGCGGCGCCGGCATCAGGGTCGTCCGCGGTGAGTCCACCGGGTTCGCCCACACCGCCGATCTGAGCGAGTCGGGCCTGCAGGCGGCAGCCGACGCGGCCGCGGCCGCGGCCCGAGGTGCCGCGGGCGAGACCCGCGTCGCGCCGCTCGAGCGCCGTGAGGTCCGTCCCCCGCACCTCGTCACCGTCCTGCCCGAGTCGGTGACCAAGGTCCGCAAGGCCGAGGTGCTGGAGCGCGCCGACCACGCCGCCCGGTCGATGAGCGACTCGATCCGCCAGGTCAGCGCCTCGTACGCCGACTCCCGCCGCCGGGTCCTGATCGCCAACTCCGACGGCCTGCTCGTCGAGGACGATCGGGTCCGCACGCGTTTCGGCGTCAATTGCGTCGCGGTCGGCGACACGGGGATGCAGACCGGCACCGAGGCGCCCGGGCGCACGCTCGGGTTCGAGATCTTCGACGAGATCGACCCCGAGGAAGTCGCCCGCACTGCCGCCGGGCGGGCGCTCACCATGCTGCGCGCCCGCCCCGCGCCGCGGGGCAAGCTGCCGGTCGTGCTGCGACGGGGCGCGGGCGGCGTCCTCTTCCACGAAGCGTGCGGCCACGGGCTCGAAGCCGACCTCGTCGACAAGGACGCGTCGGTGTTCCGGGGTCACGTGGGCGACCTCGTGGCGTCGCCGTTGATCACGCTCGTCGACGACGGCACCTACGCGCGCGAGTGGGGGACGTACGCGATCGACGACGAGGGCACGCCCGCGCAACGCAACGTGCTCATCGAGAACGGGGTGCTCACCGACTACATGTGGGATCTCGTCGCGCGCGCAAGCACGGCCGCGCGAGCACCGGCAACGGCCGGCGGGAGACCTATCAGCACCTGCCGATGGTCCGCATGACCAACACGTTCCTGCTCGCGGGCGACGACGAGCCCGACGACATCATCCGCGACACCGAGCACGGCCTCTACTGCGTCGGCCTCGGCGGTGGGCAGGTCGACACCGCGACCGGCGACTACGTGTTCGGCATCACCGAGGCCTACATGATCGAGCACGGTGAGGTCACGGAACCGGTGCGCGCGGCGCAGCTCATCGGCAACGGCCCGGAGACGCTGCGGATGGTCGACGCGGTCGGCAACGACTTCGACACCTGGGCCGGCACCTGCGGCAAGGCCGGGCAGGGCGTCCCCGTCTCGGCCGGGCAGCCCACGCTGCGGGTGGCCGAGCTGACGGTCGGTGGCACCGCGGGTGACTGACGTCGATCTCCTCGGCGTCGCCCGACGCGTAGCCGGCGACGCACGGACCGGTGAACAGGTCGAGGCCTACGTGCTGCGCTCGCGCGACGTCGACGTGAAGGTGTTCGGCGGCGAGGTCGAGTCGCTCTCGACCGCCGAGGTCGAGGGCGTCGGCGTGCGCGTGATCGTCGACGGCCGTCAGGGATACGCCTGGGCGGGGACGCTCGATCCCGAGGTCATCGCCGAGACCGTCGAGGAAGCGCGCGACAACGCCGCGTTCGGTGCGCCGGACGAGTCGTACGCGCTCGCCACGCCGTCCGACGCCGAAGGCGTCGACGCCCCCACGCTCGACCTGTGGCGCGACGACGTCGGCAGCACGCCGACGTCGGCGAAGGTCGCGCTCGCGCTCGAGCTCGAGGCGGCGACGCGCGCGGCCGACCCGCGCGTGCGCGGGGTCGAGTCGGCGTCCTACGGCGACGCGGCCGTCGAGGCCGCGGTGGCGAACTCGCTCGGGCTCGAAGCGACGACCAGCCGCACGGTGTGCTCCTGTTCGGCGTTCGCCATGGCGGGGGAGGGCTCCGCCACCCAGACCGGCAGCGGGTTCTCGGCCGGGCGCAGCTTCGGTGAGATCGACGTCACGGTCGCTGCCACCGATGCCGCCGAGCGTGCTGTCCGACTGCTCGGAGCCACGCAGATCCCCTCGGCGAAGCTGCCGGTGGTGTTCGACCCGCTGGTGACGCGTTCGGTGCTCGCGTTGATCGGCGGCGCGCTGTCGGGCGAGGCGATCGTCAAGGGCCGGTCCTTGTTCGTGGGTCGCGAGGGCGAGGTGGTGGCGGGTCCGGGCATCACGCTGGTCGACGACCCGACCCTCGCCGACGCGTTCGGTGCCGCGACCCACGACGCCGAGGGCGTCCCGACCCGTCGGGTCGCGCTCATCTCCGCCGGGCGACTCGACGCCTTCTTGCACAACGTGTACACGGCCCGCCGCGCCGGCGCCCGCACGACCGGATCGGCGGTGCGCGGTGGGTTCAAGTCGCCACCGGGCGTCGGCGCCCGCGCCCTCCACCTCGAGCCGGGTCCGCTGAGCGCCGACGAGATCCTGGCGTCGGTGTCGGAGGGGCTCTACGTGCAGTCGGTGAGCGGGTTGCACTCGGGGACCAACCCCGTGAGCGGCGACTTCTCGGTCGGCGCGGTCGGACTCGTGGTGCGCAACGGCGAGTTCGCCGAGCCGGTGCGCGAGGTCACCATCGCGTCGACGCTCCAGCGCATGCTGCACGACGTCGTCCAGGTCGGCGCCGACCTCACCTGGCTCCCCGGTGGCGCCGCGGGCATGACGCTGCTCGTCGACGAGATGTCGGTCAGCGGCGCCTGACCCCCCTCCCAATTTCGTTTTGGCGTGGCAGACCCGCGATATATGCGGGGTTGCCACGCCAAATGATCAGGAAGCGGCGGTGCGTCGGGCCACGACGAGTGCCTCGATCGCCTGGCCCCCGTCGCGTCGGAGGTCGGCGGCCGTGAACGTGATCGTCTGCCAGCGGATGCGAGTGAGGTGGTTGCGGCGGTCGGTGTCGCGCACCAGAGCCACCCTGCCGGTGTGGTGCGCGTAGCTGTCGAACTCGATCGCGATCCGCAGTTCGGGGTACGCGGCGTCCACACGCGCAACGAACTGGCCGTCGTGCCGGATCACGTGTTGGAAGACTGGAGTCGGCAGCCCGTGCCGGCGAAGCAGCTGTTTGAGCTCCGTCTCCATGGCGCTCTCGGGGATGCCAGCCAGCGGGTCGCTAACCCGGAGGACATCACGGAGGACGCCGATGCCATTTCGACCGCGTGCGCCCTTTCGGCCGACGAAGTCGTCGAGCTTCGTGAGCGTCGTGAGCTCGCGTTGCAACGCTCGGTCGAGCGCCATCTCGACCAGTCTCGGACTCGTGACTGCAGCGAGCCCGAGCAGTGTCTGCTCGACGTTGGTGACGGGAATTCGGTCGAGCTGGGTCAAGTCGCCAGAGGAGAGCAGTTTCGTCTCGTGGACCACGAGACCGGGCACGAACGCGCGTTTCCAACGCCGACAGGTGATCTCGACCAGATCCTGCCGACCGCCCGGGAGATCCCACAGCGCGGCCGCGCAACGATGCGACGCAGCAGCCAGACCCGTGGTCGCCCAGCATGCGGCGAGCACCTTTCCGCGCCACGACTCAGGGCAGCCCGCGATCCGGTAGACCGTTGAGTGGGGTGTCTCCCAGCGTCCGGCGCGGAGTCGGAATTCGCGGTGATGGTCCTTCAGTCCGACCTTCTCGGCCTGTGCGATCGTGAAGACGCCGTGCTGTTTCGCCGCGATCGCGGCGAGGGCTGCGTCCTTGGCCTGCTCCATGTCTCAGCAAGACGCTGGGACCTGATGATCATCACTCTTCGACCCAATCGGCGTGGAAGACCCGCGCATATCGCGGGTTTGCCACGCCAAAACGGCAAGGGGAAACGGCGGAGGGGGCGTCAGCGGATGCCGGTGGCGAAGATGACGATCACGACGACGCCGAGCACGATGCGGTAGATCACGAACGGCGTGAACGAATGCGTCCGCACGAAGCGGAGCAGGAACGCGATGGCGATGAAGCCGCTCACCATCGACGCCACGATGCCCCAGAAGAACGCCGCCCCGAAGCCGGCGGGGATCCCTCCTTCGCGGAACATCTCGACGCCCTTGTAGAGGGCGGCACCGCCGGTGATCGGGATGCTCATCAGGAACGAGAGCTTGGCCGCGGACGCGCGGTCGAACCTCAGCCACCGTCCGGCCGAGATCGTGGCCCCCGATCGCGACACGCCGGGCGCGAGGGCCAGTGCCTGGGCGACTCCCATCACGATCGCGTCGCGGCGGTGGAACTCCTCGGTGGGGCGATGGCCGGGCAGCCCGTCGGCCCACTGCAGGACCAGTGCGAACAGGATCAGGTTCACGCCGATGAGGATCGGATCGCCGAGGTTGTCCTCGATCACGCTCGTGAACAGCGCGCCGATGATCGCGCCCGGGATCGCGGTGACGAGCAGCAGCCACGCGATTCGCTGGTCGACGGTCGTGATCGAGCGCGCCGCGCAACGAGTGCCACGCGGCGACGACATACGACCAGACCTCATGGCGGAAGTACGCGAGAACCGCGATCAGCGTGCCGACGTGCAGCGCGACGTCGAACGTCTTGTTGAGCGAGTCGTTGTTGGTGAGCTCGGTCCAGCCGAAGAGCTCCGGCACGAGGATCAGGTGACCGCTCGAGGAGATCGGCAGGAACTCCGACAATCCCTGGACGATCCCCAGGATGATGGCGTGCAGGACCGACAAGGACGCCGATGCTAGGGGTGCTCGGCGTCCTCGGGCGGCACGAGCGCGAGGGTGACGACGCCGTTCGCCTGTGCGTCGGCCAGGGCCACGGCCTGGTCGGGGTCGACCAGCAGCGTGACGCCACGGGCGCCGGACCGGCCCGCGCCGCTCCCGGCGCGCCGGTCGACGCGCAACACGCCGACGCCTTCGGCCACGACCTCGGTGGTGTCGCCACCGCGATCCGACCCCGACGAGCTGATGTCGTACGTGGCGAGCACGTCGACCGCGGCGCCCGGGCGCGGCTGGAGCGCATCGGTGACCACCACCCGGATCGCCCGCATGCCCGCCGGTACGACGCCGTCGAGCCCGTGTCGACGGCGGGGCGCCACGTTGCCCGCCACCACGTAGGCGCCCTTCACCACCGGGACGGCCACGACGCGCCCCACGACGGCGACGCGGTCGGTGACCACGGCGACCGGGAGTTGCGACCGGTGCACGCGGCGCGTCCGGAGATCGGTGTCGTCGAGCACGGTGCCGACGGCGAGGTCGCGGGTGGCGACCACCGCGTCGAGCTCGGGTCCGAGCCCGGCGGCGCGCCGGTGGAGCGCAGCGAGGTCGCCGGCCACGATCGCCGCGGTGACCACGGCGACGACCAGCGCGGCGCCCCAGAGCGCGAGGGCCCGGGGGGAGCGTCGGGACATGGCAGATCCTTCCCGAAGGCGACCGGAGGGGCCGCCGAGGTGCGAGGGGGAAGGAGCGGGGGAGCGGGGTGAGACTAGGTGGACTTGCCGGCCGGCGTCGAGGGCTTGGCGTCGCTCTTGGTCGACGACTTCGAGTCGCCCGAGCCCGAGCCCGGGCTCGGGGACTTCGACCCGTTGTCGGACTTGGTGCTCTCCGCCTTGGGCTTCTCCGACTTCTCCGACTTCTCGGAGGCGTCCGTCTTCGACGCGTCCCCGCCCTTGGCCCGCTTGGAGCCGTTCCGGCTGTCGTTCTTGTAGAAGCCCGAGCCCTTCAGGACGATCCCGACCGGCTGGAAGACCTTGGCGACCTTGCCGCCGCACTCCGGGTGCTTCTTCAGCGGGTCGTCGGAGAACGACTGGTAGAGCTCGAACTCGTCGCCACACTTGGCGCACTCGTACACGTAGGTGGGCATGCGGACCTCTCGGCGGGACGGCGTGGTCGCCGGTTAGCACTCTCTCGACGCGACTGCCAACGGTACCTCACCGGCCCGTATTCCGGCACGGAGTGCGCCGCCACCCCCGATGGCAGTTGAATGGGCTGCGATGAACGTCGGCGTCGAGTTGGCCCTGCTGGTGCCCCTGGCCTACCTGCTCGGGACGTTCCCGAGCGCCGGGCTCGTGGCGCGCCGGCGGGGGATCGACGTGACCGCCGCGGGCTCCGGGAACCCCGGGGCGTCGAACACGTTCCGGCTGCTCGGCTGGAAGGCCGGCGCGCTCGTGTTCGCCCTCGACGTGCTCAAGGGTGCCGTCGCGGCCGGCGTCGGCCTCGCGGTCGACGGCCACCGCGGCGCCTACATCCTCGGCGTCGCCGCCATCCTCGGGCACATGCTCCCGGTGACCCGGCGATTCAAGGGAGGTCGCGGCGTCGCCACCGGCGGTGGCGTCATGCTCGTGATCTTCCCGCTGCTCACCCTGGCGATGTCCGTGCTGTGGATCGTGCTCGCCCGGCTCACGCACAAGGCGTCGATCGCATCGGTGACCGTGGCCATCGCGTTCCCGATCTCGGTCGCGCTCGCCGGGCACGAACGGGGCGACGTCCTGATCATCACCGTCCTGGCCCTGCTGGTGGTGGGCCGTCACCTCTCGAACCTGCGCCGCCTCGTGCAGGGCCGGGAGCTCGGACTCGAGGGCACGAAGGAGTCCGACGATCCTCCCGACGTCGGCGACGAACGCGCCGCGAGTTGACGGGTAGCGTCGGGCCGATGAGCTGCAGCCTGATGGGGGTGGCGTGAAGAAGGCAGTGATCCCGGCCGCGGGCCTCGGCACCCGCTTCCTGCCCGCGACCAAGAGCCAGCCGAAGGAGATGCTGCCGGTCGTCGACAAGCCGTCGATCCAGTACGTGGTCGAGGAGGCGGTTGCCGCCGGCCTTACCGACATCCTCATCATCACCGGGCGGGGCAAGCGCGCCATCGAGGACCACTTCGACCGCAACTTCGAGCTGGAGCACTCGCTCGAGCAGTCGGCGAAGCTCGACCTGCTCGCCGAGGTGCAGGACATCAACGAGCTCGCCGACATCCACTACATCCGCCAGCGCGACCCGCTCGGGCTCGGCCACGCGGTCAGCGTGGCGCGCGAGCACGTGGGCGACGAGCCGTTCGCGGTGATCCTCGGCGACGACATCATGGTCGACGACGGCGAGCTCCTGCGCTCGATGATCGCGGTGCACGAACGCGAGAACGCGTCGGTGCTGGCGCTGCTCCAGGTCGAGCCCAACGAGATCTCGGCGTACGGCTGCGCGGAGTGCGACGACGTGGGTGAGGGCCTGCGCCGCGTGCGCGGCGTCGTGGAGAAGCCGCGCGCGGACCTACGCGAAGTCGAACCTCGCGGTGATCGGTCGCTACGTGTTCACGCCCGGGATCTTCGACGCGCTGGAACGCATCACGCCCGGCGTCGGCGGGGAGCTGCAGCTCACCGATGCCATCGCTCTGCTGCTCGACACCGAACCGGTGTTCGGCCGGGTGTTCACCCACGGCCGCTACGACATCGGGCAGAAGCTCGACTTCCTGCGCGCCAACATCGAGCTCGCGCTCGAGCGGCCCGACCTCGGCCCCGACCTGGCCGACTACCTCCGGCAGCTGGTGCGGGACCGCCTCTCGTGATCCCGCTGGCCGAGGTGCAGGCGGCGATCTTCGGTGCGGTGACGCCCCTCGCGCCGGTCGACGCCGAGCTGAGCGACGCGCTCGGTCTCGTGCTCGCCGAACGGGTCACCGCGCCCGAAGCCGTGCCGCCCTTCCCCAACACCGCGATGGACGGCTACGCGGTGCAGGCCGCCGACACCGACGCCGCGAGCGAGGATCACCCGGTCCGGCTTGCGCGTCGTCGGCGAGCTGCGCGGCCGGGCACGCGCCGACCGTCGCGGTCGGCCCGGGTGAGGCGATCCGGATCATGACCGGCGCGCCGATGCCCGACGGCGCCGACGCCATCGTGATGGTCGAACGCACCACGCGTGATGGCGACGACGGCGTGGTGATCACCCTCGCCGTCGATCCCGGGCAGGCACGTCCGGCGCGCCGGCGGCGATCTCGAAGCCGGCGACGTGGTGTTCGAGCCCGGGGCGGTGCTGACCGCGGCGCGCATCGGGGTGCTGGCGACCGTCGACGCCCAGCGACGTGCAGGCGTTCCCGCGTGCGCGTGTCGGCGTGCTGTCGACCGGCGACGAGCTGGTCGAGTCGGGCCCGCTCGCGCCGGGCAAGATCCGCGACTCCAACCGCCCGATGCTGCTGGCGCAGCTCGCCGACGCGGGCGCCGAGCCGGTCGACCTCGGGTCGGCCCACGACGACGAGGCGTTCATGACGGCCACGCTGGCCGACGCGATCGGGCGGTGCGACGCCGTGATCACGAGCGGTGGAGTGTCGGTCGGCGACTTCGACTACGTGAGCGACGCGCTCGAACGCATCGCCGCCGACGATCCGTCGGGGGATTCACGCGTCGACTGGTACCAGGTGGCGATCAAGCCCGCGAAGCCGCTGTGCTTCGCGTGTGGTGCGGGGCACGCCGGTGTTCGGGCTCCCCGGCAACCCGGTGTCGTCGTTCGTGAGCTTCGAGCTGTTCGCCCGGCCCGCGCTGCGGCAGATGATGGGGCACCAGCAGCGGTTCCGACCGCAGGTGCTGGCGACCGCGGCCGAGGCGATGCGTCGTCGCGTCGACGGCAAGCTGCACTTCGACCGGGTGGTCGTCGACGTGGTCGACGGTCGCTACGTGGCCACCGGGGTGCGGTCGCAGGAGAGCAACGCACTCGCCGCGAGCGCCGCGGCCAACGCGCTTGGCGCTGCTGCCCGACGGCGAAGGCGTCGCCGCGGGCGACGACGTCACCGTCATGCTCCTCGACTGACCCGTCCCCGCGCCGTTCTGTCTCGAGAAAGAACGAGCGCCCGGGGGAGATCCCCCGGGCGCTCGTCTCCAGCCCGCCCCAGACGAGCCGCGCCGCCCCCACGAACGCGCGGCTCGCCGGACCGGACGATTCAGCGTCTCACGGTGCAGCCCCCGGGGATGTCGGGGTGCTCGCCAGCGGGGATCTTCGCCACGAAGAGTGACGAGGTCTGCACGTCACCCTGGGTGACGGTCCCGCTGCTGCACTCCACGACTGCCGTGCGTGACGGTTCGTCGGTCGACCCCGTGGCGGCGGCGACGCCGCCGAGCGATGCGCCCACGGCGATGCGCCGAGCGCCACGGAGCCCACGAGGATTCGCCAACGGTGACCACGGATCTTGCTCTCACTGCATGCCATCTCGGGTGTATCCCTTCCGGAAACAAACAACCGGCCCTCCCAATTCGCATTGGGGTGGGGCCGGTTTCGCTCTGGCTCCCCGCAAGCTCAAGCGACCAATTCGGCGCCTGCGGATCAATGCCTCCCCGTGATGGATAGCTGTGGTTGCTCGGATCCTGGTGGTTGTCGGTTGCTCCTCGTTGGGTTCCCAGCCCGCTACAAGCAGTGGTTAATCTAACCACAAAGAGTGGTCATCCGTCAACCGGGCCCGGGACGACTGTGGCGGATGTCGCATACCCTGGACCTCGTGGAGCCCTTGATCGACCCCTTCGGACGGCGGGTGACCGACCTCCGGCTGTCGATCACCGACCGCTGCAACTTCCGCTGCACCTACTGCATGCCCCAGGAAGGCATGCCCTGGCTCGACCGCGACGAGCTCCTCACCTACGAGGAGCAGGCCCGGATCGTGCGGGTGTGCGTGGAGCGCTTCGGGTTCGAATCGGTGCGGATCACCGGCGGGGAGCCCACGGTGCGGGCGCACCTGCCCCGGCTGGTCGCGATGCTGGCGCCCCTCGGCGTCGACATCGCCATGACCACGCAACGGCGTCCGGCTCCCGGAGATGGCCCACGACCTCGCCGACGCCGGGCTGCAAGCGCATCAACGTGTCGCTCGACTCGCTGCGGCCCGAGGTGTTCCGCGAGCTGACGCGCCGCGACGACCTCGACCGGGTGATCGCCGGGATCGACGCCGCCCTCGACGCCGGCCTCGATCCGGTGAAGGTCAACTGCGTGGTGATGCGCGGCGTCAACGACGACGAGGTCGTCGACCTCGCCGCGTTCGGGCGGGAGCGGGGCGTCGGTGTGCGCTTCATCGAGTTCATGCCCCTCGACGCCGACGGCGCCTGGAGCCCGAGACCGGGTCGTGCCGGCCCACGAGATCCTCGAGCGGATCGACGCGGTGTTCCCGCTCGAGCACCTGCCCGTCGCCGGTGCGAACCACGCGAGCACGTCGAGCCGGCCGAGCGGTTCCGCTACGCCGACGGCATCGGCGACGTCGGCGTGATCGCCAGCGTCACCGAGCCGTTCTGCGAGCAGTGCGACCGCATCCGCCTCACCGCCGAGGGCAAGCTGCGGACCTGCCTGTTCGCGCTCGAGGAGTTCGACCTGCGCGCGATCCTGCGCGGCGGCGCACCCGACGACGAGCTCGACGACCTCCTGGCCGCCGAGATCACCGGCGCCGTCGGCACGAAGTGGGCCGGCCACCGCATCGGCCAGGTCGATTTCGTTCGCCCCGGCCGATCGATGAGCCAGATCGGCGGCTGAGCGACTCCATCGAGGTCGGGGCGACCTGGCGGGCGGTTCCCCCTAGACTTCCGGGCATGTCGGCCTCGGAGTTCACGCATCTCGACCCGCTGGGCCGTGCCCGCATGGTCGACGTCACCGCCAAGGACGCCACCCACCGCCGGGCCGTCGCCCGGTGCCGGGTGCACATGGAGGCCGACACCGCGGCGAAGATCGCCTCCGGCGCCATCACCAAGGGCGACGTGCTGGCCGTCGCCCGGGTGGCCGGCATCCAGGCCGCCAAGCAGACCCCGAACCTGCTCCCGCTGTGCCATCCGCTGCTCGTGGGCTCGGTCTACGTGAACTTCCGGATCGAGGACGCCCACGTCGAGGTGGAGGCCCAGGTCGACACCGTCGACCGCACCGGCGTCGAGATGGAGGCGCTCACCGCCTGTGCGGTCGCCGCCCTCACCATCTACGACATGTGCAAGTCGATCGACCGCAGCATGACCATCGGCGAGCTGGCCCTCTGGGAGAAGACCGGCGGCCGTTCGGGCACCTACCGGCGCCCCGGTGCCGGCCTCGACGATCTCGACCTCTGAGGCGCCCCCGCCGCGCCGGCCTCGACCGCCGCTGGGACCTCTTGGCTAAGGTGCGGTCGGCCGCGAAGCGGGCGGCGAATGGCTGGGGATCCGCAACGGATCGCGGAACAGCCGGTTACATTCGGTCTTCGGGCGACACAACGGGGGCGTTTGCCTTGACGATTGCGGTCATCCTGGTTCTGGGGGTTCTCTGGGTAGCGGTGCTCGTGCCGCCGATCCTCCGGGCTCGTGGTCAGCAGAGGTCGCACCGACTCGGTCGGCGACTTCACCTACAAGCTCTCCACGCTCGGTCGGGCCAACGGGAGCCACCGGAACCGTCCCGAGCCGCACGTCGTCGCAGCAGCCGATCTTCGTGCCCACCGGTGGTGGCCCCGCCTCGATGACCGCGGCGCAGAAGCGTCGCCGCGACGTGCTGTTCGTGCTCCTCGGCGTGGTCGCCGCCACGTTCTTCCTCGCGGTGCTCACCCGCTCGATGGCGCTCATCGCGCTCCAGCTGCATCGCCGACGTCGCCCTCGCCGGCTACGTCTACCTGCTGATCCAGTACAAGCAGCGCGCGCAGGGGCAGCGCTCCAAGGTGCGGTACCTCGGCGCCGCCTACCGAGAGCCGACGTCGTACATGAACGCGCAGTACGTGCCCGCACCGCGAGCGTCCAGCGGTCCCCGGCTCGTGCCTCTGCGGCAGACCGCGTCGAACTAGCCGGGCGGTCTGACCCTTGGATCACCCGGGGCAGATCGCAGCGGCCGGGATCGACCGGCCCGGGAGATCCTCGAACAGAAGCACGCGGCCCGCGAGGTCACGCTGTCCGCGTCGCGTCGCGCGATCCGCTCGTGCGCGTCGGCGATCCGCGCGGTGCACCGCCGTGAGTTCCGCGAGGCCCGCGACGCTGATCGCCGAGGCGGCGGCCTACCTCGCCGAGGCCGAGAGCGCGCTCGGGAGCCACGCCGACGTGCGCTACGGCGGGTTCCTCAACGACGCCAAGAAGGAATTCGCGGAGGCCAACCTCACGCTCGCGTTCGTCGCCGGGCACGCGCTCCCGACCGCCGCGGAGCTCGGTGTCGACGTGCAGCCGTACCTCAACGGGATGGCCGAGGCGGCGAGCGAGCTGCGCCGCCAGGTGCTCGACTGCCTCCGGCGCGACGAGGGCGACGAGGCAGAGCGGCTGCTCGGCGCTCATGGACGACGTCTACGGACTGCTCGTGACGATCGACTACCCCGACGCGCTCACCGGCGGGCTGCGCCGTTCGACCGACGCGCTGCGCGGCCGTGCTCGAGCGCACCCGGGGCGACGTGACGACCGCGATCGTCGCCGCCCGTCTGCAGGGAGCGATCGAGGGACGCGGTGGTACGCTGTCGGGTCCCACGGGGGTGTAGCTCAGCCCGGTAGAGCGCTACGTTCGCAACGTAGAAGTCGTGGGTTCAAGTCCCATCACCTCCACTCGTTGCCATTATCACAACGTTTCCCTGATCACGGGCCAATCTGCGTGTCCGATCGCTCGGACACCTTGAGCCCCCTGCTCCAACCCTGAGTACGCGAGGCTTGATCGGGACTTCTGGCATGCCAGCCGGTTCGTGCGCGATCTGGAGGAGCGCCGTGTGCGTGTCCCCGACCGGCACCTTGGGGCGAGGCGGACGGGGGTCGGTCGCGCGCTGATCGGGCGCTCGTTCTGGGACACCTCGGTAGCCATCGAGCGCGCCCGGCGCCGTCGTTCCGTCGCGAGGCAGCGGCCAACGTGCCAGGACAAATCACGTCAAGCCGTAACTCGCGTGGGCCGGTATCGCAGGGCGACTGCCCCCGACCGGAACTCATGGCGATCCACGAGCTCGAGCTGGATGCGCTCGCGGAGACCGGCGAGCAACGTCGGCCCGTGTCCGGCAAGGACCGGCTGCACAAGGAACTCGTACTCGTCGACAAGTCCCAGATCTGCCAACGCCAGGGGGAGCGTCACGCCACCCACCCACAGGCCCTCGCCTGACTCCTGCTTGAGCCGCTGAACCGCTTGCCCCAAGTCGCCTCGCACCAGCTCGGCATTCCAATCGACCCCGCTCAGCGTGCTCGACACGACGTACTTCTTCGCCCGGTCGATGGTCTCGGCGAACGGGATCTCCCACTCATCCATCCAGTCAGGCCACGTGCCCGTGGCCGGCTGCCGCCACGCCGACTCCATCATCTCGTAGGTCACCCGGCCGAATAGCAGGGCATCGGCTCGTTCCATCTCAGCGGTCCAGTAGCCCATCGACTCCTCGTCCGGCGGGAGCCCTGCCTCGTGATGGCAGCAGCCGTCGAGCGTGACGTTGATCGAGTATCGAAGCGGTCTCATCTCGTTACTCTCCCTTGATGCGCGCGTGCGTTCACCAGATCTCATTCAGACGACTGCCGGCGCCATTTCTCATCGGCGCCCCGATCGGACCTCCTCAACACCGTCGTGGTGCGAACCAGACCGCAGACCGAGCGCGCGACCGATTCGGCGATCTGCTCGTGGCCGAGGCCATCGAGCGGTCTCACAGACTGTGCGCCTGGCTCACCGGCGGTGCGCGCCCCCTACCGCGCGGGACCACGCTGCTTCGGAGGTGCCTCAAACGCCGGCTCCAGGACTTGGTGATCTGCACCCCGCGTTCTGGCGCAGCCCGACATCGCACTCGGAGCGCCACCACGAACTCAATCAGGCAGATATGGCGCTCTCCTGCGATTGCACCTGCTCTGTGGGGGTTATGCGCGCAGCTCGAGGCCGTGAAGGAAATCGAGGACGGCGGGGGTGACAAGTTCGGGGTACTCGGCTTGCGGGTAGTGACCCGCGTCCGGAACGATGATTGCCTTTCCGCGCAGGCGATCGGCGACGATGTGAGCCTCGGCTTCGGGGTCAGGAAAATCGGGATCGCGGGCGCCCATCACGACCAGTGTGGGCGTGTCGACGTCGTCAAGTCGGGCCTCTGCCGGAGCATGCGAGGAATGGGTGGTTGCTCTGAAGGCACGCGCGTGACCCGGCTTGCGCATACTCGCGCGGATCTGTGCCCGGTGTTCGGTGAGGTCCGCGGGGGGCCGTCCGGGAAACAGCTTCGCGTAGTAAGCGTTCCAGGCGGCCGACGACCACGGCGGAAGCATCACCACACGAAACGCGAGCGTTGCCAGGAATCCGACCGGGACCTGGCGCACGAACGGGCCGATGAGCACCAGTCCGGTCACCAGTTCAGGAGCTTCGGCGGCTGCCCACACAGCACCGCCCGCCGACATCGAGTTGCCGATCAGAACCGCTGGATCGCCAAGGTGTCGTACGAGCGCGAGGAGGTCGGCTCCAACGGCTACGTCGTCATACGCGTCGAACGTGGCATCGCTGTCGCCGTGGCCTCGTAGATCCATCGCCGCGACCTTGTAGCCGGCGCCGACCAAACCAGGGGTCAGGAAGCGATACGCCGAGCGCAGGTCTCCCATGCCGGGGGCACAGACGACGAGCGGACCATCGCCGCTGACCTCGTAAGCGATCCGTCCCTCCTCGCGGTTCAGGAACTGTGTGGGGGATTGCGTCGTCTTGGATTCCATCGGTACTCCTTGCGCGACGCAGCCGAACTGCGCTCGCCTTAGGCGTTCTGCTCGACCGATTCGACTCGGGATGACACAAAGTCTCGGATGGCGCCGGCGTAGCGGGTCGGGTGCGAAAACCGCAACATGTGGCCCGTGTTGTCCAAGGTCACTTCCTTCGCATCGGGGATGCCATCGAGCATGACCTGCGCGGCATCTTCTCCGATCAACGTGTCATGCGATGGCGTGATGATCAGTGTCGGGACCTGGATGCATGCGAGGCGATCGCGATAGTCCGCCGCGAGGGCCGCTCGAGCCCGGCTGACGTAACTGATGTACGGCGTGTTCTCGAGGAACAGCTCTCTGCTCTTGACCTTTGACCAAGGGATCTCTCCGTCCGCGTCGTGCGGCGAAGCCAGAGACGCAGCATGCAACCGAAGAGTGATCTCGCGGTAAAGGATGCCGGGCAGCAAACGCGCAGCCTTGATTCGCGCTTTGAGTATCGGGTTCGTGACTGGGTTCTCGGCGAAGCCGCCCGAAAGCACGAGACCCTCCAAACGCGCCGGCTGCCTTGTTGCGCAGGCAAGAGCCACAACCGCGCCGAACGAGTCACCAACCAACACATATCGATCAAGGTCGTCGACCTGCGCATCGACGAAGTCGGCGTACGCGCCAACGCTGTCGAGTGCTTCCGGGAGTCGCATAGTCCGGAGCGGCCAGTCGCGCAGTGGGACGAGTTGATCGAGTTCCCAAGGCGCGCCGGAAAAACACGGGACGGTCACGATTGTGGGCTTCATGATCGATCACCTCCGTTGATCAACGAATCCGTGATCCAAGCGAAGTTACCGAATCGATTCTTCCCGCCGAATGTTGTCGTCGGATGACAACTCCCGGTCGACAGAGTTGCGAACCTCGCGACAGATTGCCCGCGATGCGCTCGACGGGACATCCACGCCGCCGCGCCATAACAACGCTGCAGGTGTCCCCGAATGCCGTCTCGGAGTCAGGCCCCACCGAGGCAAGCATTGCCCGACCCTGCACTACGTCGTCGGACCCCACCCCGGCCGCGTTCGTGACTTCACGCCAGCCCGCAGCCGGTAGCCGATGCTCTGCGGCCAGACGCCGAACCGCTCACCGATTTGGCTCAGGACCAGCCTTGTTCGTAGAGATGGACGACCTCCGCCACCTCGTCGGAAGTCAGCCGATGGCGACGTTGGGCGACGCCCTGCCGCTCAAGGTGTGCGGCCGCTGTCCGGACATAGATCCCGAACTCCGCGGCCACCTCATCAAGCGTGCTGCCTGCTTGATAGGCCGCCACCAGGGCGCCCACTTCCTCACTGGTCAGGCGAATCTGATTCTGCTTTGGACGCGTTCGTGAGCCAATTGAGGAGGAGTGACCGACTGATTCCGCGTTCGCGCCTCGCCTCGTGGTGTCCTTGTCGACCGGCCTCTCCTCGGATCAGAGAAGAGGCCGGGTGTAGACGGGTGGAAAGTCCTCGCATCACCTCCACTCGTTGCCATTGTCACAACGTTGTCCCTGATCACGGGCCAATCTGCGTGTCCGATCGCTCGGACACCTTGAGCCCCCTGTCCAACCCTGAGCACGCGAGGGTTGATCGGGACTTCTGGCCATGCCAGCCGGTTCGTGCGCGATCTGGAGGAGCGCCGTGTGCGTGTCCCCGACCGGCACTTCGGGGATAGGTAGGTTCTCTCGGAGAGACCGCGTACGGTGGAACGATGAGTAAGGCGTCGCTTGGGGAGTTGCCGGTCTTCGTGACCGAGGACAACCGGGCGAAGTTGATGGCGATCTACGACGAGGCGCTGCGACGTTGGCCGGTCCCGTTCGAGGCGTTCTTCGTCGATACGCGCTACGGGAAGACCCATGTCATCGCGAGTGGCGACGCCAGATCGCCACCGCTGGTGCTCATCCACCCGATGGGGGTCGGGGGCTTTGTCTGGTCCTCGATCATCGCGACACTCAGCGAACAGTGGCGGACCTATGCGCTCGACACCATCGGCGACGTCGGAAAGAGTGAGTTGGCCGATCCTGACCGCTACCCGAAGATGGGCCGCGACTACAGCACATGGCTCGACGACGCGTTCGCGGGGCTTGGTATCAAGGCGGCCGACATCGTCGCCGGATCGATGGGCGGGTGGATCGCGATGAACCACGCGATCGACGCGCCAGACCGCCTACGGCGCTTGGTGCTGCTCGGCCCCATGGGACTGCCGCCATGGCGCGCCACGCTCGGGGTCCTCGGCCCCTTCATGTCGATGCGACTCCGACCAACGGACGCCAAGCTTGACACGATCATCACCCGCTCGTTGGGCGACGGCGAACGAGTGAACCGCGAGTTCCGTCCGTGGATGCGGATCATGGGCCACACCAAGGCGCGAGTCGGCCAGCCCTTCCACATCCCGGCGCGCAAGCTTCGAATGATCAAGGCACCGACCCTGGTGTTCCTCGGGGGCAAAGACGGCCTGGTCGGAGGCGCCACAGGCGCCGCGAGGCGCGCCCGGCGCAACATCACCCGATGCGAGATCGAGATCCTGCCCGAAGCCGGTCATGTCATGAGCGTCGACGAACCCGACTTCGTCAGCGCCCGCATCGTCGAGTTCTTGCAGTAGGGGGCAACGGCAGGTTGTCAGGAGCGAACATCAAGCTTTGATCGCCTCTACTCAGGACCGCCCCGGGGTGCACTCGATCATTTCAATCTTGGTGAACACCACGTAGGCCCCGTCGGCGACCGGCACCCACTTCGGATTTGCACGACGGCGATCGACGAGTGCCTCATCAATCGTCGTCTCGAACTCGCCGGTGGTGGTCATCGGCGCACGTTACGGCCGACGGGTTCGTGTGTCGAGGCGTTGTGATGGCGGCGGTTCCTCACTAACCGGTCCCAATAGTCGGGCGTCCAGCGTCAGAGCTGACCGAATCAGTCGGACTCAGTTCTCGGCGCTGATGCTCACCGCTCAACGTCCCCGAACGCCGGCTCAAGGTGGGCGTTCGAGAAGCAGAGAATGTCGCCGACCGCGTCCTCGGACCGGTCGACGTCACTGAGCACAAGCGAGATCCGTCTGGGCTGGCTGTGTACATCGACCACGTTCGTCAGCCTGACCCACGAGGTTCTACAGGCGAACCGTCGTTGTGCGATGAGTTTCGTGGTGCGCAGTCGTCGAACTGATCGTGAGCGTCTGCTTGGAGCGCCGGGGTTGCACGAGGAGGAGTCGACGATGAACTCGATGGCACGCCGGATGTTCGAGATGGTCGAGCCGATCGGTGTCATCCCCTATTCGGCCGAGGAGCCCAATGAGGCGATGTTCGCCCTGGGCTTCACCAACTATTGGGACACCTACTTCGCCGGACGCGCGGCTCCGTTGGGCCTGGCCCCGGCGGAGGTGGTGGACGCGCTCTTCTACAACTTCGCGCCCGGCGAGGTGGCCCGCCACATTCCGAAGGTGTGGCGCACCACCACACCAGAAGCGGCGATCGCCGCTCGCCAGATGGGCTGTGTGAAGGCGTTACGACGGATCCTGGGCGATCACGTCGACTCCCACCCGTCCGCACGCGCGGCTGACCTGTTGCTCAAGGCTGCGACCAGCGCACCGTTCGAGGGCCGGCCGATGTACGCCGCGCTGCGCCGCGATCCCGATCCCCGATGACGTGGTGGGTCGTCTCTTTCATGCAGCTTCCTTGCTGCGCGAGCACCGTGGCGACGGGCACATCGCGGCCCTGATGATCGAGGGTGTTGGCGGCCTCGAGGCCCACGTCCTCTTCGCCCTCGACATGGGCATGCCCGCGGAGAAGTTCGGACGCATCCACCACCTCCCCGCAGCGCAGCTCGCCGCCGTGATCGACGGGATGCGCGAGCGCGGCCTGATTGGTGATGACGGTTGGCTGAGCGAACCGGGTCGCGCCGTCAAACAGCGCATCGAGGCTCTCACCGACGACCTCGCGGCGACGCCCTACGAGAGCCTTGAGCCCGGCGAGCTCGACGAGCTCATGGCCGCGCTCGAACCGCTCGCCACGCGACTCCTCGCCGCCCAAGACTGGTAGACGCAGCAGCGACGGCTCTGTCCGCGGCATCGTCAGCGGGCTCTCACCCGCCAGGGACGGAGGCGTGTAACCACCATCGGCGAGCACGACCGCGAGTTGCGGGAGCGAGAGCGTCTCGGTGTCGAACGCGTCGCGCAGGGCCGGCACGTGTCGAACACCGCATTCGTCGCCGTCGAGATCGAAAAGCCTTCCGCCGACGTGCCCGAACCCGACGCACCGTCCGGCGCCGTTCGGCCGACATGACAGAGGCGAGTCGGACGTTGTCAGTTCAATCGTCGCTGACGAATCCACGCTGGACGGCTCGGATCCGGCGCGGCGAGCTGCCAGAAGGTCGTCCGAGTCAAGGCATCGGGTCTGGTGGTCGCCCGCGTCGACGTGGGCTGCCAGGTGCGCGCGGTCGCGGTCGGTGCGGGCGGGGTGTGGTTCACCACCGACACGGGGTCCGTCGTGCGGGTCGACCCGTCGTACCAGGTGGTCGCGACGATTCCGGTCGGAACACGCGTCGGGGTGATCTCAGCGACCGATAACGCGGTCTGGGTGAGCGCACCGGACGCGCATGCGGTGATCCGCATCGATCCCAGCGCGAACGCTGTGGTCGCGCGCATCCCGGTGGGAACCGCCGAAGCATGTCCGAGCTGGTTGACCGCGGACGCGACCGTGGTGCTCGTCGTGCTCTACGGCCTCGGCGTTGCGCGTATCGACCCGGACACCAACACGATCGTCGCGCAGACGTCGGGGGCCCAGGGCGGGGCGTGCCAGCCCGCGACCGCAACCTTTGCCAGTGGGCGCGTGTGGATCCGCGATACCTTCACCGGCGCGCTGCTCGCGCTCGACGCGAAGTCCCTGGCGACGGCCCCTACCCGTGCGCAGCGCGGCTCGTACCGTCTGGGTGTGCCGAGGAGCGAGCCCATGGGAGGGCCGATGATCAAGAAGGTCTACGTACCGCTGGACGGCTCGCAGATCGCCGATGCCGCCATCCAACCCGGTATGCAACTTGCCCGACGGGCCAGCGCACCCCTCGTCCTGATGGCCGCACGGTGGCCTGACGCTCGCGACACGACGATGCGCAGCTATCTCGACGCTCACGTCGCGTTCCTCGACGGCCCCGTCGAGTCCTGGGTCATCTCCGACCACGGCCCGGTGGAGGCGATCGTCGAGGCCGCGGCCGAGCCCGGCGCCCTGGTCTGCATGGCAACGCACGGCCGCGGGGCGCTGCGCGCCGCCGTGCTCGGGAGCGTCGCGCAGTCGGTCGTCCGTGAGGCAAGTGGCCCGCTCGTTCTCGTCGGCCCCGAGATCGATGCGGAGTGGGTGCTGGCGGACCGGGCGTCGATCATCGTCGGCACCGACGGCTCCGACGGCGCGCAGGCGGGCGCGTTCGCGGCCGCGGGGATCGCGCGAGCGATCAAAGCGTCCGTCGAGCTGGTCCTGGTGATCCGTCCGGTCGACGACCCCCGCCGCGGGCGCCCTGGTCGCGACCGGCGCGCGATTGCGGACCTCGCGTCGTTGCGTGACGCCGTGCGCGAGCGCGGCGTCCGATGTCGACGCGAGGCCGCTCGACGGCTTCAACGCCGCATCGGTGCTCATCAACCACGCTCGTGAACGTGGCAGTTCCCTCATCGGCGTGGGCAGCCACGGCCGCTCGGGCGTGCCGCGGATCGCGCTCGGCAGCGTATCGGCGACCATCGTGCGCAACGCGTCCATGCCCGTGCTCGTCGCGGGTCCTCGCTGGGCGGATGCCCGATGACACCCGTGCCCGAGCGCGGCGAGGCGCATCGGCTTGACGAGTCGCACAGGGTGTCTCGCGCCTTCGACGCGCGGCTCTTCCTTGTCTTGCCCGGCCGGAATGCGTTGCGCCTACGACTCACGCCGGCGGGGCCGAGAGCGGAAGCCCTCGAGCGCGGTCGGCAGCGTCGGGAACACGTGGTCGTCACCGATCTGCTGGAGGAGACCAGCGCGCTCGAGGTACAGGGCGAGGTCCTGCTTCACGCGGGCCAGCGCGAGGACGATGTCGCGTGAGGCAAGTTCGGCCCTGAGCTCGTCGAGCATGTCGGTCGCGGTGAGGTCGATCTCGACGTTCGCCTCCATGTTGAGCACGACCCACTCGACGGGAATCGACTCGGCGGCGACGGCGGCAAGTACGCGTTCTCTGAAGTCCTCGGCGTTGGCGAAGAAGAGGGGAGCGTCGTAGCGGTAGACGACCAGTCCCGGAAGGGTCTTCGCGTTCGGGTAGTCGTCGATGTCGTGGAGCCCGGCCAGGTCGGGTACCGAGCCCTGGATGGCGTCGTGAGCCCGGGCGACCCGCCGGAACACGTCGGCGACGCTGAGCGCGACCGCGATCCCGATGCCGATGAGGAGGTCGAACGCGACCACACCGACGAATGCCGCCGTCATGAGCACAGCTTCACTGCGCCGGAAGGCCAGGACACGGCGTATCTCCCGGAAGTCGATCAGCTTGACGGCGGCGTACACCACAAGCCCGGCGAGCGCGGCGAGCGGGAAGGACTCGAGGAGCGGAGCGGCGACGACGAGTACGACGGCCACTGACGCAGCCGCGGCGAGGCTTGCGAGCTGGCTCGACGCGCCTGCCGCGACCGCGAGGGCAGTGCGGCTGTCGGACGACGACACCGGGAACCCGCCGGCGAGGCCGACAGCGGCGTTCGCGCCCGCGAGCGAGAGGAGCTCCTGATCGGCGTCGATGCGGTCGCCGGTCCCACGGGCGAAGGCCCGGCCGGTGAGGACGTTCCCACTGAACGCGACGATGGCGACTCCGGTCGCGGCGACGAACACCGCGGGCCAGGCGTCGGCCGGGACCGACGGAAAGGCGAGTGCGGGAAGCCCGCTGGGCACGGTGCCGACGGTGGTCACGCCGTGCTGCTCGAGGTCGAACACGGCCGTCACCACGGTCGCACCGAGCACCACGAGGAGTGGACCGGGGACCCGCGGGACGTGTTGCAGCAGCACCAGCGCGGCGACCACCGCGATCCCGAGCAACAACGGCGCGAGCACGACGTCGCCGACTCCGCGTGCGACATCGAGCGCCCGCTCGAGTGTGTCGCTGTGCTCCGAGGTGATCCCGGTGATGTTCGGGAGCTGCGAGACGATCATCGTGACCGCGACGCCGGCGAGGTAGCCGATCAGCACGGGCTTGGAGAGGAGGTCGGCGAGGAACCCCAGGCGCGCGAGCCACCCCACCAGCGCGAGGACGGCCACCGCCAGCGCCAACGCCGCGGCGGCGGTCGCGGGCGACAGGTGGTGCGCGCGGGTCAGCGTTGCGACCGCGGAGCCCACCAGCAGCGCCGAGGCGCTCTCCGGCCCCACCGACAGGACCCGGCTGCTGCCGAGGAACGCGTACACGATCAGGGCAGGCAACGCCGCCCAGAGCCCGGCGACCGGTTCGAGGCCGGCGAGCCGCGCGTAGGCGAGGCACTGGGGCACCAGATAGGCCGCAACCGCGATGCCGGCGACGGCATCACGGCGTCCGGTCCGCTCGCCAACCGCGTAGCTGCCGCCAGGCCCGGGACCTGCGGGGGTCGCGGGCGGAACCGGCGTAGGTCGGGCACGGCACCATGATGGGTCACATCGGGACGGTCGTCGCGGCGGTCGCAGCACCTCACACCTTCCGACCGACGCCCTTGGCGCGACGGTCACGCGTTCGCTCGGAGACCTCGCCCTCGTGGGCATCGCGGGCGGGACGCTTCCGTTCGGGCGAATGCCAAGGTCACGCGAGGCGGCCTCGCGGAACTATCTGCTCGCCGCGCCGATGTCAAGTTCCGGTACCCCCGCGACGTTCTGGGTCCGGTAGCTGTGCGACGGTCACGCGGCGTTGATGCGGTTGGCTCGGCCGGCGGGGTTGGCGAGGGCGCCGTGTTGGCGGGTGGGGTCGTGACGGATCGGATGGGTGCGGATCACGGTCGCCTTCGAACGCGATCTGGACCTGGTCGTCGACGATCGGCGACTTGGACTTGCTTGCGGGCGATAGGCGCTGCCGACGCGATAGCTGGCGGCGGCGAAGCTGATCGACCCGGTCGAGTCGACCTTGCGGGTGACCGCGTCAGCTCGAGGGCGCGACGGGATGGTCAGGACGGCTCGCTTCGCGTTTGCGGGGCTTGCGGCCTGAGATCTGCCGGGCGAGCGCGGCGCGTTCTCGAGCGGGGTCGTGGGTGCGAGCGTGGGTGGCGACGAGCACGCCGCGGTGATGGAACGAGACGAGCTCACCCTCGATCGAGATCCGCACGGTCTGGCCGGCGAGCCACCGGGCGACGTGATAGTTCGCGGCGGCGAAGCTCACGATGCCGTGCGGGTTCACGCGACGCGTCGCCATCAACGGCGCGACATGCTCGAGCTCCGGTTCGGGTCGGGTCGTGGCGGCGCTTCGACGGCTTCTTGCTTGGAGACCGTGGCGAGTTCGAAGCGGCGGATCGGCGCGACCATCCCGATGCCCTGATGCGGTCGTTGATGGTTGTAATGCTCGACCCACGCATCGACGGCGGCTTGCGCCGCCGCGAGATCGGCGAAGGTCTGGCCGGCGAGTGCCTTCGCTCTTGAGTGTCTTGTGGAACCGTTCGACCTTCCCGGTCGTGGTCGGTGACCGCGGCGCGGTGAGCAGGTGACGGATCCCGTTCTCGCGACAGATCCGATCGAAGAGCACCTCACCGTTCCCGCGACCGAACCGGTTCGTGAACACCTTGCCGTTGTCCGTCAAGATCGCTTCGGGGATCCCATGGCGACGCATCGCGAGGCTGAGCGCATCACACGTCGGTTTCGCGGTCGGCACGGGCGACGACCAACGCGCAGACACAGAACCGCGAGTGGTCATCGATGCCGGTCACGATCGACGGGCGGGTCCCATCGGCGAGGCGGACACCGCCGGTGATGTCCATCTGCCACAACTCCATCGCCCGGGCTCGTTCCCACCGCCGATAGTCAGCCCGCTTGCGACGCCGCGCCACCGGGATGATCAGCCCATGACGCACCAGGCACCGATAGATCGACGTCTTCGCCGGCACCGGATCGAAGCCCTCCCGGGCGAGCTGATGACCGATCGTGCGGGGACCCCACCCCGGATGGTCGTGACGCATCTCGATGATGCGCGCCTCGATCACCGCCGGCATCTGATGCGGACACGACGCCGGCACCGGCGAGCCGTCCACCAGGCCGACGACTCCGTCGTCCGCGTACTTGCGCAGCCACCGATGGACGGTCTGGCGGCTCACCCCATAGCGGGCGGCGACCCCCACCACCGTCGCCCCGTCGAGCACCTCATGCACCGCCGACACCCGCTGATCCACGACCCGCAGCTCCACCAACACGACCGACCTCCCGCTCCTCGTCGGAGCGGAAGCACAGCCCGTCAGCCACGCCGATGTCACCCACCAGCCGGACCCACCGTCACCCAGCAGCCGGACCCACTGTCGCCCAGCTACCGGACCCGCGTCCGCGAAGTGTCACCCACGTACCGGAGCCGCAGTGTCAACCATGAACCGGAACCGCACACTCTGCTCCGCGCCCGGCACCACACGTGCACCACAAGGAAGGCCAAACGCGGTCAACCACGGTCACTCACGGGCAGCCGAAATGGCTCTGACCTGCGTAACCGCGAAACGGCTGATCAGCGTGCTGAGGCGATTTACGTTCGCAACGTAGAAGTCGTGGGTTCAAGTCCCATCACCTCCACACCACCACCCTCCACTCTTCTGACCTGCGGCTTCGTAGTCAGATCTCGGGAACGATTCCCAGCGCACCACCGCTGCACCACAAGCGGACGCGCAGGCGCCCTCCGGCCAGACGCTCACGAAGCTGCTCGCAGACCACGCGATCCCTTGGCGGGTGGTGCACACCTCTGGGCACGCGTCCGTCACCGACCTGCGCCGACTCGTCGACGCGTGAGGCCCGACCGGCTGATCCCGATCCACTCCGATGCGACGGACCCCTTCGCCGAGCTGTTCCCCAACGTCGAGCCCCACAGCGACGGCGAGCGGTGGACAATCTGATCGCACGCACCGCTGTGCGGTTGATGATCCAGGAGAACGATGTACTACGACCGCACCGTCTCGCCCGCCCTGTCACCCACGGTCCATTCCGTCGATCGCGGACCTCGCCCCAGCCGACACCTCGCCGACCTCCAGCTGCGGGGCTACCAGAAAAGAAGCGCTGCGGGCGCACCAAGGTGCTCGACGTCGTCGAGCGCGACGCCAATTCGCTCACCAACGGCGCTGCCGCCGAATGGTCGCAACGGCAACAGGCGCTGGCACGGCTACGACCTCATCGACCCGCACCATTGACCAGCTCCTCAAAGAGATCGACAATGACCCCACCGGCATCTTCTGGGGCTAACCCCTAACATCGCCCACGCCGGAAATCATTTCTCCACCACAACGTGGGACGTCATCCCTCGACCACGTACCCCAATTTCGTACGTGCCCTGCGGCAACGACGCAGATGCGACCGAACGTCGGCGGGCAAGGTGCGTCGACGAAAGGCGGCGGTGAACCCTGAGGGCGCGTCACGTACTCGCCCGTAAAGCCGAGGCGCGCGCAACGTGGACGCTGAGGAAGCAGGGCGCGACCGAGGAAGGCGAGACCGGGAGACGGGGACGCTGGGATTGAGCAACCAATGAGCCTTTGCTAGAAGCCAGACCTTCCAGTTGCCATGAGGCAAGGAGGAATCATGGACTTCCGTACGATTCGATGACCTCGAGAAGCGCTTCGCCGAGGCGAAGGCCGCGGCACTGTCCGCCGCGGCCGAGTCGTGTGACCAGCTGAAGGGGCGAATCCACCAGGCTCAAGACGCGCCAGGAGGCCGCCGAGGAGAGCAAGCAGCAGGCCAGCCAGGCCGTGGGCGGCGCACGGAGCAAGTGGGCACAGATGAAGGCCGACGCCGCCGCCCAGAGGGAGGACGTCAAGGCGAAGATCGACAGGCGGGATCGACAGCTAGACGCCGACGCCGCCGCCAACGGAGCGGCCTGGGCCGAGCGGGGCGGCCGACGCCCTCGACTTCGCCGAGTGGGCGGCCGCCAACGTGCGACTGGACGTGCTGGACGCCATCGACGCCCGCGCCTACGCCGACGAGCGAGCCAAGGCGGCGGGCCCCCGATGAGGACCGGTGACGACTCTCGTGGAAGGTGATCGGGCCGGCCGCCGGAGCCGCGGCCCGCTGCAAGGATCGGCATCGACCTGCCGGGCGGCACCAGCGCGAACCAGAGCCGCTAACGTGTGTCGCCGCAGCCGTCGTGTGCGGGCACGGCGACTCCGCAGTGGGCCGCGTCGGTGAAGTAGTGCGCGCTGGGCGACTCGCTGCCCGTTCAACCTGAAGTGCACGCATGAGCCCAGCCGCACGCTCTCGCCAGGGCGCCACCACAGCCGACAGCGAGCGGGTCTCTCGCGACGGAAGTTGACCGCACACGGCGCCGTCGCCGTTCCCGCCCATCGTGGACTACGGATTCCTCTCGAATTGTCACACCGGCGCGTGCGGTGGCGCGCGAACGGGTCGATCGACTGGCTTTGCGTTCCACGCTTCGACTCGCCCAGCGTGTTCGGCACGCTGCTCGATCGCCAGGCCGGTTCCTTCCGGCTGGTCCCGTCCGGTGTCAACGTCCCCACGGCACGGACCTACGAGCCCGGCACCAACGTGCTCTCCACCACATGGAATACGCCGAGTGGTGGGTCCTGGCCCTCGCCGCGCTGACCATGGGCCCGCGACGGGGCAAGGACGTGATCACACCGCACACGCTGACCGCCGGCTGACGACGACTGCGACCACGTGCTCGTGCGCACGGCTCTCTGCCTCTCAGGGAGCGTCGAAGTCGAGTTGGTGTGCGAGCCGGTGTTCGATTACGGGCGCACGTCGGCGGTGTGGTCGCTGGTCGATGGGGGCGACCATGCGGCCGACGCGAGCGGCGCCGGTCAGACGATCAGGCTCCGGACCGACATGGCGATCGGCGTTGAGGGCGAGGGAGTGGTGAGGGCACGCCATACTCTCGGACCGGGCGAGCGGGTCTACTGCTCGCTTTCGTGGGCGGAGGGACTCGCTTCGCCGCAGGGCATCGACGAGGCCGATGCCCTGCTCGAAGCCACGACTCGCTTCTGGCGCGGCTGGCTGGCCCAGTCTCGCTCTATCGATCACCGCTGGCGGGAGCAGATCGAGCGTTCCGCGCTAGCGATCAAGGGCCTCACGTACATGCCTACCGGCGCGACGATCGCGGCGCTGACCACGTCGCTGCCCGAAACACCGGGCGGCGAGCGGAACTGGGACTACCGCTACACCTGGATGCGCGAACCGACGTTCACGCTCCAGGCATTGCATTACCTCGAGCTCGACTGGGAGGCCGACGAGTTCATGCAGTTTGTCGCCGACCTCGAGCCCAACGACGACGGAGCGCTGCAGATCATGTACGGGATCGATGGTCGGCGCGACCTCACGGAGTCCACCCGCGACGACCTTTCCGGTCACGGGGGCGTGAAGCCGGTGCGGATCGGAAACGGTGCATTCGGGCAGCGTCAGAACGACGTCTTTGGAGCGGTGCTGGACTCCATCCTGCTCCATACGTGGCGAAGTCAGCGCCTTCCGAGGCGACTCTGGCCAATCGTGCAAGCGCAGGCGGCTTGCGCGACGGAGGTGTGGCGCCAGCCCGACCAAGGCATCTGGGAGGCGCGAGGTCAGCCCCAGCACTATGTCTCCTCGAAGTTGATGTGTTGGGTGGCGTTCTACTGTGTGGTGAAGCTGGCCGGGATCCGAGGTGACCCGGAGATGCAGGCGACGTGGCAGGCCACAGCGCAAGAGATCAAGGAGGACATCCTCGAGCACGGCGTGCGAGACGGTGTGCTGCGCCAGCACTACGACACCGACAACCTCGACGCCTCGACGCTGCTGGGCAGCGGTTTTCGGGTTCCTGCCCCCGGCCGACGAGCGCCTGCGGAAATCCGTCGACGCGATCGCCCAGGACCTGACCGAAGACGGCTTCGTGCTGCGATATCGGACCGACGAGACCGACGACGGCCTGTCGGGCAAGGAGGGGTCCTTCCTCATCTGCTCGTTCTGGTTGGTGCGGGTGTTGGCGATCGTTGGCGAGTTGGAACGCGCCCTCGGCCCCATGAAGTGTTTGCTCAGCGTCGCCTCGCCGTTGGGCCTTTACGCCGAGGAGTTCGACCCGACCAGCCGTAAACACCTCGGCAACTTTCCGCAGGCCTTCTCCCACCTGGCGTTGCTCGAGGCGGCGGCGCCGATCATCGTCGCCGAGGCGATCCCGGAGTACATATCGTGACGTCCGCCGGACCTCTTTGACAAAGGTGTAGCCACCCGATGGCCACACTCGGCCGCCGACTCCCCGGACGGAATTGCCGGCTGGGGCTGTGCCAACCGGGTACGCCGCCCCCGGCGATACGCGGCCCGAGAGGGTGTGAGCGTGGCCTGTCCACCGGCCCGGAACCGCACAACGTGGCGATGCACCCACGATTTCGAGCGACCCGTCGCCGCCGCCACGTCCCGAACGGAGCGACCCTCGACCAGCACCGCGTTGACCTCGTAGAACGCGAGACTCCATTGGGACACCTCACCATCAGGTGTCCCAGAAAGCATGAGAGCATGGTGTCCCAGAGTCCCTGGGACCTCAGACCATCACCTCCACTCCTGTTCTGTCTCGGAGTTTCTGGGACAGACGAACCCTCAGACGGTAGGGACTGCTGCCACGTTCCCCGCGGTCGTGTGTGGCGCTGCCCGACCATGAACCCACGTCGTGACAACACCCGCCAGTCGTTGACACCGCCGGCACCTGCTCGTGGGACTGTGCGAGATGCCACGCGATGGTCACGCTCCCGCGTCGAGACCGTGGCTTCGAGCCCGTTTGCGCCACTCGGCGATCCTCGAGTGCCTCATCGGTCCGCTGCGGACTGAACGCGGTCGCCGTGACCGGGCCTCGAACGCCGCCTCGCCCTCGAGGGCGTAGCGGGCAACGAGTTCTGGGCAGACCCGGGGTCTGCCCAGGCTTTACTCAGACCGGGCGTGTCCCAGTGACGCCGCGCTCAGTGTGTTGCCATTGCCGCGTCGTCGGCATCGGCCCGCGTAATCGCCGCGTCGATGACCGCGTACTCGGCCTGGTCGACTGCGTAGAGCGCGGAGTCGATCCGTCGGCCGCGTCTTCCTCGGCGTGTTCCGCTCGATGCTCGGCCTTCTTGGCATCGTGTTCTGCGCCCGTCTGCTCGAACGACATGCGTATCGACGCAAGGTCCGAGTCCAGCGACGTCCGCGCGTTCTCAAATCACGCCTTCGCCCGCTCCTGGCTAGTGGAGATCGAGGCCTTCACCTTCGTTCGCTGCGCCTCCAGCTTCTGGCGGTCCTTCTCCCGGCTTACCGCAGCAAGATCCTTGGTCTCTTTGACACGGTCGGACACTTCGCGTAGTTGTTCCGAAAGCGGCTTCATGACGGACCTTCTCTCCTCGGCATCACCCACGGTTGACCTGGGTAGCACCCACGATGATGCCGCCCGAGGGCCGCGGCCAGGGCCGAAAGTCACCCTCTTGGGGATCCCGAACGTGCCGACTTTCCCCAGGCGATCAACGGAAGCTCTTCGAGGTGACGTCAGAACATCGGTCAGCGCTGACCGAGTTGCGCTTCCCCACGGCGGGCTACGACGGTGCCACCTTTCATTGTTGGGCTGGACCGTAAGCGATGCACCGGCGGCATCCGGAGTCAAATCCCCCTCCGGGAAGAGCGGCCGTGGTGACCTTCGGCCCTACTGGTCACGATCCAACCCAGGGAGGCTAACCACGGAGCGTTCTTCGGCGCTCTGAGAGCTGGTCATGGCGAGCGTTGAAGCTCGTGCCGCCATCAACGGGGTCGAGGGCAAGTAGAGCACGGCGACCACTGCCGATCGACCGTTCAGAAGGAGGGGACGACGTGGAATCAGAAGCTGCCTATATGGACGAGGAGCGGGGACTTGGCTGGATCACCTTCGCGGGGATCATGATGATGATCTCGGGGTCGGTGACGTTCATCCAGGGGCTGTGGGCGCTGGACCACAAGCACGACGCTCGGCCAAGGCATCGGCGAACCTCCTCAGTTACGGCAACCTCGAGACGTGGGGTTGGATCGCCTTGATCTGGGCGGCATCGTGTTCTGCACGGGGATCGCGATCTTTGCGAAGAGGCAGTGGGCCCGCTGGGTAGGCATCATCACCGCGTCACTGTCGCTGCTGTTGATGTTCTTCTGGGTGTTCGCCTACCCCATCGCCGCCTTCACCATCATGTTTATCGACATGCTGGTGCTCTACGCGCTGTTCGCGTACGGCGGTCGCGACTCGGATTGGGTCTAGTTCTTCCAGTTCACGAGATGAGGTTGCAGGTCCACCCTTCTTGGTTGTTTTGGCGATGGACCCTTTGGTTCCTACCAAAGAACTGAAGGAGTCCATCACCGTGACCCCAGAGGCGAGCGTCCTAGGAGGTCTACTCCGTTGCCATTATCACAACGTTGTCCCTGGTCACGGGGCAGTTCACGTGTCCGATCGCTCGCACACCTTGAGCGTCTTACTCGAATCCTAAGGACCGCAAGAGGGATTGTGGGACGTGTGTGTCGGGGCGAGCCCGCCGGGACGAACCCGCTTGTGGGTGGCGCGTACAAGATGCGGGCAAGGGAATTGTTGGCTACGAGGACTTTCGGGAGAAGCACTATGCACTTGGACCGTCGGCGACCGGTCGACATGGAAATTGTGGGATCGGTCGATCCTGATGGCCGAATCACACGGTGGCGCGAGTTACTTCGACTTGAAAGTCGAAATGGACCAGATGGCGAGGCCCGATGGGTGACCCTAGGAACATCCCCCACCGCTCACGCAGATCTGCCGCTCGGTCAGTCGTCTCGCTCCGTGCGTATTCAGAACGGTTGCCAGCTAGGAGTCTTCACCCGTAGAAATGGCAACCACGAGGCGCCAAGCCAGTACACCCGTCGCGATCGGCATGACGAACGCGAGCAGCCAGAAGGCGATCGGACTGTCGATCTGATCGACCATCCACCCGAAGTTCATGCCGAAGAAGCCCGTGATGAACGTGAGCGGCACGAAGATGGCCGCCAGGACGCTCACCACATATGCCCGCTCGTTCAGCTGCAAGTCCAGCAGCGTCCCCATGGGTTCGCGGCCGCATCATCGAGACCGCAAAGCGGTTGACCTGCTCGACCAGACGATGAAAGTCTGGCTCCTCGTCCATGTCGAAGCCCCGGAGCACGACGATCTCCACTCCTGCCCGCTCGGAGCGGGTTGCTCCGCTCCGATCCGGCGCCGCATCGTCGCGAGCCTGGCGCCGGCCGCCCGGAGCGTCGTCCTCGGCAGATGCACGTTGCTCTTGTCGGACCACCTGGCGGCAATGGCATCCAGCTTCTGCCCGACCTCATCCAACGCGTCGAAGTTGCTTGTGAGCAGCGCGTCGAGCACCGAGTAGACGACGTATCGCCCGCTCCGTTCCTCGGGCAGAACGGGAAGGAGGACTACCGGGAGCGAGACTCGCTGCTGATGAAGCGTCAACAGGTAGTCGCCGGTGACAAGGACCTGGATCTCGATGGGTCGCAATCGGACGCCGTCTCGTCCGCTGGTGCCTCCAACTCGACATCGCAGCGGACGGAAAACGCGACCGACTCTCCGTCAGCGTGGAGCGTCGGTGAGCCGCAGGCTTCGCTCGAACTCGACAGAGCCCGAAGGGCGGCGCTCCGGAATCGCGAGCGCTTCGGCCAGATCGTGACGGCTCGTCTCCCTGAGCGAGCGTCAAGCCAGAAGAAGCGTCCGTCGGCACGCAGTGCAGCAACACGCTCTCGCTCGGCAGGGTCGAGCCCACAGAGGATATCTGTCACCGCTTCTGAGTTTAGGTCGCCGCGGGATGCGGAGCTTCGGAACGTCTTGTTCGCTGAGTCCCGACTGCGGTAGCTCTGCACGCTCAGACGTCTGGCTCTGCTCGTATGCGTCCGGTGGCGATGGCGTGCAGCAGGGCGGCGTGGTCGCGCTCGTTCTGGTCGGCGTAGGCCTCGGCGAAGGCCGCGATGGCGAGATCGAACGCGTCGGAGGAACCCAGGTAGCTTCCGATCGCGATCGAGTCGCCAGAGCGCGCATGGGCCCGGGCGAGCGTCCACGCGCACAGCCTCGAGTAGAGGGCCATCTCCGAGGCGCGCATCGCGGCGACGTCGGGCGAGATCTTCGAGTCCCAGAGCTGCCGGAGATACAGGTCGTGCGGCTTCGGGTCGTCGAGTCCGAGCGGCTCGTGCATCCATCCCAGCAGGATGTCGCTCGCGGCCTGCATCAGCCGCTGGCCCTCGACGACCCGCCGCCCGTGGTTCGAAAACTCCGACCTACCGACGAACCGCTCGAGCACCGACCGCCTCGCTTCCTTTGCCTGGAGGAAGAGGGCGTCGGTCGAGTCGCGCCCCAACAGCAGGATCACCCAGCAGCGCGTTCCCACGCTTCCCACGCCTACGACCTTGCGCGCCATGTCCGCGTACCGGAAGTGCTCGAGCAGCCGGCGGCGGTCAGCCGACAGGCTGTTCAGATACGACCGGGAGGAGAGGAGCCGGCGCACGTCGTGCTCGAGACGGCGTGCTCCGCTGCCGTCGACGAGGTCGCGGATCGGCACGATCAGCGGCGGGTCGGAGCGGATGCGCACGTCACCGTTCTCCTTCACGGTCAGCTTCGCCAGCGCCCGGGCGCTGTCCTTGCGCTCCCCCTTGGCGACGGCCTTGTCGAAGCGCTCGGCGTCGTTGCGGTGGGCGCGCGAGCGCAACAGCTCCTGGATCTCGTTGATGCTTGCCCGTGCGTACCACACGTCGACCGTCTTCATCGCGGCGAATTGCCGCATCGCCTCTCGGTACTCGGACACCAAGCCGCGGACGATCGCGCTCCGCTTCTTGGCCGGGACGCCGGTGTCGCGGCCGGCTACGGACACGCTGGCCGCCAGGCGCTTCAGGTCCCATTCCCACGGCCCCGGCAGCGTCTCGTCGAAGTCGACGAGGTCGAACAGCAACTGCCGCTCAGCCGACGCGAAGCCGCCGAAGTTGGCCAAGTGGGCGTCGCCGCAGATCTGAACCCGGATCCCGGTCGTAGGCGTGCGGGCCAGGTCCACGGCCATCACGTACGCCGCGCCGCGGTAGAAGGCAAAGGGCGAAGCCGACATACGTCCGTAGCGGATCGGCACGAGCTCCGGCAGGCGATCCGCCGCCTGCTCCTCGAGCAGCGCTATCGGGTCCGGCCGGTCGGTCGCCGGCTCCCAATCGGCATGGCTCGAACGCGGGATCTCGGCCCGGCAAGACCTGCCTCGTGTCGCGCGCTCGTCCGGGGGCGGCGTACCTGGTTGGCTCGGCTTGAGCCGGCAGGGAGGTCGTGGCGGGAGTTGGCGGCCGAGTGTCGCCATCGATTGGCTACACCTTCGTCACGGGGGTTCGGCGGAGGTCACCATATATGTACTCCGGGATCGCCTCGGCGACGATGATCGGCGCCGGCGTCTCGAGCAACGCCAGGTGGGGACGGGTCCCCGGGAAGTTGCCGACGTGTTCACGATTGTCAGCTCCTCTCGAGCAGTGGCGCGGACGAGTGTCGGATGGATGCCGTTGCACCCTCCGACGTATGACTCTGACGAGTATCCGCTTGTCGGCGGAAGCCGTCCAGGTTGCAAGGCACGGCCCGACCAGGACTTTCGCCCCTGCCCGATCTTTGTCGGGGGGGGGGGTCTCCGTGGCCTTGAGGTCATTCAAGTTCCACGGCGCCGTCGCCCGGCTCGATTCCTCGTCAGGTCATCAGTCGTACTGAGGGGTGAGACCCCCGGGATCGTGGGAGGACGCCCGCAGCGCCGCGGGTCGAGGCACAAACTTGAGCGGGGCGTGAGATCGATGGGCTCACCGTGAATTCCGGCGTGGATCGGCTCGGGCACATGCGACTTCGACAGACGCCGCGCCGCACCTCAGAAGGGGCTTGCGGGCTTATCGGTTGGCCCTCGATTCCGACGACAGCGAAGGCATGCCGTCCTCGATCAGTGGCGAGTCCGCGTGGTGCCGAAGACCGCGACAGCCACGGCGAGGGCGACGAGACCCACGATCGTGAGGTTCCGCACCATGTGGCACGAGTGCTCCACGGCGGACTGAACGTCGTCGGCAACCCTCACCCACGCGGTTCACGTCGTCGAGCACCTTCTGCGCACTTTCGAGATGCCGTGACACCTGCTCGAGTCGTGTCGACGTGTCACTCATGTCCCGGCGCTTCTCCTGAGCACGATGACTCCATTCTCCGCGGGTGACGACCGGCGCACATCCCACGTCCACGTACCTCCGGCCGAGTGTCGCTTCGCAGACGGCTCGTAGGAGAGACGTGAACGCGTGATGCAGGGATCCGCGGCGCGGGGCGCACATTTGGTTTCGACATCAACAGACCGAGAGAAGGAGCCAAGTCATGGCATTGTCAGATCAGTTGGGCGAGCTGTCCGTTAGCGCCAAGAAGGCCGAAGACCGGGCGGTGGTCGACACGCGCAACGAAGCGCGCGCCGAACCTCGAGCACGAGGTCCAGCTTGCACACAAAGACCTCCAGGTGGGGCAGGAGGACCTTCGCCAGGCCGCCGAGGAGAACCGCGGCAAGGTCGCGGCATGGTTCAACGACATGCAGAAGAGCTGGGACGAGCAGGTCGAGGCGGTCCGGCGGGACATCGCCTCGAAGAAGGCCGAGCACGACCAGCACGCTGCGCAACGGAGGGCCGACTCCGCAGAGGAGGACGCCGCGTTCGCGATCCGGTACGCGTACTGGGCGATCGAAGACGCCGAGTACGCGGTGCTCGATGCTACGTCACGCTACCGCGAGGATGGAAGCCGATAGCGGGGCGTCGGCGTCGAGTTCGTGAAGAAGGGTGACCCACGCCGGTCTCCCTGATGCACTCGGACGTCGAATGGCTCGCTGCGGGGAAAGCCACCGCAGCGAGCTCTCGGCGCGACCCGGAGAGGGAGAGGTACTCTCCGCCGAGTGCTGGTAGGCCGCAACGTCGAGTGTGCCACGATCGACGGTCTCCTGGACCGTGTCCGGAACGGCTCGGGCGGGGCCCTCGTCTTCCGCGGGACGGCGGGGATCGGCAAGTCGACCCTGCTCGACTACACGGTGCAACGCGCCGGGATTCACCGTCTCGCGTGTGACCGGCGTCGAGCCGGAGATCGCACTCGGTTTCAGGCCGCGATCCACCAGCTGCTGTATCCGTTCCTCGGGCACATGGGCGCACTTCCCGAACCGCAGCGCCACACGTTGGAGTCCGTCTTCGGTCTCGCTGATCACGGCCCACCCGACCCACTGCTTGTCTTCCTCACGGTGCTCACGCTGCTCGACGAAACCTCGCACGCGAGCGACCCTTGCTGCTCGTCATCGACGGCACGCGCAGTGGGTCGACGGCGAGTCGGCGCTCGTGCTGACGTTCGTCGGTCGCCGGCTCGACGCGGATCGCATCGCGATGCTCTTCGGCGGTTTCGCGACACGGGAAGCGCCAGGCCGGGTGTTTTGGATGTTCCTCCCGCACCTTGAGGTCCCGCCGCTCTCGGAAGTGGATGGGCGCGAGCTGCTCGAGCGCGTCGCGGGCCCCGTCGGCGTCGGGATCGCCGAGCGCCTGATCGCTGCGACGCAGGGAAACCCCTTCGCACTGCTGGCGTTCGTCGCTGAGCTGAGCGGCGAACAGCTGCTGGGCGACCTTCCCCTCCCGGAACCGCTTCCGGTCGGCCGTACCCTCCAAGATCAGGTTCGCCACACCGCCGCGGGTGCTCCCGGAGGCCGCGCACACCGTCCTGCTGCTCGCCGCCGCGGAGCGCTTCGGGGACCCGGCGCTCCTGCGGCGCGCGGCTCGAGCGCTCGGCGCACCTTGGGATGACGCCGTCGCGAGCATCGAGGCGGCCGATCTCGCCAGCTTTGCTCGCAGTGTCTCGTTTCGCCATCCGCTGATCCGCTCGGCGGTGTACCACGGCGCGACGTCCTCCGACTGCCGGCGGGCTCACCGCGCGCTGGCGGAGGCGCTCGACGGCGACGACGACATCGACCGGCGGGCGTGGCACTTCACGGCCGCCGCGACCGACCCGGACGAGGAGATCGCACCGCCCGCGCTCGCCGTGTCTGCCGGCCGTGTATTCGAGCGGGGTCGGAGCGCGGCCGCAGCCGAGCTACTGCAGCGGGCAGTCCGAGCTCACGCCTGATCCGGAGCAGCGGATCGATCGGCTGCTCCAAGCTGTCCGGTTCGCGCTGCGAGTGGTAATGCAGCACAGGCGCAGCGCTTGCTCGACCGCATCTTGCTGCGGGCCGAGCGTGGCCGTCTGCGTGCGGAAGCGGAGTGGACCCAAGGTCTCCTCTGGCTGGACGAGGGCCGGGCGCGTGATGGATGTGGCGTTGCAGCGCGCGGTGGCTTCGATCGTTACGGATCGCGGCCTTCCGCTCGACGTCCTCATCACCGCGGAGGAAGCCACCCTACGCAGCATCGCTGGGCGACGGCTCCCTTGTCGAAGAACTCGCGGCGAAGGCCAGCAGCTCGCTCTCAGGCGAGGAAGCGTCGCTCACCGGGGCCGAACAACTCGTGCAAGGGATCGTGATTGCGGTCACCGCCGGTTACGTGCCCGCTGCGCCCACCCTGCGCACTGCGCTCGCACACATCTGCGAGGACGTCGAGTCAGATGTTGCGGTGACGGCGAGTGCTCATGCGCACACGCCTGCCTTGGAGCTCCTGGCGGTGAATGCGGCCGCCGCGCTGCTCGACGACGCCGCCGGTCAGGCGGTCACCCGGTCGTGGGTGGAGTCTGGCGGCCAAGCGCGGGCACTGTCGACGCTGCCGATCGCGCTCGATCTGACGAGCGTCTTCGAGATCTTCGCCGGGCGGTTTCGAGCCGCAGAGTCGGCCATGGCCGAGGCAGAAGCGATTCTCTCGTTCGTCGGCTCCGCGGTCACATGGGCGACCCCGGTCTCGGCGAGATGTTCCTCCATGCCTACCGCGGTGAAGAAGGGAAGAGCGCGACGCTGCTCTGCGCAAGGGACGAGATGCCCTCGAGCGAGGCGCAGGCATCGATCTCGATCACGCCCAGTACCGCGCTCGCCGTGCTCGAGCTCGGCTGGCGTCGCTATGCCGCGACGCTAGACACTGTCGCAAGATCGAATTCAACGACCCACTCTCGCTCTCCATGCTCGCGGCGCCGCTCCTCATCGAGGCTGCGGTGCGGTGTGGTGATCAGGCGGTGGCAAACATCGCGTTCGAGCGGTTTTCGGAGCGGGCGACCGCGTCCGGAACCGACTGGGCTCAGGGGCTCCTCAGTGGCATGCGAGCGCTGCTTGCAGCCGACGACGAGGCCGAATCGCACTACCGCGCATCCCTCGATCGCCTCGCCCTCTGCACCGCCGCGGTCGACCGTGCTCGGATGCAGGTGCTCTACGGCGAGTGGCTCCGCCGCTCGCGTCGACGTCGTGAAGCACGGCGAACCTCTCCGAGAGGCGCTCGAATTGTTCGAGCGGATCGGCGCCGCGGCTTTGCCGAGCGCGCCCGTAGCGAGCTGGTGGCGACCGGAGAGCGAGCCGCGTGCGAACCGATGCGATCCGCGACGTGCTCACTGCCCAGGAGTCACAGATCGCTCAGCTGGTCGCAGAGGGAAAGACGAATGCCGAGATCGCGTCCAGCCTCTTCATCAGCCGGAGCACCGTCGAGTACCACCTTCACAAGATGTATCGGAAGGTCGGCGTGCGGAGTCGCACGGAACTCGCTCGCCTGGACCTCGAATCACTGGCTCCGACCGGCAGATCATGACGAGGGGTCGACGCGTTCATGGTGTCGGCGGTCATAGGCCGCCTGAATCCAGAAGGTGCCACAGGCTTCGGAGGCGCACCGAGCGCGGGATGCCCGACGCTCGGACGCCGTCATGGTGTCCATGGAGGCGCCGCGATGCTGAGCACACAACCCTGGAAGCTGGCCGCGTCGCGCGATGACCGTCGTCGGTGGCGTCGCACTGCTCTCGGCAGATGGAGCACGAACAGCTCGCCGCGTGCCTCGCGATCTTCTTGGCTGCACGAGGGACGGCGCACTGGGTGGCCGCACCGGGGTGGGTCGGACTCTCGGCAGCGATGGTCGCACTCCTCGGCGGGGGCGAGCTCGCAGTCGGGCTGGCGCTGGTCGCCTGGCCTGACCCGACCCAACGCGTGGTGGCCGTCGTCGCGGGTGCCTGGCTGCTCGTGTACGGCATCGTCGCCAGACGATCGCCGTGTTCACGCGGGCGGAGGACCCCGCTGGGCTGTGCCCATGGTGGCCGCCATCATCAACACGGCTTTCGGGGTAACACTGCTCGTCGGGCGCGGCGGCACGATCAGGGCGACCACGATCGTCCTGGGCCTCCTCGCCGTCGTGGAAGGCGCGTTCGAAATCGGGGTCGCACTCCTCCGCGGGCGCGCCGCCGGCCACGGCCACCCGGGGCGGCGAGGACGCGATTCAACGCGAGATCAGTCGGCGCACGACACACCGACCTCGCAGAGAGGAGGAGGTGACCAGTGATCGAAGCGGAGGTGCTGCGTCGCGTCCTCGTTGCGGTGGACGGGTCGGAGAGCGGTGAGGCGGCGCTGCACTGGGCGGCGTTCGTTGCCGGGCGAGCGGGGGCCGAGGCGGTTGCGGTGTCCCCGTGGATCCCTCAGCAGGCGGAACTCCCGCCCGACGAATGGAACGCCGAACATGCAGAACGTCTCGCACGCGTGCACCGAGCCGTCGACCGGGCCGCGGTGGGGTTGGACCATCGAATCGAAGTGGTCGAAGGCAAGGCAACCTCCGTGCTCCTCGACCAGCAGGACCGGGAGGATGCAGATCTGCTCGTCGTGCGTCTTCCGGGCCACGGCGGTTCGCGCTCCGACTCGATACCACCGGGGCGCGCTGGTGCACCGGACGACGAGACCACCGCGGCCGTTCCCGACGGGAGCCGCCCCGGGATCGACCGCATCGTGCTCGGGGTCGACGGCTCCGCGAGCTCGCTCCGCGCCGCAACCTGTCGCGGCGCTCCCGTCGGCCGTCGATGTCGACGTGATCGCGACTACGTTCCTGACGCCCGAGCTCGAGCTGGTGTCGCAGCTCGAACGCCACACGACGACGGCATGGATCCGCGGCCGCTTTCAAACCGATTGGACTCAGGCGTTGCGACACGCAGGCGTGCGGACGGTCACCCGGGTCGTTCACGAAGACGACCTCGTCGCAGGCCTGGTGAACAAGGCCGAGCAGGTCGACGCGGACGTGATCGTCGTAGGCCTGCACGCCCGTGCTCCGCTCATCGAACGGCGAGTCAGTGAAACCGCGACGCGCCTGCTGCACAGACCTCGGTTTCTCTCATCCTCGTCCCCTGATGGACGAGAGCAGCTCACGAACCGAGCAGCCCGGAGGGCGACACGCCCGGATGGCGGGAAGAGATCCTGACCCGGAGCGCCGCAGGGCGAACCACGAGCTCGAGCGGCGGGTCGAGGTCCACAGCCTCACCGTCGATCCCGGCGTGGAGGCGTTCAGGGGCATTGATCTCGACCGATGTCGCAGTCCACGCCCGTCCCGGCGCGCGGCGGGGGTCGCCCGGCGGGTCGAGGACGAGGATTCCGAGCTGCCCGCTGGTGAGTGTGGGGCGGGAATCGGTCACGAGCGGCCGATTGAGCGAGTAGGGGTTGTTGGAGACGAGGACGACCGCGGGCTGGTCGTGCGGACGGCCGAGATCGTCGAGGAGGTGCAGCTGTGAGGTCGCTCGGCTCGGACCGAGCACGGCGTGCGCGGTTTCGAGCAGCGTTCGCAGCTTCGCATCGCGGTATCCGGGTTCCTGTACCGCGTCGCCGTAGATCCCGAGCGAGACGTTGTTGAGGAACATGCGCCCGTTCACCTCCGCAACGTCGATCCGGCACTCGACTCCATCGGTGAATGCGTCGAGCGAACCAAACAGATCGCTCCGGTCCACGCCGACGTCGAGCGCGAAGTGGTTGCGCGTGCCGGCCGGGATGCACACGAACGGAAGCGCGTGAGCGCGGGCAGCCGCCGCGACCACCGCGAGCGACCCGTCGCCACCGGCCATGCCGAGCCCGTCCGCGCCACGTGCAACGGCGTCGGCGACCAAGGCCTCCAATATCGCATCTCGGCCGAGGACGATGGTTTCCACCCCTCGGTCGCACGCCCGGTCGACGAGGCCGGTGCTCCCCGCCTTGCCGCCACCAGACCGCGGGTTGACGAACAGGACCGGTCGTCGAAGTGGCTCGGCCGGCGCCCAGCCGTGGCGTGGCGGCTTCGAACCGCCTCTGCGTGCCGTCAAAGGACGTTCCGTTCTTGTGCTGAGGTGCGGTAACGGCTCCGTCTCATTCCCAATGTTCTCAGACCGCAGTCCGCCGTGTGGTCACCGCCTTCGCTATGGACTCCCTCGGCCTCCAGCGGGTCCGGCGGTGCCGAAGACTGGGGTATACGTGGATTCGAGCACGGCCCTGGTTCCGTACCGTGACCGCATGGTGCTCGAGCAGCTGATCCAGGTAGCAGCCCAGTTCGGTCAGGACGCGCTCGATCCGGGTGGGGTCCGGCCCGAGATCGAGGCGTCATGGAAGAGGTGCTTCGAGATCGGCCTCCGGCCCGACGTGCTCCCACCACCGCGACGGGACGACGTTGCGTTCTCCGGACTGCTTCACGTCGCAGGGCCATACGTCGACAACGTCGCCCACGATCTCGCCGAGACCGGGATCGCCATTGTCGTGACCGACGACCGGGGTTGCGTCGTGTCCCGCCACGTCTCGGATGACTTCATCCGCGAGCGCCTCGACGGCGTCATGCTCGCTGGGGGGTACGTCTGGACGCTCGAGACGGCAGGGACCAGCGCGATCGGAATGGCGTCTACGCAGCGTGCGGCCGCCCGCGTGGACGGTCCGGAGCACTTCATGCACGCGCTCGTGACGCTCACCACGGCAGCTGCGCCGATCCTCGATTCGGCGAGCGGCGCCCTGCGAGGTGTGTTCACGCTGGTGTGCACGGCTGAGATGAGCAACGAGCTGCTCGTGCCGGTCGCGCGGCACTGCGCGCAGACCATCGAGGGGCTGCTGGCCGACGGGTCCGCGCACACCGACGACGAGCTGACGGACGCCTTCCGACGGGCGCGTCGGCGGGTTCGCGGCCCGTTCGTGCTCGTGAGCGAACGAGTCCTGCTGATGAACGCACCCGCCGCACGCTTGGTGACCGAGGCCGACCACGAGGCGCTCTGGAAGACAGCTCGCGACGCGTTGACGAGCGGCGACCGACGCAGCGTGCTGTGTCGCGACGAGAGAGCTCTCGAATGCAGCGTCGAGCCCGTCTTCCCCGCCGATCAGGTCGTTGCGGCCACGATGCGCCTCGGGTCCACATCGGCACGCTCCACGCCGGAGACGTGTCCGCCATACGGATGGGCAAGCCTCACCGACACCGAGCTGGCCGCTGCGGAACTGGTTGCCGAGGGCCTCACTAATCGCAAGGTCGCGCGGCAGCTGTTCATGTCGCCCCATACCGTCGACGCACATCTGCGGCACATCTTCCGCAAGCTCCACATCAGCTCGCGCATCGAGCTCACGCGGATCGTGACGGCCAACACGTTGCAAGGTGCGTTCGGGTCGTGATGCCGGGCTTTTCGTAGCTCTCGCGCACGGACACGTGACGCGGGATGTGTCCCGACGATGCGAGGCGGATGCTGAAGCTCTCATCAGCGTCCCACTCTCGGTCCACGCGCGTACCAAGGAGGTCAGGTCATGTCCACTTCCACGCTCACCGATCTCGAGTCCGGTTCACCGTTCGGCAATCTCAAGCGAGCCGTCGCCGAGACCTACGGCCGCAACTGGTTCCTGTACGTCCTCTCGGGCATCTTGTGGTTGCTCCTGGGATTCGTCGCGCTGTCGTACCGACCGTCGTCGATCTCGGTGGCGGTGATCTTCATCGCCCTCGCGTTCGGGATGGGCGCGCTCTCGTCGTTCGTGATCGCGTCGGCGCTGTCGGGCGCACTCGCACGTCATCGCGATCACGTTCGGGATCCTCGGAACATTCGCCGCAGTCGGCGCTCTGGTGTGGCCGGGCCCGACGGTGCTCATTGTCTCCATCTTCGTGGCCTGGTACCTGCTCTTCAGCGGAATCTTCGAAGTGGCGATCGCGCTGTCGAACACTGACGTCCACGGCTGGTGGATCCGTCTCATCAGCGGGATCGTCTCGATGGTCTCGGTGCCTGGGCGATCGGCAACCCCGACCGTTCGGTGCTGCTCCTCGTCACGGTCATCGGCATCTTCGCCATCTTCCGCGGCACCGCCGATCTGATTGCCGGGTTCCAGTTCCTCGAGCTGCGCGATGAGGTGGAGCGTCCGTGATCGACGAGATCGTCGTTCCCCTCGACGGGTCCGACTTCGCGAACCGCGCGCTCCCCGTCGCGGCAGCGTTGTCCAGCGCGCTCGAGGCCCGGCTTCGCGTCATCGGGATCGCGTCGTCCGACGTCGAGTTCGCGGAGACCCACCTCGCGGTCCACGAGGCCGTTGACCGCGGAGACTCCACGGCATCGACGTCGAGGTGCTCATCGACCCGCACCCCGTCGACGGCCTCCTCGCCACAGGAGCCGCGGAGGGCACGGTCCTGTGTCTCGCAACACACGACGTTCCGGACCCGGCGGCGCAGGTGTTCGCGCCGTCGGGTCGCTCGTCCTCGAGCGGAGCGAGCGGCCGATCGTGGCCGTAGGACGGCGAGCGTGCGTCGACTCGCCCGGGAGTGACGTGGTAGTCGCCATCGACGGCGTCACGGATCCGGGCCGCTCCTGGCTGTCGCGACGACCTGGGCGACGCAGCTCAGAAGCCGCATGCGGATCGTCACGATGTACGAACCGGTGCTCGCCGACCTCGACCACCCGTCGAACTCCACGCGGGACCACGGTCCTGCCGGCGACCCGGACGACTACGTGAAATCCGTCGGGGACCAGGTGGCCGACGTTCCTTTCGGGGTAGACGCAGTCGCGGTTGCCGATCCGATCAGTGTCGTAGCCGGGCTCGAAAAGCACTTCGCTGACTTCCCGGCGCGGATTCTGGTGATGGGCGGTCGTCATCCCCGACCACTCAGGCCGTCTGGCGGCATCACACGGCAACTCCTCCGGGAGGTCACGCTGCCCATCGTCGTCGTCAATCGTCCCGATTGAGACGTCGACCCCAACCGGTCGCGGCCGGCGCTTCTGGGCGCGGCGCCGTCACGTCGTGCGACGTACCGTCGACGAGAACTGAAAGGCCCGCATGCTGCTTCACTTCGCACCCGAACCCTCCACCCGCCGACCGACCGCGACATGCTCCCGTCCGAGCGACGCGGTTTGTCAGGACGCACCGCACTTGCGTCTTCGGGTACAACCGGCGACACGACGGTCCGGCCTTGTCGATTGTGTACTACGTGCCGACCGATGACGGCGAGCTCCTCGTCTCCACGATGGCGGCCCGCGCGAAGGCGCTCGCGGTTGCCCGCGACGCGAAGGTGAGCCTGTGCGTGCTCGACGAGCGCTGGCCCTTCACGTACTTGCAGGTCTACGCGGACGCGACGGTCGACACGGACGTCGACCTCGCGCTCGACGTGATGATGGCGGTCGGCGAACGGATGTCGGGCGCCCCGCTTGCTGACAACATGCGCCCGTTGCTCCGCGCGACCGTCGCCGCGGAGCAGCGCGTAGTACTCCGATGCCGCCCGTACGCGACGTTCGCGCAGCCGCCTCGTCAGGTGAGCCAGGATCAGCGCGCCGAGCACCCGACGCTCCGCTGCTCGGGGAGCGTGCCCTGGGACGCCCTCGACCAATGACACGTGGAGGTCGCTGACAGATCGCGACCGACCAGCATCCTCAGGACTGCCAGCCCCGACGAGGCCGCAACTCGACTCCCGCACGTTGGAGCCGGTACCGCACGCTCTGCGCACAGATCCCGAGATGCTTGCCGATCTGGATGGTTGACCAGCCGGATTCATAGAGCTGCACAGCTTCAGTCACCTGGTCGGGAGTCAGTTGGCGCCGGCGCTGTGGAACGCCTTCGCGCTTGAGGTGCGCTGCTGCGGTTCGCACGTAGATCCCGAACTCTGCTGCCACTTCTTCCACGGTGCGTCCTGCCTCGTACGAAGCGATGAGCGCAGCGACTTGATGATGGCTCAGACGGACCTGCGCCTGTTTTGTACGTTTTCGTGAGACAATTGATGCGGAGCGATCGGACACCCCATCAGTGCCCTGATCAGCGAGGAGACGTCGAAGACGGGACACGACCGAGGGGTTGGAGTAAGAACCCATCACCTCCACTCGCGAAAGTCCTGATCAGGGACTTCGCAGCGATGCTGCGCTCAGGTCGCAGCCGCTTGGATCCCGCGAGCATCCCGCGACGCCTCCAAAAGGTGGGCGCCAAGAGCCTCGCGGCTGTCCCCGCCCGTCCGCCCCCCCGTCCGGTCAGCTGGCGCCGGTCGTCGGGTGCGATCCCGATCGCGGTGCGGCGACGTCCAGAGCCCGCGCGAGCCTGGCTCAGAGCAGGCAACCCGAGCGCCGTCGCTCTCGGGCGGCGAGCAGGAGCAATGGCTTCGTGCCACTTTGCGTCGGAACCGTCGCAACCGTCGTGTAGTGGTGCAGGACGGGGGAGGTCCAACCGAAGCTGTAGTCGACGAGGCCGTCGACGTGCTTCGCACGCAGAAAGGCCTCGAGACGCCGAGGCTTCTCGAGCACGTGCAACCGGTAGCTGTTCGAGTTGACGAGTCCATCGAGGTCGATGAACCGTCCACCCGAGAAGTACCCGAGTTGCCCGGCATTGAACGCAGCGAGTCGGCACGAGGCCGGACCACGTTCCGCGAGCTTCGTGCCGAGGTCCCGCCGCGCGGCGTAGACGCCAGGAATCGAGCGCTCGGAGAGAGCGGAGGCCAGCACGCAACAGGCGAGGAGGAGGACGCCAGCGGCTGCGAGCCGGGCGGTCGAGCTGGAACGCCGCCGACGCGCCTCGACGAGCTTCGCTCTGACCTCGACGACCATCCACGTCGCGAAGATGGCGTAGAAGTAGCCCGCGATGGCGAGGTACCACGCAGGCAGCTGGCCGACCGAGAGCGACATGAACGCGCAGTAGACGACGAAGGCACATGCCGCGGTGATGGTCGCCCGCGCGAGTCGGGGTGACCGCAGGTGGTCGCGGTTGGCGATGACGAACACGGCGAGCACGACCATGGCAGCCGCTCCGATGAGGCCGAAGACGGTGTCGCTGGACGCCCAGAAGCGGGCGAACGGGAGGAGCGCACCGAGGAATCGGTTGAGGAAGCCCGTGAATCCGTGAGGAACGCCCTGGTGCAACTTCACGAGCCCGCTGACCGGAACGAGCGTGCCGTCGATCGCGAAGTAGAGCGAGAACGAGACCACGAGACCCAACACGACCGCGCCGAACACCGGGAGCGATCGCCGGAGCTCTGCACGGACGACGATCGACAACGGTTCGTGACGACGTCCGAGGATCCGGATGACGAACAGCGATGCGACCAGCGTGCCGGCCACGATCACGTAGTCCTGTCGACAGAGCACGAGGAGGACGGCGAAGACGCAGCACAGGGCCTTTCTGCGTCCTCCCACGTCGTCCCGATCGTCGAGGGCGAGGAGCGACCGCGCGAAGAGGACGAGCACCAGGAACGTCAGCGCGGATTCCATCCCGGTGAGCAGGCCGGTCAAGGGGCTGAACGCGACCAGGACGACGGCGCCGAGCGCGAAGAACGCCGCCAGGCGCCGATCGCCTTCGTCGTCGCACCGCGAGGCGCACAGTCGTGCGAGCGTGTACGCCGCGACGGCGACCAGTGCGCACACCGCGATGAACATCGCCTCGAGCAGGGCATCCCGACCACGGAACACGAACGCGAGCGGGACCAGGAAGCCCTGCCACGCCAGTTGGTAGCCGTTGGTGGCGGAGACGCGATCGAACGTCGAGCCGTACCCGTCTGCCAGGTTCCGGGCGATCTGGAGGTAGTAGTAGGTGTCGTCGACCGTGAAGTTGCGGACGATGGCGGCGGGCCCCCCGATGACGAGCGGGCTGGCGAGCAGCAGGAAGCCGAACGTCGCGGCGGCACGCAACTGATTGGTGGTCTTCCTCAACATCTCGTTACCGGCACGGAGAGGAGGACGACGGTCACGGCCTCATCACTCCTCGTGCTGCCGGCACCGGCATACTCGACACGTCCCGAACGCGCCTCCGAGGCTCGGCGCGTGGCGAGGCCCGTCAACCGATGGTCCGTTGCTTCGCCTGAGCCCGCAAGGTAGCTCTCCAGGTTTGGTAACCGCCGTCGAGGTTGCGTGCTCGGATCCCGAGCTCCTGCATCAGAGCTGTCGCGGTGTGTCCTCGTTGGCCGACCTCGCAATAGACGACGACGGGGGCGGCCAAGAGCGTATTGAGCTCGTCGCGTAGCGAGTCGATCGGCAGGTTGATCGATCCGGGGATGGCACCGGCGGCGTGTTCCTCGGCGGTGCGCACGTCCATCAGGGTCCAGCCTTGGGCGATGAGCGCATCGAGCTCGCTCGGTTCGACGATGTCGCAGTCGCCGCTCAGCACGTTCTCGGCCATGTAACCGAGCATGTTGACGGGATCCTTGGCGGATGAGAACGGCGGGGCATAGGCCAGCTCGAGGTCGGCGAGGCGGTCGGCAGTCATGCCGCCGGCCATCGCGGTTGCGATCACGTCGATCCGTTTGTCCACGCCATGACGACCGACGATTTGTGCGCCGAGAATCGTTCCGTCGTCCGGGTCGAAGATCAGTTTTGCGCACATGCGCGTCGCTCCCGGGTAGTACGTAGCATGGTCAAACGGGTGTGAGTGGATTGCTCGGAACGGCAGCCCTGCTGCTCGCAGGCGCCGTTCGCTCCATCCCACCGTCGCGGCAACCAGATCGAAGACCTTGACGATCGCGGCTCCTGTCGACGCGACCGAGTGTGATTGTCGACCGGCGATGTGGTCAGCCACCCTTCGACCTTGACGATTCGCAACGTTCGCGAGCGCGATCAGCGATTTCGCGTGGGAGATCGCGTCCGGTTTCTCTACAGCGTCGCCCACGGCGTAGATGTCGGGATCATTCGTCTGGTTCGTGTCCGTGACAGCGATACCGCCACTCGGTCCGAGCTCCAAGCCGGCCGCCTCGGCGAGTCGCACATCGGGTCGCACCCCAATCGCGCCGACAACAAGTCCCGCGGGAAGGATCCGTCCATCGGCAAGTGTCACAGTGGTGTCGTCCACCGATGCCACCGTCGCTCCGGTCTCGACATGAACGCCGTGCGCTACGAGCTCGTCCTCGACGAGAATGGCAAGCTCCGGATCCAGCGGCGGAAGCACCTGCGGCGTCGCCTCGACGATCGTGACATCGATGCCCTGCACGACGAGATTTTCAGCCATCTCGAGCCCGATGAACCCCGCACCGATCACGACCGCGGCTGACGGCGCCACGTCGACGTCGGACAGCAGCCTGGCTGCGTCCTCGACCGTCCGTAGCGTGCGAACACGGTCATAGCCGGGGATCGGGGGCCGCACGGGCGCCGCGCCCATGCTGAGCACGAGCTTGTCGTAGCCGACAGCCGTCTCCACCCCAGTGATCGTGGAACGGGCCGTGACGATGTGCCGCACCCGATCGATCGCAACGACCTCGTTGTCGACCCTCGCGTCGAGACGGAAGCGAGCAAACAGCTGCTCCGGGGTCTGGAGTGTCAGGTCCTCTTCCTGTTCGATCAGCCCCCCGACGAAATAGGGCAGACCACAGTTGGCGAACGAGACGTGACCAGACCGTTCGAGAACCGTGATACTCGCGTCAGCGTCAAGGCGGCGAAGACGCGTCGCCGCCGACATCCCTCCCGCGACACCACCCACAATCACCACACGCATGGTCCGCCCGGCTTCCGCGAGATCAGCAACCATCTCGCCACCCTAAGGTCGAAGTGCTCGGAGCTCCAGCCCAATCGCAGCTGATCTTCAGCGATGTCGAGACGCTCGATCATCGCCGCACCGACCGGGCCCAGCTGGTCGATGATGACCGAGTCCCACTTCTCCCAGCCCGCAGACAGCCCCGCCCACGTCGCTCGCTGAACGTCTCGGATCTCATCTCTGCGCTCGGCTACGCCCTCCCAGAACTGCGAGTTTCCAACGGAACTCGCGGGACCTTCGGCCCTGACGACGGCCACACCATTCCAGCGACACTGGCGCTTGCGTGCAGCGAAACCCGGTTTGATCGTGTCCTGCTGCGCGTCGACACTTTGGGCGGGACCAGGATCGTGACGTGCTGAGGTTCGAGGGGGATTTGTTGCGCGATGAGTGACCGCGATGGCAATCCCGATGCCCAGGACGATCTGAGCGAGCTCGTCGACCCGGGACCCGTCGACGAGGACGAGCAGGCCGAGGACGACATGTTCGAACTCGACCAGAAGGAGCTCGACGAGCTCGGTCTCATGCTCGACGATCCTCACCAACCTGGTCCGGAGTAGCCGGCTGCGCGGCGCGGCCGCGATTCAGGCCACGAGGACCCCGTCGATGATGTGGACGGTGCGATCCGCGTAGTGGGTCATCCGTTCGTCATGGGTCACGACGATGGCCGCGGTTCCCCGCGTCTTCATCTCTGTACGGATGAGCTCCATGACCTGCTCGCCGAGCTTGGTGTCGAGCGCGGAGGTGGGCTCGTCGAACAACACCAGGTCGGGATCGTTCATGAGGGCGCGGCCGATGGCGACCCGTTGGCGTTGACCACCGGAGAGTTCCGACGGCATGCGGTTGCGGCGGTCGGTCAGGCCGAGCTCCTCGAGGAGCTGATCCGCCCGGGCACGGGCTGGCGCGCCGGTGCGCTGACCGATCTCGTCGACCACGACGAGGTTCTCGCTGCGGTGAAGAACGGCACGAGGTTCACGCTCTGGAACACGAACCCCACATGCTCGCGACGGAAGTCGGTGAGCTCCTTCTGCGAATACTCCGTGATGTCCTTGCCTCCCACCACCACCTGCCCGGCCGTCGGCGAGAGGATGCCGCCTGCGATGGAGCACAGGGTCGTCTTTCCCGAGCCCGACGGGCCCACGAGCGCCACGATCTCGTCATGACCGATGGTGAGGGTGGCGTGATCGAGCGCGACCACTTCTTCGTCGCCCGTTGGATACACCTTGCGCACCGCCTCGAGCTGCAGTGCGGGGAGCACAGTGCCGGTTTGTACATTCACGAGGCTCTCCCGATGGCAGAAGCCGGGTCGACGCGCAGCACGCGGCGCAGCGAGAACGCGCTCCCCGCAATGGCGGCGAGCACGAGCGCCAGACTGCTGATGGCGACACGGCTGGGAAACAGCTGGTAAGGAATGGCGCCTGGCGGCAACACGATGTCGAGCATCACCGCGAACGCGGTGCCGACCACCGCGGCGATCAGGGCGCAGATGATTGCCTGCGCCACCACACCTCCCAAGAGCGTGCGCGAGCGAGCGCCGATCGCCTTCAACATGCCGTACAACCCGACGCGCTCCACGGTGAGCAGCGCGAAGAACAGCGCAACCACCACGACGGCAATGACGACCGTCACGCCGATGATCTGGTTGAACACCGAACGCTGTTGCTTCACGCCGCCGATCGCGTCGGACGCTTCGGCGCGCGAGATGGTGGCGGTCGTGCCATCCGTGGCCCGGTCGATCGCGGCGGCGACCGTCGACGGATCGTGGGCGGTGCGCACCACGAGCGCCTGGAACACCCCTGGCCCCACTGACGATCCGGGGCGGTTCGCGTTCTGCACGGCTCGCCACGTGACGGGTGACGCCCACAACGAGCCTGCGCCCGAGTAGCTGACGTCGCCGACGAAGCCGATCACCTTCACCGGGCTGCGCTCCGGTCCGAGGCGGAGCGTGTCGCCCTGCGCCACGCCGTCGTCTTGGAGAATGCTGTCGGCGTACACCTCGCCCGGCTCCGGGGGCACCGGCACGCCATCGGGGGCCTCCTGGTAGCCGAACAGGGCGATGTCGGTGAGGTCGCGCGGACCGTTGCCGGGCACGCGTGCCCCGAGCTGGGTGACTCCGATGCCGCCCACGCTGGTGACTCCGGGCACCGCGGCCACCTGCGCGCGCACCTCGGGCGTGATGCGGCTGCGCAGAAAGGACTTCTCGGCGGTCGAAGAGAACACGACCAGGTCGGCGCGCTGCGCGCGGATCGCACCGGTGGACCGCAGGATGAGCCCGTCGAGCAGACCGCCGAGCAGCATCAGCAGCACGGCGATGAGGGTGAGCAGCACGGTCGCAGTGGCGAAGCGCCCGGGACGGCGGCGCATCTCGCGGAGGGCCAACTTCACATGCCCACCCCGCCGCCGGAGAGCGCCTCGGCCGGTTCGATGCGCAGGACCCGTCGAGCCGAGAACCAGGAGCTGGCGACGCCGAGCAGCAGGATGCCGATCGCCCAGGCGATCACCGTCGGTGCGTCGAAGCGGAGCGGGATCGACCCGACGCGCTGGAACGACAGCGGCAAGAAGAGGAGCGTGCCGATGGCCACGCCGAGACCCACCACCACGAGGACCTGCGTGAGCAGCGCACGCACGAGGGTCGTCGAGCGCGCGCCGACGGCGCGCAGCAACGTGAGCGTGGGCGCTTTCTGCAGGGTGACGATCAGGAAGAAGAGGCCGATGACGAGCGGCACCACGAGCCCATAGAGCAGGAAGATCACGAGAAACGAACGGCTCACCTGCGCGACCCCGGGTGCCTTCGTGGCCGCGTCGGTACGCGTGAGCGCCTCGAGATCGTTGCTCACCGCGTCGATCCGCCGCACCACCTCGTCCGGCGTCAGCGCCGGCACCGGTGCCACGCCGAGCGCGTTCGGGAGCGGCGGCTGCGCGTCGGGGTTGGCGGCCGTGACCGAGCCCTCCCACGTGCCGTAGCGGGCGAAGATCGTCGGCGTCGCCTGCAGGTTGGTGTCGCGTGACTGACCGACGATCCGGATGCGGTAGCCGCCGGGCTCTACGCGCACGACGTCACCGAGGTCGAAGCCCTCCGACGCGTCGGTCTCGTTGGCGATGCCCTCAGCGTCACCAGTCGGGTACCGCCCTGCAGCGAGTGACTCCGGCGCGCCGAGCGAGCGCTTCTCGTAGCCGATGATCGCCGCCGCCTTGATCGCTCCGCCGGCGGTCACGCTGTAGGTGCCCTGCCCGATGCGACCGACGTCCTGCACGCCGTCGAGCGCGCGCACCTCGGCTTCGAGCTCGGGCGTGATCGTGCTGCTCTGCAGGTTCCGGCGCGCGTCGGTGCTGTAGACGAGCACGGGCGTGTCCTGGTGTTCGATCGCGCCGACGAACGAAGTGATCAATCCGTCGCGCAACGCCTGCTGGAAAAGGATGAGGAAGACGAGGAGCGCGATCGCGCCGATGAGCAGTCCGAAGCGCGCCTTGGCGCGCACCATCTCCTTCCCGGCGATCAAGCGCGTGCTCCCTCGACGACGGCTGCGACCGTAGCGCTCGACCCGTGTGGGGCTCGACCCAGGGCGTGGACGGCGAGGCAACAACGTAGAAGTCGTGGGGTTCGAGTCCCGTCACCTCCACTCACTCTGCTGACCTGCTGGTTCGCGCTCAGGTCGGCGACGTGTCGTCGGCGCAGGCGGTGCGCAGCGGCTTGTAGTCGAAGTGGCGGGGGCCGTCGTAGGCCGGACCGCCATCGGGACCGCCGAACTCGAGCAGGTCCACCAGCGCGAAGGCGCTCAGCAGGTCGCCATGACCGAGGACGAGGTCCTGGTCGAACTTCGGTCCGTGCTGACCGTTGAGGTCGACGTGGAAGAGCTTCCCGTGCCAGAGGGCCTGCGCGACGCCGTGCACGAAGTTGAGGTTCGACATCTGCTCGGACCGGTCTCCGGGTTGACCCCGACGATGTCGCCGTGTTCGAGGGTGGAGATGAACGCGAGGACGTGGCCGACGGTCGGCAGGAAGATGTCGCCGCGTGGCTCGTTCGGCTTCGGCTCCAGGGCGAAGCGGACCGCGTAGCGGCGGTCCTTCACGTACTGGGCGAGGGTGTCGATCGCCTCCCGGTAGCGATCGAGCGCGGCGCTGGGTCCTTTGCGAGGTCGACCTCGGAGCCCTCGCGACCGCCCCAGAACACGTATGTCTGGGCGCCGAGCTCGGCGGCGAGGTCCAGGTTCCGCATCACCTTGCGGATCGAGTGTCGGCGCACCTCGCGGTCGTTCGCAGTGAACGCACCCTCCTTGAACACCGCGTGGGTGAACAGGTTCGTGGTGACCATCGGCACTGAGAGCCTGGTCGCGTCGAGCGGAGCACGGAACCGTGTCAGCTGACAATCCTGCTGGGCGTTGTCCACGCCGAACGGCACGACGTCGTCGTCGCGGAACGTCACCCCGGAGGCCCCGAGCTCCGCAAGCCGGTGAACGGACTCGACGGGGTCGAGCGGCGGCCGGGTCGCGTCGCCGAAGGGATCGCGCGCCCGCCAGCCGACGGTCCACAGACCGAATGTGAAGCGATCAGTCGGCGTGGGGCTGAGGGTGCTGCTCATGGCCGCCTTCCTGTTCCTCGGGCACAGATTCTGTCCGAATGACGGAATCCCCTGCGTGTGGAGCACCACCGACATCGCACCTCCGCCAGATGCGCGGGAAACGATCCTCAGATGCGTCGGATCGGGCGGTCGACGGATTCCCCGGACCCGTCGACCACGCGGACATCGACGCTGCGGCGGGAGTCCTTCGACGACGACGGTGGGATCGGGTCGGGTGGTAGTGATCGTCACGGCTGCGCCGTCGACTCGCGCCACGCCTCGCCAGTCCGACGTGGCGGTCGGGACACCGGCGCGCAGGGTGAGCAGCTCGGTGGGTCGGGCGCCGACATGGGCCATGACCGGGCCGAGCGGCACGAGGGATGCCGCCCGCTGGTAGAGCGGGAAGTGGTCGAGCGGGCTGTGGGTGCTGACCCAGGTGGGGCCGTGGTGGTGCTCGCCGGTGAACCAGTGGACCCAGTCGCCTTCGGGCACGTAGACGCGCCGATCCCCGTCGGCGGTCGCGACCGGGGCCACGAGCAGGTCGTCGCCGAGGAGCCACTGGTCCGAGAGGTGCCAGGTGGTGGGGTCGTCGGGGTGGTCGACGACGAGAGGCCGAGCCAGGGGAACGCCCACCGCAGCGGCACGGTGAGCCTGGCCGAGCAGGTACGGCAGGAGCCGATATCGCAGGTGGAGCAGGTCGCGGGCCAGTTCGGTCGTGACGCCCCGGCCGTGGAGCTCGCGGTTGCCGAATCCGTGGATGCGGCTGTGGGAGAGGAACAGCCCGGCCTGGAGCCAACGGACGAGGAGGTCGTCTTCGGGTTCGCCGAGGAAGCCACCGATGTCCATGCTCCAGAACGGGAACCCGCACAGGCCCAGGGACAGGCCCCCACCGACGTTGGCGAAGAGGTTGTCCCACCTCGCCGTGGAGTCGCCGCCCCAATGCAGTGGATACCGCTGGGAGCCGGCAAAGGCCGACCGTGCCCAGATGATCCACTCGCCGGTGTGTGCGTAGGTCGCTTCGGCGACGGCTCGGTTGTAGAGCAGCGGGTACCGGTTGTGCATCCGGTGGCCGGGCGTGCCGTCGTGATAGACGCCGTCGATGGGTGCCTGTTCACCGAAGTCGGCCTTGATGGCCCGAGCACCGAGGTCGAACAGCGTGCCGAGCCACTGCTGGTAGACCTCGACGGCATCGGGGTTGGTGAAGTCGATGCATCCGATCGGGCCGCCCTCCCAGTCGGGCGCATAGCAGAGCCCGACGTCGTAGAGGCTGCCATCGTCTCGGCGCACGAACCCGTCGACCGCCGCGAGGTCGTCGAACAGCGCCGAGCCCTAGGGGATGTAGGGCAGCTGCCACAGCGACACCTTCACACCCAACGACGCCATTGCGTCGAGGTAGCCGGCGGGGTCGGGGAACCGGTCGGGGTCGAACTCGAGGTCGCAGAACCAGTCACGGCGGAACCAATGGGTGTCGAGGTGCAATACGTCGAAGGGCAGGTCGTCGGCCCGCATCCGCTCGGCAACCTCGACCGTCTCGACGGCCGAGGAGTAGGAGATCTTCGACTGCCAGAACCCGAATGACCAGTCCGGCGGCACGTTCGGCCGGCCGGTCAGGACGGTGTAGGCCTGGAGCACCTGACGAACGTCGCCGACGAATACGAAGACGTCGAACCAGTCATCGTCCACCGCCACCTGGAGCTGGGGCGACGAGCGGCTGCCGATCCAGGCGGTGAGCCGGGCGTCGTGGTTGGCGAACACGCCCCACCCCGTGGTGGTGACCCAGAACGGCACGTTCTTGTAGGCCCGCGGGGTGACGGTGCCCATCGCTTCTGCCATGTTCACGTCGATCGTCTGGCCGACCTTGTCGAGTCGACCGAACTGCTCCCCGAACCCGTAGACGCACTCGTCATCGCGGATCGAGAACACCTCGGTCGCCAGTCGGTGACCCGGCACGGGTGTGCGGCAGATGCCGGTGGGGAACGAGTCCCACGCCCACTCGTCCAGCAGGTTCGAGTCGCCGCCTCCCACAGTGCCGACCATGCGTCCGTCCGCGCGTCGGAACCCGCAGGGTCGGCCCACCGACCGCGGGCACCTCCACCTCGATGGATGCCTCGCCGGTGGTGATGGTCACCCCGGCGCCGGTCCGATCGACACGGGCCGCAGGGTCGACGTGCACTTCGGTCGCCAGCATCGGTGTGTCGCCCGCTGGCACATCGGTACCGAGCGCGAACCGGTAGCGGAAGGTGCGGGGGCCGACCGCTTCGACGCGCACCGTGAGCGAGCCGTCCTCGACTCGCTTCCCGGCGAGGGCGACGCCATCGGGCAGCCGGGTCGCAGAGGTGTCGGATGTCGACCGCGACGTCCAGGACCACGAACCCCTCACCCATCTCTCGGATCGTGGTCGTCGACAGCCGGAGGCGGTCGACCTCGAGGCGTTCGAGGTACCGGGTCGGCGGCCGATCAGTTAGCGGATCCATCCCTCGGCTCCATTCAGTTGGGTTTGGCCGGGTCGACCGTTGCGAGCCGAGTGCCCGCGGGTCGTAGGGGAAGCCATGCTCGGGGCAGGACCGAGATCCTCGGTCATCGAGGTTCCCTCACGGCGAGGGCACGCCGCCGCGACTCGCGACGTGGGTGGGATCGGCGAGGACGCCCTCGAGGGCGCGTCGGGCGGCTCCGAGAAGTGCTGCATCGACGCCGAGTGAGGACGTCCGAACGATGCAAGGGCGCCAGCGACCCGCGAGAGTCTCCGTGTGGAGCTGCTCAGCCACGAGCTCCGCCAGCCTCTCGTCGCCGGAGAACGTACCGCCCAAGATGACGGCCGCGGGGTCGAGAAGGTGGACGACACCCGTGAGGGCTCGGCTCAGCGCCCGGGCTCGGACCGTGGTCGAGGCCACGCGTTCGGCACCCACGATCGTCTCCAGACAGCCGCGGGCACCACAGGCACACCGGCGCCCCTCCGGCTCGACGACAAGGTGCCCGATCTCGCCGCCGAAGCCGTGCACGCCGCGCATCAGGTGACCGTCCACGACGATGCCCGCGCCCACTCCAACGCCACCCGAGACGTAGACGAACGAAGCGGGTCCCCCCTGATCCCAGCGCTCGAGCTCGGCCAGAGCACCCAGGTTCGCCTCGTTGTCGACCACGACAATGACGCCCGGAAGAAGACCGAGGACGCCCGACAGACCGCTGAGCTCCAACCGGGACCACGCCAGGTTGGGAGCAACCAGGATCTCCCCACTCACGGGCTCCACCAAGCCGGGCACGGCCACGCACGCGCCGACGACCTCGACGTCTCGTCCGGCTACAGCGTCGAGCACGCTGGCGGTCACCTCGGCCAGCCGTCCCAGCACTGCGTCGGGACTGCAGGCTCGGTTGTCCCCATAGCGGCGCTCGGACCTCACGACCCGGCCCGTGAGGTCAGCGGCGCAGGCCGAGACGTGGTCGACTTCGATCTGCATGCCCAGCGTGACCACCGACATCCCGGTTGCGGCGACCAACGTCGCCGGGCGACCCACCGATCCCGACTGTGCAGCGATCTCGGCGACGAGGTCGCGGGCCATCAGGTCGGCCACGAGGGTGGACACCGTGGCCTTGGCGAGCCCGGTCTCCCGGGCCAGGTCCGCTCTCGACCGCGGTCCGTGGCGCCGCAACCGGCCGAGCACGACCGCGAGATGGTGGCGTCGAACATCCGAGAGGCTGAGCGCCTCCTGAAGTCCCGTGCTCGACATAGTTCAAAGCGTATTTTAATGTGCTGGGGTGCCTACGGGCGCCGCACCACCCTGGGCGACTTCGCTCTGACCAAAGCGGAGGTGGCTCGTGCCGAACCCCGATGACCGCTACGTCGTCATCTCGTCCGACTGTCACGCCGGCGCACCGATCCACACCTACCGCGAATACCTGGAGGCTCGGTACCTCGAGCAGTTCGACGCGTGGGAGGCCGAGTTCGTCAACCCGTACGAGGATCTCGTCGAGACGGACACGTTCGAGTATCGGCGCAACTTCGACCCCGCGATCCGCCAAGCGGACTTCGAGGCCGACGGCATCGTCGGCGAAGTCGTGTACCCCAACACGATCCCGCCGTTCTTCCCGAGCGGCAAGCTCACGCTGCCCGACTGCCGACCCGACGAGTACGAGCTGCGGTGGGCCGGCATCCTGGCCCACAACCGATGGCTGGCCGACTTCTGCGCCGACCTGCCGGGCCTACGCGCCGGCGTCGCGCAGCTCCTGCTCAACGACGTCGACGACGCGGTGGCCGAGGCACGGTGGGTGAAGGACGTCGGCCTGTTCGGCGGCGTGATGGTCCCGAACGTCGCCCCCGACTCACACCTCCCCCCGTTGCATGCCCCCGTGTACGAGCCACTGTGGCAGGCGTGCGCGGAACTCGGCCTGCGCTCTACTCCGGTCGCCGGGCCGCGAATGCCGTGCTCACAGACCTTCGCGCCGGCGCGGTGTGAAGCGTGAGCCAGCGCCTTCCGCGGCATCTCGTGGCGGCTGGTGACAGCTCGTGGAGATCGCCTCGCGTCTGGCGCGCCGATCTGCCGAAGGGTTCGATGGTCTGATCACACGGCTTCGCGCGCGCGTCGCTGGAGTTCTGCGAGGGTGTCGCCTGGCGTGCCGATGAGTGTCGGCACGCCGAGGGCGCGGAGCTGCTCGGCGCTGTCGGTTGCGATGGGTCGTGTCGCGTCGTTCGTGACGGTGAGTACGACGAGGTCGACGGGGCGTTCTCGACAGAAGTGGAGGAGTTCGTCTGCGGGCAGATCCGCGCCGATGTGCTGCACATGCCAGTGGTCTTCGCGCAGCGCGAGCGCGGCCATGGACGTGGGGAGTGCATGGTGGTCGCCCGCGAGCGCGGCGACGACGACCGTGCCACGGCGTCGGCCCCGCGGGTTCGGGTTGTGGTCGCCCAGGATCCGTTCCACGATGGCGGAGGCGCGATGTTCGTGGGCGATCGTGACGGTTCCGGCACGCCAGTCGGTGCCGATGCGCCGCATCGCGGGCGCGAGGATCTCCTCGGTGACCGTGGTCATCGGAATGCCATCGCGAGTGAGGCGATCGACGAGATCACGCAGGAAGCGCTCGTCTCCGGTCACGAGAGCGTCGTCGCGCGCGCTGCGCGAGCTTCGCGAAGCCGGCGCGAGGGCGGCGCGCCCGGGGCGGCGCGGGCCGGTCTCGCTGCCGCGCGAATCGCTCGACGTCGTCGGGATCGAGCTGGTAACGCCCTCGGACGCGTTGTGCTCGGAGGCGACCTGAGCGAACCCACTGGTAGGCGGTCTGATAGTGGACGCCGAGCCGTTGGGCAGCGGTCTGGAGGTCGATGGGTGATCCGGTCACACGGCGATCTTACGACCGTCGCGCATAAATATCACTAAAGAGGAATGAACTCGCGGGGGTCGGGGTTGTGGAACCTCACGAGCGCTGCGAATTCATCGCCGTTTCCCCAGAGTCCTCGACCAACAGGAGTTGTCATGATCCAGCCGTCCATGCGCCGTCTCGTCGCCATCGGCGCGCTCGTCGCCGCCCCCCTGACCGCAGCGGTGCTGCCGGCCACCGCAGGCGCATCCCCGAATCGTCCCTCCGCCAACATGAGCTCGCAGACGAGCTCGGCCAAGGCGAAGACGATCGTCGGCGTCGCCGCCGCGAACTCCGACTTCTCGACCCTCGTGACCGCGATCAAGCAAGCCGGTCTGGTCGATGCGCTCAAGGGGAAGGGCCCCTACACGGTGTTCGCGCCGACGAACGAGGCCTTCGCGAAGATCCCCGCCGACCAGTTGAACGCGCTGCTCGCCGACAAGGCCAAGCTCTCGGCTGTCTTGCAGTACCACGTGCTCAAGGGACGCGTGCCGTCTTCGTCCCTCAAGCCCACCCAGACCGTTCCCACCCTCGAAGGCGGCACGATCACCATCGACGTCGCCAATGGAGAAGCCACGATCACCGACGGTCAGGGCAACGTCTCCAACATCGTCATGACCGACGTGAAGGCCAAGAACGGCGTCATCCACGTCATCGACACCGTCCTGCTTCCGGCGAGCTCTTGACGCGGATTCCAGTCTCTTGACAGCGGGTTCCAGGCCAGGCCCTTGCGGCTTGGCCTGGAACCGCGCTCTCAGTCGTGGCGCGCTCTCCGGCTCGTACCATGCCTCGATGGCACGTGACGTCGACACCGTCAACAGTCCTTGGCTTCCCGAGACAGCGTTCGCGTACATGGCCGACGCCCGCAACTTCGCGGAGTTGGACCCCGGCGTACGGAGCTCCACCTTGGTGCGCGGAGAGCAGCTTGGCCCGGGCGCGGCGTTCGAAGTCGTCGTGAAGGCCGGACCACGCACGAGGACGCTCACCTACGAGATCGTGGAATGGGAACCGCCGCACCGCCTCGTGCTGCGCGCCGAGACCCGCGCGATCCGTTCGAACGACACCGTTCGCGTCGAAGCCACCGACGGCGGTTCGGCGGTCACCTACGACGCAGAGCTCGACCTGCGCGGGGTATTGCGGCTCGTCGACCCGTTACTCGGCCTCTCGTTCCGGAAGATCGGTGACCGTGCCGCTGCCGGTCTCCGGCGCGTCCTCGAAGATCCGGCTCGCGCCGGCTGACATTGCCCAGCACCAGCGCACGGTGACGGTCTCCCACGGCAGGGCGCCCCAAATGCCGAAGGACAGAACGCGCACGCATGCCGGCCCAACCCCTGGTACCGGTCGCTGGCGTTTCGACAGCGACCGCGTCAGGATTCCTGTGGTCCGCGAGGGTTTGAGAGCTGTCTCGTCAGGTCCACGCAAGACCGCAGGTCACGCGCCCCGCGAGCTCGGGGCCGGCACTCCCAGGTTTCACCGGGAGGCGTCTACTCGCGCCAACGCGACGGGTGTGCCCGACTGGCGCGGCATGCCCGTGAGCGGGTCGACGTCGCGATCGCTCACCAAGGTGTTGACGCACGGGTCTGCCCAGCCGTGCGGAACCGAGACGGCCCCCGCACGGATCACGTCGGTGACGAAAGCAGTCCCCGTCACACTGCCGGTCGCGCTGGTGACCACGACCTGGTCACCGTCGGCGACGTGTACCGCCGCGGCGTCGGCGGGATTGATCTGGACATACGGCCGGTCGCCGAGCGCTCGGTGCTGGGTGTTCTGGTGTCGCACCTGACGTTGCGGGATGAGCACCAGTGGCGCGGGACGGCGCACCTCGTCGAGTTGGCGCACGAGCTCGGGCGGCGCGAGCCGCCAGCGACCGTCGCGCAGCACACGCTCGTGCACCCACCCGAACACTGCGCGGTCCGTTTCCACGGGTTGGCCTGCTTCTCCGGGGGCCCGGAGGTCGTCGAGGTCGAGACGCGCGCCTTGGAGCGCCAGGTCGAGCACGTCGTCGTCGGAGACGGTGTCGAGGTCGAGGTCCGGGAGCACGTCGACGCCGATGCGCCGGCCGAGCTGAGCGAACGCCCACCACATCGGGCGACGTGCCGCGACCGGTGCGAGGACGGCGGGGGTGTACTGGCACATCACCCGCGGCATGAGGACGTCGTGGATGACCGTGAGGTCGGCCCGTTCGAGCTGGCCGGTGCAGGGCCACACGTGGGTCGCGAGCGCGGTCGTCTCGGTGGCGACGACATCGGCCACGACGAGGACGTCGAGCCTGGAGAGCGCAGCGGCGAGACGCGGATGGTTGGGCAGGTTGAGCGCGACGTTTCCGCCCGCGACGAACAGCGCGCGTAGGTTGCCGGCCTCGATCTCGTCGGCCATCGCCGTGCACGGGAACTCGCCGAGCCAGGAGCTCAACTCGGGGCGACTCGCCGGGCCCGGGGCACGCGTGCCCGTCGACAGCGACGGCGGGAGGTCGTTGCGGTCCCACTGTGTGAAGAACCCGGGGGTGAACGACACGCCGCCGGGTTGATCGGCCGAGTGCGTGATGATCTCCAGAGCCCAGATGAACCAGTTGGCGACGTTCGCGTCGTCGGCCATCGACAAGCCCGTTCCCGTGAGCACCGCGACGCGCCCGGCTCGGCGGACGGCATCGAGGAGCCGCTGCAGGTCCGTCTCCGCCACCCCACAGAGCGCGGCGACATGGGCGCGGGTGAACCGCTCGACCGATGCACTGAGGTCCTCCACGCCGGTCGCGTGGTTGTCGAGGTACTCGCGGTCGGCACCGTCGCGGAGCAACTCGCGCACGAGGAAGCCGAAGATCGCGTGATCGGTTCCGGGCCGGCCCTGGAGGTGTCCCGTCGCCAAGCGGGCCGTCTCGGTGCGGCGGGGATCGACGACCCACAGCTCACCGTGGGCGGTGAGCTCCCGCAGTCTGACGATCGGGTTGGGCATGAGCAGCGTCTGACCGTGCGACACCACCGGGTTCGACCCCACGATGATGAGCATCCGGTTCTCGTCGAGGTCGGGCTTGGCGAGCAATCCGGGCATGCCGCTCACGAGCTCGGACACGACCATGGTGGAGATCACGTCGATCGAGGTGTCGCTGTAGTAGCTCGGGGTCGCGAGGGTGCGCATCACCAGGTTCGAGGTGAACAGTCCGGCGGCGTCGAAGTATCCGCCGGAACCGACGAAGTACCCCACGGCCGACGGCCCGTTCTCGTCGAGGATTCGCCGCACGCGTGTGGCGACGTCGTCGAGGGACTCGTCCCAGGTCGCGTCGGCCACGGTGTCTCCGCGTCGGATCAGCGGACGGTCCAGCCGGCCGGCATGGTGGTGTAGCGCAGGGATGGCTCGGCCTTTCGGGCACGTGTACCCCTGCGACAGAACGTGCTCGTGGTTGCCCCGCACCCCGACGACGGTGTCGCCTTCCGTTGACACCACGATGCCGCACCCGGCGACGCAGATCCGGCAGTAGGTCGCCCGTTCGGTCGCCATCACACCTTCCGTCCAGGAGCTACCGCGGCGAGCACTTCCACTTGACCCGTGCTGCCGTCGACGCGCAGCACGTCACCGGAGACGAGCTGCGAGGTCCCCACCGCGGTGTTGATCACACACGGGACACCGAGCTCCCGTGCCACGATCGCGCCGTGGCTCAGCGGGCCACCGACATCGATGACGAGCGCCGACGCAACGAGGAAGTAACCGACCCAGCTCGGGTCCGTCGTGTGGCAGACGAGGATCTCCCCCGGTTCGATCGGGTCGTCGGTTGACGGGTCGACCACGACGCGCGCGCGACCTTCGACCACGCCGGGACACACCCCGATGCCGGTGACGACCGAGGCGCGGTCGGAGTCGGCGCGAGGCGAGATCGGCTGGGGGACCGGGTTGCCCACCCAGGTGAGCGGGATCTCCACGGCTTGGTACTCGCGGTGGCGGGCCCGGCGGAAGGCGACGCGTTCATGCGCGTCGGGCACCAGCGTGGGTACGAGCTCGTCAGCCACGAGGAAGTAGGTGTCGTCGGGGTCGGCGAGCAGACCGCGTGCGCAATACGAGCGCCCGAGCGTGCGGGTGGCGGCGCGACCGACGTCGACCGCGCGCCAGAACGTGACCTTCCCGAGCTGCCGGAGCACGGTGAAGCGGTGCGTCTCCGCGATCGCGTTGCCGATCTCGCGGCGCTCACCAGGTTCGAGTGCGGCCAGGAGCTCGGCCTCGGCGTCCTCGCGAGCCGCGACGTGATGCCGTCCGGCGACGAGCGGGTCTTCGCTCTCTTCCATCGACCCGAGGGCCTCGAGCACCGGGTCGAGCACGGTCGGGTCCTCGCGCCACACGCACGCCGCGAGGTCGCCGGCGCGGTCGCCCTGGTAGCCGTACGCGGCGATGAGCTCCGTCCGCGGCAACACACCGCGTGCTGTGTCCCACAGCGCCGCGCTCATCCGGTCGTCTTCGGTGTCGCCGTACCCGCTGGTGAGACGGCTCAGGAGGTCGAGCTTGCCCGCAGTTGCGCACGCACGGGCCAGCGATGCGTATCCCTCCATCGCGAACAGCGAGCCGATGGTGTGCGGTCGCATCACCTCGCCGAGCCGGTCCCGAGCTTCGAGCCACCGCGCCGCCGCACCGTCGACGTCGTCGAGGGTGTCCGGATGCACCCCGGCCTTCCACCACGCGTCGACCTCGATGTAGAGACGCTCGATCGTCCTCGGGACCTCCGCGAGGAGCGCGTCGCGCCGTTCGATGATGCGTGCATGACGCTCGGTGGTCGGATGACTCTTCGCGTCCGGGCGCACCGAACCGAGCATCGTGAGCTCGAACTCGTCTGCCGACGTGCCCGGTACCCGGTCGTACATCGCGCGTAGGGCGTCGACGTTCAACGCTACGCGGCCGAAGAAGGCGCCCGTCCAGTTGTCGTCAACCGTGGGCGGCAGCTCGACCTCCGACTCGTCGTACACCCCCCGGTCGTACGCGCTGGCTCGCATGCCCCGCTCGGCGGAGCGGAAGAAGTCCCAGTGCAGTGGTGTGATCACGCCGGGTGTGGCCTCGGACGTGTTGACGCGCGTCCAGAGCGTACCGGCGGCGCTCACGCCGTGTGTCGGGTCGTCGTGGGAGGTGCTCACACGGCGCTCGGGTCCGGCGCGTCGTCGCTGGTCCAGAGGTGGGCCTCCACATCGTCGGTGAAGTCGCGCCACACCATGAGATGCCCCTCCCCAGGTTCACCGTCGGCGGTGATGGTCACGTCGTGCTCGCGGTGCAAGTGCGGATAGGGCGACCGGTCCGGCAAGACTGTCACGAAGTCCGGCGAGGAGACGTCGAGCACCTCGAACTCCTCGAGCAGATCCCCGCGGTGGACGCCGAGGCCGAGCCCGTCGTGGTAGCCCATGTCGTACCCCGTCGCCTTGAGCACCCAGGCGGGCGAGACCACGTTGCAGTCGATGCGCAGGGATCCGCCGGTCGCGGTGTTCACGGCGAAGGCTGCGTGCTCGAAGCCCAGACTCGCGGTGTCAGCCGGACTCATGCCATCGAGGTAGGAGATGTCGAGCTCGGCGCGCGTGACCGCGACGGGCGGGCGCCCGGATCCGGCCGGCCACTGCACGCTGCCGAACGAACGTTGGAATCCGCCGGCGCCCTGGGTCACGTCGACGACCCCGCCCACGGCATGGGTGTTGAAGAAGAGGAAGGCCCGGAGGAACTCGGCCTGCGCCTGACGCGGCGGGCCGGTGACGGGTTCGTAACCGCCCGTGCCGGGCCGCACGCCCCACGAATGGTCACGGCTGCCGTACCAGTCCTCGACCGAGCGCCGCTCTCCCTCGATCTCGATCCAGCCGTCGGCGCGACCGAGCTGGTACATGCGCACGCCCTGGGTCTGGACGCGCCCGTCGAGCCGCCGCCACATGGGCGGTTCCTCGATCACGTCGTAGGTCCCGGTCCACACGAGGTCACAGGCGATCAGATGACGCCCGGGCTCGACCGCGATGCGCAGCTGGCGTAGTCCTTCGATCACGTCGACGGAGAGCGCGCCGACGCTCGTGACGTCGACCTCGGGACGCAGCGCGCGTGAGACCCGCAGGCAGTACTGCTTGCCTTCGTGCACCACGGTGCAGAATCCGTCGAGGACGTTGGTGTTCTTGTAGAGGCCCATGCCGGCGACGAGCGATGTGGCACCACCGGGCTCGATGGCTTGGAACCAGTAGCGGTCGTAGAACCGGTGGTCGGACGTGACTGCGTGGTCGAAGGTGGTCGGTGCCTGGTGGAGCAGTGTGTCGTCGAGCTTCGTCAGCATGGGGCGTGACCCTTCGGCGCCGGCACGACGCTCACGTCTGGCCGCGGACGAGAGCGCTCATGAGGTTCACCAGCTCGTTGCGCGGCATCGCGCGGCATCTTCGCGGCGGCGCGCTCGTCGATGGGGTCCGCGTAGAGCACCGGACCCTGGTCGAAGTTCTCGAACAAGTGCGCGGCGGCTGCTTCGGGAGAAGTCGGCACGCTCTGGCGGTTGAACATGGTCTCCAGGGGATCGTCGGTCTCGATGCCGCCCTCACGGGCGGGGTCGATGCCGGCGCCGTAGCGTTCGATGAACGTGGGCGTCGCCGTCGAGCCCAGGAGGTAGAGCGCCACATCGACGCCGAGCGGCTCGAGCTCGGCGTAGAGACCTTCTCCGAGGATCCATTCGAAGGCCTTGGTGGCCGAGTACATGGTCATGAAGCTGCAGCCCACGAGTGCGGCCATCGAGGACACCGGCGCGATCCCACCTCGTCCACGTGCCGCCATGCGGCGGCCGAGCTCGTAGCTCAGGACCGTGGGCGTCGTGCAGTTGGCCATGATGTTGAACAGGTGGTCGTCGAGCGGGCTCTCATGGAAGGTGCCCACACGCTCCCCGGCGGCGTTGTACACCAGCAGCCCGATGTCGAGCTCGTCGACCGCGTCGAGCAGTCGCTCCGCGGTGCCGTGATCGCCGATGTCGCCGGCGAGCGTGCGCACCTCGACACCGGTGCGCGATCGCAGTTCTGCCGCGAGCTCCTCGAGCGGCTCGACGCGCCGCGCGGTGAGGACGACGTCGAGTCCGTGGGCCGCCGCCCGCTCGGCGCAGGCTGCCCCGAGCCCGGTCGATCCGCCGACCACGAGCGCCCACGGCCCGTACCGATCCGCGAATTGCATCGTCCCCCCGATGGCGTCGGCGCAGTGTGTGCATAATGTATACAAGCGAGCGTGCAGCGGGTCAACGACGGGCTGCCGCGCGATCACGGCGCGCGCCCGCGCTCACGACTGGTGCGCCGACACCTCCACGGGGATGTTGGTCATGACCGGCTGGCCGGTGTACGGGTCGTACGCGTCGTCGACGTCGGAGAGCCGCGACGCCGCCGAACCGTGACGCTCGAAGTCGGCGTCGGTCTCCGGGAGGTCACCCCAACCGTGGGTGAGCGACACCACACCGGGTCGCATGGTCTCGTCCGGTTCGACCAACGCGGGCACCGCGGCGCACGCAGACGCGACCACGACCTTGTCGCCCGCGCCCAGACCTCGCGCGAGCAAGTCGTCGGGGTGCATCTTGAGCGGGTTGATGGCGTCGGCCGCGCGCAACCTCGGGAGGAAGTGCCCGCTCGAGTTGTATCGACTCATGATCCGACACGCGACGAGGCGCAGCGGGAAGTCGGCGCCGGCCCACGACAGCACGTCGCCGGTACCGCGCGTCGTGACCTCGGCGAGATCGCGCATCATCAGCTCATTGGCGAGATCGAGCCTCCCTTCGTAGCCCGGCTCCTTCGGCAACACCGTGATCGTCGGGTCGAGGCTCGACACGCCGTTCGGGTGCGCCTTGACCTCGTCGAGCGGGATCCGGGAGTCGGTGCAGAGGATCTCGAGCAGCTCGTCGGCGTCAGGCGTGTGCTCCATGTCGAGTGTCGTCGTGACCCCTTGGCCACCGCCGAAGTCGGTCGGTCCGAACTCGATCTGCAGGCCCATCCGCGCCGCGACGCCGTAGAAGAACTCCCACTCGGGGATCACATCGGAACCCGCGGGTGGCTCGACGAGCGCCGGCGTGTACTGGCCCCACGGCCCGGGCATCGCGACGCCCGGGAACGCGCCGGAGATCAGGTCGAACGTGTTGCTGATGCCGGGCACCTCGAACTGCAGTGTCGGAGCGATCACGTAGTGGGCTTCCTTGGCGGTCGCCGACATCCACGGGTCGATCTGCACCAGCAGCTCCAGGGAGCGGAACGCGTCCCGCACCTTCACCTGGTCGGGCCACATGACGAGTGGGTTGCCCCCCATGCTGATGAAGGCGCGGATCTGCCCCTCGCCCGGGAGCAGGATCTCGTCGGCGACGGCTGCGGTCGGTGGGCCGTTGACGGTGTCGGTGAGGCCCTTGACGCGGAACGGGGCGCCGAACCCGAACGCGGGGAACGGAGGCATCGCCTGCGCGACGCGAGGCGTCTGCACGCCGAGCGTCTTCTGGTCCCACACGAGATCGCCCGCCCGCAGGAAGCTGCCGCACAGCACGTTGAGCGCGGCGACGAGGTACTCGAGCAGCGTGCCGTTGCCACACGCCATGTTGGGGCCGGTCCCGGCGATCGCGATGCTGCTCGAGGCACCGGCGAACCGGCGCGTCGCGGCGACGAAGTCGTCGACCGGGATGTCGGCCCGCCGCGCGATCTCCTCGGGTGTGTACGGATCCACTGCCCGGCGCAGGGCGTCGAGGCCCTGCGTCTCGGCGTCGACGAACTCGCGGTCGTAGAGGCCTTCGGTGACGATGAGACGCACCATGCCGGCGGCGATGGCGATGTCCTCGCCCGGACGCGGCTGGAGATGGAAGTCGGCCAGTCCGGCCGTCTCCGTGCGACACGGATCGACGACGATCAACGCGAGCCCCCGCCGGCACGCGTCGTGGAACGACATGCGCGTGTTCACCTTCGACCGCCCGCCCGCGCTCGACACGAGCGGGTTGCTCCCGAAGATCAGCGTGGCGCCGGCATCCATCGAGTTGATCGCGCCGCCGAGCCACACGCCCATCATCCCGAGCGCGATCCCCTTTCCGGGCTGGTCGATGGTGACCGCGTTGAACATGCGACCGTCGCCGATCGCCTTCATGAACGCGGACTGCATCGGCCAGCTGCACTGGTTCGCGAGGCTGCTCGTCCCGATGTACGACGCGATCGCGAGCGGACCGTGCTCATCGAGGATCGGGCGCAACTTCGCCGCGATCTCGTCCATCGCCTGCGCCACGGGGATCGGCGCGAACGATCCGTCGGGTCGGCGCTTCAGCGAGTGGAGCAACCGGTCGGGCGACACGTACTGCTCCGGGATGGACCGGCCCTTCACGCACGAGTAGCCCTGGTACACGGGGCTCGACGGATCCCCGACGACCTTCACGGGCCTGCCGTCCTCGATGTCGACGAGGATCGGGCAAGTGACGTCGCACGTGCGACAGATCGAAGCGCGGTTGGTCGCGTGCATCGCGTCCCCTTGGTGTTTGGGGTGAGGACACCAGTGTGGAACACCGGAGCTGTGGGCGCATCCCGGTGCTCGGGCCGAAAACGCGTCACATTCGCACCCACGAACCGGCATCTGCCGCGTGGGGAATCGCCGGCTCGGAATGAGCTACGCGCAGGTCAGTGACGCGCCCCGCTCGTTCTCAGGTGTTGCCGCCGCCGTCCCAGAGCAAGAAGTACAGGGTGAACAACACGGCCGCCACGAGCACGAGGCCGAGGAAGATCGCGGCGCTCCAGGATCCATCATCGTCCGGCGATGCTGGGTTCTCATCGCTGTGCGTCACGCTGTCCCGCCTCTCAGGGGAGGTACTTCGGCGTGCAGCGTGTCACGCCCCGCGCCGCGGGACAAGGCGGAAGTCGGCTTTCAGCGCGCGGGTGCTCGCGTTCACGCCGTGCCGTGTGCCTGGTCGAACACGGGTCCGGCTTCCAGGCGCTGATCCATCCATGTCGTGGCGGCTTGCGGGCTGAGGAACGCAGGTCCGGCGAATTCACTGCCCTGACGCCAGCTCCAGACGTGGACGTCATCCACCGTGAGGGCCTCGAGCTCGAACCCCAGGTCGCGTGCCGCGCTCTCCACGTCTCCGCGTGTCGAACGCAGTGTGGGCAGCAAGCGAAGGACGTCGATGCACCCCGTGGCGTTCGGCGTGAACTCGACGCCGATGACGAGACCGTCGGCTTGGAGGCTTCGGCGGCGAATCTGACCCCTGAGCACCACGCCGATCGGGTCCTGCGGCTGCGAGGAGATCTCGAGATCGATTCTGTCGCGGAACGACTCGCCGGGTTCGAGGTCCTGGAGATGGACGGTTGCACCGTGCTCGGAAAGATCGACGATGCGACAGGGTCTCCATGGAGCATCGGACCGGAATCGATACTCGACGAACAAGTCGATCGGGTAGCGCTGGGACCGACGGCGGTGCTGCTCGGCCATGTTGGGCAATTCCGTCAGATGGCGGTGCGCTCTGCGAAGCGCTTCTCCAACTGCAAACGATGGGACCGTCGAGCGAGATACGGCACAAGCCCGGTTTCTGACCCTCAGCGTGCTTGTTGGTCGCCAGTGTTGTCAGCCGTTCGCGCGATGAGCTCGTAGGCGAGAACCACCTCCACGAGCCCCACCACCGAGCTGATCAGCATGCCGAGCAGCCCGTTGATGAGGAACGCCGGCACGAGTGGGTGGTCGAACAGCTCGGTGTAGTGGATCGCGTGCAACACGGCCTGCTCGAGCTGCAACGGCAAGGTGACGAGGAGCAGGGTGAGCCAGAAGTGGTGACGCACGAGCTGCCAGGAGCGTGCGAACGCTGACGTGACGGCGCGGTTCTCGATCGTGATGACCGGTCCGACGAGCGACCACATCGTGAAGATCACGACGCCCGGAACCACGAACAGGGCGGTACCGGCGAGCGTGGCCAGCGCGAGCAGGACATCTGCCGCGGCGAGTCGCCCGAGTGGGAGCACCCGCCAGATCTCCCGGAGACTCAGGTCGGGGTGCCCGTGCAGGTGCGCGCCGACCACCTTGTCGAGGATGCCCGCATACACGACGACCCCGGCCATCACGAACACCGCGGCCGCGGTCGAGGTGAGCACGTCGCCGATCGGACTGGAGACGTGTTCGACGATGAGAACGGTGGCGATCGCGTCGATCACTGCCACGGTCCCGAAGACGACGAACGCCGTCCCCGCGACACGCCAGAACCGCTCTCGATAGGTGCGTAGCGCGGCGGCGGCCACCGATCCCGCGCGTAGGCGCGTCCGTGGTTCCTCGGGGGCGATCACCTCAGGTCAGCTCCCCGCCTGTCGCCGCGATGCTCAGCTTGGCTTCCGGGCGATGATCCTGAACGTCGCGAGGAACGCCGCCCGGTTCTGAGCCACGGCGGTCTCCGCGAATGCGGTCAGCGCGCGGTCCCAGCGGGCGACGTCGGCGTCGGTCGCATGCCCACTGTCGAGCATCGCCTGGCGAGCGGCCCACGGGGGCGGGCGCACCTCGGCGAGCACGGCGGGCGGAGGGATCGTGAAATGGGCGATTCGCTGCACGTCCCGGAACCCGACGGATGCGGCGAGTGAGCCCAGCTTCGGGCCCACCGACGGGTCGCGGCCCGCGTCGACCAGGTGCACCCGGTATCGCTCGTTGAGGTCCCGAAGATCGTCGTCGTCCGGGTCCGTCCGGAACATGGAGAGGTCGACGTCGACCGCATACAGCGAGCCACCCGGACGCAGGAGATCGAGGGCGTGCGCCAGGATGCGCCGCTGGTCGGCGGTGGTGTTGTGCGCGAGCACGTGGCGAATGTTGACGACGTCGATCGATGTGGGTTCGATGCCTGTGTCCCACGCATCGGCGCGGTGCACGCTGGCATGCTCCAGGCCACGCTCGGCGATGAGCTTCGACGCGGTCTCGATCTCGGCATCTCCGCGGTCGATGCCCACGACGCGTCCACTCGGACCGACGACGTCGGCGAGCTCGACGAGCACGAGCCCCGGACCGCAACCGATGTCGGCGACCCGTGCGCCGGGTTCGAAGCCGGCGACGCGCCACTCGGCGGCCTCCGTCTCGCGGGCGATCTTCGCCATGAACCGGTAGCGCTCGATCTCGCCGTCGCTGAGGGCGAGGGAGTACGTCGGCTCGTTCGACATGCGGCGCTGCCCTTCGTCCCGGCTCGGTGGTGATCCGAACAGCCGGCCTTCATGATCTCACGTGCCGGCCAGTGGCTCGTGGGCGAGCTCCGCCATCCGCGCGAGCCCGCGTTCGGCGTGCTCGGCCAGACGCGTTCCGACGGCCTGCACCGCGGGATCGTCGCGTTGCGACGGTTCGATGCGTGCGGGATTCAGGGCGCAGCCGTTGGCCCAGGAGGCGATGTCCGGCTCGCCGCCGAACGTCCGCGCGGCGATGGTTCCGCGAACCTGCATCCGGGCCCAGTTGGCGGGGCTGTCGGGGAGCGTGTTCGGTGGACACAACCGGTTGCGCTCCCGGTCGTCGTCGCGGGTTGCCTCCACGTAGCCGGCCAGCGCCGCGTTGAAGCACGGGAAGCCGACCCGGATCGTCTGCAGCCGGATCGTGTCCGGCTCCCAGACGGGAACCAGTGGCGGGTACTGCAGTCCGGAGGCCGCGCAGTGCACGACGAGCGAGCCCGGTGCGAGTGGGACCGATCCGTCGTCGAGGACGACCTCGCGGCGGGTGACGTGCTTGATGTGTCCCAGCCTGACGACGTGTTCGATGCTGCGGAGCAGATCGAGCTCCCAGGTGCCGAGGGTGGGGGTCTTGGCCATCGTCGGAACGACGTCCCGGTCGATGCGCAGCATCACGCCCGCAGCTTCGAGACGGAGGAAGAGGTCGTCGAGCGACTCGGCGTCGGCGGCTGCCGCCATGGTGTCCGCCGCGAGCCCGAGCGCCACCACCGGATCGGGTTGGACCATGGCGCGGTTCAGCATCCACGGGTCACGCGGGCGTACCCAGACGATGCGGTCCTGTGGTACGCCGTTCGCCAGCAACCACACGATCCCGTCGGTGGCGGTCTTGCCGGCACCGACGATCACGTAGCTGCGGGGCGCCGCTTCCAGCCGCGCGAGCTCGTTGATCGCGACGACGTGGACGTCGTCGGCAACACCGAACGGCGGGGGAGTCGTCGCGGGGATGGTCGGCGACAGGTAGGTGGCGTCGACGACGCGGCGTCGCACGTCGACCTCCACGGTCTCGCCCGACACCCGGGACGTCACGAAGTGGGAGGAGCCGTCGGTGTGATACTCGCTCGCGCTCGAGGAACGTGACGCGGCCCGAGCCGACGAAGCGGCGATGCAGGATGTCGTCGTAGTACGCCTGGATCTCCGACTGACGGGCCCGTTCCTGGAGTCCCGCCTCCGGGCCGCGCTGCTGCACGGCGCCGCTCCCGAGCACGGTCGACGCGACGCCGTAGAACACCGACGCCTGATGGAGCTGGACGAAGGGGTACGCGTCCTGCCAGTGCCCGCTCGCCGCGTGGCGACGGTCGACCAGCGTGACGTGCACGTCGGCGTGGTCGATCAGGGCGTCGGTGAAGGCCATGCCCATCGCGCCGGCGCCCACGACGAGGTAGTCGGTCTCCGACGATCTCATCAGCCGTCGGGTGCTTTCGATGTCTCCTGGCCGACGACCAACGCGCGCGCCGACGGGCCGCGAGCGAAGTACAGCGCGAGCAGGAGATAGACCACGAGACACAGATAGGGGCTCACGAACGCGAGGCCGATGGTCGCGCCGTACACGATCGGGCTCACGCACGCGAGCCGCATCGACCGCCGGAGCTGAACTTCGGTGACCGTGTCGATCGTGTGCTCGGGATGCCGCACGAGATGCACCCACATCCCGACGAACACGACCCCGATCAGCGTCATCGTGAAGCTGTACAACGCGGTCGCCACCGACGCGTTGAGGTTGTCTTCACGGATGAAGTCGGCCAGCACGCTCGTCGGCCAGGGGATGAAGCCGATCCCGAGCAGCAGGGCGAGGTTCAGGAACAGCAGGGGTCGATCGACGGAACTGATGCGCTCGAACATCGTGTGGTGTGCGACCCAGATCAACCCGATGACCGTGAACGACACGACGTACGCCAGGTACGACGGCCAGAGCTGGCCGATGGCCTCGAGGAGGTCCTCGTCGTGGTCCAGCTCCACGCGGCCGATCTCGAGCACGAGCAGAGTCGAGGCGATCGCGATGACACCATCGCTCAACATCTCTAGCCGTTGGGTGGTGAGCGTGGCGCTCGGCGGAGGCACGTCGAGATCGTCGCGTGTTCGGCTGCACTCGGCGAATTGCGATCAGGAAACGACGAGAGGCAGACGCTCCCAGCCGCGGACGGTCGACGTCGGTGAGAGCTCGCAGCCCTCGGTGTCGATGTCCCACTCCGGGAACCGGTTGAGCAGCTCGTCGAGCGCGACCCGTCCTTCGAGCCGGGCGAGGTTCGCACCGAGGCAGTAGTGGATGCCGAAGCCGAAGGTCAGGTGCTGCAGGTCGGGCCGGTGGATGTCGAACCGCTCGGGATGCTCGAACCGCCGCTCGTCGCGGTTGGCCGCGCCGACCAGCAGGAGTGCCGCGCTCCCCTCCGGGATGGTGGTCCCGTAGTACTCGACGTCGCACGCGACGTAGCGCGCGATGTGCGGACCGGTCGGCTCGTACCGCAGGGTCTCGTCGATCGCCGCCCCGGAGGAGCGATCGGTCGTCGACCAGCTGGCGGCGCTGCTCGGGGTGCTCGGCCAGCACCTTCGCGAGCCAGCCGATCAGACGCCCGGTGGTCTCGTTGCCCGCGCCGGCGAGGACCTGGGTGTAGGTGAGCACCTCGGCACGGGTGAGCGTGCGCCGCTCGCCGTGCTCGTCCTCGAACTCCGCGGTGAGGAGTGCGGTCATGAGGTCGTCGGATGGGTTGCTGCGCGCGCCACTCGATGTAGTCGGCGAACATCGCGCCGTTGGCGATGGTGTCCTGCTTCACTGTCATCGGCTTGCCGGCGTTCGGTGCGGAGGATCGCGTCCGATTGCTCCCGGACGGCGACCTGGTCGGACTCGGGGATCCCGAGCAGCATGCCGATGACGCGCATCGGCATCACGTTGCCCAGCTCGGCGACGATGTCGAACCCGCCGGAGCCGACCAGCGGATCGAGGCACTGCACGCAGAACTCGCGCACCTGGCCCTCGAGCGCGGCCATCTGCTTCGGGGTGAAGACCCGCGACATCAGGCCCCGGTGCATGGTGTGCAGCGGCGGGTCTTCGAACAGCACGACGCCGGGCGGCAGCTGCAGCCCGGACTGCACGATCTCGAGGATGTCACCGCGGGAGTTCGAGAACGTCGCCAGTCGATGAGTCGCCTTCTCGACCTCGGCGTGCCGCGAGAGCGCCCAGAAGTCGAACTGCTCGTTGTAGTAGACGGGAGCTTCGTCGCGCAGTCGCGCGAACGTCGGGTACGGGTCGGCGTTGATCCCGACGTCGTACGGGTCGTAGTAGACGCTCGGTCGTCGTCGCCATGACCGCGCTGCGTCAGCTCGGCAGCAGACAGGTGCTGCCGCCGTCGATGGGAACCACGGCGCCGGTGATGAACGTGGCCCGGTCCGACGCCAGGAACGACGCGAGCTCGGCCACCTCCTCGGGCTGCCCACCCCGCTTGAGGCACGACCCCTTCACCAGCGCGGGAAAGCGCTCCGCGGCACCGCGACCGCCCGACATCTCCGTCTCGATGAAGCCCGGGCAGATGGCGTTGGCGCGGATGCCCTGTCCGCCGTACTCGATGGCGGCCGCCTTGGTGAACGAGATCACTCCCGCCTTCGCCGCGGAGTACACGCTGGTCGGCAGCCGGGAGCCGTTCATGCCGCCGATGGACGACCAATTGAGGATGACGCCCCCACCGGTCGGGAGCATGGCGTGGATGCCGTGCTTGGTGCCGAGCATCACGCCCTTGAGGTCGACCGCCATGACCCGGTCGTACTCGTCGAGCGTGATGTCGGCGACCGCCTGCGCGCCACCGATGCCGGCGACGTTGCACACGACGTCGACCTTGCCGAACGAGTCAATGGCGGCCGCGAACATGGCCTCGACCTGGGCCTCGTCGGTCACGTCGACCGTGAACGGGACGCAGGCGGCGCCCAGCTGCGCCGCCGCCTCCTCCTGACGCCCGCTGACGTCGGCGGCGAGGACCTGCGCACCCTCCCGCACGAACACGGCTGCCGTCGCCCGGGCCATCCCGGACCCGGCCCCGGTGAGCACCGCGACCTTGCCGTCGAGCTCGCCCATCGATGTGCCTCCTGATCAATGTTGGGCGAATGCTTAACACGAAGTCGTGGCTTCCGCGCCGGGCGCGATCGCAGCCCGGGAGCCACGGGGTGTCGCCGCCGCCACCGGCGGGTACGCGAGGATGGTCCCGGCAGGGCGGAGGGATGCCATGAAGCGTTTCGGTGCAGTGCTCGTCGTAGTGCTCGGACTCGCGGGTGCGCTCGTGGGATCGGGCGCCGGGGCGGCAGTCGCAGCCCCGTTCCCGTCGAGGATCGACCTCCCGGACGGCTTCCAACCCGAAGGCATCGCCGTTGGCAAGGGGACGACGTTCTACGTGGGCTCGATCCCGACGGGTGCCATCTACCGCGGTGACCTCCGCACGGGCTTCGGCGACGTCATCGCACCCGGCGGCGCGGGGAGTGCCGCGACCGGGATCGCGGTCGACGACCAGGACCGCCTCTTCGTCGCCGGTGGCGAGACCGGGCAGGCACGGGTGGTGGACGGTCGTTCGGGTGCACTGCTCGCGACGTATCACTTGACGACGTCGGACTCGTTCATCAACGACGTCGTGATCACCAAGGACGCCGCATGGTTCACCGATTCGTCGAACCCGGTGTTGTACCGTGTGCCGCTCGACCTCACGGCGTTCACGACCGTGCCGCTCACCGGGGACCTCGTGTACGAGGACGGCTTCAACGTCAACGGGATCGACGCGACGGCGAATGGGAAGACGCTGATCCTGGTGCAGAGCAACACCGGCCTGCTCTTCACCGCAGATCCCGCGTCGGGCACGACGAGGCAGATCGACCTCGATGGAGAGACGGTCGCCAACGGTGACGGGATCCTGTTGCGCGGTCGCACCCTGTTCGTCGTGCAGAACCAGATGAACCGCGTCGCGGTCATCGGCCTGTCGACGGATCTCGCGAGCGGGAACGTCACCACCCGGATCGCGAACGACGGCTTCGACGTGCCGACGACCATCGACCGGTTCGGCAACCGGCTCTATGCGGTCAACGCGCGGTTCAACACTCCGCCCGCCGCCGACACGGAGTACTGGGTCACCGGGTTCACCGTTCGCTAGCCCCTCTCTGGTACGGCGGGCGGCGAGATGTTTCGAGAGGGGCCGAATCGGGTTTCACTCTTCGTCGGTCCGTGATGCGGGTCTGCTCAAACGGGATGATCGTCGCTAATCTCCCGCCATCTGGACGCACCGCAATCACGTAGAACCGCGGACGGAAGGCACGCGAGCAGCGACGTGCCGTTTCCCGAACGGCTCGCGCTCAACACGTTGGGTCTGCGCTTCGTGGTCGATCACGAGCGCTTGATCGGTACCTGGGCCCGATGGGCCCTGGACCAGACGGCGGAGTGGCGCTCACCGGTCGATCCCGGCCCGTGGGACCCCCTCCAGGTGTTCCCGCCCGGGTCGTACCGATCGGTCCAATAGCATCGGGCGGTGGACTTCTCGCTCACGGAGTCGGAACAGGACCTGGTGCACCTGTGCCGCGACTTCGCGCAGAAGGAGATCGCGGCCCGCGCCCCGATCGCGTGGGAGGAGGCGCGCTGCCCGACCGATCTGCTCCGCGAGATGGGGGGGTTGGGTCTGCTCGGCATGCTGATCCCCGAGGAGTGGGGCGGCATCGGCATGTCGACGGTCGGCTTCGTCGCCGCGATGGAGCAGCTCGGCCTGGCCGACCAGTCGGTGGCCGCCGCGTGGCAGGCGCACGTGACCATCGGGTCGCTCCCGCTCTACCTGTTCGGCAACGACGAACAGCGTGAACGCTGGCTGCGACCGCTGGCGGAGGGACGCGTGCTCGGCGCGTTCGGGCTCACCGAACCCGACGCCGGCTCCGACGCCCGCGGCATCCGGACCCGCGCCGAACGGCACGACGGCGGCTGGCTGATCAACGGCCGCAAGACGTTCATCTCGAACGCGGGCACCGACATGTCGTTCGGCGTGACGCTGCTCGCGCGCACGGAATCGGCCGACAGGGCCGGACCGACGTACGCGACGCTTCGTCGTCGAGAAGGACACCGCCGGCTTCACGATGGGTCCGAAGATGCGCGGCATCGGCTGGAAGGGCCTCGACACGCGCGAGCTCTTCTTCGACGACGTGTGGGTGCCCGACGAGCACCTGTCGGCGATCCCGCGATGGGGCTCAGCCAGTTCCTGCGGCACGCTCGAGGTGGGGCGCATCTCGATCGCCGCGCTGTCGCTCAGCCTCACGCAGGCCGTGCTCGACCTGGCGCAGGAGCTACGCCGGCCAGCGCGTGCAGTTCGGGCAGCCGATCTCGAAGTTCCAGGCCGTGCAGTTCAAGCTGGCCGACATCGCCACCGAGCTCGAGGCGGCGCGCTGGCTCACGTACCGCGCCGCGTCCCTCCGCGACACCGGGCAGCCGTTCCTCAAGGAAGCGGCGATGGCGAAGCTCAAGGCCAGCCGGCTGGCGTCGTGGGCGGCATCGGAGGCGGTCCAGATCCACGGTGGCATCGGCTACATGCTCGAGTCGCCCGGTGGCGCGGTTCTACTGCGACGCCAAGGTGCTCGAGATCGGCGAGGGCACCAACGAGATCCAGCACCTCGTGATCGCGCGCACGCTCGGCTGCTGAGCTCAGCGACTCAGGCGGCGGCGAGGCGGCGGATCGCGTCGGCGATGTCGTCGCGGTCGGGCAGCCACGCGCGTTCGAGGTCGGGCGCGTAGGGCGGGGGCGTGGCCGCCGCACCGACGCGCTCGATCGGCGCGTCGAGGTTCCAGAAGCCGTCACGCGCCACGGTCGCGGCGATCTCGGCGCCGATGCCGAACGGCACCACCGCCTCGTGCGCGATCAGGAGCCGGCTCGTCTTGCGCCACCGACTCGAGGATCGTCGCGGTGTCGAGCGGGGCCACGGTGCGCAGGTCGATCACCTCGACCGAGATGCCCTCGGCCGCGAGGCACTCGGCGGCGGCGACCGCTTCGTGCACCATCCGCGACACCGACACGACGGTGACGTCGGTGCCGGCGCGCACGACGATCGACCGGCCGATCGGGACGAGATGGTCGGCGGGCGGCTGCGGTCCCTTCATGCCGTAGAGCAGACGGTTCTCGATGAACACCACCGGGTTCGGATCCTGGATCGCCGCTCGCAGCAGTCCGTAGGTGTCGGCCGGCGTCGACGGCATGACCACGGTCAGGCCCGGGGATGTGCGCGAGGAGCGCCTCCAGGCTCTGCGAGTGCTGGCTCCCCGACGAGCGCCCGGCGCCGAACTGCGTCCGCACGGTGAGCGCCATCTGCGCGGCGCCGCCGGTCATGAACGGCATCTTCGCCGCCTGGTTGAGCAACTGGTCGAGGCACACGCCGAGGAAGTCGAGGTACATCAGCTCGACGACCGGATGCATGCCCGCCATCGCCGCACCGACCCCGAGGCCCATCGATCGCAGTCTCCGAGATGGGGGTGTCGCGCACACGATCGCCGAACTGTTCGTGCAGCCCACGGGTGAGCCCGAACACGTTGCCGCCCGCGGCGACGTCGATGCCGGCGACGAACACGCGGTCGTCGCTCGCGAGCTCCGCTTCGAGCGCGGCTGCGGATCGCGTCCATGGTGCGGAACACCGGCGCGTCGTCGCGCACGGGCGGAGGCTCGGTGACGACGGGCCGCGGGCGGAGGACGAAGTCCGCCAGGCGTGCTGACGGCCGGGCTCGCGAGCCGACGCGCGGCGTCGACGGCCTCGTCGAGCTCGCACGCGATCGACGACACCGAGCGCGTCGATCGTCGCGTCATCGACGCCCTCGGCCCGCAGCCGGTCGGCGTGGACGAGCAGCGGATCGCGCGCCTCCCACTCCTCCACCTCGTCGGTCGTCCGGTAGCGCTGGGGGTCGCCTTCGTAGTGGCCGTGCCACCGGTACGTCGTTGCCTCGACGATGGCGGGACCGTGGCCGCTGCGGATCGGTTCCACCACGTCGTGCATCACCGACGCGGTGGCCACGACGTCGTTGCCGTCGACCGCGACGTAGTCGACGCCGTAGCCCGCGGCGCGCTGCTCGAGCGTCGCCGCGTGTTGGGCGGACGCGGGCGAGAACTCCGCGTAGCCGTTGTTCTCGCAGAAGAACATCACCGGAAGCTGCCACACCGCGGCAAGGTTCACCGCTTCGTGGAACGCGCCCTGCGCGACCGCGCCGTCGCCGAAGAACGCCACCGCCACGTTGCCGTCGGCGCGCAGCTGCGCGGCGGTCGCCGCGCCCACCGCGATCGGGAGGCCCGCGGCCACGATGCCGTTCGCGCCGAAGATGCCCTGCGTCGGGTCGGCGATGTGCATCGAGCCGCCGCGACCCCGGTTGGTGCCCAACTCCTTGCGCCATGAGCTCGGCGAACATCCCGAGCGGGCGCAGACCCTTGGCCAGGCAGTGGCCGTGGCCACGATGGGTCGACGTGATCACGTCGTCGGGACCGAGCGGCCAGCACGCGCCGACGGCGGTCGCCTCCTGCCCGATCGAGAGGTGCACGAAGCCCGGCACCTCGCCGTCGCGGTACAGCGCGGACACCCGCTGCTCGAAGCCGCGGATCACCAGCATCCGGCGGTGCATCTCGAGCGAGGTCGGCCGCCGCGAAGGTGGCGGGCAAGCGGCCGACGTCCATCGCGGTGTATTGTACTGGTCGGTACAAACGACCGGGAAGGGCGATGGCCGAGCAGATCGACATCCCCCGGTCGTTCCCCGACGGGAGCGACGTGGCGGGAAAGCGGGTGGTGATCACCGGCGCCGGCCGCGGCCTCGGCCGGCTGCTCGCGCACGCGTTCTCCGACGCCGGCGCCCGGGTGGCGCTGGTCGCCCGCACCGAGATCGACCTCAAGACGCGTCGCCGACGAGCTCCCGGGTCCCGCACTCGTCTGCTGCGGCGACGTGACCGACGAGGAGTTCAACGAGGCAGTCGCCGACGCGACCGTCGGCCGAATGGGGCGGGATCGACGTGTGGATCTGCAACGCGGGGATCTCGCCCATCGTCGCCGGCCCGCTCGACACCCCGCCGTCGGTCTGGCGCCAGGTGCTCGAGGTGAACCTCACCGGCGCGTTCCTCGGCGCGCGCGCCGCCGCCCGCGTGATGCGCGACGGCGGCCGGCTGATCTTCACCGGCTCGGTGCTCGGCGAACGGCCCCGCGAGGGGCTCACCGCGTACAGCGCCTCCAAGGCAGGGCTGGTCGGATTGGCGAAGGGGCTCGCGCTCGATCTGGCGCCGTCGGGCATCACCGTCAACGTCGTCGCGCCCGGATGGTTCGACTCGCCGTTGGCCGACGCCGTGGAAGAACAACCCGGCGCTCGAAGCCGGCGTGCTCGGGCACACCGCGCAACGGCGCTGGGGCGCCCCGGCCGACCTGGCGGGCGCGTACCGGTTCCTGGCCTCCGACGCGTCGGCGTTCGTGACCGGCACCGTCCTCAACGTCGACGGCGGGTACCTGCTCGTATGAGTGAGTCGACGCGTCGTCGTCATCACGGGTGCGGGGGGCACGCTCGGCGCCGCGCTCGCCCGTCGGTTCGTGGGTGAGCCCGACACCGAGGTCGTGCTGAGCGACCTCGAGCGCGTCGTCACTCGACGCGACCCTCGCCGGTCTGCCGGACACCGGCGCGACCGGTCGAGACACGGTGCTCGCCGACGTGAGCGAGATCGACGCAGGTCGAAGCCGTCGTCGCGCGTGCGGTGGAGCGCTTCGGCCGGCTCGACGTGCTGATCAGCAACGCCGGGCGTGCTCTCGCCCAACGGGCGCATCCACAACCTCGCGACCGAAGACTGGGAGCGGGCGTTCCGGGTCAACGTCCTCGGCGCCGTCAACGGCATCAACGCCGCGGTCGGCGTCATGCGCCCGCAGCAGTCCGGGTCGATCATCCTCACCGCGTCCGTCTCCGGTCTCACCGCGTGGTCGCACGCGGCGCCGTACTGCGCGACGAAGGCGGCGGTGATCCAGCTCGCGAAGGTCGCCGCGGTCGAGTACGCACGTGACGGCATCCGGGTGAACTGCGTGTGCCCCGGCACCTTCCTCTCCGGGATCCACGAGGGCCTCCCGCAGGAGGCGATCGACACCATCGCCGCGAAGCACCCGCTGGGCCTCGGCGCGGCCGACGACCTGGTGGGTGCGTACTCCTACCTCGCCGGTGATGGGTCGCGGTGGACGACCGGGTCGGCGATCGTGGTCGACGGCGGCTACGCCGCGCCGTAGCGATGGACCGACCACCGATGCACCCCGACCTGAGCTGGGTCGGCGTGCTCGAGCACCACGCTCGCCGCACGCCCGACAAGCCGATCTGCGGTCTTCGGCGACCACACCGTCACCTATCAGGGGATGGTGGAGTGGGCGGCTGCGCTCGCCGGCGGCCTGCGGCCGCGGGGCGTCGGCGCGGGCGACGTCGTCGGGTTGCTCTCGTACAACAGCATCGAGTTCCTGGCGACGATCTTCGCCGCCAACCACCTCGGCGCGATCGCGATGCCGATCAACTGGCGGCTCGCGGCCGCCGAGCTGCGCTTCATCCTCGAGCACTCCCAGGCACGCGTGCTCGTGTGCGACGAGCCGCTCGTCGAACTCGCGAACGAAGCGACGGGCCCGTTGCCGGGAGACCTCGTCCGGGTGTGCGTCGCCGCCGCACGACATCGCGGGCTGGGAGCGCTTCTCGGATCTGCGCGACCGGGTCCGACCGACCGCCCGCGCGCGCAGGTCGGCGGCGACGACATCCACCGGCTGATGTACACGTCGGGGACGACCGGGCGCCCGAAGGGCGTCATGCTCACCCACGCCAACCTGGCGTGGAAGAACTCCGCCCACATCACCGAGTTCGGCTTCACCGCCGACGACGTGGGCCTGGCGTGCGGGCCGCTGTACCACGTCGGCGCGCTCGATCTCGTCACCACCACGATGATCGCGGCGGGGGCGACGACCGTCATCCACCAGACGTTCGACGCCGAGCAGCGTCGTCGACGAGATCGAGCGGTCCCGCGTGACGATGCATCTGGGCGGCGCCGGCGATGGTGCGCGCCATCCTCGACGTCCCGGGCGTCGAGCAGCGCGACCTCTCGTCGGTGCGGGTGATCATCGCCGGCGGCGAGAAGATGCCGATGCCCGCTGATCGAGCGGATCCGCGAGACGTTCCCGTCGGCGTGGTTCGCCGACGCCTACGGGCTGACCGAGACCGTGTCGGGCGACACCTTCCTCGACCGCGGCGAGCACGGTGTCGCAAGCTCGGCAGCGTCGGTCGCCCGTGCCTGTACCTCGAGCTCGACATGTGGGACGAGCAGGGTGCCCCGGTACCGGCGGGCGAGCGCGGCGAGGTCGTGCTGCGCGGCCCGAAGGTGTTCAAGGGGTACTGGCGCGATCCCGACGCGACCAGCGCGGCGTTCGCCGGCGGGTGGTTCCACACCGGCGACATCGGCGTGCTCGACGACGACGGCTACCTCTCCATCGTCGACCGGCTCAAGGACATGATCGTGTCCGGCGGTGAGAACATCGCCAGCTCGGAGGTCGAGCGCGTGCTCTACGAGCACGACGCCGTGGTGGAGGCAGCGGTGGTCGGACGGCCCGACGACCGGTGGGGCGAGGTGCCGGTCGCCTACGTCGTGGTGAGCGCCGACACGACGACGACGCCGGACGAGCTGGTCGAGCACTGCCGCGGGCAGCTCGCCAAGTTCAAGGTGCCGAAGGACGTCGTGTTCATCGACGAGCTGCCGCGCAACCCGTCGGGCAAGGTCCTGAAGCGGGAGCTCCGAACGCGATCGTCCTGAGCGGTCAGCTGCGGTGGGCCATGAATGCGGCCGACCAGCCCATGAGGTCGGCGGGGACGGTGTAGCCGGTCTCGTCGTTGATCTCGGCCCAGTGCGCGGCGACGTCCTCGACCGTGGGTGCGCCATCCGCATGGACGTAGCCCTCGGTCTGGGCGATGAAGATGCGCGCGAACCGACCGGCGCCGGCGGCGTAGATCTCGCCGCTGACCGGGCAGTCCTCGTGCGCGAGGAACGCGACCATCGGGCGCGACGAGCTCGGGCGCCATCGGATCGTCCGGCTCGATCGCGTCGTCCCGACGGTCCGGCCATGCGCGTGCATCGCCGCCGGTGCGACGAGGTTGATCTTGATGCCGTGCGCGGCGCCCGCGGTGTCGAGGCTGCGGGTCATCCCGACGACCGCGGCCTTGGCGGTGGCGTAGGAGAGGTTGTTGGGCAGCCCGAACATGCCCGAGGACGTCGTCATGACGATGCGGCCGTAGTCCTGGTCGACCATGTGCGGCCACGCGGCCCGCGTGGTGTTGAACGAGCCGCCGACGTGCACCGCGAGGTGCTGCTCGAGCGTTGTCGGCGTCGGCCTCCGGGAACCCGGCCCAGCGCATGATGCCCGCGTTGTTGACCAGCACGTCGAGGCGTCCGAACCGGTCGACCGCGGCGTCGACGAGCGCCGTGCGCACCCTCGGTGCTGGCGACGTCGTGGCCGTCGGCGATCGCGGCGCCGCCGGCGGCGACGATCTCGTCGGCCACGGTCGGACGCCGGGCCGGCGTCGGCGCCGACACCGTCCATCGAGCCGCCGAGGTCGTTCACGACCACGCTCGCGCCGCGCTCGGCGAGCAGCCGCGCGTACGCCCGGCCGATCCCCCGCCCGGCGCCGGTCACGATCGCGACCCGCCCCTCGAAGCCGTATTCGTCCATCGCGCACCGTCTCCCGGGCGAGTCCGAGGGTGTACCGACCAGTCACCCTACATTTGGGCCCGTGCCCGCCGTCCTCTACTCGTCGTCCGACCGCATCGGCGTCATCACGCTCAACCGTCCCGAGGCGCGCAACGCGGTCGATCGCGAGATGGCGCTCGGGCTCGAGGCGGCGGTCGACCGTCTGGAGGGCGACCCCGAGACCTGGGTCGGGGTGCTGACCGCGAACACCGGCGACGCAGACGCGGCCGGTGTTCTGCGCCGGCGCCGACCTCAAGGTCATCCGCGAGACGGGCTCGGCGGCGTCGCTCGACACCGAGCGGGGCGGGTTCGGCGGCTTCGTCTACCGCGAGCGCACGAAGCCGATCGTCGCCGCGGTCGACGGGCTCGCGACCGCAGGCGGGCTGGAGATCGTGCTCGCCGCCGACGTCGTCGTGGCGACGACGCGATCGGCGTTCGGCTTGGCCGAGGTGCGGCGCAACCTGATCGCCGCCGCGGGCGGGCTGTTCCGGCTCCCGCACGCGATCGGTCGCGCCGCCGGCGATGGACGCCGTCCTCACCGGCGAGCCCATCGACGCCCGTCGAGCGTTCGACCTCGGCCTCGTGAGCCGGCTGGTCGAACCGGGCGCGGCGCTCGACGCCGCAATGCACGTCGCGCAACAGATCGTCGCCGCGGCCCCGCTCGCGGTGCGCGCCAGCCGACGCGTCGTCCTCGCGGCCGCGTCCGAGGACGACGAGACGCTGCGGCGGGTCTCGCGGGAGATGCTGGACGAGCTGCTGGAGTCGGAGGACGCCGCCGAAGGCCTCGCCGCGTTCGCCGAGAAGCGCCCACCCCGAGTGGCGAGGGCGCTGATGCCGAGGCGCACGGAACTACCGTCGGGGCCGATGCCCGAAGCCACGAGCGACGACCCCCAGCGCAGCGACAAGTGGAAGGCGCGGCGCGACGTGATCGTCGACACCTCGGCGCAGGTGTTCGCCCGGCAGGGGCTACCACGCCACCGGGATCGCCGAGCTGTGCGAGGTCAACGGCTTCGGCAAGGGCGCCTTCTACTACTACATCGGCTCGAAGGAGGAGCTCCTCGCCGCCATCCACGACCGGGTGATGGACGAGGTGATGCTCGGCGCCGATCGCGTCGCCGACGCCGGTGGATCACCCTCGGCGCAGCTGGAGATGCTCGGCGCCGAGCTGCTCGACGTGATCCACCGCTATCCGGATCACGTGTGGGTGTTCCTGCACGAGTTCCCCGCGCTCACCGGCGAGCGCGCGGAGCAGTTCCGGACGCGTCGGCGCGAGTACGAGCGCCGGGTCGAGGCGGTGCTGCAGGCGGGCATCGACGCGGGCGAGTTCCGCGACGTCGACCCGTGGCTCACGGCGCGTGCGTGGCTCGGCATGCACAACTACACGTACCTGTGGCTGAAGGCCGGCGGCGCGGTGTCGGCGCGCGACGTGGCGAAGCCGTTCGCCGACATCTTCATGCGCGGGATCGCGAGGTAGCCCCCACTCCCAACCTGCGTCGCCAGAGGCGAATATCTCGCCTGCTACGACGCAGGTTGGTGGGAGTAGACGTCAGGCGGGTACCGGCGCGTCGAATCCGAGGAGGCCGCCGAGGGTGCCACCGATCATCGCGGCCTTCTCGTCGTCGGGGACGCCGACGAACTGCCGGTCGATCAGCTCCCGACTGCCGCGGAACGTGCCCTCCGCGTGCGGGTAGTCGTTGCCCCACACGATGCTCGACACGCCGGTGATGTGGCGGCACGCGACCGCGACCGGGTCGTCCTGGAACGAGACGTGGAACTGGCGCTGCACGTACTCGCTCGGCGTGAGCGGGTAGGGCCACTTGTCGTTGAGCCGGAAGAGCTGCGCGACGTTCGGCTGGTCGGTGGGCGGACGGGTGTCGTCCCAGATGCCGAGCCACCAGTCGGCGTCCTGGCCGATGCCGGTGACCCAGCACTTGTCCATCGCGCCCACGAGCGACGCCAGCCAGTGCGCGTTGAACTCGATCAGCGAGAAGTGCAAGCTCGGGTAGCGCTCGGCGACGCCGCCGCCGATCAGCTCGCAGATCAACTGCGACGGCACGATCGGGCTGTACACCGCCTGCGTGATCATCCGCTTCGACGCCGACTTCTCGGTCATCGGCTGGTTGACCTGCCTCGCCTGCTCCATCACGACCCGCAACGTGGTGGACGCGGGATCGTCGACCTTCACGCCGCCGGTCTGGGTGTGGAAGAACGGCTGCAGCGCCGGTCGCGACGGCAGCGTCCCACACCGGGTCGAGATCGCGCGAGTAGTACGGGATCGGCGGCGTCGCCGGCAGCAGGATGCGCGCGGAATCCCATCGGCGGCGACGCGCTCGATCTCCGCGACCGCGTCGTCGACATCGGTGATCGGGATCGGCGCGGTCGGTGCGATGCGGTCGAAGTACGGCGTGAACCGCTCGACGATGTAGTCGTTGTAGACACGCGCGTGCGCCATCGACAGCTCGTGGTCGTCGGAGTAGAGGCCGAACAGCGAGAGGTTCGGGTGCATCACCGCGGCGTCGACGCCGTCGAACGCGAGGTCTTCGAGGATGATCTCGGGGTCGCCCTCGGGGGTGCGGCCACCGGTCTGGCGGTAGCGCGAGATCGTCCAGCCCTCGAAGCCGGGCGTGTGCAGACGGCGGAACACGCGCGCGCCGCCCTCGACCAGCGGCTCGATCTCGAAGTCCTCCTCCCAGACCCCGCGGTCGCGCAGGTGCTTGGGGAGGCGCGTGGTGAAGAGGTCGGTCGGCTCGAGGATGTGGCCGTCGGCCGAGACGACCAGGCGTCTGCGGTTCCGTCATGTCGACTCCCTGCGCGAGCGTGGTCCGGTCCCGCTACTGTACCGATCGGTACAGGATCGAGCAGACCCGCAGGGGGAACCGTGACGAAGCGCTGGACCCGACGTCCGGAAGGCTCCACCTGGGGCGACTTCGGCGACGACGACGAGCTCGGCCGCATCAACCTCGCTCACCCCCGAGAAGGTCCTCGAGGGCGTCCGCGAGGTGGAGCACGGCATCACCTTCTGCCTGAGCCTGCCGCTCGACTTCCCCGGCGGCACCGCGCTCAACCAGCGCCGCTACCCGCCCCGCCTCGCGCCGACCGAGGACATGGACGGCACCCCCGAGGTCTTCTACAACAAGCCCATGCGCGAGATCCGCGAGGGCGACGACAGCTTCTACGACGTCTGGGCCGACGACCAGGTCACGCTCTGGCTGCAGTACTCGACGCAGTGGGACGCGCTCGCGCACGTCGGCGCCGAGTTCGACGCCGACGGCGACGGCGTGGCCGAGGCCGTCTACTACAACGGCTACCGCGCCGGCGTCGACCTCGTCGGGCCGAGCGACGATGCGCGCGGCGACGGCGCCGGGCACGCGTGCTTCGCGCACCACCTCGGGCTCGAGCACATGGCGTTCCACGGCGTGCAGGGGCGCGGCGTGCTCGTCGACCTCGTGCACCACCTCGGGCACGACGCCCAGGCCGTCAAGCTCGCGATGCTCCAGGAGATCATGGCGGCCGACAACGTGGTCGTGGAGCCCGGCGACATGCTGCTGCTCCACACCGGCTTCGCCACCAAGGTCCTCGAGTGGAACAAGGAACCCGACCCGGTGAAGATCCACCGGATGTGCGCCGCGCTCGACCCGCGCGACGAGTCGCTGCTCGAGTGGATCGCCGATTCGCGGATCTCGGCGCTGGTCGCCGACAACTACGCGGTCGAGGCGATGCTCGGCGGCGGCCCGTCGGTGACGACGGCAAGCGCACGCTGCTGCCGATCCACAACCTCTGCCTGTTCAAGCTCGGCGTCCCGCTGGGCGAGATGTGGTACCTCGACGAGCTGGCGACGTGGTTGCGCGAGCACGACCGCAGCCGGTTCCTGCTGACCGCGCCCCCGCTCCGCCTGCCCGGGCATCGTGGGCTCGCCCGCTCACCCCGATCGCGACGGTCTAGCGGCCGACGGGTTCGGCGGCTTTCGACATCTCGTACGGCGCGGTAGTCGTCGGCCACGACCTCGGCGCTGATCTCGAACAGCTTCATGCGACCCCCCGTGTTCAGCAGGTAGCGCCGCGGCTTCCCCGGGATGTTCGAGCCGACGTACTGGCCGACGGTCCCGAACGTGGTGACCGCCGCACCCTTGTCGACCATCCGCGTCCAGCGCTCCTCGGACTCCTCGCTCACCTCGATCACGTCGTAGCCGTGCTCGCGCTCGCGTAGAGGATCGTGTCGGTGACGATGTCGACGAGGTCGCCGTTGTAGCGCGGGTTGTTGCCGGCCGCGGCGTGCGGGCCACCGGGGAAGAAGAAGTTGGGGAAGCCCCGGGTCTGCAGACCGAGGAACGTCGTCGGGCCGTCGGCCCAGTGCTCGGTGAGCGCGAGCCCGTCGCGGCCGCGGATGCCCATGCGACTGAGCGCGCCGGTGCCGAAGTCGAAGCCGGTCGCCCACACGATGATGTCGAACTCGCGCAGTTCCGTCAGTTGTCTCGATGCCGGTCTCGGTGACGCGCACGATCGGTGTGTCGCGGAGGTCGACGAGCGACACCTTCGGATCGTTGAACGCCTCGAAGTACCCCTTCACGAACGGTGGCCGCTTGCCGCCGAACCGGTGGTCCTTCGGGATCAGCCGCTCGGCGGTGTCGGGGTCGCGCACGATGTCGCGGATCTTCTCGGCGATGAACTCGCACCACTCGTCGTTGACCGCGTCGTTGAACAGCAGGTCGTAGTAGTTGCTCGTGAGCTTCATGAAGCCGGGGCTGTTCCACAGCTCCTCGAACAACGCGCGCCGTTCGTCAGAGGAGGCGTCGGCTCCGGCGTTCGCGTTCACCGGGTGGGCGAACCCGCTCAGCGAGGTGTTGAGCGTCTCGCGCAGCTCTTCGAAGTTCGCCCGCAGCTCCGCCTGCTCCTCAGGGGTGATCGGGCGGTTGTTGAGCGGCGTGCACCAGTTGGCGGTGCGCTGGTACACGGTGATCCGACTCGACGTCGTCGAGGATGGTCGGGCACGACCTGCACGCCGCTCGACGAGGTGCCGATCACCGCGACCCGCTTGCCGACGAAGTCGACGGGCTCGGCCGGCCACGCGCCCGGTGTGGTGCTGGATGCCGCGGAACTGGTCGCGTCCGGGCACGTCGGGGAGGTACGGCACCGACAGCACGCCCGTGGCGGCGACGAGGAAGCGGGCCGCGGTAGCGGGTGCCGTCGGCGACGGTGACGCTCCACGTCCCGGTGGTGTCGTCCCAGACCGCGGCGGTGACCGCGGCGTGGAAGCGCATGTCACGTCGGAGGTCGAACTTGTCGACCACGTGGTTGAGGTAGCGCTCGATCTCCGGCTGCCCGGCGAAGTGCTCCTCCCACTCCCACTCGTCGAAGAGCTCCTCGGAGAAGAGGTAGCCGTAGGTGTAGCTCTCGGAGTCGAAGCGCGCGCCCGGGTAGCGGTTCCAGAACCAGGTGCCGCCCACCCCGCCGCCGGCCTCGAGCAGCAGCGCGGAGAAGCCCGCTTCGCGCGCCCGGTGCAGCTGGTAGATCCCGGTGATGCCGGCGCCGACGACCAGCACGTCGACGTCGGCTGCGGTTGCGTCCATGGGTCGTCGGTCCCCCGAGGATTCTTGTACCGACCGGTTAGTCTGACGACGCGACAACGTACTCTCAGGCGGAGAGGAGCGCCGCATGGCGGTCGTGCAGGACAGACAGGTCGGCGCTCGCGGTGCCGTACGCGATCGAGCAGCCCGACCGCATCCCCAAGCAGCGGTACTTCGACCCGGACTTCTTCGCCCTCGAGAGTCGAGCAGCTCTGGTCGCGGACCTGGCAGATGGCGTGCCGGCTCGAGGAGATCCCCGAGCCGCGCGACTTCGTGGAGTACGAGTTCCTCGACCAGTCGGTCATCGTCCTGCGCACCGACGACCTGGGTGTCGTCGCGTTCCAGAACACCTGCCGCCACCGGGGCGTGAAGCTCGTCGAGGGCAGCGGGATCTGTTCTGAGCGGTTCCGGTGCCCGTTCCACGGCTGGAGCTACGGGCTCGACGGCAAGAACATCGCGGTCACGCAGCGGCGCACCTTCGCCGAGCACAACCTGGTGGAGGGAGAACTCGACCTCGTACCGGTGCGGTGCGAGACGTGGGGCGGGTGCGCGTGGATCAACTTCGACGCCGACGCGCCTCCGGTTCGCGAGTCCCTCGAGCCCGCGGCATCGAACCTCGACGCGTGGAAGCTCGAGTCGATGCGCGCCGAGAAGTGGTACGCGTGCCGTCTCCCGGTGAACTGGAAGCTCGGCATCGAGGCCTTCGTCGAGATGTACCACGTCGTGCAGACGCACCCGCAGCTCGTCATCCCCGACGAGGTTCGGGATCCGTCGAAGACACGCCGTTCGATCCGCAGGCATTCATCGACGCCGACATCCAGTACCTGCGGGCGATGAGCGACGGCATGGACGGCATGTGCCACGCCGACGACGTGCGCGTCGCCGAGAGCCTCCGCGACCTCGAGCTCCCAGCCGACGCGTCGCTCGCGATGGCCACGTGGAACCGGACGCTCAACGACGCGGTCGTGCGATTGGCACCAGCGAGCAGGGCCACGACATGCCCGACCTGAACGAGCTCGACGAGCAGGGGATCAACCTGACGTTCTTCCACGGCTTCCCGCACTACTTCGTGCTGCCGATGTACAGCAGCGCCTCCGCCTACCGGTTCCGTCCGTTGGGGCCGGAGGAGACGCTGATGGAGATCTGGTCGCTGGCGCGGTTCGCGGAAGGGCGAGGAGCCGGCCCGGCCCACGCCGCCCGAGGTGTGGGAGTGCGACGATCCACGCTGGCCCGCGATCCCCGCGCAGGACTTCTCGAACCTCCCCCGCCAGCAGCGGGGGCTCCACGCCCGAGGGTTCGAGTACATGCGCCTGTCGGCCGGACTCGAGGGACACATCTCGAACTTCCAGCGGACCATCGACGGCTTCCTCGCCGGCGTCTCCTCCGAGCGGTTGGTCCGTGCGGTGCAGGAGGTCAACGTGTATCCGTTCGAGCGACCGGCCGTCGACCTCGACCTCTGAGCTCGGGGTCACTACCAGGGCATCGACTGGCCACCGTTCACGCGGAAGATGTTCCCGGTCGCGAAGCGCGCCGCGTCCGAGACCAGGTAGTGGATCAGGTACGCCTGGTCGGCGGCTTCCCCCACCGTGCGCAGCGGCGACTCCGCCGCCGCCATCGCCACGAAGTCGTCGTACGCCTGCTGGTCGAGCGTGCCGTCGGGCCGGTGGAGGCGCCAGGTGGTGAACGGCGTGATGGTCGCGCCGGGCGCGATCACGTTGACCCGGATGCCGTGCTCGCCCGCCTCCAGGGCCGCGGTCATCGACAGCATGGTGACCGCCGCCTTCGTGAACGCGTAGACACCGATGCCGGCGTACGGTGCGTCGATCGCCGTCGACGACACGTTCACGATGGAGCCGCGGCCCGCGGGTTTCATCGCGCGGATGGCGTACTGGGTGCCGTACAGCACCCCCTTGAGGTTCAGGTCGATCCCGCGATCGATGGTGTCGTCGTCGAGATCCTCGATCAGGCCGGGGAACATCGCGCCGGCCACGTTGCACACCGCGTCGACGCGGCCGAAGTCGGCGAGTGCGGTACCGATCAACGTCTCCACGTCGCTGCGCGCGGTCACGTCGGTGGGGATCGCCACGGCCGTGCCGCCCGCGTCCCGCACCGTCGCCAGTGTCTGCGCCAGCCCGGTGTCGTCGATGTCACCACACACGACGGTCGCGCCGGCCGCGCCGAGCAGCTCGCAGGTCGCGGCACCGATCCCGCTCGCGGCACCGGTGACCACGGCGACGCGGTCGTCGAGACGGTACGCATCCAGCGGACTCGCCATCCGGGCTCCTTGCTCTGCGTCGGGAGTGTGCGGCGGATCATGATCGACGTGGACGGGTGGGGCAATCGCGCTCCCGGCCCCTCGACGTAGGGTGCACCGGTGACCGGGAGCACCGAGGTGTTCGACCACGTCGACCTCGAGCGGCTCCGGCGCCGCCACACGGTGAAGTGGACGCTCTACGGGCCCGACGTCCTCGCCGCCTGGGTGGCGGAGATGGACTTCGACACCGCGCCCGCGGTGCGCACCGCGATCATCGACGCCGTCGAGCGCGAGGACTTCGGCTACATCGAAGCCGACCTGTCCGAGCTGACGACCGCCTGCGTCGAGTTCCTCGAGGCCGAGCACGGCTGGGTCGTGTCGCCCACCCGCGTCTTCGCGGTCGCGGACGTGATCACCGGCATCGCGAACGCGCTCGACGCGTTCGTCGAGCGGGGGAGCACGGTGGTCGTGCCCACTCCCGCGTATCCACCGTTCTTCGAGGTCGTGGCCCTGACCGGACGCACGGTTGCCACCGCGCCGCTCCGGCTCTCCGGCGATCGTTTCGTGCTCGACCTCGACGCCATCGACGACGCGCTCGCGGCGGGCGCCCGCTCGGTGCTGCTCTGCAATCCGCACAACCCGACCGGCCGCGCGTTCGGGCACGACGAGCTGGCCGAGCTCGCGGTGCTGGTCGAGCGGCACGGCGCCCGCGTGATCGCCGACGAGCTGCACGCGCCGCTCGTGTACGCGCCCACGCGGCACGTGCCCTACTCGACGATTTCCGACGCCACCGCCGAGCATTCGGTCACCGTGACGTCAGCATCGAAGGCGTTCAACATCGCCGGTCTGAAGTGCGCGCAGGTCGTGACGACCAATCGCGCCGATGCACGGCGCTGGCGAGACCTCGGCGTGTTCGAATCGGCGGGGCCGGCACCGCTCGGAATCGCGGCCTCGGTGGGTGCGTTCCGCGACGGTCGCGGCTGGTTGCACGATCTCCGTGCATACCTCGACGGGAACCGTCACCAGCTGCTCGACCTCGTCGCGGAGCACCTGCCCGGTGTCACCGTCCGTCTTCCCGAAGCGACCTATCTCGCCTGGCTCGACTGCTCGCAGCTCGGCCTCGACGACCCGGCCCGTCGCTTCCTCGACCGCGCCGGTGTGGCGGTGAGTGACGGGCCGCAGTTCGGGCCGGGCTGCGAGCAGTACGTGCGGCTCAACTTCGCCACCTCACGGACGCTGCTCGAACGCATCGTCCGGACCATGGGCACCGCGGTCGATCACCAGTAGGTGGCGACCGGCCGTACCTCGATGGCGCCGCCGTGGCGGGCTGCCGGGATGCGCGACGCGAGCTCGATGGCCGCGTCGACGTCGTCGGCTTCGAGCACGAGGAAGCCACCGACCGCGCCGTCACCGGTGACGTAGGGCCCGTCGGTCGTGCTCGTCCGGCCGTCCTCGACCCGAACCGTGCGCGCGTCCTGCGGCAGTCCGAGCGGGGGGCCGGGGGTGACGCCGGGCGTCTGGTTGAGCGCGGCGTAGTCGGCGTAGATCTGCTTCTGCTCGCGATCGGGGAGCGCCTCCACGCATCCGACCCGGGCAGGGGAGTGGTGCCTTGGTAGATCATCAACACGAACTGCACGAGATTCCTCCTCGGTGATGTGGGTTCACCGGTATGTCGCATCGCGACGCGAAGATGTGACACGTCGTGCCGCGACGCGTGGAGCGCCTCAGGCGTCGAGCATCACGATGTCGAGCTCGCGGATGCGCTCCGCGTCGCCGGTGACGTCGATCGCGACGATCCGGTCACCGTCGATCGTGAACTGCACGACGCCGCGCGATCTGCCCGGCCGGGGCCCACACGAACGCGGCGACCCCGTCGACGATCGCGAGGATCGCGCCCTGCGCCCCGCCCGACAGCGCGCTCGCCACTGCGGCCGCGCCGTGTGTCTCGCGCAGCGATCCCATTCCCACCGCCGCCGCGTCCGGGAGCAGGACGACCTCGGGGTCGAGCAGCTGCATCAGCGAGTCGAAGTCGCCACCGCGTGCGGCGCGGAGGAAGGCGTCGACGACGTCGCGCTGGCGGACGAGATCGAGCCCCGCGGTGGGAGCCGTTCCCTGCAGTCGGCGCCGCGCGCGGCTGGCGAGCTGACGCGTCGCCTCCGGGGACCGTCCGAGGATCTCGCCGACGTCGTCGAACGGCACGCGCGAAGACGTCGTGGAGCACGAACGCCACGCGTTCGGCCGGGCCGAGCCGATCGAGCACCACCATCAGCGCGGCGCCCACCGACTCGGCCAGGAGTGCTTCGTCGACGGGGTCGACGCTCGTCACGTCCGTGTCGTCGCCCGGCCGCAGCTCGTCGACCGGGTCCTCGGGTCGGGCCCGGCGGGCGCGCAATCGGTCGAGGCACACGCGCCCGACGACGGTGGTCAGCAGCCCGCCGACGTTCTCGATCTGCGCCGGGTCGGTGCGGCGTGAGGCGGAGCCACGTCTCCTGTACCGCGTCGTCGGCCTCGGCGTGGGATCCGAGCATGCGGTACGCGAGCGCGTGCAGGCGCGGGCGGCTCTCCTCGAACCGTGTGGTCAGCCACTGGTCGTCGTGCATCGGTCCGCCTTCGGCTCGCGAGCGAGATCCCTCCACCAGGATGTCGCACCGGAGGACACGAATGTGACGGGATCGGTCCACCTTTTCCCGGGAAACGAGATCGTCCGCGACGGTACAGTGCTGGCATGTCCGCCCCGGTGCTGCTCGCGGTCGACGACGACGTAGATGCGCTCCGCGACATCGAGGCGACGCTGCGCGACCGCTACGGCCGCGACTACCGCATCGAGTGCACCCGATCGCCGCACGAAGCGCGCGCCCTGCTCGAAGCGCTCGCCACCGCGCACGAGGACGTCGCCCTCGTGCTCGCCGGACAGTGGCTCGACGGGATGACCGGCAGCGAGCTCCTCGACGACGCCCGCCGCCTCCATCCCGCACGCCAAGCGGGCGACTGCTGATCGCACTGGGGCGACTGGGGGAACCCGCAGACCGGAGAGGCGATCTTCGACGCCATCGCCGACGCCCGGATCGACCACTACGTGATCCGTCCCACGCCAGCCGCCCGACGAGCTGTTCCACCACGCCATCTCCGGGATGCTGCTCGAGTGGGCCGAGTCGCAGCGCTCGTCGCCGCACACGATCCACATCATCGGCGAGTCGTGGTCGGGCCGTGCCTACGAGCTGCGTGAGCTCCTCGGCCGCTGCGCGCTGCCCCACACGTTCTCGTTCGCCGACTCGCGCGACGGGCGCGAGCTGGTCGAGCGCACGGGTACCGTCGGGGGCGGCGTTCCCGATCGTGATCTTCCCCAACGGCACGGTCCTGCACGACCCGACCAACACCGAGCTCGTGCTCGCGGCCGGCTCACCGGTCGACCCGCCGAGCGACGAGTTCGACCTCGTCATCGTGGGCGCCGGACCCGCGGGGCTGTCCGCCGCGGTGTACGGCGCGTCCGAGGGCTTCAACACGCTGGTCGTCGACCAGGGCGGGCATCGGCGGCCAGGCGACCTCGAGCTCGCTGATCCGCAACTACCTCGGGTTCCCGCGCGGCGTGAGCGGCCGGCGGCTCTCGCAGTCGGCATACGAGCAGGCGTGGGTCTTCGGGGCCAACTTCACCTTCATGCAGTTCGTCACCATGCTCCGCCGTGACGACGACGGGCTTGGCCGTCACCCTCTCCGAGAGCGGGCGCATCCGCGCCCGCGCGGTGCTGCTCGCCACCGGCGCCGCGTACCAGCGCATCGGGATCCCGGAGCTCGAGGCGCTCAACGGCGCCGGGGTGGTCTACGGCGGCACCGCGTCCGAGGCGTCGAGCGATGACCGGCCGGGAGGTGTTCGTGCTCGGCGGCGCGAACTCGGCGGGGCAGGCCGCGCTCGCACCTCGCCAAGTTACGCAGCCACGTCACGCTCGTCGTGCGCGTCCGAGAGCCTGGCAGCGGGGATGTCGCAGTACCTGGTCGGTCAGGTCGAGGCGACGCCGAAGCTCGATGTCCGCCTCTCGACCGAGGTCGTCGGCGGCGGCGGGAACGGTCGCCTCGAGCTACCTCGTGCTCCGGAACCGCGCCACCGGCAGCGAGGAGACCGTGCGGTGCCGACGCGCTCTTCCTCATGATCGGCGCGCGGCCCCACACCGGATGGCTCCCGACCGAGATCGCCCGCGACGACCAGGGGTTCGTCCTCACCGGTGGCGACCTCGACGAGGTGAGCGCTGGCCGCTCGACGCGCCAACCGCTCTCGCTCGAGACGAGCATGCCCGGCGTGTTCGCGGCCGGCGACGTCCGCCACGGCTCGGTGCGGCGGGTGGCGTCGGCGGTCGGCGAGGGCTCGGTGGCGATGCAGCTGCTGCACCGGCTGTTCGACGCCGAGCAGCTCGATCCCCGCGGCCGGGCGATGAGTGCGGTCGCGACCAGCGACGGGTGAGCGCCGCTTCTTGACCGCGTTCCGGTCCTGCGAGCGGCGTGGTCTACTGGCTCGCACATGTTGAAGGTCGCCCTCCGGGGCGTGGTGGCCGCGGAAGTTCCGACTGGCGCTCACCGCGCACCGCGGTCCTGCTCGGCGTCATGTTCGTCACCACGACGTACGTGCTGACCGACACGCTCGACGCGTCGTTCCAGCGCGTGTTCGAGCAGTCGCTGTCCGACGTCGACGTGGTCGTGCGCGAAGGCGCCGGTGCGCGGCGACGACGACCGCGCGCCGCATTCCCGGAATCCGTCATCGACGAGGTGCGCGGCGATCGACGGTGTCGGCGGCGGCGAACGGCTTCGTGCAGGGCTACGCACAGCTCGTCGGGCGCGACGGTGACGCGGTCGACAAGGGCGGTGTCGTCGGCCGGCGTGACGTTCGTCGGCGGGCGCGACGGGGCCCGATGCTGCTCGTGGACGACGGAGCACCGGCGCAGCCGTGCACCCGACGCGGCGCCGACGAGGTCGGCGGTCGACATCGACACCGCCCGTGACGGCCGGGTTCCGCGTCGGCGACACCGTCGACGTGCTGTCGGCCGGACCCGCGCGGGACGTTCGACCTGGTGGGCGTGTTCAGGCTCGGCGAGCGCCGACACCGGTCTGTTCTCGTTCCTCGCCTTCGACCTGCCCACCGTCCCAGGAGATCGCCGCCGCCGCCGGCCGGCTCGACGCGGTGTACGTGCGCAGCGATCCCGGCGTGTCCGTCGCCGAGCTCCGGCGCTCGCTGCGCGCGTCGGTCTGGGCCCGGCTACGAGGTGGAGGACCCCGAGCAGATCGTGCGCAGCGACAACCAGGACGTCGGCGAGTTCGTCGACCTCCTCACCGGGCTGCTGCTCGGCTTCGCGGCGCTCGGCGTCGTCGTCGGTGGGTTCATCATCTTCAACACCTTCACGATCCTCGTGACCCAGCGCACGCACGAGCTCGGGTTGCTGCGCGCCATGGGCGCCGGGCGGCCAGGTCATCACGTCGGTCGTCGTCGAGGCCGGCGTCGTCGGCGCGCTCGCGTCGGCCGCGGGCGTGCTGCTCGGCGTCGTGGTCGCGCGGCTGCTCATGTCGCTGGTCGACTCCCTCGGCTTCCGCATCCCGAGCGGCGACGTGGTGGTCGCTGCCGCGCACCGTCGTGCTCGCGGTCGCGGTGGGGTCTGGTGGTCACGGTCGGCGCCGCGCTCTGGCCCGCGATCCGCGCGTCGCGGATTCCGCCGGTGGCGGCGATCGGGGACCTCCCCGAGGCCCGGGTCGAGACGTTCCGCCGGCGCACCGTCGTCGGGCTCCTGCTGCTCGGCGTCGGGGATCCCGGTGCTCCTGGTGGGCATCTCCCGCGCGCAGGCAGGCCGACGACGCGTTGGACGAGCTGCCGCATGGTCGGACTGGGCGCGCTCCTCCTCTTCTTCGGCGTCGTGGTGCTCCTCGCCGTCTTCGCGCCGACCGCTGGCCGCGGGTTCGGCGCGCCCGTGCGTGCGGCCGCCGGCGTCCCGGGCGCGATCGCGCGCGGGCAACGCGATGCGCAACCCGCGCCGCACCGCGGCGACCGCCAGCGCGTTGGTGATCGGCCTCGCGCTGGTGGCGATGGTGGCCGTGCTCGGCGAGTCGGCGAAGGCGCAGATCGACGCGTCCGACTCCAACGCTCCGGGCCGAGCTCGTGCTCGACACCACCGCAGTTCACCGGGTTCTCGCCCGACGTCGTGGCGACCGGGTGGAGGCGCTGCCCGGAGGTGAAGAGCGCGGTCGGCTTCCACTTCGGGCGGATCGCCGATCGAGGGCGAGCGCGAGCGGATCGTCGGCATGAACGGCAGCCGGGCTCGCGAACGCGTTCGACCTGCAGCTGCGGCCGGGGTCGACGGCCGAGCATCGGGACGACGGGATCCTCGTCTCCGCGAGGAGGCGACGGAGTTCGGCTGGGCGATCGGCGACACCGTCCCGCTCGTCGTTCCCGCTCGGTGACCGGGCGGTGCGCGTCGTCGGGGTGTACGGCGCCGACGACATCTCGTTCGGCTCGCCGATCTTCGTGTCGCGGGCGCTGTTCCGGAGTCGGTCCCCGAAGCCGACCTCGACTACCGCGCCTACGTGAACGTCGCGCCGGGCGACGACGGTGACGCGCGGCGAAGGCCGCGCGTCGCCGATGAGCTGCGGGACGACTTCCCGAACCTCGAGGTGCTGACCCAGGACGAGGCCCGCGACGCCGAGGCGGAGCTGGTCGACCAGTTCCTCGGCGTGCTGGTCGCGCTGTTGTTCCTGTCGGAGGCTGATCGCGGTGCTCGGCATCGTCAACACGCTCGCGCTGTCCGTGCACGAGCGCACGCACGAGATCGGCATGCTGCGCGCGGTGGGCATGACCCGCCGTCAGCTGCGCCGGTCGGTGCGCTGGGAGTCGGTGATCATCGCCGCGATCGGCGGGAGCGTCGGGCTCGCGCTCGGGCTGGTGTGGGCGTGGGCGTTCACGTCGGCGCTGGAGACCGAGGACCTCTTCCAGTTCCGGATCCCGTTCGGTCGCGTCGGCCTCCTCGCCGCGGTGTCGCTGGTGGCCGGCGCGGTCGCCGCGGTGCTCCCGGCCTGGCGTGCATCGCGCCTCGAGATCTTCGAGGCAATCGGCCGGGAGTGACCGCGACCGCCTCGTTCGGCAGTCGCGGTCGAAGGAGCGGTCACCCTTCGCGCAGGACCGTTGCGGCGCGGCTGCGTCGCGTCACCGCGACCGCGACGACGTCGGCGATCGCCGCGGCGACGAGAACCGCGGCGACGAGTGCGACCACCAGCGCGACCGAGATCGTCACCTCGTCGACGACCGCCAGCGACTGGGCGAACCGGGTGAACGCGAATCGGCCGAGCCCGATCCCGAGCGGGATGCCGAGCACGACCATGCCGAGCACGAACGGAGCCGCCTGCCACGCGGTGATCGCGTTGAGCTGGCGGCGAGTGCATCCGATCACCTGCAACACCGCGAGGTCGCGTCGATTGGCACGCACCCGGGTGAAGAGCGCGTGGACCAGGATGGCGATCAGGATCGCGAACCCGACGACGAGTGCGCCGCGCAGGTACCCCTCGGCGGCGTCGAGCTGGAGCAGCTCGGCAGGCTTGGTGTCGGTGAACCACGACGTCGCGCTCTGCGCAGCGTCGCGGAACCCGCCGGCATTGGCCGCGATCACCTGGCCCGGCTTCACCCCGTCGGCGAGTCGCACGGTGGTGAACTCGGGCTGGTTGTCGGGATTGCCGCCCATGCGGAGGAATGCAGCCCGCGTCACCAGCACGCCGACGCCGAGACGGGGCATGTCGGTGCCGAGCTGGTTCACCGGCGGGAAGGTCGCCACTCCCACGATGCGGAGCCGCAGGCGCCGCGCCTCGCCGTCGCCGTCGGTGCCGGTGAGCAGCTTCACGGGGACGACGTCGCCGAGCTTCGCGCCGATGCTCTCGAGGGTGTCGGCGCCCACCACGATCTCGTCGTCGGCGCGGGCCGGCCGGCCGTGGAGGAGCGTCGGCGTGAGCTCACCCTTCACCATCGTGACCGCGAGACCGGGTACGGCGCGACCGTCGACCAGGAAGGAGCCGGCGGTGAAGCCGGTCGCCGCGAGCACGTCGTCGCGCTCGCCGAACGCCTGCTGCACCGCCGCCTCCGCCTGGTCCCCGTACGGGTTGAGCGCGACGAGTTGGGCGTCGAAGCCGTAGTCGGCCGGGGTGTCGATGAGTGCGATCGCCGAGGTGACGAACGTCGCGCACAGCGCAACCCCCGCGGCCGCCGCGGTCGCCGCCGCGACCGCACGCCAGCCCCGCCCGCGTCCGTCATCCGTACGCAGGGCCAGCGTGATCCCGGCCACGGTCGCGGGGCTCTCGGGGAGCTCGGTGAGCCACGGCGAGCGTCGGAGCGACGGGCGGAGCACCCGCGACCGCACCGACGAGAACGCGACCGCGAGGAGGAGCAACGTCGCGACGACGACCACGGCACCCGCCGCGGCCACGGTGCCGTCGATGCCGTACCCCTGGCCCGGATCGAGATCGTGCAGCGGGCCGATGGGCGAGAGTGGTGACGCGAGGAGCATCGTGCCGAGGGCGGTTGCGAGCGCGAGCCCGGCCACCACACCGGCGGTGGCGAGCTCGACGAGGAGGATCTGGCTCCGGGCCATGCCGAGGGTGCGGAGCCGGTCGTTGTCGGCCTGCCATCGGTCCCGGGTCCGGACGACGACCTGCCCGGACGCCACGGCGGCGGCGCCGAAGGCGAGCACGCCGATCGCGACCAGCACGATGACGAGCGGACGCAACGCGTCGCTGACCGTGGTCTGCTCCTGCGTCCGCGCCGACTGCAGCTGATAGCCGAGGGCGCCGACCGCGGGCGCGAGATCGCGGCGGGCGTCGAAGCCGGGTGCGAGGTCGACGTTGCTGACCGCGTACACGGTGAAGTCGCGGTGCGCCTCGTAGAACCCGCGTGCGAACACGAACAGGCCGAGCACCTGCGTCTGGTCGGCCACGATCTCCGCCGGGAACGTGCCGATGCCCACGATGTCGACGTCGGCCTCCGTGGTCGCGGACGTCAGCGGGTTCACCAGCCGGAACCGGAGACGTTGGCCGACGTGGAGAGAACCGCCTCTCGCGGCCGCGGTGTTCACGATCGCCTCGTCGGACGCCCGGGGATCGGGAAGGCGGCCCGCCTGCAGCTGGGGGAGCTCGATCGGGAAGGGATCGCGAATGGGCGCGATCAACGCGGTCGAGAGCGCGGGGTCCACACCGTCGGCGGTGCCCAGGAATCCGGCGTACACCCGTTGGTCGGTGATGCCCGCGATCGACCGGAGTGACCGCTCGCCGGCTTGCGGCGACGCCCCCAGCGCGACCGCGGCATCGGGCACGCGGGCGGCGCTGAGCGCGCGGTCATACGCCGACGCGGTCCGGCGCACGGTGGCGAAGCTCGCCAGGCACAGGCCGAAGCCGATGCCCAGCAGCACGCCGGCGGCGACGAGTGCCCGCCACTGGCGCGCCAGCCGGCGCAACGTGACGAACCCAATCGCCCCCATCAGCCTCCGCCCCTCACCGGGGCACCTTACGGGCGCGCACGCAGGAGCACCGCGCGGGATCGCGTTCGCTTCGTCGTAGTCCCACAGCTCGGCCAGCAGCCGGGCCGGAGGAGCCGGTTCCTCCATGCCGTCGATCAGCAGCCCGGCCCGGCCCAGCGCGCGCACGTAGCGGCTCAACGGACGATGGATGAACCGCAGCGACACGCCGGGCGCGACCTCGTCGACGACCGTGTCGTCGCGCAGGTACCCGCGGACCCGCCAGTAGCGCTCACCGACGGTCTGGTCGTCGATCCAGCCGCTCCCCGGCGCCTGCAACAACGGATGGCACAGCACGAGCACGAAGCGGCCGCCGGGCTCGAGCGTGCGGCCGACCTCGGCGATGGCGGTGTCGAACTCGTCGACGTGCTCGATCGCCAGACACAGGAGGACGGCGTCGAACGCTCCCGTCCGGCAGGGGAGCGCGTCGGCGCGTGCACGCGCATACCGGGGACCGCCGCCGCGGGCCTGTCCAGCGCGGACCTGCGACAGCGTCGGATCGATGCCGGTCACCTCGACGCCGAGGCCGGCCAGGTGGCGGGCGACCTGGCCCTCCCCGCAACCGATGTCGAGGACGCGGCGGGCGTCGCCGAGGTGGCGCGCGACGAGCGGGAGGATCTGGTCCTCGTACTCCGGATCGGCGCCGCCGGCGAACTCGCGCTGCCACCAGGCGGCGTGTCGCTCCCACAGGATTTCGTTGTCGCGCTGTCCATGCGGCTCCCGGACCCGAAGGCCCCAATCTTCGCAGGGCGTGCGACACGCGACGACGGCGCCAGGTAGGGTCGGGCGCACCACACGGGCGCAAGCGTCACGAGGAGCGAGGGCATGAGCATCGGACCGGTCGAGATCCTGGTCGTCGGGTTCCCCGGCAACCAGTTCAACGGAGAGGTCGCGCCCACGCTCGCCGAGCTCGTCGAGAGCGGCTTGATCCGTGTGATCGATCTCGTCTTCGTCACCAAGGACGCCGACGGGCGATGTCGTCGGCGTGGAGCTCTCCGACATCGACGAAGATACGAGCGCGGCGTTCCAACCCCACGTCGAGGAGCCGAGCGGGCTGCTCGCCGACGAGGACATCGAAGACCTGGGCGCGGACCTGGCGCCCGACTCGTCGGCCGCCATCCTCGTGGTCGAGCACCTCTGGGCGACGAGATTCCAGCAAGCGGTGTCGGGCTCCGGCGGCGAGCTGCTCGCTTCGGTCCGGATCCCCAAGGAAGTCATGGACGAGGTCGTCGGCGCGAGCTGAGCTCGTCGCCGTCGCCCCACCTCCGCAAGCGAGAACGAGAGGACCCGCAATGCTTCGACGAGGACGCCCCATCCTGCGGACCGCCGCGGTGGTCGGCACTGCCAGCGTGGTGGCCGGATCGGTCCAGCACCACCAGCAGCAGAAGTACGCCGCCCAGGACGCCGAGGCCCAGCAGCAGCAGCCCGAGGTGCAGTACGTCGAGGCTCCTGCGGCCGCGGCGCCGGCAGCGCCCGACCTGAGCGACGAGCTCACGCAGCTCGCGCAGCTCCACACGCAGGGGATCCTGACCGACGAGGAGTTCGCGGCCAAGAAGGCGCAGATCCTCGGGATCTGAGCCCCGGGTCCCGCCCGCGGTGCCCGGACGGGGTGTGGTCACGCCGCGGATCGTGGAGCGACTCCACGCGCTGTCCGCGGCGCTCCCCGAGGTGCGCGAGGAAGCGGCGTGGGTCGGCACACGCTGGCGGGTGCGCACCCGGACCTTCGCGCACGTGCTCGTGATCGACGACGGCTGGCCGCCGGCGTACACGCGGGCCGCCGCGACCGACGGTCCGGTGACGGTGCTGATGTTCCGCTCCGCCGGACCCGAGCTCGCCGCGCTGGTGGCAACCGGCGAGCCGTTCTTCGCCACGCCGTGGCACGCCGACGAGGTCGGCGTCCGCGTCGACGCGTCGAGCGACTGGGGCGAGATCGGCGAGCTGATCACCGAGAGCTACTGCCTGCTCGCGCCCACGAAGCTCGCGCGGCTGGTGGATCGGCCCGCCGGCTGACCGCGTCGTAGCATTCCAACATGTCGCACTCGCACGCCGACGGTTCGGCCAAGCTCTCCGCCGCCACCTACGACAAGCAGATGGCGCGCCTGCAGCGCGAGCTCGTGAAGCTGCAGGAATGGGTGCGGCACGAGGGCCTGAAGCTGTGCGTGCTGTTCGAGGGGCGAGATGCCGCGGGCAAGGGCGGCACGATCAAGCGGATCGTGGAGCGCACGAACCCGCGGGTCGTGCGGGTCGCCGCGCTCGGGACGCCCACCGAGAAGGAGAAGTCGCAGTGGTACTTCCAGCGGTACGCCGCGCAACTGCCCGCGGGTGGTGAGATCGTCTTGTTCGACCGCTCCTGGTACAACCGGGCGGGCGTCGAGCACGTCATGGGCTTCTGCACCGACGACGAGTACCGCGAGTTCCTGCGCTCGTGCCCCTAGTTCGAGGAGATGCTGATCCACTCGGGCATCGTGCTGGTGAAGTACTGGTTCTCGGTGAGCGACGACGAGCAGGAGCGCCGGTTCCAGGTCGCGTATCGACGATCCGGAGAAGCGCTGGAAGCTCAGCCCGATGGACCTCGAGGCACGTGTGCGGTGGGCCGAGTACTCGCGCGCCAAGGACGAGATGTTCCGCTACACCGACACCAAGCTGTCGCCGTGGTGGGTCGTGAACGCCGACGACAAGCGGCGTGCCCGACTGAACTGCATCAGCCACCTGCTGTCGCAGGTCCCGTACGAAGACGTGACGTCGGCCCCGTTGAGCCTGCCGCCGCGCGGACCGGACACCTACGTGCGTGCGCCGATCGACGAGCAGACCTTCGTTCCCGAGGTGTTCTGAGCCCGGTTCAACTCGCGAGCGAGCAGCCCCGGCGACGGAACGACGGACCCGACGATCCTCCGGGGTGCCGCGTCCCACCGTCGACGAGCTCCCGCAGCACACGGACCAGTGCCAGCTCATCGGTGACGTCGCACGTCGAGCGGAGCACGAACCCGCCCGGGCACGGCATCAGCTCGATGGACTGGGCGACGAGCTCACTGCGGACCAAGGCATCCCCGAGCGCTCCGAGCAGCTCGCGCACCGACGCGCCGGGACCGACCTCCAAGGTGATGACGCCGATCCGGTCGACTGCCTCGCGAGCGGACGCCTCGGTCACTGGTGGAGCGTAACGAGTGCAGGTGAATTCAGATCGACGTCGAGTCGCCCGACCCGTGAATTCCCGTCAAGCGGAAGTGACGAGGCGGCGCGCAACGAGGTCAACGTGTCGTCCCCGATCCCCGCCCCACACGCCCATCCCTCGGCGCCGCCGTACCCGTCGGCGAGCCCCTGCAGGAACGCGACCATCGACGACGCTTCGGCGCGTGCGACACGTGCGGCGACATCGTCGGGAAGCTTGGCGGCACCACCCGATGCCCGGATCGCCCGCATCACGAGCTCCATCCGGTCGTCGGTCGAGCGCGTAGTCCTCGACGATCACCTCGTCGGCCACGCCGACCAGCGAGAGCACGAGCGCGGCGACCATCCCCGTCCGGTCCTTCCCCGCGGTGCAGTGGAACACCGCCGGCAGGTGCTCGGCGGTCGCGAGCGCGCGCGATGACCTGCGCCAGGGTCTCGGTGCGATCGCTCAGGCTCGCGACGTAGTCCGCGCCGAGGTCGCCGTCGGCGAGGGACGGCGGCAGCACGTGGACCCCGTTCTGGCTGTGGCTCAGCGGCGCGTGCACGAACGCCATGTCGGTGTCCTCGAGGGGTCCACGACCGGTGTGCTCGAGCTCCGCGCTGGACCGCAGGTCGACGATGGTGCGGACGCCGAGCTCGCCGAGCCGTTCGACGTCGCCCGGCTCGAGGTGATGGAGCGCGTCGCTGCGGTACAGCACGCCGCTGCGGGTGGTCGCGCCATCGCCGCGGGGAGCCCGCCCAGGTCGCGGAAGTTGTGCGCGCCCGCGAGCTCCACGAACCGCTCGTCGTGGCCGATCATCGCGCTTCCTGTGCGATGGGTCGACTCCGTTGCGCCGTCCCATCCTCCGGATACGGCTCCACTACGTCTCCTCCTTCGGGACGTTCCAGGGCGACGACGCGACGAGGTAGTCGGGCGGCGCGGCGCGTGCGCATCGACGCGGCCGCGCGCGTCGATGGTCTCGGTCGAGCTCTCGCCGGGGAGGTAGATCCAGAACCGGTCGGCGAGGATGCCCTCGAGCGCGATGTCGGCGACCTCTTCGAGCGGCGCGAACACCAGCTCCTGGCCGTGCAGCTCGAGCTGTTGCACGAAGGGCGTGAGCGCGTCGCGCCCTTCGACCGGCGCCTGGCCCGGACGCGTGTACCGCTCGGGTCGGTTGCGGCCCGGACGCCAGATCCCGGTGTTGAGCGCGCCGGGGGTGCGCGTCGACGGCAGCAGCAGCGAGACCTGGATCGGTGAGCCGGCGGACCGGAGCTGTCCCCACAGGCATTCGGTGATGGTGGTGACGGCCGACTTCGTCGTGCGCGTAGACCGCGCTGTTGGAGAGCGGCGCGAACGTGCCGTTCGACGACGACGTGTTCATCACGTGCCCGGGCCCACCCTGCTCGATCAGCACCGGGACGAACGTGTTGATGCCGTTGATCATGCCGAACACGTTGACGTCGACCGCCCAGCGCCAGTCGTTCACGTGGTGCTGCCAGAGCGCGCCGTCCGAGCCGGAGGGGATCCCGGCGTTGTTGCACACGAGGTGGACCGCGCCGAACCGCTCGAGGGTGGCGTCGCGGAGGTGCTCGACCGACTCGAGCTGCGAGACGTCGGTGGGGACGCCGATCACGTCGTCCGAGCGGGCCGACAGCTCCTGCACGGTGGCGTCGAGCAGCGGCTCGTCGATGTCGGCCAGCACGACCTTCATGCCCTCGGCGAGGAACCGCTCGCCCAGTGCCCGCCCGATCCCGCCGCCGCCGCCGGTGACGACGGCGATCTTGCCCCCCAGGTCCTGCAGTCGCACGGTAAGTCCGGTAACGCTCCGTGGATCCGTGACCGTACATCGTCATCTCCGCCGACTGTCACGCCGGCGCCGACCTGCTCGACTACCGGCCGTACCTCGAGTCGAGGTACCACGACGCGTTCGACGAGTGGGCGGCGACGCTTCGTGAGCCCGTACGGCGACCTCGTGCGGCCCGACGCCGACCGCAACTGGGACAGCACGCGGCGGATGCGCGAGCTCGAGGCCGACGGCGTCGTCGCCGAGATCATCTACCCGAACACGATCCCGCCGTTCTACGCCGCGGCTCGCTGGTCGCGACCGCGCCGTCGGCCGACGACTTCGAGCTGCGCCTGGCCGGTCTGCGCGCGCACAACCGTTGGCTCGCCGACTGGTGCAGCGAGTTCCCCGACCGCCGAGCCGGCATCGGCCAGATCCTGCTCAACGACGTCGACGAAGCGGTGCGCGACGTCCACTGGATCGCCGACCACGGCTTGCGCGGCGGCGTGCTGCTGCCCGGGCGTGCCGCCCGGGTGCGCCGATCCCGCCGCTGCACGCGCGCGTCTACGACCCGGTGTGGCGGGCGTGCGAAGAGCGTGGCGTCGTCGTCGAACGCGCACGGCGGCAGCAGCTCACCCGACTACGGCGAGCACCCGGCGTCGCTGTCGATGTGGATCATGGAGGCGGCGTGGTTCTCGCACCGTCCGCTGTGGACGTTCATCCTCGTCCGGTGTGTTCGACCGGTTCCCCGGCTTGCGGCTGGTGCTCGCCGAGCAGGGCAGCGGGTGGATCCGCGACGCGCTCGACGTGATGGACAACTTCTACGGGCAGCTCGCGCAGGGCAACGTCGGCGAGCTGCGGTTCGCGCGAGCCGCAGCTGCTCGAGCGCATGCCGAGCGAGTACTGGGAGCACGAACTGCTGCGGTGGCGGCGAGCTTCCTGCACCGCGAGGACTGCGAGCGGCGCGACGGCATCGGGGTCGACCACATCATGTGGGGAGCCGACTACCCGCACCTCGAGGGCACCACGCCCTTCTCCCACGAGGCGATCCGCATGACCTTCGCGGGCGTCCCCGAGCCCGAGGTCCGGGCGATGCTCGGCGAGAACGCGGCGGAGGTCTACGGCTTCGACGTCGCGCGCTGGACGCCCCTGGCGGCACGGTTCGGGCCCGACGCGTCGACGAGGTGGCGGGCGGGCTCGACGCCGTTCCCGAGGGCGCGGCGAGCATGGCGTTCCGCGACCACGCCCCTGCGAACGTCTGATCGAACCCCCGAGCGTGGCAAGCTGACGGCGACGGAGCATCGGGGGGTCTCGTGCAGCCCTACCTCGTCATCTCGGCCGACTGCCACGCCGGGCCGAACGCGCCCGCGTACCGCGAGTTCCTCGACCCGTCGTTCCGGGCCGAGTTCGACGACGAGCTCGCCGAGCGCCAGCGGCTCATCGACGAAGCGTCGCGGCCGCGAGGCGGCGACTTCGTCGGCGACGCCGAGTTCCAGGAGGAGTGGTTCGGCGAGGACGACGAGGGCAACAGCCTCCACGAGGTCGGCCTGCGCGGTGGTTGGGACGCCGCGACGCGCGACCGCGAGCTCGACCGCGACGGGGTGACCGCCGAGGTCGTGTTCCCCGGCCCCGACGCGGTGACCGGCACCATGGGCGCGCCGTTCGGCGCCGGCTTCAACCCGATCGTCACCCACAGCCCGGAGCACCTGCTCGCCGGCGCCCGCGCGTACAACCGGTGGGCCGCGCAGCTGTGCCAGGCGAGAGCCCGGACCGGCGGGCCGGGTCTGATCGTCGCTCCCGATCCTCGACGACCTCGACGGCGCCATCGCCGAGATCCGGCGGGCCCACGCGGACGGCCTCACCGGCGGCATCATCATCCCGCCGCGCTGGGACGGTCACGAGTCGTACACCAGCTACCGCTACGACCCGGTGTGGTCGGTGTGCGAGGAGCTCGCGCTGCCGGTGCACTGCCACTCGGGTCCCGCGCCGCGCGAGGACTACGGCGAGGTCAGCGGGTGGATGAGCGTGTACGGCTACGAGACGGTCTTCTTCACCGCCCGTCCGCTCTGGTTCATGCTGCTCACCGGCGTGTTCGAGCGGTTCCCGGGGCTGAAGATGGCGGTGACCGAAGCCGGCTGCTTCTGGGCGGCCGACCTGCTCGTGGCGGGTCGACATGATGGCGATGCCGCGAGCACGGCATGCGCAAGATGGTCAACACGCGCGGGATCCTCACGATGCTGCCGAGCGAGTACTTCGACCGCAACGTCAAGATCGGCGCGTCGAACACGCGCCGCCGCGAGCTCGGGCGCCGCTACGAGATCGGCGTCGACAACATCATGTGGGGCAACGACTTCCCGCACCCCGAAGGCACGTGGCCCTACACCCGTGAGTTCCTGAAGGAACGGTTCTAGGACATCCCGGTCGACGAGACCGAGCGGATCCTCGGGTTGAACCAGGTCGACTTCTACGGCTTCGACGTCGAGCGCGTCTGCAGCCGATCGCCGACCGCATCGGCCCGACGCCCGCCGACCTCGGCCAGACCGACGCGCGGTGCCGTCGCCAAGTGGGAGCCGTACAAGAAGGTGGGGCGGCCCTGGCTCACCGGCAACGAAGCCGGCGCGCGCTCACCGACGCCTCGTGAGGAGCGGCGATGACGCAGAACCGTTGGATCCAGGAGCCCGAGCCCGCTCACGGAGGGGACACGGTGCCGTACCCGGCGAACTGCCACGGCTCGAGGTCACCTACCTCACCGATCCCGCGGTCCACGCCCAGGTGCTCCCGCCGCCGCTCGACGCCTCCACCGGAACCGCGCGGTCCGCGTGCACTTCACCCGCATCGAGGTCGACGGCCACCTGCACGAGATCGTGTGCTCCTTCCTCCTCGACGCCATGTACGGCGACCAGGTCGGCCAGTTCTGCGCGGTGATGCCGATCGACCTCGAGACCGCGGTGTCGCCGAGCCGGGAGCGAACGGCGAACCGAAGAAGCTGGCGCAGCTCGAGTTCGAGCGCGAAGGCGATCACGTCCACGCCAGCGTCACCCGCCAGGGCGTCACCATCATCGAGGTCGTCGGCGACGTGACCGGCAAGCTGCCGGTCCCGGAGCCGTATCCGGTGCTGCAGTTCTGGTACAAGTTCCTCCCCGCGGTCTCCGGCACCGGCTTCGATGCCGGGCCGTTCCTGGTCACGCTGCACCAGACGATGAAGCCCGAGACCTGCGAGCGGGTCGACGGCAAGGTCGTGCTGCGCGATCTGCCCGGCACACCGGTCGCCGACCTCCCCGTCGTCCAGTACGAAGGCGCGCGCTACATGAGGACGTCGTCCGAGTTCTTCCACGTGCTCGAGGACGTCGAGATCGATCCGGTCGCGTACGCACGACACGTGCGCGTGCAGTACACGTAGGGAGCGACGATGAGCTACACCGAGCAGCCCGACGCCGCCACCGGTGCCGATGCGCAACAGGGCATGATGGCGATGTACGACCTCGCTGCGCCGCAGGAGCGCTACCTCGAGCTCATGGCCCAGGGTGGCTACGTCGAGGCGATGGAGGGTCTCGGCCTCAGCTTCAACCGGGCGAACACCGAGTACGTCCTGCGTCACGCCGACGAGTTCTCGTCCCGGATCGAGATGAGCCTCGGCAACGTGCGCCCGCTGATCCCCCTCAACGTGGATCCGCCCCAGCACTCCAAGTACCGCAAGCTGCTCGACCCGCTGTTCGCCCCGAAGCGGATGGACGAGCAGGAGGAGGACATCACCGCTCGGGTCAACGGCTTCATCGACACGTTCATCGACCGCGGGGAGTGCAACTTCACCGAGGAGTTCGCGGAGCTGTTCCCGTCGTCGGTGTTCCTCGGGCTGATGGGGCTCCCCGAGGACGACATGCGCATGTTCCTCGACCTCCGCGACGGCATCCTCCACCCGGAGAAGCACGACCCGGACGCGCTCCTCGACATGCGACGCGCGCGTGAAGGTGATGAAGGCCACCGGCGAGAAGATCTATGAGTACTTCGGGAACCTCGTCGACGAACGGACCGAGCGTCCGACCGACGACATCATCACGCGCTTCGTCGCAGCCGAGATCGACGGCGACAAGCTCACTCGTGACGACATCCTCGACATCTGCTTCCTGTTCCTCATCGCGGGCCTCGACACCGTGAGCGACACGCTCACGTGCTCGTACGCGTTCCTGGCGAACCACCCGGAGCACCGCCGGATGATCGTCGATGATCCGTCGATCATCCCGGTTGCCGTCGAGGAGCTCCTGCGGTGGGAGTCGCCCGTCGCCGGCGGCGTGCCGCGGATGGCGACGTGCCCGGTCGAGCTCCCCAGCGGCACTGCGGTCGACGAAGGCACCATGGTCGTACCCAACTACGGCGCCGCCAACATGGATCCCGAGACCTTCGGGGACCCGTTGTCGGTGCGCTTCGACCGCACCGACAACCCGCACATCGCCTTCGGTGGCGGCGTGCACCGCTGCCTCGGCTCGCACCTCGCCCGGCGCGAGCTGCGGGTCACGCTGCGCGAATGGCACCGCCGGATCCCCGAGTACCGGATCAAGCCGGGCCACGAGAAGCTCGAGTACCCGCCCGGGCTGCGGCACGTGAAGGACCTCACCCTCACCTGGAGGTAGGTGTCCGCGATGAGTGACGACCTCTACTACGACCCCTACGACTTCGACATCGACGTCGACCCGTACCCGGTGTGGAAGCGGCTGCGCGACGAGGCGCCGCTCTACTACAACGAGAAGTACGACTTCTTCGCGGTGAGCCGGTTCGACGACGTCGAGCAGTGCTCGGTCGACTGGCGCACGTACCTCTCGGGCCGCGGTTCCGTGCTCGAGATCATCAAGCAGGGCGTCGAGATCCCGCCCGGGAGCATCCTCTTCGAGGACCCGCCGACGCACGACGTGCACCGCTCGCTGCTCTCGCGCGTGTTCACCCCGCGTCGCATCGCCGAGCTCGAGCCCAAGGTGCGGGCGTTCTGCGCGGCCAGCCTCGACCCGGTGGTGGGTGCGGGTGGGTTCGACTTCATCGGCGACCTCGGCGCGCAGATGCCGATGCGCACGATCGGCATGCTCCTCGGCATTCCCGAAGAGGACCAGGAAGCGCTCCGCCACCAGCTCGACGCGGGAATGAACCTGAAGGAGGGCGCGGCCCCGGCGGCCGATGACACCCTCATCGCCAGCAGCGGCGAGCACTTCGCCGACTACATCGACTGGCGCGCCGACCACCCCTCCGACGACCTGATGACCGAGTTGCTCACCGCCGAGTTCGAGGACCACACCGGGGTGACACGCACGCTGAGCCGGGAGGAGATCCTCGGGTACGTCGGGCTGCTCGCGGGCGCGGGCAACGAGACCACGACCCGCCTCATCGGCTGGATGGGCAAGACGCTCGCCGAGAACCCCGATCAGCGACAGGAGCTGGTCGAGGACCGCAGCCTGGTCCCCAACGCGGTCGAGGAGCTCCTGCGCTACGAAGCGCCGTCACCCGTGCAGTCGCGCTACATCGCGCGCGACGTCGAGCACCACGGACGGAAGATCGCGGAAGGCAACGTGATGATGCTGCTCACGGCCGCGGGCAACCGCGACGAGCGGCACTTCCCCGAACCGGACCGCTTCGACATCCATCGCACCATCGACCACCATCTGTCGTTCGGGTACGGGATCCACTTCTGTCTCGGTGCCACGCTCGCCCGTCTCGAAGGCCGCGTCGCGCTCGACGAGGTGCTGAACCGGTTCCCCGAATGGGACGTCGACTGGGACCGCGCCGAGCAGGCGCACACCAGCACCGTCCGCGGCTGGGAGAAGCTCCCCGTCCTCACACCCTGAGTTCGGTGCCCTGAGCGCGCTCCGCTCAGTTGCGGATGAGCGAGAGCAACCGCAGCATCTCGAAGTAGATCCAGACCAGCGTGACCATGATGCCGAAGGCGCCGTACCACTCCATGTACTTCGGCGCGCCGTTGATCGACGCCTGGCGGATGAACTCGTAGTCGAGGAACAGGTTCAGCGACGCCACGCAGCAGATCACGATGCTGATGATGATCCCGAGCGCGCTCGGCTCGTTCCAGAACATCACGTCGACGCCGAAGAGCGACATCAGTGCCCCGAAGACGTACAGGAGCAGGATGCCGAACGTGGCCCCGATCACGATCATCTGGAACTTCCGGGTGACCTTGACCACCCCGAACACGTACAGCGCGAGCGTGGCGAAGAACACTCCGACCGTCGCGAGGACGGCCTGGAAGACGATGCCGTCCCACTGGATCTCGAACGCCTTGGAGATCGCGCCGAGCGCCACGCCCTCGACGATCGCGTACAGCGGCGAGAGGAACGGTGACGTCTTGGGCTTGAAGGCGCACACGAGGGCGATCCCGAGCGCCCCGATCAGGCAGACCCACGTCCACCCGGGGATCTCGATCTGGTTGGTGCTCGACAACGTCGTCTGCGACCACCCGAACGCACCGCCGGCCAGCACCAGGAGGAAGAGCACGAACGTCTTGGCGAACGCGCCATTGGCGGTCATGTGCGCGACGCGGGCGGGCGGAGCGGAGCCGCCGGCGGCGTCGGCGTGGGCCAGTGCGACCGGCGCCGCCCAGCCCGCTTCGTCTTCCTTCTGGATGGTCTTGAACCGCTTCTCGTTCAGCGTCGGATTCGCCATCGTGTCCCCTCGGTCGCGACCCTGCAGCGGCGCCCAGGCTACGGGACGCTCGCCGTGCGGAGCGCTCGTCCCGTGCTCACTGACGGGAGTGGGTTCGGCGGTGCGCCGAAGGGGTCCGTGTATCCTCGACGGATGAGTCAGCCGGTCGGCGATCCGACGCAGCCCGGCCCCGTCCTCGTGGTCGACTTCGGGGCGCAGTACGCGCAGCTGATCGCCCGCCGCGTCCGCGAGGCCCACGTGTACAGCGAGATCGTGCCGCACGCCATGCCGGTGGCCGAGATGCTGGCCAAGCGGCCCGCGGCGGTGATCCTCTCGGGTGGCCCGGCCAGCGTCTACGCCGAGGGCGCGCCGAGCATCGACGCCACGCTGTTCGAGGCCGGGGTGCCCGCGCTCGGCATCTGTTACGGCTTCCAGGTGATGGCCGAAGGGCTGGGCGGCACGGTCAAGCGCACCGAGCTGGCCGAGTTCGGGCGGACCACCGCGACCGTCGAGCCCGACGCCGCGCTCTTCGCCGGCCAACCGGCCAAGCAGCCGGTGTGGATGTCGCACCGCGACGCGGTGGTCGTGGCGCCTCCCGGTTTCCGCGTCACCGGGTCGACGGCAGCGGCCGAGATCGCCGCGTTCGAGCACCGGGCCGACGCCTCTACGGCCTCCAGTGGCACCCCGAGGTCATGCACACCGCGCACGGGCAGACCATGCTCGAGCGCTTCCTCACGACGGCGCCGGCATCGCGCCGACGTGGACCACCGCCAACATCATCGACGACGCCGTCACCGAGATTCGCGAGCGGGTCGGCGATCACCACGTGCTGTGCGGGCTCTCCGGCGGCGTCGACTCCGCGGTCGCTGCGGCGCTGGTGCACCGCGCGGTCGGCGACCAGCTCACCTGCGTGTTCGTCGACCACGGGCTGCTCCGCAAGGGCGAGCGCGAGCAGGTCGAGCGCGACTACGTCGCGGCCACCGGGATCCGCCTCGTGGTCGTCGACGCCTCGGAGAAGTTCCTCGGCAAGCTGCACGGCGTCACCGACCCCGAGGCGAAGCGCAAGATCATCGGCACCGAGTTCATCCGCACCTTCGAGGAGGTCGCGGCCGAGGTCATCGCCGCCGAGGGCCACGACGACGTCGAGTTCCTCGTGCAGGGCACGCTCTATCCCGACGTCGTCGAGTCGGGTGGCGGCACCGGTACCGCCAACATCAAGAGCCACCACAACGTCGGCGGCCTGCCCGACGACCTGCAGTTCGAGCTGGTCGAGCCGCTTGAAGGCGCTGTTCAAGGACGAGGTGCGCGCGGTCGGTCTCGAGCTCGGTCTGCCCGAGTCGATGGTGTGGCGCCAGCCGTTCCCCGGGCCGGGGCTCGCGATCCGCATCGTCGGCGCGGTCGACGCGCGAGCGCCTGGCACCGTGCGCGAGGCCGACGCCATCGCCCGCGAGGAGCTCGAGGCCGCCGGGCTCGAGCGCGACGTGTGGCAGTTCCCGGTGGTGCTGCTCGCCGACGTCCGGTCGGTGGGCGTGCAGGGCGACGGCCGCACCTACGCGCACCCGATCGTGCTGCGTCCGATCACCAGTGAGGACGCCATGACCGCCGACTGGGCGCGCCTGCCGACCGAGGTGCTCGAGCGCATCTCCACCCGCATCACCAACGAGGTGGACGACGTCAACCGGGTCGTGCTCGACATCTCGAGCAAGCCGCCCGCGACCATCGAGTGGGAGTGACCGCGCGCGAGCTCGCCAGCCATCGTGATGGTCGACTGCGTCTCAGCCCATGAGGCCGTGGATGGCGCTGACGACGCCGCCGTCGACCCGCAGGTCGCATCCGCTCACGAACGACGCCGCCGGGCTGGCGAGCCACTGCGACGGCGGCGGCGATGTCCTCGGCGGTGCCGATGCGCGGCACCGGGCGAGATGTCGAGCATCCCCTGCATCTGCTCGCCCGAGCCCTCGTCGAGCTCCTGACGGCCCATCGGCGTGGAGATGATGCCGGGGCTGATGCTCACCACGCGCCCGCCCCGCGTCCCCCACGTCACCGCCGCCTGCTCGACCCGGAGCTGGTTGATCCGCTTGGCGACGCCGTAGGTGGCGCCGAAGTCGCCGAGATCGACCTGGCCGAGGGCGTCGATGAGGCCGTCGGTCGTCGGCCACCGTGAGCGCCTGCTCGCGCTCGGGGTGAGCTCGGCCATGTAGCCGGCCATGCTGGCGATGCAGACCGCGACGGTGCCTTCGGTGACGACGTCGAGGAACGCGTCGAGCACGTGGTCGGTGCCGAGCATGTCGACCTCGAGCACGCGCTGCGCCGGTGGCCTGGGTGGGCGAGAGGCCGGCGGTGTGCACCAGCGTGCGCAGCGGCCCGATCGACCCGGCCTGCTGCGACCAGCGCGTCGACCGACGAGCGGTCGGACACGTCGACCGTCACTGCCGGTGACGGTGAAGCCGTCGGCCGGTGAACCGTCGACCACCGCGCCGAGCTTCGCCTCGTCGAAGTCGGCGAGCACGAGGTGCGGCCGTTGCCGAGGCGGCGCGGCGCACGCCACGCCCATGCCCCCGACCCCGGTGACCACGACGACTTCGCTCATGACGGCTCCCTCTCGTCGTCGAAACTGCACGGTGCACCCTACGGAATCGGTGGACCGTGCCTGCGCGGTCGGTGCCGGTAGGGTCTCGGGGATGCGCAGCATCACGGTCTCACCTGCGTTCGGATCCTCGTCGTCGCTGGTCACGATCGCCGGCCTGGCGCCCTGGTCGCGCCGGGCCGAGCGGTGCCGCGACCTCGAGCACCGCCGATCGCAACCTCCACCGCGCGCTCGACGCGATCGTCGGAGCGCGACGACGGGCCGCCCGGGATCGCCGTCGTCGTGCAGCGCGGCGCGAGCCGGCGCTTTCACCGCCGGCGTCGGCCGACACCGCGACGAGCGAGCCGTTCACGATCGACCGACGCCATGCGTCTCGCCAGCGTGGCCAAGGCGTTCAGCGGCGCGGCCGCAGTCTCGCGCCGGTGGCCGACGGCAAGCTGACGCTCGACGACACCGTCGGCGCAAGCTGCCCGACGCAGCCGGCGGCGTGGGCGAAGGTCACCCTGGGGCAGCTGCTGCAGCACACGAGCGGCGTCCCCGACTTCAGCAAGAACCCGGTGTTCCAGGAGGCGGTCGGTGCGTCGCTGGAGGTCGCGCCTCCCCGGAAGAGCTGCTCGCGTACGTCGCCGACCAACCGCTGCGGTTCACGCCGGGCACCGAAGTACAAGTACTCGAACTCCGACAACATCCTCGTCGGGCTGATGGTGGCAGGCGGTCGACGGCACGCCGTACGAGGACGGCGCTGGCACGCGCGTGTACGACGCCGCTCGGGCTCACCGGGACGAGCCTGCCCGACCGGGGTCGAGATGCCGACGCCCTTCGATGCACGGCTACGACGCCCGAGCCGCCCAACGCCGCCGAGGACGTGAGCGAGGTGATCGCGGCCGGGTGGTCGTGGGCTCGGGCGGAGTCGTGTCGACGCCGCAGGATGCCAACTTGTTCGTGCGCGGCTACGCGTCGGGCAAGCTGACCGAACGCGGCGACGCAGGCCGAGCAGTTCCGGTTCCGCGCGGGGTCGTCGGAGCCGCCGGGCCCGGGCACCAACTCCGCCGGGACTGGCCATCTTCCGCTACCGCACCCGGTGCGGCGTGGTGTTCGGCCACACGGGCAACACCGCCGGCTACACGCAGTTCATCGCGTCGACCCGCGACGGCAAGCGTTCGGCGGTGGTGTCGATCAACTCCCAGCTCACGCCGCAGCGGAACCCGAAGCGGTTCGCCGAGCTGCGCAACATCTACACGCTCGGCGGTGTGCGCGGCGCTCGAAGGTTCCTGAGGAGGCGACATGGAAGACCGCGAGAGTCCGGTCCTGTACCTGGAGATGACCGAGGCGACGCCCGACGACTACGCCCGCGACCGCGTGCCCGACGTGCTGGCGCTGCCCGGGGTCGAGCGCGCGACCTGGTGGCGCAACGTGTACCGCGACCGTCCCGACCTCCCGCGCGAGCTGCCCGAGTTCGACACCCTCGGCGTCTACGAGTGCGGCACCGTCGTTCGCCGCGCCGATCGACGCCCGACGGCATCACGCGGCCACCACTTCCTGCGCACGCCCGCGTCCGGGTCAGGGTCGGCTCACCGGCAAGCCCACGGTGTCGCTGTCGCTGGTGCTGATCAGCCCGACGACCCCCGGCGAGGCGCAGGCGCTGCGCGACTGGGGCGACTTCGTGCACATCAACTACATCGTCGAGGCCGGCATCCCCGGCTTCACGATGATCACGCCCTACGAGAACGCGACGCGGCGGTGATCCGCGCTACCTGCACTTCTACGAGTTCGACGACCCCGAGGCCGAGATCACGTTCAAGCGGATGCGGCCGCTGGTCGAGGCGCGCATCGGCGCGTGGGAGACGCCCGAGTGCCAGGCGTGGGCCGTGCACCCGGCGCTGCGCATCATGTACGTCAACTCGTTCGCGCTCGTCGGCGCTGCGTAGCAATGACACCGGGAGCATGCACGTGAGGCTCGCCGCGCCATGACCGACGGTGTCACGATCGCGATTCTCCTCGGCGCGGCGGCGGCGTGAACGACGACCTGCGGTCTCGCCCGCGCCGCCGCCGATCGATCCGGAAGCGATGTTGCGCAGCCGCGGCTTCGTCGTGCTGCTGGTGTTCGCCGCCGCCGTCGGTGTGTTCGTGTCGCTGGCGTCGTGGGGCTTCCTGGAGCTGGTGCACCAGATCCAGCTCGGCGGTGTTCAGCGATCTCCCCGACGCCCTCGGCTACGACACGATGCCGAGTGGTGGCCGATCCCGGTGCTGGTGCTGGCCGGGATCCCGGTGGCGTTCGCCATCGTGAAGCTCCCGGGCAACGGGGGCCACGTCCCCGCGCACGGCCTGCAGATGGGCAGCACCACCCCCGGCAGTTGCCGGGGGTCGCGCTCGCCGCGCTCGCCACCCTCGGGCTAGGGCTCGTGCTCGGCCCCGAGGCACCGCTGATCGCCATCGGTGGCGGGCTCGCGGTGTTCGCGGTGAACCTGGCGAAGAGGACGCGCCACCGCAGCTGCTGCTGGTGGTCGCGGCCGCGGGGAGCTTCGCCGCCATCTCGGTGATCTTCGGCTCGCCGATCGTCGCGGCGGTGCTGGTGATCGAAGCGAGCGGGCTCGGCGGTGCGACGCTGCCGCTCATCCTCGATCCCCGGTCTGATCGCCGCCGGCGTCGGTTCGCTGGTGTTCATCGGCATGGCCAACGTGGACCGCGCTGAGCACGAGCGCGTACGCGCTGCAACCGCTCGAGCTCCCGCACTTCGCCCACGTGACGTGGGGGGAGATCGGGTGGACCATCGCGCTCGGCCTCGCCGGCGCTGCGCTCGACCTTCGTGATCCGGCGGCTCGGCCTCGAGGGCGCGAGGATCGTGCAGCGCAACCACTGGCTCCTGGATCCCGGCCGCGGGTTGCTGGTCGCGCTGCTCACCGTCCTGTTCGTGGAGACGACGACGCACACGGTGTCGAGGAGGTGCTGTTCTCCGGCCAGGACGCGCTGCCCGGACTGGTCGACAACCCGGGGACCTGGTCGATCGGCGCGTTGCTCATGGTGCATCCTGTGCAAGGGCCTGGCGTGGAGCGCGTGTCTCGGCAGCTTCCGCGGCGGGCCCGACGTTCCCCGCGATCTTCCTCGGTGCCGCGGGTGGGGTCGCCGCGTCGCACCTCCCGGGGCTGTCGCTCACCCCGGCGGTCGCGGTCGGGATGGGCGTGATGGTGGTGTCGTTCCTCAAGCTCCCGCTGTCGGCGGTGATCATCGCCACGTCGCTGACGGTGAGCGCCGGGCTCGCGGTCGGCCCGCTCATCATCGTCGGCGTGGTGACCGTGGCTACCTGGTCACGCTCGGGCTCGAGGGGCGCCTCGGGACCGGTGGTCCGGCGCCGGCCGTCGACCCCGCGACTACGGGCTGACGACCTCGACGACGTACCCCGTGCGCGGTGAGGTCGACGCTGGCGTTGTCGTCGGCGTAGCGCCGGCCCTGCACGTTGAGGAGCCGAACGGACGTCGCGCCCCGGATCGGGAACGGGCCCCAGTGCCACGTGCCGCGATGCAGCACGATGGTCTCGCCCGGGTTGCAACACGAACGCGCGGACGTCGTCGAGGTCGGCGGGGGAGTCGAACGTGCTCGTCGGCGGGCGCGACCGCGAGCACCGACGCGGCGTCGAGCGGGGTGAGTACCTGCGTGTGCGTCTCGTGCCGGTACATCACCGCGCACCGCAGCCCGGCACCGGTGGTCTCGACCTCGTCGGTGCGGTGCTCGATGGTGTTGAGGTGGGCGTCGTCCCACTCGAAGTGCAGCGTGTGCTCGCCGTCGGCGGGATCGGTGTCGGGGCGGGGCACCCATCCGTAGCGGCGCCCAGGCCGCAGCCCTGAGCGGCGCGGCGACGACGGTGCGCGTGGGCTCGTCAACCATGGACCTGTCGCTCCCGCGGATCGGGATCTACGCTGCGCCGATGGACGTCCGCTCGATCGAAGAGGTGGCGCCGGTCGTCGAGCACAACGGGACGGTACCCGTCTGGTGGCTCGTCTCGCCGCGTGAGATGCAGGACATCACCGCCGGTGGCCACCTCGAGCTGGTGAGCGAGTTCGAGGTGGCCGGCGGCGGCTTCGTCGACCCGCACTCGCACCCCACGCACGAGTTCTATTACGTCACCGCCGGTCGAGGGCTCATGACCATCGGCGACGAGACCCGCGAGATCACCCAGGGCGACCTCGTGCACATCCCGCCCGACGCGGTGCACAGCCTGCGTCCGGTGTCGGATCACGCGCCGATCCACTGCTTCTGCTTCGCGGTCGCGGTGCCCGGCGCGGGCGAGATCGACTACACCACGCACTGACGCTCAGGCGCCGTCGATCAGCCCGGCGTCGAGGCCGAACTCCGCGACGTGGTGCTGCCATCGCGCAGCGCCGCGAACAGGGCGGCTTCCTTGTCGGCACGGGCGCGGCCCGCGGCGAGCACCGACGTCGAGCGCGGCGCCGGGGAGGACGACGACACCGTCGACGTCGCCCACGATCCAGTCGCCCGGCTCGACCGCGACGTCGCCGACCGTGGCGGGCCGGCCGACGGCACCCGGCCGTTCCTTGCTCGCGCCGGTCAGCGCCAGACCGGTGGAGAACACGGGGAACCCGTGTCGCGGCGAGCGCGTCGCAGTCGCGTACGCACGCATCGATCACCAGGCCGCGGAGCCCGCGCGCCTCGGCACCGGTGGTGAGCACCTCACCCCAGTAGCCGTAGTCACGCTCGCCGCCCATCTCGGCGACGATCACCGACCCCCGCGGGGGCGCTCGCCACCGCGACGTGGATGCCGAGGTTGTCGCCGGGGCTGCACGACACCGGGTACGCGGGCGCGGCGAGCCGCGCGACCGGACCATGCCGGCTTCACCCGCGGGTGCATCCGGCGGGCGCCGGATTCACCCAGGGTCGCGGCCCCGAGCGTCGAGCGCGGCCGCGCGATCGCGTCGATGTCGGGCACGGAGCCGCCGTTCAGGCGACCTGGCGCAGGGTGTTGCGGTCGGTGTGCGCGAACGGCTCCGGGAACTCGTCCATCTTGAGCATCGTGGTCTCGTCGTACGACCAGCTGCCGTCGTCGTTGATGGTGATGGTGACGTCGTAGCTGAGCGTCGACGCGTGTTCGGCCAGGTACTTGTTCTCGCCGATCGAGTAGCTGCGGGTGGCCGGGCCGGGCCATGAGGCTGAACTGCTTGGCGTCGGCCGCGGCGGTGCCCCCGGCGAGCACGGTGATGCCACGCGGCACCACGAAGCCCCGCATGACCTCACCGGTGGCGCCGTCCCACAGCCAGTAGCCGACCTCGGTGTGGAACGGGTTCTCCTCGTCGCCCCGCCACATCGCCGACTTGTAGTCGAGGCCGTAGAGGTGCTGGTTCCCGTTGTCGACCGGGCCGAACGGCTTGAGGGACAGCTTCTCGAGGTACGGCGTCTGCAGGACCTCGCCCCTCGAGTGCGAGAACGCGGCGTCGAGGCCGCCCTGGTCGGACTCCCAGTCCCCGATCAGCGCCTCGAGCGGACCCCATTCACCGGCCATACCTGCAGTTCCTCCCGGTCCAGCCGCCTCGGCCGGCGGCGTCGAACGGCGATCCTACCGAGAGGACTTCGCCTTGCGGTCACGATGGAACTGGAGGCCGGCGTTGATGGCGGTGAAGAACGTGTCGTTGTCACTCGAGATCTTCTCGTGGACCCACTTCTCGAGACCGATGCGGCGCATCCACGGGTTGAACGTCTCGTAGCTCTCGATGAAGCGCACGCAGGTCCGGCCGTCGCCGAGATCATCCAGGAAGATGTGGCCCTCGGCGCGCGACCACAGCGGCTTACCGATGGCGTCGTACTTCCACGACTCGTACGGCTTCACTTGCGTGACCCACTCCCACGACTTGCCGACACCACCGGAGCCGAGCACCTTCGGCACCGGGAAGGTGCAGTGCCGCACGAGTCCCTCGCCGGTCGCGTCGCCGGGGTGGAGGATGTCGATGGTGACGAGCGCGGGGTTGGGCTTGTCCGGCCCGCGGTACCAGAACACCTCCCAGACCTCTTCGGGGGTGGCGTCGAGCTCGATCTCGTAGTGGTGTTCCTGCACGCCGGCGAGCGTACGACAGGTCGGCCGGCGGCGCCCGCGGATCGGAGGGTTCACCTCACCCGCACCGGGGAAGAGTGCTCGAGACCATCGCCGGCAACCACTGCAGGAGGACGTCGTGACGACAGCAGGCCCCGAAGACGAGACCTACGCCGACTCCCGGGAAGACCAGGCGGAGTTCGAGGAGCTCGTCCGTGAGGAAGGCGATTGGCAGAAGGCCGTCGACGACGTGGAGGCGGGGCGGAAGCCCGACGACGACCCCGACCACCCGGCGAGCTCCGGTCTCTGACCCGCTCGCTCAGCGGGCCGCGCCGACGCCCGCGAACACCTGCACGATCTCACGGCAGAACGCGGGGAGGTCGTCGGGCCGGCGGCTGCTGACGAGGCGACCGTCGACCCGGACCTCCTCGTCGACCCAGGTCGCGCCCACGTTGGTGAGGTCGGTCTTCAGGCTGGGGAACGACGTGAGCGTGCGTCCCGCCAGCACGCCGGCATCGGCCAGGATCCAGGGCGCGTGGCAGATCACGCCGACGGGCGTGCCGGCATCGAAGCACGCGCGGACGAACCGCACCGCGTGCGGATCCTGGCGGAGGTTGTCGGCGTTGGCGACGCCACCGGGGAGCACCAGCGCGTCGTAGTCGGCCGGATCGGCGTGCTCGGTGGTCGCGTCGACGGTGGCGGTTCCCGCGCGGTCGAGGTGCTCGAAGCACTGGACGTCGCCGCCGTCGGGCGCGAGGAGCTCGGGACGACCGCCGGCGCGGCGCACGGCCTCCCACGGCTCGGTGAGCTCCCGTTCCTCCACTCCTTCGTTGGACACGAGAAACGCGACCCGCTTCCCTTCCAGTTCGTCGGCCATGAGACGCTCCTGACACGCGGCGAGTGATCATCCGCGCGTACCCGTGCGGCGCGCGCCGGAAACGATTCGCTCAGCTGCCGGACGAGATGCGTCGCCGGTATTCGCTCGGTCGCTCGCCGGTGAGGCGGAGGAACGCGCGGTTGAACCCGCTCAGGCTCTCGAAGCCGACCGCGACCGCGGCGTCGAGCACGGTGACGTCGGTCTCCGCCAGCATGGTCATTGCCCGCAGGACCCGGCTCGTGGTGCGGTACTCCTGCCAGCTCATGCCGGTGTCGGCTCGGAACTGCCGACGCAACGACCGCTCGGACACGCCCGCCGCGGTGCAGACCGCGCGTTCGTCGGCGTCGGCGAGATGGTCCTGCGTGTACGCCATCGCGGTGGCGACGGTCGGCGACGAGCTCGTCGGCAGGTGCAGCGGCGCCTCGTCGTCGAGCCATTCGGTGGCGAGCAGCGCCAGCGCGGCGAAGAAGGCATCGGCAGTGGGATCGCTCGCCGGACGGTCGATGGGCCAGCGCGTCGCGTAGACGATCATCTCGCGGACCGGCGCGCCGGCCGCGATCACCCGCACCCGCTCACCGCGGTCGTCGACCATCGACGGCTCGAAGAACACCGCCACCGACCGCACCCGACGGAGCGTGGTGCGGTGGGAGAGCCCGGCCGGGATCCACGCGGCCTGCTGGGGCGGGAGGACGTGGCGGACACCGGCGGACTCCACCTCGGCGACGCCCTCGAACGCGTAGAGCAACTGGTGCAGCTCGTGCGTGTGCCACGGGGTGACGAGATCGTCGGCGTCCTCGGGCCAGGCGCCGGCGCGCACCGGTGAGCCCGATCGCATCGCTACCGCGACGGCCACTTCGTTGGCCGGTGACGCCGGGACGACCACGGCGCGGGACTGTAACAGTGTCGGCATGACCGACCACGACGACGTCGTCCGCGAATCCTTCACCCGGCAGGTGGGGCTGTTCTCGGGACCCGACTCGCCGTTCGTGCGCCGACCGGCGGGCACCGTCGACCAGCTTGCGCCGCTCACCCCGGAGATGCTGGTCCTCGACGTCGCGTGCGGCGCCGCGCACGCGGCGGAGGTGGTCGCACCGCACGTGCGGCAGGTGGTGGGGGTCGACCTCACGGTCGACCTGCTCGAGCTCGGCGCCGCCCGGCTGGCCGAGGCCGGCGTCACGAACGTGCTCCTGCAGGAGGGCAATGCGCAGGCACTGCCGTTCGTGGGCGACTCCTTCGACCTCGTCTCGTGCTCCGCGTCGCTCCACCACATCGGTGACCCGGCGAGTGCAGTCTCCGAGATGGCGCGGGTGTGCGCGCCGACCGGGCGGGTCGTCCTCATGGACCTCGTCGTGCCCGTCGCCGAGGCGCGCGAGTCGTTCGACGCGCTGCATCGACGCATCGATCCGTCGCACCGTCGTGCCTTCCTCGAAGCCGAGCTCGTCGCGCTCCTGCCCGACTCGTGCGAGCTCTCGTACGGCGCGACCGCGTGCACCCGGCTGCCGGTCTCGATCGCGTACACCGACCAGTCGGACCGCGAGGCGGTCGATGCGGCGCTGCGCGCCGAGATCGCGGGCGGCCCGATCACCGGGTTCGAACCCTCGGAGGACGACGACGGCACGCTGCAGGTCGCGTTCTGGTCGTCGACCGTGCACGCGTCGTGGCCGTCGGGCTGACGCGCCGGTAGCCTCGGCGGCGTGCATGACGCGGGAGGTCCGCTCGACGGCGCGCTGGTGCACCTCCGGGGCGCGACGCACGCGGACGTACCCGCGCTGGCGCACATCCGCGCCCGCCCCGAGGTCTACCGCTTCTGGCGGGGCGGCGACGACCTCGTCGCCGCCGTCGAGGAGGACCTCGCCGAGCCGGGGATGACCGCGTACGTGATCGAGATCGACGGCGAGGTCGCCGGGTGGATCCAGTGGCAGGCCGAAGACGAGCCGGATTACCGCCACGCGTCGATCGACATCTACGTCGATCCGGAGCACCACGGTCGCGGCATCGGGACCGACGCGGTGCGCACGCTCGCGCAGCACCTGGTCGTCGCGCACGGTCATCATCGCATCGAGATCGATCCTGCCGCCGACAACGCGGCGGCCATCCGGGCGTACACCAAGGTCGGCTTCCGTCCCGTCGGCATCACCCGGCAGTCGGAGCGGGGCACCGACGGCACCTGGCACGACGGCCTTCTCATGGACCTGCTCGCCGACGACCTGCTGGCCGGTGGGCCGCGTTCTGAGGTGGAATAGGTGAGGTCGCGCGAGGGGTCCGCCCGACCTGGGAGCGTCATGCGACGAGGTCGTACCGGAGTGCTGGCCGCGGGCGTGCTCCTGCTCGCGCTGGCCGTGGCGGTGCCGGCGACGCGCGCCGGCGCAGGATCGGACCCGCAGGCCCCGCCGGCTGCCGCCGACTACGCCCAGCTCGCGCTCAACGTGCTGCCCTCCGGTCAGTACGGCACCGTGCCGCCACCGGCCGCGGCGACCGATCAGGCGCAGATGTACGACGGGCTCACGCCGCTCTCCGGCGACGTGACCGACGCCGACCTCACCGAGTACTTCAAGTCGGAGCACTTCGGCACCGACGGTCAGGGCCCGACGCGCACGGAAGCCGACACCCCCGAGGGCGTGACGGTGGTGCGCGATGCCATGAACGTGCCGCACATCACCGGTACGACGCACGACGCGGTGACCGTGGGCGCGGGCTGGGTCACCGCCGAGGACCGCGGCCTCCTGCTCGAGCAGGCGCGCTTCAACGCCCGGGTCGCGGCGGTCGACGCGCCGGGGCTCCAGGCCCTCGCCCTCATCTCCCAGCTCGCGTCGTTCGTGCCGAGCGAGCAGACCGAGCAGGAGGTGGCCAAGCAGGCGAAGGTGCTGGAGGACGCGGGGCCCAAAGGCCGCGCGGTGCTGCACGACATCGACCAGTACGTCTCGGGCATCAACGCCTACTACCGCGCCACCGGCAACCCCGCGGCACCGTGGACGCGCAACGACGTGTTCGCGTTGAACGCCCTGAAGGGCCAGTTCGTCGGTGAGGGCGGCGGTGACGAGGCGCGGCGGTCGATGTTCCTCGACGCGCTCGAGCAGCAGCTCGGCGCGACGAAGGGGAGGCAGGTGTTCGACGACCTGCGCGAGGTCGACGATCCGGAGACCCCCACGACGCTCAGCGGGCGCACCGAGTTCCAGCCGCCGCCGCGGAGCACCAAGGGCAACGTGGTGCTCGATTCCGGGAGCCTCACCGACTCCGCCGGTGCCGCGGTCCCGACGACCGCGACGACGAGGGCGCACGCCAGCAACGCCCTGCTCGTGGACGCGCAGCGTTCGAGCACCGGTCATCCGCTGATGGTCGCGGGACCGCAGATCGGTTACTTCTACCCCGGGTTGGTCCTCGAGATGGACCTGCACGGTCCCGGCATCGACGCGCGCGGCGCGACGTCGGCGCCGTTCCCCGGCTACGTCCTCATCGGCCGCGCGCAGGACTACGCGTGGTCGCTGACCTCGGCCGGGCTCGACATCATCGACACGTACGTCGAGACGCTGTGCGACGGGAGCGACACCAAGTACCTCTACCGCGGTTCGTGTCGCGACATGACCATGTTCGAGGCCGGCGTGCTGAAGGGGAGCCCCGACCGCGAGGTGACCTTCCCGAAGACCGTGCACGGACCGGTGGTCGGGTACGCGACGGTCGACGGACGTCGGGTGGCCGTGTCCAGGAAGCGGGCGAGCTACGGACGCGACGTCGTCGACCAGCTCTTCTACCGCGATCTCACGTTGGGCAAGGTCCACAACGTGCAGGAGTTCTTCCGCGCCGCCAACCAGACGCCGCAGACCTTCAACTCGTTCTACGTCGACGATCGCGACATCGGCCTGTTCACGAGCGGCGCGGTCCCGATCCGGCCCCGTGATGTCGACCCCGGGCTCCCGATCGACGGACGGGGGAGGTACGAGTGGCGCGGCACCATCCCGTTCGCACGACACCCGCACGGCGCGAACCCGGAGAGCGGGCAGATCGTGAACTGGAACAACCGCTCGGTCCACGGCTACCGCGCGGCCGACGACAACTGGTCGATGGGCTCGGTGCAGCGCGTGCAGCTGCTCGAGCAGAACCTGGGGACCGGCAAGGAGACGCCGGCGTCGGTGACGGCGGCGATGAACGAGGCCGCCACCCAGGACGTGCGGGCCATGGAGCTCGTGCCCGTGCTCTCGAAGGTGTTGCAGGGGAGCGCGGCGCCCGACGAGCGCACCGCGCAGCTGCTGGAGCTGCTCGACCGGTGGCAGGCCGACGGTGGGAGTCGGCTCGACCGCGACGGCGACGGGTCGATCGACGATCCGGGTGCCGCGATCATGGACGCGGCATGGCGGGAGCTCACCGATGCGTGGTCGGAGCCGGTGCTCGGCGCCGCGAGCGACCAGCTGTCCACGTTCGAGGGCAGGTACGACGCGCCACCGGGGGGGCAGTACGGCGGGTGGCACATCTGGATGGCGAAGGATCTCCGGACCGTGCTCGGCGAAGAGGTCGAGGGGAAGTTCGGCGCGCGCTACTGCGGCGGTGGCGATCTCGCCGTGTGCCGCACATCGCTGTGGTCGGCGCTGCGGGAGGCCGGTGACGAGCTGGCGGCGACCCAGGGTGCGGATCCGACCACCTGGCGCGCCTCGGCGACGGCCGAGCGCATCCGGTTCGTCCCCGGCGTGCTGCCGTACACGATGGCGTACTCGAACCGGCCGAGCGGGATCCAGCAGATCATCTCGTTCGACGGTCACCGCCCCCGGCGGTAGCGGCGCGCGGAAAGTGCGAGGCTGGTGTCGATTCCGCGGGATCCCGTTCGTCGTCATCACGACAGGATCCGACGAACACCGCCGAGGAGGCACCCCATGCGCTACGCACTGTTGATCTGCGACGAGGACAAGCGTCAGGCCGAGATGTCGGAGGAGGAAGCCGGCGCCCAGATGGCCGCCTACGCGGCCTTCGGTGAGGAGATGGGAGCGAAGGGCGTGCTCCAGGGCGGCGAGCGCCTGCAGCCGGTGGCCACCGCGACGACCGTGCGCGTGCGGGACGGCGAGGTGCTCACGTCCGACGGCCCCTTCGCCGAGACCAAGGAGCAGCTCGGCGGGTTCTACCTCGTCGAGTGCAAGGACCTCGACGAGGCGATCGAGGTCGCGTCGCGGATCCCCGGCGCAGCCGTCGGCTCGGTCGAGGTGCGGCCGATCTGGGACATGTAACCGGGTCCGTGTCACTGGAGACCGAGGAAGCGGTCGCCCGTGCGTTCCGGGAGGAGTGGGGTCGTGTCGTCGCCACCCTGATCCGGATCACGGGCGACTGGGACCTCGCCGAGGAGTGCGCGCAGGATGCCTTCGCCCGGGCGCTGGAACGGTGGCCCCGGGACGGCATCCCGCGCGCTCCCGGCGCCTGGCTCACGACGACGGCGCGCAACCGCGCGCTCGACCGGCTCCGCCGCGCCCAGGCGGGCGCCACCAAGGTCCGGGAGGCCGCCATGTTGTCGACGCCGGAACCGGTCCCCGGCGGGGACGCGGACGACGACAGTGGCGTGGCCGACGACCGGCTCCGGCTCATCTTCACGTGTTGCCATCCCACGTTCGCGGTGGAGGCACAGGTCGCGCTGACGCTCCGCACGCTGGCGGGGCTCACCACACCCGAGATCGCGCGGGCGTTCCTGGTGCCGGAGGCGACGATGGCCCAACGGCTCGTGCGGGCCAAGCGCAAGATCCGCGACGCCGGCATCCCGTACCGCGTCCCGCCCGCGCACCTCCTCCCGGAACGGACGAACGCGGTGCTGGCCGTGCTCTACCTGCTCTTCAACGAGGGCTACTCGGCGTCGGGCGGGAGTGACCTGCTGCGCCCCGACCTCTCGGCGGAGGCGATCCGCCTGGGCCGGACACTGGTCGAGCTGATGCCCGACGAACCGGAGGCGCTCGGCCTGCTCGCGTTGCTGGTGTTGCAGGACGCTCGGCGCGAGACGCGTGTCGACGGCGATGGCGCGCTGGTGCTGCTGGAGGACCAGGACCGCTCGCGGTGGGATGCCGTCGCGATCGAGGAAGGGCGCACGCTGCTCGACCGCGCGCTCCGGCGCAACCGTCCCGGTCCCTACCAGGTGCAGGCGGCGATCGCCGCGTGCCACGCGGTCGCGGCGACGCCGTCCGACACCGACTGGCACGAGATCGCGTTGCTGTACGGCGAGCTGGTGCGCATGACGCAGTCGCCGGTGGTGGAGCTCAACCGGGCGGTCGCGGTCGCCATGGCCGACGGTCCCGCCGCCGGGCTCGTGTTGGTCGATGCCCTCGACCAGGCGCACACGCTCGAGGACTACCAGTACCTGCACGCGGCGCGCGCCGACCTGCTGCGCCGTCTCGACCGGTTCGACGAGGCGCGCGGCGCGTACACCCGCGCCCGCAACCTCGCGTCCTCCGATGCCGAACGGCGGTTCCTCGAGCAGCGGCTCGCGGCCCTCCCGTCGGGAGGCTGACGCGCGCTCAGCCTTCGCATCGGTCCGGCGGCTCCTCCGACGCGACGGTCGACGCGGTCGGGTCCGGAACGTCTTCCGGCGCGCACGGGTCGGCGTAGTCCTTCAGGGTGGCCGGCGTCGGGACCGCGTCGGCGAGCGGGCCGAGCAGCCGACGCGCCTTCGCCTCGGAGATCTTCGGGAGCCGGCGCAGCTCGTTGGCCTCGGCATCGGTGAGCTTGCCCAGGGCGCGCAGCTGCCGGATGGTCTCGTTGATGATCGGCGTCACCTTGGACTGGCGCGCGATCGCCGCGTTGAACTGGTTCACGGTCTTGTAGAGGTCGCCGACGGCGGTGAAGTCGACCGCGACCGCGTTGGGGAGCTGCCCGCGTGTCGCGATGCAACTCTGGAGCCGCGCGGTGAGCGTCTTCTGGGAGTTCACCTTGCCGGCGGCGACGGGATCGGGTGGTCCGTTGGGGCGGAGCCAGTGGTTGACGATGAAGAACGACTTGTCGTCGCCGCCGCGATTGGCCTTGCAGGTGAACTGCGGGATCGAGGTGAAGGTGAACGGCGTCTCCTGCGAGACGTCGTAGGCGCCGAGCAACCACGGATAGACGCCCGCGTGCTTCTCGCTCATCACGATCAGCCGGCGCGGGTTGTCAGTCGCGTCCTTGTCGGTCGGGATCACCATGCTGCGAAGCGATGGCCACCCGATCTCCTTCGGACTGGGTCGCCACACGCGGTCGAACAGTCCGGCGTCGATGAGTGCGGCCTTCAGGTCCTTCGGCTGCACGTAGTCCTCGATGTCGATGACGACGACATCAGTGAGGTTGCGAGCGAGAAAGGCGTCGATGTCGGCGAAGATCTGGCTCGCCGGGACGGCGCCGAGCTCGCAGAAGTCGTGGCAGAAGTAGAGGTCCTGCTTCTTGCCCGAGGTGTCGGCCACGCCAGTGAGCGCGCCGAGGCGGTCGAGCTCGCGCACGGCTTCGTCGCCGCGCTCCTTGCGCAGCTCCTCGCGGTTCGCGCCCCCGGCGAGGTTGGTCCGCACGAGACCGTTGTCCTCGTAGCCGTAGTAGGCGTCGATCATGAGGAAACGGGCGCCCGCGTTCATCTGTTCGGGGATGGTGATGGTGTGCTCGGCGCCCAGGAAGTTGTAGGCGGCAGACGACATCGCGTTGTGGCTGGCGGGCCAGACGATCTGGTTGAGCGGCTGCGCGCACAGCTCGATGAACCCGTTGCAGCCCTGGTTGGTCGGGTTCGCACGAGGCTCGCTGGTGGCGCTGGCGACGAGCTGCACCGCGAGCGTCGCGGTGAGCAGCGTGGAGACGATGACAGCCGCGAACACGCCGGCGAGCTGCCGCTTGTGCAGCTTGGGGATCGCGTGGTCGGTCTCGAGGAGGCCGGACGCGCGGAGGCAGACCACGATCCCGACGTAGAGCGCGAGGCCGGCGGCGACGAGCAGCGCCCAGTGCGCGACCGTGGTGGGCTTGGTGACGACGAGGAGCGCGAATGCCATCAGCGCGACACCGCCGACGAACCGCCAGCGGGGATGGGTGCGCTTCTCGGCGAACCACGCCCGGATGCGGGTGGCCCGATGGCGCAGGTCGCCACCATCGTGACCGGGGGCGAGGGCGAGGAGGATCCCGAAGACGAAGAACGCCTGGCCGGCGGCGACCAGACGCCCGGTGAGCACCTGGATGAACACGGCGACGGCGTCGCCGCGCAGCGGGTCCGCGGTCGCGGCGACGGCCGCGAAGGCAGGCGTCGCGAAGCCGATGCCGAGCAGGAGACCTCCCGCCACGGCCAGCGTGACGCCGACCGTGCGGATCGCCCGCACGCGCTCCCGGGCCTTGACCATCGCCAGGATGAAGATCCCGACGCCGAGGAGGAAGCTGGGCAGGTAGAGGTCCTCCACCCAGCGGCTGCTGCGGAACAGCAGGTCCACCGTGTCGGACTGCGAGATGGTTGCGGTGGCGTCGAGGACGCTCGCCGGCAGCTTCTTCGACAGCGCGGGGTTGATGGTCTGCAGCGCGCTGCGGATCGTGACCGCGGCCTCCTGCGCGTTCACGTCGACCCGCCGGGCGCCGCGCGCCTGGAACACCTGCTCGTGGGCGCGGGTGACGAAGTCGTGCACCGCGTCCCGGACGGGCGGGGTGGCGACGGCGGCGGAGATCGCGTCGCTGACGACCGGACGGGCCGCGGACACGAAGTTCGACGTGCGGGCCAGGCGGAGTGAGGCCTGGTCGCCGATGTAGTCGCGGACCTCCTCGTGCTGCGAGGCCTTGGCGGCGACGTCCGCGAACCCTTCCGCCTCCAGGACCCGGGTGGAGAGCCACCAGCCGAACGCGCCGAGCACGACGAGGATCGACCCGGCGACTGCCAGCAGCCGCACCGTCCAGCGGCTGAAACCCTCCCCGCGAGCAGTCATGAAGGCTGCATTCTTACAGCAGGAGGTCGGGGGACCGGGTCAGGTCGTGGCGGCCCGGACGACGTCGCGGTCGACGTCGGCGACGACGTCGCCCGTCGCGTCGACGTCGTAGTACTCGATGCCTTCGCTCACGACGGGCGCGTCACCGCCGAGGGCGACCGCGATCTTGTTCGCCGCGTTGCGGACGACGTCGAGCACGAGCTCGGTGAGCTCCGCCGGCGTCAGGAGCCGCTGCGCGCGGGCGACGAGCTCGTCGTCGATGAGGCCGGGCTGCGTCACCAGCAGGTCGGCGAGGTCGAGTGCGACCTGCTCCCGATCCGGTCGCGTCGCGAGCTGGGCGTCGGCGTCGAAGATCGACGCATCGCCGGCGGCGTCGACGGCCTTGAGGCTCAGACGCGACTGGCACACCCGGCACTGGTGGACGCGTGCACCCCGGAGCCGTACGAGCTCGGTGGTGACCGGGTCGAGCGCGGTCGACCGGGCGACGACGCGCATGAACTCCTCGAGCGTGGCCCAGAGGTCGCCGGTCGCCGGCGCCGGCGCCGGACCGTAGGCCGTGCCGAAGAGACGTTCGAGCGCGATCCGCCCGCGTTGGAAGACGTCGACGACGTAGAGCGACTGCACGAATGCGAACGTGTCGGCACCCATGGCCGCGCCGAGGCCGGCACGCTCGTCGTCGGTGACGCCCGAGACGTCGACGACGAACTGCTCCGCGAAGGCCACGCAGACGTCGGCGCGCGGATCGCGGGAAGCGCGGTGGTCGCCGACCGGCGTGCGGTCGAGCTCGGCGTCGTTCCCGAGCGCCCCCGCCACTGCGACCCGCACGGGGTCGAGCACGGCGGCGTCGACGGTGCCCGCCGCCAGCGCCTCGGCGCGGTCGAAGCAGGCGAAGGCGTCGGGCGCGAACGGGATCCACGGGGCCGCGGTCATGGGAACGGACAGTACTCCCGGGCGCGTAGCGTGGAACCCGTGGTCGATCCCGTGGTGCTCGAGACCGTGCCCCTCACCGGGAGTCCGTGGCCGACGATCGACCCGTTCCTGTTCTGCGTGCACCACGACGACGCCTACCCGGCCGGGAACGGGCGGTTCGGGCCGGCCGCGTCGCTCGGCGGCCGGGAGCTGGGTGCCGACTTCGCGGGGGTCGATGGGTGGCGGATGTACCACGGGCTCGAGGTGCCCGGGTTCCCGCAGCATCCGCACCGCGGGTTCGAGACCGTCACCTACGTGCGGCGCGGGCTCATCGACCACGCCGACTCGCTGGGCGCGGCGGCCCGCTTCGGGAGCGGCGACACCCAGTGGCTCACCGCCGGGCGGGGCATCGTGCACTCCGAGATGTTCCCGCTGCTGAGCGACGACGCGCCGAACCCGCTCGAGCTGTTCCAGATCTGGCTCAACCTCCCGGGCGAATCGAAGCTCGCCGAGCCGTACTTCTCGATGCTCTGGGCGCGCGACACGCCCGTCGTCGACGTGCCCGGTCCTGACGGCCGCACCACCACGGTCACCGTGGTTGCCGGCGAGCTCGACGGCCGGCGCGCGCCGGCGCCACCACCCGATTCGTGGGCATCCCGTCCCGACACCGACGTCGCCATCTGGCACCTCGCGTGCGAACCGGGCGCGACGTGGAGGATCCCCGCCGCCGCCTCGGCGGCCGTCGCGGCGCGTGCTGTACGTCTACGAAGGCTCCGTTCGCGTGGCCGGCGCCGCGGTCGACGCACCGACTGCGGCGGTGGTGCGGGCCGAGGTCGACGCGCCGATCGAGGTCGGGCCCGAGGGGGCCGAGGCGTTGATGCTCCAGGGCCGCCCGATCGGTGAACCAGTGGCGCAGTACGGCCCGTTCGTGATGAACCAGCAGGACGAGATCGCGCAGGCGTTCGACGACTACCGGCGCACCGGCTTCGGCGGGTGGCCCTGGTCGAGCGACGACCCGGTGCACGGTGCGGAGCGGGTCAGGTTCGCCCGCCACGCCGACGGCTCCGAAGACGTCGTCACGCCGCTCCCCACGACCTGAACCGGAGCGCGGTCAGGACCCGAACAGCTCCAGCAGGCCGTGCTTGACCACGGCCGCGCCCGCGCACGTCGCCTCGAACGCGTAGGTACGCGGGTCGATCTCGTACACGTCGACGGTGAGGTCCTCGTCGAGGCGCGTCGGCGATGCGAACCGCACTGCGACCCGGCGCACCCGTGAGGGGTCGCCGTCGGCGACCATCGCCACGACCGCCTGGCTGCACATCGCCATCGTGCAGAGTCCGTGCGCGAACAGGTAGTCGAAGCCCGAGCGCCGGGCGGCGTCGAGGTCGAAGTGGTGGGCCGACCAGTCGTTCGACACCTCGGCGTACCGCTGCGCCTGGTCGGCGTCGACGTGCTGCGTCGCCGAACCGACCGGGTGCCGGCGCGCCGCCTCGGGGAACGTGTGGTCCGGTGGCTCGGGACCGGCGTCGGCGAGCAGGTCGTTGCCGGCGAAGAAGATCGTCCACCACTGTTCGACGACAAGGAGGTCGTCGGCGTCGAACTGCTCCATGTGCAGCACCGCGCGCATGCCGGCCTTGGTGTTGCGGATCGCGAACGGCTCCGACCACGTGGTCAGCAACTCGCCCGGCACGAGCGGACGGTGGAGCAGCACCTCGTGCTCGCCGTGCACGCCGCTGCGGCCCGACTCGTAGACCTGGCGCGGGACGACCGCGTTGGCCGCGTACTGCGCCTCGAACACGAGGATGACCGGGAAGGTCGGCGGCACGGCGTCGCCCGCGAGCCGCGCGGGTCGGTGTCGTTGGTCGCGGCTGCGTAGCGGCTGATGGTCTCGCGATCGAGCGCCCCCGGGAAGGGCCCGTGACGCGCAGCGAGATCGACGACGAGGTCTCCCACGGCCGGGCAGCCTACGAGGTCCTCTGGGCTCAGTTGCCGAAGCCGACCACCTCGAGGTTCAGAGGCATCTCGTTCTTGTGCGGGCCGCTGAGGGCCGCGGTGTCGACCGGCGAGACCTGGAAGGCGACGAGTGCCGCCTCGTCCGTGACCTTGCCTTCGCCGGTGAACTTCGTGAACACGAAGGGGATGCCGTTGGACAGCAGCGGGGACGGCCCGTCCATGATGTGGAAGTGGAGGTGCGCGGAGTCGCTGTTGCCGGTGTTGCCGAGCAGGCCGAGCACTTGGCCCGTCTTCACCGAGTCACCGACCTTCACCTTCAGGCTGCCGGGCTGCATGTGCGCGTAGAAGGCGTACCGCCCGGACCCGATGTCGACGACGAGGTAGTTGCCGCCGGCGGTCTGCACGGTCTGGCCCGGGGGGAGTCCGCCGGGCGAACCCTCGGGCTGGTCGTCCTGCAGGGCGATGACCTTGCCCGGCGCGGCCGAGAGCACGTCGTCGCCGAAGTAGCCGAAGCTCTCGTTCTGGGTGGCGTCGCCGTCGACCAGCGACCCGTTCGAGCCGAGCTGCACGAAGTCGATGGCGAACCGTTCGGCCGCGTGCACGGTGCCGTTGATCGACAAGGTCGCGCCGCGGTGTGCATTGGGGGGCGAGCAGCACCCGTTGCCGACGACCCATCCCGAACCGCGCAGCGGCGGCGCCACCACCACCGCCTTGGAGTTGTTGACCGGCACCGCCACGCCGTCGAACTCGAGCGGCTCGTCGCCGACGGTCATCGTGAAGTGGTGTGACACCTTGACGGACCGTGCCATCACGGTGCCCTCCGATGCCTGCCGAAGAGCGAGCCCGTGATCCTCGCACGCGGAGCCCGTAGTGTCGCGATCGTGCGGATCGGGATCCATCTTCCCCAGTTCGGTCGCGCGGCAAGCCCCGATTCGATCACCCGCGCCGCGCGGGCCGCCGAGGACCTCGGGTTCGCCGATGTGTGGGTGAGCGACCACATCGCGATCCCGGCCGCCCAGGACTACCCGTCGCCGTACCTGTACGACCCGTTGCTGTCCTTGGCGTGGGCGGCAGCCGCCACCGAGCGCGTCGGCCTCGGCACCAGCGTGCTCGTGGTCCCGCAACACAACGCGCTCGGCGCTGGCGAATTCATTGGCGAGTCTGGACGCGCTGTCGGGTGGTCGCCTCACCGTGGGCGCGGGCGTGGGATGGTCGGCCGCCGAGTTCGCCGCGCTCGGGCAGTCCTTCACCGACCGCGGGCGTCGCCTCGACGAGATGATCGACGTGCTGCGTGCGTGCTGGGGGCCCGACCCCGTGAACTTCGAGGGCGAGTTCGTGCACCTCGACGCGATGAAGGTGCAACCGAAGCCGGCCCACCCCATCCCGATCTGGATCGGGGGCAGCAGCGAGCCCGCGTACGTGCGCGCCGCGTCACGCGGCGACGGGTTCCACGCCATCGGGCTCGACCCCGTAGCGGCGGCGGTCGTGGTGGAGCGCCTGCGGCGTGACCACCCCGAACCGTCGTTCACCATCTCGCTGCGGACCGGCTGGGACCCACAGGGGATGGACGTCGACGTGATCCGGCGCGAGCGCGAGGAGTTCGAGGCCGCTGGCATCCAGCACGTCGTGAGCGCGCCGTGGCGCAACGATCCCGACAGCTGGTTGCGCTCGATGGAGCTGCTCGCCGGCCTGGTGCTGGCCGGCTGACGGTCAACCGGCGGGCACCGTCGCGACCGCGGCGTACCCCTGGTTGAACGCCTCGATGTCGGTCGTCGGCTTGGGTGCGGTCGCTGTGCAGTCGACCCCGGCGATCGCGTTGTTGGCGTCGGGCGCCGTCTCCACCTTCTTGATGCCGCGCGACTTCCCGGACGGGCAGTTCGGCACGTTGTAGTTCTCGATCGTGGTCGGCGCCGTCTTGGGCTTCTTCGCCAGCGCGGCGCGGTGCTTCGCCAACCAGTCGACCGCGAGCTTGGCGGTGCTGGCGTACTGCGGCGCGTCGCCGACTCCCTGACTGAACGCCACGGCCGGGATGCCACGGGTCACGGCCATCTTGGCGGCGCCGACGGTGCCGGACAGGTCCGAGAGCGTCCCCAGGTTCTGCCCGGTGTTGATGCCGGACATCACCACGTTCGGCTTCACCCCGAGCTGGTCGAGCGCGGCGGTGATGGTGTCGGCCGGGAAGCCCTGCACGGCGGTGCTCGCGTAGCCGCTGGCCGTCGTGGCCGCGGCGGTGGGGAGCGTGCCGGGAGTCGTGTTGCCACCCGTACCGCTCTGGTTGGCGGCGGGGGCGACGACCACGACCTTCGTGTTCTTGACCGTGCGCAACGCCTCGACCAGTGCGTCGATCCCCGGGGCGGCCACGCCGTCGTCGTTGGTCACGAGCACCGTGATCGTCGGCGCCTTCTTGGCCGCGCCGGCCGGGCCGGCGAAGAGCGCGGGCGCGGCTGCCAGCGTGAGCATGGTGAGCACCGCGACGGGTGCCGATCGGAGCCGAGCCATGGTGGTCCCCCAGAGATGTGCGAGTCGGGAAAGCTACCCGGCAGGGCCGCGGGTGCGGTCGCGGGCGACGTCGCCGATCCGGGCGAGATCGGCGACGAGCGCCTCGCGCCGGTCGCGGTGGACAGGCACCAGCATCCAGATCAGGCGCTCCATCAGCGCCGAGAGCTTGACCACCTCGTAGCGCTGGGTGATGCGGGTGCGGTCGGCGCCGTCGCCCTCGGCCTCGACCGTGATGGTCCAGATCGTGCTGTCCTGGTAGATGCCCGTCGGGATGGTGCGCCAGCTGATCTCGTGGCCGGGTTCGAGCCCGACGATCTCGCACGTGCGCGTCCACCCGGTGCGCCCGACCCGGTTCCGGCCGCGGAACCGCGCGCCGACCGCCGGCGCGGGCGTGCCGTCGACGAACACCACCTCGGTGCACTCGTGGCTCCACTCGCCGGTGCGGCGCGGATCGCCGACGACCTCCCACACCGCGGTGGGAGATGCGTCGACGACCACGTCGACGGTTGCCTGGCGCGGGAGCGCTCCCATCCGACTCCTCCTCAGACCGTGGTGGTCGCGAGCATCGCGCACAGGAGCTCGAGGACGTCTTGTCCGGGCTGCTCGGCGGGCGACGCGCCCGGCGAGCTCGCGGGTGCGGCGGAACGCGTCGGCGATCCGGGCGCCGCGGTGCACGGGTCCGTGAGCGCTGGCGACGAGCGACAGCGGGAGCGACTCCGTGGTCGCCAGATGCGCGGCGAAGCGCTCCGGGTCGACCCACTCCATCCACGGCGTGTTGAGGAGGTTGAGCATCTCGAAGCTCGGGTCGTAGACCTCGGCCGGGATGGCATCGGCGTCATACACCGCACCCGGGAACGCGGAGCCGAAGCTGTCGGCTGCCCACAACATGCCGGTGCTGGTGTCGAACAGTCCCCGGGTGGCGGGGGAGTCGAACATCGGCGGCCGCACCATCACCAGCTCGCGGTCGCCCACGTCGATCGATTCGCCGACGTTGATCCACCGCATGCGCTCCAGTGGCAGCTCGACGTCGCCGAAGAGACGCCCGACCATCGCGTAGTTGGCCAACAGCGTCGCGTTCGGGCACAGGTCGAGGACCGGGTCGAGGTTGCCCAGGTGGTCGTGGTCGTCGTGCGACAGGAAGATCCAGCGGACGTCCTCGGGCTCGACGACCGAGAACACGTTCCGCAGCCACTGGTCCCGGCCGAACAGCACGCTCGTGTCGAGGACCACCGGCTCGGCGCCGCGGATGACTGCGCTGTGGGCGCCGATGAAGCCGCCCGCGGGGTCGGCGGCGAGCGACGGGATCAGCCAGGTGTCGGGGGCGATCGGTTCCGGGACGGTGGGCAGCAGCTCGGGCTTCATCGCAGGGTCCTCTCCTCGGTCCGTCCGCCCGGTTCCTTCCGGGGCAGATCGGTAATTGACTGGAATAATGCTGTATTGAATCAGATGATGTTCTAGAGTGCAAGCCATGGCGACGAAGAAAGCCCCGATCCGGCGGCAGTACTCGTCCGCCCTGCGCCGGCGCGCAGGCCGGAGAGACCCGGGCCCAGGTGCTCGCCGCCGCGGCCGCGTTGTTCGAGGAGTCCGGCTGGACGGGGACCACGGTCGCGGCCATCGCCCGGCGCGCCGGCGTGGCGGTGGAGACCGTGTACTCCGGGTTCGGCTCGAAGAAGCAGCTCCTGCGCCGCGGTGGTCGACTTCGCCGTCGTCGGTGACGCCGAGCCGGTGCCGCTCGTCGAGCGTGAGGTGTTCGCCAATCTCGGCGTCGGGACGCGCGACGAGCGCGTCGACGCCGGGATCGCCATGCTCGCCGACATCCAGGAACGCATCGCGCCAGCTGTGGCGCACGGTCGCCGAGGCGGCCGCGAGCGACGACGAGATCGACGGGTGGCGACTGCAGTGGGAGGAAGGGCGACGGTTGGACGTGCGCCGCAGCGTCGAGCTGATCCTCGACGAGGAGCTCGACGAAGTCGCGCTCGACCTGCTCTGGACCGATCTTCAGCCACGAGATCTACGCCCGGTTCGTGCATCGACCGCGGCCTCGATCGGGAGCAGTACACGGAGCGCATGCGCGCCGCGGTGCTGGCGATCGCCACGCGTTGAATCCCGCGGCGATCGCCGCGGGATCCAACGGGGTGGGTGCGTTCAGACGCCGAGGTTCCGGGCGAGCGCATCGAAGCGGACCGGCTCCAGGACCGACTGGGCGAGACCCATCATCCCGGCGAACACCTCGGGCGGTGCTCCGGCCTGCACGCCGGAGAACAACTCGGTCTGGTCCTCGATGTTCATCGCCGGGAGCATGATCGCCGCCGATTGCGCCATCATCTCGGGCGAGATGCTGGCCACGATGGCGTTGTCGAGCGCACGCAGGTCCTCGGGCGACACGTGCTGGGAGAGCATCACCATCACCTCGAATTCCTCGAACTCCTGGTGCTCCAGGTAGGCGGCGGTGAACGAGGCGAGCCCGAGGTACAGGCGGTGGGTGAAGAGGCGGCGCTGCTCGGGGCACGACCCCGCGGCCCGATCGGCGAGCAGCTCCAGCTGCGCCATCTGACCCTCGAGGCGGGCGTGCGCCTCGGCGATCTCCTCCGCGTAGACGGGGGTGAACTGCTCGATCACCGGCTGCACGAAGTCCTCCTCGTGCTGGGCGTGGGCCACGAGCAGGCCGACCAGGTTCGTCCAGCGGCCGGCGACGGCCGAGACCTCGGCGTCGGAGTGCGGGTCGGCCCGGCCGGCGTCGAGGGTCACGGCGAAGAGCTCGTTGCGGATGCCCTTGTGGATGTCGCGGTAGATGTCGACCTTCACCGCGTCGAGGGCGGCGGTCTCGGCGAACAGCGGCGTGGTCGGGGCGATGGCGGTCATCGGTGGCTCCTAGGGTTTCGGGTGCGGAACTCGCTCGCACCGGGATCGTGATGTCGTGCCACCATCTTCCGGGAGTGGTGGGGCGGCCGCGCCCAAGAGGCGCGTGAGCGAACGCTAAGAATTCGCTACTTCGGGGAATCGCTCGCAGAGAGGGGTCGTGTGATCGGGTCGGAGCTCGCCGAGCTGCTCGAGTCGCCGTGCTCGCTCATCGTGGGCACGGTCGACGCCGACGGCCTGCCCGATGCCGGTCGCGCCTGGGGCGTGGAGGTGCTCGACGACCGGACCGTGCGCGGTCCTGCTCTCGACCCAGGCCGACGTCACCCGCGCCAATGTCGGGCACGGCGGCCCGATCGCGCTCACGGCCACCCACTTCTCCACGTTCGAGTCGGTGCAGCTCAAGGGCCGTGCCACGCACGTGGAGGACGCCACACCGGCTGACCGCATCCGCTTCGACCGCTACTGCGCGGGCGCGGCCCGGGCGATCGCCGAGTCCGACGGCACGCCCGAGGAGCTCGTCATGCGCTTCATGACCGCGGGGGTGTACGCCTGCACCATGAACGTCGAGGCGGTGTTCGACCAGACGCCGGGGCGCTCGGCGGGCACGCAGCTCGCGCCCGAGGTGTCATGAACGCCGACGACGAGCCCCGCATCGCGCTCTCGGACATCGCGGCGTGCTTCGAGGGCCTGATCCCGGCGGAGATCGCGACCGCGTCGGCCGACGGCGTCCCGAACGTCACGCACCTGTCGCGGGTGCACATGGTCGACGACGAACGCGTCGCGCTCTCGAACCAGTTCTTCTCCAAGACCACCCGCAACCTGGCGGAGAACCCGCGCGGTGCGTCGTCGTCGTCGACCCGATGACCTACGACTCGTACCGGATGCTGCTCGTGTACGAGCGCACCGAGCGCCGTGGCCCGATCTTCGAGCGGCTCCGCCGCGACGTCGACGCCATCGCCGCGCTGACCGGCATGGCCGGCATCTTCAAGCTGCGCAGCGCCGACATCTACCGGGTCGTCGAGATCGAGCAGGTCCTCGCCGCGGTGCACCTGGTGGACCAGTGACGGGTGAGCTGCGCGCCGACGGCGAGCAGGTCCGCCGGCTGGCGCGCCTCAGTGAGCGCCTGGCCCGGAGCCCTGATCTCGACACGCTCGTGGGGACCACCCTGGCGAGCTTGGCCGAGCTGTTCGGCTACGAGCACTCCCTGCTCCTCCTGCTCGACGAACAGGGCGAGCGCCTGTTCACCATCGCCAGCCACGGCTACCCGAGCGAAGGCGTCGGCTCCGAGGTCCGGGTCGGCGACGGCGTGATCGGCATGGTCGCCGACCGCGTCGAGCCCATGCGGATCGGCAACCTCGGCCGCATGCTCGCCTACGCGCGGACGGTGCGCCGCACGTACGAGGAGGACGGCGGCGAGGTGCCCGGCCGCGAGATCCCGCTGCCCGGCCTGGTCGACGCCGAGAGCCAGGTCGCGGTGCCGGCGATGGTGCTGGGCCAGCTCGTGGGCGTGGTCGTGATCGAGAGCGCGAGACCGGGTCGCTTCGGGCCCGACGACGAGGCCCTGCTGACCGTGGTGGCGACGATGGTGGCGAGCGCGATCGAGATCGACTGGGCGCACGAGCGCGCCGCCGGTGACGCGGCGACGACCGATGGTCGCCCAGGACGACCGCGACCGGCGGTGCCGGTGGAGTGCACGCGGGTGCGCTTCTTCACCGTCGACGGCAGCACCTTCGTGGACGGCGAGTACCTGATCAAGGGCGTGGCCGGTCGCATCCTCTGGATCCTGCTCGGCCACTACACCCGCGACGGGCGGGTCGAATTCACGAACAAGGAGGTGCGGCTCGACCCGTCGCTCGAGCTCCCGGAGTTCCGCGACAACCTCGAGAGCCGGCTGATCCTGCTGAAGCGGCGTCTCGACGAGCGCCGGGCGCCGGTGAGCATCGAGAAGACCGGTCGGGGGAAGTTCCGGCTCGTGGTCGACCACGATCTCCAGCTCGAGTGCGTCGACACCGACCCCTGACCCGGGCCGGAAAGTGGATGCCCCGCGCCGCCCGACTGTGCTTCAATCTTGGGTACCAGGGAAAGGAGGTGGTCCACACGATGCATGATCAACATGGGACCCTGGAGGTGCGCGGCCGCTGAGGCAGCCACGTCAGCCTTGACATCAGGACTGCCTGGCGGAATCCAAACCGCTGCGCCGCCACCACGACGGGTGGGAGCTGGTCCCCCCCACGTACGCCGTCCGGTGGATCTTCCAGCAACTGATTCTGACGGAGGGCGCTTCGGCGCCCTCCGTCGCGCGTGGAGGATCCCGCGTGGGGGCGTGCTCGCGTAAGGTGCCGTCCCGTGAGCCGACCGACCCGCTTCGAAGAGTTCCGCTACCTGGGCGACAAGCGCAAGCAGGTCGTGTACGACCTCGACACCGACGACGCCGGGGCCACCGAGGCCATCACCGAGCTGTTGGCGTCCGAGCAGTTCGCGGCGTTCTCGCCCGACACGCTCGCCGAGGCCCGCAACCGGGGCTACCGCCCGCACGCGTCGGCGGTGCCCGCCGACGCCGTCTGACTCAGGCTGGCGGATCCGCCAGGGTCGGGAGCGCCTCGACCGCGCCCTTCAGGCGCGCCGCGAACGCGACGTCGGACAGGGCGGGCTCGCTCGGCAGCGACGCCGGGTCGTCGGGCAGACCGGCGAGCTCGACCCACGAGGTGCAGCCGCCGTACCCGTCGTCCCAGGACACGGTGACCGGCTCGAGCAGCCGCCGGACGCGCAGGGCCAGCACCCACAGCGGGTCGCGGGCCTTCCACCCGAGCCGTGACGCGGCGTAGTCGGACGTCCAGATGAGCTTCGACTCGATGGCCTCGAGCTCGGGAGCCTCGGTGACGGTCGCCACCTTCACGACGTCGGCCCATCCCTCGATCACGATCGGCTGACCGACCGGGGCGGCGTGCGCGAGGTCGATCCAGTGGCGGTACGGCTCCTTGAGGAGCTCGGCCTTCTGGTGCTCGGCGGTCGGGTAGAGCCAGAAGCGCGTGGACTGCACGCTGAAGTGCCGACCGTCCTCGCGGATGCCACCCTTGCGGACGTCGAGGATCTGCTCGCCCTCGAGCAGCGCGTGCACGACGACCGCCCATTCCTTGCACGCAGGTTTCCCTGCGGGGAGGCCCATGTGTCCACAATAGGCGGGCCATGGACGACACCATCCTGTCCGGTGACCTCCGACTGTCGGCCCACGTGGCCGTCCCCGGCACGCCCGGGCCCAGCCTCGGGCTGGTGCTCTGCCACGGGCTGCCCAACCCGCCGCGGGGCGCGGCGACGGTCGGGACCACCTATCCCGACCTCGCCGACCGCATCGCCAACGAGGCGGGGTGCGTCGTGCTGACGTTCAACTTCCGCGGCACGGGCACGTCCGACGGCGACTTCTCCGCGCGTGGTTGGCTCGACGACCTGCGGAACGCGGTGCGCGTCGTGCACGCCGCGCGACGACGTGCGCGGGGTCTGGATCGCGGGGTTCGGCCACGGCGGGACGTTCGCGGTGTGCGAGGCGGCCGACGACCACCTGGTGCGTGGCGTCGCGACCCTCGCGTCGCCGAGCACGTTGCGCGACTGGGCGCAGGATCCGGGTCGTCTGCTCGCGCACACCCGTTCGATGGGGATGATCCGCACCGAGGGGTTCCCGGCGGACGGCACCGGATGGGTCCGCGACATCGGGCGCATCGACGCGATCAAGGCCGCGCACCGGCTCGATCGGCGACCGTTGCTGGTGCTCCACGGCGTCGAGGACGCCGAGGTCCCCCTCGACGACGCGCGCGCCCTGGCCGACGCCGGCCGCCCGACCTCGGAGCTGCGGGTGGTGCAGGGCGCGGGCCACCGTCTGCGCCACGACCCCCGTGCGATCGCCACCCTGCTCGGTTGGCTGGCGCGCCAGGTCCCGAGTGGCGCCGCGGTCGACGTGTCCGAGACCAGCCCCTCGACCTAGGCGAGACGCGCGGCGGCGAGGACGTCGTCGAGGGTGTCGTCGAGCGTGAGCTCCGGCGCCCACCCGGTGTCGGTGACGAGCTTGGACGGATCGCCCACGAGCACGGGGACGTCGACGGGGCGGACGAGCGTGTCGTCGGTGGTGATCCGCAGCGGTCGCGCCGCGCGCGAGACCAGAGCGGCCGCGAGGTCGCCGACCCGGACGCCGCGACCCGAGCACACGTTGTAGGCCTCGCCCGGAGTTCCGCGCTCGATCAGCAGCGCGTAGGCGCGCACGACGTCGCGCACGTCGCTGAAGTCGCGGACGGGCTCGCCGTTGCCGAGCGCGATCTCGTCGCGGCCCTCGCGTTCCGCGGCGACGATGCGGGCCGCGAGCCCCGGCACCAGGAACGTCGATGCCTGCCCCGGACCCGTGTGGTTGAACGCCCGGGTGCAGATCACGGGGAGACCGTGCTCACGGTGCATGCCCCATGCGATCGCTTCCGCGGCGACCTTGGACTCGCCGTACGGCGTGATCGGATGCAACGGCGTGGACTCGCCGATGGGGAGATCGTCGGCGTCGACCGGGCCGTACTCCTCGGCGCTGCCGACCACGAGCGCGCGGCCGACACCGGCGCGTACACATGCTTCGAGCACCGCAGCGCGTGCCGTCGACGTTGACCCGGGTCAGCGCGTCGCCGTCGCTCCACGACTCGCCGACGTGGCTCCGTGCCACGAGGTGGTACAGCACGTCGGGACGTTCGTCGGCGACGCGGTGGACGACGGCGTCGGCGTCGGTGATGTCGAGTGGTGTGGTGCCGCCGACGTCGAGCTCGACGACCTCGACATCGCGCGCGGCGAGGTGGGCGGCCAGGTGTCGACCCACGAATCCGCGCGCGCCGGTGATCGCCGCCTTCCACGCGCGCGATCCGGTGGTACAACGCCGACATCTCGTCGGCCATCCGCGCCCACGAGAACCGCTCGAGGCGAGCGGCGCCGGCGGCGACGAGGGCCCGGCGGCGGTCGGGGTCGTGCACGACCGTCTGCAGCGCCTCGGCCAGCGCGTCGACGTCGTCGGGATCGACGAGGAGGGCGGCGTCGCCGACCACCTCGGGAATGGCGCCCGCCCGGGTGGCGACCACCGGCACCCCCGCGGCCATGGCCTCGAGCGGCGGGAACCCGAAACCCTCGTAGCGCGACGGGTACGCGAGCGCGGACGCGCCCGCGAGCAGGTCGCGCCGGGCGGCGTCGGAGACGTAGCCCAGCTCGCGCACCCGGTCGCCGTGTCGTGCCCGGGTGCGGGCCTCGACGAACGCGTCGGCGCCCCAGCCGGACGTGCCGGCGATCACGAGCGCCAGGTCGGGATCGTGTTCGGCCGCTGCGTCGAACGCCCGCACGAGCACGGGAAGGTTCTTCCGAGGTTCGATGGTGCCCACGAACAGCACGTAGCGGTCGGCGCCGGCGGTGCGGCGTCCGGCGGCCGCGTCCCCACCCCGCGTCGCGGGCACGCCGGGATAGACGCGGACGACGCGCTCGGACGGCACCGCGAACGTCGCGGTGATCTCCGCCGCGACCGCGTCGCTCGTGGCGTGGATCCAGGCGCCACGCACGATCGCGCGTTCCAGCAGCCGCGGATACTGGAGCGCGTCGGCGGTGCAGAGCTCGGGGAAGCGGACGAATCCGAGGTCGTAGACCGACACCACCGAACGCGCCTGCGTCGGCGGTCCCACGTAGTTGGTGGAGTGCACGACATCGACCGGTCCGGTCCACCGTTCGATGCGCGGATGCTCGGCGCGCAGCCATGCCTGACGCCGCGAACCGTGCGGGGATGGGCGCGGTGGCGGCACGGACCCCGGCCGGCACCATGCCGCGCAGATCGTGGCGACCGCGCCAGGTGAGCGCGTACGCCGTGACCTCGAGGTCGGTGCGGGCTGCCAGCCCGCTGATGAGGCCGGCGACGACCTCACCGATCCCGGTGCGGGGCCCGAGGAGCGGCGTTCCGTCGAGCGCCAGGCGGAGCATGACTCAGCGGTGTGCGATCAGATCTCGAGCGGCTCGTGCTCGATGGCCTCCACCAGGAGGCTGAGGCTCGCCGGGGCCGTGCTTGCGCAGCTGCAACATCAGGAACGCCATCATCATCAGCGCGGCGGTCGCGCACCCGGCGAGGTAGCCGAGCTCGGCCCGCAGGAAGAGGTCGTCGACCGTCGCCGAGCTGCCGAGCGCCATGACGCCGATGCAGATGACCAACCCGACGCTCCACGCGATGAGGGCCCGACCGTGGCCGAGCAGCGCGATCAGCGCCTGGGCCAGGGTGAGGGCGAAGATGAACGCCGCGCTCCCGAGGAACAGCAGCGTGAGGTCGCGGCTGCCGAGGTTGAACTTGTCGCCGAAGAGGATCTCGCCGACGGTCGGGCCGATGGTGGCGCCCATCAGCACGCCGAAGGCGCCCACCCCGACGACGATGGCCACGAGCTTCTTCAGGCCCGAGCGGAAGTCGGCGTGCTTGCCCGCGCCCGAGAGCGCGGCCAGCTTGGGGAGGAGCGCGGCCTGGATGGCCTGGAACAGCAGGATCGGGATGCGGGCGATGAAGAAGCCGACGATGAAGTCGGCGGCGGCGTCGCGCTCGATCCGGCCCTGGGCGAGCACGAGCACGCCGAGGGCGGCGGCGTAGCTCAGGGCCTGGGCCGCCAGCGATCCCAGGAAGAGGAGCGTGAGGTTGGTCGAGAGCTCCGACCACTCGGCCTCGGGCCCCGGTTCGACGAGTCCGTGCTGACCCCGGATCGCCACGAGCGAGGCGAGCACCGGCGGGATGGCCAGCGCAAGGCCGTACCAGACGAGCTCGTCGATGCCGGCGGCGTAGAGCACGATGACCGGCAGGATGCGGAAGATGCCCTCGGCACCCAGGATCATCCCGTAGGGGCCGAAGCGCCCGTTGCCCGAGAGCGTGCCGCGGGTGATGTGCTGCACCGCGTAGGTGCCGAGCGCGATCACGAAGCAGACGAGCAGGATCTCCTGCCCGTGGAACAGGCGGTCGGTGAGCCCGAAGCTCAGGAAGCTGATCGCGGCGAGGCCCATGAGCGAGCCCGCGAGCACCGCACCGGCGAAGGCCGCCTTGCGCACCACCGGGCCGCCCCCGATCTCGCGGGCACGGCGGTCGGCGACCGCCCGCCCTACCTCCTGCTCGAGGGGGAGGAAGAACCCGGGAGCGACGACGAACACGAGGATCCAGAGCCCGTTGAGCGCCGCGTACTCCGACTTGGTGAGACCCTTGAACGCCAGGATCTGGAACCCGTAGGCGGTGATGCCCGAGATCAGGAGCCCCAGGCCGACGGCGTAGGTGCCCTCGGGGACCGGGAGCTTGCGAGCGGCTTCGATGAGACGTTGTGCGCGCTGCGACATGCTCGTCGACTCGGGTGTCGTGCTCGACAAGGGACCTACTACTCGAAACGGGGTCACGGGACCGGCGACCGCCCGGCGCGTCAGCATATCGGTGGGATCCCCCCACTCCGGGTACCCGCCGGACCCGTCGCGGGCGCGAGGATGACGTCTCGTGAGTACCCGGACCCTGCTCATCCTCGCCGCCATCACCGGCGTGGCCATCCTCACCGCCGGCGCGGTCCAGATCCTGCTCGCCCGCTGAACGGGGGGTCCAGCAGTGTCCGGTCAAGGCGGTGCCGGTAGTGGTCGAGTGAACCTTCGGGAACGAATGACCGGGCTTGGGGTTCCGCCTGGAAGAATGGCGGGGTCCACACGTGACGAACGGTCGGCGCCGTGGCGCTCCGACCGGGGAAGTTCGAGGAGGTGGCCGTTCTGGCCGAGCAATTCGACATCGTGGTCCTCGGCGGTGGGCCGGCCGGATACGCGACCGCGCTGTACGGGGCGGCGGCCGGCCTGAACATCGCCTTGATCGAGGAGGACCGGGTCGGCGGGACGTGTCTCCACCGGGGCTGCATCCCGGCCAAGGAGCTGCTCCAGACGGCCGAGGTCCTGCGGACGATCCAGCGCGCTCCCGACTTCGGGATCGACGCCGGCGTGCCCACGCTCGATCTCGCCCGCTCGCAGGTCCGGAAGCAGGAGGTGGTCGACCGCCTCACCAAGGGCACCGAAACGCTCCTGAAGGGGCGCAAGGTCACCATCTACGACTCGCGGGGCGAAGTCACCGACGTCGCCGCCCGCACGGTCCGTCTCACCGACGGCACCGAGGTGCAGGGCAGCAACCTCGTGATCGCGACGGGCTCGTACCCGCGTTCACTGCCGGGACTCGACTTCGACGGCGTGCGAGTGCTCTCGTCGGACCACGTGCTCGAACTGACCGAGGTGCCGCCGCGCGTCGCGATCATCGGCGGTGGTGTGATCGGCGCCGAGTTCGCGTCGATGCTCGTCGACATGGGCAGCGAGGTCACGCTGCTCGAGGCGTTGCCGCGCATCCTCGCCCAGAGCGACAAAGACGCCGGCAACGTGGTCACGCGTTCGTTCAAGAAGCGCGGGGTCAACGTGCAGACCTCGGTGCGCGTCACCGGCATCGAGGGATCGAGCGAGCTGACCGTCACGTGGGAGACCGATGCCGGTGAGCAGTCCGCCGTCGTCGACAAGATCATCGTGAGCGTCGGGCGCGCGCCGTTGAGCGCCGGTTTCGGCCTCGAGGGCTCGGCCGTGGTCGTCGACGACCGCGGCTTCGTCGTCGTGGACGAGCAGCTGCGTACGAACGTCGACGGCGTGTACGCCGCCGGCGACGTCGTCGACACGCCGCAGCTCGCGCACGTGGGCTTCGCCGAGGCGATCGTGATCGTCAAGACCATCCTCGGCGAACCGGTCACACCGGTCGACTATGCGAAGGTGCCGTGGGTCGTGTACTCGCACCCCGAGGTCGCGTGGTGCGGGCTCACCGAGGAGCAGGCGACCGAGGCCGGGCACGAGGTCGAGGTGAAGACCCACCGGTTCGCCGGCGACGCGCGGGCCATGATCCTGGGCGACACCGAGGGACTGGTGAAGCTCGTCACCGATACCGACGGCCTGTTGCTGGGTGTGCACCTGGCCGGTCCGTGGGCGACGGAGCTGCTCGGCGAGGGCTACCTCAGCGTCAACTGGGAAGCGAACACCGACGACATCGCGGCCCTCATCCATCCGCACCCGACGCTCAGCGAGGTGTTCGGCGAAGCCGCGCTCGCGCTGACCGGCCGCCCGCTGCACTGACGCACGGATCCGACCCCCACCCGAGGAGAACGCAGTGGACGTGACGATGCCCCAGCTGGGGGAGACGGTCACGGAAGGCACGATCACCCGCTGGCTCAAGCAGGTCGGTGAGCACGTCGACGCCGACGAGCCGTTGTTCGAGGTGTCGACCGACAAGGTCGACTCCGAGGTGCCGGCCCCCGTCGCCGGCGTGATCTCGGAGATCCTCGTGCCCGAGGGCGAGACCGTCGACGTCGGCACCCGCTTGGCGGTGCTGGGCGACGCCGCGACCGCGCCTGCGCCGGAGCCTGCGCCCGCAGCACCCGCGCCGGCACCGGAGCCCGCGCCCGCGCCCGCGCCGCTCCCGCACCGGAGCCGGTCGCCGCCGCCCCCGAGGCACCTCCTGCTCCCGCTGCGCCCGAGCCCGCGCCGGCGCCCGAGCCCGAACCGGCGCCCGAGCCCACGCCGGCCGCGGCGACGGTTCCCGACGCGCCCGGAGGCGCGGCTGCGGGCGCGGACGCCGGCCTCACGTCGCCCATCGTGCGTCGCCTCGTCGCCGAGCGCGGCCTCGACGTCAGCACGATCCAGGGGAGTGGTCCGGGTGGTCGCATCACCCGGAAGGACGTCCTCGACGCCGCGCAGACGCAGCGGGCGTCGTCGACGCCGGCCCCAGCCCCCGCGTTCACGCCGGAGCCGACCCCCACCCCGACCCCCGTGCCCGCGCCGGAACCGACGCCCATGCCCGAACCGGAGCCGTCCCCGTCACCGGTGCCGGCGCCCGAGCCGGAGCCTGCGCCCGCGCCGGTCCCGGCCCCGATCCCCGGCGTCGCCGCTGCGCCCCCGGGTGGGCACGACGAGACCATCCCGTTCGACAACATCCGGCGTCGCACCGCCGAGCACATGGTGCGCTCGAAGGCCACGAGCGCGCACGTGTACACGTCGATCGAGGTCGACTACGAGCGGGTCGAGCGCGTGCGCACCGCGCACCAGGCCGAATGGAAGGCGAGTGAGGGATACTCGCTCACCTACCTGCCGTTCATCGCGCGCGCGTTCTGCGACACCGTCCGCGAGTTCCCCCTGGTGAACGCGAGCGTGGGCGACGACACGTTGGTGGTCCACCACGACGTCAACCTCTCGATCGCGGTCGATCTCGACTTCGAAGGTCTGGTCGCGCCGGTGATCCGCGCCGCCGACGGCAAGCGCCTCCGGCTGATCGCGCGCGAGGTGCACGACCTCGCCGACCGCGCCCGCACGAAGAAGCTGGTGCCCGACGACGTGCTCGGGGGCACCTTCACCATCACCAACCCGGGTCCGTTCGGCACGTACGCGACCATGGCCATCATCAACCAGCCGCAGGTCGCGATCCTGTCGACCGACGGGATCAAGAAGCGGCCGGTCGTGATCACCGGACCCGACGGCGACGACACCATCGCGATCCACCACACCGGGCTCCTCGTGCTCACGTGGGATCACCGCGCGTTCGACGGCGCGTATGCCGCCGCATTCCTGCGGGGCATGCGCGCGGTGCTGGAGCAGCACAACTGGGAAGACGAGCTCGACTGATGCTCCGCGCGCGATGGCTCGGTCGCGTGCCCTACGGCGACGCCGACCAATTGCAGCGGGCGCTGCACGAGCGCGCGGCCGACGACTACCTCCTGCTCCTCGAGCACCCGCACGTCTACACCCTCGGCACCACCGCCGATCCCGCGCACGTGCTCGTGCCCCCGGCGACCGTCGGCGCCCAGCTCGTGCACGCCGACCGTGGTGGCGACGTCACCTACCACGGGCCCGGCCAGCTCGTCGGCTACCCGATCGTCACGTTGCCCGAATGGCGCGACGGCCTGCGCGACGTCGTCGCCTACGTCCGGCTGCTCGAAGACGCCCTGATCGCCGCGTTGCTCGGCTTCGGGATCACCGCACACCGCGAGCCCCGGCTCACCGGCGTGTGGGTCGGCGACGACAAGATCGCCGCCATCGGCGTGAAGGTGGCCCAGGGGCGCACCCGTCACGGGTTCGCGCTCAACGTCGATCCCGACCTCGCCATGTTCGACCACATCGTGCCGTGCGGCATCCGTGACCGGGGCGTCACCTCGATGGCCACGCTGCTGGGCGACGCGCCCGAGATGCGCGCCGTGGTCGACGCGGTGGTGGCGCAGTTCTCGGCACGCTTCGCCGGGGTCGACGCCACCGTCGAGCGCCAGGACGTCGTGTGGCGCGAGCACCCCGACGACCTCAGCGCGTTCACGCGCGCGGCGATGACGGGTGACGCGGCGCGGCCCGGCGACTCGCCGGTGCGCCTGCTCGGTCGCCTGGCCGAAGCCGGGGTGCGCGACTCGGTCGACGGGCCCGGCGCGCGCCGACCCGAATGGATGCGGGTCAAGGCCGACCTCGGCGCGAACTTCCGCGAGACGAAGCGCCTCGTGCAGCAGCTCGATCTGCACACGGTGTGCGAGGAAGCCGGGTGCCCCAACATCTACGAGTGTTGGGCCGATCACACCGCGACGTTCATGATCCTCGGCGAGCGCTGCACGCGTGCCTGCGGCTTCTGCCTCGTCGACACGCGCAAGCCGTTGCCGGTCGACCCCGACGAGCCCCGGCGCGTTGCCGACGCAGTAGCCACGCTGGGCCTCGAGCACGCCGTGATCACGAGCGTCGCGCGCGACGATCTCACCGACGGCGGGGCGGCCGCGTTCGCCGCCACCATCGAGGCGATCCGCGCCGTCAACCCCGCGACCCGGGTGGAAGTGCTGATCCCGGACTGCAAGGGCGATCCCGCCGCGCTCGACGTGATCTTCGCGGCGCACCCCGACGTGCTGAACCACAACCTCGAGACGGTGGCACGGCTCCACCGCGCCGCCCGGCCCTCGGCGGCCTACGCCCGCTCACTCGGGCTCCTCGGCCGCGCGGCCGATGCGGGTCTGCTGGCCAAATCGGGCATCATCCTGGGCATGGGAGAAACCGCCGACGAGGTGCGCGGTGCCGTCGCCGACCTCCGCAACGTGGGCGTCGACGTGCTGACGCTGGGCCAGTACCTCCGACCCTCGCGCCAGCACCTGCCGGTCGCACGCTGGTGGACGCCCGAGGAGTTCGCCGACCTCGGGGCGTACGCCGAGGGCCTCGGCTTCGGTCACGTCGAGTCGGGTCCTCTCGTGCGCTCCAGCTACCACGCCAAGCGGGCCACGGCTGCTCCCGTATCCGTTTTGGCGTCGCCGGACCATGCCCGAGCAGGGTTGAGTGACGCCAAAACCGGTGGGTGAGGTGTACGCGGCGCGCGTGGCGCGTGCGCAGGCGCGCATGCGCGAGCTCGGCGTCGACGTGCTGCTGCTCTCCACCGGCGCCGACCTGCCGTACCTCACCGGCTACGAGGCCATGCCGCTGGAGCGGCTCACGATGCTGGTGCTGCCGGCCGACGGCGACGCGGTGTTGGTGGTCCCACGCCTGGAGGCCCCCCGCGTCGTGGAGCGGCCCGACGTGTTCAACGTCGTCCCCTGGGACGAGACCGACGATCCCATCGACGTCGTGGCCGGGCTCGTCGACGACCTGGTCGACGGTGCGTCGTCGGCGGCGATCGGCGACCACACGTGGGCCCGGTTCGTCCTCGACCTGCAGCGCGCGCTCCCCAGCGTCGCCTTCCGGCGCGCCACCGACGTCACCGGCCCGCTGCGGGTGGTGAAGGACGCCGAGGAGATCGACGCGTTGCGCAACGCGGCGAGGGTCGTCGACGACGTCGCCGCGGTGATGCGGACGCGCCCCTTCGCCGGTCGCGCCGAGCTCGACGTGCACCGCGAGCTGGTCGAGCGCATGCTCGAGGGCGGCCACGAGCGCGCCAACTTCGCCATCGTCGCGGCGGCGGAGAACGCAGCGAGCCCCCACCACGACCCGAGTGAGCGTGTGATCGTCGAGGGCGACGTCGTGCTCTGCGACTTCGGCGGCACCATGCACGGGTACTGCTCCGACATCACGCGGATGTTCGTGGTCGGCGAACCCGAAGCCGAGGTGCGCGAGGCGTACGCGGTGCTCGTCGAAGCCCAGGAGGCGGGCGTGCGCGCCGCCACGGTGGGCGCACGCTGCGAAGACGTCGACGCCGCCGCCCGACGCGTGATCACCGACGCCGGTTACGGCGACTACTTCGTGCACCGCACCGGTCACGGCATCGGCACCGAGGCCCACGAGGATCCCTACGTGGTCGCCGGGAACACGACGCCGCTCGTGCCCGGCCACGCGTTCAGTGTGGAGCCCGGGATCTATCTGCCCGGGCGCTTCGGACTGCGGCTCGAGGACATCGTGGTCGCGACCGACGCCGGGCCCGAGCGCCTCAACCACGCCGCACGCGACCTCGCGATCGTGGAGTAGTCGTGCAGCTCGATCTGGCGACGGTCCTCGCGCAGTGGGCGACCGGCGGCCTGCTCTTCTGTTGGGTCACCACCCGGCGACGCGAGGTCGGCATCGGCTACGGCTGGTTGTTGCGCATCTCCTTCGGGCTGATGGCGGTGCTCGCGGTGATCGCCGGCGCGGGTGACGCGGGAACCGGCGCCATGATCCGCAACGTCTTCACCGGGGTCATGGCGTTGGCGGCGGGCATCGCGCTGCTCCAGTCCTACGTCCGTCGAGATGCCGGCGTGCGCGGGCAACGCGAGGTGCGGGCGAAGCGCGCCGCGCGCGTCGCGTCGATGACTGGGGACGCGGCCGACTCCGGACCCGCGCCCGATGGCGACCACGAGCCGTTCCCCGAGTTCGACCCGCGCCTCGACCTCGTGGCGCCGATCGCAGGAGTGATCGCGCTATTCGGCGCGGCGTCGTTCGTGGGCGGTGACTACGCGCTGAGCCTCGCCCGCCTGCAGGTGGGCGCGGCCTTCCTCGGCGCGGTCTCCGACGCCATGCTGCTCGGCCACTGGTACCTGGTGCAGCCCGGCCTCGGGCGCGAGCCCATCCGCGAGCTGGTCAAGGCGGTCGCGGTGCTCTGGCCGTTCGAAGTGGTCGTGTACCTCATCCCCGTCGGCATGGTCGCGGTGCTCGACGGCACCGTCGAGGACGGCTACGGCGGGTTGATGGGGTGGATGTGGGTGGTCGCGGTGGTCACCACGATCGGACTCGTGATCGCCACGTGGTACGCGCTGAAGGAACGTTCGTACTCGGCCGTGATGGCGGCGACCGGTCTGCTCTACCTCGCCATCCTCACCGGTTTCGGCATGGACCTCCTCCCGCGCGCGCTCCTGGGGTGATCGGGAGCCCGGGTCGCCGAAGGTCCCCTTGCTACCTTGATGTCCTGTGACGGCCCTTCGCGAGTACGCCGCGAGCCGCGAGCTGCTCCTCAACCTCACGCTCCGCGAACTCCGTAGCAAGTACAAGAAGTCCGTCCTCGGGTGGACGTGGTCGCTGCTGAACCCGGTGGCCAGCGTCGTGATCTACACCGTCGTCTTCTCGGTGTTCCTCAACATCCAGCCGCCGCGCGGAGACCCGAGCGGATTGAAGAGCTTCGTGCTCTTCCTGCTGTGCGCGCTCGTCCCGTGGAACTTCGTGTCGTCGGGACTGATGGCGAGCCTCGACTCGATCGTGGGCAACGCCAATCTCATCAAGAAGGTCTACTTCCCGCGTGAGCTGCTGGTTGCGTCGACCATCGGTTCGCTGCTGGTCACCTTCTGCATCGAGCTGACCGTCGTCGCCGTGATCCTGCTGTTCGTGGGGAACATGGTGTTGCCGTGGATCCCCGTCGCACTGTTCCTGATGGCGCTGCTCACCATCTGCCTGGTGGGCGCGGGCCTGGTGCTGAGCGTGTGCAACGTGTACTTCCGCGACGTGAAGCACTTCGTCAACATCGCGATGCAGGCCCTCTTCTACTCGGCGCCGATCGTCTATCCGATCAGCGTCGTCCCGAAGCACAAGGAGATCCTCGGCGTCGACGTGCCGGTGCGGGAGATCTACCGGCTGAACCCGCTCGTGCGCTTCGTGGAGGGCTTCCGGGACGTCCTCTACAACCTGCGCATGCCGAGCCTCGAGACCCTCCTCTACCTCGTCGCGTGGGCGGCGGGACTGCTGCTCGTCGGCATGTGGGCATTCCGCAAGCTCGAGCCGCGTCTGGCGGAAGAGGTATGAGCGAACCCGCGATCCGCGTCGACGGGGTGTCGAAGCGGTTCCGCCTCTACCACGAGCGGAACCAGTCGCTGAAGGCGTCGGTCATGCGCGGCCGGCGCGCGCGGTACGAGGAGTTCTGGGCGCTGAAGGACGTCAGCTTCGAGGTGCCCGTCGGCTCGACGTTCGGCCTCATCGGCGAGAACGGCTCGGGGAAGAGCACGATGCTCAAGTGCATGGCCCGGATCCTGCGGCCGGAGAAGGGCAGCATCACGTTGGAGGGCAAGATGTCGGCGCTGCTCGAGCTCGGCGCCGGGTTCCACCCCGAGCTCTCGGGACGGGAGAACGTCTTCCTCAACGGGGCGATCCTCGGGCTCAGCAAGAAGCAGCTGCAAGCGCGCTTCGACGAGATCGTCGACTTCGCGGGCATCGAGCAGTTCATCGACTCGCCGGTGAAGAACTACTCATCGGGCATGTACGTCCGGCTCGGGTTCTCGGTCGCGATCAACGTCGACCCCGACGTCCTGCTCATCGACGAGGTGCTGGCGGTCGGTGACGCCGACTTCCAGCGCAAGTGCTCGGAGAAGATCGCCGAGTTCCGCAAGCAGGGCAAGACGATCGTGATCGTCTCGCACTCGTTGCCGTCGGTGCGCACGTTGTGCGACGAGGTCGCGCTGCTCGAGCACGGCGACCTGCTCGACCTCGGTCCCGCACCCACGGTGATCGACCACTACCTCGCCGACGCGTTCAGTGACCGCACCGACCAGGGTGGGCACTCGCGCTGGGGTTCGGGCGAGGTGCGCGTCGAAGCGGTCGAGTTGCTCGACGCGCGGGGGGAGCCGAGAGATCGCGTGCGCACCGGCGACGAGATCACCCTCCGGTTCCACTACCGCGCCCGCGAACCGGTCACCGACGTGATGATCGGCATGGCGCTCGAGACCGTCGAGGGGGTGGCCGTGAGTGGACCGAACACACGCGACGCCGGCCTGCGCTGCGATCGGTTGGTGGGCGACGGCCACATCGATCTGAAGATCCCCCGCCTCATGCTGCTCGGTGGCACCTACGACGTGACCGCGGCGGTGTACAGCGCCGACGGCCTGCACCCGTTCGATCACGTGCCGCACCTGTTCCGTTTCGACGTCGATGCCGGCGACCCGCTGGAGGAGAACGGCGTGGTCTCGCTCGGGGGGACGTGGGAGGGCGAGGCGTTGCGCGCGCTCGAGATCCGGGAGCGGGCGGGCTGAACGCCGGCTCCGCCGCCCGGCGTCGGGTCGTGGTGGTCACCGGTGAGGTCCTCGCTCCGAGCATGGCGGGCCCCGCCATCCGGGCGCGCGAGATCGCCCGGGCACTGGCGCCCGCGCACGACGTCGAGCTCGTCACCACCGCCGCCTGCGCGCTGCGGGATCCCGACTTCCCGTGTCGGCACGCCGACGGCGACGCGCTCGAAGCGCTCGCCGCGACGGCCGAGATCGTGGTGGTCCAGGGTGATGCCACGCGCCGCGCCCCCGAGCTGCTCATCGGCGCGGCCTGCCTCGTCGTCGACCTGTACGCACCGTTCCAGCTCGAAGCGCTCGAGCGCACGCGGGGCGACACCGCCGAGGTGCGGCGCGCGTCGATCGCCCTCGGGCTCGACGTGGTCAACGAGCAGTTGCGCCGGGGCGACTACTTCCTCTGCGCGAGCGCACGTCAACGCGACTTCTGGATCGGGCAGCTCAGTGCGGTCGGCCGTGTCAACGAGGCCGTGTACGACGCGTCGCCCGGATCTCGACGCGCTGATCGCGGTCGTCCCGTTCGGTGTCCCCGACGCGGCGCCGGCACGCACCGGGCCCGGACTGCGCGGGGTGGTGCCCGGGATCGCCGACGGCGACGAGGTCGTCTACTGGGGTGGAGGGATCTACGACTGGTTCGATCCCCTGACGCTCGTCCATGCAGTGGCACGACTGCGCGAGCGCCATCCGCGGCTCCGTCTCGTCTTCGCCGGTGGTCGCCATCCGAACCCGTCGGTGGGGGAGACCGCGATGGCGCGGCGGGCGCGAGCGCAAGCGGACGAGCTCGGACTTACCGGCACGCACGTGTTCTTCGGCGAGTGGACCGCGTACGACGAGCGCGCCAACTCGCTGCTCGACGCCGACATCGCCGTCAGCACGCACCTCGACCACGTCGAGACCCGGTACTCGTTCCGCACGCGCGTCCTGGACGCGTTCTGGGCCGGACTCCCGGTGGTGGCGACGGCGGGTGACGCGCTGGCCGACGAGGTGGTCGCGGCGGGTGCCGGGATCGCGGTCGCGCCCGGCGACGTCGACGCGGTCGTGGGCGCCCTGCACCGCCTCCTCGACGACGATGCAGCCCGCGCGGCCGCCGGTGCCGCCTCGCGGGCGCTGGGCGCGCGGTACCGGTGGTCGACGGTGCTGGAGCCGCTGGTCGACCTCTGCGCATCGCCGCGGCGGAGCCCCGACCTCCTGACTCCCGGGATCGCCACGGCCATCGCCCGCGGGGGCGACCTCGGCACCCCCCGGGCGTCACCGGTCCGGAGCGCACTCGGGTACGCGCGCAGGGGCGAATGGGACACCCTGCGCACCAAGGTCGGGCTGAAGCTGCGCCGAGGGCAGTGAGGTAGCTTGGGGCCTCCCCGCCGTCGCGGTCGCCCGATGGGCGGGAGCGCGCACGGCGCCGGGGGCGGGACGTGCGACACGGGAATCGACCGGTGGACCGGGTGATGACACTGCCATGAAGGTGAACCTCGGCTGCGGGCACTCGTACATCGACGGTTGGGTGAACGTCGACGCCAATCCCGACGTACGGGCCGACATCTACCTCGACGCGTTCGAGTTCGTGCGGGAGTACGGACCGGAGGTCGACGAGCTCTACATGGGCCACTTCCTGGAGCACCTCCTTCCGGCGAGTGCCTCGGCGCTCCTGTCGCTCGTGGGCGAACGCCTGCCCGAAGGCGCGGAGGTGTCGGCCGTCGTGCCCGACATGCGCGCGATCTTCGCCGCCTACGACGCCGGCGAGATCTCCAACGCGGAGCTCAACGAGCGCTTCGTGTACTCCTACTCGCAGCCGTCGCGCCACGTGTGGTGCTATGACTCCGACGCGCTCGTCGGGTGTCTTCGCCGCCGCCGGATTCCGCGACGTCGAGGCGATCGATCCGCTGACGTGGGAGCCGGTCTTCTGGAAGGAAGGTCCCGAGGCGCGCTGGCAGTGCGGCGCTGCGCGGCGACGGTTCCGGCGCCGGGCACGATCCGCGCCGGTCGCGTTCGCCGCGCCGGTCGAGGAGTTCACCGGGGTCGACGAGCCCGTGGTCGGCGTCGACGAGCTCCTGTTGCACCGCATCCACCAGCTCCGCGCCGAGATCGAGGCACTCCACGCCGCGGCCGGGAGTACGCCCGCGCCCGTCGTGGGCGCGCCCGCCGACCCGACGATGTTCGACCGCCTGCCCGCGCCGCTTGCGCCGATGGCGAGGGCGTTCCTCACCGAAGACAGTCCCCAGCGACGCGTCGCCCGTTTCGGCATCGACAGCCTGCGCGCGACGCGTGCCTACGTCGACCAGGTCCAGCACGAGTGGAGCCGCACCGGGCTCCGCGAGGAGCACACCCCGGCCTACACGACGTGGCGTCGTCGCCACGCCGCGGCCCGGGGCACCTTGAGCGCCCAACGCGTGCTCTCGGCCAAAGCGGTCGACCCCATCCAGGTCGACGTGGTGGTCGCCGCCACGGGCAACGGGCGGGGCGCGACCCGTCTGGCGAAGACCCTCGACTCCCTGCGCGCGCGAGACGTGGGGCCACTGGCGGTCGGCCGTGGTGGAGACGTGGGACGCGCTCGCGGGTGCGCTCGACCGGGAGCCGGGGCGCGACTTCGTCGTGTTCCTGGAGGCCGGCGACGTGCTGCGTCCCGACTGCCTCTTCGAGGTCGCGGCGGCCGCTCGGCGCGATCCCTTCGTCGATCTCGTGTACTGGGACGACGACGTCGTCGATCCGCTGCGCGGTGCCCGTGATCCGCAGTTCCGGCCCGACTGGTCACCGGAGTACCTGCTCGGCGCGAACTACCTCGGGCGGTCGTTCGCCATCCGCCACCGCCGCATGGCCTCCTGCGGCGGGATCGGCGCCGGCCCGGGTGACGCACGGTACTGGGACCTTCTCCTGCGCGCGGGATTCGAACCCGGTCAGGTCGAGCCGCGTGCCCCGAGTCCTGTCCCGCGTCGGCCGACGGCCCACACCGAACGCCGAGGAGTCGATCGCCACCGTCCAGGCCGAGCTCAATCGGCGCGGCGACGGCGCCCGCGCCGTCGTCGACCGCGGCACGGTGCGCGCGATCCCTTCGGCAACCGGTACGCCGAGCGTCTCGGTCGTGATCCCGACTCGGCACAACCGCGAGCTCGTCGGTCGGTGCCTCGCCAGCATCCGCGCCGCCGACTACCCGATCCTCGAGGTCATCATCGTCGACAACGGCGAGCGGACCGACGGCGAACGAGCAGTGGTACGCCGAGACCTTCGTCGACCTCGACCTGAAGGTCGAGTGGTGGACGGCGCCGTTCAACTACTCGGCGGTCAACAACTTCGGTGCGTCGCTCGCGCGCGGCGAGGTGCTGGTGTTCCTCAACGACGACACCGAGATCCCCGATCCGGGGCTGGCTGCGCGAGCTGGGCGGCTGGGCCATGCATCCCGGGATCGGGCGTCGCCGGCGCTGCAGCTGATCGGACCCGACGGCGACGATCCAGCACGGTGGCGTGATCCTCGGGCTGAACGGGTTCGCCGACCATCTCTTCCAGGGGATGGCGCCCCGACTCGCCGTCGCTCCTCGGGCCGACGACGTGGTACCGCAACGTGCTCGTCGGTCACCGCCGCCTGTGTCGCCGTCCGGCGGTCGTGCTTCGAGGAGCTCGGCGGCTTCGACGAGCGCTTCGAGCTCTGTGGCAGCGACGTCGTGCTCGGTCTCGACGCGGTGATCGCGGGCATGCGCAACGTGTGCACGCCGTTCACGGGCGTGCGCCACCTCGAATCGGCGACGCGCGGCACGTCGTGCCCCCGGCCGACTTCTTCGCCAGCTACTGGCGCTACCAGCGGTGGGTGTCGCGGGGCGACCCGTACTTCTCGCCGAACCTGTCGCTCGCGTACCGCGAGCCGACGCTGCGGTCATCGCACGAGCGCACCGCCGCGGAACGGATGTCGGTGCCGCTCGGGCGCGCAGATCAAGGTGTTCCGCAGTGCAGAGCGACGCGGCGGAGGCCGACCATGCTCGCGAGCATGTTCCGCGTCACCGACGCCGACGTCGCGCGCGGTCCGGGCCGTGCCACTCGTCAACCGGGCACCCGTTCGGCGCCGAAGACGATCAACTGGTTCCTCCCCGACATCGACAGCCCGTTCTACGGCGGCATCAACACGGTCGCTGCGCCTGGCCGACCACCTCCGGACGCACGCACGGCGTCGAGAACCGCTTCGTGTTCTGGGCCGAGCCCAACGAGGCGTTCTTCCGCTCCGCGATCGCCGCCGCGTTCCCCGACCTGGCGCAGCTCGCCGATCGTGTTCCACGACGCTGTCGCTGCGCGGCGGTCGGAGATGCTGCCCGCGGCCGACGTCGTCGATCGCCACGCTCTGGGCGACGGCGTACTCGGTCGCGCAGTTCCCGGCCGCGCGCCGGCAAGTTCTACATGATCCAGGACTTCGAGCCGATGTTCTACCCGGCGGGCACGCTCTACGCGCTCGCGGAGGAGAGCTACCGACTCGGCCTCTACGGGATCTGCAACACCGAGCACATGCTGCGAGCTCTACGAGCAGCGCTACGGCGGGCAGCGGCATGTCGTTCCAGCCCGCGGTCGACCCGACGGTGTTCCACGCCGAGGGTCGCCGCTACGAGCGCAGCCTCGACGAGCCGGCGACCGTCTTCCTCTACGCGCGCCCGGGCCACTGGCGAAACTGCTGGGAGCTGGCGTCGATCGCGCTCGAGGAGCTCAAGAGCGCGCCTCGGCGACCGCGTCCGCATCGTCACCGCGGGGTCGTGGGCGCGTCCCGAGGACCTCGGGAGCGGGCATCGAGCACCTCGGGCTGCTCGACTACCGCGAGACCGGCTACCTCTACCGCACGTGCGACGTCGGCGTCGCGCTCACCGTGTCGGAGCACCCGTCGTACCTGCCGCTCGAGCTGATGGCGTGCGGCGTACCGGTGGTGGCTTTCGACAACCCCGCCGGGTACTGGCTGCTCCGCGACAACGAGAACTCGCTGCTGGCGCGCCGCACCGTCGACGGTCTCGGTGCCGCCATCGAGCGCATCGTCCTCGATCCCGAGCTGGGTCGCCACCTGTCGCGCGGCGCGTTGCGCACGATTGCCGAACACCACGCGTCCTGGGACAAATCGTTCTCTGGCATCTTCGAGTACCTGGCGAATCCGGAGCATTCGGGATAGCACCGAGGCATGACCCTCCAAGAACCCGGGCTGCCAATCGCGCCCGGCGTACCCTCTGGTGCCGTGGCCGCCGCCGAGATCGTTACCCCTCCGGTGCCGGACTCGGCGACTATGCGTCGCCTCGATTGGCACCGGTTGGCGGCGCCGATCGCAGCATGCGTCGTCGGCATCGTCTACTTCGGGCTCCTTACGTGCGGTTCGTTCGACCCGACGCACCGCATCGGGCTCGACGCCTTCTTCGAGGAGCAGGCTCGGGCGCTGCTCCACGGGCATCTGGCCGTCGATCGGCAGGTGCTCTCGGGTGAGGCGATCATCGTCGACGGACGCGCCTGACGGCTACTTCGGAATCGTGCCCGCGGTGCTGCGAATGCCGCTCATGCTGCTGTCACCAACCAAATGGCCCTATCTCGCGCCGTATTACTTCATGGCGGCGTTCGCGGTGCAAGCGGTCGCGGCGATCGGACTCGCACGCTGGTGCACCCGTGAAGCAACCCGCCGCATCGGGGACGAGCGTCGTCGCGCTCTGCAGGGGTGGATGCCCGCCGCCGAGGTCGCGTTCGTCGTCGGCGTGCTCGGATCGGCGAGCCTGTACCTCGCGTCTCGCCCCTACAAGTACGAGGAGGCGATCGTGTGGGGCCTAGCGTTCACCCTCGCGACGTTCTGGGCGTTGTTGCGGCTGTACGAGACCAACCGACTCTGGTACGCCGTAGCGGCAGGCGCCTTCGCCGTGCTGGCCTTTGGATCGCGGCCTCCACTCGGCGCCGGCGCGACCGCCGCGGTGGTGCTGTTTGCCATCCTGCTTCGTCGCAAGCACGCCCTCGCGATCGTGCTCCTTGTCGGCGCCGGCGCAGCCGTCCTCCTCTACTCCTTAGTGATGCAGCTCAAGTTCCACACGTTCCTCGCGCCGCCGTACGATCACAATCCGGTGATCGCCGCTGATCATGCTCGGCTCGCGTCGGTGCGAGCCGGTACGAACGGCGTGAGGTACCTGCCGACGAAAGTGGTGCAGTATCTGCGACCTGACACACTGCACTTCACCTCGGACTATCCGTGGTTCACGTGGCGGATGCCGTACTACGCGGCGGTGAAGATATTCGGCAACCCCCACTACGACGGCATCGAGATGACCGCGAGCATCACCGACACGATGCCGTTCCTCCTTGCACTGAGCGTCGTAGGACTTGCCGTGACGCTGCGAAACAAAGCTCTGTTGGCGCTGGTGGCGGGTGGCGCGATTACCGCGCTGGTTACCGCGACCTTTTTCGGTCAGACCGAACGGTACATGGCCGATTTCGTGCCGTTATTGGCGGTTGCCGCGATGGGCGGCGTGGTGGCCTTCTTGAGCTGGCAGCCGCGACGAACGTGTAGCCGTCTGATCGCAGGCGTCGTCCTCGGAGTGCTGTGTGCGTGGAGCCTTTTCATCATGGCCGCGCTCACGGGTCAGTACAGCGGTATCTGAGCACAGAATTCCGACGCCCCGGTGAGGGAACGGCGGCGCGCAGTCGGTCCTACAGTGGTGGCCGGCAGCAGCGCTCGAGGTTCTGGAGCCCGTCATCTTCTCGTCCGTCCGTGCGCACGCTCACGGCGCTCTTCGGTGTCGTTGCTCTGGTCGGAGTAGGGATCTCGACGTCGGGTGCACGTGCGAGCGTCGTGGAAGCGCCAGCGCAGGCGTCGGCGCCGGGCCGCTACATTGTGCGGCTCCAACCGTCGGAAGTCGGACACGAGCTCGCGACCGCTACGTCATTGGCGGAGCGCTACGGCGGACAGCTGACGGAGGTGTATTCGTCGGCGCTCCACGGGTTCGCCGTCACCATGCCGGCCGAGGGCGCCACCCAGTTGGCGACCGACGGTCTCGTGGCCGACGTGCAACCCGACGACGTGGTGAAGGTGTCGTCGGTGTCCTCGTCTCCGACGGAGACCCGCGTAGCACCGCTCTCGAATACCGATTCGCAACAGCGTGGGACCAATCCTGCGGGTTCCCGAGCGGGCGCGCGCTGACGATCGTGGCGGTCATCGTCCTGACCGTGCTGGCCTCTTCGCGCCGGGCGTCGACGTCATACGAGGGGCGGGGGCGGGTGCGGGCACGGATGGACGCGGGGGCGGTCTCCGGGACGATCGCGGCCGGAAACGTCGGGCGAGAGGCCGCGCGGATCGTGGCGTCGGATCCGACGCTGACCCCTCGCGAGGTCGCCACGGCGTTGGTGGGCCACGCCGTCCGGACACGCTGACCGGGCTCGATCCCGGAACGCCGAACCTCCTGCACGACCGACCACGACGACCGGCGAGCCGCCCACCACCACCATGCCGGGCGGGCGCCACCACGACGACCACGACGACGCCGCCCCCGACGACGGTGGCCCCCGGCACGACGGTTCCCGACACGACCACGTCGACCACCACGACCACGACGACCGTCGTCCGCTCGACGACGTTGTGCCCCGACGACGGTACACGGTGGTGTCGGCGTGGCCGGCGAGCCTGCCGCAGCGGGGTCGCGACGCAGGTCTTCACCCAGGTGGATCGACGGGTCGCTCTGGTGGCGCCAGCTCTCGAACGGCGGCTGGAGCGCGTGGCAGTCGTTCGGTGGCGGGATCCAGGGGGCCCCGACCGCCGCGGTCGGGCTCAACGGGTGGATCTACGTGTTCGTGCGCGGCTCCGACAACGCGCTGTGGTGGCAGGGATACTTCAACGGCAGTTGGACCGGGTGGAAGACCCTCGGCGGTTCGTTGACCAGTGCGCCGGTCGTGTACGCCGATGCGTCGGGCGTCACGGTGTTCGTGCGGAGCTCCGACAACGCGCTCTGGTACGGCCGGATCGACGCCGGAGGCTGGCGGGGCTGGCGATCGGCCGGCGGTTCGATCCTCTCGGGCCCGGTCGTCTCCGGCAACGGCACGGGGATGTACGTGTTCGTCACCGGCGGCGACGGTGGTGTCTGGGTCAACCGCTTCTCGAGTGGCACGCCGACGAGCTGGATCTCCCTCGGCGGTGTCCCGAGCCTCGACCTCGCGGCCGCAGCAGATGACTCCGGAGTGGCGGTCTACGCGCGCGGCTCGGTCAAACGCGTCTGGTACCGTCGCCGGCTCGCGGGCTCGGTGTTCCTGCCCTGGGAATCGCTCGGTGGCAACATCACCTCGTCGCCCGCGGTCGTCGGCGGGGGAGCAGCCTCCTCGCTCTTCGCTCGCGGACTCGACGGTGCGCTGTACGTGCAGAAGATCACGGGTGGCGTTCCCAACGGCTGGCAGTCGCTCGGCGGCGCGGTGACCGCGGACCCGACCGCCACGGTCGATGCGACGGGCACCACTGTGCTCGTGCGGGGGAACGACTTCCAGCTCTGGGGCGAGCGCAACGAGGGTTCGTGGCCCGGGTGGAGCAGTCTCGGCGGTGTGCCCATGTCCACGGAGCCCTTCGCCGTCTCCACGCCCGTCGTCACCGCGGCGCCGCCGCCCCCACCGACCGGTCGGGGCTTCGACGCGTGCGAGGCGCCTTCGATCGCGCAGATGGGCGTCTGGCGGTTGGCGTCGCCGTACACGAGCGCGGGGATCTACATCGGTGGTGAGAACCGCGCGTGCGCGAACAACGCATTCAACTCGAGCACCTGGGTCAACTCGGTGGTCGCACAGGGATGGCGCCTCATCCCGATCTACGTCGGCCTGCAGGCACCGTGCATCAGCTTCCGCTCGAACCAGATCAGCCGCGACCTGCCGACCGCGGGCCTGCAGGGTCTGGTGAACGCGGCAGAACGCCGCCGACCGCGCTTCCGCCGCCGGGATCCCGCCCGGTCCGCCGATCTACTTCGACATGGAGGGATACAACAACGCCGATGCCGGTTGCGTCGCCGCGGTGCGTGCGTTCGTGAACGGCTGGGTCAGCCAGCTCCACGCGCGGGTACAAGGCGGGCATGTACAGCAGCCTGTGCTCCGGGATCGTCGACCAGGCCGCCGTCTACAGCAATCCGTCGTTCAACCGACTCGACGCGATCTGGTTCGCGGCCTGGCCCTACGGCGACGGGAACGACCCGCGGTACGGGAGCTACTCGCCGAATCTGTTCGGCACGTCCGCATGCGGCGCCGGGCTCACGGATTCCATGTGGCCCTTCCACCAGCGCATCCGCCAGTACCGGCAGGGCCACAACGAGACCTACGGCGGGGTGACGATCAACATCGACACCAACATGGTCGACGGACCGCTGGCGCCCTGACCGTTCGCGCCGGTCGTCAGCTCGCCGCGGCGACGGCCGGGTTCGACGTGTAGGTGCCGCCGAGGGGGGTCCACCCGACGACGGTCGGGATCAGCCAGTGGTACCCGTTGTCCGTGCTGCGCACGACGACGCGGACCTGGCTCCCGTCGAAGACGGCCTTCGGATCCGACGTGGCGACGCCGCCGAGCGGCAACCAGCCGGTGCCCGCGGTCGCCGACGTGAACTTCTGGTAGAAGACCGAGGTGTCGGCGCCCCGGACGAACACGAAGGTGTTCGTACCATCCGACGCCGCGCCCGCCGTCGACGTGATGTTGCCGCCGAGCGCCAGCCAGCCGCCGGCGGTTCCCGACGTCGAGATGTGCTGACGGAACTCGGAGAGGTCGGCACCACGCGCGAACACGGTGACACCGCCGCCACCGAAGTTGTCGGCGGTCACCGAGGGATCGGAGGTGATGTACCCGCCCAGTGGCAGCCAACCGCCGGTGGGCGTCGAGCCCGAGAAGCGTTGGTAGAAGACCGCGCCCGTCGTCCCGCGCACCACGACGAACTTCGTCGACCCGACCGAGGTCGTGACCGGGGTCGAGGTGCCGGACCCGCCGAGCGACACGTAACCCTGCGGGGTCCCGCCGGCGACCGTCCCACTGATCCGCATCCAGTAGATCGCGTTGTCGCCCCCGAGGACGAACACGCCGATCTCGGACCCGGTGGAGTAGGCGACGGGATCCGAGTTGAGGTAGCCGCCCAGTGACAGCCACCCGGAGGCGCCACCCGGCGTGATCCGCTGCCACCACAGCGCGCCGTCCGGTCCGCGTACGAAGGTCGCAGTTCCGGTCGCGTCGGAGACCGCGGTCGGATTCGACGTGACCGAGCCGCCGAGCGGCACCGTCGGCTGCGGGATGCTCCCGGCGACGTGCTGCCAGCTCAGACCGCTGCCGGCGTTCCGGCCGAACACGTCGATCGACGCGCCGGCGGTCGCGACGCGCTCGACCGACTTGACGCTCTCGCCCTTCGCGTTCGTGGCCGACACCTGGTAGAAGAACATCGAGCCCTCGGGGGCGGGGTCGTCGTAGCTCGTGACACCCGATCCGAGGGTCTGGTAGAGGACCTCGCCGCCCGACGTGGTGCCCCGGTACACGCGGTACCCGGTGATCGCGGCGCCACCGTCGCTCGGAACGGTCCACGACAGGTGGATGCCGTCGACGTGGCCGACGGCGGTGAGCACCGGCGTCGCGGGCGGTCCGACCGGCTTCGCCGACTTCTCGATGCTCGCGGTCTCGCCCACCGCGTTGTACGCGGCGACCTTGTAGTAGTAGGTCGTGCCGTTGACCGCGCTGGTGTCGGATGCGGTCGTCGTCGCGGCTCCCGTGGTCAGGAGGGGCGTCGGTCCCTGACCACCCGGGGTCGTCCCGCGGTAGATGCGGTAGCCGAGGATCGGGGAGCCGCCGTCAGCCGGAGCGCTCCACGACAGGTCCACGCGCGCGTCGGCGGGCGTGGCCGAGAAGGATCCGGGTGCGGCCGGGGGGCCGGCGGGGAGCACGGACACCTCGGTGGAGAAGGTCTCGCCCAGCGCGTTGACCGCCGACACCTCGTAGAAGTACGTGGTGCCGTTGGCGAGTCCGCTGTCGTCGAACGTCGTCGCCGAGGGGGCCAGTGTCGTCCGCAGCGTCTCACCGCCGCTCGTGGTCGATCGGTAGACCTTGACCGCGGTGAGCGGTGAGCCTCCGTCGTTGACGATGGTCCAGCTCAGGTGGGCGGTCGTGTTGCCCGGGGTAGCGGCGAGTGCCGGCGCATTGGGCGCGACGGGCGGGAGGTAGTTCTCGTAGAGCAGGCTCCGGGGGCTCCCGGTCCCCTGGTTGGTGACGATGTTGAGGGTGGCGTTCACGAGGATGCTGTAGGTGACGGCGGCCGGGTCGGCGGCGGGGTTCCGACCGAGGTACTGGGCGGCCGCGCCGGCCACGTGGGGCGATGCCATCGACGTGCCGCTGACCGCCTTGGTGGCGGTGTCGCCGGTGTTCCAGGCGGAGGTGATCGACGTCCCCGGTGCGAAGAGGTCGAGGCACGGACCGAAGTTCGAATAGCTGGTGTCCCGACTGTCCGTCGTGGTCGTCGCACCGACGGTGATCGCCTGGGCGACGTCCGCCGGGGACGAGTTGCACGCGTTCTCGTTCTCGTTCCCGGCCGCCACCGCGTACGTGACGCCCGACGCGATCGACGCACTGACGGCGTCGTCGAGAGCCGGGCTGAGGCCGCCGCCGAGGCTCATGTTCGCCACGGCCGGGCGGATCGCGTTGTCCGTGACCCACTCGATGCCGTTGATCACCTGGGAGAACGTCCCGGAGCCAGCACAGTTCAGGACCCGCACCGAAACGAGGCTCACGTTCTTCGCCACGCCGTACGCCGACCCCCCGATGGTGCCGGCGACGTGGGTTCCGTGGCCTCCCTTGGGGTTCGTGGAAGCGGCACACCCCGGCCCGAGGAGATCGCCGACGAGGTCGATGCCGACCGACCGCGCGCCCGCCGAAGTCGGCGTGGGTGATGCGGATCCCCGTGTCGATGACGTAGGCATGGACGCCGGTACCGTCGGCTGCGAACGAGTACTGGTTGTCGGGGGTCACCGGTCGCTGGTCGATGCGATCGAGGCCCCACGACGGCGTGGGCGTCTCGGTGGTGGTCGTGTGGACGTAACCGTCCTGCTCCACGGACGCGACGTCGGGGTCGGCCGCGAGCGTGGCGGCGTCGTCGGCGCTCATCCGGGCGCTGAACCCCTGGATGGTCCGGTCGTAGGTCTCGAGGACCGTCGCACCGTGCTCGGCGGACAGGTCCTGCGCGTGCTCGTCGACCCGCTCGGGCGACGGGTCCCGCAGGGTCACGATGTACTGGTCGGGGACCGGCTCGGCGGCGGGGATCACGGTCCCGGTCGCCCGTTCGGGGCCGGGGGTGGCGGCCGCGGCGACGCCGATGGTGCCCGCGAGGACGACCAGCACGACGGCGACACCGACCAGCCCGCGCCGACCTGCCCCGGAGACCCTCGTCATCGTGCTCCTCGTCCCGGCCCGGCCCAACAGTCGGGGAATCCTAACGGGGGTCGTCCCGGCCTCCTACGATCGCCCGCCTGCGTCCGGCCCGATCGTCACCTCACCCCGATCGTCGGCCATCGGCAGCTTCCGGGTCCGACTTGAGCGCGAACTCGGGGATTTTCCGTGCGTCTTGCCGGCGACTGCGGACCATGGCCGGCGCAAGCCGGAGGAATCCGGCGAACGCCCGCATCCGGACGCGCGCGACCCCGCGTTCCGGGATGCATTCGCCCGGGCCAAGGGCCCCCCGCAGGTCACGGGTGGCGTACGAGCAGGTCACGCCGAGGAACCGGGCGCCGGCGCGCAGCACCTCCCCGACCGGGCGGTGCCGGGCGAGCACGAGGAGGCGGTTCCGCTCGTTGTAGAAGCGGGCGAGCTCGGAATCGGCGCCGGTCGACGTCGAGTGCGCGTGGCGCACCACCGACACGGGGACGGAGGCGTACCGCCAGCCCCGGGCGCGGCCGCGGAGGGAGAGGTCGACGTCCTCGTAGTAGAGGAACAGCCGCTCGTCGAACGGACCGACCGAGTCCACGTAGCCGCGCCGGAGGAGTACCGCGGCGCCCGACCAGGCGTCGACCTCCGCGGGGGTGTCGAACTGGCCCCGGTCGACGGCCAGGTACCCCCGATCGGCGGCGAAGCCGTGCGGGCGCAAGTCGACCCCGACGCTGTTGACCAGATCGTCGGCGTCGCCACCCGACGGCAGCGGGTACCAGGTGTCGTCGGCACCGACGTCGGCGGTCGAGCAGGTCTCGCCCACCGACGTGGTCACTCGCCGCTCCGGGCAGGCTCGCATGCGCAGCGCGCCCCGAGCCGCGGCGTCGACGACCGGCACCACGAGCGTGGCCACCGGGTCGACGGCCCAGCGGCCCTGGTCGTGTGGCGAGCCGTCGGGTCCGGACCAGCCGTCCCGGTACCGCACGCCGGTCGTCACGTCGACGTCGCCGATCCGGGCGCCCGAGACCCGCACGCGCCCCCGGCCGCGGCGCCCCGGGCCCGTGCACTCCACCTGCACGGTGCGGTACGGCGAGGCGAGCAGGACCTTCGGCGCCACCGCGCCGAGCCCGGGATCCGCGTCGAGGGCCGCCACCAGGGGCGCCAACCAGTCGCGCCCGACCACGGTGTCGGGATTCACCAGCGCGACGTGGTCGCAGGAGCCGAGGTCCTGCAGCCCTGCGTTGCAACCGGCACCGAAGCCCCGGTTCCCGCGCAGGGCGATCACCCGCACCTCCGGTCGCTCGCGACGGAGCCGGTCGACGACGTCGTCGTTCGAGGCGTTGTCGACCACGACGACCTCGAGCAGCTCTCGCGGCCAGTCGGTGTCGAGGAGCGAGTCGACGCAGCGGAGGGTCAGATTCCCGCCGTTGAAGTTCACGACCACCACCCGGACGCGCGCGGTGGGGATCATCGGGCGCGATCGGTCAGAGCGTGTACCCCGAGAGTCCGGCGTCGCGATGGAACATCTGCACGGTGTCGAGCGACACCTCGTCGAGATCGCGGCCGAGCCAGTTGAGCTTCGACAGCAGCGCGTGCGTGACCGTGATCACGTGGCAGTCGATCTCGGCGGCCTGCACCACGTTCAGGATCTCGCGGGGGCTGGCCCAGATCAGCTCCAGGTGCGGGTGGGGTGCGAGGACGGCGAGCGCGTCGCGCATGATCGGCACCGGATCCCGCCCGGTGTCGGCGATGCGCCCCGCGAACACCGAGATGTACGAGTGCGGACCGTCGGCCAGGGCGGCGGCGGCGGTCTCGACCTGCGCGAGCGTGAGCAGCGCGGTGACGTTGAGCTGCACGCCGTCGCGCGCGAGCGTCGACTGGAGCTCGGCGGTGCTCGCGCCGTCGGTGTCGGTGATCGGGATCTTCACGTGCACGTGCTCACCCCAGCCGGCGATCTTGAGCGCCTGCTTGTGCATCACGTGCGGCTCGTCGGAGAACACCTCGAACGACACCGGACGATCGCCGACGAGCTCCACCACGTCGCGCGCGAACTCTTCGTAGTCGGTGATCCCGGCCGCCCGCATCAACGTCGGATTGGTCGTGAACCCCTGGATGACGGGGTCGGCGCTGTAGTTGAGGATGCCCTCCCGGTCGGCACCGTCGGCGAAGATCTTCGTCGAGCCGAGGTCGAAGTCCACCGGCACACTCCGTTTCCCGGGAGGCGAGACGACCGTCACTATAGTGATGGCCCTCGCGCCCGCCCGGGAATCTGTGCACCCGGATTTCCGCCGTTTCCCGGTGCCGATCGGCCCGGTGATCAGGACCGACTACCACGTGAACAGCGCGCTCGAGGGACGCACCTACGTCGTGGTCGGCGCCGGTCGTGGCATCGGGCGCCTGTTGGCGGAGCACCTCGCGGCACACGGTGCCGACCTGGTGCTCGCAGCGCGGTCGCGCGAGCAGCTCGAGCAGGTCGCGGGGGAGCTCACCGCGCAGCATCCGCGCGAGGTGCGCGTGTGTCCCACTGACGTCGCCGATCACGATTCGGTGGTCGCGCTGGCCGACTTCGCGAGCGGCGCGGGCCCGGTCGGCGGACTCGTGAACTGCGCCGCGGTGCTCGGTCCGGTCGGTCGCATCGACCAGGTCGACGCGACCGAGTGGCGGCGCGCGGTCACGATCGATCTCCTCGGTGCCGCGTCGTGCTGCGCCGCGTTCGCTCCCGTGCTAACTGCCTCGGGTGGCGGGTCGATCGTGAACCTGTCCGGTGGCGGTATCGGTGGCCCCAACCCGCCCGAGCGCATCTCGGCCTACGCCACCGCCAAGGCCGGTGTCGTCGTGCTGACCGAGGTGCTCGGCCGCGAGCTCGCGCCGCTCGGCGTGCGCGTCAACGTAGTCGCCCCCGGCCCCGTCCCCACCGGGTTCATGGCCGACGTGCTCGACGGCGGACCCGAGATCGCGGGCGCCGAGCTGTTCGAGCGGACGGTCGCACAGCACGCGGCCCCGGAGCCCACCGACGCCCTGCTCGCGCTCGTCGAGTTCCTGCTCTCGCCGGCCGCCGGTGGCGTCACCGGTCGGTTCCTGAGCGCCAAGTGGGATTCGATCGAGGAGCTGGTCGCCACCACGGGCAGCGGCGCCCACCCGTCGCGCTACACGCTGCGCCGCATCGACGGACAGCTGTTCACCGAGGCCGGGGGTGCGTCGTCGTGACCGGCGTGGCCGTGATCGGCTGCGGGCTCATCGGTCGCAAGCGCGTCGCCGCGCTGCCGGAGGCCGCCCACCTCGTGTGCGTGTACGACACCGATCGGGAGCAGTCAGCCGCGCTGGCCGCCACGGTGCCGGGCTGCGAGATCGCGGCGAGCGCGGAGGAGCTGTGCGCCCGTTCCGACGTCGACCTGGTGATCGTGGCGACGCCGCACCGGATGCTCGCCCCGCTCGCGTGCGTGGCCCTCGATGCCGGGCGTCACGTCCTCGTCGAGAAGCCCGGCGCCATCGACGTGACCGGCGCACGCGACGTCGCGGCGCGGGCGCGCGCCAACGGGCGCACCGCCACCGTCGGCTTCAACCACCGGTTCCACCCGTCGTTCCTGGAGGCGAAGCGCGTCGTCGAGAGCGGTGCGTTCGGTCGCGTCATGTACGTGCGGGCGCGCTACGGGCACGGTGGCCGGGTCGGGTACGAGCGGGAGTGGCGGGCGTCGCGCCAGGTCTCCGGCGGGGGCGAGCTGATCGACCAGGGGATCCACCTCATCGACCTCACCCGCTTCCTGGCCGGCGACGTGCACCTCGAGTTCGGCGAGCTGCGCACCGCGTTCTGGGACATGGAGGTCGAGGACAACGCGTTCCTCGCCCTGCGGTCGCGGGACGACGCGTTCGCCTGGCTGCACGCGTCGTGGACGGAATGGAAGAACCTCTTCTCGTTCGAGGTGATGCTGGAACGGGCGAAGATCGACGTCGCCGGACTGGGCGGGAGCTACGGACCGGAGACGTACACGCTGTTCGAGATGCTGCCCGAGATGGGGCCTCCGCTCGTGCACCGCACGGAGTGGGAACACGCCGACGAGTCGTGGCGGCTCGAGCTCGAAGCGTGCCTCGCGACCGTGTCGGGAGCGCCGTCGATCGGTGCCTCCATCGACGATGCCGTCGCCGCGCTCGAGATCGTCGACGCGGCATACCGGAAGGGAAGACCATGACCGTCGACGAGCGCTGTCCGGCGTGCACCAGTCAGGACGTCGCACTGCGCGGGCCTCGATCTGGGGTGCGAGCGATCTCTTCGTCTGCCGGACGTGTCGCAGCGAGTTCGTGTCGCCCCAACCCAGCGACGAGCGGCTCGGTGAGATCTACGGTGCCGACTACTACACGCCGTGGGCGGTCGAGACCGCCGACACCGTCGACGCGATGAAGCGTCTCACCTTCGCGCCGATGCTCGACGCGTGCGACCCACGACCGGGTCGGAGCGTGCTCGATCTCGGGTGCGCGACCGGGTCGTTCCTCGCCGAGGCGGCGCGTCGCGGCGCCGCCACCTACGGCATCGACCTGAACCCGGAAGCCATCGCCATGGCACGCGAGCGCGTCCCCGAGGCCGGCCTGCACGTCGGCGTCGCGGCCGACGTGCCGTTCCCCGGCGTGTTCTTCGACGCGGTCGTGATGATCGACTTCATCGAGCACGTCCGCGATCCGGAAACCGAGCTGTCGGTGGTGCGCGACATCACCCACGCCGGATCGCGGCTGGTGATCTCCACGCCGCGCGTCGACTCCCTCGTGCGAACCGCATCCGGCCGGCACTGGCCCCAGTACCGCGAGGAGCACCTCACGTACTTCTCGCGCGGGGGTCTCGGGGCGCTGCTGCGCCGCACCGGGTTCTCGATCGTCGACGTCACGTCGACGCGGAAGGCGATCACCCTCGCCTACGCCTACGGCCAGGCGGTGGCGTACCCCGTACCGGTCCTGTCGGGCGCGACGTCAGTCGCGTACCGCGCGCTGCCTGCCCTCCGGCACCGCACCATCCGGGTCGGGATGGGGGAGATGACCGTCGTCGCCGAGCGGACCGACGCCTGAACGACGTACCTGCTTCGGGAGGCGGCAGAACCGGAACCGCAGGCATGCCCACACCCACGTCGGCGGATCACGGAAGAAGCGCACCTTCTTCCCGCCCTCGAACGACCGTGCGTTGTACTCCACCGGCAGCTCGATCGGGACGTATCCCAGCCGCACGAGCTTGGCGACGAGCTCCCAGTCGAAGTCGAAGCGGTCGGCGACGAACTCGACCCCCTCGATGCACTCGGACCGGAACACCTTGTACATCGTGAACGGATCGCGCAGGCGCGTGCCGTAGGTGAGGTTGAACAGGAAGAGGAACACCCAGTGCGCGGCGTTGACGACGGTCGCGACGGCACGGGTGCCGTGCATCACCCGGATCGGCTTCCCCGGCACGTGCCGGCAGCCCAGCGTGAAGTCGGCGTCGCCGGCCATGATCGGCGCGATCAGCGCGGGGTAGTCGGTGACCGAGTACTCGTGGTCGGCATCCTGGATCAGGATGATGCCTCCCGTTGCGTGCCGGAAGCCCTCGCGCACCGCGTTGCCCTTGCCTCGGGCTTCGTCCTGGAGCACGAGGATCACGCGCGGGTCGTCGGCGTACCCGCGCACGATGTCGCGGGTGCCGTCGGTGGAGTTGCTCTCGACCAGGATCAACTGGAGCTCGACGTCGGGCAGGTCGACGCCGAGCACCTCGTCGATCGTGGTGGCGACCGTGGAGGACTCGTTGTAGATCGCCATCACGACGCTCAGTGTGAGAGGTCGAGCAGGATGCGAGGGGAAGCGCGAGCCGCGTGTTGCCGCGTTCAAAGAAGGTCCCTACCAGGCGCTGTGGGGCTGAAGCCGACGCGATCGGAGCGGACAGTAGCATCCGTCCGTCGCCACCCCGGTGGTCCAGGGCCGCCATCTGAATGGGATTCTTGTCCGAATGACCACCTCCGAGGTCGACGTCGACCGCGGCAACGAACGCGGATCCGAGGCGGGCCCCCGGCGGGCCGAGCGCCCGTGGCTGCGGGACCTCATCGGGGTCACGATCGTCCTCGTCGTCATCGTGATCGGGTACGCCGAGGTCCCGTTCGGCGGGAAGACGTTCAGCGGTCGTCGTTCGTCTCCGGGGCCCAGAGCTGCGACTCGGAGACCACCAACGGCCTCTGCCACGGTCCGACGTACGACGATCCGCGGGTGGACCTGCGGCGCGTCGTCCTGGGCGCTCGAACCGTGGGTGCAAGTCGTGCACCGCGACCTGGCCGAGCACGAGATCCCGCTGTGGAACCGCTACCAGGGAATCGGTTCGCCGCTCGCCGGCCAACATGCAGAGCAGCGTGTTCGATCCGCTGTTCCTGGCGGCGCACCTGCATCCCACGCCACTCGTGCAGGACCTCTCGCTGCTCTTCGGTCTCCTGCTGATCGGCGCGGCCACATACTTCGCCAGCGCGCATGCTGCGACTCGGACTCCTGGCCGCGGTGTTGGCCGGGAGTGATCTTCGGTCTCTCGGGCTGGTTCTTCACCTACTCGAACAACGAATGGTTCCGGGTCTACCTCTACCTCCCGTTGCTGCTCGGTCTGGCCGAATGGGTGGTGCGGTCGCCACGGCGGCTTCCCGGTCGCGTTGCTCGCGTTCGCCGTCACCGGGATGTTCCTGGTCGGCATGCCCGAACCCACCTTCATGGCGCTGGTCGCGATCGGCGTCGTTCTCGCGGTGCGGATCTTCGTCGGCGAGCGTTCCGGCCCCTGGTGGCTCGCGGCCGTACGACTCGCCGGCGGCCGGCCATCGGCCTCGCGCTCGGCCGGTCCGCTGCTGATGATCTTCCGGGAGTACCTGCCGCTCTCGTTCAACACCCACGAGGGGCTGGAGAACCTGCCGCCCGCCACCGATTCGCCGACCGTCTTCCTCAACTGGATGATGCCGCGCATCAGCCCGACGCCGGGCGGCCTCTACTCGCTTCACCCGGAACTGGGTCGGGGCGGGGGCGATGTTCCTCGCGTTCCTGTCGTTCACCACCAGCCACGCGGCGAAGTTGCGGCACGCGTTCTGGCCCCTCCTCGCGGTCGGCGCGTTGCTGTCGGTGCAGATCTACGGCGGCGGGCTCGTGTCGTGGACCCGTCACATCCCGGTGTGGTCGCAAGCCCTCTGGCCGGCCTTCGGCACGCCGATCATCGCCCTGGTCATCGCACTGCTCGCCGGTCTCGGCGTGCAGACGATCGCGGAAGGAAAGGTGCGTGCGGTCCACGTGGCGATCGCGCTCGGCGCGCTCGTCGTCGCGACGGTGGTCGCGGTCGTCGCCACCGGCGCGGACCTCGCCTTCACCCACGATGTGAACACCTACGGCGGGTGGCCGGCGGCGGTGGTGGCAGTGCTCGCGATCGCGATCGTGCTGTGCCTGCCGACACTGCGCCGATATTCGGCGGTGGTCGTCGTTGCGATCGTGATCGCCGAGGTGCTCGTCATCGCGCCCGCGGGCTTCTACGGGCCCCGCGAGGATCCCTACCCGACGACCGCGCTGACCACCTTCCTGTCCGACCACACCGGCGACAACAGCCGGATCTTCAGCACCGACGGCGTGCTGTTCCCCGACACGGCCGGCGTCTACGGGTCTGTCGGATCCGCGCATGATCGACGCGCTGTACGTCGACCGGTACTGGAAGTACCTGCGGTCGTTCGTCTCGCGCGCCATCGTCGACCGATCTGATCGCCACCGGCCCGACCGAGGGCGCGCCGAACGTCGCGGCCAACCAGATGTTCGACCTGCTCGGCGTCCGGTACCTGCTCTACCGCGACGACCTGGGCACGGGCCCCCCGGACTGGTCGGGTGACCAGTACCGGAAGGTCTTCCGGAGCAACGGCGTCACGGTGTACGAGAACACGCACGTGGCGCCGCGAGCGTTCGTCGCCCCGCAGGTGGAGCGCGTGCCCGACCAGGACGCGGCGGTGCAAGCTCTCATCGGCGGCGAGAACGTCTACTTCCCGGACGGCGCCACCCAGATCAGGAACAAGGACCCGCGACAGTTCGCGGTGGTCGAGTCCGACACGCCGGTGAAGAGCGGTGCGACCTTCTGCACCGAACCACCCGAGAGCGCCAAGGTCGTCGAGATGTCGTCGGATCGCGTCGAGATCGACGTCGACAGCCGCTGCGGTGGCATGCTCGTCCTGACCGACAGCTACTACCCCGGATGGAAGGCCACCGTCGACGGGAAGGACGCCACCGTGCACCCGGCCGACGTCGCCTTCCGGGGCGTCTCGGTCCCGGCGGGCACGTCGCGCGTCGTGTTCAGCTACGAGCCGAGCTCCTTCCGCACCGGCTTGGTCCTGTTCGCGGCGGGCGTCGTCGCGATGCTCGTGCTGCTCGTCACCGGCGTGCTGGCGTGGCGCCGCAAGCGCAACGGCGCACGCCCGGCGACTCCCGACGACGACGCGGTGGCGGTCCCGTCGTCATGAGCACCGGGGTCCCCCGCAGGCTGCGCCCCGGGGCGTCGGCGCCGGGTCGGGGCCCCGCCGCGGTCTTCCTCGACCGCGACGGGGTGCTGAACGACGTGACCGGCGACGGGAGCGAGGCGCAGTCGCCGCGGTCGATCGCCGGCGTGCGGATCGCCGACGGCGCGCCGGCCGCAGCCGACCGGCTCCGCACCGCCGGCTTCGTGCTGATCGTGGTGACCAACCAGCCCGACGTGGCGCGGGGGCTCCTCGGCGAGGACGACACGCTCGCGATGACCGGCGCGGTCGTCGAGGCGCTCGACCTCGACGACGCGTACGTCTGCGTGCACGACGGCCCCGACGACTGCGGATGCCGCAAACCCCTCCCCGGCCTCGTCACGACGGCCGCCGACGACTGGGGCATCTCCCTCGCCGACAGTTGGCTCGTCGGCGACCGTTGGGTCGATGTCGGCGCCGGTGAGGCGGCAGGTGTACGGACCGTGCTCCTGGAGCGAACCTACAGCATGGACGCCTCGGGCGGCCGGGAGGCGCCGATCGTCCACCCCGACGCGGTGGTGTCGACGCTGGCCGACGCCGTGGCGATCATCGTGGAATCGGTCGCGTAGCCTCGCCCGATGAGCGCGACCTCGAACGCGTCGACGCGCGTCAACTGTCCGGTGTGCGACGGCGCGACGCTGCCCGTCGGCACGTTGTCCTCGAAGTTCTCCCATCGTGACTTCGCGCTCGTACGCTGCGTCACCTGCTCGTACGCCTTCCTGCGCGATCCGCGCACCGACTTCGCCGCGCTCTACGACGAGGCGTACTACGCGGGCAAGGGCGCCGACTCGCTGGTCGACTACGCGAGCGAGATGGCCGACCCGCGCACCGTCCGCGCCTACGAGTGGCAAGGCCTCACCACGATCGTCGGCAAGCTCACCGCACTGACGCCGGAGACCCGCTGGCTCGACTACGGCGCCGGCCTGGGGGGCCTGGTGCGCCACGGTCGTGCGTCGGTCGGGTGCGAGATCGTCGGCTTCGAAGAGGGCTACGCCGGCCGGCGGATGGCGGCCTCGGGGATCCCCCACGTCACCCGGGCCGAGCTCGACGGTCGCGACGGGGCCTTCGACGTCGTGACCGCGGTGGAGGTGATCGAGCACGCGATCGACCCCGTTGAGGTGCTCCGGGACGCGTACCGGGTCCTGGCCCCCGGTGGCCTCGTGTACCTCACCACCGGGAACGCCCAACCCCATCGGCGCGATCTCACCCGCTGGGCCTACGCCGGTGTCCCCGACGTGCACGTGGGCTTCTTCGAACCGGCCACGCTCGCGACCGCGCTCGAAGCCGCGGGGTTCGAGGTCGTGTGGCCCGGGTTCGTCGACGGACTCGACGATGTGATCCGGTACAAGGTGCTCAAGACCGCGCGCATCCACCGCACGAGCGCGGTCGAACGCGCGCTGCCCTGGCGGTCGCTCGCCAAGGTGGTCGACGCCCGCCACCGCGTCAGCGCGATGCCGGCGGGTCGCCGTCCTCGCTAGGTGCCGCGCGCCTCGCGCTGCGCCACCCACGCCTCGGTCTCGCGGAGCGCCTCGGGGGTCCCGATGTCGTGGAAGCGCTCGTCGACCTCGAACGCGGTGAGCTGGCGGTCGGCGACGAGGCCGGACAGCACTTCGGCGAGGTCGAACGTCGCGCCGGGTTCGAACCCGGCGAACGCGGTGGCGCGGAACAGCAGCATCCCGTAGTCGATGTGCTCGGCGTCAGGCGGCCGGGGATCCTTCGCGTACGCGACCACTCGTCGATCGCGCACCAGCGCGTTGCTCGGCTCCCAACGGTCACGGTTGTGCAGCACGGTCATGAGCGCGAGCGTGCCGTCGCGGGCGAGGTCGGTTTCCGCGCGCGGGACGTCGACGTCGAGCAGGGTGTCGCCGTAGGTCACCCAGAACGTGTCGCCGAGGTGGGGCACCGCGCGCGGCAGTGATCCGCCGGTGCCCAGGAGGTCCGGACCGTCCTCCAGGTAGTCGACCCGCAGACCGAGCGCCGAACCGTCGCCCACGTGGTCGCGGATCGCGTCGGCGCCGTGCGCCACGAGCAGCATGACGTCGCGCGCGCCCTCGTCGCGCAGCTCCAGGAGCTTGCGGTCGATGAACGGGCGACCGGCCACCGGCACCAACGCCTTCGGAAGGTCGTCGCCCGTGACCTGCCGGAGGCGGGTGCCGAGCCCGCCGGCGAGCACCGCGACCGGGAACACCTACTCGGCCACGATCACCGTGGCGCCGAGGGCGTCGATCCCGAAGCGCACCTCGTCGAGCCCGAGCGCGGCCATCGTCGACCGCAGATCGCTCTTGGCTTCCGCGTAGAAGAGCAGGAAGCCCCCGTCGCCGGCACCGACGAGCTTGCCCCCGGCGGCGCCGGCATCGATCCCGGCGCGGATCCATTCGTCGACCCGGTGGTGCACGGCGCTCGGCGACCGGTCGAACTTCCGTTGCCACTGCTCGGTGAGCAGCGTCCCGAACCGGTCGAGATCGCCGCACCCGAGGGCGGCCGCGGTCTCGTGCCCGAGCGCCTTCACCTCGTGCAGGTTGGCGGTGAGGTCGGCGGCCGACGGGGCGCCGGCGGCGCCGTCACCGCTCGTCTCGACGGCCAGGACGTCCGACGCCGAGCGGCGGATGCCCGTGTAGAAGAGCACGAGGTTGTCCTCGAGCTGATGGCGGGTGGATGGCGCCAGCTCGACCGGCGCGATGCCGACGGTGTCGTCGGGGTTGAAGGTGAACGCGGTGATCCCGCCGACCGCGGCGATGTACTGGTCCTGCTTCCCGATCGGCTCCCCGAGGCGCTCGAGCTCCACGTGGCACGCGAGCTCGGCGAGCTCGACGTTCGACGGGTGCTCGTGGCGATGGGCCCGGAGCGCCTGCAACGCCCCGACCGTGAACGCGCCCGAGGACCCGAGGCCGGTGCCCGCCGGGATGTCGGCCATCGACGAGATCTCGACCCCGGCGCTGACCGAGGTGGTCAGGAGGATCTCGCGCAACAGCCGGTGGTTGGCGTCCTTCGGCTCGGCGATCCGCTCGACCTGTGAGTACTTCAGCAACAGGTCGCCGTCGAAGTTTCGGTTCACCGCGATGAAGACGTACTTGGTGATGGCGGCCGCGACGAGGAAGCCGCCGTGCTCCCGGTAGTAGGCGGGCAGGTCGGTCCCACCCCCACCGAGGGTGATGCGCAACGGCGTACGGGTGATGATCACGCGGTGCCGGTCAGGAGATGGCGTCCACGGTCGACTCGGTGACCGACTCCCACTTCGCCGTCGCCGGCGCCAGCCCGGGGTGGGAGACGACGAGGTGCCAGACCAGCGCCTGGAGCCCTTCGGTCTGGGGGGTCACGAACCGGTCGTCGAGGTTCGGCACCAGCACGCAAGCGTCGGCGCGCGCCTTGAGCTCGCCGCCGTCGCGTCCAGCGATGCCCACGACCGAGGCACCCACCGACTGCGCCAGCTCGATGGCACGCACGAGGTTCACGCTGATCGAACGTTCGAGGCTGCCGCCCCCCACGGAGAACACGAAGAGGCAGTCGCGCTCGGCGAGGTTCGAGGCGCGCAGCCACTCGGAGTACGAGGAGTCCCACCCGTCGTCGTTGATGCGGGCGGTCAACTCGGAGACGTTGTCGGTGACCGCGTACGACTCGATCCGCACGAGCTTGCGGAAGTCGCACGCCGCGTGCGAGGCGTGGCCCGCGCCGCCACCCGAGCCGCACAGGAAGAGGCGACCCCCACGCTCGCGCGTCTCGCGGATGACCTCGACCATCCGCTCGATCTCGGCGTCGTCGAACGCGGCGATCGTGCTGATGGAGTCGTCGAGGAAGCTGCGGGAGAAGGACGTCATGCTGCTGGGCTCCGGAGGACGGGCGACCGCGTCACGGTAGCGGATGCCGTTTGCCGGCCGGTCACTCGGTCGCGTCGAGGAGCCAGGGCTCCGCCAGCAGGTAGTCGACCGTGCTCTCGACCGCTTCGCGGATGCCGAACCGCGGGTTCCATCCCGCGGCCCGGGCCTTCCCGGTGGCGAGATAGATGAAGGGGTTGTCGCCGATCCAGCCGCGATCGCCGCCGGTGTACTCGAGCTTCGGGTCGAGGCCGAGGCGCTCCGCGATCCACCCCGCCGAGTCGGACACGGTGCAGTAGCCGTCGACGCCGAGGTTGAACACCTCGAAGGCGCTCGTGGCCTCGATCTGACCGACGACCGCCGCCACGCAGTCGGACACGTGCATGTAGCTCTTGCGCTGTCGACCGTCGCCGAGGATGCGCAACCGGCTCGGGTCGGCGCGCAGCTGCCGTACGAAGTCGATCACGTGGCCGTGCGAGTAGCGCGGTCCGAGCACCGAGACGAAGCGGAAGACGGTCCCCTGCAAGAGCCCGGCCTCGGCGTACGCGGCGACGTATCCCTCGGCGGCGGCCTTCGATGCGCCGTAGAGGGACGTCTGGACCGGGAACGGAGCGTCCTCGGGGGTCGGCACCACCGCGCACTCGCCGTAGACGGAGCCGGTCGACGAGAACAGCAGCCGGGGCACGCCCGCGAGCCGCACGCCTTCGAGGACGTTGTGCGTGACGATGACGTTCTGCTCGAGGTCGCGCCGGGGCGACTCCCAGCCGAAGCGGACGTCGGCGTTGGCCGCGAGGTGCACGACCGCGTGCGCGCCGCCGAAGAGCTCGGCGAGCCGTGCGGCGTCGTGGAACAGGTCGCACTCCACCAGGGTGAAGCGATCGGAGGCGGAGGCCTCCTCGAGATGGCGCGCGAAGCCGGTGGTGAGGTTGTCGACCGCGACGACCTCGTAGCCCGCCACGAGCAGCGCGTCGACGAGATTCGACCCGACGAAACCCGCGCCGCCGGTGACGATGACCTTGGTGGGCATGGTCCGCTACCCGGCCGGCTGCTTCAAGGGTTCCCACCACCACCGGTTGTCGCGGTACCAGGCGACGGTCGCCTCCAACGCCTCGTCGAGCGTGCGCACCCGCCGCCACCCGAGTGCAGTGACCCGGCTGATGTCGACGGAATACCGCCGGTCGTGGCCGAGGCGGTCGGTGACGTACTCCACCGATTCCTCACCCTTGCCGAGCAGCGTCAGCAGCTTGTCGACGAGCACGCGGTTCGGGGTCTCGTTGCCCGCGCCGATGTTGTAGATCTCGCCGTCCTCGCCGTGCTCGAGCACGGTCTGGACGCCCGCGCAGTGGTCGTCGACGAAGATCCAGTCGCGTTCGTTGAGCCCGTCGCCGTAGAGCGGGATCCTCCCGCCGTCGAGCAGGTTGGTGGTGAACAGCGGGATCGCCTTCTCGGGGTACTGGTAGGGCCCGAAGTTGTTGGTGCAGCGGGTGACCGACACCGGCAACCCGTAGGTGTGGTGGTACGAGAGCGCGATCAGGTCGGAGCCGGCCTTCGACGCCGAGTAGGGCGAGCGCGGCTCGAGCGGGTCGGTCTCGGCCGACGACCCGGTCTCGACCGAGCCGTAGACCTCGTCGGTGCCGATGTGGACGACGCGTGCGATCTCCAGACGTCGAGCGGTGTCCATCACCACGTTCGTCCCGAAACAGTTGGTGTGGATGAAGTCGTCGGGACCGACGATCGAGCGGTCGACGTGGCTCTCCGCCGCGAAGTGCACGACGGTGTCGTGGCCGCGCATCGCGTCCTCGAGCGTCTCGGGATCGCAGATGTTGCCCTTCACGAACTGGTAGCGCGGGTCGTCGTCGACGTCGCGCAGCGTGGAGAGGTTGCCGGCATAGGTGAGCGCGTCGTACACGGTGACCGCGTCGTCGGTCGTTGCGAGCACGTGCCGCACGTAGTTCGAACCGATGAACCCCGCACCCCCGGTGACGAGGATCTTGCGGCCGGTCACGTCCGGAGGCCGAAACGCGGCCGCAGCGCGTCGGCGAGATCGGCACGGGCCGGGTTCTGCTGGTCGCGGGCGGAGAGCGTCGGGTTGGTCACACCCCAGTCGGCGGCGATGGCCGGGTCGTCCCACGCCACCCCGAGCTCGTCCTTCGGGTTGTAGTAGCCGTCGACCAGATACGTGATGACCATGTCGCTGAGCGCGGCGAAGCCGTGCGCGACGCCCGGGGGGATGAACACCCCGCGGTGGTCGAACGTGCCGTCGGCCCGCGCCCCGAGGTCGAGGGTGAGGGTCTTGCCGTCGGTGGGCGAACCCTCGCGGAGATCGTGCAGCACGACCCGGGCGCTGCCCATGGGCACGTACCAGTAGTCGGCCTGGTGGAGGTGGTAGTGCAGGCCGACCACCGCGCCCGCCTGGCGGTTGCCGCGGTTGCCCTGGATCATCTCGCGTCCCTGCGGGAACCACTCGCGTCGGTAGGTCTCGATGAAGATGCCGCGCTCGTCGCCGTGGATCGTGGGCTGGACCACGTACACGCCGTCGATCACGTCGGATTCGGTCACCTCGGCCATCAGACCTGGTCTTCCATCAGGCGAGCTCCACCCGGGAGTGGTCGCCCACGAGCAGGCGGGTCGCGACCGGCGTCGCGCCGGACCGGACCACCTCGACCTCGCGCCCGATGAGCGAGTCGGTGAGCCGGGGGACCGACACCACGCGGCTGTGCTCCAGGAGCACCGAGTGCTCGACCTCCGAGTCGAGGATCTCGCAGCCCGCGGCCACCGAGGTGAACGGGCCGATGAAGCTGTTGACCACCCGGGTGCCGGCGCCGATCGCGGCCGGACCGCGCACCGTCGAGTTCACGATCTCGGCGCCCGCCTCGATGACCACGCGCCCTTCGATGCGCGACACGTCGTCGACCGCGCCGTCGATGCGCGCCTCGAGCGTCTCGAGCACGAGACGGTTGCTCTCCAGCAGGGGATCCTTCTTGCCGGTGTCGATCCACCAACCGCGCGAGGATCTCGTGGCGCACGCGTCGTCCGTGGTCGACGAGCCACTGGATGGCGTCGGTGATCTCGAGCTCGCCGCGCGCCGACGGCTCGATCGCGCGCACTGCGGTGTGGATCTCGGCATCGAAGAGGTAGACGCCGACGACCGCGAGGTCCGACGGTGGGTCCTTCGGCTTCTCGATGAGCTGGACGACCTCACCGTCGTCGCCGAGCACCGCGACGCCCGACTGACGGGGATCGTCGACGTGCGCGAGCAGGATCTGCGAGGAGAGCACGCGACCGTCGGCTCCGGGCCCGCACGCGCGCTCGGCTTCGAAGGCGTCGACGAACTCCTTGAGCCCCTGCTGCAGCATGTTGTCGCCGAGGTACATGACGAAGTCGTCGTCGCCGAGGTAGTCACGGGCGATGAGCACGCAGTGCGCGAGCCCGAGCGGCGCATCCTGGCGGAGGTAGGTGACGTCCGCGCCCCACCGCGAGCCGTCGCCGACCGCGGCCATGATCTCGTCGGCGGTGTCGCCCACGATGATCCCGATCTCCTTGATCCCCGCCTCGACCATGTCCTCGATGCCGTAGAAGAGGATCGGCTTGTTCGCCACCGGCACGAGCTGCTTCGCGCTCGTGTGGGTGATCGGTCGGAGCCGGGTGCCGGCGCCGCCGGAGAGGATGAGACCCTTCATTGACGGAGCATCGTAGGCGGGGGTAGGGCCCGATGCTCCCTCGTGACGACCAACCGGAGCCGGCCACCGGTAGGGTCCGAGCGATGCGCGCCGATCACCGCACCCGGGCGACGCGTCGGGCGCGCGGATCGGCGTGGCTCGGAGCCTGCTTGTGCGTCGCCCTGCTGGTCGGCTTCACCAGCGCCCCCGCGGGCGCGACGACGACGACCACGACCGTCGCGACCCCGAAGAAGTGGGACCCGCGGCTCGCGCCGATCGCCGACCAGGTGGCCGAGCTCCGGGGCCTGAAGTTCGATCACCCCGTCGCCGCCGAGTTCCTCGACGACGCCGCGTTCGAGAAGCGGGTGACGGTCGACAAGGGCAAGCTCAGCAAGGCCGACAAGGCCGACATCGAGCGATCGCAGGGCCAACTTCGGGCCGTCGGGCTCATCGGCGCCGACGTCGACCTGCTCGACGCCACCAGCTCGCTCCAGACCTCGGGCGTGCTCGCCTACTACAGCCCCAAGACGAAGAAGATCACGGTGAAGGGCACGGGCACCGACGACATCTCCACGCGCGTCACGGTGGCACACGAGCTCACGCACGCGCTGCAGGACCAGCACTTCGATCTCCGCAAGCTCGAGAAGGACGCGACCAAGGCCCACGCCTCGACGCCCCTGCGCACGCTGGTCGAAGGCGACGCGGTACGCATCCAGAACGCGTACGTGCAGTCGCTCCCGCCCTCGGATCAGACCGCGTACGACCAGCAGCGCGCGAGCAAGGGCGAGCAGGCCCAGACCGAGATCGCCGCCAAGGGTGTGCCCGAATCGCTCACCGTGTTCTTCGAGGCGCCCTACGACCTCGGGCCCACGATGCTCACCGCGCTGATCGCGAAGGAGAAGGTCGCCGGGGTCGACGCGCTGTTCGAGCATCCACCGACCGCCGACGCCACGTTCCTCACGCCGTCGACGCTGCTCGAGCACCGCGTGTTCCCCGAGGTCCCGCCACCGAAGCTCGCCAAGGGGGAGCGGCGCTCCGGGACGGCGGACGTCTTCGGCGCGTTCGCCCTCTACCAGGTGCTCGCGTCACGAGTGGAGCCCGGCCTCGCGCTCGCCGCCGCGGATGCGTGGGGCGGCGATTCGATGGTGACATTCACGCGCGGGGGCACGACGTGCCTCCGCAGCACGTTCCTGGGCAAGACCCCGGACGGCATCGCCACCATCGGCGACGCGCTCTCGCAGTGGGCGTCGCAGATGCCGGCGGGCGCCGCGGAGCTCGACCGCACCGGCGAGCGGGTGACCCTGACCGCATGCGACCCCGGTGCGGGGTCGACCGAGGCGCCCAACCGCGCGCTCGCCTCGCTCGTGTTCGTCGCGAGCCGCGACGGCCTGTTCTCGGAGCTGGTGCAGCAGGACTACCCGGTCCACGTCGCCGTGTGCACGTCCGACGCGCTCGTTCGCGACCCGGCGTTCCAGCCCGTGCTCGATCAGGCGGCCACCGATCCGAGCGCCGTACCGGACGCCGAGGTGATCAGCGGGGTGCGGTCGCGGGTGCAGGGGATCCTGCGGGAGTGCCAGTCGACCGAGACGTAGCGCTCAGACGACGAAGTACTTCGCCTCGGGGTGGGGCACGATGATCGCGGAAGTGCTCTGCTCGGGCTCGAGCTGGAACTCCTCGGTGAGCTTCACCCCGATCCGGTGCAGCTCCAGGAGATCATCGAGCTTGGCCTGGTCGTCGAGGTCGGGGCACGCGGGGTAGCCCCACGAGTACCGCGAACCGCGGTACTGCTGACGGAACAGCCCGGCCAGGCTCGGGCCGTCTTCGTCGGCGAAGCCCCACTCCTCGCGGATGCGCCGGTGCCACAGCTCGGCGAGTGCCTCGGTCATCTCGACCGACAGGCCATGGGTGAGGAGGTACTCGTGGTACTTGTCGGCGGCGAAGAGCTCGCGCTCGCGCTCGGAGGCGCGTGCTCCCACGGTGACGACGTGGAAGGCGGCGTAGTCGGCGTCGCCGGACTCCACGCTTCTGAAGAAGTCGGCGATGGAGAGGTGGCGGTCACTGCGCTGCCGCGGGAACGTGAACCGCAGGCGTTCGTTGCGACGCTCGTCGTCGCTCCAGACGATGAGGTCGTTGCCGTCGGCGTTCACCGGGAAGTACCCCCAGATCACCGCGGGGACCAACCAGCCTTCGGCCTTGGCCTCGTCGATCTGCGCCCGCAGCGTCGGGCGGATGCGCTCCTTGAACTCGGCGTCGTTCTCGCCCAATGACTTGTCGGGCCGGAACTGCCACTGGTTGCGGAAGAGCGCGGTCTCGTTGATGAAGGCAGCGATGTCGTCGAGGGGCGTGCCCTTGGCGATGCGGGAGCCGAGGAACGGCGGGGTGAAGATCTCGACGTCGGCGGCGACGTCGGAGCGCACGGCGGCGGCGGTGACCGCGCGCTCGGCTTCCATCTCCGACTTGCGGGGCGGGAGGATGCGCCCGCCGAGGGCGCGCCCGAAGTCGGGGTCGATCACTCCCGTCTTCTTGCCCTCCATGAGCTGGTCCATCGTGTGGAGCCCTTCGAAGGCGTCCTTGCCGTAGAACAGGCGGCCGTCGTAGACCTCCCGCAGGTCGCGCTCCACGTAGGTGCGCGTCAACGCCGCGCCCCCGAGGAGCACGGGGATCTCGGCCAGGCCCTGGGTGTTCAGCTCCTGGAGGTTCTCGCGCATGATGAGGGTGCTCTTCACGAGCAGCCCGCTCATGCCGATGGCGTCGGCCGACACCTCGGTGGCCTTCTCCACGAACGCCGACAGCGGCGCCTTGATGCCGATGTTGTGCACCTCGTAGCCGTTGTTGGTGAGGATGATGTCGACGAGGTTCTTGCCGATGTCGTGGACGTCGCCCTTCACCGTGCCGAGCACGACGCGGCCCTTGCCGCCGGCGTCGGCCTTCTCCATGTGCGGCTCGAGGTAGGCCACCGCGGCCTTCATGGTCTCGGCGCTCTGGAGCACGAACGGCAGCTGCATCTCGCCCCGGCCGAAGAGCTCGCCGACCACCTTCATGCCTTCGAGCAGCACGTCGTTGACGATCGACAGCGCGGGCCGGGAGCTGAGCTGCTCCTCGAGGTCGGTCTCGAGCCCGTCGCGGTTGCCGTCGATGATGCGGTGCTCCAGCCGCTGCTCGACCGGCCAACCGGAGCGGTCCTCCTGCACGACCGCGGTGGCGTCGACGCCCTCGAAGAGCGCCATGAGCTCGGTGAGCGGGTCGTAGCCGTCGCGGCGACGGTCGTAGACGAGGTCGAGCGCGAGCTCGCGTGCCTGGTCGTCGATCTTGTGCATCGGCATGATGCGCGCCGCGTGCACGATCGCGGCGTCGAGACCGGCCTCGCGGCACTCGTGCAGGAACACGCTGTTGAGCACGTGCCGGATCGCCGGCTTCAACCCGAAGCTGATGTTCGAGAGCCCGAGGATGGTCGACGCGCCGGGGAGCTCGGCCTTGGCGCGCCGGATCGCCTCGATGGTCTCGATGCCGTCACGGCGGAGGTCTTCGGAGCCCGAGCCGAGGGGGAACGTGAGCATGTCGAAGATCAGGTCGGTGGGCTCGATGCCGTAGCGCTCGACCGCGAGGTCGTAGATGCGCCGGCAGACCCGCAGCTTCCAGTCGGCGGTGCGCGCCTGGCCCTCCTCGTCGATGGCGAGGCAGATCACCGCCGCGCCGTACTCGCGCGCGAGCGACATGACGCGGTCGAACCGCTTCCCGGCCTCCTCGCCCTCTTCGAGGTTGGCCGAGTTGAGGATGGCCTTGCCGCCCGAGTGCTGGAGCCCGGCTTCGAGCACCTGCGGCTCGGTGGAGTCGAACACGAGGGGGAGCGCGGCCTGGGTGGCGAAGCGGCTGGCGATCTCGTGCATGTCGGCGGTGCCGTCGCGCCCGACGTAGTCGACGCACACGTCGAGGACGTGCGCGCCCTCCTTCACCTGGTCGCGCGCCATCTGCACGCACGTGTCCCAGTCGGCTTCGAGCATCGCGTCGCGGAATTTCTTCGAGCCGTTGGCGTTGGTGCGCTCGCCGACGGCGAGGTACGCGAGCTCCTGGTGGAACGTGACCGGGCTGTAGATCGACGAGCAGCCCGGCTCGAACTCCGGTGTGCGCGCCACGGGTGCGCGCGTCCGGATGCGCTCGACGACGGCACGCAGGTGCGCAGGCGTGGTGCCGCAACAGCCGCCGACGATGTTGAGGCCGAACTCGTCGACGAAGCGCGCGTGGGCCTCGGCGAGCGCTCCGGCGTGAGGTCGTAGTGCGTGTGCCCGTCGACGATCGAGGGCAGGCCCGCGTTGGGAAGGCACGAGAGATAGGTGCGCGCGTGCTGGGCGAGGTACCGCAGGTGCTCGGTCATCTCGGTCGGGCCGGTGGCGCAGTTGAGGCCGATGACGTCGGGGCGCAGCGCCTCGAGCGAGGTGAGCGCGGCGCCGATCTCCGACCCGACGAGCAGGCGGCCGGTGGTCTCGACCGTCACCTGCACCATGATCGGGACCTCGATGCCGGCGGTCGCCATCGCCCGGCGGGCACCGATGATCGCGGCCTTGCCCTGGAGGAGGTCCTGCACGGTCTCGACCAGGAGGACGTCGATGCCGCCGGCGAGCAAGCCGCGACCATGGCCTCGTAGTCGTCGCGGAGCTCGGCGAAGGCGATGTGGCCGAGCGACGGCAGGCGGGTGCCCGGGCCGATCGAGCCGATCACGAAGCGCGGGCGGTCGGGGGTGGAAAAGCCGCTCGCGACCTCCTTGGCGAGGCGCGCCGCCTGCTCGTTGATCGCGAAGGTCTCCTCGGCGATGCCGTACTCGTTGAGCACCAGGGCGAACGCGCCGAACGTCGCGGTCTCGACGGCGTCGACGCCGGCCTCGAAGTACTCGGCGTGCATGCGCGTGATGACGTCGGGCCGCGTGAGCACGAGGTGCTCGTTGCAGCCTTCGAGTGCGGGGCCGCCGAAGTCGTCGGGTCCGAGGTCCTGGTCCTGGACCCAGGTGCCGAATGCGCCGTCGAACACGAGGACGCGCTCGGCGAGCGTGGTGAGGAATTCGGACATTCGTGCCAGGGTACCGGAGCGGTTTCGGGAACCTTCCGCTATTGGGTGCCCCGGTGCGCACGGCGCCCGAGACGGACGGCGCGGTCGGCGCGCGCCAAGAGCTCGCGGTCGCCCGAGCTGTCGCCGTAGGCCCACACGAACGTGGGGCTCCCGGCGAGCCATGCGTCGAGCCGGCGGGCCTTCTCCGGGCCCCGCACGTTGGCGCCGCTCAGCCGCCGGTGAGGGCACCGTCGTCGCCCACCTCGAGCTCGGTGGCCAGCACCGCGTCGAACCGGAGCCGCTCGGCGACGGGTCGAGGTAGGTGGCGAACGATGCCGACACGATCACCAGGCCGTGCCCCTGGGTCCGGTGCCAGTCGGCCCGTTGGATCGCCTCGGCGCGGAGGTGACGGTCGAGGATGTCCTGGGCGAAGTCGCGGGCGACGGTGTCGACCGCGCTGGCGTCGCGGCCGCCGAGCAGGCGTCGGACCAGCGCCTCCTTGACCGCGTCGCGCGTCCACGGCTGCTGCCGGCCCCGGTCAGCTTCGCCGCGGTCGCCGCGAACGCGGCGACCGCGGCGCGGGTCCCCGCGACCCGGCGCAGGAACGGCACGACGTTGTCGCGCGGCGAGAGCGTGCCGTCGAAGTCGAACGCCGCGACCACGTCCACCGGCTCCATCGCGTTCAGAGGGGCAGCTTGCGGAACACCGGCCGCGGGACGTGGCGCAGCACCGACATGACGTAGCGCAGCGTCGACGGCACCCAGACCGTCTCGGTCCCGCGCGCCAGTCCGCGCACGATCGCGCTGGCGACGGCTTCCGGTGTGGTGGAGAGCGGCGCCGCGTCCAGGCCCTCGGTCATCTTCGTGTGCACGAACCCGGGGCGCACGACCATCACCTTCACCCCGCTGCCGACGAGGCTGTCGCCGAGGCCCTGGAAGAACGCGTCCATGCCCGCCTTGGAGGAGCCGTAGACGAAGTTGGAGCGCCGGGCCCGCTCCCCGGCGACCGACGAGAGCGCGACGATCGTGCCGTGCCCCTGCGTACGCATGCGCTGGGCGATCGGGACGGCCACCGACACCGAGCCGACGTAGTTGACCTCCGCGATGTCAACCGCGGCACGTCCGTCGTGCTCGGCTTCCTCCTGGTCGCCGAGCACGCCGAACGCGAGGATCGCCACGTCGAAGTCGCCGAAGCGTTCGAACACGCCGTCGACGAACGCGTCGTGGCTCGCGGTGTCGCGCGCGTCGAAGGCGACGGTCTCGACCGTGGTCGCACCGGCCGCCCGCAGCTCGGCCGCCACCGGCTCCAGCGCGCCGGGATCGCGCGCCGCCAGCACGATCGTGCGGGCGCGCCGCTGCACGAGCTCGCGCAGCGTCGCCAGCGCGATGTCGGAACCACCGCCGAGCACGAGCACCGACTGCACCGAGCCGAGCGCATCCTTCATGGTCAACCTTTCGATCGAGAGCCACAGGTTGCGTCGAAGAAGAGCGGAGAGGACCCCCTCGGCGACGCAACCTCGCGAACAGGAGGGTCAGGGGAGGCCGAGGCGGCGCTGGAGGTCGGACTGCAGCACGCCGGCGGGGTCGACGCGGGCGCGGAGCTCGGCGAACCGGTCGAGCCCGGGGTACATCACGGGCAGGAGCTCGGGGCGGAGCCGGGAGTCCTTGGCCAGGTAGATGCGGCCCCCGACGTCGGCCACCAGCTGGTCGAGCCGGTCGAGCAGCTCGGCCAGACCGGGCACCGTGGCCGGGATGTCGAGCGCGAGCGTCCACCCCGGCGCGGGGAAGGAGAGCGGCCCGGGATTGCCGGCGCCGAAGCGCTTCAGCACCGCGAGGAACGATGCCGCCCGGGCGTCGCTCAGCATCTCGATCGACGTCCGCACCGCGTCGTGCGCGGCGTCGGGCACCACGTACTGGTACTGGAGGAAGCCGCAGCTGCCGTAGAGGCGGTTCCAGCCGCGCACGCCGTCGAGGGGGTGGAAGAACGACGAGATGCTCTCGACCGGCCCGTGCACCGCCGGCGTGACCCGGTACCAGAACTCGTTGAACGCGGCCACGCTCAGTCGGTTGAGCAGACCGTTCGGCGCCCACGGCGGCGCGCTCACCAACGCGTGGGGCGCGAAGCGCAGCGGGTCGCGGCGCAGCTTCTTCGGCAGGTCGTCGACGACCGCGTGGTCGCCCCGGGACAGGATCGAACGACCGAGGGACGCGCCGGTGGCGAGGCAGTCGATCCACGCCGCCGAGTAGCGGTACTCGGCGTCGCCCTCGATCATCAGCGCCATCACCGAGTCGAGGTCGGCGCACCGCACGTTCTCGGCGCGGATCATCGACGTCTCGATCGGCAGCAGCCGCAGGGTCGCCTCGCCGATCACGCCGGTGAGCCCGAGCGCGCCGGCCGTGCCCCAGAAGAGGTCGGGGTCGGTCTCGGGGGTGACGGTCACCGTGCCCTTGGGCGTGTGGAGGGTGAACGACTCGACGTGGTTGGCGAAGCTGCCGTCGAAGTGGTGGCTCTTGCCGTGGACGTCGGCCGCGATCGCGCCGCCGACGGTGACGAGCCGCGTGCCCGGGGTGACGTGTACGAACCAGCCGAGTGGGACCATCGTGCGCATGATCGCCTCGAGGCTGACGCCGGCGTCGACCCGCACCTTCCCGTGTTCGAGGTCGATCTCGTGGAAGCCGGCGAGTGTCGTCGTGTCGAGCACGGTGCCGCCTGCGTTCTGCGCCGCGTCGCCGTAGCTGCGCCCGAGCCCGCGCGCGATCAGGCCGCGTCGTCCGGCCCGCGCCAGCAAGCCGTCGACCGCGGCCTGGTCGGCGACCTCGACCACGGTGGCGGCGGTCGGCGCGGTGCGGCTCCAGCCGGTGAGGAGCTCCATCCGTTCGCCGGGCGCGTCAGCCACGGACACCCAGCGCGAACGTCACCAACCACACCAGCCCGACCAGCTGCAGCACCCGGTCCGACAGCACGACCTCCTCGGGCGCGCCACCACCACCCTGGTCGATGACGAGCGCGTAGCGCAGGACCGCGATGACGAACGGCACGATCGAGAGTCGGAACCAGGTGTCGTCGCCGGTGTGCGCCGCGTTCTCGAACGCCCACAGGCAGTACGCCGTGATCATCACGCCCGACGCGACCGCGCGGACGTACCCGAGGAACGCGGTCGAGTACTCACCCAGCGTGCGCCGGTGCTCGAGCGAGTCGGAGCCGAGCTCGACCTGTTCGGCGTGACGCTTCCCGGTGACGATGAAGAGGGAGCCCGCACCGGCGACGATGAGGAACCAGTCGGACAGCCGCACCCCGGTGGCGACACCACCCGCGATCGCCCGGAAGACGAAGCCCGACGCGACCGCCGCCAGGTCGATCACCGGCTCGTACTTCAGCCACACCCTGTACGAGATGGTCACGAGCACGTAGCCGGCGACGACTCCGGTGAGCTTGAAGTCGTTGATGGGCGCGGTCACGACGAGAGCCAGGAGGATCAGCACGACGGCGATGATCCGCGCCGTCCGCACGTCGAGGTCGCCCGCCGCGATCGGCCGCAGGCGTTTGGTCGGGTGCAGGCGGTCGACCTCGGCGTCGTTGGCGTCGTTGAGGAAGTAGGTGCCGCTCGCCGCCAGGCAGAAGCCGATGAACGCGACGAAGGTCTGGAGGAGCGCGTCGCGCTCGTCGAGCACACCGGCGGCGGCCGGCGCGGCGAACACGAGGACGTTCTTGGTCCACTGCTTCGGGCGGGCGGTGCGGATTGCCGCCTTCAGCGTCGACGAGCGACCGGTCCGAGGTGTCGCGGCCGGAGTCGCGCCGGAAGGATCGGGGACCGCAGACATCGCTTCAGGCTATCGGTCTCCTCCCGTGCCGCTGGTCCACGCGCCGCCCCCGGACCCTTTGTCGAAACCCGGTCGTAGACTCCGACGCAGATGGCTCCGAAGATCTACACGCGCAAGGGCGACGACGGCACCACTGGTCTCCTCTACGGCGGTCGGGTCCCGAAGGACTCCACCGGGCCCGACGCGTACGGAGCGATCGACGAAGCGGTCTCGATGCTCGGCCTCGCCCGCGCCGAGACCGAGCGCGGCTCCGAGCTCGACGAGCTGCTGATTCGCCTGCAGCGCGAGCTGTTCGTGGTCGGGGCCGAGCTCGCGACCGCTCCCGCGAACCGTTCGAAGTTGCATCCGGGCGTGTCGCTCACGACCGACGCCATGGTCGCCGCGCTGGAACCGGTCATCGACGACGTCACCGCCCGCTACGAAGCTCCGACCGAGTTCGTCCTTCCGGGCGAGAACCGCACCGCCGCCGCGCTCGACGTCGCGCGCGCGGTGGTCCGGCGTGCGGAGCGCGGCGCGGTCGCGGCCGCCGGCGACGGTTGGCTCCCCGACAGTCACGTCGTGCCGTACCTCAACCGGCTCGCCGACCTCGTCTATACCCTGGCGCGCTGGCAGGAGGGCACCTTCCGGCCCGTCCGCGTCGACCGCGCCACCTGAACGCATCCCCCCGATCACCGATCCCGACCTCCCGGAGCACACCGTGTCCCTCGCCTTCACCGTCGCCACCACGCCCGCCGACCGGGTCGCGGTCGAGTTGCTCGCCGTACCCATCGGGAAGGGCGCGGCCTTCGGGCCCGGCGCCGACGCGGTCGACGCCGCCCTCGACGGTGGCCTCGCCGCGTTCCTCGCCGAGGCGGGCTTCGAGGGCAAGCTCGGTGAGACGTTGGCGGTGCCGACCGCCGGCCGGCTGCGGGCCAAGGCCGCGATCCTCGTCGGCATCGGCGATCCTGCGGAGCTCACCGTCGACAGCCTCCGCCGCGCCGCCGCCGCGGTGGCGCGGCGATCCAGCAAGGCCGCGTCGGTCGGTACGACCCTGGCGACCGCCGCCTCCGAGCTCGACGTCGCCGACGCCGCGCAGGCCGTCGCCGAGGGTCTCCTGCTCGGCGCCTACCAGTACCTCGAGTACAAGGGCGACGCTTCGCCGACGAAGTTGAAGAAGGCCACGATCATCGCGGACGGTGGCGCCGCGGTTCGTGCCTCGGTCGAGCGGGGGGCGACGGTCGGCGACGCGGTCACCTGGGCGCGCGACATGGTGAACACCCCCGCGAAGGAGAAGTCTCCCGCCGACATGGTCGCGGCCGCCCGCAAGCTGCTGCGTGGGCGCGGCATCACGGTGCAGGTCCTCGACGTCAAGCAGTTGGAGGCGCAACGGCTCGGTGGTGTGCTCGGCGTCGGTCAGGGTTCCGAGCAACCGCCGCGGTTCCTCAAGATGACCTACGCGCCGTCCGCCGCGCGGGAAGGCGTTGGCGCTGGTCGGCAAGGGCGTCGTGTTCGACTCCGGTGGTCTGTCCCTCAAGACCGCGGGCGGCATGGAGACGATGAAGACCGACATGTCGGGTGGCGCGGCGGTGATCGCGGCGATGTCGACCCTCGCCGACCTCGGCGTCAAGACGCGCGTGACCGGTTACGTGCCACTGGTCGAGAACATGCCGAGCGGCAACGCGATCCGTCCCGGCGACGTGCTGAAGATCCGCAACGGGAAGACCGTCGAGGTGCTCAACACGGACGCCGAGGGTCGGCTCATCCTGGCCGACGCGTTGTCGTTGGCCTCGGAGGACAAGCCGGCCGCGGTCATCGACCTCGCCACGCTCACCGGTGCGTGCATGGTCGCCCTGGGCGACCGCATCGCGGGCCTGATGGGCAACGACGACTCGTGGGTCGCGCAGGTGCGCGACGCCGCCGATCGCGCCGGTGAGCCGGTGTGGCACCTTCCGCTCCCGCCCGAGTACCGCAAGCAGCTCGAGTCGGAGGTCGCCGACATGAAGAACATCGGCGGCAGCTACGGCGGCGCGCTCACGGCCGGGCTCTTCCTCCAGGAGTTCGTCGACGGTGCCCCGTGGGTGCACCTCGACATCGCCGGCCCGGCGCGGGCGAACGCCGACGACGGCTACCTGGCCAAGGGCGGGACCGGGTTCGGGGTGCGGACGCTGGTCGAGCTCGCCCGCACGTTCCAGGCTCCCGAGACCACACCGGCACCGGCGAAGCCCAGGACCAAGGCGCGCGCCAACGGCCGACGCGCGCGATGAGTCGGGTGCGACGCGGCATCGCGGCCGTGGGGGTCGTCGCACTGCTGCTCGCGACCGCGTCGATCGTGGTCACCGTCACGCCGGCGACGGCCCGTGTCAGTGCGGTCGACCGGGTCGTGACCGTCCACATCCGCGACAACACCTTCTCGCCGGCGAGCTTCGACATCGCCGAGGGCACCACCGTCCGGTGGGTCAACGACGGCCGCAACGACCACAACGTCACGCCGAACGGGCGCAGCAAGCGCTACGGCAGCGGCGATCTGAAACCGGGCAAGTCGTACGCGCGTACGTTCCCCGACGCGGGCACGTTCGCCTACTACTGCACGCTGCACGGCACGCCGACGAGCGGACAGCACGCCCAGATCGGCATCGGTGACGCCGCCAATGCCACCCCCATCGCCCCCGTCGGCGGGGGCGAGCAGAAGCCGCCGGCGTTCCGCGCCTCCGGTCGCACCATCCGCGTGCCTGCCGACGCGCCGTCGGTGCAGGCGGGGGTGGACCGCGCCCGGAAGGGAGACCTCGTCCTCGTGTCGCCCGGCGTGTACCGGGAGTCGGTGAAGGTCGTCACCGACGGCGTCGTGATCCGCGGTGTCGACCGCAACCGCACCATCCTCGACGGTGAGTTCGAGCGCGCCAACGGTGTGTTCGTGGTCGGCGCCGACGGCGTCGCGGTCGAGAACATGACCGCGCGGCAACTTCACCGAGAACGGGTTCTTCTGGAGCGGCGTGCTCGGGTACCGGGGCTCCTATCTGACCTCGTACCGCAACGGTGACTACGGCCTCTACGCGTACGACTCGCAGTACGGGCAGTTCGACCATTCGTACGCGTCGGGGAGCCCGGACTCCGGCTTCTACATCGGGCAGTGCAACCCGTGCCACGCGGTGATCACGGACATCGTCGCGGAGTACAACCAGCTCGGGTACTCGGGGTCGAACTCGTCGGGCGACCTCTACCTGGTGAATTCGGTGTGGTCGCGCAACCGCACCGGCATCGTGCCGAACAGCTTCGACGGTGAAGAGCTCTCGCCGCAGGGCGAGGCGACGATCGCCGGCAACGTGGTCGACGACAACGGCGATGCCGCTGCCGGCGCGCACCGACGACGACGCCTTCGATGCTGCCCTCGGTGGGGGCATCGTCATCGCCGGCGGGATCGGGAACACGATCACGCGCAACCGCGTCGGCGACAACGCCAAGGTGGGCATCGTGCTGGCTCCGAGTGTCGGGCTGGAGGTCGAGCCCCACCAGTCGACGCGCGAACCGGGTGACCGACAACGTGGTCGAGGGATCCGGGCTCGCCGACCTCGCGACGGTGCTGCCGAGCCCGACCGACGGCAATTGCTTCTCGGGCAACACGTTCTCCACGTCGGCGCCGGCGAACCTCGAACAGGTGATGCCGTGCGACGGCGCGGGCACCGGCGACCTCGCCACCGGCGCGATCGACATCGGCGGGTTCCTCGACACGTCGAAGAACCCCGAGGGTCGGCCCTACGAGAAGACGCCGGTTCCGGCGAAGCAGCGCGTGATGCCGAACGCGGCGACCGCCAAGGCGCGACCCGCGGGGGTGCCGGTCGCGGTCGATCTCGCCGCGATCGCGGTGCCGACCCGGTAGTTCGGGCAGGATCGGGTGGTCAGGCCCTGACGCTGGAACCGAACAGATCGGCGGGGAGCGTGATCCCGGCGTCGTGCAGGCGCTCGGCGAGCTTGGGGCGCACGCCGGTCGGGCGCAGCGACCCGGTGATGGCGCCGTCGGTCGCGGTCTCGGCGTCGAACGAGAAGACGTCGGACAGCGTGATGGTCTCGCCCTCCATGCCGTCGACCGACGACACCCGCGTCACCCGACGCACGCCGTCGCGTCCGCGGCTGATGTGGACGAGCAGGTCGATGGCGGACGCGGCCTGCTCGCGGATGGCCCGCACCGGCAGGTCGAAGCCGGCCATGAGCACCATGGTCTCGACCCGGGACAGCGCGTCACGCGGCGAGTTGGCGTGCAGGGTCGACAACGAGCCGTCGTGGCCCGTGTTCATCGCCTGGAGCATGTCGAGCGCCTCGGCGCCGCGGACCTCGCCGACCACGATGCGGTCGGGCCGCATGCGCAGCGCGTTGCGCACGAGCTCGCGGGCGCGAACCTCGCCTTTACCTTCGATGTTCGCGGTCCGGCTCTCGAGCCGGACGACGTGCCGCTGCTGCAGGCGCAGCTCGGCGGCGTCCTCGATCGTGACGATGCGTTCGGTCGCGGGGATCATCGACGACAGCACGTTGAGCAGCGTCGTCTTGCCGCTGCCCGTCCCGCCGCTGATGAGGATGTTCATGCGACCCCTCACGCACGCGGACAGGAACGCGCCCACCTGGTCGGTGAGGGTGCCGAGGCGCACGAGGTCGTCGAGGGAGAGCACGCGTTGCGTGAACTTGCGGATGGTCAGCTGCGGACCGTCGATCGCGAGCGGCGCGATCACTGCGTTCACCCGGGACCCGTCGGGGAGTCGGGCGTCGACCATCGGTGACGCCTCGTCGATGCGACGGCCGAGCGGCGCGACGATGCGGTCGATCACCCGCAGCACGTGTTGCTCGGAGAAGAACTGCGCGTCGGTCTCGATGAGCTGGCCCTCGCGCTCGACGTACACACCGTCGATGCCGTTGACCATCACCTCGCTGACGGACGGGTCGTCGAGGTACCGCTCGATCGGTCCGTAGCCCAGTGCCGAGTCGATGATCTCGCTCACGAGCTGATCGCGTTCGGCGTCGTTGAGCGGGATCTTCTCTTCCCTGAGCACCGCGCCGAGCTCGCGCGCGACCTGCGAGTCGAGCTGCGACACCGGGACCGACGGGTCCCAGAGCGCCGGGCCCATACGGATGATCAGCGCCTCCTGGGCGCGCCACTTGAGCTGGGTGACCGGGTCGTCCGCGGTCGGCGCCTTGGCCTCGGCGGCGGTCGTCGCGCGCGTGGTGACGGTCCCGAACGTGGGCGCATCGGCGTCCGCGGTCCGGCTCTGCTTCATGCGGTCGCTGAGCTTCATGCCGTCACCGTCTCCGGAAGATGCCCGTCGGGCGGGTGTCCGTGGGCGTCATCTGGGGCGCTACGCGCTTCACGAGCTGCAACATCGCCAGCGTGACCGCGGACCGCGGGTCGGACAGCACGATCGGTTCGCCCTGGTTGAGCGACAGCGGGACCGACCGCGAGCTGGGGATCGCCACGTCGACGTTGATGCCGACGGTCCGCTCGATGGCGGGAATGGTGAGCCCGGTGCGGGCGTCGGCCCGGTTGAGCACGAAGTGCCAGAGGTGCTGCGGCTTGCCGATGACCCGCAGCGCCTCGATCTCCTTCACCGTCGCCCGAATGCTGGGGACGTCGGTCGCCGAGATCAGCAGCAGGTCGGTGGCGTACTCGAGCGCGGCCAGCGTGTACTCGTCGAGCCCGGACGCGGTGTCGATCACCACGTACTTGAACGACTGCGTGAGCAGCTCGAGGACCCGTTCCACCTGCTCGGTGGTGATGTCGTCGGCCTCGGTGGGTGTCGACGGCGCGCAGAGCACGAACAGGTCCGCGGCGTGGACGGTCAGGTGCGCCTTGAGCCCGGTGGCGTCGAGCGTGTCGACCGAGCGGACCGCGTCGGCGAAGGTGAGGTCAGGGCGCAGGCCGAGCGCGGCTGGCGACGTCGCCGAACTGCACGTCGAGGTCGAGGATCACCACTTCACCCGGCGCGACCTGCGCCAGCGCGAGGGCGAGGTTGCTCGAGACCGTGGTCTTCCCGGCGCCGCCCTTCGGGCAGAGCGCCATGATCACGCGGCCCCGGTCGTCGTCGCCGCTGCCGTCACCGTCGCCGTCGAACACCTGGCGGCGGTGGGTCGCGGTGTCGAACGCCTTCTCGATCGCAACCCGCAGGTCGGCGGGGGCGATGTCGGGGGCGATCACGTCGCGGGCACCGGCGCGCAACGCCGACTGCAGGAGGTCGGTCGACGGCGGGGCGATGATCACCACGCTGATGTCGGGTCGGTCGTGGTCGAACGCGGAGGCGAGGGCGAGCGCACGCTCTTCGGGCATGTCGGGTCCGAGGGCGACGACTTCGACGCCGCGCCCGCCGAGCTCGCGCACGGCGTCTTCCGGATCGACGAGCATGTCCTCGCGCCAGTAGCGGAGCGGTCCGTTCAACTCCCCGCCGAACGCGTCCCGGACGCGTTGTTCGAAGTCGGCATCTGCGGTTGCGAGCACCAACCTGCTCATGCTGCCCTGCTCATCGGATCGTTCCTCCGCGTGGATCGCGCGCCCCGTTGACGCGAGTTCAGTCGCGGTTGGATCGACCGGCGGGCAGCCCCCCTTGAGAGAAACTGCCCGTGCCGGTCCGACCCTCGTCAGGCGGTGCTGCGAGGGCCCGTCAGGACCGCCGCACCCGGGACCGCAAGGCGGCGAAGCACAGCGCGAAGCTGATGAGGAACACCACGAGCAGCGCCAGCGCGGCCCGGCCCAGGTCGTCCCAGTGCCAGCCCGAGAGGGCGAGCGACCGCATGCCCTCGAGCATGTACGTGACCGGGTTCCAGCCCGCCACCGTGTCGAGCCAGCCGCTGAGCTGGTCGCGCGGCACGTACGAGGAGGTGAGGAACAGGAACGGGAAGAACAGGAGGAAGCTCGAGTTCACCGCCGCCGGGTTGCCCGTCTTCAGCGCGATGGCGTAGCCGAAGCCGGCGAACGACAGGCTCCACAGCGAGGCGATGACGATGAACATGAGCACGCCGAGCACACCCGCCTGGAAGTCGATCCCCAGCGCGAACGCCAGGCCGATGATCGGAACGCACAACGTGGCCGAGACCGCGACGTCGGCCACCATGTGACCGATCAGGATCGCGCTCCGCCGGACCGGGGTGAGGAGGAGGCGGTCGAAGTAGCCGTTCTGCACGTCGATCACGAGCGCCTGGGCGCGTGACACGCCGGTGACGCCGAGCAGCACCGCGGTGGCCATCTCGAACGCGGTGTAGTCGAAGCCCTGGATGTTGTTCTGGGTGAGGTTCTCGAGCGTGCCGATGTTCACGATGAAGAAGAAGAACGCGATGAACACCGGCGGGATGATCGCCTCGAGGTCGCGCGGCACCGCACGAAGCGCGCGTCCGGCGATCGTGATGATGTCGTGGATGGTGCCCGCCGGTCGCGCCCGGGCGACATCGGACGCGGTACGCGGCTTGATGTCGAAGGTGACGTTGGTGGTGGTCATGACTGGTCCTCCTCGGCGTCGAAGTGGGCGCCGGTCATCTCGAGGAACACGTCGTCGAGCGTCGGCGTGCGCAGGGTGAGGTCGCGGACCCGGATCGACACGTCGTGGAACGCGATGGCGACCGGTCCGATGGCCGACGACCCCTCCTCGACGCTGATCGTCAGCACGTGGTCGCGGCTCTCCACCCCGACCACGCCGTACACGCCCTGCAGGGCCTGCTCGGCGGCGTGGGCGTCGCCCTCGATCCGGGCGACGACCATGTCGGTGCCGATGCTGCGCTTGAGCTCGGTCGGCGTGCCTTCGGCCACGAGCCGGCCGCGATCGACGATCCCGACGCGGTCGGCGAGCTCGTCGGCCTCCTCGAGGTACTGCGTGGTGAGCAGGATGGTCATCCCCAGGTCGTCGTTGAGCCGCTGCACCTCCTGCCAGACGCTGGCCCGGCTGATCGGGTCGAGGCCGGTGGTCGGCTCGTCGAGGAAGAGCACGTCGGGGTTGTGCACCAACGCGGCGGCGAGGTCGAGTCGGCGCCGCATGCCGCCGGAGTAGGTGTCGATGCGGCGGTCGAGGGCGTCACCGAGGTCGACCAGCTCCCGGAGCTCGACCAGCCTGCCGTCGATCTCGTGGTGCGTGAGCCCGTAGAGCCGGCCCTGCAGACGCAACAGCTCGATGCCCGTCTGCTTCGGGTCGAGCGCGACGTCCTGGAGCGCGACACCGATGCCGAGGCGCACCTGCTGCGGGCGTTGGGCGATGTCGAACCCCGCCACCGTCGCCTGCCCACCCGTGGGTGCGAGCAGCGTGCACAGCATCTTCACGGTGGTCGACTTGCCGGCGCCGTTGGGTCCGAGGAGGCCGTAGATCTCGCCTCGCGGGATGGTGAGGTCGAGGTCGACCACCGCGTCCACGTCGCCGAAGCTGCGCGACAGCCCCCGGGCGCTGATGGCGGGGGAACGGTCGTCGGGCTCGTGCACGGTGTCTTTCCTCGATCGGGTGGTCGTCATGGTCTGCATGGGGTCCAACCTACGGATCACTGCGGCCAGATCCTGACCGCAATCTCTGCCAATCTCTGTCCATGTCCAGACCCCGGGGACACCCGGAACTCATCGGCGGGAGCCCTGGCGATGGCCGAGACTGATCCCACCGAACGGGCGCTACTGCTCCTCTCGCTGCTCCAGACCCATCGGTTCTGGCCGGGCGCCGAGCTCACCGACCGCCTCGGTGTGAGCGCCCGCACGCTCCGGCGCGACATCGACCGCCTCCGCGCGCTCGGCTACCCGGTCGACGCGACGCCGGGTGCGTCCGGCGGCTACCGCCTGGCCGCGGGCGCGCACCTCCCGCCGCTGCTGCTCGACGACGAGGAGGCGGTCGCGATCGCCGTCGGCCTGCGGACCGCGGCGGGCGCGTCGATCGACGGCATGGACGACACCGCGTTGCGTGCGCTCGCCAAGCTCGAGCAGGTGCTGCCCGACCGCTTGCGCCGTCGCGTGCACGCGGTGCACTCGAACGTGGTCTCGCTGCAGTGGGGCGGCGGGCCGACGGTCGACGCCGACGCGCTCGCGGTCCTGGCGTTGGCGTGCCGCGACCGCGAGCAGGTGCGCTTCGACTATCGCCGTCGCGACGGCGACGACTCCCGCCGGCTGGTCGAGCCCCACCAACTCGTGTCCGCCGGTCGTCGGTGGTACCTCGTGGCGTGGGACGTCCGCCGCGACGACTGGCGCACGTTCCGGCTCGACCGCCTCGACGGCCCGCGCCTCGCGGGCGTGCGCTGCGCGCCGCGGGACCTGCCCGGTGGCGACGCGGCCGCGTTCGTGGCCGAGTCCATCCGCACGATGCCGATGCCCTATTCGGCGCTCCTCGAGGTCGCGGGCGCGCCCGACGCGGTCCGCGCCGCGCTCCGTTGGAGCGACGCCGAGGTCGAGGAGCTCGGCGCCGATCGGTCACGCGTCCGCGTCGGAAGCGGGAGCACCGACGCGCTCGTCCGCGTGGTCACGTGGCTCGCCGGTTCCTATCCGGTCGTGGTGCGCGAGCCCGACGAGCTCGCGGCGCACGTCGACGAGCTGGTGGCGCGCCTCCGGCGATGACGACGGTTCAGTGCGTGAGCGTGCTGCCGTCGGCGAGCACTGCGTGGGGGAGGCAGTGGTCGTCGTACTCGGCGATCACGATCGGCGCCGCGTTCGGTCCGCACGCCGGGCACTCGGGGTCGCGCCGCACCTTGAAGGCGCGGAACGACTGCTCGAGCGCGTCGTAGGCGAGGAGCCGCCCGATGAGCGGGTCGCCGAGGTCGAGGATCAGCTTGATCGCCTCGAGCGCCTGGATCGACCCGATGATGCCGGGCAGCACGCCGATCACGCCGGCCTCCGAGCAGCTCGGCGCGAGCTCGGGCGGCGGTGGCTCGGGCAGCAGGCAGCGGTAGCACGGGCCCACGTAGGGCTGGAACACCGAGACCTGGCCCTCGAAGCGGAAGATCGAGCCGTGGACGACCGGGATGCGCTTGAGCAACGACGCGTCGTTCACGAGGTAGCGGGTCGGGAAGTTGTCGGTGCCGTCGACGATGACGTCGTAGCCGTCGATGATGTCGAGCACGTTGTCGGCGCCGAGACGCACGTCGTAGGTGACGACGTCGACGTCGGGGTTGAGCGCGGTGAGCGTCTTCTTGGCCGAGTCGACCTTGCGCTCGCCGATGCGGTCGGTGTTGTGCAGGATCTGGCGCTGCAGGTTCGACGTGTCGACGACGTCCATGTCGATGATGCCGATGGTGCCGACGCCTGCGGCCGCGAGGTAGAGCGCGGCCGGCGAGCCGAGGCCACCCGCACCGAGGAGGAGCACACGGCTCTCGAGCAGCTTCTGCTGGCCGGCCTCACCGACCTCGGGGAGCAGGATGTGGCGGCCGTAGCGGTCGCGCTGCTCGGCGGTGAGCGTCTGCGGCGTGATCCAGGGACGCCCCTCGTTCTTCCAGCGCCCGAAGCCGCCCGCCATCGACACGACGTCGGTGAAGCCGAGCTGCTCGAGCGTCTCGGCGGCGAACGCCGAGCGGTTCCCGGCCGCGCAGTAGAGGACGATCGGCCGGTCGCGGTCGAGGAGCTTGGTCTCGGCCTGGCTCTCGAGGTGGCCGCGGGGGATGAACACCGAGCCGGGGATGGTGCCCTGGTCGTGCTCGTCCTGCTCGCGCACGTCGACGAACGTCGCCTGGCCCAGGCGCACCTCCGCCTCCTCGGGCTGGATCTCGTTGATGCGCTGCTTGGTCTCCCGGAGCAGCTCGCGGTAGCTCGCCATCGTTCTTCTCTCCTCGTCGAACCAGTAAATGCTACCACGATGGTCGGGTATTCCCAATCGGCCCCGTCGGGGGTCAGATCCGTGCCACCAGGTCGGGCAGCACGTCACCGAGGCGGTCGCCGATCACGAACTCGGCCAGGGAGTCGAACGGTGTCGCCTCGCCGTTGAGCACCGCCAGGACGGCGCCCGCCCGCAACGCCTGCTCGGGGAGCGCCGCCGCGGGGTAGACGCCGAGCGACGTGCCGATGGCCAGGAACACGTCGGCACCCGCGGCCGCGCGCTGCGCCCGCTCGAGGTCGGCGGGGACGAGGTTCTCGCCGAAGGAGATGGTGGCCGACTTCAGCATCCCGCCGCACTCGAGGCAGGCGGGATCGTCGTCGCCGGCGCGGACGCGCTCGAGGGTCTCGGCCATCGGCCCGTGCCAGCCGCACTGGAGGCACTTCACGCCGTGCACGGTGCCGTGGATCTCGACGACGATCCCGGGCGAGGTGCCCGCGGCCTGGTGCAGGCCGTCGACGTTCTGCGTGACGAGCGTGTGCAGGTGGGCGCGCCGCTCCAGCTCGGCCAGCGCGACATGGCCGGAGTTGGGCTCGCCGGCGAACAGCTCGCTGCCGGCGCGGTTGCGCCACACCTGACGTCGATGCTCCGCATCGGCGACGTAGTGCTGGATCGTCGCCTTGCGCTCCGCCGCGGGGTCCTTCGTCCAGATGCCCTGCGGGCCGCGGAAGTCGGGGATTCCCGACTCGGTCGAGATGCCGGCGCCGGTGAGCACGACGACCTGGTCGGCGTCGCGCAGGAGTGCAGCCAGGCGGTCGAGCTGTTCGTCGTCGGCCATGGACGCACGGTAACAAGCTGGTACCGCGCGGTCCCACTGCGACCGGTCGACCGGTGGGTGGCGTGCGCGCCGCGCTCCGGGCAGGCAGTCTGTGCGGAGCGGGCCGCACCCGACTCGGTGCCGCCGGAGGAGGAACGGGTGATGGCCGGACTGCCTGAACTGGAGCACCGCGCGGCCGTCGTGACCGGCGCGGCGAGCGGGATCGGCCTCGCGGTCACCGAGGCGTTCGTCGCCGCGGGGATGCGGGTGCTCATGACCGACATCGACGACGCGCGCCTCGCGTCGCACGCCGAGCGCCTCGCCGACGGCGGCGCCGAGGTCCGGGCGCTCGCGATCGACGTCACCGATCCCGAAGCGGTCGAGCGCGCGGCCGACGCCGCGGTCGAGCACTTCGGGAAGCTGCACATCGCGTGCAACAACGCCGGCATCGTGACGCTGGGCAACTCCTGGGAGCTGCCGCTCTCGGAATGGCACCGCGTGATCGACGTCGACCTGTGGGGCGTGATCCACGGGATCCGCGCGTTCGTGCCTCGCATCCTCGCGTCGGGCGAGCCCGGGCACGTGGTGAACACCGCGTCGATGGCCGCGATGACCACGATCCCGGGGATCGGGCCCTACACCGCGTCGAAGCACGCCGTCGTCGGCCTCTCCGACGGCTTGCGCGCCGAGCTCGCCGCGCTCGACGCGCCCATCGGTGTGAGCGTGGTGATGCCCGGCATGATCAAGACCGGGCTCAACCCGTTCGGCACGGTGGAACCCGAGCAGGTGGCGGCCAACGTGGTGGACGCGATACGTCGCGATCGCGCGTACGTGTTCACCGACGACCACGAGATCCCGCAGGTCGAGGCACGCCTCGGCGCGATCATCGCCACGCGGGCCGACGTGGTGTCGTAGCGCGTCCTGGCGCGCGCACGGGGGTCTTCGAAGCGGATCGGCCACGCCACGGCAGCGCGTCGCCAACGCGCTGCCGCGAGATATCGGCCGCGGCGACGACGGTGTCGCAAAATAAACGAGCGCGAGGGGTGGTACGGCGGCCCGACGGTGGGCAAGCTGTCCGTCATGCTGAGGCGATGGGATGCGTTTCGGGACTGGCTGGACCTCCACCGCCTGGAGGCCTCCGCCGTCGCCGGCATCATCGTGCTCGGACTCGTCGCCTACCTCGCGATCCTCGGGGTTCCCGACGACAGCACCACCGGCGCGGTTGCCGCACCGACCGAGCAGTCGGGTGACGTCACGACCTCGACCACCACCACGACGACGACCCGACCGGCGCGCGTCGGGACCTCGACGCGAACGCCCGACTCGACCCCACTGCCGAGCTCGACCAGCCCACCGAGCGCGACGCCCACGACGCCTCCTCGCATCACCTCGCCGAGGGCGGCACCGACGACCGCGGGCGTGACCGCAGCCGCGGCACCCGGCGTCGTCATCCCCGGGGCGCCGCCTGCGACGACACCACCGGCGACCACGCCGCCGCCGACGAAGCCTCCGGCGACCACGCCGCCGCCGACGAAGCCTCCGGACACCACGCCGCCGCCGACGACACCTCCCGACACCACGCCCCCGCCGACGACACCTCCGGACACCACGCCGCCGCCGACGACACCTCCCGACACGACGCCGCCGCCGACGACGCCTCCGGACACCACGCCGCCGCCACCGATCATCACGCTGCCGCCGATCATCATGCCGCTGCTGCCGATCATCGGCCTGTAGATCGGGTCAGGGAACCGGCGCGCATCCGCGCCGCGGTCACCGGAGCAACGTCGCGCCGCGAACGACCGCGTCCGGGGACGAGGGGACGCGTCGTTCGGCGACGGTTGCGAGCACGGGGGCGAGCTGCAACCGCGATCAGCCCATGTGTTCAGTGCGTCATGACGCGAGGCCCTGCACGTGCTCGAGGGCTTCGCGGTGGCGTTGGTAGGCCCACTGCGCGCTCTCGTGACACAGCGCAGGATGGAAGCCGATCGCGTGGAGGGCGCGCTCGACGTGATCGGGATCGTCGCCCTGCTCGAGCAGCGTGAATGCGATGCGTCGCGAACGGCGACGTGCTTCCGCGAGCGGCGCCTCGGCCAGTTGCGCCTCGGCCCACTCCGCGTGCGCGACCTGCAGCTCGCTCGGCAGTCGGCGGAGGTGGCGGATGTTCACGGGCGGCACGGTGCGGCGCACGGCGACGGTGTCGGACATCGGGTCCTCGCACGCGAGGTCGAACTGGGTGAGGCGGCGCAGGGTGCGCACGAGCGGCGATGCCGACCCCTCGCGCTGGCCGAGCCCGAGCGCGTGGGAGGTGTCGCTCACCGCCAGCTCGACGCCGTCAGGGGTGCGGTCGAACCGGTCGGCGAGGTGGCGCAGCAGGAGGAGGGCGGTGGGGCCGAGGGTCGGGAGCCAGAACGTCTCGACGTAGCGCGACCGGGGATCGTGGCCGAGGGTGTCGACGACGGGGTCGTTCCAGGGCTTGATCAGCAACGTGGCGGGCATGGGCTTCCTCCGCGAAGGGACGGCCGGCCGTGGCGGCGGGCACGGGAGCGGGGAAGCAGTCACCGGGGATCCCGTCGGATCACGTCGTCCCGGGCAGCCTACCGTGAAGGTGCGAATCCGTCAAGAACGCCCACAACCTGACATTCCCGGCGGCGCCGCTACAGGTGTGCCGCTCCAGGCCGATACTCCGGGACGATCATCGCCAGAGAGGTGCCGACCATGAGCGACCAACGCAGCACGCCCCGCTACGCGACCGACTGGGTCGCCCGGTACCGCTTCGGCAAGCGGAAGCCGTGGCAGAACTGTCAGATCGTCGACCTCTCCCGTAACGGCGCGGCCCTCGAGCTCCAGGGCGTCGACCCCGACCGCCTGGCCGGCCAACGGCAGATCCATCTCCAGATCCAGTCGGTCCTGGGAGTCGGCCGGGGCGCCCCGCTGCTTGCCGAGATCCGTCACCGGAGCCGGACCCCCGGCGGCGGTGTGCTCGTCGGCGTCGAGTTCCCGGATCTTCCCGCCGAGCAGTTCCGGCTCCTCGGACTCCTGGCCGGTCTCGGCACCAGCGCCTGATCGCCGAGCCCCCGGGCTCGTGGGTCAGCTCGGCACGTCCACCGGACGTGCGGCACCGGCGGGGCGCGGCGCCCGGACGAACACCTGGCGGGGGTCGCCGCCGAAGTCCTCGGCCGGCCGGGCGGCGCCGAACAGGTAGCCCTGGCCGATCTCGCAGCCCATGCCGCGCACCACCCGGAGCTGCTCCCGGGTCTCGATGCCCTCGGCCACGGTCGACAGGTGCAGGGCCCGCGCCAGGCTCACGATGGCGTCGACGATCGCAGTGCTGTCCGTGCGGGTGCCGACGCCCTCGGTGAACGAACGGTCGATCTTCAGTGCCTCGACCGGCAGCCGCTGGAGGTACGCGAGGGACGAGTAGCCGGAGCCGAAGTCGTCGACCGCGAGGTGCAGGCCGAGGCGCGCGCAGCGCACCGAGCGCGCTCAACGCGGACTCCGCGTCGCGCATCAAGGTGCTCTCGGTGATCTCCAACCACAACGCCGAGGGCTGGATCCCGCTGTCGTGAAGCACGCGGGCCACGTCGTTCGGCAGCGACGGCTCGGCGAGCTGGCGCGGCGACAGGTTCACGCTCATCGTCAGGCGCGGCGCGTCCGGAGCCGCCGCGTGCCAACGCACCGCCTGCTGGCACGCCTGTTCCAGCGCCCACACGCCGAGTGGCACGATGAGGCCGGTCTCCTCGGCGAGCGGCACGAACTCCATCGGCGGTATGAGGCCGCGTTCCGGATGCTCCCAGCGGATCAAGGCCTCGAACCCGGTCAGCGCGCCGTGGTCCAGATCGATCATGGGTTGGTAGTGGACGCGCAACTCCCCGCGCTCGATGGCGCGGTGCAGTGCGTTTCCGGTGCGCAGGTCGTCGATCGCGCGGTGGTGCTCGCGCGCGTTGTAGAGCTCGGCGCGGTCGCGACCGAGCTCCTTGGCCCGGTACATCGCGGCGTCGGCGTTGCGCAGCAGGGTCTCGGGCGAGTCGGACGCCGCACCGGAGAGCGCGATGCCCACGCTGGCGGTCACGAAGACCTCGCCCTCCATCAACGCGACCGGGCGCGCGACCGCCTCGGCCAGGCGCTCGGCCACCAGCTCGGCGGTCTCCTCGCTGGTGACGTTGTGGCACAGGATCACGAACTCGTCGCCGCCGAACCGCGCGACGACGTCGGTCGGCCCCATCGTGGCGCTCAGGCGGTCGGCGACCGCGACCAGCAGCCGGTCACCGGCGGAGTGGCCGAGGCTGTCGTTCACCACCTTGAACCGGTCGAGGTCGAGGAACAAGACGGCGATGCGTTCGTGGTTGAGCTCGGCGTCGGCGAGCTCACGGCCGAGCCGTTCCACGAAGTGCAGGCGGTTCGGGAGTCCGGTCAGCGGGTCGTGGATCGCCTGGTGCGCCAGCGCGTCACCGCTGGCCTTGCGCGCCGCCGATGTCCTCGACCTGGCTCACCAGGTACAGCGGTTGATCGTTGACGTCGCGAACGACGGACGCGCTGACCGACACCCAGACCGGGTGACCGTCGTGGTGGAGATAGCGCTGTTCGAGCTGGCAGCTCGCGGTGGCCCCGGACAGCAACCGCACCATCGAGTCGCGACACAGTTCGCGGTCGTCGGGGTGGCTGAGGTCGAGAATCGACGACGTGAGCAGCTCCGATTCGCCCCGGCCGAGGATCTGCACGAGCGCGCGGTTCACGCGGAACAGGCGCCCGTCGACCGACGTCAGGGCCATGCCGATCGGCGCGTGCTCGAACGCGCTGCGGAACCGCTCCTGCGCATCGCGCAGCTCGGCTTCGGCGAGCCGTCGATCGGTGAGGTCGCGCGCGCTGATGACGATGCCTTCGACCGCAGGGTCGTCGATCAGGTTGGTCGCGACCGCTTCGACGATCCGCCATCCCCCGTCGGCGTGGCGGAGCCGGATCTCGATCCGGTCCGTTTCCTCTTTGGCGCGCGTGAGCTGGAACCCGCTCTGCGCGATGTCGCGATCGTCGGGATGAATGAGGTCGAACACGTCGGTACCGAGCAGGGGGTCGATGTCGAGTCCGAGGATGCGCTCGGTGACCGGGCTCGCGTAGACGAGATGACCGTGGGTGTCGACGATCGCCATGATGTCGTTGGAGTCGCGGACCATGGCGCGGAACCGCGCCTCGTTCCGTTCGAGGAGCGCCGTCACCTGGTCGACGGTGCGCGCCGCCCGCCGGCCGACCACGCGCGTCGAGACGATCGCCAGGACGGCGACCATCAGGAGCACGGCGGCGGCGATTCCTTGCGAGCTCACGCCCTCTTGTCGGTATCCGGCGGCCCGCAACTTGAGTGGCGGCCCCGAAGCGATGTGGCCCGCTCAGGTGTGACGGGTGCCGAGGAGCCCCTCGACCACGGCCCGGGCGGCGGCGGTGGGGGTGATGGTGCCCTGGCCGACGTCCTGTTCGAGCCGCCGGGCGAGCTCGGCGGTCTCCCGGTCGTCGGCGAGGGCGTCGAGGAGGGAATCGGTGACCTCCGACCACATCCAGTCCCGGTTCTGGCCGGCGCGCACCGCCGCCAGCTCGCCGGCCACCGCTCGACGGAACTCCTCGACCGCCTCCCAGACCTCGCTGATGCCGGTGCCGAGCAGGGCCGAGCACGTGAGGACGCGGGACTCCCAGCCCTTGATGCGCGGCCGCACGAGGTGGAGGGCAGCGGCGTAGTCGGCCGCGGTGTGCGCGGCGGTGGCCGCGAGGTCACCGTCGGCCTTGTTCACCACCACGAGGTCGGCGAGCTCCATGATCCCGCGCTTGAGGCCCTGCAGCTCGTCGCCGCCGCCGGGCGCGACGAGCACGAGGAAGAGGTCGACCATCGCGGCCACCTTCACCTCGGACTGCCCCACGCCGACCGTCTCCACCAGCACCACGTCGAACCCCGCGGCCTCGCAGAGCAGCAGTGCCTCGCGGGTCCGGCGCGCGACGCCGCCCAGCGTGCCGCCGGTGGGTGAGGGCCGCACGAAGGCATTCGGTGAGCGGGTCAGCTGCTCCATGCGGGTCTTGTCGCCGAGGATCGACCCGCCGCTGCGCGGTGCTCGACGGGTCCACCGCCAGCACCGCGACGCGGTGGCCGTGCTCGACGAGGTGACCGCCGAAGGCCTCGATGAACGTCGACTTCCCGGCGCCGGGCGCGCCGGAGATGCCGACGCGGACGGCGCCGCCCACGTGGGGGAGGATCTCGGCGAGGAGCGCCTCGGCGTCGGCGCGGTGGTCGGCGCGTGTCGACTCGACGAGCGTGATCGCCCGCGCCAGCGCGCGTCGGTCGCCGTCGACCACCAGGCTCGCCAGCTCGCTCACGCTCGTGAGGGTACGAGAAGGGGCGTCAGGCGCGGCGGAGCAGGCTGACGATCTCGGCCGCGGCCTGCGGGATGTTGGTGCCCGGCCCGAAGATCGCGGCGACACCCGCCTCGCGCAGCTCGTCGTAGTCCTGCGGCGGGATCACGCCACCGGCGACCACGAGGATGTCGTCGCCGCCCTGCTTCCGGAGCTGGGCGATGAGCTCGGGGACCAGCGTCTTGTGCCCCGCCGCCTGGCTCGACACGCCGACGAGGTGCACGTCGTTCTCGATCGCGTCCCGTGCCGCTTCCTCCGGGGTCTGGAACAGCGGGCCGACGTCGACGTCGAAGCCGAGGTCGGCGAACGCGGTGGCGATGACCTTGGCGCCGCGGTCGTGACCGTCCTGACCGAGCTTGGCGACGAGCAATCGAGGCCGCCGACCGGCCGCGGCGGCGAACTCGTCGACCGCGGCACGCACGCGTTCGTAGCCTTCGTCGCCCTCGTACGCCGCGCCGTACACGCCGGCGATGCTGCGGATGGTGGCGCGGTGACGTGAGAAGACCTCTTCGAGGGCGTCGGAGATCTCACCGACGGTCGCCCGTGCGCGCGTCGCCGCGATCGACAGCTCCAGCAGGTTGCCGTCGCCCCGTGCGCCCTCGCGCAGGCGGTCGAGCGCCTCGCGGCAGGCGTCGTCGTCGCGGTTCGCCTTGAGCGTCGCGAGCCGCTCCAGCTGCTGCTCGCGCACGACCGCGTTGTCGACGTCGCGGAAGTCGTGCTGGGCCTCCTCGGCGAGGCGGTACTTGTTGACGCCGACGATGACCTCGTCGCCGCGGTCGATCGCCGCCTGCCGGCGCGCCGCGGCTTCCTCGATGCGCAGCTTCGGCATGCCCGACTCGACCGCCTTGGTCATGCCGCCGAGCGCCTCGACCTCCTCGATGAGCTTCCAGGCCTCGTCGGCGAGGCTCGCGGTGAGCGCCTCGACGTAGTAGCTGCCGCCCAGGGGGTCGACGACCTTGGTGACCCCGGTCTCCTCGGCCAGGATCAGCTGGGTGTTGCGGGCGATGCGGGCGGCGAACTCACTCGGCAGCGCGATCGCCTCGTCGAACGAGTTGGTGTGGAGGCTCTGGGTGCCACCGAGCACCGCGGCGAGCGCTTCGACCGTGGTGCGCACGATGTTGTTGTACGGGTCCTGCTCGGTGAGCGACACGCCCGACGTCTGGCAGTGGGTGCGCAGCATCGACGATCCCGCCTTCTGCGGATCGAACTGCCCGATCACGCGTGACCACAGCAACCGCGCCGCGCGCAGCTTGGCCACCTCCATGAAGAAGTTCATGCCGATGGCGAAGAAGAAGGAGAGGCGGCCGGCGAATTCGTCGATGGTGAGGCCGCGGGCGAGGGCGGCGCGGACGTACTCGAGGCCGTCGGCGATGGTGAACGCGAGCTCCTGTACCGCGGTCGCGCCGGCTTCCTGCATGTGGTAGCCGGAGATGGAGATGGAGTTGAACTTGGGCATCCGGCGTGCCGTGTACTCGATGATGTCGGCCACGATCCGCATGCTGGGCGCCGGCGGGTAGATGTAGGTGTTGCGGACCATGAACTCCTTGAGGATGTCGTTCTGGATGGTCCCGGCCAGCAGCGATTCGTCGACGCCCTGCTCCTCGGCGGCCACGACGTACCCGGCGAGGATCGGCAGCACCGCGCCGTTCATCGTCATCGACACCGTCATCTGGTCGAGCGGGATGCCGTCGAAGAGGATCTTCATGTCCTCGACCGAGTCGATGGCGACCCCGGCCTTGCCGACGTCGCCGACCACCCGCGGGTGGTCGCTGTCGTAGCCGCGGTGGGTGGCGAGGTCGAAGGCCACCGACAGCCCCATCTGACCGGCGGCGAGGTTGGCCCGGTAGAAGGCGTTCGACTCCTCGGCGGTGGAGAAGCCGGCGTACTGGCGGATGGTCCAGGGGCGGTTCGTGTACATCGTCGCCCGGACGCCGCGGAGGAACGGGTCGAACCCGGGGAGCGTGCCGACGGCCTCCAGCCCCTCGAGGTCCTCCGCGGTGTAGAGCGGCTGCACCGGGATCCCCTCGGGCGTCGTCCAGGTCAGCGCGTCGAGGTCGCCCTTGACCTCCTTCGCCGCCAGGGCTTCCCAGTCGGACCGAGTCGGACGTTCGCTGTCACCCATGCGGAAAGGGTACGACCCGCAGTTCCCGGGAGGTGAGTCCGGGGGAGAACTGGGGCGGTGGGTCAGCTGGCCTGCGAGAGCTCCTCCGACGCCGCAGCCTCTGCCAGTGCCTGGCGGGCCCGGGCGACTCCGGCGCGACCGACGGTGCGGGTGCGGGCGTCGAGGCGCCAGTCGCCCCAGTTGACCGGTCGGCGGGCGTTGCGGCGCGCGGTGTCGACGCTCGACTTCGCGGACCGCCGTGCCTTCGCCGCCTTCGGCGTGCTGGAGGCGGGGGCCTCGACCAGGCGCAGTTGCGTGCTCACATCAGGAGTATCACCCGGGGGTGTGACAGTTATTCCTGTCTTCCGGGCGCACTCGCTGCGAACCGGGATACCCGGCTCCCGGGCGCTCGTCGCTCCGTAGACTTGGCCGGTGATTTCGACCTTCGCCTACCTGGACCACGCGGCGACGACACCCATGCGGCCCGAGGCCGTCGCCGCCATGGAGCCGTTCCTGCGGGGCACGTTCGGCAACCCGAGCGGTGGGCACGCGGCGGCCCGGGCGGCCAAGACCGCGCTCGAGGAGGCCCGCGAGGAGGTCGCCGAGCTCCTCGGGGCCCGCCCGGCCGAGGTGGTGTTCACCGCCGGCGGCACCGAGGCCGACAACTTGGCCGTGAAGGGTGGTGCCCGCCACGCCCGCGAGGCCGGGCTGGGCGACGCCGTGGTCACCACCGGGTTCGAGCACAAGGGGGTCCTGGCCTCCTGCGATCGACTGGCGGCGGAGGGGTTCCGGGTCGCGACCGTCGCCCTGCCGTCGACGGGCGTGGTCGACGTCGACGCCCTGGTGGCCGAGGTCGACGACCGGACCGTGCTGGTGTCGGTGATGCTGGTCAACAACGAGGTCGGCACCGTTCAGCCCCTCGACGAGATCGTCGCCCGGGTGCGCGAGCGCGCGCCACGGGCGCTGGTGCACACCGACGCGGTGCAGGCAGTTCCGTGGCTCGACGTCGCTCGCGCCATCGCGGGGGTCAATCTGGTGGCGATCTCGGCGCACAAGTTCGGCGGTCCGAAGGGAACCGGTGCGCTCTTGGTCCGCGACGGCGTGGTGCTGCAGCCCCTGATCGAAGGCGGCGGGCAGGAAGGTGGCGTGCGCTCCGGTACGTCGAACGTCGCCGGCGCGGTCGCGATGGCGGCGGCGCTCCGGGTGACGCACGCCGGGCGCGACGCCGAGGTGGCGCGGATCGCACGCCTGCGGGCACGGCTCGTCGACGGTCTCCGTGCCGCCGTCTCCGACGTGTTCGAGAACGGGGATCCGGCGGCCAAGGTCGCCGGCAACGCGCACCTCGGCTTCCGCGGGGTCGAGGCCGAGACGCTGCTGGTCGCGCTCGACCAGGCGGGAGTGTGCGCGGCCGCGGGCTCCTCGTGCTCGTCGGGTGCGACCGAGCCGTCACACGTGCTCGCGGCGATGGGCGTGTCCCGTGACGATGCGCTGTCGTCGATCCGGTTGAGCCTCGGGTACGCGTCGACCGACGCCGACGTCGACGTCGCCCTCGACGTCATCCCCACCGCCGTGGCGCGGCTCCGCCACGCCGGCGCCGCGGCGTGAGCGTGAGCGAGCCGGGTATCCCGGCGAGCAGCGAACGCCCAATGGAGAAGGCATGAGCTCGAGCGGCGGGCGCGTCCTCGTAGCGATGAGTGGCGGGGTCGACTCGTCGGTCGCGGCCGCGCTCCTGCTCGAGCAGGGATACGACGTCACCGGGGTGACGCTCAAGCTCTGGGGTGGTGAGTCCGACTCCGGGTGCTGCAGCGTGTCCGACGTGGAGGACGCCCGGCGCGTCGCCGCGCAGCTGGGGATCCCGCACTACGTCTTCAACTTCACCGACGAGTTCGACGACGACGTGGTCGCGCCCTACGTCGAGGCCTACGCGGCGGGGCGGACGCCCAACCCGTGCGTCGAGTGCAACCGGTCGATGAAGTTCGGTCGCCTGCTCGAGCGTGCCGACGCGCTCGGGTTCGACTTCCTCGCCACCGGGCACCACGCACGCGTCACGCGCGGCGGGCGGCACCTTCGTGCTGCGACGCGGCGCCGATCCCGCCAAGGACCAGTCGTACGTGCTCTACATGCTCGGGCAGCGCGAGCTCGCCCGCACGCTCCTGCCGGTGGGCGAGCTCACGAAGGCCGAGGTGCGGGCACACGCGGCCCGGCTCGGGCTGCGGACCGCGCAGAAGCCCGAGAGCATGGACGTGTGCTTCATCACGCACGGGGGGCGCGCAGCGTTCCTCTCGGACCGGATGGCTGCACGCGCGGGTGCGATCGTCGACACCCGCGGCGACGCGATCGGCGCGCACGACGGCGTGGCGAACTTCACCATTGGCCAGCGGCGCGGACTCGGAGTCGCCGCCGGCGAACGCCGCTACGTGGTCGACGTCGACGCCGCCAGTGCGACGATCACGGTCGGTCGTCGTCAGGACCTCTTGCGCGACACCGTCGAGGTGCGTGACCTCGTGTTCGCCGACGGTCCCGACCGCGCTCCACGCGAAGGTCTGTCCGCGCAGGTGCGCGCGCACGGCGAGCCGATCGCCGTTGCGCTCGACGGCACGACGCTCCGGTTCGCGTCGGCGCAGCCCCGGGTCGCGCCCGGGCAGGTGGTCGCGCTGTACGCCGGCGACGCGCTCGTCGGCGGCGGTATCGCTACCTGACCGGGATCCGCACCGGCAGCCGCCGACCCGCGGCGAGGCGGAGCATCTCTTCGCGCCGCGGCAGCGCGATCCGGATCTCGGCGGTCGTGACCGTCTCGCCGCCGCGGCGTCCACGCGTGGCACGGACCAGCTCGATCTCGGCGTCGAACCCCACCGACACCGAGCCCGCGTTCGCCCCCAGGCGCAGGTCGAGGGTGCCGGGCGTCGCCGGCCCCGGCGGCTCGGGCGCCACGTGTCGGACGTGCTCCCGGAGGAACAGGGTGGGGTCGGCCAGCGTGAGCGGGTCGACCACGACGAAGCCCGCCGGCACCAGCACCGCCCACCGGCGCGACAGGGATTCGAGCGAACGGCTCAGGACGTAGACGAGCGCGATCCCGACCACGAGTGCCACGGCACCGATCGCGATCTCGCCCTCGGCGAGGAGCAGGACGGGCGCGACCACGCCGCCCGCGACGAGGAGCCGCGCCACCGGCAGCGGCCCGAGATAGAGCGCGGGCGGGACCCGGAGGGGGAAGCGTTGCTCGTCGCCGTACGCGAGCGCATTCGCGGCTGCCGACGCGATGTCGTATCCCGACGCCAGCGCGCTGCACACGACCGTCGCCAGCAGCGCGCCGACGATCGCGAGCGTCGACGCGGATCCTTCGATCGTCGCCAGCACCGCGACGACGACGAACGCGGGGGCGATGACCCGCAACGCGGTCAGGGTCTGCGGACGCGGCGCGAGGGTCGCGAGGAGGCCGACGCCCCAGGCAAGCCAGAGGAGGACCGCGGCCGCGACGCGCGGCGCGTCGGCCCACGAGTCGATCGCGGAGCCGGCGGCCGGGCCCGCGGTCACCGGGAGGGTGATCCACGCGGCGCGGAGCAACCACAGGAAGAGAGGACGAGGCAGGGTGACTCCGTTCACGGTGCGCGCGCCCGCTTGGAACGTGCGGCGTCGGCGATCGTAGAGTACCGATCCATGTCGCAGACCCTTCGAGCCCCGGTGCTCGTTCCCGGAGTCGCGACCGGCATCGGCAGCCTGCCCCACAACGATCCGGTCGCCGCGGCCGAGCTCGTGTTGCGCTGCCTTCCCGATCTCCCCGCGGCCCCGCAGCTGCCCGGGCGCGACGCTCGCGAGGGGATGCTGGCACAGTGGCTGGGCGCGCTCCCGGAGGTCACGGTCGCGCTCGGCGGCGCCGTCGTCGTCGACGGTGATTCCGACGCCGCGCCCGTCTGCGACTTCGCGGCCGGGGGTCACGCCGGCCTGCTGACGTTCCTCGACGTCGCCGCCGCGCTCGAGAAGCGACCGGCCCGGGTCAAGGTGCAGGTGACCGGTCCCCTCACGCTGGGCGTCGCGCTGCAGGCCGCGGGAGTGGCAGGACCGCGCGCGTTCCGGCGCGCCGCCGAGGTCACGCGCGCCTGGTCGATCGCGCTCGAAGAGCTGGTGACGGCGGCTCTCCCCGACACCGGTCTCGTGCTCTTCTTCGACGAGCCCGCCCTGGTGGCGTGGCAGCGGGGCGAGGAACCGCTCGACCGCGAGTCGGCGATCGACGTGCTGTCGGGTTCGCTGGCGGCCGTCGACTGCGTCACCGGCGTGCACGTCTGCGGCGACGGCGACATCGCGCTGGCGTTGGCGGCGGGACCCGAGATCCTCGGCGTGGAGGTGAGCGACGAGCTCGTCCGCCACACCGTGTCGCTGGCGCGCTTCCTCGACGGCGACGGCTGGATCGCGTGGGCGCGGTCCCGACCGACCGGCCGGTGGGCGAATCGGCGGATCCACACTGGCGCACCCTCGCGCGCGTCTGGTGCGACCTCACGCGACGCGGGTGCGATCCCGTGCCGCTGCGCACGCGCGGGTTGATCACCCCGACGTGCGGACTGGCGGGCTACGGTGCCTCGCAGGCCGAGCGGGTGCTCGGTATCGCGCGCGAGTTGGCAGCCCGGGTGCACGACCAGGCCGTCGCCGCGCGACTCACGCTGGGAGCCTGAAGTGGAGACCTCCTCGTACCGCTACTGCGGTGTCTGCGGACAGCCGCTCGAACCGGGCGCGACGGTGTGCGCGAACTGCGGTGCCGCAGTCGACGGCGGCGCGGGCGACACCGGTGCGACCGAGTCGCCCACCGACAGCACGCTGGCGATGCCGGCCGCGGCCGCGGGCGGTGCCGCCGCCGGTGCTGCGGCGGGAGGCGCCGCCGGGGGAGGCGCGGGACGTACACCGCCGCCCGACGACGGCGACGACGACGAGGGCATGTCGTCGGGGATGCGCTGGCTGATCGCGGCGCTGGTCATCCTCGCGGTGATCCTCATCGGCGTGATCCTGGCCCTCGTGCTGTCGAGCGACGACGGCAACGACAACCCGAAGTCCACCACCACGTCGTCGACCACGTCGACCAGCTCGACCACCACGTCGACCACGAAGCCGCCCGAGACCACCACCACGGCTCCGCCGACCGCGACCGCCGACCACGGCGCCGCCGACCACGGGCCGCCAACGGCCGCGCCGACCGACGACCACCGCCGCCGACCACCGCGCCGCCGACGACCGCCAGCGACGTAGCCGTCACACCCGGTCGGTAGATTGCGGGGGTGGCCCGCGCATCCGGAGCGATTCCGTCCGCCGTCGCCGCGCGCGCCGCCGAGCTGGCCGCCCAGATCCGCTACCACCGCGACCGGTACTACCGCGACGACGAGCCCGAGATCTCCGACGCCGAGTTCGACGCGCTGGCCCGCGAGCTGCAGGCCCTCGCCGACGAGTACCCGGAGGTCGCGGCGGGCGACACGCCCCTCGGCGAGGTGGGTGCGCCGCCGTCGACCACCTTTGCGCCGGTGCAGCACATCGTGCCGATGCTCTCGCTCGACAACGCGTTCGCGCGCGAAGAGCTCGCGGCGTGGTACGCGCGCGTCGAACGCGTGATCACCGACCCGGTCGCCTTCGTGGGCGAACCCAAGCTCGACGGCCTCGCGCTCTCGCTGCTCTACGAGAAGGGCCGCCTGGTGCGTGCGGGGACACGGGGCGACGGTGAGGTCGGTGAAGACGTCACCGCCAACGTGGCGACGATCGCGGCCATCCCCGAGTCGCTCGACGGCCGCGCCGTGCCCACGCGGCTCGAGGTGCGCGGTGAGGTGTTCATGCCGCTGTCCTCGTTCGAGGAGCTGAATCGCCGGCAGGGCGAGGCGGGCGACCGCCTCTTCGCCAACCCACGCAACGCCGCCGCCGGAAGCCTGCGGCAGAAGGATCCGCGCGTCACCGCGTCGCGCGACCTCGCGTTCGACGCCTACCAGCTCGGCGTGCAGGACGGCGGACCCACCCTGCGCTCGCACCACGAGACGTTGTCGTGGTTGCGCGACCTCGGTCTGCCCGTGAACGAGCACATCGAGCATCTCGCCACCCTCGACGACGTCTACGAATTCTGCGAGCGCATCGAGGCGAACCGTCACTCGTTCGGGTACGACATCGACGGCGCGGTGGTGAAGGTCGACGACCTCGCGCAGCGCGCCGAGCTCGGCTTCACCAGCCGAGCGCCGCGCTGGGCGATCGCGTTCAAGTTCCCGCCCGAGGAGAAGACCACCGAGTTGCGCGGGATCATGGTGAGCATCGGCCGCACCGGTCGCGCGACGCCGTTCGCCCAGCTCGAGCCGGTGTTCGTGGGGGGTTCCACCGTCGGCCTGGCGACCCTCCACAACCAGGACGAAGTGGCGCGCAAGGACGTACGGGTCGGCGACACCGTCATCGTGCGCAAGGCGGGCGACGTGATCCCCGAGGTCGTCGGGCCGGTGCTGGCGAAGCGCAAGCGGGGCGCACGGAAGTGGAAGTTCCCGACCGTGTGCCCGGTGTGCGAGCAACCCCTCGTGCGACTCGACGGCGAAGCCGACACCCGGTGCGTCAACGTCGACTGCCCGGCGCAACGCGTCCAGCGCATCGTGTTCTTCGCCGGGCGTTCGGCGATGGACATCGAAGGGCTCGGTGAGGAGCGGGTGAACCAGTTCGTGGAGGCCGGGCTGCTCACCGACGCCGCCGACGTCTACGCGTTGACCGTCGAGCGCCTCGTCCCCCTCGAGCGCATCGGCGAGAAGTCCGCGCAGCAGCTCGTCACCGCCATCGACGCGTCGAGGTCCCGGCCACTCGCCAAGCTGCTCGTGGGCCTGGGCATCCGCCACGTGGGCCCGAGTGCGGCGGTGGCGCTGGCGCGCGAGCTGGGGAGCCTCGACGCGATCGCATCGGCGTCGGCGGAGGACCTCGCGGTGGTCCCGGGGGTCGGTGGCGTGATCGCGCAGAGCGTCGGTGCCTTCTTCGCCATCGACCGGAACCGGGAGCTGATCGAGAAGCTGCGGAGCCAGGGAGTCAACTTCACCGGGCCGGAGCGGGTCGCGGCGCCGGTCGACGGCCCGTCGCTCGAAGGGCTGGCGTTCGTGCTCACCGGCACGTTGCCCACGATGACGCGCGAGGAGGCGCAGGCCGAGCTCGAGGCGCGCGGCGCCAAGGTCACGGGCAGCGTCTCGAAGAAGACCCGCTACGTCGTGGTGGGGGAGAGCCCGGGATCGAAGTTGGCCAAGGCCGAGCAGCTCGGGGTGCCGATCCTCGGCGAACCCGAGCTGCGCCACCTCCTGGAGCACGGCCCCGAGTGACCACCGCGGAATGGGAACCGCCGCGACGCCGCGACGTAGTGTCGGCCCGCGGTCGACGGGTACGGATCGGAATCGAACATCAGGACGGGAGCGGTGCATGGCTGACGACTCCGTGATCGGGAAGCGCTATCCCGGCTACGAGTTCCCGATCGAGCGGGGGAAGATCCGGGAGTTCGCGCGGGCCACGATGACACGCAACCCCGACTACCTCGACGACCCCGCGGCCGTGATCCCGCCGACGTGGCTCATCGCGTCGGGCTTCTGGGCTCCCGAAGACCTCGAGAACCCGGTCGCGTCGCTCAACATCAGCCTGGCCCGGCTGCTCCACGGCGGCCAGGAGTTCACGTTCTTCGGTCCGCCACCGCCGCGGGCGCCAAGCTCACGACCGAGTCGTGGATCGACAGCGTCTACGAGAAGGAAGGCAAGCGCGGTGGCACCATGCGCTTCGCCGAGATGGTCACCGAGTACCGCGACGAGGCGGGCGCGGTCGTCGCCGAATCACGCACGACGATGATCGAGACCGGCAAGGCCCCGACGGAGGGATCATGACGCCGAGCTGGGACGAGCTGCACGAAGGCAGCGAGCCGAAGCCACGCGAGTACGGACCCATCACCCGCACCGACATGGTGCGGTACCAGGGCGCGTCGGGCGACTTCAACCCGATCCACCACGACGAGGAGTTCGCCAAGTCGGCGGGCTACCCGTCGGTGTTCTCGGTCGGCATGCTCCAGGCCGGCATCCTGGCTGGGTACGCCACCGACTGGCTCGGTGCCGCGAACGTGCGCCGCTACTCGGTGCAGTTCCGCGAGCAGGTGTGGCCGGGCGACAGGGTCGTGTGCTCGGGCCGGATCACGCGCCGCTACGAGGACGGCGGCGAGCGCAAGGTCGACGTCGAGCTGCTCTGCACCCGGGTCGAATCGGGCGGTGCCGCGATCAAGGGCGAGGCCACCTTCGTCGTGCCGTGAGCCGGCGCCGTCCGCGGCGCCGCGGCGCTCCAGGGTGCGCCGACGGTCAGGCCTTGACGTCGAAGCTCCACGAGTAGCTGGCCGGGTTCTTCGGCCGCCCGCCGACGCGGGTCTGCGACCAGTAGAGGACGACCACGTCGTTCTGGCCCGCGTTGAACCGCGTGATCTCCTTGCCCGGGCCCGGCCGGAACGAGATCTGGCCGAGCTCGACGACCCGGTCGAGCTGGTCCTCGGGGATCTCGACGTACCGGCCGTTGTGGCGCACGAGCAGCACCCCGGTGAGGCTGTCGTCGAGATCGACGGTGATGGTCTCCACCGGGCCGACGATCGAATCCGGCTCGGGGCTCACCGACTCGACGGCTGCCGGCAGCGGGTTGGCGCCCCCCGGGTCGGTCTCGGCGTTGTTCAGCAGCACGATGCCGAGGTTCACCACCACGAGCAGCGCGATGACGACCACCGCGATCCGACCCGGGTGTTGGAAGGCCTTGCGACGCGTCGGTGCGGTCCGCCGCGGTGCCGGCAGCGATCGGGTCGCGCTCGGTGCTCCGGGGGTGTCGGCCATCGCATCCGAGGCTAACGCCGCACCCACCGCATCCGGCCATCGCCACGCCCGGGTGCCACGGCACGCGAAGGTACGGCCGGTACCGTGCCCCGATGGCGAGTAGTGGCATCGCCGACCTCACCGGCCGTGTGCTCGCCGGCCGGTACCGCCTGCTCGCTCCGATCGGTGCAGGCGCGAGTGGTCGCGTCTACGTGGCCGACGACGTGCGCCTGAAGCGGCGGGTCGGGGTCAAGATCCTCCACCTCGCGCTGGCGGAGGACGCCGGCTTCCTCCGCCGGTTCCGCGCCGAGGCCCAGGTGGCGGCGTCGCTCAACCACCCCAACGTGATGGCGGTGTACGACTGGGGCGAGGACGACGTCCCGTTCATGGTGCTCGAGCTGCTCACCGGTGGGAGCCTGCGCGGTCTCCTCGATACCGACGCCCGGTTGAGCCCGTCGCAGGCCGCCCACGTCGGGCGCCAGGTCACGAGCGCACTCGAGTACGCGCACGCGCGCGGCGTCGTCCACCGCGACATCAAGCCCGCGAACCTGCTCTTCGACGAGCACGGGATCGTGCGGGTGGCCGACTTCGGTCTCGCGCGCGCCCTCGCCGAGGCGAGTTGGACCGAACCAGCCGGCGCGGTGGTGGGGACGGCCCGCTATGCCGCGCCGGAACAGGCCACGGGCGCACCGCTCGACGGCCGCGCCGACCTCTACTCCCTCGCGGTCGTGTTGGTGGAGGCGGTGACGGGCACGGTGCCGGCGGTCGCCGACACCGCCATCGGCACGCTGGCCGCGCGCACGCACACCGCGCTCGTCGCACCGCCCGCGCTGGGCCGGCTCGGGCCGGTCGTCGAGCGCGCCGGTCGTCCCGATCCCGCCGAGCGCTATCCCGACGCCGCCACCATGCGCGCCACGCTCGCCGATGCGGCGCGGGTTCTCCCCCCGCCGCAACCGCTGACGCTCGCCGGCCTCGGCGGCGAGCTCGACGGCGGGGAGCCGACGCAGATCGGACGGGGCGCGTCGAACCTCTTCGATCAGGACGATCCGACGTCGGGGCGCGACCCTGCGCCTGCCGAGGGTCGCGCCGGTGGCCACGCCGAGACGCAGGCGGTCGCCGGGCGCGGTCCGGTGGGTGTCGGTCGCGGTGCTCGGCGCGATCCTCCTGGCGCTGATCGGCGGGGGTGTCGCGCTCGCCGCGGCCGCGCCGGGTGGCTCGGTGGAGGTGCCGTCGCTGGTCGGACTCCGGTCGGAGTCGGCCACCGACAAGGTGGTGGCCGCCGGGCTCACGCTGCGCGTCACCGAGCGCACCGCCGACGACCCGAAGGGCGTGGTCATCGGGCAGCATCCCTCACCGGGCACGTTCACCGGCGACGACGGCGAGGTCGAGCTCATCGTGTCGCGCGGTCCGCCGCCGGTGGAGATCCCGAGCGTGACCGTGCTCTCGCCCGACGACGCGCAGGCCACGCTCGAGCGGGCCGGATTCGTGGTGAACGTCAAACGCCAGCACGACGAATCGGTGCCGGTCGACGCGGTGATCGGCACCGACCCGGCCGGTGGCACCCGCCGCGCCGCGCGACTCCACGTTGCAGTTGCTGGTGAGCGACGGTCCGGCGCCGGTCGCGGTGCCGGACGTGACCGCCGCGGCCTCGTACGAGGAAGCCGCCAAACAGCTCACCGATCTCGGTTTCACCGTCGACGCGCGTCGACGACTTCAGCGCCACCGTCGCCACCGGCAAGATCATCGGCACCGATCCACCCGCGGGGACCGACGCGTCGCGCGGTTCACAGGTCGGTCTCCACGTGAGCAAGGGACCCGAGCAGGTCACGGTGCCGAACCTCGTCGGCGAGAGCCTCGAGAGCGCGACCGCCACGCTGCAGGCGGCCGGCTTCGTCGTCGACACCCAGAGCTACCTCCCGGGGCGCGTGGTGCGGGCGCAGGATCCCGCCGCGAACACGAAGGTGAACAAGGGCACCAAGGTCACGCTCTTCTTCTGAGCGCGTGCCGGGTCTCCGACGCGTGTGACGCGGCGGCGATCCGAACGTCTACTGCGGGGGCGGGAGCGGAAGGCTCCCGAACGATGACTCGAGCAGTCTGGGGGAGGATCCATGTGGCGACCCGCGCACGGCGCGACCTCGAGGCCCGGACCATCGCGGCCCGCGAGTGGCTACGGGCGGATGGTGGGGCGCCCGGGTCCGCGTCTCGACGAGCCGATCACGTTCGCGACGCCGCCCCCGCGCTCGACCCGGCGTGGTTCGTCGGCGGGCCGGAGGCGGACGCCGATGCGCCCGCGCCGGTCACTCCGTGATCTCGGAGAGCGCGTCGGCGAGCCCGGGCGCGCCGGGACCGGTGCCGGCGACCTGCGCGGCCATGAGCTTGGTGAGGTCGCCCTGGACCTTCACCTTGCCTTCCATGAACGCCTGCATGCCGGCCGAGGGGTTGGCGCTGATGAAGATCTCGCGTGCGGTCACGTAGTCGGTGGTGAGCGTGAGGTCGGCGTCCGGGGTGTGGCCGGCACCCCAGTCGGCGTGGCCGTCCTTGGCGCCGATGTGGAGTTGACGGTCCTCGCCGAACGGCGTCTCGGTCACCACCAGGTTGATCGAGAGCTCGGCGTGCGGCGGGATCTCGACGTCGTCGCGCGCGTCGACGATCGCACGGACCGCGGTGAACCAGTCGTCGGAGAGGAACGGGTAGGTCGGCACGATTCGGCATCGTAGCCAAGGGGGTGCGACTCCTAGACTCGTCGCCATGTCCCGACTGACGCGCGCCGACGTCGAACACGTCGCGCAGTTGGCCCGGCTGGCGCTCACCGACGACGAGATCGTGCACTTCACCGGACAGCTCGAGGCCATCCTCGAGCACGCGGGGCAGATCGCCGCGCTCGACACCAGCGACGTGCCGCCGACCGCGCACCCGCTGCCGCTGGTCAACGTGCTGCGCGCCGACGAGGTGCGGCCGAGCCTGCCGCGCGACGAGGTCCTGGCGATGGCCCCGGCGGAGGAAGACGGCCGGTTCCGCGTTCCCCGCATCCTCGACGCACACGTGAGGCGGCGATGAGCACGTCCGAACTGGCGGCGGCGGTGCGCGCCGGCACGCGCTCGGCGCGCGAGGTGGTCGACGAGCACCTCGCGGTCGTCGACGCACGCGAGGACGAGCTCCACGCCTGCAACCTGGTGACCGGCGACGCGGCGCGGGCGGCGGCCGACGCGATCGACGCCGCGGTCGCGCGGGGCGACGACCCGGGGCCGCTGGCGGGGGTGCCGATCGCGCTGAAGGACAACCTGTGCACGCGGGGCGTGCCCACCACCTGCTCGTCGAAGATCCTCGAGGGTTGGCGTCCGCCCTACTCGGCGACGGTCGTCGACCGGGTGCTCGCAGCCGGCGCGGTGCCCGTGGCGAAGACCAACCTCGACGAGTTCGCGATGGGGTCCTCCACCGAGAACTCCGCGTTCGGCGCCACCCGCAACCCGCGCGACCCGTCGCGCGTGCCCGGGGGCTCCAGCGGCGGCTCGGCGGCGGCGGTGGCGGCCGGGTACGCACCGCTCGGGCTCGGCTCCGACACCGGTGGCTCCATCCGCCAGCCCGCCGCGCTCTGCGGCGTGGTCGGCGTGAAGCCCACCTACGGCCTCGTGTCGCGCTACGGCCTGGTCGCGTTCGCCAGCTCCCTCGACCAGATCGGGCCGTTCGCGACGTCGGTGAGCGACGCCGCGTTGCTGCTCGACGTCATCGCCGGACACGACCCCATGGACTCCACGTCGATCGCGGCTCCGTACGAGCCGGTGCTCCCGGTCGTCGATCGCGGCGTCGACGGCCTGCGCATCGCGTTGGTCGACGAGCTGATCGAGGGCGAGGGGTTCCAACCCGAGGTGCTCGCCGCCGTCGACCAGGCGGCGCGCGCGCTGGAGAAGGCCGGCGCCACCGTCGAGCGCGTGAGCGTCCCCAGCGCTCGCTACGGCCTGTCGGCGTACTACGTGATCGCGCCGGCCGAGGCGTCGTCGAACCTCGCTCGCTACGACGGCGTCCGCTACGGCCTGCGCGTCGACGGCGACGACGTCGCCACCATGAACGCGCGCACGCGCGACGCGGGGTTCGGCCCCGAGGTGAAGCGGCGCATCATGCTCGGCACCTACGCACTGTCGGCCGGCTACTACGACGCGTTCTACGGTCAGGCGCAGCGGGTGCGCACGCTGATCATCCGCGACTTCGAGCGCGCGTACGAGCAGTACGACGCCCTGCTCTCGCCGACCTCACCCACGGTCGCGTTCGAGCTCGGCGCCAAGTCGTCCGACCCGCTGGCCATGTACCTCTCCGACGTGTGCACCATCCCCACCAACCTCGCCGGGCACGCGGCCATCAGCGTCCCGTACGGCGTCGGCGAGGGTGGGTTGCCCATCGGAGTCCAGGTGCTGGCGCCCGCGTTGGGCGAGCCGGTGATGTTCCGCGTGGCGCGGATGCTGGAGGAGTCGTTGTGAGCGCGACCGGTTACGAGCCCGTCATCGGTCTCGAGGTGCACTGCGAGCTGTCGACCGCGACCAAGCTGTTCTGCGGCTGCCCCAACGAGTTCGGGGCCGAGCCCAACACCCACGTGTGTCCGGTGTGCCTCGGGCTCCCGGGGTCCCTGCCGGTGCTCAACGAGCAGACGGTGGAGTTCGCCCTGCGCTTCGCGGAGGCGGTGCACCTGCGGGTGCCGGAGCAGTCGACGTTCTCCCGCAAGAACTACTTCTATCCCGACATGCCGAAGGACTACCAGGTCTCACAGTACGACGAGCCGATCACCATCGACGGGTGGATCGACGTCGACGGCGCGCGTGTCGGCATCGAGCGCGCGCACCTCGAGGAGGACACCGGGAAGACGTCGCACATCGGTGGCGGTGGTCGCATCCACGAGGCCGACCACTCACTGGTCGACTACAACCGCGCCGGGGTCCCGCTGATGGAGATCGTCAGCCGGCCCGACATCCGCAGCGCCGAGCAGGCGCGGGCCTACGTGTCGGAGCTGCGGTCGGTGCTGCAGGCCATCGGCGTGTCGGACGTGAAGATGGAGGAAGGTTCGATGCGGGTCGACGCCAACGTGTCGGTGCGCGAGGTCGGTGCGGAGGAGCTCGGCACCAAGGTCGAGGTCAAGAACATGAACTCCCTGCGCTCGTTGGGCCGGGCCATCGAGTACGAGATCGAACGTCAGATCGGCGCCGTCGAGGCCGGCGAGCGCATCGTGCAGGAGACCCGCCACTGGGACGAAGCCGACGGGCGCACGCACTCGATGCGCACCAAGGAGGGTTCCTCCGACTACCGCTACTTTCCCGAGCCCGACCTCGTGCCGGTGGCGCCGACCGACGAGATGCGTGCCCGGGTGCGATCGTCGATGCCGGAGCTGCCCGCCGCGCGTCGGGCCCGGCTCGAGGAGGCGTGGGGGATCAGCGGAACGGAGGCCCGGACGCTCGTCGGCCATCCGGCCCTGGCCGACTACGCCGAAGCGGCGGTGCTGGCGCTCGACGGTGGATCGCCGCGCGACGTCGTGAACTGGGCGAACGGCGACGTGCTCGGGTACCTCAACGAGTCGGGACTGTCGCCGGTGGTGCTGCCGCTCGCGCCCGACGGCCTGGCCGAGCTCGTGGGCCTGGTCGACGCCGGGCTGATCTCGCGCAGCCAGGCCAAGGACGTGCTCGGCGAGTGTCTCGTCGAGCCGAAGCGGCCGAAGGAGGTCGTCGCCGAGCGCGGGCTGTCGCAGGTGAGCGACGCCGGGGCGATCGGCGCCGTCGTCGACGAGGTGCTCGCCGCCAATGCCGACGCGGTCGCGGAGTACCGCAGCGGCGACGACAAGGTCCGCAAGAAGAAGCGCGGGTTCATCACCGGCGAGGTGATGAAGACGCTCAAGGGTCAGGGCAACCCCAAGGTCGTCAACCAGCTCCTCGACGAGAAGCTCGGGGCGCCGTAACCGTCATACCCCCGCGTTTTCATTGTCGGATGGACGACGCTGAGCGTGCACAACCCGACAATGAACCGGCCGAAGCTGCCATTGCTGCCATCGCCGACGGGCAGTTCGGGGTCTTCTCGCGGCAGCAGGCGCTCGGAGCCGGCTTCAGCTCACGACAGATCCAGCTCCGGATCGATGCGCGACGGTGGGACCGCCGCTTCCGTGGGGTGTACCGGATCGTCGGTGCGCCCGAGAGCCTGCAGCAGTCCGCGATGGCAGCGTCGTTGTACGCGGGTGACGGTGCGCTGGTGTCGCACGGTACGGCCGGGCTCCTCTGGGGCATCGACGGCGCTCGGGCGTCGGCGATCGAGCTCTGGGTGCCGCCGTCGAGGAAGACCGAGGTCAGAGGTCTCACGCTCCACCGTGGGACGCGGCTCGACCGCGCCGACCGGACGATGTTGGGCCCGATCCCGATCACCTCGGCCGTCCGGACGCTGATCGACCTCTCGGCGCGGATGGACGACGACCGGCTGCTCGCCGGGATGGAGAACGCGTTCCGGCGCGGCCTGGTCGCGCCCGAGCGGCTCGGAGCGCGGTGGACGCCTTGCGCCGATCCGGGCGACCCGGCGCGGGCCGACTCGCCGCACTGCTCGCGAGCCGCGAATCAGGACCGGCACTCGAGTCCGCGCTGGAGGCCAAGGTCTGGCTCCTGCTCCGGCGGTCGGGGGTGCCGCGCCCACGTCGCCAGTTCTGGGTCGCCCTTCCGGGTGGCCGCTATCGCCTCGACTTCGCTTGGCCGGAGCAGCAGGTCGGGCTCGAGTGCGACGGCTGGGAGCACCATGGCACCCGCTCGGCGTTCGTCGACGACCGGGCCCGTCTCGCCGAGCTCGCGGCCGCCCGCTGGCGGATCCTCCCGGTGACGTGGAAGGCCTGCACCCGCGAATCGGAGCGTGTCGCGCGATGGCTACGGAACGCTCTCGCCGTCGCCGCGTGATTCATTGGTGACTTGACGACGCTGGACGTCGTCAAGCCGACAATGAATCAGTCCATCGGCACTTTGCGGACGATGCGGCCGTCGATGCGCTCGAAGATCTCGTCGAGGCTGTGGCCGGTGATGGTGAGGCCGTGGTTGCGCTGGCCGACCACCGCGCGGGTCGGGTCGGGGGCCTGGCGCACGAGCTCGGCGACCGACTCGGCGAGCTCCACGGTGCCGCACGGGTAGTTGATCTCGGTGGCGACGGTGCCCTCGATCCACGCGTGCACGTGGAGGATGGCACCGACGCCGGGATGTTCCCGGTAGATCATCCAGTGCTCGATGGCGTCGACCGACACCCGTCGCGGCTCGACGCCTTCGGGCACGCGCATCTGCATCACGTCGCGCGCTTCGTCGTAGCCGGTGACGAGGAGGATGTCGCGACCGATCTCGTGCAGCGCCGACTTGTCGACGCCGCTCGCGCTCATCCAGTACTGCGGTTGTGGCTCGGTGTCGTCGGTGACCCGGCGGGCGCTCACGTTGCCGTAGCTCAATCCGCCGATGCCGTAGAGCAGCTTGACGTGTCGCAGGTCGCGGTCGGAGAGGATCTCCTCGATCGGGAACGCGGCGGGCAGGAGATCGAGCGCGGCGAGCCGTTGCCCGGCTCGGGTGATCTGGCGGGTGACGTCGTCGCCCTCGCGCAGCGCGTCGGGCAGGTCGGTCGTGAACTCGTTGCCGATGACCAGCCGCGACGACGCCAGCGGCTCCACCCGGGAGAACACGCTCTTGAAGAAGAACTGGTCGTCGTCGGTGCCGGTGTCGATGGCGTACGTGCCCTGTTCGAGCGTCACGAACTGGGCGATGGAACCGGCGGTGCCCGACGGGCTGACCATCACGCACAGGTTGGCCAGCCCGCGCACGAGCAGCGGGTAGCCGGTGCGGAGCATGTCGGCGGGCGGCGCGTCGAGCTCCGCCAGTGCCACCACGAAGGTCGGCGCGTTCTTGCGCCGGTAGGGCTTGGCGGCGTCGGGGTCGACGAAGTGCAGGACGACCGCGACGTCGGGCCCGGGCGCCTCGACCTCGGTGTACCCCTGCTCCAGCATGACGGCGCGCAGCCCGGCGGCGAACCACCGGAGGCGATCGCCCTGGGGCTCACCGCTCCACGCGAAGGTCCTCGGCACGACGACCCGACGGTCGACGACACCGATTCCGGCGGTCTGGCTCATCCGGATCCCTTTCGGGAGCAAGTCGGTACGAATCGCACAGGCTAGCGGGACGCAAGTCTGCGTTCAGGCGATGGCGACACCGGTGACGCCGGCGATGCCGTCGGCGATGCGCTCGAAACCGTCATACCCGCTCGCGGACCGCCAGACATCACCGCTGCCGTCGACGAGGGCCACGCCCGTGCCGTCGCTGGCGATGCAGCGCGTGTCGATGTTGCCGTGCAGGTGCTCGGGCAGCCCGCCGGTGACCTTCGCGACCGGACCACCGTCGACCGGAGCGCGGTAGACGGCCGACCGCTCGGACCACGGGCCGTCCGACACCGTGACGAGGACGTCGTCGCCCACGATCGCGACGCCTCGCGCGTACGACATCTCCATGCCGTCGGTGGTGCTCGTCCACGACGCGCCTCCGTCGGTGCTGCGGCACAGCCCGACCGACGCCGCCGCCACCGCGATCTCGGGACGGTTCGGGTGCGCGAGCACCTGGTGTGCGTCGTCGTCGACCGCGAGCGTCGGTGTCCAGGTGGTGCCGCCGTCGACCGAACGCGGGATGCCACCCACGTGCACGTTGACGAGCAGACGCGCCGTCGGACGTCGCGGTCATCGAACGCACCTGCAGGGGGATCCCGACGGCATGCCACGAGTCGCGCCCCGCCACGGTGTCGAAACCGGGCAGCGGCTCGACCGCGCCACTGCGCGAGACCCGCAGCACCCTCGCGTCGCCCGTGCCGGCGAACACGGTGTCGCCGACGGCGACGATTGCGGTGAGGCTGGCGTCGCTCTTGGCACGCGGGGTCCACGTGCCGTCGGTGCCGTGCTGCCAGACCTCGTTCCGGTCGATGATCGCGAACCACGTGCCGTCGGGACCCGGCGTGAACGACTCGACGCGGTGGCCGTCGAGCGAGGTGAGGCGCTTGCCGCTCGACGTGAAGATGTGGTAGCCGTCGACGGTCGTCACGAGCACGCTCATCTGCACGCCTTTCTCGAAGAGGACGTCACACCACCGAGGGTACGCTGCCTCGCATGAATGACGTGTCCCGTGAGTTCGTGTCGGGAAATCCCGGACGCGATGTCCAACGCGTCGGGACCGCTCGCTTCCTGGGCGAGGACGTCGCGAAGGTGCACGACCCCGTGTGGGGCGTCATCGGCACGCTCGGTGACAGCCAGTGCTACCTCGGCGTGCGGTCGAAGGTCGACGCGGTGCACGAAGCGCTGGCGCAGCGGATCCACGACGACGATCTCCCCGTTCGTCTCATCGCTCCGGCGTTCACCCTCGGGGTCTCCGACGGCCAGCTCAACGGCACCGACCGGATGCGGTACTCGCTGACGAGTCGGGAGCTCGTCAACGACAGCACCGAGGCCCACCTCAAGGCCAACGACATGGCGGGGGTCATCACGGTCGTCGCGTGCGACAAGCCGCCCGTCGGCACCCTGGCCGCCCTGCTCGAGCACAACGCCCCGGCGCTGATGCTCTCCGACGGCTCGATCCACCCCGGGATCGATCCCGTGACCGGCAAGCCCATCGACCTCGTCACGGCGTTCCAGCACGCGGCCGATCCCGACCTCGAGGTGCGCGCTCGGCTCGCGCTGCACGCGTGCCCGGGCCAGGGCAGCTGCGGCGGCATGTTCACCTACAACACCATGCAGACGTTCATCGGCGTCCTGGGCATGGAACCGCTCCACATGGTCGCTCCGGCCTCCGACGACGCGCGCCGCACCAAGTCGTTCCCCGACGAGCTCGCCGGGCTGCTGTCCACGATCACCGCGGCCGACATCCGCCCTCGCGACATCGTGACCCCGGCCGCGATGCGCAACGCCTTCGTCGTGGTGATGGCGATGGGCGGCTCCACCAACGTCGTGCTCCACGGGCCCGAGATCGCCCGCGCGGCCGGCTTCGACCTGTGGGACGACGTGCTGAGCCAGCAGGAGTTCAACGAGCTCTCGCACCGGCTTCCGGTGCTCGTGAACATGCGCCCCTTCGGCGAGTACTCGATGGTCGATGTCGACGCGATCGGCGGCGTCGCCGTCATCGTGAGGGAGCTGCTCGCCGCCGGTGCACTCGACGGATCCGCGCTCACCTGCACCGGCGAGACGCTGGCCGAGCAGGTCGAGCGGCTCGACCCGCCGGCGCCCGACGGCGAGGTCGTGCTCCCCGTGAGCGCCCCGTTCAAGCCGACCGGTGGGCTCCGCCTGCTGCAGGGCAACCTCGCGCCCGACGGCGGTGCCATCCTGAAGGTGGCCGGAGTCGAGGGCGGCATCGTCGACGGCAGGTTCACCGGTCGCGCACGCGTGTTCGAGGGCGAGCCGTCGCTCATCGCGGCACTCGAGGACTCTCCCGAGTCGTTCGCGGATGGCGACATCGTCGCCGTCCGGTACGAGGGTCCCCGGGGCGCCCCGGGCATGCCCGAGATGCTCGACCCGACGTCGCGCATCACCGCGCTGTGTCGGGCGCGGGGCATCACCATCGCGCTCATGACCGACGGGCGGTTCTCGGGCGGATCGGTCGGGCTCGTCATCGGGCACGTCTCGCCCGAGGCCTTTCTCGGCGGCCCGATCGCACTGCTCTCGGACGGCGACACGATCTCCGTCGACCTCAACGACGACCGGCTCGACTGTCTCGAGCTCGACGACCCTGCGACGTACGAGCAGCGATCGCGGAGCTGGGAGGACGCCGTCGCCGCGAACGGGGGTGCCCACCCCGACGCCCCGGTTGTCACCAGCCGGGTACTGAAGCGGATCCGTGCCACCGCGACCCCGCCCCTTCGCGGTGCGGGTGTGACGAACGACTGACGGCGCGTCCGTGCCCGAGATCCTCGAGGTGGAGACGGCGCGCGCGCTCCTCGACGCGCGTGCCCTCGACCGGCCGATCGCCAAGGTGCACGCGCCGGACGGCTGGTTCCTCAAGCGCGGCCTCACGCCGCCCGCGGTGCGCGCCGCGCTCTCCAGTCAGTCGTTCACGCACGCCCGTCGGCGCGGCAAGCTCATCCTCGTCGACGTGTCGAGCGGTGCGGTCCTCGGACTGCACCTCGGCATGAGCGGTCGCGTGCTGGTCGACGACGAGGCCGCCGGTGATCCGCTCCTCTACGCGAGCAACAAGGCTGATTCCGCGTGGCACCGCTTCGGGGTGTCGTTCGCCGACGGCGGCACCATGTACCTGCGCGACCCCCGCCGGCTGGGCGCGGTCGAGCTCGATCCCGACGAGGAGCGCCTCGGCCCCGACGCCTTCGACCTCACCCTGGCGCAACTGCGCTCGATCCTCGCCCGGAGCCGGGCTCCGGTGAAGGCCGTGATCATGGACCAGTCGCGCATCGCCGGGCTCGGCAACCTGCTGTGCGACGAAGCGCTCTGGCGGGCGGGGATCGATCCCGCCCGTCCCGCGCACGACCTGGCCGACGACGAGGTGAAGCGGTTGCACCGGGCCATCCGGGACACGCTGCGGATCCTCGGCAGGCGCGGTGGCTCGCACACCGGCGACCTCACCTCGGCCCGGGGGCCCGGCCTGCACTGCCCGAAGGACGGCGCGCCGCTGCTCCGCCGCACGGTGGGCGGCCGGACCACCTACTCCTGCCCGGTGCACCAGCTGTGAGGAGGCACCGCGGTAATGACTTGCGTTCGCGGGCCGCGTCCGGCATGATTGCGAGTTCATGCAGCACCGCACCACCCTCCTCGTAATCACCTAACGCACGGCGCGCCCTCGCGCCCGTGCGTTCTCACCCCTCGCCCAGGCGGGGGGTTTTTTCTGCCCAGTTCCCTTGGACAGTCGTTCCTGCAGACCCCTTCCCGAGACCCACGAGAAAGCACTCACCATGCAGCTCACCGGCGCCCAGGCACTCATCAAGAGCCTCGAGATGGAACACACCGAGGTCATGTTCGGCCTCCCCGGCGGTGCGATCCTCCCGGTCTACGACCCGCTGATCGACTCGTCGATCCGCCACATCCTGGTGCGCCACGAGCAGGGCGCCGGGCACATGGCGGAGGGGTACGCGCACGCCACCGGGCGCCCGGGCGTGGCCATGGTCACGAGCGGGCCGGCGGCCACCAACATCGTCACGCCGCTATGCGACGCCTACATGGACAGCATCCCGCTCGTCGTCGATCACCGGGCAGGTGCCGTACGCGGTGATCGGCACCGACGCGTTCCAGGAGGCCGACACCGTCGGCATCACGATGCCGATCACCAAGCACAACTGGCTCATCACCGACGCCGCCGACATCCCGCGGGTGGTGCGGGAGGCCTTCCACGTGGCGACCACCGGCCGGCCCGGCCCGGTGCTCATCGACATGCCCAAGGACGTCGCCAACCAGGCCGATGAACTGGTACTGGCCCGAGTCGGTCGACCTCCCCGGCTACAAGCCCACCACCAAGGGGCACCCGAAGCAGATCAAGGACGCGGCCCGGCTGATGGGCGAGGCGCAGCGCCCGGTGATCTACGCCGGCGGCGGGATCCTCAAGGCACGGGCCGCCGAGGCGCTCCGCGAGCTGGTCGAGCTCACCGGCTTCCCGGTGGTCACCACGCTGATGGCCCGCGGCGCGTTCCCCGACGACCACGAGCGGTGCCTGGGCATGCCCGGCATGCACGGCAACTACACCGCGGTCACCTCGATGCAGCAGTCCGACCTGCTCATCGCGCTGGGGTCGCGCTTCGACGACCGCGTCACCGGCAAGCTCGACGGGTTCGCGCCGGGCGCCAAGATCATCCACGTCGACATCGACCCGGCGGAGCTCGGCAAGGTGCGCCGACCCGACGTGCCGATCGTCGGCGACTGCCGCCTCGTCATCGAGGAGCTGGTGAAGGCGGTGCGCGCCGAGAAGAACAAGCGCGAATTCCCGTCACTCGACGACTGGCACGTGCAGCTGCGCCAGTGGCAGGAGCAGTTCCCGCTGCACTACGAGCAGCTCGAGGACGGTCCGCTCAAGCCGCAGTACGTGATCGACCAGCTGCGCGACAACACGCCCGACGACACGATCGTCGCGTCGGGCGTCGGCCAGCACCAGATGTGGACGAGCCAGCGCTGGAAGTTCAACCACCCCTACACGTGGGTGAACTCCGGTGGGCTCGGCACCATGGGCTTCGCGGTGCCCGCGGCCATCGGCGCCAAGGTCGGCAAGCCCGAGCGCATGGTGTGGGCGGTCGACGGCGACGGTTGCTTCCAGATGACCGCGCAGGAGCTGGTCACCGCGAGCGCCGAGCGCATCCCGGTGAAGATCGCGATCCTGAACAACGCGTACCTCGGCATGGTGCGCCAGTGGCAGGAGCTCTTCTACGAGGAGCGCTACAGCGAGGTGTACCTCTCGCCCGACCTGCCCGACTACGTGAAGTGGGCCGAGGCGATGGGATGCGTCGCGTTCCGCGTCGACACGCCCGAAGACGTCGAGCCGACGATCCAGAAGGCGAACGAGATCGACGACCGCCCGGTCGTGATCGACTTCCGCACCGACTACCGGGAGAAGGTGTACCCGATGGTCGCGCCCGGGACGACGAACGACGACGTGATCCTCGACCCCGCGCACGACCGTCCGGGAGGGCGTGACTGATGGCTACCTCCGAGATGAGCGGTCACGCACCACATCCTCACGGTGCTGGTGGAGAACAAGTTCGGCGTGCTCTCGCGCGTCGCCGGCCTGTTCGCGCGGCGCGGCTTCAACATCGTGTCGCTCGCGGTCAGCCCGACCGAGGACGAGCGCTTCAGCCGGATGACGATCGTGGTCGACGCCGACTCGGCGCCGCTCGAGCAGATCACCAAGCAGCTCAACAAGCTGATCCCGGTGCTCAAGATCGCCGAGCTCCATCCCGACGAGGCGGTCGAGCGTGAGCTCATGCTGGTGACGGTGAAGGCGACAGCCGAACTGCGCTCGCAGATCACCGAGCTGGCCTCGATCTTCCAGGCCCGCATCGACGACGTCGGCCACGACGCGCTCACGATCCAGGTCGCGGGAGCGCCGGAGAAGCTCGACGCCATGACCGATCTGCTGCAGCCGTTCGGGATCCTCGAGCTCCAGCGGACGGGGCGGATCGCTCTGCCGAAGCTCGCCCGCCGCCCGGCCAAGCTCCGTGCGGTCAAGAACCGCGCCGTCTGACAAACTGATTCGGCCGCCGAACCGGCCTCGATGAACGAACCGGAGACTCCTGTGCCTGCAACGATCTACTACGACGACGACGCCGATCTCGGCCTGCTCGAAGGGCGCAAGGTCGCGGTCCTCGGCTACGGATCGCAGGGCCACGCCCACGCGCTGAACATGAAGGAATCGGGCGTCGACGTACGCGTCGGGCTGCGCGAGGGGTCGTCGTCGTGGGCGAAGGCCGAGGAAGCCGGCCTCCGCGTGCTCACCACTGCGGAAGCGTGCAAGGAAGCCGACGTGATCATGGTGCTGCTCCCCGACACCGAGCAGGCGCGGGTCTACAAGGAAGACATCGAGCCCAACCTCGACGAGCGTGACTCGCTCGCCTTCGCGCACGGCTTCAACATCCACTTCGGCCAGATCACGCCGCCGAAGGGCGTCGACGTCTGGATGATCGCGCCGAAGGGCCCCGGTCATCTCGTGCGCCGCACGTTCGAGGAGGGTGGCGGCGTGCCGGCGCTGGTCGCGGTGTCGGCCGACGAGACCGGCAAGGCGAAGCAGACCGCGCTCGCGTACGCCGCGCGCGATCGGCGCCACGCGCGCCGGCGTGCTCGACACGACGTTCGAGGAGGAGACCGAGACCGACCTCTTCGGCGAGCAGGTCGTGCTCTGCGGTGGTCTCGTCGAGCTCATCAAGGCGAGCTTCGAGACGCTCGTCAACGCGCGGCTACCAGCCGGAGTCGGCCTACTTCGAGACGCTCCACGAGGTGAAGCTCATCGTCGACCTCATCTACGAGGGCGGCATCGCCAACATGCGCTACTCGATCTCCGACACCGCCGAGTACGGCGACATGACGCGCGGCCCGCGCATCGTCACCGACGACACCCGCGCCGAGATGCAGCAGATCCTCGTCGGAGATCCAGACCGGCAAGTTCGCCCAGGAGTGGATCCTGGAGAACCAGGCCGGCCGCCCGGTGTTCAACGCGCTGCGCAAGAAGTCGGCCGAGCACCCGATCGAGGAAGTCGGCGACCGCCTGCGTTCGATGATGCCGTGGATCGGTCAGGGCAAGGCCAAGCCCGCGCGACGTCTCCGGCGGCTAGATCGCAGCGCCTCGCCGGTTCCTGCGTCAAGGTTGCGGAACTGTTCCGCTCTGCTGACGCAGGTTGGTGATAAGGACGGGGGATGTCCGAGGGGCTGCAGATCATCGTCGGGGTGCTGATCGGCTACGTGATCGGCATGTTCCCGTCGGCCGACCTGGTGGCGCGCCTGGCGTCGCGAGGGTCGGTCGACCTGCGCGCGGCCGGCAGTGGCAACCCGGGCGGACTGAACGCGGCGCGGGTGCTGGGTAAGAAGTGGGGCCTGCTGGTCATCGTGATGGACACCGCCAAGGGCGCGCTCGCCGGCCTCATCGGTCTGGCGATCGGTGACGCCGGCCGCGTACGCAGCGGGGACGGGCGTGATCGCCGGGCACTGCTGGCCGGTCTACAACGGTTTCCGCGGGGGGAAGGGCGTGGCTGCCGCCGGCGGGTCGTTCTTCGCCGTGTTCCCGCCGATGGTGCCCTTCGACGGCCTCGCCACCGCCGCCGTGGCCCTGATCGGCAAGAGCTCGCGGCTGGCGATCCGGGCTGCGCTGGTGATCTGGGTCGCGTCGGCCGCCGTGTGGTGGGCCGCCGATCTCCCCGTGTGGTGGGGGCCGGAGCCCGGTCCGGGGCTGCTCGTGTACTCGGTGCTCGGGGCGGGGATGATCCAGGCTCGGTTCATGCTGTCGGCACGGGCCAGGGCCGATTCCCTGTAGCGTGCGCGGGCCTCCACCGGCTGACGAGATTCTGCAGCGAGCGGGTGATCCTGGGGGAGCCCCGTGACGAATGGCATCCGTGGGGAACTCCGTGGCCGCGTCGGCTGACCGCCGGACGCCCGAACGCACCGTGCGCCCGAGTGGCTGGGAGCACGAGGTTCGCGACCGCGTCGTGGCCGGTGACGACACCGCCTTGCGCGAGGTGTACGACCAGTACTCGTCGTTCGTCTACGGCCTGGCCGTGCGCGTGATCGGCGACGCCCGCTCCGCCGAGGACGTGAGCCAGGACGTCTTCGTCGCGTTCTGGGAACGACCGGCGGCATTCGATCCCGAGCGGGGCAGCCTGCGGACCTGGCTCGGGACGCTGACCCATCGTCGCTCGGTCGACCACGTGCGTCGCGAGGAGGCCCGCCGTCGGCGGGCCGAGCGGGAGGCGAGCCGGGCGGTGCCCACGCCCGACGTCGAGGAGATGGCGACGGCGTTGGTCACCGCGGAACGGGTGCGCGCCGCGCTGGATCTGCTTCCCGCCGAGCAGCGTCACGCGATTCATCTCGCGTACTTCGGGGGCAAGACCTACCGCGAGGTCGCCGAGACCCTGGGCATCCCCGAGGGCACGGCGAAGTCGCGCCTGCGCCTGGCGCTCCGCCGCATCGCGGTGGCCCTCGAAACCGAAGGAGGTGAGTGGTGACCGAACCCCGCGAGCTCGGCGACGCCGAGGTGGAGGTGCTCCTCGGCGCCTACGCCCTCGACGCGTGCGAACCCGACGAAGTAGCGGCGGTCGAAGCGGTCTTGGCCCGCCGGCCCGACCTCGCCCGTGAAGCCGATCGCCTGTCGCGTGCGGCCGCGTGGATCCGCGCCACCGAGGCGATCGAACCACCGACCGGAATGCGGGCCGACGTGCTCGCGGCGGCGATCGCCCGCCGGCAGGGTTCGTTGAGGAATATCTCTGGCAAAACAAGCAGTCGGTTATCATGACCAGCGCGACCTTGCAGACTAACCGCAGCTTCGACTACATCCGTGAACGCCTCAACGCCAGCACCGTCGAAACGGTCGAAGTCGGCTCGCCCTTCAACTATCACAAGTCGACGCTGCTCTATATTCCCAACGACATGCCCGAACCGAACGACCGCTATCACTACCAGCAGGAAGTTGAGCGCGGGCTGATCGAACTCACCGCCGCGCTCAATGGCCGCGTCATGGCCTTGTTCACCAGCTATACCCACCTGCGCCAGACCGCCCAGGCGATCACACCGCGCCTCGCGCTCGGCAATATCACGGTCTACGATCAGAGCGATGGCAGCAGTCGCCAAAGCTTGCTCGACGGCTTTAAAACTTCGGAACGCGCTATTCTCCTGGGGACGCGCAGTTTCTGGGAAGGGGTGGACATTCCCGGTCAATCGCTGAGTGCGCTGGTGATCGTCCGACTGCCCTTCTCTGTGCCAACCGATCCGATTTTCGCCGCACGCGCCGAAACCTATCATGACTCGTTCAACGATTACACGCTCCCTGATGCCATCCTGCGTTTCCGTCAGGGCTTTGGCCGCTTGATCCGCACACGTACCGACCGGGGCATCGTTGCCATCTTCAACTCGCGCATCCTCACCAAGAGCTATGGATCAACCTTTGTCGCCTCACTGCCAGACTGTACGGTCAAGCGTGGCTCATTGAGCGCTCTTCCCCAATCTGCGCTGGATTGGCTGAAAACGGAGTAATTGGCTCTGTTACAGGGTTCAAATTGATGGAAAACGTATAATCTTTCCGGATTGGTGTAAAACCTGCTCAATTTTGTGGGAAAGTGTGCTAAGATGTTCTAGTTGTCTTTAGACTTGACTTTGACTATGCGAACACCAGCCGGTAAAGAGTGTCGTTTCTACTATCAGGATTACAATCGCGGACGCAATTTGCGTGAGTGCCGCTTGATCAAGGGCAACCCGGAATCGCTGCCCTGGCAGCCTAAATACTGCACGAACTGTCCCGTTCCTGACATCCTCAATGCCAACGCCAGCCCCGATCTCGAACTGGCGTTGACCGTCAGACCACGACTCATCGGTCTCGGACGCAGGTTGGATGTCACGGCTTACTGCAACAAGCATCGGATTCCGATTGAAGACCCCTATGTGGGCTGCCCGAAGTGCATTGCCGAACGTCCGGGTTTGGATGTTTTCAAAAAAGCACTTGATCATACCGACGAACATGATTGAGCGGATTGCTGATGCCTCCCTACACACTTCTCCTCTTTCGTTGCGACCGTGACCGGCTTGAACGGCTTAACGATCATTTGCGTCCCTATCACGTCGATACCGTAACCCGTGTTCCCGACGCGGAAACTGGCCTGAAAACAGCTCACCCGGATGCCTTGATTGCGCCCATCACGTCAGAGACGCTTCAGCTTTTCGCGTCGGTCGAAGCCAATATGCCCTTATCCGTCGCGTCCACTTCTGGTGTTGATCGCCGATACGAATAAAGGGAATTTCCCTGCTGATCTCGTGCTGCCTGCCCGCTGGATCGACCAACCGTTGCGCAGTTCGCTGAAGCGCCGTGATGAGATGATGGCGCTGAAGCACGAACTGGCAAAAGAAATCGGCAATGTCGAAGCGCATGTTGAGGAACACAAACGTACCGCCGAAGAAATCGATTTGCTTAAGAATGCGATCGTTCGCACCGTCTCGCATGAACTCAAGACGCCGCTCTTGCAAATCAAATCAGCGGTTTCCATGCTCTCAGATGATCACGAAAAGGATTGGCAAAAACTCGTCGGTTACGCGACTGAGGCGACTGCTCGTCTGGAAACAGTCATCAGGAACGTGACACAGCTTGCCAACACGTTAGAGATTCAGCCAACCTCAATCCATATCGCTGATGCCGTCGCTCAGGCGACACGCAACCTCCACCGCAGTTGGCAGCACAAAGACAACGTTAATCGTGTCGAGTTCAGATCTGGATCGCCATTTACCTTTGGTCTGGGCAGACGAACAGGCGATAGGCATTGCCTTACAACTGCTTATCGACAACGCTCTGAAATTCAGTGACGGCAAGGTTCTCCTCACTGCCCGCTTCTCGACGGCGAGGTCGAGATCAGCGTCACCGACCAGGGTATCGGCATTCCACAGGACAAGCTCGACAAAATCTTCGATCCGTTTTATCAGATCGATAATTCCGACTCACGACGCTTTGGCGGCATCGGCGTCGGTTTAGCCATCGTGCGCTTAATCCTTGAGCGTCATCATGTGCTCGATCAAAGTCAGAAGTGAATTGGAACACGGAAGCACCTTCTCGTTCGCCCTACCCTGCGTCGAATAACTTGTTGTCGCTTTTTCCTCATAGATCCCTTAGCCGCAGGTCGTTGACATGATTCTGGCTTTTAGGTAGAATTAATTTAGCAAATTTAGATTGTTCTGAATGTCACAATTGCTACGGAATCGCTTTTTAGATAGGATTTTCCCTGATGACCATCCAAAGCTCGCCCCGGTCATTCGCCATCCCTTCCCCCCATGAGATGCCCGAAATTGTTCAGAATGCCCTGGAGCGCGTCGAATCTCTGATGTTGGAAGTTGTGGACAGTGAAGTCACCGTTCTGCGTGATGCCAGCCGTCACATTCTATCCGCAGGGGGCAAGCGTGTGCGCCCACGCCTCGTCCTTGCTGGCCTACGCGGCGGTCGGTGGCACGAACCGGAACAGGCTGCCCCGGTTGCGGCGGCGGTCGAACTCGTTCACACCGCCAGCGTTGTCCACGACGACATCAACGATCATGGTATTGTGCGCCGGGGTCGCCCTTCAATCAATGCCATCTGGGGGCGTACTTTTGCCTTGCTCACCGGCGATTTCCTGTTCACCAAAGTCTACGAGTTGATGGCTCCTCACAAAGACCTGAACATCATCCTCGCCGACGCGACCGTCGCGCTGGTTGAGGGTGAGACACTCCAGGCCAGCGCCGTCAAGGAAAATAACTTCACCCGCGAAGTCTACAATCGCATCATTGCCTTGAAAACGGCGGCGCTCTTCCGTGCGGCCGGCGAACTGGGCGGGCGTTTGGCGGGTGGCTCGCCGGAGCAGGTCGAGGCTGTCGCCAATTTCGGGTACAGCATTGGCCTTGCCTTCCAGATCGTCGATGACGTTCTCGACCTGACTGGAGATACAGAGCAGTTGGGCAAAACCGCTGGCATCGATCTGGAACAGGGTCGTGGTTTCGCGGCAACCTACGAGAACTGCACGATGCAGCAGGCCGAAGCGGATGTGGTCACCTCCCTCAAAGAGAAAATCCTGCGCGGCGATGCCATCAATGAAGCCCATGAACAGGCGAACCAACTGGTCGATCTGGCGATTTCTTATCTCGATGTGCTGCCTGCACTCCGAGGCGAAGGACAGCGCTTATCGACCTCGCCCGCCTGATTGTCGAGCGCAGTTACTAACGCCTTCCTGTCGTTATCTTCGTAAAAGCGAGGCGCTGCCCCGCTTTTTTCTATTACCCCCAGAAAGTCCTTCGCAGTTTTTCTGCCTGTTTGCTCCATCACGCTCTCTCTATGTTGACCCATTCCAGTTCTATTCCGCTCAACACGGCTCGCCTGAGGTACAATCCACATCAGATAAGGTACGCTTCCGGGTTGTAAAGGAGTCAGCGCTGTGATTAAAGTCGTATCCGTTGAGCAAATGCGCCAGATCGAAGCTGCTGCCGATGCAGCCGGAATCAGCTATGCCGAGATGATGGAAAATGCAGGGCAGGCGGTCGCCTTGCGTGTCCGCGAAATCATCGCTGGCCTGCCCAACCCCGCAGAAGCGCACGTCACCCTCCTGATCGGCCCCGGAAATAACGGCGGTGACGGGTTGGTTGCGGGGCGCGCCATCGCTGAAGCAAGCGGTGCACTCGTCCGCTTCTATCTGCTGACGCGCCGTCCTGAAGACGATCCGCATATGAAGGCGATCACCGATAAAGGGCTATTCATCGCCTATGCTGAAGATGATCAGCGCTTCCGTGTGCTGCTCAACATGGTCGCCAGCGCCCATATCGTCGTCGATGCGCTGTTTGGCATCGGCCTGAAACTCCCGTTTCGTGATAACGTGACCAAAATGCTCCGTGCTGTCCATCAGGCACTCGAAGAGGAAGATCAGGAGAGCATCGGTCGCCCGCTCCGCCTTGCCGCTCCTACCCCGCGCCGAGTCAATCGCACTCCTACGTGATCGCCGTCGATTGCCCCAGCGGTCTCGACTCAGACACTGGTGCGCTCGACAAATTTGCTATACAGGCTGACGAAACCGTGACTTTTATCGCCGCCAAAACCGGCTTGTTCGCCTTCCCCGGCGCTGCCGCCGTCGGTGAGCTGACGGTCGCCTCGGCGGGCGTCCCTGACAATACCGAAGTGCTGAAGGGCGTCCAGCATACCGTCGCCGACCCTGAAACAGTGCGTCAACTGCTGCCCGCTCGTCCAGCCGATGCCAACAAAGGGACATTTGGCAAAGTTTTGATTCTCGGCGGCTCGGTCAACTACACCGGAGCGCCCGGTTTAGCCTCACGCGCCGCCTATCGTTCCGGCGCGGGTCTGGTGACCGTAGGTGCGCCGGAGCCAACTGCCGCTGCACTCGCGGGACACCTGCTCGAAGTGACCTGGCTGCTCTTTCCACACGATATGGGTGTCCTTGCAGCCGACGCCGCGCCGCTGATCCTCAAGGAAACCCCGAATTTCGATGCCCTCCTGATCGGGCCAGGCTGGGGACACGAAAAAACCACCGGCGATTTACTCAGTCGGCTGCTTGATGGCAAAACAGCGCGTCCAACCGCCCACCGAGCGATTGGTTTTGCAGGCAGCGCGGACGAGAAAGCCGAGGAAGCCAGCCCGAACCCGCTTCCTTCACTGGTCATTGACGCCGATGGCCTGAATCTGCTCGCCCAGATGGATGAATGGTGGCGCAGGCTCCCTGAAAACACAATTCTCACGCCGCATCCCGGTGAGATGGCACGTTTAGCTGCAAGCACGATTGAAGACGTGCAGTCGCGTCGCTGGCAAATCGCCGAGGAAAAAGCGCGCGAGTGGAACGTCATTCTCGTCCTGAAGGGCGCACACACGCTGATCGCCGCGCCCGACGGACGAGTGGCTGTGCTGCCGTTCAAAACTTCCGCGTTGGCAACCGCCGGGACGGGCGACGTGCTCGCCGGGACGATTACCGGACTGCTGGCGCAGGGCTTAAAGCCCTACGATGCGGCAGTAGCAGGCGCGTATCTGCACGGCCTCGCCGGGGAGCAGGCGGCGCGCAAAGTGGGGAGCGAGCGCAGCGTGGTCGCGGGGGATGTCGTCGAGGCGCTCGCCGATGCTTTCCGCCTGCTCGGATTGACGGACGCTGACTGGAATGCCTCGCTGGAGAATGTACACTTTTTGTGGTTGAGCAGACACAATGGATTAGGCGAAGATCATGCCCGATTCACTGGGGGCAGGCATCCATGCCATGCAGTTCAGGGTGAAACAGGCTGCGGTTAAGGTCGTCCCGGCTCGCCTAGTTCAGCGAGGCGGCGACGGGCAGCGGCTTTCCCCTCCGCCATGCTTTCAGCCAGTGGATCGGACGGGACAATGGCTTCAATGGTGGTGCGCAGGTTTTGCCCGGTTTCGCTGACGATTTGGCGGCGGAACGCCCGACCGCTGGCAGGCGCTTTAAAGAGCGTCAGCAGACCGCCGATGATCACACCCACGATCATTCCGAAGATCACGACTCCCCCATCAAGTTCGCGCTTCACGCTTCGACCTCACGCTGTTTATCTGACTGCTGCACGGCGCGGCGAATTCCAAATAAGTTGCTGATCATGACATTCGCCCCGCTCAGGAAACCGCTGGCGCGAATCACAGGTTCGGTCAGGTTCTCGCTCATGAACTCGACGGTACTCTGCGCCGTTTTAACCGTCTCCTGCGTGTTTTCGAGTATCGGCTTGACTTCCGTTTGCAGGAGATTGACCAGCCGCGCGACTTGCAGTGTCAGAATCGCGATACTCAGGATGATCAGAATGCCTTCCAGCGACAGGAAGATGATCACCAGGTCACGGATGACGCGAATCGTGGCGGCGAAATCTCCGCCCGTGACGAGTGTCAGCACCAGCGCGATGGCAAAGAGCAGGATCATCAGGCCGATCAAGGCCGCGCTGCCAATGATTACCATGCGCCGAAGGTCAGATCCCGATTTGCTCGTCGCCGGAGGCGGTGAAGTTGCGGGTGTATCCGTCATATTGTCCCTACTCTCGCGTTAGCGAGCGGAGCGTTTGCGCATTCGGCGCGAGGTTAGAAGGCTGACTGCGACCAGCGCCGTCAAACGATCCGAGCGTCGCGGGCACAACCCGCAGCGCGCCAATATCAAAGAAGTCGATGAGAAATGAAATGCCGACCAACTGTCCAAAGGCAAAACCCAGCCAGCTTGAGAGCAGCAGCAGCGCCAGCCGCCGCGCATCGCCGCCGAGAATGAGATGAAAAGCCGCACCGTAGAGAGTCGCCAGGATAAACGCAAATGTTAAAGTTGGGCTGAACAAACGAATATCCTCCGGTCAACACAATAGAGATTGTAACACGGAAAGCGTAATTTTGAACAGGCATCTAAAACGATCTATAATTTGCCATTATGACAATCATTGATCATCGGATTCTTATCCCTGCTGCCCCCGATGTCGTCTGGGACTATATCAGCGACATTACCCATAACCCGGACTGGCAGGTAGACTGCCATGACGTCATTTTCCTGACCTCGCGGCGGGAAGGCCCTGGCGTGCGCTGGCGCTATGCCGCGCCGAACGGTCATGAATACGTGGTCGCCGTTACCGCCTGGTACAACGGTCTGGGCTATGAATATTATTTTGTCGATGGCGTGCCTTATCGCGAAAACAAGGGACGCATCCGCCTTCAGGAAATCCCTGAAGGCACGATTGTCCAGTGGACATTCACCTATGAACTCAGCGGAATTTTCGGCGGGATGCGCAACGCGCTCGGCGTCAGCCGCCAGGTCGATCACACCATTGCCGAGAGCCTGAAAACGCTGTGGCAAAAAGTCAAGCAGTCTGGCGCTGCCGCGCGCCCGCATGAAGCCAAATCGCTGATGCGCGATGCGCCGAATGTCGATGCGCGCTCCGCCTATCAGCCGCGCCATCCGACTTCCGTCGAGCCGGAACGCGACCGGAAACGCAAAAGTCCGAACGCCTGCCGCTCTCGAGATTCCAGGCCGAGCCACCGATCAGCGAAGACGACGGCCAGCCGATCAGTATCATCGCCGAGCCGCCGATTGAGCAGGACGATACCCGTCCGCGTCCTGCCGTGACTGTGCCGACGCCGGAGGCCGTTGTCCCGCCTGATCTCGAAGGTGAGCCGGAATTTCTTGACCGCATGGTTGAGGTCGATTTATCGCGCTTCGAACCACCGCGCGACCCGTCCGATACGAAGCCGCGCATGGCTGTTGAGCTGCCTGAGTCTGTCACGGCGACTGCCGAACCAGAACCAGACGAGGCAATCAGCGCCGTGCCGGAGCCTGACCAGCCAGCGGCCACCGAACCAGAACCTGAAGAAGCCGAAGCCCGACCATCAGCGCCGACGCCAAAACCCTTGATCGGTGAAGAAACCGAACCATTGGGCGTCCCACTACCTTCAGAACTGCCAATTTATCGAGCGCCGCTCATGGATGTGCCGGAGGCGGTCGAAGAAACCCAGCCTCAGACCGAGCCTGAAGCAGAAGTTGAGCCAGAACCCGAAGCGCTTGCACCCCGCGACGAGCCGATGACTGAACCGGCAACGCCGGTCGTCTCGGCCTTCGAACCCGCAGCCGATGCCGCGCCAGCGCCGATTGTTGAACCGCCCGAACCCAGGCCAGAAGCGATTACGCCGCCGGAACCACCTGCCTCACCTGAGCCGAGCGTCACCGAAGCAGCCGCAAGTATCTGGGAAGTCTTCGGCGTGCCGCGCCCAAGCGAGACTCAGGAAGCAGCCATCATCAAGTCGGATGCGTCGGAGCCAAGCCGTGAGTCGGTCGCCGAGGTCGTGCTTGAACCTGTGGTTGCCCTTCCCTCGACGCTGAAAGCATCACTCCCGCGCGGATCGTCCCGAATCGGCCTGCGCATCGTGCTTCGGCGCAAGCTGGTACGCCTGCGCCGCCCCTGAGTACGCTCGTTTCAGTTGAAATTGGATAAGGAATTTGCTTTGCAGTGTTGCAGGGGCGTTCAAATGAACGCCTCTGTCGTTTTGTTTTAGGGCTTAATCACCAGAAACGCGGCGGTATGCGAACGCACGATCTCGCCGACCTGCTGCGCGAAATCGCCATAGGCTTCGGCCGCAATCGCCACCAGATCATAGGGTCGCTCAGCAAGTTCGTCCCGGATGGCGCTCAGCAGCGTTTGCTGGCGAATCTTCAGCCGTCCCGCAATACCCATATCGCTCAGCGTGCGGCGGCATTCGGCGATGTGTGCCTGTCGGCTGTCCTGCGCCATCAGGATATTGCCCAGATCGGAGACAAGCGGTCGTCGTGTCGCTGCCATCGACGCCCATGAACAGCGTCACTTCGGCGGCATTGAACTGCGCCAGCGGCACAAGCCAATCCAGCACGCGATAATCCGGCATATGCCCGCGCAGAACGTGCAGAATCGCCTTTGGGGCGCTGCGGGCGGATTGTTGAGGATCAGCAGCGAGGCCGACGTCCGAAAGAGGCTTTCCGGGATTTCCGCGTCCGCGGCAATCACCAGATCGGCACTCGTGGAAAAGTCTCCGCTGCCGAAACGACCGCGCTCGATTTGCGCGTCGCGCTCCAGCGCCGCGATCAGGTGGTCGATATACCAGGCGGAACGTTCCAATGCTTCGCTCGGTGGATGCCCAGTAGATGCACCCGAAACGCGATCCGTCCCATGCTGAACCTGCCACACGCGATCAAGCTGCTGGCGGATCGTCTCGGCGACGCTGCGCACCGGGATAATATTCGCATCGAGCGCGCCTGCCAGCACGCTGACGACTTTCTGGTTTTCGGGATGCACCATCGCGACGGTGATGCTCTCGCCATCCTGAGCAATCGGCAGCGCCAGGTGATAATAGGCCAGACGGCGCGGGAGATGCCGCGCCAGTTCAAGATCGAGATCGACATCGTCCAGCGAAAGAAAGGGAAACACGTTACGACAGCACGGGTGATTCAGCGAGATGTTGCTGGCAGTTAGCGACGGGCAGCAGGTGATAATCCTGTACGCCGACCCACACGCGATCCCCTGGGCGAATCCCCAGACGGCGCGCGCGCTCCGGCGCGATCACGATCTCAATCGGCTCGTCGCGATCCAGCAGGCGCACCGTGATCCGTTCCAGCGCGCCCGCAAACGTGATCAACTCGATCTGGCCTTCGCCCAGCACAGTCGCCGTTCAGGTCTTCCGCTGCTCAGCGCCAGATCAATCGATTCCGGGCGCAGCAGCATATCGACCATCTGCCCGGAAAGATGACTCCGTACCTTCGGGCGCGGGCAGGTGATGATCGCCAACGTGAACGAGCGTCCCATTGCGCCTGGCGCGCAGCAGATTCGCCGTGCCGAGGAACGTCGCCGTGAAGTGATTTTGCGGGCGGCGATAGAGGTCTTCCGGCTTGCCGATTTCCAGCAGCTCGCCTTTTTCGATGATGCCGATGCGATCCGCCAGTTCGAAGGCTTCATCCTGATCATGCGTGACCAGAATCGCCGTGATACCCAGCCGCTGCTGAATCTCGCGCAGATTCTGCCGAAGCTGCGAGCGGATTTTCACGTCGAGCGCGCCGAACGGTTCGTCCAGCAGCAGGACTTCCGGTTCCGGCGCGAGCGCCCGCGCCAGCGCCACACGCTGCTGCTGACCGCCCGAAAGCTGCGCCGGCATCCGATCGCCGTATTCGCTCAGCCCGATCAGGTCGAGCAGTTCCTGGACGCGCTGATCGCGCTGGTCGCGCGGCATCCGGCGAATTTCCAGCCCAAAGGCGATATTCTGCGCGGCAGTCATGTGCTTGAAAAGCGAATAATTCTGAAAGACGAAGCCGACTCCGCGCTGCTGTGTCGGCAGATGGGTCACATCGCGCTCATTCAGGCAGATCGTCCGCCGATCGAGCGGCGTCAACCCGGCGATCATGCGCAGCAGCGTGCTTTTGCCGCTGCCGCTCGAACCGAGCAGCACGAACAATTCGCCCTGCTGAATTTCCAGCGACAGCCCCTTGACAACCGGCTGCTGTCCGTAGCGTTTGCGTCACATCATTCAGCAAGATCGACATGACTTGACCTCCTTCTCAGCCGCCGGACGATGCCGGAGCAAATTCATTGTAATCAAGACTGCAATAGAGATCAAGCCGAGCAAAATCGCCATGCTGTACGCGCCGACTTCATTGCGGTTCTGCATCGTCCGGTAGACGTAGATCGTCGCCGTTTCCGTCAGCCCCTTAATCCCGCCGCCCGCGACCGCCGCCGCGCCGAATTCGCCGAGCGCGCGCGCCAGCGTCAGCACCAGCCCATAAACGACGCCATGCCGGATGCCAGGGAAAATGATCCGGCGGAAAACCGTGCAGCTGACTTGCGCCGAGCGTCTAGCGCGGCTTCTTCCTGCTCCGGCGTCAGCGCGGCGAGCACCGGCATCACTTCGCGGATCACGAATGGCAGCGAGACGAAGACCGTCACCAGCAGCATCCCCGGAAACGCGAAGGCGACCTGAAACGGCAGATTGTCGAGCCAGCCCTGCCGCCCAAACAGCACGACCACGACAAAGCCGACGATCACCGGCGACATCACGAACGGCAGATCGACCAGGCCGTTGAGCAGCGCCTTGCCGGGGAAATTCTGGCGTACCAGCACCCAGGCAACCACGACGCCCAACACGGTGTTGATCGGCGCCGCCAGCACCGTCAGAATCGCCGTCAGCCTGAGCGCCGCCAGCGCATCCGGCGAGGTCAAGCTGCGTCAGAACGGGCTGGATCCCCTCCTGAAATGCCCCGGCAATAATCGTGACGTACGGGCGCAGCGATCAGAATGCCCGCGTAAAGCACGACAATCGCGATCAGAAGCAAAGCAATCGGCGAACGCGCCGATTTTTCAGCCACGACCATACCTCCTGATCAGGCGTTCGGCGATCAGCGTCGTGCCGAGCGCAATCGCCAGCACCACCAGCGAAACACTGCTGGCAGCGGCATTGTTCCCGCCTTCGACCTGACCGTAAATGTAGACGGCGGCGGTTTGCGTCCGCAGCGGGATATTTCCCGCCACGATCACAATCGAGCCGAATTCACCGAGCGCCCGCGCGAAGCTCAGCATCCCTCCGGTGATCACGGCGGGCATAATCGCCGGGAGAATCACACGGCGGAAGGTCGTCCAGCCGGACGCGCCAAGCGTATGCGCCGCTTCCTGCTGATGAATATCCAGCCCGACCAGCACCGGCTGCACCGCCCGCGTCACAAACGGATAGCCCAGGAACAGCAGCGCCAGCACGATACCCGGCTGCGCGTAGATCAGCCGCGTCCCGAACTGACTTCTCGAAAAGCGTCCCTATCGCCGTCTGCGGCCCGTAGAGCAGCACCAGCATCACGCCTGTCACCAGCGTCGGGATGGCGAACGGCAGGTCGATCAGCGCGTTGAGCAGGCGTTTGCCGGGGAAGCGATAGGCGATCAGCACGTAAGCCGTCAGCGTCCCCATCACCATGTTGATCGCCGCCATGACTGCCGCCGTCCAGACACTCAGCCAGATGGCGCTGAGCGCCTGCGGCTTCGTAATCGCCTTGAACAGAGTCATCGACGCCCGCCGCGCAGCCCTTCGACCGCGATCACCAGCACCGGCACGGCGATCAACACCACCAGATAGATGATGACCGTGAAACGCAAACTCCAGGTTCCTACGGGAACCTGGAGATTGACGCGGCTTGTCTCGAACGAGCTGCGCTGCTCAGGTTCATCCGCCTTTCACCTCGGCAATGACCTGCGTATACACCCCATCGTCGCCAAAGATGTCCGTCTTGACCTGCGACCAGCCGCCGAAATCGTCAATCGTGAACAGGTCGGCAATCGTCGGGAATTCAGTCTCGATCGTGGCTTCGCGGTCGCCTCCGGTGTCGGCTTCACGCGAGTGTCTTGACGATCGGCGGACGAAAGCCATCTTCCGCGAAAATAGCCTGAATTTCCGGGCGATACAGGAAGTCGATGAAAGCCTGTGTTGCTTCGCGCGTCCCATGCTCATCGGCATAAATATCGACCAGGGCAATCGGATTCTCGATGACGATGGTCGAGGTCGGGTAAATCACACGTGAAATCGTCGCCCAGCGCCTTGCCCGCGTAATACTGGTTCTCGTAGGTGATCGAGACATCACCGATGCCGCGCTCAAAGGTCTGATAGCTGTCGAGTCCGCTGGCATCCATCACGCTCACGTTGGTGAACAGGTCAGCCAGGAACTTACGTGCGCCATCCGCGCCCGCATCGTAGCCCGCCACCTGTCCGCGAAAGGCCGCGCCATAAGCCGCCATCACGTTCCACTGCGCGCCGCCGCTGGTTGCCGCGTCCGGCGTGATCACTTCAATGCCGGGCTGCGCCAGATCGCCCCAGTCCTGAATATGCTTCGGGTTGTCCTTGCGCAGTCACCAGCACCACCAGCGAGTCCGAGATCATGCCGCCGTAGGCGTTGGCTTTCCAGTCGTGCGTGATCAGACCAGCATCAACCAGCCGATTCACATCACCTTCCAGCGACAGCGCCACCACGTCGGCCTCGAAGCCGCCTGCCACCGCGCGCGACTGCGCTCCCGACGCCAGATACAACTCCTGAAACGTCACGTCCTGCCCGGTTTGCTGTTTCCAGTAATCCGTGAAGAGAGGGAGAATTTTCGCGTAGGTCGCTTGAATGACCGTGTAACCTGCCAGCGTAATCGTGACGACCGTTATCCTGCGCGGACGCAGGAACAACGACCAGCATAGCCAGCAGACCAATGACAACCACACCCATTGATAATACGCTTCACAGTTTCCGCTCCTAGAATACACAAGCAACTCTATATTGCCGAAGTGATAGGAGTGGTTACAGTGTGGTCACAAAGTGGTCACAATTATAGCAGCACAGATCAATTACAAGAATTACAGCCGAGTCGCCTTATCGTATGAATGCCTGTACCTGTGCCGCCAGCGCATCCTCAATCCGCTGAAGGTGGTGTTCCATGACATCGATGTGTTTCATCTCATCCGACTGTGAAATAACCAAACTCAGTGGTTTCGTCACTGAGGCCAAGCACTCCGCCTACAATTTCCGCCTCGAATGACAGCGATATAATCTGCTTGCGATTCCCATCGGCGTATTCGACAATAAGGTCAGGAGATGAATACACCCCGATCAAGCGGATCACGCGCACATCCAATCCGGTTTCTTCCCGCACTTCGCGAATACACGTCTCCTCGACACTTTCGCCGGCTTCGACCGCCCCACTGGGCAGCACCAGCGCCCGTTATCCGTCCGTCGCGTCAGCAGGATGCGTTCGCGCGCCCCATCGAAAATCGTCGCCGAGCATCCAAAGCTAAGTCGCGCCGTCTTGCCAATCCGCTGCCCATAAATCAGTTTTGCCATTTTATAAGCCTCCAGGCTCAGCGCGGATCCGCCCGCATCAGCGCATAGCCAACACCAGGGATCGCTTCCAGATCGACTTCGGATTGTCTGCCTTCTCCAGGCTCGATTTTGCGCCGCAGCCGATAAACCAACTGCTTGAGCATCGCCTTATCACCGCCATCTGGCCCCCACACCCGATCAATCAGGGTGTCGAACGGCAGCACCTGTTCGCGGTTGAGCACGAACGTTTCCAGTAGTTTATATTCCAGCGGCGTAAGCTGCGCCGACTCGTGTTCGCCAACGTAAACCGCGTGACGTTCTGGGTCAAGCGTAATGCTGCCAAAAGCCAGACGTTTCGGCACGACCGTCTGTCCGCTGCGCCGTACCACCGCCTGCGCTCGCGCGACCAACTGCGTCGGGCTGAACGGCTTGGTGATGTAGTCGTCCGCGCCCAGTTCCAGACCACGCACGACCTCTTCGTCGCTGTCGCGGACTGTCAGCATGATGATCGGCGTATCCGACTGGGCCCGAATTGCGCGGCAAACTTCCAACCCATCAATTTCTGGCAGTTCCAGATCGAGAATCACGATTTGCGGCATTGCTTCACGGAAGCGTTCCAGCGCCGCCCGCCCATCATGCGCCAGCACGACTTCAAAACCTGCCCGCCGCAGCGTAAACGAGACGACATCCGCCAGCACCAGATCGTCGTCAACCACCAGCGCTTTCATAGTTACGTCGCTTTGCGCTGCTGTCGCTTTCCAGAATCGGCAGGGTAAACCAGAAGACACTCCCACCGCCTGCCCGCGTTTCGACCCCGACCTGTCCCTGATGCGCTTCCGCAATCGCCTTGACGACCGACAGGCCAAGTCCCGAACCGTGATCGCGTCTGCGATTCGGGTTCCAGGCGCACGAACGGCATGAAAATGCTGGTCTGCTGTTCCGGCGCAATCCCACGCCCGCGATCCGCGATGCTGATCCGCAGTGGATCGCCTTCGTTCGCTGCTGCACGCTGATTTCGATCATGCTCCCGACCGGGCTGTATTTGCTGGCGTTCGAAAGCAGATTGACGATCATCTGGATCGTCCGCGTCGGATCAACCCGCAGCGTCGGCAGATCAAGCGGTTCTTCCAGCGTCAGCCGTTGATCGCGCCGCGCGATCATCGGCTCGATCAGCCGGATCGCCTCGCCCAGCAGCGGCTCCAGTTCTAACGCGACGTCGGTTGAGCGTAAAGTGATTCGCTTCCAGTTTGCTGCTTTCCAGCAGATTGTCAATCAGTTGGTGCAGCATCGACAGGCTCAGATGAATCGAGTTGAGAAGCTGCTGCGTCTCCTCGACCGAGAGTGGCGTAAATTCTCTTGAAGCAGTTCAATCGACGCCTGCATCCCCGCCAGCGGCGTCCGAAATTCATGCGACATACTCGCCAGAAAATAAGTTTGCGCCTTTCGCCGCCGGGTCTCTTCGGAGATGTCGTGGATGACAATCGTCGTCTGCCCTTCGGTAATCGGTTTGGCGCGCGTCACCGCCAGGGTGATCAGGCTGCCGCTCAGATGCCGGATCACGACCGTCCGCCGCCCGCTGTCCGTCGGCAGATAATCCCCGAAATGTCCGCCTTCGTCGTTGCTCAGCGGCAGCACCTCGTCGAGCGCTTTACCGACTGCTGCCTCGCTCGTCCATCCGCTGATCCGCGCCGCGCCCGCGCTGAAAAACACGATCCGCCAATCGGCATCACAGGTGATAATCCCCTCAACCACCGATTGAATCAACGTTTCGGACAACTGCCGCGCCTCGGAGACCGCCTCGACATTTTGCAGTAGTTGAGCGCGCGTCTTATCCAGCACCTGCGCAAGGCTGGAAACTTCGGCGCTCCTCGTCTCCACGTCGATCGGCGTCTGAAGATCGCCGCTGCCCCATGTGGCGTGCATAAGTCGTCAACTGATGCAGCGGCTTTAGCCGAGTGTGCATGAACCACGCGCCGCCAGCGCCGCCATGCTGCCATCATCAGCACGGCGATCAGCGCAAGCGGCAGCAGTGCTGCCCGATATAAGCGGCTGGTCACTTCGTCGCTGAGCGCGTTCAGCGCCAGCAGAAAAACGCTGAGCGTCGTCACCGCAACGGTGGTCAACACCAGCAGCCCCACCAGCAACGTCAGTTGCCGCGTCAGGCTCAGCGACTTCATGCGGTCACGTCCTTCACCGTCAATTTCCGTCCAAAACCGTGATTCGTTCAGTGAGCAGGTTTGCGCTGCCCCGTGCGTTCTTCTTCAGCCGAGTAGCCGACGTGGACGATCCCGACCACCCGCTCAGTCTCGCTCAAGCCCCAGATATTCGCGCAGGCGCGGATCGTTCTTGAACGTCTTCCAGGTCGTCCCAACCCGCGTTCCCAGGCCAGCAGCAGAAAATTCTGGATCACACAGCAGCAGGCCGCGTAATCTTCTTCATCGAGTTCGGCGTTGGCCTGCTTGCGCATCACGACCAGCAGATACAGCGGCACATTCATGAACTTGCGATACGTCCCCTCGGCGGCCTGCTTGCGTTCGGCCTCGCCCTGCCCTTTCATGAAATCCAGCACCATATCGCGCCGGATTTCCGCGTAGCGTTCTCGCCCTGCGCCGGTCAGAACGACAAATCGCCAGGGTTCGGTCAGGCGATGATTCGGCGCATAAACCGCACTTTCCAACAATTCATGCACCAGTTCCAGCGGAACAGGCGCGTCATTGAACAGGCCAATCGAGCGCCGCGAGCGGATCAGTTCAGCTAAATCCACGTTTTTGTCCTCTAGAGGGTTTGCGCTGATTTCGTCTATCACACGCGAGTATAGCAAAGCCTTGCCCCGCTTGGCTGTAACTTGTATCACACCCATCGCGCGCAGACAGTAAGCCATCTTCTGTGCCAGCGGGCGCTGCTGATGGATAGCCTTCGCCAGTTCGCCGCTGTCAAACGAATCGGGCAGGTCGGCAGGCAGCAGCGCCGCGAAATCCTCCAGCGTCGCCAGCACGATACTCGCGCTCAATTCCCAGCAGCCGCCGATCCTGAATGCTCCAGTGCTTGCGCCGCCAGCTTCCCTTGCCGTCGTCGATCCAGACTTCTTCATCGCGGATCAGCAGCACTTCCAGCGAAAAATTCGGGTGCATGATCAGTTTCGGCAGGCTGACCAGTTCAGGGAACAGGTGATAAAGCGTCCCGCGTTTCGGGCGATTTCCGGCGGCTGACGATCACGCCGTCCGCGTCAATGCGAATGACGTGCCGCTCCTGCGCAATCGGGTGAATCACGCGCACCGGATACTTATCCAGCAGCGCCGTCAGCTTGGGTTTCATCTTCGCGAGGCTGCGCGTCTGAATTTCGATGCATCGATCACCGCCCCGTAAGATGTCGATCACATAGCCATCAAGTTCCCATTCGAGCTTGATCGCCCGGCTCGGCATAATGCGCTTTGAGCGCCGCGTGCAGCGATTTCTCCGCCAGCATCCCAATCTGTCGCGCCATCAAGTATCAACCCATCGACTTCGCGTTGGATGCCACTGCCGCGCACCCCACTTTTTCTGATTCTCTGCTGGGTTTCGCTTCCGCCCGCCAGCGAATCGGCGGCTTGGTGCGGTCGTTATCCGGCGTGTAATCGAAGTCATGATCTCGCTGGCGATCGTGCAGCGCCTCGTCCCATTCGTCGTGCGCGACTTCCAGAATCAGCGCGTCGTGCATATCGAGCGCCACCCGCGACCGCATCCCGCGCGCCCGATACGCCTCCGAAACCAGCACAATCGCCCGCTTCAGCACTTCGCTCACGCCGCCCTGACACAGAAAATTCCAGGCGACGAATGCCGTCGGCACGGCGACTTTGCGCCCCGTCCACAGATTGAGGATGCCGCCGTTGCGCGTTTTTCGTTTGGCCTCTTCGCGCGCCCGCGTCACGTTGGCGAAGGCCGCGTCTTTGGCACGCATCAGGCGCAGCGCTTCTTCGGTACTCACGCCGATGCTCTGCCCGAGCCGCTCCGCGCCCATCCCGTAGGCCGTCCCGTAGGTGATTTTCTTGGCGAAGTTGCGCAGTCGTTTGCGTTCCGCCGCGTCCGCGATTTCCCAGTCCGAGCCGAAATAGCGCGAAGCCATCGTCGAATGAAAATCCTCGGCGATGCAGGCCGCCGCCAGATTATTGTCGCTGGCAATATAGGCTGCCATCACGTTCTCGGCGTTGTTGTAGTCGATTTCGACCAGCGTGAAGCCCTCGTCGCCAATCGCGACGCCCGCCATCGCCGGCATTTTCCAGTTCTGCATGTGCGGGTAGCTCGACGCCCGCCTGCCGCTTTCCGTCGCCGTCGTCACGAGACTGTGCAGCCGACCATCCAGCGCCGCGTGATCCAGCAGCCCCTTGAGCGCCGACATCAGCCAGTCGATTTCCATATAGGCGGCGATGTCTTTCAGCCGTTCGGCGTAGGGACTGCCATCTTCCATGTACGATTCGATCACCGACGAGCGCGTGCTCAAGTCCGACAGTTCGACCGGCGAGCCGGGATTATGCCTTCAGCCGTTTGCGCCCCGCCCAGGTGAAATAACGCGAATCGTCCTCCCAGCGCGGCATGGGGATACCTTTTTGCTCGTGCAGATATTTCGCCCGCGCCTGCGAGCTTCCCGGCGTCAGCAGGCCATCGTCCCGCAGCCGAGCCGCCAGTACGTCGCGCTGCTCGCCCAGTTCGCGCAGCCGCTCCTCGACAAACGGCGCGTTCAGCCGAATCCCTTCGGCCGCCATCCGGCAGTATTCATGCGCTGCCCGACATTCCCAATCGACCAGTTCGGCATCAACCGGAATTTCGCGCTGCTTCAGGTAGATTTGCAGCGCCAGCCGCGCATCGTCCTGCGCGTATTCCATCGTCAGTTCCAGCGGCAGCGTGTGCAGCTTGCCGCGCTGCGCCTTTCATCGCCTGCTGCCGCTCAGGGAAAGCGATCCCCAGCGTCCGCGCCACAGCCAGCAGGCTGTAACTGGCATCGACCGCCGGATGCAGCAGCCGCGCCATCGACTGCGTATCCCAGATACGCTCCGGGACACGTCCATGCACCAGTTTACTCAGTTGGCGAAAGTCGAAGACCGCGTTGTGCGCGATCAGCAGTCGCGTTCCCGCTGACCAGCGCGTTGAGAAACGCCAGCGCCGCCTGTTCAAACGGCGCCGCCAGCGCCGTCGTTCTGAACTGACCGCCTTCGCTGCCACGCCAGCGCGATCACCGTCACATCCGCCGAATAGCTCAGCCCGTAATCGATCTTCGGGCCTTCCCCCGGCCAGCGCGTTTGCGTTTCCAGATCAATCGCGACGACCTGCGCCTTCAGGCACGCCGCCAGCGCCTCGCTGTCCGGTTCAAATGTTTCCTGAAAGAGAGATAGCTGCATCGCTTTCGACCACTCGCGTCAATCCGATCCAATCCATTATAGATCGTCGCTCACTTGTTCGAAAGTCGGGGTCTCGTGTTGTGTGAGTCTAGTTTTAGGGGCATGGCGCTGCCATGCCCCTACCTTTGTGGTCTTTATGGTCTTTGTGGTGAAAGTATATTTTACGCTGTCACCGCCGCGATTTTGTCAATCGCCGCCATATCTTCCGGCGTGAGCTTCCATCCCGCCGCCGCAGCATTGGCATGGATTTGCTCGACTTTGGTCGCGCCGGCGATCACCGACGCGACGACTGGACGCGCCAGCAGCCAGCGCGAAAGCCAGTTCGAGAATCGTGTGTCCCTGCGCTTCGGCGTAATCGATCAGTTGATCGACCACTTCAAGATTATGCTCGCCGGCGAAGCGGGTTTGTGTTCCCGCGTCCGCGAGACGGCTTCCCGCCGGGGCAACATGGCCTCGGCTGATTTTCCCGGTCAGGACGCCGCTCGCCAGAGGGAAATAGGGCAAAAACGCCAATCCCAACTGCTCACATTCAGGGAAAACATCGGGTTCGGGTTCACGATGCAGCAGGCTGTAATGATTTTGCACGCTCATAAAACGCACCGTACCTTTGTGCTTCGCCACCGCATCTGCTTCAGCGATTTGCTCCGCCGAGAAGTTCGACGAGCCAATTTCGCGGATTTTTCCCGCCTTCACCAGATCGTCCAGCGCGCCGAGCGTGTCTTCAATCGGCACATTCGGGTCAGGATTGTGCTGCTGGTACAGGTCGATGCAGTCAACCCTCAGGCGGCGCAAACTGGCTTCAACCGCGATCCGAATGTAATCCGGGCTTGCACCCTGCCCCTGCCCTTCCATCTTGACCGAAATACTTGGTGGCGATGACCGCTTCGCTGCGCCGTGTTTTGAGCGCCGCCCCCAGATATTCCTCGCTCTGACCGCTCCCATAAACGTCCGCCGTATCGAAAAAATTGATCCCCGCGTCGAGCGCCGCGTTGACCACCACCGCTGTCTGCTCAGCATTGAGCCGCCTGCCAAAATTGTTGCAGCCCAACCCCACCGCCGACACGTTGAGCGAACCAATTGACCGTATTTCCATCCGGATATATACTCCCTAAATTCCAGGCCGAACTTACTGCGATTATAAGGTCGCTCCGTCTCGCTGTCAACCGAACCGGACTCTGCGCGATAATACCACAGCGGAACGAACCAACGCTAAGGGTTGCCTTTGGCAGCGTTGCTGCCCGATTTATCCTCCCAATGCGCTGCGATGCCACAAAACTAATCCGGAGGTTTGACGAGGCTATTTTCGTGGGGAAGCGCTGCTCGCTCGAAAATCAGTTCGGGGTAAATCACCTGCTGCTCAAGCGGCAAATCCGGGTTAACGATCCGCTCGATCAGGGATTCGATTCCTCGTTTCCCCAACGCCGCGAAATCCTGCCGGATCGTCGTCAGCGGCGGCTCCAGAAACGAACGATCGGCGATGTCGTCAAAGCCAACCACCGACACATCTTCCGGGATGCGCAGGTCCGGCCTCGCGCAGCGCCCGCATCGCGCCCAGCGCCATCTGATCGTTGCCGACCACCAGCGCCGTGAAATCGACATGACGACTGAGCAGGAGTGCTGCGCTGCCTGATACCCACTCAGCGCTGTCCAATCGCCTTCAATACTCACACCCACTTCAACCCGGCCGTCTTGAGCGTCGCTTCCCAGCTTTCATGCCGTTCCAACGCATCGAACCAGGTCAGCGGCCCGCAGATTTCCGCGATCTTCCGATGGCCGAGATCGATCAGATGCTGCGTGATCATGCGGCTGCCCGCGCGCTGCTCGACCACGACCGAGGGCGTTTGCGCTCCCAGCGGCCCATTGATCTGCACAATCGGAATAGTTTACTCCTTCGCCTTGCCTGAGCGATCGTGTCGTAGCTCATTTCCAGGATCGGCGTGATCATCAGGATGCCATCCACCTGCCAGCGGCGAATACTGTTGACTGCCGCCTGGATGCTCTTGACCGAACGTGCTCGTCGAGACGCTTGACTTGACAATAGCACGCGATATGAGGCCACATTGGAAAAAATCAGGTCATAACCTGCGCTTCGGGCCGCCCGCTCGATATTGATACGACCATTTGCGCCGGGCCATAAAAATCCAGCCCGAACGTAATCAGCGCCAGCGTTTGCGAATGACGCGCTGCCAGGCTGCGCGCGGCCTTATTCGGGTGATAATCCAGTTCGTCAATGGTCTCCAGAATGCGCTGGCGTGTTTCGAACCGCGACGTTGGCGTGGTTGTTGATCACGCGCGAGACCGTCTGGTACGACACTCCAGCGCGCCGCGCGACATCTCGCAGTGTGGCATTGGGCATAAGACGCCTCATCTGATGTCTGTGACCGTTCACAGAAACTGTAATTAGATTAACACTGAACCGTTTAATCGTGCATTTGTATTTTGTGATGACGCATTGAAGCTCTGACGTGACTGGCCATGTCAATGAAACTGAATCAGCACCACAATCGCGAGGATCAGGCTGGCAATGCCGATCAGCCAGTCGATTGCGCCGCCCGTCTTGATCGTCAGGCGTTTGTTGACCAATCCGAAAGCGTCGCTGCGACGGCCACCACAGCCGTATCCCGGACTTTGTGAGCGAATCTGCCAGCAAGTGCGAACATATCCCGCCAGAAACGCGACCGCGTGAACGAACTGTACTTGCAGGAAAACCATCAGCAGCGCCAGCGCGATCAGCGCCACCAGCGAATGCGTCAGCCCGCGATGCGCAAACAGGCCAAAAGGCTTGCGCAGCCCGCCCAGTGAACGGCTCATTTTGCTGGCGGGCGTGTCAATGTCCGGCAGCAGACTTCCCACACAGGCGACCGTCAGCACCGCCCCCGTCTCCAGATACAGCGGCACGTGAAACGCCGCCGCAACGACTGCGCCGCTCAGAAATCCGATCGCTACGTGTGTTGTCCCTTGCATCGACTGATCCCTTCTGGCATCAAAAAACCAGAATGTCCCGAAATCGGGCGTTCTGGTTTTTGGTTGAATCTGTAAGGGTGGGTAGAAGGGACTTGAACCCGCGACCTCCTGTTCCACAGACAGGCGCTCTAACCAACTGAGCTACACCCACCATATTGATTGCAAGCGATTATAGCATGGTTTTTTTCGAATTCCAGAGCATTTTTTACACGGATTTTCGCGCCACTATCACCGTAACAACGCTGCGCGGGCAGCGCTCCGCGACTGTTTTTACTTCAAACGGCGCAAACATCTGCCGCAAAGCCGTGTGATCGGTCGTTCGGTTCGCCGCGTTCCTCCCGCTCGCTGCCCCGTGATCCGATAGAGCCATTCCAGCCCTTTGACGCTCAAATCGCCGCCTGTCAGCTGTGCGTTCGGCACAATCACAAACACACCGCCCGGTTTCAGCACCCGATAAACTTCGTTGACCGTCTCGCGCTTGCCAATAAAATCCGTCGGAAACGTGCTGACAACCGCCGCAAACGATCCACTCGCGAACGGAAGCTGCTGCGCCCGTCCTCGCGTCAGATCGTGCATCGATTCCGCTGCCGTGCCAGCTTCGCCTGTGCGATCCGCCCCATTCCCGCTGACAGATCGTAGCCAATTGCGCGATAGCCCGCTTCATGCAGGTCGATTTGCAGATTACCCGTACCGTGCGCCAGTTCCAGCACGGGCGACTCGCTGCCAAGATGTGCCAGCGCCGACCGTATCCAGCAGCGCCACGACTCCCAGCGAAACGACACTAGCTCACCGTGTCGTAGGTGAACGCCATCTCGTTATACAGCAGCCGAAATCCAAAGCCGAACCAGCCGCCACCACAGCCGCTCCATCGACAGCTAGGCGCGTACCGCCGCGAGAATCACATCCGGCTTGTCGGTGATGATGCAGTCCACGCCCAAATCGCGCAGTTCGACCGCTTTCGCCGGGTCGTTGACCGTCCATGTATTGACGCGATAGCCCGCGTCCTTCGCCCATGCCATGTACTTCGCGTCGATTTCCTCGTAATACGGGTTGCGCGCCTCGTGCGGAAGGTCATTCATCATCGGGATCGTCACCGCTTCGCTGTCTGGCTCATGCAGGAAGCCGATCAGCACTTCCGGCATCGCCTCGCGAAAGCGCGCCAGCGTGATCGGATTGAACGACGAAACGATAATGTTCCGCGCCAGCCCATGCCGCCAAATTGCATCCGCGACTTTTTCCTCGATACCCGTCTCGTCGGTCGTATCCGACTTGATCTCGACGTTGATCCGCGTCCGCTTGCCAATCGCCTCGAACACCTCATCAAGCGTCGGCACGCGCGTCCCGGCGTACTTCGGGTCGAACCACGACCTCCGCGTCCAGTTCCTTGATTTCCCGCAGCGGCATCTCGTGAACAAAACCTTTAGCGTCTGTCGTCGCGTCCACACGCGCATCGTGCATGATGATCATCTCGTCATCGAGCGTCAGGCGCACGTCAAGTTCAATCCCATCTGCGCCCTGTGCCAGCGCCAGTTCAAACGACGGAATCGTGTTCATCGGCGCATACGCTCGCGCCCCGCGATGCCCGAACACCAGCATCCGGTCGCCGTAAAATTCCTTAATCAGTGTTTGTCATGATCAGCCTTTCAGAGGCGTAAAGGGGTAATTGTAGCCAGTCTATCAATAAAATTTTGTTTATGCTCTTAGTTATCACAATTTCACGTGATTTTCTCCGCTCGCTCGAGGATTGGTGCCGGGGGTGAGGTGAGTTGCTATCGCCGCGCAACCTGCACTTCGTCGCCAATGACCTGCACCGATAAGCCTTCACCGGAACCAGCGCGGGCGGCGCGAGCACTTTGCCATCGCGCACGTCGAAGCACGCCCCATGCTTCGGACACTCAATCGCGTAGCCATCGATTTCGCCTTCCGAGAGCATGTATTCTTCGTGTGAACACATATCTTCAAGCGCGTAATACTGCCCACCCACGTTGAAAATCACCACCCACACATCGTCAATCTCGACCACGATCCGGTCGCCCGGCATGATCTCATCGGTGGTCGCGACCGTGACAAATTCCGTCATGCCGCAATTAATCATCCTCGTCGTGTTCGTGCTCATGTTCCAGCTTGCGCCATTCTTCAAGGCCATACAGCCCCACCTTCAGCACTTTCAGCGACAGCAGCGCGCACTTGACGCGGTTCATGCCAATCGGGATGCCCAGCATCTCGAAAATTTCCGTCCTTGTCGATTTCGCGGATTTCTTCCAGCGTCTTGCCGAGGATTTCTTCGCCCAGCATCGACGCCGACGCCTGACTGATCGCGCAGCCATCGCCATCCCAGCCGATTTCGGTAATGCGGTTATTTTCATCGACCCGCAGCGTCAGCCGCAGCCGGTCGCCGCAGAGCGGATTGTTGGCTTCGTAATCGATGTTGGCGGGATCAAGCATCCCGCGATGGCGTGGGTGCATCCCGTGATCGAGGATATTCTCACGATACATATCTTGCATAACACTACCTCCACCTCTTCATTGAGCGATCGATTATACCCATTCTCATCACTCATCAGCTTAGCGTTTGGGTCTGAGGTTCATCTAACCTCAACTCTATCTTACGCTGTAAATGTCTTCTTGACTTTGTAGAGCGCCTCGATCAGCGCATCGACTTCGCTGCGTCGTATTGTACAGATAGAAGCTCGCCCGCGCCGTCGCCGATACCCCAAATCGCTCATGCAGCGGCATCGCGCAGTGATGCCCCGCCCGCACCGCGATCCCATCGGCGTCGAGAATTTGCGCCACATCATGCGCGTGAACGCCCTGCCACCATGAACGCCGCGACCGCGCCTTTTTTCTCGGCTTCCGGCCCATAAACTGTCACACCCGGCACTTCCGCCAGCCGATCCAGCGCATAGGCCGTGATCTCCTGCTCGTGCGCCTGAATTTTATCCATGCCCATCGCGCTGAGATAATCGACCGCGTAGCCCAGCCCAATCGCCTCGGCAATCGAGGGTGTCCCCGCTTCGAACTTGTACGGCAGATCGTTCCAGCGTGCTGCCCGACAGCCTGACCGTCGCGATCATATCACCACCGCCCATCCAGGGGGGCATCGCTTCCAGCAGATCGCGTTTGCCGTACAGCACGCCAATCCCGGTCGGGCCAAGCATCTTATGTCCGCTGAAGGCAAAAAAGTCGGCGTCGAGCGCCTGCACATCGACCGCCATGTGCGGGACAGACTGCGCCCCGTCGATCAGGATCAGCGCGCCTGCCTCGTGCGCCTGCTGCGCCATCGCCTGCACCGGGTTGATCGTCCCCAGCACATTCGAGACCTGCATCACCGTCACCAGCCTGACATTGCCCTCGCTCAGAAACGCCGCATAAGCCTCAAGATCAAGCGTCCCGTCGTCCAGCACCGGGATGTACTTGACCGTGAAGCCTTTTTCCGCCTGAAGAATTTGCCAGGGAACAATGTTCGAGTGATGTTCCATCTGCGTCGAAACGACCACATCGCCCGGCTTGAGGTTCGCCCTGCCCCACGTCTTCGCGACCAGATTGATGCTCTCGGTCGTCCCGCGTGTGTAGATGATTTCGCGCTTGCTGTCGGCATTGATGAACTTGCGGATCTTGATGCGCGCCTGCTCGTAAGCCGTAGTCGCTTCTTCGCTCAGCTTATGCACGCCGCGATGCACATTCGCGTTGTAGCGCCGATAGTAATCGTCGAGCGCCTCGATCACCTTGAGCGGCTTCTGACTCGTCGCCGCATTGTCGAGGTAAATCAGCGGCACACCGTCGTGATGTTCCTGCCGCAAAATCGGGAAATCCGCCCGAATTGCTTCGATGTCAAAGGAGAGTTTTTCGTTAAACGCCATGCTGATCTCCTGCGCTATCGGCTAGATTTGCATACCGCATTTTCTCCCCTCTACCTAAGCGAAGTGACGTGGAGAGGGGCCGGGGGTGAGGTAATTTTTGTAGGGGCGCACCTGTGTGTGCGCCCTTTTCTTTTCGCATTTTACGCCGACTCTTGTTTCTGCTGCCCAACGCCGACAATCTTCGTTTCCAGCGCCGTCCGCAGCCGATCCTGTACCCGCTCAAACGGGATACGTCCCAGCAGTTCCTCAAAGAAACCTTCCGCGACCGTCAGTTCGGCGACCGCACGCGGAATGCCCCGACTCATCAGGTAGAAAATCGGCGCTTGCTCCAGCGTGCCGAAGGTCGCCGCGTGCGTGCAGCGCACGTCGTCCGCCTCGATCTCCAGACCGGGGATCGCGTCCATCCGTGCGTCTTCGCCCAGCACCAGATTACGACAGGCTTGAAAGCCGTTGATCTTCTGCATGTTCGGCATCGACTTGATCATGCCCTGCCACAGCGTGCGCGCCTTATGTTTCGCCGCGCCCTTGAACAGCAAATCCGAAACCGTCAGCGGCGCGTTGTGATTTTGCTGCGTATCCAGGTCGAAGAACTGGTTTTCATCGGCGAAGAACATCCCGCTCACGCGCGTGCTTGCGCCCTTGCCGTCCAGGTCAACCTCGATGAAATCCTTAACAAACTTGCCGCCCATCGTGCCAACCACCCAATCGAGCTGCCCGTCCTGATCGACGCTGGCGCGCTGGTGGCTGAATTCGTAGGTTTTGCGATTCCAGTCCTGTAAGCCAACGTAGCGCAGATTCGCCGCCGCGCCGACCAGCAGTTCAGTCGCGCCAATGTAGGCCGACTGTTGACCATTGTCCGAGTCCGCCGACTGGTAATCAACCAGAATTGTCGCCTGCGCGTTTTCTTCCAGCGCGACCAGCACATGCCCCAGAGTCGCCCCCGGCTGCGTGTTGTACATGACGACATGCAGCGGCAGTTCGACGGCCTTGCCCTTCGGCACATACAGGAAGACGCCGTGCGTCCAGAGCGCCGCGTGCAGCGCCGCAAATTTGCCATCCCCCGGCTTGACCGCCCGCGTCATCAAACGCGGACGCACTAATGCTTCGTAATCGCGGCAGGCCGTCAGCAGATCGGTGAAAATCACACCCTGTGCTGCCAGCAAGTCCGCGAGTTCGCTGCGCACAAGCTTGCCATCGACAAATACCAGCGTCCCGCCCTGCTCGTCGCCGATCAGCGGTTCGAGGATTTGCGCCGGAACCGCATCCAGCGCTGCAAGTCCCGTCGCAATCAGCGGACTGGCTTCATCCCAGTGAATGCTGCGATAATCCGTCCGCCGCCATTCTTCCTGGTCGCGCGGCATCGGCGTCTCTTCGTACAATTCCCATCCGACCAGGCGGCTTTCGCGCAGCCAGAGCGGTTCATTGTTTGCTTCACTCAGCGCTTCGACATCGGCGCGCGTATACAGCGGCGCTTCCGGTGCAGCGGAGCGGCGTCGTCTTACTGCTACCACATTCTCTCTCCTTACATTCTGCATTTGATCGCTCTCAGCGTTTCCGAGCGAGTGGATTCATACCGAACACACAGGGAAGATAGGCGCACAACCGTAACATTCGATCAATCACAGCGATTTTTTCTCGCTCTTCATGCGGCACACAAACCCAATCGACTGTAATCACATCAAACGTGATCGTTTTGAGACCCGCTCGGCCTATTTCGAACGGCTCGTAGCCCATCTCTAAAATCAGATCATGGAGCGTCTCAACCGTCGCGCCCGCTCGTGCAAGCTGCCTCGGACTGATTTCGACGACCAGCAGCGGCTTGTTCGCCTGGATATAGCGCTCAGCCCCTCGCAAAACCTCAATTTCCGCACCTTCCGTGTCGATAAACACGACAGCAGCGGGCGGCAGACCGAGCAAATCAAGCGTGACAGTCTCTACAGTTAAGGTCGTGTCCGCTTGTGCATCTTCTTGCCCCAGAATGTGCCCGATACCCGTCTTATGTTCCGACGGCGGTGCGACGAAGGTTACTTGACCGTTTTTATCGCTCAGCGCATATGGATATATTTCGATGTTCTGGAAATGCGCCTCCGCGAGTGCCGACTTCAGCGTTTCCAGATTTGACGGAACCGGTTCGAATGCTCGAACCCGTCCCGTAGCGCCAATAATATCCGAGAAACTGATCGTTTCCGTCCCGACGTTCGCGCCAACTTCGATGATCTCGTCACCTGGCTGGCACACCGCCAGCGAAACCGCCAGATTGCGCCACACACAGTAACCCAAAATGCCGCTGTAGTAGGCATGTTGTTCAACCGTGTTGCCCTGAAAGATCGAGCCAGTCTGCGCCCGCACTGCAAACGAGTAACGGTCAGCTTGCGCCCGTTCCTTCGGGTAGACCAGTTCCCCAACTCGATAAGCCAGCACAGGTGGCAGTGGTCGGCAGATCATCTGAGCGAGGGTCAGACGCCTCGGTTTCATCGCCATCCAAATCGAGGCGTGCAGCCCCTGACGTACCCGCTTACCCAATCGATCCTTCAAGCTGAATCTGAATCAGACGATTCAGTTCCAGCGCGTATTCCATCGGCAGTTCCTTGACCAGCGGCTCGATAAAGCCGTTGACGATCATCGCGTTGGCTTCGTCTTCGCTCATCCCGCGTGACTGCGCGTAAAACAGTTGATCCTGCCCAATCCGCGTGACCGAGGCTTCATGCCCCATTGTCACGTTCTTGGCATCACATTCAATCGTCGGGTAGGTATCCGAGCGGCTCATGTCATCCAGCAGCAGCGCATCGCAAACGACGTTGCTCTTGACGTTATCCGCGCCCTCGACAATCTTCAGCAGACCGCGATAGCTGGCACGTCCGCCGTCCTTGCTGATCGACTTGCTGATGATCTGGCTGGTCGTGTTCGGCGCGAGATGCGTGATTTTCGCGCCCGCGTCCAACTGCATCCCCTTGCTCGCGAAGGCAATCGAGAGGACTTCGCCGTGCGCGCCCTCACCCGCCAGGATCACCGCCGGATACTTCATCGTGACTTTGCTGCCCAGGTTGCCATCGACCCACTCCATCGTCGCCTTCTTGTAAGCGATGGCGCGCTTGGTCACCAGGTTATACACGTTGCTTGACCAGTTCTGGATCGTCGTGTAGCGGCAGCGTCCGCCGTCCTTGACGATGATCTCGACAACGGCGCTGTGCAGGCTGTCTTCGCTGTAGCTTGGCGCTGTGCAGCCCTCGACGTAGTGGACGTAAGCGCCTTCATCGACGATGATCAGCGTGCGCTCGAACTGTCCCATGTTCTTGGTATTGATGCGGAAGTAGGCTTGCAGCGGCATCTCGACCTTGACACCCGGCGGCACATAGATGAACGAGCCGCCCGACCACACCGACGTGTTCAGCGCTGCGAACTTGTTGTCCGACGACGGGATGACCGTGCCGAAGTATTCCTTCACCAGATCAGGATGCTCGCGCAGCGCCGTGTCCATATCCGTGAAAATCACGCCCTTGCTTTCAAGGTCTTTAGCGGGGATCTCGACGATCTCGGGCAGCCGGCCGTCGGGCGAGAGGCCGGAGAAGTGCAGGCCGCAGCCCTCGAGCTTGTCGCGGTAGGCGATGTCGACCTCGTAGCGGTGGCGGTGGCGCTCCGAGATCGTGGTGGCGCCGTAGATCTCGGCGGCCTGGCTGCCGTCGGCCAGGATCGCGTCGTAGGCGCCGAGCCGCATGGTGCCGCCCTTGTCGTCGCTCGACCTCGCGCTTGATGGTGCGGTTGCCTTCGCACCCATTCCTTCAGGTGGTAGATCACGTGGGTGAAGCGCCGCTCGCCGGCCTCGTGGTCGAATTCCTCGCGAGCCGGCGTCGCTGCAGGCCGAGCAGGTTCCGCGACGCCTCGATCACCGCCATCTGCATGCCGAGGCAGATGCCCGAGATAGGGCACCTTGCGCTCGCGGGCGAAGCTGGCGGCGCGGATCTTGCCCTCGGTGCCGCGCTCGCCGAAGCCGCCGGGGACCAGGATGGCGTGGAAGTCCTCCAGCACCGCGGCGATCTCGCCTCGCGCTCGAAGCATCTCGGATTCGATCCACTCGGCCCGCACCTTCACCCGGTTGGCGATGCCGCCGTGGGTCAGCGCCTCGGCGATCGACTTGTAGGCGTCCTCGAGCTGGGTGTACTTGCCGACGATGGCGATCCGGACCTCGCCCTCGGGGTTCATCGATGCGGTCGACCACGTCCTCCCACTTGCGCCAGGTTCGGCCGCGGCGCCGGCGAGATGCACGAAGGCGTCGAGCACCGCCTGGTCGAGCCCCTCGGCGTGGTAGGCCAGCGGCGCCTCGTAGATCGACGCAGGTCCTGCGCCGCGATCACCGCCTCGGGCCGGACGTTGCAGAACAGCGCCAGCTTGTCGCGCTCCTTCGGCGGGATCGGCAGTCTCGGAGCGGCAGACCAGCACGTCCGGGGCGATGCCGATGGCGCGCAGCTCCTTGACCGAGTGCTGGGTCGGCTTGGTCTTCAGCTCGCCCGAGGCGGCGAGGTAGGGCAGCAGCGTCAGGTGCATGAAGATGCACTGGCCGCGGGGCTTGTCCTGGCCGAACTGGCGGATCGCCTCGAAGAACGGCAGGCCCTCGATGTCGCCGACGGTGCCGCCGATCTCGCAGAGCATGAAGTCGACCTCGTCCTCGCCGATGCGGAGGAAGTCCTTGATCTCGTTGGTGACGTGCGGGATCACCTGGATGGTCTTGCCGAGGTAGTCGCCGCGGCGCTCCTTCTCCAGCACGTTGGAATAGATCCGGCCCGAGGAGATCGAATCCGTCTTGCGCGCCGGCGACGCCGGTGAAGCGCTCGTAGTGGCCGAGGTCGAGGTCGGTCTCGGCGCCGTCGTCGGTGACGAAGACCTCGCCGTGCTCGAAGGGCGACATGGTGCCGGGATCGACGTTGAGATAGGGGTCGAGCTTGCGCAGCCGCACCGAATAGCCGCGGGCCTGCAGCAGCGCCCCGAGCGCGGCCGACGCGAGGCCCTTGCCGAGCGACGAGACCACGCCGCCGGTGATGAAGACGTATCGCGCCATCCGTGCTGCTCCCCGTGCCCTGGTCGGTTATAGTTCTGCGAAAGCCCGAGGCTTCACGGGACTCAATCTATACGGGAAAGAGGCGGCGGCGGCAAGCCGTCTCGCGCAAGATGCTGTAGTTTGACGGCGTCGAGCAACCAGAGGTTGCCCGGGCGCCACTATTTGACCGGCGGCGGCGCGGCGGGGCCCTCTTCGGCCGGCAGCTTCGGCAGCAGGTCGCCCTCGAGGCCGGGGGCCGGCGCGGCGGGCGCCTGCTCCGGGGCGGGGGCCGGGCGCCGGGGTGGCGGCGCGGTCGATCACCGAGCCGGTGCGGCTGCCGTGCGCCGCCAGCACCGTCAGCGTCAGGCTGGTCACCACGAAGGCGGTGCCGATCGCCCAGGTGACCTTGGAGAGCGCGGTCGCGGCGCCGCGGCTGGTCATGATCCCGCCGCCGCCCATGCCGAGCCCGCCGCCCTCGGAGCGCTGCAGCAGCACCACCAGGATCAGCGCGAACGCGAGCAACAGGTGAATGGTCAGAACGACGGCTTCCATGACGTATCCAGGCGGCTTCGGATCAGCGGGCTCTCTAGCGGCTGCGGTTCAGATTGTCGATGGCAAATGCCGGGGCCGGAGCCCCCGCGCCGCGAGGATGTTGGCCAGCCCGACCAGCGCTGCGACGCCGCCCGCGACCCCGAGCGCACCCACCCCGAAGCCGCCGGCCACCGCGCCGCCGAGCGCCGAGCAGATGAGCATCAGAGCCCGGCCTCGGGATGGTCGAGGATCACCGGCACCACCAGTTCCTCCTCGTCGGTCAGGTGCCGGTCGAGCATCCGGCCGAAGCCCTGCAGGTGCCCCAGCAGCGCGCCCGATGCCGCCTCGGCCGGGGCGCCGTCGCGCACGGCGCGCAGCACCGCGTTGGTGCTCTCGGCCATCTGCTGGATCACCCCGTCCATCGCCTGGTGATCGGCGTCGAGCAGGTCGAACCCCCAGGCGATCCGCGTATCGAGGGTCTTCATGATCGGGAAGAAGTGATGGTCCTCGATGTTGTGGTGGCCGTGGAGCTCGTTGAGATAGCGGCTCGCCAGCCGCGCCAGCCCCTGGGCATAGGCCCGCGGCTCGCGCCCGCGGTCGAGGAAGCCCTGGGTCTCGTCCACCAGCAGGCCCTGCATCTGCCGGAACCCCAGGTGCATCTGCAGCCAGAACCGGGTCAGCTCGGTGAAGTGCGGATGCGCTTCCCACTCCAGCCGCGGGTATGTCTCCACCAGCACCCGCAGCGGGTCAGGCAGACGGTGGCGGGCCGTGAGCGCCAGGTCATCGGTCATCTCGGGCTCCCTCGCGCCGCCTCGAACGCCTTCAGCGTGCGTTTCTTCACCTGCGCCCGCCAGACCCGCTCGATGGTGGCGCGCGCCCAGCCCGGGTCAAGCCGGTCCAACGGCGGCCGGGTTCCTCGAGCGGACGCCCGCGGCTGGCGGGACAAGCCGGTTCGGCATACTGTCGCGCCAGCGGTGGAGGATGGCGATGTCGTTGCGGGTGATCGGAACCGGGTTCGGCCGGACAGGCACGGACTCGATGCGCGAGGCGCTTGACATGCTCGGCTTCGGGCCGTGCCACCACATGATCGAGGTCGGTCGCGATCCCGAGCAGAAACGGCGGTGGCGGGCGCTGGTCAAGGGTGCGACCCCCGACTGGGAGCGCCTCTTTGCCGGTTACGCCTCCTGCGTCGACTTTCCCTCGGCCTGGTACTGGCGCGATCTCGTCCGCGCGTATCCCGAGGCGAAGGTCATCCTGACCTGGCGTTCGCCCGAGAGCTGGTGGGACAGCTATCGCAACACCATCGCGGCGTTCACGTCCGGCGACAACGATCCCGAATCCCTCGGCGTCGCGCTGGTCGGCAACGAAGTCTTCCAAGGTCGTCCCGACGATCGCGACCACGTGCTCGCGGTCTACGAGGCGCACGTCGCGGAGGTGAAGGCAACCGTGCCGTCCGAGCGCCTGCTCGTGCATGCTCTCGGCGACGGATGGGAGCCGCTCTGCGCCCACCCTGGGCGTGCCGGTGCCCGACTGCCCCTACCCAAGGCGCAACTCCACCGCCGAGTTCGCCGCGGAGGTCGAGCGGCGGCGTGAGGGTTCCGCCGACCGAACGGGGCCGGGGGAGCAGGGGGCCGTGGGCGACGTTTGAAGTGAGCGTTCGCTGAGCCCGCTTCAGCTCTGCGCCGCGTCCCAGGCCTTCAGCGTGCGTTTCTTCACCTGCGCCCGCCAGACCCGCTCGATGGTGGCGCGCGCCCAGCCCGGGTCAACCCGCTCCGGCCGCGCCAGCACCAGCGGCCAGGGCCGGTGGTGGTCGGTGGTGAAGAAGGTCGCAGGATCGGCTTCGATCAGGAAGTCCCGCTCTTCGATCGCCACCTTGAACACCGGGCAGTCGTGGGTCGGGTTCCAGTACAGGATGACCTTGCCGTTGACCTTGAACGAGCGCGCGTCCCAGGACCGGGTCTCCTCGGTGTCGGGCAGCGCGAGCACGATGTCGCGCAGGTCTTCGAAGGTCACCATGCCGCTTGCTCCGCGCCCGCTCGGCCCCCTGCGGCTCTCCCCGGAGATCAGAACTGGTAGCGGCGGAGCCGGGTCTGGACGCCGAAGAGGTAGATCGAGACGCCGACCAGGATGATGAAGAACATCGCCGTGGCGATCGCCGCGCCCATGTGCGGGTCGCCGAGCTGGAGCTGGAAGCCGAAGAAGGTGCGGTAGAGGAAGGTGCCGAGGATGTCGGTGGCGAAGTTCGGGCCGGCGAGCGCGCCCTGGGCGACGTAGATCAGGTCGAACGCGTTGAAGTTGCCGACGAAGGTCAGGATCGAGATGATGCCGATCGCCGGCAGGATCAGCGGCAGCTTGATCTTCCAGAACTGCGACCAGCCGGTGATGCCGTCCATCTCGGCCGCCTCGATCACCTCGTCGGGGATCGAGAGCAGCGCGGCGTAGATCAGCATCATCGGGATGCCGACGAACTGCCAGACCGAGATCAGCGCCAGCGCGGTCAGCGCCGTAGTCCTCCTTGCCGAGCCAGGGGGCGTAGAGCGCCTTGAGGCCGACGGCGTCGAGCATGCCCGGGGCGATGCCCCAGATCGGCGACAGGATCAGCTTCCAGACGAAGCCGACGATGACGAAGGAGAGGATCGTGGGGATGAAGATCGCGGTGCGGTAGAAGGCGCGCGCCGCGCAGCCGCGGGCTGCGGACAGGATCGCCGCCAGCATCACCCCGATCGGGTTCTGCACCAGCATGTGGATCACGAAGAACCAGGCGTTGTTGCCGAGCGCGTTCCAGAAGCTCGCCGACCAGCGCGGGTCGCCGAAGAGCGTGCGGAAGTTGGCGAGCCCGACGAAGCTGCGGACGCCCTCGGCGGTGCGGTAGAGCGCGAGGTCGAGGGTGGCGAACAGCGGCACGATCATGACCGCGGTGTAGACGAGCACGGCCGGCGCCAGGAAGACGAGGATGTGCCAGCGGAAGGGCCTGCGGTGCTTCGTGGTCATCGCTCGGGCTCCCGGCGGATCGGCCCCGCCCGGTCGGAGCGCAGGCGCCCGGCGGCGCTTACTGCTACATCTGCGGAGCTTGTACCAGCTTGCGAGGCCGTCCTGAAGCCGTTTCGCCGCGGCTTCGGGCGTCTCGGTGCCGTTGATGACGTTGGCCGAGGCGTTCCAGGTCTCGTTCTCGAGGTTCGGCGTGCCGCGCGACAGGATCTGGTAGGTCGAGCGGATCGTCGACTTGCAGGTCTCGCGCCAGCTGACGAACTCCTGCGCCAGCGGGTCGTCGAGCTTGACCGGCGTCGGTTCAGAGCGGGAAGAAGCCCGGCAGCGCGTTGGCGTAGAGCGTCGGCGAACTCGGGCGAGCCGACCCATTCCAGGAACGCTTTGGCCGCGTCGGGGTTCGGCGAGGCGGCGTTCAGGCCCATGCCGATGTCGGCGTGGTCGGAGATGTAGCAGTCGTCGCCGGCATTCTGCACCGGCGGCGGGAAGGCGCCCATCTCGAAGCTCGGCGATCTGCGCGTTGAACCGCGCGATCTCCCACGAGCCGGCCGGGTAGATCGCGGCGCGGCCGAGGGTGAAGAGGTTCTGGCTGTCGGGATAGGTCTGCGCCTCGAAGCCGTCGCCGAGATAGGGTCCTCCACTTGGCGAGCTCGCGCGTAGGGCGCGACCCAGTCCTCGTCGGTGAGCTTCTGCGTGCCCTTGATCAGCGCCTGCCGGCCTTCCTCGCCCTTCCAGTAGTTCGGGCCGATGTTCTGGTAGCCCATGGTCGCGGCTTCCCACTGGTCGTTGGTGCCCATCGCCATCGGGATGTAGGTGCCGTCGGCCTTGATCTTGTCGAGCACCGCGAAGAATTCGTCCTCGGTCTTCGGCGCCTGCAGCCCGAGCTCGTCGAAGGCGTCCTTGTTGTAGATGAAGCCGTGGATCACCGAGGCCATCGGCACGCAGAAGGTGCCGCGCCGTCGTCGGTGCTGCCAGGCGACCTTGGCGACCGGCGGAGAAGTTCGCCATCGCCGCGAGGTCGGTGAGGTCGGCGAGCTTGCCCTTGTTGTAGAGCTCGAGCGAGGCGTCGAACGGGCGGCAGGTGATCAGATCGCCCGCGCGTGCCGGCGTCGAGCTTGGAGTTCAGCGCGGCGTTGTATTCGGTCGGCGCCGAGGGGGCGAAGACCACCTTGATGCCGGGGTTGCGCGGCCTCGAAGGCCGGGATGATCTTGTCCTGCCAGATCGTCAGGTCGTCGTTGCGCCAGCTTTCGATGGTCAGCGTCATGTCCTGGGCGAAGGCGCGCGCCGCCGGCGAGCAGCGTGCTGGCCGAGCAGGAGCGTCTTCAGCGGTTCAGTTGCATGCGATTTTCTCCCTGTTGCGTGGTGCCGCTTCGGGCCCCGGTCTAGTGCCCGGACCCGAGCGCGGCGAGCGCCGGGCCGAGATGCCCGCCGCTGGCCGCGAGCAGCCGGTCGGCATGGCCGCGGTCGGCGCGCGCCGGCGGCGAGCAGCACCGCGGGCTTGACCGCGCCGCCGGTCGCCGCCAGCGCCGCGCGCGGCCGCCGCCGCGTCCGCGCCGGCGACGTCGGCGACGATGCGCGCGGCGCGGTCGCGCAGCTTGGCGTTGTCGGCGACGAGGTTGACCATGTAGCCGTCGTGGACATGGCCGAGCTGGAGGCCGATCAGCGTCGAGATCATGTTGAGCGCGATCTTCTGCGCCGTGGCCGGCGCCCATCCGGGTCGAGCCGGCCACCACTCCGGGCCGGTGTCGAGCAGCACGGCGACGTCGGCGCGGCCGAGGAGCGGCGCTGCCGGGCACGTTGGCGATGGCGATGACGCCGGTGCCGCGCGGCGCGGGCGCGCCTCGGCCACGCGCGACGGTATAGGGCGTGCGGCCGCTGGCCGAGACGCAGATCACCGCGTCGCCGCGGCCGAGCCCGGCGCGCTGCGACATCGGCGGCGGCGCGCGCGGTCTCGTCCTCGACGGCGCCGGCGAGCCGGAGCAGCGCCGCGGCGCCGCCGGCGATCAGCATGGGCGTGCGGTCGGGCGGGATGCCGAAGGTGCCGGCCAGCTCCAGCGCAGTCGGCAAGCGCCATCAGGCCCGAGCTGCCCGCGCCGGCATAGCCGAGCCGGCCGCCGGCGCCGAGCGCGCGCGGTCGCGCGGCTCGGCGGCGGCCTCGAGCGCGGGAAGCGCCGCCGCGACCGCGGCCGCGGCGCTCTCGCTGGCCCTCGAGCAGGCGGGCCAGCACCGCCTGCGCCGGCAGGGACTGCAGGCCCTCGGCCTGCCGGTGCCGCGCTTCGGTTCCGCTGGTCGCCATCGATTCCCCCTGGACAGCGGGGATGATGCCAAACCAATACCAATTGTCCAGCGGAAAAGTTCGCCGCCGCGAAATTCGCGGGCTCGCGCGGTTTCAGCTTCCATTTTGGTATTTCTTTGGTATCGTAGCGGTCGGAGGAGGCGCGATGGGGCTTTTGCTGGGCATCGACGGGGGCGGGACCGGCTGCCGGGCGGCGCTGGCCGAGGCGGACGGCCGGCGTGCTCGGCCGCGGCGAGGCCGGCCGGCGCCAACATCTGGACCGACCCCGAAGGCGCGCTCGCGCAACATCCTGGCCGCGGCCCGCGCCGCCATGGCCGCGGCGCGGGCTCGGCGCCGACCTCGCGGCGCTGACCGCGGTGCTGGGGCTGGCCGGCGCCAACGTTCCCGACCGGCGGCGGCGCGGCTGGCCGGGCGGCTGCCCTTCGCCGCGGCCGCGATCGAGACCGACGCGCTAGGTGGCGCTGAAGGGCGCGCTGGGCGCAGGCGGACGGCATCATCGCGGCGCTCGGCACCGGCTCGGTCTTCGGCGCGCAGCGGGCGGCGCGGTCCGGCTGATCGGCGGCTGGGGCTTCCTGCTCGGCGACCAGGGCAGCGGCGCCCGCATCGGGCGCGGCGCTCTCGAGGCGGCGCTGCTCGCCCACGACGGGTTCGCGCCGAGGCGACGCCGCTGCTGCGGGCCGTGCTCGGCGGAGACCGGCGGCCCGAGCGGCGATCGTCGCCTTCGGCCAGCGGCGCGCGCGCCGGCGATTTCGCCGCGGCTGGCGCCGCGGGTGCTCGCCGCCGACGCGGCGGGCGACCCGGCCGGCGCCGCGGTCCTCGCCGAGGCCGAGGCCGGCGGTGGCGCGCGCGCATCGACCGGCTGCAGGCCGACGGCGCCGCTGCCGGTGTGTTTCCTCGGCGGCCTCGGCCCGCTCTTCGCCGAGCGGCTCGGCCGCGCTATCGCGGCCTGATCCGCGCCGCCGCTCGGCAATGCGCTCGACGGCGCGCTGGCGCTGGCGCGGGGGCGCAGCGATGACGCGCTGTTCACGCCCGAAGCCTTCGCGAGCCGACGGCGGCGGGCCGCTCTATCTGCAAGCTCAGCCGCCGCATCGCCGCGGCGATCGCAGGCCGGCGCGCTGCAGCCCGGCGAGAGCCTGCCGCCCGAGCGCGAGATGGCCGCAGCTGACCGGGCTCAGCCGGGTCACCGTGCGCAAGGCGGTGCAGGCGCTGGTGCACGGCGCGCACCTGGTGCAGCGGCGCGGCTCGGGCACCTTCGTCGCCCCGCGCGATCGAGCGGGTCGAGCAGGCGCTGTCGCTGCTGACCTCGTTCACCGAGGACATGGCGCGGCGCGGCAAGGCGGTGCGCTCGGTCTGGCTGTCGCGGGCGCTGCAGGCGCCCTCGCCGGAGGAGATGATGGCGCTGGGGCTGGCGGCCGACGACCGGGTGGCGCGGCTGGAGCGGGTGCGGCTGGCCGACGACGTGCCGCTGGCGATCGAGCGCGCCGCGCTGCCGACCGACGATGCTGCCCGACCCGATGGCGGTCGGCGACCTCGCTCTACGCGGCGCTGGCCGAGCGCGGGCTGCGGCCGGTCCGGGCGGTGCAGCGGCATCTCGGCGGCCAACCTCGGGCCGCGCGACGCGGGACTGCTCGGGGTGCCGGCCGGCGCCGCCGGGCCTCAGGATCGAGCGCGATCTCCTATCTGCCCGAGCGGCAGGGTGGTGGAATTCACCCGCTCGCTCTATCGCGGCGACGCCTACGACTTCGCCGCCGAACTGAAACTGGCCGACGACCCGAGGCGGACCGGCCCGACGGCGGAATGGAGCACCCGACGAGCGACCACGCCACATGCAGGCCGAGGTGGCCGAGATCCCCGCGGCGGCCGCGCGGTTCCTCGACGGCTTGCCGGCGCCGGCGCTGGCCGCGGCGGCGGCGGCGATGCGCGCGGCCGATCCGCGCCTGGTCGTCACCGTGGCGCGCGGCTCGTCGGACCATGCGGCGACCTACCTGAAATATGCCGTCGAGCTCGCCGCCGGCCTGCCGGTCGCCTCGGTCGGCCCCTCGATCGCCTCGATCTACGGCCGCCAGCTGCGGCTCGCGGGCGCGGCCTGCCTCGGCATCTCGCAGTCGGGCCAGAGCCCCGACATCGTCGAGATGATGAAGAGCGCGCGGGCGCCGGCGGCGCGCTGACGGTGGCGATCACCAACGCCGCCGACTCGCCCGATGGCCGCGGCCTCGCGACCACGCCTGGCGTTGCAGGCCGGCGCCGAGCGCAGCGTCGCGGCGACCAAGACCTTCGTCACCTCGGTCGCTCGCCGGGCTGGCGCTGCTCGCCGAATGGCAGCGACGACGCCGGGCTGCGCGGCGCGGTGGCGGCGCTGCCCGCGGCCATTCGAGCCAGGCGCTGGCGCTGCGACTGGGCGCCGCTCGCGGACACGGCTCGCGCGGGCGCAATCGGCCTATCGTGCTGGGCCGCGGCCCGGGCTTCGCGATCGCCGCGAGATGGCGCTGAAGTTCAAGGAGACCTCGCGGCCATGCATGCCGAGGCCTATCGGCGGCCGAGGTGCTGCACGGGCCGCGGCGCATCGTCCAGGCGGCATTTCCCGGTGCTGGCGCTCGGCGGTCGCGCGACGCGGCGCTGCCCAGCGTCGATCGCCACCGCCGAGCGGCTGGCCGGGCAGGGGGCGGACGTCTTCGTCACCGCGCGCCGGCGCGGGGCGCGGTGACGCCTGCCGGCTGTCGGTCGCGGGCGTCGCATCCGCTGACGGCGCCGCTGGTCGCTGGTCGTGGCCTTCTATGCCTTCGTCGAGGCGCTGGCCCGGCGCCGCGGCTTCGACCCCGACACGCCGCCGCATCTGCGCAAGGTGACGGAGACGCGTATGATGGCGGCGAGTCGTCCTCACCGGCGCCTGGGTCTTCGACGGCGCGCGCTTCCGCGCCGAGGCGCGCTGGTGGTCGAGGACGGCCGGGTCGCGGCGATCTTGCCCGCCGACAGGGCCGCGCGGGGACCGCGCGACTCGGCGGCGGGGTGCTGGCGCCGGGCTTCGTCGACCTGCAGGTGAACGGCGGCGGCGGGGTGATGCTCGAACGGTCGGCCCGACCTGGAGGGATTCCGCGCGATCTGCGCGGCGCACGGCGCGGCTCGGCGACCACCGGGCTGCATGCCGACGCTGATCACCGACCGCCCGAGGTGACGCGCGCGGCGGTGGCGGCGCGGGCATCGCGGCGGCGGCGGCGGGGGTGCCGGGGTTTCTCGGCCTGCATCTGGAAGGGCCGCATCTCGATCCGCGGCGCAAGGGGGCGCATGATCCGGCGCTGATCCGGCGCGATGGCGGCCGACGACCTGGCGCTGCTCTCGAGGCGGCGGCGCGGCTGCCGGCGCTGATCCTGACGGTGGCGCCGGAGGCCGTCAGCACCGAGCAGATCGCGGCGCTGGCGGCGGCGGGAGCGGTGGTCAGCCTCGGGCACAGCGATACCGGGGCGGCGGCGGCGGCGGTGGCGTTCGCGGCCGGGGCGCGGATGGTGACGCATCTCTTCAACGCCATGAGCCAGCTCGGCAACCGCGAGCCGGGGCTGGTCGGGGCGGCGCTGGACGCGGACGGGGTGCGGGCCGGACTGATCGCGGACGGGGTGCACGTCGCGCCGGCGTCGATGCGGGTGGCGCTGGCGGCGAAGCGCGGCGGGGACGGGGTGTTCCTGGTCACCGACGCGATGGCGGTGGCGGGGACCGAGCTGGACGAATTCGAGCTGAACGGGCGGCGGATCCTGCGGCGGCAGGGGCCGGCTGACGCTGGCGGACGGGACGCTGGCGGGGGCGGACATCGACTTTGCCGGGGCGATCCGGGTGCTGGTGCGGCGAGGTGGGCCTGACGCTGCCGCAGGCGCTGCGGATGGCGACGGCGGTGCCGGCGGCGTGCATCGGGATGGGCGACCGGCTGGGGCGGCTGGCGCCGGGGGCGCCGGCGGACATGGTGCATCTCGATGCGGAGATGCAGCTTGACGGGGTCTGGCGGGGCGGCGTGGCGATCTGAGAGGCAGGGCGCTGAAAACGCTGGGAAAAGTCGGTGCACGGGCTATGCACAACGTATGCACAAGGCATGTGCATAGATCTTGAGAAGGTGAAGGGGTGGAAGGCGCGGCAGGGGAACTGCCGAATTGTGGCGGGGTCTGCCAGGCCGTAACCTTCGCGGCGAGCGGTCGGGGAGAGTGGGACGCGACGCATGGTGGTCCGCGAAGTCAGCGAGCTCGGGGATCTCTCCAAAGCCGAGGAGCAGGTTCTGGCCGAGCTCGACACGGGCGAGGACATCGTGCTCGGCGATGGCAGCGTGCCGGAGACGGGCGACGACGGCCGGCGCGTGCACGCCGCACTGATCCGGCTGCTGCTGCTCGGGGACGACCCGGACCCGAAATGCCGCCTTCACGAGAAAGGGCTCCGGATTCGCGGCGCATGGATCCCCGATCGCCTGGACCTCGAGGGCTGCCGCGGGCTGCGGGACGTCGGGCTTCTCCGCTGCCGCTTCAAGGAGATGCCGGTCCTGCGTTCGGCCGAAGTGCTGAACCTGAATCTCACCGGCAGCCGCTTGCCCGGCCTTTTCGCCGACGGCCTGGAGGCCAAGGGGGACGTGATCCTGCGCGGTGCCGATGCGACCGGAGCGGTGCGGCTGGTCGGCGCGAAGCTCGGGGGTGACCTCGACTGCACCGGTGCAGGTTCCGAGCGGAGAGGAAGGTCCGACCGGGGCGGCCCGAGTTTCGTTGTTCGCTGACCGGCTGAAGACGGGAGGCGCCGTCTTCCTAGACCACGTTGAGGCCACTGGAACAGTCAGGCTGATTGGTGCGCAACTTGGTTGGGATCTCGCATGCGTATGCGGAAAATTCCGGGCGGAACCTGACGCTCGCGGGCTTTTTGGCGATGCGCTGATCGCGGATGGGCTCGAAACGCCAGCAAGCATCCTCCTCTCCAAGAGCGAGACCATTGGAACCGTGAGGCTGATTGCTGCTCGGATCGGTAGGAACGTCGACTGCTCAGGCGGCAAGTTTCGGCAAGGAAGGAACGGTATGGGGGAGCCCCTTAGCGCTCTCTCGCTAAACCAGTCGCGCGTTGGAGGCACATTCTCCTTCGCGAAGAAGCCCTCGTCGATGGGGTGCTCGACCTCGAAAACGCGGCCTTCGGATCAATCAACAATTCTCCGAATAGTTGGCCGGCCCGCGGTTGCTTGGTGATTAACCGATGTCGCTACGATGCGTTTAGTGGAAACGCGCCGGTGGATCCGCTTTCTCGGCTCGATTGGTTGGATCGGCAGGATCAACGACGTTTTGGTGCGCTGTTCTGGCCCCAGCCGTACGTCCAACTGAGCTTCTGTACTCCACTCAATGGATGATGAAGAGGGGGCAAAGGATATTCTGGTGACAGAAGGAGCGCCGGCTGCGCGCGGCGGAACGGGCTCGCCTGGAAATGCGCCTTCCAAGCTACATCAACCGTTCCGTCACGCGACTGCTGCGAATGGTGGATTACGGCTACCGTCCGCAGCGTGCGCTCTGGCCTGCCCTTGCGCTTGTCCTTCTTGGATGGGCGGTCGTCGCCGTGTCGGCGAGCCAGCGCGGAATGTGTGCCTGCCGGAGCACGCTGACGATGCTCACATTCGCTTGATTTCCTTGATCTATTCCATTGGAGAGTTCGTGCCGATCGTGGACCTGGGGCAAGTTGCGGCGTTTCGGCCGGACATGGCGACATGGTGGGGCCTGTCAACCCAAATCTATCTTTGGATCCATGGCCTTTGCGGATGGCTCATCGGTGGTGCGGCCGGTTGCAAGCGTACTGGGGCTGCTCCAAAAGGATTGACCTTCGCCGTGATATCGATGCCGGGTCAGGTCCGGGCGCCCGCCCCGCCCGCAGGTGGCCTTCTCGCCCGCCGGGTCGGGCGCTGGCCCTTCGCGCCTCGCCAACGGTGCTCCATTGCGTGCGTGCCGGGTGCTGCGTAGCGTGGCGGCATGGCGAAGCCGCCGCTCCGGGAATA
>CAVRBG010000005.1:0-215957 GCA_963719245.1 uncultured Actinomycetes bacterium
AGTGCCCCACGTCAGGGTCGCGCCACGACTGGAAGGCATACGGCCACCACCACCCCGACGGGTTGAGCACCGCGATCGGCAGGTTCAGGACGACGTCGCCCCGCCGGCGACGAGCAGTCGGTGGGCGCCACGTCGGTCGCCGTGCACCCAGCGGTACATCGCGAGCGGCGGCACGACGACCAGCGGGAACAGCTTGATGGCGGCACCGACCCCGAAGGCCACTCCGGCCGTGCCGTAGCGATGCCGCTCGAACGCGAGCAGACCGATGACCAGCGCCACGATAGCGAACAGGTCCCAGTTCTGGAACGCGTACAACAGGATGGGTGTGGCGATCGCCCATCACCACACGCGAGCACCGAAGCGGCCCTCGAGGAGCATGGTCACCGCCAGGAACACGGCCGAGGCGGCCACCGCGGTGACCAGGAGCACGCCGAGCGGGCTGGCCCACACCACGGATGCGCCGTACAGCAGGAACCCGGACAGGACGGGGTACTCGATGGCGCGGTCGAGGTCCGGAGCGCGCCGGGGCGGATCCACGGTGGAGGAAGACGCGTGGCACGTCACTGATGGAGCCGGAGCCGCCGTGGCGGAACGCGACGAGCTGCACCGCCAGGGCGAGCGCGAGCAGGGAGCCCGCGATCACCATCTTCCACATATCAGACGCGACCGTGGTGCACGGTGTGCTGCACGCGGCCAGCGTGGACCCCGACCGCTGAACCGGCGCTGAACGGCCGGGTCCTGGGCAACGAACCACGTCGTCGGCGCCGGTCAGCTCCCGTGACCCGAGCCTGCGTCCTCGGTGTCCGGGTCGACGACGACCGTGCGGAACCCGGCATCGAGGCGGACGTCGACGGTCGACCCGTCGGGCTTGGTCACCTCGACCTCCCACGTGGCGCCATGCTCGGAATCGCGCTCGACGGCGTTCGCCCGCCCGCCACCGGTCTCGGCGAGCGCAGCCGCCTTGGCCTGCTCGGCTCCGGGACCGGTGACGGAGCTGTCGGACTCGCCGCCACCGGCGAGCGCGACGGCTCCCCCGGCCAACGACACGACGGCAACCGCGCCGGCGACGGTCATGACGATCGTTCGGTGCTTCATGGTTCCGCTCCTCGTTCTGCGGCCGCGATGTGCGGTGGCCAGGAGCATGCGCCCACCGACCTTCGGCGAACGTGTGAGCGGAATGTGTGCGGTCACAGGTTCGGCGCCGGCAGGCGGACGACGACCTGGGCACCGCCGTCGGGACGGTTCGCCGCGTTCGCCGTGCCTCCGTGGCCGACGGCGACCCGCGCACGATGGCCAAGCCCAGGCCGGTGCCGCCGTTCGTGCGGGCACGGGCGTCGTCCGCCCGGCTGAACCGCTCGAACGCAACGGGGAGGAACTCGACCGGGAAACCGGGGCCGCGGTCGAGAACCTCGAGGACGACGTCCGGGCCTCGCGCCGCCCGTTGACCTCGATGATCGACCCCGCGGGCGCATAGCGCGGCGCGTTGTCGAGGAGGTTGTCGACGACCCGCCGGAACGACGCCGGCGCCACCGTCAGCATCGATCGCCGTCGAGCGTCGGGGCGAAGGTGACGGGCGCGTTCGGTCGCCCGCCCCCGGAACGCCGCGAGGCAATCGGCGACGACGGCGATCATGGCACAGGATCGCCCAATCGACACGTCTCGGTCCTCGTCGCCGCGAGGAACAGCAGCTCGTCGGCCAGGTGCAGGAGGCGCACGGTCTCGTGCGCGGCATGGTTGATGCGTCGTCGAGCTGCTCGGGTGCGCTCGTGGCGCGCCGGCGAGCTCCAGCTCGGTCCGGAGCACCGCGAGCGGCGTTCGCAGCTCGTGACCGGCGTCGGCGACGAAGTCCCGCTGGCGCCTCAGCGCGCCCTGGAGGCGCCCGAGCAGGTCGTTCATGGTCACCGAGCGCCGCGATCTCGTCGCGGGTCGCGGCACGTGAGCCGCGCGGCCGGGTCGTGCTCGGAGATGTCGGCCGCGTCGCGGCGCATCCGCTCGACCGGCCGGAGCGCGGCGGCGGCGAGGAACCAGGCGCCCATGGCGGCGAGCGACGACGGCCAGCGATCCGCCGAAGAGCAGCGCGTCGCGACCCGGCCGACCGCGATGTCGGTCGGCTCGAGCGACGTCGGCCCGACGACCACCCGGTGATCGTCGGCATTCACGGACCGCGCCAGGACCCGGTGCGGCTCTCGCTCGCGTCCGAGCGGCCCCTGCTCGGTGACCGGCGCCGCGCTCGCCCGGTGAGCGACCGCGGGCTCGATGACAGGTGCCGCGCCGGCTTCCCTCGTGGTGGCGAGCACCCGCCCGGTGGGTCGAGCACCTGCGCGACGACGTCGTTGGTCGGCGAACCCGGCCTGGCGCTCAGGACGCGACACCCGGCGGGTTCCGCTGGAGGTCGTGGACGAGCCGCGGCCTGGGCGTCAGTCCGTGGTCGAGCGAGTCGTCCAGCCCGTGCGGAACGAGCGGACGAAGAGGAACCCGCCGACCGACACGAGCAGCAGAGCGACGATGGCCACGCGACGCCGCGCGAGGCGGATCCGGATCGGCATCGTTCAGCCGCCGAATCGGGATCGCGGAGTCGGTAGCCGACGCCGCGCACCGTCTCGATGTCGTTGCGGCCGAACGGCCGGTCGACCTTCTTGCGCAGGTACCCGATGTACTGGTCGACGACGTTCGACAGCGCCGTCGTACGCGAAGTCCCAGACGTGATCGAGGATCTGGGTGCGGGTCACGACCTCGCCGGCGTGGCGCATCAGCAGCTCGAGGAGCGCCATCTCCTTGGGCGACAGCGAGATCTCCACATCGCCGCGCCACGCCCGGTGCCGCGCCGGATCCAGGCGCAGGTCGCCGACCTCGAGCACCGTCGGGCGCGCACCGCTCCGACGGCGGACCAGCGCGCGCACCCGCGCCGCGAGCTCGGCGAAGCTGAACGGCTTGGTCAGGTAGTCGTCGGCCCCGGCGTCCAGACCGCGCACCCGGTCGTCGACCCGTCCCGGGCGGTCAGCAGGAGGACCGGCGCCCAGCGCTCCCGCCGCCGCGGAGCCGGCGGCAGACCTCGAGGCCGTCGATGCCCGGGCAGCAGCACGTCGAGCACGATCGCGTCGTAGTCGTTCTCGGTGGCGAGCCAGAGCCCGTCGGTCCCGTCTGCCGCCACGTCGACCGCGTAGCCCTCTTCGCGGAGGCCGCGTTCGAGCAGCGTCGCCATCCGAGGCTCGTCCTCGACGACCAGGACCCGCACGACCGGAGTGTATGGAGGCAAGCATGTGAGGGGGGTGTGAAGCACCGGGCGGCGCGGGATCGTCGTAGTCTGGATCGGTTCCGAAGGCATCTCCGCCGTCGTGGGTGGGATCATTGCGCCCGGGGGTGTCCCCACGGGATTGGGCGTGAGGCGAGGCCGCCGCCTCGCCCGTCCGTATGCGACACTCCGAGCGTCGTTCCCGAGAGGCAAGCGTGGCAGAACCGGCGAAACGCGATCCATCGACGGCCAGCCTGGACGAGACGGAGTTCGTCCCGTCGTTCGTCGACCTCTACCACGAGTGCCTGACGCCCATGGTCCGGCTGGCCTGGGCGTTGACCGGCTCGGAGGTCGTCGCCCAGGACGTCGTCCACGACGCCTTCATCCGCGTGCACGCACACTGGAGCCGCATCGAGAGCCCGCGCGGTACCTGCGACAGACGGTCGTGAACGGGTGCCGCTCCGCGTACGCGGTGCCGCCCGGCGCGAGCGGAGCTTGGAGACGTCGCGTTGATCGACGCCGCGCAGCTCGACGCCGACGAGCTGTTCGACGCGCTCGCCACGCTCCCCCACCGGCAGCGCGCGGCGGTGGTGCTGCAGTTCTACGAAGGGTTGCCGCAGTCGGAGATCGCACAGGTGCTGCGGTGCCGTGAAGGTACCGTCGCCTCGTTGGTGCACCGGGGCCTGGCCCAACTGAGACGAGTGATCGAACGATGAACGACGACGAACTGGGACGGTACCTCGGGCAGAGCATCGCCCGGCGCGTGCAGACCGTCACGCCCCGCGTCGATCTCGAGGAGCTGCTGGTCCGCACGCAACGCCGTCTCGCCGTCAGCGGCAGGTGCTCGTCGCCGCGGTCGTCGCGGTGCTGGTGATCGGAGGGCTTGCGGGCTTCCTCGTCGCCCAGGCCGCCGACGATCCCGGTGCCTCCACCAACGTCGCCCTCGACGACGGCGCCCCGGGGTTCGCGAGTCCGGCCGCGGGGTTCGAGCCCGCGAACGTCGACGCGGCGATGGCCGACATCACGCAGGCGTTCCACTCCGCCTTCGACGGCGGCGTCCCCGACCGCGAGAAGGTGGACGCGATCCAGGAGGGAGCGAGCATCCTGTCGCTCGCGCAACAGGCGACGCAGACCGCGATGCGCTTCGGGTACACGGCCGAGCAGCTCGCGGGGACGTCGGTGAGCGTCCTCGGGATGAGGTTCATCGATTCGACCCACGCCATCGTGCAGTTCTCGATCACGATTCCCGGCCACGGCGAGGTCCTGAAGGACCGGGTCGGCTACGCCGTGCTCGTCGACGGGCGCTGGAAGGTGGCGCTCCGCACGGAATGCGACCTGCTGTCCCTCAACGGCCTCGGGCGGCAGTGCCCGCCCGTGCCCACGTCGCCGTCCGGTTGAACCCAGCCCGGGGAACCGCCGCACTACTCCGCGGTCATCGTCTCGTAGAGCGACCGGAACGAGTCATCGAAGCGGGTGCGGCACGGCCCGGTGAGGGAACGGCGTCGGGTCGCATCCGCGAGCGCCCCCGGCGGGCTGCACGGGACCTCCCGGATCTCGAGCGTGCCCGGCCGGCCCGACCACTCCGAGGCGCGTTGCACCCACTCCTGCGCAGTGGTGACGTCGTCGCCGCACCAATTCACGATGCACGCCCTCGCGCTCGCGGCGTCGAGCAGCGGCTCGACCTGCCAGGCCATGTCGTCGACGTGGATCGGGTTGTGGGGGTTGGGATCGCACGGCGCGACCATCGGAGTGCCGGCGAGCACCGCGCTGATGTGCATGCCGGGGAACGTCGCCGGCACCCCCATGAAGGTGTTCAGCCGCGTGATGGTGACGGGGAGGTCGAAGGCCCGGGCACAGAAGCGCGCCACCGCTTCGAGCCCCAGCTTCGACGCCGGGCTCGTCGGCGCGTACGCGGTGGCGGCGCGGCCGATGGGATCGTGCTCGCCGTACACGTGCCAGGGGTCCGGGGCCGGCGAGTAGATGCCCATCCCCGACATGATCAGCGCCGCCTTGGCGCGACGGCAGTGCTCGAGCACGAGGCCGGCGCCCTCGACGTTGGTCCGGAGCGACATCTCGAGCTCGCTCAGGTCGGCCCTGGTCCACGCGAGGTGCAGCACGTAGGTGAAGTCGTCCGGGAGCCCGGCGAGGTCGCCGGTGCCGAGGTCGACGGCGTGGGTCGTGATGCCGGCGTCCTCGAGCTCCCGGCGAGCGGCGACGTCGGCGAAGCGGGCGAGGCCCCACACCTCGTTCTCGGCCGCCAGCGACAGGGCCAGCGGTCGGGCGACGGTCCCGGAGACGCCGGTGACGAGGATCTTCTCGCCGGAGATCACGCGCCCCTGCCCGTCTGTACCCCGAAGCGCTCGATGTAGGGCGCGAAGCGCCGGTGGAGCCCGTCAGCCGAGAGACCGAACTGCTCGGCGGTGTAGTCGTGGGTGCCGTGCTTCGCCTGCGGGTTGTCGCCCACGAACCGGCGGACGGCAGCAGTCGACGCGTCGTCGAACGGCATCCCGAAGTGGTCGCAGATGGCTGCGATGGCGCGGACCGGATCGGCCATGAGGTCCTGGTAGTGCAGGTCGTAGAAGCGACCGTCGTCGTTGCCGACGCGGTCGCGCACCGCCAGGCCCCGGAGCAGGACCAGCTCCTCGTGGGCCGCCCACTCCCGGCCGAAGCTCGGTTCGTCGACGAAGCCCGTCTGCGCCTCGCGGATGTATCCGGTCAGGCTCGCCACCGAGGGCACCACCACGGCAGGGTCGCGGTGGGTCCACACGATGCGCGCATCGGGGTACGCCGCCAGGAGCCGGTCGAGCGCCACCAGGTGCTTCGGGTACTTGAGCACCCACTGTCCCGGGGCGCGCCACTGCAACTGCTGCAATGTCCGTCGGTGGGCCTCGTAGGCCGCCGTGTAGTCGGTCCCGAGCAGCCAGTCGCGGTAGCTCGGGATGTTGTAGTAGGCGATGAGCGCCTGGTTGACGAAGCTCCAGTCGTTGAGCGCGTTGCACTGTTCCGGCCGCGTGGCCGACATCGGGTGCCGCTTCATCATCTCCGGAGGCGTTGCCGCGAGGCCCGCCTCGAACTGCGCGATGCGTGTATCGGTCGTGTAGGTCTCCTGGTCGGGCGGCGGCGAGGGTGACGTCATCTCCCACATCCGCGGCGCGCGGATTCCACCCACCTGCGCGAGCAAGGCGTGCAGGTGCGTCGAGCCGGTGCGCGGGAGTCCGACGATGAAGAGTGGTGCCACGATCTTCTCGTCGGCGATGGCAGGGTAGGTCTTACGGTCGTCGACCAGCCGCAGCCGCTTCACCAGCAAGCCGGTGATCGAGTCGCCGGCGGCCGCGAGCCGCGGCTCGTCGAGACCGGCGTCGCCCTTCAGTGACGCCACGAGGACCTCGAGCGGTTCCCGGTACGGGATGTCGCCGAGATCGTCGAGGCCGGTCTCGTCGCACGCCCTCGCCACGAGCGCGTCGGACTCGAGTTGTGCGCACACGTTCGTCCCCCCGGGGTCGCGTCCGGCGCCGACACTAGATCGTGGCCCGGAGGCGAGATCGCGGCGCCGAGAAGGCGCGCGCCGACCGCGACCGGTCTTCGTCCCCGGGCACCGATAGGTTGTCGCCGGGCCCTGGCCCCGCAGTCGCGCACCTACATGGGGGGAAATCTGTGAGACGCTCACGTCAACGGACGGTCGGCGCGTTCGCCGCCGTCGTCATCGCCGCCGTCGCGGTGGGAGTGATGGCACCGGCCGCAAGCGCGGCCGATCCCGGGGTGACCGCCAAGGACATCACGGTCGGCTACATCTTCTCGGAGACCGGCACCGCCGGCTCCACCTTCAAGAACGCCGGGACGGCGTGCGAGGCGCGCGTGAAGCGCCAGAACGCGAACGGCGGCGTGAACGGCCGCAAGATCAACCTGATCACGATGGACGACAAGTCGGCGGGCGACAACCTCACCGAGACGAAGGACCTCATCCAGAACCGTGACGCGTTCGTGATCGTGAACAACTCGTCGTTCGCGTTCCTCTCGTACCGCACGATGCTGGAGAACAAGGTGCCGATGATCGGCGGCGGGTTCGACGGCGACTACTACGGCAAGCCGGGGAACGAGAGCCTCTTCTCGTCGTTGAACGCGCCCTTCGGCGACCTCACCAGTGACGGGACGGCGCGCCTCCTGAAGCAGCTCGGGGCCAAGAAGATCGGCACGGTGGCGTACGGTGCCTCACCGTCGTCGACTGCGTCGGCGAAGCTCACGCAGGACATCGCAGTGCCGAGCCAGGGGATGGAGGCCGTGTACACCAACACGTCGGTCGACTTCGGCTCGACCGACGTCGGTCCACTGGTCCTCGGATTGAAGAACGCGGGTGCCGACGGTGCCTACCTGCCCCTGGTGGCGGCGAGTGACTTCGCCATCCTCCAGGGCCTCGAGCAGAACGGCGTCAAGATGAAGGGCGTCGTCCTGCCCACCGGCTACGGGCAGGACCTGCTCGACTCGCCCACCGCACAGATCCTGGGGCCGAACACCGTCTTCACCACGCAATGGCAACCGGTGGAGCTCAAGACCAAGGCGACCAAGCAGTTCCAGGCCGACCTCAAGAAGTACGCGGGCTACACCGGCGTGCCCGACTTCGGTCAGTACACCGGCTACACGACCTGTGAGCTGATGATCCTCGGCCTGCAGAACGCCGGGAAGACGCCGACCCGTGAGGGCTTCGTCACCGGTCTCCGAGCTCTCGGCACCTACGACGCCGCCGGCCTCAACTGCGGTCCGATCGACATCAGCGCCGAGCACTACGGGAAGTACCCGGTGAACGGTTGCACGTACGCGGTGATCGTCAAGGACGGGAAATTCGTCCCCCTGAACAAGGGCAAGCCGATCGCCACGAAGCTGGTCGGCGATCCGGCGGTGCTCGCGGCGAAGACGTACGGCGGCTCGACGTCGGGCGCTTCGGGCGCGACCACCACCACCGCCGCGAAGTAGGCGAGGCGCGAGGATCGGGGCGGCGGTACCCACCGCCGCCCCGATCGCGCGAGCGCGACGGGCCGCCCACACCGGTGGTCCGCGCCATTTGGGGCATCACGGGCGCGGTCGGGGCCGCCGACCGTCCAGGGGTCGACACGAGCGAGGCCGAGCCCGTACGGTCGCGGGGAGTGTCCGGGGGATGGTCCGCTCGAAAGGTGCCGCGATGAGCGAACGTGATCGCCGGAGCTCCGCGGCTCCGCTGGACCGTGCACAGCCGCCGTCCGCGGTGCGGGTGATCTCGGCCAAGGCGCCGACCGCTGCCGCGCCGCCGACACCGAACGCCGAAGTCGCGGGCGACTCCACGGTGCTGCGCCCGGTGCAGTTCGACCAGCTGACCGAGGTGGTGGATCTCTTGCGCGCCGGCCGCCCGGTGCGCCTCACCATGGATGGTCTTCCCGACCGCGCCGAGCAGCAACACGCGTGGGCGTTCGTGCAGGGGGCGTCGTGTGCGCTCGGCATCTCACCCGCGCCAACCGGAACCCTCGACGACACCGTCTTCCTCGACCCGTGCGAATCGGAGAGTCGCCCACAAACCGGCGACAGCGACGCGCGGGACGTGAAGCACCCGGCGCGCAAGCGGACCCGCCGCAACGAGGGCGCGCGCGACGCGACGTGCGTGCTGTGCGATCTCCGGACCGCCGACCGCGAGTTCGAACCGCGGTTGGAGATGGTGATCAGGCGCGACGGCAGCCGCATCTGGTCGCCACCGGCCATGGTGTGCTCGCACTGCCGCACCACCATCCGGCACTGGCAGTTCGCGCTGGCCTGGTGCTCGGAGTGCGAACGATGGGGCCGCCGCAACGTCGTCTCGCCGTGCGGTCAGCTCTACGGCTGACGCCGAGACCCGCCGCCAGCGCGGCGGCTACACGACCGACCTCGCCGCGGTGTCGATGAGGTCGGCCACCTCGTCCGGATGCGACACCATGCCGATGTGGCTGGACGCGAGCTCGATGACGGTCGCGTCCATGCGCGTGGCGAACTGCCGCTCCACGTCAGGGGGGATCGCCTCGTCGTCGCGCGCCACGGCGTACCAGCACGGCAGGTCACGCCAGGCGGGCACGCCCATCACGTCGCCGAGCGCGCTCGCCGAAAGCGGTTGCTGCACCGCGTACAGCACCCACGCGTCGACGGGGTCGAGGTCGGCCGCGAAGTGGCCCACGAAGTCGTCCTCGGGGAGCCAGGCGAAGCCGAGCTCGTCGATGCGGAGGTGCGCCAGGGCCGGGGTCGGATCACCCTGGGCCAGCAGTCCGCCGATCGTCTCCCCTTCGTCCAACCCGAACCCGGACACGTAGACCAACCCGACCACGTTCGGCGCGTCGACACCGAGTGCGGTGATGATCTGCCCGCCGTATGAATGGCCGGCCACGAGGGTGGGTCCGTCCTGCGCATTGAGCACCTGCCGGAGGCGGCCGACGTTGTCGGCGAGCGTCGTGAGCGGGAATTGCGGCGCGGTGACGTCGTACCCCGATGCCTGGAGTCGGCGGATCACGCCGCTCCAGCACGAACCGTCCGCCCACGCACCGTGCACGAGGACGATGTTCGGCCCTTCACCCATCTCGGACTCCTTCCCGGGAGCCCGACGGCGGGCACCCGAGCTCCGAGCTTGGTGGAGACACGCGTGCGCGTCCATGGGTGCCCGCCGGAGTTCACCTTCTCTTCGTACGGCACCGGCGGCTACGTTCGGCGCGTGGCTGCCGAGACGTTCCGAGCCGACGCGGTGGGCATGTGCCCGGCGACCCTGCTCCCGGAGCCCATGACGTGCGATGCCGCCGGGCTGCGCGAGATCGCGGGAGCATCTGCCGGTGCCGGCTTCCCCACCCTCTCCCTCTGGTCGTTCTACGCGACCGGCAACGGCGTCGACACCGCCCGGGCGGTGTTCGACGATGCCGGGGTCACGGTGCGGGCGGTGGAGGCGGCGACCCAGTGGACGGAGGGACCGGAGGCCGCGATCGCCGACGCCGAGCAGCAGCTCGACGTCGCCTCCGCGTTCGGGGCCGACCTGCTCCTCGCCTGCACCATGGCGCCGACCATGGACACCGCCCGCGCGACCGAAGGTTTCGCCGCGCTGTGCGAACGCGCCTCGGAGCACGGCGCCCGCGTCGCCGTCGAATTCCTCCCGTGGTCGGCGGTCTCCGACCTCGCGACCACGTGGCGGCTCGTGCAGGAGTCGGGCGCGACGAACGGCGGCATCGTCATCGACATGATGCATTGGCAACGGCAACCGGGCGGACCGAACCTGGAGCTCCTGCGGCAGATCCCGGGCGAACGCATCCACTACGTGCAGGTGTGCGACGCCGCGCCCGGTACGTCGGGCCCGGGCGACTACCTGACCGAGGCGTTGACCGCGCGCCCCGTGCCGGGGCAGGGCTGCGTCGACATCGCGGCGCTGCTCGGTGCCCTCGCCGAGATCGACGCCGATCCGTACTTCGCGCTCGAGGTGTTCAACGCGGAGCTCGCCGCGCGCGGCGCGTCGACGATGGCCGCCGAGCTGCGCCGGGCCACTCGCACCGTGTTCGACTGAGCGCGTCCGGCGCCGCGCCGGTCAGCCGTCGCGCCGCAGCGCCTCGTACGACTCCAGCTCCGACGCGGCGGTGCCGATCCGGTGCAGCAGCACCCCGATGATGTCCTGGGTGACGAACTGCGTGATCCCCCACAGGAAGAAGCCGTACGACATCGCGCGGCGGTACTTCTCCCAGGCGTCGTCGAACGACGGGACGCCCACGGCTCCGCCGGCCGCGACGCGGTCGAGGTAGTGCCGGAGCAGGTCGCGCTCGTCGGTGGCGCGCTCGGCCGGTTCGAGCGCCGACGCGATGTGGTACGCCACGTCGATGCTCCAGTGCCCGTGCTGCACGAGCTGCCAGTCGATGAGCGCGGCGCGACCGTCGCCGTCGAGGAAGGTGTTGCCGACGTGCATGTCACCGTGGATGACGGTCCAGCCGGCACCCGGTTGCTCGGCGCCGAGTGCGTTGAACGCGTCGACGAGCTGCTGGGGATCGCGCATGTCGTCGGGCACGCCGACGCCGGGCGGCCCGTCGAAGTTGTGGCGGATCTCCTTGACCCCGCGCACCTTCGCGGTCTGGCCGATCCGGGGCATGAGCCAGGGCGCGCTCGCGACCTCGGCGTTCTCCCACCCAGTACGCGTGCAGGCGCGCGAGCTCGGCGAGGAGGTCCGCGGTCTGCTCGACGGAGCAGGCGGTCAACGCGTCGCGGAACACGCCGCCGGCCTCGATCACGTCCTCGGTGATCACCACGCCGTGCTGGGTCTCGGGATCCACGCCCGCCCACACGCCTCTGAGCGTGCGCACACCGGTGTCGTCGGCGAGATCCCGGTAGAAGCACGCCTCGGGCACGCCCGCCTGGGCGCTCACACGCCCGGGCTCGGAGAAGTACCCCTTGGCGCACAGGGTCGGCGAGAGCCCGGGAGGGACCTCGGGCTCGCACTCGATCCGGAACCGGGCGTTCGTCGACACACGCTCGACGATGGGCCCCGGGATGACGTTGGTGACACGGACTCCCGGGAACCGCGACGACAACGTCGCCGTGAGCCAGCCCGGCGTCAACAGCTCGTCGAGCGTTTCCGGGATGGCCACCGTCGTGGCGCTCACGGTGCGGCCGTCGTCGCCGGCGCGACCGTCGTCGCCGTCGTGCCAGCCGCGGCCGCCGCCAGCGCCTCGGGGGTCCCCGAGAGCTTGCCGACGATCGGCTTGCCGCTCTTCGGGAACGGCACGAACTTGCCGTCCTTCACCTGCAGGACGTAGCCACAGGTCTTCGTCGGCGGCTTGCCGCGTCCGGCGAGACTCAGGTCGACCGGCTGGCAGCCCAGGCCGGCCTGGTCGTACATGCCCACGGCGTGGACGCCGTCGATGAAGCCCTGACGGGTCGGCGTCTTGCCGGCGGCCTCCAGACCCTTGATGGCGAGGTCGGCGAGGATGTAGCCGTTGTAGACCCCGAAGTCCGGGACACCGGTGAAGTCGGCGTACTTCTTGAGGTCGGCCTGGAACTTCTTCGTCTCGGCGGTCTTCAGCTCCACCGGCTTGTAGCTGGTCAGGAAGAACGCGCTGGACGGGAAGCCCTGCGCCGCGGGTGAGTCGAGGAAGTCCTGCCCGTACCCCGTCGCGAGCAAGGACGCCTTCATCTCGACCCCGCTCTGCTGCAGCCCCTGCACAACCGCGATGTTGGTCGCCGCCGCCATCGGCAGGTACACCGCATCGGCACCGGCGTTCTTGATGCCGAGCACCGCCGGACCGACGTCGGAGCTGCCGAACTCGAGCGCCGTGTTGGTGTAGACGGGATCGAGGCCGACGCCGGGCACCGCGTAGTTCATGAACGCCTTGGCCGACGCCACCGACGAGGACGCGGCCCCGTAGGCGAGCGCGGCGACCTTCTTGGCGCCCGCCAGCTTCATCGCGCGTGCGCTCGAGTCGTAGATGAGGTCGCCGAAGACGAGCGCGTTCCCACCCGAGCTCAAGACGTTCTCGTTGCCCTTCTGCTGGTAGTAGGTGCCGTCGCTGCCCGCGCCCAGCATCGGCACGCCGTGGTCGAGCAGCCACCGGTACGACAGGAATGCGAACGGCGACTGGTTCACCACCGCGAAGACGTGGCGGTTCTGGACCAGATCCTGCGCGCCGGTGAGGTTCGCGCCGGACGACGCGTCGTCGACCGTCTCGTACTCGATCTTGCGACCGTTCACCCCGCCCTCGGCGTTCTGCCGGGCGATGCGCGCCTCGAAGCCCTTGATGCCGTTCTGCGAGATCGACGCGGCGACGCCGGTCGCCGGGTAGATGTACCCGAGCGTGATGGCCTTGGCGGTGACGCCCTCGTCCGCCGCGGGCACCGACGCGCCGCCGACCGTGGTCAACCCGACGGTGGCGAGCAGCGCGGCGACCGCCAGGCAGAGCCCGAGGCTGCCCACACCACGTCGTGAATTCCTTCGCACTTCCATTCCCCCCATGGTGATCTCGCTCCCCCTGTTGTCAGTCGTGTCGAGCGCTGGACACCTCGGGTGTCCGGTCAGGTCCCGTGCCGAGCGCGGTGGCGCAGAAGCCCCAGAGGTCGTCGGCGATGGTGCGCATGTCGGACTCGGCGTCGGCGTACGCGTAGTGGTGGAACACCGCCATCACGAGCTTGGTGACGAACCACGCGTCGCGCTGCGGATCGGACGACACCAGCAGGCCTTCGGCAACGCCCAGCTCCACCTGGCGGCACACGAGGTCGGTGAAGGGTTGCGTGGCCTCGGCCATCTCCTGCGGGAATACCTGGTGCAGGCGCCAGTGCTCGGCGGTGACGAACCGGGGCCCCACCTCGATGCTCCCGCTCCCGACCGAGCCCACCGCCTCGGTGACGTAGAACCGCAGGCGGGCCACCGGGTCGGGCAGCGCCCGTGCCGCTTCCTCGTACTCCACGCAGCTCTCGGCGATCAGGTTCTCGAACACCGCGAGGAGCAGCTGATCCTTGCCGGCGAAGATCCGGTAGAAGGTCTGGAGCGCCACGCCCGCTTCCTTGACCAGCTCCTGGGTCGTGAAGCGCTCGCCCCGTTCGGCGATGAGCCGGCGCGCGGCATCGATGATCAGCGTCGCCTGCTCCACCTGCCGGGCGCGCGAGCGTTGCACCGCGGGCGAGCGGTCGGCGGCCCGTTCGGCCCCGGGGATGCTCGACGCGGCGGCGGCCGAACTCACGACGGCGACAGCACGACGACCGGGATCACGCGGTCGGTGCGGGTCTGGTAGACGTCGTAGTTCGGCCACACCTCGGTGACGATCTGCCAGAGGCAAGCCCTCTCTGCTTCCGACGCCGTGTGCGCCGTCACCGGGATCCGATCGGCGCGCACCTGGATCTCCGCGGCGGGGTTGGCGGTGAGGTTGAGATACCACGAGGGGTGCATCGGTGCGCCGCCCATCGACGCGACGACGAGGTAGTCGTCGCCGTCGCGTCCGAAGATCAACGCCGACGTGCGCGGTTCCCCGCTGCGGCGTCCGGTGGTCGTGAGGAGCAGCGTCGGTACGCCGTTCCAGAGGTAGCCGACCTCGCCGTTGGTCTCGCGGTACCGGCGGATGTGGTCCGCGCCGACCAGGGTGATGTCGGGCGCCTGGTACCCGGGCTCGTTACCGGTCATCTCTCCCCCTCCGAGTCGATCATCGTTCCCGCTCCTGGCGCCTGCGGCGTCGGGCCGCTGGGCCCCGCTCGCTACTCGGCGGGATACCCGCCTCCCTCTGCTCGCTCATCCGAACACCACCGGGATCGCGGTGGCACCACGCTCGTACATGCCGATGTAGGCCGGCGGATCGGCGTCGGGATCGAGCCGCAGGTTGGGGAGGCGGTCGAGGAGCGCGGTGATGCCGACGTTCATCTCTGCCCGGGCGACGTGCATCCCGAGGCAGACGTGCGGACCGTTCCCGAACGCGAGCGCCGGCTTCGGCGGCCGGGTGATGTCGTACTCGTCGGGCCGCTCCCAGCGTGCGGGGTCGCGGTTGGCGGCGCCGAGACAGAGGTGGATCACCGAACCCTCCGGAAGGTCGACCCCGAAGAATTCGGTGTCGCGGGTGACGTGGCGCGAGAACATCGGATCGGTCGGCGCCCACCGGAGCGATTCGTCGATGGCCGGCCGAACCAACGCGTGGTCGGCTCGCACCGCGTCGAGCACCTCGGGACGTTCGAGGATCGCGGCGAGCGTGATGCCCATCTGCTTCCACGTCGTCCCGGATCCCGCCGCGAGCAGCAGCATCGCGAACGAGTAGATCTCAGCATCGCTGAGCCGGTGCAGGACGCCGTCCTCGTCGGTGTACTCCGCCTCCACCAGCACGCTGATGAGGTCGTCGGTCGCTTCCACGCGCCGAGCGGCGACGATCGGCTCCAGGATGTCGAACACCCGCTGCGAGTCGCTCATGAGGAACTCGCGGATCACGAGCGCCTGCTCGATGCTCACTCCGAAGCTCCCGGTGATGGTCAGCACCGGGATGGCGGCGGCGAAGTCGACGTTGAGCTCGGCGTGCCCGTCGTCGATGATGCCGTCGATGAGCGAGTGCACGGTGTGCTCGATCCAGTTGTTGATCCACCACTGCGCCTTGGCGGGTACGAAGGACGGCTGCACCAGCGCTCGGTAGCGGCGGTGCTGCACGCCGTTCATCGCCAGGATGCTGTTGAACACTCCCGGCTCGGTCGTGTCGATGTGCTCGTCGGCCGCCGACGACGCGAACAGCTCGCCGTCCCGGAAGGCGGCGTCACACGCGTCGAAGCTGAACGCGGAGAAGTGCGGGCGGTCCGGGTACGGCAGTCCCTGGAAGAACCAGTCGCCCGGGTAGCCGGTGAGCTCGTGGACCACGCCCTCGTGGACGGGCGCCTGCTCGCGGAGGCGGTGCCACGCCGGATACGGGTCGTCGGTGTAGCCGCCGCCCGAATGCGCGTTGTAGCTGCTGCGCAGATCGAACAGCCGCCGCAGCTCGTCGCGGTCGAGGGTCTGGGTCATCGTTCCCGCTCCTGGCCGCCGCTCGGCGGGATACCCGCCTCCCCACGCTCGCTCATCGGGCGACGTACCCGCCGTCGATCGGCAGGAGTGCACCGGTGACGTTCTTCGCACCGTCGGACACCAGGTACAGCGCAGCCTCGGCGCAGTCTTCGGCGGTGATCGGACGGCCGAGCGGGTGCATCGAGCCCACGCCCTGGGCCATCTGTTCGCGCTGGTCCTCGGCCACCTCCATGCCCATGGCGTTCGTGAAGTTGGTGTACGGCATCCCTGCCGGGCAGATCGCGTTGCACCGGATGTCGAACGGTGCGCCCTCGATGGCCACGGCCTTGGTGAGCTGGTGCACTGCGCCCTTGGTGGAGCCGTAGACGCCCCCACCCCACGACACCAGGCCGGCGACCGAGCCGGTGTTGAGGATGACGCCGCCGTCGCCCTGCTTCTTGAACTGGAGGATGGCGTGCTTGGAGCCGAGGAACACGCCCTTCGCATTGATGGCGAAGAGGCGGTCGAAGTCGTCGACGGTGTGCTCCTCGAAGATCAACCCGGGCGCGGCGTCGGGACGCCGACGTTGTTGAAGATGATGTCGAGACGCCCGAAGGTCGAGACGGCGAGCGCGATGGTCGCCTCGACGTCGGCCTCCTGCGACACGTCGCAGCGTTCGGCGACCGCGGTACCACCGGCGTCCTCGATCAGCTGCACCGTCTCCTTCGCCCGTTCGAGATCGACGTCGGCGACGACGACGCGCGCGCCCTCTTCCGCGAAGCGCAACGCCGAAGCGCGACCGACTCCCGAACCGGACCCCATGATCACTGCGGACTTGCCCTCCAACAACATCTCGCTCATGCTCCCTCGTCGTCGTTCTCGTTGATCACCAGCCGCAGCGCGCCGGTCGGGCACGCCTCCACCGCGGTGCGGACCGCTTCGATCGAATCACCCGGCGGGTCGATCACGACCGCTTTCGTCTCGTCGTCGTGCTCGAACGTGCCCGGCGCGTACACGATGCACATGCCGCTCCCCATGCACAGCTCGCGGTCGACCAGGACCATCCACACCGGTCCCGCGTCAGGCATTCGCCACCACCGGCGGCTCGGCCGGCGTGAAGCGGTACAACTTCTCGGCGTTGCCGCGCTGGATCTTGTACTGCGTCTCCTCGGGGAGCCCGGTGAGCAGCTTGTGCGCGACGCCGATGCAGTCGGGCCAGGTGGTGTCGCTGTGCGGGTAGTCGGTCTCGAGCATCACGTTGTTCTCGCCGATGATGTCGAGCGACCGCAGGCCTGAGCTCTCCTCGATGAAGCACCCGTAGATGTGGTCACGGATGGTGGCTCGGACGTCGAGGTGATCAAGGTTCGCCATCACCTGGCGGGTGTCGACCGAGTTCTCGTAGAACGAGACACTCGTCTTCTTCGCCCAGTGCCGCTGCTTGTCGATCACCTGCTCGGCCCGCTCGATGAAGTACGGCATCCAGCCGATGTTGCCCTCGGACAGCGCGATCTTGAGCCCCGGCATCCGCTCGAAGTAGTCGCTGAACAGCCACGCGAGCATCGTGCCCGCAGCACGGATCGCCCCGAAGGTGAGGTTGGCGAGCCCTGGTGCGTCCGACGAGATGAGTGGCATCGTCGACGACGAGCCCACGTGCATGCACACGACCATCTGCGTGTCTTGTGCGGCTGACATCACCGGGTCCCAGTAGCGGTCGGGATCGTGGATCGTGGGCAGACCGAGCGGCTCGGGGTTCTCCGAGAAGCAGAACGCGGTCGCACCCTTCGCCGCGCACCGCTCGAGCTCTCTGGCCGCGAGCGCGGGATCCCAGATCGGGATCAGCACCAGCGGGATGTAGCGACCGGGCGCCGCGCCGCACCAGTCGTCGATCATCCAGTCGTTGTACGCCTGCAGACACACGAACCCGAAGTCGCGGTCCTTCGCCTCGTAGAAGAGCTGGCCGCAGAACCGCGGCAGCGTCGGGAAGCACAGCGAGGCCAGGATCCCGGCGCGGTCCATGTCTTCGAGCCGGGCGACGGGGTCATAGCACCCGGGCCGCATCTCGTCGTAGTTGAGGGGATTCGGACTGAACTCCTCCTTCGTCTTGCCCACGACCGCGCTCAGTCCCGAGGTGGGCATCTTCTTGTCCTCGTACAGCCAGTACTGGTTGTCACCGTCGCGCACCATCCGCGGCGCGCGGTCACGATCCTTTGCCGGCACCTTGTCGACCCACAGATCGGGCGGCTCCAGGATGTGGTCGTCGACCGAGATCATCCAGTCCAGGTCGTAGCTCGTCATTGCAATTCTCCGATCGCCAGGTGCTTGACCTCTTGGAACGCTCGGATGCCGTCGGGACCGCGCTCGCGGCCGAGGCCGCTCTGCTTGTAGCCGCCGCTCGGCGCGTACGCGCTGAACAGACTCGTGTTGACGTTGACCGCGCCGGCGCGCAGGCGGCGCGCCACCTGGGTGGCGGCGTCGACGTCGGCGCCGTACACCTGCGCCGAGAGCCCGTAGACGCTGTCGTTGGCAATACGGACCGCGTCGTCGAGGTCGTCGTACCCGAGGACGCCGATGACCGGCCCGAAGATCTCTTCCTGCGCGGCGGAGTTCGCGTTGTCCGGGAGATCGAGGACCGTGGGCTCGAAGTAGTACCCGCGCGCGAAACGCGGCCGGCCGCTGCCCACCGGAGGTGACCTTGCCGCCCTGCTCCTCGGCGAGGGCGACGAAGCGTTCGCACCGCTCGCGCTGCGCCGCGGTGATGACGGGTCCCATCAGCGCAGTGGGATCGCTCGGAGGCCCGACGGTGATCGACTGGTACGCGGCACTCACGGCCTCGAGGACTTCGTCCTTGCGGTCACACGGTACCACCATGCGGGTGGCGGCGACGCAGGCCTGGCCCGCGGTCATGGCGACGACCGCCATGGCCCCGGCCGCGGCGCGTTCCACCGCGTCGTCGAGGTAGATCTGCGCCGACTTGCCCCCGAGCTCGAGCGCGACCCGCTTCACCGTCGGAGCCGCCTGCGCGAGGATCTGCCGGCCCACGGCGGTGGACCCGGTGAACGACACCATGTCGACCGCCGGGTCGGTGGTGAGCAGCTCGGCGCCCGCCGCGCCGCCTTCCACCACGACGCTGAGCACGCCATGCGGCAGCCCGGCGACGTCGGCAGCCGAGCCGAAGATCAACGACGAGATGGGCGTGAGCGGGCTCGGTCGCAGGATCACCGAGTTGCCCGCCATCAGCGCGGGGATGAGCTTCTGGAAGGCCATGATGATCGCACCGTTGTACGGCGTGATCGCGGCGACGACGCCGATCGGCTCGTGCCGGCGGATGCTCAGACCGACCCGGCCGCGCACGAGCTCGTCGAGCGGCACCGGGTTGGACGCTTCGTGCGCCATCGACAGGTAGAGGTCGATGGTCCCTCGCGCCAACGAGACGCCCATGTTCAGCTGGGCGAACTGGGCGAACATCACCGGCTGCCCGGCCTCGGCGACCATGGTGGCCACGAGCGCTTCGCCGTTCGCTTCGATGTGATCGACCAGCGCGTGCAGCACGTGGGCGCGCTCCCGGGACGGCATGGAGGCCCACGGCCCCTCGTCGAACGCCCGCCGGGCCTCGGCGATCGCCCGTGAGAATCCCGCGATCGGCGTGACCGACACGTCGGTGACGTGCGACTCGTCGGCGGGGTTCTCCACCGCCAGCGCCTCGTCGCCCTCGACCCAGCCTCCGGCGACGTACGACTGCCGCTCCGAGATCACCGCTGTCACGTGCGCTGTCCCCCGGCCGCGTAGAGAACGAGGTTCTACTCAAACACAGAACGGGCTAGTTCGCAACCCCGGCGCTCGAGCCCGCGCTACGGGATGACCCCGTCGTCGCGCAGGGCGCCGATCTGCTCCCACGTGTAGCCGAGCTCGAGCAGCACCATCTCGGAGTGCTCACCGTGCTCCGGCGCGCGCCGCAGTGGGGCCGCCTGCTCGTCGAACTGCACCGGCACGTTCGGGAGCTGGTAACTCGGACCACCCTCGATCACGACCTCACCGAGGTAGTCGTTCGCCAGCACCTGGGGATCGGTGAGGAGCTCCTCGACCGCCTGCACCGGCGCCCACGGCGCGTCGATGCCCGCGAGCAACGTCTTCCACTCGTCGAACGTGCGACTCGCGAACTCGGCGCGCAGCACGGCCACGCACTCATCGACGTGCTCCTTGCGCGCCTGCAGGTCGACGAAGCGCGGGTCGTCGATCAGCTCCTCGCGCCCGATGAGGCGGCAGAAGCCAGGCCAGTAGCGGTCGGCTTCGAGGAACACGAGCTGGATGTGACGACCGTCCTTCGTGCGGTACGACCCCACCAGCGGGTTCACGTACGCGCCGCCGGCTGCCATCGCGCGCGGCTTCTGGCCCTGGAGCGCGGCGAGCACGTCGGACGACAACGTCCACATGGCGACCCCGAGCAGCGACACGTCGACCACTGACCCGCGGCCCGTCCGCGTGCGCTTCAGGAGCGCGGCCGCCATCCCGAACGCCAGCGCCATCGCACCGTTCCGGTCACCCATGGCGCCGCGCTGGCCGATCGGCTGGTCCATCTCCGCCGGCGTGAGCACGTGCGCGAGCCCACCGCGCGCCCAGAACGCCGAAGCGTCGTACCCGGCGTGGTCCGCATCGGGCCCCCGCACTCCGTAGCCGTGCCCGCGCGCGTAGACGAGCGACGGGTAGCGCTCGGTGAGCGTCTCCGCGTCGAGCCCGAGGCGCTGCAGCGCGCCCGGCCGGAAGTTGGTGAGGAACACGTCGGCGGTCTCGAGGAGCTGGTGCAGGACGGCCATGCCCTCCTCGCGACGCAGATCGAGCGCGATCGAGCGCTTGCCGCGGCTCGCGAGCGCGACCGACATGTTCACGCCGCCGCTGTCGACGCCGATCCCCTGCGTCATGAGCCCGCGGTACGGGTCGCCCTCAGGGCGCTCGATGCGGACGACGTCGGCACCCCAGTCGGCCAGCAGGGCGCCGGCGACCGGCACGAAGACCCATTGCGCCAGCTCCACGACGCGGACGCCGTTGAACGCACCTTCCTCCACCGCGACACCTCCTGACGAACACCGACCACGACGACGAGAGCTTGCCTCAGGACGATGCCGAGTGGTCGCCCAGCCCGTGCGGGAAATGGACCATGGACCCGCCGTCGACGACCAGGGTGCGACCGGTCATGAACGACGACAGGTCCGAGAGCAGGAAGACCAACGGCCCTGCGATGTCCTCCGGTTTCCCCCACCGACCGAGTACGACCTCGTCGCCCGGCGGCGTCCCTTCGGGAGGCACGACCTGACCCGCCAGAAGCCGCGGCGTCATGATCACGTCGGGCGCGACACAGTTGACGCGGATGCCGTGTGGACCCCACTCGCTCGCCATCGCCCGCGCCAGCGACATCACGCCCGCCTTGGCCGCGCCGTACGCCGCGTGCCGGGCTGCGCCGTAGAAGCCGCTGACCGACGCGACCAGCGCGAACGCGCCGCCGGTGCCGTCGTCGATCATGTGGCGCGCCGCCGCCCGGCTCACGTCGAGGTGGTGGACGAGGTTGATGCGAAGGTCGTGCTCCCACACCTCGGTGTCGATGGCGAAGATGTCCTCGACGAAGGTCGCCAGGCCGACGATGTTCGCGACCCGGTCGAGGCCGCCGAGCCGCGCGTGCGCGTCGTCGACGACCTTGCGGGCACCGTCGGCATCGGTGACGTCACCGACGACCGCCACGCCCCCCACCTCGTCGGCGACGCTCGCCGCCCGCACGGGATCGAGGTCGGCCACCGCGACCCGCGCCCCCGCCTGGGCGAGGAGCAGCGACGTCTCGCGCCCGATCCCGTACCCGCCACCGACCACCAGCGCGGCCTTGCCCTCCAACCCGAACCGGTCGAGCAACGTCATCGCCGCACCTCTCCGCTCGCGGATCCGCTCATTGCCTCCACCATCGGGCGCTCGCTCCTCGCCCGGGTACCCGGCTCGCTCAGGCTCACGCCTCCACCATCGGGCGCTCGCTCCTCGCCCGGGTACCCGGCTCGCTCACGCTCAACGCTCACGCCATGTGCACGCCACCGTTGGGGCGTACGACCGTCCCGGTCACGAACCGCGCCGCGTCGCTGGCGAGGTAGAGCATCGCGTAGGCGATGTCCACGGGCTCGCCGACGCGCCCGAGCGGGCTGCCCGCCTGACGCGAGCCGACCACCAGCGATCGCTGCTCGTCGTCGACGGCGCCGTCCGGGCCGGTCCACGCCGCCGCGGTCATGCCCGTCTCGACCCACCCCGGCGCGACCGCGTTGCAGCGGACCCCGGCGGGGCCGAGCTCGACCGCCACCGTGCGCGTCAGCTGGATCACCGCGGCCTTCGCCATCCCGTACGCGGCGAGCATCGGAGCGCCGATCTCGCCACCCGCCGACGCGACGTTGACGATCGCGCCGCGCTTGGCCGCCTGCATGACGCGACCCGCGGCGGCACAGCCGAAGAAGACGCCTTTGAGGTTCACCGCGAGCACAGCGTCGAGGTCGGCCTCTTCCGTCTCGACGACCGACGCGTAGCGGATGATCCCGGCGACGTTCGCCCAGACGTCGAGGCGCCGGGTCGCCCTGAACGCGGCGCGCGCGAGGTCGTCGACCTCGGACCGCACCGACACATCGGTCGGGACGACGAGCGCGTCGCCCGCGAGCGCCTCGGTCTCCTCCAGCCCGGACTTGTCGACGTCGGCGAGCACCACCTTCGCACCCGCGGCCGCGTACGTCGCTGCGGTCTGGCGCCCGATGCCGCTGGCGGCACCGGTCACCACTGCGGTGCGGCCGTCGAGCGAGAACGCGGCCGCCAGGTCCTCGCGCCGAGGTTGGTCATCCATGGCTGCAGCCTGGCGCAGCCCCGAGATCATGTCCATCAGACACGGGCGGTGGCGTCGACGCGATGCCCGCGCGCCTCGAGCTCGGGCATGACGTCCTTGGCCAGGATCTCGAGGTTGCGCATCACCTTGTCGTGGGGCAGGGCGCCGAACTGCACGTAGCACAGCAGCTGGTCCACGCCCGCCTCCTCGTAGCGGAGGATCTTGCGGAGGCACTCCTCGCCGGTGCCGATGATGATCATGTCCTCTTCCTGGTAGCGCTCGACCGGGACCTCCCCCTCGGCGACCGCGTACGGCGGACGCGCACGCGACGTCGCCGTCATCGTCACCAAGCGCAGCGGCGGCCGGGTCCCCGAGCTCCTCGGCGCCCTCGCCTGACCCTGGCCGCGGAGGGGCTCAGGATCCCGGCGTGAACTCGAGGTGCAGGGTGCTCAGCCCGCGGAGGACCCAGGTCGGCTCGTAGTCGAACCGACGCGCGGTCGGAGGCCCGTGGTGCTCGTCGGAGAGGCGGATCTCGTGCATCCGGTCGAGGATGCGCTCCAGGCTGACGCGAGCCTCCACGCGTGCCAACGGCCCTCCCGGGCACGAGTGCGCGCCGCGTCCGAACGCGATGTGCTCCCGTGCATTCGGGCGGTCGAGGCGGAACTCCGCCGGGCACTCGAAGTGCCGCGGGTCGCGGTTGGCGGCGCCGTTCAGCAGCATGACCGGCGTGCCCGCGGCGATGTCGACGTCGCCGACCCTGGTGGGCCGACGCGCGAGGCGGAAGTCGGCCTTGACCGGGCTCTCGATGCGGAGAGCCTCCTCGACGAAGTCGGGAATGCGCGCGGCGTTCGCCGCGCAGCTCGTCCTGCAGCTGCGGGGATTCGGCGAGGTACTTCAAGCTGGTCGCGAGCAGCCGCGCGGTCGTCTCCTGCCCCGCCGCGAACAGGAAGGTCGCGGTCCGCACGACCGAGGTCACCTCGGGGGTCGACCCGTCGGGGTACTTCGCCACCGCCAGCTCGGTGAGGACGTCGTCGCGCGGCGTACGGCGCCGGTCCTCGATGTAGCTCGCGAACCAGTCGTCGAGCCATCCGAGCGCGTTCAGCTCGACGTCGCCCTCCTTCGTGGTACGGAGCTCACCCGCAGCGCCGAGCAGGCCGAACCCCTCGCGGAACCGCTGGTGATCGGCTTCCGGTACTCCGAGGAGGTCCGCCACGACGAGCATGGCGAAGGGCTGCGCGTACGCGCTGATGAACTCGCAGCTGCCGCGACCCACGAATTCGTCGAGCTGCCGATCGGCGAGGCGCCACATGAACGACTCGTTCTGCTTGAGCCGCATCGGCGACAGCAACCGCATCAGCAGGGCGCGCTCCCGCGTGTGGTCGGGGGGATCCATCGTCACCATGTGCTCGCTCATCGGCAGCTGGTCGCGATAGCGGTCGATGACGTCGCTCACGTCGTCACCCTCGAGGGGGACGGGGAACTGCGCGAAGGGACCGACGACCGAGTTGCACGACGAGAACGTGGCCAGGTCGCGATAGATCTCGGTCGCCTCCTCCCACCCCGACACCGCCACCACGCCGTGATGGGGCGTCGCCACCACCGGGCACTGCGCGCGCAGGTAGTCGAAGTACGGGTACGGGTCCTCCAGCAGGGCCTCGTCGGTGAAGAAGTCGATCTCCTCGAACGCGGTCACGTCGCTCCCCTCCCACGCGTATTGGGCGACTGCCCAACACCTACGCTACACGGATGACCGCAGTCCGGAGGATGGGCGCCGTCACCTCCGAGACCCGGGCTCGCCTGCTCGATGCGGCCGAGCAGCTCATGCTCGACCACGGGTACGCGGCGGTCACGTCACGGCGGGTCGGCGCCGCGGCCGGCGCCCGGCCGGCCCTCGTCCACTACTACTTCCGCACGATGGACGACCTGTTCCTCGCCATGTACCGCCGGCGCGCGGACCAGGGGTTCGAGCGCCAGGAGCAGGCGTTGGCGTCGCCGCAGCCGCTGTGGGCGCTCTGGGAGCTCAGCCGCGACCCGCGCGGCACCGCGTTGACCATGGAGTTCGTCGCCCTCGCGAACCACCGGAGTGGCATCCGCGCCGAGATCACCGCTTCCGCCGAGCGGTTCCGGCGGCGGCAGCTCGAGGCCCTGCCCGCCATCCTCGACGGCTACGGGGTCGACCCCGACGAGTGGCCGCCGGTCGTCGTCGCCGTGCTCATGTCGAGCATCTCCCGCTTCCTCGTCCTCGAGCAGGAGACGCTCGACATGTCGGCCGGGCACGCCGAGACCGTCGCTCTCGTCGAGCGCTTCCTGCGTCGCTACGAAGGTGCGCGGCGGCTCGGGCCGTGACCACCGGCACGCGACGATCACGCGCCTCGTTCGTGGTGGCTACGCTCCGGCCGCCCGAGGGCCCGCCGGGGCGTTCGATGACACCGCCTGGGGGTAGCCGGTGACGTCACAACCCGAACCTGTGACCGACGAGGGTGTGCTCGATCCGTGGGTCGTCGAGTGGGCGGCCGCCAACCCGGAGCGCGCCACGCCGTTCGAGGAGCTGCTTCCGGAGCTGCTCGAGCTGGCGCGGGGCCCGGTCGGGTTCCCGCCGACCCGCGAGATCGCCAGCATCACCGACGACGTCGTCGACGGTGTGCCGATCCGGATCTACCGCGGCGAGGATGCCCCGACCGGCCTCGTCCTGTACTTCCACGGCGGCGGCTACGTCATGGGCAGCATCGGCATCATGGACAACGTCGCGCGTGAGCTCACGCACTCCTCCGGTGCCGTCGTCGTCTCGGTCGAGTACCGCCTGGCGCCGGAGCACCCGTACCCGGCGGGGCTCGACGACTGCGAGCACGTCACGCGCTGGGCGTTGGCGAACGCGGAGCGCTTCGCCGTGTCGCCGCAGGCCGTCGCGGTCTGCGGCGAGAGCGCGGGCGGGAACCTCGCCACCGCGGTCGCGCTCCGGTTCCGGGACGCGGGTGACGGGCCGCTCGCCGGCCAGGTGCTCATCTACCCGCAGGTGTCGGGGACGGTGACGTATCCGTCGGCGGTGGAGTTCGACGGTCTCGTCATCAGCCGCACGGTCGGCGCGAATTACTGGGCCGCGTACAGCGGCGGGCGCGATCTCGACCAGGACCCGTGCGCGGTTCCGCTGAGCGCCGCGAGCCTGCGCGGGCTCCCGCCGGCGCTCGTGGTGCTGGGCGGCTGCGACATGTTGCGCGACGAGGGACGGGCGTACGCGACCCGCCTGCGCGACGACGAGGTCGACGTCGAGGAGGTCTGCTACGCGGGCCAGCCCCACGGGTTCGTCAACTTCGACTTCCCGGCTGCCGCCCTCGCCTTCGACCACATCGGGACCTGGCTCCGGGCCCGGCTCGCGCCGCCCCGCTGAGCCGCCTCGGCGTTGACGGCGCCCACTATTCGTGACATCGTGCTGCCACGAAATACGGGGGAGGATCCCATGGCGATCGACCTGACCGGTGGCTTGACCGACGACCGTGAGTTCGTGTTCGCGGCGCAGCCCGACGACCCGGACATGCGCGAGTCGGTGAACACCTGGGTCTGGGACCAGGGCACCGAGTTCGGCATGCCCCGCATCGGCGTGGAGGCCGTCGCCGACCAGTGGGACACCCACGACGTGCAGGTGAACCTCGCGTTCGCCGACGGGCGCGTCTTCAACATCTTCGGGCCCGGCAAGGTCCACGACGCCCGGGGCGCGGACGGCAAGCCGAGGATCCTCGGTGCCGGCCCGCTCTCGTTCGAGCTGATCGAGCCGTACCGCCACTGGCGCGGCCGGGTCGACGGCGTGGCGGTGCAGACCTCCACCGCCGCGCAGATGGAAGGGTGGCAGGCCGGGCGCAGCTCCGGTGACACCGTGCCGATCGAGATCGACTGGGACATCCGGTCGGTGGTGCCACCGTGGGAGAGCGGCAGCCTGCTCGAGGAGGCCGGCTACGTGCTCGCCCACCAGGAGGAGGGTGACCTGATGGGCGGCCCGCGCTTCGAGCAGCTGTTCCGGACGACAGGGACCCTGCGCGTCGGCGACGAGGAGCACCAGCTCGACGGCGCGGGGTTGCGGATCCGGCGGGCCGGCATCCGCCGGCTCGGCACCTTCCGCGGTCACGTCTGGCAGTCGACGGTCTTCCCCAGCGGGCGCGCGTTCGGGCTCTGCCTCTACCCCCCGCGCGACGACGGCAAGGCGACGTTCAACGAAGGGTTCCTCTTCGACGGCGACGGCGACCTCATCCCGGCGCGCGTGACCGACGCGCCCTGGCTGGAGACGCTCGCGGCCAAGGGGCAGGACGTGTCGGTCACCCTCGAGACCGAGGACGGCAGGACGGCGACCATCCAGGGTGAGACGGCGCTGTCGACGTTCCACGTGATGAACGCGAGCGTGGGCGCGGCCGGCATGGTCGGTGACTTCCGGCTGCAGCAGGCCATCGTCGACTACACGTGGGACGGCGAGCGCGCGACCGGCATGCTGGAGCGGTCGTCGGCGAGCAGCCAGGTCAGCTGAACCGGGCCCCGGGGCGATGGCTCGCTTCGGGTACGACACCACCGCCGAGGAGGTCGCCCGCACCGTCGATCTGCGCGGTCGACGCGCCGTCCTGACCGGCGCGTCGTCCGGCATCGGCGTGGAGACGGCGCGGGCGCTCGCGCGGGCCGGTGCCGACGTCGTGCTCGGCGTGCGCGATCCGGAGAAGGGCGAGCGCCTCGCGCGTGGAGCTCGCGCCCGACGCGTCGGGCGACCTCCGAGTGGTGGAGCTCGATCTGCGCGACCTCGCGTCGGTGTCGGCGTTCGCCGACGCGGTGACCGGGCCGGTCGACCTGCTGATCGCGAACGCGGGCGTGTCGAAGACGCCTGACGCGCACCTCACGAACGGCCTCGACGTGCGGTTCGCGACCAATCACCTCGGACACTTCCTGCTCGCGTTGCGCTTGCGCGCGCCGATGCGCGAGCGTGGCGCGCGCGTCGTGGTGGTCAGCTCCGCCGCGCACAAGGGTGCGCCGGTCCGCCTCGACGATCTCCAGTGGCAGACGCGCGAGCACATCGCGGGCATGGCGTACGCGGAGTCCAAGAGCGCCAACATCCTGTTCGCGGCAGGAGGCGACGCGGCGGTGGAGCCCAGACGGGATCTTCGCCAACGCGGTGCTGCCGGGTTCGGCACTGACCGGGCTGCAGCGGTTCCACGGCGAGGAGCTCGAGCGCCAGATCGGCTTCATCCTCCCCGACGGCAGCCTGAACCCGATCCTCAAGACCCCGGCGCAGGCGGCGGCCACGACGCTGTGGGCCGCCACCGCGCCCGAGCTCACGGGACGCGGCGGCCTGGTGCTCGAGGACTGCGCCGAGGCGCTGCCCGTGGGCCCGGACACCCATCCGTGGTGCGGCTTCGACGCGAGCGTCGCCGACCCGGACACCGCGCACCGGCTCTGGGAGCACTCCCTCGACCTGCTGCACACGCTGGGCGTCGACGCGTGAACCGGCCCCGCTCAGCGCGCCGTCCACTGCGCCATGCGCGTCGTGTAGTCGGTGAACCGGGGTCGGACGTCGTCGAGCACGAGCCCGAAGGTCGCGGGGTCGGGGTGCACGTTCTGCTCCCGGTTCGCGGCGAACTCCTGCCACCACGTCGCCATCCCGGCCTCGAACTCGGGCGTGACCGGGTCGCCCAGCCACGCGTACAGCTTGGTGACCTCACCGATCGGGTCGGTCTGCATGGTGCGGAAGTCGATGTCGTAGAACCGGTGGTCGTTGCCGCGGTCGCGGAACGCCAACGCCCGTTCCATGCCCACCGACCAGTGCTCGAGGTTGAGCGCACCGAGGTAGTGGAGATCGATCTCCTCGCTGAACATGCCCCCGATCTCGAGGTAGACGTCGGCGACGGAGACGATGACGTCGGCCGGGTCGCGATGGGTCATCACGAACGTTCGCGTCGGGGAACGACTGGTCGAGCGCGTCGAGGAAGAGCAGATGGGTCGGGCACTTGAGCCGCCACGGCCGCGCGGGTGCGCCCCACTGGAGCAGCTGCAGCGCGCGTCGTTCGTACTCGTACGTGGAGGTCAGGTCGGCGTGGTAGAGGAACCAGTCCGAGTACGACGGGAGGTACGCGTAGGCCAGGAACATCTGCGACTTGAAGTCGAGGGCCATCAGCTCCTGGCACTCCATCGGTCCGGTGGCGGTCGACGGCACCAGCGCCGCGCTGCGCGGCGAGAACAGCCGCTGCTGCGCGACCTGCAGCTCGGCGATCTCGATCCGGGGATCGGGTTCCGCGACCGTCGACGGCGGTGGGGCCGGCGCCGAGGACTCCCACAGTCGCAGCGAGCGCGGCGGCGGGATCCTCCGCCAGGAGGAACGACAGCGCGGTCGATCCCGTACGGGGCAGCCCGAGGCCGATCAGCGGCGCCGCGATCGGCTCCTCACCCATCTCGGGGTACCGGCGGAACCAGTCCTCGATCTGCAGCCGCTGCCCGAGCAGGCTCACGAGCCGGCCCCGCATCGCCTCCTGGCCCATGGCGTTGAGCTTCGCCTCGCCCTGGAGGCTCCGCACCAGGACCTCGAGCCCCTCGCGGAACGAGTCGTCGCCGAAGTCGTCGAGGCCCGTCTGGTCGCGGGCGTCGGCGATCAGCTCGTCGTGCTCCCCCATGTTCCCCCTCTCGCAAACTGCGGCAGTAGCCTGACACCAATATGGGAGAACGGTCAACGGCCCCGGCGCCCGACGTCGAATCCCCCGCGGAACGCCGGCGCTACGACAGCCCGGTCCGGCGTCGGAAGGTGGCGGAGACGCGGGAGCGCATCCTCGCCGCCGCCTCCGCCCTCGTCCACGAGTTCGCCAGTTGGGACTGGCGCGGGCTGACGTTCCGGGCCGTCGCCGAGCGCGCGGGCGTCAGCGAACGGACGGTGTACCGGCACTTCGCCACCGAGCGGGAGCTCCGGGACGCGGTGATGCGTCGCCTCGAGGAGGAAGCAGGGGTGTCGTACGAAGGGCTCGTGCTCGACGAGCTCGCCGATGTCACCGCGCTCGTGTTCTCGTCCCGCGGCTCGTTCGCGGCGGCGGCGACGGTCGTCGAGGACCCGACGTTCGTCGCCGAGGACCAGCTGCGCCGCGACGCCCTCCGCGACGCGGTCGCGGCCGTTGCGGCCGACTGGACCGAGACCGACCGCGACCAGGCCGCCGGCTTGCTCGACGTGCTCTGGAGCGTGCCCTCGTTCGAGCGGTTGGTCACGCAATGGGGGCTCGGGACCGAGGACGCGACCGACACGATCAGCTGGGCACTCGAGCTCGTGGTTGCCGCGATCCACGCCGGACAACCTCCACGCCGATGACCGCGGGCTCCTCGCCGAACGTCGCGCAACCCGGCCGCACGCGCGTGGGTTGGGTCGGCACCGGCGTGATGGGCGCGAGCATGTGCGCGCGCCTCCTCGACGCGGGGTTCGCGGTCACGCTCACCACCCGGACCCCGGCGAAGGCCGACGCGCTGCTCGCCCGTGGCGGGGCGTGGGCCGACTTGCCGGCCGCGGTCGCCGACGCGAGTGACATCGTCTTCACGATGCTCGGATACCCGACCGAGGTCGAGCAGGTCGTCCTGGGTCCCGGCGGTGTCCTCGAGGCGCTGGCACCGGGATCGATCCTGGTCGACATGACCACGAGCAAGCCGTCGCTCGCGACGCAGATCGCCGCACGCGCGGGCGAGCTCGGCGTCCACGCCGTCGATGCCCCCGTTTCGGGCGGGGATGTCGGCGCCCGTGAGGGCACGTTGTCGATCATGATCGGCGGTGACGCGTCGGTGGTCGCCGCGCTCCGGCCGTGCTTCGACGCGTTGGGGACGACGGTCGTGCACCAGGGCGGCGCCGGCGCCGGTCAGCACACCAAGCTGGTCAACCAGATCCTCGTCGCCGGCAACATCGTCGCCGTCTGCGAGGCCCTGCTCTACGCGTCACGTGCCGGGCTCGACGTGCCGTCGGTCCTCACGTCGGTGTCGAGCGGCGCGGCCGCCAGCTGGGCGGTCGCGAACCTCGCCCCTCGCATCGTCGCCGGCGACTACGCGCCCGGATTCTTCGTCGACCACTTCGTGAAGGACATGACGATCGTGCTGGAGGAGTCGGCGCGACTGCAGCTGGCGATTCCCGGCCTCGCGCTCGCGCACCAGCTTTACGTCGCGCTGCAGGCGCAGGGCCACGGGCGGGACGGCACCCAGTCGCTCATCCTCGCGTTGGAGGCGTTGTCGCCCGGTTGACTGCGAGCGTCATCGGGTCTCGTCGGGGATGACCCCCAGGAGCCCGGCCTCGGACGCCGACAGGTGCTCGCGCGCCTCCGCGTCGCGCGAACGCCTCGAACAAAGCACCCTCCTCCCACGATTCGGGCACGCGCGGGTGGACGTAGCTCTTCCGAGCCACGGCACGAGTGTTGTTGAGGCGAGCGGCGGCCGCGTCGAGGGCGCTGACGATCTTGCGCTTCGCATCGGCGGGTGAGCGCGGTGGTCCGAGTCCGACGAGCGCGTCGGCCGCGGTGACCGAGCCGCCCCAGGTTCGGAAGTCCTTGGCGGTGAAGGTCGCGGCGGTCGCGGCGCGCAGATAGGCGTTCACGTCGGCGGAGTCGACGTGAACGACATGACCATGATCGTCGACGTACCGGAACAGCGCCTGACCGGGAAGCTCCTCGCACTCGTGGAGGATGCGCGCCAGGAGCGGGTCGCGCAGGCGCACGTGCTGCTCCTTGCCCGACTTGGCGCGGAACTCGAACTGCATCGTGTCGCCGTCAAGGTGCACGTGTTCGTCGTGCAGCGTGGTGATCCCGTACGAGTGGTTCTGCCGCTCGTACTCCTCGTTCCCGATGCAGATCAACGTCTCGTCCATCAGCCGGACCGCGGCGGCCAGCACTCGCCGGCGCGGCAGGCCGTCGAGGGAGAGGTCGGCCTCGATGCGGAGCCGCAACGGCGGGAGCGCCACCCCGAACGCGCCCAGGCGGTGGAACTTGGTGGCGTCACGCACGGCGCGGAAGAGAGGGTGGTATCGGTACTGCTTCCGGCCCTTGGCGTCGCGGCCAGTGGCGAGGATGTGCCCTTCGGGGATCGGGCTGATCCACACGTGGGTCCATGCCGGCGGGATGCCGATCGCGTCGATGCGCCGTCGTTCGGCCTCGTCGTCGATCGGCGTGCCGTCGGGGCTGCGGTAGACCCAGCGCGCGTCGACACGCTCGCGCCGGATGCCCGGGATGGCGTCGTTCACGTACAGCAGGCCGGCGGCCTCGGCGGCAGCGAAGTGATCGAGCGGTTCCATGCGGCCGACCCACCCGGGGCTCGTCGGAGGTGCGGAACGAGGGGCGGGTCGCTCCGCGGCCTACCCGACCGCCGGTGCCGTCGACCCGGGGGCGGGCGCGCGCAACCAGGCGACGCCGACCACGCCCGGGCCGGTGTGGATCGCCATGGCCGGACTGAACGGGATCACGGGCTCGCTCCCGGTGAGCCGGGCGCGCAGCGCGTCGGCGCGCTCGGGCACGCCGGCGTGGAACACGCACGCGGCCGACGCGTCGGGGCCGCCGCTCCGGGCCCACACGTCGTGCACGAGCGCGAGGGGGTCGGTGCCTGCCCTCCGCAGCGGCATGACGCTCCCGTCGCGGAACCGGAACGCGCTGAACCCGCCTCCCCGCTCCGCCGCGGCGAGGACCGGCGCGGGAACGCGCCCGCTCCGCTCGATCGTCGAGACCCGGTCGAGGGTGGCGACGAGCTCCACGCGCCCGGCGGCGTCACGGGCGATCCGTTCGAGCTCGTCGAGGCCGGCACCCCGCCGGCACGCGCGCGCGACCTCGAGCACCACCAGCCGTTGCGCGGCCGCCGCGGTGCGGGTGTCGACGACCCGTACCGGCCTGCTCGCGATCCCGGCGGCCTGCGTGGCGTGCAGGAACATCGACGTGAACTCGGAGGCCGGCGTCAGCACGAGCGCACCGTCGTAGCCGTCGTCCTCGATGACGGTGAGGTAGTCGATGACCGACGGAGGGCTGGATTTCACCGTATCGTCGCGGGCGATGGCGCGGAAGACCACCGCCGGATCGATGGAGTCGTCCGCGACCGACGCACCGTCGAGGAGGATCGTGATGGGGACGATGCGTATGCCGAGTCGCCGGGTGTTCTCGCGAGGGAGACACACGTTGGAGTCGGTGAGCAGCAACGTGCGATCCACGTCGACTCCCTCCTGACCGGGCCGTCGTTCCAACGAGGACGTGCCTCCGTGGGAGTCGAAGCGACCTTCACCCTGCGGGACCTGGTGGAGCGTACCCGGGTTCCCGCCACGACAATCCACCACTATCAACGCCTCGGGCTGCTCCCGCCACCGGATCGCGTGGCGCCGAACCGGTTCGTCTACGACGACCGCCACGTCCAGGCCCTGCGGCTGATCCGCTTGCTGCGGGAGCGCCGGCGGCTCGGCCTCGCCGCCATCGGGCGGATCCTGCCCCAGCTCCTCGCCCGGGACGAGCAGGCGTTCCGGGCGCGGATGTGGGAGGACGTGATCGCCACCGACGTGGACGACACCACGACGCAGGCCCGGGCCCGGATCCTCGCCGTCGCCCGCCGTGAGCTCTCGTCCCACGGATTCACGAACGTGAGCGTCGGCGACATCTGCGACGAGGTCGGCATCGGCAAAGGCTCGTTCTACGAGCTCTTCTCCTCCAAGGAAGACCTCTTCGTGGCCGCGGCGCGGGCCCTCGTCGACGATCTCGTCGCCGCCCTCGCCGCCTACCGGCCCGGGCACCCGCTCGCCGCCAAGACCATCACCGCCGTCCTCGACGACGCGCTGGGCGACGAAGCCCCGCTGCTCGTCGAAGCGGTCCTCCGCGGCGTCCACGGCAAGCCCGATGACGCGCGCGAAGCGCGCGAGACCGCGGCGACGCTTCGTGACGCGGTCGCTCACCGGTTGCGTGCGGCACCCACCGACGACACGCGGGCGGCGGCCCAGCGCCTCGTCGAGGCCTGCCTGGGCCGCGCCCTGGGGCGCGCGCTGGCCGCTTCGCCGAAGGCCTGATCTCGGCTGCGATCGACCCCTTGCACGCGGGCGCCAGTTGCATACAATGATCCGGACCACCGGGTCGGAAACGCTCGACATCACGGAGGTGGGCGGTGAAGCTCGACGACACCGTCCTGCGCGAGCGCGCGGCGCAGGAGAACTTCCCGGTCGCATCCCGAGCCTTGCCCCGTGCCGTCCGGAGCCACCTCCTCGCCATCTATGGCTTCGCGCGCGTGGTCGACGACACGGGCGACGAGCTGGCCGGTGACCGGATGGGCGCGCTCGACGCACTCGAAGAGCAGCTCGAGCGTGCGTACCGCGGCACCGCGACCGATCCCGCCTTCGTGCGCCTCACCCCGACGCTCCGCGAGCTGGACCTCGACGACGCACCGTTCCGTGCCCTGATCGAGGCGAACCGGGTCGACCAGGTGGTGATGCACTACGACACCTGGGCGTCGTTGCGCGGCTACTGCTCGCTCTCGGCGAACCCCGTCGGCCGCCTCGTGCTGGCCGTGTTCGGTGTCGCGACGCCCGAGCGGCTCGCCTGGTCCGACGACGTCTGCACCGCGTTGCAGCTCGTCGAGCACCTGCAGGACGTGGGCGAGGACTACGCGCGGGGACGCGCTCTACCTCCCGGCCGAGGACCTCGACCGGTTCGGCGCGTCGGACGCAGATCTCGATGCCGCGACGGCGTCGCCCTCGCTCCGCGTGGTCGTCGCGCACGAGGTCGACCGCGCCCGTCGGTTGCTCCACCGCGCGGCGCCACCGCTCTGCCGCAGTCTCCGCGGTCGGGCGCGGGTGGCGGTCGCCGGATTCGCAGGCGGTGGGCTCGCGGCCCTCGACGCGATCGAGCGCGCCCGCTACGACGTGCTCGCCGTCGACGCCCGTCCCTCGCGCGTGGGCACGGTGTACCGGACGGTGCAGGTCGGTGTCGCCGGTCGGGTCGCGGCATGAGACGCGACGACGTGTACGCACGCTGCGAGCAGATCACCCGTACCGAGGCGAAGAACTTCGCGTTCGGGATCCGCCTGCTTCCAGCGCCGAAGCGATCGGCGATGTCGGCGATCTATGCGTTCGCCCGCCGGATCGACGACATCAGCGACGGTGACGGCACGCCGGACGAGAAGCTGGCCGGCCTCGCCGCGGTGCGCAGCGACGTCGACGCCCTGCGCCACGGACACGCCCGCGACGACGATCCGGTGCTCGTCGCGCTCGCCGACACCGGCACTCGCTACCCCGTGCCGTGGGACGCCTTCGACGAGCTCGTCGAAGGCTGCGAACGCGACGCCACCGGCGCCGCATACCCGACCTTCCCCGAGTTGGTGGCATATTGCCGGCTCGTGGCCGGCTCGGTCGGGAGGCTCTCCCTGGCCGTGTTCGGCACGACCGACCCCGGACGCGCCCCCGACCTGGCCGACGCCCTCGGCGTCGCGCTCCAGCTCACCAACATCCTGCGCGATGTCGTCGAGGACCGGGAGATGGGACGCATCTACCTGCCGGCCGACGACTTCGCCCGGTTCGGCGCCGACCCCGACCTCACCGGACCCGCCGACGCGGTCGCGGCACTGGTGGCCTTCGAAGCCGACCGGGCACGGCAGTGGTTCGACGAGGGGTTGCACCTGCTCCCCCTGCTCGACCGCCGGAGCCGAGCGTGCGTCGGTGCGATGGCGGGGATCTATCGCCGGCTGCTGACCCGCATCACGGCCCGACCCGGCGCCGTCCTCGAGGGACGGATGTCGCTCCCGACGTGGGAGAAGGTGTGGATCGCGGGGCGCAGCATCGCCGGGCTCGCCCCCTCGTCCCCCGTGGTGGCGACCCGGGTCGGCGTGTGAACCGGGCCCGGGTCGCCGTCGTGGGCGGCGGGCTCGCGGGTCTGAGCGCGGCGCTCGCGTGTGCGGACGCGGGCGCCGAGGTCCGGCTGCTGGAGCGCCGCCCGCGCCTGGGCGGCGCGAACGTGGTCGTTCGAGCGCCACGGCGCCTGGTTCGACAACGGCCAGCACGTGTTCCTCCGCTGCTGCACCGCGTACCGGGAGTTCCTCGCTCGCATCGGTGCGTCCGACGGCGTGGTGCTCCAGGATCGCCTGTCGATCCCCGTCGTCGCGCCCGGTCGTCCCGTTCAGGTCATCGCCCGGAACGGCCTCCCGGCGCCGCTGCACCTGGCGCCATCGTTGCTCGGGTACGGCCACCTCACCGGCCCGGAGCGGTGGTCGGCCGTGCGCACGGCGCTGCGGTTGCGGCGGCTCGACCCCGACGCGCCGGAGCTCGACGAGCGCTCGTTCGGCGAGTGGCTCGTCGAGCAGGGCGAGTCGCCGGGGGCGGTCGAGGCGCTCTGGGATCTCATCGCTCGACCGACGCTCAACCTCCCCGCGCGGGAGGCGTCCCTGGCGCTCGCGGCGATGGTGTTCCGCACCGGTCTGCTCTCGGACCGAGGTGCGGCCGACATCGGGTACGCCCGCGTGCCCCTCGGCGAACTGCACGCGGCGTCGGCCGCCCGTGCCCTGCGGGCGACGGACTCGGCGATCTACACGAACGCGGCTGTGGCGGGCATCGTCCGCGGGCCCGACGGCAGTGTCTGTGGCGTCGACCTCGACGACGGGTACATCGTCGCCGACGCGGTGGTGCTCGCGGTCCCCCACCGCGTGGCCGCGGCGCTCCTGCCGAACGGCGCGGTGCCGGGCTCGGAGCGCCTCCCCGAGCTCGGTGAGTCGCCGATCGTCAACGTGCACGTCGTCTTCGACCGCCGGGTGACCGAGCTCGAGCTGGCCGCCGGGGTCGGGACGCCGGTGCAGTGGATGTTCGACCGCACCGCCGCCTCCGGCATCGAGGAGGGCCAGTGCCTCGCGGTGTCCTTGTCGGCCGCCGACGAGCAGATCGGCCGGCCGTCCTCCGAGCTCTCGCATTGGATCGTCGACGCGCTGCGGGACCTGTTCCCCGCGGCCCGTGACGCGCGCGTCGTCGACACCATCGTCACGCGCGAGCGGGCGGCGACGTTCCGAGCCGCACCGGGGACCCGCCAGCTGCGTCCCGCCGCCCGCACCGCGGTGCGCGGCCTGTATCTCGCGGGGGCCTGGACCGACACCGGGTGGCCGGCCACGATGGAGGGCGCGGTGCGCAGCGGCGCCGCGGCCGCGGGCGCGCTGCTCGCCGACTTCGGTGGGGCACCAGCGGGAGCGGGTGCGTCCCGCGGTCCGCGATTGGAACCGGTGGTCGCGTGATCACGTCGACGCCGCCGGTGCTGGCCCGCGCACGCGACGAGGCCGAGCCGGCCATGCGCGCTGCGGTGGCCAAGCTGCTCCCGGAGCTGCACGGTCCGGTGCACTACCACTTCGGCTGGGCCGACGTCGACGGCACCCCGGTGCCGGGTGGCGGTGGCAAGGGGGTCCGGCCCGCCCTCGCCGTCCTCTCGGCCGAGGCCGCGGGCGCGCCCGCCGCCGCGGGGGTCCCCGGCGCGGTCGCGCTCGAGCTCGTACACAACTTCTCGCTGCTGCACGACGACGTCATCGACAACGATCGCGAGCGACGCCACCGGCCGACGGTGTGGGCGCTCTTCGGAGTCGGCGACGCCATCATCACCGGCGACGCACTGCTGACGCTCGCGCTCGAGGTCCTCTTCGAGGCCAACGCGCCCGGAGGTGCACGCTCGGCCGCCGCGCTGACGCGCGCGACGAGCGCCATGATCTCGGGCCAGGTTCTCGACATGACGTTCGAGACACGCGACGCGGTCTCCCTCGACGAGTGCATCACCATGGAGTGCGGCAAGACCGGCGCACTGCTCGCCTGCGCCGCGTCAATAGGCGCGCTGATGGCCGGTGGCGACGACGCGTTGGTCGATGCGCTCGCCGCGTACGGTCGCCATCTCGGCCTCGCGTTCCAGGCGGTCGACGACGTCCTCGGCATCTGGGGGTCGCCGGCCGTGACCGGCAAGCCGGCCTGGAGCGACCTCCGCCAGCACAAGAAGGCGTTGCCGCTCGTGTTCGCCTGGGAGCGCGCCACGGTGAGCGAGCGGCGCGAGCTCCACGATCTCCTGGCGAACGGCACGCCCGGCGAGCCGGAGATGGCGCGGGCCGCGGCCCTCATCGAGGCGCGCGGCGGTCGGGAGTGCACGGAGTCGTTCGCCGCCCACGAGCTCGACGCCGCCTTCCGTGCCCTGAGCGCCGTCGACCTCGACGGCGAAGTCCGCGCCGAGCTCGTGGAGCTGGCGCATTTCGTGGTGGAGCGCCAGTCGTGACCGTCGCCTCGGTCCCCCGCCTCGACGTCGAGGCCGCACTGGCCCGGGGCCGCGACGCGCTGCTCGCGGGCCAGGACCCGGCGGGATGGTGGAAGGGCGAGCTCGAGACCAACGTGACCATGGACGCGGAGGACCTGTTCCTCCGCGAGCTCCTCGGGATCCGCTCGCAGGAGGTGACCCGGCGCGCCGCCTCGTGGATCCGCTCGCAGCAGCGCACCGACGGGACCTGGGCGACGTTCTACGAGGGACCGCCCGATCTCTCGACCACCATCGAGGCCTACGCCGGGTTGCGCCTCGCCGGAGACCCGGCCGACGCGGACCACATGCAGAAGGCCGCGGCGTTCGTGCGCGATGGGGGCGGCATCGAGCGCGCCCGCGTCTTCACCCGGATCTGGCTCGCGCTCTTCGGCGAGTGGGACTGGTCGGCACTCCCCACGCTGCCACCGGAGATGATCTTCCTGCCGCCGTGGTGCCCGCTGAACGTGTACGACTTCGCGTGCTGGGCCCGCCAGACCATCGTGCCGCTGACCATCGTGGCCGCGGCACGACCGGTGCACCCGCTGCCGTTCACCCTGGCCGAGCTGCACGGTGCGCCGGTCACGCCGGAGCCGTCGACCCCGTGGACGCTCGAAGGCCGGTTCCGGTTGCTCGACCGCGTGCTCGCGCGCTACGACCGTCGCCCCCTCCGATCGCTGCGACGCTCCGCTCTGGCCGCCGCCGAACGCTGGGTCGTCGACCGCCAGGAAGCCGACGGCTCGTGGGGTGGGATCCAGCCACCGTGGGTCTACTCCCTCCTCGCCCTGTCCCTGCGCGGCTACCCGCTGGATCACCCGGTGATGCGCGCGGGGCTGGCCGGTCTGGACGCATTCGTGATCGACGACGACCGCGGTCGGCGCCTCGAGGCGTGCCAGTCGCCGGTGTGGGACACCGCGCTCGCGGTCGTCGCGCTCGCCGACGCCGGCGTCCCACGCGACGATCCCGCCCTCGTGCGGGCGGCCGAGTTCCTGCTCGCACACGAGGTGCACGTGGCGGGTGACTGGTCGGTGCGGCGGCGGCAGCTCGAACCCGGCGGGTGGGCGTTCGAGTTCGCCAATGTGAACTACCCCGACATCGACGACACCGCAGAGGTCGTGATGGCGCTCCGGCGCGTCGAGCATCCCGACACCGCCCGCGTCGACGCCGCCATCGCGCGCGCGGTGCGATGGGTGGAAGGCATGCAGTGCCGCGATGGCGGGTGGGGCGCGTTCGACGTGGACAACACGAGTCGCGCCTGCGCCCGCCTCCCGTTCTGCGACTTCGGCGAGGTGACCGACCCACCCAGCGCCGACGTCACCGCCCACGTGCTCGAGATGCTGGCGGCCGAGACGGCCGCCGACCCCCGGCGGCTCGCGGCCGGCGTGGCCTGGCTGGAGCGCGAGCAGGAGCCCGAGGGCTCGTGGTTCGGGCGGTGGGGCGTGAACCACGTCTACGGCACCGGCGCCGCGTTGCCCGCCCTGCGCGCCACCGGCCTCACCCCGGACAGGAGCCCGATGCAAGCCGCGGTGCGCTGGCTGGAGGAGCACCAGAACGCCGACGGTGGGTGGGGCGAGGACATCCGGTCGTACCGCGACCCCGCGTCCCGCGGGCTCGGCGTCTCGACCGCGTCGCAGACCGCGTGGGCGCTGCTCGCGCTCCTGGCCGCCGGGGTGCGCACGGACGCCACGACCCGAGGTGTGCACTGGCTGGTGGAGACGCAACGGGCCGACGGCACGTGGGACGAACCGTGGTTCACCGGCACCGGCTTCCCCGGCGACTTCTCGATCAACTACCACCTGTACCGGCAGGTGTTCCCGGTCATGGCCCTCGGGCGGTTCGTCCGCGAGCAGGACGCACCCAGCGGAGCAGCTCGGTGACGAACGACCGACCGCAGCGGCGCACGGTGCTGCTCGCGGGTCCGCGCTCGTTCTGCGCCGGTGTCGAACGCGCGATCGACATCGTCGAGCGCGCGCTCGACCGCTACGGCGCGCCGGTCTACGTGCGTCGCCAGATCGTGCACAACACCCATGTCGTGCGGGACCTCGAAGCCCGGGGGGCACGATTCGTCGACGAGCTCGATGCGGTGCCCGACGGCGCGCTGGTGGTGATCGCCGCGCACGGCGTCGCACCGTGGGTCCACGCCGAAGCCCACGAGCGCGGGTTGCGCGTGATCGACGCGACCTGCCCGCTCGTCGCCAAGGTCCACGCCGAGGCCCGCCGGTTCGCCCGGGACGGGTACCGGATCGTCCTCGTCGGCCACCTCGAGCACGAAGAGGTGCAGGGCACGGTCGGGGAGGCGCCGGAGGCGATCGAGGTCGTCGACGAGCCCGAGGCCGCCGACCAGGTGCAGGCGGCCGATCCCGAGCACGTCGCGTACCTCACCCAGACCACGCTCGCGGTCGACGAGGTCCAGGAGGTGGTCGACGCGTTGCGCGCGCGCTTCCCCTCGCTCACCGGTCCTCGCGCCGACGACATCTGCTACGCCACGCAGAACCGGCAGGAGGCTGTCCGCAGCCTGGCCGCGGAGTGCGACCTGATGCTCGTCGTCGGGTCCCGCAACTCGTCCAACTCGAACCGTCTCGTCGAAGTGGCCGAGCGGTTCGGCTGCACCGCCCGCCTGCTCGAGGACGCCTCCGAGCTCGATGCCGCCCTCGTCCGCGAGGCATCGACGATCGGGATCACCGCGGGCGCGTCGGCGCCCGAATCGCTGGTGCAGGGGGTGGTGGAGGCGCTCGCGGCCTTCGGCCCCGTCGACGTGGTCGAGCGTGACGTCGTGCAGGAGTCGATGCGCTTCACCCTTCCCGTGGAGGTGCGCTGATGGCACTCCCCTTGCGTCAACAGGTCCGCGTCGCGTCCTACGTCGCGAAGCAGAAGCTCGCGAGGCGCAAGCAATTCCCGCTGATCGTCGAGCTCGAGCCGCTCTTCGCGTGCAACCTCGAGTGCGCGGGCTGCGGCAAGATCCAGTTCCCCACGGAGATCCTCCGGCGCCGGGTCAGCGTGGAGGATGCGGTCGCGGCGATCGAGGAGTGCGGTGCACCGATGGTGTCCATCGCGGGCGGTGAGCCGCTGCTGCATCCCGACATCGAGGAGATGGTGCAGGCGTTCGTCGACCGGAAGCGGTTCGTGTACCTCTGCACCAACGGCGTGCTCATGCGGCGGAAGCTCGACCGCTTCCAGCCGTCGCCCTACTTCAGCTGGGTCGTCCACATCGACGGGCTGCGCGAGCGCCACGACACGTCGGTGTGCCGATCCGGGGTGTTCGACGAGGCGGTCAGCGCGATCCGCGAGGCGAAGGAACAGGGGTTCCGCGTCACCACCAACTCGACCTTCTTCAACACCGACTCCCCCGGCACCGTGCGCGAGACCCTCGACTTCCTGAACGACGACCTCGACGTCGACGCGATGATGATCTCCCCCGGCTACGCGTACGAGAAGGCACCCGACCAGGAGCACTTCCTGGGTGTCGAGGAGACGCGGCGGCTGTTCCGCAACGCGTTCGCCGGCGACCGTCGACGCCGCTGGCGGCTCAACCACAGTCCCCTCTTCCTCGACTTCCTCGAAGGCAAGGTGGAGTACGACTGCACCGCGTGGGCGATCCCGAGCTACTCGGTGTTCGGTTGGCAACGCCCCTGCTACCTGATGGCCGACGGCTACACCGCCACCTACCGCGAGCTGATCGAGACCACCGACTGGGACCGCTACGGCCGCGGGCGCGACGAACGGTGCGCCAACTGCATGGCGCACTGCGGCTACGAACCGACGGCGGTGTTCGCGACGATGGGTTCGCTGCGCGAGTCGCTGCGGGCCGCGGCGTCGACCCGCTGAGTGGTGCGGTCGTGGCCGTCCTCGACGCCGTCACCGGTCCCGCCGATCTCCGTGGCCTCGACGCGTCCGCGCTCGACCTGCTGGCCGACGAGTTGCGGGAGGCGATCGTCGAGTCGGTCGCGGCAAATGGAGGACACCTCGGGTCGAACCTCGGCGCGGTGGAGCTCACGCTCGCGCTGCACCGCGTCTTCGACTCGCCGCACGACCTGATCGTCTGGGACACGGGCCACCAGGCGTACGCTCACAAGCTGGTGACCGGCCGCCGCGAGGGATTCGCCCGGCTTCGCCACGCGGGCGGCGTCTCGGGTTACCCCTCGCGCAACGAGTCGGAGCACGACGTCATCGAGAACAGCCACGCGTCGGCCTCGCTCAGCTACTCGTACGGGCTCGCGGTCGGCCGCGACGCGGGCGGTGACGATCGCCACGTGGTGGCCGTCATCGGTGACGGCGCGCTCACCGGCGGGATGGCGTACGAGGCGCTGAACAACCTCGGCTGCAGCGGGCGGCGCGTGATCATCGTCGTGAACGACAACGCCCGCTCGTACGCCCCCACGGTGTCGCGACTGGTGGCCGGGCGCGACGGCGACGCCGCCCGCTTCTTCGCCGCATTGGGGTTCCAGTACGCGGGGCCGGTCGACGGTCACGACATCCCCGCGACCGAGCACGCGCTGCTGACCGCGAGCGAGCACGCGGGGCCGTCCGTCGTGCACGTGCTCACCCGCAAGGGTCGGGGGTACCGACCGGCGGAGGACGACGCCGAGAAGTGCCTGCACGACGTCTCCCCGTTCGTCGTCGGTTCGGGCGAGCTGCGCTCGCCCCGCCCGGTCACGTACACGGACGCGTTCACCGAGGCGCTGCTCGGGCTGGCCGACCAACACCCCGAGCTCGTGGCGCTCACCGCGGCCATGCCGGGATCGACCGGGCTGCTCCCCTTCGCCGAGCGTCACCCGGACCGTTGCTTCGACGTCGGGATCGCGGAGCAGCACGCGGTGACCGCGGCCGCCGGCATGGCGATGCAGGGGCTCCGGCCGATCGTGGCGATCTACTCGACGTTCCTCAACCGTGCGTGGGACCAGGTGGTCTACGACGTCGGCCTGCACCGGCTCCCGGTCGTGTTCTGCGTGGACCGCGCCGGCATCACCGGCGACGACGGACCCAGCCACCACGGCGTGCTCGACCTCGCGCTGCTCACCAAGGTCCCGGGGATGACGGTGTTCGCGCCGTCGTCGTACGCCGAGGTGGGCGCCATGCTGCGGGAGGCCCTCCGGATCACGTCGGGCCCGGTCGCGCTGCGCTGGCCGAAGACACCCGCGCCCGCAGGCGATGACGTCGGCACCGGAACGTGCGCACGACGGGTGCTCGAGGGACGCGACGTCTGCATCCTCGCGGTCGGGAAGATGGTCGAGGCGGCGCGGGAGGCCGCCGTGATCCTCGCCGGCGACGGCATCCGTCCGACGATCTGGGACGTGCGGGCGGTCCCGCTCGACGAGCGCATGCTCGCGGCCGCGGCCCGCTCCCCGCTCGTCGTCACCGTGGAGGACGGCATCGCCGAGGGCGGCGTCGGATCGCTGATCACGAGCGCGCTGGCGCGGCGACGGGACGACCATGGTCCACGCGTGGTCGTGCTGGGCACTCCCCTCGCGTACCTTCCCCACGGCAAGGTCCCCGACCTGCTCGCGCAGCTCGGCCTCGACGGGGCGGGGATCGCCGCCGCCGCGGTCAAGGCGCTCCGCGACCTCGAACGCGCCGGGGCCGCGGGTTGACCGCTAGGCGTCCGCGGCTGCCACCGGTGGGTTCCGCACGAGGGACTCGACGTCGTCGACCGCCCGTGCCAGCACCTGCCCGTCGAGCGCATCGGCCAGGCTCTGCCCACCCGCGGCGACCAGCATCGGCACCAACCGGTCGCGGAGGCGGGTGACGCCCCACGAGACCACCTCGCCCTCGGCCACGGTGTCGATCATCAGGATCCGCTCCTGCTCGGCCGGGGGCTCGTAGTGGTAGTGGGGATCGACGTTGAACAGGTCGAAGCGCAGGTACTCGTGCTCGTCGTCACCACCGAGCACCCGCACCGTCGGTCCACCGGACTCGACGCCGTCTTGTAGGAGGGCACGATGCTGGACCACGAACGTGATCGGACCCGCCGTCACCGTCGATCCGCTTCCACCGGCCATGCTTCACCTCCAGCGCGTGCCGGTCATGATGGCACGGGTCCGGCTAGGGCGTCTCCGGGGCTTCGGCGACCACCATCCACGGCGTGCCGAACCGGTCGGTGCACATGCCGAAGCTGGGCGAGAAGAACGTCTCGATCGGAGGCTGCGTGGCCTCGCCCCCGTCGGCGAGGGCGCCGAACACGCGTTGCGCCTCCTCGGCGTCGGCAACCGAGCAGGTGACCATCATTCCCTGCACGCCCGTGAACCCGCCGGTCGGGTCGTCCGACCCCATCACGATCGCCTCGTCGAGTGTCAGCGCGGCATGGATGATGAAGTCGGCCTGCTCCGGCGGCACCGGGGTGTCCGACGGCGCGTCGGCCATCGACATCAGCACGAGCTCACCGCCGAAGATCTCCTGGTAGCGGGTGAACGCCTCGCGGCAATTGCCGCCGAAGAACAGGTACGCGCGGAAGTCCATCTCGATCCTCCTGGTCATCGCTGATGGGCGGTCGCCTGGTGGTCCGACCGCGCGCCCGCCGCGAACTCATCGCGTCCAGTGTGCACGCCATTGATGCTGATCGATGACCGTGAGACCATGACGCGAGCAGTGAGAGCGGGAGAGAGGGCCCATGACGCGCAAGATCGCCGATTGTCGAGATTTTCCCAGTGAGACGGGCTGCACCCTGACCATCGCCGGGACCGAATCCGAAGTCCTCGACACCGCGCTGGCGCACGCCATCGCGGTGCACGGGCACGAGGACACCCCCGAGGTTCGCGACTGGCTTCGCGCCAACCTCAAGGACGAAGCGCCCCAGTAGGAACGCGCCGCTCCGTCACGACGCCTCGAGATCGGCACCACCGACCCTCGCCCGGTCGGTGCCGTCGAGCGCGTGGGGAGCACAATGGTGGGCACCACAGCGTTCTCGGGTCGCGCCGCGATCTCACGGGGGAGGAACCAATGACCGCAGTGTTGCAGGGCGTCCGCATCCTGGAGGTCGCCGAGCACACCTTCGTGCCCGCGGCGTCGGCCCTGATGGCCGACTGGGGCGCCGAGGTCATCAAGATCGAGCACGTGGAGCGGGGCGACGCCATGCGGGGCCTGGCCTCGAGCGGCGTGGTCGACATCGGCGGAGGCGTCCACGCGTTGCTCGAGCACTCGAACCGCGGCAAGCAGAGCCTCGGTCTGGACCTCACCACCGACGAGGGCCTGGACATCCTCTACCAGCTCGCCGCCACCTCCGACATCTTCCTCACCAACAAGCTCCCGAGGGTGCGCACCAAGCTACGGATCGGCGTCGAGGAGATCCGGGCCGCCAACCCGAACATCATCTACGTGCGCGGCACCGGCCAGGGTGAGCGCGGTCCCGACGCGGACAAGGGCTCGTACGACAGCCTCGCGTTCTGGAACCGGTCCGGCATCGCCATCGGGATGTCCCGTCCGGAGTACGGGCACATCGTGGGCCCGCCCGGCCCCGGCTTCGGCGACTCGATCGGCGCCATGACCATCGCCGGCGGGATGATGGGCGCGCTGTACCACCGCGAGCGCACCGGTGAGGCGACCGTCGTCGACGTGTCGCTGTTGGGATCGGCGATGTGGGCCCACGGCCAGGCCATCGCCCTGTCGCTGCTGGCCGACATCCCGTGGATGCCGCCGCCCGAGGACGCGGTGCGGCGCAACCCGCTGACGAACAACTACCTCACCAAGGACGGCCGCTGGCTGGCGTTCATCTGTCTCCAGGCCGGCAAGTACTGGCCCGAGCTGTGCGACGTCATGGGTCGGCCGGAGCTGGCCACCGACCCGCGCTTCGCCGATCACGTCAGCCTGCTCGAGCACAGTGCCGACGCGATCGAGATCCTCACCGAGGTCATCGCCGAGCGGCCGTTGGCCGAGTGGCGGGAGCGGCTGGAGTCCTTCTCCGGCCAGTGGACGGTGGTGCAGGACACGCTCGAGGTCGCCGACGACCCGCAGACGGTGGCCAACGGCTACATCCAGGACTGCGAGACCGCGGAAGGTACGCCGTTCCGGCTGACCGCGGCGCCGGTGCAGTTCGACGAAGAGGCGCCGGTGCCGAAGCGGGCCCCCGAGTTCAACGAGCACGGCGACGCCATCCTCGCCGACCTCGGGCTCGACTGGGACACCATCATCGACCTCAAGGTGCGCGGCGTCGTCGCCTGACGCCGTCAGACCGGGTTCATGTCGCGGTCGAGGTAGTCCTCCACGATCACCTTCGCCTCGACGAGCTCGCGGTACTCGTTGTCGTCGAGACCGATCACGTCGCGGTACACGTAGTCGTTGTCCTCGCCGAGGACCGGCGCGCCCCGCTCCCAGCGCTGGGGCACACCTGTGAACGCATACCCGATGTGTGGGTAGCGGCCGACGTCGCGGCTCGGCAGCGGACGGATCCATTCGCGTGCCGCCACGTGGGGGTCGTTCGCCAGCATCTCCTCGTCGAACTGCGGCCCGGCGGTCACACCGGCGCGCTGCAGGGAGTGGAACGCGGCCATGACGTCTTCGCCGGTCGTCCAGTCGGTGATGGCGCGGTCGAGCTCGTCGTGGTGCGCGTAGCGGCCCGCCGTGGTCGCGAAGCGGCTGTCCTTCAGGAGATCTTCGCGACCGATCACGCGGGTGAGCGCGGCCCACTCGTTGTCGTCGCGCACGCTGATCGCCAACCAGCGCTCCTCGCCCCGGCAGGGGTAGACGCCCTGCGGCGCCCGCTCCGGATCCCGGTTCCCGGTCCGCGTCGGCTCACCGCCGAGCTGCACCTCGACGAACGCGTCGCCGAGCTGGTTGAGCACGTTCTCGATCTGGGCGAGCTCGATGAGCTGCCCGCGGCCGACCGCGGCCCGGTAGTGCAGCGCGGCGAGCACGGCGAACGCGCCCGCCGGCCCGGTCGCGGCGTCCATGTACATCGTCGGCGGCGTCTCGACCATCTCGATGTCGTGGTGACCGACGAGCTGCGCGAAGCCGCTGAGGCCGTCGAACTGCGCGCCGAACCCGGTGTAGTTCGCCCAGTCGCCGTTGAGACCGGCGGCCGGGATCCGCAGCACGAGCATGCGCGGGTTGCGGTCGAGCAGCTGGGACTCGTGGATGCCGATCTGGTGGAGCGTCGAGGTCTTGAGGTTCTCCACGAAGACGTCGGACCGCTCGACGAGTCGCATCAGCAGCTCGTGGCCTTCGGGACGGCGCGGATCGAGCGTGCAGGACAGCTTGTTGCGGGCGATGGAGTTGTTCATCGCGTGGCGGTTGTACGGACGGTCCACCGCGCCCTCCATCGGGGGCGCGTACATCGAGAGCAGGCTCCCGAGGAGCATCGTCGGGCTCGGCCGCGGGAGGTAGCCCTTGGTGGTGGGAGGGAACACCGACGGGTTCTCGACCCGGATCACCTCCGCGCCGAGGTCGGCCAGCAGCTGGGTGACGTACGGCCCCGACCAGACGGTGGTGAAGTCGAGGACCCGGACGCCCCGGAGGGGCGGGGCGTCAGGATCGGTCGCTCGATCCGGCGGAGTCGCCGGGCGGGCGGGCCGACGCACGGTGATCGCGCCGTCCTCGGTGGACGGCGCGACCGGCGCGGGAGCGTGGCGCCGCCAGCCACCCTCGGCGTGCCGGTACGGCGGACCGGGCAGCAGCACCGGGCCGATGGTCGGGTCGTCGCACTCGGTCCAGAAGCCGCGCTGGTGCAGATGGTCCGCCTGCAAGACCTCGGCGGGCGAGTACACGCCGGCGAACGGCCACCCGGCCGCCTGCGCCGCCGCGGTGCCCTCCGCCCGCGTGTGCTCGAACAACCACGGGTACAGCACGGAGTCCAGGATCTCCTTGGTCTCCGGGTTCCCGAACGCGTCGGGACGGGCGAACGCCTCGCGCAGCGAGTCGTCCCCAAGCACCGAGAGCATCTCCTCGAGCTGCTGGGGCGTGGACATCATCGAGACGTAGCCGTCGGCGCACGGGAAGACGCCGGTGGGCAGCAGGGTGTCGACCGCGTTCGCCGCGAGCTGCAGCGGCTCGTGCCCCCCGTACTCCCATCCGAGGTAGCGGCACACGCGTGCGGGAATGGCACCGAGCGCCTCGTACGCCGCGCAGTCGACGTGTGCGCCCGCACCGGAGTCGCGTGCCCGCATGACGCCGGCCAACGCGCCGAGCGCGGCCGTGTGCCCGATCGAGCAGAGGGCGACGAAGCGCGGGGACTTGACCGGCACCTCGAGCGCCCGACCCTGAGGGAACGTCGTCCACGAGGCGACCTGCGCCACCAGGTCCGACCACCGGTACGACACGTACGGGCCGGTGGTCCCGAAGCCGCTGATGGTCGCGACGACCAACGAAGGGAACCGCGCGCGGAGCTCGTCGCGCGCGGTGCCGAAGCTCTCGAGGTCGCCCTCGCCCTGGCTCTCGATCACGATGTCCGCCGACCCGACCAGCTCCACCAGCTGCTCGCGTCCGCGCTCGTCGCCGCGCAACGCGAGCGCGCGCTTGTTGGTGTTCAGGTGGACGAACCGCTCCGGGTGCCGGCGCTGCGGATCTCCCGAGGGTGGTTCGACCTTGACCACGTCGGCACCGAGGTCGGCGAACACCTTGGCGCAGTACGACCCCGCCGGCTCGGTCGACACCTCGACCACCGCGACGTCACTCAGGAGCTGGCGCATGGTCGCCGGATGCTAGCGACCCGGCGCGAGTTGCGTCAGCCGATGCCGTACAGGGCGATGGCGCTCTCCGACGTGATCTCCCGCTTCTGCTCGAAGGTCAGGCCGTCGAGCGCCTCCGCCAGCTCCTCGGTGACACCGGGGAACTTCGCGTCGGGGTGCGGGTAGTCGCTGGCCCAGATGATGCGTTCGGCCCCGACCAGCGGCGAGTCCGCCGTGGTGCGCAGCATCGCCTCGTCGGGGTCGAAGCTGATCCAGCACTGGCGTCGCATGTACTCCGACGGCAGGAGCGAGAGATCGCTCACCTCCCACTGGAACTTCCGGCAGTGGTGGTCGAGGCGCTCGAGCCACGGGACCAGCCAGCCGCCGTTCGCCTCCAGGAAGATGAACTTCGCCTCCGGGAACCGCTCGCAGACGCCGCCCGCGAGCAGGTAGGCGATGCAGCTCATCACGTCGACCGGGTTCGCGATCGCCTGCGTGAACAGCGTGCTCGGCCGTTGCTCCGGGTGGGCCACCTGCTCGTCGCGATCGACCATCCGGTTCGGGTCGAAGCCGTCGACGTAGGCGCCGTCGGGCCTACGGGGACGCGCCAGGCGGAGGCCGACGCACGCGCCGGGCAGGTCCGGGGCGAGGAACGGGTGCAGGGCGATCGGGAGGCCGGTATCGGCGGCCGCCTGCCAGATGGGGTCGTAGACGGGGTCGTTGAACGGTCGCCAGTCCACTGCCGGGTTCGGGCGCATGAACACCGACACCATGCCCGGCAGCTCGGCGACCCGCCGGATCTCCGCCGCCACCCGCGCCACGTCGTCGGGCTCGTGCATCGGCGGCACCGCGCCGGCGCCGAACAGACGACCCTCCCCTTCCTGGACGTGGTCGGAGCACCAGTCGTTGTACGCGCGCGCTTGCGCTTCGGCGAAGTCGATGTCGGTCTCGCTCTGGAGCCCGAGCAGCATGGTCGGGTACAGCACCGCGAGGTCGATGTGGTCCTGGTCCATGTCCTGGAGCCGGGCCTTGGCGTTCCAGGCCGCGGGACGCGTCTCGGTGTAGCGCATCTCACCGCGGAACGCACGCGCGCGGTCCTCGTCGCTCGCACCCGCGACCCCCGCCGCCGACATGGTGTTGGCGGGCGTGCGGTGGCCGTTGTAGAGGAGCCATTCCTCGCCCGCCTCGTCCGTCTCCACGTGCCAGATCCGGTCGCGGTACTCAGCGGACGCGTATTCGGGCATTGCCGTCGGATGCTCGAGGATGTGGCCGTCGGAGTCGATGTAGCGGAGTCCCTCGTCGGTCGCCATCACCGTTCCTTTCGCTCCAGGTCCACCGATGCTCGCGCGGGGGCCACCAGCCCGCAACGTGGACGCGTCTGGCGCCCGGGCGTGCACCCCGGCAACAGTGACCGCCGAATGGCCGTCGTCCGATCGCGGGTCCCGCGCTCGATCCTCGTGATGCGCCACCGCGACTTCGCGCTGGTCCAGGTGGGCAACGGTGTGTCGCAGCTCGGGACGTGGGGCCAGTACGTCGCGCTGGGTTGGGCCATCCGGCAGCTGAGCGCGTGGCCGTTCGCGGTCGCGCTCAGCCTGGTCGCCCAGTTCCTGCCGTTCCTGGTGCTCGCGCCCTTCGGTGGCGCGCTCGCCGACCGCGTGAGCCGGCGCACGGTGGTGGTGGTCGGCAACATCGTCGCGGTCGTGCCGTCGGTCGCGCTCGGCCTGCTCGTCGCCACGGGAAGCCAGACCATTCCACTGCTGCTCCTGCTCGCCGCAGCCGGCGGCGTCGCGACCGCGCTGAGCCAGCCGGCGATGAGCGCGGTCGTCGGCGAGATCGTGCCCGCCGCCGAGCTCCCCGAGGCGGTGGCGTCGGTGAGCGTGATGACCAACCTGACGCGGGTGGCCGGCCCGTCGCTCGCCGCGCTGGTGATCAGCGCGTGGGGTCTCCAGTGGGCGTTCTACCTGAACGCGGTGAGCTTCCTCGCGGTGGTGATCGCGTGGGCCTTCGTGCGCGCCGACACCCGCCGTCACTCGACCCACGAGCGGCTCCGGACCCAACTCGCGCTCGGCCTGCGCTTCGCGCGTCGTGACGACCAGATCGGCTTCTTGCTGCTGGTCACGTTCGTGACGACGTTCGTCGTGTACCACGCCGCGCTGCTCCCGGTCATCGTGACCGACCTCCTCCACGATGGCTCCTCCGGGTACGCATTGCTCACGACCGCCACCGGCGTCGGTGCGATCGCGGGGGCGCTCGTCGCCGGGGAGTTCGTGACCGACCAGCGGCGTCGGTTCGCGATCGCGGCGTCGATCGGTTTCATCGCGGCGATGTATCTGGTGATCAGCACGTCGAGGGTCCTGGTCGTGACTGCTCTGGCACTCGTCGGCTACGGCTTCGCCTTCTTCTCGTTGAGCACGGTCGTCCAGGGCCTGCTGATCGCGGTGTCACCCGATGCCTTCCGGGGCCGGGTCATGGGCCTGTACACCATGCTCACCGCGGGCGGCGTGCCCATCGCCGCGCTCATCGGCGGCACGATCGGTTCGGTGTTCGGGCCGGGCGAGGCGGTGGCCTTCGCGGCCGCGGTCATGCTCGTCTTCCTGGGATGGATCCTCGCCGGCCGACGGCTCCGGGTCGTGCGCTTCGACATCAGCGCGCAGGACCACGACGACCCGTCGTTCACGGCCGCGCGGGAGCGCGGCACCGTGGCCTAAGCGACACCCGGTGCTTGACAGCTCCTCGCCGCCTCCAGGAGGCTCCGCGCCGATGAAGTTCTCCACCGGGCTCCCGGGCCTCAACCGTTATCCGCCGATCACGTGCGAGTGGGAAGCGTCGTTGCGCGCGCAGGACTTCCAGCGGGTGGCCCGCACCGCTGACGACCTCGGCTTCGACTCCATCGCCATCCCCGAGCACATCGTGATCCCGGCCGACATGATCGATCTGATGGGGCCGTTCTGGTCGCACGCCATGACCGCGATGGCCTTCGTCGCCGGCGCCACGACGCGCCTCGTCGTCGATTCGGCCGTGATCGTGATGCCGTACCACGACCCCGTCGTGTTCGCGAAGGCGGTCTCGACGCTCGATCTCCTGTCCGGCGGTCGGGTTCGCATCTCCATCGGCGTCGGACATGCGGAACGCGAGTTCGAGGTGCTGCGCGCCCCGTTCCACGAACGTGGCCGCATGACCGACGAGTACCTCGCGGCGATGATCGAGCTCTGGACCAGCGACGAGCCGGCGTACCACGGCACCTACGTCGACTTCGACGGCGTGGCGTTCGCGCCGAAGCCCGTCCAGCAGCCCCACCCGCCGATCTGGGTGGGCGGCAACTCGCGAGCGGCGATGCGTCGCGCCGCGCGCCACGACGGCTGGTACCCGTGGCTCATCACCGCCGAGCAGCTGCCCGAGTGCCTGGCGTACCTCCGTGCGCTGCCGGAGTTCGAGGCCCGCACCCGTCCGTTCGACGTGGCGATGCCGCTGACGAGGCTCGCGGTGTCCGAGGATCACCGGCCCCTCGACGACGACCTCGGACGGGCACCCGTGCTGCAGGGGAAGCAGGCGACGATCGACGCCATCGGTGCGCTCCGGGACATCGGCGTCACGTGGACCTCGGTGCCTCCACCGCCGACGCGCTCGCTGACCGAGTACCTCGAGAGCCTGCAGTGGACGGCGGAGGAGATCTTCCCCGCGTTCCGCTGAGGGCGATCAGCCCACCGGCTGGCGCGCCTTCACCATCAGCGCGCGGACCTCGGCCACCGCCGCGCCCACCTGCTCGGGTTGGCCGGCCACCTGGTCGGCCAGGTCGCCGACGCCGCAGTGGCGCAGCATGTCCGGGAGGTGGTGCTCGACGCATCCGAGCGAGAACTCGACCGGGTCGCCGACCGCCAGCTCGTCGATGCGCACGACCGTGTTCACGACCGCCTCCTGGTCGATGTAGTGGTAGTGCGGCTCGTTCTCGAAGCAGTCGAAGCGCAGGTGCTCGAGCCCGTCGGCGGTGCCGCACACGTGGAGCGTGGCCCCGAAGTCGTCGAACGCGAGGTCGGCCGCGATCGCGCCCTGGTAGGTGTCCTGGATGATCTCGTTGGTGAGGACGCGGGACTCCACGACCAGCTGCACCGCTCCCGCGTCGACGGGGATGCAGTGCTCCTCGACCATGGGGATGGGCAACCGGTCGAAGCGGTTGCCGCGGCGGTACGGGGAATCCTGACGGTCGATCGCCATCGCTCAGCTCCTCTGCACGGGCCTACCCACGCGACGGTAGCGCCGATGGTCGACGGTCCGGACGCCCCGCACCGTCTGCGAGACTCGGTGCATGGACGAGCTCGACCGGGCGCTGGCTGCGGCCCAGGAACGCTACGAGGCCGCCCTTCGCGCCGAGGTGGACGAGAAGCTGCGAGAGCAGGAGGCGATGGCCTGGTTCGGGCAGTGGGCGCACCAGGTCGGGATGCCCACCCTCAGCCGTCTGGCCGAACGACTGCTCGCGGCCGGGCACAAGGCCGTCGTGTCCACCGCGCAGAGCGAGACCGGCGAGGTCGTCACCGATCTCGTGTTCACGTTCACGCAGCAGAACGGCCCCGGCCAGTGCACCATCGAGTTCCGGCGGGGTCAGGACAGATCCGTCGCCGCGTTCTTCGCGGTGAACGGGACCCAGGGCGCGGGCGGCCGGGTGGAACCTCCTGACGCCGCGACGGTCGATCGCCTCGTCCAGGGGTACATCATCGAGGCCCTCGAGGGGCCGCAGTGGTGAGCGGTCGCGTGGTCGCGTGACTCACATGTCGAGCGGCGGATAGAAGGTCTCGGCGCCGACGGCCTCGACCTCGCTGAGCATGTCGCGTTCGTAGACCTCACCCCAGTCCGGGTCGACCAGGCTCAAGGCCTCCCGGTGGTAGCTCCAGTTCGTCGGATCCAGGCGGTGCGCCTCCTGGAAGTGCGGCACCGCATCGCGCGGGAAGCCGGCCCGGTGCAGGTGCTGCGCGAGCTCGAAGTGTGCGGCGGCGAGCCCGAACTCGCGCGGGCGCGGCCGTGACCGTTCGATGACCTCCGCCTCCGACAGCACGTACCGGCTGTCGCGGCCGTGCGCGGCCCAGTCGCGCACCGCAGCGGGGTACCGCTCGGTGTCGTGCATGTTGGTCGTCATCGTCTCGATGATCCGGCGCTGGCGCTCCGGCAGCTGCGCGATGAACGACGACTGCTGCGGATCGGCGTCGCGCGACTGCCGCGGCGCGAAGGCGAGCTCGGCCGGGCGGACGATGGTGCCGTCCTCGTCGATCCAGATCCCGAAGGGCACGTTGGTGATGCCGAACAAGCCGACCATCAGGTGCGCGGGATCGACCAACGACGGATGCGTCGGATGCGCAGCTTCGTGGAAGGGACGGGCGGCGTCGACGTCAGTGTCGAGCGCGACCGTCACGATCTCGACGCCCGCCGGCGAGACCTCCTCGTGCAGCGCCTGCCACCCGGGCAGGTCGAAGCGGCATCCTCACCACGACGCCCACGCCATGAGCACGACCTTGCGGCCGCGCACGCGTGCGAGGTCGAACGCGCCACCGTCGAAGTCCTGGAGGACGAGCTCGGGCATCTGCGTGCTGTCGAGCACGCTACGATTGCCCGACCGTGGTCCCAGCGCCCAGAGCCCGTGGGCCTCGTCGTGCGCGAGCGGCATGCCGAGCCGGTGGGCCACGACGGCCACGTCGATGCGACCCTCCGGATCCCGAGCGATCGGCGGCAGCGGTACGCACACCTCGTCCTGGCACGCGCCCTCGGGTTTGATCTCCCAGCCGCTGATCCGCTCGAACTCCGTGGGGGTGAGGTCGAGCCGGTCGAACGTCATGGCAAACGGTACCGCCGTCCGCCGGCGCCGCTCGCCTGGCGTGCTCCCGCCCCCAGAACGTAGAATTGCACGGAGTCCAAATCGACGAGGGGGTTGTCGTGACCAGCACGGAGTACATCCAGATCACCCACCGGGAACTGCCGTACACCACGTTCGACGCCGACAACCACCTCTACGAGAACCGTGACGCGCTCACCAAGTTCCTCCCGCGCGGGTACGAGGGCGTCATCAAGTACGTCGACATCAACGGCCGCACCAAGCTCGCCATCCGCGACAAGATCTCCGACTACATCCCCAACCCGACGTTCGGGAAGGTCGCGGTGCCGGGTGGCGCCGGCTACGACGTGACGAAGGGCGGCAAGGGCTTCGGCGCCGCGACCGGGTTCGGGAAGATGGTCGCGATGCCGAGCCTCGACGCGTTCTTCGACCCGGAGCCGCGCCTCGAGCTCATGAAGGAGATGGGCATCGACCGCACACTCCTGTGGCCGACGCTCGCGAGCGCGCTCGAGGAGCGCATGGCCGACGACCCCGACACCGTGTGCGTGGTGATCCACGCGTTGAACGAGTGGCTGCACGAGCACTGGAGCTACGTGTACTCCGACGCCATCTACTCGACGCCGATCATCTCGCTGGCCGTGCTCGACCGCGCGCTCGAGGAGCTCGAGTACATCCACGAACGGGGCGCCAAGATCTTCCTGATCCGCGTGGCGCCGGTCCCCACGTGGAAGGGCCGCACGTCGTTCGCGCTCCCCGAGTTCGACCCGTTCTGGGAGCGGGTGCAGGAGCTCGACCTCGTCGTGGGCATGCACTCGGGCGACTCGGGTTACACGCGCTACACCAACGAGTGGGAGGGTCTCGGCGACCGAGAGATGACGATCACCGCGGGATCGCGGCGCTCGAACCCGGCGTTCCTCGCGCTGTCGTCGGAGAAGGACAACCTCGTCGACGCGATGGCGTCGATCATCGGCCACGGCCTGGCCACCCGGTTCCCGAAGCTGCGCTTCATGCCGGTCGAGTTCGGCAGCGGCTGGATCCGGCCGTTCTACCGCAAGCTGCAGCGCACCTACGACGAAGCCCCTGTGCTGTTCGACGAGAACCCGGTCGACGTGTTCACCCGGAGCGTCTGGGTGCACGCCTTCCACGAGCGGGACCCCAAGGGCCTCATCGACCTCGGCATCCCGGCCGACCACATCATGTTCGGCTCCGACTTCCCCCACCCCGAGGGCATGGAAGACCCACTCGCCTACTCGGAGGTCGTCAAGGACCTCCCGCTGGAGGATCAGGCGCTCATCATGGGCGGGGCGCTGGAGCGGGCGATGAAGGTCGGAGCGCACGCCTGAACGCAGAACGCGACCCGGATGAGCAACGACGACGAGTTCATCGACGCCGCCCCGACCGACTACCTGGAGCCGGGCGAGACCGCCACGGTCGACGTCGACGGCGTGCCGGTGACCCTCGCCAACGCGGGCGGGAGCTGGTGCGCGTTCGAGAGCACGTGTCCGCACCAGGCCACGCCGCTGGGCGGAATACCGTTGATGCGGAACGTGCTGTTGCAATGCCCCGAACACGGATCGATCTTCGACGTGACGACCGGCAAGTGCGTCCTGCCCTCCGAGGACGGCTGGTCCGGCCCGTTGCGTACGTACCGCACGCAGGTCGTCGACGACGTGGTGCAGGTCTCGCTGCACTGACGTTGAGACCCGCATGACCGAAGGCCCAACGACAAGGACGGCGTCTCCGTGACGATCACCAACGAGAGCGACATCTACTACGACCCGTTCAACAAGGAGATCGACAAGGATCCGCACCCGTTGTGGAAGCGGATGCGCGACGAGGCGCCGCTCTACCGCAACGAGAAGTTCGACTTCTACGCGCTGAGCCGCTACGACGACGTCGAGAAGGCCCTCGTCGACTGGGACACCTACCGGTCGGGGAAGGGGTCGACGCTCGAGACGATCATGGCCGGGTTCGACATCCCGCCGGGACTGATCCTGATGGAGGACCCCCCGATCCACGACCTCCACCGCGGCCTGCTCTCGCGCGTGTTCACGCCCAAGGCCATGAACGCGATCGAGCCGAAGGTGCGCGAGTTCTGCGCCCGCACCCTCGACCCGCTGGTCGACGTGGGTCGCTTCGACTTCATCGCCGATCTCGGCGCGGTGATGCCGATGCTCACCATCGGCATGCTGCTCGGGATCCCGGAGGAGGACCAGGTGGCGATCCGCGACCGGATCGACGAGGGCCTGCGCCTCGACGACGACACCGAGGTGCCGGCGGGCGACCTCGCGCTGGCCGGCGCCGAGCTCTTCTCCGACTACATCGAGTGGCGGGCCGAGCACCCGTCCGACGACCTCATGACCCAGCTGCTCAACGCCCAGTTCGAGGACGAGACGGGGACGATGCGCAAGCTCGACCGGATGGAGATCCTCACCTACGTGATGCTCCTCGCCGGCGCCGGGAACGAGACCACCACGCGCCTGATCGGTTGGACCGGCAAGCTGCTCGCCGAGCACCCCGATCAACGGCGCGAGCTCGCGGCCGACCGGTCGCTGGTGCCCCAGGCGATCGAGGAGGTCCTGCGCTACGAAGCACCGTCGCCGGTGCAGGCCCGGACGGTGAACCGTGATGTCGAGTACTACGGGGAGACGGTCCGGGAGGGCAGCGTGATGGTGATCCTCAACGGGTCGGGCAACCGCGACGACCGGCACTTCCCGGAGGGCGACTGCTTCGACATCCACCGCTCGATCGACCACCACCTGAGCTTCGGCTACGGGCTGCACTTCTGTCTCGGGGCGGCCCTGGCCCGGCTGGAAGGTCGGGTCGCGCTCGACGAGGTGCTGCAGCGCTGGTCCGACTGGGACGTCGACTGGGACAACGCGAAGCAGGCGCACACCCCGACGGTGCGGGGTTGGGAGCGCCTGCCGGTCGTCACGCGGTAGGAGCGCCGACGCCGGATCCATCCGGATCGGTGCGCAGCTCCGTACACCAGCGTGGAGCACGACCTGCGCGAGGCGAGCGACGCGGCCTTGGTGGTCGCGATCGCCCGCTTCCGGCAGGAGGCGCTGGCCGAGGCCTACCGCCGCCACGGTGATGCCGCGTTCGGTCTCGCGGTGCGTGTCGTGCGCGACCGGGCGCTGGCGGAGGAGATCGTCCAGGAGGTGTTCCTCCGGCTCTGGAACGACCCGGAGCGATTCGATCCGGGAAGAGGCACGCTGCGCGCCTTCATCATGGCGACGGTCCACAGCCGCGCCATCGACGTGATCCGGGCCGAGTCCGCACGACGGGTGCGCGAGAAGCGCCACGATCGGCTCCATCGCCAGGACGGCTACGACCTCGAGCGCGAGATCGTCGACCTCACCGTCGCCGAGCAGATCCGGGGTGCGTTGGAGGGCCTGTCCGACGACGAGCGTCGCGCGATCGAGCTCGCGTACTTCGGCGGGCACAGCTACCGCGAGGTCGCAACCCTCCTGGAGCAACCGGAGGGCACGGTCAAGAGTCGGATCCGAGTGGGCCTGCGTCGTCTGCGCGACTCACTCGTCGAGGCAGGGATCACGTCGGCGTGGACCGAGAGCTGACCCGCGCCGAGCTCGACGAGCTCCTGCCGTTGTTCGCGCTGGACGCGCTCGACGGTGAGGAACGCGCCCAGGTCGAGCGCTACGTCGCGCGCGACGCAGCGGCCCACGCCGAGGTGCAGTCGCTCCGCGAAGCGGTCGCACTCCTTCCCGCGGCCGGAGCGCCCGCACCGCCTTCGCTGTGGTCGACCATCGAGGGCTCCCTCGGCGACGCCGGCGACCACGCGGCGCCGCCCCTGCGGCTGGCGCCGCCGGCGTCTCCCGCATCGCGGCGACACGCGCGGAAGCCGGTCCGAGTGGCTGCGGTGGTGCTCGCGGCGGCCGCGATCGTCGCCATCGCCGTGCTCGGGATCCAGGTCGCCCGTCAGCAGGACCGCATCGACGACCTCGCGGCGGAGATGCACGGCACGCCGATGCGGGACCAGGCGCTGGCGGCGCGCGCGTCGAAGGACGCCCACGTGATCCGTCTCGGTGCGACGAACGGCGCGGGCGGCGCCGAGATCGTGATGCTGCCGGACGGCACCGGGTACTTCATGGATCACCACCTCCCTGCGCTGCCCGCGGGCTCGACCTATCAGCTGTGGGCCAAGGTCGGTGAGCCGGACTCGTCACGCATGGTGTCGCTCGGGGTGCTCGGCGCCGACCCGGGCGTCGTGCCCTTCCACCTCTCGGCGCCGGTGACCATGTTCGAGGTCACCAAGGAGCAGGCACCGGGCAGCGGCGCGCCGAACGACTCGGTCGTGATGCGCGGGCAGACGACATGAGCGTGACCCCGACGCGCCGCCGGTGGCTCCTGTTGGCGATCCCGCAGGTGCTCCTGTTCGGCGGGATGCTGGTCATGCTGATCGTGCACCCGAACGCGTTCACGTCGGCGCTCCACAGCACCCGGGCGCTGGTCGTCAACGGCATCCTGCTCGGGGGCTGGCTGCTCCTCTCGCTCGTGATCGTGCCCCGTGTGATCCGCAACGTCGCGTGGGACACCGCGATCCTGTCCGTGGTCGCATCGGCTGCCATCGTCGTGCTCGTGGTGCCCACGCTGCGCGACACGAAGGTGGTCGAGGAGTTCCCCGCCGCGGTGGCGGAAGCGACCGCGCCCGCGACCACGCTTCCGGGCGCGGCCCCGACCACTGCACCGGCGCAGCCGGTCAGGATCTCCACCGGCGAGCTGCGCGGCATCGATCACGACGCGAGCGGGACCGCGTCGGTCTACCGCCGGCCCGGCGGCACGTCGGTCGTCGCGCTCGAGGGCATCGACATCGAACCGGGGCCGGACTACCGTGTGGTCGTGGTCCGGGGCGAGGACCAACAGAACCCCGGTGACGGGCCCGAGCTCGACGCCCTGCGCGGGAACCAGGGCACGCAGTACTACGAGGTGCCACCCGGAACCGATCCCGGCCCCGGGTGGACAGTGCTCGTCTGGTGCCGGGCGTTCGGTGTGCCCGTCGCCAATTCGACGCAGGCAGGGACCTGAACCGCCGGCCGCCCCAGAGGGTGCGGCTACTTCATGCCGTCTTCGATGCTCGCGACGCTGAAGTCCGCGTTGATCTTGACGGTCACCTTGCTCCCGTCGGACTTCGTCACGTGCGCCTCGTAGGTCGCACCTTCGGCGTCGTTCTCGACGCGGTCGATGGTCGCTCCGGGCACCGCGGCCTGCGCGGCGGCGGTCACCTTGGTCGCCGTGTCGCCGGTGAGCACGGCTTCGGTGATGCCGTTGGCGGTGTGACCGCCCTGGCTCGGGTCCGGTGCGGTACCCGAGTCGGCCGCCGCGGTCGTGCTCGACCCGGAGGACGTGTCGGTTTGCGCCTGGGCGGTGCCCAGGAGCGACGCGCCGACGGCGCCTCCGGCGATCGTGGCGCCGACCAGCGCCCCGCTCAGCATGGCCTTCTGTGCGAACTTCATCGAGTCTGTTCTCCTGGGTGCGTTGGGTGCAGCCGCCGCATCTCGACGACCGTGGCCACGATGGGGGATCACTTCAAGGCGTGCCCTACGCCAGCGCAAGAACAGGTCAAGGATCGGCTGAGAGCTCCGCCGCGGCTCAAGGGTCGAGGCCCATCGGTCGATTCGTGACGGGAGCACTCCATCCGCAACACTGGTTGCTCCCTCCCGCCCGCTCCCGACGGATTCGAATCAGATGCCCAGCTTCGACGACACCTTCGCGCCTTCCCCCATGCACCCGGTGAGCGAGGTGCTCACCCGCTACCTCGCCATCACCGCGCCCGCTCGCGCACGCTCAGGAGCGGAGGCGCGCACGCCGCTGCTCTCGTCCCGGTCCCCTGGCGACGACCGTTCGGCGACGATCCGGGCCGAAGAGCTCTGGGACGCGCTCGGCGACTTCGCCTAGCCACGCCCCCGCTCCACGACCGGGTCAGCCGGTCGGTGTGCCGTACGAGCCGGCGGTGGAGCTGTCGAACTCGAACGCGACGAACGGCTCGTCGCTGGTGACCCACGCGTCGTGCCCGGGTTGGATCACGTACGCGTCGCCGGCCGAGATGTCCTGCTCGGTGCCGTCCTCGTGTTGGATGTGCAGGCTGCCCGCGACGACTGCGCCCACGTGGTGGGCCTCGCAGCTGTTGGTGCCCACGACCGGCTTGATGCACTCCGACCAACGCCAGCCCGGCTGCGCGGTCATCCGCGCCGCCTTGATGCCGTCGAGGTCGAGGATCTCGAGCCGGGTCTTGTCCGGAGTGCGCACCTCGTCGGCCGAACCGAAGTCCTTCTTCACTACGCCAGCCATCTGGACCTCCCTCTTCCGCGCGTCACTGCTCCCAAAGTCGGGATGATCCCTTCCTACAGGATTTGGCCGTCCCGGTCCACGGGTCGGGGTCGCCTACACGGGCGTGAGGTGCTTGGCGAAGCCGACGCGCTCGTAGAGCTCGCGGATCTGCTCCTTGGCGATCTCGGGCAGGATGGCCTGCGGCGGCCGGGAGTGCGGGTAATCCCCCATCGGCAGTCCGATCACCGCCGCCGCGTACCGGAATCCTTCACCCCAGTGGCTGAAGTAGTCCGGGCGCCCCGGGTACCGGATGTACCAGTGCGACACCTCCTCGACGATGCGGTCGAGGCTGTTCTCGCCGCGTGCTCGATCGCCTCGGCGAGCCGGCCGTCCCAGATCAGGTTCCAGTAGTCGGTGAGGATCGGCCGGTCGGGGGTCTCGTGCAGGTAGCCCGCGGTCCCGAGCTGCGCCGGCCCGACGATGCCCTGCTGCAACCAGCCGGCGCGGTACACGATCGCGTCGCACTCCCAGATCACCAGGTCCGGCGCCAGCGCGTGCGCCGCCTTGCTCCGCCAGTGCTCGAGCGTGCCTTCTTTCGTCGCGCACACCGCCGGCACCTCGGTGGCGATGCGGGCCACCTCTTCGGGGGTGAGCACGTAGCCCGACGACGGCGAGTTGAACATGCCGAGCGCGACGTCGGTGCGGTCGGCCACGTACTGGAAGAAGCGCAGGACCCCTTCGCCCCCGTGCACCTCCATCGGCGGCGTCTGCAGGTAGCAGATGTCCGCGCCCGCCGCTTCGGCGTGCTGGGTGAGCTCGACGCAGTCCTTCGCCGCCGCCGCGCTCGTGCACGCCTGGATCACCGTGGCGGGCGCGATCGCCCGGGCCTCTTCGATCGCGACCTCGACCAGCTGCTTGCGCTCGTCCATCGTCAGCGACCACCACTCGGCGATCCCGCTCGTGAGCCAGAGCATCGGGTGACCGAGGTCGCCGACGCAGTACCGCACCAGCGCGGGTAGGCGTCCAGGTCGATGTCGTCACCGTCGGTGCCGCTGAAGGGCGTGTAGAGCGAGTTCCCGATCCCGTGGAGGCCCCCCGAGGCGGCCCACTCCTTGGCGTCCCGTGCACTCGGCAATGCTCCTCCTCAAGGGCCACCCCACGTCGGGGGCGGTCGCGTCGCAGCCGGTCCGCGCGAGCCTAACGACCACCCGCGGCGAGCTTGGCGACGGCATCGCGCGCCTCGTCGTCCGTGGCCCAGTCGAAGCCCTCCGGCACCGCGTGGTACCGGGCCGCTTCCTCGGCCACGACCGCACGCCGAACGCGCACGTTCTGACGCACCGCCCGCTGGGGGTTCTGCAGGATCTGTCGCGCCAGCTCTTCGGCTGCGTCGACGTGCCGGCCCGCGTCGACGAGACGGGTGACGATGCCTGCGTGCCACGCCTCCTCGGCGGAGAACCGGCGGCCCGTCATGGCGACCTCGCAGGCGAATGCGGAGCTCCCGAGCCGCGGGATGGACGTTGCCGTCGGCAGACCGAGCTTGATCTCGGTCACTTCGAACGTCGCGTCCCGCGCCGCGACGAGGTGGTCGCAGTACAACGCCGTGCCCAACGCGTGCCCGAGGCAATAGCCGTGCACCGCCGCGATCACCGGCTTCCAGTTCACGCAGTCGCTGAAGGCTTCGTACTCCGTGGTCCGGTTGCTGGTCGTCCCCTCGTCCATGGAGCGCTGCAGGCGGTCGTTGACGTCGCCACCACTCGAGAAGGAACGGCCCTGCCCGAACAGGATCCCGATCTGCGCACTGTCGTCCGCGTCGAGGCGCCGCAACCCGTCGACGAGCGCCGCGAGGTCTTCGTCGCGGAGCGCGTTGTGCTTCTCGGGCCGGTTGAACGAGATGTACGCGATCTCGTCGCGCACCTCGTACCCAACAGTCATGCGTTGACTCTACGACCGTCCGTGATGACGCGCGGTGCGGTCACGGAATCCACGTCCGTGCCTGCGCCGTAGTACCGCACGACATCCCCCCGCCCCTACCGAATGAGGAGAACCACGATATGTTCATGATGCTTCAACGCGCCCGTGCGAGCGGTCGCACGCCTCGAACCGCGCTCGTCGCCCTGCTGGCGCTCGGTGTCATCGCCGCGCTTCCGGTGCTGCTCGGTGCCACCAGCGCGAGCGCCGACGTTCCCCAGCGCGCCGCGTTCGCGTTCCTCTCGCCCCGCATCGCCGGCGCGCCGACCGGCGCCGTCGCGATGACCGGCGTCGGCGCCTACGACACGTCGAGCGGCTCGCTGCGAGCCAGCGGCCTGTTCCGCTGCACCGACACGGTCGCCCAGGGCCCGCTGTCCGGTTGCATGGGCGGGCAGGGAGTCCGCTGGAGCTCCACGACCCTGAACCCCACGCAACGCTTCGTCTGCGGGACGGACGCGGCCAAGACCGTGACCACGGACAACCGCACCGTCGCGTTCAACGCCGACTTCTTCCGGCTCGGCGACGTCGGCACCCCGTCGTTCCGGGCGAACGTGATCGTGTCCGCGCGCGACATCGCGCCCGACGTGCCGGGTGTCCAGAGCACCTGGATCCAGGGCGTCGGCTGTGGATCCGCACTGCAGTTCTTCCGAGGCTGAGCGGAGATTGACAGCACGCAACGGGTGGGCGCGGCGACGGTCGCGCCCAACCGTTGCCACGCGCAATCGTCTATACATCTGGGATGACGAGTGACCTCTACTGGGACCCGTTCACGCCGGAACTCCGGGACGACCCGTACCCGTTGTGGAAGCGAATGCGCGACGAGGCGCCGGTCTGGCACAACGACCGGTACGACTTCTGGGTGTTGACGCGCTTCCACGACATCGAGCACGCGCACAAGGAGTACGAGACGTTCGTCTCCAACCACGGCACCACCGTGGAGACGATGGCGGACGCACCCGTCGACACCGGGATGATCATCTGGACGGACCCACCCCGGCACACGATGCTCAGGAAGCTCGTGTCACGTGCGTTCACGTCGCGTCGCGTGTCCGCACTCGAGGACCGCGTCCGCGACGTCTGCGCCGAGCTCCTCGACCCCCACGTCGGCGGGTCGGAGTTCGACTACGTGCAGGACTTCTCCGCGATCCTCCCGCCGACGATGATCTCGGTGCTCCTCGGCGTGCCCGAGCAAGACCGCGACTACTTCCGCGGGGTCGTCGACGACATCTTCCACATCGAGGAAGGCGCCGTCGGCATGGTCAACGACGTGGCGACCAAGGCGCTGGTCGACATGAACCGCTACCTCGCCGACCAGTTCGAGGATCGAAAGCGGCACCCGCGCGACGACATGTTCACCGACCTCCTCGATGCCGAGATCGTCGACGACGACGGCGAACCCCGACAGCTCACCGATTCGGAGCTCACCGAGTTCGTGACCGTGCTGTTCGCCGCCGGGACCGAGACGGTGGCCCGGCACCTCGGCTGGGCCGTCGACCTGCTGGACCGGCACCCGGACCAACGCGCCGAGCTCGGCGCCGACTTCGCGCTCGTGCCGAACGCGATCGAGGAGATCCTCCGCTTCGAGCCGCCGTCGCCGGTCAACGCCCGGTTCGTCACCCGCGACGTCGAATTCCACGGCGTCACGATCCCCGCCGAGTCGCGGGTCGTCCTCCTGACCGGGGCGGCGGGTCGCGACGAACGCGCGTACCCCGACCCGGACCGGTTCGACATCCATCGCACCTTCGACCTGCACGTCACCTTCGGCTACGGGATCCACTTCTGTCTCGGTGCGGCGCTAGCCCGCATGGAGGGTCGCATCGGCGTCGAAGAGACGCTCAAGCGGTGGCCGGAGTGGACGGTCGACCGGGAACGGGCGGTGCCGCTCTACACCAGCACCGTGCGCGGCTACCTGAACCTCCCGTTCGTCGCCTGAGGATGAACCCCGTAGCGCGCTTCGACAACCGCATCACGCGGCTCCTCGGCGTCGACGTTCCGATCGCCAACTCGCCGATGGGCTTCGTGGCCAAGCCCGACCTCGTGGCCGCGGTGGCGATGGCGGGCGGCATCGGCCTCGTGCCCGGCTCGATGGGCATCGACGGTGCCCGCGAAGACATCAAGCGCGTGCGGGACATGACCGACCGGCCCTTCGGCGTGAACCTCCCGATCGCCTACGTCCAGGATCCCTCGATCGCCGACATGCTCCTCGAGGAGCACATCCCCTACGTCACCACCTCGGCCGGCTCACCGATGGCGTACACGCCGGTCCTCAAGGCCGCCGGCATCAAGGTCCTCCACGTCGTCACGTCGCTCCACACCGCCACGGAGGCGATCGACGCCGGCGTCGACGGCCTGGTGGTGGAGGGCATCGAAGGCGCCGGGCTCAAAGGGCGCACCGAGGTGGCGTCGTCGGTGCTGCTCCCGCTCCTGGCCCACAAGCTCGACGTGCCGCTCATCGCCGCGGGCGGCGTCGCCGACGGCAGCTCGATGGCGGCCGCCTTCGCGCTCGGCGCCGAGGGCGTGCAAATGGGCACCCGCATGCTGGCCTCGCTCGAGTCCAACGTGCACGACGGCCTCAAGCAGGCGGTGCTCGCCGCGTCCGAGACCGACACCGTCCTCGTCAACCGCCAGAACGGCCGACCGCTCCGCGTGCTGCGCACCGAGACCACCGCCGCGCTCGAGTTCGCCACCGAGGGCGACCCGATGCGCGAGCTGTTACCGAACGTCCTCACGACGTACACGCAGGGCATCGTCGAGAACTCACTCCCGTCCATCGGTCAGGTGGCCGGGCGCATCGACTCGTTGCTGCCCGTCTCCGAGATCATGCGGAAGACGCTCGAAGAGTTCGCCGAGACGATCCAGCTGCTCAACGAGTGGTACCTGCCCGGAGGTTCGCGATAGTGCAACCTCGTGCCGACCTCAACCCACGAGGTCGGCGGCCTGCAGCAAAGGAACGACGATGAGTCACGTGGTGCTGGTCCACGGCGCTTGGCACGGTGCATGGTGCTGGGCGCAGGTGGTCGACGAACTCGACGCGCTCGGCGTGTCGAACGACGCGGTGGAGCTGCCGCTCACCGGCCTGGTCGACGACGCGGCGACCGTGCGCGACGCGATCCAGTCGGCGATCGAGCGCGCGGGGCCCGGCGTCGTGGTCGTCGGTCACTCCTACGGAGGGATCGTGATCTCGCAGGCCGCGGCCGCCATCGACGGTGTGCACCATCTCGTCTACCTCGCGGCGTTCATGACCGAGGAGGGTGAGGACGAGCTGTCGATCATGACCGCGCACGACAGCCCAGTGCTCGACGCCGTCGTGACCGTCGACGGCGGCGCCGGCATCGATCCCGCGCAGGCGCATGCGCTCTTCTACGGCGACAGCGACGCGGCGACCGTCGCGGAAGTCGTTCCCTTGCTGCGCCCGATGCGCGGTGGCGGTCGTCTGGACGGCGCGCCCGTGTGGAAGTCGATCCCGTCCACCTACGTGGTGTGCACCGAGGACCGCGCGCTGCCGCCCGCCGCGCAGCTCGAGATGGCGACGCGGGCGGACGCCGTCGTCGAGTGGCCGACGGACCATTCACCCTTCCTCACTCGTCCTGGAGAGCTCGCTGCGTTGATCGCCTCGTGCTCACCGTAGCGGGAGCAGGCGTCGCTCCTGGAAGAGCTCCAGCCACTCCCGCAGCATGTCCTCGGTGTCGACGCAGTCGGCGAAGCCGGCCTGGCGGAGCTTCACGGTGCTGAGCACCGCCGGCAGCGCACGCGGCGGCCCGAGTGATCCGAACATGATGTCGGCATAGCCCCACGAACCTCCGACGAACGCGGTCATGTCTCGGGGCGACCGGAGGCCATGCCGATCCACCACGTCGGCCCATTCGCCGGCACGCGACGGCATGCCGTCGGCGAGGCGCATCAGTTCCGGTTCGCCGACGTCCATCCCGAGCGCCTCCGCGACGGTTGGCCACACGTCGCGCCAGGCAAAGACGTCGCCGTTCGTGACGTTGAAGGTCTCGCCGCGAGCAGATCGGCGCGGTGGCCACCCACGCCAGCGCACGCGCGAGCAGCCGCGCGTCGACTGCCTCCTGCACGTGAGGTGGGCCACCGGGGAACGACAGGGGCAACCCGCGCCGGCGCAGGAGCGCGCCGTAGACGCCGAGGACGGGCACGAGGTTCATCGGGCTACCGAACGACTGCCCGTAGACCACCTGCGGGCGCAAGATCGTCCACGACCACTGCGAACCCGCGGCGAGCTCCCGGAGCCGATCCTCCTGGAGGAAGTAGAAGTTGGTGTGGTCGTCGCGAGGTGCTCGCTCCTTCGCCGGCACGGGAGACCGGCCGACATGGAGCCCGTACGCCTTCGCCCCTTGGAGCAGCGAGACGTGCTCGAGCGACTCGCCCGTGGTGGCGATGAGCGACTCCAAGGCGTTGGTGAACATCGCGAGGTTGCGCTCCATGAGCTCCCGGTCACGCCAACCGCTCGCGAGGTCGACCGACTCCTGCAACGCCGCGAACACCACATGACTGGCTCCCACCAGCTGGGGCGATCGCGCCGCGACCGTGCAGGCGGCACGGTCGAGCAGGTCGAGCGGCACGTGGTGCACGCCCGGGACGTCGGTCGGACGCCGCGACACCCCGACGACCTCCCATCCCGGGAGCCCGACGAAGTGCTCGGCGGCCGCCCGGCCGATCACACCGGTCGCGCCGTAGATGACGACCTTCACCGACGAACCGCAGTCACGACCGCGCGAGGTGCCTCGGGTTGGCGACCGTGAGCCGGTCGCGCACCGCGAGCGCGAGCGTCGACCAGTCATCACCCTGGCGGTCGACCGGCTCTTGGGCGAGCTCACGCACGACGATCGCGAGCGCGTTGCCGGCGACCCGCGCCTGGTAGGCGAGCCGGCGGTCGTCGCTCGCCATGACGTCGTCGGTCAGGAACTCGCGTACGGCCTCGATCAGCTCGCGCGCGGTCGGCCGCCCGTACGAGGTCGGGGTCGTCCCGGCGCACCATCGGCGACGGTGCCGCCATCGCGGCGCGGCATGCTTCGGGGGCGAGGAGCTCGATGAGGTCCCACTCCTGCTCGGCGACGCGCCGGCCGACGGTCGCCAGCTCCACCGAGCGCACGCGCCCGGACAGGTGGAACGTCGGCCTGCAGCATGCACCCGATGCCCCAGGTGAGCGTCTTCGCGACCAACCACCAGTGCAGCGCGGCGCGATCCACCCGACGGCCACCGGCCGCCTCGTAGGCGCCGACGAGCTCGTCGAGGGTTCCGAGTCCGCCCACCTCGAGCGGCTCGCCGAAGCGCCACGCCTTCAACGAGAGCCAGGCGAGATCCTCGAGCGGATCGCCGCGGTGGACGAGCTCCCAGTCGATCACGGCCTCGAGACCCGTGGGACCGACGATCACGTTGCCCATCCGGAGGTCGCCGTGGATCAACGCGTCCGCGGAGTGTGGCGGGCGGTGCGCGACCAGCCACGCGTGGACCTGCTCGAAGGTGGCGCTGCGATCGTCGATCCGGAGGTACTTCTGCCAGATCGGCTCCACCGGATCGGGCGCCTCCACGCCGGGTACTTCGGCGGGATCGATCGCATGGAGGCCGGCGAGGAAGCGGCGCGAGGTCGTCCACCAGCACCTGCCGCGCGACGGCGAACTCGTCGTCGCGGCAGGATGCGACCGCGCGATGGTCTCACCGGGCACGCGTCGCATCACGAGCCCGGTCGTGCCGAGGAACGTGCCGTCGTCGTCGGCGAGCACGTCCGGAACCCGCAACCCGGCCCGTCTGCACGCGCGCATCGCGTCGGCTTCGCGGCGCATGACCCCGCGGGCGCTGGGCTCGACCCGGCGGGTCCCGTCGCAGGATGAGCTCCTCGCCGTTGGCGGTGAACGCCCAGGTCTCGCGTGAGGCCCCGCCGGTGAGGCGCTGCAGTCCGGCGATCTCGACCGGCGCGCCGAACGCGGGCTCGAGCGCGGCCGCGAGGCCGTCAGATGCCGGCGCGGATTCCGACGGGGAGGTCATCGACGATCTGGTCGAGGTACTCGGACAGACCCGCACCCTGGAGGCCGCCGCACGACCACCGGGTCATGCCTTCGGTGAGGCGGGTCACGTTGCCGTCGCGGCGGTTGCGCAACGGGATGCTGGACCAGACGTCGCCGTGGAGCTCGTAGGTGTGGTCGTCGGTCGTGACGACCACGTGGTTGCGGACGACGAACCACTCGTCGTCGTACTCGGAGGTCAGGGCCATCTCCCGCACCGGCACCACCCTGCGTGTCGCCGTAGCGCTCGACATCGGACACGTGGCCGCTGACGTTGCGGTCCTCGGAGTCGCCCTGACCGCGCAGCGTGCAGCCGATGCCGAGCGGGCCGAAGCTGGCGGTGATCCAGCGGTACCACGGGATGCTCTGCCACACGCGCGGCCCCCAGGAGTGGTCGCGGAGGCCGAAACCGGCGTCGAGGTCGAAGCGCTGCTCCCCGACCTCGACCATCCCGGCGATCGCCATCTGCTGCTCGGTGTGGCCGCGCGCGAAGCCGTGGGACGATCCGGCCGGCGGCTCCTCGCCCTCGTCCCACTCGGGTTCGCCGCCCGACGGCTGCGCAGCTGCGGTGACCCTGAGATCGACGGTGCACGGTTCGTGCGGGTTGCTCGTGAACGCGCGGCCGGGATCGGCCATCTCGCGCGGGTTGGCGAGCAGGCAGACCATGCCGTCGTAGGTGACGTGGTGCTCCTCGTACGGCGCCACCACCTCGAAACGGAGCCCACCGGCGTCGTGGGCATGGTGCCCGTCGATGTGCGGCCGCTTGAACATGAAGCCGACCCGTCCGTCCGGCAGGTACAGGCAGACCGTCATCTCCGCGTAGCCCTCGTTGGGCCGGTTCCCCATGCGGATCCAACCTCCGAGGCCGGGCGCCGGGTCGTAGAAGCTGTAGTAGCGGCTCTCGTTGTAGTTGGGGTCGTCGTCCGGGGTGTGGAAGTAGTCGTCCTCGGGTTCGCGCCGCATGCGCATGGACCAGCACCTCGGTGCGTGGGCGTCGGATCGAGCGCAAGGGTACAGCGGCCAACCGTCAGAGTCCTCGGACGTGGTATCGCGTCGGTACCCGACTGATGGACGGTGGGTGATGGACGGATTCCAGGCCAGCCGAGCGGTGGCGGCGATCCGCGAGCGGCTCGGTCACCCGGTGATCGACTCCGATGGTCATCTGGTCGAGTTCCGGCCGGTCGCGATGGAGTACATCGCCCGTGCCGGTGGCGCGCGGATGGCCGAGCGCTTCGCCGAGGAGCAGCGTTCCACGTTCCTCTCGCGTGATTGGTACGGCCTGAGCCAGGCGGAACGCATGGCCGGTTGGACGCACCGACCGCCGTTCTGGGGTGAGCCGCTGCGCAATCACGGCCTCGATCTCGCCACGGCCTCGTTCCCGGACCTCATGTACCACCGGCTCGACCAGCTCGGGATCGACTTCACCGTGCTCTACCCCACGATCGGCATCAACCCGCAGGGCTATGCGGACGAAGAGACACGGCGCGCGTGTTGTCGGGGGCTCAACGACTACTACGCCGACCACTGGATGGGTCATCCGGACCGGATGACGCCGGTGGCGATCATCCCGATGTTCACGCCCGCGGAAGCACTCGACGAGCTCGACTTCGCGGTCACCGAACGCGGCTTCAAAGCGGTGATGCTGCCGAGCTACGTGAAGCGGCCGATCAGAACCGTCGTCGACCGCGCACCCGAGGCTGCCCGCTTCGCCTGGCGGGCCGACACGTTCGGGATCGACAGCGAGCACGACTACGACCCGGTGTGGGCGAGGTGTCGCGACCTCGGCGTCGTGCCGAGCTTCCACACTCCCGGCGAGGGGTCGACGTTCCACGACTCGATCTCCAACCCCGTCTACAACCACGTCGGGCACTTCGCGACCGCGGCGACCGCGATCTGCAAGTCGCTCTTCCTCGGTGGCGTGAGCCAGCGCTTTCCCGAGCTCCGGTTCCTCTTCCTCGAGGGAGGCGTCGGCTGGGCGCGGTCCCTGCTCGCGGATCTCACGAGCCACTGGGAGAAGCGCAGCCTCGCGGGACTCGCCCGCGACAGCGATCCTCGGCTCGCCGACGCCGACCTCTTCCTCGCCCTCTACGAGCAGTACGGCGGCACCCTGTGGCGGCAGATGACCACCCCGGAGCTCGCCAAGCGGTGGGTTGTCCATCCCGAGGACCCGAGCGACAGCTTCGCGAGCCTGGAGGTCTCGACCGCGGACGAGCTGCGGCGGCTCTTCGTCGAGCGGTTCTACTTCGGGTGTGAGGGAGACGATCCGGTGATGCCGGCCGCGTTCGACGTCGATCGCAGCCCCGGTGGCGCGCGCTTGCACGCGGTCTTCGGCTCCGACATCGGCCACTGGGACGTCCCACTGATGGACGAGGTCCTCGAAGAGGTGTACGAGCCGCTCGAGGACGGGATGCTCGATGAGACGGATCTGCGCGACTTCGTCTTCACCAACCCCGTCCGGCTCTGGACGTCCGCGAAGCCCGACTTCTTCGCGGGGACGATCGTCGAGCATGCCGCCGCCGCGGTCGTCGAGTCAGGAACAGCATCGTGATCCGAACGTGATCGAGGGGGCCCCTTCCCTACGTCCGTCTGGTTCACGCTGGCTCCCTTCGAGCGGACCTGCAGGGCAACGCTCAGGATGCGCCGGCCGGAGCAGCAACGTAACTTGAGCCGCGCTCGACGAGGTGGAGGGATCCGGGGGTTGCGGTCATGATCAGAGTCAAAGCGGCGTTCTTCAGCGTCACGCCTCCCCCACCACCAAGCGACGACGGCAGCTACCTACGGTGGCACCTGCTCGACCACATGGTCGAGCAGTACCAGCTGCCCGGCATCCAATACGCACTGCGCTACATCGCGGACGGCGACTACCTCACCAGCCGCCTCGTTGCGACCGGGCACCTGGAAGACGTCGGCAACGTCGTGAACTACCTCGTCGGCGATCCCGTGCAGCAGACGCACGACGACTTCATGCAGCTCGGCCCCCGCCTCGCGGAGATGGGCCGGTTCCCCGAAGTCCGACCGTCGTTGCAGCTGCGCATGCCCGCGCTCCTGCACTGGTACGCCGCCCCCCGAGCCCAGATCTCTCCCGAGGTCGTGCCGTTCCGGCCGCATCGAGGTGTCGTCGTGATCATCGAGGAGCCCGCGGACGACGACGTCGCGTCGTGGCTGCAGTGGCTGCACGCCGACCACTACCCCGCCCTGCTCGCGACGCCCGGCGTGGCGGGTGCGTGGATGTACGGCACGACGAACACGTGGAAACTGCACCCCGCCACCCGGGGCGACCCGCAGTACACCACGGTGATCTACCTCGACGACGAGCCGCTCGCGACGACGAAGGCGCTCGCTCCCCTCGTGGAGGAGCGCTGGCGCTCCCAGGCGGTGCGGCCGCTGTTCGCCGGTCCGCTCCGGACCATGATCCAGTGGGAGGCGTGGCGCTGACCCGGCAGGAGCGATTCGAGGAGGCGCGGGCGTGAGCGGCGGGCGGCTCGACGGCAAGGTCGCGATCATCACCGGGGCGAGCACCGGGCTCGGTCCGGTGATGGCGGCCGTGTTCGTTCGGGAAGGGGCCCGGGTGCTGCTCGCGGCCCGCCGCGAGGACCTCGTCCGGGAGGCGGCGGCGAACGCCGGCGCGGGTGCCATCGCGATGCGCGCCGACGTGACGAACGAGGACGACGTCGAAGCCATGGTCGCCCGCGCCGTCGACGAGTTCGGGCACGTCGACATCATGTGCAACAACGCCGCTGCGCCCGGAACGGATCTCTGGATCTGGGAGCAGACGCTCGAGAACTGGAACGCCACCATCGCCATCGACGTCACCGCCGCGATGCTGTGCACCCGCGCCGTCCTGAACCAGTCGATGCTGGAGCGCCGTTCCGGGGTGATCCTGAACTTCTCGTCCACCGCCGGGTACAACGGCGTCGTCCGGAAGTCGCACTACGTCACCGCCAAGGCCTCCTTGCGCGCGTTCACCAAGGCGGTCGCACTCGAGGTCGGCGAACACGGGATCCGGTGCAACTGCGTCGTGCCGGGTGGCATCGACACCGAGCTGTGGCGCAACTGGGTGCAGCGCACGGCCGACGAGCGGGGCGTCGACGTCGAGAGCCATCGAGCGCGGATGCTCCAGGGCGTGGCGCTGCGCGACATCTCCTCACCCGAGGACGTCGCCAACCTCGCGTTGTTCCTCGCGAGCGACGAGAGCCGCACGATCACGGGGCAGTCGATCCCGGTCGACGCCGGCGGCTACATGCAGGGCTGAGCGGTAGCCTCCCTCCGTGAGCGGGGCGACGCGACGCGCCGGAGCCGGACCGACCCTGACCACCCGCGTCGTCATCGCGAGCACGTTGCTCGCCCTCCTCGGTGGCGCGATCTTCGCCATCCTGCTGCGTGCGATCGATGACCAGCGCGACGCGGCCGGGCTGGCCCGGCATTCCCAGCAGGTGCTCGTCGCGGCGTCGGAGCTCGAGCGCCGCGTCGTCGACCTGGAGACCGGGGAACGCGGGTTCCTCATCACGCACCAGGAGCAATTCCTCGCCCCGTGGACCGCGGCTCGGCGCGCCCTCCCGAGCGCCAGTCGGGAGCTGAACCGTCTCGCCCAGGTCAAGCGGCAGAGGGTGCGCGCCCGACGCATCACCGACGCGGTCGCGTCGTACCTGCGCGATTACTCGGTCCCGACGGTGGAGGCGGCACGGCGCAACGACCCGTCGGTGGCGTCGGTCGCGAACCTGGCCGCCGGGAAGCGCCGCGTCGACGCGCTACGGACGCAGTTCAGAGGGCTCATCGCGGGCGAGAACGAGCTCGCCGCGGCGCGGGACGCCCATGCCGACGACGCAGCGCGGCAGTCCGTCGTCGCCGCGGCAGTCGGTCTCGTGGTTTGGTTGGTCCTCATCGTCGTCTACTGCGTCTATCTGATCCGAGCGGTCGTGCGGCCCGTTCGGCGGGCGGCCACGATGGCGCAACAACTGGCCGGCGGCGACCTCTCGGTCCGCATGCCCGAGACCAGCACGGGCGAGATACGCGCACTCGAGCAGTCGTTCAACACGATGGGAAGCTCGTTGGAGTCCAGCCAGGCCGAGCTGACGGCCTCGCGGCGCGGATCGTCGCGGCTGCCGACGAAGCGCGCCGTCGTATCGAGCGCGATCTGCACGACGGCACGCAACAGCGGCTGCTCTCGCTCGCGCTCGAGTTGCGCTCGGCCGAGGGCGCGGTGCCGCCGGACCTCCCGGCGCTCCGCGGGCAACTGTCCCGCACCGCCACGGGCCTCGCCGAAGTCGTCGGCGACCTGCAGGAGACCGCTCGCGGGATCCATCCCGCGGTGCTCTCCAAGGGTGGGCTCGGACCCGCGATCAAGGTGCTCACGCGCCGGTCGGTGATCCCGGTCGAGCTCGAGCTGCGCACCCCCGAGCGCATGTCGGACGGCGTCGAGGTCGCGGCCTACTACGTCGTGTCGGAGGCACTCACCAACGCGGCCAAGCACTCGCGAGCGTCCGTGGTGCACATCGACGTCTTCTCCACGGACGCGATGCTCCGGCTCTCGATACGCGACGACGGCGTCGGCGGAGCGGACGCGGACCGCGGCTCGGGACTGGTCGGCCTCCGCGACCGCATCCAGGCACTCGGCGGAACGATCGAGGTCACCAGCCCACCGGGCGAGGGAACGTCGATCCTGGCGGTGATCCCGTTCGATGGCAATGATGAGTCCGATGAGTGACCCAGGTCGTCAGACCACCACCGAGTCCGCAGTCCGCATCGCGCTCGGCCGACGATGACGTCCTGCTGCGCGAGGGCATCGCGAGCCTGCTCGAAGGGCACGGATTCCAGGTGATCGGCCAGGCCGGCGACGCACCGGAACTGCTCGCGCTCGTGCGCGAGCAGCAACCCGATCTCGTCATCGTCGACATCCGCATGCCGCCCGGGCACGCGACGGAGGGCCTCGACGCCGCCCGGGTGATACGGCAGGAATTCCCCGCGGTGGCGATCCTCGTGCTCTCCGCGCACGTCGAGGTGTACGAGGCGATGGAGCTCCTCGCCGGCGGCGAGCGAATCGGGTACCTGTTGAAGAATCGGGTCACCGACGTCGACGACTTCGTCGAGTCGCTCCAGCGGATCTCCCGAGGCGGCTCGGTCGTCGACCCGAGCCTGATCCAGGAGCTCGTGACCGCACGGCGGCGGAACGATCCACTCGAGACACTCACGCCGCGCGAGCGCGAAACGCTCGCGCTCATGGCCGAGGGATTCTCGAATGCCGGCATCGCGCGACGGCTCCTCGTGACCGAAGGGACCATCGAGAAGCACGTCAACAGCATCCTGATGAAGTTGGATCTCTCGGAGTCGCACGATGACCACCGGCGCGTCCTCGCCGTGATCACCTTCCTCGACGCGCGGTAGCAGCTCAGGGCTGCTGGTCACCCAAGAGGTCCGTCACCGCCCGCGCCGAGAACCGGGTCTTCGGCACGAACCCGGCGGCGGGACTCGCCGCGATCAGGTCGGTCAGCTCGGACTCGGGATACGCCGAGATCAGCACGATGCGTGCGTCCCCTGATGACGCGAGCGTCCGGGTGAGGTCGAACCCACTCTCCTCGCCGAGATCGACGTCGACGATGATCACATCCGGCTGGAGCTCGGCGGCGAGCTCGCACGCCTCGGCGCTCGTGCTCGCGACTCCGACGACGTGGATCCCACCGTCTTCCAGCACCGTCCGGGCCGCCTCGAGGAAGTGGCCACTGTCGTCGACGATGATCATCCTCAAGGCGACGCTCCGCGATTCGACACTCATGCGTTCAGTATTGCCGCGGAGGTCGCGTGGAGCATTGAAGCCAGCAGGAAGAAGGAGTTGCCACTCGCAGGAGCCGACGGACGGAAGCTGTCTTCGAAGACACCTCGAGTCCGAAATGCGATCGTGCTCCTGGGTCCTCGTCGAGGACCGATCCCGAGAGGTGACACGATGGCGCGGAAGACGACGACCGCGGCAAGCGGGGCACGGGCGGCGCCGCACGGCCTCGGCCGTCTCGCCCTCGTGATCGTCCTGTGTGCGCAGCTCGTCGTCGTGCTCGATTTCAGCATCGTCAACGTCGCCCTTCCGTCCATCAGCAACGCGTTCTCGGCGACGTCCACCTCGGTGCAGTGGGTGGTGACCGCGTACGCCATCACCTTCGGTGGGCTGCTCGTGTTGGGTGGTCGCATCGCGGATCTCCTCGGCCGGCGCGAGCTCTTCGTCTGGGGTCTCGTCGGCTTCGCGCTCGCGTCGGCCGCGGGTGGCGTTGCGTCGAGTTTGGCGCTGCTGGTGCTCGCCCGGGCCGTGCAGGGCATCGCCGCCGCCGCCGTCGCCCCCGCCGCCTTGTCGATCCTCACCACGAGCTTCCGGGATGGTCCGGCCCGAACCAGGGTCCTCGGGTACTACGGGATCATGTCCTCGGTCGGGTTCGTCGCCGGCCTGGTGCTCGGCGGCGCGATCGTGGAGACCGTGGGGTGGCGGGGAGTGTTCTTCGTCAATGTGCCGGTCTGTCTCCTCGCGGCGGTGATCGGCCGGCGCGTCATCCCCAGGGCGGCCGCCAGCACGACACGTGTCCACCTCGACGTGGTGGGCGCCTGCCTCGTGACCGCCGGGGTCGCCGCGCTCGTCTACGCACCGACGGCCGGCGTCGACGAAGGGTGGACGTCGGTACCGTTCCTGGCTGCGGTCGGGGCCGCCGCGGGGCTCCTCGTCGTGTTCGTCCGGCACGAGCAACACAGTCCGCATCCGGTGATGCCCCTCTCCATCTTCCGGTCGCGGACGCTGGTCGCGGGCGACGCCGTGACGCTGTTGATCGGGGCGTGGAACGCCGGCGAGGTCCTCGTCCTCAGCCTGTACTGCCAGCAGGTGCTGGGCTACTCGCCCCTCGTGGCGGGGCTCATCGCGGTACCGCAGGGCATCGGCGGGCTGCTGCGCGGCTTCGCCGGGCCCGGCCTCGTCGCCCGACTCGGCATCAGGCGCTTCCTCGCTGCCAGCGCGGCGGTCAGCGCGGTCGGTCTCGCGCTCCTTCTGCGGTTCCCGGCCACGAGCCGACCGCCCGTGATCCTGCTCGTCCTGCTCGTCATCGGGCTCGGCACCACGAGCGCGATGTTCGCCGCCACGGTGGGCGGGACCGCCGGCGTCACCGACGACGAACAGGGGCTCGCCGGCGCGCTGGTCAACACCGCGCGCCAGGTGGGCGCCGCCATCGGCGTCGCCGGGCTCCTGGCGATCTCCGCCTCCAGCACCGGGTCGGGCGGGGCCTCGACGGCCGATCTGGCCGCCGGCTACCGCCTGGCGATGGGTGCGGCCGCCGCGCTGGCCATCGCCGCAGTCGTGCTCTCGATCGTCGTCATCCGCGACGGAGTGTCGCGGTCGCACCAGGAGCGGCTCCACCGTCGGCATCTCGATCGGATCTGGCCGCTCCCGGAGCTGCTCGGACGCCGGACGGTGCACGCACATCAGGGGGGCGGGGCGCGCCTCATCGCGGCACGGCCGCTGCGCGCGCCAACGCGCCCCTCACGGTGAGCCGTCGTGGCTCGCTCACCACTCGGCCAGGCGCCCTGCTTCCGGCTACCCGGAAGGTCCTCGGACCGGCTAGCTGGCCTCCGAAGACGGCGGCTGGCCTGGAAGACGGCGGGCGCGCGCGGCGCGACATTGTCTCCATGAGCGCACACCTGGCATCGGTTCCGATCCCGCCGTCGGCGCACGTCGTCGACGGCGACCAATCGTCACCTACGGCTGAGCTCGCGACCGCCGCGTACGCGGAACGCGAGATCGACAACGCGTGCGCGACCGCCGAGCTGTGCCACGCGGTCGCCACCCGGGCGCACGCCGAGGGCCGCCACCTCGTCGCCGGCGTCCTCGGGGAGTTCGGCGCGCAGTTCTCCGCGGAAGCCTCGTTGCTCGCGCCGGCCTCGATGCCGGACATCCGATGGCCGCGCCGATCGGTGTCCCGGCTCGACGTGGAGGCCGATCTCGACGGGTGGATCGAGACGGTCGACGAATCGCTGCAGTACTCGGAGCGGACGCTCCGCTGGATCGCAGGCCGGCCCGATCTCCCCACCCTCGCCCGGGTGACGTTCGACGCACTCGCCACCGCACGTCATGCACGACGGCACCTCCTCCTGGCCTGCACCGCACTCGACGCCTGATGAGGAGTTCCCGAAAGGGGGAAGAACATGACGCGAACCACTGACCCGGTCGCATTCCTCGGGACGGGCACGATGGGCCACGGCATGGTCTCCAGCGCGCTGCGGGCCGGCATCGCCACGATCGTCTGGAACCGCGAGCCGGAGGCCACCCGCGACCTGGCTGTGCTCGGCGCCGAAGTCGCCGACACCGCCGCTGACGCGGCGCGGCGAGCGAAGATCGTCGTCACGATGGTGACCGATGCCGACGCCGTGATCGGCATCGCCCGCGATCAGGGCATGCTCGGCGCGCTCGCCTCCGGCTCGATCTGGGCGCAGATGAGCACCATCGGCGTGGCCGGTACCGATCGCGTCGCGGCGCTCGTCGCCCGGGAACGGCCCGACGTCACGCTCGTCGACGCGCCCGTGTCAGGCAGCAAGGAACCGGCCGCGCAGGGTCAATTGACGATCTTCGCCTCCGGCCCCGAGGTGGCGCAAGCGCCCCTCGGCCCCCTGTTCGATGCTCTCGGCCAACGCACGATCTGGGTCGGACCGGTGGGGACGGGAACGCGGGTGAAGCTCGTGAACAACACCTGGCTCGCGTTCAGCGCGGAGGCGCTCGACGCCTCGGTCGCGCTCGCGCACCGGCTCGGGCTCGACACCCGGACGGTCGCGACCGCGCTCGGAGGTGGCCCGCTCGTGTCGCCGTGGCAGGCGGCAAAGCTGCAGCGCATCATCGACGACGACTACTCGGCCCAGTTCGCGTTGTCGCTCGCCCTCAAGGACGTCCACCTCGCGCTCGAAGAGGCCGACGCGGGTCAGTTCGCCGCGCTCGCGTCCCTCGCCGACGAGTGGGAACGCGTCGTGGACGAAGGATGCGGGGACCAGGACCTCACCATCGTCGCCCGGGCGCTCGAACGACTCGGAGGCACGCCATGACCTCGATCGGCTACACGATGATGTGTGAGCAAGCCGGACCGAAGCAGTTGGTGCGCGACGTCGCGCTCGCGGAAGAAGCGGGCTTCGACTTCGCCGTCATCAGCGACCACTACTCCCCCTGGCTCGACTCCCAGGGCCATTCGCCGTACGCGTGGAGCGTGCTCGGCGCGGCGGCCCAGGCGACGAGCCGCATCCCGCTGATGACGTACGTCACGTGCCCGACCCGTCGCTATCACCCCGCCGTCGTCGCGCAGAAGGCGGCGACCATGCAACTGCTGTCCGACGGGCGGTTCACGCTCGGGCTCGGCGCGGGCGAGAACCTCAACGAGCACATCGTCGGTGGGCGGTGGCCCATCGTCAGCGTGCGCCACGAGATGCTCGAGGAGGCGGTCGGGATCATCCGCGCCCTGTGGTCCGGCGACACCGTGACCACGCGGGGCAAGCACTTCGACGTCGAGGCCGCGAAGGTGTGGGACCTCCCCGACACCGCGCCGCCGATCGGCATCGCGGTGTCGGGGCCTGAGAGCTGTCGTCTGGCCGGACGGCACGCCGACGTCATGATCGCGGTCGAGCCCCGCCCCGAGCTCGGCGACCTGTTCGACGACGCCGGAGGCGCGGGCAAGCCGCGCGTCGGGCAGATCGCGCTGTCGTACGATCCCGACGAGCGACTCGCGGTCAAGCGGGCGATGGACCAGTTCCGCTGGTTCACCGGCAACTGGAGGGTCAACGCGGAGCTGCCCGTCCCGGCATCGTTCGACGCCGCCGCCCGCACCGTGCGCGAGGACGACGTGTCGACGCGGATGCCCTGCGGGCCCGACGTCGAACGCCACGTCTCCGGGATACGCGCCTTCGAGGCCGCGGGCTTCACCCACATCGCGTTGGTCCAGGTCGGCGGGGACACCCAGGAGGGATTCATGAGCTGGGCGGCCACCGAGCTCCTCCCCGCCCTTCGCGCCGGCGACGCGGACAGATCGTCAGCGAGCCGCTGACGCGAGGCGTCGATGAGGGCGAAATTCGTCGAGGACGCGCGCGAGATGCTCGTGCCGCCGCGTGGTAGCAGGCACGGGCCGCTCCCACCGTTGCTGCTCGGCCTGACCTTCGTCACCGGTCTCGTCGACGCGTTCAGCTACCTGCTGCTCGGTCACGTCTTCGTCGCCAACATGACCGGCAACGTGGTGTTCCTCGGGTTCGCGTTCGCCGGCGCCGCCGGCTTCTCGATCCTGGCGTCCCTCGTCGCCCTGGCGTCGTTCTTCGTCGGCGCCCTGGTCGGCGGACGGATCGGTCACGCGCTCGGAGGTCACCGAGGGCACCTGCTCGCCACGGCGGGCTCGCTGCAGACGCTCCTCTTCGCGGCGTCGGTGGTCGTGGCTGCCGTGGCTGGCGAGCCGGTGTCGAGCGGGTACCGGTACACCTTGATCGTCGTCCTCGCGCTCGCGATGGGCATCCAGAACGCCACCGCGCGCCGGCTCGCGGTTCCGGATCTGACCACCACGGTCCTCACCTTGACCATCACCGGGGTGGCGGCCGACAGCAGCGTCGCCGGCGGTGCCGGTTCGGCGGCAGGGCGTCGACTCGTCGCCGTGACCACGATGCTGCTGGGGGCGTTCGCCGGGGCCGCGCTGGTGCTGGACGTGCACATCGTGGCTCCGCTCGCCATCGCGCTCGTCGTGGCCGCGGTGGTCGCGGTGATCAGCTGGCGCGCCGGCGCGACCGACGAGGCGTGGGTACGACCGAACTCGACGGCGTGACCGCGCGGGCATCCAGCGACATCTCGAGGCGTGATCTGGTGCGGCCACGCGGTGACGCGCCAGGATGACGATCCGAGCACCCCGATTGGAGAGTCATGCCTGACCGCGAGATCGAGATCAACGGCGGCGTCGTCGTGTACGAGTTCGTCGGTCCGGAGGATGGCGAGGTCGTCGTCATCACGCCGGGCGGCCGCTTCAGCAAGGACTACGGCGGGGTGCACGAGCTGGCGCAGGCACTGGCCGACGGCGGCAAGCGGGTGTTGCTGTGGGATCGGCCGAACTGCGGCAAGTCGGAGGTGCAGGTCTACGGCCGCTCGGAGTCCCACATGCGAGCGGAGACGCTGGGCTTGGTGCTGCAGCACCTCGGCATCGAGCAGGTCGTCGCAGCCGGCGGGTCGGGCGGTGCTCGGGACTCGATCATCTTCACGATCATGTGGCCCGACCTCGTGCGCAAGCTCGCGGTGTGGTCGATCGTCGGCGGGACCTACAGCACGATGTTGCTCGCCACCGCCTACGTCCTGGACGAGCTGGGCGCCGTCCGGAAAAGCGGCATCGAGGGCGTGATCGAGATGGACTCCGGCCCGTTCAGTTGGTCCGCGCTCGTCGCCGCGAACCCTCGCAATGCCGACCGCCTGCGCGCGATCGGCAGCGAGGAGTTCGAGCGGGTGATGACCCGGTGGTTGGACGCCTTCGTCCCGAAGCCGAACGAGGCCATTCCGGGCGTGCCCGATTGGGAGTTCGCCACGATCACGTGCCCGACGTTGGTCATGCGTGGGGGCGAGAAGGACTACGACCACCCGAAGCGCACGTCGTTCGAGGTGCACGCGTTGATCAGCGGATCCCGGTTGATCGAGCCGCCGTGGCCAGAGGACGCGTGGGAGCGGGCGGTGGAGGCAACCACCGCCGGGACGGGAAGTCTCTTCGATCCCTGGGTGCAAGCGGCGCCCGTGCTGCTCGACTTCATCGACGAGCCGTGACGTCGCGCCGCGGCCGCGCTCAACCGCGCGGCCCGGGGAGCAGCGCCTGGACCGTCTCGATCGAATCCGCGGCCTCGGCCGACTTGTCGTCGCGGTATCGGCGGACCCGCGCGAAGCGCAACGCGACACCGCCGGGGTAGCGGGTCGACGCCTGTACGCCGTCGAGTGCGACCTCGACGACGAGCTCGGGACGCACGTACACCGTGATCCCGTCGCGCCCGATCTCACGCGCCAAGAGCTCCTCCGTCTGCCATTGCAGCGTGGCGTCGGTGAGACCCTTGAACGTCTTGCCGACCATCACGAACGTCCCATCGGGACCCCGCGCGCCGAGGTGCAGGTTCGAGAGCCAGCCCTGCCGCCGGCCGTGGCCCCATTCCACTGCGAGCACGACGAGGTCGAGCGTCCGCACGGGCTTCACCTTGCGCCACGCGCCGCCGCGACGACCAGCGTCGTACGTCGAGTCGAGCGCCTTGAGCATCACGCCCTCGTGCCCGGCGGTGATCGCGGCGTCGAGCACCGCGGCGGCCTCGTCGGCCGACGCGGTCACCACACCCGGGATGCTCCGCTCGCCCACGAGCGTGTGCACGACCTCGAGTCGCTCCCCCAGCGGCTGGTCGATGAGGTCGTCGCCGTCGACGTGCAGCACATCGAAGAAGAACGCGTCGAGCGCACCGGCCGCGCCTCGGCGCGGGTCTGAGTCGCGGCCGAACGAGCTCATCGTGTCCTGGAAGGCGTGAGGACGGGCCTCGTCGTCGACGCCGATCGCCTCACCGTCGAGCACGACCGCTCGGACGGGCAGCCCACGCGCCCAGTCAGCGACGCCGGGCAATCGGCCACTGATCTCGTTGAGGTTGCGGGTGTAGATCCTCACGTCGTCGTCGATCCGATGCACCTGGATGCGCGCACCATCGAGCTTCCACTCCACCGACGCGGTGCCGACATCGTCGAGCGCGCTCGCGACGTCGGGTGCTCCGGCCGCGAGCATCGGGTGGACGCCGCGACCCACTTCGAGCCCGATGGCCTGGAGTCCGGGGATGCCGTCGGTGAGCGCGACGACCGCGGTGTGGCCGAGGTCGCCCGACAGCATCGCCGCCCGACGTACCAGCGCCGGCGGGTACCGACGCGGCGCGGGCGACGGCATCGGTCATGAGGCCGGCCAGGGCACCCTGGCGCAGCTCGCCGACGAGGACACGTCGGAGGAAGTCGGCTTCTGCCGGGGTGGCGCGGTCGAACAGCTCGCGCAGGACTGCCTGACGTCCGGCCGCCGAACCGCTCCCGGTCGTGACGACGAGCCGGTCGAGGGCACGGTCGACGTCGGCGATCGTCAGCGTCGGCACCGCGGCCGAGGCGGCGTCGAGCGCGGAGACGGTGGCCCAGCCCACGCCGATTCGCCCCTGGCGGGCCTCGCCGGTGAGGAAGCCGACGGCCGCCTCGATCTCATCGGGTGCGAGGTGGCCGAGCAACTCGGCCAGCGACGAGACCTTGGCCGATCGGGCCCGCGTCGAGCCGACCACGGCCGAGGTGGCGACCAGATCCGCGAGCAACACGGCGCCAGTGTGCCCGACCGTCAACGGGCGCCGAGATCCGTGCGGGGAACCCGCAAAGTTGTGGCTCAGTTGCTTCTCTTCTCGACGCCCTCTGCGGACAATCGAGAGTGTCGGAGCAGGGCGGCGACGGCCACTACCCGAAGCGGGTGGGACGGTGTTCATCGACTACTGCTGCCACGACCACGGCGTCGTCGACCAGGCACAAACGCTGATGGATCACGACCGACCGAGAGCCTGCCCCATCTGCGATGGCCCGCTGTTCGTGGCCCTCGGCGAGGGCCTGCCCAGTCGCCATCGTCCGAGCGTCGCCGGGGTTGGCGGCGAGCTCCCCCGACGTCTCGAGCTGCGCTAGGCGGAAGCACCGGCTCCCGGCGCCGCGTCGTCGCGTCCCGGACTCGAGCTCCGAGGTGGCGGGGGAAGGTTCCTGCCGGCCGGGTACCCCCGCCCGGCCCGGCAGGGACCGGGCGCGACGCAACCATCCGCCACCTCAGGCCGTCGACGCACCACGATGTGGCCGGCGAGCGATGAGGGAGAGCGTCATGAGCCAACAACCCCCGCACGAAGAGAGTCGCAAGCTCAGCGGCGGCGCGATCGCCTCACTGGGCGGCGTCGCGGTGCTGCTGATCTTCATCGTCCAGAACACCGAGGACGTCCGCTTCGACTTTCTCTGCTTGGACTTCACCTGGCCGCTCTGGCTGTACACCATCGTGACCGCGCTCTTCGGAGCGCTGGTGTGGTTCGGGCTGGGAGTGATGCGTCGTCACTCCCGCCGCAAGGAACGCCGAGCCGACCGCCGAGACTGAGCGCCTGCGCTCACCGGGACTGCTCCTCGGCGGGCGATCCAGAGGTCCTCGATCGGCCACTGCGACGCCCAGCCCGCGGACGCGATCTCGTAGTACTCGGGATGCTTCGAACCCGCCCTCGCGTACAGCTCGTGCAGCGCTTCGATGACAAAGCCACTGGCTCGCAGAATGCGTATCCAGTCTCCGTGACCGGGGTGGAATTCGATGCCACCACCGGGCCAATGGACACGGTGCAAGCCGCGTTGTGGTCTCAGCAACCGGTCCCGCGCCTCACCCTCCTCTTCGGGCACACACAGGGTCGCGAGGACGCTGTTCGTCAAGAAGACGAGTCGACCGTCCGGACGCAGGATGCGCGCCGCCTCGCGTAGCCAGCGCTCCGGATCACACCACACGCTCGCGCCGTACTCGCTGATGACCAGATCGAAGCTCGCATCGCGGAGAGGTACCGCGCCGGCGTCGGCCTCGATGAGTGGGAAGTCGACGCCGAACTGGCGCTGACAGCGGTGCGCCGTGTCGAGCTGCGCGGCGGTGAGGTCGACGCCCACGCAACGGGCGCCGCGACGCTCGAGCCAGGCCGAGAAGTACGCGGTCCCGCACCCCAGCTCGACCACGTCGAGACCGGCAACGTCACCGAGGACCTTGATGTCGTGTTCGGGGACTTCGAACAGCCCCCACGTGATCTCGGCCGCGGACCACGCTGACGTCGCGCGCGAGTCGGTGAACTGAGCGTTCACCAGCGTCCACAGGGTGCGGTTGATCTCGAGATCCTGCCCGGGGTCGGTCATGCGGTCACGGCCGCCCGGCGTCTCGGGTCAACCGGCGAGGATCTTGGCCTTCTGCGCGTCGAACTCGGCGTCGGTGAGCACACCTTGTGACTTCAGATCGGCGAGCTGCTGGAGCTGCGCGAGCTTGTTGTCCATCGCGTCGTCGGCGGGCGGCGCTGCGGCCGCGACGGGTGCCGGCTGCGCCGGCTGCTGCTGCTGCTCGTACTGCTGCTGGTCCTGGTCGGCCCAACGGCCGGCCTGGCGACGGGAGACACGATTCGACACCGCGGTCGCGGTCCCGGCAACGACGGCGGTACGGGCGACTCCTCGCAGAAGTCCGGGCACGGTGGTCTACCTCTCGTTCGTCGTCATCGGCGGTTCATGGTCGTCGGTTCGCATCATGCCTGCGCCTCGGCCGCGTCGAGCGCGGCCAGGATGGCCTGGATCGGAATACGACCCTGGGCGATCAACTGCGCACCGCCGCGACGCAGCGCGGCGGCGAACGGTCCCGCCCACACGTTCTCGTACACGAGGATGCCGATCGAACTGCCGGGCTCGATGAGCGCGCTCGCCTCGGCGGCATCGTCCTGGCTGATCAAGCCCGACGAGGCGCCTTCGAACACCGCCAGGTCGGACCCGGCACCCAGATCGGCGATGTTCACGCCCGCAACCGAGCCGTCTTGGGCTTTCGTAAAGAACGCGAGGTCGAGGATACGGATGATGCCGCGATCAACGAGGTCGAGGAGGATCGGAAAGCCCTCCCCGGTCATCCGGTTGCCCGGGAACTCGACGATCAGGTAGTCGATCGGGCCCAGTCTCTTCGACGTCGCTCACTGGTGTCCCCACTCTGCTCGATCTGCCGGAGTCCCTCGCGCGGCGCGCAGATTACTCCGCCACGCGAGGCCGCGGTGCCCGGCCGCATCCTCAGCGAGGTCTGCGTGCATCGCAATGCCGGGACCGGGCGACCACGGCCGTCCGGCGTCGAGCGCTTCGGCTGCTGCACGCGCTCGCTGGTCAGCCGCTTCGTTCGCCGCGTGACCGGTGTGGCCCCGCACCCACTCGAACGTCGGTGTGCGTTCCGACATGAGCACGTCCAGATGCTCGACGAGGTCCCGGTTCTTGACCGGCTGGCCCGATGCGGTCTTCCAACCCCGGCGCTTCCAGCCGTGCCGCCATTTTGTGAGCGCATCGATCACATAGGTGCTGTCGGCCTGGATGTGCACCGGACGACTCGGTTGGCACGGCCTCGAGCAGCATGGCCACCGACAGCAATTCCATGCGGTTGTTCGTCGTGGCCGCCTCCGCGCCGGCAGCCCAGCAATCCTCGGACACGAACCAGCACCAGCCACCGGGCCCCGGGATTGCGCAGACACGAGCCGTCGGTGGCCGCCACGAGGCGCGCCGGCAGGCCCTTGCGACCTGCGGTCTCGTCGAGATCGATCGCCATGCTCGAGAACAGATTCGGTTGGTCCACCGCTGCATCGTGCCAGCCGCCGGCCCAACGCGAGGGATCCCCTCGTGCGGGCACGCAACCCGGGTGAGTATGGTCCGGACGACAGCCGAGCGTGTGGAGCAGGCAATGGAGCTGAACCCGTTCGACCACGAGTTCCAGAGCAACCCGTACCCGATGTACGAGTGGCTCCGCGAGGAGGCACCCGTCTACTACAACGAGCGTCTCGACTTCTGGGCGCTCTCGCGCTTCGACGACGTGCTCACCGCGTTGCACGACACCGCGACCTACACGTCGAGCAAGGGTGTCGCGCTCGAGGACGACGGCCAGGGCGCGTCGAAGTCGATGATCCACATGGACCCGCCCGACCACACGCACATGCGCAAGGTCATCGCACGCCGGTTCACGCCGCGGCGCATCGCCGAGCTGGAGCCGACCGTGCGCTCGTGGGCACAGGACCTCGCCGGGCGGCTCGACGGCCGTGCGCAGTTCGACGTCGTGACCGACTACGCAGCACTGTTGCCCGCCACCGTCATCTCCGTGATGCTCGGCATCCCCGAGAACGAGCACGACCACGTGCGTACGTGGACCGACGAGTACCTCACCCGGCCCGAGGACCGCATCGACCAGACGGTCGAGAGCAGGAGCGCCGAGGGCAAGCTCGTGCAGCTCGCGGCCACGTACTCCGCCGCGCGCCGGGCCGCGCCCACCGACGACATCCTCAGCGTGCTCGTGACCATGGAGTTCGAGGGCGAACCGCTCACCGACGCCGAGGTGATCGGCATGTGCATGCTGCTCATCGCCGGCGGCCACGAGACCACCGCGAAATTGATCCGCGAACGGCGTGCGCATCCTGAACGCGCATCCCGAGCAGTTCGACGCGGTGCGCGCGGATCCGGAGCTCATGGTGCCCGCGGTCGAGGAGCTCCTCCGCTTCACGAGCCCCACGCAGTTCATGACCCGCACCACGACGCGCGACGTCGAGGTCCGCGGCACGGTCATTCCGGCGGACTCCAAGGTGGCGTTGCTCCTCGGCTCGGGCAATCGAGACCCGCGCGAGTTCGAACGGCCCGACGAGTTCGACATCCACCGAGGAAACCCGCGCATCCTGGCCTTCGGCCACGGCGCGCACGTGTGCCTCGGCGCCGCCGTCGCCCGCCTCGAGGGACGCATCGCGTTGCAGGAGTTCGTCGCGCGCTTCCCCCAGTACGTCGTCGACGAGTCGCGCATCACGTACATGCACTCCGGCAACGTCCAGGGCCCGACGCGCATGCCGGTCACCGTCGTGCCGGTTGCCGCTTCAGGCGTCCTCGCCGCTGGTGGTGACTGACGAACGACGGTCGTCGAGGAGCTCTTCCAGCAATGGTCGGCACCATCGTGTTCGTCTGGCCTGCTGCGCTCCGTACTCGCCGGAAGTCAGTCGCACAGGCAGGCCACGGTCTGGTCGAGGACCTGCCAGCGAAACTGGACGGGTGGTGACGCTTCGCCACAACCGGTGCAGCTGATTCGCCACTCGGACCCGATGCGGGCGATCTCGAGCGGCGCCTTTCCGGTTGACAACAGTTTGGGCTTGACCCTCGGCTTGGCGATGCGCGGCAAACTCGCGAGTTCGAGCTCGAGATACGGCGCGCCGGCCTCGGGCTGCGGAAGGCCGGCGTCGAGCCGGCGGATCGCCAGGTCGCGTCCCGGGTTCGCACCATCGCTCTGCGCGAAGCTCAGGAACGCGTAAGCGCCCTCGATCCCCACCTCGGCTGCCAGCGCGTCGGCCGCCCCATCGAGCGCCTGACTTGGTGCTGCCGCGGTCGCCGCGGCACGCTCGTAATGCTCGAGATGCTCGGGTTCGGGAACGACCTCCGGTCCAGGTGCGGCGAGAAATGTGTCAAGCGCCTGGCGTTGTGCGCTGTCGAAGACTCCGGTCTCCTCCGAGATGCGCTCGATCTCATCGAGGAACCCGTCGCGTTCCGTGCGATTCGTCGGGTCCTCCGTCGTGTTCTTGGCGAACATGATCACGAAGCGTGCTGCGACTCCCGGCCGCTTGCGGCGCAGCACTCGGCCCATCCTCTGGATCATCTGGCGTCGAGTCCTGCTCGCGCTCATGACGATCCCGAGGTTCGCGTCTGGTACATCGACGCCTTCATCGAGCACCCGAGGGGCCGCGACCGCGTGGAGTCTCCGGACCCGGAGATCATCGAGGATCTCGCGGCGTTGACGCCGAGCCGTCGATCCGGTGATGAGATCGATCGACACCAGCGGATCCAGCCGGTTGATGGCATGGTTCGCGGCGCGCACCGTCTCGGTGAAGATCAGCGCGCCGTCGGCTTCCCGGATGGCCTGCGCGAGCGTGCCGAGCAGTTCGTACTTGCCGCGGCACTGCGCCACGACGTCACGGCGCCGCGAGAACGCGTCGAGGTACTCGCGGGCGGCGCGGCCGTCGGCCCCGGCATCGTGCTCGGCGAGGTGCGCGACCCCGGCGAGGAAATCGCCGAACGGCTCGAGCGGCATCCCCTTCACGCCGCGGAGGTGAACGCGAGCGTTCACGAGCTGCTGCTCCGTCGCGGTGTACTCGGCTCGTTCGTCGACGGACAACTCGACCCCGATGAATGCCACCCGCGGCGGCGCGCACACCCCATCGTTGATGGCCTGCTCGAAGCCGTACCGGTGGCAGATGCCGCCGAAATACGGCACGAGGAGCTCGGTCACCGCGTCGTCGCTGCGTTCCAGCGTCGCCGTCAGCCCCAGCCGTTCCTCGTACTGGGGCAGCATCGCGCGCCGCAGCGTCCCGCCGCCGAGACCATGACACTCGTCGGCGATGAGCAGTCCACCTCGCCCGCCCGGCGGCACCGGTTTGGCGGCCGCCGCCGAATGGCGGGTCGCGACGAGCACGTCGCAGGTTGTCGGACCGTCAGTGCCGCTATCGCCCAACCGCCCGATTCGGGCTTCCAGCAGCGCCGCCATCAGCCGACCGTGCCACTGCTCCATCAGGACGCACGCGAGGGTACGACCACGAGGACGAAGCGCCCCCTCCGCAACGCATCCGCGGCGGCGGCGATCGCGACGTCGGTCTTGCCGGAACCGGTGACCGCCTCGATCACGCCCCGACGTCCGCACTGCAGCCAACTCACGAGCGCATCGAGCTGCCAGCGGTAGAGCTGATGATCCTCAGCACCGAGGTTGCTCAGCAGGACTCAACGACTCCTTCGTACGCACATTGGGGAGACAACCGTACCCGTCGCTCGAACCCCCAAGCGCTGGGCACCCAGGGCGTCCAGCGAGTAGCACGGTTCTCCGGAGGTGCAGCTCATGGATCCACTGTTCGATCTCAGCGGACGACGTGCGCTCGTGACCGGCGCAGGCCAGAACCTCGGTGCCGGCATCGCCCGGACGCTCGGGCGCATCGGCGCCGAGGTCGTCGTCAACGACCTCGTCGAAGCGCGTGCGCAAGCGGTCGCCGACGAGATCATCAACGACGGAGGGAAGGCATCCATCGCCCTCTTCGACGTGACCGACTTCGAGTCCGTGATGGCCGGCATCGATGCCGCCGGTCACATCGACATCCTCGTGAACAACGCGGGCAACGCCGGCGCCGCCGGGTGGACCGGCGACGGACCCTTCGTCGAGACGACACCCAGCGACTGGAGTGCCTTCTTCGACGTGAACCTCTTTGGCGTCATGCACTGCGTCCGCGCGGTCACCCCGTCGATGGTCCAGCACAGCTGGGGCCGCGTCATCACGATCATCTCGGATGCCGCCCGCACCGGTGAGAACAACATGGCCGCCTACGCCGCGGCGAAAGCCGGCGCCGCCGGATTCACGAGGGCCTACGCACGTGAGGTTGGCCGGTACGACATCACCGCCAACAACATCGCCATCGGAACCATGCACCGACCGACCAGCGACACCGGGGAGCCCGACGAGCATCAGGCGCAACGAATGAAGGAGATGTTCCGTCGGTACATCGTTCGCCGTAGCGGCGAACCCGAGGAGGTTGCCGGCCTCATCGCCTACCTCGCCAGTCCGCTCGGCGCCTGGGTCTCGGGCCAGACCTATCCCGTCAACGGCGGGTACTCCATCGCCCTCTGACCGTCCGAGGCGGCGTCAACTCCACCAGATCGGCGCAGTCGCGACTGCAGCATGGACAAAATCTGCCGCGGCAGTCGACGACGACGCGGAGGCGCAGCTGCAAAACCGCACCATGACCGAAATCGGGGCAGCAACCGCGGTCAGCGAGACCCTTGCCGGCGTCGTCTTCGTTGCGGCGATCGCCAGACGGTTGCGCGAGCGCGGCTATGCGCCTTCGTCCGGTTCGACGTCAAGTCGTCGATCCGGTCGTCTGCGCTGACCTGTTGCCCCACACATGCCGGCCACACCTGCGCTCAGGCTACGGAGGCGATGAAGCTCGCGCAGGGTCAGACGTCGCACCCCAGGGTTACGTTCGCTCCAGCGAAGCGGGCGCGCTCACGGGCTACGCAAGGTACGGCCGCAGTCGAGGGGACCGGTCGCGCCACGGCTCGGCCGGCGGTTCGCGACCGCTCGACCTCTCAAGGTTTGCGGGTCGCGTGCCGAAGAGGTGAGTGCACGAGCGCTCGTTTCCGCGGTCCAGATCGCGAGACGGCCCCGCCACCGACCCGGTGACGCTTCGGGAACCTCCTCCATCGAGGCCCTCAACGCTCCCCCGTGAAGGAGCGTCCTCCAATGACCGTTCCCGTCGCCGACTACTCGCGCCCGCACAAACCTCACCGGTTCCTGATCGCCCTCTTCGTGGCCGCACTGGCGGCGATCGGACTCAGTGCCGTCGCCCTCGAGACGGGCACGACGCCGGCTTCTGCGGCGACCGTGTCCTTCTCCCAATGCAACGGTCATGAGTCCGGACCACCCGGCGGCGCGGCGCTCTCGGTCACCTGTTCGGTGTCGATCATCAACACCATCGACGCGACCGGCGGCACCTCGGCAGTCATCTACCTCCGAACGTGCACGCTGAACGGCTGCACCGGCGACACGTCCAGTGCCAACGACGTGATCAACGCGGTGCACCAGTGCAACAACTCGGACAACGCCGGCGGGAGCGCCACCACCTGCACCGTCGACATCGTCAACAACATCAGTGCGAACGCACCCGCTCCCGCGACCGCGGTGACCGTGAACCAATGCAACGGATCCGGTCAGGGCGGCGGGGCCAACGTCAACGCGTGCATCTCGAGCGCCCAAGGGTCACCATCGGTGTCGCAGTGCAACGGCTCCGGCAATGGTGGAGGAGCAACGCTGGTGTGCGCGGCATCCGGCACGACGAGTGCTGCGTTCCCCGTGACCGTCGACCAATGCAACAGCTCCGAGAACGGCGGCGGGAGCACCGTGACCTGCTCGACGACGATCACCACCAACGTCACGGACACGCAAACGGGACCGACACCGCCGTCGGGCACGACGCCCGGATCGGGAACACCGGTCGGGACGCCGCCCGGCTCCGGCAGTGGTACGGGAACGGACGCGCGAGTTCCCGGCTCCGGGACGCCGACCACCGGCCTGTTCGAAGCACCCCCGGCACCGCCCGTCGCGGCTCCTCCGCGACTCACCGGCTGAGAGCCGCACACCCACGACGGGTCCCCCGGCTTCGGCCGGGGCCCGTCGGGGTTGGCCTCCGTTCAGGGTTCCCCGCCCGCCAGCGACGTCGCCGTTCTGACCAGGCGCGGATGGTGGGGTCGGCGAGCGAAGGAGACAGCCTGGAGCGACCCGACGGCGCGTTCACCACGGCACTTCGCCGCGCTCGTCGAAGAAGCGGCCGGTCGGCCCGTCGGCGGGCAGGGTGGCAAAGTCGATCACGACCATGGCCGCCTCGTCGGGGGTCCGAGTGCCGTCTCCCGTCATGTCGGTGTTGGTGTAGCCCGGATCGACGGCGTTGACCTTGAACGCGGTTCCGCGCAATTCGTTGGCGAATTGCACCGTGACCGAGTTCAGCGCTGCCTTCGAGACGTTGTAGCTGAGGAGGGGTCGAGCCTGGTACCTGCTGCCGTCCGAGGTGGCCAGCCCCAACGACCCGAGCCCGCTCGAGACGTTCACGACGCGCGGCGAGTCAGAGCGGCGGAGCAACGGCAGCGCGGCCAGCAACATCCGGATCGCGCCGAACACATTGATCTCGAAGGTCTCCGTCGGCGACGACGACGTGGGGGATCCGGTCGGCGTACTTGGCCGGCCAGTGCTCGGCGAACATCGTCGGCGGCTCGACGACGTGGTCGTCGAGATGAGGTCCTGCGCGTCCATGGCTGCTCCCTGCTCTCGTTCTGATCCTCAGACGGGGATCTCGCGCGGCGCCACCAACACATACGTCGCGTCGACCTCGGCCAGCACCGTGGCCGCGTCGTCGGCCCGGGTGATCACCGCGTTCACGGCGAATCGGCGGCCCGACGTCGAGCCCGGGGTCGCCCGGCACACGAGCTCGGTCTCCAGCGGGGTGGGCCGGCGATAGCGGATGGTCATCTCGGCGGTGAGCCGCACCGCGTTGCCGCCGTGGGGGACGAACCCCATCACCTCGTCGGCGAAGGTCGCCAGCAGACCGCCGTGCACCAGGCCCGGTGCGCCCTCGGCGTCGGGACCGAACCGCACGCGCCCCTCGGCGCCGTCAGCGGTCGAGACGAGCTCCACGCCGAGCGCTGCGGGGTTGGTGGTGCTGCAGCCGAAGCACCCTTCGACGTGTCGGAGCTCCGCCACCGCACGACCTTTCCCCAAGTTGACGACCTTGTCAAGTAACGGGGAGACTGACACGGTGACCGGGGCACCGACGCTCGACCTCGACGGGTTCCGTGTCGGGTTCGGGTCGTGGTTGGACGACCACACCGAACTCGTGGCGCGCCAGCGCGGCTGCACCTCGTCGGAGCTCGCCGACCTGGCGGCGCTCCAGCAGGAATTCCAGGCGGCATTGTTCGATGCCGGTTGGGTGCGGCACGGTTGGCCGGCCGACCTCGGCGGGTTGGGTGGCGACGCCCGCCACCGTGCGGTGCTGTACGACGAGCTCGGCCGCCGGCGGATCCCGATCCCCGAGTCGTACCTCACGGTCGAGACGCTGCTGCCCATGTTGAGCGTGCATGCGCCCGAGCTCGCCCGGACGCATCTCGCCGACCTGCTGCGCGGCACGGAGCGCTGGTGCCAGGGCTTCTCGGAGCCGGACGCGGGCAGCGATCTCGCGTCGCTGCGCACGAAGGCGACACCCGACGGCGAGGACTGGATCGTCGACGGCCACAAGATCTGGACGTCGCAGGCGACCATCGCACAACGCTGTGTCGTCCTGCTCCGCACCGGCACGCCGGAGTCGCGTCACCGCGGGCTCTCGATGATGCTGGTCGACCACGACACCCCGGGCGTGGAAGTGCGCGGCATCCGCACGATGTCGGGTCGCGACGAGCTGGGTGAGGTGCTCTTCGAGGGCGCACGGGTGAGCGGGAACCGGCTCATCGGCGGCGAGGGCGACGGCTGGGCCCTCGCGATGTATCTGCTGCAGTGGGAGCGCGGGATGTACCCATGGCAACGGCAGGCCGGACTCTTCGGGACGCTCGACGCGCTGCTCGAGCAGGCACCGGAGCGCCTGGAACCGCGCGCGCTCGGCGACGCGTACCTCGCGGTCCTGCCGATGCGGCTGTCGTCGGGACGCACCATCCGCCGGCTCGCGGCCGGGGAGACGCCCGGCCCCGAGGTGTCGGTCGACAAGGTGCTGCTGGCGCGCGCCGAGCTCGCGGTGTTCGATCTCGCCGATGCCGTCCTCGACGATGCGGTCGAGCTCGACGACGACGACCACGCCATCGAATGGCGGCACGACTACCTGTTCAGCCGGTCGGCGCCGATCTACGGCGGGTCGTACGAGATCCAGCGCCAGATCCTCGCCGACCGGGTCCTGGGACAGCCGCGATGAGCCACGTGGACGCGATCGACCGCGAGGCGGTCGAGATCTTCATTCGCTCGGCGCGGGGCGTGCTCGGCGAGTCCGGTGTCGACGTCGCCCGCGCGCTGGAGGAGCTCGGGTGGCGCGACTTCCTCGCCGCCGATCCGGCGTCCGCGGTGCCGTCGATGTTCGAGCTGATGGGGAGAATTGCTCCTGGCGAGCCGCGCGCTCGATGACGTCGCCTTCGATGCGCTGGGTTCTGCAGGCGAGGCGCTGCGTGGGACCGGCCACGCGTTCGGCCACGCGTGAGGGTCCGGACCCGCCGGGGTGTGCTCGGAGGCCGGGCTCACCGTCGACGCCGTCGTACTGGGCGGGCGTCGTGACGTTGCGATCGCGCTCGTGGCGAAGGGGCCCACGGGGCCGACCGTGGTGAGCGTCGACCCGTCGAACGTCGACTTCGCGGCGACCGCCGGCATCGACCCCTCGCTCGGTCTCGTCCGGGTGCGCGGCACGGTGGCCATGACCGACGTGGTCCGCCACGAGGGCGCGTCGGCGACCGTGGTCGAGCAGGCGTGCCGACGCGCGTTGGCCCACGAGTTGCTGGGCGTGACCGCCGCGATGCTGGCGATGGCCAACGACTACGCCAAGGTGCGCACGCAGTTCGGTCAGCCCATCGGGACGTTCCAGGCGGTCAAGCACCGGCTCGCCGACGTGTACGTCGCCCAGCAGGCGGCGGTGTCGGTCGTGGGCGAGTGTTGGCGCTCCGAACCCGAGTACACGACCGTCGCCGCGAAGGCGCTGGCCGCCCGCGCCTGCGCGCTGGCGTCGGAGAACTGCCTGCAGGTGCTCGGAGCCATCGGCTTCAGCCTCGAACACGATCTCCACCGGTTCGTCCGCCGCGGTCGCGTGCTCGACCGCCTGCACGGTTCGGAGGTGGCGCTCCGGCGGGAGCTCGGCCTGCTCCTGCAGGCACGGGGGTCCGTCCCTCGACCGGGCACGGTCTGACCACGTCACGAGGTCGTCGGGGTCCGTCGAAGTTGACGAACCTGTCAAGTCCCGTCACACTGGTCCGCATGGTCATCGACTACCGCCTGTTCGACGCGGACGAGCACTACTACGAAGCGGAGGATGCACTCACCCGGCACCTCGACCGGAAGTACCGGAGCGCCGTCCGGTGGGTCAACATGGGCGGCCGGCGCACGCTCATCATCGGCGGCAAGCTCCTCCAGCTCATCCCGAACCCGACGTACGATCCGGTCGGGCGACCGGGCTCGCTCAACAGCTACTTCCGCGCACAGAACCCCGAGGGTCGCTCACTCAAGGAGATCCTGGGCGAGGTGCAGCGCATCCAACCCGAGTACCGCGACCGCGACGCGCGCGTGAAGGTGCTCGACGACCAGGGCGTGGAGTTCGCCTGGGTGCTCCCCAGCCTCGGGCTCGGGATCGAGGAGATGCTCAAGGACGACCTCGAGGGGCTGTTCGCGGTGGTCGCGCGCGTACAACGAATGGCTCCACGACGACTGGGGCTACGACCGCGACGGGCGCATCCAGACCGCACCCCTGCTCCCCCTCGGCGATCCCGAGGCCGCCGAAGGCGAGTTGCGGCGGGTCCTCGAACGCGGTGCGCGTCTGGTCGTGATGCGCCCCGCACCCGTCGCATCGGTGGCGGGGCCGCGCTCATTGGGTGACCCGGCCCACGACCGGATCTGGGCGCTCGCCGCCGAGGCGGGCGTGGTCGTGGCGTTCCATGCCGCCGACGACGGCTACTCCTACGCCGAAGACTGGGGCGAGAACGGTCGCTACACGGGATTGAAGCAGTCGGCCTTCTCGGAGGTGCTCTCCATCCACAGCGAACGTCCAACCTTCGACGCGATGGCGGCGATGGTGTGTCACGGCGTCTACGACCGGCACCCGACGTTCCGCGTGGCCACGGTCGAGCTCGGCTCCGGGTGGGTGCCGTACCTGCTGCGCCGGTTCCGCATCGCGTACGGCAAGATGCCGCAGAACTTCGGGCGTGATCCGATCGAGTCCTTCCGCGAGCACGTTTGGGTCGCGCCGTTCTACGAGGACGACTTCGAAGAGCTCGCCGAGCTCATCGGCCTGGAACACGTGCTGCTGGGGTCGGACTGGCCGCACCCGGAGGGCATCGCCCGACCCATCGACTACCTGGCCGACGTCGCGGGCTTCTCACCAAAAGACCAGCGCCGCATCTTGCGCGAGAATCTGCGCGAGCTCGTCGGGCGATAGCGCGCGGGAGGCGGTTGCTTGCAGTTCGAGTTCACGGAGCTGAACGACGCTGAGCTCGCGCTGCAGGCCGACGTGCGTGAGTTCTTGGCGACGACGTTGCCTCGCGGCTCGTTCGAACCCGGCCTCGGCATGGCCGGGCGCAAGGATCCAGCGTTCTCGCAGCGACTCGCCGCACACGGGTGGGTCGGGATGTCGTTGCCGAAGGAGTACGGCGGCGGCGACCGGTCGGCGGTCGAGCGGTTCGTGGTGGCCGAGGAGCTGCTCCGGTGGGGCGCCCCGGTCGGGCACCACTGGGTGGCCGACCGCCAGAGCGGCCCGCTGCTCGCCAAGGTCGGAACCGCGGAGCAGAAGGCGCGGTTCCTGCCGGCCATCTGCCGCGGCGAGCTGTCGTTCTGCATCGGCATGAGCGAACCGGATTCCGGCAGCGACCTCGCATCGGTCGTGACCCGCGCCGTGCGTGCAGATGACGGCTGGATCGTGAACGGCACCAAGGTGTGGACGACTGGCGCCCACGAACACGACTGGATGATCGCGCTCGTGCGCACCGGCGACGCCGAGGACCGTCACGCCGGGCTCAGCCAGGTGCTGATCGATCTCCGCGCGCCCGGCGTCGAGGTCCGTCCGATCCCATTCCTCGACGGCACCGCCGACTTCAACGAGGTGGTGCTCACCGACGTGCACGTCCCCGACACCGAGGTCGTCGGCACCGTCGGCATGGGCTGGGCCCAGATCGGCCAGGAGCTGGCGTTCGAGCGCGGCGGGCCCGATCGCTGGCTGTCCACCTACCTCGTGCTCGAGCAGTACCTGCGGGAGCACGGACCCGACCTCGACCCCTCACTGGTCGAGCTGGCCGGCGCCGCCACCGCGCGGTTCTGGGGGCTGCGCAATCTGTCGTTGTCGGTGGCACGCGCCATCGACGCCCACACGCAACCCTCGGTGCAGGCTGCGCTGGTCAAGGAGATGGGCACCCGCTTCGAGCAGGACCTCCTCGAAGGCGTGCGCAGGTTGGTCGACGCGGAACCGGTGCCGGATTCGCCGTCGTTGTTCGAGCGGCTCCTCGCCAATGCCATCCTGACGTCGCCTGCATTCACCATCCGCGGCGGCACCATCGAGATCCTGCGCTCCGTCGCGGCGAAGGGCCTGCGCGCGTGAGCGGCATCACCGGCGTCGACCCGCTCCTCTCGGAGACCGCCACGCGCGTCTTCGCCGACACGTCCGGGTTCGCCGCGGTGGAGCAGGCCGAGGCGGACGGCTGGTCGCAACCCATCTGGGACGCGGTCGCCGAGACCGGCCTCGCCTGGGCGTCGGTGCCGGCGGCGGCGGGTGGCTCCGGCGGCACCCTGGCCGATGGGGTCGAGGTCCTGCGGATCGCCGGTCGCCATGCGGTGCCACTGCCGCTCGCCGAGACCGGGCTGCTCGGCGGTTGGTTGCTCGCCGGTGCGGGACTCGAGATCCCCGAGGGCCCCGTCACTGTCGTGCCGGGCACGGCGCGTGACGACGTCGCGTTCCGCGACGGGCGCCTGACCGGAACCGCCCGCCGCGTCCCGTGGGCCCGGGTGGCCGACCAGCTGGTGCTGCTCCTCGAGGTCGACGACGGCGCGCTGGTCGCGCGGGTCGACCCCGCCGACGTACGCATCGCGTCAGCCACGAACCTCGCGGGAGAGCCGCGTGACACGGTGGTGTTCGACGACGTGACCCCGCGCGCCGTGGCTCGTGCCGCCAATGGCGTCGACGCCGACGCGCTGTGGCGACGCGGTGCGTTGGCGCGCACCGCGTCGATGGCGGGAGCGCTCGAACGGCTGTCCGAGATCACGCTCGAGTACACCGCCGAGCGGCGGCAGTTCGGCAAGCCCGTCGGTACGTTCCAAGCGGTGCAGGCACACCTCGTGCACGGCGCGCAGCAGTCGGTGATCGTCAGCATGGCGCTCGCCGCGGCGGTGCGCGCCGCGAGCACCGGCAACGCCCGCTTCGAGATCGCCGCGGCCAAGCTCCTCGCCGACCAGGCCGCCGGTGAGGCGACGCGTCACGCGCACCAGGCGCACGGCGCCATGGGCATGACCCGGGAGTACCCGTTGCACCACTTCTCCCGCCGGCTGTGGGCGTGGCGCGGCGAGTACGGCAACGAGCGCGCCTGGAGCCGGGCACTGGGATCCGCCGTCGCCGACGCGGGCCCCGACCGCCTCTACCCACTGATCACCGGGGGAACGACGGCCCTCGGCTGACCGGGCCCCGCGGTTGCCCGGCCGCGCGGGAGCCGCCATACTTGACGCCTTCGTCAAGTCTGCCGACTCCGCCCACGCCCGGTCGGCGAGCCGACCGCAGAGGAGCCCGAGGAGCCATGTTCCGCCGACCACCGCTCCACTACCCGGACCGTCCGCTGCACCACTTCCTCCAGGACGCAGCCGACCACCATCCGGAGAAGATCGCGCTGCGCTTCGCCGAGGACGTCTACACGTACCGGGAGCTCGACAGCACCGGGAATTCGTTCGCCAACGCGCTCGCCGCGCTCGGCCTCGGCGCAGGTACCCGCGTGGCGCTCGTGGTCAGCAACCGGCCGGAGTGGATCATCGCCCAGCACGGCGTGAGCCTGGCCGGCGGCGCCATCGTGTTGCCCAACCCGTCGTGGAAGGCATCAGAGCTGGAGCACACGTTCTCGCTCACGAACCCCGATGTCGTGATCGCGGACGCGGCGGTGATCGATGCGGTCGAGACCGCCGGTGCACCGGCGACGAAGATCTGCGTCGACGCCGACGCGCCCGCGGGGTGGATCTCGTTCTGGGATCTGGTCTACGGCACCCCGGGGCGGCGTCCGGAGGCGCTGCCGGCGAGCGCGCTCGATGCGGACTACGCCTACCCGTTCAGCTCCGGCACCACCGGGCTGCCCAAGGCCGTGCGGCACACGCACCGCTCGCTGGTGGCGTCCGTCATCAACTGGAACTCCGCTTGCGCCGTCCGCGAGGACGACCACGTGCAGTTCTTCCTACCGTTGTTCCACATCTACGGCATCGCCATCACCGGATGCACCTGGGCTTCGGCGGCGACCATCACGTTGTTCCCGCGCTTCGATCTCGACACCATGCTGTCGCACATCGAGGAAGACGCGAGTGACCCTCGGGTTCGCCGCCGCGCCCATCGCGGTGGCGATGGCGAACCATCCCCAGCTGGAGAAGTACGACTTGTCGTCGTTGCGTTACGTGATGTGGGCAGCCACGCCGATCGCCGAGGACGTCGCCAGCCGCGTGACCGAGCGGTCGGGCATCCGCTGGTTGCACGCCTACGGCGCCACCGAGGTGCCGGGACTCCACTGCAACCCGGTCGACTACCCGGACCGCTGGCGTCTCGACACGCCGGGCCTTCCGGTCTCCGACCTCGAGGTGCGCGTGGTCGACCTCGAGACCCACGAGGACGTCCCCGTCGGCACGGAGGGCGAGATCATCGTGCGCGGGCCGCACATGATGGCGGGCTACCTCCCGGCCGAGGCCGATGCGGACGCGTTCCTCGACGGCTTCGTGCGCACCGGCGACGTCGGATGGGTGGAGCCGGAGGGCTGGATCCACATCACCGATCGCGCCAAGGAGATGATCAAGGTGTCGGGCTTCTCCGTCGCGCCGGCCGAGGTCGAAGCCACGCTGCACGGTCATCCGGCGGTCGCCGACTGCGGGGTCTACGGCGTGTCCCACCCGAGCAAGGGCGAGGTCCCGAAAGCGGCGGTCGTGCTGACGGCCCCCGACGCCGCCACCGCCGACGATCTCCAGCGCGTACGTGGCGGAGAAGCTCGCGGGCTACAAGCACGTGGAGGAGTTCGTGTTCGTGGACGAGATCCCGCGCACGACGTCCGGCAAGGTGCTGCGGCGCACACTGAAGGAGCACGACCCGACGCTCCGCGTGTCGCCGTGAGCATCCGGGCCATCGGCACGTACCTGCCGCCGTGGGGCACCGCCCTCGCACGCGTCTCGGGCCGGGACGAGGACGCGGTCACCATGGCGGTCGCCGCGGGCCGCGCCGCGCTCGAAGATGCCGGCGCTCGGCACGTCGTCCTCGTCACCCGCGACCTGCCGCTGCTCGACGGCGGCAACGGCGCGGCGCTGCTCGCGGGCCTCGGTCTCCCGAGCACGACGACGGTGGTCGAGCAGGTCGGTGGTGGGCCGGCCGCGCTCGACGCGGTGCTCGGCGCCGCGGGCGGCACGCTGGTGATCGGCGCGGACACCGGGAGCACCAGCGGGTCGGCAGCGGTTCTGGTGGGCGCCGGTGACGGCGCGACGGTCGCCCCCGTTGCCCGCGTGCAACGCAGCCTGCCCGTGCGGGCGCGCGGCGGCGACGGCGTGGTGCACCACTACGACGACCCCCGACTCGAGCGCGAACGCGGCGTGCGGGCCGCGCTGGCCGAGAGCGGCATCGCCGAGAAGGCGGCGGCCACGGTGGGGCTCCCTCCGAAGGACGCGGCTGCGCTGTGCGAAGGCGACGCCCCGCGCGTGCTGACGACCGGCGCCAGCTCGCCGCTGTTCGCGCTCGCCGCGCTCGTGGAGAACCGCGCCCGCGGCCTGGTGCTCGCCTTCGAGCAGGCGACCATGACCGCGGCCCAGTTCGAGCCCGGGCCGACGCCGGTGACAGCGCGTCGAACGCGTCGTGCAGGAACCGCCGCGGCTTCGGCTCACGGCGGGGCCCGACATCAAGGTCTCGCTTCCTGCCTACGAGCGCGCCTTCGAGTCGAAGGTCCGCCTGGAAGCGGGGCGCTGCCCGCATTGCGGCACCCTGGCCCTCCCGCCCCGCCACCGGTGCCTCGGCTGCGGTGCGGAAGGCGACGCCGTCCTGGTGGAGCTGCCCCGGGAGGCGGTCGTCTACACCACCACGACCATCCACACGCCGGTGCCCGGCCTGGCCACGCCGTACACCATCGTGATCGTCGAGCTCGGCGACACCGGCGTCCGTCTGCTCGCCCAGGTCACCGGCGCGCCCCGGGGAACGTGGACATCGGGCAGCGGGGCGAGATGGTGCTGCGCCGGGTCGCCGAACGCACGGGCATCCCCGACTACGGCTACGCATTCCTCCCCGACGAGGCGGTGGCCCCGTGAGGCGGGTGGCGGTCGTCGGCGCGGGCATGACTCCGTTCGGCGAGCACTTCGGTCTCGGCATCAAGGATCTCGTGCCCATGGCGCTCACCGAGGCGGTCACGAGCGTCGACAAGGGGTTCGACCGCGCCGACATCGACGCCGCCTGGTTCGGGGAGCTCACGACGACCGACGGGTTCCCGTCCGGCATCCTCGTCGACTCGTGCGGGCTCCTCGACATCCCGGTGACGCGCGTCGAGAACGCCTGCGCGACCGGGAACGACGCGGTCCGCAACGCACTCTACGGCGTCGCCAGTGGTCTGCTCGACGTCGCGCTGGTGGTCGGCGCCGACAAGGTGCGCGAGTCGTCGGCGCGCGGCACGTTCTGGGAGTGGATGAGCCTCACGCGCGACATGGCGTGGGACTACCCGATCGGCGTGGTGGCGCCGGCGAACTTCGCCCTCCACGTGAACCGCTATCTGCACGAGTCGGGCGCGACCCGCGAGCACATGGCGATGGTGGCGGTGAAGAACCACCACCACGGCGTGACCAACCCGAAGGCGCAGCTGCGCTTCGAGATCACGATCGACGACGTGCTCAACGCGCCGACGGTGGTCGAGCCGTTCGGCCTGTACGACTGCACGCCTCAGAGTGACGGCGCGGCCGCGCTGCTGCTGGTCGGGGAAGAAGTGGTCGACCGTTACACCGACCGGCCGGTGTGGGTCCGGGGCGTCGGGCTCGGCCTCGACCGAGTGATGCACCAGCACAAGGTCGACATGACCACGTTCCCGCCCACGGTGAAGGCAGCTCGTCGGGCGTACGCGATGGCCGGTCTCGGACCGGACGACATCGACGTGGCCGAGGTCCACGACTGCTTCACCGGTGTGGAGCTGATCGACTACGAGGATCTGGGGTTCTGCGATCGCTTCGGCGGCGCGGCGCTCATCGAGTCGGGCGAGACCGAGGTGGGGGGTCGCCTGCCGGTGAACCCGAGCGGTGGCCTGAAGGCCAAGGGACATCCACCGGGAGCGACCGGCATCGCGCAGTGCGTCGAGCTGTTCGAGCAGCTGCGCGGCGAGTCGACCAACCAGGTCGACGGTGCGCGCGTCGCGCTGGCCCACAACGTCGGCGGCCCCACCGCGGTGGCGGCGGTCACCATCCTGAGCTCGGTCCGGGACTGAGGGGGCACCATTGGACTTCATCAACATCGAGGTCGACGGGCGCGTCGCCATGGTCACGTTCGATCGCCCGCCGGTGAACGCGCTCAACGCGCAGGCGTTCCGCGAGATCGAGCAGGCGTTCACCGAGTTGCGCCACGGCACCGACGCTCACGTCGCGATCTTCACCGCGGCCGGCGACCGCGTGTTCTGCGGCGGCGTCGACCTGAAGGACTCCGCCCGCCGGCACGGGCGCGAGCAGGCCGACGGCGACAGCATCGTCGACCTCCTCGATCCCGGCAGCATCGTGCGTGACTGCTTCTGGGCGCTGAGCGACTGTCCGCTCCCCGTGATCTGCGCGGTCAACGGCGCCGCGGTCGGCGCCGGACTCGCGCTCGTCGCCTGCTGCGACATCGTCATCGCGTCGGAGCACGCACGCTTCGCGCTCCCCGAGATCAACGCCGGAGTGCTCGGCGGAGGCCGCCACCTGCAGCGGATGGTCGGACCGTACAAGACCCGCAAGATGTTCTACACCGGCGAGTTCGTCGGTCCGCACGAGTTCCACCGCCTGGGTGCGGTCGAAGCGGTCGTCCCTCCGTCGGAGCTGATGACAGAGGCGCGCGCCCTCGCCGACGTGATCGCGACGAAGAGCCCCATCGGACTGCGCTTGGCCAAGGAGTCGCTGAACCGGGTCGAGGACCTCGGGTTGAAGGACGGCTACCGCCTCGAGCAGGACTACACCGGTCGCATCACCCGGTACCAGGACTCCGCCGAGGCGCGTCGCGCCTATCTGGAGAAGCGCGACCCCGAGTGGACCTGGACCTGAGTCAACGCGCCGGCTCTCGACGAGAACTGATGACCGCGCCGAGGACGTCGCCCAGCGTACGCACCACCTGCTTCTCCGAGAACGGGAAGCCGTTGACCCGCCAGTACGACCAGTAACGGTCGATCATCACCAGGATGGCGAGACCGAAGCGGGCGGGGTCGTCGTCGGGGTCGGGTCGCTCGCCGGAAAGGCGCTGGAGCAGCTGGCCGAATCGGCGGGCATTGACCAACCGGGTGCGCATGCCGGCCTTGGCCAACGCGTCGTCGCCGTACGTGGCCTGGCTCCAGACGAGCATGAACGCACCGTGTTGCTCGAGGAACCGGACGTAGATGCGGACGATCTCGTAGACGTCGTCGTCGGTCCACTCCGGGACCAGCTCGTACATCTCCTCGAGCGTCGCCGAGAGCGCCTGGTAGGTGTCGGTGCCGAGTGAGTACAGCAGGTCGCGCTTCGACGGGAAGTAGGTGTAGAACGACGCCCGCGACACGCCGGCCGCCTCGGCGATCTCCTCCACGCTGGCGCCGAAGTAGCCCTTCGCGAGGAACACCTCGCGGGCGCGCTCCTTGATCAGCCCCGAGGTGCGCAGCGCACGCGGCCCCATCGTCTTGGCCGGACTGCGGACCTCGCCCTGGAGTTTGAACTCGTTCGCACGCGCCATCTGGCCGGGAGCTCCTCGCTCGGGCTTACTGCTTGGAGAACTTTTCGATCGTCGCCTTGATGTCCGGGGTGGCGAACGACTCCGCCTCGGCCGACAGCGCGAACGGGAGCACCGTAGCGGCCGCTTGCTGCAGGTGGAGGTTGAGCGCGCGCTTGGTCTCCTGCAGCGATTGTGGCGGGAGCGACGCGAGCTTGTGCGCCAGCGCCACCGCCTCCCCCATCAGCTGGTCGTCAGGCACGACGCGGTTGGCGAGGCCGAACTCGACCGCCAGCTTGGCCGGGATGCGCTCGCCGGTGAGCAGGTACTCCTTGGCCCTCAGCATGCCGATGAGCAGCGGCCAGGTTGCGGCGCCGCCGTCGCCGGCCGTGAGGCCGATGTTGACGTGGGTGTCGGCGATGTAGGTGCTCTCGGCGATCAGCACGATGTCACAGCTCACCGCGACGCTCGCCGCCGAGGCCGACCGCGGGCCCGTTCACCGCCGCCACGACCGGGAGGTGGAACCGGAGCATCTCGTCGACCAGGCGCTGCGCGTCGCGCAACGACTGGCGCCGGTGCTCGGGGTCGTCGTAGTCGCGGATGAAGCCAGGCACGTTGCCTCCCGCGCAGAACGCGGATCCGGCCCCGGTGAGCACGACGGCGCGGGCGTCCCGGTCGCGCGAGATCTGGTACCAGATGTTGCGCATCGCCTCGTGGAGGGGATCGATGAACGCGTTGCGCATGTCCGGATTGTTCATGGTGAGGATGCGGACCGGCCCGTCAGCCTCGACGAGCAGCTCCTCCGGCAGGTCGTACATCATCGTCCTTCCTGGTCGCTCGGCGCCGGTCGAGCATGCCGCATACTTGACAGATTCGTCAACTTCTCGGGTAGCCTGCCGCAGTGGAGCTGCGCCAGTCGCCCGAAGCCGAGACGTTCCGGGCCCGGGTGCGCGCGTTCCTCACCGAGCACCTGCCGCCGGACTGGCCGGGGATCGGGGCGCTGCCACCGGACGAAGCGGGCGAGTTCGTGGCGCGCTGGCGGCGGACGCTGCACGACCATGGCCTGCTCGGTCTCGCGTGGCCGACCGAGTACGGCGGCGGGGGCATGAGCAAGCTCGAGCAGGTCGTGCTGGTCGAGGAGTGCGCCCGGGCGATGGTGCCGCTCGGGCCCGCGAGCGACACGGTCACGGTGAAGATGGTGGGCAACACGCTGCTGACGTGGGGAACGGAGGAGCAGAAGCGCCGGTTCCTGCCGCGGATCCTCTCCGGCGAGGACACGTGGTGCCAGGGCTTCTCGGAGCCGAACGCCGGCTCCGACCTCGCCGGCCTCGCCACCCGGGCGGTGCTCGACGGCGACGACTGGGTGATCGACGGGCAGAAGATCTGGACGTCGTTCGCCACGACGGCCAACTGGATCTTCGTGCTCGCGCGCACCGATCCGACCGTCGCCAAGCACCGGGGCATCTCGTTCCTTCTCTGTCCGATGGACACACCGGGGGTCGAGGTGCGACCGATCCGCATGCTCACCGGTGGCAGCGAGTTCAACGAAGTCTTCTTCGACGGCGCACGCACACCCGCGGTGAACGTCGTCGGCCCGGTGCACGGTGGATGGGCGGTGGCGATGTCGCTCCTCGGACACGAACGGGGTGAGGAAGCCGCGCTCAACCCGATCATGTTCCGGCACGAGTACGACCGGCTGGTTGCGCTGGCGCGTCAGTACGGCCGCATCGAAGAGCCGCTGATCCGCGCACAGCTCGCGTGGTGCTACGAACGCGTCGAGATCATGCGCATGCTCGGGCTGCGCATCCTCACGCAGTACCTGCGTGACGGCGACCTCGGTCCGGCCGCGTCCATCTCCAAGCTCTACTGGAGCGAGTACCACCGGGTCGCGGCGAACCTGGCGATGGACATCATGGGCGCCGCCGGCCTGGTGCCCGAGGGCCACGTGCCATCGCGCGCCTACCGCACCGACGACCCCGGCGCGCCCAATTCCACCGCGTCCTGGGAGCAGGTCTGGATGCTGAACGCGGCGAGCGGCACCGTGTACGCGGGGACGTCGCAGGTGCAACGCAACATCCTCGGGGAGAGCATCCTCGGACTGCCCAAGGAAGGCCGCTGAAGTTGCGTGTCAGCCGAATCGCGCGGGTCGGCACGACCTCAGAAGCCCGATGCGACGTCGGTCCCCACGTTCGTGACCAGCTTCGAAATCCTCCTCGACGGCATACGCAGCCGCGGACGTGCCTGACGCGACGCGCGCGACGACCGTCTCGGCGCGACCGGTGTGCCCGCACCGCGACGCTCGGGCCCGTCTCCCCTGGCCTATCGCCACGCGTGTGACCTCTCAGCTGCAAGAGTTCGGCGATGGACATGGCGATTTGCGTGCGGAACCTTCCTGCGGAGCAGTTGATCGAGGTGGGCCGGTTCGCGGAGCACAACGGCTACGCCGAGGTGTTCGCGCCCGACGGCGCGCGAGGAGGCTTCGACGGACGCCGAAGGTCGGCTGAGTGGACGGGACGCCATTGCCTCGTTCGCCGCCTTGTTCGCTCGTACCTCGACCGTCCGGGGAACACTCGGCGTTGCCGCAGTTCCCATGCATCACCGTTTGGTCCTCCCGACACTGGCCTCGACGCTCAACGAGTTGTCCAACGGCAGATTCTCGCTCGGTGTCGGGGTCTCCCACCCGGAACAGACCGCGGCGTTCGGAGTCGACTTCCCAAGCCAGCAGATCGAGTACATGCGGGAATGGATCCGAGACCTCAAGTCACGCTCGGCTGACGGCATGGCCTACGGCCGAGGCTGGGCCGTGCTGGTCGCCGCCCTCGGACCGCGCATGGTCCGACTGGGCGCCGAGGAGGCCGACGGCCTCATCCTCAACTGGCTCACTCCCGAACATGCCGCATCGTCGGTCGAGAGGATTCATGCTGCCGCACCAACCTCGGCAGCACCGCGCGTCGCTCTCTACGTGCGTCTCATGACGGCTGCGAGGCTGCGCGCCGACGTCGCGCGCTACGACGCCATGGCCAACTACCACCGCCACTTCCTCGCCCAGGGCATCACGACCGCAGACGACATCGTCGCCCGCACGACGCTCCCACGTGACGACCTCGCAGCGGCTCGTGCCCGACTCGACGCCTACCGCGCCTCGGGACTCGACACCATCTGCATCTACCCACTCGACTTCGACACCGACGATCGCCGCGCGCTCGAGCAACTCACCTGACGACACTCACTCCGTTCTCGGCTGCCGGCCGAGCACCGCTGACGGACCGAGACGAGACGGACCGGCACCGGCACCGGCCGAGATCGTGCCGGGTCGTCTCCATTTCACACGAAGGTCCTGCCCCTGACGTTGCCGCGCTTCGTGCTGCCCGCCGTTCGTGCTTTGAAGGATTCCCGATGAGGCGGGCGGGCGTCGCCGGCGGTGTCTCACACGTTCGGATGGCTGTGTTGCGCGGCCGTCGAGCAAGGTCGTGTGCAACCGCTGGTCCACGTCGTGGTCACCTGACCGATACCTACACTGCCCGAGATGGCGAGGACACCAACGGCGCCCACGCCTCGTTCGGGCTCGTTGAGCGAGGACGCGATCCTGGACGCCGCCCTCCAACTCATCGAGGAGCACGGCATCGACGGGCTGACCATGCGGCGGCTCTCCAGTCGACTCGGCGTCGCGCTCGGCGCGACCTACCACCACGTCGAGAACAAGGACGCACTCATCGTGCTGGTCGCGCGCTCACTGTTCGACCGGGTCGTGATTCCGCCACTCGACGACCCGCGCAACTGGACCGAGCAAGTACGGGCCGTGCTCCTCAGCCTCACCGACGTCTTCACCGAACAGAGCGAACTGGCGGCCTGGATCCTCAGGCACTTCGAGGACACCGCCCCGACCGAGATCATGATCCGGATGCGCGGCATGCTGCTGGCCGCCGGCTTCGACGACGATGCCACGGAGGACGCGCTCAATGCGCTCTTCTTCTACGTGTCGGGCATGTTGATCGGCGGGCTGAGCACCTTCGGCAGCATGCGGCAACGCCGGCAGCTGCGGGCCCGCTTCGAACGGGGACTCGACGTCATCCTGATCGGTATCACGGCCAAGTACGCCGTGTGACCGGCGACCGGCGGACATGAGCAAGCCCCAGCGCGTTCGGGGACCACTCGCGCCGGCCCCGGCCCCCGTCGACGCGGGTGAACACGGTGAGGACCGAGAGCCGCGACGTGGCACGCTTCGTGCGTGATGCGGCTTCGTGCCACGGTCGTTGCGGGTGCAATCGTGATCCTGCTCGCCGCGTGTCACGACGGTGACGGCTCCTCGACCGCCACACCACCGCCGCGTCGCCTCGCTCCGACCACGACCGCGTCGCCGACGAGCACGACGGCGCGACCGGCCACGAGCCCGGACCAGCTGACCGCGCCCACGAGCGCCGACGCGGTTGCGGCCGAGCTCGTCCGCGTGGAGCGGGGGTTGCGGGCCGACGGTCCCGACCCGCAGACCCGACTCGCGCTCGGATGGGCGCAGCAACTGGCGTACGGCGCGCTCTCGTCTCACCCCGAATGGTCTGACCCCGTGTTCGCCGCCGTCCCGGCCGACGTGGCTCCGATCGTGCACACGAACCGCGACGCGGCAGAGCACCTCGAGAGTCCGAGCCTGGGGCCCGTGCCGACGGAGCTACCGGACTGGACGATCCGTACGCCGCTACCGGCGTCGGCCCTCCTGGGGTTCTACCGGGAGGCCGAGACTGAATCGGGCATCCCGTGGGCGTACCTCGCGGCGATCCACTTCGTGGAGACGCGCATGGGCCGCATCCACGGCAACAGCAGCGCCGGCGCACAAGGCCCGATGCAGTTCATCCCGAGCACGTGGGCGGCCTACGGCAACGGAGGCGACGTCAACGACGACCACGAAGCGATCCTGGCCGCGGGGCGCTTCCTGGCCGCGAGTGGCGGTACCACCGACATCGGCCGCGCGCTCTTCGCGTACAACCCCAGCGACGACTACGTCGCCGCGATCGAGGCGTACGCGGGCGTCATCGCGGCCGACCCCCACGCGTACGACGGCTACTACGCGTGGCAGGTGTACGTCACGACGACTGCGGGAACCCGCCGGCTCCCGGAAGGATGGACGCGCCCGTAGCGTCGAGTTCGGACCCGCGTCAGGCTGAGGCAATTGCCGCCGTTCGCGGTCGACAGTGGCGGCTGCATAGTCGCGACCTTGCAGCCAAGTCCCGTCCTCTACGTGGCTAGAGCTGCCTCGGCCACCAGAGCCTCGTATCTCCAAGGAGTGTTCGCGCAACTCGCGGTCGAAACGGGCGCGTCGGCCCCGACGTGGACGACCTCGCCGGTCGCATCCGATACCGAGAGCACCGTCCAGAGTCGCGGCGACCCGGACGGCGGCGTCGCCATCCCGCCCGTTCACGACCACTCGCGCGCCTTGGGCGGCGAACCGGCCGGCGATCGCACGGCCGATGCCACGCGTCGACCCCGTCACCAGCGCCCGAGGGGATCGCGTCTTCCGCGTCGGAGACCACGAGCCATGCGGAGCGGCGGAAGCGAACCGGCGAGCAGCTGAGTGAGTTCATGCGTCCACGCGGTCGCATGCCTGTTGCACCAGTGACGGGTACGGTGACCGAAAACCGTCGAGAGGGAGACGCCGATGGCACCTCTGGGGGTCGGCATCGCGGGGATCGGCCGCACCGAGTACTCGCGCAACTCGGGGCGCACCACGCTGGCCATGGCTGCGGAGGCGTGCCGGGCTGCGGTCGAGGACGCGGGCGTCGACCTCGCCGACGTGGACGGCATGATCTGCTTCGAGGCGGGCGATTCGGTCGGACCGCTTGCCGTGTCGTCCGCGATCGGCATCCCTGAGCTGGCGTGGAACATCGACACGATGGGCGGCGGGAACGTCGTCGCCAATGTGATCGCGACCGCCGGTGCCGCGATCGGCGCCGGCCTGTGCCGTTCGGTGCTCGTGTACCGCTCGCTCAATGGTCGCTCCGGCCACCGGTTCGGCACCGCGACCGGCCGGCTCGAGGTGGGCGGCGACCTGCAGTTCGAGGCACCCCACGGTTACCTCGTGCCGCCGCAGTGGATCGCGATGTGGGCCCGGCGTCACCAGCACGTCTACGGCTCGACGTGTGACGACCTGGGCCAGATCGCCATCCAGCAACGTGCACACGCGGTGCGCAACCCGCACGCGATCAATCGCACGCCGCTCACCATCGACGACTACCTGGCCGGCCGCTGGGTGAACGAGCCGTTCCGCATCTTCGATTGCGCGTACGAGGTCAACGGCGCGGTCGCGCTCCTGCTCACGAGCGACGACGTGCTCGCCTCGTCGCGGCAGCCGCCGGTCTGGCTGGTGGGCTCGGCCGACTCGCAGTCGGGGATCGGTTGGACGGAGTGGGACGACCCGACCACGATGTACTCGCGGCACGCGGCGCCGCGTCTGTGGGACCGCACGGGGCTGGGCCCGGCCGACATGGACTTCGCCTGCATGTACGACTGCTTCACCTACACCGTCATGGCGACGATCGAGGACTACGGCTTCTGCGAGAAGGGGGAGGTCGGCGACTTCTTCAGGGAAGGGCGTGCCACCTACGACGGCGACGTCGTGATCAACCCGCACGGTGGCCTGCTCTCCGAGGGCTACATCCACGGCCTCAACCACTATTTCGAGGCGGCGCTGCAGCTGCGGGGTCAGGCCGGCGAGCGGCAGGTCGATGACGCCCGCCTCGCGCTGGTCACCGCCGGCGCCGGACCGTACGGCGGCGCCAGCGTCCTCTCGGGCGAGCAGCCGTGACCGCCCCCATGCTCGACGTACCGCCCCAGCCGCGCCCCGACGCTGACACCGAAGGCTTCTGGCAAGCGACCGAGCGCGGCGAGCTCGCGCTGTGCCGCTGCCGAGCGTGCCGGCGTTGGCAGCACCCGCCGGTCGAGCGATGCCGGGAGTGCGGCGGCCCGACCAACTTCGAGCAGCTCAGCGGCGCGGGCACCGTGTTCAGCTTCATCGTCGCCAACCGCGCATCGGTCCCTGGGTTCTCAGAGCTCGCGCCCTACGTGGTGGCGCTCGTCGAACTTGACGAGCAGCCGGGTCTGCGCCTCGCGTCACGTCTCACCGGCATCGACGCGAACCGGGTCGAGATCGGCATGCGCGTGCAGGCCCGGATCGAGGCGCTCCCCGGGGGGACTTACCGCATTCCCGTCTTCCGTCCCGCAGCGGCGGGAGAGTAGGACTTCGCGCGACGAGGTCGAGCACACGGTGAACCTGCGGCGGTCGAACCCACGCCACCAACTTCAACTGGGTGTCCATAACCCACGGGGTCTCGACCGGTTCAGACTGGCCTGCGGCTGCCCGATCACGACATCGCACCACGTCGTCCCATCGTCAGGGTCGACAGCCTCGTGCGCTTGATGTGCCGATCGGGGCAGCCGCTCGAGGCGCTTTCGTGAGCGTTCGGTGAGTCGTTCCGTGCGCCTTGCCGAGCGGACTACGGACCGCTGAGCAAGTCAAGCTTGCGGGTGATGAGGTACTTCGGGTCGCAGTCGAACGTGCCCGACTTGGTCGGTTCGACGCGAACGAAGGTTCCGTTCCTGACCTGGGTGAGGACGTGGCAGCCGGAGGTCTTGCGGGCGGCGAGGTCGAAGGGTGCGATCATGCCGTCGGCGTTGAACGTGTGGATATCGTTCAGCGCGGCGAACACGTTGGCGCGGGTGAGGCCGTTGACACCGTGGGCTTTGACGGTCGCGTTGACTGCATCGCGGAAGGCGACGGCCGAGGACCAGGCAGTGTCGGCGATGCCATCGACGTTGTCTTTGCCCGTGTAGTGCACGAAGTTGGCCAGCATCCGGTTGGTTTGCTGCTCGCGCTGGTCGTAGAACGGGAGGAAGGCGATGTCGACGTATTCGTGTTCGATGGAGGCGCCGCCGGCTTGCAAGAAGTTCTTGTCGTAGCACGTGCCGCAATCCCAGACCTTCACCTGATCAGAAACGCCCTGTAGCGCTGCCTCCCGACGGAGAGCCACGGTGCAGGAGTAGGCCTGCGTGCATTGCGCGTAGTTGGAGTGTTTGGCCCTCATCGCCTGGACGACCGGCGTGTAGGCGCTCTGGAGCCCGACCGCGGACACATCGAAGTCGCCGTCGGAGGCGACTCCGTTCCCGGCGAGGTCGCGCAGCCCGCCGAGTCCGCTGGCGAACACGTCGTCGCGTGCTGCCTTCGTGTCACCTGGAAACACGTAGATCCCGTGCAGCTTGCCGTACTTCTTGGTGAAGTAGTAGCCGCGGGCGACGTTGTCGACGAACGTTTGAGGGTGCTGGTCTCTGGTGGCGCAGCGGACAACCGGTGGGCTGATCGGGAAGGACTGGTCGGAGCACTGCTGGGCGAGTTGGATGGCCAGCACCGGGATGTCGGGGATGCCGGTCGTTGCGCCAGCCTGGTCCTTGCAGTCGCGCATGTCGTCCACGTTGGTCACGAACACGGCGGTGGTCCCGATCATGGCGAAGTCGTTGGTGCAGGCCCGGATCTCGTCGGTACGGGTGTCGTTGAAGTTCAAGTGCGGGTCGTAGAAGTCGACGACGAGCTTGCGACCGGCCAGGCACTTGTTCTTGATGGCGCAACTGGTGTTGATGTAGTTCGCGAAGCCCGTGACCGCGTCGCGGGCGCCGACGCCGACGTTTGGGGTGAACGGGTTGTCGACTTCGGCGAGCACTGCGACATGGATTTCAGTTCCCGTGACGCCGACTTCGGTTGCGGCCGGCTTCACCGTGCTCGCCTGACCTGCCGCCGTGCTCGCCAACATCGCGAGGGCGACGGCGACCGCTGCGACCAGCGAGACCGCACGGATCCTCTTGCCGGCTACGAGGTCGTTCCATTCGGTTGGCATGTGCTCACGCTCCGCAGTCGATGGGCTGGTGCGGGGGGACGCGATGTTGAGCTTCAGTTTGTGGTTCAGTCCATGGTGAACGTTCTGACGCATTGATGGCTGCATGTCCAGTCTTGATGAATCAGGTCGCCGGCCGAGCACCCGTCGGATGAGGTGAGGGTCACCGCGGCGGCTCCGCTCCGGGAGCGCCTGGGGCCACGATGGCGACTGAGAGCCGTGTGCGGGGGGTGCGACTGGCAATGGACGGTCGGCTGGCGATGGTGGTGCTCATCGCTCCTCCTTGGGTGGTGTGCGAGGATTGGTCTGCAACTGCAGCGTGGTGGAGGGACCTCGCAGCTTTGTGACCGTTTGGTCGCAGTTCCCTCGCAGGCATGCCCGGGGACTGGGTCCGGAGGTTGGAGGTCCGGTGGCTGAACGCTCCGGGATGTCGCTGGCGGTGCTTGGGCCGATCGAGGTGGTCCGCGGGAGGGCCCGGGTTCAACTCGGCAGCCGGCAAGAGCGTCGGGTGCTGGCGGTGCTGGCGATCAATGCGAACGGAGTGGTGCCGTCTGATCGGTTGATCGAGGTGCTCTGGGGTGAGGTGGCGCCGGAGAGCGCGTCACACACGGTTCAGGCCCTCGTATCGCGCCTTCGCAAGGGACTGGGGTCGGACAGGGTCGAGAGGCTGGCGCGGGGCTATCTGCTGCGAGTCGACGCCGGCGAGCTGGACAGTCATCGGTTCGAGGACCTGGTAAGGACCGGCCTCGGGTCGACGGGGCAGCCCGAGGCTGCGGCAGCGCACTTCGAGGAGGCATTGGCGTTGTGGCGAGGCCGTCCCTACGCGGAGTTCGCCGATGAGGAGTTCGCGACCGCCGAAGTGGCGCGGCTCGGAGAGCTGCGACTGTGCGCGGTGGAGGAACACGCCGGCGTACTGGTGGAGCTGGGAAGGCCGGGCGAGGTCGTCGGGGCGCTCGAGCCGCCGATCGCGGCGGAACCGTTCCGCGAGCGGCTGCGAGCCGTGCTGATGTTGGCATTGGCCCGTGCGGGTCGCCCAGTCGAGGCGTTACGCGTGTTCGACGCCTACCGCCGGTTGCTTGCCGACGAGGTGGGAGTGGTTCCCTCGGCGGCGCTTCAGGAGCTCAACGACGACATCTTGCGTCAGCATCCGGGCCTCGGTTGGGAGCGCCCGGCGGGCGTCGGCGCGACGGTCGACGAGCTGCCGAGTGGCACGGTGACGTTTCTGTTCACCGATCTGGAGGGCTCGACGCGCCTGTGGCAGGAACATCCCGAGACCATGTTCGGCGCGTTGGCCCGTCACGACGCGATCGTGCGCGACGCAGTCGAGTTACACGGTGGCTGGGTGGTCAAGACCACCGGCGACGGTTTCCATGCTGTGTTCGCGAACGCAGGTGACGCGATCGACGCCGCGCTTGCGGCGCAACTTGGGTTGGAGGCGGAGCCTTGGGGTGACACCGGGTCGCTGCGAGTGAGGATGGGCGTGCACACCGGATCGGCCGAGCAACGCGATGGCGACTACTACGGTTCGGCGGTCAATCAAGCGGCCCGCCTGATGAGCATCGCGCACGGCGGCCAGATCGTCTGCAGCGCGGTAGTGGCCGAACTGGTAGGCGACCACATCGAGCTGACCGACCTGGGAGCGCATCGGCTACGGGACTTCGAGTCGGCGTTGCGCGTATTCCAGGTGGTTGCACCAGGGTTGGAGTCCCGGTTCCCGCCGCTCGCTTCCCTGGATGCCTATCGCTCGAACCTGCCCCACGAGCTGAGCGCCATGGTCGGCCGCGGGGACGATGTCACCGCGGTGGTGAAGGCGTTGGCGGAGAACCGGGTGGTGTCGATCGTGGGAACGGGCGGCGTCGGTAAGACCCGTCTCGCGTTGCGGATCGGCTGCAGTTTGTTGCCCGCGTATGCGGATGGAGTGTGGTGGTGCGAACTGGCAGGAGTGCGGGACCCCGACGCCGTGCTCGAAGCCGTCGCTGCCGCGTTGGGGTACGCGCCGTCGCAGGGTGTTTCGCTGGCCGAGGGACTGGCCCGGTTCTTTCGTCATAAGCAGCTGCTCTTGGTGCTCGACAACTGCGAGCACCTCTTGGGAGCGCCGGCGCGCTTCGTGGCCGCGATGTGCGAGGAGGCGCCGGGGCTGTCAGTGCTGGCGACCAGCCGCGAAGCGCTCGCGATCCAGGGTGAGCGGACCTATCCGTTACCGCCCCTTCAGTTGCCCGTCGACACGTCACCGTTTGCGGTCGAGGAATCTGAGGCGGGCGCGCTGTTCGTGACCAGAGCGCGCGAGGCACGCGGGACCTTCAGCGTCACCGAACAGAACGCGGCCGCCATCGCTAATCTGTGTGCGCGCCTCGACGCCAACGCGCTTGCGATCGAACTCGCCGCGGCGCGCGCGACGATGATGTCGCCGTCGGAGATCCTGGCGCGCCTCGACCACCGGTTCCGGCTTCTCACCGCTGGCAGCCGTGACACCGACGAACGCCACCAGACCCTGCACGCAGCCATCGACTGGTCCTATGCCCTCCTCGATCCTGCCGAGCAAGGGCTGTTGCAGTGGCTCTCGGTGTGCGTCGGTGACTTCGATCTCATGGCCGTGACGTCGATTGCTGCCGACATTGGCCTCGAGGAATTCGACGGCGTCGATCGGCTGAGTTCACTGGTCGCGAAATCGTTGGTGGAACACAGTGACGCGGCGGGCGCAAGTCGCTACCGGCTCCTCGAAACCATCCGCCAATACGCCGCCGAACAACTCGACGCCGACGGGAGCGTCACCCGTGCGCGTGACGCGCACGCATCCCATTACCTCGCGGTGGCGCGCGACCTGTTCGCCATGCTCAAGACACCCCGCGACTTTGAAGCACTCGAGCAGCTCGATGTCGAAACGCCGAACCTGGCCGCAGGCCTGCGCTGGCTCCTGGACTCCGACCACATCGCCGAATTCCTCGGATTCTTCGCCGATGTCGGAGGGTCGGATGTTGGTCTCGTGCCGTTCGTACTGCTCGACGAGCTCGGCCGTCTCGCCGACCAAGCACTGCAGCGCGACGATGCGAGCGAAGCCCGTGGGTATGTCGACGCCCTCTTCTACGTCGCCTCGCGAGCCTTCGTCGTCGGAGATTGGCAGCGATATCGCCACGCGACATCGGTCGGCCGCGAGGCCGACCCCGACTCGTCACTCATGCTCAGCTTGGGCCCCGGAGAGGCCACGATACGAGGTGACCTCGAATCCGCGAGGTCACTGGCGCACGCAGCCGTCGAACGAGCGAGACAGGGTGACGACCGCGGACCCCTGGCGTTCGTGCTCGCCCTCCTCGCGGTAGTCGAACTCAGCGTCGATCCTGTTCAAGCCCTCGCCTACGCGGAAGAAGCCGTCGACGTTGCCCGCGGAAGCCCAGCCACGTCTGCACTGATCTATCCGCTCTGCATGCTCTCGTTGGTGACACAACTCAGCGATCCCGCCCGAGCGTTGGCCGCGGCCGAAGAATGCGTCCGCCTCGACCAGACGCATCGGAAGGCGTGGTCCACGGTCTGCGAAGGCTCGGCCGCGAAGCTACGCGTCGATCGCGGAGAGGTCGCGACCGGACTTCGGCTCTGGCGCGACGTCCTCCAACGCCTCCACTGGTCCGGCGAGGTCGGCCCACTCTCGCTGCAGCTCCCCGCCTTGGGTGACTCCATCGCCACCATCGATCCCACGCTCGCCCTCGAGCTCGCTGCCATCGCTGAGAGCGACACCATCGCGCCTTTCCCGGTCTTGGACAACCTCGGACTCAGCGAGCGACTCGCCCACACGATCGACCAACTCGGACCCGACGCGCTCCAAGCCGCCCGCTCGACCGCCGCGTCCATGTCCTACGACGCGGCTGTGCAGTTCGTGTTCGACGCCATTGACCGCCTCATCACAGAAACGGAAAACAATCAACATCTCGCAGCCGTGCCGGATCGCGTGTCGTAACACACGAGCTCGAACCGCGACAGAACCGTGCTCGTCGCGTCTGGACCTCCAGTGACCTCAGCCCACATGGTGGCGTCACGACTCGGTCATCCACCGGCCATCCAACCCCACCCACATACAGGGACGCAGCTGCGCTCACGTTGCGATCACACTGCGAGAGCCTGACATTTCAAGGGCCACCGCGCGCGCCCGATCATGGCCAAGCTCGGCGATGGGGGCTTGACCGCGATTGAGACGCTCCTCGAGCTGGTCGGGTCGGATCAAAAGCAGGACGTCCGCTTCAAGGCGGCCAAGGAGCTGCTGCACGCCGCGACTCCCAACCTCGAGAGCCTCGCCACGCGCGAGGAACTCGACGGAGATGCGGGCCCAGCTCGACGCCATGCAAGACGACGAGTCTGGCGAACCATGACCAGCTCGTTGACGCCGACACTCCGGCAGCTGCGCTCGCGTATCGACCGCGTCGCAGCGCGCCGAGCGGAACGGGCTTGCGCCCGGGATGGCGCCTTCTGGCTCCGCCCGGGACGAGCTCGACGCGTTGACGGCAAAGCCGTGGTGGCGTGACGAGTACCAGCCGTTCGCGCCGTCGATCGCGTTGCTATCACGGCTCGTCCTCGACGAGGCAGTGAGTGGGGCCAGATCGCCGAGGACGTCCAGTGGGACGACGCCCTCGCCATCTTGAACCCGGACTGCGCGACGCCGTATCACTTCCTCACCCGAGCGCGGGGCCGGTCCAAGACGACCGACCTTGCCGCAATCGTGCTGGTCGTGATGCTCACCCGATCGCGCCCCGGCGACCAGCTCTACGCCCTCGTCGCCGACCGAGCCCAAGGCGGCCTGCTCATCGACTCCATCCGAGGGTTCATCACCCGCACCCCCGGGCTCGCCAACGTCGCCGCGCGTCAACCTGGTGGGCAGAAACCGCCACCACCAGAAGCTCTGGGAAGGCACCTTCACGACGCACCCGGTGTGTGGGGATTGCGGCCCGCGTTCGTAGTCGTCGACGAGATCGCCTGTACATCGCGATTTCACCGAGCATGAACGACCCATGGCGATGATTCGATCGCGCACATCTACCCCCTCACGAATCCACGGCGCCCTACCCAAGTGGCGCGGCTCAGGAACCCAATCCGTCGGTTCGTCACACGTTCGCAACACTTCGGCGCAGATGCGGGCTCTGTCCGCCGGGCCCGATTGCGCTTCGCGGCTGACGGGTAGCCGTCACGGTGAGCGTCGTGGCCCGTCCCCACGGTCTTTCCGACGATCTTCCCCATCGTCTTCGCCCTGCTCGCGAAGCGTCAGGAGGTGCACATGCCGACGAACGCCGGCGGTCTCGCAGTCGTCACCGGCGCCTCAGGAGGGCTCGGGCGCGCCTCCGCACGCGCGTTCGCCGCCAAGGGCTTCGACGTCGCCCTCGTCGCGCGGGGATGCTGGGCTCGAGGCCGCGGCTCGGGAGATTCGCGCCGAAGGCGTCCGTGCCTGGACCTGTTGCATCGACGTGTCGAAGCACGAGGAAGTTGCCGCAGCCGCCGACCGCATCGAGGACGAGCTCGGCGAGATCACGGTGTGGGTGAACGACGCGATGACGACGGTCTTCTCGCCCTTCGCCGGCATCTCTCCGGACGAGTTCCAACGGGCGATCGAGGTCACGTTCCTCGGTCAGGTCTGGGGCACCATGGTGGCGCTGGAGCGCATGCGACCTCGCGACCGCGGCGCCATCGTGAACGTCGGCTCCGCGCTCGCGTTCATCGGCATCCCGCTCCAGAGCCCGTATTGCGCGTCGAAGTTCGCATGCCGCGGGTTCTTCGAATCGGTGCGGGCCGAGCTGCTGCACGACAAGAGCAATGTACGTCTGAGCATGGTGCACATGCCTGCCTTGAACACGCCGCAGTTCGACTGGTGCATGACGAAGACGTCGCACCGCGCCATGCCGGTACCTCCGATCTATCAACCCGAGGTGGGCGCACGGTTCATCGTCGAGACCGCGCTCGACGGCCGGAGGGCCAAGATCGTCGGTTCGTGGAACAAGCTGCTCGTCTTCGCGGCCGAGCGCGCACCGGCGCTCGCGAACCAGTACGCGGCGATCGGCGCCTGGGACGCGCAGCTCACCTCGAACCGTGCGGGTCCCGGTGATCCCGTCAACCTCTGGGAGCCGGTCGACCGCGAGCCGCGACTTCCGGGCCCGGGGCCGCTTCGACGAGCAAGCCGGCGGGTTTTTCGACCCGTCGTTCCTCCGCACACTGCCGACCACGGCGACGAAGTTCCTGACCGCGCTGCGCGCAACCGCAGAGGAGAAGCTGGCACGGCGACGAGCGCGGAACGGATCCCGTTCGCGCATCGGCTCGCGGTGAAGCGCTCCATGGGGCCACCGAACGAGACACCGGGGTGAGCGCGACCAAGCGCGACGGGACAGACCGGCGGTCCGTCGACACCAGAGGGCCGGACCGCAGCCGGTTCCACGTCTTGCGCGAGTACGCCCTCCTGGCCGACGGCGAGCGCGGCGCACTGATCGATCCCGACGGCGCGCTGGTCTGGATGTGCCTGCCGAGTTGGGACGACGACGCCGTGTTCAGCGAGCTGATCGGGGGTTCCGGCCACTACCGCATCACGCCGGAGGACCCCTACGTGTGGGGCGGCCACTACGAGGATGGCACCCTCATCTGGCGCAGTCGCTGGGTGACGACGACCAGCGTCGTCGAGTGCCGCGAGGCCTTGGCAGCACCGGGACGGCGTGGGTGCGCCGTGCTCCTGCGGCGCATCCACGCCGTCGAGGGACCGGCGCGCCTGCGAATCGATCTGTGCGCAGCCGACGGCTACGGCGCCCGGCCCATGGTCGACATCTCGCACCACGATGACGCGTGGACCGCCACCACTGGACGCGTGCACATGCACTGGAGAGGCGCGCCGCGTCGCGCGACGAAGCGCGACGGCACGTTGAGCTTTGGGATGGAACTGGGCGAAGGGATGACCCACGACCTCGTGCTCGCGCTGGACACCGAGACGACGCCGGGCGACCTTCCGGCCGCCGACGCGCTGTGGAGCAGCACCGAGGCGCACTGGCGCGACGCCGTCCCGTCGTTCGCCGGGCTCCCCGCCCGAGATGACTGCCGACACTCGTACGCGGTGCTCGCCGGCCTGACGTCGTCGAGCGGCGGGATGGTCGCGGCCAGCACGACCTCACTTCCCGAGCGCGCCGGAGCAGGGCGGAGCTACGACTACCGGTACGTCTGGATCCGGGACCAGTCGTACGCGGGCCAGGCGGTGGCGGCTGCTGGCGGCGCGCCCATCCTCGACGACGCCGTCCGCTTCGTCACCGACCGGTTGGTCGATGACGGCCCCCGGCTGCAGCCTGCGTACACCACAGCCGGCGATCCCATCCCCCACCAGAGCTCGCTCGGACTCTCGGGCTATCCCGGCGGCGGCGACGTGATCGGGAACCACGTGCGCGAGCAGTTCCAGCTCGACGTCTTCGGAGAATCGCTGCTGCTGTTCGCCGCGGCCGCGCGCCACGACCGGCTTCCTGCTGACGGCTGGAGAGCCGCCGAGCTCGCGGTCGACGCCATCGCCACTCGCCACGACGAGGCCGACGCCGGCATCTGGGAGCTCGACAAGCGACGCTGGACGCACTCACGTCTCGTGTGCATCGCCGGCCTCCGCGCGATCAGCCAGGCACCGGGCACACCGCGTGAGCGAGCAGCACCGTGGAGCGCGCTCGCCGACTCGCTCCTGGCCGACACGTCGCGCTCCAGCCTGCACCCGTCGGGACGCTGGCAGCGGGCGCCCGACGACCCCCGGGTGGACGCCGCTCTGCTCCTCGGCGGGGTCCGCGGCGCGGTACCTGCCGACGACCCTCGGTCCATCGCCACGCACGAGTCGGTGCGCGCCGAACTCGCGCGAGACGGCTACGCGTACCGCTTCCGCCACGATGCCCGCCCGCTGGCCGACGCCGAGGGCGCGTTCCTGCTCTGCGGCTTCTGGATGGCACTGTCCTGCGCATCCATCGGGCGCGAGGTGGAAGCGGCGCGCTGGTTCGAGCGCAACCGGGCTGCGTGTGGTCCGCCGGGGCTGTACTCGGAGGAGTTCGATGTCGTCCAACGACAGCTTCGGGGGAACCTGCCTCAAGCGTTCGTGCACGCACTCATGCTCGAGTGCGCGGCAACGCTCGAGCTCGGCCCAGATCGCGAATGACGCCGCCCGCCGTGCGCGGCGTCCGCCGCGGCCTGGGTGCTCACTCGTCACGTGCCGTCGGGAAGTGCACCGCCTCGTCGATCGCCCTCCTGACCAGCCCCGCCTGCCCGTCGACGTCGCGCGGCACGATCGTGAGACCACCGCGTGCCTCGTAGAGCACGTAGCGGATCTGCTCGATGGTGAACGTGCCGCGTTGGCGGAGCTGCGCATCGAGGTCGTCGACCGTGAGCCCGCAGCGCCGCAGCTCACCGTGGCGGACCACCCCGTCGGCCACCAGGACCCTGATGCCGTGGTCGAGGGCGCGGCGGCCCCGACGCGTGAGGCGGACGAGCGACGCGGCCCGATGGGCGAGCGCCAGGGTGACGATCGCGACCGCCCCGGTGATGTACGACTGGCTGCCCGCGACGGCGGTCCGGCCGATGATGGCGCCCATGGCCACTGCGGTCGCGAAGTCGATGATCGTCCACTGCGCGATCGTGCGTCGCTCGGCGAGCCGGAGCACGACGAACGGCGGTCAGGTAGATCAGCAGCGCTTTGGCGGCAACTTCCGGAAGTGACGACGCACTTCCCGTGAGCCATGACATGGGGTCCTCCTGGTCGCTTCGACATTCGACCGCGGCGGCGTCGCTCAGGAGCCGCCGTCCTCCTCCGCTTCGGCCGTGACGAACCAGTTCGCGATGGCGACGTCGGTGGACGAATGGACCACGATCGAGAGCACCACCGTCAGTGCGATCAGCTCCGCCAACGGCTGCGAATCGGGGACACCTGCGGCGAGGATGAACAACCCGTAGACCACGGATGCGAACCCCTTCGGTCCGAACCACGCCACCGTGGCGAACTCCTTGCCCCGCACCCCAGAGCCCAGGAGAGCGAGGGCGACGGGGAGTGCCCGCGCGACGGTGAGCGTCAGCACCGCGAACACCAGGCCGGCCGGTCCGCTCGCCACGAACACGTCGCCGGTGAGCAGTGCACCGAAGACGAGCAGTGCGCCCAGCTTCAGCAATTCGCTGATGAGCTCGCCGAAGCGTTCGAACGCTCGCTGCAGCTCGGGCGAGACGGTCACGAGGGTCGAGCCTGCGGCGAACGCGGCGAGGAACGCATTCGCGCCGGTGAGCTCGGTGATCGAGAAGACGAGCATCCCGATGGCGACCGGTGCGAGCGCTTCATAGCGCTCGGTGCTGCCGCCCGGGAGCCTGCGCAACAGGTAGCCGGCGAGCGCCGGGATCGAGACTCCGATCAGCACACCGCCGGCCAATGCGCCGGCCACACCGCCGACGTCGATCGGAGTGGCGGAGAGCACGTCGAGCAGGATGATCACGACAGGGAGCGCGAGGCCGTCGTTGAGCCCGCTCTCGACGTTGAGCAGGCGTCGGACGCGAGACGGCACCTCGTGCCGGCCCACGATCGCGGACGCCAGCACCGGGTCGGTGGGGGCGAGCGCGGCCGCCACCAGCATCGCCTCGGTCCACGGGAGGCCCACGACCACACGTCCGAGCACCGTGGTGACGACGAACGTGAGCGGCATGCCCAGCAACAGCAGCCGTCCGGGCAAGCGCCACAGCCGGCCGAGGTCGCTGAGCTCGAGCGCCATCCCGTCGGTGAACAGCACGACGAAGAGCGCGACCTCGGTGAGCAGCACGACCGAGTGATCGTCGGGCGACAGGTTCACGACCCCGAGCCCGAGATCGCCGAAGCATGCGCCCGCGGCGAGGAAGAGCACCGCGGTGGAGAGGATGCTGCGCCGGGCGAGGCCCGACACCGCCACGCCGACGAGCAGCACCGCCGCGAAGACCAGGACGCCGTTCAGCTGACTGCCCCACTGGAACGACCCGGCCGGATCACATCGTCTCCTTGATCCCGCTCCGGATCAGCCACCAGTTCACGGGGTATGCAGTCGCGAACCCGAGCACCATGGCGATCTGCATCATGAACCAGTAGGCGGCGTGGTCAGCGGTGAGGTGCGGGTCGGTGAAGAGCACGAGTTGGACCACCGCCATCCAACCGAACATCCCGACCTCGAACGCGGTCAGCGAGGCGCTGTCGGCCTTGACCGCTGCAACCAGGCCCTCGCCGAAACCGAGCCCGCGCATCGGTGCGATGGCGAAGTACTGGAACGCGATCCCGGAGGCGAAGGCAAGCGAGTAGTCCACGGCGTACTCGGCGAGAAGGGCGAGGCCGGCGATCTGGAGGGCGAAGGCCAGCACCAGCCAGCCGCCGAGGAAGTCGCCGATCGCGCAGCCCGATCCACAATGCGTCACCCCGATGGCCACCGTCGCCGGGAACGGCCGCTCGGGTGCGGCGCCGTGCTCCTTCTCCCAACGGGCGGTCTGATGCCTTCCCCACACGGCGTAACCGATGAACGCGACGGGGCCCAGGTACAGCCCGCTCACCGGCCAGACGACGTCCATGACCGCCATGTGCTGGCGGTAGCCGTTCAGGAGGATGTCAACCGCGATCAGGATGGCCGTCAGCACACCGAGTGCGAGCGCGCACCAGGCGACGATCGTCAGCCACTCTGGCGGCATGGCTCAACGCCTCACTCTGAACGTGACGACACGGATGGATCCCCGTCCGGACAGGCCCTGATCGGCTCCTCTCTCGGCGCGGTGCCCGTCGTCTCACCGTCGCAAACGCGTGCATCGCACGCGAACCGTCGAGACCGACGAATGTCGCGGAAGCGCAAAGGATCCGTCACACGATCGCCATCGAGCCACACGTCGCTGGTGCAGGAATGCAGCTTCGCATCGTGGGGTACGGGCGCGATGCAAGCGCACACAACCGCTCAGGAGCATCACGAGGAGACTCACCATGGGATCTGCCGATGAAGACCGCGGCACGCGCAGCCGCACGGCCCGACGACCTGATCGCGGCAGTGCTCGAAGACCATGCCGAAATCCACTCGCTCATGAACGAGGTCGACACGACCACGGGCGAGCACCGTCAGGAGGTGTTCGAAGACCTCGTCGCGAAGTTGGCCGTCCACGAGACGGCCGAGGAGCAGGTCGTCCATCCCCTCACCCGGCGGGTGGCCGACGCCGACGGCGTCGTCGACCAGCGCCTCGAGGAGGAGGACAAGGGCAAGAAGGCCCTCGCCGAGCTCGAGAAGATGGGCACGGACACGCCCGAGTTCTCGACGAAGTTCGACGAGCTCCGCGACGAGGTGTTGCGCCACGCCCAGAACGAGGAGCAGCAGGAGCACCCATTGCTCGAATCGGCCGACGAGCAACAGCTCGTCCGCGCCGCGACTGTGTTCCGCGCCGCTCAGAAGATCGCGCCGACGCACGCCCACGAACACGCTCCCGAGAGTGCCGTTGGCAACACCGTGATCGGACCGTTCGTCGCCATGGTCGACCGCACTCGCGATGCGATCCACAACCTGATGCGACACGACACCATCGTCTGACGGCCGGCGGACGAGTCAGCATCCTGCGGCGGCCGTCTCCTGCGTGATGCCGGCGCGCAATCCGGTAGGAGCGCACCAGATCCTCGCGTCCCGGACCTCGCGGTCGGCGCCCGGGCCTGATGTCACACGTCAACGCCTTCACCTCTTGGATGTGGACGTTGGGGTCGAGCGACATGTGCGACAACTCGTTCGCAGCATCTCCGACGGAGTACCCGTTCGATCCCCAGTGGTACGGGAGGCCGACCTGGTGCAGTCGCCGCCCTCCGACGTCGATGCTGCGCATCCGATCGGTGACGAGCACCCGCGCCTCGATCGCACCGCGTGCGGTCACCACGGTGGCCCACCCGAGGTGCTCGAGCTCGCGTTCCTGCGCAAGCTCGGATGACACCTCGCAGAACATCTCCGGTTGGAGCTCGGAGAGATACGGAAGCCATCGGCTCATGCCGCCCGCGGTGTGGTGTTCGGTCAAGCGGTACGTCGTCACGACGTACGGGTAGACGTCGGCGCCCGGTTCATCGCCGCTGGGATGGAGGAGGTTGTGGCCGTCGGCCGGCGAGACGATCTGGCGAGCCGGGTTCCGCTGCTGCTGGTAGAAGCCGTTCTGGAACGGCGACTCCTGGGGCTCGTAGTGCGTCGGCATCGGGCCATCGGTCAGCCCGGCCGGCGCGAACAGCCACGCCTTGCCGTCCGCTTGCATGATGAACGCGTCGCGGCCACCCAATGCGTCGGGACCGGTTGCGTCGGGAGCAGGTTCGTAGTCGGGCGGCTTGTCGGCCTTGAAGTCGGGGACGTCGTGGCCCGTCCACTTGCCGCGCATCCGCGTCCCACCACACGTATGCCTTGCGCTCGCTCCACGGCTTGCCGTCGGGATCGGCCGAGGCGCGGTTGTAGAGCAACCTGCGATTGGCCGGCCAGGCCCAACCCCACTCGGCCGCGACCCAGTCCTGTTGCTGGCCCGGTGTGCGATCCTGCGCATGGTTGATGCCGTCAGCGCGAACGCCGCAGTAGATCCAGCATCCGCACGTGGTGGAACCGTCGTCCGCCAGCTCCGTGTACGACGACAACGGTTCGCCCGACGCCTTCCAACCGTTGATCTCCGCCAGCACCGCGTCGGCGGACGGCTCGTCGATCCGACCCGACGTCGGGTAGTCCCACTGGAGGTCTCGGATCGGTTCGTCCATCGCATCGGTGGACTGCGCGAGCTTCTCGCGGATCCTGCGTCCCAGGTGGTACATGAACCACAGCTCGCTCCGAGCGTCACCTGGTGGTTCGACCGCCGTGTGATGCCACTGCAGCAGCCGCTGCGTGTTGGTGAAGCTGCCGTCCTTCTCGGTGTGTGCGGCCGCGGGCAGGAAGAACACCTCGGTGCCGATCTCTTCGGTCCGCAGTTCGCCGGACTCGATTTCGGGCCCGTCCTTCCACCACGTGGCGCTCTCGATGAGCGAGAAGTCGCGCACGACCAACCAGTCGAGATTGGCCATGCCGAGCCGCTGCGCTCGCGCGTCACCGGAGCCGACGGCGGGGTTCTCGCCCATGATGAAGTACCCCTTGCAGGTGCCCTCCATCTGCGCGATGACGGTCTCGTAGGTGCTGTGGCTCCCGGTGAGCCGGGGCAGGTGGTCGAAGCAGAAGTCGTTCTGTTCAGTGGCCGCGTCACCGAAGTACGCCTTCAGGAGGCTCACCGTGTACCCCTTCATCTGCCCCCAGTAGCCCTTCTGCGTCGCATCTGCGGCAATGAACGACTCGAGGTCGAGGTGCTTGTGTGCGTGAGGCATCGGGATGTACCCGGGCAGGATGTTGAACAGCGTCGGGATGTCGGTCGAGCCTTGGATCGAGGCATGACCGCGAAGTGCCAGGATGCCGCCGCCCGGACGGCCGATGTTGCCGAGCAGCGTCTGCAGGATGGCGGCGGTGCGGATGTACTGCACCCCGACGGTGTGTTGCGTCCAGCCCACGGCGTACGCGAACGCGGTGGTGCGATGGCGACCCGAGTTGGTGGTGAGCAGTTCACACACCTGTTCGAAGAGCGCTTTCGGGACGCCGCACGTCTCCTCGACCATGTCGGCGGTGTACCGGGCGAAGTGTCGCTTCAACACTTGGAAGACGCATCGCGGGTGTTGCATCGACTCGTCGCGGCTCAGGCTCGCCGCTCTTGATCGACGCTCCGCCAGATCCGTGTGACTCGCTGCCCGCGGCCTCGCTCACCGACCGCTCGGCATCCTGGCGCGGCGACTGCTTGTCGCGTGCACCGGCCGATGCGCCGACCTCGGTGTCTTCGTACTGCCACGACGTGTTGTCGTACGTGCGCGACTCCCGATCGAACCCCGAGAACAAGCCGTCGAGGTCCTCCGTGTCACGGAAGTCCTCACGCAGGATCGTCGGACCGTTGGTGTACGCCACGACGTAGTCACGGAAGTACTTCTCGTGCTCGAGCACGTAGTGCACGAGGCCGCCGAGGAACGCGATGTCGGTGCCGGCACGCAGAGGTACGTGGAGGTCGGCCAGTGCGCTCGTCCGGGTGTAGCGCGGATCGACGTGGACCAGCACTGCGCCTCGGGCCTTGGCCTCCATCACCCACTGGAAACCCACCGGGTGGCACTCGGCCATGTTGGAGCCCTGGATGACGATGCAGTCGCTGTTCTGCAGATCCTGCTGGAAGGTGGTTGCGCCTCCCCTACCGAACGAAGTACCCAGACCGGGCACGGTGGAGCTGTGTCATATGCGCGCCTGGTTCTCGATCTGGATCGCACCCAACGCGGTGAACAGCTTCTTGATCAGATAGTTCTCTTCGTTGTCGAGGGTGGCGCCACCGAGGTGGGCGAAGCCGAGCGTGCGTCGCACCCGCTTGCCTTCGACCTCCCACTGCCAGCCATGACGTCGACTCTCGATGACCCGGTCGGCGATCATGTCCATCGCCGTGTCGAGCGGGAGCTCCTCCCAGTCCGTCGCGTGTGGCCGCCGATACTTCACCGTGTGCTCCCGTGCAGCACCCGTCGTGAGTTGGAGCGATGCGGATCCCTTCGGGCACAGTCGACCGCGGCTGATGGGCGAGTCGGGGTCTCCCTCGATCTGCGTGACGCGCCCGTTCTCGACGTAGACCTCCTGCCCACAACCCACGGCGCAGTACGGACACACGGACTTCACGACCTTGTCGGCGGAAGCGACGCGGGGAAGCAGCTCAGTCGTGACCCGGCTCTCGACCGCGGCGCCGCGACCCAGGCGGTCGCTTCCGCGGAGCTGTCGGAGAACCGGCCACGGCGACTGCACAGCTACACCTCCTGTTGAGCGCCGCATACCCGACGCCGGCAGGGTGGAAACACGCTGCTCTGACGCGGAGCGGGAGGAGCATCGACGCATCCGCCGCTGGGTACACCCTTGCGAGAAGAACGAAGCGAAGGGAGATCTGATGCCCGCGAAGAAAGAGGACCTGCCCGGCACGCTGCAGCGCTCCCCTGCGAAGGCGCAGCGGACCTACGAGAAGACGCTCGAGTCGGCGCATGAAGAGTACGACAGCGAAGAACGTGCTCACCGCACGGCGTACGCAGCGGTCAAGCACTCGTTCGAGAAGGTCGGCGATCGCTGGGAGCCGAAGGATCACACGGGTCCGTCGGACGAGCAGGCCAAGGGTGGGCGGCGAACGTCACGGCAGACGGCCGGCGGCGTCGACGTCGAGGGCCACACGAAGAAGGAGCTGTACGACCGGGCGAAGAAGCTCGACGTCAGCGGCCGGAGCAGCATGAGCAAGATGGAACTGGCGCAGGCGATCGCCCGCAAGCAGGACTGAGCCATCCGGCGGAGATCAGTTCGTGTGCCCGAGCCCGTCCTGCTGAGCCTCGACGCGTTGGCGCTGGGGCACCACCGTGTAGCGCGGATCGCGCGCCGAGGCCACACCGGCGTGGAAGATCGCGAAGCGCGAGCACGCGGATCCGGCGAGCAGCGCGAGACCTGACGCCCTTCGGAGCAGCGAACTGCGGTGACTCGACGCGAGCGCACCGGCGGCACCGGCGAGGAGCAGCGCGGACGCCGTTCGCTCGTATCGGCTGGCTGGATCGGTGCGGTAGCTCTCCCCGACCATCCCCATGCGCCGTTCCATCCACTTGGTCAACGCGACCTCGCCGATCGCCGCGATCGGGCCGAACCGTCGGACGGGGTCGATCTCGTCGCCGGGCGTCACGAGCAGCGCCAGCCCCGAGGCCGCAGCCGCGGATGATGCGACGAAGACGAACGGCATCTCGGCGCGTCCCTCGTGCCAGGCCGGCACCGCGGTGTTGCTCACGAGCGCAGCGGTGTACGAGGCGACGACGGAGCCGAGGGCCGCAGCGCCGCCGGTGGCAGCCACGCCGAGCGCAGGGGACCATCCGCCGAGGTCGAGGACCGTAGAGGCCGTTGCCATCGGCACGTACCCCGCGAGCACCCAGGAGCCGACGCTCATGGGCGAAGTGGGCTTGAAGACCCGGAGCATGTTGACGAACCTCGCTGGTCGGCCCAGGTCGTGGATCAGTGCGGCCATCGAGAGTCCCGCGGCTGCGGTCGCGCCGATCTTCGTCACGCGCGCCAGCCGCTTCCGCCCCGTGAGCTGCGCGCCCGCCGCAACGAGCGAAGAGCCACCTGCGAGGCCACCGAGGAACAGATACCCCGCGATGTCACGGGCCTTCCACGTCGGCTGGTTCAGCACCGGTTCGCCGTAGTAGGAGGTGAAGTCCGCCTTGGGCACCATCGCCTGCTCACGCGAGCGCCCACCGCGGCCCGCACGTCCGCTCGTCACCTCGGGTCCCGGACCCGCGCCCGTGACTCGCCCGTTCGTCACCTCACTCATGGCTGCGCCTCCCGACGAACGCCGCGGACACCGCGGTCGCCAGCACGGCGGCCGCGAGCCCGACCTTGCGCCACATGGACGGGAGGTCGCGGGTGGTGACCACGGGATCGGGTGGTAGGCCGTAGACCTCCGGTTCGTCGAGCAGCAGGAAGAACGCACCGGCGCCTCCGACGCCGTCGGTTGGATCGTCGCCGTAGAGGCGCGGCGTCGGTCACGCCGGCGGCGCGCAGGCTCCTGACCCGCTCGCCCGCACGTACCCGGAGCTGGTCGAGCTGCCCGAACTGGATGGAGTCGGTCGGACAGGCCTTTGCGCACGCCGGTTCGACGCCGACCTTCAAGCGGTCGTAGCACAGCGTGCACTTCCACACCCGTCCGTCACCACGACGTTGATCGATCACGCCGTACGGACATGCGGGGACGCAGTACCCGCATCCGTTGCAGATGTCCTCTTGGACGACGACCGTCCCGAACTCGGTGCGGAACAGCGCGCCGGTCGGACACACGTCGAGGCAGGCAGCCTCCGTGCAGTGCTTGCACACATCCGACGACATGAGCCAGCGGAGCTGGCCGTCGACTCCTACGCTGCCGGCCGTGATCTGCCGGGCGAGGCGCTTCGGTTGCTCGATGAAGGCCACGTGGCGCCACGTGTCGGCGCCGAGCCCACGGGTGTTGTCATAGGACATGCCCGTGAACGTCAGACCGTCCTCGGGCACGTGGTTCCACTCCTTGCATGCAACCTCGCACGCCTTGCACCCGATGCACACCGACGTGTCGGTGAAGAAGCCGACGCGGGGAGGCGCCGAGGCGTGACCGCTGGCGCGAGCAGGGTCGGGGCCATTGTCGAAGCGCTCGGAACGTTCGCCGACCAGCGTCATCGATCAACCTCCAGACCTGTGCGATCGGGCTCGTGACCGGCGCGCCGACGACGACGCCGCGCCCTTGCCCGGCAGCGCACGTACCCGCGGTCGGGTGACTCGAAACCGCCCCCGGCGGTGACAATCCGTGGGCGACGAGTGCCCGTCCACGCCACCGGGTCAGCCCGCTGCCGCGCACGCGGGCGATGACCAGCGCGCAGTCGTCGCCTTCGTCGGGTCGTTGCCCCATCAACTGCGTGCAGACGTCGCTCAGGCTGCCGACGTCCAGGTCGGCCAGGAACGCGCGCAGCCGGTCGATGGATGTGGTGATCGGTTCCTCGCGTCGCTCGATGAGACCGTCGGTGTAGAGCAGGAAGGTATCTCCGGGGCTGATGTCGAAGGTGACCTCCGGATACTCGCACGATGGCACCGTCCCGATCGGCGGGCCCGGCCGAATGTCGACGACGTCCACGACGCCCGTGCGATGTCGCACCACCGGCGGGAGGTGTCCTGCTGAAGCGACGGTTGCGATCATGTCCGCGGCGTCCAGTCGCATCGCAAGCGTCGTGACCATCGGCTGATGGGGAAAGCGATGGAGTTGATCGTTGAGGTCGGAGAGGATCTCGCTCGGTCCCGCCCCCAGGGACGCGAACGACCGTTGACCGAACCGGACCTCGGCCATCGCTCGGACTGCGTCGAGGCCGTGTCCGGCGACGTCACCGATCCCCAGAGCGATGCGTGATTCCCCCAGCGGCACGCTGCCGTACCAGTCACCGCCGACGATGTCACCGCGAGCGGCCATGTATGCCCCTTCGAGCTCGACGCCTTCGACGGCCGTGAGCGAAGGCGCAGGAAGCAGGGCACGTTGCAGCACCTCGACAATCCGCGCGTTGCGCTCGGCGAGCTCGGCGTCGGCGGTGCCTCCGACGATGACGCCGACGTAGCCCTCGCCCAACGGCCCAGCGACCGGAAAAACAGCCGCCGGCGAACGGTTGGGCATCGCGGCCCTCTCCGCGCTGTACTCGGGCGGTGCCGGCGACTGATCGGCCAGCACGGCGGCGAACCAGCGTGCTGCGTCGTCATTGCGATCCGGAACGATGTCGCGAACCGATCGACCGTGGTGGTCATGCAGCGGCACACCCTCCATGCGGGCCAGCGCTTCGTTCACGTACACGTATCGCAGCGAGGAGTCGAGCACTGCGAATCCAAACGGTGCGTCACGGACGGCGGCCCACAACAGGGCTGTGTCCACCTTCGAACCCCGCTCGGGAACGCCGTGGCCCGATGATGTGGCGGGCGACATCATCACGATTGAAGCCGTCAGCCTTGCCGACGCGGCTCCGCGGAATTCTCGACGAACTCACCGACAGCTTCCGCCAACCCCGAAGGCTCCTCTGTCACCGGTGTCGCGAGACGTCGGGTCCCCGAAAGGACGTCGAGCCGGATCGGATGGTGCTCGGCAAGCACCTGCTTCGCCTCGACCGACACCGAGTCGACGCGCAACGTCACGCCCCGCTCGGCCGCCAGCTGGTCCTCGGGGCTCTTCATCGCAAGGCCGCCGCCCAGCAGGGTCCCGACGGTTCCGAAGAACAACGCACCGATGACGACACCGAGGAGGACCCTCTCCCCCATCGACCAACCCGAGGCTCCGGCGAGCGCGAGGCCGAGCACCGCGCCGACGATGACCCCGAGCCCACCCAGGCCGAGACCGAACAGGGCCGCACCGCGGAACATCTCCTTAGTCATCACCGACCCGAGGCCAGGACTACCGATCACTTCCGACGTCTCGGCATCCATCTCGGCGCGCAGCGACAGCTCGAGGTCCGGGCGCTCCCCCACGTGCAACGAGCTTCCCGGGACGGACGCGTCTTCCATGAGGTCCCGAGCGGCGGCTTCGGCTTCCTGACGATCGTGGTACACAGCGAGGAGCGATCCCACGGCTGACCTCCGAGCTCGATGGCACCATGCCTCCGTCTCGTGCCCGCCGGCGCGAGTCGTCGAACCTCCGGCGTGAGTCCGTCACCACATCGTCACGACTTCGTGCTTCCTTCGTCACGGCTTGGCCGCCGGCGCGCGCGATTCGCGCCGAGTGTGATGGCGCCACCATGCGTACCCGCCCACGCCGACGACCACGAGCGCGAGCACGATCCAACCGAACCAGCCGAACCAGCGATCGACGGCACGGACCGACGGTCCGGCGACGTAGCCGATTCCGACGTGGAAGCATCCCCAGAGCAGGGCGCTGCTCGCGTTCCACAGCAGGAATTGCCGGTATGGCATCCGGGACTCTCCTGCGAGCACCGGCACGATCGACTTCGGCCCCGTGACGAAGCGAGCGAGGAAGACGGCAGACGGGCCGTGCTCGTGCATGAAGCGATCTGCCTTCTGCCAACGCTCCTCTCCGAGCTTGCGACCGGGCGCGCTGGCGCGGATGCGCGGGCCGAAGCGGCGGCCGATCTCGTAGCCGATCGAGTCACCGGCGATCGCACCCAGCACTGCGGCGAGGGCCAGCCACCAGACGGGGACGACGCCACGGTACGCAAGGTAACCGGCCACGAAGAGCACCGTCTCTCCGGGAAGCGCGATGCCGAGGAACAACGCCGTCTCCGCGGCTGCGACCGCGAAGACGATGACGACGATCCACGGGTCCGGGACGCCTTGGAGCAGGTCGACGACCCGGTCGAAGGCGTCGGCCACGACTGCACTCGTGGTCATCCGGACCGCCTGCCGTTGATCCTGCGCCGACGTCTCCTCATGCGCACTTCTGATTCCAGGTGCTCGCAGATCTTTCGTCATTGTCCGTTCCCGGGCCGCGAGAGGTCGGAAACAACCAACCGATGCCGCGGTGCTCGAGCGCGCGAGCGCCACGATTACCGGCCGCGTCGCGCGGGTACCGGAGAAGCATCTCGGCCCCTGCGAAGGTCCTCGCTGCAATCGCGGTCGGGCGCATCGGCATCGGCGCCACTGCGCTCATGTCGCCCCGAGCCGTTCGAGTCGTACTGCCGCGGGCCGCGGAAACCGCGGACAGCCGCGCCGCCGTACGTATGTTGGCGGCGAGGGACGTGGCGCTCGGAGTCGCCACGCTCGTGGCGCTCCGTGTGGGAGCCCTGGCGCCAATCGTGTTCGCGACCGCGACCAGCGACCTCGCCGACGCCGCGGTGGTGCTCGCCCGGCGGCCGGCACTCTCCGCGCCGCAGTGGGCTCCGCCGGTCTTCGGCGGACTCGCCGGCGCGGCAGCGTCGATCCCTTGTGCACGTGCGCTAGGGACCCCCATCTCCGCGTGAGGGATGCACGGGTCGGCGGACACGAGCGAACCGGCTACCGATCTTCTCGGTGCGTGCGCTCGGGGGGCACGCTCGGCTCGAGATAGACGCGGCGTGCGGCAGGCACCTGCTCTCGGATCGCGCGTTCCATCTCCTCGAGCACCGACGACAGCTCGCGGCTCCCCATGCCATCCCGCATGGCGACCTTGGCACCTACCATGATCTCGTCCGGGCCGAGCTGCTGCGTCCGCAGGTCCATGATCTCGAGAAGCCGCGGATCTTCCAGGAGCGCGCGTCGGACGCCCGCGACATCGGCATCGGCAGCCGATTCGCCGATGAGAAGGCTCTTCATCTCGGACGCCAGGGTCACCGCGACGACCACGAGCAACACGCCGATCCCGAGGCTGCCGAGCGCGTCGAAGCGGGAATTCCCGGTCGTCCACGACAACGTGACGCCGGCCAACGCGAATGCGAGCCCGGCCAGCGCGGCACTGTCCTCGAGCAGCACGACGGGAAGCTCGGCGTCCTTCGAGGCGTGGATGAAGCCGAACCAACCCCGATCACCCTTCAGCGCTCGGGCTCGGCGAACCGCAGTGCGCAGCGACAGCGATTCGAACACCGCCGCCACCACCAAGATGCCCACCGCCCAACCGACAGACGTCAACTCGTGCGGACTGCGCAACTTCTCCCAGGCTTCGAGGAGCGCAAAGAGGCCTCCGCCGATGAAGAGCACGATGGCGACCACGAACGCCCAGAAGTACCGCTCACGCCCGTAGCCGAACGGATGGCGGTCCGTCGGCCGACGCTGTGACTGGTGCCGGCCGAAGAACAGCAGCCCTTGGTCGGCGGTGTCGGCGACGGAGTGGATGCCCTCGGCCAGCAGCGAGACTGCCCCCGTCACTGCGAAGCCGACGAACTTGACGAGCGCGATGGCAAGGTTCGCGAGCAGGGCAACCATGATGGGGCGCTTGCCGTCGGGCTCGCTCGCCATCGCTTGTTCCTCACCAATCGCTTCCATCAGCCCGCCGGCCACCCGAGCACGTCGTCGAGCGCATCGGCGGCTCGGTCGGTTGCTCGGGTCCGAATGACGCTCAGCGAGCCGTCGGTCTCGAGCACGACGGCCAGGACGTCGTGGAGAGAGGCGTGACCGGCGCTGCGCACGGCTGAGCGCACATCCTCGTTGCGCAACCGCTCACGCCGGAGGGCTGTCTCGTCGATCCGGCCGTGACACGCCAGCAGGACCGGCTGCGCGGTCACGATCCGGGCCACTACACCGGAGCGCGTCGACCACCAGCCCACCGTCCACTGCAGGCCCGCGAGCAGGGCGAAGGCCAGCATCCCGTCACCGAGCGGAATCGATCGGCTGACGATCACGGACGCGAGCAGCGACCCGAACGCAACGGTGACGGTCAGCCCGTACGCGGTCAGCTTGGAGAGCGTCCGCTTCCCGGAGATCCGCAGCACGACCAGCAGACCGGCGTACGCGATCGGCACCGCCACCAGGATCGCCGACCACGTGGGCCACGACCGAGGAACGATGGTCACGCTTCGTCTCCGCGATGGACGCATCGCATCTGCGATCCGAGGTTGGCGTCGGCGTCGCGCACCACGGCGCCACCCGGCGTCACCGGTTCGCCGTGGATGGCGGCCCTGAAGCTCGTCGTCGCCTGCAGCGCCACGATGTCCGACGGCATCTCGATTCCGGCTTCGTCGAACGCCGCCTTCCCGGCTCGCATGGCTCGATCCATCGCGATCCGCCGATCGAGCTCTGGGGACGCGGACCAGAAGCGGACGTCGAGCAGCACTGCAGAACCGCTGAGCTCCACGACCAGCGCTTCGGGAGGTGGATCGACGACGACGCCGTCGACCGCTTCGAGTGCACGACACGCCTCGGTCTTGGCTCGGTCGAGATCGGCTTCGTACGCGACGCCGACGACAATGCTGGTCCGCCGAATGGCATGGGCCGTATGGATCTGCACTGCGCTCTTGTAGACATCGGCGTTCGGAATCAGGATCCGCTCTCCATCGAAGGTGTGGAGCACGGTCTCGCGGATGGTGATCCTCTCCACCGTTCCCTCGTCGTCGTCGACGCGGATCTGGTCTCCAGCCACGAATGGTTGGCGGAACAGGAGCAGGATGCCCGCGAGCAGGTTCTCGAGGATGTCCTGAAACGCGAAGCCGATGGCCACGGAGAAGAACCCGAGACCAGCGAGGAGATCCACCGGTTTCACCGAAGGAAACGTCACGGCGAGCGCGAGGAGGACCCCGAGCGTCGTGATCGCCCAGCCCGCGAGCTTTGCCATCACGGTCGAGAAGCTCGGCGGGTGTCGACGCCGCAGCACACGTCTGACACCGGCACGGGTGAGCCTCCCCATTCCCCAGGCGATCGCGATGACGACCACGGCCACCCCGACACGCGGGAGTGCACGCACGATCGTGTCCCAGATGTTCGACGCCGACCGCGCGATCTCATCGGTGGGGTCGGCGGCGACGACCATCGCCACGCTGACGAGCTCTTGATCCATGCGCACCGCGCGGCCGCGTACCCATGGAACGCGAACGCGAACCGGTGCCGGTGCACTCGCGCGGGAAACGCGCGTGAGCCGTCACGTCATCGCAACGCGCCGACAACTGAGTCCGCGCACGTCGAGGGAAGGCTGACCATTGTCGCGCCGCCCGGTTGCGCGCCCTCACGCACAGGAGCACCGCCATGGACCTCTGGATGTGGATCGTCGCCGGCGTCATCGCCGCCGTCGTGCTGTTCGCTCTTCTCGCCGCGGGTACAGGGATCGCTCGCCGTACGCGCCGCCGGCGGCGCCACCAGGAAGAGCTGCAGAGTCGTTTCGGTCCCGAGTACGCGCTCGCCGTCGCGGCTGAGGGCCGGAAAGGAGCAGAGGAAGCGCTCGAGCGGCGGCTGTCCGACTACGGGGACGTCGAGCACCCGGGCCTGGGGCGCTCCGATCGCGAGACGCACACCGCGGAGTGGCGCCGGGCGCAGTTCCGCTTCGTCGACTCGCCCGAGCGTGCAGTCCGCGAGGCCGAGCACATCGTCGTGACGGTGATGGAACAGCGGGGCTACAGCACTGGCGACGCGTCGGTCAGGGCTGACGCGCTCTCCGTCGACGACGCCGACCTGGCCAACGGGTATCGAGCGGCCCATCGCGCCTTCCTCATGGCGGAGCACGGCAGCGCGCGAAGTCGATCAACTGCTGGGCGCGTTCCTCGTGTACCGCGAGATCCTCGAGTTCCTCCTCGCCCGCCCCCAACGAGAGGACACCGTGTTCGATGCGGGACCTCCGTCCGACGAGGAGGCACCCGCAGTTCAGTCGACCCGATAGCGATCGGCGCGGGAGTCTTCGACGGAGAGGCCGTGGCCTCGGTGGTCGACCTCCGGTAGCAGCCGGCCCTCGACGGGCACCAGGACGCCATCGAAGAGCAGGTGGTCGACGGCAACGTGGTCGGCGAAGTACTCGACGTGTCGGAGGTTGGGCACCGCGGCACGCCGGGTGCGCGTGCAGCGCGGGCGCACAATGCGCTGACACATCGAGGTTGTGGCTGGCGGCGACGGCGGCGATGCGCATCCACTCCGTGATGCCGGCGCACCGCGAGACGTCGGCCTGCACGACGTCGACCGCACCGGCGGTGCACATCCGATGGAAGTACGACGAGGTCGTAGCCGTACTCCCCTGCCGCGACGTCGGCACGAACGGCCGCGCGCACCTCGTGCAAGCCGTCGAGATCGTCCGAGGAGACCGGCTCTTCGAACCAGGTGACGTCGAGGTCGGCGAAAGCGCGGTGCGACGACGGATGGCCTGCTTGCGCGTGTACCCGCCGTTGGCGTCCACGAACAGCTCGGGATCCGGTCCGATCGCGTCCCGCACCAGCGCCATGCGCTCGAGGTCGCGCTGCGGGTCAGCGCCCCATGCGCCCGCGATCTTCATCTTGACCCGCGGGATGCCCTGCGTCGACTGCCCAGGCGCGCATCTGGGCCACGAGCGCGACGTCGTCGAGCGAGGTGAAGCCGCCGGATCCGTAGACCGGGACCGCGTCGCGCACCTGCCCGAGGAGCGACGCCAGTGCCATGTCGGCGCAGCTTGGCCTTCGAGGTCCCAGAGCGCGATGTCGACCGCGGCGATCGCCATCGACACGACACCCGGCCGCCCGGCGTTGCGGATGGCTCGCACCATCGCCTGCCCAGGCGCCGGCGACGTCGCGTCGGGTCGCGGCCGCGCACGACGTCGGCGAGCACGTCGTCGACGACGCCTCGGCACGCCGCTGGGCCGTAGGTGAAGCCCGAGGCCCGTCTGCATCGCCGGCGTCGACGTGCACGACCACGACCGTGGTGTGGTCCCAGGTGAGCGTGCCGTCGGACTCCGGCTCGATCGAGCGGCACCCGGTACGCCGCGGTCGCGGAGCGCGTCGATGCGATGCACCGGCGTTCACGGCGAGCGTGCCGCGCCGCGTACGCCCGGTCGCGAGGAGCTGCGCAAGGTGCAGCGGCTTGCCGGTCGTCGAGTTCTCGGCGATCTGGGTGCGGCAGCTGAAGCCGTCGGCCATCACCACGGTCGTCGGCGGAGGCGGCGCGCACCGCCGGCAGCAGCGCCCGCTCCGCGCAGGCGATCGACACCTCGTGGTGGCCGCGCTCGAAGCCGAAGTTGCCGGCGAGCCCGCAGCATCCCGAGTCGAGCAGCTCGGCGTCGAGCCCGGCCGCGTCGGAGCAGCGCCTGGTCGGCGTCCATGCCCATCACCGCCCGTGGTGGCAGTGCGCCTTGCACGATCGCGTGTCCCGCCCAGCGCGCGGTGGCCGCCACTCGGGCGCCGTGCGTCGTGGAGGAGCTCGGCGAGCGTGCGGGTCTGGTCGCGCGAGCCGGCATGCGTCCTGGTCGTGCGGGAAGAGCTCGTGGAGGTCGTGGCGGAAGACGGCGGTGCAGCTCGGTTCGAGCCCGACGACCGGCGTGCCGCGCGCGCAGCTCGGGCGCGAGTGCGTCGACGGTGCGGCGGAGCACGCGCCGCGCCGGTGCGCAGCTGACCGGTCGAGATCCAGGTCAGCCCGCAGCACAGCGCCCGGCTCCGGGAGCACCACGTCGAACCCGGCGTCCTCGAGGACGTCGACCGCGGCCACGCCGATCTCGGGATCGAAGTGGTTGGTGAAGGTGTCGGGCCAGAGCACGACTCGGCGGTGCCGCCGTCGTGCGAGGCGACGCCGTCGAGCTGCTGGCGCAGCGTGTCGCGGCGCGAACGCGAGGGAGGTCACGGTGCGGGTCGATGCCGCCGACGCGCTTGACCACGGCCCGCAGCCCCGGTGCGTGCGCGAGCGCGTTCACCGCGCGAGGCGCACGTGGCGGCGCCGCGCGCGGCGACCGGCAGCCAACCCATGGAGTAGTGCGCGGCGGGGCGGAGGCGACCGGCGTAGTGGTGCGCGAGGAACTCGGCCTTGTACGTGGCCATGTCGACGTTCACCGGGCAGTCGCCGAAGCAGCCCTTGCACGCGAGGCACAGGTCGAGCGCGTCGCGGACGGCTTCCGAGCGCCAGCCGTCGGTGATGACGTCGCGCTGCATCATCTCGAACAGCAGCCGGGCCCGCCCGCGGGTCGAGTGCTTCTCCTCGCGGGTGACCATGTAGCTCGGGCACATCGTGCCGCCGCCCTCGCGGCGGCACTTGCCCACGCCGACGCAGCGCAGCCCGCCGGCTCGGGCGAAGCTGTGCTCGTCGTCGGGGTACTGCGAAGAACGTGACCGGCTCCCACGGCGAGTAGCTCGGCGCCGAGGCGGAGCTGGTCGTCGAGCGGATTCGGCGTCGACGACCTTGCCCGGGTTCATGCGGTCGTGCGGATCCCAGATCGCCTTGAACTCGCGGAACGCCTCGACGAGCTCGTCGCCGAACATCTTCGGCAGCAGCTCGGCGCGGGCCTGGCCGTCGCCGTGCTCGCCCGACAGCGAGCCGCCGTACGACAGGACCAGCGACGACGCGTCCTCGACGAACGCGCGGAACCGCTCGATGCCCTCGCTGCGGTCACGAGGTCGAAGTTGATGCGCGTGTGGATGCAGCCCTGGCCGAAGTGCCCGTACAGCGCGGCGTCGTAGCCGTACTCGGTCGTAGAGGCGCCGCAGGTCGCGCGAGGTAGTCGCCGACCCGATCGGGCGGCACGGCGGAGTCCTCCCACCCCGGCCAGGTGTCGACGCCGCCGGGCTCGTGCGCGGTGGCGCCGAGCCCCGACTCGCGGACCTCCCAGATCTTCTGCTCCTCGGCCGGGTCGTCGAACAGCTTCATCGACGGCGTCGTGCGGCTCGCGCTCGCAGCCTCGCCATGAGGTCGCTGCGCCTTGGCGTCGGCTCTCGTCCTTGGTGTCGCCGCCGAACTCGACGATCAGCCAGCCGTGGCCGTCGGGCATGAGCTCCACGGCGTCCGGGATGCAGCCCGAGCTGCTCGGTGAGGTGGAAGAGCCGACGGTCGATGCCCTCGCAGCCCGTCGGCCCGGCGTCCATCACCTCGCGGGACGTGGCGACCGGCGGCGTACACGTCGGGGTAGCCGAGCACGAGGAGCGCTCTTCGCCGGCGGGTCGTCGATCAGCTGCGAGCTCGGCGCCGAGGACGGTGACGCAGGTGCCTTCGGTGCCGACGAGCGCGCGGGCGACGTCGAAGCCGTGCTCGGGGAGCAGCTCGTCGAGGTTGTAGCCCGACACCCGGCGGGGGATGTCGGGGATAGCGCCGCCGGATCTCGTCGGCGTAGCGGTCGCGCAAGCGGCGCAGGCGCGCGTAGATCTCGCCGCGCCGTCCGCCGGCGGCGATGATGCGCTCGAGCTCGTCGTCGGCGGTCTCGCCGACCGTGAGCCGCAGCCCGTCGTAGGTGAGCGACGTCGAGCGACACGACGTTGTCGGCCGTGCGGCCCGCCATCACGGAGTGGACGCCGCACGAGTTGTTGCCGATCATCCCGCCGAGCGTGCAGTGGTTGTGGGTCGCCGGATCGGGCCCGAACGTCAGCCCGTGCGTCCCGGCTGCGCCGCGCAGGTCGTCGAGGACGCAGCCCGGTTCGACCCGCGCCGTCTTCGCCGCCGGGTCGACGTCGACGAGCCCGCGTGCAGGTACTTCGACCAGTCGATGACCACCGCGACGTTGCAGCACTGGCCGGCCAGGCTGGTGCCGCCGCCGCGCGAGAGCACGGGCGCACCGTGGCGTCGGCACGCCGCCGACCGTCGCCACCACGTCGTCGACGGTGCGCGGCACGCACGACGCCGATCGGCACCTGCCGGTAGTTCGACGCCGTCGGTGGCGTACAGCGCACGGTCCCCGTCGCCGAAGCGGACCTCGCCGGCGATCGCTGCGCCGCCAGCTCCGTCCTCGAGGCCCTCGACGTCGAGCTCGCGCAGCGCGTCATCCGCGACCCGGGAGCAGGTCGAGCAGCGTCTGCTTGCTCGCCTGGCGGACGATGCCGGCGGTGTCGGGATCACCGGTCAGCAAGCGCCGACATCAACGCCTTCGCCTGCTTCCACTCGATGTGCGGCGGGATCGGCGGGACGTCGGGGCTCGGCGAGCACGTCGATCACCGTCGGGACCGGCGACGACGAACGCCCGCTCCCAGGCGTCGCCGATGTCGTCGGGCCGCTCGACGCGGATGCCCTGGAGGCCGCAGAGCTCGCGCGTAGCGCGGCGTAGTCGAAGTCGGGGATGTCCTGCGAGGCCTCGAACTTCGGGTCGCCCTCCATCGCCCGCTGCTCCCAGGTGACCTGGTTCAGGTCGTTGTTGTGCAGCACGAGCACGACGAGCGTCGGGATCGGCCCAGCGCTGCCAGTACTTCGCGACCGTCAGCAGCTCGGCGTTGCCGTTCATCTGCATCGCGCCGTCGCCCTCGATGGCCAGCACCGGCCGCGACGGGTGCGCGAACTTGGCCGCGATCGCGTACGGCATCGCCGGGCCCATGGTCGCCAGCGTGCCCGAGAGCGACGCCCGCATGCCCTGCCGGAGCTTCACGTCGCGGGCGTACCAGTTCGTCGACGAGCCCGAGTCGGCGCAGACGATCACGTCGTCGGGCAGGCGATCGCGACAGCTCCCAGAAGACGCGCTGCGGGTTGATCGGATCGGCCTCGGTCATGGCGCGCGCCTCGACGAGCCGCCACCAGTCGGCGACGTTCTCCTCGATCGTCGTCGCGCCACGACCGGTCTTCCTTGCGCTCGAGCAGCGGGAGCAGCGCCCGCAGCGTCGCTTGCGCGTCGCCGACGAGGTTCACCTCCATCGGGTAGCGGATCCCGATCATGCGCGGGTCGATGTCGATCTGCACCCCGCGCGCCTGGTCCCACTCGGGCAGGAACTGCCCGTACGGGAAGCTCGAGCCGACCATCAGCAGCGTGTCGCAGTCGGCCATCATGCTCGTAGCTCGGCTTCGTGCCGAGCAGCCCGATCGAGCCGGTCACGAACGGCAGCGTGTCGTCGAGCACGTCCTTGCCGAGCAGCGCCTTGGCGACGCCGGCGCCGAGGAGGTCGGCGACCTCGATCACCTCGTCGGCCGCGTCGCGTGCGCCCTGTCCGACGAGCATCGCCACCTTGTCGCCCGCGTTGAGCACCTCGGCGGCCGCTGCGAGATCGTCGTCGGGTCGGGAACGCGCACGCGGGCAGCGCGGTGCCGACGCTGCCCGGGGACGACCTTGAACGCGTGCGGAGCCGTCGACCGCTTCCTCCTCCTGCACGTCGTTCGGGAGGACCAGGCACGTGACCGTGCGTTCGGCGCGCGGCGATGCGCATGCGCGCGGTCGACTGCGACGTGCAGCTGCTCCGGGGTCGTCATCATGGTCACGTACTCGCCGGCGACGTCCTTGAACAGCGAGAGCAGGTCGACCTCCTGCTGGTAGTGCGACCCGAGCGCCGTCGTCGCCTGCTGACCGACGATCGCCACGACCGGCTGGTGATCGAGCCGGGCGTCGTAGAGGCCGTTGAGCAGGTGGATCGCGCCCGGTCCCGACGTGGCCGTGCACACGCCGACCTCGCCGGTGAACTTGGCGTGGCCGCACGCCATGAACGCCGCCATCTCCTCGTGGCGGGCCTGGATGAACTCGGGCTCGTTGCCCAGCCCGGTTGAACGCGCCCATGATCCCGTTGATGCCGTCGCCCGGGAAGCCGAACACCCGGTGCACACCCCATTCGCGCAGTCGCCCGAGCAGCGCGTCGCTGACCGTTGCCATGTGCATCTCCTCTCGAGCGCCTCACGCAGCGCTTCGCTTCGGCGGGGCCGGATACGACACGGACCTTGCACGTCCGACTACCCGCCACCGACCCGTTCCAGTCATGCACGGGAGCTGCATCGCCGCGCGCCGCGATCGTCCAGCGACGAAGCATCAGGGCCCGAGCTCGACCCCGACCGGGTACAGGACGAAGCTGTACTGCGCGTCCGCCTCGGCACTGGCGTCTCCGTCACCGATGGTCGGCGCCGGTGACACGGCGACGACGAGATGCCAACCGCCCTGCGTCCATTCGCCTCGGCGGGCCACGGTTCCTTCGTCACGCGGAGAATCGACCCCGTGCCAACCGGCGCGGGGCAAGACATCGAGGAACCAGTTCACGATGCTCTGGGGACGCGCACCGCGCACCATGAACGTCTGCTGCACGATCCCGCTCGGACTCCGGGTGGGCGTGACCACCGCCTTGCTGCGAGGGTACCGAGGCAACCGGTCGAACTGCGCCGAGGAGCCGTTCACCCGCCGGGGCCGGTCCGCGCCACGCGACGGCCCGCCACCCCCACAGCTCGCGGCGACGAGGCAGCACCCCAGCACGCACGCCGCCGCGATCGTTCGTGTGAGCTTGGTCACTCGCTCGAGCTCCATCTCCCCGCAAGACTTCTCCAGGCGCGACCGTGCCCGACCACCTTGCGACCGGGTTGCCGTCAGGTTGTGAGCTCGTGACGATCGGCAAGCAACACCTTCGAGCGAGCACGACGGGGGTTGGGGGTCCCGAGGCGCGGGTATGCAGCGCACGTTGTGCGTCTCCCCGCCCTATCCCCGATCCGCTGGCGCGACCGGTTTCGCGCGTGTCTGCGAGGTGAGTCTCGCGGAGCAGGCGGCCACGCCCGAACGCGCGGGAAACGGATCCGGATGAAGATCGGCACCGCCGCACTCGCGGAGCGGGTTCGCAACAGCCTCTTCGTCGTGCCGATGGCGTTCGTTCTTGCCGCAGTCGTCCTCGGTGAGGTGCTGCTCCTCGTCGATGACACGATCGGGACGAGTGCCACCTCCTTGCCGTTGGGGCTCACGTCGACGGTCGAGAGCGCCCGCGCGGTGCTCAGCACCATTGCGGGGGCGACTATCACCGTCGCCGGCATCGCGTTCTCCGTGTCCCTGCTCACGATCCAGCTCGCATCGAGCCAGTACTCACCGCGAGTGGTGACCGGGCTCTTCCGGGACCCGTTCAACAAGAAGGTGATGGGCATCGTCGTGGGAACGTTCGCCTACTGCCTGATCGTGCTGCGATCCGTGCGGTCGTCGCTCGAGCAACAGGGCAACCCGGTGATCCCGAACGTGTCGGTGGCCGTCGGCGTGCTGCTCGGGCTGGCCTCGATCCTCGCGGTGATCGCGTTCATCGATCACAGCGCCCACACCATGGACATCAGCAAGATCCTCGACGTGGTCACCGACGACGCGCTTCGTGCAGTCGACCGCGACTGGTTCACGGACGCGTTCGAACCTTCGAGAACCCAGAAGCCGGAGGCGCTTCCCGGCACCGGCGGCTTCACCGTCCGGTTCGATTGTGATGGGTGGATCCAGCTGGTCGATCTCGAAGCGCTCGTTGCGGCCGCACCGGAGCTCGGTACCGTGCGCCTCGACATCGCTGTCGGCCGGTACGTCATCTGCGGGTCGTCACTGTGCACGATCTGGCCGCCGCCGGCCGATCGAGAGAGTGCGGAGCGACATGCGCGCGCCGCCGTACACGTGGGCGAAACGCGCACCGTGCAGCAGGACGGCTCGTACGGAATCCGCCAACTCGTGGACGTCGCGTTGAAGGCGTTGTCGCCGGGGGTGAACGACCCGACGACGGCGCAGGACGCGATCTTCCACCTGGCCGCCGTACTCCGTCCCGCCCTCGAGCGGGACGAGCCGGTACGGGACCTCCGGCGCGACGGTCGCCGCGTGGTGCTCGGACAAGCCGAGGACCACGCGGGGCTGCTTGCGTTGGCGTACGCAGAGCTCCGGCGTGCCGCGGCGACGTACCCGGCGGTCGTCGTCTACCTGTTGGAGAGCATGACCCTCGTGCGAGAGTCCCTGCCAGACGAGTCACGGAGCGCCAAGGGTCTGCTCGCTGAACACGCACGCCGGTTGGTCGAAGAGACGTACCGCCACGACGTCGCGCAACACGACCGCCAGGAGGTCGAGCGGATCTACGCGAAGCACTTCGCCGGACGATGCGGTGAACACGGTCGCGACTACAGCAACGCCTCGCCGTCGGCGATCGACGTGTTGACGTGAGCGACACGCTGGTCATCGGTGCGGGCCCGAACGGCCTCGTGGCCGCGAACTTCCTCGCCGACCGTGGCTGGGAGGTGACAGTGCTCGAGGCGGAAGCCATCCCCGGCGGTGGAGTGCAATCGAGCGAGTTCGTCGAACCTGGGTTCGTCAGTGACCACTGCAGCGCGTTCTATCCCTTGTCCGTGGCGTCACCGGCGATGACATCGCTGGCGCTCGAGGACTATGGCTTGCGTTGGCGACGCGCGCCGTTCGTGCTGGCCCATCCGACGGAGGATGACGGCCCGGTGGTGCTCTCCGCGGCATCGACGAGACCGCAGAGACCCTCGACGCGGAGAACCCCGGTGACGGTGACGAGTGGCGAACGTTGATGGAGCACTGGAGCCGCTACCAGCCCTCGCTGGTCGACGCGCTGCTGACACCCTTCCCGCCCGTGCGGGCGGCGTTGGGAGTGGCCCGGAGGGCGGGCTCACTCGGCGACATCGATCGAGCTCGCACGCATCGGGGTCGTGCCGATACGCCGCCTCGGACAGGAGCATTTCGGAGGAACGCGAGGACGCACGGCTGCTCGCCGGCCTCGCGCTCCATGCGGACCTCTTTCCCGAGTCCGCGCTGGGCGGGTTCTTCGGATGGCTGCTCGCGGGTCTCGGTCAGAGCGTCGGCTTTCCCGTTCCCGAGGGCGGCGCCGGCGCGCTGACCAACACGCTCGTGCAGCGGCTGGCGGCGCCGGAGGGAGGCTCGTCTGCAATGCGCCCGTCGTTCGCGTCGTCGTCAACCGGGGAGCAGCAGTGGCGGTCGAGCTCGCCGATCAGTCGATCGTCGACGCGTCTCAAGCCGTCATCGCCGACACCGACGCGGTGACGTTGTACACGCGTCTCCTTCGTGACGATGACCTTGCTCCGGCCTTTCGCGCCAAGCTCGCCCGCTTCTCGTGGGACCACGCGACGGTCAAGGTGGATTGGACCCTCGACGGCCCGATCCCGTGGGCGAGTGATGCGACCGCCCCGCGGGCACCGTCCATGTCGCGAACGACGTCGACGAGCTGACGCGCTCGGCGGCGTCGCTCTCGTGCGGGAGCATCCCGCGGCATCCGTTCCTCATCGTGGGCCAGCCACACGTCGCCGATGTCACGCGCCAGCCGCCCGGCACCGCGACTCCGTGGGCGTACACGCACGTGCCGCGATGCGTGCGCGGAGACGACGGGGCGGGCGAATGCACCGGTCCCGTGCGGGGCGTGTGGGACGCCGCGGACGTCGAGAACTTCGCGCACCGCATTGAAGCTCGCATCGAGGCGCTCGCCCCGGGATTCCGCAGCATCATCCGACAGCGGCACGTCACGACGCCGCACTCCTTCGAAGCGCATGACACGAACATGTCGAGCGGCTCGATCAACCTCGGAACCGCGGAGCTGTACCAGCAACTCGTCTTCCGGCCGGTCCCCGGCCTGGCTCGCGCGGAGACTCCGGTCGCCCGTCTCTATCTCGCCTCCGCCTCCGCCCATCCGGGCGGCGGCGTCCACGGCGCGTGCGGCGCAAACCGGCGCGAGCGGCGGTCGCGCACCACCGCCTGCGGCGCGCCCGACGAGTCTTCGGCTGAGCTCGCCTCACGCGAGCACGGGATCTGCGGTCGAGGCCGCACTGTCTAGTGCATGCGGACTTCGGGCCCGGAACCTCCGTATCGCTCGACCTCGAGCGTGTGAAGTCCTGCGTCCGCGTACGCACCGATCGGCAACGGCGACGTGACGGATGCACCCGTGACCGTCGTCGCCGGGCCCTCGTTGGCGATACGCAACCAGTGCTCCGCCGACACCGTGACGCACCGAGGCCTCGGCAGCGGAGCAGATGCCAGCGCGGGTGACGAGCCCGGGTCGGGAGGTGGTCCAGGCGGAGCCGACGACGGCCAGTCAAGATCGGCGATTGCGGCCCCATTTTGGGGCACTGCATGTCGACCTAGCAGCCGATCGGTGCGTCGTCGACGCGATGTCGCGACTCGTGTACGGACCAACATGACGCGAACAGCCATGGAATCGAGGCTCGCGGGTGAGCTCCGGAAGGAGCTCACCCGCCCCACATACACCCGCCGGGTCGATCTCAGCTGGAGTCGACGGCGCGCAGGACGAGCTGGGGCGGCGAACGCGGCATCTTGCGCGTCAAGGACCCTCGATCCGACGATCGCATCGACGCCGTCGGCGAGGAACACGGCGGCGCCGCCTCGGCGGACGATCGTGTCACCGTCCTCGGGTTTGGCGACGAACTCGACGACCAGCGCCTGGACCGAAATTCTCGTTCTTGGTCCGACGGGGGAAGATGCGCACGCCCCCCGACGCCGGAAGCTCGCGCTTCCCGCGCTCCGATGCGATGGCGTCTGCTGCCAGCTGCGTCAACTCAAGCATCTGTCACAACTCCCTCTCTGGCTCATGAGGTCTCGGGGCCGAGGCCGTACGGCCGTCCGGAGCTCACAAACCTGCCCCGACCCGACGACGATCAGGTCGCGAACTCGTCGCGTTCCGTTGACGGTCGCGGTTGGAGTGTCTCGATTGCAATCGTGACTCTCGAGGCAACAAGAGGCACAACGAGGTTCGCTGCCTCAGACGATGTCTCCCGATCCCAGTCGGCGGGTCGTCGCCCAACCGCGGGTCACCCAGACGGCGAGCAGCACCCCTCCGGTGAGCGCCCCCAGCGCGTCGTAGTGCGCCTGTGGCGAGGCCCAGCGCGAATGTTACGACCACGACGCCCGCCAGGTGTCGTCTCGGAAGTCGAGCAGTGAGATCGGGAACCACTCCGAGCCGATCCAAGCTGATGTAGAGCACGGGCGCCATGCAGCACGTCAGCGTGAAGTGGACGAGTACGTCGTACCAACTCCAACCATTGCAGAACTCGAACGCCGTGCCCCAGCCTTGGAGTGCCACCCCGCCCACGAAGCCGAGGTCAAAGATCCTGGGCAGTTCGAGAGCTCTCGGCGAAGAACACCAACGCCGCGGTGATCGCGAATCGTGACGCAACAGCCGTGTTTCCGCGCACCACGTACACGGCGAACCCGATGACGTAGGTCCAACGCAGGAGGTCGATCGGGTCTCGAACCATTCGGTTCCAATCCCCGAGGAGCAGCCGGTGCGACATCCCCTCGTGCGGCTCGCGTCTTGCCTGTTGCTCGGTGTTCGCATTTGACGCCATGACATGCACTCGCGAGTCGGCAGTCACTTTGCAGGACCGCTGGGACGCAGATCGTCGTCAGGAAGTCCCATGCCCATCGGCGCGGCGCTTCACGCCGGGCACGTCGTCACGAGAGCTCAATGCGGTGCCACGCACTGCGAGTACGACGCGATCCGCGAGGTGCTGGCGGCTGGTGCCTGCCACTGATGCACGGCAACCTCGTCGAGGTCGTGAACGGCGCCGTCCCCGACGACGTCGAGATCCGCTACGGCACCTCGATCACCGGAATCGAGCAGTCTGACGACGCCGCCACGGCCACGTTCGACGATGGGTCATCCGAGGCCTTCGACTGGTGGTCGGCGCAGACGGCATCCACTCAAACGTCCGGCAGCTCGCGTTCGGTCACGAGGAGGACTACGCCGTCTATCTCGGCTACCGCTTCGCGACCTTCTTCCTCTACGGCGACTACGAGCGGTCCGCACTGTGGGACAACTACGTGGAACCACACCGAGAGATCGGCATCTACTCGAGCGATCGCCCCGACCGGTTGGTTGCGTTCCTGCTGTGGGGCGACCCCGACGACGGTTGGATCGAGCCCGCCGACCGCGCCGACCGGATCCGATCGCTCTACGACGGGGCTGGCTGGCACACCGAACAGGTCCTCAGCGAGTTGCCCGACGTGATGATCTCTTGATGGACACGGTGACCCAGATCCGGATGGACACCTGGCGCAACGAACGCGTCGTCCTCGTCGGCGATGCCGCCGGATGCATGACCCTGATCTCCGGCCAAGGCGCGTCGATGGCGCTCGCCGGCGGCTACGTGCTCGCGGAGGAGCTCGGGGCGACCGACGACTGGCGCCAGGCGCTCGCCAACTTCGAAGCGCGGGTCAAGCCGCAGATGGACATCCGCCAAACCAAGGCCCGCGATTTCGCCAAGCGCTTCGTCCCCGGTACGAGGGCGGCGGTGAAGGCCCAGACCGCGCTGATGAAGCTGATCACGTATCACGCTTTCTCCGGGCCGCTCAAGTCCCAGTTCGTCGGCGACAGCTTCCTCGAGAGACCGCGGCATTCGAACGGCTCCGCGACAGCCATGACGACGTGGTCGGATTCAAGCTCACCGGCAAGCTCGCGCCGACCGACTACGCGACGTTGAGCCTCACGCTCGACCAGATCCTCGCCGAGCACGACACCCGACACCGTCGGACTCCTCATCGACACCACCGACTTCGCCGGGATCGGAGCCACTCATCGACGACTGGAAGGTCGGACGCAACCATCACGACCGGATCCGCAAGGTTGCCGTCGTCGGTGACGGCGTACTCGCCAAGGGCATCGCCAAGCTCGCCTCCCCGCTCTGCGCCCGGGCCGCCGAACACTTCGCCGCTCATGACGTCGACGAGGCCTGGGACTGGCTCGAGCAGTGACACGCGATCCCGACATCACGAGTCGACCATCCGGTCGACGTCTACGTACGCGAGCAGCCACTCGTTGAGGCGCTCGACGACTGCCTCGATGAGCTGTTCGCGCCGGAGCGAGCTCGGGAGACCGCGCAAAAGTCCTCGAGGCCGCGGCGCACGATCCCGCCCACCAGTCTGGAGTCGTCGACGAAGGGCGCCATTCATTCGCCGATGCTCGCCAGAACCTCGCGGAATACCGAGCCGTGCTCGATGGCGGCGCTGACCCCGCCACCGTGACGGCATGGATCACCGAAGCCGCCGACCAGGAACGAGCGGCGCGCGCGGAGCTCGAGCACGTCGCCGCTCAGACTCCGGCATCTCTGAGCACCGACGAAGCGATCGCCGTCGTCGACCGGCTCGGCGGCATGCCCGGGCTGCTACGGCAGGCCGACGAGGAAGACCGAGCGGCCCTCTGTGCGGCGCTGGGCGTGTGCCGATGTACGACCCGGCGACCCCGAGCGCCGAGCTGGCGACGGTGGCGATTCCGCATACGGCAAAAATACGTGTCGGAGGGGAACTCGTCGCTTTGCGCCACGCGGTACGCAGTGCAAATCGGCGCCTCGATCGCTGTATGATGCAATACTTGTAATATGCATGTGTCTGAGGACGAGGTTGTAAGCGCCGTGCTCCGGGCGTCTCGAGTCCTGGTGTCAGTGGCTGCTCGATCGGTGGCGGCAGTCGACCACGACGTCACCCTCCCCCAGTACCGAGCCCTTGTCGTACTCGCGAGTCGCGGCCCGCAGCGCCCGTCCACCCTGGCGGAGGCGCTCGGCGTGCATCCATCGACGATCACTCGGCTCTGCGATCGGCTGGTGACCAAGAAGCTGGTGAGGAGAGGAGAATCGCCGGTGAGCCGACGCGAGGTGTCGATCGAGCTTGCACCCAAGGGCCGCCGGCTCGTCGACGCGGTCACTGAACGGCGTCGAGCCGAGATCGCGCAGATCGTGGCGCAGGTACCCAACGACGAGCGCGCCGCGACCGTGCACGCTCTGAACGCGCTCGGCGAAGCTGCAAGGGAACCGGCAGACGCCGCATGGTTCTCGGAGATAGAACCGTGAGCGGCGGTGCGACCACTCGCCGGTTCCGCGACTTCGCTCGCCGCTCGCACGATGTCATCGTCCTCGCCGCGATCACGGGCGCGCTCACGGGTTTCGGCGTTGCCGCCTTCGAGTGGCTCGTCGTCGACGTGTTCCTCGAACGCGTCTTCCAACTCTCACCTTGGGTGATGGCATGGATGCCACTCGCTGGTCTTGCGCTGTCGTGGCTCGCCCTGCGCTTCGTGGGCCGCACGAAGGACTCGGGTACTGCGGATCTCTACCTGCAGGCATTCCACAACGACGACGCGCAATATCGCCTCCGCGAGCTGCCGGGGCGAATGATCGCGGCAGTGCTCACTCCCGGGATGGGTGGAGCGATGGGACTCGAGGGCGGCTCTCTCTACCTGGGGTCTTGGTTCGGCGAGTTCCTGCAGCGGCGATTTCCACGCTTCACCGCGGGCAGCAACCGCCGGGTGCTGCTCGTGGCGGGCGCGGCCGCGGGCGTTGCGGCGATCTTCAAGGCTCCGGCGACTGGTGCGATCTTCGCGCTCGAGGTGCCGTACAAGGAGGACCTCGCGCGTCGAATGCTGCTGCCTGCGTTAGTGTCGTCTGCCGTCGGTTACTTGGCGTTCGTGGCAATCAATGGCACCGTGCCACTGTTCGTCGCGCATGGGTCGCCGCCGCCGCTGTCATTTCTCGATCTCGTGGGCGCGCTCGGCCTCGGCGTGGCCGCCGGCATCGGTGCACGCGGCTTCGCCTGGCTTGTGCTGAGCGCAAAGTCCCTCACTACCCGGTTCGGGCCGTGGATTCGCGTGACCGGAGCTGGCGTCGTGCTCGCCGCGCTCTTCGGCATCACCTGGGCGCTCACGGACGAGCCGCTCGCGATCGGCGTTGGCTACCACACGATCGATTGGGCACTCGCGCCCGACCGTGCACTCTGGTTGCTTGGCGTGGTGTTCCTCGTGCGAGCTCTCGCCACTGCGGTCACGGTGGGGGGCAGCGGGGTCGGCGGACTGTTCGTTCCTCTCGTGGTCGCAGGCGCCCTGCTCGGACGCATCGCAGTCGCGGTCGTGGGTGACGCCAACATCACGCTGTTCGTCGTGATCGGCGTCGCAGCCTTCCTCGGCGCGGGATATCGCGTCCCCCTGGCCGCGGTGATGTTCGTGGCCGAGACCACCGGTCGACCTGGATTCGTGGTACCCGGCCTGCTCGCTGCGGTCGCTGCGGTGCTGGTCGCCGGGCAGTCTTCCGTCACCACATACCAGCGCAGCTCACAACCGGGCAGCAGCGAGCAACCACCGCCCAGCACCACGGCAAGCCAGGACGAACCTGTGCGCGACGATCCCGAACCCGAGTGAGCTCAATACGGATTGCGAGGTGCGTCGACCTCGACAATGGTGATCTCCACTGGTTCTGTCATCTTCCAGAACACGATGACAACTCCGAACGACAGCAGCACAGCGTGCAGCAAAGCCCGTGTCCAGAGTCGGGATCGCCCGCATGGTCATCGCTCATGACTGCGTCCTCTCGAGGGGACGGATTGCTGTTGAAGGCGCTCGACTCGGAAAGCGGCAAACGAGCTGCAGCACAGGCTGCGATTCATCACTCCGTGGGTTGTCGCGAGCGAAGGACGAGTTGTGGCGGCAGACCGGCGCGCTCGGCGTCGAGGATTCGGGTTCCCACCAACCGTTCCAGCCCGTCGGCCAGGAACACCGTGGCTTGACCCTCGTAGAGGACCGTGTCGTTCAGCTGTGGACGATCGACGAACTCGATGACGAGTGAACGCTCACCGACGTCTTCGGGAGGATACGAAGCCCGCCAGCCTTGGAAGGCGCTTGGGCGCTGCACGCATCGGCGATCACCGTCGCCGCGCGTTCTGTGATCTCGAGCACCGCGGTCCTCCAGCTCAGGTCAGTGGTGCGCGTAGACGGACACGCCGCTCGGGCGGCCGTCGATGCCGATTCCCGTTTCGAGCGTCTCGACGACGGTGGGCCCATGCCCGTTCTCGCGCACGTCGGTGCCGTCGGGCCAGGTCTCCGTGATGAGGACTGCGTCGGGCACTCCGTCGTCATCGAGATCGAGGTACCGCAATCCTTGGCTGATCGTGTGCGTCATTGAGCTCCTCCTTGCGTCAGGAACATGCTCTACGACGGACGATGTGATTACGCGCCGAACAGGTTGCCGTTCGTTGACGGACTCCGGCAGCTACGGTGCAACGCCGGCATAGTCGGCCCGGTCCACCGGTGCGATCGAGAGCGTTCCATCGCCACGCGGTATTTCCGCGGGCTCGCCGTCGACCTCGAATCGCACCCCGTCGACGCCAGTGAGACCCGTCGCGGTGAAGACCAACTGCGCGACACCCCGGGGCTGCTGGCCGCCCGCGATCGCCGACCCCGATCCTCCGAGCGCCACCGTCGCAATGCCGTGGTCGACCGTGACCCGCTGGATCACGAGGTCCGGCGGCAGCGCGGTGCGGAGACCCCCTTCAGTGTCTTCGCGGTCAGGGCCTCGCACCAGTTTCCGGAGGGTCGCGGTCGGGCCGAGAGCCGTCGGCGCACTTCGCGTTACAGGTCGGAGATGGTCCTCGGCCACGAAGTACAGGGTGTAGGACACGCCCGCCTGGGGCCCAGTGGTAGATGTACTGCGCTCACGTTGCGCGAGACCGAACGGCACATCAGAACGGTCGATGGTCTCCGGCGTCGACTGTGCGCCGACCCCGCAGCCGGCAAGCACGCTCACCAGGATCACGATGGCGATGTACACGAGCATCGCGTGTCTCTTCACGTGTCCTCCACGGGGAACTCGACGACGAAGCGCGCACCAGGCGGCGACTCGACGTCTTCGACCCGGACTGCGCCGCCGAGGAGCCGGACGTGCTCGACGACGAGCGCCAAGCCCAGGCCAGTCCCCGTGCTTGCCTCGCGACGCCCGGCTGCTGCACCTCGGAAGAAGCGCTCGAAGATGCGTTCCCGTTCGGCCGCAGGCACACCGTCACCGAGGTCCTCGACGGTGATGCGCGCGCTGGTGCCGTTGCGTGTCAGGGAGACGGAGCGGAGGCCTCGCCCATGGCTGCGAGCGTTTTCAACGAGATTCGTGAGGATCCGGTTCACGCGTCGCTTGTCGGTGAGCACCGGCGCGGCGGCAAGTCGCGGATCGATCTGCACGACGAAGTCGCCACCATCGGTGAGTCCCACGGTATGCAACACAAGTTCTCCCAAGATCACCGGCTCGAGCGCGAGCCCGTCGACGCCGGCCTCGGCTCTCGCCAGTTCGAGAAGCTCCGACACCAGGCGCTCGAATCGCTGGACCTCGGCGCCGAGGAGCTCGATCGGCTCACGAATGCCGCGTGGCAGGTCGGCTGCGCGTGACTCGAGCACCTCGGCCGAGGCAGACAACGTGGTGAGCGGCGAACGGAGCTCATGGCTCACGTCGGATGCAAACCGAGCGTCCCGTTCCATGCGTTGCTGGAGCGCGTCCACCATGTGGTTGAACGACCCGGCCAATGGATCGAGGTCAGCATCTCCCCGCACATCAAGACGCTGCGACAGGTCGCCCGCTGCTATTGCCGTCGCGGTATCGCTTACGTCACGCAGCGGAGAGAGCACCCGCCGGGCAGCCCAGACTCCCAGCAGGGCGGCAGCGATCGTCGTGAACGCCGCCGCAGCAAGGAGAGCGTCGCGGATGACCCGGAGCGTGCTCGCGAGCTCGTCGAGGACGACGATCTCGAAGTACTCCGCATCCAGCGTCGGGATCCGTAGGCCGACGGCGATCGCGGGACCGCTGGAGGTCGCGATCCGTTGGTGCCCGGCACCGCCTCGGCGCACGAGGGCCCGCAACGCAGCGGGAACGTCGTCGCGGCCGAGCGCGACCGAGGTTCCATACCATTCTCCCGCCTCCCTGATCACGACGCTCGTGCCCGTCGGCACCTCGAGCGCGGCGAGGGCGTCCGCCACTGAGGTCGTGTCGGCTCCGAACGCGCCCCGGAACGCTCGGGCGTTGAGGAAAGCCTGTCGTTGCGCGGTGCGTTCGCGCTGCGACACGAGATAGCGCTTGGCAAAAGAATACGTGCCGACGGCGAACGCGGAGGAGAGGACGAGACCCCCGATGGCGAACAGTGCGACGAGCCGGAACCGCAGGCCGCGAGCCCGGCGTCGGCCGCGCTCACCGTCGCCGCTCATTGCCGGTTCATGCGATACCCGAGTCCGCGGACAGTCACGACCAGCAACGGTTCCGAGGGGTCGGCTTCGATCTTCGTACGGAGGCGACGCACGTGTGCATCGACGAGCCGGCCATCTCCCATGTAGTCGTAACCCCAGACGCGGTGGAGGAGCTGCTCGCGACTCAAGACGAGCCCGACGTTGCGCGCCAGTTCGCAGAGCAGCCGGAACTCGGTCTTCGTGAGCGGAACGTCGTGGCCATCTCGCATGACGGTGCCCGCGTCAGGTGCGATCTCGACATTCCCGAACCGAAGCACTGAACCGCGGGCATCGCCCGGAGCCAGGCGGCGCAGTAAGGCGCGCATGCGCGCCGCCAGCTCCTTGGCTGCGAATGGCTTGGTCACGTAGTCGTCGGCGCCTGCCTCCAAGCCGGCGACGACGTCGTGTGTGTCAGAGCGCGGAGAGCATCAGGATGGGTACGCCGCTCTCCTGACGGAGCGCGCGACACACCTCGAAACCATTGAAGTCGGGCAGCATGACGTCGAGGATCACGAGATCCGGACTCGCAACAGCAAACGCCGACAGTGCGTCCTCGCCTGTGGCCGCGTCGACGACCTCGTAGCCCTCACCTTCCAGCGCCATCCGGATGACTGACCGGATACGCGAGTCGTCTTCGACGACCAGCACTGTTTGCGTCACTTCTGTAGTCTGTCCGATCCGTCACTGAGGTATTCCGCGGCGGCGGGAGCGATCCCAACTCGGAAGTGCAGACCCTCGCGGAAACGCGCCCGAGTTCGGCGCAGGATGCGAGGGCGCGAACGCCGGAATTGGAACAGGCGCGAAGCCGCCGAAGGTCGACCTCAACGCCCCTGCTCGTTCCCGGGGTCCCGATCGCCGATTCCACCAGGTCGAGCAGTACCTGAGCTGAGGGCGGATCAAGGTCTCCGATGACGGTCACCACGACATCGTCGTCGTGAGCAGACTCCACGGTGAACTGGCAGCTGCAGGCGATCGGGCCCGGCGGCGGCATGGAGGCTTCCTCATCCATGGCGACACGCTCGCTCCGGATCGTTGTGATCGCGTGACGAACCCGCGCGGTTCGAGTGATGCGTCTCGGGAAGTCACCGAACCGCAATGTGAAACTGCCAGGCTGCCATCTCCGAACCGTGCGACTTGGAGCAACTGAGCCCGTGGACCACCAGCACCAGGTCATCGCCAGCGCGTGCACCTGGCGTGGGCGACGATCAGCGAGCCCACGCCACGGATGCACACGCCGCCCCGCCGCACCAGCCGGGCCCGGGTCGCACATGGGGGACGACCCGAGCCCGGACGCGGGCTTGGAACGGCGCGTGCTGTGCGCAGCAGCGCTCACTCTGGCGGCGAGCGTGCTCCTAGGCCTGCGTGGCGCCCTGTAGCCGGTTCCGCGGAGGCGCCGCCGCAGCGGTGCTTGCGCTCGTCGCGCTCGTCGGCCCGGGTCCTGCCGCCCGAGCGGCCGACGAGCGTGACGAGCCCCGCGGCGTGGTCACCAGGACCGCCGATGCCTCTGACGGCTACACCCTCTATTCGCCACTCGAGCTCGAGCGCACGTATCTCGTCGACATGAAGGGTCGGACCGTCCACACGTGGAAGACCGATACGCGACCCGGTCTGTCGCAGTACCTCCTCCCCAACGGCCATCTGGTGCGTGCCGGCAACCTGGAGCTTCGCAACGCCTTCCGCGAGGGCCGCGGCGCAGGGGGTCGCATCGAGGAACTCGACTGGTACGGCACGTTGGTGTGGCGCTTCGACTACGCGAACGGACAGCATCTCCAGCACCACGACATCGAGCCTCTGCCCAATGGCGACGTCCTGTTCATCGCGTGGGAGCGAAAGACGGCGGAAGGCGCGCTCGCCGCCGGACGATCGCCGAAGCTGCTCCCCGACGGCGAGGTTTGGCCCGACTCGGTGCTGCAATACCGGCCGTCGAGCGGCGAGATCGTGTGGGAATGGCACGTGTGGGACCACCTCGTGCAGGACCTCGACCCGACCAAAGCCAACTACGGCGACGTGAACCTTCACCCCGAGAGGATCGACGTCAACCATGTGCTCGAAGGGAACGGCGGGGAGAAGGACTGGAACCACCTGAACGGGGTCGACTACAACGCCGAACGCGACGAGATCATGCTCAGCTCGCGGTCGTTCAGTGAGATCTGGATCATCGATCACTCGGCCACAACCGAGGAAGCGCGAGGCCCCGCGGGTGATCTCCTCTTCCGCTACGGCAACCCCGCCACGACCCACTCGCGGGCCCAGCGCACCTTGTTCGTGCAACACGACGCCGAATGGATTCCGGCGGATTTGCCGGGCGCCGGCAAGATCCTCGTGTTCAGCAATGGGCTACCGAAGACCCGAGCTTTCTCTTCGGTAGAGGAGATCACTCCGCGACTCGTCGACGACAAGTACGTACAAGTGCACGACGGCACCTTCGCCGCACGCAGATCGCGTGTATCCCACACCGGACAGTGAACGGTTCTTCGCCGCCATCATCTCGGGCGCCGAGCGCATGCCCAACGGCAACACCCTGATCACCGACGGAACGCATGGGCGGATCCTCGAGGTCGACCGCAAAGGCAACGTGGTGTGGGACTTCGAGAACCCTCACTACACCGTGCGACCCGACACGCCCAAGGTGAGCGGAGCCGGTGAGCCGATCGACCCGTGGTGGACCTTCCGTGCGCTGCGCTACTCCCCTGACTACCCCGGCGTGGCCCTCGCGGTGCGCGGGTAGAGCCTCCTCATGGCGGGCTGTGTCGTCATCATCACCGGTGCATCGGGGCGAAGCCGGTCGGCGACCGCGCTCGAGGTCGTCTCGAGAGGTTTCGACGTCGCGCTCGTGGCCCGCGGCGAAGCCGGCCTCGAGGCGGCCGCGGGCAACGTACGGCTTCGGGGCTCGAGCGCTGTGCTGGAGCTCCTCCGCACGGCCGGACTCGATCCCGAGCTGCTCGACGCCGCGTGCTGCGGACTCGCCGGCAACTTCAGAGTCGAGGGAACAATAATCACGACACATCCATCGTGTGTACGGAACGCGTGCCGCTTCCGGCGGTGCCGGAAGCACCGCGATCGACGGTGCGCGGCGGCGGTCAATGCCGATCTTGCTGCCGGCGATGATTGGCTACCACCTCGTCTACTTCCTTCGCTCAGCTGTGCGCGGCGGGTGCAGGCGATGTCGTGCAGGCCGACGTGTCGCGCTGCGCAGGCATCATCGAGTGGTTGCGTGTGGCGGCGGTCGCCGCGTCGCACGGGCTGGGGATCTCGACGCACTGCGCCCCCAGCACTGCATGCTGATCCTGCGTCGGCAGTGGCGAACCTCCGCGATCACGTCCGGGCCGACCACCTCCTCCTCCGCGGCGTGTTCGTGTCGACCGATCGTGCACTCATCCCCGATCTGACCCGTTGGGAACATGGGCTTGGGGTCGACGACGACGCGGCCGACCGCTACCGAATCACCTGACGCTCGCCGTCACGGATTCGACGACTGGTTGCAACGGAACCGCAACGCGCCCTGGGCAGCTTTACGGCAACGAACCCGCGTGAGAGAGGGAGATCCATGGATACCGTGGTGCTGATCTTCGTGATCGTCACCGGCGTCGCCGCCCTGACGCTGCTCGGCCTGGGCGCATGGCGCCTCTGCAGCGAAAGCCGGAACCGCCGTCGTCACAGCGACCGCCTCCGGAAGCGCTTCGGGCCCGAGTACGACCGCATCATCGCAGTCGAAGGACAGCGCAACGGCGCGCAGGCGTTGGAGATGCGGCTCGCACATTATGGCGGTCTCGACCATCCGACGCTGTCGCCGCACCAGCGTGAGGAGCACACGGAGAGTTGGCGTCGTCTCCAGTGCGCGTTCGTCGAGTCGCCCGAGCACTCGGTCCGGGAGGCAGAACACCTCGTCGTCACGGTGATGGAGGAACGCGGGTTCCCGACCGCCGACGGAGCGGTGCGCGCCGACGCGCTGTCGGTGGAGGATCCGGAGTTGGCCAACTCCTATCGCGCCGCACACCGAGCATTCTGTCTCGCCGAGCACGGTCGAGCCACGGTCGAACAGTTGCTCGGCGCGGTCCTGGTGTACCGAGAGCTGTTCGAACGACTGCTGGATCGCCCGCAGCGCGAGGCGAGCACCTTCGACGACGAGATGCTCGGGAACCGAGCGCTGGCCCAGGTTCCGGAGCGGGCGGGAACCGCCAGCCGATGAACAAGAGCCGCTCAGAGGCTTCGAGCCGTTGGGCACGCGCGTTGGCCTGTGCGGCGGTGTGCGTCGGCGTTCTCATTGCTCCTGCGACAGCAGGTGCGACCGCCGACTCCGACGTGCCACTCTCGTGGGCCCTCGACGCGCCGGTCCTGGGCATCGGCGCGACCGGCCCCGACGTGACGACATGGCAGGCCGCGATGAACAGCTGGCTCGACGTGGTCGCGCCCGACGAGCAGTTCCGGCTCGAAGTGGATGGCAACTACGGACAGCTGACCGATTCGGTCACGCGGCGGTTCCAGTTCGCACAGGGTCTGCCGGTCGACGGGCTCGTCGGTCCGGTGACGCGATCGGCCTACCTCAGCGCCCCAGCGCTCGTGGACGCGTCACGCACGCCAGTGGCACACATACCGTTCTTGGCGCCCGGCGACCGCGGTGACGACGTCGCCCGCTGGCAATCCGATCTCGACCATTGGCTCACAGCGGCGGGCGCCGAGCGCAGCCCAGTCGTCATCGACGGCCTCTACGGCGCGGAGACCGCCGCTGCGACCCGGTTCTTTCAGCAGGTGCAAGGCGTGACCGTCGACGGTCTGGTGGGACCGGAAACGCGGGCTGCGCTGGCCAGTGCACCGGAATTGGTGAACGTGTCGCCGCTTCCGGCACCGCCACCGGCCGCGCCGACCGCTCCGGCCGCGCCGGCCGCCGGCATCTGCTCGGTCGACGAAGCCGTCATCGTCGAGGTCGTGCTCGGACCCGACGTGCCGATGCCGCGTTGTGTCGTCATGTCGGGCGACCACTGGTTGCGGATCGTGAACGCAGGCGACGCCACGCACGTCGCGCTCGGCGCATGGCAGCTCGACCTCGAGGCGGGGGCGACGGTCACCTCCGAGCTGCCCGTCGGGGCCTACGCGGACCCCGGCGTCCGATCGGTAGAGGTGGCGCGGTTCGGAGGCACGGGGCCGCAGCTGCGGATCCGATGACATGGTTGGAAATGTCATGCAGACGGGAGAATTGGATGACTCGACGCAAGGTGATGGTCGCAGTCGACGACAGTGAGACATCCCGAGAAGCGGCCCACTTCGTGCACGAGCTCTTCGGCGACGGCTCGGTAGAAATCCTCGGGGTCAACGTCGCGCGGCGCCCCTTGCAGTTGGTGGCGCCCGGTGTCGGGTACGGCGCAGTCTTTCCGGCGTTCCCACTCGTGACCGCCGACGGCGACCTCTCGGTCGACGTCGAGTTGCGCAACGACGCTCGTGAGGAGGCCGCGCACGTACTGGACGAGAGCGGCTTCGACCACGCCACCGCGATCGGAGCGGTGGGTGACACGGTCGCGGTGATCATTGCGGCCGCCGAGGAACACGATGTCGACTTGATTGTGGTCGGCGGCGACGACGCGGGCTTCCTCGACCGGATCATCGACCGGTCCGTCTCCCGGGCGCTCCTGAGCGACGCAGGGCGCCCAGTTCTCGTCGTCCCGCCTCCAACTCCGGAACGCGTGTCTGCGTAGGGACCACCAGCGTGAATGGCCGCGAAGTGAGGAGACATGGACCCCGCTCATGAGAATCTGCTGCGTCTCGAACGAGACGGCTGGGAAGCGCTGACGGGCGGCGCCGCAGCGGTCGATGCGTTCTTCCGCGACATGCTGGCGCAACAAGTTCTTATGCTGTTGCCCGGTGGCACCGTGCTCGATGACCGAGACGGCGCAATCCATGCGATGCAAGGAGCGCCGTGGGACACCTTCGAACTCTCCGACATGCGCACGCTTCGGCTCGACGACCGATGCGCAGTCGTCGCGTACCGCGCATCAGCGCTTCGGGGCGGACACCGATACGAGGCCCTCGTCAACAGCACCTATGTGAAGGAACACGATCGATGGCACATGGCTCTGCATCAGCAGACGCCGCTCTAGCCGCAACCGCGAGGCCGGCCGAGGAAGGAGGAGCGCCTACTAAGAGCGGACCACGAATCGGGCAGGCAGCCAAGCGATCACGAGGGATGACACGGACCGCCGACGACACTGGGTCTCGGGAGCTCAGGCGTGCCACGATGATCAGCCTCGTCTGCCTGCCATCTTGCCCATGTCGTTGGCGCGCTGGAGCGTCCGCTCGAACGTTTCGAAGATGTCAGCTGTGGATGCTGACGCAGCAATGCGTGCGTACTGGTCGTCGCCGAGCGAGCGGCGCAGGGCGCGGCGGGTGCCGTCGATGAAGGGCCGGAGTGTTGGCCACGGTTCGACGCCCAGACGGGCTCGCTCGGCCGATGCGACGGTCGCCGCGATGGCCGCGCTGTCGTCGTCACCGCGATGGTGGACCACCACCGCGAGGGCCTCGAGCGCAGTGGCGGTGTCGGTTCGGTACCGTCCGTGGCGCAGTCGCGCCGAGCAGGCGTTCAACTGCTCGACCGCGTCGTCGTAGCGCTCCTGGCGGAGACGCAGGAGGGCGATCTGGCTCAGTGCCTGCGCCGCCTGCTGGTCGCTGCCGAGGCGCTGCGCGTGCTCGAGCGAACGGACTTGGTGACGCTCGGCGGCAGCCAGGTCATCTTCGGCGGCGAGGAGGCTCCCCAGCATGGCTTCGGCCAGGCTCACGCCCCAGTCGTGACCAAGGCCGGCGAAGAGCGACGACGACGTGCGGAGCATGTCGATCGCTCCGGTGACGTCCTGCGCGAGGTGGTAGCGCACGAAGGCCAGTTGGTGGAGGACGACGGCCCGCTCGAAGTCCATGGCCCGGGCCTCGAAGACCGCCAGCGCGCAGTGGAGCGCATCTTCCGCACCGTCGTAGTCGCCGTGGTGGACCCGGGTGAGCGCGTGCAGCGAGCGGAGCTTCGCGTCGGTCAATTCGTCGAAGGTCGGCGCCGCCTCCGCGACGCGGCGGAGCCACGCATCGGGTTCGTCGACCGCGTCGCAGACGAAGTAGAGGACCACGACGTCCCACGCCAGCTCCACCACCGCGGCCTGCTCCCCCAGCTCCTGCGCGCCCGCGACGGCAGCTCGGAGGTTCGCCCGCTCCGGGATCATCCGGCGGACCCAGTCGGCCTGTCCCGGCCCACACAGCCCCGGCTGTGCCCGCTCGGCCAGGGTCCGGTACCACTCGAGGTGCGAACGCTGGAGCAACGCGCGTCTCGTTCGCGCGCGACCAGCCGTTCACATGCATACGCCTGCACGGTGGCCAGCATCCGGAACCGCGGCTCTGTGGTCATGTCGTCGAGGTCGACGGCAACCAGGCTCTTGTCGAGAAGTGCCGCGAGCGTGTCGACGATGTCGGTGTCGCCGTGAAGGCTGCACACCGCCGTGGCGGCGTCCATCGTCCACCCGCCCGAGAACACGCTGAGCCGGGCGAAGAGCGCGCGCTCGGCGTCGGTGAGGAGATCGTGACTCCAGTCGAGCGTGGCCCGCAGGGCTCGTTGACGTTCGGGCACGTCACCGGCCGTGGCGCGCAGCGCGTCGAAGCTCGACGCGACCCGTTCGAGCAGACCATCCGGCGTCAGGACGCGGGCCTGGGCGGCGGCGAGCTCGATGGCGAGCGGCAATCCGTCGAGACGCCGGACGATCTCGGCGACGGTCCCGGCGTTGGCGTCGGTGAGCCTGAACGCGGACGCCGCGGCCCGGGCCCGGTCCTCGAACAGAGCGACGGCAGGAGCAGCGGCGACCTCCGCGACCTTCACGTCCGATCCCCCGACCGGCACCGCGAGCGTCGGGACCGGTTGGACCAGCTCTCCGCGCACCCGTCAGCGCGTGGCGGCTCGTGGCCAGAACGTCGACGGCGGCCGCCTGCTCGAGCACGTCGACCAGTGTGGGGCCGATGCCGTCGATCTGCTCCAGGTTGTCGAGCAGGAGCAGGGCGTGGCGATCGCGCAGATGCGCGGCCAATGCCTCCTCGGGGGTCGACGACTCGACGCGCACGCCGAGGCGGTCGGCCATGACGTGGAGCGCGCGGCGGGAGTCGGTGACGGCGGCGAGCGGGACGAACGACAGGCCATCGGGGAAGTCGGCGCCGAGACGGAGGGCCACCTCGATCGCCAGTCGCGTTTTGCCGATGCCGCCGGGACCGGTGAGCGTCACCAGTCGCCGCCCGCTCCGGATCGCCGCCACCACTGCTGCGATCTCGTCGTCCCGCCCGACGGTCTCGGTGAGCGGCACGGGGACGGCGCTCGACCGCCTCCACGCGCGCCCACGAGGCGAAGCCGCCGCCTCGAACCGCTCGGACAGCAGCAGCGCCAGGTCGTCCTCGACAAGCGCGGCGAGCTCCTCGGGCGTCGAGAACGACTTGTACGACGCGTCGGTCGTCAGCCTGGAAGTCGGCGATCAGATCCGCCAGCCGAGGCTCCCGTGAGGGCGCCGGGTGCTTGATGTACAGCAGACGCGGACGGTCGCCCGCCAGCCGATACTCGTCTTCGAGGCCCGACCGCTCCGCACCGGGTGCGGTCCAGCCGTAGCGCTCCCAATAGATCCCGAGGAAGACGTGGCTCTGGTCGAGGTAGGCCCGGTACAGCTCCTGGGGAGGGTGCGGACGTGCACCCAACTCGAACATCACCGGCGTCAGGTGCACGCCGTCGATCGCATCGCGAACGGCTGACCGCTCGGGCGCCAGCTCGCCCAAGGTCGAGCTGACGAACACCCGAAGGCGTTGGTCGGGCGTCCTGATCACCGTCGCCGATGCGCTCCGATCTTCGTCTCGCCGTGCCATGCCCACCAGCTTGGCGCGCGACCACTCGCCCGGTCCCGACGTTCAACCAGCCATGATGCGGCCGACGTTCTCCGGGGCGAAGAACTCGGGGATCGGCAACGTGCCTGCCTGCATGCTCACGAAGTCGTCCATCGCCTCCTGCGTGCGGGCCACCGCGGCGAGGAACTGCTGTGTCTCGGGCGGTGGCGGCTCGTCGAGATGGGCGAGGTCGAAGGTCAGGGCGTACATCGGCAGGACGCTCTGGTCGCGGGAAGACTGGTAGCGATCCATCGCCTCGTCGTATGGGCTGCGGCCGGCGAACACCGCGTCGAGCGCGTCGACCAGTCGTTCGGCGTCGAGGAAGGCGTCGGTGATGCCTTGCGCGGTGATCGGATGGAGGTGGTAGCCCGCGTCTCCGACCAGCGCCCACCCGGGTCCCGACGGCTTGCGGAAGTACCCCGCGAGGTGCGTTGCGGTGTGGAAGCGCTCCTCCCGACGCCCTGTGCGCATGCGGTCGGCCAACGCGGGCACACGCGCGACGGCGCCCTCGAGCGCGGCCTCGACGTCGCTGCGAACGGCGGCGAAGTCTTCCTCGGGAAAGCCTGCGATCACGAGGGTCAGGTCATCGTGCGTCGGGAACGCAGCCATGCCGCAGCGATCGGCGACGAACACCTCGAAGCCGGCGCAGTCGACGCCGCTCCAGTAGGAGTAGATCGCTGGGCTCAGGGCCGGCCGTTCGTCGTACTGCTCCGGCTGCACCGCCTTGGCGACGAAGGAGTTGCGGCCGTCGGCGCCGATGACGACGCTCGCCCGCTCCGTCATCGCCCGTCCGCCGGCCTCACCACGAACGCCCACGACCCGTCCGTCCTCCTGCAGGATCTCGTCGACCGAGCATCCCTGGCGCACGTCGGCACCGGCGTCGGCGGCCGCGTCCACGAGCATGTCGTCGAGCACGGTTCGTCGTGGGCAGTAGGCGACGCTCACGTCGTCGATCGCCCGCGGCGATCCCTCGATCGTGAACGGCCCGAAGTCGAAGGAGTACCGGTGGACAGGCGGGCACCCGGTCGCGGCGAGGCGCTCGTGCAGACCCCAGCGTTCGAGCGCGGCCACGCCCGGTGGATGCACGAAGTGCGTGGAGACGGTGTCGCTCGGGAACCTGGCCCGGTCCACCAGCAACACCCGGGAGCCCTTCCGTGCGAGCAGCATGGCGGTCGGCGCACCAGCACAGCGGGCCCCGACGACGATCGCGTCGTAGCTGTGTGACATCTCTCGACCTCCGGTCTCGGAGCCGTCCTACCAGTATTTCTCTCCGTCGCACTTGTGGCGAGCGAAGGTGTCCGCCATGAGGAACCTCAGGGTGCGGACGGCAACCCGCACCGGTTGCTCGACGCTGAGGTCGTGGGCGCCGGCAGGAATCTCCGTCAGCTGGCACTGTGCCGTCCGCGTCACCAGCTCATCTGCGGTCCGACGCGTCAGCACGTCGCTGTGCTGGCCCCGCACGAGCAACGTGGGCGCGTGGATCTCGTCGAACGCCTTCCAGAGCTCGGCTTCGGTGGCCCCGGTGCGCACGAACTCGGCGAGACCCGGCCCGTCGAAGCGCCAGCGGAGCCGCCCGTCGTCACCACGTACGAGATTGTGCTCGACGTAGTGGCGGAGCAGCTCCTTGCGTGCGAACGGGTCCCGGTCGAGCCACTCCCCGATCGCGTCGTCGAACTGCGCGTAGGAGGCGTGGCCGAATGATGCCAGCATCGCCGGCAACTGGGTGAGCGCCCACTCGGAGCTGAGGCTGTCGGGGCCGATGTCGATGAGCACCAGCCGGTCGACAAGCTCAGGGCGCTGTGCGGCGCAGATGGCGGCTGCCATTGCGCCCATGGAGTGACCGACGATGTGGACGGGAGCAACTCCAACCTTTTCGATGAATGCGGCGACGTCGGCGGCCAGGCCCCTCGCGGTGTACTCGCTCGCCCAGTCGGTTTCACCGTGCCCGCGTAGGTCGAGCGCCAGCACGCGTACTGTCGGAGCGAGGATTTCGACCAGGCTGTCCCACTCGCGCGAGTGGCCCATGATGCCGTGGAGGAGCACGACCTCGGGTGTGCTCTGGTCACCCGAGGCTCGGTAGTGAAACCGCAGACTGTGCAGTTCGACGTGGTCATCGAAGGGCTCGTCCAAACTCCTCCAGGGTGACACCACAAGGTTGCGGCTTGGCGACGGTTGCGCGCCGGTTTGGTGACGCCGGGCACCCGTCGGCCTCTGGCCGAGGATCCTCAGCTCGGGCTTAGCCGTGGACATTTCACACGCGCGCCGTCGAGCGATCAGCGCGCTCTCGAGCGGCCTCGCAGTTCCCGCCTTGCGATTTTGCGACCGTTGCGTGCGTGGTTGATGACGATTCGGACGAACGTGGTGTGCCGGGAGTGCAGCTGAGGGAACCCGGGTACGCGAGAAAGATGGACGCTGCGGGCTGGACGATATTTGTCATTTCGATCGTGATGATCGTGGTGATCGCGCTGTCCTGGGGCCGCAATCGCCGACGTTAACAGTGCCGACGTAGCGACTTGAGCGCCGGATCGATCTCAGCTGGCGTGGAGCGCAGTACGACCTCTGCGCCTCGGCTCTTCGCCTTGCCCGTGTGTCTAACGAGCCGCGGCCGATTGCTGGCGCGTGGCGCGGCGACGATCTGAGTCTTTACCGTCGGCTCCGTCCGTCGGTCGAAACTGCTGGCTTCAGTCGCTCAGCGGCACGTAACATCGCGTTCACCGAACGCGAATCTGCGCGTCATCGCGAGTCCGTAGATTCGAGTCCTAGGTGAGCCGGGAAGTCTGGTCGGCCTGCCGCTGAGGCGCTTCTTCGGCGGCAGCACATCCGTCGAGTGATGGAGCTGCAGCCCGATGTCGGCCGACCCGATGCACCCGCGCTGCGCGCGCACTCGCCTGCGCGCTTCACCCGTAAGCGAGTTCCTCTCCACCGAGACCTTCGGCGGCATCGTCCTTCTCGTCGCCGTCGTGGCGGCCATCGGGTGGGCGAACGTCGCGCCTGCCTCCTACGCGACTTTCTGGTCGCGTCACGTCACGATCGGCGTTGGCGCGTTCGAGATCACGGAGTCGCTTGGCCAGTGGGTCACCGAGGGCCTGATGACGGTCTTCTTCTTCGTCGTCGGGCTGGAGATCAAACGCGAGCTCGTGCGGGGCGAGTTGCGCGACCCTCGTCGGGCCGCTCTGCCGGTGCTCGCCGCTCTCGGCGGCATGGCGGTGCCGGCAGCGCTCTTCGTGACAGTGAACCTCGGCACGACGACAGTCCACGGCTGGGGCATCCCGATCGCAACCGACATCGCCTTCGCGATGGCAGTGCTGGCGGTGTTCGGTTCCCGCTTGCCGCGACCGCTCAAGGTCTTCTTGCTGACATTGGCAATCGTCGACGACGTCGGCTCCATCGTGGTGATCGCAATCTTCTACTCCCATGGGGTGTCCGGTGTCTGGCTGCTGGCGGCGGCACTCGTCGTCGGCGGGATCGTGGCCATGCGCCGCCTCGGCGCAGCGCGCCCGATCTGGTACCTGATGCCCGGGGCGATGCTGTGGTACTGCTGTCTCGAGGCGGGCATCCACCCGACGATCGCCGGCGTCGCACTCGGGTTGCTCGCACCGAGCGGGGAGGTGAGGGGCCGGCCGGTGCTCGAGCAGCTCGAGCACCGACTCCATCCATGGTCCAGCGCCCTGATCGTGCCGCTCTTCGCGCTCGCGAGCGCAGGGGTCGTGTTCGACGCGGAGTCCTTGCGCCATGCTGCGGGCAGCCCGGTGACGTGGGGGGTCGTTGCGGGCCTGGTCGTCGGCAAACCGCTGGGCGTCTTCGTCGCGTCCGTCGTCGCGATCAAGCTGAAGCTCGGAGGCATCCCCTCTGGCGTGCGACTCCCGCATCTCCTCGGAGCGGGCGCCCTGGCGGGCATCGGGTTCACCGTCTCGCTGTTCGTGGCAGACCTTGCGTTCCGGGGTGCACCGCTGCGTGACGCCAAGCTCGGAATCCTCGTCGCTTCGGTTGCGAGCGCCACTGTCGGCGCCGCCCTGCTCACCGCCAACGCGAAGCGATTGGGTTCCACGTTCGCGCCGGAGCCGTCGGCCGGCACGCCGCGCCGTCGGACTCCATCGCACCGCTACTGCTCGCCAGCCAAGGAAACGCTCCGCTCGGCCCGTGACGGGCCGTACTCAGCCGGAGTTGCGGTCGGTGAACGAGGTCCTCGATGTCATCGCGAAGGTCGTACGGTCGGAGGCCCGAGCGGCGACAATCGAGCGGCGGCTCGCTGCGGTACTGCTCGCGCTCGCGGCCCTGATCGCCGTCGTCGCGATCGCGTCGGGAGAGGCCGAGTGGTTCCTCGTGGCGACACCACTCATGTTCGCAGCCGCAGTGATGAGCTGGACGGTCGCACGAAGACGACGGGTGATCAGGCAGACGACGCTCGAAGCCGACGTTCGCTTCGGCCCAGTACCGCCGTCCCCCGACGAGCACTCGAGCAGCTAGACGTCACCGTCGCCTGCCGGCGGTCCAGCCTCGTCTGGATCGACCATCAACGCTCGCGCGCAATCGAGACAACAACGGCCGGTACCGCTGGTACAACGACTACCAACTCCGCCGCTTACGACGACCAGGTCATCACGGTCCGTCTCCACGGCAACGACGAGGATCGGGCGCGCAAGCTCAATCGGACCGAGAACCTGCGTCCCATCCCGCCAGGCGACCCGGACTTCGAGCGGCTGTTCCCTCGACGGAACGACGCGGAGTCGATCAACCGTCACCTCGACGACACGATGTGGCTCGGGCGCGCGCACAGCATCGGGCACGCTCGCCAGCACTTGAATCTCCTCGGCTTCGCTTTCACCGTGAACTCGCTCGCGCTGTATCGACATCGCGAAACGCGAAGCAACGCCGCTCGCTGCGTGACACTCGCTCGAACCGGCAATCGGTAGCGAAGCGCGCTCCGTTCCAGCTTCGGCGTCTGCGAGGCCCCATGGGACGGCAATCGCCCGGCCATTACGACCGCCCGGGCCCTATCCTGAGCGGTCCGGCGTCGGGTTTTCTCCCACCGATCGCGCCGGCCCCGGCCCCGTCGGGCCGGTAGAAATCTGTCCGGTCAAGGCGCGTGGGCTGGCCGCGGAACGGATTTCCCGGATCTCGGAACGTCCGGTCAGCGCGACCCGCTGGCCGGTTCTGGCCGCTCTTGGCCGCTTTCTCGAGAAGGTCGCCGTGGCGCCGAACTCGTCTGTCCGTTTCGCGCCTTTAGTTCTAGGGCCCTGTGCTACTCGGCGGCGGAGTCCTCGAGCAGTGCGCGGGCCTTGTCGGTGAGCTGGCCACCGCTTCGTCCTGGGCGGGTCGCAGTGAGGAGTCCTCGGCGGCGTGCCTCTGCGATGTACTCGCGCAGTCGTGTCGGGGGGCGGTCGTGCTCGTCGGCGAGTTCGGCGATAGGGCGGGGTGTGTAGGCAGCCCGTTCGGCGTAGCGGGCGGCCCAGACTGCATAGAAGTGGTCGTCGCGTCCGGCGCGTCCGGGGCGCGGGTGGGTGTGGTCGTCGTCGAGGGTGCGGGTGATCTCGGGGGCGAGGGCTCCGAGGATGCGACCAACGAAGCCGACGCTGACCCGGCGGGTTAGGGCACCGAGGGTGGCTCGTCGGAGTTGGCGGGCGGTGAGCCCTCCGAGGGGAAGATCCCCGGCCGGGGCGATGGTGCAGGACGACACCACTAATTGGCCGTTCTGGTGGGCGAAGGTTGCGGTGATCTTCCAATCGGGGTGCCCGGGCAGGCGGCCGTGGACCGTCGGCTCCCCCCCAGCGGAGTATTCGAGCTCGAGGTCGGTCCAGTCGGTGGTCATGGCGCCGACCCTACAACATCCACCACTAGCGTGTCACGCCATCCTATCTTCCACGCCATGAACAACGGGCAGGAAGACATCCAGGAAGAAGGGCAGGCACGGTCGTCAGCACCGCCTCGGCCACGCCACCGTAAGGGCAACGCCGCGGCGATGGTCGCGGTCCTCGGGAACAATGGGACCCAAGAGGAGGCCGCACGGGCGGCGGGGATCTCTCCGCGGGAGGTGCGGCGACGGGTGCGGGAGCCTGGCGTCCAGCGCCTGTTGCGGTCGGCGCGTCGAGAGATCTACCGCCAGTGGATGGCCGCGATTGCGGACGCCGGCCCCAAGGCGCTCGACACGATGCTCGCGCTCCTGAGCGAGGAGCAACCGGTCGACACTCGGTTCAAGGCGGCGAAGGAACTGCTGCGCGCCGCGGAACACAACCTCGACAGCCTCGTTACCCGCGAGGAACTCGACGACGTGCAAACGCAGATCGACGCGATGCAGTCCCCCGACGACACGGACCTCGAGCAATGACCGCGTCGTCGAACGCGCGCATCCGCCACCTCAAGGTCGAGATCGGCCGACTCGCCGCGTGTCACGCGAACGCGTGCGGTGCCGCCGGTCGATTCGTGCCCGAGGCCGCCCAGTTGGAAGCGCTCACCGAGCAGCCGTGGTGGCGACGACGAGTACCAGGAGTTCGCGCCGTCGCTCGCGTTGTTGTCCCAGCTCGTGATCGACAACGACGGCCGCCGCTGGGGAGACGTCGCGCACCCAGAGCAGTGGGACGACGCGCTCGCGGTCTTGAACCCGAAGTCCACGACCCGCTACCACTTCCTGACGAGGGCCCGGGGCTGGTCCAAGACCACCGACCTCGCCGCCATCGTCGTGGTCATCATGATGACGCAGTCCCATCCCGGTGACCGCCTCGACGTCGTCGCCGCCGACCGCGACCAAGGCGCATTGCTCATCAACGCCATCAACAAGTTCATCGTCCGTACCCCCGGACTCGCCCGTCGATTGGAAGCCAGCCGCTACAAGGTGACCGCACCCGGCGACGTCGTCCTCGAAGCACTTCCCGCCGATCCCGCCGGCAGCTACGGACGCCAACCCGCGCTGCTCATCGTCGACGAACTCGCCCAGTGGTCCGACACGCCCTCCTCGCATGAACGCTGGCTCGCCAACTACACCGGCATGCACAAAGTCGCCGACGCCCGCCTCGTCGTGTTGACCACCGCCGGTGACCCCGCCCACTTCTCCCACCCCATCCGTGAACGAGCCGACGCGTCGCCGATGTGGCGACTCCACGAAATTCACGGACCGTCACCCTGGGCCGACCCCGCCTACCTCGAGGAACAACACGCGTCGCTCTCCGAGGCGTCCTGGCGCCGCTACTACCTCAACGAATGGACCGCGGGCGACGATCGCTTCACCACCATCGAAGACGTGACCGCCTGCGTCCGGTCGGGCGGACCGCTTCAGCCGATCCCCGGCGTCGAGTACGTCATCGGTGTCGACCTCGGATGGAAACGCGACCTCACCGCCGTCGCCGTCGCTCGCCTCGAACCCAACAGCGAGCCCGGCGCGCCCACCGTGGTCGTCGACCGTCTCGACGTCTGGGCCGGTTCAGGCGATAACCCCGTGATTCTCGACGACGTCGAAGCTCGGATCCTCGCCACCGCCGACACCTTCGGGCGGGTGACCGTCAAGATGGACCCCCGCGAAGCCGTCGGCATGGCCCAACGCCTCCGCGCCCGCGGACTAAAGGTGATCGAAGCGCCCTTCACCGCTGCGCTCAACAGCCAGCTCGCCCGCACCCTTGAGCCGCTCCTGCGCGCCCATCGTCTCGAGATCCCCGACGACGCCGACCTCATCGACGAACTCGTCAACCTCCGCATCGTCGAACCCGCGACCGGCCAAGCCCGCATCGAAAACACCCCCGGCCATCACAACGACCAAGCCATCGCCATCGCCCTCACCGCGGACCAGCTCCTCAACTCGACACCACGCCACAAGGCCGAGCTCATTGTCTGACCGCACAGACGATGTTCGAGACTCTCGGGGGCTCATCTGCCCATTGATAGGGCCGTTCCGACCGCCTTGCCGATCTGCCTGTGGACATGAGCAGCAGTTCGTCGATCTCAATATCCAGCGGCGTCCGCGTGTCGACGGGCAGCGAGCCAGCGTCTGAAACCAGATGGACCGGGGTCTTTACAAGTTGCCGAGCCTCGACGCACATCACGTTGAACGAGCCACCTCGGCCGCCCACCTCGATGTCGAGAATCCGGGTCATCCGCTCTTGCGCGGACTTGGACACCCCGTACAGCCCCATCAACGCAAGCGAGGACGTGGTCGGGGGGAATTCCCGAGAACGGTCGTCGGCGCTCACAGTGGCTCAAGGCTTGACGCCGGCCCGTGGAGTCGTCTGCATGCGCGAACCGAGCACCATGAGTGTCTTCGTGCCCGTGACCTTGCCGGTACGTCGCAGACGGTCGATCACCCGCTTCAGGTCTTGCACGTCCCGAACCCGAAGCCACGCCAATGCGTCGGGATCACCGGCGACCGTGAACAAGGCCTGGATCTCCGGGATCTCGTCGACCACGCTCTCGATCGCGTCAACGGGAGCCGACCCGCTGAATCGCAGTTCGGCGAACGCCTCGAGCGTTGCCCCGAGCTTCGTGTGGTCTACGACCGTCGTGAATTTGACGATCACGCCCTGAGCCTTCAATCGGTCGATGCGACGCTTCACGGCGGCCGCCGACAAGCCGACCTGCTCCCCGATGTCGCCGAAGGTCCGTCGAGCGTCCGTCGCGAGCAGGTCGAGGATCTGACGATCCGTTTCGTCCACCAGGGGCAAGGCGTCAGGCATCACAACAGACTATCGTCCTTCGGCCAGATCAGCACAGATCTGTTGCGTAGTCAGTCCATTAGTGCCCCGTTCTGTTGTGCCCCGGCGCGTTCGACCGTACGATTCCCTGATGACGTTCTCGATGGCGGAGGCACCAACGCAGGCGCCCGCGAGCGACCTGGACACACTCGAGGAGGTCGAGCGGCGCGTTCTCTGGCTGGCGACATCGATGGTGCACCACGCCAACAAGGTCCGGACCGTGACGTCGGGCGTGAAGGTCGGCGGGCATCAGGCGTCGTCCGCCTCGATGGTCAGCATCATGACGGCGCTGTACCTCAAGCACCTGCGAGGCGAGGATCGGGTCTCGGTCAAGCCTCATGCAGCGCCGATCCTTCATGCGCTCAACTACCTGACCGGACAGCTCGACGCCTCATGGCTCACACGCCTTCGTGAGTACGGCGGACTGCAGAGCTATCCCAGCCGAACGAAGGATCCAGATCCGGTCGACTTCTCGACTGGATCGGTGGGCATCGGCGCGACGGCAACCATCTGGAGCGCGCTTGCGCACCGCTACGTCGAAGATCACTTCGAGGTCGCCGGTGGTGGCCGAAACATTGCACTCGTCGGTGATGCCGAGCTCGACGAGGGCGCCATCTGGGAGGCGCTCGTCGACCCCATGACACCGCGTCTCGGCAACGTGATGTGGGTCGTCGACCTCAACCGCCAGTCGCTCGACCGTGTCGTCCCCGACATTGCCGCTGGTCGCATCGGCGCCATGTTCGAGGCTGCTGGCTGGGAGACGATCACGGTGAAGTACGGGAAGCGGTTGCGGACGCTTTTCGCGCGTGACGGCGGGGAGGCGTTGCAGGAGCGTCTCGACAAGATGGGGAACGAGGAATACCAGTCCTGCCTGCGAACGCCGGCGTCCGATGTTCGAAGGGTCTTGGCGGGCGACGGTGACGGTCGACGGAAGATCCTGGATGTGCTTTCCGACCTCGACGATGTCGGGGTCGCGGACGTCGTCGGCGACCTCGGCGGCCATGACCTCGGTGATCTGCTCGACGCGTTCCGCCGAGCCGACGCGACGACCGACCGCCCGTCGGTGGTCTTCGCGTACACCATCAAGGCGTGGGGCCTGCCGAGCATGGGCCATCCGTCGAATCACTCGGCGCTCCTGTCCGAGGAACAGTGGCGCGCCCTCGCACCGGTGCTCGGCGCCGATGCCGACGAACCGTGGGCCGCCTTCGCTCCGGGGACCGACGAGTACGAGCTGTGCATGGACGCTGCCGCACGACTGCATCGCGAGTCGCCAGTCACTGCGCCGCACGTCGTCGTGCCCACCGAGATGGGCCGAGAACAAGCGGGAACGGTGTCGACGCAGCAAGCATTCGGACGCTTCTTCCTGGACCTCGCCGCGAGGCGCCCGAGGTGGCGGCTCGTGTGGTCACGGTGAGCCCTGACGTCGCTTCGTCCACGAACCTCGGCGGCTGGATCAACCGCACGGGCATCTGGAACACGAGTGACCGCGTCGACTGGTTCGCCGACGACCGCGAGCGGCTCGTGCAGTGGCAGGAGTCGCGCGCCGGTCAGCACATCGAGCTCGGCATCGCCGAGGGCAACCTCGTCGGATTGCTGTCCGAGTTGGGACTGACGTGGGCACGCGACGGGCAACCGCTGTTTCCGGTCGGCACCCTGTACGACCCATTCGTCGCCAGGGCGCTCGAGCCGTGGTCCTTCGGCATGTATGCAGGCGGCCAATCCATTCTCGTCGGCACACCATCGGGAGTCACGCTCGCCCCTGAGGGTGGCGCCCACCAATCGATCATCACGCCATCGATCGGTCTCGAGCAGCCGAGTTGCACCGCGTGGGAGCCGGCGTTCGGCGCCGACCTCGAATGGACGCTCCTGGCCGCGATCGCATCGCTCGGTCGGCCGGACGGTGCGTCGGCGTATTTCCGATTGACCACCCGTCCACTCGACCAGGCGCTCGCGGCACACCCCAGCGATCGCGCGAAGCGGGAGCAGCGGCGCCTCGACGCGCTCGGGGGTGGCTACGTGATCCGCCGGTCACCCGACACGCCGGCGGTGACCTTGGTCGGAATGGGAGCGGTCATGCCTGAAGTCGCGGCCGCGCACGACCGACTCGTCGCCGACGGCATCATGTGCGATCTGGTGTGCCTGACGTCGGCCGACCTCGTCTTTCGAGCGCTCCAGGCTCGTCAGGCACTCCTGCCCGGCGACGCGACGATTCTCGATCGGATGTTCCCGCTCGAACGCGCGGCGCCCATGGTCACGGTGCTGGACGGGCATCCGCACACGCTCGGCTTCCTCGCCGGCGTGCACGGCTCCCCCATCGCCATGCTCGGCGTGCACGAGTTCGGCCAGGTCGGAGATGTCGCGGATCTCTACCGTCATTTCGGCATCGACACCGAGACAATCGTCGGCGCGGCCTTCGACCTCCTCGACCTGTGAGAACTCGGGCGGCGCACGCAGACGACGACAACAACAACAACAAAGGAGTGTCATCGGTGACTGAAACATGTCGCGGTTCGTCGGCAAGGTGGTGGTGATCAGGGGCGCCGGTGGGCGTCGGAGAGCCATGAGCGATCCCCGCGACGATGATGAGCCAGTGAGCATCGAGGCCGACACGCCGGAGGCTGACTGGATCGAGCAGCACCAGCCTGTCAGCGACGAGGACGACGACACCCTCTATTCGGGCGAGGTTCGCGCACAGGAGGCCGGCATCAGCATCGAGTCGGACACACCGGAGGCTGACTGGATCGAGCAGCACCAACCCATCGGTGAGGCGGCCGACGAAGAGCGCCTACCTACGCGCTCGAGCGGGCCGACTACGTGTACCGCCATCACCACGCCTGGACCGCCACTGACCTCGGTGGCAAGACGCCGAGCGAGCTCTTCCACGAGCACTTCTGGACCTGCTTCATCGACGATGTCGCTGGGGTCGAAGCTCGGGATCGCGTCGGGCTCGATCACATGATGTGGGAGATGGACTACCCCCACTCCGATTCGACGTGGCCCGACGCGCCGGAGCAGCTGTGGCGGTGCATCGGCCGGTTGCCCGACGACGACATCCACAAGATCAGCCACCGCAACGCGATGGCGTGCTTCAGCTTCGATCCGTTCGTGCATCGGTCGAAGGAGCAGAGCACGGTGCGGGCGCTGCGAGCCGACACTGCCGACGTCGACATCGAGATCAAGAGCATGGGCCGCCGCAAGGCAGATGCCGACGCCGGTGCGCTCGCGGCGCGTCTGGCAGCGGTGGCATCGAAGGGTGCCCCGGCCCCGGCGAGCTGAAGGAGCAGCCGTTCACTCCCGCACTTCGGCGACGACCAGCGGGAGCTCGTCGAAGCCGAGCGTTCCGCGTGGCCACGGGATGGCGCCTGTCACGCCCGGAGCCAGCTCGAAGTCCGGCACCCGCCCGAGGAACTCCTCCAGCACCAGGCGCAGCTCCATCCGCGCCAAGTGCGACCCCAGGCATCGGTGCACGCCGGTACCGAATGCGAAGTGCTTGTTCGCTGCACGCGCGATGTCGAGGCGATCAGGATCGTCGCGCACCGCGGCGTCGCGGTTCGCCGTCGCGAGCGTCAGGTGGACACGGGACCCCTCGCGGATGGTGACATCTCCCAGCACGTAGTCGCGGGTCGCGATACGGGGAGGCATCGGGGCCGGGAGCTCGAGCCGCAGCACCTCCTCGACGAACGAAGGAACCAGTCCGAGGTCCGATGCGAGCGCGCGCCGAAGGTCGGCGTCGATCGCCAAGTGATAGAGCGCGAAACCGATCACTGCGGTCACGGTGTCGAGCCCCGCGAGGACGAACAGGAACGAGAGTCCGATCACGTCCTCATCGGTCAGGCCCCCTTCCTCCGTCACCTGGAGCAGCTGCGTCATGAGGTCGTTCCCGTCGCCGTGCCGGCGCTCGGCGACCGAACGCTGGACGTACTCGAAGAGTCCGAGTGCGGCATCCATGGCTCCGGGGTCGGGATCGCCCCCGGTCGGATCGACCGCTTGCAGCAAGCCGTCCTTCCACGCCAGCAGCTGCTCCCGGTCCGCCAGCGGCAGCCCGAACAGGGTGAGGAACACCTGCGACGGGTACGGCACCGCGAGGTCCGCGATGGCGTCGAATCGGCGCCGACCGACGAGGCCGTCGACGATTGCCCCCACCTGCTCGCGCAACGCCGGTTCGAGCGGCGCCAGGCGGCGGGGCGCGAAGAACGGATCGAGCAGCCGGCGGTAGCGCACGTGGTCGGGCGGATCGACCGCGATCGGTACGAGCGGCAGGGGGCTACCCAACGAGTCGAAGGCGCGCTTCGACGAGAACACCTCCGGATGCCGACCGGCCTCCTCCACCGCGGCCCATGACGTCAGGAACACCGCGCCGTCGATCTCGACCACGTCGCCCGCCTCGCGCACCGTGCGCCATCCAGCGGCACGGTCCTCACCGACGGGCGCGTCGGCAAGGTGGAAAGGGCAGGTCGGCACCTCCCGGATCTCCCCCGACTCGCCCGGTTCGGTGATGCGTGTGTCCTGCGCCATCTGCTCCCCCGAAACGCCGCTTCACGCGATTTTGACAGTTTCGTCAACTCTACCTACCTTGCTCGCGATGACATCCGCCGCATCGCGACCGCCCCTGCCGGGCAGGCACGAGCTCGTCGGTGACGCGATGGAAGCGGCGGCCGTCGCATTCGGTGATCGTGAGGCCTACGACGACGGCTCGCGCCGCCTCACGTTCACCCGACGGGGCGACGTGGTCGCCATCGCCCCACCCCCGTTAATCGACTACGCGATCGCCTACGCCGGCATCGTCCGCGTGGGCGCGGTGGCGTCGGGGCTGAACCTGCGCCTCCGTCCCCGCGAGGTCACGGCACTTTGCGGGTGCGCGCCGCCGGTGCTCGCGTTCGTCGACGAACGCGCACCGCTGGCTGGCTTGCCGGAAGTCACGGAGCGGTTGACGCGACGCGAGCTCGCGGATGCGCCGAGCTCCTCGCCGAGGCGCTCGATGCCATGACCGAATGGATCGCAGCCGCGTGACCATGCGCGACTACCTCGGGTTGCGCTCGACCGACGACCCCAATCGCTGGCAGCTCGAGCTCACGCCCCGCGTTCTCACTCCGGCCGGCGCGATGCACGGCGGCGCGGCACTCGCCGCGACCGTCGAAGCGCTCGAGGGCGCGACCTCGCGACCGCTCGTCTGGGCCACTGCGCACTACCTGACGCACGTGGGACCGCGCGGTCTGCTCGACGTCGACGTCTCGGTCGAGGTGGCCGGGCACCAGACCACCCAGGCGCGCGCCGTGTTGCACCTCGGCGACGTCGAGGTGCTCCTCACCGTCGCGTCGCTCGGCATGCGGGGTGAGACGAGCCCGGGCCGATGGGTGCAGCCCTCCCTCGCGCCGGGGCCCGGCGACGCACGCCGGTTGCCGCCGGCGCCGCCAGGCACCGAGTCGGTGCTCGACCACTACGACATCCGCATCGCCACGGGACGAATGGGCGACGAGCTCGACGGCACTCGCGGCCCCGGTCGTTCCGTGCTGTGGTGCCGACTGCCCGACGGTCCCCGTCTGGTGAGCGCGAGTGACGTGGCGTTCGTCGGCGACCTGTCGATGCTCGGTCTGTCCGACGCCCTCGGCACGCCGACCACCGCCAACAGCCTCGACAACACGATCCGCATCGTCGAGCGCGCGCCGACCGAATGGGTGATGCTCGATGTGCGGATCGACGCGACGGTGCACGGGTACGCGCACGCCGGCGCGCACCTCTGGACCGACGACGGCGTGCTGCTCGGCATGGCGACCCAGACGCTCGTCGTCCGCTCAGCCGGGCAGCACGGGCAGTCGGCCCGCACCACGCGCCGTATCGTCGGCGACGCCTGACGCGCCGCTACGATCAGCGGCGCACGCGGCCTTCCCCCTGACGTCTGCGGCTCCCGATTCTCGGGGGCCCGTCGATGCCCTCGGGGGTACTCAATGGCCCGAGAGTCGCCAGCCGCGACCGTCTCACTCTCGAGCACGCCGACATCCGGTGTTCCCGGGGCCATGACGCGGTGGCGCTCGGCGTATCTCGCAAGCAGCTCGGCAGCTTGACCGCGGCGGGTGTGATCGTGCACGAGCTGGCGGACACGTATCGGATGACGGCTTCGGTTGGAACGCCGGTCGCCGAGCTCCGAGCAACGTTGTATGCCTGGTCCATCGACACCGACCCGACATAACCGCGGCGTTACGGTGCGAGAGCTGCTCGAGAGGGGCAAGGCTCGTGACGTCTGCACACTGCCGGTCAACATGAGCCATGAGAGACTTGACGCAGGTGTCAAGTCTCGTTACCTTCACCATCTTGGAATGGACCAACTGGTCCGCACGTGCACCCTGGGGGGAATTTCGATGGCACGCAAGTCCACACGACAGGCGCTCGTGCTCCTGTGCCTCATCGCGATGCTCGCGGTCGGGACGGTCGGAATCGGCACCGCGGCCGCGGCCACGAACGGGACCATCAAGAACGAGGGTCCGTGCGACAAGAAGTTGAGCGAGGTGAAGGTCGGATCGATCATTCCCGGGGCCAACCCGACGCTCGACCTGGAGGATCAGGCGGACGCGCTGATCACGTCGGCGAAGGTCTTCAACAAGAAGTACAACGGCGTCGCCGGTCACTGCATCGCGGTCGACTGGTGCGATCCGAAGGTCGACCCGAACGCGGCGGCCGATTGCGCCCGCAAGATCGCCGACAGCGACGCAGTGGCGACGCTCAACGACACGACAGCGAACGGCCCCGAAGCCGTCATCGAGATCCTCAAGAACGCAGGCGTTCCCCGCGTCGACGTCAGCCCGGGAGCGCCTGAGCTCGCTGATCCGAACTCGTACGCGATCGGTGCCGGCGGCGCGGGCACGACGTTCATGATGGTGCCACCGTTGACCCGCGCAGGGGTCAAGAAGATCTGGATGATCGCCGTCGACAACCCGCAGATCGCCGCGCTCCAGGGGATCATGGGCACGATGGCCAAGGCCTACGGAGCCGAGATCATCGGCGTCTCCAAGGTCCCCGCCGGTACCACCGACTTCCAGCAGTTCGTGCTCGCCGCGGAAGACGGCGGGGCCGATGGCGTGATCATGCCCCTCGGCAACAACGAGGCAGTGCAGGTGATGCAGGCCGCGCAGCAGTTGGGCACCAAGCTGAAGTTCTCCTCCAGCCTCGGGACCTTCGGCGCCAAGGACGTCAAGGACCTCGGCGCAATCGGCAAGCAGATGTACTTCAACGCCGAGCTCCCGCCCGCGACCGCGAGCACGAAGACGTGGCCGGTACTGAAGAACATCACGGCTGACATCGCGTCGGACGGTTCGAAGAACAACCAGCGCGACAAGCTCAAGAACAGCCCGATGCGCTCGTGGCTCGCGCTGTGGCACCTCAAGACGATCATGGAGAACTCCGCCGACCCGAACACCATCACCCGCGAGTCGGTGACCGAAGCGATGAACACCGCGACCGGAGTCGACTCGTTCGGTCTGATGCCGGCGTGGACCCCGAACCAGCCCAGCAACATCCTCGGTGGCGTCTTCTCGCGGGTCTCGAACCCCTGGTACTACAACGTGAAGTGGGACGGGAAGCAGTTCGTCATCGACAAGAAGCTGCTGAACGTCGGCGAGGAGCTCGAAGGGAACAAGGACTACCCGCAGCCCACCGCGTGAGCCACGCGCCGCCGCGACCGTGTGCCAGATCGGTGGATGCGTCATGACGAACTTCCTGCAGGTGCTGCTCACCGGGCTCGGGCTCGGGTCCGCGTACGCGCTGTTCGCGCAGGGCGTCGTCCTCATCTACCGCGGATCCGGCATCGTCAACTTCGCCCAGGGTGCACTGGGGATGCTGGCGTCGTACGTCACGTTCTACGAGCTGCGGACCACGAACTCGTGGCCGATCGGCCTGGCGATCGTGGGCGGCATCGCCGCCGCAGTGCTCGTGGCGCTGTTGTTCCAGGCGGTGGTGCTGCGGCTGCTCACGAATGCGGCCCCGATCGTCCGGCTCATCTCCACCCTCGGGTTGCTGATCGTCGTCCAGGCCGCGGTCGAGCTGCGGTACGGCGCGTCGAACATCCCGGTGCAGCCGTACCTCCCGCACGACGTCTTCCTATGGGGTGAGGTCGTCGTCCAGGAGCAGGTGCTCTACATCATCGGCATCACGTGTGTGATCACCGCGGCGCTGTGGGCACTCGCCCGGTATACGCGCGTCGGGCTCGCGATCAGCGCCGCCGCCCAGAACGAGCGCGCCGTGCAGACCATGGGCTGGTCGCCGACCAAGCTCTCGGCACTCACTTGGGGAGTCGGCGCCGGCCTGGCCGGCATCGCCGGCGTGCTCATCGCGCCGCTCACCGGCCTGTCGACGATCACCTTCACGCTCATCGTCACCGTCACCGCGATGGCCGCCGCGCTGCTCGGCGGCTTCCGGTCGTTCCCACTCACCCTGCTGGGCGGGTTCATCATCGGGTTCGGCGAGGCGTGGGTGGTGCGCCACCGGCTCGACGTGCAGAACTTCTTCGGCGTCGGCGACCTACCGGGCATCGAGCGTGCGATTCCCTTCCTGCTCATCCTGCTGGTGCTCGTCGTGCGCGGCCGCGGTCTCCCGCTGCGCAGCCACGTGACCGACCGCCTCCCCCGACTCGGCACCGGGCGCGTGAGCATTCCGGGGCTGCTCATCGGCTGCGGCGCGGTGCTACTCGTGCTGTTCACGGTGATGGACGAGTCGTGGGCGGCGGCGACGAACATCTCGATCATCTCCGCGATCATCGTGCTGTCGATCGTCGTGCTCACCGGCTACGCGGGTCAGCTCTCCCTGGGCCAGTGGGCACTGGCCGGGTGCGGCGCGCTGATCGCAGGGTTGTTCGTACTGCGACTCGATGTGCCGATGGAGCTCGCCATTCCACTCGGCGTGCTCCTCACCATTCCGGTGGGGCTGTTGTTCGCGCTGCCCGCACTTCGAACCCGCGGCGTCAACCTCGCCATCGTGACGCTCGGCCTGGGTTTCACGATCCAGGCGGTGGTGTTCGTCAAGTCAGACTGGATCGGTGAGGGCTTGGACGGCGGCACGCGCATCGGCTCGGCGCGGCTCTTCGGGATCGACGTCGACAACGCCAACCACCCTCATCGCTGGACGGTGGTGTGCCTCGTCGGATTCGTGCTCGCCGGCTTGGTCGTCGCCAATCTCCGTCGGTCGCGAACGGGCCGACGTCTGATCGCGGTGCGCACGAACGAGCGGGCGGCGGCTTCGCTCGGCATCAGCGTGTTCGGCGTGAAGCTCTACGCATTCTCCGTGGCCGCGGCGATCGCCGGTCTCGGTGGGGTGCTCCTCGGCTTCCGCTCGACCGTCATCACCTACGAGCAGTACAGCCCGCTGCAGTCGATCTTCAGCGTCGGGTGGGCGGTGATCGGCGGACTCGGGTTCGCCATCGGGGCCGTGTTCTCCGCGCCGAACGCCATCGGCGGGCTCGGCACGAGGATCTTCGACGATGTCCTCGGCGTCGGTGAGTGGGACGTCCTCGTCGGAGGCTTGATCCTGCTGGTGATCATCGTGGTGCACCAGGACGGGATCGCCGAGTACGTGACGCACGCCCTCAGACCCCTCTTCCGCCGACTGCGCCTCGTCGCGCGTGTCCGCGAGGAGGCTCCCCTACAAGTGCTCCCGCCCGAGCCGGTTCCCCCCGCCACGCTGACCGTTGCGGACCTCACGGTCCGCTTCGGCGGCGTGGTCGCGGTCGACGACGTGAGCTTCGACGTGCAACCCGGCGAGGTCGTCGGGCTCATCGGCCCCAACGGCGCCGGCAAGACGACGATCATCGACGCGGTCACCGGCTTCGTGAAGCCCACCCATGCGCAGATGAGCCTCGGCGACCGTCCGATCACGAGATGGTCGCCGGCCAAGCGAGCCCGCAGCGGGTTGCGACGTTCGTTCCAGTCCCTCGAGCTATTCGACGACGTGAGCGTCGAAGAAAACATCCGCGCCGGCGCCGACGCCCCCACGCCGGCGTCATGGCTCACCGATCTGTTCTGGCCCGGCCGTCACGATCTGCCCTCGACTGCGGTGTCGGCGATCCAGGAATTCGAGCTCGGCCCGCACCTCCACCAGAACCCGGACGAACTCCCGTACGGACGCCGCCGCCTGGTCGGGATCGCGCGCGCCGTCGCCTCGGGGCCCTCGGTCATCATGCTCGACGAGCCTGCCGCCGGCCTCGACGAGACCGAGAGCCGCGAGCTCGCCTCGCTCATCCGGCGCATGGCCGACGAACGGCGCATGGCGGTGTTGCTCGTCGAGCACGACGTCGATCTCGTGATGAACACCTGCGACCGGATCGTCGTCATCAACTTCGGGCGCGTGATCGCCGAGGGCACGCCCGCCGACGTCCGCGCGAATCCTGCCGTGCGCGACGCGTACCTCGGAAGCGGCGACGCCGACGAGGAATTGGCGACCATGACGGCACACGCCGACGATCCTGCGGTGCGGACATGAGCGTCACCACGACGGCGACGCCACTCATCGAGTGCCGCGGGCTGTCCGCCGGCTACGGCCCGCTCGCCGCGATCCGCGATGTCGACCTCCACGTGCAAGCCGGCGAGGTGGTCGCGCTCATCGGTCGCAACGGCGCGGGCAAGTCGTCAACGCTGTTGGCACTGTCCGGAGCTCTCTCGCCGATGGCGGGCGAAGTGCGATGGATGGGCGAAGTCACCACCGCGCCATTGCACACTCGCTGCAAAGCGGGCCTGAGCTATCTCACCGAAGAGCGCTCCATCATCATGAACATGAGCGCAGCGGACAACCTGCGCCTCGGTGGCGTCGCGAGCGACGACGCGGTGGCGCTATTCCCCGAGCTCGCGGCACTCCTCAAACGAACCGCCGGGCTCATGTCCGGCGGCGAGCAACAGATGCTCGCGCTGGCCCGAGCCCTCGGTCGCCACCCTCGCGTGCTGCTCGCCGACGAGCTCTCCCTCGGCCTCGCGCCGCTCGTCGTGAACCGACTCCTCGCCGGCATCCGCAACGCGGCCGACGAAGGCGTCGGAATCCTCCTCGTGGAACAACACGTCCGACAGGCGTTGCGCATCGCCGATCGGGTGTACGTGATGGATCGCGGCACCATCACGTTGAGCGGACCCACCGCCGAGATCGCCGGGCAGCTCGACCACATCGAGAGCACCTACTTGTCGTCGGCGAACTCTCCCGACTCGGAGCACCCATGACCGATCCCGGCTTTCCCGTCTTCGACGCCGACAACCACCTCTACGAGAGCCCGGCGTGGCTCGACTACCTCCCGAAGCGCTACGCACGCGACATCCAGTTCGTCGAGGTGCGCGGACGCACACGGCTGGCGATGAAGGGCACGCTCACCGAGTTCATCCCGAACCCGACCTTCGAGCGCGTCGCGCGTCCGGGCGCGCACGTGCCCTATTACTCGGGCAACAACCCCGAAGGACTCACGCTCCGAGAGATGACCGGTCAGCCGATCGACTGCATCGCCGCCTTCCGCGAGCCCGGTGCGCGCGTCGAGCTGCTCGATCAGCTCGGTGTTCAGCGGGCGCTGATGTTCCCGACCATCGCCAACCTCGTCGAGTACACCGTCGCCGGCGACCCCGACCTCACCCACGCGGCGATCCATGCCATCAACCACTGGCTCCATGATCAATGGACCTACGACTACGCATCTCGAATCTTCGCCACCCCGGTGATCACCCTGCCGATCCTCGACGAGGCGATCACTGAGCTCGAGTGGGTGCTCGAACGCGGCGCCAAGATCATCCTCGTCCGTCCCGCGCCGGCGAACGGCCTACGCGGACCCCGATCGATCGCGCTGCCGGAGTTCGACCCGTTCTGGGCGCGGGTGCAGGAGGCAGGCATTCCCGTCGCGATGCACGCATCGTTTCCGCCGCTCACCACCTACTACGAGACGTGGGAACCCGGGAACAGCGACAGCGCGTTCAAGCCGAGCCCGCTCAAGGAGCTGCTGCTGCAGCACCGGGAGATCGAGGACGCCATCGCCGCCATGATCTGTGAGGGCGCGCTGTCGCGCTTCCCCGACCTACGCGTGTTGAGCGTCGAGAACGGGGCGGCCTGGGTCGGCCACCTGCAACACCAGCTCGACTCCGCGTACCGGAAGATGCCCCAGGAGTTCGCCGAGCACCCCGTAGACGTGTTTCGACGCAACGTATACGTCAACCCGTTCTGGGAGGACGACGTCGCGGAGGTGATCGCGTTGTGTGGGCTCGACCACGTGCTCTTCGGCTCCGACTATCCGCACCCCGAGGGTCTTGCGGCACCGCTCGACTACCTCGACACGCTCCGTTCCGAACACCTCGACGACGCCACCATCCGTCAGGTGATGAGCACGAACGGGAACGCGCTTCTCGGGCTGCCCACCGCCGCCTGAGGGTGGGCGGCGAGGGCCGTCAGCCGTCCACTCGATCGGGCACGGTGAACAAGCGGCCGAAGGTCCCTTCGGTGAGCGCGAAGCGTGTTTCCGGCGCCACCCCGTCGAAGAGCTCGTGCAGCGTCTTCTGCGTGTGCCCGTAGGTTCCTTCCATGTGGGGGTAGTCGTCACCCCACATGACGTTCGGAAATCCCATCGCCGCGTACGCCGGTACTGCGCTGCGATCGTGCTGGAAGGACGCGTAGACCTGTTCGAAGATCGTCTCGCTGGGCAGCTTGGTGAGCTTCGGCTTCGCGAACTGCCCGTGCTGGCGCCATCCCTCGTCCATGCGGTCTGCCAGTGCCGGCACCCACGATGCACCGCCCTCGGCGATGAGCACGCGCAAGCCGGGGTGCCGCTCGAGCGCACCCGACGCCACGAGGTGGGACACCACGCGCTCGGCCGGGCACGAACGTCTCCACGTAGTTCGACACGACCGCGCCCGGCCCTTTGATCGCCTTCGGACTGGCACCGGTGCCGACGTGGAACGCGACGACGACGCCGGCTTCCTCGGCTGCGGCCCAGAGTGGGTCCCACACTTCGTCGTTGTAGCCGCGGCCTTCGGGTGCCGTGCACGGCACCATCACCGCCTGGTAGCCGAGCGACACGACGCGCTGGAGCTCTGCGACGGCGTCGTCAGTGGAGAGCGACGAGAGCATGGCGACACCGACGAGTCTCGGCGACACCGACATCATGTCGCTCAGCATCCAGTCGTTGTAGACGCGCGCGCAGGCCTCGTAGAGGACGGGGTCGGTCGCCAACGTGACCCAGAGCCCTCGCGAGGGGAACATGAGTTGGCCCCACACTCCCTCCTCGTCGAGGTCGGCGAGGCGCAACTTCGGGTCGCGTGCGCCCGGCGCGCTCGACCCTGCGTCGGCGAACGACGCGAGGGTCCGGAAGGCGACCTGGTCGTCGACGTGCACGGTCTCCATGCGCTCGTCTCGCGACACACACGGGCCGCGTTCGGCCAACGAAGGGGGGAGTTCGCGCTCCCAGAGGTCGTCGGGCTCCATCGCGTGGCTGTCGCCCGAGTTCGCCCAGATCTTGTCAGTCAGCATGGCTGCCTCCTCGCTCGACCTCGCTGAAGCTCAGCTTCCGATCGTCAGACCGGGAGCTCTCGTTCCGAGGAGCTGCTTCGCGAACAGGTCGCCGAGCTTGGCCGCCTCCCAGCGCTTGCCTCCGGCGCTGATCGAGCGCACGACGTGCCACCCCTCGACGACGGCGAGCTCCTCACGGACACAGCGGATCACCTGACCGCTCACATGGCCCGCCTCGGGGCTGGCCAACCAGGCGACCACCGGGCTGGAGTTCGAGGGGTCCATCGGATCGAAGCCGTCGGGATCACGCTCATCCGCCTCGAGCGGGCTGCCGTCGAATCCGGCGCTGCCGGCCGACAGACGGGTGACCCCGCCCGGGCTGATGGCGTTGACCGTGACCCCGATGCCGGCCAGCTCCAGGCTCGCCGTCAGAGTGAGGCCTACGAGCGCGGCCTTGGCGGCGGAATAGTTCGTCTGGCCGAAATTGCCGAGCAACCCGGCGCCCGACGTCGTGTTGACGACGCGTCCATAGACCTGGCCGAGATCGCCCTCCTTCGCCTGCTTCCGCCACTGGCGGGCGGCGGCGCGGGTGGTGAGCCACGAGCCGCGGACGTGTACGCGCATCACCAGGTCGAAGTCGTCCGCGGACATGTTCCAGATGGCTCGGTCGCGAACGATCCCGGCGTTGTTGACCACGATGTCGAGACGGCCGAAGTCGCTGAAGGCCCGGTCCACCATGGCGGTGGCCTGGTCCTCGTCTCCGACGTCTCCGAAGTCGGCGATCGCCTTACCGCCCCGTTCGTTGATGACGGCAACGACCTGCTCCGCGTCGCGACCCTTGCCCTCGCCGTGGACCGAACTGCCCAGGTCGTTGACCACGACCGTGGCGCCCTGCGCCGCCAGCTCCAGGGCGTGTCCACGGCCAATGCCGTGTCCGGCGCCGGTCACCAGCGCGATCTTTCCGTCAAGCAAGCCAGTCACTCTTCGTCTCCTTCTGATCGCCGGGCCGGATCGTGTCAGTCATCGCAGCCATCCCGAGGAGTACTGGGCCTCTTGTGCTCGCTTGATGCCCGCGACTCCCTCGGTCTGGCGAATCTCCGCGAAGCTCCGACCATCTGGAGCAGTTGCGCGAGGGCTGTGAGCCTGAGTGAGGGCATCGTGGGGGAGGCCGACGAGCCGTGCGGCCGCGTCCCCCGACGCATCGGCGACTGCATCGACCGTTCTCTTGTTCAGTACGACGGCTTCGCGCGGAAGCCGGGCGATCCGCTGGCACAAGTCTCTCGCCCGGCCGAGCAGCTCCTCCTCAGGCTCCACGCTGAGGACCAAGCCGATGCTCCGCGCCTGATCGGCGTCGATCAACTCACCCGTCATGATCAGGAACTTTGCCCACTGCCGACCGACAGTGGTGACCAGCGGACTCACTCCGTCAAGACCCATGCGGCCCTCCGGGAATCCCAAGCGGGCAGTGTCGGCCGCGACGACGAAGTCGCAGGCGGCGACGAGCCGCATCGCCGCCCCGAGGCAGTACCCGTGCACCGCCGCCACCACCGGAAGGGTCGCCCCGCGAATTCGATCGTGGAACCGCTCCACACGCTCGAGGAACTGGTTGTGCTCGAAAGCTGTCTCCCGCGGCGCGTTCCCGGCGAGGTCGCCTCCGGCGGAGAACGCTCGTCCCGCCCCCCTGATCAGCACGCATCCGATCGCCTCATCGGCCTCTGCGTCGCCGAGCGCCCAGAGGATCTGATCCCGCGTCCCACCATCGCGGGCAGAGATCGGGTTGAGCCGATCAGGACGGTCCAACGTCACCTCGGCCACTCCGTTGGCCTTCTCGTAGCTGATCTCGTCGAGATGCACCGACTGTTCGCTCCCTCAGGTGACTGAACGTCGTGACGAATCGCACTGCGACGGGTCCGACACTGCAAGCTGATCCGCGGCTCGCCAACCGGCCACTCCCTGAGGGGCCACCGGCAGTGAGCGCAGGTCGTGAAAGAGCGCCTTGGGGCTGTATTCGTGCTTCGATCCCGGAACCAGATCGATGCGAGGTGTCAGCGCACAGAGCAACTCGAGGGCGACTCGGATCTCGAGGCGCGCCAGCGGCGCCCCCAGGCAGAGATGCGGGCCTCGGCCAAATGCCAGATGGCGTTCGGCTCCTTGGCGATCCACCCGGAAGTCGTCGGCATCGGCTCCGAATTGGACGGGATCGTGATTTGCGGATGCGAAGCACATCATGATCGGGGAGCCGGCGGGAACGTCGAAGTCGCCGACCTTCGTGTCGACCTTGGCCACCCGACGGTGGCTCAGCCACGCTGCCGTCGAAACGCAGGATCTCCTCGGTCGCGTTCGGTATCAGCTCGGGTTCAGCCAGGAGCCGCTCCCACTGGTCGCGGTTCCGGAGGAGCGCCAAGAGGCCATTGCTCAACGAACTGGATGTCGTCTCCTGACTCGCCAATGCCATCGAGTAGATGATGTTGACGATGTCGGCCTCGTTCAGCTGCTCCGGCCTCTCGCGCGAGAGGCGGATCAGGTCGCTCGTGAGGTCCTCGTGCGGTTCCGCGTCACGGGCTGCGACGTGGCCCTCCACATATTTCCACATGGAGAGCACAGCCTCGGCGGCCGCGACCTGGTCTTCCTCGGGCGTTCGACCATAGGTCAACAGCGCGCGGGTATCACCCCACTCCTTCAGGATGTCGGAATCAGACGCGGGAAAGCCGAGCAGGTTGAAACCAGCGAAGCTGGCAAGAGGGAACGAGAACCTCTCCACGAAGTCGATGACGGGTTCATCTCGAAAACCAAGTATGAGGTCCTGCGCGTAACGCGCGAAGGCCTGCTTCCAATGACCGGAGTCGGCTGGGCGTCATCACCGACAGCACGGCCTTGCGCATCGGGGCGTGACGCGGGGGGTCGGCGTTGTTGAGCGTCGGAACCCGGGTGAAGCCGTTGTCGAGGACCCGTTGTGCTGCCGGACAGAGTTGCACGAGCGGCGAGGATGCGTTCGCAGCCGACCAGGTGGTGCGATCCATGAGGATCTTCTCGACGTCCTCGTATCGCGTGACGATGTAGTGGCCGAGGGCAGGGACGAAGAAGATGGGCTCTGCCGACCGGAGTCGTTCCAGCGAAGGGAACGGATCCTCGAGGACCGCCGGATCCAGCGGGTCGAAGCCGACAGCGACCGGACATTCGGGCATGTCAGACGCCGAGGATCATGGTGCCGTTCGAGCAGAACCACCCACCCGTGCCGCTCACGCACGCCAACCGTGCGTCGGGAACCTGACGTTCGCCGCACTCACCGCGCAGCTGACGGGTCGCCTCGACGAGGAGGAACAGGCCACGCTGACCCGGATGGCAGGCCGACAAGCCGCCGCCGTCGGTGTTCGTCGGCAACGCGCCGCCGACCCGCAGCCGTCCGTCCTCCACGAACGGGCCACCTTCGCCCTTGGCGCAGAACCCGAGATCCTCGAGCGTGATCAACAGCATGTAGGTGAAGGCGTCATAGAGCTCGCACACGTCGATCTCGGCGGGTGTCACGCCCGCCCGGGCGAAGGCGAGCCGACCGGCGACCGCCGCCGGACCGGTCGTGAAGTCGGGCCACTGGCTCATGGACACATGGGAGCCGTGCTCGCCCGTGCCCAGCACCCACACGGGCGGCTTGGCCAGGTCCGCGACCCGGTCCTCGGCCACCAGCACTGCCGCGGCGCCGCCGTCGGAGCGGATGCAGCACTGGAGCTTCGTGAACGGGTCGGCGATCATCGGGCCCGACAGCACGTCGTCGACCGTGATCGGGTCGCGGAACGACGCTTCCTCGTTCGGACCGGCGTTGGCCCGGGCCGACACTGCGACCTCGGCCAGCTGTTCCAGCGTGGTCCCGAACTCGTGCATGTGGCGGCGGGCGGCCATGGCGTACTTCGAGATCAGCGTGTGGCCGTACGGGACCTCCCACTGCAGCGGGCCGCGCGACCCCCAGTCGAGCGACGCGGTGCGCAACTTGTTGCGGAGGTCGGAACGAGCGGTCGAGCCGTACGTCAGCAGCACGACGTCGGCGTGACCCTCGGCGATGGCGTCCACCGCATGGGCCGCCATCACCTCCCACGCCGCGCCGCCGACCGCGGTCGAGTCGATCCACCGCGGCTGCAGCCCCAGATACTCGCTCACGTCGATCGGTGCCATCGTGCCGAGCGCGGTCGATGCGACACCGTCGACGTCGTCTCGCGTCAGCCCGGCGTCGGCCAACGCGGCACGACTCGACCGGGCGACGAGCTCGAAGGGTGTCGCCGGCCCGGTCCCGGCCAGCGCGACCCCGGCGATCGCCACCCGCCGCGCCATCAGACCGCCGCGGGGAGACGGATGAGCCGCGACCGTGCGTCGGCTCGGGAGGCAGTCACGGAGATCGATCGTAACGATGCCTTCATTTCGGCCCGATGTCCCATCTGGCGTCGAGCTGACTTGTGATCGACGCGTGGCGGGCGGTGACAGTCGCGGGAGGATCGAGTCATGCGTTCGTGCTCAGCTCCCCGCGCAGCTCACGCTTGAGCACCTTGCCGTAGGCATTGCGCGGCAGGGTCTCGACCTGTTCCCAACGTCGTGGGATCTTGTAGCCCGCCAGCGCGGCGCGGCAGTGCGCTTCGAGCGCGGCGGTGTCGAGCGGCGAACCGTCGCCGGCGGCGGGGACGACGACGGCGACGACCAGCTCGCCCCACAAGTCGTCGGGCACGCCGACCACGGCGACATCGGCCACGTCGGGATGGGCGCTCAGCACCTGCTCGACCTCGACCGCGTACACGTTGGAGCCACCCGAGATGATCATGTCCTTGGTGCGGTCGAGGAGGTAGAGCAGACCGTCGTCGGCTGATGCTCCCGAGGTCGCCGGTGTGGAGCCAGCCGTCGCGAAGCGTCTCGGCGGAGGCCTCGGGTCGGTTCCAGTAGCCGCTCATCACCGATGGACCGCGCACGACGACCTCGCCGACCGTGTCGGGCGGTGCGAGCTCGCCGTTCTCGTTCATGATCCGCACGTCGACGCCGGGACGGGCGCGGCCGGCCGAGCCGAGCGCGTCCGGGCGATGGTCCTGGCGACGGAGAACGGTGGCGGTCATCGGCGTCTCGCCCTGCCCGTAGAGCTGCACGAAGACCGGCCCGAACCGATCGAGGGCTCGCTGCATGGCGGCCGGCGTCATGGGTGCACCGCCGTAGACGACGTACTCGAGCGTCGGGAGGACGACGTCGGCGGGCGCGGCGTCCGTGAGCATGACGATCTGCGTCGGCACCATCCAGGTGTTGGTGACTCCGTGCTCGTCGACCAGGGCGAGCACGCCGGCCGGGTCGAAGCTCGGGGTCGGCGTGATGACCTGGTGGGCGGCGCGGGCGGTGGCCGCGATGGCGTGGAACCCCGCTCCGTGACTGAGGGGCGCGGCGTGCAGCGTCACGTCGGTCTCGTCGAGCGGCGTGAGGTCGGCCAGCCACGACACCGTCACGAAGTGCAGGACCGCGTGCGACAGCATCGCTCCCTTCGGATGTCCCGTGGTGCCCGACGTGTAGAAGATCCAGGCGACGTCGTCAGGGTCGACGTCGGCCTCGTCGGGCGGGGACGGACCCTCGAGGCGGTCGACGCCGACGACACCCACCGTCGCCGCGTTGCCGGTCGCGCCGGCTGCTGCCCTGGCGGTCTGCTCATGCGCATCGTCGGTGAGAACGACCGTGGCGCCGGCGTCACCGACCAGGAAGGCCAGCTCGTCGGTGGTCAGGCGCGAGTTGCACGGGACGACGGTGGCGCCCGACCTCCAGGTGGCGAACATCGCGACGAGGTACTCGAGGCGGTTGTCCATGAACAGGGCCACACGCGTGTCACGTCCGGCGCCGACGGACCGCAGCCACCCGTCCATCGTCGCCACTCGACGGTCGAGCTCGGCGTAGTCGATCGTCGTGTCCCGCCACGTCACCGCAGGTCGCGCAGGGAAGCACATGGCAGCATGGCGAAGGAGGACGGCGAGGTTCATCGGCGGTAGACGCTAGTGTCAGATTCTGTGACAGTCGAGGGTGTGCGCTTCGAGACGACCGGTGCAGTGGCAGTGTTGACGCTCGACCGCCCTGCCCGCCGCAACGCCATCGACTTCGAGACGCTGCAACGCGCTGCGGACGTTCCTGCAGCGGGCCGATGCCGACCACACCGTGCGGGCCATCGTCCTCGCGGGGAACGAGCGCGACTTCTGCACGGGCGCGGACATCACCGCCGGTCCTGACGCCGCGAAGGATCTCACTCCGCTCGACTACCGCTATCTCACGGTCGACTACCAACGCTTGTTCCAGCAGCTGTGGGAGACCGAGACACCCGTGGTCTCAGCGGTCACCGGCACGGTCGCCGGCGCCGGGTGGATGCTGGCGCTCCTCGCCGACCTCGTCGTCGCGGCGGAGGGTGCCCGGTGGACGCACGTGTTCACCCGGCGCGGCATGGTCCCGCATGCCGGCGACCCGTACTTCCTCCCGCGGGTCATTCCGTTCCACCGCCTCAACGAGATCGCCATGCTCAGCGAGCCGGTGACGTCGGAGACGCTGGCGTCGTGGGGCGTTGTGAACCGCTGCGTCCCGGCCGCGGACGTCGTGACGACCGCGACCGAGCTGGCGGTGCGGTTGGCGGCAGGACCGACCCGGGCGCTCGGCATGACCAAGCGCCTCTATCGACGCTCGCTCGACAGCGACATGCTCACCGCTTTCGAAGAGGAACGCGCCGCCCAGGCGCTGATCTCGACGACGCGCGACCGGCGCGAGGGCGTGCAGGCGTTGGTCGAACAGCGCCCGGCGGAGTTCACCGGCGAGTGAGCCGGCGCCGACGCGGACAGACGCGTTGAGCCCTGCTGCCCTCGCCGAAGAAGGACACGTGGCCTTCGGGTACGAGCCAGATCGCGTCGTCGGGATGGGCGTGGAGGCCGTCCTCGCCGCCACCGTCGGCGAGGCGCGGACGTAGAGCGACAACGCCGTCGACCGGGCGAGCGGGCGGACGCGGAGCTCGGGCTCCGTCTCCTCCGGCGCGCCGATCGTGAACACCTGGAACGGCGCCAGCTCGATGGTCGCGCTCCGGTTCAGCGGCACGTCCCAGGCCAGCCGGTCGGCGATGACGCCGTAGTTCTTCTCGCTCACACCCGCGCCACCCATGCGGTGAGGGCGTCGAGGGCGCGGTCCAGCAGGTCGGGTTGACCCTCGAAGTAGTGGGTGGCGCCCTCGATCTCGATGGTGTCCCGATCCGCCTTCACGCCTGCGTCGTACATCTCCCGCCCGGCGTGGAGGGGCACGGCCGTGTCGGCGGTCGGGTTCAGCACCAGGACCGGGCACTGGACCTGGGGCAGCCAGCGCAGCGAATCGGCGAGCGTGTGATCGATCGACCACTGGTTGAGCCACGAGCGGACGGAGCAGCAGCGACCGACCCCTGCCGGCAGGTAGTTCGCGGTCGCGCCGGCGGGCCGCACCGTCCTCGCGCCGGGCTCGGTCGAACTCATCTACCGGTGGGTCTCGACCATCTTCAAAGCTGCCGTCGCCGACCCATGTAGAACGGCCACGGGTAGCCCGTGAACCCGAGCGCGGCACCGGCAGCCATCACGGGTTGGCCCATCCACTTGCCGTTGATGGCATCGACGCGGGCACCGATCCGCGCGACGACGTCAGTCATTGCCGTCCGCCTCGGGGTTGTCCTGCATGGCTGCGGGCACGGGGTGGCGGAACAGTTCAGACGCGTTGCGCCAAGCGATCATGTCGGCCTCCTCCTTCGGGAGTTCGCCGATGAGGCGATGGAGGCGTTGCTGGCTGTCGGGCCATCCGGTGTCGGCGTGCGGGTAGTCGACCTCGTAGGTGATCTTGTCGAGACCGATCCGATGCCGCTGCGACATGGCGGAGGGGTCGTTCAGCGTGCAGAACCAGAAGTTGCGCCGGAAGACGTCGGCGGGCCGCATGTGGTCGGGCCAGCTGGTGCGGGAGTCGCGGTAGCCCTCGGCGTGGTCGAGGCGGTCGAACACGCCAGCCACCCAGCCGATACCGCCTTCGCTGAGACAGATCTTCAGGCCTGGGAAGCGCAACGCCATACGCGCGAACAACCAGTCCATCGCCGTCAACATGGCGTAGCCGGCTCCGAAGATCGCGCCGACGGACCCGGTCTTCTCGGTGAGTGCCGGAAGGCCCGATGAGCCGGTGTGAACGCAGATGATCGTCTCGGTCTCTTCGCAGGCTTCCCAGAACGGGTCCCAGAACGGCGAAGAAAGCGGTTCGAAGCCGAGCTTTCCCGGGAGCTCGGGGAAGGTGACCGCCTTGCAGCCACGAGCGGCGTTCCGTCGGATCTCGGCCGCCGCGACCTCGGCGTTGTTGAGCCACGGGATCTGACAGGCGATCAGCCGGTCGGGATACGAGCCCGCCCACACCTCGACGTTCCAGTCGTTCCAGGCCTTGACCGTGGCGAGCGCAAACTCCTGGTCAGGGAGGCCCTGGAGGCGGACTCCGGCGAAGCCGACGAGCGAGGGGAAGTTCAACGACGCGTAGACGCCATCGACGTCCATGTCGGCGATCCGTTCGTGCACGTCGTAGGCGCCAGCACGGATCATTTCGAACCGCGTCGGCTCGACGAAGACGCTGTCCTTCTGCTGCCCGGCGACAGCGTTGATCGCGATCTGAGACAACACGGTGCCGTCGAGCACCCAGGCGTGATTGCCATCGGCCGTCTCCACCACGCGGGGCGAGCGGTCGGCGAACTTCGCCGGCATACGTCCTTCGAACATGTCGGGTGGCTCAACCAGGTGATCGTCGACCGAGATGATCGTGTACCGCCGGGCCCGACGGGCAGGACGGTCACCGATCTGCGGAACCCTTGACGGGGCGTATGTGGCGGCGGCGGCCGCGCTCGCTGCGTTGGCGAGGACTTCGGGCGACGGTGTGGCGACGTCGGTCATCGGGTGCTCCGGTTCTTCAACTGAGACGATCTGCGGTTAGGAGGCCGAGCGTCGCTTGACGGGACGAGTCCCGGCTGCGGGCCCGGTGAGCTGCTTGAGCTCGTCGAATGCCGCGCCGATGCAGGTCGCCAGGTCGTGACCGCTGGCGGTCAACCACCGTTCGACAGCGAGGCCGAACAGGGCCATGGCGACTCGGGCGACGGCCTGGCCGTGGACGTCCGGTTCGCCGTGCCGCTGCGCAACGGCGTCAGCCACCCATCGGGTCAGCTCCTGTGTGGCGTCGCCGCCACGTCCTCGGAGGGCGGCTGAGGTGGCGCAGGCGGCGTAGAGCATGGCGATTCGGTCGCGGAAGTCTTCGATGTCCGGTCCGAGTGTCCGTAGGGCGTCGCCGATGGCGGTGAGGTCGTCGATGGCGGGGTCACGGGCGAGGATGTTCGACAGGGCCGTCTTGAAGCGGTCGTCGCTGATGAAGAACAGCGGGTGCTCGCGGTTCGGGAAGCTGAAGAGCAGCTCTTCCTTGGAGGCGAAGTAGCGGAAGAAGGTGCGTGGTGACACGCCGGCCAGCGCGGCGATCTCTTCGACGGTGGTGCTGTCGTAGCCCTTGTCGGCGAACAGCTTGAGGGCGGCGTCGGCGAGGTCTCGTTCCACACGGGCGCGCTTGCGCTCGCGTAGTCCGGGCTGGGGCGTATCCATCACCACGTGATGCCAGCGTCTTTCAGGCCCTGGCCGATGGTCTTGCGGATCGACTGGCCCGAGAGGTAGCCGAGGTAGGTGGACGCCTGGTACACGAGCTCTTCGAGCTCGGGGACGGTGAGCCCGTTGCGGATCGCGACGGCCACATGGTCGCGGAGGGCGTCGTGGTTTGGGAGGGCGGCCATCAGGCCGAGGGTGACCACGCTGCGGTCCCGGCGGGAGAGGACCTCGGTGCGCGCCCAGAGGTCGAAGTACATGTTCTCGAGGATCATGTAGTCGAGCTCCGGTGCGAAGGCGTCCTCCGGGAGCTCGTCGGGGAGGTCGAGAAGCGGGTTGGCGGGGTCCATCTCGCGTAGGACGTCCTTGGCGATCTTGCGCTTCTCGCTGCCGGTGCGCTCCTTGCGGGCGACGTCGGCCTCGGGGAGAGGCTCCTTGATCAGCTCGTGCTTGGTGAGCGCACCGACGATCGCCATCATGGCGTGGGCAGCACACGGTGAACCGACGTATGCGCGGGCGTGCACGATCATCGCCTCGAGCTCGGCGACCGTCGCCCCGTTGTAGATCGCGCCGGGAGCGTGGAACCCGAGCTCGAACTGGTTGGACACGTTGCCAACGCCGATCATCAACGCGACGTTGAACAGGCTTCGTGTGCGGTGATCGATGATGTCGTCGCGGTCCCACATGTCGCAGTAGGAGTCCTCCATCGCCATCAGCGCCGTGTCCCCGGAGAACGACCCGGGCGGGATGTTCCCGCCGTGCATCCCGTGGGCGGCGCCCGGCAGCATCCGCTGGATGTTCAGGATCCCGATCTGACGCTTCTCGCTTCCCTTGCGCTCGCGCTTCGCGAACACGGCCACGCGCCTGCTGTCGCCCATCTGCGCCCCCTTCGGTCGAGACCACGCTAAGGAAGTGGCGGTCGACTGTCAAGTGCTGGTAGTCCGCCAACTGGCAGGAGGCTGTCACCCGAACCGCTGGAAGCCATCGACCTGCCCGGTACCGTGCGGTGGTGGCCGGTGCTCGCCAGCAGCAAGCCCAAGCGACTCGCCAGCGGGTGCTTGCGACGGCGCGCCGGCTGTTCGGCGAGCAGGGCTACTTCTCGACGGGCACCAACGAGATCGTCGAGGCGGCCGGCGTCGGGACGCGCGGCGCGCTGTATCACCATTTCGCTGACAAGGAAGCGCTCTTCCGTGCCGTGTTCGAAGATGTCGAGACCGACCTGGGTGCGAAGGCCGGCGGGGCGGTCACCGGCGAAACCTGGTTCGAGCGGCTCGGCCAGGCGCTCCACGCCTTCCTCGACGCGACGCTCGACCCCGAAGTGCGACGGATCATCCTGATCGACGGGCCCGCTGTTCTGGGCTGGGACGTGTGGCGGGCGATCGAGGCGCAGCACGGACTGGGCGCCATCGAGTACATGCTCAACGAGGGCGCGCGCGATGGCAGCGTCAGGGTCGTCGACGCCGGGGCGATGGCGCATCTGTTGTTGTCCGTCGTCGACGAGGCAGCGTTGTTCATCGCCCATGCGCCGAAGCCGCGGGTGGCGCGGGCAGAGGCGGGTCGGGCGCTGGCGACGCTGCTCTCCGGCCTCGCTGCCTCATCGGCTTGACGCGATCTTCGCCGCCGCCATATGTTCACCTACACGATGTAGGTGAACTTTGAACGGAGGTCGGATGTCGGACGAGAAGCAAGTGGTGCAGGAGTTCTGCGACCTGATGGTCAAGCGCGATGCCGAGTTGCTCCGGCCCTACCTGGCCGACGACGCCACCTACCAGAACGCCGGGATGCCGGCGGCGAAGGGCATCGAGGACGTCATCGCCAACCTGGCCGGCCAGTTCGCGATGTTCGCCGACTCCTACGAGTACAAGACCATCACTGTGGCCGCCGAGGGCAACGTGGTCATGAACGAGCGCCTCGACTGCGTGCGCGGCCCGAGCGGCACCGTCCATGAGCTCCCGGTCATGGGCACCTTCATCGTGAAGGACGGCAAGATCACTCGCTGGACCGACTACTGGGACACCGGCCTCCTGGGCAAGATGATGTCCGGCGAGGACACCTCCGAGCTCGTCCCCACCTACTGATGCCGGGCGCGGTGAGCGCAGTCGTGTGGGAGGAGGCGTCCGTCGAGATCGACGGCGTCGGCATCCGTTACCGGACGCACGGTGAAGGCAGCCCGATCGTGTTCGTCCACGGCGTCTACGTCGGCGGGTCGTTGTGGGATGACGTCGCGGCGCGACTCGAAGGCGTCCGCTGCGTCATCCCCACCTGGCCGCTCGGCGCCCACCGCGACCCCGCGCCGGCGGCCGACCTCTCCGCACGCGCCACCGCCCGGCGCATCCCAGCGTTCCTGGAGGCGCTCGACCTGCGCGACGTCACGTTGGTCGGCAACGACACCGGCGGCGGCCTCTGCCTCGCCAGCCTCGGCACCGAAGCCCCCGGCCTCGACCGGATCGGCCGTCTGGTGCTCACGAACTGCGACAGCTACGAGCACTTCCCGCCCAAGGGCTTCGACACCGTCGCCATCCTCGCCCGCAAGGCGCCGCCTGTCGTGAGACTCATGTTGCGCTTCTTCGCCTCGAAGCCCGGGCAGCGGCTGTTCTTGAAGTCCGTGTGCAAGCACCCTCCTACCGGTGATGCCGCGAGCCGGGTGTTCGAGGCGTTCTCGACGAGCAGCGCTGCTCGTCAGGACGCGCTCCGCACGACGGCGTCGTTGGAGCCCTCGGTCACGATGGATGCCGTGCCCGCGCTCTAGGCGACCGCGAAAGTGCAGGCTCAGAGGCCCTGTTCGCACCCGATAGCTCTGCCCCGCCCTTCGCGAACCAACCTTCAGGAGCAGCCGTGGAGCCGACCCGGTTCGATGACCTCGACGCCCTCCAGGCGCTCGCGTCCGACGCATTCGGGGACTTCGGTCCGCGGATCGAGGTGACCCAGCAGATGATCGACGCCTTCGCCGAGCTGACCGGCGACCGCCAATGGATACACGTCGACGTCGAGCGGGCCACGCGCGAGAGCCCCTTCGGCGGACCGATCGCCCACGGCTTCCTCACGCTCTCGCTCCTCCCGAAGATGGCGGCAGGGGCGTCGCTCCAGGTCACGGGCCACACCAATGCCGTCAACTACGGCGCCGAATCGCTGCGCTTCCTCTCCCCCGTGCCAGCCGGGGCGAACGTCCACGCCCGCAACCGAGTCGTGCGGGCGGAGGCCAAGTCCAGCGGCACGCTCGTGACCGTCGAGTGGGACATCCGCGTCGTCGACGCCGAGAAGCCCGCCGTGCTCTACCGGATGCAGACGCTCTACCGGTGACACGGCACCTGCCGATCGAGCTGCCCGCGCAATCGCGGCGACGACGACCTCCCTCAACCTCCACTCTCACCGCCGAGCTCGCAACCGTGCTGGTCGGCGTGCCCGAAACGCCGCCGCCGCGCAACACCGCGCAGCCATCCGATCGCGCCACGCAGCCGACGACCACACCTCACAACGGCCTACCGAAAGATCCGGAGGCCGAGGCGGCACGGCGCGTTGGCGCGACCGAACTCTCGATCAGTTCGCTGAAGAGGTCCGACGGTCTCGTCGACGTCGGGGACGCGTTCTGCCGCGTACGACGCTGCCATCCCGCGTCGAGCAGCGCGTCGCAGTCCATGCCGCCGTTGAAGTTCGACTGCCACGAGCGCCGCGAGATGACTGATGCGCCGGCCGCGGACCGACAGCACGCCGACCGGGAAGCAATAGGTCCGCCCCGATCGCCGGCCCGTGAAGCGCAGCAGCGCCAATTGGCGGCCGAGCGACCGCTTCAAGGGTGTCCGGAACAGGAGTCGACAGCAGCGGGTCGCGTGACCGAGCGAGCGTCGCGCTGGGCGCGGCGAAGGTGCTCCCGGCTGATGGAATCCCAGACCTACGAACACATTTGGCTCAGTAGCGCGCCATGGCCTTGGCGACGGCCTCCTCGACCTCGGTGGTTGGGCGACCGACGCCTCCCGAACAACTGAACCCGCCGTCTACGGGCAGGTTCACCCCGGTGATGTACGCCGACTCGTCGGACGCGAGAAACACCGCGGCGTTCACGATGTCCTCGACCTCGCCGATGCGCGGGATCAGACACTTGCTCGCGAAGAGCGCGCGCACGGGCGCGTCGGGCGCGTCGCCGAGGAACGGCCGGAGCTGCGGTGTGTCGATCACGCCCGGGGAAATGCTGTTGACGCGGATGTTGCGGCTCGCGAGCTCGATCGCCAGGTTCTCGGTCAGTCGGATGACCGCAGCCTTGGCGACGCAGTGCACGAAATTGCCGCCCGCGTTTCCCGGCAACCCCGACCCGACCATGCCCGCGATCGACCCCACGTTGATGATGACTCCACCGCCGCGCCGGTCGAAGACCGGTAGCGCGTGCTGCACGGACAGGAACACCAGTGTCAACTCGTTCGCGAAGTTCCAATCCCAGTCGGCACGCGACACGTCGTCGACGTTCGTCGCCTTCGCGACCCCCGCATTGTTGTAGAGGATGTCGAAGTCGCCGCAGGCCTCGACCGCGTACGCGATCCACGCCTCGACTGCGTTCTCGTCGGTGAGGTCTACCGGCTGCAACGAGACCATCTCTCCACCCGCGGCCCGGACCATGGCGACGGTCTCTTCGGCCTCGGCCACCTTGACGTCGCAACCGACGATCTTGGCGCCCTCGGCCGCGAAGTGGATTGCCGCCCGACGGCCTTGGCCACCCGCCGTGCCACTGATCAGTGCGACCTTGTCACGCAGCCGACCCGCCATGCTGTCCCCCTGGATTCAGACGTCTTGTATCAAGCTCTTGATCAAATGGGCCGACCTGATCCGGACCCTCCAAGTGGTCCGATCACCCCTGGCGAGCTGCGAGCGCTGCCGCGCCCTCCTCCACCAGCTTGGCCACGTCGATGGAGCCGGTCATCACCCCGGCGAGGAACCCACCGTCGATGACGACGTTGCACCCGGTGACGAAGCTGGCGGCATCGCTGTTCAGGAACGCCAGCGGCCACGCCTGCTCCTCGGGCTGGGCCTGGCGATCCATCGGCCCGTTGAACTTGGCGATGAACTCGGCGCCGGCGGCCTTCTCGAACTCCGGCATCATCGGCGTCGCGGTCGGTCCCGGGCTGATGCAGTTCACGCGGACGCCGTCCCCGACGACATCGATGGCGCGCTTCATCGTGTAGAGGATGATCGCCTCCTTCGACAGCGAGTAGCCGTCGCCGAGCTCGTCGGGGTGCGTGTCCGCCCAGGCGCACGCGCCGTCGTAGCCGTCGGTACCGAGCACCTCCATGAGGAGCGGCATGTGCTCCATGAACTGCAACCCGGCGTTCGACGAGATGATGGCGACCGCGCCGCCCTTCGGGATGTGGGGGTGCACGCCTTCCACGACGTGGCGCATCGCGGCGAAGTTCACCGCGAAGACCTCCGGTGCGGGGCGTGTCTGCGGGAGCCCCGCGCAGTAGAAGAGCCGGTCGATCGGTCCCGAGAGGGATGCGAGGACGTCGTCGATGGCCGCGCGATCCCGGAGGTCGCATCGCGTGAAGGACGCCAGCTCGTAGTCGGGATCCCGGAAGTCGACACCATGCACCTCGCCGCCGAGCGACGAGACCACCTTCGCAGCCGCCGCACCCATGCCCGAGTAGCAGCCGACGACGAGCACCCGCTTGCCGTCGTAGCGGAAGCGATCCTCCATGGCACCCCTCCTGGTCCGGCGCGCGTGCGACCGACGACCGATGCGAGCGTACGGTCGTGTCACATTTCAGGGGGATGTCCCTCGTGCGACAACGACGGCGACGCGGTCTTCGCGTCGTCGCTCACCGCAGATGCGTCGCGGTCAGGGCCGCAGCCAGGCGATGGCCTTCGTCTCGAGGTACTGCTCGAATCCTTCGAGACCGTTCTGGCGGCCGACACCGCTGGCCTTGTATCCGCCGTAGGGCGAGTCCGCGCCGTACCACATCCCGCCGTTGACGCTGATCGACCCCGTGCGGATGCGCCGCGCGACGGCCGTCGCCCGCGCCTCGTTCCCCGAGTGCACGCCACCCGAGAGGCCGTAGCCGCTGTCGTTGGCGATGCGCACGGCGTCATCGTCGTCCTCGTACGGGATCACGGCCAAGACGGGGCCGAAGATCTCCTCCTGGGCGATGGTCATCGAGTTGTCCACGTCGACGAACAGCGTCGGCTCCACCCAGTAGCCCTTCGGGAACTGCGCCGGCCGGCCGCCACCGAGCACGAGCTTGGCCCCTTCCTCCTGACCCTTGGCGATGTAGCCGAGGACGCGATCGCGCTGCTTGGCGCTGACCAGCGGGCCCATCATCACGTTCGGGTCGGAAGGGTCGCCGTACGGCACCATGCTCATGGCCTGCGTGATCAGCTCGACGCCCTCGTCGTAGCGCGACCGCGGCAGCAGCATCCGGCTCTGCATGGCGCAACCCTGACCGGCGTGCATGCACACCATCGAGCCGCTGGGCACTGCCGTCGCGAAGTCGGCGTCGTCCAGCACGATCATCGCCGACTTGCCACCGAGCTCGAGGAAGACGCGCTTCATCGTGGCCGCGCCCTTCTCCATGATCCGCTTGCCGGTGACGGTCGAGCCGGTGAAGGAGATCATGTCGACCAGCGGCGACAGCGTGAGCTCTTCACCGACGAGGTGGTCGGATGACGTCACCACGTTGAACACACCCGGCGGGATGTCGGTCTTCTCGGCGACGAGGCGACCGAGCCGAGTGGCGTTCCAGGGCGTGTCGGGCGCCGGCTTGAGCACGGTGGTGTTCCCGGTGGCGAGGATCTGGCCGATCTTGCCGATCGTCACCTCGAACGGGAAGTTCCACGGCACGATCGCGCCGACGACACCCATCGGCTCCTTCCAGACCTGGCGTTGGCTGTTCATGCCGAAGGCCGCGCCGTTGGGCAGGTCGCGCTCCCACGGGAACTCCTCGATCATCTTCGCCGGGTAGCGCAGGGCGTCCTCGAGGGGGGTGTCGAGCTGCACGGTGTACGTCACCATGCGGGGCGCGCCGACTTCGGCGATGAGCTCCTCGCGCAGCTCCTCCCGCTCGGCCTCGAGCGCCTCCTGCAGTTGCTCGAGGCAGCGCTTGCGCAGGGCGCGGTTCGTCGCCCAGTCGGTCTCGTCGAACGCCCGGCGGGCGGCGGCGATGGCACGGCGCATGTCGGTCGCGGACGCGTCGGCGACCTCGCCGAGCACCTCCTCGTTGGCCGGGTTGATGTTCTCGAACCGCTTGCCCGAGTCCGCTTCGACGAGCTCGCCGTCGATCAGCATGCGGACCTCGCCGGTGAAGTTCGGTGCCTCGGCCATGTGCCCTCCCCTTGGTCAACTCGATCTACCGACGACACTATCTGACACAGGTGTTCACGTGAAGCCAGGGCGCTGTGGCGTCACTCCTCGGCGCCTGCTAGCGCCGCTCGTCCTCGATGACGATGGCGCGCTCCGGACAGGCCAGGACGGCCCGGCGGGCGTCTTCGAGTTGGTCGGCCGTGATGGCGCCGTCGCCGAGCACCACGCCGTTGCCCTCGTCATCGTCGGTGAACACCGCCGGCGCCAGCGAGTAGCACCGGCCGTGCTTTCAATTCCAGGCCGAAGTTCTAGCGGCCGGTGGCCATCCCTGATCTCTCCAGCACGGGCGCGGGATCAGTCGCTGGTGGCTGTCCGGATCGTCGAGCGCTCGATCGCCGCGATGTCGCCGCCCAGGTACGACTCGACCACGCGCGGGTTGCTGCGCACCTCGGCCGGCGAACCGTCTGCGATCACCTGACCCAACTCCATGGCGATGATCCGGTCCGACAAGCTCATCACGAGCGGGATGTCGTGCTCGATGAGCACCAGGGTGAGGTCGAGCTGCTGCTTGAGCGGCGTGAGGATCTCACCCAGCATCTCGGACTCGCGCTGCGCCATGCCTGACGAGGGCTCGTCGAGCAGGAGCACGACCGGGTCGAGTGCGATCATGCACGCGAGCTCGACCACCCGCCGGGTGCCGGTGGAGAGCTCGGCCGTCGGCTTGTCGCGCCAACGGTTGAGCCCCATCATCGCGACCAGCTCCTTGGCCCGCTCCTGCTTGCGCCGATGTGCGGCGCCGCCACCGAGGAACGAGCGCACGAACCGGGTGGGGTCGTCGTGCTCGAGCGCGAGCTCGACGCAGTCGAGCACCGTGAGGGTCGGGAACAACGCCGCATCCTGGAACGAGCGGATGAGGCCGAGGCTGGCGCGTGACGACGGGCTCTTGCGCGTGACGTCGGCGCCTAGGAACTCGACCGTGCCCGACGAAGGCTGTGCGAACCCGCCGAGCAGCTCGAAGAGCGTCGTCTTGCCGGCACCGTTCGGCCCGATGAGCCCCAGCGTCTCGCCGGCTCGCAGCTCGATGGTGACGTTGTCGACGGCACGCAGACCGCCGTACTGCTTCGAGAGCTCGGTCGTGCGCAGGATCACCTCGCCACGCACGGCTCCGCGCGGCGCGGGAGGCAGGAGCGCGAGTTGGGGCCGGGCGGGGCCCGACTCCGCCGCCTCGATATCCCACTCCACCTCCGGGTCGAGACCGTGGCGACGGGCGATGGCGTCGGCGATCCGGTTGCGCAAATTGCCGATGCCGACCGCAAACCCACCTGGGAACTGCACGACGATGAACAACCAGCCGACGGACGTCGCGAGCATCTGCAGTTGGTCGAGCGGTTGGATGCCGAAGATGTTGGGGATCTCGGGGATGCCGACGATGAACAGCGCGCCCATGAGCGGCCCCATCAGCAGGCCGAGACCGCCGAGCACCGCGACCGCGGCGGCGTCGATGCTTCGTTGCACCGGGAAGGCGTCGGAGGTCAGCAGCGTGACCGACCCGCCGTACACCGACCCAGCCAGTCCGGCGAGGAAGCCGGCGACGCCGAATGCCTGCAGCTTCACGATCGTGGGGTTCACCGTGAACGCGCGGGCGGTGTCCTCGTTGTCGCGCACGGCACGCATGCGTAGACCGAGGCCGCTCTTCCACACGTTCCGGGCGAAGAACAGCGCGATGAGGAACACCACGAGCCCGAGCAGGTAGTACGACTTGGCGTCGTCGAACTCCAGGCCGAAAATCGACGGGAAGTCCTGGGACACGCCGGAGCCGATCATCCACGGCTGCTGGAACGCCCAGGCGGACGTCACGATCGCGAAGCCCAGCGTCGTGACCGCAAGCATCGGGCCCCGGATCCGCAGCGCAGGGATGCCGATCAGCAGCGCGACGACCGCCGCGGCCAGACCGCCCGCGATGAAGCCGAGGACGAAGGTCCCAGTCATGTCGGTGATCTTGTACGACACGACGCCACCCACGCCCGCGAGCGCGAATTGCCCCAACGAGAGCTGTCCGCTGAGTCCCGCGACGATGCCCATCGAGAACCCGACGACCGTCATGACCTCGATGAGCGTGAACGACACCGCGTTCGAATTCGAGATCAACAGGGGCAGGATGAGCGCGAAGCCGAACAGCGCGAAGAAGACGATCCAGCGGAGGTTCCGGATGAGGAAGATCTTCCGGTAGCTGTCGGGCAGGGGCAGCCAGTCACGGATGACACTCCACGTGCCCTTCGCGTCGCGCCGGTCGTACCGGGCACGCTGCAGGAGCAACGCGACGAGGATGATCACGAACAGCACTGCCTCCACAAGGCTGCCGTCCGGGTAGTTCCACAGCAGCAGCGACTCGAGGATGCCGACGCCGATGCCCGCGACCATGGCGACGGTGAGGCTCGTCATCCGCGCGATCACCGCGGCGGTGAGCGCGCGGAGCAGCAGCCCCGGCCCGAGGAAATCGCCGCCGGTGAACCCCCTCGTCGGCAGGATCAGGATCGCGGTGTAGGCCGCGAGCGCACCGGAGATGCCCCACGCCAGCGTGGTCATGCGCTTGGCATTGACACCGGTGAGCTCGGCGGCCTCGACGTTGATCGACGACGCACGCATCGCGAGCCCGAACCAGCCGCGACGAAAGAAGAGGACCAGTCCGATCACGATGAGCGGCGTGAGGATCATCATCGCCGAGTACGCCGTTGTGACGCGCAGCGCCCCGAGATCGAAGTCGGGGAAACCGGGAGGGGAGGGGAACTGCGCCCCCTGGCCGGCCGACGTGTTGATGATGCCCGAGAACAGGAGGAGCACCTGCGCGAGGCCCAGGGTTGCGACCACACCGATTACCGCAGGTGCGTTGTTGAGCCGCCGGATCACCACGACGTCGGAGGCCGCGCCGGCGAATCCAGACACGATGAGCGCGAGCGGGAACGCGAGCCAGTACGACACGCCCCACTCCACCACGGCCACACCGGCAAGCGACGCGCCGAGCGCGCCGATCGCACCCTGGGCGAAGTTGATGATCCGGCTCGAGCGGTAGACAAGGACGAGGCCGACGGCGATGATGCCGTAGGTCATCCCGGTGACCGCACCGAGGGCGAAGGACGGCCCCGTGACCTCGAAGTGCGTGATCGAGTCGAACATCAGTCGTGCTCTCCCGCACCTTCAGGTGCCACTGCCTGGAGACCCTTCGACGCGCCCTCGAGGAAGACGGAGCGCAAGAGATCGGGTCGTTCGATCAGATCGTTCGCGACACCGTCGAAGCGCATCTGGCCGCGCTCCATGAAGTAGGCGTGGTCGACGAGCGTGAGCGCGATGTTCACCGACTGCTCGACCACCACCACGGCGGTGCCGGTCTTATTGATGCGCCGCACCATCGCGATCAGCTGGCCCACGATGAGCGGCGCGAGCCCGAGCGAGAGCTCGTCGATGAGCAGCAGGCGGGGCTGGAGGATGAACGCCTTGCCCAGCGCGAGCATCTGTTGCTCGCCCCCCGACAACGTTGCAGCAGGCTGGTTGCGGCGCTCGGCCAGCACGGGGAACGCGTCGAACGTCGCGTCCATGCCACGGTCGATCGCTGCCTTCGAGCGACGCAACGTGAACCCGTGCATCCTGAGGTTCTCGGCCACGGTCATATTCCCGAACACTGCCCGGCCCCCGGGCATCTGCGCGATTCCGAATTGCACGCGGCGTACGGAGTCCATGTACGTGATGTCGGCGCCTCGGTAGTGCACGCTGCCCCGCGTCGGCAACCCGATCCCGGAGATGACCTTCAGCAACGTCGACTTGCCGGCGCCGTTCGTTCCCAAGAGGGCCACGAGCTCGCCGTCGTCGACAGTGAAGTGGACGCCGAAGAGCACCTGCAACTTGCCGTAGGAGAAGTCGACGTTGCGACAGCCGAGCAACGGGAAGTGCTGACCGGTCGACACGCGGACCCGCAGCTCCTCGCGCTCGAGTCTCGGCCTCGACCAACGACGCGACGTTGTCGCTCATCACCTCGGCCGCGACCCGCATCGACCCGCCGACACCGAGGAAGTTGAGCGAGAAGAACACCAGTGACGCGGTGACGCCGTACCGATCGGCCAATTGCCCAGCGAGCACGCCACCACCCAGGACCGCGCCGGCAATCGCGGCCGCGGCCACCGCGGCTGCGTGCGCACGCAGTCGGGGCTCGACGACGGACTGCATCACGACGTACGCGACCGCCAGGATCAACGGGATGCCGAGGAAGGTGAGTGCCAGGCCCACAACCGTGACCGCTTCGTTGGCGACGAACGCCACGAACACCGTCGCGATCGCGCCGAGCAGCGCGAGTCGCCCGGCGATGTGCATGAGCCGGGCCGGGTTCCGCCGGAACCAGTCGTCGCCCTTGACCATCATCAGCAGCAGCGGGAGCAGGCCGACGGCGGCCAGCGCAGTGAACAGCCACGAGCGGTCGGCGAGCGTCCACGAGTAGCGCGCGACGACGAACGCGCTGATGAATGCCTGGAACGGGACCATCACTATCCCGAACAGGAAGAAAACGATGAGCATCGAGGAGGCGGCGCGCGTCTGGAACAGCTGGCGGAGCTGCTCGCCGAATCCGATGCGGACGTCCTCCTCGGAGAGCTCTCCGGCCATCGTGCCGCGTTGACCGACCTTCGCCCGCACGATGTCGTCGATCCGGTCGAGGTCGTACCTGCCCACGCCGGGGTCACGGATGCCGATCGACACGAGGGCGACGAGCGAGGCGATGCCAGCCAGGATCATCATGACGCCCCGCCACGTGAGCGACCACGCATCGACGCCGACCGACACGACGAGGTTCCCGATCACGAGCCCCCCGGCGAGGCCGAAGACCCACATCGTGATGGATCGGACGCGCACATCGGGCGGGTAGGAGTCCATGATGAGCGACGCGCTCGAGGCGTACCCCGCGCCGAGCGACAAGCCAGCGAGTGCGGTGGCGACCACCAGGCCCCAGTCGATTGTCGCAAATGCGGCGAACCACAACGCCGCCGCGAAGCCGAACGCCGAGAAGGCCAGCGCGTAGCCCCGCCACCGGCGATTGAACACCTTCGCTGCGGTGTAGAAGCCGGCAACCACGATGCCGATCACCGCCAGTGGCGAGATGAGGGAGTTCAGCAGCGCGGGATACTCGTAGCCGAGCGGGTCGATGCCGAGCGTCATCGCGATGCTCGAGTCGAAGCGCAGGTAGACAAGATTCAAGAACATGAGGGGAATGGCGAGCACCGAGACGCGCACCACCGTCGACCACTTCGCACCGACCCGGCGGATGCCCTCGCGCATCGAGGGCACCGGCTCCTCGGAGCCGAATCCGAGCGCGGCGAGGCTGCGGCCGCGGAGCTCGTGCGCCTCCTTCTCGATGAGATCGATCGCGGCTTCGCCTTCGCGCACCGCCTGCAGCTGATCGTCCTCGGGCACGTCAAACTCCCCGGTCGGCATAGAAGGACGTGGTCCAGTACTCCTCGCCGACGCGCCGGCCGTCAGCGCCGACGATCACGATCGTCGCGCGGTGCAGGTCGTACAGGTCGTTCACCGGGTAGGCGCCCTGGAAGGGCAGGATCGGGATCGCGATGCTCGTCCCCTTGGTGGGGAAGATGAAGTTCTGGTTCAGATAGGCCTTGTCGGGACAGCCCGGCGTCGCCTTGCACGTATCGTCGGTGAGCGCACGGATCGACTCGTCGGGCGCCATCGGGTTGCGGTCGACGAATACCATGTAGCGCTCGCCCGCACGCAGCGGGCGTGCCTGGTCCCACGAGACCTTGACGGGGATCTTGGTGTTGCTGAACTGTTCCGGCTGCAGGTTCTTGATCTGCGTCGGTTGCTGCAGCACCAGCCCCTGCGCGCTGCAGCCGGCCGCGGCCGCCGCGACGACCCCGGCCCCGAGCAGCCATCGCCATCGGGTCACACGGGTCGCTCGGCGTGAGAACACTGGTTCTACCTCGCGTGGCCGTCAGGCCTCAGGGGACGGTCACCGTTGCGAGGGTCGCGCTCCGGGCGCAGGCGTCGAGCTCGGCCTCGGGGACGGCGCGGTTGATCAGCCCGTACTCCGCGGCCTCGGTGCCGCTGATCGGCTCGCCGAGCATCAGCATCTCCTTGGCCCGCCGGAAGCCGATCATCAGCGGGAAGAACGCGACGCCACCGTCGCCAGCGGTGATGCCGTTCTTCACGTGGCTGTCGCAGAAGCGGGCGTCGTCGGCCGCGATACGAAGTCGCAGGCGAGCGCGATGTTCACGCCCATGCCGTAGGCCGGGCCGCGCACCTTCGCGATGGTCGGCGTCTCGCAGTCGACGATGTCGAACACGCGGTCGCGGATCCCCTTCGCCTGCGCCTTGGCGCGGCGCGGATCGGTCTGCGGGTCGGCACTGCCTGTGAGCACCGAGAGGTCGAGCCCCGCGCAGAACGCGTTGCCCTCTCCCGTGAGCACGACGACGCGCACCGACGGGTCGGCGTCGCGCCAATCCTTCCGATCGACGTACGTCACGGGATGATCTTCGGCTTCTGACCGGGCATGAACACGAACGAATCGGTTGCGTCGTCGTATTGCAGCACGCGAGCGACGATCCCACCCGCGTACCGGTTCTTCCCGAACTTGGTCTTGCCGTCGTAGGTGAGCGACGAGACGAAGCTGGTGCCCAGCCCTTCGATGCCCGCCTTCAGCGTTGCCGGCTTCGTGTCCTTCGCGTCACCGAGCGCGTCATGCAGGATGTTGATGTAGTCACAGAAGGACGACGCGCCGGTGAGTGTGGTCGTGCTCGGCGTCGTCCATGTCGCACACTCGGTGATCGCCGAGTTGGTCGGCAGGTCCTGCTGCGCGCTCAGCGGGAGGTCGAGGATCGCGTACGAGACGCCGATCGCTCCCTTCATGGTGGCGCTGGGTGCGGCGAGCGTCGCGTTGGCGAGGCCGTCTGCGCTGTCGAGGCCGTACACGGGGAAGAAGCCCTGCGTGTTCGCCTGACCCGGGAACGCGGCGATGGCCTGCCCGCCACCCGGCGTGAAGAGCACCACGTTGACCCCGTCGGACTTGAACTTCAACAACGCGTTCGCGAGCTGCGCGTTGACCTGGGCGAACGACGCGACGCTCACGGCCCCCGTGTACTTGAACGTCTGGAACGGGATCTTCAACTTCTTGAGGCGTGGCCCCCACACCTTGTCGGCGAGCGCCTCGTTGGCGCCGGAGCCGTCGGTCTGCACGAGGATCCCGACGTTGGCGTCCTTCGGGAAGAGGCCGGCCTCGTTCCAGATGTCGATGAACGGGCCGTAGCGGCACGAGGCGATGCCCGAGGGGCTGTAGAGGTAACCCGCGTACTTCTGGTAGTCCGCGCACGTGGGCAAGTAGTTGCCGCCGACCTGGAAGAACGGCGTCTTCGCCTTGGCGAAGCAGTCGACCGCGACCCTGGTCTCGTAGGCCGTCGCGTACATCGCGATGACCTTGTTGTCCTGGGTCATCGCCGCGCACTCCTGCTGCGAGTTCTGATTGAAGTCAGATTCCGTGGCCTTGAAGTTGAAGAAGACCCCTTCGACCTGGCAGCCGGCCAGGCCGCCCGCGTCGTTCAGCGCGGCGATGCCCTTCTTGTAACCGTCGACGATCGCCTGGTCCGCAGGCGCCAGATCGCCCTGACCACTGACCTGGTCGACGGCGCTGCCGACGCTCCCGAAGTACGACATGCCGACCTTCACCGTGCCCGACGGGTCCGCGCACTTCGTCGCCGTCGTACTGGCGGCGCCGGCCGATCCGGTGAACAGCGCACCGACCGCCACGCTCACGACCACCAAGCTCGCGAACATCCCACTCGCGACGCGTCGTCTCGCCATCGTTCCTCCCGGTAGGCGGCCGGGTCCCCCTCTGGAATTCCGGTCCCGCCTCGGACCCACCCTGGCGCGCCGTACGTGTCCGTTGTGTTTCCCCACTTACGATGGGATGTCAGCTACGGAGGGGATTCGGACATTGCCCTTTCCGACATAGCACGTACATCTTGCCGCCCGTAACTTGCGCGTGATCACGAGATTAGAGGGGGCTCCGTGGCTTTTGAGTCATCGCACATCCAGCTCGATGGGGGCGTTGCAGAAGTGTCGTACCGCTCGCAGGAGTGGCCTGGGTTTCCGTACAACACGCACACGGCGACGGGGGCGTATATGTCACTCGGCGATCCTGTGTCGGGGCCGTACGTGTCGCTCAACACCGTCACCCCGTCCGACGACGATGATTGGGTGGCGACGCACTACCACGGGTCCGATCAGTTCCGGGTGAACCTGCGCGGCACGTGCCGACACGTGAGTCGCCATGTGATGCGTCCTGGCGACTTCGCGTTCCAAGAGTCGGGGATGGTCTACCGCGAGGGTGTCGGCGGTCGGGACGACGACGTGTGGAGCTTTCTGGTGATGGGCGATCGCCGGGGCCTGCTCGGGATCGCGCCGCGTGGCGACAACGGGAGCGTGAAGGCCGAGGTCTCCGAGGAGGTCATGCGGGCGGCCGAAGCGGCGGCGGAGTTCAACCCGGGCGGGCCCAAGGGCATCCCCGGTGTCGTCACCACAGTCGGGACCTGCCGCCAGGGGTACCTCAGTGGCTCGTTCTCGGATGCTGAAGGTGAGGGTCGCGGTTGGCGGGCGCTCGCGCCTGGGGTCGATGGCGCGGCTGGTGCGTGGGGCGACGCGACGACCGGTCCGGTCGTGCTTCTGCTGCATGCCGCGCCGGGAAGCACGGCCTTACCCCGGCTCACGACAGGCACGGAATCGCTGTTTCTGGTGGTTGCCGGTTCGTGCGCGGTCGGTGCATCGGAACTCGAGCGCGGCGACCTTCGAGTGACGGCCGCCGATCTGCCGTTGCACCCGGTCACCGCCGGTGCCGCCGGGCTCGACGCGGTGCTCCTGGTGGCCGACCGCCGAGCCCTTCCCACTATCGACGGTGAGGCAGTTGGCAGGCGGCAATCGACGCCTTGTTCGGCGAGGTGGTTCCCGTGAACGCCGCCAGCGCGTGAACGGAGTGGCGTCGACTTGACGGCCATCAACTTCGTCCAATGCAACCCCAGGTGTTCCTCGTTCCCAGGAAGCATCAGGACGCGACCATGTAGGTGAACGTCCGATTCCATTGCGGTCGCAGGGCCGTTCAATGGGTGCAGGAAGGCGACTGGTATCCGCTTTGGGTCCAGTAGTCCCAACGTCACCAACTGGACCGCACCGTCCTGACCGGCCTGAACGTCTGGTACGCCGACTGGCCGGACGAGCAGACGGGCCACGCAGCGCGCGCTGACTTTCGCTGTCGGTCACCTTTCGGCCGTGCTCAACGTCTGTTGCTGGTTCCGGAATTTCGCAGAGTGATGATCGCGGTCGCCGGAGATTCTGAGCCCGTGACGCTTCACGCACATCAGGAGGTCACATGCCCACGATCGTCATTGTCGGTGCCGGACCAGGCCTCGGTCTGTCCATCGGCAAAGTCTTCGGCCGCCACGGCTTCACCGTCGCGCTCGTCGCTCGGGACCAGGCCAAGCTCGATGCGCTGGCCGGGCACCTCGGAGAGTTGGGCGTCGATGCCGCCGGGTTCGCCGCCGACATCATGGACCGACCGTCGCTGGTGGAAGCCTTCAAGCAGATCGAGCAGCGTTACGGAGCCATCGACGTGTTGGAGTACTCGCCGGCACCGCACACCCCTGTCCCGGGCATCACGATGACGGGACCGATCGAGGCAACCGTCGAGAACCTCCAACCCCAGATCGAGTTCTACCTACACGGGGCGGTCACCGCCTCCAAGCAAGTGCTTGACGCGATGGTCGATCGCGGTGCCGGCACGCTCTTCTACACGACCGGCGCATCGTCGGTGAACCCAAGCCCGATGATGGGCAACGTCGGCCCGGCCGCCGCCGCACTACGCAACTGGGCCCTCGCCCTCCACCAGGCGCTGGCAGACACCGGTGTCTACGTCGCACACGTACCGATCAACCACTGGATTGGTCACGGCGGTCCGGAAACCCAGCCCGACACGATCGCCGAACTGTATTGGACCCTGTACACCGAACGGGCCGTCGCCGAACACCTCGTCGCCTGACCGTCTCAACCCTGCGATCGCCGCCGACGAGTCATCCGCTCGGTCAGCGAACCGGCGGCCGGCGCTGCAACTCGGCCAGCAACGGCTGGCTGTAGGCGACGTGCCCGGTGAGCGTCGCCGGGTCGCCACTCACCAGCGCCAGCGCCGCTTCCACCATTCACGAGATGTCTTCGAGGGCGAACTCCCTGACCAGATCGTGGGCGCCCGGGCCGGGCGATGCACCAGTTGAAGCCGCACGACCAGAGCCCCGATCCATGACCCTGAGGGCTTCCAAGCGGCCGAGGCCAAAGCACTCGAAGCGAGTGCACGTCGACGGCCTCACGCCGCAACTCGGCGAGCCCGCGTCGGTCGGCACCGACTCACAAGCTCAGCTCAGCGCACCGCGAGGACGAGCTTGCCGCGGAAGTGCCGGCCTTCGCTCACGCGGTGAGCGCTCGCCGCGTCGCGCAGCGGGTAGACGGTGATCTCCGGGAGGGCGACCGCGCCCGACTCGACGAGATCGACGATGTGTTCGAGGTGAGACCGATCCCGCAGGATCGACGGTCGAAGGCGCACGATGTCGTCACGTGAGGTCGGTGGCAGCTCGGATCCCACCGCGATGGACGCGACCCGACCGCCCGGCTTGACCACCGTGTAGCACCGCTCGATGACGTCGAGGCCGACGGTGTCGAACACCGCGTCGCAGTCGGAGACCACTTCGGCGAAGTCGACCTCGTGGTAGTCGATGATCTCGTCGGCGCCGAGCTGTCGCACATAGTCGTAATTGGCGGCGCTGGCGGTGGTGATCACCCGGGCACCGAGGTGCTTGGCGAGCTGGACGGCAAATCCGCCCACGCCCCCGGCGCCGCCCTGGATGAGGATGGTCTCGCCGGCTCGGAGCTGGAGGGTGTCCTCGATCGAGACCACCGCGGTCAGACCGATCAGTGCGACGGCCGCCGCCTCGACGTGCGCGAGCGCGTCGGGCTTCCGGGCGAGGATCGCGGCCCTCATGGCGATCCTCTCCGCGTAGGCGCCCTCGAGGAGGACACCACCCGCGTTGTCGCACACGCCGAACACCGGATCCCCGATCGCGAGGTCGGTGTCCGCGCCCACGGCACTCACGACGCCGGAGAAGTCCCGCCCGAGGATGTGCGGAAGGTCGGGAGCGACGCGGTACGTCCCGACGCGGTAAATCCCTTGCCGCACCCGCCAATCCGCACCGTTCACGCTGGCGGCGTGCACGTCGACCACGACCTGGCCCGCTTCGGCGACGGGGTCCGGAACGTCGCCGTATTGCAAGACCTCCGGGCCGCCGTGCGCTTCGAAGAAGACCGCCTTCATGTCACACCCCCGGTTGCGGTCGGGCCCGTGCAGCGGAACCGGTAGCTCGCGAGGGCGGGCACGAGGATGCCGTCATGCGGTCCGAGCTCGCCGAGCGCCCGGCCGTTCTCGCCGAAGAACGACGCGGTGCCTCCTACACGAGCCAGATGGCATCGTCCGGGTGCGCGTGGAGGCCGTCCTCGCCTCCACCGTCGGCGAAGGCGCGGACGTAGAGCGACAACGCGGCCGGGCGTGCGAGCGGGCGGACGCGCAGCTCGTGCTCCGTCTCCTCGGGCGCGCCGGTGGTGAACACCTGGAACGGCGTCAGCTCGACGGTCGCACTCGGGTTGAGGGGCAGTTCCCACGCCAACCGGTCGGCGATGACGCCGTAGTTGGTCTCGCTCATCCGCGCAGCTCGCTCATACCCGCTCGACCCATCCGACGAGGGCGTCGAGGGCGGTGTCGAGCACGTCGGGCTGGCCCTCGAAGTAGTGGGTCGCGCCCTTGATCTCGATGATCTCACGATCGGCCTTCAACGCTGCGTCGTACATCTCCCGACCAAGGTGAACCGGCACGGAGGTGTCCGCCGTCGGGTTCAGCACCAGGACCGGGCACTGGACCTCCGGCAGCCAGCGCAGGGAATCGGCGAGTGTGTGATCGACCGACCACTGGTTGAGCCACGACCGGACCGAACAGCAGCGACCAACCCCTGCCGGCAGGTAGTTCGCCAAGGCCGGCGGCCCCCACAGGGTCGTGCCGACCTGACGGTCGCTCGGGTCGATCGCCCCGTCCAGAAAGCGCAGGTCCGCCGACGTGCCGTGCACGATGAACGGGAAGTCGTCGAGCCCCGCGGGCCAGTGCGAGGACGAGGACAACGCTCGCAACTGCCCCTCGGCCCACCGCGAGATCCGACGGTTGCGCTCGAGCTGCGCCGCCCGGTACCGCTCGATGAACTCGGCGCTGAACGGCGGGCCATTGTCGGGGTTGAACATGTCGAGCGCCGAGTCACGCTCGAACGGCTGGTGCTCGTCGATGATCGCGGGGTCGAGCCACTCCGCACACACCAGCGCCCGGGACGGATGCGCGTTCAGCATCCCGATCGCATCCGCCGGCACCAGATCGGCCTGGGTGAGATCCGGGCCGCCACCGGGAGGATCGGTGACCGACGGCGACTCCGCCTGCGCCTGGTAGTACGGCACGATCGACGCCCCACCCGAGTTCCCGATGAGCACCACCTTCTCGTAACCGACCGAGCGGAGGTGCGCCACCATCGACCCCATGTCGAGCAAGCAGTTCTCCATGAGCAACGACGTGTCGTTGCCGACATAGCGCGTCGTCAACCCGATTCCCGCGACACCACGAGCAGCCAGCCCCGGCAGCGCGTAGTGACCGAGGAAGTTCGCCGTCGGATGACAGATCATCACTGCCGTCGTCGGCCGCGTTCCCGGCGCCCGCACCTCGCTCGCCCACACCGTCTTCGCCAGCCGGGCAACGCCCGAATAGACGTCCACGCGTTGATGCTCCGCCTGCGGCGCAGCCAAGAGGTTCCGCTCGATCTCCATTGGAACCGAACGTACCGGAGCACCCCCACCACGTCGCCGGTCCACAACCCGACGAAAGTCAACCGAAATCCTGGCCTCCCGTACCGTGCCGCCCGGAGCCGCGTGATGAAACGGAAGGCGGCCCTGGTGACCGGCGCGAGCCGCGACGTCGGCGCGGCAACGGCCGTCGCGCTCGCCCGCGCGGGTACGCGGTGGCGTGGCGGCGCGGGCCACCGGTGACCAGCCACAGCGGACGTCCGGCACGCTCGACGAGGTCGTCGGCCGGATCACCGTGGCCGGCGGGACCGCAGTCGCGGTGCCGACCGACCTGGCCGAACGCGAGCAGGTGATCGCGATGGTCGAGACGACCGTGGCGCAGCTCGGTCGCCTCGACGTACTCGTCAACAACGGGCGGTGACGTTCATCGGCGACATCGACATCCCGCAGCACCGCCACGACCTCGTGATGGCAATCGAACTCGACGCGCCGCTCATCGCGTCGCGCCAGGCCATCCCGCACCTGCGCGCCGCCGGTGGGGGACGCATCGTCAATGTGTCGTCGCTCGCCGCTCTCCTCCCGCTCCCCGGGATCATGTCCTACGGCATCGCCAAGATCGGGCTCGAGCACCTCACCGTCGATCTCGCACGGCAGCTCTCACCCGACGGCGTCACGGTGAACTGCTTCCGCATCGACGTGGCGGTGGCATCGGAAGGGTTCGTCGCCAATGCGCCGAGCGCCGACCACTCGCGATGGAAGCCATGAGAGGTCGCGGCCGAGGGCATCTGCTGGATGATCGCCCAGCCGGCGTCGTACCCGGGGCGCCGCGAGAGCATGGCGCACCTGGCGCGGCGCGAGAACATCATGCCGACGGTCGCAGCGCAGCTCGAGCCGCTGTCACCGATGGAGCTGTTCGACGGTCTGCTCGACGAGCGGGAGACGATCTTCGAGGAGCCGCACCC
>CAVRBG010000006.1:0-842933 GCA_963719245.1 uncultured Actinomycetes bacterium
CCACCTGCTCTTTCCAGGCGCAGGCCGAGCTCCTCGCCGAGGCGCTCGACGCCATGACCGAATGGATGGCAGCCGCGTGACCATGCGCGACCACCTCGGGTTGCGCTCGACCGACGACCCGAACCGCTGGCAGCTCGAGCTCACGCCCCGCGTGCTCACTCCGGCCGGCGCGATGCACGGCGGCGCGGCACTCGCCGCGACCGTCGAGGCGCTCGAGGGCGCGACCGCTCGACCGCTCGTCTGGGCCACCGCGCACTACCTGACCCACGCGGGACCCCGCGGTCTGCTCGACGTCGACGTGTCGATCGAGGTGGCCGGGCACCAGACCACCCAGGCGCGCGCCGTGCTGCACCTCGGCGACGTCGAGGTGCTCCTCACCGTCGCGTCGCTCGGCATGCGGGATGCGACGAGCCCGGGCCGATGGGTGCAGCCCTCCCTCGCGCCGGGGCCCGGCGACGCACGCCGGTTGCCGCCGGCGCCGCCAGGCACCGAGTCGGTGCTCGACCACTACGACATCCGCATCGCCACGGGACGAATGGGCGACGAGCTCGACGGCACTCGCGGCCCCGGTCGTTCCGTGCTGTGGTGCCGACTGCCCGACGGTCGCCGTCCCGTGAGCGCGGGTGACGTCGCGTTCATCGGAGACCTGTTGATGCTCGGCCTCTCCGACGCGCTCGGCACGCCGACCACCGCCAACAGTCTCGACAACACGATCCGCATCGTGGAGCGCGCGCCCACCGAATGGGTGCGGCTCGACGTCCGGATCGACGCGACCGCGCACGGTTACGCGCACGCCGGCGCGCACCTCTGGACCGACGACGGCGTGCTCCTGGGCATGGCGACCCAGACGCTGGTCGTGCGCGTGGCCGGGCCGCACGGACAATCGACCCGCACCACGCGCCGCATCGTCGGCGACGCCTGATCCATCGACACCGACCCGACATATCCGCGGCGTTACGGTGCGAGAGCAGATCGAGAGGGGGAAGGCTCGTGACGTCTGCATACTGCCGGTCAGCATGAGCCATGGGAGACTTGACGAAGGTGTCAAGTCTCGTTACCTTCACCATCTTGGAATGGACCAACTGGTCCGCACGTGCACCCTGGGGGGAATTTCGATGGCACGCAAGTCCACACGGCAGGCGCTCGTGCTCCTGTGCCTCATCGCGATGCTCGCGGTCGGGACGGTCGGAATCGGCACCGCGGCCGCGGCCACGAACGGGACCATCAAGAACGAGGGTCCGTGCGACAAGAAGTTGAGCGAGGTGAAGGTCGGATCGATCATTCCCGGGGCCAACCCCACGCTGGACCTGGAGGATCAAGCGGACGCGCTGATCACGTCGGCGAAGGTCTTCAACAAGAAGTACAACGGCGTCGCCGGTCACTGCATCGCGGTCGACTGGTGCGACCCGAAGGTCGACCCGAACGCGGCAGCCGATTGCGCCCGCAAGATCGCCAACAGCGACGCAGTGGCGACGCTCAACGACACGTCAGCGAACGGAGCCGAAGTCCGTTGTCGAGATCCTCAAGAACGCGGGTGTCCCCCGCGTCGACGTCAGCCCGGGAGCGCCTGAGCTCGCTGATCCGAACTCGTACGCGATCGGTGCCGGCGGCGCCGGCACCACGTTCATGATGGTGCCACCGTTGACCCGCGCAGGGGTCAAGAAGATCTGGATGATCGCCGTCGACAACCCGCAGATCGCCGCGCTCCAGGGGATCATGGGCACGATGGCGAAGGCCTACGGAGCCGAGATCATCGGCGTCTCCAAGGTCCCCGCCGGCACGACCGACTTCCAGCAGTTCGTGCTCGCGGCGCAGGACGGCGGGGCGGAGGGCGTGATCATGCCTCTCGGCAACAACGAAGCCGTGCAGGTGATGCAGGCCGCGCAGCAGTTGGGCACCAAGTTGAAGTTCTCGTCCAGCCTCGGGACCTTCGGCGCCAAGGACATCAAGGACCTCGGCGCAATCGGCAAGCAGATGTACTTCAACGCCGAGATCCCGCCCGCGACCGCGAGCACGAAGACGTGGCCGGTACTGAAGAACATGACGGCTGACATCGCGTCGGACGGTTCGAAGAACAACCAGCGCGACAAGCTCAAGACCAGCCCGATGCGCTCGTGGCTCGCGCTGTGGCACCTCAAGACGATCATGGAGAACTCCGCCGACCCGAACACGATCACGCGCGCAGTCGGTGACCGAAGCGATGAACACCGCGACCGGAGTCGACTCGTTCGGTCTGATGCCGGCGTGGACCCCGAACCAGCCCAGCAACATCCTCGGTGGCGTCTTCTCGCGGGTCTCGAACCCCTGGTACTACAACGTGAAGTGGGACGGGAAGCAGTTCGTCATCGACAAGAAGCTGCTGAACGTGGGCGAGGAGCTCGAAGGGAACAAGGACTACCCGCAGCCCACCGCGTGAGCCACGCGCCGCCGCGACCGCGTGCCAGATCGGTGGATGCGTCATGACGAACTTCCTGCAGGTGCTGCTCACCGGGCTGGGGCTCGGGTCGGCGTACGCGCTGTTCGCGCAGGGTGTCGTGCTCATCTACCGCGGATCCGGCATCGTCAACTTCGCCCAGGGTGCACTGGGGATGCTGGCGTCGTACGTCACGTTCTACGAGCTGCGCACCACGAACTCGTGGCCGATCGGCCTGGCGATCGTGGGCGGCATCGCCGCCGCAGTGCTCGTCGCGCTGTTGTTCCAGGCGGTGGTGCTGCGCCTGCTCACGAATGCGGCCCCGATCGTCCGGCTCATCTCCACCCTCGGGTTGCTGATCGTCGTCCAGGCCGCGGTCGAGCTGCGGTACGGCGCGTCGAACATCCCGGTGCAGCCGTACCTCCCGCACGACGTCTTCCGGTGGGGTGACGTCGTCGTCCAGGAACAGGTGCTCTACATCATCGGCATCACGTGCGTGATCACCGCGGTGCTGTGGGCACTCGCCCGGTACACGCGCGTCGGGCTCGCGATCAGCGCCGCCGCCCAGAACGAGCGCGCCGTGCAGACCATGGGCTGGTCCCCCACCAAGCTCTCGGCACTCACCTGGGGAGTCGGCGCCGGCCTGGCCGGCATCGCCGGCGTGCTCATCGCACCGCTCACCGGCCTGTCGACGATCACCTTCACGCTCATCGTCACCGTCACCGCGATGGCCGCCGCGCTGCTCGGCGGCTTCCGGTCGTTCCCACTCACCCTGCTGGGCGGTTTCATCATCGGGTTCGGCGAGGCGTGGGTGGTGCGCCACCGGCTCGACGTGCAGAACTTCTTCGGCGTCGGCGACCTGCCGGGCATCGAGCGCGCGATTCCCTTCCTGCTCATCCTGCTGGTGCTCGTCGTGCGCGGCCGCGGTCTCCCGCTGCGCAGCCACGTGACCGACCGCCTGCCCCGACTCGGCACCGGGCGCGTGAGCATTCCGGGGCTGCTCATCGGCTGCGGCGCGGTGCTGCTCGTGCTGTTCACGGTGATGGACGAGTCGTGGGCGGCGGCGACGAACATCTCGATCATCTCCGCGATCATCGTGCTGTCGATCGTCGTGCTCACCGGCTACGCGGGTCAGCTCTCCCTGGGCCAGTGGGCACTGGCCGGGTGCGGCGCGCTGATCGCAGGGTTGTTCGTACTGCGACTCGATGTGCCGATGGAGCTCGCCATTCCACTCGGCGTGCTCCTCACCATTCCTGTGGGGCTGTTGTTCGCGCTCCCCGCACTGCGAACCCGCGGTGTCAACCTCGCCATCGTGACGCTCGGCCTGGGTTTCACGATCCAGGCGGTGGTGTTCGTCAAGTCCGACTGGATCGGTGAGGGCTTGGACGGCGGCACGCGCATCGGCTCGGCGCGGCTCTTCGGGATCGACGTCGACAACGCCAACCACCCTCATCGCTGGACGGTGGTGTGCCTCATCGGGTTCCTGATCGCCGGCTTGGTCGTCGCCAATCTCCGTCGGTCGCGAACCGGCCGACGTCTGATCGCGGTGCGCACCAACGAGCGGGCGGCGGCTTCACTCGGCATCAGCGTGTTCGGCGTGAAGCTCTACGCGTTCTCCGTGGCCGCGGCGATCGCCGGTCTCGGTGGGGTGCTCCTCGGCTTCCGCTCGACCGTCATCACCTACGAGCAGTACAGCCCGCTGCAGTCGATCTTCAGCGTCGGGTGGGCGGTGATCGGCGGACTCGGGTTCGCCATCGGGGCCGTGTTCTCCGCGCCGAACGCCATCGGCGGGCTCGGCACGAGGATCTTCGACGATGTCCTCGGCGTCGGTGAGTGGGACGTCCTCGTCGGAGGCTTGATCCTGCTGGTGATCATCGTGGTGCACCAGGACGGGATCGCCGAGTACGTGACGCACGCCCTCAGACCGCTCTTCCGCCGACTGCGCCTCGTCGCGCGTGGCCGCGACGACGCTCCGCTGCAAGTGCTCCCGCCCGAGCCGGTTCCCCCCGCCGCGCTGACCGTTGCGGACCTCACGGTCCGCTTCGGCGGCGTGGTCGCGGTCGACGACGTGAGCTTCGACGTGCAACCGGGCGAGGTCGTCGGGCTCATCGGCCCCAACGGCGCCGGCAAGACGACGATCATCGACGCGGTCACCGGCTTCGTGAAGCCCGCGCAGGCGCGGATGAGCCTGGGCGACAGTCCGATCACGAGATGGTCGCCGGCCAAGCGAGCCCGCAGCGGGTTGCGTCGTTCGTTCCAGTCCCTCGAGCTGTTCGACGACGTGAGCGTCGAGGAGAACATCCGCGCCGGCGCCGACGCCCCCACGACCATGTCGTGGCTCACCGATCTGTTCTGGCCCGGTCGCCACGACCTGCCCTCGACGGCGGTCTCGGCGATCCAGGAATTCGAGCTCGGCCCGCACCTCCACCAGAACCCGGACGAGCTGCCGTACGGACGCCGGCGCTTGGTCGGGCATCGCGCGCGCGGTCGCATCGGGACCGTCGGTGATCATGCTCGACGAGCCCGCCGCCGGGCTCGACGAGACCGAGAGCCGAGAGCTCGCCTCGCTGATCCGGCGGCTCGCCGACGAACGGCGCATGGCGGTTCTTCTCGTCGAGCACGACGTCGATCTCGTGATGAACACCTGCGACCGGATCGTCGTGATCAACTTCGGGCGCGTGATCGCCGAGGGCACGCCTGCGGACGTCCGTGCGAATCCTGCAGTGCGCGACGCGTACCTCGGAAGCGGCGACGCCGACGAGGAATTGGCGACCATGACGGCACACGCCGACGATCCTGCGGTGCGGACATGAGCGTCACCACGACGGCGACGCCACTCATCGAGTGCCGCGGGCTGTCGGCCGGCTACGGCCCGCTCGCCGCGATCCGCGATGTCGACCTCCACGTGCAAGCCGGCGAGGTGGTCGCGCTCATCGGTCGCAACGGCGCGGGCAAGTCGTCGACGCTGTTGGCACTGTCCGGAGCCCTCTCGCCGATGGCGGGCGAGGTGCGATGGATGGGCGAAGTCACCACCGCGCCATTGCACACTCGCTGCAAAGCCGGCCTGAGCTATCTCACCGAAGAGCGCTCCATCATCATGAACATGAGCGCGGCCGACAACCTGCGCCTCGGCGGCGTCGGAGGCGACGAAGCGGTGGAGCTGTTCCCCGAGCTCGCGGCACTCCTCAAACGAACCGCCGGGCTCATGTCGGGCGGCGAGCAGCAGATGCTCGCGCTGGCCCGAGCCCTCGGTCGCCACCCTCGCGTGCTGCTCGCCGACGAGCTCTCCCTCGGCCTCGCGCCGCTCGTCGTGAACCGACTCCTCGCCGGCATCCGCAACGCGGCCGACGAAGGCGTCGGAATCCTCCTCGTGGAACAACACGTCCGACAGGCGTTGCGCATCGCCGATCGGGTGTACGTGATGGATCGCGGCACCATCACCTTGAGCGGACCGGCCGCCGAGATCGCCGGGCAGCTCGACCACATCGAGAGCACCTACTTGTCGTCGGCGGGCACTCGCCGACTTGGAGCAGCGATGAACGATCCCGGCTTTCCCGTCTTCGACGCCGACAACCACCTCTACGAGAGCCCGACGTGGCTCGAGTACCTGCCGAAGCGCTACGCACGCGACATCCAGTTCGTCGAGGTGCGCGGGCGCACACGACTGGCGATGAAGGGCACACTCACCGAGTTCATCCCGAACCCGACCTTCGACCGCGTCGCGCGTCCGGGCGCGCACGTGCCCTATTACTCGGGCAACAACCCCGAGGGACTCACGCTCCGAGAGATGACCGGTCAGCCGATCGACTGCATCGCCGCCTTCCGCGAGCCCGGTGCGCGAGTCGAGCTGCTCGATCAGCTCGGTGTTCAGCGGGCGCTGATGTTCCCGACCATCGCCAACCTCGTCGAGTACACCGTCGCCGGCGACCCCGACCTCACTCACGCGGCGATCCATGCCATCAACCACTGGCTCCATGATCAATGGACCTACGACTACGCATCTCGAATCTTCGCCACCCCGGTGATCACCCTGCCGATCCTCGACGAAGCGATCACCGAGCTCGAGTGGGTGCTCGAACGCGGCGCCAAGATCATCCTCGTCCGTCCCGCGCCGGCGAACGGCCTGCGCGGACCCCGATCGATCGCGCTGCCGGAGTTCGACCCGTTCTGGGCGCGGGTGCAGGAGGCAGGCATTCCCGTCGCGATGCACGCGTCGTTTCCGCCGCTCACCACCTACTACGAGACGTGGGAACCCGGGAACAGCGACAGCGCGTTCAAGCCGAGCCCGCTCAAGGAGCTGCTGCTGCAGCACCGAGAGATCGAGGACGCCATCGCCGCCATGATCTGTGAGGGCGCGCTGTCGCGCTTCCCCGACCTACGCGTGTTGAGCGTCGAGAACGGGGCGGCCTGGGTCGGCCACCTGCAACACCAGCTCGACTCCGCGTACCGGAAGATGCCCCAGGAGTTCGCCGAGCACCCCGTAGACGTGTTTCGACGCAACGTGTACGTCAACCCGTTCTGGGAGGACGACGTCGCGGAGGTGATCGCGTTGTGTGGGCTCGACCACGTGCTCTTCGGCTCCGACTATCCGCACCCCGAGGGTCTTGCGGCACCGCTCGACTACCTCGACACGCTCCGTTCCGAACACCTCGACGACGCCACCATCCGTCAGGTGATGAGCACGAACGGGAACGCGCTTCTCGGGCTGCCCACCGCCGCCTGAGGCTGGCGACAGCTCGGCGTCAGCCGTTCACTCGATCGGGCACGGTGAACAAGCGCCCGAAGGTCCCTTCGGTGAGCGCGAAGCGTGTCTCCGGCGCCACCCCGTCGAAGAGCTCGTGCAAGGTCTTCTGCGTGTGCCCGTACGTGCCTTCCATGTGGGGGTAGTCGTCACCCCACATCACGTTCGGGTACCCCATCGCCGCGAACGCCGGGACCGCGCTGCGATCGTGCTGGAACGACGCGTACACCTGCTCGAAGATCGTCTCGCTCGGCAACTTCGTGAGCTTCGGCTTCGCGAACTGCCCGTGCTGGCGCCATCCCTCGTCCATGCGATCGGCCAGTGCCGGTACCCACGACGCGCCGCCCTCGGCGATGAGCACGCGCAGGCCCGGGTGTCGTTCGAGCGCGCCCGACGCCACGAGGTGTGACACCACGCGCTGACCGGGCACGAACGTCTCCACGTAGTTCGACACGACCGCGCCCGGCCCTTTGATCGCCTTCGGACTGGCACCGGTGCCGACGTGGAACGACGACGACGACGCCGGCTTCTTCGGCTGCGGCCCAGAGCGGGTCCCACACCTCGTCGTTGTAGCCGCGGCCTTCGGGTGCCGTGCACGGCACCATCACCGCCTGGTAGCCGAGCGACACGACGCGCTGGAGCTCTGCGACGGCGTCGTCAGTGGAGAGCGACGAGAGCATGGCGACACCGACGAGTCTCGGCGACACCGACATCATGTCGCTCAGCATCCAGTCGTTGTAGACGCGGGCGCAGGCCTCGTAGAGGACGGGGTCGGTCGCCAACGTGACCCAGAGCCCGCGCGAGGGGAACATCAGCTGGCCCCACACGCCCTCCTCGTCGAGGTCGGCGAGGCGCAACTTCGGGTCGCGTGCGCCCGGCGCGCTCGACCCTGCGTCGGCGAACGACGCGAGGGTCCGGAAGGCGACCTGGTCGTCGACGTGCACGGTCTCCATGCGCTCGTCTCGCGACACACGCGGGCCGCGTTCGGCCAGCGAAGGGGGAAGTTCGCGCTCCCAGAGGTCGTCGGGCTCCATCGCGTGGCTGTCGCCCGAGTTCGCCCAGATCTTGTCGGTCAGCATGGCTGCCTCCTCGCTCGACCACCAGTGTCGCGAGGACTTGACGACACCGTCAAGTCCTCTCTACCGTCCTGGGAGACCGGATCGGGGGATACCGTGGAACTCGAGGATGCGACCGCGACGCAGGCACTGATCCCGCTGCTGCACAAGCGGAACCTCAGGGCCCAGATGCTCAACGGACCACCGGGTTCCGCCATCGCACGGCACAACCCCATCCAGTCGTTCCGGCCATGACCCCGGATCCGCCGGTCGCCTCGGCGGCCGCCCTCGACGGGCTCACAGTGATCGACCTGTCGCCCACACGCGTTGGCGCGCAGGTGAGCCAGGTGTTGGCCGACTTCGGCGCTGACGTCTTGTGGATCGAACCGCCCGGCGGGAGCGCGTTGCGTGACCAACCGGCCTTTCCGTTCTTCGCGCGGGGAAAGCAGAGCATCGAGCTCGACCTCAAACAGCGCGCGGATCGCGACACGTTGCTCGGCCTCGCCCGCGACGCCGACGTGTTGATCGAGACGTTCCGACCCGGCGTCGCCGACCGACTCGGGCTCGGGTTCGAACGCCTGGCAGCCGACAACCCACGCATCGTCTACGCGTCGATCACCGGGTTCGGGCGCACGGGTCCCTACGCAGCCGTGAAGGGCTACGAAGGCCTCGTCATGGCGAAGCTCGGGGTCAACGCCGCCTTCCGCGCGATGACGCGCGGCGTCACGACCCCCGTTCGTCGACACTCCCTGGTGCTCGTTCTCGGCATCGCAGACGGCGCTCCACGCCATCCTCGCGGCGCTGTACGAACGCGAGCGCAGCGGGCTCGGCCAACGCGTCGAAGCGAACCTGGTCCAGGGCTTCGCCGCGCTCGACACGTGGGCATGGTTCCTCCACCTGATCGCCGAGCGGTGGCCCGAGGCGTACGAGGCCGTCGCGGTCTTCGACGACGACGGCGTGCCGGCGAGCCCGTTCCCGTACATGCTGCTGAATCCGCTCACCAAGGACGGCCGATGGCTGCAGTTCGCCCAGGTACGACCGCACCTCTTCGTCGCGCTCGATGCGGGCGCTCGGCCTCGAGTGGATGCTGACCGACCCGCACTGGGCAGGCATTCCGGTGTTCGAGGATGCCGAACGCCGCCTCGGGCTCTGGGAGAAGATGCTCGAGGCCGCGGGCGCGAAGACGCTCGCCGAGTGGGAGGCGATCTTCGACGTCGATCCCGACGTCTTCGCCGAGCTGTTCCGCCGCGGCCCCGAGGTCCTCGACCATCCCCAGCTGGTCCACGACGGTCAGGTCGTGGAGATCGAGCAGCCCGGCGTGGGGGTCGTCCGCCAACCGGGCCCCCTCGTGCAGATGGAGCGCACACCCGCCTCGGTGTGCCGTCCCGCCCCGAGTCTCGGCCAGCACCAGCCGCGGACCTCGCTCGACCAGAGATCAGCGCCGCCCCTGATGGTCGCGGGCGACGTGCCCGGCGACCTTCCGCTTGCCGGGGTCACGGTGCTCGAGCTGGCGGTCCTGTACGCCGCACCATTCGGCGCGACGCTGCTCGCCGACCTCGGGGCCCGGGTGATCAAGGTGGAGCCGCTCGACGGTGACCCGATCCGGACCATCGTGCCCTTCCCCGAAGCCGGGGGGGCGAAGGTGATGCAGGGCAAGGAGAGCATCTGCGTCGACCTGTCGACCCCCGAGGGCCTCGCACTCGTCCACGAACTGGCACGACGCTCGGATCTCGTCCTCCAGGGATTCCGTGCCGGCGCCGCCGAGCGACTCGGCGTCGACGCCGCCACGCTTTGCTCCATGAACCCCGACCTCGTGTACCTCGCCGCCCCCGGGTACGGCACCGGACCGCCGTGTGGGCACCGTCCGTCGTTCGCCCCGAGCATCGGCGCCGCCGGCGGCATCGCCCTCGCCAACCTCGGCGACACCGTCGCCGAAGCGCCCGGTCTCGATCTCGACCAGGTGCGCGACGGCGCGATCCGGCTCAGTGGCGCAGGCGCGCAGACGAACGCGCAGGCCGACGGCTTCGCAGCCCTCGGCGTCGCGACCAGCCTCCTCCTCGGTCTCGTCGCCCGTGAACGCGGCGCCGGGGGCCAGACCATGGTGGCGTCGATGCTGTCGACGATCGCGCACGCCATGGGTGCGCACGTCGTCGACGTTCCCGGAACGGCCGGAACCGCGACACCGGACCACGAGCTGCGTGGACTCGGTGCGAGATACCGCATCTACGACGCGACCGACGGCTGGGTGTTCCTCGCCGCGCCCTGCGAGCACGAATGGGAGCCGCTCGTCGCCGCCCTTGCGCCCTACGTGGACCTCGCAGGTGATGGCCGGTTCACCAACGAGTCCGACCGATGCCGCAACGACGCGGAGCTCGCGGACGTGCTCGCGGTCGTCTTCGCATCGCGCGGCAAGGACGACTGGGAACGCGAGCTCGTCCGCGGCGACGTCGGGTGTGTCGCGGTCACGACCGAGAGCATCGAAACCATGTTGTGGAGCAACTCGTTCTCGGGCGCCGCCGGCTACCTGGTCGACGTCGAGCACCCGATCTTCGAGACCCATCCCCGACTCGCTCCGCTGGTTCGCTTCTCTCGTTCGAGTACGCGCGCCGAGCCCGGTGTCCTCGCCGGATCGGCCACTGACACGGTGCTCCGTGAGCTCGGACACTCCGACGAAAGCATCGCCGATCTCCGCGAGCGCAGCATCATCAGATGACCGAGGCGGAGGAGCGAATGGCCGGTGGGCCTGAAGCTCAGCTTCAGATCGTGAGACCGGGAGCTCTCGTTGCGAAGAGCTGCTTCGCGAACAGGTCGCCGAGCTTGGCCGCCTCCCAGCGCTTGCCTCCGGCGCTGATCGAGCGCACGACGTGCCACCCCTCGACGACGGCGAGCTCCTCACGGACACAGCGGATCACCTGACCGCTCACATGGCCCGCCTCGGGGCTGGCCAACCAGGCGACCACCGGGCTGGAGTTCGACGGGTCCATCGGATCGAAGCCGTCGGGATCACGCTCATCCGCCTCGAGCGGGCTGCCGTCGAATCCGGCGCTGCCGGCCGACAGACGGGTGACGCCGCCCGGGCTGATGGCGTTGACCGTGACCCCGATGCCGGCCAGCTCCAGGCTCGCCGTCAGAGTGAGGCCCACGAGCGCGGCCTTGGCGGCGGAATAGTTGGTCTGGCCGAAATTGCCGAGCAGGCCGGCACCCGACGTCGTGTTGATGACGCGTCCGTAGACCTGGCCGAGACCGCCCTCCTTCGCCTGCTTCCGCCACTGGCGGGCGGCGGCGCGGGTGGTCAGCCACGAGCCGCGGACGTGTACGCGCATCACCAGGTCGAAGTCGTCCGCGGACATGTTCCAGATGGCTCGGTCGCGAACGATCCCGGCGTTGTTGACCACGATGTCGAGACGGCCGAAGTCGCTGAAGGCCCGGTCCACCATGGCGGTGGCCTGGTCCTCGTCTCCGACGTCTCCGAAGTCGGCGATGGCCTTACCGCCCCGTTCGTTGATGACGGCAACGACCTGCTCCGCGTCGCGACCCTTGCCCTCGCCGTGGACCGAACTGCCCAGGTCGTTGACCACGACCGTGGCGCCCTGCGCCGCCAGCTCCAGGGCGTGTCCACGGCCGATGCCGTGTCCGGCGCCGGTCACCAGCGCGATCTTTCCGTCAAGCAAGCCAGGCACTCTTCGTCTCCTTCTGATCGCCGGGCCGGATCGTGTCATTCATCGCAGCCATCCTGAGGAGTACTGGGCCTCTTGTGCTCGCTTGATGCCCGCGACTCCCTCGGTCTGGCGAATGTCCGCGAAGCTTCGACCATCTGGAGCAGTTGCGCGAGCGCTGTGAGCCTGAGTGAGGGCATCGTGGGGGAGGGCGACGAGCCGTGCGGCCGCGTCCCCCGACGCATCGGCGACTGCATCGACCGTTCTCTTGTTCAGTACGACGGCTTCGCGCGGAAGCCGGGCGATCCGCTGGCACAAGTCTCTCGCCCGGCCGAGTAGCTCCTCCTCAGGCTCCACGCTGAGGACCAAGCCGATGCTCCGCGCCTGATGGGCGTCGATCAACTCCCCCGTCATGATCAGGAACTTTGCCCACTGCCGCCCGACGGTGGTGACCAACGGACTCACTCCGGCAAGACCCATGCGGCCCTCCGGGAATCCCAAGCGGGCAGTGTCGGCCGCGACGACGAAGTCGCAGGCGGCGACGAGCTGCATCGCCGCCCCGAGGCAGTACCCGTGCACCGCCGCCACCACCGGAAGGGTCGCCCCGCGAATTCGATCGTGGAACCGCTCCACACGCTCGAGGAACTGGTTGTGCTCGAAAGGTGTCTCCCGCGGCGCGTTCCCGGCCAGGTCACCTCCGGCGGAGAACGCTCTTCCCGCGCCCCTGATCAGCACGCATCCGATCGCCTCATCGGCCTCTGCGTCGCCGAGCGCCCAAAGGATCTGATCCCGCGTCCCACCATCGCGGGCAGAGATCGGGTTGAGCCGATCAGGACGGTCCAACGTCACCTCGGCCACTCCGTTGGCCTTCTCGTAGCTGATCTCGTCGAGATGCACCGACCGTTCGCTCCCTCAGGTGACTGAACGTCGTGACGAATCGCACTGCGACGGGTCCGGCACCGCAAGCTGATCCCCGCGGCTCGCCAAGCGGCCACTCCCTGAGGGGCCACCGGCAGTGAGCGCAGGTCGTGAAAGAGCGCCTTGGGGCTGTATTCGTGCTTCGATCCCGGAACCAGATCGATGCGAGGTGTCAGCGCACAGAGCAACTCGAGGGCGACTCGGATCTCGAGGCGCGCCAGCGGCGCCCCCAGGCAGAGATGCGGGCCTCGGCCAAATGCCAGATGGCGTTCGGCTCCTTGGCGATCCACCCGGAAGTCGTCGGCATCGGCTCCGAATTGGACGGGATCGTGATTTGCGGATGCGAAGCACATCATGATCGGGGACCCAGCGGGAACGTCGAAGTCGCCGACCTTCGTGTCGACCTTGGCCACCCGACGGTGGCTCAGCACGCTGCCGTCGAAACGCAGGATCTCCTCGGTCGCGTTCGGTATCAGCTCGGGTTCAGCCAGGAGCCGCTCCCACTGGTCGCGGTTCCGGAGGAGCGCCAAGAGGCCATTGCTCAACGAACTGGATGTCGTCTCCTGACTCGCCAATGCCATCGAGTAGATGATGTTGACGATGTCGGCCTCGTTCAGCTGCTCCGGCCTCTCGCGCGAGAGGCGGATCAGGTCGCTCGTGAGGTCCTCGTGCGGTTCCGCCTCACGGGCTGCGACGTGGCCCTCCACGTATTTCCACATGGAAAGCACAGCCTCGGCGGCCGCGACCTGGTCTTCCTCGGGCGTTCGACCATAGGTCAACAGCGCGCGGGTATCACCCCACTCCTTCAGGATGTCGGAATCAGACGCGGGAAAGCCGAGCAGGTTGAAACCAGCGAAGCTGGCAAGAGGGAACGAGAACCTCTCCACGAAGTCGATGACGGGTTCATCTCGAAAACCAAGTATGAGGTCCTGCGCGTACGCGCGAAGGCCTGCTTCCAATGACCGGAGTCGGCTGGGCGTCATCACCGACAGGACGGCCTTGCGCATCGGGGCGTGACGCGGGGGGTCGGCGTTGTTGAGAGTCGGAACCCGGGTGAAGCCGTTGTCGAGGACCCGTTGTGCTGCCGGACAGAGTTGCACGAGCGGCGAGGAGGCGTTCGCAGCCGACCAGGTGGTGCGATCCATGAGGATCTTCTCGACGTCCTCGTATCGCGTGACGATGTAGTGGCCGAGGGCAGGGAGGAAGAAGATGGGCTCTGCCGACCGGAGTCGTTCCAGCGAAGGGAACGGATCCTCGAGGACCGCCGGATCCAGCGGGTCGAAGCCGACAGCGACCGGACATTCGGGCATGTCAGACGCCGAGGATCATGGTGCCGTTCGAGCAGAACCACCCACCCGTGCCGCTCACGCACGCCAACCGTGCGTCGGGAACCTGACGTTCGCCGCACTCACCGCGCAGTTGACGGGTCGCCTCGACGAGGAGGAACAGGCCACGCTGACCCGGATGGCACGCCGACAAGCCGCCGCCGTCGGTGTTCGTCGGCAACGCGCCGCCGACCCGCAGCCGTCCGTCCTCCACGAACGGGCCACCTTCGCCCTTGGCGCAGAACCCGAGATCCTCGAGCGTGATCAACAGCATGTAGGTGAAGGCGTCATAGAGCTCGCACACGTCGATCTCGGCGGGCGTCACGCCCGCCCGGGCGAAGGCGAGCCGACCGGCGACCGCCGCCGGACCGGTCGTGAAGTCGGGCCACTGGCTCATGGACACATGGGAGCCGTGCTCGCCCGTGCCCAGCACCCACACGGGCGGCTTGGCCAGGTCCGCGACCCGGTCCTCGGCCACCAGCACTGCCGCGGCGCCGCCGTCGGAGCGGATGCAGCACTGGAGCTTCGTGAACGGGTCGGCGATCATCGGGCCCGACAGCACGTCGTCGACCGTGATCGGGTCGCGGAACGACGCTTCCTCGTTCGGACCGGCGTTGGCCCGGGCCGACACTGCGACCTCGGCCAGCTGTTCCAGCGTGGTCCCGAACTCGTGCATGTGGCGGCGGGCGGCCATGGCGTACTTCGAGATCAGCGTGTGGCCGTACGGGACCTCCCACTGCAGCGGGCCGCGCGACCCCCAGTCGAGCGACGCGGTGCGCAACTTGTTGCGGAGGTCGGAACGAGCGGTCGAGCCGTACGTCAGCAGCACGACGTCGGCGTGACCCTCGGCGATGGCGTCCACCGCATGGGCCGCCATCACCTCCCACGCCGCGCCGCCGACCGACGTCGAGTCGATCCACCGCGGCTGCAGCCCCAGATACTCGCTCACGTCGATCGGTGCCATCGTGCCGAGCGCGGTCGATGCGACACCGTCGACGTCGTCTCGCGTCAGCCCGGCGTCGGCCAACGCCGCACGACTCGACCGGGCGACGAGCTCGAAGGGTGTCGCCGGCCCGGTCCCGGCCAGCGCGACCCCGGCGATCGCCACCCGCCGCGCCATCAGACCGCCGCGGGGAGACGGATGAGCCGCGACCGTGCGTCGGCTCGGGAGGCAGTCACGGAGATCGATCGTAACGATGCCTTCATTTCGGCCCGATGTCCCATCTGGCGTCGAGCTGACTTGTGATCGACGCGTGGCGGGCGGTGACAGTCGCGGGAGGATCGAGTCATGCGTTCGTGCTCAGCTCCCCGCGCAGCTCACGCTTGAGCACCTTGCCGTAGGCATTGCGCGGCAGGGTCTCGACCTGTTCCCAACGTCGTGGGATCTTGTAGCCCGCCAGCGCGGCGCGGCAGTGCGCTTCGAGCGCGGCGGTGTCGAGCCGGCGAACCGTCGCCGGCGGCGGGGACGACGACGGCGACGACCAGCTCGCCCCACAAGTCGTCGGGCACGCCGACCACGGCGACATCGGCCACGTCGGGATGGGCGCTCAGCACCTGCTCGACCTCGACCGCGTACACATTGGAGCCACCCGAGATGATCATGTCCTTGGTGCGGTCGAGGAGGTAGAGCAGACCGTCGTCGGTGATGCGCCCGAGGTCGCCGGTGTGGAGCCAGCCGTCGCGAAGCGTCTCGGCGGAGGCCTCGGGTCGGTTCCAGTAGCCGCTCATCACCGATGGACCGCGCACGACGACCTCGCCGACCGTGTCGGGCGGTGCGAGCTCGCCGTTCTCGTTCATGATCCGCACGTCGACGCCGGGACGGGCGCGGCCGGCCGAGCCGAGCGCGTCCGGGCGATGGTCCTGGCGACGGAGAACGGTGGCGGTCATCGGCGTCTCGCCCTGCCCGTAGAGCTGCACGAAGACCGGCCCGAACCGATCGAGGGCTCGCTGCGTGGCCGCCGGCGTCATGGGTGCACCGCCGTAGACGACGTACTCGAGCGTCGGGAGGACGACGTCGGCGGGCGCGGCGTCCGTGAGCATGACGATCTGCGTCGGCACCATCCAGGTGTTGGTGACTCCGTGCTCGTCGACCAGGGCGAGCACGCCGGCCGGGTCGAAGCTCGGGGTCGGCGTGATGACCTGGTGGGCGGCGCGGGCGGTGGCTGCGATGGCGTGGAACCCCGCTCCGTGACTGAGGGGCGCGGCGTGCAGCGTCACGTCGGTTTCGTCGAGCGGCGTGAGGTCGGCCAGCCACGACACCGTCACGAAATGCAGGACCGCGTGCGACAGCATCGCTCCCTTCGGATGTCCCGTGGTGCCCGACGTGTAGAAGATCCAGGCGACGTCGCTGGGGTCGACGTCGGCCTCGTCGGGCGGGGGCGGACCCTCGAGGCGGTCGACGCCGACGACACCCACCGTCGCGGCGTTCCCGCTCGCGCCGGCTGCTGCCTTGGCGGTCTGCTCGTGCGCGTCGTCGGTGAGAACGACCGTGGCGCCGGCGTCACCGACCAGGAACGCCAGCTCGTCGGTGGTCAGGCGCGCGTTGCACGGGACGACGGTGGCGCCCGACCTCCATGTGGCGAACATGGCGACGAGGTACTCGAGGCGGTTGTCCATGAACAGCACGACGCGCGTGTCGCGTCCCGCGCCGACGGACCGCAGCCACCCGTCCATCGTCGCCGCTCGACGCTCGAGCTCGGCGTAGTCGATCGTCGTGTCCCGCCACGTCACCGCGGGTCGCTCAGGGAAGCACGTGGCAGCATGGCGAAGGAGGCCGGCGAGGTTCATCGGCGGTAGACGCTAGTGTCAGATTCTGTGACAGTCGAGGGTGTGCGCTTCGAGACGACCGGTGCAGTGGCAGTGTTGACGCTCGACCGCCCTGCCCGCCGCAACGCCATCGACTTCGATAGCTGCAACGCGCTGCGGACGTTCCTGCAGCGGGCCGATGCCGACCACACCGTGCGGGCAATCGTCCTCGCGGGGAACGAGCGCGACTTCTGCACGGGCGCGGACATCACCGCCGGTCCTGACGCCGCGAAGGATCTCGCTCCGCTCGACTACCGCTATCTCACGGTCGACTACCAACGCTTGTTCCAGCAGCTGTGGGAGACCGAGACACCGGTGGTCTCAGCGGTCACCGGCACGGTCGCCGGTGCCGGGTGGATGCTGGCGCTCCTCGCCGACCTCGTCGTCGCGGCGGAGGGTGCCCGGTGGACGCACGTGTTCACGCGGCGCGGCATGGTCCCGCATGCCGGCGACCCGTACTTCCTACCGCGGGTCATTCCGTTCCACCGCCTCAACGAGATCGCCATGCTCAGCGAGCCGGTGACGTCGGAGACGCTGGCGTCGTGGGGCGTTGTGAACCGCTGCGTCCCAGCCGCTGACGTCATGGCGACAGCGACCGAGCTGGCGGTGCGGTTGGCGGCGGGACCGACCCGGGCGCTCGGCATGACCAAGCGCCTCTATCGACGCTCGCTCGACAGCGACATGCTCACCGCTTTCGAAGAAGAACGCGCGGCCCAGGCGCTGATCTCGACGACGCGCGACCGGCGCGAGGGCGTGCAGGCGTTGGTGGAACAGCGCCCGGCGGAGTTCACCGGCGATTGACGCTGCGCCGACGCGGACAGACGCGTTGAGGAGGTCAGGGCTGACCGGCGGCGAAGCGGGCCAGCAGACTGGTGCCCGTACAGCGGAACCGGTAGCTCGCGAGCGCGGGCACGAGGATGCCCTCGTGCGGTCCGAGCTCGCCCAGCGGCCGGCTGCCCTCGCCGAAGAAGGACACGTGGCCTTCGAGCACGAGCCAGATCGCGTCGTCGGGATGGGCATGGAGGCCGTCCTCGCCGCCGCCGTCGGCGAAGGCGCGGACATAGAGCGACAACGCCGTCGACCGTGCGAGCGGGCGGACGCGGAGGTCGTGCTCCGTCTCCGCCGGCGCGCCGATCGTGAACACCTGGAACGGCGCCAGCTCGATGGTCGCGCTCGGGTTCAGCGGGACGTCCCAGGCCAGCCGGTCGGCGATGACGCCGTAGTTCTTCTCGCTCACACCCGCTCCACCCATGCGGTGAGGGCGTCGAGGGCGCGGTCCAGCAGGTCGGGCTGACCCTCGAAGTAGTGGGTGGCGCCCTTGATCTCGATGATGTCCCGATCGGCCTTCACGGCTGCGTCGTACATCTCCCGCCCGGCGTGGACGGGCACGGCGGTGTCGGCGGTCGGGTTCAGCACCAGGACCGGGCACTGGACCTGCGGCAGCCAGCGCAGCGAATCGCCGAGCGTGTGATCGATCGACCACTGGTTGAGCCACGAGCGGACGGAGCAGCACCGACCGACCCCGCAGGCAGGTAGTTGGCGGTGCGAATCGCCGAGCGTGTGATCGACCGACCACTGGTTGAGCCACGACCGGACCGAACAGCAGCGACCAACCCCTGCCGGCAGGTAGTTCGCCACCGCCGGCGGCCCCCACAGCGTCATCCCGACCTCACGGTCACTCGGATCGATCGCCCCGTCGAGAAAGCGCAGGTCCGCCGACGTGCCGTGCACGATGAACGGGAAGTCATCGAGCCCCGCCGGCCAATGCGAGGGCGAGGACAGCGCCCGCAACTGCCCCTCGGCCCACCGCGAGATCCGACGGTTGCGCTCGAGCTGCGCCGCCCGGTAGCGCTCGATGAACTCGGCGCTGAAGGGCGGGCCGTTGTCGGGGTTGAACATGTCGAGCGCCGGGTCACGTTCGACAGATGGCTCGACTCGGCGCTCTCGAAGACGCTCGGATGATTGATGCCCTTGGATGCGAGATACTCGAAGTAGGAAACGGGCACGACGTGGTGGTGCACGTCAACGAGTCCACGCGCCATGCGAGCTCACCTTCGCTGTCGATGGTCAGGGCAGCCACCGCTGATGAGCGACATCGAGAGATCGTCGTCTCGTGAGCGAGCCTAACGACGCGTCGATGTCCGCTCCATGTCGTCCTCACACAGCGGCGTCGATGTGGATGATCGAGAGCTTGATGCGGCGTACGGCGTCGACGAGCTCCTCGTGCGTCGGCGCCCGGTCGACGTTGATCCGGAGCCCGAGGCGGCGCGGCGCGTTCGCGCGACCGAACGTCTCGATCAGTTCGCTGAACAGGTCGGCGGTCTCGTCGACGTCGGCGACGCGTTCCGCCCGCACACGCTGCCATCCCCCGTCGAGCAGCGCGTCGCAGTCCATGCCGCCGTTGAAGTTCGACTGCCACGAGCGCCCGAGGTGACGATGCGCCGGCCGCGGACCGACAGCACGCCGACCGGGAAGCAATAGGTCCGCCCCGATCGCCGGCCCGTGAAGCGCAGCAGCGCCAATTGGCGGCCGAGCGACCGCTTCAAGGGTGTCCGGAACAGGAGTCGCAGCAGCGGGTTCGCGTACCGAGCGAGCGTCGCGCTGGGCGCGGCGTCCTGCACCGCTGGTGTGTCAGCCATCGGAGCCATGATGATGGGCGCACGCACATGTCGGCCTCATGTCGATGGTGTCCGATGCGGGACCGGCCCGATGTTGCGCCTCTACGGTTTTCGCGGTCGGCACACCGCGGAGGTCCGCCCATGGCTCGAGTCGAGCCGATCCCGTACGAAGACCTCGACGACGACACCCGTGCGCGCATCGAGGCCGGCCGCGCGACCGGCATGTACACGACGCCGCTGCCCCTGCAGATCGTCGCCCACAGCAAGGTGGCGCTCCGGGCGATGGATGAGAGCTACAAGGCGCAGTTCCGTTGCGGCGCGCTCGACGACCGGCTCCACGAGCTCGTCCGGCTCCGGAGCGCGCAGCTCGGTGCGTGCGAGCCGTGTTCGATGTCTCGCAAGGACGAAACCGTCACCGAGGACCAGGTCGCATGCCTCGTCGATCCCGACCCGTCCGTGTTCAGCCGGCGTGAGGTGCTCGCCTTACAGTTCGTCGACGTCCTCGCGACCGATCATCACGCCGTCGACGACGACACCTTCCGCCAGCTCGCCACCGAGTTCAGCGCCGAGGAGATCGTCGAGCTGGCATGGATCTGCGCCAGCGCGATCGGCGTGCACCGGTTCATGCACGTCCTCGACGTGCTCGGTGACGGCGAACCCATCGTGCGCGCGTCAGAACACGGCGTGAAGCGAGGGCACGACTGACGGGAGGCGTCGTGCGTCAGGGAGAGCTGGCGCGCTCGGCGCGTGTGGCGGCGAGGCCTCGCGGCGCGACCAGCAACGACCGGATCGAGCGGAACAGAGCATTCGGGCTGTACTCGATGTCCTGATCGGGCACCAGCTCGATGTCGGGCGTCATCGTGGTCAGCAGCTCGAGGGCGATCCTCGTCTCGAGCCGGCCGAGCGGGGCGCCGAGACAGAAGTGGGCCCCCTTTCCGAACGCCAGGTGGACCTCGGCCTCGGACCGGTCGACGCGGAAGGTGTCGGCGTCCTCGCCGAAGTGCGCCGGATCGTGGGCGGCCGAAGCGAAGCACATCAGGATCCGCGAACCGGCCCGGATGTCGATGTCGCCGATCCGCGTGTCGACCGTCGCGACCCGGCGGTGGTTCAGGATCGGCCCGTCGTACCGCAGGATCTCTTCGACGGCGTTGGGGATTGCGCCCGGATCGTCGACGAGGCGCTGCCACTGGTCGCGGTTCCGGACGAGCGCGAGCATGCCGCTGCTGATCGTGTTGGTCGTCGTCTCGTGCCCGGCCAGAGCCATCGAGTACACGATGTTGACGATGTCGAACTCGTTGATCTGATCTGGCTTGTCGCGCGAGAGACGCACGAGGTCGCTGGTGAGGTCGTCGACCGGCTCGGCGTGGCGACGGGCCACGAAGTCCTCGACGTAGCGCCACATGCGCACGACGTCCCCCGCTGTCGCGACCTGTTCCGCTTCGGACAGCTGACCGTACGTGAGCAGGACGCGGGTGCGGCCCCACTCCTTGAGCATCTCGGTGTCCGTGTCCGGGAAGCCGGGCAGGCTGAACGCGGCGTAGCCCGGGAACGGGAACGCGAACCGCTCGACGAAGTCCACCACGGCCTCGTCCCGAAAGCCCACGACGAGGTTCTCGGCGTACTCGCGCAGGTGCGGCTGGAGGGCCTGCAGACGGCGGGGCGTCATCACCGCCAGGACCGACTTGCGCATCGGCCCGTGGCGGGGCGGGTCGGCGTTGTTGAGCGTCGGGACGCGCGTGAACCCCTCGGCAATCACCTCTTGTGCCGCCGCGCACACCGGGATGAGCGGCGACGACGCGTTCGCTGCCGACCACGTCTCACGATCCGTCAGGATCGCCTCGATGTCGTCGAAGCGCGTCACGATGTAGTGGTCGAGGCCGGGCAGGTACGACACCGGCGCCTCCCGCCGCAACCGGTTCAGGAAAGGATACGGATCGAGCATCATCGCCGGGTCGAGCGGGTCGTAGTCGTGGGCCACCGGGCATCCGGTCACTGTGTTCCTCCCATCACCGAAGAACATGGCGGAAATATCTGGGCTCGTAACGTCCGCCCCGTGACCGCGCCGCACGAACGCCTCCGCCAATTGCTCGAGGAAGAGATCCTTCCGACGCATCGAGCACGTTGGGGGGCGTCGACGGAGTGGGACGCGCGAGCTCGACTTCCAGCGGCAGGTCGCGGCCCACGGCTGGACGGCCCCCGGATGGCCGGTCGAGATCGGCGGAAAAGGCCTCGACGTCGAGGAACAGGTTGCGTGCTACGTGGTGCTCGCCGAGCTCGGCGCGCCACGGTTGGTCTCGGTCTACGGCGTGAAGAACGTCGGACCCACGATCGCAGCCTGGGGCACCGAGGAGCAGAAGCGCCACCTGCGCGGCATCCTCACCGTCGACGAGCTCTGGTGTCAGGGGTTCAGCGAACCCGACAACGGCAGTGATCTCGCAGGACTCCGGACTCGCGCCGACGTCGACGGCGACGACTTCGTCGTCAACGGGCAGAAGATCTGGACCTCGATCGGCATGCACGCGACGCATTGCATGTTGCTCGTCCGAACCGACCAAAGCGCGCCGAAGCACAAAGGCATCTCTGCGCTCCTCGTCCCGTTCGACCTCCCGGGGATCAGTCGCCGCCCCATCCGCCAGATGAACGGCGCCGCGGAGTTCGCGGAGCTGTTCTTCGACGACGTGCGCGTGCCACGGACTGCCTTGCTCGGCCCGGTGAACGAAGGTTGGCGCGTCACGATGACCACCCTTGGCTTCGAGCGGGCCGGTGTGATCGGGATGTGTGGCGAGCTGTCCTCGGATGCGGAAAAGCTGATCGCCGACCTCGCGGCTCGCGGTGACCTGCGCGGCGCGACCCGCGACCAGGCGGTGCGGCTCTACATCGAGTCGCAGCTCCTGCGGCTCACGGGCGAACGGTCGCTCGCCGCAGAGGTGGGCACGCCGGGCCCGTTGTCCACGATCATCAAGCTCGCCTGGTCGAGCTTCGGCCAAGCCTTGCGGGTGTTCGCCGTTGATGCCGTCGGCATCGGCGCGGTGGCCGGCGGTGGCGGGCTGCCGTACGCCGACGGGCTGACGATGAGTCCCTCTTACGGCATCGCCGGAGGGACGACCGAGGTGCTGAAGAACCTCATCGGCGAACGCGTCCTCGGACTTGCCAAGGAGCCCGGGCCGACCTGACCCGGACCCTCCAAGTGGTCCGATCACCCCTGGCGAGCTGCGAGCGCTGCCGCGCCCTCCTCCACCAGCTTGGCCACGTCGATGGCGCCGGTCATCACCCCGGCGAGGAACCCACCGTCGATGACGACGTTGCACCCGGTGACGAAGCTGGCGGCATCGCTGTTCAGGAACGCCAGGGGCCACGCCTGCTCCTCGGGCTGGGCCTGGCGATCCATCGGCCCGTTGAACTTGGCGATGAACTCGGCGCCGGCGGCCTTCTCGAACTCCGGCATCATCGGCGTCGCGGTCGGTCCCGGGCTGATGCAGTTCACGCGGACGCCGTCCCCGACGACATCGATGGCGCGCTTCATCGTGTAGAGGATGATCGCCTCCTTCGACAGCGAGTAGCCGTCGCCGAGCTCGTCGGGGTGCGTGTCCGCCCAGGCGCGCGCGCCGTCGTAGCCGTCGGTACCGAGCACCTCCATGAGGAGCGGCATGTGCTCGATGAACTGCAACCCGGCGTTCGACGAGATGATGGCGACAGCGCCGCCCTTCGGGATGTGGGGGTGCACGCCTTCCACGACGTGGCGCATCGCTGCGAAGTTCACCGCGAAGACCTCCGGTGCGGGGCGTGTCTGCGGGAGCCCCGCGCAGTAGAAGAGCCGGTCGATCGGTCCCGAGAGGGATGCGAGGACGTCGTCGATGGCCGCGCGATCCCGGAGGTCGCATCGCGTGAAGGACGCCAGCTCGTAGTCGGGATCCCGGAAGTCGACACCATGCACCTCGCCGCCGAGCGACGAGACCACCTTCGCAGCCGCCGCACCCATGCCCGAGTAGCAGCCGACGACGAGCACCCGCTTGCCGTCGTAGCGGAAGCGATCCTCCATGACACCCCTCCTGGTCCGGCGCGGGTGCGACCGACGACCGACGCGAGCGTACGGTCGTGTCACATTTCAGGGGGATGTAGGGCATCTCCCCACGGCGTTCCCAGTGACGACGACCGAAGGGCGTGGCACCGCGCGCGTCGTGATGTGACGGAAGGGCGCGCCAGACAGCGCGCACCATCCCGTCAACGCCGAGCGCCGGATGGTCCCTCGTGCGGCAACGACGGCGACGCGGTCTTCGCGTCGTCGCTCACCGCAGATGCGTCGCGGTCAGGGCCGCAGCCAGGCGATGGCCTTCGTCTCGAGGTACTGCTCGAATCCTTCGAGACCGTTCTGGCGGCCGACACCGCTGGCCTTGTATCCGCCGTAGGGCGAGTCCGCCCCGTACCACATCCCGCCGTTGACGCTGATCGACCCCGTACGGATGCGCCGCGCGACGGCCGTCGCCCGCGCCTCGTTCCCCGAGTGCACGCCACCCGAGAGGCCGTAGCCGCTGTCGTTGGCGATGCGCACGGCGTCGTCGTCGTCCTCGTACGGGATCACGGCCAAGACGGGGCCGAAGATCTCCTCCTGGGCGATGGTCATCGAGTTGTCCACGTCGACGAACAGCGTCGGCTCCACCCAGTAGCCCTTCGGGAACTGCGCCGGCCGGCCGCCACCGAGCACGAGCTTGGCCCCTTCCTCCTGACCCTTGGCGATGTAGCCGAGGACGCGATCGCGCTGCTTGGCGCTGACCAGCGGGCCCATCATCACGTTCGGGTCGGAAGGGTCGCCGTACGGCACCATGCTCATGGCCTGCGTGATCAGCTCGACGCCCTCGTCGTAGCGCGACCGCGGCAGCAGCATCCGGCTCTGCATGGCGCAACCCTGACCGGCGTGCATGCACACCATCGAGCCGCTGGGCACCGCCGTCGCGAAGTCGGCGTCGTCCAGCACGATCATCGCCGACTTGCCACCGAGCTCGAGGAAGACGCGCTTCATCGTGGCCGCGCCCTTCTCCATGATCCGCTTGCCGGTGACGGTCGAGCCGGTGAAGGAGATCATGTCGACCAGCGGCGACAGCGTGAGCTCTTCACCGACGAGGTGGTCGGATGACGTCACCACGTTGAACACACCCGGCGGGATGTCGGTCTTCTCGGCGACGAGGCGACCGAGCCGAGTGGCGTTCCAGGGCGTGTCGGGCGCCGGCTTGAGCACGGTTGTGTTCCCGGTGGCGAGGATCTGGCCGATCTTGCCGATCGTCACCTCGAACGGGAAGTTCCACGGCACGATCGCGCCGACGACACCCATCGGCTCCTTCCAGACCTGGCGTTGGCTGTTCATGCCGAAGGCCGCGCCGTTGGGCAGGTCGCGCTCCCACGGGAACTCCTCGATCATCTTCGCGGGGTAGCGCAGGCCGTCCTCGAGGGGGGTGTCGAGCTGCACGCTGTACGTCACCATGCGGGGCGCGCCGACTTCGGCGATGAGCTCCTCGCGCAGCTCCTCCCGCTCGGCCTCGAGCGCCTCCTGCAGCTGCTCGAGGCAGCGCTTGCGCAGGGCGCGGTTCGTCGCCCAGTCGGTCTCGTCGAACGCCCGGCGGGCGGCGGCGATGGCACGGCGCATGTCGGTCGCGGACGCGTCGGCGACCTCGCCGAGCACCTCCTCGTTGGCCGGGTTGATGTTCTCGAACCGCTTGCCCGAGTCTGCTTCGACGAGCTTGCCGTCGATCAGCATGCGGACCTCGCCGGTGAAGCTCGGTGCCTCGGCCATGTGCCCTCCCCTTCGTCAACTCGATCTACCGACGACAATATCTGACACAGGTGTTCACGGGAAGCCAGGGTGCCGTGGCGTCACTCCTCGGCGCCTGCTAGCGCCGCTCGTCTTCGATGGCGATGGCGCGCTCCGGACAGGCCAGGACGGCCCGGCGGGCGTCTTCGAGTTGGTCGGCCGTGATGGCGCCGTCGCCGATCAGCACGCCGTAGCCCTCGTCATCGTCGGTGAACACCGCCGGCGCCAGCGAGTAGCACCGGCCGTGCCCGGTGCAGCGTTCGGTGTCGATCACGACTCTCATCGCAGACCCGGCCTTTCAGAGGATGGCGTTCGTCGATCTTGAGCTGGATGATCGCCTCGTCGTCGAGACCGATGCTGCGCAGGACGTCGTCGGTGTGCTCGCCGAGCTCGGGCGCTCGCGTGATCGTGGTGCGCTCCTCGTTGAACTGCGTCGGGTTGGTGACGAGCTGGAACGGGGCGCCCTGGACCGACACCGCGTCGCCGAGGTAGCCGTTTGCCTGCACCTGCACGTCGTCGTGCAGGTCGAGGCCCGTCTGCACCGGCGCCCACACGCCCTTCACATCGGCGAGGACGTCCTTCCACTCGTCGTACGTGCGAGTGGCGAAGATCTCGTCGAGGACGCGCGTCCCTTCCTCGCGGTTGGCGAACAACGCCTCCGGCGACGTGAAGCGCTCGTCGGTGGCGAGGTCGGCGCGGCCGACCGCCGTGATGAGCTCGGGCCAGAAGCGCACGCCTTGCAACATCACCAGCTGCACCAGCCGGCCATCCTTGGTGAGGTACCGGTTGACGAGCGGGTTCGGCAGGCTGTCGCGCGTCATCCTCGGCGGTGCCTGCCCGAACAGCTTCGACATGACGATGTCGGGCGAGTTGACCCACATCCCGAAGGCGAGCAGCGACACGTCGACGACCGCTGCCTCGCCCGTGCGCTCGCGGTGCAACAGAGCGGCGGCAATCGATCCAGCGATCGTCAGACCGCTCGGGAGGTCGCCGAACGCCGCGGGCTGCGTCGGGCCGTACGGATCCTCGCCGTACTTCAACGCGTTCATCACCCCGGCACGAGCGAAGAACGACGACGAGTCATACGCGCCCTTGTCGGCGTCGGGGCCCTTCACGCCGTGACCATGACCGCGCACGTAGACGATGTTCGGGTTGACGGCGCGAATGTCCTCGACGTCGAGGTGCGCCCGCTGGCGGGCACCCGGCAACCAGTTGGTGAGGAACACGTCTGCCGTCTCGCACAGCTTGTAGAGGGCGTCGCGTCCGGCCGGGTGCTGAAGGTTGATCGCCACCGACTTCTTGCCATGGTTCGGCTGCTCGATGAAGTAGTTGACGCCGCCGGCCGCGTCCGGGACCAGCCCGGAGGAGACGAGGCCACGCTGCGGATCACCGCCGTCGGGATGCTCGATCTTGAGCACCTCGGCACCCCACTCGGCGAGCACCGCGCCGGCGGCGGGCACGAACATCCATGCCGCCACCTCGACGACGCGGATCCCCTCCATCGGCTTCATCGCTCACTCCCTCGTCGGTGTCGGGCGCCGTGCACCATGCGCTGGCCGCGACCGCTGCGGTCAGGCCTGACCGGCGGCGAAGCGGGCGATCAGGGTCTCGCCTCTGCAGCGGAACCGATAGGTGGCGAGCGCCGGCACGAGGATGCCCTCGTGCGGGCCGAGCTCGCCGAGCGGCCGCCTGCCCTCACCGAAGAAGGACGCGTGCCCTTGCAGCACCAACCAGATGGCGTCGTCAGGGTGGGCGTGGAGGCCGTCCTCGCCGCCGCCATCGCCGAAGGCGCGGACGTAGAGCGACAATGCCGACGAGCGTGCGAGCGGCCGCACGCGCAGCGCATGCTCCGACTCCTCCGGTGCGCCGGTGGTGAACACCTGGAACGGCGCCAGCTCGACGGTCGCACTCGGGTTGAGGGGCACTTCCCACGCCAACCGGTCGGCGATGACGCCGTAGTTGGTCTCGCTCATCCGCGCAGCTCGCTCATACCCGCTCGACCCATCCGACGAGGGCGTCGAGGGCGGTGTCGAGCACGTCGGGCTGGCCCTCGAAGTAGTGGGTCGCGCCCTTGATCTCGATGATCTCACGATCGGCCTTCACCGCTGCGTCGTACATCTCCCGACCGAGCGTGGACCGGCACGGACGGTGTCCGCCGTCGGGTTCAGCACCAGGACCGGGCACTGAACCTCCGGCAGCCAGCGCAGCGAATCGCCGAGTGTGTGATCGACCGACCACTGGTTGAGCCACGACCGGACCGAACAGCAGCGACCAACCCCTGCCGGCAGGTAGTTCGCCACCGCCGGCGGCCCCCACAGCGTCATGCCGACCTGACGGTCACTCGGATCGATCGCCCCGTCGAGAAAGCGCAGGTCCGCCGACGTGCCGTGCACCACGAACGGGAAGTCATCGAGCCCCGCGGGCCAATGCGAGGACGAGGACAACGCCCGCAACTGCCCCTCGGCCCACCGCGAGATCCGACGGTTGCGCTCGAGCTGCGCCGCCCGGTACCGCTCGATGAACTCGGCGCTGAACGGCGGACCGTTGTCTGGGTTGAACATGTCGAGCGCAGGGTCACGCTCGAACGGCTGGTGCTCGTCGATGATCGCGGGGTCGAGCCACTCCGCACACACCAGCGCCCGCGACGGATGCGCGTTGAGCATCCCGATCGCATCCGCCGGCACCAGACCGGCCTGGGTGAGATCCGGGCCGCCACCGGGCGGGTCGGTGACCGACGGCGACTCCGCCTGCGCCTGGTAGTAGGGCACGATCGACGCCCCACCCGAGTTCCCGATGAGCACCACCTTCTCGTAACCGACCGAGCGCAGGTGCGCCACCATCGACCCCATGTCGAGCAGGCAGTTCTCCATGAGCAACGACGTGTCGTTGCCGACATAGCGCGTCGTCAACCCGATTCCCGCGACACCACGAGCAGCCAGCCCCGGCAGCGCGTAATGACCGAGGAAGTTCGCCGTCGGATGACAGATCATCACTGCCGTCGTCGGCCGCGTTCCCGGCGCCCGAACCTCGCTCGCCCACACCGTCTTCGCCAGCCGGGCAACGCCCGAATAGACGTCCACACGTTGATGCTCCGCCTGCGGCGCAGCCAAAAGGTTCCGCTCGATCTCCATTGGAAACGAACGTACCGGAGCACCCCCACCACGTCGCCGGTCCACAACCCAACGAAAGTCAACCGAAATCCTGGTCTCCCGTACCGTGCCGCCCGGAGCCGCGTGATGAAACGGAAGGCGGCCCTGGTGACCGGCGCGAGCCGCGACGTTGGCGCGGGTCAGCGTCCGCTGAGCTCGGCGGCCGCCTCCCCGGCCATGCGACCAAACACCGAGCCGGCGGTGAGGCCGGTACCGCCGGGATAGTTGTGGAAGAACAACCCACCGATGATCTCCCCCGCTGCGTACAGCCCGCGGATCGGTCGGCCCTCGTTCGACACCACTTCCGCCTTGTCGGGCGTGATCCGCAGGCCGCCGAAGGTGAACGTGATGCCGCAGGTCACCTGGAAGGCCACGTACGGCGGTTCGTCGAGGCGGTTGGCCCAGTTCGACTTCCGCACCGCCAGTCCGCGGGTCCCCCTCCCGTCTTTCACGGACGGGTCGAACGGCACCTCGGTCATCACCGCCGCGTTGTACTCCGCGACGTGGGCGAGGAACGCCTCGGGGTCGACGCCCTCCAGCTTGACGGCGAGCTCCTCGAGCGTGTCCGCCTGCACCTTGGTCACCTGCCGGATCCGGTACTCGTCCCGCAGGAGATCCACCACCTTGCTGTCGAAGACCTGCCACGCGAACTGTCCCGGCTGGGCCAGGATCCGGCTGCCGTACTTGGCGTAGGTGTAGTTGCGGAAGTCCTCGCCCTCGTCGACGAAACGGCAGCCATCGGCATTGACCATGATGCCCAGCGGATAGCTGTGCTTCTGGAAGCCGTCCCCGACCGAGAGGTCGCCGAACTCGGGGGCGTTGCGATCCCAGCCCACGGCGTGGCAGCCGGACCAGTGGCCGGCCGGCGACGCCCCCATCTCGAAGGCCATGCGGTGCCCCTCGCCGGTGTTGAACCGCGTGCCCCGCACCCTGGCCAGGTCCCAACCAGGTCCGAGGTACCGCGTGCGCCACTCGACGTTCGCCTGGAACCCGCCGCACGCGAGCACGACAGCGGTGGCCGGCACGTCGACCATCCGCCCGTCGATCATTGCCGTCACACCGTGGACGCCGTCACCGTCGGCGAGCAGATGCCGCGCCGGCGCGCCGTAGCGGATCTGGATGCCCGCCTTGGCCGCCAGGGTGTGCTCCGCCTCGACGAGCCCCGGCCCGCCGCCCGAGGCGTCGATCGTGAGCCCGCCCCAGAAGCGCAACATGTCGCCGACCTTGAACGCCTGCCGCCCGTAGGCGGGGACGAACCGGATGCCGAGGTCAGCCATCCATCGCAGGGTGGCATGGCTGCGTTCCACCAGCGCTTCGACGAGGTCGGGGTCGGCCCGGTACTGGGTGACGCGCGCCATGTCGTCGTAGAACGCCGACGCCGGGTAGACGCCGAAGTCCGTGGTGGCGAGCTCGGCGTCGCTCAGGTCGCGCACGAGCTCTCGCAGGTGATCGACCGAGTCGTAGACGACCCGCATGGCGCCGGCCGTGAACGCCGTGTCCCCGCCCCGCTCCTGTTCGGGCGCCCGCTCCAGCACGAGCACCTCGGCACCGCGCTCGCGGGCGGCCAGAGCGGCACACATGGCGGCGTTGCCGCCGCCGACCACGACGACGTCGGCAGCCAGGTCATCCGTCATCAGATCACGTCCTTCGGGCGATCCCCCAGGAACAGCGCGTCGACGGCGACGAGCCCGTCCTCGGTGACGATCAATGGGTTCACGTCCAGCGAGCTCATCCAGTGCCGGTGCGTTCGCCAGAGGCGGTCGAGACCGCAGATCACGTCGGCCGCCGACGCGAGCGGCCATGGTCGCTGCCCGCGAATGCCGGCGATGACCTCGGGTCCGGCGACTTCGCGTGCCAACTCGGTGGCGCGTTGCGCGTCGACCGGCAGGAAGCGACCGGCGACGCCGTCGGTCAGCTCGACGAGCACACCACCGCGGCCGAACAGGAGCACGTCGCCCAGCCCGGTCCCGCAGTGCACGCCGGCGAACGCCTCGGCGTGGCCGCTGACCATCGCCTGGATCGCGACGGTGGCATCGACCTGGTGAGCACCGGCGATGGCGCGCAGCTCGGCGATTGCGTGCTCGACCTCCTCGACGGCGACGTCGACCCGGACGGCGTCGAGCTCGGTGCGATGCGGGACGTTCGCCAGCTTGACGACGAGTCGGGAGCCGACGCGCGACGCCATCCCGCGCCACGTCGGCGGCCGGAGCGTCCGGGGCGACCGCCTCCCAGGGCGCGACGGGAATACCGGCGCTCGTGAGCAGCGCCATCGCTTCGGCGAAGGGCACCATCGGGCCGGCGGCACTGGCGATCAGCTCCGGCGCCGCGCCGGGCGCGGGCTCGTCGCCCTCGTCGTCGCCTGCCGAGCGCGAGCGTGGCGAGCGGTCCGGCGACGAACCGGTCGAGGGCGTCGGCGGCGTGGAAGACCGATTCGATGCCGCGTCCGAACAACACGCCGCGGTCGCGCCACGAGGTGACCCATGCGCCGATCGATGTCGCCTCCACTGGGCTGACGACCACAGGTGTGTCGACGTCAGCGGCGGCGAGCGCGAGCGGTTCGAGCATCCTGCTGCTCCAATCGGCGTCGCCGTCGCCAGCCCACCATCCGAGCACCAGCAGGTCGACGACGCTCGCGTACTTGACGAACACCTCCTGCATCAGGTCGGCGCGCGAGAACACGAAGCCGGTGAGGTCGAGCGGGTTCACGGTGTCACCCGGGACGCGCTCACGAACCCACTCGGCGATCTCGTCGAGTGGTGGAACCGGGGCGCCGCTCGCATCGGCGATGTCGGCCGCCAAGGCGGCGACGCCACCCGACGCCGCGATCACGCCGATGCTGCGGATCGGCCGATGCCTCTCCCGCGGGAGCTGGGCGAACAGCTGCGCGCGGTCGAGCAGATCGTCGACGTCGGTCGCGTCGAGGACCCCGTGCTCGCGAAACGCGAGGTCGTAGACCCAACCTTCGTCGGCGATCGCACCCGTGTGCGACTGCATGATCGTGCGTGCCCGCGCCGACCGGCCGAGCTTGAGCGCGATGACGGGCTTGCCGGCGTCGCGGGCGACGCCGACGCTGGCGAAGAAGTCCGCAGGGCGCCGGAGGGTCTCGACGACGACGCAGATGACCGAGGTGAACGGATCGGCCGCCGCGACGGCGACGAAGTCGGCCAGGTCGCAGACGGCCTCGTTACCGGACGAGACCACGATCGACACGCCGAGCGCTCGTTCCCGGGCGGCCGCAGCCGCGGCCCGGGCGAGGAACCCGCTCTGGGAGACGATGCTCACGCCGCCAACCGTCGCGGCGCCGGCAACCGGCAAGTCGAGCCACCCACCGGTGAAGAGGCTCACGCCGAGGGCGACGTTGCGGAACCCGGCGCAGTTCGGACCGACGACGGCGAGGGACGTCCGGTCGGCGATGGCCACCAGCCGCTCCTGGGCCTCGACACCATCCGGGCCCGTCTCCGCGAAACCGGATGCGACCACGACCACGCCGCCGCATCCCAGCGCGGCAGCCTCCTCCACGACGGTGAGGGAGGCCTCGGCGTTGACGATCGACAGCACGGCGTCGATCGGCCGCCCCGCCGAGGCGAGGTCGACCACGACCGGGCGCCCGTAGGCCTCGTCGCGTCGGGGGTTGACCAGGACGACGTCATGGCCCGCTTCCAGCATCGGCAGGATGACGTTGTTCGACATCGGCGACTGATCGTTCGCGCCAACGACGGCGACCGTCTTGGGCGACAACATCCGGGTGAGGTTGCGGCGCAGGTCGCGCCGTGGCTCATCCACGCCGGTCACCGTGAAGCTCGACGATCGCTCACCGCTCGACACACCCACGTTGACGTTCCTCCGGTTCACCAGCTGCAACGAAGCGAAGGACGCCGTGGCGCAGGTGGATCGACTCGACCTACCGGCGACCATAAGCAGCAGGTCGGACGTGGCTCAATCGCCACGCACGATGGAAAGGCACCGGACATCGCGGTCGGGCCATGGTGGGGGCCATGAGTCGGCAGATCGGAATGCACATCGGCGGCAAGGAGGTGGCGGCCGTCGGCGGCCAGTGGTTCGACACCGTCGACCCGTTCACCGGCCAGGTGTGGGCCGAGGTGGCCCGGGGCGACACCCGCGACGTCGAGCGGGCGGTCGCGAGCGCGCACGCCGCCTTCGCGGACGGCCCGTGGTCCCAGCTGACCGCAACGGCACGGGGTCGCCTCCTGCATCGACTCGGTGACCTCGTGCTCGACCACCTCGAAGAGCTGGTCGCGGCCGAGAGCCGCGACAACGGCAAGTCCCACGCCGAGCTACGCGCCGCGCTGCGGACGATGGCCGGCTGGTACCACTACTACGGCGGCCTCGCCGACAAGATCCAAGGTGACGTCATCCCGGTCGACCGGGCGGACGCGCTGAACTACACGCTGCACGAGCCGTACGGCGTGGTGGCCGCCATCCTCCCGTGGAACTCGCCGCTGCGGCTGGCGTCGTGGAAGCTTGCGCCGGCCCTGGCCGCGGGCAACACGGTCGTCGTGAAGCCCTCGGAGCACACGTCGACGTCGATCGTCACGATGATGGACCTGCTCGCCGAGGCGGGCGTGCCGGACGGCGTCGTGAACGTCGTGACCGGGTTCGGTCCCGACGTGGTGCCGCCGCTGGTGGAGCATCCGCTCGTCCGCCGAGTCTCGTTCACGGGCGGTGCGGTCGCCGGCGCCGTCGTGGCCGAGCTCGCCGCTCGCGCCGGCAAGCCGGTCACGCTCGAGCTCGGCGGGAAGTCTCCGCATCTGGTCTTCGCCGACGCCGATCGACGGCGTGCGGCTGCCGGTGTCGCCGCGGGGGTCTTCTCCTCCGGCGGTCAGACGTGCCTCGCCGGATCACGACTCATCGTCGAGCGGTCGGTGCACGACGAGCTGGTCGAACAGGTGGTCGCCATCGCCGAACGGGTTCGATTCGGTGATCCCTCCGACCCCGCCACCGACGTCGGGCCGGTGGCGACCGAGAAGCAGTTCGACCACATCCTCGGCTTCATCGACCGAGCCTGCGCCTCGGGGTCCACGCTCGTCACCGGCGGGCGCGCGGTCGAGGCGGCCGGGTGCCGGCGCTTCGTCGCGCCGACGGTGTTCACCGACGTCGACCCCGCCAGCGAGCTGTTCCAGGAGGAGGTCTTCGGTCCGGTCCTGGCCGTGACGGCGTTCGACACCGAAGCGGAGGCGGTGGCGCTCGCCAATGGAGTCGCCTACGGCCTGGCCGCCGGCGTCTGGACCAGCGACCTCAGCCGGGCCCACCGGGTCAGCCGCCGGGTGCAAGCGGGGACCGTGTGGGTGAACGGCTACCGCTACACCGCGCCGCAGTCGCCGTTCGGCGGCTACAAGGCTTCGGGCCTGGGCCGGGAGAGCGGTGTCGACGCCATCCGCGAGTACCTCCAGACCAAGAGCGTGTGGATCGACCTCGGTGACACCCAAGGGCCCGGAGGGGACCAGCGATGAGCGACGACGTCTACGAGCTCTACGCCATCCGGTACGCGACGAACCCTCGTCGGCGCCGAGTCGAGAACCTCATGTGGGTCGCGCCGGACGATCCCCACGACGCGCCGATGCCGATGGACTTCTTCGTGTGGGCCGCCGTCTCGCCATCCCGCACGGTCGTCATCGACACGGGCGCCGACGAGCGCACCTGCGCCGCCCGCGGACACCAGTTCCTGCGCTGCCCGACGGACGGCCTCGGCGGCCTCGGCATCGATGCGGCGGACGTCCAGCAGGTGGTGACGACGCACCTCCACTGGGATCACGCCGGCAACCTCGGCTCGTTCCCGGACGCGCAGCTGCACGTACAGCGTACGGAGCTGGCGCACGCGTCGGGCCCCTGCATGGCCCGGGCCTTCCTGCGACGGCCGTACGACCCGGAACAGGTTGCGACCTACATCCGGCGTGCCTATGCCGGGCGCGTCACCTTCCACGACGGCGCCGAGGAGATCGCTCCGGGGCTGTCGATCCACGCCGCTGGCGGCCACACCCCCGGGATGCAGGTGGTGCGGGTCAACACCCGGCGGGGTCAGGTCGTGCTGACGTCGGACGCGGTCCACTACTACGAGAACCTCGACGCCGAGAACCCGTTCCCGGTGCTCGTGAGCACCATCGACTACGTCGAGACGTTGCACCGCTTGGGGGATCTGGCCGACGGCCGCGACCACCTCGTGCCGGGGCACGACCCGCTGGTCCTCGCGAGCTATCCGCCGGCACGGCCCGAGCTGGCGGGCGTGGTCGCCCGCCTCGACGTCGACCCGGCGACGCCTACGGCGGCGGTCCCGGCATGAAGGTGCGCGCCGCGATCCTGTGGGAGCAGGGGCACGAGCCGGACGACGAGGGTCCACTCGTCGTGGAAGAGGTCGACCTCGACGGTCCCGGCCCCGGCGAGCTGCTGGTGCGCATCACGGCTGCCGGGCTGTGCCACTCGGACTTGTCGGCGATCACCGGCGATCGGCCGCGCACCATGCCCGCCGTCATCGGCCACGAGGCGGCCGGCGTGGTGGAGGACATGGGACCGGACGTCGATGGCCTTGCCGTCGGGGACCAGGTGGTGATGGTCTTCGTCGCGAGCTGTGGCCAGTGCGCCTTCTGTGCCGCCGGCCGGCCCAACCTGTGTCAGTCGTCGTGGTCGGCTCGCACCGCCGGGACGCTTCAGACGGGAAGCCGGCGTCTTTCGATCGGCGGCCGGTCGCTGCACCACTACAGCGGGATCTCGGCGTTCGCCGAGCGGGCGGTCGTGGTGCCCAGCTCGGTGGTCCGGATCGATCCCGACGTGCCGCCGGAGGTGGCCGCGATCTTCGGCTGCGCGGTGATCACGGGTGTCGGTGCGGTGGTCAACACGGCGCGAGTGCCGGCCGGTGCATCGGTGGCGGTGGTGGGGCTCGGGGGCGTCGGTCTCGAGCGCGTTGCTGGGATCGGTCGCCGTTGGTGCAGGACGCATCGTCGCCGTCGACACGAGCCCGGCGAAGCTCGAGCTCGCCCGCACGCTCGGCGCCACCGACGTCTTCGACGCCACCGATCCCTCGTGCGCGGCAGCGATCGTCGATGCACTGGACGGCGGAGTTGAGTTCGCGTTCGAGATGGCCGGTGCGGCGGCGGCCGTCGAGCTCGCGTGCGCGGTGACGAGGCGGGGTGGCACCACGGTCACCGCGGGCCTGTCGAAGCCGAGTGAACGGCTCTCGCTCCAGTTGTCCGCGATGGTCGCGGACGAGAAGGTGCTGCGCGGCAGCTACATGGGGAGCTGCGTGCCGCGTCGCGACATCCCTCGCTACGTCGAGCTCTACCGGCAAGGCCGGCTGCCGGTCGACCGGCTGCGGTCCGCCACGTTGGCGCTGGACGAGATCAACGCCGGCTTCACGCGGTTGGCGGCCGGCCAATCGGTGCGAGACGTGGTGGTGCCCTCGTGACGACTCCCGGCGGCAGAGGGCGGCGCACAGGGCACACAGACACCAGCACATCCGATCTGATGGAGGGCGACTCATGACACACGGCGTAGGCGGACACCAGTCGGCCGTGTCTGCGAGCGGTGAAGCGCGCGTGGCCATCGTGACTGGCGCGAGCCTCGGAATCGGACGAGGCATCGCGGTGCGCCTGGGGCGTCTCGGATGCCGTGTGGTCGTCAACTTCGTAGGCAGCGAGGCCGAAGCGGCGCACACCGTCCGCGCGATCGAGGAGGACGGAGGAACGGCGATCGCCATGCGGGCGGACGTCTCGACTGTCGCCGGTATCGACGAGCTGTTCGAGTTCACCATGGCGCAGTTCGGCCGGATCGACATCGTCGTCGCCAACGCCGGCGTGGAGATCATCAGGCAGCCCGTTCTCGACGCGACCGAGGCGGACTTCGATCGTCTGTTCGCGTTGAACACCAAGGGGGCCTTCTTCACGCTGCAGCGAGCGGGCCGGCTCGTCGCCGACGGTGGTCGGATCCTGTGGATCGGTTCGAGTTCGTCCTACGGACCGAGTCGAGGGCTCGGCCTCTATGGCTCGAGCAAGATGGCCCCGCGCTACATGGTCGAGGTACTTGCCCAAGAGGTCGGGTCGCGCAACGTGACCGTCAACAGCATCGACCCGACCGTCGTAGAAGGCGCCGGCGTCTTCACCGAGGCCGCGTCCAACGAGAAGTTCCAGGCTGCGAATCGTGCGATGCGGCCTCTCGGGGGCCGTGCAGGACGGCCCGACGATGTCGCTGACGCCGTCGAGTACTTCGTGAGCGACCTCGCGGGCTGGGTGAGTGGGCAGCACCTGCTCGTCAGCGGCGGCGCCCCGCAGTAGCGCTCCGATCGCGGCACGCGGATCGGCACGTCGAGCCCTGCTCGTGCTTCAGTAGACGACGCAGGGCGTCGCCCCGCCGTCGACGGCGATCGTCTGTCCGGTGACAGCGCCACACAGGGGAGACGCGAAGAACACGGCGACGGCAGCGACGTCGCCGGCCTCGACCATCCGTCCGATCGGAACCTCTGCGTCTCGTGCGGCTTCGGCCTCGCCGTAGCTCACGCCGAGGCGCGCGGCGAGCGCCTCGATGCGCGGCGGGTGGCGATCCGTCTTCGTCACTCCGGGATGGATCACGTTCACCGTGATGCCGTCCGGCGCGACGTCGGCGCTGAGACGCTTCGCGAAGTTGGCGACGAAGGCATTGCCGAGGCCGCTCGCAAACCCGCCTCCTGGGCCGGCCACCACGCGCGCTGACATACCGCCGAGCAGGATGACCCTCCCCTGCCCCGAGGCTCGCAGGTGCGGCAACGCGGCGCGGGTCACCCGCACCGAGGCCATGCCCTTGCCGTTGACCCGCTCCATGAGCTGGGCGTCGGTGACGCCCTCGAGGTCAGCGGGGTGACCGTCGACGTTCGTCGATGCATTGCTGATGAGGATGTCCAACCGACCGAACGATGACGCGGTCTCCTCGACCGCACGCCGGCAGCCGTCGGGGTCCAGCAGATCCGCGACGATCACCGCGCTCTTGACTCCGTGCGTCTCGACCAGCGCGGCGGTCGCCTCCAGCGGCTCCCGCGTCCGTCCGCACACCGCCACGTGAACGCCCTGACGGGCCAACGCCACCGCGATCGCCTGGCCTATGCCACGACCGCCGCCCGTGACGAGGGCGGCCTTGTCGTTGAGCAGCAGATCCACAGGTCTCCTCGTTTCACGCGTCGATGCCCATGCCTACCAGGCGGACCATTTCATCGACCTTTCCTTGGCCATTCGCACCGCCGGCGTCGCCGAGCACCCGGGGACGAAATCCGGCGGACATAGGTGCGCACGTACCCTCGATCGCGTGGGCCTCCGCGGCCTCGACAGGACGTACAAGGAGCTGCTCGGATGGATCTGCCCAAGATCATCAGCGTCGATGACCACGTCGTCGAACCGGCGCACGTCTGGGAGCGGTGGCTGCCCGCCAAGTACCGCGACCGCGGCCCGAAGGTGGTGCGTCGCGGCATCCAACGGATCGACATGATCAATCCGGGCAACTACAAGGAGGTCTTCGACGACGATTCGCCGACGAAGGTCGACTGCTGGATCTACGAGGACCTGGAGTTCACGCTGAAGCGACACATCGCGGCGGCCGGGTACCCGCCGGAGGAGCACACGCTCACGCCGGTGACCTACGACGACATGCGGCCCGGCTGCTTCGACCCGAAGGCCCGTCTCGAGGACATGGACCGGGGCTGGGTGGAGGCGTCGATGTGCTTCCCGACGTTCCCGCGGTTCTGCGGACAGACGTTCGCGGAACGGAGCGACAAGGAGCTCGGCCTCGCCTGCGTCAAGGCCTACAACGACTGGATGGTCGAGGAGTGGTGCGGCGACTCGAACGGTCGACTCGTGCCGCTCTGCCTGATCCCGCTGTGGGATGTGCCGGCCGCCGTCGAGGAGGTCCGGCGCAACGCTGCTCGAGGGGTTCCGGCCGTCTGCTTCAGTGAGTTGCCGTACCACCTCGGCTTGCCGACGATCCACTCCGGGCACTGGGACCCGTTCTTCGAGGCGTGTGCCGACACCGGCACGACGGTGGCGATGCACATCGGCTCGTCGTCGAAGATGCCCGTGACGACGCTGGATGCTCCCGGCTCGGTCAGTGCCACGCTCGCGTTCGGCAACGCCATGTACTCGCTGGTCGACTTCCTGATGTCGGGCGTGCTGCCGCGCTACCCCGCGCTCAAGCTGTTGTACGCCGAGAGCCAGATCGGGTGGATCCCCTACGTGCTGCAGCGCATCGACCAGGTGTGGGAGGACAACCAGGCGTGGGCCCAGACGAAGCACATCCCCGAACCGCCCTCCACCTACTACTTCCAGAGCGTCTACGGGTGCTTCATCAACGACCCGCACGGGCTCTCGTCACTGGACGAGATCGGTCTCGGAAACGTCACCGCGGAGACCGACTACCCCCACAGCGATTCGTCGTGGCCCAACACCAAAGAGGTGATGACGAAGCTGACGGCGGGTCTGTCGGACACCGAGATCCATCAGGTCCTCCGCGGCAACGCGATCACGTTGTTGCGTCTGCCGTTCGCCTGACGGACGACCGTCCGGCGCGACCGAGACCACATCGTTCGGACATGTGCCGACCCATACGTTGGTCACAGTTCACACGACACCCGGAGGTGGAACATGGACACAATGCGCTCTGCGTCACCAGATGGAGACGCGACACAGTCGCAAGCCGTGCTGCCGCAGATGCTCAGCCATGCGGCATTCATCTCGCGAGACACGGCCGCGACCGTCGAGTTCTTCACCAAGGTGCTCGGCATGGAGTTCGTCGCTGCAGTTCTCAACGACCAGATCCCCTCCACCGGCGAGGTCGTCCCGTACTTCCACTCGTTCTTTCGCATGGCGGACGGGTCCACGATCGCGTACTTCGAGGCGCCGGACCTGCCGCCGATCCCGGATCCGCCCCACCCCGCCTACGACACGTTCCGGCACTTCGCCATGCAGGTCTCCACGGTCGGCGAGGTTGACGCGTGGCATGCGCGGCTCGTGGCCCACGACGTCGAGGTTCTCGGTCCGGTCGACCACGGGATCATGTACAGCATCTACTTCCACGACCCTGACGGGAACCGGCTCGAGATCGCGACGCCGACCGACGACCGCTGGAACGACGACGCGCCTGAGGCCCGCACCGCGCTCGCCGAGTGGAACGAGATGAAGGCGAAGGCGAAGAACACTGGGACGAGCCTGTCCTCGGCACTCGCTGCGCTCAGCCATCGTCGGCACGGAGACGCGACCGAGCCGGTGCTCTGATCCTCCCGGCCGGCACGCCGACTGGGCCGACCGACGCGCTGCGCGCGCTTTGGGAACGGGCGCTACAGGACGCAGCGGCTGACGAGGTCCGGTCGCGCGCGGTCGACTGCCTGCGCGTCGGCGTGATGGAGATGGTCCGTTCGGCGTGTGACCCACGCTGGCGAAACGTCGCCGGCGCGCTGAGCGCCGGTGAGGGCAACGCCAAGGTCAGCGGGCTGGAGCGGCGCACCGACACCACGTCGGCGATCGTCGCCAACTCCTTGCTCATGCACGCCTTCAACCGGGAGGACTCCTACCGCACGGCCGCGCACCCCGGGCTCGTGGTCGTACCGACGGCGCTTGCGCTGCAACGCTCCGACGACGCCGCCCAACTGCTGAAGGCGGTAGCCGTCGGCTACGCGATCGCCGGAAGCCTCACCGACGGACTGATGCCACGAGCGTCGGAAGCGGGCTGGCGCCTGGCGGCACTCACTGCCCCCGTGACCGCCGCGTCCGTGGCCGCCGTGCTCCTCGACCTCGATGACGACGACGCCGTCTCGGCGTTGCGCATCTCGGCCGCCTGCATGGGTGGAGACCTCCGAACCCTCGCCGGAGACGACTGGCGCGTCCAGCCTGGTCTGTTCGCGGTCGCCGGTGTCTATGCCGCCCGCGCCGCCATCGGAGGAGGCGTGCGCGGCGCGGCGGGCGCACTCGAATCCATTGCGGCGAAGGTGCTCGGGGAGCCATGGAACCCGGCCGATCACGACCCGACGCCGGCGATCATGCGCGTGACGTTCAAGCGGCACGCGGCGCCGATGTTCGCCCAAGCCATCATCGAAGCGCTCGAGGGGGCCGGCGAGATCGACGAGCCGGTGAATCAGGTCGTCGTGCACGTGGCGCCGTTCGCGGCGGGATACGCATCAGACGGCACCGGGCGCCAGCTCGGGGTGGCGAGCATCCCCGACCTCGTCAGCGCCGCCATCGCGGAGCTTCCCACAGATCGGCGAGTACCTCCCGAGGCCGTCGTCGTGCGTCCGGCTGCGGAGCTCAGTGCCCTCGAGGCCCGCGTGGAGCTGCACATGGCGGGAGGACGGGTGCTGCAGCTCCAAGGCAACGGCGACTCGAGCGGCTGGTCGAGCGAGCACATCGCCGAGAGGTGCCGATCCTGGGCGCGGGCGGAGTGCCCGTCCCTCGTCGACGCGTTCGACGCGACGTCGTCGCCGGCGGCGGCCGCCGTGCTCCTGCTGGATGCGTGGGAAGCGACCGTCCTCGCCATGGCTGGTTGACGGGACGACGGACGTCAGTTGAGCTCGGCGACGGCGCCCGACGCCGAGCAGCGGCGCAGCGCCAGGGCGAACACCTCGCACGCGCTTCGCAGATAGGCGATACCCGTGGGGTCGAAGGGCTGGCGCGCCTTGCGCACGAAGCCGACATTTCCCCACACGGCCACGTCACCCACGATCGGCACGAAGAGGCAGGCCCGGTACCCGCCGCTCGCGGCCCGCTTCGCCGTGTCGGCGAACTGGCGTGACATGTGGCCGATGTCGCCAAGGTGGACGACCTCACCGTTCAACACGCTCGCGGCACTCGCGAACCCCGGAGACAGCGGAACACCATCGCTCACGCTCGCAATCCACGCGGCAGGCATGTTGCGCGTCGTCACCAGGCGCATCCGTGCGCCCTTGACCTGGAACACCGACATCGCGTCGGCGTAGCCGCTGGCGTCGAGGGCATCGAGAAGGTGGTCAGCGCACTCCTCGACCGTGTCGCAGCCGGCGAGCGTCGTCGCCAGCAGCTCGATCGACTGCAACAGCCGCAGCGCGACGTCGGCTCGCTCCATGGTGGTCTCCGCCTCGTCCCCCGTCTCGGAGACGTTGCCGATGAAGCGATAGCCCGTGCCACGCACCGACGCGATGTAGCGAGGCTCACGAGGATCGTCGTCGAGCTTCCGCCGGAGACGGTTGACGAAGATGCGCAGGGTGTTCTTGCCGTCCGACGGAAGCCATCCCCACACCCGGCGCACGATCGTGTGCGCGGGCAACGCCTGCTGTGGGTGCGTCATCAGGAACGTGAGGAGCGCGTACTCCGTGGGCGAGAGGTGCAGGGGTCGTCCATGGAGGTCGCACTCCTGCGCCCAGAGGTCGATCCGCAGACCGTCGGCGCCGAGGTAGCGGACGCCGGGCACCCAGCCGTGGTCTGACCGGCGCAACAGCGCGACGACCCGCGCGAACACCTCTTCGGCACCGCACGTCGGGTCGACGACGGCGTCGACGCCCGCGCCGACGAGCGAGATGACGCCCGAGGGCGCCGGCCTGGCCAGGACGACCAGTGGCGCCATCGTGACCGGACGGATCGCCTCGACGATCCTCCACACGGTGCACTCGTCGCCGGCGACGAGCACGAGCGACACCTTCTGGATCGCCGTCAACCACCGCGCGCGTTCCGCGTCGGCAGCGTGGGTCCATGACCACCCGCGCTCCTCGAGCCACGCAGTCACGCCGAAGGCTTCCCAGGTCGCCGACGGCCCGACCAGGATGACGGGCTGGTCCGGCACCACCTCTCGGATCAACTCGGCCGGTGTCACGGGCCGGCTCGGTGCGTCGAGCAGGTCTGCGCTGATCGCCATGTTCCCCCCTGGACTGCTGTCGCTCGCTGGCAGGCCGCCGTCGCACCGCAGAATCTGACGCGCCTGTTCACTACAGTAACGACGTGCCGGTGACCTGGCAACCAGGAGATGTCTCGGCGGCGACGATCGTGCTCTCGCGAGAAGTGTCAGGTGGGTCCTCGCCGAGAACGGCGGCCGGCCGGCCGGCCGGTTTCGGCCGCAACGCTTGACGGTCGATGCCGCAGCGCTCGGTCCGCTCAGGCGGCAGGAACGAACGTGCGGTATCTGACGCCGATGTTCGGGCGCATCAGAGCGTCCTCATGCCCGATCCCCGGCCCGGGCCCGTCGACCATGCTCTCGCAGTCGTCGTCCGCGGACGCACTACACAAGGGCGAGGTCGGCAGCAGTCCCACTTGCGATCTGCGTCCGCTGCTCCGTCGTGAGGTCGCCAAAGCCCTCGTACTCCTCGAGGAAGTGCGCGACGGCGCGCTCCCCGGCATACGGCCAGTCGCTCCCGTAGAGGAGGTGGCGCGTGTCGGTGAAGTTGAGCAGAGCGGAGAGCTGGGGGCCGCTCGACGACAGTGCGAGGTCGAAGTAGAACGTGCGCAGCCCGGCCAGGATCTCGTCTGCCGACATCTCGGCTCCACCGTCGTTGTAACGGTCGTCGAACATCTCGCTGAGCCAGGCGATGCGGTGGGCGGCGTACGGCACGAACCCTCCGCCGTGGGAAAGGATGAACCGAATACCGGGAAAGCGGGAGACCGTTCCCGATGTCACGAGCCCGATGGCAGCTCTCGTGGTATCGAGCAAGAAGTCGGCCAGAGCTGGACGAAATCGGGGATGGTGCATGCCCCGCAGCGGGGTCGGGTGCACGAACACCAAGGCGTTCTCGTTTGCCAACTCCTCCATCAACGGATCGAAGTCGGGATCGCCGAGATAGCGGCCTTGGATGTTCGTGAGGAGGACCACGCCCTTGGCGCTTCCGTCCTTCAGGCTGTGCAGAACCTCCTCGATCGCGCCATCGACGTCCGGTAAGGGCAAGCACGCGAAGTAGCCGAACCGATCCGGGTACCGCGCCGCGAGGTCGGCGGAGAACTCATTGATCCGCCTCGCTTGGTCCCGAGCCTCCTTGTCGTCACCGAAGTGGACGCCAGGTGCGGCGACGGACAGGATCGCTCGTTCGATCCCACGCTCGTCCATCATCGACAGATGGCTCGACTCGGCGCTCTCGAAGACGCTCGGATGATTGATGCCCTTCGATGCGAGATACTCGAAGTAGGAAACGGGCACGACGTGGTGGTGCACGTCAACGAGTCCACGCGCCATGCGAGCTCACCTTCGCTGTTGATCGGTTGGGCAACCTGCCGTGGGATAGCTCGCGCGACTCGGGCTGATCGCCTGCCCTCCGAAGGGGGATCGAAGGGCTCGCCGCGCGAGCTACCTCAAGGCAGGACAGCCACCGCTGATGAGCGACATCGAGAGATCGTCGCCTCGTGAGCGAGCCTAACGACGCGTCGATGTCCGCTCCATGTCGTCCTCACACGGCGGCGTCGATGTGGATGATCGAGAGCTTGATGCGGCGTACGGCGTCGACGAGCTCCTCGTGCGTCGGCGCCCGGTCGACGTTGACGCGGAGCCCGAGGCGGCGCGGCGCGTTCGCGCGACCGAACGTCTCGATCAGTTCGCTGAACAGGTCGGCGGTCTCGTCGACGTCGGGGACGCGTTCCGCCCGCACGCGCTGCCATCCCCCGTCGAGCAGCGCGTCGCAGTCCATGCCGCCGTTGAAGTTCGACTGCCACGAGCGCCGCGAGGTGATGATGCGCCGGCCGCGGACCGACAGCACGCCGACCGGGAAGCAATAGGTCCGCCCCGATCGCCGGCCCGTGAAGCGCAGCAGCGCCAATTGGCGGCCGAGCGACCGCTTCAAGGGTGTCCGGAACAGGAGTCGCAGCAGCGGGTTCGCGTACCGAGCGAGCGTCGCGCTGGGCGCGGCGTCCTCCACCGCTGGTGTGTCAGCCATCGGGCCATGATGATGGGCGCACGCACATGTCGGCCCCATGTCGATGGTGTCCCATGCGGGACCGGCCCGATGTTGCGCCTCTACGGTTTTCGCGGTCGGCACACCGCGGAGGTCCGCCCATGGCTCGAGTCGAGCCGATCCCGTACGAAGACCTCGACGACGACACGCGTGCGCGCATCGAGGCCGGCCGCGCGACCGGCATGTACACGACGCCGCTGCCCCTGCAGATCGTCGCCCACAGCAAGGTGGCGCTCCGGGCGATGGATGAGAGCTACAAGGCGCAATTCCGTTGCGGCGCGCTCGACGACCGGCTCCACGAGCTCGTCCGGCTCCGGAGCGCGCAGCTCGGTGCGTGCGAGCCGTGTTCGATGTCTCGCAAGGACGAATCCGTCACCGAGGACCAGGTCGCATGCCTCGTCGATCCCGACCCGTCCGTGTTCAGCCGGCGTGAAGTGCTCGCCCTGCAGTTCGTCGACCTCCTCGCGACCGATCATCACGCCGTCGACGACGACACCTTCCGCCAGCTCGCCACCGAGTTCAGCGCCGAGGAGATCGTCGAGCTGGGGTGGATCTGCGCCAGCGCGATCGGCGTGCACCGGTTCATGCACGCCCTCGACGTGCTCGGTGACGGCGAACCCATCGTGCGCACGTCGGAACACGGCGTGAAGCGAGGGCACGACTGACGGGAGGCGTGTGCGTGAGGCTCCGTCGCTGACGCCGACGAAACGTACAGGTGGCGGACACCTTCGGCGTCCTAGCTTCGACGCATGACTTCGCTGAGCTTCGAGGACAATGCACCGCCCACGTCGGCACGTACCGTCCTCACGTCCGGGTTCGACCAGTGCATCTGGGGTGCTGACGCGCGCGAGGTGTGGCGCGCGATGGCTGCGGCCGGGCCCCTCGTCCGACCGGGCCCCGGCATGGCAGTTGTGACGTCGACCGCCGGTGTCGAGCAAGTCCTCCACGACGCCGCGATCTTCTCGTCGAACCCCGACGCGATGTACTTCGGGTCGGAGACCGGAGCGATCCCGCTCCAGGTCGACCCACCGGACCACTCGCGCTACCGGAAGATGCTCGACCCCCTGTTCGCCCCGCGACGCATGGCTGAGCGCGAGCAGGAGGTCACCGACCTCGCGAACCAACTGATCGACACGTTCGTCGAGCGGGGGAGCTGCGACTTCAGCACCGAGTTCGCCCTCCCGTTCCCGTCCGTCGTGTTCCTCCGCCTGATGGGCCTGCCCACGGACAGGCTCGACGAGTTCGTCAAGGCGAAGGAGGGGATGATCCGTCCCGTCGGTGAGACGGAGGACGACCGTCAGGCCATGCGGATGGAGACGGGCGCCTGGATCTTCGAGTACTTCACGTCGGCGCTCGAGGCACACGCCGAGAACGACACCAGCGACGTGCTCGGGACCTTCCTCGCGCTGGAGCAGGAGGGTCGCCTCACGCGGGACGAGACGCTGAACATCTGCCTCCTCATGCTCGCGGCCGGCCTCGACACGGTCACCGACACGCTCGAGTGCAGCTTCGCGTTCCTGGCGCAGAACCCCGCCCACCAGCGGCAGCTCGCCGACGATCCCGACCTGGCCGCCGGCGCGGTCGAGGAGCTGCTGCGATTCGAGACCCCAGTGCCGACCGTCGCCCGCGTCGTGATGGCGGCGACCGAGATCGATGGCTGCCCGGTGGCCGCGGGCGAACGGCTGCGGATGCTCCTCGCCGTCCCGAACATGGATCCCGAGGTGCACAGCGCCCCTGACGCCGTCGACTTCGCACGTCCCTCCAACAAGCACCTCGCCTTCGGCGCGGGCGTCCACCGCTGCGTCGGCTCTCACCTCGCCCGCCTCGAACTGCGGGTCGCGCTGCGGGAGTGGCACCGCCGGATCCCGTCGTACCGGCTCCCCGAGGGTCACGTCGTCACGTTCAGCCAGGGTCTCCGCGAGATCGTGCACCTGCCGATCGAGTTTCCGGCGAACTAGCGACCCCATCCGTCCCACGGGACACTCCCGAAACGACGAAAGGAACACCATGCGCCTCGGCATCCACGCCGTTCGCTATGACACTCCCGGCGGCACCGCATCGATTGCACCGACGCTGGCGGCCTCCGCCCGCGCCGCCGAAGACGCGGGCGTGTCGCGGTTCACCCTGATGGACCACTGGTTCCAGATGGAGCACACGGCGCCGGCCACCGACCCGATGCTCGAGGGCTACACGTCACTCGGGTTCGTCGCCGCCCACACGCACTCCATGCAACTCGGCCTGCTCGTCACCGGTGTCACCTACCGCCATCCCGGGCTGCTGGCCAAGATCGTCGCCACGCTCGATGTCCTGTCCGGCGGCCGGGCGCAACTCGGCATCGGCGCCGCGTGGTACGAGCGCGAGCACCGCGCGCTCGGCGTGCCGTTCCCGCCGGTCGCCGAACGCTTCGAGCGGCTCGAGGAGACGCTTCAGATCTGCATGCAGATGTGGAGTGACGACGATGGTCCGTTCGAAGGCCGGCACTACCAGCTCGCGGAGACGATGTGCTCACCGCGCCCGATCAGTGCGCCCCGGCCGCCCATCCTCATCGGTGGCGGCGGGGAGCGGAAGACGCTGCGCCTCGTGGCCCGCTACGCGGACGCGTGCAACCTGTTCGCCTTCGATCCGGATGAGATCGCCCACAAGCTCGAGGTGCTCACGCAGCACTGCCGCACCGAGGGCCGCGACCCCGACACGGTCGAGCGCACGATCGTGTTCGTGCGCGACCCCTTCGACGACGTCGACGGCTTCGTCGCGGCCGCGGCCCGCTACGCGAGTCTCGGTGTGACCACGATCGATGTCGTCCCGACTGGTGATCCCGTCGCGTTCGTCGAGCGCGCCGGCACCGAGCTCGTCCCCCGTCTCGCCGACCTCGACGTGGCCGCATGAGCGCCGCGACCGAGCTCCGCGGTCGCCTCGCCCGAGGCGAGAGCGTCGTTCTGGCGGGCGTGTTCGACTGCCTGTCCGCGCTGGTGGCGCGCGAGGCGGGCCACACCGACATGTTCCTGTCCGGCTTCGCCGCTTCCGCGAGCGTCCTCGGCGTGCCGGACTTCGGCTACATGACACAGACCGAGATGGCCGACGCCGCCCGGCGCGTCTGCCACGCCGTCCCCGACAGCAGCGTGATCGTCGACGGCGACACCGGCTACGGCAACGCGCTCAACACCATCCGCACGATCCAGCTCTACGAGGACGCCGGCGCCGCCGGCATCTTCCTCGAGGACCAGGTGTGGCCGAAGCGGTGCGGGCACATGGCCGGCAAGCAGGTGGTGCCGCGGGAGGACTGGTTGGCCAAGCTGCGAGCCGCGGTCGACGTGCGCGACGAGCTCTTCGTCGTCGCCCGCACTGACGCCCGCGCCGCGGTCGACCTCGACGAGGCCTGCGCACGTGTGCAGGCGGCCGCCGAGCTCGGCGTCGATGCCATCTTCGTCGAGGCGCCGGAGTCGGTGGAGGAGCTGGAGGCGATCGCGGCGGCGACGCCGGGCTGCGTCCGCGTCGCCAACATGATCGAGGGTGGGCGCACGCCGCTCCGCAGCCCCGAGGAGCTGCACGAGCTCGGGTTCGACCTCATCGTCACGCCGCTCACTGGGATTCTCGCCGCCCATCGGGCGATGGCCGAGGCGTACGGCGTGTTGCGGCGCGAGGGGTCATTGCGAGAGCACCTCGAGCTCGTGGCCGAGTTCGACGACTTCACCGCGACGGTGGACCTCGACCGCCACTATGCGCTGGAGCAGCGCTACACGCCGCGGTGACCCTCCTCTCTCACTCGCAGCCGGCAAACGACGTCGGCCTCGACCTCGACGCGCTGGAGGAGATCCAGCGGCGGGTGTTGTGGCTGGCGGTGCGGATGGTCGACCACGCGAACAACGACCGACCGTCGGGAGAGGTGAAGGTCGGCGGCCACCAAGCGTCGTCGGCGTCGATCGTCGGGATCATGACCTCCCTCTGGTTCGGTCATCTGGGACCCGACGACAAGGTGGCGGCGAAACCGCACGCGTCGCCCGTCCTGCACTCGCTGAACTACCTCATCGGCGCCCTCGACGGCTCGTACCTCACGCGCCTCCGGGAACTCGGTGGGCTCCAGGCGTACCCGAGCCGAACGAAGGACCCCGACGTCCACGACTTCTCCCTCGGCTCCGTCGGGCTCGGCGTCGTGGCGCCGTTGTTCGCGGCAGCGGCCCGACGCTACGTCGACGCGCACTTCGGCGCGCCGCGCGAACGTCCGCCGCGCTTCATCGCACTCGCCGGCGACGCCGAGCTGGACGAAGGCAATGTGTGGGAAGCGATCGCGGACCCGGCTCTCCAAGGGCTCGGCAACGTGATGTGGGTCATCGACACCAACCGCCAGAGCCTCGACCGGGTCGTCCCTGACCAGAAGATCAAGAAGCTGATGAACCACTTCGCCGCGGCGGGGTGGCACGTCGTCGAGGCGAAGTACGGCTCGAAGCTGCAGGCTGCGTTCGAGAAGCCGGGAGGTGACGAGCTCCGCCGGCACGTCGACGGCATGTCGAACGAGCAGTACCAATCCCTGTTCGGTCTGACGGGCCCGGAGCTGCGCGAGCGGTTCCTCCTGGGGGCGAGCACGACGCTCGCTGCACTCGTGGACGAGTACGGCGACGACGACCTCGCCCCCCTCGTGCAGGACCTCGCCGGTCACGATCTCGCCGAGCTCATCCGCTGCTACCGACGTTGCGACGAGGTCACCGACCGGCCGAGCGTCGTGTTCGCCTACACGGTCAAGGGATGGGGCCTGCCCGTCGCCGGCGACCCGCTCAACCACGCCGCGCTGTTGCCACGCGGCGCCATCGACGACCTCCGACGGTCACTGGGGCTCACGCCCGAATCGGAGTGGGACCGCTTCGCACCCGACACGAGTGCCGGATCGCTTTGCTCCACCGTCGGGCAGCTGCTGCAACGACCCGCTCCGACGGCGCGGCCGGTGGTGAACGTCCCGATCTCCGTCCTCGGATCGTCAGCGTCGTCGAAGCCCGTCAGCTCGCAGGAGGCGTTCGGGCGGCTGCTGCTGCGGTTGGCGGACGAGCCCGACGTCCGGTCGCGGCTCGTCACGACCTCCCCCGACGTCAGCGTCAGCACGAACCTCGGCGGCTGGATCAACAAGGTCGGCGTGTTCCATCCCGACGAGCAACCCGACTTCCTCGGTGACGGCCGCCTCCTGCGGTGGAAGCAGACGCCGGCAGGTCACCACATCGAGCTCGGCATCAGCGAGATGAACCTCTTCCTGCTGCTGCACGCGCTCGGGCTGGGCCAGGAGCTCCACGGCCAGCACCTCCTGCCCATCGGCACCGTGTACGACCCGTTCGTGTGCCGAGGGCTCGATGCCCTCATCTACGCGCTCTACAGCGGGGCGCGCTTCGTGCTCGCCGGTACTCCGGCGGGCGTGACGCTCGCCCCCGAGGGCGGCGCCCACCAGAGCGCGATCACGCCTTCGATCGGGCTCGAGCTCCCCGACCTCACGTACGCAGAGCCGTGCTACGCGCAGGCGTTGGACTGGCTCCTGTGCGACGGCCTCGTGCGCCTGTCGGGTCCCGCCGAGGAAAGCTTGTATCTGCGGCTGTCCACGAGACCGATCGACCAGGCGCCGTTCGCGGAGGTGATGGCGCGACGAGGGGCGGACGACCTGCGCGGCGACGTCATCGCCGGCGGGTACCGCCTGCGGGAGAGCGGCGCCAGGCCGCCGGAGGTCGTGCTCGCCACGTGCGGGCCCGTCGTACCCGAGGTACTCGCCGCGGCGAGCCTGCTCGAGGCCGAGGGGTTGCCCTCGATCGTCGTGGACCTCACGAGTCCGAGCCGTCTGTATCGGGAGTGGAGGGGGACGCTGCGAAGCGCCAGCCGCGGCGCCCGCAGTGCCGCGCCGACGTTCCACCTCGCGCGCCTCATCGAGCCGCATGAGCGACGCCTGCCGATCGTGACCATCCACGACGCCGCCAGTCACGCGCTCGCGTGGCTCGGCAGCGTCTTCGGCACCCGGTCCCTGCCCGTCGGCGTCGATGAGTTCGGCCAATCGGGCTCGATCAGCGATCTCTATGGGTGCTTCGACCTCCTACCCGAACAGATCGTGAACGCGGCGCTCGTCATCACCGGCTGAGCCCGCAGCGCCGACGGCGAGCGCTGACGGCCCGTTCGCCGGCGCCATGCTGCTGACGAAGCCTTGACGTCGGCGCTCATCCAGGAAGGACCGCCACTCCCGATGGCAGAGATCACGATGGCAGAGATCACGATGCCCCAGCTCGGTGAGACCGTCACCGAGGGGACCATCACCCGCTGGTTCAAGCACGTGGGCGACCAGGTGGCCGAGAACGAGCTCCTCTTCGAGGTCTCGACTGACAAGGTCGACTCCGAGGTGCCGTCGCCGGCGGCCGGGTTGCTGAGCGAGATCCTGGTGCAGGAGGGTGACACCGTCGACGTCGGAACGGTGCTGGCCCGCATCGGCGATGCCGGGTCCGTCCCTGCTGCCGAGCCGGCACCGGCACGAGCCATGGAGCCGGCCCCGCCGCCCCAGGTGTCGACATCGCCGGAGGCGACCCCAGCGCCGCAGCCGGCGAGCGAGGCGCCGTCGTCGACCATGGTCGCCGATGGAACGAACATGGCCGCATCCGCCGAGCAGGCAGCGGCGTCGGCTCGGGTGGCACCGGTGAGCGACACCGACGGGCGTGGCGACGACGCGTCGGGCGACCACCGCCTGCTGTCGCCGGTGGTGCGGCAGCTGATCGGCGAGCACGGCATCGACCCCGCCACGATCGAGGGCACCGGCGCCGGCGGTCGCATCACGCCCGCGGATGTCCAGGCCGTCATCGAGCGCACCGGCGCAGCACCGGCCGCGCCCGCGCCGGCTCCCGCGCCCGTCGTGTCGGTGGCGTCGGGGCCGCGCGACACCGTCGTGCCGTTCTCGAACATCCGGCGGCGCACCGCCGAGCACATGGTCCGAGTCGAAGTCGACGTCGGCGCACGCGCTGGCGGCGATGGAGGTCGACTACCACAACGTCGAGCGGGTGCGGCTCGCCGAGAAGGACGCGTTCCGCACCGACGAGGGTGTGGCGCTGACGTACCTGCCGTTCGTGTCGCGCGCCGTCGTCGACGCGCTGCGCGACTTCCCGGAGCTCAACGCGTCGGTCGGCCACGACGAGCTGATCGTGCACCACGACGTGCACCTCGGCTACGCCGTCGACCTCGAGTTCCAGGGCCTGATGGTGCCGGTCGTGCACAACGCTGACGCGAAGCGGTTGCGGGCGCTGGCCCGAGAGGTCGCCGACCTCGCCGCACGGGCGCGCTCGAAGCAGCTCGGTCCCGACGACATCTCGGGGGGCACGTTCACGATCACCAACGTCGGGTCGTACGGCACGACCATGACGTTCCCGGTGATCAACCAGCCGCAGATCGCCATCCTCTCGACCGACGGCGTCAAGAAGCGCCCGGTCGTGATCGAACAGCCCGACGGCAGCGACGCCATCGCCGTACGCCCGACTGGTCTGCTGGCGCTGGCGTGGGACCACCGTGCCGTCGACGGCGCGTACGCCGCGGCGTTCCTACGACGCGTCAAGGAGATCATCGAGACCCGGGACTGGCGGCAGGAGCTGGCGTGAGCGCCGGGCCGGCGTCGACCGTGCACCTTCGAGCGGGGCCGGCACACGGAGTCGTGGAAGGCCGGATCGCGAGTGTCGGTCTGATTTCACGTGGCCCGAGCGGCTATGCGCGCAAGTCGTCAACCGGTTGACTGAGTCGGTATGCCGCTGCCTGCCGACGTCCAGATCTGTTCGGTCGACGACCACGTCGTCGAGCACCGTGATGCCTTCAAGGGACGCCTCCCGGCCAAGTTCGGCGACCGGGGCCCGAAGATCGTCGAGGTCACCGGCGAGACCGTCGACCCGCTCGGCAACGTCCACACCGGCACCCAGCAGGTGTGGGAGATCGACGGCACCCGGTACCCCACCATCGGGCTGAACGCCGTCGCCGGCAAGCCCAAGGAGGAGATCGGCCTCGAGCCGGTGCGCTTCGACGAGATGCGCGCCCGGTTGCTACGACATCGATGAGCGCATCAAGGACATGGATCAGGACGGCGTCCACGCCCAGCTCTGCTTCCCGTCGCTGCCGGGGTTCGCCGGCTCGACGTTCTTCGACATGGCGGACAAGGAGCTCGCGCACGCGTGCGTCCAGGCGTGGAACGACTTCGCCATCGACGAGTGGTGCGCCGCGTACCCGGGGCGCCAGATCCCGCTGGCCATCCTCCCCTATTGGGACGCCGACCTGAGCACCGCCGAGGTGCAGCGGGTGGCGGCGAAGGGCGCCAAGGCGGTGTCGTTCACCGAGAGTCCCCACGCCGCGGGCCTTCCGTCGTGGCACAGCGACCACTGGGACAACCTCCTCGCCGCGGCACAGGACGCCGACCTGCCGGTGTGCCTCCACTTCGGCAGCGGCGGCGCGCCGAACGTCGCGCCCGACGCGAACTTCGCCGTCGCGATCGCCCTGTTCGGCACGAACTCTCAGTTCACGATGACCGAGCTGCTGCTCTCACCGGTGTTCCACAAGTTCCCGCGCCTGAAGTTCGCCCTCTCCGAGGGCGGCATCGGCTGGATGCCGTGGCTGCTCGAGCGCATCGACTACACGTGGGAGCGCCACCGCCACTACACGGGCTGCAACCCCGACGTCCGGCCGTCGGACTTGTTCCGCCAGCACATCTTCGGCTGCTTCATCTCCGACGACACCGGCATCGACGAGCGGCACCGCATCGGCGTCGACAACATCATGTTCGAGAGCGACTACCCGCACTCCGACTCCAACTGGCCTTCCAGCCGGATCGTCCTCGAGAAGATGCTCGCCAACGTCCCCGACGGCGAGGCCCGCAAGATCGCCGAGGACAACACCCGGCGGGTCTTCAACTTCCCTCGCAACTGAGCCTCCCGTTCCGCCGACCGGTCGCTCAGCCCTCCTTCTTCGACAGGAAGGCGTCGACGCGCTCGGTGAACCCGGACGACGAGTACAAGGCGCTCTGGGCGAGCCGGTCGAACTCCCGCGCCGTGCGACGGTCGATGCTCGCCGCGGCGTCGATGGCGACCTTCGCCAACCCGACGGCCTCACGAGGCAGGCCTGCGAGGTGTCGGGCGAAGGCCTGCACCCGTTCGGCAAACTCGGACGCCGGATAGACCGCGTGCACGAGCCCGATGTTGACGGCCTGGTCCGCATCGACGACCTGGCCCGCCATCGTGAGCCACCGCGCCCAGTGCGGGCCGACGATCCGCGTGAGGCGGCTGATGCCGCCCGAGCCGGGCAGCACCCCGAGCTTGGCGACCTCGGGAAGGGCGAAGGTGGTCGCATCCGAAGCGAGGCGGAAGTCGCACGACACACCGAACTCGACGCCAACGCCGAAGCACGGGCCCTGCGCCGCCAGCACGATCGGCTTCTCGACCTGCTCCATCTCGTCGAAGAGGTCGTGGTGGGCCCTCATGCGGTACTCACGTCGGATGTTCGATCCGCGGACGACGCCCTCAGTGCCCTCACCGAGCGGGCCAACAAGGTCCGCCATGTCGAGGCCGCCGGTGAAGTACCGCCCCTCGGCGGTGACGACCAGAACCCGGTGGCGGTCATCGTCGGCGAGGTCGAGCACCGCCGCCTGCAGCACGTCGAACATCTCCAGGCTGACCGCGTTGCGCTTGTCGTCGCGCGTGAAGGTCACCGTGATGACGCCGTCGCTGTCGTCGCGCCGGGCGTGGCTTGTCGCCGTCATGCGTCCTCCTGGATCGCTACATCTTCGAGCGTGTCGAGGCCGAGCGTGGTCCGGCGAGCAAGCCGTCCGCGTCGATGCCGGGCACCGCGCCTCCCACGGCAGCAGGGTACGGTCGACCGCAGGCACGTGCCCGTCCTGGAACGATGGCGACATCGAACCGAAACCGATCACTATCGTGCGGTGATGGCTGAGCCCGAGCGCGTCCGCCGGGCGAGCTATGGCGCCGCCAGCCCGGTGGTGGGCGTCCGGGGCGCCCGCACTCGCCAGCAGATCGTCGACGTGGCGCTTCAGCTCTTCGCCGAACGCGGTTTCCACGGCACTGTCGTCGAGGACATCGCCCGCTCGGTGGGCATCTCGCGGGCGACGCTCTACCAGTACTTCGAGAGCAAGGAGGAGATCTTCCGCGAGCTCGTCGAGGAGTCGGGATCGGCGCAGCTCCGGGTGATGCGCAGGCTCGGCCGACTCGGTCCGACGGCCGAGGGCTTCGACAACCTCCATTGGTGGTTGGGCGAGTGCACCTGGGTCTACGAGAAGTACGCCACGTTGTTCGTCCAGTGGGCGAACGTCGACACGCCCGACGGACCGCTGCGCCCGATGCTCGGCCGTTTCCTGGAGACGTACACGACGAGGCTCTCCGAGCGGTTGGTGCAAGGCGGCGTCGTCGGCGTCGACTCGGAGGACCTCGCCCTCGCCCTGTGGTCGATGATCGAGCGGTTCAACTACTACCGGCACACTCGTGCGACCGGGCTCACCGACGATGCTGCGGTCGACAATCTGGCGGTCGTCGCCCAGCTGATCGTGTTTCCCGAAACACCGTCGGCGTTGCTCGCCGTGCGCGACCACAGCATGACGCTGGGTCGCGACTGGGCGCAGGCGGCTGCGGTGTTCGAGGCGAGGCCGGGTTGGCAGCCACGTGAGGGGCGATTCGCCAGCCTGAGCGACGAGGCGTTCACCACGGTGCGCGACATCCTCGATGCCGGCGCACGTCTCTTGGCGACGAGCGGCTACCACGACACCAGCGTCAACAAGATCGTCCGTGAGGCGGGCCGGTCTCGGGGAACGTTCTACAAGTACTTCGACGGCAAGCTCGATCTCCTGCTGACGCTGGCGCGCGAGTGCGCCGAGAACATCCGGGAGCTCAGCGACCGGCTGGGACGAGTCGGCACCTCCGGCGAGCTGCGCGCCTGGCTCGCGGACTTCCTCGCGCTGCACGAGACCCACTCAGGGGTGTTCCGGGTGTGGCTCGAGCAGGTCGTCGACGACCCGGCCGTCCGGGAGACCTCGACCGTGGCCATCGGTTCCGCGCTCGCCGGCATCACTCGGCTCCTCTCCCGCGTCGAGCGCGCCTACGCACTCGATCTCGGCGCGTCGGCCCTGATGGTCCTCGGGCTGCTGGAGCGCCTGCCCGGCCAGCCTGGTGGGACGCGCGACGAGCGACCGACCGACCGGCTCCTCGACACCCTGGCGAGCGTGATGGAGCGGGGCTTCCTCAACTCCGGCACTTGACGACACAAGGTGCTGAAGGCGAGCTCCGGGAGAAGCTCAGCTGACCCCGCCGCGCCCCGTGATCGGCGGGAGGTCGAAGACCGACGCGACGCCGGGCTCGGCCTCACACACCAGCGGAATGGCATTGATCGCCCGCATGGCGGTGATGTTGAAGGCGCCGGCGGGGACGTCATCGCCCTCACGGAACTGGACCTCGCAGTCGACGCTCGGTGACCCCTCGATGACGATCCGGTAGGCATCGGACGCCTTCGCCCGCGCCCACTCGGGCGCCTGGTCGGCCTTCGTCCGGGTCACGTGCTCGACGGCCACCTTCGGCTGCCCGCCGACGACGCCGACGATCTCGAAGCGCATCGCGGCGATCGTGCCGGCCTCGATGCGCCGGCCCTGGAACTCGAACCCCTCGTCCGCGGGCAACAGCTCGTAACTGCTCTCGATGCCGTCGAGCTCCAGTCCGAGTTGCTCGGCCATCGACGACACGACGCCGCCCCAGTTGCCGATGAGCCCGGCCTCGTCGACGATGTGCGGTCGCGACTCCATCGGGTTGCCGAATCCGAAGATGTCGAACGCAACCTCGTCGCTCTGATGGCCCGACTCGTAGACGGCAAGCTCGTACACGCGGACCGAGTCGATCCGCTGGGAGCACCCGCTCAGGATGACAGGCAGGTAGTCGCTGAAGAACCCGGGATCGGCGCCGGTCGAGAACAGCGTCGTGCCGCCGAGGCGTCCGGACTCCTCCAGGCGCGCCAGAACGTCGGGACGGGCCGTACGCGGGTGGATCAGCGCCCCGACCGACGTCGTGACCACGTTCATGCCGGACTCGAGGATGCGGCACAGCTCACCGACCGTGACCTTCAGACGGCCGTGGCTCGAAGCCATGTAGCTGAAGACATCAGCGTCGAGGGCGATCGCCTCCTCGATGTCCTGGATGGCGAAGATCCCCGTCGGCGCCAGGCCGCAGAGGTCCCCGGCATCGCGCCCCGCCTTGGCGTCGCTGTGCACGACGAGGCCGGCGAGCTCGAGGTCGGGCCGCTGGATGATCGCCCGCAGGGCGTGGACCCCGGCGAAGCCGGTGCCGAAGTGGACGACCCGATGCGGAGCGGTCACGCCGCCGAGGAGCTGCGGCGCAGCGCCCACCCGCGCGCCTCGAGCCACGCCGTCACACCGAAGGCGTCCCACGTCGCCGCCGGCCCGACCAGGAGCACGGGCTGGTCGGGCACCATCTCTCGGATCAGCTCCGCAGGCGTCACGGGACGACCGGGTGCGTCGAGCACGTCTGCGCTGATCGCCATGTTCCCCCCTGGGATTCTTGTCACTCGCTCGCAGGCTCGCCGTCGTGCCGACCGCGCTTGCGGCGGTGACCCTGCGGTGCTCGTGCGCTGATTCTGACACGAGTGTACACTCGTTGGCGTCTGCCGATGGGGGGTCTCGATTGACCGGCATCTACTACGACCCGTACGACTACGAGATCGACGCCGACCCGTACCCGGTCTGGAAGCGGATGCGGAACGAGGCGCCGCTGTATTACAACCAGAAGTACGACTTCTACGCGGTGACGCGGTACGCCGACGTGCGCGACATGTCGGTCGACTGGCACACCTACAGCAGCGCGTACGGCAGCGTCCTCGAGATCATTCGCAATCCAGCCATGCTCGAGCAGATCCGCAGCATGCTGTTCGAGGACCCGCCGATCCACGACATCCACCGCGCGATCCTCAGTCGCGCCCTGACGCCGCGGCGGGTGTCAGACCTCGAGCCGACGCGTCCGCCAGCTGTGCGCCGACTTCCTCGACCCGTTCGTCGGCTCCGGCGGGTTCGACTTCGTGCAGGACTTCGGGATGAAGCTCCCGATGATGGTCATCGGGGCGCTGCTCGGCGTGCCCGAGGAGGACCAGGAGATGGTCCGCCAGACCGCCGACGAGCTGCTCCACGTCGACGAAGGGGAGTCGATGACGAGCATGAGCCCGCACATCAAGATGGCCGAGTACATGACGGGGCTGGTCGCCGAGCGGCGCAAGACGCCGACCGACGACTTCATCTCCGTTCTCACCCACGCGGACATCGAGACGCCGGACGGAACCCGCAAGCTCGAGGACCACGAGCTCCTCAACTTCATCACGCTGATCGCCGGCGCCGGCAACGAGACCGTGGCGCGGCTGATTGGATGGGCGGGGCTGACGCTGGCCGACAACCCCGACCAGCGCGACATCCTGGTCGATGACCGCTCCGCCATCCCCGACGCGGTCGAAGAGCTGTTGCGGTACCAGCCGCCGTCACCCGTGCAGGCGCGCCGAGTGATGCGCGACGTCGAGGTCCACGGCCAGACGGTGCCCGAGGGTGCGGTCATGCTGCTGCTCACCGGCGCCGCCGGACGCGACGAGCGCGAGTACACCGATCCGGATCGCTTCGACGTGCGGCGCGGCGCCCAGCACATGGCACTCGGGTTCGGCGTGCACTTCTGCCTCGGCGCCGCGCTCGGCGCGACTGGAAGGCCGCGTCGGCATCGAGGAGTTCCTCGCCCGCTTCCCGAAGTGGGAGGTCGACGAGGACCGCATGGAGCTGGTCCACACCAGCACCGTGCGCGGCCCCGCGAAGCTGCCGATCTCGGTCTGACGGTTCGTCCGGCGGGCACTGCCGGTCCGTGGACTTCGGCCTGACAGGAAGGATCGGACCCGATGACGACGACGATCGTGCAATGGACCACCGGAAACGTCGGCAAGCGGTCGGTTCGAGCGGTGGTGGCACATCCCGACCTCGAGCTGATCGGCTGCTACGCCTGGTCGCCGGACAAGGTCGGACGAGACGTCGGCGAGCTCTGCGGGATCGACTCCGTCGGCATCACCGCATCGAACGACATCGACGGTCTGCTCGCGCTCGCGCCGGACTGCGTCGTCTACAACCCCATGTGGCCGGATCCGGACGAGCTCGTCCGGATCCTCGAGGCCGGCGTCAACGTCGTGAGCACCGCCGCCTTCATCAACGGCCGTGGCAATCCGGCCGACCGCGAGCGAATCCTCGATGCGTGCAAGCGCGGCGGGGTCTCCATGTTCGGCTCCGGCATCAGCCCGGGCTTCGTCGAGCTGATCTCCATCGCCACCGCGACCATCTGCGACCGCGTCGACAAGATCAGGATCGAGGAAGCGGCGGACTCGACGGCGTACGACTCCCCGGAGACGGAGCGGCCGATCGGGTTCGGTCGCCCCATCGACGATCCCGAGCTTCCGGCCATGACGGCCCACGGTTCCGCCGTCTTCGGTGAGGCGGTAGCGCTCGTTGCCGATGCCCTCGGCGTCGAGCTGGACGAGATCGTCTGTGAAGCCGAGTACGCAAAGACGACCGCTGACGTGGTGATGGACTCGTGGACCATCAAGGCGGGCTGCGTCGCCGGCATCGCCATCAGCTGGCAGGGCCGGCGCGGCGGCCGAACCATCGTGGAGCTCAACATCACGTGGAAGAAGGGCCACACGCTCGAGCCGGACTGGACCATCGAGGAAGGACACGTGATCACCGTCGAGGGCCGCCCGACGGTACGAGCCCGACTGGAGTACCTGCCGCCGCCGGACTTCGAGGGCACCACGTTCGCCGACTTCATGGCGCTCATGATGATCACGACGGCTATGCCGGCCATCTACGCGATCCCGTACGTCGTCGCCGCGCCACCCGGGATCGTCACCTACAACGACCTGCCCCTCCCGCTGCCGCGTGGACTCGTCGCGACGTAGGCGTTCGCAGCAGCCACCCCGGCCATCTGCCCTCCCTCTCGTCGCGGCGGTCGACGGCTCCATCTGACACGGGCGTTCATGAGGAAGGAGGGGCTCCGGTCCGTCGGTTCAGTCCTCGGCCAGCTGACGGGGCTTCATGCCCGACGCCCGCAGCCGCTCACGTACGGCAACCGCGTCGGACGTCTTCTCCATGATCGACATGACGTCGGCCGACATCTGGAGGTGCTGGCGCATGCCCATCGCCTCCCACGCGTGGACGAGCAGCGCCTTCGTGCCCATCAGCGTCGACAGCGGTGCCCGGGCGATGCGGGCGGCCATGTCCTCGACCGTGGACTCGAGCGCGTCACGGGGCACGACGCGGTTGACGAGACCCATGGCGAGCGCCTCCTCGGCGGTCAGCGTCTGCGCGGTGTAGAGGTACTCCGCTGCCCGCTTCCGGTTCATGAAGGTCCACGGCTCGATCATCGTCTCGCCGCCCGGGAACCCGAGCCCCTGCACGAGCGGCATCTGGAAGTACGCGTCGTCGGCGGCGATGGTGATGTCGGGCAGCAGCGCCCAGTACGTGCCGCCGCCGAGGGCGTAGCCGTGGACCTGGGCGATCATCGGCTTCGGGAACTCGAAGAACCGCAGCGTGGGCCACAGGAACACCTTGCGGCTGCCGATCCAGTTCGAGCCGATCGCATCCTCCGACGCCACGAACTCGGGGTAGCCGTCCGGACCACCCATGGCGTGGCCGGCGCAGAACCCCTTGCCGTTCCCCTTCAAGATCACGACCTTGACCGCGCGTCGTCCTCGGCACGGTCGAGGCAGGCGTCGACCTGCCACACCATCTCCGACGACTGCGCGTTGGCCTTGTCGGGCCAGTTGAGGACGATGCGGGCGACCGGCCCCTCCGTCTCGTAGATCACCCGGCCGAGATCCTCCGCGGGCATCGGCTACTCGCTCTTCGGGAGCACGTCGCCGGTCCCCATCCAGATCGGCATCGTCGGCCGGGGCACCGACAGCTCCTCGGCACCGATCTCGTCGAGGTACCGATGCCACTTCTCCTTGTCGAAGAACGGTGCGCCGCTGCCGGCGACCCAGCCGTACATCGTGCAGCCCTCGTCACCCGCAGTCCACGGTCCGAAGACATCGCCCCACTCGAGCATGATGTGAGCGCCGGCGCGCGCCTCACCCTGCGGCGACGTGACCGAGCCCTCGACGATGTAGATGCCGTGGTCGCCCGTGTGCCCGTGCGGCGGCGTCATCGCGCCGGGATCCCACACGTTGAAGAAGGCGACGTAGCGAGGGCTCAGCTCGATCCACTTCTCTTTGATGCCGACCACGCGGCCGTCCGCGAGACGGATCTTCGACACCTCCATCCACGGGAGGTCCTCGACGTCGACGATGCTCGGTCCACCATGCATGGGCGGTGCCTCCAGGTGAGTGAACGCCCCTGTCAGATACGCGCGAACGGACCGTAGCATCGACGGCCCAGAGCGGCGGCGCGACCGGCACAAGTCCGGTCGACATCCGACCGAAAGCTCGCTCACCGTAGGGTTCGGTCATGCGCTTGGACGGAAAGGTCGCGCTGGTCAGCGGGTCGACGCGCGGGATCGGTCGCACGGTGGCCGAGGTCTTCGCCGCCGAGGGCGCCAAGGTGATGGTGAGCGGGCGAACCGTCGAGAAGGGCGAGAAGGTCGTCGGGCGGATCCGTGAGGCCGGCGGCGATGCCGACTTCGTGCGCCTCGACGTGAGCGATGAGAGCAGCGTGAAGGCAGCGATCGACGCCACCGTCGATCGGTTCGGGTCGCTCACCACCCTGGTCAACAACGCCGCCCCGACCGAGCTCATCTCCCAGACGATCAAGCGCCTGCACGAATGGACGAACGAGGAGTGGGACCGCATCCTCCTCGGCACCCTCACCGGGCCCCGTGTTCTGGTCGTCCAAGCACGGAATCCCACACCTCATCGCCGCGGGAGGCGGATCGATCATCAACTGCTCGTCGGCCGTGTCGGTGGAGGGCGTTCCCGGCCATGCGGGCTACGCCGCCGGCAAGGGCGGGATGAACTCGCTCAGCCGATCGATCGCGACGGAGTACTGGCGCGAAGGCATCCGCAGCAACACCATCATCGTCGGCCGGATCATCATCAACAGCAAGGACGCCGGCCCGCCCCCCGTCGGCATCCTCTCGGACCGTCCCGGGCTCCCGAGCGACATCACCTACGCCGCACTCTGGCTCGCCTCCGACGAGTCGGCGTTCGTCACCGGCAGCGAGGTCACCGTCGATGGTGGCCAGACGATGGTAGGCAGCTACGACGAGGTCACCCAGACCGCCACCAAGGGATAGCGTGGTCCATGGCCGAGCCCGCCCGTCGCACCGATCTGCCCACCATCGAGGACGACACCCGCCCGTTCTGGGACGCAGCCGGCGAGGGACGATTCCTCGTCAAGCGGTGCCGTGCGTGTGGCGCAGTGCACCACTACCCGAGACAGTTCTGTCCGTCGTGCTGGAGCGACGACGTGGCATGGGTCGACGCGAGTGGCCGGGCCACGCTGTACACGTGGTCGGTCGTGTACGCGAACGACCTGCCGCCGTTCCCGGAACGGCTCCCCTACGTCGCCGCCGTCGTCGACCTCGAGGAGGGCCCGCGCGTGATGACGAACATCGTCGACTGCGACCCTGCCGACCTTCGCATCGGGATGGACCTCGTCGTCGACTTTCGGTCACTCACCGACGACATCACTGCACCGGTGTTCCGCCCGGCCTGACCCGAGCCCGCCGCGCCGTCACACCGGCTGCCGGGAGACGGATGAGCCGAGACAGCGCGTCGCGGGTGTCGCCGAACGCGTGCGCGAGAACGTGGGCGCGCTTGACGTAGAGGTTGGCGTCGTGCTCGAACGTGAACCCCATGCCGCCGAGCACCTGGACGGTCGCCGCCGCGTTGCGCTCCGCCGCGTCGGCGGCCACGACCTTGGCGCCGATCGCGTGGAACTCGGCGTCCTGGCGACGTTCGTCCGTCGCCAGCGCCGCGAAGAGCGTCTGGGCCCACGCCAGCTCCGCTCGTACGGCCATGTCGGCGCACGGGTGCTTGATCGCCTGGTTGACGCCGATGGGCCGGTCGAACTGGAACCGCGACGCGGCGTGTGCAGCGCTGATGTCGCGTGTGGCCTCGGCGATCCCCGTCAGTGACGCGGCGACGAGCACGACACCGCGCCGGTACACCGGGTCGACATCCGCACTGACGCTCACCAACGGGCGGACACGCGATGCCGTCGCCCGCGACAGTCGGGTCGTCGGGTCGATGCACTCGACCGATGCGACACCCTCGAGGTCACCGACCGCCACCAACGACGCCACGTCGGGACCCGCCACCAGCACGAGATCGGCATCCACCGCGTCGACGAGCTGAACGTCACCGTCGACCGCGCCCGAAGCCGAATCGATCGAGGCGTCCGCACCGAGCAGACCGAGGGCGACCCGCTGCCCGCGGGCAGCGGCCGCGGCCAGCTCGGCGTCACCCCCGAAGGCGGCCACCCGCGCCGCCAACGTCGTCGAGAGGAACGGACCACTCGCGAGCGCCCGGCCGATCTCGCGGAACACCAGCGTCTCGTCGGCGAGGCCGCAGCCGACGCCGCCAGCATCCTCGGGAAGTCCCAGCGCGAACCATCCCAGCTCCGCCGCCGACGTCCACGCCTTCGCGTCGACGTTCGACGGGTCGTCGATGAGCTCACGGGTGCGCAGGATCGGGACGGTGGCGGCGAGGAACTGGGCGGCCGACGAGATGATCTCCTCCTGCTCGCTTGACGGGAGGAGATCCATCAGCGGGGCAGCGCCAGCACTCGCTCGGCGATGATGTTGCGTTGGATCTCGGAGGTGCCACCGCCGATCGAGTTCGCGAACGACGCCAGGTAGCGGTCGGCCCAACGGCCATCGTCGTCGTCGGTGAGCGCCAGCGATCGGGGCCCGACGATCTCGACCGCCAGCCGCGCGATGCGCTTGCTGAGGTCGGCCCAGTGGAGCTTGATGATCGATCCCTCGGGGCCGGGAACCGGTGCGCGCCGGTTGCGGGAGATGCCGACATAGGTGAGCGCTCGCAACGCGGCGACGTCGGCCCGGGCCTGCGAGAACGCGCGAACGATCTCGTCATCGTCGAGCAGGCCCCTCTGGCGCGCGATCTCGATGAGACGTTCGACGGTGGATGACAGCTGCACCTGGTCGACGGTGAACGCCGTGCCACGCTCGAACGACAGGGTCGACATGGCGACGCTCCATCCGTTGTCGATCACACCGACGACGTTCGCGAGTGGGATTCGCACCCCGTCGTAGAAGACCTCGCAGAAGTCGGTGCCACCCTCCATCGTCTTGATGGGACGGACGTCGATGCCGGGGCTGCGCATGTCGCAGATGACCCACGTGATGCCCTTGTGCTTGGGCACCTCGGTGTTGGTGCGGACGAGCAGCTCCTGGTAGTCGGCCACATCGGCGAAGCTGGTCCAGATCTTCTGCCCGGTGACGACCAGCTCGTCACCGTCGACGACCGCCCGCGTACGCAACGACGCCAGATCCGAGCCGGCCTCGGGCTCGGAGAAGCCCTGGCACCACACGACGTCGCCACGGAGGATCTTCGGGAGGTGGAACGCCCGCTGCTCCTCGGTCGCCCGGGCGATGAGCGTCGGCCCGGCGTGCGACAGCCCCACGAAGCGCGCATCGATTCCCCGCATGCCGGTGCGGGCGTACTCCTCGAACCAGATGAGCTGCTGGGTGAGGGCAAGGCCCCGGCCACCGAACTCGACCGGCCACGAGATGCCGGCCCAACCCGCGTCGTACTGCAGGCGTTGCCACGCCAGGTCGTAGTCGCGCATGGCCTGGCCCTCGCGGGGCCTGCGTTCGCTCGGCGTGTTCTCTGCCAGCCACGTCCTGACCTCGTCGCGGAACTCGTCGTCCTCCGCGGAGAAGGCCAGGTCCACTACTGGAAGCCCTGGAGCTCGAACAGGTCGATGGCGTTGCCGCGCACGATCTTGTTGCTCGCCACGCCTCTGCGCTCGACCCGTCGGGCCCGGTCGCGGTAGCTTGGCCGGAAGCCACCGCTCCCACACGTGGGCCGGCTACGTCGAGTCGGTCGTGCGAGATGAGTCGATCTTCGGGATCGACGCTTCGTCCATGTCGTTCGGCTTCCGCGTCAGTCGATCTGCAGCCCCGCGGCGCGGCGGTGGCTCCGCTGGACCGTGAGCTCCTTGAGGACGGTTGCCATGTCCCGCCCGCTCTGGCGCGCCGTCGCCTTCACCTGCTCCCACTCCGCGAGCGACTCCCGGGCGTGCGCGCCCATGTTGTTCCAGTCGGGGTCGACGGGCGCGGTGATCTCGAGCCGGTTCCCGTCGGGGTCGTGGAAGTAGATGCTGTAGACGATCTTGTGGTCGACGGGACCGAGCACATCGACGCCGTTCTCGACGAGCCAGTCGCGCCAGCCGTCCACCTCCTCCGTCGTGTCGACCTGCATGGCGAGGTGGCGGAAGATGTCGTAGGCCGGATGTGACGGCGCCGGTTCGGGCGGCAGCTCGGGCGCCTCGAAGAACGCGACCGTCGACCCGTCAGCCATGCGGAAGAACGAGTGGAAGTACGGCACCGCGTCGCCGGTCGAGGGGATCGAGTCGTCGAGCACGGCGTTCACCAGCTCCATGCCGAGAACGTCGCTGTAGAACTGCGCGGTGGCCGCGGTGTCGTGCGTGACGTACGCGACATGGCTCAACATCGTCGGGCGGGCGCTCTTCATCATGACCTCCGCACGTCGACCACCGTGCGGCCGGTCACCGCACCCTTCAGGATGCCGTCGAGCACGGCATCGAGCTCGTCGAGACCGACGTCGTGGCCGATCTCACCCAGCCCGATGGGCTTGAGATCACCGCCGAGTCGCTCCCACACGCCGCGGCGACGGTCGATCGGCGTCTGCACCGAGTCGATGCCGACCAGCGACACCCCGCGCAGGACGAACGGCATCATCGTCGTGGGCAGGTCACCACCGCCGGTCACGCCGCTGCACGCCACCGCCCCGCCGTAGTGGATCTTGGGCAGCACATTGGCCAGCGTCGTACTCCCGACGCAGTCGACCGCGGCCGCCCACATCGTGGTCTCGAGCGGTTTGCTCGTTCCCTCGCTGAGCGTCGCACGGTCGAGGATCTCCTTGGCGCCGAGGCCCCGCAGGTACGCCTCGGCGTCGGCCTTGCCGGTGCTCGCCACGACCTCGTAGCCACGATTGGCGAGGATGCCAACCGCGGTGCTGCCGACGCCGCCGGTCGCGCCGGTGACGAGCACGGGGCCGTCGGCCGGTGTGAGACCGCGCTCTTCGAGGGCGACGACCGAGAGCGCGGCCGTGTAGCCGGCGGTGCCGATCACCATGGTGTCGCGCAACGTGAGACCGGACGGGACAGGAACGAGCCAGTCGGCCGGGACCCGGGCATACTCGGCGAACCCACCGTGGCGCGAGACGCCGAGGTCGTACCCGTGGGCGAGGACCTCGGCGCCGACGGGGAACCGGCCGTCGTCGCTCTCGGCCACCACGCCGGCGAGATCGATCCCGGGGACGATCGGCGAGATGCGGGCGACCCTCCCGGTGGGCGTGGATGCCAGCCCATCCTTGTAGTTGACGCTCGACCAGTGCACCTCGACCAACACGCCGTCGGCCGGCAGGTCGTCGCGCGTACGCGTCGCGACGCCGCGCTGCACGGCCTCGCCCTTCGTGTCGGCGAGGAAGGCACGGAACGACGAGGCGGTCACGGAATCGATCGTAACGACGCCTTCATTTCGGCCTGATGTCCCATCCGGCGTCGACCTGACCTGGTGACCGAACGGTTCCGAGCCCCGCGTCACGCGCGAGCGCCGTCGCGGCCAGCGCCGCCTTGTCGACCTTCATCATCGAGGTGACCGGCAGCGCGTCGACGATGACCACGTCGTCGGGCGCCTTGTAGTCGGCAAGCCGCTCACCACACCAGGACCTGAGCTCGACCGCGCGTCGGTGGCGCCGCGCCGGCCGCCGGGACGACGAAGGCGACGCCCTTCTCGCCGATCACGTCCGCGGGAACGCCGACGACGCTCACCTGGGCCACGGCCGGGTGCTCAGCGAGCACGTGCTCGACCTCGAGCGGGTGCACGTTGTAACCGCCCCGGATGTACATGTCGCTGACGCGGCCGACCAGCACGAGGTTGCCGTCGCGGTCGAGCCGGCCGAGGTCGGTGCTGCGCAACCACCCGTCGCCCGTGAACGCCTCGGCCGTGCTGGTCTCGTCGCGCCAGTAGCCACGCATGGCGCAGGCCGAGCGGACGTGCACCCGCCCAACGTCACCGTCGGCGACTGCACGCCCCTCGTCGTCGCGCAGTTCGACCTCGACGCCTTTCTGGGGGCGACCGACGCTGCGGTAGAGCACCTCGGGTGCGTCACCCGGCTCGGTGCCCGTGATCGACGGCGACTCGGTCATCGCGTAGCGGACGACGACCGAGCACCCGAGGCGCTCGCGCATGCGCTTGACCAGCTCGGGCGGGGCGGGCGCGGTCGCGCTGAGGCAGAGGCGGAGCGACGAGAGGTCGGCGGTTGCGACCGCCGGGTGGTCGACGACCTTGGCCCATTGCGTCGGCACGCCGCCGACGACGGTGATGCGCTCGGATTCGAGGAGGCGAACCATCTCGTCGACCGACCAGGGCTGCGGGGTGATGACGACGGTGATCCCCCACGCGAGCTGCTCCCAGAGCTTGGCCATGTAGCCGGCGTGCGCGAACGGCGTGGCAACGAGCCGGCGGTCGAATGGCGCCGCCATGACGCCAGCAGTTGCGACCGCGGCCTCGAGCCCGCGGTGGTCGAACCACGCGCCCTTCGGCAGCCCCGTCGTCCCGCTCGTCCAGATGATGACGGCGGGATCGTCTGGTGACCGTCGCGGGCGGCGGTCACCGAGGCCGGACCGGGCGTCGCCGACCGGCGGCTCGCTGATCACCACCGCGGGCTGCGACCGTTCCACGATCGCGTCGACCTCTCGCGGACCGAGCCGCGTGTTGAGGCCCGTGGCGACTGCACCGGCCCGGACGACCGCGGCGTAGGCGATGGCGTAGTCGAGGGACGGTGGCAACGTGATGGCGACGACGTCGCCCGGGCGGACGCCCGCGGCCACGAGGTCGGCGGCGGCGGTGTCCGCCGCCGCGATCCACTCGCCGAACGTGCATCGCCGGTCACCGTCGACGTAGGCCTCGCGGTCGCCGAACTGGTCGGCCGCCGCGTCCATCGCCTCGTCGACGGTTGCGAAGCGACCTCGCAACGGCGGCGATGCAGCGGACGTCATCCCGGCCGCAGCATCACGTTCGAGCCCAGCCCGCGCACGTCGGCTGGTCCGAGGCTGGCGTCGGCACGAGCGCGCGCCACGGCGAGGCGACGAGGGCGTGACGCCGTCGATGTCGCCGACATCGGAGAGCGTGAACGCGCCGATGGCGCTCCATGTCCATCAGCGGCGAACGTACCGGAGGGGGCGGCGGCGTAACCGGTGGGCGTCCCGGCGACAGCGAACCGACATCGTGCTGTCCTCGGGTCGACTGCGCAGGGCCGAGCGACATCGTTCCGAAACGCGTCGTCCTCCAGACTTTGTGCCCCGAAAGTAGGAGAAACCATGGGTGGCTCGTTCTTCGACCGGTATGGGCCCTGGGCCGTCGTCGCGGGCGCGTCCGCCGGACTTGGGGCCGCGTTCGCCGACGAGGCCGCGCGCCGTGGGACCAACGTGATCCTCTGCGCTCGCCGGAGTGACGTGATGGAGCGCACTGCCGCCGAGCTTCGCGACCGTCATGGCGTCGAGGTCCGAACGGTCACCGTCGATATGGGTTCACCCGACCTGGACGACGTCGTCGCCGCTGCCACTGACGACGTCGAGGTCGGCCTGTTCATCTACAACGCGGCGGCGGAGCCCCAAGGCCGTTTCCTCACCACGCCGACCGATGAGCTGCTCACGAACATCACCGTCAACTGCGTGGCGCCCACCGTGTTGACCAAACGGTTCGCGGCAGCGATGGTGAGCCGAGGACGGGGTGGCATCGTGCTCGTGTCCTCGATGGGCGCGCTCCAGGGCGTCAAGATCTTCGCCGCGTACGGCGCTGCCAAGGCGTACGAGCTCATCTTGGGTGAGGGGCTCTGGGACGAGTTGCGCGACCAGGGCGTGGATGCGTGCGCGTACGTCGTCGGCGCTACCGCGACGCCGAACTTCGTTCACAACGCCAACAAGATGACGCCACCCGACCCGGAAGCGTTGGCACGCGTGCTCGGGGAGTCAGGAAATGCGTCCGTCGCCGAGCCCCGCACACCCGAAGACGTCGCCGCGGCATTGTTCGAGCAGCTCGGTACCGGGCCCCGGTTGTACTCACATCCGGACGACGCCGCAAGCGCCTCCCACGCTGCGACACTTCCGCGCGAAGAAGCCGTCGCACGCATGGGCCGGCTCACGGAGCTGTTCTGGAAATAGATGACGGTAGGGCGCTGCGCTCACCGGAGGTAGTTGTAGCCGCCGTCGATCATGAGGGTGGTGCCGGTGATGAACTTGGCGTCGGGGCCGGCGAGGTAGACGGCACCGCGGCCGATGTCGGACTCGGCGTCACCCCAGTGGCCGAGCGGCACTTGGGCTGTCACCGCCTCGTAGGCGCCGGTCGAGTCGTCGAAGTTGGTGGCACCGGGCGAGTCGGCGAGCGGGCAGATGGCGTTGACGCGGATGCCGTAGCGGCCCCATTCGAGTGCGCCGACCCGTGACAATGTGCGCACCGCCTCCTTGGCCATGGCGTAGCCCGACATCATGGGGTGGGGCAGGATGCTCGACCCCGAGCCCATGTTGATCACGCTGCCCTTCGAGTCGCGCAGGTAGGGGAAGCAGGCCTGCATCAGCCGGAAGCACGCGAGGGGGCCGGAGCGCCACATCGACTCCATGTCGTCGTCGGTGAGCTTGCGGATCGACATGTACGTCATCGCTTGGGCGTTGTTCACCAGCACGTCGATGCGACCCCACTCGTCGACCACCCGGGCGACGCTCGCTTCGATCTGGTCGCGGTGCTCGACGTCGCACGCGAGGGGCAGTCCCTCGCCGCCGACGGCGGCGATCTCGGCCGCTACCGTCTCGCACTTCGACACCGTCCGCCCGAGCAGCGCGACCCGCGCGCCATCCTTGGCCAGCGCGAGGGCGATGCCGCGGCCCACACCCTGACCGGCCCCGGTGACGATGGCGACCTTGCCGTCCAGCACACCCATCTCACAGCACTTTCGTCGGTTCGATGACCTCGGTCCCGAAGCGGGCGAGCTCGTCGCGCACCTCGGGCATCTCCTTCGCGCGGATGGCGATCGTGCAGCGGTCGACACCGAGTTCGGCCATGGCCGCCGCCTCCTCGGCGGTGCGGGCGCCGCCGACTGTGATCTCGATCTCGTCGAGGTCGCGACCCACCCGATCGCACTCGGCGTCGACGTCGGCCAGAATCCGGCGAAGCTCGGGAATGAAGTCGTGCTGCGGCCCGACGTACGGGAAGTAGCCGTCGCCGACGCGGACAGCCCGCCGGATGGCCGCCGATGACGTCCCACCGACGTGGATGGGCACCGTGCCCCGGGGCGGGCTGGGGTCGCACCGCACCTGGTCGAACGCGACGAACTGGCCGTGGTACGACACGACCTCCTCCTCCCAGAGCAGCCGCATCGCCTCGAGGTACTCGTCCATCCTCTGACCCCGGTTGGTGAACTCCATGCCCACGGCGCCGTACTCCTCGGGCAGCTCGCCGACGCCGACGCCGAGCTGGACGCGGCCCCCGGACAGGGCGTCGAGCGTCGCCACCGACTTGGCCAGCACGGCGGGTTGGTGCTCGGGGACGATCACGACGTTCGTGCCGAGTTGGATCGTCGTCGTGTGCGAGGCCACGAACGCCAGCCAGATGAGCGGGTCGGCGAGCCCTCCCCGCCGCCACACCCGGTCCATCTTGCCGTCGAGCGAGCCCCGGTACGGGGTGGCGTCCGGACCCACCGGCACCACCACGTGCTCCGGGCACCACAACGACTCGAACCCGGCGGCCTCGGCCGCGGTCGCCATCGCCACGGCGCGGTCAGGCTCCGGAAACGAGGTGCTGGCATAGACGATGCCCCACTTCATGCTGTCCTTCCCTTCACGCTTCCTCCGCAACGAACTGAAGGCTCGTAGAGCCTCCGGTAATGCATACGATAACTAGTCGGTAATGCATACGATAACTACAGTGCTCTTGTGTCGAGTGACCCGGTGAGTCGCCCCCGTCGTGCCCGTGGCTCGCTGAACGCGGACGACATCCTTGACGCGGCGGCCCGGATCGTCGAGCACGAGGGCTTGGATGAGCTCAGCATGCCGCATCTCGCTCGCGCCATGGGCTGCGGTGTCACAAGCCTCTACTGGTATTTCCGAAGCAAAGACGATCTGGTGGAAGCGCTGATGGACCGCGTGGGTCGTGACGCGCTCACGAGGCTGCCGCCAGTGGGCGATGGTCCGTGGGACGACGAGCTCGTCGCGTACCTCGTCGCGTTCCGTTCACTGATGCATGACTCGCCTCTGTACCGCGAGGTGTTCCCGCAGAACACGCGTCTCACGTTCTCGGCGAGCCGAATCGGACGCCAGGTGCTCCGCCGCACCGACGCGGGTGTGGCGCTGCTCACCAGAGCCGGCTTCACGCCAGAGCAGGCCGCGATCATCCTCACCGTCTTCGCCAACTACACCATGGGCTTCATCTGCGCGAGTACGCGGCCGCCGAGGATGAAGAAGACATTGCCGCCATCAACGCGAGCGTTGCCCGGCTTGGCGCCGCGGAGCTTCCCGTGTTGAGTGAGGTGGACGACTACGGAACCATACGTGCGTTCGGCGATGAGCAGTTCCTCGTCGGCTTGCGCCTGCTTCTGCAAGGCGTGCGGCACGAACTCGACGTACCGGATGTCACGGCGCCGCATAAAGGCACCTCCCAAGGACGAACGCGCACAGCGCACGCGCACGAAGTCGTGACGGTGTGCTGCGACGTGTCGGCGCGACTCGCGCAGCCGGAAGTGCTTTGACTGCGCTCATATCCCTGTTCCATCTACCAAAGGCGGCCTGAACCATGGTGCACGACATCCGCACGACGACCAGCGAGGATCACTGGTCAGAGTTTGAGACGGCGTGGACGGCGCTCATGACCTACCGGTATCTCGGCAAGCTCTCGCCTGAGCTCGACACGGGCGTCGAGCGCGAAACCATGCCCTTGCGGCACGACATGCGGAACGCGACTGGGGGCATACTCGCCGCGCCGCTCTGCATCGCGTCCCCAGAACCTCACTGGCTCGACTCCCAATGCGTACCGGCACCCGTCGTCATGTCGTACGAAGTGCTGGATCCCGCGCGCGACGTACGCCAGGTCGTCATCGAGCGCGACGTGATCCACCTCGGTCGCACAATGGGCTACAGCCGCTCGCGCACCGTCGATGCAGACAATCCCGAGCGCGTGATCGCGGTGTCGTCGGGCATGGGGGTGTCGCTCGGCGACGTGCCCGACGGCTACGAGAAGATCGACAACCCCCCGATCGACGTCGAAGACAGCCCGGACCTCCCGCGCTTGCACGAGGTGTTCGGCGCCGAACGCGGCGCGGACAGCCTCTGGCGACTCCCACCGTTCGCGCCGAGTTCTCGGCTCCCCACGCGGCGCTGCACCTCGGTCCGATCAACATCGTGCTCGAGGTGGCAGCGATGGAGGCCGCAGCGGACCACCGGGGCACCGACGCGCTTCAAGTCGAGAGCTGGCACGTCATGATGGAGCGTCCCGGTGTCACCGGTCCCTTCCGAGCGGAAGCGAGGGTGAACGGCGGAGCGAGCAGCCGCATCGCGGTCGCCGCGACGCTCCACGACGAGGGCAAGGACGATCGCGCCATCTCCACTTCGATGGCGATCTTCCAACGCGTGTGAACGCAGGCGCTTCCAGGGCGCATTTCGCTCACGTGCCATCGAGCGTGTGTGCGGTTTGTCGGCGTCGGTTTCTTTGAACGGGCAGGGTCAGGTTCGTGACGCCTTGGAAGGGACTCCGTCATGCGGATTGGTGCAGTCATCGGTCGCCGGGGCGGCTTCGGGGACACGATTTCTCAGTTGGTCGCAGAGTACGAACAGGCGCGGGCTGCTGACGTGTCGTCAGTGTGGATCACGCAGCATCTCGGGTTCGACGCCTTGACGCTGATCTCTTCCTGGGGCGTTGACGGCGATGTCGAACTCGGCACCGCAGTGATACCCGTCCAGACGAGACATCCGGTGGTGCTCGCGGAGCAGGCGCTCACTGCGCAAGCGATGTGTGGTGGCCGGTTGGTGCTCGGACTTGGCCTCGCGCATGCCCACAACCTCGAAAGGCTGTACGGACTTCCTCGTCGCCGTTCAGTGAGCTACTTGGCGGACTACTTGTCGACGCTCGACGCGTTGATGGCGGCGGAGCCAGCGACGCCGAACGAGAGTTTCGCGCTGTCGACCCAGCTCGGCGCCGCCGAGCTGCCGACGCCGCCGCCGGTGCTGATCGCAGCTCTCGGACCACGGATGTTGCAGCTTGCTGGTGAACGCACCGGGGGGACGATCACATGGATGACAGGCGCGGCGACCATCGAGAGCTACGTGTCACCGACGATCCGAGCAGCCGCAGCAGCGGCTGGTCGTCCTGACCCTCGCGTGGTGGTGTGTCTGCCCGTCTGCGTCACCGAGAATCCAGCGAGCGCTCGCGAAAGGCTGGGTCCTGCCATCGGCAGCTACCGCGACATTCCGTCGTATACCGCGATGCTGGACCGAGAGGGCGTCGCGGACGCAATTGATGTCGCGATCATCGGAAACGCCGACCAAGTGGGCGCCGCCCTCACCGAATTGGCCGCTCGAGGCGCGACGGACGTAGCGGCAATCCCCCTCGGAAATCCTGACGAGGTCAGCGCCACGTGGGGCCTGATCAGCACTCTTGCAAAAGCTTGACCTGCCACATCGGCGTTTGACGTCGCCCGGATTGTCAGAAGGGTGTCGCTTCCCGCCCCGCAGGGCTCTGCCCGTGGGGCCACGCGCGCACGAGCGCGTCCTGCGAGGACGACGCGACGAGCCGCCCGTCCTCGGTGAAGACGTCGGCTCGCCCGAACACACGGCCGCCTCCGGCGTGGACCGACTCGTGATCAAGCAACAACCATTCTTCGGAGCCGAACTCATCCTCGAACGAGATGGAGCGGCTCGCCACGCCGGAGGAGATCTCCCGGTGCGCGATTGCTTGGCATAGTCGGACACGACGGTGCGGCGCGGGCACATCACCGTCGCATCGCCGAACGCCGCGGGCGTCCCATCGCTCGCGTCGCTGCGGCGCGCAAGGGCGCGCTCGTCGGCTTCTTAGGCGGGCTATTCGACAGGGAGGCTCGGCGATAGCAACGCCGCTGGCAGACAGGGTGGCGCCTTTCAGGGTACGAGGAAGGCCCCCTCCGGAGAGGGGGCCTGACCTGCGGTTCTTGGAGCGGACGACGGGATTCGAACCCGCGACCCCAACCTTGGCAAGGTTGTGCTCTACCAACTGAGCCACGTCCGCGTGGGTGACGAGGATACGCGCGCCCGGTGGTCCGGTCCTCAGGTCCCGGCCAGGCGGGCCACGACCGGTGCGAACTCCTCGTACTGGTCGTCGCCGAACACGACGTACGACACGCCCCACTCCTCGCGCCGGGCGACGAGGGTGTCGCACACCTGGTCGACCGAGCCCGCGAGCACCCCGCCCGAATCGAGCGCCTCGTCGGGATCGACGCCGAATGCCGGGGCCATGGCCTCGGCCAGCGCCTGCGGCGTCGTCGGTGATCGAGGCGACGAAGTAGCGGATCTGCAGCTCGAGCTCGTCGAAGCGGTCCCCCGCGCCCTCGCGGATCCACCCGACCTTGCGCAGGGTCGAGTCGCCGAGGGTGTCGCGCGCCGCGTCGACCCCGATCTCCCCCGCGCGCAGGATCGGGTTGATGCCGACGATGTCGGCCTCGCGCCCGGCCAGGCGCAGCACCTTCGGCCCGCCACCACCGACGAGGATCGGCGGGCGCGGCTGCTGGACCGGCTTGGGCAGGCGCGTCGTACGCGCTGATCGAGTAGTGCTCGCCGGCGAAGTCGAACGGCGCCGTCGCCCCAGGCGCCCTTCACGACGGCGAGCGCTTCGCCGAGACGGGCGATGCGCGTCCCCGGCGAGTCGTAGGGCAGGCCCAGCGCGGTGTAGTCGGCGGTCATCCAGCCCGCGCCGAGACCGAACTCGAGGCGGCCGTCGGACAGCACGTCGAGCGTGGCCGCTTCCTTGGCGACGACCGCGGGATGCTTGTAGTCGTTGCCGAGCACCAGCATCCCGATGCGCAGCGATGGTCGTGGCCGCCGCCGCGAACGACAGCGCGACCATCGGCGCGAACGCGGCGTCGACGAAGTGGTCGGGCATGAACAGCGTGGAGTAGCCGAGGCCCTCGCACCTTGCGGGCCTGCTCGGCCCACTCCGCACCGGTGCGTCCGGTCGACGCCTGCACGCCGAACCGGAACGTTCGTGTCGAGCCCATCACGTCACACTCCCGTCGATCCGAAGCCGAACACGTCGCGCTCGGTGGCGTCGAGCGCGTCGACTTCCTGCCAGTCGACCTGTTCGACGCGCTGGATCACGAGCTGCGCGATGCGATCGCCGCGCTCGACCGTATAGGGCTCGCTCGGGTCGGTGTTCACCAGCAGCACCTTGAGCTCGCCGCGGTAGAGCGGGTCGATGAGCCCGGGCGTGTTGAGGCACGTGATGCCGCGACTTCAGCGCCAGCCCCGAACGGGGCAGCACGAACCCCGCGTACCCCGACGGGATCGCGACGGCGAGCCCGGTGGGCACGAGGGCACGGCCACCGCCGGCGGCGAGCTCGACCTGCTCCCGCGCGTGCAGGTCGTAGCCGGCGTCGTCGGTGTGCTGTTGGCGAGGGAGCGGCAGCTCGGGGTCGAGCCGCTGGACCCGGATCTCCACGGCGTCAGTCGGCGAAGTCGCCGGCGAGCTCGGCGCGCTGCGCGTCGTTGAGCTCGACCCAGACCTTGTACTCGGGATGGTCGATGACGATCCGGGCCGGTCCGTCCGCGAGCTGCGCGCGCTGCTCGGCGGTGAACGGGAACTTGAGGTAGTGCACGGTCGACGTGATGTCGTCGCGGGTGAGGCGTTCCTCGTCGCTCGGGCACCGCCTGCGACGCGGTTGCCCGACCGCGCGGGCCGACCTCGAACGCACACGTGGAACTCGAGCCCGATCAGCTTCGGGAGCCACTCCCGCAGCGCACGCGTCGTCGGTGAGCTCGATGAACAACGTGCCCGACAGCTCGCCGGGCTCGGGGATCAGCTCGTTGTAGGTCGCGACCTCGTCGGCGATGGCCTCGTCGGTGAGCATGCGCTCGGCGCGCGCCATCTCCTGCACCTGGAAGCGCATGGTGTCGGTGTTCTCGAACACGATGGTCACGAGGTCGCCGAGCGGGATCCGGCGACGCTTCTTCATCGCGATGACGCCGGCGCGGAACTCCTCGCGCTCGCGTTCGTACGGCGCGGTGGTCGACGATGTCGTCGACGGTGAGCTTCCTCACGGCGTCACTCCTCTCTCTTCTTCGCCGTCGGGCCCGAGCAGCGCACGACCCCGGGGACTCGCCCCGGGGTCGTGGCCAGGAACCGAACTGCTGCTTCAGCTGTCGAGGGTCTCGAGACCCTGGGTGAAGCGACCGGCGTGGCTCTTCTCGGCGCGGGCGAGCGTCTCGAGCCATTCCGCGATCTCCTCGAAGCCCTCGTCGCGAGCGGTCTTCGAGAAGCCCGGGTACATCTCGGTGTACTCGTAGGTCTCGCCGGTGATCGCCGAGTTGAGGTTGTCGCTGGTGGCACCCACCGCGACACCGGTCACGGGGTCGCCGACCTCGGCCAGGAAGTCGAAGTGGCCGAACGCGTGCCCGGTCTCACCTTCGGCGACGGAGCGGAACAGCGCGGCGACGTCGGGGTAGCCCTCGACGTCGGCCTTCTGGGCGAAGTAGAGGTACCGGCGGTTCGCCTGGCTCTCCCCCGCGAACGCCTCCTTGAGGTTGTCGTGAGTCTTGCTTCCGTTGAGGTCGGCCATGCGTTGTTCTCCTTGATGGGTCTGGGTTGCGTTGGTTCGAACTGGGGACGGGGGTCAGGCGTCGACGGGCTCGCGGGCGAGGCAGTCGTCGCACACACCCCGGAAGACGACCTCGACCGCTTCCACCGTGAACTCCCGGCGGTAGCGCGAGGGCACCCGGAGGTCGGCGATGTCGAGCAGCACGTCGCGGACCGTGCCGCAGCGCGTGCACACCAGGTGCTGGTGCGCGTGCTCGACGTTGGGGTCGACCCGGATGCTGCCGGTGCCGATGTCGAGCAGCTCCACCTCGCCCATCTCCTCCAGGTCGTGCACGGTCTGGTACACGGTCTTGCGGGAGATGGTCGGCATCTCGGTGCGGGCCGCGTCGTAGAGCGATTCGACCGTGGGGTGGGTGTCGACGCCGTGCAGCAACCGGAAGATCGCCTGCCGCTGCGGGGTGACCCGCAGGCCCTGGTCCCGGAACCGGGAGGTGAGCTCGTCGACCGTCTTCACGGGACCCATCTTATCAACACTCGTTGTCAAATGACACCCCGCAGCGGTGCGGTGGGGTCGCCGGCTCGCCGGATGCCAGAATCCCCGCCATGACCGACCGCCACCGCGCCCTCGTGACCGCGCCGTTCCGCGGGCCGGGGCTCGACACGCTCCGCTCGTTCGCCGACGTCGTCCTCGATCCCTGGATCGAGCACCAACCGCTCCGCATCTACGACGCCGACACCCTCGCCGAGCGCGTCACCGCCGAGGGCGCCGATCTCCTGATCGTGGAGTCCGACTCGGTGAAGGGCCCGGTCCTCGACCTACCCCTCGTCGCCATCGGCTCGTGCCGGGGCGACCCCACCAACGTCGACGTGCCGGCCGCCACCGCCAAGGGCATCCCGGTGCTGCGGGCGCCGGGTCGCAACGCCGACGCGGTGGCCGAGATGGCCGTCGGGCTCCTGTTCGCGGTCACCCGGGGCATCCCTCGCGCCGACCTCGACGTGCGGGAGGGCGAGACCTACCGCAACGGCACGATCCCCTACCAGCGCTTCCGGGCCTGGCAGGTCGCGGGCCAGACCGCCGGCGTCGTGGGCTACGGCGCGGTCGGCCGGGCCGCGGCCTGGCGCTTCGCCGGACTCGGCATGAACGTCATCAGCTACGACCCGTTCGCGCCCGATGCGACCCATTCGCTCGACGACCTCCTCGCCGAGGCCGACGTCGTGTCGATGCACGCGGCGGTCACGCCTGAATCGCACGGGATGATCGGGGCCGAGCAGTTCGCCAAGATGCGCGAAGGCGCGATCTACCTCAACACCGCACGCGCCGGACTCCACGACACCGCCGCGCTCACCGCGTCGCTGGCCGACGGCCACCTCGGTGGTGCCGGCCTCGATCACTTCGAGGGCGAGCGACTCGACGTCGACGACCCGCTGTGCGCGATGAGCAACGTCGTGCTGACGCCGCACATCGGCGGCGCGACCTACGACACCGAGACCAACCACACGTCGCTCATCGTCGACGGGCTCGTGAGCCTGCTCGACGGCGGCAGCCCGCCGAATCTCGTCAACCCGGAGGTCCTCGGAAGTGAAGCCCGAGCGATGCGGCCCGAGCGGCCGACCGCGGCGGAGGTGAAGCAGCAGCTCCTCGAGACCGCCCAGGAGATGCTCACGTCGGGACTGGTGCAGGGCACCGCGGGCAACGTCGCCGCGCGTCTGCCCGACGGCAACGTCGTGCTCACGCCCTCGTCGCTCGACTACCTGCAGATGGGGCTCGACGACCTCGTGGTCTGCTCGCTCGACGGTGAGGTCGTCGAAGGGCACCGCGGGCCGACGACCGAGAAGATGCTGCACCTCTCGGCCATGCGGCGCTACCCGGAGATCAACGCCACGATGCACTGCCACGCGAAGCACTGCACGATGTTCGCGTTGACCCGTCAGCCGATCCCCGCGGTGATCGAGGAGTTCGTGGTGTACGTGGGGGGCGACGTGCCCGTCGCCAACTACGAGACCACCGGCACCGACGACCTCGCCGAGGAGGTCGCGGGCTGGGTCGGCGACCGCAGCGCGGTGCTCATGGCCAACCACGGGCTGTTCGCGGTGGGCAAGAGCCCGGCCGATGTGCTCCACATCGCGGGACTGGTCGAACGCACGGCGGAGATCGTGTGGGGCGCGCAACGCTTGGGCGAGATCGTGCCGCTCCCCCCGAGACCAACGAGCAGTTCGCCGGCTACTACCGCTACGGACGCACCGGGAAGTTCTGAATCAGCGCTTCCGCAGCATCGTGAGGCCGTCGCCGAGCGTCAGGATCGTGGCGTCGACACGGTCGTCGGCGGCGACCATGTCGTTGAACGCGCGCAACGCGACCGTGGACTCGTCGTCGACGCTCTCGTCGATGATGGCGCCGCCCCAGAGCGTGTTGTCGACCATGATCAGCCCGTTGGGCCGCAGCCGCTTCAGGAGCTCCTCGTAGTACACGGGGTATGCGGGCTTGTCGGCGTCGATGAACGCGAGGTCGACGTACTCCTCGTCGGGGAGGGACCGCAGCGTGTCGGCCGCCGGCGCGATCCGCAGCTCGATCTTGTCGTCGAGCCCCGCGCTCGCCCACGCGCGCTTGCCGATGCTCGTCCACTCCTCGCTCACGTCGCAGCAGAGGAGGTGGCCGTCGTCGGGCAGGCCGCGCGCGATCGAGAGGGCCGAGTACCCGGTGAACGTGCCCACCTCGACCGCCTGACGGGCTCCGAGGAGACGCGTGATCAGGGTCATGAACGTGCCCTGCTCGGGCGAGATCTGCATCATCGCCATCGGGAGCTCGGCGGTCTCGTCGATGAGCGCCTGCTGGACCGCGTCGGGCCGCGCGCCGTGGGTGACGACGTACTCGTGGATCTCGGGGGTGAGGAAGAACGACTTGGGTCCGGCCATCACGAGGATCCATTCCGCTCCATGTCCATGCCGGTCACCCTACGGCGTCGACCGTGCTCCCGTTCCCGGCGTCGGAGCCCAGTCGGCCCGAGATCCGCTCGAACAGGGTGCCGCCACCGGCGCGTACGGCGTCGCCCCATTCGAGCCACTCGCGACGTCGGCGCCACGTGACCTCGGCGAGGCGCGGGCGCAGCGAACCGCGCAGCGGCAGGTAGCCGAGCTCCCAGGGCACGATGAGTCCCCAGAACGTGAGGTCGTCACCGGCCCCGCCCGCGCGCAGGTGCACGCGGATGCGCATCGAGCCGTGCACCACGTGCACCAACCGCTTGGCGATGGCGTCGGCGAGCACCGCTTCGTTGACGGTGACGATGCTGGCGGTGTCGGGCGGCGGCGACGACAGCCGGTACACCGCGCGGCGTTTGAAGTCGAGCACCCAGAACGGCAACGGCGACGACGGGACCTCGAACACCACCGGGCGCCGCAGCACGAAGCTCCCGAGCACGCCGGGCGGGAATGCGTGCATGAAGCCGTCGAAGTAGTCGGCGAACGTCGCGTAGTCGAGCGTCACGCCGTCCTCGGCCGCGGTCTGGGCCTCGATCTTCGGCTTCACCTGCGCAGCGAGCGCGTCGAGGTGCTTGTCACGGTCCGTGTACCAGTCGACGCCCGCGAGCTCGAACCCGCCCTCCGAGCTCCAGCTGTCGCCCGGGTCCATCTGCACCGCCTCGGTGGTCGAGTGCGGCTGTTGCTTGTGGAACACGTCGACCACCTCGCTCGGCGGCACGAGGTGCTCGTTGGCCGCGCCGGAGTCGGGGTGCAGGAACGCCACCATGCTGCCGAACGGCACGCCGTAGCGCGGGCCGAGCTGCTCGACCACGTGCACCCAGTCGTCGAGGTACGTGTCGCGCGTGACCAGCTCGAGGTCGGCCGGATCGTCGGCGGTGTAGAGCACCGGGTAGGCCTGCGAGAACGAGTAGCTCTTGAACACGAACGTCGGGCGTCCGAACTCCTCCAGGATCTTGCGGAGCGTGCGGCCGCGGATCTTGCCGTCGTTGATGTCGACCAGCACGTGCTCGCCGTCGGCGACGACGAAGACGGAATCATCGGGTCCGTTCTGGTACGACGCGACGCGCACGCCGGGCGCGAGCTGCACGACCTGCCCGTGCGGGAGCTCCATCACCTCACCGAAGCCGAGGTCGCGCACTTCCTCCGCCAGCGTCGGCACCCCGAACTTGGGCACGAGCACGTGGGCGTCGTGATCGATGCGTCGCATCGACGGGTAGTGGAAGTGATCGAAGTGGTGGTGCGTGAGGTACACGAAGTCGGGGGCCAGCACCTCGGGCGACGGTGCGGCTGCTGGCGGGTAGTGCCACCACGACCGCCAGTAGCACGACCCCAGCAGCCAGGGGTCGACCAGGATCGTCGGCCCGCTGGTCTCGATGCGCAGGCAACTGTGGCCGATGACGGTGAACCTCATCGCGCGGGCGCGCCTCCACGACGGGCGATCGCCGCCTGCGCCAACACCTCCAGCGTGCCGCGCGCGGTCGCCTCCCACGTGTAGCGCGCGGCATGCGCACGGGCCGCGGCGCTCATCGTCGCGCGGGCCGCGTCGTCGCCCAGGAGCCGGTCGAGACCGTCACGCAACGCGTCGCCGTCGTCGGCCAGGATGCCGGTGCTGCCGTCGACCACCGCGTCGGAATGGCCGGCCACCGCGCTCACGACCGCGGGCGTGCCGCAGGCGGCCGCCTCGGTGATGGTCATGCCCCAGCCTTCGCGCGCCGAGGCGCTGGCGAGGACCCAGGACCGCCGGTAGAGGTCGACCTTGTCGTCCTCGTCGATGCGGCCCGGGAGGGTGATCCACGTCTCGGCCCGGGCGGCGTGGATCTGCGCCTCGAGCTCCTCACGCTTGTAGCCCTCGCCGACGATGACCGCTTCGAGACCGGGGTGGCGCGGCTTGAGCGCGATGAGGGCATCGATCAGCACGTCGAACTGCTTCACCGGCACGAGCCGGCCCACGGCAACGACCAGCGGCGTGGGCGACTTCTCACCGCCCGGCGTGTAGTGCGCGTCGATCCCGGGTGCGACCACACTGACGCGGTCGGCGCGGAACTTGAGGTCGTGCACGAGCTCGCGCTTGCTCGACTCCGAGAGTGTGACCATGGGCGTGCGGTGGTAGATCGGCGGCGCCAGCTTCGACTCCACGAAGTCGCCGAACGCGGCCAGCCGGGGCGGCAGCGTCATCTGCCACATCTCGGCGTGCACGTGGTGCAGCCAGGTGACGTGCGCCGTCGCGCGACCACAGCGGCGAGAAGAACGGCATCCCGTTCCAGATCTCGACGAGACCGTCGCGCCCGCCGTGCCACCCCATCATCTCGCTGAACGCGGCCCGCGGGAACACGAGGTAGCGGCCGGCCTTGCGGATGACCCGGTAGCCGTCGCGCCACGACACCTGCGGGTGGCCCGCGGCGTACGACGTGCGCATGGTGACCTCGATGCCGGCCTCGGCCCACAACGCGGCGATGGTCGAGGCGTGGAGCTCGGATCCGCCCGCCTCGGGATCGTCGAGGTCGCGCCACGCGAGCATGCTGACGCGGTGCAGGCCGGCCTCGGCGGCGATGTCACCCAGCTTGGCGATCTCGACCGCGTGGTCTCCGCTCGTCATGACGGATGCATGCTATGGGGAGGCCGGTGCCGCACCTGGGAACGTCGCGCCCCTAATCTCTCCGCCGATGGCCCGACTCACCGGCGAACGCCCCATGGTGGGCGCGACCCCCGATTCCCTGCTCGCGTTCCACGACGCGGGGTACCGCGAGATGAGCGAGCGGCTCGGCACGGGCACGGTGCTCGACGTCGGCTGCGGGGTCGGCACGCAGACGTCCCGGCTCGCAGGGATCGGCCGCCTCGTCGTCGGGGTCGACTACGACCCCCAGACCGCGATCGACGCCGCGCACGAATGGGGGCCCAAGGGCCTGCGGTTCGCGGCGATGGACGGCGGCCGCATCGGGGCCCGATCGAACTCGATCGACTGGGTCTGCTCGTCGCACATCATCGAGCACTTCGTCGCGCCCGAGCAGCACGTCGCCGAGCTGGCACGGGTCACCACCGTCGACGGCACCGCTCTCGTGATCACCCCGAACCGCCCCGCCGACTTCGAGAACCCGTTCCACGTGTCGCTGTTCGAGGGACCCGAGCTCGAGTCGCTCCTGTCGCTCTTCTTCCACGACGTGACCGTGCAGGGGCTCGAAGGCTCCCCCGAGCTGCACGCCGACTTCGGACAGCGCCGTGCCAGCGGGGAGAAGCTGCTCCGCCTCGATCCGCTCGATCTGCGGCACAAGATGCCGCGGAGCTGGTACGTGTGGGGGTACGAGCGGGTGCTCCCGGTCGTCTACCGGATGCTCGGCTCGTCCCGCACCGGCATCGGCTCCGGTCTCGACGAGTCGCACTTCTTCCTCACCGACGAGATCGCCCCGACCACCCCGGGGCTGTTCGCGGTGGCGCGCCGCCCGCGCCACTGACGACGCTCGCTCCGTCGCGCCTCAGCCGGCCGCGGCCTGGGCGATGAGCGCCCGGTTCTGCTGGACCGCCTTGCGCACTGCGGTGGCGATGCGCGGGGCCAGGAGGTCGGCACCCACCTCGGTGAAGTGCGCGCCGTCGGGCCGGATGGCCGGGTCGGACACGCCGTTGGGGCACAGGGTGGCGTCGAGGTCGAGCAACGTCACCCGGTTCGCGGCGGTCGCCTGTTCCCATGCCGCCGTGATCGCGCTCAGCCTCGCCGGATCGAGTCGCTCGGAGCGTTGCGGCTCACTGCCGTCGACGGAGTCGCTGCCGAAGCACGCCGGCTTGATGGCGACGACCGCCGCGCCCTTCGACGTCAGTTCGTTGAGCAACGTCGTGAGGTCCCGGACGTAGAGGCTCTGCCACGCGGGGTCGCCGGGATGGAGCACCTGGCCGTCGGGACCCAGGACGTCGAACACGTCCCACGCGCCGGCCATCACCACGACCGCGTCGGGGAGGAAGGTGTCGACGTCGGACTGCCACTGCTCCTGCCACAGGCCCGATCCACCGCACCGGTTGGTGGTGGTGTTGCCGTCGATGACGAACAACGGCGCGGTCACGATGGAGCAGCCGAGGATCGCCCGGTTCCACACCGCCAACCCGGGCTGCGCCGACAACCCGTCGATGCCGCCGTCGGCGTGCACGCCCTGCGCCAGGGTGGCGCCCTGCGAGTCGCCGGCCATGAGCACCTTGAGCACGGGCGGCAGGGTGGTCGTGGTCGGGGCACCGGGAGTGGTGGTCGACGTGGAACCGGAGCCCTTGGCCGGCTTCCGCGCGGCGACGTCGTCGACCGAGGGCGGACCGCCCTTGTCGGCGACTTCGCCGAACTTGCCGCTCAGCGCGGGTTCCGCGGCCGTCGTCGCCGCGTAGACGCCGGTACCGAGCGCGATCACAACTCCGACGACCATGATCCGGGCGAGGCGCGGCGAGCGCAGCCGGACGCCCCGCCGGATGGGCTCGGCGACGAACGTGTGGGTGACCCAGGCCAGCAGCACCACCGTCGAGAGACGCACCGTGAGCAGCGCGAGGCCGTCGAGGCCGGTGCGATCGGCCGAGATGACCAGGTACGTGGGCCAGTGCCAGAGGTACATCTCGTAACTGATCGCGCCGACCCAGATCAGCGGGGGCAACGACAGGGTCGCGCCGAGCAGACCGGTCGACGGTTGCACGACCCGCCAGAGCACGACCGCCACTGCGATGCAGTACACGAACAGGCCGTAGCGTCCGTAGAAGAAGTCGTGGACCTCGGTGGTGTCGGACGCGAACCAGGGCGCGACGACGGCGACGAGGCACAACGGGGCCGCGAAGTCGAGCGCACCTCGGGCAACGCGCGAGCGCACCGGACCGTGCACCGCGACGAACACTGAGAGCGCGGCGCCGATCAACATCGCCTGCGCCCGGGTGTCGGTGCCGTAGTCGACGCGCGACGGATCGGCACCCGGTTCGTAGAGCGCGACCATCTCGATCGCCGACGCGACCGCGCCGACGATCGCCACCGCGCCGACCGCGATCATCGCGCCACGCCGGCGCACGAACTTCCCGGCGAGCGCGAGCACCCCGAACACGATCAGCGGCCAGATCAGGTAGAACTGCTCCTCCACCGCCAGCGACCACAGGTGGAGCACCGGCGACGGCGAGGTGAACGCGCCGAAGTAGGACTGGCCCGACCAGATGAAGTGCCAGTTGACGACGTAGCCGAGCGATCCGAGGACATCGCCGCGCACCTTGTCGAGACCGATCGCGGGGGCGATGAACGCGGCGTAGACGAGCACCGCGCCCAGCACGACGAACAACGCCGGGAGCAGTCGCCGGGCCCGTCGGGCCCAGAACCGGAGCAGGTCGATCCGGGACGAGTTGCCCCATTCCCGGAGCAGCAGCCCCGTGATGAGGAAGCCGGACAGGACGAAGAACGTGTCGAGCGACAGCACGCCACCGGCGGTGAAGTACCCGGCGTGCACCGAGATCGCGAACCAGATCGAGAACCCGCGCCACCCATCCAGCGCAGGCCAGTGGGGCGCGGCGGTCTTGCGCTGAGGAGAGGTCATCACGAGTCTGTCCAGGAGGCGTGCAAGCCGTGTCGAACCCGTCGGGTGTGTGCGCCGCGAGGAATGCGCATCGTACCGCTCGTGTTCGTCACCGAGCTTCCACACGGACGATGATCCCTGCCGATCCGGCCTTCTGCGTCCCCGGATTTCGGGCGGGCGCTGGTAGGTTCGCACCCAATGGGAGCCTCTCGACGCTTCCTCGCGCGGCTGGGCGTGATCACCGCGGGGGCAGCCGTCTGGCGAGTTTGGTACGTCCTGGGGCCGGTGACGTCACGGATTCCCAAGCTCGGCATCGACGACGAGTTCTTCTACAGCGCGCAGGCCCGCCTCGTCGCTGACGGCAAGGGGTTCCTGAGCCCCTTCGGGTACTACGCCCCCGTCGAGACGCGCGGCGCACCGGATCTTCCCGACCGGGGCGCATCCGCCCGTCTACACCGTGTTCCTGAGCATCCCGGCCCGGTTCGGCCTCGACACGCCCACCCAGCAGCGGGTGATCACGGCGTTGCTCGGCTCCGCGACGGTCTTCCTCATCGGGATCCTGGCCCGGAACCTCCGCGGTCGCGACGGGGTCGGGCTCCTCGCCGCGCTGCTCGCCGCCGCCTATCCCCCGTTGTGGTCGAACGACTCGATGCTCGGGCTCGAGACGCCCTACGCGTTCCTCGTCGTCCTGTCGCTGCTCGCGGTCTACCGCTTGTGGCGGAAGCCCACCCCGGCGGCGGCGGCCCTGCTCGCGTTGTGGCTGTCGCTGGCGACGCTCACCCGCTCCGAAGGGGTGCTGCTGTTCCTGCTGATGGCGCTGCCCGACGCTCGCCCTCGTGCCGGGTCCGTCGCGGATGGCGCGCGCCAAGATGCTCGGCGTGATGGCGTTGGTGGGGCTCGTCGTCGTGGGCCCGTGGGTGGTGCGCAACCTCACGACCTTCGAGAAGCCCACCACGCTCGGCACCGGATTCGGCTGGGTGCTGCTCTACGGCAGCTGCGACACCGCCTTCTACGGCGACAAGCTCGGGTACTGGGACGACAGCTGCTCGCTGAAGGACTACCCGCCCGACCTCGAGGAGAGCCTGGTCGACGTGCGCGCGCACGATCGAAGGCCATCGACTACCTCGAAGACCACAAGGCGCGCATCCCCGTGGTCATGGCGGCGCGGGTAGGCCGCGTGTTCGACGTCTACCGTCCCTTCCAGAACGTCGAGTTCAACCAGACCAGCGAGCGGCGCGGCGACGTCACCTCGTGGGCGATCCTCATCGGATACTGGCTCCTGGCGCCGTTCGCGATCGTCGGCCTGGTGGTGCTGCGGAAGCGTCGCACCCCGATCTTCCCGTTCATCGCGATCGTGGCCGCCACCGTGATCACGGTGGCCATGAGCTTCGGCATCACGCGTTACCGCGCGCCCGTCGACGCGGTGATCCCCGTGCTCGCGGCGATCGGCCTCGCCGCGCTCTGGCGCCTCGCACGGCACGAAGACGACGGCGCGGTCGGTGACACGTCGGACGCACGCCCGCCGGCTGACGACGCCACGTTGACGGAAGCACCCGTGTGAGCGTCGACCTCGCCACGCCGACGCCGGCGGAGCTGCCCGACGAGGGTCCGCCGGTCGACGACACCTGGCCCGACGAACGCCGTACCCGCCGGTTCACGGTGGCGATGATCGTGATCGCGATCGCGGCCGCCGCGATCAGGTTCATGAACGTGCTCTGGTGGCGCCCGACCACGAGCCAGACGGGCTACCACGGATACAAGCTCGGCGGCGACGCCTTCTACTACCACTGGCAGGCGAACGCGCTCGCCAAGGGCTCGTGGTTCATCGATCCGTTCCTGTGGCACTTCCGCAACGGGGTCGAGCGCCCGAGCGCGACGCACCCACCGCTCTACGTCATCTACCTCTCGCTCTGGTCGCGTCTCGGGCTCGACTCGGTCACGTGGCACCGGTTCGCGTCCTGCTTCCTCGGCATCGCCGCGGTCGTGATCATCGGACTGGTCGGACGACGCATCGGGGGCACCACGGTGGGGATCGTGGCCGCCGCGATCGCCGCCGTGTACCCGCAGATCTGGATCAGTGACGGCATGCTGCTGTCGGAGTCGATGGCCATCATGATGACGGCGATCGCGCTCTACGCCGTGTACGGCTTCGCCCGCCGCCCGACCATGCGCACCGCGGTGTGGATGGGGCTCGCGTGCGGCATCACCGCGTTATGCCGCACCGAGCTCACGCTCCTCTTCCTGATCGTCGTGATCCCCCTCGCGCTGCTGGCGCGCGACCACAGCTGGCGCGAGCGGATCAAGATGGGTGTCGTCGCGTGTCTCATGGGCGTGGTCACCGTCGGACCGTGGATCGTCTTCAACTACACGCGCTTCGAGGAGCCCACGACGATGACCAGCGCGACCGGGGCCGCGCTCGTCGGCCGCGAGTTGCGACGGCACGTACTACGGCAACTACATCGGCTACTACGCGAACTGCTTCACCGGACCGTGGCCCTCCAACTCGCTCGACGAGTCGCAGCGTGACCTCGCGCCCCGCAAGTACGCCGTGCAGTACATCAAGGACCACTGGAAGCGCACCCCGCTCGTGGTCGCCGCGCGCGTCGGCCGCTTGTGGGGGCTGTTCAAGCCGGGCCAGACCACGTGGCTCGACTGGTGGCTCGAAGGCCGCGGCCGCGCCCCGTCGTGGATCGGGCTGTTCGCGTACTACCTGCTCGTGCCGTTCGCGATCGCCGGCCTGGTGCTCACCCATCGCCGGAAGATCACCGTGCTCCCCCTCCTCGCCATCGCCGCCATCGCCACCTTCGCGGCCGCGATCACGTTCGGCGTCACGCGGTACCGGGCGCCCGCGGAAGTCTCGCTCGTGCTCGCCGCCGCGGTCGGGTTCACGGCCGCGTGGCAGTGGCTCCGGAGGCGCCGAGCCGCGGTGGAGGCGCCGACGTGACCGACGTCGCCGTCGCGGGTCGCCGACGCTTCTTTCGGTGGCTCGCAGTGATCTGCGGAGGCGGACTGGCGATCCGGATCTGGTACGCGGCCGCGGTCGTGGATCCGCGCAACCCGAAGTCAGGCCTTTCGGACGAGGTCTTCTACCACCTGCAGGCGCGTCTCGTGGCCGACGGGCACGGGTTCCTCAATCCGTTCCTGCACTACGCGTCGGCGAGCTCCGGGCAACGGTTCGACGAACCGACCGCGCTCCATCCTCCGCTCTACACGATCTTCCTCGCCATTCCCGCGAAGCTCGGGCTCACGAGCATGCTCACCCAGCGGATCATCACGATCCTGCTGGGCATCGGGACCGTGTTCCTCCTCGGCGTGCTGGCGCGGCGCCTGGCCGGCGATCGCGCCGGACTGCTCGCGGCCGGCCTCGCCGCGGTGTCGCCCGCGCTCTGGATGAACGACTCGGTGATCGGTCTCGAGACGCTCTACGGCTTCCTCGTGGCGATGTCGCTCCTCACCTTCTACAAGTTTTGGAACGACCGCCGCCTGCGCTGGGCCCTGCTGCTCGCGGTGTGGTTGGCGCTGGCGGCGTTGACCCGCTCCGAAGGCGTGATCCTGGTGGTGTTCATCGCCGTCCCGACCGTGCTGTTCCTGCCCGACATCGACTGGCGCCGGCGCGTCGGGATCCTGGTGGCCATGGCCGCGGTGGTGATGGTGGTGATGGCGCCGTGGGTGATCCGGAACCTCACCACGTTCGAGGAGCCGACCACGCTCGGCACCGGCTTCGGCGTGGTGCTCGCCTACAGCAACTGCGACGCGACGTACTCGGGCCCGCACCTCGGCTATTGGGACGACGGGTGCTCACTGCCGCGGCTACGTGCCCGGGTCCGACGAATCGGTGTTCGACGCCGGGCCCGCGAGAAGGGCGTCGACTACCTCGCGCGACCACGTCGAGCGTCTGCCGATCGTCGTCGCCGCCCGGATCGGCAGGGTCTGGGAGGTGTTCCGGCCGTTCCAGAACGTCGAACTGGACGTCTTCTTCGAACGGCGCGGCAAGTGGCCTCGTGGGCCGGGCTCATCTCCTACTGGCTGCTGTTGCCGTGTGCCATCGGTGGCCTCGTCGTCCTGCGACGCCGACGCGTCCCGATCTTCCCGATACTCGCCATCGCCGCGTCGGTCACGATGACGGTCGCCATGGCTTCGGCATCACCCGGTACCGGGTCGCCGGTCGACGTCGTGCTGCCGATGCTCGCCGCGGTCGCGATCGACGGCTGCTGCGCCATCGTCAACGAGTCGACATTTGCGACGAGCGCGACGAGCACGACCTGCGCACCCTCGATGCGTGAGCGCGATTCTGCACGGAGGGGCCAGGTAGCCTCGGCAACCATGGACGCGCCCGATCCCCGACGCGCGCGCGACAACGCCCTCAACACCGAGCTCCTGCGGGCCGAGCTGCCCAGCGGCGCGCTACGTCGACGAGGCCTACCTCCGGTGGCTCTACGACGAGAACCCGTACGGACCCGCCATCCAGCGCGGGGTCGACGACGACGGCGTGCGGGTCGCGCACTACGCGCTCATCCCCCAGCGGTACCGCGGTCGCGACGGCGTGGTCCCCGCGGCGTTCTCGCTGCACGCGGTCGACGCGCAGCGGCACCCAGCGCAAGGGCTACTTCCAGCAGCTCGGCGCCGAGATCTACGACGAGGCGGCCGCCACCGGGCTGGCAGTTCTCGACCGGCGTGTGCAACGACAAGTCGATCGGCGCAGTCGTGAAGTACATGGGCTGGAAGACACCAGGTCCGCTGCCGGTCAAGCTGTGCGTGCCCGATGCACACCGGACGCGGCGTCACCAGCACGCCGGTCGACGCCGCGTTCCTGGCCGAGCCGCCGAGTTCGACGAGCTCACCGCCGGGACTCGACGACTTCGCCGTCGAGCAGTGGACCAACTCGTACACCACCGAGTACCTGCGGTGGCGGCTCGCCTGCCCGAGCGCGCAGTACGCGCTGCACTCGAACGACGACCTCGTCGCGATCACGACCACCGACACGCGCTTCGGTGTGCGCGCCGCGGTCGTGCTGAAGGTGTTCGGCCGACGCGGCGGCAGCACGCCGGTCACGGCCGACGCGATGGTCGGCGCCGCCTGCCGCTTCCACCGCGCGCCCGTACGCCGTCTACGCGGGCTTCAACCGGCGGGTGCGCGTCCGCGGGGTGCAACCGCCGCGCCGCCTCCAGCCGTCGCCGTTGCACCTCATCCTGCGTTCGCTCTCGCCCGCCGTCGACCAGGACACCTTCGGCGTCGACACCTTCGAGTTCCTCGACATGGACGCGTACTGATGGTCGGCCGGAATGACGCAGACAGGTCACCTTCACCCTCGATCTCGAGGACCACCGCCCGTCGGCCGACGCCGAGGAGCGCTACCCCGCGCTCACGCGGCAGGTGCTCGACTTCCTCGACGCCCGCGACACCCGCGGCACGTTCTTCGTCGTCGGCGAGACCGCCGACGACCATCCCGACCTGATCGCCGAGATCGCCCGGCCGCGGCCACGAGATCGGCCTGCACGGTTGGCGTCACCAGCCCCTCACCGAGCTGTCGCCGGCGTCGTTCCCCGCCGACGTGATCCGGGGCAAGGCCCGGCTCGAGGAGCTCGCGGGCACGCCGGTGCGTCGGCTTCCGGGCCCCGACGTTCTCGCTCGTGCCCGAGTCCGCGGTGGGCGGTCGACGTGCTCCGCGACGCCGGCTTCACCTACTCGTCGAGCGTGCTCCCGGCGCGGAGCCCGCTGTTCGGCGACCCGACGCTGCCCACGACGCCGTTCCGCTGGCCCAACGGGCTCGTCGAGCTGCCGTGCCCGGTCGTGCGCGACCGGGGGGTCGGGCTCCCCTACCTCGGTGGCGTGTACCTGCGCGCGATCCCGGGGGCCGCGTCGGCCGCCGCCCGGCGCAGCGTCGGTCGCGACCAGCTGCTGTGGATCTACTGCCACCCGTACGACTTCGACCCCGGCGAGGAGTTCTGGGTCGTCCCCGACGCCGGTCGGATCGGCAGCCGGCTGCTCTGGTACAACCGCCGCCGCACGTTCGCCAAGATCGAGGCGATGCTGCGCGGCCGCGCCGGTCCTCCGCTCGCCGAACGTCTCCCCGAGGTCCCCGCCGCCACCCATGTCTGATTCCGACTTCACCCAGCTCGAGATGGTGCACCGGCTCCCGCCGGCGACCCTCGTCGACCGCTTCGACTACCTGCTGCGAGCTCGCGACGGCACGACGCGTCGTGCACGTCGGCTTCGTCGACGCCGGCTGCCAGATGCTCAACGAGCAGTCGGGCGCCTGGCTGCACGAGCACCTCGCCGCGCAGCGCCTCCGAGCTGGTCGGCCTCGACCTCGACACCGCCGGCGTCGACGACGCCCGGCGACGCGGGTACGAGGCCTACGCGTCGACTGTCGCGACGTCGACGCGGTGCGCGCGCTCGGGTCGCCGCCGGCCGACGTCGTCGTCGCCGGCGAGGTGATCGAGCACCTCGACGATCCCGGCGGCGTTCCTCGACGGCGATGCACGCGCTCGTCGCGCCGGGCGGGCTGCTCGTCGTCACCACGCCGAACGCCAGCGGTCTCGTGAACGCGGCCGCGCTCTTCGGGCAACCTCGAGGTGAACCACCCCGACCACGTCGCGCTGTACACGTGCACGACCCTCGACACCATGCTCGTCCGCCACGACTGGCAACCGGTCGAGCACGCGGTCTACCTGCAGCAGGTGAAGAGCAGCGGCACCGACACGCGGAGCCGGGTGCTCGCCACCGGCGCCCGCGCCGTCCTCGGCGCTCGAACGCCTGCTGGCCCGGCTCGGCCGCCCGTACGCGGCCGACGGGCTGATCGTCACCGCGCGTGCCGACGTCAGCCTGAACTCGTCCCCGCCCGCGGTCCGAGGCGCTCCTCGAACTCCTCGCGCAGCAACGCGTGCTCCTCCGCGAGCGCGCGCGTGCGATCTTCCAGCCGCGAGAGCTCCCACGAGAAGTGCAGCACCAGCACCAGCAGGAAGCTCAACGCCAGCAGCATGAACGTGGCCGGCGGGTAGCCGATCCCGAAGAGGTCGGAGAGCCACTCGAGCAGGTCGGGGAAGACGGCGAGCACCGCGAGGCCGAGGCCGATCGAGAACCAGAGCACCGAGTACTTCGCCCGCAGCCGGCGGCTGCGCACCAGGTGGATGATGAACGCGATCACCGCCGCCGCGAGCACGATGATCAGGATGTGGGCCTCGGTGCTCATGTCGTCCTCGCTCGCTGTCGTCGCGGCTCGCCGTGCGCCGGGCGCGCTGGTTGCGGCTGGTCGTCGAGACCAGCAGCACCACCAGCAGGCGCACGTAGTAGTAGACGAGCTTGAAGTTGCGGGTGCTCGGGCGCGCCGCCGGTGCGGCCGCGCATGTTGGCCGGCACCTCCTCCACCCGGAACCCCGCGTTGCACGCCTGCACCAGCGCCTCGACCGAGTCCATGTACTCCACCGGGTAGTTCTGTCGGCGAAGTACTCGAGCATCGGGCGCGAGAACGCGCGGAACCCGGAGCTGGTGTCGGTGAAGCTGCTGGCGGACCAGCACCTTCACCAGCCACTGCAGCACCTTCATCGCCCGGCGGCGGATGCCGCTCACCGAGTAGGTGACCGCGCCGCCCTCGGCGAAGCGGCTGCCGATGACCATGTCGGCGCCGCGGTCGAGGCCGTCGAGCAGCGCCTGCACCGCGAGGGGGTCGTGCTGGCCGTCGGCATCGAACTGCACCGCGCGCTGGTACCCGTGGCGCACCGCGTACGTGAAGCCCGGTGCGCAACGCGCCACCGATCCCGAGGTTGAACGGGAGCACCGCGACGTGGACGCCCGCGGCGTGCGCGAGCTCGGCGGTGCGGTCGGTGGAGCCGTCGGACACGACGAGCACGTCGTAGTCGGGCGTCTGCTCGGCGAGCTCCTTGAGCACCGCGGGCAGCGACTCCTCCTCGTTGTACGCCGGGATGATGACGAGCGCGCGTGCGCACGCTGGTCACGATGACGCCTCGGCCGGCGCGCGCCGCCACAGCGACGAGAGCGGCTTGTCCTTCAAGCCGCAGGAACGGCTTCTCGACCAGGTAGTAGCTGAGGAACGCGAGCGCGATCGCACCGACGAAGGTGAGCGAGAACACCGCGGGGAGCGAGCCGTAGAACACGCTGCTCGTGCCCTCGGGCGCCAGCCACTCCTGCACGTTGGTCATCACCGCGAGGTGGAAGAGGTAGAAGCCGAGCGACACCGTGCCGAGCAGCACCAGCGGCTTGCTGGCCAGGAACCGCCGGCCCCAGCCCTGGGTCTGGTCACCGAACATCGCCGGCGACGAGCAGGAAGAACGCGAACACGCCGAACAGGAACCAGCGCACCCAGTACTCGGCGCCGTAGACGCCGGGCGTGTCGGGCGGCGAGAACGTGGCGAAGCTCAGACCGACGAGCCGCCGCGATCGCACCACGACACCGCGGGATGGTCACCGAGGAACCGCAGGAGCGACGGCAGCCGCATGCCGGCGTGGTGCGCGGCGCTCCACGTGGCGGTGGCCATGCCGATGGCGAAGAAGTCGACCCAGTTCGGCGCCCAGATCACCGCCACCCGCTCCCAGGACGGCTCGGCCAGGAGGAAGTAGAGCCGGAAGAGCTGCCCGAACAGGTACAGCGCCAGCGCAGATCACCGAGCGCGTTGCGCACCTGCACCTCCGGTGCCTTCTTCGCCGCCGAGCCGTACGAGCAGGATCGCGAGCACGGGCAGCATGAAGTAGAAGACGTACTCGGCGGTGAGGCTCCACGCCTGCGGGATCGCGTAGTTGCCCTCCTGTCCCGGGCCCGCCGCCGAGCGCGACGCTCTGGCTCGCGAACGGGAACAGCAGCGAGTAGTAGAGGAACGCGTCCTTGGCGCTCCCGAGGATCTGGCCGAGGAACACGACGCAGAACGTGAGCGCGAACCAGTAGCCGGGAAGCACCCGCAGCGAGCGACGCCGCAGGAAGGTGCCGGTGTTCACGGGCGGCCGGCCGCCGAGCTGGCGGGCGACGAACGGCCGGAACAGCAGGAACCCCGAGAGCACGAAGAAGATCGCCACGCCGACGTCCATGCGCTCGAGCAGCGCCTGCACCCACTCGGGGAGGTGCTCCTGCACCCACGGACGCGTCGCGAACGCCGCGTGCACGAGCAGCACCATCGTCATGCCGAAGAACCGGAACGCGTCGAAGCACGGGAAGTGCAGGGTCGGACCGGCTTCGAACCCCGCGGCCCCGATCTCTTGTGACGCCCCTCCCGTCGGGCTCACGTCAGCTCGACGGCTCCGCGACTTCCTCGTGGTACTCCTCTTCGACGTTCACCGACCAGACGTCGTGATCGGCGCCGAAGATGTTCTCCACGCTGAGCATCGCGGTGTACATGGAGTGGTCCTGGTTGTTGTAGCGGTGCATCCCGTTGCGCCCGACCGGATGCACGTTGGGCGTGTGCTCCTCGAGCCATCCGCGCAACGTCTCGACGTGCTGCCTTGTACTCCCAGTCGTAGAACGGGTACGCCTTCGGGGTGCGCTCGACGTAGCCGGCCTCGACCTTCGTCGGATCGACCAGGCCCAGGTGCTGCAGCTCGCGCTTGGCCTGCTCGACGAGGTCGGCGTCGGACTTCGTCCACATCTCGTCGCCCTCCTGCACGAAGAACTCGAGCCCGAGACAGGTTCGGCCGTCCTTCACGAGGTACGGTGACCACGAAGCAAAGTTCTGGATGCGACCGACCTCGACGTCGGGGTCGTGGATGTAGATCCAGGTGTCCGGGAACCCGCATTCCTCGGGCACCACGACGGCGACGGTCATGAAGTCGCGGTACCGGAGCGACTCCGCTGCCTTGAGCACCTCGGAGGGCACCGGCGGATCCATCGCCTCGAGCAGCCCACTGATGGGCATGGACGAGATGACGTCGGTGCAGTCGTACCGGGTGGTCGAGCCGTCGTGGTGGCGGGCGACCACCGTGCGCGCCTTGCCGTCGGCGTGCTCGATGCGATCCACCAGTGCACCGAACTCGACGGTGGCGCCCTCGGCGGTGACGAGCTCGGTGCACCGCTCCCACATCTGTCCGGGGCCGTACTTCGGGTAGTTGAACTCCTCGATCAGGCTCGTGACCTGCTTCGACTTGTCACGGTTGCCGATCACCTTGGCGCGGATCGGCTCCCACACCGCGGCGAACAGCGACATGCCCTTGATGCGTTGCGCGCCCCAGTCGGAGGCGATCTCGGACGCGGGGACGCCCCACACCTTCTCGTTGTAGGTCTTGAAGAAGTGGTTGTAGAGCCGCCGGCCGTAGTTCGCGACGACGTATCCCTCGAGCGTGTCCTGGTTCGTGGGCGGTCGCACCTTGGCCCACAGGTAGGAGAACCCGCACAGCACTGCTTCGACCGGGCCGAGGTTCTTCAGCGCGTTCAACGGCTTGATCGGGTAGTCGTAGAGCTTGCCCCGGTAGTGGATGTGGCTCATCCGCGGGCGCCGGAGGAAGTCGTCGGGGCCGAGGATCTCGAACCACAGGTCGTTGACCGGCTTCACCTTGGTGAAGAACCGGTGCCCGCCGATGTCGAAGCGCCAGCCGTCGCGCACCGCGGTGCGGCTGATGCCGCCGACGACGGACTCGGCCTCGAGCACGGTCGACGCCACGCCCCGCTTGGTCAGCATGTAGGCCGCGGTGAGGCCGGCGGGGCCGGCCCCGATGATGACGACGTCGTGGTCGGCCGCCGAATCGGCGTGGGGGGTGGGATCACTCACGGGGAGACACTCCGGACGGACGGGCGAAATTCGCTGGCGCTTCCAGCTTCGCGCCCCGGCAGTCTACGGGGCGGCACCTGCGCGCCCGGGGTCCTGAACCTGCCGTTCCGGACCCGATCAGGGCCCCGAGATGCCCAGGAACGCAAGGGCGGCGTAGCCCACCAGGCCCGCGGCGGCGAGCACGTAGGCCCCCCGCTCGACCTCCTCGCGGTCGGTGACCAGCGGCCAGCGCGAGGAGGAACGGGAACGTGCTCATGCAGTAGCGCTCGAAGGAGTCGAGGTTCTTCGCCGAGAGCCCGAGCACCAGGGTCGCGGCGGCGTAGAGCGAGTAGGACGCCGGGAGCCGGCGGATCAGCACGACGAGGAGCGCGGCGAAGACGACCGCCCAGACGATGTGCAGGCCCGATCCGAACCGGTCGCCGCCGAAGAGGTCGCCGACCGCGTCGACCGTCCGCGAGAAGGGGTCCTGGAACCCGCCCCGGAGCGTCGCCCGGTTCTGGAGCGAGACCGGTTTCCAGAAGTCGCCGAACTCCACGCCGACCCAGGCCAGGTAGGCGGCCGCGCCGGCCACCGGGGCGACGACCACGCCGACCCCCGCCACCCGTGACCGTGCCGACGCGCCACGCCAGCCCGCGCGCCACCTCGACCGCGGCCGGGATCACCAGCAGCACGCCGACCGGCCGGCAGAGGCCGGCCAGGAAGCCCGCGACCACGGCCCAGCCGTAGCGGGAGGAGCGCAGACCGAGGAACACGACGACGCCGAGCATCATGGCGGTGGCTTCGGCGTACCCGAGCACCAGCACCGCGGCGGCGGGGAACAGCGCAGCGAACCACGCGGCGCGCGCCGCGCCGTGCCGGGGTCGCCGGTCTCCCGGAGCGCGAGCCGGTGCAACAACGCACCGAACACGAGCGCGGAGACGTTCGCGACCACCAGCAGCGCGGCGGCAGTGTGGCCGAGGAACACCCATCCGAGACCGCGGCCCAGCATGGGCACGAGCGGGAAGAAGCGCAACGACGCGTCGCCGACCGCCGCGGTACCCGTGCTCGGCGATGTCGCGGATAGAACGCGGCGTCCCAGGCGAACAGGCCCTGACCGAGCGCGACCGGTCGCGGCGGCGCGCCGACCTTGTCGAAGATGTCGCGCGAGAACGCCGAGCGCGCCGACGACGAGGACACGCCCCAGCAGCCCACGGCACCACCGCGACCCGCAGGTCGCGTCGCACGAACGACCTCATCCGGCTCCGGATCGGATCAGCTGGAGACGTCGACCTGGAGGGTCGAGAGGTGGAGGACATCGCGCTGGACGATACGTTCTGGGGTCGGCCGTACGACGGTCTTCCGCGGCGGGTCGAGCAGCTGCACGTCGCCGTCGTGCACACGGAACGGATACCGCTCCCGCACCTGGGGACCGGTGAGGGCCGCCGCCGCGGTCGCGCCCCGCCCGGCGGTCGACCGTGACCGCGCCCTGGCCCGAGACCGGGATGAGGTCGTTCGCCGCGGAGATCGACGAGTCCGTCGTGCCCGCCGGGACCAGCGTCCAGGTGGTCTCGTAGACGCCGTCGGCGGACGGTTCGAGCACGCGCTGCTCGACCCGGTCGCCGACCTTGAGCATCGCGACGACGCTCGGTGCGTCCGTCGGGTTGCGCACCTGTACCCGGAGCGTCACGGCGGGGCCACTGACGATCTTCACCGGGAGCAGGGACACGACGGGTGGCGACGCATCCGGATGGTGGATGGCGTCGTCGAGCGCGGGGTTGCTGGTGCGCTGGATGTACGGGACGCGGTCGGGATAGTGGTCGATCAGACGGAACGACCCCGCGCCGCGGTCGACCGCGTAGAGCACGCGGCCGTCGAGATCGGGCGCGTTCTCCGAGAACGGATTCATGTGCAACAGGTACGGACCGGAGTCACGGATGATCACCAGCGACTTCCCGCGCAGCGAGTCCGTCGAGTGCTGCCACGGTTCCTGTGCCGCGCTGATGCGGTGGTTCATCGCCGCTTTGTCGTAGAGGAACGGCGCGGTGGCGACCGCCATCACGATCAGCAGCCCGATCAGCAGCGCCCGGCGACGCTGCCAGAGCGCGACGAGCGCGGTGGCGATGAAGATGCACAGCGGCACGAACAGCGGCACGAAGTACACCGGACCGGAGAGGTAGGCGAACCCACTGGCGAGCCGGTTGCCCCAGAACACGAAGTAGCCGGCCGGGAACACCAGCATCATCGCCAGCAGCAACCACGTGGTGCGGTCGCGGCGGCGGAGCCACAGACCCGAGATCGCAGCCAGGAGCCCGACGTAGCTGCCAACCAGGAATTGCGGGACGTAGAACGAGCTGACGCCGCTGCCCCGTACCGCCTGGTTGAACGTGTAGTTCATGCCGACGATCCGCGGCATCAGGCGCCGGTAGCCGAACCCGAACTTGTCGAGCGGCTCCTTCGCGGCGAAGGGGAACTGGGTGAACGAGCCGGTGACGATGTGGTTGTGGACGAGCGCGAGCAGCAGGAACGGCAGGAACCCCAGGAACACGAAGACAACGGCCTTCGCCTGTCGACTCCACTCCCTCCAAGTGGTGAAGATCGCGTAGCCGCCCATCGCCGCGGCCCACAGCACCGCGTCGAACGGACGGGTCGCGAACACGACGCCGAGCAGCAACCCGGACGCGACCAGGAGCCACCACGAGGTCCGGCGCACACCGGCGAGCAGCGCTGCGCCGAACAGCAGGCCGGTACCGAGGGTGAAGAGGTAGCCGAGGTACACACCGGCCTGGGTGATCACCATGGGGCACGCCAGCATCAGGGCGGCGGTGATGAGCGAGAGGCGGTGGTCGCGGGTGATCTCGCGCGCGAACACGTAGCTGCCGAAGATCGCGAGGACCGTGCCCCACACGATCGATGCCGCCGGCGAACCGAAGAGCAGGTCGGCGATCAACATCAGACCGGGCCAGCCGAGCGTGTACTGCGAGAAGAACTCGCCGTGCGAGACCCCGGTCAGCCACGGCTGGAAGAATTGCGGGAGCCCGCCGGTCGTCGTCAGCAGGTCGCCGACACGTAAGCCACCCACTTGCCAGAGGTACGTGGACTCGTCGCGGTTCCACGACAGCGCCGGGTACACGACGTGGCGGACCACCACCGAGAGGACCGCGGTGCCGACGAGCAGAGCCAGGAGCAACCAGTAGCGGGTGATCCACCCGACGACGCGAGAGCGCTCCCGGGGGACGGGATCCGGGTTCTCGACCGGCGCGATCGCATCCGCGTCGAGATCGGTGTCCGTTCGCCCCACCGCTTCGAGTCTACCGATGGCCTCTCCCGGACCCGGGTCACATGCGGCGGGCTCCGACCCCCCGCGGCGTAGCATCCGTCGCTCATGAAGGTGGCGGACGCTCCGACGACGCGCACCGTCGGCGAGCGTCACCGGATCCTCGAGCTCGTCGGCTTCGCGCTGCTCGCCTACGTGCCGTTCCTGCTCTCGTCGCCCGGTCGCGTCGCCGCGGACACGAAGCAGTACCTCTACCTCGACCCCGACCGCCTGCTGTCCCGCGCGCCGTACCTGTGGGACTCGCACATCGGGTTCGGCACGGTCTCGCACCAGATCATCGGCTACCTGTTCCCGATGGGCCCGTTCTTCTGGCTCACCGACCACGTCGGCGTACCCGACTGGATCGCACAACGGCTGTGGCTCGGATCGATCTCGCTGGCGGCCGCGCTCGGTGCACGGTGGCTCTTCCGGATGTTGGGCGTCCGGCGGGCGGGCGCCATCGCCGGCGCGCTCGTCTACATGCTCACGCCGTACCAGCTCGCGTTCACGGCGCGGATCTCGGTGCTCCTCCTCGCGTGGGCCGGGCTCCCGTGGCTGGTGGGCCTGGCAATGCGGGCCGTGCGCCACGCCGGCTGGCGCGACCCCGCCCTCTTCGCCCTGGTCGTCCTGACCATCGGGAGCGTCAACGCGAGCTCGCTCGTGTTCGTGATCATCGGACCCGCGCTCTGGCTGCTGGTGGACGCGTGCCGGGGCCGCGCCGCGTTCGCCGCCGTGCTCCGCGCCGGCGCGCGGATCACCGTCCTGTGCGTCGGGGTGTCGTTCTGGTGGATCGTCGGGCTCCGGATCCAGGGCTCGGAAGGGCTGCCGATCCTGCAGCTCACCGAGTCCGTGCGCACGGTGGCGGCCGAGTCCACCCCCACCGACGTCCTCCGCGGGATCGGCAACTGGTTCTTCTACGGCAAGGATCGGCTCGGCTTCTCGATCGACCAGGCGTCGTCCTACGCCGACGACGTGTTCGTCCAGATCGCGAGCTTCGCGGTGCCGGTGGTGGCGTTGGCCCTGGCCGCGGTCAGCCGCTGGCGACACCGGGCCTACTTCCTGCTGCTCGTCGTCGTCGGCGCGGTCGTGTCGATCGGTGCCTGGCCCTACGACGACCCCAGCCCGTACGGCGCGCTGTTCAAGTGGTTCGCCGGCGACACCGCCGCCGGTCTCGCACTGCGCAACACGCCGCGCGCGGTACCGCTGCTCGTGCTCGGACTCGCCGGTCTCGTGGCCGCCGGCGTGTCCGCGCTCGCGCCCCGCCTCGGCTCGGTCTGGCCGGCCGTGGTGATCGGCGTGCTCGTGTGCGCGGCGCTGGTCCCGGTGTGGACGAACGGCTACCTCTCACGCCACCTCGACCGCGCCGAGGACGTGCCCGCCTACTGGAAAGACGCCATCGCCGCGCTCCAACGCGAGGGGAACTCGACGCGGGTGCTCGAGATCCCCGGGAGCGACTTCTCCGCGTACCGGTGGGGCGACACCATCGAGCCCATCACCCCCGGCTTGATGGACCGGCCCTACGTGGCGAGGGAGACGCTCCCGTCGGGGACCGCGGCCTCGGTCAACTTCCTGGTCGCGCTCGACCATCGCCTGCAGGACGGCACCCTCGAACCCGACGCGCTCGCCGCGTACGCACGGCTCGGCAACATCGGGGCGATCGCGCTCCGTTCCGACCTCGAGTACGAACGGTTCGACACGCCCCGTCCCCGCCTGCTCTGGGAGCTGCTGACCGACCCCGTTCCCGGCGGGCTGGACGACCCCCGCGCCTTCGGGCCGGACACGCGCAACCGCGCGTCGTCGTCGGTGCCCGCAATCGATTCGACGGAGTTGGCGATCCCCCCGTCGGCTTCCGATCCCCCGCCGGTGGCGCTGTTCGACGTGCAGGACGCGGTGCCCATCGTCCACAGCGCCCCCACCGAGCAACCGGTCGTGCTGGCGGGCGACGGGGAGGGCATCGTCGACGCGGCCGCAGCCGGGCTCCTCGACGGTCGCTCGCTCGTCCTGGAGTCGGGCTCGCTCACGGCGACGGAGATCCGACGGCAGCTGCGCGAAGGCGCGGATCTCGTGCTCACCGACTCGAACCGTCGACGCAACCAGCAGTTCTTCGCCGGCGTGCGCGACAACAACGGGTACACCGAACGCGCCGGGCAGGACTCGTCGACCGACGAGTTCCGGCTCGATCCCTTCCCGCAGTCGACCGACGCGTCGCGCACGGTCGTGGAGCAGCACGGCGGGACGGTCGACGCGACCGGGTACGTCACCCCCAGCGACCGCCCCATGAAGGCGGTCGACGGCGATCCGCAGACCGCGTGGCTCGTCGACGGGGACGTCGTGGGCCAGCACCTCGTGATCACCGCCGACCACGAGCAGACCATCGACCACGTCACGCTCGCGCAACGTCCGTTCGGCCCCGGCGACCGTTCGATCGCGCAGGTGAAGCTGACGTTCGACCAGGGCGATCCCGTCACCGTCGTCCTCGACCCCTCGTCGGGCGCTCCCGCCGGCCAGACCATCCCGTTCGCCCCGCGCAACGCCAAACGCGTCGACATCGAGATCGAGAGCGTGAACACGCCCACGGCCGACAGCCGCAACGGTGTCGGGTTCACCGAGGTGGGGTTCGGGGACACGCGGGTGAGCGAGACCGTCCGACTCCCCGTCGACGTCGCCCGTGAGGTGGGCGACGCCGCGAACGGCCACCGCCTCGACGTCGTCCTGTCACGGCTGCGGAACGACCCGGCGCGCCGACTCGACGAGGAGTCGAACCTCGACCGCCGGTTCGTGCTCCCCGATGACCGCGCGTTTCTCCTCTCGGGGACCGCACGCGTCGACCCGAACGCCACCGACGCCGTGCTCGACGACGCGCTCGGCACGACCGCTCCGGGAACCTCGTACACGTCGTCGTCGCACCTCTTCGGTGACGCCGATGCACGCGCGTCGCGCGCCTTCGACGACGATCCCACGACCGCATGGACACCGGTGCTCGGCAGCCAATACGGCGCGTGGATGAACGTCTCCCTGCCCGCACCCCGGACCGTCGACCGCATGCGCTTCTCGTTCGTGGCCGACCGGAAGCATTCCGTGCCCACGACGTTGACGCTCTACGCCGACGGGCAGCCCGCGCGCACCCTGCCCCTCCCGAACGTCTCGATCGGGAAGCAGGACGGCACGCTGCGGACAGTGGACCTGGTTTTCGATCCCGTCACCGCCAAGGAGTTCAAGATCCAGATCGACGGGCTCCGGCAGCGTGTCGCCGAAACCGGTCCCGAGTCGCCTCCGGTGCTCCTGCCCCTGTCGATCGCCGAGGTCGGGATGGCCGAGCTCCCGGTGCCGGCGGATCCGGCGACGATCGACACCGGGTGCCGCAGCGATCTCGTGAGCGTCGACGGGCAACCGTTCCCCGTCGAGATCCACGGGGCGAGCCGCGCCGCCCGCACCGGCCTCGACGTCACCGCCTGCACGCCGTCGTTGGCGATGACCGCGGGTTCGCACACCGTCCAGACGGTCCCCGGCGTGGTGCACGGGCTCGGCATCGACCGGGTCGTGCTCTCGTCCGACGATGACGGCCGGCCGGCGCCGGTCACGCCCGCCGGCGCGCCCGTGAGCACGTCGGGCGCGCGCGTGCAGATCACCGACTCGACGCCCGACTCGTTCCACCTGAAGGTCCGCACCGACGGCGAGCCGTTCTGGCTCGTCCTCGGTCAGAGCCACAGCGACGGCTGGGAAGCCACCGTCGACGGGCACTCACTCGGCACGCCGCAACTGGTGAACGGCTTCGCCAACGGATGGACGGTGCGTCCGGGCGGTGCGGGAACCCTCGACGTCGTGCTGCGCTGGACACCGCAACGCACTGTGTGGTTCGGCCTCGCCATCTCCGCAGTGGCGGTGCTCGGGTGCTTGGCGTTCGTGGTCGTTCGCCGACGGCGGCCGCTGGTCGCGCGCGGCCCCGAGCTGTTCGACGAGCCGCTTGAGGGTTCGCCGTTCGCGTTCGCCGCGGCAGCGCCGACCACCGGGGCACTGGTCGGCGCTGCGATCACGACCGCGGTCGTCACGGCGCTCGTCTCGCGCTGGTGGATCGGCATCCTCGTCGGTGTCGCGCTGGTCGTCGCGGCACGGGTGCACGCGCGGCCGACTCCTGGTCGCCGGGGGCGCGCCGGTTGCGCTGGCACTGGGAGCGTTGTTCGGCCTGCCCAAGCTCGGATGGATCGCGCTGGGCCTGCTGATCGCGGACCTGGTCGCCGGCTGGTGGTGGGCACGCGGGCCTTCGCCGGACTGAGCTCGCCCGCGCGCCCGGCCGCGATCGCGCCAGTGAGCGTTCAAGGCTAATCCGACGGATGTCGACCCAAGTATGGATGTCGACCGAGGGCAAGGCTTCGAGGGGTGCGACGCTGAGACGTGAACGGGCGTTGATCTGCTCCTCGAAGTCACCTCGGACCCGTCGATACCGCCGCCGCGCACTGGTCGTGCTCGTCGCGCTCTCCGCCGTCGCCCTCGCCGGTTGCTTCGGACAAGGCATCCGGCGGGTCGGCAACCCGCTCACGGCGGAGCAGATGCCGCCCGGACTGTGGCGGTCACTGGGTGGGAACGACTGCACGTGGAGTCGGATCCGCAGCGGCACGCCGAACAACGCAGGTTCGAGCACGCACACCAGCGGTCCGCACTACGCGCAGATCGAAGCGTCCGACATCGGATTCGCGATCGGCAAGTGCCTTCCGTTCTGGCAGCACCCGGGCCCCTTCGCCGCGCCACTGGTCCAGCCCGGCAAGCCGTTCGGGGACGGCGACTACCTCATCGGCTACGAGGTTGCCCCCGGGACCTACGTCGCCAGCCCTCCCGGCGGGCAGACGTGCCGGTGGGCGGTGGTCAAGGGCTTCCACGGTCTCGACGCTTCCGGACGCGACCCGGACTTCGTGCGCGGTGCGTCGACCACCGCAGCTGCGCCGGTCGCGGTGATCGAGCCGGGCAATTTCGGCTTCACGTCGCAAGGGTGCGGTCAGTGGCAGTCGACCGGGCCGCTCCCCCCGGCTCCCGGCGGCGCCGCGGCCGCGGGGCTCGAGATCGACGGTGTCGTCGAGGACTTCCCCGACCCGTCGGTGCTGCGGGTCGACGATCCCGGCGCCTGCGGCGGATCCGCCCCGTGCTACTACGCGTACTCGACCGAGTCCGGCTTCCTGGGGCTGGTCACGGTACCGGTCGCGCGCTCCACCGACCTTCAGACCTGGGAATGGGCGGGGACCGACTTCACCGGACGTGCGGGCGTCCCCGACGGCATTTCCGACCATGACGCCATGCCCGTACGGGCGCCGTGGACGCAGTTCGGCGCGCACTGGGCGCCCGATGTCCTCGTCCGGCCGTCGAACCCGCCCGACCAGCGCTACGTCATGTACTACACGGCCAAGTCCCTCGACGCCTCCCCCTATGGAGGCAAGCAGTGCGTGGGCATCGCCACCGCCGCGTCGCCGGACGGTCCGTTCGTCGACCACGCGACCGCGCCGGTCCTGTGCAACACCACCGCGAACGGCACGATCGACCCGAGTCCGTTCGTCGCCTCCGACGGCAGCGTCTACTTGTCGTACGCCGACGACACGGGGATCCGCAGCCAGCGATTGTCGGCGTCCGGTCTCTCCCTCGCGGGCGACGAACAGGTGATCATGACCTTCGACAGCGGGTACTCGTGGGAGCTGCCGCGGATCGAGGGACCGACCATGCTCAGCACGCCTGCGACGGGCATCGTCCTGCTCTACTCCGCCGGCACCTTCTCGCATCCGGACTACTCCGTGGGCGCGGCGCGTTGCGACACGCCCCTCGGTCCCTGCCACCGCATCTATTCGACTCCGCTGCTCGCCACGCGCGGCGCCATGTTCGGAAGCGGCGGCCAGACGCCCTTCCAGCTCGCGGACGGATCGTGGCAGCTCGCGTTCCAGGCCTGGGAGGGTGTCGTCGGCTATGAGTCGGGCGGTGTGCGGAGTCTCCACCTCCTTCCGCTGACCTTCCCCGCCGGCACGCCCGCCGTCGGCTGAACGGCCTCGGTACCGTCCACCTGTCGCGCGCCTGTGCCAGCATGCGGCGGTGAGCGAACCGCTCGTCGACGTCGACGCCTACGAGCAGGCCGCGCAGGCCACCGCCGAGCCCTACGCCTGGGAGTACCTCGCCCGGGGCAGCGGGGCGAACACCACGGTGCGGGAGAACGTGGCCGCGTGGCAACGGTGGGCACTGCTCCCCCCACGTGCTGCGCGACGTGTCGACCATGGACGTCTCGACCACCGTGCTCGGCACCACCATCCCCGCACCGATCGTCGTCGCGCCGACCGCGATGCACCGCTTCTTCAACGACGACGGCGAGCTCGCGACCGCGCGCGCAGCGGAGGTGGCGGGCACCGTGTTCGTCGTGTCGATGGCGGCCACCACGTCGGTGGAGGAGGTCGCGGCCGCCGCGCCCGAAGGCGCGCGTTGGGCGCAGATGTACATGCTCCGCGACCGTGGCCGCACCCGGGCTCTGGCGGAACGCGCCCGGGCCGCCGGGTACGGCGCGATCGTGGCGTCGGTCGACGGGGCCGCGGTCGGGCGTGGCATCGCCAGCGCGTCGGCCGGCCGGCTCACGCCCCCGGACTGGGTGCGGTACCCGAACCTGGCAACCGGCGACGACGCCGACAGCTCCGACATCATGCGGATGGTCTCCGACTTCGATCCGTCGGTCACCTTCGACGACCTCGCCCGGTTCGGCGAGTGGAGCGGCCTCCCGTTCGTGGTGAAGGGGCTGTTCCGCGGCGACGACGCGGCGCAGCGCGGTCGACGCCGGCGCAGCCGGGATCGCGGTGTCGAACCACGGCGGGCGCGTGCTCGACGGCATCGCCGCCACCGCCGACGTGCTCCCGCAGATCGTCGACGCGGTCGCCGGGCGCGCCGAGGTGTACGTCGACGGCGGGATCCGGCGCGGCACCGACGTGGTGAAGGCCCTGGCCCTCGGGGCGCGCGCGGTGATGGTGGGGCGACCGGTGCTGTGGGGCCTCGCGGTCGACGGTGCCGACGGCGCGGCGGAGGTGCTCGCTCTGCTGGCCCAGGAGTTCGAGGCGGCGATGGCCTTCTGCGGTGCGCGCACGGTCGACGAATTGACCCGCGATCTCGTGACCCGTGTGGGAGGGTGACGACGATGGACCTCGGACTCGACGGGAAGGTGGCGCTGATCACCGGCTCGTACCGCGGCACCGGCGCGGGCATGGCGCGGGTGCTCGCCGCCGAAGGCGCAACCGTCCTCGTCCACGGCCTCGAGCCCGGTCAGGCCGACGCGACTCTCGGCACGATCGCCGACGCGGGCGGTCGCGGCCACACGGTGACGGGTGACATCCGCACCGACGCCGGCACCGACGACCTCGTGCGCGCCGTCCGCGCCGTCGTCGACCGGGTCGACATCGTGGTGAACAACTACGGCATCGCCGAAGGCAGTGACTGGGACACGTCCGACACCGCGAGCTGGCACGGCAGCTACGACACCAACGTCGTGACCGCGGTCCGGGTGACCCAGGCGTTCCTGCCCGACATGCAAGCGGCGGGCTGGGGCCGCATCGTGCTGGTGTCGACCGTCGGCGCCACCCGTCCGGGCGACACCATCCCCGAGTACTACACCGCCAAGGGTGCGCTGCCGTCGATGGCCGTCGGTCTCGCCAAGCACCTGGCCGGGACCGGCATCACGGTCAACTGCGTGAGCCCGGGCATCATCGCCACGCCAGAGATCGTCGAGTCCTTCACCGAGCGCGCCCGCCGCGCCGGCCGACCGACCGATTGGGCGAGCGTCGAGCAGCTCATCCTCGAGGGCCGGATGGCGAACCCGTCGGGCCGCGTCGCGACCCCGGAGGACGTCGGTCGCTTCATCGCCTTCGTGGTCGGCGAGCCGGGCTGGCACCTGAACGGCGCGCACCTCCGCTTCGACGGTGGCGCCGCCGATGCCGTGACCTGAGCGCATCACGCGGCCCTCGGCGGTGGCAGCCCCAACTGCAACGCGTCCTCGGCGGGCAGATCGTCCACCCGTCGTAGCCGGAGCCCGTCGGGTTGGTTGGGGTTGCCGACGAGCGCCCAGCGTCCGGCCGGCACCAGCAGCGCGTGGTGGGTGCGACACACCGCGGCGAGGTTGGCGATGTCGTCGGTACCACCCCAGGACCGTGGTTGGAGGTGGTGCACGTCGAGACCGTGGCGCAGCTCACAGCCCGGCATCCGACAATGCGCGTCGCGCAACAGCACCGCCCGGGTGATCTTCGCCGACAGTGCCGTGGTCTGGCGTCCGACCGCGATCCGCACGCCGCGGTCGTCGACGAGCACCGGCTCGACCCGCGCGTTCGCCCGGAGTGACTCGACCACTGCGTCGGACAGCGGGATCCCGGCGATCTCCGCCGGCCCCGCCAGGGGCACCTCGACCACCAACAACGGCTTCGCCGCCGCCGTCGGTGCCTCCACCGCATCGAACAGCTCGCCCAGCTCGTCGAGCGCATCCGCGTTGCGATGCTCCCGCGAGTCCCACGACCGGCCCTGCACCGGCTTCCTCCGGTCGGCCATCCGAGTGATCGTGGCCTCGAACCGGGCGCCCATCAGATCGGGCAACTGGCCCCGCAGATGCAACATGTCGCCCCGCCACCACATCCGCAAGCCCCGAGCCTCCCGACGCGCCCGCGCGTCCTCCACCGACGGCGTCGCCTTCGTCCGCGCCAGGCGAGCCAGATCCGCCGGCGCCACGTTCGGTGCCCGCACGGCCCACTCCGCATCCGACTCCTCGTCGGCCAGCTCCACGACCGACCCCAACTGCTCCGAGCTCAGCCTTCCCGCGTACGCCGCCGCCGTGACCGCGGGCAGCGACTCGAGCCGACGCGCCGTCTCGACCGTCTCGCGCACGGTGCGCGTCGACACCCCGTCGCACCCGGCGAGCGAATCGTCGATCCGACCGCGCTCGTCGAGCACCGCCACCACCGCGAGCTCTTTCGTCCGCAGTCGACGCTGCTCACGCACCAGCTCCTGGCGCTCCGCAACCAACCGCTCCGTCGGCCACGTCCGCAACTCGTCGAGGTGATCGGCAACGTCGAACATGCACCGATCAAACCATGCGGGTATGACAGTTAACGCCCGGATTCAGCGGATATCGCCAGGAAATCCCGGCAGGCGTCGAGTCCCTCGATCTCGATGTCGTCGCGGCGGCGTTCGAGCCACCGGTCCCGGGTCAGGATCCACTTCCGCATCTGTACCGGGCTGCCCTCGCGGCCGACCGTCGCCGATCCGTTGGGCTCGTACCCGTTCGCGCGGCTGACCGTCTCCGACGACGGGTTGTCTGCGAACGAACCGCTGTGGGCCTCGACGGCTCCGAGGCCGTCGAAGGCGAAGTGGAGCACCGCGGCCCGCATCTCCTTGCCCAGGCCCTGCCCCTGCGCGCGGCGACCGAGCCAGGAGCCCGTCGTCACCGAGCGCGTCACGGGGAACTGCTGCGCCTCCACCTCCTGGATGCCGACGGGCCGTCCGCTCCGGCACACCACGAGCGGCAACCCCCAGCGCTCGGTGGTGAGCTCGGCGCGCCCGCGACCAGAGGAACTGCAGGACGCCGCGTTCGAGTGCCGGCGACTCTGCTCTCGTCCACGGCTCGGAGAACGGCATGGTGTCGGGATCGTGGATCCCCTCGGCCGCCAACGCCGCGATCGCCACGACATCGTCGTCGTCCGGGTAGCGCAGCTCGACGCGCGGCGTGCGCACGCGCAGCTCGAACAGCGGCCAGTACGGGTTCGACATCGGTCCATGGTGGCATCCGCCCGACGAGCCCTGCGGCGCCATTTCGATGAGCACGACGGGGCGCGCTTCGAGTTGTGACCTTCCGCCACGCTGTCGCCAGACGCCGCAGCGCTGGACGGTTCAGCGGCCGTAGTGGCAGCTATCGCAACTCTCTCCGCCCTGACTTCCCGGCAGCATCACCGATCCTCTCGGAGGGCTTCCGCCGCCTCGCTTCGCTGCACCCATTCGGCGTGCAGGCCCCGCCGTGCCCAGCTGAGCATCACACGGTCGTCAAGAAACGCGGAACGAGACATCGAATGGCATTGGGCGCAGCATCCGACCGAGCCGTAGCGATTTTCGAGTCGATGGAGCACCGACGTGGATACCGTCTCCACATGCCGTTCTTCGATCCACTTCCGCCGGAGCCGCCACTGCCATCGTTGCCCCAACCCAGAGGTTGGCGGCCCCCGGCGTGGGACCGCCCGTCGGAAGCCCTCCTGGGCGCGGTCGTCCCGACCGCGATCGTGCTCGCCAAGAACGACGAGCTCGCGCTGCTGCTCGATGACCTCCGCGCGTATCCGAACGGCTTCTCGTTCGTCCTGGCGATCCAGCGCAATCCAATGGCTCCCCGCGTCATGGACGGCCCCATGCCGATGGGCATGGGGCACCCGATGCACCGGCGCGGTCCACGCCTCGGGCTCGAGTTCCCCGATGGCACCCGCGTCCACGATCCGTGGCATCGGCCCGGTGGGCCGCTCGGTTTCCTGCCCGGTCGCGGCGTCACGCAGACCGCGATGCTCTCTACGGGCCGCGGGGCACCGGGCCCCGCGAACCCGTTCGGCGTGCCCACCGACGAGCTCGGCATCCCCACCGTGCCCGTCCTCCTGCCGAGGGGTGGCGGTGGCGGCGGCGAACGGTTCACGATCGGGTACTGGTGCTTCCCGCTTCCCCCCGCCGGCACGGTCGACGTCTACGTGGAGTGGGCGGATCAGGACATCGCGGAGACATCAGCGCCGCTCGACGCCACGCTCATCCGCGACGCCAGTGAACGCGTCGTGACGCTGTGGGAATCCGACACGTAGTTCGTCAGCGCGCCGGCTCTCCGAGGAGCTGGTCGATGCGCGCGTTCAACGCGGCCTGATCGGTCACGTGGACGCCCAACGCCATCGCGACAGCTTCCTCCAATTCGTCCGTTCGCGTGGCTCGCCCGCTATGGCCGTGTCGCCGCAACCCGTTCGACGACCGCCGGACGGGGCTCGTCGACCTCGAGGTTCTCGTAGGCCACCACGTGGAGGCCGTGGGCGCGGCTCAGGTCGAGGAGCTCGCCCGGTTGCAGCAGGAAGTCGGGGTTGCTCGGGTGGCCGAGGCGCTCGTTGCCGGCAGCGAAGGTCTCGTAGAGCAACCAACCACCCGGCGCGACGGCCCGCGCGATGTCGTCGAGGATCGGTCGCCACAGGTAGTTGGTCACGACCACCGCGTCGAACGCGCGGCCGGCGACGGGGAACGGTGCCCCCGTCTCGAGGTCGTGCTCGATCAGCTCGACCAGTGGAGTCGCGGCGCAGGTCGTCGACCCCACCGAGGTCGCGGTCGATCGCCACCACCTGGCAGCCCCGGTCGCGGAACCAGCGCGGATGGCGACCACGGCCACACGCGACGTCGAGCACGGTGCCGCCGGCCGGGATCGACTCGCCGAACCGGGCGATCCACGCCGAGGGGCTCACGACAGGCTCGGCGGAGTCGGTTCGGTACCGCCGCGCACCCGCTCGACCACGAGGTCGGCGAGCAGGAGGATCACAGCCAGCCACACGACGTTGTTGATGCCGTAGAACTGGCCGGGCCAGTCGAGGTCGGCCGGGTAGTCGTGGCGGTACTGCTGCACCACGACGTAGAGCGCACAGGCGGCGAGCGCCACCGGCGCGCCGAGGGTGATGAGGAAGCGCAGCCGTGGGAGGCAGGCCACCAGCGCGACCAGCGCGCCCGCGACGAGACCGACCCACCAGCTCGCAAGGACGGCGCCGATCACCCCGACCCCGAGCGCGGCGAGCACCACGACCGCAATCCGCGGGCGCGCTCCCGGCGCGACCAGGGGGCTCTCGATCTCGGCCGCCTGGTCGTCGAGGGGCACGACGTCGTCGCTGCGGTCACTCCCGCGCTTCCGCCGGAACGAGAGGAACAGGCACAGCAGCAGTGCCACCACCGAGATCCCGAGCGCGATCCACACCGTCCGTTGCGGCGTCCACCGCAGCGTCACCGAGAAGCTGCCCGACGGCGGCTCGACCAGCCAACCGTTGGCGTAGCCGTCGACCAGGGTCGACCCGCCCACGTCCTTCCCGTCGACGGTGGCTTCCCAGCCCGCATTGTCACTCTGCCCCAGCACCAGCCAGAAGGGCGTGCCCCGCTGCGCTCCGCGCACTGACAGCTCGAGCTTCGAGCTCCCCTTGCTCGTGACGCGGACCCGCGGCGTGGCGGCATCTGGCGCGGGCGGCTGCGTCACCGACGGCGGCAACTTCCCCCGCTCGCCGAGCCTCATCGGCGCGCCACCGGCGTTCGAGCCGAGCACGAGACCGTCGACGTCGACGCCGGTCTCGGTCCCCGCCTGTGCGCGCAGCACGTGGTTCCCACGGTCGATGCCCGCGATGTCGTCGCCCGCCACCGAGCACAGCTGCGCGTCCAGCGCACCACCCGCAGCGGCGGTCGCCGTCGAACCGCTGAGCGAGAGACCGACGTCCTGGCCGTCGACGCTGAGGATGCCGATCCGGCACACGGAGGGCAGCGCCGCCGGCATCGGCGCCCGTTGCACGCCGGGCAGGCCCACCTCGGCCAGTGCGACCGGCATCGCAGTCGACACCCGCTCGTGGTAGTCGATGGTGTCGATCGGACGCGTCCCGGTGACGGTGATCCGCACCTCGGACCCGGTGAGCGGGGCGAACTGCACCGGCGCCGCGACCGGACCGCTGCCGACCGCAGTGTCGGTGATCGCGGGAAGGTCGACCGTGCGCGACTCCCCGCCGGCGTCGATCCGCACCTGCGTCGGCACCGAGTGCTTCCCGTCGGCCACCACCTGCAGGTCGAGGTGGTCGAAGGTGACGGGCGCGGGCGTCACGACGTCGACCCACTGCCCCACCGGCGCGCCGAACGCGGTGGTCCACGCGGTCGACGGGTCACCGTCGAACGCCGACGACCCCGCGCCTGGATGTCGGCCGGGAGGTGCTGTGACGACGTGACCGTGATGCCACCTGACACCACACCGGGGATGCCGAGCACACGGTCGATCACGTCGTCGGGCGCGGCGGCCGCGAGCCGGGCGGTGCCGCGGATCGCGAACAACCGGTCGTCGGGCACCCGGAACCGTCGCACCAGCGCGAGCTCGTCCTCGGAGAAGTGCGGCGGGACCTCGACCGTGCGCAGCCGCGTCATCTGGTAGACGAGCGGACGGTCGGCGGCCTGCGCGCCGGCGGCGTCGACCAGGTCGGTCGGCATGCGCACGATCTCGTCGGCGTGCACGTTCTCCGCTCCCGGGGCATCGTCCTTCAGCCGGATCTCGGCGAACCCGACGCTGTTCGAGTACGGCTGCGACGACTCGTCGCCCACGTTGGTGTCGGTGATCGTGATGTCGACCTGGTGGAACTTCCGGGACGGAAAGGTGACGGTCTGGCCGTCGGCCGTACGCGACGCGTCGGTGAGATCGACGGAGATCGGCGCCCCCCCGTCGAACGAGAGCTCCACCTGGGTGAGATAGCGCTGCGTCGGGCCGACGAGCGGCTGGACGAGGTTCACCTGGCCGGTCGTGATCGGCTGGTCGAGGTCGAGCCGGAGCTTCTCACCGATGACCTTGGCGTGTGCCCCCACCTCCCACTGCGTGCTCGTGTCGCCGTCGAAGGCGCGCGACCCCCGGTACTCCGGTTCGTAGAACCCGGGATCGCCGTACCTGCTCGTGCTCACCGCGACGCCCGGCGTCTCCACGACGGTCTGCGTGTCGGTCCCCGCGTCCGGGAACACGTCGAGGCGGTTGTCGTTGTCGTCCGTGGTCAGCGCGGTCTGGTCGACGCGCTCGGTCTCCCCCGCGGTGTCACGCACGGCCGTCCACCGCCGCGCCCGCTTGCGGTTCGAGTCGGTGACGATCAGCACCGAGTTCGGCTGCGCGATCTCCGACTGCAGCTTCGCCGGGTCGTCGGCGAACGTCGCCGCGTAGAGCACCACCCCGCTGCCATCGAGTGCGCCGATGGTCGCGAGGTCGACCAGACCTTCACCGTCGCCCGACACGACCAGGGGCGCCGACGCGTCGGCGCTGCGCACGATCGGCGGCGCATTGTCGACCGTGAAGATGCTGACCGGCGGTGGCTCGGCGGCGTCGGCGGGCAGACCGAGTTCGAGCTCGTCGTCCTGCGCGACGCGCAGCGGCTCCACCTGGTGGTCGCCGAACTTCTCGGGTCCGGTGAGACCGGACGGGACCGGATCGGTCAGCAGCCGCCACAGGGGCGCCGCCCGCGCCAGGTCGTAGCGGTCGGTCTGCAGGTCGGCGCGGTACAGGATCGCACCCGCACTGATCAGCCGGGCGAGCGGTGCCAGCGCGGCGGCGTCGAGCGTTCCCTCCTGCATGCGGTGGTCGAGCGCGTTGAGCAGGTCGGCCGACGCCGCCGAGCCCCACGGCACCAGCTCCCGGGCCACGTAGGGCCGGTCGGTGAGACCGGGCGTGATCGGGTCCACGGTCTGACCCCACCGGTACGCGGCGAAGTCGGAGCCGGGGATCTCGAGCACCCGCGTGTCGTGCGAACCGGCATCGAGCGCGGCGATGGCGTCGGTCCAGTACTGCGGGATCGTCTCGTCGCGGGTGAGGTCGTCGGTGTAGAAATTGCCGGTCCAGAGCGCGGGCAGGTTCACCACCGCCAGCACGATCAGCAGGCCGGCGAGCACGAGCGTCCGCAGCGACACGCCGCGCACCTGGCGCCCCCTCCCCGCCCAGGCGACCCCCAGCGCGTTCACCCCGACCCCGAGCAGCACCGCCAGGCCCAGCGCCACCAGCGGCACCGCCCGGCTCGTGCTGCGCAACGCGAGTCCGAAGCTCGACGACTCCGCGAACGACTTGAACAGGCCCCCCAGGAGCGACGGATCGTCGTACGGGTTGGCGCCGACCGCGACGACGACCCCGACCACCGTCAGCACCACGAAGTACCGCGCGGTGACGCCACTTCACGCACATCGCCGCGAGCAGCGCCAGCACCGGGATGGCGAAGCTGACCACCAGCAACCCGAGGTTCTGCGTGTAGGGCACGCTGCCCTCGGTCCAGTGGCCGACGCGGTCGATGCCGTAGAAGAACCAGTACCCGAGCCCGCGCAGCACCTCGCTCGGCATCGACGAGATCGACACGACTTGCAGCGTCTCGGTGAACTTCAGGATGTTGAGCCCGTAGCCGCCCTGCGCCCACAGGCCCGCGATCCACCACAACGACGTGACCACCGTGAGCAGTCCGATCCGCGCGGTCACGCCGAGCGCGCGTCGCCAGCTCACCTCGCCGGCCAGCACCGCGTAGACGATCCACAGCACCGGCGCGATGCCCGCGAACACGAGCGCGGTCGCGTTCACACCCCCGACGATCTGCACGACGATGGCGAAGATCGCCGCGTACTTCCACGTGCCGCGCTTGTCGCCCGCCCGTAACGCCCGGATCGTGAGTGCCAACATCCACGGCAGGCCGGCCCACGGCAGCAGGATGACGGAGATGCGCGACGAGAAGTCGAGTGTGTACGGCGTGAGCATGAACACGACCGTCGCCACCGCGATACCGGGACCGCGCACGTGCAGCGTGCGTAACAGGAACAGCACTCCGAGCGCGGCCCCGAACAGGATCGAGCCGAGCCAGAGCCGCTGCGACACCCACGCGGGTAGGCCGAGCAGGTGCAGGGCCCAGTAGTACGGCCCCATGGGGAAGAGGTACCCGATGTTCTGGTGGGTGACCGTGCCCATCCCGATGTTCGGGTCCCACATCGACACCGCGCGCTCGAGCAGGCGACCCGGGTCGAGGTAGAGGTAGCTCTTGGTGTCGGCGACGACCCGCCCCGGCTTCGTGAGCAGCACCGGCACGTAGGCCAGGAGCGCCAGCACCCCGTAGCCGAGGATCCGCAACCGGCGCTCGCGCACGTGGGTGGCGACCGGTTCGGTCGTCGTCATGATCCGGCGATGCTAGGCCGAGGCCTCGACCGCGACCGGGCGCGTGTCGGGTTCGGCCGGTCGACGGAACCAGTGGTCGACCGCGACCGCTGCGAGCACGACCAGGCTCACCTCGGCCGGCGTGCGGAAGCGCGTGATCCCGTAGATCGCGGCCGCGGTGACGGTCACGATCACGAACTGCGCCACCAACGGCGTGATCTCCACGCGACGGCGCCGCAGCTGCACGCCACCGACGACCGCGCACGGCACCAGGATCCAGAACGCGAAGAACCCCGCCCACGACACCTCGACGTCGCGGCCCTCGTTCACGTTGTAGTTGGCCATCAACCCCGGTGCGTACAGGCTCCACACGCGCGCCACCCGCACGCCGACGACCACCGGGAGACGGCCGAGGTGGTCGCGGATGAAACGCAGTCCGTCCTCCCGCAGTGCGTTCGACACCACCGACCGATCGCCCTTCGGTACCGGGAAGCCCGCGCAGTCGAGCGCCCAGAGCCCGGTGCCCTCGCCGTAGTAGGTGCGGTGGAGGTTGGCGCCGCAGATGGTGAGGCCGTCGTTGGTGGAGAACAGGACCGGCTCGTCGAACCGCGTGAGGTTCGCGACCAGCCACGGACTCACGACCGCGAACGCGGCCACGCACGCCAACAGGAAGAGGCCGACCTGACGCTTGAACGGGAACTGCTTCAGGAACAGCGTGACCGGCAACACCATCAGCGGGAGGAGCAGGCCGAGCTCCGCCCGGGCGAGCATGGCGAGCCCGCACGCGGCGCCGACCCACACGGCCGTGCTCCAGCGCGGGCGCGGATGAACCGGTACGCGAGCAGGATCGCGAGCGCCACCGCGAGCGTGGCCAGCGTCTCCGACATCACCAGCCCGTCGTTGATCCAGAGGTTCGGGTACAGCGCGGCAATCCCCGCAGCGATGAGACCGGCCCGGTTCCCGGCCACCGCGCGCCCGATCAACCCGATCAGCAGCACCACGCCGGCGCCGAACACGGTCATGGTGAGGCGTTGCGCGAGGAGGTGGCTGCCGCCCTCGTCGAACCGCTCCATGACCCACGACGTCGGGGTGAGCACCGAGCGCGGTGAGCGGCGGATGCTCGGCCTGCTGCGAGCCGTCACGGAAGTCGGTGAAGCCGTGGCCGCGGGCGATCGTGTTGGCCTGCGCGTTGTAGTAGATCTGGTCACCGAGCACCGGTTCGGTGCGCTTGGCCACCATCACGTAGCCGACGCGCAAGGCCAACGCGCCCAGGACGATGACGAGGAGCACGCGCCAGAACGTGCGGTTGTCGGTCATCCGCTAGATCAGTCCGCGTCCAACTGCGTCGACGACCCAGGGCACGACCTCGTCGAGCATCTCGTCGAGGCTGGTGGTGGCCTCGAAGCCGAGCACCGTCCGCGCCTTCTCGGTGGCGGGCACGCGCTTCTGCACGTCGTGCTCGAACGGGTCGTCCGAGACGGTGCGGAAGGGCACATCGCCGCGGAGGCGCCGCCAGAGGTTCTCGGCCAGCTCCAGCACCGTCGTCGACTCCGCGGTGGAGAGGTTGAAGTCGTCGTTCAACGCGGCCGGATGCTCCATCGCGGTCACGATGCCCCGGGCGAGGTCGCCGGCGTAGGTGTAGTGCCGCACCTGGCCGCCGTCGCCGAGGATGTGGAGCGGGTCCTGGCCCTTCACGATCTTCTGCACCAGGTCGGGGACCACGTGGCTCATCGCGAGCTTGACGTTCCCGCTGGCGACCTCGACGTCGCTGAGGGCGCGCATCTCACCGGTGCCCACGCAGTTGAACGGCCGCACGATCGTGTAGGGCAGACCGTGTTGCTGCAACGCAGCGCGCGCGTAGTACTCGACCGCGAGCTTCTGGAACCCGTACGAGGAGAGCGGCGGCGGGATCTCGAGCTCCTGGCCCTCGTACGACGGCCACGACGGCGTGCTCTCGTAGACCATCGACGAGCTGAGGTACGTGACCTTCTGGAGCGTCGCTTCCGAGTGCGCGGCGATGGCGGCGTCACAGGACGCGGCCATGATCCGTTCGTTGGTCGCCAGCAGGTCGTAGGCGAAGGTGTGGAAGTAGGAGATCCCACCGATCATCGCCGCGCCCGCGATCATGTGGTCGCAGTCGCCGAGGAGCTCGCCGAGCAACGCCGCGTCGCGCGCGTCGCCCTCCATCAACGTGTAGCCCGGGTCGTCGTCGTACGACTTGCGCACCGGGCCGTACTTCGAGTGGTTGTCGACGCCGACCACCTCGTAGTCGCGCCGCAGCAGCTCCTCCACGACGTAGCCGCCGATGAACCCGGCCGATCCGGTGACGAGCACCCGGCCCGTGCTCACGCCTTCCCGCTCTCGACGCGGGCCCGGAGCTGGTCGAGCGTGAGCTTGGGCCCGAAGGCGAAGCGGTACCAGCCGAGGTAGCGCGGCAGCCACGACACGACCTTGAAATTCGACGTGCCCTGCGCGCGCTCGAGCCAGATGGTCGGGATCTCGGCGGTGCGCAGCCGCAGTCGACGGGCCTTGGCCACGAGCTCGATGCCGATCTCGAAGCCGGTGTCGGAGTCGATGCCGACGTCGCGGACGAAGTCGGTGGAGTAGGCCTTGAACGAGTTGGTCGCGTCGCGGGTGCCGACGCGGCGCGAGCCAGTAGAGCGACAGCCCCGCCAGACGCGACAGCGCGCTCTTCAGCGCCGGGCCGCCGATCTGCTGGCCACCGCTCATGTAGCGCGACGCGGCCGCGATCACGACGCCGCGGTCGACGAGCTTGCACAGCTGGTCGATCTGCTCGGGGTCGTCGCTGCCGTCGGCCATGGTGACGACGGCCACCGGGGCGCGCGACTGCTCGATCCCCCACCGGATGGCGCGGGCCGGCCCCTTCCCGTGGCCGTTGAGCACCGGCAGCACCCGAGGGTCCTTCTCCGCGTACTGCTCGAGGAAGGGCAGGGTCGAGTCGCCGGGATCGTCGTAGACCGCGAGCAGCTCACACGGTTGCTCGACGCCGGCGAGGATGCGGTCGAGGCAGGGCACGATCTCTCCGCCCTCCTCGTACACCGGGATCACGATCGAGAGCGCGGGCGCGGTCACACGCGCACCCCGTCGTCGCGCAGGTTCCAGATGTCGACGACCGGCACGTCGAGCGCGAGGTCGGCGTACACCCGGTGCGGCGCGCCGATCACCACCAGATCGGCCCGGGCCACGACCTCGTCGAGCGGCGTGAGGTCGGGGTCGACGGTGACGTAAGGGTCGGTGCAGAGCACCTCGCTCCCCTTGAACTTGAGGATGCGCTTGAGCTTGTAGCTCAGGCTGGAGCGGATGTCGTCGGATTCGCCCTTGAACGACATCCCGAGGATGCCCACCGTCGACGCGGGGAGGTCGAAGCGGCGCTCCATGCTGGCGACGACATAGAGCGGCAAGCCCTCGTTGATGGTGACGCTCGCCTGGCCCAGGTTGAAGTTGTTGTTGTTGAACGCGGCGAGCTGCATCGTGTCCTTGAAGAGGCACGGACCGGCGGCGAATCCGGCCCCGGGGAGGTCGGCGGCACGCGGGTAGTTGTGGCGCACCGCCTGGCGCACGCGCTCGTAGTCGATGCCGAAGTCGTTCGCCATCATGAACAGCTGATTGGCCGCGGCGAACTTGATGTAGCGCCACGCGTTGGTGAACAGCTTGGCCAGCTCCGCTTCCTCGGGCGAGAGGTACACCACCTCTTCGGTGAGGTTGCGGAAGAGCTTGGTGGCGCGCTCCTGGGAGCGATCGGTGCGCCCGGCCACGATCTGGGGCAGCTCGGCCAGCTCCTGGAGCGCCTTCCCCTCGGCGATGCGCTCGGGGCAGAAGGCCACGTCGACGTCGAGGCCGAGCCGCGCGACCAGTCGCTCGACGACGGCGGTCACGCCCGGGTACACCGTGCTGCGCAGCACGAGCAGCTGCCCGTCGGACAGGGAATCGGCGATCTCCTCGATCGCGGTGTGCACCGCTCCGAGGTCCGGGTTGAGGTGCTCGTCGATCGGGGTGCCGATCACCACCACGACGTTCTCGGCGCGCCGGACCGCCTCCCGGTCGAGCGTGGCCTCCAGCCGGCCGGCGGCGAGCGCGGCGCGCAACGCCTCGGGGGTGCCGGGCTCGACGAACGGCATCTCGCCCGCGTTCACCGCGTCAACGGCGTCAGGCCGCACGTCGTAGAGCGCGACCTGAAGGCCGCGGGTGGCGAACGCGAGCCCGAGCGGCAGGCCGACGCGGCCACATCCGCCCACGATCGTGACGTCGTACGACTGCATCACCGGTTCACGCGCCTGGTCTCGGGAACCGCCCGATGGTAGCCACGGGCGGCTCAGTACATCCGGAACGTGACCGACACCAGGAACACGAGGAGCACCGGCACCAGCAGCACGGCCAGGGGGAACCGGGCGGTCGCGGCGCGGGTCCAGCCCCAGCGGGGCGCGCCGATCGCCACCGGGATGAGCGCCGAGAGCGGCACCAGGTACCGCGGTTGCACGCCGCCCACCTCGTCGAGCCCGGGCGCGGTCCAGTAGATGTAGTTCGCCGCGATCACCCCGACGAGCCCGACGAGCAGCACCAGTACCACCAGCACGCGCTGCAGCCAGTGCAGGTTGGCCTCGGGCTCGCGCCGGTCGCGCTGGATGGAGACGACGGCGTAGATCGCCACGATCGCCATGGCCAGCGCCCACGGCCAGTGCGTCGCACTGGGCCCGACGTCGACGAGGGTCTTCAGCCAGTCGGGCGTCTGGTTCACCAACGTGCGCACGGTGTCGGCGGCGAAGTCCCAAGGCGCGTGGAGCAGCCGGTCCTTCTGGTAGTGGTCGTCGACCTTGATGCCGAAGTACCCGGCGTCGGTCTTCCAGAGGTTGCCGACGGCCTGGTTCCACGCCACCGACACGATCACGCCGAACACCGGCGCCAACGCGATCGGCCACAGCTCGCGCCGCTCGTAGCGACGACGCAGGCCGAGGAGCGGCAGCAGGTAACAGAACGCGATCACCACGTACACCGGCTTGCAGAGCCCGAGCACGGCGCTGAGCACGAACGCCTCGATGATCAGCGAGCGCGCAGTGGTGCCTTCGGGTGGGTCGAGGGCGCGCAGCGCCGAGGAGAGCACGAGCAAGGACACGGCGGTGGTGAACGCGTCGTGCGACACCGACGACGCCGACTGGAACACCGCCACCGGTACCAGGCCGATCGCGCACAGCGCCCACTTGGAGCGGGGCGCCCGCTTGATCGCCGCCCACACGAGGGCGATGTAGGCGATGAGCACCGCGAAGCGCTCGACCACCAGCATGCCCTCGGCGTCCATGCCGAGCTGGCGGGTCACGAACGCGGCCGCGGCCTGCGGCGCGTAGGGCACCGGCGACCCGAAGGTCGAGAAGGTGACGAACCCCTCCGAGGCATCGCCGGGACAGCGCGGAATCGTCGCCGCGGTCACCTCGATGCTGCGGTCGGGCCGGACGCCCTGGAGGCTGAGCGTGTGCAGGAAGTACTCGGCACTGGCTCGGCGCATCTGCAGGATCACGTCGAGGGGGAGGCACGCGCCGCTGAAGTCGGTGCCCGGCTTCTTCTCGGGCACGAACTGACCGGTGGAGATCTGGTACGCGCGCGAGAAGTGGGCGGTCTCGTCGATGCCGCCGAAGTGCGGGACCACGCAGGCGAGGTACACGCCGGCCGCGATGGCGAGCACGAGGAAGGTGCGCGCGGGATCGCGGAACACGCCGAGCGCTCCCCCGCCGCTCCGCCGCCGCTCGGCGCGGGACTCCGGCGCCGCCGCGTCTTCGGCAACCGTCATCGAGCTTCGACTACTCGATGGTGTCGACGATGAGCACGCTGCACGGCGCGTGGTGCGACACCGTGTTGGGAACGCTGCCGAGGAAGCGTCGGCCGCCCTGCATGCCGCGGTTGCCGACGACGATGAGGTCGGCCTCCAGCTGCGACGCCATGTCACAGAGGACCTCGGCCGGGCTGCCGAAGCGGGCGTGGGTCTCGATCCGGGTGTCGCCGGCCCGACCGGCGGTCTCGGCGGCGCGTCCGAGCGTCTGCTCCAGCTCCTGCCTGATCTCGTCCTCCCAGTTGAGCTCCGCCGCGACCGGTGCCGCGGCCGCCATCTCCCCTGCCGCCAGGGCCGTGGGCGAGAGCGGCTTCTGGACGGTCACGATGTGGAGGACCGCCTCGGGCTGGGTCGCCGCGAGCTCGGCGGCGGCGAGCACCGCCTTGGACGCGCCGACCGACCCGTCGGTGCCGACCACGATCGCCCTGAACATTCGCCGCCTCCGCCAGACCGGGGATCCGTCTCGGAGAAGCTACCCCCGCGCGGTACGCGACCGGAGGAGCGCCCGGATCTCCGCCTCGTGGTACACGACGGCCTCGGGCAGGGTGACGGTGCCGAGGTCCTGGAGACCGAAGTCGAGCCCGAGAGCCGGCGCAATGACGTGCGCGAGCCCCGACCACGTCACGTAGAGCACGACGGAGCGATCGCCCCGTCGACGGAAGGTGGCGCGGGTCGGAGCGTCCGCGCCGCCCGGCCCGGCCGACACCGCGGTGGTGCCGTCACCGAACGCCCAGGCGTACGCGACCGGGTGGGCCGTGACGTCGACCAGGTACCCGTCGAGCTCGACGCCGGCGCGGGCGTCAGCGAGCGGCGCCGACCAGAACCGGCTCTCGAGGTTCACGATGCCCGGCCACTCGCGAGTCCCCGGGGGTGACGCGTGCACGGTGGCGCGTGGCAACGGCGTCTGCTCCCAGATCTCGGCCGCGGTCGGCGGCTCGGACGGGAGCGGTGTACCGGGGAGAGCGCAGCGGGGCACCAGCAGCACGCCCGGTCCACCGTCGCGCGGGGTCGCGGTGTCCACGACGAAGACGCCCGCATCCGTCGCTCCCGCCGGCAACGGCGCCGGACCGTCGAGCCGGAACGCGCCGGGCGGTGCGCCCTGCAGCGCACCGACCTGGAGTGGCGCGAACGGGAAGATGGCGATGCCCGGGAGCGGCGTCACGGTCGGCACGAGGGCCGGAGGTATCGGGCCGCCGAACACCACACATCGGCCACCGGTTGCGGTGCGCTCCCACTTGTAGGTGGACACGGACGCCGGCTGAGCACTCGGCAGACCTCCGCCGGGAAATGTGCCGGCTCCCAGATCTTGCGCGGTCGCGCGGACGTGGTCGGGGCCGAGTGCACCGTCGAGACTCGTCTGCGCGACCGCGCCGGTCCCGGTCGCCATCGTGAGCGCCAGGCCCACCGAGCAGGCGAGCGCACGGGTCCGCCACCTCATCCGGATCGCCTCGGAGTCGCCGTCGCCGTGACCTCGACGTCGAACTCGTCGTGCGGCGCGAGGACACCGAGCAGCGTGTATCCGACGCGGCCGTGGACCACGACGGTCACGGCCTCGGTGTCGGCGCGGACGCTGACCGAGCGAAGGGCTGCGCGGTCGAGCTGTTGAGCGATGTGATCGCGGGCGCGAGATTCGGCCACCACGGGATCGAGGAGGATCGCACCGGACGAGCGGTAGTGGGCCTCGTCGATGGCGGAGGCGCCGGCCAAAGCGGCCGCGTCGGCCGTCGCGGCGAGCGCCCTTCGCTCCGAGAACGCGCGCCAGAGGTCGAGGCTGATCCCGCCGAGCGCGAACAGCACGAGACAGATGCCGAGCAACCAGAGCGTGGTCGTGCCGGAGGCACCGCGGTGTCTCATGACGGCGACGCGTAGCGATCGACCGGCTCGCGGTGGCGAGCGGTCCACGACCATGCGTCGACCGCGCCGAGCCCGGGCAGGTGCACCGCGGGCATGCGCACGGTGACGCGCGCCTCGACGTCGGCACCCGGCGTCAGCTCGCGTCCCGACGTGCACGAGAGCGTCACCGAGAGGTCGGCGGGCGGCACGCCGAGGTTGCCGGCCATCGATGCCGTGATCGTCCGCGCCGCAGCGAGGTCGCACACGCCGTCGCGCGCAGCCCGGCGGGCGACCTCGCGGCTGATGACCCGAGCGGTCACCTGGCGCTCCGACCAACCGGGCAGGGTCAGCACGAGCAGCGCCACCGGGAGGACCAGCAGGCCGAGCCCGACCACGAGCTCCGTCGCCACGAACCCCGACTCCGAACGGCGCGTCACGACGACCGTTCCTCCACGACCGACCCGGACACGGAGAACGACCAGGACGGCACCCCGGGGATCCAGCTCGGCAGCGCGACCTGCGCCTCCGCGCGCATCGACCCGCCGACCTCGCGACACGTGACGTGCACCGAGCGACCCGCGGAGCCGGACAGCAGGTTGGCGAGCACACCTTGGGCGCGGCGTTCGCAGTCTTCCGGCGACGTGTCGAGCGCGGCGCCGGCACGCGCGCCTTCGTCGACCGCGGCGCGTACGACGCCGCGCGCGTAGAGGTCGACGATGAAGTTGGCCATGGCGACGAACACGAACAACGACAGCGCCGTCGCCACCACGTACTGGATGGTCGTGATGCCGACCTCGCCGACCCGCTCGTTCAGACCCGGAGCTGGCCGCGGATCCAGTTCACGACGTCGAGGCCCAGCGTCTGCATGACCGCCCAGATCGCGACGAGGGCCGCGATCCCGAGTGCGGCGTTGCCGAGCAGCTCGGCCGTGGTCATCCCCGACTCCCGGGAGGAGCGCTCCCGGCACCAACGGACGACCTGCTGCCAACGGATCACGATCAGGTACATGCGGGCTCCTCGCCATCATGGTCGGGCCGGTGCCCGGACCGCGTTCTCGGACCGCGTCGTCCACCCGCCTCACCTGCTCCCGAACACGATCGACGGCAGGGGCGCGGCGATGAACAGCAGCATCACCGGCGCGAGCACCGCGATGGTGGGCACGAGCATGGCGGCACGACGCTTCGTCGCGGTCTTGCGGATCTCTTCGCGGCGCGCGTCGCGAAGGTCTTCGCTCAGCGCACGCAAGCCGTCGGCGAGGTCGACGCCCCGTTCCGCGCCGGCGGCGAACAACTTGTAGGTGCGGGCAGCGGCGGGTTCGGGCGTGAGCTCGGCGGCGCGACGGAAGGCTTCAGGTTCGGACACACCACTGCGCATCGCGTCGAGCACGCTCGCCAGCTCCTCGACGACTGCACCCACGCCACGGTCGACGACTCGCTGCGTGGCCTGGACCGGTCCGGCTCCCGTGCGCACGTGCATCGCGAGCATCTGGTTCACGGTGTACAGCTCGAGCCGGATCTGCTCGCGCCGACGGTCGACGCTGCGTTCCAAGCGACCGCGGAGGCGCGAAGCGCCGAACACCGCGCCACACACGGTGAGCCCGACCGCTGCGAGCGCCGAGCCCACGACCAACGATCCGAGCACGGCGCCGACCGCCGCGAATCCGAGGACCCGCAGCGCGACGCGGGTGCGGTACTCCTCCGGCGTGACGCCGGCATACCCGGCCTGCCGGAGGTGGAGGGAGAGCGTGTCGTCGTCGCGTCGTTCGAGCATCCGACCGAGGCGAGCCACCACCGCCCGACCCGGTGGGCCGAAGAGGTGCGCCACGATCGACGCCGGGTCCCCGTCGGGCTCCGGCGCCGTGAGGTCGATCCCACGCCCGAGTCGCGCGCGGGCCGTGACCGTGTAGGGGCGGACCCGCGGACCCAACGGTCGGGTCGGAGGGACGACGATCCCGGCCGCGCCCGCGGCGGCGACCCCGGCCGCGAGGCATCCCACCGCCAGTGCGGGATCGGTCATGCCGCACCACCGGCGGGTCGGGCGACCCCGAACACGCGCTGTTCGTCGAGCGCGCGCCCGAGGCGACTGATCCACCATGACCCGACCGCGCTCAACGCCGCGCCGACCACCACGACCATCAGTCCCGCCGTCGTCTGGTAGAACGCGCGGAAGGCACCCGGGCGGATCGTCAGCGCGACCAGCACCAGCCACGGCATCACCATCACCGCGCGGGCGTTGATCCGCATCTCGAGACCTTCCGAGTCGATCTCGTCGAGCACCTTCACGTCCTTCGTCGTGGCGACGACGAGGTCGTCGAGGATCTGGCGGACGATCGGCCCGCCTCGTTCCTGCGCGAGGACGAGCACCTCGATCACGCGGTCGCTGGTGGGATCGGCCAGCTCGCTCTTCACGACTTCGAGCGCGGGAACCGTCCCGAGCATCCGGGCCTGCAGCGGGAACCGGGCGAACGCCTCGCGGAGGGCTTCGGGCCCGGTCTCGGCCAGCGCCATGAGCGCGTGCGTGAGCGAACGACCAGCCGCGATCGACGCCGCGAGGTCGCGCAATCCGTCCGGCCACGCAGCCTGGAGCCGACGCAGACGCTCGACCCGCCGGCGTCCGAAGTAGGCCCGCGGGATCGTGGCGGCTGCCGCCGCGGGGACGATTGCGACCAACGCGGTCCCGGTGAGGGCGTAGGTGGCGACGAACACCGCCGCCCCGACCGTCAGCGAACCACCGACGAACTGCCGCGGTGTCAGCCGGGCCCCGGACTGAACGAGCCAGAGCTGTGCCGATCCGCCCCGTCGCCGCGGGACGCGCCAGCTGCGGAAGGTCAACGGCTGTCCGACGACGAAGCCGGCGACGAGCGCACAGAACGCGCCGATCACGAGGGATGCGGCGATCGTCACGCAACCACCTCCGCACCGACCAGCACGTCGTGGAGCGATCCGTCACCCGGCACGCGGTCGAGCCGCGTCGCGAGCGACACCGGCAGGGCGCCTGTCCAGCGCAACGGCCCGCCGATCGACGTCCGCACGAAGAGCGGCTCGACGGTGAAGTCGTCGCGCAGCGCGGGGACGACGGCGGCGATCTCCATCACCCGACGACGGATCGCGTCGCTCTCGCTGCTCACCGCATCGTCGCGATCGAGATGGATCACGACGTCGAGCGATTCCGAGAAGACCTTGCGGACGATCCGCTCGGTCACGTTCTCGCCCGCCATCAACGCGGCGTTCACCAGCGCGTCCAACCCCTCGGCGGCGCTGTTGGCGTGGACGGTGCACAGGAACCCGCAGCCCGCGTTGACCGCCCGGCTGAGCTCGAACGCCTCAGCGCCGCGCACCTCACCGACGACGATCCGGTCCGGCCGCATCGCCAGGACGAACTTCACCAGGTCGCGCAGACTGATCTCTCCAGTGCCGTCGAGGGCCGGCGGCCGCACCTCGTAATAGGACCCGTGGGTGATCGGCACCGCCAGCTCCCGGATCTCCTCACACGCGCGCACGCAGTGTCCCGGAGGCGCGGCGGCGAGCAGGGCGGCGACCAGGGTCGTCTTCCCCGCGCCGGGCTCGCCCGACACCGCCACCCGGCTGCGGAGCTGCATGAGCAGCCGGAGGAACGCCGCCGCCTCCGGCGTCAGCGAGTCGCGATCGACCAGGTCGTCGAGGGTCACGTTGCGCACGACGTAGCGCCGCAACGTTGCCGACAGCTGGTCGCCCACCGGCGGGATGGCGGCCGTCAGCCGCGCCGTCCCACCGAGCACGCGGGCCTGCACCATCGGATGCTTCGTGTTGAGCTGTCGTTCGGTCACCGCCAGCAGGCGTTCGACGATCTGCCGGTTCTCCTCTTCGCTCGTCGGAACCGCGAGCCCGCGCAACCTCCCGGAGCCGTCGAGGTACGACACCCGCGCACCCTCGATGAAGATCTCCTCGACGTCGCGACGGGCCAGCAGCTCGGTCAGCGCGCCGAGGTCGGTGATCGAGCGCAACACGCGGTCGGACATCTCACCGGGGTCGACGAGCGGGATCTCCTCGCCGAGCCGTGCGATCCGTTGGTAGCCCTCGACCGCGCGGTCGACCTCGACCCGGATCTCGTCCAGGTCAGCCTCGGTGCGGAGCCGGCGTCGTTCGATGCGCGCGTGGACGTCCCGCCGGATCACGTCGTACGCGTCGGTGATCATTGCGACCTCCGGCGCCGAGCGCGCGTTGACTCCGGCGCAAGCGCATCGCACAGCTGCTCGACAGCACGGTGGAACGGACCCCGTACGGCGACCTCGCCGTCCCACGCTGCGGTCTCGAGATTCCGGTCGACGGGGAGCCAGGTGATCGATGTGGGCACGATGGTCCGGGCGATCTCGGCCTGGATCTCGGCGCGTCGGTAGCGGGCCGCCGGCGCGCGGTTCACCGCCAGGTGCAGCGGCGTCGCCGCGAGCCGCCGGTTCACGGTCGCGAGGCAGTCGAGCGCCCGCACCACACCGACGGGATGGGCCGCCATCACCGCCACCAACGCGGTGCAGTCGGCGAGCACCGCGGTGCCCACCTTCGAGTCCCAGTCGGCGTCGACCACCACGTACTCGCGGCCGGCGCGCAGTCGGCCCACCACGTCGAGCACCTCGTGCGGGGTGACCTGCGCCGCGGCCACCGGGCTCGGGAACCCGGCGACCACGCCGGCAGACCGCGCCGGCAAGGCCGCGACCACCGAGTCATCGAGCGCGCCCAGGCCATGGGCACACGCCTCGACCGCGCTCCGCAGGTTGGGCTCGAGCCCCAGACCGAGCCTGCCCGCGAGCGCCGGCGCCGATTCGTGCGCGTCGACCAGCACGACCTGGGCACGCCGATGCCCGAGCGCGGCCGCGATGCCGACCGCGATCTCCGTGATCCCCCCGCCGCGGGGCCCCGTGACCCCGACGAGCGCGCCGAGCCGATTGGCAGGATCCTCGGGGTGCGTCCCAGTGGGAGCGTCGTCGACCGCGGACCGCGCCCGATCGTCGACGGTGCGGAGCGCGACGACGAACTCGCCCATCGACGCGTCGGAGGCGATCGTCGCGTCGACGCCGAGCGTGACCAGGTGATCCTTGCCCGCCGGCTCGTCGGGGTCGAACACCCCGAGGACCTGCCGACCGCACTCGTGCACGGAACGGACGAATCCCAGGGTGAGAGCGGGCCAGCGATCGCTCACCACCAGGATGTCGAACTCCTCGTCGAGTGCGACCGCGGGATCGACGACGATCTGGCGGACCCGTGCGCCACCGTGGTGAGCGAGGTGTCGATGCAGCTCCTCGACCCACTGCTCGGGTGAGAACACCAGCGCGACCGTCGGTTCCATGGCCGTCATCGAGCCGTCGGATCGGCGGTGGCCCCGACGTCGACCCGGTCGAGTGCCTGCGGAGCCGTTCCCGCACTCGACCGGGCGCCGGTCGTGAGGGCAAGCGACACCTCACCGTCGGCGATGGCAGCCGCGACCAACTGCGACTGCCGCGCCGACACGGCGATCGTCACCGTGAACGGATTCACGCTCTCACCGATGCCACCGCGACCCCGCGCGTCGACGGCGACCACCTCGGCGTCGGCGACCACGATCGAGACCGCGCGCTCGCCGGCGAACAACACGTCGACACGATCGCCGGGGGCGAGGTGCCCGCCGACCGCGCGCGCCGGGTCGAGGGGAATGCTCATGGCCCGCAGCCCGTGACGGGCGGCACGGGGGCGCAGGCTCCGGCGGGTGAGGAGCTCGCCGGGCTCGAACGTGGCCGCGGCGACGCGCCCGTCGATCTCCGCCACGTCCCCCGCGGCACGAACATGGCGAGGAGGTCGGTGCGCATCGTCACCGGCTCGGTCCGGAAGTCGCTGGGACGGACGACTTCGCCGGCCCGGATCTCACGGTCCACGACCAGGAGCCGCGCCTCGCCTTCGGGTTGGCGTAGCGCGGCGAACGCCAGCACGAGGCCGACCACGCCGGCGACCACCATCACCACGTGCCCGCGCGACCAGCGTCCGAGGATCCGGGGGCGTGGAGACGGAACCCGGATCGAGGCCGTTGCGCTGCGGTGATCGTCGGCGCTGACCGCGGTGACCATGTGCACTCTCCGACGTGACTGTGTCCGTTGTGTCCAGATTCGGACGACTCTGTGCAGTATGCACGTTCCGGACACATCGGTCAACCCGGACACAGGGCTTCGGCGACAGGCCGTACGGGGCGGCCACGACAAGGTGCGAAGAACAGGATGTGACTGACTCAGATCGGGCTACGCTCCGCGGCGATGGCGGAGGATCCCGAGATCCACGAGGCGACGAACGCCGACGGCTTCCCGCCGGTGCTCACCACCGCGATGGCGGCGGAGCTGCTGCAGGTGCACGTCGAGTACCTACGCCGGATGGTGCGGGAAGGCCGGATCCCGTGCCACCGCTTCCCGGGTGGGCGCGAGATGCGCTTCCTGCGCGACGAGCTCCTCGAGTGGCTCGCCGCGCTCCCGGGCGACGATCAGTCGGCGTCGACCGGGCGCACCCACCAGACCGACCCGATCGGCACGTAGGAACGCCGGCCGTCGCCGTCGACCACACTCACCTGGTCGAGGCCGACCACCAACTCACCCTCGAGCGGCTCGTGATCCGCGTGCAGCCCGAGTCGGACCTGGGTGTGTTCGAGCTGGCGGAGTCGCGCCACGAAACTGGTGACGGTCGTGTCGCCTCGGTGCCCGCCGCGCCGGGCGGAGGCGACAACCCGCACCACGACGGGTGCAGTGGCCTCGATGCGTACGTCGACGGAGCCCCCGGTGGTCGAGATCCGCACGACGTCGACGCCGACCGAGGCAACCGTGCCGGTGCAGCGGTCGGATCCGAGATCGCACGCGACGGTGTCGCCCCGGTGCATGCAGTCGCGCAGCACGCCGACGAACGAGCGGTCGTGCTCCCATCGCTCGTGCGCCGCCCGCGACCACTCCGCTTCCTCGGCCCGCCAGGCCGCGGCGCGGCCCCGGGGGTCACGCGGTCGTCAGCGTCGGCCATGACGCGGTATTTGAGCAGATTGTGCGAGCGAATGCAGGTGAACCCGGACCTGCAGGGGGTCGTTACTAGCGTTGTGTGGATGCGCTCCCCCGCCGTCCGGCGTGTCCGGATCGCCGTCGTCGTCGCGGCCGTGCTGGGTGGCGGGCTCCTGGTCGCAGCCGCGGGCGGCAGCGCGCGGGCGCAGGTGAGCATCACCTCCGACACCGCACCGCCGTCGACCGCCAAGCCGACGACCGACAAGTCGGGGGTGCAACACCTCAAGTTCGAGTACGGACCCCTCGAGATCCGCCCGGGGCAGAACGTCATCGACACCAACAAGTACCTGATCCCCCAACCGAAGCAAGACGGTTGGATCGTCGGGTTCAAGCCCAACCTCCGGTTGCCGAACGGCAAGGTGCCGCCCGTCGACGTGATCCACCTGCACCACGGCGTGTGGGCGAACGCGTTGGCCCGCGACGCGACGTATCCGCTGTTCCCCGAGCGCTTCATCGCCGCCGGCGAGGAGAAGACCGCGCTCGAGCTGCCGCCCGGCTACGGCTACCGGTACCGCCCGACCGACGCCTGGTACCTCAACTACATGATCCACGACCTCACGCCGAAGCCGTTCAAGGTGTTCCTCACCTACGACGTCGACTTCGTACCGGCGACGTCGCCGCTCGCGGACGGCATGAAGGACGTGCACCCGATCTGGCTCGACGTGCAGAACGGCAAGGTGTACCCGGTGTTCGACGTGCTCAAGGGCAGCGGCACCGACGGGAAGTTCACCTACCCGGACGACGACCCCGAGCGCGCCTCGCACCAACACCTACAAACTGCCGACCGACGGCGTGCTGGTGAAGACGTTCGGCCATCTGCATCCCGGCGGACTCCACGACACGTTCTCGGTGACGCGTGACGGGCAGAAGAAGGACGTGTTCACGTCGAAGGCGAAGTACTACGAACCCGCGGGCGCAGTGTCGTGGGACGTGTCGATGACGGCGACGCCCGATGACTGGGAGGTGGCGGTGAAGGCGGGCGACGAGCTGAGCCTCTCGACCACCTACGACACGTCACGCGCGTCCTGGTACGAGTCGATGGGCCTCGCGGTGGTCTGGATGTACGACGGGCCGGGCGGCACCGACCCGTTCAGCGGCACCATCAACCAGAAGGGTGTGCTCACCCACGGGCACCTGCCGGAGAACGACAACCACGGCGGGGCCGCCACCGCACTGCCCGATCCCCGGAAGACGGCGGCTGGACCCTTGACCACGGGCATCCCGATCGGGAGCTTCGAGTACGGCGCCGGTGACCTCACGGCGAAGGGCACCGTGCCGACCGTGACCGCCGGGCAGTCGATCACCTTCGACAACCTCGACGCCGCCGAACAGAGCGTGTGGCACTCGATCACTGCGTGCAAGGCGCCGTGCACGCGGTCGACCGGCGTCGCGTATCCCATCGCCGACGCGGCCGTGCAGTTCGATTCCGGACAGCTCGGCGACGCCGGTGCACCGACGGCCGGGCGCGACACCTGGAGCACGCCGAACGATCTCAACCCCGGCACGTACACCTACTTCTGTCGCGTTCACCCGTTCATGCGCGGTGCGTTCCGGGTGGTACCACCAGGGTCCGGGTAGTCCGCACCGAGGTAGCTGGTGATGACGAGCGGATTGGCGCGCACCTCGGCCGGCGTGCCGTCGGCGATCACGACGCCCGCCTCGAGGCAGTAGACGCGGTCGCTCACCATCATCACCAGCGGGATGTCGTGCTCGATGAGCAGCACCGCGGCCCCCAGCGCGCGCTGGATCTCCCGGATCCGCGGCGCGAACGCCTCGGTCTCGCGCTGCGACAGGCCGGCCGTCGGCTCGTCGAGCAGCAACACGCGGGCACCGAGCGCGACCTGCCCGGCCAGCTCCACCATGCGGCGGGTGCCGGTCGACAGCGACGCCACCGGCTGGTCGGCGGTGGCGTCGAGCCCGAGACCATCGAGGATCTCGTCGGCTTCGGCGCGCTTCACACGTTCGGCGCGCGGCGAGGGCGGCAGGTGCAGCATCGACGGCAGCAGACGCGAACGGGCGCGACCTTCGAGCGCGACCATCACCGTCTCGCGCACGGTCAGGTCGTCGTACAGGCGCGCGGCCTGGAAACTGCGGCCCAGTCCGTCGCGGTGCCGCCGGTACGCGGGCAGGCGGGTGACGTCGCGACCGAGCACCTCGACGCGCCCGTCGCACGGGACGAACCCACCGATCGCGTTCATCAGAGTGCTCTTGCCCGCCCCGTTGGTGCCGATGAGCCCGACCAGCTCGTGGGCGCCGACCCGCACGTCGACGCGATCAACCGCGACCCGCCCCCCGAACTGCACCGTGATCCCCGTCGCGACCAGCCAGTCCCCCGCAACCGGCGAACCGGCGTCACCAGCATGGGGTATGACCCCGTCTGCCGACGCCGGTTCGGGGGTGGGGTGATCGACATGACCTGCACCCAGGCGTAGCAGCCGGTCTTCGAGGGTGCGGAGGAGGCCGGCGAAGCCACCGGGGGCGAACAGCAGGATCGCGAGGACGCCGACGCCGGACACGAGCACGGGCACGATCGGCTCGTTGGGCCAGATCGCGGGGATGCCGACGACCCAGAGCGCGCCGAGCACCGGGCCGACGAGCGCCCCGAGCCCGCCGATCACCACGATCGCCACCACCCGCACCGACTCCTCCGGCGCGAACGTGACGCCGGGCGTGTTGCTGGGCAGCAACGTCACGAGCAGGCACCCGGCGAGCGCGGCCATCCCGCCCGACACCGCGAACGCGAGCAGCTTCATGCGCGTGGTCGAGACGGTCATCGCCGCGGCCGACGCCGGGTTGTCACGCGCCGCGATCACCGAGCGGGCGATGCCGGTGCGCCGCAACTGGGCGACGATCGCGACGCACACGACGAGGAACGCCAGGCAGAGGTAGTAGTAGGAGCGGCGCGACGAGAAGTCGACGATCCCCGCGTCGGGCTTGTCGAGCGTCGGCAGCAACCCGCTGGTGTCGACGAACTCCCCCTGACCCACCAACCACACCGACACGAACACCGCGAACGCGAGCGTGGTGACCGCGAGGTACAGCCCGGGGATGCGCAACGCGGGCAGGCCGATGAGCACCGCCACCGCCGCGCCCACCAGCACCCCGAGGAGCACGGCAAGACCCCACGGCACGCTGTCGACCAGCTTCACCGTGGTGAGCCCACCCACCGCGGCGAAGCCGAACTGGCCGAGCGAGAGCTGCCCCGCCCACCCGGTGAGGATGGTGAGCGAGCACCCGGCGATGGCGAACACCAGCACGCGGGTCCAGAGGAACGACTCCGACGCGCGCGAGAAGAAGATCGGTACCAGCACCAGGATCGCGAACAGGGCGAACACGCCGATACGTCCCAGGTGCCGCACCCACCAGCGCGCGCGCCGTCCTCGTGCACCCGGGTCGGGGCCACCGTCGCGACCTTCCACCCCCCGTCGTCGGTCGTACGCGACAGTCGCGAGAACACGAGCACGATCGCCAACGTGGCCACGAACAGCCACAGCTCGGTGACGCCGAGGTCGCCGGGGTCGACGTTCTGCTGCAGGATCACCTCGACGATGCCGACGCCGATGCCCGCGAGCAGGGTCACCGGGAGGCTGCGCATCCGGGCGACGAGCGCGACCACGAGCGCGCGCAGGAGCAGCTGGTAGCTGAGCGCACCGCCCGCGGCCGCGGCGCCGGCGATGCTGACCCCGCGCACCGGCGCCAACGCGATCGCGGCGACGGCGGCGAACGCGGCCGAGATCGCCCACACCACCGACGACGTGCGGAACACCGGGATCCCGACCAGGCGCGCCTTGTCGGGGTTCGCCGCCGCCGCGCGCACCATCAGCCCGGTGCGCGTGCGGGTGAGGAACACCGCCAGCGCCAACACCAGCACCGGGATCACGATGAGCACGCTGGTCTCGCGGCCCTGGAGCAACAGGTCGGGGCTCACCGTCCACGTCCAGTCGATCAACGGCACGAAGAAGCCGCCCTCGGTGACGTCGGGCAGCAGCAGCGCGACGAGCAGCAGCACCTGCGCGATGCCGATCGTCGCGACCAGGAGCACGAGGCGGGGCGCGTCGGCCAATCGGCGGATGACTGCCCAGTCGACCAGCGCCCCGGTCGCCGCCGCGGCGACGGTCGCGAGCACGAACGCGACCCAGTACGGCGCGTGCCAGCCGCCGATCCCACCGCCGAGCAGCACGGCCATGAACGCGACCGCGGTGGTGCCGAAGGCGGCGACGGCGAAGTTGATGATGCCGCTGGCGCGGTAGACGAGCACGATGCCGGCGCCGAGCGCGGCGTACGCCAGCCCCTGCACGATGCCGCTCAGGATCATCTGCTGGCTGATGTCCCAGCCGTGCAGGGTGATCACGGCTGGCCACCGAGGTAGATCGCGCGCGCGAACTCGTCACGCGCGGTGAGCTCACCGATCGGGCCGTCGAAGCGGACCGCGCCCTTCTCCACGAACACCACCCGCTCGGCGAGCATGGCGGCGACGGTGAGCGACTGGTCCACGACCACCATCGCCTGCCCGGCCTCGCGCAGCTCGCGCAGCTGAGCGATCAGCCGCTGCACCACGAGGGGCGCCAGCCCCAGCGACAGCTCGTCGACCAGCAGCAGGCGCGGCTCGAACAGCAACGCGCAGCCGAGTGCCACCATCTGCTGCTCACCGCCCGAGAGCGACGCCGCGTCCTGACGGCGGCGGGCGGCCAGGGCGGGGAACACGTCGTAGACCCGGGCGATGCGGTCGGCCGCGTCGCGCCGGAGCACCGGGTGTGCGACCAGCGCGGCGCGGAGGTTCTCCTCGACGGTGAGCCCCGGGAACACGTCGGCCGCCCGCACCTGCACGATCCCCCGCCGCGCCCGGTCCTCCGCGCGTACGCCGGCGAGGTCGTCGCCCTCGAGCCGGATCGTGCCGCGCGGGCGCGAGCAACCCGCTGATGGTCCGCAACAGCGTGGTCTTGCCGGCGCCGTTGGTGCCGAGCATCGCGACCGCTTCGCCCCGGCCGACCGTCAGCTCGAGTCCGAACAGCACCTGCACCCGTCCGTACCAGACGTCGAGGTCGTGCACCTCGAGCAACGGGCTTGCCGACTCTGTCACGACGCTCCCCCGATCGACCTCCGACGTGGCGACGGGCGATCAGGCCTTCGGCAACTCCGGCAGCCGCAACGGCTCGATCACCTCGGGATCCGACGGCGGCCGGTGGAGGACCACCTCACCGCTGCGGTCGGAGTCCATCAGCGAGACCACCGTCGCCGCCATGACCTCGGGCTCGAACGCCACGATGCCGCGTTCGCCGAACCATGCGTGCGGGTCCTCACCCATGAGGGGCGTCGCCACCGCGCCCGGGCACAGTGCGTTGATCCGGATGCCGCGCCGGTCGAGCTCGCGGTGGATGCTCCGCACCAATCCGATCAGCGAGAACTTGGTGAGCGAGTAGAGCGGGTTCGCCGGCAGCGGGACGATGCCCGCCATCGACGACGTGACCACCACCGCGCCCTTCGCCTGCTCGAGGAGCGGGATCGCACGTTGCAGACCGAAGAACACGCCGTCGACGTTGACCCCGAGGTACTGGCGGTAGCGGTCGACCGAGATCGAGGTGATGTCCTCGAGCGCGGTGTCGTAGATGCCCGCGTTCAGGTGGAGGAGGTCGAGACCATCGAAACCGGAGATCAACTCGGCCCACGCGTCGGGATCGGAGACGTCGAGGTGCGCGTAGGTGCCTCCCGCGTCCTCGGCGGCGCGGGCGCCGAGCTCGTCCTGCACGTCGCACAGCGTCACGCCCGCGCCGGCGTCGGCGAGCGCCTTGGCCGTCGCCCGCCCGATGCCCGACGCCGCCCCGGTGACGATCGCGGTCTTGCCGTTGAAGTCGGTCACGGCGCGGACACTACCGGGCTCCGTCCGGCCCCGGGTTCGGGCACAGGTTGCCTCGCGGCCACCACCTCGGTGACGATGTCACCCATGGAACTCGGTGGGATCGGCATCTGGAGTGGTGAGCTGCGGTACGGCGAGGAGGGCGAGCGACGTGACGCCGCCGCCGAGCTGGAGGCGCTGGGATACACCGCGTTGTGGATCCCCGACGTGGGCGGCGACGTGTTCGGCGCGCTCCGCGACCTCCTCGACGCCACCAGCACCGTCGTCGCCGCCACCGGGATCCTGAACCTCTGGATGCACGGCGCCGCCGAGGTCGGCGAGGGGTTCACCGCGCTCGAGGCCGACCATCCGGGCCGCACGCTGCTCGGCATCGGCGTGAGCCACTCGCTCCTCATCGACCAGTCCCACCCCGGCGCCTACACCAAGCCGCTGAGCGTCACCCGCAATTACCTCGACGAGCTCGACGCGGCGCCGCCGAACGTGCCCGTCGACCGGCGGGTGCTCGCGGCGCTCGGCCCGAAGATGCTCGAGCTGTCACGCGACCGCGCCGCCGGCGCCCACCCGTACCTGGTCACGCCCGAGCACACGCACACCGCCCGCGACACCCTCGGCGAGGGCCCGATGCTCCTGCCCGAGCAGCACGTCGTGCTCGAGACCGACCCGGACCGCGCCCGTGCCATCGCCCGCGAAGGCCTCAGCGTGTACCTGCAGCTCCCGAACTACGTGAACAACTGGCTGCGCCTCGGTTTCACCGACGACGACGTCGCCGACGGCGGCAGCGACCGCCTCGTCGACCACGTGGTGGTGTGGGGCGACGAGGCCACCATCGTCGCCCGCGTGCAGGCCCATTTCGATGCCGGTGCCGACCACGTGTGCGTCCAGGCGTACACCGGAACCGAGAACACCGACTTCCCCCGGGCAGAATGGCGGGCACTCGCACCGGCCCTGGTGGGACTCACACGAAGGTGACCATGGACATCGAACAGTTCTACGACGCAGATCCCCGCCGGCGCGAGTCGGAGGAGATCGAGTTCGGGCGCGAGTGGTCCGATGCCAATGGCCTCCGCACCGAGCTGTCGTGGGTGGCCGCCACCGGTGAGCTCTACGCCATGGCCGAGCCCTCGGAGCCGGTGTTCATGGACCCGGTCGGCGACACCCGCGTCCCCGACCTGCCCACCGAGCTGGTCACCGTCGACATCCTCGGCGTGATCCCCGACCGTGCCCGGGTCGACCAGCTGCTCGCCGGCTGGGAGGGCGAGATGGAGAAGCCCAACAGCATCCAGTGGGTGCGCGACCGGATCAGCGCGAGCTGATCGCCGTCTCGTACCCGGCGGCGGCGCGCTCGACGGCCACCGCTCGTTCCGCCGCCAGCGCGAAGCCCTCGTCGACCAGCGCGTCGTACGCCGACGCGTAGCGGTTCCGGTAGTCGTCGACGGTGCCGTAGCGCGCCACGAGCTCGTCGGCGGGGAACGGCTGCCAACCCCCGAAATTGCCGCAGACGTCGTCGATCGACGCGGTACCGCACGGCGCGAGTGCCGCCGGTTCGGCGCGCCCGAGCGGCACCTCGACCTCGGGCAGCCGCACCCCGCCGACGGGTTGCGCGTCGTCGTCGACGAGCGGCACGCGCAACCCGACCCCGGGCAACGCGTTGAAGTGCTCGCTCGCGGGTGGTGCCGGCCCGAGCGCGAAGAACACCGACGGCGGGAGTGCGGGCACGCCGTCGGGCAGCGTGGTCGCGCCGACCTCGCGGAACAGCCCGAGGAGCGTGGCCCGGATCGCGGGCGCCGCGCCGATGGGGTTCATGGGGACCTCGTGCCCGCCGTTGCACCCGAGCAGCCCGAACACCGCGTCGGGCGGCACGAGGGTCCCGGGCGCGTGCGGGCTCGGGAAGTCGTAGTGGCGCGCCCGGGACGGCACCGGAGCATCGCCGGACCGGCTGGCCCGCAGGCGGTAGTAGTCCGTGTAGCTGGAGATCTCGACCAGGAACGGGTCGCTGCCCGGCCGCGTGAGCAGGTCGGCGGCCGGGACCGGCACGCCGAAGGGCCGGGCGTAGGGCGACTGCGGCTCGCCGTCGTCGCCCCACCGGTTGATCGCGAGCCAGTTCCCGCCGGAGAGGTAGGCGAACGCACCGTCGAAGACCCCGCGCCCCGACTCCGGGTCGACGTTGAACCCCTCGGCCACGAACGTGTTCACGCACCATGACGACTGGCTCGCACCCGCGAGCACGCACACCCGGAACCGGTCCCGCAACCACCGGCCGAAGTCGCGCAGGATCACCAGGCCGACGCCCTGCGCGTGCCCGGGCACCCCTTCGGCGTGGCCGACCTGCCACTGGATCCGCGCGTAGCCGACCCGTCCGGCCGCGATCTCGGGGCCGGCCATGTCGTGGGTCGACCGGCCGCCGCGGTTCGCGGTGTCGACCAGGACGGCGTCGTGGCGGCCGCCGTCGGCGGGGCCGATCACCTCGAACTCGGAGCGCCACCGGTGGTCGGCGTCGAGCCCGACGACGCCGGCGGGCGACGCGACTCCCGACGCGGTGCCCCAGACGCGCTCCCAACCGTCGGATCCCGCCGGCTCGCGGCCGTCGATGACGACGTCGAGTCCGGGGGCTCCCGTCATGCGCACCTCCTCCGTTAGGGTTCGCGGTCCGCACCCTCACTGGAGGATTCACGTCCGCATGAGCGACACCATCGCACACGCGTCCGCCGGCCGGTACGTCGGTCAGGCGGTGCTCCGCAAGGAAGACCCCCGGCTCCTCACGGGACGCGGCCGCTACAACGACGACATCGCCCTTCCCGGCATGCTGCACGCCCACTTCGTGCGCAGCGACGTCGCCCGGGCGAAGTTCCGGGTCGACGTGTCGGCGGCGCGCGACGCCGAGGGCGTCGTCGCGGTGTTCACCGCCGCCGAGCTCAACGACAAGGTCGCGAACACGATGTACCCGTCGATGTTCGTCGGCGCCGAGGAGTTCATGTCGCCGATGTACCCGCTCGCGGTCGACGACGTGCGCTTCGTGGGTGATCCGATCGCGCTGGTCATCGCCCGCAGCCGGTATCTCGCCGAGGACGCGGCGGAGCTGATCGAGATCGACTACGACGACATCGCCGACCCGATCATGGACTACGACGCTGCCCTGGCCGGCGACGGCAACGACGTCCACCCGAACCGTCCCGGCAACGTCGTGATGCAGATGGCGGTGCCGATGTCCGACGACGGTCGCGCCGCGATCGAGTCGGCCGCGCACGTCGTGTCGCAGAGCTTCGTGCAGCATCGCTACTCGATGATCCCGATGGAGTGCCGCGGCATCGTGGCGCACTGGGAGCCGTTCGACCAGCGGTTCGACATCTGGATGTCGAGCCAGAACCCGCACGAGGCCCGCCTGGCGTTCTCGCGCGCCACCGGCGTGCCCGAGAACCAGATCCGGGTGCAGATCGGCGACGTCGGCGGCGGGTTCGGCCTCAAGTCGTTCGTCGGGCGCGAGGAGATCGTGATCACGATCGCCGCGCACGAGCTGGGTGCGGCGATCAAGTGGAGCGAGGACCGGCGCGAGAACCTCATCGCGTCCGCCCACGCGCGCCAGGAGAAGTGCGACACCACTCTCGCGGTCGACGCCGACGGTGTGATCGTCGCCGCCGAGGTCAAGCACTTCGACGACGCCGGCGCCTACCCCATGCCCGGCGGCTCGGCGGGCCCGCTCGTCGGGATGTTGTTCACCGGCGCGTACCGCGTGCCGCACCTCGGGTGGGAGAGCACCGCGATCTACACCAACACCTGCGGCTCGGCGTCGTACCGCGGCCCGTGGATGATGGAGACCACGGCGCGCGAGCAGATGCTCGAGTACACGGCGCGCCAGATCGGCCTCGATCCGCTCGAGTTCCGTCGCCGCAACATCCTCCACCGCTCCGACCTGCCCTACGCGTCGCCGGGCGGCATGGTCATCGAGAACGTCACCCCCGAGGAGACGCTCGAGCAGGCGGCCGCCGAGCTCGACTACGACACGTTCCGCGCCGAGCAGGCCCGCGCCACCGCCGAGGGCCGGTACCTGGGGATCGGGTTCGCCGTCTACGTGGAACCGCAACCCGGCGTCGCCGCGTACGCGAACGAGCCCGCCCACGTGCGCATGCACCCCGACGGGCGGGTCGACGTGTTCATCGGCTCCGGCGCGCACGGGCAGGGCCTCGAGACGACGACCGCGCAGCTCGTGGCCGAGAACCTCGGGATCGACTTCGACGACGTCACCGTGCGCCAGGGCGACACCGACAGCACGCCGTTCGGCCCCGGGACGGGCGGGAGCCGCAGCGGGCCGATGATCGGCCAGGCGGTCACCGAGGCGTCGCTCCTGCTGCGGGAGAAGGTCGTCGCCATCGCCGCGCACCTGCTCGAAGCGTCACCCGACGACCTCGAGGTCGCCGAGGGCGTCGTGTCGGTCAAGGGCACGCCCACGAAGTCGGTGCCGGTGCAGCAGGTGGCGAACACCGCGTACCAGCAGTCGGCGACGCTGCCCCCCGAGCTCGACTCGCTGCTCGACGTGGTCCACCGCTCCATGGCGCCCGCGACCATGTGGTCGAACGCGACCCACGCCGCCACGGTCGAGGTCGACCCCGCGACCGGCAAGGTCGAGATCCTCCGGTACGTGGTGTCGGAGGACTGCGGGCGGATGATCAACCCCAACATCGTCGAGGGCCAGGTGCACGGTGGTGTCGCCCAGGGCATCGGCGGCGTGCTGTACGAGCACAACGTCTACGACGCCGACGGCAACCCGCTGGCGTCGACGTTCATGGACTACCTGGTCCCGACGGCCCACGAGATCCCCGAGATCGAGACCTTCCACATCGAGTCCCCGGCGTCGACCGTCGGCGGCTACAAGGGGGTCGGCGAGGGCGGGGCGATCGGCGCCCCGGCGGCGGTGTTCAACGCGGTCGCCGACGCCATGGCTCAGCACGGCATCACCGTGCTCGACCAGCCGCTGGGCCCCGATGAGATCATGCAGAAGATCCGGGAGGCCGCGAAATGACCGCAACCGAGCTCTACTACGACCCCTACGACTACGCGATCGACGCGGACCCGTATCCGATCTGGCGGCGCCTCCGCGACGAGGCTCCCCTGTACTGGAACGAGCAGCACGGCTTCTACGCGCTCAGCCGCTACGACGACGTGCTCAACGGCCTGCTCGACACCGACACGTTCGTGTCGAGCCACGGCATCCTGCTCGAGATGATCACCGACGAGCCCTACGAGATCCCGATGATGATCATGATGGACGCGCCCGAGCACACGAAGCTGCGCAAGCTCGTGAGCCGCGCGTTCACGCCCCGGCGCATCGCCGATCTCGAGCGCAGGATCGCGAAGCTCTCCAACGACCTCCTCGACACGGTCGACGGCCAGGACGAGTTCGACTACATCGACACGTTCGCCGGGCTGCTCCCGCCCACGGTCATCCTCGCCCTCGTGGGCTATCCCGAGGGCCACGCGGCACAGTTCCGCGCCAAGGCCGACGAGAGCCTGCACATCGAAGACGGTGGCGTGACGCGGGGCCACCTCAATCGCAAACTGGTCTCGGAGAGCGGCGAGATCGACAACGAGGCGTTCGCCATCCTCCCGGAGCTGATGGAGCGGCGCCGCGCCGACCCCCAGGACGACCTGATCAGCGGACTGGTGCACGCGGAGATCGACGACGACGGCGTGTCCCGCAGGCTCACGTTGGAGGAGATCGTCGCGTTCGTGCAGCTGATCTCGTCGGCCGGCACCGAGACCGTCGCCCGACTGCTCGGCTTCGCGGCCGTGACGCTGGCCCAGCATCCCGACCAGCGCCAGGCGCTGGTCGACGACCCGTCGCTGGTCCCGAACGCGGTCGAGGAGCTGCTGCGGTACGAAGCACCGTCACCCACGCAGTCCCGGTGGGTCGCCCGCGACGTCGAGCTGCACGGGACCGTGGTGAAGCGCGGCTCGAAGATCTCCCTGCTCAACGGCTCCGGCGACCGCGACGAGCGCCACTTTCCCGACCCGGACACCTTCGACATCCATCGGGTGATCGATCGTCACCTGGCGTTGGGCTACGGCACCCACTTCTGCGTCGGCGCCGCGCTCGCCCGCCTCGAAGGCACGGTCGCGCTGCGCGAGACGCTGCGGCGGTTCCCGACGTGGGAGATCGACGAGAGCCGGCTCGAGCGCGTGCACACCAGCACCGTGCGCGGCTACGCATCGGTGCCCATGAGGGTCCGCTGAGTTGGGCGCACTGTCCCATCTCCGCATCTGCGACCTGAGCGGACAACTGGCGGGAGCGGGGGCCACCCGGTTCCTCGGCGCGTTCGGCGCCCAGGTCATCCGCATCGAGGACCCGGTGCGGCAGGGCTCGTGGGACATCGTCCGCGGCGCACCGCCGTTCGTCGACGAGCGCCGCGGCATCGAGATGGGTGGCGGCTTCAACAACCACAACGTCGAGAAGCTCGGGATCACGCTCAACCTGCGCACCGAACGGGGCAAGCAGCTGCTGCGGGAGATCGTCGCCGTCTCCGACGTGGTCACGGAGAACTTCGCGGCCGGCGTGCTGGCGCGCATGGGCTTCCCGTACGAGGAGCTGCAGGCGATCAAGCCCGACATCATCTACGTGTCGAACTCCGGCTTCGGCGCGTGGGGGCCGAACTCCGAGTTCAAGACCTGGGGCCCGATCGTGCAGGCGGTGTCCGGACTCACCTTCAGCTCGGGGCTCGCGGGAGAACCACCAGCCGGCTGGGGCTTCTCCTACATGGACCACATGGGCGCGAACGCGATGGCCGTCGCCATCCTGGCCGGACTGATCCATCGCAACCGCACCGGCGAGGGCCAGTGGATCGACATGGCGTGCACCGAGGCCGGTGCCATGTTCGTCGGACCCGACCTGCTCGACTACACCGTGAACGGTCGTCCGCTGCGTCGCGACGGCCAGCCCGACTCCAACCGCAGCCACGCCCCCGCGCGCGCACCGCACGGGATCTACCCGGCCGGGGGTGACGACAACTGGGTGGCCATCGCGTGCCGCGACGACGCCGACTGGGCCAACCTCGCCGCGGTGATCGACGAGCCGTGGGCCACCGACGCCCGCAACGACACGCTCGCCGAGCGCCTCGCTGTGCAGGACGCCCTCGACCAGCGGCTCGCGGCGTGGACGGTCGACGCGGGACCGGTTCGCGATCGCGCAGGCGGTACGCGCCGCCGGGGTGCCGGCGTCGGTCGTGGCGCGACCGGAGGACCGGATCGACCACGACCCGGGCACGAGCGAATGGGGTCTGTGGCCGACCGTCCACCACCGCGAGATGGGCGACGTCCGCGTCGACGGCATCCCCGTGCACCTCTCGGAGACCGACTGGTCGATCGAGCGCAGTGGACCGTGCCTGGGTGAGCACAACCACCAGGTGTTCTCGGAGCTCCTCGGTCTCGACGACAACGAGATCGACCAGCTGGCCAAGGACGGCGTCACGTGACCGGCCCGCTGCACGGGCTGCGGGTGGTCGAGCTGGCGTCGGAGCACGCCGCGTTCGCGGGCAAGATGCTCGGCGACCTGGGCGCCGACGTGATCGTGATCGAGCCGCCGGGTGGCCATGCGAGCCGGGGCTACGGGCCCTTCGTCGACGACGTCGAGGATCCCGAGCGCAGCCTCTGGTGGTGGCACTACAACACGTCGAAGCGCGGCGTCGTGCTCGACCTCGACACCGACGCGGGCGCCGAGCAGTTCCGCCGGCTGGCGGTCCCGGCCGACATCGTGCTCGAGGGCGAGCCCCCGGAGACGCTGGCAACCCGGCACCTCGACCACACCGACCTGCGGGCCGAGCACGAGCAGCTGATCTGGGTGTCGGTCACGCCGTTCGGCCGTGCCGGCACGCGCGTCCACGAGCCGGCCACCGACCTCACGTTGCTCGCCGGCGGCGGCCCGGTCTGGAGCTGCGGGTACGACGACCACTCGTTGCCCCCGGTCCGTGGCGGTGGCAACCAGGCCTTCCACATCGGCAGCACGTTCGCGGTGATGGCCGCGCTCACCGCGGTGCTGGCGCGCGACGTCACCGGCCGCGGCCAGCACGTCGACGTGAGCATGCACGCGGCGGCGAACGTCACCACCGAGATGGGGACCTACGGCTGGCTGGTTGCGCGCGAGACGGTCCTGCGGCAGACCGGCCGGCACACGATGACGACGATCACCATGCCCACGCAGATGCGCTGCGCCGACGATCGCTACGTCACCACCGGGTTCCCGCCCCGGAACCAGCGCGACTTCGAGTCGCTCATCGACTGGCTGGACTCGCTCGGGCTGCGCGAGGAGTTCCCCGACGCCGTGCTGCTCGACCTGGCGGTCGAGCGCGGCGGGGTCTCGATCGCGGAGATGGCCACCGACCCGGTCGCGGTCGAGATCTTCGGCGCCGGACGCGAGGCGCTGATGTACATCGCCGAACGCATCACGGCCGACGAGTTCTTCCGTGGTGGTCAGACGCGCGGGCTCGCGTGCGGCGTGGTCGCCGCGCCCGAGGAAGCGTTCGAATCCGAGCACTTCGTCACCCGCGGCTTCCCGGTGGAGGTCGAGCACGAGGACCTCGGGCGCTCGTACCGGTATCCCGGTGCGCCGTTCCTCATGCCCGCGTCACCGTGGGCGATCTCGCGCCGGGCGCCGAGGGTCGGTGAGCACGACACCGAGATCCTGGGGAGCTGACGTGGAATCGATCATCGTGTTCCGCTCGCGCCTGCCGCGACGACGTTCCCGCCGAGTACGACGCACTCGGCGACGAACTCGAGGCGCGAGCCGGCACCTTTCCCGGTTTCGTGGAGTTCAAGATGTTCTTCGCCGCCGACGGCGAACGGCTGGCGCTGGTCACGTTCGCCTCCGACGAGGAGGAAGCCGCCTGGCGCGACGACGCGCAGCATCGCGACGCGCAACAGCGGGGTCGCGACGAGTTCTACTCCGCCTACGACGTGGCCGTCTGCTCCGTGCAGCGCCGCCACCGGTGGCCGTCGGGCGCCTGACCCCGGGCGCGTGCCAGGATGCGCCCGTGCTCTTCCTCCACGAGACCCACCAGGTCGCCGGCTACCACGAGGACGCATTCGAGCACGCGTTCCGCCGCGGCTGGATGCCCACCCTCGCCGAGGGTGACGATGCCCGCCTGCTCTGGTACCTGAACCACGCGCACGGCAGCGGCTGGTCGTACCAGGTGGTCACGATCACCGCGGTGCGCGACGGTGCGGCGTGGGAGCGCCTGTGCCGGCGCATCCAGCAGGGCGACCTGCAGGAGTGGATGCGCGAGCTCGACGCCTTCCGCCACGACGTGCACGGCAAGGTGCTGGTCCCGTTGCCGTGGTCGCCCCTGGCCGACGTCGACCTCGCCACGGTCCCGGCGGACGACGACGCCGAGCGCGAGCCTGCGGTGTACATGGAAGACACCATGTGGCCGTTCGAGGGCAAGTTGCTCGACTACATCGAGGCGTCGGGCAGCATCTACGCATCGTCGCTCGAACACCGCGACTCGGGGGCGGCGCGCTTCCTGGAGATCGAGGCCGGATTCCAACCCGCGTTCGGGTCGCACGTGAAGCGGGAGGTGACGCTCGTGCAGCGCATCCTCGATCCCGACCGCCTGCTCGGACTGCTGACCACCGACATTCCCGCCGAGATGCGGGCGCCCGGCACCTGGATGCACGACGCGCTCGAGCTGCGCGACCGCTGGGAGAGCAGGTTGCTGCGCACCGCGTCGTGGTCGCCCTACCCGGTGCGGGACGCGGCCTGATGCTGTTCGTCCACGAGGTGCACGAGGTCGCCGGGGCCAAGGAGGACGAGTTCGAGGCCGCCTTCCGCGACGGGTGGATGCCGTTGCTCGCCGACGGCGACGACGCCCGCCTGCTCTGGTACATGAACCACGCCCACGGCAGCGGACCGTCGTACAACGTCGTCACGATCACCGGCGTGCGCGACGGTGACGCCTGGGAGCGACTGGCGCAGCGCATCCAGACCGGCGACCTGCGCGACTGGTCCCGCGAGGTCGACACCTACCGGCACGACGTGACCGGGAAGGTGATGCTCCCGGTGCACTGGTCGCCCATCCAGGAGGTCGACTTCGCGTCGGTGCCGACCGACGGACGCGAACACGAGCTGCACCTGTTCATGGAGGACACCGGCTGGCCGACGTCGTCGCTCGACGACTACATCCAGGCGTGGGACGACATCTACCGTCAGCCGCTGCTCGCGTACGCCGACGACATGCGCGCCATCCCGATCGACATCCAGGCATGCTTCCAGAACGCGCACGGGTCGTCGGTCCGGCGCGAAGCGATGCTGTGGCAGTACATCCCGGACCCGGCGACCGTCGCGCACCTGATCACCACCGAGCTTCCGCTCGAGCGGCGCGTGCCCGGTACCTACATGTACGACGCGCTCGCGTTCCGCGACCAGTGGAAGAGCCGCCTCCTGCGGACCGCCGCCTGGTCGCCCTTGTACTGAACGAATCCGGCGGGGTCAGACCGCCTTGCGGTAGCGGTTGACTGCGATCGGGGCGCACACCGCGATGATCCCGACGATCCAGATGATCGCCTTGATGACGTACTCGCTGGTCGGGCCGCCGATCGTGAGCGCGCGGGCGGCGTTGACCACCACCGACACCGGCTGGTTCTTCGCCCAGCCCTGCAGCCACGACGGCATGGTCGCCACCGGCACGAACGCCGACGACGCGAACACCAGCGGCGCCAGGATCGGGAACGACACCGCCTGCGCGGTCTCGGCGTCCTTCACCGAGAGGCCGACGATGGCGAACACCCACGACAGCGAGTAGGAGAAGGCGAGGATGATGCCGATGCAGCCGAGCAGGCCCCACACGTTCGTGCCGATGGTCCATCCGACGATGAACCCGACCACGCACATCAGGATCACCACGAAGAAGTTGCGGACGAAGTCGGCGAGGGTGCGCCCGACCAAGACCGCGGAGCGCGCCATCGGCAGTGAGCGGAACCGGTCGATGAGCCCCTTGCTGAGGTCGTCGGCCAGGCCGACGCCGGTGGTGAGCGCGCCGAACACGATGGTCTGCACGAAGATCCCGGGCATCAGGAAGTTCACGTAGGTCTGACCGGGCGGCAGGCTGCCCTGGATGGCACCGCCGAACACGTAGCGGAACATCACCACGAAGATCACGGGCTGGATGGTGGCGAACACCAGCAGCTGCGGGTTGCGCTTGATGTTCAGCAGGTTGCGCCACGCCATCGTGATCGCGTCGCCGACCGCGTGACCGCGATTGAGGGGCGCGGTGGCCGGACGCGCGTGGAGCGGTGACCGTCGTCATTCGTCGTCTCCTTCGTCGCCGTCGATGGTGGTGCGACCGGTGAGCTCGAGGAACACGTCGTCGAGCGTCGGCTCGCGCAGGACCATGGTGGCGGGGTCGAGGTGTTCGCCGTCGAGGATGCGGACGGCCTCGAGCATCGACTTCGGGCCGGCGCCGCCTGGCACACTCACCCGGACGAGCTTGCCGTCGCGCGACGCGCCACCGACCGGCGCGAGCACATCGGTCGCCCGTGCGGTCGCGTCGTCGTCGCGGATCGTGATCTCGATCACGGTGGCGCCGAGACGCTCCTTCAGCTGCGTGGCGGTGCCCTCGGCGATGACCGAACCGTGGTCGATGACCACGATGTTGTCGGCGAGGACGTCGGCCTCCTCCAGGTACTGCGTCGTGAGCAGCACGGTCGTACCCCCGCTCACGAGCTCCTGGATCACGCCCCAGAGCCCGTTGCGACCCTGCGGGTCGAGCCCGGTCGTCGGTTCGTCGAGGAAGAGCACCGGCGGCCGGTGCACGAGGGCGGCGGCGAGGTCGAGCCGGCGGCGCATCCCCCCGGAGTAGGTGCGGGAGATGCGGTCGGCCGCATGGGTGAGCGCGAACTGCTCGAGCAGCTCGGCGGCGCGGGCGTCGATCTCGCTGCCGTCGAGATGGGTGAGCTTGCCGACCAGCGCGAGGTTCTCGCGGCCGGTGAGGTTCTCGTCGACCGCGGCGTACTGTCCCGCGAGACCGATGCTCGCCCGCACCCGTTGCGGATCCGCTCTCACGTCGACGCCGAGCACGCGGGCGGACCCGGCGTCGGGCCGCAGCAGCGTGGTGAGCATGCGCACCGCGGTGGTCTTCCCCGCTCCGTTCGGCCCCAGGAGACCGAGCACGCGGCCCTCGGGGACCTCGAACGAGACCTCCTTCACCGCTTCGACATCCCCGAAGCACTTGACGAGTCCGTCGGCGACGATCGCTGGTTCAGCCACGGGAAACCACCCTAGTCCCGGATCCTTGACCCTTGTCAAGTTTTGATGGCTCTCAATGATGGACGTCCATCAAGAGTTTTCCTACACTTCATCCATGGGTACCCAGGCGGCGCGCGAGGCATGGGCGTCGATGTACGCCCTCTTCGTGGAGGGAGAGGCGCACGACCGGGTCCACCGCGTGTGTGCCGAGCTCGGCCTGTCGCCGCCCCTGCTCAAGGCGTTCGTGCACCTCGGCGCCGACACCGACGGCACCGGCGTGCGCATGGGCGACCTCGCCGAGCACTGGGGATGTGACGCCTCGTGGGTCACCTCCCTGGCCGACGGACTCCAGGAGCGCGGCCTCGCCGAGCGGCTCCCCCACCCCACCGACCGGCGGGTGAAGACGATCGTGCTGACCGAGGAGGGCCGGATCCGCCGGGAGCGCGCGCTCGAGCTCCTCCAGGAACCGCCGTCGGCGTTCGCCGCGCTCACCGCCGCCGAACTACACCAGCTGCGCGACCTGCTGCAGAAGGTCAGCGCCGCCGACCCCGAGCTCGCCCGCAAAGCCGTCGCCGGCTGAACGTCGTCGGTGCCGCGATTCGACCTTCTCCCCCTCGGGTAGCGGCAATCGATGAGGTTCCGGAGAGCGCTCGTCGGCACGGCGGCATCCTTCGTCGTCGCGTGGGCACCCGCCGCGTCACCTGCGATCGCCGTCGAGACGACCCACACCATCCACGGGACGGTGGTGGTACGGGGTGGGGTCTCGCTGCGGAACTGCGCAGGCGCCGACGACCAGAGCGACATCCACGAAGGTACGCGCGTCCGCCTTCGCGACGACGAGCGCCGTGTGGTCGCACGGGCGAGGCTCGGCGCCGGGAGAGCGGGCGGCGGCGGCATCGACCGGTGCCTCCTGCGGTTCACGATGCGCGACGTGGCGTCGAGCCCCACCTACTCCTTCGTTCTCGCTGATCGTCCCGGCGGACGCACCCTCACGCGGGCCCGACTCGCGCGGCACGAGTGGCGGGTGACGCTGACGCCGACGTGATCGCTCGGGGCGGGCTGGGTTTCACCGGCGCGCGGCGCCGGGCTCCATCTGGCGGTACTCACGGACGACGTAGGCGTCGGCGCCGATCGGGCCGAGCGCCGCGACGTCGGGCGCCCACACGTTGCGGATGAGCGCGAGGGTCGGCCCGTCGGGCATCAGCGACTGGAGGACCCGCTGGTCGACCACCCGCGTCGCCCCTGCGGGCGGTTCCGGGACCGCGTCACCCTCGCGGTACAGGGATACGAGCTTGGCTTCGGGCCCGACCTCGCCGAGCGGCGCATCGGCCGCGTCGCCGCGCACGATCTGCTCGTCGACGACGTAGGCGTCGTACGGCCCGATGAACGAGTCGTGGTCGGCCATCAGCGTCTGCGCGTCCTCGGGCGTGGCGAACGACTTGGCCGGGTCGAAGAAGTCGGCGCTCGACTCGGTCCAGACCTCCGTGACCGCGTCGTGGGCGTCCGCCCCCTCGGTGTCGACCAGGTTCACCGTGTACCCGGCCATGGTGACGGTGACGCGCATGCCGAGCGGGGCGTGGTCCGCGAGGTAGTGGTCGAAGAACTCCTGACGGGTCAGGCCGTCCTTCCGGTGGAAGAAGAACACCAACTTGTCCATCACTCGGGTCCATTCCGCTCCGGCGTCCCGGCCATCCGGCCACGCCTCCGCTTCATGTCCAAGACGGCACCGTATCGTGTGCCGCATGGACCTGCTCTCGGGACTCCGCGTGGTCGAGGGATCCGCGTTCGTGGCCGCGCCCCTCGGTGGGCTCACACTCGCCCAGCTCGGCGCCGACGTGATCCGCTTCGACACCATCGGCGGTGGGCTCGACTACCGCCGGTGGCCGGTGACCGAGGAGGGGGTCAGCCTCTACTGGGCCGGTCTCAACAAGGGCAAGCGGTCGATCGCGATCAACCTCTCGAAGCCCGAAGGCCGGGCGCTCGCGACCACGCTCATCACCGCGCCGGGCGACGACGCCGGCATCTTCCTGTCGAACTTCCCCGAGTCGGGCTGGCTCTCCGACGCGCGGCTGCGCGAGCAGCGCGCCGACCTCGTGTACCTCAACATCGTCGGCAACCCCGACGAGTCGACCGCGGTCGACTACACGGTGAACGCGGCGTCGGGGATCGCCACCGCCACCGGTCCCGTCGGCTCGCTGTTCCCGGTGAACAATGCGCTCCCGGCCTGGGACATCGCCACCGGTCTCAACGCGGTGATCGGCATCCTCGCCGCCGAACGCCATCGCCGCACCACCGGTGAAGGGCAGCTGGTGAAGCTGTCGCTCGCCGACGTCGCGTTCACGATGGTGGCGAACCTCGGCTTCCTCGCGCAGGCCCAGGTGACGCACGAGAACCGGCCACCGCTGGGCAACGACATGTACGGCGCGTTCGGCCGCGACTTCGCGACGCGCGACGGCCGGCGCGTCATGGTCGTCGCCATCAGCCTCAACCAGTGGCACACCCTGGTCGCCGCCACCGGCATCGAGGAACACCTCGCGCCGATGGAGCGCGCGTTCAACGCCGACTTCCGCAAGGAGGAGGATCGCTACCGCGCCCGCGACGGCATCGCCGCGCTCGTTGAAGCCCTGGTTCGAGGTGCGCACGCTCGACGAGGTCACCAAGGCGCTCGACGAGCACGGCGTGTGCTGGGGCCCGTACCAGACGTTCACGCAGTTGCTCGACGACGACTGGCGCGCGTCGCCCGTCAACCCCGTGTTCGGCGACGTCGTCCATCCCGGCATCGGCGCGCTGCTCACCCCCGCGTCGCCGCTGCGGTTCCCGATCGATCCGCCGTACCCGCCGGCACCGGCGCCGTTGCTCGGCATGCACACCGACGAGGTGCTCGATTCGGTGCTCGGCCTGTCCCCCGTCGAGATCGGGCGCCTGCACGACGACGGCATCGTCGCGGGCGAAGTGCCGCTCGGTTCGTGAGCGTGGGCGTGAGCGCGGAGCCCACCCTCGCCGACGCCGGCTTCGCCGAACGGGCGCACGGTGCCATCACCCGCGAGCACGCCGCCCGCCTGGCCGCGTGCATCGACGCCGATCCGGCGGTGCTCGACGCCGGCACGCTCCCGCTGCTTTGGCACTGGGCGTGCTTCCTCCCGCTGGTCGCGACCGCCCACCTCGGACGCGACGGTCATCCGCAGCGCCGCCCGGAGATGGCGGCGTTCCCGCAGCGCATGTGGGTCGGGGGCCGGGTGCAGCTCGAGCGGCCGCTCCGGCTCGACGGCGACGCGGCGCGTTCGTCACGCATCGTGCGGGCGGAGCCGAAGGACGGCGGCAGCGGACGGTTCTGGCTGGTCACCGTCGGCCACGTGGTCAGCCAGGACGACGAGGTGTGCATCGACGAGGAACAGGATCTCGTGTTCCGCGAGGCCTCGGCGGTCGCGACGCCGGGACCCGACCGTGACGACGCGACCCACCGCGCCGTGGGTGGAGGAGCTGGTCGCCGACCCCGTGCTCTTGTTCCGGTTCTCCGCCGTCACCGCGAACGCGCACCGCATCCACTACGACCAGCCGTACGCCACGGCGTCGAGGGCTATCCCGACCTCGTCGTCCACGGCCCGCTCACCGCGATCCTCCTCGCCGAGCTCGGGCGGCGACGCGGTGACCGCGCGTTCCACGCGGTCTCGTACCGCGCCCGTGCGCCGCACTTCGCCAACCACCCGTTCTGGTTGACCGGAACACCCCACGACGACGGCGTCGATCTCGCCGCGGTGCGGGCGGACCACACAGTGGCGATGACGCTCGAGCTGCGCTGACTCAGGAAGCGAGGAGCGCGAGCAGATCGACGTGCGACGGCCCCGGCAGCACCCCGGCACCGTCGCCTCCGCCGAGCGCCATGACCTGCTCGGCCAGGCCCGGGCGGGCCAGCACGTCGCCCTGCCGCTCGTAGAGGGAGATCGTCTCGAGGAACGCCCGGAAGACATCGGGATCCTGCCCCGATGCGGCCGCGAACGCCTGCCCCAGGGTCCACTCCGGGTCGTCGGGCTCATAGGCGCGGCCGGCGCAGTGTGCCTCGACCTGGGCCAGGCGGTGACGGTCGAAGTGCAACGTGTCGCGGACGAAGGGCCCGACCCGGGTCGCGGTCGTCGTCGTGCCACGCCCGCACGAATCCAGGCCGTCGTCGACCGGGTGCTCGCGCACGAGGTCGCGCAGCGCCTCGCCGTGCATGAGGCCGATGGTGCAACCGCGGCCGACCGACGGGTTGGTGCACGCCCACGCGTCGCCGACCGCGACCACGCCCGTCGCGGCCGGCTCGCCGTCGACCACGTAGCTGCGTTGCCGGTCCTCGATGCCGGCCATGACCGCGACGTCGCTGATCGGCTCGGCGTCGATCCAGTGCGCGACCAGGGGCACGGCGTTGATCACGTCGGTCCATCGCTCCGGATCCCGACACGCACGCATCGCGACGTCGCGAGCGCTGGCGACCAACCCGACACCCCAGGTGCCGTTGTCGGCCGGCAACGTGATCGTGGAGACCGACTCGTAGTGCTGCAGCGGAGGACCGAAGAGGGGTGGATGCGACCCGTCCGTCGACCGGAAGTGACGGGCGTAGTACACGAAGCCGCAGTCGTCGCGCTGCTCCTCGACCGGACCCGCGCCGATCCCGCCCAACCACGTGGGCAACGCCGAGCGGCGTCCACCCGCGTCCACGACGAGATCGCCACGGTGCTCGGTGCCGTCGTCGGTGACCACCCCGACGACGTGCGGCGTTCCGTTCCGCCCGCGCTCGGTCGTGAGCAGTCCCGTCACCGCGCTGCCCCGCCGCACGCTCACGCCGGGGGTGCGCGCGGCCACCCGCTCGATCGCAGCCTCGACCATCGGCCGACGGCCGGTGAGCGCCTGGTGTCGATCGTCACCCTCGCGCCGGCCACCGCTGATCTCGACCGGGACCGCTTCGAGCGGATTGAACCTCAGCGCGCCGTCGGCGTCGAGCTCGGCAGCCACGTCGGGAAGATCGGTTTCGAGGATGGCCCGGAATCGGGGCAGGAAGTAGTGGAGCATGTGGAGCTGGTTCACCCCGGCGCCGCGTCCACGAGGTCCACGCCTCGTCGGCGGAGGTCGGGGGCAGTGAGGGGTCGCGTTCGAGCACGGTGACCGAGTGACCGTCGGCCGCGAGCAGCATCGCCGAGCAGTTGCCGACGAGCCCTCCACCCGCGATGACGATCTCGGCCATCGCTACGAGCCGGCGCCCGGGATCGCGTCGGGCCCGTGCATCATCACGACCAGCTCGCCGTAGTCGGGACCACTGCGCAGTGAGTTCCCGCCGTCGATGTTGATGATCTGGCCGGTGACCCATGTCGATTCGGCGCCCGAGGAGGAATCGCACCACGTTCGCGACCTCGTCGGGGTCGCCGACGCGACCCAGCGGCGTGTTGACGAGGTAGCTCTCGTAGGTGGAGCCCTCGCGTGAGATGCCTTCCATGATCTCGGTGGTGATGAATCCCGGGCGCACCGCGTTGAAGCGGACGCCGAGCGCGCCGTACTCGTCGGCCGCGTTGCGCACGACCTGTTCGAGTGCGCCCTTTCCGGCGGTGTATCCGGTGAAGTAGCGATGCGTGTAGGCGCCGGCGAACGACGACATGCCCACGAACGAGCCCTTCGACGCGATCAGGTGCGGCAACGAGTGCTTGGCGGTGAGGAACGTACCGGTGGCGTTGAGCCGCATGACCCGCTCGAACTCGCCGACGTCCTGCATGCCGAGCGGCGCGAGCGCGCCACCTCCGCCGGCGTTGGCGACGACCCCGTCGAGCGTGCCCGTGGCTTCGACCGCGCCCGCCACGATGCGCTCGACGTCGCTCTCCTCGGTGACGTCGCCGACCACGTACCTGATGCTGCCGCCGTGCTCGACGACCGGTTCGATCTTCTCGACCGATGCTGCGAGCGACGCCTCGGTGCGGCCGCAGATCGTGACCGCGGCTCCGTCGGCCGCGGCCACCCGGGCGCACGCGGCGCCGATCCCGGTGCCACCCCCGGTGACGAGGACCCCGCAGCCCTCCAGGCCACCCGTGGGCTTCAACTGTGCAGGCATCGGCGCTTCCCCTGTCGTCGTCGTCCGTCGCGGTGCCGAACGTAGCGGAATCGACCCGACGGTGCGGACGGTGAAGGCCGTGCTGCGTGGTGGAGTGCGTCGACCCGGCGGTAGGTTCCCCGAGCCGACGACCGAGGAGTCACCGTGGCCGAATCAACCGGACGCCTGCTGCCGGAGCTCACCCCCGGCAACACGTTCTTCTGGACGTCGGGCGAGGACGGCACGCTGCGGTTCCAGCGCTGCTCGGCGTGCGGTGAGCTCCGTCACCCGCCGACGGGTGTGTGCCCGTACTGCCACTCGACCGAGTGGGCGCCGGGCGAGGTCTCGGGCCGGGCGGTGGTCACCGGGTTCACGATCAACGAGCACACGTGGATCCCGTGCGTTCCCGCCGCCGTACGTGATCGCCATCGTCGCGATCGAGGAGGACGACCGGGTCCGGCTCACCACCAACCTCGTCAACTGCGACGCGGCCGATGTGTTCGTCGGCATGAAGGTCCGGGTCACGTTCGTGCACGACGACAACGTGTGGATCCCGTTGTTCGAGCCGACCGGCGACACCGAGAAGGGCCCGTTCCCGGTCATCGATCCGAAGACGTACGACGCCCGGCCGATGCCCAGGAACGCCGACAAGTTCGAGGACCACGTCGCCATCACCGGCATCGGCATGTCGGAGGTCGGCCGGCGCCTGATGGTCGACCCGATCACGCTGACGGTGGCGGCGGCGATGCAGGCGATCGACGACGCCGGGCTCCGACCCGAGGACATCGACGGCCTGTCGACCTATCCGGGCGCCGGGATCGGCGTCGGCATGTCGGAGGGTGGCATCACCGCGTTCGAAGAGGTGATGCGGCTCCGGCCGTCGTGGATCAACAGCGGGATCGAGACCCCCGGCCAGGCCGGGTCGGTGATCGCGGCGATGCTCGCGGTCGCCGGCGGCCTGTGCAACCACGTGCTCTGCTTCCGCACGGTCTGGGAGGCGTCGTACGCGCAGCAGCAGCGAGACGCCTTCGGCCACTCGACGAGCGGCGTGGCGGCGGCCGCGGCCTCCTCGGCGCGCATCGGCGGCGACATGCAGTGGCGGATGCCGTACGGCGCGTCGTCGGCCGCCAACTGGATCGGCATGCACGCGTCGGCGCACTTCGACAAGTACGGCACGACGCGCGAGACGCTGGGCTGGATCGCGCTGAACGCGCGGAAGAACGCGGCGCTGACACCGTGGGCGATCTACAAGGAACCGCTCACGATGGACGACTACCTGAGCGCGCGGATGATCACCACGCCGTTCGGGCTCTACGACTGCGACGTGCCCTGCGACGGCTCGGTCGCGGTCATCGTGTCGCGCAAGGACCTTGCGGCCGACATGAAGCAGAAGCCGGTCCACCTCGACGCCGTCGGCACCCAGATCAGCGAGCGCATCAGTTGGGACCAGGGCACCCTCGACCACGAGCCGCTGGTGACCGGGCCCGCCGAGCACCTGTGGACCCGCACCGACCTGGGCCCGAGCGACATCGATCTCGCGCTGCTCTACGACGGCTTCTCGTTCAACTGCCTGTCGTGGCTCGAGGCGCTCGGGTTCTGCGGCGAGGGCGAGGCGAAGGAGTTCCTCGACGGCGGCAAGAACATCGCGCTCGACGGCCTACTACCGCTCAACACGCACGGCGGTCAGCTCTCGTCGGGTCGGCTGCACGGGTACGGCTTCATCCACGAGGCGATCATGCAGCTGCGCGGCGACGGCGGGCGAGCGTCAGGTGGCGAACGCCGAGACCGCGGTCGTGAGCACGGTGGCGGCACGCCCGGTGGCGTGTTCCTGCTTCACCGCCACGCGCTGAGCCGAACCGAAAGGGGCACCGGTGCAGGAACATCGCTACTCGTTCGAGATCGACGCGTCGCCCGAGGAGATCTGGAGCGTGATGCACACGCGTCCCGACCACCTCGAGGGCTTCGGTGCGGCATGGGCGAGTACGGACCGATCGCGCAGCAAGATCGAGCACGGCCCGGTGACCATCGAGATCCTCCACGAAGGCGACGAGCACGGCGTCGGGCCTCGTGCGCCACTGCTTCTTCCGCGTGCCGAAGTACCTCCTCAGCGGCGGCATGGCGCAGTCGTGGGAACACGTCACCGAGGTGGTCCCGAACGTGTCGGCGAAGTACTACGCGATCGGCAAGCCGCTGTGGTCACGTGCCGAAGGGGAGCACCGCCTCGAGCGGCTCCCCGACGGCCGGACGCTGGTGCACTTCATGGAGCGCTACCACGTGTTCAACCCGTTCATGCGCCTCCTGCTCGAGCAGACAGGTCCACCAGTTCATCTCGAAGGACAACGACAAGCTGGTGAAGGCGGGCATCGAGATGGCGCTGGCGGCGAGGAAACGTTCCGCACCCGCGGAGGGGTAGCCACCTAGCCTCCGGCTCGTGCACGTCTCGGGCGCGGAATGGCTGGTCATCGCGACGGCGGTCGCGCTCGCGGCGACGGTGCAGGGCGTCGTCGGCTTCGGCGGCAACCTCCTGGCCGTCCCGGTGGTCGCCCTGGTCGTGCCCGCCGCGCTGCCGGGCGCCATGGTCCTCCCCAGCCTGCCGATGGTCGTGGCGATGGCCGTCGCCGAACGCGACCACGTCGACTGGCGGGGAACCTGGTTCCTCCTGCTCGGGCGGTTGCCGGGCACCGCGTTGGGCGTCACGGTCGTCGCCATCGTCGCCAGCGACCTGCTCTCCGTCGTGATCGGGGTCGTCGTGCTCGTGGCCGTCGGCGTCGAGCCTCCTCGCGGCGCACCTGCACCCGGGGGTCAACGCCAAGACCGCCACCGTGACCGGCGTGGCGACGGGCGTCATGGGCACCGCGGCGGCCATCGAAGGACCGCCGCTGGCGCTCCTGTACCAGCACGACCCACCCGAGGTGCTGCGGTCGACCCTCGCCACCCAGTTCGCCATCGGGTACCGCGATCACCCTCACCGGCCTCACGCTCGGAGCCCAGCTCCACTGGTGGCAGGTGCTGCTCGGACTGTCGCTCATGCCGAGCTACGGCATCGGGCTGGCGCTGAGCTTCCTCGTCCGGCCCCGGCTCCGGCGCCGCAACCTCCGGCCGGCGGTGCTCGTCGTCGCCGCGGTCGCCGGGGTGCTCGCGATCACCGCGCCTGACGCGGGCTCGCCTCGTTCCCGCACGCCACGTAACGTCGGGGCGGGACGACGACGAGGAGCCAGCCATGACCACGACCGAATTCATCGAGGTCACCCACCGCGAGCTGCCGTATCCGACCTTCGACGCCGACAACCACATGTACGAGACGGCGGACACGCTGACCAAGTTCCTGCCGCCCGAGTACGAGGGCGTCGATCAAGTACGTCGAGGTGGGCGGCCGCACGAAGCTCGCGATCCGCGACCGGATCGGCAACTACATCCCGAACCCGACGTTCGGGAAGGTCGCGGTGCCCGGTGGTGCCGGCTACGACGTGACCAAGGGGGGCAGGGGGTTCGGCGACGCCGCCCTCGGCCGGGCCGGTCGGCAAGAAGATGGTGGTGATGCCCGGCGTCGACGCGTTCTTCGATCCGGAGCCACGCCTCGAGCTCATGAAGGAGATGGGCATCGACCGCACGTTGCTGTGGCCGACCCTGGCCAGCGCGATCGAGGAACGCATGGCCGACGACCCCGACGTGTGCGTCGCGGTCATCCACGCGCTCAACGCCTGGATGCACGAGCACTGGACGTACGTCTACTCGGACTCGCTGTACTCCACGCCCATCATCGGCCTCGCGGCGGGCAACGACGCCGCGCTGGCGGAGCTCGAGTTCGTGCACGAGCGGGGCGCCAAGATCTTCCTCATCCGCGTGGCGCCGGTACCCACCTGGAAGGGACGGAAGTCGTTCGCCCTCCCCGAGTTCGATCCGTTCTGGACGCGGGTGCAGGAGCTCGACCTCGTCGTCGGCATGCACTCCGGTGATGCCGGCTACCAGCGGTACACTCAACGAGTGGGAGGGCCTGGGCGACCAGGAGATGAGCATCGCCGCAGGGAGCGCGGTCGCGCCAACCCGGCGTTCGCCACGCTGTCGTCGCCGAAGGACAACCTGGTCGACGCCATGGCATCGATCATCGGCCACGGACTCGCCAGCCGGTTCCCGAACCTCCGGTTCATGCCGGTGGAGTTCTCGAGCGCCTGGATCCGGCCCTTCTACGCCAAGCTCCAGCGGGCGTGGGACGCGTCGCCGGTGCTCTTCGACGAGAACCCGGTCGACGTGTTCAACCGCAGCGTGTGGGTGCACGCCTTCCACGAGCGCGGACCCGAAGAGCCTGATCGACATCGGCCTCCCGGTCGACCACATCATGTTCGGCTCCGACTTCCCGCACCCCGAAGGGATGGCCGACCCGCTCGCCTACTACGACATCGTGAAGGATCTCCCGATGGACCAGCAGGAGATGATCATGGGCGGCTCCATCGAGAAGGCGCTCAAGGTCGGCCGGTACGCGTAGCGGTCAGCGGTCAGAGCGCGACCTGCACCACGTCCTCCTCGACCCGGGTCGTGTACATCGTCATCGGACCGCTCCACCCGTCGTCCGAGGGGAGCACGCACTGACCGGTGCGGACGTCGAAGACGCTCCCGTGCTCCGGGCACTGGAGGAGGCAGGTGCGCATCAGCGGCGTACCACCCAGTGGCGTCGCCTGATGCGGGCACTCGTTCGAGAACGCGTAGAACTCACCCTCGACGTTCGCCACCGCGACCGGGGTCCCGTCCACGTCGACGGTCGTCGTCTCCCCCGGTGCGATCCAGTCGGTGGGCGAACGCGTCGTGGAAGTTCACCACCGGCACGTTACGCGTGACGCTGAGTAGGATCCGCGCCGTGGATCTCACCCCGTACCGGCACGTCGAGTCCGTCACCGTCGCCGCCCCGCCCGAGGTCGTCTACGAGCTCGTCGCCGACGTCACGCGCATGGGCGAGTGGAGCCCGGTCTGCACCACCGCAGTATGGGTCGACGACTCCCGGAGCTCGTTCGTCGGCACCAACGACAACGGAAGCTTCACGTGGCAGACCACGTGTCGCGTCGACGTCGCCGAGAGCGGCAGGGAGTTCACGTTCGTCAACCGGGGCATGAACGGCGACGAGGAGCTCGTGCGCTGGAGCTACACGTTCGAGCCCGTCGACGGTGGCACGCTGCTCACCGAGAGCTGGGAGGTGCTGCCCGAGTACGAGCCGTCGATGACGCGCCTCATGCCCGACATGGACCTCCAGGAGTACCTCGACGGCGTGAAGCCGGTCACGCAGGCCGGCATGGCCACCACCATCGCCAACGTGAAGGCCGCGGCGGAGCGCTAGCTGTTGGAGCGCGGAGCGTTCCCCCACTGGTTGAGATACGTCAGCTCCTCGACCGGACGGCGGTCGGCCGGCTGGAAGTCGTCGCCGGTGAAGTAGGCGACGGGGAGCAGGCACGCCTGCACGAAGCCGTCCGGGACGCCGAGCAGCTCGTCGGCTTCGCGCCGGCGATAGAGGTGCACGGTCGTGAGCACCGAGCCGAGCCCGCGGCTGCGCAACGCCAGCTGGAAGCTCCACACCGCGGGATAGATCGACGGCGGCCACCCGGCGGCGCCACCGGCGTCCTCGATGCACGGCACCACGAGCACCGGCACCTCGTGGATGTGCTCCATCAGGTGGTTCGAGGAGTCCATCAGACGTTCCTGCTGCTCGGCGGGCGGCGGCATCGCGCTCAACCGGACCGGCGGTCGGTCGTCGGGCAGGTTGCGGTACAGCTCGGCCAGGTGTCCGCGCACCTGCGGATCGGTGACGACGATCCACCGCCACGTCTGCTGGTTGGAGCCGGTGGGCGCCTGGATCGCCAGCCGCAGGCACTCCATGACCACGTCCATCTCGACCGGGCGCGTGAGGTCGAGGCGTCTCCGAACCCGCGGGTCGTCGTGAGCAGCTTGTCGACGGTGTCGAGGTCGAGCCCCGACGCGCCGGTCCGGCACGCGTCAGCCAATGCCGTACAGGGCGAGTGCGCTCTCGCTCGTGATCACGCTCTGCTGCTCGTGGCTGAGCGGCTCCAGCGCCTCGGCCAGCTCCTCGGTGACGCCGGGGAACTTGGCGTCGGGGTGCGGGTAGTCCGACGCCCACACGATCCGATCGGCACCGCACAGCGGCGAGTTGGCGGTGAACGCCAGCATCGACTCGTCGGGGTCGAAGCTGATCCAGCACTGACGGCGGAAGTACTCCGACGGCAGCATGTTCAGCCACGGCACGTCCCACTCGAACTTCTTCGAGTGGTGGTCGAGCCGCTCGAGCCATGGCACCAACCAGCCACCGTTCGCCTCGAGGAAGAGGAACTTGGTGTCGGGGAACCGCTCGCACACGCCACCCGCGGTGACGTACACGATCGAGTGCATCACGTCGACCGGGTTGGCGATGGCCTGGGTGAAGAGGATGTTGCCCATCTCCCATCCCCCCTCCGGCTCCTGGTCCGACGGCACGTAGCTCCAGTCGGCGAACGGCCGCGCCAGCTTCAGGCCGCGGCAGGCTCCCGGGAGGTCGGGCATCAGGAACGGGTGGAACGCGAGCACCAGGCCGGTCTCGGCCGCGGCCTGCCACACCGGGTCGTAGACCTTGTCGTTGAAGGGCCGCCAGTCGACCGACGGGTTGGGACGCAGGAACACGCTTACCATGCCCGGCTTCTCGGCGACGCGCCGGATCTCGGCCGCCACCGCGGCCACGCCGTCCTCGTCGTTCATCGGCGGCACCGCGCCGGCCGCGAAGAGGCGGCCCTCACCCTCCAGGGTGTGGTCGGACGCCCAGTCGTTGTAGGCGCGGGCCTGCACGCGGGCGAAGTCCTCGTCGGCGATGGACTGCAGACCCAGCATCGACGTGGGGTACAGCACCGCGAGGTCGATGCCGTCGGTGTCCATGTCGACCAGGCGCGCCTTGGCGTTGTGCGCGGCGGGCCGCACCTCGCTGTAACGGATCTCGCCGTTCCGGACCTGATCGACCTTCTCGTCCGGGAAGCCGGCGGTCCCGGCGAGCGACAGCCCGTTCGACGGCGCGACCATCCCGTTGTAGTGGAGGTACTCCACGCCCTTCTCGTCGGTCTCGATGTGCCACACGCGGTCGCGGTACTCGGCGGGCGCGTAGTCGGGCATCGCGGTCGGGTGCTCGAGGATGTGGCCGTCGGAGTCGATGTAGCGCAGGCCGTCGGTCGTGGTCATCGGTGTCCCCCCGGGGAGTCGGACGAGCGGTGAGTCGCTGCGGACAGGCTTCCGCGCCGGGCCGGATTCCGCAAATTGGTCCCCGCTCGAATTTCGCTTCCGACCGGTGGGTGCGGTAAGCACGGGGACATGGAACTCATCGGTGTGGGAGCGATCGTCACGGGTGGCGCGTCGGGACTCGGGGAGGCCGCGGCCCGGCGCCTGGCCGCCGCCGGCGCCAACGTCGTCATCGCCGACGTCAACGCCGACCGGGGCAAGGAGATCGCGGCCGAGCTCGGTGGCGGCACCGAGTTCGCGCAGTGCGACGTCGAGAACGACGAAGAGGTCGCCGAGGTCGTCCGCATCGCGGCGAGCCGGGGTCCGCTCCGGGTCGCGGTGAACTGCGGTGGGCGCGCCGGGGGCGGCGGTCGCATCGTGGGTCGCGACGGCACGCCCGCGTCGCACGAGGGCTTCTCGGTCACGGTCGAGTCGTTCCTCGTCGGCACGTTCAACGTGATGCGGCTGGCGGCGGCCCAGATGGGCAAGGAAGAGCCGCTCGAGGACAACGAACGGGGTGTCGTCGTCATGACCGCCTCCATCGCGGCCTTCGAGGGGATGATCGGCCAGGCCGCCTATTCCGCGGCGAAGGGCGGCATCGTCGGCATGACGCTCCCCGCCGCGCGCGACCTGGCCGCCATCGGCGTACGCGTCGTCACCATCGCACCGGGCACGTTCAAGACGCCGGCGTACAGCATGATGCCGGAGGACCGGGTGCGCATCCTGGAGGAGCTCAACCCGTTCCCGAAGCGGATGGGCAAGCCCGAGGAGTACGCGGCCTTGGTCGAGCACATCTGCACCAACACCATGATCAACGGCGAGGTCATCCGCATCGACGGCGCGGTGCGGTTCCCACCCAAGTAGGCCCTCCGAAAATGGGCCCTCCGAAGGAGGTCCTACCGCCGGGCGAGGGCCGCGGTGCGGCGCGCGAACGCGGCGAACTCGCGCGGGTGGGTGCGGTGCGCGGTGTGCCCGGCGTCCTCGAACCGCACGAGGTCGGCGTCGAGGATGTCGGCCAACCGCTCACCCGACTCGTAGTCCCACGGGGTGGTGTCGACGCTGCCGCCGACCAGGCGGGGGATGGCGAGCTCGGCAAGGTCGAACGGCGCCTCGGCGACGAACGTGAAGTCCCTGGCCATCGACACCTCGTCGGCAGCCCGCTGCTCGGGCGTTCGACGCGGCATGCCGTCGCTCCATCGGCGGAACATGTCCTGCATCTCGGCCGAGCGCTCCATCATCGTCGCCTGGTCGGGCCACCATTCGGTCCACTGCACCGTCGGCTCGAAGACCGCGAGCGCCGCCACCCGGTCGGGTCGCAGGTGCGCGGCCATCAGCCCGACCACGCCGCCGTAGCTGTGACCGACGATGGTCGCGCGACGCTCCCCGATCACGGACAGCGCGTCCTGCGCGTGGTCGGCCAGCGAGCTCGGGGGCGGGTCGTCACGCGACTGGCCCCACCCCCGCCGGTCGTAGGTGACGACCGTGAACTCGGGCGTGAGCTCGGCGACGACGCCGTCGAAGCTCGTCCCCGAATCGAGGAGACCGTGCACGAGCACGATCACGGGTGCGTCGGCATTCGAACCGGCATGTTCGACGACGTGCATCAGTCGGCCTCCCGCCCCAGTGCGACGGTGCGTCGGACGAAGTCGGCGAACCCCTTCGGCTGCATGCGGTGCGCGGTGTGTCCGGCGTCGTCGATGACGATCAGCTCGCACCCGAGCGCGTCGCGGAGCTGGTCGGTCGTCGCGAAGCGCCAGCGTGCCGAGACCGCGCCGCGCCCGACCACGCACGGCGCGACCAGGTCGTCGAGCGCGTAGGGCGCCTCGGCGATCAGCGTGAGCTCGTGTGCCAGCTGGGCCTGCTCGCGCCGCGTTCCTCGGGCGTCCGCCGCGGACGACCTTCGAGGCCGTACCGGAAGTGCGCCTGCTCCTCCGGGGCCTGCGCGGCGATGACCTCCATCGGGGGCCACCACGGCTGCCACTGCATCGAAGGCTCGAACATGCCCAGCGCGGCGACGAGGTCGGGCCGCCGGATCGAAGCCAGCGACGCGACCGTGCCGCCGTAGCTGTGCCCGACGAGCGTGGCCCGCCGGTCACCCAGCGCCGAAAAGAGGTCGCGTGCGTGGTCGTCGAGCGACCTGGCCGGGGGCAGGTCGACCGAGCGTGCCCACCCCCGTCGGTCGTACGTGATCACCGTGTGCTCGGGGACGAGGTGCTCGATCGTGGCGTCGAAGCTGGCGCAGGAGTCGAACACACCGTGGACCAGCACCACCACGGGCGCACCGGGATCGTCGGCCGGGTGCTCGACGACGTACAGGGATCCGTCAACCATGCGGGCCGGAGCCTAAGCAGTTCGGCCGCTCTCACCCCAGGTGGACCGGGGCCTTCGGCGTCAGCCGGCTCGCTTCATGACCATTCGACGCACGACACCGGCGCCGGGTTGCCATCCGACCTCGTAGGGTGAGCGCATGAGCGATCCGATGCAGGAGACCATCGACTACATCGCGGTGAACCGGCTGCAGCACGCCTACGCCGACGTCGCCACCCGCCGCGCCTGGGCCGAGCTCGACGATCTCTTCGTGCCCGACATCCCGATCTCGCTCGACCTCCGCACGCAGGCGCCGCTCGTCTTCGACGGTCGCGACGCGTTCCGCAAGTTCGTGAGCGAGGCGGTCGACCGGTTCGAGTTCTTCGAGTTCGTCATCTTCAACACGCGCGTCTACCTCGAGCACGAGGGCGACCCGGACACCGCGGTGGCGCGCATGTACATGAGCGAGCTGCGCCAGGACCACGCCGAGCAACGCTGGTCCCAGGTCTACGGCGTGTACCTCGATCGGTTCCGCCGCATCGACGGTCGGTGGTGGTTCGTCGCCCGCGACTACTCGTCGCTGGCCCGCCCGGCGAAGGACCTCGAGGCGTTCGACTACCCCGCGCCCGAACCGTTCTGACCCGGGGCCGCCGGGCTCGGGGAGCCCGTGTGCCATCCTCTTCCCATGGCATCCCTTGCACGTGACCTCCTCGTCCGCGGCGGCACCGTCGTCGACGGCACCGGCACGCCCGGCATCGCCGCCGACCTCCGGGTGCGCGACGGCCGCATCGCCGAGATCGGCTCGGGCCTCGCGCCCGACGGTGAGCCCGAGCTCGACGCCGCCGGCGCGATCGTGGCTCCCGGCTTCCTCGACCTGCACACGCACCTCGACCCCCAGGTGTTCTGGGACCCGGCGTGCGACCCGCAACCCCAACACGGGGTCACCACCGCGCTGGTGGGCAACTGCTCGCTCTCGCTGTTCCCCGTCACCGACGAGCAGCGCATCCCGATCGCCGACATGTTCGCGTTCGTGGAGGACGTGCCGCCCGACGCGCTGATCAACCACGTGCCGTGGACGTGGAACGACTACGCCGGCTACCGCGACGCGGTGGACGCGCGCGGCGCAGGTGTGAACATCGCCGCGCTCATGGGCCACTCCCCCTTGCGGCTCGTGGTGATGGGCGACGACGCGTGGAGCGCGCGGCGACGCCGGACGAGTGTGCGCGCATGGCCGACATCCTCGACGTCGCCATGACCGCCGGCGCGTGGGGCTTGTCGACGTCGTTCTTCGACGAGGACCGCCAGGGCCGCAAGGTGCCGTCGCGTCTCGCCGACGACGCCGAGCTCGAGACGCTGCTCGACGTGGTGGCACGGCACGGTCGTGGCCTGGTCGAGTTCGTGCCCGATCTCCTGGGCCCCGACCCCGAGATCGGGATGCACCGGCTCGCGTCACGGTGCGGTGAGCGAGGCATCCCGCTCACCTGGACCGGGTTCACCGCGAGCAACGTCAACGGGCGCATGGAGCGGTGGCTCGACCTGACGCGCGACTACCGGGCGCGCGGGGTGCAGCTCTGGCCGCAGCTCTCACCGCGGTCGGTCGACTTCCGCATCAACTGGGACAGCAGCATGATGTTCATGCGCATGGCCGAGGGTTGGCACCGGGTCATTCAGGCTGGGGGCGCCGACGCCAAGCGTGCGCTGCTGAACGATCCGGAGTGGCGTGCGGTCGCCCGCGCCGAGTGGGACACCGTCGACAAGTCGATGTTCCCGAACACCCGCATCGAACGGGTCCGCATCGTCGAAGCGTCGAACCCCGATGACGAGAAGTGGTTGGGCAAGTCGCTGGCCGATCTCGTCGCCGCGCGCGGCGGCCACCCGTCCGACGTGTTCGCCGACTTCGTGCTCGCCAACGACTGCGAGCCGGGCATCGTCGCGGTGGGTGTCGCCAACGACGACACCGACCTCGTCGCCAGTGGCCTCCTCGACGAGCAGGTCCTGATCAGCTCGTCGGACGCGGGCGCGCACGTGCAGATGCTCTGTGCGTCGGGCGACACGACGTTGCTGCTGACCCGACACGTCCGCGACCGGGCTGACCTCACGCTCGAGCACGCGGTGCACGAGCTCACCGGCCGCCAGGCCGTGGCGTTCGGGTTCCACGACCGCGGGGTGCTCGCCGAGGGCAACGCCGCCGACCTCGTGGTGTTCGCGCTCGACGAGCTGCACTGGGACGACGACGAGTTCGTCGCCGACATGCCCGGCGGCGCCAAGCGGTTCCGCCGGCCCGAGGGTGGCTACCGGGCCACCGTGGTCGACGGCGTACCCGTGCAGCAGGACGGCGCCCTCACCGGCGCGCTCCCCGGCCGCATGCTCGACGTCAACGCCTGACCCCCGCGCACCAGACCTCGAGGCCCTCGACCGTCGTAAAAGGTAGCGAGTTGTTTCAGGTCTGCAACACCTCGCTACCTGTTGCGCGGGAGACGTTGTCGTTAGCATCGCCGTCATGACCGATGTGACCCCGTCCGCGTACACGTTCGATCCCGAGCTGGCCGAGTTCGCTTCGGTGTCGGCACACCCGGCACCCACCGACGCCGTCGCCGCACGCGAGCTCTCGAACCAGTACCTGTCGGCGATGGGAGCGGACGTCGACACGTCGGGGCTCGAGTCGACGACCGCCCGATCCCCGGACCGGCCGGAGCGCCCGACGTGACCGTCCGCGTGTACTCGCCGAAGGCCCGTGACGGTGCCACCCCCGCGATCCTGTACATCCACGGTGGCGGGTTCTTCGTCGGCAGCATCGACACCGAGCACGCCGGCTCCGCCGCACTCGCCCGCGAGCTCGGCGTCGTCGTGGTGTCGGTGGAGTACCGGCTCGCGCCCGAGCACCCGTTCCCCGCCGGGATCGACGACTGCTATGCCGCTCTCGTCTGGTTGCACGACCATGCCGACGAACTGGGCGTCGACGCCGGGCGGATCGCGGTGAACGGCGGCAGCGCCGGCGGAGGCCTCGCCGCCGGACTCGCGCTGCTGGCGCGCGACCGGGGCGGCCCGGCGCTGTGCTTCCAGTACCTCGGGATCCCCGAGCTCGACGATCGGCTCGAGACGCCGAGCATGCGCCAGTTCCACGACACGCCCATGTGGTCGCGACCGGCGGCCGAGAAGAGCTGGGAGTGGTACCTCGGCGACGCCCACGGTCGCGACGACGTCTCGCCGTACGCCGCCCCCGCGCGCGACCGATCTCGCCGGGCTCCCGCCCGCGTACGTCTCCACCATGGAGTTCGACCCGCTGCGCGACGAAGGCATCCTCTACGCGCTCAACCTCATGGCCGCGGGAGTGTCGGTCGAGCTGCACTCCTTCCCGGGCACGTTCCACGGGTCGGCGATCATGACCGGCGCCGCGGTGACCCGGCGCGAAGCGGCCGAGCGCATGACGGTCTGGCGACGCGCCTTCGGGCTGGGTGCTCCCGCCGACCGGTAAACCCACGCACAATTCGTCGCATCCGGCGAATTGCGCGCAACTTTGGCGGTGATGGGCTACGGCAGCCCGGCGTGGGGGACGTCGACGCGCAGGGTGCGGATGGTTCCCGTCGGCGTCGCGTCCTCATCCGCTTCGCCGAACTGGTCGGCACAGACCACGAACAGGGTGCGGCCGTCGTCACCGCCGAGGGCGCACGCGAACGTCGGCTGGCCGGCCTCCACCCGGTCGGTCACCTCGCCGCCCTCCCTCACCCGCACGACGGCCGTCCCGCGGGCGTCGGCGAACCAGATCGCGCCCTCGGCGTCGAGCGTGCAGCCGTCGGGCACCACCTCGCCGAGCTCGGCCCAGACGCGACGATCGCGCAGGGTGCCGTCGTCGGCGACGCGGAACGCGGTCACGCGCCGAGCCATCGACTCCCCCACGATCAGCGTGCGCCCGTCGGGCGTGATCACGGAGCCGTTCGGGAACTCGAGCCCGTCGGCGACGACGTCGACGGTGCCGTCCGGCTGCACACGCGCCAGCGATGCCGGTTGCATCGGCGTCCCGAGCTCGAAGCCGAAGTTTCCCACGTACGCGGTGCCGTCGGCGGCGACGACCATGTCGTTGCACCGGCCGGCTGCGACCGATGACAGATCGGCGTGGGTGACGACGGCGCCGTCGGGCTCGACCCGCAGCACGCGCCGCGACTCCATCGCCACCACGAGGGCGCGGCCGTCGGGCAGCCACCCGAGCCCGCTCGGCGCCTCGTCGAGCGCGAGCTCCACCACCGGTGTGCCGTCGTCACCGACGCTCGACACCGACCGCTGGTGGAAGTCGGAGAACCAGAGCCGTCCGTCGTGCCACCGGGGTCCCTCGCCGAAGCCGAGGTCGCTCACGAACACGGGGAGGCCGGGCACGCCGAGGAGCCTACGGCTCTAGAGTCGCCGCATGCGTGCTGCCGTGCTGAACGAGAACCACGAGCTCGAGGTGGCCGACGTCGCCGATCCGTCGCCCGGACCCGGCGAGCTCGTGCTGCAGGTGACGGCCTGCGGCATCTGCGGTTCCGACCTGAAGCTCAAGCCGTCGATGCCGGCGGGCCTGGTGATGGGTCACGAGTTCTGTGGCGAGATCGTCGCCACCGGCGTCGACGCCGATGCCGCCTGGCGAGTGGGTCGGCACGTCACCGCGCTCCCGCTCATCGGCTGCGGTCACTGCCTGGCGTGCCTCGCGGGCGAACCCGCGCACTGCGAGCAGGCCGACATGGTCGGTGTCGGCGGCAGCCCGGGCGGCTTCGCCGAATTCGTCCGCGTCGACCAGCGGGAGACGGTCGCGCTGCCGGAGGCCCTCGACCCCGCGCTCGGTGCCTTGGTCGAGCCGCTCGCCGTCGGGCTGCACGCGGTCGAGCGCGCGCACATCCGCTCCGGCGACTCGGTGCTGGTGGTGGGAGCCGGGCCGGTCGGGCTCTCCGTGATCGCGTGGGCGGCGCGGAGTGGCGCCGGTGAGCTCGTCGTGTCCGATCCGTCCGCGGTCCGTCGCCGGGCGGCGGAGGAGTTCGGTGCCACCCGCACCGTCGATCCCGAGTCGGAAGCGCTCGAACCGCGGTACGACGTCGTGATCGAGTGCGTGGGCCTCCCCGGGATGACCGCCGTCTGCGTCGGCGCGGCGAAGCTCCACGGGCGCGTCGTGATCGCCGGCGTGTGCACCAAGCCCGATCCGTACGTCCCGATCGCGGCGCTGATGAAGGAGCTCACGATCGACTTCGTCGTCTACTACACGCGGCGCGAGTTCTTCTCCGTCACCGACGCGCTGGCGCACGGCGCGGTCGACGCCGCGGGGTTCGTCACCAAGCGGGTCGGGCTCGAGGGCGCCAACGACGCGTTCACCGAGCTCATCGAAGCCAAGGACCAGCGCAAGATCCTCGTGCTGCCCTAGCGGTTGGAGCTTGTCAGGCCAGCGCCACCGTGGCCGTCGCGGGGACGAGCACGGTGTCGGGTGCGTCGTGGTCGACCACGGCCAGTTCGACGTCGACGAGCCGCTGTCCGTCCTCGTCGCGCACCGCCGTGACCGTGCCCCGAGCCTCGACGGTCATGCCGCGGTTGTTCGGCGAGCGGAAGCTGCACGACATGGTGACGATGCGGTCGTCGTCGCCCATCCAGTCGCGCAGCACGTTGTGGAGGTACGACCACATGAGGTTGCCCATCCCGAACGCGCCGGGGAACCCCTGGGCGCGACCGGCCTCGTCGTCCATGTGGATCGGCACGAACTCGTCGTTGACCGCCGCGTAGCGGTTCCAGTTGTGGAAGTCGGTGGTGCGCACGAAGGCGGGGAGCTCCGTCCCGACGGTGACGGTGTCGCGATCGACGGCCATCTCAGTACCGGATCAGCGTGCCGCGTGACGTCTTGACCGTCTCGCCCCGCTGATTGGTCCAGGTGTCCAGTGTGCTGGTGAAGAGCATGAGGCCGAGGCGTCCTTCTCGTTCCTTGTACTCGCCGAGGGTGGTGCTCGAGGTGATCACGTCGCCCGGACGCATCCGTACGCCGTAGTCGACCTCGGTGCCACCGTTGATGATCGCAGTGGTCGCGGGCGCGGGGAGACCGAAGGTCTCCTCGGGACCGACGAAGGCGCCGGTGGGGCGGGCGACGACCCCCGCGTCCGCCTCGGTCTGCGTGAGCCAGGCGAACGGGTTGAAGTCCTCGGGCGCCACGATCCCGCCGTGCACGGTGCCGGCGGCGTAGTCGGCATCCCAGAACAACCGCGGCGCGGGCTCCGGGTAGTACACCGCGATCGCCCACCGGCGGATGTCGGAGTCGGTGATCGGGAACGACGTGGCGCTGCGCAGCTCGAGCCCGACCAGGTCGAGCATCTGCGGGGTGATGTGCGAGTCAGGCATGGTCGGCGGAGCTTACGCCGGGCCTACTCGGCGGCGCGGAGCTCGTCGACGTAGCGGTCGGTGCCCGGGAACGTCGGCGTGAACGGCGCCATCAGCTCGACACGCCCGAGGCCGGTCGCCGCCACCCGCTCGCCCGCATCGGCGAACTCGTGCCACGCGTCGAGCGCATCGCCCTCGGTGAACCACAGGATCGTGAGCCGTGTGTCGACGCCCTCGACGTCCTTCACGTAGGGCTGCTTGTCGGCCGGGAGCGGCATCGGCGCGAACACGGTGCCCATGGCGACCGGCGAGTCCGGCGCGGGTACGCGGTCGACCCGCAACCACTCGAGCAACTGGTCGCGAGCGTCCGCGTCCTTGGCGTCGATGACCTCGAGCACGAGCCCCTCGTACGGGTAGTCGAGCGCGTGGATGTCCCGCGGACCCTCGGTGTCGCGGTAGATCGCTCCGAGGTAGCGCTGGAACGACGTGAAGGTGTGGTCGCGTTCGAGGAACACGCGCCCGTCGGCGAAGAGGCGGTGGTTGGTGCCGACCGCGAACCGCAGGTGGTTCTCGTACTGGCCCTCGGTGATCCAGTACGTCGAGATGTACTTGCCGGCCTCGATGGGCTGGGCCACCGCGGAGTCGGCGGGGTACCGCACCTGCTGGTACGGCACCGTGGCCACCCATCGGCGGCCCGCCCACATCCACGGGAACGCCATCGCGCCGGCGTTGTAGTGGTCGTCCTCGTACCAGCGGTTGTACGCGCGTTCCTGGCCGACGTGCGGTTCGACCATCGTGATGAGCGCGGCGCCGATGACCGGGGCGTACGGACCGGTCTGCGCGAGGTGGTAGTAGGGGTCGTCGGTGAGCTCAGGCGGGAAATCCATGCCGCCGTGCTACCAGCCCGCGGCCGCGACTGCCGAGCCGGCGCCGCCGACCCGCCCGAACGCCGGTCAGAGTCGGTACCCGCCGTCGACGCTGATCACCTGGCCGGTGATGCCGGCGCCATCGTCGGACGCGAGGAGGGTGGCCATGCCGGCGAGCTCCTCGGGCTCGAGCACGCGGTGCTGCGCGTTGTCGGCGTGGGCGACGGCCTTCGCCTCGTCGACCGTGGTCCCCCGCCGCTCGGCCACCTTCTCGAAGTCGAGCAGGGACGTGTTGGTCCAGCCCGGGCACAACAGGTTCACGGTGATGCCGTCGGTGCCGGCGGCCTGCGCCAGTTGCTTGGTGAAGCCGATGAGCCCGTGCTTGGCGGTCGTGTACGCGAGCGTGCCCGCGGCCCGTTTCGACGCGCCCGAGCCGATGCTGATGACCCGGCCCCACTGCTGCTCGCGCATGGCCGGGAGCGCGGCGCGGGTCGTCCACCACGCCGACGTGAGGTTCAACGTCAGCGTGTCCTCGAAGCTGGCGTCGTCGCCGGTGAACGGGTCGTGCGCCCGGCCGACCGTTCCCCCGACGTTGTTCACCAGGATGTCGACCCGCCCGAACTGCTCGATCGCCGCCTGCACCGGCCGGCGGGCGTCGTCGCGGTCGGAGGCGTCGGCCACGACCGCGAGCCCGGGCGGATGGCCGGCGTCGGCGACCTGGGCGATCACCGCGTCCAGGTCGGAGCCCGTACGCGAGGAGATCACGACGGTCGCGCCCTCGGCGGCGAAGCGCCGTGCCAGCGCCCGGCCGATGCCCCGACCGCCGCCGGTGATCACGGCCACGCGGCCCGGGAGCTGCCCCACGGACCGACCTTATACTCCGCGCCATGGCGTGGGATTTCTCGACCGACCCGGAGTTCGCGGCGCAACTCGAGTGGATGCGCACCTTCGTCGACGAGGAGATCGAACCGCTCTCCCTCTTCTACGACGACATGAGCGACGACTCGTGGAAGCGCGCGACCGAACCGCTCAAGCAGCAGGTGAAGGACCGCGGGCTCTGGGCGTGCCACCTCGATCCCGAGCTCGGGGGCCAGGGCTACGGCCAGGTGAAGCTCGCGCTCATGCACGAGATCCTCGGGCGCTGCGGTCCCGCGCCCACCGTGTTCGGGAACCAGGCGCCCGACTCGGGGAACAGTGAGCTCATCGCCATCGGCGGCACCGACGAACAAAAGAAGCAATGGCTCGAGCCACTGCTGCGCGGCGAGATCACCTCGAGCTTCTCGCTGACCGAGCCGCAGTTCTCCGGCAGCGACCCCACGATGATCGCGACGCGCGCGGAGCGCGACGGCGACGAGTACGTGATCAACGGCCACAAGTGGTTCGCGTCGAACGCGTCGAAGGCCGACTTCATCCTGATGATGGCGGTGACCAACCCGGAGAACCCGCCGCACAAGGCGGCGTCGTTCTTCATCATCCCGAAGGGCACGCCCGGTCTCGACATCGTGCGGGACGTCTTCAACATGCACCATCCGTACCCCGGGCACTTCCGCTCCGGCGGGCACGCCGAGATCATCCTCCGCGACTGCCGCGTCCCGGTCGCGAACCGTGTCGGCGCGGAGGGCGACGGCTTCGTGCTCGCGCAGCAGCGTCTCAACGGCGGTCGCATCCACCACGCGATGCGGTGGGTCGGCCAGTGCGAGGCCGCGTTCGACATGATGTGCGAGCGGGCGATCAGCCGCGACACCAAGGGCGAGCTGCTGATCGAGAAGCAGATGATCCAGGAGATGATCGCCGAGTCGTCGGCCGACATCCGAGCCCTGCGGCTGATGGCGCTGCACAGCGCGTGGGTGTGGGACAACGAAGGCGCGTCGAAGGCCCGGGTCGAGATCGCCGAGCTCAAGTTCTGGGGTGCGCGGGTGCTGCACGACGTGGTCGACCGGGCCATCCAGGTACACGGCGCGCTGGGCTGGTCGACCGACCTCCCCCTCGCGGGGATGTACGTGATGGCCCGCCAGTTCCGGATCGCCGACGGCGCCGACGAGGTGCACAAGGCGTTCGTCGCCAACAAGAAGGCCAAGGCCTACAAGCCGGTCGACGGGTGGCCCAGCCGCCACGTCCCGTCCCGCAAGGCCGAGCTCCGGGCGCGCTTCGCCGAGTACCTCGACAACGAAGCCGCGAACTTCTGAGGGTGATGCAGTGGAGGTGTGGCCGGATGGCCGGGACACCGCAACGGAATCGACCCAGCTGAGGGAGATGCAGTAGTGGCAGCCGAGCAGACCAATCCGGTCGAGGTCGCCGAGGCCGTCCCGCCCGAGCAGCTCGGGCCGTGGCTCGCCCGGCACGTGGCCGGCGCCGGGAGCGCGGTCGAGGTCACGCAGATCGCGGGCGGCTCGTCGAACCTCACCTTCCGGGTGCGGGACGGCGAGCACGACTGGGTGCTGCGGCGACCGCCGATGAGCCACGTCCTCGCCACCGCGCACGACATGGGACGCGAGCACCGGGTGCAGGCGGCACTGGAACCCACCGACGTCCCGGTCGCCGGTCAGGTCGTGGAATGCACCGACGCCTCCGTGATCGGCGCGCCCTTCTACGTGATGCAGCGCCTCGACGGGGTCGTGTACGACGACGTCGACGCCACCGCCGGCCTCACGGAGGAACAGGGCCTGGCCGCGTCGTACGAGCTGGTCGACGTGCTCGCCCGACTGCACACGGTGGACGCCGAGGCCGTCGGTCTCGGCGACTTCGGCCGGCCCGCGGGGTACCTCACCCGGCAGGTCGCACGGTGGCAGACCCAGTGGGAGAAGTCGAAGACGGTCGAGATTCCTGCCGTCGAAGAGGTCGCACAACGGCTCGAGCGACTGCTCCCCGCCGAGAGCCGCCACGCGATCGTGCACGGCGACTACAGCTTCAACAACACGATGTTCCGGGCCGACGACCCCACCCTCATGCAGGCCGTCCTCGACTGGGAGATGTCGACGCTCGGCGATCCGCTCACCGACGTCGGCATGCTCGCCGTCTACTGGACCGAGGTCGGCGACATCATGTGGCGGAACCGGAAGCCGCAGGCCCACCGCGCCAACCCCGGGTTCCCCGACGTCGACACGCTCCTCGAGCGCTACGCGACGACGAGTGGTACCGACCTCTCCGAGATCGACTTCTACCGCGCCTTCGCCACCTACAAGTTGGCCGTCATCGCCCAGGGCGGCGCGCGTCGCGTCGAGCACATCGATCCCGAGCGCGCGGCACGCGTCAGCGACACGGTGACGCAGCTCGCCGAGCTCGCACTCGACCTCACGAACAGCTTCGCATGACACTCGCCAGCGCGGTCGACTTCGAGGCGTACGGGGACTACGCCCCGCCGCCCGGCGCCTACGAGCAGCGCGGCGACATCGCCACGCTGACCTACCCGATCGGCGGCCGCATCTCCGACGACGGCTCCACCGCGTTCCGTGCGGAAGCGGGCCGGTACCACCTCTACTACTCGTACTACTGCCCCTGGGCGCAGCGGCCGATGATCGCGCTCAAGCTGCGCGGCCTCGACGGGGTGATCTCGTCGTCGGCCGTCGACCCGGTGCGCGACGGTCGGGGCTGGGCGTTCCGCGAGGGCCGCGGGCACGGACCCGACCCGGTCAACGGGTTCCCCCTGCTGCGCGACGCGTACCTCGCCACCGATCCCGGCTTCGCCGGACACATCTCGGTGCCGGCCCTCTGGGACCGGGCGACGAACCAGCTCGTCAGCAACCACTACGCGACGCATGACCGTCGACCTGGAGACGCAGTTCGCCGACTGCGCCGATCCGTCGGTGGACCTGCTGCCGGACGCGCACCGCGACGAGATCAATGCCGTCAACACCGAGATCGTGACGTCGCTGGCCACCGGTGCGTACGCAGCGATGGCTGTCACCACCCAGGCGCGGTACGACGCGGTGAGCGACCGCGTGTTCGCGGCGCTCGAGCGGTTCGACACCCGGCTCGCCGAGCGTCGCTACCTGGTGGGCGACGGCATCACCGATGCCGATCTGCTGCTCTACGTGCAGCTGGTGCGCTTCGACCTGGTGGCGGTGCCGCTCGGCCGGCTGACCCGCCGTCGGCTGGTCGACCATCCGCACCTGTGGGCCTACGCCCGCGACCTCTACCAGCGGCCCGCGTTCCGGGACACGACGGACTTCGACCACATCGCGCGCGGCACCTTCGGCACCGGAGCGGGCATCCGCACCCACCGGGTCGTCCCCGCCACCCCCGACGCCGACTGGCACGCCCCCCACGACCGCGACGCCCTGGGCTGATCAGCGCGGCTCCAGGAGCCGGGCGAAGCTGAGCTCGTGGCCATCGGGGTCGCGGAGGTGGAAGTAGCGCTCGCCCCAGGGCGCGTCCGCGGGTGCCATCTCCGGTTCGTAGCCGTGCGCGCGGGCACGCGCGTGCATCACGTCGACGTCGGCCACCCAGAAGATCACCCGGCCCCAGATCGCGGGCACGGGTGCGTGCGCGTGGTCGAGCTGCAGGTTCAGGAAGCCGTCGCCGGCGCGGTAGGTGGTGAACGGCGCGTCCGGGCCGCCCACGACGCGGTCGAAACCCAGCGCCTCGTAGAACGCGAACGATCGCGCCATGTCCGCGGTCACCAACGTGACCGCGTTGATCATCTCGATGTCGCTCAACCAGCCGCCCAAGCCGTCGCCTCCGCGAGCTGCGACGTCGGGAACACCTTCATGCCACCCGGGGCCAACCAGCTGAACGCGTGCGTGAGATGACGCATCCAGTCGACGTCGGTGACGAGTGCCACCCGGCCCCATCCCTTCGCGTGGGAGAACCCCCACTTCACGTCGTCCCACAGCGCGCCGGCGGCGAAGCCGTCGAAGCGGTCGTCGGCGACGAACACGACGTTCGCCTTGTCGTGCCGGGCGCGCGCCGCTTCCAGTGTCGGGATCAGGACCGTCTCGTAGTCCTGCGCGCTCGACCTCCCCCACCGCCCGGACCCCGACCACGCCGTCGGGCAGATCGTCGAGCACTTCGATCATGGCTGGCTCCTCGGGGTCGGGCGATCCGCTGCGTCCGCCAGTGTCGCGTGGGAAGCTCGTGCATGCCGAAGGATCCCGCCGAAGTCGTGACCCCCGTCCTCGACGCGCTGCTCGCGCCGGGCGAGCAGCTCCAGGGGTGGTGCCTGGCCACCGAGCAGAGCACGTTCAGTGGGCACACCACGGTCCTCGGCGTCACCGACCAGCGCCTGGTGGTGCAGGCGGTCGACCGCAAGTTCCGCCCCAAGGACGCGGTGCTCTCGATCCGGCCCGACGAGTTGGCCGGCGCCTCCACCGACGACGCCGGGAGCAACTGGTGGACGGCCACCGCCGCCATCATGGACTCCGCCGCCCTGACGCTGAAGCTCGAGACGACGTCGGGCGAGAAGCGCAAGCTCACCATGATGCGCGGCACCGGCATGTTCGGGAAGCTCGGCGGTGGCGAGGCCCAGCAGCAGGGCATCGAGGCGCTGGCCGAGTGGCTACGCGCGGCCGGCTGACGACGCGTCGCTAGCCCGACCGGACCCGCCGGACCCGGACCGCGGTGACGAGGCAGCGCGGTGCGCCGACGGTGAACTCCCGCCCGTCGATGTCACCGTCGAGGTACACGAGCTCGAAGCCCGCGTGGTCGAGCGCGGCGACGACCTCACGGCACGTCAACACGCGATGGCGGACGCGTCGCTCGGCACGTCGGTCACCGAGCTCCAGCGTCATGTCGGTCACCAGGGTCGAGGCCGCGGCGTCGTAGTGGTGCCGGTTCGTCGAGCGCGACGTCGCCCACCGCGTGCCGCTCGTCGCCGCTGCCGAGCTCCAGCTGCGGCAGCAGGATCTCGGCCACCGTGGCGGCGTCGACGACGAACCGGGCGCCGTCGGCCAGCACGGCCGCGACCCCGTCGAGGAACCGGGCCGTGCCGGCGGGGTCGAGGTAGCCGAACGAGTTGCCCATGCACCAGGCACCGTCGAAGCGGGTGGCGGCGGGCAACACCGCCGACAGGTCACGCATGTCGCCGATCAGCGCGGTGACGCGAGGCTCGGCCGCGGCTGCGAGGGGCTCGATGGCGTCGGGCGCGAAGTCGACGGCGGTGACCTGATGACCCGCGCGGCCAGGCGTCGGGTGAACCGGCCCCGGCCCGAGGGCACGTCGAGGAGTCGGGCGGCTCGGTCATCGGGGAGCTCCAGACGGGACGAGAGCCACTCGGCCTCGGCGTCGGTGGCTGCCGGTGGTACCAGCGCGTCCCACACGTCGTGGGCGAGCGCGTCGAAGAAGGTGTCGAACCATTCGGACACTGGGGATCCGTTCCTTTCGGGAACGGCGCGTGGCTACCGGTGTCCGGGCGCGCGCCGTGGGACTGCGATCAGCTGGGTCGATCGGTTGGTCACCACGGCACCCTCGCGTCGAGCCGACGTACCCGGCGAGGATACGCCAGACTCCCGACATGAGTGGACTGACTTTGACCGGGCTCGACGACAAGGTGGCGGTCGTCACCGGCGCCGGGCGCATGCGTTCGATCGGGCGACCGATCGCGGTGGAGCTCGCCCGGGCGGGGTGCGACGTCGTGCTCACCGGCACCGGCCGGGCACCCGAGCGCTACCCCGACCACGAGAAGGACGCCGGTTGGCGCGACATCGAGACGGTCGCCGACGAGGTCCGCGCCCTCGGTCGGCGTGCGCTCGCGGTGGTCAGCGACGTGTCCGATCCCGACGCGGTCGACGCGCTCGCACAGCAGGTCATCGACGAGTTCGGGCGCGTCGACGTCGTCGTGAACAACGCCGCGTCAGCGCGCGGTGACGACCGTGTGCCGATCGTCGACCTCCCGATCGACGAGTGGCGCACCGTCATCGACGTGAACCTCAACGGTACCTTCTACATGAGCCGCGCCTTCGGACAGCGTCTCGTCGCGCAGGGCGACGGCGGCTGCATCATCAACATCTCGTCGATCGGCGGGAAGATGATGGCGGCACGCACGGCCGCGTACTCGGCGTCGAAGGCGGCCATCCACGCGTTGACGTGCGCGATGTCCGGCGAGCTCGGAAGCGCCGGCATCCGCGTCAATGCCATCTGCCCCGGCATCATCGACACGTTCCGTCTCGACGACATCCCCCGCGGCGAGGCGTTCGACACCATGATCGCCCGCCAGATCCCGCTCGGTCGCGCCGGCGCCGGCGAGGACATCGCCTGGATGGCCGTCTACCTGTGCTCCGACCAGGGCTCCTGGATCACCGGCCAGCTCTACACCGTCGACGGCGGGACCCTGCCCGGCCGCTGAGCCTTCCCCGTTCAGCGGGGGTTCGGGACCGACACCAGCTCGGGAGTGAGCGCGGCGACGTCGTGGGCGCCGATGAGGGCCATGACCCGGCGCACGTCGGCGTCGAACATCTGGAGCACGTGGTCGACCCCGCGCTCGCCCGCCGCGCCCAGCCCGTAGAGGTAGGCGCGACCGACCATGCACGCGCGTGCCCCGAGGGCAACGGCCTTCACGATGTCGCTGCCACGCCGCACGCCGCCGTCGCAGATGATCTCGGTGCGGTCGCCCACCGCGTCGGCGACGGGCGCGACGAGGTCGACGATCGCGGGCGCGGAATCGAGCTGGCGACCGCCGTGGTTCGACAGCGCGATGGCGTCGATGCCCTCGTCGGCGGCGATGCGGGCGTCGGCGACGGTCTGGATGCCCTTGATCACGATCGGTCCGTCCCAGATCGAGCGGAGCCACGCGGCATCGCGCCAGGTGAGCCCGGGATCCATCTGGCTGGCGATGTAGTCGGCGAGGCTGACCGCAGTGGAGCCGTCGCCCACGTTCTGCCCGGCGACGTTGGCGAAGCGGATCGGCTCGCCGCGCACGAAGTGCCACGTCCAGGTCGGGTGGATGACGCCGTCGAGCAGCGTGTCGAGACCGATCTTGGGCGGGAGCTCGAAGCCGCGCCGGACATCGCGCTCACGCCGGCCGTGGACGGTGAGGTCGACGGTGAACACGAGCGCCTCGAAGCCCGCGGCCGCGGCGCGCTTCACCATCTCCTCGACCAGGCCCCGGTCACGGAACATGTAGAGCTGGAACCACTTGCGGCCGTCGCTGACCTCGGCGACCTCCTCGATCGAACGGGTGCCGAGCGTGCTCAGGGTGTACGGGAGGCCGGCGCGGTCGGCGGCCCGGGCGACGGCGAGCTCGCCGTCGGGGTCGGCGATCCGGGTGAAGCCGGTGGGCGCCAGCACGAGGGGCAACGGCAGCGGACGGCCGAGCAGGCTGGTGGACGGGTCGGGCGCGCCCACACCCCGCAGGATCCGCGGGTGGAAGCCGATCCGCCGGAACGCCGCCGCGTTCTCGGCCATGGTGTGCTCGTCCTCGGCACCACCGTCGATGTAGTCGAAGACCCCACGAGGCAGACGCCGGCGGGCCATGACCCGGAGATCGTGGACGTTGGCGGCGCGCGCCAGGCGGCGCGCCACCGGATCGAGCTCGAAGCGACGGAACCGCATCACCGAGCGCAGTGTTTCGATCATCGGACGAATGCTAGAAGAGGGTCCGACGAACCCGGGAGTCGACACGTGGGGAAGCTGCAGGATCGCGTCGCCATCATCACCGGCGCCGGCGACGGCATCGGTCGGGGCATGGCCCGCCGGTTCGCGAGCGAAGGCGCTCGCGTCGTCGTGGCGGAGCTCAACGAGACCAGCGGCCCGGCGGTGGTCGACGAGCTCGCGGGCGACTTCGGCGCCGAGGCCATCTACGTGCGCACCGACGTCGGGGTGAAGGACGACAACGTCGCCATGGTCGACGTCGCGGTCGAGCGGTTCGGCACCGTCGACATCCTGGTGAACAACGCATGGGGCGGCGGGGGCGGTCTCGGCCGGGTGGAGTTCAAGACCGACGAGACGATGGACCACGCGCTGCGGGTCGGTTTCCTCGGGCCGATGTGGGCGATGCAGACCGCGTTCCCGATCATGAAGGCCAAGGGCTACGGGCGGGTCATCAACATCTGCTCGCTCAACGGTGTGAACGCCCACATGGGAACCGCCGACTACAACACGGCCAAGGAGGCGTTGCGCACGCTGACGCGTTCGGCCACGCGCGAATGGGCGTCGACCGGTGTGGTCGCCAACGTCATCTGTCCGGGCGCGCTGACCGCTTCGGCCAAGGCCATGTTCGCCGAGCACCCGGAGCTCGAAGCCCAGGCCAAGGCGTCGATCCCCATGGGGCGCCTCGGCGACCCCGAGACCGACATCGCGCCGGTGGCGGTGTTCCTCGCGAGCGACGACTGCCGCTGGATGACCGGCAACACGCTCTTCGTGGGCGGCGGCACCCACATCAACGGTTCGGCGTGGGCGCCCGAACTTCCCGACGACGCGTAGCCCGCCACGACCAGTACGACCGAGAGGGAGATCTCATGGAACGGTTCCAGGACCGACGCATCATCGTCACCGGCGGCGGCTCCGGCATCGGGCGCGCCACCGTGCTGCGCCTGCTCCAGGAAGCGGGCACCGTGCACACCGTCGACGTCGACGAACCGGGGCTCGTGGGCACCGCCGAGCTGGCCGACGCCGAGGGCATCGGCAAGCGCCTCACGACCGCGGTGCTCGACGTCTCGGACGAGCAGGCCGTCGACGCCGGGATGCGCGCGACCGTCGAGCGTTTCGGCGGGCTCGACGTGCTGGTGAACGCGGCGGGGATCCTGCGCGCCGCGCACACGCACGAGTGCACGCTCGACATGTGGAACCAGGTGATCAACGTCAACCTCACCGGCACGTTCCTGATGTGCCGCGCCGCGATCCCCGCGCTGCTCGAGTCGGACCACGCGTCGATCGTGAACTTCAGCTCCACGTCGGCCGCGTTCGGGCACCCCTACATGGCCGCGTACGCGGCGAGCAAGGGCGGCATCGACGCGATGACGCACACGTTGGCGATCGAGTACGGCAAGCGCGGGATCCGCGTCACCGCGGTCGCGCCGGGCAGCATCCAGAGCGGGATCACCGAGACGACCGGCGCCATGATCCCGGGCGACGCCGACTGGGGCCTGTTCGACAAGATGTCGCCCGTCGTCGCCCAGGGCTTCGCGCCGCCCGACGTGGTGGCGTCGGTCATCGCCATGCTCGCGTCCGACGACGGCCGCTTCGTCACCGGCACCGCGCTCCGCATCGACGGTGGCGCCCACGCCTGACGCACCCCGTGTCCCGAACCGGCGTCAGCAAGTGGGGTCATACCCCACGCCGGCGACGCCGGTTCGGAGTGAGCAGGTGCCCCGCCTGGTCTAGGGGGTCGTGAGGTCGGCGTCGAAGGTGTAGCGGTTCGACGTGGTGCAGTCGAAGGTGCCGGCCTTCGACGGGTAGACCCGCTTGAACGCGTCGTCGTTCCACTGGGTGAGCATGAAGCAGCTCGAGGGAACCTTGCCGCCGATGTTCACCGCACCGACCATGCCGCCGGCGTCGAAGCTGGTGATGCCCTTCAATGCGGTCAACAGCGACGCGTGGGTCAGGCCGTCCGCCGACTTGTTGGCGGCGTCGGCGGCCTCCTTGAACGCGAGCACGGCTTCGAACCCGTACACCGCGAACGCGTTGGCGTTGTCCTTCCCCACGTACTTCAGGAAGCTGGCCAGCGTCTTGTTGGCCTTCGCCTCCTCGAACGGCAGGAAGCCGAGGTCGACGTACTCGCCGTTCATCACGTCGCCGGCGGCCGACATCGCCTGCTGGTCGTAACACGCGCTGGTGCACTGCCACACGACCTTCGGGTCGGTGAAGCCCTGCACCGCCGCTTCCTGACGGAGCAGCACCGCGCCCGGCGCGGCCAGGCCGTTGTCGGACCAGTTCGAGCCGTCTTGCTTCATCTGGGTGATGATGGTGGTGAACGCGCTCTGCGTGTCGCGGTTGGAGAGCACCGGCATGCTGGTGACGTCGATGCCCGCGTGCTGCGCGGCCTTGCTGAGCACGTCGGTCGACCGCGCCGCGTCGGGCGAGTCGTTGGTGTTGACGAACGGACCGTTCAACTTCGGATTCTTCTTGGCGAGGTACTTGAACGATCCCTGGTTGCCCCGGTAGGTCTGGGGGACCTTGCCGACGGTCGAGCAGTCGATCATCGAGGGCGTCACCGGGAACGACACCGGTGCGCACGCCTGGGGCGTGCCCAGCACGATGGCGCCGATGTCGGGAAGCCCGGTCGCGGCACCGGCCTGGTCCTCGCAGCCGACGAGGTCGTCGAGGCCGCTGAACAGCGCAGTGGCGGTGCCCACCATCGCCAGGTCCTGCGAGCACGCCTTGATGATCGCGTTGCGCACCTCGTTCGGGTTCAGCTTCGAGTCGATGAAGTCGACTTCGACCTTGCGCCCGGCGACGCCGCCGTTCGCGTTCACGTACTTCGCGGCCGCCTGCGCGCCGTCGACCACGCCCTTGAACACGTTCGGTGCGATCGGGTTGTCGACGTCGGCGACCACCGCGACCTTGATGGTCGACGCGCTGACCCCGATCTCGGAGGCGCCCTTCGCCGCTCCCGGCACGCCCGCGCCGGCGGGCAGCATCCCGACGGTGACCACGACCAGCACGACCGACGCGACGAGTGCGAACGGATGACGACGACGTTGCAGCACGGTTCCCCCCGGAGCCCGACGAAGGGCCGAGGGTATTAACCACCTCTGCTTATGTCAAGCAGGGGCCCAGGCCGACACCGCGGCGGCGACCATGGCCACCAGGTTGGCCACGAACACCTCGTCGTCGAGCTGGTGCCGGGACGGGCGCCCGGGGCGTTCGAGCGCACGGGCGCGGTCGGCGACCGCCCGCAGGATGAACGACGTGATGAGGCTGAAGCGCTCGTCGGCCAGCTCCCGGCTCACCGCGGGCATCCGCGCCGCCAGCAACGCGTACACCTCGTTGCCGCCCGTCCGCGCCAGCACCGACGCCAGCTCCGGGCTGAACCGGGCCGGGTCCTCGCCCGCGAGCTCGGCCACGATCAGGAGACACGCCCTCCCCCGCCAACCACTGGCCGCGAGCTCGGCCGCGGGGCGCACGATGGCCTCGACCACCGCGCCGACGTCGTCGTCGGGGGTCGCCATCGCCTTGGCGAGCAGCTCGCCCTCCCGGTGCGCCAGGAACTCCACGTGGCGCTCGAGCACCGCGGACAGGACGTCTTCCCGCGTGCCGAAGTGGTACCGCAGCGCGGCTCGGTTGCGTTGCCCGGCGCGGCGCGTGATCTCGATCAGGGACGCGTTCCAGACGCCCTGCTCGGCGAACTCGTGCGCAGCGGCGTCGAGGAGCCGCTCGCGGGTGGCCGAGGCGTCCGGAGGCACCCGCCGATGGTACGGGCACTCCCGCGCCCGGCGGCAGAATTCGCACCCCGGCGGGCGATCTGACAGTGTGTCAGATTCCAGTCGCCGCACCTCCTGGGGGGATGTGATGGAGTTCGGGATCTTCGTTCAGGGGTACACGCCGCAGTTCCGTCAGGACGTGGATCCCGAAGCCGAGCACCACGCGCTGATGAACGAGCTCGAGCTCGTGAAGGCCGCCGACGAGGCCGGCTTCAAGTACGTGTGGGCCACCGAGCACCACTTCCTGCACGAGTACTCGCACCTCTCGGCCAACGAGGTGTTCCTCGGCTACCTCGCGCACTCCACCACGAACATCCACCTCGGCTCCGGCATCTTCAATCCGCTTCCCCAGGTGAACCACCCGGCCAAGGTCGCCGAGAAGGTCGCGATGCTCGACCACCTCTCCGGCGGTCGCGTCGAGTTCGGTACCGGCCGCGGCGCGGGCAGCCACGAGATCCTCGGGTTCCTGCCCGGCATGGACGACCTGTCCGGCACGCGAGACATCTGGGAAGACGTGATCCGCGAGTTCCCCAAGATGTGGACCCAGGACACCTACGAGGGCTACCAGGGCAAATACTGGCAGCTGCCGCCCCGCAAGATCCTGCCCAAGCCGTACGTGAAGCCGCACCCGCCGATGTGGTACGCCGCCGGCAACACCTCGAGCTACGAGATGGCCGCCCGCTACGGCCTCGGCGTGCTCGGCTTCTCGGTCGGCAGCATCGACGAGCTGGCACCGGTGCTCGAGGCGTACAAGCGCGAGATCGTGAACGCGGAGCCGATCGGCGAGTACGTGAACGACAACGTGATGGTCACCAGTGCGGCCTTCGTCGCCGAGGACCGCGAGGCTGCCGTGAAGGCCATGGTCGGGGGCCGGCTCTCGTACCTGCAGAGCAACGTGTTCCGTTACCACGACACCTTCCCGCACCCGGACTGGGCCCCGCAGTGGCCCGAGCTGCTCCCCGACCCGACCGCCGACGAGGTGCGGGCCGCGCTCGGGACCCCGGGCAACGTCGTGGGCGATCCCGACGACGCGCTGAAGGCGTGCCAGGAGTGGGCCGACGCCGGCGTCGACCAGCTCTCCTTCGGCCAGGGCATGGCCACCCAGGAAGAGGCGCTCGCGACCATCCGCCTGATCGGCGAGCACGTCATCCCGAAGATCGACAAGGACCCCGAGCACCGCACGAGCCGGTTCCGGCGCGAAGCTGGCACCCGCGCCTGACCCCCCGACCCGAAGAAGGATCATCATGAGCAACCCGTTCAGCTATGAGAACAAGCGCGTCGTCGTCACCGGCGGCGCGACCGGGGTCGGTGCCGCGCTCCTCGACCTCCTCCCCGAGCTCGACGCCGCGCACGTGACCGTGCTCGACATCAAGGCACCCACCGGACCGCACCAGAAGTTCCTGCAGACGGACCTGTCCGACGTCAAGGCGGTCGACGCCGCGATCGCGGCGATCGACGGGCCGGTCGACGTCCTGTTCAACAACGCCGGCGTCGCCGACACCCTCCCGTCGGAGACGGTGTTCAAGGTGAACGTGCTCGCGCTGCGGCGACTCACCGAGGGACTCGTCGACCGCATCCCCGAGGGGGGCGCGGTCGTGAACACCGCGTCGATCGCCGGGAACCAGTGGCCGGCGCGCCTCGAGATGATCACCGAGCTCATGGGCATCGAAGGCTGGGACGAGGCGCTGGCGTGGTACGACGGTCGTGATCTCGGGGTCGAGCCGTACTTCTTCTCCAAGGAGTGCGTGCAGGTGTACACGATGCGCTACTCGCGCACCGCGATGACCCGCGGCATCCGCATCAACAGCGTGTGCCCGTCGCCGATCGACACCCCCCTGCTCGACGACTTCCGCAAGACGATGACCGACCAGGTGATCGACTGGAGCGTGCAGCAGGGCAACGGCCAGCTCGTCACCGGCCGCCAGGTGTCCACCGCGCTCGCGTTCCTCGGTGCCGAGGCGTCGTCGCACGTGAACGGCGTGAACCTGCTCGTCGACGCGGGCTTCACCGCGGCGATGACCACGGGCCAGGTCGACTTCGCCGGTCTCGCCTGAGCGGCGCCGGACCGCCACCGTGAGCACCGTCACCCTCGAACACGCGAGCGAGGCGGTGCGCATCATCCGTCTCGACCGCCCGGAGCGCCTCAACGCGATCACCTTCGAGCTGGTCGGCGACCTGCACGACGCGCTCGACACCGTCGCGGGCGACGAGTCGTGCAAAGTCGTCGTGCTCACCGGTGCGGGCCGGGGCTTCTGTGCCGGCCTCGACCTGAAGGACTTCGGCACCCCACCGTCGGCCGGCGAGCACCCGCACTACCCGGCCGGCACCACCGGCCAGTCGTTCATGTCGAACCTCACCCGGCACATCCGGGCGACCCCCCAGATGGTGGTCGCCGCGGTGAACGGCGCGGCGTTCGGCGGTGGGCTGTCTTTGTCGTTGGCGTGCGACCTCCGGGTCGCCGCCCGCTCGGCGACGTTCTGCTCGGCGTTCATCAAGACCGGGCTCACCGGCACCGACATCGGCGTGACCTACCTCCTGCCGCGCCTCATCGGCGCGTCGCGCGCGTTCGACCTCATCGTCACCGGGCGCACCGTCGACGCAGAGGCCGCCGAGCGGCTCGGCATCGTGTCCCAAGTGTTCGATGACGACGGCTTCCTCGACGCGGCCCTCGAGGTGGCAGAGGGAATCGCCGCCTACACGGGCATCGGGCTCCGCATGACCAAGGAGGTCATGTGGGCGAATCTCGACACGCCCGACATGGCCGCGTGCATCGCGCTCGAGAACCGCAACCAGGAGATCGCCGGTCGGTCGAGTGAGGTGCAGGAGTACATGCGCGCCTACAGCGGGCGCGTCACCGGTTAGGCGGACAGCCGGCCGGTTGCTGCTGGATCAGCTCGAGCAGGTAGCCGTCGGGATCACGCACGAGCGCGACCTTGATCCCCAGCTTCCCGACCTCCCACGGCTCCTTGACCGGTTCGCCACCGCCCGCGGTGGCGCGCTCGTAGAGCGCCTCGACGTCGTCGGTGACGAGCACGATCTTCTCGAAGCCGTTGCCCGGCACCGGCACGTCGGTGCGGTCGGCGTGCTTCACCAGGAGGATCGTGGTGCGGTCCTCGGGCCCGGAGACGAGCACCTCGTGCAGCTCGCCGAGATCGATCTTGGTCTTCTCCTCCAACCCGAGCGCATCGGTGTAGAACTCGACGGAGCGGTCGAGGTCGTGCACGTTGATGCCGAACCCTGAGAGGTGCATGCCGTTGGCCATCGGCGCAGGACTCTACCGTCAGTGCAGGGACTGCGCGATGCCGGTGAGCCACACCGCGTAGAAGGCGACGAGTGCGAGCGCAGGCGGGACGGCGAGGTTGCCGAGGCGCGTGGCGCGGCGACCGTCGGGCGCCAGCGCCACCAGGAACACCGGGATCACGGGCAGGAAGAGACGCGGATGCAGGCCGTCCATGACGTGCATCTCGGGCGCGTTGCAGTAGAGCAGCCAGCCCGCGAGCACGGCGAGGAACCCGAGCAGGCCGACGACGAAGAGGCCCGCACGATCGCGGCCCCCCAGTGGGCGGGCCGGCGCGTGGTCCTGCTGGCACGCGAGCACGAGGAAGCCCGCGAACACGATGACGCCGATCGCGGTCGGCCAGTCGAGGATGCGGCCGGAGATCCAGACCGAGTCGCGCATCCAGTTGACGCCGTGATCCGAGAGCGCGGTCACCGAGGCGCCGGCGAAGCGCCACGGCTCGGTGAGGATGGTCTCCATCTGGTCGCCGGGGCGGGGGTGCAGGCCGAAGAACCGGGCGTCGCACACGAAGAGGTCCGCGGTGGCGCGTTGCCACACCGCGGACACCGCGGCGCCCGCGGCGACCGGGAGCAGCAACACCCACGAGTCGCGCCGGCGTTCGCGGTCGAGCAGCGGCAGGAGGTACGCGAGGGCGACGACGACGTAGGTCGGCTTCGACAGGCCGAGGAGCACCGTGAGCACCGTCGCTTCGACCAACACCCCACGCGGGAGCTTTCCGGGCGGGCGGTCGAGCACGCGCAGCGCGGACGAGAGCACGAAGATGGCGACCGCGGTCGTGAACGCGTCGGGAGACAGCGAGTTGGCCTGGAACAGCGCCACCGGGAGCAACGCGGAGATGCACAACGCCCACCGGGCGCGCGGTGCCCGGCGGATGGCGGCCCACACGACCACGAGGAAGAACAGCAGCTCCATGAGCCGACCCGCGTACGACAGCACATCGACCGACGCGTCGAACGGGCGGAGAACGGCAAAGGCGGCCGCGCCCAACGCGTACGGCGCCGGCGAGTACCACGCGTAGGTCGAGATGTCGACGTAGCGCCGCCCGGGATCGCACTGGGGATCGGCGGCGGTTCCCGTGGCGGGGTCGGCGGCCGGCGCGGTCGCGGTCGTGGTGGGTGGAGGTGCGGTCGTCGTCACCGCCGCGTGATCGTGCTCGGCCCCGTCCAAGCCCGAGAACTCAAGGTTGGCGATGAAGAGCTCCGCGGCGTGGAGCTCCAACGCCCGCACGACGTCGGCGGGAAGGCACGCGCCCGAACCCTTGCGGATCGCGTCGTGGTGGATCGACTCCTGCGGGAGGAGCGTGCCCTCGGAGATCTGGTAGGTGCGGGCGAAGTGGCCGATCTCGTCGATGCCGGTGAACGGCGGCATGATCACGAAGAGCAACCCGCCGACCAAGCTGCCCACCGCGAGGAAGCACCAGGCCGGATCGCGCAACACCCGCCGGGCCCAGGTCACGCGGGGAATCTAGCGACACCCGGCGACGGCATCGGGGACGGGATACGTTGCGCGCATGACGACCTCGGGACCGCTCCAGGGCATTCGCATCCTCGACCTCTCGATCGCCGCCACCGGTCCGTACGCGGTCGCGCTGCTCGCCGACCAGGGTGCCGACGTGGTGAAGGTCGAGCGTCCGGGCTTCGGCGAGATCGGGCGGTGGATCGGCGTCCAGGTGGACGGCATCAGTGCGCTGTACCAGGTGTGCAACCGCGGCAAGCGGTGCATCGCCGTGAACCTCGACGACCCGGCCGGTCGCGAGATCGTGCGCGAGCTCGCGGCCCGCAGCGACGTCGTGGTGCAGAACTGGCGGCCCGGCGTGGCCGAGAAGCTCGGCGTCGGGTACGACGACCTCCGGCGCGACGACCTGGTGTACGTGTCGATCTCGGGCTTCGGCAACGAGGGGCCGTACCCGCGCAAGGGCGCGTACGACACCGTGATCCAGGCCTACGGCGGCATCGGCTGGAGCCAGGGCGGCGCGGGCGAGCCCGAGTTCGTGCGGCAGGTGCTCGCCGACAAGGTCACCGCGCTCAGCGCGTGCCAGGCGATCACGTCGGCGCTGCTGGCGCGCGAACGCGGACACGGTGGTCAGCACGTGCACCTGTCGATGCTCGACGCGGTCGTGTCGTTCCTGTGGGTCGACGGCGCCGGCAACGACACCCTGCTCGACGGTGACGGCTCGCAGCCCGCGAGCTTCTCGGCCGGTGCGCGCCCGTTCCGCTTCACCGACGGATGGGCCGTCGCCACGCCCACCGCGAACGCCGACTTCTTCGGGATGTGCCGGGCGTTCGACGTCGACGGATGGGACGATCCCCGCCTCGCCTCACCGTCGTTGCGGCAACAGAACATCGACGTGAGCCGCGTCCTCACCGAGCGCTGCCACGAGGCGGCGGCGGGCATGACGACCGCCGAGGGCATGGCCCGCATGGAAGCCGAACGGGTCCCCTGCGGCGTCGTCTACAACCCGTCGGAGCTGGCCGCCGACGCCCACGCGCGGGCGATCGGGCTCTTCGTCGACGACGTTCACCCCATCGCCGGGCGCATCCGGCAGCCGCGGCACCCGGTGCTGTTCGACGACACCCCCGCGACCGTCGGAGGGCCTGCGCCCGCGCTCGGCGCCGACACCGACGGCGTCCTCACGGAGCTCGGCTTCGCCGACCGCATCCCCACCTGGCGCGAGACCGGCATCGTCGCCTGACCCCCTCCCCCAAAGCGAACATGTGTCGATCCGGTGCGCCATGGGCCCCTCGAGTGACACATGCTCGGGGGATGTGTCAACGGTAGGATGACGGCCCCATGGACACGCCCGTGCTCGGCTTCTCTCACGTGCAACTGAGGGTCGGCGACGTCGCCGCGAGTTGCGAGTGGTACTCGCAGGTCCTCGGCCTCGAGCAGTTCGCAGCGGCCGACGACCTGTCGTACGTCGCGCTGCAGCATCGGGCGAGCCGGATGGTGATCGTCATCAGCCGACCGCGCGCACGACCGTGCCGTCGACGCGACGACCGAGCCGCTCGACCACCTCGCGTTCGCGGTGCCCGACGGCCCGACCCTGCAGCTGTGGGCCGATCATCTCACCGAGATCGGCATCGACCATCCGGGCGTCGTGTCTGAGCTCGGCAAGCCGTCGTTGCAGCTCGTCGACCCCGACGGCATCGAGGTCGAGCTCGTCGCGCCCAAGGGAACCTGAGCGGTCAGCTCCCGCCGAAGTGCGGCTCGACGTCGGTGCGGAGACCGAGCAGCGGTGTGGTCATCGCACCAGTCCGGCGGATGGTGCAAGGATGCGCGCATGACGACCTTCGATCCGTTGAGCGCGCCACCCGACTCGCCGGGGCTCGAAGAGCTCCGGACCGGCTGCCCGGTCGTGCGGACGCCGGCCGGGCCGTGGTACCTCGCCCGACACGACGACGTGCTCGCCGCCACCCAGGACCTCGAGCTGTTCCAGGCGAGCTTCCGCGAGCCGGGGATCGTCGTGCCCGACGAGGAGCAGCTCATCAACGAGATCCCGGAGCCGCGCCACGGCCAGGTGCGCAGGATCATCAACTCCGCGATCGCGGTGCACCGCCTGGTGAACATCGAGCCGTTCTGCGCGCAGTTGTGCAACGACCTGCTCGACGACCTGCTCGGGCGTGACGGACCGGTCGACCTCGTGCACGACTACGTGATGCCCGTGCCGAGCAGCGTCATCGCGCACCTGCTCGGTGCGCCACCGGAGGACTTCCACCTGTGGGCGGCATGGTCCGACGAGGTGGTGCAGGGCACTTGGCCCGCGACCAACCGCAACGAGCGCGGCGTCGGGCTCCCCGGCGCGCACCCCGAGTTCGCCAACTACGTCGACGCGCTGATCGCCGAACGACGCGACGACCCGCGCGACGACTTCGTGACCCGGCTGCTCCAGACCGAGGTCGACGGCCGGTACCTCACCGACGTGGAGGCCCGCACCCAGCTCGTGTTCCTGTTCATCTCGGGCAATGAGACGACGCGTCACCTCATCGCCAACCTGCTCTGGACCGTCGCCCACGACCGCGAGCTGCTCGAGCGGCTACGCGCCGACCGGGAGCTGGTGCCCACCGCGGTGGAGGAGTCGTTGCGCCACGATCCGCCCATCCGGTTCCTGCTCCGCAACTGCATGCAGGAGCGCGAGCTGCACGGCGAGCAGCTGCACCCCGGCGACAAGGTCGCGTTCGGGATCCTCTCCGCGAACCGCGACGAGAAGGTGTTCGAGGATCCCCACGCGTTCCGCCTCGACCGCGCTGATCCGCGCGGCCACGTCGCGTTCGGCGGCGGGCCGCACGTCTGCCCCGGCGCGAGCCTGGCCCGGCTCGAAGCCCGCGTCGCGCTCGGCGTGTTCCTCGACCGGGTCGGCGAGGTCCGGCCGATCGAGCCCGGGGCCTACGAAGAGGTCCCGGTGATGTGGGCCCACGGGCCCCGGCGGCTCGAGGTCCGGATCACCGCGACCGCTTGAGGTCGGCCACCACTCCGGCCCAGTGGTCCGGGTCGGGGGCGCGGTTGTTGGTCAGGCTCACGGCGTCGGCGATGCCGTCGAGCCGCACGCGGAGCGCATCGGCGATCGTGTCGGGCGGTCCCACGACGGCCACCGTGCTGAGCAGCGCGTCGTCGATCAGCGCGGCCATGTCGGTCCAGCGACCGTCCTTCGACAGCCGGTTGAGCTCGGGATGTAGGTCGCCCCGGCCGTGGCACTCGAGCGTCGACGCGTACGCCGGCGTGGAGCCGTAGAACGCAAGCTGCTGGCGGGCGACGCCCTTGAGCCGCTCGAGCTCCTCCTCGCTCTCCGCGGTGACCACGAGCGTCGCGCACACGACCTGCACGTCGGCGCGCGTCCGACCGGAGGCGGCGAGTCCGCGTTCGAGCGCGGGCAGGGTGAGCATCTCCAACGACTGCCGCGTCGTGAAGGGATGCGTGATCACGCCCTCGGCCACCTCACCGGCGACCTCCACCATCCGCGGCCCGAATCCTCCGACGTACACGGGCGGGCGCCCGAACGGATTGGGACCCGGGTCGAAGGCCGGGATCATCAGCGTGTGGTGGTAGAACTCGCCCTCGAACTCCAACCGTTCGCCCGTCTCCCACGCGCTCCAGATCGCGTTCAGGGCGCGGACGATCTCGCCCATCCGCCGGGCCGGCTCCGACCAGGGGGAGCTGAACCGGTTCACCACGTGGGGGCGAACCTGCGAACCGAGGCCGAGCAGGAAACGGCCTCCGGAGACGAGCTGCAGGTCGTTGCCGAGATACGCCAGCGTCATCGGATTCCGCGCGAACACGATCGCGATCGCCGTCCCCAGCTGCACCCGTTCGGTGTGCTCGGCGGCGACGGCGAGCGCGACGAACGGATCGTGCTTGGCTTCGAAGCTGAACACACCGTCGTACCCGATGTCCTCGAGTCGCGGGTAGACCGCGCGCACGTCGCGCGGATCCTCGAGCGGGCTGGTGGTGAAGACCTGCACGCGCGGGGTCAGGAATCCTGGTCGATAGCGATGAGACGACGGCCGGCGTCGATCAGCGCGAGGTGCGTGAACGCCTGCGGGAAGTTGCCGAGGTGCTGGCCGGTGGTCGCGTCGATCTCCTCGGCGTAGAGGTGCAGCGGACCGGCGAACGAGAGCAGCTTCTGGAACAGCGCGCAGGGCGCGGTCGACCTCGCCGATGATGGTGAGCGCCGACACCAGCCAGAACGAGCAGATGGTGAACGTGCCCTCCTCGCCGGACAAGCCGTCGTCGGTGCTGTCCACGCGGTAGCGCAGGACCAGGCCGTCCTTGGTGAGCTCGTCGGCGATGGCGAGGACGGTGGCGCGCACGCGTTCGTCGTCGCCGGGGAGGAAGCCCATGATCGGGATGAGCAGGTTCGACGCGTCAAGCGCCTTGGTGCCGTAGTACTGGGTGAAGACGCCGCGGTCGTCGGTCCCGCGATCGAGGATCTCGGCCTGCATCTTCTCGGCCTCGGCCTCCCACCGTTGGACGCGCGCCTCGTCGTCGCGCTCACGCGCGAGGCGCAGGCCGCGGTCGACCGCCACCCAGCACATCACCTTCGATGCCACGAAGTCCTTCGGCTCGCCCCGCATCTCCCAGATGCCCTGGTCGGGCTCGGGGAAGCGTTCGATGGCCTGGTCGACGAGGTAGCAGAGGCCGTCCCACACCTGGGTCGGGATCTGGCCGCCACGCTTCTGGTACGAGGCCACGGCGTCGAGCAGCATCCCCCACACGTCGTGCTGGTGCTGGTCGAACGCGCCGTTGCCGATGCGCACGGGTCGCGAGTTGCGGTACCCGGAGAGGTGGTCGAGCGTGTGCTCCGTGAGGTCGGTCTCACCGTCGATGCCGTACATGATCTGCAGGTTGGGCTCGCCCGACGCCATCTCCGCCGCCAGCGTCTCGAGCATGAACGCGAAGTACTCGAAGGCCTCCCACTCGAAGCCGAGATCGTGGAGCGCGCGCAGCATGAACGCGGTGTCGCGGATCCACGTGTAGCGGTAGTCCCAGTTGCGCTCACCGCCGGGCGTCTCCGGCAGCGACGTCGTTCCCGCGGCCATGATCGCCCCGGTGGGCGCGTAGCTCAGCGACTTCAGCGCCAGCGCGCTCCGTTCGAGGTACGGCCGCCAGACGTGGTCGTGGATCTTCGCCAGTGAGAGCCAGTCGCGCCAGTACTTCTCGGTGGCGTCGCGCTGCGCCGTCGCCTCCTCCAGGGTGGTCGGCGCCTCGCCCTCCCACGACAGCGCCAACCAGGCCGATTCGCCCTCCTCCAGGGTCGTGCGGCCGTACGTCCGCGGACCGAGGATGCCGAGGCGCAGGCTCCCGGTGAGATCGAGCGCGAGGTCGCCCCAGCGGACTGTGACCCGCTCGTACCCGCCGTCGTCGTAGCTCCACTCACCGCTCTCGCGGCCGTAGTCGAACTGAGGGATGCAGTTCGCCTGGACCTCGACCCGCCCGTCGCAGCACGTGGCGATGCGCAGCAGGGTCCCCTGACCCATGGTGTCGCCGGGCACGCGCCGGTACCGGTCGCGCCGTTCGTCGGTGGGTGCGGGGCCCATCACGAGCAGGTCCCACACGATGAGCCATCCCGTCGGGGTGTGCCACGTGGTCTCGAGCACGTTGGTGCCGGGCACGTACCGGCGCTGGTTCGGGACGTCGAGGCCGCTCGGACCGAAGCGGAAGTTCCCGGCCGCGCGGTCGAGCAACGCGCCGAACACGCTCGGCGAGTCGGGCCGCGGCAGACAGAGCCACTCGACCGCTCCGTCGGGCGCGATCAGCGTGCTGATCTCGCAGTCGGACAGGAACGCGTAGTCGGCGATGTCAGGAAACGTCGTCACGGTGTGCCTTTCGTCCCCGCGAGTCTGGCACTTGACCCTGGTTGGGCGGTCGACGGTGTGGCGATACAGTGCCCGCGTCCGGAGATCGCACAGGGGGAACGTGATGGCACTGCCGTTCAGCTACGAAGGCAAGCGGGTGGTCGTGAGCGGGGGCGGCGGAGCCGGCATGGGCGCCGCCGCGGTCGAGGGACTGGCGGAGCTCGGCGCCGAGATCCACGTGCTCGACCTCAAGGACCCGCCGGTGAAGGTGGCCAGCCACCAGACGGCCGACCTGCGCGACCCCGACGCGGTCGCCGCCGCGATCGACAAGATCGGCGGCAGGATCGACGCGCTGTTCAACGCCGCCGGGTTGCCCGGGGCCCCCTTCCCCGACGTCGACACGATGTTGGTGAACTTCGCAGCCCCTCGGCACCTCACCGAACTGGTCGTGCCGCACATGACCGACGGCGGTGCCATCTGCAGCATCTCCTCGACCGCAGGCAGCGGCTACCTCCTCAACCTGGAGAAGTGGATGCCGCTGGTCGACACCAAGAACTTCGCCGAGGCGAAGTCGTGGATCGAGGGGCACCCCGAGGAGATCCTGGGCGCCTACTCGCAGTCGAAGGAAGCGCTGATCATCTGGACGATGAAGGCGGCGATGGACCTCAACACGAAGGGCATCCGCCTCAACTGCATCAGCCCCGGCCCCACCGACACGCCGATGATGCCGGCGTTCGAGGACATGGCCGGCGGCGGCCAGATCATCGACCTCTTCGCCCAGGGCCTCGGTCGCCGCTCGACCCCGGCCGAGCAGGGCTGGCCCATGATCTTCCTCAACAGCGACGCGGCGTCGTACATCTCGGGCGAGAACCTCAACACCGACGGCGGCACGGTCTCGGCCATCACCACGGGCCGCCTCGTGCTCGAGTTCGACCCCGAGGCCCTCGGCATCCAGCAATAGCTACGACACCGTCAGCGTGAAGCGGGCGGTGAAGGCGTCCCCGGGAGCGACGAGGGGCGCGGTCCCGTCGGCCAGCGCGTTCGTGGCCACCGTCATGGGCTCGAGCGCGGCGAACGGCTTGCCCACCGGTGCCCACACCTGCGCGAAGGGATACCGGGCGTCGCCCTGCACCGCGACCGACGCGCCGTCGTCGCCGGTGAACGCGAGCCGACGGTCGCGTCCGAGCGCGTAGAGGTCGTCGAAGGCGCGACGGCCGATGGTGTCGTCCTCGGCGGGCTCGCGCGCCGACGCGCCGGTGGGGATACCCAGCTCGTCGAGGGCGAGGTGCGCGCACGCCGGGAGCCGCAGCGTCCAACGCGATCGGGGTGTCCCGGGGACGCGGAGGTACGGGTGCCACCCGAACGCGACCGGGACTGCGCGGTCACCGGTCGGCACCAGCGTGGTGTCGACGACGAGCCGGTCGTCGCGCGCGGCCGCCGACACCTCGAGGAGGTGCGGGAACGGGAACGCGGGTGAGTCGACGATCGTCGTCGCGGTGAGGCGCGCGACATCTCGACGCGTGCTCGTGGCGGTCACCTCCCACTCGGGCCAGCCGACCAGCAGGCCGTGGATGGGCAGCCCGTGGTCGTCGGTGTGGACGCGACGACGCCGGAGGTCGACGTCGACACCGGCGGCCCGGTACCGGCGCGACGCGAGCCGGTTGGCCCACGGCGCGAGCAGCGGGAGTCCACCGGTGTGCCCGGCGCGCAGTGCGGCGACCCCACCCGGGAGCGCCAAGTGCTCACGGCGGTCGCGGCGCAGCGACACGCCGGTCATGCCGACACCGGGCACGAAGGTGGCGCGCAGCGCGCCGGCGCGGAGTTCGAGCGCCGGAGTGTCCTGGAAGCGCCGCTCGACGACGGCGGCGCTCACGCCGCCACGCTCGGGTGCTCGCTCCTCGCCGGGATACCCGGCTCGCTCACGCTCGCTTCGTGGGCCAGACCAGCTCGAGGTTCTCGACCAGGCGGAGGCCGGCGGCATACGTGAGCTCCACGCCCGGCTTGATCGAGTACTCGGGGATGCGGCGGTGCCACTCGCGCAGCGTCACCCGCAGCTCGCGGCGCGCCAGGTGCGAACCGAGGCATCGGTGCACCCCGCCGCCGAACGCGAGGTGTCGGTTAACGTCGCGGTCGAAGCGCACCTCCATCGGATCCGCGTACTCGGCGGGATCGACGTTGGCCGCCCCCACGTTGACGAGCACGAACGAACCCTGCGGCACCGTGTGGCCGGCCACCGGGCACTCGGTCACCGCCATGCGCGGCACGTTCGGCACCGGCGTCTCCCAGCGGAGCAGCTCCTCGACCGCGCTCGGGATGATCTCCGGCTGCTCCACGATCTGGCGACGGTGCTCGTCGTGCTGGGCGAGGAAGGCGAAGAAGCAGGAGAGCGAGTCGGTGACGGTGTCGAGTCCGGCGATGAAGAACAGGAAGCAGATGTCGAGGATCTCCTCCCGGGTGAGCTTCTCGCCGTCGATCTCGGCGGCGTTGAAGCGGGTGAGGATGTCGTCCTTCGGCGCTGCGAGCCGCTCGTCGAGGATGGTGTCGAAGTAGGCGTAGAGCTCCTGGCCGGTGTCGCGCTGGATCTGCTGGCGCTGCTCCTGCTCCATCTCGATGGTGCCGGGACGGATGATGCCGTCCTTCAGCCGGAGGAACGTGTCGAGCTCCTCCCACGGCAGGCCCATCAGGCCGAGGAACACCGCCGACGGGAACTGCTCGGCGAACTCGTGGGTGAAATGGCACTCGCCACGGGCCTCGAACTGGTCGATGAAGTGGTTGACCCGGGCGGTGACGTCGTCCTCGATGGCGTCCATCTGGCGGGGGGCGAAGATGGGGTCGAGGATCTTGCGGTACTTGAGGTGGCGGGGCGGGTCGACGCTGAGCGGGATGAGCGGGCGCACGTTGCCGAGCTCGAGGAAGCCCTCCGACGAGAACATGTCGGTGTTCTTGAAGGTGGCTTCGACCGCCCGCCGGCTCGCCACCATGTACATGCCGGGCATGGCCTCCATGACCTCGGCCTCGACCAGGTGCTGGTAGATCGGCTGCGGGCACGAGGCGTCGCCCAGGCTCTCGGCCGCGAGCATCACCGCGGTCGAGTCGCCCCGGTCGGCGGCCATGACGTCGGACGGGAAGGACTTGGTGTCGTGGGTGTCCATCGGGCGAGGGTACCCGGCACGACGGGGCCTCCGACCGTCCTCTGGACAGAGACTGATGCCATCAGTCATACTCCGAAGGGAATCAGACGACCTGGTCGTGCACCCGGAGGACCCGTGACCACCTACGCGCCGGCCACCGTGGAGCTCGCCGCCGACTCCCCCGAGGCCCTCTTCGACCTGTTCGAGACCCGCGGCCTGGGTGACGGCCTGCCCCTGGTCCCGCCGACCCGGGAACGCGTCGACGCCATGCTCGCTTCTGACGAGCACCACGATCCCGACGAAATCCTCTTCACCCTGCTCCCCCGCGCCGGGATCGTGACGCGTCGAGTCGTCGCCATCAACGCGGTGCTCGCGGGTTGCCCACCGGCGACGTTCCCCGTCGTCCTCACCGCAGTACGCGCGCTCGCAGCCCCCGAGATGAACCTGCGCGGCGTGAACGCGACCACGCACATGGTCGCACCACTCGTGCTGGTGCACGGCGAGATCGCCGACACCGCGGGATTCGCGTCGGGTGTCGGCGCGTTCGGCCCGGGGAACCGCGCCAACGCGACCGTCGGACGCGCCGTGCGGCTGGTGCTGTTGCACGTCGCGGGCGCGCGCCCGGGGTCGGGCGACGCCGCCACGCACGGGCAGCCGGCGAAGTACACGTTCTGCGCGGCCGAGAACCTCGCCGCGTCACCCTGGGAGGGTTACGCCGCGAGCCGCGGCGTCGACGCACCCAGCGCGGTCACGGTGCACTGCGGTGAAGGCCCGCACAACGTGCACGACATGGAGAAGGACGGCGATCCGCAGCTCATCCTCGAGAAGGTCGCATCGGCGATGACGTCGCTCGGCATGAACAACGCCCCGATCAGCCAGGGCGAGTTCTTCGTGATCCTCGGACCGGAGCACGCCTACAGCCTCGCGAGCAGCGGCTTCTCGCGCGACGACGTGTCGCTCTACCTCTACGACCGCGCCCGCATGCCGGCGTCGGTGTTCCGTCGGCACTTCGAGGAGCTGGCGTGGACCCAGTGGATGAAGACGGCCCCCGACGACCACGCGCTCCCGATGACCGGCGAGCCCGGCAACATCCGCGTGCTCGTCGCCGGTGGCCCGGGCAAGCACTCGCTGCTGGTGCCCTCCTGGGGCATGACCCGGAGCGTGACGCTCCCGGTCGAAGGATGATGGGGGCGCGCCGACCATGAGCATCACCGTGTACCTGCCCGACAGCGAGCCGGGCCCCGAGATCGTGCACCGGGCGCCCTCTCCGGCGTCACTCACCGGGCTGCGCATCGCGGTGTTGGACAACGGCAAGCCCAACGCGGCGCTCGTCATGACCCGCGCCGCGGAGACGCTCGCAGCGCGCACGGGTGCGACGGTCTCACTGGTGACCAAGAAGGGGCCGCAGGGCCGCTCCGCCAATGCGGCCATCCCGTGCGCGCCCGACATCTTCGAGCGGCTGCTCGCGCAGGCCGACGTCGTGATCACCGGGTCGGCCGACTGCGGGAGCTGCACCGCGTACAGCGTCTACGACACCATCGAGCTCGAGAAGGCCGGCACGCCGTGCGTCGTGGTCACCACGACGCAGTTCGCGCCGATCGCAGCGACCATGGCTGCAAACTTCGGCCTGCCCGACGCACGCACGCTGGTGCTCGACCACCCGATCGGAGGTACCGCCCGCGCGACGCTCGAAGGCTGGGCCGACGCGGCGTCGGACCGACTCATCGAGCTGTTCACCGGCCCGGCGTCGTAGGCTCTCCCCGTGCCGTTCTGGACCGACGAAGTCGTCCCGCGCATGACCGACAAGATGCTCGGGACGCGCGACGTGATGAACCATCGACACGTCGCCGTCGACGGCCTGCACGGCGACGTGGTCGAGATCGGGTTCGGCTCCGGGCTCAACGTGCCGCTCTACCCGGGCGACGTCACGACCGTCTACGCGGTCGACCCGTCGTTGGTCGGCCGCAGGCTCTCGGCCGAGCGCGTCGCTGCGTCCCCTGTCCGGATCGAGTTCGTGGGCCTGAACGGTGAGGACCTCCCGCTCGACGACGCGTCGGTCGACACCGCGCTGAGCACGTTCACCCTGTGCACCATCCCCGACGCCGGCCGCGCCGTCCGTGAGGTGTACCGGGTGCTGCGGCCCGGCGGCACCTTCCACTTCCTCGAGCACGGACTGTGCCCCGACGCCGGCGTCGCGCGCTGGCAGCACCGCCTCAACGGTGTCCAGCAACGCGTCGCCGGTGGGTGCACGCTCGACCGACCGATCGAGCGCCTGGTGCGCGACGCCGGGTTCGACATCACCGAGCTGCATCACGACCAGCTGGCGGGCCCGTCGTTCATGCGTCCGTGGTCGTACCTCTACGAAGGCGTCGGGACCAAGACCGCGTAGGCGTTCAGCTCGTGGCTTCGGCCTGCAGGATCGCCTCGACCTCGAGGGTGATCTGCACCTTGTTGCCGAGGCCGACACCGCCGCCCTCGAGCGCCATGTTGAAGGACACCCCGAAGTCGCGGCGGTCGATCTCGGCGGTGGCCGTGAACCCGGCGCGGGTGTCGCCGAACGGGGTCGTCGGCTGGAAGCCGTGGATCTCGAGCTTGAGCGGCACCTCACGCGTCACGCCGCGGAGCGTGAGCTCGCCGTCGACCACGAACTCGTCGCCGTCGAACCGGACACCCGTCGACCGGTAGGTGAGGGTGGTGTGCTGCTCGACCTCGAAGAAGTCGGCCGAGCGGAGGTGCGCGTCACGATCGGCGTTGCCGGTGTCGACCGACGAGAGCACCACGGTGGCGTCGACGCTCGAGTCGAGGGGGTTCTCCCCGGTCACGAACGTGCCCGAGAACTCGGTGAACTTGCCCTTCACCTTGCTGACCATCAGGTGGCGGACGCTGAAACCCACCTCGGAGTGGGTGGGGTCGATGGCCCAGGTGCCCGGGATGTAGCCGGTGATGGGGGGTGCGGTCTGGACTGCGGTCATGGCGGGCTCCTTGTGGGTGGGTGATCTTTGCGACTTCAACTATTGAGCAGTCTACTACATGGTGATTGAATCGTCAACCATCCGGGGGTGGATAGAGTCCCGCTGCATGGGGGACGGGGTGCGGTGGCTCGACACCGACGAACGCCGCATCTGGCTGGGCTGGATCATGAGCACCCGGCTGCTGTGGGAGGAGATGGAGCGCGACCTCCAACGCGACTCCGGCCTCTCGTTCGGTCACTACGAGATCCTGGTGATGCTCTCGGAGGCGCCCGGGCGGGCCCGCCGCATGAGCGAGCTCGCCGACGCCACGCAGTCGTCGCGCAGTCGCCTCTCCCATGCCGTGGCGCGGCTCGAGGAGCTGGGGTGGGTGCGCAGAGAAGCGTGTGAGGAGGACCGCCGCGGGTCCCGTGCGGTCCTCACCGACGAGGGGTTCAGCGCGCTCGAAGCCGCCGCCCCGCTACACGTCGAGAGCGTGCGCCGTCACCTCTTCGACCTCCTCTCCCCCACCCAGCTCGGCCAGCTGCGCGAGATCCAGGAGGTCCTGCTCGACCATCTGCTTCCACTGGCCGCCGCACGCGGCGACGTGCGGTCGAAGCTGATGGAAGAGGCGCGTGCCCAGCTCGAGCGCTGAACCAGGAGGGTCGCCGTAGGCTGCGCCGATGGTGCAGCACGCGGCGACCGTCGTCATGGTGCACGGAGCGTGGCACGGCCCGTGGTGCTTCGAACGCGTCGTGCCGCTCCTGCGCGACGCGGACGTCGACGCACGCGCGGTCGCCCTCGCGGGTGAGGGGTACGACTCCGACGTCGCGTCGGTGCGTGACACGCTCGACGGGATCGCCGGCGACGTCGTCCTGCTCGGCCATTCCTACGGCGGTGCGGTCATCACCGACGCCGGCGTGCATCCCGCGGTGCGCCACCTCGTCTACCTGTGCGCCTTCGCGCTGGACAAGGGTGAATCGTCCGCGCGAGCCGCGGTCGACGAGCCCGACGCGGCGTCGATCTCGCACGCGGGCCGTCCCAACCTCGGGCACACGATGGTCACGAGCGACGAGGGCACGTCGACGCTCACCCGTGAGGGAGCGCGCGCGTGCCTCTACGCCGACGTCGACGACGCGACGTTCGCATGGGCGTTCCCGCGACTCGGCCCCCACCGCAACGACGCGCTCGGCGCCTCGCCGCACGAGATCGCGTGGCGGGTCAAGCCGTCGACCTATGTCGTGTGCACGGAGGACCAGGGCGTCCACCCCGACCTGCAGCGGATCATGGCCCGCCGGTGCACCGAGTCGGTCGAGTGGCCGGTCGGGCATTCGCCGTTCGCCAACCGGCCCGACCTCGTGGCCGACCTGCTCGTCGACCTCGCCCGCCGGTCGGGCTGAGCGCTCTCGTGCCGAAGCGGACGCCGGGGCTGCTCCCCTACTGCATCGTCGCCGGGAGCATGTCGCTCGGGTACGGCTCCATCTACACGCTGCTCGCCGATCTGCGCGACCGGTACGGCTTCACCGAGGCCCAGCTCGGGGTGATCGTCGCCGCCGGCTTCCTGGCCGGATTTGTCGCGCAGCTCGCCCTCGCCCGGCTCGCCGACCGCGGGTACGCACCGCTGCTGGTGCGGGGCGGCGTCCTCCTGGCGATGGCCGCGATGATCGGCAGCGCCGCCGCCACCGAGTTCTGGGCCTTCCTGCTCGCCCGCTTGCTGCTCGGGTTGGGCAGCGGTGCGGTCGGGCCCGCGATCCGGCGCATCGCCATCACCCGCGATCCCGACGCGGTCGGTGCCAACCTCGGGCGCCTCGCCGCGTTCGACGTCGCCGGCTTCATGCTCGGACCGCTGGTCGCCGCGGTCGTCGCCGAGGGATTCGGCATCCGCGCACCCTTCGTGTTCCTCGCCGCCGTGTTCGTCGGGGTGTTCGCGCTCGCGGTCCGCCTCGACCTCACCACCGGCGCCGCACGAGGCGACGCGAACAAGCGCGGCGCTGCGCACGCTGCTAGTGCGCCCCGCCATCCAGGCCACGCTGGCCGCCAGCATCGCGTTCTACCTGACCGTCGGCATGTTCGAGGCGATCTGGGCGGTGCTGCTGCGCGACCACGGGGCCGAGACGTGGCTGATCGGGCTCACCCTGTCGATGTTCACGCTGCCGATGATCTTCCTCGCCCCCGTCGGCGGCCGCTTGGCGCAACAGCGCGGGCCATTGCGCGTGGTCACCGTCAGCCTGTCGATCGCGACCGTCTGCACGTTCTCCTACGGCGTGCTGCCGAGCCTCTGGATGCTGCTGGCGGTGTCGTTGGTGCACGCGGTCGCCGACTCGTTCACCATGCCGAGCAACCAGGTCGCGGCCGCGCTCGGCAGCCCTCCCGAACATCTGTCGGCCGCGCAGGGGCTGCTCGGTGCGACCGGGCTCGCGGCCGCGGGGCTCACCGGTCTCGCCACTGGCTTCCTCTATGAGGAGGCCGGGCGCGTCGTCGTGTGCACCGGCACCGCGGCGGCGATGATCGTGTTCCTGTCGATCGCGGTCACCCTCGGGCGGCGCGAGCTCGCCGACACCCCCGAGATGCGCGGTACCGACGAGGCCCCTCCGCCCGAGGTCATCGGCAGCGGCGTCCCGGACCTGCCCTGACGCAACTGCTCAGGTGACCGCGCGCGCCAGCGCGGGCACCTCGGCGAGGCAGCGCAACATGTCGTTGAGATGCGTGCACGCCTGCAACTCGGTGAGCGTCGTCTGCACATCGGTGCGGAACGAGGCCACCGGCTGACCGATCAGGAGCACCACGTGCTCGGGCGCCCACTGGCACTCGGGGAAGGGCAGCACACGTGGCTGCGCCGACACGTCGGTGAGCGTGAGCGACGCGGTGTCGACGCGCGCCTGCACCGTGTACTCGTGGAGCGCCATCTCGGTGCCGTCGGGCTCCCAGCAGCTGTCGCGGAAGAACGCGTCGATCACGAGCTCGTCGCCCTCCGGGATCACGTCGACCCGACGGTGGCGGCGCATCGACACGACCGGGCGCTCGGGGAACTCGTGCCACGCCAGCGGGTCGGCGGCGACGGCGAGCTGCCCCGCCCGGGCGAGGCCGTGCAGGTCGTGACGCCCGTCCTCGAACGCGAGTTGTGCGCTCCCACCGGGACGGAGCCCCGAACAGATGACGCGGCCCTTGCGCACCCCGAAGCCGGTCGGCCGCTCGGGGCGGCGGGGCATCGGTCGGTGGCGCATCCACACGAAGCCGGCGATGAGGCTCGTCCCGGCGATGTCGTCGAGCAGGAAGTGCAGCGGCGTGGCCGCTTCGCGCTCGCCGGGGAGCGCAAGGTCGATCGCGGTGCGGAGGTTGCTCCCGCCCTGCTGGCCGACGAGCCCCTCGACCCCGGGACGTTCGGGAACCACCTCGATCGCCTCGATGCGCCGGTCGTCGGTGACGGTCGCCTCGAGCTCGGCTTCGGCGGCGACCATGCTCTCGCCGCCGCGCGTGGTGACGAGGTCGCGGCGCGCGTCCGGTAAGGTGGAGCGGAGTGCCGAACCCGTCGGGCCAGGTCATGTCGATCGACGCGGTACGGCGGACCGAACCCGGTTGCCGCACCGGGGTGCCGGCCTGCGAATCGTCGAGCGGCTCCGGCAACGGGCGCGGCGCGCTCACCTGGGTCTCGGTCATCGGCCGAGTCTAGGGAGCACGCGGCGTTTCGGCTTCCGGCTCGCAGGCAGCACGAGCAGGCGCCTGGGTCTAGGTTCGCGGCCGTGAGCGACCTGCTCGAGCCGTACCTGCAGACCCGCGGTCGCATGTGCGCGATGCTCGCGGACGTCTCGCCCGACGACCTGGCACGCACGGTGCCCGCGTGCCCGGCATGGTCGGCGAAGGATCTCGCCGCCCACGTGGTGAGCATGCCGGCGGCGCTCGGGTCGGGTCGCATGCCCGACGGCGACATCGGCGAGTGGCTGCAGCGTCTGGTCGAGGAGCGACGCGGGCAGGACGCCGAGAGGCTGGTGACCGAATGGCTCGCGCTCGACGATGCCATCGCCGTGTTGCTCGGCGGGACCGCCGGCCTGCTCTATCCGGACCTCGCGGTGCACGAGCACGACCTGCGGGGCGCGCTCGGCCGTCCGGACCACGCCGCGCTCGCCGTCGACACGATGATGCCGCGCACGCTGGCCGCGTTCGCCAACCCGCTGCGCGACGCCGGCCTGGGCGCGATCGAGGTGCGCGACGACGGTCGCAGCTGGACGAGCCACGACGCCGATCCCGGTTGGGTGCTGCTCGTCGACCCGTGGGAAGCGGTCCGTGCGCTCAACAGCCGTCGGACCGTCGACGAGCTGCTGGCCCTGCCCGCGGAGGGCGACGCGTGGCCGTACGTGCCCGTGCTCGACGCGCACCTGCCGCTGCCGACGCGCTCCCTCGGGGAGTGACGGGTCCGCGTGCAGACTCCACGCGACGTCGCCACGAGCGCGGGAGCGCAGCGCGCGGCGCGCGCCGGCCGCGAATTCTTCGCCGGGTACGGAGTGATGGGGCTGCCCTTCTCCTCCGGGCACGTGCTCGGGCTGCGGAGCTGGGCCGAGTCGTCGATCGGGCCCCCGTACGTCTCCGTGTGGCACCGCGCGCCCGACGGTCGCTGGGGCTTCTGGTCGACGGCCGCGCCCGAGGTGAGCTGCACCCGCTACACCGGCGAGCTGTCGGACTCGACGCGCGAGACCGCGATCACGGTCGAGTGGCCCCACTCGTACCGGCTGGTGATCCGGTCGGCGCGCCCGGCACTCGAGTGGGTCGTCACCCTCGGAACCAGCACGATCGGCCGGCTGCTCGGCGGAATGTCACGCCTCCTTCCCGACGCGGTCGTCGCCCACGACGGCGTGCTCCGCGCCATGGGGCCCGTCGCGGGACGACTGCTCGGCACCGGTCCGCTGGCGATGACCGGTCGGATGCCGAACGGCCAGTCGTTCCACCTCGTGCCCTCGCACGTGTGGCCCGTCGTCGAGACGTGCGCCCGGCTCGACGGTCAGGACCTCGGCGTGCCGCGTCCGCTTCCCGAGCAGGCGACCATCGGCGACTTCCGCATCCCCCAGCGTGGGATCCTCGCCGCCGGCACCGTCGACTTCGACCTCCTCGACCTCACGCACCACTCCGGAGCGGTCGCGCGCCCGCAGTGAGCACCGCCCGAGTCGACGGTCCGGCCGCGTCAGCAGCCCGAATCGGCGAGCCGGGCCAGGAACGTGCCCGCGCCGGTGACGGCGGCGCCGCGCTCGCGGGCGCTCGTCGCGAGGGCCCGGTCGGACGTGATCACCTCGACGTCGCCGTCGTAGCCGTCGTCCAGCAGCGCGCGGATGCGGTCGTCGCCCGCGTCGCGTCCCCGGCGCGTGGCGTACCGGACGACCACACCGTCGTGCTCACCCTCGGGCAGGTCGTCCTGAGCGACGTCGAAGACCACCTCCACCATCGAGCCCACTACGGCTCGGTAGCACCGCAGCCGGCCGACGAGCCGACGCACCGCGGCCGGGCGATCTCGCCACCACCCGTCGGCCGTCGCCCCCATCACGTTGTTGCCGTCGATGACGATCGTCGTGCGCCCCGGTGCCGTCATGGGATCGCTACGACGTTGGCCGAGGTCGGGTTGGGGTCTAGCGCCTCCGACCGAAGATGTACATCAGCAGCGCGATGATCGCGAGCACGACCAGGACGACGATCAGGATTTCCATGGGACGGACGGCCCTCATCTCTCGGGTGCGGGTACGACGACTGTGCCCTTACCCCGAGCCCGAGGTATCTCAACCCGAGCGATCGGGTTGCGGCGAGTCGCCGTTGAGGTCCAGCACCTGGTCGACGCCGGTGATCTCGAAGGCACGCAGCGCCATCGGCGAGGATCCGGTGACGACGAGATGGTCACCCGCGACGACGCGCCGCTTGTGCTCGGCGATCAGCAAGCCGATCGCCTGAGAGTCAACGAACGACACCTCGGTCAGGTCCACCACCACATCACCGGTCAGCGACGCGAGGCACTCTCGCAGCCTCGGTGCGGTTTCGAGGTCGATCTCCCCGGCTACCCGCACGGTCGTCCCGGCGCTCCCTGCTTCGATCTCGAGAGACAACAACTCGCTCACAGCTCTGCCTCCTCGTTCGCTGAACCAACCATCCCTTCGATACCGGCGCGCTCCGGAACTGACGGCGCGCCGCACGTAGAAATGACACAAACGAGCGCAATCGTCAACACCAGCGCGACGACCGGCGTCGGGCTCGACGGGAAGGAGCCCGGACGTTGGAACTCTTGGAGGCGGCGACGGGAATCGAACCCGTGTCCAGGGTTTTGCAGACCCTTGCCTGAACCACTCGGCTACGCCGCCGGGACCGTGACGTGACCCACGGCGAGGGGCCGAGGTTAGCCCTTCACCTCGGACCGCATTGCGCCGAAACATCCACATGGCTCCGGAATCCGGCCCTGCTGTCGCGCTCACTGGCGTCCGTCGTTCGTTCGGCGAGGTGCTGGCGGTCGACGATCTCACCTTCGAGGTGCCGCGCGGCACCGTGACCGTCCTCCTCGGTCCCAACGGCGCGGGGAAGACGACGGTGGTCCGGCTGGTCACCGGGGCGTTGCACCCGCACGGCGGCGAGGTGCGCACGCTCGGGCTCGACCCCGAGATCGACGCCGAGGGCACCGAGGTGCGCCGTCGCTGCGGTGTCGTGCCGGCCCGGCCCGCGCTCTACGACCGGCTCTCCGGCACCGACAACCTCGAGTACGCAGCCGCGTTGTTCCGCGTCGATCCCCGCCTCGTCGACGGGCGCGTCGCCGAGGCGGCGGAGCGCTTCGGCATCAGCGACGCCCTCCACCTCAAGGTCGGCGGGTACTCCACCGGCATGCGCGCCCGCCTCGCGCTGGCCCGGGCGGTGCTCCACGAGCCCGATCTCCTCCTCCTCGACGAGCCGACCGCGGGCCTCGACCCGGAGTCGGCGCGCACGGTGCTCGGCCTCATCGACGAGATGGCCGAAGACGGCAAGACGGTCCTGATGTGCACCCACCTCCTGCTCGAGGCCGAGGGCCTCGCCGACCAGGTGATCGTGATGGACCACGGTCAGGCGATGGTGTCGGGCTCGCCCCAGGAGCTCACGCACGAGTACTGGCCCGCAGCACGAGTCGTGCTCGACGCCGACGATCCCGCGTTGCTCGACAACGCGCGGGGTCTCCCCTTCGTGCGCTCGTACCAACGCAACGGCGTCGCCACCGTCGAGCTCGCCAACGAGACCGACGTGCCCGATCTCGTCGACGCGCTCGTCGGCGCCGGCGCGCGGCTCACCCGCGTCGAGCCCCAGGCTCCGAGCCTCGAAGAGCTGTACTTCGCGATCCGCCGGGAGAACACGACCTCATGAGCCGCCCCCGCACCCGTTCGAAGTTGGCGCGCCCGTCGTGGGTGATCGCCCGCACCGACCTCCGTCAGCTGCTGCAGGCCCGCGACTTCTGGCTGCCGCTCATGATCGTCGCCCTCCTGTTCTTCGTGATCATCCCGACGTTCCTCCTCCTGATCCTGGGATCGGTCAAGGACGCCAACCTGGCCAAGAAGCTGAGCGACGTCGTCGGCAGCCTGCCGAAGGACCTCCAGGCGAATGTGCACGGACAGAAGGGCGCGGCGAGCGCGTCGTACGCGTTGGCCGTGTACCTGTTCGCACCGCTGGCGATCATCGTGCCGCTCACGGTGTCGTCGGCGGTCGGTGCGCACACCATCGTCGGTGAGCGCGAGCGCGGCAGCGGCGAGTTCCTCGCCCACTCGCCCGCCAGCGAACGACAGATCTACCTCGGCAAGCTGATGGCCAGCCTGATCCCCGGGTACTTCACCGCGGCGACGGGCTTCCTCCTGTACTCGCTCGTGGTCAACCTCATCGTCGGCCCGAAGCTGGGCGGTTGGTTCTTCCCCACGACGAACTGGTGGATCCTCATGCTCTGGGTCCTGCCACCGTTCATCGCCCTCGCCCTCGCGGTGATCCTGGCGATCTCGGCGCGGGTGTCGAGCGCGGCGGCCGCGCAACAGGCGTCGGCCCTCGCCACGTTGCCCCTGATCATCATCGCCTACGGCGTCTCGAGCGGCACGCTGTTCCGCGGCGCGGGCGCCGCCTTCGCCATCGGCGGCCTCGCGTGGTGCGGTGCGATCTTCGCGTTGTGGCGCGCCTCGAAGGCCGTCTCCCGCGAACGCCTCCTCGGCATGGGCGCCACTTAGTTCCATCTGGCGTGGCTCGTGCGTGATAGTCCCGCACGAGCCACGCCAAAACGTAGAGTCGGCGCGGCGTGTACGAGAGCTTTGCCACGGTGTGGGAGCGGGTCGCCGACGCGATCCCCGACGCGCCGGCGGTGGTGCAGGGCGACCGTCGGGTCACCTACGGCGAGATCGAGATCCGCGCCACGCACCTGGCCGCGACGCTGGCCGCCATGGAGGTCCGCCACGACACCAAGGTCGCGCTGTTCCTGCACAACTGCCCCGAGTACATGGAGTGCCTGTTCGCGCTGTCGAAGCTGCGGGCGGTCCCGGCGAACGTGAACTTCCGCTACCTCGGCGACGAGCTCGTGCAGCTCGTCGACAACGCCGACGCCGAGGTGCTCGTGTACCACCGGTCGTTGCGCGACCGCGTGCTCGGCATCCGCGAGCGGGCGCCGCGGTTGCGTCACCTCATCGAGATGGACGACGACGGCGGCGACTCGATGTACGAGCAGCTCCTGCACGCGCACCCGCCGGCCACCCGCATCCGACGCTCCGGCGACGACCTCCTCCTCTGGTACACCGGCGGCACCACCGGCCTGCCCAAGGGCGTGCTCTGGCACCAGGGCACGCTGCTCGGGTACGGCCTCATCGCCGCGTACGCCCTGCAGGACGAGACCCCCACCGAATCGGCCGACGGGCTGATCGCCGACGTCCTCCGGTGGCGCGAGCGCGGCACGCCGCTCGTCTCGCTCCTCACCACCCCGCTGGTGCACGCCACCGCGGTGCACCAGGCCAACACCGCGTTCGCGGTCGGCGGCACCATCGTGCTGCTCGAACGTGGGCACACCGACGGCGACACCATCTGCGCCACGATCCAGCGCGAGCGCCCGAGCGTGCTCGAGATCGTCGGCGACGTGCTGATGCGCCGCATCGCGCGCGCGCTCGAGGCGGCCGACGAGCGCGGCGAGCCCTACGACCTCTCGTCGCTCCGGCGAATCCACAACTCGGGCGCGATGGTGAGTGCGCCACTCAAGGACGCGCTGCTCTCGCGCGGCACGATGCACGTGTACGACTCGCTGGGCTCGAGCGAGGCGGTCGGCTTCGGCGTGGCGCTCACGACGGCTCGCGGCCAGGGCGCGACCGCACGGTTCGCACTCGGCCCGAACGCGCGGCTGCTGGGCGACGGTGACGGTGACGTCGCGCCGGGTTCCGGCGAGGTCGGGGTCCTGGCGGTGCACACCTCCTGCGCGGTCGGCTACTACCGCGACGCCGAGCGCACCGCGAGCACGTTCCGCGAGATCGACGGCGTGACCTACGCCATCCCCGGCGACCAGGCGACGCTCGAGGCCGACGGCACCCTCGTGCTCCTCGGGCGGGGATCGAACTGCATCAACTCGGGAGGCGAGAAGATCTGGCCCGAGGAGGTCGAAGAGGTGCTCAAGGAGCACCCCGGCGTGCACGACGCGGTCGTGATGGGCGTGCCCGACGACGAGTGGGGCGAGCTGGTGGCGGCGGTGGTCGCGACCACGGGCGACGAGCCGCCGGACGCGGTCGCGCTCGACCACTGGGTCGGCGCGCGCCTCGCCGGGTACAAGCGGCCGCGGCGGATCGTGTTCGCCGACGAGGTCGGCCGCACGACGGTGGGCAAGCTCGACTACGAGTGGGCGGCAGCCGCGCTCGGGATGCGCTGACGCGCCGTCACGAAAAGGTTGGTCACCACGCGAGGTGCTCGCGCACGAGCGCGGCGGCACGAGCCGAGTCCTCCTGCACGAAGAAATGCGAGCCGTGCACGGTGATGAGCTCGACGCCGGCACGCGCGCTCTGTGCCGCGAACATCCCACCGGGCAGGTCGGTACCGTCGGCAGCCACGATGGCGACGTCCGCGTGCAGCGACGCGAGGTGCTCGAACGACGCGGGTGCACCGTCGGGTCGCGTGCCGCATTCGAAGAACCACGCCTCGACGGCCGGCGGGCACGCCAGCTCGACCTGCCCGTCGGACCGGTCGCGGAAGCCCCACCGCACGTAGCCGTCCAGTGCCCCAGGCTCCATCACGTTCAACGGCGGCCGGCTTCCGTACGACTCGCGGACCGTGGCCCGGTCGGCCCACACCGCCCGCCGGCGCCGGGCCATCGCCGACATGTGGTTCTCGCCGTCGGCGCCGGGCAATCCGCCGATCGACGGCATGGCGATGGCCTCGCACAGCAGCAGCCGGCGGACCAGTCCCGGGCGGAGCCGGTCGACGAGGATCCCGGTGCCGCCCCCGAGCGACTCGCCGAGCAGCACGACCTCGTCGAGCCCGAGCTCGTCGAGCACGGCCACGACGTCGCCGGCCGCGGCCACGAACCCGCACTCCTCGAAGGTCGACGGCGCATCGCTGGTGCCGTGCCCCCGGAGGTCGATCCCGATCGGGCGGTACTCGTCGCGCAGGAGTCGGGCCAGCGGGTCGAACACCCCGGCGCAGAAGCCGTTGGGGTGCAGGAGCACCAGCGGCGGTCCGTCGCCGCCCCAGTCGAGCGCCCCGATGGTGAATCCCTCGTGCTCGACGGACCACCGTCGCGGTTCGTCGGGGGACGCTGCCATTCGGCGCACGCTACCGGACCCGCGCGGCCTCCGACTGGCCGGACGCCTGCTCTCATTGGGTATCCTGCCGAGCATGCCGACCGCAGCAGGAACCCGTTTGCGCTGTGAGCAGTGCGAAACCGAGATCATCGTGGTGAAGGGCACCGACGGCGAGGTGTCGTGTTGCGGGCAGCCGATGGCTACCCGCGAGGGGTGACGAGATGCCGAACCAGATGGGCAAGCGGTACACGTGCTCGGAGTGCGAGGTGACCGTGTTGGTCACCAAGGCCGGCGACGGCGAGCTGATGTGCCACGGCGTGGCCATGGAGATCGCCCAGGCCAAGCCGCTCCCGTCCTCCGACTGATCACCGCGCCGCTCCGCCGGCGCCTGCCAGACCGCGAGCCAGGGGGGCTTCCGTGAACATCGCCATGATCCTCGAGATGGCGGCCGACGCCCTCGGGGACCGCCTCGCGTTCGGCTCCCGCACCGACGGCCTGACCTATGAGGCGCTCAGGAACACCGCCCGGGCCGTCGCCGACCGGGTCGACGGCAGCGGCGCCGAGCGGCTCGCGCTGATGGAGCCGAACGGCCCCCTCGTGCCCTCGACGCTCTTCGGGGCGGCGTGGGCCGGCGTGAGCTACGCGCCGCTCAACTACCGGCTCCCCGAGGCCCAGCTCGAGCAGCTGGTCGCCCGCATCGAGCCGGCGATCGTCTCGGCGCCGCACTGGCTCGACGTCAAGTCGGCCTCCGACCGGGCGTTCCCCGACTCCCCCGACCAGCCTGCGGTGCTCCTGTTCACCAGCGGCACGTCGGCGGAGCCCAAGGCCGCGGTGCTCGAGCACGACCAGCTCCTCGCCTACGTCTTCAACACGCTCGAGTTCGCGTCCGCCGGTGAGGACGAGGCGGCCATCGTGATCGTGCCGCCGTTCCACGTGGCCGGCGTGGCCGCGGTGCTCAGCAACACGTACGTCGGCCGGCGCATCGTGCCGGTCCCCGGGGTGCGCTTCTCGGCCGAGGAGTGGCTGGTGACCGCACGCGACGAGCAGGTCACCCACGCCATGCTCGTGCCCACGATGGTGGCCAAGATCGTGGAGGCGATGGAGGCCGACCCCAGCCTGCGCGTCCCCAGCCTCCGGGCCCTCTCCTACGGCGGCGCCCGCATGCCCGCGCCGATCCTCGAGCGGGCGCTGCACCTGTTCCCCGAGGTCGACTTCGTCAACGCCTACGGCCTCACCGAGACGAGCAGCACGGTGGCGATCCTCGGGCCCGACGACCACCGCCTCGCCCTGTACAGCGACGAACCGCTGTTCAAGGCCCGGCTCTCGTCCGTCGGCCAGCCCCTGCCCGGCATCGAGATCCGCATCGTCGGCGACTCCGGCGACACGATGGGTCCCGACGAGCCCGGCGAGATCCAGATCCGTGGCGAGCAGGTCAGCGGGAAGTACGTCGGCACCGAATCCAAGACCGACGGCGACGGCTGGCTCCACACCGGCGACCGCGGCTGGCTCGACGTCGAGGGCTACCTGTTCTGCGAGGGTCGCGCGGACGACACCATCATCCGTGGTGGCGAGAACATCGCCCCGGCCGAGATCGAGGACGCCCTCCTGCAGCACGACGCCATCTCGGTGGCGGCGGTCGTCGGCCTCGAGGACGAGCAGTACGGCGAGAAGGTCGCGGCGATGATCTCGCTGCGCGCCGGGGTCGAAGAGATCGACATCGACGCGGTGCGGGCTTGGGTGCGCGAGCGCATCGGCTCGCTCAAGACCCCCGAGATCGTCGTGGTCAGCGACGAGGTCCCCCAGACCGCGACCGGCAAGATCCTGCGCCGCCAGGTCAAGGTCGACCTCGGCGGTTAGCGCTCGATCGCGCCCACCGCGGGCTGGGCGGCCACCAGCGACGACACGTCGTCGAGCCGCTCGGCGTGGCCCTTGACCGTGCCGTCGAGGTAGGCCACGGTGATCGCGCTGACGAGCTCGAACGCGGGATCGCCCGGCTGCGTGTACGGCGGCACGTGGCTCGAGTTCAGGCTCACCATCCAGCGCGGCGCGGTCAGGTTCTCGCGGTCCCACTGGATCGAGTGCGGGTACGGGTCGTATTCGTCGTTCACCTCCATGATGTGGAGGATCGGCGTGCCCGTGTCACGCACGTGGGGGTTGCCGGCGTTCGAGAGGTCGCCTGCCATCGCGATGACCGACTTCACGCGGCTGTCGCGGCAGCACTCCAGGAACCCGACCCCGAACGAGATCACCTCGCCGTCGGAGTGACCGGCGGCCGCGATGCGGTCGGGGTCCACCATCCCGGCCAGCGGATCGTCCTTCCCGAGGGCGAGCACCTGGCTGATGACGAACGAGGTGTCGGCGAAGGTCTTCTCGTAGTCGACGTGGCTGGTGCCGCCGTCGGAACCGCTCAGGATGGGATACGTGGGCGCGGCCACGACGTAGCCGGCGGCCGCCCACCGTTCGAGCAGCGGACGGTAGAAGTCGGGAGTGACGTCGTAGCCGTGGCTGAAGACGACGAGGGGGTACGGACCGTCACCGCGGGCGGGCGCGCCGGCTTCGTCCTGCGGATACCAGAACTCGGTGGGGAGCGTGCGCGTCGGAGCGCCGCCGGAGCTGCCGTTCGGTGACGTGCTGCGCGAGGGGTCGACGAACGTGACGCTGCGCGTCCCGACCGCGTAGGTGCGTCCGATCGGCAGCTCCGCCGCTCCGGCCGGTGGTGGTGCGGTCACCGGCGGCGCGCTGGTGGTGGTCACGGCCGTGCTGCTCGGAGCGGCGCCGGTGGTCGTCGTCGTACTGGCGGCGGCGGACGGTGTGTCGTCGTCGCTCCCACCGAAGAGCGCGATCCCCGCGGCGACGACGACGACCAGCGCCACCACGACGCACGCGCCGACCGCCAGTGCCATCCGCCGGCGGCGACGGTCGACGTGGCGACGCGTCGCGCGCGGAGCGGTCATGCGGGAGCACGGTAGCCAGGCGCGTCGACCGCGCCGGCGCGCTCAGCCGGCGCGGTCAGCTCTCGTCGATGCTGATGGCCTGCTTCGGGCACTGCCGGACGGCCTGGTCACACTTCTCCCGCAAGTCGTCCGGCGGGTTCTCCTGCAGGACGTAGAGGAAGTTGTCGTCACGGACCTCGAACACTTCGGGGACGATCCCCATGCAGATGGCATTGCTCTCGCAGAGGTCGAAGTCGACCACGACCTTCCAAGCCATTGTGTCTCCTCGAGATGGGTGCGTTGACCGAACTGCCCGCGCACTCGGCACGGGCAATTCGAGGATTCTCGGGAAATGTAGCGTCTCGGACGCTACGGCGTGTGCGAGCGTCGCCGGGCTGCGACGACCAGCACCGCACCCAGCGCCAGCGCTGCGATGCCCACGAGCACGTACGACGGGGTGTCGGACGAACCCGTGAACGCGAGCGCCCCCGCGGGCTTGTTCGTCGATGCGCCGGCGACGGCGACCTTGACCACGACTTCACCGGCCGGGTCGGCGCAGCTGGCCACGTAGGCGCTGCCGTCCACCGTGAAGTTCGCCGAGAGCTCCGTCGGGCCGTCGACCGTGTACCGCAGCGCGAACGTGTTGTCGGTGACCAGCTGGGTGACCACGTCGGTGGCCGAATTGGCCACCGCGGGGAGCCCATCGGCGTACAACACCATGTTTGCGCCGTTCGGCGCGGTCCCGCTCACCGTCACCTGCTGGCCGGCCGCGGCCGGGTTCGGGGCGACCGACAGGATCACGCAGTCGCCGACCGGCGTCGGCGCCTCGTCGGTCTGCGCGCCGGCCGCCAGCATCGGCACCGCGAACAGCGCGCCGAGCACCCCGGCCAGGGCCACGCCCAGAGCTTTCCGTCCCCGGTTTCGCACGATCGCTTCCTCCCGCTCGGTTCCCCGCTGCCCACTCTCCGCGGACAGTGTGCCACAGATCGGCGTGTTCTGCCACTCTCCGCGGCGGGACATGCGTCACACATCGGCGAATGCTGCCACGGAGCGTGGCAGACGAGCTCACACCAAGGTCTTGACCACAGAGCGTAGCCGCCCCGAGTGTCCGGTTAGTGGACGCGGAACGGCCGGAAGAACTCCCGGACGTCGTTCACCAGGAGGTCGCCCTGTTCGAATGCCGCGAAATGCCCGCCGTGGGGCATCTCGGTCCAGTGGCGGATGTCGTACCGTCCCTCGGCCCAGTGACGGGGCGAGCGGATGATCTCCTTCGGGAACGCCGCCACACCGAACGGGACCGCCGGACGTTCGTCGGGCATGAACCCGCTCGTGTGCTCGGCCTCGTAGTACAGGCGGCCGGCCGAGTGGGCGGTGGCCGTGAGCCAGTACAGCATGATGTTGTCGAGCAGCTGGTCCTTCGTGAACACGGACTCGACGTCGCCGTCGCAGTCGCTCCACGTGCGGAACTTCTCGACGATCCAACCGGCCAGGCCCGCGGGTGAGTCGTCGAGGGGGTAACCGATGGTCTGCGGCTTGGTGCCCTGGATCTTCGAGTACCCCGAGTCGACCCGGCCGTAGTACTCGAACGCCGCCAGCGCGGCCTGCTCGTCGTCGCGGAGGTTGGCGAAGTCGAGGTCGGCGGGCGGTGGCGCCACGATCATGTTGAGGTGCACCCCGGCCACGTGACCGGGGTCGACCACCCCGAGCTGGGTGGAGATCATCGAGCCCCAGTCGCCACCCTGCGCGCCGTAGCGCGCGTACCCGAGCTCGGCCATGAGCGCCGCCCAGGCCTCGGCGATGCGGCGGGGCCCCCAGCCGCGTTCGGTCGTCGGCCCCGAGAACGCGTACCCGGGGATCGACGGGCAGACCACGTGGAAGGCGTCGGCGGGATCGCCCCCGTGCGCCCGGGGGTCCGAGAGCGGGCCGATGATCTCGAGGAACTCGACGACCGAACCCGGCCACCCGTGGGTCACGATCAGCGGGAACGCGTCCGGTTCGGGCGAGCGGGCGTGGATGAAGTGCACGCGTGTGCCGTCGATCTCGGTGAGGTAGTTGTCGAAGGAGTTGAGCGTCGCCTCGGCCCGGCGCCAGTCGTACTCGTCACGCCAGTACGCGACGAGCTCGACGAGGTAGTCGCGGTCGGTGCCGTAGTCCCAACCCGCGTCGGGCAGCTGCTGGGAGAATCGCGTGCGGGCGAGGCGTTCGCGCAGGTCGGCGAGATCGGCGTCGGGGATGTCGATCGTGAACGGTTCGATGGCGAGGGACATGACCCGACGCTATCGTGCGGTCGCCGACCAATCCGCGGTACGCACGGAGGATCACGTGGATCACACGTACAAGATCACGGAGATCGTCGGCTCCTCGCCCGACGGCATCGACGACGCGATCAAGAACGGCATCGGCCGCGCCGCGAAGACGCTGCGCAACCTCGACTGGTTCGAGGTCACCGACATCCGGGGCGCGATGAACGACGACGCGATCGCGTGGTATCAGGTGACGATGAAGGTCGGGTTCCGCCTCGACGACGGCGAGTAGCCGCTACTCCGTCTTCGGTGTCGATGGGGTGCGGACGATCGGTTGCCCGCACCGGTAAGGCTCGGCCACGAGATACCGCGAGCCGTCGCTCTGCACCAGCGCGCCGCAGGGCACGCCGCGGGAGTGCATCTCCGGCCAGGTCGAATGGCCGACCGTGCGAGGCACCGAGAACGTCGACCGCTGGGCGGCGGCGACGAACCGCGCCCGGGTGAGGCGCTTGCCCACCGAGGCGAGCACGCGGAGGAACGCGTCCGCCGACCAGTACCCGGCCGCGATCCCCGGCGTGAGCTTCGTACCCGCGGCGAAGGACTCGACGTCGGCAGTCAGGCGCCGGTTCGCGGCGGTCGACTGCTCGAAGGGTGCGTAGGGCACGAGCACGGTGAGGCCGTTGGCCGTTGCCGGCGCGGTCGGCTGGTAGAAGGCGTCGGAGGTCGCCACGGTGCCGGTGAACCCGAGGAGCGTGAGCTGCCGGGCGAGCGCGGCCGTCGTGGCCGGCGACGCGAGGAGCAGCACCGCGGCCGGAGATCCCGTGGTGAGCGTGGTCGCGAGCGCCGCGAGGTCGGGCGGCGGGGCGGGCGGCGGAGGCAGCGCGACCGGCGCCGCCACCCGGAAGCCCGCAGCGCGCAGCGACCGGCGGGCCTGCTCCGCTCGAGCGGCGCCGAGCTCGTCGGCGTCGACCACCAGCTTGACCTGCGAGCCCTGCGCGGTCCCGAGCAGCGAACGCAGCTGCGCGCCCCACGCCGGGCTCACCACCCGGGTCTGCAGCACGGCCTGGGCCCCGACGAACCCGAACCCGAAGCGGTTGCCGTCCCAGCCGATGCTGGTCGCGGCGCCGAAGAACGGCATCCCGACCTGCGCGAGCGCGCCGGTGTCGAGGGCGTCAACCGCGGCGGGTACGACGGCGAGCACCGACGCCGGGAGGTCGGTGATCGCCACGCCCGAGACGTCGGAGTACTCGATCGTGCGTCCGGCCACGCCGCCGCGTGCATTGGCCCGGGCGAAACGGGCCTGCGCGCCCAGGTCGGCGCCCACCGAACCGGGATCGCCGGCGACGACGCCCCCCACCGCGACCGTGCCGCGGGTGACGCCGTCGACGGCGGTGGACGGCGAGGTGGTCGACGACGCGGTCGTCGTGGTCGACGACGGGTCGTCGCGGCGGCGGAGCCGGCGTCGCGACCGACGCGAGCCCGCCGACGAGCGTCGCGGCGAGCGCGACGCGGATCCTCCCCCCGGTGCGCAACGTGCTACTTCACCGTCACGATGCGGCCGCAGGTGTAGGGCACCTTCACCTCGTACGCGGTGCCGTTGCTCCCGACCAACGCGCCGCACGGCGTCGGCGTGGAGTGCGCGGCGGGGAACCGGGTCGGGCCCACCGTGTCCGCCACCTCGTAGGAGAACTTCGCATTCGCCGCCTTCACCAACGACGCCGCGGTGAGCTGCTTGCCGGCCTTCTGCACCGCGGCGAGGAACAGGTCGGCCGACCAGTAGCCCGCGATCACCGATTGGTCGATCGACCGACCGGGTGCGACCTTTTGCACGTCGGTCACGAGCTGCGCCATCGCCGGGTTGGTCGCAGCGCTCTCGACCGGCGCGGTCTGCGTCATGATGAACGAGCCGACCGCGGGGGCGACGAGGTTGGGTCCGTAGAGGATCTGGTTGGTGAACACACCGAGGAAGCCTGCGTTGCGCAACGCGTTCTGCATCCCGAGCACGTTCGACACGTTGCCGACGACGAACACCGCGTCCGGAGCCTTCCCCGCATTGCTGGTCAGCAGCTCGGTGGCGATCGCGGCGAAGTCGACGGTCGCGGGCACACCGAGTGCGGCCTTGCCGTAGGTCACCTTGAACCGCGCGCTCGTGACGCCGGAAGTCAGCGACCGCACCTCGTGCTGCCCGCTCGGCGTGCTCTCGGTGACGATCGCCGCCGTCCGGCCCGACGCGGGGGCGCCGAACGCCGTGCGGACGAGCACGCCCCACGCGTTGCTGGTGACGCGGTCGGGCAGCAGGCACCCGCTGAACGCGAAGCCGTAGGCGTTGCCGCAGAAGTCGGACGACAACGCCCAACCGAAGTAGGGCACCTTCTGCTCCGCGAGGTACGCAGCCCCGGCGAGGTTCGGCGTGACGGTCGGCACCACCGCGAACACCTGGTCCTGCTCGACCAGCTTGGTCGCGGCGGCGGTCCCCGCCGCCGGGTCACCGCCGCCGTCGTCGGCGACGCCCGTGTAGTCGATGGTGCGCCCGTTCACCCCGCCGGCGTCGTTCGCCCGCTGGAAGCGCGCCCGGGCGCCGACGTCGGCGCCCCCGAAGAAGAACGAGTTGCCGAGGCCGCCGACCTTGATCGACGTCTCGGTGACACCGCGGTTGGCGGTGTCAGCTGCGCCCGCCGGCTGCGCCAGCGTCGTGGTGGTCGTACCCGCCTGACCGTTCTGCGCCCGGACCGCGGTGGCCGTCGACGCGACGAGCAGCGCGGGCTGCGACGGCGACGCCCAGCGTGCGGAGCGGGGCCCGCCGGCTCACGCCGGGACGCCCAGGAGGATCGGCCGCAGGGTGCTCAACAGCTCGTGGATCTCCACTGCGCACCGGTGGAACACCTCGGGCTCTCCCCCGGCCGGGTCGTCGACGTCCTCCCACGGCTCCAACACCACCTGGTCGAGGGCGAGGGTGGCGACGCGCTCGGCGAGGGTTCCGGCGGCACCGGGAAGGTCGCGGGCGAGCCGCTTCAGGGTGCCGGTGCGGGCCGCCGCCTCGGGGTGACGGCGACGGACGTATTCGACGTGCTCACGCGCCATCGCCAGCACGACGTCGGCGCCGGTGAGATCGGCGGTGGAGAGCTGTCGGCTCCGGTGGCCCTCGGCCCGGCGCGCCCACGGCGACGATGGCATCACGCGTGCGCCAGCTCATGGGCATGCCCTCGACCACGTGCGTGCCGCGCGTCTCGACCACGAGGGCGGGGACGTGCTCGGCGAGGATCGCTCCGGCCATCACCGACCGCGCCGCGTTCCCCGTGCACAACGTGACCAGGTGGGGCATCGGGCGGAGTCTAGAGCACGCCTCGCGGCGATGACGCACCGGCTCGGAGCCGCGATACTTCGGGCATGACCCTTGACGTGCGCCCCGGGGCGACCCGATTCCACACCCAGCTGGACTGGCTCGACTCCTGGCACAGCTTCAGCTTCGGGCCGCACCGGGACCCGGCGAACACCGGACACGGCCTGCTCATCGTGAACAACGACGACATCGTGCGCGGCGGCGGGGTTCTCGCCGCACTCCCACCGTGACATGGAGATCGTCACCTGGGTTCTCTCCGGCGAGCTCGCGCACCGCGACAGCATCGGCACCGACGGCGTGATCTATCCCGGCCTCGCCCAGCGCATGAGCGCCGGGAGCGGCATCCAGCACTCCGAGATGAACGCGAGCGCGAGCGCCGACGTGCACCTCGTGCAGATGTGGGTGCTCCCCGACACCGACGGCATCGAGCCCAGCTACGAGCAGCGCGACCTCAACGACGCGCTCGCCGGCGGCGGCCTCGTGGCCGTCGCGTCCGGGCAGGGGCACGACGGCGCCGTCTCGATCCACCAGCGGGAGGCCGCTCTGTTCGTCGGTCGGCTCGACGCCGGCGAGGCGGTGGTCGTCCCCGATGCTCCTCACGTGCACGTGTTCGTCGCCGACGGCGATGCGCTCCTCGACGGGACCACGCTCGCGACCGGCGACGCCGCTCGCCTCACCGACGCCGGCATCCCCGGCCTGGTCGCGGGTCCCGACGGGCGCCGAGGTGCTGGTCTGGGCAACGGCGTGAGCGTGAGGGAGCCGGGTATCCCGGCGAGTAGCGAGCGCCCAATGGAGCGGGCGTGAGCGGGGAGGCGGCGTGAGCGTCGTCGCCGTCGACTGGTCCGGACGCCGGACCGGTGAAGCCCGTCACCTCTGGATGGCCGAGGCCGTCGACGGTCAGCTGCTGGCCCTCGACGCCGGTCGCACCCGGGAGCAGGTGGTCGACGAGCTCGTCGACGCGCGTCGGCGACGGGGAACCCGTCGTCGCCGGCTTCGACTTCTCGTTCTCCCTCCCCGGTTGGTTCCTGGACGAGCAGGGGCACCATGGCGCCCCCGACCTCTGGGCGGCCGCGGCCGTCGACGGCGAACGCCTGGCTGCGTGAGTGCCCGACCTCCGTTCTGGGGCGGCGCGGACGTCCGCGACCCGCAGGCCGGGAGCAGCTCCGCCGCACCGAGGCCGGCATCACCCCGGTCGGCGGGATCCGCCCGAAGTCGACGTTCCAGATCGGCGGGGCGGGCAGCGTCGGCACCGGTTCGATCCGCGGCTTCCCGTTCCTCGCCCGCTGCAGCGACGGCCGGGTTCACGATCTGGCCGTTCGACGAACCGGCGGTCGCGCCGGTCGCGGTCGAGATCTATCCCCGTGCGCTCACCGGCGCGGTGGTCGAAGTCGCGACGCCGCCGCCAGGCTCGCGCACCTCGGTGAGCACTTTCCTGGTCTCGCGCCTCGCGCACCGCGACGCGCGCGGTCGCGAGCGAGGACGCGTTCGACGCCGCGGTCTCCGCGCTGGTGATGTCGCGCCACGAAGTCGAGCTCCGATCGCTCCCCCGGGTCGAGGATCCGTCCGCGCGCCGCGAAGGCTGGGTGTGGGCGCCCGGCGTCGGGTGTCGGTTCAGCCCGACGGCGTCGCGCGCTGCAGGCGGGTGACCGACGGCACGATCGCCGGCTGCAACATGGCCGAGATGTCGGTGTCGGACGTGCACGAGTAGCCCGAGCGCACGTACGCCGACGCGCGACGGTGACGAACCCGAGCCCGATGGTCTGCGACGAACCGTCCTTCATCCCGACATCGACGGTGCCCTGGTAGACGACGACGTCGTCGCCGATGCGCACGTCGTCGACCGACGCGACGTCGGTCTTCACCGACTGCAACTGCCTGGCGATCTTCTTACTCTTCCGCGAGCTGCGCGCTCGGAAGACCGAGTTGAACAGCTGCTCGAGGCATCGCGGCAGCTCGGGATCCGGAACATCGTGACCGCGGCCTCGCCTCCGGCCGTCGTCGGGTAGACGCTGACGGTGTTGGTGACGTTGGACTGGTCGATGGTCGAAGTTCCGCGACTTCGCGCGTGGGTTCTTCTTGTTGGCCGGCTGAGAGCCTCGTGAACGGCTTGCAGTTCGGGACCTGCGGCGGCCTCCGCGTTCGACGCGGCGTCGGAGTGGATCCGCGTGCGGTCTACTTCCAGCCGGACGGGAAGTCGGACAGCACGAGCACGCCCGCCTCGGCCAACTGCTGATCGGCCGACGTCGGCAGCCGCGACGGGCAGCCGGCGACGACCACGCGCGAGGCAAGGACCGCGCCGACGATCATCGACCGATCACTGTGCCGCTCCGGCGCGAGTGCGGCACGCAGGCGCGCGACCGAGGCGTCGATGGCGGGCGTGAGCATGTCGGTGAGGTCGCTTCCCGGCGGTCGTGGTACGTCACCGAGGTCGACGGTGCGCCCGACGCGCACCGCCGCGTTGCCGATGCCCAGCGATCGTGGTCGCCCGTCGGTCGCCGGTGAGCACGATCTTGCCCTCGTACACGACGCTGTCGTCGCCGAGGCCGGCGATGTCCTGGCGTTCGATGGTGACGGCGGCGACGTCGACGTGTCGTCCTTGAGACCGGGATCCTGCATCACGGTCTTCTCGAACAGGTTCTCGAGACAGCCGACGACGCTCGACTTCGCGTAGAGCGCGAGCATCTCGCTCGCGGCGCGGTCGGACGGGAACACGTCGACCTCGTTGCTCACCTGCGCGGTCATCGTCGGTGAAGCTCGGCGGAGGATCGCCTGCGGCACGGGGATGATCGCCTTCTGCAGCGCGACGTAGGGCGCACAGCCGCTCGACGCCCTTCGCGCCGGAGGTTCTCGGCGTGCGACGCACGCCGACGAGGTTCGGCAGGTGAACCCTGCGGGAAGTCGCCGAGCGCGAACACGCCCGCTCGCGCGACCTGCGCATCGGCCGAGCGTGACGCCGCGCCCGCTGCCGGCGCCGACGCGCCGAGCCCGAGCACGGTCGCGACGGCGAGCACGGCGAGCACGGCGACGCGAGCGCGCGGCAGCCGGACAACCGGAGTCGTGTGAGCCCATCAGCCGCAATGTATGGGCTCGACGCGCCCATACTTGATCACCTTGGCCTCGTCGACCTCGCGACTCGCCCGCGTCCGCCCGGCGCTCGCCTGGGTCGCGGGCGACGATTGCGTTCCTCGCTGCTCGTGCAGATGCTGTGGGGGCCACCCGCGGGGATCGTGGTGCAGGGCGCGCTGCTCGGCGGGCTCAGCGCGCTCCTCGCGCTCGGGCCTCGCGCTCGTCTACCGCGCCAACCGCATCCTCAACTTCGCGCAGGGCGATCTCGGCGCCGCGCCGGCGTCGCTCGCGGTGCTCGCTGGTGGTCACCAGCGGCGCGAGCTGGCTGGTCGCGTTCGTCGACCGGCGCTCGCGCACCGCGGTCGTGCTCGGCGTGGTCGTCGAGCTGCTCGTGATCCGGCGGTTCTTCCGGTCGCCGCGCCTCATCCTCACGGTCGCGACGATCGGTCTGGCCCAGGTGCTGGCCGGGCTCGGGCTCCTGCTGCCCGGGTGGTTCGGCGTCGGCGCTGCCTCCGCAGAGCTTCCCCGCGCCGATCGACGTGTCGTTCACCGTCGAGCCGCTGCGCTTCGGCGGCAACGACGTCGTCGCACTGATCGTGATCCCCCTCGCGTTCGTCGGACTCGCGCTGTTCCTCCGCACCCGCTTCGGCGTCGCCGATGCGCGCCTGCGCCGACGACGTCGACCGCGCCGCGCTCGTCGGGATCCCGGTGCGGCGGGTGCACTCCGTGGTGTGGGTGATCGCCGCGCTCGCTCGCGTTCCTCGCTGTGTTCCTCCGCGCCGGGATCGTCGGCCTGTCGATCGGCACCGTGCTCGGCCCGTCGCTCCTGCTGCCCGCGCTCGCGGCGGCGGTCATCGGACGGATGGAGCGGCTCCCGACGATCGCGGTCGCCGCGATCGCGCTCGGCATCATCGAGCAGTCGGTGGTGTGGGGCTGGAACCAGCCGCAGCGACGTGCAGCCGGTGCTCTTCGTCGTCGTCGTGGTCGCGGTGTGGTTCACGCCCGCCCGGCGCGGGCCTGCGGGGCCGCCTCGAACCGTCGACGTGGCGGGCCGTGCGCGAGCCGCGGCCCGGTGCCACGCGAGCTCGCCCGGCTCCCCGAGGTGCGGATCGCCAACGCGGCGCTGGTCGCGCTGGTCGTCGCTCGCCCTCGCGCTCGTCCCGGTCGTGTTCAGCCGAGAGCCGCACCAACCTCGCCGCGGTCGCGGTCGTGTACGGGGTGATCGCGCTCTCGCTCGTCGTGCTCACCGGTTGGGCCGGGGAGATCAGCCTCGGGCAGATGGCGTTCGTGGCCGTCGGGGCCGCGGTCGGCGGGTCGATCACCGCGCGGTTCGGTTGGGACCTCGCCCTCGGTCTGCTCGGCGCCGGGCTCGTCGGGCGCCGCGCTCGGCGACGCTGATCGGCCTGCCCGTGCTCCGACGGCGCGGGCCTCACGCTCGCCGTCGTCACCCTCGCGTTCGGGTTGGCGACGACCGCGTGGCTGCTGAGCCCGCGCATCTTCGGCGAGGGCACCCGCTTCGACTGGCTCCCTCCGCCGCGGGTCGAGCGCCCCGACCTGTTCGGCGTGATCGACGTGCGCTCGGAGACGCGCTACTACTTCCTCTGCCTCGTCGCGCTCGCGCTCGTGGTCGTCGGGCGTCGTCGGCATCCGTCGCAGCCGGACGCGGACGCGTGTTCGTCGCGATCCGCGAGAACGAGCGCGCCGCCAGCGTCCTTCGGCGTGAACCCGCGGCGGACGACCCTGCAGCGCGTTCGCGGTCTCGGGCTTCCTCGCCGCGTTCGCGGGGGCGCTGTTCGTGCACCAGCAGAACGGGCTCCAGCTCGACTCCTACACCGCGGGCGAGAGCCTCGTGGTCTTCACCATGGTCGTGATCGGCGGCCTCGGATCCGTTCCCGGCGCGCTGCTCGGAGCGCTGTTCGTGCGCGGCGTGACGTGGTGGCTCCCGGTCGAGTGGCAGATCGTGGCGACCGGCGCCGGCATGCTCCTCGTGCTCCTCGTCTTCCGCGGCGGGCTCGGCGCGGCGTTCGCCGACCTGCGTGACGTCGCGTCCTCCGGCGGGTCGCCGCGCGTCGCGGCATCCATGCACCTGCGCTCACCGGTCGCACCGACGTTGCGGGGCCGGCCACGGACAATGGCGGCATCGTGGTGCCGCTCGACGCCACCGCGTTGCTCCAGGTCCGCGGGCTCGCGGTCGCGTACGACGGCGTGCCCGTGCTCGACGGCGTCGACCTCGACGCGCGTGCGGGCGAGATCGTCGCGCTGCTCGGGCACGAACGGCTCGGGCAAGTCGACGCTGCTCGACGCGATCGTCGGGCCTGCGTACGCCGGACCGGGGCCGCATCATCATCGGCGGGCGTCGACACGACGCGCACCCGCGCCGAGCAAGTGGTGGCGCTCGGTGCGGTCCAGGCGCCGGGCGGTCACGGCGTGTTCCCGTCGCTCACGGTGCGCCGAGAACCTTCGCCTCGCGACGTGGTCGGCGTGCGCGATCGCACGCGCCGCGAACGGCGCACGGGCGGACGCGCTCGAGCTGTTCCCGCGTCTGGACGAACGCGGCGGACCAACGCGCCGGCGACCTGTCGGGTGGCGAGCAGCAGATGCTCACACTGGCGATGGCCCTGGCGGCGTCGCCCCGGCTCCTGCTGATCGACGAGCTGTACCTCGGGCTCGCGCCGGAGGTGACCCAACGGCTGCAGGCGCGCCTGCGCGCACCTGCGCGACGCCGGCACCGCGGTGGTCGTGGTGGAGCAGTCGATCGACCGCGCGGTCGAGCTCGCCGACCGGGCGTACTTCCTCGACCAGGGCACGGTCCGCTACGCGGGCGCGGCCGCCGGGCTCCTCGAGCAGCCCGAGCTGGTCCGTGCCACCTTCCTCGGCGCGGCCGCGGACCTGCCCGCGCCGCGGCCCACGCCCGCCCTGGAGCCACGACCGCGCAGCCCGCGCTCGAGCTCACCGGGGTCGACCGGCGCTTCGGCGGCGTCGTCGCGCTCGCCGACGTGTCGTTCACGGTGCGCGCCGGCGAGATCGTCGGCGTGATCGGGCCGAACGGTGCGGGGAAGACGACCCTCTTCGACGTGGTGTCGGGCTTCGTGCCCGCCGACGCGGGAACGATCGTGCTCCGGCACCGGGCCCGCCCGGATCGACGTCACCCGCCTCCGCCGCCTACCGCCGCGCCCGACTGCGGCCTGGGCCGCTCGTTCCAGGACGGACGGCTGTTCCCCGCGCTCACCGTGCGCGAGACGATCGCGGTCGCCTGCGAACGCGCGGTGCGCATCCGCAATCCGGTCGCCGCCGCCGCGCACCTCCCCGCGGTGGCGCGCTCCGAAGCTGCGGTGCGCGCGACCGTCGACGAGCTCGTCGAACTGCTGCGGCTGGGCGAATTCGCGGACCGGTTCGGCCACGAGCTCTCGACCGGCACCCGCCGCATCGTCGACCTCGCGTGCGTGCTGCGCACGACCGCCCGAAGGTGCTCCTGCTGGACGAGCCCGCCAGCGGTATCGCCCAGCGTGAGGCCGAGGCCCTCGGGCCGCTGCTCCGCGACGTGCGCGACCAGCTCGGCGCCGGCCTGCTCGTGGTCGAGCACGACCTCGGCGTGCTCGGCGACGTCGCCGACCGCCTGGTCGCCCTCGACCGGGGACGGGTGGTCGCCGCCGGTGCCCCCGACGCCGTCCTCGCCGACCCCGGCGTCACCCGGGCCTACCTGGGCACCTGACCCGGCGGGCCGTGCGCATTTGCGCGACGATGCCCTCCGTGCCCCTCCCCCGCCGATCGATTCCCGCGCTGCCCGTTCGTCGCGCTCCTCGCTGCCGGCGCACTCGTCGCGCCGGCAGCTGTCCCCGGCGGGGCGGCCGCGGCCGACGGCCCGCTCACGTTCGACCAGGCGAAGGCCCAGGGCAAGCAGGTCGACTGGGGGCCGAGTTGCGACACCTCCACCGGGCAAGGTCGCGGTGCCGAGCGGCTACGCGCCGCCGTGCGTGGAGCCGTGGACGGGCGGGAACAACGGCGGTGACACCGCGCCGGGCGTCACCGCCGACACGATCACGGTGGCGCTGTACCAGGCGCAGCCCGACCTGCTGCAGCAGGCGTTCTTCGAGGACACCGGGAGCGACGAGAGCCTGGGCAAGGAGAGGCGACACGACCCAGGAGTACGTCGACTACTTCTCCGCGCACTACGAGCTCTACGGGCGGAAGGTCAAGCTGGTCACGGTGAAGGCGAGCGGCGCGCCCGACGACGACGTCGCCGCCAAGGCCGACGCGATCAAGGTCGCGACCGAGGTGCACGCGTTCGCGTCGTTCGGCGGCCCCGGGCAGACCACCGCGTACGCCGAGGAGCTGGCGGCGCGCGGCGTGCTCTGCGTCGGCGACTGCGTGATCGCGGAGCCGCAGTCGTTCCTCGACCGCCACGCGCCGTTCGTGTGGCCGACGAACGCGTCGCCAGAACAGGCGAGCGAGCACTGGGCCGCGTTCGTCGGCAAGCAGCTCGCCAAGGGCAAGGCCAAGTACGCGGGCGATGCGTCGCTGAAGTCGGAGGCGCGTCGCTTCGGGGTCGTGCACTACGACGACGACGCCGGCACGTTCGCGAAGAGCGTCGACCACTTCGAGCAGCAGCTCGCCCGCTACCGGGTGAAGCCGGCGGTGACCGTGCCGTACTCCCTCGACATCACGACCGCGCAGCAGGACGCCCGCAACGTCATCGCGAAGTTGAAGAGCAGCGGGGTCACGAGCGTGATCCTCGCCGGCGATCCGGTGTTCCCGACGTTCCTCACCAAGGAAGCCACCGCGCAGCAGTACTTCCCCGAGTGGGTCGTGCTCGGGTACGCGTTCACCGACACCGCGGTGTTCGGGCGTCAGTACGACCAGGAGCAGTGGGCGCACGCGTTCGGCGTGTCGTTGCTCCCCGCCCGCACCGCCGACGACGTCGACGAGCTGGCGAACCTGATCACCTGGCAGACCGGGCACCCGCCCACGGCGAAGACCTTCCGCGAGCTGGTGCAGGCGCCGCTCGTGTTCTTCACCGGCGTGCACCTCGCCGGGCCGCGACCTCACCGCGAAGACGTTCGCCGCCGGCCTCGACCGCTTCCCGTCGACGAAGACCACGCCGCCCACGCGGCTGCACCTGTCGTGGGGTCGGCACGGGATCTGGAAGGGCGTCGACCTCACCGGTGGCGACGACGCCACCGTGATCTGGTGGGATCCGGACACGTCCGGCGCCGACGAGGTCGGGCGCGAGGGCAAGGGGCTCTACCGCTACGCGGACGACGGCGCGCGCTATCTGCCGGGTCAGTGGCCGTCGGCGCCAGATCGGGCTCTTCGACCCCAAGACGTCGACCACCGTGCTCACCGAGCTCCCGGCCGCCGACGCGCCACCCAGCTACCCGTCGCCGGCGGCGGGCTGAACGTCGCCGTCGTGCTCGACGCGCACCCAACCGTCGCCCTCGACGAAGCGACGGATCACCCGCGCCGGGTTGCCGACCGCGACGCTGAAGTCGGGCAGCACGCCGGTGACCACCGAGCCCGCGCCCACCGCGACGTTGCGTCCGATGTCGGCCCCGGGAAGCACGACCGTGCCGTGGCCCAGCCACGAACCGCTGCCGATGCGCACGGGGCGCGACGCAGCGAACTGCTTGCCGATCGGGAGTGAAGTGTCCTCGTAGCCGTGGTTGGCGTCGGTGATGTAGACGTGGTGACCGGTGAACACGTCGTCGCCGATCTCGACCCGGTTGTGGCCGACGATCCCGCTGCCCTTGCCGATGAGCACCCGGTCGCCGATGGTCACCACCGGCGAGTGCCCGACGACGTGGCCGGGCATCACGCCGGCCGACAACGAGCAGTACGGCCCGATGATGCAGCCCTCGCCCAGCTCGATGTACTCCTCGCCGTAGAGCGCGGCGACGGGGAAGCAGATGGCCGAGCCGGGGCCGAACCGGCGGAACTTCTTCGCACGCGAGCTGCGCGGACCGATCGTCGCCCGGTGCGAGAGCAGCTCCCACCCGGCGCGCACGACGTCGCCGGCGACCACACGCGCGGTGTCGAGGAAGCCGTCAACCATCGAGCGGCCCGTCGGCCGGACGTGCCGCGGCCCGGGCATGGCGCAGGAACACGAGCGCGGCGAACAGCCCGCCGATGACGACGACGACCACACAGAAGATGAGCACCGGCGGCCAACTCGGGTCGTGACCGTCGATCCGCACGGGCACGACCTCGGTGACGGGGGGCCCGGGAGGAGCCAGCAGCATCGCGCTCACTGTACGATGCGCGCGGGAGGGGCGAAGATGGCAGAGACGGTCGCGGCGCCTGCTCGTACCGGAGGCACCGCGGCGCGGCGCCTCGTGGGAGTGCTCCTCGTCGGTGGTGCGGTCGCGCTCGCGCTCGGCGTCTACGGCAATGCCCACGACCCGACCGCCGAGCAGCCCTACTCGCTGTTCTTCACCGCGACCATCCAGCTCAAGGTGTGGTTCGCGACCGCGGCAGTGGTGCTCGCGGTGGTGCAGGTGCTCCTCGGGATGCGACTCTTCGACAAGATCCACGTGCCCCGCCACGCGCCCCGCGTGGCTCGGTGACGCCCATCGTCTGGTGGGCACGGTCGCGTTCGTGTTGACACTCCCCGTCGCGTACCAGTGCCTGTGGGCACTCGGGTTCCAGTCGACCGACACCCGGGTGCTCGTGCACTCCGTCGTCGGCTGCTTCTTCTACGGGATCTTCACGGTCAAGGTGCTGGCGGTGCGGGTGCGCGGGCTCCCCGACGCCACCCTCCCGCTCGTCGGCGGCCTGGCGTTCGCCGCGCTCGTCGGCGTGTGGCTCACCAGCGCGCTCTGGTTCTTCACCTCGCGCCCGGCCGGCATCCCGGTGTTCTGATGTTCCGCCGGCTGGTGAACGCCGTCGAGGTGCTGGCGTTGGCCGCGGTCGTCATCGCCGTCGTGCTGCTGTTCGCGAACGAGCCCGACTCCGGCTCGACGGCTCCCGCGAGCCCGGGCGCCGAGGTGTACGCGGCAAACTGCGCGAGCTGCCACGGAGCCGACGGCGGAGGCGGGACCGGACCGCAACTCGCCGACGGCGCGGCCGCGAAGCGCTTCCCCGACGTCGCCGACCAGATCGCCTTCGTGACCGACGGGAGTGGGTCGATGCCGTCGTTCGGTGGTCAACTCTCGCCCGCTCAAATTCGTCAAGTGGTCGAGTACACGCGCACACTCTGAGGATTCACCGCGGAAGGGCGGATGCATGGGTGCAGAGATCATCGTCGTGATCGTCGTGGTGGCGATCGTCGTCTTGGTGGGCTGGAAGTCGTTCCACTCGATCGGCGCCACGGAGGTCGGGCTGGTCGGGAAGCGGTTCGCGTTCCGCAAGCTCGGCGAGGACAACCCCATCGCGTTCCGCGGCGAAGCCGGCTACCAGGCGACGCTGCTCATGCCCGGGTTGCGCTTCAAGCTGTGGCCGCTCTTCGGCGTGAAGAAGTTTCCCTGGGTGCAGGTGCCAGCGGGTGAGATCGGCGTGGTCATCGCCCAGGTGGGCGACCCGCTGCCGATCGGCGCCAAGAGCGCGGTGTACAAGCCCGAGCTGGCCAACTTCTCGAACCTGCACACCTTCGTCGAGCTGGGTGGCCAGAAGGGCGTGCAGCGGCCGGTGCTGCCTCCGGGCACGCTGGTCCCGATCCACCCGGTGGCGTTCCTCGTTCTCACCGCGCAGACGCGTCTACGGCCTGCCCGGTGTCGCCCGACCTGGCCGACCAGTCGAAGGGCAAGACGCTCTCGCCCGAGTCGTTCGGGCTCTCGCCCGACCAGCTGCGCGTCGTGGTGATCGCGCCCGACGCCGGCGTCGACCTCGTGGGCGTCGTCACCGCGCTCGAGGGCGAACCGCTGCCGTCGGGTGACATCGCCAGCCGGCTGGGCGGCTTCGAGGACGTCGCCGCGATCGAGGCGTCGAACGCGGGCGGCAGCACGACCACCACCGACGCCGAGCTCATCGACCTGCTGCTCGGGAGCAAGAACACGCTGCACAACAACTATCAGGACTTCCAGGCGTTCCTCGACAACGGCGGCAAGATCGGGCTGCAGCACGATCCGCTGCTCTACGGCGCGTACCTGCTGAACCCGTTCCTCGTGCGGGTCGACCTCGTGCCGATGCTGGTGGTCAACCAGGGCGAGGTCGCGGTGATCAAGGGCTTCGTCGGCCTCCCCACTGCCGACACGTCGGGAACGGAGTTCAAGTTCGGCTCGATCGTGCGACCGGGTCACCGCGGCATCTGGCAGGAGCCGCTGCGCACCGGCAAGTACGCGATCAACCCGCGCGTGTACGCGGCGGAGATCGTGCCCACCTTCATCCTCACGCTCAACTGGGCCGACGCCACCTCGGAGGCGCACGACCTCGACGCGCAGCTGTCGTCGATCGTCGGGAAGAGCCGCGAGGGCTTCATCTTCCAGATCGACCTGCAGGTGCAGATCCACGTGCCCGACACCAAGGCGCCGAAGGTGATCTCGATGGTCGGCACCATGCGCAACCTGGTGAGCGAGGTGCTCCAGAGCGCGGTGGGCAACCACTTCCGCAACACGCTCCAGGCCCTCGAGGCGATCAAGTTCATCGAGACCCGCCGGGAGGTCCAGGCGGCGGCGTTCGAGGCCATCACCCGCTACCTCAGCCAGTACGAGGTGGAGACCAAGGGCGTCTACATCCAGGACGTCGCGTTCCCCCAGGAGCTCGTCGTGGTGCTCACCCAGCGCGAGATCGCCAACCAGGAGAAGTCGACGTTCGAGGAGCAGCAGCGCGCCGAGACGTCGCGCATCGAGATGGAGAAGGCCAAGGGCACGGCCAACATGCAGTCGCAACTCGCCAGCGCCCAGGTCGGCGTGCAGATCAAGACCAACGAGGCCCAGGCACGCGAGCAGGAGGCGAAGGGCGAGGCGGCGTACGTGCAGCTCACCGGGGAGGCCGAGGCGGCGCGGCGCCAGGCGATCGGCCTCGCCGAGGCGAAGGCCACCGAGGCCCTGGGGTTGGCGCGGGCGACGGGTTTCGAGGCGCAGAAGGACGCGCTCGGGGGGCCGGCGACCGCGGTGGTCGCGGTCGCGAACGCGGTGGCCGACGGCCACATCACGGTCGTCCCCGAGGTGCTGGTCACGGGGGGCGGCGGCGGCTCGTTCGACGGCCTGGCGGCGACGCTGATGCGCTACCTCGGCACCAACGGGAAGCGTGCACCGGAGCCCGCGCCCGGCCTGCCGACGCCGGTGGAGACCGCCGAGGTCGCGTACGACGAGAGCGAAGGCGCGCTCGGGACCGAGCGGGCCGACGCGACCGAAGGCGACGGCGACGTCAGGACGTGACGTAGTCGAGCAGCTCGCGGCCGTGGTCGGACGCCGAGCGCGATGTCACTCACGTCGAGGGTGACGCGATCCAGGTACTGGTAGCGCAGCACGTCGCAGTCGTGCACCCGGTTCGGGAACACGCCACCGAACGTGAAGCCGAGCTCGCGCAGACCGTCGCCGCGGAGCTGCGTCCCGGGGTCGGCGAGCGGTAGGTCCACGTACACACAGTCGGCGAGACGCGCCGAGCGCCTCGTCGCGCGCCGCGGCGACGGCATCGAGCAGGTCGTCGCCGACCGTGCGTGCAGTGACGATCCGATCGTTGTGATCGGCGCGGTCGTCGACGTCCAGGTCGCTGCGGCTCGGGAGCGGCGCGTCGGTGGGCGCGTCGGCGACGGTGCCGCGCAACCCGGCCCGCTCGAGGATGCGCTCGACCATCGTCCGGTCGCGTCCCGGCGGGTACACGTGGCGCTCGTGGCCGTTGTTCGTCTTCAGGTAGAAGAGCACCACCGACTGGCGGTGCGCGTGGGCGTCGATCGCGGTGTACGCCACCGACGCCGGGATGTACCCGAGCAGGAGACCGGTCTCGACCGCGCCGAGCGCGACGTTGGCGCGCTGGCTGTAGGGGTGGGCGGCGGTCGCCTCGCTGTAGAGCCCGAAGAGCCCATCGTCGCGGGCGCGTTCGGCGGCCCGCTGCTTCAACAGGGTGAAGAGGTGCCGACCGCGGTACTCGGGATCGACGACCGCCTGGCCCGACTCGGCGACGTCGTCGTCGGGGCGGCGCCGCACGAGACCGACGTGGGCCACCAGCTCGCCCTCGACGGTGACGCCCACGGTCGACCGGAGAGTGCCGGCGCGCAGCCGGGCGGCGATGGCCTCGGGGTCGTAGACCCAGGCCGCGTCGTACGTGTCGCCGTAGCAGCGCCGCACCAGGCGGGTGAAGCCCTGGGCGCCGTCGGGCTCGAGGAAGCGGACGTCGACCCCTGCTTCTTCCATGAGTGTCATACCTCGGCGCGATGGTGCCATGGATGTACAGTTGCGCCGCGAGTTACACAGCTGTGATTCGTTCGGGGGCGGAACGACGGCAACCCAGGAGGACCCCGCGATGAGCATGCGACTGCTCAGGATCGACGCCACCCGGTTCGACGCCATGGTGTTCCGGGCCGACTCGGTCCGGTTCGAGCCCTGCACGGGCTTCCGGGCCGGTGCCGACGTCGCCGTGTGCGACTGCGGGTGGCTCGAGCAGGAGCACGCCGACGCCGAGGTCGCGGTCGGCGCGGACCCGGCGCTTCCCCCGCCGTCGCCCGGCCCGCGTCGCGATTCCCCAGGCGTCGTAACGCGCCGGATCGGCCCTCAGGCCGATTTGCGGGTGCGCTTGGCCGCGGTGCCGGTCTTCTTCGCCGGCTGCCTTCTTGGCCGCGGGCTTCTTGGCCGGCGTCTTCTTCGCCGTGGGCTTCTTGGCCGGCGTCGGCTGCTTGGACCCGGTGCGGGCGAGGCTGGCCTCGAGCGCAGCCATGAGGTCGAGCACCTTGGCCGGCTCCTCCGGCGTGGCGGGCGCCACGATCTCCTCGCCCGCGGCCTTCTTGTCGATGAGCGCGAGCACCTCCTCGCGGTACTCGTCGTGGTACTTCTCGGGGTCGAACTCCCCCGCGAGCGTGTTCACGAGCTGGCGCGCCATGTCGAGCTCCCGCTCGCTCGGCTCCGCCTCGGCGTCGATCTGCTCGCGGTCGACCTCGAGCACCTCGTCGGCGTAGCGCATGGTCTCCAGGCACAGCATCCCGTCCACCGGACGGATGGCGACGAGCGCCTCCTTCGAACGCAGCACGAACCGGCCGACCGCGACCTTGTTCTCGTCCTCCATCACCTGGGTGAGCAGGCGGTAGGCCTTGGCCGCGTCCTTGTCGGGCACCAGGTAGTAGGGCTGCTCGAAGTACACGGGGTCGATCTCGGAGAGGTCGACGAAGTCCTCGATCTCGATCTGTCGGCGTGCCCTTGGGCTTGAGCGCGGCGAGCTCGTCGGGCTCGATCACCACGTAGTGACCGTTCTCGAGCTCGTAGCCCTTCACGATCTGGTCGTTGGGCACCTCTTCACCGGTCTGCTCCGACACCCGGCGGTACCGGATGCGGGAGCCGGTCTCGGCCTCGAGCTGGTGGAAGCGGACGTCCTGGGACCGCGTCGCCGACACCAGGCGTACGGGTACGGTCACCAATCCGAAGCTGATCGATCCGGTCCAGATGGCGGTGGGCAAGGCGGTCTCCCCGTTCTCGTGGCCTACTACCTTCGCAGGTCGTGGCCCGACCGTCCAAGAACCCGGCGACCGTGGTGGAGATCGAGGGACGCCGGCTGAAGGTCACGAACCTCGACAAGGTGTTGTACCCGGCCAGGGGCTTCACCAAAGGTCAGGTGGTCGACTTACTACGCCCGGGTCGCCCCGGCGATGCTCCCCCACCTCGAGGACCGCCCGGTGACCATGGTCCGGCTCCCCGACGGCGTGACCGGTGAGCGGTTCTTCGAGAAGCGCTGCCCGGGGCACCGGCCGTCCTGGCTCGACACCGTCCCGCTCGACGCCGACTCCGACATCGCCGCCTGTTCGCTCGACAGCGTGCCCGCGCTGGTCTGGACGGCCAACCTCGCCGCGCTCGAGCTGCACACGCCCCAGGCCCGGGCGGCCGAGCCGTGGCTGCCGTCGGCCATCGTGTTCGACCTCGATCCCGGTCCCGGAGCCGATCTCGCCGACTGCGCCCGAGTCGCGCTGGAGCTGCACGATCTCCTCGACCAGCTTGGGCTGCGCGCGGTCGCCAAGACGTCGGGATCGAAGGGCTTGCACCTGTCGGTCGGGATCCGCCCGTCGGTCGACGCCGAGACCACGAAGGGGTTCGCGCTCGGGATTGGGCAAGGTGCTCGAATCGCGCGACCCGAAGCGGGTGACGGTGACGATGGCCAAGGAGCAGCGGCCCGGGCGCGTGTTCGTCGACTGGAGTCAGAACGACCGGCACAAGACGACGGTGTGCGCGTACTCGTTGCGCGCGACCGACGCTCCCGGCGTTTCGACGCCCGTCGGGTGGGACGAGCTCGCCGACCTCGCCGACGACGGTGACCCCGACGTGTTCGCCTTCAGTCCCGCCGACGTCCTGGAACGGATCGACGAGCACGGCGACCTCTACGCCGACAGCCTCGCCGGCGACCAGGACCTCCCCGAGCTCGGGTGACCCCGCCGGACCGCCGGCGCGGCAGGATGGGCGGATGGCCGACCTCCTGATCGTGACCGGCCCGACCGGGGTCGGAAAGTCGACCACGAGCAGGGTGGTCGCGGGCAGCCTCGACAAGGAGCGCCCACATCCGCATCGACGACTTCGTGCGATTCGTCGTCAATGGCTGGGTCGAACCCTGGCTCCCCGCCGCCGCGGAGCAGAACGACGTGCTGGGGCGCGCGGTGGTCGCAGCGGCAATGCAGTTCACCGCCGGCGGCCGACGAAACCCGTACGCTGGGTGGATGGTCGACGACGATCCGGAGCTCGAGCTCGAACCAGAGGTGGAAGCGATCCTCGACGACGGGGACGACGGAGAGTCCGACGACACGCGCCACTACCTCCGCGATCCCGACCATCTCGTCGAGAACGCGCGCGACGCGGACGAGCAGGAGCAGGCCGACATCCTCGAACTGGACCAGACGGAGCTCGAGGAGCTCGGCCTGACGTTGGACGACCCGCACCAGCCGGAACCCGAAGCGGACGGCGCCTAGCTGTTGTAGCGCGGGACGGAGGTCAGCGCGGATCGTTGCGGTCGAGGTTCCAGTGGCGGTTCACGCTCTCGATCCACACCGTCTGATCCTCGGCCTGCTCGCCCGGCGGGACCAGGGAGAAGCGGCTGATCGTGCGCTGCCCGCCACCCGTGGATGACCGCCATGCCCGACCCGACGTTGCGCAGCGACATCGTGAGGTAGACGGCGCCCTCGCCGACCTCGACCGACGCCCGTCCTCCGGGGAGACGCGTCCAGTGCTGGTCGCCCCACATGATCTTCTCGGCGGGGTCCTCCAGCCGGGACGGCACCAGCAGCGGCCGGAGCCGGGCCGCGAACGCCCGCTGGGCGACGCGGGCGGCGCGGTTGGCCGAGCGGGTGGCGCCGAACGTCGCCACTGCCAGCACGAGGGTGCCGGCCGCGGTTCCCACCTCGGCGATGGTCGCCCAGTCGGCCACGTCAGCTCAGGATGTCCTTGCGCCTGAACCACCACCACCCGATCAGCGCGAACACGAGCACGTACGCGAGCTGCAGCAGCGCGCCGCGCCAGAGATCGGCGTGCCACTCCCCCTGGGTGACGAGATCGACCCAGGCGTCGAAGTAGTGGGTCGGGAGCCCGTAGCGGATGTTGCCCAGTGAGGTGATGGAGTCGAGGATCAACGACGTGAAGTAGAGGCCGACCCCGGCGAAGATCGCGCCGAAGGGCGCATCGGTCATGCACGACACCATGAACGAGAACGCCACGACACCGGTGAGGCACCAGGACACGTAGAGGGTGGCGATGGCGAGGTGGCCGAGGATCGCACCGGTCGACTGCTCGCCGAGGATGATGCTGAGCGGGAACCCGATCGGTTCGACCCCGAAGAACACGGCGCCGATGACGAGCCCGGTCAGCACGACGAGCACGACGGCGATCCACGCGCAGAACACCGCAACGACGAACTTCGAGAACACGAGGCGGCCGCGGCCGATGGGCCGCATCAGCATGTACCGCAGGTTCCCCCAGCTCGCCTCGCCCGCGATCGCGTCGCCGCCGAAGAGCGCGACGACGATCACGAGCAGGAACGCGCTCGGTGATGCGCAACGCGAACGCGGGGAGGATCAGGCCGGTCTGCGACGCGAGAAACAGAAGGCGACCCTCGCCGGTCGCGTCGGGCGGGTTGAGGTCGATGGCGATCGCCATGATCAGGGGGATCAGCATCAGGATCCCGTAGGCGACGTACGTGCGCGTGCGCCGGAGGTTCTTCACCAGCTCGGTCCGCAACACGGCGACGGTCAGCATCAGAACGCCTCGACCAACCCGAGGAACGCCTCTTCGAGGCGGCGCCGGGCGGTGACGGTCTCGACCGCGACCCCCGCCTGCACCAGGGCGAGGACGAGCTCCGAACGGCGGGCTCCGTCGATGGCCACTGCGAGCCCGGGAGCCTCGTCGTCGACCCGGAGCACCGCCGGCAACGCTTCGAGCACCCGCCGGGCGGTGACGACGTCGTCGACCTCGAGGTAGACCGAGCCGGCCGAGCCGATCAGGTCGTCGACCGAGCCGGCCGCGACCAGGTGCCCCTTGTCCATCACCACCGCGTGCGTGCAGATCTGCTCGACCTCGGCGAGGACGTGGCTGGAGAAGAGGACGGTCGAACCGGCCTCGGCCACCCGGCGCACGAGCTTGCGGACCTCGCGCATCTCTCCCGGGTCGAGCCCGTTGGTCGGCTCGTCGAGCACGAGGATCTCAGGCTTCCCCAGCAGCACGCGGGCGAGGCCCAGGCGTTGGCGCATGCCCTGCGAGTACGTCTTCACCTTGCGGTCGATGGCGGTGCCGAGGTCGGCGATGGCGAGCGCCTGCTCGAGATCGGCGTCGGCCCACTTGTCGCCACCGGCCTCCCACCAGAGCCGCAGGTTGCGCATGCCCGAGAGGTGGGGCACGAACGACGACGATTCGATCAGCGCGCCGAGGCGGCGGAGCTGGTCGGTGCCCGGCTGCACCTTCTCGCCGAACAGGCGGGTCTCACCGGCGGTCGGGCGGATGAGCCCGAGCAACATGCGCAGGCAGGTGGTCTTGCCGGCTCCGTTCGGGCCGAGCAGCCCGCAGACCTGGCCCTGCTCGACGGTGAAGCTCAGGTCGTCGACGGCGAGGACACCCGCGCCGAAGCGCTTCGAGAGTCCGACGATCTCGACGACGGCGTCGCTCATCGGGCGACGAAGTCTCGCAGGTGGCGCGGGGGGAGCACTGCGGCGAGCGTAGCGTGGCGCTCGATGGAATCGCCCTCGCTCCGGCGCCCGCGCGACGCACAACGAAGCCGGGTCTACCTGGCCGAGACGCCGCTGCCCTCGAGCCCGCTCCCGGGCCTCGAGGCCTGCACGCGCTACGTCGACCGCGTGGTCGGCACATTGTGGTGGCACGAACGCTTTCCCGACCGCGATCTCGGGCACGTCCCACGTCTGCGCCCGGGCCAGGGCGCGCGGCAGGCCTTCTACCGCGAAGAGGACGACGGCCCGACCATCACGCTCCCGCGTCGCTACCGCACCAAGGCGGTGGTGCTGCACGAGCTCACACACTGGGCGCTCGGCATCGATTCCGGGCTCCCCCACCACGGACGCACCTTCGCGCGGGTGCTGCTCGACGCCATCGGTGAGTTCTGCGGCGCCGAACGCGCCGCGGTGCTCGCAGCGTCGTACCAGGAGCACGGCGTGCACGTGGCCCGACCGCCGCGCGTCGGGCCCGACGGTCGGCTGCACTACGGGTGGGACGAACGGCTCCGTCTGAACAAGGGCCGGCCGCTCACCGTGTCGAGCACCGTCGACGGCGAGGTCCACGAGCTCTCCGGCACGTTCGAGGGCTACGAGCGCGGCTCGTCGATCCTCCGTTTCGTGGCGCTCGACGGCAGCTTCGTCCGCGTCCCCACGAAAACGGTGTGGTCGGTGCGCGATGTCGGCTGAGGGCACCCGGCGCGCGATCGTCGCCGCGTTCCTCGCCAACCTCGGGATCGCGCTCTCGAAGTTCGTCGCCTTCGTGCTCACCGGCTCGGCATCGATGCTCGCGGAAGCGATCCACTCGGTGGCCGACACCGGCAATCAGGGGTTGCTGTTCCTCGGCGGCAAGCGCGCCCGCAAGGCGCCCACGGAGGAGCACCCGTTCGGCTTCGGCACCGAGCGCTACTTCTGGGCGTTCATCGTCGCGCTGGTGCTCTTCACGCTCGGCGCGATGTTCGCGATGTACGAGGGCATCCAGAAGCTCATCGATCCGCACGAGTTCGAGTCGCCGATCGTCGCCTTCGCGGTGCTCGGCGTCGCCATCGTGCTCGAAGCCTGGTCGTTGCGCACCGCACGCCACGAGGCGACACCGAGCCGCGAGGGGCGGACGTGGTGGCGCTTCATCCGCACGACCAAGAGCCCCGAGCTGCCGGTCGTGTTGCTGGAGGACACGGGAGCGCTCGTCGGTCTGGTCTTCGCCCTCATCGGCATCAGCCTGGCCGAGATCACCGGCAACGCCCGGTGGGACGCACTGGGCAGCGTCGGCATCGGGCTGCTGCTCGGGGTGATCGCGGTCGTCCTCGCGGTCGAGATGAAGAGCCTGCTCATCGGCGAGGCCGTCGCACCCGCGGTCGACACCACCATTCGCGACGCGATCCTCGCCGGCCCCGAGGTCACCCGCATCATCCACCTGCGCACCCAGCACCTCGGCCCCGACGACGTCCTCCTCGCGGCCAAGCTCGAGTTCTCCTCGCGCTCCATCACGGACCTCGCCGACGCGATCGACACGGTGGAGGCGCGCGTGCGAACCTCGACGCCGATCGCCCGGCTGATCTACTTCGAGCCCGACCTGTACGACGCCACGCGCACCAACAGCGAGGAGGCTCCGATGACGAGCTCGCCCGACGACACCGTCGCCGCGGTCGAACGGTTCAACAACGCCTTCAACCGACACGACGTCGACGCGGTGATGGCAGCCATGACGGACGACTGCGTGTTCGAGAACACGTCGCCGCCGAACGGGCAGCGCTACGAGGGCCAGGCGCAGGTGCGCGCGGCGTGGGAGGAGTTCTTCGCCGCGTCCCCCACCGCGCACTTTGACGGCGAGGACGTCATCGCGACCGGTGACCGCTGCGTCGTCCAGTGGCGGTACACGTGGACGAACGACGACGGCTCCACGAGCGCGCTCCGCGGTGTCGACGTGCTGCGCGTGCGCGACGGCAAGGTCGCCGAGAAGTTCGCGTACGTGAAGGGCTAGCGCCCGCCGACCTTCAATCGATGCGGCGCAGGTCGCGCCGGTAGCGCTCGCCGTTGAGCACGTACTGCGCGGCGTTGCGCAACGTCTCGTCGGCATCGACCGAGTCGAGCCGGATCTTCGCGGGCACGCCGAGGGCCATCGCGCCGGCGGGCACGACCATGCCGTTCGGCACGACCGCGCCCGCACCCACGAGTGCCCCGTGCTCGACGACGGCGCGGTGGAGCACGATCGAACCGGTGCCGATCAGCGCACCGTCGTGCACGGTGCAGCACTCGAGGTGGGCGAGATGGCCGATCACGACGTCGTCGCCGACGGTCGTCGGAAAGAGCGGAGTGGTGTGCAGCACGGCGCCGTCCTGCACCGAGGTGCGGGCGCCGACGGTGACGACGCCGTAGTCACCCCGGAGCACCGCCTGGGGCCAGATCGTGCTGTCGGCACCGATCGTGACGTCGCCGATGACGGTGGCGTCGGGGTGGACGTAGGCCGCCGGATCGATCCGGGGCTCGACGTCGCCCAGGGCGTAGATGGACATCGACTGACCCTACAGGCGAGCCGCGCGGCCGCCGATACGAAGGGGCATGGCCGAGGCGTCCACGACTGAACTGACCGTCACGCCGAAGCAGATGGGCAAGCACCTGCGGTTGGTACGCCGGAGGAAGGGCCTGTCGCTCTCGGAAGTGGCACGGGGCGCCGGCCTGAGCCGACGCGAACTCGTCTCGTACGAGCGGGGCAAGCTCCCGATCCCCGAAAGCGACCTGTGGGTGCTCGCCGGTTCGTGCGGCGTCGACGTCGCCGAGCTCGTGCCGAGTACGACTTCGCAGGAGCTCGTGCTGGCGAGCCAAGCCGCGACGAGCATCGGCGACACCGTCGCCCAGCTGCGCAAGCACCAGGAAGACCCCGGCATCACGCCGTACCTGGGCACGCTGCACAAGCTGCAGGCGCTCCCGCCGGGCAAGCGCGTCCCCGTGAAGGACCGCGAGCTCGAATCCATCGCCGGCGCGCTCGGCGGCACGCCCGCCAGCATCGACCAGAAGCTCCAGGAGGTGCTGCGCGTCTCCCCCGACGAGGCACGGCGCATCCGCGAGCTGATCGTCTCCCCGGCGAACGCCCGCGCCACGAAGGCACTCGCGGCGGCGGACACCGCGGTGTTCACCCCGGTGAGCGAGCCGGCACCGGCGCCGATCGCTGCGCCGGCCCCCGCGCCCGCCCCCGCTTCCGCTCCCGTGCCCGAGGAGCCGGTCCAGCCGCTCCCCGTGGACCCCGCCCCGTTCCTCGACTCGCCGTTCGACCCCGCCACGGGCCACAACGTCGACGTGTTCGAGGAGCTCGCGCGCCTGCCCGAGCCGCTGCCGCTCGACCCCTCGGTACCCGTGCCCGACCTCCTCGCGGGACCGACCGACACGTTCACCGACGACCCCTTCGCGCCGGTTCCGCTGGTGGGCGTGCCCGCCAGCGCACCGCCCGAGGGCACCGTCGAGCTGGTCGACGGCGGCTCGGGCGCGCTCACCACGCCGGCCTTCGGCATGGCCGCCGACGCACCCCCGATCGACGTCGCCATGCGTCAGGGCTCCGACCGCTGGGACCCGGAGGTGGCGCCCGCCGGCCCCGCGCCCGGTTCCGCCGACGGCGCCCCGTCGTGGGACTCCACCGGTTGGCAGCCGCCGAGTCCCCCGGAGGCGACCGGCACCCCGAGCGGGTTCTGGGAGGGCACCGACGACTGGGCCCCCGCCGAGACGCCCGCGACGCCCGAGGCCGCCGACGCGACCCCCTCGCCCTTCGACTCGATCTTCGACGACGGACCGGTCGAGGTCCTCCCCGAGACCGTCGTCGAGCCCGTCTCCGACTCGCCGTTCGTGGCCGACTGGGCTCCCGACCCGTTCGCGCCGGCCGACACCGCGCCCGCGCCCGCCGACCTCACCCCCTGGACGGCCGACGAGTGGCCGCGCGAGCTCGCCGGCGAAGAAGGCCCGTGGGACCACGATCCCGACCCCGAAGCGGTGAACACCGGCTTCTACGTCGACTGGGGGACGCCCGAGACGACGTTGCCCGCCGACGACGCCGACACGGACGCCCCGGCCTGGGACACCACGGCCGCGTGGGAGACGACCACCCCGGAGTGGGACACCACCCCGGTGTGGGGGAACGACGCCGCGGTCGACGTGCTGACCCACGACGATCCCGAGCCGGACGCGCCCACCTCCGAGCCGGACCCGCTCCCGCCGATCAGCTGGCGCGCCGACGGGCCCGCCGCGCTCCCCGCGCCCGAGCCCGTCGACCTCGACGGAGGCTCGTCCGACATCCCCGGATTCGACTTCGAGCCGGAGCCGCCGACCTTCCAACCCATCTTCGAGACGACGTGCGAGCCGACCTTCGAGCCCGCCTTCGAACCGGCCTTCGCCGCGACGGACTTCGTGGCCGCGGCGACCGCGGCCGCGCCCGCCATGCCGGCGCCGGAGACGGCGTTCGAGCCCGTGTTCGCCCCCACGCCGGCGCCCGACGACTTCGTGACCGCCGGACCCGACTGGCAGCTCGGCAACGCGCTGCCGCTGGTCGAGGTGCAGGGCAAGGGCGCGCTCGTGATGCGCCGCGCCGACGAGCGCTGGGCGCTCGCCGACGTCACCACGGCTCCCGACTTCGTGGTCGAGGTCGACGTCGACTTCCGCTCGGGGCCCGGCCTCGGCGTCCTGTTCCGGGCCAGCATCGACGACGAAGGCCGCATGTCCGGCTACTCGTTCGACATCGACCCGATCTACGACGGCGGCGGCTACCTCGTGCGCCAGTGGCACGCCGACCGCGAGCTGTGGAACCCGATCGCCCGCATCGGCGCGGCCGACCCCGCCACGATGTACGGCTCGCTCACCGTGCGCCTCGTCGTGACCGGCGACCACCTTGCCGCCCTCGTCAACGGGGTCGAGGTGCTGACGGTCGAGAATCTCAAGCAGGCATCGGCGGACCGTGGCCGCGAAGCGGCAACCGGTGACCGCGTCGGAGTGCAGGCCTGGTCGTCCTCGGATCTCGTCATCGACACGGTCCGGGTCGCGCAGGTCTGACCGCCACGGGCGGTACCGTCGCCCGGTGGAGGTCGAGGAGTACGCGCGGATCGCCGCGGTCGAGGACGACCACTGGTGGTACCGCAACACGCGAGGCCTCGCCGCCGATCTGCTCGCACCGTGGCTGCACCGTCGGCCGCGCGTGCTCGATGCCGGATGCGGCCCGGGCGGGAACGGCGCCTGGTTGGCGAACCACGGCGACGTGGTCGGCGTCGACCTGTCGCCTGACGCACTCGCGTTCGTGAAGGCCCGCCGGCCGGCGACGGTACCCGTCCGCGCCAGTGTGGAGACATTGCCGTTCGCGAGCGGTTCCTTCGACGCGGTCGTCGGACTCACGATCCTGTACACCGTCCCCGACGACGCGCGTGCGCTCGCCGAGCTGGCACGCGTCGTGCGGCGGGGTGGCGCGGTCCTGTTGATCGAACCGGCGTTCGCCGCGCTCGGGCGTGCGCACGACGCCACCGTCCACGGCCGGCGCCGCTACCGCCGCGGCCAGCTGGCCGAGCTGGCCACCGCGGCCGGGCTCACGGTCGAGCGCGGCGACGTACGCGTACTCGTTCCTCGCACCACCGGCGGCGGCGCTCGGAGCGCTGGACCGCGTACGTCGGCGGCGCGAGGCCGCCGACGCGTCCGACGTCGACCGGCGCGCCCTCGACCGGGTCTTCGCACCCCTGGCTGCGTCGGAGCGGTCGTGGCTCGCCCACCACGACCTGCCCGTCGGGACGTCGGTCGTGCTGCTCGCTACCCGCTGACGCCCACCGGCCGTCGCCCGCGCCGCAGGACCACCAGCTGGACCCAGAGCCCGGCCAACCCCCACAACGTGCGCGCAATCGCGCCGACCCGGAAGAACTCCGACTTCCCGTGCACCCGGCGGTAGTGGTGCACCCCGACCTCGGTGAACCGTGCGCCCGCGTCCTGCAGCTTGCGCACCAGCTCGACGCAGATGACGCCGGTCGTGTGCACGAGCTCCACGCGCTCGAGCGTCGCGTGACGGATGAGGCGGAAGTCGCAGTCGGTGTCGCGGATCTTCAACCCGAAGGAGAACTTCACGAAGCGGTGGTACAGGCGGCCGATCACCGTGCGCAGTGCCCCGTCGGCCCGTCGCAGCTTGTAACCCTGGACGACGTCGACGTCGTCTGACGCGCGCGTTGGACGAGCAGCTCGAGCTCGGCGGGATCGAACTGTCCGTCTCCATCGGTGTAGAAGACCCATTGCCGGGTCGCGGCGGCGAAACCTGACAGCAGGGCCCCGCCGTATCCCCGGTTGTGCTCGTGGGTCACGATCCGCAGCATCGGCTCCACGACCGAGAGCGCGTCGAGCACCGCCGCCGAGCCGTCGGTCGATCCGTCGTTCACGACGATGACCTCGGCGTCGGTCACGCCGACGCGACCGAGCGTCGCCACCGCGACGTTGACCATCTGGGCGATCGTGGCTTCGTCGTTGTAACAGGGAAAGAAAACCGAGACGGCCTCGACTGCCGGATTCACCGGATCGCTCGACACACCGCCTCGATCTCGTCGTCGGTCAGCTCGGGGAAGCACGGGAACGATACGCATTCCGCGGCCCATCGCTCCGCCTCCGGGCACGGCGACCGGACGAACTCCTGGTAGGCGGGCTGCTGGGTCAACGCCAGGGGGTAGTGCACGCCGGTACCGAACGGGACCCGATCGCGAAAGGTCTCCCGCTCGGCCACGCGCGCGACGCAGAGATGGAACACGTGACGCTCGTGGTCGGCCTGCCACCGCAGCGAGGGTGCGGCGGCGCGGTAGCGGGCCGCGATCTCCCGCCGGCGATCGTTGTCCGCGGCGAGGCGGCGGAGACCGACGCGCAGGGCCGCGGCCGCGACGTCGGAGAGGCGGGCGTTGGTGGACACGCGCGTGTGCACGTAGTCGGTGGTGATCCCGTGCGCACGCAGGACCCGGAGGGTGGCGGCGAGCTCGTCGTCGTCGGTGACGACCGCCCCGCCGTCGGTGATGCCGCCGAGGTTCTTCGTGGGATAGAAGCTGTACGCCGCCGCGGCCGACCCCGCACGCGGGTCGAGCGCACCGTGCGCCTGGGCGGCGTCTTCCACGACCGTGAGACCGAGATCGGGGATCAGCGCCGGGCGCCCGTAGAGGTGCACGGGGATCACCGCGCGCGTCCGGTCGGTGACCGCGGCCCGGGCCGCGGCCTCGTCGACGGTCGCGGTGTCCGGCTCCACGTCGACGAACACCGGGGTCGCGCCCGTCGCGCACACCGCCGCCGCGGTCGGCACCGCGGTGAACGCGGGCACGATCACCTCGTCGCCGGCGCCGATCCCCAGCGCAACCAGCGACAGGCGGAGCGCGTCGGTACCGGAGGCGACGCCGACCGCATGACGACGGCCGGTGAACTCGGCGAACTCGGCTTCGAACGCGCCGAGCTCGGGGCCGAACAGGTACGACCCCGAGCGCACGACGCGGTCGACGGCCTCGGAGAGCTCCGGTTCCAGCGATCGGGCGCGGCGCTCGAGGTCGACGACGGGGATCCGCGACGACGGCTCGCCGTCGGTCACAGGTACCACTGCGGACGCACGCGGTAGAACGCCACCGTCCGGGCGATCCCCTCGGCGAACGCCGTGCGGGGCTCCCAACCGAGGACGCGCTTCGCCTTCGACGAGTCACCGAAGTAGGAGCCGATGTCGATGGCGTCGCGGTCGGGGGGCCAGGGAACGTGTTCCACGCGGCCCGATCCGGCCGCGTGCACCACCGCGTCGGCGATGGCACCCAGCGAGAGCCGCTCGTCGTTGCCCACGTTGAAGATCTGGCCCGAGGCGTCGGCGGCGAGCGCGGTGAGCAGCAGGCACTCGACGACGTCGTCGACGTAGAGGCAGTCGCGCTCCTGCTCGCCGTCGCCGAACACCGCGATGGTGTCGTCGGCGAGCGCGCGCCGCACGAAGATCGGCAGGAAACCCTGGAGGTCGTCGCGGAGACGCTGGCGGGGGCCGAACACGTTGGTGAGGCGCACCGCGCTCGCCCGCAGACCGTAGACCTCGTGGTACAGGAGGTGCAGCTGTTCGGTCGCGTACTTCGTGATGCCGTTCACGTCGACCGGCGCCACCGGGTGCTCTTCGTCGACCGGTAGGTACTGCGGCTTCCCGAAGATCTGCCGGGTCGAGGTGTAGACGACGGTCGCCCCCACGTTCTCGCGCCGCAGCAGCTCGAGGAAGCGGAACTGGCTCGTGGTGTTCACGTCGAGGTCGAACAACGGGTCGTTCATCGAGTCGACGTGGCTCACCTGCCCCGCCAGGTTGAACACGACGTCGGCGGCGACGCTGGCAGCACGGACCTCGGGATGGTCGACGGCCGCGAGGTCGGCTTCGATCACCGTGATCCCCGGATGCGGAGACCCGGGCTCGTCACCGTCGGGCACCAGGTTGGCCGGGTTGGCCCCGTGTCGCGGCACGCGCGAGTCGATCACGGTGACGTCGGCCCCGCCCCCGGCGAGGGCCAGCGCGAGGTTGGATCCGATGAACCCCAGTCCGCCGGTGACGAGGCACCGGCGCCCGGCAAAGGCTTCGACAGTCGTGGGGTCCAGAGCGCGGTCAGTGTACGCGCCCACCCTCGTCAGTTCTCGGGATCGGCGTCTCCGTCCTCGACCACCACCGTGGCCGACACCCGCACCTCGCCACCGACCGAGAGCCATGCCGAGAGCTCCGGCGCGTGGCCGTCGTCGGCCTGCACGTCGCTGGCGAGCTCGACCGTGTCACCGCGTTCGATGGTGCCGCGGTACTCGATGCGCGCGCGGCGCGGCACCCGACCCGGAAAGCGCGCGTCGAGCTCGTCTTCGACCGCTTCGAGCGAACGCGCGTTGTTCACGTGGTCCAGCACGTCGAAGTCACTGGCGCGCAACGACCACGGTCGCACCTGCGCCGTTGGCGTCGGCGCGCCGTGCACGAGACGGCCGCGCACGCGCCGACCGCCGGCCGACTCGCCGTACCGATCGTGGAAGTCGTCGTCGAGCGGGAGCGGCCGCCCGCGCTCGCGGTCCACGAACACCCAGAGGGCCGCGACCTCGATGCGGGCCCCACGGTCGCCGAGCAGCTGCGTACGCCGTTCCGCCCAACGCGGCCCGGTCCCGCTGCAGAACGTCGCCAGCTCGACGGCCTCGTGGTACACGGGTAGCTCCAGGACCTCCACGTCGCTCGAGCGGAGCACCCAGACGCCCCGCCGCTCCGAGAGCCGGGCGTCGTCGGCATCGTCGGTGGCGACGTCCTGGAGGTACCGCGCGAGCGCCTCGAGCCGGAGCCGCCCCACTGCGTCCACGTCGCCGAGGTGGACCCGTCGACGACCACGGAAGATGCGCCCGCGCGAGGGCAGCTCGACGAACTCGACCGGCACGGGCGCCATGCTCGCACGGCGCCCGGAGCGGTTGCGTATCAAGCGCAACCCGGGGTGCGCCGACACTGAAGAGATCGGTGTCAACATGGCGCCGGAGAGGGGCAACAGTGTCGGGACTTCTCGAACGCCTGGGGCGGCGCGCGGTGCGCCATCGCTGGTGGTTCATCGGAGCGTGGTTGGCGTCGACGGTGATCGTCGTCGCGCTCGCCGCCGGGCTCGACGGCAAGTTCAGCGACAACTTCCGCATTCCCGGCGCGCAGTCGCAGCAGGCGCTCGACCTGCTCGAGCAGGACTTCCCGACCCAGGCCGGCGACAACGCGCTCGTCGTGTTCCAGTCCCCCGACGGCGTCACGAGCCCGTCGGTGAAGACGGCGATCGAGGAGAGCGTCACCGCACTGGAGAAGATCCCCCGCGTCACGAGCGTCACCGATCCGTTCGGACCGTTCGGCAGCGCGCTGATCTCCAAGAACGGGCAGATCGCGGTCGTGACCGTGCAGTTCGACACGCAGGCCCAGAACCTGGACAAGGACGTCTTCGACCTGATCACCGCGGCGACGGCTCCCGCCGAGCAGGCCGGGGTCAAGCTGGCGTACGGGGGCGCGGTGGTCGATTACGCCGACCAACCGCCCGCGGGCAACGCCGACCTCATCGGCCTGCTCGCCGCCGTCGTGATCCTGCTGTTCGCGTTCGGCTCGGTGGTCGCCATGGGGCTGCCGATCCTCACTGCGCTGCTCGGCCTCGGGGTCGGCATCTCGATCGTGCACATCATCGCCTCGGTCACGGAGATCGGTTCGGTGGCGCCGGTGCTCGCCACCATGATCGGCCTCGGGGTCGGGATCGACTACTCGCTCTTCATCGTCACGCGCTACCGGGAGAACCGCGCCGGAGGGATGGAGATCGAAGCCGCGGTCGGCCGCTCGGTCGCCACCGCGGGGTCCGCCGTGCTCTTCGCCGGCACCACCGTGGTCATCGCGGTCTGCGGGTTGATGATCGCGGGGATCCCGTACGTCGCCCGACTCGGCTACATGGCCGGGATCGTCGTCGCGGTGATGATGCTCGCGGCCCTCACCCTGCTCCCGGCGATCATCGCCGTGGTCGGTAACGGCATCGACCGCTGGAAGGTGCCGAGCCTGATCCACCACCCCGACCGTGCCGCCGCATCCGGCACCGACACCACGTCGCCGGCCGGCAGCGTGTGGGAGCGGTGGGCTCTCCTGGTGGCCCGCCACGCCTGGCCGTTCGCCATCGCCGGCACGGTCATCCTGCTCGTCATCGCGTGGCCGGTGCTCTCCATGCGCCTGGGCGAATCCGACGACGGCAACCTGCCCACGTCGACCACCCAGCGGCAGGCCTACGACCTCGTCGCCGCCGGGTTCGGTCCCGGCACCAACGGGCCCCTCCTGGTCGTCGTGCAACTGCCGACGGCCGGGGACGACGCGGTGGTCGACGACATCACCGCCGCGTTGCAGAAGACGCCCGACGTCAAGGCGGTGATCCCGGCGCGGTTCAACCCCCAGCAGACGGTCGCGGCAGATCGGTGTGCTGCCGACGACCGCGCCCGACAGCGCACAGACCGCCGACCTCGTCGCCACGTTGCGCACCTCGGTCCTGCCCGAGGCGATCGGCACGAGCGGTGCCCAGGCCTACGTCGGCGGGCTCACCGCGGCGTTCATCGACATCGGCAACCGCATCAGCGACCGGCTCCCCTACTTCATCGGCGCGGTCGTCCTGCTCTCCTTCTTCCTGCTGATGCTCGTGTTCCGCTCCGTCCTGGTCCCGCTCACCGCGGCGATCATGAACCTGTTGTCGGTCGCCGCGGCGTACGGCGCGACGGTCGCGGTCTTCCAGTGGGGATGGGCCAAGGGCCTCATCGGTCTCGAGAGCACCGTACCCATCGTGCCGTTCGTGCCCATGATGATGTTCGCGGTGCTGTTCGGGCTGTCGATGGACTACCAGGTGTTCCTCCTGACGCGCGTGCGAGAGGAGTACGAGAAGACCGGCGACACCCGTCAGGGCGTCGTGCGCGGTCTCGCACGCACCGCGCGCGTGATCACATCGGCCGCGCTGATCATGATCTTCGTGTTCGGCGCGTTCGTCCTGAACTTCTCGCCCGAGGTGAAGATGTTCGGGCTCGGTCTCGCGTTCGCGGTGCTCGTCGACTCGACCATCGTGCGGATGATGCTCGTGCCGTCGATCATGGAGATCCTCGGCGACGCCAACTGGTGGTTCCCGAAGTGGCTCCGGTTCCTGCCGCAACTCCAGATCGACGGTGAGTCGTCGGCGCCCGAGCCCGATCCGGGGTCGGCGACGGAGCGCGAGCCGGTCGGCAGCGGCGTCTGACCGCTCAGTCGAGGAGCTCGAGCACCCGCTCGCTCGGCCGCGCGATCACCGCGCGCTCGCCCCGGAACACGACCGGTCGCTCCATGAGCTCGGGATGCCGGAGCAGCAGGGCGACGACCTCGTCTTTGGTCTGGTAGTCGCCGGCATCGAGTCCGAGCTCACCGAACCGCTTGTCCTTGCGCACGAGGGACGCCGGCGGGTCGGAGATCGCGTCGACGATGTGCTCGAGTTCGGCGCGACTCGGCGGCGCCTTCAGGTACTCGATCACGTCGACGTCGACACCACGTTCGCCGAGGATCTCGAGCGCGCCACGCGACTTGCTGCACACCGGGTTGTGGTACACCCGCATCGATTCGTGAGTGCTGGTCATGCCGCGCAGGCTACCTGCCGTCCACATCGGGGAACGTCGACACGCGGGGCTGTTCCACGGCCTTGGCGACGAGCTCGAGGTACTGCTCACGCGGGACGTCGACCGCGCCCAACGACGCGAGGTGAGGGGTCGTCCACTGGACGTCGAGCAAGGTCCCGCCGCCGTCACGCAGGAGATCGACCAGTGTCACCACCGCGACCTTCGACGCGTCGGTCACACGATGGAACTTCGACTCCGCCGCGAACAGGCCACCGATCGACACGCCGTACAAACCACCGACGAGTTGGGGTTGGCCGCGGTCGTCGGCCTGCCACGTCTCGACGCTGTGCGCCCAACCGAGGCGGTGCAGCTCCGTGTACGCGGCGATGAACTTCTTGTCGATCCACCCGTGCGGCCGCCGCGGATCTGCGCAGCCGCGCATGACAGCTTCGAATGCGGTGTCGACGCGGATCTCGAACCGGCGCGACGAACGTCGTAGCGACCGGCTGACGATCAACCCGTCGAGCGGGATGACACCGCGCGGATCGGGCGACCACCATCCGATCGGCCCGAGTCCGATGGGCCCGCGTGCCTGCAATCGCATCGGGAACAAACCCTGGCGGTACGCCGCGAGCAGCGTGCCCGGAGCCAGATCGGCGCCGACGCCGACGATCTCCTGATCGGGCACCGCGGTCGAGCTGTCGGGGAGCGCCCAGCGACTCGGAGGCGGCTCGATCGGCACCTCGTGCACGCTACCGAACCCACCTCTGACCTGGGGTGACGCGGCATCGAGGCGGTCGTTACGTGCGGGCGGCACACCCTCCCGCTAGCTTGGACCGATGCCGTTCCGACGTTCGGGATCGCGCGCGCTCTGCACCGGGTTCCTCATCCTGGTCGGCACGGCCACCGCGGTGCTCCTCGCCCCCGTCGCGAGCGCGCAGACCGCGTCGACTCCGAACACGACGCGGCGACGCTGCGTGCCGAAGCCGACGCGCTGTCGAGCAAGTACTTCGCGGCTCTCGATCGCGTCCAGGCACTCGACGACGACATCGCGCGCGACGAACAACGCGTCGCCGATCTCGACGCGCAGGCGAAGCAGGCGCGCGCGAACGCGCGAGCGCGCGCACTCATCGCGTACACGTCGTCCGGCGCGCAGCTTTCCGCACTCGTGGACGGCAGCAACACTCTCGATGCCGCACGACGAGCGCACCTCATCGACCAGGTGAACGAACGCGACCAGAACGTCTACGACGAGCTGAACGAAGCGATGCGGGCGCTCCGCAAGCAGCAGCACACCCTGCGCGAGCACGCGCCAGGCGCAAGCCGACGCGCTCGAGACGTTGAAGGACCAGGGGTCGACCATCGACGCCAAGCTCGCCCAGGCCGTCCAGCAGGAGCAGACCGCGCAAGCGGCCCAGGCAGCTGCCGCGCTCGCGGCCCAACCTGCCGCCGCCCCGACGACCGGCGGACCGGCCCCGGCCGCCGCCGCGGACACGACGACCACCACCACGACGCCCGCGCCGAGCGCCCCGGCGGCCCCGTCGTACTCGCCCACCCCGGGCGCGAGCCCACACCACGACGACCCCTTCCTCAGCTGCGTCCGCCAGCGCGAGAGCGGCGGCAACTACGGCGCGGTCAACCCGTCAGGCCCGTATCTGGGCGCCTACCAGTTCCTCCAGTCGACCTGGAACGTGACCGCCAGCCACGCCGGCCGTCCCGACCTGGTCGGCGTGCCCGCCAACACGGCGTCGGCCTACGACCAGGACGAGATGGCGTGGGCGCTGTACCAGTGGCAGGGCAAGGGCCCGTGGGGCGGCAGCTGCTGAGCTCGCTCAGCCCCCTTGGTCTCAGCTCCCCATTGATGGTCGATTCCGCTGCGGCGTCCCGGCCGTCCGGCCACGCCTCCGCGCCATCTCAGTCGAGGTCGATCTCCTCGCCCTCGGCCGATACCGCCCGCGTGAGCGCGACCGTCTCCAGGAGGCGGCGGTCGTGGGTCACCACCAGCAAGGTGCCGTCGTACGTCCCGAGCGCCTGCTCGAGCTGCTCGATCGCAGGCAGGTCGAGGTGGTTGGTCGGTTCGTCGAGCACGAGGCAGTTCACGCCCTGCGCCGCGAACCGGGCGAGGACGGCACGTGTCCGTTCGCCCGGTGAGAGGGTGCCGGCTTCGCGGGTGACGTGCTCCGCACCCAATCCGAACTTGGCGAGGAGCGAACGCGCGTCGGCGACGGTGAGCGCGGTGACCGCGAGGAACGCGTCGAGCAACGATTCGCGCCCCGAGAACGCGCCGCGCGCCTGATCCATTTCACCGACGATCACGCCCGGACCCATCCACCGCTCCCCCGCGGCGAGGGGGAGCTGCCCGAGCAACGCCAGCAGGAGCGTCGTCTTCCCCGATCCGTTGGGGCCCACGATCGCGACCCGTTCGCCCCAACCGATCTCGAGGTCGACCGGTCCGAGGGTGAACGACCCTCGTTGCACGACCGCCCCGCGCAACCGCGCGACCACGTCGCCGCTGCGGGGCGCGCTCGCGAGCTGGAATCGGAGATCCCATCCCTCCCACGGCTTCTCGACCGCGTCGAGCCGGGCGATGGCCTTCTCGGTCGCCCGCGCCTTGGCTGCCTGCTTCTCCGACGACGCCACCTTGAAGTGCCTGATGAACTTGTCCTTCTCCGACGAGTCGCGCCGCGCCTTGCGCGTCCCCTGGACCGCCCATTCACGCTGCGTGCGCGCTCGTTGTTCGAGGCGGCCCTTCTCGGCGCGGTACGCGGCGTAGTCCTCCTCGGCGTGACGGCGCGCCGTGCGCACGCGCGTCGAGGTACCCGAGCCACCCACCGCCGAACTCGGTGGCGGAGCGGGTGTGCTCGTCGAGCTCGAGCACCCGCGTCACGGTCCGCTCGAGGAACGCCCGGTCATGGCTGACGACGACGACGCCCCCCGGCAGGTCGTCGAGGAACGTCTCCAGTCGTTCGAGCCCGGCGAAGTCGAGATCGTTGGTGGGCTCGTCGAGCAGGAACACGTCGAACCGGCTCAGCAGGATCGCCGCGAGCGACGCCCGGGCGGCCTGTCCACCCGACAGCGCGACCGTCGGAACGTCGAGCAGGTGCCCCGAAAGACCGAGATCGGCACCCACGGCCCGGGCGCGTGCATCGAGGTCGGGACCGCCCGCCGCCAGGTAGGCGTCGAGTGCGGCGCTGTACGCGTCGGCCGCGGCGTCACCGTCCTGCCTGTCGTCCGCCAGCGCCGCCGCGGCGCGTTCGAGTTCGGCCTCGGCGGCGGCGACACCGGTGCGGCGGGCCAGGAAGGCGAACAGCGTCTCGTCGCCGCGCTCGGGCTCCTGCGGGAGGTAGCCGACGCGCACCGACGGCGGCGTCGCGGTGACCGTTCCCCGATCGGGCCGGTCGACGCCCGCGAGCAGCCGCAACAGGGTCGTCTTGCCGACGCCGTTCGGTCCGACCACGCCGAGGCGCGTGCGCGGACCGACCGACACGTCGACGGCATCGAGCACGGTGAACGGGCCGCGGACGCGTGCGAGATCGCGGGCGACGAGCGAGAAGGAGGAGGCGGAGCTGGAGGACGGCATACGGGATCCCAAGGGTCGCGGTCGGAGGGCGAACGGTGTGGGATCGGCCGGCTACATGCCTGTCACCGTACCGCCCCGGACGCGCGGGGCCGCCGGATTTCCCGACCGACGCCCGTCGTATCCTCGGTGGTGATGACGACCGACCGGTCGGCGCCCGGGGAGCCCCGCGCCCCCGGGTTGCGCGACGAGCTCGTGGCGATGGCGGCGAACGCCGACCCCGCGTGCCGCGCCGAACGCGCTGAGCGGCTCTGGGAGATCCTCGACGACTACGAGTCGTGGCCGGGCTGGCGTCTCGTCGGGCGCGACGGCGCCGAGGCCGCGTGGCTCGTCGCCCAGTCGGCAATCGACGACGTCGGCCTGGAGCGTCGCTGTCTCGAGGCGCTCGAGGTTGCGGTCGCCTGTGGTGATGCCGACCCGGTGCACCTCGCGTATCTCGCGGATCGGGTGCGGATGAACGACGGCCGCGACCAGTTGTACGGATCGCAGTTCGTGATCGGCCGCGACGGTGCGCTCGAACCGTGGCCCGTCGACGACCCCATCGCGGTCGAGGAACGTCGCGCCCGCCTCGGTCTCCCGCCGTTCTCGGTACACGCGGCCGCGATGCGCGAACGGTGGGAGGAGCGGCGCGCTCAGAGCTGAGTGTCGGCTGCCCGCCAGCAGTACCAGGCGGCGAGCGAGCGGTACGGTCGCAGCGGTTCACCGAGCGGCTCGAGGAGCTTCGCCGTGGGTGGCGGCACGAGGTCGAACAGGATGCCGTAGCCCTTCCGCACGCCCAGGTCGTCGACCGGCCACACGTCGAGACGACCGAGCTGGAACATCAGGAACATCTCCGCGGTCCAGCGACCGATGCCTCGCACGAGCGTGAGCTCGCGCACGATCTCGTCGTTCGACAGCCGCGCCACGCGGTCCAGCTCGACGTCACCATCGAGGACCTTCTGCGCCAGGTCGCGCACCGACGCCGCCTTGTTCCCCGACAGGCCGGCGGCACGCAGCGTGTCCTCCGGCAGGGCCAGCACGGCCTCGGGTGTCGGCGCGCCGTCGAGGGCGGCCTCGAGCCGGCCGTGGATCGTGCGCGCGGCCGCGCCGGCGAGCTGCTGGAAGCAGATGGCCCGAACCAGCTCGGCGAAGTGCGTCCGACGGGGACGGCTGCGCCGGAGGTCGGCGGGCCCGTGCTCGGCGACGATGGTGGCGAACCGCGGCTCCTGCCGCACCAGCGCCTCGCTCCCCTCGACGACCGCGCGGCGCACCACGCGCGGCAACCTATCCCACTCCGGTTTCTGCTCCGCCGTCCCGCCCTCCGGGCACGCCCTCCGGGCACGGCTCCGCGTCATCTCCTCGCCCGACCCGGCCGGTAGTCTGCCGCGGATGCCCCGCCGTCTCGTCGGTCTGTTCGCGTCCGCCCTCGCGCTCACGTTCGCGCTGGCGGGCTGCGGTGGCGGCGGGGGCGAGGCCACGCTCGGCAAGAAGCCGGTGGCGACGACGACGGTCAGTGAGGCGCCGAGCTACCTGTCGTACATCGCGACCGCGAAGCCCACCGTGACCAAGGTCGCGGTCTACGACTCGCCGTCGGCGGCGGAGCCGTCGCGCGAGCTCGACAACCCGTGGCTCTACGACCCCGACGTGCCGTCGTCGACGGTCACCCAGGTGTTCCTGGTGAAGGACCAGCAGACCGACGGGTGGGTGCAGGTCCTGTTGCCGATCCGACCGAACGGCAGCACCGGCTGGGTGAAGACCACGGACGTCGCCATCACGCCCAACCCCTTCGCCATCAGGGTCGAGCTCGCCAAGCACACGATCACGGTGACCAACGGGACCAGCGTCGTGTACACGGGGCCGGTGGCGGTCGGCGCGACCGATCCGCCTCTGCCCGACGCCGGGAAGCCCACCCCCACCCCCACCGGCGAGTACTACCTCCGGATCCTGCTCCAGGCCCCCGACCCCAACACGGTCTACGGGCCCTACGCGTACGGGTTGTCGAGTCACTCCGAGTCGCTCGACACCTTCGCCGGGGGCGACGCCGAGGTGGGGATCCACGGCAACAACGACGCCTCGGTGCTCGGCACGGACGCGACGCACGGTTGCATCCGGATGGACAACGCCGCCATCACGATGCTCTCGAAGCAGCTCCCCCTGGGCACGCCGGTCGAAGTCGTCGCCTGACGCGATGATCGGCAGGCGCATCCTGGTGCTGCTCGGCACGTTGGTCGTGCCCGCGATGCTGCTGCTCGCTCCGGTCGCCCTGTTGTCGGGGACCGTCGACTCCGCCACCGCAACGGTCGCACGCGCCGACGGCTCACTTCCCCCGTCGGCCCGCAAGGACCTGGCCGCGATCTTCGGACCCCAGGTGCGCAAGTTCGGCCTGCGCATCACGCGCGCCGCGCTGGTCGACACGAAGCAGGAACGCAACCCGCGCGGCACGCACCTCGCGATCTACGTCGAGCCGATCGGCGAGTACACGCCCCAGGACTACGTCGACGGCACGGTCTCCGTCACCCGGGTGTTCCTGCCCTCGGTGTTCACGCGCTGGAAGGGGCTCCGCTCGTTCGACGTGTGCCAGGAACCGCGGCCCGCGGTCGACGACCGCGAAGCACCCCCGCCCGAAACCCAGGTGTTCGCGACCCGAGCCGGTTCGCGCATGGTCGACTGGTCGGAGGTCGACGTCGCCACGTTGAAGGCGACCTCCGACCGCGAGGACGCCGCCGCGGGCAAGGAACGGGCGGTCGCGTTCTCGCTCTACGTCACCGCGCACCTGAAGGCCACTCCTGCGTATCAAGTAGCGGTCGGCACCGTCGGAGAACCATCCTCCTCCGCACCACCGACGACGCACGCGTACGGCTGACTCCCCAGGGGGAACACCATGAAGATCGAAGGCTCGAAGATCGTCGTCACCGGCGCGTCGTCGGGGATCGGGGCCGCGCTCGGGCCGATGCTCGCCGCACGCGGCGCGACCGTGGGGTTGGTGGCCCGGCGGGCCGATCGCCTCGAGGAGGTGCTCGCCGAATGCAGGATCCACACCCCCGACTCCCGCGCCTGGCCGGTCGACCTCGGTGATCTCGACGCCGCCGACGCCCTCGTGCACCAGGCCGCGCGCGAGTTCGACGGCGTCGGCTGCCTGGTGAACAACGCGGCGATCCCCGCCCGCATCCCGGTCACGCGACTCACCCCGGCCGACGTCGCGCACGTGATGGACGTCAACTTCCACGCGCCGGTCCGCATGTCGCTGGCGCTGCTCCCCGACTGGCTGGCTCGGGGCGCAGGGTGCGTGGTCAACGTGTCGAGCCTCGGCGGTCGCGTCCCCATCTCCCATGAGGCGGCGTACTGCGCCAGCAAGTTCGCGCTCTGCGGGTGGACCGAGACCATGGCCGTCGACCTCCACGGCACCGGCGTCGAGGTGAAGCTCGTGCTCCCGGGTCCGATCGACACCGAGATCTGGGACCAACCGGGGAACGACCCGGCCGCGTACCAGGGTCCGTTCGTGCCCGCCGCGGAAGCCGCCGAGTCGATCGTCGAGGCCATCGAGGGCGACCGCTTCGAGTACTACGCACCACCGAACTTCCCGGGTGGTGGCCCCCAGCACGACATCGTGGTCGGCAAGTCGAACGATCCTGGTGCGTTCGTGCAGGTGATGGGCATGATGGGACAGTCATGAACGGCGACGACCGCCTCTACTTCCGTCAGCTGCTCTCGGGGCGCGACTTCGCCCGCGCCGATCCGCTCGCGCGCCAGATGGTGAACTTCGTCTACCTCGTCGGCGACCGCGAGACCGGTGAGGCCGTGGCGATCGATCCCGCGTACGGCGTCGACGAGTTGATGGAGGTGCTCGACGCCGACGGACTCCGCCTCACCGGTGTACTGGCGACGCACTACCACGCCGATCATTGCGGTGGCGACATCATGGGGTACTCGATCGAAGGCCTCCGCGAGTTGCTCGCCCGCGACGACGGCGCGGTACCCGTGCACGTGCAACGCGCGGAGTCCGAGTGGGTGAAGCGCTCCACCGGGCTCAGCGACTCCGATCTCACGCTGCACGATGGTGGCGACGTGGTGGAGGTCGGCGGGATCCCGATCACGCTGATGCACACCCCCGGTCACACTCCCGGGAGCCAGTGCTTCCTCGTCGACGGCAAACTCGTGGCCGGTGACACGTTGTTCCTGGAGGGGTGCGGGCGCACCGACCTGCCCGGATCGGATCCGGACGCGATGTACGAGAGCCTCACCCAGCGGCTCGCCCGGGTGCCCGACTCGACGGTGCTCTACCCGGGCCACCTCTACTCGCGCGAGCCGTCGGCGACGATGGGCGAGACGCGGGAGCACAACTACGTGTTCCGCATCCGCGATCTCGACCACTGGCGCGCCTTCATGGGCGGTTGACCGCCCCTCAGGGCACCAGCTCGTAGCGGGCGGCGACGAACGCGAACAGCACGAGGCCTACGGTCGACGCCGCGAACACCGCGTCAGCGCGCCCGCGGCGACCACCGCTCGAGGATCTGGCCGGCCCCGACGAAGGGCGGGAAGCACTCGTTCGCGTACCGCCCCACCCCCACCATGCCGAGCTGCAACGACGGGATGAGGTACAGCGCGCCGAACACCAACCACGAGAGCGGAAGGCGCTTCCGCTGCACCACCAGCACCACCAGGGCCGCGACCGCGAGCACGACGTGCGGGAGCACCGACCACTTCACGTGCCCTTCGAAGAGCCCCACGAAGGTGATCTCCTGCCAGCGGGACTTGGTCGTGAGGAACACCAGCGGGTCACCGGTGCGGTCAGCGCAGTAGATGCACCACGCGAGCACCGCGACCACCGACGGACCGGCGACCGCGAGCACGCGTCGCCACGACCACCACACCGCGACCACGAGCGCGACGGCCAGGACCAGGCCGTTCGGCCGCACCAGGGCCGAGCCCACGGCGACCAGACCGGCGGCGAGGTCGTGGTGGTCCTCGACCAGGACGAACGCCCACACCGACGCGGCAAGGAAGATCGCCGACGGGTAGGTCATCGAGAACACGAACGACGCCGGGAACAGCGCCAGCGCCCACACCGACAGCGCGCCGACCGTACGCCCGCCGTGCCGGGAAGCCAGCCGGTAGACCCCCGCCAGGGCGACGAGGAACAGGAGCTGGTTGAACACGAAGATCGCGACCTTGTCGTTGGCGACCTCGTCGAACGCCTTGATCAGCCCGGGGAGGAGCGGGAAGAACGGCCACTTCGGGAAGGGGATGTCGACCGGGCCGTACCCGTTGCGGGCGATGTCGAGGTAGAACGCGCCGTCCCAGCGGGTGGCGACCTGATCGAACCGAGAGCCGCGTGCAGGGTCGTTGACCGCGGCGAGGAGCACCACCATGGAGACGACCCGCGAGAAGAGCCACGGCGCCACGACGGCAGACCACGGCAGCAGGGTGCGCCGTGCCGTCAGGTCGCGTTCAGCCAGCGCCACCGCGACACCGTAGGCGCGTGGGCAGACCGGAAAGCGTTGGGGCGCTGCGGGGTACGCTGGCCCGCGGACCAGGAGGAGCACCGCATGAACGACCCGTTCGCCGTACTGCGCATCGGCAGCGAAGAGACCGAATTGCCCATGGTGGTGGGCACCGAGGGCGAGCGCGGCATCGACATCTCGAAGCTGCGGGCCCAGACCGGCGCGGTCACCCTCGACAACGGCTTCGTGAACACGGCGTCGTGCGAGTCGTCGATCACCTTCATCGACGGCGAGGCCGGCATCCTCCGCTACCGGGGCATCCCCATCGAGGAGCTCGTCTCCGTCCCGGTGCCCTCGTTCCTCGAGACGTCGTACCTGCTGATCTACGGCGAGCTGCCCACCCGCACCCAGCTCGACGAGTTCCGCTTCGGCATCCGCAAGCACACCCTCCTCCACGAGGACGCCAAGCGCTTCTTCGACGCGTTCCCCAAGGACGCCCACCCGATGGGCACGCTCTCGTCGGCGGTGAGCGCCCTGTCGACCTTCTACCAGGACAGCAACGACCCGCATGACCCCGAGCAGGTGCACCTCTCGGTCCTGCGCCTCATGGCGAAGCTGCCCACGATCGCCGCGTACGCGTACAAGAAGTCGATCGGCCAGCCGTTCCTCTACCCCGACAACTCCCTCGACCTCATCGAGAACTTCCTCACGATGATGTTCGCGGTGCCGTCGGAGCGCTACGAGGTGAGCCACAACACCGTGGTCACGCTCAAGCAGCTCCTCATCCTGCACGCCGACCACGAGCAGAACTGCTCCACCAGCACCGTACGCCTCGTCGGCTCCAGCGAGGCGAACCTCTTCGCGTCGATCGCTGCCGGCATCAACGCGCTGTGGGGCCCATTGCACGGCGGCGCCAACCAGGCCGTGATCGAGATGCTCGACCGCATCACCGCCGACGGCGGCGACGTCGACAAGTACGTGCGCATGGCCAAGGACCCCGACGACCCCTTCCGGCTCTCGGGCTTCGGCCACCGCGTGTACAAGAACTACGACCCCCGCGCCCGCATCCTCAAGGACGCGTGCCACAAGGTCATCAACGACCTCGGGAAGATGGACGACCAGCTCGACCTCGCGCTGCGCCTCGAAGAGGTCGCGCTCGAAGACGACTTCTTCGTCGAGCGCAAGCTCTACCCGAACGTCGACTTCTACTCGGGACTCATCTACCGCGCCATGGGCTTCCCCACCCAGATGTTCCCGGTGCTGTTCGCGATGGGCCGGCTCCCCGGCTGGATCGCGCACTGGGTCGAGATGATGGAGAGCCCGGCCACCAAGATCGGCCGCCCGCGCCAGATCTACACCGGCGCGACCAAGCGCCCGTACGTCCCCGTCGACGAACGCGGCTGACAACCGTTCGTTCGACACACGCAAGCGCGGCACTTCTGGCCCAGCGCTTCTCAGTTAGCCTGCCGCCGAAGTAGGTCACCGGGGAGCGGCCGCCCGCGCCCGGGTCGAAGAAGGGGCGGGGATCATGCCTGACGATCGTGACTGGATCGAGAAATTCAAGATTCAGCAGCTCATCTACCGCTACTCCGATGCGGTCACCCGAGCTGACCTCCAAGCAATGCGCTCGGTCTATGCCGACGACGCATTGTGGGAGAGCCCGCTGCTGGACCTACGTCACGAGTCCGCGGACGCGTTCTGCGAACACTTCCGCGCCTCGACGACGACGACTGAGCTTCTGATCCAGACGCCGTCGAGCCCGGTGATCGAACTGTTGAACGACGACACGGCTACGGCGACGACGACGATCTTCGAATTCAGTCGCGGCACTGCCGCAGACGACGGTCCCTTCGGCCCGAAGGGCGCCGAGGTCAACTTTCAGGACTACGGGATCTACTACGACGATCTTGCGCGCATCGACGGCGAATGGAAGTTCACACATCGGCTCTTCGTCCCGATCTACCTGGAGAGCGGAGTAGTGAGGGGTGACATTCCAATGGCGCGCTCCGGCCTGCTCAATCCGTCGGCCACCTGACCGTCAAGACCGAGCGACAGCCCAGCGCACCCGAGCTCGCGTTTTCACGACTCGCGCGGCGTCCACGGCTGGATGGTCCGGCGGGGCGGCCACTGTTCGACGGCGGCCATCAGCGGCAACGCGGTCGCGCCGTCGATCGTCTCGCGGATGATGTCGGCGTGCCCGGCGTGGCGCGCGGTTTCGTGGATCAGGTGGAGCAGCACCCACCGTACCGACCACTCGGTGTCGGGCGGCGCCCAGCGCGTCCCCTCCGGCACCCGAACGATTCGATCGAGGTCGTCGACCGCGTCGATCACGGCGTCGGTGGCGGCGGTCGCCCGCTCGTAGGCGGCGACGAGGTCCTCCACCTCGTCGGGCACAGGCTGCGTCCCCACGTCCTTCGCGTCCCGTGCGGCGCCTCCGACGATCATTGACGCCCACGTGTGCTCGGTCGACGTCATGTGCTCGAGCAGGCCCGCGATGCTCAGCTCGCTTGCCGTTGGTGCGCTCCAGGCCTGTTCGTCGGTGAGCCCGTAGGCGGCGATCACGAGGACGTGACGTTCGTGCGCGAGGAAGGTGCGGAGCGAGTCGCGCTCGTCACCGACGGGTCGGACGATGGCCGGCATGCGCACGGAGCTTGCCACGCAGCCAAGTAGCGCGACGACCTACCTGTCCAAAGCCTCGGCGATGGCAGTCTCGACCGGGCTCAGAGTCCGTCGTTGTTCATCGAAGTTCATGTCGGCGAAGGCGTGGACAGCAACGTTCGAGATGTAGCGCGGACGTGACGACCCGCTCGGATTGATGGTGTGCGCGAGAAAGGGATGGCACAAGATGACGTCGCCCGCTTCCCCAGTCGCCGGTTCCACCTGCAGTCGGTGACCCGACACGTGTTGGTGCACCGCCGAAGTGATCTCACTGCCCGGTATGCCGTCTGGTTCGCGACTCGCCAGCAACCGTGCCACCGTTCGATGCGAGCCCGACCAGAGCAGCGTCGGGCCGTCATCGGCCCCGACGGTGTCCCAGAAGAAGATCGGCGTGAGGATCTGGTCGCCCGAACCGAGGCGATGATGAAACCAGTCACCGTCGATGTGCCACAACGGATCGATCGGCCCGGAGAACCGCGTCGGGAAGCCCCATGCCGCCGCGAAATGCCAGCGCCCTGGCCCGACCAGGGCATCGACGGCCTTCCGGATCCTCGGACCGAGGGCATGGGCGAGCACGGGCAAGTCGTAGACCGATACCAACGCGATCTTCCACGGACTCGCAGGTGCCGAAGGGACGAGCTCGGGTACCGCGTTGCGGACACCCCGCACGACCTCATCCGGCACCCCGGCCCGCACACGCACCCAGCCGCGCTCAATGAAGTCTTCGGCGTCAACGACCGCTGACTCGATGCCCGACACGACCAACGAGCGTACGGCTGGGCGACGTTCTGGTGCAGTTGATTCCCCAGCCATCACCGAGCGGGAGCACGGAGGTTCGTCAGCTTCGTCCGTTCACCGCCCTGCACCACGAAACCGACTGCAAGCTCCCGCGTCAGTGGGTGGACGACGAGACCCGCATTGACGACTGATGCTTGCGCGGTGCCGTCGGGGCGTTGCGTGACCACCACCGCAAGCCCCGCTTCACGCGACGCAAGCTCGCGCGCCTGTTCAAGCAGTGTGCTCAGTTGGCGCGAAGCCGGCTCGTTCACTTCTTCCGCTTCCGCGCCTTCTCCGCGGTCTCGAAGGCTTCACCGAATGCAGCGCCCACCTTCCAGTCCAACCTCTGGCGGGCCCGCCACGCGGCGGCGATCGCGGTCCAGCGTCCCGCGGGCACGCCGAAGTGCTCGGTGGCGTACGCGTCGTAGCCATCCGGGGGCACCCGGTCGTGGATCAACCCGGCTTCCACCGCCGCCCGCATCTCGAGCGTGACGCCCTCGATCGCGTTGGCTTCGTCGGCGGCCGGCGTGCTGTCGATCTCGCCGCCCATCGTCGCCATCAGCTCGGGGGCCTCGGCGCCGCTGAGCAGGGACGCGGCGATGCTGCCCTCGGGCACGGGGTCGTCCCAGCGGCCTCCCGCGCGTTCCTCGGCGAGGAGGGGCCAGTTGACCTGCATCCTCACCGGATGGCTCGGGTCCACCACGACCGGAACATCGGTGCCGGACGCCGGGGATGTCCGACGCTCCCGGCGCGGCCGCCATGCCGTCGACGTCGAGGGCGACCCGGTCGCCGTCGGTACGGACGAGCACCTCGGATCCGATGCGCAACGACGACGCGGCGCCGCCGCCGAACCGGATCGCGCCGGATCGCATGCCACCGTCGTTCCACTCCAGCCGGTACACGAGCTCCGTGGTCTCGTCGTTCCAACGGCCGCGGATGCCGGTGACGATCGCGTGGCCCCCTTCACCGCTCTGCGCCAGCCGCTCCGCGGCGTCATAGCGACGATCCCGGAGCACCGCGTATTCGGCGTCGGTCGCCTTCTCGTGGGCCTGGTTGACCCCGCCGATGACCCGGTCCAGAAATCCCATCGGCGCAGTCTCCCACGCCCCGAACGCGCTACCCGCCGAGACGCGTGTTGTAGTCCTCCATCGCCGCGGTGGCGTTGGTCGACGCGTCCTTCAGCGCCGCCTTCGAGTCCTTGCCCTCGAGGAACATGCTGTTCTCTGCGTCACGAACCGCGTCACGAACACCGGTGTAGTTGCCGATCACCGAGCCGGCGGTCGCGACGTTCGTGGGCCCGTTGAGCAGCTGGTCATACGCGATCTTGTACAGCGGGTTCGCGGCCCAGTAGGCCTGCATCTCCGAGCTGTCGGCCGACGACTTGCGGATCGGGAGGTACCCGGTGTCGATCGACCACGTGGTCATGTTCTCGGTCGAGTCGAGGAACTTCAGGAACTTCCACGCCGCCGCCTGCTTCGCCGGCGCCGACTTGTTCACCATGTAGAGCGAGCCGCCGCTCACCAGCACGCCGCCCTTGATCTTGCCGGCACCCGGCCCGGGGAACGGCGCCACACCGAGCTCGACGTTCGGCGCCTGGCCACCGGCGAGGATCGTCGTGACCGTGCCGAGCACTGCGCTGGTGTCGAACGCCATGGCGTGCGAACCGCTCTGGATACCCAGCAGGTTGTCGAAGTTGCCGGTACCGAGGTCGGGGTTCGTCTCGGCGAGGCCGTCCTTCACCATCCCCGACAGCCAGCTGAAGATCTGGCGACCGGTGGCGTCGTCGAACCCGGTCTTGGTGGCGCGGGCCTTCCGACCGTTGCTGTTGTTCACGTAGAGCTTGTTGGCCATCGCGCGCCAGTGCTCGAAGTACCCGGGTTCGGTCTTGAGCCCGAGCGGCGCCTGCATGCCGCCGACCCGGAGCTTCTCCGCCGCCGAGCGGACCTCGTCGAGTGTGGTGGGCGGCTTCTCGGGGTCGAGGCCGGCGGCGGTGAACGCCTTCTTGTTGTAGAGCAGCACCGGGCCAGACGTGTTGAACGGCATCGCGTACTGCGTGCCCTCCACGGTGAAGTAGCTGACCACCCGGGGCAGGAAGTCGGAGAAGCTGTACTTGTCGGCCTTCGCGCACACGCTCGCCGGCAACACCGTCCCCGTGTCGATCATCTGCTGCTGCTCGGTCTCCTGCAGCTGCACGACGTCGGGCAGGTCGCCGCTGCCGAGACCGGCCTTGTACTTGGTGAAGGTCTGGGGGTAGTCGATCTGGTTGACCAGGTTCACCTTGACGTCGCTCTGCGACGAGTTGAACGCGTCGGTCAGCTTCTGGAGCGCGTCACCGAGTCCGCGGTTCATCGAGTGCCACATCGTGATCTCGACCGGCTTCGACGCCTGCTTCAGCGCAGCCAGCGGGCACTTCGTGCTGGTCGCGGCGGTCGCGGCCGGGACTGCGGTCACGGCCGAGAGCCCGGTCGTCAACACGACCATCGCGAGACCCGAGCCCGCCCAGCGCTTCCACGACCGCATGTCCGCTCCCCCGTCGATCACCCTGCTGCGGCCCACAGCATGGCCGATCTCGCGCTCGGCGCGGTGTCAGGCGCCGATCCGGGAGTTGTAGTCGACGATGGCGGCCGTGGCGTTGCTCGCCGCCGCCGAGATCGCCGACTTCGGGTCGGCGCCCTCGAGGAACATGCTGTTCTCGGCGTCGCGGACGGCCTGGCGCACCTCGATGTTCGGACCGATCACCGATCCCGACGTGGCGACGGTGTTCGGACCGCCGAGCAACTGGTCGTAGGCCACCTTGAACCCGGGGTTCTGCGCCCAGTAGTCCTGCATCGCGGTGCTGTCGGCCGAGGTCTTCCTGATCGGGAGGTAGCCCGTGCCGATCGCCCAGGTGGTCATGTTCTCGGGCGAGTCGAGGAACTTCAGGTACTCCCACGCCGCCGCCTGCTTCTCCGGCGCCGACTTGTTCACCATGAACAGCTCACCGCCCTGCACGAACACGCCGCCCCGGACCTTGCCCGCACCCGGGCCGGGCATGGGGCCCACGCCGAGCTCGATGTTCGGATCGTTGCCCGCCGCGAGCACTGCGGTGATGGTGCCGAGCGCGGCGCTGCTGTCGATGGTCATCGCGTGGTTGCCGCCGCGGATCCCGAGCAGGTTGTCGGCGTTGCCGGTCCCGATGTCGGAGTTGGTGGCGGCCAGGCCGTCCTTCACCATGCCGGACATCCAGTCGAAGACGGCGCGGCCGCTCGCCGAGTCGAACACCGCCTTGGTGGTGCGTTCCTTGCGGCCGTTGCCGTTGTTCGCGAACAATCGGTTGGCCATCGCGGTCCATTGCTCCACGAAGATCGGGTCCGTCTTGAGCCCGAGGGGCGCGGGTACGCCGTTGGCCTTGAGCTTCTCCGCCGCGGTGCGCAGCTCGGCGAGGTTGGTGGGCGGCTGCTCGGGGTCGAGGCCGGCCGCGCTGAAGGCCTTCTTGTTGTAGTAGAAGACCGGGCCCGACGTGTTGAACGGCATCGCGTACTGCGTGCCCTGCACGGTGAAGTAGCTGATCACGTTGGGCAGGAAGTCGGCGAAGCTGTACTTGTCGGCCTTCGCGCACACGCTCGCCGGCAACACCGTCCCGGTGTCGATCATCTGCTGCTGGTCGGTCTCCTGCAGCTGGACGATGTCGGGCAGGTCTCCGTTCGCCAACCCCGACTTGTACTTCGCGAGCGTCTCCTCCCAGCCGACCTGGTCGACGAGCTTCACCTTGACCTCGCTCTGCGACGAGTTGAACGCGTCGGTGAGCTTCTGGAGCGTCTCCCCGTTGGCGCGCGCCATCCAGTGCCACATGGTGATCTCCACCGGCCCGGACGACTTCTTCAACGCCGCCAGGGGACACTTCGTGCTGTTCGCCGCGCCCGCGCCCGGAACCGCCACCGCGGTGGAGAGCCCCGTGGCGACGACCACCGCCGCCAACGTCGAGACCGTCAACCGCTTCCATGACCACATCTGGATCATCCCTTCACGGCGCCGGCGGTGAGGCCACGCACCAGGTGCTTCTGGAAGAACAGAAGAAGTATGACAAGCGGGATCACCGCGATGACCGCGCCCGCGAACACGATGTTCAGCTGGTCGATGCTCGACTGCTTGAGCTGGTTGAGCCCGATCTGCACCGTCCGGAGACGCTCGTCCTTGGTGATGAGCAGCGGCCACAGGTACTGGTTCCACGCGGCGAGGAACGCGAACACCGTGAGCGCGGCGACCGCCGGGCGCGCCAGCGGCACCGCCACCCGCCACATGAACCGCCAGTGCCCGTAGCCGTCGAGGGCCGCGGCATCGCGGAGCTCGTGCGGAAGGGTGAGGAACGACTGGCGCATCAGGAACGCCCCGAACCCGGTGGCCAGGAACGGGACCGCGAGCCCGGCGTAGGTGTTGTACCAACCGAGATCGCTGATCGTCGCCACGTTGGTGACGATGGTGACCTCGAACGGCACCATGAGCGTGGCCAGGAAGACCACGAACAGCAGACGCTTGAACGGGAACTCGAGGAACGCGAACGCGTAGCCGGCGAAGACGGCGGTCAGCACCTGACCGACGGTGATGATGACGGTGACGATGAAGCTGTTCTTGAGGTAGGTGCCCATGTGCCCGACGTTCCAGGCGTCGCTGTAGCTCCCGAACTGCGGATCGGTCGGGAAGAACTTGGGCGGCTGCGACAGGATCTCGCGGGACGGGAGCAACGAGTTCACGACGGTGATGTAGATCGGGAACAGCACGATCACCGCCAGCACGGTCAGGAGCGTGTAGCTACCGACCTTCCCCCACACGCGCCGCCGGTGCAGCGCGCGCGCGTCATCGCTCATAGGAGACCCTCCGCTCGAGCAGGCGGATCTGACCGAGCGCGAGCAGCAGCGTGAGGAAGAACAGCGCGATCGCCAGCACCGCCGCCTTCCCGGGGTCGCTCTGACGCTGGAGCGTGTTGAAGATGAAGTAGGTGAGGACGTTCGTCTCCTTCAGCGGACCGCCCTGCGTGAGGATGTCGATCTGGCCGAACGACTGGAACGCGAAGATCGTGCCGATCACCACCGCGAAGAAGATGGTGGGCGACATCATCGGCAGTGTGACGTGCCAGAAGCGCGACCACGCGCCCGCGCCGTCGACGCGCGCCGCTTCGAACAGGTCGTCGGGCACACCCTGCAGACCCGCGGCCATGAGGATGAACGTGAGGCCGAGCGTCTGCCATACGGTGACGACCGCGACCGCGACCAACGCCCAGTCGGGGTTCTGGAGGATGGTGGGATTGGTCGTGAGCCCGAGCCACGGCAGGAGCCCGACCTGTGGGTTCATCAGGGTGCCGAAGATCACGGCCGCCACCGCGACCGATGTGGCGACGGTCGACGAGAAGAAGGTGCGGTAGATGCCGATGCCGCGCAGCTTCTGGTGCGCGAGCACGGCGAGGCCGAGGCCGAGCGCGATGCCGGCGGGCACGGTGAGGAACGCGAAGAGGAACGTGGTCTTGACGCTGTCGAAGAAGTCCTGCGAGGTGAGGACGTCGCGGTACTGGTCGAACCCGACGTAGGTGCTCGGCAATCCCGGGAACGGCGGGTTCCGGTAGAAGCCGAGGTACACGTTGTGCACGAGCGGCCAGAACACGAACACGCCGAAGACCAGCAGCGACGGGATGAGCAGGAGGTAGGCGAGGCCGCGCTCGCGGCGGCGGAGACGTCGGCGGGCCGGCGAGACGGTGGCCGCCACCGGTCAGGCCCCGACCCGCGCGCCGGTATCGGGGTCGAACACGTGCAGCGCGGCGGCGTCGGCGATGAGGAACGTCGAGCTCTCCTCTGCCGGCGCCGCCTCGTGCGCGTCCTGGCGCACGATCACGAACTGCTGATCAGTGAGGCGGCACACGACATGGCGTTCGTGCCCGAGCGACTCGACCACGCTCACCAACGCCGGAATCCCGTCGGTGGCGTCGAAGCGCAAGCCCTCGGGCCGTACGCCGATCACCACCTCGGCGAGCCCACTGGCCTCGACCGCCCTCGCGAGCTCGGGATCGAGCGGGATGCGCCCACCCGGGATCTGCGCGACCAGCACGCCGTCGACGCGGTCGACGGTGCCGGTGACGGTGTTCATGGGGGGGCTGCCGATGAAGCGCGGCGACGAACAGGTTGGCCGGCCGGGCGTAGACGTCCTGCGGCGCGCCCACCTGCTGCAGCACGCCGGCGTCGAGGATGGCGATGCGGTGACCCATGGTCATGGCCTCGACCTGGTCGTGGGTGACGTAGATGACCGTCGCCGCCAGCCGCCGTTGCAGCTCCACGAGCTCGGCGCGTGTCTGCACGCGGAGCTTGGCGTCGAGGTTCGAGAGGGGCTCGTCCATGAGGAACGCCTGCGGGCGTCGCACGATCGCGCGCGAGTGCGACCCGTTGCCGCTGTCCACCCGACAGCTGCGCGGGCTTGCGGTCGAGCAACCCGCCGAGGTCTAGGCTCTCGGCGGCCTCGCGGACCAGCTGGTCGCGTTCGGCCGACGGCACCTTGCGCGACCGCAGCGGGAACTCGATGTTCTTCCGCACCGTCATGTGCGGGTAGAGCGCGTAGCTCTGGAACACCATCGAGACGTCGCGGTCCTTGGCCTCCACGTCGTTGACGACGCGCTCACCGATGGTGATGGTGCCCGCGGTGGGGTCTTCGAGGCCCGCGATCATGCGCAGGGCGGTCGACTTCCCGCACCCCGAGGGGCCGAGCAGGATGAGGAACTCCTCGTCGGCGACGTCGAGGGTCAGATCGTCGACCGCAGCGACGTCGTCGAAGCGCTTCGAGACGTGCTCCAGCGAGACCCGACCCATTGCGCGGCGCCGCCTTCCGCCCCCGCCGCGGTCAGGCGGCGGGGCCGTCCTTCTTCGGGGGCCGCCAGAAAGCGAGGAGGAAGAGCGCGGCGCCACCGATGCCGACCACTGCGGTCGCGATGAGCGCCTTCCCCGGATCGAACGGGAAGGAGAAGTCGAAGGCGTGGTCGAGCGACCACTTGCCCGGCCCGAGGGTGCCGAGGGTGATCGACAGCACCGCGATGCTGGCGACGTACTCGTACCCCTCCTTCGCGCTGCTGAGGAAGAAGCCGTTCTGGCGGTGGTTGGTGACGAGCGCGACGAGCATGAGCGCGCAGACACCGCCGTAGTCGATCGGGGTGAGGAACCCGAGCACCAGCAGCACCGGGATGAACACCTCGGTGAGCGTGACCGTCCACGCGTGCAGCGGACCGGGCTTCACGCCGAGGCTCTCGAACCAGTTGGCCATGCCGGGGCCGGAGCGGACCGCCTGCACGTGGCGCCAGCCGTGGGCGAAGATCATGATCCCGACCCAGACCCGAGCCAGCAGCACCGCGAAGTTGGCGGCGTCGCTGCCGAGATACATGTGCGCCCTCCTCGTGGACCGGCGGCTCCGACGAGCCGGCGTCGAGGACGCTACCCCGCAACGTGACGCAGCCGCGGCACCAACCCGGCGCGGGCCAGCATGCGGACCGCCCGCTCCTCTTCCACGTCGATGACGAGCGCCTCCCCCGGCTCCCGGTCCACCACGAACGTGACCACGCAGTCGTCGCAGGCGGCGGTGGCCCGCATCACACACTCGAAGCAGTCGATCAGCATGGGAGCAGCGTGCCACGGGGGTGTGACAGTCATTCCGGGCTCGGTGCGGCTGGTCGGGCCGACGGCTTTCTCAGACCTCGATCGCCAGCTCTTCGATCGCGTCGCCCGACGCGCCGCACCAGCGGCAGGTGACCGTCTCGATGGTCTCGTCGAGCACCTCTTCGTCCTCGACGGTGAGCTCGCCACCCACGCTGAAGTGATGGAAGGCCCGGGTGCGGCGCGACGCGGTCACGTCGAAGCGGGTGAGGTTGCCGCACGCCGAACAGCGGAAGCGGGTGCTCATGCCGGCACCGCCCGCGCCTTGCGGCGCGCCGCCCACGCGCGACCGCCCTCGACCAGCAGCTGCACGAGCAGCGCGGTCACGAGTGCCCACACCGCGGTGGCGATCGCCAAGCGGACGTACCTGCCGCTGCCGGTGCCGACGAAGATGTCGAGCACGTCGTCCTTCTCGATGAATCCCAGCTCGTAGGCCGGCCACGCGGTGATGACGAAGCCGAGGGGCACCGCGACGATCCACGCCAGCAGACGCCAGTACCACGAGACCTTCGAGCGGGGTGCGGCCGACTTCGCCGGCCGTCGCGGGCGGCGAGCCTGGCCGGCGTCGGCCGCGTCCTCCGCCGGTCCGGCGGCCGCGACGGTGGCCGACACCGCGGCCGCGGTGCGTACCGGCGCTGCGCTCGTCGCGGTGTCGCCCGCAGGTCCGTTCGAGGTCGCGGGGTCGCGGCGGCGCGGTGGGGGCGCCACCGATGCCGACTCGGACACCGGCTGCCGCGCCGGCGGCGGCGGACCGCCCGAGCCCGACGAGCTGATCGGGGTGGGGACCTTGAGCACCTGGCCGCACCGGTCGCACCGGAACGTCGGCGAGTCCGGGAGGTCGTCGACCCGGTGACGGGCACCACACGCCGGGCACTCGAGCGCGCGTGCCATCAGCCCACTCCGCTCTCGCGTGCGGCCACCGTGACCCGCACGAACGCGTCGAGCGTGGCGGCGGCGCGACCGTCGTCGATCACGGCACGGGCCAGCTCGACCCCGGCCGCGAGATCGGGCGCGACGTCGCCGACCACCATCGCGGCGGCGGCGCCGAGGGTCACGATGTCGCGGATCGGTCCGGTCGCCCCGGCGAACACCTGGTGCACCACCTGGGCGTTGCCCGCCGCGTCGCCCCCGGCCAGGGCGCCCAGCTCGGCGTGCGGGATGCCGACGTCGAGCGGGTCGAGCTCGGAGATGCGCACGTCGCCGTGGTCGAGCTCGTAGATCGTCGACGTGGTGGTGACCGTCAGCTCGTCGAGCCCGTCGTGGCCGAAGAACACCAGCGCCCGCTCGACCCCGAGCACGGCGAGGGTGCGGACGACCCGCTCGGCCATCACGGGATCCGAGACTCCGACGGTGCGACGGGTGGCCCCGGCCGGGTTGGCGAGGGGCCCGAGGAAGTTGAACGTGGTGGGCGTGCCCAGCTGGCTGCGGACCGGCGCGGCGAAGCGCATGGCCGGGTGGAAGCGCTGCGCGAAGCAGAAGCCGATGCCGACCTCGCGCACGCAGCGGGCCACGCCCTCGGGTCCGAGGTCGATCACGACACCGAGGGTCTCGAGCACGTCGACCGACCCGCACTTCGACGACGCGGCGCGACCGCCGTGCTTGGCGACGCGCGCGCCCGATGCCGCGGTCACGATCGCGGCCATCGTCGACACGTTCACCGTGCCCGCGCCGTCACCGCCGGTGCCGCAGGTGTCGATGAGCGGCGCGTCGACATCGGACAGGTCGACGTGATCGGCGAAGTCGAGCATCACGCGTACGAGGGCGGCGAGCTCGGCCGCGGTCTCGCCCTTGGCGCGTAGTCCGACGGCGAAGGCGGCGATCTGGGCGTCGGTCGCGTCACCCGAGAGGATCTCCGACATCGCCTGCTCGATCAGGTCGTCGGAGAGGTCCTCGCGCCGGAGCAGACGCCCGATGACGTCGGGCCACAGCGCTGCATTCATCCGCCGGATGCTACCGGGGGCGGTGCGGATGAGGCCCGCACCGGACGCCCGAATCGAAGTCCGGGGCTACGCGGTCTTGCGGCGTTGGCGCACGAGCCGGCGCCGTTCCCGCTCGTCGAGCCCGCCCCAGACGCCCTGCTTCTCGCGGGCGGTGATCGCGTGCTCGAGGCAGGGCTCTCGCACGGGGCAGACCGCGGAGATCGCCTTTGCCTCGCCGGAGCCGTCGTCGGACTCCGCCGGGGGGTAGAAGATCTCGGGGTCGGCTCCCAGACATCGTGCGTACTGACGCCAGTGGTTGATCATCCGATTCGTGCTTTCTGGTGCTCCAGCCCGGGGAGAGGCCGGTGGAACCTCATCCAACACCCTTCGTTTCGGCCGTTCTTCCCCTGTTCCTGAGAGTTCATTCGCCGTTTTCCGAATCGTGGATGGCGCCGCAGGCGGGGCAGAGCCGGAAAAGGCCGCTCCCGTAGGATGGGACGGGTGACGCCGACGGCCCCGGAGACCACCCCCATAGCGCTCCGGGGGCCCCGGGGGCAGGTGCTGGCGCTCTCGCTGGCCTTCCTGCTGACGGCGCCCGGGGCGCTGGTGCGCATCACCGGGGCCGGCCTGGGCGACGTGGTGGCGCCCATCGTGTTCGGCTTCGCCATCCTCGGTTCGGCCTTCCTCCTCGCCTGGGCCGCGGAAGCACTCCAGCTCGACGTGTCGCAGGGCCTCGCCCTCACCGTGCTCGCCCTGATCGCGGTGCTCCCGGAATACGCGGTCGACTTCACGTTCGCCTACAAGGCCGGCGAGGATCCCGACAAGTTCGCTCCCCTCGCGCTCGGCGAACATGACCGGCGGCAACCGGCTCCTCATCGGCATCGGGTGGTCGATGGTCGTGCTCCTCGCCGCGTGGCGGATGACGAGCATCGCGCGCAAGCGCGGGTACCGGGGCGAGCTCGACACCGACACCGTGCTCGAACGACCGCACGCGATCGAGATCACGTTCCTCGCGATCGCGACGCTGTACTCGTTCACGTTGCCGTTGAAGCGCACGCTCACGATCGTCGACTCCGTCATCCTCATCAGCATCTTCGTGTTCTTCGTCTACCGGCTCTGGCGCGCGCCGTCGGAGGAGCCACACCTCGTCGGCCCGGCGCGGTTGATCGGCGCGCTCCCGACCGCAAAGCGCCGCGCTCGTCGTCGGCCTGCTGCTCGCGTACGCGGCCGGGGTGATCTTCCTGTGCGCGGAGCCGTTCGCCGAGTCACTCGTGCACCTCGGGGAGCAGGCCGGCATCGACACCTTCCTCCTCGTGCAGTGGGTGGCGCCGTTGGCATCCGAAGCGCCGGAGCTGCTCGTCGCCGCGTTGTTCGCGTGGCGCCTCAACACGAGCGCAGGCCTCGGCACCCTGTTGTCGTCGAAGGTGAACCAATGGACGCTGCTCGTCGGCTCGCTGCCGATCGTCTACGCGATCTCGGCCGGCCACCTCACCGGGCTGCCGCTCGACTCGCTCCAGCGCGAAGAGCTCTTCCTCACCGCCGCGCAGTCGGTCTTCGCGATCGCGGTGCTGGTCAACCGGCGCATGAGCGTGCGCGAAGCCTGGATGCTGTTCGGGCTGTTCATCTCGCAGTTCGTGCTCGGCGCGATCCTGCCCGAGGGCCTGCGCGAGCTCGAGCGCCTCGGCGTGGGAACCGTGTATCTCGTCCTCGCGGCCGGGATCCTGGTACAGCAACGCGCCTACGTGAAGCCGTTGGTACGTGACGGCCTCGTGGTCCCCGTCGGGGAGCTGTTCCACGAAGAGACGCCCGACGAGGCAAGATCGTGAGCGTGGACTCCCCCGGGACACCGGTCGACGACGGGCGCCTGGTCGACTGGAATGCCGTGCTGCGCGGCGCGCTCATCGGGTTGTGCGTGCTGATCGGCGTCAGCGTGATCCAGGCGATCCTCGACCACAACCTCGACTCCTTCGACGACAGCGGATGGATCTACCCGCTCTTCGTCCTCATCCTGGTCGGGTACGCGCTCGGCGGCTGGCTGGCCGGGCGTCTCGTGCCCGAGGCGTTCCTCACCAACGGGGCCCTCGCCGGCGTCGGTGCGTTCGTGCTGTGGATCCCCGTCCGCATCGTGATCTGGCTCGTGCGCGACGAGAACCGCGGCCTCTTCACCGGCCACAGCCCCGCGCTGCGCCCCGGGCAGCTGTTCGGTCACCTGGTGATCGCAGCCGCGCTCGGGATGTTCGGCGGGTTCATCGGATCGCGTCCGGCCGCTCGCGCCCGCCGCGACGCGTCCTCGTCGTCCTCGTCCTCCGGCTGAGATTGCGCCGCGTCGTAGGCTGGTGTCGGTAGCGAGTCGGCCGGGTGGCCGCGGACCGGCGTGACCGGCTCCGAGGAACGTCCGGACTCCACAGGGCACGGTGCTGGGTAACACCCAGTCGGGGCGACCCGCAGGACAGCGCAACAGAGAGCAGACCGCCGATGGCACCGGGTCCCCGGATCCGGTGCACAGGTAAGGGTGAAACGGTGCGGTAAGAGCGCACCAGCGCCCGGGGTGACCCGGGCGGCTCGGCAAGCCCCACCGGGAGCAAGGCCAAGCAGGGGGAGGGCGGCCCGCCCTTCGAACCCCGGGTAGGCCGCACGAGCCGTCGGGCGACCGGCGGCCCAGATGGATGGCCACCGCGGACCTCGGTCCGAACAGAATCCGGCGTACAGGTCGACTCGCTACCACCACCCCTCTGACCAGGGCTTTCGCGTCGCCAGGGTCCGGGTGGCGCACAAGTGGCGCACACGAGCGCCCGTCGTCGGTGCGTGCGACACATCCCGGCGTGCGGGGTCGGGGCGGTCGAGCGCGAGCGGCGAGGTTCGCGACCAGGGCTAGATTGCTTGCGGCGCCGTTCTTGACGGTTCGGGCGATCAACCTCGATCACCACCAGTCCACGACTCCGCAGATGGCGTGCCAACCCGGCGCCATACGCGCCGGTGCCTTCCACCCCCACCCGAGACACCGCCCCGAACGTCTCGAGCCACGAACACAACTCGCGGTAGCCAGCCGATGTCGTCCCGAACGACTCGACACCCAACACGCCGCCATTCGCGTCGACCGCGGCCGCGACATGCACATCCAGATGCGTATCGACACCACCCGTGATCAGGCGCGTCGTCTCTACGATGGTCATCGCCATCCCTTCTGCTCATCAAACGGTTCAAGGGGTGGCACGCACGTCCCGGGAAGGAGACCGTGACGATCAACCTGTTGCTGCAGGAAGATCGATCACCCTCCGGAACGGGGCGTGCCCCAATTCCGAACACACACCAACGAGTGACGCGCGCCCGAACCGAACGTACCGGTCACCACCAACACCACGGTGGACCCACCGCCCATCCTCACTGGCAGTTCTGGCGTGAGTGGAGCGTCCCTGACCCGGCGATCTGGGGCGGGCCGCGGCGTAGTCCGCGGTGTGGTTAGGGGACGCCCGCAGCAGCGAGAACCTGCGGTCTTAGGCGCGCCGGCCGGCGGCGGGGGGAAGGTCGGGCGGGGGGCGTTGAGCGAGAACAGGTTCGTCTTGATCAGTTGGCGAGTGATGGCCTGGCTAGAGCACGTGCAGCGTCGGCGGCTGTTCGTGTGCCGGAGGGGTCTCGGCTGCTAAGAGCAGATGGCGCGGAGCAGCGCCCACGTCGCGTCTAGCTCATCGCGGTTTCCGGTCGGGATGGCGACGATGTCGGTCGCACCTCCGGAGACGAGTGCGCCGAAGGAGTCTCGGACGAGGTCGTCGCTTCCGATGATCGCGATGTCGCCGGGGTCGGCCACGCCCTCCCGTTCGAGCATGTCCCGGTAGGACGGGATCTTGCCGTAGGCGGTGTTCGTTGATCGGTACGCCTCCCGAGCGGCGTCGGGTTGCGGTGTGACGCACACGGGAAGGCAGACGACAACTCGGGGGGCGGTCCGTCCGGCGGCTTCGGCGGCGGCTTGGATGCTCGGAACGACGTGGCCGGCGACGGTCCGGGGTCCGGTCATCCACGTGATGGTGCCGGCGGTCCGTGAGCCGGCAAGGTCCAGCATTCGAGGGCCCAGCGCAGCAAGTAGCACCGGCGGCGGTGTGGGAAGCTCGCCGCCGAGGCGGGTCGTGATCGGGTAGCTGTCGTTCGGCGTTGTCTCCTCGCCTGCCATGAGCGCGTCGAGCGTCGAGAGGTAGTCGGCGAGGTAGCTCACCGATCGGCGTGGGGGGAGGCCGTAGATGGACGTGAGGGTGGCTCCATGGGCCAGACCGAGACCGAGGCTCAACCGGCCACCACACAGTGCTTGGGTCGTCAGTGCCTGTTGCGCGAGCGGGACCGGGTGACGCGTTGGGGCGGGAATGACCGCCGTGCCGAGTTCCGGTCCGGTCGTGCCCCAGCTCGCCATGAGTGTCAACGCGTCGAAGCCGAGGTGCTGGGTCATCCACACCGAGTGGACGGAAGCCTCGACCGCTCGTTCGTAGTCTGCGGCAAGATCGCCGACGGCGTCTCTCCAGCCGCCGGTTCTGCCGATCACCACACCGATGCGCAACTTGTCCCCTCGTCGTGTCGAATTACCGTGGCCCGCAGTCTGCCGGTCGCAGCTCCCGCGGTCGGCACTGCGGGCGATGTCGCTGACTGGATCGGCACAGGGATAGCACGATCCGAGAATCCTGGTGTCGAGGGCCCTTCGGACAACTGAGGTGGCACCCGCTGAGGAAGACAGGTGAGCAGAGCGCATGCATATCACAGGCGTCGGCATCTGCGGACCGGAGTTGCGATACAGCGATGAGGGCGAGCGTGCCGACGCGGCGGCCGAGCTCGAGTCGCTGGGCTTCACAGCACTGTGGCTACCCGACAGCGGCGGCGATCTGTTCAGTCCACTCCGCCTCCTCCTCCGTGAAACCCGGTCGATCACCGTCGCCAGTGGCATCCTCAACATCTGGCTGCACGACCCAGTTGCCGTCGCGGCCGAGTTCACCGACATCGACCGGACGTATCCAGAGCGCTTGCTCCTCGGTCTTGGCGTCGGCCACGCACCACTGGTTGATCGCACGACGGAGCCGGGCCGATACCGCCGTCCGCTTGCCGCGATGGAGGGCTTTCTCGATGCGCTCGACGAAGCGGCCTCGGTCGTACCCGTCGATCGGCGGATGATCGCCGCTCTCAGCCCGAGGATGCTCGCGCTGGCCCGCGACCGGACTGCAGGCGCCTTCCCCAACCTCGTGCCCCCGTCGCACACCGCGTCGACACGCGCCGCCATCGGCAGCCAGCGACAGCTGGCCGTGGAGCAGCACGCCGTCCTCGAAACCGACCCAGCATCAGCGCGGGCAACGGCACGCGCCACGCTGGACGGCTACTTCCGCCTACCGAACTACGTGAACAACTGGCGATCGCTCGGCTTCGGCGAAGAGGACATCACCGGTGGCGGCAGCGACCGGCTCGTCGACACCATCGTCGCATGGGGCGACGAGCACGCCGTCGCTCGCCGCGTGCAAGAGCACTTCGATGCCGGAGCCGACCACGTCGGCATCCGCATCACCGATCCGTCGCCGCAACCAGGCCTGCCGCTCACCGCCTGGCGAACGTTGGCGCCAGCAGTGAACAACTAGGTCCTGAGCCTGGGACCGGTGACGCGCTCGTTCGCGCCCACTATGGCGACTGCGCGATGTCGATGAGCGCCGGGCTGCGGCCGTCGGCGCGGCCTTGGTAGTGGCGGGCGAGGTACCCCTCGGTGATCACGACGTCGCGGCGGCGGAAGCGCCGAGGTGGCTGTCGATCACGTCGTACCGCGCATCGAAGTGTCCGCGACGATCGCGAGGACCGAGGTAGTACGGACCGGTTCCTCGTGGCGCATCGGCCAGGAGATCGAGCGCCCAGTCGCTGCGGGCACCCCGATCGAGGAGGTACGCCATGCGCGCCCACGCCGATCGCTTCTGCCCCTGGAGCTCCTGCTGGATGTCGTCGGTGTCGACGCGCGCGACCGCGTCGGCGAGCCAGTCTCCGACGTTGGGCCAGTCGCGATAGATCGACGGCCGGGCGGCCATCTGCACCAGGAGGGTCGCGATGCGCCAGACCGGCAAGCCGTCGACCGTCTCGGGCGAGAGCCGAGCGGAGTGACGCACCGTTCGGAAGTTCCCGAGCGCGGGCGGCAGCTCGAGCTTTGGCGACGCAGCGATGACGTGACGACCAGGCGGACGACTGGCGAGCCCATGAAGCCACGCCGACGACTCCCCTGCCACGGACACCGGCAGCTCCGGCCGGCGGATCAGCGTCGCGCGCAGCTCGATGAAGGGATCTCCCGAACCGAGCGCACCTGCCCGAGCGGCGGGTGCGAACTCCCACACTCCGCGGGTCGTGAGGTCGAGGAGCCACCCGTGACGCCGGAGCGCTTCCGGCGTACAGGCCGGCTCGCTACCACCCCAACTTCTATAAGGGTTCTAGGGCCTTTGCAACCAGGAACGTCCGTTTGGGAACCAAGCTACGGCTGACGTGATACGTCACACGACGCTGCGCCGCCTTCGGGCGGGGTTTCGTCGTTGGCTTGGCGGGGCTCTTGCCGTAGCGGGACTCGGCTTCTAGGGCTGCCGGGGCCTCGCTTGCACGCCTGGGCGGCGGACCGCGCCGAGCGGTCAGCCTGTGAACGCGGGTGTCACCACCAGAACTTCCGCTGGTTCTGCCACCGGCGGGTCCAATGGTGCGACCGGAACGTTGACGGTCACGACTACCGGCACATACGCGAACTCCGGTTCGGCTGCGGCATCGACACCTTTCGCAGCCTCGGCGGTATCCGCGAAGCAGGATGCCTCGAGTGTGTACGGGCCGAGCACGTAGTTGCTGGGCCAGTCGGATTGGAACGGAACATGCATCGTGACCGACCAATCACCGTTCGCGTCGGGCTCGCCGACGAGTTGGGAGAGGATGCCGGGAGGCAGACCGTTGACGAACACGACCGGAACGCCGCCCTCGCAGGTGGAGTCGTCGTTGTCCGCGTTGTGAATCTCGACCGACTCGCCCTGTACGGGGTTGAGGTTGGCTACCACGATGGTCGCGTCGGGGTTCACGATGACTTGGCTCGACGCGGTGACAGTGGACATCAAGGTCAGCGCAGAAGCTACGACGATGATCGAAGCTCCAGCCCGTAGGACGCGCATCATCCGGTTCCCCTCAGATCGATCTGCAGCCTCAAACCGTATGAATCCGGGAAGAGTAGCCGGTGTTGGCACAACCGGCGTCGATCCGCTCGATCTCGGGTGGCTTCACGTAGGTCCCTCCGCGCCCAATGAACCACTTCAATGTCGGCCTGGGCCACCGCGTCCGCGACAATCCGTAGGCCACATCAACGTGTCCATGGAGCGCAGTTCCCGCGGCGTGTTACGTCTCCACCTTGCCGACGGTCTCTGTCTCGACGTACGCGAGGCAGCCGACGCCGCGCAGGAACTAGCCGACCGCGCCATCGTCGGGCTCAAGTCGACGCCACGCAACACGGCCGCAACCGAGACCTGGCGGGTCACGGCTCGACCGGTTCTTCGCGTCCAGATCGGCGGTCCCGGCTCGCCGGGTTGTCAGCGAATACCGTGTAATACGCGGCGATCGCCGCAGCAACGGTGCTCCCGGACCTGGCACTCCGTGAAGGGGTTGACCCTTGTTGAAGTTCACTGTCCTCGTCCTCGACGATCGCCAGCCGGCATGATCGAGTTGTTGGCTGGAGTGGCGCGAATCCCAGTCTCACTTTGGGGGAGCCTCTTCGTCGCCGGGCTGTTCGCGTGGCTGTCGTTGCTGGCAGCCATCAAGGCCGAAGGGGACGTCCATGCAAGACGACCGCAACGAGGGACCGGTCGGGCTAGTCCGAGACGATTGCTTCGGACACGACTGTTGCGACGATGAGGATCGCGACGAACGCGACACCACCAAGAAGCCTCCGCGGCGGGAGCGCTCCCGGCTCCACGTCGCCGCGTTCGGGATCGCGCGAAATTCCCATGTACACGACCCACCCAACACCGAGCAGGATGAGGAACACGAAACCCGCGAGTAGCTGCATCGGCAAACTCGCTGCCACCGCCCCTCCTTGCGCGTGACAATCGCTGGACGCGGACCCTAGTGCGAAGGGGTCCGCAGGTATCCGCTTCGGCGTCACACCCGGGCGGTACGTTCGCTGCAGCGAAGCGGGCGGGCTCAAGTCGACGGGCCACGCAACACGGCCGCGAACCGAGAACCGGTCGGGCTACGGCTCGGCCGGTTCTTCGCGTCCGGAGTGCTCGTCTCGACGGCGGTGAGTGACCCCGTGATCGGGGTGGCGCCGAGCACGATCGTTGCCGGTCTGAAGCGAAACGGGTGTCGCTGATACGTTTACGAACTCCTGCCACTCCGTAACGGGGGGTGCACGGTGGGGGACCCGTCTGGGATCCAGTTTCACGTCGAACACCGCAGCCAGGTCGGGGGCTGCAGGGTCGTTGCGCCGACCGGTGAGATCGATATCGCCACCTGCGAGCTCTTCCGACGCGGCCTCGTGGAGTGCGAAGGCGACGTGATCGTCGACCTGTCCGCGGTGAGCTACATGGATTCGAGCGGCCTCGGGGTACTCGTCGGGCAGATCGCCCGCCTCGACGAATCCGGTGGATCCTTACGGTTGAGCAACGCGCGGGAACCCGTTCGGCGGGTCATCGACCTCGTCGGCCTCAACCACTTGCTGGTCGACTGACGACGGCGCCACCGCTGCGCAACAGCCCTCGTCGCGTCGGGATGGCCGAAGGGTCGATTGCCGCGTGTGTACCCGGGGCGCATGCCGGGAAGCATGACCGGCATGACCGAATTGTTGGGCGGAGTGTTGCGTGTCCCAATCTCACTCTGGGCGATCCTGTTCGTCATCGGACTGTTCGCGTGGCTGTCGTTGCTGGCAGCCGTGAAGGCCGAGCAGCGGGTTGGCGATGGCGGTCGTCCGTCGCACGTTTGAATCGTCGGATTCATTCGCGTTCAGGTCGGCCGTTCTGTGCGTCTCGATCTACACGCGTTCGTAGGTGAGATGCACGGCGTTCTGCGACGGACGAACGTCGCGTTGCCGGTACATGAGGCGCGTTCCTGATTTGAAGAGCGGCGTGCCGCCGCCGAGAATTATCGGGGCCAGGTGCAGGCGCAACTCGTCGACGAGGCCCTGTTCGAGCGCCTGGCCGATGACATCGCCGCCGCCCATGATCACGACGGCACCATGGGTCGCGGCGGAGCGCGCCTGGTCGATCGCGGCGACCAGGTCGCTGACGAAGGTGAAGCGCATCCCCAGTTCGCGTTCCAGCCGGACGTCTGGCGGCGGGGAGTGGGTGACGACGAAGAACGGCGGCGTCCCCGTCTGATCGGCGCCGTACCCCATGTCTTCGTTCCACCCGTCGGGGGCGTTGACGATGTCGAACAACCTCCGCCCCATCACCACAGCACCGCTCTCCGCCGTCGCGCGTTCGAGGATCTCGGTGTCGACCGCGTCCTGCTCAATGACCCACGTATGAAGCTCGGGTGCATCGCCGAGTCCGTGTTGTTCATCGGCGCCCTCCCCAGTCACAAACCCGTCGAGCGACATCGTGATGTCGGCGATCACGTTCGGCATTGCGGTCTCCTCTCGGCGACGGTCGGTACTGCAGACCGTCGCACGGCGCGCGAACTCATCGCGGCCGAGCCAACGGGCGGCCGGAACGAGGTGATCCACTACCCGCGGTTGCCGTCGATGGTCTCGCGAACGATGTCAGCGTGGCCGGCGTGGCGAGCGGTTTCCTCGATCAGGTGGAGCGCCACCCATCGAGCTCGCGTTCGGCGCTCGCCGGGCGTCTTCGTCAGAGACTCCTTGCAGCTTCTCGACCAGCGCTTCACGCTGCATGTCGAGAGACTCGCAGAGCCCTGCCCGTTCCGTCTCGGCGTACACGCCGCGCATCGTGCCCCGCTGCACTGACCGAACGCGTCTTCCGCGATCTCACCAACGCGAAGAGTGAGCGCGTCACCACGCTCCGGGCGTCCTCGCCGATGCAGTTTGCCGACCCGTCGCATTCGGGGAATCTGTGCGAAGATCCGGGCCCCTGAGGCGGCAGGGAGGTGCCTTGACGTGTCGTCCATGTTCGAGGTCCCGGCCCAGGCTCCCTTCGATCTGAGCGAGTACCTGCGGATCCTCCGGCGGCGCGCCTGGGTCATCGTGGTGGTCACCGTGCTCGCGGTCGCGGCCGCGTACGCCTGGGCGGGCAACCAGAAGAAGACCTACACCGCGGTCGGACAGATCGTCGTCGCGCAGACGACCGAAAAGGGCGTCGTCGCAACCCAGAGCCAGGTGGTGCAGAGCGACACCGTCCACCGGCAGGCACTGCGAGAGGTCCCCAATGCACCCATCGTGGACGCCACCTTCGACGGCGAGAGCGGGAGCGTCACACTCCGCGCCGAGAGCACGGATCCATCGCTCGCGGCCAAGAGCATCGACGCGCACATCCAGGCCTACAAGAACTACCTGACCTACATCGCCAGCATTCGCGTGGGGTCCGTGAACAACCAGATCACCGCGCTGCAGCAGCAGGTCGACCAGCTCAATCTGCAGGCGCGGGCAGGCCAAGCCCTCCCCCTCCCTCGCCAGCCAGATCACGTCGTTGACCGCGCAGATGCGGGTGCTCGCGCGATCGGCTCCCGGAGCTCCGGGTCGCGGTTGCGCTCGCCGGTCCGACCGTCGAGGTGCTGCGCGCAGGATCACCCCCCACCACGTCCGGCACCATCACCGAGCGGAACGCCATGCTCATCGGTCTCGGGGTCGGACTGTTGCTCGGCGTGCTCGCGGCGTTGTTGCTCGAGCTCCTCGACGACTCGATCCGGACGCAACAGGATCTTGTCCGGGTCGCCGGTGCCGATGTCCCGGTGCTCGGGACGATCCCACCCGCCCGATCGCGGGATGCAGCCGTGGAGGTGCTCGAGCAACCGGCGTCTCCTGCGGCCGAGGCGTACCGGTCGCTACGCACGGCCGTGCTCTTCGCGGTGGCCGACCGCACCCGGTGCATCGCGATCACGACGGCACGCACGCGAGACGGGAAGACCGAGACGGCCACCAATCTCGCGGTGTCGACGGCGCAGATGGGAGAACGCACGGTTGTCGTCGACTGCGACATGCGCTTTCCGCGTGTCCACGACGTCTTCGGAGTGCCGAACGACACCGGGTTCACGTCGCTCGTGTCCGGCAAGCGCGACAGGAGGTCGCCGCGGCCCGTTCCGGGCAATGACCGCCTGTTCGTGCTCCCGACCGGTCACGTCCCGCCGAAACCGGCCGAGCTGCTGGCGTCACCGCGCAGTCACGAGTTGCTCGCCCGAGCTGCATGCCGACGACACGCTCGTGATCGTCGACACCCCGCCGCTCCTGCTGGCGACCGACACCGTCGCGCTGGCGCCGGCGCTCGGCGGGATCCTGCTGGTCGCGACCGCCCGCGTCACCCGGAAGAAGGAGCTGCGGAAGGCGCTCGAGCTGCTCCGCCAGGTCGACGCACCGCTGCTCGGGTTGGTGCTCCAGTCCGCCGCCAGCGCCGAGACCGGCGGCTTCGGTGAGGAGCGCAGCTGGCGGGATCGCCGCCAGGCCGATCGCCGGCGGAAGCTGAACGGAGCGGCGGCGCCCACCGACGCGTCGTCGGTTTCGCCCAACGGGGCGACGGCTCCCGAGCCTGCCCGCCTCATCACCTGGTCGGCGCCGAACGGGGCGACCGTCGCTGGACGGGGCCACGTTACCGAAGGGGCGGACCCGCCGGACGGAACCGCCGAGAACGGCTGACGCCGGGATCCGACGCCGAGCCGAACGGTCAGTCGGATGTGGTCGTCACGCTGGCGAGGATCGGGGGCACCGCGGCGAGGATGCCGAGGAACATGGCCGCCATGACCGACTCGGGTTGGGAACCGAACAGCGGGTTGTCGTTCAGCCACACCATCGTCGCGACGAGCAGGATGATCGCCGCGCCGCGTGCTCACGAACAGCGACGGATCGGCGCGTGCGTCGCGCAGCAGGCGGAACAATCCGATCCCGACCGCGATCACGGCCGCGAGAAAGGTGACGAACCCGACGACGCCGGCTTCGGCGAGGATCTGGACGTACGCGTTGTGCAGGGTGGGGCCGTGCTCCAGCGAGCGAGGGAAGAGCTGCTCGGCGATCTCGCCTTCCCACCGGCGCCGAAGCTCATTGTTGAGCTCAGCCGAGCGCACCACGTCCGGCGAGCGCTGCCAGCCGACACCGGTGATCGGGTTGTGGGCGAACATCCGGAGTCCGGCGTCCGCCATCAGGAGCCGGTGCGCCGTGCTGCTGGAGCGGAACTCCTCGGAGCCGGGAAGGTTCACCGGCCGCAGGGTCGTAGCCACCGCGAGACCGGCGATCACCACGAGCAGGAGGCGGTAGGGCGTGACCAGCGCAGGCTTCGCGTCCGACCGCCATCTCCCGGCGTTCGTCAAGCCGTAGAGCCCGAGCGCGACCACGAGTGCGGCCGTGGCGCCCAGCGAGCGCGTCATGAGCAGGCCGGCGGCGCCGACCACGAACATGACGATGCGAAGCGAGCGCTGTCGCGGTACCGGCCCGTGGATCGCGAGGATCACCACCCACACGGCGATGAGACCGGTCGCGTTCGGACCCCACGTTCCCTCGAGCCGGGTCGACACCTGCCCGTGGAGCACCGCGTCGACGACCGCCTTCCCCACCTCGACGGTCGCCACTGCGCCCAGTGCCCCCGAGCGCGAAGTGGACGTCTCTCCGGGTCCGCAGTGCGTACGGAACCAGCCAGACCAAGCTGAAGGTGGCGAGGAGCCGCAACCACGGGATCAGCCCGTCGACACCGATGTCACCCTGGAGGAGCAGCGGGTAGAGCGACAGACCGAGCGCGACGAACCACAGGGCGAGCAACGGCCGCCCGATGAGGTAACCGCGTTGCCCACCCCGCGCCCGGATCACCAGCGCCCATCCGAACAGGATGACGTAGAAGAGGTCGGGGACCCTCAGGTCGAACGACCCCAGGGTGATCTTCTCCGAGAACCCGAAGACGATCGCCCCCATCAGGAAGGCGACGGCCCACTTCGGGCCGAGGGAGGCCACGTAGGCGACCAGCAGCAGGAGGGGCGCGGCGAGCAGCCACATGGTCGGGGAAGCGGTGCCGAACTGGTCGAGCGCGACGCTCGCCGCGGCGACCGCCAACCCACACGCCACGAGAACGAAGACCGCGATGTGGCGGGCCCGGGTGTCGACGAGCCAGCCCGCCCGCGGTCGTTCGAGCGCAGCGGGTACCGACCCTCGGACCGGTCCGCCTGGAACCGCCGCGGAAGGATCCAGACCCGGAGGAACTCTGCGCGTCGCGATGGGACGCGACCATACCGGTCATCGCGTCCCGCTCGCCGAGGACGGGCTCACAGGAGCCGACGAAAGGGCCTGATTCCACGTTCGCCCTCATGTCGTGCCTTCGCGCTTCCGATGATCGGAAAGAGCTGGGAGGTTCGAGGTGAACGATCTGCTGTTCTTCGTTGCGGCCGCCATGGTCGCGTTCGGCCTGCTGTTCGCCGGTGCGAGCATCGCTGCAGAGCGCTCGATGCACTACGGCGCGAAGAAGCTCCGCCGCACCGACTGAAGGCGCGACCGTTTGTCGGGCTCGCTCGACAAACCGCGGATGGGTGGAATTCACACCCATCGACGCGATCGCCCAGCCCCAATAGGTTGAGCCCTGGGGTCCGACGGCGCGGCGTCGACGAGTGCGCATCGGGGGCGGCGAGCCCATCGGGGCCGGGTCGGCGCCACAGACCGCCACGGGTTCACCTGCCCGGGCCCGTGGTGCGCCGGCTCGGTCCCGCCGCTTCCATGGCTGGCGCACGTTTCGTCGCGCGGCCACCGGGTAGGTAGGCGCCCGGCTGGTCCTGCCCCCAGCCCTTCGGAGGTCCCGGACGCGGCGTTCGCCCCCGGGGCCTTCGTCATCGCCCGACGGATTCAGGCGTCAGGCCGTATCCCGCGGGCGCCGCTCGGCGTTCACATGATCAGAGGGGCAGGGATATCCGCCCCCGGCGCGCGGTAGAGACCCCGTGGATCCCCCCTGCGGCGCGTCGGGGCCGGGTCCCGCCCCCACCCAATCCGGGGACGCGCTGGTTCCGTACAACGGGGCAGCGCAGCGAGCAGCAGGCCGCACTGACAGGCCCCGGCGACGGCCGGGGTCTCGTCGCGTCCGGCTCCCTGGAGGAGCGCGGGTTCCCCCTTACTTCTTCTTGCTCTTCGTCTTCGTGGCGTGCGACTTCTTCCGGAGGACCTTCTCGGCCTTCCGGTTGATGCGGTCGTACTCGTCCTTGGTCAGGTTGCCGCGCTCGCGCTCCCTGGCCGAACGCCGGATCGCGCTGATGGCGTGACCCCGGTCGGGCATCGGGTAGTTCCCCGACTCCTGGCGGGCATTCCGCGTGCGCGCCCGCTCCGGCAGACCGAACTTGCGCGGCGGGAGGTTCGCGCGCTGCTTCGCGGTGAGCTTCGCCATGTCAGGCGTTGAGGTTGTCGTCGACGTCGCCGAGGTCGGGCGTCTCGGGATCCTCGAAGAACCCCGCCGGCTCCTCGTCGGTCGGGAGGAGCTCGTCCTCGTCCAGTTCTGAATCGTCCGGGGCCGGCTCGATCGGGGTGCGCTCGATCATGACGCGCGGGTACCCGTGGCGACCGCCTTGCGAAACGTCGCCGATCAGTCGGTGACGCCCCGGCAAGGACGACAGGCACCGCCCATCACCGTGAACGGCCCGACTTCGACCATCAGCGGTGCGAGGGTCGGCGTGAGGATCTTCTCGCCGCACAGGTCGCACTTGCGGTCGTCGGGCCCACCCGTGATGCCGGCCTGGTAGAAGTCGAGGCACATCGTGCACATGACACGGCGGTTGCCGAACGGGAGAAACGCGGCGGTGGGCTCACCCAGGTGCGAACAGCTGCGGCCACCCTTGCCCATCCAGGCGTCGATCGTGGCGTCGACGGCAGCGTTGATCCGGTCCTGGCCACCCGCTTCGACCCCGTTGACGTCGAGCGACCCGAGCGCCTCGGCACGTTCGGCGCGCGCGGCCTCCACCTCGACCGCCAGCCACCCGGGCATGTCCGCCATCGCTCCCATCCTCCCGACGCGTCGGACCCGTCCGATCGCCATGTGGGTGTCGGCATGCCGGCGCAGCGCCTGAACTAGGCGTTCGCGGTGTCTCGTTCCATCTTGTGCGCGAGGGTGTCGTTGGCCGCCACGTGGCGCAGGAGCGCGTCACGCAGCGCCTCGGGCGAGTTGTACGACGCGACCAGGCGCCGGGTCTCTATCATCGGCGCCTCGCTCCAGCGTTTGAAGAACTCCGACGCCACCTCCGCCTGGCGGCCGAGGCGCGCCTCCCGCACCTGTTGGCCGGCGGAGACCGCGGCACCGATCGCACCCACGACCCCCACCGCCAACACGACGGTGGCGACGGCGGTGACCTGCTCGGCCCAGTTCGGCATGTTCGCTCCTCGTCTCCCGGGATGGACACCCGGACGGTAGCGAGGCGGCCCGGCCCCTTGGCCGAACCTTTGCCATTCCTTGCCTCTCCTTGGGTCGAGCGATCGGAGAGTCGGGCCGATGCATTGAATCAGCACCACCCCTTCTGAAAGCCCCCAAACGACGAAGCCCTACAGATCGAGGCGGCCCGGCTCTCCTCTGCCCCCGGAGAGCCGGGTTGCTTCGCGCTTCGGGCCGGTCAGCCCTCGTCGGTGTCGTCGGCGGGGATCGCGGCCTCGTCGCGCGCGGCCTCGATCATCTCCCGGAGCAGCACGCCCTCGACCCCGCTGAGGGTGTCGGCGTCGAGCAACGTCCGGACCGTCCGGTCACGCTCGGACGCAGGAGGATCGGGTTCGGCTCGTGCGTCCATGGTCAGGCTCGGTGATCGGTGACAGTCATGTTCAACACCCTTCTCTGCCTGCCCAGGGGTGAAGGTGCCCGACGGTTCCACCGCCGAAACCGCTCAGACCAGGATCGGCACCTGGGCGAAGCCGCGAACGGTGCTCGTGTGGAGTCGCACGACGTGCGGGTGGTCGACCTCCCACTCCGGGTACCGCTTCAGCGTCTCTTCCAACGCGATCCGCCCCTCCATCCGGGCCAGTGCCGCGCCCAGGCAGAAGTGGATGCCGTACCCGAACGACATGTGGAGGTCGAAGTTGCGGTGGATGTCGAACCGCTCGGCGCCGGGGTACGCGCGCTCGTCGCGACCGGCGGCGCCCGTGAGGAGCAGGACCTTGGACCCGGCCGGCAGCACCACACCGTGCAACTCGACCTCCCGCGTCGTCCACCGCCCCTGCACCGGGGACGGCGCCTCGTAGCGCAACAGCTCTTCCACCGCGTTGGGCAGGAGCGAGGCGTCGGCTGCGAGCTCCGCGCGCTGGTCGGGGTGCTCGGCGAGGATCACCGACGCCCATCCCAGCAGGCGCGCCACCGTCTCCGTGCCGGCGCTGATGAGCAGGTTGGCGAAGTCGGCGGCCTCGGCGACGGTGAGCGCGCGCGTGACACCGCCCTCGTCGATCTCGGCGACGCTCAGGTCGGTGAGCATGTCGTCGCGCGGGCGTGCGAGGCACTCCTCGAGCTGCGACCGGATGTAGCTGTTGATCTCGATCTGCGCAGTGAGCGACACGTCGTTGATCATCCCGACGCCGGGTTCGATGTGGAACACCTGGTCGATCAGCTTGCGCAACATCTCCTGATCACCGAGCGGCACGCCCAGCAACGACGAGATCACCATCGACGGCAGGTACACCGCGAAGTCCTGTACGTAGTCGAACGAATCGCGGCCGGACAGGCGGTCGAGGAAGTCGGCCGACAGCTCGCGGATGCGCTCCTCCAGCGCCTCGATGCGGCGCGGTGTGAACGCGCGCGATACCAGCGCGCGCAGGCGCGTGTGATCAGGCGGGTCCATGAAGATCATCTGCCCGCCCGGGTACGGCTCCGGATTCATGAGCTCGAGCACCGTGCCGTGACCGGAGCAGAACGTCTTGGCGTCGCGGTGCGCGGCCTCGACGTCGGCGAAGCGGGTCAGCGCCCAGAAGTCGTACCGGTCGTTCCGGTACAGCGGCGCCTCGTCACGCATGCGCCGCCAGGTCTCGTACGGGTCGGTGTCGAGATCGGTGTCGAACGGATCCCAGTAGACGTCGGCCATGCGGTCAATGTAGCGATCGGGCTACGTTCCCCCCATGGCTCAAGAACCGACCGACGTCCCCGCGATCGACGACTGGAGCAGGCTGCTCGAGGGGAAGGTCGCGGTGGTCACCGGTGGTGGTGACGGCATCGGCGGCGCGATCTCGCGGCTGTTCGCCGAACACGGCGCTCAGGTCGAGATCGCGGAGATCGACCCCGAACGCGCCGAGCGCAAGGTGGCGGAGATCGAGGCCGCCGGCGGCGTCGCACAGGCGCACGTGGTCGATGTCCGCGAGGACGATCAGGTCGCTGCCTTCGCCGATGCCGTGACGGGCGCGCACGACGGCCGCGTCGACGTGCTCGTGAACAACGTCGGCGACTTCCGGCCGCTCGTGCGGTTCGCGAAGTCGACGCCGGAGTCGTGGGACGCGATGTACCAGATCAACCTGCGCCACTTCTTCGCCGTGACGCGCGCCTTCTTGCAGCCGATGATCGACAGTGGCGGCGGATCGATCGTGAACTTCCACTCGGTCGAGGGAATGCGCGGCTATCCCGGGGAACCCGTCTACGGCGCGATGAAGGGCGCGGTTGCGCACTTCACCACGTGCCTCGCCGCCGAGCAGGGTCGCAACGGCATCCGCGTGAACGGCATCGGTCCCGACCTCACGCAGTCACCGCAGGTCGACTACGGACCGGTGAGCGAGCACGACCACATGTGGGAGTCGTGGGCGCCGGTCGGCCGCCTCGGCTGGCCCGAGGATCAGGCCCGCGTGGCGCTGTTCCTGGCATCCGACATGTCGAGCTACGTCACCGGGCACAACGTCCCGGTCGACGGCGGCACCAAGACCGGCGGCGGCTGGTTCTGGTCTCCGTCGGTGCGGCGCTTCGTCAACCGGCCCACCACCTTGTGAGCTCGCCGTAGGGCTCCGGCGGGATCTGTGGGATGCTCTCGCACATCGGCGGGAGGGCCCTCCGACACGAGGGGAGACGACATGGCGGCGGCAATCATCCTGGAGTTCGACGGCGTGACCGAGAAGGAGTACCTCGCGGTCAACGCTGCGCTCGGCCTCGATCCGGCGACCGGTGAGGGCGATTGGCCCGACGGCATGATCAGCCACTCCGCCGGCCACCGTGACGACGGGCGGTTCGTCGTGATGGAAGTGTGGGACAGCCCCGAGCACCAGGCCCGGTTCATGGAGAGTCGCCTCGGTGAGGCACTGGGCAAGGGCGGCGTCACCGAGCCGCCCGCGAGCGTCACCTGGATCGAGCTGATCGCGCACCAGCACAGCGACAGCTGACGCCGGCCATCAGTCCCAGACGTAGTCCTTCGGCTCGAAGGTCTTGGTCCAGGTCCAGTAGGTGGGGATGGGCCACGGGGAGATGGTGAAGATCTTGCCCTCGGGGTTCTTGAAGTGGGAGTGCTTCACCGACTCGTGGGCCCAGACCATCTGGGCGATCTCGCTGGAGTAGCGCGCGGTGTACTCGTCCTGCACTTCCGGACGCGGCTCGAGCGCGTGCTGTCCCGACGTCAGCAGCTCGCGCAGCGCCTGCATCACGTAGTCGACCTGGTTCTCCGACTGGTAGATGAGGCTCGCGCCGTGCGCGAGGTTCGTGCCCGGCCCGTACAGGCAGAACAGGTTGGGGAAGTTCTTGATCGTGATGCCGAGGTAGGCCGCGGGTTCGATCCCCCACTGGTCGCGCAGCACCACGCCATCACGCCCGACGATGTGCATCGGCCAGAGGAAGTCGTTGTGCCGGAATCCGGTCGCGTAGCAGATGATGTCGGCGGGGCGGAAGGTGCCGTCGATGGTGATCACGCCGTCGGCCACGATCCGCTCGATGCCCGTTCGCACGAGCTCGACGTTGTCCTTCCGCAGACACGCGAGCCACGAGCCGTTGTCCTGGAGCATGCGTTTGGCGGTCGGCGGGTAGTCGGGCATCACCTTCGCCGCGAGCTCCTCGTCGTCGCCGAGCTGGGCGAGCATCAGCGCGGAGAACAGCTCGCGCGTCGCACGGTTCGCTTCGCTCACCGACAGACCACCGTCGTCGTAGTCGGGGTCGATGCGATTGCGCTCCACCGACAGCCCCGCGCCCGGGTAGAAGGTGAGGAACCGGAACCAGCGACCGAAGAACGGCAGGTGGCGGATGGCCCAGCGCTCGCCGTCGGGGACCGCACGGTGGTAGTTGGGGTTGGGGAACACCCACTGCGCGGTGCGCTGGTAGACGGTGAGCTGCTCGACGTCGTCGGCGATGGTGGGCGCGATCTGGAAGCCGCTGGCGCCGGCACCGATGAGCGCGAAGTTCTTGCCCTCGTAGTCGACCGAGTGGTCCCAGCGCGCCGAGTGGAACGAGGGTCCCTCGAAGTCGTCCATGCCCGGGATCTCCGGCATGCGCGGCGAGTTGAGCGAGCCGACGGCGCTGATCACGGCGCGCGCGTCGAGCGTCTCGATGCTGCCGTCGGGGTTGGTGACTTCGACGGCCCACCGTCCGGTCGCCTCGTCGTAGGTCATGGTGTCGACGCGCGTGTTCCACCGGCAGTGCTGCTCGAGGTCGTGTGCATCGAGGACGCGACGGAAGTAGGCGCGCAGCTCGGGGTGCTGCGAGAAGTACTCGGTCCAGTGGTCGGCGGGCTCGAACGAGTAGCAGTAGAAGTGGCTGCCGATGTCGACGCGCGCGCCGGGGTAGCGGTTCTCCCACCACGTGCCGCCGGGACCGCCGTTCTTCTCGATGACCGTGAACGGCAGCTTCGCCTGGGCGAGGCGGAGCGCGGCCAGCAACCCCGATTCGCCGCAGCCGATGACGACGATGTGGGCGTCGGCGCGCACGTCGTCGGGGATCTCGTCGGCCCACGTGATCGCGCGGGCGTCGGCACCGTCGAGGTGCAGGTCTTCCAGGAACATGGGCACGACGTCGTCGTCGAGCGGCGCGCACGCGAGGAACGCCATCATCTCGCGGATGAGCGCGTCCGATGGCGCCGGCGGGAGCACGCACCCGCCGTCGCGGAACTCGATGATCGCGGGCAGTGCCCACACGCGTGCCGCAGCCTGCTCGTCCTCCGACATGCCGCCCTGGTAGTCGTTGAGGACCGAGTGGTGCGGGCGCAGGTCGCTGCGGATCCACGACGGGTCACCGGTCAGGTGGACCATCGAGCAGAGCAGCGCGGGGACGCTCAGGTCGTCCAACGCGGCGGCGATGGTGGCGTCGTCGTCGGTGAAGACGCGTCCCGCGTGAGGGTTGCGATCGGTGTCGGGCATGGGCCGAGATTAGGTGCGGCACGACCACTACGGTCCTGCCCATGAGCAACGAGAACGTCTACTCGGTCGAGTACCGCCTCGCCGATCTCGAGCGACGCATGAACGCGGTGATCGAGCACCTCGGCCTCGACTTCCGCCCGCTCGGCGGCGGCGAGGGCCCGTCACCCGAGGTCGTGGCGCTGGCCGCGAGGGGCGACACCACCGGCGCCGCCAAGCTCCACCGCGAGCAGACCGGTTGCGACATGGCAACCGCGATGCGGGTGGTGCAGGAGCTGGGCTGACGGCCGTGCCCGGACCCTGGGGTCAGGACTCGGAGTCTGGCGTCCGCTCGGTCGGCACCGCGGTGTCGGCCGGCGCCTCGGGCTGCTCGTCCGACTCGTCGTGGAGCCCGGAACGGAACTCCTTGGCCGCCTGACCCATGCCCCTGGCCAGCTCCGGCAGCTTCTTGGAGCCGAAGAGCAGCAGCACTACTGCCAGCACGATGAGCAGTTCGACGGGTCCGACGTCCATGGCGTCGAGGGTAGTACCTGAACCCTTCGGGTCTGCCTACGCGCGGGCGGCCCGCCGGAGGCGGCGCCAGACGTCGCCGTAGGTCTCGAGCCCCTCGGCCGAGAGCCAGCCGTCGGGACCGGCCGCGATGCTGACCCGCTCGGGCACCGTGCCCCAGACCGGCACGCCGGCTTCCACCCACATCGCCACCGTGTCCTGGTAGTCACGGGTGAAGGTGCGGGCCGACGAGATGACGAGCCCGACCGGCAACCGCTTCGGCACCATGTCGAGCACGGCCTCGACCCGGGCGGTCTCGACCCCACCGACCCGGGTGGGGATGACGACGGCGTCGGCCCGCTCGAGCGCCTTGGCGAGGAGCCGCTCGTGCCCGGGCGGGGTGTCGACCACCGCGACGTCGTCGGCGTCGACCCTCTCGAGCACCTTGGTCAGGAGCCGTTCGGTGGGAGCCTCGACCACGTCGACCGACTCCAGCACCTCGTCGGCCGCGTGCTCGACCCAGTCGGCACCACTGGCCTGCGGGTCGGCGTCGACCAACGTGACGGTGCGCTTGCCCGACACCGCCACCGCCGACAGGTACACGGAGGTGGTGGTCTTCCCCACCCCTCCCTTGAGCGCCGCCACGACCACGATCACGGGAGCACCCTAGCGAGACGGAGCGGAGCCGTGCCCGGAGGGCGGGCGGCGAAGCGGAGTCGACCATGAAAGGCGAGACGGAGCGGAGCCGTGCCCGGAGGGCGGGCGGCGAAGCGGAGTCGACGATGAAAGGCGAGACGGAGCGGAGCCGTGCCCGGGCGGCTCACAACCAGGGGCGGTTGCGGGCGAGCTGGGCGCCGTTGTCGCCGAAGACCAGCTGTCCGGTGACGCTGCACCCCAGGTCCGACGCCAACGCCACGACGAGGCGTCCCAGGTCGTCGGGTTCGCCGAGCCGGCCGAGCGGGTGGGCGGCGACGAGCTGCTCCACCGTCTCGTCGGACAGGGCGGCGCGCACCACTGGCGTGAGCGTGGTCCCCGGCGCGACCGCGACCACGCGGATGCCGTGCGGCGCCAGCTCGACCGCCAGGGTCTCGGTGAGGTGGTTGATCCCCGCCTTGGCCGCGCCGTACGGCGCCATGCGGACCGCGGCGCGGGTCGTCTCCCCCGAGCTGACGTTCACGATCACGCCCGCGGTCGCCGCCGCGACCATCGCCCGCGCCTCTGCATGACACGACCACATGGTGACGAACAGGTTCTGCTCGACGATGTCGCGCAGTGCGTCGTCGTCCAGGTCGACGAACAGCCCCGGGTCTCGCCCGGCCAGCGACCCCACGTTGTTCACCGCGACGTCGAGACCGCCGAGCTCCCCGACCGTGCGCTCGACCAGCGCCCGCACCGCATCGGGCTGGCGAAGGTCGGTCTCGAGCCCGAGGATCCGCGTGCCCTCGGCACCCACCTCCGTGACCGCGTCGACGAGCGTGGCCGGATCCTTGTCGGCGATCATGACGTCGCAGCCCGCCCGGGCCAGCCAGAGGGCGATCCCCCGCCCGATGCCGACGCCCGCGCCGGTGACCAGCGCCCGCTTCCCCTCGAGCCCGAGGTCGATGGCCATCCTGCTCCCCCACCGCCGTGTGGGCGTGAACGTAACAGCCGCCACGGTCACCCCGGAGCAAGTCGCCCGGCTCAGGCACCTCTCAGCCGGTGCGCACCACCATGAGGGTCGGGAGAGTCGACCCCCGGGAGGATCCGGACCATGACCGACGAGACACCGCAGTCCGAAGGGGAGCCGTCACCGGCCGTCCCCGACGAGACACCGACCGCGGAGACCACGCCCTTCACCTACGACGACGCGGTGACGGCGTCCGGTGAAGCCGACGACGCCGCACCCGCGGCACCGGACCCCGACGCGACCCAGGCCACGCCTGTCGCTCCGGTAGCACCCGCGGCGGCCGCCCCCGTGGCCGCCGCGCCGGCCACGACGACCGTGACGGAAGATCGCCCCTCGGGCATCTTCATCCCGAAGTGGGTGGGCATCGTGGCCGCGGCGATCATCGCCGCGCTCGTGTTCGGCGGGATCGGGTACGCGATCGGCGACTCGTCGTCGGACTCGAACACGCAGAACGCCAGCGCGCTCCCGGGCACCGTGAACGGCGGCAATGGCAACAACCAGCTGCCCAACGGCAACCAGTTCCCCGGCGGCCAGTTCCCCGGCGGTAACAACAACGGGAACGGCAACGACAACGGCGGTGGAACCGGCAACGGTCAGACCGCGAGCGACGCCGGGTTCCTCGGCGTCGGCGTGCAGGAAGGCAACGGCGGCGTCGAGGTCACCGATGTCGCGAGCGACAGTCCGGCATCCGACGCCGGCCTGAAGCAGGGCGACGTGATCACGGCCGTCGACGACACCAAGGTCACGACGCCCCTCGCGCTCCGCACCGCGGTGCAGAAGCACTCGAGCGGCGACGAGATCACCGTCACCTACACGCGTGACGGTTCGTCGAGCACGGCGAAGGTCACGCTCACGAGCCGACCCAGCCAGTCCAGCTGATCCGGCGCGTTCCCTCCAACGCGTCCGACCGGGGCGGTCAGCCGTCGAGCACCTGGGTGACCAGGGCGGCGATGGCTGACCGCTCCGAACGCGTCAGGGTGACGTGCGCGAACAGCGGGTGGCCCTTGAGCGTCTCGATGACGCTGACGATGCCGTCGTGGCGCCCGACCCGCAGGTTGTCGCGCTGCGCGACGTCGTGGGTCAGCACCACGCGACTCCCCCGCCCGAGACGGCTCAACGCGGTGAGCAGCACCGACCGCTCGAGGTTCTGGGCCTCGTCGATCACGACGAAGCTGTCGGTGAGGCTGCGACCGCGGATGTGCGTGAGCGGCAGCACCTCGAGCAGGCCCCGGTCGATGACCTCGTCGATGACCTCGCGCCCGACCATCGACTCGAGCGCGTCGGTGACCGCGGCACCCCACGGCGACATCTTCTCCGTCTCCGACCCCGGTAGGTACCCGAGGTCCTGACCGCCGACCGCGTAGATCGGGCGGAAGACGACGACGCGCTGGTGGGTGCGCCGCTCCAGCACGGCTTCGAGGCCGGCCGCGAGCGCCAGCACGCTCTTGCCGGTGCCCGCGCTCCCGACCCAGGCTGACGATGCCGACCTGCTCGTCGAGGAGCACGTCGATCGCGATGTGCTGCTCGGCGGAGCGGCCGCGGAGATCGAACATGGTCTGATCGGACCGCACGAGGTGCAAGTGCTTGTCCGGATGCACGCGCGCGAGCGCGGACTGGGATCCGGAGTGCAACGCCACTCCGGCGTGGCACGGCAGCTCGCGGGCGTCGGCGAAGTCGACGACCTTGTGCTCGAAGAGCTCGTCGATGACCTCGCCCCACGCGTCGAGCTCCACGAAGCCGGTCCAGCCGGAGTCGGTGGCGAGCTCGTTGCGGTACTCGTCGGCTTCGAGCCCGACCACGCCGGCCTTCAGCCGCAACGGCAGGTCCTTCGACACCACCACGACCTCGCGGCCTTCCCGTCCGAGGCTGCAGGCGACGGCGAGGATGCGGTGGTCGTTGGCGTCGGAGGTCAGGGGTTGCGGCAGGGCGTCGAGCTCCTGGTGGTTGAGCTCGACCCGCAGCGTGCCACCCTCGTCGTTCACCGGCATCGGTTCGATCAACGACCCGTGGCGGGTGCGGAGGTCCTCGAGGAACCGGAGGCACCGGCGGGCCGCCCACCCGAGCTCGGGGTGGTGGCGCTTGCCCTCCAGCTCGGTGAGGACCACGAGCGGGAGCACGACCTCGTGTTCGGCGAACCGCGTGACCGCCAGCGGATCGGCCAGGAGAACCGAGGTGTCGATGACGTAGACGGTCGTGGTGATCAAGGCACCGGGGACGCTAGCTCGCGCCACCGCGGACTTCGTGGACGCTGCGTGGTGCACAGACAATCCACAGGTCGGTTGTCTAGCGTGGTGGGTTCACCACCGGTCGACCACGGAAGGGCACTGCCAGTGGCGGTCGAGCGCACCGATGCGATCATCGCGGGCGTCAACAAGGCAGGGACGACGTCGCTGTTCGTGTCGCTGTCGACGCATCCCGACGTCGCGCCGTCGTCGATCAAGGAGACCGGCTATTTCCTGCCCGCGCGCTACGGCAGGCCGCTCGAGCCGTCGTCGGTCTGGGACGGCTACTTCGCCGACGCGGGAGACCGGCCGGTGCACCTCGAGGCCACGCCGTCGTACTTCTACGGTGCCGAGCGCGTCGCCGGGGCCATGCGCGACCGCCTGGTGAACCCGCACGTGCTCCTGGTGTTCCGCGAACCGGTGAACCGGGCGATCTCGTTCTTCACGTACCAGAAGGTGCGGCTGCGCTTCCCGGCCGACTACCCGATCGAGGACTACCTGGCGGCCGCCGACCGCCTGGGCGCCGACGACTTCCTCGACCCCGAGAACGAGAAGTTCATGGCCTTCCGCGGCGGCTGCTACGCCGACTACCTGCCGGCGTGGTTCGACACGCTCGGGAGCGAACGGGTGCACGTCCTCGACTTCCAGCGCCTGGTCGACGACCAGGTCGGCACGTTGCGCACCACCGCGACGGCGCTCGGGCTCGATCCGGGGGTGTTCCCGGGCGATGCCCTCAGCTCCGAGAACCGCACGACCGGGTTCAAGAGCAAGTCGTTCCAGCGGGTGGCGCTGGCGGGCAACGACCGGCTCGAGAAGGTGCTCCGGCGCCACCCCGACGCCAAGCGCAAGCTGCGGGCGTTCTACTACCGGGTCAACGGGCAGCAGGCCGAAGAGCCGATCTCCCTCGCGGTGCGGGCCCAGCTCGCGGCGCGCTACGAGGAACCCAACGCCCGCCTCGCCGACCAGCTCGTCGCCGCCGGCTGCGAGCTCCCGGCCTGGCTCGCCGCCGACGCCATCGGTCAGACCAGCTGAGGCGTCCGGACCTCGTCGGGATCGTCGAGCGCGGGCGTTCCGGGCTCGTCGGGCGGTGCACCCGGCCGATCCGTGATCGGGTCTCGCGCGGGGACGAGCACGACGTACACGACCACGCACTCGAAGACGACGGCCATCATCGCCGGGATGGCGATGCCGGAGTCGTTGAGTGCGTACCCCAGGAACGCGACCACCGCGAGCGCGAGCAGGGTCTGGCGGATGACCAGCACGTCGCGGAACAGCGGGCGCGCCCGCCCGCCCGGGATGCGCCACAGATACCACGTGAGCAAGGCCACGATCGGCAGGATCCAGAGCAGCCGCGTGCCGCTGAACGAGTCGATGTTCTCCATCAACTTGCGCCGGATGGTGAGCACGAAGTCGCCGAGCCCACCGGTCGCGACCTGGTCGAAGAACCTGCCCACGTGCGTCTGCTGCTCGCGGTGGGCGCATGAGATCGGCGAACCCGACGAGCAGGCCCGCGATCACGAGGACGACCCCGAGGATCACGACGGTCCGAAGGCGGATCTTGCGGCCGAGCAGCAACCAGGCGAAGAGCCCGAACCCGGGCGCGCCCGCGATCGCGGCACCGAAGTCACCGCCGAAGGGCGGCGCAGCCATCACCAGGAGCGTGAAGCTCAGCACCGCGATCACCGCGTACACGGTGGTGCGCCCCGGGCGTCGCCACACCGCCAGCCCGGCGAGGAGCAACACCGCCGCGGTGAGCTGCGAGAAGGTGATGTTGCCCTGGCCGGAGACCCGGATCCCGACGGTCGCCGAGTACCCGAACACGGTGTTGAGCTCGAGCCGGGCCCCGGCGAGGAGGTCGCCGAGGTGGAGCACGACCGTCGCCGCCAGCGCCAGCCCCAGCGGGAGGTAGCGATGCCGTCCCCCGGCGAGCAGGCAGACGAGCGCGAACACCACCGCGAATCCCGCCAGGAACGCGAAGAAGGCCGGGCCGTTGTCGGTGTGCCCGAAGTGCAGCGGACCCGCCACGTACGTCGCGAAGAGGAACCCGAGCACCGCGAGCGCGAGGAAGCGGGCGACCGCGGCGCGCCGGCGCAGCCGCCGAACGGCGAGGAACGCCGCCAGCGCGAGCACCGCTGTGAGCGCGATGAGGATGTTGTTGGCGGTCGCGACCTTCGAATCGCGGAACACCGCGTCCTCGTTGGCGCCGACGAGGAAGTCGATGCGGTCACCGTGGGCGACGCCGCCGCTCACGACCTTCATCGCCCGCCCCTCCATGTCGGTCGGGGTCGGGTAGCCGAGCAGCTGCAGGATGGTCGGGGCGATGTCGACCACGTAGACGAAGCCGTTGCGCCGGCTCGTGGCCGAGCGCAGCAGCTCGGGTGCGACACCCGGCGCGCGGATGCCGCTGACCGCGAGCCCCGAGCCGCGTCGCGGTGACGCGGGGCTCACCACGAAGACCGCGTCGCGCGCCGGATCGACGTCGGCCAGCATGCGGCCGACGAGCTCGTCGGTGCGGCGCAATGCCGCCAGCTTCTGCAGGCGGGCCTGGTCGTCGGTGAGGAACTCGGACGCGAGATCGGCACGGAGCAGGTCGGAACCCTCGACCAGCACGACGCCACCGTTGCTCCAGGCCCGCGAGAACGCCTCGTACGCGGCGTCGTTGTCCATGCGTACGCCGAACGGCGCGTGCGGATCCTTCTCGAGCAGCTCGGGTCCGACGGCACCGTCGGGAACGTGACCGTCGCTCCCCATCAGCGCGTTGACCGCGGCGCGCTGGAACTCGGGCAGGGGGTCGTCGACGACCGGTTGTGCACCGTCGCCGTTGGCGATCACGGCGCGAGGCACGCGGTGGCCGGCGAGCGCGTCGCCGAGCGCGCCGATGGTCGGGTCGTAGAGGCCTTCGGCGTTCTCCTTCACGAGCTGGTCGAGCCCGAGGTGCACCAACCCACCGTTCGCGGTGAACCCGGTGCGCTGGCGGTAGACGGCACCGGCCGTGCTCTCGCCGTAGGGCTCGGTGGTCTCGAACGCCTGCGGCGCGAGCGGGGTGACCGCCGACGCACGGCCCCCCGCGCCCAGCGCGGTGTAGCCACCGGCGATCGAGCTCTTCCGGCCCGCGGCACGCGTGACCATGTCGGCGATGGCCGACTCGGAGAACAGGCGCCGCAGGTTGGGGGCGTCACCGGCCTGCACGTCGCCCCACGAGGTCGCCGGCAACGAGATCACCAGGACCCGCTGCACCGCCCCATCCGCAGGTTGCGTCGCAGAAGCGCCGTATGCACGTATCTGCGACGCCACTTGGAGGGAGAGGGTCGCGACCACGCCGAGCGCGACGACCGACGCGGCGTGGCGGATCACGTCTCGACCGCGAGGTCGGGGTCGACGGGTTCGAACGCCGCCTCCAACCGTGGCCCGCGCTTGGGCAGGATGCGGAGCAGGAGCGCGTACGCGCCGACGCCGACGATCCCGATCGCGAGGAGCACGAGCACGTCGGCGACCCGTTCCCTCGGCGCGACGAGATCCTCGACCAACCAGGCGATGCCGCCCAGGGCGACGGACGCGCCCAGCGCGGGCAGGAACGAGCGTGGGAAGAAGCCGTGGCCGATGCGCCGGCGCAGCACGAACCCGAGCACCAGCGTGCCGATCAGGTAGGCCGCGCTGTGACCGAGGCCGAGCGCGGCCACCTTGGCGGTGTCGCTGTCGAAGGTCAGCCCACCGACGACCATGATCGCCGCACCGACGACGGCACTCGCGCCGGCGATCAATGCGGGCGTGTGGCTGTCACCGAGCGCGTACGAGGCGCGCGCGAAGAAGAGGAACGTGCCGTACGTGAACAGCCCGACGCCGAGCGACGCGAGCACCGCCGCGAACAGGTCGTAGTCGTTGCTGCTGTTCCCCACCGCGATGACGCGCATCGCCGGGAGTGCGAGGGCGACGAACGCCGCGCTCACCGGCAGCAGGAGCCGTGACATGCCGTCGAGCCCCCATCGGATCCGGTCGGCGAACGCCACCATGTCGCCGGCGCTGGCGTCGAGGGTGAGCTCGGGAAGGATGGTGGTGTGGATCGGCATCGCCAGGATCGCGTAGGGCGCGAGGAACGCCACGAAGCAGAACTGGTACGCGACCACTCCCCCGGCGACCTGGTTCCCCATGACGAGCGCGGCGCCGAGGAGCACCGCGACGTCGGGCTGGAGCGCGACCCACGCGGAGAGCCACAGCAGCCGGCGCAGCTTGCGGTCGACGGCGCCGAGCGTGGCGCGGAGGCGGAACCCGGAACGCAGGAGCGCGATCGTCGGCACCCCGACGAACCCGAGCACACCGAGCGTGCCGCCGATCGCCAGCACGAGCTTCTCGGGCGTGGTGAGGTCGAGGTCGGGGGTGGGACCGTGCATGATCCGGAACACGGCCATGGTCGTGACCAGCACCACCGTGTTGGCGATGGGCGCCACCGCGACGATCACGAACCGCCGCTTGGCGAAGAGGACCGCGGTGGCGACCGTCCCGATGGCGTAGAGCATCACCTGCGGGATGAAGAAGCGCAGGAAGAAGGTGGAGAGGGCGACCTGCTGCGACTCGACCCGGGCGTTCGGGGCGCCGCTCGAGAGAAGGCGGGCGATGGCGGGTGCCAGGACGATCCCGATGACCGACACCACCGCCATCACCAGGAGGGCCAGGCCCAGCACCCCGGAGGCGAGGCGCTCGGCCTCGGCGTCGTCGTCGGCCCGGAAGAGGTCGACGAAGGTGGGGACCAGCACCGCCGAGAGCGCCCCGGCGGCGATGAGCTCGAACAGCACGTTCGAGACCGAGCTCGAGGCCTGGAAGGTGTTGCCCAGGTAGGTGGCGCCGAGCACGGCCGCGATCACCCAGACCTTGACGAAACCGACACCGCGCGACGCCAATGTGGCGACGCTCATCCGCGCCGCGGCCCGCGTCGGTCGATCGCTCGCCACCACCGCGGGCAAGCCTACGGGGGCGCGCGCGTTTTCCGGCGGCGACCGGGCATGCTGGCACGGAGGCCGCCCACCCGGCCGCCGCCGACCTGCGCTTGGGGGGACAGGCCGGCCGGCGGCGGGTGGGCGTTCCTCTTCGGCCGCTGTCTAGTGTTCTCACATGCCTGACGCCCTCCGACACGCCGAGCACGCGCTCCTCGAGGAACGCCGCCCGCTCACGCGCGACGAGGTGCTCGCGGTCGCGGAGCTCTCGCTCGACGAGCTCCCCGACGTCATCGCACTCGCGCACCGGGTCCGTCTCGCATACTGCGGCGCCGAGGTCGAGCTCGAGAGCCTCATCAACGCCAAGTCCGGTGCTTGCCCGGAAGACTGCGCCTTCTGCTCGCAGTCGAGCCGATACTCCACCGACATCGACGTGTACCCGCTGCTGCAGCTCGACGAGGTGCTCGACGCCGCCCGGGCCACGCGCGCGGCCGGTGCCACCCAGTTCTGCATCGTGGTCGCGGTGCGCGGCCCGTCCGAGCGCATGCTCACCCGCGTCATCGAAGCCGTCGACGCGGTCCACCGCGAGACCGGCCTCGAGGTCGCGTGCTCACTGGGGCTCCTCACCGAGGAGCAGGCCCAACGGCTCGCGGCGGCGGGCGTCAAGCGCTACAACCACAACCTCGAAGCACCGCGCGCGCTGTTCCCGTCGATCGTGTCCACCCACACCTACGACGACCGGGTCGCCACCGCGCGCCTCGCCATCGACGCCGGCATGGAGCTGTGCTGTGGCGGGATCCTCGGCATGGGCGAGACGCTCGAGCAGCGGATCGACTTCGCGTTCGAGCTCGCCGAGCTCGACCCGTGCGAGGTGCCGATCAACTTCCTCACGCCCACCGGCACCCCGCTCGGCGACCAGCGCCTGATCACGCCGCGGGAGGCGCTGCAGGCCATCGCGCTCTTCCGCCTCGTGCTGCCCGGCGCGTGGCTGCGCCTCGCCGGTGGTCGCGAGTACGTGCTCGGTGAGCTCCAGGCCATGGGCCTGCTCGCGGGCGCCAACGCGCTGATCGTGGGCAACTACCTCACGTCGACCGGCCGTCCGGCGGAAGAGGACCACGCGCTGCTCGAGGCGCTCGGCATGCCCGTCGCCGACGGTCCCGGCGAGGGTCGGTTCGTCGTCGACGCCGCCGGGGCGCACGCCCGCCCCGCGCAGCCCACGCGCGTCGGCATCCCCGTCCGCGCCGAGTAGCCCGTCGTCGCGATCCATCCTTTTGGCGGGGAACCGTCAGCCGGCGGTCTTGAGGCGACCGGTGCGCAGGAACTCCTCGCGCGGGCCGGGCAGGTAGAGGTCGTACTGACCGACCAGCACCCAGCACACGAAGATGCCGACGACCTCCTCGATCAGCACCACCCACCACGTCGGGAGCAGCGCGTCGTGCGGGAAGTCGGTGCCGAGGAACGGCCACCAGAAGAGGTGGTCGTTGGTGAACGCGCCCGAGAGGATCAGGCCGCAGAACACGCCGATCGGGAGGCAGAGCCACCGGCGGCGCACGAGGCGGGGCCGCCCGATGCTGCCGACCATCACGACGACGAGCAGGGCCACCGCGAACAGCAGCGTGTAGCCGTACGCGCGGTAGCCGAACGGCAGGTCGACGAGCAGCGGGAGGAGGGACCCGACCGCGATCAGCCGGTAGTCGATGCCGGTGCTCCGGAAGATCGTGGCGACGCCGAACACCGAGAGCCCGATGTACCAGAAGAGCATCGGCTCAGGGCAGGTCGAGCGCGGCGTTCACCAGCGCGTCGGCGTCCGAGTTCATCTCGCGTCGTACATGGAGGAGCTCGACCTCGTCGTACTCGCTCAGCAACGAGCAGGCGCGCGCGTGCAGCGGCTTGAGGTGCGCCTGCTTCACCTTCCAGCGCCCGGCACACTGCTCGATCACCAGCTTGGAATCGCCGCGTACGTGGACGGCGCGCGCCGGCGTCGCCGCTGCTGCTTCGAGGCCCGCGATCAAGGCGCGGTACTCGGCCACGTTGTTGGTGGTCTCCCCGATGCGCTCGCTCACCGCGGCGAGCCGCTGCGGCGGCGCGCTCGACGGGTCGAGCACGACGGCGCCGATCGCGGCGGGTCCGGGATTGCCGCGCGCGCCACCGTCGAAGTAGATGAGCACCGCGTCGAGCATCAGGGAACCAGGATCGCGCCGCAGTTGTCGCAGTAGGCCAACGGATCCCCGGCCGACTTCTTGATCCGCTCCGCCTCGATGGCGGGGATCGAAAGGTGACAACCCTGGCAGGTGGTGCCGACGAGCCGCGCCACCCCGACGCCGTGCGCGAGGGCCCGGCACCGCTCGTACTCCTTGACCAGCCGCTCGTCGATGCCGGCGGCGATGGTGTCGCGCGCCGCGCTCTCCTCGCGCGCCTCGGCGACGATCACCGCTTCGGCGTCGGCGAGCGTGCGGCGAATGCGCGCGAGCTCGCCCTCGAGCACCGAGCGGTGCTGCTCGAGCTCGGCGAGGGTCGCGTCGAGCGGCTCGCGCGCCTCCATCAGCTCCAGCTCGCGGTTCTCGACGTTGCGTTGGTGCCTGCGGAGCTGCTCGACATCGGACTGCATCGCCTGGAGCTCACGCGGTGAGCTGATCTCGCCCGAGTACATCTTCCCCTCGACCTCGGTGGCCTTGGCCCCGAGCGACCGCGCTTCGTCGTCGAGCTTCTGCTCCTCGCGTGCCACCCCGTCGCGCTCGGCGCGCGTGGTGGCGAGGCGCGCGTCGAGCGCCGAGGCATCCGCTTCCCCCCGCGCCAGCGCGTCCCGCTCGGGAAGCGTCTGGTGACGGTGCCGGAGACGATCGAGCGCACCATCACGCTCCTGGAGCGCGAGGAGCGATTCGAGCGCCTCGGTCATTGACCGTTCCCGCCGTTCCCGTCCCCGTTCGGACCGAAGCTGGGCGTTGGAGCCGCCGGCGCGGCGGGCGCGGCCGGCGCGGTCGGCTGGACCGCCGGTTGCTGCTGCACCGTCGGAAGTTGCGGCTGCGGAGCAGGGGCGAACAGCGGCACGCCTTGGTCGTGCCCACCCGTCGGGTTCACGTGCGCCCCGGCACGGGCGCACACCGGCCCCGCATCGGGCAACGGGATGTCGGGTTGGTCGGCGAGTGCCTGGCTCATGAAGGCTCTGAACACGGGCGCCGCGGAGTCGCCGCCGAACCCGGCCGATGTACCCGACTGCGTCGTCTTCCAGTTGCCGAACCACACTGCGGTCGCGAGCTGGGGGGTGGCACCGATGAACCAGGCGTCGTTCCTGGCGTCGGTGGTGCCGGTCTTGCCGTACACGGTGTGGCCATCGACCGCGGCGTTGCCACCGGTGCCCCCGGTCACCACCCCGCGCAGCATGTTCTGCTCGCAGGCCGCCACGTCGGGGCTGAACGCCACCGAACCCGGGTCGTTCTGGTCGAACACGACCGTGCCGTCCGGTCCCACGACCTTCTGCACGACGTAGGGCGGGTGGTGGACGCCGTTGTTGGCGATGGTGGCCATGACCGACGCCATGGTCTCGGTGTTCTGTTCGAACACCCCGAGGGTCAGGGTGAGGTAGGGCTGCAGGTTCTGCTTGGCGATCCCCATCCGGTGGGCCATGTCGATCACCCTGTCCTCGCCCACGCTGGTGGCGAGGCGCACGAACGCGTAGTTCACCGAGCCCGACGTGGCGCCCCAGAGGTCGTAGGTGCCGGAGCCGGGTTCGTCGTTCACCGTCGAGCCTTCGAAACCGGGCACGCTGCAGGGGCTCGACCCGTCGACGGTGTCGGCGGGCGAGTACCCGTTGGCCAGTGCGGCGGCGAGCGTGATCACCTTGAACGTCGACCCGGTCTGGCGGCCGTACTGCGACGTCGCGATGTTGGTCTGGTTCTCGGCGAACTCCTGGCCCGAGACCATGGCCCTCACCGCGCCGGTGCCGGGGTCGATCGACACCAGCGACGACGCGAAGTCACCACCGAACGGCTTGGCGTTCGTCGTGGCGTCGATCGCCATCGCCTGCAGCCTCGGGTCGAAGGTGGTGTAGATCTTCAGCCCGCCCTTGTAGATCTTGTCGAGCCGCTCCTTCTCGGTGTTGCCGAGACGCGGATCGTTCAGCAGGCTGTTCTGCACCTCGGCGGTGAGGAAGTCGGTCGGGCGGGTCTCCGCCGGGGGCGGCACGGTGGGAAGCGGCTCGTTGTTGGCGGCGTCGGCCTGGGCCTGGGTGATGTAGCCCTCCTCGACTTCACCGCGCAGCACGTCGGCCCGCCGTCGAATGGCCCGGTCGGGGTAGCTGAACGGGCTGTTCCCCTCGGGGTTGGAGATGAGCCCGGCGAGCAGCGCGGTCTCGCCGACGGTGAGCTCGGCGAGGGTCTTCCCACGCGGCCCGTACGGACACCCGTTCTCGCAGATGGGGAAGAACCGCGACGCGGCGGCCTTGAACCCGTAGGAGTTCGCGCCGAGGTACACGGTGTTGAGGTACTCGACGAGGATCTTCTCCTTCGAGAACTTCTCGTTCAGCCGGAGCGCGTCCTCGATCTCCTTGATCTTGCGGTTGACGTCGCGCTTGGAGGTGAGGAGCCGGTTCTTCACCAGCTGCTGCGTGATCGTCGACCCGCCCTGCTCGATCCGTCCCGAGGTGATGTTGGTCAGGAACGCCCGGAACACCGCGCCGAGGTCGATGCCGTCGTTGGTCCAGAACGAGCGGTCCTCGGTGGCGATCACCGCGTTGATGACCGGCTTCGGCACCTCGTCGATGCTGGTGATCGGTTCGCGGGCCTCGAGCCCGAGCTTCGAGCCGAGCTGGGTCATGCCGTCGGCCCAGTAGATGGTGGACGGCTCGGAGAGCGCGCTGAGCTCCCCCACCTGCTTCGACGTGTAGTGGTGGGCGGTGGCGATCTCGACCGTGCCCGGGATCAGCGCCGCGAGGCACGCACCGACGGCGATGCCACCGATGACGATCGTGAGCAGGAACGTGACGAGCGTGCGGGAGAAAAAGCGCATGGAGGACCTCCCAGCTTGGCACACCGACCCCCCGATCCAGGGGTCAGCCCCGATCCCCCGACGGTCAGGGGGTGCCGCCCTCCGTCAGTGACTGCGCCACGTACTGGGCGTAGGCGGCGGCGCCGTCGGGTCGGAGGTGGATGCCGTCGTCGTAGAAGAACTCGGGGTGCTGGCCCGCGAACCCGTGCCAGTCGAGCAGGTCCGCGTTCTTGTACTTCTTGATCCCGGCGGCCAGGGTGTCGTTGACCTGCTGCTCCCAGGGCCGCGGGACCTTGGCGTTGATGATCACGACCTTCTGCCGGTCGGCGAGGAGCCCCATCATCCGGTCGAACTCACCCGGGTCGACGGTGCCGTTGGTGCCGAGCTGCACGACCACGTACTGGCCGAGGGTCCCCGCGGCCTTGCGGGCCTGGATGTCGTCGACCCCGACCGAGAACTGCCGGCTCTCGGCCGCGTCGACGGTGGTCACCTGCGGGACGGCGGGCGTGCCGAACATCCCGTCGACCGTGGCGATCAGCTGGTTGGCGGCGCCGAGCATCACCGAGTCGCCGATGAAGGTGACGGCGGGAGGCGAACCGGTCGCCGGCGCGCCGGTGGTCGCCGTCGCCCCGGTGGCGGGGGCGACGGTCGTCGACGTCGAGGGTGTCAGGACGACCGCCGCCTGCTTGGGCAGGCCCGGGGGCGGACCGGCCGAACCGCCGTTCCCCAGACCGACCACGATGATCAGCAACCCGGCACCGATCCCGGCAGTGAAGAGCACCGCCTGGGTCGCGAGCTTCTGGCGGACCTCGCCGGTGGACGTGCGGAACTGCGCCCATCGGCGCTCGAGCGCGCCGTGACGAATCGGCTCCTCGACGTACCGGTACGAGAGGGCGGCGGCCACGAACGTGAGGGTCAGGCGGATCACCAGCAGCGGGATGCCCGTGATCGGCACGTCGGAGTGCGGCCGGGTGACCATGTAGATGGGCCAGTGCCACAGGTAGATGCCGTACGAGCGCACGCCGATCCAGCGGAACACCGCGAACCCGAGCAACAACGGCACGAGCTTCGACGCGGGATGCACCGTCGCCGCGATGAGGATCGCCGAGACCATCGCCGCCACCAGGAAACCACCGCGGTAGAGGTCGGGATCGAACTCCCCCACGTTGAGGAACATCCAGAAGAGCACGATGCCCGCGAGCACCGCCACCGCGTCGAGCAGGATGCCCGCGTTGCGGCCGGTCTTGCCGATGAGCCGCCACGGCGCCCACACGAACGCGAGCGCGGACCCGAGCAGCAACGCGGCGACGCGCGTGTCGGTGCCGTAGTACACGCGCGACGGGTCGGTGTAGGGGTGGTACAGGATCGCCATCTCGACCGTCGAGACCACGACGCCGGCCAGCACGCCGATCAGCAGCGCTCGTCGACTCTTGCCCCACACCGTGAGGACGAGCATCAGGATGAGCGGCCAGAACAGGTAGTACTGCTCCTCGACCGCCAGCGACCACACGTGTTGCAGCAGCGGCGGACGCCCGGCGCTCTGGAAGTACGACAGGTCGCGGAAGATGAGGAACCAGTTCTCGACGTAGAGCAGCGCGCTCGAGGACCTCGCCCCGCAGCTGGTCGAGCACGTCGGGGAGGAACAGGATGGCGTAGAGCGACACCACGAAGAGCATGGTGAAGAGGGCGGGCAGGAGCCGGCGCGCCCGCCGGTACCAGAAGCGCTTGAGGCCGACGCCGCCGGTCTGCTGCCAGTCCGACAGGAGCAGGCACGTGATCAGGTAGCCGCTGATCACGAAGAACACGTCGACGCCCAGGAAGCCACCCGGGATCCAGGTCTGGTCCCCGTGGTAGAGCAGCACCGCGATGACGGCGAGCGCGCGGAAGCCATCGAGCGCGGGGATGTAACCGAGGCGCGGGGCGTGGGCGGGTTCTGCCGTCGCGACTCGGTCCGGTACTGCCACTCCGGACATCTTCCCATCGTCGCGCGCGAGACTGCCGCTCGTGGGCCACGAACTCGAGGGAAAGGTCGCGCTCGTCACCGGTGCGTCGAAGGGCATCGGACGGGCCATCGCGGCCTCGCTCGCCGACGGTGGCGCGGCGGTGATGCTCTCCTCACGCAAGCAGGCCGGGCTCGACGAGGCGGCCGACGCGATCGCCGCGGCCACGCCCGGGGCCCGGATCGCGACCTTCGCCGCCAACGCGGGCGAGCCCGACCAGGCCGCCGCATGTGTTGCGGCGACGGTCGAGCAGCTCGGCGCGCTCGACGTCCTGGTGAACAACGCGGCCACGAACCCCTCGATGGGAGCCACCATCGACGCCGAGCTCCCGGCCTGGGACAAGACCTTCCAGGTGAACGTGCGGGGCACCTTCGTCTGGACCCAGCTCGCCTGGCGGGCGTGGATGCGCGACCACGGCGGCGCGGTGATCAACCTTTCGTCAATTGGCGGACTGCGCGGCGATGCCGCCATCGGCGTCTACAACACGACGAAGGCCGCGGTCGTGCACCTCACCAAGATCCTCGCGGTCGAGCTCGGGCCGGGGGTGCGGGTCAACTGCATCGCACCGGGCCTGGTCAAGACCGACTTCGCCCGGGCGCTGTGGGAGCCCGCGGGCGACCTCGTCGCCGCGGGGCTGCCGCTGCGGCGCCTCGGTGAGCCGGAGGACATCGCCGGCGCGGCGCGCTTCCTGGCCGGACCGGGCTCGGCGTGGATCACCGGGCACACCCTGGTCGTCGACGGCGGCGCGCTGGCCGGCGCCACTCCCATCTCGACGCGACCGGAGACGGCGTAGCTACCAGGGCTTGTTGAGCGAGAACTCGAAGTCGGCGAAGCGCGCCGCCTGCTCCTTCAGCTCGTCGAGCGTCCACCGGTGGTCGGCATGGATCGAGTCGACGATCGCGAACGGCTGGAAGAGGCGGACGTCGCCACCCTGCACCCAGAACACCCGCCCCTTGATCGGGCAGTCCGCGGTCGCCAGGTACGCGACGAACGGCGAGATGTTCGCCGGGTCGCGCGAGTCCCACTCGTCGGTGGTCACCGCGGCGCGTTCCTCCGCGCCCGGCACCGTCATGATGAGGCGGGTCATCGCCGAGGGCGCGATCGCGTTGCAGCGCACGCCGTAGCGGTCGAGCTCCATCTGGGCGATGATCGTGAGCGTGGCGATGCCGGTCTTCGCCGCGCCGTAGTTGGTCTGACCGACATTGCCGAACAGGCCCGAGGTCGACGAGGTGTTGATCACCGACGCGTTGACGTCGGCACCGGCCTTCGAGCGATCGCGCCAGTACGCGGCCGCGTGGTGCAACGGGGCGAAGTGACCCTTGAGGTGCACCCGCACCACGTCGTCGAACTCCGACTCCGACATGTTGGTGAGCATGCGGTCGCGCAGGATGCCCGCGTTGTTGACGAGCACGTCGAGGTCGCCGAACTCGTCGAGCGCGGTCTGGACCAGTCGCTCGGCACCCGCCCAGTCGGCCACGTTGTCGGTGTTGGCGACGGCCTCGCCGCCGAGACCGCGGATCTCGTCGACCACCTGCTGGGCGGGCCCGGCGTCGGCGCCGCTGCCGTCGGTACCACCACCGAGGTCGTTCACCACGACCTTGGCGCCCTCCTTCGCGAACAGCAGGGCGTGCTCCCGGCCGATTCCCCGGCCGGCGCCGGTGATGATGGCGATACGGCCCTTCAGGTGCTGGTCGTCAAGTGCTGCCATATGCGCGGGAAGGGTACCGTTCCCCGCCATGGCGAACTTCGAGAGCTTCGACGGACAGAGCCTCTACTACGACGACCAGGGCGACGGCCGGACCGTCGTGCTCCTCCACGGGTTCGCGGCCGACACCAACGTGAACTACGTGCGGTCGGGCATCCTCGATCTCCTGCTCGACGAGGGCTATCGCGTCGTCGCGCTCGACGCACGCGGGCACGGCCTCTCGGCGAAGCCGACCGACTCCGCCGCGTATGCCGACGACGCGATGAAGCGTGACGTCATCGCGCTGTTCGACCATCTCGGTCTCGACGACGTGCTCCTCGTCGGGTACTCGATGGGCGCGCACCTGTCGCTGCGCCTTGTCACGGACGAGCCGCGCGTGAAAGCGCTCGTGCTGCTCGGCATCGGCGGTGAGGGGAGCGGCGGCAAGGACGGTCCCGAGCGTCGCGACCAACTGCTCGCGGTGCTCGAGGCGGATTCCCCCGACGACGTCGACGACACGTCGCTGCGCCAGTTCCGGGTGATGGCCGGCATGGATCGCGAGCCGCTCCTCGCCTACGTGAAGGCGCCGGGTTCGATCGGGCCCAGCCGGCTGGAGGACGTGAAGGTGCCGGTGCTGTTGATCGTCGGCGACGACGACGAGAACGCCGGTGATCCGAGCGGGCTCGCGGAGCAGGTCGGCGCCACACTCGTCCGGGTACCCGGCGACCACTTCACCGCCAACGCCCGCCCGGAGTTGCACCGCGCGCTCACCACGTTCCTCGCCGAGCAGTAGGCGAGACGGTCAGAGGCGCTCGACGCGCACCATGCAGATGTGCATCTCGTCGATGAAGGTGCCGGGATGCACGGGCAACGCGGCGCGCTCGGGCGACGCGTAGTACTCGGCCTCGGCGGCGGCGAAGTCGCCCTCGTGCGTGGCCGCCCACACGAACTCGTTCTGCTCCTCGTCGACCAGTGCGAAGGCCACGCCGAATCCGTACTGCTCCCGCACCGCGAACAGCGGACGCATGGCCTCCAGGAACTCCGGCATCGCGCCGGGCTTGATCTCGTAACGCCGCAATTGCACCGAAGTCATGCGGCGGACGATACCGCCGGTTCGTGACGCCGCCGGCAGCGGGTAGACCGGTAGCCGTGAAGATCGAGTATCACTGCCCAACGCACGGGAAGGTCGAACCCGACAACGAGGCCGCAGCCGTGCCCACGTGTCCGATGATCATCCGCCGGGAGGTCGACGGGAAGGTGGTCCCGGAGACGTGTGGCCAACCACTGACTGCGTACATGGGGTGAGCAGATGAAGGAGTTCGGGGGGAAGGTCGCCGTCGTCACCGGGGGCGGCCAGGGCATCGGGCGCGCGCTGGTCGAGCGCTTCACCGACGAGGGGATGAAGGCGGTGCTCGCCGACGTGGTGCCCGCGCTGGTCGAGCAGACCACCGCCGAGCTCCGCGACCAGGGTCGCGACGTCGTGGGCGTCGTCACCGACGTCACCTCGCTCGAGTCGGTCGAGGCCCTACGCGACGCCACGCTCGAGGCGTTCGGCGCGGTGCACGTCGTGTGCAACAACGCCGGGATCGGATCGGGGTCCGAAGGCCAGATCTGGGAGCACCACGTCAACGACTGGCGGTGGTCGCTCGACGTCAACGTGATGGGCGTGGTGAACGGCATCAACGCGTTCGTGCCGACGATGCTGGCGCAGCGGCGAAGAGGGCCACGTCGTCAACACCACGTCGGGCAACGGAGGTTTCACGCCGCTCATCAACAGCGCGGTGTACGCCACCACCAAGGCCGCGGTCACCACGATCACCGAATGCCTGTGGGGTCAGCTGCAGGAGGTGGGCGCGCCGATCGGTGCGTCGCTCCTGTTCCCGTCGACCCGCTCCCCCGGGATGTTGAACACGGGCATCTGGCGTCCCGGCGCGAACCGCCCCGAGCGCTACGACCGTCCCGGCGCGCCGCCCGAGGAAGGTCGCGACGCGCTGGGCGAGTACCAGAAGCGCATGGACGCCGCCGGGATGCCGATCGTGTTCGCGCCGTTGTCGGAGGTCGCCGACCTGTGCTTCGAGGGCATCCGTGACGACGTGTTCTGGATCACCGAGCCGAGCGACGCGCAGCAGGCGAAGATCCGCGCCCGGGCCGACTCCCAGATCGCGATGAGCTCGCCCGACTACCTGCTCGAGGCCAACCTGATGGCCTCGAAGCCCGCCGACAAGGACTGATCGCCGCCCCGTCAGCGGAGGGACGGGCGCCGGCCCTCGTGGTTCTGGACGAACTCGATGAGGTAGCCGTCGGGGTCCTTGATGAAGGCCACGGTGACCGGCCAGCGGTCGAGCTGCTGGGGCGGTGACACCGATTCGCACCCGGCGGCGATCGCCTTGTCGTACACCGCCTGGCAGTCGTCGGTGTCGACGTAGAGCTTCCACATGGCGGTGCCCATGTCGATGGGGCCGTCCTGGTCGAGCTGCTGCGCGAGCTGGATGCGCGATCCGCCCACCTCGGCTTGCAGCACGACCTCCTTGGCGGTCGGGATCTCGGTGCGGCTCTGCACCGGGATGCCCACCACCTCCGACCAGAACGCGACGGAGCGGTCGAGATCGCTGACGTTGATGCAGTACTGACCCAGGCTGTTCTCCATCCCGTGAACGTATCCCGTTTACCCTGACCACCGGAGAGGAGAGCGGCCATGGCGGTCGAGGAGGATGGCGATTCCGTGCTGGGTTCGCAGCGCGACGCGTTCGCGGTCCCGCCGGAGATCGCCTACTTCAACACCGCCACCATGTCGCCCCAGCTGCACGCAGTGCGGCGAGCGGGAGAGGCGGCACTGGATCGGCGCAGCCACCCGTGGACCATCACCGCCGACGCCTGGTTCTCGGACGTCGAGCGACTGCGGTCGTCGTTCGCCACGCTGATCGGCGCGGACGCGGACGGCGTGGCGCTGGTCCCGGCAACCAGCTACGGGTTCGCCGTCGCCGCCCACATCCTGCCGCTGCGAGACCGCGACCGGGTGCTCGTGCTGGCCGAGGAGTATCCGTCGGGCATCTACACGTGGCGGGCGGCATCGGCACGCGTCGGCGCCGAGATCGTCACCGTGCACCGCGAGGTGGGAGCGACGTGGACCGATGCGATCCTGGCCGACCTCGACGAGCGCGTCGCCATCATCAGCGTGCCGAACGTCCACTGGACGGACGGTGCCCTCGTGGACCTGGCGGCGGTGAGCGAGCGGGCGCACGCGGTCGGCGCCCGCCTGATGATCGACGGGAGCCAATCGATCGGCGCGATGCCGTTCGACGTGGGGGCGGTGCGGCCCGACTTCGTCGTCACCGTGGGCTACAAGTGGCTGCTCGGCCCGTTCGGCGTCTCCTATCTCTACGTCGCCGAGGAGCACCGCAACGGCGAACCGATCGAGCAGAACTGGATCGCCCGCGAGGGATCCGAGGACTTCGCCCGGCTGGTCGACTACCGCGACGAGTACCAGCCGGGGGCGCGCCGCTTCGACGTCGGTCAACGCACGAACTTCGAACTGGTTCCGATGGCGATCGCGGCGCTCGAGCAGCTCGGGGCGTGGCAGGTGTCGCGCATCGCGGCGACGCTCGCCGACGTGACCGGGACGATCGCCGAACAAGCGACGACCCTCGACCTGAAGCTGCCCCCCGCCGAGCAGCGAGGTCCACACCTGCTCGGAGTGCAGCTCTCCGAGTCCATGCGCGCCGGGGTGCTGCAGGACCTGGCGGCAGCCGGCTGCTTCGCCGCAGTGCGCGGCGACGTGCTGCGGATCGCCCCGCACGTGCACGTCACCGATGCCGACGTCGACCGCCTGATGGAGGCACTGCGACGGATCGTCGCGGCCCGACGTTGATTCCGGGTTCCGACTTAGTGTGTCCGGGATCGTCTCGGGCAGGGAGGGTGCATGACAGTCGCAATCGAGATCAACCTCGACACGGGCGCGCTCGTGCTGTACGGCATCCCGTTCATCATCGTCGTCGGGTGGGTCAGCAGCCGGCTGCTGGGTGTGCACCGCGGCTGGGGACGGTCGTTCGTCGCCGGCTTCTTCGGGTGGATCTTCGGAGTCACCATCGCCGCCCTGGTCATGGACCAGGACATCAAGAACACGAACCAGCTCAACGACGTGCTGCTGCTGGCGTTCTTCTTCGGCGTGTTCGTCTCGATGTTCGTCGGCCTGATCCTCGACGTCATCCTGAAGCCGCGCACGGGCAAGCACCACCGGTTCCGCTGGCTCCTGCACCCCATCGCGACGGTGAAGCGGAAGCTGGCGCCGCTCGGCCGCTCCCGTGAGATCCTCCGGTACGCGCGCAAGCGCGGGCTCACGCACTACACGTCGGCGTCGAAGCTGGCGACGCCGGAGTTCGCCCGCCGCCTCCGGCTCACGCTCGAGGACTGCGGCGGCATGTTCGTGAAGTTCGGCCAGATCGCGTCGACCCGCAACGATCTGCTCCCCGACGTGCTGACCACCGAGCTCGCCACGTTGCAGTCGTCGGCCCGACCGGTCCCGGCGGACCAGGTCCGCGAGGTGCTCGAGCGCGAGCTCGGCGCGAGCGTCGAGGAGGAGTTCGCGTCCTTCGACTTCGAGCCGCTCGCCGCGGCATCGATCGGCCAGACCCACCGGGCGGTGCTCAAGACCGGCGAACGGGTGGTGGTGAAGGTCCAACGTCCGGGGATCGAGGACATCGTCCACCGCGACGCGGCCGTGCTCCGCATGGCCTCCGGGGTGATCGACCGTCGCGTCGAGGCCGCCCGCCAACTCGGCGTGAAGCGGCTGGCCGACGAGCTGATCAACTCGCTCGAGCGCGAGCTCGACTACGGCGCGGAGGCTTCCAGCGGGGTCGCGTTCCTCGAACACCTCGAGGGGAAGGACGGGATCGCCGCACCGCTCGTGTACCAGTCGCTGTCCACGCGACGGGTGCTCGTGATGAGCGAGATCATCGGTGTCACCGTCGCCGACCACGATGCGGTCGCGGCCGCACCCGACCCGGCCGCGGTCCTCGCCACCCGCCTGCTCCAGTCGTTCCTCGACCAGGTGCTGCGCGACGGCCTGTACCACGCCGACCCCCACCCGGGGAACATCTTCGTCGACGTGCACGGCACCCTCTGGTTCCTCGACTTCGGCGCGGTCGGGCGGCTCAGCCCGATCATCCTCGAGTCGCTCCAGGAGATGGCGATCGGCTTCCAGCTCAACGATCCGGTCGTGCTCGCGCGCGCCAGCATGCACCTGGCCGGCGGCGACGAGGGCGGTGACAGCCGCGCCCTCGAGGCCGACATCGGCCTGGTGCTCAGCGAGGGTCTCGGGTCCGGGAGCTTCGACCCGAGGGCGATGACCATGATGCTCGACATCATGAACCGGCACGGGCTCGAGGTGCCGAACGCGATGACGGTGCTGTCGCGCGCGCTGCTCACACTCGAGGGCACGTTGCGCACCATCAACCCGTCGTTCAACATCGCCCAGGAGGCCACCGCGCTGCTCCCCGAGCTCGCCGGCCAGCAGTCCGACATGCTCCAGGAGCAGTTGGAGAAGGAGGTCGTACGGGCGCTCCCGTCCCTGCGCACGTTGCCCGGACACCTCGAAGCGGTCGCCACCCAGTTGCGCAGCGGTCGGTTGACCACGCGGATGGAGCGATACGCCGGGCAATGACCGAGCCATCGTCGACGCGTGGATCGACCGGGTCACGTTCGCGGCGGTGGGCGTCATCGGGCTGCTCAGCGCCGCGCTGCTCCTGATCGCCGCGGCCATCGTCGGCAAGAGCGACGAGGATCTCGAAGCGACGCTGCAGTTCATCGGATTCTTCGGGATCATCGTGACGGCGGTGATCCAGATGCGCGTCGTCGCGCAGATCTTGCGGCGTGACGACGAGGGCGCCCACGGTCGCCGGGTCTGAGCTAGAGGTAGTCCTCGCGCTGCATGTAGGTGAACGCGCCCCAGCCGGGCAGGATCGGTAGCCAGAAGGTGCCGAGGCGGAACAGGAACACTGCGGGAACTGCGATCTCGTTGGGCATTCCCGCCGCGACCAATCCGGCGATGACCGCGGCCTCGAGCGCGCCGATGCCCCCGGGCGTCGGCGCTGCGCTCGCGATCGCGGAACCGGTGAGGTACACGGCGCCGATCTGCGCGAACGACAGGGTGCCGTCGAACGCCTGCACCGCGAAGTACATCGCGATGATGTAGCCGGTGGTCACCACGATCGAACCGCCGAGCAACAGGGCGATGTTGGTGGGGCGCCGCACCACGGCGAAGAGTCCGCTGGCCGAGCGCTTGATGATCGGCACCAGGCGTTCGCGCAGAACACGGCGGATGGCAGGGATGGCGAACGCGATGATCGCCAGGACCAGGACCGCGGCCGCGCCGTACAGGAGGACGGTGGGATCGGGCAGGTGCATCGACCCGAAGGCGGACGTTCCCGCCCACACGATGAACAGCGTGAGCAACAGGATGTGCATCGCGATGCCGGCCACCGCGTTGAGCCCGACCGCGGGCACGGCGACCGCGGGATCGACGCCCGACTTCTGCAGGTACCGCGCGTTCAGCGCCATGCCGCCGACCGACGCCGGCGCCAGCGTGCCCGCGAACGACGATGCCACCTGGGCGACGAACGTCGGCGCGAACCGGAGTCGCTCCGGCACCGATCCCATCATGCCGCAGGTGGCGCCGAGGTACGTCACCACCGACGCCAGCACCACGGGGACGAACCAGATCCAGTTCGCCTCCTTCACCTGGTCGACGATGCCCGGCAGGTTGCTGAATTGCGGCAACAGGAAGTAGACGACGAGCACGAGCATCACGATCGTGAGGATCGCCCGCCGGTCCAGGCGTGCGAGCGGCGTGAACTCGGGCTGGTCGACCGCACACCGCTGTGCGACCGTCGCCTGCAGCTCCTTCAGCAACCCCTTGCGCTGACGCAACGCGCTGCGGGTCGCGCCGCTCAGCGCGTTGAGCTGCAGCAACCGGAGCGATGACCGCACCGCGTCAATCCCCACCACCGAGATGGCGGCGTCGACCGCCCGCTCCGGCCCGACCTGCAACGTGAGGGCGGCGAGGAGCTGGGCCACGTCGGCGTCGAGCAAAGAGTCGACGACCGCGACCTCGCTGAACCCGAAGTCGACGATCCAGGGCACGCCGGACGCGTCGATCACGACGTTCGAACGGCGCAGGTCGCGGTGCGCGATCCGGTGTGCGCGCAGCACGCCGATCTGTTCCCACAACGACCGCAGCAGCGTGTCGTCGATCTCGTCACCGTCGACCGTGTCGAGCGTGCGCCCGTCGACGTGGTCGAACGCGAGCAGCATCGAGTCGGTCCCCACCTCGGCGATGGCGCGCAGCCGCGGCGTCCGGACGCCGGTGTCGCGCGCCTGCAAGGACACGAGCGCCTCGTGCTCGACGGCGCGGCGCAGCGAGATGAACGGGCGCTCGTCGCCGACGTTCTTGAGGCGGAGGTACCGGTAGAAGCGGAAGAGGAGGTCGGCCGACCGTTCCGCGGGGCTGCGCACCTTGGCCAGGACCTGCCCGCCGTCGGTGAGCGTGACCAGGAAGTTGCGCGAACCGCGGCGGCTCACGGGACTCGGGCCGAGATCGGCCGCCACCAGGCCGGCCGCGCCGAGGCTGGCCGCGACTGCACGGCGCGACGGGTGCTGGTCGGGCCGGCCGAACACGAGCAGCGTGGCTGCGCCGGACGCCGCCCCGATGGCGAGCGCGAGGAAGATCTCGGCCGGGAGCTCGACCGAGAGCACGATCCGCAGGACGACGAGGGCTGCGAGCAGCATCGCGCCCGCCCGTCGCCACCGCGACCCGACGAACGGCGCCAGGATCACGAACGACGCCGCCAACGCGGCGATGCTCGATGCCGAGAGCCCGTCGCCGAGCTGCACCCCGGACCGTTGCGCGAGCTCGTTGGCGACCTGCCGCGGTTCGTCGTGGTCGAGCCAGGCCAGCGCCGGTGCCACCAGGAGGCTGGACACGATGTTGGCGGCGACGAGGTACCAGAACAGCCGGTAGCGCCGCAGCACGAACGGGAACACGAGCACCGTGATCCCGGCCACCGCCGCGACCAGCTCGGCCACGCCCTCGAGGATCCGTTCGGCCGGTGGCTCCAGGAAGCCGAGGGCGGCGACCACGTCCTGCTCGAAGCCGAGGACCGCGTCCTCCGCGTAGCGCGTCACCAGCAACAGGACGACCGCGAGGGTTCCGTAGACGAGCAGGCGCAGGACGTCCGACGCCGAGCGCCTGTACCCCAGCACCTCGTCGGGTTCGTACTGCACCGTGGGCTCGGGCGCGGGGGAATCGACCGATGTCAGCGCCATGAGCCGAGCAGTCTCCACCAACCGATCAGCTGCGGTCGAGTCCCGCGCGGAGCGCGGGACTCGACGCGGCGGTCAGCTCAGCCGGCGAGCACGCCTTCGATCTGACCCATCGCCTCCTTCATGCCTTCCTCCATGCCCATCGTCATCATCTGCTCCATCGCCTCGCGCGACGGGAACGTCGACTCGATGGTCATGGTGGTGCCACCACCGGCACGGTCGGCGAGACGCACGCGCATCTGCCCGACCGGCATGCCCGCGGCGTTGCCCGGGTCGTCGCCGAACCCGTCCTCCACCTCGAGGGAGTTCGGTGCGTCGACGGCCACGATGCGCCACCACCCGTGGGGCTTGTCGCCCTCGGGCGTGGTCATGTAGTAGGTCGCGAACGAGCCCGCGGTCAGGTCGTGGTCGATGAAGGTCGCCGGGTAGGACGGCGGGCCCCACCAGCGCTCGAGCTGCCGAGGGTCGGCCCAGAGCTGCCAACACCGCGCCACCGGCGCGTCGTACTCCGCCGTGATCTTCATGGTGAGGGTCTCGGGGTTCTTCTCGACGTCGGTGATGGGCATCGGGGGCTCCTCGGGTCGGTGGATCGGTCGGGTGGATGGGTCAGTCGGTGACCGGGTCCACGGCGAGCAGGTCGCCGAAGCGACCGAGTCGGGCCCGCCACAGCTCCTCGAACCGGTCGAGGAGGCGGGCCACGGCGCGGATGGCGTCGATGTCGGTGTGCACGAGCTGCTCTCTCCCCCGCCGCTCCTTGGTCACCAGTCCGGCGCGCTGCAGGACGGCGACGTGCTTCTGCACCGCGGCGAAGCTCATCGGATAGGTGCGGGCGAGCTCCGAAACGGAGTGCTCGCCGGCCATGGCCTTCCGCACGATGTCGCGCCGGGTCGGGTCGGCCAGGGCGTTGAACACCAGGTCGGCTCGCTCGTCGTCGTGGAGAATATCTACAACCATCTGGTTGTACGCTAGCGCCGCAGAGGCCCTGGTGCAAGGACGACCGCTCGCACTCGATCCGGCGTTACGAGCTCAGGCGCTGTCCCGCACCAGCGTCGGCTCGTCCTCGCCGGACGGGGCGTCGGGCGGTGCCGGCGGCGTCTGGGTCGGTGGCGCTTCGGGCGCGACCCGCCCGGCGCGCCAGGCGGCCTGGGCCAGCGCGCCGAGTCCGTACATGCAGACGAGGACCCACACGATGACGCCGATGCCGGGGAGCAGCGCGGCGGCGCGGAGGATGCCGAACCCGGCGAAGAACGCGCCGATCCGGCCTCCGGTGCTCGTGCCCTTCACCATGAGCCGTCCCAGGATGAGCGAGCTCGCCACGTAGCCGAGCGGCGCCAGCACGTTGAGGGCCGAGAGCATCCCGAGCCCGAACGGGATCCCGACGATCGTGACCAGGATCAGCACGCCGAGGATCGGCCCCAGGATGCCGATGACCGCGCCCCACCCGACCGTCGGCCAGAAGCTCCGTCCCGCGGTGGCCGTGGCATCGGCAGCACGCGGGAACAGCAGCACGAACAGGAACCCGAGGAGCGCCACCGAGAGCGTCACCGCGATCCAGAGGTAGATCATGAACACGAGCAGGATCCCGGCGAACAGGTTCTTGACGCTCAACTTCTTCACTTCACCCTGCACGGTGCCCGGTGCGACGTCAGGCGCTTCCCGCGACTTCACGCTGCCCGTCACTTCCGCGCCGTCACGCGTGGTGATGCGGCCGTCGAGCGCGACGATGTCGCCGTCGAGACGACCGGTGATGAGGGCGTCGCCGTGCACGACGAGGACATCGCCGGTGACCTCGCCGCGAATGGTGAGGTTGCCGTCGCCGACGAAGACGTCGCCGTCGACCGTGCCGTTGATCCGCACCGGCCCGTCGATCGAGACCACCTCACCGTCGACCACCTCGCCGGTGGCGACCACCACTCCGCCGGTGACGCTGATGCGTCGGTCGCCCCGGGTGGCGCCGCTCCGCCCGGCGCCCGCCGGCGCCGCGAAGGCGACGAGCATGAACGCCGTCAGCGCCAACGCGGCAAGAAGTTTGCGATGCATACGACGCGCTCCCCGCTCTGAGAGCAGGAGCCTCCCACGGCGCGTGCTCCGACGCAACGACTGCGTCCTTCTGCGTTCAGCTCGGGAGACCCGGGCCGCACTCCCACGGCAGCCCGGCGGCGAGCGCTTCCGCTGCCGCGCGCGCCCGCTGGTCGGCGGCTTCGTTCGCGGCGTGACCGTTGTGGCCCCGCACCCATTCGAAGGTGGGTGTGCGTTCTGCCATCAGCACATCGAGGTGCTCGACGAGGTCCCGGTTCTTGACCGGCTCACCCGATGCGGTCCTCCAACCCCGTCGTTTCCAGCCGTGCCGCCATTTCGTGAGCGCCTGGATCACGTAGGTGCTGTCGGCCTGGATGTGCACCGGATGCTCGGTCGGTACGGCCTCGAGCACCATGGTGACCGACAGCAATTCCATGCGGTTGTTCGTCGTGGCCGCCTCCGCGCCGGCACCCCAGCAATCGTCGGAGACGAACCAGCACCAGCCGCCGGGCCCGGGGTTGCGCAGACACGAGCCATCCGTGGCTACCACGATGCGGGCAGGTGGAGGGTCGCTGCGAGCGCTCTGGTCGAGATCGACACCGGAGCCCGAGAACAGATTGGGTTGTTCCACCGCTGCATGGTGTCAGCTGCCGGCGCCGCGAGCGGGTTTCTCGTCCTCAAGTGAGGTCGCCCGTGCGTCGAAACCTGTGGACGAGCTCGTCGGGCGTGGATGTCACATCGTCGTCAGACCGGCAAGCACGGCTATCTGAGTCATGGGAGGCAGCGTCCCGCTCCGGCGGGGAAGAGGCGTCGAGACCGTGCGGTCTCGGCGCGGGCATCGGAGCAACGACCACGAGGGCACCGGCTGCTCGCGCTTCGGCGTGGAGTGCACGAGGTGTCCACGGGTCGGTGCGATGGTGTTCGCGTACACCTCGGAGCTGCCGTTGATCGTGGCTCGTTCCCGGTGGTCGTGCGGACCGGTCCTGTGACGATGTGGCTCCCTCGCCCGACGGATGTTTGACCTCGAGGGCTTGGAGCCGTCATGTCGTTCGGAATCACCGAGATCTTGATCGTCGCCGCGATCGTCGTGTTGTTGTTCGGCTCGGCGTTGCTGCCGAAGCTGGCGCGCTCGCTCACGTCGGTGCGTGACGAGTTCGCCGCCGGGCGCGACGACCCCGGGGCGTGACGCCCCGGATACCGAGTCGCCGGCACTTCCTCGCCACCGGGGCGACGACGGTCGCCGCCCTCGCCCTGAGCAACCCCCTGGCCGTCCCGGCCGGCGCCGCGACCTCCAGCGGTTGCCACGCCGGCTCGTGCGCCACCGGCACCGGTTGGATGCTGGCGACCGACTGGACCGAGCCGCGAGGACCGCACGGCAAGACCCGGCTCGAGTCCCGCGCGTCACGCACTGCAGCGGCGAACCGCCTGGCGCGCAGCGAAGCCGAGGCACTCGACATGAACCTGCACCTCTGCTCGTGGGCACCCGCCGTCGAGGTGCCGGTGTGCGCGCCGCAGCTCGACGCGGCCTTCGCCGCGTACGGCCGCACGTGGCAGAACCCGTGGAATGGGTCGCAGGTGTCGCTCGTCGACCGGCGATGGCTGCCCGCCGACTTCGACGTGTTCACCTGCCCAGCGGCTTCGACGGAAGTAGCGCCCGCAGGGAGCGGATTGGCCTTCACCGGCGCGAGCTCGCGTCGACTCCTGTTCACCGGCATCGCCGCGGCCCTGACCGGTGGTGCGGTGCTGCGACTCCGCTCGCGCGCCGCGATCACACCGAGCGACCAGTCCCCGCGCTGACGCCGGCCGGTTCTTGGTGGGCGTTGAGGGTCTCGAACCCCCGACCTCCGCCTTGTAAGGGCGGCGCTCTCCCAACTGAGCTAAACGCCCGCGGCGAGCGAGGGTAGCGGACCGGTTGACCGCGGCGGACCGGGGCTCGTCGGGGTACCGGGGGGAGGTGTACCCCGGCGCGTCGCCCCGGCCCGCCTGTGCGGTGACCTGGTGAGTGCTCTCGGCTTACGCGCTCTCCGCCACCTGGTACGACGGGTCGTACCGGGGGGCGAGGTCCTCGAGCACGGGCTCGGGCGGGCGAACCTTCGGCGGCCGGCCCCGACGCCGCTTGTGCGCCAGCACCTTGCCGTTGGCGAAGAGCTCGCCGCCCCAGACGCCCCACGGCTCACGCCGTTCGACGGCCGCGTCGAGGCACTCCTGCCGGACCGGGCACTCGACGCAGAACGCCTTGGCCCGCAGGATGTCGTCGAGCTGCTCCGAGAAGAACAGGTCGACGAGCGCGCTCGAGGTGTCGGCGCAGCGCGCGTCGACCCTCCAGGGTTCCTCTTCGATGACTGCGGTGGATTCCAGTGCGAACATTGCCTGTCCCCTGTTCTCGAGGTCTTGCGGTGGTGCCGAAAAGGTGCGGAAACGCGAAAAAGGCCGCCGGGGTTGCCCCGGCGGCCTGGTGTGGAGTCCTCGATGGTGTTACGAGGAGATCACCTGGGGCCGGCGGGGCCGGGACTTGTGGAAGGTCACCGGTGCGGTGCACGGAATCGACCACGAGCCCTCGCCCATGACGTTGTCCATGAGCTCGGTGGCCACGACGTGGGCGTACCGGGCGCGCGCGACCGCGACGGCTGCCGTGCCGTAACGCTGGGTCGTCGTGCTGGTCATCGGAACGTCCTCGGTCGAGACTGGTGGCTTGCCGCACCAGGCAAGCACCCCAAGATAGCGCGCGTCAATCGATTTTCTGGTCCTCGCCCAGGCGGACCGACGCGATCATGGCGATGGCGGCCGAGAGGATCATCATCCAGAGCCCCCAGCCCACGTCGGCGGCGACACCCCGGAGCTCGTTCATCCTCTGCATCTCGTCGTAGGTGTGCAACAGATCGCGCACCACGAACCCGGCGATGACGAACGAGAGGACGATGGTCAACCAACGGAAGACCCGCATCCGGACCGACAGGAGCGCGCTCACCGCGAGTGCGGCCGCGCCGATGCTGTAGCCGAGGCCGAGCCCGTCGTCGAACCCGGACGTGCTGAAGTTGGCGATGCCGATCCGGCCGCTGAGCCAGGGCAGGTAGGCACCGGCGACGATGCCGAGCGCGGCGAGCGCGGTGATCGCGGCACGGCCGTAGTTCCCCGGTGCGTTGACGATCCGCTCGCCCCGAGGGTCGGCCGGCAGCGGGTCGCGAGCGAGGGACGAGTGGTACGACTCGGGCTGGTCGGCGAACGAGCGGAAGAAGCCGACGATGACCGCCCACGGGCTGCGCCGTTGGCGGGGTGGCGCGGTCGGTGCCGGCGCGGTCGCGATCTCCTCCCCGAAGGGAGCGCGGGCGACGGTGTCACGGGAAGGACGCGGACGGCCTCCGCGGGCGCTTCGCTCGCGGTCGCGGGTACCGCAGCCGCGGCCGGCTCGGCGGGGTTCCACGCCGGTGCGGGCGGGGCGACGGGCGTCGGTTCCGGAGCGGGCGCAGCTGCGGGCTCAGCCGGGGCCGGGGCCACGTCCGGTGCGGTGGCCGGGGCGGTCGTCGGCGCGGTGTTGGCGACGCGGTTGGTCCAGCCGCCGTCCCAGTAGCGCCATTCGTAGCGACCCGACGGATCGGGCCGCCATCCCGGCTCGGTAGGAGTTGCGACCTGGCTCATCTCGGGCTCCGTGCTCGTGGGCCGGATCTGTCTCACCCGTTGCGTCTGCCCCCTTAGGCTTCGGCACTGTGATCGCAGAACTTGACCCGGGTCACATCGACTGTTCGGCAGCGCTCGAAGTCCTCGAACGCCACCAGGCGGAGGACCTCCACGACTGCGCCCAGGTGTACATCTCACTCGAGGGCGAGGTGCTGCTCGATGCCGCCGTGGGCGAGTCTCGACCCGGTCGGGCGCTGCGCACCGACGACGTCATGTTGTGGTACTCCTCGGGCAAGCCGCTGACCACCGTGGCGGTGCTCCGCCTCTGGGAGCGGGGCCTGGTGGAGCTCGACGACCCGATCGCCGACTACGTCGACGGCTGGGGCAACGGCAAGGAGCTCTGCACCGTCCGCCACGTGTTGATCCACACCGGCGGCTTCCCCATGTACGGCAGCACCGAATTCGACACCGACCTGTCGTCGGAGGAGATGCTGGCCCGGATCGCCGCCACCCCCGCGGCCTGGGAGCCGGGTACGAAGGCGGGCTACCACCCGGTGACCGGCTGGAAGGTGCTCGGTGCCGTGGTCGAAGCGGTCGACGGCCGGCCGATCGAGACCTACCTGCACGACGAGATCCTCGCCCCGCTCGGCGCGACGTCGTCGTCGCTCGGCGTCTCGGTGGAACGGCAGGCCGAGCTCGGCGACCGCCTCGTGCCGGTCGCGTGGAAGGGACACCGCTTCCCGGTGGTCGAGGACGACGGCGGCCTGCGCATGGTGCCGTACCGCATCGACGAGCTGCACAACCTCCCGTGGCACGTCGCCAAGGCGGAGCCCGGCGCGTCGATGCGCGGCCCGGCGCGTGACCTCGGCGCGTTCTACGAGGCATTGATCGGGTTCGGCCCGCAGCTGCTCGAACCGCGCACGGTCGAGACGATGGGCGCGGTGCACCGACACGATCTTCGCGACGCGGTGTTCGGGTTCGCGGCGAACTGGGGGCTCGGCGTCACCGTCGATCTCACCGGGGGTGCCGGTCGCCGCGCCTTCGGGCATGGCGGGATGGCGTCGTCGCGCGGCTTCGTCGATCCCGACTGTGGCCTGGTGGCGGTCGTCGTGTGCAACGGCCTGCCGAACCCGATCGCCGCCGAGCAGCGGCTGGTCGACTTCACCGACGCGGTGTACACCGCGCTCGGCGACGTCGCGGCGCGGTTCCGGCAACTGTGAGTCGCCAGGTGTGAGAGGGCGTCAGTCCCGGCCGGCGATGACGTCGAGGATCCGGGCGTGCATCGCCGGCGGCGCGGCGACGACGTCACCCGAGTGCAGCCAGGCGCGGTCGTCGCCCTGCCAGTCGGTGACCACTCCCCCGGCTTCTCGTACCAGCAGTGCACCGGCGGCGACGTCCCAGGTGCCGAGGTTCTGTTCGAAGTAGCCGTCGAACACGCCCGCGGCGGTGAGCACGAGATCCAGGCTGGCGGCGCCGGCGCGACGCAGGTCTTCGAAGGTGAGCAGCGCGCGCTCGAGCGCCGGGAGGTACTCGGGCAGGCGCTCGCGCTTGGCGCGGAACGGGAACCCGGTCGCGCAGATGGCACTCGCGGGGGCGCGGTCGCTCACCCGGATGGGGTCGCCGTTCAGGAACGCGCCCCCGACCGAGGCGCGCCGCATACACATCGCCCAGCATCGGCGCCTGCACGACCCCGACCACCGGAACGCCGTCGGCGACAAGCCCCACCGAGACCCCGACCACCGGGAAACCGTGCACGAAGTTCGCCGTGCCGTCGAGCGGGTCGACGAACCACCCGACGTCGGCCCGCTCGCCGCCGCCTTCCTCTCCGAAGAACGCGAGGTCCGGCGCGGCATCGTGCAACACCGCCTGCACCGCCTTCTCGCTGGCGGTGTCGGCATCGCTCACCCAGTCACCCGGACCCTTCTCGCGCACATTGCGCGCGGCTCCGAAGGCGTCGAGCACGACGCGCGCGCCGGCATCGGCGGCCCGGCACGCGGCGTCGAGCAGCGCGTCGAGATCCAGATCGTGGTCGGGGCGCGTCACGATGCGAGGCCGACGGTCAGGGCCTCGAGCAGCTCGGCCGTCCCCGCGGCGACGAGCTGACGGCGCGCCGTCGGCATCGTCGACCGCGAGGTCGCGGTGTCGTAGGTCCACGATCGAGGCTCCTGCTTCCTCGCACACCAGCATTCCTCCCAGGTAGTCCCACGGCGCGTGCTGGTCGGCGAAGCCGTCGGCGTAGCCGTCGAGATGGCCCGCGGCGACGTCGCACAGCGCCAGCGCCGCCGATCCGAGGGCACGGAATTGGCGCCAACCGAGCGGGGTTCCGGTCCACCCGGACAGCCCGATCACCGCCCGCCCGAGGTCCACCGCGCTCGACGGCGTGAGTGGCGCGCCGTCGAGGGTCGCGCCCTTCCCGCGGATCGCGGCGTAGCGCGCGCCGGTGGCGCCGTTCTGCACGAGCGCGCACAGCGGGCCGTCGGCGTCGAGCGCGCACAGTGAGATGGCCCAGTACGGCAGCTGGCGCGGCGCAGTTCGTGGATCCGTCGACCGGGTCGACGACCACGGTGAACGGGGCGTCGGCCGGCCCGCTCCACCCCGATTCCTCGCTGAGCACGCGCACGCCGGCGGACGCCAACACCGGCAGGATCGCGGCCTCGGCGACGAGGTCGAGCTGGTACTGGCCCGCCCGTTCCGTACGCGCCCGGCGTTCGGCGGTGCTCATCGTCGCGAGCGCCCCCCGCTGCGCGGCGCTGGCGACGTCGAAGAGGGTGAGCAGCTCGTGCGGGGTGATCGCGTCGGGCGTCACCGGCTCGCCGGCTCCACGGTGACGACCGCGTTGTAGTCGGGAACCCCCGACGCCCGGTCGCGCCGGCCGGCGCGCATCAGCACGTTCCCCTCGGGGAAGAACACCTGGACGTTGCCGGGTCGTACCTCGCTCGAGTGGAGACGCGCGAACATCTCGCCGTCGGAAGAACGCACGATCACGCGGTCACCGTCGGCGAGCCCGAGGTCACGGATGTCGGACGGCGCCATGAACAGCGCGTCACGCATCGCCCCCGTGAGCGGATCACGGTCCTGGTGCACCATGGTGTTGAACTGCTTGCCCCGGCGGGTGCTGAGCACGAAGCTCCCTTCGGGCACCTCCGGGTCCGACGGCGCGACGGCGAGGAACCGTGCCCGGCCGTCGGGCGTGGGGAACTCCCCGCCTTCGCAGAGTCGCGTGCCGCCCCACTGGACCGCGTCACCGGTGGTCGAGAGGAGCTCGACTCCCGCGTACACGGGGACGACGCGTGCGATCTCGTCGCGGATCTCCTGGCCCGAAGCGAAGGCCAACTGGTGGGCGCGCTCGGGATGGACCCGCTGCGCGAGCTCCACGAAGATCTCCCACTCGCTGCGGACCTCACCGGCGGCGCGGTCCCGGGATCTCGGGACTGAACGCGATGCGCCGCTCGGTGGTGGTCTCGGTGCCGCCGTCGCGCTGCTCGTAACGGGTGGCCGCGGGGAGCAGGACCACGACCTCCCCGGGGTCGACGAGCATCTGGCTCGACACGACGATGTCCTGGTGCACCCGCAGCGGCACCCGGGAGATCGCCTCCTCGACCGCGGCGGGATCGGGCAGCACGTCGAGGAAGTTGCCGCCCGACGAGTAGATGACGTCGAGCTCACCGCGCCCACCGGCCTCGACCATCTCCTCGGCGGTGATGCCAGGGCGGTCGCCGACCGGGAACCCGTACTCCTCGGCCAGCGTCGCCGCGGTCGCGGGCCCGATCTCGACGCCGCCGGGGAACGCGGTCGCGTACGCGCCCATCTCGGACCCGCCCTGCACCCCCGAGTGGCCACGAATGGGCATGAGCCCCGCGCCCGGCCGTCCGACGTTGCCCCGGGCCAGCCCGAGGTTGACGATGGCGGCGACGTTGTCGGCGCCATGCTCGTGCTGGGTGATCCCCATCGACCACACGATCACCGCCGACGGGGCGTCGCCGTACATGCGGGCGAAGCGCTCCATGTCGGCGCGGGTCGTGCCCGACTGGCGCTCGAGGTCGGCGAACGACTCGCGTTCGAGCTCCTCGACCAGCTCGTCGAACCCCTCGGTGTGCTCCCGCACGAACGCGCGGTCGACGGTGCCCTCGGCCAGCATCACCTTGAGGACGCCGTTGACGAACGCGAGGTCGCCGCCCGTGTGCACCGCGAAGAACTCGTCGGTCATGTGCGTGCCGAACATCGCGCTCTCGATGTTGCTCGGCACCCAGTAGCGGTCGAGTCCTGGTTCGCGCAGCGGGTTCACCACCGCGACCTTGGCGCCACGCTTGCGGGCCAGGTAGAGGTACTTCATGAACACCGGTTGGGCGTTGGCGACGTTGGCACCGAACAGCACGACGAGGTCGCTGTTGATCACGTCGGTGTACGAACACGTGGTGGCGGCGACTCCGATCGCCTTCTTCAACGTCGCCGTCGACGGGGCGTGACACACGCGGGCCGCGTTGTCGATGTTGTTGCTGCCGAGGAAGCGGGTGAACTTCTGCGCCACGTAGTACGTCTCGTTGGTGATGCCGCGCGGGTCAGGTACACCGCGAAGCGGTCCGGCGTCGTCGCCCGGAGGCGGTCGGCCACGACGTCGAGCGCCTGGTCCCACGAGACCCGGGTGAAGCCGGGTTCGCCGCGCCGCCGTACCATCGGGTGGGCCAGTCGCCCCAGGTCGCGCAGCTCCTTGCCCCGCATCCGCCGCAGCGGTGCGACGTCGCCCAGGCGGTCGGGGTCGAGCGCGCCCATGGTGTTGACCCGCAGGAGGTTCAGCCTCGTCGTGCAGAGGTGCACACCCGAGAGGGTCCAGTCGTGGAACCCGGCGACGCCGAGCGCGCAGCCGTCGCACACGCCGCGGTTCAAGATCCGCCACGCGTACGGCAAGTTGTCGCGGTTGTCCCAGACGGTCTTGAGCATCTCCTTGTAGTGGTTGGGCTTGGTCTCGCCGATGCCGTACGGCTTGAACCCGACCCACAGGTCGCGCTTGGTGCGCTTCGGTGACTTGATCTTCGCCGAGGTCTTCCAGGCCACTGGTGCTGCGCGCTCTCGTCAGGACTCGAGGTCGAGGCGGTCGGGACGGGTGTAGACGTTGGCGCGGTCGCCGCGCACGAAGCCGATCAACGTCTGGCCGAGCCGACGCGCCGCGTCGACCGCCAGGCTCGACGGCGCCGACACCGCGGAGATCACCGGGATGCCCGCCATCGCCGCCTTCTGCACGATCTCGAAGCTGACCCGGCCCGACACCATGAGCACGTCGTCGGAGAGCGGGAACTCCCGCTCGAGGAGCGCATGGCCGATCAACTTGTCGAGCGCGTTGTGGCGACCGACGTCTTCGCGTATCGCGAGCAACCGTCCGTCGGCGGTGAACCGGGCGGTCGCGTGCAGACCACCGGTGGCGTCGAACACCGTCTGCGCGGCGCGGAGTTGTTCGGGCAGCGCGGCAACGATCGAACGGGGCACCGACGGGCCGACGGCCACCGGCGGACACTGCTGCTCGATCTCGTCGAGGCTGGTCTTCCCGCAGAGACCACAGCTCGCGTTGGCGACGACGACGCGCTCGTGGCCGCGCCGGTCGACCGGCTGGCGCACCTTCACGGTGACGACGTTGTACTCCTGCTCCCCCTCCCCCGCGAGGCAGTAGGCGACCGAGTCGAGGTCGTCGGCGGAGCGCACGAGACCCTCGGTGAGACAGAAGCCCACGGCGAGCTCGAAGTCGTTGCCCGGGGTGCGCATGGTCACCGCCAGCGCCTCGGGCGCCTGGCCGGGACCGTGGAGGCGGATCTCCATCGGCTCCTCGGTGACGAGCTTGTCGGGGACCTCGCGGACGTCGTCGCCGTCGAGGGCGCAGACGCGCACGGTGGTGACGGCGCGCCGAACGGGTCCCGAGCTCACCACTTCACGCTAACCCCGGAAGGTCGAGACCGAACCGCTCGGCGTCGGCCGGGGTGTCGATGTCGAGGAAGGCGTCGGGCCCGGCGACCGCCCCCCACTCGGCCTGATCGATCACGTCGTGGTCGACGACGTCGAGGAGCTCGTGGAGAGACCGGATCCCGCCGACGACGAGGCTGTCGGCGGCGAGCAGGGCATCGGGGCCGTAGCGCGGCGCACACCAGCTGCAGCCGTCCGTCGACGCGCGGGACCGCCGTCGGTGCGCCGGGTCGGTCCCGCAGCCAGGCGAGCAGCGCACCGTCGACCGCCGGCAGGTCGACGGCCAGGAGCAGCGCGGGGCCGACGTGGCCGCGCTCACGCAACCACCCACCCGCAGCGGCCAGCGCGGTGAGTGGACCGGCCCCCGGCGGCGTCTCCCGCAGGCTCGGGAGCCCACTCCGGCCGTCGCCGATCTCCACCACGGGGGCGCAGACCGCGGCCAGGCGGCCGCCGGCACGCTGCGCCAGGGTTTCGCCGTCGAGGACCAGCGACGCCTTGTCGGTGCCGAGCCGCCGGCTGCCTCCACCGGTGAGGAGGATCCCGGCCGTCGGCGCCATGGGCAGACCGTAGAGTCGAATTCGTGACCGCGGCCAAACCAGGGGTCCCCTTCCGGCGTGTTCCGTCCGCACATGCATGCTGACCATGCCGACCTCGACCGATCGGCCGACTTCGACGAGACGTTCAGAGAGCATTACTGGCCCATGGTCCGATCACTCTCGGTGGCCTGCGGAGACCGCGAAGCCGCTGCGGACGCGGTCCAGGATGCGTTCACGCGCGGCGTACGCCCGCTGGCGGCGCATCTCCCGTTACGAGTCGCCGGCGGGGTGGATCCGCCACGTCGCGCTGAACCGCCTCCGCGACCACTTCCGTCACGAGCAGCGCGGCGTCAAGGCGCGTGCCCGGCTCGCGGGCGACACCGCCACGACGGTCGACGCACCCGAGCTGCCCGACGACGCGCTCATGACCGCGGTCAGCCGGTTGCCTCCCCAGCAGCAGATCGCGGTGTCGCTGTACTACGTGGAGCAGTTGTCGGTGAAGGAGATCGCGACGTCCATGAAGCTCTCCGACGGCGCAGTGAAGTACCACCTCCACGCCGGACGTGCGGCGCTGCGCGAATGGATCGAGGCGGGATGAACGACGACCTGCAGTTCGATCCCGTCGACGACGCGCTGCGTCGCCGCTTCGCCGATGGCGCGCCGGCCGGACCCGACGCCGACACCGTGCTCGACGACCTGCGACCGCGCCTGCGACGTGCCCGGAACCAGCGGCGGGCCGTCTTCAGCGGCGCGCTCGCGGCGGCGGCCGTCGTGGTCGTGCTCCTCGTGCTCGCGTTCGCCGGCGGTGGGGGCACCGGGTCGGTGCGCACGCCGCCCGCCGGCAGCGGACGGAATCCCGACGGTGGCGCGGTCACCACGACGGTGCCGCAACCGACGGTGACGACGGTCGACGACCACGGTTCCGGCGGATCGGGCGCCGACGACACCGCTCCCTCCCCGACCGCCGACACGGGCGCGGCGACGCCCGGTGCCGGTCCCGCACCCGAGACCATTCCGACGACGGCGCCGGCGTCCTCGCAGGTGTCCTACTCGTCGGCGGGCGGGTCGATCGTCGTGAACTTCGACGGCAGCACGGTCTCGTTGGCGTCGAGCAGCCCGGCGGGCGGGTTCACGGCCGAGGTGCACGACAACGGTCCGAGCCGGGTCGAGGTGCGATTCACCAACGGGGACACCGAGTGGCGCATCCGGGTCGACGTGGACAACGGCGCGCTCGTCCCGGAGATCTCACAACACTGAGGAACCCGCGCCATTCGTACCTGGATGTGCAGAGCGGCAGCTGTGGCGCGATACGGCACTCGCGCGATCACCCTTGCTCCCACCAGCGCGGGTCCGTTGGTTGGTGTCGATGATCAAGTCGTGAAGTCCGAGAATCGTGAGCACGCGTCGCACCTGGTCCTGAGGTGACCGGAGGTGGAGATCGCCGCCATCGACCAAGAGCCGGTTGCGGACGGCGATCAAGATCCCGATGCCGATGCAGTCCAAGAACGACACGCCGTAGAGATCGACGACGACGCGTCCATCCAACGGGTCGAGCGCGGAGACGAGCCTGTCGACGGTGCTGAGGTCGATTTCGCCCGCGAGCGTCACGACCGGCGGTTCGACGAGAGGGGCTACGCGAATACGCAGCGATGGGGTCGCGTGCGCGGTCACGGTCGCGCGCGCTTGCTGTGACCTCCGGAGGGCGGGTGTTCTGGGTCAACTGGATCCGGCCGCCGCACTTCGGGCACCCGAAGCGAACCGTCTCGCCGATCGATACTTCGACGATTCCGTGGATGGGGCAGCGGTATTCGTCCATCGCCATTCCTTCCGGTTGTGCAGAAGAGGCGTATGGCCGGGAGGGTCGAGAGCCTGGAAGGCCGACCCGAAACAGAGGCGTCGCTCCCACAAATGGGGTTGTCAGGACCGTACACCCCGTACCGGTCTTTCCCGCGATGAGCAACAAGCCAGCCCACCCTTCACCTCCCGAGCGTCGCTGGGTCCTGAGGTCGCGGCCAAACTTCGAGCCCGGTTCGGGCGTGTTCCCCTCGACCAATCCCCCCAGGAGGAACCGCATGAACCCCGAAGCCGAACCGTCGCCCGCTCCCCCGTCCCCCTCGCGCCTTCGCCGCGTGCTCGCCATCGGCGCGGGCGTCGCCATGGTGCCCGCGCTCTACGCCGCCGCCAGTGCCGCGACGGGGAGCGGCAGCTCCGACCCGGCGAGGGTGGTGCAGGCGCGAGCCGGCGCCGACGACCCCGCGACCGAGCTCGAGGTCGAGCACGGCGTCGTGGTCGAGAAGCCCCACGGTGGCGCGGCGACGCCGTCGGTGCCCGAGGTGACCACCCCGACCACGCCCGACGTCACGACGCCCACCACCCCCGACGTGACCACCCCGACGGTGCCCGACGTGACGACGCCGACGCGGCCCGAACCGGGCGACGACAACGGCAACGACGGCGGCGCACCGGTTCCGTCCGGCCAGCGGTCGTTCTCGTCGGCCGGCGGATCGATCACGGTCACGGTGAGCAACGGTGCGCTGTCACTGGCGTCGAGCTCGCCGGCGGCCGGCTACGGCGCCGAGGTGCACGACAACGGGCCGAGCCGGGTCGAGGTCCGTTTCACGAACGGCCACACCGAGTGGCGCATCCGGATCGAGCTCGGGAGCGGCGCGCTCGACGTCGGAGATCACCCAGCACGGATGACGCGGAGCGGTACCGGCTCACCCGCCGGCGCGGGGCGTGTCCTCGGTCGACGGCTCGAGCCGGTACGCCACCACCTGCCACCGCGCGTTGCGCCGGGCCAGCTCCACCCGGTTGCGCGCCACCGTGCTGTCGCGGAGCTCGACGCTCGTGATGACGACGGCGGCGTCCCCGACGCTGACCGCCTCGTCGATGCCGACGCGGTCGACCAGGCCTCCGAGCTGGCGCTGCTGCTCGTACGCGGTGCGCTTGGCGGCGACGAAGGCGTGGCGGTCGAGCCCGTCACGCAGTTCGGTACCCGAGAGCGTGTACAGCGACTCGAAGTCGAGGCGGTCCCACGCGAGCTCGTAGGCGACCGCGGTGTCGCCGGGGCCGGGACCCCGGTCCCTGGCGATGGCGACGACGACCGCCAGCATCAACGCCAGGATGACGACGCCGACGACCGCGATGATCACCCGAGGCAGTCCTCGATCTCGGCGGCCAGGTCGAAGTCCTTGTCGGTGAGGCCCCCGGCGTCGTGGGTCGAGAGCGCCACCCGCACCTTGCGGTAGCGGATGTCGAGGTCGGGATGGTGGTCGGCGGCCTCGGCGAGGTCGGCGACGCGGGTGACGAACGCGATCGCGTCGGGGAACGTCGGGAGCTCGAAGGTCTTCACGATCTCGTCGCCGCTGCGCTCCCAGCCGCTCAGGGCGGCGAGACGCTCGGCGATACGGTCGTCGGGAAGCTTGGCCATGCCCCCATTGTCGACCTCGACGGCCCCGACCTGCGAGTCGGGCTTCTGCGAGTGGCTCCGGGGGAGGGACTCGAACCCTCAGCCGTCGGCTTAACAGGCCGCTGCTCCGCCAATTGAGCTACCCCGGAATGGCGCTTGACGATAGCAGCGCCCTGATCAACCCCATGATGCGGCGATGGGTCGTCGCGCACGAATACGCCACGTACACGCAACCGAACTCGTGCTTGGTGAGCCGACGCGTCGGATCGGCGACGGCACGGTACGGCTGGCGGAACTGGCCGCGAGGAACGTCGGTGACCATCGACCAATGCCGCTCCGCGGCGTCGAGATCCAAGCCTTGATGGAGATACACGCGGACACGCAGACGTGCCTCGTCGATGTCGAAGAACTTGCGTAGCCACGCGCAGAAGAACTTGACCATCGCAGCATCAGTGTTCGCGAAGTTCACGGAGCCGTCGCGTTTCGCACCTTCGCCGGCGTAGAGCGCGGCACCGGCGGTGAGGAAGGCCGCCTCGCTCAGCGTGCCGATGCGGTCGACGCCTTGGGCATCGCACTGCTCGATCTGGGCGAGCTTCGCCTCATGGGCGGGATGCGGGCGCCTCCGCGGGCCGGTGCGGCGCTTCGACGGTGTGAAGGGCACGTCGCGGACCCACAAGGAGACGGACGACTTGGCGACGCCGAGCTCGGTGGCGATGTCCTGCAGGGTCATGTTCCGGGCGCGCAGCTCGCGCGCTCGTTCCTGGAGCTCGACCTTCCCGCGGTAGCCCATGGCCGGACGGTAGGCCGGGGGTGTGACGCTCATCGCCCGAGCGTGACCGCGACCTCCCGATGCAACCGGCCGAAGTTGTAGTACGCGGCGCAGGCGCCTTCCGACGACACCATGCACGTGCCGATGGGCGTCTCGGGCGTGCACGCGGTGCCGAACACCTTGCACTCCCAGGGCTTGATGACGCCCTTCAGCACCTCGCCGCACTGGCACGCCTTGGGGTCGGCGACGCGCACACCCGGCAGCGCGTAGTGCTCCTCGACGTCGAACGCCGCGAACTCCGGTCGGAGCTTCAGCGCGCTCTGCGAGATGAAGCCCAGACCGCGCCACTCGAAGTGCGGGCGCAACTCGAAGACCTCGGCCAGCACCGCCAGGGCCCGCGGGTTCCCCTCGTCACGCACCACCCGCGCGTACTGGTTCTCGATCTCGCAGCGTCCCTCACGGATCTGCGCCAGGAGCATGTCGATCGCCTGCAGCACGTCGAGCGGCTCGAACCCCGTGGTCACGAGCGGTTTCCGGTACTGCTCAGTCACGAACCGGTACGGCCGGTTCCCGACGACGGTCGACACGTGGCCCGGTCCGAGGAAGCCGTCGAGGCGCAGGTCGGGCGACTCGAGGATCGCCTTGATCGGCGGCACGATCGTCACGTGGTTGCAGAACACCCGGAAGTTGGTGACCCCGAGCTCGCGGGCGCGCAGCAGCGTCAACGCGGTCGACGGCGCAGTGGTCTCGAAGCCGACCGCGAAGAAGACGACGTCGCGCTCCGGGGTCTCGACTGCGATCCGCAACGCGTCGAGCGGCGAATAGACGAAGCGCACGTCCGCACCGCGGGCCTTCGCCTCGAGGAGGTTGCCGTTGCTTCCCGGGACGCGCATCATGTCGCCGAACGACGTGAAGATCACACCGTCGCTCCGCGCGACCGCGATCGCGTCGTCGACGCGACCCATGGGAATCACGCACACCGGGCAGCCGGGCCCGTGCACGAGCTCCACGGTACCCGGCAGCACGTGCTCGATGCCGTGGCGGTAGATGGTGTGCGTGTGACCGCCGCACACCTCCATGAACTTGAAGTGGTCGTCACCGGCGAGGTCGGTGATGCGGGCGATGAGCGCGCGCGCCGCCGCCGGGTCGCGGTACTCGTCGACGTAGCGCATGATCAGCCGTCCCGTTCCCGTGTCGTGATCCTCGACGCGGCCAGCGCTTCCAGCTCGTCGTCGAGCTCGCGGCCGAGCAGTTGGAGCCCCTCCAACGCCCGGCGCGCCTCGTCCTCGTCGATCTTCGACATCGCGAAGCCGACGTGGATGAGCACCCAGTCCCCCGGCGCGAGGTCCTCGTCCTCCAGGAGCCCGATGTTCACGACCCGCCCGACGCCGCTCACGTCGATCCGGGCGAGGTGCTCGTGGACCTCGAGGAGCTCCATCACCTGCCCGGGGATGCCGAGGCACATGCTCAGACCTCCTGCTCGGCGACGATCTCGACCCGTACGCCCACCTCGGGCTGCACCTTCAGCATGAGGATCCTCGGTGGCTCCATCCCGAAGTCGCGGATGTCGAAGGTGGACTCGCCGGCCAGCTGCAACGTGCCATCACCGTCGTGCGACACCACCATCTCCTCCTCGTAGTTGCGGGTCGTTCCCCTGAACGTGACCTCGCCCTGCACCAGGTAGCGGCCGTCCGTACCCGTGGTCGCCATCCCGGTCAGCTCGCCGTCGATCGTCGGATACCTGCGGGCGTCGATGCGCCGTCGCAGCTCACGATCCTCCAGCGGATTGCCGGACGACATGCGTTCGACCGGGAACGACACGCGGCCCTTCACCGGGACGGCGAGATCGACCCCGCCGTTGCCGAGCACCTCGACCTCGACGAAGCCCTCGAGCCCGTCGGTGCGCGTGTCGATCGGGTGCAGGCTGGAACGGGCGGAGATGAACACCTTCGAGCGCTCCGGAACGATTCGATACCGGGTCACCGACCGCCTACATCTCGCGGATCTTGAGGTACCGCTCGATGTCGGGCTTCAGTGACTTGAGAACCAGACCGGCGATCGCGGCAAGCGCCAGCGTCGCCGCGAGCTTTCGGATCATGGGCAGGTCTCCTTTGCCTCCGTGCGAGCATCCGCCGCGCACAGTTCTTCGAGCAGGCCGTCGATCGCGACGACGGCGCGGTCGACGGCGTCGGCCACCGGGACCGAGAGACCGATCCCCTCGTCGAGCGACGCGGGCTCGCAACCGACGACGAGGACGCGGTCGACCTCACCGCCGAGGCGCGCCACCATGTCGAGCACCACCACCGGATCCATGCTGTGCGCCTCGATCACCGGGCCGCCGGAGTCTGCGTGCCCCGCCGCCGACCGGTCGGGCTCGACGACGGCGACCGTGCCTGCCGGCTCGCCCATCGGCATGGCATCGACGAGCACGACTGCGTCGTAGCCGTCGAGCAGCTCGTAGGCGAGGTGCACCCCGCGGATGCCGAAGTCCTCGATCCGTACGTCGTCGCGACCGCCGCGCTGTCGGAGCCGCTGCACGACTTCGACGCCGAAGCCGTCGTCACCCAGGAAGATGTTGCCGATCCCGGCCACGAGCACCCGGGCGCTCACCGGAGCGGCTCGATCTCGTCGGGGTGGAAGTACAGGTACCGCCCGTGGGCGAGCATCGCCTCGGTGGCGGGATCGTCGTCGACGGTGACCGCGACGTGCAGCTCGTCGTCCACGTCGTGGAACACGCCGGCGACGGTGGCGACCATGTCGCGGAGGAACATGTCGTGCGCGTCGGCCCGGCGCGACGGGCGGAGGCGCACGCGCGTGCCGGTGGCGACCTCGACGCCGTCGACGAGCACGGTGTCGGTCCACGGGTCGACGGCGGCGTCGACGGCGGGCTCCCACCACGGCACGGCCACGTCGTCCTCCGCCTCGGGCACCGGACGCAACTCGCGCATGGTGCCGTGCAGTCGGACCAGCGCCTCGGGTGCCATGTTGTCGATCCGATCGACGATCGCCGCCGACCGGGGGTCGGTGGCCCGGGCCTCTGCCTTCTCCTCGTCGGTCAGGGTGAGGATACGAAGGGCGAGGATCTCGTCGATCTCGGTGGCGTCGCAGAGATCGCCTTCGCTCTCGGGCGCGATCTCGGGATGGTCGTAGAGGATGATCGGCGCCGCCAGCATCACCCGGTCGTCGGCGCCCACGAGCACGGGGAACGTGCCGTCGTTGGTGCACCCCTCCACCGCCCGAGCGGCATCATCACCAGGATCGAGCGAGGAGACGAACGCGCCGTCGTCGACCGCGAGGAGCACGTGCACGGCGATCAGGGCCCGGCCCAGCGCCTGCTCACGGCGGAGGTCGTCGGTGGGCGCGCCGGTCGCGTTCGCGACGGTCACCGTGACCTTCACCAGTGCGCCGGGGCCCTCGGCCCATTCGGCGGCGACCCGCACGACGAGCTCGACCGGCTCGCGTCGTCGCACCAGCCGACCGGCGACGACGGCACCACGACCGAGCAGCTCCTCGCACTCCTCGCTGCCCTCGAGCACGATCCGTTCCTCGTGCTGCGCGGCTGCGAGCGGGAACAGCGGGAGCGGCGGAACGTCGATCTCCCGTTCGACGGCTTCGTCCCACGGCACCCAGGTGACGCCGTCGACCTCCAGCTCGGAGACGGGTACGAGGTCGCGACCGCCCCGACCGCACAGGACCGCCTCGACCGCGCGGTGCTGCACCTGCAGCCCGCGCACGCGCACCGCCAACCGGGAAGCGCTCCCGGGGTCGACCACGCATTCGGTGCGGCACTCCCAGCGTTCCGAGCCGTCGGCTTCGGCGAACACGCGCGGGAACAGGACGCCCCACTGCCAGCGGATCTGGTTCTTCGGCGCCGAGGCGCGGTAGGGGTACAACACGTAGCCCTCGAAGAGCACCGTGTCGGCGACGGCGCGGGCGGCCGCGAACTGATCGCTCACGCGTCGCCACCTCCCGCTTCCTTCAGCAGCCGCTCGACGACCAGGTCCCAGGTGGGGAGCGCGTGCCGGGCGCGGTACCGCAGGAGCGCGTCCAACGTCTCCCTGCTGACGGTGACGAACGCGCGGTTCGGGTAGTGGGCGTCCATCATCGACTGCCACACGGCGACCGGGAGCGCGTACGACGCCTCCTCGTGCCAGGCCACCGGCGTGACCGAGAGCCCCGCGTCGCCCGCGACGAAGGAGGTCCCCGAGAACAGCAGCAGCAGGGGGATGCTGCCGTCGGCCAGGGCGTGGAAGTAGCGCGTTCCCGACACCTCGAAGTCGTAGGTGCAGGTGACGGGGAGGTCGATCTCGGTGACGCCCGAGAACGAGGGCACGGTCGTGGACACGTGCGTCCACGAGAAGGGACGGAGGGAGTCGGCCCACTGCGCCGGCTCGCCGAAGAGCTCCACGAGCGCGGCGGTCTCGCTTGCGTCGTACCGGCGACGTTGGGGCTCGATGCGCACCTGGCACCGGAGGGCGACGGCGTGGACGGGAGCGCCACTGCGTTCGGTGACACGCAGTCGCAACGTGATCGTCGGCACGGCCGCGTACGGCTCGGGGCGCGCGTCGAGGACGTCGAACTCGAGGTCGCTCACGACGCTCTCGCGCGCGCACGTCGGCGAAGAACGCGTCGAGCGCCTCATGGGCCTCGCGTCCGCCGTCGAAGCCGCGCCACAGCGTCCGAAGCCGACCGACGAGCTCGTAGCAGGCATCGATCGGGACGAGGAAGCACTCGGCGTCCGGCGCGTCGCGCTCGGCGCGCACGAGGAACGCCTCGACGTCGGGGGCCAGGGTCGCGAGCTCGGGGTGGCCCATCGCGAGCTCGTCCCAGGTGTCGAGGGGCAGGAGCGACTCGGTCGCGCCCGCAGGCCCGGGGTAGAACGCGGCCACACGCTCGATGCTCGAGTTGACGAAGAAGAACGCGACGCTCACGGGGATCTGCAACGCGTCCCACTCCGCGCGCGACAGCCTGAGATCGGAGAACGCGACGTACCGCTCCGGCACCGCTTTGTAGTGACCGCCGCCCGCGCCCTCGGGCGCGAAGAGCAGCCAGCAGAGCCGGCACGCGCACATGAGGTTGCGCCGCTCGAGGTCGACGAGGTGGTTGTGCTCGAGCCCGACCGGTTCCCGGCAGAGTTCACAGGTCTCGCCCAGCTGGGGCCGCGGCGGTGAAGGCATCCGGCGGAGACGTCGAACGACGGCGAGCGGATCACCGCTCATCGCGCCGCGACCCCGGTGGGACAGCTCTCGAAGCGCGGCGGCGGCTTGCGGCCGAGGGTCACCGGGGTCCCGATGACCTCGGGCTCGGCCGCAGCCGCCGTCGCCGGTTGCTCGACGTCGATGATCACGATCTCGGGCGCGGCCTCCAAGATGGCGCCCTCGACCGCGGTACGCAGCGTCAGCGTCGACGACGGGCAACCGTCGCAGCTCCCGAGGAGCCGCAGATGCACCGCGCCCAGGTCGACGTCGACGTCGAGCAGCTCGACGTCTCCGTCGTGGGTCGCGAGGAAGGGTCGAATCGACTCCAGGGCCTGCTCCACGCGCGCCGGCACCGACTCGGGGTGCAGCCCGTGCACCAGCAGCAGGCTGGCGACGAGGTCGTCGTCGAGCAGGCGCGGCAGGAGGTCGGGCAACTCCTCCTGCGCCAGCGCGACCACCCGTTCGAGACCCCCGCCGTAGAGCTCGGTCACGAGGCGAAGGAGCTCGGTGGCGAGCGCGGTCACGGCGGGGTCGGCCGTCGCGTGCAACTCGTCGAGCAGCTGCTCGATCCGATCCCCCACCACCCGGAGGTTCTGCGCCGCCATGCCTACCTCCGGTCGTCGGGCTCAGCAGGCCAGGGTCGGATCGGCCACCTGGGTCGGCGTGTGCAGCTTCTGGAGCGTCTTCCCCTTGCCGAGGAACATGTGCACGCCGCAGGGCAGGCACGGGTCGAAGCTGCGCACCGCGCGGATGATGTCGATCCCCTTGAAGTTGTCGAGGGAGTTCTCCTCGAAGATCGGTGTGTTCATCACCGCGTCCTCGTACGGGCCGGGCGTGCCGTAGACGTCGCGCGGGTTCGCGTTCCACGGGGTCGGCGGGTACGGGTGGTAGTTCGCGATCTTCCCCTCTTTGATCACCATGTGGTGGGACAGCACGCCGCGGACGGCTTCGGTGAAACCGCAGCCGATGCCTTCGTCGGGCACCTCGAACGGCTCCCAGGTCTTGGTCTTGCCGGCGCGGACGTCGGCCAGGGCCTTCTCGATGAAGTCGAGCGCGCTGGCGGCTGCGTACGCCTGGAAGTACGTGCGGGCCCGGTCACGCTCGATCGTGTTCGACCACTGCGGGACCTTCCACTCGAGCGTCATCTCCGGCTTGAGCGCGGTCTTCGGCAGGAAGATCTGCACGCTGGTGCCCGTGGCCTTGAGGTGGTCGGTGTTGACGAGCCCCGACAGCGCCGTCGACCACAGGCGGGCGATGGGTCCACCGCCGGTGTCGAGGGCGAGGTGGTCGGTGCCGTCGAACCACCGCGGCGACATGACCCAGCTGTAGTTGCTGTCGAAGTCGCGCTTCTGCGGCCGCGGGTTGGTGTGCTGGTTCCACGGGTGACGGCGGTCGACCGGGTTCCCCAGTGGGTCGCGGCTGACGAACATCTCCTGGCCGTCCCAGTCCTCGTAGAACGAGCTCCCGAGGAGGATGCGGATGCCGAGGTTGATGTCGACGAGGTCGTTGGTGACGAGCTTGCCGTCGACGACGACGCCGGGGGTGACACCCATGGCGCGGCCCCACTCGCTCATGTCGCGGTAGTCGAAGTTGCACACCTCCGGGTCCTGGAACGCGCCCCAACAACCGAGCAGCACGCGCCGGCGACCGTTCTCCTCGTAGCCCGGCATCGCCTCGTAGAAGAAGTCGAAGAGGTCGTCGTGCATGGGCACGACACGCTTCATGAACTCCACGTAGCGCATGAGCCGCGTGTAGTAGTCGGTGAAGAGCTGGATGGTCGCGGTGGTGCCGACGCCGCCCGGGTAGAGCGTGGACGGATGCACGTGACGACCCTCCATGAGGCAGAACATCTCGCGCGTGTACCGGCTCACCTGCAGCGCCTCGCGGTAGAACTCGCCCGAGAACGGGTTCAACGACCGCATGATGTCGCCGATGGTCTTGTAGCCGTGGTCGGACGCGTGCGGCGCCTCGGTGCGGTTCGCCTGCTCGAGCACGCCCGGGTTGGTCTCCGCGACCATCTTCTCGCAGAAGTCGACGCCGACCAGGTTCTCCTGGAAGATGTTGTGGTCGAACATGTACTCGGCGGCCTCGCCGAGGTTGACGATCTGCTCACCCAGCGCTGGAGGGTGCACGCCGTACGCCATGTTCTGCGTGTAGCACGAGCACGGTCGCGTGGTTGTCGCCACAGATGCCGCAGATCCGGCTGGTGATGAAGTGCGCGTCGCGCGGGTCCTTCCCCTTCATGAAGATGCTGTAGCCGCGGAAGATCGACGACGTGCTGTGGCACTCCGCGACCTTGCCCTGACCGAAGTCGATCTTGGTGTAGATGCCGAGGCTCCCGACGATGCGCGTGATCGGGTCCCACGCCATCTCGACGAGACCATTCGCGTCCTTGGTCTTGGTCGTCGCCATCGGTTACCTCCACTCGCCCTGGTAGCCGGTCAGGAGCTTGCTGCCCGGGGTGCGCCACTTCGGTTCCTCGTCGATCGTCTTGGCGGTGATGCGGCGCAGACCGCGGATCGCAGCGCCGTACACACCGCTGGCCATGGTCGAGACGCGCGCGCCCGGGGGTTCGTCCATGAACGGCATGAACTTGTCGGGGAAGCCCGGCATGGTGCAGCCGATGCAGATCCCGCCGACGTTCGGACACCCGCCGACGCCATTGATCCATCCGCGCTTGGGCACGTTGCACTTCACGACCGGGCCCCAGCAGCCGAGCTTCACGATGCACTTCGGCGAGCCGTACTCGGTCGCGAAGTCGCCCTGCTCGTAGTACCCAGCGCGGTCACACCCCTCGTGCACCGTCGCCCCGAACAACCACTGCGGGCGCAACGCGTCGTCGAGCGGGATCATCGGCGCCTGACCCGTCGCCTGGTAGAGCAGGTAGAGGATCGTCTCCGACAGGTTGTCCGGGTGCACCGGGCACCCGGGGACGCACACGATGGGCAGTCCCGCCTTCGACCTCCACCCCCACCCCAGGTAGTCGGGCACACCCATCGCGCCGGTGGGGTTGCCGGCCATCGCGTGGATGCCGCCATAGGCCGCGCACGTGCCCACCGCGAGCACCGCGAGTGCCTTCGGCGCCAACCGGTCGAGCCACTCGCTCGTTGTCATCGGCTGGTCGGTCTCGGGATCGTTCCCGAATCCGCACCAGTACCCCTCGCTCTTGATCGCCTCGTTGGGGATCGATCCCTCGACCACGAGCACGAACGGCTCGAGCTCGCCCCGGTCGGCCTTGAAGAACCACTCGATGAAGTCGTCGGCACCACCGACCGGCCCGCACTCGAAGTCGATCAGCGGCCAGTGCACCGCGATCTTCGGCAGGCCCGGCAGCGCGCCGAGCGCGATCTCCTCGATGCTCGGTTGGGTCGCGGCGGTGAGCGCCACCGAATCCCCGTCGCAGCTGAGCCCGGCGTTGATCCAGAGGACGTGGACGACGGTCTCGTCCGGAGGGGCTTCGGTGCTCGTCACGATGGGGCCTCCCGCGCTCGGCCGGTGGGCAATGCATCCGCCTTCCCGTGTGTACGCCCCCTCCCCCACCCTGTAAATGAGTGTGTTGCGCACCCTTTGACCGCCACCCGTGGACGGCGTCGAATGGGGCGGTGCCCAAGTTCGTCGTCACCCCCGACGACCGGGAGTGGTTCGGACGGTGCCGGCGCGCCTGGGATCTGGGCGCCCGGGGCCGCCGGGGCCTGGTGCCGAAGATCGCGCCCTCCGAGCCCGCCGGGCGACTCGTCGTGGCCATCCGGGCCGCCCTGGCCGTCCACTACTTCCCCGGCATGTGGGCCTGGGACCGCGCCATCGTCGAGCCGCTCGTGCGGGCCGCCTACGACCGGGCCGACGGACCCGCAGCCGGACGGCGCCTGCTCGACGGGTTCCTCCAGTGGGCGCCCACCGTCGATCACGGCACCCCGCTCCGGGTTGACGCCGACGTCGACGTGCACGTGCCCGATCCGGTGCTGCCCGACACCCACCTGGCCACCCGCACGGGCGAACCGGTGCGGTACCGCGACCGCATCGACCTCGTGGTCGTCGACGACGACGAGCGGCACTGGTTGGGCGAGCACCGGGTGGTCGACGCGTTCGCCGACGACGACGAGCTGCAGCTCGACGAACGCGGTGCGCTCGCGTGCTGGGCGTGGGAAGAGGTCGAGCTCGCCACGACGATCGCCGGTGTCCAGTACACCGAGCTGCGGATCGATCCGCCGGCCTATCGCCGTCGTGTCGTCCCGCGGTCCGGCGTCGAGAAGGCGGGCGCGGCACGGCGGCTCGCCCTCGCGGCGTGGGACATGATCGATCCCGACGTGCGCGTCGAGCCCGATCCGTCGTGGGGGCACTGCTCGCGGTGCGCGTTCCGTGCGCCGTGCACCGCGATGAACCGCGGTGACCATCCGACGTTCGACGCCTACGAACCGCGCGGGCCCGACATCCCGGAAGAGGGTCGCCTGGGCGGGATGAGCTGGGGCATGGGCCGGGGTGCGGCGCCGCCGTTCCGCGCCTAGTGCCGGGCGCCTTCCCCACCGAGCGCGGCGATGGCGGCCTGGCCGATGCTGAGGCCGCCGTCGTTCGGTGGGACCCGCTCGTGCGTCAACACGCACAGGCCGCGGCGGACCAGCGCGCGCTCGACGACCTCGGTGAGCCGCGCGTTCTGGAAGACCCCGCCGGTCAACACGACCGCGTCGATCCCCCGGTCGCGCGCGACGTCGGCGGCGGCGTCCGCCGCGGCGTGGCCGATGGCCTCGTGGAACCGCGCCGCGAGCACGGGTGCGGGTACACGCGGAGCGCGGTCGGTCACCAGGCGCGCAATGAGCGGCGCGGGGTCGAGCACCACCATGCCGTCGCGATGGTCGCGGGTCACGAGACCGGAGTGGTCGGGCACGTCGTCGCGCAGAATGGGACGCGCCCACCACTCCAGCTCGATGGCGGCCTGCGCCTCGTACGTGACCGTCGTCCGTCCCCCGAGCAGCACCGCGACCGCGTCGAACAGACGGCCCATGCTCGTCGTGACCAGCGCCGCCCCTCCCCCCGCCAGGCCGAGCACGTCGGCGACACGCGCCGCCGGCACCTCCGACACGGCAGGCGCGTCGCCGGTCGCCACCTCGTGCCAGACCGCGGCCATCCGCCACGGCTCCCGGATGGCGGCCGCGCCCCCGGGCATGGGCACCGGCCGGAGGTGGCCGACGCGCTCGAAGCCCCCGAACCCGGCCACCAGCAGCTCCCCGCCCCAGAGCGTGCCGTCGGGGCCGTACCCGAGGCCGTCGAACGCCAGCGCGACGACGGGATCGCGGCGCTGGTGCTCGACCATGCACGCGGCCACGTGGGCGTGATGGTGCTGCACCCCGAGGGTCGGGAGGTCGAGGTCACGGGCGAACTTCGCCGACATGTACTCGGGATGCAGGTCGTGCGCGACGAGCTCGGGCGTCACGCCGTACAGCGCGGGGAGGTGCGCCACCGACTGGAGGAAGGACCGGTAGGTCGCGAGGTGCTCGAGATCACCGAGATGGTGGCCGGCGATCACCTCGCGGCCGCGCGTCACCGCGACGGTGCTCTTCAGCTCGCCCCCGACCGCGAGCACCGAGCCCGACGGGGCGCCGGGGAGGGACAACGGCTCGGGCGCGTACCCCCGCGACCGTCGGAGCACCTGCAGCCGTCCCGGCAGGGCCCGTACCACGGAGTCGTCGCACCGGATGTGGATGGGCCGGTCGTGGGTGAGGAAGCCGTCGACGAGCCCGCCCAGCCGGTGGATCGCATCGTCGTCGGTGTGCGCGATCGGATCGTCGCTGTGGTTGCCGCTGGTCATCACGAGCGGGCGGTCGGCGCCGCGCAGGAGGAGGTGGTGCAGGGGCGAGTAGGGCAGGAACACTCCGAGGTCGGGCGAACCCGGAGCCACCGACGACGCCACCGGCGCGTCGAGACGTCGTGCGCAGATCACGATCGGTCGTCGGGGTGACGCGAGCGCCGCGACGGCACCGTCGTCCAGCGCGGCAGAGTGCTGCCGCCACCGCCAGGTCGGACACCATCACCGCGAACGGCTTGTCGTCGCGGGCCTTGCGGCGGCGTAGCTCGCGCACCGCGTCCTCGTCGCCCGCATCGACCGCGAGGTGGTAGCCACCGATGCCTTTGACCCCGACGATCGCCCCGCCCGCGAGCGCGGCGACCGCGGCATCCAGCGCGTCGACCCCACCGGCGCGCGGGCTGCCGTCGGCGTCGCGCCAGGCGAGCACCGGCCCGCAGACCGGGCACGCGTTGGGTTGGGCGTGGAACCGGCGGTCGGCGGGATCGTCGTACTCGGCCCGACACGCCGCGCACATCGTGAATGCGGCCATGGTGGTCGCCGGGCGGTCGTACGGGACGTGGCGGGTGATCGTGTAGCGCGGGCCACAGTTGGTGCAGTTCGTGAACGGGTAGCGGTAGCGGCGATTCGCGGGATCGTCGACCTCGGCGAGGCACTCGTCGCACGTGCCGGTGTCGACGCTGACCGCGGTCGACAACGGACCCACCTCGTCGGTGGCCACGATGCGGAAGGTGTCGCGGTCGCCGTCGGGTTCGACCGGCCGCCGCACCACCGACGTGACCCGCGCCATCGGCGGCGGCTCCTCGGTGAGCGCGCGTTCGAGCGTCGCAATCAGGTCGGCGTCGCCCTCGACGTCGATGAGCACGCCCGCGCTGTCGTTGCGCACCGTTCCGACCAGCCCGAGGGCGACCGCCTGCCGGTAGACGAACGGGCGGAATCCGACCCCCTGCACGGTGCCGGACACTCTCAGCAGCGTGCGGGGCATCGCGTGCGCTCAGCAGATCCGGGGCAGCGGATCACCGACGAGCATGTCGACGATGCGGGTGCCGCCGAACGTCGTCCGCAGGGCGACGATGCCCTCGGGCTCGGCAACGATCTCGCCGATCCGGGCGGCGGCGGTACCGGCGGGATGCGCCCGCATTGCCGCCAGCGCGTCGTCGACCTCGTCGGGCGCGACGACCGCCACCACCTTGCCCTCGTTGGCGACCATCAGCGGATCGATCCCCAGCAGGTCGCAGGCACCGCTCACCGCCGGGAGCACCGGCAGATCGGCCTCGTCGAGCACGACCGCGAGTCCGGTGTCGCTCGCCAACTCGTTGCACACCGTGCCGACACCCCCGCGGGTGGGATCGCGGAGCCAGCGCGTCGCGGGCGCGGCGGCGAGGAGCGCGCCGACCAGCTCGCCGAGCGGCGCGGTGTCGGAGCGGATGTCACTCTCGATGGCGAGGTCGCCGCGGGCGAGCATGACGGCCATTCCGTGGTCGGCGATGGTGCCCGATACGAGGACGACGTCGCCGGGCCGCACGTCAGCGGCGTCGAGCGAGCGCCCGGGTGGGATCTCGCCCACGCCCGCGGTCGTGACGAACAGCCCATCGGCCGCGCCGCGCCCCACCACCTTGGTGTCACCGGTGACGATCTCCACCCCCGCCCCGCGAGCGGCGTCGGCCATGTCGGCCACGATGGTGCGGAGCTGGTCGATCGGGAATCCCTCCTCGATCACGAACGCGACCGAGAGCCACCTCGGAACGGCGCCCTGCACCGCGAGGTCGTTCACGGTTCCGTGCACGGCGAGGTGGCCGATGGATCCACCGGGGAAGCGGAGTGGCTGCACCACGAACGCATCGGTGCTGAACGCGAGCCGCGATCCGCCGGCGAGCGTCAGGGTCGCGGCGTCGGGGAGCGATCCCGGCTCACCGTCGACGAACGCGGCGAGGAACACCGAGTCGACGAGCGCGGCCGACGCCTTGCCGCCGGCACCGTGCGCCAGGGTGACGACGTCGTCGCGCAGTCGCGGGCGCCGCCGGCGGAACTCCGTGATCCGGTCCAGCACCGCGGCTTCGCGGTCCGACGGGAGCGGCGCGGGCTCAGACACCGGTCGGATCCTCCACCAGTCGGGCCTGTACGTCCGACCACAGCTGCCAGCCCACCGCCGCCTGGACCTCCTGGATGCGGTGGACGCTGTCGGACCGGACCACGAAGCAGGCGTCGAGATCACGGCGGCGCGCCATCTCACCTCCGTCGTACCCGGCGATGCCGACCGCGTACAGTTCGGCGTGCACCGCGTACTCGAGGGCAGCCACCAGGTTGCGGGAGTTCCCGCTGGTCGACAACGCGAGGGCCACGTCGTCGGGCCCGGCGTGCGCGATCAGCTGCCGCACGAAGACCAGTTCGAACCCCACGTCGTTGGCCAGCGCGGTGAGGACGGCCGGATCGTCGGCCAGGCAGCGCGCCGCCACCGGGCGACCGGTCGGCGGGCGGGCGAAGAGCGCGGCCAACGACATGGCATCGGTCGCACTGCCGCCGTTGCCGAACGTGAAGAGGCGGCCGCCACGCTGGAACCGGTCGGCCATCGCGTGCGCGGCCGTCGCCAGGTCGGACGCGACCCGGGCGAACGTGGCCTCGCGGAGCGCGTTCCCCGTCGCGAGCTTCGCCTCCACCGACGACGCGAGATCGACGAGGAGCGAACCGGCATCGTGCTCGTCACCCTCGATGAACGGGTAGAGGAAGTCAGTATCCTCGGCCACTTCAGTCCTCCCGGTGCTCGAACCCGTCGACCCGGCGATGGCAGTTCCCGCATGGAGCAACACGAGATCGCCGGGATCCACCGCGCCGACGAGCAGGGTGTCGACCGTCGTCTCGCCGTGCGTGTCGCGCACCCGCGCTCGGGTGGCGCCGGCCTCGACCACCTCCGCGACGCGGCCGTCATCGGAACACGTGATGCACAGCTCGTCGTCGCACTCGGCGACCGGCGCGAGGAGTCCCGGATGCTCGAAGCACACGTGCGTGAGCTCCCACAGCAGGTGGTACCACCGCGTCAGCTGACCGTCGTACGGCACCGACGGATCGTCGCTCTCCGTCCAGATGACGTGATCGGCGCTGGCTGGTGCCGGGCGCGCGCCACAGCCGAGCCAGACGCTGCCCAACCCCCAGATCCGTGCCCGCGCCAGCAGCTCGCGGAGCGCCGGTGCGTCGCGACCGACCACGACGAGCAGGTCGACCGGTCGGGCCTGGACTCGCAGGAATGCCACCGGGTCGTCGTCGACGACCGCCACCGCAGGCAAGGCCCGCTTCCCCATGATCACCGGGTGCACGAACTCGACGGCGACGTGGTGGGCGTGCTCGGGCCAGTCGGGCGCCCGGCACCACATCGTCGCTCCCGCCGCGAACCGCCGGGCCAGCATCAGCGACGCGGTGGCGAGATCCGACGCGTGCGTCGTGCCGGCGACCGGAGGCGCGCCGGCTGTCATCGGGGTAATCTCGCCGGCACGGTTTCGACGAACACTTCAGCAACGGAGCGGCTGGCGATCCTCGAGACGCTCGTCGACGCCGCGAACGACGCCATGTTCGCGATCGACGCCGCCGGCCACATCGTGGTGTGGAACCGCGCCGCGGAGCGGATGTCGGGATACGCGGGTCGCGACGTCGTGGGCGGCGAGCTCCCGGTGCTGTTCCCGAGCGAGGGGCAGGCGTCGGTCGGCGCGATCCTCGCCGGCGTCCTCGCGGGTGAGCGCGTCGAGCACTGGGCGACGACGCTCGAACGACCGGCGGGGCTGCCGGTCCCGGTGTCGTTGTCATTGCATCCGGTGTTCGACGACGCCGGCGCGCCGTGCGGCGCGGTCGCGATCGCGTTCGACACCACGGAGCAGCGCCTGGCCCAGGAGATGCTGGCGGAGTCCGAGGCGCGACTGCAGGAGGGTGAGGCGCTCGCCCACGTCGGGCGGTGGCTCTGGGACGTCCCCACCGGCACCGTGCAGTGGAGCGCGGAGCTCCATCGGATCCACGGCGTGGATCCCCTCGAGTTCGAGGGCACGATCGACGCGCACCTCGCGTGCATCGTCCCCGAGGAGCGCGACGGAGTACGCGACGCGCTCGAGAAGGCGGTGGCGAACGGCCGTGCGGTCGACATCGACTACGTGGTCCTACGCCCCGACGACACCCGGCGGCGGCTGTCGACGCGCGCGGAGCCGGCGATCGGGGCATCGGGTGAGGTCGTCGGGGTGCGCGGCATCGGCCGCGACGTGACCGACGTCTGAGGCGCCACGTCAGTCACGGGCGGCGAGCTGCCGCACCCGTTCGACGAGATCATGGGTCGGGAGCAGATCGCCCCCGCTGTCGAGCACGTCGGCGAGCTCGCGGAGCGTGTGGCCGGCGTGCGTCCGCACCGCGGCGCACGAGGTCGTCGAACTCCTCCGACTCGACGAGCGCACGGAACGACTTCGTGAGCTGGTCGAAGTCGCGGCTCCCGGCTCGGGCGCCGATCAGGTAGCCGCCCACCAGCGCCATGAGGACCTTCATCGTTCGCGACCTCCGTCCTCGTCGTCCAGGACGAGCTCGGCCTCGACCTGGAGCTTCACCACCACCTGCGGGTAGATCCGGAGCATCAGGACGGTGGGCGACGACACCCCGAAGTCACGGATGTCGAGCATCTGCTCGCCGCGGGCGTTGAGCCGCCCCGGTCGCGGGATGCAGGCCGACACCGTGCCGCGCAACGCGCGTGTCACGCCGTGGAAACCGATCCGTCCCTCGAGCGTGAGGTGGTCGCCCGCGCCGGCTACGACACACTGGTCGAGATCGAGGGTCGCGGTCGGGAACCGTCCCGCGTCGACCCGGCGCCGCAACTCGGCGTCGTAGAGGCCGTTTCCCGAGCTCAGCGCCGCCACCGGGATCTCCAGGTGCGCGGCGGTCGAGTCGTCCGCCGTCACCTGCTCGGCCGCCGCGAGGACGCGGATGGTGCCGGTGACACCGATCGCGCCGAAGGTGATGGGGCCGACGGTCGAGCGCGCCTCGATCAGCACCGCGGACCGTTCCGGCAGCAGCTCGTACGTGCACGTGCGGAGCTCGGAGTTCGCACCGGCGCGGCCCGCGGTGATCGGCCGGCCCGCGGCGGGGACGACGTGCAACTCGCGTTCGTGGGCGTCGTCGTTCGTGGACACCCCGACGGCACGCGCGGCGGCGAGCGTGCCGGTGGCGATGTCGGCGTCGGCGAGGAGCGCCTGTGGAGTCGCGGTGGCGCGGTAGCGGCGCAGCACGCGATCCAGCCCGTCGCGCTCCTCCTTCATCACGCCCATCCACCGGCGGAGGGCCACCTCGCCGTCACCGGTGAGGCTGTACACCCGCCGCGCGGTCCCAGCCTTGGACCGGGCCGACCGGGAGTCGACCAGCCCGTCCTTCTCGAGCTGCGCGAGCGCGCGGTACACCGCGGGACGGTCGACGGTCCCGAACCGGAACGCGCGCAACCCCTTCACGAGCTCGTAGCCGTAGCTGGGCTCTTCGGAGAGGAGGAGCAGGACCGCGGGGAAGACGAAGTGCCGCGGAGGCGCGAGCTCGAAGCGCGTCATGTGCTCCGGAATCTCGTCAGGCGTGACGACCAACCGTTCCACGGCACACACCCCCGCCGACGCCGGGTCCGATTCGGGAATCGGCTGCGTTGGGCGTCGACGCACCTTCGTATACCTGTCGTCGACGGGTGTCAACGGTTGCCTCTCCGCGTCTCGAGCAACCAGTCGCACCATTCGTCGACGCCGACACCATTCCGGGCGCTGACGAACAGCAGCCGCGCCGTGGGGTTCACCGCGCGGACATGTTCCACGAACCGGTCGAGGTCGAAGTCGAGATGCGGGAGCAGGTCGACCTTGTTCACGACGATCACGTCGCAGGCCCGGAACATCACCGGGTACTTGAGCGGCTTCTCCTCCCCCTCGGTGACCGAGGCGACCATGGCCCACCGCGTGCTGGCCGACGTCGAACTCGGCCGGGCAGACGAGGTTGCCCACGTTCTCGATGACGAGCAGATCGAGGTCGGACAGCGGTAGGCGACCGAGCCCGGAGCGGACCATGGTCGCGTCGAGGTGGCACTCACCACCGAAGCCGGCGCTGGTGTTCACGAGCGCCACGGGCGCGCCGAGGCCACCCAGCCGGTCGGCATCGAGGCTGGTCGCGATGTCGCCTTCGAGCACGCCGAGCCGGACGCGTGACCCGAGCGTGGTGATCGTCCGCCGCAGCAACGTGGTCTTCCCCGCCCCGGGCGACGACATGAGGTTGACGGTGACCACGCCGGCGTCGTCGAAGTCGGCCCGGTTCGAGTCGGCGGTCCGGTCGTTCTCGGCCAGGATGGTCTCCAGGACCGCCACCCGCTCCGTCCCGGTGTCGACGTAACCGCGGTGGTCGCCGACGTCACGGTGCTCGTGGTCGTCGTGGTCGTGGGTGTGCACGGTGCCGTCGGCGTGACGGTGGAAGCGCCCCATCAACACACCTCCTTCGCTCGGTCGATCGACGCGATGAGGAACTCCTCGCCGCTCACCAGGTCGACATCGGTACCGCCGCAGGCCCCGCACACGAGGATCGGGAGGTCGAGGCACGTCGTGCCGCGACATCCGTGGCACTGGACGACGGCGGGCACGTGGTCGATCGCCAGCGTGCAGCCGTCGAGATCGGTGCCGTCGACGAGCAGCTCCCACGAGAACAGGAGCGAATCCGGGACGACCTGGCGGAAGTGGCCGATCCGCACCTCGACCCGTTCGACCCGCCGCCCGTCGGCGTGGCGCGACACCGTGTCGACGATCGCCTGGCACAGTGCGAGCTCGTGCATCAGGAGTCCTCCTGTGTGCATCCGCGGCAGAGGCCGGAGATCGCGACCCGCCCGGTGTCGACGACGAAACCCGTCCGGGCCTCGAGCGCGTCGCCCACGGACTGCAACGTGGCCTCGGGGATCTCGACGATCCCACCGCAGCGCGTGCAGACGAGATGGCCGTGGCGGTGGTCGGACCGGTGGTAGACGGTCGCCTCGCCGTCGAGCTGCAACGGCGTGAGCACCGAGAGCTCGACCAGGAGCTCGAGCGTCCGGTACACGGTGGCGCGATCGGGTCGGGGCCGGGACTGCTCGACCGCGCTGACGATCTCGGCCGCGGTGAAGTGGTGCCGGTCGGGATCGAGGATCGCCGTCAGCACCGCCCGGCGGGTGGGCGTGATCCGCCCGCCCCCGGCGCGGATCTCCGCCAGCGTGCGCTCGACCGAGACGATCGACACGTCAGTGGTGTCCCGACTCGTGCGGATGGGCGTGGGGTGCCGCCGCGCCCGCGTGCAGGTGCGAGTGGACGTGCACGAGGTTCGCCGACCGCAGCAGCTCGAGGTCGGCGAGCACCTCGGGCGTCGGTCCGTCGCGCGCGACCCGATGGTCCTCCCCGAGCACGACGCAGCGGGACGCGACGAACGGCAGCGTCTCGAGGTCATGGGTGGCCAGGACGATGCTCTTCCCCACCGCCTGCAGCTCGGCGATCAGCTCGACCATCCAGTGTTGCGTCCGGGGATCGAGCGCCGCCGTCGGTTCGTCGAAGAGGAGCACCTCGGGATTCATCGCCAGCACCGACGCGATGGCCACGCGCTTCTTCTCCCCCCCGGACAACTGGTACGGCGCGCGGTCGGCCAGCGGCACGATGTCGAGCATCGCCAACGTGTCGGCCACCCGCGCCGCCGCCGCGGCCGGATCGAGCCCCATGTTCAGCGGACCGAACGCGATCTCGTCGCGCACCGTCGGTGAGAAGACCTGCGCGTCCGAGTTCTGGAAGATGAAGCCCACCCGACCGCGGAACGCGCGGGCGAACTGCTCGTCCTCGAGCTGGTCGTCGGTGAGCTCGGCATCGAAGGCCCGGCAGGAACCGGAGTCGGCGACGAGGAGACCATCGAGGATCTTCAGCAGCGTCGACTTCCCGCAGCCGTTGGCGCCGAGCAGCGCGACGCTCTCTCCGGCGTCGACGCGGATCGACACACCGTCGAGTGCGGGGAACCGCCCGAGGTACGAGTAGCGCACGTCCACGCACTCGAAGACGGTCGTGGTGTCGCGGTCAACCGACGGCATGAGCACCTCCCAGCACGAGTGCGGCGGCGGCCGTGCACGCACCCACCCAGATCCAGTCGCGCGTGCTGATCCGATCGGGCTCGAGCACGCGCACCTCGCCCGTGTACCCGCGTGCCACCATCGCCAGGTACACCTCTTCGGCGAGCGCATGGGACTTGCCGAACAGCGCGCCGGCCGACGCGGCGACGAACCGGCGACCGGTCGCGACGTCGGCGTCGGCGACGACGGTGCGGGCCCGGCGGGCGGTGTACATGTCGCCGACCGAGGTGAGCAGATGGAAGAGGTAGCGGTAGGCCATGGCGAGCACGAGGACGATCGTGGTCGGCACGCGTAGCGCCCGCAGCGCCGCCAACAGCCGCGACCACGGCGTCGTGAACGTGAGCAGGGCCACGAGCGAGATCGACACCGCGACCCGCATGACGAGCAGGCCGCCCGACTCGAGCCCTTCGGCGGTGACGCCGAGCGGACCGCCGAACCACGTGCCCAGGGGCACGACGACGGTGCCGGGCGTGACGACGTTCAGGGTCGCCGGCACCACGACGACACCGGTGAAGATCGGTACGAACAACCAGACCCGGGCGAGGAAGAACCGCACCGGCAGGCGACTGACGGCCGCGAGCGCCACGGTGGCGAGCGCCAGCACGACGAGCGGCGGGATGGACCGCAGGAACGCCGCCACCACGACCAGTCCGAGCAGGGTGACGATCTTCACGCGTGCGTCGAGGCGTTGGAGCAGACCGGGGGCGGCGGCGTAGTCCTCGGAGAACATGCTGCGCCGGGCGAAGTCGGAGGTCGCCACGAGCGTCCGGGCGACGTAGCCGCCCGTGCGCCGCTTCCCGATGCATCCGCACGGGCAGAGCCCGACCTCCCGCTGCAGCAGCCACTGGGGGGCGCGGCTCACCGACGTACCTCCACGGGCGGCCGGTCGACCGCCTCGCGCGCTTCCGTCGACTCCCGTCGCCGTCGTCCCCGGCCGGTGAGCCGGAACCCGACCACGACCACACCCGCGATCAGCAGGGTCCCCACGACGGCCGAGGCGTAGTAGCCCAGGTTCGGGTGCGCCCCGTGCTCGAAGTCGTAGCCCGGGAGGAGGGAGCTCGACCAGAAGTCGCCGTAGTGCCGGAGACCGGTCGGGACCGCGTCGAGCCCGTACCTCCTGAGGTCGAGGTCGGCCGGGCTGTCCTCACCGAACGCGCCGCCGGGTGCGAGCAGGCCCAGCGGCACCAGCGCGATGATCGCCGCCAGCCCGATCACCAGGCCCCGCACCCGCGGGTTGCGCTCGACCGCGGTCGGCGCCACGTCGTTCGGCGCCGCGACACGGTTGATGCCGAGCACGGGGACGTTGGCGCGCTGCAGGTAGGTGATCACACCGGCAGTGAGCGCGAACTCCACCACCCCCGCGATCAGCAGGTGCGTGCCCACCATCGCGGGGATGGTCTGGGACAGGTCGAACGGCGCGTACAGCGGCACGTGTGAGCCGGTGGCGGTCGTCTTGAAGAAGAGCTCGGGCTGCAGCCCGAACTCGATCGCGGCGAGGAGCGCGGCGGCATTGATCCCGACGTAGGCCCCCGCTCCCGCCGCCAGCGCGCGGCGCGGCGACGTGAGCGGTACCCGGCCGGCGAGGAGACGATACGTCGCGTACCCCGCGAACGGCATGGCGACGGCCATGTTGAAGCAGTTCGCGCCGAACGCGAGCACGCCGCCGTCGCCGAAGAACAGCGCCTGGATCGCCAGCGCGACGCTCACCGCGATCACCGCCGCCCAGGGCCCGAGGAGCACCGCGATCAGCACCGCCCCCACCGCATGAGCTGTCGTGCCGTCGGGAATCGGCACGTTGAACATCATCACCAGGAAGCAGTACGCCGCCCCCAGCCCGAGCAACGGCACGAACCGCGTCTTGACCACCCGGCGCACGCGCCGCGCCCCCATCACCCAGAACGGCGCCGCGGCGCCGTACATCACCGCGCAGGTCTGGGGGCTGAGGTAGCCGTCGGGGATGTGCACGGGGCCTCCCGATCGCGACCGCGCCAAATGCGACGCGATTGCAACCAGGCGAACGTACGGCGACGCGGCACCAACCGCAATGGGTGCATTGCGCACCCATCGGAGGTGCTCAGGCGGCGGCGAACACCAGACGCTCGGAGTGCACGATGCGCAGCGCCCACCAGATCGTGACGACCACCGCGGCGACCGAGATGGCGAAGCACGTGACTGTCTTCACGGCCACGAACATCGCCACCGGCATGGCGATGAGCATGCCCAGCGTCGTGAGCGCGGTGATCAGGTGCACGCCCGCCCAGAGCACGGTGAGCCCACCGAACAGGCGGGCCACGGCGGGCCGGTCGGCGAGGCCTTCCTCGATCGGGCAGAAGTCGTGCGCCAACCGCCCGATGACCGGTCGCCCGATGAGCGCCGAGCCCAGGAACACGACCGCGAGCACGATCGTCGTGGCCACCGGTTGTACGAAGTACGCGAAGGTGCTGCCGCTGACCAGACCCACCAACGTGCGCACGGTCAGGCCCATCGTCGCGAGCACGAGGATGGCCGGGATCCGTGTGCCGCTGAACACTCTTCGCAGGATCGACCCGTAGGCCCACACCAGTACCGCCGCCATGGCGATGAAGGCGTTGGCGGTGGTCACCAGCACGAAGAACAGGACCGCGGGCACCAGGGTCGACTCGGCCAGGTTCGGCAGGCCGCGGCGCGCGACCGCCATCAGCAACGGCATCTTGGCCTGGTGGGGACGACCGCTCAACGGACCCCCGTCGTGCGAGCCGGCAACCAGCATCCAGGACGACAGCGGGGTCGAGGCGGTCTTGATCACGTGCTCTGCAGCCTACGCCCCCGTAGGTCCGTTCCCACCATGGGGAGAGAGGCGTTCACCGCGACGCCCGGAGTACGTTGCGGCCCATGGGGACGGACGCAACGGTGGGTGTCGGCGTGATCGGGCGCGGCTTCGGCAAACGGATCGTGGCGCCGGTGTTCGCGGCGACCGACGGCTGCGAGGTCATCGACGTCGTGTCGCCCCGCGACGACGACGCGGTCCAGGGTCTCTTCGCGCGCGACGACGTCGATCTGGTCGCGGTCCACTCCCCTCCGTTCTGCCATCGCGACCTGGTGATGGGGGCGCTCGCCGCCGGCAAGGCCGTGCTGTGCGACAAGCCGTTCGGCACGAACGAGTCCGACGCCAAGGCCATGGACGCGGCGGCACACGACGCGGGAACGGTCGCGCTGCTCAACTTCGAGTTCCGTCACCACCCCGGACGAGCGCGCCTGCGCGAACTGGTGCTCGACGGTGCGGTGGGCACGGTCGAGCACGTGCAGTGGAGCGCGTTGGCCGCGGGGTCGCGCGATCCGCTCCGTTGGTACGGCTGGCTGTTCGACGCCGAGCGCGGCGGCGGCTGGATCGGCGCCTGGGGATCACACGCCGTCGACTTCCTCCGCTGGACCTTCGGCGAGATCACCGACGCCGCCGCCGACCGGCACATCACGCTGCCCGAACGACCCGACCGCGACGGGAACGTGCACACGTGCACCGCGGAGGACGGGTTCACCGCGCGCATGCACACCGCCGGCGGCGCGACGGTCACCATCGACACGACATACGCGGCGCGGGCCACCGTGCCGGCGCGCCTGACCGTGCTCGGGTCCGACGGTGCGTTGGAGTCCGTGGGAGACGGCCGGATCACGCTGCGCACCCTCGAGGGCACGCAGGAGGTGTTCCGCTACGAAGCACCGGCGGAAGACCCGCACCTCGTACCGATGCGGGCGTGGGCCGAGGTCGTGCGTGACGCCGTGCACGCCGGCGCGGTCCCCGATGGTGAGGCCACGTTCGCCGACGGTCTCGCCTGCGCCCGCGTGCTCGATCAGCTCAGAGCCTGAAGATCGACAGATACGTCGCACCGTCGTCGGTGGCGAAGTCGTCGTGGGTCGAGCCCGCGCGCGCGACGTACCCGTCGCCCTTGCCCATCGTGCGACCCTGCGTTCGCAGGCTGCCGTCGACGACGAAGAGGAACTCGGTGTGCGCGTGCTCGTGCGGATCGCCCCGGTACCCGGGCTCCGCTTCGACGAGCGCCACGTAGTAGTCGTCGCCGGACGCGAGCACCTTGGCCCGGGCGTTCCCGCCCGATCCCCACGGTCCCCAGTCGACGTCGTCGAAGTGCCCGATGTCCCAGCCGTCGAGTGAGAACGTCATCCCCTCAGTGTGGCGCGTCGCGCCGCGTCACCTCGCAGGACGCGAAGTGCCCGTCGCCGAGCTCTCCCGACGACCAGCCGTCGGCGATGTGGCGCAACACCAGGTGCCGGAGGGTCGGGACGCCCTCCTCGCGTCCCGACATCGCGACCATCGACCGTCGGGGGGCGTCGAACACCTCCACCGAGATGGTGGCATCGTCGACGGTGAGCCGGATCGACGCCTCGTCGGATCCGTGGTCGGCGGCATCGGCGATCAGCTCGCTCGCCAGGGTCGCCACCTCGAGCACGGTGTCGCGCTCGAGGTCGATGCCCTCGAGCTCGCCGAGGACCCAGTGTCGGACCTCGGACGGTGCCTTCGGCGAGAGCGTGATGCCCTTGATGGCCCGGCTCGGTTCCATGACGTCCTCAGCCTTCCCAGGGGTGTGTCGCCAGTCACACTGTGATCGACGCCCCCATCGGGTGGGCTGAGCCAAGAATTGTCAAGGAAAACGTCAACGGGGAGTTGAAACGTGAAGATCGACACCGCTCGGGCGGGGGAACCGGGCCCCTGGCCACCGCAGTTCCCGACGACCCCCTCGGGAGGCGTCGCCGAGGGCCTCGTGGTCCGGAGCCGCTCGGGCGCGATCGAGGGACGTACGACCGGCAGCCGACGCCCGTGCAGCTCCATCGGTTGCCCCGGCTGGTTCATCGGCGTGCGGTGGGAGACCGGACAACTGATGTACCTCTGCTCCGAGGGTTGGACCTACGACCGCGCCGTCCCGGGTGGTCCGGGTCACGGGCGGGGGTGAGATCTCGGCGCGTGTCGTGTCTCCGGCGCCGCTCGGCGTCGCGCCCCTGCCGCCGTCCGAGTGGCCCGACCGCGCCGCGCTGCGCCGCGGGAAGGGATGGCGCGGCGGCTAGCAGCCGCGCCGGAAATGCAACCTTTCCGGCCGACACTGCGTCACACTCTCTGCAGCGGACGGACAGACCTGAGGAGTGCCGATGAGCACATTGCTGCGGGGTCTCGGCCGTTGGGGTCGGGCGCTGACCCGACACCTGCCCGAGAAGCCCTACCCGAGCGACCACCCGTGGGCCGAGCACCACGACCCGAGTCGCCCGCGAGGTTGATCCGGTGGGGCCGGAAGGGATCGAACCTTCGACCGAGGGATTATGAGTCCCCTGCTCTGACCACTGAGCTACGGCCCCGGTGAAAACCTAAGTGTGTGTTGGGTTTCCGGGCCGTTCACCTCCCGGCGCCCGAAAGCATAACGCAGATTCATAAGGGGATTGTGCGATACTGGCCCCATGTTGCACCCCACTCTCGAGGACGCCTGGGGCGATTTCCGGCGTTCGCTGGCCCGGAAGGGCCGATCGAACCAGACCGTCGAGATCTACCGCAAGAGCTTCGAGTCGTTCTGGCGCTGGGCCGACGACGGCGACCTCGGCCACGATCCCGGCGCGATCACCTTCCGGCAGATCAACGGGTGGGTCGACTGGATGCTCGAGCAGCCCGCGACCCGCGGCGGCGCGCGCGCAGTTCGACACCGATCCCGAGACCGGCGCGCGGACGCCGAAGATCGTCACCGCGAACACGATCCGGATCCGCTGGCAGAACCTGCGCCCGTTCTTCTCCTGGTGGGCCGCCGAGATGGACGAACCCAATCCGTTCGATCGTGCTGACCCTCCCCGCTCGGACGAGGCACCCGTGCCCGTCGTGCCGTTCGAGGACATCCGACTTCTACTCCATGGGTGTGACGGTAAAGCGTTCGACGACCGCCGCGACACTGCCCTGATCCGCGTGATGATCGACACCGGCGCCCGCGTCGGTGAGATCGTCGCCATGACCGTCGACTCCTGGGACCGCCGCGCCGACACGATCATCCTCACCGGCAAGACCGGGACGCGGGTTGTGCCCCTCTCCCCCTCGACGGGCGAGGCCATGGCGCGCTACCTGCGCGTCCGCGCCCGCCACCATCAGGCCCGCTCCGCGTCGATGTGGCTCGGACTGCGCGGCAAGCTCGGCGCCGGCGGCATCGCGCAGATGCTGTACCGACGATGCGACCAGGTCGGCATCGCTCGGTTGCACCCCCACGTTCTCCGACACACCTGGGCCCACGAAATGAAGCGCGCCGGCGCGGGCGAGTCGGACCTGATGGCGTTGGGCGGCTGGTCGACGCCGACGATGGTGCACCGCTACGGCAAGAGCGCCGCCGTTGCCCGGGCGCACGAAACCGCCCAGCGCATTGCGATCGGCGACCGGCTGTAACCGTGGTCGAGCACGCCGAGCTCCACCAGTCGCTCATCGACGCTGCAAACAGCTCCGACTACGCCACCAGCCCGACGCGGTTGGTGCTCATCTGCGGCATCGGTAAGTGCCGCAAGCGCCTAGGTGAGGTCCGGGCGACGAACGTGGGACTGGTGTGGGTCCCGGAGCTCACCGATCCGCACGTCGGGCCCGAGCGCCCCTTCGGTGTCATCCCCGCGATGCTCCCGGTGTCGTCGGCCAAGCAGCGCGAGTACTTCTGCGAGATCGTGACGGCCGCGTCCGCGAAACACAAAGCGTGGGAAGCCACGACGGTCGAGCGGCTGCGGAACGAGACCCCCAAGTCAGGCAAGCGTGAGGTAGAGGCTCGGCGAGTCGTGGTCGCACCAGCGCACTGGGGACCGCTGGTCAACGATCCAACGCTCTGGACCGACGAGCAGACGGCAGCGGCGAAGGACGCGTTCTTCGGGTTGCTCGATGGTACGTGGCCGCCTCGGGGGGTGAGCCGCGCCGCGGCGTCTCCCCTCGCCGGCCGTGTCGCGGTGATCGCCACCGCGGCCTCGAGGCGGGACGTCGTCGACTTCCTCGACCGATTGTGGGACGGGTCCGCTCCATGCACAACGTGATCACGTACGCTGTGCATCTAGTCGTACTGCAGGTCCCTCGCTACATGGCGTGAACGTCGCTTCGGCGGCACCGTCGTCCTCCAGGATCGGGGCGGCATTCCTCACCTGAGGCATGCCGTGTCACGATCCGAAGCGACACCGATCGGCTCCGAACGATCCCTGATCTGCTCACTCGCCGCGAACGAGGGCTGGGCCCAGTGCCCTGACCGCACGCGTCGCACCGCTCCCGGCCGAGCCGCTGGCCCCGGCGAGCTCGAATGGCACGCTGAGCGCCTGACCCCGATTCCGGGGGAGTCTCAGGCCGACCGCCTGAAGCGCGCCGAGAACGCCAAGCGAGCTTGGTACCAGCGCCTCGCCCTGAAGTCGGCGCAGAGCCGACGCCGGCGCCAGGAGGCGGCGTGAATGCGAGAGGCCGGGCATTGAAGCCCGGCACTCCCGAACGCATGACCTGGCGGGTCGACTCCCAAGGTACCAGCGCCCCCCTCGATGCTCACGGACTTCAGTGGGCCGCTGGGATAGCCCGCGTCCGCGGTGACGACCACCGCTACAGGGTTCTCCGTGCCCGCGCCCAGCGGCTCGAGTGGTTCGACGAGCTCGACCGGCTTGCCCGTTGGCAACCGACAAGGCCCGCCCCGGTGTCCTGGCCCCTGCTCGAAGAGCTCGGTGCCGCGATCTGCTCCAGATCAGTTGATCCAGACCACCCGAGCGACACCGTGTCCGAGTCTTCCGGGGTTAGTTCAGCACCGACAAACTCGGACACGCGCCCCTGCGGGTTTTACCGCTTCGGCCGCAAGCACGGAACGAACACGTTCATCTACAAGGTGAAGTGCGGCCGGCGAACCTGCACCAACTGCGGACCCAAGGTCATCGCGGCCAAGGTCAAGCCGCTCCCCCAGACGATGTTCGCCATCGAGATTGAGCGCGCTGATTGGCCGACCCTCGAGCGGAAGCTCAACCGCTGGCGAGCCCGCGGTGACCTCGGCGACTTCGTTCGTATTCCCCTCGACGCCATCAGGCTCCTGATCGCGAGCGACGCGGCCATCGGCAACCCGATCGCCCGGACGACCGTGCGCGATTTGATGCTCGACGCGAACCCGGCCGATGGGCAGATCACCGCGAGCAAAGCCTGGCAACCGAACCGTGACGTCGAGCACTCCGAAGGCTTCGAGGATCGGGGCCGTGTCAGCGCGCCAATCAAGTGGGTCGTGCGTAAGGCACGCCAGATCGGGATCCCGCCCGAAATCCACGGCCGGGACATCGACACCGCGGACGCCCTGGACTTCGGTCCGACTGACGATGTTGAGCACGACGCGTTGCGCCGCATCGCTGGGGTCGAATCCGACGCGGACTTCTGGGCAAGCACCAGAGTCCGACGATCTCACGGCGACACGCTCGCCCGCATGACACTCGCGAGGGCCGCCTGATGGCTCGCGAGAACACGCTCGAGAAGGGCATCCGTTACGTGGGCGCCGGCAGGCTCACCGTCCGACATGTCAGCGAGCACAGCGTCGACGCGCAATGCCGAGGCGACCGCGGCGAGATCTACAACCTCGGATACGAGCGCGGCGGATGGTTCTGCAGCTGTCCGGCACTCACCGCGTGCAGTCACCAGTTCGCGCTGTGGTGCGTGGTCGTTCGTCCCGGGGGCTCGGCTTCGTGAGCGACCGACTCGCCGAAGCCCAGGCTGCGCTCGAGCACGCGCGACGGGACAGGCTTAGCGCTGAGCCCGCGCCGAACGCGGGTGCCCGCACGGGTTATCCCCAGCCCGACCTCTTCAGCCCGCCGCCGGAAACGTCGGAGGCTCGGACGTTTCCCGTCGAAGCCGCTATCGAGCGCGTGCACTCCCACACCTCGAGCGACTGGAAGCAACGCGCGCTCGAATGCGTCCGCCGCGCCACGCTCGCGGCCGGCGAGCTCACCGTCGAGGACATCGCCTGGCCCGACGACCTCGAGCCCTACGACGACCGCGCACGCGGTGGCGTCATGCGTCGCGCAGCCCGGGCCGGCTGGATCGCGAGCACGAAGACCTACCGGACCAGCGACCGTCCCGAAACCCACCGCCGCCCGCTCCTGGTGTGGCAGTCCCGACTACGAGGAGACCGATGAGCTACGGCACCGACAGGTACGGCACCAATCCCCTCGACGGCGCGGCAGGTTTCGCCGATCATCTGCGTTCGATCGAGCGGCGCATCTCCGCGCTGGAGGGAGCGCCGCTGAACGGAACGTTCACGTCGCCCGACGCCAACGGCGCAAACTTCGTGTTCGCCGGCGCGCTGCCAGACGGCGACCGCGGCTTCGAACTCCGCTCCGACACGCACGGTTGGGACCTGCTGCGCGCCACTGCAGACGACGGGTGGACTGCCCCGCACCTGCAGGCCGCACCGTATGACCCGTCCGGCCCGAAGGTCGTCACGCCGGGGAGCTTCGCCGCGGTGTGGGGGTGCCTGTTCGGCGATGCGCTCGGCGCTGGCGTCGAAATCATGATCCCGTTCACCACCGCCGCGTCTACGACGGGCGAGGTTCGAGTCGTAGACAACGCCCTCGGTACGACGTCGACGCACACGCTCCCGGCAGCAACGAGCAGCTTCGCGTTTCGCGCGGTATCTGCACGCCTTCGCGGTTGGCACGGGACCTCTCGACCTGCGAGTGGAGGCGCGCCACGCGTCCGGGGTCGGCGACGTGAACGTGTACCCGTGCCACGCCTGGGTTCGAGATCCCGCATCGTGCTCTAGCTCGGGGGTGTGGCTGTGAACCTCTTCACCGACCCGAGGTGTACCTGCCCGTCCACGCCCGACATCATCCGGGCCACGTTGCAAGACTCCGAACCCGACCTCTGCCCGGTACACCAGACCGCCGAGATCAAAGCGCGCGAGGTCGAAGCGCAACGCGACGAACATCGGATGCGCGAAGCACGACTCCAACAGATCCTCGACGAGTTGCGCGCCCCGCCCACCGCGGCGCCCCCGACGACCTGTACGTGCGATGCCGTCGTCGACATCCGTGCCGCACTCGAGGGCCGCGAAGTCTCGGGGTGCGACATCCACCGACCGACCACCACACCCAGCGGCGACCTCGCGCTCGGCAGCGACGAACTGGTCGCGCATCTCGAACGCCAAGTCGGTGCCGGCCCCATTTCGCACGACGACTTCGACCCCGGCCCCCAAGCCGCATAGCCAAGGAGATCCGAATGACCGAGCAAGCTATCACCCAATCGAACCGAGCTCGAGCGATCGCCGCCGCGCTCGAGCAGTACGGCGCGAAAGTGCCGCGGAGCCTGAGCGATGCCCTCGCCGTGTACGACGCCTGCGACGCTTACGACCCGACCGCCGACCGGCCCGCGGTCCACACGGCGGCACTCACCCTCAAGCCCGACGAGGGTCTACGAGATCATCGACAGGGTCGCCGAAAGCGATCTGCGGCTCGAAACACGACGGAACGCGAGGAGCGAGCTGGCCGAGTACGTCGCCCGGCGTTGCAACCGCGAAGCCACAGCCGCGGGCGAAGCCCTGCTCGACGCACTCGCCGCCCCGTTCAACGAAGCCGCGGCCACGTCCGTCGAAGCGTGGCATGCGATTCCACAACGGGTGCGAGAGACCTCGTTCGACACCAACGTGATCAAGGCCGAGCATGCGTACGAGGCAGTCGAACGAGCCGAAGACGTAGCAGCCGAGCTCGACCGATTCAACAAGCTCCGCAACCTGCTCACCGGCAGCGTCGCCGGCGCCTACCACCTCGCCTCGAGGTACGGAGGACCGTGCAACAAAGAAACCGCGCTCCAGCTCGGATACCGGATCGGTTGGATTGCGTCGTCGGTCGACCCGTGGGCCAGGTTCCCGGAGCTCGGCGTCGCGTTGCGGTGGAACCGCCCAGCAGAGGCGGCCGCAATCGTCCAGCAGTTCGAGGCCGAGGTCACCAAGCGCCCGCGTGGCGTGAAGGTCTTCGGCTGATGATCGAGGCGCGCCGCCAGCATCGCCCGTCTGGTAATCGCCCGGTGCTGGTGACCGCGCCCGAATGCGTCCTCGACCTGGCGTCACGAAGCCTTGGTGATCGCCCGTGGCGTCCGGTCGAGGTCAAACCCCCGCACCCCTGGCACCCCACCTCCCCCCCCCGGCCGTACGCGCCGCCGGAAGGTACTAGCGCTGCCACCCAGTGACCCCTGAAACGAACGAGGCCTAGGCATGAGCGACACCAAGAAGGCGCCCGAGCTCCCGCCGGTACCGCCTGGCACGCAGGCTTCCGGCCGTCGACTGTGGCGTGAGGTACTCGGCACCTACGAGCTCGATGAGCACGAACGCGCGTTGTTGGTCGAGTCCACCCGGACCGTCGACAACCTCGACAACCTGGCCGAGATCGTGCAGCGAGATGGGTTCATCGTGACCACGAAGGCAGGCCCACGGGCTCACCCGGCCCCGGTCGAGTCCCGCCAGCTCAGGATCGCTCTCGCGCGGCTCCTTGCCGCGTTGAGATTGCCTGATGGCGAAGAGGGCGACGAGTCCCAGGGCCGGCGCCAGCGGCGTGTCGGGGTGCGAGGGACCTACAGGCTTAGGAGCGTGTCGTGAGGCGCCGTATCGAAGGCTTGCCGGAACTTCGCGCCGAGATGGCGGCCCGCTACCGGCAGCTTGCGGCGGACTGGTACGAGGCGACTGGTGAAGAGACGACGGGCTGGCTCAATTTTGCGGCAGCCCTCGAGCGCGGAGACGAAGTCCAACTTCCGGGCTGGCAGGTCGCGCCGTTCGTCCCGGGGGCGAGGCTCGCGAGGCATCCGACCGTGATCGTGGCTCCGGACGGATCGGTTTCGGTGCCGTCGTGAGGCGCCGCGTGTCGGAGTCTGATCGGGGGGAGTACATCCGCCTCCGCGCCGACGAGCTCGCTGGGGATCCTGCCGTCTCATCGGCGGTACGTGCGCTCTGGTGCTATCGCCTCGCGGCCGCGCACACGCCGGGCTCAACTGCCCACCTCGAGCGCGAGTTCACCGAGGCGCTCCCGCTGATCGACGACCAGGCGCTGCGCCAGGCACTGCGCAACGAGTTCGCCCGAACCGTGGCGACGGCTGCTCAGGACGCACGCGACAGCGCCGCATGGTGGGAGATGTACGAAGCCGAGCCTCGGAGTCAGCCCGTCTCGCTCGAGCTCGTCCGCGGGGGACGGGACCAATGAGGCGTCGAGTCGACGCGTCGGCGAACCTGCGCGCCGAACTCGCCGCGTGGCTGCGCGAAGTGGAGGACCAATACTTCGCCGCCACCGGAGAGAGACCGCGCAGCACGGCCGATGAGCTCGACGCCGGCGGACCCGTGACCCTTCCCGGCTGGATCGTCGGCTACTACGTCCGCGGCGTCTCGGTCCACACGCCGACGGTCATCGTCGAGCCCGACGGATCGGTCACGGTGCCATGAGACGCCGCGTCAACGGCTCCGCAGTTCCGTGGCTGGTACGCCTTACGCTCCCCCTCCATGACGCGACGGTGTCAGGCAAGTGTTGTCGTGGTGTGTCTGTTGTTGTCGGCCTGCGGTGCTGGCGCGGAGCATCGCGCGTCGGACCGTGGCGGCTCCGCGGTCGCGAGTGTTACCTCTACCCGCGTGCCGCCGGACGTCTGGAACGGCCAAGGTCCGCCGTCGACGGTCGTTCCGCCATCTACGACGCCGCTTCCCACAGAACTTGAATACGACCCAGACGAGCCCGACTCGCAGGCGACCGACGACGAGACACTCCAACAGCAGACCGACCAGGAGTGCTTCGGCGATGGAGTGTGGATCGACTACCACGCGTGGCTTCGAACCAACGGCCTGATCGAGCAGAACTGCCCGGCCGGATACGCCACGCCGTAGCTGCGATCTCTTCCAGCGTCAGACCCCTCAGGCGAATACGCGCCCGCGGCTGAGCCGGTCGCGCATCCAGTCGAGCGCTTGGCGCCGCTCCAGGTAGCACGGCCACCGCTCATCGCTACCGCGGACCCATCCCTGCACCACTGGTCGCCGCACGTCCGCTCGACGAGCTCGAACCCTTCCGCGCGAGCCTGGTCGATCACCTCGTCGTCGGTCATCGGTTCAGCATGGCGCGGCGGGGGTGACGCGCACCACGCCCGGTCCTCTCTAAAGGCGTGGACCTGACCGACGACGAACGCGACCTCATCCTGGCCAGGCCGCTTCGAGCTCACGATCACCTACGTCGAGGACGACGCGAAGCGAGAGATGCTCGCGCAACTGCATTCATGTGCGCCGATGAGTCGACGGGCTTTCGCATCGTCGGGTCAGAGCGCCGGCAGCGCCGCGGGCCACGACCGCGAGAGTTACGGCGGTGCGTGCTCGTCTACGTACGCAACCACCGCCAGAGCCGGTTGATCCACGACTCCTCGGCAGCCCAGTTGGGTTCGACGTCCCAGATGTCGGTCATCGCGTATGACGTTGCTGAACGCTCGGACCCATGACGAGGATGCCGACCAGGGCGACGAGGGGGATGACGATGACGAGGATGACGCGACGCATGCGCTTTCTCCTTCTTGCGGCTGGGGATGCGCCCGCTCGAGTCGACACGACGAAGGAGGTAGGCATTCACCCCTTTGCTCAGGGATGTCGGTCATCCCACGCGCCCCGGCCGCACCGCGATGACAGCTTCGGGTCTCGTCATTCCACCGTCAACCGTTTGCCGGAAGATTTTCGAACAATGTTTCGGCCACATCGCTATAAGTAGTTGTTCGGATACACAACGTGAAGAGGTCTCTTTGTGGGGTCGATGTCGAGGTCGAAGGCGACGAGGGTCAGGACGACTGAAACAACGCGAAGAACCGGCCGAGCCGTAGCGCGACCGGTGGTCCCCATGTTGCTCCCCGAGCCGTTCTGGCGGTGATGCCCCGAAGAACATGGCCGACCGGTCACCACCCAGCTTCTCGGCGAGATGCCCGATGGCATTCCAAGCGCTTTCGTTTTCGAGGCAGGTGAGGCGCAGCTCGAACAGGCCCGCCAGGATCAGGTTGAGGTCTCGGTTGTCCATGTTAATTTCGGAGTCAACGGGAATCGGTCGGCCGAACATCTCAGTAGACGACGGGGCGGTCCGGTAGTCACGCTTCCCCGCCGTTCCTGAACGCAGGAACCGACCGCGCCGTAGCCCCTCGCGTCAACGCTCCAGAACGGGGGTGGACTCACGTCGTCATCGCACCATAGAGCTGGTTGGGCTCGGGTTCGGGGAGGCCGTGAGTGGAACGGTTGTCTGCGAAGGAACGGGAGCGGATCGCGGAGCTGCTGGCGGAAGGTGCTCCGTTCTGGCGGTTGTGCGAGGAGGTCGGGAGGTCGCGGCATGCGATCCGTCGGGCGGTGATGGCGTTGTCCCGGCCCGCGCCGCGGGATCGGAAGCGGTCTCCGTTGCGGTTGTCGCCGGCGGAGCGCGAGGAGATCTCGCGTGGTCTGGTCGCGGGTCTGTCGTTGCGGGCGATCGCAGAAGGATTGGGGCGATCGCCGTCGACGGTGTCTCGTGAGGTCGCCCGCAACGGTGGTCGGCGTGCGTATCGGGCGTGTCGCGCAGATCGCGCCGCGTTGCGGCGGGCGTATCGGGCGTGTCGCGCAGATCGCGCCGCGTTGCGGCGGGCGTATCGGGCGTGTCGCGCAGATCGCGCCGCGTTGCGGCGGGCGTGTCGACCGCGAGTGTCGAAGTTGGTGTCGTGTCCTCGGCTGCGATCGGTCGTGGAAGCGAAGCTCGAGTTGCGGTGGTCGCCGGGAGCAGATCTCGGGTTGGCTGGTGCGCGAGTTCCCCGACGACGTGGAGATGCGCGTGTCGCACGAGACGATCTATCAGTCGTTGTTCGTGCGGTCCCGCGGCGCGTTGCGCAAGGAACTGACCCGTTATCTCCGCACGCAACGGTCAACGCGTCGGCCGGCCGCGTTCCCGAAGCACGTCCGCAACGGTCAAGGCCGGATCCGCAACCTCGTCCATATCAGTGAACGACCTGCAGAGGCCGAAGACCGTGCGGTTCCTGGACATTGGGAAGGCGATCTGATCCATGGCCAGGGCATCGGCACGGTCGCGACACTCGTCGAACGCTCCAGTCGCTTCGTAATGCTCGTCGGGCTCCCGACCAGTCACACCGCCGATGTCGTTGCCGACGCACTCGCCGCGAAGATCGGCGAGTTGCCCGTCCAGCTACGACGTTCGCTGACCTGGGACCAAGGCAAGGAGATGGCCGCGCACTCGAAGTTCACCGTCGCGAGTGGCGTACCTGTGTTCTTCTGCGATCCGCGGAGCCCGTGGCAGCGCGGCACCAACGAGAACACCAACGGTCTCTTGCGCCAATACCTGCCGCGGAAGTCCAGCTTCGCTGAACACACCCAAGACGAGCTCGACGCAATCGCTGTCGAACTCAACGGACGACCCCGCAAGACCCTCGACTTCCTGACCCCGGCGCAAGCCCTCGAGACCGTGTTGCCTTGACAGACTGAGACCACAGGGCATTATGCGTGCCGTGGTGGACGAGATTGAGGTGCTTCGAGGAGGTGTGGCGAACGCGGGCGCGGTCGTCCGCGTGGGTGACGATGTGCTGCGTCCCGCGCCGACGAACAGCGTCACGATTCATCGTCTTCTTCGTTATCTCAGGCGCAACGGTGTCTCGGTCGCGCCTGAGCCGAAGTCGCTGGGCGATGGACGCGAGCGGCTGGGTCTCATTCCCGGTGAGGTCCCGATCCCGCCCTACCCCGAGTGGGCGCAGTCGGATGACACGTTGACTTCGATCGCGAGGGTGATCCGCTCGTTCCACGACGCGTCGAGAGGGTTCGCGCACGACGATGCTGACACCTGGAGCACAGAGATGTCGGACGATCAGCCCGGTGGGCCAGTGGTGTGCCATAACGATGTGTGCCTGGAGAACGTCGTCTTTCGGGCTGGCGCGGCAGTGGCACTCCTCGATTTCGATTTCGCCGCGCCTGGGCGACCGGGCCACGACCTCGGTTGTTTCGCTCGCATGTGCGTCCCCGTCGATGACGACGTGAGCCGCGGGAATCTGGGGTGGAACGTCGGGCACTTGCCCGATCGCTTGCGTATGGTCGCAGACGTGTACGGGTGCACGTCGGAAGACCGTCGACAGATCATCGCCACGCTGGACCGCACGATCGCGAGCGGGGGCGAGTTCGTCCGGCGTCATGCGGAGGCGGGCGAACCTGGCTTCGTGGAGATGTGGGCGGCGATCGGAGGCATGGAGCGCTTCGACCGCCGACGAGAGTGGTGGACACGACACCGGAACGATTTCGCGACGACGATGCGGCCGTGAAGAACAAGGCGGCCGCGACAGAACTGCCGCTCGGCGTGTGGGAGTGGCTCAGGTTGTTTGGGCGGTGTGTCGGATCATCGTCCAGGATCCGCGCTTCTCGACGTAGACGAAGCCAACCGACTCGTAGAGGCCGCGAGCCGGGTTGCCGTCGTTGACACTGAGACTCAGGGCGGCGTATCCCCGGGCAACGCTGGCGTCGATGAGGTCGACGAGGAGTCGTCGTCCGATCCCTTCGTGCCGGCGGGATGCGATGACTGCGATCGACAGTTCCGGGACGCCCTCAGAGATGAAGCCATAGCCGTGGCTCGCCTCGGTGTAGGTCCGATACCAAGCCGCGCCCAGCGGTCCATCCTGTTCGGCTATTAGGCCATAATCGCCTTGCCTCGGCCATCCCGCCAGGTACATCGCGTAGCGCGGATCGGCGAGCACTTGGTCACCGGTCGGTGTCGCCTTGTCGGGTCGCCAGACCGCGGCTTCGCCCAGCATCGTCGCGAGAAACGTGAAATCCGCAGCCCCGGCCGGGCGATACCGAATGTCGGTCACTCGGTCAGTTCAGCAGTCGGCAAGCTGTGTGAGGCACCACGGGGTAGGTCGGGACAGCAGCGGCAACGTCGACGGACAGTCACGGTCCCACACCTGAAGACTCGACGAGTAGCGCCAGATCTGCCGCTCCGCGCTCGGGTGGTCCGCGCAATATGCGCTGCGCCGTTCGGAAGCCCGAGTGCATGATGGTCCTGGCTATGGCTGCGCAACTCGTCCTCCGCCCAGTCCGCGTCTCGGATGAACAAGATGTCCTGGCCGCGCAGCGGACACTGCAAGCGGAGAGCTTCAACTTCGCGGTCGGTCTATCTGACATGCGATGGCCTGACTACGTAGCGTTCCTCGAAGCCGCACCCTGCGCCAGCGAGCTGCCCGCGCCCTGGGTGCCCTCAACGTTTCTGCTCGCGGAAGCCGACGGCACGATCGTCGGCCGTACGTCCATCCGCCACAACCTGACTGACCGACTACTGCTCATCGGCGGTCACATCGGCTACGCAGTTCTCCCTCCCTATCGGCGTCGCGGGTACACGACCGAGATACTCCTCCAGAGCCTCGTCATCGCTCATTCGCTCGGCATCACACCGGTCCTTGTTACTTGCGATGAGGGCAACGAACCTTCGGCCCGGACGATCGAACGCTGCGGTGGCACGCTGGAGAACGTCGTCGACAACCCGGAGGGCGGTCCACCTAAGCGGCGCTACTGGATCGAGTGACTCGGAACGCATTTACCGCAATGCTCGCCGCGCCAGAACTGATGCGCCTCTTGGCGTCAAGCGGCGATGTCGAGTGGTGACGTGTCGGCGGTGATGCGTTGGATGTCGAGGTAGACCTCGCGTGCGGCGAAGCGTTTGAGGCATCGGATGGCGTCGCGTTTGGTGTGCCCTTCGGCGACGCGTCGTTCGAGGTAGGCGACGGTTGGTGCGTGTCGGCTGCGGAGTCGGACCATGACGATGGTCCAGAGCGCGGAGTTCGCGCTGCGGTCGCCGGCACGGTTGAGTCGTCGTCGTTGTGTGTTGCCGCTCGAGATCGGAACGGGTGCGGTGCCACACGACGCGGCGAAGCTCGATTCGGTGGCGAGGCGTTCGGGGTTGTCACCCGCGGCGCACAACAGTGCGCCGGCGGTGTCGTAGCCGACTCCGTGACGAGCGAGGAGCGGCGCGGCGATCGTGTCGAGGATCGCTTTGATGGCTCGGTCGAGTTCTTTGATCTCGGTGTCGAGCGTGACCCATCGGCGGGCGATGGTGACCAGCGCACTTTTCGCGCCGCCGGTCGGGGTCAACGGATCGCCGGGCCGGTAACGCGACGCGATCGCGACCTTGCGACGCGTCGTCAACCCGCGGAGCTGCGCCCGGATCTCTTCGGGTGCGGTGTCACACACGCTGTGCAACTGGTTCGCCGCCGCGGTGCGGGCCTTCATCGCACCCGTTCGAGCCAGACGCAGCTGACGTAACGCTTCGACGGGACCGTCGCCGGCTTTGGGGACCGCAGTCGCGTCACCCGCGAGCACAGCGCGGGCGGCCATCTCCGCGTCGATCGGGTCGGACTTCCCGCGCCGGCGGCGGCGGTGGCGATCGGGTTGGTTCACCTCGATCACGTTCAACCCTCGAGCACGCAAGTGTCGCGACAGGCCAGCACCCCACGACGCGGTGCCTTCAACACCGACCGCGAGGACCTCACCGAAGCTGGTCACCCAGCCGGTCAAGTCGCGATACCCACGCGTCGTGGTCGAGAACGTCGCCTGGTCGAGTCGTCGGCCGCGTTCGTCGAGGACGACCACGACATGGAAATCCTTGTGGGTGTCGACACCGGCGATGACACGCCGGTCGTCGTCTGCGATGGTGGACATGCCACCCTCCTTCGTCTGGTTGGCGGGTGGCACGCACGGCCGGGCGGGTGGACAAGACAGGGAGCAGGCCTGGTCGCTCAGGCGCCTCTTCGGTCACGATCCACCCGGCCGGTTGTGCCACACGACGGAGCTCGCCTCACCCGATCGACAGGTCAGTTCAAGGACACCCGAAGGGTCGAGCCGCACTCAGAGTCACACCGACCAAGACGAGCCCCGCCGCATGCTCGCAGCCACACCTCGCGGCTGCACGAACATCATCCCTGCCGCACTGGCGTCGCGTGAGCGGGCCGGACCGTAGCCCGACCGGTCCCTCGGATTGCTCGCCTGTTCCCGCTGACGCTATCCCTTCCGCGGCGCTCTTCGTGCTCATGGCTCCACCGTCGCTGGAGGCTCCACGGTCACCCGCTCTCAGTGAAGGATCGCACCCATGACGCTCCGGGCTGCCCGCACAGTTGCAACGGATAGCGCCGATTCGCAGGACGCACAGCGGATCTCGATTATGAGTCCCCTGCTCTGACCACTGAGCTACGGCCCCGTCGGGCGCACAGGCTACGAGACCGGCCGCAGGCTCAGGGCTCTTCGAGGTAGTCGCGCAGACGTTGCGAACGAGTCGGGTGACGCAGCTTGGCCAGCGTCTTCGACTCGATCTGGCGGATGCGCTCGCGCGTGACACCGAATTCCCGACCGACCTCTTCCAGGGTGCGTACCTGGCCGTCGTCGAGCCCGAAGCGAAGTCGCACCACCGCACGCTCGCGATCGTTGAGCTCTTCGAGCGCTTCCTCGATGGCTTCGGTGAGCAGCGCGCGCGCTGCGGCCGTCGCGGGCGCGATCGCGGAGGGATCCTCGACGAAGTCGCCGAGTGAGCTGTCGTCCTCCTCGCCGACCGGCGTCTCGAGCGACACCGGTTCGAGGGAGATGCGTTGGATGTCGCGCACACGGTCGGGCGTGAGCTCGACCTTGGCCGCGACCTCGTCGACCGTCGGTTCGCGTCCGAGCTCCTGCAGCATCTGGCGCTGCACGCGCAGCACCTTGTTCATGGTCTCGACCATGTGCACAGGGATGCGGATGGTGCGGGCCTGGTCGGCGATCGCGCGGGTGATGGCTTGGCGGATCCACCACGTCGCGTAGGTGGAGAACTTGAAGCCCTTCGTGTAGTCGAACTTCTCGACCGCGCGGATCAGGCCGAGGTTGCCCTCCTGCACGAGGTCGAGCAGCGCCATGCCGCGACCGACGTAGCGCTTGGCGATCGACACGACGAGGCGGAGGTTGGCCTCGGTGAGCTGCTTCTTCGCCATCTCGCCGTCGGTCGCCACCGCCTCGAGGCTGGTGCGCGCCTCCCCCGAGAGCGTGGGTTCCGCTTCCAGGCGTTCGCTGGCGTGCACGCCGGCCTCGATGCGCTTGGCCAGCGTGACCTCCTGCGCGCCGGTGAGCAGCGGGACCTTCCCGATCTCCTTGAGGTACATGCGGACCGGGTCGAAGCCACCACCCTCCGACCGCTCGGGGCGGGGTGCCCGTGCGTGACGCGCCGCGGCCGACGTGTCCGACGCGGCACCCGGGCGGGGAGGTGACACGGGCGGGACGATGGCCGGCGCCTCGACCACGGGCCGAGGGAGCGGCTCCTCGCCGCGGCCGGCACGTCGTTCGTCTTCGCGGCGCATCTCCTCGTTGATCTCGTCGATGACGTCGACACCGGCGGCCTCGACGCGGGCGAAGATCGCCGCGAGCTCTTCGGTCTCGGGCTCGAGCTTCGGCAACGCGGCGAAGATCTCGGCGGTCGTGACGTAGCCGCGCTCGCGCACGCGCACGACGAGTTCGTCGACCGCGTCGGCCGGCATCTCGTCGGATGCCGCGGGGGCTGCGTCCGCGTTGCTCACGTTGCCTCTCTTCACGCTGGGTCTGCCCTGCGTGCTCCTTCGCCGACCCACCCTAGCAACTGGAGTGCGTGGTTCTGTACGGCTTCCCAATCCCCCGTCTCGCCGCGTGCGCAAGTGCATCGAGCTGCAATTTCACCGACGTGGCACGCTCGTCGTCGAGCGCGTAGCATCGCCTTGAGCTCACGATCCGCGGCCGGTCCGATGGTGTTCGCCATGAGGTGCGCGCGCAACGTCTCGGGTTCGTCGGAGCCCACCGGTTCCTCGACCAGCACACGCTCGAGCAGGTCGTGCACCGCGCCGTCGGTGTCGGCCGAGCGCGGTGTGGAAGTCGTCGGACGACACGATCGCTTCGAACGCGCCGCGCGCGATCGGATCCACGAAGAGGCGCGCGTCGAGCCAGTCGACGACCAGCTCGGGTTCGTGCACCGCGTAGAGGAGCACATCGAGCTCGCGACGGTCGACGCGCACGTCGGCAGCACGGCGGACGCGGTGAAGGCGCCGCGTCACCCGTCGGTCGCGGCGTTCCCGATTCCCGCCGGCGGCGGGCGACGGTGTCGCGCAGGCGATCGGCGTCGATGTCGAGCTCGCCGGCCAACTTCATCACGTACTGGTCGCGCACGAGGTCGCTCGGGTGCTCGGCGACGATGGCGGCGCCGGTCTCGGCGGCCCGGGCCCGGCCTTCGAGGGTGGCGAGGTCGGCGGCCGACGAGCACGCGGTCGAGGCGGAACTGCAGGAAGGGGGTGGCGCGCTCCAGCGCCCGCAGCAGCGCCTCGGGATCGTCGTGCCACACGTCGGCGGGATCGCGCCCGGCGGGCAGATCGGCCACCTGGAGCTGGATCTCGTAGCGCTGCTCCCAGCCGTACCACTTCTCCGCCGCACCCTGGCCCGCGGCGTCGGAGTCGTAGGCGAGCACGACCTTCCGGGCCAGGTTCTTGAGGATCTGGAAGTGATCGTCGGCCAGGGCCGTGCCGCACGTGGCCACCGCGTTGGGCGCGCCGGCGAGGGCAAAGGCCATGACGTCGGTGTAGCCCTCGCAGATCACGACCTCACCGCGCCCGACGACCTCGCCCTTCGCCCAGTTGAGCCCGTAGAGCAGGCGGCTCTTCTGGTAGATCGGCGTCTCGGGTGAGTTCTTGTACTTCGGGCCGTCGGCACCGAGCGCGCGCCCACCGAAGCCGGCAGCTTCACCGCGCGAGTCGTAGATCGGGAACATGAGTCGCGCCCGGAACTGGTCCTGCAGCTTGTTGACCTTGTTCACGAACGCGAGCCCGGCCTCGACGATGTCGTCGCGCGCGAACTTCTGGCGCTGCAGGTGCACGCTGAGCTGATCCCACGCGTCGGGCGACCAACCGAGCTGGAACTGGCGCACCGCGTCGCCGTCGAAGCCCGCGCGACCGCAGATAGCGCCGGGCCAGACCGCCCTCGGACGACTCGAGCAGCAGCCCGTGGTAGAACGCGATCGCGGCGGCGACGGCCTCGCTCAAGCGCTGCTTCTTGGTGCGGTCCTTGGCGACGGCTTTGTCGTCGTAGCGCAACGTGATGCCCACGCGCGACGCCAGCCGCTCGACCGCATCGGGGAAGTCGAGGTGCTCGACCTCCCGCACGAACGTGATCGCGTCACCGCTCGCCTGGCATCCGAAGCACCAGAACCTCCCGATCTCCGGGTTCACCGAGAACGAGGGTGTCTTCTCCGAATGGAACGGGCACAGGCCGAGGAAGCGCTTCCCGACCCGCTTCAGGGCGAGGTGCTCGCTGGCCAGCGCGACGAGGTCCGTGGCGTCGCGTACCCGCGCCACGTCTTCGTCGAGGATGCCCATCGGCCGATGCTATGACCCGGGCTGCGCCGCCGCGCCGCTGTGTTTCAGACGCCGCGGGGGAGGTCGTCGGGTCGCCAACCGAGCAGCTCGACCCCGAGCGCGAGGGCGTAGCGGTCGGTCATCCCGCTCACGTGGTGCACCGCGAGCGCGGCGGCCTCGGGTGAGCCGGCGACGGGGACCGGCACCTCGCCGTCGCGCACCGGTGGGATGCGCCGCGGCGCGTCGGCGAAGTGCTCGACGAGGTCGCCGAGGAGCCGGATCACCCGGGCCGCCTGGCGCTGCGCGGCCGGCCGCAGGTAGATCCGCTCGAAGTTGAACGCCCGGAACTCGGCGAGCGCCGACGCCGCGGGCTCGGTCATCCCGACCGCGCCGGTCTGGTCGATCGCATCGAGCACCGCGCCCATGAACGCCCCGATCTGGCCCGACGACCGGCTGCCCACCACGTCGCGCACGCCCGCCGGGAGGTCGGCGGGCTCGAGGATGCCCGCCCGCACTGCGTCGTCGAAGTCGTGGCAGACGTACGCGATGCGGTCGGCCCACGCCACCACCTCGCCTTCGGGGGTGGCGGGTGCGGGTCGACGCCAGGAGTGGTTGCGGACCCCGTCGAGCGTCTCCACGCACAGGTTGAGCGGCGCCAGGGTGACGTCGGCGCCGTAGACGGCGTGGTCGTAGCCGGTGCCGGGGAGGAACGGCGAGAACGCGTCCTCGGAGGCGTGACCGGCGGGGCCGTGGCCGCAGTCGTGGGCCAGGGCGATCGCCTCGACCAGTGGGAGGCACAGGTTGGCGGCCCGGGCGATGCCGGTGGCCACCTGGGCGACCTCGACCGCGTGGGTGAGACGGGTCCGGAGGTGGTCGTCCTCGGGGGCGATGAACACCTGGCACTTCCCCGCCAGCCGTCGCCACGGGCGGGAGTGCTTCACCCGGTCGAGGTCGCGCTCGAAGCACAGCCGCAGCGGATCGGGGGCCTCGGGCAGCAGCCGCACCCCTGCCCCCACCGGACGGGTGGCGCCGGGCGCCAACGTGTGGGCGAGCTCGGCTTCCCGCTCCTCCCGGCGGCGCACCGGCGCGCCGACGTGCGCCGCCGCGCCGTCGTGGGCACGACGGACGAGCGCAGGGATCACGACATCGGTCATGGACCGAGCGTACGACGGAGGTGTGACAGCCAACCCGCCGTCTCCGGGCAACCTACGCAGTGCTTCCCGGTCCGTCGTGGCCGAGGGAGGCGTGGGCCGCCGCCAGGCGGGCGATCGGGACGCGGTAGGGCGAACACGACACGTAGTCGAGCCCGACCTGCTCGCAGAACTCGACCGACGCCGGATCGCCGCCGTGCTCACCGCAGATGCCGAGCTTGATCGACGGCCGGGTGGCGCGACCCCGCTCCACCCCCATCCGCACGAGCTGCCCCACGCCCTCCTGGTCGAGGGTCTCGAACGGGTTGGCGCGCAGCAGCTTGTACTCGAGGTACTCCGACATGAACCGGCCCTCGACGTCGTCGCGCGAGAACCCGAAGGTCATTTGCGTGAGGTCGTTGGTGCCGAAGGAGAAGAACTCGGCCACCTCGGCGATCTCGTCGGCCACGATCGCGGCGCGGGGCGTCTCGATCATGGTGCCGACCAGATAGTCGACGGTGACGTCGTCGGCCGCGCTCAACACGTCGCCGGCGACCTCCCGCACCCAGTCGTTGAGGAGCGCGAGCTCGGGCTCCGTGACGATGAGCGGGATCATGATCTCGACCTGCGGATCGCCGCCCGCACGCACCCGCGCCACCGCGGCCTCGAGGATCGCCCGCGCCTGCATGCGGTAGAGACCCGGCTTGACGATGCCGAGGCGACACCCGCGCGTGCCGAGCATCGGGTTGGCCTCACGCCAGAGCTGCGCCGCCGCGAGCAGGCGCCGGCCCTCGCCGTCGAGCTCGCCCTTGGCGTCGCGGATCAGCAGCTCCTCGACGTCGGGGAGGAACTCGTGCAGCGGCGGGTCGAGCAGGCGGATGGTGACGGGCAGGCCGTCCATCGCCTCGAAGATGCCCTCGAAGTCGGAGCGTTGGAGCTTCTCGAGCTCGGCCAGCGCCTCTTCCTCCTCCACCGGGCTGTCGGCGAGGATGAACCGCTGCACCAGGGGCAGCCGGTCGCCCAGGAACATGTGCTCGGTGCGGCAGAGGCCGATGCCCTCGGCGCCGAACTTGCGCGCCACCTGCGCGTCGTGGGGCAGGTCGGCGTTGGTGCGCACCCGCATGCGCCGGAAGCCGTCGGCCCACGAGAGGATGGTCTCGAAGTGGCCGCCGGGGTCGGGGGTGACCACCGCCACCTCTCCGATGACCACCTCGCCCGTGGTGCCGTTGATCGAGATGACCTCGCCCTGGCGCACGACCTGGCCGTTGACCTCGAACGAGCCGCCGTCGACGTCGATCTGCAGCTCGTTGGCGCCGCACACCGCCGGGGTGCCCATGCCCCGGGCCACCACCGCCGCGTGGCTCACGAGCCCGCCCCGCGACGTGAGGATCCCCTCGGCCGCGATCATGCCATGGAGGTCGTCGGGTGAGGTCTCCGGCCGCACGAGGATCACGTCCTCGCCGAGCTCGTGGTGGTGCTCGGCCAGGTCGGCGGTGAAGTAGACCCGGCCCACCGCCGCGCCCGGGGACGCGTTGAGGCCCTTGGTGACCGCGGTGTACGCGGCCTTCGGGTCGAACTGCGGGTGCAGCAGCTGGTCGAGTTGCGCGGGTTGCACGCGCAGCACCGCCTCGCGCCGGTCGATGAGGCCCTCTTCCTCCATCTCGACGGCCATCCGCAGCGCGGCAGCCGCAGTGCGCTTGCCGACGCGCGTCTGCAGCAGGAACAGGCGACCCTGCTCGATCGTGAACTCGATGTCGCACATGTCGCGGTAGTGGCGCTGGAGCGTCTGCATCAGCTCGAGCAGCTGCTGATGACACTCGGGGAACTCGTTACCCATCGCGTCGAGCGGCTCGGTGGTGCGGATCCCGGCGACGACGTCTTCGCCCTGCGCGTTCTTCAGGAAGTCGCCGTACGGAGCGTTCTCGCCGGTGGCCGGGTTGCGGGTGAACGCGACGCCGGTGCCGGAGTCGTCGCCCTTGTTGCCGAAGACCATGGTCTGCACGTTGACCGCGGTGCCGAGGTCGTCGGCGATCTTCTCCATCTTGCGGTAGATGCCGGCGCGCTCGCTGTTCCACGAACGGAACACCGCTTCGATCGCCAGCTGCAACTGGTCCTTCGGGTCCTGGGGGAACTCGATGCCCGCCTCCGCGAGCACGATCGCCTTGAACCGGTCGGCCAGGCCCTGGAGGTCTTCCGCCGAGAGCTCGGGATCCGTCTCGACGCCACGCTCCGTGCGCAGCTGCTCGAGCGCGTGCTCGAACTTGGCGCCGTCGACGTCGAGCACGATCTTGGCGAACATCTGCACGAACCGGCGGTAGGAGTCGTACGCGAAGCGGGGGTTGTCGGTCTGCTGCGCGAGCCCGCCGACGGACACGTCGTTGAGCCCGAGGTTGAGGACGGTGTCCATCATCCCCGGCATCGAGAAGGCGGCACCCGAGCGCACCGAGACGAGCAGCGGGTCGGTGGCGTCGCCCAGCCGCTTGCCCATCTTGGTCTCGAGCGCGGCGAGCGCCTCGGCGACCTCGTCCATCAGGCCGTCGGGAATCGTGTCATCGGCCGCCATGTAGGCCTTGCACGCGTCGGTCGTGATCGTGAAGCCCGGCGGTACGGGGAGGCCGAGCTTGGTCATCTCGGCGAGGTTGGCGCCCTTGCCCCCCAGCAGGAACTTCTGCTCCTTCGAGCCCTGCTCGAAGGCGAACACGTACGGCATAGCGATGCTCCTGTTGAATTGGTTCGTTCACCGCGCCCGGGATGCCGGCGCGCGGTCTCGCGTTCACCCTACGCGGAGACGACGACCGTCTTGGCGAGCTTGTCGTGGATGCCCTGCCGGTTCCGGTCGAAGAAGCTCCACCCGACGATGGCCAGGCCGAGCAGCGGTGCGAGGGTCGAGAGCTGGATCAGCAGCAGGAACGCGACCGCGAGCGGGATGAAGAATCGTATGAACGCCGGCCACCAGCCACACGGCTCACCGGTGACGCGCACGACCTTCAGGCGACGGTTGCGCATCCCGAAGGTGCGTCCGGAGCGGGCCGTCGACGGCACCAGGTAGAGCAGGCCGAGCACCAGGATCGTGATCGAGATCGCGTACTGCGTGCCCACGATGCTGTCGCGGAGATCCTGTTCCTTGGCGTCGGACGCCTTGGCGGTGGTGGGGGGATTCTTGATCCCCGCGTCCTTCACTTCCTTGGTCGAGTCCTTGACGTCCTTCTGGGCGTCCTTGAGGTCCGAGTTCGCCGACTTCAGGTCGGACCGTGCGGAGACCAGCTTCGACTGCGCCGAGTCCGTCGCCTTGGTGGTGGTGGCGTCGTCGAGCGCCTGTTGCGACTGGTCGATGTCCTTCTGCGCCGCGGTGACGTCCTTCTGCGCGTCGGAGACGTCGGACTGCGCGGTGCCGAGCGCGCTCACCTTGTCGATCTGCTTCACGATGTCGGAGTAGTCGCTCTGGATCGCGGCCGGGAGCAGGAAGCTGACCCCGGTGTAGATCACCATCAGGATGGCGATGTCGAACAACATGGCCATGCCGCGTTGGCGCGGTTCGGCCAGCTGCACACCACCCGGGAGCTGGATCGTCGGCTCGGGCCGCGGCTTCCGGTTGGAGGCGGGCTTGGCGGCCGCGCCGTTCTTGCCGTTGGCGCCGTTGCCGCCCGATGGCGCCGGCTTCGGCGGCGGAGGTGCGAGCAACCTGCGCCAGCCGGTGGGCTGGGGCGCGGTGCCCTCCTGCGCGCCGGAGTCGTCGTCGTCGAGGATCTCGACGTCGTTCGACGCGGGGGCGGCGAGGTCGGCGTCGTAGCGCTGACGCTGGAACGGGTCGGACAGCACGTTCCACGCCGCCCGCACCCGCGCGACCTGCTCGCGGTTGGCCTGCAGCTGCGAGTCGCTGACGCCCTTCTTCTCGCGTGCGGCCTCGAGGTCGGCGACCCGTTGACGGTGGGCGTCGCGGATCTCGTCGCGCGAGGCCGTCGGGTCGACGCCCAGCTCTTCGTAGTAGTTGTCACTCATCGATTCAGTCGTCCCTGCAATTCGGCGAGCAGGCCGTCGATCGGAACCCGGTCCTGTGCCATGGTGTCGCGGTCACGGATGGTGACGGCGCGGTCGTCCAGCGTGTCGAAGTCGACCGTCACGCACAACGGGGTGCCGACTTCGTCCTGCCGACGGTAGCGGCGGCCGATCGACCCCGCCACGTCGACGTCGATCATGAGCTCGGCCCGTAGCGCCGCGGCGACTTCGTCGGCCAGTGGCACGAGGCGCTCGTTCTTCGAGAGAGGGAGCACCGCCACCTTGATGGGTGCCAACCGGGGGTGGAGGCGCAGCACCGTGCGCTTCTCGGTGCCGCCCTTGCCGTTGTCGACGTCCTGCTCGTCGTAGGCGGCGAGCAGGAAGGCGAGGGTGGCGCGGTCGGCGCCGGCGGCGGGTTCGATCACGTGGGGCAGGTAGCGACGGTCGTGCTCCTGGTCGTAGTAGCTGAGGTCCTGACCGGAGAACTTGCTGTGTTGCGCGAGGTCGTAGTCGGTGCGGTTGGCGATGCCCTCGAGCTCACCCCAACCCCACGGGTACATGAACTCCACGTCGGAGGTGCCGACCGAATAGTGCGACAGCTCGTCGGTGGCGTGCGGTCGCAGGCGCAGCTGGTCCTCGGGGATGCCGAGGTCGGTGTACCAGCGGAACCGCTCCTGGCACCAGTACTCGTACCACTGCGGGCCGTCTTCCGGCGGCACGAAGTACTCCATCTCCATCTGCTCGAACTCACGCGTCCGGAAGACGAAGTTGCCCGGGGTGATCTCGTTCCGGAACGACTTGCCGATCTGCGCGATGCCGAACGGCGGCTTCTTGCGCGTCGTCGTCTGCACGTTGGCGAAGTTGACGAAGATGCCCTGGGCGGTCTCCGGGCGCAGATAGGCGACGGAGGTGTCGTCCTCCACCGGACCGACGAAGGTCTTGAACATGAGGTTGAAGTGCCGCGCCTCGGTGAACGTGTCCTTCATCCCGCAGTTGGGGCACGCTCCGGAGTCGGGGAGCTGGTCGGCGCGGAAGCGCTCCTTGCAGTTGCGGCAGTCGACCAGCGGATCAGTGAAGGTGGCGACGTGGCCGCTGGCCTCCCACACCTTCGGCGCCATCAGGATCGCGGCGTCGAGGCCGACGACGTCGTCGCGCAGCTGGACCATGCTCCGCCACCACGCGTCCTTCACGTTGCGCTTGAGGAGGACGCCGAGCGGCCCGTAGTCCCACGTCGAGCGGAAGCCGCCGTAGATCTCGCTCGAGGGGAACACGAGGCCGCGTCGCTTGGCGAGGTTGACGACGCGGTCCATCAGGTCGTTCTTGGCCATACCGGAGGGCGATCCTAGTTGGAGGCACCTTTTGTCCCCTGAACGTGTCCGCGCGCCCGCCGGCCGGTTCAGGCCACTCCGAGCATGTGTCGATCGGGTGCGCGACCGACCCCTCGAGTGACACCTGCTCGGTTCGGCGGTCGGTCTCCGGGACGTCCGTCTAGAGCAGTGCCGCGCTGCGCAACCGCCGTTCCAGGTGGTGCTCGACGCTCGTGAGCGCGAGCCGCTCGGTGGCGATGGTGGTGGGCCCGGGCGGTTCGGCGAGGGCGGCCCGCAGCTCACCGCCGAGGATGCGCCGGACCATCTGCAGGGTGTCGGGCTCGATCCGCCGGCCGGTGAACCGGCCACAGGTGGCGCAGAGCACGCCGCCCTCCTCGAGGTCGAACGAGGTGAACGGACCCTCCTCGTCGCCGCAGCGGGCGCACATGTCGAGCATCGGGTGGAACCCCTCGAGCGAGAGCAGCTTGAAGAAGAACGCCGCGCTCACCAGCGGTGTGGGGTGCTCGGCCAGGGTGCGCAGCGCCCCCACGAGCATCCGGTACAGCGCGGGGTTGGCCTCGCGCTCCTGGGCGACCTGGTCGGTGGCCTCGAGCATCGACACCGCGTGGGTGAGGCAGCCGTAGTGCTCGCGCAGCGCGCGGTTGGCGTCGATGGTCTCGGTCTGGGTGACGACGTCGAGCTCGCGGCCCCGGTAGCACTGCACCGCGACGTGGGTCATCGGCTCGAGCCGCGCCCCGAAGCGGCTCCCGGGCTTGCGCACGCCCTTGGCCACGGCGCGGATCTTCCCGTGTCCCTGCGTCAGGATGGTGACGATCCGGTCGGTCTCCCCCAGCTTGATCGTGCGCAGCACGACCCCCTGGTCCCGGTACAGGTTCACTACATCAGTGTAGTTCTGCCCCGCGGCCCGAACATCCGTCAGTACACCGTCGTATCCGGGGGTCAACTGCCGGATGTTCGGGGTGGTCCGGCGTTTCGACTACTCGATCGCGCCGAAGCGGCGCTCGCGGCGCTGGAACTCGGCGACCGCGTCGAACAGCTCCGCACGACGGAAGTCGGCCCAGGACACGTCGGTGAACACGAACTCGGAGTAGGCGGTCTGCCAGACGAGGAAGTTGGCGGTCCGGGTGTCGCCGGCGGTGCGCACGAGCAGGTCGGGGTCGGGGAGGTCGGGGGCGTCCAGGTGGGCCGCGACCACGTCCTCGTCGATCGATGCCACCCGCATCGTCCCGGCCTGCACCTCCGCCGCGATGGCGGCGAGGGCCGACGCCAGCTCGGCGCGGCCATCGTGGTCGATGGCGAGGGTCAGGGTCATCCCGTGGTTCGCGGCGGTGAGCGCCTCGGTGTCGTCGAGCACCTGCCGTAGCCGCCGGGGCAGGCGGTCGTCGCGACGGCCCAACGCGCGGATCCGCACGCCCCGGGCGTGCAGCTCCTCACGCCGGGAGACCAGCACCCGTTCGACGTCGGCCAGCAGCGCCCGCACCTCGGCGATCGGCGCCGCCCAGCGCCCACCGGGCACCACGTCGACGGTGAGCCAGCGCAGCCCGATCGCCAGCGCACCCTCGACCACGTCGACCAGCGAGGTCTCACCCGCCGAGCAGCCGGCGCCGTCGACGACGATCGCGACGTGCCCGGGGACCCGGTGGAGGTCGACGTCGGACAGCACGCTCACCCGCGCAACCTATCTGACCGTTGCGTCCCGCTTCCCGGGCACGCCGCTACGCTCCCGCCGATGCGCGCGGCACCCGACGCCTGGACCGCGGTCGTGAACCCGGCCGCCGGGCGGGGGCGGGGCGACGCCGGGCTCCCCCACCTGGTGGGCACGCTCGCGGCCGCCGGGCTCGACCTCGAGATCGAGCTCTCGGCCGATGCCGGGCACCTCGTGGACCTCGCCCGCGCCGCGTTCGCGCGTGGGCGCGGGGTCGTCGCCTGCGGGGGCGACGGCACGGTCTGCGCCCTCGCCGGCGTGGCCGCCGACACCGACGGCGTGCTCGGCATCGTGCCGGTGGGCTCGGGCAACGACTTTGCGCGCCAGCTCGACATCCCCCGCGGCGATCTCGACGCCGCCATCGACGTGCTGCACACGGGCCGCGTCGCCGCCGTCGACCTCGGGCGCGTGCACACCGCCGACGGCGCGTCGACGTGGTTCACGACGGTCGCCAACACCGGCTTCGACGCGAGCGCGAACGAGTGGGCGAACCAGGTCACCTGGACGAGGGGCACGCCGCTCTACGTGTTGGCCACCTTGCGCACGCTGGTGACCTACTCGCCCCGTCGGTTCCGCATCACCGTCGACGGCGCGACGGTCGAGACCGACGCGTGGCTGGTGGCCGTCGGGAACACCCGCACGTACGCAAGCGGGATGATGATCACCCCTGCGGCCAGTGTGCACGACGGTCTGCTCGACGTGTGCGTCGTCGGTCCCGTGTCGCGGCTCGACTTCCTGCGCACGTTCCCGTCGGTGTTCCGCGGCGCGCACGTCGACCACCCGCAGGTGCACACGTGGCGCGGGGTCGACGTGACCGTCGAAGCGCTCGACGTCGCCGCACCGATCGCGTTGTGGGCGAGCGGCGAGCACGCCGGCCCGCTGCCCGCACGCGTCGAACCGGTGGCGGGCGCGCTGGCGGTGATGGTGCCGGCGACCGCTACTTGACGGTCAGCGTGCCTTCCATGCCCTGGGCGCGGTGCCCGGTGATCGAGCAGTAGAAGGTGTACTTCCCCGGCTTCAGGTCGATCTTCGACGACTCGGTACCGCCACCGCCGTCGGCCTCGAGCTGGAACCCGTCGTAGGCGCCGTCGAACACGAAGTCGTGGATGCCGTTCTTGGCGGTCAGGTTGATCTTGGCGATGCCCGGCTCGGCCGTGATCTTGTCGGGCGTGAACGAGAAGTTCTGCGCCTCGATGTCGATGGTCTCGGTCGCAGGTCCCTTCGGCTCGACGTACGCCGAGCCGCCACCACCGTCGTCACCGCCACCGCAGGCGGCGAAGAGCACGCCGGCGAGCAGCGCGACGGACACGACCGCGAGGATGCGGCGGAGGGGAGACCTCATGGTGCGCGCGCTCACTTGGCGACGGTGAGGGTGGCCTTCATCCCCTGGGCCTCGTGCCCGGGGACGGTGCAGTACAGGGTGTACTTGCCGGCGGCCAGCTCGACCTTGCCCGCCTTCGGCCCACCGGCGTCGGTGGTGAGGAGGAAGCCGTCGAACTTCGGGTCCTGGATGGCGAGGGTGTGACCGGTCGCGCCCGAGTAGTCGAACTGCACGATGCCGACCGGCGCGGTGTAGGCGGTCGCGTTGAACTTGATCGACGCGAGCGCCTCGACGTCGACGGTGCCGACCGCCTTGCCGGTGGGCTCCACGTACCCGGCCACCCCACCCTCGCCCGTGTCGAGGCTCGGCCCGAGCGTCAGCAGCCCGGCGAGGGAGACCACGACGAGCACGCCGCCGAGGATCATGGCCAGCGACGAGGTGCGCAGGCGGGGCGCGGCGGCGAGCAGCGACGCCCCGACGAGGATGGCCAGCGTGATGACGATGCCCATCGCCAGTGCGGCGTCCTTGTCGCCGGCGAGGAACACGCGCGAGATGTTGAGCACCAACACCGCGACGATCACGATCGACAGCAGTGGTACGAGCAACGGGAGCAGCACCCGCGTCTTGAGCGGGGTGTCCTCCGCGGTGCCGTCACCGCCGAGCCGCTCGCTCTCGACGAGCTCGGGGAGCTCCTCGGAGTCGGGGGTCGTATCCAACGTGGTGGTGTCGGTCATCTCCTCAGCCCCATCTGAGTCAGCTCACGATCCATCTCGTCGAGCCCGTGGCGTGGCGTGTTCGCACGCTCTTCTTCGGTGGCCCAGCGGAAGAACACTACGGCGATGATGAACCAGAGTAGGAGTCCGGCGCCGATTTTCATGATCAGGCCCGCGGCCTGTTGGTCTTCGAGCGTCGACAGCCCGAAGAGGTGCGGCACGGTCTCGTAGAACTTGTAGAGCGGCGACGATCCGAACGTGAGGAACGACGCCGGCACCGTCGGCACCACCGACCAGGCGAACAGGTAGACCATCTGCATGACCGGCTGCAGCCTCGGGATCTCGGGCAGCGGGCTGACGATCGGCATCCACACGATCAGCGACGACACGAGCAGGAGCGCGTGCACCGCGAAGTGGGTGAAGCCGTTGCGCAACGCGGCGTCGACCACCAGCGGCCAGTGCGTGAACACCAGGACGACGTTGAAGATGAGCAGCGCGGGGATGAACCGCGACAGCGTGCGCACCGTGGAGAACAACCAGGCCGGGCGCAGGATCCGCCGCAGCAACCACGCCGGGAGCCCGAGGAGGAGCAGCGGCGCCACCACCATCGAGAAGATGAGGTGCTGCACCATGTGGACGCTGAAGTTGTACCGCTCTGCGATGTCGTGGATCGGGTAGTCGGACGCCACCCAGATCGCCAGGACCCCGAGCGACCAGCACGTGACCTGGAAGCGGGTGACGACGGCCTGCCCCGGGATGGACCAGCGGGGCCCGAGGCGGACCACCGCGATCGCGTAGCCGGCGGCGAACAGCCCGACGAGCAACCAGACGTCGGGATGCGCCGTCCAGGTCGGGAAGGCGACGGCGAGGCATCAGCAGCGCCGGGCTCAGTCGAGCGACGGCGTGCAGCGTCGCCAGCACGACCAGGTAGAGCAACGGGGCGGCGATGGCCCCGACGACGAACAACCGCTTGAACACCGGCTGGTCGGTGCGCAGGTGCATGAACCACGACGCGACCAGGAAGAACTTCACGACCATCATCGCGAGCAGGAGCACCGACGATGAGGCCGTCGGGGATGTCGCCCTCCATGTAGGAGACGGCGATCTCGACCGCGGTGATGACCGCGAGCACGACCGCGACCACCACGTACTGCCACGGGTCGGGGTGCGGCACGCACCTCGCCCGGCAGCAGGTTGGGCGCCGCGTGCGACATGCGGTAGGCGAGGTCGCCCTGGGGCAGGTCGGGCTCGTGACCGTGCTCGCGCGGCCTCGAGCTCCTGCGTCTCGGTGTCACTCATGCTGCTCGCCTCACTTCGGCAACAGGTAGATGACGGTGAAGATCACGATCCACACGACGTCGACGAAGTGCCAGTAGAGCCCGGCGATCTCGACCCGTTCGGAGTCGCCCTGCGGAGATCCGGCTCTGCATCGACAGGCCCCACAGTGAGACCAGCCACACGATGCCGATCAGCACGTGCGTGCCGTGGATGCCGGTGAGGATGAAGAAGCTCGACCCGAACAGGTTGGTGTCGACGTTCAGGCCCTTACGGGTGAACTCGGTGAACTCGAAGATCTGGCCGCCGATGAACGTGGCGCCGAACAGGGCCGTCGCCATGATCCAGATGCGGAACCGGCGGTAGTCGCCCCGCTGGACCGCGGCGAGCGCGAGCACCATGGTGAGGCTGCTCATCAGCAGGATGAACGACGTCACCGACGTGAACGGGATGTTGTAGACGTCCTGGGGCGTCGGGCCGGTCTGGCCCGGTACGGTCGCGGTAGAGGAGGTACGTCGCGATGAACGCCCCGAAGAAGAGGCAGTCCGACGAGAGGAACAGCCACATCGCCAACTTGGCGTTGGGGACGCCGGTGTGGGTGCCGCGGGCGTGCTCGTCGTGGCGGCGTCGTCGTGACCCGCGCCCGCGGGCACGAGGTCGCCGCCACCGCCCGGGGTCTGCTCGATCGTCGCCATCAGACGGGTCGATTCGGTTGCGGCGTCCCGGCCATCCGGCCACGCCTCCACTGCATCTCCATCAGGCTTCTTCCGTCCCGGGCTCGAGCCCCCACGCGTACACGCCGAAGAGCAGCAGCAGGAGGCCCGGGGATCAGCCAGAGGATCTCTCTGAACACCGCCGCGTAGCCGAGGCACGGGAGGCCGAGCGCGAGCACCAGCGGCCAGTACGACGGCGACGGCATGTGGATCCCGTGGCCGTCGGTGTGCTCGTCGGTCTCCCGGGTCGCGACGCCCCCGGCGTCGGCGACCGCCACGTCGGTGGCGGTGGTGGTGGCGGCGGTGGTCGCCACCGCCTCACCGCCGTCGTCGGCGCCGCCGGACGGGAGCTTCACCAGGCGGCCTTCGGCGTCCTCGGTGTACTTGCGGTGCCACCAGTCGTCGCGGGCCTCGACCACCGGGATCTCGGCGAAGTTGTACTCGGGCGGCGGCGACGGGATCGACCACTCGAGCGACCGGCCGTCCCACGGGTCGGCGGGCGCGACGGGCCCGCGCTTGGTGCTGTAGATGATGTTCACGAAGAAGATCAGCACCGACACCATGATCACGAACGCGCCGACCGTCTCGATCAGGTTCATCGTGTCCCAGCCGTACCCCGACGGGTAGCGGTAGGTGCGACGGGGCATGCCGACGAGGCCGAGGATGTGCATCGGGAAGAACGTGAGGTTGAACCCGATGAGCATCACCCAGAAGTTCCACTTGCCCATCGTCTCGTTGAGCATGCGCCCGAAGACCTTCGGCCACCAGTAGTAGAAGCCGGAGAAGATCCCGAGGAACAGACCGCCGAACAGCACGTAGTGGAAGTGCGCGACGACGAAGTAGGTGTCGGTCTGCTGCGTGTCGGCCGGGACGATCGAGTGGAGCACGCCCGGAGAGCCCGCCGAGGGTGAACATCGCGATGAAGCCCAACGAGAACAGCATCGCGGTGGTGAGCTTCACCGCCCCGCCGTAGACGGTGCCCAGCCAGTTGAAGATCTTCACCCCCGTGGGGATGGCGATCAGCATGGTCGACAGCCCGAACGCGGAGATCGCGACCGGCCCGAGCCCGGTGGCGAACATGTGGTGGGCCCACACACCCCAGCCCATGAAGCCGATGGCGATGCCGGAGAAGACCACGACCGAGTAGCCGAACAGCGGCTTGCGGCTGAAGACCGGAAGCACCTCGGACACGATGCCCATGCCCGGCAGGATGAGGATGTACACCTCGGGATGGCCGAACAACCAGAACAGATGCTGATAGAGCAGCGGGTCGCCGCCCTTCGACGCCACGAAGAACAACGTGTCGTAGTTGCGGTCGAAGAACACCATGATCATCGCCGCGGTGATGATCGGCATCGCGAACACGGTGAGGAACGCGACCACCGTCATCATCCAGGTGAACACCGGCATGCGCATGAGCGTCATTCCGGGCGCGCGCATGTTCAGGATGGTGACGATGAAGTTGATCGCGGACGTCGTCGATCCGATGCCGAGCAGCACGATGCCGACGCACCAGAAGTTGGGTCCCTGGCCGGGGAGCGCGCCGCCGGAGATCGGCGTGCTGGTGAGCGGCGTGTAGCCGAACCACCCACCGTTCGGCGCGCCGCCGAGGAAGAAGCTCGAGTACATGAACAGGCCGCCGAAGAGGACGACCCAGTACCCGAACATGTTGAGGCGCGGGAACGCGACGTCACGCGCACCGATCTGCAACGGGATGAGGTAGTTGCCGAACGCGACCGCCAACGGCATGCCCACCAGGAACACCATGGTGGTGCCGTGCATGGTGAACATCGTGTTGTACTGCGCGGCCGTGAGCACGGAGCCGTTCGGGCCTGCGAGCTGCAGGCGGATGAGCAGCGCCTCGACGCCACCCAGCACGAAGAACATCAGGGCGGTGCCGCCGTAGAGGATGCCGATCTTCTTGTGGTCGACGGTCGTGAACCAGCTCCAGAAGCCCGTCGTCGACGTCGGCCGCCGCAGCGGCAACGCGCGCGCGAGCGGCTTGGGCAGGGAGCGAGTGACCGTCGTCATTACTTCTGCTCCAGGAGGAAGTCGGCGATGTCTTCGGCCTGTTGCTGGGTCATCGACTTCTGACCGGGCGGCGTGTCCTCGATGAAGGACGGCATGCCCACGCAGATGCCGTCACCGGGTGGGAGCCGGCAGTCCTGCGACGACATGGGGATCATCGAGGGTGCGTTCTTCACCCAGTTGATCAGGTTCTCGCGGTTCAGAGGGTAGGTGCCGCTGGCGAAGGTGCTGCGGCTGGCGAGGTGGGTGAGGTTCGGGCCGTACGCGGCCTTGGACGAATCGTCGAAGACGTGGCAGTTGGTGCACTGGAAGGTGTTCACGATCAGTTTCTGCGTCGGGCCCGCGGGCGTGCCGTCGGCATCCACGAGCGCGTTGACCGGACCCTGCTGCTGCTCCTGGATCCACTGCTCGTAGTCGGCCGGCGTCTTGGCGATCACCCGGAACCGCATGTTGGCGTGGGAGAGGCCGCAGTACTCGGCGCACTGCCCGAGATAGGTGCCCGGCTTGTCGGCCTTGATCGTGAGGTGGTTGGTCTGACCGGGGACGACGTCCTTCTTGCCCGCGAGCTCCGGGACCCAGAAGCTGTGGATGACGTTGCAGGTCTTCTGGTCGCCGGACCCGTTGCAGGCGGTGAGCCCCAGGTAGACGTCGCGACCGGTCGGGATGACGAGCTCGTCGGCGGTCACGACCTTGGCCTCGGGGTACGAGAACTGCCACCACCACTGCTTGCCTTCGACCGTCACCTGGAGCGCGCTCGGACCGGGGTTCTCGGCGAGGTCGAAGATCGTGGCGACGGTCGGCACCGCGACGATCGCGAGCAGCAACGCCGGGAGCACCGTCCAGCCGATCTCCAGGCGGGTGTTGCCGTGCACCTGCTTGGGGTTCTCGTTCTTGCCCGCGCGGTAGCGGAACTTGATCGCGAGCACCACCGTCGCGACCGTGATCGCGATGCCGATCACGATCGCGATGATCAGGATCGGGATGAAGAGGTCGTCGATCTTCTGCGCCTGCGGGCCCTTGGGCTGCAGCGAGTTCTGACCGTTGTTCTTGACCTCGGAGCAACCGGCGAGGACGAGCACGACGGCGGCAGCGGCGGCGAGGACGAGCCGTCGTCCCCGAGAGCGGCGTGGCGTCATGTCCCCTTCCGAGCTGTCCGGTTGTCGACGGGAGCCGGAGGCCGAACGTGGTCGGGATCCCCGGTCGCGTCGGCACTCTACATGGACGAACTTCCGCAGCAGCAACTTCTACGCCGGACTTCTGGCGGCGATCCGGCCCGACGAGATGGCGTCGACGAGGGCGGCGTGGTCCAGCACGTTGTTGGCCGCGGTAATTGGCGGAGAACGCGGCGACGGCGGCGTCGAACGCGGCCCCCGAGCCCAGGTAGCCGGCGAGGCCGGCGGCGTCGCCGGTACGGGCGTGGGCACGGGCGAGCGCCCGCGCGCAGAGCGCCCCGTAGTGGGTGAGCTTGCCCAGATCCATCCGGGTGAGGTCACCCTGGCCCTTCACGTCCCAGAGCTGGCGGACGTAGTAGTGGTGGCCGCTCGAAGGCCCGGTGACCCAACCCAGGAAGATGTCGCTGGCGGCCTGGGTCATCCGCTGGCCCGCCACCACCCGGCGGCCCTCGTGGCCGAGATCGGTCGGTCCCACGAACGGGGCGAGCACCGACGGCTGCGCCTCCTTCACCTGGAGCACGATGCGGTCGTTGGCCGCGTCTCCCTTCGCCTCGAAGAGGCACACCCAGCACCGGGTGCCCACGCTGCCGACTCCCACCACCCGGCGGGCCACGTCGACCAACCGGAAGCGGTCGAGCAGGAAACGGCGGTCGTCACTGAGCGACGACCGGTAGTCGTCGACCATCCGCACGGCGTCGTCCATGTCGGCGCCGGCGTCGGCGAGGTGCACGACGATCGGCGGGTCCTCGACGAACCTCGGCGCTCCCCCGTCGTCGGTCGTGAGCCGCGCTACGGCCCGCAGGTGGTCCTTCCGCAACGCCCGGGTGACGTCGCGCTGCGCCTGAGCGCGGTACTTGCGCGGGAAGTGCTCCACGAGGTCGGCGGTGGTGGTGCGGTCGTACCAGACGTCGAGGGTGCGCATCCCTGCGTACTGGTCGAGGTACTCCCGGTACACCCGCACCGCGGTCGTCACGACACGGTCGCGTTGCTTGGGCGGGAACTCGTGCTGGAGGGCCACGACGTGCAGGCTCGCGGCGAGTCGCTTCACGTCCCACTCCCACGGGCCGGGGTCGGTCTCGTCGAAGTCGTTGATGTCGAAGACGACGTTGCGCTCGGGGGTGGCGAACGTGCCGAAGTTCGCGACGTGCGCGTCGCCGCACGCCTGCACGGTGAGTCCGGTCACCGGTGTGGTGGCAAGGTCCATCGCCATCACCGCGGCCGCACCCCGGTAAAAGGCGAACGGCGACTCCGCCATGCGCTCGTAGCGCACGGGCACGAGCTCGGCCACGCGCGTGGTCGCCTGCCGCTCGAGCACCGCGACCGGATCGTCCGTCCGTTGCGCCACGCTCCACTCCGCGTGCGCGCCACGCGGTACGGCGCCACGCAACGACCGACCCGCCTCACGGCGCTCGTCGGCGTGACCGGCCACGCCGCGTCGGCGTGTGTCTCGAGCGCTCACGCGGCGGACCCTAGTCTCGCCCGATGCGCCGGACCCTCATCCTCCTCGCGACCGCGGCGGTGCTCTGCACCGTGGTCCCGCCGGCGTCCGCGGCGCAGGCGCAGGTCCCGCTGCGACGTACGAACTGGGTGCTCACCGAGCGCGTGTCCCTCGGGACACCGCTCGACGGCGTCGTCGTGAACGCGGTCTTCGGCAAGCGCCGCGTGACCGGCACGTCGGGGTGCAACGGGTACACCTGGTCCTACTCCACCGACGGCTCGCGCATGACGTTCGAGAACGACGGTGTGAGCACGTTGATCGCGTGCGAAGGCGCGGCCGGCGAGGTCGAACGGACGTATCGCGACCGGCTGCTGCGCGTGGGTCGGTACCGGATCTCCGGGTCGACCCTGACGCTCTCCACCCGCGCCGGGCGCCGGTTGCTCGGGTTCCGCGCCTCGATCGGCGCCGAGGCGCTCGCCGGTGGATGGAACGCGACATCCCTCTATACCGGTGATGCGATCCAGTCGCCGGTGCCCGGCAGCGGCCTGACGCTGGAGTTCGCGGACACGCGCGCCTCGGGCAACTCCGGCTGCAACACCTTCGACGGACCGGTGAAGGTCTCGGGCGCCGACCGCATCGCACTGGGGCCGATCCGCTCGACGCGGCGGGCGTGCGCCGATCCGGCGGTGGGCGAGCAGGAGCAGCAGTACCTCGCTGCGCTCGACGGGGCGACGACCTATCAGGTCACCGGCGACGAGCTCATCCTGTTTCGCCCCGGCGGCACCATCGCCGCCACCTTCAACCGCGCCAGCGGGCTGACGAGCGGCAGCTAGGACCGCTGGTCGAACGCGACCTTGATCGCGCCCGAGCCGTCCTGGGTCGCGAGCACCCCGAAGGCGTCACGCCACTGCTCGTCGAGCGGGAACGTGTGGGTCAGCATGCCGTCAAGGCTCACCCGCCCCGACTGCGCGAGCTCGAGGTAGTGGTGGATCCCGTGCTTGCGCACTCCGTCGACCTCCTCGATCCCGAACGCGTTCGACCCGACCCAGCTGATCTCCTTGAAGTACAGCGGGGTGTACTCCCAGTTCGTGGTCCCGTGGACGCCGGCCTTCACCAACGTGCCGTGCGCCTTGAGCAACCGCACCGACACCTCGAGCGTCTCGCGCTTGGAGATGGTGTCGTAGACGACGTCGATCCCGCCGGGGAACGCCATCGGCAGCCCGGTGTGCGACGAGAGCACGCCACCCGACCACGCCGCGGCCTCTTCGATGAGCGCCTCGGCGGGCTCGTGCGCGAAGACCCGGTGCGCGCCCAGCTTCTGCGCCAGCTCGGCCTGCGCGCCGAAGCGGGCCACAACCCCCACCTCGACGTCCGGATACAGCGCGCGCAGGATCGCGACCGCGCACGAGCCGAGCGCACCCGCGCCGTACACGAGGACCTTGCCGCCCGGCGTCGGTGCGTGGCGCGTGACGGCATGGAGCGACACCGCGAACGGATCGGCGAACACCGCGACCTCGTCGGGGATGGCGTCGGGGACGGGGAACAACATCGACGGGTGCGCGGGCATGAGCTGCGCCCAGCCCCCGCTCGCGTCCTTCGACGTGCCGGTGTGGATACCGGGCGCGATCGGCGGGGTCTGGAAGTTCCAACAGAGGCTCAGGTCGCCGACCTCACACGCCGGGCAGACGGGTGAGACCCCCCGGGGCACGCACGACAACCACGGGTTGAGGACCACCCGGTCCCCCACGTCGACGCCCTCGGCCTCGGGCCCCAGCGCGACCACCTCGGCCACCACCTCGTGCCCGAGCACCTGTGGCATCGACGAGAACTCCCGCATGGGGTTGTCGGCGCCGCCCTCACCCCAGTCCATGAACACCTGCTTGGCGTCGGAGCCGCAGATGCCGGTGAGCAGCGGACGCGTCACCACCCAGTCGGGCAGGAGGAACCCGGGGTCGGGCAGGTCGACCAGGTCCATCGGAGTGCGCTCGAGGGCCGCGAGGAGCGGGTTGTCGGTGTCGACCGGGTCGCCTCCCCGCGGCGCCACGCCGAACAGCAGTGCTCGCACCTGATCTCCCCCGTCCCCGAACGTCGATTCCGTCGTCATGCTCGCGGGCGCGGCGCGCGTGGTCAAAACGAGGTGACACGGGGTCAGCTGCGCGTGATCACGGCGATCCCGTCGAATCGGGCGAGCTTCTCCGGGTTGCGGACGGCGCGGATGTGCGTGATCCGACCGCGCTCGACCGCGAGGCTCACCGCGGTGTCGAGGTCACCGCCGATGTCGATCCGGACGCCCGGTGACCCGTTGAGCCAGATCGGCCGCATCTCGAAGCCTGCGGTCTGCGCCGCGCTCATGATGAAGCCCGCCACGCGTTCCGCACCCTCGACCGGACGACGAACCGCGGCGACGACACCGCCACCGTCGGCCACGAGGACGACGTCGGGGGCCAGGACGTCGAGGAGGCCCTGCAGGTCGCCGTGTCGCGTGGCGCCGAGGAACCGGTCCACGACCTCCTGCTGCTCGATGGTGCTGACCGGCACCCGCGGGCGCCGAGCCGCCACGTGGTTGCGCGCCCGGTGCGCGATCTGGCGGACCGCGTCCGGTGACTTGCCGACCGCGTCGGCGATCTCGTCGTAGGGCGTCTCGAACACCTCGTGGAGGACGAACACGGCGCGCTCCGCCGGACCGAGGGTCTCGAGCACGGTGAGCATCGCGATGGACACGCTCTCGGCGAGCTCGACGTCGGCGGCGACGTCGGGGCTGGTGAGCAACGGCTCCGGGAGCCACTCGCCGACGTACTCCTCGCGCCGTCGCGCCAGCGTCCGCAACCGGTTCAGCGCCTGGCGGGTGACGATGCGGACCAGGTAGGCCCGGGGGTCGCGCACCACGGTCTGGTCGACGTCGGCCCACCGCAGCCACGTCTCCTGCACGACGTCCTCCGCGTCGGCGACGGAGCCGAGCATCTCGTAGGCGACGGTGAACAACAGGTTGCGGTGGCGCGCGAACGCTTCTTCGCTCATGCCGACGTCACGTACCCAGCCGAGGGTCGTGCCAGTGGTAGCGCGCATGACTTGGAGAACCCCTGGGACTCGATCCCCATCGCAACGTTGCCCCGCGCGTCAGGTTGGCGAAGCCGACCACGGCGGTGAGCTCCACCAGGGCGGGCGCGCCGAGCTGGTCGAGCAGCCGGGCGGACAACTCGTCGGCGACCCGCGGGGGTGTCTCCGTCATGGCCTCGGCGTACTCCATGACGTCTCGCTCGAGCGGTGTGAACACCGGCGACTCCCGCCACCGCGGCACCTCGCTGGCCTTCACCTCGTCGAGTCCCTCGTTGTGGGCCTGGAAGTAGCCGAAGTCGAGGCAGAACGAGCAGCCGACCTGCGCGGCGACCGCCATGTGGGCGAACGACTTCAGGTTGGCGTCGAGCCGGTCCCACTTCTGGACCTTGCGGCCGAAAGCCGTGAGGCTCATGAGCACCGGCCGGTTCTGCCACATCACCGCCGCCCCCTCGGGCACCTCACCGAGCAGCTTCCGGCTGAATCGCTTCAAGAGGTACCCGTAGACACCGGTGATCTCGGCCTTGGGGATCCGTGTCGTGCTGGCCATGCTTCCTCCTCATGTCGGTGTGACGACATGAAGACACCGCCCGAGCTCGATCTGTGACAGGTCGGATCAGCGACGCAGCACTAGTACCCGAGGCGGTCGAGCGCGTGCGCACGCCGTTGCCAGTCGCGTTCGACCTTCACCTTGGTGTCGAGGAACACCGGCGCGCCGAGCAGGGCCTCGAGCTCCTCACGGGCGAGCATCCCCGCCTGCTTGATGACCTCGCCGCCCTTGCCGATCACCATCCCCTTCTGGGACTCGCGCTCGACGAGGACCCGCACCTCGTAGCGCAGGATGTCGTCGTCGCGCTCGGGCTCGATCTCCTCGGCGACCACCGTGATCGAGTGCGGCAGCTCGTCGCGCGCGACGCGCAACAGCTTCTCGCGGACGAGCTCGGCCACGAGGAAGGTCTCGGGTTGGTCGCTCACCACGCCGCCCGGGTAGTACTCCGGCCCCTCCGGCAGCCGGCGCTCGAGCTCGCCGACGAGCGCGTCGACGCCCTCGCCGGTCCGACCGGACAGCGGCACGTACGCGTCGAACTCCCCCAGCTCGCCGGTGACCACCGCGAGCCGCTCCCCGATCGCGGCCTTCGTCGCCAGGTCGGTCTTGCTCACCACCAGGATCTTCGGCGTGTCGACGTGCTGCACGAGCTGCGCGACGAAGCGGTCGCCCGGTCCGATCGCGCCGTTGGCCTCGACGAGCAGGCACACCACGTCGACCTCGGCGAGCGTCGCCCGGGCGCGGTCGTTGGTCCGTTCACCGAGCAGCGTGCGCGGCTTGTGGATCCCCGGCGTGTCGAGCAGCACGAGCTGGGAGTCGGCGGTGGTGCGCACCCCGCGGATCTGGGTGCGTGTCGTCTGCGGCCGGTCGGAGACGATCGCGACCTTCGCGCCGACGATCTGGTTGACGAGCGTCGACTTCCCGACGTTGGGGCGACCGACCAGCGAGACGAAACCGGAACGGAAGCCGCTCACGGTGCGGCCGGGGGCGCGTCCGCGACCGGGCGCTCGCTGCCCGCCCCGCTGTCGGCGTCGGGCGCGGGCACGACGTGGGTGATGCGCACCGACGCGATGCGCCGCCCCTGGACGCGCTCGATGCGGAACTCGATCCCGTCGAACTGCACGACTTCACCCTCCTCGGGCACGTGCCCGAGGAGGTTGAGGATGAGGCCGCCCACGGTGTCCCACTCCGCGTCGGGCAGGTCGGTACCGAGCTCCTCGCTCACGTCGTCGATCGGCGTGGAGCCCCGCACCCGCACCGTGCCGTCGGCCAGGCGCTCGACCGCCGGGAGCTCGACGTCGTACTCGTCGGCGATCTCGCCCACGATCTCCTCGAGGAGGTCTTCCAGGGTGACGAGCCCGGCGGTGCCGCCGTACTCGTCGATCACGATCGCCATGTGGAACTGCCGGGTGCGCATCTCCCGCAGGAGCTCGGCGACCCGCTTCTGCTCGGGCACGAAGTTGGCCGGCCGCACCGCGACCCGCACTTCCTGGCCCCCTTCGCCGGCGCGCGCCCGCCGCACGAGGTCCTTCAGGTAGACGAGCCCGATGATGTCGTCGGTCGAGCCTTCCTCGCACACCGGGAGCCGCGAGTACCCGCGGTCGATCGCCCGGGTGATGGCATCCTCGATGCTGTCGCTGGCGTCGATCGCGACCATGTCGGGCCGGGGCAGCATCACCTCGCGCACGACGGTGTCGCCGAACTCGAAGATCGAGTGGATGAGCCGTCGCTCCTCCGTCTCGATCGAGTCCTCGTCGGCCGCGACGTCGGCCATCGTGCGGATCTCCTCCTCGGTGACGAAGGGTCCCTGCTTGAGGCCCTTCCCCGGGAGGACGACGTTGGCCACGCCGATCAACAAGCTCGACAGCCAGCGCAACGGCGCGAAGTTGGTGAAGAACCAGAGGAACGGGGTGACCGCGAGTGCGGCACGCTCCGTGTGCTGGACCGCGTAGGTCTTGGGCGCGACCTCGCCGATCACGAAGAACAGCACGATCTGCAGCACGATGCCGATGACGACCCCGAGCGCGCCGGCGGTGCCCTCCAGCAGGACACCGATGAGGGTCGCGGACGTGAGCTGCGACACCAGCACCAGCAGGAGCACGACGTTGAGCGTCTGCTCGGGATGTTCGAGCATCACCACGAGGTGACCCGCCCGCTTGCTGCCCTCTTCCTCGAGCGCGATCGCCCGGATGCGGTTCATCCGCACGAACGCGGTCTCGGCCACCGCCAGCCAGATCGACAGCACGAACAGCACGATCACGGTGGCGAGGATCGCCCAGTCGGCACCTCCCATCGGACCCTGCCTCAGCCTTCGAGCTGTCGGAAGCGCTCCAGCAGCTCACGTTCTCGCCGTTGCATCGATGCCGCCTCGCCCTCGTCGGCGTGGTCGTAGTTCAGCAGGTGCAGCACGCCGTGCACGACGAGCAGTGCCAGCTCGTCGTCGACCGTCCCCGCGTGCGCCGGCGCCTGGCGCGCGGCCACCGTCGGGCACACGACGACATCGCCGAGCACGAGGGGCGGGTCGACCGGGTCGGTCGACGTTCCCGGGCCGCGCCCGCCGACGTCGGGTTGACGTCCGCTGGGGATGTGGTCGTCGTCGATGGGGAACGCGAGCACGTCGGTGGGGCCGTCGCCACCGAGGAACCGCCCGTTGAGATCGGTGATGGCCTCCTCGTCGACGAAGATCAGCGACACCTCGGCGTCTTCGGGCGCGCGCTCCTCGGCCAGCACGAGCCGCGTCAGGCGCAGCCAGCGCGGCAGGTCGATGACGACCGTCGACTGTTCGTCGGAGGCGAAGACGCTCACCGTTGCGTCAGTCGCTCGCCCGCTCGTACGCGTTCACGATGTCCTGCACGATCTTGTGCCGGACGACGTCGTGCGCGTCGAGCTCCACGAACGCGAGGTCGGGGATGCCGTCGAGGATGGCGCGCACCGCGAGCAGCCCGCTGCGGCCGCGTCCTTCCGGCAGGTCGATCTGCGTGACGTCGCCGGTGACGACGATCTTCGAGCCGAAGCCGAGCCGGGTGAGGAACATCTTCATCTGCTCGGGCGTGGTGTTCTGCGCCTCGTCGAGGATGATGAACGAGTCGTTGAGCGTGCGCCCGCGCATGAACGCGAGCGGCGCGACCTCGATGGTGCCGCGCTCCATCAGTCGGCTGACCACCTCGGGTTCGAGCATGTCGTAGAGCGCGTCGTACAGCGGCCGGAGGTACGGGTCGACCTTGGCGAGGATGTCGCCGGGGAGGAACCCGAGCCGCTCTCCCGCTTCGACCGCGGGCCGGGTGAGGATGATCCGGTTGATCTCCTTCGCCTGCAACGCCTGCACCGCGAGCGCCACCGCGAGGTAGCTCTTGCCCGTCCCGGCGGGCCCGATGCCGAACGTGACCGTGTGCGAGCGCACGGCGTCGACGTAACGCTTCTGGCCCGAGGTCTTCGGCCGCACCGGCTTGCGCCCGCGCAGCACCTCGGTGGTGAGCACGTCGGTGGGTCGTTGGTCGGCCTTCAACATCTGGATGCTCCGGCCGACACCATCCGGATCGAGGACGTGTCCGGCTTCGAGGAGTGCGACCATCTCCTCGAAGAGACGGCCGACGCGGTCCGCTTCGACCTCGTCGCCGCGGATGGTGATCTCGTTCCCCCGCACATGGATGGTGACGGGGAACGCGTCCTGGACGATGCGCAGCAATTCGTCGCGCTCGACCGAGCAGGCCCACCATGAGGTGGTTGCCCGGTACGAGGATCTTGACCTGGGTCGGCGACGGTGCTGGCACGTCGGAACGAGCGTAGCCGGGGACCCGACGAAACCGGAGGGGTGTTGCGCGTGGCGGCGTCAGGCGGAGACGGCGCGGAGACCGAGCTCGTCGAGGCGGCTGCCGAGATCTTCGGGGCTGCGCCCCATCACCGCGGCGAGGACCCGCAGGTCGTCGCTGCGGATGGTGAGCATCTGCCCGTTGAAGTCCTGGCGCTGGAGCTGGATGGTCGCCGCGTAGCGTGCGATCACCGCGGCGTCGTCGTCGTCGATCTCGTGGAGCCGCACCAGGTCGATGGTGAAGCCGTCGCCGACGAGGCCGGCCGATTCGGTGAGATCGATCTCGAGGTCCTGCCCGCCGCGGGGCAGCAGCTGGTCGGGTGGGACCCGGTACAGCTCGGCCAGGCGGAGGAGCCGCGGCACCGAGATGGCCCGCTCTCCCCGCTCGTAGGCGCCCAGGACCGAGGCCTTGAACTCCTGGTCCGACCTCGCCTCCACGTCGTGGAGCGACAGGCCCTTCTGCCGGCGGATGGCGCGCAGCCGCTCCCCAACATGTCGTCCGTCAATGTGTTCCATGCGTCGTCCCAGCCACGTTTTGCCGGCCCCCCGTGGTCGATTCCGCGCCGACCCTATCACTGAGTGATGCCCGTCACCACTCTCTGCGGTCGATTTCAACGGGAGAAAACGACCGGTGTCCCGCCAACGCGGCGGTCACGGCAATTGCCGCGGTCTCCGCGTGGAGCACGAAGGGGCCGACCGCGAGCCGCGGCGCGTGGTCGAAGGAGGCGAGCTCGTCGAGGTCGAAGCCACCCTCCGGTCCGACCGCGACCACCCACTCCCCGCCCGGGGGCGGCGCGAGTTCCGACGGCGCGACGCCGTCGACCGCCGCCAGCACGAGTCCCGCCATCGACGCCACCTCGGCGGTGGCGACGGGTCCGTCGACCACCGGAACGCGCGCGCGACGCGACTGGGCACCGGCTTCACGCGCCACCCGCTGCAGACGATCGCAGGCGGCCGCGGCGCGGTCGTCGTCCCACCGCACGACGGACCGGGCGGCCTCGACGAGCAGGATGCGGTCGGCGCCGAGCTCGGTGAGCTTCTGCACGACGAGCTCGGGTTTCTCACCCTTCGTGAGCGAGCACGCCACCGTGAGCCGCGGGAGCAGCGGGGGCTCGCGCGCCACGTCGGTGAGCGCCTCCAGGTCGACCCGTCCCTTGTCGGCGGTGGCGACGGTGAAGACACGCCACCGGCCGTACCCGTCGGCGGCGGTGACGGTCTCGCCCGCACGCACGCGGCGGGCGCGCTGCAGGTGGTGCCCGTCGTCGCCGTCGATGGTGATGCGGTCGTCGAGGCGGTCGACGTACACGTGCGCGGTGGCGCGGACGTGGGCGGGAGTGACCGCCACCGCGATTACTGGAACGCCGACTTGAGCCGCGAGAACATGCCCTTGTCGGCCGGCGCCGCGACATCCTCGTCTCGCATCTCGGCCAGGGACCGCACGAGCTCGTCCTGCTCGGCCGGGAGCCGGGTGGGGATCTCCACGTCGACACGCACGATCAGGTCGCCGCGACCGTGTCCGCGCAGCGCGGGCACGCCCCGGCCCTTGAGCCGGAAGAGATGCCCCGGCTGCGTACCGGGCGGGACGATGAGCTCCTCGAGCCCCTCGAGCGTGTCGACGTCGAGGTGGGTGCCCAACGTGGCCTGGGTGAACGCGATCGTGCGCACGTGGACGAGGTCCTCGCCCTGGCGCTCGAATCGCGGGTCGACGGCCACCCGGACGGTGACGTACAGGTCGCCGGGAACGCCACCGCGCGGCGCGGCCGGCCCCCGACCGGAGAGCCGAAGACGCTGGCCGTCGTCGACACCGGCGGGCACCTCGACGTCGATCGACCGCGACGAGCGCACCCGTCCGTCGCCGCGACACTCACGACACGGAGTGGGGATGCGGCTGCCGGTCGCGCTGCACGCGACGCACGGTGCGGCGGTCACGATCTGGCCGAGGATCGAGCGCCGGACCTCGCGGACCTCGCCGGCGCCGCCACAGACGTCGCAGCGTGCCGGATGCGTACCCGGCTCGCATCCCGAACCCTCACAGCGCTCGCAAGAGACGGGGAGACGGATGTCGACGGTCGCGGTGGTGCCGAACGCCGCCTGCGCGAGGTCGAGGTGCACGACCGCCTCGGCATCGGGCGCGCGCGGCGGTCCCGCTTGCCCGCGACCGTTGCCGAACGGGTCGCCACCGAAGAAGGCGTCGAAGATGTCGCCGAACCCGAACGCCTCCCCGGCGCCACCCGGCCCGGGTCCGCCGCCGCGAGCGGCCTCTTCGCCGAAGACGTCGTAGCGCCGACGGCGCTCCGGATCGCGGAGCGTCTCGTACGCCTGGTTGACCTCTTTGAACTTCGCTTCCGCGTCGGGCGCGTCGGGGTTGCTGTCGGGGTGGTACTGGCGCGCCATTGCGCGGTACGCGCGCTTGATCTCGTCGTCGGTCGCGGTGCGTGTGATCCCGAGGACCTCGTAGTAGTCAGTCATGCGATCGCGCCTCGAGCTGGAGAGCACTGTTCACGAGAGGACGTCTCCGAGTTGTTGTGAGATGGCCTCGACTGCGGCAAGCGCCTGCCGGTAGTCCATCCGTGTGGGGCCCAGCACCCCCACGGTACCGGCGACCTCACCGTCGACGCGGTACGGCGCCACGACGATCGAGCAGTCGCGCAACTCGTCGATCGGGTTCTCCGATCCGATGCGCACGGTCGGGCCCTGGTCGAGGAGGTCGTGCACCAGCGAGACCACCTCGACCTGCCGTTCGAGCAGCTCGAGCAGCCGGGCCGCGCTCGTGCTGGTGGGGAACGCCTCCTGGTCGGCGGCGAGGCGACTGGCGCCACCCACGTAGAGCGGCTCGACGACCTCCTGCTGCGCACGCGAACGCGAGCGTGTCGCGGGCCTCACGGGCCAGCGTGTCGGCGGCGGGCCCGGCGACCGGCCGCAGCTCGGGCAACGCGACCCAGGGCGAGCCCGAGAGCTGGGTGTCGAGCAGCGCGCCGGCGGTGGCGATCGTGGCGTCGTCGGTGTCGAGGGACACGTGGAGGACGCTCTTCTCGACGTTGCCGTTGGAGAGGATCGCGAGGGCGAGCACCAGCGACGGCTGGAGGTTCACCAGCTGCACGCTGCGCACGGTCGCCACGTCGACGTGGTGCGGACCCACCACGACCGCGGTGTGCGTGCTGACCCGTGCCAACAGCTGACTGGTCTCGTGGAGCAGGTCCTCGAGCACCTGGTGCGCCGACGCGAACAGCGTGAAGAAGTCGGAGACGACCCGCCGCTGGGCGGGCGCGAGCCCGGGCTGGCGCTCGAAGTTGTCGACGAAGAACCGGTAGCCGCGGTCGGTGGGCACCCGGCCGGCCGACGTGTGGGGCTGTACGAGGTAGCCCTCGCGCTCGAGGACGGTCATGTCGTTGCGCACCGTGGCACTCGACACGCCCAGGCCGCGCGAGCGGGCGATCGTCTGCGACCCCACCGGCTGAGCGGTGGTGATGTGCTCCTCCACGATGGCCCGGAGGATCGCCGCCTTGCGCTCGTCGAGCTCCATTGGCACTCGATGCTACCGAGTGCCAGCGACCGCGGGGGTCTGGTCCAGCGCCCCGAGGAGGCGCGCCGCGACTTCGTTGCCCAGCAGCCGGCCCCGGCGCGTGAGGACGGCCCGGTCGTCGGACCGGGCGAGCAGCCCGAGATCGCAGAGATCGTCGATGCAGGCGGACACAGGGGAAGGATCGGCTGCGGCGGCCCCGAGCTTGATCCCGTGGGACGTGCGGAGCGCGAGGATCAGGGCCTCGGCTCGCCGGGCCTTTCGGTCGAGGGTCTCGCTCCCGGCCTCGGGCGTGGTGCCCGCCGCCACCGCGGCCAGGTAGCGCTCGGGCGTGCGCACGTTCCACCAGCGGCGGCCGGCGCCCTCCGACAGGGAGGTGTGCCCGTGGGCGGCGCACCCGATGGCCGCGTAGTCCCCACCCTGCCAGTAGAGGAGGTTGTGGCGGCACTCCTCGCCCGGAAGGGCCCAGTTCGAGACCTCGTACCAGGCCAGGCCCGCGTCGCCGAGGCGGTCGTCGGCCAGCTCGTACTTCGACGCCTGGTCGTCGTCGTCGGGGGCCGCCCGGTCGCCGGCCGCGACCGCCGTGCCCAGCGGGGTGCCCGGCTCCACCGTGAGCGCGTACGCACTGACGTGCCCGGGCCCGAGCGCGAGCGCGGCGTCCAGCGTGGCCGCCCAGTCGGCGTCGGACTCCCCCGGCGTCCCGTAGATGAGGTCGAGGTTCACGCGGTCGATGCCCGCGTCGCCCGCCCACCCCACGGCGCGCGCCACGTTGTCGGGATCGTGGGTGCGTCCGAGCGCGAGCAACACGTGAGCCCGCATCGACTGCACGCCGAACGACACGCGGTTGACACCGGCGCGTCGGTACGCGCGCAGTTTCGCGAGGTCGACCGAGTCGGGATTGCACTCGACGGTGACCTCCGCGCCCTCGGCACGCGGCACCGCGTCGAGGATCGCGGTCAGTTGCCACGCGTCCAGGAGCGACGGCGTGCCGCCACCGAAGAACACACTCGTCGCGTCGGGGAGGGCGCGCCGTTCGATGTCGGCGATGCAGGCGGCGACGTAGTCGTCGATCAGGTGGGCGCGGTCGGTCCAGGTGGCGAAGTCGCAGTAGTCGCAGCGCGACGCGCAGAACGGGATGTGGACGTAGACCCCGAACATCAGTCGTCCAGTCGGAGCGCGGCGACGAAGGCCTCCTGGGGAACCTCGACGCGGCCGATCTGCTTCATCCGCTTCTTCCCCTCCTTCTGGCGCTCGAGGAGTTTGCGCTTCCGGGAGATGTCGCCGCCGTAGCACTTGGCGATGACGTCCTTGCGCTTGGCCTTCACCGTCTCGCGGGCGATGATGCGCCCGCCCACCGCGGCCTGGATCGGTACGTCGAACAGCTGCCGCGGGATCAACTCGCGCAGCTTCTCGGTCATGCGACGTCCGTAGTCGTACGCCTTGTCCCGGTGCACGATGGTCGAGAACGCGTCGACGGCGACGTTGTTGAGGAGCACGTCGACCTTCGACAGGTTCGACGGTCGGTACCCGGCGGGCTCGTAGTCGAGGCTGGCGTACCCACGCGTGCGGGACTTCAACTGGTCGAAGAAGTCCATGACGATCTCGGCGAGCGGCAGCACGTAGACGAGCTCGACCCGCTCCTCCGACAGGTACTCCATGCGCGTCATCTCGCCGCGCCGCTGCTGGCACAGCTCCATGATCGGGCCGATGTACTCGGTCGGAGTCAGCACGGTGACGTTGACGTACGGCTCCTCGATGGCTTGGATCTCGTTGGGCGTGGGCATCGCCGACGGGTTGTCGACGATCTCCACCCGCCCGTCGACCAGCTCGAGCTGATACTCGACGTTGGGCGCGGTGGCCACCAGTGAGAGGTCGTACTCGCGTTCGAGGCGCTCACGCACGATCTCCATGTGGAGCAGGCCCAGGAAGCCGCAGCGGAACCCGAAGCCGAGCGCACCCGAAGTCTCCGGTTCGTACGTGAACGACGAGTCGTTCAGTCGGAGCCGCTCGAGCGCTTCTCGCAGCTCCGCGTACTCGTCGCCGTCGACCGGGTAGAGACCGCAGAACACCATGGGCTTCGGGTCGCGGTACCCGGGCAGCTCCTCGGCCGGGCGCGCGGCGGTGGTGACCGTCTCCCCCACGCGCGCCTGGCCGACGTCCTTGATGCCGGCGATCAGGTACCCGACCTCACCGGGGCCGAGCGCGGCGGTGGGCGTCGGCACCGGGAGGCGCACGCCGATCTCCTCGGCGTCGTGCGTGGCCTTCGCCTGTACGTACCGGAGCCGGGCACCACTGCCGAGGGTGCCGTTGAAGACGCGCACGGAGCTCACCACGCCGCGGTACGCGTCGTAGATCGAGTCGAAGATCAGCGCCTGCAGCGGCGCGTCGGCGTCGCCCTTGGGGGGCGGGATGCGCGCGACGAGGGCGTCGAGCAACGCCGGCACCCCTTCACCGGTCTTGGCCGAGATGTGCAGGATCTCGTCGGCAGGGATCCCGAGCACGTGCTCGATCTCACCGGCGACCCGGTCGGGCTCGGCCGCCGGGAGGTCGATCTTGTTGAGCGCGGCGACGATGGTGAGGTCGTGCTCCAGCGCCAGGTAGCAGTTGGCGAGCGTCTGGGCCTCGATGCCCTGGGACGCGTCGACCAAGAGCAGCGCGCCCTCGCACGCCGCCAGGCTGCGCGACACCTCGTACCCGAAGTCGACGTGACCGGGCGTGTCGATGAGGTGGAGGATGTGGTCGTCCCAGTGCAGGCGGACGTTCTGGGCCTTGATCGTGATGCCCCGCTCGCGCTCGAGGTCCATCGAGTCGAGGTACTGCGCCCGCATGTCGCGGGGATCGACCGCCCCGGTGAGCTCGAGGATGCGGTCGGCGAGCGTCGATTTCCCGTGGTCGACGTGGGCGACGATGCTGAAGTTGCGGAACCGCTCGAGCCCGGGCACACCTCATTCTCCCCGCCCGAGCGGTGGTGGGACGAAACCCTTACCCGGCTGCTAGCCTGACCGGGCCCTCGGGCACCCTCTTCTTCTCGTATTTCCGGAGACGCAGCACGCGCCATGGCGAACATCAAGAGCCAGATCAAGCGGAACCGATCGAACGAGCGTCGACGGCTGCGCAACCAGGGCGTTCGCTCCGAGTTGAAGACCCGGGTGAAGAGCGCCTCGACCGCGATCGAGGGCGGTACCGACGATGCCCCCGAGGCCGTCCGCCTGGCGCAGAAGCGCCTCGACAAGGCCGCGGCGAAGGGCCGGATCCACAAGAACCAGGCCGCGCGCCGCACGTCCCGCCTCATGAAGAAGGCAGGCAGGACCGCCGAATAGGCCGTCGCCCCGAGCCGGCTACGCCGGCGCGGTCCAGGTGGTGATCGGGCGGTCGTGGCGCGCGCCGTCGACGATCAGGTCGACCCGCTCGTTGAAGAAGGCGACGCGGTACGTGACCTCCGACGCCTCACGGAGCGGCTGCCGGTAGCACCATGCGAGGTGCATCTCGTCGCCGACCGACCAGTACGACGCCTCACCCTTGTACGTGCAGTAGGTGCGGTGGTCGCACGGCTCGAGCAGCTCCATGCGCACGTCCTCGGGCGCGAGGTAGTACCGCGGGGAGCGGCGGCTCGAACAGCAGGTACCGCGCAGTGCTCTCGGCGAGGACCGTGCCCGCGAGCTCGACCCGCACGTGCCGGGAGCCGTGCACGATGTCGACGCGGTGGAAGGGATCGCGGGGGTGGGCGACGTTGCGCTCGTCCTCCTCGTACCAGGCATCGAACCCGTCGAAGTCGAGGAGCACGTAGTCGCGCAGGTCGGGATCGGCGGGACGGAACGCCGCCGCCTCCCGATCGCCGCCGGCCGCGCGCACGGTCAGGGCCTCGCCGTCGGTGGTGTGGACGGAGAACGGGACGCTCGGGTCGTAGACCATCCGGTCACCGAGAGGGGCGCCCATCGCCGGCACGCCGGGCGGTGGCGCGTCGGCGGCCGTGGCGGCGCCGAGGAGCTCGCCGGCGACGTCGTCGACCGGCACCGCGCACGTCGGCACCACCCGCTTCGGCTCCCAGAAGAGGAGCGCGCGGGTGCTGTCGACGACGGTGAGGTCACCGAGCACGCCCCGGATCCGCTTCTCCGTCGGCTCGTGCCGCAGGGCGCCGAACTGCTCCACCAGGACGTGACGGACGTGCACGCTCATCGTTGCCCTCCTCCGGGGGAGCTGGTTCGTTCCTATCGACCCCGACGACCCCCGGTGCGCGCCGCCAGCCGCGTGAGGCGCACGACGAGCACCTCCATCACCGCCTGCTCGGGGATGCCACGCGCGCCCTTGAGGTCGAGGTCGGCCTGGTACAGCGCGTCGAAGGCCTGGCGGATCCCTCCGGCGCCGAGTGACCGCGCCTGGTCGAGCGCCTTGCGCGCGGGGTACTCCTTCACCTTCCCGCCCAGCGCGGCGACCGCGTCGGCGGGCGAACGCAACGACGGGTCGTCGAGGCGGAGGATGCGCCGGTAGTACCCGTTGAGCAGCCCCATGATCTGCAACGGGTGCATGGGCTTGGGCTGCTGCGCGGTCGACACCGTCATCAGCCGGTGCAGCGTCTCCAGCGCGACCGCGGGATCGCCGGCCTCGATGGTGTTGGTCAACAGGTACGGCGGGATCGCGCCCGACTCACCGAGGTAGGGCGTGACGTCGTCGACCCCGACGCGGACGTCGGGCCCGTACGCCGCGGCGAGCACGTCGACGATCGCGGCGACGCGCCCGGCGTCGTCACCCAGGTGGGTCGCGATGACGCTCGCCGCGTCCGGGTGCAGCAGCACCCCGGCCTCGTGCGCGGCCGCGATCAGCACCTTGTCGGTCTTCTCGGTCTCGGGCGCGCGCTCCTCGGCCTTGATCTCCTTCAACTTCTTGGTGAGCGCGGGAGGCATCGTGCCCCCACCGGCGACGAACACCAGGACGGTCGTGTCGAGGGGGTCGTCGAGGTAGCGGACGATCCCGTCGACGTCGCTCGCCGTCAACGCACCCACGTCACGGGCCACGACGATGCGGTGCGCGGTCATGAACGGCGGGCTCCCCGCCGCGTTCAGGATGGTGGCGACCGCGGCGTCACGACCCTCGGCGCCGCCGGCCGCCTCGGGGTCGTCGCCCGCGCCGGCCCGGCCGGGGATGGTGATCTCCTCGAGCGCCATGCTGCGATCATCGGTGCCGAGCAGCTCGGCCACGAGGTCGTCGACCACCCGCTCGCGCAACGACGGTTCCGACCCCTTGACCAGGTACGCGGGCGCGCTCACGCTCGCGCCCCGACCAGCGCTTCGGTCATCCGGCAGACCGCGACCGACCCCTCGACGTCGTGGACCCGCACGATCCGGCACCCGTGCGCGACGCCGTAGGCGACCGTGGCCAGGGACGCCGCCCGGCGGGCGTCGAGCTCGAGCTCGAGCAGCGTCGCCCAGGAAGCGCTTGTTCGACGACGAGAGCAACAACGGGTACCCGTGCTCGGCGAGCGCGTCGCTCTCCCGCAGGAGGACGGCGCTCTGCGCGGGCGTCTTGCCGAGGTCGAGACCGGCGTCGAGGGCGATCTGTTCGGCGGCGAGCCCGGCGCGCCTCGGCCCGCGCGGCACGGTCGAGCAGGAACGCGGTGACGTCGCCGACGAGATCGTCGTAGTGCGGTTCGGGATCGGCCACGCGCGGCTGCAGCCGGATGTGGGTCGCCACCACCGACGCGCCGTGGGTGGCCGCGACCGCGAGGTAGTCGGGGTCGCCGAACCCGCTGATGTCGTTGCCCACGACCGCGCCGGCCTTGCACGCCTCGTCGAGCACCGATGCCCGCCAGGTGTCGCACGAGATCGCCACGTCGAAGCGTTCGTGCAGCGCGCCGATCGGTGCGACGACGCGGTCGAGCTCCTCGGCTTCGCCGACCTCGGGCCCGGGCCCGGCCTTCACGCCGCCGACGTCGAGGATGTCGGCGCCCTGGTCGACGAGCACGCGCGGCTCGCTGCAGGAGCGAGTCGAGCTCGAAGGTCGCGCCGTGGTCGTAGAACGAGTCGGGCGTGCGGTTCAGGATGCCCATCACCAGGGTGCGGGTGGTGAGGTCGTGGACCTCGTCACCGAGGCGGTACCGGCAGCCCGCGCATGTCGACCGGAGCATACGCCGCGGTACTCGGCGACCAGGAGGGCGCCGAGGGCGACGAGGCCCCACGTGGCGCGGCCGTCGACTGCGACCGGCACCCGGGCCGCGAGGTCGGCGACCGAGATCGAGCGTCGGCAGCAGACCGACGGTCGGGAGCTCGAGCAGCCGCGGGATCGCCGGCGACACCGGCCGGGCGAGGCCACCCACGACGCCGGCCGCGAGACCCCAGATCGTGAGCGGCGCCGGCGAGCGGGACCGCGACCAGGTTGGCGGGCAGCGCGACCAGGGGCATCGAACCGAACACCGGGAGAGCACCGGCGCGACGCCGACCTGCGCGGCGGCGGTGCTGCCGAGCACCTCCCGCAGCCACTGCGGGCCGCGCAGCCGCGCGGCGATCGGCGCGCCAGCACGGCGATGCCGAGGCTCGCGCCGCACGAGAGCAGGAAGCCCACCTGGTGCAGCAGGAACGGGTCGGCGAGCAGCAGGGCGGTCGCCGCGAGCACCAGCACCCGCAGTCCCGACGATCGGTCGGCCGAGCGTGCCGGCCACGAGCGCGACGACCGCCATGGCGATGGCGCGGAGCACCGACGGCTCCCAGCGGGTCATGGTGCCGAAGCACACGAGGACGGCCAACGCGGCCACGCACCCGCCCGCGCAGGCCGAGGCGACGCAGCAGCGGGCGCGAACAGCGCGAGCACGAAGGCGACGTTCTCCCCCGAGACCGCGGTGAGGTGCGTGAGGCCCGCGGCCCGGAACTGCTCGCTGAGCCGCGTCGGGGACGCCGCGGGTGTCGCCGAGCAGGAAGCCGGCGAGGAGCGCGCGTTCGGTCGGCGCGAGGTGCGTCGGATCCGGCGAGCACCAGCGCCCGCGCCCGGTTGGCGATCCGGGCGAGCGGCGCCCGGGCGGGCGCCGACCCCGACGAGGTCGGTGGCGTGGAACTCGGCCACCGCGTGCTGCCACGTCCAACGTTCGTCGAATCCCTCGAGCGGCGCGAACCAGCCGCGGAGCGCCGCCGACTCCCCCGCCGTCAGCAACCGCAGATGGCCGGCGACATCGCCGGACGCGGTCGACCAGGACGCCGCGTCGCCGTCGTGGAGCCGGGCCAGCGCACGGGCATCGAACGTGCCGCGTCGGGGTCGTCGACCAGCGTGACCACGACGCGGGCGTCGGCACGCTCGTCGATCGCGGCGGTGAGCGGCGAGCGCGGCGAGCCCGTGGAGCGCGCGCTGCATGACGGCTGCGCCGAGGCAGTGCGACACCGCGAGCACCGCGACCACCATCCGCGAGCCGCGTCGACTGCACGACGCCGGCGGCCACCACTCCGGCACCGCCGCCGAGCAGCACCTCCACCGCCGGACCGGGCCCCGCCCGCTCGCCGGCGAGGATGCCACCGACGACCGCGACCAGCACCGCGATCGCACCGATGGGCGTCCGCGCACCGACGCCGACGCTCACACGGTGACGAGCGGAGCGAGCTCGGCGAACCGCTTGTCACCGATGCCCCGCACACTGCGCAGGTCGTTGACCGAGGTGAAGCCACCGCGCCGTTGCCGCTCGGCCAGGATCGCCTGCGCGTACGTGGGCCCGATGCCCGGCAGCTCCTCGAGCTGCGCCTGCGTCGCCGTGTTGAGGTTGACCTTCGCACCCGGGGCGCCCGAGGAGGCCGCACCGGTCTCGCTGCCGGCGGCGTCGCCACCGGCGTTGGTGACACCCGGATCGGCCTGCCCGACCTTGGCGACGAAGACCCGCTGGCCGTCGGTGACCTTGGCCGCGAGGTTGAGCCGGTCGAGATCGCCGTCGACCAGCGCGCCACCGACGGCCTCGACCGCGTCGATGACGCGCGCACCGCTGCGGAGCTCGACCACCCCGGGGTGGGTCACCGCGCCGGCCACGTGCACCGCGATCGTCGCTGGGCTCGCCCTTCGCCCGGGTGGACGAGGTGACGGCGGGTTCGGCCGTGGTGGTGACCGCGCGTGGCGGTGCGCCCGACTCGCCCGCGCTCGCGCCGCCGGCCCCGATGCGGTACCACGCGACCCCCGCGACCAGCGCGACGACGACCAGGACGACGACACCGAAGCGCGCGTCGGCCCGCCAGTCGCGCAGCCGGTCGGTCAGGCGCGTCAGCGGGCCATCGGCGACGCGGGTGAGCCGCGCCTCCCGACGCGGTCGCGGCGTCCGCGCGCGCCGCGAGGGCGCGGCGGGTCACGGAACTGGTCGTCCCAGAAGTCGCGCTCGTCGCGCGACGGTGGCTGCGGCGTCTCGACCATCGGTCGACCTCCGGACACGGCGCGCCGGAACGCGCGGGCTCACGGAGGGAAGGCGGGGGAAGCGCCGAATCGGACGGTACCAGCCGTTCAGCCGCCGCGGAAGATCCGACTCGATCCCCGCGACGAAGGGGCCGCAGCTCAGCCGAGGACGAAATTGACCATGCGGCCCGGTACCACCACGACCTTGCGGACGGTGGCGCCGGCGAGAAGCTCGGCCACCTTCGCGTCGGCGCGGGCCGCGGCCTCGTGCTCGGCCTCGGAGGCACCGGTGGCGACGGTCACCCGGGCCCGGACCTTGCCGTCGACCTGCACCGGGATCTCGACCGTGTCGTCGACCAGGAGTGAGGGATCGGCGGCCGGGAACGCCTCGAACGCGAGCACGCCCGGCGCACCGAGGCGGGACCACAGCTCCTCCGCCACATGGGGCGTGAGCGGCGAGAGCATCAGGACCATCGCCTGCACCACCTCGCGTGGTGCGCTCCCCTGCTCCTGCACGACCCGGGTCAACCGGTTGTTGAGCTCCATCAGCGCGGCGATGGCGGTGTTGAACTCCAGCGCCGCCATGTCGTTGCCCGACGGCCTGGATGGTCTTGTGCAGGAGACGGCGCGTCTCGTCGTCGGCGGGCGCGTCGGACACGTGGAGCTCGCCGGTGTCCTCGTCGACCACGTTGCGCCAGAACCGCTGGAGGAACTTGTGCACGCCGACGATGTCCTGCGTGCTCCACGGCCGGCTGGCGTCGAGCGGGCCCATGAACATCTCGTAGAGCCGCAACGTGTCGGCGCCGTAGTTGCGGTAGATGTCATCCGGCGCGACCGCGTTCTTCAGGCTCTTGCCCATCTTGCCGTCGTGGCGCACGACCTCGGCGCCCTCGTGGAACCACGATCCGTCGCGCTCTGCGACCTCGGAGGCCTCGACGTACGCGCCGCGCTCGTCGGTGTACGCCGCCGCCGTGATGGTGCCCTGGTTGAACAGCCGGTGGAACGGCTCGGGCGTGGACACGTACCCGAGGTCGAACAGCACCTTGTGCCAGAACCGCGCATAGAGAAGGTGCAGCACCGCGTGCTCCGCGCCTCCGACGTAGAGGTCGGTGCCGCCGTCGGCGGGTGCGCCGTCGCCCACCATCCAGTAGCGCTCGATCTCGGGGTCGACCAGCGCGTCGGCGTTCGTCGGGTCGAGGTAGCGCAGGTAGTACCAGCACGAACCGGCCCACTGCGGCATCGTGTTGGTCTCGCGGCGGTAGCGCTGCGGGCCGTCGCCGAGGTCGAGCTCGACGTGCACCCAGTCCTCGGCGCGCGCGAGCGGCGGCTCGGGGAGCGCGGTGTCGTCGTCGGCGAGGATGCGCGGCTCGAAGTCGGTGATGTCGGGGAGTTCGACCGGCAGCATCGACTCCGGGAGCGCGTGCGCGACCCCGCCGGCGTCGTAGACGATCGGGAACGGCTCGCCCCAGTAGCGCTGGCGACTGAACAGCCAATCGCGCAACTTGTAGGTGACCGCAGCCTCGCCGGCGCCGGCCTCCTCCAACCACCCGATGATGTGGTCCTTGGCGTCGGCCATGGCGAGCCCGTCGAGGGACACCTCGTCGTTGCTCGACGCCATGCCGACGCCGTCGCCGGTGTAGGCCTCGGGCCACTCCGACGCCGGGGTGTCGGGCGCGAGGCCGCGCGCCTCGAACCAGGCGTCGGGCGGCCGCACGACGCCGATCACCGGGAGGTCGAACTCGTGGGCGAACTCGAAGTCGCGCTGGTCGTGCGCGGGCACCGCCATGATCGCGCCGGTGCCGTACCCCATGAGCACGTAGTCGGCGATGAACACGGGGATGTTCCACCCGTTGGTCGGGTTCTTGGCGAAGGCGCCGGTGAAGACCCCGGTCTTCTCCTTGCCCTCGGCCTGCCGCTCGAGCTCCGACTTCTGCGCCGCGAACTCTCGGTACGACGCGACCGCCTCGGTGGGGTACTTGTCGAGCCCGAAGGTGCCGCGCCATTCGAACGGCGAGTCTTGCGGCCACTGGTCGGGCACGAGGTGGTCGACCAGCGGGTGTTCGGGCGCCAGCACCATGTACGTCGCGCCGAAGAGCGTGTCGGGCCGCGTGGTGAACACGGCGATGTCGAGATCCGTGTGCTCCTCGACCGGGAAGCCGACTTCGGCGCCCACGCTGCGCCCGATCCAATTGCGCTGCATGAGCTTGATCGACTCGGGCCAGTCGAGCAGCTCGAGGTCGCCGAGCAGCCGGTCGGCGTATGCGGTGATGCGCAGCATCCACTGCTCGAGCGGGCGACGGAACACCGGATGGTTGCCGCGCTCGCTGCGGCCCTCCGGGGTGACCTCCTCGTTGGCGAGCACCGTGCCGAGCGCGGGGCACCAGTTCACCGGCGCCTCGTCGAGATACGCGAGCCGGTAGGAGTCGACGACCGCCCTCCGCGTGGCGGCGTCGAGCTCGCGCCACGGCAACTCGTCCGCGTTGGCGTCGCTGTCCGGTGCCCGCGCGCCGTCCTCGAGCTCCTCGAGCAGCTCGGTGACGGGCCGCGCCCGGTCCTGCTCGTCGTCGTACCAGGCGCCGTAGAGCTGCAGGAAGATCCACTGGGTCCAGCGGTAGTAGTCGACATCGGTGGTGGCGATGCTGCGGCGCGGATCGTGGCCGAGACCCAGTGCCCGGAGCTGCCGGCGCATGTTGGCGACGTTCGCCTCGGTGGTGGCCCGGGGGTGCTGCCCGGTCTGCACCGCGTACTGCTCGGCGGGGAGCCCGAACGCGTCGTAGCCCATGGCGTGGAGCACGTTGTGGCCCCGCATGCGCATGAACCGGGCGTACACGTCGGTGCCGATGTAGCCGAGCGGGTGACCGACGTGCAGGCCGGTGCCGCTCGGGTACGGGAACATGTCGAGCACGTAGAGCTTGCGGCGGTCCGCAACCTCGGCGAACCCACCGGCGAGCTCACCGCTCGGGTTGGGGGCCCAGAACGTGCGGTCGGCGTCCCAGCGGTCCTGCCACCGCGCTTCGATCTCGTTCGCGAGTGCGGCGTTGTAGCGGAACGCGGGCGCGTCGGGCGAGGTGCGTGCGGTCTCCGTCATGCTCGGGCGAGCGTACCGGGCCGAGAAGTCGCGACCCCCGCTGGTATCGTGTCCCTTCCTCGGGGCTGTAGCTCAGTTGGTAGAGCACTTCCATGGCATGGAAGGGGTCAGGGGTTCGATTCCCCTCAGCTCCACTCCCCCCGAGTCGTTCACCGGCCCCCGCACCACCGGCGCCCGACATCGCGTCGCACGCGCCGCCAGGCGCTGCGCCGGGCGGCGGTCGCCCCGTTTGTCGATCGGCCGAGGACCCTGGCAGGCTCCACGTCCCGGTCGAGAGGAGCGCAGGTGGCACAGGTAGAGATCGAACGTGACGGCGCGGTGATGGTCGTCACGTTGAATCGGCCCCACCGCAAGAACGCGATGACGCTGACGATGTTCGCGCTGCTCGCCGACGCGTGGGAGGAGGTCACCGCCGACGACGACATCCGGTGCGTGATCCTCACCGGCGCCGAGGGTGACTTCTCGTCGGGCATGGACCTGCGAGCGCTCGCCGGTGACGTCGCGGAACCCGACGCCATCGACACCGAGGCCCGCATGAAGGAGGACCCCGGCTTCATCTACCGCGGGCTGCTCAAGACCTACCGGCCGACGAAGCCGGTGATCGCCGCGGTCGAGGGGGTCGCCATCGCCGGTGGCACCGAGATCCTGCAGGGCACCGACATCCGGGTCGCGGGCGAGACCGCGCGGTTCGGCGTGTCGGAGGCGCGGTGGTCGCTGTACCCGATGGGCGGCTCGGCGGTGCGGTTGCGCCGGCAGATCCCCTACGCCGCCGCCGCCGACATCCTGCTCACCGGCAAGCACATCCTCGCCCCGGAGGCCAAGGACCTCGGCCTGGTCAGCTACGTCGTGCCCGACGGCACCGCGCTCGACAAGGCCCGCGAGGTCGCGGCGCAGGTGGCGGCGAACGGCCCGCTGGCGGTCGAGGCAATCCTCCGCACGCTCCGCGCCACCGAGCACATGAGCGAGGAAGAGGCGTTCGCGTTCGAGCAGCCGATCGGCATGGCGGTCATGGCGTCGGCCGACTCCAAGGAGGGCCCGAAGGCCTTCGCGGAGAAGCGCACGCCGAACTTCGAGAGGAAATAGTGGGCCGGTGACGGAGATGGAGATGAAGTGGAGGCGTGGCCGGATGGCCGGGACGCCGCAACGGAATCGACCGATCTGATGCTCGATCCGCGCACGCCCGTCCTCGTCGGTGCCGGCGTCGCCCACCAGCGCTTCGACGACCCGGCCGAGGCTGCGGAGGCCGTCGCGCTCATGACCACTGCGGTCGAGCGTGCGGGTGAGGATGCGCACGCACCGGAGCTCCTGGCGCGCGCGGGAGCGGTGTTCGTGCCGCGAGGAACGTGGCGCTACCGCGATCCGGGGCGGATCGTCGCCGAGCGCGTCGGCGCCAACCCGCGTTCGGTGATCGCCGAGCTCGGCGTGCTGCAGCTGACTCCGTTCACGCGCCGCGTGCCTCGCCATCGCGAACGGCGAGCTCGACGTGGCCATCGTCGTGGGGGGCGAGGCCAAGTATCGCGACCTCCGCGGTCGCATCACCGGGGTCGACCCCGTCGACACCGTCCAGGGCGACGACGTCGCTCCCGACGAGTCGATCCGCCCAGCCGACGAGATCATCCCGGCGCCCGAGCGCGCGGCCGGATTCATGAGCGCGCCGTTGATGTACTCGGCGGTCGAAACCGCGCTGCGGTCCGAGCTCGGCGAGACGGTGGCAGAGAACGCGCGTGCCACCGCGGAGCTGTGGGCCGCGTTCAGCCGGGTCGCCGCGTCGAATCCTGACGCGTGGCGACGCGACGCGGTGCGTCCCGAGCTCCTCGAACACCCGTCGGCCAAGAACCCGATGCTCGCGGCGCCCTACACCAAGCTGCACTGCTCGCAGTGGAACGTCGACCAGGCCGCGGCCTTCGTGCTCTGCTCCACCGACGCGGCCGACCGCGCCGGCGTGCCGCAGGGCCAACGCGTGTACCCGGTGGCTGCGGTCGAGTCGAACCACATGCTCGCGGTGTCGCGCCGCGCGCAGCTGCATCGAGCCCCGGCGGTGCGCATCGGCGCCGAGCGCGTCGCCGACCTCACGGGGATGGACGTGACCGCGAGCGACGCGATCGACCTCTACAGCTGCTTTCCCTCGGCCGTGCGCATCCAGGCCCGCGAGTTCGGTTTGCCGCTCGACGATCCCGACGGCCGCCCACTGAGCGTCGGGGGCGGCATGACGTTCGGCGGTGGCCCGCTCAACAACGCCACGTTCCAGGCGCTCGCCCGCATGGTGACGCTGCTGCGTGATGCGCCCGGCACGACCGGCCTGCTCACCTTCATCAGTGGGATCATCACCAAGCACGGGACGTCGGTGTGGTCGACGACCCCGCCCGAACCGGGCTTCGCGTTCGCCGACATCTCCGCGGACGTCGCCGCGAGCACCCCGGCGCTCGATCTCGTCGACGACCACCGCGGCACCGCGGTCGTCGACGCGTACACCGTCGCGCACGAGGCGGGTGAGCCGCGCTACGCGACGGTCGTCGCGCGCACTCCCGGCGACGCGCGCGTGGTGGTACGCAACGACGACTCCGACGTCGCGGCCGAGATGACCTCCGACGAGTGGTGCGGCCGCGAGATCGTGGTCGACGGCGATCGGTTCGAACCGTCGCGGTGACCGATCCGGAGGCCGCGCCCGACGGTCGGCCGGCGAAGCTGCGTCCCGTCCTCGCCGGCGCGCTCGTGTTCGTCTGCTCGGCCGCGGTCCTGATGCTCGAGATCCTCGCCGGACGGATCCTCGCCCCCTACGTCGGGATCAGCCTCGAGACGTACACCTCAATCATCGGCACCGTGCTCGCCGGGATCGCGCTCGGCGCGTGGACGGGCGGCAAGGTCGCCGACCGGATCGACCCGCACCGGCTGCTCGGCCCCGTGATCGCCGTGGGCGGCGTGCTCGCGTTCCTCACCGTGCCGATCATCCGGGCCCTCGGCAGCCAGTCGGCCGAGGGCGGCGGCACCTCTGCGCTCATGTTGAGCTTCGTCGCGTTCTTCCTCCCGGCGGTGGTGCTGAGCGCGGTCACGCCGATGGTCGTGAAGCTGCAGCTCCACGACCTCTCCACCACCGGTGGGATCGTCGGGCGGCTCAGCGGGATCTCGACGACCGGCGCGCTCGTCGGCACCTTCGTGACCGGGTTCGTGCTCGTGGCCACGACACCGACGCGCACGATCATCGACATCATCGGCGGGGTTCTGGTCGTGTTGGGTGTGGCGTTGACCATCTGGCTCTCCCGCCGCGACACCGCGGCCTCGGTCGTGATCGTCCTGGTGGCCGGCGGTGCGTTCACGCTCGGCGCGGTGGCGTCCGAGCCGTGCCAGGTCGAGAGCGCCTACTACTGCATGCGGGTCGAGCACGACGTGTTCCGCGACAGCGGCCGCATCCTGTGGCTCGACGACCTGCGCCACAGCTACGTCGACCTCGCCGATCCCACCCACCTCGAGTTCGACTACGCGCGCTCGTTCGCCGACACCGTCGACACCGCGTTCCCCGCGGGTAGGCCCGTCGACGCACTCCACGTCGGCGGCGGTGGGTTCACCCTGCCGCGCTACCTCGCCGCGACCCGACCGGGAAGCCGGAGCACCGTGCTCGAGATCGATCCCGAAGTGCTGGAGCTCGCGCGCGACGAGTTCGGGCTGCGTACCTCGCCCGCGCTGCAGGTGAAGATCGGGGACGCACGCCTGGGCATCCGCAAGCAGGCCGACGACTCGCGCGATCTGGTCGTGGGCGATGCATTTGGCAGCCTGTCGGTGCCCTGGCACCTCACCACCCGGGAGTTCATGGCAGAGGTCGACCGCGTGCTGCGGCCCCGCGGTGTTTACGTGCAGAACGTCATCGACTACCCGACATTCCGCTTCGCCCGGGCCCAGCTCGCGACGCTCCGCGAGCGTTTCGACTACGTCGCCGCGATCGCGCCGCAGTCGTCGTTCGACGGGGACTTCGGCGGCAACCTCGTCCTGGTCGCGAGCCACCGCGAGCTCAGCCGGCAGGAGCTGGCCGGCCTGGCCGCGGAGCACGGCGACGTGGTGCTCGACGGTGCTGCGCTCGATCGCTTCATCGGCAGCGCACCGGTGATCACCGACGACTTCGCGCCGATCGACCAGTGGCTGCGCGAGGACTCGTCCTAGCCACCGTAGGCTCGTGATCGTGTCCGACAGCGAACACGAGTACGTCCTCGAGAACGACGCGCTGCGGGCGGAGGTGGTGCGCGTGCGTGCGATCGCGCTCCGGGCGCTGCGTGTCGCGATCGAGGCGCAGGACTCGGCGACCGACCGCCACGACGAGTGGCTCGACGCCGCGTTGCTCAGCGTCGACCAGCCGGCGACGGACTAGTCGGACGACATCGGGTCGACCTCGGCGAGCAGTGCCGCGGTGTCGGCACCGAGCGCCGGCGCGGGGAGTGGGTTGCCGCTGCGCGCGCCGTCGAACGTCACCGGCGTGGGGCACTGCAGGATCGGTCCTTCCGACGGGTGGTCGACCGCTTCGAGCAATCCGACCGCGACGAAGTGCGGATCGTCGAACAGGTCGTCGACCCGGTTGTACGGCACCGACGGGATCCCCGCCTCGGTGAAGCGCTCGAACCAGACCGCGGTCGTGTCACCCGCGAGGTGCTCGGCGACGAGGCCGTAGAGCTCCTCGAGCCGCTCGGTCCGGTCGTGGAGCGTGGCGTAGCGCGGATCGTCGGCGAGCTCCGGTCGACCGATCATGGCGAAGAACCGCTCCCAGTCGCGGTCGCTGTAGACGACCGCCGCCAGGTGCCCGTCGGCGGTGGGGAACGGTCGCCGCACCGGCGACGACACCCGCGGGTAGCGCGCCTCGCCGCGCGGCGGCACGAACGTGCGGCCCCAGAGGTGCTCCACGAGGCCGAACGATGCGAGCAGCTCCGCCATCGGCACCTCGATCACCGACCCGGTGCCGTCGATCTCCCGCTTCCGGAGCGCGGCCGCGATCGCGAACGCGGCGGTGAGCCCGGCCACCTTGTCGGCCATCGTGTTCGCCGCGTACGTCGGCTCCCCCGTCATCCACGCCTGCGCCCCGGCGATGCCCGACACCGCCTGCACCGTGTCGTCGTAGGCGGGGAGGTCGGCGTAGGGGCCGTGCTCGCCGAAGCCGACGATGGCGCAGTGCACGAGCTCGGGATGTCCGGCCGTGAGGGTGGCCGGATCCGCGCCACACCGCACGGCCGCGTGGCGTCGCATGTTGTGGATGACGACGTCGGCGGTGTCGGCGAGCCGCCGAAGCTGCATGCGACCGTCGTCCGTCTTGAGGTCGAGCACGACGCTGCGCTTGCCGCGGTTGCAGCTCAGGAACACCGCGCCCATGCCCGGGTTCACCCGGGGACCGAGGTCACGAGCCAGGTCCCCACCGGGCGCCTCGACCTTCACGACGTCGGCACCGAAGTCGGCGAGGAGGAGCGTGCCGTAGGGGCCGGACACCACCGTCGTGAGATCGACGACGCGGACACCGTCGAGCGGGAGTCCGGGCACCGGCGGAGTGTATTCGTCTCCTACATTGCGCCCATGACCGAGGACATGACCGGGCGGACCGTGCTCATCACCGGTGGCAACGCCGGGATCGGCAAGGAAACCGCGGTGGCACTCGCCGCCGCGGGCGCGTCGGTCGTGTTCACCGCGCGCGACGCGACGCGTGGTGCCGACGCCCTCGCTGAGATCCGTGACCGTAGCGGGAGCACGAAGGTCGACGTGATGTCACTCGATCTCGCCAGCTTCGCCTCGGTGCGCGACTTCGCGAGCCAGTGGTCGGGAGGACACGATCATCTCGACGTGCTGGTGAACAACGCCGGCCTGGTGCTCGAATTCGCGCCGCGAGACCGTCGACGGCAACGAGATGACGTTCCAGGTCAACCACCTCGGACCGTTTCTCCTCACCCAGCTGCTGCGCGAGCAACTGGCGGCGGGCAACGACGCACGCGTCGTGAACGTGGCGTCCGACGCGCACAAGAGCGCGCGGCGCGGTCTCGACTTCGACGACCTGCAGTCGACCCGTCGCTACCGGAGCTTCGGCGTCTACGGCAAGACCAAGCTGGCCAACATCCTGTTCACCCGCGAGCTGGCCCGACGGTGGGACGACACCGGCGTCACGGCGAACGTGGTGCACCCGGGGTTCGTCGCCAGCAGCTTCGGCCGCGACGGCGACACCGGTCGGCTCGGCGCCCTGGTGTTCCCCTTGCTGAAGCCGTTCGCGCTCAGCCCCGAACAGGGCGCGGCAGACGCAAGTGTACGTCGCGTCCGCAGCCGAGCTCGCCGGCATCACCGGTGGCTACTGGGTGAAGTCCGCGCCGGCGACACCGAGCGCCGCGGCGCAGGACGACGCCGCCGCCGCCCGCCTCTGGGAGGTCAGCGAGGCGCTCGTCGCCTGATCAGGTGTTCAGGAACGCGCACTCGGGCGCGGCCTTGACCGCCTTCTCCAGCTTCTTGCCCTTGTCGAGCTTGTCGACCGCGGAGAAGCCGTCGTTGAGCCGCTCGCCGGAGTTGCTGAGCTCGGTGCCGATCTGCTTGCCCTTCGTGGCGAACTCGGTCGGCGAGCTCGTCGGCAACTTCTCGGCTTGCTGCTTCGACTTGGCGAACTGCTTGGAGACGGCCTTGAACCCGGTCACGAAGGTGGCCGAGATCTTGGCGCCGTTCGGCGTCGACGGCGTGCCCGCGTCCTTGATCGCGTCGACCGCGGTGTCGGTCGAGTCGACGAGTTCTCCGAGCAGGTCGACGATCGTGTCGCGCCCGGTCGTCAGGTCGGTGACGCCCGCCAGCTGCGTGTTCAGGTCGTCGACCTTCACCGTGCTGTCCTGTTGCCACGTGTCGACCGCGGTGCAGAAGTCGGCGGCCCAGCTGCCGAGGTGAGACGGTGGCGGCCTGGGCGGTGCCGAACGCGACGGCGACCAGGCCGGTGACGAGGCACGTGGTGACGAGAACACGACGGAACATTCGGAGAGCCTGCCTTCTGAGAGACGTTCCATTCCGATCGGTTGCTCAGGCCTCGGGCTTGAGGGTCGGGAAGAGGATCACCTCACGGATGCTGGTGACGCCGGCCAGCAGCATGGTGAGGCGGTCGATCCCGAGACCCCATGCCCCCCGTCGGGGGGAGGCCGAACTCCAGCGCCCGGAGGTAGTCCTCGTCGACGGTGCCGGCCTCGGCGTCGCCGGCGGCGCGGGCGCGGGCCTCGGCCTCGAACCGCTCCCGCTGGTCGATCGGGTCGTTGAGCTCGCTGTACGCGTTGGCGAGCTCGGTGCCGTTGGCGACCACCTCGAACCGCTCGACCAGCGTCGGGTCGTCGCGGTGCGCGCGCGCGAGCGGCGACGTCTCGCGCGGGTGGTCGAGCACGAACGTCGGGCGCACCAGCTTCGGTTCGACCAGCTCGTCGTAGACCTCGTGCGTGAGCCGACCGGCTCCCCACTCGTCGCTGGTAGGTGAGGCCGAGCCCGTCGAGCACGGCGCGTGCCGTCGTCGACGGCCATCGACGGGTGGATGTCGACCCCGGCGTGCTCGCGGATCGAGGTCGACCATGGTGGCGCGGGGCCACGGCTCGGCGAGGTCGACCGCGGTCGCCCCGGAGGTCGAGCACGGTGTCGCCGTCGCGCGCCGCGCGCGCCGCGGCGACGACGAGGCGCTCGGTCAGCTCCATCATGTCGTGGTAGTCGGCGAACGCCTGGTACGCCTCGAGCATCGTGAACTCGGGGTTGTGGCTGGTGTCGATGCCCTCGTTGCGGAACACGCGACCGATCTCGAACACGCGCTCGAACCCGCCGACCACGAGCCGCTTGAGGTGGAGCTCGAGCGCGATGCGGAGGTAGAGGTCGACGTCGAGCGCGTTGTGATGCGTGACGAACGGCCGCGCGGTCGCACCGCCGAGCTCGTGGTTGAGCACCGGGGTCTCGACCTCGACGAAGCCGCGGTCGGCGAGCTCCCGCCGGATCGCCGCCACCGCGGCGAACCGCACCGCGAACACGCGCCGGGCGTCGTCGTTGACGATCAGGTCGACGTAGCGCTGGCGGAAGCGGGTGTCGACGTCGGAGAGCCCATGCCACTTGTCGGGGAGCGGGCGGAGCGCCTTGGCGAGCAGCTGGAACGACGTGACCTTGACCGACAGCTCGCCCGTGCTTGGTGGCCATCACCGTGCCGTCGACGCCGACCCAGTCGCCGAGGTCGAGCTCGTTGAACGCGGCGTGGGCGTCGTCGCCGAGGACGGCGCGCGAGACGAACAGCTGGATCGAGCCCGACTGGTCGCGCACCGTGGCGAAGGTGAGCTTGCCCTGGCGGCGGAGCAGCATGATCCGGCCCGCGACCCGCACGGCGACGTCGGTGTCCGATCCCGGCTTCGAGGTCGCCCGAACTCGGCCCGGAGCTCGGCCAGCGTGCGGTCGCGGTCGAAGCGGACGGGATACGGATCGACGCCCCGCGCGCGCAACGCGTCGAGGTCGGCGAGGCGGCGCGCCCGTTCGGCCGGCGCATCGATCGACGGCTGGTCGTCGCTGCTCTCGGGGGCGTCGGGCATCCGGTCGATGCTAGGTGCGACCGTCCTGGCCGCTGCGCACCGTTCTGCCCCCGGGGTGGTCGGGAAGCCGCGGCGGTACGATGCGGCCGCCCGCGATCAGGAGATCGAACATGGATGCCGTCATCGTCGCCACCGCCCGCAGCCCCATCGGACGGGCCAACAAGGGTTCGCTCGTCGACCTTCGCCCCGACGACCTCGGCGCGACCATCGTGCAGGCAGTGCTCGAGAAGGCGCCCGGGGTCGACCCCGGCGAGATCGAGGACGTGATCTGGGGCTGCGCGCAGCCCGCCGGCGAGTCCGGCTACAACCTGGCGCGCGTCACCGCGCTGCTGGCGGGGCTCGACGGCGCGCCCGGAGTCACCGTCAACCGCTACTGCTCGTCGTCACTGCAGACCATCCGCATGGCCGCGCACGCGATCAAGGCCGGCGAGGGCGACGTGTTCGTCGCCGGCGGGGTCGAGACGGTGAGCCGCTTCCGGTCGGGCATGTCCGACGGCGGGCCGAACACCCACAACGAGCGCTTCGCCGACGCCGAGGCACGCACCGTGGACCGCAGCGCGGGCGGCCAGACGTCGTGGGAGCCGATCTCCGGCCTCCCCGACATCTACATCGCGATGGGTCAGACCGCCGAAAACGTCGCCGAGTACGCCAAGGTGACGCGCGAGGAGATGGACGAGTTCGCCGCGCTCTCGCAGCAGCGCGCGGTCGAGTCGCAGGAGAACGGGTTCTTCGAGCGCGAGATCACGCCCGTCACCACGCCCGACGGCACCCTCGTGGGGAAGGACGACGGCCCGCGCCCGGGCACGACCGTCGAAGGGCTGTCGCAGCTGAAGCCGGTGTTCCGGCCCGACGGCACCGTCACCGCGGGCAACGCGTGTCCGCTCAACGACGGTGCGGCCGCGGTCCTGGTGATGAGCGAGGCGCGCGCCGAGGCGCTCGGGGTGCAACCACTCGCCCGCATCGTGGCCAGCGGCGTGTCCGCGCTCGACCCCGAGATCATGGGGCTCGGGCCGATCGAAGCGTGCAAGCAGGCGCTCGCCCGCGCCGGGCTGTCGATCGACGACATCGACCTGGTCGAGATCAACGAGGCGTTCGCCGCGCAGGTGGTGCCGTCGGCCCGCGACCTCGGGATCCCGTGGGAGAAGCTCAACGTCCACGGCGGCGCGATCGCGCTCGGTCACCCGTTCGGCATGACCGGCGCCCGCATCATGACCACGCTGCTCAACGGCCTCGACGACGTCGACGGCCGCTACGGGCTCGAGAGCATGTGCGTCGGCGGCGGCCAGGGCATGGCGATGGTCGTCGAACGCCTCACCTAATCGGCACCCGCCCCGCCGGACACCTCTCCGCACACACCTGCCGCAAAAGGCGGTGATCGGTTTCAACTCTGGAATGAATCGCTGCCTTTCGCGGTGACGGCGCGAGCGATCGGCCCGAAGGTCACCAGGGATTCGGCGTCGAGCATGGCCTTCGTGACGCGGAAGACGGTCCAGCCGTCTGCGACCAGATCGTTCTGACGGGCGCGGTCGTCGTCGAACACGCGGCGGGTGGAGTGCGGCACGAACCCGTCGAACTCCACCGCGACCTTCGCTCGAGGCCACGCCAGGTCGAGGTACCGTCGCCTCCCGCCGACCTGCACTCGGTAGTTGACGCACGGGTCCGGCAGCCCGAGCTCGTGCACCACGCGCACCACCTTTGCCTCCCAGAGGTTCGCCGCCCGTCCGAGCTCCGGATGCCGCTGCTCGAGCAACGACAGGACGATGGCGCACCCGTTCCGCCGCGGTGCCCAGAGGTCGCGCGCCCGCGCCTCGAGCTGCTCGACGCGCACCAACCGTTGGACGATCGCGGTGTCGAGCACATCCTCGAACCTCGCGAGGGGGAGGCTTCCGCCGACGTCGATCAGGGTGCGAGCTGGTGACGTCGTCGGGATGTCGTCGACGCGAGTCACGTCACACGACGGCAGCGAGTCGGTTGAGCGCAGCGGCAAACGCGCCGCTGTACGAGCGTGACGCGCGACCAGCACCTCCGGATCGGGTGGCACGCTCCAGAGCCCATAGAGCGCGAGCGCGGTTCGGCGGCATGCCACACCGCCTGTGGACAGCGCGACGGCCAACGTCCGGGTCCGCCAGTCCGGTCTCGCTGCCAGTGTGACCGAGTACACCCGAGGTGCCACCTCCGTCCACGCTCGTCGTTCGATCCGACGCCGAATGGTCGCTCGGGACATTCCGGCTTCCAACGCCTGTTGCAACGTGAAGAGCCCTCGTTGCGCGCGGGCATACGCAACGAGTTGGACCTTTGCCGGCGTGGACATGCTGCGACTCCCGCGGGTTCGAACACCGGGGGAAGCGCCGCGGCATGTTCACACGCGGGTGCGACAAGCATGCGCGTCGAAGCTTTAAGGGTAGCGACCTATCGCGCTTCCGAAACACATCGCTACCTTTCACGGGGATGTGAGGATCCATCGTCGGCCACCTGGAGGAACGATGCAGCAGCTCCTGAAGGACTTCCGCGACTTCATCATGCGCGGCAACGTGCTCGACCTGGCGGTCGCGGTGGTGATCGGCGTCGCCTTCAACGCGGTCGTGAACTCCCTGGTGGACGACGTGCTCATGCAGATCATCGCGGCCATCGTCGGCGAGCCGAACTTCAACGACCTCACGTTCACGCTCGGCGAGGGGATCATCTACTACGGACGGTTCCTCACCGCGCTCATCAACTTCCTGATCATCGCGGCGACGCTGTTCATCATCATCAAGGCGTTCGAGGAGATGCAGAAGCGCCGCAAGGTCGCGGGCGAGGACGTCGCCGAGGACAAGAGCGACGAGGTCGTCCTCCTCGGCGAGATCCGGGATCTCCTGCGGGACCGCGCCTGATCAGCTCAGCTCGAAGGCCGGGTTGAGGCACTGCACGGCCTCGGCCGGCGGGGCGTCGAACGCCTTCTTGTAGTCGCCGAGCCCGTTCTGCACCGTCGCCTTGGTGTAGAGCACCTGGACGACGTCGTCGTCGGTCGCGCCGTCGATCGGGTACGTCCCCACCAGTTGCACACGGGGCACGTCGAGCTTCAGCGTCTGCAACTGGGGCTTGATCGAGGCCAGGATCTGCTTGGCCTCGAACCGGGCCTGCTCCGGCGTGGTGCGGCCGGTCGCCGGCGCGGTCGGCGCCGGCGTGGTCGACACCTCTCCGTCGGGCAGCGTCGTGGTGGTGGTCGTCGTCGTCGACGACGACGCGGACGTCGGGGGCGGATCGGTGGGCGGCGCGGTGCAGCTCGGCGTGCCGGTCGGGTGCTCGCCCACGGTGCCGTTGTTGACGGCCCACGTGACGAGCAGGTCCTTGCCGGGCGTGTAGCTCACGATGAACCGCTCGTCGTCGGGGACGCCGCGGTTGCTCGGCCCGAGCTGCGGCCGGGCCAGGAGCTTGGCCTGCACCTTCGCCGCCTTGCCGTCGTCGGGACTGGTCGTGGGCGGCGGTGCCGTCGTCGTCGGCGGCGGTGCGGTCGTCGGCGCGACCGTGGTGGGCGGCGGGACGACGGTGGTCGGCGGCGCGGCGGTGGTGGACGGGGGCTCGGTCGGCGGCGGCGGCGTCACCGTGATGGTCGGCGGGGGAACGGTGACGGTGGTGGTCACCGGGGGCTTGGTGGTGGTGGTCGTGAGCGGAGACGTGGTCGTGGTCGTCAGCGCGATCGAGGTGCTCGGCGGCTGGGTGGGCACCGCCACGTTGTCGTTGTCGGAATCGCCGTCGCGCAGCGCGAGGAACGCGATCAGACCGATGATCCAGAACGCGAGGACGACCCCGGCGACGATCCGGGCCGCGGTGACGTACTGCTTCCCCGTCTTCTCGCCGTTCGAGCGCCGGATCAGGTCGGCGGCGCGGGCCGCGAGCACGAACGCGACGATCGTGCCGATGAGCGGGATGACGATGCTGACGACGGCCCACACCAGCGCGGCGATCGCGAAGGGCTCGACGCGCGCTGAGCTCCCCCACCCGCCCGCGCCACCGGCACCACCTGCGCCGGTGGGCTCCGGCTCGGGACCGACCGGCACCGCGCTGGTGTCGTCGGCGTTCCAGGAGTTCGGATCTTCGGGCGGCTCCGAAGCGGACATCGTGCAACACTACCGACAACGTGTCGCCAATTGGTGTCCCCTCGGTAGGCTGCGCGACATGCCGACCGCGACCATGCCGATCACCGGAGATCCCGCCGCCGACGAGCTCCTGGTCACCGACCCGCTCGCGCTCGTCATCGGGATGTTGCTCGACCAGCAGGTGCCGATGGAGTGGGCGTTCCGGGGTCCGGCGACCCTGCGCGACCGTCTGGGTCGCCTCGACTGCGCCGCGATCGCGGCGATGCCGCCCGAGGCGCTCGAAGCGGTGTTCAAGGAGAAGCCCGCGCTGCACCGCTACCCCGGATCGATGGCGAAGCGCACCCACGCCCTGTGCGTCCAGGTCGTCGAGGAGTACGACGGCGACGCGGAGAAGATCTGGAAGGGTGTGGACGACCCCGCGGTGCTGTTCGCACGCATCCGCGCGCTGCCCGGCTACGGCGAGGAGAAGGCGAAGATCTTCCTCGCCATCCTCGGCAAGCGACTGCAGGTCGCGCCGACGGGATGGGAGGCGTTCGCGGCGCCCTTCTCCGACGCCAACCCGCGATCGGTCGCCGACATCGACTCCCGCGAGAACCTGGAGCGGGTGCGCGCCTGGAAGCAGGCGCAGAAGGCCCAGGGCAAGTCGAAGGCGCAGTAGGCGCGGCCCGGGCGGCGCTCCTTCAGCGCGCGCCGTCGCCGCGCAGATCGGACAGCACCGCGGCGGCCGCACGCTTGCCCGAGAACAACGCGCCCTGGATCGCAGGCGTGTCGCGATGATCCCCGCAGACGAAGCGACCGCCGCCGAGCCGCACCGCACGCCGCGCCGAGAAGCCGGGGCGCTGGTCGGGGTGACCGTGCGGGATCCGGTAGGTGCGCAGGAGGTCCCATCCGTCGACGTCCGCACCGAACCACGCGCGGAGCTGTCGACGCACGTCGCCCTCCAGGTGGTCGCGCCCGAGCGTGCCGACCACCTGGGCAGCGATCAACGCCCGCCCGACGGGCGCGTAGCCCGGTGCCACGTTGCTCATGATCGCGACGTCGCTCGCGGGGCCCGACCGGTCGGCGTCGAGCATCACCAGCGGCTCCGGACGCGGCGCACAGTCGGCGGCGAAGTACAGGCACACGGCGGCGCGCGATCCCGGATCGGGGATCCCGAGGAGGCCGGCGGCGGTCGGTCCCTCGGTGGCGACCACGACGGCGCGCGCCGAGACCGACCGTCCCCCGTCGACGACCGCCGTGGTGCCGTCCACGGCCGTGACCCGCGCCCCCAACTGCACCGCACCGTCGGGCAGGTCGGCGGCGAGCTGGGCCGGGATCGCGCCCATGCCCGCGGCGGGCACCGCCGCATCGCCGGACGCGAGCATGCGCAGCACGATCTCGAAGCGTCGCTTCGACACCTCGAGGTGGGGGTCGAGCTGGATGCCGCCGAACAGCGGCACGAAGAACTCGTCGATCATGCCGTCGGAGAAGCCGCGCGCGACGAGCTCCTCGAGCGTCGACCGGTCGGTGTCGGGCGGCGACGGTCGTCGCAGCAAGTCAGCAGCGGCCCCGCGGCGCACGTCGAGGAGCAGACGCAGCAGACGCCACCGGTCGAGCGGCGTGCCGATCGGCGCGAACAGGGTCGACAGCAGATGTTGCGGGCGTCGCACCGGATCGGCGAGGCGATGGAACCGGGCCCCGACGCGCACGAGCGCGCCCGGCTCGAATCGCTGCAGTCGCAACCGGGGCACGTCGAGCTGGTGGTGCAGCTCCGGGTACGCGGTGAGCGCGACCTGGAACCCGCGGTCGAGCAGGAACCCGTCGACGTGGTCGGTGCGGACACGACCGCCGACCCCGTCGGACGCCTCGAGCACGACGCACTCGACGCCGCGGAACGTCAGCGCCCGCGCGGACGCGAGACCGGCCACGCCGGCGCCGACGACGCAGACGTCGACGCGACGCGCGTCAGAGGCCAGTGTTCTCCTCGGCGGATTCGGGGATTGCGCCACGCGCCAGGAACTCTATGAACCCGACCACGATCAGAGCCACGATCGCGAGGAACAGCACCGTGCCGATCCCGGGCCGGTCCCACGTCACCAGCACGAGGAGGGCGATGCCGCCGACCGCGAGCTCCAGGCCGCGCTTGTGCGCGGCGACGAAGACCTCGAACGCGTTGGGTTCGTAGCCGAGGTCGCCGGCCTTGCGCCGGGCACCGCCGATGCCCGCCGACGCGAACGACCGGGCCTTCACCGCCGGTGCCGAGGGCCCCACGAAGTAGGCCACGACCGCGATGATGACCCCGATCACCGCGAGCGTGATGAGGCCGTAGCGCAGGTTGCGCACCAGGATGTCGAACACCGCCGACGCCGCGCCCTGGTTCACGCCCGGGCTGTCGGCCGCGTCGAGATAGAGGGTCCGGCCGATGGCGAGCAGCACGAGGGTGAAGGCGCACGCGGCGACGAGCACCAACGCGGCGCGGATGGTCGCACGCCGGCGTGTCTGGACGACGAGCGCGGAGCCGATGAGCGCCAGGATCCCGACCACGGGGAGCACCCAGGCGAGCGTGTCGAGGATCGACAGGTAGCTCCGTGCCTCCGCCAGGCCCTCGGTGTTGATGATGGCGATGGTGCGCTTCACCGGCGGGACGCTCACGCCGTCGAGGAACGTGAGGCCGGCGGCCACGAGCTTGCCCTGGACCTGCTCGATCACGTTGCCGAGATCGAGCGTGACCTTGCCGTCCTTGACCGCCACCGCGCCCTTCGCCTTGTCGAGGTCGTCGGTGAGGAGGGCGACGAGCTGGTTGTGCGCCCGCCGGTTGATGTTGTCCCACAGCGTTTGGAACCGGTCCGACGCGAGCAGATCCTCGGTGACGTCAGTCGCGTAGCTCTTCATCGCCGTCGCGATGGGCTGACCGAGGAATGCGGCCCGATCGGGCAGCGCGTTCTCGATCCGTTGGGCCGGGTCGACCTGCTCGAACAGCGCGTTCACCACCACCGCGGCGATCGCCTCCTGGATGTCGTCGTTCTCGGCGAGCGGCGACACCGTCTCGACGTAGCGGTCGGTGTTGGTGAGCTGATTGTGCGACCAGATGGCGACCGCGGACAGCGGGATGAGGATGAACCCGATGACGAGCAGGATCACCGATGTGACCTTCTGCCACCGCTTGGTCTTCCGTGGCGCGGTGGCCGCGGGCGCGGCGGCAGTCGAGCTCGCGGGGGCGGTCGAGGCCTCGAGTCGCGTCGTCGTCGCTCATGCCGCCAGCTCCCTCTCGAGGCGTGTTCGAGCAGTGGATGCGCCACTGCCGAACGTGCGCATTATGACCGACGCCGACTGATTCCGTCGCGATGGCACGCGGGTACCCTCGACGCTCTGGACGACACCACCCCACCCACGCACTTCCCGTACGGTCGGTACCGCCGCCGCATCCGCCTCGTCGCGAGCGCGCCCGGTGTCGTCGACGGCGGGCTCGAGGACGACCAGCACTACTTCACGGTGACACTGCACCACGACGACGCGCAGGTGCTGTCGGTCGTCAGTGGATCGGTGCGCGCGCCGTGGACCACGTGCGCCGACGCCGCCGCGCCCCTGCGGAGGCTCGCCGGCATGCCGTTGTCGGAGCGTTGTCTGGCGATCACCGAGTGGACCGACTCGACGCAGCACTGCACCCACCAGCTCGACCTCGCCGCGCTCGCCGTCGCGCACGCGGCGCGCGGCGTCGCGAGGCGGTGAGCCCGTCCGCCAATACGACGCCGAGATCCCGTTCGGGCTCCTCGACGGCGAGGAGCGAACAGTGACCCTGGCGCGCGACGGCCACGAGATCCTCCGCTGGTCGGTGCAGGGGATGACGATCGTCGCGCCGAGCCCGTATGCCGAGGCGTCCGGCGGCTTCGCCCGGTGGGCCGACGCGACCCTTTTGCCCGACCACGCCGAGGCGGCCGTCGTGCTCCGACGGGCGTGCAGCATCGGGATGAGCCGTGGTCTCGACCTCGACGCGTACCCGACCCTGGCCGACATGCCCGGCCTCCGCCCGCTCTGCTACTCGATGCAGCCGCAGGTCGCGCCGGTGGCGTTCCGCAACCGCGGGCTGATCCGCGACTACGACGGGCGGCCCGACGCGATGCTGGCCGACGGGCCACGCGCCCCGTTCAGAACACGCTGACGACCTCGGCCCCGAACGCCTCGAGCGTCTCGGGCGGCGCGAAGTCGGCGAACCAGACGTAGAAGCGCTCGACCCCGCGTTCCCGCATGGCGGAGAAGTGGTCGATCATCTCGTCGCGCCCACCGACGACCAGCGACTGGTACGCGAAGCGACGTCGGGCCGGTTCCTCGATCTCGGCGCGGTCGACGCCCTTCGGAACGAAGGCGAACATCTGCTGCACCGAGACACGGGCGTTGCCGGCGGACGCGCGCATCTCGTCGAGACGGTCGAGTTGATGGATGGGCACGTTCCACCAGTCCGCGTGCGCTGCCACCAGCCCCATGGTCCGCTTGCCGGTGCCGCCGATGACGATGGGGATCTGGCCCCGCGGCACCGGGGCCTGCTGCGCCCCAGTGAGGGTGAAGTACTGGCCGGCGTAGTCGAACGGCTCGCCGGTCCAGAGTCCGTGCAGGATCTCGAGGGTCTCGGTCAGGCGTTGCACCCGCTCGCGCGGCGGTGGGCGACACCCCGAACGTCGTGAACTCCTCGATCACCGAGCCCCAGCCGATCCCGAGCTCGAACCGACCCCCCGACGCGTGGTCGAGCGTCACCGCCTCGCGGGCGAGGACCGCCGGGTGCCGGAACGCGTCGCACAGCACGAGCTGCCCTTGCACCAGTCGTTCGGTGTGCGCCAGCAACCATGCATTCGTGGTGAGCGCCTCGTACATGTCGTGGCGCTCCGCCATCGGAGGTGCGAGGTGATCCATGCCCGCCATGCCGACGAAGCCGGCCGCTTCGGCCGCCCGGGCCTGCTCGACCATCGCCTCCATGTCGAGGCGCATCTGCGGGAGATAGAGGTGGAACTCCGGCGCGGCGCTCATGACGCCGACAGCTCGGTGGCGCGCGCCTTCGCCCATCGGTAGTCGGGCTTCCCCGCGGGGGTGCGTTGGACGGCGTCGAGCACGTGGATCTCCTTCGGGACCTTGTAACCGGCGACCGCGGTGCGGGTGTGCGCCCGCAGCGAGTCGAGATCGGGGTCGGAACCTTCGCGCCAGACGACCAGCGCCGCAACGCGCTCGCCGAAGCGGTCGTCGGGAACCCCCACCACCACCGCGTCGAACACCCCCGCGTGTGCCTTCAGAGCGGCTTCCACCTCCTCCGGGAACACCTTCTCGCCGCCGGTGTTCACCACCTGACTCCCCCGGCCGAACACCGTGATCTCGCCGTCGGCCTCGATCGTGGCGAGATCACCGGGCACGACCCAGCGCCGGCCATCGGGATCCACGAGAAACGTCGTCGCTGTCTTGGCGTCGTCCTTGTGGTACCCGAGCGGGATGTGGCCGCTTCGCGCCAGCAGGCCCACGACCCCCGAGCCGGGAGCGACCGGGCGCAGGTCGTCGCCGAGCACCGTCGTACCGGGGCCGACGGCAAACCGCGTGGCGACCCCGCTGCTGGTGCCGTTGAAGCCGGTCTCGGACGCTCCGAAGCTGTCGGCGATGCGCACCTGCGGGAACTGCTGCTCGAGCTCGGCGCGCACGCCCTGCGAGAGCATCGCTCCTCCACTCCCGATCAGGAAGAGCCCCGAGAGGTCGTACTCGCCGGGTGCAACGGCATACGTCTGCGCCAGGGGGCGGGCCATGGCGTCGCCGATGAGCGAGATCGAGACGACCCGCTCGGCGGCGGCGATCCGCAGGATCGCGTCGGCGTCGAAGGTGTGCCCACACCACAGCACCACCGTGCCGGCGGTGGTGAGCAACGACCAGAGGCTCCACTGCGCGCCGCCGTGCATCATCGGTGCCAACGCGAACGCGACCGCGCCCGGCTGCTCCGCGTACTGCGCCAGCTCCTCGGGGGAGCCGAGCGGCGCGTTGCCCGGCGCGCCGCTCATGGCCGCGAGGTAGATGTCCTCGGCCCGCCACTTCACGCCCTTCGGCATGCCGGTGGTGCCGCCGGTGTAGAGCACGTACAGGTCGTCGCTGCTCCGGGGCGGAAAGGTGCGCGCCGGGTCCGCGGCCGCCAACGCGACCTCGTAGCTCACGGCGCCGAGCGCGTCGGCTGCCGCGTCGGGCTCCGTACCGTCCTCGACGACGACGAACACATCGAGCTGCGGGAGATCGGGCGCGATCTTCGCGACCAACGGTGCGAACGCGCGCTCGAAGATCAACCCGCGGAGATCGGCGTTGTCGAACAGATAGGAGAGCTCCGCCTCGACGTACCGGTAGTTGATGTTGATCGGCACCGCACGCGCCTTGTAACAGGCGATCATCGCCTCGACCCATTCGGCACGGTTCCACGAGTAGATCCCGACCCAGTCGCCGGGCTCGATGCCACTCGCCATCAGGTGGTGGGCAAGCCGGTTGGCGCGCTCGTCGAGTGCCGCGTACGTGTGGCGGACGTCGCCGGCAACCAGGGCGACGCGGTCGGGGGCGGCATCGGCGACGACCTCGAACAGGTCGGCCAGGTTGAAGGTCCGCGCGACGTCTGTCATCGCGCCACAACGTAGACGCCGGTTCAGGCGGGCTCGCCGGCCTCGATGTCGCGCGCCTGCTGGTAGCCGAGCTGGGTCTCGCCCCTGCACTCGCCGTCGAAGGGGGTCAGCACGAACGCGACATGGTCGCCGGCGTCGAACGTGCTCTCGACCCGTCCCGCGAACCAGTCGCACTCGTCGATGATCGGCGCCCCCTCGGGACCGGGACGCCAACGCCACTCGGCGAGCTTGCTGGGATCGTCCTTCTCGCTGGTACCACCGAAGTGCTCGGCGACGTCGTGCTGGTCGGCGCGGAGGCGGTGCACGACGAGCACCGACGCGCCGAGGGCGAGCTCGTACGTGTGGTTCTGCTTCGACAGGAAGGCTGCGAATCGGACCGGGTCGATGCTGCACTGTGTGGCGAAGCCGATGAGACACGCATCGGCGTCATCACCCGCGGCCGCGGCCACGACGAACATCGCGTAGTCGAGATGGTCGGCGATGGAGTCGAAGGCCGCGGTGTCACCCATGGACCCGCCCTACCCAGGCAGTGACGCGACTACACGAGCTCGAGCAGGTCCAGCATGTCGTCGTCGAAGTAGTCGAGGGTGCCGTCGGGCATCAGCAGCGCGCGATCGGGGGCCAACGAGCGGACGAACCCGACGTCGTGGCTCACGACGATCATCGTTCCCGGCCACGCGGCCAGCGCCTCACCGGTGGCGGTGCGCGACGACGGGTCGAGGTTGTTGGTGGGCTCGTCGAGCAACAGCACGTTGTGGCGCCCGGCGACCAGCTGTGCGAGCGCCAGCTTCGTCTTCTCGCCGCCGGAGAGCGTGTTGGCGTCCTGGAACACCTTCTCGCCGCTCAACCCGAACATCCCGAGCAGGTTGCGCAGTGCGCCGTCGCCGGCGGGTGACGCCTCCCGCATGTGCTCGAGCAGTGAACGGCCGGCGACGATCCCCTCGTGCTCCTGGGCGTAGTACCCCACCGACACATGGGTGCCGAGCACGACCTCGCCCAGGTCGGGGTTGAGCGCGTCGGCCAGCACCTTCAGCAGGGTGGTCTTGCCCGCGCCGTTGAGACCCATGACGAGCAGCCGTTCGCCGCGACCGACGTCGAAGGAGACGTCGGAGAACACGTCGAGCGCCCCGAACGACTTCCACAGCTCGGTGGCGGTGAGCACGGTCCGCCCGGCCGACGGCGGTTCGGGGAAGCGGAGCGCGAGCGCCCGCCGCTTGGCCGAGGTCTGCACCCGGTTGGCCTCGAGGCGGGCCCGGCGACCGTCCAGGTTCTTGGCCACACGTGCCCGCTTGGCGGTCTGGCCGCGCATCCCGCTCGCCTGGGTCTTGAGCCGGGCGATCTCCCGGGTCTGGCGATCGGCCAGCTTGGAGTCGCGCGCCTCGTGCGCTTCCCGCGCCACCAGGTACTGCGAGTACGTGCCCTTGTACTCGACGAGCTTGCCGGTGCCCTCCTCGGATTCCCGGTCGATGTGCACGACGCGCGTGATCGCCTCATCGAGGAGGTCGAGGTCGTGGCTCACGACCAGCAACGCGCCGCGGTACGAGCGCAGGAACTTGAGCAGCCAGCTGCGAGCGTCGGCGTCGAGGTGGTTGGTCGGCTCGTCGAGGAGGAGCAGCTCGCTCCCGCCGAACAGGATGCGCACCAGCTCGGCGCGGCGCCGCTCCCCGCCCGACAGCGCGCCCAGGTGCAGATCCAGGCGGTCCGCCCGGAGCCCGACGCCGTCGGCCAGCTTCCGCACCTCGGCCTCGGCCGCGTACCCGCCGGCGGCCTCGAACGCCTCCTGGGCGTCGGTGAAGCGCTGGATGTTCTCGGTCGACGGCGATTCCTCCAGCGCGATCCGCAGCTTCTCCATCCGTTCGAGCTGCTCGTCGAGCCCGCGGCCCGACAACACGTGCGCGAGGACGGTGGTGTCGTCGGGGACGGCGTCGCTCCGGGGGTCCTGCGACAGGTAGCCGGTGAGGTCGGCACGTTCGACGGTGCCGGACCGGGGCCGGTCGGCGCCACCGAGGACCCGCAGCAGGGTGGTCTTCCCCGCGCCGTTGCGCCCCACCAACCCGACCTTCTCGCCCGGCCGGACCTGCAGGGTCACCCGGTCGACGATCCGCTTCGCGCCGACCTCGACCACCAGGTCACGAACAGTCAGCACGGAAAAGACTCCAGGAAACTCGCGGGCGGGTCGATCATTCTCGCGCGCGGCATGCCGAACTGCCGCCCTAGCCTGAATCGATGCCGATGCCGGACGAGGAGCCCACCCCGCCGAAGCCACGATGGCGGGGCCGCATCCACCTCGTCGCCTTCCTCGCCTCGATCCCGGCCGGGCTCCTCCTCGTGCTGCTGAGCCAGGGCACGTCGGCCCACGTCGGCGCCGCGATCTTCGCCACGTCGCTCGCCGCCCTCTTCGGGATCAGCGCCACGTACCACACCGGCGACTGGGCACCCGAGGTGCGCGCCCGGCTCCGGCGCATGGACCACGCCATGATCTTCGTGCTCATCGCCGGGTCGTACACGCCGATCACGCTGCTCGCCCTGCAGCCGGCGTGGGGGATCTCGCTCCTCGCGATCGTCTGGACGGTCGCCGTGATCGGCGTCACCCTCGCCTTGGCCAGGTTCGGTGCCCTTCACCGCGCCGGCGGCTACCTCTACATCGGCATGGGTTGGATCGTGGTGATCGCGCTGCCGGCGATCGTGCGCTCGTTGAGCACGTCGGAGCTCCTGCTGCTCTTCGCCGGCGGGGTGCTCTACACGGTCGGCGCGATCGGGCTGCGGCTGCAACGGCCGAACCCCCGCCCGCACGTGTTCGGGTACCACGAGGTGTGGCACGCCATGACCGTCGCCGCGGCCACCTGTCACTTCATGCTCGTCGCCATGCTCGTACGGGCCTGATCCGGCCCGACGCGCCTTGGCGCGGCTCCTGGACGGGTACCCGGATCCCGTGGGATCCTTGACCCCGGAATTGAGCGAAACCGTCGCGGGCCGGATCCGCCGGCCGCGAACGATGGAGGCGGGTGCGCATGAGCGTCGCTGATCTCCTGTCCGACGTGCTCGGCACCGATGTCCCCGTGGCGTTCCGCGCCTACGACGGGTCGTCGTTCGGGCCATCCGACGCGCGCACCACGATCGTCGTGCGCTCGCCCGACGCGCTCCGGCGTATCGTCACCGCGCCCGACGAGCTCGGGTTCGGCCGCGCCTACGTCGCCGGCGAGCTCGAGGTCGACGGCGACATCTTCGACGTGATGGCGGTCGCCAACTACATCGAAGAGCTCAAGCTGGGGCCGAGCCAGCTCGTGGCCGCGGCCAAGCTGGTGGGGTGGGCCGGGCTCAAGCCGCTCCCGCCGCCGCCCGAGGAGGCCCGGCTCCGTGGCCGCCGCCACTCGCGGGAGCGCGACGCGGCGGCGATCGCGCACCACTACGACGTGTCGAACGACTTCTACCGCATGGTGCTCGGTCCGTCGCTCACCTATTCGTGTGCGGTGTGGCACGACGACACCACGACGCTCGAGGACGCACAGGCGAACAAGCACGAGCTCATCTGCCGCAAGCTCGGTCTCGAACCGGGGATGCGGCTCCTCGACGTCGGGTGCGGGTGGGGCGGCATGTTGCTCCACGCCGCCGAGCACCATGGAGTCGAGGCGGTCGGCGTCACCCTCTCGCGCCCCCAGGCCGAGTTCGCGCGCAAGCGAGCGGCGGAACGTGGACTCGGCGATCGCGTCGAGGTCCGGTACGCCGACTTCCGCGACGTCGACGACGGTCCGTACGACGCGATCAGCTCCATCGGGATGTTCGAGCACGTCGGGCTCTCCGAGCTCGATGCGTACTTCGCGCGCTGCCGCGGCTTGTTGCGACCCGAAGGCCGCCTGCTCAACCACGGCATCAGCCGTCCGCACCACACGGGCAAGATGCACCACCACCGCTGGGCTCCTTCGTGGATGGGCCGCAGCTTCACCGAGCGGTACGTGTTCCCCGATGGTGAGCTCCACGAGGTCGGCAGCGTCGTCTCGGCCATCCAGCGCGCCGGCTTCGAGGCGCGCCATCTGGAGAGCCTGCGCGAGCACTACGCCCTGACCCTGCGCTGCTGGGTGCGCAACCTCGAGGCCAACTGGGACGCCGCGGTCGCTGAGGTCGGCCCGGGCCGCGCGCGGGTCTGGCGCCTCTACATGGCGGCGGCCGCGGTGGGCTTCGAGCACGACGACAACCAGGTGCACCAGGTGCTGGCGACGGCCACCACCGGCGGCGCCAGCGGGATGCCCCTCCGGCCCGAATTCACCTGAGCCGGGAGCGCGTTAATGTCCGGCGCTTCACGCACCCGCTGCCGTCGTTGACGTGGAGGTCCCCGGTGAAGTTCGCCCTCTTCTACGAGATTCCCGTCGCCCGGCCCTGGACCCCGGGCAAGGAGCACCAGGCCTACAAGGACACGCTCGAGCAGGCGATCCTCGGTGACCAGATGGGCTTCCATGCGTTCTGGACCGTCGAGCACCACTTCCTCGAGGAGTACTCGCACTGCTCGAACCCGGAGGTGCTCTACGGCGCGGTCGCGGCGCGCACCAAGAACATGCGCATCGGGTACGGCGTGCGACTGCTCCCGGCGCCCTACAACCACCCGATCCGCACCGCGGAGTCGGTGGCGGTGCTCGACCTGATCTCGGACGGACGCGTCGACTTCGGCACCGGACGCTCGTCGACGCGGGCCGAGCTCGAGGGCTTCAACGTCGACCCCGACCAGACGCGCGCGATGTGGCGCGAAGCACTCGGGCACATCGTCGGCGCCTGGACCGAGGACGAGTACCAGGCGCAGGGTGAGTACTGGCAGATGGGTGCACCCCGCCGCGTGCTGCCGAAGCCGCTGCAGCAACCGCACCCGCCGATCTTCGGGGCCACGAGCAGCCTGCCCGGACACGAGGAGATCGGGCAGCGTGGCATCGGACTGTGCTCCTTCACCGTCGGGCTCCCGCCCGAGCAGTTGGCGGAGAACATCGCGATGTACCGCAAGGGGCTGGCCGCGTGCGAGCAACCAGCGGGGAAGTTCGTGAACGACACCGCGGCCACCTTCACCATGGTGCTGTGCGCGCCCACGAACGAGGAGGCGACCGAGGTCGCCCGCGAGTCCTTCGAGTGGTATCCGAAGTACGGCGGCGGCCTCATCGCGTCGGTCGCCGAGTGGCAGGAGGAGCGCGGGGTCACCGGCAGCGACCTCGGCACCTACCAGTACACGGGCGAGACGCTGAAGCTCAAGCGTGAGGGCGTCATGGGCCAGCTCACCATCGACTACCTCCGCGACTCCGGCTCCGCGGTCATGGGCGACCCCGACGCCTGCATCGCTGCAGCCAAGCGCTACGAGGCGGTCGGGTGCGATCTCCTGCTGTGCCTGGTGAACCCCTACAAGATCCCGCACGAGAGCGTGATGCAGACCATCGAGCTGATGGGCAAGCACGTGCTGCCCGAGTTCGCGTAGCCATGCCCGGTCGCATCGACGGCAAGGTCGCGCTGATCACCGGGGCGGCATCGGGGCTCGGGCTCGCCACCGCCGAGCGGTTCGTGAAGGAGGGCGCGGTCGTCGTGGGCGCCGACGTCACTGCCGCCGACGGCGTGCGCCAGCTCGACGTCCGCGACGAGGACGCGATCGCCGCGCTGGTCGACGCGGTCGTGGCCGACCACGGTCGGCTCGACGTGGTCGTGAACTACGCCGGCGTCGCCGGCGGCGGTCCGGTGCACATGGTCGACGCCGACGAGTGGGACCGAGTGCTCGCGGTGAACCTCAAGGGCACGTTCCTGGTGAACAAGCACGCGCTGCGCCCGATGCTCGAACAGAAGTCCGGCAGCATCATCAACATCGCGAGCGTCGAAGGGCTGCAGGGCACCGAGGGCGGCAGCTCGTACAACGCGTCCAAGGCCGCGGTGGTGATGCTCACCAAGAACATGGCGATCGACTACGGCCGCGTGGGCATCCGGGTCAACGCGATCTGCCCCGGTTTCATCGACACCCCCATGTTCCGTGCGGTGATGGGCAGCGAGCACATGACGAAGTTCCGCGACGAGTACCGCGACGACCACATGCTCGGCCGGTTCGGGCGGCCCGAGGAGATCGCGGCCGCGGCGCTGTTCCTCGCGTCCGACGACGCCTCCTTCGTCACCGGGGTCGCGCTGCCGGTCGACGGCGGCTACCTCGCGGGGACGCGCACCGGGTTGTCCGATCTGATGGGAATCGCCTGACCGGGAGGTCGTGATGCCGAAATTCCGTTTCAACCACATGGAGCTCTCGTTCGCACGGGGCACGCTCACCCAGGAGTTCCGCGACGAGGTCGACGCCTTCTACGGCGACGTCCTCGGGTGGCGAACCCTCGACACCGAGGTCATCGGGCAGCTCTGCCACCTGCTGCTCCCCGACGACGGCCAGTTCATCCTCCTGGCCGAGGGCAAGGAGCCGATGTCGTCGCCCGGGTACGACCACCTGGGTCTGCTCATGGACACCCGGGAGGAGGTCGACGCGGTGCTCGAGGAGTGCCAGCGCTTCGCCGAGAAGGACGACCGGATGCGCATCAAGGTGTACGAGGACCTGGTCGGACCTACAGTGACCACGCACGCGTTCTACGTGAAGTACCTGCTGCCGATCTGGTTCGACGTGCAGTGCATCGAGCGCACGAGCGGTCCCGCACCGGAACGCAGCTGGCAATACGTCTGAGGGGGTACCCGCACCATGACCGCGACGGAAGACCTGTTCCTGCCGGAACCGCTCCCCCGTGAGGTGAAGTACACGGTGATCTCGGTCGACGACCACGTCGTCGAGCCGCCGCACACGTTCGAGGGTCGCCTCCCCGCCCACCTCCAGGACCGCGCGCCGCACGTCGTCGACACGCCGCAGGGCCTCCAGATCTGGGAGTTCGAGGGCGAGAAGTTCACGCAGGTCGGGATGAACGCGGTGGCCGGTCGCCGGCCGACGCAGAAGATGGAGCCGTTCCGCTTCGACCAGATGCGGCCCAGCTGCTACGACGTCGACGCGCGGGTCGCCGACATGGACATCAACGGCGTGTGGGCGGCGGTGAACTTCCCGTCGATGATCACCGGATTCTGCGGCCGCGTGTTCTTCAACGCCAAGGACCCCGAGCTCGGCCAGGCGTGCATCCGGGCCTGGAACGACTGGCTGTTCGAGGAGTGGTACACCGCCCACCCGACTCGCATCATCCCGCTCGGGATCGCGTTCCTCAGCGACCGCGAGGCCGCAGTCGCCGAGATCCACCGAAATGCCGAGCGCGGGTTCACCGGCATCAGCATGCCCGAGCGGCCGCACCTCATCGGCCTGCCCGACCTGTGGGAACGCGACCACTGGGACCCGATCATCCAGGCCTGCGCCGACACCGACACCGTGATCTCCGTCCACGTCGGGAGCTCCGGCGGGGCCGAGAGCCCGCCGAGCGCGCCCGCGCCTCCAGCTGGGCGCGACGTTGTTCGGCCAGCTGTCGCTGCACGCCTGCGCGGAGTGGCTCTGGTCCGAGTACCCGCTGAAGCACCCGAGCCTCAAGATCGCGATGAGCGAGGGGGGCATCGGCTGGGTGGCGATGCTGCTCGACCGCCTCGACAACATCATCGACCGCTCGCGGTACGGCGCGGGATGGGACGTCCGGCCCGCCGACGTGCTGAAGCGCAATTTCTCGTTCTGCACCATCGACGACCCGTCGACCATCGACACCCGGTACCGCATCGGCGTCGAGAACATCATGGTGGAGACCGACTTCCCGCACGGCGACGGCACCTGGCCCGACACCCAGCTGGTGATCGAGAAGCTCTGGGGCCACATCCCCGACGACGAGCTGCGGATGATGTGCTCGGAGAACGCAGCGAAGCTCTACCGGCACCCGCTCCCGGACGTCGTGCTCCCCCGCTGACTCCGTAGTCCACAACCGAGCTGGCGCGGTCTGCGATGCTTCCACGCGTATGACTGCGACAGCCTCGGCGACGCCCGGGACCTCCCGCATGGCGGCGTGGCGCGCGCACTCGTTCGGCCCCGCCTCGGAGCAGCCGTACCGTCGGCGCACGAGCGACTGGATCCGCCTCGTCATCGGCGTCACGATCCTCGTGCTCGCGATCGCGCACCAGGACGACCCCACCCAGTTCGAGCGCAACCTCTTCACCTTCTTCAACGGCCTGCCCAATCAGATGGCGTCCTTCTTCCGCCTGCTCTACGCGGTCGGCGCGCTGTGGGCCGTCGGTCTCGTCGTGGCCGCGGCGTTGGTGGCGCGGCGATGGCGTCTCGCCCGCGACCTCGCCATCGGCGGGATCGTCACCTGGGTGCTGGCGAGGCTCATCGGCGCGCTGGTCGTCGAGAACGCGAGCCTCACGCACAGCCTCGACATCGTCACCCGCATCGGCGACGACACCGCGACCTTCCCCGCCGTGCGCGTGGCGATCATCGTGGCGGTCATCTCGGTCGCGTCGCCGTACCTGACGCGCCCGGTGCGGCGGCTGGGCCAGTTCCTGGTGCTGCTGATCGCGATGGCGTCGCTGTACCTCGGCACCACGCTCCCCGACGGTGCGCTGGCCGCGGTCGCCCTCGGCTGGGCGATCGCCGCGCTCGTGCACCTCGCGTTCGGATCGCCGGGCGGGCGGCCCACCACGGCCCAGGTGACGGCGACCCTCGGTGAGCTCGGCGTCACCGCCGACGACGTGCACCTCCTGGCCGAGCAGCCCCACACCGGCACCGCGATGACCGCGCGCGACTCCGAGGGCGCGCTCGACATCCGGGTGCTCGGCCGCGACGAGGCCGACGCCCAGCTCCTGTCGAAGTTCTGGCGCTCCCTCGCGTACAAGGACGGCGGCCCGACCCTGCACAAGACCCGTCTCGAGGACGTCGAAGCCGAGGCGTACGCGTTGCTGCTGGCCGAGCGCGCCGATGTGCGCGTGCCGCCCGTCGTCGTCGCCGGCGCCGCGGGCCCGGGCATGGCGCTGCTCGCGTCACGACCACTCGACGGGACGCGGCTGGTCGACGCCGATCCCGCGTCCGTCACCGACGCCCAGCTCACCGACCTCTGGACGCAGGTCGCGGCGCTGCACCAGGCGCGGGTCGCGCACGGTCGGCTGAACGCGAACCACGTCGTGGTCGACGGGAGCAGGCTGGGCATCGACGGGTTCGAACTCGCGACCGGCGCCGCCGCCACCGGCCGCCGCGCCGCCGACGTGGCCGAGCTGCTCGTGAGCACCGCGAAGATCGTCGGGGACGACCGCGCCGTCGCCGCGGCGCGCGCCGGACTCGGCGACGCCGAGATCATCACCGCCCTCCCCTACCTGCAGCCCGCCGCGCTGAGCCGCGAGCTCCGGCCGGACCGCAAGCACCGCAAGGAGAACTCCAAGCAGGTCGCCGCGCTGCGCGAAGCGGCGGCCACCGCGACCGGCACCGAGGAGCCGGTGCTGCAGGAGCTCCACCGGGTCAGCGGCACCAACCTGATGATGGCGATCGGCACGCTCATCGCCATCTTCGCCCTGCTGAGCCAGGTGGGGAGCCCCCAGGAGCTGTGGGACACGATCACCAGCGCCGACCCCTGGTGGCTGATCGTGGCGATGATCATCTCGTTGCTCACCAACTTCGCGACCGCGATCGCGCTGATGGGCACGGTGCCGATCAACCTCCCCCTGATCCGCACCGCCGAGCTGCAGCTCTCGATGTCGTTCTCGAACCTGGCGGTGCCGGCGATCGGCGGCATGGCCGCGCAGATCCGCTTCCTGCAGAAGCAGGGCGTCGACCTCGCGTCGGCGGTGGCGTCGGGCGGGCTGCTGATCAACGTCGGCAACATCGTCGCCCAGGTCATGCTCCTGGGTGTGGCGATCCTCCTCTCGCCCACCGCCATCCACGTCGAACCGATCGACACCCAGAAGGTCGTCACGCTGGTGCTGGTGGTGCTCGTCGTGGCCGTGCTCGCGGTGGGCCTGATCCTCGGCATCCCCAAGCTGCGCAACTACGTCGTGCCACCCACGAAGGCCGCGGCGGCCACGCTGTGGGCGGCGGTCCGCTCACCGCGACGGGTCGTGCTCCTGCTCGGCGGCAATGCGGTCAACGCGATCATGTACGCCGCCGTCTACGCCGCGTGCATCGCCGCCTTCGGTGGCTCGATCAACTTCTGGACGCTGCTGTCGCTCAACATCATCGTCTCGACGCTGGCGTCGCTCGTCCCGATCCCGGGCGGGAACACGGCGGTGTCGTCGGTGGGCATGTCCGGCGCGCTCGCCGCGGTCGGTGTCCCGACCAGCATCGCGGTCGCCGCGGTGCTCGCCGACCAGCTCGTGACCAGCTTCCTCCCCGCGATCCCGGGTTGGTGGGCCACCAACGATCTCCTCCACGACGACTACCTGTAGGTCGCATGAGCTTCAACGAGACCATGGACGACGTCGCCAAGGTCTTCGAGGCGGTCGGGGTGGCGGTGCTCGTGGTGGGGTTCGGCGTCGGCTTCGCGCGAGCCGGGCTCGCGTACCTTCGGCACGACCCCCGCGGCACGATCTACCGGGCGCTGCGGAGCTACGTCGGCCGCACCATCCTGCTCAGCCTCGAGGTGCTCGTGGCCGCCGATCTCATCCGTACGGTCGCGGTCGACCCATCACTCGAGAACGTCGGTTCGCTCGCCCTGATCGTGCTGATTCGCACCATCCTCAGCTTCTCGCTCGACGTCGAGATCGAGGGCCGGCTCCCGTGGCGTTCGGCGCCCGGATCGGACGAGCTACCGAGCTGACTCAGGCGACGCGACCTCCGAACCGGCTTGCGCGTGGTGGGGGTGGCGGCGGCGGAACACGTACGCGGCGATGCCGCCCAACGGGATCGGCAGCCAGAACGTGAGCAATCGGTAGACCAGCGTCGCCACCAACGCGTCGCCGGTCGAGATCCCGGCCAGGGCGAGCGTCGCCGCCAGCCCGGCCTCCACGAAACCCAGGCCCCCCGGCGTGAACGGCAACAACCCGAGCACGGACGCGACCACGAACGCGAGCAGGACGAGAGCGGGGTTCGGGTCGGAGGACAGGCCGCAGAGGGTGAGCACGAGGACGCCGTACTCGAACAACCAGCGCGCCAAGGACGCGCCCAACGCCAGCTCCCAGCGCGGCCCGACCTCGTGGCGGATGCGGTCACGGCCTTCGAGCAACCGGATCGGGAGCCCCGCGTCCCGCGGCGTTCCCCGCTGCACCTTGGCGCGCACCCACGTGACCGCGCGACCGACGGCGAGCAGCGGCCGGTCGGCGACGAACAACCCGATGCCGATCGCGACCATGAGCAGGAAGACGGGGATGCCGATCCAGAACGCCTGCAGCAACCCGGCCGGCACCTGGGTCCCGGCGATCACGAACGGCAGCGCGAACACGGGCAGGGCCACGATCGCGGCCGTGCTCAGCACGGACTGCACCGCCAACGCGGTCACCGCGTGCGCGACCCCGAAGCCGGCGTCGCTGAGCATGTTGGCCTGCAGCGCCGTGCCCGTGGCCCCGCCGCCCGGGGTGATCTTGTTGAAGGCGTTGCCGGCGAGCTGCGTCGTCACCACCGAGAACCAGTCGCGGGTCCCGAGCGCGACCGCCTGCACCAGCCACACGCACCCGAAGCTCCCGATCGCGCACAGCGTCGCCGGGAGGAGCCAGATCGGGTGTACCTGTCCGAGGCGGTCGTAGGCGGAGAAGACCTCGGCGATGCTCGGCGCGAACAGGTAGAGGCAGATCGCGCTGATGGCGAGGAAGGCGACCCGTCCCACCGACCAATGGGCATGCGGCCGGCCGCCCGACGCCAGTTCGGGTCCGGGATCGATCACGACGTCACCGCATCGCCCGCCAGCCACCGCATCGACGAATCTTCCCACGCCGACCCAGCATGACGGCATCCCTGCCCGAATCCGGGCGTCGGGAATTGCGCTCAGGCGCCAGTCAGCAGCCGCCGCGGGTTGTCGACGAAGATCGTCTCGACGTCGGCGTCGGTGACCCCCCGCTCGATCAGCCGGGGCACGAAGTCGGTGACGATGTAGGTGTACGGCCGCTGCCACACCTGCCACGCGATCTGCTCCCGCCGGGTCGCCGCCGCCTCGCGGTGCTCCGGCGGCACGTAGAACGACGGGCGCGGCGCGGTGAGCGCGCAGATGTGGTCCTGCGACAGGCACACCTGGCTGGTGAAGCCCTCGCGGACGAGCGCAGCTACGTGGTCCGCCCGCCGCTCGTCGGGAGCCAGGATCTCGAGCCCGATGCGGTCGACGCCCACGAACGTTCCCCGCTCGGCGAGCTTCCTGATCGGCGCGACGTCGGTCTGCTCGTCCTGGTGACCGATGAGCACGCGTCCCAGATCGGCGCCGCCGTCGGCGAAGAGGTCCTGCTGCACGTCACCGTGCAACGAGTTCTCGGTGTGGGTGATGATGGCGCAGCCCACCTCGCGCTGCGCGATCGCAGCACCGGTGAGACAGCGCGACTCCGCCGGCGTCACCTCGGTGCCGGTGGCCGCCTTGATCGCGCCGGCCCGGATGCCACCGGTTCCCGCGATACCGTCGCGCAGCTCCTGCACGTAGAGCCCGGCGATCTCCTCGGGGTCGCGCGCCCGCCAGTAGAACGGCAACCCCGAGCCGCCGTGCTCCGTGTAGAAGCCGGTCGTGCACACGATCTGCATGCCCGAACGCGACGCGACCTCGGCGTAGAGCTCGGGATCGCGTCCGAGCTCGATCGGGCACGGATCGACGAACGTGCGGAAGCCGGCGTCGAGCAGCTCCCCCATCTTGTCGACGGCCCGCTCGACCGTCTCGGCCCGGTCCCACGCGTAGTTCGGGTCGAGCCGCTCGCCCTCGTACGAGATGCGGATGTGCTCGTGCACCAGCGTGCGCCCGAGGTCGGCGCCGTCGACGGGGCCGGTGACGGTCTGGACGGTGGTCACGACGCACCTCCTGCGAGCTCGGCGAGCAGCTCGGACACGAGGTCCGGCTGCGACAGCATCGGCGAGTGGCTGGTGTCCCAGGTGACGACAGCATCGGCGTGCTTCGCCATCTCGGCCTGGGTGTCGGGGTGGAGCGCGCGGTCGTCGGTGCACACCACGTACATCGACGGGATCGACAGCCACGCGGGCGGGACCGGCGCCGACGCGGGGTCGGCGGTCCCCCCGATGCCATTGCTCATCGGGCGGAGGTGGGCCACTGCGGTCGCCGCCAGCTCCGGATCGCAGTCGTGGTAGAAGCTCTCGGCCGCGAACTCGCGGTCGACGTCCATCGATCCATCGTCGCCGGCGACGAGGTGCTCCATGAGGTGCGTCGCGCGCACGATGCCCGCCATCTCGTCGTCCTGCTCCACTTGCACCGCGCACAGGTAGACCAGCCGGTCGACGTCGTCGCGTCCGCTCGCCGCGCGCGAGATGACCATCCCACCGTACGAATGGCCGCACAGCACGACCGGGCCGTCGATCGCGTCGAGCAGCGCGCCGACGGTCGCGGCGTCGTCGTCGAGCCCGGTGAGGGGGAGGTCGGGCGCCAGGTTGGCGACGCCCAGCTCGTCGAGCTGGGTCCGCACCAGGTTCCAGCACCACGCGTCGTGGAACGCACCGTGCACCAACACCACTGTCGTCATGCGCCGACGCTATCCCGGGGTGCCGGCCCGCTCCAGCGGGGTGCGCTGCAGCTCGTCGCGCACCGCACCCTCGACCGAGGTCCCGGCGAAGAACGACGGGTTGGGGCCGGCCCACAGCGACACCGCGTGCTCGAAGGTGAGCGCCCGGAAGTCGGCTTCGGTGGCGTTGCCGTCCTCCACCAGCTCCCACGCCTCCGGGAGCACCTCGCGGATGTCGGGCACGTCCCAGTGCCCGATGTCCGACGCGAACAGCGCCTTGAGCCGGGTGCCGGCGGCGTTGCGCGCGGGGTCGAACGCGAGCGCGGTCATCGGGTCGTCGGCCTCGCACCCGAAGTGGTACGCCGTCGTGAACACCCGGCGGATGTCGTCGACGCTCTCGATCCCGCACCGGGCGAACTCGTCGATCGTCGCCGGGTCCTCGTCGGGGAGGCTGAGCATGCGCAGACCGTCGTCGAGCTGGTCGAGCCGCTCGCGGTAGCGCGGCGCCCCGTACTCCTCGAACAGCTGCGCTACCTGCGCGCGGTCGAGATGGGCCGGGTTGTAGTGCTCGATCGCGTCGCGGTTGCGCTTCTCCCAGTGGCCTTCGAGGTTCGCGCACAGCGAGGCGGCCCAGGCGACGCCACCCTCCTGGAACGCGAACCGCAACGTCGGGAACCGCTGCGGGACGCCGCCCATGAACAGCGAGAGGGCCGTGAGCTCGCCGGCGATGGCGAACATCCCGATGTGGTTGAACACGTAGTTGCTGACGGACGCGCGCACGGTCCAGCCCATGGCCGCGGTGTGGAACGTCGGCGACACGCCGAGCGCCACACACCGCTGCCACACCGGGTCGTAGTCGTAGACCGAATCGAGGCCCAGGGAGTCGAGCCAGCGCGCCGCGCGCGAGGGCGGGTCGACCCCCGGTGCCGGCCGGCTGATGGGCCCGCCGAACATGAACGCCTTGAGGCCCAGCTCCCCGCTGGCGTGGTCGAGCTCGGCGATCGCCTCCTCGGGCGTGTGCATGGGGATGATCCCCACCGGTGTCAGCGTCTCGGCATGGTCGCGGAACGCCTCGGCGTAGAACGTGTTGAACGCGCGCGCCAGGGGCAGTCGGATCGCCGCGTCGTCGAGCGCGGCCGGTACGAGCCCGTAGGTCGGGTAGAGGATCGCGTGGTCGATCCCGATCTCCGGGAGCCGGGCGGCGAGGAGATCGGGCAGGAGCGCGGTGCTGCGGTCGAGCGTGTTGCGGGTGGGGAGCCCCCACCACGACGTGCGGATCAGGCCGGCGGCGCGCATCTGCTCCGGCGACAGTCCGCGCATCGCCGAGCCGCCGCTCGTCACGAGGTCCATCACCGCGACCGCCTCGTCGCCCGCCTGCTCGCGCAGGATGTCGCGCACGAGGGGCAGGTACTCGATGGCGTGCCCGTCGGCGTCGATCACCGGGTGGTCGAGCCGGGCCTTGATGCGGGTGACGGCGTCGCTGGGGAGGAACTCCATCGCGTCATTCTGACCCGCCGGGAACACCGCCGTACGATGCCCGCCCATGGACACCGACGACCCCCGCGTCCTGCTCGCGCGCGACGGCAACGTCGCGGTCGTGACCCTCGACGATCCGGCCCGGCGCAACGCGCTCTCGCTCGAGGTGACCACCCAGCTCGCGGCCGCGGTCGACGAGGTGCGGGACGACCCGGAGATCGGGGCGCTCGTCCTGACGGCCACGCCACCCGCGTTCTGTGCCGGGGGTTCGGTCGACGACCTGCTCGAGCCGCGTGCCTCACTCCGCGAGATGTACGCCGGGTTCCTCGCGGTGGCCGGGCTCGGGATCCCCACCGTCGCCGCGGTGAACGGTCCGGTGATCGGGGCGGGCGTGAACCTCCCCCTCGCGTGCGACGTGATCCTGTGCTCGCCCCAGGCGCGGTTCGATCCGCGGTTCATGGACCTGGGCATCCATCCCGGTGGCGGTCACCTCTGGCGGATGCAACGGTTGGTCGGTCGCCAGGCGGCCGCCGCCCTGGTCATCTTCGGCGAGGCGCTCTCGGGTGAGGAGGCGGCGCGGGTCGGACTCGCGTGGCGCTGCGTCGACGACGATGCGCTCCTCGACACCGCGGTCGCGCTCGCCCGCCGCGCCGCGGATCGACCGCGGGAGCTGATCGCGCGCGCGAAGTCGGTGCTCGACGAGTCCGCCGCGATCGACACGGCCGCCGAGGCGTTCGAGCTCGAGTTCGCGCACCAGGACTGGTCGATGCAGCAGCCTGCGTTCCAGGACCGCCTGGCACAGCTCCGGGCGAAGCTCGAGAAGGACTGACGTCGCCGCCCCGGGCGGGTCAACGCTCGGAAACGGCATGGAACTCGACGCGGTACACGAGGGTGTCGTCGGCGACCGGACCGGCGTGCGCGGTGCGGTGGCGCAGTGCCTCCCGGTCGGTCTCGCCGCAGCGTCGGACCGCGGCCGTCGTCACCGTGGAGAAGGGCACGAGCTCGACGTCGTCGACCTCGATCCATCCCGGACCGACGGCGTAGCGGCGGCCCACCTTCACCTTCGGACGGGTCCACAGCCGGTACGACAGCGTCACCGAGCCGTCGAGCACCGCGTCGCGGAGGTCCGCGCTGAACTGCACCCGCTCACGGTAGGCCGAAGGGTTCGACGTCGCCCCGCTTCACGGGCTGACCGGCATCGGGAGCAAGGCCGTAGTCTCCCCCTGACCAAAGGGGAGCCGGATGCCAGGTGCTGACGAGGCCGCGACGCGGCAGGAGTTGCGATCGCTCGCCGAGCGCTACGCACAGGGCGTCGACCGGCGCGACGTCGACACGTTCGTCGCCCTGTTCCACGACGACGCCGTGATCACCATCCACGATCCGAGCGAGAGCACCGAGCCCCGGGAGCTGCGCGGGATCGAGCGCCTGGCGAAGGTGCCGGAGGTGATCCAGCGGTACGCGAAGACCTTCCATCTCCTCGGGCAGTCGAGCTACGACATCGGAGACGGGGAGGCCACGGGCGAGGTCTACTGCGTGGCCCACCACCTCACGCCCGACGTGCACGGCGGCACCAACTACGTGATGTACATCCGCTACGAGGACACGTACCGGCCCGACGCCGACGGCGTGTGGAAGTTCGCCCAGCGTCGTCTGCGCGTCGACTGGACCGAGACCCGCGCCGCCAACCCGGCGTCCCGGTAGGAGGCAGAACATGGACGGTGCACTCGCAGGACAGCGCGCGGTGGTCGTCGGTGGGGGATCGGGCATCGGCCTCGCCAGCGCGCGGGCCCTGGCTCGCGACGGCGCGCGCGTGACCATCGTGGGTCGCACCGAACAGAAGCTCGTCGACGCCGCCGCCGCGCTCGCCGGGGACGGGCTCACCGTCTCGCACTGCGTGTGCGACGCGCTCGACGGCCCCTCGGTGCGCGCCGCGGTCGACGCCGCCTCCGACGACGAGCGCCGGCTGCAGATCGCGGTCGTCGTGCCCGGTGGCGGTGGCATCACACCGGTGCTCCTCTACGACGACGACCAGTTCAGCACCGAGGTCGACGGGAACGTCCGGCCGGTCTTCCTCTTCCTGAAGTATGCGGGCCAGGCGATGGTGCGTGCCGGCGGCGGATCGTTCGTCGCCATCTCGTCGACCGCAGCCGTGTTCACGACGCGGTACCTCGCGTCCTACGCCGCGGGGAAGGCGGCGGTCGACCAGCTGGTGCGCGTCGCGGCCGACGAGCTGGGCGAGCTCGGCGTCCGCGTGAACTCCGTGCAACCGGGACTCACCAACACCGCGGCCACCGCCGGCATGTTCCGCAGTCCGGAGATGCTGGCCCTCTTCCTTGCCGAACAGCCCCTCGCGCGACACGGCGAACCCGACGACATCGCACAGGCCGTCCGCTACTTTGCCGGGCCCGAGTCGTCGTGGGTGACCGGCCAGCTGCTCACCGTCGACGGCGGCAACACCCTGCGGTCGTTCATCGACTACCGCAAGGTCGTGCCCGTGCCCGATCAAGGAGATCCCACATGAACCGCGCACCGAAGTCGACCGAGGCGTTCGACGAGCTCATCGCCGCGCTGCAGGAGATCCGCGACGGCTACGTGCTCAACGAGGATCGCTTCACCGAGGACCTCGACGTCGTCGAGGGCTTCCGGTACGTCACCGAGGTGCTGTCGGGTGCGTCGGAGTTCTTCATGGAGGGCGATCCCGAGCATCCGCGCATGGCGCCGATCGTCAGCCCGGCGCGGAAGCTGCAGGGCGACAACCCCGACGCGATCTACCACTTCGCCCAGATCCGCGGCGACCGTTCGTACCGTGTGTTCGGCGTGCGCGGCGAGGAGGCGTACATCTCGTTCACCGTGCACTCCGAGGCCGTCGACGGCGGGTTCAACGGGCGCGTCCTGGCCGACATCAACGACAGCCAGTTCACGTTCGCGCCGGACGGGTCCTACGAGATCGTGTTCAGCACGGAGAAGCCCGCCGATGTCGGTGCGAACTGGGTGCAGCTCGACCCCGACGCCCGCATGATCATCGTGCGCAGCTACTTCCTCCGCGAGCACTCGGCCCAGAACGACCCGACGGTGGCCGTGCGCATCGGCATCGAGGCCCTCGGCGACGTCGCACCACCGCCGCCGCTCGACGACGCCACGTTCGCGGCGCGTCTGCGCGCCGGCGTCGCGTTCCTGCGCCAGACCACCGTCGGCCAGCCGCTCCCCGGGACACCGTCGCCGGCGCCGTTCATGGCCGACGAGCCCAACCACGTGGGCGAGCCGTGGAGCTTCCGCAACGCGGGGGTCGACGCTGCGGGCGCGGTCGACATCTTCTATTCGATGGGCCGCTGGGACCTCGGGCCCGACGACGCGCTGGTGATGCGGGGGACGATCCCCCCGTCGCGCTTCACCAACGTCATGCTCTGGAACCGGCACATGCAGACGCTCGAGTACGTGCACCGGCGCAGCTCGTTGAACAGCGCACAGATCGCCTACGAGCCGGACGGGTCGTACACGATCGTCATCGCCCACCGCGACCCCGGGGTCGCCAACTGGCTCGACACGGGCGGCCACCGCGTCGGCACGATCTTCTGGCGCTACCTGCTCCCGGAATCGGACCCGGCGATGGCCGAGTGCGACGTGGTGCCGGTCGACAGCCTGCGGTGAGATGGAGCGGAGGCGTGCCCGGATGGGCAGGATGCCGGAGCGGAATCCACCATCAAAGTGGTGAGGCTCAACCGGAGACGAGCCCGGCCGCGACCGCGGCGCCGAGCTCCCAGCACGCGTCGAGATCGGCGCGCGACGGGTCGCCGAGCACCGACACGGGCGCCTGGACCGCGCGCCACCGGAGACCGGTGGTGACCGTCTCGATCGCGCGCAGCGCGCCGGCGGTGTCGTTGTTGCCGTGCAGATACACGCCGAACGGACGGCCGATCGTCGCCTCCAGGCACGGGTAGTAGATCTGGTCGAAGAAGTGCTTGAGCGCACCCGACATGTACCCGAGGTTGGCCGGAGTACCGAGGAGATAGCCGTCGGCGGCGAGCACGTCGGACGCGGTGGCCTGGAGCGCGGCACGCGTGACGACGTCGACCCCTGCGATCTGCGGGTCGGTCGCACCCGACTGCACCGCGACGAACATGGAGTGCACCGAGGGCGACGTCGTGTGATGGACGTGCAACAGGGTGACCGTCATCGCGCATCGTAACCCTGAGCCGGGGGTACGCTCGCGGTCGTGGAACCACAGCGAGTGGCCGGCGCACCGTCGCTGGCGTTGCTCGCGCTCGAGCTCCGCGCCTGGCCCGAGTTCGCGTTGTGCCTCGCAACCTGGCCCCTGCTGTTGACCCGCCCGCGCGGCGACCGCCACCCGGTGCTCGTGCTCCCGCCCCTCGGCGCCAACGACGCCGGCACCACGCCGTTGCGCACCTACCTCCGCGCGCTGGGCTACGACGTCTTCGGCTGGAAGCTCGGGCCGAACTTCGGCCTCACCGCGTCGATCGTCGACGGCGTGCCCGAACGACTCCGCGAGGTCCACGAGGAGACCGGTCGGCGGGTCAGCGTGATCGGCTGGAGCGCCGGCGGGATCCTGGGGCGCGAAGCCGCACGCCGCAACCCCCACGCGGTGCGGCAGGTGATCACGTTGGGCTCCCCGTTCCGCCTCCTCCTCGACGATCGCTACAAGACCCACGCCGCCCTGCTCTACCGCGTCACCGAGCGGTGGCACATCTCCCCCACCGACAGCATGTTGCGCGCCGAGCACTGCGAGCCGCTGCTCCGCGTGCCGGTCACCGCGATCTACAGCCGCACCGATGGCGTCGCCAGCTGGCAGTCGTGCATCGAGGACGACGGCCCGCAGTGCGAGAACATCGAGGTGTTCGGGAGCCACTGCGGGCTCGGACACAACCCGGCGGTGCTGCTCGCGATCGCCGACCGCCTCGCGCAACCCGACGACGCGTGGACGCCGTTCAAGCCCCCGCGCGCGCTGCATCACCTGTTCCCACGCCCACCCGACGTCGACGCGCAGGCTTCGTAGCTACGGGCGACCCGCGCCGGGAACGTCGACCTCGCACGCGTCGATGCGGCCCGGTACGACGGCCCGCGAGCGCGTCGCGCTTCCAATCGGCGGCTGCGCACATGAACAACGTGCGTCGGTCGGCGCCGCCGAGCACGCACGCGACCGGGATGGCGTCGGTCGAAGCCGATCGAGTCGGTGACCTCGCCGCCTTCGACGGACGCGGAACACGCGCGCGCCGATCGGATCGGCGACCCACACCGCGCCCTCGGCGTCGAGGCAGATGCCGTCGGGCGGCGCGAAGGCGACGTCGTCGGCTCGGGCGGCGAGCTCGGCGAAGATGCGGCGATCGGTGCAGCGTGCCGTCGGCGCGACTGTGAACGCGGTCAGCCGCAAGCCGCCGCTCTCGGCCACGATCAGCGTGCGACCGTCGTCGGTGAGGATGTGACCGTTCGGCGACCGCAGGTCGTCGGCCGCGCACTCCCACGTGCCGTCGGGCTCGACCCGGAAGGTCTGCCCGGCGACGTCGTTCGGCGCCGAGCTCGTGGATCCGCGAACCCATGTCGCCGACGTACGCGGTGCCATCGGCGCGCCACGATCATGTCGTTGAGCGAACCGCGCGCGCCGTGCGAGAGGTCGGCGTGCACCGACGACGCTCGCCGTCGGGCTCGACGTCGGAGGAGCCGCTGGGTCTCCATGGCCACCACCAGCAGGCGGCCGTCGGCCAACCAACCCAGGCCGGACGGTTCGTCGTCGCGTGAGGTCACGACCGTGGCCGCGTCGCCGTCGAGCGGTGTCGCACGACACGATGGTCGTGCATGTCGCTGAACCACAGACGGCCGTCGTGCCAGCGGGGACCTTCGCCGAAATACAGCCCGTCGAGCACGGTGCGGACGGTGAACGAGGCCATCCGCGCACGCTACCGGTCCTGTGTAACGTCGAACGATGGAACTCAATCCGTTCGATCACCGGTTCCAGAGCGATCCGTATCCCACGTACACGTGGCTGCGTGACGAGGCACCCGTCTACTACAACGCGAACCTCGACTTCTGGGCGCTCTCACGCTTCGACGACGTGCTCGCCGGGCTCCACGACCCCGCCACCTACACGTCGAGCAAGGGCGTGGCGCTGGAGGACGAAGGCCCCGAGGGGGCGGCGGGATCGATGATCCACATGGATCCGCCGGATCACACGCAGATGCGCAAGGTCGTGGCCCGACGGTTCACGCCGAAGCGGATCGCCGAGCTCGAGCCGCTGGTCCGCACCTGGGCCCGGGAGCTCGTCCAGCAGCTCGACGAGCGCGACCGGTTCGACGTGGTGATCGACTACGCGGCCCGGCTCCCCGCCACCGTGATCTCGGTCATGCTCGGGATCCCGGCCGAGGAGCACGAGCACGTGCGCGTCTGGACCGACGACTACCTCACCCGTCCGGAGGATGCGATCGGCCTCCCGCCCGCGAGCAAGGAGGCCGAGGGCAATCTCGTGGGACTCTCGGCCGCGGTGGCGGCGGTTCGACGCGCCGAGCCCACCGACGATCTCCTGAGCCTGCTGGTGACCATGGAGTACCAGGGCGCACCGCTCAACGACGCCCAGGTGATCGGCATGTGCATGCTGCTGATCGCAGGCGGTCACGAGACCACGGCCAAGCTCATCGCGAACGGTGTCCGCCTGTTCGGGTCGCACCCGGACCAACGTGCCGCGGTCATCGCCGATCCCGAGCTCATGCCGCAGGCCGTCGAAGAGCTGTTGCGCTTCACCAGCCCGACGCAATTCATGACCCGCACGACGACACGCGACGTCGAGGTCCGTGGCCGCGTGATCCCCGCCGGCTCCAAGGTGGCGCTCCTGCTCGGTTCCGGGAACCGCGACCCGCGGGAGTTCGAGCGTCCGGACGAGTTCGACATCTTCCGCCCCAACCCGCGCATCCTTGCGTTCGGGCACGGCGCGCACGTGTGCCTCGGCGCCGCGGTCGCTCGACTCGAGGGCAAGGTCGCCCTCCAGGAGTTCCTCGACCGGTTCCCCTCCTACGACGTGGACGAAGCCGGGATCACCTACATGCACTCGGGCAACGTGCAGGGGCCCACACGCATGCCCCTCACCGTCGGATGAAGGGCACGCGATGAGCGCACCCGATGCAACTCCGGTCTCCGCCGCCCGGGTCGCCGAGCTGCTCGGCGACTCGCTGCCCGACCCGTCGGCGATCCCCCCGTCGGCCTTCGAGCTGGTCACCGCGACCCGGGACCTGGTGGAAGCGGTGGTGATGACCGACGTCGACGCGACCACGCGCGCCGCGGTCGCGGCCGAGCTCGGCGCCGCCACGGAACGGTTGCGAGCGGCGCGGCGCGGCGACGCGCTCTACCTGGTGCGTCACGCCGACGGCCGGGTCGAGAGCCTGAACCAGGCGGGCTCGGGCCGGCTCAACCCGCAGGCGCCGCCGATCGAGTGGATCCACCGACCCAAGGAGCCGCCGCCCGGATCGACGCCGACGCCGGTCGAGGTGCGCGCGCGGTGCACCTTCGGGCCGCAGCACGGCGGATCGCCGGGGCGTGTGTACGGGGGCGTGCTCGGCTGCGCGCTCGACGAGGTGCTCGGAGTCGCGGTGCTGGTGTCGGGCGCGACGGGGATGACCGTGGCGCTGTCGGTGTCTTTGCGAGGGGGCACGCCGTTCGGTGTCCCCGTCGACATCGTGGGCCGGTACACGGGCAGCGAGGGCCGCAAGAGCTTCGCGTCGGGTGAAGTCGTGGTCGACGGCAAGGTCACGGTAGAGGCGACCGCGATCTTCGTCGGCGAGAAGCGCTGATGAACGGGGTCGACGTCCTCGACGGCACCGCGTGGCGTGCGTTCTGCGACCGCCTGGCGGCGATGGGCGAGCGCATCCTCGCCGACGACTTCCCCGGCGATCCGCGCGACCGCGCCGAGGGCATGCGCCACCTCGCCACCCAGGCCGCGTGCTGGCTCACCTACGCGACCGGCTACAGCGATCCCGCCCATCCCGCGTTCTTCCGCAGCGCGGACCCCACGTACGCGTGGGGCGGCCCCAACGTCGACCAGGTCGCGCGCCGCGCCACCATCGACGGGGCGGGCACGTACCGGGTGTCGGGGCGGATGGGCGCGTGCGAGGAGTTCGTGCTCCAGCTCAAGGGCGGGACGACCCAGAGCGGCGGCGCCAACATCGGCACCGAGGTCTCGGCGTCGTCCCTCGGGCTCCGTCCCGGCGACACCTTCGAGATCATGCTCAGCGCCGACGAGCACCCGGGGACGTGGCTCCCCCTAGGCCCCGGGCCGGGCTTCGTCCACGTGCGCGACTACTACTTCGACTGGCTTCCCGCCGAGCCCGCGACGTTCGTGATCGAGCGCCTCGACACCCAGTCCGATCCGAAGCCCGCGGTCACCGCCGACCGCGTCGGCGAGATGCTGGAAGCGGCCGCGCACGAAGTCGAGAACTCGACGGTGTACTTCCGCGACTTCCAGGCCCGCATGCGCGAGGCACAGGAACCGAACCGGTTCGGCGTTCCCGACGTCTCGGGCAAGGGAGTGCGCGACATCATCTACAGCCATGGGTTCGTGTGCCTGGACGACGACGAGGCCCTCGTCCTCGAGCTCGACCCGGGTGATGCCGCGCTCTGGGGCGTGAGCTCCTACACGCGCGGTTGGTACGAGCCGCTCGACTACACGACCCGGGTCACCAGCCGCAACCACCGGCAGGTGACCGCCGACGACGACGGCCGCGTGCGTGTCGTCGTCGCCGGCCACGACCCGGGCACGGCCAACTGGCTCGACACCGAAGGGCGACCCGAGGTGCTGACCACCGCCCGCTGGTTCCGGCCCCCCGAGACACCCCACATCGCCGCCGAGGTCGTGCCGCTCGCCGAACTCGCGTCGCACCTCCCCGACGGGCATCCGCGGGTCGACGCCGACGACCGGCGCGCCGAGATCGCCGCGCGCGCGCCGCGCACGTCTCCTGGAGGTACCGCACATGAGCGGACCGGTGCACGCGAGCGAACGGCTGCGCACCGGGTATCCCGGTGCGCAGAGAGCGAGCCATGGAGCAGGCACCGAGAGCGGGCAAAGATGAGCGTCGACAACTCCGTGGCGGGGAACGTCGTCATCGTGACCGGCGCGTCGAAGGGGGTCGGGCGTGGCATCGCGTTGCACCTGGCCCGCAACGGTGCCTCGCTCGTGATCACCGCCCGCAAGCCGGAGGCGCTCGAGCAGACGGCGAGTGAGCTCGCGGCCATCGGTGCGCCGCACCTGTCCACCACCCTCAACGTCGCCGACCGCGACGGTGCGTTCGCGCTCGTGGCGCGCACCATCGAGGAGTTCGGCCGGGTCGACGGTCTCGTGGCGAACGCCCAGACCTTCCGGTCGGTGACGCCATTGGCGGACATCACCGAGCACGACATGGACGTGCTGCTGGACACCGGCCCGAAGGGCACGTTGTGGGGCATGCAGGCCGTGTTCCCGCACATGCGCGACCAAGGCCGCGGCCGGATCGTGACCATGGGCTCCAACGCGGCGCTGCTCGGGGCCGTGGGGTACGCGCCGTACGCGTCGTCGAAGGAGGCGATCCGCGCCCTCACCCGTTCCGCCGCGCGAGTGGGGGAAGCTCGGGATCACGGTCAACTGCCTGTGCCCGGTGTCGGCCGCGCACCGGATGCCACCGGGCGACGCCGATCCCGAGCGCGCCCGCAGTTTCGCGGAGACCTACGCCAACCAGCCCATCCCGCGCGACGGCGATGCCGAGGACGACATCGGTCCGGTGGTGCAATTCCTGCTCTCCGATGCCAGCCGGTACATGACCGGCCAGACCCTGATGGCCGACGGCGGCGCCATCATGCTGGTGTGACGGTGCGCCCGATCGCCGGCCGCAGCGTCGTCGTCACCGGTACCGGTCGTCTCGCCGACGGGCTCGTCGCCGGCCTGGACGAGCTCGGCCTCGACGCGCTGCCGCTCGACTGCGACTTCGCGTCGGAGGCCGAGGTGGTCGCCGCCGTCGGCGACGCCGACGCGCGCCTGCGGGGGATCGACCAGATCGTGCACACGTGGCTCGCGCCGGGCGTCGTCGCGCCGCACCGCTTCGTCGACCTCGACGAGGACGAGTGGGCCGCGGGCTGCGAGCGCAGCCTGGAGGCGGCGTGGTGGTTGGCGCGCGCCGCCGCCGAGCCGTTGCGCGCCAGCAAGGGCAGCCTGGTCTTCGTGGTCCCGACCATCGGGATGGCCGGCGCGGCCGACTTCGCGATGCTCGCTGCCGTCGCCGAAGGCGTGCGCGTGCTGGCCAAGGGCTGTGGGCGGCAGTGGGGCGTCGACGGCGTGACCGTCAACACCATCGCCGCCGCGCCCCACCACTGGCTCGACGACGACACGGCCGGTGCCCTGACCCCGCGATCTCGCTGTCCACGCCCGCGTTCGGTCATCCCGGCGACGCGGCCGACGACCTCGCGCCGCTCGTCGCCCTGCTCGACGATCCCGACGCGCACTTCCTCACCGCCGGCACCCTCGTCGCCGACGGTGGCACCTGGATGGGCCTGTGAGCGCGCTGCTCGACGGCCGCACGGTGGTCGTGACCGGCGCGGGCGGGGGCGTCGGCCGCGGCATCGCGCTCGCGTGCGCGACGCACGGTGCTCGCGTCGTGATCGCGGCGCGCCGCACCGAGACCGGCGACGTCGTGGCCGACGAGATCACCGGGCGAGGCGGTGAGGCGCGGTCGATCCGCTGCGACGTCACACGGCGGGCCGACGTCGACGCCGCGGTGGCGTTGGCGGTCGCGGAGTTCGGTGGCCTCGACGTCATGGTGCACAACGCGCTCGCACCCGTCGGCGATCCCCGCGCCATCGAGGACGTTCCCGTCGACGTCTGGCAGGCGATGCTCGGCACCGCCGTGCGCGCCTCCTACCTGTGTGCCCGGGCCGCCTACCCGCACCTCGAGCGCGCCGGGGGCTCGCTGATCCTGCTCACGTCGGCGGCGGGCGTCGAGGGCAGCCCGTACCTTCCGGCGTACGGCTTGGCCAAGGCCGCCCAGCGGGGCCTGGCCAAGAGCCTGGCCCGCGAGTGGGGTCCAGCCGGGGTGCGGGTCAACTGCATCGGGCCCGTCGCCATGACCCCGGCGATGGAGACCGTCGCCGAGACCAGCCCCGTGTTCACCGACGGCCTGCTCGTCGGGCGCACGCCGCTGCGCCGCATCGGCGACCCCGAGCCCGACATCGGACCGGTGGCGGTGTTCCTCGCCAGCGACCTCTCCCGCTACATGACCGGCCAGACCCTCATGGTCGACGGCGGCGGCTTCATGGCCTTCTGACCGCCAACGCACGAACCGGCGTCACCAAACGGGGTCATACCCCACGTCAGCGACGCCGGTTCGAGAGGTGACGGTAGGGTGCGGGCCATGCGTGGAATCGTGTTCACAGGTGAGGGTGCCGAGGTCCGCAACGACGTCGAGGTGATCGACCCCGGGCCCAACGAGGTGCTCGTCCGACTGGTCGCCGCGGGTGTGTGCCACAGCGACGTCAGCCTCCTCGACGGCACCATCCCCTGGCCCGCCCCGTCGCTCATGGGCCACGAAGGCGCGGGCGTCGTCGAGGCGATCGGATCACAGGTGAGCCGGGTGAAGGTGGGTGACCACGTCGTCATCGCCACCGTCTCGAACTGCGGCATCTGCGACCAGTGCTCGGTCGGCAAGCCCACCTGGTGCCGCAAGACGCTCGGCAACCGGCGCGAGATCTTCACCGTGGGCGGCGAGCCCGCCGGCAACTTCGCGGCGACGTCGTCGTTCGCGGAGATGACGCTGGTCAAAGAGGTGCAGGCGGTCCCGATCGACCCCGAGGTCCCGCTCACCTCCGCGTGCCTCATCGCCTGCGGCGTGGTCACCGGCATGGGGTCGGTGTTCAACCGGGCCAACGTGCAGGTGGGCGACAACACCGCGGTGTTCGGCGCCGGCGGCGTCGGCCTCTCCACCATCCAGGCGTTGCGGATCAAGGCCGCCAACCACATCATCGCCGTCGACACCGTGCCGTCGAAGGGCGAGCTCGCGCTCCAGCTGGGTGCGACGCACTTCATCAACGCCGCCGAGGTCGACCCGGTGCAGGCGATCAAGGAGCTGCTGCCGTTCACCGAGGAGATGCCCGACGGACCGTTCGGCGCCGGCGGCGTGAACTGGTCGTTCGAGTGCGTCGGTCACCCGGCGGTCACCTCGCAGGCCGTGCAGGTCCTCGAGTGGGGCGGCGTGTGCGTGCAGGTCGGCGTCCCGGCGCCCGGCGTCACCTACGACATCCCGATCACGCATCTCACCCAAGTCGACCGCGGCATCATCGGCAGCCGCGCCGGCGGGGTGCGTGCGCAGCGCGACATCCCGGTGATCGTCGACCTCTACAAGAAGGGCCTGCTCGACCTCGACGCGATGGTCAGCAAGACCTATCCGATGGAAGACTTCCACACCGTCGTCGAGGACATGCACCACGGCACGCTCGCTCGGGGCGTCCTCACGTTCTGATCTTCGCCACCGTCAACCTGGGGGGACCTCGCGATGTTCATGATGCGCTTCGACATGCGCGCACCGGAGTTCGGCGGCTCGACCACCGACCTCTACAAGGCGGCGATCGACATGGCGGAATGGGCCGAGACGCGCGGCTGCTTGGCCGCGGTGATCTCCGAGCACCACACGTCGTCCGACGGGTACATCCCCTCGCCGCTGCTGCTGGCGTCGGCGATGGCCGCGCGCACCAACCAGCTCCACATCAGCATCGCCGCGGCGCTGCTCGCGTTCTACGACCCGATCCGCCTGGCCGAAGACATGGTCGTCCTCGACATCATCAGCAACGGCCGCCTGTCGTACACGCTCGGGCTGGGGTACCGGCCCGAGGAGTTCGAGATGTACGGCATCGACTGGAAGCGGCGCGGTGCCGTCGTCGAGGAGAAGCTCCAACTGCTGCTCAAGGCGAAGACGGGTGAACCGTTCGAGCACGAGGGACGGCGCATCCACGTCACTCCCCCGCCGGTGACGCCGGGCGGGCCGATGGTGATGTGGGGTGGCGGTTCGATCGCAGCCGCCAAGCGAGCCGGTCGCTACGGCCTGAGCTTCTTCGCCCAGAGCGACCTCGCCGGCATGAGGGAGGCCTACGAGGAGTCGTGTCGCGAGCACGGGCACGAGCCCGGCATGGCGCAGCTGCCGCCGAAGGACGCGGCCACCACCATGTTCGTCGCCGACGACGTCGACAAGGCGTGGGACGAGATCGGCGAGTACATCCTCCACGACGTGAAGATGTACGGCGACTGGAACCCCGGCGACGAGACCACCGCCAGCATCTCGCACGCGCAGACGGTCGAGGAGCTGCGGGCGACGTCTCCGGCCCACAAGATCTACAGCACCGAGGAAGCGGTCGAGATGGTCCGCAACGGCGCCCCGCTCATGCTGATGCCACTCTGCGGGGGCATCCCGCCGGAGATCGCCTGGCCCTACGTGAAGCACGTCGCCGAGGTCGTCCTCCCGGCCGCCCAGGGCTGACGCAGATGGCGTCGATCGCCCGGTTCGCCGACACGAGCGACGACCGCGCGATCGTCGACGCCCTCCGCGCCGACGGCGCGGTCCTGGTCGACTCGTTCATCCCGTCGACGACGGTCGCGGCGATCCGGGCCGAGGTCGACGACGCCGTCGACGCGGCCGAGTCGGGCATGCGCACCGTCAACCCCGCGGTGCAGGCGTTCTACGGCCCTTACACGAAGCACGTCTCCGCGCTGGCGGCCGTCTCACCGACCTTCGCCGACGCGGTGATCGCCCACCCGACGTACGCGGCGATCTGCGACGCGGTGCTGTTGCCGTCGTGCTCGCGCTACCAGCTCAACCTCGGACACCTCATCGCGCGCGGACCTGGCGCCCAGGCGCAGTTCCCGCATCGCGACGAGGACGTGTGGCCGCACTTCCCGCGCCCGCACGACGAGCTCCAGATCGCGTCCCTGGTCGCGCTCACGGACTTCCGAGTCGACACGGGTGCGACACGCGTGGTGCCGGGAAGCCACACCTGGCCGCGCGACCGCGTGCCCGAGTCCGACGAGATCACCGACGCCGTGGTGCCGGCCGGCGGCGCGGTGATCTACCTCGGCTCGACCATCCACTTCGCCGGGACCAACGCCACCGACGACGAGTGGCGACTCGGGGCCCACATCAGCTTCACCCTCGGATGGCTGCGCACCGAGGAGAACAACTCGCTGGCAGTGCCGCCGGACGTGGCCCGCACGCTCTCCCCGCGCGCAGGAGCTGCTCGGGTACGCGGTGCACGACGCCATCGCCGACGGCGGCGGCTACCTCGGGATGGTGCGCATGCGCGACCCCATGGAGCTGCTCGCCGACGGCGACCTCTGACCGACCCCTTGCTCCAACCTGCGTCGGCAGAGGCGAACTGTTCGCCCCTTGCGACGCAGGTTGGGGGGTGGGGTTGGGGGAGTCAGATGACGCCGAGGTCGCGGGCCCAGGCGAGGTTCTTGCGGGCCGAGCCCACGTGGGCGATGTGGACGACGTGGGCCTCCCCCTGGCGGGGGTCGCCGTGGCGGATCGGACCGCTCCCGACGCGCTCGGCCTCGCTCGCCAGTTCGTCGAGCTCGCGCCAGTACGCGATCTCCGCCGCCGTCGGCGTGAACACCTCGTGCACCAGCGGCACGTGCTCGCCGCTCCCGAGCATCATCCCGTAGTACCCGAGGTTCCGGAGGCCGGTGGCGAAGGCGCGCAGGCCGTCGAGGTCGTCGAGCGCTCCGCCCCACATCCCGCTGATCGGGTAGCGGATCCCCGCGGCCTTGGCGTCGACGAGCACCTTGGAGCGGAGGTACAGCGTCTCCTCGCCCTCGGACGTCCAGCGGTAGCCGAGAGCCTGGTGGATGTCGCCGAAGCGCGACAGCGCACCTCCCATGTGCGACACCCGCGGCGACGCGATCGCGATCTCGTACGCGAGCCGGATCGCCTGCGCGGTCTCCAGGATCGGGTAGATCGCGAGCTGCCCGGGTTCGAGGTCGAAGTCGACCTCGGTGCACGCGAGCAGCGCGTCGAGCGCGTGCACGTCGGCCGGGCTGGTGATCTTCGGGAGCAGCACGCCGGCGAGGCCGGGGCCCGCGACCGCCCGCAGATCCTTCAGGGTCTGGCCGGTCGACGGCGGCTGCACACGCGCGAAGACCAGTGGCAGCTCACCCGGCGCCAGAGAATCGAAGAACTCGCGGGCGACCTTGCGGCCCCGCTCGCGCTCCGACTCGGGGTAGGGCGTCTGGGGTTCCTCGAGGTCGACCACCATCGAGTCGGCTCCCGACACTCGGGTGGCAGCGAGCGCGTCGGCGTCGTCGCCCGGCGCGAACACCACCGACCGCAGCGGACGGGCGTCGTCGCGGTTCACTCCCCCACCTCTGCCAGCGCTGCCGCCGCGGCCGACTCGCACACCGTGCCCGCGAAGAACTCGGGGTTGGGACCGGCGTGCAGGCGGACCGGGTTGACGTAGGTCAGGTCACGGAAGTCGCGCTCGGTGATGACGCCGTGCTCCACCAGCTCGAACGCCTCGGCCACCGGTTCGGTCATGTCGCGGACGTCCCAGTGCGAGATGTCGGAGCCGAGCACCGGGCGCAGCCGCGCACCGAGCGGGTTGACGTCGTCGCGGAACGCCCATGCCACCAGGGGGTCGTCGGCCTCGCACCCGAAGTAGAAGTTGGGTTCGAAGCGCGCCCGCAGGTCGTCGACGGTGTCGATGCCGACGGCCGCGAACTCGTCGACCTGCGCCGGACGCGCGGCCGGACGTTCGAAGTAGTCGCGGAGGTCTGCCATCCGCTCGTGGACCGAGTCGTCGCCGTACTCGACGAAGTATGCGAGCAACGCGTCGACGTCGAGCCGGTCGGGATCGAGCTCGACGATGGCGTCTCGGTTGCGCTTCTCCCAGTGGCCGACCAGCCCGGAGAACAGCGCGCACGCCCACGCGACGCCGCCCTCGAGGAAGCCGATGCGCAATTCGGGGAAGCGACGGGTGACCCCGGCGAGGAACAGCGACTTGCAGAGCGACTCGTGGGCGGCGGCGAGTCCGTTGACGTGGTTGTACACGTAGTTCGAGATCGACCGCGTGACGCGGTGCTGCTGCAACGCGCTGTGCACGACCGGTGCCACGCCCAGGTTCACGCACGTGGACCAGAGCGGGTCGTAGTCGAAGTCGCTGTCGAGCCCGAACATGTCGAGGCGGTAGCCGCCGCTACCGATCGGACGTCGCGCGTACCCGGCCATGAGGACGGACTTGGCGCCGAGCTCGCGAACCGCGTACTCCGCTTCGGCGACGGCCTGCTCCGGCGTGTTCATCGGGATGAGCGCGCCGACGGTGCAGCGGTCGCGGTACGGCTCGAACAGGCGGGCGTGGTACCGGTTCACCGCCCGACAGAGCACCGACGAGAGCTCCTCGTCGGTCACCTCGAAGTAGCCGAGGGCCATCGACGGGTAGAGGATGGTGAAGTCGATGCCGAGCTCGTCGAGCCGCTCGTAGAGGAGCGCGGGCAGGTGCGCGGTGGCGCGGTCGCGCACCGCTGCGGTCTGCCATCCCCACCACGACGGCATCGCCTTCCACTGGTTGCGGACGGCGGGATCGGCACGGTCGGCGAGGCTCGACGACGTGTCGAACGACGCTGCGGTAGCGAGGAATCGCTCGCGCAACGCGGCGCCGCCGGTGTCCTCGACGTAGCTGATCACCTCGTCGTGGAGCAGCGGTCCGAGCTCCACGAAGTGCCCGTCGGCGTCGATGATCGGGTGGTCGACCATCGCCCGGACCCGGGCGGCTGCGGTCGGCGTCGTGGTCATCTGGGCTCCTCTCGCCGGGCGTCGCGGTACCCGGCACACTACGGCGCGGCGTAGTAGAAGGATCCGGTGCAGCCCGACCCCACCGTCGCCGCCGAGTACCGGGCCGCCGGATGGTGGGGCGACACGACCGTGGGCGACGCGGTGGCGGGGTGGGCCCGTGGGCGCCCGACCGCCGACGCGCTGGTGGCCGACGGACGGCGAGCCACGTGGGCGGAGTACGACGCCCGCGCCACCGCGCTGGCCGGGGTGCTGGCCGGCACCGGCCTGCCCCGCGGCGCTCGGGTCGCGGTGCTGCTGCCCGACGGGATCGCGGTGCATGTCGCGTTCGTCGCCGCCGAACGGGCGGGGTTGACCGTCGTCGGGCTCGGGCACCGCGCCGGCGACGACGAGGTCCGCCACCTGGTGGCGCTCACCCGGGCTGACGCCCTCGTCACCCTGGCCGAGCACCGCGGCCGTCCCACCGGTGAGCTGGTCGCGATGCTGCGCGCCGCCGGCAGCGCCCTCCCCCACCACGTCGTGGTCGACGACGACGGCACCGCCACCGAGCCGCAAGCACCGGTCGACGGGATCGCCGGGCGTGGCTACGGGCCCGACGACGTGTTCCTGATCAACTCGACGTCGGGCACGACCGGCATGCCGAAGTGCGTCGTGCACACCCAGAACCGGTGGATGTACTTCCACCAGCTCGCCGCCGCCGCGGGCGACATGACCACGGACGACGTGTTCCTCAGCGCGATCCCGGCGCCGTTCGGCTTCGGCATCTGGACCGCCCACGTCACCCCGGCGGTGCTCGGCGCGCCCACGGTCGTCCACGAGCGCTTCGACGCCGAAGCGGTGCTCGCGGCGATCGAACGTGAACGCGTCACCGTGCTCGCGTGTGTCAGCACCCAGTTCCTGATGATGTTGAAGTCGCCCGCGATCGATCAGCATGACCTCTCGTCGTTGCGCTGCATGTTCACCGGCGGCGAGGCGGTGCCCTACGAGCGCGCGGCACGTTTCGAAGACGTCACCGGCGCTCGGGTCCTGCAGTTCTACGGATCGAACGAGACCGGCGCGCTCAGCAATACTTCGATGCGCGACGACCGCGACCACCGGCTGCAGACCGCCGGCCGCGTGATCACCGACATGCACGTCCGCCTCCTCGATGACGCCGGCGCCGACATCACGACGCCCGACACCTCCGGCCACCCCGTCTGCCGGGGACCGGCGACCTGCCTCGGCTACCTCGACGATGCGGCGGCGAACGCGGAGCTGTTCACCGCCGACGGTTGGATGCGCATCGGCGACCTCTGCACCATCGACGCCGACGGGTACCTGCGCGTCGTGGGGCGCACGTCCGACATCATCATCCGCGGCGGCAAGAACATCAGCGCGCCGGCCGTCGAGGCCGAGGTCGCCGAGCACCCTGCCGTCGCGGTGGCTGCGGCGGTCGCGATGCCCGACGAGGTGTTCGGCGAGCGCGTGTGCCTGTACGCCGAGCTGGAACCGGACGCGACCCTCGACCTCGACCACCTCGTCGCGTTCCTGCGGGCGCGTGGCGTCTCGCCCGAATGGTTCCCCGAGCGACTGGTCGTGCTCGACACGCTTCCCCGGGCGTCGGGCGGCAAGGTCGCCAAGGGCGAGCTCCGCGCCGACATCCGCCGCCGCGCCGCAGACGGCGGGGGGTGACGCGGACCCTACGATCGGGCGCCATGTACCGCGTCCGTCGCTCGATCCCTGTGCTCGTCGCGCTCGCGCTGGCGCTCGTGCTCGTCGGGTGCGGCGGGGACGACGGCACGTCGGCTCAGGTGAAAGCGCCCGACACCACCACGACCGCACCCACGACCACGCGGCCGGCGCCGACCACCACGACCGTCCCCGACTACATCTCGTACATCGCCACGGTGAAGCCCGAGATCACGAACATCGGCGTGTTCCCGTCGCCCGATGCCCCCGAGCCGGGGCAGACCTTTCCGAACCCCTGGCTCTACGAGGCGGGCAACCCGGCGTCCGGGGTGCCGCAGGTGTTCCTCGTGCGCGCCCAACGCCCCGACAGTTGGGTCGAGGTGCTCCTCCCCGTGCGACCGAACGGCAGCACCGGCTGGGTGCACACCAGCGAGATCACGCTCACCCCGAACCCGTTCCACATCGCCGTCTCGCTGAGCGCCCACACGATCACGGTCACGAACGCGCGTGCGGTCGTCTACACCGGCCCCGTCGCGGTGGGCGCAGGCGACACGCCGACCCCCACCGGGAACTTCTACCTGTACGTGCTGTTGAAGTCGCCCGATCCGGGCGGTCCGTACGGGCCGTACGCGTACGGACTCTCGAGCCACTCCGACGCGCTCGCGACCTTTGCCGGGGGCGACGCCGAGATCGGCATCCACGGCAACAACGACGCGTCCGCGCTCGGGCAGAACGTGTCGCACGGGTGCATCCGCATGGACAACGACGGGATCACCGCGTTGGCGGGTCAACTCCCATTGGGCACGCCCGTCGACGTGACCGCGTGAACACCGCCGGCGCCCCGGACGTCACCGCCGGCATCGACGCCGCCGACCACGCCGGCGCGCTCGTGCTCGCCGCGTGTCGCCGGGCTCACCGACGCGCAGGCGCGCGGACCCTCGCGGCTCCCCGGGTGGACCCGCGGTCACGTGCTCACCCACCTCGCCCGCAACGCCGACGGGATGCGCAACATCATCGAGGGCGCCGTCGTCGGCGAGGAGCGCGCCGCGTACCCGAGCGCCGAGGCCCGGGCCGCCGACATCGAGGCCGGCGCCGGCCGTGCTCCGGCGGCGCTCCTGGACGACGTCGCCGACTCGCAGCGGGCGCTGCTCGCCGCCTGGCGCGCCGCGCCGGCCGACGCGTGGCAGCGAACCGGGCTCTGGCTGGCAGGTGGGCGGCAGCCCGTGACCGTCAGCTTCACCCTCCGGCGCCGGGAGCTGCTCGTCCACGGGGTCGACCTGGGCCTCGGCCTCACCCCGGGCGATCTGCCCGAGGCGTTCGTCGCCGCCGACCGCGAGTGGCTCCACACCAACCGGACCCTCGAGATCTGGCCCGACGCCCCCTGGTGAGCGATGAGTTCGCGGCTCCGTCGCGGTCATGACGAGCGAACGGATCCAGACGCCGACGACGGAGCACGCCATGCCCAGGATCACGCCCAACCTCTGGTTCGACACGCAGGGCCTCGAAGCGGCCGAGTTCTACGTCTCGATCTTCCCCAACTCGAAGGTCACCACGATCACGCACTACGGAGAGGACGCTCCCCGCCCCGGCAGCGTGCTCACCGTCAACTTCGAGCTCGACGGCCAGGAGTACACCGCGCTCAACGGTGGGCCGCACTTCACCTTCGACGAGGCGATCTCGCTGCTCGTCAACTGCGCCGACCAGGACGAGGTCGACTACTACTGGGACAAGCTGTCCGAGGGGGGCGAAGAAGGTCAGTGCGGATGGGTCAAGGACAAGTTCGGCCTCTCGTGGCAGGTGTGCCCCATCGGGTGGGAGGAGATGCTGAGCAGCTCCGACACCGGAGCCGTGAACCGCGTCATGCAGGCGATGTACGGCATGAAGAAGCTCGACCTCGCCGCCCTGCAGGCCGCGTTCGACGGAGCATGATCGTGTCGGAGACCCACAAGCGAGCGGTGGCGGAGTACTTCGAAGGATTCCGACGCGCCGACCACGGCCGGATCCTCGCGCTCCTGACCGACGACGTCGTCTGGGACCTGCCCGGCCAGGCCCACCTCGAGGGCAAGGCCGCGTTCGACCTCGAGATCGAGAACGAGGAGTTCGTCGGTCAGCCCACCCTCACCGTCGATCGAGTGGTCGAGGAGCACGACATCGTCGTGACCCTCGGCACCGGCGAGACCACCCACCGATCGGGCGATCGGTTCCGGTTCGTCTTCTGTGACGTGTTCACCTTTCGGGGCGACGCCATCTGTCGCGTCGAGTCGTACCTCGCACCCGCACACGAGTCGTAGGATTTTCACCATGTGCCGAAACATCACCGAGCTTCGCGGCCTCGAACCCCCCGCCACCGACGAGGAGATCGAGGCTGCCGCCTACCAGTTCGTCCGGAAGATCACCGGGGTCACCAAGCCGACCGGCGCGACTGCCGACGACATGCGCGCGGTGTCGTTGGAGATCGCCGCGCTCGCGACCGCGCTGCTCGACCGGCTGCCGCCACGTCGTCAGCCCCCGAAGACGGTGCCGCCGCTGCGGCGCCCCGAGGTGCGGGCCCGGATGGGGCTGGAGCCCTTCCCCGCCTGAACTGCTCGGCGCGCGCTCAGTCGCGCAGTCGCACCAGGTAGCGGCCGGTGACACCGCCACGGCCGATCTCGTCGAGCGCGCTCTCGACGTGGGCCAGGTCGACGACGTGCTCCATCGACTCGAGTCCGGCGGGCTTCAGATCGGTGGCGATGCGACCCCACACCGCGCGGCGTCGGTCGATCGGTGTGTTCGCCGAGTCGATGCCGTAGAGCGTGACGCCGCGGAGGATGAACGGCAGCACCGTCGTCGGCAGGTCCGCGCCGCCGACGTTGCCGCTCGCCGCCACCGCGCCGAAGGGCGCGAGTCGGTGCCAGCACGTGCGCGAGCGTCGCGCCGCCCACCGCGTCGACCGCACCGGCCCACGCCGGCTTCTGCAGCGGCTTGCCGACCTCGCTGAGCTCCCCCGGTCGACGATCGTGCTCGCGCCCAGCCCCTGCAGGAACGGCTCGGCTTCAGGCTTGCCGGTGCTCGCGGCGACGGTGAACCCGAGCCCGGCGAGCATCGCCACCGCCATGCTCCCGACCCCACCGGTCGCGCCGGTGACCAGCACGGTGCCGGTGTCGGGGGTGATGCCGTGATCGAGCAGCGCGAGCACGGACAGCGCCGCGGTGTACCCCGCGGTGCCGACGAGCATCGCCTCGCGCGCGCTCAGCCCATCGGGGAGCGGCACGACCCAGCCGGCGGGGACCCGCGCCACCTCCGCGTACCCACCGTGGTGCGCGACGCCGAGGTCGTAGCCGTGCACGATCACCGGATCACCGACCCCGACGGCGTCGACCGTGCTCGAACGCACGGTGCCCGCGAGGTCGATGCCCGGCACCAGCGGCGAGATCCGGGCGACCCGGCCCTGCTCGGTCGCCGCCAACGCGTCCTTGTAGTTGACGCTCGACCACTCGACGTCGACGACGACCTCGCCGTCGGGGAGGTCGGCCAGGGTGAGCTCGGTGACGCCGCGGTGGAACCCGTCGTCGGTCTTCTCGGCCGTGAACGCGGCGAACGACTCACTCATCGGTCGGTGCTCATGACGGGTGCCTTCCATCGGGCGTCGGATCCGGCGCCGATCTTGTCGCGGACGGGCCGACTTCGCCCAGTCCTGGCATGATGCCGACCATGCACGAGCTCGAGCTCCAACCGAAGTCAGGCGTCGTGATCACCGGGGGCGCATCCGGGATCGGCCTGGCGACCGCCCACGCGGTGGCGGCCGTCGGTCGCCCGGTCGCGGTGTGGGACCTCCACCCCGAACGGGCAGAGGAAGCCGCCGACGCGGTCGCCGGCGAGCACGGCGTGCCCACCGTCGGGATGGCGGTCGACGTGCGCGAGACCGACTCACTCGGCGATGCGGCCGAGGCTGCCGTCGCCGCGATCGGCACCATCGGCGGGGTCGTCCACGCCGCCGGGGTGCCCGACGCGGTCGACCTGCCCGACCTCACCGACAAGACCTGGGACCCCCTCATCGAGGTCAACCTGCGCACGTACACGATGGTCGTGCAGGCGTTCCTGCCGCAGCTGCACGCCAACGCGCCCGACGCCGCGGTGGTCGGCATCGCGTCCATCCACGGGATCGTGGCCAACCCCGCGAACCCGGCGTACGCGGCGTCGAAGGCCGGCGTGCTCGGCCTCACGCGTTCGATGGCGGTGCGCTTCGCGCAGGAGGGGATCCGGGTCAACTCGATCTGCCCCGGGTTCATCGCGACCCCGATGCTCCCCGACATCGGCGATCTCTACGACCGCTTCGCCGCTGCATCGCCGATGAACCGGGTCGGGCAACCGTCCGAGATCGGCACGACGGCACGATTCCTGCTCAGCACCGACGCCAGCTTCATCACCGGCACCCAGGTCGTCGTCGACGGCGGGTGCACCATCCGGGACATGTGAATGACCGGCCGATGAACGCGATCACCGCGACCGACGACGAGCTCCGCGCCGTGCTGGCGGAGGCGGAGGTGCCGCCGCTCCTGCCCGCGCTGGCCTACGCCACCGGCGACCTCTCGCTCCTGCGTGACGACCTGCGGCCCGACCCGATGCTGATCGGACTCCCCCAGGGGGGAATGAGCGCCGCGCAGCAGGCCACCGCCCGCGCCCTCGCCTTCGACGCACTGGTGCGCTTCCGCGACGGCGGGTGCGGCGTCGCGCCCCCGCCACGCCACGACGATCTGCTCCGCATCGCCGCGTACGTCGTGGGCGGCGCCGAGCTGGCCGAGTACCTGCCCCTGCTGGAGGAGGAGCTCGCGCTCCGGGGCGACGACCGGCGGGCGCCGCAGTGGCGCAAGGACGACGTCGCCCCCGACACCGACTTCCGCGTCGCGGTCATCGGCGCCGGGATGTCGGGCCTGCTGACCGCGTATCGCCTCCGCCAGGTCGGCATCGACGTCGTGATCCTCGAGAAGAACCCGGACGTCGGTGGCACCTGGTACGAGAACCAGTATCCGGGGTGCCGGGTCGACAACCCGAACCACAACTACAGCTACTCGTTCGCACAGCGCCACGACTGGCCGCTGCACTTCTCCACCCAGGACGTGCTCCTCGACTACTTCCGGGACTGCGCGCAGGAGTTCGGCGTACGCGACGCGATCCGGTTCGGGACCGAAGTCAGCTCGGCGACGTGGATCGAGGACGACGCGGCATGGACCCTCGTCGTGCACACGGCCGACGGGACCGAGGAGACGCTCACCGCGAACGCCGTCGTGAGCGCGGTGGGGCAGCTCAACCGTCCGCGCTACCCCGACATCCCCGGACAGGAGACGTTCACCGGGGTTGCGTTCCACTCGGCCCGTTGGGAGCACGACGCACCGATCGACGGCGCCCGGGTCGCGGTGATCGGCAGCGGCGCGAGCTCGGTCCAGTTCACCCCCGAGATCGCACCACGCGCCGCCCACCTGACGCTGTTCCAGCGCACACCACCGTGGCTGGGCCCGTCCCCCGACTACCACGACGAGGTGTCCGCCGGTCAGCGATGGCTCTACGCGCACCTGCCGTCGTACAGCGAGTGGAACCGCTTCTGGATGTTCTGGCGCATGGGCGACGGTGCGCTTCCGGGCGTGCGGGTCGATCCCGAGTGGGACACGACCAACGGCAGCGTCAGCGCGGTCAACGACTTCATGCGGACGATGCTCACCGGGTACCTCGAGCGGCAGTTCGCCGATCGGCCCGACCTGCTGCCCCACGTGATCCCGGCGTATCCGCCGGGCGCCAAGCGCATGTTGCGTGACAACGGCGTCTGGGCGGGCGCCCTGACCCGCGACAACGTCACCGTGGTCTCCGAGACCATCCGTGAGATCAGTCCCCGTGGCGTCGTCACCGCGGACGGCGTCGAGCACGAGGTCGACGTGCTCGTGTACGGCACCGGGTTCCAGGCGTCGAACTTCCTCACCCCGATGCGCGTGTTCGGGCGCGGTGGCGTCGAGCTCCACGAACAGTGGGCGGGTGACGCGCGCGCGTACCTCGGGATCACGGTCCCCAACTTCCCGAACCTCTTCTGTCTCTACGGGCCGAACACCAACATCGTGATCAACGGCAGCATCATCTACTTCTCGGAGTGTGCAGCGCGGTACATCCTGGGCTGTCTCGAGCTGCTGCTGCGCGGCCACCACGACACGCTCGAGGTCCGCAAGGACGTGCACGACGAGTTCAACGAGCGCGTCGACGCCGAGAACCGGCAGATGGCGTGGGGATGGTCCGACGTCAACAGCTGGTACAAGAACGAGTCGGGACGCGTCACCCAGAACTGGCCCTTCACCCTGCTCGAGTACTGGCAGCGCACCCTTGCCCCCGACCCCGACGACTACGTCGTCACCGATTGAAGAGGAGCTGCACATGCGCGCGGTCCGATCCACTCCTCCCGGCGTCTCGGTGGTCGAGGTCGACGAACCCGACGGTCCCGGTGAGCTGATCGCGATCTCGTCGGCGAGCATCTGCGCGTCGGACTTCGGCTACATCGAGTGGGGCAGCCAGTTCCTGCTCGGCCACGAGCTCGCTGGCGTCACCGACGACGGTCGCGCGGTCGCGATCGAGGCGATCTTCGGATGCGGCGAATGCGACCTCTGCCGCGACGGCCGTTACAACCTCTGCGCGACCACGAGCACCACCGCGCTCGGCATCATGGCCGACGGCGGCATGAGCGAATGGTTCCGCGCCCCGGCGCGCTCCCTGGTGGAGCTCCCGGCCGGACTCGCGCCAACCGACGCGTGCCTGGTGGAACCGACCGCCGTGGCCTGGCACACGTGTCGCCTGGCCGGCGCGGGCCCCGACCAGCGCGTGTGCGTCGTCGGGGGCGGCGCCATCGGCGTGATGGCGGTCGCCGCGGCCCGGGCGATGGGGTCGGCCGAGGTGTCCCTGGAGGCCCGGTACCCGCACCAGATCGAGCTGGGCGAGCGCCTCGGCGCGACCGCGCCCTCCGGGCAGTACGACGTGGTGATCGAAGCCGCGGGGTCCGAGAGTGCGCTGCACCGGTGCACCGAGCTGGCGGCGCCCGGCGGCACCATGGGAGTGCTGGGGGTGTTCGGCCCCGAGACCGCGTGGCCGCAGCTCCAGTGCTTCACCAAGGAGATCCGGACCGTGCCCGCCCTCGGGTACTGCAGGCACTCGCACGGGCGCGACTTCGACGACGCCGCCAACCTCCTGGCCTCGACCCCCAGCCTGGTCGACGCGCTCATCACCCACCGCTTCCCCATCGAGGACGCCCCCGAGGCGTTCCGGGTCGCCGCCGACAAGTCCACCGGCGCGCTCCGGGTCGTGATCGAACCGTCGTCCTGACCGTCATCAGCGCGTGTGCAAGCATGCGCCGATGAACGTGATGAACCACATGGGCCAGTGCGTGACCGACCTCGAACGTTCCCGCACGTTCTACGAGGAGGCGCTCGGCTTCGAGTTCTGGCGGCTCCTCGAGCTCGGCGACGAGCCCAGCAACAAGCTCCTACGGCTCGACGCGCCGCTCGGCTTCCGTGCGTGCTACCTGCGGGCGGGCCCGTTCGTGCTCGAGCTGCTGCACTTCGGCGGCTCCGGCGCCGCGCCCGCGCCGTACCGCGAGCGGACCATGAACGAGATCGGCATCACCCACATGTCGCTCAGCGTCGACGACATCCCGGCCACGTGCGCGCTCGTCGAGCAGCACGGCGGTGAGGTGCTCGCCGACACCGACATCGGCGGGGGGATCTTCGTCCGGGATCCCGACGGTCAGCTGATCGAGCTGCTCCCGATGGCGTACGCCGAGCGCGTCGCCGCGGAGGGATGATGGAGCTCGGGCTGCGCGACCGTGTCGCGATCGTCACCGGCTCCAGTCGCGGCATCGGACGGCAGATCGCGCTCGACTTCGCCCGCGAGGGCGCCCACGTCGTGCTGAACGCCCGGAACGCGTCGGCGTTGGAGGAGACCGCACACGAATGCGAGGCGCACGGTGTCCGCGTCGTCCAGGTCGTCGCCGACCTGTTCGATCCCGACGCCGCGCCGCTGGTCGTGGAACGCGCGTTGGACGAGCTCGGGCGCATCGACATCCTCGTGAACAACGCGGGTGGGGGCGGCGCTGCCGTCCGGCTGCAGAAGGTCACCAACGACGACTGGCAGCGTGGCTTCGAGCTCAACTTCTTCTCGTGCGTGCGGATCACGACGGCCTGCCTCCCCACCATGCTCGAACGTGGGTGGGGGCGCGTGGTGAGCCTGTCGTCGACCTACGGCGTCGAGCCCGGGCCCTACTTCGGGCCGTACTCGGCCGCCAAGGCCGCGCTGCTCAACTACTCGAAGAACCTGTCGCGGGCATTCTCGGCCCGGGGCGTGCTCGCCAACTGCGTGATCCCCGGGATCACGATCACCGAGGCCATCCACGAGACGGCTCAGGCCGCGGCAACCGCGCAGGGCACCACCCCCGACGACGTCATGGCCCGCATGATGCAGCAGGACCCGGTGAGCATGGGTCGCTTCGGTGATCCGGAGGAGGTCGCCGCCGCGGTGGTGTTCCTCGCCAGCGAGGCCGCCAGCTGGATCACCGGCGCCGCCCTCGCCGTCGACGGCGGCACCCTCCGCAGCATCTGACGCCTCCCCCCCCCGAACCGGCGTCGGCAGATGGGGTCATACCCCACGTGAGTGACGCCGGTTCGTCCGCTTGCGGTTCGCTCGCTAGGTGAAGAGGGCGGGGAGCTCGCGGCGTTGGATCTTGCCCATGGAGTTGCGGGGGAAGTCGTCGACGAAGAGCCAGCGTTCGGGCACCTTGTACTTCGCCAGGTTGGCGAGGCAGTGGGCGCGCAGCTCGTCCTCGCCGACGGCGTCGCCGCCGCGCAGTTGCACGGCGACCGCGACGCGCTCCCCCAGCCGCTCGTCGGGGAGACCCACCACCGCGCACGCCTCGACCGCAGGCAGCTCGTGGAGCACGCGCTCGATCTCGGCCGGGTACACGTTGCCGCCACCCCTGATGATCACCAGGCTCTTGCGGTCGCGGATGTATAGGAAGCCGTCGTCGTCGACGAAACCGAGGTCGCCGGTGTGCAGCAGTCCGTCGCGCAGCGTCTCCGCGGTGGCGTCGTCGCGCTGCCAGTAGCCGAGCATCGGCCGGTACACGCCCGCCCACTCTCCGTCGGTCCGGGGCGCGATGCAGATCTCGTCGTCGACCACGTGAATGGCGAGGTGCGGCAGCGGCCGCCCACTCCCGCCCGGCACGTGGCTCCCGTCGGTCCCGTCGATCGACACGACCGTCGGGGCCTCGCTCAGCCCGTACGTGCCGAGGACGGGCTTGGCGAACTTCGCCGCGAACGCCTCGCGCACGGGCTCCGGGCAGTCGCCTCCGCCGTTCCACACCTCGTCGAGGGAGGCGAGCGCGTCGGGCGCGACCGCATCGTCACCCGCGAGTGAGTGGATGAGCGCAGGCGGGCCGTTCCACGTGGTGACCCGCTCGGCGCGGATCCACTCGGCCACCCCGGCGGCGTCGCTGCGGTCGAAGATCACCGCGCTCCCGCCGGCCTGGGCGGTGAGCAGGGTGGTGAGCACCTGCATGTTGAGGATGGTGAGGGGGAGGAAGTCGCCCTTCCGCAGCGTGGGCCCGTAGCCGCGGCTGACACCCAGCACCGCGCCGGGCAGCAGCAGGTTGTACTGGCTGTGCACCGCACCCTTCGGGTACCCAGTGGTGCCGCTGGTGTACGCGATCCCGGCGGGTGCGAACGGGTCGACGTCGGCGGTGAACGGTGCATCCGGCGCGGCAGCCAGCGCGTCGGCCCACTCCCCCGCAGCGTCCTCGAGCACCACGACCCTGGGTGCGCCGCCGCCGGCGACCTGCTCGGCGGTCGCGGCGTCGGCCAGGAGCAGCGACGACCCGCTGTCGTCGAGCAGGTACCGCTTCTCCGGCGGCGCGAGCGCGCGGTTGATCCCCACCCAGACCGCGCCGATGCGCATCGCACCGTGGAACGCGAGGATCACGTCGAGGTCGTTCGGCAACGCGCCTGCGACCCGGTCGCCCGCACGCACGCCCAGAGCGTGCAGTGCGTGCGCGGCGCGATCGGCGAGCCGGTCGAGCTCCGCGTACGTCCAGCGCCCGGAGCACGTGACCAGCGCCTCGCGCCCCGGGTCGTCGGCGACGACCGGCGCGAAGACCTCGGCGATGGAGCGGGGAATCGTGACGGGCGACGCCGTCACTGGCCGACGGCGAGGTGCTGCAACTCCACCATCATCGGGAGGAGGTACCCGATGTACGCGCTCGTGAGCACGTAGTGGCCACGCGGTCCTTCCGACTCGCGCGCCTTCGTGTCGATGATCGTGACCCGGTCGTCCTTCTCCTGCCAGGCCTTGGCCTTGGCCACGATCGCCTCGATCTCCTCGACCGACGACACCTGGAGGCCGAAGTGGTCGAGCGTGGGGCACGCCAACACGGGATCGCCCGGCAACAGGTAGACGAACTGCATGACCTCGCCGGTCATCATGATGAGCGGGTTGCCCGACTCCCCGCTGTTGTCGCCCTCGGTCCAGCCGAAGACGTCGCCGTAGAAGGCGCGGATCTCGTCGCGTCCGTGCTCGTCGAGCGAGTCGGGCGACATGGTCATCGCGACGTGGTTCAGTCGTGGGGCGAAGCCCGCTTCAGCACTCATCATTCGGCTCCCCTGTTCGAGGCTCGTCTCGGCCTGACCATCACCTTGCCCGGCAGCTCGCCGGCGGCGCAACGCTGCATCACCGGCAGCAGCTCGTCGAGGAGCACGTCGACCGGCTCGATGAGCTCGTCGAGGGGCATCCGCCCCGACGCCAGCAGCTCGAGCGCGGGTGCGAAGCCCCCGGCGTCGTAGTTGTAGGACCCGATGATCGTGTTCTCGAGCACGATCACCCGGTTGTGGTTGAGGCGCGGGAACTCGTGGCCGGTCCCGACCAGCACGCACGTCCCGGCGAAGTCGAGCTGGTCGATAGCCGCCTCCCCGGCTGCGGCGTTGCCGGAGCACTCGAACACGACGGTGTACGGCTCGGGCACCGGCGATCCCATCGACGGCTTGGGCAGAGCGTCGGGAGTGACCGCCCGCGCCGCCCCGACGCGCAGCGCGCGCTCACGCCGCGCCGGCGCGGGCTCCGACACGGTGACGTCGTGGACCCCCAGCGCGTGGAGCACCGCGGTGACGAGCAGGCCGACCGGTCCCGCACCGGTCACCAGCACGCGGTCGTCCGGCGTGACCTTCGACAACGTGACCGCGTGGAGGGCGACGGCGGTGGGTTCCGTCAGTGCGGCGGCGCGCGACGGCAGATGGTCGGGCACCGCGACCAGCTGATCGGCCGGCGCGGCGACGTACCGGGCGAAGGCGCCGCGGAAGGAGAGGTGGTCGGTCGGCGGGCGGCGCAGGCACACGGACGGTCGGTCGGCGCGGCAGGCTCGGCACTCGCCGCACCCGGGCTCGGGACCGCACACGACCCGCTGGCCGACGCTCCAGCCCTCGACGCCGTCACCGGTCGCGGCGATCGTGCCCGCCCACTCGTGACCGAGCACCGTGCCGGGCCGGGCGATGCGCTCGAGGACGAAGTGCAGGTCGGTGCCGCAGATGCCGCACTGCGCGATCTCGATGAGCACCTCGCCGGGCCCGGGCGTCGGGACGGGGACGTCCTGCACCTCCAGCACGCCGTCACCGACGTACACGCTGGCTTCCATGAGCTCCATCGACCACGACCCCCCCACGCCGGTGCGACCGGTCCGGACACTACCCATGTCGGCGAGGGCCCGCGGACGAACCGACCAATCGGCAGGAGATGCAGCGGCGCCGTGCCCGGAGGGCGGGACGGCGGAGCGGAATCGACCGATCGACAGGTAGCGTGCGCCCGAGATGCCCGAGACCATCCTCGTCGACCGCACCGAGCACGTCCTCACGGTGACGCTGAACCGGCCCGAGCAGCGGAACGCGTTCGACGACCCCATGCGCACGGAGATGGCCGCGTTCTGGGCCGAGGTCGCCCAGGACCGCTCGGTTCGCTGCGTGGTGCTCACCGGCGCGGGCAAGGGCTTCTGCTCCGGGGCCGACGTGACGCATCTCGACGGCGAGCGCAGCCCGTTCGGCGACGACATCCACGACGAGCTCTCGTTCCTGCCCGGCCGGCGCCTCGAGGTGCCGGTGATCGTCGCGGTGAACGGCGTGTGCGCGGGCGGTGGGCTCCACTACGTCGCCGACGCCGACATCGCCATCGCCAGTGAGGATGCGTGGTTCACCGACACGCACGTCTCCGTCGGCCAGGTCACCGGCATCGAGCCGGCGTCGCTCGCGCTGCGCGTGCCGCTCCCGATGCTCGCCCGCATGGTGCTGCTCGGTCGCCACGAGCGGTGGGACGCCCGTCAGGCGCTCGCGCTCGGCCTGGTGACCGAGGTGCTCCCCCCCGACGAGCTCCTCCCGCGCGCGGACGAGCTCGCGGGCTGGATCGCAGAGGCGTCGCCCGAGGCCGTACGCCGGTCGCGCGCGGTGTACCGGCGCCTCGAGGAGCACGTCGTCGGCGACGCCATGGCCGACGGCTGGGACTGGGTGCAGCGGCACTGGGCCCACCCCGACGCCGACGAAGGGCCGCGCGCGTTCCTCGAACGTCGCGACCCCCGATGGGAGGACTGATGACCGACGATCTCGCGACGACGCCCCTGCCGGACGACGTGGTCGGTCTCCTCGAAGGCATCACGCACACCCGGGCGATCCGACGCTATGCCGACGAGCCCGTCCCCCCCGATGCACTCAGGGCGATGCTGTTCGCCGCCTCACGCGTGCCGAGCGGCTCCAACCGTCAGCCGTACCGCTTCCTCGTGCTGACCGACGGCCCCAATGCGCACGCGGCCAAGTCGCTCATCGCCGAGGGCGCGCAACGCGCGTGGGGCGGTAAGCGCGTCACCGACGGCTACGACGAGGGATCGGGCACGCGCGACGAGTCCCCCAAGGCGCGGCATGGCCCGCACGATGCAGCAGTACGTCGACGACTTCGCACGCGTGCCGGTGCTCGTGCTCCCTGCGCTCGTGCGCTACCGCGAGCCGACGCCGTTCGAGGGCGCATCGATCTTCCCGGCGTGCCAGAACCTGCTGCTGGCGGCGCGCGCACTCGGGTACGGCGGGGTGCTCACCGGCTGGCACTACGCGGTCGAGGCGGAGCTCAAGGAGCTGCTCGGCGTGCCCGAGGAGGTGTTCCTCGCCGCCACGATCACCATCGGAAAGCCGGTGGGCCACCACGGGCCCGTGCGCCGCCGACCGCTCGCCGAGCTGGTGTACGGGGAGGCGTGGGAGCAGGCTCCGGCGTGGGCGATCGATCCGCCGGGCACCGAGCACACCGCGGCGGGCCCGCCGAAGGCGCGCGCCTGACGACGAGGAGGCTCCGCATGGCGAAGTTCACGCGCGGGTTCAGGGGTCGCGGTGCGGCGTCACGCGATCCCCGGCTCCCGCCCGGGCAGTACGACACCGGGCGCGAGTGGCCGGTGCTGTCGGCCGAGGTCACGCCGACGATCGACCCCGCCGACTGGACCTTCACCGTCGAGGGCCACGTGGAACAGCCCACGACCTGGACCTGGGACGAGATGCACGCGCTCCCGGCGTCGACCTACGACGGTGACATCCACTGCGTCACGACGTGGTCGCGGCTGGGGATGAGCTTCGAGGGCGTATCGCTCGACACCGTGTTCGCGCAGGCGCGACCGCGTGCCCGACGCGACCCACGTGGTCGCGTACTCGTCGACGGGCTACACGACGAACCTGCCCCTCGCCGACGTGACCGACGGCAAGGCGTGGGTGGCGTTCACCGCCGACGGCATGCCGCTCGCCCGCGACCACGGCGGTCCGGCCCGGATGATCGTGCCCCACCTGTACTTCTGGAAGAGCGCCAAGTGGGTCACCGGCCTGCGGGTGCTCGACCACGACGAACCCGGATTCTGGGAACGCAACGGCTACCACGACCGCGGCGACCCCTGGCTCGAACAGCGCTACCAGGGCGACTGATCGTGGCCGGCCTGTGGCAGACGGCGACCGTGCTCGCCATCCGCGACGAGACGCCACGCGCCAAGACCTTGCGCCTCCGGGTCGACGCGCCCACCGGGCATCGCGCCGGGCAGCACTACGTCGTGCGGCTCACCGCCCCCGACGGGTACACCGCGTCCCGCTCGTATTCGATCGCCTCGGCCCCCGACGGATCGTCGGAGTTCGAGCTCACCGTCGAGCGACTCGACGACGGTGAGGTGTCGACGTTCCTCCATGACGTCGTCGAGGTCGGCGACGAGCTGGAGGTGCGCGGACCGATCGGTGGGTGGTTCGTGTGGGACGCCACCACTCCCGCGCTGCTCCTCGGCGGAGGATCGGGCGTCGTCCCCGTCATGGCGATGCTGCGTCTGGCCCGGGCGACGGGGCACGCCGACGCCGCGCACCTCGTGGTCTCGGTGCGTTCACCCCGCGACCTCTACTACGCCGACGAGCTCACCGGCGACGACGTCACCGTCGCGTACACGCGCGAGACCCCGCCGGACACCGAGCGGGCCGTCGGCCGCCTCACCGCCGACGACATCGCCCCGCACCTGCGCGCCGACGCCACCGTGTTCGTGTGCGGGTCGGCGCCGTTCGCGGATACCGTCGGCGACCTCGTGACCGGGCTCGGGGTCGACGCGTCACGGATCCGGGTGGAACGGTTCGGGCCGAGCGCCTGATCGAAGAGGGGGAGGGAGTGGACGAGGAGATCAGCTACGGGCGGCAGCTCACGCGCCTGGCGGCGGAGCACGACGACGAGCATGCGGTCGTCCTCGCGCACGGCGACGGCACCGAGACGACGGTGACGTGGAACGAGCTCGAACGTCGCGCCACCCAGGTGGCGCACCGGTTCACCGAGCTCGGCGCGGGTGCGGACGACCTCGTCGTCGTGGCGCTGCCCAACTCGATCGAGCACGTCGTGGCTTCGTTCGCGGGCTGGAAGGTCGGAGCGTCGGTGCTCCCGATGCGTCACGACCTTCCCCCGTGGGAGCGCGACCGCCTCCTCGACCTCGCCGGCGCCGCGGTGGTGGTCGCCGATTGGGACGACGCCCCGGCCGGGGTGGTCTCGACCGCGGACCTCGCCGGAACGCTCTCCTACCCCGACGATCCCCTGCCCGACGCGGTGCCCAAGTGGAGTCGGGTCGTGGCCAGCTCCGGGTCCACCGGCCGCCCGAAGCTGATCGCGACCCCCACGCCGGGGATCGTCGCGCTCGTCGCCGCTCGAGACCGTGACCGGCGATTCCGGTCCGGTGGTGATGCTCGGCGCGTCGCCGCTGTACCACACGAACGGCTGGGCGTGTGGTCCCGGCGCGCTGGTCGAGGGCCACCGGTCGGTGCTGATGGAGCGGTTCGACGCCGCGCTCGCGGTCGACCTGATCGAGCGCCACCGGGTCACCATGTCGATCATGGTCCCGACCATGCTGATGCGCATCGCCCGCCTGCCCGACGTGCGCGAGCGCGACTTCTCGAGCATGCAGCGGATCGTCTACGGCGGCGCCAGCATCCCCGAATGGGTGGTCCGGTCCTGGCTCGACCTCGTCGGGCCCGAGCACTTCATGTTCGCCTACGGCTCCAGCGAGAACGTCGGGATGGTCCTCTGCACCGGGACGGAGTGGCTCGAGCACCCCGGCACCACCGGCATCGGCGCGACCTGCGATCTGAAGATCGTCGACGAGCACGGCGACGAGGTGCCGACCGGAACGGTCGGCGAGATCTTCATGCGGGCCCACGACCCCGGCGAGCCGTTCGTGTACGTCGGTACCGCGACGCCCGCGCCCACGAGCGACGGCTTCCAGACCATCGGCGACATGGGCTGGCTCGACGCCGACGGCTTCCTCTACATCGCCGATCGCCGGCAGGACATGATCATCACCGGTGGGGCCAACGTGTTCCCGGCCGAGGTCGAGGCCGCGCTCAGCGAGCACCCCGACGTCGCCGACCAGGTGGTGATCGGTCTCCCCGACGACGAGTGGGGCCAGCGCGTGCACGCCGTCGTCGAGCCGGTCGCCGACGCCGACGCGCCCACCGACGACGAGCTGCCGCGCCTTCTGCAAGGAACGTCTCGCGTCGTACAAGGTGCCGAAGTCGTTCGAGTTGCTCGATCAACTCCCGCGCACGAGCGCGGGCAAGATCAACCGCGGCGCCCTCGCCGAGGAGCGCGGCGCGCCGACCTGAGGGCGGACCTGCCCGCGGCTACGCCGCGGCCGGGGTCTCGGTGATGTCGGCGTCGAGGTCGAGGTGGAGGTGCGCCGCCGCGTTGCCCACCAGCAGCGTGTGCCGGAGCTCGGGGCTGAGATCGGCGAACGTCTCCTCGATGTACTTGCGCGAGTGCGGGAACGTGCCGACCGAGTGCGGGAAGTCGCTCCCCCACCAGAACAGCTCCAACGGCATGTCGTTGGGCAGCTCCTGACCGATCCGCACCGCCAGCGGCTCACGCACCATCCCGTAGAGCGCGTGGTCCTTCATGTACTGCGACGGCATCTTCGGGAGCTCGAGCTGGAACCAGCTGTTGTACTCGAGGTAGTCACGGTCCATGTAGTAGATCGCGGCCGGGAAGATCGCGGCGTTGATCTCGGCGAAGTAGAACTTCAACTCCGGGAACCGCTCGAACGTGCCGTCGACGATGAGCTGCGCCATCGTGTTCGCGGGCCCGCCTCCGGCGTGCTGGGTCATGCCCGCCTCGACCGGCCACTGCGACGTGTCGTGGCGCGGCCCACCGATGTTCATGACGCCCGCGAACGACATGTGCGGGGAGAGCGCCATCTCCAGCTCGAGCGCCTTCTCCCAGAACCGGTCGTCCTCGGGCTTCGGGCCGTTGCCGCCGTTCGGCGAGTTGAGGAGCTGCACCGACTTGAAGCCCATCGCGTCGGCGCGCTCGAGCTCGGCGACGGCGTCGTCGATCCCGCAGATCGGCATCAGCGCGTTGCCGATGAGGCGGTCGGGCGCGATCGCGCAGTAGGCCGCCAGCCAGTCGTTGTACGCCTGCACCATCGCGAGGTACGCGTCGCGGTCGGGGATCTTCTCGAGGAAGCGGCTGGCGAACACGGGGACGAAGAGCAGCTCGGCGTCGAGGCCGTCCTCGTCCTGCTCCTGGAGCCGTTGCAGGCCGTCGCCGGCACCGTCGGTGCGGGAGCCGTCGTCCTTGAAGTAGCTCTGCCCCGCGAACTTGACCTTGCCCCGACCCCGCAGATTCTGGCTCGCGTAGGTGAGGGGCATGCCCTCCATCAACCAGGCGTCGCCCCCACCGTCGGGGAGGGTGATGAGCTTGGGCGCCCGGTCCTTGTACTTCTCGGGCAGGAAGGCGACGAAGTCGGGCGGCGTCTCGAGGTGACCGTCGCCCGAGATGACCTGGTACTTGCGACCCATGTGTCTGCTCCCCCGTGTACCGGTTCGACTGCAACCGTTCTACCACCAGGGGCACGGTGGCCCCACCTGGCTCAGGACGATGCGGGCTTCAGCCGGGCGAGGACCTCGCGGTACGGCAGGCCCTTGTTCGCATCGGGTTCGCGCGGCAGCCCGAGCGCCCGCTCGCCGATCACGTTCTTGTTGATCTCGTCGCTCCCACCCGCGATCGACATGCAGCGCACGAAGTTGAACTGCTCGGCGTACCGGCCGCCCTCGACGCCGTCGGCACCCCACAACAGTCCGTCGGGACCGAGGATGTCGAGCGCGACCTCGGCCACCAGCTTCATCGTGATGGTCTGCTGGTTCTTCGCCATGTTCGGGAACCCCGGGATGTCCCGCCCGCGCGCGGCGGTCTCCTTCATCCGCTGGCCGTTGAGCTCACCGATGCGGGACAGTGAGTGCAGGCGCGCCAGCTTCTGCCGCAACATCGGATCGTCGGTGCGGCCTCGCTCGCGGGCGAGGGTCAAGAGCTCGGCGACCGTGACCCCCCGGCCTGCCTCCTCGGGGCGCATGGTCGCGACGTCACCGGCGCGCCGGTCGAGATAGCCCTCCTTGGTGCCCGGGGGCGGGAAACCACCACCGCCGCTCCCCGCGCCGATACCGCTGCGCTCGAAGAACAACGTGGTGTTGGCGACGGCCCAGCCGTTGTTGAGTCCGCCGATGAGGTCGGCGTCGTCGACGACCGCGTCGTCGAGGAACACCTCGTTGAACAGCGCGCGTCCGGTCATCTCGCGCAGCGGACGGATCGTGACACCCGGCTGGTCGAGCTTGAACGCGAACCACGAGATGCCCGCGTGCTTGGGCACGTCGAAGTCGGTGCGGGCGAGGAGCATGCCGTAGTCGGACTCCATCGCCTGAGAGCTCCACACCTTCTGGCCCGAGATGATCCACCGGTCGCCGTCGCGCGTCGGCGCGGGCCGTGAGCCCCGCGAGGTCGGAGCCGTTGCCGGGTTCACTGAAGAGCTGGCACCACGCCTGCGAGCCGTTGTAGATCGGCGTGACGTGCCGTGCGATCTGCTCCGGCGTGCCGTGGGTCAGGATCGTCGGTGCGGCCATCATCATGCCGAGGCCACCAGGAGGACCCACCGCACCTGCAGCGCGGAACGCCTTCCAGACCGTGCCGAGCGAACGCCGCGAGTAGCCGCGCCCACCCCATTCGAGCGAGAAGTTGGGGGCGGTCCAGCCGGCGTCGCCGACCCGCTCCCACCACTCACGCACGGTGAGGTCAGGATCCCAGTTGCGGTGCAGCCAGGCGTCGACCTCCTGCTGCAGTCCGGCGTCGTCTTCAATGCTCATGGTTCCCACTCTCTGGTCAGGCCCGCGCCACTTCGAGCAGGCGCGCCACCGGGTCGAGGTCGTACGGATGACCCGTCATCACGATGAGATGCGACGCACCGGCTTCCACGTAGGCGTCGGCGTCACCGATCTCGTGCGCGCCAATTCCCACGGTGCGCTCGATCTCACCGGGGTCGCGTCCCACCTTGGCGCACCACTGGTCGAGCACCGCGTTCTTGTGCGCGTAGCTCTCCGGCGGTCCGAAGGTGTTCCACGCGTCGCCGTGCTCGGCGACGAGGCGCAACGTGACCTTCTCCCCCGCGCCGCCGATCAGGATCGGGAGCGAACCGACGGGAGGCGGCGTGAGCTTCTCCAATCGCGCCTTGATGCGCGGAAGCGCATCACCGAGGTCGCGCAAGCGGCCCCCCGCGGTGCCGAACTCGTAGCCGTACTCGTCGTAGTCGCGCTCGAACCAGCCCGAGCCGATCCCGAGGTACAGGCGTCCGCCCGAGAGGTGGTCGACGGTCCGGGCCATGTCGGCGAGGAGATCCGGGTTGCGGTAGGAGTTGCAACCCACCAGCAGGCCGAGCTGGGCCTGCTCGGTGTCGACGGCCATGGCCGCCAAGAGCGCCCACGCCTCGAAGTGCTCGGCATCGGGGTCGCCGTACAACGGATAGAAGTGGTCCCACGTGAAGATGCTGTCGACGCCCAGCGCGTCGGCTGCCTGCCACGCGGCGCGCAGGTCGCCAATCGATGTGGCCTGCGGATGGAGTTGGACGCCGACCTTGAAGCGCGGCACCCGCGTCACATCCCGCGCTTGGGATCGATCGGACCGGCGACCCCGCGCGCCATGCTGTCCTGCGCGAACGTCGACACCAGCGTGCCGTCCTGGGTGAACACCGAGCCGGAGCCGAACACCCGGCCGTTGCCGGCGTAGCTCGCCTCCTGCGCGACCAGCAACCACTCGCCGACGTCGGCGTGGTCGTGGAAATGCGCGGTGTGGGAGATCACCCCGGTGGAGATCGACGTGTGGGCGTCGGCGATGTTGATCTCGGAGTGCGGGCGCATGGCGAGCCCGATGAGAAAGCCGGGTTGGGTCCAGGCGACGATCGCCTGGTTCGCCGCCGCCGAGTCGTAGGACTCGGGGCGCGGATCCAGAAGTACATGGCCGGCGACCCGTCGGCCCCGACCGCGTCGGGTGCGTCGACGAGGCGGGCCTCCGCGCCCGGGAACACGGTGATCTGCGGGCTGGGCTTCGCCGCCTCGGGACCGGGCACGTCGGGCATGGTGGGCGAGTGCCGCATGAGGTCGGGCTCCACCGTGTTCAACAGCACCAGGCCGCGGGAGAGGAGGCGGTCGCCCTGGTACACGGTGATGGTGTCGCTCCCCCACGCGCGTCCCGAGTGCATCGCCTCGAGGCGCAGCTCCATGAGCCCGGCGCTGTACGTCCCGGCCCGGGCGAAGATCGCGTGGATCGACTTCACCTCTTTCTGGCTGCCGACGGCGGCATCCGACGCCATGATCATCTGGGCGAGCACCTGGCCGCTGAAGACGACGTCGCGACCCTCGGGATCGTCGGTCGGATGGGGCGCCGACCACCGGCCGTCGCCCAGATCCTCGACCTGCAACACTGCCGGCACTGCACCCATGGTTCTCTCCCGGTTCGCGGACCGCCGCTGATCTCGCGGCACGCTACCGGGGTCACGGTGCTCGACGCCCGTCCGGGGTACAACAAGAACCATGACCTCGCCGACCCCCGGACCGGTGCCGCCCGCGGCGGACGCCGGTCGTGACGAGACCGAAGCCCAGCGCATCGACCGCAACCTCGGCGAGCTGCTCCAGGAGCTGCGGGTAGCGGGTCTCGGCGTGCAGGTGCTCTTCGGGTTCCTGTTGGCGATGCCGTTCACCAACGTGTTCGCCTCACTGGATCCCGAGCAGCACCGCCTCTACGTCGCCGACCTGCTGCTCGCCGCGCTCGCCACCGCACTCCTCACCGCGCCGGTCGCGTACCACCGCATCGTCTTCCGGCGGCACAAGAAGCACGACCTGCTCCGCGCCGCCAACGTGATGGCGCTCGCGGGTCTCACCGTGGTCGCACTGGCGATCAGCGGCGCGGTGCTGCTCGTGGTCAGCGTCGTCTACGACGGTCTGGTCGCGGCGCTGATCGCGGCGGTCGTCGCGGGCGTGTACGCCGGCTTGTGGTTCGTGGTGCCGCATCTCGGCCACCGCGACCACGACTACTGAGCCGGACTCAGCAGAAGTCTGAACCACCGTCGACGTTCACGTCGGCGCCGGTCATGTAGCTGTTGCGCTTGGACGCCAGGAATGCGATGACCGGCCCCATCTCGTCCGGGCTCCCGGCCCGGGGCAGGTGCGCGGCGTGACCGAAGTGTTCGTCGATGAGCCGCATGGTGCCGTACAGGTCGGTGGGGTCGCCGCCCATCGACGTGACCCAGCCCCCCAGCGCCGGCGTCGCGAAGCTTCCCGGCGAGACGGTGTTCACGAGGATCTCGTCGGGCGCGAGCGACAGCGACAGGTTCTTCGACACGCTGGTCATGGCGGCCTTGGCCGCGGTGTACGCCACGAGGTTGGCACCCTGGCGCTTCACCGAGTGCGCCGACACGTTGACGATGCGGCCCCAGTCGGCGGCCCGGATCAGCGGTACCGCGGCGCGGACGCACCGCACCATGCCGAGGCAGCCCTCGTCGATCGCGCGCGTCCAGTCGTCGTCGGTGAGGTCGTCGAATCCCGCCGCGCCCGACGGTCCGGCCGCGTTCACCAGGATGTTGAGGGAGCCCCACCGCTCACCGACCTCGGCGAACGCGGCGTCGACCGCGGCCGCGTCGGTGATGTCGGCACGGAGCCCGAGCACCTCGGGGCTCCCCGCCTCGCGCAGCTCGGCGCAGGTCTCGTCGATCTTCGCCTGCGTGCGCGCCAGCACCGCCACGCGCGCGCCGTCCTCGGCGAAGCAGCGGGCCGCGGACCGACCCATGCCGCTCGTGCCGCCCTGCACCACCGCGGTCGCGTCCGCGAGTCCGAGATCCATGTCGTTTCCTCCGTCGTCGTCCTGGGCCGGGGAGTCTCACCGCGGCAGGTCCAGCGCGCAAGCGTTCCGCGATCGGCGGGTTTGTGCGCCGGTGGGCCGGGGAACGAACGGCTCGTGGACGACGACCTCACCGGAGTGGCACGAGGGTCGGAGACCCTCCTCGACGTGCTGGGGCGCTTCACGCGGGCAGGGATTCGTCGGCAGCTTCACCGCGGTGGGCGGCGACGATCCCGACGCAGCCGGTCAGCTGCGCTGCGAGACGTGTCGCGCCGGGTTCGCGGCGAACGCACCGGTCGTGACCGAGTTGCGCCGGCTCGAGGGCGCGTCCGATCCCGACGACATGCTCGCGGTGGTCGCGCTCGAGTGCCCACGGTGCGCGACCCGCGGGTCGCTCGTCCTCAACTACGGACCGACCGCGACCCCCGAAGACGCCGCTGCGCTGCTGGCACTCCCCGAACCCGCCGGCGATGCGCACTGAGCCCCGGCGCGGCACCCCCGACGCCGTCGAGGTCGAGCTCGACGGCGACATCGACGTCACCACCGCCGGACTTCTCGGCGATCAACTGTGCGCGCTCGTCGACACCGGGGCGCCTGCGGTCGCGGTGGTGTGCACCTCGGTGACGTTCATCGAGTCGCGGGGTCTGGCGATGATGGCGCGGGTCCAGCGCTACGCCGACGAAGCGGGCTGCCCGCTCACCTGGCGCTCGCTTCCCCTGCACCTCCTGCGCACCATCCACGTCAGCGGACTCGACGCCTATCTGCGGATCGAGGCGTAGCGGGCGACGAGTCCGGGTATGTCTCGGGTTCGGAGCATCACGCTGAAGGAGCCCTCCATGCGATTTCTCTTCCGTCTCGCCGTCCTCGGTCTCGCCGCCGTCGGCGCCAAGTCGCTCTACGACCGGTTCGCGCCGAAGGCCGCGGAGCTGAAGCAACCGATGTCGGGAGTGCTCGACACGGCCAAGGAAGCCGCCCGCGACGTCTCCGGGCACGCCAAGGAAGCGGCGTCCCAGGTGGTCGACGACGCCAAGCAGCGCGCCAACGACGTCAAGGACCAGGCCACCGACGCGGTCGCCGCAGCCTCGGACGACGAGACCCCGACGGTCGCCGTCAACGCCAACTGACGTCAGGCGCCTCGCCTCAGGAACGAAGGGCGCGCCCGACCGCGGCGGTGAAGCGGTCGGGCGCCTCCACCATCGGGTAGTGGCCGACCCCGTCGAGCAGCTCCAGCGACGCGTCGGGGCGTGCCTCGCGGAGACGCCGGGCCATGTCGACCACCGCGATCGGATCGTCGACCCCCCAGACGATGCCCAGCGGCGACGGGTGCGTCTCGATGGCGCCCGTGTACCGGCCCTGGTCGCGGCGTCGCTCCTCGATGTAGCGGATGAGGCGCGGCAGCAGGCGATGCCCGTCGTGACGCGAGATGAGCTCCCACTGTGCGCCGAGCTCGTCGGCATCAACCGGTGACGACGGGCTGAACGTGGCGGCGAGGCCCGCCTGCACCATCGCCGCGTCGAGAGCCTGGTCGGGCGCCATCATCTCGTCGGGGAGCGCCAGCAACAGCTCCTGACCCGGGCTGAGGTGGGCCATCTCGATGTAGATGCTGCCGTTGGTCAGCACGCGGCGCGTCACCTCGACCGGCCAGGTGCCTTCGCGTTGGCGAGCCAGCAGCTCCCCGCCCACGGTGTCACCCATGTCGTGCGTGAGCAGCGAGAGCTCGCCGACGCCCACGGCGGAGGTGAACGCCACGACGATGTCGGCCTGCTCGGCCAGCGAGTAGCGCTGGTCCGGCTTGTCCGACAACCCGTAGCCGAGCAGGTCGAGCAGCAGCACCCGGCGGTCCCGGCGCAGGTCGTCCAGCACGTGCCGGTAGTCGAACGACGAGCTCGGGAACCCGTGCACCACGAGCAGCGGGGGCTCGCGCTCGGATTCGAGTGGCTCGGCCACGATCGTGAACACCGCATGGCCGGCGAGGTCCCGGTGCTGGCCGAGCGCGGCCCACCCGGCGACGTTCAGGACTGCGGGCCCCGCACGAGCGCGCCCGGGCGGGCGTCGGTGAGCTCACCACCGTCGACGACCGTCTCCCCCGCGACGATCGTCTCCACGTATCCCTCGGAGCGCTGCACCAGCCGCGCCGCGTCGGCGGGCAGGTCGTGCACCTGCTCGGGGAACACGAGGCCGAGCCGGTCGAAGTCGATCACGTTGAGATCGGCGCGGCGACCGGGTTCGATGAGGCCCCGGTCGTGGAGCCCGTAGAGCCGCGCCGGTTCGCGGGTGAGCCGCCGCACGGCCCACTCGAGTGGCAGCCGTGGCCCGCGCGTCCGGTCGCGCACCCAGTGCGAGAGGAGATATGTGGTCATGCTCGCGTCGCAGACGATGCGCACGTGCGCGCCGCCGTCGCCGAGCCCCTGCACGGTCATGGGATCCATCAGCATGTCGTGGAGCCCGTCGTAGGAGCCGCCGCCGAAGTTGAGCAGCGGCCGGAGCAGGAAGTCGCGTCCGTCGGACCCGAGCATCAGGTCGTACGCGAGCTCCCAGGGCGTCATCCCGGCGCGGCGCGCCATCGCCGCGACGCTCGCCTCGGGCGGCGGCTCGTAGTCGAGCTCGCGTCCGAGCGGGAAGAGGTTCTCGAACGTGGCGTCGGTGATGCGGTCGGGGGCGTAGGGGCCCTCGACATCGTGCTCGCAGAGGATGCGCGCCCGTACGTCGGGGTCGCGCAGGGCCTGCAGCCGCTCGTCGAACGGCAGGTCGGCGATGGCCAGGAAGCTCGGGCGGTGCCGGAACGGCTGGAGGCGCGACTGGTGGCCGAACAACATGCCGAAGCACCGGCTGGCGACCTGGGGGTGGATGTCGGCCCCCCGCGCGTTGGCGGCACGGACGCGGTCGAACCAGCCGCGCCACACGTCGAAGTCGGGACCGTGCTCCAGGATCAGGAAGGTCATCGGGCGCCGGTAGCGCTCGCCGTAGCGGACCATCCAGTCGAGCTCGGGTTCCATGGCGCCGGCGGGGTCGAGGCCGGTGGTGCCCGACGAACCCGCGGGCACCAGTTGCAGGACGCCGCGTTGCTCCTCGGCCATCACCTCGAGCAACGCCGCGATCTCGGCGTCGGCGGCGTAGGTGCCGGGCACCGGTTCGCCGTGGAGGTCGGTGTGACCGGCGGTGCGACCGGTGGAGAAGCCGAGCGCCCCGGCACGCAGCGACTGGCGCAGGATGGCGCGCATCGCGTCGAGGTCGTCGGGCGTCGCGAGGTCGTGGAGGCGCTCCTCCATCACGTACGCGCGCACCGCGGCGTGGGGCAGATGGGTGCCGATGTCGATCGCGCGCGGCATCCGCTCGAGCGCGTCCAGGTACTCCGGGAACGACTCCCAGCCCCACTGGATGCCCTCCGCCGAGCGCGGTGCCGGGGATGTCCTCGACCCCCTCCATCAGCTCGATGAGCCACTGCTCCCGTCCGGGTCGCACGGGCGCGAAGCCGACCCCGCAGTTCCCGAGGACGGCGGTGGTCACGCCGTGCCAGCACGACGGCGTGAGGTGCGGGTCCCACGTCGCCTGCCCGTCGAAGTGCGTGTGCACGTCGACGAATCCGGGCGTGACCAGGAGCCCGTCGGCGTCGAGCACGCGGCGGGCGGACCCGTCGACGGTCCCGACCTCGACGATGGCACCATCGGCGACGGCCACGTCGGCGGTGCGGCGGCGCGCCGCCGGTGCCGTCGACCACGGTGCCGCCACGGATCACGAGATCGTGCACGGGCTACTCCCCTGTTCCGAGTCGCGGACCGGGCGTGAACGTCGCCGGCAGGTTCGACCAGCCCCCGATCACCGACCAGTTGGGGTACTCCACCACTGCAGTCTGGTCGATCTCGAAGTCGGGGAGGCGCGCGAGCACCGCGGTGATCACCTCGGCGAACTCGATCCGCGCCAGGTGCGAACCCACGCACCGGTGGAGCCCGACGCCGAACGACACGTGACGGTTCGGGTTGCGGTCGATCACGAACTCGTCGGGGTCGGGGAAGGCGTGCCCGTCGCGGCCGGCGGAGATCTCACCGAGCAGCACCCGGTCACCGGCGCGCATGGGGCATCCGGCGAACTCGAAGTCCTCGGTCACCGTGCGCGCGTGCGAACGCGCCGGCGGATAGAAGCGCAGGAACTCCTCGGTGGCGGTCACGAGCAACTCGGGCTCCTCGATCAGCCGTCGCCTGTCGTCGGGTTCCTGCGACAGGTGCAGCAGGGCTGCGCCGATCAGCGCGGTCGTCGTGTCGACACCACCACCGATGGTCATGAACACGATCGACTCGGCCGTCTCCCGCGGGATCCGTTCGCCGTCGATCTCGTGGTGGACGATCGCGCTCATCGCGTCGTCGCGCGGTGCGTGCTCGCGCGCCGCGACCTCTTCCTTGACCCGCACCATCACATTGCCGAACGCGAGCTGCGCGGCCCGGTACTCGGGCGTGTGATGCGAGTGGGCGGCAACGTCGTGGAACGCGTCGGAGATCATTCGCCAATCGGACTCCGGGAACCCGAGCCACTCGAGCGTGACCGAACCGGGCACCGGCACCGAGAGATCGTGGGTGAACTCGCACTCGCCCCGCTCGATGAACTGGTCGACGAAGTGGGTCGTCCAGCGCCGCGCTCGCGGACGCAGCCGTTCCGCGGCCCGGGGGGCGAGCAGCTCGGAGAGGATCCGCCGCACCGGGTACCAATCGGGAGGATCGATCTCCTCCGGCGTCAACAGGGGGAGGCGGCTGTTGCCCAGCACGATCGAGCTGATCTCGGGGTCGGTGCGAGCCGACGAGAAGTGCTCCCAGTCGCGGAACGCGGCGGCGACCTCGTCGTACCCGCTGATCACCCAGTAGCCGCCGTCGCGTTCGGTCCAGGCGACGGGGCAACGCTCGCGGGCCCGGCGCCAGACCTCGTCCGACGCGGCGCGGTTCACTGGTCCGAAGAGGTCGAAGTCGACGACCGGTTCGCGGACGGTCACGAGAGCTCGAACCCTTCGTATCCGGCCGCGACGATCGCATCGCAGCGCTCGATGTAGCGCGGGAGACCGCCGACGTACGGAAGGAACACCCGCACCTTGCCGGGGATGTTGTCGCCGAGGTACCAGGAGTTGCAGGTGGGCGCGGTGTACATGGTGCCCACGGCGACCCCGTTGACCTCGTCCACCCAGGCGTCCTGCGCCTCGCGGGTCGCTTCGATCGACCGGTGGCCGTGCTCCCGGAGGTACACGAGGCACGCCCCGATCCACTCGACGTGCTGCTCCGCGCACACCACCATGTTGGCGAGCACCGACGGGCTCCCGGGCCCCGTGATGGTGAAGAGGTTCGGGAAGCCGACGGTCTGGATCCCGAGCAGGGTCCGTGCACCCTCGGCCCAGGCCTCGCGCAGCAGCAGACCGTCGCGGCCGCGGATGTCGATGCGGTCGAGCGCACCGGTCATCGCGTCGAACCCGGTGGCGAACACGATCATGTCGAGCTCGTACTCGCCCTCCGCGGTGCGGATCCCGGTGGGGGTGATCTCCTCGATGCCACCCCGCCGCAGGTCGACGAGGGTCACGTGCTCCTGGTTGAAGGTCTCGTAGTAGTCGGTGTGCAGGATCGGGCGCTTGCATCCGATCGGCAGATCGCGGGGCGACAGTCCGTCGGCGGTGTCGGGATCGTCGATGACGCGACGCAGCATCTCGCGGTAGAGGTCGGCGCCGGCCTCGTTGGCGTCGAGGTCACGCAGCACGTCGCTCCAGGCCCGGCATGCGGCCCACCCGAGCTCGTCGACCGCGGCGAGGCGTTCCTCGGGCGTGGCTTCGAGGATCGCCACGTCGCGTGGGAGCGGCACCGCGATCGCACCACTGGTGCCCACGACACCGCCGTAGTTGTTGCGCTGCTCGGCGCGCAGCTCCCGGTACTGCTGCTTCACCTTGGCCTGCAGCTCGCGATCGAGCGGCTTGTTCCCGGCCGGCCACGCGTACGACGGCGTGCGCTGGAACACGTAGAGGTGGGCGGCATCGGCGGCGATCACCGGCGTGGCCTGGACGCCCGACGATCCGGTGCCGATCAGTCCGACGCGCTGCCCGGTGAAGTCGACGTCCTCCTCGGGCCAGGCATTGGTGAACAGCGTGCGACCGGCGAACGAGTCGCGACCCGGGATCGGTGGCTCCAGCGGGGCCGACAGGCACCCCGTGGCCATCACCAGGAACTGGGCCGAGTAGCGGTCGCCACGGTCGGTCTCGACCGTCCACCGGGCGGCGGTCTCGTCGTAGGTCGCGGCGGTGACGCGCGTCCCGAATTGGATGTCGCGCCGGAGGTCGAAGCGGTCGGCGACGTGGTTGAAGTACCGCTCGAGCTCCTCCTGGGCCGGGAACACCTCGGTCCAGTCCCACTCCTGCTCGAGCTCGGGCGAGAAGCCGTAGGAGTACTCCATGCTCGGCACGTCGCACCGCGCGCCCGGGTACCGGTTCCAGTACCAGGTGCCGCCGACGCCGTCGCCGGCCTCGATCACGTGGGCGGTGAAGTCGAGCTCCCGCAGGTGGTGCAGCGCGTAGAGCCCGGAGACCCCGGCGCCGACGATCACCGCGTCGTACTGCCCGGTGACCATCGCGACCTCCCCCGTGTCACTCGTCATCCGTTCGGTTCCCCCTGGTGCCGGTCGTCGGCAGAGGATGGCCGCTCGGCGCGGCGAGGCGCCAACGCGAGCGGAGCTACAGCTTCGTGGTCTTCACCAGCCCCCGCACGTGGTTCGACGCGCTGATCGAGCCGTCGGCGAGGTAGGAGCCGGCGTTGGCGGCGATCTTCGCCCGGTCGTAGCGGTAGTTCACCATCATGCCGAACGACTCCTCGATCCCGTACGGCGCCGGGTTCGCCATCCAGTTGATCCGCTCGAGCGACGCGCCGTTCGACAGATGGAAGTTGGCCACGGGGTCGATCGCCCGCCCGTCGCGCGCCGTGGTCACGTAGCGCGCGCACAGCGAGAGCAAACCGGGGCGCGCCCGTTCGGGGATCGACCGGTCGCGGGAACGCAGGATCTCGCCCGCGTCGGGGCCGAGCGCCTCCGCCTCGGCCGGCGTGAGCGCGCCGGCGTCGAGTTCGCGCGAGGACCCAGGTCCGCAGACCGGGCAGCGGCGACAACGTGGCGAACGTGCGGAGGTGGTCGTCGTCGTGGCGCAACTCGTCGACGACCTGCTTGATGAGCTCGTTGCCGAGGTGCACGCCGGCGAGGCCCGGTTGACACGAGGTGATCGAGTAGAAGATCGCGGTGTCGGCGCCGTCGACCGCATCTTCGCGGTTGAGCAGCTCGGGCAGGTGGTCGGCGAGTCCGTGGGTCAACGCGACCTCGACGAAGACGATCGGCTCGTTCACCAACGCGGGGTGGAAGAAGCCGTAGCACCGCTGGTCACCGTCGAGCCGGTGCCGCAGGTCGTCCCAGCCGGAGATGGCGTGCACCGCTTCGGTCGCCATCAGCCGGTCGAGCACCGACGCGGGCGAGTCCCACGTGATCTGGCGGAGCTCGAGCAGGCCCACGTCGAACAGGGTCGACAGGTGACCGGTGAGCTCGTCGTGCAGCAACCCCAGCGCGGGATCGTCGCCGCGGACGGCACGGACGTCGGCGCGCAGCTCGATCAAGAAACCGACACCGTGTGGCAGCCCCGTGACCACGTGCAGCCATGCCGCGTACCGGGGGATGACCGCGCGCCGGAGCTCGCGCTCCGCGGCGACGCGGTCGGGCCCCGAGCGCGCCACGCGGAAGCGGTCGACGGCACGGTCGACGACGAGCGGGTCGGCACCGAACTCGGTGACGACGGCGCGGAGGAACCGACGCCGGCCGTCGAGGTCGAGCCCCGCGTAGGCGGCGACCAGTCGTTCGGCCGCCGCCCGCTGTGCGGTCGTCTCGCGCTCGGCCAACGCCTCGTCGATCGCCTTCACCACCCGGGCGACGTCACCGGGGGGCAGGTCGGGAGCGATCACCAGACCGCGCGAACGACGAAGGCTGCGCAGGAGACCGAGGAACGGTCGGCGGCGGGTCGCTTCGGTCACGGCTCCAGTACACCGCACCGGCGGGTCGCCCCGCCGCTCAGGAGGCGGTACGCGTCGCCTCGTGGTGGTCGATGTGCCGCTGTTCGAGCTCCCGCACCTCGTCGTCGGCGGCAGCCTGAACCCGTACGAAGTGGTCGTCGGCCTGAGGCATGGCGCGGATCAGCTCGTCGAGCTTGAGCTGCGTAGCCACCTGCTCCCGTCGCTGCGTGTGATGGAGGAGGAAGAGCATCACGAGCGTCACCGACCACGCCGCCGCCGAGAACAACGACTCCCAGAAGCCCGGGAACCCCGTCGCGGCGAGAGCGACACCCGAACCCATGACCACCACCGCGACGATCCCCACCGCCGCCGAGTGGGCGACGATGCGATCGAAGCGTTGGAGGCGGCGGCTCAGCTGTGTGCGCGGCGGAACATCGGTCTCCATGGGGAGGCGCTACCCGGAGCGCGGCCCGCTCAACCTCGCGGGGGTAGATCAGGCCCAGGCCTCGAGGATCTGGTCGGTGGTGGTGAGGGTGGAGACGAACGAGAGCGTGTTGTCGAGGACGGCGTCGGCGTACTCGCGGGGCACGCCCGCCACCGCGTCGCGCGGCACCACGACCTGGTAACCGAGGTCGAGGCCCGACAGGACCATTCCGGTCACGCCGAGGTTCACCGACACCCCGGTCGCGATCACGGTGCGGATCCCGAGGTTGCGCAGGATCTGGTCGAGCGAGGTCGACGTGAACGGGGTCATGCCGTGCAGCCGCTGCACCACGATGTCGCGCGGGTCCTCGAGCCCGGCGATGACGTCGGCACCCGGCGTCCCGAGATCGGTGGAACCGTGTCCCTGCTCGCGCCGTTGGCGCGCCGCGAGCGAGAAGATCTTGCAGTTGGACGTCGACCCGGCCCCGTCGGGACGCGACACGACGGTGCAGTGCACGACCCGCGCCCCCACCTCGCGGGCCGCGTCGCAGAGCCGCCGCACGGCGTCGAGCGTGCCCGCGCGCTCCAGCTCCTCGACCAGCGCGGCGAGCATCGCGCCTTCGCCGACGACACCGTTCTGGAGCTCCATCGTGAGCACCGCGGTGGTCGAGGGCTCGACGAGGCCCCACAGCCGTTCGTCGCGAGCCATCAGTCCTCCTGGGTCCGCGGGGTGCGGGGATCGCCGGACAGCAACTGCTCGGTGAGCACGACGGGAAACGGCAGCGCGCCGGGGTCGAGCACGAGCCGACCGTCGCCCGCCCGATGGTGGACGCCGACACCCTCCGCCAGCAGGGCACGTTCCGCGACGCGCTGGTCGGTGACCGACAACGCCAACGCGATGCACCGGGGGCGCTCGTGGTGCGCGCCCCAGACCGTGTGGCTCGTCGTCTCGTCGGGTGGAAGCGAATACAAGGCGAGCATGCAGTCTCCGAGATCGAGCGCGGCGGCGGGCACATCGGGGCCGAGGTCGGGGTCGTCTCCGTAGTCGAACCAGGCGGTGTCGAGGACCTCGGCGAGCCGACGGGCATCCTCGCGCGGGTCGCGCACCAGCGCGGCGACGAACGCCATGCGGTCGACCGCGACCACCGGTGGCGCCACGAACGGCAGCATCGCCGCACCCCAGCGGGGATCGTCGGGTTGCACGTGACTCGCCCACTCGAGCACGAGGCCCGCGGTCGCGCCCGGCCGGGTGAAGACGATCTCGGGCCCGATGCGGGTGGCGACCTCCACGCCCAGCGGTTCGATCCGTCGCAGCGTCGCCGCCAGGTCGGCGACCTGCACGGCCACCGAGTGCATGCCGCCACCGAAGCGCTCCACGAACGGCGCCACCGGCGAGTCCTGCCCGAAGGGGGCGCCGATCTCGATCGAGTTGTCGCCGAGCCAGACCATGCCCCCGTCACGACCCACCGGGGGTTCGGCCTGCTGGCGGTGCATCACGCGGGCCCCGAACAGCCGGGCCAGCGGGTCCAGCATGGCGTCGTAGTCGGCACCCATCGCGGTGGCGTGGAACATCCAGCGAACGTCGCCCATGCCGTGCACCCTGCCACGTCCGAGGCCCCGGGCGGATCTCCGGCGGGAAACCCACGACTGAGTGAGTCCTCACTCATGTATAGTGGCAGCCGATGACACAAATTCAGGGACGGGTCCGGGCGGCGGCACTGCCGGTGGAGGAGCGTCGCCACGCGATCATCGCGGCTGCTCTCCCCCTCTTCCTGGAGCAGGGGGCGGCGGTCACCACGCGGGAGATCGCGCAGGCCGCAGGCATCGCCGAGGGCACCATCTTCCGGGTCTTCGACGACAAGACCGCGCTCCTCGACGCCGTCATCGCGGCCGCGCTCGACCCCGCGCCCACCGAGGCCGCGATCGAGGAGATCGACGCGACGCTCCCGTTCGAGGAACGACTGGTCGCGGCGGTCGAGATCCTCCGCCAGCGCGTGCTCTACGTGTTCAACGTGTTCAGCGCGGCCTCGGGCACCACCCGGGGCAGCAGCGCGGCCCCGGGGAGCGCCGAGCTGCCCGGGCTCACCGCCATCTTCGAATCCGAGGCGGACCATCTCTCGCGCGCCGGCCGAGGCGGCCCGGGTGCTGCGCGGGCTCACGTTCGCGTGCGTCCACCCCGCGTTCGGCACCGATTCGCCGCTCACGTCGGAAGCCATCGTCGCCGTCCTGCTCGACGGCATCCGGCTCCCGTCGGGAGAGGAGCCGTCGTGCTGATCAAGCTCATGCGCGAGTACCTGCGCCGCTACCGGCCGTGGCTGATCCTCGTGGTGATCTTCCAGACGATCCAGTCGGTGGCGACGCTCTCGCTGCCCAGCCTCAACGCGAACATCATCGACAACGGCGCGTTGAAGGGTGACACGAGCTACATCTGGAAGGTCGGCGCTGTCATGCTCGGCGTCACCCTCATCCAGGTCTGCTTCGCGATCGCGGCCACGTTCTACGGCGCCCGCTCGGCGATGGGCTTCGGACGCGACGTCCGCCGCGATCTGTTCCACACCGTGATGGGCTACTCCGCCCGTGAGGTCGGGCAGTTCGGCGCTCCCTCGCTGATCACCCGCATCACCAACGACGTGACCCAGGTGCAGGTCTTCGTCCTGATGACGCTCACCCTGTTCGTCACCGCGCCGATCATGATCATCGGCGGCGTGATCTTCGCGGTGCGGGAGGACGGGCCGCTCTCCCTGATCCTGCTCGTCGCCGTCCCGATCCTGCTCCTCAGCGTGGGCCAGGTCGCGCTCCGCATGCACCCCCAGTTCACCAAGATGCAGGACCGCATCGACCGCGTGAACCAGGTGCTGCGCGAGCAGATCACCGGTATGCGGGTGGTGCGCGCCTTCGTCCGCGAGCCCGACGAGGCCCAGCGGTTCGGCACGGCCAACGGCGATCTCACCGAGACGTCGTTGAAGACGGGCCGGATGATGGCCGTCATGTTCCCGGCGGTGCTGCTCACCATCAACATCTCGAGCGTCGCGGCGGTGTACTTCGGCGCCGAGCGCATCAACTCCGGCCAGATGCAGGTCGGCGCGTTGGTCGCCTTCCTCAGCTACCTCATCCAGATCCTGATGGCCGTGATGATGAGCACGTTCGTCCTGATGATGGGCCCGCGCGCCTCGGTGTGCGCCGGGCGCATCCAGGAGGTGCTCCGCACGTCGTCGTCGGTCGTCGCACCGACCGACGGGGTCACCGAGCTCTCCGGGCCGGTGACGCTGGAGCTGCGCCACGCCGAGTTCTCCTTCCCCGGCGCCGAGCAGCCCGTGCTCCACGACCTCAACTTCCGCGTCGACGCCGGCCAGACGCTCGCCATCATCGGCAGCACCGGCTCGGGCAAGACCGCCCTGCTCAACCTGATCGCGCGGCTGTTCGACGCGACCAACGGCGAGGTGCTCATCGGCGGCGTCGACGTCCGGGAGCTCGACCAGCGGTTGATGGAGCGGCTCATCGGCTTCGTGCCCCAGAAGCCGTTCCTCTTCTCGGGCACCATCGCCAGCAACGTGCGCTTCGGCAACCAGGACGCGACCGACGCCGAGGTGTGGGAGGCGCTCGAGGTCGCGCAGGCGCGCGACTTCGTCGAGGCGAAGCCCGACCAGCTCGAATCGCGGATCGCCCAGGGTGGCACCAACGTGTCCGGCGGTCAGCGCCAGCGGCTCGCCATCGCCCGGGCGCTCGCCCACAAGCCCGCCATCTACCTGTTCGACGACTCGTTCTCCGCCCTCGACCTCGCCACCGACGCCCGGTTGCGCGCCGCGCTGCTCCCGGTCACCCGGGACGCGGTCACGGTCGTGGTCGCGCAACGCGTCTCCACCATCGTCCGCGCCGACCAGATCCTCGTGCTCGAAGAGGGACGGATCGTCGGGCTCGGCACGCACCGCGAGCTGCTCGACTCGTGCGAGACGTACCAGGAGATCGTCGAGTCGCAGTTCGTCGCGGAAGAGGTGGCCTGATGGCGACCAACGGCGTGAACGGGAGCGGCGCGTCGCCGAACGGCAAGGACAAGAAGAAGGACGAGATCCCCGAAGCCGGTCAGCGCACCGCAGTGAACGCAGGTACCCGGTTCGGCGTGGGGATGCCGGTCGAGCGCTCCGAGAACTTCGGCAACGTCGTCCGCCGCCTGCTCCGACGGATGCGCCCGGAGCGCACGCGGGTGCTCGCCGTGCTCGTGCTCGCGGTGATCAGCGTCACCCTCACCGTGATCGGGCCCCGGATCCTCGGTCACGCCACCAACATCGTGGTGGAGGGCATCCAGACCCCGGCCGGCATCGACTTCGGCGAGCTGCACATGGTGCTGCTCCAGGCGCTGCTCATCTACGTGGGTGCCGGACTGCTCTCCTACGGGCAGAGCTTCATCCTCGCCGGCGTCGTGCAACGCTCGATGAGCGAGCTGCGGAGCGACGTCGAGGACAAGCTCAACCGCCTGCCGCTCGCGCTACATCGACAGCCAGCCGCGCGGTGATCTCCTGAGCCGCGTCACCAACGACATCGACAACGTCGCGCAGAGCCTCCAGCAGACGCTCAGCATGATGCTCACCTCGACGCTGACGATCATCGGCGTCGTCATCATGATGATCTCGATCTCGCCGCTCCTGGCGATCATCACGATCGTCACGGTGCCGCTGTCGGTGCTCACGATGAAGCTGATCACGGCGCGCTCGAAGAAGCGCTTCATCGCGCAGTGGCGCTTCACCGGCACGCTGAACGGCCAGATCGAAGAGTCGTTCACCGGCCACAACCTGGTGCGGGCGTTCGGACAGCAGAACGAGGTGCAGCGGCGGTTCGACGAGGAGAACGAGGAGCTCTACAACTCGAGCTTCGGTGCGCAGTTCATCTCCGGGATCATCCAGCCGGCGATGATGTTCCTGGGCAACCTCAACTTCCTCGCCATCGCGGTCATCGGCGGACTGCGCTACTCGGCCGGGCAGATCAGCATCGGCGACATCCAGGCCTTCATCCAGTACTCGCGGCAGTTCACCCAACCCCTCACCCAGCTCGCGGCGATGGCCAACGTCCTGCAGTCCGGCATCGCGTCGCTCGAGCGGGTCTTCGACCTCCTCGACGTGGAGGAGCAGAGCCCCGACCCCGCGCACCCGCTCACCGACGACGAGCCGCGGGGCCGGATCGAGTTCGACGGCGTGCAGTTCTCCTACGACCCGACCCGGCCGCTCATCGAGGACCTCTCGCTGGTCGCGGAGCCCGGCGCGACCGTCGCCATCGTCGGGCCGACGGGTGCGGGCAAGACCACGCTCGTCAACCTGGTGATGCGGTTCTACGAGCTCGACGGCGGCGTCATCACGCTCGACGGCAACGACGTCGCCCGGATGCGGCGTCACGACCTCCGCGCCAACGTGGGCATGGTGCTGCAGGACACGTGGCTGTTCGAGGGCACCATCCGCGACAACATCGCCTTCGGCAACCCCGACGCCACCGAGGAGCAGATCGTCGAGGCTGCGAAGGCCACGCACGTCGACCACTTCGTGCGCTCGCTCCCCGACGGCTACGACACCGTCGTCGACGACGAGGGCAGCAGCGTGTCCGCCGGCGAGAAGCAGCTGCTCACGATCGCCCGCGCGTTCCTCGCCGACCCCACCATCCTCATCCTCGACGAAGCGACCAGCTCGGTCGACACCCGCACCGAGGTGCTCATCCAGAAGGCGATGGCCGCGCTGCGGTCGAATCGCACCAGCTTCGTGATCGCGCACCGCCTGTCCACCATCCGCGACGCCGACACGATCCTGGTCATGGAGAACGGTGCCATCGTCGAACAGGGCAACCACGAAGACCTGCTCGAGCGGGGTGGCGCGTACGCGAAGCTCTACAACAGCCAGTTCGCGGGTGCTGCCACCGAGCTCCTCTGACGCAGCGCGCCGCCCGGGTCAGAACCCGGCGACCGCGTGCGGCTGGTAGGGCTCCTCGAGGCGGGCGATCTCCCCGACGTCGAGCACGAGGTCGACGGCTGCGACCGCGTCGTCGATGTGGTGTGGCTTGGTGGCGCCGATGATCGGCGCGGTGACCGCCGGTTTCGACACCATCCACGCGGTTGCGACCTGGGCCATCGGCACTCCCCGCTCCGCGCGACCTCGGCGACCCGCTCGACGATCGGGCGATCGGTCGACTCGGCGTAGAGCGTCGAGCCGAAAGCATCGTGCTCCGATCGCGTGGTCGACTCGTCCCACGGTCGGGCCAGACGGCCGCGCGCGAGCGGACTCCACGGGATCACACCGACACCCTGGTCGACGCACAGCGGCAGCATCTCGCGCTCCTCCTCCCGGTTCAGGAGGTTGTAGTGGTTCTGCATGCTGACGAACGTCGTCCAGCCGTGCACACTCGGCGAGGTACTGGGCCTTGCCGAACTCCCACGCCCACATCGACGACGCGCCGAGGTAACGGACCTTGCCCGCCTTGACCACGTCGTGCAGCGCCTCGAGCATCTCCTCCATCGGCGTGCGGCGGTCGAGCCGGTGGATCTGGTACAGGTCGATGTAGTCGGTGCCCAGCCGGCGCAGGCTGTGGTCGACCTCGGCGAGGATCGCCTTGCGCGAGAGGCCGGCGCGGTTCGGCCCCTTGCGCATCGGACCGTCACCTTGGTCGCGATCACGAGCTCGTCGCGGTGCACGCCGAGGTCGGCGACGGCACGGCCGAGGAACTCCTCGCTCGAACCACCCGAGTAGACGTTGGCCGTGTCGAAGAAGTTGATGCCGGCGTCGAGCGCCTGCGCGAAGAACGGGCGGGCGGCCTCCTCGTCGAGGGCCCACGGGTGATGCCCGAGCGACGCGACGCCATAGCTCATGCACCCGAGGCAGATGCGCGACACGTCGAGACCGGTCCGGCCGAGCTTCACGTACTCCATGCCCGAGAGCCTCCCGGCGGGATCACCGGCGCGTCAAGACGGCCGCGCTGCGCTCAGGTTGCGAGCGCGATGTCCTCCCAGTTGCTGCGCCACGACGCGATGCGCCGACCCTGGAACCTCGCCACGGTGACCGCCCGGACGCGCAACCGGAGCCCGGTGGGTTCGAGCACCGCGCCGTTGCCCTCGAGGACGAGCGGGCCGGTGTGCAGCCCCGATGCCTCCCACTCGAGCCGGACCATCGCTCCCCGGCTCTCGGCCGGGCCGAAGGTGACCTCCTCCTGCGACAGCGCGTGGCGACGCTCTTCGATCTCGACCGCGAGCTCGGCGCGTAGCGCGCGGTCGTCGCCGGGCCCTGGCCGACCGTCGCGGGCGTGAAGAGGTCGTCGATGTCGCTGACATCGCCCGTCACCGACGCCACGATCGCCCGCCGGAGCTGGTCCTCCCGCTCCCGGGCGTCCGCGGCGCAGTGCCGACAGGGCTCCAGCTCGGCGTTCCAGTCGTGGAGGGTGCAGAAGTGGCGCATCCCGAGTACAACGCCTTCGGCCGGCGTCGGGTTCCGGTACACGGTCAGGGACGGTCGGACGGACCGTCGGCGGTCTGGAACGTGCACCGGCGCGTGCGGAAGCGCCAACCGGCGTCGGTGCGGACCAGCTCGTCGTCGTAGAAGCCGATGCGCAGGTGGTGGTCGTCGGCGTACACGAACACGAAGGCCTGCTCCACGGTCGCGTCGTCGCCGGCGACCTCGATCACCGGTTGCCCGCCCAGGTGCACGCCGAGGGGCGACTCCTCGGCGAGCCTCCGCAGGCGCTCGTGGCCGTCGAAGCTGCGTCCGAAGGCGAAGAACCGGCCTTCGGGGGTGAACAGCTCGGCCCAGCCCGGCGCGTCGCGCCGGTCCATCCGGAGGCAGTAGCTCGCCAACAAGGCGTCGATCGCCTCGAGATCGTCGGACCGGCTCGCCCGGGTCACGACGACGCCGCCCCGATCGGCCGGAACCGCGGCACCGACATGTCGTCGCTCACGTGCTCCCACACGATCTCGACCCGGTCGCCGATCGCGAGCGTGTCGACGTCGCAGTCGACGATGTTCACGATCATCCGGGCACCGGCGCCCTGGGTGCCGTCGAGCTCGACGATCCCCGACGCGTACGGAACGACCTCGTGGAGCATGCGGGCCAGCGGGTGACGGACCACGGTGAACGCGTAGACGGTGCCCGTGCCCGGCAACTCCACCCACTCGACCTCGCGGTGCTGGCACACGAAGCAGAACGGTGGTGGCGGCAGCCGGAACGTGCCGCAGTTCGTGCACTTCGGGGCAACGAGCCGGTTCTCCTTGGCGGCGTCCCAGAACGGCAGCGTCGAATCGTCGGCGAAGCTGTGCGTCAGCACCGACGGGAACACACCCTGCGTGAACGTCATGTCACTCGTGCTCATGATTCCCCGCTCTCGGCGCTGCGCGCCGGGCCGCTCAGGCCCCGCTTCGTTGCGAGCCGGGATACCCAGCTCGCAGCCACTTCGCTCATGCCGCGCTCCTTGCGAGCAGCGTCCCACTGACGGGCAAGGCCGCCGGACCGCCGGTCACCAGGGCGACCTCGGCGCCCTCGACCTGGTTGACCGCAGTGCCGCGCATCTGCTCCACCGCTTCACGCACGTGGGTCATGCCGATGATGTACGCCTCCGAGAGGTTCCCGCCGTGGGTGTTCACCGGAATCGTGCCGGTGCCGTAGCGGATGTTGCCCTCGGCCACGAACGGGCCGCCCTCACCGATCGGACAGAACCCGTAGTCCTCGAGCTGCATGATCACGAGCGGCGAGAAGTGGTCGTAGAGCAGCGCGACGTCGACGTCGGCGGGGGTGATCCCCCCCATCTCGTAGAGCCGCTTCGCCACCGGCCGGTGACCCGACGACGCGAACTCCTCGTCGGGAGCCTGGAAGTAGCGGAAGATCGCGGGCCCCCACCGGCCGGTCCCGCCGTGCGCCGACGACAAGACGTACACCGGCGGTTGCTTGAGGTCCTGGGCCCGGTCGGCCGACACCGTGATCACCGCCACCGCCCCGTCGGTCTCCTGCGTGTAGTCGAAGAGGCAGAGCGGCTCCGAGATCATCCGGGCGGCGAAGTACTCGTCGAGCGAGAGCGGCTTCGTCTGCAGCGCGGTCTCGGGCCGGTGGATGGCGTTCTCGCGCTGCGAGATCGCGACCTCGGCGAAGTGCTCGCGCTGGGTGCCGTACAGGTGCATGTGGCGTTGCGTGAGCACCGAGAAGCTGTGGCCGGGTGAGAGCAGGCCGGAGTTCGCGCTGAACGCCGCGCTCGGCGGCATGCCCCGGCCGCCGTAGGGACTGCCGCCCTCCGACATGGTGGCGTACGCGAGCACGCCGTCGACCTCGGACCCACCGAGGCGGCGATTGAGCTGCTGCAGCGTCATGAGGCTGACGCACACGTTGGCCATGCCGCCGTGGATCGCCGCGGCCGCGAGCCCGAGCGCCCCTGCGCAACCGCCGCCGCCCGAGGTGAGGCTGGCGGCGAAGCGCACCTCCGGCACCCCGAGGACCGCGGCAACCTCGGCGGGATCGCAGGCGAACGAGTAGATGGCGAAGCCGTCGAGGTCGTTCACCGTGAGTCCGGCGTCGTCGAGCGCCCGCAGGATCGCGGTGCACGCCATCGACATCTCGGTCTCGGGATACGACTGTCCCCGCTTGAAGTACTCGGTGGCGCCCACGCCCACCACCGCGGCCTGGTTCTTGATGCTCATGAAACTGAAAATAACCTTCTCATTCCGCAGGCGCCAATCCCCCGTAGCGTCGAGGCGCATGAGCGCGTACGTCGTCTTCGAAGCGGTCGTCACGGATTCCGGGCAGTACGAGCGGTACAAGGAGCTGGCCGCGCCGTCGGTCGCGGCGGCGGGCGGTCGCTACCTCGTGCGGGGCGGTGACGTGACGGCGTTCGAGGGCGACGAGCCCGCGCGGATCGTCGTCCTCGAGTTCCCGACGATGGAGGCCGCCACTCGGTGGTACCGGAGTGACGTGTACGCGGAGGCCCGGGCGGTGCGCGAGACGGCCGCCACGGTGCGCATGTTCGCCGTCGACGGCGTGGGCTGAGGTGGGCTCGAGCGCGCTACCTTTGGACCTGGTACAACGCTCGCCGATCGGGGGGACGAACGATGACTCGCAAGCTCGACTACCTGGTGTTCGATGCCGACAACCACATGTACGAGTCGACCGACGCGTTCACGAAGTACCTGCCCGACGAGTACTCACAGCTCATCAAGTACGTCGAGGTGAACGGGCGCACCAAGATCGCGATCAAGAACAAGATCAGCGACTACATCCCCAACCCGACGTTCAACAAGGTCGCTCCCCCCGGCGCCCAGGAGCTCGAGTTCAAGCTCAAGAACCCCGACTCGATGACCGCGGCCGACAAGGAGCTGCAGCTCGCTCCGCCGCCCAAGTACATCGAGGCGCCCGCGGCCTTCTTCGAGCCCGAGGCCCGCGTCATGATGATGGACGACCAGGGCATCGACCGGGCGATGATGTGGCCGACCCTGGCCAGCCTGCTCGAGGAGCGCCTCACCGACGACCCGGTCGCCACGCACGTCGTCGTGCACGCGCTGAACCAGTGGATGCACGAGCAGTGGACGTTCAACTTCGAGAACCGGATCTTTCCCACGCCCGTGGTGACGCTCCCGATCGTCGACAAGGCGATCGAGGAGCTCGAGTGGGTCGTCGAGCGCGGTGCCAAGGCGATCCTGGTGCGCCCCGCGCCGGTCCCCGACTTCAACGGCCGTCGCCGTTCGTTCGCCCTGCCGGAGTTCGACCCCTTCTGGGAGAAGGTCGTCGAGGCCGACATCGTCGTCGGCATGCACGCCTCCGACAGCGGCTTCCAGCGCTACGTGAACGAGTGGGAGGGCCACGACGGCGAGTTCCTGCCGTTCAACACGAAGCTGTCCGGCTTCTACCACCTCCTCCACGCCGACAACCGCATGATCAGTGACGTCGTGACGTCCATCATCGGCCACGGCTTGGCGACGCGGTTCCCAGACCTGCGCATCATGCCGGTCGAGAACGGCAGCGCCTGGGTGCGTCCTCTGGTCGACAAGTTCCGAAAGGTCTACGCGCGGGTGCCGAAGGCGTTCGACGAGGACCCGATGGAGGCGTTCAAGCGCTGCATCTACGTCCACCCCTTCCACGAGGAGGACCCGATCGGGCTGGTGAAGCTCATCGGCGCCGACAACGTGCTGTTCGGGTCCGACTTCCCGCACCCCGAGGGCATGTACGACCCGATCGGCTTCGTCGACCAGCTCGAGGGACTCCCCGAGGACGACAAGGCCAAGGTCATGGGCGGCAACCTCAACCGCATCATGAAGGTGCCGGTCGCCGCCTAGAGCTTCTGGAGGCGCTCGATGCACTCCACCGTGAGTGCCGGGATCGTCTCGTAGGCGTTGCCGGCGTCGCCCCCCGACTTGATCAGGCGCTTCATGAGCAGCGCGGTCGCGGCCGCCTCCTTGTAGCGGATCAGGCAGTGGAACCACTCGAGGTCGGCGGGCACCGCGCCCGACTCGGCCACGTACGCGTCGAGCAGCTCGTCGGCGCTCGGCATGCCCGTCGGCCCGGGGTTGCTCGCCATCGGGTGCTCGGCCTCGGGCGTGAAGAAGAGGAACCAGGCCAGGTCGAGGCGGGGGTCGGAGAGCGACCAGATCTCCCAGTCGATGAGCGCGGCCACGGTGGCGCCGTCACACAGCATGTTGCCGAGGCGGTAGTCGCCGTGGCACACGGCTTCCGGGAGCGCCGCCGGCATGGTGGCGAAGAGCAGCCCCTCGGCTTCGAGGTAGCGCGCGTTCATGCGGTCGTCGACGGTCTCGAACGCCCGGGTCCAGCGCTTGATCTCGTCCTCCAGCGACGTGCGCTTCTCGGCACCGAGGCCGACCGCGTCGGGGTCGACGCGGTGGAGCGCGGCGAGCATGGCCGCGGCGCCGAAGGCGCGGTCGGCCACGATCGGCAGCACGTCGGCCGGTGGTTGGTTGAGGATGGGTTCGAGGCATTCACCCGGCACGATGTTCATGGCGTGGAAGGGAGACACCTCGGGCGGCGCGCCGTCGTCCTCGAAGTACACGGTCGGCACGCGCACGCCGGGTGATCCCGAGAGCGCCCGCATCAGCCGTGCCTGCCGCGCGACGTCGCGGTTGCGCACCGGTTCCAGGCCGGGGGCGCGACCTTCAACACCACGCGCTCGCCGGGGGTGGGACCGTCGGTCACCAACGCGGTGAACGTGAGGCTCGACGCCCCGCCGGTGAGCGGCTGCACGTCGGAGAGGACGCAGCCCTGAGCCCAACGCTGCGCGGCGGCGGTGGCGCGCGCCGCCAGATCGGCGAGGTCGAGTTCGGCAGCCATGAGGTGCAAAGTTTCACGCCGCGGTGCCGGAGGGCAAGCTCACCCACCGTGAGCCCCGTCGCCGTCCCGTCCCTCGAGCACCGGTCGCCCGAGGATCTCGATCTCAAGCGCGTGAAGCGGGGACGGGGGTTCAGCTACCACCGGCCCGACGGCTCGCAGGTGAAGGACCCGACGACCCTCGAGCGCATCCGGGGAATCGTCATCCCACCGGCGTGGACCGACGTGCGCATCAGCGACACCCCCGACTCGCACCTCCAGGCCGTCGGCCGGGACGCGCGCGGCAGGCTCCAGTACCGCTACCACCCGCACTGGACCGAGTTCCGGGACCGGGTGAAGTTCGATCGGCTGCCCGCCTTCGCGGCGGCGCTGCCGGCGATCCGCCGGCGGATCGACGCGGATCTCGGGTTGCCGGGGGTCTCGCGCGAGAAGGTGCTCGCCACGGTGGTCGAGCTCCTGCAGACGACCCTGATCCGGGTGGGCAACGAGGAGTACGCACGCGACAACGGCGCCTACGGGCTCACGACGTTCCGCAACAAGCACGCTCGCGTCAACGGATCCGAGATCGCGTTCGTCTTCACCGGCAAGAGCGGGTTGCAGCACGAGGTCCGCGCGCAGGACCGGCGCATCGCACGCGTCCTCCGGCAGTGCCAGGAGATCCCCGGACAGCGGCTCTTCCAGTACCGCGACGACGACGGTCACGCCGTGGCGGTGCACTCACACGACGTGAACGACTACCTGCGGGAGGCCGGCGACGCCGACGTCACCGCCAAGGACTTCCGCACGTGGGTGGCCACGGTGTCGGCTGCGGGAACGCTGGGGCGGCTCGATCCCCCGGACACCGAGCGGGAGCAACAGGCGGTGGTGCGGGAGGTCGTCACGGCCGTGGCCGCGGACCTCGGCAACACGCCCACCGTCGCCCGCGCGTCCTACATCCATCCGAAGGTGATCACGAGCTTCGGCACCGGCGAGCTCGCTGACGCATGGAGCGACACGCCTCCCCGCAAGGCCCGGCTCACGGTCGACGAACGCCGCACGCGTGCGCTCCTGGCGACTCGCAAGCGGCGGTCCTCCGCGTCGACGTGTGAACCGGAGGCTCGGCGTGCCGTCAGCTGAAGGAGATCAGCCGGACGCCGGGCTCGCGACGCTGCCGGGTGCCCTCGATCTCCGCTCCGAGCAGACCCGCGTCCACGCCGGCCTCACGCATCTCCGGGAACAGCGTCGACTCCTCCTGCTCGACGTGATGGTCGACCTCGCGCCGGAGCTCGGCAACCAGATCGAGGAGCCCTTCGGGGGGCGCGTCGTAGATGCGTGCGATGAGCGTCTTCACCGCCGCGTGCTCCTGCTCGACGATGTCGGCGAGGTCGTCGCCTCCGTCGACGTTGCGCCGGAGCGCGGGGTAGAGAGCGGCCTCCTCGACCTGCGCGTGCAGCGTCAGCTGCTCGCAGATCTCTCGGGCCACGGAGTCCTCGTTGTCGTGCAAGTACGTCTCGAAGAGCCGCTCCACCTTCCGGTGGTCGTCCTGGAGCATCTCGAATCCATCAGGCACGCCTGACTCCTCTCGGGTGACTCGCCCGTCGGGGCACGGGCTCGCGTTGTGACGTTCCCCGCTCCGGCACCGGGTGAAACCCGCGGCGTGTGCGGCGTCATCTCGCCGGGCATGTCCGCGAACGTGGGCTCGACCGCGGCGCGGACCGAGAGGCGCTCACGATGACCATTGAGGCCGAACGCAGGCCGGACGACGAGGACGGTCGCGAGCCCGGCGGCGCCGGCACCGACGCGGAGGAGCGCGACCCGGAGATCGGTCCCGGTTCCACCCCGATGCGGACCGCGGCGAGGAACCGAACGGACCGACACCCGGCGGCCGTCCGTAGGAGGGCTCGGGACCCCGACGGTTCCGCTCCTCAACCTTCCGGCGGGAAGAAGTCGGCGACGAGCGCCGCGTGGTCCGACGGTCGCGTCGGCACCTCGTTCGACGTGGTCGATCCACGTGGTGTCGAGTCGCCGGGCCAGGGCATCGTTCACTGCGATCACGTCCAGTCGCATCCCCAGGTTGCGCGAGTACCCGATGCCGTGGTTCCACCAGGTGAACCGGCGGGCACGCGGACCCCAGCGGGCGACGTCGACGTCGACCAGCCCCGCGGCCAGGAGCTCGTCGAGCGCTGCCCGTTCGGCCGGGGTGACATGCGTGGAGCCGACGAACGCGTCCGGGTGGAACACGTCGCTGTCGGTCGCCGCGATGTTGAGGTCGCCGGCGACCACGACGCTCTCGCCGTCGCTCCGCCATTGCCGAACGGCGTGCGTGAGCGCAGCCACGAAGGCGAGCTTGTACTCGTAGTGCCAATGGTCCACGGCCCGACCGTGCGGGACGTACACCGACACCACACGCAGCGGCGCGGGGAGCTCCACGACACACGACGCGACGCGGGGCTCGCGATCGAGCGCCGGGTCGTCGAACCCGCCTGACGACCGTTCGTCGCGGCAGGCGTGCCGGGCCAGGATCCCCACGCCGTTGTACGCACCCGCGCCGATGTGCACGGTCCGGTACCCGAGGCGCTCGAAGACCGCCATCGCCTCCACCGACACGCGTGCCGCCTTGGTCTCCTGCAGGCACAGCGCATCGGGTTCGCTCCGTTCGATGAAGCGCTCTACCGCAGGAAGGCGGGCCCGCAGGGAGTTCAGGTTCCAGGTGGCGATCCGGAGGCGATCCGGCGCGGGTCCCGGCGGCGACATCGCCGGACGCGCCGCGAGCGTGGCGCGCCGACGTTCGAGCCGTGCGACTTGCTTCGCGGCTGACGGGCTTCGCGGCTCGCTCACCGGGCGGGACCGGGAGCGATTGCCGCGAGCACGCGGCGACGCCACTTCGCTCGGCGTGCCGAGCCCGGACACGGTCACGACGTCGTCATCGAGCTCCAACGTCTCGAGTTGCGACGGCAGCAGGTCGGAGCTCGCGAAGTGTGCCGACCGTGCCCGCAACCGGCGCCGCAACGAATCCTCGTCGACCGCGAGGTGCACGAACTGCGCGGCCGTGATGCGCGCTCGCAGGAACGCCCGGTACGAACGCTTGAGTGCCGAGCATGCGAGCACGAACCCGCGCCCGTCCAGACGCTCGGTCGCCTCGACCACGCGCTGCAACCAGGGCGCGCGCGCGACGCGTCGTCCAGAGACTTTCCCGCACGCATGAGCGCGATCGCTGCCGGGTCGTGGTAGTCGTCCGCGTCGAGGAACGGCACGTGGAGGCGGCTCGCGACCACGTGACCGACCGTCGTCTTGCCCGCGCCCGCCACGCCCATCAGGACGAGGCGGGGATCCCGGCTCAGCGGGGCGTCGGCACGAGCAGCTCGCGTTCCCAGAACCTGATGTCGTGGCAACGCTCGAGGAACTGCCCGGCGCCGTCCTCGTCGAGGGCGACGAAGCCCTCGTCGATCCGGGCCGAGACACCGGCCGCGTCGAGCAACGGCCCGGCGGCCGCGACGTGACCGATGAACTTGGAATGCGCGTACGCGTCGGCCACGAAGTCCCGAGCGGCCGGGTGGTCGGCGAGCGCGGCGACACCGGCGTCCGACACCACGACCGCGACTGCGTCGTACAACACCGACGGGCCGCCACCCACCTGCTGATCGGCCTCGATCATCGTTCCGTCACTGGCCGTGAACCCACCGACCTTCGGGGCGATGAACTCGATCAAACCGTCGTCGGCCTCGACCTCCGACTGGAGCTGTTCGATGACCGCGGCGTCCACGCCGTCGCTCACCAGCACGCCGAGCTTCCGGCCGGCGAAGCTGTCGGGCCCGTTCAGCACGATGCTCAAGGCCGGCGACGGTGACAGGTCGGTGATCGGGGGCGCCGCCGGCTCGCTGCGGTCGGGCAGTGTCACCAGGCCCAGCTGGTCGGCGATCTTCCCGGCGAGGTCGTCGTCGACGTTGCGCAGGTTCGCCACCATGCGCTCACGGATGTCGAGCCGCTCGACCTTGCTCAACTCGAAGGTGAACGCATCGGCGATGTGCTGCTGCTCCACCGGCGTCTGGCTCACGTAGAACTGACACGCCTGGCTGTAGTGGTCGGCGAACCGCTCCGCCCGCACCCGGCGCTTGGCGCCCCGCTCCTCGGCGGGGAACGACGTGAAGCCCGCGTCGGGATCTTCGCGTGGGCCTCCGATGTCGGCGGGCCACGAGTTGGGCTCGTAGTTGACGCGGCCCGCCGGGTTGACGGTCGTCATGTGACCGTCCTGTTGCAGGGTCGCGAAGGGGCACTTCGGAGCGTTGACGGGCAGGTCGGTGAAGTTGGGACTCCCCAACCGCTTGAGCTGCGTGTCGAGATACGAGAAGTTGCGCCCCTGCAGCAGCGGATCATTGGTGAAGTCGATGCCGTCGACGATGTTCTGGGTGCAGAACGCGACCTGCTCCGTCTCGGCGAAGAAATTGTCGACGACCCGGTCGAGCACGAGTCGCCCGATCGTGCGAATCGGCACGTCCTCCTCGGGGATGATCTTGGTGGCATCGAGGATGTCGAACGGGAACTGGTCGGCGAAGTCGTCGTCGAAGACCTGCACTCCGAGCTCCCACTCGGGGAAGCTGCCGGAGGTGATCGCGTCCCACAGGTCCCGTCGGTGGAAGTCGGGGTCGGCACCGTTGATCTTCACGGCCTCGTTCCACGCCACCGACTGCAGGCCCTGCTTGGGCTTCCAGTGGAACTTGACGAACTGTGAGTTCCCGGCGGAGTTGACGAGCCGGAAGGTGTGCACCCCGAAGCCCTCCATGAAGCGAAACGACCGCGGGATGGCCCGATCGGACATCGCCCACATGAGCATGTGCGTGGACTCGGGCATGAGTGACACGAAGTCCCAGAAGTTGTCGTGCGCGGTCTGCGCCTGCGGGAACCCGCGATCCGGTTCCTGCTTCGCGGCGTGGATGAGGTCGGGAAACTTGATCGCATCCTGGATGAAGAAGACGGGGATGTTGTTCCCCACGAGGTCCCAGTTGCCCTGTTGCGTGTAGAGCTTCACCGCGAATCCCCGGACGTCCCGCGCGAGGTCGGGTGAACCCTTGTTCCCGGCCACCGTCGAGAAGCGCACGAACGCGGGCGTCTGCTCGCCGGCACGCTGGAAGAGATCGGCCCGGGTGAGGTCGGCCAGCGACTCGTAGTTCTCGAAGTACCCGTGCGCACCGTAGCCGCGGGCATGCACCACCCGCTCCGGGATGCGTTCGTGGTCGAAGTGGAAGATCTTCTCGCGGAAGTGGAAGTCCTCGAGCAGCGACGGTCCGCGCTCGCCGACGCGCAGCGTGTTCTGGTCGTCGCCGACCGGCACCCCCTGCCTCGTCGTGAGCGGCGGTCGGCCGTCGCCGGCAACCTGGTGGGTCTCGCCGCCCGCGCCCCGGGGGGCACCGCGGCCGTTCTGCCTGCCGTTCTCGCTCATGGGACCTCCAGGTGGGGTGGTGCGCGGATGGATGGCGCGCGGGCGCGTCGATCGAGGTGGACGTACCCTGCGGTGCGCGAACGAAACGAAGGAGGACAGGGTTGCCGAGCACCAGGCACGGGTACCGCAGACCGGTATGAGCACCGCGTTGGCGACGTCCGGGAGCACCCTGCACGGAGTGGCCGACGCGATCGCCCGGCAGGCCGGGCTCGACCGCCCCGCGGAGCTGCTCACCTCGAAGTTGCGTGACGCGCTCGGGAAGCGGGCCGGTGAAGGACGGGTTGTCGGGCACCTGGCTCGGCCACCCGTTGCACCCCCTGCTCACCGACCTGCCCATCGGCTTCTGGACCTCGGCCTTCACGCTCGACCTGCTCGGCGGTCGCCGCTCGCGGGGCGCCGCGACCCGCCTCGTCGCCTGGGGCGTGCTCACCGCGATCCCCACCGCGGCGAGCGGCGCCTCCGACTGGTCCGACACTTCGGGACCCGAGCGCAGGGTCGGTCTGGTCCACGCCGCCGCGAACACTGCCGCGCTGGCGTGCTACGCCGCGTCGTGGGTGGAGCGTCGCCGCGGCCGGCACTGGCGCGGCGTGGCGCTCGGACTCGTCGGCGCCACCGCGGCGACGGTCGGGGGCTTCCTCGGCGGTCATCTCCTCCAGACCCTGGGCGTCGGCGTCGACCGCACCGCCCTCCGCGCGCCGCCGAACGACTGGACGCGCGTCGCCGCCGCCGCGGAGGTCGACGAACTCCCGCGCTGCGTGCTCGCCGGGGACGCCCCGGTGATCGTGTTCCGTCACGGCGGCCGACTGGTCGCGCTCGACGCCCACTGCCCGCACCGGGGCGCGCCGATGGAAGAGGGCACGATCGAGGGCGACGTCCTCGTGTGCCCGTGGCACGGGAGTCGCTTCCACCTCCCCGACGGCGCTCTGCTCCAGGGGCCGTCGGTGGTCGCGCTCCCCGCCTACGAGAGCCGCGTCGTCGGCGACGACGTCGAGGTGCGCTCGGCGGACTGAGCGTCAGGCCCCGAGCGCGCGCCGGAAGAGCGCCAGCGTGTGCTCGCGGGCTTCCGCGCGCGTGAGCCCTTCGGCGTGCAGCAGCCGGGTGCGCATATGGGCGCCGACGACCGCCTGGATCGCGAACGCATCGAGTTCAGGATCCGCGAACGGGAACACGCCCTGGTCCTTCCCCTCGCGCAGGAGCTCGACGAGGGGTGCCCGCTGGGCGTCGAGCCCGGCCAGCTCCACCGCGGCGTGGCCCTCCGCACTCGCGACCTCGGTCGACGACAACACCACGGCGTGGCGGAGGCGACGCGCGTCGTAGACGACCGCGAGGGTCTGGTCGATCCACGCTTCGAGCGCGGCGAGCGGCGTCGGCGCCGACGCGACCGCGGCCGCGACCGCCGCGACCACCCGGTCGCTGTCGACGCGGTACATCTCGATCACCAGCTCGTCCTTCGACCGGAAGTGCCGGTAGAACGCGCGGGTCGAGTACCCCGTCTCGCGCAACACGTCGTGGACCGAGGTCTCCCTCGACCCGTTCCGCTGGATCAAGTCGTAGGCGGCACGCATGATCTCCTCGCGCTCGGCGCGGTACTTCTCCATGCGGACGGTCGAGACCTTCCGGGTCCGCGTACCGACCGGGCTCGCGCCGTCGCCACTCATCCCCACCACAGTATGCGAACGCCGTTTTCAGTTTCTTGACCGCGCCGACTCCGTAGGCTCGCCCGATGGCCATGGAGGGCGTCGATCTCACCGATCTCGACAACTTCGCCGATGGCTTCCCCCACCGGCTCTTCGAGCGCCATCGAGCCGAGGCGCCGGTGTGGTGGCACGCACCGACCGCGGACACGCCCGACGCCGAGGGGTTCTGGTCGGTCGCCACCTACACCGAGGCGCTGCACGTGTTGAGCACGCCGCTCGACTACTCGTCGGAGACGGGCGGCGACCGCCCGTACGGGGGCACGCTCATCCAGGACCTGCCGGTCTCGGGTGTCGTCCTCAACATGATGGACGACCCCCGTCACGCGCGGATCCGGCGGCTCGTGAGCAAAGGACTCACGCCGATGACGGTGCGGGAACTGGAAGACGAGCTCCGTCGGCGGGCCGGCGCACTCCTCGACGCGGTGGCCGACGGCGTGCCCATCGACTTCCTCGTCGACGTCGCCGCCGAGCTCCCGATGCAGATGATCTGCATCCTGCTCGGCGTGCCCGAGTCGGATCGCCACGATCTGTTCGCCGCCATCGAACCGGGGTTCGACTTCCGCACCGGCAACGGGACCGAACGCGAGCCGTCGACGTTCGACATGCTCGCGTACGGCCGTGCACTCATCGCCGAGAAGCGAGCCACGCCGGGCAACGACATGTTGTCGGTGGTGGTGCACGCACGGCTCGACGACGTGGAACCGTCCGGCCTCACCGATGACGAGCTCTACATGTTCTTCAGCCTGCTCTTCTCAGCCGGGAGCGAGACCACTCGCAACGCCATCGCCGGCGGCCTCGGCGCGCTGATCGACCACCCCGATCAGCTGCGCGCCCTGCGCGACGACCCCACGCGGATGCCCGGCGCGATCGAGGAGGTCCTCCGGTGGACCACACCGTCGCCGTCGAAACGGCGCACTGCCACGGTGACCACCGAGCTCGCCGGCCACAAGATTGCGCCGGGCGACAAGGTCGTCGTGTGGGAGGGCTCCGCCAATCGCGACGAGGGCGCGTTCGAGCGCTCGATGACCTTCGACATCGCCCGCGATCCCAACCTCCACCTCGGCTTCGGCCACGGCCTGCACTTCTGCCTGGGCGCCAGCCTCGCCCGGCTCGAGATGCACGTCATGTACGACGAGCTGCTCCGGCGGTTCCGCACGATCGAGGCCGCCGGTCCGATCGAATGGACTCGCAGCAACCGGCACACCGGCATCCGCCACCAGCCCGTGGTCCTCTCCCGCTGACGGCGTATCGTCGTCACATGCATGACCTGCTGATCACGAACGCCCACATCGTCGACGGCACCGGGACGCCCGCCACCGACGGCGACATCGCAGTCTCCGACGGCGTCATCACCGAGGTCGGGCAGGTCGAGGTACCGGCCCGCCGCGTCATCGACGCCGACGGCCGCCTCGTCACCCCCGGCGTCGTGGACATCCACACCCACTACGACGGCCAGGCGTTCTGGGACGGTGACCTCTCGCCGTCGTGCTGGCACGGCGTCACCACCGTGGTGATGGGCAACTGCTCGGTCGGCTTCGCGCCGTGCGCGCCCGAGCGCCGCGACTGGCTCATCGAGATGATGGAGAGCGTCGAGGACATCCCGTCGTCGGTGTTGCGCAGTGGCATCGACTGGTCGTGGGAGACCTTCCCCGAGTTCCTCGACGCGCTCGATCGCATCCCCCGCGCGATGGACGTCGGGACGCAGGTTCCGCACGCCGCGGTGCGCGGCTACGTGATGGGCGAGCGCGGCGCGGCCAACGAACCGGCGACCGCCGACGACATCGCGGCCATGGCCACGATCGTGCGCGACGCGATCCGCGCCGGCGCGCTCGGGTTCTCGACCTCGCGCACCATCCTCCACTACACCGGACCCGACCGCACCCCCATCGCCGGCACTTACGCCGGTGAGGACGAGCTGTTCGCGTTCGGGCGACGCGCTCGGCGACCTCGGCGCGGGGCTGTTCGAGGTGGTGCCGTCGGGCGTGCTCGGCGAGCAGCTCGACACGTTGCCCGGCGAGCTCGACTGGATGCAGCGCCTGGCGCAGCGGATCCAGCGCCCGGTGTGCATGCTGGTCACCCAGAACAACGCGCGACCCGACGACTGGCGCGCAGTGTTGGACACCGCCGCTCGCGCGCAGGCCGACGGTGCGCCCGTGTTCGTGCAGATCTCGGGGCGCCCGGGCGGTGCGTTGTTCGGCCTCGACACCACCTACCACCCGCTCGACCGGTGCCCGTCGTTCGGGGCACTGGCCGGTCTCACCCGCGACGAGAAGGTGGCACGCCTGCGCGATCCCTCGGTACGAGCCGCGATCGTGGCCGAGACGCCCGCGTCCGACCCGATGGGTGCGTTCCGCTGGGACCGCATGTTCGCGTTCACCGATCCGGTCGACTACGAGCCGACCTACGAGCTCTCGATCGCGGGACTGGCCGAGCGCGCCGGTACCACCCCCACCGAGTACGTCATCGATGCGACGATCGCCGATCCGAGCTCGTTGTTCATGTTGCACGTCAGCAACTACGCCAACGGCAACGGTGACGCGCTGCGGGAGATGCTCCTGCACCCGGCGACCGTCCTCGGGCTCGCCGATGGTGGCGCGCACGTCGCCACGATCTGCGATGCCAGCATGCCGACGACCATGCTCACCCACTGGGCGCGCGACCGCACACGCGGCGAACAGCTCCCCCTCGAATTCGTGGTCCGGCGCCAGACGTCCGAGACCGCGCGGATCTACGGGATGCACGACCGCGGCGTCATCGCGCCCGGCATGCTCGCCGACCTCAACGTCATCGACTTCGACCGGCTCGAGGTCCGCCGCCCCGAAGTCGTCCACGACCTCCCCGGGGGCGCCCGCAGGCTGGTGCAGCGCGCCGACGGGTACGTCGCAACGGTCAAGCGCGGGGTCGTGACCCTCGAGGACGACGAGGTCACCGGCGAACGCCCCGGCCGCGTGGTGCGCGGCGCCACGGGGGGCGGAACGGCGCCTCAGCCGTCGCCGATCGCGGCCTCCCGCGGGACGTCGTAGCGCTCGATGTAGCCGGCGAAGCGCTCGGCGAGCTCGCCCGCGTCCAGCCCGAACTCGGCGACGTCGTACTTGTGCGCGCCGAACTGCCCTTTGGGGTGGGCATCGACGTACGCGGTGATCGCCGCCGCACCCGCACCGTCGAGCTCGTCACCACACGCCGCGTAGATCGACGCCACCGTGCCCACGGGGTCGGTGACGAGGTCGGCGTACCGCACGTCCACGATCGTTCGTTCCGGGTGCGCATGACGGAAGGCGTCGATGCGGCGGACCGACTCGTCGAGCATCGCCGGCCAGTGCTCGGCGATGTAGCGCCGGTGGTCGGCGTCGCTGAAGGTCGAGGACAACGTGCTGATGAGACTGCACACCGACGCGGTGAGCACGACCGGATCACGATGGAGCAGCACGAGGTGCGCGTCGGGATACACGGCAGTGAGGTGCTCGAGCGCGATCGCGTGATGCGGGCTCTTCAACGTCCACCGCCCGCGCACTCCCCCGCTCTGGAGCACCTGCAGGACCGAACGGTGGTACTCGTAGGCGGAGCGCTGGTCGACCTCCATGAGCCACCGGTCGTAGCCGGGGAGGTTGGCGATCGCCTCGTAGGTGAGGCTCTTGAAGTCCTGCCCCATCACGGTGATGCATTCGGTCGCTTCGTCGGCCTGCTCGTGGTGGACGACTTCGATCATCGGGTTGATCTGCGCCAGCATCGCGTTGCCGGCGTGGACGGCGTCGACGCGCGGCCCCGACCGGTGGTTCCCGGGCGACGGTGGCGGCACGCTGTCGCCCGCTTCCCACATCAGGAGCGCGCGGTTCCGCGGGTCCTGGTCGAACAGCCGACTGAGGAGCGTCGTGCCGGCACGGAACATCCCGATCACCACGATCGGTTCGTCGATGCGCTCGTCGGCGACCTCGGGGTGCCGGTGGGTCCAGTCGACGACCCGCAACCGGTTCGCCAGGGAGCCGGTCAGCATGCCGGGGATGGCGGCGTCACCGAGGTCGTTGAGACGCGCGTCGCCATTGAGCGACTCGCAGAGCGCGTCGAGGCCCTCGCGGTAGCCGTCGGGGCCGAAGTCGTCGAGACCGGTCGCGGCGCGCGCGTCGGCCAACAGCGCTTCGGGCCGCAGATCGGTCATCCCTGCTGCACGCGCACCACCGTGCGACCACTCGTGCGGCGATGGTCGTGGTCGTCGAGCGCCTGCGCGACCTCGTCCATCGTGATCACCCGTCCGATGTAGGGGCGGACCTTGCCCGCGGTCACCAGTGCACGGAGTGCTGCGTGCACCTCCCGGCCGACCGACGGCGGGAACGTGTTGAGGCCGAAGCGACGCATCTCGAGCGGCATCTCGTTGTAGCCCATGATCACGCCCATGATCGTGAGGTTGGCCATCGACACCTTGCGCAACGGGCGTCCGGTGAGGCCCGACTCGGGGTCGTCGTTGAACCCGACCGGCACGTAGCGGCCTTCGCGCGCCATGCACGTCCAGATCGTCTCGGTGCCCTCTCCCCCGACCATGTCGACGCAGACGTCGGCGCCTCGGCTGTCGGTGAGGGCCATGACCCGGTCGAAGAGGTCCTCGGTCTGGTAGTCGACCGGCTCGGCACCGAGGCTCCTGCAGACCTCTCCCTTCTCGGCGCCACCCGCGATCGCGATCACGTCGGCGCCGGCGGCGGTGCCCAGCTGGATCATCGCGGTGCCGACGGCGCTGGCGCCGCCCACGACGAGCAGCGTCTCGCCCGCCTGCAGCTTCGCCCGCCGGTTGACCGCGAGGTACCCGGTGTGGAACGGCAGGAGGAACGCCGCCGCCTCGATGTCGTCGAGCTCGGTGGGGGCCTCGAACACGCCCGTCACCGTCGCCAGCGCGAAGTCGGCGACACCGCCGAACGACTGGTTCGTCGTCGCCACCACCCGCTTGCCGATCCACTCCTCGGCGCCGGCACCCGCCTGCTCGACGACCCCGCACGCGTCCATGCCGATGGTGAAGGGCACCTGACCCATCACGCTGGCGACCGTGCCCCGGCACCGCGCGATGTCACCGAAATTGAGCGAGGCGGCCGAGACCGCGATCAACACCTCGCCCGGGCCGGGCTCCGGCACCGGGATGTCCCCGAGCTCGAGCGCCTCCAGCGGGGCCGCGTGTCGCACCACTCGTACTGCTCGCATCTGGACTCCGTCCCCCTCGGTTGCCGGCGACCGCGGAGCGTATGAAGGAGGGGTCCTTATGTCAACCGCACCCGCCCGGGAGATAGCGTCGCCGCTGGTTCCCGACCCGAAGGAGCGCGTCGTGACGCGTACGGACGACACGCCGGTCCCCGACTATCCCGGCCTCCTGCGACTCGACGGCCGCCGCTTCGTGGTGCTCGGAGCCGGGCAGGGCATCGGCCGGCAGGCGTCGCACGCGCTGGCGTCGGTCGGAGCACGGCTCGCCTGCGTCGACCAGGACCCGGACCTCGCGGCCGACATCTCCGGCGAGGTCGACGCCATGCCGCTGTCGGGGAACGCCTTCGACCGCACCGACATGGAGCGCATGTTCGACGAGGCCGGGCGCGCGCTCGGCGGCATCGACGGCGTCGTCGACATCATCGGCATGTCGCGCTACGCCGACCTCACGGAGATGTCGGACGAGGACTGGAACTGGCACTTCGACATCGTGCTGCGCCACGCGTTCCTCGCCATGCAGTACGGCGGGCGCGCGATGCAGGCGCACGGCGGTGCCATGGTCTTCGTCGCGTCGGTGTCGGGCATCACGTCCGCACCCCGGCACTCCGCGTACGGCGCGGCCAAAGCCGGGCTGATGTCGCTGGTGCGCAGCGGCGCGGTCGAGCTCGGTCCCCAGGGGATCCGGGTGAACGCGGTCGCACCCGGTGTCGTGTGGACGCCGCGCGTGTCTGCGTTCCTCGGCGACGAGGGTGAGGCCCGCAACATCGCCAACACTCCGTTGCGGCGGGTCGCGCAACCGGCCGACATCGCCGCCGCACTGCTCTTCCTGGCGTCCGACCTCGCGGCCTACGTCACCGGGCAGACCCTGGTGGTCGACGGTGGTGTCGGGGCGAAGTTCCCGTACCCGATGGCCGATCTGTGAGCGCGGGAGCTCCCGTCGATCCTTTCGTCCACGGTTGCGGCTGGCCCGGCTCCGACGAGCTCCCGTACCCGCGCGGATCCCACCGACCTCGACCGGCTGCCGGGCGACACCGTGGCGTCGGCGCGACTCCCGGTCGGCGTACGCCTGGAGCTGGTCGGTGATGCCGAGGTCCTCGAGCTCGACTACGAGACACGAACCGACGACTTCGGCTACCGCGGTGAAGGCGCGGGGACGGCGTTCACCCTCGTCCAGCGCGACGAGATCGTCGCCGAGCATCGGGCCCGACTCGGACCTGGGACCGTGCGCTTCACCCTCGACGTCGCCGGCGGTCGGTCGCCGGACGCACCGTTGCTCGTGTACCTCCCCGAGGGGATGCGACCGATCGTGCGCGCCATCCGCGCCTTCGGCGGCTCGCTGGAGCCGGCGCCCGCGCAGCCGCGCTGGGTCGCATACGGCGACTCGATCGCCGAAGGGTGGATCGCCACCGGTCCGGTCGGCGCCTGGCCGGCGATCGCGGGCCGCCGCTACGCCCTCGACGTCGTGAACCTCGGCTACGCGGGCTCCGCGCGCGGCGAGACGGTCTCGGCCGAGCACGTCGCCGGCCTCCGGGCCGACGTCGTCTCGGTGTCGCACGGCACCAACTGCTGGAGCCGGATCCCGTTCTCGGTGGCCGGCTTCCGGGAGCAGACGCGCACGTTCCTCGAGGTCGTCCGCCAGGGCCATCCCGACACGCCGATCGTCGTGACCAGTCCGATCCTGCGGCCGGACGCCGAGGAGACGCCCAACCGGCTCGGGGCGACCCTCGACGACCTGCGCTCCGTCATGGAGGAGGTCGCCGAGGCGCGGATCGCCGGCGGGGACGACGCGCTGACCCTCGTGAGCGGGCGGGGGCTCATCGGCGCCGACGACCTCCCCGACGGCGTCCACCCCGGCGACCACGGTCACGAGATCCTGGCCCACGCGTTCGGCGGGCCGATCGCTGCCGTCCTGGGGTGAGCGCTCGCCCGATCGGCGTACGCTCGACCGCCATGACCACCATCGCCGAAGCCTTCGACCTCTCCGGGCGCGTCGCCCTCGTCACCGGGGCGGGCCGCGGCCTCGGGCGCGCCATCTCGAGCCGGATGGCGGAGGCGGGCGCGACGGTCGTGTGCGCCGACATCGTCGAGTCCACCGCGACCGAGACCGCCGCCCTCATCACCGGGGCCGGAGGTGTCGCGAGCGCGGCGGCCCTCGACGTCACCCGGCGCACCGACGTCGACGAGGTCGTGGCCGCGACGGTCGCCGAGCACGGACGCCTCGACATCATGGTGAACAACGCGGCGATCATCGTCGACGGGCTCGTGCTCGACACCCCGGAAGAGGATCTCGATCGGGTGCTGGCGGTGAACTTCAAGGGCGTCTTCTTCGGTTGTCAGGCCGCGGGCCGGGTGATGGTCGAGCAGCGGTCGGGCTGCATCATCAACCTGGCGTCCGGCGCCATCGACATGGCGACCCCGACCCTCGTCTGCTACTCGACGGCGAAGGCAGCGGTGGCGCAGCTCTCCCGCACTCTGGCCGTGGAGCTGGCACCGCATCAGATCCGGGTGAACGCGATCGCACCGGGGTGGATCGACACCCCGATGAACGAACGGCACTCGATGCGGCCCGACGGCACGCTCGACGCCGAGAAGCAACGCGCGTACATCGAGATGCGCTCCAAGCTGTCGCCCCTGGGCATCCCCGGCGAGCCCGACGACATCGCGTTCGCGGCGCTCTACCTCGCGTCGCCGGCGGCCAGGTTCGTCACCGGCATCGTGATGCGCCCCAACGGCGGCTCGACCATGCCCTGGTGACCGAGCGCGGTCGCGCCCCCGACCGTCGTCGGTCCGATCGCCGGGACCCGGCCGCCGTGCGGCACACCCCGGATCGACCTCGCGGCGCGCGGCTACGTCGTCGAGGAGTTCTTCCTCGAGGGCACCCTCCGCGGCCACCAGCTGCGACCGGGAACCGAGGCGACCGTCGACGGGCGCTGGGAGGTCGAGCCGTACGGCGACGCGCCCTACCGCACGCGACTCCTCGTGGTGCGACCCGAACGGTCCGGGGACTTCAACGGGACCGTCGTGGTGAACTGGCAGAACGTGTCGGCGGGATACGAGACCGGCGCCCCGTCGGACGAGGTCTACGACGGCTACGCGTGGGTCGGCGTCGAGCGCGCAGGAGATCGGCCTGTACGGCTCGCCGTTGGGGACGGAGCGGTTCCGCTCCCGCCGTTCGCTGCCCCTGCTGGAGCACGACCCCGACCGCTACGAATCGCTGCACCACCCGGGCGACCAGGGGAGCTTCGACCTCTTCCGCCACGCCGGCCTCGCGGTCGGGCCGTCGCGACCGACGGACGTGGACCCGCTCGGCGGGCTCGAAGTGCGGCGCCTCGTGGCGACGGGTGGATCGCAGTCGGCGATGCGCCTCGTCACCTACCTCAATGCGTTCCACCGCGACGCACCCGTGTTCGACGCCTTCCTGCTGTCGGTGTGGGAGGGACGCGCGCCCCGCCCCGAGGAGGGTGCGGTCGCGATGGGCGCGCGGACCGCGATCCGCACCGATCTCGAGGCACCGATCGTGGTCGTGAACAGCGAGTTCGAGACGTCCCACCTCATCGGGCTCGACGTCGAGGACACGGAGCACCAACGGATCTGGGAAGTCGCGGGTGCGCCCCACGGCGTGGCCCGGACGCGCGACGACCGACCGGACGCGCGCGCGGGCGCGTCGTGAACCGCTTGAGCATCGCCCCGATGCAGGACGCCGCGCTGCGCGGGATGCACCAGTGGCTCACCGCGGGCACCCCGGTCCCGTCACAGCCCCGCATCCTGATCGACGACGGCCGGCCGTCGACCATCCGCCGCGACGAGGACGGCAACGCGGTCGGCGGGATCCGGCTCCCCGAGCTCGAGGCGCCCACCGCCGCGTACCGCGGTGCCGCGTTCGGCACCGGACGGGCACCGTTGTTCGGCGCCGCCCTTCCCTTCTCCGACGACGAGCTGCGGGGCCGGTACCCGAGCCGTTCGGCGTACCGGGAGCGCTGGTGCGCGGCGGTCGATGCCCTCGTCGCGAGCGGCGCGCTCCGCCCCGAGGACGCAGCGGCGATGCGGGCGCGGGCCGACGACGTCGAGCTCCCCATCGACTGAACGCATCCGCTCCGGGAATGCCGCGCGCCCGGGCCGGGTATCCCGCGCCGATGGCCTCCTACACCCTGAACGACGCCGCGGTGACGCGAGCGGAGCGTCTCATCGACGGCCACCAGTACGTGATCGAGAGCACGTGGGCCGACGCGCAACCCGATGCCGCAGCCGAGAACGCCTTCCTCGACTCGCACTCCTGGGAGGAGTACGCGGCATGGCACCTCGGGCTCACCGAGGGAGCGACCGACGAGACGAAGGCCAGGTACGCGTTCGTCTACGGCGACTTCCGCCGGGTGCACCGGATGGGCCTGATCGCGTGCCACTACCGCGCCGCCGAGTGGGGGCACAAGGCGATCGAGCTCGCGGCCCATGACCTCCTCCAACGGCTCGACCGGCAACGGAGCTGACGCGACCTCGCATTCCGGCACCGTGGGGTACCTTCTGGATGACGTCGTCGGCCGTTCGGAGCGAGGATGCCCACGTCGCAGTTCTCGGTGTCGAACGACGGGCCGTGCACGACGATCGTCGCGAGCGGCGAGCTCGACCTCGCGGCACGCGACGACCTGCGCCAGGTCCTCGCCGGTCTCACCGGCAATGTCGTCGTCGACCTCGAGCGCGTGACGTTCCTCGACTCGAGCTGCATCGGCGTGCTCGCCGGCGCCGCGCAACGGATCCGGGAGCAGGACGGCGACTTCCGCCTCCGCAATCCCGCCGACGTCCCTCGCCGGACGCTCGAGATCACCGGACTCGAGATCTGGATCGAAGGCTCGGCGGAGAGCTAAGACCCGTGCGCCTCGGCCGTCGCGGTCGAGGTGTCGAGCTCGAACCAGACCGTCTTCCCGCCTTCGTGGCGCTCGGCGCCCCAGTCGTCGGCCAGCTCGCTCACGAACAGCACCCCACGGCCGTGCTCGTCGTCGACGTCGGGATGGCGGAGCTCCGGCAGGGTGCTGCTGGGATCCTCGACGTCGATGCGGATCGACGACGCCCCCTTCGAGATGCGGAGCGTCATCGGTGCGTTCACGTGGACCACGACGTTCGACACCAGCTCACTCGCAAGGAGCTCCGTGATCTGACCGAAGCCGTCCAGTCGCCAGGTCTCGAGTGCGGCGCGGAGGAACGCCCCCGCGAGCATCGGCGCCTCGAGGGAGCTCGGAAGCTGTGTCTCGGTCATGTCGGTTGGTGTCTGTTCCATCACACGGCCGTCCTGCCGGGTGGACCCAGTGCGTCTCTGCCCATGCGATCGACCAGGAAAACCACCATCACGCCGTCCTCGGGTCCGCGATGTGCTCGTTCTCCAGTCGCGGCACGGCTTGTGTCCACCGCAGTCCCAACAGGGCGATGTCGTCCGTGCTGTCGCGTGCAAGCGCTTCGACGAGGTCGTTGACGAGATCGCCGACGGTCGCCGACGCGTCGCACGCGGCACGCAGCCGCTCGAGGCCGACGTCGAGATGCTCGTTGCGACGCTCCACGAGGCCATCGGTGAAGGCCAGGTACGTCGACCCCTGATCCAGGGCAACCGTCATCTCGTCGTAGTGCTGGCCACGCACCATGCCGATGGCCGGCCCCAGGGGCGCGTCGAGGAAGCGAGCGCCCGCAGCGCTGACGACGAGCAGATCCAGATGGCCCGCCCGCGCGACGGTGAGGGTGCCGGCACTCGTGTCGACCAGTCCACAGATCACCGTCGCGAACAGCTCGTTGCGCGCCACGTTCATCAGCATCGTGAGCTTGTGCAGGATCTCGCCGGGCGAGGTGCGCTCGAGCGCGTACGCCCGCATCGCGTACCGCAGTGATGCCATGGTGGCGGCGGCCTCCAGACCGCGACCGGACACGTCTCCCACCGAGAACAGCAGCCGCTGGGGCGAGAGCGGGAGCAGGTCGAACCAGTCGCCGCCCACCTCGGTGCCCTCGACCCCGGCCTCGTACCGTGCCGCGACCTCGCAGCCGGGGATCGTCGACAGCTCCTGGGGCATGAGGCTGCGTTGGAGCGTCTCCGCGACCTCTCGCTGCTCGTCGTAGAGCTCGCGGTTCAGGTCGGCGACCGACTCGAGCCGATCCGCCAGCTCTTCGGCGTGCTCGCGCCGCCGGATGAGGTACTCGGTGAGCACGCCGGCGACCACCGTCGCCACGAGCCCGATGCCCAGCAGGATCCACGGCAGCCATTCGAGGAGCTCACCGCCCAACTGCGAACGCGCGGTCACGACGAGCAGGAGCTGCGAATCACCGAACGGTACCGCTGCGGACTCCTGGCGGGTGTCGGCGGGAATGCCGCGGCCGGAGCTCGACGCCAGGAGCTGGCCGGACTCGACCCGGGGCCCGAGGTAGATGGCGTAGTCGAGATCGGCGAACGCCGAGTTGCGGGCGATGCGGGCGCGCCGTTGCTTCGGCAGGTTGGCTTCGGCGTACACGACGTAGCGCGAGCCCGGACCGGCGGTGTACGCGTACCCGATGCGCCGGTCGGGCGACGACAGCATCGAGTGGATCGCGATCCCCGGCGTCGCGGCCGCCCGCTCGAGGAGCTCGCGCTGCTCGGACGCCGGCGCGCTGGCGAGCAGCGGTGGCGCGCCGGCTACCACGAGCGGAGCGGGATCCGTCGCGCCGAGGGACCACAACGAGGCGGACGAGAACGGGGTCCCGGTCTCGACGATCGGGCGCATGACCTTCATGAACGGCTCGGCCGCCCCGTCGGTGGTCTCGGCCAGGACGGCCGACGAGGCGAGCGGAGCCTGCAGACCGCTGATGCTGGCGGAGGCGACGGTCGCCGCCTGTTGCGCGCGCTGACGCAGGAGTCGTTCCTCGTTGTTGTCGTGCACCCTGCGGGTGACCCCGACGAGCACGGCCGTCGCCACCAGCGCGATGAGCACGACGACGATGGTCAACGCGTGCAACTGGCGCACGCGCGACGGAAGGGCCAGCGCCCGGGCGCGCGAGGTGCCCGGTTCCCGTGGTGTCGCCACGTCCCCCGCCATCGTCGTCAATGCAAGCAGAAACGGTTGGCCCGTGCCGTGCTCACCGCAGGATCTCGATCATCAGCACCCAGGCGTTCGTGAGCGCACCGAGGTAGGCGACGACGATCGCGGCCGGCCACCAGTACAGGCCACCGGCTTCCATCGCCAGCAGCATCGCACCCGCGACGGCCAGCAGGATGGGCCCACCCAGACCGAAGATGCGACGGACCAGCACCGACGAACGGGGCGGTCCTCGGTGCCCCGGCGTGGCGACCTGCGCCGCCGCGCCGAGCTGCAGCCGGATGGTCACGCAGAGCACGAGCACCGCGACGACGAGCAGCTCGACCCCCAGCGCATCCATGGACTGGTCCGGGATCAGCACCGCGGTCGATGCGACGAGGACGCCGCCGAGCGCCAGGACGGCCTCGAGCGCACGATTGACGAGCTGCCGGGATCCGATGACGTCCTTGAGGTTGATCGACAAACCGACGAACACGAGGCCGAGGAGCGCCGCCGACGCGCCGAGCTGCGCCAGGGCGAAGTCGGTCCACTGGTCCGCGTGGTACGCCGTCACGGCAAGGAAGGTAGCTCCGTCGGTCGCATTCGCCGCGCCCGACAGACCGGCAGCGTTGTGTCGAACCGCTGCTGCGGTACAGACGCACGACCAGCGACCGTCGGAGGACCATCGATCCGCACCAGACCTGGGACAGAGTGCTGCGGGCGCGATCACCGCGTGCGAGGATGCGTCACATGAGCGACGCGTCGGATCGCGCCCAGGACCCGGGCCAATCGGCGCTCGACGACGCGTGACTGCGATTCGCGCTCGAGGCCGGAGCGATGGGAACCTGGGCCTGGGACCTCGCGTCCGACCGCGTCACGTGGGATGAGGCCATGGAGGCTCGGTACGGCTTGGCGCCCGGCTCGTTCCCCGGCACATTCGACGCGTTCCTCGAGCTCGTCCATCCGAACGACGTGGTGGCGGCCCGGCGCGGGATCGAGCTCGCGCTCGCCGCCGGCGACGATCTCCAGTACGAGCACCGCATCGTGTGGCCGAACGGCGAGGTGCACTGGCTGGAGGGCCGGGGGCGCGTGATCCACGACGACGACGGTCGTCCGGTGGCGATGATCGGCATCGGGATGGACATCGACCGTCGGAAGCAGTCGGAGACCGCCGTCGCCGAGGCCAATCGCCTGCGCAGCGAGCGCGCCCGCAGCGCCATCGAGGTGTTGCAGGAGACGCTCGTCCCCGCCGACTTCCCCGCGATCGCCGGGTACGAGCTCGCAGGCCGCTACATCGCCGCCGAGAGCGAGCACAACATCGGCGGCGACTGGTACGACGCGTTCCCGGTGAACGATCGCCAGGTGCTCATCAGCATCGGCGACGTCAGCGGCCACGGTGTGCTCGCCGGCCGGACGATGGCGAAGATGCGTCACGCAGCACGCGCCTTTGCGTGTGAGGGTGCCGACCCGACCACCGTGGTACGCCGATTGGACAACTTCTTCGAGCACGTTCGCCACGGCGACGAGATCGTGACCGCATGCATCGGTCTGCTCGACCTCGACGCGCACTCGGTCGAGCTGGTCTCGGCCGGCCACGTGCCGCCGCTCCTGGTGCACGAGGGTGCCACCCGCTTCCTCGATCTCGACGTCGGCCCGCCGCTCGGGTTCTCGGGCGCCTACCAGGGAGCGAGCACGACGATCGACCTCCCGATCGGCGCGACGCTCCTGCTGTACACCGACGGGCTCGTCGAGCGCCGGGGCGAAGACATCGACGAGGGTCTCGACCGGTTGGCTCGCGCCACGGGCGCGGTCGAACCCGGGGACGTCACGGTCCTGCGCGATGCGGTGATCGCATCGTGCATCGGGTTCCGCGACGACGACCTCTGTCTCCTGGTTCTGTCACGGACGGCGTAGGTGCCCGCGACGTCCTGGACCGTCGGGTGCTCCCTCGTGTTCGCCGTGATCGACCCGGCCCGGCTCGCGCTGCAGATCGCTCCCGCGCGCTCGGCCGGCGACATCGTCACCGAACAGTTCGAGGTCTCGGTCGACGGGGCTGGGCGGGCGTCCGTCACGGAGGTCGCGGCCGCGCACGGTGGACGCATCCACGTGGTCGACGCCGACGCGGGAACGCTCTCGGTGAACTACACCGCCACCCTGGCCCGGCCGTCCGTCCCGGCCGGTGAGGATCTCGGGCCCGACGCGATGCTGTCCCGTGCCGCCATCGAAGCGGTCCGACCGAGCCGGTACTGCCCCGCCGACGCGCTCACCGGGTTCGCGGCGACCGAGTTCGGCGCCCCCGGCGAGGAGCCACCGGAACTGGCCGCGGCGCGGGTCGCGGCCTGGGTGTTCGAGCGGCTCGTGTACGTCTCCGGTACCAGCGACGCCCTCGACACCGCGGTCGACACTCTCCTCGGCGGCACGGGCGTCTGCCGCGACTACGCCCACCTCACGATCGCGCTGTGCCGGGCGCGCAACGTGCCGGCGCGGCTCGCCGCGGTCTACACGCCCGGGATCTCACCCATGGACTTCCACGCCGTCGCCGAGGTGCTCACGCCCGCGGGGTGGTGCGTGCTCGACGCGACCCGTCTCGCGCCGCGCCGCACGCTGATCCGGATCGCGACCGGACGCGACGCCGCCGACACCGCGTTCGCCGACACGCTCCGCGGGACGACGATGTTGATCGACAGCGACGTGCACGCGTCCACCGACGCCGCGCTGCCCGACGACGACCACGTCAGCCGGGTCTCGTTGCGCTAGGTGTTGTAGCTAGTGCTCAGCGCACGGGCGGGCAGGTACGTCCGAGCCCGCCGAGGGAGAGCAGGTCGCACTCCGTGCGCAGCGCGACCTTCCAGCGTCCTCCGGTGTGCACCGCGTATCCGACACGGTCCACCATGATCGATCCGTGTCCCGGGATGGTCAACGTGAAGTGGGCGAGCGCGTGGGCGTCGTCGATGAAGGCGATGTCGCGCAGCAAGATCGACGTGCCCGCCAGCTGCTCCTTGGTGTATCCGAACTGCTGGGCACGCGTGTGCGCCTCGTCGAAGAGGTCCCGCAGGTGTTCGCCGTCCTGGATGGCGGCGATCTTCTCGTCCGTGGGCACGCCGCCCGCGAACGCGCGCTGGAACGCGGCGCCGATGGCCGCCTTCGCGGCCTCGACGTCGGCCGGCTCGATCTGCGGACTCGCGGCCGGCCGCGGCGGCGTGCCGTCGTCGAGCGCCACGACCGCGCTCGGCGCGGTGGAATCGTCACCCGCCCGACCGATCGCGAACCCCGCGGCCAGGCCGGCGACCAGCACCACGGCCACGGTTCCGGTGAGGATCCGCCGCTGCCGCGCGGCACGCTTGTCGACCCGGTCGAAGAGCTCCTCGACGTCGGGTCGGGGACGCATCGCCCGGACGCGCCGGTCCGCGCTCGCGGCGACGGCACGGCCCAGATCGTCGTCGTTCACCGTTCCACCACCTTCCGCAGCTGCGCGAGGCCGCGGTGCACCAGCGACGCGACCGTTCCCTCGCGGCAACCCAACACGTCGGCGATCTCCTTCTGCGTCAGACCTTCGTAGAACTGCAGGACCAGCGCCGCCCGCTGACGGTAGGGCAGGCGTGCGAGCACGTCGAAGAGCTCGTCGGCTTCGAGTCCGCTCACGGACGCCAGCGGTGGCGACGGCGACATCCGTTCGCGGCGGGCGCGCCGGCCGGCCGAACGGCACGCGTTGACCACGGTGCGCCGGAGGTAGGCCTTCGGGAACTCGATCCGGTCCCAGTGTGCGTGGACCCGGATGAACGAGTCGTGCACGAGGTCCTCGGCCGATGTCTCCGAGCCGGTCAGGATCACCGCCAGCTTCACCATCGGGCTGAAGCACTCGTGGTAGAGGTCGAGGAACGACGGCGGCAGCACCGGGGTGGCGTCGGGCACGGCGGCCCGGTCGGGCGCCGGTTCGTCCACGTCCCTCCCCCTCGGCTGTGGTCCTGGCGACGTCGGTAGGCTCCCACAGCATCACCTCGGAGCCGCCGCGGTCGCACGGCGCGGGGCTGCCGGGCCGGAACACGGAGTGCGCCCATCAGCTCCCAGACGCCCGGGCGCAGGCATTCCTTGCACTTCCGCACCGACTCGGCGCCCGGACTACGTTCCTCCGGTGGCCGATCGACTCCTGTTCGTGACCCAGGTCGCGCCGTACGCCGGTGGGCCCGCCGGCGTGCACGGCGTGCTCGACCAGGCTCGGATCGGGGTCGCTCAAGTTGCCGAGCTGCACGGCCTCGGGCACCGTCACGTCGACGACGTGCGCGAGGTCGACGCATCGGCTCTCGCCGAGGCACGCGCGCTGGCGCTGTTCACCATCGGCGAGACGCCGTGGAGCGGTCGACAGCGCGACGTCATCCGCGACCGGGTGCGCGCCGGCGAGCTGGCCCTGATCGCGATCCATTCGGCTCTCGATGCGTGCTACGAGTGGGACGAGTACGGCGAGCTCGTCGGCGCCCGCTTCGACGGGCACCCATGGACGCAGACCTTCACCGCTGACGTGGTCGACCACACCCATCCCGCGTGCTCGCACCTGGGCGAAGCGTGGACGTGGCACGACGAGGTGTACCAGTTCCGCGACCTCCGGCCCGACGCGCAGGTGCTGCTCCGGGTCCGCGACGGCGAGCTCAACCTCACGGCGCCCGGCGCCCAGCTTCCGCCGTTCGGGCATCCGCTGGCGTGGTGCTGCCGAGAAGGCGCCGGCGCCGTGTTCTCGACGAGCCTCGGCCACTTCCCGGCCGCGTGGGAGAGCCCGACCTACCTCCGCCATCTCGCCGGAGGTCTCGAGTGGGCGCTGCGCCCGGACGGCGGCTGAGCATGCTCGACCGCACATGTCTGGCGCCCCATGCCGTTGCCCGCTGGGCCGGCACGTCACCCGATCGCGTGGCACTGCAGCACGTCGACAGCCGCGCCGTCACGTACCGCGAGCTGCACGACGAGGGCCTGCGCTGGGCGTCGGCGTTCGCGGCAGCCGGTGTCGCGGCAGGCGATCACGTGGCCACCATGTTGCCCAACGACTTCGATTCGCACCGGACCATGCTCGGGCTCGCGTGGCTGCGCGCGGTCGAGGTGCCGCTCAACGGCGCCCTCACCGGTCGGCTGCTCCGGTACTCCCTGGATCTCGCCGAGGTCAGCACCATCGTCGTGGCACTCGAGCACGCCGAGGCCGTGGCCGCGGTCGCGGACCAGCTTCCCGCGCTGCAGCGGACCATCGTGCTCGACGACCCGGGGCGGGCCGCGTTCCTCGCCGGCGCCGACACCGAACCGGAGACGCCCGAAGGCCCCGAGTACCGCGACGTGCATTCACTCATGTTCACCTCGGGGACCACGGGACCGTCCAAGGCCGTCGTCACGCCGTGGGCGGTGATGTACCAGTTCTGGTCGTGGGTCCCCGACGACACGCTGACGGAGGGCGACGGCCTCTATTGCACGATGCCGCTGTTCCACAACTCCGGTCGCTCCGCCTTCAACTACGCACTGGTCCACGGTGGGCGGTTCGTCATGCGCGAGAAGTTCAGCAGCGCACACTTCTGGGACGACGTGCGCGCCACCGGCTGCGTGACCGCCGCGCTCGTCGGCCCGATGACCGGGTTCCTCGCCGACGCTCCCCCGGCGCCCGACGACGGCGACAACCCACTGCGGAACGTGATCGCGGGACCGATGATCCCCGGGATCGAGGAGTTCGAGCGCCGCTTCGGCGTCCGGGTCGCGACCGGGTACGGCCAGACCGAGGTCGGCATGTCCGTCACCACCGGATGGGACCACGGCCCCTGGGCGAACTGCGGCCGCCGGCGCGAGGACTACCCCTGGCCCGAGGTCCGGCTGGTCGACGAGCACGACGAGCCGGTCGCCACCGGGGAGGTGGGCGAGATGATCGTGCGCAGCGCCGAGCCGTGGAGCCTGAACGTCGGGTACTACCGCATGCCCGAGCAGACGGTGGATGCGTGGCGCAACGGCTGGTTCCACACCGGCGACGCGTTCCGGTGCGACACCGACGGTTGGTACTACTTCGTCGACCGCCTCCGCGACACGATCCGGCGCCGGGGCGAGAACATCTCGTCGTTCGAGGTCGAGACCATCGTCAACGAGCACCCGAACGTGGTCGAGTGCGCGGTCGTGGGGATCCGGGCCGACCTCGGCGAGGACGACGTGCTCGTGGGCGTCATCGCCGCCGATCCGGTGACCTTCGATCCGGCGGAGCTGCTCGCGTTCCTCGAACCGAAGATGCCGCGGCACATGCTGCCGCGCTACGTGGAGGTCGTCGACGACCTCCCCCGCACCGAAGCGTCGCTCCGCGTCCGCAAGCACGAACTGCGCGACCGGGGCGTGACCGACACCACCTGGGATCGTGAGGCCTGATGGACCCGCTCTTCGACCTCGCCGGGCGCCGAGCACTGGTGACCGGCGCCGGCCAGAACCTCGGCGAGGGCATCGCCCGCACGCTCGGACGCATCGGCGCCCACGTCGTGGTCAACGACCTGGTCGAGGCGCGGCGCACAGGCGGTCGCCGACGAGATCGTCGCCGACGGCGGTGCCGCGTCGATCGCGCTCTTCGACGTGACCGACTTCGACTCCGTGATGCGCGGCATCGAGACCGCGGGGCACGTCGACATCCTGGTGAACAACGCCGGCAATGCCGGAGCTGCCGGCTGGACCGGCGACGGTCCCTTCGTAGACACCACTCCGGCCGACTGGGCGCCGTTCTTCGCGGTGAACCTCTACGGCGTGATGAACTGCGCGCGCGCCGTCACGCCCTCGATGATCGAAGGCCGATGGGGTCGCGTGATCACGATCATCTCCGACGGTGCACGGACGGGCGAGGTGAACATGGCCGCGTACGTGGCGGCGAAGGCCGGCGCCGCCGGCTTCACGCGCGCCTACGCCCGCGAGCTCGCCCGCTACGACATCACCGCCAACAACATCGCCATCGGCACGATGCACCGACCGACCAGCGACACCGATGAGGCCACCGAGGAGCAGGCGCAGCGGATGAAGGAGGCGTTCCGCCGCTACATCGTGCGCCGCCAGGGTGAGCCCGAGGAGGTCGCGGGCCTGGTCGCGTACCTCGCCAGCCCACTCGGCGCCTGGGTCTCGGGGCAGACCTATCCCGTCAACGGCGGATATTCGATCGCCCTCTGACGCAAGCTCCGGGCCACTTCGTGCGTCTCCTGGTGGATGCACGGAACCTCCAGGCGCCCGGACCGGACCGAGCGTGTGACGTGGCTCGACCTCGTGATCCTGTCGCTGCCGGTCGTCTGCGGCGTGCTGGCGTTCGTCATCGGCAACGGCGTGCTCGACCGCTGACCCGCCGCGCTCAGTCGTAGACGACGGGGACCGCGTCGGGCCCGCGCTCGTACATGCCGATGATCCGCGGCATCGGCGCGTCCGGATCGGGCCGCAGGTTCGGCAGCCGCTCGACGAGCGTGCCGACCGCGGCGCGAATCTCCGCCCGGGCCACGTGCATGCCGAGACAGATGTGCGCGCCACCGCCGAAGCCCAGGTGCGGCTGCACCGGGCGACCGGGATCGAAGCGGTCGGGATCCTCCCACCGCGCCGGGTCCCGGTTCGCCGCCGCGAGGCAGACGTGCACCACCGAGCCCAGGGGCACCGCAACGCCCCCGACCTCCGTGTCGCGGGCGGCGAACCGGCTGAACATGGGGTCGGTCGGCGTCCACCGCAGCGACTCGTCGACGACCGGGCGCATCGCCTCGGGATCGTTCCGGATCGCGGCGAGCCACTCCGGGTGCTGCAGCAGGGCGACGGTCGTGATCCCCATCTGCTTCCACGTGGTGCCCGACCCGGCCGCGAGGAGGAGGAACGCGAACGAGATGATCTCGTCGTCGGTCAGGCGCTTGGTGGCACCGTCGTCGTCGGTGACCTCCGCTTCGACCAGCACGCTGATCAGGTCGTCGCGCGGTTCGGCGCGTCGCGCTTCGACGATCGGTTCGACGATGCGGAGGAACTCACCGATGCCGACGCCGTCGGACGTCACCGCGGCGCGGATCGCGAGCGCCTCCGAGATCGAGATCCCGAAGCTGCCGGTGATGGTGAGGAGCGGTATCGCCGAGAAGAAGTCGACGTTCAGGTCGGCGCGTCCGCTGTCGTCGAGGCGTTCGACGAGCGCGTCGACCGTGCGTTGGATCCAGCGCTCGAGCCACCACGCGGCGCGCTTCGGCAGGAACGACGGCTGCACCAGGGCGCGGTACCGGCGGTGCTTGGGCCCGTCCATGAAGAGGATGCTGGCGTCGATCATGTCGTCGCCGAGCGGATCCCCCGACACGAAGGTCTCACCCTCGCGGAACACCGCGTCGCTCGTCGCGAAGTCGAAGCAGGAGAAGTGCCGGCGGTCGGGGTACGGCAGACCCTGGAAGAACGCGTCGCCGTGGTACCCGACGAGCGGCCCGACGATGCCCTCGTGCACCGGTCCCGTCTCGCGGAGGCGGTGGAACTCCGGGTACGGGTCGCCCTCGAAGGCGCCACCCCGGGTCGCGTAGTGGTTGCTGCGCAGGTCGAACAGCTCGCGCAGTCTCGTCCGGTCCAGTGCGTCGTACTCGCTCGCGGTCGTCATCGCTCCACCGTCGCGGCGGCCGGGGTGCGCCACAGCGCGGCCCGGCAGAACTCCCACAGCACGGTGGCGCACTCCTCGACCGACCACGGCAACGCACCGGTGCCGACCGCGTGCGCGTAGACCGCGACGAGGCGCATGACGACGTCGGCATCGTGTGCGGCGTCGTTGGCCATGTAGCGGCCGGCGCGGTCGACGTCGCGGATGTGGCGCTCGATCAGCTCGCGATAGGGCGCGAACACCGCCTCGACGTCGACCGGGTACCGCTCGGAGAGGCGCTGCCGCTCGCGCGCGTGGAAGCGCAACCGACGGAACGCCTCGGGCGACGTGCTCATGCGGATCGGCGCCTGGATCAGGTCCCGCAGCTGTTCGACGGGATCCGTCGTACCGGCGGCGACCGCCTCCATCTCCCGCACCCCCTGCGCGACGTTCTCCTCGAGCACCGCGAGCACGAGCTCGTCCTTGCTGCCGAAGTGTCGGTAGAACGTCTGCAACGCGACCCCGGCGCGGTCGGCGAGCTGCTTGACCGTGAACTGGCCGTCGCCGTCGAGCACCAGGTCCTGACCCGCCTCGATCAGCTTCTCCGCCGGATCGCGGCCGGTCCGGCGCGCCTCCTGCGCGCGTCGCGCCGCCCGCATCGCCGAGCGCAGCTCCCAGCGCTTGCCGTCCCAGCCGGGCTCGGGTCCGGGCTCGTGCACGTGCGCGTCCGCCACCATTTCCGCACGGTACTAGAACGATGCTCTTGCCTGCACGAGAACGGTACTGTACGTTGCCCGCATCGACCGGGCTGCGTGCGCGCGTGTCGCGCGGGTGGGCGCGCACCCACAGCCTGGTGCGTGCAAGGATGCTTCGCCAGTGCGATCGAGGGGGGCCTTGATTCGTTCCACCCAGCTCCGGGAGCAGCGACGCGTTGGGTGAGAACACCGAGCCGGCGCTGAGCCTGTCCGACGTCACGGTCCGGTTCGGCGGCATCGCCGCGCTGAGCGGCGTGAGCCTCGACGCCCCCGACGGCCTCGTCATCGGCATCATCGGCCCGAACGGCGCGGGCAAGACGACCCTGTTCGACGTCATCTCCGGTGTGCGCGCGCCCGACGACGGACGGGTCGTCCTCGACGGCAAGGACGTCACCAAGACGCCCGCCACCGCTCGGGCCCGTCTCGGTCTGCGACGCACGTTCCAGCGCGTGCAGCCGTTCGGATGGTTGACGGTGGAGGACAACGTGCTCGCCGCGCTCGAATGGCGCAGCGGTGGCGGCGGGTTCGTCGCCGACCTCGTCTCCTTCCCGACCCGCCGCTCGCGCGAGCGGGAGCGACGCCGACGGGTCGACGAGGTGCTCGAGCGCTGCGGACTCGTACCGGTCCGCCGCGAGCTCGCCGGTTCCCTCCCGATCGGGATCGCGCGGATGGTCGAGCTCGCGCGCGCCATCGCCGACCCGCCGCGAGTGCTGTTGCTCGACGAACCGGCGTCGGGCCTCGACGAGACCGAGACCGTACGACTGGGCGAGCAGATCCAGGCGGTGCGCGAGGAAGCGGGCTGTGCCGTGCTCCTGGTCGAGCACAACGCCGGGTTCGTCATGGAGCAGTGCGACCGTGTGGTGGTGCTCAACCTCGGCACCGTGCTCGCGGACGGGTCGCCCGACGAGATCCAGCGCGACCAGGCCGTCCGCGACGCCTACCTCGGCGAACCCGAGTCCCAGGGCACGACCACGGAGACGCCATGAACGAGTTCTGGAACCTGGTCTTCTCCGGGCTGGTCACCGGTGCGATCTATTCGATCATGGCGTCCGGGCTCGTCCTGACGTACACGACATCGGGGATCTTCAACTTCGCGCACGGTGCGGTTGCGTTCGCGACCGCCTACCTCTACTACCAGCTCAACACCGGCCTCGGTGTTCCCATCGTTCCCGCGCTCGTCATCTGCGCGTTCATCTTCGCCCCGTTGCTCGGCCTGCTGCTGGACCGGATCCTGCTCCGCCGGCTGGCCAAGGCGCCGGTGTACGCCCGCATCGTCGGGACCATCGGCCTCCTCGTCGCACTCCCGGCGCTGGTGCAGTGGTTGATCGCGACCCTGGGCACCGACGTCCTCGACATCGGCTTCAAGGGCAACGAGGAGATCAACGAGGGCCTCGCGGTGCCGGGGATCTGGACGACGCCCCATGACACGTACAAGATCGCCGGCGTCGTCCTGAACACCGACCAGATCGCGGTGTTCGTCGTCGCGGCGCTGGCCGCGATCGTGTTGTGGTTCGTGATCCGCCGCACCCGCGTCGGCCTGGAGATGCGGGCGGTCGTCGACCGCGAGACGTTGGCCGGGCTGCGCGGGGTGAACGCAGCGCGCACCTCGTCGGCGGCGTGGGTGATGACCATGATCCTGGCCGGGCTCGGCGGCATCCTCATCGCGCCGCTGTTCCAGCTGCACGACTTCGTCTTCACGCTGGTGGTGCTGGGTTCGCTGGCGGCGGTGGTGTTCGGCGGGTTGCGGTCGATCCCGATCGCGTTCGCGGGTGGACTGCTGCTCGGCGTCGTGCAGAACCTGGTCGCCGGCTACAGCGACGACATCCTCCCCGGTTGGCTCAGCGAGCTGGGCGGTCTGAAGTCGTCGGTGCCGTTCGTCCTCGTGATCGTGCTGCTGTTCTGGTTCGGCCGGGACCGGTCACGCCAGGCCGGCTCGGTGGCCGACGACGTCCCACCCCCCGACCATCGCGAGGGCCTGCCGAAGTGGCGTCGTCGTCTGCCGTGGGCGGTGTGGACGTTCATCCTGGTCGCGTTCTCGTTGCAGTGGTTCGGCGCGTCATGGCTCCAGGCCGACGCCTACGACCAGACCGTCATCGCCCAGAGCCTGGCCATGGCGGTGATCTTCCTGTCGTTCGTGGTCGTCACCGGCATGGGCGGCCAGGTCAGCCTCATGCAGGCGAGCTTCGTGACCGCCGGTGGGTTCGCGGCCGGGTGGGCCCTCACGCACGACTTCGGCGTCGACATCCCACTGATCGCATCCCACGGCCAGGTCAACTTCCTCTGGGCGATCGTCCTCGGCGGCCTCGCCGCCGCCGCGCTCGGCGCCCTGCTGGCCATCCCGCTGTCGAAGCTCGGGGGCGTGAACTTCGCGTTGGGCACCCTGGCCTGGGCGTTCTTCCTCGCCCTCGTCCCCTGGGGGATGGACGACATCCGCAACGGCCAGTCGGGCTGGCTGATCCGCTCGCCGACCCTCGACATCCCGGGATTGAACTGGGTCAACGACGTCCTCGTGCGGCAGTTCTCGTCGAACGCCGACATCGTCAAGCTCGAGAAGCTCGACTTCAGTCAGCTGCCGGAGCAGATCCTGCTGTTCCTCGCCATCTTCGGCCTGCTCACGTTGATGGTCCACGCGCTGCTGCATTCGTCGTCCGGACGCGCGATCCATGCGGTGCGCAGCTCGGAAGTCGCGGCGCAGGCCTCGGGCATCGCGGTCAACCGGGCCAAGGTCCTGACCTTTGCCCTCTCCGCGGGGATCGCCGGCGTCGGCGGTGTGCTGCTCGGCCTGTTCTCGTTCCAGGTCACCGACACCACTGCGCCGCCGCTCGTCGGGTTGTTCTGGCTCGCGCTCGCAGTCACCTTCGGCATCCGCCGTCCCGGCGGCGCGCTGCTCGCCGGGTTCGCGTTCGCCGGCAGCACCGCGGTGTTCCACTGGCTCGCGTCGGACGTGTTCTCCGGCGGCGACGTGAACGTGCTCATCACGTCGGTCTTCTTCGTCCCGATCCTGTCGGGCCTCGGCGCGATCCAACTCGCCCAGGAACCCGACGGCATCCTCGCGCTCACCGGCCAGCAGAAGCTCCGACGTAAGCGCGAGCGCACTCGCAAGGCGCTGCTCGCCGAAGCCGAAGCCCAGGTCCACGGCGGTGCCGTGCCGGAGCACGAGCGAACGCACCGGGCCGGCGCAGCCGGTACGGACACCGACGAGTCGATGACCGACGCCACCTTCGCGATGCGACGCATCGTCGCGGGGTACGGCGACGCCGAGGTGCTCCACGGCGTCGACCTGCGCCTCGACCGCGGGCAGATCACCGCCCTCCTCGGGGCCAACGGCGCCGGCAAGTCGACGCTGTGCGCGGTCGCGGCGGGCATGGTCGAAGCCACCTCCGGGACCGTCCACCTCCTCGGCGACGACATCACCGGCGCCGCCATGTTCCGCCGCGCCCACGCCGGCGTGCTCCTGGTCCCCGAAGCGCGTGGCATCTTCCCCGGCCTCACCGTCGAGGAGAACCTCACCGTCAGCCTCCGTGACGAGACGCTGCGTGCCGCGGCCTACGAGCGGTTCCCCATCCTGTCCGAGCGTCGGAAGCAGCAGGCGGGCCTGCTCTCGGGCGGCGAGCAGCAGATGCTCAGCCTCGCACCCATGCTCGCCGACCCGCCCGTCGTCCTCATCGCCGACGAGCCCACGCTCGGCCTCGCCCCGCTCGCGGCGGAGGCGGTGGTGCAGTCGATCGTCGAGCTGCGCGCGCTCGGATGCGCCGTGCTCCTGGTCGAGGAACGGGCACAGAACGCGCTCGCCGTCGCCGACCACCTCGTGTTCATGGAGCTCGGCGAGGTCGTGTGGAGCGGGCCCCGCGCGGATGCCGACATGGACCTGCTGGCGAGCGCATACCTCGGGAGTGGCCACTGAGCCACCCCCGAGGTGCGCTGCGTTGCGTCGCGGTCAGCCGTTGGCGAACTTCGGCAGGACCGGGTAGGTCTTCGTCGTGCAGGTGAACGGCTGGACGATCGCGAACGCGGTGCCGTCAGCGTCGTACTCGAGCGTCGAACAGGACTTGGTGCCCTGCTTGAACGAGGCCGGGTACGTCGTCGGCCCGATGGTGTCCTTGATCGTGTAGGTCATCTTCGCCGCGGCCTTCTGCACCGATGCCGACGTGAGCGTCTTCGACGCCTTCAGCGAGTTCTTCACCGCCTGGATGAACATGTCGGCCGAGAAGTACCCGGCTGCGAGCGCCAGCGACCCCTTCGTCCCGGGCTTGAACGCCTGGACGTCGTCGTTGAACTGCTTGACCCCCGGCGAGTCCGCCTCGAATCCGGCGAACTGCAGGAACACGTACGCGCCCGTGAGCGGGCCCAGCAGGAGCGGCGAGTAGAAGGGCGAGAGGTACGTGCCCGTGTAGCCGTTCGACTTGAGCAGGTTGATGAGCGCGAGCGAGCTCGTGGGCGCAATCGACGTGTAGATCACGTCGGGTGCCTTGCCGCCGTTGGAGGTGAGCAGGTCCTGCGCGTACGGCGTGTAGTCGCTCACCACCGCCGGCGGCCCGGGGAACGCTCCCTTGGCGTACACGACCTTGAATCCCGCGCCGGTGGCGCCGGACGCGCCGCCCTGCACGCTGACCTTGCCCGACGTCGTGTCGGTGCCGAGCAGTGCTGCGGTCGGGTTGTCGATGTCCTTGGACGCGAGCTCCTTCTTGAGCAGCTCCCACTGGATGGCCGGCACTCGCTTCGGGTCGGTCGGGATCAGGCACCCATAGGTGCTGATGCCGAAACCTGCCGCACCGTCGGTGCAGTAGGTGGTGTCGTAGCCGGCACCGAACCACGGGATCTGCTGCTGGGTGAGGAAGTCCTTGGGCGTGACCACCGAGACCGCCGGCACCACCGCGAGGATGCCCTCCTGGGTGACCAGGCGGCGCGCTTCCGCCAGCGAGGTCGCCGGGTCGTTCTTGTCGTCGGCGAACTCCTTGAAGTCGATGGTGTAGCCCTTGATCTCCTTGTCGTCATTGGCGCGCTGGAAGCGCGCCTGCGCGCCGATGCCCGCGTCGCCGAAGGTCTGGGCGTAGCCGATCCCCGCGACCGTGATGGTGCCGTCCGACGCGGTGGCCACCCGTGGCGACGCGGCGCCGCCGACCGCGGGGGTGAGCGTGGAGGCCACGAGCCCCACCACCACCGCGACGAGCAGAACCCCGACGCCCTTCTTCTTCCTCGACAAATTCAATGTTCCCCCCAGGATCGTGTCCCGCCCGTGTCCGGTGCGGCACGCCTACGATACGGACTTCCCGCCGCCGAGTGGCGGCGCCTACTTCGCCACGTACCCTCCGTCGACGGGAAGGGCGACGCCGGTGACGTTCGCCGACATGTCCGAGGCGAGATAGAGCGCCGCCTGGGCGCAGTCTTCGGGCGTGATGATCCGCCCGAGCGGCTGGAACGAGCCCGCGAACTCGAGGTAGTCGTCGGGCTGGTCCTGGAACTCCTCACCCTCGGCGCGCCCGAAGTTGGTGGTGGGCATGGCCGACGGGCAGTAGCAGTTGACCCGGATGCCGTGCGGGGCGGCCTCGACGGCCAGACCGCGGGTGAGCTGGATCACGATCGCCTTGCTCGCGCCGTAGGGCACGCCGCCGAAGCCGACCATCCCGGCGACCGACGCGGTGTTGACGATCACGCCGCCGCCACTCTGGCGCTTGAACTGCAGCACCGCCTGGCGGCAGCCGTGGAACACGCCCTTGCCGTTCACGGCGACGAGCTTGTCGAAGTCGTCGCCGGTGTGCTCCTCGAGCAGCATGCCCATCCGGGGCGTGGAGATGCCGACGTTGTTGTACATCACGTCGAGGCGACCGGCGTGCTCGACCGCGGCGGCGATCGCCGCCGCGACGTCGTCCTCCCGCACCACGTCGCAGGTGACGGCCAGCGCGTGACCGCCTTCCTTCTCGACCAGGCGGACGGTTTCGTCGGCCCAATCGCGTCGGAGGTCGGCGACGACGACCTGTGCGCCTTCGCCGGCGAACAGGACCGCGCTCGCACGTCCGACGCCCGAGCCGGCGCCGGTGATGACGACCGACTTCCCGTCCAGCAATCCCCCACTCACGCTCGCGCCGTCCCCCTCCCGGTGCCCGAGCAGGCCTCCGGGCGCCGCAATCTACAGCGGAGTTCTCGTTGCGACAAGAGCAGTGTTCTACTACGTTCCCGCGGGCATGTTGACCACACCGCCCGTGCCCGACACGATCGAGCAGGCGCTCGACCCCAGCTGGCTCACCGAAGCGCTGGGCCTGCGCTTCCCCGGGATCGAGGTGACCCGGGTGACGCCGGGGCCGGTGGTCGAACGCCTCTCCACCAACGCCCGCTTCACCATCGAGTGCGCCAACGGCGTGCCCGCGGGTCTCGAGCCCACGCTGTGCGTCAAGGGCTACTTCGGCGAGAAGGGTCGCGCCATGGCGCACGTCGGTGAGCCCGAGGCGCGCTTCTACGCGACGCTCGCCGAGGCCACCGGCGTCCACACGCTGCGGTCGGCCTATGCGGACGTCGACCCGGAGACGCGTCACGGCGTGGTGATCACCGGCGACGTCGTCGCCGCCGGCGGCGAGTTCCTCGACGCGCTGTCGCCGTACTCCACGGACCAGACCGCCGAGAGCCTCTCCGAGTTCGCGCGCCTGCACGCCCACAGTTGGGAATCGAACGATCTCGCCGACGAACCGTGGCTCGCCCCGCGCCTCTCGTCGTACTTCGCATACCGCGGTGTCGACGACATCCAGGCCAACTTCGACGGCCCGGTCGGCGTCGACGTCGCCCCCGAGGTCGCCGACGCCGAGCGCCTGGCCAACGCACTCCGCGCCCTGGCGGTCCGCGGCGAAGGGCCGGGATGGACGGTGATCCACGGCGACGCGCACGTCGGGAACATCTTCCTCGACGCCGACGGCACCCCCGGGCTCCTCGACTGGCAGATCGTGCAGCGGGGCCACTGGGGCATCGACGTCGGCTACCACATCGGCTCCGCGCTCACGACCGCCGATCGCGAGCGCTCCGAACGCGACCTCCTGGCGCACTACCTGGAGTGCCTGCGCTCACACGGCATCGACCCGCCGGCCTGGGACGACGCCATGGACGCCTACCGCGCCGGCCTCGCCTACGGCTACTTCCTGTGGGCGATCACGCTCGTGGTGAAGCCCGAGATCATCCGGGTGCTGCTGCAGCGCCTCAGCGCGGCGACCGCCGCGCACGATTCGTTCGGCGCGCTCGGGGTCTGACGCCCGCCGCCGACGAGCGCATCAGCGCTCGGGCGGCGCCGCGGGCGTGAAACGGAACAACCGCTCGGCGTTGCCGCGCTGGATCTTGTACTGCGTCTCGACCGGTAGGTCGGCGAGCAGCTTCTTGGCGACGCCGATGCAGTCGGGCCAGGTGGTGTCGCTGTGGGGGTAGTCGGTCTCGAGCATCACGTTGTCCTCACCGATGATGTCGAGCGACCGGAGACCGGAGCTCTCCTCGATGAAGCAGCCGTAGATGTGCCCGCGGACCGTGGCCCGCACGTCGAGGTGGTCGAGGTCGGCCATGACCTGACGGGTCGCGACCTGGTTCTCGTAGAACGCGGTGTTGGTGTTCTTCGCCCAGTGGCGCTGCTTGTCGATCACCTGCTCGGCGCGCTCGATGAAGTAGGGCATCCAGCCGATGTTCCCTTCCGACAGCGCGATCTTGAGGCCGGGCATGCGCTCGAAGTAGTCGCTGAACAGCCAGGCGAGCATCGTGCCCGCGGCCCGGACCGCACCGAAGGTGAGGTTGGCGAGCCCGGGCGCGTCCGACGAGATGACCGGCATGGTCGACGACGACCCGACGTGCATGCACACGATGGTCTGCGGTGTCCTGTGCCGCGGCCATCACCGGATCCCAGTACCGGTTCGGGTCGTGGATGGTCGGGAGCCCGAGCGGCTCGGGGTTCTCGGAGAACGCGAACGCGGTCGAGCCCTTCGCCGCGCAGCGCTCGATCTCCGCCGCCGCGGCGACCGGGTCCCACAGCGGGATGATGATCAGGGGGATGAAGCGGCCGGGCACCGTGCCGCACCACTCGTCGATCATCCAGTCGTTGTACGACGCGCACGCAGAGCAGCGCGAGGTCCTTGTCCTGCGCCTCCCAGAAGACCTGACCGCAGAAGCGCGGGAACGACGGGAAGCAGAGCGACCCGAGGATCCCGGCCCGGTCCATGTCGGCCACGCGGGCGACCGGGTCGTACGCCGCGGGCGTCATCTCCGAGTACGGCACCGGGTTCGGCGTGAACTCCTCCTTGCGCTTCCCGACCGTGACCGACAAGCCCGATGTGCGGCATCCGCTTGTCCTCGTAGACCCACGTGTCGTCCTCGAGCATGCGCGGTCCGACGTCGCGGTACTTCGCGGGCAACCGGTCGACCCAGACGTTCGGCGGTTCGATCACGTGGTCGTCGACGGAGACCAGCCAGTCGAGCTCGGGTGCAGTTCACGTCCATGACGCCTCCTCGTGTCGTGCGCTCGACCACGACCCTATGACCCCGCCGGTCCTCGCGCCGACGGCTCGAGCGAAGCGAGCACGCGGTCGACGAGGCGGGCCCAGGTGGCGGGCTTGGGTAGCTCGACGTCCCACGACTCGAGCACGCCGAGCCCGAGCTCCGTCGCCCAGAGCATGATCAGGACCGCGTCCATGTCGACCGCGGGGTCCAACCCCTCGGTCACCTGGATGTCGTGGTAGATCGCCTTCCACTCGGCGAGCTCCGCGGTCTGCAGCGCCCCCGCCTCCACCAGGAGCGCGCGCAACCCGGCGCGCGAACGGTACGAGCGCCACTGCCGCTGCAGAGAGTTGCGAACGCCCGGGCGGGAGGTACAGGTCGGTGTCGATGTGCTCCGCGATGGCACGTGCGTGCGCCGGGCCAGGTCGCGCACCGTGACCGCGCCGTAGCCCTCTTCGCTGAACAGCGCTCTTTGATTTCGGCAAGGTCTCCGTGGGAGTGCAGCGTGCGGCACGTGCCAGAGTTCGGGCCATGAGCGTCTTCGTCCTCGTGCACGGCGCCGGCCACACCGCCGACGTCTGGGGCGCGGTCAGGGAGCAACTCCGCCACGATTCGCTGGCGGTGAACCTCCCGGGCCGACGCGACCGGCAGGCAGCCATCGCCGCGGTCACGATCGACGCCGCCGCCGCGAGCGTCGCGGCGGACGTCGAGGGCGCGACCGATGACCGCGTCGTCCTCGTCGGTCACTCGGCCGGCGGGGTCGTCCTCCCCGCGCTCGCCGCGCGGCTCGCCGACCGCGTCGACCACCTCGTGTTCGTCGCCGGCCTCTGTGCTCGTGACGGCGAGCGGGTCATCACCGCCGTTCGTCCCGAGGCCGAACCGGAGCTACCCACCCGCATGGAGCGGATGCGCGAGCAGTTCGCGGACGCGATGCTGGATCCCGACCGAGCGCTGGTGGGCGTCACCGCGCTCGACGAGGCAACCGCGATGCCGATCGACTCGTTGAACTACATGAGCCAGTTCGTCTCCTGGCGTGGCGTCCCACCGGAGCTTCCCCGCACCTTCGTACGCCCACTCCGCGATCGGATCCAACCGCGCCGGCTGCAGGCGGAGCTGATCGCGAACTGCGGCGCCACCACCGTGATCGACATCGACTGCGGTCACACCCCGGCGCTCGCCCGCCCCGCCGAGCTCGCGACGATCCTCGACGGGATCGGCGACCGCGTCGACGCGACCGACATCACGATGGACCGGAGCTGACGATCTCGGAGGCGGGCGCTTCCCACCGATCGAGGAACACGACCTCGGCGAGGGGGCGACGGCGCACCGGTCCGTGGTTCCCGCGCGGCCATCCCACCACCGCGTGGCCGGCGAGCATCCAGTCGTCGGGCACGCCGACGGCCTCCCGGAGCAGCGGTTCGCCTCCGTACGACGCCCAACTGGTGAGGCACGCGCCCAGGCCGAGGGCACGCGCTGCGAGGAGGAAGTTCTGCACCGCCGGGAAGATCGAGCCCGCGAGCAGGAGCTCGGACGCGGTCGGGAACCGGCGCTGGGTGAACAACACCGAAGTGAACTCCCCCGCCCGATCGTGCAGCTCGTAGGTCGCGCGGTTGGTGCGCGCCCGACGGCTGTCGTCGTCGGCCGCCGGACGCGACATCCCGTACACCGGCTCGATCACCTCCAGCGCCTGCGCCGCCGCCCGCGCGACGACCTCACGCATCTCCGGGGAGCGCAGCACGACGTACCGCCACTCCTGCGCGTTCGCGCCCGACGGCGCCCAGGTCGCAGCCCGGAGGCACCGGGCGAGGGTCGCGTCGTCGACCGGTTCCTCGGTGAACCGGCGGATCGTCCGCGCCGTCGACATCACGTCCCACACATCCGTGGTCGGCCCAGCCATGCATGCTCCTGTCCGTTGCTCCGGGAAGAGGGGCATTCTGACGCGCCCGGGGGGTTTGGCACCGGGGTCGCCGCTCCGGCAAGAGTGACCGGCACATGGTCGCCATCCGGTCGCGCGTCCCCCGCTCGCTGCTCGTCATGCGCCACCGCGACTTCGCGCTGGTGCAGACCGGCAACGGGGTGTCGCAACTCGGCACGTGGGGCCAGTACGTCGCCCTCGCCTGGGCGATCCGCGAGCTGAGCTCGTGGCCGTTCGCGGTCGCACTCAGCCTGGTCGCGCAGTTCCTTCCGTTCCTGCTGCTCGCGCCGTTCGGCGGCGCGCTGGCCGACCGCATGAACCGGCGCACCCTGGTGGTCACCGGCAACCTCGCCGCCGTCGTACCGTCCGTCGCCCTCGGCGTGCTCGTGGCGACCGGCGAGCAGACCATCCCCCTCCTGCTCGCGCTCGCCGCGGTCGGGGGGATCGCCACCGCGCTCACCCAACCGGCGATGAGCGCGGTCGTGGCCCAGATCGTCCCCGAGGACGAGCTCCCCGAGGCCATCGCCGCCATCAGCGTGGTGAACAACCTCACGCGGGTAATCGGACCGTCGCTCGCCGCGCTGCTGATCAGCGGCTGGGGGCTGCAGTACGCCTTCTACTTCAACGCGGCCAGCTTCTTCGCGGTCGTGATCGCCTGGGCGTTCGTGCGCGCGAACACCCGTCGCGCGTCGACCCACGAGCCGTTCCTGACCCAGCTCGCGCTCGGGTTGCGCTTCGCCCGGCGCGATCGTCAGATCGGTTTCCTCCTCCTGGTCACGTTCGTCACCAGCTTCGTCGTGTACCACGCCGCCTTGCTCCCGGTCATCACCACCGATCTCCTCCACGAGGGCGCCTCGGGCTTCGCGCTGCTCCAGACCGCGACCGGCGCCGGTTCGATCGTGGGCGCGTTGGTGGCCGGCGAGTTCGTCACCGACCGTCGTCGCCGGATCGCGATCGGCGCGTCGATCGCGTTCATCGCCCTGATGTACCTGGTGATCGGCACCTCGACGATGCTGTTCGTGACAGCATTGGCGCTCGCCGGCTTCGGCTTCGCGTACTTCTCGATGAGTACCGTCGTTCAGGGGCTGCTGATCGCGAACTCACCCGACGCGTTCCGCGGCCGGGTGATGGGCCTGTACACGATGCTCACCGCCGGCGGCGTTCCGATAGCGGCCCTCATCGGTGGAGCGATCGGCTCGGTGCTCGGGCCCGGGGAGGCGGTGACCATCGCCGCGGTCGTGATGTTGGCGTTCCTGGCCTGGGTGCTCGCCACGCACCGTCTCCGGGTGGTGCGCTACGACCTGAGCGCCGACCACCACGACGAGGTGATCACGGCCAACGAGCTCGACCCGCAGCCGTCGATCGAGGTGCTGCACGAGGTGAACGAGCGCGTCCCTTCGCCGACCGATTGACGAACGGTCGTCCCGGGTCGAGGAGACTACGGGGGATCACGCCGCACGACCGGATCCACTGACCCACTGACCCACCGAAGGAGCACCATGTCCGACCCGCGCACCGTGCTGGTGACCGGAGGCGCCGGCTACATCGGCAGCCACACCTGCGTCACGCTCCTCGAAGCCGGCGCGCGCGTCGTCGTCATCGACAACCTCGACAACAGCAGCGCCGTGGCCCTCGACCGCGTGCGCGAGCTGGTCCCGGACGCCGCCGATCGACTCGAGTTCCTCGAAGGCGACATCCGGAACGCGTCCGACCTCGACCACACGTTCGCGGCGGGTAGCGTCGAGTCGGTGATCCACTTCGCCGGCCTCAAGGCGGTCGGCGAGTCGGTGGCAGAACCATTGCGGTACTACGAGCACAACGTCGCCGGCACGGTGCAGCTGCTCCACGCGATGGAGCGCCACGACGTGCGCGATCTCGTGTTCTCGTCGTCGTGCACCGTGTACGGCGAGCCGCCCACCGTGCCCATCACCGAGCACACCCCGCTCACGGCGTCGAGTCCGTACGGGCGCACCAAGCTCCACATCGAGGAGATGCTCCGCGACGTCGCCGCGGCCGGAACCTGGCGGATGGTCCTGCTGCGGTACTTCAACCCGGTGGGCGCGCACCCGAGCGGCCGCATCGGCGAGGATCCGGTCGGCATCCCCAACAACCTGATGCCGTACATCATGCAGGTGGCGGTCGGTCGCCGCGACCACCTGACCGTGTTCGGCGACGACTACCCCACGCCCGACGGCACGGCGATCCGGGACTACCTGCACGTGGTCGACCTCGCCGACGGTCATCTCGCCGCGCTCGACCACATCGACCGCTTCACGGGCGCACAGGCGGTGAACCTCGGCACGGGCACCGGTTGCTCGGTGCTCGACGTCGTGCACACCGCGGCGGAGGTGATCGGTCGGCCGATCCCGTACGAGATCGGTCCGCGGCGCGCCGGCGACGTCGTCCAGGCGTGGGCGGACCCGTCGCGTGCCCGGGACCTGCTCGGCTGGTCGGCCACGCGGTCGCTCTCCGACATGTGCGCCGATCACTGGCGCTGGCAGTCCGCGAACCCCGATGGCTATCGGACCGGTTGATCAGGCGGAGAGATCCAGCTGGAGCATCCGGATCGCGTTCCCGCGCACGATCTTCCGCACGACGGCGTCGTCGAGGCCGGCGAACATGTCGCCCGCGATCTCCTTGGTGTCGGGCCAGGTCGAATCGGTGTGCGGATAGTCGGTCTCGAAGGTCACGTTGTCCTCGCCGACGATCGGGAGCGACGCGATGCCGTGCCGGTCCCGGAAGAAGCACCCGAAGACCGACCGGTAGTAGTAGGTGCTCGGAGGTTCGGGCACGGTCTCGCGGACGCCCGCCCACGCACGGTGCTGCTCCCAGACGTCGTCGGCCCGCTCGAGCACGTACGGCAGCCACCCGATCTGGCCCTCGCTGTACGCCAGCCGCAGGCGGGGGAACTGCAGGAGCATACCGCTGAACAGCCAGTCGGTGAGCGACGCCATCGCGTTCCCGAACGTGAGGGTGAGCGCGACCGCGGCGGCACGTCGGGGCCGGTCGCCGGCATCTTCGACGACGATCCCACGTGCATGTTGACGACGGTGCCCGTGTCGTCGCACGCCTGGAAGAACGGGTCCCATCCGCCGGAGTGGATCGACGGGAGTCCGAGGTTGGGCGGGATCTCGCAGAACGTCACCGCGCGCACGCCTCGGTCGGCGTTGCGTCGGATCTCGGCGGCGGCCAGCTCGGCGTCCCAGAGCGGCACGATGATCAGAGGGACCAGACGACCGCCGGAGTCGCCGCACCACTCCTCGACCATCCAGTCGTTGTACGCGTGCACGCACACGAGCGCGAGGTCACGGTCCTTGGCCTCGAGGAACGTCTGCCCGCAGAACCGCGGGAAGGTCGGGAAGCAGAGCGACGCCTCGACCCAGTTGACGTCCATGTCGTCGAGGCGTGCCTTGGGCTCATAGCAGCCGGGACGCATGTCGTCGTAGGCCATCGGCAGCGGTTCCATCTCGTCGCGCGGGAACCCGACGGCCGCGAACATCCGTCGGTGCACGTGGACGAGACGGTCCTCGTAGATCCAGCAGTCGACCAGCGTGCCGTCGTCGGACCACTCCGGGGCGAACTTCCCCCGCCCACGTGGCGCTCGCCGCTCGTGTGCCGGCGTTCGATCCGCGGACCGAGGGCGCGGTGCTTCTCGGGCAACCACGTCTGCCACACGTGTGCCGGCTCGACGACGTGGTCGTCGACGCTGACGATCCTCGGGAGCTCCTGGTTCATCGCGTCACCTCTGCGAGCAGGCTACCGAGACCCCTCGGATCGTCGCAGTTCCACGCGCCGCCGACGCGGCGCGACGATGGTGCCGAGCGAGGAGGCGGACATGGACTACCGGCTGATCGACGCCGACAACCACTACTACGAGACCGAAGACTGCTTCACCCGCTACGGCGACGACCAGGTGAAGCGCTTCGTGCACTGGGTTTCGGAGGGCAAGCGCCGACACCTGTTGTTCGGCGACGTCCGCCAGACGATGGTGCCGAACCCGACGTTCGACCCGATCACCAAGCCGGGCGCGTTCCACCAGCGGTTGCGGGACTTGGCCGAGGGGGGTGAACGCGGCATCCCCGGCATGACCGATCCGTCCCGGTACGGCGAGCTCGAACCGCTCCCGGCCCACTACCAGGACCGGGAAGCGCGCCTCCAGGTGATGGACGAGCAGGGTCTCGAGCGCGCCATCCTGTTCCCGACGCTCGCGGTGGGAATCGAGGGTCTCAACCCGAACGAGGCGCCGATGACCTACAAGGTCTTCCGCGCGTTCAACGAGTGGCTCGACGACGACTGGGGCTTCGCCCACGAGGCTCGTCTCTACTCGGCGCCCGCCATCCCGGTGCTCGACCCGGTGCTCGCCACCGAGGAGCTCGACCGCGTGCTCGCCCGTGGTGCGCGGTTGATCGCGTTGCGCCCGGGGCCGGCGAACGGCCGCTCGCCGGCCGATCCGGTGTGGGACCCGTTCTGGGCTCGGCTGCAGGAGGCAAACGTCCCCGCCGCGTACCACACGTACGGCGGCACCGACGCGTACGGCGACACGTTCCGGCTGCTCTGGCAGCGGAACGGGATCAGCGACCGCGCGTACGAGGGCAACCTGCAGCAGGCCTGGGTGGGCGACCGGCCGATGCTCGACACGGCCCTCGCGCTCGTGCTCGGCAACCTCTTCGGCCGCTTCCCACGCCTGCGCATCCTCAGTGTGGAGCTCGGCTGCGCGTGGGTGCCGTACTGCATGCACGTGCTCGACCACTCGGGCGGTCTGCTGGACCGTCACATCCGGGCCTTCGGCGCGACGGTGCACGAGCCACCGTCCGAGATCTTCAAGCGTCACTTCTCGGTGTCGCCGTTCCCGGAGGAGGACATCGCCGGGCTCACCGACCTGATCGGTCCGGACCACGTGCTCTTCGGGTCCGACTGGCCACACGCCGAGGGCACCGAGCAGCCGGCCGACTACGCCAAGTACGTCGAGGAGCTCGATCCCGAACACGCACGGCAGATCCTGCGCGACAACGCGCTCGCGCTCCTCGAACCGACGTCCGCCCGAACGGGATCGATCAGATGACGGATGCCGCTTCCATCGATACGACGGTGCCGCCCAGCGGGAGTGGCTGTGTCGAGTGCACGGCCGCCGGTGGATGGTGGTTCCACCTCCGGCGCTGCGCGCAGTGCGGGCACGTCGGGTGTTGCGATTCGTCCCCGTCGCAACACGCGAGCAAGCACGCCGAGAGCAGCGACCATCCACTGGTGCAGAGCTTCGAGCCGGGTGAGGACTGGTTCTGGGACTACACCACCAACGAGTACTACGACGGCCCCACGCTGGCCGCTCCTCGGCACCACCCGGTCGACCAGCCGGTGCCCGGGCCGAACGGCCGCGTTCCGAGCGACTGGGAGCGGCACCTCCACTAGAGGAGCGCCTGCACCGTCTCGATCGAGTCGGCCGCCTCGGCCGGCTTGTCGTCGCGGTAGCGGCGGACGCGTGCGAACCGCAACGCGACACCGCCCGGGTAGCGGGTCGATGCCTGCACGCCGTCGAGTGCCACCTCGACGACGAGCTCGGGCCGCACGTACACGGTGATTCCGTCGCGACCGATCTCGCGCGCCGACAACTCACGCGTCTGCCACTCGAGGATGACGTCGGTGAGTCCCTTGAACGTCTTGCCGACCATCACGAAGGTCCCGTCGGAACCGCGCGCGCCGAGGTGCAGGTTCGAGAGCCAACCCTGACGGCGGCCATGACCCCATTCCGCGGCGATCACGACGAGGTCGAGCGTCCGCACGGGCTTCACCTTGCGCCACGCGCCGCCACGACGACCGGCGTCGTAGGTCGAGTCGAGGGCCTTGAGCATCACGCCCTCGTGGCCGGCGGCGATCGCGGCGTCGAGCACCGCCGCGGCGTCGTCGGGCGACGCGGTCACGGCACCGGGGATGCGCCGCTCCCCCACCAGCGCGTGCACGACGTCGAGGCGCTCGCCGAGCGGCCGGTCGATGAGGTCGTCGCCGTCGACGTGCAGCACGTCGAAGAAGAAGGCGTCGAGCGCGCCGGCGGCACCGTCACCGGTGTCGCGGCCACGTCCGAAGGAGCTCATCGTGTCCTGGAACGCGCGGGGCGCGCGTCGTCGTCGACGCCGATCGCCTCGCCGTCGAGCACGACGGCGTGCACCGGGAGCGACCGGGCCCAGTCGGCGACGCCGGGCAACCGACCGGTGACCTCGTTGAGGTTGCGGGTGTAGATCCGCACGTCGTCGTCGTTGCGGTGCACCTGGATGCGCGCGCCGTCGAGCTTCCATTCCACCGACGCGGCCCCGAGGTCCTCGAGTGCGGTACCCACGTCGGGCGCCCCGGCCGCGAGCATCGGCAGGACGCCGCGGCCCACCTCGAGGCCGACACCCTGCAACCCGGCGGCGCCCTCGGTGAGCGCGACCACGGCGGTGTGCCCGAGGAGGCCAGACAGCATCGCGGCGCGGCGCACGAGCGGGGCGGGCACCGACGCGGCGCGGGCGACGGCGTCGCTCATGAGGCCGGCCAGGGCGCCCTGACGGAGCTCGCCCACCAGCAGGCGCCGGAGGAAGTCGGTCTCCGCCGCCGTCGCCCGATCGAACACCGACGCGCAGGATCTCCTGTCGCCCGGCGGACGACCCGCTCCCGGTCGTGAGCAGGAGCTGGTCGAGGGCGCGGTCGACGTCGGCGATCGTCAGCGACGGCGCCGCAGCCGGACTCCCGTCGAGCCGGGACAGCGTGGCCCACCCCACGCCGATGCGCCGCTGGCGCGGCTCGCCGGTGAGGTAGCCGACCGCAGCCTCGATCTCGTCGGGTGCGAGGCGGCCGAGAAGCTCGGCGAGGGCCGCGACCTTCGTCGATCGTGCCCGCGTCGCGCCGACATCCGCCGAGGTCGCGACCACCTCCGCCAGCAGCACGGCGCCAGTGTGCCCGACCGCTGACCGGACGACACCCCGGTGGGACCGAGCGGGACGTCAGCGACCGTGGAAGGTGGGCTTCTCTCCGGACATCATCGCCCGCATCGCCTCGGCTCCGTCCTCGGACCTCAGCGCCTGCATGACGAGCTCGATCTCCAGGTCGAGGTGGGCGCCCAGGTCGGGCGACTGCTCCGCTCGGAGCAGGAGCCGCTTGGTCTGACGAGCAGCGATCGGCGCGACGTCGGCGAGCATGGTGCCGTACTCGATGAGTCGCGCATCGAGGTCGGCGTCGCGTTCGACCACCTCGCTGACGAGGCCGAGCTCGAGCGCCTCGGTCGCGGACACCATGCGCTGCTCGAGGAGGAACCGCATGGCCCGCTCGTACCCGATCGCCGCGGGAGCGTCCACGTGAGGCCGAGGTCGGGCGAGAGACCGATCGCGCGAGTACCCAGGGTGGAACCGTGCCGATGGAGACGCGATGCGGATGTCCGCGTTCATCGCCAACGACACGCCCCCGCCCACCGCGACACCGTTCACGCCTGCGAGGATCGGCTTCTCGCACTCGACGCACATCGCGATGGTGAGGTGTCCACGGTTCCGCTCGCGCTCGACCACCGGCTCGCCGTCGTCGGGTCGGGGGCCACCGCTCACGACCGGCTCGCCGAAGTCGAGGCCCGAGCAGAACGCGTCGCCGTTGCCGGTGAGGACGATCGCCCACACGTCGTCGTCGGCTGCGGCCTCACGGAAGCCGCGATGCAGCGCCGCGACGAGCGCCCGGTCGAGCGCGTTCTTGCGGTCGGGCCGGTTCAGCCGCAGCACGCACAACCGACCCTCGTTCCGGACCTCGAGCACGTCGCTCACCGCTGGACCTCCACAGATCGACCCGACAGGCGATGTTGCCACGACCGGGGGCCCCGAGGAACTTGACACCGGTTTCCGGACCCACCAACACTCCGGCGATGGGGCGCCGGCGCGGCAGGGATCCGATCGAGGCATGACGTCACGGCCGCAGCACGAATCGATGTGGCCGGCCGACGATCGTCTCGACCTGCTCTGCGATCCGATCGGCTCCATCCTGCGCCAGCACGCCGAGCGACTCGGCTCGCACACCGCGCTCATGTGGCCGGACGGCGACGACGTCGCCCGGATGAGCTACGTCGAGCTGCTCGCGAAGTCGGAATCGGTAGCGCGTTCGCTTCTCGCGACCGCCCAGCCGGGAGACCGGGTGGCCATCTGGTCACGTAACCGCGTCGAGTGGGTGGTGCTCCTCCACGCGTGCGCCCTCGCCGGGCTGATCGCCACCCCGTTCAACACCGCCTGGACCGACTACGAGGTGGAGCACGCAGTTACGCTCACGGAACCGCGGCTGCTCTTCGCGGGCGACGATACGCGCGGAGTGAGCCTGCTCGGGCAGCGCGGAGGACGTCGGGAGACCGGCCACGGTCGCCCCGCTCGGTGACCTGCTCGCATCACCCGGTTCCGATCGCCTGCTCCCGGAGCTCACCGCTGACACTCCGTTTCTCATCCAGTTCACCTCGGGCACGACTGGCCGGGCCAAGGGTGCGCTCCTGAGCCATCGAGCTGCGCTGAACAGCGGCCACGTCCACGCGTCCAACGGCAAGGCCGACGAGCACGACGTGTGGCTGAACCCCGTGCCGCTCCACCACATCGGCGGCTCGTGCATCCTGGTGCTCGGCGCGCTTGCTGCCGGTGGCGCCTACGTGGTGATGGAGCGATTCGACGTCGCGGAGCAGATCCGCCTCCTCGGCCCCACCGGCGCGACCCGGATCGGCGGTGTGCCCACCATGGTGCTCGCGCTGCTCGATCACCCCGACGCCGCGCCGCGCTGCCGGTCAGGTCGTCAGCGTCGCGCTCGGTGGTGCGAGCGTGCCACCCTCACTCGTGGACCGGGTTCGGAACGAGCTGCATGCGGTACCGGCGATCGGGTACGGCCAGTCGGAGTGCCCGATGGTCACGAATACCGAGGCATCCGACGACGCGATCACCATCGCCACCACCGTCGGGCGCCCCGCTCCCCACTCCACGGTGAAGATCGGCGATCCGGTCTCCGGCGCGACGCTGCCGATCGGGGCGGTCGGCGAGGTGTGCGTGAGATCTCCGCTCGTGATGGAGGGCTACTTCGCGATGCCGGACGCCACCGCCGAGGTCATCGACGCCGAAGGCTTCCTGCACACCGGGGACCTCGGCTCGATGGACGAGCGCGGCGTCGTGACCATTCGCGGACGCGCCCGCGAGGTCATCATCCGCGGTGGTGAGAACGTGTACCCGATCGAGGTCGAAGACGCCCTCTTGCAGCACGCGGCCGTCGCGTCCGTCGCGGTGGTCGGCATCCCCGACGATCGCCTCGGGCAGGCCGTCGCGGCGATCATCCAGCTCGTACCGGGTACCCACGCGTCAGCGCGAGATCTCGGTGACTTCGCTGCATCACGGGTCTCCCATTTCAAGGTGCCGCGAAGCTGGCGCTTCGTCGAGCAGATGCCGCTCACCGCGTCCGGGAAGATCCGCAAGGTCGAGCTGGAGGACCTCTTCCTGCCCTCAGCTACGGGCTGATCGGCCGCGCTCTCGCTCTCCTTGCGCTAGTCGTTTGCCTTCTCGTCCTTCGGTGTTGCCCGTCGGCTGTTCGGTGTCCTTGGGCGGGTCTTCCCCGCTCAGCGTCCGGCGACACCTTCGGCGCGCTCGGCCTTCGACGCTTCTTCTGGACCCGGCGTGCTCGGCGACATGGTCACTCCTCGTTCCGCGCGATGGAGTCGTGCGTCTCTCGTCAACGTACGGCGTTCGTCATCCGCTGTCGATCGGTGTTCTTCACATCTATCGCGGTGTGGGACGCAGCCAATTCCACACCGCTGAGCACTGTGCTTGCTTCTGGGTCAGGCGCCTACCGGTGGCACGAACGACACGCATCCGAGCAGGCGCGAGTTCGATCGGGTGAGCCGGGTCGTACCCGACCACCCTGCGTACACGCCACCACCGGTCAAGGTGATGGCGACTTCGCCGCGCCGGGACTTTGTCGTGATCATGTGGGTCTGGCAGGGACCCGACCCAGTTCGGGTCTTCGACGTCGATGATCCGGACCCACACCTCCGGGCCGGTGTCGTCCTCGCCGAGCCGTGCCGGCCCTTCGTAGTCCACACGGTCGCCTACAGGATGTCCTCGAGCCCGTCCGCTCGCAGTTGTCCCATCAGATCGTCGCGGTCGCTGTCCATCCAGACCTCCTCAGTCGTGGACGGATCTGTTCCCAACGCAAGCACCACTCACACGCGTGACCGATCTGGTCCCCGGTTTGTCGCACATCGTCGCCGGGTACGCGCCACCCGACCGGTTCCCTGGACGGGGACGGCGAGGGGGAGCGCCTTGGCCCAGGTCAGCCTCGACGACGTGACGAAGGTCTATGCCGACGGCACCCCCGCCGTCTGCGGTCTCGACCTCACGATCGGCGACGGCGAGTTCATGGTCTTCGTGGGCCCGTCCGGCTGCGGGAAGACGACTGCGTTGCGCATGGTTGCGGGGCTCGAGGACATCACCACCGGTGAGGTCCGCATCGGTGAGCGGGTCGTCAACCGGGTTCCCGCCAAGGATCGCGACATCGCGATGGTGTTCCAGAACTACGCGCTCTACCCGCACCTGACCGTGCGCGACAACCTCGGGTTCAGCCTGAAGCTCCACAAGGTGCCAAAGCCCGAGCGGGACCGCCGGGTCGAGGAGGTCGCGCACATCCTCGGTCTCGAGGAGCTGCTCGACCGCAAGCCACGCAACCTCTCGGGTGGTCAGCGGCAACGCGTCGCGATGGGTCGCGCCATCGTGCGCGAGCCCGTCGGTGTTCCTCATGGACGAACCGCTGTCGAACCTCGACGCCAAGCTGCGGGTGCAGATGCGCGCCGAGATCGCCCGGATCCAACGCGAGCTCGAGACCACCACCATCTACGTGACGCACGACCAGACCGAGGCGATGACGATGGGCGATCGTGTGGCCGTCCTGAAGCGCGGCATGCTCCAGCAGGTCGACACGCCCCAGGTCCTGTACGACGAGCCGGTGAATCTCTTCGTGGGCGGGTTCATCGGGTCGCCGGCGATGAACCTGGTCGAAGCCGAGCTGCAGTGAGCAGGGGGACGCGATCCGGGTTCGCTTCGGCACCCAGCAGCTGCCGCTGCCGCCCGAGTTGCTCGACGCACGCCCGGGCATCCGCGAGCGGATCGGCTCACGGGTGGTGCTCGGCATCCGGCCCGAGAGCTTCTCGGATCCCGACCGGGCTCGACGCGCCCGGATGGACGATCGCATCCAGGTCCAGATCGAGTTGGTCGAGCGTCTCGGGCTCGGAGGTGTACGCGCACTTCTCCGTGGAAGCGCCACCGGTGCTGACGGAGGACACGCGGGACCTCTTGCGCGAGGGCGCCGACCTCACCGAATCGGCCCTCGAGCGGTGGGGCACCGCCGAGACCACGGCCGGCGTCGCCCGGCTCGAGCCCGGGCACCCGCGTCGCCGAAGGCGACCACGCCGAGCTGCGGTCGACACGCGCCGCCTCTACTTCTTCGACCTCGAGAGCGGGCCTCGCCATCGGCGAGGGCCCGGACGGGGAACGGCCGCGTCGCGGCCACGTCGAGTGCAGACGACCACCGGGAGGACGAGAGGAGGCCGGCACCCGACGAGTAGGAGGCCAAGATGAAGCGGATCAGCCGAGCGTTGCTCGTGATCGGCGCGGCGCTCGCGCTCGTGCTCCCATCGCCGGGAGGCGGTCAGCGAGCGTTTCGCGCGCTCAGAGCCTCGATGGGGAGAAGATCGAGGTCGCGGCGGTGTGGACCGGCGCCGAGCAGAAGAACTTCAAGCGCGTGCTCGACGCGTTCACCAAGCAGACCGGCGTCCGGTGACGTTCACGTCGACCGGCGACGACATCTCTGCCGGTGCTCGAGCCGCGCATCGCAGGCGGCGACGCACCCGACGTCGCGATCCTGCCCCAGCCCGGGCTGCTGAAGGACTTCGCCCAGCGAGGCGCGCTGAAGTCGGTCGAGGACGCCGCGGGCACCCAGGTCGACCAGCACTACGCGCCGATCTGGCGCACGCTCGGCACCGTCGACAACACCCTGTACGGCGTGTGGGTGAAGGGCGCGAACAAGTCGCTGGTCTGGTACAACGCGAACGTCTTCGACGACGCGGGCGTGAAGCCGGCCAAGAGCTTCGACGACCTGCTGAAGTCGATGCAGACGATCTCCGACTTCGGCGTGCCGCCGCTGGCGATCGGCGCGGCGAACGGGTGGACCCTCACCGACATCTTCGAGAACATCTACCTCGCCCAGGCGGGCGCCGGACAAGTACGACCAGCTCGCCGCGCACCAGATCCCCTGGACGGACCCGTCGGTGAAGGACGCGCTCACGACCATGGCGAGCATGGTGAAGTCGGACTGGCTGCCGGGTGGGACGAGCGAGACGTTGCAGACCGAATTCCCGGATTCGGTGCAGAGCATGTTCACCAACCCCCCGAAGGCCGCCATGGAGATCGAGGGCGACTTCGTCGGGCGCGCCATCACCGGCGACACCAAGGCGAAGGTCGGGACCGACGCCAAGGTGTTCTCGTTCCCGCCCATCGGCAGCGGTGATGCGCCCGTCGTGACCGGCGGTGACGTGGCGGTGATGTTCAACGACAACCCGACGGCGGCGGCGTTCCTGAAGTTCATGGCCCGCCCAAGGCGGGCGAGGTCTGGGCGAAGCCGGGCGGATACATGTCGCCGAACAAGGACGTCCCGCGCGAGCGCGTACCCCGACAAGACGACGCGGCCAGATCGCCGAGGCGCTGGTCTAGTCGGCCAACGTGCGCTTCGACATGTCCGACCAGTACCCTCGGCGTTCGGCGCGACGGACGGCCAGGGCGAGTGGAAGCTGTTCCAGGACTTCCGTCAGCAACCCGAGCGACGTCGACGGGATCGCCCAGCAACTCGAGACGCGCGGCCACGCAGGCGTAAGCAGCCAGTGACGGGCTGAGCGCGGTGACCAGCACCGAGGTCGCACCGACCCGGTACCGAGGATGCCGAGGCCCGGGGCACACCCGGGCGCCGGCGCCTCGTCGGGCCCGCCGCCCGAGACGGTCGTCGGGCCGGCCCGTCGGTGCGCCGACCACCGGCTCCGCCGGAACGTCGCGGCCAACCTGCTCGCACGCGTTCCTGTTCCTGCTCCCGCGCTGCTGCTGCTCGGCGCGCTCGTCGTGTACCCGATCGTGTACTCGGTGGTCCGCAGCCTGTACGGGCGCAGCGGCTCCGATTTCATCGGTACTCGACAACTACCAGCGGACGTTCGAGTCGGCCATCACATTGCGCGCGTTGCGCAACACGGCCATCTGGGTGGTCGTGGCGCCGACGCTCGCCACCGCCATCGGTCTCGATCTTCGCCGTGTTGTCCGAACGGGTGCGCTGGCAGACCGCGTTCAAGGTCGCCGTCTTCATGCCCATGGCGATCTCGTTCCTCGCCGCGGGCGTGATCTTCCGCTTCGTCTACGAGCAGGACCCCAGCCGCGGGGTGGCGAACGCGGTCGTGACCAGCATCGAAGATGTGTTCCGGCCCCCCGGCGACTATCCCGGAGCGCGCCCGTCGGAACCGGATGCGCTCCGGGCGAGTGACGGCGGCTACCGCACGACGGCCACCTTCCGCCGCGGTGACGTCGCGCACCATCGGATCGTCGCCATCCGGCCGGAAGCGGTGCCGAGCGACTGCGGTCCGCGCCAGGGAACCGTCGAGCGCACCGGCTGACGGCATCGGCGGCGTCGTGTGGCTCGACTTCACCCGGGGCGGTGGCGGGGAGCGGGGTGCCGTCGATCCGACCGAACAGGGCCTGCCCGGTATGCACGTCCAGGCATTCCGGGGCGGCGACATCGTCGCCGACGCCACGCGCGAACGGACGGCAGGTTCACGTTCACCGGTCTGCCCCCGGTCGACTACCGACTCGCGCTGGCGTCCGACAACTTCCGCGACCCGGCCACCGGAGTCGAGCTGGCTCGGCCCGGCGCTGGTGACGCCGTCGATCATCGCGCTCGTACCTGTGGATCTGGATCGGCTTCTCCATGATCGTGATCGGCGCCGGGCTCGCCGCCATCCCCCGCGAGGTGCTCGAGGCGGCGCGGACCGACGGTGCCAACGAGTGGCAGGTGTTCCGCCGGGTGACGGCGCCACTGCTGCGACCGGTGCTGCATCGTCGTGCTGATCACGCTGATGATCAACGTGCTGAAAGTGTTCGACCTCGTGTTCGTCATCGCGCCGCCGTCGGTGCAGGACGACGCCAACGTCATTGCCCTCGAGATGTGGCGCGTGTCGTTCGGCGGCGCCCACGACCAGGGTCTCGGCAGCGCGTTGTCGATCATGCTGTTCGTGCTGGTCATGCCGGCCATGCTCTTCAACATCCGCCGACTCAAGGTGGACCGATGACGACGACGGCTCCCGCTCCCACCCCCACCCCCTCCAACGAGACGGCCCCGCCGGCTGCGCCCCGCGGAGTCGGCGGCTCGACGCCTCGCCCGCGCGGTCTCGCACGGACCGCTCAACGTCCTGCTGCTGGTGATCGCGCTGCTGTGGCTCCTCCCGACGTTCGGCCTGCTCGCCGCGTCGCTGCGGCCGGAGTCTGCCAACGCGGACTCCGGGTGGTGGACCATCTTCGACCGCCTCTCGTCGGTGACGTTCGACAACTACCGCTCGATCCTCGACAACGAGCTGATCGTGCACTCCTTCTGGAACACGGTGTTCATCACGATCCCGGCGACACTGCTCGTCGTGCTGATCGCGTCGTTGGCGGCCTACGCGTTCGCGTGGATCGACTTCCCGGGACGGGACTGGGTGTTCGTGATCGTGGTCGCGCTGCTCGTGGTGCCGATCCAGGTCGCGCTCATCCCCGTCGCGTCCCTGTACGGGCGGATCGGCATCTACGGCGACATCCTCGGCGTGGTGCTGTTCCACGTCGCGTTCGGCCTGCCGTTCGCGATCTTCCTGCTCCGGAACTTCTTCGCCGGCATCCCCCGCGAGCTGCTCGAGGCGGCGCGCATCGACGGAGCGTCGGAGCTGAAGGTGTTCCGGACCGTGGTCCTCCCGATCGGCCTGCCCGCGATCGCGTCGCTGGCCATCTTCCAGTTCCTCTGGGTCTGGAACGACCTGCTCGTCGGCCTCGTGTTCGCCGATTCGTCGCACCAGCCGCTGACGGTCGCCATCCGCAGCCAGCTCCGGCAGTTCGGCACCAACTTCGACGTGATCGCACCCGCCGCGTTCCTGTCGCTGATCGTCCCGCTGCTCGTGTTCTTCGCGTTCCAGCGCTATTTCGTGCAGGGCCTGCTCGCCGGCTCCGACCGCTGAGCTCAGTCTTGCTGCGCGAGCGCTGCTAGGAGCGCGCGCACGTCCGTGCGCGTGAGGCCTTCCGGTCGGCACCGACCGGGAAGATCGCGGCCCACACGTCGGTCGCCCCCGCGTCGACGAGTGCTCGCAGTTCTGTGGCCACCGAGTCCTCGTCGCCGACGATGCACGCATCCGCCGAACGCTCGAGACTGCCGGCGCGCAGGATGCGCGCGTAGTTCGGCAACTCGCCGTAGAACCCGTACTGCCTCTGCGCGTCGTCGCGTGCTTCCTCGACATCGTGGTGCACCGCGACCGGCAGGCCGACGACGATGCGCGGCGCCGGGCGATCAGCCGCAGACGCCGCGGCGCGGATGCGAGGAACGATGTGCTCCTCGAGCGCCGTCCGGTTGGCCATCCACGTGACGGTGCCGTCGGCGACTTCTCCCGCGACCCGCAACATTCGCGGCGCCGAGCGCGCCGAGCAGCACCGGCACCGGGTACGGCGGCGGCGCGGGCGCGCCAGCATGGACCTGGAAGTCGTCACCGTCGACGTGGATCTCCTCGCCTCGGAGCGCGGCGACGAGGACGCGTGTGTACTCCTCGGTGTGCCTGCCGACGCGCGCGTACGAGAGGCCGTACACACCCTCGACCGCCCGATCGTGCGAGGGGCCGATGCCCAGGACGAAGCCGGGGCGACCCATGGCCGCCGCGACCGACGTCGCCCGCGCCGCGGTGAGCAGCGGGTGGGCCGTGTACGTCTGCAGCACCGCCGTCCCCAACTCGATCGACGACGTGGCCCGACCCGCGACCGCGATCGGCACCAGCGGGTCCCCGAGCACCGCACTCGGATACCAGAGCGTGGTGAAGCCCGAGGCTTCCGCCTCCTGCGCCTGCTCGATGATGCGTTCGATCGTGGCGGCACCGCCACCGAGTCCGATCCTCATCCGAGGATGATCGCACGACGACGAGACGGGAGTCCTCTCATCCCTGCCGGAGCTCGTCGCGCGTGCACCCGTCCGTCGACGTGCCGGGCCATGAGTGCGAACGCTTCCTCGAAGCGATCGAGGTGCCCCCCCAAGGCCGGGACGCTGCATCTGGTGCGATCGCGGCCGTCGTGTCAGGCTTGAGCGACGACGCAATCGACCCGCGGAGGTTGGCATGTCCGCTCTCGTGCTGGCACAGATGTGGGACAACGGCGATCACATGGACGGCGGTTGGTGGTGGGTGATGGGCATCGGTTGGCTGCTCTTCCTCGCGTTCATCGGGCTCATCGTGTACCTGCTCGTACGCCATCACACCGACTCAGGAGCGTCAGGTTCCAGGCGGACCGGCGCCGAGGAGATCCTCGCCGAACGGCTCGCCCGCGGTGAGATCGACGAGGACGAATACCGGCGTCGTCGCGACGCACTCCGCAACTAGAGAACCGCCTCGACCTGAACGAAGGACCATCCACGGCTCCTCGTGTCCGAGGGTCGCGGCGGCCCGGAGGTCTGTCACCGCGCATGCCATTTCCTCCAGCCCCAGTAGCTCAGGGGAAGCGCATCGGTTCTCCGTCGAGGTTCGGCGCGGGTGCTGCTTGACGGGCGCGTTGATAGCGATTCGCCGAGGAGGCCTCACCAGGTGTGGGCCTCCTCGGCTCGCGTGAAATAGCCAGGGGGCAGCTACTTCGCGCACTGCAACGAGAGGATGTTGATGCAGAAGCCGTGGCGACCCCCGCCACGCCGTGGACATGGACCTCGCCGAGCGTCAACTCTTTGCGTTCAGGTCTGCCTGCATGGTGACCGCGTTCGATGCCTTGCAATCCATCGTCCCGGGCTTCTTCGGGTAGACCCGCTTCCATTCGCCGCCCTTGAACTGCACCTCCACGAATCATGCGCTGCCCACACCGGTCGCGAAGCTGTGCGGGCCTGCCATACCGCCAGCGTCGAAGTTGGTCAAGGCCTTGATCGCTGGGATCAGGTTGACGGCACCTCCATCACGATTGACGGATGTACTGCCACCGGTTTCACCACGGCGACAGGCCGACCGGACTTTCCGGCTCACCTGTTGAGTGACCCTACGAGTCGCTCATGTCCCAGGTGTTCTCGAATGGTGGACGCCAGGCTTCGCGTCGCTGAGCAGGACACGCCACAGCTCACATGCCGGGCGCGCCGCCGTTCCATGGTGAGTGGGGACCGAAATGGAGCTCTTCGGTGAGCAGCATGTCGTCGACAATCTGTCTCCGACGCTTGTTCGACCGGACTATCAGCCAGCCCGCGATGAACAGTGGTACGGCGCAGATCGCCCAGCGCAGATCACCCGAAGCAAACGCCGAGGCAAACTGCGACTAGGCAATCATCGTGACTGTTCCCGCGCCTTCATCGTCGCGAACGAGGCGAACGCATGGATGGCCTCGATCACAGCTTCGAACCGGATGGAGTGAAACACGTCGAAGGAGTGCTGCGCACCGTGGAGCTCGGCCAACACGACGGGCGCCCTCGTCGTCGCGCGGAGGTGCGCTGCGAGGTGACGAGCACCTTCGATTGAGGTGTACGTGTCCTGATCCCCGTGGATGATGAACATCGGAGGCGCCGAGTCGGCACCGTAGGCGAAGGGCGAGGAGGGAGGATCGTCACCATCACCGAGAGGCCCGTAGTAGCCGTAGAGTGCGACGCCTGCGCACACGGAGGTATCGTGCGTCTCGAGCCCCGGTTGGAGCGCCGGCTGGTTGGCGGTCAGCGCGGCGAGCACGGTGAGATGGGCGCCAGCGGAACTACCAGCCAGCACGATTCGATCGGGGTCGACGCCGTAGTCCCTGCCCTCGGTACGAGCCCAGGCGATGACTCGCTTGGCGTCCATCAGGTTTTCGGGAAAGGCGGCAGCAGGCGTTGTGGCGAGTTCATAGTTTGCGCTGATACAAGTCCAACCGTGGCGGGCAAGGTGATGGAGAAGCGCTCGTGCCTCGAAACTCTTTCGGCCGCGGGTGAACCCGCCACCGTGGAGGTGGATGAGCGTGGCCGCGTTGACAGGTCGGGAGCGGTGGCGATAGACGTCGAGCCGGTGGTGCGGGCCATCGCAATAGGCGACGTTCCTCGTCCGTTCGACGGCGCGCGGCCGGAAGGGCCACGGCAGCAGAAGGATGCGAAGCCAGGAGCGGCGTGGTCGAAGGTATTGGTCGATCCGGTCCCCCGGCAGATTCGGCCAGTGGGGTCCCAGACCTTCCTCCAATGCTCGGTCCAGCTCGTTGGGCGCTCCGCAGGCGCGCGTGGTCACGACGGCGAGACCGCACACCGTGAGAACCGCGAGTCCGATCGGCGCCCATTCTCCGGGCTCGTTTCCACCGTCGAGGTAGGTGGGAAGGACGGAGAGAACGACGATGCCGGCGAACTGCAAAGGGAGCTCGTTGGGGCCCGCGGTGCAGATCCAGCTCGCCAAACCCAGGGGTCGTGGCCGGCGCATCGGCGCGACGGCGAGCAAAGTGAACACGGCAAAGATCACACCGCCTACGGGGAAGGCGCTCACCGCGTCACTTCGCGCCGGTTCGACCGGCGGCAGCCGCGAAGGCCCTGTTCGTCTTCGTGACCGCAGCCTGGCACTTCATCTACGACGGTTCGCCAGTCGGTGGCTTTCGCGCGCGGAGCACGAGCTGCGGCGGCAGGCCACTGCGCTCGGCGTCAAGGACCCGCGTCCCCACCAATCGCTCCAGGCCATCCGCCAGGAACACGGTGGCCAGCCCCGCCCGGAGAACGGTATCGGTCGGCTGTGGGCGATCAACGAATTCGACGGCAAGTGAACTCACCGCGCCGTCGTTCACCGTTGTCTTCGGCGCGATGCGAAGTCCGCCAGCTTTCGAAAGGTCCTGGGCGGTGCACGCATCGGCTATCACCGTCGCCGCACGTTCCGTGATTTCAAGCATCTTGGTCCTTCGGGTCGGTTCAATGGTGTGCGTGCACAGACACGTCGCGAGGGCGACCGTCGATTCCGATTCCGGTTTCGAGCGTCTCGACGACGGTTGACCCCTCCCCGTCCCGCAGAACGCCGGTGTCGCCGGGCCAGGTCTCCGTGATGAGGACCGCATCGGGCACGCCGTCGTTGTCCAGATCGAGGTATCGCACCCCTTGCATGGTCATGTGCGTCATCGAACTTCCTCCTTGGGTCACGAACATGGTCCCCTGCGCACTGTGCGATCACGCGCCGAAGAGATTGCCGTTCGTTGACGGACCAAGCGGCTACGGCGCAACGGCCGGATAGTCAGCCCGGTCGACCGGACGAGTCGAAAGCGTTCCGTCGCCTCGGGGTATCTCGGCTGGTTCGCCGTCGACTTCGAATCGCACGCGATCGACGCCGGCGAGGCCGGTGGCGGTGAACACCAGTTGCGCGATGCCCAGCACCTGCTGGTCGGTTGCGGACTTCGCCGCGCCGGAACCTCCGAGTGCCACCGTCGCGGTCCCGCGTTCGATGGTCACCCCGTCGATCTCCAGGTCGGGCGGCAACAGGGTGCGCAGACCGGCCTCGGTCTCGGCGCGGTCCGGGCGACGCACCACTTGGCGGAGGGTTGCGGCCGGGCCGAGAGACGTCGGCGTACTTCGCGTCACGGCCCGCAGGCGGTCGCCGGCCACGAAGAACAGCGTGTAGGACACGCCGACCTGCGGGGCAGTCGTCGGTGCGCTCCGGTCTCGTTGCGCGAGTCCGAAGGGGACCTCGGCGCGGTCGATGACCTGAGGGTTCGACTGCGCGCCGACCCCACAGCCGCCGACCAAGGTGGCCAGCGTGACGATGCACACTGCCACGAGCACCGCTCGTCGCGTCACGCGTCCTCCACGGGAAACTCGACCACGAAGCGGGCGCCGGGCGGCGGTACTGCCTCCTCGACCCGGACCGCGCCGCGGAGCAGTCGGACGTGTTCGGCCACGAGAGCGAGGCCCAAGCCGGTGCCCGTGTTGCCATCGCGACGCCCGGCGGCTGCGCCCCGGAAGAAGCGCTCGAAGACGCGCTCCCGTTCCGCAGGTGGCACACCCTCGCCGAGGTCGTCGACGATGATGCGCGCGCAGTCGCCATCGCGGGTGAGGGACACCGATCGGACGCCTCGGCCATGGTTGCGCGCGTTCTCCACGAGGTTCGTGAGAATCCGGTTCACGCGTCGCTTGTCGGTGAGCACCGGCGCGGCGGCGAGTCCGGGGATCGATCTCGACGACGAAGTCGCCGCCGTCGGTGAGCCCGACCGTGTGCAACACGAGCTCGCCCAGGTTCACCGGCTCGAGCTCGAGCCCGTCGACACCGGCCTCGGCCCGCGCCAACTCGAGCAGCTCCGACACCAGGCGTTCGAATCGCTGCACCTCGGCGCCCAGGAGCTCGAGCGGCTCGCGAATCCGCGGCGGCAGCTCGGCGGCGCGAGCCTCGAGCACCTCGGCCGACGCGGACAGCGTGGTGAGCGGCGAACGGAGCTCGTGGCTCACGTCGGATGCGAACCGAGCGTCTCGTTCCATGCGCTGCTGGAGCGCGTCGACCATGCGGTTGAAGGATGCGGTCAACGGGTCGAGATCGGCGTCGCCACGCACGTCGAGACGCTGCGAGAGGTCACCCGCCGCGATCGCCGACGCGGTTGCGCTCACCTCACGCAGCGGGGAGAGCACGCGTCGTGCCGCCCAGACCCCGAGCAGGGCTGCAGCGATCGTCGTCAACGCGGCGGCGCCGAGCAGGGCGTCCCGGATCACCCGAAGTGTGCTCGCGAGCTCCTCGAGGACGACGATCTCGAAATAGTCGGCGTCGAGAGACGGGATCCGCAGCCCGACCGCGATCGCGGGTCCGCCCGCGGTCGAGATGCGTTGATGCCCCGCTCCGCCTCGCCGCACGAGCGCACGCAGCGCAGCCGGGACGTCGTCGCGGCCGAGCGCGACCGACGTGCCGTACCACGACCGTGCTCGGTCGGATCACCACGCTCGTGCCCGTGGGCACCTCGAGCGCGGCGAGAGCGTCGACGACGGAAGTCGTGTCGGCCCCGAACGCGCCGCGGAACGCACGGGCGTTGAGGAACGCCTGTCGTTGCGCAGTGCGTTCGCGCTGCGACACGAGGTATCGCTTGGCGAACGGAGTAAGTGCCGAGTGCGAACACCGAGGAGAGGGCAAGTCCGCCGACGGCGAACAGGACGACCAGTCGGAACCGCAGGCCGCGAGCACGTCGTCGGATCCGCTCGCCGTCGTCGGTCATTGCCGGTTCATGCGGTATCCCAGTCCCCGAACGGTCACGACGAGCGCCGGTTCCGACGGGTCGCTTCGATCTTCGTTCGCAGGCGTCGCACATGCGCGTCGACGAGCCGCCCGTCTCCCAGGTAGTCGTAGCCCCAGACCCGGTCGAGCAGCTGCTCCCGGCTCAGGACCAGCCCCACGTTGTGAGCGAGCTCGCAGAGCAGACGGAACTCGGTCTTCGTGAGCGGGACCTCCTGCCCGTCTCGGATGACGGTGCCCGCGTCGGGTGCGATCTCGACGTTCCCGAACCGGAGCACCGAACCTCGGCGCGTCGCCCGGGCTCGAGGCGCCGCAGGAGGGCGCGCATGCGCGCTGCCAAGCTCTTTGGCAGCGAACGGCTTGGTCACGTAATCGTCGGCGCCCGCCTCGAGGCCGGCGACAACGTCGTGGGTGTCGGACCGAGCGGAGAGCATCAGGATGGGGACGCCGCTGTCCTGACGCAGTGCCCGGCACACTTCGAAGCCGTTGATGTCAGGCAACATGACGTCGAGGATCACGAGATCCGGGCTCGTGAGCGGCGAACGCCCGAAGGGCGTCCTCGTCCCGAGGGTGCGTCGACGACCTGGTAGCCCTCGCCTTCGAGTCGCCATGCGGATGACCGACCGGATGCGCGAGTCGTCTTCGACAACGAGGACCGTTTGTGTCACTTCTGTAGTGTGACCGATTCGTCTCTCCGGTAATCGGTCGTCGTCGGGCGCGACACCGACCCGGAAGTGGAGACCTTCGCGCAGGCGCGCGCCAGCTCAGCGCACGAGGCAAGTGCACGAACGCCCGAATTGGAACAGGCGCGGAGGCGTCGGAGGTCGATCTCGATACCCCCGCTCGTGCCCGGCGTCCCGATCGCCGACTCCACCAGCTCCAGCAACACCCGAGCCGATGGCGGATCCAGATCCCCGATGACGGTCACCACGACAGCGTCCTCGCGAGCGGTCTCCACGGTGAACCGGCATCCCTGGGCGATCGGCCCGGGCGACGGCATCTGCGCTGCGTCCATGGCCACACGCTGACTGCCGACCGTTGTGATCTGGTGACGATCACGCGCGGTTCGAGTGAAGCGTCGCCGGGAGTCACCAAACCGCAATCCGCAACTGCCACGCTGCCACCTCCGCAAGCACGCGACCCTGGAGCACACACGCCGTGAACGACCAGCACCAGGACACCACCGGCAGCGTGTGCACCTGGCGGGGGCGACGATCAGCGAGCCCACGCCAGCAGTGCACACGCCGCCCGGTCGCACCCGCCGGGCCCGGACCGCACAGGGAGGATCAGCCGGGCCCGGACACGGGACTCGAACTGCGGGTGATGTGCGCAGCGGCGCTCACCATGGCGGCAAGCGTGCTCATTGGCCTGCGTGGCGCCTGGTAGCGGGCTCCGCGGACGCGCCGCGCTGGCGGCGCTGCTCGCGCTCGTCGCGCTCGTCGGCCCGGGTACCGCAGCCCGCGCGGCCGACGAGCGTGACGAGCCGCGTGGCCTCATCACACGGACTGCCGATGCCTCCGACGGCTACACGCTCTACTCACCGCTCGAGCTCGAGCGCACCTATCTCGTCGACATGCAGGGCCGCACCGTGCACACCTGGAACACCGACACGCGCCCCGGTCTGTCGCAGTACCTGCTACCCAACGGTCACCTGGTTCGGGCGGGCGATCTGGAGCTTCGGAACACGTTCCGTGACGGCCACGGCGCGGGCGGTCGCATCGAGGAGCTCGACTGGTTCGGCACCCTGATGTGGCGCTTCGACTATGCGAGTGACCTGCACCTCCAGCACCACGACATGGAGCCGCTGCCCAATGGCGACGTCCTGTTCATCGCATGGGAGCGGAAGAGCGCGGAGGAGGCACTCGCCGCCGGGAGATCGCCGAAGCTGCTCCCCGACGGCGAGCTCTGGCCCGACTCGGTGCTGCAGTACCGGCCGTCGAGCGGCGAGATCGTCTGGGAGTGGCACGTCTGGGACCACCTCGTCCAGGACCACGACCCGACGAAGGCAAACTACGGCGACCTGAATCTCCATCCAGAGAAGATCGACGTCAACCACGTCCTCGAGGGGAACCGGGGCGAGAAGGACTGGAACCACCTCAACGGGGTCGACTACAACGCCGATCGGGATGAGATTCTCCTCAGTTCACGGTCGTTCAGCGAGCTCTGGGTCATCGACCACTCAGTCAACACCGAGGAGGCCCGCGGCCCAGCGGGCGATCTCCTCTTCCGGTATGGCAACCCGGCGACGACGCAGGCACGCGCAGAGCGGACGCTGTTCGTGCAGCACGACGCGGAGTGGATCCCAGCCGGACTGCGCGGGGCCGGCAAGATCCTCGTGTTCAGCAACGGACTGCCGAAGACACGGCCGTACTCGTCGGTCGAGGAGATCTCGCCTCGACTCATAGACGGTGAGTACGTGCGGAACGACGACGGCACGTTCGCCGCCCGCCGCGAGCGCGTCTTCCCGACATCGACCAGCGAGCGGTTCTTCGCCGCGATCGTCTCGGGCGCCGAACGGCTGCCCAACGGCAACACCCTGATGGCGGACGGACCCCACGGACGCATCCTCGAGGTGGATCGCAAGGGAACCGTGGTGTGGGAGTTCGAGAATCCGCACTACAAGGTGCGATCGAACTCGCCTACGTCGAGCGGCGCCGGCGAGGCGATCGAGCCGTGGTGGACCTTCCGCGCCGTGCGCTATGCGCTCGACTACCCGGGCGTAGCGCTCGCCGCTGCGGGACAAGACCCACAGGCAGGTTCCGCTGCGTCGCCCCCGGTCACCGGCGCATGCAGCGGAGTCGGACGCGCGATGAGCGCGCGAGCTCGCCTCACACACGCAGGCGCAAGGGCGGCTGAGCGCGGCGAATCGTCGCTCGGTCCGCGAACCCGGCCGACCAGCACCGAGTGGTTTGACGCTCGTCATCACTCCGGTGGGACATCACAGCAGAACTGCAATGCCGCGTGGGCAAGTTGACGGCGACTGACCTGTGTGCAGATGGAGGACGCAATGGACGCGGTGTTGCTCTTGGTTGTGATCGTCGCCGGCGTGGCCGCGCTGACAGTGCTCGGCGTGGGTGCGGTGCGCCTGGTAGGGCAAGGTCGGAACCGTCGTCGTCGCACTGAGCGCCTCCGGGAGCGCTTCGGGCCGGAGTACGACCGCGTCGTAGCGCTCGAAGGTCAGCGAGACGGGGAACACACGCTGGAGGCGCGGCTTGAGCACTACGGCGACCTCGACCATCCAACGCTGTCCCCGCATATGCGACACGAGCACACCGAGGTCTGGCGGCGGCTCCAGCATTCGTTCATCGAGTCGCCGGAGCGTGCGGTCCGTGAGGCGGAGCATCTGGTCGTCACAGTGATGGCGGAGCGCGGGTTCCCGACCGTCGATGGGTCGGTGCGCGCCAACGCGCTCTCCTTAGAAGATCCCGATCTTGCAGAGTCCTACCGCGCCGCGCACCGCGATTTCTGCCTCGCAGAGCGCGGCCGAGCCACGGTCGAGGCGTTGCTCCGAGCGATCCTCGTGTACCGCGAGGTATTCGAACGACTGCTGGAACGTCCTCAACGCGAGGCGAGCACCTTCGACGAGGAGGTTCCCGGCATCCAGGCGCTCGCGATGCCTTCTCCCGAGTAGCCGCGACGAGCATATGACAGAAGGACCACGCGACCGTCGCCCGAGGGTTTCGTGCCGCGCGGGACGACTGCCACCGAACTGTTCTGGGGACGCGGCGACCGGTGACTTTGACGTTTGCTGCGGTTGCGACCCCAACCCGGCACGCCTGTCGAGCGGCGCCATTCCTCGATCCGTGTCGTCCCACTCACACCGGGCGGTGAACCCGATTCGCAAGCAAGACCACACCGCGCATGAGCGACACGGCGCCGATGCACGACCGAGACCGTGCTCGACTGGGCGTCAGAGGGCGTTGCCAGCCGTCGGACAAGCGCGGGGTACAGCATCAACGGGGTTCGCCGCCGGTGCGGAGGACAAACTGCGGCGGCGATCCGGTGTGCTGTGCGTCCAGAACCCTCGAACCGACGATGGCGTCGACGCCGGCGGCGAGGAACACCGCGGCGTCGCCGCGGCGGACGATCGTGTCACCATCCTCTGGTTTGGAGACGAATTCGACGACCAGCGCATGCACGGATTCCTCGTTCTTCGTCCGCCGCGGAAAGATCCGAACACCGCCGGACTCGGGGAGTGCACGCTTCCCGCGCTCCGATGCGATGGCGGTCGCAGCCCCTTGCGTCAGCTCCAGCATGTCAGAACTCCTTGTCTGGTCGCGTTGTTCTCCGGTCGCTCGGCGTCGTCGTAGGCGACGATCTCGACGGTGCTCATCGGCTTCGTGCGCACGCGAGTGATTCAACGGTCAGGACGGCGTTCGGACTCCCGGCTCGATCCAAGTCGAGGTATTGGGACCCGGTGGTCGACGACCACGACACGGTGATTCCTCCGGCTCCGGCTCGCGGCTGCTGTCGCCAGGTTCCCCGGCGTCGAGTGCGAACTGGTCGCGAAGACATTGCGTTCCGTTGACGATGCCGCATCCTTCGAGACCGGACCAGACAGTGCAGCAAACTTGGATCGGGTAGTCGCTGCTGACTACAATATTTGCAGTATGCACGTTCCTGACGACGAGGTGGTGAGCGCCGTGCTCCGGGCGTCACGCGTCTTGGTGGCCGTCGCCGTCCGGTCGTTGGCTGCGGTCGACGACGACGTGACCCTCCCCCAGTACCGGGCTCTGGTCGTGCTCGCGAGCCGCGGCCCGCAGCGCCCTTCGACCCTGGCACAGGCGCTCGGCGTCCATCCGTCGACCGCCACAAGGCTCTGCGATCGACTGGTGGCCAAGCGGCTCGTGAGGAGGAGCGAGTCGGCGGTGAGCCGACGCGAAGTGTCGATCGAACTTGCACCTAAGGGTCGCCGGCTCGTCGATGCGGTGACCGATCGGCGGAGAGCCGAGATCGCGCAGATCGTGTCCAACGTGCCTGATTCCGAACGCGCTGCGACGGTGCGTGCGCTGCACGCGCTCGGCGAAGCCGCAGCGGAACCCACGGACGCTGCGTGGTTCAGCGAGGTGGAGCCGTGAGCGCCGGCGAGACCACTCGCCGGTTCCGCGACTTCGCTCGTCGCTCGCACGAGGTTGTCGTGCTCGCCGCGATCACGGGCGCAGTCACGGGTTTCGGCGTTGCTGCGTTCGACTGGCTCGTCGTCGATGTGTTCCTCGAGCACGTCTTCCGGCTGTCGCCGTGGGTGATGGCGTGGATGCCGCTCGTCGGTCTCTCATTGTCGTGGCTCGCCCTCCGTTTCGTTGGCCGCACGAAGGACTCCGGTACGGCTGATCTCTACCTGAAGGCGTTCCACAGCGACGACGCGCAGTACCGCCTCCGCGAGCTCCCGGGCCGAATGCTCGCAGCGGTGCTCACTCCCGGCACCGGAGGCGCGATGGGACTCGAGGGCGGGTCTCTGTATCTGGGATCGTGGTTCGGCGAATTGTTGCAGCGTCGATTTCCGCGCTTCACCGCCGGTAGCAACCGGCGCGTCCTGCTCGTCGCCGGTGCGGCCGCGGGGGTGGCGGCCATCTTCAAGGCCCCGGCGACCGGTGCGATCTTCGCGCTCGAGGTGCCGTACAAGGAAGACGTCGCGCGCCGGATGCTCCTGCCTGCATTGGTGTCGTCAGCCGCCGGGTACTTGGCGTTCGTGGCGGTCAACGGCACGACGCCGCTGTTCGTCGCCCACGGATCTCCACCGGTGCTGTCATTCCTCGATCTCGTTGGCGCGCTCGCCCTGGGCGTCGCCGCCGGCATCGGCGTCCGCGGCTTCGCCTGGCTGGTCCTGACCGCCAAGTCACTCAACACCCGCCTCGAGCCGTGGATTCGTGTGATGGGAGCCGGCCTCACGCTCGCAGCGCTCTTCGGCATCACCTGGGCGCTCACCGACGAGCCGCTCGCCATCGGGGTCGGGTACCACACCATCGACTGGGCACTCGCGCCCGACCGGGCACTCTGGCTACTCGGCGTGGTCTTCCTCGTGCGCGCCCTCGCCACCGCGGTGACCGTCGGCGGCAGCGGCGTTGGGGGCCTGTTCGTTCCCCTCGTGGTTGCGGGGGCGCTGCTCGGCCGCATGGCAGTCGCGGTCGCGGGCGACGCCAACATCACACTGTTCGTAGTGATCGGCGTCGCAGCCTTCCTCGGCGCGGGATACCGCGTCCCGCTCGCCGCGGTGATGTTCGTGGCCGAGACCACCGGTCGGCCCGGGTTCGTCGTGCCCGGCCTGCTCGCGGCGGTCGCGGCGGTGCTCGTGGCCGGGCGCTCCTCGGTCACCACGTACCAGCGCAGCTCCCAGCCCGGGAGCAACGAGCAGCCACCGCCCGCGACGGCAGAGACCGACGACAAGGACGGGGGCGACGACCGCTCCTTGGAGTGATCTCATCGGGTGGGAATGTCTAGACGCTCGAGCTCCACGGTGCCTGCGAGACCACACTGACGCACGATGACCTTCGGCACGTTCAGGCGTCCGACGAGCCCGTCAGGACGGTGTCGAGGTCGAAGAGGTCTCCGCGGCCGGTCAACCACGGCTTCATGAACTTCGGCTTCCCGGGTGCCGCGGTTGCCTATGAACACATCGGTCGGTGGGTGCGCGGAGCGCTCAGACCGCAGGCTCGAGCGCAAAGGCCGGCAGATATGCGCCAGGCGCGCTCGCCGCAGAATGAATTTCCTGGGCAGTACCCGGCGGCTTCGACCACCGCATCTTCACGGGTCCCGGGCACCTCAGCCAAGCCCCCGCCCATCTGCAGCCTCGGTGCCCCGTCAGGAGCGTGGTGAGCCACCTCTCGGGTCAGGGTCTTGTGGATCCGCCGGGCGCCATAGCAGCGATAGTTCGTCTCCCAAACCCGACGGATCTCGACGCGGTGACGCTCGTCGGACAACTGACGTGCGCACGGCGGCCGTGACCCCGCGCCGTGATACGTCCGTTCCGAGAACGCCAACGTCCGGCACATCACCGCGACCGGCCACCGATCCCTATGCGCGTCGATGAACCGAACCGTCACCGCGGGCGCGGGTCGGCTTCCGTCACGAAAACAGTGGTTGCCGCCTCGAGGATCTCGATCGTGCGTTGCTGGTCGGCCACCTCCTTACGCAACGCTTTGATCTCGGCGAGTTCCTCGGTGGTCGGTCCTGCAACCAGCCCGCGATCACGTTCAGCTTGACGGACCCAGCGACGCAGTGACTCCGGCGTCGCGATCCCGAGCTGGCTCGCGACCTCCGGGATCGCACGGCCCCGCTCGAGGACCTCATCGACCGCGCGGCGACGCAGCTCATCCGAATACTTCCCGGGTCGTCCCATGACAGCAGTCTCCTTCTCGCCGGCCCGAACACCAAGCAATCAGGACTGCATCAAACCCGGGGTGGCTCACCGCCGATGTCTCGAAGCACTGGTCCGCTGTGCTCGTTCGCTCACGCTGCCGATGGCACGACTTCGCCGCGCGCCGCGACTACGAGTGGGACGTCATCGAGGCCCTCAACCAGCTCGCGACCCGGAAGGGAGGCGGAGGCCCGGCCTACGGCGACGCCGCGTCCTACTGGTGGACACTGCCCGGAGGATCGGGTGAATGGACCGCCGGCGGGTTCGGGCCGCACGGCGTCTGGATCAACGGCATCGTGCCGCTGCTGCTCGTATGCGAGATCCTCAGGCTCCGCCCACCGAGCTTCGCGACGGCAGAACAACTCGCCGAAGCAGCGGCGCTTCGTCGCCAGATCGGCGCAAGTCGCTCAGAGCTCGGTGTGCAGCCTTGACGCTTCAGGCACCGGCGCAGAGGTGGCGCCGATCATGTGGACGGCGCAGCTCGAGCGGGTCAACTAAGCGAGCTGCGGACAAGCCGGGCGCAAATTGGCCAGAGCGTTACACGGCATGTAACGAGCGCTCGCGCACGCGGGACGGAACGTCATGGTTGTCGCCGACATCCGTCGTCGAAGTGACGTACCCTGCGTGGCCGTGACCGACGATCTCGAGCTCGTCGAACGCCTCCGGGCAGGCGACGAGGCCGCATTCGTCGAGCTCGTTCGGATGTACCAGACCCGCCTGCAGCGACTGGCCGAGAGCGTCGTCTCAAGCCGTTCGGTGGCCGAGGAGGTCGTCCAGGACACCTGGCTCGCGGTCGTGCGCGGCGTCGAGCGCTTCGAAGGTCGTTCGACGTTCAAGACGTGGTTGTTCCACATCCTCTTGAACCGCGCTCGCAGCGCTGCGGGACGCGAGCACCGAGCCCCACCCCTCGCCGACGAGGATCTCGGCGAGCGGTTCGATGCCAACGGCGCGTGGGCGACACCGCCGGTACCCTGGGCTGAGGAAGCCGAAGACCGGTTGGTGGCGCAGCACCTCGCCGAACGAGTGCGCACGCTCCTGCCCGGGCTCCCCGAAGCTCAGCGCCAGGTCTTGCTGCTCCGTGACATCGAGGGAGTTCCGGCTCCGGACGTCTGCGAGCTGCTCGGTGTCTCCGACGGCAACCAGCGAGTGTTGCTGCATCGCGCGGGTACACATACGAAGACAGCTCGATCCGGAGATGCACTCATGAGGCTGCGATTCTGGCGACGTCGGCGAGCGCTCGTGTGTCGCGACGCAGTCGCGCTCATGGCGGCCTACCTCGACGATGCGCTTCCCGAGTCGGATCGAGTACGACTCGAAGGTCACCTCGCGGACTGCCCGCACTGCAGCGAGTACCTCGCCCAGATCCGGGTGGTCATCGACGTCTCGGGTGAGGTCACACCTGACGTGCTCGACGACGAGGCGCTCGACGAGCTCGTCGACCTCTACCGCGTCTGGCGCTCGGGCTGAACGCAGAAATCGCGTAACGCGCCCTCCGACGCAGGGACAGTTCGCCGACTGAACCGTACGAAGGAGGAATGCCATGACGCAGACGATCGACGAGACCAAGCTCGAACAGCTGATGGGACAGATGGTCGGTCACATGACCGGCGCCGCGTTGTGCTTCGGCGTCTGGCTCGGTGACGAGCTCGGCCTGTACCGCGCGCTGACCGAGCTCGGCAGCGCGAACTCCGACGAGCTCGCGGACCGGGCCGGCTGCAACCGTCGCCTGGTGCGCGAATGGTTGGACGGACAGGTCGCCGGCGGGCTGCTGACCTGGGACCGCGACGCCGACCGGTACGGGATCACGCCCGAAGCCACCATGGCACTCGCCGACGACGAGTCGCCCGTGTTCGTGGCGCGCGCGATGAACGCGATCGGATCCGTGTTCATCGACATGCCCAAGGTCACCGAAGCGTTCCGCGGCGACGGTGGACTCAGCTGGGGTGACCACCACCAGTGCCTGTTCAGCGGCACCGAGTGGTTCTTCCGCACCGGCTACCGCGCCGAGCTCCCGAACTGGATCGCGGCGCTCGACGGTGTCGCCGACACGCTCGCCGGTGGCGGCACCGTCGCCGACGTGGGATGCGGCCACGGCGCATCGGCAGTCGTGCTCGCGCAGCAGTTCCCGGCCGCGCACATCACGGGCTTCGACTTCCACCAGCCGTCGATCGACACCGCACGCGAGCGCGCGGACGAGGCGGGCGTCGGCGACCGGGTCACCTTCGACCGTGCGGACGCGAAGGGCTACGCCGGCACCTACGACCTGATCTGCTTCTTCGACTGCCTGCACGACATGGGTGACCCGGTGGGCATCGCGCGGTACGCCCGTGAGCGCCTCAACGACGGCGGCACGGTGCTCCTGGTCGAGCCGTTCGCCATCGACGGGCGCGCCGACAACATCGACAACAACCCGATGGCGGCGATGCTCTACACCGTGTCGTCGTCGATCTGCACGCCGAACTCGCTCTCGCAGGAGGTCGGACGCGGCCTCGGCGCGCAGGCGGGCGAGGGGCAGCTCCGGCAGGTGTTCGAAGAGGCGGGATTCACGCAGTTCCGGCGGGCGGCCGAGACGCCGCTCAACCTCATCCTCGAAGCCAAGCTGTGATCGCGTCGACCTCCGGCGGGGGACAACTCCGCCCGGGGGTCGGTGTAACGACTCGTGGGTTTCGGAGGACGGGACAGCGTGGACACGACAACGCGCACCTGGTGCAAGGTGGCCGACCTCGACGACCTGCCTCCCGGCCGCGTGCGCACCGTCACGGCCGGGCGGCGCAGCGTGGTGCTCACGCGGGTCGGTGACGACTACGGCGCGCTCGACAACCGGTGCCCTCATCAGGACGGGCCCCTCGGCGAGGGATCGATCAGCGGTGTCGCTCCTCGATTCGACTGGGATCGGAACGTTTGATGAGTGCCGAAATCCGATGCGAACGCGTACCGATTGGCGCTCCAGTTCCTGCTCGAGAAGATCGACGCGCTCGGGTCAGCGAGGAAGGTGCTGATCGCTGGGTTATGGTCGGATCGTGGTCGCTGCAGTGTCCGGGCCGTGCCCTGTCGAGCTTGGATCGTCGCAGCAGGTGTGTGAACCGTGAGATTGCGGGAAGTGCAGGTTCGTGCCGTGACCCCGGGTCGGCTCGAGTCGATCATCGGCGCGGAGCGCACGGAGCGGTTCGAGGCGGCAGCGGCGGCGGCTCGTGATCAACTCGCTCAACGCGTCGTACTCAACGTCAACTCGACTGCGGCCGGGGGCGGTGTCGCGGAGCTCCTCCAGACGTTGCTGGCATATGCACGTGGTGTCAGGATCGACGCCCGCTGGGTCGTGATCCAGGGCAACGAACGTTTCTTCGCCATCACGAAGCGGATCCACAATCACTTGTACGGTTCGCTCGGCGACAGCGGGCCGCTCGGCTCCGGTGAACGCGAGGCGTACGAAGCGACCCTGCACCCGAACGGCGTCGAACTCCGCGCGATTGATCCGCCCAGGGGACGTGGTCATCCTCCACGACCCTCAGACCGCCGGGCTCGCCCAGGCGCTGCATGCATCGGGCGCTCTCGTGGTCTGGCGCTGTCATGTGGGACTGGATCGTCCCAATGAGCATTCCGACGTGGCGTGGGAGTTTCTCCGGCCCTACCTCGAGGACGTCGACGCATTTGTGTTCACTCGCGAGCAGTTCGCGCCGCCGTGGATCCCGCGCGACCGGCTGTTCGTGATCGCACCTTCGATCGACCCGTTCTCCGCCAAGAGCGAGCCGATGAGCAGCGCCGATGTCCTCGACACGCTCCGCTACGTCGGCCTCCTCGAGGGCGAGGTATCCCAGCCGGTGGTGACGTTCACGCGTCGTGACGGATCGCCGGGCCGCATCAACGGCCACGTCAACACCCTCCAGACCGGCCCTCGCCCACCCGGGGACGTGCCTCTCGTCGTCCAGGCGTCTCGCTGGGACGCGATGAAGGACATGCGGGGAGTGATGCTCGGCTTCGCCGAACATCTCGACGACTTCGGCTCGGCGCACCTGTTGCTCGCAGGCCCCAGCGTGCACAGTGTCGCGGACGACCCGGAAGCTTCCCGCGTCCTCGACGAGTGCGTCGCGCAGTGGCGCGAGCTGCCGCACGCGGCGCGGGCTCGGATCCATCTCGCGTGCGTTCCCATGGCCGATGCTGACGAGGCCGCCGCGATCGTCAACGCGCTCCAACGCCACGCCGCAGTGGTTGTGCAGAAGAGCCTGGCGGAAGGGTTCGGCCTCACCGTCGCCGAAGCGATGTGGAAGGGTCGCCCCGTCGTCGGGAGCGCCGTGGGCGGCATCGTCGATCAAATCGTGCCGGGGAAGACGGGCTGGCTCGTCGACGAACCGCACGACCTCGCCGGCTTCGCGGCCGCCCTTGCCAACCTGCTCGCCGACGCCGACGAAAGCGCTCGCATGGGCGATCGCGGTCACCAGCGCGTCACCGAGCTGTTCCTCGGTGACCGCCACCTCGAGGAATGGGCCCAGGTCTTCACGCGCTTCGGCTGAGGGGGCTGTTTCGGGGCCAAGCCTTCGACCGACGCCGAGAACGGTTCCACGATGATTCGGTCGCCACCGCGATGAGACACGAGACAAACTGATGGCCATGACACGTGCGCACACGTTGGAGGAGGCTGCGAGCATCGACGCGGCCGTCGCGGGCCGCACGGTGACCCGCGCGTTCGTGGAGACGGTCGTCGCCCGAGCGGGCAAGGTGGCGCTTCGCCAGAAACATCACGGGGACTGGCGCACTTGGACGTGGGCCGAGTACGCGGAGGCCGCCGCCCGAGTCGCGGAGGGACTGCGCGACCTCGGTGTCGAGCGCGGCCAACGCGTCCTGCTCGACATGCACAATCGACCGGAGTTCCACATCGCCGACATGGCAGTCCTACTCCTGGGAGCGACACCCATCTCCGTGTACACGTCGTCGGCACCGGCGCAGCTGCGGTTTGTCGCCGCGCACGCCGAAGCGACGGTTGCGATCGTCGAGAGCCCGGAGTTCCTCGACCGACTGCTCAAGGTCCGCGGCGACCTGCCCGATGTACGCCACGTCGTGATTGTCGACGATCCGGAGAGCATGGCACCCGCCGACATCGTGCACTTCTCACGCCTCTTGGAACGGTCGCCCCTCGACTGGGAGGCGGCCGCCGGCGCGGCGGAGCCGGCTGACCTCGCGACCGTCATCTACACGTCGGGAACGACCGGTCCCCCCAAGGGGGTCATGATCACCCACGCCAACGTGTGCTGGACGGTGCAGAGCCTCTTGCGCCGTATCGGCCATGACATCGTCGGGAGACGATGTATCTCGTACCTGCCCATGGCGCACATCGCCGAGCGCATCGTGAGCCACTACGCGCACATCGAGCAGGGCACGGAGGTCACGACCTGTCCGAACCCGGGACTCGTCGCAAACTATCTGCGCGAGGTCCATCCGCAACTCTTCTTCGCGGTGCCGCGCGTGTGGGAAAAGGCCCACTCCTCGATCGAAGCGCTCGCGACCGTCGACCCTTCCCGCGCCGAGGAGTTCCGTCACGCGCTCGACGTCGGGCGTCGGGTCGTGGCCGCGCGCGTCGAAGGACGCGAGCCCGACGCGGAGACCCGCGCGCAGTGGCAGGCGTTCGAGTCGGAGTTGTTCTCGGTGCTGCGGTTGCTGATCGGCCTCGATGAATGCGAGATCGCGGTGAGCGCGGCGGCGCCCGTCCCGAGCTCGGTTGCGGAGTTCTTCCTCGCGATCGGCGTGCCGTTCTCAGAGCTCTACGGCCTGTCAGAGGCGTGCGGTCCACTCACGTGGTCTCCGGGCGATTCGAGACCCGGGTCCGTGGGGCTCGCGATACCCGGCTGTGAGGTGCGTCGTGGTCGTGACGGCGAAGTTCTGGCGCGCGGCGGCAACATCTTCGTGGGGTATCTCAACGATGCCGCGCAGACGGCCGAGGCACTCGACGCCGACGGCTGGCTCCACACCGGCGACATCGGCTTCTTCGACAACGACCAGCTCCGTATCGTCGACCGCAAGAAGGAGCTCATCATCACCGAAGGCGGCGAGAACATCTCCCCGTCGAATCTCGAAGGTCGCCTTCGTGGATCTCCGCTCGTCGGCCAGGCCTGCGTGATCGGGGATCGTCGTCCTTATCTCGTCGCGCTCGTCACGCTGGATCCCGAGATGAGTCCGGCGTGGGCCCGTCAGCACCAGATCGCGGCGCAGAGCCTGGCCGAGTTGGCTGAGCACCCCCTCGTCCGGGAGGAGCTCGCACGAACGGTCGACCAGATGAACGCCGACGTCTCCAGGATCGGACAGATCAAGCACTTCAAGATCCTGGGTCACGATTGGCTCCCCGATTCCGACGAGCTGACGCCCACGATGAAGCTCCGCCGTCGTGCGATCCATGCGAAGTACGCCGAAGAGATCGAGGCTCTCTACGGTCTGCACCACGAGGCGATCTGACGTCGCTCAGCTCGTCAGCTTTGCGGCGGACCTCTTGGTGGCCGCTTTCTTCGCTGCGGTCTTCTTGGCCGGCGCCCGTTTCGCTGCCGGCTTCTTCTTGGCGGGGCTCTTCTTCGCTGCGGTCTTCTTCGCTGCGGTCTTCTTCGCTGCGGTCTTCTTCTTGACCGGCGCTTTCTTCGCCGGGGCGCGCTTGGCGATCTGGCCGACCCTCGTGACGAGGCGCTCGATGTCGCGGCGCAGCTCGGCGATCTGGGTTCGCAGCTCACGATCGATCGTGTCGACCACGCGCTCGGTCGCGGCCTCGGCGCGGTCCACCAGATCCTTGGTCCGTTGTTCGAGCTGGCGAGCCTGGTCCTCGGTGGCCTGTGCGAGCCGTTGGGAACTGCTGTTGAGCCGCTCCACCAATTGGTCGACCACGTCGCCCGACGGGTTCCGGTCAATCATCGCTTTTCCTCCTGAGAGTCGTTGATCGTTCACCCGATGATGCGAACATCGAGCCGTACGCACCAGATGCGAAGGTCCCGAATCCACCCGGCCGACTGTGCGAACATGCCCCCGAGTTGCAAGGGGGGAAATGTTCGATGCGGGTTGATCCGATCGACGTGGTGGGGCTGCTGGTCCGCGACGGCGTTCCGGAGCCGTTGCCAGGGCCGGACGGGAAGTTGCGTCCACCGGTGCCGCTGGGACGCCGGGTCGAGCTCCCCGGGCGGGGAACGACCTTCGTCCGGGAAGTCGCCGGGCCCCCGGGCGCGCCGACCCTGCTGCTCGTCCACGGTCTGGGGGCAAGTGGGGGCCTCAACTGGTTTCGCACGTTCGAGACGCTCGGGGCGGAGTTTCGCGTGCTCGCTCCCGATCTGCGCGGCCACGGGCGCGGCGTCCGTTCGCCTCAGGCGTTCGGGCTCGCCGACTGCGCCGACGATCTCGCCGCGCTGCTCGACGCGCTGGCAACCGGTCCGGTGCTCGTCGCCGGCTACTCAATGGGCGGGCCGGTGGCCCAGCTGCTCTCGCGACGCCATCCCGAGCTCGTCGCAGGTCTCGTGCTGTGCGCGACGGCGCGCCGGTTCTCACGGGGTCCGTTCGGTGCTCGACCGCTCGATGTTGCGCTCGGCCTGGTCGCGGCCGGCGCGCGGTTCGGCGGACGCGCCACGAACGTACCGTCAGCGCCGCTGCGAGCTCTTCGTACGCTGCGTTCATCGCGACCACGAGATTTCGTGCAGTGGACCGTCGCGGAGTTCCGCCGTCACGACCTGCGTCACCTCCTCGAAGCCGGGCGTGCGGCGAACGGGTTCGACGGGAGTGCCTTGCTCCGCGAGCTCGCCATTCCCGCGGCGATCGTGGTCACGACGCGTGACCGGGTGGTGCCGCCGCGCGAGCAGCTCGCGGCGGCGGCACTGATCGAAGCTGCGTCGGTGTTCGAGGTCGATGGCGGCCACGCGGTCTGCGCGCGGCCGCGATTCGCGGAGCCACTCCGCGACGCGTGTCGCGACCTCGCTGGGCGCGCGGCCTGGAGATAGCGGGGCGGGACCCGACGGTCGTCGGGACCGGCGGGTCAACCATTGGTTCCGGCGTCAACCAGGTCGGCGAGCGCCGGTGCCATCCCGTCGGCGATCGCCCAAGGGTCGTCGACGATCTCGGGGCAGATCACGATGCCGATGTCGATCGAGGCGCGGTAGCTGAGCACGGTGATGTTGAGCCCGCTGCCCACGAGGAGCGGGCCGAGCAGATAGGCGTGGCGCAGTTGCGCGCCGCAGCAGTAGAGCGGCTCGGGCGGGCCCGGCACGTTCGACACGATCGCGTTGAAGATCGGCGGCATGCGTTGATCGAGGCGGAGCCACGCGTAGGCCCGCACCAACGCTGACAACACGAGCGGAGGCGGTACGGCCACGAGGTCGGCGAGCAGGTCGTCGCCCAGCGCGTGGTGGAGCGTTCGCGCGGCCCGCGTCGACGCCTGTACGGCATGGACACGATCGGCCGGACGCGCGAGGTGGACAGGGAGCGCCGCGCCCATCGCCGAGAGCAGGTTCCCGGGCACGGTCTCGGGATCGACGTGGTGCTCCTCGCGGTGGATCGCCATCGGCACCTGGGCCACCATCGTGCGGTCCGGGAGCGCATCGCGAACCTCGAGATACCGTCGCAACGAACCGCTGCAGATCGCGAGGACGACGTCGTTCAGCGAGACGCCGAACGCCCTGCGTACCGAGTCGACGTCGGCGCGGGGCAACGAGCAGAACACGAACCCGCGGCGGGCGGTGAGTGACCCGTTGAACGGACCGGGGGGTGCCTGGAACGGCCGCACGGACGACGACCGCTCGCGCGAGAGGGCAAACCGGGCGAGCCCCGGTACAGCCCGTACGACGTCGACCACGACGCGCGCGGCCCGCAACGGCGTCGTCGCCACCGAGAGCGTCGTCCCGGACGCGCGCGCGAGCTTGCGGTGTCGGTCGGGGCCGACGTCGAGACCGATGTCCGGGTGGGACACGGGGGCATCGGCCTCGAGGTCGAAGATCACCGACGCGAATTCCGCGGCGTACACCCCGTCGATGCACGCATGATGGATCTTCAGGAGCAGGGCCACCCCACCGTCGCGGAGGCCGTCGAGGCGCCAGAGCTCCCAGAGGGGCCGAGCGCGATCGAGCGGCCGCCCGAAGATCTCGCCGACGAGGCGATCCAGCTGGCGTTTGTCGCCGGGCGGATCGGCCGTCGCGTCGCGCAGGTGGGCATCGACGTCGAGTCTGGGCGTGTCGACCCACTGCGGCCGGTCGAGGCGTCCCGGCATCTCGACGATCCGGCGGCGGAACAGTGCGAGGTTCGCGAGGCGCTCACCGACCAGGCGGCGGAGCTGCTCCGTCCCGAGCGCGGCCCCCGCGTCGGCGTCGAACACCGCGAGCATTCCGACGTTCATGTGCCACTCCGGCGTCTCCGCCGCGACGAAGCCGCTGTCGGTCCGGCTGAGGCGGTGGACCGCGCGTGGGCGGAGTGTCGACGACATGGGCGGCATCCTCACCTGATCCCGGCCGGACCGGGGGCGACGACGGGAGCGTCGACCAGGTCGTCGACGCGCTCGGCGCGGGTGTGGGACCACGGGGTCCCGGTCCAGGCGAGAAGCGGGGGCAGGATCACGAGCGCGCAGACGAGCGCCACCAGAACGTTGACCGACACGACGATGCCGAAATCCGCGAGCAGCGGGAAGCCCGACAGCGCGAGCACCCCGAAACCGGCTGCGGTCGTGAGCCCCGACGCGACGAACGCGCGCCCGATGTGGACCGACGCGGTCTCGACGGCGGCGGCCGACCCGACTCCGTCCCGCCGCTCCTCGAGGTAGCGCTCCATGATCAACACCGTGAACTCGGTGCACGTGGCGATCACCAGCGGTCCCGAGATCGCGGCGAGCGCGTTCACGGTGATGCCAAACAGGGAGATGACGGCAGCGCTCAACGCGATGGCGGTCATGACCGGGAGCAGGACGAAGAACGCACGCCGAACGCTACGGAACGCCAGTAGGAGCCAGACGAACACGGCCGCCAGCGCGAGGTACGACATCTGCTCACGGTTCGCGGTGAGCGAGGTCACCGCCTCGGTGCCGACCACGGCGAGTCCCGACGGCGTGACCACGACCCCGGGAGGTGCGTGAAGGTCGTGAACCATGTTCCCGACGAGTTGCTTGCGTTGGTCCAGCGAGATGGGCCCGATGGCGAAGAGGATCTGCGTACGGGTGGCGTCATCGCTGATGAACGAGCGCCGGATGGCTTCGGGCGCGATCGAGAGCATCGTGCGGACGTCGCTCGCGGTGGGTTCCGAGCCCGTGATCTGCGAGGTGATCGACGCGACGCTGGTGGAGCTCACGAGCTGGGTACCGTGCCGCCGCACCGTTCGGGCCTCGAAGGCGGACATCCAGCGCAGCACGTTCGGCTGGAGCACGTCGGGCGCTTCGACCATCAGCCCGAGCTCGGCCGAGGAGCCGGCGACGCGACGCAGTGCTTGCAGGTCGCGCAGCACCCCGCTGTCCTGCGGAACCCAGCGCTCGGGATCGGATTCCACCGACACCCGTCCCATCGCGAACGGTCCGAGCACCACGATGACGAGCGAGACGACCAGGATCCCGAGCGGTCGACCGGCTCCGGCGGTGGCGAGCACCCGGGTGGCCCGTTCGACGTGCCCGCCGGCCTTGCCTGGCGTTGCGCGTCGACGGTGTTGGTCGCGCCACGCGAGCACGGCCGGCATCGGGAGGAGCGCGGCGGCGAACACGGCCGCCGTCCCGACGGAGAGCAACAAGCCGAAGTCGCGCACCATGGGGACGTTCGACGTTCGCAGCGCGAGAAAGCCGACCACGGCTGCGATCGCAGCCACCGTGACCGCAGGACCCAGGCGAAGGAGAGTGCGGCCGAGGGCGCGGGCCGTATCGCCGTCCGCATCGAGCGTGAGCTCGTCTTCGTAGCGGCTGTGGACCTGGACCGCGAAGTCGACCCCGAGGCCGATCAGGATCGGAAGCCCGGAGATGGTGACCATGGTAAGTGGGATCCCGAGGTAGCCGATCGCGCCGAAGGCCCAGACCACCCCGAGCGCCATCGCTGCGAGTGACAGCAGTCGCCACCGGACGCGGAACACGAGGACCAACACGACAGCCATGGCCAGCGCAGCCACGCCGCCGAGGAGAGCCATGTCGCTTCGCATCCGGTCGTTGATCTGCTTCACCAGGAGCGGCGTTCCGGTCGCGACGGCGCTGATCCCGTCGAAACGGGATCCACGCACGAAGGAGACGACCCGATCGGCGGCCTTGCCCTGCTGGTCGATGGTGAGGTCCCCCCCGAGCCGGACGACCATCAGCGCGTGGTTCCGATCGGGGAAGACACCGTGCAGCGACGGCCGCACCGCGCCGGTCGCGTCGTGGACCAGGAAGTCCACGAACGCAGGGTTGTCGATCGAGTGGGACCCGACGTGGGCGAGTCGAGCCGCGTCGGCGTCGGTGCGTTGACGGAACGACGCGGCGAGAGCGTCGCGCTCGGCCGCGGTGTTGGCTTGTGCTTGGTCGCGCGCGAGCGCCCCGAGAGCCAGCCCTGGCGCCACCGACAGTTGGTCGGCCGCGAAGCGCAGCGTGGTCAGCGGACCGAGCACCGCGTGGTATGCACCAGAACTCTCGACTCGTCGCTGCAGGGCGCGCAGCTCGCGGAGATTGCGTCCGGTGAGAAGCTTCCGGGTGTCGCCCGTGAACACGATCAGCATCGGATCGCTGCCGAACTGGTGCTGGTAGCGGACGTTGTCGGTGTACACCGTCGACCCCGACGGGATCATGGTGTCTTCGCTCGACTTGAACTCGAGTCGCCCGAGCCCGCCTGCGAGCACGACCGTCAGCGCGAGCGTACCGGCGACGATCCCGACGGGATGCCGCGAGACGAGGTTCGCCCACCACAGGGTCACACGCTGCACCACCTGACCTTGCAGGAATCGGAGTCGTCCGACTAGGGCCCGAAGTCCCCCTGCCGAGACCGGTGCACCGACCCGAGGAAGCGGTGCACCGCCCTGACGACCGCCTCGCTACGGAACGAGTGGAAGATCTCGAAGGCGTGCTGCGCCCCTGGCAGCTCCAGGAAGACGGTCGGGCACGTCGACACCTCGCGCAGCCGCGCCGCAAAGGCCCGAGCTTCGGCGATCGGGACGAGCGAGTCGCTCGTGCCGTGGACGACCATGAACGGCGGGGCGACGGCATCGACCCGGTCGAGTGGCGAAGAACGCGGCGAAAGCTGCCGGGTAGTCCGCGAGCTTGCGTTTGAGCACGAGTCGCTCGATGAGACCGCCCATCCCGTCGGCGCCGACGCCGCCGAAGCGGCCGGTGAGATCATAGGCGCCATAGAAGGGGACGCAGGCGGCGACCGATGTGTCGACATCTTCGAACCCCGGTTGGTACGCCGGATCGTTGGCGGTGAACGCGGCGAGCGACGCGAGGTGCCCTCCGGCGGAGCCGCCGGTGATGACTACGAAGTCGGGATCACCGCCATAGTCGGCGATGCGCTCGCGAATCCAGCGCAGCGCGAGCTTCACGTCGACGAGGTGGTCGGGGAACGTTGCGCTCGGACTGAGTCGGTAGTTCGGCGCGACGCACACCCACCCATGGGCCGCGAGCTGGTGCATCAACGGCAGTGCCTGCTCGCGCTTGTTCCCGATGATCCAGGCGCCGCCGTGGATCTGCAGCAGCACGGGGGCGCCGGTCACCGCGGTCGCCGGACGGTAGACGTCGAGAAGGTGGCGACGACCGGCGCCGTCTGCATAGCGGACGTTACGGGTGACCCCGACCCGGGACTCGGGCAGAGGCAGCGCGAGTACGAGCCGGGTGAACGAGAGCGACCGCTTCGCCGTGACCGCGTCGACGTCGCCGAGCGTCGCGGCATAGTCGGCGCCGAGGCCCTCGGCGAGGGCGTGCTCCGCGACCGCGCCGGTCATCCCGGCGGTGCGCGCGATCGCAACCAGACCCGCCCACGACGCGATCCGCGATCCCGAGCGCGACGAGGCCGGCGGTCTCGTCGAGCGCACCCGCCCACACGAACGCGACGGTCCCGGCCAGCTGGACCACGACGAACTGCGGGGCGAGCTCGGTCGTGGGCCAAGCGGCGAAGAAGCTCGGTACCGCGAAGACGCTTCGGCGGCTACGAGGGAAAAGGGCATTCAACGTGAGGGCCGCACCGAACAGGCTCAGGAGAAGGAATGCCACCGTCAAGGCATGCCTTCGGCGAGCTTCCGCAGCTCGGCAATCGTGTCCTCGATGCCGCGGGCGAGAGTATGGATGTCGGGCACGGTGTCGTAGTCGCCGGTGACACCGAACGCGATCCTCCCGTTGTACGAGACGATCGCGACGCCCACCCGCATACCGTGGAAGATCGGCACAAAGGGAAGGCATGCGAGCATCTCCCGACCGGCCAGGGAAAGTGGGAATTGGGGCCCGGGGACGTTCGTCGTCACGGTGTTGATCGTGTGCTGGGGCACCCGCCGCAGGAGTCGCATCGCGGCGCGCTCGGCGAACGCGAGCGCGATGGGGGCGCGAGCCCGCCCAAGGCCGTCAATCCTTCTCCGGCCGCGCTCTGGTGCGAAGCCTTGAGCGTCTCCATCTGCCGGCGCACGGCGTCGAGACGTTCGACCGCGTCGTCGAGGGCGACGGGAAGATCGGCGAAGATCGCCGACACGCGGTTGTCGTAGGTGTCGTGTTCGCCCTCCGGGCGCACCGAGACCGGAATCAGCGTGCGGACCACGAGCCCGTCGGGACGTTCCCCGCGGCTCAGGAAGAGCGCGCGCAGGCCGCCCGTGACGGCAGTGACGATGACATCGTTCAGCGTTCCGCCGAACGCCTGCCGGATGGTCTTCATGTCGTCGAGGGTCGCGTTGGCCGAGGTCCACCGCCGGTGGGGTCCGATCTCGCCGACGAGGGAGTTGGGCCCGGTGGGCGGGATGCGTCGTGCGTACGACAGCGCTCCCTCGATGAGGTCGCGCAGCCGAGCGAGCGCCCGACCCGGCGCGGCGGATGCCCGGCCCACCCCGCGCAACTCTTCGTACGGGATGAGGAGGAGACGCCACATCGCGTCGACGGCGAGGTGGAGGCCCGACGGTTGTGGTCCCGGTTGCCAGCTGCCCGTGGCCGACGAAGGCGTCTCGACCTCGTGATCGAGGATGGCCGCAAACAGGTCGGTCCCCGCGATGCCGTCGGCCATGCAGTGGTGGATCTTCAGGATCAGGGCCCACCGACCGTGCTCGAGACCCTCGACCATCCAGGCCTCCCAGAGCGGCCGGTGACGGTCGAGCTCCTGCGACATCAGCCGGCCGATGAGCACCTCGAGCTCGGCGTCACCACCGGGTGCGGGGAGGGCCGTGTGCCGGAGGTGGTACTCGAGTCGGAAATGGGGGTCGTCGATCCAGACGGGCCGGCCCAGCTGCAGCGGGACGAAGCGCACCACCTGTCGGTACCGCGGCACCGAGGGGAGCTTCTCCGCGATCGCCGCCGCAACGCGCGCGTACTCCGGTGCGGGTCCCTCAAAGATCGCGCACGTCGCGATGTGCATGTGCGAGGTGCCGTCCTCGATGAAGAGGAAGAAGGCGTCGAGTGGGCTCAGGTGTTCCACGCGCGCTCCACCCTTCCGTCGCGGAGAGGCACCCGCACCCGATCGTGGTGCCCGGCGAGGCACAGGACGTCCTCGAAACCTTCGCGGAGGCAGTCGATCAGCACGTCGGGATCGGGTACGGCGGCGGTGTCGATCGTGACTCCCACACAGCACGTGCCGTTGTAGGACACCAACGTGAGGTTCACCGACGAGCCCGTGGTCGGACCGAATGCGGAGTAGCGCTCCACCTTCGCGCCCGCCAGGTACACGCGGAACGTGAGGCCGGGGACGTCGCTCGCCAGGAAGTCGACGTGCTTGAGCATGCTGCCGACCACGCCCGAGGGCATCAGGTTGAGCGGCCCGGCGATGGCGTTCGTGAGCGGCAGGGAGCGTTCGTGCTGCGCCGTCTTGCACAACCCTCCGATCGCGCGCATGCGCGATCCCGGGTCGGGATCGGAGACGGGCACGACGAAGCGCATGAGCGTGATGCGGTTCCCGCCGATCGGATCGTCGGGTTGACGGATGCTGATCGGCATCGTCACCCGGAGCTCGTCGACCGGGGCGCCCCGTCGGTCGTGATATCGGCGCAGGCCGCCGGTCACGGCCGCCATGAACCCGTCGTTGACGGTCCCGCCCCCTGCGGTCGCGGCGCGGGTGAGGTCGTCGAGCCTCAGCTCGAGCATCTCGAGGTGTCGACCGAGGCCCCGTGCCTTCATGATCGGCGACAGCGTGTCGCGCACCGGCGCCACCGTCCGTCCGATCGAACGCGCGGTCTCGACGCAGTCCCGGACGCTCGCGATCGGATGACGGGCGGCACGCAGCACCCCGGGAAGCGATTGCGTTCCGGACCATAGGACCCCGACGGCCCGTTCCCAGTCGCGGACGAGGCTCGCGCGGATCAGGTCGCCGGTCCCGAACGGCTCATCCGCCGGCGCGTCGACTCGGGGCTTCGGCTCGGTCGGAGAGCGTTCGGCGTCGAACAGCAGCAGCGCGAGTTGCATGGCCCCGATGCCGTCGGTGAGCGAGTGGTGCAGCTTCATCACCAGCGCCGCCCGGTCGCCGTCGAGCCGCTCCACCAGCGTGAACTCCCACAGGGGATAGGAACGGTCGAACGCGGTCATGGCCGCGTTGCGGGCGTACGCGACAACGGTTTCGGGGGTGTGCGGCGCGGGCGAGTCGATCCGCCGGAGGTGCCACGACAGGTCGAACCGATCGTCGACCGTCCACCGTGGCGTGGCCAATCGTACCGGCGGTTCGAGGACACGGTGGCGGAGCATCGGGACGAGCCGAGTCGCCCGGTCCACGTTCGCGACGAGCACGTCCCAGTCGGGACTCGCCGCCAACCAGGCGACCGCGACCACCGTCGATCGAAGGATCGGATCCCGTTCCATGTACCAGGTGAATGCGTCGGTATCCCGCATGAAGGCACCCATCGCTCCCCTTCCGGTGGGTCGCTGGGACCGGTCGGGCTCACTGTGCCGTCGGTCGTGCCCGATCGGTAGAGGACAAGGTCACCGTCCCGGCGCGGAATGACGGGTCGCGGGTCTTTCGCCTCTGGATGGCCGGGACGCATCGGCGTCTGATGGGGATCGGAGCACCCACCCGATGCTCTCCGTGGAAGGCGGTCCGTCATGCGACGTCGTTGGAGCATTGCTGCCCTCTCCGTGGGAGTCGCCCTCCTTGCGGGGTCGGTGGGGTTTCGACTAGCTGCGGTTCCGGCCCTGGTGCGCTTCCCGCTCAACATCGACGAGACCACCCGGTACACGGGTACGTCGGTGAGCTACGTCGATCCGGCGACGTTGTTGCCCCTCACCCCGCCGAAGCGTGAGCCGTTGTCGCTGACTCGCCACGTGAAGGTCGTCGACGGCAACTACGGGCACGCCGTCATCGTCGAGACCGTGAGGATCCACGCCGGTTCGACCACGAGTGTCGAGAAGTACCAGTACGTAATGGATCGTCGCTCGATGAAGTTCCTCGACGACCCGCGTCAGTTCGCCTTCGGGAACCCGAACGCGGCCATGAAGCACGCCGCGGGCGCCTATCGGGTGAACTTCGCGCTCGGCACCAGCGCGGACGGCAAGTATCGGAGCTATCTCCCGGAAATTGACGCATCGACGCCGCTCGTCCTGGCGGAGCGCCGCCACTACCACGCCGACGCGCGCACCTCCGTCATCGACTTCACGAGCAAGCTGGAGGCGCCAGTGGCGCCCTACTACCGCGCCCACCTCGCGGCGATGGGCCTGCCAATGCACGTGACCGTCGCCCAGCTGCAGCCGCAGCTCCAGGCGGCCGGCATCGACGTGAACCGCGCGCTGGCCGACGTGCTGCCCCGCTTGACCCCCGACGAGTCGAAGTTGCTGTCCACCGCGCTTGCCGGCCCGATCGCTCTCCGGTACTTCTTCTTCGCCGACGGGTTGGTGTCAATCGAGCCCAAGACGGGGGCGCTGATCGACGTGCACGCTCAGCGAGAAGGAGTGTCGGTGCGACCGGACCTGAGCGGCGTCGCCACACTCCAACCGCTGCTCGACAAGTACGCGGAGATTCCGTCGGTCAAGGCGTTGTCCGACGGCCTGCGCGCGTTGGCGGCACGCCAACCGCAGGTCGCCCAGGAGCTCCGCTACCGGCAGACGGTGCCGTCGTCGTCGCAGGCCGCCGACACGGCCCGCTCGCAAGGACGGCAGATGACCGTGGTGACGTGGTGGGTGCCGGGCGCGATGCTCTTCGTTGGCCTCCTCCTGCTCGTGCTCGGTCTGATCGGCTGGCGTCGCGCGGGACCGCGGCACCCGGGCGCTCCTGTCCCGGAGGCTCCCGTCGCGCCCGACACGGCCCCGGACCGTGAGCACCAGACAGCTTGAGTCACGACACTGCGTAAGGGGTACCGATGGAAGACCAAGAGCCCGTTCGCATCGACGGTGACACCATCGTCGACGCCTTCCGGAACACAGTGCATCGCATTCCGACCCGGCCCGCGCTCCGACGCCGCGTCGGGAACCGGTGGGAGGCGCTCACGTGGGCCGACTACGGCCGCGGCGTCGGCGAGGTCACCGCCGGGCTGGCCGAGCTGGGCATCGAGTCAGGCCAGCAGGTCGGGATCTTCTCCAACAACCGGCTCGAGTGGCATCTCGCCGACTTCGGGACGCTCGCCAACGGCAGTGTGACCGTGCCGCTCTATCAGACGAGCTCGTCCGAACAGGTCGCCTACATCCTCGGCCACGCCGAGGCGCGCGCGTGCTTCGTCGAGAACCACGAGCTCGCGGTCAGGATCCTCGAGGTGCGTGATCAGCTCCCCAAGCTCGACCGGATCATTGTCTTCGACGATGACGAGCGGCTCGACGATCCCTTCGTCGTGGGCTTCGAGCAGCTGCGCGCGCTCGGCGCGGCGGCGCGCCTGCAGGTGGAGCCCGATCTCTTCGCCCGGCGGGCTGATGCGGTCGTGCCCGAACAGCTCGCCACGCTCGTGTACACGAGCGGCACGACCGGACGACCCAAAGGGGCGATGATCGACCACGCCAACATCATGTGGACGATCCGCAGCGCCGCGTCGGTGGTGCACGTGCGCGAGGGGGAGCGATTCCTCTCCTTCCTGCCGCTGAGCCACATCGCCGAGCGCATGATCAGCGACTTCCTCCCGGTCACCATCGGCGGGGACACGTGGTTCGCCCGCAGCCTGGCCACGGTCGCCGAAGACCTGCGGGACTGTCACCCGACGGTGTTCTTCGCGGTGCCCCGTGTCTGGGAGAAGTTCCAGGAGGGGGCGCTGGCGAAGCTGGGTCAAGAGCATGGCCTCAAGAAGCTCGTCATCGACCGCTACATCGGGCTCGGACGACATGTGGTCGCCGAGCACGAGACGGTCCAGCGTTCGCCGGTCTGGGAGAAGCTGCTCTACCAGGCTCTCGACGCGGTGGTGGGCGCGCAGATCCGTAAGGAGTTCGGCCTCGACGAGGCACACATCCTCGTGACCGCCGCCGCGCCCATCCATCCCGAGCTCATCCGATGGTTCCACGCCATGGGACTGCCCGTCGTCGAGCTCTACGGTCAGACCGAAGTCTGTGGTCCGACCACCTGTAGCCGACCCGAGGACAACCGGATCGGGACCGTCGGTCCGCCGATCCCGGGCGTGCGGGTGAAGATCGCGGACGACGGCGAGATCCTCGTAAAGGGCGGCAACGTCTGCATCGGCTACTTCCGGGATTCCGACCGCACCGCCGAGTTGATCGACGCCGATGGCTGGATGCACTCCGGCGACGTGGGCACCCTCGACGAGAACGGGTACCTGAACATCACCGGGCGGAAGAAGGATCTCATCATCACCGCCGCCGGTCAGAACATCACGCCCCAGGAGATCGAGACCGATCTTCGCTACCACGACCTCATCTCGGAAGCGGTCGTGATCGGCGAGGGCCGCCGCTACCTCACCGCTCTCCTGACCCTCGATGGCGACGCGCTCAGCGCGTGGGCGCAGGCGCACGACAAGATCGCCAACTACGAGGCACTCGCGGCGGACCCCGATCTGGTGGCCGAGATCGATCGCGCCGTCGACGAGGTGAACCACAAGTGGTCGAGGGTCGAGAATGTGCGGAAGTACCGCATCCTGGCCCACGAGTTCACCATCGCAGGTGGTGAGATGACCCCTACGTTGAAGGTCAAGCGCAACGTCGTCAACGAGAAGTACGCGGACCTCATCGAGGAGATGTACGCCGAGGAGCGGGCGCCCGCGTGAGCGGCCCCGACCGATACCCCGATCCTCGGCCCACTCTTGGGCGAGACGGCCGCGACGCAAGCTCGTCGGAGCTCGAGAGCGGCGCTCGTTGCGGGCAGCGAAACGAGCGCTTCGGGTCAACGCGTGCGGAGGCATCTCTGGTGACCAGCGGCGACCCGTTGCGCCGCCGGACGGGCAGAAGAAGCGCCCGGAAACCCACTCCCTCTATCCTGAGCCGTCCGCGCGTGGGGTTTTCGACCACCAATCGCGCCGGCCCCGCCCCCGTAGCTCAGGGGATAGAGCATCGGTTTCCTAAACCGTGCGCGGAGGTTCGAATCCTCCCGGGGGCGCCCCATCCAACAGCCCGGTGAGGCTCAGAAGACGACGAGCTCGACGTCCTGCCCCGCGAGGATCGCGCCGGCGGTGGTCATGGTGTCGCGCTTCACGAGGAAGTGCTGCGTGACCGCGTGCACGTCGCGCAAGCGGCGCTGCAGCGGGCAGTCGGCATAGAGCGAGCTGCCCCCACCGGCTCGGTAGGCGGCGTCGACGACCGCGGCCGCCCGCTCGGTCACCCACACTGCGGTTGCCCGCATGCGTGCCCGCTGCACGTTGTCGAACGGCTCGCCGGCGACGGCCATGTCCCACGCCGCTCGAGCGACGTCGTGCAACAACCCGCGCGCGGCCCGGAACTCGGTGTCGGCGATGGCGAGCTCGACCTGGAACATCGGATTTGCGGCGAGCGACGCGGGGGCGAGGAGCGGCACCTTGTCGGTCGCGAGGGCGACGATGTCGTCGAGCGCCCCGTGCGCGATGCCGACCGCGACGCTGGCGATCGACATGGCGAACAGCGAGACCAGGGGGACGCGCAGGATCGGATCGTCGAGGTCGGACTCATCGCCGAGCGGGACGACCGTTCGGCCGGCAGGCACCAGCACGTTGTCGACGTGAAAGTGGTGGCTGCCCGTGCCGCACAGACCGGAGACGTTCCAGGTGTCCTCGATGACGACCTGTTCGGGAGCGAACACCGCGATCCGCAACCGCGGTTCGCCCACGTCGCCCCCGGCCTCGATGCAGTTGCCGAAAATCCAGTGCGCATGCTCGCAACCGCTGGCGAAGCTCCACCGTCCGCTCACCCGGTAGCCGCCGTCGGTCGGTGTGATCGACCCACTCGGGTTGAAGACGCCGGCCGTGATCGTGTCCGGGTCGGAGAACAGCGCATCGAGGCTCTCGCTCGGCATACCGGCGAGATCGAGCCAGGAGCCCGAGCCGATCATGACCGTCCATGCCGTCGACGCATCGGCCCGAGCGAGCGCCTCGAGCACCGAGAACGTGGCCGGAGCCTCGGCGCCGATCCCGCCGAGGCCGGGGGGCCGCACCAGACGGAAGCAGCCCGCATGGACCAATTCGGCGAGCAGGTCGGCGGGCAGACGCCGTGCCGCTTCGATCTCGTGAGCCCGCTGGGCGATCGCGGGTGCCAACTCCCGCACCGCACCGAGCACGTCAGTCGCCGTCGCGGTCTCTGCATCCACCTTCGTCATGGTGATCCCCCTCCTCGCGGGCTTCGTAGCTCGAAGGTACGGATCGCCGGCTCATGCCGCATCGCTCGAACCGGCCATTGCGAACGACGCGACCTGTGGTGCATTCGCACCACAGGGTCAGACGATGTGATGCTCGTAGGCGTAGGCGGTGGCCGCCGCGCGACGACACCCCGAGCTTGGTGAAGATGTTCTGGAGATGCCGCCCGACGGTGTGCTCGCTGATGACGAGCGCGGACGCGACCTCGCGATTCGTCGCACCGGTGGCGACGAGCCGCAGGACCTCGCACTCCCGGTCGGTCAGGTCGGACGCGCCGGCTGGATCCGAGGCGTCGCGGAGCTGCGCCACCCTCGCGACGTCGGGCGCGGCGCCGAGCCGTTCGAAGACGCCGGTCGCGGCGTGCAGCTCCAGCGCGGCGGCATCCTCGTCGCCCAGGACCCGGCAGGCGAGCGCGATCTGGACACGCGCCCGGGCCGCGTCGTACGGAACCTCGAGCTCACGCCAGGCCAGGTGCGCGAGGCGGAGCTCGACGAGCGCCGCCGCCGGATCACCCGAGGCGAGGAGCACGGAGCCGGTTGCATACGAAGCCGTTGCCCGCGGGAGCGGTCCGTCGGTCACCGCCCGGGTCGCCGCCAGCTCGTCGGCGGCCTCGCGCGCGGCGTCGACATCGCCCGCGGCAAGCAGGATCTCGACGTACGCCGCCAACATCTTCGGAGAGGTGAACTGCCCGCGGCTCTCCTCCACCATGCGCCGGCCGGTGGCGACGGCCGCGCCGACCCGGCCCTGCGCGAGCCGCAGCAGCGCCATCCCGGGTGCCGGCTCACGACCCTGGTCGCTCGCGGCGCGGTACGCGAGCTCCGCCGCGCCGAGCTCACCACGGAGCCGGTGCAGTTCACCCTGCTCGTAGAGCGCGAGACCGAGCGCGGGATGGGCGGGTTCCGACAGGCGCCGGCACGCGCGCTCGGCCTCTGCCGCCGCCTCCGTCCACGCGCCACGGGCCTGCAGGATCTGCGCGCGATGGATCAGGCATTGGCCCCGGTAGGGCACGAGGTCGGGCTGGGCAGCACACCACCGGTCGAGCGCCTCGGTCCACTCGGCGGCACGCCGGAGGTCGGAGACCTCCATGCACGTGGCGACGACCGCGCAGTACACGATGCCCTTGGGGATCGGCGACACGTCACCCGAGGTGGCCACGACCATGGCTTCGTCGAGCAGCTTCATGCCACGCGCGGTGTCGCGACGCGCCAACGCCGCCTCACCGCGGGTGACCAGCGCGAGGGCCAGGAGGCCATCGTCGTCGGCGCGTCGCGCCTGGGCGAAGATCTCTTCGGCCAGCGCGCTCGCGGTCACCGCGTCGCCGTCGTCGAGCGCGTCGAAAAACTCGGGCAGCACGAGCAGTCCGCGCACCGCGCCTTCGGCATCGTGCTCGTCGACGAGCCGCGCCGCGCGGGCGAACCAACCGCTCGCCGGGGCCATCTCACCCCGGAGCAGGAGCACGATCCCGAGCCACACCGCGGAGCGGGCCGCACCGTCGTGGTCGTCGACGCGGGCGCATTCGAGGTGCGCCTGCTCCCAGGCACGGTCGCTCGCCTCGTCGCGCCCGACCAGGTACGCGGCGACCGCCAGACGCTCGAGATCCTCGGCGTCGAGCGACTCGTGACCGGCGAGGATCGCGTACGCCGTACCCCACTCCTGGCGGGCGAACGCCTTCCGTGCACGCTCTCGCGAGTCGGTCACGGTACCCAGTCTCGCATCCCTCGGCGGCCGTCTGCGGCGGGCAGTCGTTCAGACGCTGCGGGCGTCCTGACGGCGTACCGCCCTCGTCGCAGCCGACGGTTCCGGGATCTCGCACCGGACCGGGATCGCCCATTCCGCGGCGCCGGCGTGGCAGGTCAGGAGGAACACGGCATCCCCCGACGGGGCACTTCGGCCGCGTTCGACCAGGATCACCGGCTCCTTCCCGAGGTCGAGGTCGAAGGGATAGAGACTGTCGATCCGCTGACCCCACGCCTCCGTTTCCGAGTCGGCGATCCGGCTGATCGCCTGCGGCCGACCCTCGGCGCGCGTCATGAGCTCGACCGAGACCTTGGTCAGGGTGGGCGGCCCCGACAGGTAGTCGAACCAGACCACGTCGACGCCGCCGGTGTCCTCGCGCGCGTCGGTCGAGCAGCGCGCGCCCGAACCGGGCGGAGAATTTCGGGGTCCGTTCCTCGTGGCGACGCTCGGCGTCGATCCCGGCGACCTGGGCCGCGGCATCGGCGGCTCGCCGCGAAGCACGCCACGACAGCGCCGCGATCACGGCCGAGGCGACGGCCACGCCGGGGAGGAGGACATCCATGGGGCGAGCATCGCGCCGGGGTGTGACAGCCTCGTCCGCAGGTCGCAGTACCGCGTGAAACATCTAGATGTTCTCGGTAGGCTGCGCGCCCATGACCGGACCCGACGTGGAGCAGCCCGGCGTCGCGGCCGTCTACGCCGACGATCCCCGCCTCGAACCGCTCATCGGTCCCGGCGGACCGTTCGAGGTCGAGGCGACGGAGCTCGACGGTGTCCCGCTGCGCGTGTTCGTGCGCGCGCCCCGCACGATCGTCGATGCGTTCGAGATGGGTGCCGCGCACGCCGATCGGGACCACCTCGTGCACGAGGACGAGCGCCTGACCTTCGGCGACGTCCGTCGGCAGTCGCTCGCCCTCGCCCGCGAGCTGCGGGAGTCGTTCGGCGTGCGCGCCGGCGACCGCGTCGCCATCGCGATGCGCAACCTGCCCGAGTTCGTCGTCGGCTTCTGGGGTGCGGCGCTCAACGGTGCGATCGTCGTGCCACTCAACTCGTGGTGGACCGGGCCCGAGCTCAACTACGCGCTCCGGGATGCCGGTGCGACCGTCGCGTACCTGGACGACGAGCGGCTCGCGCGCGTCGTCGCCGACGGCCGATCCGCCGAGGTCCGTCTCGTCGCCGCGCGTGCCGACGTCGGCGATGGTGCCGACGCGAGGTTCGATGATCTGGTGGACGGTGCGCCGCTCGACGAGTCGGCGATCGCGCGCCTCGAACCCGACGACCCGGTGACGATCCTCTACACCTCGGGTACGACCGGTCGCCCCAAGGGCGCTCTGGGCACGAACCGGGGCCAGATCGCCAACATCTGGAACATGGCGTTCGTGGCCGCACGCGAGTCCCTCATCACCGATCGCGAACCCGCACCCGCGCGGCAGCCCGCGTCGTTGGCCGCGCAGCCGCTGTTCCACATCGGCGGCGTGGCGTCGATCATCGGGAGCCCGATCGGCGGATCGAAGATCGTGATCATGCGCAAGTGGGACGTCGACGAGGCCGTGCGACTGGCGGCGCGCGAAGGCCTCACCGGATTCGGCGGCGTGCCCGCGATCGTGCAGCAGATCCTCGAGCACCCCGACCTCGAGCAGCTCGGCCTCGACATCCGGACGTTCCCGATGGGGGGTGCCGCGGTGCCGCCCGACCTCCCGCGGCGAGCGGTCGAGCGCTTCGGCGACACCCTCCAGATCCTGAACGGCTACGGCCTCACCGAGACCAGCTCGGCGGTGGTCACCAACCTCGGGGTCGAGTTCGTGGCCCGGCCCGACAGCGTGGGCCGGCCCAACCTCACCGCCGACCTGAAGGTCGTCGACGGGGACGGCAACGCGCTCGACGTGGGCGAGGTCGGCGAGCTCTGCTTCCGGTCGCCCCAGGTCGTGAAGGGCTACTGGAACGACGAGCCGTCGACGAAGGCCGGGTTCGAGGACGGATGGTTCCACTCCGGCGACGTCGGCTACGTCGACGCCGACGGCTTCGTCTTCGTGGTCGACCGGATCAAGGACGTCGTGATCCGGGGCGGCGAGAACGTCTACTGCGCCGAGGTCGAGGCCGTGCTCCACGAGCACCCGGACGTGGCCGAGGTCGCCGTGGTCGGCGTGGCCGAGCCGACGCTGGGTGAGCGGGTGTGCGCGGTCGTGGTGCCCCGTCCCGGGCGCGAGCCCACCCTCGACGATCTGCGTGCCTTTGTGTCGCAGCGGCTCGCCGGGTTCAAGTGCCCCGAGGCACTGGCGCTCCGCGCGGAGCTGCCCATGACCGCCACCAGCAAGATCGCGAAGAACGTCTTGCGCGACCAACTGGCCGATCCGGCTGCGGTCGTCGAACGGAGATGGTGACCATGAAGTTCTCGACCGGGCTTCCCGGACTCAACCGGTACCCGCCGATCACCTCCGAGTGGGAGGCCTCGATCCGGGCGGAGGACTTCCAGCTCGTCGCGCGCACCGCCGACGAGCTGGGCTTCGACTCCATTGCGATCCCCGAGCACATCGTCATTCCGTCCGACATGGTCGAGGTGATGGGACCCTTCTGGTCGCACGCCATGACCGCGATGTCTTTCGTCGCGGGCGCCACGACGCGGCTGATCGTCGACTCGTCCGTGATCGTCGTGCCGTACCACGACCCGGTGGTGCTCGCCAAGGCGGTCTCGACGCTCGATCTCCTGTCCGGCGGGCGGGTCCGGCTCTCGATCGGGGTCGGTCACGCCGAGCGCGAGTTCGAGGTGCTCCGCGCGCCGTTCCACGAGCGGGGTCGCATGACCGACGAGTACCTCGCCGCCATGATCGAGCTGTGGACCAGCGACCGTCCCGAGTTCCACGGGCGCTACCTCGACTTCGACGGCGTCGCGTTCGAACCCAAGCCCGTGCAACGCCCCCACCCGCCCATCTGGGTCGGCGGCAACTCCCGCGCCGCCATCCGCCGCGCCGCCCGCCACGACGGCTGGTACCCGTGGTTGATCACCGCGGAGCAGCTCCCCGAATGCCTGGCGTACCTCCGTTCGCTCCCCGACTTCGAGGCCCGCACTCGACCGTTCGACGTCGTGATGCCGTTGACGATCCTCGCGGTCTCCGAGGATCACCGCCCGCTCGACGACGACCTCGGACGCGCACCGGTGCCCCAGGGCAATCAGGCGACGATCGACGCGATCGGCGAGCTCGCGGACATCGGGGTGACGTGGACGTCGCTGCCGCCACCGCTCACGCGCTCGCTCACCGAGTACCTCGAGCACCTGCAGTGGACCGCCGAGGAGATCATCCCCGCGTTCCGCTGAGCGCCGTCACCCGACCGGCTGGCGCGCGCTCCTCGACGAGCTCCCGGACCTCGACGAGCGCCCGATCGACCTCGTCGCCCTGCGCGGCCACGTCGTCGGCGAGCCCGGCGACACCACAGTGACCGAGCATGTCGGCGAGGTGATGCTCCACGCAGGCGAGCGAGAACTCGATCGGGTCGCCGACCGCGAGCTCGTCGATGCGCACCACGGTGTTCGCCCCGGCCGCGTGGTCGATGTAGTGGTAGTGCGGCTCGTTCTCGAAGCAGTCGAAACGGAGGTGCTCGAGGCCGTCAGCGGTCCCGAGCACGTGGAGCGACGCGCCGTAGTCGTCGAAGCTGACCGCGGCGACCACGGAGCCGCCGAACGTCTGGTTCACGATGTCGTTCGTCAACCGCCGCGACTCCACCACCAGCTGCACCGCGCCCGCGTCGACGGGGATGCAGTGCTCGGGGACCATGGGGATCGGCAGCTGCTGGAAGCGGTTGCCGCGCCGGTAGGGGGAATCCTGGCGGTCGATGGCCATCGGTCAGCTCCTCGGAGGGGTGGGGATCACGGCTTGACGTAGCGGTCGAGCTCGCGCTGCATGTTCAACAGGTTCATCTCCTGGCGCGTGCTGAGCCGCAGCCCCGTGCAGCCCCAGGAGTGCAGCCCGGTCTGGACCTCCCGCATGTTCGAGAAGTCCTGGCTGGGGATGGCGCCCCACGCGTCGGGGTCGTCGTGCTCGGCGGTCTCGCGCACGAGCTCGGGCGGGTCGACCGACGGCGGGAACAGGCGCAATGCCCACATGTCGAAGATGCACGAGTCGGGATCGTCGCCGTGGGGACGGGCGCGGTACATGAAGCAGTTGGCGAGGCTCACGAGCATCACCAGGTTCGGGAACACGGAGAACACGCCGGTGCCCTCGGCGCGTTGCTCGGGCGTCAGGTCCGGGAACTCGACGCCGCTCGACTGCGCCTGTTCGGCGACGAGTCGCGAGAACTCGGCCGCCGCCGTCGAACCTTCCGGGATGTCCATGGTGCGCAGCTGCGACGCCGCCTCCATGTCGCTCTCGGAGTAGAGGCCACCCTCGAACGACCGGCCGAGGTGCATGACCTGCTGGTAGAGCAGCTCGCGGTCGTCCCACTGGTCCGGCGACAATCCGAATCGCTTCGACGGCCCGGCACCGCGCACGGTGACGTAGCGCGCGTGGCCGTTGGGGAATTGCTCGTACCGCATGGCGGTGTCGTCGGACCACTGCAGGAGCTGCGGGTGGGTCCCGTAATTGTGGTACCCCTCGTGGAACGCGTCGAGCGCGGCCTTCCAGTTCGCGGGCAGCACCGTCGTGCGGTACCACAGGAACCGCATGCTCTCGAGGTGGTAGGGATCGAAGTACCGCGGGAGCGGCGAGAGGTGCTCGTCGAGCGGGCGGGCGTCGGGATCGGCACAGATCCACACGAAGCCCCACCGACGCTCGCAGCGCAGCTCACCGAGACGTAGGCCCGGGGTGTCGAGCGTCGTCAGCGCGAACTCGTCGGGGTCGAGCACGAAGGAGCACGAGCCGTCGAGGTTCCACCGCCATCCGTGGAAGGGGCACGTGATCTCACCGTCGGTGAGTGCACCGCAGCCGTGCGCCAACCGCGTGCCGCGGTGGCGACACGAGTTGTAGTACGCCCGGATCTCGTCGTCGGCCGCACGGACGACCAGGATCGATTGGTCCGCGATCTGGTACTCGACGAAGTCGCCGGGCGCCGCGAGCTCCTCCTCGCGACATGCCACCTGCCAGGTGCGCGGCCACAGGCGGGCGAGCTCGACCTCGGTGAACGCACGGCTCGTGTAGCGCTCCTTCGGGATGAAGGCCGATCCGAGGTCCCAGGCGCCGTCCCAGCTGCCCGCGTCGGTCTCGGTGCCGGTCGTTTCGAGGTGCAGCATCAGGCAGATCAAACCACACGGGGCCCGTGGGGCAAAGCGGGGCCTCAGCCCGCCCGGTTCCACCACCGCGATGTCGCCGCCGCGCCGACCGCCAGCAACGCGCCCAGGGCCACGAGGTACACCGTGAGCTCGTGCACCTCCTTCACGGTGACGATCCGACGCGGCAGGTTGGCGAACACCCGTTGGAGCTGATCGGCGCTGGCGGCGCGGTGGTACGAGGCGCCGGTCGTCTTCGCCACCGATCGCAGCGTCGCCTCGTCGATGTCCAGGAAGTTCCCGCGCCGGCCCGGGTCGAAGGTGGGCGCCGGCACACCCCCGTCGGGCGCCTGGATCAGCTCCCCACCGAGTTGCTCGGGCGAGCAGACCAGCGGGCTCGGTGTGCTCGTGCCGAACCCGATGGTGAACACCCTCACGCGCCGGTCGGCGGCCTGCCGCGCCGCGTCGCGCGGATCCACGCCGGTCGTCGCCGCGCCGTCGGTGAGCAGGACCACGACGTCGGGAACGTATTTGGCCGCGAACCGGTCCCGGTCGCGTTCCGCCGGGGTCAGGCGAACGGTGCTCGGGGCGATCTCGTCGTTCACCCGCGACAACGCGTCGATCGACGTCAGCACGCCGTTGCCGATAGCGGTGCCGATGGACGTGGTCAGCCCGTCGATGGCGTCGTTCAGGCGGACGCGATCGGTGGTGGGGGGCACCAGGATCTGCGCGCTGCCCGCGAAGGCGACGAGACCGAGGCGGGTGCCGTCGGGCTGGTCGTCGACGAACCGGCGCGCCGCCACCTGCGCCGCGGTCAACCGGTTCGGGGAAACATCGCTCGAGCACATCGACAGGGACACGTCGAGCGTGAGGATCAGCGAGGTGTCGCTGCGCGAGGTGGCGACGAGCGCCTGCGGACGCGCCATCGCCACCACCAGGCACACCATCGCGCCGAGCAGCAGCGCGACGGGGACGATGCGGCGCCAGCGCGACCGTTGCGGCGCCGCGGCGCGGATGAGCGACAGACTGGCGAACGTCACCGCGTACTTGCGGCGGCGGCGCCGGAGCCAGGCGGCGGTGGCAATGATCGCCAGCGGGATCACGAGTCCGAGCAGTGCCCACGGCCACAGCACGCGCATCGTCAGACCACCCGCCCGTACCAATGCATCGAGAGGCCGGCCGCGACCAGGAACAGAAGGAGGCCGGCGCCGGCGGCGATGGCGGTCAGCTCGGTCTTGCGACCCGCGACGGTGAGCTTCAGATCGATGGTGTCGTAGACCCGTTGCAGGGTCGACGCGTCGGACGCCGCGAAGTACGTGCCTCCGCTCCCGGAGGCGATCCCCTTGAGCAGCTCGGCGTCGAGCGACGTCGCCACCTGAAACCCGCCGACGTCAACCACCGAGCCGCCCGGGCTGCCGAGGCCGATCGGGAAGATGCGCACGCCGGCCTGCGCGGCCACGGGGGCCAGCGCCAGCGGGTCGAGCGCGGCAGTGTTGTCACCGTCGGAGAGCAGGACCACCGCGGCGGAGCCGAGGAACCGGATGCCTGGTTGCTGCTCCCCCCGCTCGAGCGCGTCGCGGTCGAGGGCCAGCGGCTGACCGGCGACCGCGCCCAGCGACGCGAGGATCCCGCGTCCGAGCGCGGTCCCTCCCTTGGCCGAGAGCCGGTCCACCGATGCCAGCACGTCGGGCTTCGAGCGCGTCGGCGTCTGCACGACGTACCCGGCGTCGCTGAACGCGACGACGCCGATCCGGATGCTCGACGGTTGATCGGCCACAAATGCGCGCGCCGCCCGCTTCGCTGCCACCATGCGCGTCGGCGCGAGGTCGTCCGCCTTCATGCTCGACGACACGTCGAAGGCCAGGATCACCGTTCCTTGCGCGGCGCGGCAGATCGACGGTCGCCTCGGGGCGGGCGAGTCCGAAGAGCAGGACCACGACCCCGACGAGAAAGACCACCGCGGCCACGTGTCGGCGCCATCCGAGAGGCTTGCCCGCGCGCGTGTGCGCGTACGCCATCGTTCCCAGCTCGGCTTCGCCGGCCGCGCGGCGCCGGACGATCCACACGTAGGCGACCACGAGCACCGGTACGAGGAGCAGGAAGACGAAGGCCCCGGGGGCGAGGAACGTCATCGACGACGACGACGCTTCCGCGTGTCGACCATGCGCACCAGCGTGCGCACCAGGTCGTCGTCGGTCGAGAGATCGTAGAGATCGACCCCCGCATGGCGGATCGATGACCGGAGCTCCTCCTGGCGCGCGGCGGCCGCGGCTGCGAAGCGTCGGCGGAACCTCGGGTCGCCGGTGTCGACGAGCAGCTGCTCGCCGGTCTCCGCGTCCTGCATGACCACGACCCCGGCGTCGACCAGCTCGACCTCGCGCCGGTCCCAGATCCGCACCGCGACCACCTCGTGACGGTGCGCGAGCGCCCCGAGCGCGCGCTCCCATCCCGGTTCGCTGATGAAGTCGGACACGACGAACACCAGCGAGCGCCGGCGGATGGTCTGGAGACCGACGCGGAAGAGCCCGCCGAGATCGGTCGAGGTGCCCGCACCGGGCGGTGGCTCCAGCAGGTGGCGCACGAGTCGCAGCGCCTGGCGACGCCCGGTCCGCGGCTCGACGACCCGCTCGACCGCGTTGTCGTAGAACACCGCACCGAGACGGTTCCCGTCACGGGTCAGGAGCCGGGCGAGGGTCGCCGCCAGCTCCGCCACCACGACGCCCTTGGTCCGGTCGACGTGCCCGAAGCCCATCGACGACGACCGGTCGAGCAGCAGCCAGGCCGTGAGCTCGCGGTCGTCGATGTACTGCCGCACGTACGGGACGTCGAGCCGCGCGGTGACGTTCCAGTCGATGTACCGGACGTCGTCCTGGGTCTGGTACTCGCGCAGGTCGGCGAAGTCGGTGCCCGAGCCGTAGAACAGCGCGCGGTGATCTCCCTGGAGGAGCCCGTCGAGGCGACGGATCACCTGCCAGTCGAGCCGCCGCAGCAGCCGTTCAGCCTGGTCGGGATCCCGACGTCTCGGCGTCGTCGATGGAGCGGGTGCGGTCATTCAGCGGGACCTCGGGCTGCGGGACGGCGAGCAGGACCTGGTGCAGGAGATCGTCGGCGGAGACACCGTCGGCGAGTGCCTCGTACGAGAGCACCAGTCGATGGCGCATCACGTCGAGGGCGAGATCGCGCACGTCCTGGGGGAGGGCATAGGACCGACCCCGGAGGAACGCCAGCGCGCGTGCGGAGAGGATCAGGTTGATCGCGGCGCGCGGGCTCGCGCCGTACGACAGGTAGGCGGCGACGGTGTCGAGGCCGGCGGTGTCCGGGTCGCGCGTCGCCGTGACCAGCCGCACCGCGTACTCGATGAGCACCGGGTCGACGTACACCGCCGCGCTCTCCCGCTGCAGCCGGAGCAAGCGGTCGGGGCTGAGCACCTGATCGACGGTCTCGAGCCCGGCGGTCATCCGCTCGACGATCACGAACTCCTCGGTTGCCGACGGGTACGACACGAGCACCTTCAGCATGAAGCGGTCGACCTGCGCCTCGGGCAACGGGTAGGTGCCCTCCGATTCGATCGGGTTCTGCGTCGCCATCACGAGGAACGGGTTGGGCACCGGGTGCGTCTCGCGCCCGATCGTGACCTGGCGCTCCTGCATGACCTCGAGCAGCGCGCTCTGCACCTTCGCCGGCGCGCGGTTGATCTCGTCGGCGAGGAGGAGGTTGGTGAACACCGGACCGAGCGAGGTCGTGAACTCCCCCGACCGCTGGTTGTAGATGCGGGTGCCGACCAGGTCCGCCGGCACGAGGTCGGGGGTGAACTGGACGCGGTGGAACTGACCGCCGATCGCATCCGCCAGCGTCTTGATCGCGAGCGTCTTCGCCAGACCGGGGACGCCTTCGACGAGGACGTGGCCTCGGGCGAGCAGTGCGATCACCAGGCGTTCGAGCAGCTGATCCTGACCGACGATCACCTTCTTGATCTCGTAGAGCAGCTGCTCCATGGGTTCGTGCTCGTTGCGTTCGTCCATGAGTGCTGTCACCTCTCGGTGCTGGGGGATCGTTGGGTCAACTCGGAGGGATGCGGGCGCCGCCGCCGCCACCCGCGGAACCGATCGGCACCGCGAAGCCGATCCCGACGAAGAAGCGCTGGCCCGTCGGGTTGGCGAGCGCGGTGACGATGCCGACGACCTGGCCCTGGCGGTTCAGCAGCGGGCCGCCCGAGCTCCCGGGGTTCACCGCGGCGTCGAACTGGATCAGGCCGTCGAGATCGCCGCTGCCGTCCTCGCGTCCGATGCTGCGATCGAGACCGGAGACGACACCGGCGGTCATGGAGTCGGTGAGGCCGAGCGGGTTGCCGACCGAGTACGTGTCGTCACCGATCTGCACACCACCGCCGAGGACGGCGGGGACGATCACCCCGGGCGGCTGGTCGGGCGCGAGCACCGCGATGTCACGTTCGGGGGTCGAGGAGACGACGCGCGCGTTGCCCGCGAGCCGTCGGCGAACATGACCTCGACGCTCGTGGCCCCCTCGATCACATGGTTCGCAGTCATGATCTCGGCCTGCTTGTTGACGATGACCCCGCTGCCGAGCGACGTCTCCCCTTCGGCGCCGCCGCTCGCCCGGAGCACGACGAGCGACGGCTGGATGGTGCGGTAGACCTTCGCCGCCACTGCCGGCGCGAGCGTGGTGGTCGTGGAGGTGGTCGTCGGCGCCGCGGCGCGCGACGAGTCCGACGAGGAGAGCCCGTCGACCAGCGCGTATGCGCCCAGCGCCACGACCGCGCCCAGGAGCACGTAGGCGACCGGGCGCAGCCACCGGGGAGGGCCGGACGACGCGGAGCCGGCGCCGGCCGGGGCATCGTCCGGTGGTGCGGTTCGAGGCACCGGGCGCCTCCCAAGGGCCGGCGGCATCGTCACCGACCAGGTTGACGGGCGACTCCTGTGGTCATCCTGAGAACTCCCTCAGCATGCCCAGGCACCTCAGACCGCGCAACCTCGCGGGCGTGGCCTCAGCGATCTCCGCGGAAACCCGGGAGCCACAGCACCGCCTGCTCTCCCGTCTCCATGGTCGCCGTGACCGGCGCCGGCGGCGCGGTCAGGCGAGACGACGGGCCACCGCTGAGGCGGACGCGCACGCGGTTCCCGGACCGGAACCGGTGGTGCTGGGGGCGGATGACGACGCGGTACCGCTCCGGCTCGCCGATGACGACCGGTTCCGGATCGGTGTGGGAGGTCCGGTGGCTGGCGGCAGGTGCCCGTCGTTGACCAGGATCTCCTCCCCGGTCGGGGCGACGTCGAACAGCTCGGCGTAGAAGTGCGCGTCGCCGGCGTCGAGGGTCGCCCGGAAGGTGAGCGTGGCGCGTCCGAGCAGCACCTGGTCGTCGACGAGCGGTGCGCTCGTGAACGTCACCGCGTCGACGGGTTCGGAGGGGTCGGCCGATTGCCGGAACGTCACCGTGTCGCTCGCGCCCGGCACGGCCGACAGTGACCCGTCGGCCCCGGCGTGGAGCGCGGCACCCACCCGTCCGGTGGGGTCCCAACCATCGAGCTCACGCCACCCGGCGCCGACCCCGACCGGTCCCTCGTACGACGTGAAAGTCGGCTCGGCCGGTACCGGGACGTCGGGCATGCCCGCGACCCAGTGGTCGAACCACGCCAGGAGCACACCCGGCCGCATCTGGGGAACTTCGGTGAGGAGCGCGGCCGCCGTGCCGTCGCTTCCCGACCAGGCGTCCTCGACCAGTGCCACGGGGAAGAAGTGCTGCCACGGGCCGTAGATCGCCCACGTGCGCTCGGGCTGCGCCTCGATGTTGGCGAGCGTCCCCGAGCGGAAGTACATGTCGTTCCAGCCGCCGATCGCGAGGATCGGGATCGTGACCGCGTCGAGGCAGTCGACGAACGAACGCTCGCGCCAGAAGTCGTCGAACGTCGGATGCGCGCGGTTGGCGGCGAACTCCGCGTCGGCGTCGATCACCCCGCCGCTCGTCAGATTGGCGATGTCGGGCCAGTTGTCGATCTCGCCGCGCTCGGTGGATTTGATCCCGCCGGGGAACACCACGTCGTGGTAGAGCGACGACGGAGACTGCAACGGCGCGATCGCCACCAGGTGCTGGGGCCGCTCGACCGCCGCGCTGTAGCTCGTCTGGCCACCGAAGCTCTCGCCGTACATCCCGACGCGTCCGTTCGAGAACGGCTGGGCGGCGAGCCACTCGACGAGATCGTGGGCATCCCGACCGCACTGGCGGAAGCTGCCGTGCTCCCACTGCCCGCCGGAGCCGCCCACCCCCCGGAGGAGGGGGACGAGCGTGGTGTAGCCGCGCACGGTGAAGAAGTCGGCCTCACCGAGGTAGAAGTCACGGAGCACCGCGTACGGGGAGAACTCCACCACGATGCCCGGGAACCGGCCGTCGACCGGTGCGCCGTCGCGCATCACGACGTCGACCGTCGTTCCGACGACCTCGTGGCTCGCGGGTCGTTCGTACGACCACCACTCGTGCGTCGCGGGCGCGATCGGGCTCGTCATGGCCCTCCGGTGAAGGTCGTGGCGGGGTGCAGTGGTGGTCGTCGTCGCGACGCGTCGACACCGTACAATCCTCGGGCCCACCGCCGTCGCCGACGGCTGGGAGCCCGGAGCGCCGCCCGCCGGAAAGGGAGCACCCCCATGACCGCACACGACGGACCGACGACCGACGAGGGCGTGCTCGACCCGTGGGTGACCGACTGGATGGCTGCGAATCCCGGGATGGCCTCACCGATGGCCGACTTTCCTCCCGAGATCCTCGAGCTGGCCCGGGGGCCGATGGGGGCGCCGCCGACCCGGCAGATCGCGCACGTCACCGACGAGGAGATCGACGGCATACCGGTGCGCATCTACCGGGGCGACGACTCCCCGACCGGGCTCGTCGTGTACTTCCACGGGGGCGGCTACGTCCTCGGCAGCATCGGGATCATGGACAACGTGGCGCGCGAGCTCGCGCACGGATCGGGCGCCGTCGTGGTGTCGGTCGGGTACCGCCTGGCCCCCGAAGACCCGTACCCGGCCGGGCTCGACGACTGCGAGCGCGTGACCCGCTGGGCGATCGCGAACGCCGAGCGCTTCGACGTGTCACCGGAGTCGGTGGTGGTGGCGGGCGAGAGCGCCGGCGGCAACCTCGCCACCGCGGTCGCCCTGCGGCTGCGCGACGCGGGCGACCTGACGCTGGCCGGCCAGGTGCTCATCTACCCGCAGCTGTCCGGGAGGACGACGTTCCCGTCCGCGGTCGAGTTCGACGGCCTCGTCATCGGGCTCGAGCTCGGGCAGAAGTACTGGGCGGCGTACAGCGGTGGGCGCGACCTCGACGACGATCCCTACGCCGTCCCCTCGAGCGCGGCGAGCCTTCAGGGGCTCCCACCCGCGATCGTGGTGTTGGGAGGGTGCGACATGTTGCGCGACGAGGACCGGGCGTACGCAGCTCGCCTGCGTGACGACGGCGTCGCGGTCGACGAGGTCTGCTACCCCGGCCAACCGCACGGTTTCATCAACTTCGACTTCCCCGCCGCCGCGCTCGCGTTCGAGCGCATCGGCGAGTGGGTACGGGCGACGCTCACCTAGGCGCGCGGCTCCTTCGGGAGGCCCAGCACCTTCTCGCCGACGGTGTTGCGCACGATCTCTTCCGTACCGCCGCCGATCCGCGCGCCCGGTGTCGAGAGCACGTAGTCGTTCCAGGCGAAGGTGCCCCACTCCCCCACGTCGGCGGCGAGTCGCGGCCCCAGCACCTCGGTGAGCATGGCGACCGTCACCGCGTTGTTGCGGCACGAATGCAACTTCAGGATCGACATCTCCGGTCCCGGCGTCGCCCCCGCTTGCAACGACGCCTTCCATCGCTCGACGAGGAGGTGGCGGATGCGGTCGCCGATGTACAGCTGGGCCAGGCGTTGGCGCGTGGGCGGGTCGGTGCGGTCACCGAAGTTGTCGACCACGCCGACGAGCCGCTCGAACGGCCCGATGCCGCGCCCGGTGGACGGTGCGCGCGTGGCGATGGTCCGCTCGTTGCCCAGGGTCGTGAGGATCACGCGGAATCCGTCGTTCAGGTCGCCGACGCGGTGGCTGTCGGGGACGCGGACGTCGGTGAGGAACACCTCGTTGAACCCGGCGGTTCCCGTCATCTGGCGCAACGGCCGGACCTCGATGCCGGGTGCGTGCATGTCGACGAGGAACGTCGTGAGGCCCCGGTGCTTGGGCACGTCGGGATCGGTGCGGCACACCGCGAGCGCGACGTCGGCGACGTGCGCGCTCGAGGTCCACACCTTCTGACCGGCGATCACCCACTCGTCGCCGTCGCGCACCGCGCGTGTCGAGGCCGACGCGAGGTCGGATCCCGCGTTGGGTTCGCTGAACAGCTGGCACATCACGAGGTCTCCGCGGTACAGCCGCGGCAGGTACGCGCTCCGGACCTCGGGCGTTGCGTGCGCGAGGAGCGCCGGCCCGATGAACCCGATCGCGATCGTGAGCATGGAGAGATTGGGGATCGCGTACCGGCTCTCGAGCTCGTGGAACGCGGTCGCGTGCTCGCTGCTCAACGCGCGCCCGCCGTACTCGACCGGCCCGTCGATCCATCCGAACCCGGCGTCGAACCGCTGCGCCGCGTAGCGTTTGGCGTCGGCGAGCTGCGCCGACGCCTCGGCCGGTTCGACCTCCTCCAGGATCGAGACCCGATCGGAGCCCTCGCCCCACACGAACTTCTCGTCCGCGTCCGTGCGCCGCGGACAGGTCGCATCGAGGAACCCCGCCGCCTCGGCGACCAGCTCGTCGATCGTGATCATGTGCCCGTGAACTCGGGGCGCGCTTCTCGGCGAAGGCCGTGGCGCCCTCGCGGGCGTCGTCGCTGGCGAACACCGGGGCGGCGCGCTCGCGCCAGGCGCTGATGTCGACGTGGAGCAGGCGACCGGCGTCGTAGACGATCTCCTTCGCCAACGCGATCGCCAAGGGTGCGTTCGCCGCGATCTCCTCGGCGAGTGCGATCGCGGTCGGGAGGACCTCTTCGCTCGAGACCACGCGGTTCACGAGGCCGTGGTGCAGCGCGCGGGTCGCGTCCATCGGGGCGCCGGTCAACGCCAGCTCGAGCACGACCGCAGGCGGGAGCCGGAGCGTCGCCCGGCTGGTCGCGCCGACACCGACCAGTCCGCGCTTCACCTCGGGCAGGCCGAACACCGCGTGGTCGGCTGCGACCACCACGTCGCAGCCCAGCATGATGCCGAACCCACCGGCGACCGCGGCGCCGTTCACCGCCGCCACGATCGGCTTCGGGTAGACGCGCTCCACGAACACCTCGGTGCCGGGACCGCTGGCGGCCGGCGCCTTCTGGCCGCGCGCGGCGACGAACGCCTTCAGGTCCATGCCGGAACAGAACGCAAGCTCACCCGCGCCGGTGAGCACGACGACGCGGACGGCGTCGTCGTGCTCGGCCTCCGTGAACACCCGGCCCAACCCCAGGAACGTCTCGGGATCCAACGCGTTGCGGCGCTCGGGCCGGTTGATGGTGACGATCCGGACTGCACCTCGGGTGACGACATCGACGCTCATTGTTGCGACATGATCCTTTCGAATTCGGCCAACGGATTGCGCGGCGCGTCACCGTTCACGTCGACGACCACATCGTGGATCGTCCCGATGAACCGGAATGGCGCCTCGTAGCCCTCCCCCACCGGCGGGCCGAGCTCGTACCCGCAGCTGAGACCGGCCCCGGTGTTGTTGTACCGCGTCGGCGTGAACCGCGGGATCGTGCCCGCACCGACGACGTCACCGTCGAGGAGCAGCTCGCCGCGACCCCCTTCGTCGTCGGCCTTCTCGTAGCGGAACCCCAGCACGTGCCGCCCCGGGCCGACGACGTTGTCGGACGTGATGACGTCGAGCGACTTGCCGTAGAGGTTGTGCACGTACCGCAGCCGTCCGTCGAGCACGTGGAAGGACCACCCGCCCAGCACGCACCCGAGCGCGAGCAGCACACCACCGGGCGTGACGTCCGCGGGCACATCGACGTTCGCGGTGATCGTGTGCGACCGGTTCCGTACGTCGACGGCCACGCTCTCGGGCACCGGCGCGCCGTGCGGGAGGTACCGGTAGCGGCTGCGTTGCCGCACTCGCAGCGGCCGGGGATTGAGGATGGTGAGCATGATGCGGTTGTCGAGCGGCAACACGTGGTAGCGAGCCGCCTCCTCCCACCAACGGTCGACCATGCGCGCGAGGCGCTCGGGTTCGTCGGCAGCCCGGTCGTGCACCTCGGACGGATCCTCGGCGACGTGATAGAGCTCCCACACGTCGTCGTCGAACGGAGCATTGAAGCTGTTCGGGCTCAGGTCCTCGCTGAGCGGGCCGAGCGGCTTGAACGTCACCGCCTTCCAGCCGTCGTCGTACAGCGCCCGGGAACCGAGCATCTCGAAGTGCTGCGTGACCCGCCGACCGGGCGCGGTCGCGCCGCCCTCACCCAGGAGGTAGGCGAAGCTCGTGCCGTGGATGGGGCTCTGCTCCTGGCTGCGGATCCTCGCCGGCGGGTCGATCCCGATCAGCTCGAGCACCGTGGGCAGCACGTCGATCGCGTGCGCGAACTGGTGGCGGATCTGCCCGGCATCTCCGGTGAAGCCGCGCCGGCCACCGCACGATGCAGGGATCGGCGACGCCGCCCTCGTGGACCTCGCGCTTCCAGCGCTTGAACGGCGTGTTGCCGGCCATGGTCCAGCCCCACGGGTAGTTGTTGTGCAACGAGGGGCCACCGAGCTCGCCGATGCGCTCGCGCATCTCCCGTCGCCCCGCCGGGTCGCGGTTGATCATCCGCACGTCGTTGATCGACCCGGTCGCACCACCCTCGGCGCTGGCGCCGTTGTCGGACACGAGCACGATGATCGTGTTGTCGGCGTCGCCGCTGTCGTCGAGGTGCGCGAGCAGCCGGCCGATCTCCGCATCGGTATGCGAGAGGAAGCCGGCGAAGCACTCCATGAACCGGGCTGCGACCTTCCGGTCGTCCGGCTCGAGGTCGTCCCAGGCCGGGACCCACGGTGGGCGCGCCGACAGCTCGGTACCCGGGGGCACGATGCCGGCCGCGATCTGCCGCGCGAGCACGCGCTCGCGGAGCGCGTCCCACCCGTCGTCGAACACGCCGCGGTACTTCTCGATCCACTGCGGTGGCGCGTGGTGCGGCGAGTGGCACGCGCCGGTGCAGAAGTACAGGAAGAAGGGTTGCTCGCCGTCGACGTTGCGGTGGTCGCTCAGGTACTCGATGGCGTGGTCGACGAGGTCCTCGGTGAGGTGGTAGCCCTCGGCGATCGTGCGCGGCGGCTGCACCGAGTGGTTGTCGCAATAGAGGGTGGGCACGAACTGGTGCGTCTCCCCACCGTGGAACCCGTACCAGCGGTCGAAGCCCCGCCCGATGGGCCAGCTGCCGCGGTCGGCGGCCATGTGGGTCTCGTCGTCGGGCGTGAGGTGCCACTTGCCGACCGCGTACGTCGAGTACCCCTCGGCCCGCAGGATCTCGGACAGGAACCCGTTCTCGGGCGGCACCTCACCGGAGTAGCCCGGGTAGGCCATGGCGAGATCGGCGACGCGACCCATGCCGTTCGAATGGTGGTTGCGCCCGGTGAGCAGGCAGGACCGGGTGGGCGAGCACAACGCCGCGGTGTGGAAGTTGGCGAGCCGCACGCCGGCGGCGGCGAGGGCGTCGACGTTGGGGGTCTCGATGATCGACCCGTAGCAACCGAGCTGCGCGTACCCGACGTCGTCGAGCACGAGGTACACCACGTTGGGCGCCCCCTCGGGCGCCTCGGCCCGTGCCGGCCAGGCCGGGCGTGGAGTCCCGCCAGTCCCGCCCGATCACCCCGGCGAACTCGTCGTGCACCCCCACGGTCCCTCCAGCCCTCCGCGAGCACGCCCTCTGCGTCCTCCAGCGCCTCCGAGAACCTAACCCTGTTCGCCGAACACGGGCGGAGGCGGCGCGGGAGCTACGGTGACGCCCGTGACCGAGGCATCGAAGCGCAAGACCGCGAAGCCCGCCGCTGCGGGAGGGAAGGACCGGTCGGTCCGCACCCCCAAGCGGCGCAGCGCCGAAGACGAGGCGCTCGAGCTGGCCAAGGCCCGCGAGCGGGCCCGGCAGCGTTCCGGTTCCGACGACTGACGTCGTCAGCGACCGACGGCCCGCTCGAGCTCCGCCTTCGACATCTTCGACCGGCCCTTGATGCCGCGCTTGTGCGTCGCCTCGTTGTAGAGCTGCTCCTTCGTGCGGCCACCGCTCCCCCGGTGCGACCGCAGCCCGCCGCGGCCGACCGGTCGAGATGTCGTCGACCGACGACCGGCTCGCGGTCGCGCGCCTCGCCGGCGCGGGCGCGTTCCTTGTTGACGGTCCGCGCCGCGATCTCCTCGGCGGTGCCCTCGGATTCGCCGCGTTCGCGGAGGCCGTCCTTGATGTGCTCGTACTGTCGCTCGCGCTTGTCACTCCACGCATGCCGGGGCATGCGAACCTCCTCGGTGCAGAGATCGCTCAGCGCGCGTACCCGTGCGTCGAGACGTTTGACACTCCGCTGCGACGGAAAGCCTCAGACCGATGAGCGAAGATCACGGAACGAGTCAAAGCGCGCGCCGAAGCACTCTCCCCGAAGAGGTCGAAGCCGGGAGCGACGACGCGATCGCGCAGGCGGCGGCGATCCTCGAGGAGTCCGACGAGCGCGAGATCGACCGCGACGACCCGACCGGGCAGGGTCGAGCACCGCCGGTCCGAGGACACCGTGCGAGCTCCCGACGGTCGACGAGGATCAGGCGCCGAAGCCGTAGAGGCGCTGCGCGTTGCCGGCGAGGATGAGGTGGCGATCGGCGGCGGGCACGCCCGAGAACGTCGCCTGGATGGTGCGCCACGAGTGCGGCCAGTCCGACGACACGTGCGGGTAGTCGGACGACCAGAGCATGCGCTCCACGCCGATCGCGTCGCGCAGGCGGACGCCGACGGGATCGGTCATGAAGCCGAAGTGGAAGTGCTGCTCGATGTACTCGCTCGGTCGCCGGGCGATGGGGAACGTGCTGCCCGGCGCCAGGCGCTGGAAGTTGTTGTCGATCTGCTCCTTCACGTAGGGCAGCCACCCGCAGTCGACCTCCGCCGCGACCATCTGCAGGCCGGGGAAGCGGTCGAACACGCCGGCGAAGATCAGCTCGAGCATGCGGTTCGGGATATCGAAGATGCGTCCCCACCCCGGAAGCGCGACGCGGTGCGCCGCCGGCATGGTGTCGGTGAGCGACACGTGGATGCTCAGCGGAACGCCGAGCTCCTCGATGCGCGCCGCACACCTTGTCGTCGTCGGGCGTGGGCGCCAGCGTGCCGTTCGGGTAGCACCCCATCACGAACCCGCGGATGCCGGGACGGTCGACGACGCGGTCGATCTCGGCCAGCGCGCCGTCGACGCCGCGGTTGGGGATCACCGCGAGCCCGCCGAAGCGCTGCCGGCGCGTGCTCGACGTACTCGGAGAGCCAGTCGTTGTACGCGCGCACCATCGCCTCGTGGTAACTCGACGTCGTGGTTGGCGACGATCGCCTGGCTGAGGCGCGGCGTCGGGTAGAGCACCTCGGCGTCGACACCGTCGCGGTCGAGCTCCTCGAGCCGGGCGGCGGGGTCGTAGCCGCCGGCGGCGGATGTCGTCGAAGCGCATCCAGCCGCGCATCTCCTCGGGTTCGAGGCCCGCGCACACGTTCATGCCGAACGTGATCGGGATCGGCGACGCCCTCGAGCACCCACGCGTCGCCCTGCGTCGAACCGCTCGATGCGCGGCGCCCGGTCGCGGTACGTCCGCCGGGACCCGGCGAGGTCCAGAGGTCGGGGGGCTCGTTGACGTGGCTGTCGGCCGAGATCAGCCGGTACGTCTGCACGGGGATGTGCTCGGGCACGCGCGCGAGACCTACGGGTCGTCCGGTCCGGGGGGAGCACATAGGGCCACGGCGTGACGCGCCGGCGGCCACAGCACCTTCGTCATCAGCCTCACGCCGTTCACCGAGGACGGCGACGCTCGACGAGGCCGGGTTGCGCGCCCACCTGCCGTCGCCTCGGCGCCGTCGGGCATCGGCGTCTACCTCGCGGGCAGCGGCAGCGGCGAGGGGTACACGCTGACCCGCGACGAGCGTCGGCAGGTGTTCCAGGTCGGCGCCGACGAGCTCGCTGGCCGGGTGCCGGTGCGGGCGATGGGGGTGGAGCCGCGCACCGCCGCGGAAGTCGTGCTGAGCTGGCCGAGGACGCGGTCGCCGCCGGGCTCGACGCGACCCAGGTGTACTCGCTCGACCTCGGTCACGGCTACGTGCCGACCGCCGACGAGCAGCGCACCTACCTCCGCACCGTGCTCGACCACGCCCCCGGCGACCTCGTCGCTGTCGACGCACCAGTCGGTCGGATACCACTACGAGCCGGCGCTGCTCGCCGAGCTGCTCGACGAGCTATCCCGCGCGTCGTCGGCGTGAACGTCACCCATCCGCGACCTCGTCTACGTGGCGGAGGTCCTCGACGCGGTCGACGGGCGTGTCGACGTGCACGTCGGCGGCCCCCTGCACGCGCTCGGCGCCCGGCGCTCGGCGCGACAGGGATACCTGTCTCGGAGGGCAACCTGGCGCCGCGGTTGTGCGTGGCGCTGATCGAGCGCATCGACGCCGGCGACCGCGACGGCGCCGCGCCGCGTCCACCAGCAGATCATGGCAGGTGCACCGAGGCGACCCAGGCGCTCGGTGGGCATCGTCGGCGCCAAGGCCGCGCTCCGGCTGCTCGGCGCGCCCGGCGGTTGGCCGCGGCCGCCCCGCCTCCCGGTCGGCGCCGACCGGGCGCAGTCGCTGGTCGACGTGCTGGTCGCGCCTCGGTCTGGACCGGAGCGAGGGTCTCGGTGATGATGGACCCATGAGCGTCCTGATCGAATCGGCCTGGCCGAAGTACCCCGACTACGAGATCGACCTGCGCGCACGACGGCGTCGTCGCCCGGGCGTGGTTCGGCGATCTCCTGCTCGCCGAGAGCGACCACGCCATCCGCCTGGAGGAGACCAAGCACGTCGACCGCCTCTACTTCCCGGTCGACGACGTGCACTGGGAGCATGTTCGAGCCCTCGCCCAACTTCACCATCTGCCCGTTCAAGGGCCGCGCGACCTACTGGTCGCTCACCGCGGTCGATCCGGTCGAGAAGGACATCGTGTGGACCTACTCGGAGCCGTTCGACGAGGTCGGCGGCATCGAGGGCTACGTCGCGTTCTACCAGGAGCGCGTGCGCATCGAGCTCGAGGAGCACTGGTCCGGCGACGCGACACCGGCCAGACCCGTCGTCAACCGGTTCCCCGCGTGGGGTGACGCCGCCGACCTGCTCGCGCTGATCGACGTGTACCCCGAGCGGCGACGACCGGCCACTTCGTCGGCCCGGCGTACCGCGACACCACGCGCAACGTCGTCGAGGGCGGGCAGATGCTCGCGCAGGGCCTCGTGCGCGGCGTCGAAGATGCTGCCGCGCCAACGGGTGACGTCGGCGACGATGTACTTCCCGAAGGCGGCCGCGTTCGACGCGCCGCTCGACGTCGACGTCGACGTGCTGCGCGAGGGTCGCACCTTCTCGACCGCCGAGGTGCGCATCTCGCAGGACGACAAGCTCCGCAGCGTCGGGCTCTACCTCCTCGACAGCGGCGCGCCGCACGTGATCGACGGCAGCGTCGCGATGCCCGACGTCGGCGGCACCCGACGATGCCGAGCCCTACGACATGCGGGTGACGGGCCGCGAGCTGCGAATCGTGAACGGCGACTACCGCCCCGATCCCGACCACATCGGACCGCCCGAGCTGCACGCCTGGATCCGGTTCAAGCGACGCGCCGCCCGAGCCGTATCTCCACGCCGCGCTGATGGCGCAACCCACCACGCACTGGACCATCGCCGCGGCCATGCTCCCCCACCCCGGATTCGGCGAGGCGCAGGCGCACGTCACGCTCTCGACCGGGATCATGGCCGTGAACATGGCGTTCCACGACGAGGTCGACGTGACGCAATGGCTCCTCTACTCCAATCCCGCCATCCACGCGGGCCGTGGGCTGTGCCAGGGTGAGGGCCACGTGTTCACCGAGGACGGCCGGCTGGTCGCGTCGTACTCCGTGCAGGCGATGGTCCGCGACTTCGTGCAGGGACCCGAGGCGATGGGGCACGACGCGTCGACCGCCATGTGAGCGGCACTACGCACTCGTGCTGCGCATCACCACGTCGCCCGGGATCGGACTTCCGGTCGCCGGTTCCCGGGTGATCTCGAACATGATCGGCGACGTGGCGAGGCGGAACGGCGCGATCGCCGGGCTCGGCGCCGAGGACACCGAGCGAGACCATGCGCGCCGAGGACGCGTCGCCGACCTTCGCCCAGAGCTGGTAGGTCGCATCGTCGGTCAACGTGGGCAGCTCGTGGTCCATGAAGTAGCCCGTGCCGTCGGGCAGCATCACCACCTCCGCGCCGCCTCGCCCGGACATCGCATCGAGCGCGATCACGTGCGCGTCCGACGAAGCACGCGCCGCCATCGCCTGCTGCTCCATCGGGTCGCGGTGCATCTCAGTCGCGAGGTCGTCGATCCGGTCCTGCTGGCGCACGACCTGCACACCGAGGACCGCGATCGCCACGATGGCCGCCGCCGCGAGGACCGCGGTGACCGCCCGCGCGGCGGACGGCGTCGTGCCGGCGCGGCGCAGTGGTGGACGACGCCACGAGTCGCAGCGGGGGCGCCGGCGACGCTACCGCCGGGCATCCAATGACCCTTCGATGTTCGACCACAGCGATGCGGGCGCGCGCACGTCAGCGGGGGGCAACAGGGCGACGGCTTCGCGCAGGGAATGCACCTCGGAGCGTGCGGCCTCGTCGCGTTCGACGTAGCGAGCCACCTGCGCGTGCTCCTCGCCGTCGAGCGCGTCGAGCGCGAACAACGGCAGGAGCTCGTCGAGCTCGGCGCGGGTCAGCTCTCGGTCCACGACGACGTGATCCCTGACTCGACGAGGAGTCGCGCAGCCGGCGCAACCCCACCCGGATACGACTCTTGACCGTGCCCTCCGGCTGCTCGAGCAGCGCCGCCACCTCGCGGTAGCTGTGCCCGCCGAGAGTAGGCGAGCTCGATGGCGCGTCGTTCGTCGTCGGACAGCTCCTCGAACGCCTCGCGAACCTGCTCGGCGACGGTGAGATCGACGATCTCGCGTTCGAGGTCGTAGCCCGGCTGCGGGTGCATCCGATCGTGACGCTCCTCGCGTGCCCGGCGCGACGACTCGGCCCGGACGACGTCGATGGCCCGGCTGTGGACCGTCGCCATCAGGAACGACCGCAGCGATCCGCGGCCCGGGTCGAACCTCTCCGGGTCGTTCCAGAGCCGGAGGAAGACCTCCTGGACGATCTCCTCGGCCAGCGCGTGGTCGTGGAGGACCCGCACCGCGAGCCCGAAGGCGGTGTCGCCGTGGCGGCGGTACGCCTCGGCCAGCGCCTCCTGGCGGAACCGGGCGATCGCGACGACCAGGGCGGCGTCGCTGGCCTCCCTCAGGTCGGTGTCCACCACTTCACAGGGTACGGAGCCGACTGCCCGAGCCGGATGGCCGGTGTCGCGGAGCGGGGCGGTGGCGAACTCCCGCATGCCCTCGGCGAAGGCGACGTCGGCCTCGAACCCGAGCTCGGCACGGGCGGCGTCGACGGCGCCGAACACATGGCGGACGTCGCCGAGGCGGAAGCGCGGCACCACCAGGGGCTCGATCGCGCCGGGATGCGCGTCGGCGATCGCCCGGGCCATCTCGAGGATGCTGTGCCGTTCGCCGGTGGCGACGTTGTACGCCCCGGATGGGGGAGTCTCGGCGACGTCAGCGCGAGCACGTTGGCGCGGGCGACGTCGGTGACGTGGACGAAGTCGCGCAGCTGGCCGCCGTCTTCGAACACCTGGGGTGCGCGGCCCGGCGGCGAGCGCGCTGCGGAAGATGCTGGCCACGCCAGCGTACGGCGTGTCGCGTGGCATCCGCGGTCCGTAGACGTTGTGGTAGCGCAGGGCGACGACGGTCGACGTTCGTGCTCACGACCGAAGCCGCAGCACAGGTGTTCCTGGTGCAGCTTCGTCGCGGCGTAGACGTTGCGCGGGTCCGGCGCGACCTGTTCCGTCGACCGCAACCGGCACAGGTTCTGGCCACACGCGGGGCACTCGGGCTCCCAGCGTCCGGCGGCGAGCGTCGTCGACCGCACGCGGTGGCGGGCGGACCGGTCCGTGCCGGTAACAGCGGTACGCGCCCTCGCCGTAGACGACCATGCTGCTGGCGACGACGAGCCGGCCGACGAATCTGCGGTGGTGCAACGCCGCCAGCAGGACGGCGGTGCCGAGGTCGTTGTCGCGCACGTAGCCCGGCGCGTCGGCGAAGTCGACGCCGAGTCCGACCATCGCGGCCTGGTGGCAGACGGCGTCGACGCCGACGACTGCTCGTGCCGCGACCGTGGGATCGGCCACGTCGCCCCACACGCTATTCGGCGCGCGCGTCAAGTCCGTCGGGAACGCCGTCGTGGGCACCGGGGTGCAGCCGATCGACGCACGCGGACCTCGTGGCCCAGCGTCGAGCAGCTGCTCGACGACGAACGAGCCGATGAAGCCGGCACCGCCGGTCACGAGGATCACCACGGACTGCGCACCAGGGTCTGCAACACGATGGTGAACGCCACCTGCGCGGCCAGCCAGCCGCGAGCGACGGGGCCCGGCCGCCAGCACGGCACCGGCGGGGAGCACCCACATCGCGAACGGCAACCAGATCCGCTCGACCTCGCCCTTCGACATCCCGCTCAGCGCCGCCAACCCCATCGCCGCCAGCGTGCCGCCGACCAGGAGCCAGAGGCAGCGATCGCGCAGCCGGCCGAGCGCGACCGCGTACGCGGGTCCGATCGCGATGGCGAGGCACGCGAGGTTCACGAGCAGGAACTCGAGGTACGGGCGACGTGACGCGACCCCCGCGTCGTACGCGGCGTGCGTGGCAGCGAGACCGTGCGAACCACCAGAACCCGGCCGCGGTGAACCCGGCGAACTATGGGCGTGGCACCGAGCGCCGCGCCACGCGAGCGGGCCGCAGCGGCGCCGGCGCGAGCGCGACCACGGCCGGGATCAGCGCGAGCAGCACGAGCCCGTACGACAGGTAGGCGGTGATCCCGAACAGCACCCCGCCGGCGATGCCGTACGCGACCCGGCGGCCGCCGGACCGGCCCGTCGCCAGGATCGCCAGCGTGACGGCCCAGGCGCCGACGCCCGCGAAGAACGCATCGGCGCTCGTGGCGACCCAGATCGCGACCGGTGCGACCGCCACGAACGGCGCGGCCTGCGCGCGCGATTGACTCCCCCGCGACCTCCCGGACCGCGACGAGGACCGCCGGTACCGCCAGGACGCCGACCGCGATCTCGATCGCAGCCACGGCGCCCGCCGAGCCGAGCCCGATCCGGTCGAGACCCCAGAGACCGAGGAGGAAGCCGGGCGGATGACCTCGCACATGGATCCGATACGTGTCGAGGTGGGCGACGAAGCCGTGGAGGAACGACCCCGGCGATCCCACCCGGCCGACGTCGAGGAAGTACTCGTTCTTGAGCGTCACCGAGCCCACGAGACCGTGCCGGCCGTCGAGCAGCGCGAGCGCGACCGCCCAAGCCGCGGCGAGCATCGCCGATCCCGCGAGCATCGCCAGCCACGATGCCCGTCGGGCCACGCGCGGGCCGACCGTGATCGCGCCCAGTCCCACCGCGGCCGGCAGGAGGAGCCGCCAATTCGGTCGCCAGTCGAGCGAGGCGTCGAGCGGCGGGAACGGCAGCCGCAGCCGGACGTGATCCTGGACGAGATCCTGGACGACGAGCCGTGCCGCCAGCACCACGAGCACCCACGCACCGAGCAGCACCCACGCGGGGCGAGGGGCGCGCGAACTTCGGTCCACCACGGAGTACGGAGCCGGACCACCATCCGGTTCATCCATCATGGTTCCGGGCGTCGGACAACCCCCGATGCCCGACGTGATCCTTCCCGTCCTGAACGAAGCCGACGCGATCCCGCGAGTTCTCGCGTCGGTTCCCCCCGGGTGGACTCCGATCGTCGTCGACAACGGCTCGACCGACGACTCGGCGCGCCTCGCGCGGCGGGCCGGTGCACTGGTCGTGCACGAACCGCAACGGGGCTTCGGCGCCGCGTGCTTCACCGGCCTCGTCGCCGCGACCGCCGAGGTCGTCGCGTTCATGGACTGTGACGGCTCACTCGACGCGGCATGATCTCGTGCGCGTCGCCACGCCCGTCATCGACGGGACCGCCGACCTGGTCCTCGGCGCGAGGGACGCGGAACCCGGCGCCTGGCCCTGGCACCTCCGTGCCGCGAACTGCCATCTCGCGGGCGCAGTTCGGCGGCGGACCGGTGTCGTGATCTCAGATCTCGGACCGATGCGGGCAGCCCGTCGTGAGGACCTGCTCGAACTCGGTCTGCGCGACCGACGGTTCGGCTGGCCGCTCGAGATGGTGCTGCGCGCCGCGTCCGCCGGGTGGCGCATCGAGGAGATGCCGGTCGCGTACCGCGCCCGGGTCGGCCGTTCCAAGGTCACCGGCACCGTCGAGGGGCGCGACCCGCACGGTGCTCGACATGCGTGCCGCGCTGCGATGACCACCATCGTCGTGATCGCCAAGGAACCACGGCCGGGCCGGGTGAAGACCCGACTCTGCCCACCCTGCACGCCCGAGGGTGCAGCCACGCTCGCGGCGGCGGCACTGGCGGACACGTTGAGGGCCGTAGCAGGGGCATCCTGCACCGGCCGCGTCCTCGCACTCGACGGAGTGCCCGGGAGCTGGATGCCACCCGGGTTCACTGTCGTACCCCAGGCGGCCGGCGAACTCGGTCACCGGCTCGCAGCCGCCGTCGCGGCCGTGGCGGGTCCGGTTCTCGTCGTGGGCATGGACACGCCGCAGATGACACCCGCGCTGCTCGACGACGCGTGCGCCCGTCTCCTCGCCCCCGCCACTGATGCTGTCCTCGGCCTGGCGCTCGACGGCGGGTACTGGTGCATCGGCTTCCGCCACGCCCGCGGCCGACGGGCCGCGTTCCACGGGGTTCCGATGTCGTCATGCGACACCGGACACCGGCAACGCGAGCGGCTCGTCGCGCTCGGGATGCACGTCGACGATCTCAGGCCACTGCGCGACATCGACACGATAGACGACGCGCGCGGTCGGTCGCGGCGCTGATCCCGCGGTCGCGGTTCGCCCTCGCGATGGCGCGGATGGCGGCATGACCATCGGTTCGGTCGATCCCGCACCGGTGCAGCTGCGGACTGTCGACGGCCGCGTGCTCGACCTCCCCGTTCATCGCTGGTTCGCGGCCGCCGGCGCGGCCGAGCAGCGCGCGCTCGACCACGCGGTCGGACCGCGCTCGACGTCGGATGTGGCCCCGGCCGTCACCTCGTTGCTCTCGCCGAGCGGCAGATCTTCTCGCTCGGGCTCGACATCTCGAGCGCGCTCCTCACGTGGCGCGCGATCAGGGCGTGAACGTGCTCGAGCGTTCCGTGTTCGATCGGGTTCCCGGCGTCGGCAGATGGCGCAGCGTGCTGTTGTTCGACGGCAACGTCGGCATCGGTGGGGATCCGACCGCGCTCCTCCTGCGGCTCGGCGAGCTTCTGGCGTCCGACGGTCGCGTCATCGTCGAGCTCGAGCCGGTCGACCTGCTCGACCCGGTGCTGGTCGTGCGGGCGGAGACGACCCACACCGTCGGTCCGTGGTTCCGCTGGACGACGGTCGGCCCGCGCCGCCTGCGCCTCATCGCCGAAGCGGCCGGCTTCGTCGTCGTGGATGCCTGGGACGCCGAGGACCGCTGCTTCGCCCGACTCGACGTGCGACGCTGATGGACACCCCGCAGCCGCGCTTCACCAGTGTCCTCCACGACGAACGGGTCGCGGCATGGTTGGGCATCGCGCTCGGGGTCACGTTCACCACGTGCTTCGTCACCGGGTTCTGGTCCCACCTCCAACAGAACCCTCCGTCGTGGTTCGACCCGATCGCCCGGCCCGCCGGGATGTACCGGTTCACCCAAGGACTCCATGTTGCAACCGGCATCGCGACGATCCCGATCCTCCTGGCCAAGCTGTGGGTGGTCTACCCGAAGCTCTTCCGGCGCCCGGTGTTCTCCGGGCTCGGATCGCTGCTCGAACGGGCGTGCCTGATCCCGCTCATCGGGGGCGGGATCTTCCTCGTCTTCACCGGAGTCGCCAACATCAACCTCTGGTATCCCTGGCCGTTCAATTTCCGCACTTCCCACTATTGGGTCGCGTGGATCACCATCGGCGCGCTCGTGGTCCACGTCGGCGCCAAGTTCACGACGACCCGCGCCGCGATCTCTCGCCGCTCGCTTCCCGACCCCGCGACTCGCGCGTCGGCGGTCGATCGGCGCCGCTTCCTCGTCTTGGCCGCCGGCGCATCGGGGATGCTCACGTTCTTCACTGTTGGGCAGACGGTGTACCCGCTCCGCAAGCTCGCTCTGCTCGCGCCCCGGAGACCTGACGCGGGCCCGCAGGGATTTCCCGTGAATCGCTCGGCGGCAGCCGCGGGAGTCGTCGAGACCGCGCAGGATGCCGGGTACCGACTCGTGGTCGAGGGCAAGGTGCGTCGCGAGCTCTCGCTTTCCCTCGACGAGATCCGCGCCCTCCCCCAGCACGACGCGGTGTTGCCCATCGCGTGCGTCGAAGGGTGGAGCGCGTCACGCGCGTGGCGGGGCGTCCGGGTGCGCGACCTCCTCGACCGGGCCGGTGCCTCCTCCGATGCGCGGGTGCGCGTGCACTCGCTCCAGGTGCGGTTCTCGTACGCGTCGTCCGACCTCGACCCCGCCCAGGTACGCGACGTCGATACGCTGCTCGCGCTCGAGGTGCAAGGAGAACCCCTCCACCTCGACCACGGGTATCCCCTCCGGCTCATCGGACCCAACCGGCCGGGGGTCAACCAGACCAAGTGGGTCACCCGGCTGGTGGTGTCGTGAGCACGCAGCCCGCGTCGACGAGCGATCGCCCGGGAACGGGGTTGTGGATCGGCCTGGCCCTCGGGACGCCGGTGATGCTCTACGGGGCTTACGGGCTGGTCCACCAGGCGGGATGGACGCGGTCGTTCCAGGTCGCGACCTGGCTCGGGGGCGGACTCCTCCTCCACGATCTGCTCCTCGTGCCGGTCGTGCTCGCGCTGGTCTGGGCCGTCGGCAAGGTGGTTCCTCCGCCGCTACGGCTCCCCGTGCGCGTCGGGATCCTGGGCAGCGCGCTGATCGTGGCGGTGGCGTGGCCCGCGCTGCGCGGGTACGGCGACAAGCCTGACAACGCCACGGTGCATCCGCTCGACTACACGAGCGCGGTGCTCACCGCGCTGGCGATGCTGTGGGCTGCAGCGGCGCTGTGGGGGGTGCTGGCATGGGTGCGTCGGCCACGGCCGCAGACCAGCGTGTGATCGCGCCCCGTAGCACGGCGCGGAGCCGGTCGATGTTCTGCTCGAACCGCTCGAACACGCGCTCCTGACTCACCGGTTCCGCCTCGGGCACACCGGCGAGCCCGGCGTCGTTGTCGGTGACGAGCGCGACCCCCGCGTACGCGAGCCCGGCTTCGCGGGCGAGCGCGGCTTCGGGATGCTGCGTCATGTTCACGAGATCCCATCCCATGCGGCCGAACCACTCCGACTCCGCGCGGGTCGAGAAGCGGGGACCGTTGATCACGACCACGGTGCCCCGTTCGTGCACCACGAGATCCTCGCCCCGACCCGCGAGCACCAAGTGCTCGCGCAGCTGATCATCGTACGGGTCGGCGAGCGAGACGTGCTGCGGACCGTCAGTGAAGTCGTCATGGAACGACTCGATGCGCCCCGACGTGCGGTCGACAAATTGATCGACCACCACGAGATCACCGGGATGGATCGTCGGCTGCAGGGACCCGGCTGCGAACGGCGCGAACACCGCCGCCACGCCGAGCGCCCGCATCGCCGCGACGTTCGGCGCGGTAGTCGACCCGGTGCGGCGGGAGGTGGTGGTGCGAGCCGTGGCGGGGCAGGAACGCGACCGTCACCCCGTCGAGATCGCTGATCGTGACCGGCGCCGACGGCGGACCCCAAGGGGTCTCGATCGTGACCTCGTCGGCGATGTCGAGGAACGAGTAGAGCCCCGAACCCCCGAACACGCCGACGTCGGCGCGCCGAGTGGCATCGGGAACGAATCGCATGCGGCGTGTCCGGAGCGGCATCGCCCGCCGGATGAGCCCAGCCGGCCGTCTATCCTGCGATTGTTTCGACTCCGCCTAACTTCCGCCCGACCTTCTGGAGGACCACCGCATGAGCAGCCATCGCCCGATGGAGGGGATCCGCATCCTGGACCTGGCGGACCACACCTTCGTGCCCGCGGCCTCGGCCATCCTGAGCGACTGGGGCGCCGAGGTCATCAAGGTGGAGCACATCACCCGCGGCGACGCCGCCCGGGGCCTGGCGTCGACCGGCATGGCGATCTTCGCCGGCGACGTGTCGCCGATCCTCGAGCACGCCAACCGCGGCAAGCTCAGCCTCGCGCTCGACCTGAATCAGGACGAAGGCCGCGACATCCTGTACCGGCTCGCCGCCATCTCCGACGTCTTCCTCACCAACAAGATGCCGAGCGTGCGGGAGAAGCTGAAGACCGACGTCGACGACATCCGCGCGCACAACCCGAGCATCATCTACGTGTCGGGCCACGGATACGGCGCGCGTGGCCCGGATCGGGACGCGGGCGGGTACGACGCGATCTCGTACTGGTACCGCGGCACCAGCGGCATGAGCGCCAAGGCGCCCGACGCCACGACCGTGCCGGGGATGCCCGCACCCGCGTACGGCGACACCATCGGGGCCATGACCATCGCCGGCGGCATCTCGGCCGCGCTCTTCCACCGTGAGCGCACCGGTGAGGCCGACGTCGTCGACGTCTCGCTCATGAACACGGGCATGTGGGCGATGGGCGCGGGCATCGCGGTGTCGCTCCTCGCCGGCATGCCGTGGCACGAGCTCGCCGCGCACACCGTCGGACAGATCACCAACCCCCTCGTGCAGGTGTACGAGACCAAGGACGGTCGGTTCCTCTCGTTGTGCATGCTGCAGGGTCACTACTACTGGCCCGAGGCGTGCGAGCGCTTCGGCATCCCGCAGTACGTCGACGACCCGCGTTTCGCCACCAACGAGCTCTTCATCGAGAACGCGCCGAGTCGGCGCGGAGCTGGTCGCCGAGGCGATCAGGGAGAAGACGCTCGAGGAGTGGAAGTCGCAGCTGCAGGGGATGAAGGGCCAGTGGGCGCCGGTGCAGGACACCGTCGAGGTGGCGAGCGACCCGCAGACCCTCGCCAACGGCTACCTGCAGGAGATCCAGTCGAAGGGTGGGACCCCGTTCACGCTGGTGAGCACGCCGGTGCAGTTCAACGGCGCACCCGCGCCCACGAGCCGCGCGCCCCGAGTTCAACGAGCACGGCGACGAGATCCTCACCGAGAAGCTCGGCCTCGACTGGGACACCGTCCTCGACCTCAAGGTCAAGGGCGTGGTGGGCTAGCTCCCGCCGACGAGTCGGGCATCCCACCCGGCGCGGGACGCGCACGCGTCGTAGGCGGCGTCGAGGAACTCGCGCAGCGCCGCGGCGGGCGACGCCGCGGCGCGGATGTCCTCGTAGAGCACGATGAACTCGCCCAGCTCCTCGTTCCAGCCCGCGCCCGGCGTCCCGAGCTCCGCCTGCTCGATGCCCTCGGGCTTCGGGTACGCGTACGCGTAGAACGCGGGATCGGGAAACGACGCGCTCCCCGGCCACCACCCCACGCTCATCTGCTCGTAGTCGTACGCCCCGCGCTCGAGCATGCCGGCGCCGGGCCGCGGCGTGCACGGCTCGCCGGAGAAGCGCGTGACGGTGAGGTCGGCACTCCCCCAGAAGAACTGCACCCGCGAGACCTTGCCCTGGAACGCGGCGCGGTACTCCTGGAACACCGGCTCCACCAACGTGAGCACCTGCCAGAAGCGGGCGGCCGCGGCGGCGTCGTAGGCGTGGTGGGTCGTGTCGTCGGGGAAGGGGATCGGGTCCGCGACCTCCTGGGGCACGGGTGAGAGCTCGGTGTTGACCCCGACCGCGCGCAGCGTCGCGACGAATTCCGACCAGAACTCCGCTACCGGGCGATCACGCAACGCGACGTCGACGGCTTCGCCGGCGGAGGTGCGCGCGATCACCATGTGGTCGACGAAGTCGATCTCGACCTCCAGCAGCCCGACCGGCGACGGCACCGGCCCGGTGGTGAGCCCACGCGTCGACACGTAGAGCGTGATGTGCGCCCACTCGGGTTCCTTGGGCGACAGCGCCACCCGCACCTTGCCGAGGATCTGCACCACCATGTGGAGGGTGTCGAAGGTGTCGGACCACGCCGCGTAGGGCAGCTCCGGCCAGGACGTCACTGCCGGTACCCCTCCACGGTCGAGGGATCACGCTCCTCCGCACCGTCCGGGTCCAGCCCCGCCGCCCGCCGGGCGCGGCGCTGGCGCAGCAGGTCCCAGAGCTGGTCGAGCTGCACCTCGAGCGCCCGGAGGCGCGCCTTCTCGTCGGTGGTCAGCGCCTTGCCCTCACCGTGCGCCCGCTCGAGCGCGTGCTCCTCGTCGACGAGCTGGTCGATGTGCTTGATGATCTCGCGGTCGTCGGCCATCCCCTCACGCTAACCGCGCCGCCGCCGGCGGCGTCCGGGTCTCAGCGAGCCCGCACCTCGTACGCGCACCGCCGCACGCCGGCCACCATGTGCTGGACGCGTTCGACGTCGGCGCCCTCGAGCACGGTGCGGATGAACTCGAGCTCACTCGTGCACGCCTGGCCGTACCGTTCGGCGACCGCCCAGATCGCGCAGTTGTGCTCGACGATCCGGTAGACGCCGGGCGCCGTCTTCTCCCAGCTCGCGAGGTAGCCGTCCTCGTCGAGGATCCGCGTGAGCTCGGCCACCTTGGCGCCCAGCGTCCGCTTCGTCGCCAGCCGGACCCGCGCCCCCGCGATGCGAGCTTCGCGGCGCTTGGCGAACAGGTCGTCGAGCAGCGTCGCGATCGGTGTCGGCGACGTAGCCCAGCAGCTCGTTGGTGAGCTCGCCGTAGGCCTTCGGGAAGTACGCGTCGGCCGCGCCGGTCGCCGCGTACACGAGCGTGCGTCGACCCCGCTTGGTCGTCGGTGGCGACAGCTCGCTGGCCTCGACGAGACCGTCGCGCGCCAGCGCGCTCAGGTGCTGCCGCGCGCCGCTGACGGTGATGTCGAGCTGCTCGGCCACCTGCTCGGCGGTCGCCTCGCCGCGGCGGCGCACGGCGTAGAGCACCGCGCGGCGGCCCGGCGGGCAGCGCGCGTCGCCGTGGCCCGGTCGTCGGTCGGGCTCACCGCGTCCCGCCCTCGCGCACGATCAGGTGGCTGTCGCCGAACTCGTGCCACAGGTAGCCGCCGTCGACCGCGGCCCGGTAGGCCTGCTCGAGCACCGGGCGGCCGGCGAACGCCTCCAACATCAGGAGGTGGGTCGACTCCGGCTCGTGCCATCCGGTCACGAGCCCGTCGACCGACGGCACCGGCGTGTCGGGGGTGACCATCGCCTCGGTCCAGCCGTGCCCGGGATGCACGATGCCACGGTCGTCGGTGACGGTGGCCAGGGCCCGGACGACGGTCGTGCCGATTGCGATCACTCGACCGCCATTCTGCCGCGCCGCGTTCACCGCAGCGGCGCTCGCCCGCGACACGCGGTAGCGCTCCGGGTACGGCAGCTCGTCACCCTCGAGGGACGACACCCCGGTGTGGAGCAGGAGTGGCACGATCACGACGCCGCGCCCCACGAGGTCGGTGACCAGCTCGGTCGTGAACGGTCGCGCCGCGCTGGGCATCTCGACGCTCCCGGGCTCACGGGCGAACACGGTCTGGTACGCGTCGAGCGGCCACTCGCGCGGGACGTGCCGGTAGCGGATGGGGCGACCGTGCACGGCGAGGAAGTCGATGAGCGTCGGTTCGCCACCGAGCTCGGCGGACGCCAACCAAAGGCGCCGCGAACCGGCGAACCGCGAGTGCAGCTGCACCCGGCCGGCGCCGAACAGGTCGATCTCGACCGGCGCATCGAGGAACCGCGGCGCGGTCGTGCCGGCGTCCGGTTGGCGCACCTCGACGAGCAGCGCGCCGCCGGGCAGGTCGCCGGAGAAGTGCACCACGATCGGGTCGCCGTCGGGCAGGCGGCCGTCGACCGCGGCCGGCACCGTCGCCGACGTGTTGACGACCAGCAGGTCGCCGGGCGTGAGGAACGCGCCCAGCTCGGCGAAGCGGGCGTGCACCGGAGCGGTGTCGCCCACGCTCACCAGCAGCCGCACGTCGTCGCGTCCCCCGCCGCCCGCCTCGGGCGGTTCGTGCGCTTCGTGCGCGGCGTCGAGCACGAAGTCCAGACGGGTGGAAGTGGTGGTGGTGGTGTCGATCATGGCTGCCTCGATCCGGCGGGCGTGAACGCCCGCGCCTCGTAGCGTCCGCTCGGGACGTCGCCCTCGATCAGTGCGACGAGGCCGGGGACGCTCTCGCTCGGGTTCCGGTCGGTCGGAGATGTCCTCGCCGGGGAACGCGTCCTGGTGCATCTCGGTGCGCATGTCGCCCGGGTCGACGACGAGGACCCGCCGCGTCGGTTGCTCGGCGGCGAGGATCCGACTGGCGTGCTCGAGCGCGGCCTTCGACGCGCCGTATCCTCCCCACCCCTCGTACGCCTCGACCGCGGCGTCGGACGTGATGTTCACGATCGTGGCGTCGTCGGCGGTCACCGGAGCGAGCGCCTGCAACAGCGCGATCGGCGCGATCACGTTGGTGTCGAACGTGTCGCGCAGCACCTCCGGGCTGATCCGGTCGAGCGTCGGCAGCGGGCTCTCGCCCAACGTGCTCGCGTTGTTCACGACCAGGCGCACGGTCCCGAGCGTGCGGGCGGCGTCGGCGAGTGCCTGCGCGGTGCGCGGGGTCGGTCACGTCGCCGGCGACCGCCGACCACCTGGGTGTGCGGCGCGAGCCGGGCCACCGTCCGACCGAGCCGGTCGGCCCGGCGGGCGTCGACGACGAGGGCCCAGCCCCGCCCGGCGAGTGCTTCGGCGAGGGCGAGGCCGAGTCCCTGCGAGGCGCCCGTGATCACGGCGACGGGCTGGCGTTGCGAATTCGCGGGTGCGGACATGGGGTCCTCCTCGGGGTCGATATAAAGAACAAGCTAGCACTTGTTCTTTATGCCGAGCGAGGAGGACCCCCGTTCGTACCTAGAGGCCCGGTCGAGCAGGTACCCCGCCGCCCGGACCCGGGTGAGGCGCAACCCGACCGGAGCCAGGGCGTCCTTGATCCGGCGGAGTGCTGTCTTCACCGCCTCGGCGTGCGTGCTGGCGAGTCCCTGGCCGAACAGCGCGCAGATCTCGCCGTCGCTCACGACCTCGCCCGGCACCTCGAGCAACCGGGCCACGATCGCCCGCTGCGACATCGGCAGGATGACGGTGCGGCCGCGGAAGCTCAGGCGCCCGAGGTGGTCGAGGGAGGGCTGGCAGTCGGCGTCGGCCCGTCGAGCGACCGTGACCGCTCGGATGACGAGCTCATGATCGCGCACCGGCTCCCGGACCCAGTCTTCGAGCTCGCCCCACTGCCGGGGCGCGGGATCGGCGGGTCCGACGACGAGCAGGCACAGGGGATCCGCCTTCGCTCGAACTCCTCGCGCGCGACAGACTGCTCCGGCCACCGGACGATCGGGACGTCGACGGCGACGGTCGGATCGAATTGGAAGGGATGGACAAGGACGCTGGACGGGGGTGCCGCCGGAGTCGGCCTCGATGGGCTCGACCAGCACGGCTCCCGAAGAACTCGGGGATCGCATGCGTACTCCTTGGGTGCGCGCCTCGGGGCGCGACGACCGCGGACGGGAGCGGGCGGCAGTGCCGCCCGTTTCACACGATGCGAAGCAGCGGTGGTCCGCGACCGGAGCGCAGACCGGTGAGCCGGAGCTCGGGCGCGGGTCCGCGCTCTCCGAGCAGGGAGTCGCTGCCGCGCCAGCGCCGCGACGACGATGCCGACCGTGCGAGCACGGCGAGGAGTGACGCACGGGTCCGCGACGCCGGCTGCGCGTGCAGGCCTTGGACTTCGGCGGTACCCGACCCGTGGTCGTGTCCCAGGCCGACGGGGTCGTGAACGGCACCGACCGGATGCGACGGAGCGACGCTCGGGCTCGCGAAACTGCCCGGCGTTCGCCGCCACCGCGAACAGCGACGATGGCGAGCGCGGCCAGCCACCCGAGTGCTCGCCACGCCCGGTGACGTGGAGCTCGGAGCGGCTGCCCGTTCATCCCCGCAACCCTAAGCTGGCGCCGACCCCTGCCGTTCAGGGTCTCGGGTCGGGCGGGGTGCTCCGGGAGACGAGCTGGCGGGCGATGGTGATCCGCTGGATCTCGTTGGTGCCCTCGCCGATGCACAGCAGCGGGTGCGTCGCGGTAGTAGCGCTCCACGTGGTCCTCGGTCGAGTAGCCGTAGGCGCCGTGGATCCGCATGGCCTCGGTCGCGTTCTCGAGCGCGGCCTCGGAGGCGACGAGCTTGGCCATGCCCGCCTCCATGTCGCACCGCTCGCCGCGGTCGAACGCCCCGGCCGCCTTGCGGGTGAGCAGGCGCGGCCGACTCGACCCGGCACGCCATGTCGGCGAGCTTCATCGCGATCGCCTGGTGCTCGACGATCGGCCTTCCCATCGTGTGGCGTTGCTGCGCGTACCGCAGCGACGCCGACAGCGCCGCGTCGGCGACGCCGACGCCCCGCGCGGCGATGTTGATGCGACCCAGCTCGAGCGCACCGACGGCCTGGTGGAACCCGCGGCCCTCCACCCCACCGAGCAGATGGTCCTCGGGCACGACGACGTCGTCGAACACGACCTCGCAGGTGTCGATGCCCTTGTAGCCGAGCTTCCCGAGCTTGCGCGGCACCGTGTAGCCCAGCTCCTTGGGCACGATGAACAGCGACATGCCCCGGTGGCGCGGTTCGGCGCCGGCATCCGTCTTCACGAGCACGGCGAGGCAGTTCCCCTCGTGCGCGTTCGTGATCCACATCTTCGTCCCGCTGAGCACGTAGACCCCGTCGGCCCGCGTCGCCGTCGTGCGCACCGCCTGGAGATCGGTGCCGCAGTCGGGTTCGGTCAGCGCGAGCCCGCCGCGCAGCTCGGCGGCGGCGAGTTGCGGGCAGGAAGTGCTCACGTTGGTCGTCGGTGCCGTAGCGGCGGACGAGCTCGGCGACCATGAGGTGGGTGTTGATCACGCCGGTGAGCGACATCCACGCGCGCGAGATCGCCTCCACGATCCGCACGTAGGTGGACGCGGAGAGCCCGAGCCCTCCGTACTCCTCGGGAATGGTCGCCGCGAACAGACCCGAACTCCCGCATCTGCTCGACCATCTCGCGGGGATACCGGTCGGCGTGCTCGAGCTCGAGCACCTGCGGGACGACCTCGCTCGCCAACCGACCTTCGAGCGTCTCGAGCATCGCGTCTTCGTCGGTGACCGCCACGGGTCCTCCCGGGTCCGTCGGCTGCCCGCGCAGAGTAGGTGCGGAATAGGGTGCGCCCATGAACCAGCCAGGCGGCGGACCGCTCTCCGGGCGTACGGATCCTCGATCTCACCATGAACCTGTCGGGACCATTCGCGACCATGGTGCTCGCCCAACAGGGCGCCGACGTCGTGAAGGTGGAGCGCCCGCCGGTGGGCGACATCCTGCGGAAAGTCGGATCCGGTCGCGGCGGTGCGTCGGCCTACTTCGTGAACACGAACTGGGGCAAGCGGTCGATCGCGCTCGACTTCGACACCGAGGCCGACCGGGCCACCCTGCGCAAGCTCGTCGCCACCGCCGACGTGATGGTCGAGAACTTCCGCCCGGCGGTGATGCCGAAGCTCGGCTTCCGCGCCGAGGATCTCGTCGCCGAGCACCCGGGGCTGATCTACGCCGCGCTGCGGGGGTTTCCCTCCGACTCCCCCCTCGCCGACTCGCCGGCCTACGACCACGTGATCCAGGCCATGACCGGGTTCGGCGCCAACCAGGCCGATCTCCGGACCGGGGTGCCCGTCCTGGTGCAGCAGGCGGTCGTCGACAAGGTCACCGGGCTCACCGCCGCGCAGGCGATCACCGCCGCGCTCTTCGAGCGGACCCGCACCGGTCGCGGTCAGGTGATCGAGATCCCGATGCTGCACGCGGGGCTCGCGTTCCTCTGGCCCGACGTGTCGACCAACATCACGATGGTCGGCGAGTTCGACAAGCTGCCCTCGCAGTCACGCACGTTCCGCCTCACGCCGACCGCCGACGGCCACATCGCGATGATCACCGTCACCACCCCGCAATGGGATGGCCTGCTGCGCGCGGTCGGGCGCGACGAGCTCGTCGGCGAGCCCGGATCTCGACACCCCCCAGAAGCGCGGCCGCAATTCGGCGGGGCTCATGAAGGAGATCGCCGCCCACCTCGCGACGCTCCCCAGCGACGAGGTCGTGGCGCGCCTGTCGGCGAACGGCGTGCCGTGCGCCAAGGTCGGCCCGCTCGAGGAGCTCCCCGACCTGATCGACGCGACGTCGCCGGGCTACCTCGTGCGCGAGGTGCACCCGGAGCTCGGTGAGACGCTGCACCCGCGACCCGCGGTCACGTTCGACGAGGACGTGCACGATCCGGCCCGCGCCCGCGATGGGCGAGCACACTGCCGAGATCCTGGCCGAGCTCGACGGCAGCTGAGCGTCAGGCGCCCGGCGTCCCGACCGACGTGGTCTCGGTGTCGCCCGGCGGGGGCCCGGGCGGCGGCGGTCCGCCGGTCGGCGCGGCGCCGGGAGCACCGCCCTCGGCCGCGAGGCGGGCCGCCCGCTTGCGCGCGTTCTGGGCGCGGAGGTCCTCCCCGACGGTGGGGATGATGCCCGACGGCTGGCGCCCGATCGCGATGCCGGAGAGACCGGGGCCGAGGCGCGAGAACCACAGGACGAACGTGTTGCCGGGGAACTCGCCGCTGATCCAGGTGAAGAACTGGAGGTTGAACCCACCGAACACCGCGCCGCTCACCACGGTGACGCCGCCCACCACGAGCAGGAGGAGGTAGCCGAGACCGGCCAGCATCTCGAAGTCCTGCACGGTGGCCGTGCCCTGGAAGATGCCGAGCAGCGCGCCGGCGAACCCCGCGATCCCCGCCGAGATCACGAACACGATCAGCTTGGTGGCGATCGGGTTGACGCCGAGCGTCGCGCAGGCGGCCGGGCTGTCGCCCAGCGCGGTGAGCCGGCGTCCGAGGCGGCTCTTGTGCAGCCACACGATCAGCACCCCGACGACACCGACCGCGGCGGTGATGAAGAACAGCGTCCCGACGTCCTGACCGAAGTGGATGCCGAGGAAGTCGAACGGCTGACTGAAGTCGAAGCCGAGGATCTCGATGGGGCCGATCGGCTTGCCGTCGAACCCGAGGATCTCGGGTTGGGGGAAGAACAGGATGGCCGCCATCTGCGCGAACGCCATCGACGCCAGCGCGAGGTACAGGCCCTGGAGGCGCAGCGCCGGGAGCGCCATGGCGACCCCGAACGGGATGGCGAAGAGCGCCGCGATGATCATGCCGCCGATGCTGCCGAGGTCGGGCGACCATTGCAGGTAGGCGAACGCGCCGGCACCCACGAAGGTGATCTGGGCCAGCGAGATCTGCTTCGACCAACCGGTGAGCGGCACCAGCGACACCATGATCAGGATGGTCAGCACCGCGAGGGTGAGCTGGCGGGTGCCGACACGGTCGGCGATCAGGGAGATGAGGAACACGGCGACGAAGAGGACGAACATCCCGAACGCGGCCGTCTTGAGCTTCGGGATCCGCGGCGCCACCTGGCGGATGGCCTTCTTGCCCTCGATGCGCGCCTGCGGCAGGAACAACAACGCGAGGAACAACATGATCTGCGGGATCGCGACCGGCGCGGTCGTCCACCGCCCGGTCCAGCTCAGGAAGTTCTGCTGGAACTCGAACACCAGCCCGATCAGCAGACCACCTGCGAACGTGAGGGGCAGGCTCTTCAGCCGACCGATGATCGCTGCCGCGAACGCAGCGAGGATCAGGAGGGTGAGCGTCTGGACGTCGAGCGTCGCCAGCTCCTCCGCCAGGAAGATGCCGGCGACGGCGGCCATCGACGAGCCGAGCGCCCACGAGAACATCGACACCCGGCCGGGTTTGATGCCGTTGAGGCCGGCGAGCTCGCGATTGTCGACCACCGCGCGCATGGCGACACCGAGGCGCGTCCGGGACAGGAGGATCTTGAGGCCGATCGCGAGTCCGAGGCCGACGACGATGGTGATGAAGCGCGACCACGGCATCAGCGTGTCGCCGATCTGGAACCCGCTGGTGCCGAAGAACCGGTTGATGTGCCGGGTCTCCTGCGGGTCCCAGATCAGCCCGGCGAGACCCATGAGGGCGAGCATGAGGCCGACGGTGGTGACGATCTGCGCCACGAGGGGAGCGTCTGCGATCTTCGCTCATCAGGAGGCGTTCGATGATCGCGCCCATGAGGGGCGCGGCGACGAACACCGTCAGGAGCAGGGCGACGAAGGTCTGGATGCCCCAGTCGACCTGCAGCTGCCAGAAGATGTACGCGAGGAACATCCCGATCGCGCCCTGCGCGAAGTTGAAGATGCCCGAGGTCGTGTAGGTGACGACCAGGCCGGTGGCGGCGACGGCGTAGACGGATCCGTAGGTGATGCCGACGATCAGCCAGAAGTGAGCGAGTTGAAGGTGATCGGGTTGCCTGCCCACGAGACCCAGCAGACGACCACGACGAAGATGGCGACGAAGATCCCGGCCACGATCGTGCGGCGGCCCTCCCCCGAGATGCCCTTGGCCCGCTGCGCTATCGCCGTCATGTCGCTCCCAAGGTCTTCAAGTGCCACGGAACGAATGCCCGGCGCCACCCCTGATGCGGTGGCGCCGGACGTCCGCGTATGTCGTTGCAGGTCAGTAGACGTCGAGTTTGACTTGTACCACGTTCTTCTTCGCGCAGTCGAACGTCCCCACCTTGGTCGGGAAGACCCGCTTGAAGTCGCCGTTCTTCACCTGCATGAGCACGTGGCACGGCGAGGTCTTGCGCCCGGCGAGGTCGATCGTCCCGAACATGCCCTCGGCGTTGAAGTCGTGGATCTTGTTCAGCTGCTCGGAAGAGGGTCTTGCGGGTGACGCCGTTGACGCCGTCCGCCTTCACGACGCTGTTCACCGCGTCGCGGAAGGCGATCATCGCCGACCACGCGTACACGCCGAACCCGTCGGCCTTGTCCGCGCCGGTGTACTTCACGAAGTTCTTGAGCATCGGGTTGGCGTTCTGCTCCGCCTTGCTCAGGAACGGGAGGTAGAGCGTGTCGACGAACTGGCCGTCGACGTCGGAGCCGCCGTCCTTCAGGAACGACTTGCTGTAGCAGCCCGTGGTGCAGTCCCACACCTTCACGTCGGTGAGACCCTGCAGCGTGGCCTCCTTGCGCAGGAGTATGGTCTGCGGGCCCTGCGTCGCCTGGCCGTAGTTCGAGCCGGCGTTCTTCATCTCCTGCACGACCGGCGTGTACGCCGACTGCGGAGCGAAGCCCGAGATGTCGAAGTCCTGGTCGGACTTGCAGCACACGTCGCGGAGCTGGCCGATGCCGCTGGCGTAGGACGAGTCACGGGCGCTCTTCGAGTCGCTCCCGAAGATGTAGATGCCGTGCAGGTCGTTGCCGAACTTCTTGTCGTAGTAGTAGCCCCGGCCCACGTTGGGCTGGAACGTCTGGGGCGTGCTCCGTGGCCGTGGAGCAGATCACCTGCGGCGGCGCCATCGGGAAGGACTGGTCGGAGCACTGCTGCGCGAGCGTGGTCGAGACGAACGGGATGTCGGGCAGACCCGTGGCCGCGCCGGTGGAGTCCTTGCAGTTGCGCATCTCGTCGACCGACGCGAGCGACACTGCCGACGTGCCGACCACGGCGACGTCGTTCTCGCACGCCTCGATCTCGGCGTTGGTGGTGGCGTTGGCGTTGAGCTTCGAGTCGTAGAAGTCGACCACGACCTTGCGCCCGGCGAGACCACCGCCGCCGGCCTTGCTGTTGAGGAACTTCGCCGCGCCCTCGACCGCGTCCTTCGAACCCTTGAACAGGTTCGGCACGATCGGGTTGTCGACATCGGCGATCACCGCCACGTGGATCTCGGAGGCGGTGATGCCCACGTCGGTCGCCGTGGGCTTCTCATCGCCCGACTGCGCCCCGGCAGTGACAGTGGTCGCCCGAGCGTTCCCGCAGAACCACCAGGACGGCGACGAGCGCCACCCAGCGAAATCGTTTCATGCTTCCCCCCTGGGATCATGCCGACGCCGCCGTCAATCTGACGGGTCGTCAGGTTTCGGGCGGCAGCATAGAACGACCGACCTCCACCGACAAGGCACCGGCGACCCCGGACGCGACAGTGCCCCCGCTCCCGCGGGGGCACGTGTCGTCTCGAGCGTCGACGGAGCGGGTCGCTCAGGTGCCGAACAGGTCGAGCTTGCGCTCGACGATGCCGTTCTTCCAGCACTTGAACGTGCCGGGCTTGGTGGGGCTGACCCGGACGAACTCGCCGTTCTTCACCTGCATGGTCACGCTGCAGTTCGAGATGGTGCGACCCGACAGGTCGATCGGGGCGAACATGCCCTCGGCGTCGAACGTCTTGATCTTGTTCAGCTCCTCGAAGATCGTCTTGCGGGTGACGCCGTTGACGCCACCGTTGTTCTTCACCGCGGCGTTCACCGCGTCGCGGAAGGCGATGCCCGCCGCCCACGCGTACGCACCGAAGCTGGCGACGTTGTCGGCTCCGGTGTACTTCACGTACGCCGCGGTCATCGGGTTGGCCTTCTGATCCGCCTTGCTGAGGAAGGGCAGGAACAGCGTGTCGACGTACTGGTCCTCGACGTCGGCGCCACCGCTCTGGATGAACTCATCGCTGTAGCAGCCGACGCCGCAGTCCCACACCTTGACGCCGGTGAGGCCCTGCAGGTTCGCCTCCTTGCGCATCAGCACCATCGCGTTCGACGTGATCGCCTGGCCGTAGTTCGACCCGGCGGTCTTCATCGCCTGGATCACCGGCGTGTACGCCGACTGCGGAGCCGCGCCGGGAAGGTCGAAGTCCTGGTCGGACTTGATCCCGATGTCGCGCAGGGCTCCGAGGCTCGAGAACGACGAGTCACGGGCCGACTTGGAGTCGTTCCCGAACACGTACACGCCGTGGAGCTTCCCCTGGCCGTACTTCTCGTTGTAGAACCGGCCACGCGACACGTTGGCGTGGAACGTCTGCGGGTGCTGGTCCTTGGTCGCACAGTCGACCTGCGGCGGCGCGATCGGGAACGACTGGTCCGAGCACTGCTGCACGAGCGCAGTGGTCACGAACGGGATGTCGGGCAGCCCGGTGACGGCACCGGTCGAGTCCGGGCAGTTGCGCATGTTCTCGACCGACGTCAGGAACACCGACGAGGTGCCGACCATCGCGACGTCGTTCTGGCATGCCTCGATCTCGGCGTTGGTGGTCGCGTTCGGGTTCAGCTTCGAGTCGTAGAAGTCGACCACGACCTTGCGGCCGGCGAGACCGCCGCCGCCTGCCTTGCTGTTCAGGTACTTGGCGACGCCCTTCACCGCGTCCGGCGACGCCTTGAACAGGTTCGGCACGATCGGGTTGTCGACGTCCGCGACCACCGCGATGTGGATCTCGTCGGCGGTGATGCCGACGTCGGTCGCCTTGGGCGTCTCACCGCCGGACTGCGCGCCCGCCGTCGCGGAGAGGGCCGCGAGCCCGGTCATGAGGATGACGCCGAGCGCCACCCCTCTCGTCCACAGCTTCACTGTTCGCTCCCCCCGGAAATTTCGGACGGCCGCCAATCTGACGGGTCGTCAGCTTTCGAGCGGGAGCATACGCCGCGTCCGCGCTCGCGTGTGCGGTCGGGCCCGTTCAGGGGTTGATGGCGCCGCCGAGGTAGGCGTCCTGGAGGGCGTCGGCGACCGCCGGGGGCGAGCCTTCGAACTGGATCGAGCCGTGCAGGATGATGGCGGCGACGTCGGCGACGTCGAGCACCTCGTGCGCGAACTGCTCGACGACGAGGATCGACACGTCGTCGGCGGCGATGCGCTTGACGACGTCGTACAGCTCCGAGACCACGAGCGGCGCGAGCCCCATCGAGAGCTCGTCGAGGAGCAGCACCTTGGGGTCGGTGCCGATGGCGCGGGCGATCGCCAGCATCTGCTGCTCACCGCCGGAGAGCGTCCCGGCCATCTGCTTGCGCCGTTCCTTGAGCCGCGGGAAGCGCGTGTAGGCACGGTCCTCCACCGTCGACAACGACACGCCGGTGTAGGTCATCGTGCGGAGGTTCTCCAGCACGGTGAGGTTCGGGAAGATGCCACGACCCTCGGGGATCGTGCACAGGCCGTCGCGCGCCATGCGGTCGGACGAGCGGCCGTTGACGCGCTCGCCGAGGTAGCGCACCTCGCCCGCGCTCGGGTTGAGCCGGCCGCTGGCCACCTTGAGGGTGGTGCTCTTGCCGGCTCCGTTCGGGCCCAGCAGGGCGTACACCGTGCCGGGCGGGATGGTGATGTTGACGTCGTGGAGGACGTCGATGCTGCCGTAGGCGGCCTTGACGTCGATCAGCTCGATGGCGGCACCTGGCGTCGGCACGCCCGGTTCGGTGACGCTGGTCGGCGCCGGCTCGCTCACCGACGTGACCGTGCCGGCGCCGTTCGCCGGCTCGGTCTCGGCCCGCACCTCGGACTGCAGCGCGGAGACCTCGGCGAGCAGCGCCTGCTGCTCCTCCGGGACCTCGTCGGCCTCGTCGCCCTCACCGAGGTACGCGGCGCGCACGATCGGGTTCTGCTGCACCTCGGTGGGCGTGCCGAACGCGATGATCTGACCGAAGTCGAGCACGTGGATGTGATGGCACGAGCTCATGACGAGGCCCATGTCGTGCTCGACGAGGAGGATCGCGAGGCCGGTGCCGGCCAGCTCGATGAGCAGCTCGGAGAACTCGGCGGTCTCGGCTTCGTTGAGCCCGGCCGACGGCTCGTCGAGGAGGACCACACGCGGCTTGGTCGCGAGCGCGCGAGCCATCTCCACGAGGCGCTGGGTGCCGGTCGGGAGCCGATCGACACGTTCGTCGGCGACCGACGTGAGCCCGATGCGCTCGATCAGCTCGTCGGTGAGCTCACCGGGCTTGAACTTCTCACGCGACCAGCCCGCGCCGCATCTCGGCGGCGACGAGCACGTTGTCGCGCACGCTGAGCGTGCTGAACGTCTCCAGGCGCTGGAACGTGCGCCCGATCCCGAGGCGCGCGCGATGGTGCGGCTTCGCGTTCGTGATGTCGCGACCGTCGATCGTGACCATCCCGCCGGTGGGCGGCTGCAGGCCGGTGATCACGTTGAACAGCGTGGTCTTGCCCGCGCCGTTGGGACCGATCAGACCGGTGACTTCGTGCTCGGGCACGTCGATGGTGACGGCGGCAAGAGCCTGGAGACCACCGAAACGCACCGAGACTTGATCGACGTTGAGAAGCGCCACGAGGAGCGAACTTACCCGAGAACTCCCCGCGGGTCATGTGGTCGGGCCCGGCACGACGGCCGAGTTCGACGACGGACCCGAACCGGCGTCACCTGCCGGGGTCATACCCGGCGCGAACGACGCCAGTTCGTCGGAGGGTGGCGGTCAGCCGTTCTTGGGGATCTCCTTGAAGGGTTTGCCCTTGTTGCCGTCGGGCTCCTTGGGCAGCCCCAGCACCCGCTCACCGAGGATGTTGCGCTGGATCTCGTCGGTGCCGCCGTAGATCTGCGGCGCCTGCGCGAACAGCATCGATTCGGTGACGCCCGGCTGCACCGCGCCGTCGGTGGCGTCCACCAGCGCCTCGGCGTCGTCGGCCGCGTAGCCGTGCAGGGTCGCGTAGGGCCCGAGGACGCGACCGCCGAGATCGCGCGTGAGACGCAGGATCCGGCTCATCGTGAGCTTGGCGATGTTGCCGAGACCGGGGATCTCCTTCCCCGTCTTCGCCAGCGCCCTCTGCCGGAGGTTGGTGTACCGGGCGATCTCGTTGATGGAGTGGAGCTGCGCCAGCGACTGCCGGATGTCGGGGTCGTCGAGCGTGCCGTGTTCGCGGGCGAGCCGCGTGAGGTTCTGCACCGACATCGACCCGCCCCCGCCACCGGCGTCGGTGAGGTCGCGGGCCTTGAGGAAGTCCCCCGCGCGCCGGGCGAGGTCACCGCCGATGGTGCCCGGCAACGCCGCGACGCCGCCTCCGCCACCACCGGCCCCGAGCCCGCTGCGCTCGAACATCAGCGTGGTGTTGGCGACGGCCCATCCGTTGTTGATGCCCCCGATGGCGGCGTCGTCGGGGACGCGCACGTCGGTGAGGAACACCTCGTTGAACATGGCGCGGCCGGTGAGCTCGCGCAGAGGGCGGATCTCGACGCCGGGCTGGTGCATGTCGACCGCGAAGTAGGTGATGCCCTGGTGCTTCGGCACGTCGGGGTCGGTGCGGGCGAGCAGCATGCCGAGGTCGGACCAGTGCCCGCCCGACGTCCAGACCTTCTGGCCGTTGACGATCCACTCGTCGCCGTCGAGCTCGGCGCGCGTGTTCAGCCCGGCGAGGTCGGACCCGGCGCCGGGCTCGCTGAAGAGCTGGCACCAGGCTTGCTTCCCGGTGACGATGTCGAGGAGGTAGCGCTGCTTCTGCTCCTCGGTGCCGTGCACCGTGATCGTCGGGCCGGCCAGGAGCGTGCCGAGCCCACCCGGAGCACCGAGCGCGCCGAACGCGCCGATCGCCTGCATGACCCGCACCCCGTCGGCGCGCGGCAGCCCGCGTCCGTACCACTCGGTCGGCCACGTGGGCGTGGCCCAGCCCGAACGGCCGAGTCGGTCCCACCACTCCTCGACGGTCAGGTCGGGGTCCCAGTTCTCCTCGAGCCAGGCGTTGACCTCGTCGGTCACGTCGCCGGCGGCGACATCGGTGGTGGTCATGGTGCTCCCTCCCCCGTCGGCACGCTCACCCGAGCAGCTTCGCGACCACGCGCAGCTCGTCGGTCGCGTTGCGCATCAGCGTGAAGTCGTCGGTGCGTTCGATGTCGTCGAAGTGGTCGCGCACGTCTTCGACGGTCAGCGGCGAACCGGTCTGCACGTACCCCGGCCCTTCGCCCACGAACACGCGGGCGACGCGCCCACCCCCGACCGAGTACGTGTGCCCCGACACCGGGCAGTCCTCGTGGACCAGCCACGCCACCACCGGCGACACCAAGCCCGGCGCGAGCTTGTCGGCCAGGTCGTCGCCGAAGATCTCACGGGTCATCCGCGTGCCCGCGGTCGGCGCGATCGCGTTGACCTTGATGTTGTTGCGCTCGCCCTCCTGCGCCAGCACGTGGGCGAGCCCGACCAGGCCCATCTTGGCGGCGCCGTAGTTGGCCTGACCGAAGTTGCCGAAGAGCCCGGCCGAGGACGCGGTGACCACGACCCGACCGTACGACTGCTCGCGCATGTGCACCCAGGCCGGTTGCGTGACGTAGAACGCGCCCCGGAGGTGGACGTCGAGGACCGGGTCCACGAGGTCGGGCGTCATGTTGTGGAAGCTCTTGTCGCGCAGGATCCCGGCGTTGTTCACGACGATGTCGATGCGGCCGAAGGCGTCGAGCGCGCTCTGCACGATCGCCGCGCCGCCCTCGGGCGTCGCCACCGAATTGGTGTCGAGCACGGCCTCGCCACCGGCGTCCTTGATCTCGTCGACGACCTGCTGACCGGGTCCCGCGCCACCACCGGTGCCGTCGACGGCGCCACCGATGTCGTTGACGACCACCAGCGCGCCCCGGCTCGCCAGGAGCACGGCGTGCTCCCGCCCCAGGCCGCCGCCCGCACCGGTGACGATCGCCACCTTGCCGTCGAATCCGAGGTCCGCCATCGTCGCTCCACGCTCCGTCCGCCCTGACCGCCACACCGTAGCGGTGTCGGTACCCGATCCTCCCGACCGCAGACCTGCAACACTCCGTCGCATGCGAGCGGTGCGGGCATCGGGTGACGGTGGCGTCCGGGTGGTCGACGTCGAGTCCGTCGTCCCGGCGCACGCGACGGATCCGGTGCGGGTGCGCGTGAGGTCGTGCGGGATCTGCGGCTCCGACCTGCACCTCGCGGCGTGGAACCTGCCGGTGACGCTCGGGCACGAGTTCGCCGGGATCCTCGACGACGGCACCGCGGTGGCAGTGCAACCGGTCGTGTGGTGCGGCGAGTGCGACCGGTGCCGGGCCGGGGAGAGCCAGCTGTGCCGCTCCGGCACCACGCGCCTGCACGGCGTCTCGGTCGACGGCGGCCTCGCCGACGAGGTGATCGTCGACCGCAGCTGTCTCGTGCCCCTCGCCGCCGGCACCGGCGCCGACGTCGGCGCGCTGGTGGAGCCACTCGCGGTTGCGGGGCACGCGTTGCATCGTGCTTCCCTGGAGACGGGCGCCCGGCTGCTGGTGATCGGTGGAGGATCGATCGGGTTGTCCCTGGTCGCGCTGGCGCTGAACGCGGGCGTCGACGTCGACCTCGCGGCGCGCTACGACCACCAGCACGCCGCCGGTGAGCGCCTCGGCGCGCGCCGGTCGCTCGCCGACGAGTACGACGTGGTGGTCGACGCCGCCGGATCGCAGGGGTCGCTCGACGAGGCGGTGACGCGCGTGCGCCCCGGCGGCACGATCGTGGTGGCCGCCACCTACTGGGATCCGGTGAGCTTCGGGAGCGAGCTGCTCCTCAAGGAGGCGCGGGTCCTCCCGTCGTCGATGTACGGCCACGATCACGGCGTCCGCGAGTTCGAGCTCGCGGCGCGCGTCCTCGCCGGCCAGCCCGACCTCGCCGACGTGCTGATCAGCCACCGGTTCCCACTCGACGACGCCGCCGAGGCGTTCCGCGTGTCGGGTGACCGCGCCGCCGGCGCGATCAAGGTCGTCCTCGAACCGTGACGCGACGACGACCGTAGACTCCGCGCCATGCTGGTGGAGACGGAGGCACGCGGCCGCGTCCTGGTCATCTCGATGCAACGCGAAGCGAAGCGCAACGCCATCGACCAGGAGCTCGCCGACGGCATCGACGCGTCGCTCGACCGGCTCGACGACGACCCCGAGCTGTGGGTCGGCGTGCTGACCGGTACGGCATCGGTGTTCTCCGCCGGGACCGACCTCGCGTCCGCACGGGGCGGGAGCCCGACGACCGGCCGCGGCGGCGAGTACGGCGTGATCCGACGCGACCGCACCAAGCCGCTCATCGCCGCGGTCGAGGGTCCGGCGCTCGGGGGCGGGTTCGAGATCGTGCTCGCGTGCGACCTGGTCGTCGCCGCACGTGACGCGTCGTTCGGGCTGCCCGAGGTGAAGCGGGGCCTGGTTCCGACGTGCGGCGGCCTGTTCCGCACCCCCCGGGCCCTTCCCCTCAACGTGGCCAAGGAGATGCTGCTGACCGGTGATCGCCTCGCGCCGGACCGCGCCCACACCCTCGGCCTGGTCAACGTGGTCACCGAGCCCGGTGGCGCGGTCGACGCCGCGCTCGCGCTCGCCGATCGGATCTGCGCCGTCGGCCCGGTCGGCGCACACGCCAGTCTGCGCGCGCTCGAGGCGACCGTGGCCGAGCAGGACGACCTCGGCTGGGAGGCCACCACCGCCGCGACCGACGCGATCGCCCGTAGTGACGACATGAGAGAAGGCGTGCTCGCGTTCTTCGAGAAGCGCGAGCCTCGATGGACGGGACGGTAGATGAGCGACAACGTGATCCTCGTGGAGGTCGCCGACCGGGTCGCGGTCGTCACCCTCAACCGACCGGAGTCCCGCAACGCGCTGAACCCGGCCCTCACCGCCGCGCTGCCGGGGACGATCGCGGCGTGCGATGAGCGCGACGACGTCGACGCCATCGTGCTCACCGGCGCCGACCCCGCGTTCTGCGCCGGCGTCGACCTGAAGTCGCTGACGACCGACTCCGAGGTCCGCCACGTCGTGGGCGGCGAGGACGACCTGATCCGCCCGTTCCCCGAGACCACGAAGCCGGTCATCGGTGCGATCAACGGCGCTGCCGTCACCGGCGGGTTCGAGGTCGCGCTCACCTGCGACTTCCTCGTGGCGTCGGAACGGGCGCGCTTCGCCGACACCCACGCCCGCGTCGGCATCATGCCGGGATGGGGGCTCACCGCGCTGCTGGCCGAGGCCGTCGGCCATCGCCGCGCCCGCGAGATGAGCGTCACGGGCAACTTCGTCGACGCCCGCACCGCGCTCGAGTGGGGGCTGGTCAACCACGTCGTCCCCCACGACGAGCTCGTCCCGTTCTGCCGACAGCTCGGTTCCGACATCGTGTCGAACGACCAGCCCGGTGTCCGCAACGTGCTCGCCACCTACCGCGAGCAGGAGCGGTCCAACGACCACGACACCCGCCGCATCGAGCTGCGCCGGTCACGCGAGTGGCTCGAGTCCGCAGCCGGCGTCGCCGACGAGGTGGCGCGTCGGCGCGAGGCGGTCATGGCGCGCGGCCGTACCCAGCAGGGCTGAGCAGTGGCCGTCGCACCGTTTCGCATCGCCGTTCCCGACCACGATCTCGACGACCTGCGTGCCGCGCTCGCCCGCACGCGCTGGCCCGACCAGGTGGAAGGCGCGGGCTGGGACTACGGGACCGACCTCGGGTACCTGCGGGAGCTCGCCGCGTTCTGGGCCGACGGCTTCGACTGGCGAGCCCGCGAGGAGGTGCTCAACTCGCTGCCGCAGTTCCGTGCCGTCCTCGACGCCCCCGGGTTCGAGAGCTTCGGCGTGCACTTCGTGCACCAGCCGGGCGTGGGACCCGCGCCGCTGCCGCTGGTGCTCACGCACGGGTGGCCGAGCACGCACTACGAGTACCACGACGTCGTCGGCCCGCTCGCGAACCCTGCGGCGTACGGCGGTGATCCCGCCGACGCGTTCCATGTCGTCGTCCCGTCGCTGCCGGGCTACGGCTTCTCCGACATCCCGCGCACGCCGGGCATGACGCCACGCGTGATCTCGAACCTGTGGGTCGCGCTCGATGCGCGAGTTGGGCTACGACCGCTTCGCAGCCGCGGGATGCGACTGGGGTGCGTACGTGACCGCACTGCTCGGGCTCGACCACCCCGATGCGCTGGTCGGCATCCACATGGGGATGCTCAACTTCCGCGCTGCGGGGACGCGCGACAAGAGCGAGGAGGACATCGCCTACGGCCCGCGGGCCGCGGCGTGGCGGCGCGACGAGATCGGCTACAGCATGATCCAGGGCACCAAGCCGCAGACGCTCGCGTACGGACTCAACGACTCTCCGGCCGGCCTGGCCGGCTGGATCGTCGAGAAGTGGCGGCGGTGGTCCGACTGCGACGGTGACGTGCAGCGCCTCTTCACGCGCGACGAGCTGCTCACGACCATCGCGATCTACTGGTTCACGCAGACGATCAACAGCGCCAACCGCCTCTATTTCGAGAGCCGCCACCATCCTGTCCGCCTGGGTGAGGGCGAGCGCGTGCAGCCGCCCGCCGGATTCCTCCTCGAGCGGACGGTCGACGGCCCGAACGGGAACGTGGGGCCACCGCCCAGGGGTCGGGCCGACGCCGTCTACGACGTCCGCCGCTGGACGGTCGCGGACCGGGGCCTGCACTTCCCGGCGATGGAGAACCCGGACCTCTACGTGGAGGAGCTCCGGGCGTTCTGCCGACCCTTGCGATAGCGGGTCGCCATGGTTCGGGTCGACAGTTCCCACGCGATCTGACGAGGTGTCAGACTGGTGGGATGACGACTGCCACGATCGACCTCCTCGACCTCGACCGGTTCCAGCGCCTCGAGCACCACGAGATGTTCAAGCGGCTCCGCGCCGAGAACCCGGTGTCGTGGCACGACTACCCCGGCGGGAACGGGTTCTGGAACGTCGTGCAGCACGAGGACGTCCTCACCGTGAGCCGCGACTCCGAGCTGTTCTCGTCCGAGATCGGTGGGGTCATGATCATGGACCCGGAGGCGCAGGGCGGGTTCGACACCCGCGGGCTGATGATGCTCTACACCGATCCGCCCCGGCACACGCGCTACCGGCGCCTGGTGAGCAAGGGCTTCACCCCGCGCATGATCGGCCTGCTCGAACAGTACCTCCGGCACCGGTCGAAGCTCATCGTCGACAACGTGATCGAGCGGGGCTCGTGCGACTTCGTGGTCGACCTCGCGTCGGAGCTCCCGCTGCAGGCGATCGCCGAGATCATGGGCGTTCCGCAAGAGGATCGCCGCCTCATCTTCGAGTGGTCGAACGCGATGATCGGTGCCGACGACCCCGAGTTCGAGGGCGGCGCGGACGGTGCGCACGCGGCGTCGGCATCGCTCTACGCGTACGTGAACGACCTCGCCAAGCAACGGCACAGCGACCCGCAGGACGACATCGTCACCAAGCTCATCAACGCCGAGGTCGACGGCGAGAAGCTCTCCGAGCTCGAGTTCGACATGTTCATGCTGCTGCTGTCGGTCGCGGGCAACGAGACGACCCGCAACACGACGGCCTGGGGCATGTGGGCACTCATGCAGCACCCCGAGCAGTACGCGTCGTTGCGCGACAACCTCGACACGCAGCTCTCGCCCGCGGTCGAGGAGATCCTGCGCTGGGCCTCGCCCGTGTACCACTTCCGTCGTACCGCCACCGCGCCGACGGAGATCCACGGCCAGGAGATCGCCGAGGGCGACAAGGTCGTGATGTGGTACATCTCCGCCAACCGCGACGAGGCGGTGTTCGACGACCCGTTCCGCTTCGACATCACGCGTGAGCCCGAGGAGCAGGTCGCGTTCGGCGGCGGCGGCCACCACTTCTGCCTCGGCGCCAACCTCGCCCGGATGGAGCTCAAGCTCATCTTCGAGGAGGTGCTGACGCGCATCCCCGACATGCACCTCGTCGCGGAGCCCGAGGTGCTGCGCTCGAACTTCATCGGGGGCGTGAAGCACATGGCCGTCGAGTACACGCCGGGTGCACGTCGCGAGCCGGCTGCGTCATAGCTCGAACGCTCAGCACGGCATGCGTGCCGTCGAGTGTGCGCGGTAGCGTCCGAGCATGGCTGCTGACCACGACCACGAGATCGCGATCAAGGGTGGGTCCTTCGACCTGAGCGACCTGGGGCACCTGATGCCCGGGATGGCCGAGATCATGCCGTTGGTCGGTGAACGGATCTGGAAGTGCTTCTACGCGGCCAAGGCGCACAACCGCAAGCTCGCGGCGTTCCAGTTGAAGGAAGCCGTCAACCTCATGCAGAAGGGCTCGATCCTGCGGCCCAAGTACGAGGAGGACATGGACGCGTTCATCTCGGGAATCGTGGCCTCGCTGCAGGCGAGCATCGAGTCCGAGGACTGGGATACCTTCGAGACGACGTTCACCACGATGGTCGACCAGGCGAACGCCTACCACGAGAAGTACGACAAGGGCTTCCTGCGCTGGCAGCTCCCTGCGACGCCGCCGCCCGACCTCGATCTCACCGCCACCTGAACCGGGCGGTCGCGCGGTCAGGTCTGCCAGTACTCGGGCCCGGAACCGCCCTCGGGCGGCGTCAGACAGCCGCCCTTGGCCGAGATCGCGCCGCACTGGACGCAATTCGACGGTGCGATCTCCACCTCGGTGAGGCCGTCGTCATCGACCGGTCCGGCGGTGTAGACCTGCGCGGGGCACAGGTTCGCCCACAACTCGGCGACGTCGGGTGCGACGTGCGTGCGGACGAGCAGATGGTTCGGCTGGTCGTCGCGCGTCTTGTTGCCCGACGCGAACACCGACGACAGCCGGTCGAAGGTGAGCACGCCGTCGTGCACCAGCTTGTGCGCGTCACCGTCGACGGCGAGCAGGGGCTGCTCGTCGTCGGGCTCGGTCGTCATCGTGCCGATGCTCACCCGGCCCTTGGTGACCGTGTTCAGGACGCCGAGCGCCCCGCCCAGGAAGAACCCCCGGCCGAACACCTGCCGCAGGTCGCGCATCTCGTGCAGCTCGTCCCAGATGAAGCTGGAGTGCACCGCGTCGTCGTAGGACGCCAGCGCGGCGGCGTCGACCGGCGCGTCGTCGGCGCTCTGCGAGACGGCCGCGAACGCCGCTTCGGCCGCGAGGCGCCCCGACTCGACCGCGTAGTGCACGCCCTTCAGCGTCGGGATGTTCACCATCCCCACCCCGTCGCCGCACAGGAGCAGGCCGGGAGCATGGAGCCGCCGGGGCAACGCGTGGAAACCTCCGCCCGGGATGGTCTTCGCTCCCCACTCGATCCGCTCGCCGCCCTCGAGGATGGCGCGGATGGTCGGGTGGGTCTTCAGGGTCTGCAGCAGGTCGTGCGGGTTGAGCCGGGGATCGCGGTAGTCGAGGCCGACGACCATCCCGATCGCGACCATCTCGTCGCCCATCGGGTAGACGAACGAGCCACCGAACTCACGGAACTTCGCCTGCGGCCGCAGCGGCCACCCCATGGTGTGGATCACGCGGTCGAGCGGCCGCGGCACCTTCCACACCTCCTTCACACCGAGCTCCCAGACCTGCGGCGTCGCGTCACCGCGCAGGCCGAAATGGTCGAGCGCGGTGTTGGTCAGGTGTCCCTGGGTGCCCTCGGCGAGCACGGTGACGCGGGCGGCGAGGTCGCTGCCCGGCTCGAAATTGCCCAGCTCCTCGCCCTCGGCGCCGCGTCCCTTGTCGCCCGTGCGCACCCCGACGACCCCGCCCTGCTCCACGAGAAGCTGCACCGCGGAGGTCTCCGGCAGCAGCATGGCGCCCTCGGATTCGGCCCGCTCGGCGAGCCAGCGTCCCATCTGTGAGAGCGAGACGACGACGTTGCCGTGGTTGCGCATCGGCGGTGGCGTCGGGATCGGCAGCGCCCGGTCGCGCGTGAGCACGTACACCTGTTCCTCGTCGACCGCGCCGTACGTCGGCAGATCGTCGAGACCGCCGCGCCCTTCGAACAGGCGCTCCAGCGCCCCGGGGCGGATCACCGCACCCGACAAGAGGTGCGCCCCCGCCTGCTTGCCCTTCTCGACGACGGCGAGGGGCACGTCGCCCAACCGCTCGGCGACCTCGGGATGGTCCTCGAGCAGCTGCCCGAAGCGGATCGCACACGCGAGGCCCGCGGGCCCGGCACCCACGACGAGGACACCGACGTCGATGCGTTCGTCGTCCGGATCGGTCGGCGCGACGACGAACCGGTCCGTGTCGAGCTCGGCCTTGAAGTCGACGGGACGCGACATCAGCCGGCGTGCTTGCGCAGCAGCTCGATGAGCTCGGGCACGACCGTGTGGACGTCGCCGACGACGGCCAGATCGCTGAACTCGAAGATCGGCGCGTGCGGGTCCTTGTTGACGGCGACGATCGTCTTCGAGTTCTGCATCCCGACCTTGTGCTGCACCGCCCCGGAGATGCCGAGCGCCACATAGAGCTTGGGCGCGACGGTCGTGCCGGTCTGCCCGATCTGCGCCGACGGCGCGTACCAGCCCTTGTAGACGGCGGCGCGCGTCGCGCCGACCGCGCCGCCGAGCACCGCGGCGAGCTGCTCGGCGAGCTCGAAGCCCTCCGCGGAACCGACTCCGATGCCTCCGGCGACGATGACGTCGGCGCCGGCGAGCGACGGGCCTTCGTCGGCCCGCACGGTGCGATCGACGATCCGCACCGCCAGCGTGTGCTCCGCGAACGCGACCGTCAGCGACTCGACCGCGGCGCGCGCTCGGTGGCCGCGGGGGTCGGTTCGAACGCGCCGGGCCGGAAGAGCGCGATCTGCTGGGGGGACCGCCAGCCGACCTCGGCGAGCACGGAGTCCTGCAGCATCGGCTGCTTGCCGACCGGTTGGCCCTCGCGCAGCTCGACGTCGACGAGATCCCAGTTGATGCCGGCGCCGAGACGCGCCGCGAGCCCGGCGGCGACATCGGCGGCGAGGACGGAGTTCGAGAGCAGGACGGTATCGAAGCCCCGGTCGCGCACGAGGTGTTCGAGGACGTCGATGCGGGGACCGGGAAGCGGCGACAGGTAGGCGTCGACGGCGGTGAAGACGGTGGCCGCGCCGAAGCGGCCGGCCTCGGCGGCCGGCCCCGCGAGCTGGTCGTCACCCACGAGCACCGCGGCAACGTCGGGATCGAGTGCGGCCGCGCGGGTCAGCACGCCGAGCGATCCCGGCGAGAGCGCGTGTTCGTGGTGCTCGAGCAGGACGAGAAGGCTCATACGAGGTCGCGCTCCGCCAGGTAGTCGTGGATGGCCTGGGCCGCGGTGCCGTCGTCCTCGATGGTGAGCGCGCCGGCACGTGCGGGCGGCGCGCCGACGCCGAGCACGACGGTCTGCGAGCCGGCGGCCCCCACCGCGTCGGCGGCGATCCCGAGCTCGGACGCGGTCAACGTGTCGAGCGGCTTCCTCTTCGCGCCCATCATCCCCTTCAACGAGGTGTAGCGAGGCTCGTTGATCGCGTCGCTCACCGCCACGACGGCAGGCAGCTTCGCCTCGATGCGGTCGCTCCCCACCTCGGTCTCGCGTTCGACCCGGACGAGATCGTCGTCGAGGGTGAGCGTCGTCGCCTGCGACACGAACGGCAGTTGCAACCGCTCGGCCACCGCGGCCCAGAGCACCGCGCCACCTCCGTCGGTCGTCTGCTGCCCGAACAGGACGAGGTCGGGTGACTCGCGCTCGAGCACGCGGGCGAGCACGAGGCTCGTCGCGACGAGGTCGGATCCGGCGAGCGCCTCGTCGTCGACGAGGACCGCGCGGTCCGCGCCCATGCCCAGACCGGTGCGCAACGACTCCGTGGCCGCCGCCGGACCCATCGTGACGAGCACGACCTCGGCGGTACCGGCTTCCTTCAGCCGCAACGCCTCCTCGATCGCGTTCCGGTCGGTCGCGTTGAGCTCACCGGGCCCGGTGCGGTCGAGCGTGCCCGAGTCGGAGCGCATGCGCAGGGTGCCGGTCGGCACGTGTTTGACACACACGACGATCTTCATGGGCTGCTGATCGTACCGGTCGGCGCGAGAGGGTCAGAGTGCCCCTCGGCGCGCGCTCACAGGTCGATCTCCTCGTCCTTGCTCGGCGCCGCCTGCAGGCGCAGCGCGAGGGTGGCGAAGGCCGCCGGGGGTTCCCGCCACGGGTCGGGCAGGGTACCGGCGCGGGCGTCCTCGATGGCGCGCCACACGCGCTCGGGGCTCAGCGGCATGTCGAGGTGGCGGACGCCCAGGTGGCTGAGCGCGTCGACGACCGCGTTCTGCACCGCCGGCGTGCTGCCGACGGTGGCGGACTCGCCGATCCCCTTCGCGCCCAGGGGGTTGAGCGGTGAAGGGGTCTCGGTGTGCGCGACTTCGAACTGCGGGAACTCGGCCGCGCTCGGGATGCCGTACTCCGCGAGCGTCGACGTGAGCGGGTTGACGTCGTCGTCGTAGACCATCTCCTCCCACAACGCCTGGGCGATGCCCGACGCCAGCCCACCGTGCACCTGACCGTCGACCAGCATCGGATTCAGGATGCGACCGCAGTCGTCGACGGCGATGTGGCGAATCGGCTCGACGCGTCCGGTCTCGGTGTCGACTTCGACGACCGAGACGTGCGCACCGAACGGGAACGACGCACCCGACTGCACGAAGTCGTGCTCGGCGACCAGCGGCATGCCGTCGTCGGTGGCCTTGGTGGAGAGCTCCGCCCAGGTCACCGACTTCGACGGCACGCCGGCGACACCGAGGGTGCCGTTCTCCGCCAGCACGATGTCTTCGGGCGCGGCTTCGAGCAGGTCGGCCGCGAGGCTGCGAGCCCGTTCGAGCACCGCCCACGACGCGCCCAGCGCCGCGCTCCCACCGAGCTGCAGGGAGCGAGAACCTCCGGTGCCTCCACCCCTCGGAACCAGCGCGGTGTCCGACTGCACGAAGCGGATGTTCTCGATCGGGATGCCGAGCTCGCCCGACACCAGCTGCGAGTACGCGGTGGCGTGCCCCTGCCCGTGCGCCGACGTGCCCGCCTTCACCGTCGCGCTGCCGTCGGGGTGCACCTCGACCTCGGAGAACTCGCTCCCCGATCCGCCCGCGGTGATCTCGACGTAGGCGGCGATGCCGATCCCGAGCTGCTTCACGTCGCCGCGCTCGCGCCGTGCCTGCTGCTCGGCCCGCAGCTCCTCGTAGCCCGCGATGCGCAGCGCCTCGGTGAGCGCGGCGTCGTAGTCGCCGATGTCGTAGGTGACGCCGGTGACGGTCGAGTACGGGAACTCGTCGGGTTGCAGGAAGTTGCGCCGCCGCAGGTCGACCGGGTCCATGCCGAGCTCGGCCGCGGCCATGTCGAGGATGCGCTCGAGCATCGCCGCCGCCTCCGGGCGCCCCGCGCCCCGGTACGCGCCCATCGGCGCGCGGTTCGTGACGACGACCGCGACGTCGTAGCCGATCTTCGGGATCCGGTAGACGCCCTGCGACATCATGCGGGTCGGCCCGAACGCGAGCATCCCGCCGAACCCGGCGTACGCACCGGCGTCACCGACGACCCGGCACCGCAATCCGACGATGGTGCCGTCGTGGCGCAGCCCGAGCTCCAGATACTGCACCTGGCCGCGGCCGTGCGGCATCGAGATCATGTTCTCCGAGCGGGTCTCGATCCACTTGACCGGACGGCCGAGCTCGAGCGCGACTCGCACCGCCACGACGTCCTCCGGCGCCCAGTGCTTCGCCCCGAACGAGCCACCGACGTGCGGCGCGATGAGTCGCACCGAGTCGGGTTCGAGCCCGAAGTTGCCGGCGAGGCCGCCGCGGTTCGAGTGCGGCATCTGGCAGCCCAGGTAGACCGTGAGCTGGTGGCCGTCACCGTCGTCGCCGGGGATCACCGCGATCGCCGCGCCCTCCATGGGCACGACCGCGATCCGCTGGTTCTCGAACCGCCCGCGCACGACGACGTCGGCCCCCGCGAGCGGGTCGTCGCCGTCGGCCTCACGGGCCCCCATCACGATGTTGGTCCCCATCGCCTCGAACTGCTGCGACGAGGCGGGATCGAGCGCGTCCTCCATGGTCGCCACCGCGGGCAGCGCGTCGTAGTCGACGATCACGGCCTCGGCGGCATCGACCGCCTGTGCCTTGGTCTCGGCGACGACGACCACGACGGTGTCGCCGACGTACCGCACCTTGCCCCGCGCGAGCGCGTGCCGGACCGCGGCCGGGTGCAGCTGCATCATCCCGGTGTGGTCGGGAAAGTCGAGATCGTCGGCGGAGTACACCGCGACGACGCCCGGCATCGCACGCGCGTCGGTCGTGTCGATGCTCCGGATCTCTGCGTGCGCGATCGGCGACCGCACGAAAGAGAGGTGCAGCACACCCGGGATCTCGAGGTTGTCGATGTAGGTGCCTTCGCCCCGGAGGAGCGTCGGGTCCTCGACCCGGCGCACCGGGACGCCGACCAGTGAGCCGGCTCCGAACGTGCTCGTGGTCATCGCGGACCTCCGGCGACGGTGGTGAGGGCACGACCCACGAGCACCGACGCGAGATGGCGACGGAACTCCGGCGACGCGTTGAGGTCGGACGGCGGATCGGTGCCGTCACCGGCCGCGGCGGCGGCATCAGCGGGTGAGGCACCGGCGCGCAGTGCGGCCTCGACCGCTTCGGCCCGGACCGGGGTGGAACCCATGTTGACCAGGGCGACGCCGGGCGACGCGCCGCCGACCGCGGCGACTCCGACGATCGCCCAGTCCTGGGCCCGACGGTTGAACTTCTCGAACGCCCAGCCCGCGCCGCCGGTCTTCGGCAGCCTGACCTCGGTGATGATCTCGTCGGGCGTGAGCGCGGTCTCGAGGAAGCCCTGGAAGAAGTGGTCGGCCGCGAGCACCCGTTCGCCGCCCGTCCCGCGCACCACGATGCTGCCGCGCAGGGCGAGCACCACCGCGGGCAGGTCGGACGCGGGGTCACCGTGGGCGAGCGAGCCGCCGAGGGTGCCGCGGTGGCGGACCTGCGGATCGCCCACCTCGGCCGCCGCCGCGCTCATGATCGGCACGTGCTGCCGCAGGAGCGGATCCGCCTCGACGTCGTGGTGGCGGGTCAACCCACCGATGGCGATCTCGTCGCCGGCGTCGCGCACGTACGAGAGGCTGGTCAGCCGGCCGACGTCGACGAGCACCGAGGGTGTGGCGAGCCGCAACTTCATCAGCGGGAGGAGCGAGTGGCCGCCGGCGAGGATCTTGGCGTCGTCACCGTGCTCGGCGAGGATTGCGATGGCTTCGTCGACCGAGTCGGCACGCGGCGTACGCGAACGCGGCCGGGATCACCGGCCACCCGCCATCTCCGCGGAGCCCGCGAGCACTGCCGCGATGATGTTGTGGTAGCCGGTGCAGCGACACAGGTTGCCCTCGAGGCCCTTGCGCACCTCGGCCTCCTCGAGCACACCACCGTCCTGGGCGAGCGCCTCCATCGCCAATGAAAGCGCCGCCATCACCATGCCTGGCGTGCAGTAGCCGCACTGGAGCCCGTGGTGCTCGCGGAACGCGGCCTGCATCGGGTGGAGCTCGCCACCGTCGGCGAGGCCTTCGATGGTCGTGACGCCACGGCCGTCGGCCTGGACCGCGAGCATGGTGCACGACTTCACCGACTCGCCGTCGAGGAGCACGGTGCACGCGCCGCACGACGTCGAATCGCACCCGATGTTGGTGCCGGTGAGCCCGACGACCTCGCGCAGGTACTGCACGAGGAGGGTGCGGGCCTCGACCTCGTGTTCGGTGGGCGCGCCGTTGACGACGACATTCACCCTGACGGTGGTGTTGGGGGCAGGCATGCGGCCGACACTACCCGGCGTCCGCGCGGGGCGATCAGGCGACGCGCGTCAGCTCCACCGCCACGTCGAGCGCGTTGCTCGGACCACCGTGGTACACGCCCTTGAGCGGCGCGACGTCGGTGTAGTCGCGTCCGCGCGCGACGAGCACGTGACGTTCCGCGACGGCCGAACCGCTGGTGGGGTCGACCGGATGCCAGTCGCCCACCCACGCCTCCAGCCACGCGTGGCTCTCGCCCTGGTGCATCTCCCCCACCACGCCGCCCAATTCGTCGGGGTAGAGGTAGCCGGACGCATACCGCGCGGGGATCCCCGCCGCCCGCAGTACCGCGATGCCGAGGTGCGCGTAGTCCTGGCAGACGCCGCGCCCGGCGCGCAGCGCCTCCACCGCGGTGGTCGACACGCTCGTCGTCCCGGTCTGGTACTCGACGCGCTCGCGCAGCCATCCGCCGAGCTGCGACAACGCCGCGGCCGGCGTCGGTGATTCGCGCAGCTCCCGGGCGAACTGCCGGATGGTGTCGTCCGACTCGGTCACCGTGGTGTCGCTCAGGTACTCGTAGAAGCGGTCCATCAGGCCCGGCGCGTCGATGGCGTCCCACGCGACCGTGTCGTCGAGGGTGGGCGTGCGTTCCGCGGTCTCGACCAGCGACGAGCCGATCACGGTGAGCTCGGTGTGCGGATGGTGGAGGTCGAAGCTGTGCACGCGACTTCCCCAGTAGTCGCGGTAGCGGAACAAGTTGGCCGCGGGGTGCACCTCGACCCGATGTTCGAGCGTGAACTGGCTCGCGGTGTCGAGGGGTGAGATGCGCGCCTCGTTGTACGACGAGTGCACGACGCCCGAGTACTGGTAGGTGGTGGTATGACGGACTCGCAGGCGCCACGACATGTCAGACGCTCCACTCGATGACTCTGGTCTCGCGGAAGTACCGGCGGGCGATCGCGGCGTGGACGTCGGCGCACTCGTGCTGCAGCCGGGCGAGCAGCTTCGGGAGATCGTCCATCGCCTCGTCGAGATGCAGGAACTCGAGCTCGGCGCGCACCCGTCCGAGCCGACGGCGGGCTTCGTCGTCGTGTCCAGCGCGGGCGGAGCGGGGATCGAGCTCGCCGAGGCTGTTGTCGGCCGTGGTGAGCGCATGGAACACCGAACGCGGAAAGAGTCGGTCCAACAGGAGGAACTCGACCGCGGTCTCCGCGTTCACCGCGTGTCGGTACGCGCGCAGGTACGCCTCGTACGCCGAGCAGCTGCGCAGCGTGGTGGTCCAACCGGTCCGACCGAAGGCGTCGCCGTACCGGGCGCTCAACAAGCGGGTGGTCATGTCGGCGCGCTCGAGGCTGCGCCCGACCGAGAAGAACCGCCACCCGTCGTCGCGGCTCATCGTGGCGTCGACGATGCCGTTGCAGGCGGCGGCGCGGTCCCGTACCCAGCCGAAGAACTCGTGGCGCGCGGGACCGGTCCCCGCCCGGGCGCGGCTCCCCACCTCGCGGTACGTCGTGTTCAGCGTCTCCCACAGCTCCGACGACAGCGCCTCGCGCGCACCACGCGCGTTCTCCCACGCCGCTCCGACCGAGCAGGTGATGGAGCCCGAGAACGTGGGGTCCTGCGCGAGCAACGCGGTGACCGTCGCCGCGTTGGGCTCGGCGCCGATGGCGGCTTCTTCGGCGCCCATGGCGTCGAGGAGCGCACGGCACACGGTCGCTTCGTCGGCGCGGCGGTCCTCGAGCAGCAGGTGGTAGTGCACGTCGAGGAGACGCGCGGTGTCCTCGGCGCGCTCCACGTAGCGCCCGATCCAGTACAGCGACTCGGCGATGCGGCTCAGCACGGGACGCTCATTGCTGCTGCTGCTGTTGTTGCGAGTCCTGCTCCGGCAGCGGACCGAGCGCGGGCGCGGCCGACGGCATCGCCGGAGGCGGAGACGTGCGTCGCGGCACCGGCGATGCCTCACTCCCCCGCACATCGGCGGCGGCCAGGATCCAGGTGTCCTTGGAACCGCCGCCCTGGCTGGAGTTGACGATCAGGCTCTTGGCCGGCAGTGCCACCCGCGTCAGCCCACCCGGGGCCACCCAGACGTCGCGTCCGTCGTTCACCGCGAACGGGCGGAGATCGAGGTGGCGCGCACCCATCCGACCGTCGACGAAGGTGGGCGCGGTCGAGAGCGCAACCGGCTCCTGCGCGATCCAGCCGCGCGGGTCGGCGATCACCTTCAGCTGCAGATCGGAGAGGGTCGCTTCGGTCGCCGCCGGCCCGATGACGATGCCCTTCCCGCCGGAGCCGTCGACCGGCTTGAACACCAGCTCGTCGATCCGGCCGAGCGCCCACTCGCAGATCTCGGGATCCTCGAGCCGGTAGGTCTCGACGTTGGCGAGGATCGGTACCTCGCCGAGGTAGTACTCGATCATCGCGGGCACGTAGGGGTAGATCGCCTTGTCGTCGGCGACGCCGTTGCCCGGCGCGTTGGCGATGGTGACGTTGCCCGCACGCGGCCGCGTTGAGGATGCCGGCGCAGCCGAGCACCGACTCGGGGCGGAAGTGCACGGGATCGAGGAAGTCGTCGTCGACCCGGCGGTAGACCACGTCGACCCGCTGCTCGCCGGCGGTCGTTCGCATGTAGACGCGCTGGTCACGGCACACGAGGTCGCGTCCCTCCACCAGCTCCACACCCATCTGGCGCGCCAGGAACGAGTGCTCGAAGTACGCGGCGTTGTGGATCCCGGGCGTGAGCACGACGACACACGGATCGACGACCCCCGGCGGCGCGGTGGCGCGGAACGCCTCCAACAACCGTTGCGGGTAGTCGGCGACCCGGCGGATGCGGTGGCTGGCGAAGAGCTCGGGGAACACGTGGGTCATCGCGCGGCGGTTCTCGATGACGTAGGAGATCCCCGAGGGCGTCCGCAGGTTGTCCTCGAGCACGCGGAACGCGCCGGCACCGTCGCGGACGAGGTCGACGCCGGCGACGTGGACGCGCACCCCACCGGCGGGATCGAGCCCGGCGACGCAGCGGTGGAAGTGCGAGGAGCTCGCGACCAGACGGCGGGGCACGACACCGTCGGCGAGGATCTCGCCGGGGCCGTAGACGTCGGCGAGGAACCGCTCGAGGGTGAGGACCCGTTGGCGGACACCGGCCTCGACCACCGCCCATTCGTCGGCGTCGATGATGCGCGGGCACGAGGTCGAGAGGGAACGGGCGCTCCTCTCCCGAGTGCGAGAAGGTGATGCCCTGGTCGTGGAAGGCACGGTCGCGCGCGGCGCAGCGGACCTCGAAGTCGTCGCGGGAGAGCGTGCCGAGCACCTGGTGCAGCGACTGGTAGTGCGAACGTGGCTCGTCGGGACCCGCGAACATCTCGTCCCAGGCCCGTTCGGGTGTGTAGCCGTCGAGAAGGTCGCCCACCGCTGCCGGTCTACCCCCTGCACGTTTCCGTTGCATTTCCAGAAGTTGCCGGTTCGCGACATCCGTTGCGGGACCCGGCCGCTGGATTCTTCGCCGCCTCTTACCCGGCTCTCGCGGACGGCTCACCGGCCGTCCGTAGGTTCATCGTCATGGACGAGCCGACGACTCCGACCCGCCGCCCCGACCGGCCCCGCCGCAAGCCGCGGGCGGCCAAGGCCCGCAAGGCGACCGCCGCCCTCAGCGTGGCCGCGATGCTCTCGCTGGGCGGCGCCATCGCCTGGCACGACGGGCAGAGCGCCACCACGACCCAGGCGGCGGCGAGCACGAAGAGCACATCGGCGACGTCGGCGACGTCGTCGAGCACGCGCGGCGAGACGGAGTCGGAGCACGAGACCGAGTCCGACGACCCGGCCGCGAGCAACGACACGTCGTCATCGGCCACGTCGTCGAGCTCTTCGTCGACGCCGAGCGTCACGTCACATACCACCACACGGGGGAGCTGAGCCATGAGCAAGATCCCCTGGTACGTCGCCCGCTCCAGCGGCATCGTCGCGTGGGCGCTCATCCTCGCCACCATCGTGTGGGGCTTGCTGCTCGCCACCAAGGTGCTGGGCCGCAAGCCGGGCCCGGCGTGGCTCCTCAGCCTCCACCGCTACCTCGGCGCGCTCGCGGTCGCGTTCGTGGGGGTGCACGTCGCCGGGATCATGCTCGACAGCTACACCAACTTCGGGATCACCGACGTGCTGGTGCCCTTCACCGGGTCGTGGCACCCACTGGCCGTCGCTTGGGGCATCGTCGGCATGTACCTGCTGGTCGCCATCGAGGTCACCTCGCTGCTGCGCCACCGAATGTCGAAGCGGGCATGGCACGCGGTGCACCTGCTCAGCTACTTCCTGTTCGCGACGACGACCGTCCACATGCTCACGGCAGGGACCGACGCGAAGGCGCTGGTCGCGTCGAGCTCTGCGGTGCTCCTCGGCATCGCGGTGACCTTCGGCAGCGTGGCCCTCTACCTCTGGCGCAACGAACCCGCCGCGGGTGGCGAACCGGTCCCGCGCTCCGGGGTTCCGAGCGCACGCGCCGGCTGATCATCCCCGGAGGTTTGGCTCCGCCGAGCCCCCGGGAAGAGTGTCGGGGCAGCGAGTCGGTGCCGTCCCGCACCGCCGGCCCGTTCGCCCTTCTGTCGAGGCCCCCGGCCCTCCCGGGGGCTTCGACGCGTCCCGACCTCAGCCGGACGCCGCGTCGACGGCGCGACGGCGCCGCGCCATTCGGACGACCGCCCGCCACCCGAGCATGCCCGCGGCCACGAACACCAGGCTCACGATCGTGAACGCGACGCTCAGCGAGCGCCCCTGCACCACGATCCGGACCGTCATCCCCACGCCCACGGTCACCAACCACGCCACGATGGCGCGCGGCCACGCGAGCGGCGCCCGGGCAAGACCGGTGACGAGCCAGGCGACGACGAGCCCGACGACGAACGGCCACCACACCCGCAGGAAGCCGGCCAGACCGGCGTCCTCGTGGTGGTTGCGCCGCCCGATCACGACGAAGAGCACCAGCACGGCGACGTCGGCGGCCACCGCGATCCAGGGTCGGAGGTTGCGGTCGGCAGCGTCGCTCACCCCGTGAGTGTTGCCCGGCCCCGTGGCGGACCTCCCATCGCGTGCGGCTAGCGTCCGCGGCCATGACCGCCACCGCCGACGACCATCGCGACGCCGCGGCCATCGCCACCGAGGCGGGCGAGCTGCTGGTCGGGCTGCGGGCGACGATGCACGCGGCCGGCGCCGACCCCACCGATCTGCGGGCCGAGGGCGACCGGTCGGCGCACGAGTTCATCGTCGCCCGCCTGGCTGCGACCCATCCCGACGACGCGGTGCTGTCCGAGGAAGCCGCCGACGACCCCATCCGGCTCGGCGCCGAGCGCGTCTGGATCGTCGATCCGCTCGACGGCACCCGCGAGTTCGGCGAGGAGGGCCGTACCGATTGGGCGGTGCACGTCGCGCTCGACGATCGGTGGTGAGGTCGTCGCCGCGGCGGTGGCGCTCCCCGCCCGCAACCTCACCCTCAACGCGTCGCCGGCCGCGACCCTCGCCGCTCCCCACGACGGACCCCCGCGGCTCGTGGTGAGCCGCACCCGCCCGCCCGCCATCGCCGAGACGCTCGCTGCGCAGCTCGACGGTGAGCTCGTCGCCCTCGGGTCGGCCGGCGCCAAGGCCATGGCCGTCGTGCTCGGCGACGCCGACGTGTATGCACACAGCGGCGGGCAGTACGAGTGGGACTCGGCTGCGCCCGTCGGGGTGGCGGCCGCGGCCGGGCTGCACGTGTCCCGTCTCGACGGCGCGCCGCTCGTCTACAACTGCCCGGAGCCGTGGCTCCCCGATCTGCTCATCTGTCGTCCCGAGCTCCGCGACGCGGTGCTGGCGGTGACGCGCGCGGCCTGAGGCGTCAGGCGGTGAACGCGAGCGTCGCCAGGCCGATGACGAGCAAGCCGGCGCCGTAGAGCCGCTCGAGCTTCGGCGCGTGGGTGCGCACCGCGACCCGCCCGCCCGCGTACGACAACGGGATCGCGGTGATCGCGAACACTGCGACGACGCCCCAGTCGATGTGGCCGAGCAGAGCGTGCACGATGGTGCCCGGCACCGCGAGCGTGGCGGCGACGACGAGCGACGACGCGAAGGCGGCCTTGATCGGGATGCGCAGCACCATGATGTAGAGCGGCGCGAGCAGGAAGCCGCCGCTGTTGGCCAGGAGCCCGGACATCAGGCCGACGACCAGCGCGACGAGGATCATGCGGGTCCGGCGTGCCGGTGGGGGGATGACGATCTCGTGGGGGTCGGACGGCGAGATCAGGAACCGGGCACCCAGCAGCGCGACGATGACCTCGGTCGCGACGACCAGCGGCGTCCCACCGATCCATCGGGTGGCGTACGCACCGGCGATCGTGGCGGGAACGCCCGCCGGCACCGACCAGCGCACCACGTCCCAATCGACGAGCCGTTCCTGCCAGTACGCGTACGCCGCGACCAGCGTGCCGGGAATGGTGGCCGGCAAGGGTGAGGCGACAGCGGCGAGGGGCGGGACGCCGGCCACGCTGAGCAAGGGCGTCGCGATCGCCGAACCGCCCTTGCCGAAGAGCCCGCCCAGGAAGCCCACCACCGCGCCGACGGCGGCGATGAGCGCGAGGTCCATGCGGCCATCGTCCGCCCGCTCGGAGCATATGTCCAAGACGTAGGTTTATTTGTTCCCATAGGCTGTACCTATGGATCTCCGGCGCCTCCGCCTGTTCCTCGCGGTGGTCGACAACGGCGGGATGACCCGCGCCGCGGCGGTGGAGCACGTCTCGCAACCGTCGGTATCGCAGGCGATCCGCGAGCTCGAGGCCGAGCTCGGCACCGCGCTGTTCCATCGCGTGGGCCGTCGAGTGGTGCTCACCCCGGCGGGCGAAGCGCTCGCCGAACCGGCCCGTCAGGTGCTGCGCGACCTGGAGACGGGTCGCGCCGCCGTCGACGCGGTCGCGGGCTTGTCCGCCGGCCGCCTGGACCTCGCCGCGCTCCCCACGCTGGCGATCGATCCATTGGCGCCGCTGGTCGGCGCGTTCCGCGTCGCGCACCCCGGGGTCACGATCTTCCTCGGCGACCCCGCCGACGCCGACGCGGTGGTGGACCTGGTGGCAAGTGGCGAGTGTGAGCTCGGCATCACCGCGGCCCCGGTCACCGTGCCCGACCTGACGAGCCGCTCGCTCGGCACCCAGGACCTGCTCGCCGTGCTCCCGCCCGACAGCGCCGCGTGGCGCACCATGGCCATCACGACCCTGGCTCGGTTCCCCATCGTCGCCGCTACCGCCGGCACCACCACGCGCACCCAGCTCGAGGAGGCGTTCGCGGAGGCCGGGGTGACACCGCACATCGCGGTGGAAGCATCGCAACGGGAAGCGATCCTCCCGCTCGTGCTCGCGGGCGCGGGAGCCACGCTGTTCCCACGACCACTGGCCGAGCAGGCGAAGCGGCTCGGCGCCACCGTCGTCACTCTGCGTCCGCACCTCAGCCGTCCGGTCTACCTGTTCCACCGGAAGGGGCCGCTCTCCCCCGCGGCGGCGGCGTTCCTCGAGATCAGTCGATCTGCGTGACCGGGAGCCCCGCGTCGCGCCAGGCGTGGAAGCCGCCGACGAGATCGGTGGCGCGGTGGAGCCCGAGATCCTGCAGGCTCGCGGCGGCCAGGCTCGAGGAGTAGCCCTCGGAGCAGACCACGATCACCGCGAGATCGTGATCGACCGCCTCGGGGATCCGGGCATCGCTCGTCGGGTCGAGTCGCCACTCGAGATGGTTGCGCTCGATCACCGTGGCCCCGGGGATCTCACCCTCGGCGCGCCGTTGCCAGTCCGGCCGGGTGTCGACGAGCAGAGCGCCCTGCTCGACGGCCGATGCCGCGTCGAGCGCGTTCAACCGGTCGAGGCGCGCCCGCGCCGCCGCGAGCAGCTCGTCGACGCCGGCCGTCATCGCAGCTCGCCGCGCCCTGACCGCCGACCGTCGGCGGGCTCGCGGTGCGTGCGGGTGAGCGGGCGCCCCGCGTCGACTGCGTAGAAGTCCATGCTCACCAACGGCGGAGAGTACACGTGGAGGCTCGTCGCCACCGCTGCCGACGGGTTCACGACGCGGTGCACGTGCGCGGGTCCGAACGCGCGCGCCGTACCGGCTGGGAGCAACTGCTCGTGGAGTGGGTGCGAGCCGTCGCGGCCGGTCGACAGCTCGAGCAGCTCGCCGTCGAGCACGTAGAGCGCGCCGGCCGAGCCACCGTGGTCGTGCAGGTCGACGCCCTGGAACGAGTCCCATCCGATGAGCCAGGCGTCGTGACGGTCGTCCGCGCCGACGCACGCGAACCACCGCTCGTCGGCGTGGTGCTCCACGAGCGTTCGCCAGGTGCCGGCGCGACCGGCGAGCTCACGGGCGATCCCGAGCACGGTGGCGGGTGTGAGGGTGGGGGTGCTGGTCGTGATCAGGGTCGAGGCCATGGCGTGCTCCTGGCGCGTGTCGCAGGGCGATGAGGTGAACGGAGGGCTGCGCCGGCCGTCTCGCCGCGCGCACCGCGCGCTCGTTCCCGGGGGGACGGACATGGCGCACGGACACGACGCGGCGGGAGAGCCGGCGCGGTCGCTCAGGTGGTGCGACAGTGCTCGTCGAACGACAAGCGCGACAGCTCGCCCCACGGATCGTTCATCACGGGAGCGGCGGACTGCATGGGCTGCGACGGTACCAGCAAAATATGACCTGTCAAGTCATATTTTGACGACCGGGCCGTCGAGCCGGGTGAGGTCGCCGATCGAGATGCCCTCGAGCAGTTCCTGGAGACACGTGTGCACCCGGCACCACACCATCGGGAGGTTGCGCGCCGCGCCCTCGTAGACCAGCTGCTCGGGCGGCAGGTCGCGCACGGCGGTGAGGGGACCGTCGATGGCGAGGAGGATCTCGCCGACCGTGATCGTCGACGCCGCCCGGGCCAGGCTCGAGCCGCCGCCCGGGCCCCGGTGCGTGTGGACGATCCCGGCCCGCCGCAGCTCGGCGAGGATGTTCTCGAGGAAGTTCTGCGGGATCTCCTGCGCCGTCGCGATCTCGCGGGCGCTGAGCGTCGAGCCGTGCGGCACCGCCGCGAGCTCGATGACCGCTCGGACCGCGTAGTCGGCCTTGGCGGAGATCCTCATACCTTCGCACGCCCCTTCCGGCGATGTTCGGGGCGACTTGCTCTCCTCCCCGCGAAAGTTTATCTTGTTCATCAAGTTACTGCAGAAGTACCGCGAGGCAACGAGGGCACCTGATGCGACCGGCATCCGTGAACGACGAATGGGCCGAGATGAGCCGGGAGCACTTCGACGAGCGGCGTCGCCGCTGACGCGCTCCCCACAACGCTCCGTATCCCGTTCGTTCTCAGGAGGACCTCCCGCAATGCGCAAGCTCCGCACCACCACCAAGCTGCTCGCGGTCGGCGTCATCGCCGTATTGGCGACGGCGCTCGCGGCCGGCGGGTCGGCAGTCGCTGCCGACAAGCAGAGCGAGCCGGTGACGCTCCGGCTCGGCTACTTCCCCAACGTGACCCACGCGTCGGCGATCGTCGGCGTCGAGAGCGGCATCTTCGAGAAGAAGCTCGGTTCCAACGTCACCCTCGAGCTCAAGACGTTCAACTCCGGCACCGAGGCGGTCCAGGCGATCCAGGCCGGCGCCCTCGACGCCAGCTACATCGGTCCGAGCCCCACCATCACCGCGTGGGACAAGCTCGAGAAGGGCGTGAAGGTCGTGTCCGGGTCCGCATCGGGCGGCGCGTACTTCGTGGTCAACCCTTCGATCAACAGCGCCGCCGACCTCAAGGGCAAGGTGGTGGCGTCACCGCAGCTGGGTAACACCCAGGACGTCGCGTTGCGCACGTGGTTGAAGGAGAAGGGGCTCAGCACCGACACCACCGGGGGCGGCGACGTCTCGATCCGCCCCCAGGACAACGCGACCACGCTCAACGCGTTCAAGACCGGTGAGCTGGTCGGCGCGTGGGTGCCCGAGCCGTGGGCGACCCGCCTGGTCAACGAGGGCGGCGGCAAGATCCTCGTCGACGAGGCCGACCTGTGGCCCAAGGGTCAGTACGTGACCACACAGCTCATCGTCACGACCGGTTTCCTGAAGGACCACGCCGACACGGTGCAGAAGCTGGTCAACGGGCAGGTCGCGGCGAACGACTACATCAAGAGCAACCCGTTCGACGCCCAGGAGGACGTGTCCAACAACATCGCCAAGATCACCGGGAAGCCGATCCCCGGCGAACTGGTGATCGCGTCGTTCAAGAACATCGAGTTCACCGACGACCCGATTCCGACGTCGCTGGTGAAGAACAACTCGGACGCGTCGAAGATCGAGGGCCTCACGTCGGCCGACAGCCTGAAGGGCATCTACGACCTGACGTTCCTCAACAAGGCGCTCAAGGCGGCGGGTGAGCCCGCGGTGAAGGTGCCCAAGCTGTGACGACACCCGTATCCCCCGCCATTGCGACGTCCTCGACCGTTTCGACGGTCGAGGACGTCGTGCGTCCCGCTGTCACCCTCGACCACGTGTCGAAGGTGTACGGCACCGAGGGCAACTCGCTCCACGCACTCGACAAGATCACGCTCGACGTCGAGAAGGGCGAGTTCGTCTGTCTGCTCGGCGCGTCGGGGTGTGGCAAGAGCACACTGCTCAACATCATCGCGGGGCTCGATCGACCCAGCGCAGGCAGTGTCGACACCGGATCGGCGCGCACGACCCTCATGTTCCAGGAATCCGCGCTGTTTCCGTGGCTCACCGCCCGCGGCAACGTCGAACTGCCGTTGAAGATCCGCAAAGTGGCTCGGGCCGAACGCCACGCCAAGGCCGACAAGCTGTTGGAGCTGGTGAACCTCAGTGCGTTCGGCGCCAAGCTCCCCCACGAGCTCTCGGGAGGGATGCGCCAGCGCGTCGCCCTCGCGCGTTCGCTCGCTCAAGAGGCCGACGTGCTCCTCATGGACGAGCCCTTCGGTGCGCTCGACGCCATGACCCGCGACGTCCTCCACGACGAGCTGGAACGACTGTGGCGCGAGACCGGGCTGACCGTCGTGTTCGTGACCCACAACGTGCGCGAAGCCGTTCGTCTCGGGGACCGGGTGATCCTGCTGTCGAGCCGGCCCGGCCGCATCGTCGAGGAGTACCCGATCGACATCGAGCGCCCACGGCGCCTCGACTCGTTCGACGTCGCCGACCTCGCGGTCACCATCACCGACCGATTGAAGGAAGAAGTCCGGCGCCATGGCCGTTGACGACCTCGAGCTCGCCGAGCTGTCCTCCGGCCTCGACGCGCTCGAGGTCCCACGGGCGCCCAAGGTCTCCCGCGGCCGCAAGTTCTGGAAGGCCGCGTGGCCCAAGCTGCTCGCGATCGCGATCTTCCTCGGGTTCTGGCAGTTCCTGATCTGGATCGAGTGGAAGCCCTCGTTCCAGCTCGCGTCGCCCGCCGACACCTTCAGCTCGTTGACCGACAACTGGAGCATCATCTCCGAGGCGATGTGGACCACGCTGCGGCGCGGGATCGAGGGGTACGCCATCGCCATCGTGATCGGCGTCGCCATGGGCGCGGCGGTCGCGCGCATTCCGGTGTTGCGCGCCGCGATCGGCTCGATGATCACGGGCCTGCAGACCATGCCCTCGGTCGCGTGGTACCCGCTGGCGCTCCTGCTGTTCAAGCTCAGCGAGGGTGCGATCTTCTTCGTGATCGTCATCGGCGCGGCACCGTCGATCGCCAACGGTCTCATCAGCGGGGTCGACAACATCTCGCCGGTGCTCCTCCGCGCCGGCAAGGTCATGGGCGCCAAGCGGCTCGACGCCTTCCGCTACGTGGTCCTGCCGGCGTCGTTGCCCTCCTTCGTGGGCGGGCTCAAGCAGGGCTGGGCCTTCGCATGGCGCAGCTTGCTGGCGGGCGAGATCATCGGCGGGATCGCCGGCTACTCGCTCGGCCAACAGCTCGCGATCAACCGCGACAACGCCGACGCCGCCGGCGTGCAGGCCGTCATGATCGTGCTCTTCACCATCGGCGTCCTGGTCGACACGCTGGTCTTCGGCGTCGCCGAGCGGAAGATCCGCAAGCGCTACGGACTGGTCGACGCCGCCGCCACCTGAGTCCTCAGTTCGCGAGCTCGAAGCCGTGCTCTGCGAGCACGGCCCGCAGCACCATCCGCCGGCGTTCGACGAGGCCGTCGGTGAGCGGATACCCGAAGCGGCCGGTCCGGCGCGGCAGGAGCACGGTCGACCCGTGACCGACGCGCACGGTGACCTGCTCCTTGGCGAGGTAGCGGTACTTGCCGAAGGGGAACCAGAGGGCGATTCCCCGATCGAGCACCGCGAACCGCCACGGCAGCAGCAGCGCGGCGGTGAGCCCGGGAACCAGGAGCACCAACGCGGCGATCGGTCCACCGGAGAGGGAGCCCACGAGCGCGCCCGTCACCATGAGCGACGGCCAGTAGTGCAGGAGTTGGCTCTGCCCGACGTAGATCGGCTGTTCCATGTCGCCTCGCTCGCTCGCGCTTCGCGTGGACCGATTGTTCCCTTCTACGCCCATCGACCTGCGAGCGGAAGGTCCTTGATGCGTTCTTGTCGCGATCGCGATGTCCCAGGCCTGGGAGACTGAGCGGATGCGCACGAACCGGGTGGAGGCGTTCAGCGACGGCGTGCTCGCGATCGCGATCACGCTGCTGATCCTCGAGATCAGCGTGCCCGACGTGAAGGGCGACGACCTGCTCGACGCGCTGGCCCATCAGTGGCCCTCGTACGCGGCCTACGTCGTCAGCTTCCTGACCATCGGGATCATGTGGGTGAACCACCATGCCCTGTTCGACCACGTCCTGCTCGTCGACCGCGGACTGCTCTTCGTGAACCTGTTCCTGCTGCTCACGATCGCGTTCCTCCCCTTCCCGACCGCGCTGCTCGCCGAGTACGTGCGCAGTCCCGACGGCGGGCGGGTCGCGGCAGTGATCTTCTGCCTCAACCTGCTGGTGATCGGCCTCGGGTTCCTGGCCCTCTGGAGCTATCTCCGCCGTCACCGCGAGGTCCGCAGACCCGACATCACCGACGACACGGTCGCGGCCGCGATCCGGCGGACGTGGCGCGGCCCGACCGCCTACCTCGCGGCCACGCTGCTGTCACTCCTGAGCCCCTACGCCGCGCTCGTGGTGTGCGGGGCGGTCGCGATCTACTTCGTGGTGCCCTACGGCACCGAGGATCACGCGATCAGCTGACCCTGACCCTTGATGAGGGCGCTGTTCGGGTTCTCCGGCAGCTCGCGCAGCGGTTGTGAGATCTCGCCGACGGTCGGCCCGTACTGCTCGGCCAGCGGCGCGAGCGCGTCGAGGTCGAAGTCGTAGAGCTTGGCCGCGTTGTCGGCGAGGATCCGCTTGAGCTCGGAGGGATCGGCGTCGTGGAACACCTGGCGCAGGTGCTCAGTGGTGAACGGACCAGTGCCCTCGTCGTGCGGGTAGTCGCTCCCCCACATGAAGCGGTCGGGCGCCATGATCTCGCGGGCCTTGGCGTCGGCGGGACCCGGCTGACTCGCCGCGACCCAGCAGTTCTGGTTGAAGTACTCGGACGCCGAGCGCGGCGACGCGTTCTCCTCGGTGTACTTGAGCTCGCCGATCTCGCCCTTCCGCACGTTCGCGATGATCGCATCGAGTTGCTTCAGCAGCGGCGGGATCCAGGCCGCGCCCATCTCGGTCATCACGAGCTTGAGGCGGGGGAACCGCTCGAACACACCGCCGAGCGTCATGTGCACGAACGGGCGCTGCGAGTAGAACCCCACCTCGCTGATCATGATCATCGGAACCGAGGCGTAGCGGCCGTAGTCGGGTGAGCCGGTGCCGCCGTCCGCGTTGACCGGGATCTCGAGGTCCTCCAGCACAGCCCACAGCGGGTCGTAGACCGGGTCGTAGAGGGGCTTCACCCACTTCACGTCGGGCGCGATGTTGGGCAGGAGCACACCGCCGCGCAGGCCGTGCTCCTTGATCCACTTCGCGTCCTCGATCGCGTCGTCGACGTCGTTGAGGAAGATCTGCCCGATGCCGGCGCGCCGCTCGGGATAGTGGGAGACGAAGTCCTCCATCCACCGGTTGTGGGCCTGGATGCCCGCGTGCCGGTGCTCGTAGTCGTCGGGCTTCGGCGGCGGCGCGAAGAGCACGAAGCTCGGGAAGAACGGCGGCACCGTGTTCGGGAAGATCACCTCGCCGACGACGCCGTCGGCGTTCTGGTCGGAGTTGCGGCGCTCGTCGTCCCAGTTGCGCACCCGCAGGCTGGTGTCGCGCAGGTCTTTCCAGGGGTTCTTGTACTTCTCCCGCCACACGTCGAAGTCGGGGACGAACTTGGGGTCGAGGAACTCACGGTACGTCTCGTGGTTCGCACCGGCGTGGGTGTCGGCCGAGATGATCGTGTAGTGGTCGGTGGTCGCCATCGCCATGATGATCCCCCGGATCGTCGGAATGCTCCTTCCTTTGTACCCCATGGGTCCTCCGGCGGGCGAAGAGCCGAAGGGCCGGGTCAGACGCGGGTTCGCCGCAGCAGGGGCGTCGCGAGGGCGGCGTAGCCCAGTGCGGTGCAGGCCAGGATGACGGCCCCACCGTCGGCGCTGATCCACTCGACCTGCCACGTGACGACGGCCATCGCCGCGACGGCGGCGGCGACACCGAGGCGCAGCGTCACCAGGGCGCGCTGGGGGGTCCGGCGGCTGCACACCCCGATGAGGGTGAGGCCGAGCAGCACGCCGATGAGCGGCACCGTGAGCAGGAGGGATTTGTCCTCGGTGAGCGTCGTGCCCAACTCGAAGCCGAGCACCTTGGCGAAGCCGACGGCGCTCGCCACCAGGGACAGCTGCACGAGGAGGTGACCCACCAGCCAGCCGGCGGTGCGGGACGGTTCGGGCCGGATGCCGGCGCGGGGCACGTCGTCGAAGTAGCCCCACCACACCCCGAACACGAACGCGAACATCGTGACGAGGACGGCGATGTCGATCCCGTCGAGGGTGCCGTCGGCGGCGAGCAGCGACACCTTCACGAACGACTCGCCGCACACGATGATCGTCAGGAGCCCGAGGCGCTCCACGAAGTGGTGCTCGTCGAACGGGGGGACGACACCCAACCGTCCGAAGCGGAACCCCAGCGTGGGCCACATGAGGAGCGCGAGCCCGACGAACCAGAGTGCGACGCGGGGGCCTTGAGGAGTGAACGCGGCGACGAGGATGGGCAGGGCGGCGGCGCAGTACTGGTTCCGGCGGACCGCGGCCAGGTGCGCGGCCTCGTCGTGCCCGTGCACCGCGCGCGCGTACATCACGGCCACATCGAGCGCGAGCAGCGCGTAGGTGACGCAGATCAGCTCCGGGTGTGCGTCGAAGCCGTCACCGACAGCAAGCGCGTTGATCGTGAGGAGCACCATCTGCACCAGCACCAGCGCGCGCTGCACGGCTCCGTCGTCGCGATAGCGGTTGGCGTGGAGCGTCGTCGCCACCCAGACCAGGAACATCGCCGCGAAGGCCGCGTCGACCGCACCGATCCGGCCGACGTTCGGCTCGAAGCTGATCGCATCGCTGAACGTGACCACCGCGGCCACGAACACGAGGTCGTAGAAGAGCTCCAGCCAGCCGACCGGGCCCGTGCCCTGCCGTGCCGAGACGTCGTCGTCGATCTGCATTCCCTGCGCTCGCATCCAGAAGGCTTCGGTGGCCGCGGTGGCGCGCCGATGGCCTGCGATACTCGCCGATCTGGAGCGGCCGGAAAGGGATATCCACGACGGCTGCCGGTCACCTATCTCGTCGTCAGCTCGTCCTCCGTCGACCGACGACGCCGGTGGGTGACGCTGACGATCCCGGCGACACCCAGCCCGACGAGGAACGCACCGAGGACCCAACCGCGGTCGAGGCCGATCCACGTCCACCGTCCGACGGCGTACGCGAGTCCCACCGCGACGAAGAGGGCGCCGAACACCAGCGCGATCGGGTCGAGATCATGACGTTCCACGAAGGTCCTCCTCCCGCTTGATGCGGATGTTGCCCGCGCCCACGTCGGCGTCGAGCACCAACGTGCCACCCCGCGCCACGCCCGGGCGCACCACCTTGACGTCGGTGGGACAGCACTCGTTCGATTGCCGGCCGAACGCACTGACGCTGCCGGCACCGACGTGGCCGTCGAGCACGACGCGCACGTCGTCGGGCACGGTCACGTTGAGCTGCCCGATGCCGAGTTGCGCGTCGACATGGCGCCGCGTGCCGGAGAAGTCGACCGCACGGAGATCGAGCGACAGGTCACCGATCCCCAACGCGTAGGAGCGCTCCACGCGTGCCAGCGTGGGCGGTCGATAGGTCGGGTTCCCGATGCCGCCGTCGAGCGGTACGTCGACGACACCGAGCGCGCCGACGACGAGCGCGAGTGGTATGCCGACGGCGATGAGCCCGCGTGACCGCCCGAGCCACGTGCTGATCACGAGCGCGGCCCCGACGAGCACCAGCCCGAGCGCGACCACCACGCCGACGTTGACGTCGACGAGACCGGCCGCGTCGAGCAGCCATGCTCCGCCGACGAGCACGAGGAGCGCGCTCCAGGTGAGCGCGCCCAGGTATGACTTCGGTCGTTCGGGTCGTGGCGCCGGGGCGGACACCGGGCCGGTCATCGGTGCGGTGGGGGGATCGGTGGCTGGGACGCTCGCGACCATCGGCGCGGTGGGCCCGCCCGGGGGCTCCGGATCCGTCGACGGATCCGTCGGGGGGTCGGGCGGGCCCTGTGCCGCGTCGCGGGCACGCAGGACCAGGACCGCGGCGCCGAGCCCGATGAGCACGAGGGGCCAGAAGATGCCGTCGCCGCGCACCGACCAGCCGATCCGCCCGCCCACGGCGACGAGCCCGAGCGCGACCAGCCCGTAGCCGATCAGCTGCTTGCGGTCGGGCGCTGAACGCTCGCCGCCCCGGGTCGGCGCGGCACCGACCGGGAGCACGATCCACCCGATGACGTAGGCGATCACACCGAGGCCACCGAAGAAGGCGGTGACCACGAACCCGAGGCGGACGATGACGGGGTCGATCCCGAGGTACTCGGCCAGGCCGCCGGCGACGCCGCCGAGCAACCGCTGGTCGGGACTGCGGGTGAGCCGGCGGGAGGCAGTGGCGGAGGGACCGGGAGGTTCGGGCACGGGTTCCGTCGGTTCGGGGGGTGGGGATTCGATCGTGGGTGCGTCCATGGGCTGATCATCCGCACCGCCGGGCCACGACACCATCGGGGATCACCCCGAGCTCGACCCCGAACCGCACCGCTGCGGCCAGGGACACCCCGGAGCCCGATCCCGGACCCCGCGCGCGATCATCGGGCGCACGCACCCCCCGAGGAGCTGGACGTGACGCAGACCACCGGGCCCGCCACCGCCGCCCGCCGCACCCTCACCCGCCGTTCCCACCATCGCCTGCTCGCGGGCGTGGCCAGCGGCGTGGGCGATCACTTCCGCATCGAGCCCAACCTCGTGCGGCTGGCGTTCGTCGTGCTCACCTTCGCCGGCGGTGCCGGGATCGTGCTGTACGCCGCGGGCTGGCTCTTCCTCCCGACCGACGACGCGCTGCGCGACCGGCCCGGTCGGTCGCGAGCGCTCACGCAACGATCTCGTGCAGGTCGTCGCGCTCGGCGCGGTCACCCTGGGCGTCCTCCTCCTCGCCCGCTCCATCGGCCTCGGGTTCAGCGACGCGCTGCTGTGGCCCATCGTGCTGGCGGCGATGGGCACCGCGTTGATCGTCGGCCGCAGCGGTCGGCCGATCGACGAGCTCATCGGCGAGCTGGTGCGGCGCGAGCGCGGCCTCGCCTCGCGACACGACCCGGCCGCGCCCGACACCACGTCGGTCGTCCGGGTCGTCGTCGGTGGTGCGCTGGTCGTGGCCGGCGTCGGTGCGTTCCTCGCCACGCAGGGCGCGTTCCAGGCCGTCGGCCAGGGGCTGCTCGCGGTGGCCGTCATCCTCGGCGGCCTGGGTCTGGTCTTCGGTCCGTGGCTCTGGCGGCTGTGGAACGCCCTGGTCGAGGAGCGCAGCGAACGCATCCGGTCCGACGAACGCGCCGAGATGGCCGCGCACCTGCACGACTCGGTGCTCCAGACGCTGGCGCTGATCCAGCGCCGGGCCGACGACCCGCGTGCCGTCGTCGGGCTCGCCCGCCGGCAGGAGCGGGAGCTGCGCGGCTGGCTGTTCGGTCGGGCGCCCGCGCGCGCCGACCTGGATCTCGGTGATGCGCTCGAGGCCACCGCCGCCGAAGTCGAGCAGCGCCAGGGCGTCCCGATCGAGACCGTGCGGGTGGGTGGGGCGTGCCCGCTCGACGACCAGCTCCGCGCGCTCGTGGCGGCGACGCGGGAGGCGATGGTGAACGCGGCCCGTCATTCCGGTGCGCCGGTGGTCGCGGTCTACGAGGAAGTCGAGGACGACCAGGTGACGGTGTTCGTCCGCGACCGCGGCCGGGGCTTCGATCCCGCCTCGATCGCGACCGACCGGGGCGGGATCGCCGAGTCGATCACCGGGCGGATGCAGCGCAACGGCGGCGCGGTCGCAATCCGCTCCCGTCCCGGCCAGGGCACCGAGGTCGAGCTCTCGATGAAGCGCGTCCCCGCGTGACCGTAGCGCCGCGGGTGTTCCTGGTCGACGACCACCACCTGTTCCGCAGCGGGGTCCGGGCCGAGCTGGGCGACGACGCCGACGTGGTCGGCGAGGCGTCGGAGGTCGACGCCGCCATCGAGATGATCGGCGAACGGGAACCCGACGTCGTGCTGGTCGACGTGCACATGCCCGACGGCGGGGGCGAGGCCGTGATCCGCGCCGTGCTGGCGAGCCATCCCGGCGTCCGGTTCCTCGCGCTGTCGGTCTCGGACGCACCCGAGGACGTGATCGCGGTGATCCGGGCCGGCGCCCGAGGGTACGTGACCAAGACCATCTCGGGCCCGGAGCTGATCGACGCCATCCGGCGGGTCGCCGCCGACGATGCCGTGTTCTCACCGCGTCTGGCCGGCTTCGTGCTCGATGCCTTCTCGCACGTGCCGATCGACGCGGTCGATCCCGAGCTCGACCAGCTCACCGCACGCGAGCGCGAGGTGCTGCGCCACATCGCCGCGGGTACGCGTACAAGGAGATCGCGCGCCAGCTCGACATCTCGACCAAGACGGTGGAGACCCACGTGTCGTCGGTGTTGCGCAAGCTGCAGCTCTCGAACCGCCACGAGCTCACGCGCTGGGCGACGGAGCGCCGAATCGTCTGAGGAGGCGGCATGGACAGGCCGCTCGTTCGCTACGAGACGTTCGTCTACGACAGCAGCCGGTGGGAGGGATTCGACCTTCGACCGGACGACATCATCATCAGCACGCCGCCGAAGTGCGGCACGACGTGGACGCAGATGATCACCGCGTTGCTCATCTTCCAGACGCCCGACCTCCCGGCTCCGCTCGCGAGGCTCTCGCCGTGGCTCGACATGCGGACCCGGGCCCGGCACGACGTGGTCGCCGACCTGGAGGCGCAGACGCACCGACGGTTCATCAAGACCCACACCCCCCTCGACGGCATCCCCATCGCCGAGGGCGTCACCTACATCTGTGTCGGACGGGATCCGCGAGACGTGGGCCTCTCCATGGGCGACCACCGCACGAATCTCGACCTCGACGTGATCACGGCGGCGAACGACGCGGCGGCGAGGATCGGCGGGATCGCACCGCCGGCCCGACCCGACCCGCCACCGCCCGATCTCGACCAGAGCGTCGAGGCGAGGTTCTGGCGGTGGGTGCTGGACGACACGCCATCGACCCGTTCGAGCTCCACGCTGCTGGCGACCCTCGAGCACGTCGCGTCGTGCTGGGCGATCCGTGACTCCGACCACGTCGTCCTGCTCCACTACGACGACCTCATGAACGACCTCGAAGGCGGGATGCGAGCGTTGGCGGGGCGGCTCGGGATCACCGTCGCGGAAGCGCGCTGGCCGGATCTCGTGCACGCCGCCTCGTTCGGCGACATGCGCAGTCACGCCGACGCACGAGCGCCCAACTCCGACACCGGCATCTGGCGCCACAACGTCGACTTCTTCCGCGAAGCTCGTCGGGGGGCGTGGCGCGAAGTCCTCTGCACCTCCGACGACCGCGCCCGGTACGACCGTCGAGCTGCCGCACTGGTGCCGCCGGACCTCAACGCCTGGATGCATCGGTCCTGAACGGCGTCGACGGCGCTGCCGGTGTCACCCCACCGTGATTGCGCGGTGCGCGAGCTGCCAGCCGCGCTCCCCCTTGACGAGCACGTCGTCGTACTGCCCCATGGTGCGCAGCGTCGGCGCGGTCGACGTCGTGCCGTAGAACTGGAAGTACGAGCGGGCGGTGGCGCGGCTGTCGCTCTCGACGCTGACCGCCACCGTGGTGAGCACGTGCCGGCTGTCGGTGCCCGGGCCCTGCAGCCCGCTGGCGCGCCGCTCCTCCACGCCGGCGCGGATCTCGGCGTGGCCGCGCTTCTCGTTGGCCGCCATGCCGACCGCCGGGTTGTCCGGCATCGCCCACACCGCATCGTCGGCGAAGCACGTGAGGTACTCGTCGAGATCGCCGGTGTCGGCCAACTGCGCGATGCGCGCCAGCAGGGTACGGATCTCGCTCTCGGCACCCATCAGTTCGGGTCCATTCCGCTACGGCGTCCCGGCCTCCGGCCACGCCTCCGCTGCATGTCCATCAAACGGGCATGACGTTGCCGCCGTCGACCACGATCACCTGGCCGTTCACCAGGTCGGCGTCGCTCGACGCGAAGAACACGGCCACGCCCACCATGTGCTCGGGCTCGGCGTTCTGCCGCATCGCCGACATGGTGGCGAACATGGGCTGGAAGTCGGTCGGCACCTGCTTCTCGGTGGCGGCGGTGTTCACCAACCCCGGAGCGATGCAGTTGACGGTGACGTTGAACTGACCGAGCTGGCCGGCCATGTGGCGGGTGAGGCCGAGCACGCCCCACTTCGACTGCATGTACGCGTAGTTGCTGAGCTCGAAGTTGTCGGGATCCGCCATCGCGCTGAGCTGGTGGAGGTAGGCGGCGATCGAGGCGACGTTGACGATGCGTCCCCATCGCTGGCCGACCAGCAGCGGCGCCACCGACTTCGCCATCACCCACTGCCCGTGCAGGTTCACGTCGAACACCTGCTTCAGGTACTCGAGGCTGTTGTCACCGCCGTTGTAGTCGCCGTAGATCGCGGCGTTGTTCACCAGGATGTCGACGCGACCGAAGCGTTCGACCGTCGCGTCGACCGCGGCCTGCGCGCTCGCCGGGTCGGCGATGTCGGTGCGCACGAACTCGACGTCGCCGTCGGCCGACAGCTCGGCCGCAGCCTTGCGTCCCTGCTCCTCACCGATGTCGGCGATCATGACCTTGGCGCCCTCGGCGACGAACCGCCGCGCGTAAGCGGTACCGATGCCGCTTCCCCCTCCGGTGACGATCGCCACCCGGTCCTGCAGTCGCATGTGAAGTCTCCTCCCCGATGTCGAACCTCGTCACTCGGGCATGACGAAGTCGGGATGCTCGCGCGGGTCGTCGATGGAGATCGCCTCGGCCTCGACGCCGCCCCGGCGGAAGATGTCGAGCGCGACCTGCTCGAGGAACGGGCGCGGCATCACGCACTCGACGCAGTGCGCACCTTCGACGACGAGCTGGAGCCGGATGGTCGAACCGTCGATGGCGACGAGCGTCATGTCGCCGCCGTCGACCTGCACCAGGCCCCGGAGCTCGTCGAGCGCCGGGGCGACCGTGGACGCGTCCATGCGGGCACTCTACGGTGCTCGGCACCCGCCCCGACAAGGCCGAAGGGATCGCCATGTCCGTCCCGCCCGAAGCCATCGGCATGTGCCCGGCCATCCTCGTGCCCGACCCCCTCGGCGGTGACGCCACCACGTTCGAGCGGACCGTCCGCGGCGCGGCCGCGGCCGGCTTCGACGCCTTCTCGTTGTGGTCGTTCTGGCCGGTGAGCTACGGCAGCGAGCACGCCCGCGACCTGCTCGACTCGCTCGGAGCCACCGCCCCCGCGATCGAAGCGGCGCAGCAGTGGGTCGGCGGTCCGGACGCCGCCATGGCCGAGGCTTCGCCGCTCGTCGACCTGGCGACGACGCTCGGTGCGGAGATGATCACCACGTGCGCCCTGGACCCGGTGGCGTCGTGGTCGGCAGCGATCACCGGCTTCCGCGCGCTGTGCGACGCCGCCGGCGAACGCGGCCTGCGTGTCTGCATCGAGTTCGTGCCGTGCACCGGCGTGCCCGACCTCGCGACCACGTGGCACGTCGTCGACCAGTCGGGCGCCGCGAACGGCGGCCTCCTCGTCGACATGATGCACTGGCACCGACAGCCCGGTGGTCCCGACTTCGCGCTGCTGGAGCAGATCCCCGGCGAGCGCATCCACTACGTGCAGGTGTGCGACACGGTGACGGCCGAAGCCGTCCCCGGCCCGTACATGGAAGAAGCGATGACCGGCCGCCGCCTCCCGGGCGACGGCGACGTCGACATCGAGCGGCTCCTCCGCACGCTCGAACAGATCGGCGCCGCTCCGTGGTTCGCGTACGAGGCGTTCAACCACGAGCTCGCGACCGAAGGCATCGACGCCATGGCCTCCCGCCTCGCGGCCTGCCGCATCGACTGACGGGGAGAAGTAGCTTCGCCGCATGCTGCATCCTCTCGACGAGTACCCGGTCCACCAGACCCCGCTGTCCATGAGCCAGGTGGGTACGAGCGACAAGAACTTCTACGACCGTTGCTACTTCAACGCGCACGACCGCACCGGCGACGTCTTCGTCATCACCGGACTCGGCACCTACGCGAACCTCGGCGTGGTCGACGCGTACGCCACCGTGAAGGTCGGCGACACCATCCGCACCGCGCGCTTCTCCGACGCCATCGGACCCGACCGGATGCACCAGCAGGTCGGCCCGTACCGCATCGAGGTGCTCGAGCCGCTGCAGCGCGTGCGCGTCGTCTGCGACGGCGACGACCACGGCGTCGGTCTCGATCTCACATGGGAGGGCTCGTTCGACGCGGTCGAGGAAGAACCGCACATCATCAACAACGGGTTCCGCACCATCCTGCAGAGCACGCGCTTCGCCCAACTGGGCACCTGGACCGGCGAGGTGCGGGTCGGCGGCGACACGATCGCGGTCGAACCGTCGACCTGGCTCGGCAGTCGTGACCGGTCCTGGGGCATCCGCCCCGTGGGCGACGCCGATGCCCCAGGGCGCACCGCCGACGACACCGGCACCGGCGGGTTCTGGTGGCTGTACGTGCCGCTGCGCTTCGAGGAGTTCTCGATCATCGTGATGGCGCAGGAGAAGCCCGACGGCTACCGCACCCTCAACGACGCCAAGCGGGTATGGGCCGACGGCCGGGTCGAGCAGCTCGGGTGGCCGGTGTACGACATCCGGTACCGCTCCGGCTCCCGCCATCCCGAGCACGCCACCTTGCGCATGCACGACACGCGCGGCAACCCGGTGACGGTCGACATCGACACCCTCGGGTTCGTGCCGCTGCAGCTCGGCCCCGGCTACGGCGACGCCGACTGGGCCCACGGTCAGTGGAAGGGTGCCGGGTGGGCGGAATCGGTCGTCATCGACCTCACCGACCCGGCAGTGGTGCCGCGCATCCCGTTCGGCAACATCGACCACGTCGCCCGCGCCGTCTGCGACGGCGCGGAGGGGTTCGGTCTGTTCGAGCACGCGAGCATCGGCACGCACGCGCCGACCGGCTTCGCCGACCTCATGTCGGTCGCACCGTGAGCGTCGTCGCACGTTCCGAGGTGAGCGAAGGCGTCGCGCTCGTCGAGCTCGACGATCCCGACCGCTACAACACGCTCACCACCGCGATGGTCGGAGAGCTCCGCACGGTGTTCGCCGACCTGCGCGACGATCGTTCGGTTCGGGCCGTGGTGATCACCGGCCACGGTCGCGGCTTCTGCGCCGGCGCCAACATGACCGGCGACGACGAGACGCCGCCCGAGGCGCAGGACCGTGGGCCCGTCGGCGCGATCCACTTCATCCAGGACAACCTCGCGCAGCTGATGCTGGCGATCCACGAGCTGCCCCAACCGGTCATCGCCGCCGTACACGGTGCCGCAGTGGGTGGCGGCCTCGCCATCGCGCTGGCGGCCGATCTCCGCGTCGCGAGCGAGGACACGCTCTTCGGCGCGCAGTTCATCCGGGTGGGACTCTCGGCGTGCGACGTCGGGAGCAGCTACTGGTTGCCGCGTGTCGTCGGCCCCACCATCGCCGCCGAGCTCATGCTCACCGGTCGCCGGTTCAGCGCCGACGAGGCCATGCGCTTCGGCATGCTCAACCGCGTGGTCCCGCGTGACGGACTGCTCGATGCCGCCACCGAGCTGGCCGGGCTCATCACCGACAACAGCGAGTACGGCGTCTACATGACCAAGCTCGGCATGTGGGCGAACCTCGACGCCCCGAGCCTGCGGCACACGATGGAGCTCGAGAACCGCACCCAGGTGCTCGGCACCTTCACCCGGAACATGACCGAAGCCGGCCGCGCCTTCGTCGAGAAGCGCGACCCCACCTGGAACCCGATGTAGCCGGTCATTCCTCTTGGTCAGGTGATGCGGTAGTTCGGGGGGCGGTCCTCGGCACGGCGGCGCGGAACTCGGCGAAGTCTTCGGAGGTGTAGACGAGCATCTGCGCGAGCAGCTCGTCGTGGATCGCCTTCTGGACCGGGGGCGTGGCGAGGTCGAGCAGGTTCTGGCGCCAGGCCCGCACCGCGAGCGGCGACATGGCGGCGATCGTGGTCGCGACCTTCCGGGCCTCGTCGTCGAGGTCGGCACGCGGGACGACCCGCGACACGATCCCGTGGCGCAGCGCCTCCTCGGCGTCGAGCACCCGCGTGGTCAACACGAGGTCGCTCACCAGTGCCGGCCCGCAGATCTGGAACAGCCGGGCCGTCCCACCGGAATCGGGGATCAACCCGTCCGCGAGCTCGGGCAATCGGAACTTGGCGTCGTCGGCCGCGATCCGCACGTCGCACAGGAGCGAACGCTCCCACATCCCGCCGATGCACCAACCCTGGATCGCGCACACGATCGGCACGCGTGGCGGCACCAGATGGCGGTGCGTGTTGCCATGACCGAACGCGATGTACTGGTAGTCGCTCTCGCCCTCGCCCCGGTTGCCGAGCTCACCCACGTCGCGGCCGGCGGAGAACGCCCTGCCCTCGGCCCTCCAGAGCACGCAGTACACGTCGTCACGCGCCTCGAGCTCCTCGAACGCCGACCACAGCTGCTGCTCCATGTGGTCGCTCATGGCGTTGAGCTGCTCGGGTCGGTCGAGCGTGAGCACCGCGAGATGGCCGTCGTACTCGACCCGCACCGAACCGTTGGGCATCGCAGAAATCTAGGTCAGCCCGCCCCGGCGATCGTGAGGTCGAATTGCGCTGCACGCGTTACCGTCCGCGGATGGACGACATCCTCATCCGTGGCGGCACCGTCGTCGACGGCACCGGCGCCGACGCGATCCGAGCCGACGTCCGTGTCCGCGACGGCGTGATCGCCGAGGTGGGGGCCGATCTCGCGACCGGCGGCGAGCCGGTCGTCGACGCCTCGGGCGCGTTCGTCACCCCTGGCATCATCGACACCCACACCCATCTCGACGGTGCGATGTGGTGGAACCCCGCGCTCGATCCGCTGCCGTCGTACGGCAACACGTCGATGGTGTTCGGCAACTGCGGCAACTCGATCGCGCCGCTCGCCGGCGAGCAGCGCGACGAGATCGTCGACCTCCTCTGCTTCCTCGAGGACCTCCCCCTCGAGGCCTTCCGCCGCGAGGTGCCGTGGACCTGGGAGGACTGGCCCGAGTACGCCACCGCGCTCGCCGGGCAACCCACCACCGTCAACGTCGGCGGCTACCTCGGACACCTCTCCCTGCGCACCTACGTGATGGGCGCCGACACGCTGGGAGCGCGCGGCGACGCCCGACGAGGTCGCGCGGATGGCCGAGCGGCTCGACGCCGGTCTCGGCGCCGGCGCCATGGGACTGTCGGTCAACCACTTCGACAAGGACCGGGCGCTCCGGCCGGTGCCCGGGTACTTCGCCGACGACGCCGAGTACCACGCGCTGTTTGGCGTCGTCGCCCGGCATCGTCCCGCCACGGTGCAGATGATCACGCGCTTCAACGATCTCGAGCACGACGTGGAGGACGCCGAGCGCTTCGGTCGCCTGTGCCAGCGAGGCGGGCGTGCGCGCCCAGTGGCCGGGCATGCCCATGAACGTGCGCGACGACGACCACCGGGCCGTCGTGTGGAAGGTCCACCACGAGCTGCAGGCGGGCGGGAGCGACTTCTGGCCCGTGGTGCCGATCAAGCCGCTGGCACCGTTCTTCGGGTTCGAGCGGTCGATCGTCTTCCAGCGGGTGGCAGCGTGGAACGAGGTGGTCAACGGGCCCGACGACGCGAAGCTCGCGACCCTCGCCGATCCTGCTTGGCGCGACCGGGCGCGCAGCGAATGGGACCACCGCACACGCTCGTCACCTCTCGCGCCTCGACCGTCCCGACGAGATGATCCTCGCCATCTCCGAGACCGGCGCCGGACCGCTCGACATCTCGCTCGCCGAGTACGCCGCGCAGCGCCACCTCCACATCTCGGACGCGCTGGCGGAGTGGGTGATCGCCAACGGCATCCACTCGATCATGGTCGGCACGCCCGGAGCGTCTCGCCGAGGACGACATCGTCGCCGCGCTCCGCGAACCGCGCACGCTCTCCAACATCAACGACAGCGGCGCGCACCTGCAGCTGTTCTGCGGGCGCCGGCGAGCACCTGTACCTCCTCACGCACTACGTCCGCGACCGGGGCCTGTTGACGCGTGGAGGAGGCGGTCCACGTGCTCACCGGGCGCACGGCGGGGTTCTTCGGGTTGTACGACCGCGGGGTGATCGCGCCCGGCAAGGCACGGCGACCTCGCGGTCTTCGCCCTCGACGAGATCGAGCTCCGCCACGAGGAACGTCGGTACGACGTCCCGCACGGCACCTGGCGCTTCACCCGCCCGGCCCGCGGGCTTCCGCGCCACCGTGGTGGCGGGCACGCCCACCTGGCTCGACGGCGCCGACACCGGCGAGCGTCCCGGCGGTTTCATCCGACCCGGCTGAACCCGACCGCTCAGTTCCGCGCCGTCCCACGGTCGGACCTGTCGAAACCGAACCCCCGAGGAGCGCGACGATGCACGACTTCCACCCCGCGACCCGCACCCTGGCCACGCTCGTGGAACGGGTCGACGACTCGCAGCTCGCCAAGCCGACGCCGTGTCCCGAGTACACGGTCGGCGACCTGCTGGACCACATCGGTCGCCTCGCGGTCGCGTTCGCGGAGGCCGCCCGGAAGGAGGACGGCACCAACGCGTCACCGCCACCGGAGGGCTCACACGCCAACCTCGCCGACGACTGGCGCACGCGCATCCCGCAGGACCTCGCCGCCCTCGGCGACGCGTGGGGTGAGCCGGGCGCCTGGGAGGGGACCACGAAGATCGCGGGCATGGAGATGCCGGCCGGTGTGGTGGGCACCGTCGGCCTCAACGAGGTGGTGACGCACGGGTGGGACCTCTCCCGCGCCATCGGTCAACCCTTCGACGCCGACCACGACACCGTGCACGGCTGCCTGGAGTTCATCGGACCCATCTCGCAGCCGGGCGCGGAGGGCAACCGGGCGCCGGCGTTCGGCCCCGTGGTTGCGCCGGCGGACGACGCCTCGGGCGTCGATCGCCTCGTCGCGCTCACCGGGCGCGACCCGGAGTGGCGCGCCTGAACGACCTCTCGCCCCCAGCTGAAGGAGTTGATCGCCATGGACTTCCGCGCCTACCTGTTCTTCGACGGTTCCTGCCGTGAGGCGTTCACCCGCTACGAGGAGATCTTCGGCGGCGATCTCGTGCTCATCACGATGGCCGACGCGCCGTCGGACGACGGTCCGGCGCCCCCCGAGCTGGCCGACATGATCATCCACGCCGCCCTCACCGTCGGGGACACGTACGTGATGGGATCCGACGACCCCAGCGGCGAATTCTCCGGTGTCCAGGGGATGCAGGTGACGTGTTCCCTCCCCGACCTCGACGAGGCGCAGCGCGTCTTCGCGGCCCTCAGCGAGGGCGGCGAGGCGACCCAGCCGCTGATCGAGACGTTCTTCTCGCCGGGGTTCGGCATGTGCGTCGACCGCTTCGGCACCCCGTGGATGGTGGTCACCGACACGCCGGAGACGCCGTGACGCGAGTGACGTAGCGGCCCGATGGGTCCGCGTGATCGTGCGTCCCGCGTGGCACTATGGCGATCCACTGACCGGGGGGCCACATGAACCAGCAGGGCGCGCCGAGCTCCGACGGCAGCAAGCTCAGTGGAGGCGCGATCGCCAGCCTTGGCGGCCTGGCGGTGCTGGTGATCTTCATCGTGCAGAACACCGAGGACGTGAAGTTCAAGTTCCTCATGGTCGACTTCACGTGGCCACTGTGGCTCTACACGATCGTCGTCGCGCTCTTCGGTGCACTCGTGTGGTTCGGCTTCGGCGTGATGCGTCGCCACCGGCGACGCAAGGAACGCCGCGACGACCGATAGCAGTGTCGATCAGAGCCTGACGTCGTCAGTACTGCGCGCCCACGGCCTCGGACCAACTCGGGTCGACCCTGAACGTCCCGTTCTTCTTGGTGTCGAGGACGACCACGGTGGCGGGGTCACGATTCCCGTTCGACGCGTCGATCGTGACCGGACCCGTCCAGCCGGACCAGTTGGTCAGGGTGTTCAGCTCGGTGGTGAGTGCCGCGGAGTCGAAGCCACCGACCTGCGTCGCGGCGTCGGCCAACAGGTTGACCGAGTCATAGGTGTACGGGCTCCACGTACCCGGCGCGGTCCCGAAGGCCTTGCGGTACGCATCGACGTGGGTGGCGGCGTCGGGGAACTCGTTCGGTGCGGGGACCCCGACCACCGGGCAGTTCTGCGCGGCAGCCTTGCCCGCGACCTCGACGAATCCGGAATCGTAGGAGCCGTAGTCGGCCAGGCACTTCGCGGTGACCTTCGCCACGAGCATCTCCTTGGCGATCAGCCCGCCTTCCGGGTAGTACGTCGCGACGTAGATCAGGTCGGGCTTCGCCTTGGCCAGCTGCTTCACGACCGCGGTGTAGTTCTTCTTGCCCGGCTTGATCGCCTGGTAGTCGGTGATCTTGGTGCCGGCGGTCTCCAGCTCGCTCTTGAGCGCCTCCGACACGGACTGGGTGTACAGCGTGGTGTCGTCGTACACGATCGCCACCGACTCTGCCTTCGCCCACGTCGTGATGGCCTTCGCGGCCACGGGCGCGATCTGGTACGTCATCGGCTGCAACGTGAATCCGAGTCCGTTGGTCGAGTCAGCCGAGGTCAGGCGGATCGGGACCAGCCCGTCGGCGATGTAGAGGGGCAACGTCTCGGCGCCGACGCCGGAGTTGTACGGTCCCACGACGCCGTCGAGACCGTCGGCGATCGCCTTCTTCGCGGCGGTGACGCCGGTCTTCGGATCGGCCGCGTCGTCGATGGGGACGATGGTCACCTGCTTGCCGTTGATGCCGCCGGCCGCGTTCAGCTCGGACGCCGCCAGCTCCGCCCCCTCGAGCATCCCCTGGCCCAGGATCTTCTGGTCACCCGAGAGCGGCGCTTCGAGCCCGATGCGCACCTCCGTGCCGTCGGACGCGCCCCGGGCAGCCGGAGCTGCGAGCCCCGCCGCGGCCAGTGACGCCGTCGCCACCACGGCGGCGACGGCGATGCATCGTGAGCCGAACGTTCGTGACATTCGAAGCTTCCCCCTCGGCGAGTGCGAGAGGAAGAAGCTAGCGGTGGCCGAGACTCCCGCTGCTCATGGCCCGGAGCTTCGGGCGAATCAGCGGATGTGGATGCCGCTGATCGAGCGCGCGATCATCAGGCGCTGGATCTCCGACGTCCCTTCGAAGATCGCGTAGCTGTTCTCGAGTCGTCCGGGCAGTCCACGCGGTCAATGCTGGTGGTGCTTCGCGTCCGTCGCGTCGCGTCAAATCCGTGCAGATGCGACACGTTGTAGGGATGAGTAGAGACGTCGAACTCGAAGATCAGTTCGACGAACTCTCGACCTTGCACCCTCTGCCGCGCGAGCCGAGCGGCAGATATGGCGTGGCAAGGACACGCGTGGCGCTCACGAGCGGCGGTGGTGATCCCGGGCCAGAGTCCGGTACCGTCGGAGCGCGTCCGGCCGACGAAGCGACGGGAGCCACGATGTACACCATTCGGTCCACCACAGCTATGACGCCGATCGACGGTCACGTCGACATCAACTTTGCGGACCGGGAGGGCTGGACCGAGAACATGCGCGCGATGATCCTGCCCATCATGATCGGCGACGATCGATGCGGCCCGTTCGTCGCGCTCAGCTACGTCGAGCCGACCAGCGAGCAGATGCCGCTGTCATTCGCGCATGCCCACGCGAGCGACAACTGGCGCATCTCGGTGCGGGGCACCACCAACATGGGCCGTGACGCCTACAAGCAGGGCCAGTTCCGGTTCCACGACGGCGGGGTGCCGTACGCGAGCGACAACTTCGCCTGGGGTCCCGACGGCGGCTACGGCATCATCATGTTCGCCGACCGGCGTGGGTTCCCCATCCGACCGGTGAAGGCCGAGCTCGCCGAGCAGATGAGGCCGGCGCAGGAAGTCGCCGGTCGAGCAATGGGCATCGACGTGCAGGATCCGTGCCCGGGAGCTCCCGCCATCATGACGACGCTCGGCCCCACGACCCACGCACACCTCGACGGCGGCTTCGACACCTCCGAGCAGTGGGACGAGATCGTGCCCGGTGTCCGCATGGCCGCCGGCCTCGCCGGCGAACCGACGTGCGGACCGATGCTCGTGTTCGTCGACTGCGCTGCCGGCACCGAAGCGGTCCCCGCGCGCTCGATCGATTCCGAGACGATCATCGCGCCGGTGTCCGGATCGCTCGACGCCGCGGGCGTCACGCTGAGCCAGGGCGACGTGCGCTTGGAAGAAGCCGACGTCGACCATCCTGCACTCGTGGCCGGCTCCGACGGCGCGCAGGTCGTGATCATCTTCGCCGATCGGCGCGCGCTGCGATCGGCGCTCGACGACGGGAGGATGTCCGGCGCGCTCGGCGCCGCGCTGTCGCCCGTGCTCGAAGACCTTCAGCGCCAGCTCCCCCTCGCCGACTCCGCGTCCTGACTTCGGAGTGGTTCGCCCGACTCCCGCGCGGCGCGATCACCTGCTTCATCGGCCAAGGCGGGGGACTCATTGCGATCCGGCCACCCGGCCACGTACTCAACCCGGACGACGCCCTGGTCGGCGAACGCAGCAAGCAGCGCGGACAGGACGCTCGAGCACTTTCCACCGTGAGTCATGCGCCGTCCCCGAGATGTGCCGCGGTACGCGCCGAGCGGCAGTTACACGCTCAGGTTCCGGAGTTGCGCTCCCGCCGACCACCCTTCCGGTGGTGTGCGGCTCTGTGAGAACCAGGGCTTGCCGTCCTTGACCCAGCGAGCACGCCAGCCTGCGTAGAACGCTTCGGCGTTCGCGTGCTGGTAGTCGTCGTAGCCGAACTGGATTGCACAGCACGGGCAGATCTCGTCGGAGGGTGAGTCACCACTCCATGGGGGCTCGTAGAGACCTTCGTAGCCACAAGAGGGACACATCGGCATCCGCGCATGATGCCCCATCTGTGGCACGCCGAGCGGCAGATAGGGCGCGGTCGGGCCTCGCTGCTCCGTGGTAGCGCCCAGCGACAGATCGCCGCAGTTCTGGCGCGAGTCTGCGTCGACGATGGCTCGCGTCGGGGTCAGGCGTGCCAGTCGACGAGGACCTCGGGCGGCGGCCCGTCTGGCGGTACGCCGAGGTCGACACCGGTCACATCGAGAACCCGACCGCGGAACCACGTCATGTACTCGGAGTCGTTTGTCGCCAGGTCAGCGAACGCCTTGTCCACATCGCCCTCGAACCACACGAGAATGAAGCTCCCCATGGGGGTCTCCTGCAGCGCCCACGTCTCTCGGGTGTTACCGGCGCACGCGTGGTGCGCAGCGAACTCGGCCCGCCGAGCCCCCATTGTTTCGGCCGCGAACGCGCGGGCGTCCTCCTCCTTGCCTGCCTGGACCGGAAACATCCCGTTGAAAACACTCACGTCGGCCTCCTGGCGTCGAGCTTTGAGAATCGCAACGTCGGCTGGCACCGTAACAGGCAGTGCGCTAATGGACTCCCGGGCCGAGCCCACCGCGACAGATTGCCCTGAATGAGGATCTGATGCGGACGCGTGAGTGTTGCTCGTAGCGTCTCGAGGTCCGGTGGGTGGTCTCCAGAATGCCCTGCCACCGTTGGTTGGCTTTCGAGCGAAGCGACCACTTGCCGGGTCTCGGCTGCGGTGTGGCTCGAAACAGGACCGAGCATTCGATCTCTTCAGGATTGCCCGCTGCGGTGTCCCATCGGGCAATCGTTTGAGGAGGTTCAGGGTGTTCGTGATCGGGATCGATCCTCACAAGGGATCGCACAGCGCGGCGGTGCTCGACGAGGCCGAGCAACTCGTCGGTGAGGTCCGGGTGCGTGCTGGGCGACGCCAACGCGATGAGTTGGTGGAGTTCGCAGCACGGTTCGAGCCGCGGTGTTGGGCGATCGAAGGCGCGTCGGGCACGGGTGCTCTGTTGGCGCAGCAACTCGTCGCGGCCGGCGAGTTAGTGCTCGATGTCCCGCCGACGTTGTCGGCCCGAGCGCGACTCTCGACGCGGGTCGGATCGACAAGACCGACGCGCACGACGCCCGCGCCGCGGCCGTGGTGGCGTTGCGTCACTCGAAGCTCCGCACCGTTGTGCGCGAGGACCACAGCGCAGTGCTGCGAGTGCTCGCGAAACGGCATCACGACCTGGTCGCGCATCGCACACGGGCGATCTGTCGTCTGCATGCCGTGTTGTGTCACCTCGTCGCTGGAGGCCTTCCACGGCGACTTTCGGCCGCTCGAGCTGCGGCTGAGCTGCGCCGGATCCGTCCCGTCGACGCGGTTGGGATCGAACGTCGAGGTCTCGCAGTCGAGCTCCTCGCCGAGGTGCGTGCCGCGGACCGCGATCTCGTCGCGCTCAAGGCTCGCATCGCCACCGCGATTGATGCGTCGTCGACGACGGTCACCGACGTGTTCGGCGTCGGACCAGTCCTCGCCGCATATCTCATCGGCTACAGCGGCGACACGCGGCGCTTCCCGACCGCGGGGCACTACGCCCGCTACAACGGCACCGCACCAATCGAAGCGTCCTCCGGACCACGCGTGCGCCACCGGCTCAACCCGCGCGGGAACCGACAGTTGAACCACGCGATCCACATCGCCGCAGTCACCCAGATCGCGCACGACACGCCCGGACGCGCGTACTACCTCCGCAAACAGGCCGAAGGGAAGACGCGCAAAGAAGCGCTCCGCGCGTTGAAACGCCGGATCAGCGACGCGGTCTACCGCCAACTCCTCGCCGACACGGCACACTGAGAAGGAGGTCCGGGAGGGCAACCAGGGAACGACTCTCTCATCCAGCGTGGCCGGCACAACCCTGAACACCGGCACTTCGGAACAGCCACTCCCGGACCAACCACAACGCTACGCCGACCCGCCACACGGGTCCATCGACGCGCCCAAGAACAAGCCCTTGACACAAACAGGATTCGCTCTGGCCCGCTTATGGGAGCTGTTCAGCGGGCGGCGCCGGCGATGAAGGTGGCGACGATGTAGGTGGCGTGTCGGTCGAGCGAGACGCGAGCTCGGTCGTAGCGCATGGTGGTTCTCGGGTCGGCGTGGCTTGCGGCTTCTTGGACGTCTCGGAGGGGGACGCCGGCGTCGAGCGCGGCGGTGATGAATGCGTGTCGGAGGGTGTGGGGTCCGACTCGCTTGGGGATCCCGGCTTTGCGTGCGACGCGCCCGACGATCCTGGCGGCGGCGTGACGGTCGAGGCGTTCACCGTTGGCGCCGAGGAACAGTGGCCCTTCGCTGCGTTCACCGACCGCGAGATCGATCGCGCGCGCGGTGCGGGGAGCGAGGGGGATGATCACGGTCTTGCCGCCCTTGCGCAGGATCGTGAGCGTGCGGTGTCCTCGTTCGAGACCGAGTGCCTCGATGTTCGCCCCGGTCGCTTCGGACACCCGCAGCCCATTGAGTGCAAGCGACTGAGCAGCGCATGATCTTGCGCGTTGCCGAGACCGGCGGTGACGAGCATCGCTCCGACTTCGTTGCGGTCGAGCGCGGTCGCATGTGACTCGTAGTCGAGCTTGGGACGACGGACATGCACCGCCGGCGACTTGGCGATGAAGTCCTCTTGTTCGGCGTAGCGGTAGAAGCAGGCGATGGTGCAGAGCCGTCGCGAGATCGTCGCTCGAGCTCGGCCCGCGGTCTCGAGGTGACGGCCGAACGCTTCGATGTCGGCGCGACGCACGCCGAACAACGCGAGGTGTCGTTCTGCGCACCACGCCACGTACTGGCGGAGATCCAGAATGTACGCCTCGCGGGTCAAGCCGCTGTAGCCGGCGAGGAATCCAGCCAACGCGAGTTCTTCTCGGGTCGAGAACAACTCGGGTCGCAGCGCGATCGTCTGGGTGTTCGTCGTCGACGACGTCATGGGGACCTCCACGTTCACGCTGAGGTCATTCGACAAGCCGGGACCAGCCGGGCGTCACCCCAGCTACCTCCCTCTCTGCGACGGTACGCCCTTGCGCACCGGCACGCTCCCGGCGTGTCCGTGCATTGACACGTCGGGCCGCTACTCGAGGTTGCTGGCAGCGGCGTCGAGTTCGAGGTACGCAGCTGCTGCCGACCACAGGTGGCTCTCCGGATATTCGCCACCACGACACTCGCGACGCCATTCGCGGTCATAGAACGATTCCGTCACCTTGGCGAGATGCCGCCCGCGCGGTGTCACGTTCCACCACCAGCTGCGCAAGCAGCTCACCATCGTTCGCGGGCGCTGCAACTTCAACCGTGTCGAGTCGCGCGGCCGCCAGTCCTTCGAACGCACCTCGATCGCGTCCGCCATCGGAGCTCCAGAACCGCACGGCGCGACTGATCGTGTGATTCCAGACCGGCCACTCCGCAGGCCGCCACCACCACGACACCGGCAACTTGATAAGGCGAAGAGAATCGGCCAAGGCCTCCAGCCGCGCAGGTCTCGCCATCCAAGGAACCGTCGCCGCGGACTCGGCGACCACGAGCGCCAACTCAACACGCTCGATCTCCGCCGCCGGCCCGAGGATGCCGCCGAAGACGTAGCCGCCCACCAGAGTCACCTCAGGCCACTTCGCCACGTGGTCCATCTCATCGGCGATATCGCCCAGCCGACTGATCGCCGTCGAACGCTTCATAGCAGCATCGTCGCGCAACGACCACGAGACCCCCGTCCACCGCGCGTAACTGCTCCAGAGCGGGCAATCTGGCGCGTCCCCGATCGGCACCTTGGTGGCGGTGACCGCCGCGTCGAGCTAGACGTTGGGGGACGCGCGTTCTGGGAGGCTCGGGCACCCGCGAGCGGCTCCGCATCGTCTGATGGTCACTTCCTGCCGGTGGCGATGACCATGGGCTGGTCGACCAGCGTCGCGCCGTCCACCACGAACGGCGCCCAGCTGTCGACCACCTGTCGTTCCATGGCCGTCTGGGCCGCCTCGGGTGCCTGGGCAACGAAGGGCCCCATCGGGGTCAGGTTGATGTACTGCCACAGGAACGCCGCCGGCGCGTCGAGGTGGAACGTGGCGATCGACACGTACGCGTCGACGTCGTGAAGGCCCGCCCCTCGGAGCAGCGCGGCGACGGCGTCGGGGTCGTGCATCGAGAAGACAGCGCGCACGAAGCCACCGAGCTCGGAGCTGATGTGGTCGACGATGGCCTGCTCCATGAGCTCGAACGGGGGCTGGATGGTGCCGGGCGTGTTCACGACGAGCCGTCGACCGGCGGCGAGCACCCGCCGCATCTCGGCGACGGCTGCCGCCCGGTCTTCCATGAACATCAGGCCCATCTGGCAGAGCACGACGTCGTAGGAGTCGTCTGGCAGCGCGAGCGACGTCGCGTTACCGACCTGCCAGTCGATCGGCGCGCCGCCGGGCGATGGTGCGGCTCGGGCCACGTCGATCATGTCGGGCGCGATGTCGATGGCGGTCACCGAGCCGGTCGGGCCGACCTGCTCGGCGGCGAGGCGGGCGATCAGTCCGGTCCCGCACGCGACGTCGAGGACCCGGTCGCCCGGCTGGAGGGCGGCGGTGTGCATCAGGTCGGCGGAGACAGGGGTGGCGATGGCGGGCACGAAGTAGCGCTGGTAGTTCTCGGCGCCGGTGCCGGTGAAGTTGCGGTACGAGACGGAGTTCATCGGGGTGCCTTCCTCTCAGGGCCGGATCATCGGGGCTTCGGCCGCGTGACGAGCGCGCAGCTCGTCGTCCCAGCCGCCGTTGCAGTACGTGGTGACGGCTTCGATGCGGCCGTCACGTACGGCGCAGAGGTGCACCCGACGGGCGGTCATCGTGCCGGCCGAGGTGTGCTGGGTCTCGACGTGTTCGGTCACGAACCCGTGCACCGTCGGGATCGTGCGGACGACGTCGATCTCGATGGGCCCCTCGGCGATCGAGCGGAGCTGGGCCGCGAAGGCCTCGCCCGGGCCTTCGAACTGGAAGCGCCACATCGGGGGCAGCAGATCGAAGAACGTGTCGGGTGCGAACAGATCGTCGGCCGCCTCGAAGTCGGAGAAGCAGCGATGGAAAGCTGCACTCAACCGATCGGCGGTGCTCTGATCGAGCGCTTCAGTGAGAGTGTGCACGGTCATTCGAGTCGTCCTCCGGTTCGTCGCCGGCGTGTCTCGCCGATGAGACGACCCTACGGATGCACGTACTGACCGGCATCGCCCAGACGCCCTATTCCGGAGCGAGACCAGACGATGGGGTGAACGCCCTATTCCCCTCCGAGGAGATCGTGCTTGTAGGCGTAGGCCGTCGCCGCCGCCCGGCTGGTGACGCCCAGCTTGGCGAAGATGTTCTCGACGTGACGGCCCGCCGTGTGCTGGCTGATGACCAGGGCGGCGGCGATGTCGCGGTTGGTCTTGCCCGCCGCGATAAGCGCCAGTACCTCACGCTCCCGGGCAGACAGGGCCGGGAGACCGCCCGACCCCGTCGGCGTGGCCCCGACGTCGATCGGCCCACCAGTGAACCCGGCCAGGCGTTGCAGGTCGGGCGCTGCGCCCAGCTCCGTGAACGCGGCCGCGGCGTTGTCGAACTCGAGGTCGGCAGCGACCCGGTCACCCAACGCGGCGCATGCCAGCCCGACCATGACCGCCGTGCGCGCCCCTTCGTAGGGCATGCGCAGGGCACGCCACGCGTCGGCCGCGGCCCGCAGCTCCGAGAGCGCAGCCGCGGGATCGCCCTCCCGGAGGAGGACCGAGCCGCTGGCATGGTTGGCCAAGGCACGGAGCATCTCCGACGACGAGGAACGAGCGGCCGTCGCCGACAGTTCGTCAGCCGCGGCGCGGGCACCGGCCCGGTCGCCGGTGGCCCGCAGGATCTCGACCGCCGCGGCGAGCAAGGCCGGCCGCTCCAACGGAGCGCCGCGCTCCTGCAGTGCCCGCAGAATGCTCGCCTCCGCCGCCACCTGGTCACCGCGATCGAGTTTGAGGAGGGCCAGTCCCGGCATCGGCTGACGGCCGTGGCGGCTGGCCCGCCGGTACCCGATCGCGGCCTCGTCGAACGCCCCGACCAGCCGATGGAGCTCGGCCTCCTGGTAGTAGGCGAGCCCGAGCGCGGGGTGAGGTGGGTCGGTGAGTCGGACGCACGCGGCTTCGGCGATCTTGATCGCCTCGGGCCAGTCGCCGGTGGCCTGCAGCAGCTGGGACCGGTGCACCAGACACTGGCCTCGGTAGGGAACGAGGCCCGGTTGGGCGTCGCACCACACGCCGAGCGCACCCGTCCACTCCGCTGCTCGCGCCAGATCGAAGAGGTTCATGCACTCCAGAATCACGGCGCAGTAGACGATGCCCGAGGTGATCGACCCGACCTCGCCCGCCGTCACCGACAGCATGACCTCGTCGAGACGAGCGACGCCGGTCGCGGTGTCGCCCATGGCGAGGAGGGCCTGGCCATGCGCAAGGATTGCGAGGGCTATCAGGTCCGGTTCGTCGAACCGCTCACCGAGCGCGGTGGCGCGCACGGCCAGGTCGCGCGCCGCTGCGGGGTTCTCCTCCAGCGCGCCCAGGAGCTCGGGGATTAGGAGGTACCCGGAGGCCGCGCAGTCGAGGTTCGCGTCAGCGATCACGCGCTCGGTTCGGCCCAGCCATCCCCCAGCTTGGGCCATCTGGCCGCGGAGCATGAGACAGAAGGCCATCCAGAAGGCATATCGGGCCGCGTCAGCCGGGTCGCCCGCTTCCAGCGCCGTGCGATGTGCTGCTTCCCACGCCGTGGCGCACCTCTCGTCCTCCCCCACCAGATATGCGCACACCGCCAACTGTTCCTGGTCGACCGCGGCGAGCGTCGCTCCCGACGCGGCGGCGAACGCGACGAGGGCCTCTCCCCAGGCCCCTCGAGCGAAGGCCGCCCGCCCCTGCTCGACGGAGTTCATGACGGCCAGTCTGTCCCCACCGACGCGTTCTTGTTCGGTTCTGTCCCTGAACCTCGGGTAGAAGGCACTGGCCACCCCCACCGTCGTGCGTGGGTAGGAACTCGCAACGACAAAGGACCTCCCCGAACTTCTCTCCTACCCTGCCGTGCTGTCGTCCGACGTGCAAAGTGGCGACGCTGGCCACGGCGCTTCCACTCGGTCGGGGCCTTACTGTCGCGGTTGTGCAAGACGCGGCGGCGGAGAATCGGCGATCTGCGCGAGCGCCGAGCACGGAACGGTGTCCCAGAACACGCCGCCAGACGGGCCAACCCGGGTAGCACCAAACGCCGGATCAGGGCGCACCGCCCCGCGCCAGAACTGCCAGTGAGGATGGGCGGTGGGTCCACCGTGGTGTTGGTGGTGACCGGTACGTTCGGTTCGGGCGCGCGTCACTCGTCGGTGTGTGTTCGGAATTGGGCACGCCCCGTTCCGGAGGGTGATCGATCTTCCTGCAGCAACAGGTTGATCGTCACGGTCTCCTTCCCGGGACGTGCGTGCCACCCCTTGAACCGTTTGATGAGCAGAAGGGATGGCGATGACCATCGTAGAGACGACGCGCCTGATCACGGGTGGTGTCGATACGCATCTGGATGTGCATGTCGCGGCCGCGGTCGACGCGAATGGCGGCGTGTTGGGTGTCGAGTCGTTCGGGACGACATCGGCTGGCTACCGCGAGTTGTGTTCGTGGCTCGAGACGTTCGGGGCGGTGTCTCGGGTGGGGGTGGAAGGCACCGGCGCGTATGGCGCCGGGTTGGCACGCCATCTGCGGAGTCGTGGACTGGTGGTGATCGAGGTTGATCGCCCGAACCGTCAAGAACGGCGCCGCAACGGCAAGTCCGACGAGCTCGACGCGATCGAAGCAGCTCGGGCTGCGTTGTCGGGTCGGGCGTCAGGCATCGCGAAGTCCGCTGACGGTGACGTGGAAGCGATCCGCGCGTTGTTGGTCGCTCGCCGCTCGGGCCGCAACGTGCGCGTCAAGTACTTGAACCAGATCCGCCATCTCAGCTTCACCGCACCCGACGAGCTGCGCGAACGGTTCCGGGACGTGCCCGCCGACCAGCTGGCGGGCGCCGCCGCTGCGTTGCGTCCCACCGTCGGGAGCGACACTGTCGTCCACGCGACGAACGGCATGCTCGGAGGAGCGCCGACCCGCAGTGAGGGCCAGGGAAACCTCGTACCGGATGCGACGTAGCTCAGGGAACGGTGCGCAGGCCGGCGAGCGGCGCGGGAAGGCTCTCGGTCACGGTGCTCCAGAGCACTTCGAGGTCGACTTCGAAGTAGTGGTGGGTGAGCCGATCTCGTGTGCGTGCTGCGAGCGACCACGGCACGTCGGGATAGCGGCGGCGTGCGTCGTCTGAGACTGCCTTGGCGGCTTCGCCGATGATCTCTACGAGCTTGACCAGCGCGAGCTGGAGCATGCGGTCGTGCTCGAGATCGTCTCGCGTCTTCCCGGCGATGAACGAGGCGGCCTGTTCGCATGCGTCGACGATGTGGGCGATGCGATCGTCGTCACGCGGCGAGGTCATACACCGGCTCGGCGTGGGCGAGGACCTCGTCGCGGAATCGCGCACCGAGATCGCCGGCGGTGCGCAGATCGATCCGGTGGCCGACGACGAACTCCTCGAGCTCCATCTCCATGCGCGCCATGTCGAACAGGCTCACGCTGCGATCGGGTTCGAACTCGACCAGGAGGTCGACGTCGCTGTCGGCGGTGAAGTCGTCGCGCAGCGCGCTGCCGAACACCGCGAGGCGACGAACGCCGTTGCGGCGGCAGAAAGCGTCGATGGACTTCCGATCGGCACCGAGTCGGCTGAGCACGTCCATGCCCTTCGATTCTCTCACCACCGAGTCACTCGTTGCCGTGGAGTTCAGGGCGTCACCGAGCGCACCGGCGAGCGCGCGATCTGCACCCTCGACCGCGTGGGCGTACACCCGGAGCGTCATCGCCGGGTTGGCGTGGCCGAGCCGGCCGGCGACGGTGCGCACGTCGTGCCCACCCGTGATCGCGGTGGTCGCGGTCCAGTGCCGCAGATCGTGAAGACGCCACTTGCGGTCGATCCCCGATTGCTCCCGGGCTCGGGTCCACCACCATCCGATGCGATCGGGGTTGGCGGGCCCCGTCGTGTCGGAGAAGAGGTAGGGCGAGATCTGCTCGCGATTGACGCGCAGCTCATCGATCGCGTCGACCGTCGCGGGGTCGAGGGTGAGGGTACGGCGGTTACCCGTCTTGGTGGCGACGTCGTCGACCCACGACTCGCCGTCGCGGCGGATGATCGTCGCGCTGCTGTCGACGGTGAGCTGGTTGCCTGCGAGATCGGTCCACTGGAGCGCGGCGAGCTCAGCTCGGCGCAGCCCCGCGACGGCGGCAAGGCGCAGCGCGACACCGGCAGCGGGGTCGAGGTCGTGTGCCGCGGCGATCGCGGCGCGCACGTCGTCGGCAGTCATCGCGTCGCGCGGCTGGACCTTGGGCTGGCGCAATACCGCTTGGGTGGCCGGATTGCTCGCGATCCACTCCCACCGCAGCGCCTGAGCGAGCGCGGCACGCAACACCGAATGGCGACCGCGGATCGCCGCCTCCCCCACGCCCGTCTTGCGCATCCGCGCGTGCCAGCGCTCCACGTCGGCGACCCCGAGACGAGCGACGGGCATCGCGGCGAGGGGGTCGGACTCGATTCTGGCGATGCGGCTCTCGTAGTCGCGGCGCGTCGACTCCGCCCAGACCGGCTGGTTGACGTCACGCCATGCGGCCAGCACGTCGGTCACGGTGCGACCGGCGGCGTTCGACGGCGGTCGCGACTCGAGCGTCGCCGCGACTCTCTGTGCCTGGCGCTTGGTGCCGCGAACGGTGCGACTGATCTGCGTCGGTCGACCGGACGAGTCGCGTCCGGTGAACACCCGGATCTCCCACACCCCCGGCTTGCGCTCCCGCAGGGTCGCCATGCCGACGACCGTAGCACGAGTAGGGATTTGTAGGGATGAGCCAGCCAGCGCAGTAGGCAGACTCGGAGATGATATCAGCGAATGTGCACGCCAGAGATGCTTCTGGCGATCACCAGGCGCTGGATCTCGGAGGTGCCTTCGAAGATCGTGTAGATCTTCGCGTCGCGGTGCCAGCGCTCGACAGGGTACTCGCGCACGTAGCCGTAGCCCCCGAGGATCTGGATCGCCTCCTCGGTGACCTTCACCGCGGTCTCCCCCGCCTTGAGCTTGCTCATCGAGCCCTCACCGTGCTCGAAGGGCTTGCCCGTCGCGCCCATCCACGACGCCCGCCACACCAGGAGGCGGGACGCGTCGATCTCGGTCTTCATGTCGGCGAGCTTGAACGCGATGGCCTGGTTCTCGATGATCGGGCGGCCGAACTGCTCCCGCTCCTTGGCGTAGTCGAGCGAGTACTCGTAGGCCGCACGCGCGATGCCGATCGCCTGCGCGCCGACCAGCGGGCGCGTCGCCTCGAACGTCTTGAGCGCGGCCTGGCCCCGGCTGCTCGTGCCCTCGCGGGCGCGGGCGAGACGCTCGTCGAGCTTGGCCTTGCCGCCGAGGAGGCAGCGGCCCGGGATGCGCACGTCGTCGAGCACGACCTCGGCCGTGTGGCTGGCGCGGATGCCGTGCTTCTTGAACTTCTGGCCCATGCGCAGGCCCGGTGTGCCCGGGGGCACCACGAAGCTGGCCTGCCCGCGACCGGCGAGCTCGGGCTCCACCGACGCGACGACGACGTGGACGTCGGCGATGCCGCCGTTGGTGATCCACGTCTTGGTGCCGTTGAGCACCCACTCGTCCTTGGCCTCGTCGTACACGGCGCGCGTCCGGAGCGAGCTGACGTCGCTCCCCGCGTCGGGTTCGCTGACGCAGAACGCCCCGAGCTGGATCTTCTCCGGGGTCCCGAAACACTGCGGCACCCACTCCCCGATCTGCTCGGGCGTGCCGTTCGCGATGATGCCCGACACCGCGAGGGTGCTGCCGAAGATCGCCAGCGTGATGCCGGCATCACCCCAGCACATCTCCTCCATGACCACGGGCCAGGTGAGCCCGGTCGCGTCACCGACCGCGTTGGCGCCGAACTCCATCGAGTACAGGCCGACCTTCGCCGCCTCCTCGATGATCGGCCAGGGGGTCTCTTCGCGCTCGTCCCACTCGTGGGCGGCGGGACGGATCACGTCCTCGGCGAAGTCGTGGACCCACTTCTGGATCTGGAGCTGGTCCTCGTTGAGGTCGAGCGAGAAATCGGCCACCGGGCGTCTCCTTCGTAAGTTACTGGCGGGTAACTTAGCAGGACGCGGAGACGCCCACCGGGTTGGGGGATCCGGTGGGCGTCTCTCTCTGCGGAGCCGGGCGGTGCGCGGCCGGCCCCGCCGGATCAGCTCTGCGCGGGGGCGGGCACGTGGTCGCCGAAGTGGCGGTTCATGAGCTTGTCGACCCGGGCCGGAACCTTGCCCTTGATCGTGTCGGCCCGGTCCTGCTGGATCCTGCCGTCGGCGACGAGCTGGTCGATCCGGGCGTTCGCGGCGTCGACGAGGGCCCCGGCGACCGCCGCCGGGTCCTTCCCCAGCGAGGTGGCGTACTCGCTGACGCTCTGACCGCCCCTGACGGCCGCCCGCAGATCGGCCCGGCTCACGCCCAGCGCCTCGGTCACCACCTTCACGGCACCGCGGCGAACCTCACGGCGCAGGAAGGGGTGACCCTTGCCGGCCTGTGCCGACGGGTCGGACGACGTGCCGCCGCCCTCGGCGGCGACCGCGACACCGGCGGTGCCGACGGTCACGGCGCCGGCGAGTGCGACCGTCGCAACCAGCTTCTTGATCTTCGAGTCCATGGTCGGTCCCTTTCGTAGGTCTGCGAATGACCGAGCCGAGGGGGTTCGGCTCGTGTCGTACACACAACCCCGAGAACGTCAGGGTTTTGTCAGGCCCACCGCAGCACCCGGCCAAGCGCGGCCGGACGTCCGCGCGCAGTAGCGTCCGCGGACCATGAGCAGCGAGCAGGCCGTCACCGTCGATCTCGCCGACCACGTGGCGACGGTCGAGATCCACCGTCCGCCCCACAACTGGTTCGACATCGACGTGATCACGCAGCTCGCCGACTCCGTGCTCGGCCTCGACGACGAGCCCGAGTGCCGCGCCGTCGTCCTGTGCTCCGAGGGCAAGAACTTCTGTGCCGGCGCCGACCTGAGCGGCAGCGACCTCCTCGACAGCACCGCCCGCCTCTACCAGGAGGCGGCGCGCATCTTCTCGAACCGCAAGCCGATCGTGGCCGCGGTCCAGGGCGCCGCGGTCGGTGGCGGGCTGGGCCTCGCGCTGTCGGCCGACTTCCGCGTCGCCTCGCCCGAGACCCGGTTCAGCTGCAACTTCGCGCGCCTGGGCTTCCACCAGGGGTTCGGCATCTCGGTCACGCTCCCCGCGGTGATCGGGCAGCAGCGCGCGCTGGAGCTCATGTACACCGCCGCCGACGTCCGGGGCGACGAGGCGCTCCGCATCGGGCTGGCGGACCGCCTGGCCGGGGCCGACGACCTCCGCGCGTCGTTGCTCGCGTTCGCGAGCGAGATCGCCGCGTCCGCCCCGTTGGCCTTGCTCGCCATCCGCGACACGATGCGCGGCGACCTCGCCGACGCGGGTGGCGACCGCGACGACGCGGAGCACCGCGAGCAACAACGGCTCCGCGACACGGACGACTTCCGCGAGGGCGTGGCTGCGCTGGCCGAACGTCGTCCACCGGTCTTCACGGGGCGATAACCGGTGCCCGACGGCGCGTCGACCGGCATCGACCCGGCCGCGTTCGCGCGCTGGGCCGCCGCAGTGCTGCCGCAGTTCCGCGCGCCCTTCTCCGTCGAGCTCATCGTGGGCGGGCAGTCCAACATCACCGCCCGCATGACCGACGCCGACGGCCAAGAGTTCGTGCTCCGCCGTCCACCGCTGCACGGCGTCCTGCCCACCGCACACGACATGGGCCGCGAGCACCGGATCATCCACGCGCTCGGACCGACGCCGGTACCGGTGCCGGAAGCGCTCGCGTACTGCGCCGACGCCGACGTGCTCGGCGCGCCCTTCTACGTGATGTCGTACGTCGACGGCATCGTGCTGAACGACATCACCACCGTCGACGCCGAGCTCGACGCTGCCGCGCGCGCCCACGCCGGCGATTCGCTGGTCGATGCGCTGGTGGAGCTGCACGCGGTCGACGTCGACGCAGTGGGGCTCGGCGACCTCGCCCGCCGCGACGAGCTCATCCGCCGCCAGCTCAAGCGGTGGCACGCGCAGTTCGAGGCATCCAAGACTCGCGAGCTCCCCGTGGTCGACCGGGTGCACGAGGCGCTGGCGGCGCGCATCCCCGAGCAGACCGAGAGCACCGTCGTCCACGGCGACTTCCGCCTCGGCAATTGCATCGTCGACGACGCGTGGCGAGATCCGCGCAGTGCTCGACTGGGAGATCTGCACGTTGGGCGATCCACGCGCCGACGTCGGCTACGTGCTGGCGACGTGGGCGGAGCCCGGCGACCCGCTCCGGGCCGACGACCAGAACCCGACGCTCGCGGCGGGGTTCACCACCCGCGTCGCGCTGCTCGAGCGCTACGCGGCCCGATCCGGGCGCGACGTCGCCGACATCCCCTACTTCGTCGCGTTCTCGTTCTGGCGCCTCGCCTGCATCCTCGAGGGCGTGCTGGCGCGCATCATCTCCGGCGCCCGGGGCGATTCCGACGTCGACGTCGACTACTTCCGGCGCCGGGTGGAGAGTTGCGCCCTGCTCGCGGAGGAATACGCTTCGGGTCTCTGATCGGCGACCGAAGGGGGCGCGCCGTGCCCACGAGAGCACCGGCCATCACGATCACCGGCTACAGCCACGTGGCCTACCCCGTCGACGACCTCGGGACCGCGGTCGCGTTCTACTGCGACGTGCTGGGGTTCACCGAGCTCCCGATCCCCGACTTCGGCCCCCGGTTCAAGGGTGCGTGGCTCCGTCTGGGAACTGCGCAGGTGCATCTCGGGACCGTGGAGGAGATGGGCACGCGGGTCGGCTTCCCGCACATCGCCCTGCACGTGCCCGCCGACGCGTGGGACGAGACCATCGACCAGCTGTCGGCGCGCGGTGTCCCGTTCGCGCTGGGTCCGAACGCACGCGAAGACTTCGGCAAGCCGGTTCGTGCAGCGTTCATCCAGGATCCGGCGGGCAACTTCATCGAGCTCACCGACGTCCCTCCCGTCTGACGACGGGCCGACTCCCACGGTGGACACCCTCGGCGCCCGCCTGTCGGAGCGGACGCTCCTCACGCTCTTCCTGGTCCCGGTCACCGTGCTCGCGGTCTCCGGCATCGTCGCCAACGCGATCTTCCCGACGCTCCTGGCCGACGCCCCGTCGCTCATCCCCGCGCTGACGACGCGTGCCGACAAGCTGCTGCTCGTCGTGCCGCTCGTGCCCGCCGAGGTGTTCCTGAGCGTCGCGCTGATCCGCGAGCTCATCGGCGACCCGCTCTTCTACCTGTTCGGCCGGCGCTACGGCGACGTCGGCATCCGCTGGATCGAGCGGCGCTCGGGTCCCGACGCCCGCTGGCTGCGCACGGTCGAGCGCATGTTCCGGCGGGCGGCCTACGTGGTCGTCGCGGTGTGGCCGATCAACGTGGTGTGCCTGCTCGCCGGGGCGACGAAGATGCGACCCCTGGCCTTCTTCTCCCTGAACATCACCGGCACCGTCGTCCGCATCGGGTTGATCTTCTGGCTCGGCGACGTCCTCGAGACTCCGCTGCGCGACATCACCTCGTTCATCACGCGGTACCAGTGGTACCTGACCCCGATCACGTTCCTCCTCGTGGCCGTGTCGTTGCTACGCCAGGGGCGGCGCGGCCGCGGGCCGGTGGAGACGGTCGACGAGCTCGAGGCGGACCTGGCAACCGCCGAGCGAGAGCTCGAAGAGGAAGCGACCATCCGCGACCTCCCCCGAACCTGACGTACCGCGAACCTAAGGTGGTCGGGCGATGGAACCGCCCTGCTCCCACCTCCACATGATCCACGACGTCACCCAGAACGCGGCCGGCTGCGAAGACTGCCTCCGCACCGGCGACACGTGGGTGCACCTCCGCCAGTGCCTCACCTGTGGTCACGTCGGTTGCTGCGACCAGTCGAAGAACCAGCACGCGACCAAGCACTTCCACGCCGAGCACCATCCGCTGATCCAGTCGGCCGAACCCGGCGAGAACTGGCTGTGGTGCTACGTCGACGAAGTGATGATGGAACCGGCCTGAGCGACGCTGAACATGTGCACCGCGGGGACCAGCGCGACCGGCGGCGCGCCCCAGCTCACCAGGCGACCGGCGACGAACACGGCGACCGTCGACGCCTGGTCGGCGACGACGTCGGGTGAGTCGGCGGTGAGCACCACCGCCGCGCCCGCGTCGGCGTGGCGACGCGCCTCCCGCAGCAGCGCGTACGCGGCGACGGCATCGAGACCGGCGGTCGGACGCTCGAGGAGCAGGACCGTCGCCCCGCCCGGCGCGGCCAGGAGCGCGGTGGCCTCGTCGGGCCCGTACGCGAGCCGACGCGGATCGGGAGCCGCCGGACGGCGGCGGGGTCCCCATTCGCGCCCGTCGACCCGTACCGTGCCTGCATCGGGCAGTAGGTGTCCGGACAGGAGGTGCAGGACGGTCGTGGTCCCCGATCCCTCGGGGCCGCAGAGCGCGAGCAGCTCGCCCCGGTCGGCGGTCAGCGACACCCGCTGCACCAGCGAGCGCCCGCACCGACGCATCGTGACGTCGCGGGCTTCGAGAGCGGGCACCGGCGATCCTCCTGTCGTAGCTAGTGAGGGCATCCTTACCTTAGAGACCGCCTCCGGTACTGTCAACCGTCCATGAGTGCGTCCGCCCCGCTCCCCTTCGTCTGCAGCCGGCGCGCCTTCCTGGGCGCGGCCGCGCTGGCCGTGGGCGCGGTCGCGACCGCGTGCGGCGGCGACGGCGGGAGCGACGCCGCCACCGGCACCACCACCACGTCCTCGCCGGCGCCCACCCCGGGCCCCAGCGCCGTGACCCCGAGCACGCCGCCCACCGCGGCCCGGTTCGTGGCCAGCGGACCGACCACCCGCGACCGGGTCGCCCTCACCTTCCACACCAACGGCGATCTCGGGCTGGTCGACGAGCTCCTCGGTGTGCTCGCCGCCCGCCGCGTGCACGCGACGATGTTCGTCGTCGGCGACTGGCTCGACGCCAACCCCGACATGGCCACGCGGATCGCCTCCGACGGCCACGAGTTCGCCAACCACACGTACACGCACCCGACCTTCGGCGACCTCTCCCGCGACGCGATGGTCGACGAGGTCGTGCGCTGTCGTGACGTGCTCGTCCGGCTCACCGGCGGTCCGGGTGCGTTCTTCCGGCCGTCGGGCACCGACGACGGCACCACCTCACCGAGCGAGCAGGTGCTCGACGTCGCCGGCAACGCCGGGTACCGCACCCTCCTCGGCTTCGACGTCGATCCGCTGGACTACGACGACCCCGGGGCCGACGTCGTGGTGCAGCGCACCCTCGCGGCCGTGGCGGCGGGGTCGATCGTGAGCCTCCACTGCGGGCACGCGGGCACCATCGACGCGCTTCCCGCCATCCTCGACGGCATCGACCAGAAGCAGCTGAAGGCGGGGACCGCGTCCGCGCTCCTGGGGTGAGCGGGCGGTTCTCGACCGGGGAGCGAATTGGTTCATCTGGTCAAATACCCTGGAGCACTCGCGTCTCAGGAGGAAGCCATGGCACGGACCGTGATCGAGGGCATCGACCTCAACGACCCCGAGCGTTTCGTGCGGCTCGAGCACCACGAGATGTTCACGAAGCTCCGGGCCCAGGACCCCGTCCACTGGCAGGAGGACGACCTCAAGGGCGGCGGCTACTGGAACGTCGTGAAGCACGCCGACCTCATCGAGGTGAACCGTGACACCGCCACCTACTCCTCGGAGATCGGCGGCACCATGATCATGTCGGGGCAGTTCCCCGTCGGCGAAGACCCCGACGCGATGATCGACACGCGCGGCGTGCTCATGCTCGACATGGATCCGCCCAAGCACACTCGCTACCGGCTCCTCGTGAACAAGGGCTTCACGCCGCGCATGATCGGGCTCATCGAGCAGGCGCTGCGGCACCGCGCGTCGTTGATCGTGGACAACGTGATCGAAGCCGGCGAGTGCGACTTCGTGGAGGACATCGCCGCCGAGCTCCCGCTCCAGGCGATCGCCGAGATCATGGGAGTTCCGCAGGAGGACCGCCGCAAGCTGTTCGAGTGGTCGAACCGCATGGTCGGCGCCGGCGATCCCGAGTACATGGCCGACGACACCGGTGACGCGTTCGTCGAGCTCTTCACCTACGTCAACGGGTTGGCGGGCGAGCGGCGCACCGATCCCCACGACGACATCGTCACCAAGCTCCTGAACGCCGAGATCGAGGGCGAGCGGCTCAGCGAGCTCGAGTTCGACATGTTCATGATGCTGCTCGCGGTCGCCGGCAACGAGACGACCCGCAACGCGACCGCGCACGGCATGTACGCGCTCCTCACCAACCCTGAGCAATTCGAGCTGCTCAAGAGCGATCCCGCGGGCGGCATCGACGACGCGGTCGAGGAGGTCCTGCGCTGGGCTTCGCCGGTCCTGCACTTCCGGCGCACCGCGACCGTCGACACCGAGATCCGCGGTCAGGCGATCAAGGCGGGCGACCGCGTCGTGATCTGGCACATCTCGGCCAATCGCGACGAGGAGGTGTGGGACGACCCGTTCGTGTTCGACATCACCCGTAACCCGAACCCGCACGTCGCGTTCGGCGGCGGAGGATCGCATTTCTGCCTCGGCGCCAACCTGGCCCGCATGGAGCTCAAGCTCATCCTGTCGGAGCTCGTCACCCGGATGCCCGACATGCAGCTGGCAGGCGAACCGCAACGGCTGCTGTCGAACTTCATCGGTGGCATCAAGCACATGCCGGTGAAGTGGACGCCCGGCCCGAAGGTCCTCACCGAGGGTTGAGCAGCTCAGGCGGGATCCTGTCGGGCCCGATCGACGGGCCGGCCCGCACCGCCGCGCAGTACCCGCATCTCGAGGCCACTCCCGGGCTCCGAGTGCTGCACCGCGCGTCGGGGTTCACGGGCGCGCTGGTCGCGCTCGACGGTGACGAGATCGTGCTGCGCGGTCACACCGGGCTCGAGAAGCGCTATCGCAACCTGCCCGGCACCTTCGCCGTCGACGGCACGCCGACGCACCTCGTCCCGGTGCGCGCGCCCGCGGCCGACGACGGTCCGCGCGTCGCCGAAGGGGTGCGTACGGCGTCCGGCAGCCGGGCCGTGGTCGACGCCAAGGCACGCGTCGCCCGGGGCAGCCGCATCTGGGTGGAAGGTGTCCACGACGCCGAACTGGTCGAGCGGGTGTGGGGCGACGACCTCCGCGTCGAGGGCATCGTGGTCGAACGGCTCGACGGTGCCGACCATCTCGCCGACGAGGTGCACGCGTTCGGTCCCGACCGCGACCACCGCCTCGGCGTGCTGCTCGACCACCTCGTGCCCGGCAGCAAGGAGGCCCGTCTGGCCGAGGCGGTGCGCCACCCCCACGTGCTCGTGACCGGGACGCCCTACGTCGACGTGTGGCAGGCGGTGCGCCCGGCGGCGGTGGGCATCGACGCCTGGCCGGTCGTCCCCAAGGGCCAGGACTGGAAGACCGGCGTGTGCACCTCGCTCGGCGTCGACGACCCCCGCGCCATGTGGCGACGCATCCTCGGGTCGGTCCACGACTGGAAGCAGCTCGAACAGCCCTTCGTCGCCGCCGTCGAGCAGCTCATCGACTTCCTGACCGAGTAGCCCACCACCTCACGAACCGGCGGCGGGGCTACGCGGTGTATTCGACGATGTCGGCCTCGTCGAGCTTGCGCTGGGCGATGCCGGCGAAGCCGTCGCTGCCGGTGTAGGTGTCCTCGCCGAGCACCTTGCCGTCGGCGTCGAACGGCCACAGCGTCGCCATCCGGGCCTCGTACAGGTAATGCGCGTCGGGGTCGTCGATCTCGATGCCCATCGCCTGCAGCGTGCGGCCCGGATACGCCATGCGCATCACGCCCTCGGTGAGGATGCAGTCGCGGTCGACCACGAGACGGTCGATGTCGAGCTGCAGGCGACCGGCGCCGGAGGCGACGAAACGCTCGTAGAACGCGCGGACACCGTCTTTGCCCTGCGGGCTGCTGAGCGGGTCGGGTGCACCGTACGCGTGGTAGTGCACGTCGTCGGCGAGGGTGCCGAGCAGACCGTCGATGTCGCCGGCCGACTCGGACTTCATGTGGTCGAGGATCGTCTCGAGGTTGCGCCGCAGCACCGGATCGGTCTCGGTCGCGAGGCGCTCCTCGACCTTCCTCCAGGTGACGGCTTGGTCGATGACCGGTGACATGGGGTCCTCCCGGGTCAGGGGCGTTCGTCGCGCGGTTGTATCAGGCGCGACCGGAGGTCCGCATCGTGGACGAACACCGGGAGGTCGTCGGCGTCCAGGAACGAGGGACGTACCGACGAGCCGCCGTCCACCACCAGGGTGTGGCCGGTCACGAAGTTGGCGAGATCGGAGAGCAGGAACAGCACCGCGCCGGCCACCTCGTCGGGCGTGCCCCGGCGCCCGAGCGGGATCGCCGCCCGCTCCTCGGGCGCGTCGACGGTCGGGCCCGAGCGTTCGGTCTTCGTGGTCCGGACCGTGCCGGGTGCGACGGCGTTCACGCGCACGCCGGCGTGGCCGAGCTCGACCGCGGCCGTGCGCACGAGTGAGAGCATGCCGGCCTTCGCGGCGGCGTACGGCGCGCCGAACGGCATCGCCGCCAGGGCGCTGATCGACGCGACGTGCACGATGCTCCCGCCCGACCCCTGCGCGACGAGATGCCGGGCGACGGCCTGCGTCGTCACGAAGGCGGACTGGAGGTTCAGGTCGACGACCGACGCGAAGGCCTCCGGCGCGGTCGCGGTCACCGGCGACCACTGGTCGGGCGACATGCCACCGACGACGTGCACCAGGCCGCGGAGCGCGGGGCAGCGCCGCCTCGCCCGCGCGCAGAGCGTCGGCGACGGCGGTGGCGTCGGTGGCATCGGCGAGAACACCGTGAAACCGCGCCGCGTCCAGGCCGAGCGCGTCGACCGTGACCGCAAGACGCGTCGGCATCGACGTCGATCCCGACCACGTGCGCACCCGCGGCGACGAGCAGCCCGACGACCGCGGTGCCGATGCCCCCGCCTCCGGCGCCGGCCACGACGACGGTGGTGTCGCGCACACCGAGCTCGAATCCGCTCACAGGCCCATGGCCTACCATGCCCGCGTGCTCGACGGTCTGGCGGTGCTCGTGACCCACGTCGCGACCACGTTCGGCCAGCAGCTCGCCTACACGCTCGGTGAGTCCGGTGTCGACGTCGCCACCACCGCCCGCGCGCTTCGCCGACCGGGCGGCGGCCGACGCCGCGTTCGCCGCCACCCCCCGCCTCGACGTCGTCGTGCACGTGTGCCTCGACGACGCCGGGCTCGTGCTGCACCCCCTCGTCGACACCACGCCCGACCAGTGGGACGAGCGGGCGGAGGCGCTCCTGCGCGACACCATCGTGACCTTCCAGGCCGCCCACGCCCGCCTCGCGCCGACCGGCACGGGGCGGATCGTGCTCGTCGCGCCCACGACCGGATTCACCGGTGCCGGTGGCTTCGTCCCTGCGTGCACCGCAGTCGAGGGGATCCGCGCGCTGGCGAAGTCGGCGGCCCGCCAGTGGGGCCCGCAGGGGATCACCGTCAACTCGGTGCTCGTCCCACCCGAGCTCGTCGCCCGCGAGCTCGCGGGCGCCACGACGTTCAACGCACCGCCGGTCGTGGGACGGGTCCCCGACCTCCGCGACGACGTCGCCGCGGCCATCGCGCTCTTCGCTGCGCCCACCGCGTCCGGCATCACGGGTTCGACGGTCATCGTCGACGGCGGGTCGGTGATGGCACCATGACCGGCGCGCTCGAAGGTCGCAGCGTGATCGTGACCGGCGCGGGCGCCGGCGTCGGACGAGGGATCGCGTTGGCGTGCGCTTCCGCCGGCGCCGACGTGATCGTCGGCACCCGCAACGTCGACGGCCATGGAGTCGTGCGCGAGATCGAAGCGCGTGGCGGTCGCGGCGAGTGGGTCCACTGCGACGTCACCGACCAGGCGACCGTCGCCAACGCGGTCGACCTCGCCGTGGCCCGCAACGGTGCGCTGCACGCGATCGTGCACAACGCGACGAGCAACCGTTCGAGCGAGCCCCACCGCCTGGAAGACATCGATCTCGCGCTCTGGGACGAGCACGCGGCGGTGTCGCTGCGGGGCGCGTACCACTGCGCCCGCGCCGGCTTCGAAGCCCTGCGCGCCAACCAGGGCACGCTCGTGCTCATGACCTCGCCCGCGGGCATGGAGGGGAGCCTCGGGCTCCCGCTGTACGGCACGGTGAAGGGCGCGCTGCGCGGCTTCGCCAAGAGCCTGGCGCGCGAAGTGGGCGCCCCACGGCATGCCGGTGAACATCGTGTCGCCGCTCGCCTTCTCGCCCGCGATGGTGAACGCGATCGAGAAGGACCCGGCCATGGAGGAACGGCTGTCGCGCCGCGTCCCCATGGGCCGCGTCGGCGACCCGGAGCTCGACGTCGGTCCCGCCGTCGTGTACCTCGTCTCCCCCGATGCCCACTTCGTGACCGGCCAGACCCTCGCGGTCGACGGTGGGCACTTCATGAACCTCTGAGCCTCTGACCCGAGGAGACGCACCATGCCCGGTGGCCCGCGCTTCCGTCACCTCGACGACGTGCCGTGGGAGGAGGTCCGCAAGATCGACTACGGCGACCGCACCGCGTCGGTGCGGGAGAAGTGGCTGGACTTCTCGCCCCGCTTCCTCTCGCTGCTCGCGGAGTGGGACCCGGGGATGATGATCCACGCCCACGGCCACAACAGCGACCACATCGTGTACGTCCTCGAGGGCGACATGAGCTGCGGCGACGTGCACTGCGGACCGGGCACGCACATCGCGCTCGACCAGGGCGACACGTTCGGCCCCTTCATCGCGGGCCCGAACGGCGTCGTGCTGTTCGAGGTCATGATGGGTGATCCACGGTCGTTCCCCGCCGACGAGGACGGCTGGCACACGCTGCTCGCGAATCACGGGGCGCGAAGCAGGCGCCCAATCCGAAGATCGCGCTCCCCGAATGGCTCGAGGACACCCGCACGTGACGATCGAGCGCGCCGTTCGCGCCGGGATCGGTGTCGCTGCGGCTCTACCCGCACAACGACCTCCGACCGCCACCGCCGATCGTCGACGAGCTGCGCGACGCAGGCCGCGCTCGCCGCGCGACCACGGGTTCGACGGCGTGATGACGAGCGAGCACCACGGCGGCTTCCACGGGTACCTGCCGAACCCGCTGCAGGCCGCGGGCTGGTGCCTCGAAGCGATGCGCCACGGGCTGGGCGGCGCCGTGCCCGCTGCTGCTCCCGCTGCGGCCGCCCGCGCTGGTCGCCGAGGAGATCGCGTGGATGGCGGCGCGGTTCCCGGGCCGGGTCGGTCTCGGCGTCGCATCGGGCGCGCTGCCGCGACGACTTCGACATCATGCACGTCGCCGATGGACGACCTTGCGGCGCGGTTCACCGCCGCGTTCGAGGAGCTGGCCGGCATGCTCGACGGGCGAGCGCGCCGGTGCGCTCGCGGGGACGCCGCGATCGCGGCGTGCTGCCGAGCACCCGGTGCCGGTGCTCAGCGCGGCGATGGGCTTCACCGCGGCACGGCGCGCCGCTCGCCTCGGCGCGGGTCTGCTCTTCGACTCGCTGTCGACGGTCGAACGGTGCCGCGAGCTCGTCGACGACGTACCACGCCGCACGGCGGCACCGCGCCGTGCGTGCTCATCCGGCGCGCGTGGGTCGGCGAACCACCCCGTGAGCGGCTGCGACGACCAGATCGACGTGTACCGCAGCTACTCGTCGTCGGCCGCGATGGCGCACTGGGGCGGCGACGAGCTGGTCGACGCCCCCACGCCCGACTACGGTGGTGGCCGGCCTGCTCGACGCCCTCGATCGCTCGGGTGGCGACGCCCTGAACCTCCGGGTCCAGGTTCCCGGTGTCTCGGCCGAGGCGGCGCGGGAGCAGATCGCCCGCCTGGGTGACGAGGTCCTCGGCCCGATCCGGGCGGCCCGAGCCGACTGAAATTTGACCGAGGCAAGCATTCTGGAGGAGCGACGACCATGAGCGACGTCGATTACGCCGTCAACGACTTCGACAACCACTACTACGAGGCGATCGATGCCTTCACCCGGCACCTCGACCCGAAGCTCGGTCGTCGGATCATCCAGTGGGCCGAGATCGACGGGCGCAAGTACCACGTGATCGGCGGCAAGGTCAGCCACGCGGTCGTGAACCCCACCTTCGACCCGATCGCCAAGGCCGGCGCCATGTCGGAGTACTTCCGGGGCAACGAGTCGGGGCGCAACCCGCTCGACTACCTGCGCGAACGTGAGCCCATCCGCTCCGAGTACCGCGACCGCGAGACGCGCATCCAGGTGATGGACGAGCAGGGCCTCGACAAGGTCTGGCTCTACCCGACGCTCGGCATGATCTACGAGCAGCTCCTCAAGCACGACCCCGAGGGAGTCGGGATCATGTTCCGGGCCTTCAACCGCTGGCTCGAGGACGACTGGGGCTACGAGTTCGAAGGCCGGATCTTCGCGTCGCCGTACATCGCGCTCGCCGACCTCGACGTCGCGGTCGAAGAGCTCGAGCGCGCGCTGTCGCTCGGCGCCGCGGACCGTCTGCATGCGGCCGGCCGCGCCCACCACGATCTTCGGGCCGCTCACCCCGGGTGATCCGTACTTCGACCCGTTCTGGGCACGCGTCAACGAGGCGGGCATCACCGTCGTCGTCCACGCGGGCGACAGCGGCTACTCGCTCAACGGGTACGCCAAGGAAGGGTTCTCGGCCGAGTTCTCCGGGAGTGGTCGCCCGAGCATCGGCATGATGGCGATGGAGCGCGCCGATCTACGACTTCCTCGCGTCACTGATCTTCGACCAGCTGTTCGACCGCTTCCCCAACCTGCGGGTGGCGTCGGTCGAGAACGGCGCCGAGTTCCTCCCCGACCTGTTCCGGAAGTTCAAGTCGATCAACCGCAAGATCCCGGGCCTCTTCAAGGAGGACCCCATCGAGACGTTTCGGCGCCACGTCTGGATCAACCCGTTCTGGGAGGACGATCCCTACGAGATCGTCGACCTCATGGGCGCCGACCGCGTCGTGTTCGGCTCCGACTGGCCGCACATCGAAGGTCTGCCCAACCCGCGCGACTACGCGATGGAGATCAAGGAGCTCGACGCCGCGTCGCAGCGCCTGATCATGCACGACAACGCCGAAGCGCTCAACCAGCTCCAGCCGGTCTGAACCCTTCGAACATCCGACGCATCGCGGCGGAGCCCTGCGCGCCACCGATCGGGGCGCGGGGTGATTCGAGGATCTCCGCCGCGCCGGCGGCGATGCGCTCGATGGTGGCGTCGCGGTCGACCAGACCCTGCGTGATCTCGAGGCTCACCCTCGCGTAGTGGCCACCGCCCACCGAGAAGCACTCGCCCGTCACCGGGCACGCGTCGTGCGCCAACCACCCCACCAACGGCGCGATGAGGCGAGGGTGGAGCCAGTCGTTGAGCTCGGCGCTGGGCGGGAACGGCCCGAACCCGGTTTCGGGACGGGTCTTGGCGTAGGGCGCGATCACGTTGGCGGCGATGCCCGCCTCGCGCCCCTCCGACGCCATCGCCAGGGTGAGGCCGATGACTCCCATCTTGGCCATGCCGTACACCGCGCCTCCGGGCACGCCGCCGAACGCGGCGCCCGACGAGACGTTGACGAAGCGGCCACCACCACGCGTGGCCATCACGGCCCAAGCCGGTCGACTCACGTTGAGCGCGCCGCGCAGCTGCGTGTCGATCACCGCGTCGAGCTGCGCTTCGCTCAATTCGGTGAACGGGGCCATCCGCACCTGGCCCGCGTTGTTGACCACGACGTCGACGGTGCCGAACGCGTCGAGGGCGGCGTCGACGATGGCGCGCCCGCCCTCGGGAGTGGCGATGGTGTCGCGATTGGGCACCGCCTCGCCGCCCGCGCCCACGATCTCGGCGGCGACGTCGTCCGCGGGAGGCCGCGTCGGCGCTTCCGCCACACCGTCGGTGTCGCTGATGCCGACCCCGAGGTCGTTGACGAGCACACGGGCACCACGCGACACGAAGAGCAGCGCGTACTCCCGCCCGAGGTTGCGACCGGCACCGGTGACGATGACCGTCTTGCCATCGAAGCGCAGCTCGTCACTCACCGCTCCCTCCCCTTTTGGCGTGGCTCACGCGGGAGAGTCCCGCACCAACCACGCCGAAACGAGGTGGAAGGGCTACTCATCGGTGTACACCGGCGTGCGCCCTTCCTTCCACGCGGCGATCTTCTCGTCGAAGTTCCCCGTGGTCATGCGCACGTAGAGCTGGGCGTTGCCTTCGTGGTTCATGTGGCCGTGCAGGCTCCCGGCGTCGAGGCTCGCCCAGAGGAGCTGCTTGGTGAGCTCCACCCCGATCTGGCTGAAGCCGATGATGCCCTCGGCCAGCTCGTAGCACCGTTCGAGCAGGTGCTCGCCGGCGATCCGTTGCGACACCAAACCGATGCGCTCGGCCTCTTCGGCATCGACGTCGCGCCCGGTGAGGAGGATGTCGAAGGCACGCGAGAACCCGATCTGGCGTGGGAGCAGGTAGCTGATCCCGAGCTCGGTCGACGTGAGCCCGTTGTTGATCCCGGCGGCGCGGAAGTACGCGTCCTCCGACGCGATGCGGATGTCGGCGGCGGCGGCGAGGCAGAAGCCGCCCCCGATCGCGGCACCGTTCACCGCCGCGATCACGGGTTGGTGCATGTCGCGGATGGCGAGGATCACGTCGTCCAGCACCTTCATCGCACGTCTGGCGATGCTCGTGCGCTTCAGGCCCGAGATGTTCGGCACCATGCCGCCACCCACGAGGTCGGCGCCGGAGCAGAAGCCATGGCCGGCGCCGGTGAGCACGACCACCCGACACTCGTTGTCGAGGCTGATCTCGCGCAACGCATCACGCAGCGGGATCATCACGTCGAACGCCATCGCGTTCATGCGTTCGGGACGGTTCAACGTGACCAGCGTGACGTGTGGCCGCGGGTTGTCGATCTCGATGAAGGACATGGCGCGGACTCTACCGCCGGTCGCCGACCGCCTCCCCGAGGTCCGCCAGCAGCGCGGCGATGGCGTCGAGGGTCGGCGGATCGACGATGTCGCCGTGCTCGTCGCGCTTGCTGCGCACGCCGCCGACCCCGACGGTGGCGACCACCCGGGCCGACATCACCTCGAGGGTCGAGCCCAGGATCCGCAGGACGTACTCGCCACCGCTCCCGCCCGCACTCATGATCGCGACCGGCTTGTCGACGAACTCGCCCGACCCGACGAGCCAGTCGAGCGCGTTCTTGAGCACCCCGGGCATCTCGTGCGCGTACTCCGGGGTGGCGATCACCACGCCGTCGGCGGCGGTAACCGCGTCCCGGAACGCCGCGACCGTGGGCGGCGCCGGATCAACGTCGAGGTCGGGGTTGTAGTGCGGCACGTCGCCGATCGACGGCGAGGCGACCATCGTCATGCCGGCCGGCAGCCGGGTCGACGCGGCGCGCAGCAGCGCCTCGTTCGACGACGAGGACTGGAGGCTGCCGCAGACGGTCGCGATGCGCACCCCCTGTTCGTAGCACGGGAAGCACCGATACCGACGCGGGTTTCGCTCGCGCGTGCGTGGGTACCAACTGTCCGGCAGGAACGAAGCGTTCGACATCATCGACAAGGAGCGTGCGAAGTGATCGTCCTGGGTGTGATCCTGTTGGTGCTCGGCCTGCTGTTGAGCGTGCCGATCCTGTGGACCATCGGTCTGGTGCTCGTCGTGATCGGTGCGATCCTCTGGATCGCAGGCGCAGCCGGGCACGAGGTGGCCGGTCGGCGTCACTACTACTAGCCGACGCGCCATACTGTCGCCGCAGATGCGGCGACAGGAGAAGCGCAAATGGGACACGACGCGAGCGATCCCCGACCGGAGCGCTCGCGTCGTGTCGCGATCATCGGCGCCGGTCCCGGCGGCATCTGCACCGGCGTGCGCCTCCTCGAGGCCGGCTACCGGGACTTCGTGATCCTGGAGAAGGCCCCGGGCATCGGTGGCACGTGGTGGCACAACCGGTATCCGGGCGCCGAGTGCGACATCAAGTCGCACCTCTACTCGTACTCCTTCGCCCCCAACCCCTCGTGGTCTCGGGCGTACGCGCGCCAACCCGAGATCCGTGCCTACCTCGAGGAGTGCGTCGAGCGATTCGGGCTCGCCCCGTACCTCCGGCTCGGTACCGAGGTCCACGCGGCCCGGTGGGACGACGACGGCGCGCGGTGGCACCTGACCGTCGGTGACGGCGAGGTGGTCGACGCCGACGTCGTGGTGAGCGCGCTCGGCATGTTCGGCGCGCCGGTGGCGCCCGACATCCCCGGCCTCGACCGGTTCACCGGCACCATGTTCCACTCGGCCCGCTGGGACGACGACCACGACCTCACCGGTGAGTCCGTCGCGGTGATCGGCAGCGCCGCCGAGCGCGGTGCAGCTGATCCCCGAGATCGCGCCGGTCGTCGGCTCGCTCACCGTGTACCAGCGCTCGGCGAACTGGGTTTCGCCGAAAGAGGATCCGCCGTTCTCCGAGGAGCAGCTGGCTGCCTTCGCGGCCGACCCGGACGCTGTCACCACGCTGCGCGACGACATCTTCACCACCATCGATCCCAACCTCACCTTCGACGATGCCGAGCGTCGCGCCATGGCCGAAGCCGCAGGGCTCAAGAACCTGTCGGTGGTCGAGGATCCGGAAGTGCGGCGGAAGCTCACCCCGGACATGCCGTTCGGGTGCAAACGACCGTTGGCGTCGAACGTCTACTACCCGACGTTCAACCTGCCGCACGTCGAGCTCGTCACCGAGCCGATCACCGAGATCACCGCAGACTCGGTCGTCACCGACGACGGCTCGCACGCGACGCGTCGACACCATCATCCTCGCCACCGGATTCGCGACGACGAAGTTCCTCGGCGCGCTCGACGTCGTCGGCCGCGGCGGCGTGCACATCGACGACGCGTGGGCCGACGGCGCGCAGGCATACCTCGGCATCACCACCACCGGGTTCCCGAACCTCTTCATGCTGTACGGGCCGAACACCAACAACGGTTCGATCATCTACATGATCGAATGCCAGGTCGACTACCTCATGCGGGTGCTGCAACGCATGGACGACGAAGGCATCGCCGCGCTCGACGTGAGGCGTGACGTGATGGACGACTACAACGCGGCGTTGCAGGAGACCCTCGCCGGCGTCGAAGTCTGGCAGGCCGGGTGCCACGGCTACTACCGCGTGCCGTCCGGCCGCATCGTCACGCAATGGCCGGGGTCGATGTCCGAGTACCGCGCCCGTACCCACGACCCCGATCTCGACGCGTTCGAGATCGTCGCGCGCACCGAGTCGTAGGGTCGGCCCATGGAGTTCGGCCTCACCATCCCCCACACCGGTCGCCACACGTCCCCCGCGTGGGTCCGCGAGTACTGCGTCACCGCCGAGGAGGCGGGTTGGGACTCGCTGTGGGGCGTCGACCACCTCGTGATGCCGCAGCACACCGATTCCGACTACACGCTCGGACGCAAGCCCGCCAAGATCGCCGACGACGCGGTGTCGGGTCTGCTCTCGCCCAACTACGAGCTGATGACCACGCTCACGTGGGTCGCCGGCTTCACCGAGCGGGTGAAGCTCGGGACTGCGGTCGCGGTGCTCCCGATCCGCAACGCGGTGCACAACGCGCGCGCCCTGGCCACACTCGACGTCTACTCGGGAGGTCGGGTGCTCTACGGCGTCGGGGTCGGGTGGCTGCGCGAGGAGGCGGAGGCGATGGGCATGCCGTGGGACCGCCGCGGCGCCCGGAGCGAAGAGCACATCGCGCTGCTGCGCCGCTTGTGGTGCGCCGACGGCGACGTCGTGGAATTCCACGGCGAGTTCCACGACCTGCCGCCCATGGACCCCGAGCCACGGCCGGTGCAGCGACCGATCCCGATCCTGATCGGCGGCCACTCCGACATCGCGCTGGAACGTGCCGGTCGGATCGGCGACGGGTGGATCGCCGCCCAGATGTCGCCCGAACGCATCGCCGATCACTGGCCCAAGGTGGTGGCGTCGGCCGAGCGCAACGGGCGCGATCCGGAATCCCTCCTGCTGTTCACCAGCATCTCGGGCAAGGTCGACATCCCGCTCGGCGACCTCCTGGCGCAGTACCGCGAGCTCGGTGTGGACCACGCGCTGGTCGGCTTGCACCGCCAGTCGCCCGCGGAGACCCTCGACAAGATCCGTGAGGTCGCCGACAATGTGCTTCCAGGGTTGCGCACGTGAGGAGTGAGCATGGGTGCGATCGGTGAACCGAAGCGCGAGATCCACATCCCCGTGACCGAGCCCGCCACGCCCCTCCCGCGGGAAGCGCCGATACCCGACCCACGGTCGCGCCACCGGTCGCGCCCACGCCCGAGCCGATCGGGACCTGAACGGGATTCCCATGGGCCTGCCCTGGGACGTGTTCGCGACGCCGATCGCGGCCCGGAAGCTGGCCCGGCTCGGCATCGAGCACGACGAGGTCGTGCTCCGCCCCGCCTTCTTCCGGCAACTGGGCGCGGCCTACGGCGCCGTCGCCCACGCCACGTGCCCGCTCGAGGAGCACGACGCGCCCGACGCCGATTGCAGCTGCGGGTTCTACGCGGTCGCCGACGACAGCCAGCTCTGGCGTCTGGGGGCCGACGAGCCCGAGCTCGCAGTGCTCGACGTCGAGCTCGCGGGCAGGGTGATCGAGCACGACCACGGGTACCGGGCGAGCGATCAGCGCGTGACGTCGGTGCGCTTCCACGGCGCGTGCGTGCGGTGCGGGCGGCGGGCGGAGGTGTTCGGTCGGCGCCACTTCGGGGGTCTCGTCCCCGCCTGTCGCCGTTGCGGGCGCCGACCCGTCGAGCCCGAGGCTGTCGCCGACGCCCTCGGGGTTCCCGTGGCCTTCACCACCGACGACCCCGGGCCGGCCCGGCTCGCCACGCGGCTCGAGTTCGTGCTCGCCCAGCTCACCGCGCCGGTGGTCATCCTGCTGCTCACCGCCGCGCTCGCGCTCGCCACCGGCTCGGGCATCCCGCTCGCCTGCGGCCAGCTCGCGATCGTCGTCTGGCTGGTCTCGGTCCCGTCGCTGCTCGGACGGCTCGGCGAACGCCTCGGCATCGCCGGCACCGAAGCCGTCCGCCTGCAACATCGCTGGAGTCCGGTGGTCGCGGCGGTGGCGATCGGGTGTGACATCGTGCTCACCGTGGTCGTGATCGCGTTCCGCGACGTCATCGCGTACTGACGCGTCGGGAGGAAAGCATGACCGTGCGCTTCGAGACCGACGGCCCGGTCGCGGTCGTCACCATCGACCGTCCCGGCGCGCGCAACGCGGTCGATCGGCCCACCGCCGACGCGCTGGTCGACGCGTGCGAGCGCTTCGAGGCCGACGCCGGGCTCGCGGTCATGGTGCTCACCGGCGCCGGCGGCACGTTCTGTGCCGGCGCCGACCTGAAGGCGATGGCCGAACCCGGCGGCGCGCGGGTGAACCGGGTGGCGGTCGAGGGCGATGGCCCGATGGGCCCGACCCGGCGCACCCTGGACAAGCCGGTGATCGCGGCCATCGAGGGTCACGCGGTCGCCGGCGGGCTGGAGCTCGCCCTGTGGTGTGATCTGCGCGTGATGGCCGACGACGCGGTCGTCGGCGTGTTCTGCCGCCGTTGGGGCGTGCCCCTCATCGACGGTGGCACGGTACGGCTCCCGCGACTGATCGGGCAGGGTCGGGCGCTCGACCTCGTGCTCACGGGTCGGGCGGTCGGCGCCGACGAGGCGTTGCAGATGGGATTGGCCACGCGGGTCGTGCCCGCGGGCGGCGCGCTCGACGCCGCCGTCGCCCTCGCACACGAGCTGGCAGCGCTCCCCCAGGTCTGCCTGCGGAGCGATCGTGCGTCACTGCACGACCAATGGGACCTCCCCCTCGCCGACGCGCTCCGCGTCGAGACCGAGTTCGGGATCGAGACGCTGCGCGCGCCGCGACGCGCTCGACGGGGCCACGCGCTTCGCCGGCGGCGCCGGACGCCACGGGGTGGCCGCGGGCTGATCGGTCGACCGGCTCAGCCCGGCTCGACGACCGCGTCGAACGCCCCGGTGTCGCGCAATGACCGGTGCGGCAACCGGAACCCGAACACGATGGCCAGGAGACCGACGGGTACCGCGGCCGCGAACACCCACGGCAGCGCGTCGGCGTATTGCGCCGCGGTGGCGTCGTGCGCCGGGAGCCCGGCCGCGAGCACGGCGCCCAACAGCGGTGTGCCCACCGTCCCGCCGAGCGTTCGCGCCAGGAGCGCGGTCGACGTCCCCATGCCCATGTCGGAGAGATCCACCGCGTTCTGCACCGCCAGGATCGACGTCTGCATCGCGAAGCCGATGCCGATGCCGACGATCGTGCCCATGGCCGCGACCGCGGCCACCGCGGTGTCGAGACCGACGGTGGTCAGCGCGAGCACGCCCAGCGTCATGACGAAACCGCCGACGATCGGCCACGCGCGATAGCGGCCGGTGCGCTCGACGCGGCGACCGGCGAACGTGGTCGCCATGGCGGTGCCGATCATGAACGGGATCAGCAGGAGGCCGGACTCCGTCGCGTCCACGCCCGCGACCTCCTGGAAGAACACAGGCAGGAAGAACACGCCGAGGTAGAAGAGCAGGCCCGACGTGAAGTTCACCGGCGCCGCGATCCGCACCACCGGGTTCTGGAACAGCCGGAGGGGCACGAAGGGTTCGGCCGCGTGCCGCTCCCGCCACACGAACGCGACTCCGCATCCCACCAGCACGATCGCCAGCGCTCCCGACTCCGGAGAGACCCAGTCGACGTCCTTGCCGCCCGCGGTCGCGAGCACCACGAGCGCGGCGAGCCCGAGGGTGAGGAGGGCGGAGCCGAGGTAGTCGATGGCGTGCTCGATGCGGCGGTGCGGCAGGTGCAGCCGCGGGATCAGGATCAACACCGACGCGAGTGCGAAGGGGACGTTCACGAAGAACGCCCAGCGCCAGCTCAGATGGTCGACGAACAGGCCGCCGATCAACGGGCCCGCGATCACCGCGACCGCGAACAGCATCCCCTGGTACCCGAGCCAACGTCCGAGCTGCCGGGGTGGGATGAGGTCACCCAGGATCGCCATGCCGAGCACCGGGAGACCACCGCCGCCGAGGCCCTGCACCACGCGCGCCACCAGCAATTCCGGCATCGTCTGCGCCAACCCGCACGCCATGGACCCGAGCGTGAACAGGGCGATCGCGAAGAGCAAGACGCGCTTGCGCCCGTAGACGTCGCCGATCTTGCCGTAGAGAGGCATGGTCGCGACCTGGAACAGGAGGTACGCGGTGACGACCCACGCGATGCCCGAGACCCCGCCGAGGTCGCGCACGATCGACGGCAGGGCGGTGGCGACGATCGTGCCGTCGATGCCCGACACCATCATCCCGATCTGCAAGCCGACGAAGACGATGACGAAGCCACGGTTCGTCGATTCGGTGAGCGCAGGCCGACTGATGGCCCCAGGTATATTTCTGTGACCATCAGACTGCAAATCCGGAGTGAGCCTTGGCGACCCAGGTGGGCCTCGACCACGACGCGGTGATCGGCGCCGCCGCCTCGCTCGTCGACGAGGAGGGCGTGGGCGCGTTGACCCTGGCGGCGCTGGCGGCCCGCCTCGGCATCCGCAGCCAGTCGCTCTACGCGCACGTCGACGGCCTCGACGGCCTCCTGCGCGACCTCGCGCTCCATTCGGTCGAGCAGCTCGGCGACGAGCTGCGGTCGTCGGTCATCGGGCGGTCGGGCCGCGACGCGCTGGAGGCGATCGCCGGTGCGTACTGGCGCTTCGCCGACGAGCATCCCGGGTTGTACGCGGCGACCATCCGCGACCCGGGCGACGACGCCGAGCTCGACGCCGCCAACCTCCGAGCCGCGGAGGCCCTGACACGCGTGCTCGAGTCGTTCGGGCTCACCGGCACCGACGAGGTGCACGCGCACCGGGCGGTGTGGGCGGGGATCCACGGCTTCCTCACCCTGGAGCACGCCGGCGTGCTCCGTCGCCCGGCATCGATCCGCGAGAGCTACCGGCGGATGATCGAGACCTTCGCCGACGCGCCGGAGTCGCCGGTCAGCCCGTGAGCTCGGGCCAGAGCCGGAGCGCATTGGCGCCGAGGAACCTCTCTTGATCTTCGGGTGGGAGCCCCGCGGAGGCGGCGCGCCCGAGCGCGACGAGTGCCGCGTAGGAGCGGTCATGCGTCTGCGGGTAGTCGGACCCCCACACGAGGCGGTCGGCGCCGAAGTCGTCGTGCGCCCGCTCGAGGAACGACGCGGCGCCGCCCGGCGCCCGCGACTCCGCCTCCTCGAGCACGTGCGACGTGACCTTGAGGTGCAGCGACGGGAAGCCCACCAGCGCGGCGAGCGGCGCGTCGGCTGCGTACGACGGGCCTCCGGAGAGGTCGGGGAACCCGCAGTGGTCGAGCACCACGGGAACGTCCGGGAACCGCACCAGCATGTGACGGAGCCGGGGAAGCTCCGGCGCGAGCAGCGTGGCGACGATGCGGAGGCCGAGCTCCTCCGCGACCTCCCAGAGCGCGTCGCCGACCGCGCCGTCGAACCACTCCGGTGCGGTCGGGCCGATCCCGAACAGCCGTACGCCCGTGCACCCGGGCACCTCGGCGAGCTCGCGCAGCATCGCCGGTGGGTCGGGGTGCACGGGATCGACGATGACGACACTGACCACCCGGCTGGGTGCACAGGCGACCGCGTCGAGGACGTAGGTGTTGTCGGCGCCGTACGCGCCGTGCGCCTGCACGAGCACGGCCCGGTCGACACCGCACTCGGTTGCGGTGTCCAGGTACTCCTCGACACTCACCGGATGCTCGCGGAACCACTCCGATCCGATCCCCGACGGGCGCAGCGGGTAGCGCGCCGGATCGGGCGCGATCACGTGCACGTGCGTGTCGACGAGCACGGATCAGCTCCCGAACGCGCCCTTGCCCATCTGCTCGCGCACGGTGACCACGGGTGGGTTGGTGAGCGTGCGCCGCTGCCAGTTCGCGCCGTCGACGACAAGCGTGTGACCGGAGATGAAACGGGCGTAGGGCGACGCCAGGAACGTCGCCGCCCAACCGAGCTCGCGCACCTGCCCGACCCGGAGGGCGGGCTGCGCGAGGTCCTTCTCGTGGGTCCGGTCGAGGTTGCCCTTGATGTCGGCGGTCATGTCCTCGTGGGGGAAGAGGCCGGGCACGAGGCCGTTGACCTGGATCCCGTACGGCGCCCACTCCACCGCCAGCGTCTCGACCATGTTCTTCACGCCGGCCTTCGCCGCCGCGGAGTGGGCGAAGCCGGGACCGCCGGTCCACGCGTACGACGCGCCGACGTTCACGATCGAGCCGGGCGTGTCGGCCTCGAGGTGGCGACGCGCGAACTCGCGGGCACAGAAGAACGTGCCGTTGAGCGTGATGTCGACCACCGTGCGCCAGGCGTTCGGGCGACATGTCCTCCGCCGGCACCGGGAAGTTCGCGGCGGCGTTGTTGACCAGCACGCCGGGCAGTCCGTACGCCGATTCGGCAGCGTCGAAGGCGGCCGCGATCTGCTCGGGGTCGCGGATGTCGCAACCGACCGTGGTCACGGGTGCACCCAGCGCGGCGACCGCCTCGTGCCCGGCCTCGAGGTGCTCGGGCTTGCGGCTGGCGATGACGATCGACGCCCCGAGGCGCGCGAACTCGATGGCGATCGCCTTCCCGAGGCCGGTGCCGGCGCCGGTGATGAACACCGAGGTGCCGTCGAAGGTGCCCGCGGGCAACGCGGTCGGTGCCGAGGTCGGGCGGCCCGGGGAGGCCGGGGAGGTCGGTGGTCATGCGGGCCTCCGTTTCAGCTGCCGGTGAAGTTCGGGTCGCGGCCTTCGGCCCGGGCGGCCCGGAACTCCGCCATGTCGTCGGACTTGGTGATGAACGTCTGCGCGATCAGCTCCTCGGCCATCGACGAGCGGACCTCGGGCTCGGACAGGTGGCGCGAGCACCCGGCGGGCCATCTTCACGGTGACCGCAGGCGACGCCGCGATCTTCTCCGCCATCTCCCGGGCGGTGTCGTCGAGCACCTCCGGGGCCACGACGCGTGAGACGATGCCGTGCGCGAAGGCCTCGTCGACGCCCATCGGCCGGCCGGTGAGCACGAGGTCGGACGCGACGCCGTGCCCGCAGATCTGGTAGAGCCGCCCCACGCCCCCGGTGTCGGGGATCACGCCGTGGTTCACCTCGGGCAGCATGAACCGCGCGCCCTCGGCCGCGATGCGGATGTCGCACAGGAGCGCGCGCTGGAACGAGGCGCCGATCGACCAGCCGTGCATGGCGACGATCACCGGTGCATCGATGTCGAACAGCTGCAGGATGCCCCGGTGGCCACGGCTCATGAGCTCGTGGTGGGTGAGCTCCACCTGCTCGCCGCCGATCGCGGACACGTCACGGCCCGACGAGAACGACTTGCCCTCGCCGCGCCAGATCACCGCGCGGACGTCGCGGCGTTCCTTCAGCTCGCCGAGCGCAGCGAACAGCTGCAGGTCCATGTCGTCGTCGAACGCGTTGTGCTTCTCGACGTTGTCGTTGGTGATGACGGCGATCGGTCCGTCGTACTCGAGTCGTACCGCCTTGGTCATGCCTCTCCTCAGAAGTCCGGACCGAGCGACGCCAGCAACTCGATCGTGGCGCGTTGTGACGCCTCCCGATCGGGTCCGAGACCGAGCGCGGTGGCGCACAGGTCGGTGGCGCCGGCGTCGGCGTAGGCACGGAGCCGGGTGGTGACCTCGGCTTCGGTGCCGATCACCGCGACGTCGGTGGGCGTGGTGCCGTCGCCGCCGCGGGCGAGCACCCGCTGGTACGTGGGGATGTTCAGGTACGCCTCGAAGAGCTTGGCGGCGCGCTCGCGACCTTCGTCGGCGTCGTCGCACACCGCGACCGGCAGGCCCACCACGACGCGTGGCGTGGGGCGGTCGGCCGACTCGGCACCGGCGACGATGCCGGGCACGATGTGCTCGCCGACGGCCCGCTCGTTCGCCCAGTAGGTGATGGTGCCGTCGGTGAGCTCACCGGCGAGCCGCAGCATGCGCGGCGCGAGGGCGGCGATCATGATCGGAGCGGGCGTGGAACCCGGGACCACGAGCATCGACGAGAAGTCGAAGCACTCGCCGTGGTACTCCACGTGCCCGGTGCCGGCGAACGCGGCGCGCAGCACCTCGACGTACTCCCGGGTGTGGTGGGCCGGGCGCTCGTAGGCGAGCCCGTGCATACCCTCGATGACCACGGGGTGCGAGGGCCCGATGCCCAGCACCAGCCGGCCGCCGGCGGCGGCCTGGGTCGACATCGCCTGCTGGGCCATCGCCAGCGGATGGCGCGGGTAGGTGGGCATCACCGCGGTCCCCAGCTCGATGCGGCTGGTGACCTGCCCCGCGAGGGCCAGGGCGGTCAGCCCGTCGAGGCTCCAGGGGATGTGCGGCACCCACCCGGTGGTGAACCCGAGGGCCTCGGCGGCACGGGCGTTGGCCAGCAGCTCGGCGACGTCGGTCTGCGCGCCGCTGACGTCGCTGATGAAGAGCCCGATCCGCATCGGGGCAGCATGTCACACGGCGCGATCAACCGGCCGGGGTGGTCTCTCCCGGTCGGATGGTGTAGTCGTCGGCGTCGGGGTCGCGCTCCATCTCGACGAAGCCGCGGTTCTGGGCCGCCTTGACGAACTGCAGGAACCCGCCGTAGCCGAAGCGCTTCTCGCTGAAGTCGGGCTGCTGCTTGCGGACCTGCGTCTTGAGGCCCGAGAGGTGGGGCGGCGCCTTCTTCGCCAGCTGCTCGACCGTCGCCCGCAGGAGCGCGAAGGCCGCATCCTCGTCGCCGCCGACGGTCGCGAGGGTCACCTCGGGATCACCGGGCGCGCTCCCCTGCTGCACCTCGACCACCTTGCGGTCGGCCAGGTTGCGCAGGAGCTCACCGAAGGTGCGGAAGCCGTGGTCGGCCTCGCTGAACGTCGGGTCCTTGCGCAGGATGGCGCGCTTGAGCATCGACGCGAGCACCGGACCGCTGCTGCTGCGCTCGAGCCCGGCGAGCGTGCGCGTGACCAGCGCGTCGATGTCGGTGTCCTCGGTGGTCACCACCGGATCCGGCTCGACCTCCGGCTCCTTCGCCGGCTGCTTGGCGGCCGGCGTCCGGCGAGTGGTCCGCTTGGCCGGGCGGTGACCGGGTTCGATGCCTTCGAGCCGCTCGTAGAAGAGGAACTCGTCGCACGCGGCGGGGAGCAACGCCGAGGTCGACGCCTCGACCCCGATGCCGATCACGCGCCGGTTCAGCTCGCGCAACTTGTGGACCAGCGGCGTGAAGTCGCTGTCGCCGGTGCCGAGCACGAACGTCGTGATGTAGTCACGTTCGAACGAGAGCTCGACCGCGTCGACCGCCATCTTGATGTCGGCCGCGTTCTTGCGGACCATGCCCATGCGCTGCGGCATCTCGATCAGCTCGACCTGGTTGCGGGTGAGCATCCGGCGGTCTTCCTCGAAGTACGACCAGTCGGCGTAGGCCCGGCGGACGACGACCCGGCCCCGCTCGGCGAGCGCGTCGGCGATGGGCCGGAAGTCGAAGGCACCCCCGAGCGCATCGCGCGCACCGATGGCGAGGTTCTCGTAGTCGAGAAAGAGCGCGATACGTTCGTCGTCGCTGGTCACTGGCCGATGCTACCGGGAGACGGGGACGCAACGATGGACGAGAGCGTGAACGACAGCCCGAACGAGAAGGTCTACATCCACGAGTTCATCGACATCATCGGCCACAACCGCGCCAACTACATGCACCACATGACCGCGAACTGGAGCCCGATCGCGGAGGACGAGCGGCACCAGCTCTGTTACGGCGTCTGGGGTGTCGTCGGCACGACCCGCGGGTGGCCCGAGGTCGTGAACATCTGGGAGGAGGACGGGTTCCCGGGACTGAGCGAGTCGTTCGAGCACGAGTTCAACCACCCGAGCCTGCAGGACCCGAAGCTGGCGAAGTGGTGGGCCGAAGCCGCGAACTACCGGCGCCACGGCGACGACCGCGTGCTGATCCCCGCGCCGTGGATGCCGACCATCGAGCAGGTGTGCGCAGCGGGGACGTCGGGCGAGACCTACGCGCACGAGCAGGTGCACGTACCGCAGGGCAGCTCGCGCGACTTCCTCGAGGCGGTCGCGCAGGAGGCTATCGCCGCCTACGAGCCGTTCGGCTGGCAGCTCGTCGGCGCGTGGGAGACCGCGATGGTCAACGAATCCGAGTGCTTCCTGCTCTGGGCGATCCCCAGCTGGGCGCAGTGGGGCGAGGGTGAGACCGCCGAGCGCACCGACGCCAAGCTCGGCGCGTGGCGTCGGCACACCTACGACCTCGCCACCGACTGGCACCGGTTCCTGCTGGTCGACGCGCCCCTGTCGCCGATGCGCACCGGGCGCCAGCCGACGCGCGACGACCGGCACGCGGGCTGGGACGACGAGTAGCGACTCAGCCGGCCGGCGCGGGACCGCCGAGCGCGACGCGGATCCGCTCGATCGTCGTCTCTTCCTTCGGGTTCGTGCCCTTCGCCGCTTCCGCGACCGCGTGCGCGAGGTCGAGGAGCCAGCTGCGCACCTCGATCGCTTCTTCGAGGGGAAGCTTGGCGAGGACGGCGGCCACGTCCCCGAGCCCGTCGACGGCCCCGTCGACGACCTGCGCGGGATCCTTGCCCAGGTGGTCCTTGGCGTCGTGGCGGGCGTCGTGGCTCTGCGCGTCGTGCGCGATCGCCGCGATCAGCTCGGTGGCGGGACCCCGGTCGCCCGGCTGCGCCAGGAGCTTGGCGCTGGCGGCGGCCTCCTTGATCACCGAGATGGGACCGTGCTCGGCCACCGCGACCACGGCCAGGGTCACGAACAGCGGCGCCTGGGCGAGGGTCTGCCACTCGTCGTCGGAGAAGAACGTCTTGTCGGTCATCCGGCCGAGCCTAGGAGTAGTTCCCAGTAGATCGCCGTAGGGGAGCACCGGCATCGACCACCCCCGCGCTCGGCCGAGGAGCGCGGCACGCCCGATGGCGCTGCCGCCGAAGCGGTCGCGCACCGCGTCGAGCGCATGGTCGATCGCCACACCGGTTCCGCCGTCGAACGGGAGACCGAGCTGGACCGCGTCGGCATCGGTGAGGTTGGCGACGGCCATCCCGACCAGCGTGAGGCCGCGCTCGTCGATCGTCGGCCGCGCGTCGGCGAGGAGGTGGTGCAGCGCGTGTCGGAGGGGTTGGGTCTCGGCCGTGGGGAGCACGAGCGTCGACGAGCGTGTGGCCCGGGTGAAGTCGTCGAAGCGCAGCCGGAGCACGACCGTGTGGCCGACGACGCGTGCCGACCGGAGCCGGCGGGCCACGCCGTCGACGAGCTCGTCGAGCATCGCCGCGATCTCGATCTCGGGACGTCGACCCCGACCCAGTGCCCGCTGCGCGCCCATCGACCGCCGGCGGCGGCCGGGTTGCACCGAGCGCGGGTCGCGGTTGTGGGCGAGGGCGTGGAGATGGTGACCGGACGCGGGACCGAGCATGCCGACCAGCGTGTCCTCGCCCAGCGCGGCCACCTCGGCCACGGTGGTGATGCCGCGCTCCCGGAGCTTCTGCGCGGTCTTGGGCCCGACGCCCCAGAGGACGTCGACGGTCAACGCGTGCAGGAACTCGAGCTCGCGCGCGGGCGGGACGATCAGCAGCCCGTCGGGCTTGGCGACGCGCGACGCCACCTTGGCGAGGAACTTGGTCCGGGCACCACCGACCGTGATGCACAGGCCGACCTGCTCGAGCACGTCGTGCCGGAGCTGCGCGGCGATGTCGGCGGCGGGACCGGAGACCCGGCGCAGCCCGCCGACGTCGAGGAAGGCCTCGTCGATCGAGATCCCCTCGACGACAGGGGTCGTCGCCCGGAAGACCTCGAACACCGCCCGGCTCGCCTCCGTGTACGCCGACATGCGCGGCTCGACGACGATCGCCTGCGGGCAGAGCTGCCGGGCCTGCCGCCCGCCCATCGCGCCCCGCACCCCGAACGCCCGGGCCTCGTAGCTCGCGGCCATGACGACGCCGCCACCGACGATGACCGGCCGGCCCCGGAGGCGCGGGTCGTCGCGCTGCTCGACCGACGCGAAGAACGCGTCGAGGTCGGCGTGCAGGATCGTGGCGACGGGAGGCTCGGCGGACTCAGGAGACACGAACACATGTTCGCACAGGCGGGCCCGCGCCCGTCCGCCCCCGGCCCGGTCGGTCTCCGAACCCGTATGTTGTATACGACTCTATGGATCTCGACCCGACCGACGAGCAGCGATCGATCATCGACGTCTTCGGCGCCCTGGCCGACCGCACCTGCCCGGTCGAGCAGTTGCGGGAGCACGAACCGCTCGGCTTCGCCCCCACGCTGTGGGAGCAGCTCGTCGCCGTCGGGGCGCCGGGGATGGCCGTCGGCGAGGATGCCGGTGGGGCGGGTGCGGAGCTGCTCGATCTCTCGCTCGCGGTCGAAGCGCTCGGCCGCCGGCTCGCCCCCGCGCCCCTCGTCGAGCACGCGGTCAGCGCCCGGCTCCTCGCCCGCGCCGGCGCGCTCCCGGTCGACGTCGTCGACGGCGCCCGGATCGCGACGCTCGCGCTGCGGCCCGCCCGCGACCACCTGGCCGCGCTCGTCCCGGCCGGCGCGGTCGCCGAGACGGTCGTCGCCCTCGACGGCGACGACCTCGTGGTGGTCACGTCGCCCCCCGGCGAGCTCGTCCCCAACTTGGCGTCGGCGCCCCTCGCCGACCGGCCGGTCGACGCGGGCGCGGTCGACCTGCGCACCGTGCTCGCCTCGGGTGCGGAAGCGCGCGCGCTCCACGCGCGTGCAGTCGACGAATGGCGAGCTCTCACCGCCGCCGCGCTCACCGGGCTGGGGCTGGGCGCGCTGACGATCGCAGTCGCCTACGTGAGCGAGCGCGAGCAGTTCGGGGTGCCGATCGGTTCGTTCCAGACGTTGCAGCACGGTCTCGCCGACATCGCCGTCGCGCTCGATGGCGCGCAACTGCTCGCGCGCAAGGCCGCGTGGGCGTTCGACTCCGAGCGCGACGACGCCGCGTCCCTCGCCGCCATGGCGTTCCTGTTCAGCGCCGAGCGCGCGCAGCACGCCAGCGAGCGGGCGCTGCACTACCACGGCGGCTACGGGTTCATGGAGGAGTACGACATCCAGCTCTTCTACCGGCGGGCGAAGGGCTGGGCGAACGTGCTGGACGAACCCGGTCGCGAGTACGCACGCCTGGCCGATCTCCGGTACGGCAGGGTCGCGGGCGCGGTCGCCTGACGTGGACTTCACCCCGTCGCCCGCGGCCGTGCAGTTCGGCGAAGAGGTGCGCGCGCTCGTCGCCAGCGTCTTCACCGACGAGGTCCGCCAGCGGACGCACGACACCGGCACCATGCACGACTGGGGCCTGCACCGGGCGATGGCCGCCAAGGGATGGATCGAACAGGCCCTCCCCGAGGCGCTGGGCGGCGGCGGCCGAGGTCCCGAGGAGCTGGCGGTGCTGTTCCGCGAGCTCGAGCTCGCGGGCGCGCCCTACGACGGCCTCAGCATCTGCACGATGGTCGCCTCGGTCATCGCCCACGCCGGCAACGACATGCAGCGCCGGGTGGTGCTCCCGAAGCTCCTGGCCGGCGAGTCGCTGATCGCGCTCGGGTACTCCGAGCCCGACTCCGGGAGCGACGTCGCCGCGGCGCGCACCCGCGCCGTGCGCGACGGTGACGGCTGGCGCATCGACGGTCAGAAGATCTTCACCAGCCTGGCCGAGGAGTCGGAGTGGATCTTCCTCCTCACCCGCACCGATCCCGACGTCGCCAAGCACCAGGGGCTGACCTTCTTCCTCGTCCCGACGTCCGCACCGGGCTTCGAGCTCCAGCCCATCCGCACGCTCACCGGCAAGCGCACCAACACCACGTTCTACGACGGCGTCCACGTCGACGACGAGTGGCGCATCGGTGAGGTGAACGGTGGGTGGCAGGTCATGCTGGTCGCGCTCTCGTTCGAGCGCGGCGTTGCCGGCGGGGCGCGCGACGCCGAGCGCCTGCTGACGGTCGCCGAGGAGCATGCGCGCACCGCGACGCGTGACGACGGTTCGGTCCTGCTCGACGATCGTGACTTCCGGCGCGACCTCGCCCGGCTCGCCATCGACTGCGAGGTCACCGACCTCCTGGCGGCGCGGGCGGCGTGGGTGGCGGCGACGGGCGGGTTGCCGGGGATCGAGGGCGCCGCGACCAAGCTGTTCGGCACCGAGGCGTTCACCCGCGCCGTCGGTCGGTTGCTCGACGCCAACGGGCCCGCCGGCCTCGTGCGGTCGCCCGACCTCGGCGACCTCGGCGCGTTCTACGAGTACTGCTACCGCTTCGCCCCCGTCACCACCATCTACGGCGGCACCAGCGAGATCCAGCGCAACCTCGTCGCCCAACGCGGGCTCCGCCTGCCCCGCTCGCGCTGAGGAGCGGGGGTGGTGCGCGCACTCCCCGGCCTGCGCCTCGCGCCCGACCTCGCCGCGTTCCGGGACGAGGTGCGCGGGATCGTCACCGACGCCATGGCGCCCGCGCGCGCGTCGGGCCACGAGGACCGGACCGATCTCACCGGATGGGACGAGGCGTTCGAGCGGGAGGTGGTGCGCGCCGCCGGGCGCGCCGGGATCCTGGGCGTCAGCCTCCCCGCGGACTGTGGCGGGGGTGGTCGGCCGCCGAGCTGGCAGGCGGTCGTGGCCTTCGAGGCCGCGTACCACGACGCGCCGCTCATCGACACCGCCGCGGCGCTGGTCGCTCCGACCGTCGTCGCCTTCGGGAGCGACGCGCAGCGGGCCGAGCTCGTCCCTGCCGCGTGCGCGGGGGACGTGAACGCGTGCATCGCCTACACCGAGGCCGGCGCGGGCAGCGACCTGTCGAACATCGCGACCACCGCGACGCCGACCGGAGCCGGCTTCGTGCTCGACGGCGTGAAGGTGCTCGTGACCGGTGCGCACAAGGCCGACTGGTGCTGCACGATCGCCCGCACCGACCCGGAGTCGGTCGGGCGCCCCGGGTTGTCGATGTTCCTCCTCCCGATGACGACCCCGGGGATCGAGGTGACGCGCCATCCGACGGCCAACCGGTGGACCCTCTCGACCATCTCGTTCGCGGGGGTGACCGTCGATCACGGCGCGGTGCTCGGACACGTCGACCAGGGCTGGAAGCAGCTCACCGGCGCGCTGCTGGGCGAGCGCTCCGGGAGCGCGTGGATGGGATGGGCGACCCGCAACCTCGAGGCGTTGCTCGCGCACTGCGCGGGTACGACCGACGGCGTGCTACGCGACCAGCTGGCCGGCCTGGTGACGCACTGGTTCGGCGCGATGCGCCAGATGGAGCGCGTGCTCGCGGTGCAGGACGCGGGCGCGCCGCCCGTGGTCGAGGGCGCGATGAGCAAGGTGCAGGCGACCGAGCTGCTGCAGCGGATCGCGCGCGTCGGCGGGCGTGCGCTGGGCGCCGACGTGTTCGGCGCACCGGGCTGGTTCGGCGGCCCGCTCCCGGAGTGGTTCGCCTACGAGCTGGTGGAACGGCTCCACCCGACGCTGAGCGTCGGGGCCAACGAGATCCAACGCACGACGATCGCGAACGTGGGTCTCGGGCTCCCGCCCGAGCCCCGGAGCTGAGGGGGAAACGATGGGATACCGCGTGGTGGGGTGGTCGACGGGGGGCGTCGGTCGGTTGGCGATCCGGGCGATCGCCCGCCGGCCGGACCTCGATCTCGTCGGGGTGTGGGTGCACAGCGCGGAGAAGGACGGCGTCGACGCCGGGACGCTGGCGGGCATGGACCCGATCGGCGTGGCGGCGACGACCGACGCCGACGCGCTCCTCGCGCTCGCGCCCGACTGCGTGTGCTATTCGGCGTCGGGCGAAGCGATGGATGCCGCCGCCGTCCCCGAGATGGCGCGGATGCTCGAGGCGGGCGTCAACGTGGTCACGGTGTCCACCCCGGGCTTGGTGCACCCGGCCGGGTACCAGCCGGAGTGGCGTGCGCAGCTCGAAGCGGCGGCGACCAAGGGGAACGCGACGCTCTACGCGTCGGGGATCGAGCCGGGCTTCGCCGGCGACCAGCTTCCCCTCACGCTCATGACCATGAGCGACACCGTGCGATCGGTCCGCATCCAGGAGATCTTCCGGTACGACGGCTACCCGGTCACGTTCGTGATGTTCGACGTCTTCGGTTTCGGCAAGCCGATGGAGTACCAGGCGATCATGTCGATGCCCGGGGTGCAGTCGGGCTCGTGGGGGCCGCCGGTGCGCATGATCGCCGACCGGTTGGGCGTCGAGCTCGACGAGATCCGCGAGACCTACGAGAAGGTCGTCACCCCGCGCACGCTCGAGGTCGCGGCCGGCACCATCGAGGCCGGCACCGTGGGCGCGGTGCGCTTCGAGACCATCGGCGTGGTCGACGGCCGGGACGCGATCGTGATCGAGCACATCAACCGCATGGCCGGTGACCTCGCCCCCGAGTGGCCGACCGCGTCACGCGACGGCACGTACCGGATCATGGTGGAGGGCAACCCGGACCTCACGTGCGAGCTCACCGTCGGACAGCCGGAGACCGCCAGCGACGACGGGATGGTCGCGACCACGATGCGGCTCGTGAACGCGATCCCCTACGTGTGCGACGCCCCCGCCGGCCTCACCAGCTCCCTCGAGCTGCCCCTCACCACCCCGAAGCACGTCTTCGACTGAACGAACCGGCGTCACCAGATGGGGTCATACCCCTCCTGGGTGACGCCGGTTGAGAACATGGGGTCAGGCGGTGCTGAGGGGGCCGGCGTAGGCGTCGGCGATGGCGGCGGCGAAGGCGGGATCGCCCAGCGGGTCGGGCGTCGCGGGCAGCAGGATCCCCCGGGACTCGCAGTCATCGCGCCAGAGCTCGAGCACCTGGGCGAAGCTGATGTCGTCGAGGTGCTCGTCGAACGTGCGCGCCTCGTCGGCGTCACGGAAGCACTCGGCCTTCCACGAGATGCTGATGCGGATGTCGTCGCGACCGAACTCGCCGAAGGCGCGGTCACCTTTGGTGATGCGCCACCGTTCGCCGCGGGCGTCGTACGAGAGCAACGAGTCGATCGGCACCATCGCGAAGCGACCGTCGCCCACGGCTTCCACCCGGTGGTACATGAAGTCGTTGTCGCCGACCACCGCGGTGTTCGACGGCGGTTCGATGGTGACTTCGGGCGCGTCGCCGCCGTCGGGCCAGTAGCTGAAGCCGCCGTTGGGACCGTCGTAGTACCAGGCGACCGCGGTCGCGACCTTCACCCGCCACCGTTCGAACAGCCCCGACGCGGCCATCGCGCTGACCACCCACGCCGGATACTGCGACCGTTCGACACCCCGGAACGTGGGGACGTCGGTGTGCTTGCGGTTCTGCGGCATCGGTGCGGTGAGGTTGGAGAACACGATGAGCGGGCGCACGACCTCGACGTCGAACACGGTGCGGGCCGCCTCGATCAGGCGCTCGTTGTGCAGGACCTCGTCGACGCCGTCGATGTGCACCTCCCGCGACGACACCCAGTCGCCCCGGTAGATCGGCATGGTCATGAGCTCGTCGTCGACGAGCACGCCCACCGCCTCGGGGGAGCCGCGGCGGGCTGCCTCCCGGTACGCATCGAGCGACGCCGCGAACTCGCGGAGCATGAGCACGTGCGCGTACGGCCCGTTCGCCTGGCAGAGGCGCCACGCCTGCTCCGGGTCGTCGAGCACGCCGTGCACGGTGACCGGCGCGCTCGGCGCGGTGTCGGTGGACGTCATGCGCCGACGATACCGCTCGCTACCCGGTCACGAGGTCGAGCTTGCGGGTCACGACGTTGTCCGGCGAGCACGAGTAGGTGCCCGGCTTGGTCGGGTGGACCCGGACGAACTCGCCGTCCTTCACCTGGAGGGTCACGTCGCACGCGCTGATAGAGCGCCCGGCGAGATCGATCTCACCGATGAGGCCCTCGGCGTCGAAGCTGTGCATCTTCCCCAGCGCGGCGAGGATCGACTTCCGCGTGATCCCGTTGACCCCGTCGGTCTTGACGATCTGGTTCACCGCGTCGCGGAACGCGATCCCGGCCGCCCACGTGTACGCGCCGAAGCTGGCCGCGTTGGCCGCGCCGGTGTACTTCACGAAGTTCGCCGCCATCTTGTTGGCCTTCTGGTCGGCCTTGCTGAGGAAGGGCAGGAACGTGGTGTCGACGTACTGCCCCTCCACGTCCTGGCCGCCCGACGCCAGGAACTGCGGGTCGTAGCACGCGCTGCCGCAGTCCCAGACCTTCACCCCGGTCAGACCCTGGAGCGCCGCTTCCTTGCGGAGCAGCACCGTGCACGGGAACGACGAGGTGCACTGCCCGTAGTTCGAGGCGTCGTTCTTCATGGCCTGCACGATCTCGGTGTACTCGCTCTGGGTGGCGCGGGCCGAGCGGTCGAAGTCGCCGTCCGACGCGATCCCGATGTCGCGGAGTGCGGCCACCGAGGCGAACGTCGCGTCGCGCGCCGCCTGGGAGTCGTTGCCGAAGACATAGATCCCGTGGAGGTCGTTGCCGTACTTCTTCTCGTACCAGCGTCCCCGGCCCACGTTCGCCTGGTAGGTCTGCGGATGCTCGTCCTTGGTCGAGCAGATCAACGCCGACGGCGCGATCGGGAACGACTCCGACGAGCACTGGTGATCGATCGAACCGGTGTAGAAGGGGATGTCCGGGAGTCCGGTGACCGCACCGGTCGAGTCCGGACAGTCGCGCATCTCCGCGATCGTGTTCAACAGCGCCGCCGACGTCCCGACCATCGCCACGTCGTTCTGGCACGCCTGGATCTCCGCGTCCCGGGTCTGGCCCGGGTTGACGTGCGAGTCGTAGAAGTCGACGACCAGCTTGCGACCGGCGAGACCACCGGTCGCGTTGATGTACTTCGCCACGCCCTTCATGCCGTCGACCGACGCCTTGAACAATCCGGGCGCGAACGAGTTGTCGACGTCGGCAATCAGCGCGACGCGGATCTCCGTCGCGGTGATGCCGACCTCGGTCGCCGTCGGCTTCTCCTTGTCGGCCGATTGCGCGCCGGCCACCGCGCTCGTGCCGATCGACACCAGCGCGATCGCCGCGCCCAGTGCCACCCATCGAACGTTCCTCATGCCGTTCCCCCCTGGCTTCGGCGGTTTCAGTCGTTCCGTGATCCGTCGTCGTGCATCCGCGCGACGCCGGCGGTGATGAGCCCCATCTGGAGCTCGAACAGCTCGTCGGCCTCCTCCGGCGTCACCCCGGCGGGGTTGCTCCCGGACAGGCGACCGCGACGGGCGCCCGGCGCGTGCAGGCTCGATCCCTGCTCCATGGCCACGAAGCCGACGGTCGCCCACATGAGCAGGCGGCAGGCCTGCACCGCGGCGTCTCCCGACAGGCCGTCGGCCCGCATGGCCGCGATCAACGGCCGTGACGCCTCCACGTAGGCCTCGCGCCCGGCGCCGAGGTACAGCCTGCTGTCGGAGGCCAGCTTGAGCCGGCTCCGCAGCTCCCGGCACCAGCGCTCCGCGTACCCCGGCCACGGCTCGCCGGTGCCGGCGGCCGGCGCGAGGTCTGCGAGGAGCTGATCGGCGACCGCGTCGATCAGGGCCGCCTTGTTCCCCACCCGCGTGTAGAGGGGCATCGGCGACACGCCGAGCCGGTCGGCGACGTTGCGCATGCTCACCGCGTCGAGACCTCGCTCACGCAGGATCACGATGGCGGCCTCGACGATCTCGTCGGCGTCGAGCTCCAGGTCGTTGGGCTTGGCCATCACCGCGCCTCGACGATGCTCGTGGCGCTCTCGAGCAGCACGTCGGCCTGCCGGCCGAAGTACTCGTGCACGGCCTTCTTCGACTCGCCCCGCAGGAACTTCGCGTAGCTGCCCTCCAGGACGATGGCGAGCTTCCAACGGGCGAACACGTGGTACCAGTCGATGGCGGAGACGTCGCGCCCGGACCGCTCCGCGTACCGCGCGATCAACGACGCGCGCGTCGGCATCCGCGTGCGGTCGAACGCGGGATCCGCCGCGACCCCGAGGGGCATCGTCCCCTCCGGGCCCGGGTGGAAGATCAGCGCCCAGGCCAGGTCGATGAGCGGGTCGCCGATCGCCGCCATCTCCCAGTCCACGACCGCCAGCAGGTCGGGCGGCGCACTCTCGGCGAACAGCACGTTGTCGAGCTTGTAGTCGCCGTGTGCGAGCGCGGCGGGCTGGTCGTCCGGGCGGGTGTCGGCGAGCCACTCCCCGACGCGCGTGGCCGCGGGCAGCGGACGTCCGCCGTAGGACTCGAGCTGCGACAGCCAGCGACCGGTCTGCCGTTCGAGGTACGGACCGCGGTGCGCCAGCTCGCCGAGACCGCAGCGTTCCCAGTCGACCGCGTGGATCGCGACGAGGGCGTCGACGAGCTGGTCGAGCGCCTGCGGTTGCAGTTCCGGGGTCGCCGTCCACGCCTGCGGGATCCCCGAGCGCACGGGAACGCCGTCGATGCGGGCCATCACGTAGAACGGCGCACCGAAGACGCCGGGGTCGTCACACGCCAGGACCGGCCGGGCGATCGCCACTGCCTCGTCCTTGATCGCGTCGAGGATGCGGAACTCCCGCAGCACGTCGTGCGCGGTCGCCGAGCTGGCGTGGCTCGGGGCCCGGCGCAGGACCCAGCGCTCGCTCCCCCGCTGCACGGCGAAGATCTCGCAGGACCCGCCACCGACCATCGCCTCGACCTCGATCGGGCGCGAATCTCCGAGCCGGCCGTCGAGGAAGTCGCGCAGCGCGGCGACCGGCTCGCTCACCGCACGAGCTCCGGCTCGACGATCTCGACGACCTGTGCGAGCTGCTCGATCACGTGGTCCGGCGCGCAGTCGGTCGGTGTCGACCGGCCGTCGGTGACCAGCAGCGCCGTCGCCATGCCCACGGACTGCGGTCCGGCGATGTCGTGCGCGGGCGTGTCGCCCACGAAGAGCACCTCGGCCGGCGCGCAGCCCGCCCGTCGGAGGGCGAACTCGTAGATGCCCGGGTCGGGCTTGCACGACCGGGCCGCCTCCGAGCTCGTGGCGGCATCGACCGCCGCCGCCAACCCCAGCTTCCGCACCAGGCCATCGAGCTGCTCCTCGTCGATGTTCGACACGATCTGGACGTGCAGTCCGAGATCGCGCAGACGACCGAGAGAGTCGAGGCAGTCGGGGCGCAGCTCGGCGGCGGTGATCGTGGCCGCGTACTGCCGGTCGACCACCTCCCGCACCTGGTCGTCGTCGAGCGCGCCCCCGAGGGCCTGCGCCATCACGACGAACGACTCGCCGAAGAGGTCGCGGTGGAGATAGAACGGCTGCGACGCCAGCGCCTGGTACGCCACGCCGACACCGTGCCGGTAGCTCGCACGCAGCTCGTCGTCGGACGCGTCCACGCCGACCGCGTCACCGACGAAGCGCAGCTGGCGCAGGTGTGCGTCGCGCAGCGACCGGCTGCTGAACAGCGTGTCGGCGAAGTCGAAGAAGACCGCCCGTCGCGCGGTCATCGTGTGCTCACCGCAGTCCCGCCGCCAGCCGGAGCTCCGCCCACTTCGCCGCCGCGGCGGGCCGTCGGCTGGGGATGTGCTCGGTCGGCCAACCCTCCACCGGCGTGTAACCCTTGAGGACGGTGCGGGCGAGCACGGACTTGTGCAGCTCGTCGGGACCGTCGCCGATCGGCCCGAACCGCGTGCCCCGGTACCACTCCTCCACCGGGAGATCGCTCGAGTACCCGAGGGCGCCGCACACCTGGATGGTGCGGTCGAGGACGGCGAGGACGACCTTCGACACGTGCGCCTTCACCATGCCGAGCTCGGCGCGCACGGCGCTGGCGCCGTACTTGTCCATCTTCCACGCGGTCTGGAACGTCAGCAGCCGCGCCGCCTGGATCTCGGTGTGCGACAGCGCGACGTAGTCCTGCACCATCTGGTGCTGCGCGAGCAACTTGCCGTGCGAGGTCCGCGACACCGCCCGTTCGCAGAGGATGTCGAGCGACCGCTGGGCCTGGCCCAACCATCGCATCGCGTGGTGGATGCGGCCGCCGCCGAGGCGCTGCTGCGCCAGCACGAACCCGTCTCCGGGCGCGCCGATCATGTGGTCGGCCGGCACGCGGCAGTCGCGGAACCGCAGCTCGGCGTGGTTCCCCGGGCGGCCGTACTCCACCACCGGGTGGGCCATCGTGCCGATGTCGCGGACGATCTCCATCCCCGGGGTGCCGGCCGGGACGATCAGGATCGACGCGTGCTTGTGCGGCCGGCCCTCCGGGTTGGTCTCCGCGAGCACGAGCACGATGTCGGCGACCGACGCGTTGGTGATGAACCACTTGTGGCCCTCGATCACCCACTCGTCACCGTCTCTGGTCGCGGTGGTCCCGATGACGGTCGGGTCGGAGCCGGCGAGGAACGGTTCGGTGAGCGCGAACGCGCTCGAGATCTCACCGCGCAGGTTCGGCCAGAGCCAGCGTTCCTTCTGCTCGTCGGTCGCGCCGTGTGCGAGCAGCTCCATGTTGCCGCTGTCGGGTGCCTGCACGCCGAAGATGGTCATCGACATCATGCAGCGGCCGATGATCTCCGACATCAACGCCAGCTTCAGCTGGCCGAATCCCGGGCCGCCGAGCTTGGGATCGAGGAACGCCCCCCACAACCCGCGGTCCTTCACCTGCTGCTGCAGGTGCGCTTTCACCGTCGCCCACTCGTCGGCCGGCAGCTCGCGCATGACCGGCTCGAGCGGGATCAGCTCGGAGTCGATGAACGCGCGCATCCACTCCAGCTGGGCTTCGAACTCGGGATCGGTCTCGAAGTCCCACGCCACCGCTATCGCCATCCCTCGGGGAAGCCGGCCAGGATCCCGCCGAAGCGGGTGTCCACCGTGGCGGCGAGGTCGTTGTGGGTGAGGATCCAGAACTCGCCGCCGTCGATGGCCTCCAGGACGCGGGTGGCGACCCGGGCGGGAGTCAGACCGGTCGGTCCGGTGAAGCCGTCACGGATCATGAGACGCACCGACTCCGCCATCTCGGTGCGCTGCTCGACGCCCAGCGAGGCCGGGCGCCCGCGCTCCGACTCCATCACCTTGGTGTCGACCGAGCTCGGGCACAGCACGCTCACGCCGATCGACGACTCCTCGATCGCCAGCTCCTGGGCAAGGGTCTCGGAGATCGACACCACCGCCACCTTCGTCGCGCAGTACGGGCCGATGAAGGCGACGCCGCTGACCAGCCCGGCGATCGACGCGGTGTTGACGATGTGGGCAGGGGTGCCCTGGTCGCGCATGATCGGCACGAAGGTCTGCACACCGTGCACCACGCCCCAGAGGTTGACGCCGACCACCCACGTCCAGTCGTCGAGCGTCTGGTCGCGGAACAGGTTGAAGGTGGACACACCCGCGTTGTTGCACAGCACGTCGACCCGGCCGAACCGTTCGAGCGTGGTCGCCGCCAGCTGCTCGACCGCGGCCGCGTCCGACACGTCGACCGCGACCGCGAGCGCATCGGCGCCGGTCTCGCGGATGCCGGCCGCGACCACTTCGGCTTCGGCGGCGTCGAGGTCGGCGACGACGACCGCCGAGCCCCGGGCCGCGATCGCCTCGGCCAGGGCGCGGCCGATGCCGCTGGCGGCGCCGGTGACCACCGCCACGCGTCCGGGCCCCATCACGCCGGTGTCGTTCGTGTCGTTCGTGTCGTTGATGTCGGTCATCCGTGGTGCTCCGTGTGCTCAGCCGCCGTCGAGCAGGATCAGCTCGCCGGTCAGGTACGACGCCGCGTCGCTGGCGAGGTAGAGGGCCGTCCCCACGATCTCGCGCGCGTCGGCGATGCGGCCGAGCGCGACGCCCGCGGCCATCTGCGTCTGCAGCGCTTCCGTCGGCAACGATGCGTGCAGGCTGTCGGTGTGGAACGTGCCGCAGACGATCGCGTTGACGCGGATGCCGCGCGGGCCGTATTCCTCCGCCGACGCCTTGGTGAGCGCGTTCAGGCCCGCCTTCGCGGCTGCGTACACGACGGTGAACGACGACGGGTGCAGCGACGCCTTCGAGCTGACGTTGATCACCGATCCACCCGACGGCATGTGCTCGGCCGCGAGCGCGGTCAGGCGCAGCGGACCCTTCAGGTTCACCGCGATCGTCTTGTCGAACAGGTCGGCGGTGACGTCCAGCAACGAGGGGGGTACGGGCGCGATGCCGGCGTTGTTCACGAGGACGTCGATGCGGCCGAACTCGGCCACCGTCGCCTCGATCAACGCGCCGCAGTGCTCCCAGTCGCCCACGTGGCAGCTCAGCGGCAGCGCGCGGCGACCGAGCGCCCGTACTTCGTCGGCGACGGCCTCGCACGGCGCGAGCTTGCGGCTGGCGACGACGACGTCGGCTCCCGCCTCCGCGAACCCGAGGGCCATCTCGCGGCCGAGGCCCTTGCTCCCGCCGGTGACGATCACGACCTTGCCGGTCGCGTCGAGCGTCGGGATGGTCACGGCACCATCACGAGCTTGCCGACCACACCACGATCGGCCATGCGCTGGAGCGCAGCGGGCAGCTCCGAGAAGGGCACCTCCGCCGTCACCGCGTTGCGGAGCCGGCCGTCGGCGACGAGGCCCGCGAGGTTGGCGTGGATGGCGTCGAGCTCCGCACGCGAGTACCCGCCCGCGAACACGCCGACGAGGGACGTGTTGGTGACGACCAGGTTGTGGGCCGGGATCTCCGGCCACCGACCGCTGGCGAACCCGACCGCGAGCAGTCGTCCGTAGCGGGCCAGCGCGCCGGCGGCATCTTCGGCGAGCGCGCCCCCGACCGGGTCGTAGAGCAGGTCGACGCCGCGGCCGTCGGTCAGCTCGCGCAGTGCCGGCGCGAGTGGCCCGTCGCGATGGTTGAGCGTGGCGTCGGCGCCGAGCGTCCGCGCGAACTCGCGCGCGCTCGCCGTCGCTCACGACCGCGATCACGTGCGCGCCGAGCGCGTGCCCGAGCTGGACCGCGGCGATCCCGCTGCCGCCCGACGCGCCGAGCACCGCGAGCCAGTCGTCGGACGCGATGCCACCGCGGTCGACCAGCCCGACCCAGCCGGTGAGGTGCGGGATCCAGAACCCGGCCGCCTGGGCGTCGGTGAGGCCCTCGGGAACGGGGAACGCACCGTCGGCGGCGGCCAGGCACTCCTCGGCGAACGACCCGTGCCCCCCGATGAACGAGGTCACGCACATGATGCGGGCACCGAGCGGCAGTGTGACCCCCGCCCCGACCGCGGTGACGACCCCCGTCGCCTCCTGCCCGGAGGTGAACGGCAGCGGCGGCGTGAGCGGGTAGGTGCTCCGGCACATGAAGACGTCGGGCAGGCCGATGCCGGCGGCGGTCACCCGGATGCGCACCTCACCGGGACCGGGCTCGGGCGTCTCGACCTCGACCTCGTGCAGGACGTCGACGGGCTCGCCCGCGCCCTGCACCTGCCAGGCCCGCATCAGGGCGCTCCCTCGGTGGGTCATGAAATCACACCGTAATCACGACCGGATCACCGCGCAAGACCGGCCGGCACGGGAGGTCGGGCCCTCCACCCGTGCGTAGGATCCGCGCATGGCCGACGGCGTGATCGAGCGGTACCTGCGGGCGTTGGACGAGGGCGACTGGTCGACCTTCGCCGACTGCCTCGCCGACCACGGGTTCACCCGCGTGGGCCCCTACGGCGACACCTACTCGAGCAAGGCCGACTACGTGGCCTTCCTGTCCGACCTGATGCCGACCCTCGCCGGGTACGTGCTCGAGGTCTCGCGCATCACCGACGCCGGTGACGGCTTGGCGTTCGCCGAGCTCGCGGAGACGGTCGAGGTCGACGGCACACCTCTCCGCACGCCCGAGTGCCTCACCTTCGAGCTCACCGACGACGGGCGCATCCGCCGCGTCGAGGTCTTCACCCAGACCCGCGCCCCCGTCGCCTGATCATGGAAGCGGCACCCGCGCGCAGCACGCTCGCCCGCGAGATCGGCGTGTTCACCGGCCCCGAGTTCGGCGGCCTCGAGCCGTTCTTCGCCGAGCACGGCTTCGCGGTGATGCGCGGCCTGTACACCGAGGCAGAGCTCCGTGAGCTCGAGATCGAGCTCGAGCGTCAGCAGGAGCGCCTCCTCGCCGGCGAGCTCCCCGACGTGTGCGGCACCATCATCCTCGACGACCCCGACGCGGTGATCGACGGCCAACCGTTCGTCCACTACGTGTGCCACGTCACCGAGGTGTCGGCGATCGCGCGGACGGCCGCCTACCACCGGGCGATCGTCGACATGACCGCGCGGCTCCTGGGCCCGCAGGCGTGGCTGCTCGAAGACGACCGCTTCGGCGTCGTGTACCAGGATGCCCGCCCGGGTGAGCGATCGGGGTACTCGCGCATCGGCTGGCATTCCGACCGGCAGTCGGGCCCCCACCTCCCGGTGTGGCCGTCGGTCGCGTTCACCATCCACATCGACGCGACCTCACCTCGCAACGGGTTCCTGCGAATCGTGCCCGGATCCCACCTCGGCGGCACCGACGCGATGCCGCCCGGCTTCGAGCACGTGCCGGGCGAGATCGCCCTCTACTGCGAGCGCGGCGACGTGCTCCTGCACGACTCCGACCTCTGGCACAGCGCGGCGCGCGCCACCGACGACGGCGACGGCGCGATCCGTCGCCACGTGCGCGGCGGTTGGTACGGAGGCCAGCACCTCGCACCGAACCACGGGCTCGACGACTTCGTCAAGAACGCCCGCCGCTAGCGGACGGCGCGCGACGATGGCTCCCATGCAACGTTCCACTTCCCGGGACCTGCGCGCCCTCCCGAAGGGTCACCTGCACCTCCACCTCGAGGGCAGCATGCGCCCGTCGACCCTCGCCGAGCTGGCCGACGCCGCCGGGATCCCGGTGCCCGAGATCCGGGGGTACGGCTCGTTCACGGCCTTCGCCGACACCTACCTGGCCGCGTGCGCGGTGCTCCGGACCCCGGAGGACTTCGCCCGCCTGGTCTACGAGGTCGTGGAGGACAGCGTGCTCGACGGCGCGGTCTGGGTGGAGCCGTCGTTCTACGCCCCCCACCACCGCGACCGCTTCGGGGCCGACGAGGACATCATCGACATGGTCCTCGACGCCGCCGCCGCCGCGGCCGCCGAGCTCGACGTCGGGGTCGGGGTGATGCTCGCCGCCGACCGCACGGCCGATCCCGCCATCGCGGTCGACCAGGCCCGGATCGCCGCCACCCGCAGCGGGCGCGGGGTGGTGTCCTTCGGCCTGGCCAACGACGAGGCCATCGCGCGACCCGAGCCCTTCGCCGAGGCGTTCGCCGTCGCCAAGGAGGCCGGGCTGCTGTCGGCCCCGCACGCGGGCGAGCTCGCCGGACCGGAGTCGGTGCGCGGCGCGCTCGACACCCTGGCTCCCGACCGCCTCCAGCACGGCGTGCGCGCGATCGAGGACCGCGAGCTCGTCGCGCGACTCGCCGACTCGGACATCGTCCTCGACGTCTGCCCGACGTCGAACCTGCTGCTGTCGGTGTACCCGTCCTTCGCCGACCACCCGCTCCCGCAGCTCCTGGACGCCGGGATCCGGTGCAGCCTCAACGGCGACGACCCGCTGCTGTTCGGTCCCGGTCTCCTCGAGGAGTACGAAGCGACACGCACGGGGATGGGCCTCGACGACGCGGCCCTGGCGTCGATCGCACGGGCGTCGATCGACGGGTCGGGCGCGCCCGAGCAGCTCAAGGCGTCGGCACGACGCTCGGTCGACGACTGGCTCGCAACGGCCTGACGCCTGGTGACGTACGGTGATACCTGCAGACGTTTCACCGAGGGGGATCCGCTCGTGGAGTACAACCCGTTCGCCCGCGACACGCAGACCAACCCGTTCCCGGTGTACCGGTGGCTGCGCGACGAAGCGCCCGTGTACCACAACCCCGAAGTCGGGTTCTGGGCGCTCTCGCGCTTCGACGACGTGCTCAACGCGCACCTCGACGCGTCGACCTTCGTCTCCGGTCACGGCGTGACCATCGAGGGCTACGACCAGGGCCAGGACGTGCTCATCTCCCGCGACGAGCCCAGCCACGGCTGGCACCGCAAGCTCGTGTCGCGGCTCTTCACGCCCCGTGCCATCTCCGACCTCGAGCCCAAGGTGCGGGCGATCGCGGCGGGCGTGCTCGACGACGCACGCGACCGGGGCGAGATCGACATCGTCGCCGAGTTCTCCACCCACCTCCCGATGATGGTGATCGCCGAGATGCTCGGGTTGCCGGTCGAGACGCGTGACCAGCTGCGCCACTACTCCGACCGCATCCTCGACCGCAGCGACGCCGACGAGCAGGGCAGCGTCACGGACGCCACCCAGGCGGCGATGGGCGAGATGATGGGCATGCTCATGCAGATCGTCGACGACAAGTCGAAGCACCTCGGCGACGACATCGCGTCGCTCCTCCTCACCGCGACCGTGACCGATGACGACGGCGGCGAGGTCGCACTCACCCACGAGCAGGTCGCGTACCGCCTGCTCGAGCTCACGATCGCCGGCCACGAGACCACGGCCAAGCTCATCGCCAACGGCGTCGTCGCGCTCCAGTGGTATCCGGACCAGCGCGCCGAGCTGGTGGCCGATCCTTCGCTCATCCCCAACGCGGTCGAGGAGATGCTGCGCTGGGACCCGCCGTCGCACTACCAGGGCCGCTTCGTCGAGCAGGACGTCACCCTGCACGGCGTCACCATCCCCGCCGACTCGCGCGTCATCCTGATCACCGGCGCCGCGAACCACGACGAGCGCGCCTTCGCCGATCCCGAGTACTTCGACATCCACCGTGACATCGAACGTCACGTCGGCTTCGGGTTCGGCATCCACCTCTGCGTCGGGGCCGCGCTGGCCCGCCTCGAGACCCGGATCGCGTTCGAGGAGCTCCTGGCGCGCTTCCCCAACTACGAGGTGCGCCAGCCGATGATCCGCGCGTACTCGAGCAACGTGCGCGGCTTGTCGAACCTCCCCCTCGCACTCGATCCCGCCGCCTGAGCGATTCGCGGTGCGCGCCTGGCGAGCGGTCGAGCACGGCGCGCCGCGCGACGTCCTGCGGCTCGAGGACGTCGACGCGCCCGAGGCCGGTCCCGGCGAGGTCCGCGTGCGCGTCGACGCGGTCACCCTCAACTTCAACGACATCGACGGGATCCACGGCCGTTACCGGACCGTGCCCGTCCCCGCGCCGTACACGCCCGGCATGGAGGTGCTCGGCACGGTGGACGCCGTCGGCGACGGCGTCGATCCGGCGCTGACCGGCACGCGGGTCGCCGCCGTCCCGAGCGGCGCCTTCGGCGGCTACGCCGAGGTCGCGGTGGCGCCGGCGAGCATGACCTTCCCGATCCCCGACAGCATCCCGGTGCCCGGCGCCGCCGCGATCCTCATGCCCTTCCACCTGGCGTCACTGTCGTTGTACCGACGGGCCGGCGTCACCGCCGGCGAGACCGTGATGATCCACGCCGCCGCCGGCGGGGTCGGATCCGCCGCCGTGCAGCTGGCCAAGGCCGCCGGCGCGCAGGTGATCGCGCTGGCCGGCTCGGCCGAGAAGGCCCGCTTCTGCGCGCAGCTCGGCGCCGACGTCGCCGTCGACACGAGCGCCACCGATTTCGTCGTCGCCGCCTTGGAAGCCACCGGCGGCCGCGGCGTCGACGTCGCGTTCGACACCATCGGTGGTGAGATCACCACTCGCACGTACGGGTGCATGGCGTTCGGTGGCCGTCACGTGCTCGCCGGCTTCGCGTCGGGGATCGAGGCCGAGGACGAGAGCGGGCTGATCCCCCGCCCGATCCTCTTCGGCAACTTCTCGCTCGTCGGCGTCTGTCTCGCCTACGTCGACGACCCGCTCGTCGTGAAGCAGGCGGTCGGATCAAACTTCCTGTCGCGCGCCGACGCCGAGCAGCTGCACACCGAGATCCTCGACCTCATCGCCCGCGATGCGGTGCGGCCCGTCGTCGGCCTCGACGTGCCGTTCCCCGACCTGCCGAGGGCGCTGGACGCGATGGAACAACGCCAGACCGTCGGACGCATCGTGGTGCGCGTCGGCGACGACTGAGCCGGCCGGAGGGCGTCTCAGCCTGCCGGTTTGCCCGGGGGCCGGGTCGGGTACCTCGCCACCGCTCGGCGGGTACCGAGCAGCGAAGGCCCCGGCCACGGCCGGGGCTGCTCGCTGTTGCAGCCGGTCAGACCGCGGCGTTCGCCCGGTAGAGCTCGCGCCATTCCGCACGCGACTTCGTCGAGGTGTCGACGTCGGGCGACAGTGCCCGCAGCTTGCCGACCGTCGCGTTCTTGCGTGCGATGTGCTTGAACGGGTCGTAGCCGAAGTGCCGGCAGGAGTTCTCCCACGTGATCTGGTGGATGTCCGCGTCGGACGCACCGGCGTTGTCGAGCTCTGCGAGCACCACCTCGGGCGCGTCGGGCCAGATCGAGTCGGAGTGCGGGTAGTCGCACTCCCAGGCGATGATGTCGATCCCGATGTCGTGGCGCACCTTGAGCGAGACCGGGTCGGTCACGTAGCACGCGAGCGAGTGCTCGCGGAAGATGTCGCTCGGCATCTTGTCGCCGAAGTCGTGGCCCAGCCAACGCTGGTTCGTGTAGTGACGGTCGCAGCGGTCGAGGTAGAAGGGGATCCAGCCGATCCCCGCTTCCGACCACGCGATCTTCAGGTCGGGGTACTCGTGCATCGCGCCGCCCCAGAGGAGATCCTGCGCCGCGAGCGCCGACACCTGCGTCGCCAGGATGATCAGGTTGTCGATCGGCGCATCCGGCGAGCTGGTGATCGCGTTGAAGCCCTGCCCGATGTGCAGGCACATCACGACCTGCTCCTCGGACACCGCGCGGAAGAACGGCGCCCAGTAGTCGAGGTCGATGTAGCTGGGCAGGCCCTGGATGTGGGGCAGCTCGGGCATGGTGATGGCTCGACAACCCTTCGCCGCAACGCGACGCACCTCGTCGGCCACCAGCTGCGGATCCCAGATCGGCGGGATGGCGAGCGGGATGAACCGGTCGGGGTACGCGGCGCACCACTCGTCGATGTGCCAATCGTTGTAGGCCTGCACCGTGGCGAGCGCGAGGTCCTTGTCGGCGGCTTCCTGGAACATGCCCCCCGCGAACCCGGCGAACGTCGGGAAGCACATCGACGCCAGCACACCGTTGCGATTCATGTCGCGCACGCGCTCGTGGATGTCGTACGCGCCCGGCCGCATCTCGGCGAAGCCGACGGGGTCGAAGCCCCACTCCTCCTTGGGCCACGTGACGACCGCGTTGAGACCCATCGATCCGATCTGCTGACCCTCGAACAGCCACTTCTCGAGGCCGTCATCGCCCTTCACGACGTGCGGCACGCGATCGCGGTACTTGGCCGGAGCGTGACGGTCGAACATGTCGGGCGGCTCGACGACGTGGTCGTCGATGCTCACCAGGATCAGGTCGTCGACCTTCATGGGTGTCCTCCCCGAGGAGTGCGGCGTGATCCCACCGTATCCCGACGAGCTAGGGCGTCCCACCCTGCGAGAGACCGAGCAGCTCCACCGTCTCGATCGGGGTCGCGACCACCCGGCCGGAGTGCTCGACCGCCTTCACCGCTTCGGCGACGAGCTCCTCGTTGGCGACCTCACGGCCCTTGTGATCCTCGAGCCCGACGCGCAGGTGCCCGCCCCGCTCGAGCGCGAGGGCGGGGAGGTCCCCGGCGAAGAGGTCGCCGCCGAGCACCGCCACCGACCACGGCAAGGGGCAGTCGCCGAGCATCTGCAGGTAGGCCTCGAGCGAGGCCTCGGTGGGCGGGAGCCCGAACCAGAACCCGCCCTCCTCCTCCATCGCCGGACCGCCGAAGTAGAAGCGGAGCATCGTGCCCGGTGGGACCTTGCCCGCGCGCCAGTAGGACAGCGCGGCGCGCAGGAACCCCGGTTCGAAGATCGACATGCCGGGCACCAGCCCGTGACGAGCGCACAGCTCCCGCTGGTAGTCGATGTCGGAGCCCGAGTTGACGTACGCGAACCCGGCTCCGAGGTTCACCGAACCGGGATCGATCACGCCGATGCGCAGCCCGATCGTCTCCGCCAGCGGGGTGATGTGCGAGTACCGCTCCTCGACCGGACCGATGCCGTTGATGGTCGGGTACAGCAGCGCGTCGGGGCGCTCGGCGAGGATGGGCTCCCAGCCCTCGCGGTAGCGCGCCGCGGCTTCGTCCGCGCCACCGAACATGTCGATGTGGTTGTGCACCACCGCCGCGCCGGCGTCGAAGCACGCGAGCGCGCTCTCGCTGATCTGGGCCGGCAGGCGCGGCGCGATCGGGTTGGCGCCGTTGATCGCGGCTTCGATGACGACCGGCGCGCCGCTCACGGCTTGGCTGCCGGCCGCACCACCCGGCCGACGTTCCCGGCGTCAGTGCGAGCGCCGTCGACCTGGATCGGTGTGCCGTTCACGACGACGTGCTGCATCCCGACGGGCTGGTCGGCGGTGAGCCGCTCGGCGTTGGCCGGGAAGTCGCGCACCCGCCGGATCGGACCGGGCGCGACGGTCGCCGGATCGAACACCGCGACGTCGGCCCACGCGCCCGGGCGGAGGTAGCCACGGTCGGCGAACCCGAAGATGTCGGCCTGCTGGCCGCTCAGCTTGCGGATCGCCTGCTCCATCGGCACGACGCCCTTGTCGCGCACCCAGGTACCGAGGAGGTCGGTGGCCTGCGGCGCGTCGCAGAGCTGGCCGGCGTGGGCCCCGGCATCCGAGAGGCCCAGCGTGCTGTGCTCGTCGACCAGGAGATCGGCCACCCCGGCCTCGTCGTCGTTGGCGATGATGGTGCGCACGCGCAACTCGAGGCCGGGTTCCTCGAGCGCGAGGTCGAGCAGGCACGCGAGCGGCTCGACGCCCCGCTCGGCCGCGATGTCGGCCAACCGGCGATCCACCAGCTCCGGGTGCACCTCGCTCTGCCCGATCGTGTACGTGTCCCAGCGCAGACCGAAGTTCCCGACGCCGCTCCAACCCTGCATCATCTGCTCGCGCCAGGCGGGGTCGGCGTACGCGCGGGCGCGCTCGTCGACCGAGGCGTTCTGGAGCGCGGCGAAGTGCTCGTTGACCGCGAGCGGGTACGGCGAGTCGAGGGTGAACACGAACGTGAGCGGGCGGGGCGTCACCTGCGGCCACACCTCGGCGCCGCGTTCCCAACCGGCGCGGTTCGCCTCCAGGGCCTGGTGGTGGTTGCGGCCGGGCGACGTGAGCAGCGCACCCCACGTGAACGGCACCCCGGCCTTGATCTGCAGGTCGAACATGTCGGCCGGGGGACACGGGTCCCCCGGTGCGATCGACACGACGCCGAGACCGACCTCGCCCATGGTGTCGAGCAGCGCCTCCAGCTCGGCGCGGTCGGCGAAGCGGCTGGGGACCGGCTTGCCGTCGATGCCGCGGTGCGGGAACGCGAAGCTGGTCGCGAAGCCGGCGGCACCCGCGTGCATCGCGTCACGGAGGACGTCCTGCATGCCGGAGCGCTCTTCCTCGGTGGCGGTGCGCTCGTACGCGTCGTCACCCATCACGAACAGTCGCAGCGCGGTGTGCCCGATGTACGCGGCGAAATTGATGCCGACGCCGTGGTCGGCAACCGACGCGAGGTACTCCGGGAAGGTGGAGAAGTCCCACGGGATGCCTGCGGCGAGGGCGGCCACGTCCATGTCTTCGACGTTCTCGAGCGTGCGGGCGATCAGCTCGTGGTGCTCGGTGCGCGTCGGCGCGATCGAGAACCCGCAGTTGCCCGCGACCACGGTGGTGACGCCGTGGAAGCACGACGGCGTGAGCGCGGGGTCCCAGAACACCTGCGCGTCGTAGTGGGTGTGGATGTCGATGAAACCGGGCGCGACGACGCAGTCGCCCGCATCGAGGACCTGCTCGCCGTCGAGGTTCGCGCCCACCTCGTTGATGCGACCGTCGGCGATGCCGACATCGGCCCGGAAGCCCGGTGCACCGGTGCCGTCGTGGACCGTCCCGCCCTTGATCACCAGCTGATTCGCCATGTCGTCGGCTCCTCGTCGAAGTGGGTTCCTGCAGGGTAGATCAGGTCTCGACGGGTGCACCTTCCCGCGCGCCGCCGTGCCAGCACGCGTAGGCTGCCGCGCCATGGTGCAGCTCTCGATCGGGGTCACGTCCTACGCGGCCGAGGATCCCGGAACCTGGCAACCCCTGTTCGACACCGCGCGCGTCGCCGACCAGGCGGGTGTCGACCGGCTCGTCGTGTCCGACCACGTCGTGTTCGGTGAGCGGCTCGAGGAGTACGGCCGGCCCGAGATCGGCGGTCAGGCCGGCGGCAGGCAGCCGACCGGTCCCGACGGCCACTGGCTCGAGCCGCTCACGACGTTGTCGGTGCTCGCGGGCATGACGTCACGGATCCGTCTCGGCACCAACATCCTCGTCGCCGCGCTCCGGCGGCCGGCGGTGCTGGCCAAGAGCACCGCCACCCTCGACGTGCTGTCGGGCGGACGCCTCGATCTCGGCGTCGGTGTCGGGTGGCAGCGGGAGGAGTACGACGCCGCCGGTCTCGACTTCGACCGGCGCGGACGGCTCCTCGACCACACGCTCGAGGTGCTCCAGACCCTCTGGCGCGAGCAGCGCGCCGCCTACGACTCCCCCGAGCTGCACTTCGAGGCGACGCACATGATGCCGAAGCCGTTGCAGCCGGGCGGCGTCCCGGTCTGGGTCAGCGGCACCATCAACCCGCGGGTCGTGCGGCGGCTCGCCACCTTCGGCTCGGGTTGGATCCCCTGGGGGGACGCCGCGGCCGATCCCGTCGCCGGCATCGCCGAGATGCGCGAGCGCCTCTCGGCCGCGGGCCGCGACCCCGAAGGGCTGCAGGTCACCGGCACGCTGCGCATGGTGAAGCGCGACGACGGGTCCCTCGACCTCGACCGCACGATGGAAGCGGTGCCCGAGCTCGCCGCGGCCGGGCTCACCGACCTCCGCATCCAGTTCCGCCTGGTCGACAGCTCGGCCGCCGCGATCGACGACCTGAGCGACATCGTCGCCGCGTTCCGGAGCGCGGCCGGCCGCGGCGCCGATGACTGAGCCGGCCGCGCCCCTCGGGTTCTGGAAGATCGCCGAGACCTACCCCGAACATCTCGCCCTCGTCGACCCCGACGAGCGCGAGATCTCCGCCGGCGAGCTGCTCGCCTCGTGCAACCAGTTGGTGCACGGGCTGCGGGCGATGGGCCTGCAGCCCGGCGACGCGATCCGCGATGCTCCTTCCCAACAGTGCCGAGGTGTTCGAGCTCTACCTCGCCGTCGGCCAGGCGGGCTTCTACCTCATCCCGATCAACTGGCACCTCGTCGGCCCCGAGATCGCGTACATCGTGCAGGACTGTGAAGCGAAGGTGTTCGTCGCGCACGAACGCTTCGCCGAGCACGCCAAGGCTGCGGCCGACGAGATCGATTTCCCGGCCGACGGCCGGATCGTGGTGGGCGGCGAGATCGACACCTTCCGCGCGTACGACGACCTGAAGACCGGCCAGCCGTCGACGATGCCCACCGACCGCCAGATGGGCCTGGTGATGAACTACACGTCGGGCACGACGGGGCGGCCCAAAGGCGTGCGCCGCGCGCTGCAGGACGTCGATCCCGAGACCGGCGGCGGGGCGTTCGGCGGGATGCTGTACCTGTTCGGGTTGCAGCCGTTCGACGACAACGTGCACATCGTCGGCTCACCGCTGTACCACACCGCGGTGCTGGTGTTCTCGGGTGCCGCGATCCACATCGGGCACACGGTCGTGGTGATGGACAAGTGGACGCCCCAACAGATGCTGCACCTGATCGACAAGTACCGCGTCACCAACACACACATGGTGCCGACGCAGTTCGTGCGCCTGCTGGGGGTCCCCGAGGACGAGCGGGCGCGGTACGACGTGTCGTCGTTGCGCCACATGATCCACGCCGCCGCGCCCTGTCCACCCGACGTGAAGCGGCAGATGCTCGAGTGGTGGGGCCCTGTCATCGACGAGTACTACGCGGCCAGCGAAGGCGGTGGCACCTACGTGTTCGCCGAGGAGTGGCTCGAGCACCCCGGCACCGTCGGACGCAAGTGGCCGTTCTCCGAGATCGCGATCCTCGACGACGACGGCAACGAGCTGCCGCCGGGCGAGATCGGCACCGTGTACATGCACATGCACACGGGCAAGTTCGAGTACTACAAGGACAAGGAGAAGACCGACAAGAGCTTCCGCGGGAAGTACTTCACCGTCGGCGACGCCGGATACCTCGACGAGGACGGTTGGCTGTTCCTCTCCGATCGCAAGATCGACATGATCATCTCCGGCGGGGCGAACATCTACCCGGCCGAGATCGAGAGCGAGCTGATCATGCACCCGAAGGTCGCCGACGTCGCGGTCTTCGGCATCCCCCACGACGACTGGGGTGAAGAGGTCAAGGCGGTGGTCGAGCCGGTCGAGGGGGTCGAGGGCGGCCCCGAGCTCGAAGCCGAGATCCTCGAGTGGGCGAAGACTCGCCTGGCCAAGTTCAAGACGCCGAGGAGCATCGACTTCACCGACGAGATGCCCCGCGACCCGAACGGGAAGCTCTACAAGCGCAAGCTGCGCGACCCGTACTGGGAAGGCCGCGAGCGCGCGATCTAGGGCGCTGGCAGACTGCCGGGATGGCAGGGGGCGACCAAGACTGGCTGATTCGCCAACACGCCTTTGAGCACCTGGATCGTCTCACCGCACAGTGGGGGGATCCCCTCCCGTGGAATGCGCTGAGCCACGGCTTTGAGTTCCGCGGTCGACGCGTCACTCTGATCGGGGCGCGCGGCATCTGGAAGCCCGGCGCGATGGACCTACCGCTCTCCATCGCCACCAGCCCGAAGGACCCCTACGGCGATTTCGCCGGAGACGACGGCCGGCTTCGGTACCGATACTTCGGCACGAGCGCGACGCACCCGGACAATGTCGGGCTCAGAGCGTGCCTCACGGGCGCGCTGCCACTCATCTACTTCCGCGGTCTCGAGAAGGGCTGGTACAGCGCGCTCTGGCCCATGTTCCTGGTCGAAGAGCAACCGGCAGATTTGACGTTCATCGGCGTGTGCGACGACGTCGCTTCCCTGCGACCCGGAACCCCCGAACCCGCAATCGACGAAGCCCGCCGTCAGTACGTGACCCGCGCCGCGCTCATACGCTTGCACCAGGCACGCTTCCGTCGCGAAGTACTCACCGCGTATCGGGATCGGTGCACGATCTGCCGACTGAGGCATTCGCAGCTCCTCGACGCAGCCCACATACTCGCGGACCGGCACGATCAGGGAGACCCTGTCGTTTCCAACGGCATGGCGATGTGCAAAATCCATCACGCCGCGTTCGACGCCAACATCCTTGGTATACGGCCCGATCGCATTGTCGAGATCAGGCCGGATGTCCTGATCGAGGTCGACGGCCCGATGTTGCGGTACGGACTGCAGGAACTTCAGGGCCAGGAGATTTCGGTTCCTCATCGCCCAGAGGATCTCCCGGACCCGCAGCGGCTAGAAGTCCGATACGAAGAGTTCCGGCAGGCCGGTTGAGATCCGTCGGCTTATCGGACCCATGGGTCCGATAAGCCGATAAGCCGATACGCCGAGCACGGCGCTCGGTCGAAGCCGGGTCAGGCGCGTGAGACCTTCACCGCGGTGCCGTAGGCGACGAGCTCCTGGTAGCCGTTGCCCACTTCGTCGCTGTCGAAGCGCATCGCCAGCACCGCGTTCGCGCCGACCTCCTGCGCGGCCTCGACCAGACGCTCGCGCGCCTCGTCCCGGCTCTCCTGCAGCTGCTTGGTCAGACCCTTCAGCTCGCCGCCGACCAGCGACTTGAACCCGGCGCCGATCTGGGTGCCGACGTTGCGTGACCGCACGGTGAGGCCGGTGACCTCGCCGATCACCTCGTCGACCTTGTAACCGGGCAGGTCGTTCATGGTGGAGACGATCATGTCGCTCACGGGTTCCTCCTCGAGGACGCGGTGGGCGACGAGTCTCGCATCACGATCGCAGCAGGTGAAACGCTGCACGTCATGACCGAGATCTCGGAGCGCTACCGCCGGCTGTCCGACGACTTCGCCGCCACCATCGCCGGCGTCCCCGAGGACCGGTTGCCGACACCGAGTTCGACGGGTTCTTCGGCCGTACGACGTTCTCGGCGGCGATCGACGGCTTCCTGAACACCGACCTCGTCATCCACCGATGGGACCTCGCCCGGGCGACCGGACAGGACGAGACCATCGACCCCGCCGACGCCGAGCGGGTGCTCGCCGGCGCGCGCGAGTTCGGCGACGCGTTCCGTTCGCCCGGCGTGTGTGGTCCGGAGGTGCCGGTCGAAGACGACGACGTCCAGACCCGCACGCTCGCCTTCTTCGGCCGCCGCGCCTAGGGAGCACTCACAGCGCGAGCGCGCGCCAGAGGTACCAGCTCGCCACCGTGCGGAACGGCCGCCACCGCTCTCCCCGCGCCGCGACCGCCTCGGCGGTCGGGAGTCCTCGCGTCCGGAACGCGAGTTGGAAGCCACGTCGCAGTCCGAGGTCGTCGACCGGCAACACGTCGGGACGACCCAGGTGCGTGATGAGGAACATCTCCGCGCTCCACCGCCCGATGCCACGCACCTCGGAGAGCTGTTCGACGACGGTCGGGTCGTCGAGGCGCCGGATCTGGCGGAGCGTCGGGAGCCGGCCGTCGACCGCACGCTGCGCGAGGTCGCGCATGGCGAGCACCTTCGCGCCCGACAATCCCGCGCCCCGGAGCTGCGCGTCGCTCGCGCGCAGGATGTCGGTCGGGGTGAAGCCGCGGCACGAACGCGGGAACAGGTCACCGATGCGGCCGTAGATCGTCGCCGCCGCCTTGATGCTGAGCTGCTGGTGGACGATCGCCTCGGCCAACGAGTCGAAGACGCTCGGCGTCTCGGCCAGCACGAGGGTGAAGGGCCCGATCCGGTCGATCACTCGCGCCAGCTTCGGATCCGACGCGCGCAGGAAGTCGACCGCCGCGTTCCGGTCGAACGGGAAGCCGGTGTCGCCGTCCACGGTGCGCACACCCTCGATCGCGAGCATGCGCAGCTTGGTCGACACGCCACCGGTCGCCGAGAACCCGCCCGTCTTCCCGCCCGCGGCGAGCACCCGATGGCACGGCACGACGATCGTGTACGGGTTGCGGCCGAGCGCCTGGCCGACGGCGCGTGCCGCGCCGGGAGACCCGACCGCGGCGGCGACCTCGCCGTACGACATCGTCTCGCCCGGGGGGATCTCGCGCACCACCTCGTACACCTTGCGTTGGAAGGACGGCAGCGACGCGAGGTCAAGGGGGACGTCGACGAGGTCGTCCGACTCCCCCCGCAAGGACGCCACGATGCTGTCGATCGCCACCTGGACCGGTGGCGGCGGGGTACCCGCCCGCGTGCCGTCGAAGCGCTCGCGCAGGCGTGCGCGCGTGTCGGCCACCCTCGCTTCGGGCAGCTGCACGCCGACGATCATCTCGCCGTCCCATGCGATGCCACACCGTCCGATCGGCGTGTCGAACAGGGCGAACGCGGTCATGCGACGCGGTTGTGCAACTGGATGGTCATGTCAGTGCTCCTGGTGGGGGGAGGTTGTCGAGCTGATGGGCCACGAGATCTCCGTGCGGTACTCGGCGGGATCGTCGGCGTCGCCCGGGCCGATCACGTACCACTCGCGCACACGCTCACCGGCGTGTTCCGCGTGCCGGGCGACCCAGGCGCCCAACGACCGGTAGGTGTCACCGATCGTGTCGTAGTCGCCGGTGTGCACGAGCACCGCGGCGCGGGTCGCCGGGACCTCACCGACGGTCACGTTCCGCTCCGACGCGGGCACCACCACCGACGTGTCCACGGGGAGGAACGCCTCCGCCGACTCCGGACCGTCGTCGGCGAGCTCGGCGGCGTAGAGGCCACCCGGCGGGCCGGAGGGCGCGACACCCGCTCGCGTGAGGAATTCGCCGAGCTCGCCGAACGCCCAGGCCATCCAGTCCCCGAAGTCGTCCGGCTCGACGAGCCCGGCGATCCGCACGGACTGCGTCGCCGCCTCGCGGCGAAGGTGCACCGGGGTGTGCGTCGTCGGTGCGACCACCGACTGGAGCTCGGCGACGATCCGCTCCGTCTCGTCCAGGCGCGACTGCATCTCGCGTTGATGGCGGGAAAGGATCTGTCGCGTCACCTCGGGATCGCGGGCGTCGACCACGGTGCGCACCTGCTCGAGCGGGAGGTCGAGCGCGCGCAGCCGTTGCACGATCGCGGCGTCGGCCAGTTGATCGATGGTGTAGCTGCGGTAGCCGGTCTGCGGGTCGACGCGCGCCGGCACGAGGATGCCGGACTCGTGGTAGGCCCGCAGCGTCTTGATCGACAGCGAGCTCGCGCGTGAGAACATGCCGATCGGCAGCAGCCCGTCGTCCATCTCGGCATCGTGCACTCTCCCCCCGGGGGAGAGTCAAGCGCACCCTCTCAGTCCGGCAGCCCGTGTGGGTGCAGGTGCTCCTCGGCCAGCCGTTTCAGCACGACCCGATCGAGCTTCCCGGTGGGATTCACCGGCATCTCGTCGAGGAACACGACCTCCTCGGGCGCTTTGTAGCCGACCCGAGCCCGCACGAACTCGATCAGATCGTGCGCGGTCGGGCGCGCGACGCCCTCCTGCACGGTGACGTAGGCGCGGACGTTCTCGCCGTGCACCTCGTCGCGGATGCCGACGACACCGACCAGCGCGACGGCGGGATGCTCGGCGAGCGCGCCCTCCACCTCCGTCGGGCTGATGTTGGACCCGTCGTGCACGATGATCTGCTTCTTGCGGCCGAAGAACCACAGGTAGCCGTCGTCGTCGGCGCGGGCGAGATCGCCGGAGTCGACCCAGCCGTCGCGCAGGATCTCGGCCGTGGCCGCAGGGTTCTCCCAGTAACCGATGGTCTGGCTCCGCGTGCGGATCCACACCCGACCGACGGTGCCGCTCGGGCACTCGACGTGCTCCTCGTCGCGCACGCAGATGTCGAAGCCGGCGACGGGACGGCCGATGGATCCCTGCTTGATCGGGCCCGACGGAGGGTTGAGCGTCGCCAGCCCGACCTCGGTCATGCCGTATCCCTCGTCGATGGGAAATCCGACGAGGTGCGCGAACTCACGCTCGAGCTCCAACGACACCGAGTCGCTCCCCGAGCGACACACCCGCAGCGACGCGAAGTCGGTGGCAGTGACGTCATGGTCGCGCACGAGCGCGGTGAGCGCCGCCGGCACCATTGCCATCACGGTCGGGTGATACGCGCGCAGGAGCGGAAGGATCTCCCCCGCGTCGAAGGTCCGGGCCACCACCACGCTCGCGCCGACCGAGAACGCCGCCAGTGCCCACAGGAACGAACCGACGTGCGACATCGACGAGCCGGGCAGGAAGCTGTCGGCGCTGGTGAGCTCGAAGGCGTCGGCCGCGCTGGCGCACATCCAGCCGAGTGACTCCATGCTGTGCGTGACGCCCTTGGCGGGCCCGGTACTGCCCGAGGTGAAGAAGATCGCCGCCGGCGCCGCCGGTGGGCCGGGCGCGAGCTCCACCGGGCCGGGGTCGTCGGCGGTCAGCACCTCCAACGTGGGCGCGGTGCCGAGCCGTCCCTCGAGGGTGACCACTCCGAACGGCAGATCCGCGACGCTCGCGGTCGCCGCCAGGTCTTCGATCCGTTCCGCGTGGGCGACGATCGCCACTGCTCCGCTCACGCCCAGCGCGTGGTCGATCTCGGGCGGCGCGTACCGGTAGTTCAACGGCGTGGCGACCAACCCGGCCTTGAAGCACGCGAGGTAGTGCACGACCAGCAGGATCCGGTTCGGCATCAGCGACGCCACACGGTCGCCCGGTTGCAGGCCCAACGCGACGTAGTTGCGCGCCAGGCGATCGCTCGTCTCCTCGAGCACGCGCCAGGTCATCTGCTGGTCGGCCTGCGCGATGGCGACCTCGTCGGGATCGGCGTCGAGTCCGACGCGCAGCGCGTCGCGCAGGTCGACGGGCGCAGTCAGTGGGCGTCCCTCGAGCGGCATCGAGGCCTCCTGGATCGTGGCGCCGGGGACCACGAGGCTAGGACGCAATTGAGCCATTGGTTCCCGTGCCGTACGGTGCCGGGCCTATGACAACCGATTGGCAAGGAAGTCGTGTCCTCATCACCGGTGCGTCGTCGGGCATCGGCGCCGGGCTGGCCGAGGAGTTCGCCATCCGCGGCGCCACCGTGGCCCTCAGCGGGCGGGATGCGGCGCGGCTCGCGGCCACCGCGGAGCTCTGCCGCGGCCACGGCGCGACGGTGCACGAGCTGCACGCGGACCTCGGCGACCCGACGGCGGTGGACCACCTGGCCGCCGACGCCCTCGCCGCCATGGACGGCGTCGACGTGCTCGTCAACAACGCCGGCATCCCGAAGCGGCGCAACGTTCGGGTCCTCGACGCGGCCACCGTCGACACCGTGATGCAGGTGAACTTCCTCGGCCCGACCCGCCTCACGTTGGCTCTCCTGCCCCAGATGATCGAGCGCGGTGCGGGCAGGATCGTCAACGTGTCGTCGGTGGCGGCGACGCTGTCCTCCCCCGGCGAGGCGGCGTACGACGCGTCGAAGTCGGCGCTCGCGGTGTTCTCCGAGGCGATGGCGGTCGACCTCTGGGACACCGGCATCAAGGTGCTGGTGGTCTACCCGGGGGTCGTCGACACCCCGCTGTTCCAGATGCCCGACAACGACCCCTTCACCGCGCCCGTCGAGTTCATCACCGTCGGCGAGCTGGTCGCGGCGACGTTCGACACGCTCGACCGCGGTGTGATCGAGGTGTACATCCCCCAGTACTTCAAGGACTTCGTCACGGGGAAGGCGAACGACGTCGAGGGATTCGTCGCCGGCACCGCGCGAGTACATGAGCCAGCAGCAGGCGGCGGGCGGCGAATGACCGACACGCCGCACCCGCTCGATCCGCTCACCGCCGACGAGGTCGAGGCCGCGGTCGCGATCATCGCCGGCGACGACCGCTTCGAGGCCGACGCGGTCTTCGTGCACGTGCGCCTCCACGAGCCCGACAAGGCGGTCGTGCTCGCGCACGAACCCGGCGCGCCGGTCGACCGGGAGGTCGAGGCACTGCTCGTCCCGCCCGGCGCGCGCCTGGAGGCGATCGAGATCGTCGTGTCGGTGACGAAGGGCGAGGTGCGCTCCTGGATCGTCGACACGGGCATGCGCCCCGCGCTGCTCTTCGGCGAGTCGATGTACGCGATCATCGGCGTGAAGGAGCACCCCGAGTGGCAGGCCGCGCTGCGACGTCGCGGCATCGACGACTTCGATCTCGTGCAGATCGACCCCTGGCCCGCGGGCGCCTTCGGCATCGGCCACGAGGACGGCCGCCGGATCAGCCGGTGCATCTCGTACCTGCGGGCCGAAGCCACCGACAACGGGTACGCACACCCGATCGAAGGCGTCATCGCGTTCTTCGACGCACGGCGCGCGGCGAGGTGCTCGAGGTCGTCGACCTCGGCGTGGTGCCCGCTGCCCGCCGAGCGCGGGCGCGTACCTCCCCGATGCGGTCGGGCCGCTGCGCGACGACCTGAAGCCGCTCGAGATCGTGCAACCCGAGGGTCCGAGCTTCGCCGTCGACGGCAACCTCGTGCGGTGGCAGCGCTGGTCGTTCCGGGTCGGCTTCGACCCCTACGAGGGGCTGGTGCTGCACACGGTCGACTACCACGACGGCGACCGCGTGCGCCCGGTCCTGCACCGCGCGTCGATCTCGGAGATGGTCGTGCCCTACGGCGACCCCGGGCCGATGCACGGCTGGAAGAACGCGTTCGACGCCGGCGAGTGGGGCCTCGGGCGGATGGCCAACTCGCTGAAGCTCGGGTGCGACTGCCTCGGGCGTCATCCACTACTTCGACGCGGTGCTGGCGACCGAGCAGGGCGAGCCGTACACGGTCGAGCACGCCATCTGCATGCACGAAGAGGACTACGGCATCCTCTGGAAGCACCACGACCTGCACGGCGGCACCGACGAGACGCGCCGCTCGCGCCGCCTCGTCGTCAGCTTCATCGCCACCGTCGGCAACTACGAGTACGGCTTCTACTGGTACTTCTACCTCGACGGCAACATCCAGCTCGAGGTGAAGCTCACCGGCATCATCTCGCCGATGGCGGTCGCGCCCGGCGAGCAGCCCGAGTTCGCGAACGTCATCGCGCCGGGGCTCGCGGCGCCGCACCACCAGCACCTGTTCTCGGCGCGCCTCGACCTCGACGTCGACGGACCGGCGAACTCCGTCTACGAGGTCGAGGCCGAGCCGGTGCCGGCCGGGCCCGACAACCCGTGGGGCAACGCGTTCCGGTCCCGGGTCACGCCGCTCGCGACGCGAGCTGGCCGCGCAACGCGACATCGAACGCGGCGACGAGCCGTGCGTGGAAGGTCGTCAACGACTCCAGCCGCAACGCGCTCGGCCAGCCCGTCGGCTACAAGCTCGTGCCGACGATGTCGACGCCCACGATGCTCGCGTCACCCGAGTCGAGCGTCGGGCGGCGCGCCGGGTTCGCCCGCCACAACCTCTGGGTCACGCCGTACGCGCGCCGACGAGCGACGCGCCGCCGGCGAGTATCCCGAACCAGCACGAGGGCGGCGACGGGCTGCCCCGCTGGACGGCCGCCGACCGGTCGCTCGTCGACACCGACGTCGTGCTCTGGTACACGTTCGGTGTCACCCACTTCGTGCGGCCCGAGGACTGGCCGGTGATGCCGGTCGAGTACACCGGCTTCCTGCTCTCGCCGTTCGGGTTCTTCGACCGCAACCCCGCGCTCGACGTCGCCCCGACCACCGGCCCGGAGAGCTGCCATGCGGGTCAGGACGCCTGACTCCACGGACGTTGCGACGCCTCCTTGAACCGCGAGTCCTGGAGGTCGGCCAGCGCCTGACCGGTCGCTCGTCGTGAACCGACGTACGAGCTGCTCGGTGAACGGCATGTCGGAGGCGCGGTAGTAGCCGAGCACGAACGGGTCGTTGCCGCTGCTCTTGGCGAGGAACCCCTGGTCGCGTTGGACACGCGCCGCGTGCCAGCCGTGGCCGGGGATCTGCTCACCGCAACCCTGGTAGGGGTACTGCTCCCCCGCTGTTCCGGGCAACCAGTGCGTCGCCACCTCCTGACCCTGCGCGTCGACGTAGGTCTGCGCCTGGTTGCCGTCGATGGTGAAGTTCGCGCCGTACCGCTGACGACCGGCGTCGAGATAGGCGGCGTCGGTCCCCGTCCACCCGAGCAGGTGGTCGAACGAGCGGTTCTCCATCATCACCACGACCAGCGTGTCGAACGGCGCCTCCTTCGCCGGCGCGTTGCAGGAACTCGCGGCGCGGGAGTTCCGTGCTCCCCTCACCTGCCGACATGGGCGCCCACGTTAGACACGCCTACCAGCGCCGCGGTGCCGTCTACGGTTCCCCCGCATGAGCACGACGGCCGACGGACCTGCACGCGGTGAAGCCGAGTCCCGCGACGTCGCCGAGCTGCTCCACCTGCTCGACCTCGAAGAGCTCGACCGCGACATCTTCCGGGGTGTGAACCCGATCGACGACGTCCGCCGCCCGCGCCTGTTCGGCGGCCAGGTCGCCGCGCAGGCCAGCGCGCGCCGCCAGCCTCACCGTCCCCGACGACCGGAGCATCCACTCGCTGCACGGGTACTTCCTCCGCGGCGGTCAGGCGAACCGGCCGACGATCCTGCACGTCGACCGCGACCGCGACGGCCGGTCGTACTCCGCCCGCCACGTCGCGGCGCGCCAGGACGGCGAGGTCATCATGAGCCTGCTGGTCTCGTTCCACGTCGAGGAAGACGGCCACGAGTACCAGGCCGTGGGCCTCCCCGACGGGGTGGCGATGCCCGAGGACGTGCCCGAGCCGGATCCGCCGTCGCCGCACTCCTCCGTGTTCGACCTGCGCATGATCGGACGCGCCGCCCCCAGGAGTCGCTCGCCCGGAGGTCCGTACCGGTTCTGGGCCCGTTCCCGCGCCACGCTGCCCGACGACGGCCTGGTCCACGCCTGCGTGCTCACGTACCTCTCCGACATGGGCACCGGGTTCGCCAAGCTCCCCCCGGAACCGGCGTGGGAGGGGCCGAGCCTCGACCACACGGTCTGGTTCCACCACCCGTCACGCATGGACGACTGGGTCCTGGTCGATCTCGTGCCGCTGGCCGCGGCCGGCGGCCGTGCGTTCTACACCGGCACCGTCCACGACCAAGCCGGGCTCCTGCTGGCCACGATCGCCCAGGAGCACGTGATGCGGCCCAGCACGCGGCGGTAGTTCCAGGGCCGCGCTACAAGGTGCGGAACGAACCACCGTCGCAGAGGATCTCCGCGCCGTTCACGTAACTCGACGCGTCGCTGGCCAGGAACACGCACACCCCGGCCATGTCCTCGGGCTGGCCCATTCGCCGCATCGGGTTGGTCTCGCGGACGAGATCCATGGTCCCGTCGGCCCAGGCCTTCGTGATGTCGGTCTCGAAGGGCCCCGGCAGCACCGTGTTGGCCCGGACCTTCGGGTTGTAGGCGCCGGCGAGACCGAGGGTGAGCACGTTGAGACCCGCTTTCGCCATCGCGTACGGCAGGTCGTGCTGGTCGGGGCGCCACGAGCCGGCGGTCGACACGTTGATGATCGAGCCACCGTCGCCTGCGAACATCCGCGCGCCGATCAACGTGGCCAGGCGGAACGGCCCCTTGGCGTTCACCGCGTGGGTCTTGTCGTAGAGCTCCTCGGTGACCCCGGTGAGGTCGGGGTAGAGGGGCGACAGGCCCGCGTTGTTGATCAGCACGTCGCAGTGACCGAACTCCGCGTACACCCGCTCGACGAGATCGCCGCACTGGTCCCAGTGACTCACGTTCACCGCCATCGGCACCGCTCGCGTCCCGGTCGCGTCGGTGATCTCGGTCGCGGTGGTCTCGCAGTTCTCGAACTTGCGGCTCGCGACGACGACCTCCGCGCCCGCAGCCGCGAGCGCGAACGACACGGAGCGCCCGATCCCCCGGCTGCCGCCGGTGACGACGGCGACCTTGCCGGTGAGATCGAACAGTTCGGCGGGTGACGGCACGGGGACCTCGTTTCGACTAGACCCTTCCCTGGCCGACGACGGTATCCCGCCGTGTCGCCGCCACACCAAGACCGCGCACCAAGGAGCCGACCGATGGGTGAAGCACGCGCAGAGATCACGATCAACCGTCCGGCCGACGACGTGTGGGCGGTCATCGGCAACTTCGGCGACCTGACCTGGATGCCCGGCGTCGAGACGTGTGAGCTCCAGGGCGACGACCGCGTGCTCGGCATGATGGGCATGCGCGTGGTGGAGCGGCAGCTCGCCGCGACGACGAGGGCCGCACGCTGACCTACGGCATCGTCGACGGCGACATGAAGCCCGGGGTGCACGAGGCGACCATCACGGTGATGCCGGCCGGCAGCGGTTCCTTCGTCACCTGGGACGTCACCACCGACGACAACCTGGTCGAGGTGATGCAGGGCGCGTACACCGGCGCGCTGGGCGCGCTCAAGGAGCAGCTCGAGGGCTGATCAGCCGGCGGCCGCGGGCGGGCGGAGCACCCGCCCCGGGCGAGCGCCCGTGTCGACACCGTCATCGCGGACGACCACACCGTTGACGACGAGCGCGCGGTACCCGGTGGCGTCGACCACGAAGCGGCCACCGCCGGCGGGGAAGTCCTCTGACCACCGGGTGGCGCCGATCCCCAGTGCGACCGGGTCCCAGACCACGAGATCGGCGCGGGCGCCGGCGCCCAGCCACCCACGATCGGCGAAGCCGTACAGCTGCGCGGGAATGGTGGCCAGCCGGCGCACGGCCTCCTCGAGCGACACGACGTCGGGGACGTACTCGCTCAGCAACCGGGTCGAGTAGTCGACGCCGCAGTAGCTCGTGAGGTGTGCGCCGGCGTCGCTGCTCCCCGGAAGGCTCGCCGGATGACGGACGACCTCCTCGGTGGTCCGTCGTGACGAGGCTCCGAGTGATCCCCCGAGCGTGAACGTCGTCCGGAGCGCTTCGGCCAACGACGCGTCGAGGAAGGCATCGAAGGGATCAACCGCCCCACTCGCGCGCGAGGTCGTCGACGGTGCGCCCGAGCCACTCGGGATGGGCGTCGGCGCGTGCCACCTTCACCGCGTCCCACGTGAAGACCAGCACGCGTCCCTCGGTGTGCGCGTAGGCGCGCGCGCAACCGGTCGCGCACGTCGGGATCGCGGAGCAGCGCTTCGCGCCGGTCACCGGCGGTGAGCACCTCTCGGAACGCCTCCATCTCGTCGAACAGGAAGGTGTCGTGGAGCGCGAAGAACACCTGCATCTGCTGCAGCTGCGACTGCGGGTGCACCCGATGGCCGGCGGCGCGGGCCTCGTCCACGAACTCCAGGCCGCGCTTCCAGCCGTCGCCCATCATCGGCAGGTTCACGATGGGGTTGACGTTCATGGGTTTGCCCGAGGCCTCGCACATCGCGAGCATCGAGCTTGCGGTCCGCGTCGTCGTGGCCCTCCAGGTTGCTCCGGCTGATGAACTCGATGACGCCGTGCGCTCGGTCGGCGAACACCGACGCCAGCGCGACCAGCTCGTCGGCGGCCGCCAGGTTCGACGGCACCGGATTGCCGTGCTGGTCGACGTGCATCTCGAGCTGGCTGGAAGAGAACCCGACCGCGCCCTCGTCGAGTGCCACGACGCAGGAGATCCTGCATCGCCCCGATCTCGGCCTCGGTCGCGGTCCGCGTGCCGGCGTCGTCACGAAGAACGTGACGGCGCAGCGCGCAGTGACCGACCTGCAGGCCGACGTTGACGCCGATCCGGCCGTCGATCCCGGAGGCGAAGTCGTTCATCCCACCGCCGACGAACCCGACCCCTCGGCCAGCGTCGCGGGCGACATGCCCTCGACGCGACTCAGCATGTCGCACAGCCACGCGACGTCGTCGGGTCGCGCGGGGAACAACGAGAATCCGCAGTTGCCGGTGATGACCGTCGTGATCCCGTGCCACGACGACGGCGACGCGGTGGGCTCGAAGTGCAGCTGCGCGTCGTAGTGCGTGTGGATGTCGACGAAGCCCGGAGCCACCACGCAGCCGTCGGCGTCGATGCGTGCGTGTCGCCGGTGTCCCGCCGAGGCGGCCGACCGCGACGACCCTGCCGTCCCGCACGCCGACGTCGGCGGTGAACGCCGGCAGCCCGGAGCCGTCGACGACCGTGCCCCCACGCACGAGCATGTCGAGCTCAGGCATGCGGGGCCTGCTGCTCATCGGCACGCTCGCGTACTTGTCCTCGATGCGGTAGACGCGCGCCGCGTTCGGCACCGACGATCTTGCGCTGTCGTTCTGCGGTCAGGTCCTCGACGTGCTCCATGAGCTCGTCGACGACACCGGGGTACTTGGCGTCGGAATGCGGGAAGTCGCTCGCCCAGACGAGGTTGTCCTCGCCCGCGAGGTCGGCCATCGCGCCCATCGTGCGCTCGCCGGGATCGAAGCTGATCACGCAGTTGCGACGGAAGTACTCGCTCGGCGTGAGGCTGAGCGGGGCGCTGAGCGCCCAGTCGTACGCCTCCAGGAACTCGTCGAAGCGGTCCATCCAGTGCGCGATCCAACCGCCGCCGCACTCGAGCACCAACACCTGCAGCTCGGGATGGCGCTCGAACACGCCGCCGTAGACCAGACCGGCGAGGGTGAGGTACTGGTCCATGAACAGGATCAGCGCGTGATGCGTGCCCATGGCCATCAGGTCGACCATGCGCTTGCTCACACCGTCGACGTCGAAGAGGCCGGCACCGTGGAGCCCGAGCGGGAGCCCCGTCCCGGCCAGGGCCTCGTACATCGGGTCGAAGTGCGGTGACCAGAGCGGCACGCCGTGCACCGGGTTGGGCCGGATCACCCCGGCGACGAGACCCATCCCGTTCGTGCGTTCGACCTCGCGCGCCGCGGCCGCGGGATCGTGGGGCGGGATCACCGCGGTGCCGATCAACCGCTCGGGATCGGTGGCGGTCCAGTCGGCGATCCAGTCGTTCCAGACCTGGTGCGACGCGACCGCGAGCTCGACGTCGTCGAAGCCGCCCAACGACTGGCCGAGCCCGCAGTAGAGGACGGCCATGTCGATGCCCTCGGCGTCCATCACCGCCAACCGTTCGTCGGCGTCCCAGCCCCCCGGGTTCAGGTCGTCGGGATATCGCAGCGCGTTGCCGAACTCCTGGTTCTGGTGCATGCCCGCGTTGCCGAGCCCGGCGAGGCCCATCGGGATGGCGACGTGGTCCTCGACGAGCACCTGCTGGGTGCCGACGCCGTCGTCGTAGCGCACCCGTGGTCCACGCTCACGCATCGACGCGGGAAGCTCGCGCTCCCAGAGGTCGACCGGCTCACACACGTGGCCATCGGCGTCGATCACCACGTGCGCGCTGCGGCGCGCGAACTCCCCCATCTCCCCCATCGATGCTCCCCCCGGAACCGGACCCCTCTGAGGATCAGCCAACGCTGCCGCGACACGGGTGTCAATGATGTGCTAGTTATCGGAAGTGAGCGGTGCTCGGCTCCCGCCCCCGGCCACCAACACCCGACGGGGCTACGCCGCCGACCTGCGCGACTTCGCCGCCTGGTGTGCCGAGCACGGACGCCCGAGCTGCCCGGCCGCGCCCGACGACGTGGCCCGGTTCCTGCGGGACCGGGCCGAGCACCTGGCGCCGGCGACGGTGGCGCGTCGACTCGCCGCGATCGTGGCCGCCCACCGCGCGCGAGGTCTCGTCTCCCCCCGCGACGATCCCGAGGTGAGGAACGCGCTCGCCAGCATCGAGTGGCGCCACCGCGCCCGAAGGAGACCGACCCGGCCGCTCGATGCGGAGTCGCTGGCGCGCCTGAGCCTCTGCCTCCCGGCGACGGTCAGCGGCGTGCGCGACCGTGCGCTGATGCTCGTCGGATACGGCGCCGCGCTCCGCCGCACCGAGCTCGTGGCGCTCGACGTGCCCGACGTGAGCATCGACGTCGACGGGAGTCTCCGCCTCGTGCTCGCGCGGTGTGGTGGCGATCCCGCCTGGCTCACGCCCACACCTCTGCGCGGTCCGCGCCTGGCACGCGTGGTCCGCAGCCGCGGCGTTCGATTCCGGTCCCGCATTCCGGCCGGTCGACCGTCACGGCAACGTGAGCGAGTCCCGGTTGTCGGACCGCGGCGTCACCATCGTGGTGCGGCGTGCCGCGGATGCCGCCGGGCTGGACGCCGACGCGTACACGGGCCGCTCCTTGCGACTCGGCATGATCCTCACCGCCGCCGCGGTCGGCGCGTCCGACGAGCACATCATGCACCACACCGGTCACCGGAGCCGCCGCCTCGTGCGCGCGTACCGCCTGACGTGATCAGGGTGACGACGACTCGACCAGCGCCAATGAGTCGAGGTCGCCGAGCGCGGTCGCGGCGCGAGTGGCCATGGCCAGGAACATGGCGTCGGCGTTCGCGGACCGCTCGGCGGTGGCGTACGCGCACCCGATCATCGTGATCATCGGCCCCTGCAGCACGCCGAGGCGGTAGTCGGTGAAGCAGCGGTCGAACGAGTAGTCGTCGACACCGAGTCGGCGCAGCTCGTCGACGTACTCGGCCACCAGCGCGCGCTCGTGGGTCCGCCGGTCGTCGATGAACAGGCTGGTGGCGAGGAAGTACGCGAGGTCGCGCCCCGGTGGCCCGATCGCGAGCGTCTGCCAGTCGACGGTCGCCACACCGTCACCGCGCTCGGGGAACATGAGGTTGTCGAGGCGGTAGTCGCCGTGCACGAGCGCGGTCGACCCGGTGTCGATCGCCGCCCAGCGTCCGGTGAGCGCGGCCGAACGTCGGAGGGTCTCGGCGTCGTCACCGAGCTCGTCGGCGTAGCGGGTGGTGAACACCTCGGCGGCGCTCTCGGTGATCGACCCGAGGAACGCGCCGCGCTCCCCCGTCATCGCGGAGAGCCACTCGCCGTGGTCGGACAACGTCGGATCATTCCACACCGGCGCATGCAGCCCGGCGAGGTTGCGCAGCGCGTCGGCGGCCTGGTCGACGGTGCACCCGTCGACCTGCACGCCGGGACGCGCCGGCGCGAGATCGTCGAGGAGCAGCACGAACGAGCAGTGGTCGTCGCTGATGTCGGCGTGCCAGCACCGCGGGGTCCGGATACGGACACGGTCACGGAACACCGTGTAGAAGCCGACCTCGCTGCGGTAGCCCGCGGCGACGCGCTCGCGCGCGGCGCGGTCGCCGGCGGCGGTCTTGGCCACCAGGGTCTTCGGGATCCCGCCGTCGCCGTCGAGGTGCAGGCGGAAGCTGGCACCGGTCTGCCCGGTGCCGATCGGCTCGCTCACCACCGCGTCGACGCGCGCGTCGGGCACCGCCGCCGCGAGCGCGTCGGTGAGCCAGACGGCGGTGATGTCCTCCGGTTGGTCGATCACGGCGCGCTCAGACGTGCTTGACCAGCGGGATCTTGTACAGGTCCGACCAGTTGGTGCTCACGGTCGCCGCTTTGGCCTCGTCGCTCATCGGCAGCTTGTCGAACGCGTCGATCGCGTGCGGGAACTTCGAGTCGCCGTGCGGGTAGTCGGTCGAGGTGACCAGCCGCTCGTACCCGAAGGTGTCGATGAAGTGCGGCACCGTGTCCTCGTCGGACTCGACCGAGATCCAGCAGTTGCGCCGGAAGTAGTCGGACGGCTTCATCGTGAGGTCGGGCGCCTCGTACCAGCCGACCCACTCGTAGTGCTCGTCGAGGCGGTAGAGGAGCCAGGGCGCCCACGAGCAGTTGCCCTCGAGCAGCGCCATCCGCAGGTCGGGGAAGCGCTCCAACACGCCGCCGGCGCAGAAGCACACGGTGACGAACTGGATCCCGAGCGGCTGGCTGAACGTGTGCCACAACATCAGCTTGTCGAGGACCTGCAGCCCGAAGTCGGGCGTGAGGTACGTCTGGCCGCCGCCGTGGAACACGATCGGCACGTCGAGCCGCTCGATCTCCGCCCACAGCGGGTCGTAGACCTCGTGGTGCCACGGCCGGTGGTTCACCGTGGCCGGCGCGAGGAAGATGGCCTTGAACCCGAGCTCCTCGACGCACCGGCGCGCCTCGTCGACCGCGCCGGGCACGTCGTGGGGCGCGACCATGCCCGCGCCGAACATCCGCTGCGGTGCGACGGCGCAGAAGTCCTTCATCCAGTCGTTGTACGCGCGGGCGATCGCGGAGGCGTAGGCCGGCTCCAGGCCGTCGGCGCCGATCTGCTCGGAGCTGTCGAGCCCGAGCACGAACAACCCGCGCGACGGGTAGAGCACGGCCATGTCGAGTCCCTCGGCGTCCATCGCCGCGATCTGCGACTCGGCGCTCCACCCCGCGGCCTCCGACTCGGCGTAGACGTTGTCGTGCTCCTCGCGCCAGCCGGTCTTGCGGCCGTCGACGTGCATCGCCCGCACGGTGCCCATGCGCAGCATGGTGTGGTTCTTCACCCGCACGCGCATGTCGCGCGGCAGCTCCGACAGGCCGCGCGGCGCCGCGTGCGCGTACGCCGGATCGATGTAGCGCTCCCAGAGATCCGGCGGCTCCATGACGTGCAGGTCGCTGTCACAGATCACGTGGTCACGAAGGCTCATCGCGGCAACCTAACCCTTGTCGGACACCCCACGCCAAGGGCTGCGCGCCACGGGGTACGGTGCGGCCGCCGGGCTCCGGGCGGAGCCCCACACCAGGGGGTAGGAGATGCAGGTCGGCGTCATCGGGCTGGGCAACATCGGTGGTCACGTCGCCGCGAATCTCGTCACCGACGGTCACGACGTCGTGGTGTTCGACGTCGACCGCGAGCGCGCCGGCGCGATCACGGGTGCACGCGCGGTGGCGTCGGTCGCCGAGGTCGGTGCGGCGAGCGAGATCACCGTGCTGTCGCTGCCCACGCCCGCGATCGTGCGCCGGGTCGCCGACGAATGGGTCACCACCGCGGTGCCCGGGGCCGTGCTCGTCGACCTCTCGACCAACAGTCCCGAGGTCGTGCGCGAGCTCGGGGCGCAACTCGCGACGAGCGGGCACCACCTGGTCGAGGCGCCGCTCACCGGGGGCGCCATCGGCGCGCAGAACCGCATGCTGTCGTTCATGGCCGGCGGTGACGATGCCGCCGTCGCACGCGTGCAGCCGGTGCTCGAACCACTCGGCCGTGCCTTCGTGCACCTGGGTCCGCTCGGCCTCGGCAACACCATGAAGCTGGTCAACAGCCTCGTCGCCTTCACCACCACGTGGGTGAGCCTCGAAGGGCTCTCCCTGGCGGCGAAGTCGGGGATCCCGGTGGCACGTGCCGTCGAGGTGCTGCGCACCAACGGCGTCGCCAATTTCTACCTGGACCGCATGGTCGAGAACATCGACACCCGCAACGGCCCCACGCAGTTCGCTCTCGGCCTCGCGGCGAAGGACGCCGGCCTCATCGTCGAGACCGGGCGCGCCGTCGGGGTACCGACGCCTGCGGGCGCGGCGGTGCTGCAGGTGCTCGTGGGCGCGATCGCGGCCGGCCTCGGCGACCACGACTGGGCCGACCTCGTTGCCGTCGCCGAGCGCCAGGGCGACGTCGAGCTCCACTGGAACCCCCACCAGTAGCCGAACCGGCGTCAGCAAACGGGGTCATACCCCACGCTGGTGACGCCGGTTCGCTCTGGGAGAGCGCTATTCGGGGGTGCCGAGGACGTCGGCGGCGGCGCGGAGGGCGGCGACCGCGGCGGGCACGCCCGCGTACACCGCCACCTGCATGAGCACCTCGACCAGCTCGTCGCGCGACAGCCCGACGCTGAGCGCGCCTGCGAGGTGCGCCGCGCAGCTCCTCGAGATGCCCGAGCGACGCCAGCATGGCGCAGGTGATCATCGAGCGATCGCGGGTCGGCAGACCCGGACGCGACCAGATCATGCCGAAGGCGGTCTGCTGCACGTAGTCGAAGAACTCGGGTGCCAGCTGTGCCGCCGGGAACTGCCCTGTGGGCGCGTTCCGCGTCGCCGGCCACAGCTGGCCCTGGATCTCCTTGCCTGCAGCGCGCAGTTCCTCGGTGGTGGCCATGGCGATCCGCCTTTCAGTCGGTGACGCCGAGCAGGTTCACGGTGCAGACGCTGCCGCCGCCGACCAGGTGGGCGAGCGCGACACGCGCGTTCTCCACCTGGCGACCGTCGGCGTCGCCGCGGAGCTGCTGGACGCATTCGTGGATGATGGCGAGCCCGGTCGGGCCGCCGGGATGACCGCGCGCGGTGAGGCCGCCGTCGGTGTTGAAGGGGATCCGGCCGCCGGGACCGGTCTCCCCGTCGGCGACCAGCCGGTCGCCCTCCCCCTCGCCGCAGAAGCCGAGGAGCTCGTAGTACTCGATCTCCTCGTTCACGAACGCGTCGTGCACGAACGCGAGGTCGACGTCATCGGGCCCGAGCCCGGCCGCCTCGTAGCACTCCCGCGACGTGTCCCGCGTCATCGTCGACGGCCCGACGACCGGCCCGATGAACGTGTGGCCGCGCGCGTACGACTCCGACTGCAGCGCGGAGGCCAGCGGCCGCACCAGCGGGCGATCGGGCTGCCGCGCCGCGGACGATGTCGTCGCGCGCCAGGATCACGCACGCGGCGCCGTCGTCGGCCGGGCAGCACATCATCGCGGTGAGCGGCTCCGCGATCATGCGCGACGCCAACACCTCCTCGGGCGTGACCACGTGGTCCGGCTGCCGGTGCGACATCGGTGACACCGCGCCGTAGTTCCAGTTCTTCGCCGCGACCTTCGCGAACGTCTCCGGTGTGGTGCCGCGTTCGTGCATCCGACGCTGCGCCCAGAGCGCGAAGTACGACGCCGGCAGGATCGGGGCGTCGATCACCTCGCGACCGGCGCCCCTCCCCCCGGTGCCCGACATCTCGGTGAACTTGTCGAAGCAGAGCGCCATCGCGACGTCGGCCCGGCCGGACTGCACCGCCCACGCCGCCTCGCGGAACGCCACCAGCCCGGTGGCGGACGCGTTCTCGATGTGCGTGACCGGCAAGCCCGTGAGCCCGAGCTCCTTCATCGCCTTGATGCCGAGCATCGACGCGGTCTGGATGTAACCGACCATCGCTTCGTCGACGTCGGCCAGCGTCATCCCGGCATCGTGCAGCGCGAGCAGCCCCGCGTCGCGCGCCATGTGCATCATCGGGTACTCGCGCAGCATGCCGAACCGGACCATGCCCACGCCGGCGACCGCGACGTTGTCGAACTTCAGTCCGTGTCGCATCACGCGCCTCCCTCGACCGGACGGAACCGGTAGATCACGATCTCGTCACCGTCGGAGTTGGTCCGCAACGTCTCGAGATCGAGCTCGAGCTCCATCCCGATCTCGAAGTCGTCGGGCCCGCCGAGCAGGATCGCCTGGATGCGCGGACCTTCGGGCAGGTCGACCTGCCCGACGCCGTAGCCGGGAACATCGGCATCCTTCTTGCCGAACAACGGCACGTGGCAGTACGTCCACGTCCAGAGACGGCCGCGGGTCGAGAGCTCGACGTCGTCGGTGCCCTCGTGCAGGCACTGCGCGCAGACCATGCGGCGCGGGAAGTAGACCTCGCCGCAGTTCGGGCACTTGCTCCCGAGCAGCACCGGAGGTGCGTCAGGATCGTCGGGGATGCGGAAGTACCCCGCTTCGATGGGCACTCGGGCCATGGACGAACGCTCCTCGTGGCTGGTCGACGGTCTAGATGGCTCGCTCGCGCCCGACCCAGTACGGATCGCGCAGCGTGCGCTTGTAGAGCTTCCCGTTGGGGTCGCGGGGCATGGCGTCGACGAAGTCGATGCTGCGCGGCAGCTTGTAGCGCGCCAGCATGCTCTCGCAGTGCGCGGACAGCTCGTCGGCGAGCTCCGGCGTCGGCGCGACCCCGACCGCCGGTTCGACCACCGCCTTCACCTCCTCGCCCCAATCGTCGTTCGGGATCCCGAAGACGGCAGCGTCGCCCACGGCCGCGTGCGACAGCAACGCGGCCTCGACCTCGGCGGGATACACGTTCACACCCCCCGAGACGATCATGTCGATCTTGCGGTCGCGGAGGTAGAGGAACCCCTCGTCGTCGAGCTCGCCCATGTCGCCGACGGTGAAGTAGTCACCCCGACGGTTGGCCGCGGTCTTCTCCGGATCGCCCTTGTACGCGAATTCGCCCATGAGCTTCAGGAACACGGTGCCGACGGTGGCCGGGGGCACCTCGTTCCCGTCGTCGTCGAGCACCTTCACGTCGGCGCCCACCCACGGGCGACCCACGGTGCCCGGGTGCGCGAGCCAGTCCTGCGGGCGGGCCAGGGTGCCGCCACCTTCCGACGCGCCGTAGAACTCGTAGATCACCGGGCCCAGCCACTCGAACAGTCGATGCTTGAGGTCGATCGGACACGGTGCGGCCGCGTGGATCACCTGTCGCAGCGACGAGACGTCATAGCGCGCGCGCACGTCCTCCGGCAGCGCCATGAGGCGGTGGAGCTGGGTCGGCACCATGGCGACGTCGGTCACGCGGTACGTCTCGATCAACTGGAGCGCGCGCTCGGCGTCCCACTTCTCCATGAGCACGACGGTGTGCTCGAGGTGGAGCGAGAAGTAGCCGAACGACAGCGGCGAGAGGTGATACATCGGCGACGTGACGAGGTGCACCGCGTCGCCGCCGGGTTCGATGTCGTAGCGGGTCAGATTGGCGCTGTACGCGGCCACCCAGGTCTCGGGATCGAACTGCGGGAGGTCTCGTTGCACCGCCTTCGGACGCCCGGTGGTGCCCGACGTGTACTGCATGAACTGGCCCGCGACCCGTTCGCTCGGGGTGGTGTCGGGCTGGGCGGCGATGGCGTCGGCCAGCGACGTGAACCCGGGGATCGAACCCCGGACCGCGATGCGGCCACCGGCAGGAACCCCCGCGCGGTCCGCGGCCTGGCGCGCCACGTCGGCAAAGGCGGCATCGGCGACCAACGCAGCCGCGCCGGAGTCGCCGAGGATGTAGCCGACCTCCGCCGCGGTCAGGTGGGTGTTGAGACCGACGTACTGCCAGCCGGCCTGGAAGATGGCGAGCAGCGCCTGGAAGAGCTCGGCCGAGTTGCTCGTGAGCGTGGCGACGGGATCGAACGGCCGGACACCACGGGCCCGCAGCGCGTGGACCAGGCGGTCGGCACCGGCGAGCAGCTCGCCCGCGGTCCACGCGTGCTCGTCGCCGTCGATCAGCGCGATGCGCCCCGGCTCCTCGCGTGCCGCGACCCAGAACCCCCTCGGTACCTGCTCCCCCACCGGTCCCCCTCACGTGCCGAGCGGGCAGTCTCGCGCGGTGGACGGAGAGTGCCCCAGCCCTCAGAGGCGCGAGAACTGCGGCAGCCAGGCGGCGGTGGCGTCGAGCATCTCGTCGGTCATGCCGGCGATCGCGTCGTAGTCGAGCCGGCTGGCGAGCGGATCGAGCAGCATCGCCGCGAACGCGGTGTCACGATTGCCCGTGACCGCGGCGTCGACCGTGAGCTCCTGCGACGCCGACACGCGCCGCAGGCATTCCGCCATGCCCGCGGGCAACGCCACGACGTCGCGGGCGCAGACACCGCTGCCGTTGACGACGCACATGCTCTCGACCGTCGCGCCGAGCGGGAGATCGGCGACCTGACCTTCGTTGGGCACGTTCAGCGGGAACCGGCCGCCCTGGTCGAGCAGCAGGCACTGGATCACCGGTGCGACCATCTCGCCCGACGGCATCGACTCCACGTCGTCGGCCGCGAGCATCGCGCCGAGTGCGCGGACGTGGGCGTCCTGGTCGCGCTCCCGGTCCTCGATGGTCGTCAGCCCGATCCCCCACCGCGCTCCCCACCCCGACCCCTCGGTGAGGAAATTGGGAAAGAACTCGACGAGGTGGCGATCCCCTGCGCCCGGCAGGACGCCGAACCGGGTGAACAGCTCGAGCTTCACGCGCCAGTTGCGCAGCACGTCGCCCTTGGTCCAATCGGGACCGGGCGAGAACTTCTCGAACTCGAGCCCGTCCGGGATCGCCATCGCGAGGGGCTCGTCGGCGCGCGGCGCCGGCGTCGTCGAGGACCGCGCGCAGCATCTCGAGGCCGTCGTCGCCGGCGACGTCGAGCGCGGTGACGAAGGGCAGGTGGTTCACGCCGCCGACGGTCAGCGTGAGGTCGAGGAAGCTCACGTCGAGGAGCAGGCTCAACAGGAACTGCGTGATGGTGATCTCGTGGCACAGGCCCACGGTCTTCAGCGGGGTCTCACGGGTGAGTGCCCGGCAGATCGTGGTCATGGGATTCGTGAGGTTGAGCACCCAGGCCTCGGGGCACGCGTCCTCGACGTCGGTCGCGATGTCGAGGAACACCGGGATGTTGCGCAGGGCCCGCAGCACACCTCCCGGGCCGACGGTGTCACCGACCGACTGGCGCACGCCGTAGCGCTCGGGAATCTCGAGGTCGTGGCGCATCGACTCGAAGCCGCCGGTCGAGATGTTCACCACCACGAAGTCGGCGCCGTCGAGCGCGTCGCGGCGGTCGGTCGTGGCCCGCGCCCGGAGATCGGTGCCGCGGACCGACGCCAGGTGCTCGGCCAGCTCCACCATGCGCGGCAGGGGCTCCGGGTCGACGTCGTGGAGCACGATCTCGGCTTCCCGCAGGGCCGGGGTGTTGACGAAGTCGACCAGCAACTTCGGCGTCCACTGATAGCTGCCGCCACCGATGATCGTGATCCGCGGCCTCATGTTCGCCTCCCCCGCGCACACCGTAGATCGCCTTGACGGGACAAATCGTCGCCGCCGTCGTACTGTCTGCCTGGATTCACGGGACCGGGGGGACCAATGCGGAACGCATCGACTCGACGTACGACGCTGACCATCTGCGTCATCACCTTGCTGCTGGCGGCGCTCACACTGGGCGCGACGTCGCGCGCCAGCGATTCCGGCACCACGCAGGGTGTCACCAAGGACGAGATCAAGATTGCCATCCCCCTCGTCGACTTCGACGCGATCAAGGACTTCGTCGACTACACGTTCGGCGACACCGAGGCGATCAGCAAGGTGTTCGTCGACGACATCAACAAGAACGGCGGGATCAACGGGCGGAAGCTCGTGCCGGTGTACAAGAAGTACCCGCCGATCCCGGGCATGAAGCCCGACCCGGCCTCGTTGTGCACCCAGTTCACCGAGGACGACAAGGTCTTCGCGGTGGTCGGGGTGTTCATCGACTTCACCGGTCAGGGTCAGAAGTGCCTGACCACGGAGCACAACGTCATCCACATCGGGCACGAGCTCGACCAGCCGTTCATCGACGACGCTCCGGGCGGGCTGATGCTGACGCCCGACCGCACCAAGGAGCACGTGGCGTCGGCGTTGATCAACCTGATGGCGAGCACCGGCAAGCTCAAGGGCAAGACGGTCGCGGTCGTGGCCGACAAGAACAACGAGAGCCGGGCCGACGACGTGATCGTGCCCGCCCTCAAGAAGGCCAAGGTCAAGACGGGTTCGACCGCCATCCTCAACATCACCGGCACCGACACCACCGCGGCGCAGGCGCAGGTCGACAGCTTCGTCGAGAAGTGGAAGACCGAAGGGGTGAACATGGTGTTCCTCGCCGGCAACCTCGTATCGGCGAAGCAGTTCGCCGAGTCGATCAAGGCCGGGTTGCCGAAAGCGACGCTCGTGACCGACACCGACACGACGCTCGACCAGGCGAAGGGCGAGCAGGACGCCGGCGTCAAGCCGAACCCGTACGAGGGCATGATCAGCGGCACCGGCCTCACGCAGTCCGAGCGCTGGGCGAACAAGAGCCCCGTCCTGCAGAAGTGCGTGGACGTCTACGAGAAGGCGACCGGTACGAAGGTCCCGGGACCCAACGAGCGCAAGACCACGAGCGACGGCAAGCAGATCAACACCGACCAGTCGGTGACGGACGCGTGCGGTGACCTGGTCATGTTCAAGACCATCGCCGAGAGGGTCGGCAAGGACCTGACGGTGAAGAACTGGCAGAAGACGGTCGACTCGTTCGGCAAGATCGACCTGCCACCGGACCAGGTCGCGTCGCTCTGCAAGGGCAAGTACGACGCCGAGGACAGCTTCCGGCTGATCTCCTACGACTCGAGCCTCGGATCGTCGGGCGACTGGAAGACGCTCACGCCGGTGAAGGACGCGAGTGGCGGCAGGTGCGCCAAGGCCGCGGGCTGAGCAGGACGGCAGTCGGACAACGCGCCGGGTGACTACCCCGGCGCGTTGCTCCGTTGGATCGCTCGCTCGTCGGTACCGAGGTACGAGGAGATGACCCGCGGATCGTCGCGGATCTCCCCCGGCAGACCCTCGGCGATCACCCGTCCGGCTTCGAGGCAGTAGATCCGGCTGCTGATCGACAGGATCAGCGGCAGGTCGTGCTCGACCACCACCAGGGTGGCGTCGAGCTCCTGCTGCACCCGCAGGATGAGCGGACCGAACGCCTCGGCCTCGCGCTGGGCCACCCCGGCGGTCGGCTCGTCGAGGCAGATCACGCGTGGCGCGACCGCGAGCACGGTGGCCAGCTCGACGATCCGGCGCGTCCCGGTCGAGAGCTCGGCGACGAACCGGTCGGCGTAGCGGCCGAGGCCCAGGAAGTCGATGAGCTCCGCCGCTTCGACGTACTTCTTGCGCTCCGGCCGGATCGACGGCACCCAGAGCAGCGAGCCCCAGAACGACGTCGAGTCCCGCGCCTCGAGCGCGAGCTGCACGGTGTCGCGCACGGTGAGCTCGGGGTAGAGGCGGGCGGCCTGGAAGGTGCGCCCGAGCCCGCACCGCGCCCGGTGGTACGCCTTCTTGTGGCTCACGTCGTGGCCCAGCAGCTGCACCGTGCCCTTGGCGGGCACGTAACCCCCGATGGCGTTCAGCAGCGTCGACTTCCCGGCTCCGTTGTTGCCGATCAGGCCGATCACCTCGCCGGGCATGGCCCGGAACTCGACGCCGTCGACCGCGACGAGCCCCCCGAAGCGCACCGTGAGGTGGTCGGCCACGAGCACCGAACCATCGGGGTTGAGCGACGCGGGTTCGAGCGCGACCGCACGCGTCAGCGACGCCGGCGGCGCGGTCGACGTCTTCGTCGTGTCGGCCGGACCCATCCGCTTGTCGACCCAGCGCAACAGCGAGTCGCGCGCGTAGTACCCGATCTGCACGAACCCGCCCGGGATGTAGAGCAGGATGATCAGGAGCCCGATGCTCGACGTGAACAGGGGGACGAGTTGGTTGTCGGGCCAGAACGCGGGCAGCCCGATGACCCACAACGCGCCGACGACCGCGCCCGAGAGACTGCCGAGCCCGCCGATGACGACGATGGCGATCAGCCGGAGCGAGTCCTCGACGAGGAAGAAGCGTTCCGACGGGCCGAACGTGAGGTTGACCGCGCCGAGGAGCACACCGCCGAGCCCGGCGACGAAGCCGCCCAACGCGAAGGCGATCAACTTCGCCCGCGCCGGCGACACCGTCATCGCCGCCGCCGCCAGCTCGTTCTCCCGCACCCCGACGATCATGCGACCGATCCCGGTGCGCTTGAGGTGCGAGACCAGCAGCAGCACGACGACGAGCACGAACAGCACGAAGTAGTAGTACGCGCGGTTGCGGTGGGTCAGCTCGAGCGGCCCGAGATCCTCCCGGGGGATCTGGACGGTCAGGCTTCCCGCAGTGAAGATCGGGCGGGCGAAGATGTAGGCCTGCGCCGCGATCGCGAAGGCGAGCGTGCTGATCGCGAGCAGGAGACCGCGGACGCGGAGCGCGCCGATGCCGACGATGACGGCGACCAGGCTCGCGAACGCCGCGCCGAGGAGCAGCGCCCAGGGGAACGAGAAGCTGGGCAGCCCGCCGTCGAGGATGCGAGTGTCGCGCCACCCGATGTTGAACTCGAGGCCACGGATGAGCGCCGCGGCGGTGAGGGCACCGAGGCCCGCGAACGCCATCTGGCCGAGCGAGAGCTGCCCACCCCAGCCGGTGAGGACGACCACCGAGACGGCGCAGAGCGCGAACGCGATGATGGTCGCCCAGGTCTGGTGGCGCTCGGACTTGTCGGACAACAGCGGCAGGATGACCGCGGCCAGCAGGGACAAGCCGGCGACGAGCTGGGGCATGCGTTTGACCCACCAGATGCCGCGGAGCCGTTCCGGGACCGCGGCGATGCGCGGCGCGAACTGGAAGCTCTCGTCCGCCGAGCCGGAGTCGTTCCGGCTGACCCGCGCCACCAGCACCAGGACGATCAGGAACAGCACGAACTGCACGAGCCCGGTGTCGCCCGTGTAATTGAAGAAGAGGACCCGGTCGAGGATGCCGATCACCACGGCCCCCAGCGCGGCGCGGGGGAACGACACCATGCCGCCGACCAGTGCCGCGGCCATCCCCCGCAACAGCGTGTCGGGCCCGATGTGCACGAGGTCGGCGGAGGTCTGGTCGGTGGCGGTGAGGACGATCGCCACGGTGCCGAGGAATCCGGCGATCGCCCAGACGCCGGTCGACACCATCTTCGGGTTGATGCCGGTCATCCGGGCCAGATCGGAGTTCGACGCGGCGGCGCGCACGGCGTCGCCGAACGCGGTGTGCCCGAGCAACCACCAGAGCCCGACGGTGATCACGGGCACCACGATCAGGACGAGCAGCTGGCTGGCCGAGACCTCGATGTCGAGGCCCGGATACCAGGTGCCCTTGAAGGGCACGGGAAACTGCGTCTGCAGGGAGCCGGTGCGGTAGTCGGGCAGCGCGAGGGTGATCGCCTCACACAGCTGCGCGACGCCGATGGTGGCGACGAGCACGATCACCCGGGGTGACTTGAACAGGCGTCGGATCACCGCCAGCTCGACGAGCACGCCGGTGAGCGTGCCGATGAGGAGCGCGATGAACAACGAGGGCCAGTAGGGCCACCCGTGGACCCCGACCATGACCCCGAACAACGCGGTGGCCGGGATGCCGATGCTGCCGACGGCGAAGTTGATGACGCGCGACGAGCGGTAGACGAGGACGATGCCCATCGCCACGAGCGCGGTGATGAGACCGCCGATGACGCCCTTGAACACCAGGTTCCAGGTGACCAAGGTGGCGAGCGTCATCAACCGCCCTCGGTCCCGAAGAACACCGCCCGGGCCAGATCGCCGCGTTCGAGGAGGCCGTCGGTGGATCCCTCGAAGCGGACCTGTCCCTTCTCGAGGAAGATCGCCCGGTCGGCCAGGGCGATCGCCACGTTGAGCGACTGCTCGACGATGATCATCGTCTGGCCCCGCGCCTTGAGCTCCTCGACCACCTCGAGGAGGCGCTGCACCACCAGGGGCGCCAATCCGAGCGAGAGCTCGTCGATCATCAGCAGCTCGGGGTCGTGGATCAGGACCCGACCCAGCGCGAGCATCTGCTGCTGCCCGCCCGACATGCTGCTCGCGACCTGCCGCCGGTGCTCGGCGAGCTCGGGGAACAGGTCGTAGACGCCCGCGATGCGCTGGTTGACCTGCGTGCGGCTCTCGGCGTTGAGCCGGGCGCTCACGGCCAGGTTCTGGTCGACGGTGAGATTGCCGAACACCCCGTGGCCGCCGGGGAGCTGCATCATGCTGAGGTACTTGGCCCGGCCCTCGGGCGCGACGTAGGTGATGTTCTGACCGTTGAGGCGCACCACGCCCCGCTCGGGAACCGCGAGACCGCTGATGACACGCAGTGCAGTGGACTTGCCCGCGCCGTTGGTACCGAGCAGGGCGACCGTCTCACCCTTCTGCACTTCGAAGTTGACGCCGAAGAGCACCTGCACCGGTCCGTACGAGAAGTCGATGTTGGCGAGCTGGAGCAGGGGGATGTCCTGCTTCTGGACGAAGCGTCGGTCGTGTTCGTCCTTCTCCTCCAGCAGCTCCTCCACGACGAGCGACAAGTCGTTGCGGATGAAGCGCGCGCCGTTCATGAGCAGTGCGCCGCCGATGATCGCGCTGGGCACGCCGAGGAAGATCACCGTGCCGCGGATGCCGATGGCATCGGTCAGGAAGCCCGACACGAGGCCGCCCATGAACCCGCCGATGAAGAAGATGTACAACGTCGACATCGCGGTGCCCATGCCCCGCAACCGGTACGGCACCACGGCCTGGAGCACCGGCCCGACCATCGCGAACGCGGAGGTCGTCAACACCGCCTGCGGGATCTTGAGGATCCAGAACCAGGTGGAGCTCTGCACGCTGAACTGCAGCGGCGTCAGCAACGCCGACGGGAAGATGAGCAGTCCGACCAGTGCAAGCGCGCGCGCCGGGTCCTCCCGGTACTTCCGGTCGAAGTACCGGCCGATGAGAGGGAGGATCGGCAGCGCCAGGATCCCGGAGAGGCTGAGGATCAGCCCACGGTGCAGCACGCTGTCCACGTGCAGGTTCTCGTCGAGGTACAGCGACTCGAGCGCGGGTTGGCTGAACAGGCCGAACCCCAGTGCGCAGAAGCCGACGAGCACGGTGCGGATCGTGCGGATCCGCTTGATCCGGGCGAACGCGGCCTCCATCGAGATCGGCGCCGGCTGCTCGTCCTCGATGAGCTCGCCCAGCACGTCCTCCTTCTCGAACTGGCCGCGGGGCGGCTCCTTCATGAAGAAGGCGAGGAGGGCGACGAGAACGACCGGGATCCCGAGCAGGAACCAGGCCCAGCGCCAGCCCTCGACGCCACCGGCCCAGGTCGCGATCGCCGCGCACAGGATCGGGCTCACCAGACCGATGCCGTGCGCGCCCATCTGCATCACCGCCGACATCCGGGCGCGGATGCCGATCGGGTAGTTGTCGGCGATGAGGGACTGGTGCACCGGGATGCTGTTCGCCTTGGCGATGCCGGTGGCGAAGCGGGTCCAGAACAACATGAACGCGCTGATCGCGAGCCCCGACATGAACACGAACGCGCCGAACGCCAGGCTGGCCCAGCCGACGATCGGCACCCGCTTCACGCGGTCGGCGAGCCACCCCATCGGGACCGCGCCGAGCACGAAGAACGCCGACGACGCCGACGCGATGAACACGATGGTGCCGCTGCTGATCCCGAACGTCCGGCGGATCTCGGGCGCGAGCACGTTGATCGCCGCGCCCTCGAGCTCGTCGAACGACAACAGCAGCAGGAGGACGACGAACATGAGCTTGCCGCCGACCTTGAACGCGTCGTGGAACGAGACCGGCTCCGAGTGCACCCCGGGGAGGAGGTCGTCGGGGAAGATGACCTGCTCGCGTGACCGCTTGCTTGCGGCTTCGCGCGCGTCCTCCTCGTCGAGCACGGTCGCGGCGAGAGAAGCCGCGCTCGATTCTCCCCGCTGTGTTTCCGTCAACGTGGTCCCCCAACCCGTGGCGGCCGGTGGATCACCGGTGGCGGGACTGTACCGGCTTCGCGCGGAACGCAACAGCTGCCGTGGGTACTGTCGTCAGATGGCCGCACCGGATCTCGCCGCTGCCGCCCGCCAGTTCGCCGAGTCCGGTTGGGTGCTGCTCGACGCGTTGTCGCCGTCGACCCGGGCGCACCTCGCAGCCTGGGTCGACGACGTCGCCGCGCTCCCCGAGGCTTCGGGCGTGCTCCAGCATCGGGAGATGACGGACGCAGGTCCGCAGCTGTGCCGTAGCGAGAACTTCGTGCCGCTTCATGCAGGGCTGCGCGAGCTGCTCTGCGCGGGCCCGCTGCTCGAGGTGGCCGGCGCGCTCCTCGGAGAACCGGCAGTGCTCTACAAGGAGAAGGTCAACTACAAGCTGCCGGGCGGTGCAGGACACTCGCCGCACCAGGACGCCCCCGCGTACCCGATGATCGAGTGCCACGTGTCGGCCATGATCGCGGTCGACGACGCCGACGCCGACAACGGTGGGCTCGAGGTCGTGTCGGGATGCTTCGACGCGGTGCTCCCCACCGACGAGCGTGGCTGCATCGCGCCGGACGTCGCAGCCGGCCTGGCGTGGCGACCGGTCGACGTACCCGCGGGCGCCACGCTCTGGTTCCACAGCCGGACTCCGCACCGCAGCCGCGCCAACCGTTCCGACCGCCCGCGGCGCGCGCTCTACCCCACGTACAACGCCGCGCGCGAAGGCGACCGGCGGGCCGAGTACTACGACGAGAAGCGCGCCCGGTTCGCCCGCACCGACCCGGGCGATCGCGCGATGGTGTCGCTCATCGGCGACTTCGAGGGGCGGCCCACGTGAGGGTGGTGTTCACCTCGATCGACGCGCTCCCGGCTCGCCACGTCGGCACCGACCACACTCCCGTACTGGTCGAGCTGGCGCGCGCCGGCGGCGGCGTCCCCGGCACGGCCCGCTCGGTGATGACCTCGGCCACGTACCCCAACCACGCCACCTTCGTCACCGGCGTCGCGCCCCGCGACCACGGCATCACCACCAATTGGGTGCCGCAGACCGGAAGGGTGGTGCCGGCGTGGAAGCTCGGCCCGGCGGTGCCGACCCTGTTCGACGCGACGCGAGCCGCGGGTCGTACGAGTGCGGCGGTGTTCGGCGACCAGCGACTGGTCGGGGTCATGGGCGCGCGCGCCGCCGATACGCACTGGCCGCCGAACGGGGAGCCGCCGGCCGACGTGCGGCGCGACGCGCACGACTACATCGACGACCGCGACACCATCGTCCGGCTCGTCGCGGCACTCGACCGCGGCGCCGACCTGCTCGTGAGCCATCTCAACGCGCCGGACACCGCAGCGCACGTCCACGGACCCGACAGCGAGGCCGCGCTCGACTGCTACCGCGCCACCGATGCCCTCCTCGCCCAGGCCCGCGAGCACGTCGACTGGGACGACACCGTGTGGATCATCGTGTCCGACCACGACCAGGAGCCCCTCGACGACCGTCCGCCGATCGACCTCCGGCCGGAGTTCGCACGCCGCGGGGTCGACCTGTTCGCGCTCCCTGAGGGCAGCGCCGCCGTGATCTGCGGCACCGGGGCTGTCGACGCAGCGCACTGGCTGACCGACGTCGACGGCATCGAGGGCACGGCTCCGTTCGAGCTCGCCGACGCCGAGCTCGAATGCTGCCTGGCCTGGTCGTCACCCGGGCGCGCGTTCGGCCTCGAGGAGATGGGCATCGAGCTCGGCACCCACGGCGGGCCGCGCACGCGCACACAGGTCGCGGTCGTGACCGGCGGTCACCCGGCCGTCCGTCCACTGGCGGCGTCCATCGGTGCCCGCCGCGTCGAGGCGGCCGACTGGGCCCCGACGGTTGCCACCCTGCTCGATCTCGACCTTCCCCACGCCACCGGTCGACCGCTCGTGGCGTAGCCCCCCGTCCGGGCGGGTATCGAGAACGTCATGGTCATCACCAATGCACTCGCCAGCCTCGCGGTTCGTGACCTTCCGAGCGCATCGGCGTGGTACGAGAAGCTGCTCGGCCCCGGCACCCGACCGATGCCCGAGGTCGTGGAATGGCATCTCGAGCACGGCGGAGGGTTACAGGTCTACGCGTTGGCGGAGCGAGCCGGTCAGGGCTCGTGCACCCTGATCGTCAGCGACATCGACGAGATCGTCGAGCAGCTCCACCGCACGGGAGTGGCCGAGAACGCCGAGGCGGTGCGCAACGATCGGGTCGACACGGTCATGGTCAAGGATCCGGACGGCAACTCCATCGCCTTCTCGGCGCCGAAGGACCCATCGCTCGTGCGGTGAGCGCTCGCCCGCCTCAGCTCGTGCCACCGTCGCGGGCGCGATGCCGTCGAGGTACGCACGCAGGTCCGTCTCCATCGCGGCTACGGGTTCGGGTGGACGATGATCCGGGGCGGGCCCTGCGCCTTGCGGGCGAGGTCGATGGCGTCGGGCAGCCCGTCGAGATCCACGACCATGCCGATGCTCGGGCGGGGGTCGAGGGTCCTGGCGATGATCGCGTCGAGGGTGCGGTACCAGTCGTCGCCGCCCGGCGCACCGCCGAACTGGATCATCAACAGCTTCTTCGTCGCCTGGGTCACGTTCAACGTGTCGCCCGTGTACCACCCACCCGCGGCGTAGATCCGCGACCACATCGGACACGCTTCGACGATCTGCTGCAGGAGGCCGGCGGCGCCCACGCACTCGAAGATCGCCGGCGGAGCGGTCACGCCGCGCTCGGTCGCGGCTTCGTTCCAGACGTCGTACGGGGAGCGTTGCGACGGGTTGACGGTGATGTGCGCACCGAAGCGCGTCGCCAGCTCCATTCGCTCGTCGTTGAAGTCGGCGATCACGATGGGGTCGATGCCCCGGGTCGCGAGCGCGGCGACGGCCGAGAGGCCGATCGCGCCCGCACCGATGATCAGCGGGATCTGACCGGGGACGATGCGTGACAACGCCACGTACCCTTCGCCGACCGCAAACGCATCGGTCAGGGCGACGGCGTCCACGTCCGCGTCGTCCGGTACCGCTCGGGCGAGCGCCTCCGTCACGACGAAGAGCTCGCCGAAGCTGCCCGGGGCATCCGGATGCTGGCCGATCACCTGCATGGTCTCGCCGCGCACGAGGGTCGGGACGCTCGTCACGCGGGTGCCGTCGGCGAACTGACCCGAGCATCCGGTGCCGCGGCCGACGACCTCGCCGACGAACTCGTGGCCCATCACGACGTCCCGATCGGCGTCCCAGACGAACATGCCCGACGTGTCGTCGGGGTCCGGATGATCCATGTAGTGGATGTCCGACGCGCACACCGCGGTGCTCACCGTCCTCAGGAGCAGCTCACCGGGCCCCGGCACCGGGTCCGGGGTCTCCCGGACCTCCAGACGTCCTCCACGGAGCACGGCAGCACGCATCCATCCCCACCTTCGTTCGCGAGCACGACGAGCGGTCGCGCCCGCATCTTGCCGCGGAATTCAGCGGGCCGCGACGCGTTCGACGAGGGGGCGCCAGGGATCCAGGCCGGACACGACCTTGCCTCGCACCTTGGCCGCGTCGTCGGCGCGGCGGAGGGCGACGAGGTCGTTGCGGTCGGGGCGGCGCTCGAACGCGGCGATCTCGTCGTCGCGCATCACCCCACCCTGGAATCCGAGCGTGACCTCGCTCCGGGCCGAGAGGAGCGCCGCGTACGACGGGTCGGTCGCGAGGAGGTAGCGCTTGGCCGCGACGTGCCCGCCGACCAGCGCGGCCACCCGGTCACCGAGGAGGCCATGCACCAGCATGCGACCGTCGACGTCGTGGGTGGCGTCGAGGCGGAGCGTCCAGGACGACCCGGTGTGTTCCAGCCACCCGAGGTCGTGCACCAACCCTGCGACCTGCAGCTCGACATCGTCGGGATGCGAGGCGCGCAACAGCTCGGCGCACTGCAGCACGTGCTCGAGGATCGAGAGCCCGCCCTCGTCGTCGGCGTGGCGGGACGCGTCGAGCGCGACGAACAACGCGTCGACGTCGGCGAACCCCTCGGTCACGTCGATGCCGCCAACGCACGCGCCGCCCGGACCGCGAGCGCAACGAGGGTCAGAGTCGGGCCGTAGCCCGTGGACGTCGGGAACACCGACGAGTCGGTGACGAGCACGTTCTCGACGTCCCACAGGCGTTGCCACGGATCGCACACCGACGTACGCGCGTCGTCGCCCATGCGCGCGGTCCCCATCCAGTGCTTCGACATCGGCTCGAGATGCGGGGCGACGGTTCCCGGCGTGCCCGGCGACGTCACCCACGACGTGCCCTGGGCTCCCGCGCCGCGCAACACCGCTTCGAGGCGCGGCGCCCAGTGGTGCGCGCACGCGACGTCGTGCGCGTGCGGCTGGTAGGTGACGCGCCCGGCGGGCAGGCCCCACACGTCGCGGACACCCCCATCGAGGTCGATCCGGTTCGTGGCCTGCGGGAGGTCCTCGCCCTGCATGGTGAAGGCCACCATCTTGTCGCGCATCGGCGAGTCGATCATGAGCTCGGTGTGCTGCGCGCCCGGCGGCAGGTGGATGGCCTCCATGATCGGATGACCACTCCCGCCGTGCTCGACGATGCCACCGCGCAGGTAGGGCAGCCCGGCCGCACGCGCCGCCGACGCGGTGTCCGCGTCACCGACGATCGGGTCGTCCATCAGGTGCGTGACGTCACGACCCTTGTAGGCGTGGAGACGGAAGGGGAAGAAGCCGAGCACGATCGTCTGGAGGTGGAACATCAGGTGACGACCGACGAGGTCCGACGAGTTGCCGATGCCACTCCGCAACAGCAGGCGAGGCGTCTCGAACGCGCCGCACGCGACGACGACCGCGTCGGCGGTCACCGTGTGCTCGATGCCGTCGCCGTCGAGATACCGCACGCCGCGACTCCGGCGACCACGGCCGTCGAGGAGCACCTCCACCGCGATGCTCTCCGGCCGCAGCTCGCAGCGGCCGCGCTGCAGCGAGCGGCGCAGCATCGCGACCGGGTCGCCCTTGGCGTCGATCGGGCAACCGTAGAAGGCGCAGAACCCGCAGTTGTTGCACGCGGGGCGCCCGTCGTAGGGAACGCTGTTCGCACCCGTCGGCGCCCGGTACGGGTGGTACCCGAGCTCCTCGGCGGCCGGCACGGTGAGGGTGGTGAGGAACATGTCGGCGCCCGGCGGCATCGGGTACGGACCGCTGCGCCACGCCGCGAACGGATTGCCCGTGTCGTCACCGGCGACGCCGATCAGGCGCTCGGCCTCGGCGTAGAAGGGCTCGAGCTCGTCGTAGTCGAGCGGCCAGTCGGCCACCTCGGCTCCGGCGACCGGTCCGAGCTCCGACGCCAGCCGGAAGTCGACCTCGCGGTAGCGCGGGAGCTTGCCGTCGGCGTGGAAGCCGGCACCGCCGACGGTCGACGGCATGTTGTTGAGCTCACCGGTGGCGAGACGCTCGCCGTCGGCGGGCGATCGGCGGTAGCTGCGCGGCTCGAGCAGCGGGTCGGGGCCGAGGAAGTGACGCCGACCGAACTTGATCTCGTCGTTCGAGAGGTGACCGAGTCCCGCGAACGGCTCCTCCAGCGCAAGCAGGTGGTTCCGGCCCTTTTCGAGGATGCAGACCGACTTCCCGGCGTCGGTGAGGACGTCGGCCGCGGTGGCACCACCGGGTCCCGAGCCGATCACGACGACGTCGAACTCAGGCACCGCTCACCTCGGCATCGCTCCAGCCGCGCGGTTGCACGTCGCCGGCGTACCCGATCGCCCGCCACCCCGTGAGATCACGGTTCCCGCCGTACTCGGGCGCGCCGTAACACGCTTCGCACGCGTGCTCGAACAACAGCTGCTGCAGCTCGGGCTGGGCGTCGAGCGCGAGATCGTCGCCGAGGGCGGCGATGCCGTCGCGGTAGATCTCCTGCCAGCCGCGCACCGGACCGTTCCATTCCCGCTCCGGGATGCCGAGCGAACCCTCGATGCGAGTGCGCCAGGCCAGCTCCTCGATGCGCGACAGCGGCAGGAACTCGTCGAACCGCGCGTCGCCGCCGTGCCGGCCCGAGTACGGCCCACCCGCCCACACGCGCGGCGGGTCGACGTCGAAAGCACCGAGGATCGTGTCGACGTACTCGGCGGTGCCCGCGGCGCCTCCGCCGACGAACTCCCCCTGCGGAGGAAGCAGACGATCAGCCAGCGCTCGCACCACCTCGTACTCGTGCCGGGTCAGGAACTGCAGGGCCACGGCCAGGACCCTACGACGCGCCGCGCACCGGCGTGTACTGTCCCGCGCCTCTCGGTCGTAGGAACGCGATGTCGCTGTTGTTGGGGTTGGTCGTCGCCGCGTCGTTCGGAAGTGGTGACTTCCTGGGCGGCCTCGCCTCCACGCGCGCCCGCACGCTGGTGGTGCTCTTCACCGCGCAGCTCTGCGCGCTCGCCGGCGCCGTGGCGGTCGCGGTGATCGCGGGCGGCCACGCGACCGGCGGCGACTACGCCCTCGGCGCGCTCGGCGGTGTGCTCAACGTCACCGCGCTCGGCTGCCTCTACCAGGGCCTCGCCGTCGGCCAGGCCGGTCTGGTGGCGCCGGTGGCGGCGGTGATCGGCGCGGTGATCCCGGTGGTGTGGGGGCTCACGACCGGGGAGGACCCGGCCATCGGTGCGCTGATCGGGGTCGCGCTCGCGATCGTGGCCGGCGGCCTGATCTCGATGGAGCGCGACGAGCACCCGGCCGACGCCGCCAACCGCCGCACCTCGCTGCTGCTCGCGGCCGCGGCCGGCGTGGGCTTCGGGTTCTCGTTCGTCTGCTACGGGAACACGCGCGACGCGTCCGAGTTCTGGCCGGTCCTCTCGGGCCGGGTCGGGGCCGTGCTCGCGGTGGTCCTGGTCGTGGCGGTGACCCGCACCCACGTCCGCCTCGACGGCACCCCGCGGGTCCAGGCGATCGCGGCCGGCGTGCTCGACGTCACGGCCACCGCGTTGCTGCTCGTCGCCATCCGCAACGGCCTGTTCGCCACCGTCGCGCCGGTCGCCGCGCTCGCGCCCGCGTTCACCGTCGCCAACGCCTGGTGGTACCTGCGCGAGCGACCGTCGGCGATCCAGCTCGCCGGCCTCGTGCTCGCGCTCACCGGCCTCGCGCTCATCTCGGCCAGCTGACGCCGCCTGGCAGACTCCGCCGATGCCGACACCGCTCCCCATCCGTCGACCGTTGCGCCTCGCGGTCGTCGGGCTCGGTCAGATCTCCGAGCTCGTGCTCCCCACCTACCTGGAACGCGATGACGTCGCGATCATCGGACTCTGCGATCACGACGAGGCACGACTGGCGCGCTGGGAGCCGGCGTGCCCGGACGCAGTGGTCACGACGTCGCTCGACGATCTCCTCGCCCTCGATGCCGACGTCGTCGACGTGCTCGTCCCCACCCCGGCGCACGCCGATGTCGTGTGCCGCGTGCTCGACGCCGGGTTCCACGTGCAGGTGCAGAAGCCGCTGGCGCGCGACCTCGAGGGTGCCGAGCGCATGCTCGCGGCGCGTGACGCTTCGGGCGCGACGTTGCGGGTCCTGGAGGACTATGTCTTCTACCCGCCCCTCGTGAAGCTGCGCGATCTGATCGGCGCGGGCGAGATCGGCACCCCCGTCTCGGCCCACATGAAGATCGTGGCGACTGGTCGCGGCGGCTGGGACCTCCCTCCGAGCAGCCTCGCGTGGCAGTTCGAACAGGCGCGCGACGGCCGGGGGATGATGGTGTTCGACCACGGCTGGCACCAGCTGGCCGTCGCGTCGTGGTTGTTCGGCCCGATCCGCCGCATCTTCGCCTGGCTCGGTCGCACCGAGATCGTCCCCGGCATCGAGATGGACGCGCCGTCGACGCTCGTGTGGGAGCACGAGAGCGGCGTCCGGGCGGTGCTCGAGATCAGCTTCGCCGTCGACACCTACTTCCGCTCGAGCCACTACTCGGGCGACGAGCGCGTCGAGGTCACCGGCACGCGTGGCTACGTGCGGACCAACCGGATCAGCGCGCAGGGCATCCAGGAACCGGCGGTCCTGCTCTACCGCGACGGGGAGACCCGCGGCTTCCACGACCTCGACGACCGCCCGCCCGACGCGTTCCGCGCGTCGACCGCGCACGCACTCGCGTACTTCCGGGGAGAGGTCGCCCACCCGGTGATGGGCCCCGAGGAGAGCCATCACGTGCTCGCGGCGCTCATCGCCGGGCTCGAGTCGCACCGGCTCGGCCACCCGGTCGACGTCGTCTGACCCGGTTCCGTCGGCCCGTCGGGACCGGCGAGGCAGGTAAGGGTAACCTGATCGGATGGCGAGGGACCGGCAACGATGAACCCCCGCGTCGCCACTGCCCCCGCGCCGGCTCCGGCCCCGCCCACCGCCCCGGCCGCCGACGAGACCGTGGTCGCCTGCCGGGGGCTGACCAAGCGCTTCGGGCCGGTGACCGCGCTCGACGGCATCGACCTCGACGTCCGCCGCGGCGAGCTCGTCGCCCTCCTCGGGCCGAGCGGGTGTGGGAAGACCACCGGCCTGCGCCTCGTCGCCGGCTTCGACCGGCCCGACACCGGCACGATCGCGCTCGACGGCGACGTCGTCGTCGGGTCGCGCCGGTTCGTGGCGCCGGAGCGGCGCCGGGTGGGCATGGTGTTCCAGGACTACGCGCTGTTCCCGCACCTGAGCGTGGCCCGCAACATCGGGTACGGCGTGCGCGAGCGTGCCCGGCGCCAGGCCCGCGTCGACGAGCTGCTCGAGATCGTCGGCCTGACCGGCAAGGGCGACCGTCTCCCCCACGAGCTCTCCGGCGGGGAGCAGCAGCGCGTCGCGCTCGCCCGCGCCCTCGCGCCGGATCCGTCGATCGTGTTGCTCGACGAACCGTTCTCGAACCTCGATGCCTCGCTCCGGAGCCAGGTGCGGGCCGAGGTGCGGGCGATCCTCGACCTCGCGCAGGCCACCGCGGTCATGGTCACCCACGATCAAGAGGAAGCGCTGAGCATGGCCGACCGCGTGGCGGTCATCCGCGCCGGCCGCATCCTGCAGATCGATCGACCGGTCGAGGTCTACGAGCGACCGACCGATCCGTTCGTGGCCACGTTCGTCGGTGAGGCTGACCTCGTGCCCGGTCACGCCGACGGCGCCTCGGCCGCAACCGCCATCGGACCGGTCCGGCTCACCCGCCCGATCGCCCACGGACCCGTCGACGTGGTCGTGCGCCCCGAACGGGTCGAGCTGCACCTCGACGCCGACGGACCGGCGACCGTGCGCTCGGTCACCTATCTCGGACACGACCGGCTCGTCACGGTGACGCTGCCCGACGGCACCGCGGTCCGGTCGCGCACCGGACCCGACCGGCCGTTCGCTCCCGGTGACCGCGTCGCGGTGACGGTCTCCGGTGAGGCCGTCGCGTTCCCCGCTTCCGCCGATCGATGACGTCACCGAGGGCCGTGGTCACGACGCGGCGGCGCCTGGTGACGGCGTTCGTCGTCGTCGCGCTCCTCGCGAGCACGCTCGCGGCGTGCTCGTCGTCGGGCGGCGGCGACGCCGAGCGGGTCACGGTCTACTCGGGCCGACTGCAGGAGCTCGTCGGCCCGTTGCTCGACGACTTCACCGAGGAGACCGGCATCGAGGTCGACGCGCGCTACGGCGACTCCTCCGATCTCGCGTTGCTCCTCGACGAGGAAGGCGACCGGTCACCGGCCGACATCTTCCTCTCGCAGAGTCCGGGCGCCATCGGGGTACCTCGACAGCCAGGGTGACCTCACCACGCTGCCCTCGTCGATCCTCGACCTCGTCCCGGAGCGGTTCCGGGCGCACGACGGCCACTGGGTGGGGGTCTCGGGACGCGTGCGCGTTCTGGCGTACAACCCCGACCTCGTCAGCGAGGCCGACCTCCCCACCACGGTGTTCGACCTGGTGAAGCCCAAGTACCAGGACCAGGTCGGGGTCGCGCCACCGAACGCGTCGTTCCAGGACTTCATCACCGCGATGCGCGAGCTCGAGGGCGAGCACGTGGCGAAGGACTGGTTGGACGGCATGGCCGCGAACGGTGCCCGCCCCTACCCCAACAACGTCGCCCAGCTCGAGGCGATCGGGCGCGGCGAGATCAAGTACGGCCTCGTGAACGACTACTACCTCTACGAGGCCCGCGCCCAGAACCCTGACATCGCCTCCGCCAACTACTACTTCCCGAACTCCGACATCGGGTCGCTGATCCTGTCGACCACCGTCGGGGTGCTGAAGACCTCGGGCAACCGGTCGGGCGCGCAGCAGCTCGTGAAGTTCCTCCTGTCGAAGGCGGCGCAGGAGTTCTACGCCGAGCAGACCTTCGAGTACCCGCTGGCCGACGGGGTCGAGCCCGCCGAGGGGAAGCCGCCGCTCGACTCGATCCAGTCGCCGCGGCTCGACCTCAGCAGCCTGGGCGACGGACTCCTCCAGACCCGGCGGCTGATCGCCGACAGCGGCATCGAACAGGGCTGACCGATGACCGTGGTCGCGCCGATCACGCCGGACGAACGACCGACGGCGACGCGGACCCGACGCGCACCGCTCGCGCTCGTCGCGACGGGCGTGGTCCTGGCCGCGCTGTTCGCGGTGCCGCTCGTCTACCTGATCGTCCGCACCCTCGGCTTCGGCGCCGAGGCGGTCGACGTGCTCGAGTCCGACGACGCACTGGGTCCGCTGGCGCGGACGCTCACGCTCGCGACGTCGATGTCGATCGCGTCCGCGGTGCTCGGCACCGGTCTCGCGTGGCTGGTGACGCGCACCGATCTGCCCGGACGTCGCGTGCTCCGCGTGGTGCTCGTGCTGCCGCTCGTCATCCCGTCGTTCGTCGGCGCGTTCGCGCTGCAGGCCGCGTTCGCGCCGAACGGTCTCGTCGACGGCTTCGTCGGCTTCGCGACCCCGCCCCGCATCGAGGGCTTCTGGGGTGCGCTCACCGTGCTCGTGCTCCTGAGCTATCCCTACGTGTACCTCCCCGTCGCCGCCCGGCTCAGCGCCCTGCCCGCGTCGCTCGAGGAAAGCGGCCGCGCGCTGGGCCGCTCGCCCATGGCCGTCTTCCGGACGGTCGTGCTCCCGCAGGCGTCGGGCTCGATCGCGGCGGGGACGCTGCTGGTGTTCCTCTACGGGGTCAGCGAGTTCGGCGCGGTCTCGCTGATGCGCTACGACACGCTGACGCTGCGGATCGAGTCGACCCGGTTGCTCGACCGCACGACGTCGATCACGCTGAGCCTCCTGCTCGCGGTGGTCGCGCTCCTCGTGGTCATCGCGGAGCGGTTCGTCGGTCGACGGCGGGCGCCGGTCGAGGCCGTCGGGGCCGGGCGCCGGGCCCATCAGATCGCGCTCGGGCGCTGGAAGGTGCCGGCGTGCCTCGCGGCCGGCGGGGTCGTGGTCGTCGCGCTGCTCGCACCGATCGTCGTGCTCACGCAGTGGTCGTGGCGCGGGCTCGCCGGGAACCGCTTCGCGGGCCCGAGCCGCGACGCGTCCACGCTGTTCACGCCCGCGCTCAACACCACGCTCATCGCGCTGCTCACCGCGGCGATCGCGACCATCGTGATCCTCCCCCTCGCCTACCTGACGGTCCGCCACCGGTCGCGTGCCGCGGGGCCGGTGAACGCGGTCGTCGTCAGCGGCTTCGCGCTCCCCGGGCTCGTGATCGCGTTGGCGCTCGTGTACTTCGTGCTCGGGAGCGACGTGGTCGGCGGCCTCTACCAGACCTACGCGTTGCTCGTGTTCGCGTACCTCGTGCACTTCGGCGCGCAGTCGCTGCGATCGTCGCAGGTCGCGGTCGGCGGCCTCCCCGTGCGGCTGGAGGACGCGGCCCGATCGCTCGGCGCGGGTCGGCTCCGCCGGCTGGCCACCGTCGAGCTCCCGCTCGTGCTCCCCGGCATCGCGGCGGGAGCCGGGCTCGTGGTGATGTCGGTCATGAAGGAGCTGCCGGCGACCCTCCTCCTCGCGCCGATCGGCTTCGACACGCTGGCCACCAAGGTGTGGAGCGCGTCGGAGAGCGGATTCCTCGGTCAGGCGGGGGTCGCCTCGCTGATGCTCATCGCCCTCTCCGCACTGATGACGTGGCTGCTCGTCGTCCGGCGCATGGACCGCGCCGGGGCCTGAGGCTCAGCTCGCGGCGGGGGCCGTCGTAGCCGTGCGCGTCTCGGTCACGAGGTCGGCGAACCCCAGGGCTTCCAGCCGCCGGACGAGCGCGTCGGTGCGGTCGGCACCCCGCACCGCACCGGTGAACGCGCGCCGGCCGCCGGCGTCGGCGAGCAGGTACCGGCCCTGCGAGTTCACCACCGTGAAACCGGGGAACTCGGGGTCCGTCGACGCCGACAGGAACCAGATCCCGGCGTCGCCCACCTTCGCCACGCGCGCGCCGTCGACCGCGATGGGGGTGCCGTCGAGCAACGTGGCTTCCTCCTCGACGAGGACGACCGTGCCCGCGACCGGCGGCGCGACCGCGCTCCCGGCCGCGATGACGTCGCGCACCTCCACCGTGACGACGTTCGACCGGATGGCGTTCGCGCCGGCCGTCCCCTGGTCGTCGACCGCGCCGAACGTCCGTCCTCGCTCGACCGCGACCACGCGGCCCGACACGACGAGATCGGTGGCGGCGACGAGCTCCCCCAGCTCGGCGAAGCGGTGCCTGGTGTCGGACGCGACGACCACGACCTCCGGGTCGGCGCGGTCCTCGCTCGACGACGTGTCGTCGCGCCCGACGAGGAACACGACCCCCGCGAGCAGCAGGACGGCGACGGCACCCGTGACCGTGACCTGGCGGGACGAGAACCGGCTAGCTGTCGCCATCCGAGTCGCTCAGGCTGAGGGTGACACCCAGGATGCTGGCGAGCTCGGCGCGGGTGATGGTGCCGAGCGATCGGGTGCGCAGGTACGCGCGGTCGATCTCGTCGACCGACGCGCGATCGAGATCCGCCGGGAGGGCCCGGTCCGCGATGGTCGCGCGCGCCAGGATCGAGCGGAACCGCTCGTCGGCGTCGCCGGACGCCGCGGCCAGCAGTGCCCCGACCCCGCGACCGGAGTCGTCACCGGTGGTCGATCCGTCGTAGGCGGCACGGACGCTCCAGAGCGTGTCGCGCACGCGGTCGCCACCGTGCCCACCGACGGTGTCGCGCTCACCGGGCGGCGCGCTCTCGGCGTCGGCGAGCTCCTTCGTCGACTCGGTGAGCGCCATGGCCATGCCGTTCACCAGGTCGTCGAGCACCGCCTGGCTGTCGGCGTACCTCGCGTTGTCGGGATCCGACATGAGCTCGGCGTACGGCGGATCGCCCGTCGCCCCCTTGGTCCAGGCGGCGGACGCCTCCGCCGAGTTCTCCGCCACCAGCGTGGCCGCGGCGGCGGCGTACGAGCACGGGTCGGCTTCGGCCGGGTCGCGCTCGAAGATCAGGTGCTCCACCGCACCCAACCCGCGGACATCGGCCCCCGCGGCGCCCACGGAATCGGCCGAGAACGGCGGCGGCACCGTCGGCTCGTTGCCGTCGACCACCGCGTCGAGCTTGTCGGTGTCGACCATGAACCCGATGTCGGAGACGGCCCGGCTCGTCGTGAGGGGACCGAAGCGGAACGCCTTCGTGCGGTTCCATGCCTTCCACACGTCGACCCACGCGTCGCGGGCATCATCGACGTTCGCCGTGGTGGGGTCGGAGCACAACGTCTCGATCGCCGTGGCCAGGCTCGCCGTCGACCGATCGAGCTCGACGTAGACCGGCGTGATCACGTTGGCCGCCAGGTTCCGGTAGACGTCGCGTCGATTCGCCGACGTGTCCGTGTCGTCGCCACACGCGACGAGCGCCATCGCCAGCACCAGGGCGAGCGTCAGGCCGCCGAGTCGGTGTGCGGGTCGGTTCACAGGGAGCGAAGGTAGGCGAGCAGCGCGGCGCGCTCTCCGCGACTCAACTTCGCGAACGCCTGCTGCGCCGCCTTCCCCTCGCCACCGTGCCACAGGATCGCTTCCTCCAGGTCGTGGGCCCTGCCGTCGTGCAGGAACCGGGTGTGGCCGGACACCGTCGACTGGAGCCCGATGCCCCAGAGTGGCGGCGTCCGCCACTCGCTGCCGCTGGCGAGGTTGTCGGGGCGACCGTCGGCCAGGCCGGGCCCCATGTCGTGGAGCAGCAGGTCGGTGTACGCGTGGATCGTCTGCTTCGAGAGCCCCTCGACGTCGGCAACCTCTCCCGTGTGCAGGGTCGGCAGGTGGCACGACGCGCATCCGATCGACCGGAACAGCTGCTCGCCCTCCTGTACCCGCTCGTCGCGCACGTCACGCCGTGCGGGTACGGCGAGCGTGCGCGTGTAGAAGGTCACCCGCGACAACTTGGCGTCGTCGAGCTCCGGTTCGCCACCGGTCGGCTTGGCCAGGCACGCGGTTTCCGACTCGGTGCAGGGCTGCTCGGGGAACAGCCGGTTCGTGATGCCGATGTCACCCGCGAACGCGCTCGCGTTCTGCTGCTCGACGGTCGGCACGTTGGCCTTCCACCCGAAGCGGCCGAGGGCGACCTGCTGGCGGGCGACGTCCCACACCGAGTTGGCGCGTCCCGAGATCCCGTCACCGTCGGCGTCGTCGGGATCCTCGCGGGCGCGGATCTCAGCCTCCGGTACCGCTTCCAGCAATCCGACCCCGAAGACGCTCGGCGCGATGCGGGGAGACACGAGGGTGTCGGTCGCGAGGGGCACGCCACTCACGTCGACGATCTCGTAGGTCGGCGCGAGCAGCGTGTACTTGGTCCCGTCGGCGAAGGTGCCCGGTACCGACTCGTAGGTGATGCGCACCCGACCCTCGGCGGGCACCCCCAGGATCGATCGGTCCTGCAGCTGCTCGCCGTACGACGGCTCGGGGACGACGGCCCCGTGGGCGCCCGCCCCCGGCACGCTCAACCGGAAGAGCAGCCCGCGCTCGGGGTCGTCCTCGGCCGCGGGCGGTGCCGCGCGCCCGTCACGGAAGTGGCACGTGGAGCACGACTGCGCGTTGAACACCGGCCCGAGGCCGTCGCGCCCGATGGTCGACGACGGCGCGGTGACCCAGTTGTCGTTGAAGAAGCTGTTGCCGACGGAGAAGGCGCGCCGTTCCTCGGTCGTCAGCGACGGGATGGCGGTCGCGAACACGTTGGCGGAGTCGTCGAAGACGGTGGCCTTGCCTCCGGAGCGGGCGGCGCCGACCGACGGATCGGGATCGGAGCTCCCGCCCGAGCATGCGGTCGCCAGCGCGAGCAGGGAGGCGAGGACGAGTCCCCACCACCCTGCCCGTGCTCGCCGGCGACCGATCGTCATACCTCGAGCGTGATCTTCGCCCCGAACGTGCTCGCCACCTTGGCGATCTGCCGGCCCTGCTTCTCGAGCGCCTCGATCGCGGCGAGCAGCGCCACCCGGCCCGGCTCGTCGTCATCGCCGACGATGAGCTCCTCGAACGGCGCCGGGAACGCCTCGATGCTCGCGATCGCGGTGTCGAGCTGCGCGGTGAGCGCGGCGTCGAGCTTGGGGTCGACCTTGGCGACGAGCGTGCTGATGCTGGTGTCGACGCTCGTGCCGTCGGGCAGCTCACCGAGGTACACACGCCGGATCCCGACCTGGTCACCCATCACGTCGGCGTTGGTGTTGTCGCTGAAGCAGGAGTGCTCGTCCTCCTGGTCCTTCGTCTCGTACGCCACCGCCATGCGCTCACCGGCGAGCTCACCGGCGCTGAGGGCGCCGATGCCACGCAGGATGTTGGTGACCGAACGTCCGCCGTTCTTCACCCACTGCTTGCGGAACTTCGTGTCGGGGGCCCACGCGGCACGCACCGTCTCGAGGTCCGTCACGAGGAGATCGCTCGCCGCGGTGAGGTACGCGGCCCGGCGATCGGCGTTGGCGGCGGTGGTGTAGTCGGTCACGGGACGCGTCCCGGGCTGACCGGCCGTGGTGTCCTGGCCCCAGAGCAGGAACTCGATCGCGTGCCACCCGGTCGAGATGTTCGTCTCCCCACCCTTCTCGTTGGCCTCGACGAGCACGTCCTGGGTGATCTCGGGGTACGAGTCGGTGTCGTTGATGATGCCGGACTCCGGATCGTCGGTCACCCCGTCGATGTAGGCCTCGTCGAGCGGCCAGGCGTTGATCTGGCCTTCGAGCCCCGTCTTGGGATGGTCGATGGGCCCACCGTAGAGGCGGTACGCCTCGGTCGGGAGGTAGTCGTCGCGCGAGGTGAGCCACGCCTGCTTCGCCGCGGCCAGGGTCTCCTCGCTCGGAGCGGCGACGAACGCCGCCACCGCGGCCTGCAGCTCCTTCGCCGACGCGATCGACGCGTCGTAGTGCGCCTCGACCACCTGGGCGTAGCCCTCGGCCGCGTCGCTCGCCTCCTGGCTGGTGATGCCCTTCAGGGTGTTCGACGACGCGGCCTCCGCCGGGACCGCCGCGAACCCGAGGGCGCCCGCCGTGACCACCATCGCCGTGCTGCGCCGCAGCGACCCGCGCGAACCGCATCTCGATGCCCTCCTGGGACCTGGGAAGCCTGCCGTGAAGTACGAAGGGTAGCCTTACCTCATCATGGAAGTCAGGTCGGGGCCCACGCGGCCGCTGTCATCGGTCGACGCCGGGCGCCCCGCTCCGGGTTTCCTCGACCGCCTCGACGCGCCCGGTCGACGGCACCTCGCTGGCGGTCGTGCGGATCGCGTACGGCCTGGTCGGGCTCCTGGTGGTGGTCCGCACGGTGGCGAACGGGTGGGTCGAGTCGCTCTACGCCGGACCGTCCCGCCACTTCACCTACACCGGCTTCGGCTGGGTCGCACCCCCCGGCGTCGCCGGCACCTACGCGCTCCTGACCGCGATCGGCGTCGCCGCCATCCTCGTCGCGCTGGGGTGGCGGACGCGCGCCGCGCTCGCGGTGTTCCTGTTCGGGTTCGTGTGGCTCGAGCTGGTCGAGGTGACGACGTACCTCAACCACTACTGGTTCGCCAGCCTCCTCGGGATCGTGCTCCTCGTCCTCCCGTCCGGCGCGCGGTGGTCGCTCGACCGCGCGGCGCACCGGATCGCGCCCGGTGCCCCTCGGCGCGATCTGGCTGGTGCACGCGCAGGTGGCCGTCGTGTACGTGTTCGCGGGCCTCGCCAAGCTGAACACCGACTGGCTGGTGCACGCGCAGCCACTGCGCGCCTGGCTCCCGCGGCGATCCGACCTCGCGATCATCGGGCCGTGGCTCGACGAACGATGGGTCGCGCACACGATGAGCTGGGCGGGCGTCGCGTTCGACCTCCTGGTCATCCCCGCGTTGTGCTGGCGGAAGAGCCGGCCGTACGCGTGGGGCGCGATCGTCGTGTTCCACGTGGTGACCTGGCGTCTCTTCCCGATCGGCGTGTTCCCGTGGCTCATGATCGCGGTGTCGACCGTGTTCTTCGCGCCCGACTGGCCCGAACACCTGCGCCGCCGTGTGGCGCGACACCCGGCAGCGCCTGTGCCGTCAGGTCCGAGCCCGGCCACCCGCACCCGCGTCCCGAAGCTGCTCGTCGTCGGCGGGGTCGTGTGGATCACGCTGCAGGTGCTCGTACCGTTGCGGCACTGGATCGTCCCGGGCGACTACCGCTGGACGAACGAGGGATACCGCTTCGCGTGGGTCGTGCTCCTCACCGAGAAGGGCGGCGACGTGTCGTTCCGCGTCCGCGAGCCCGAGACCGGGCGCCATTGGACCGAGACCGCGCAGGATCTCTACACGCCCAACCAGTGGCGGGCGATGACGACCGAGCCCGAGCTGATCCGTCAGGCCGCGCACGCCGTGGCCGACCGGCAGGCCGCGCACGGTCGCCACGTCGAGGTCCGCGCCGACGCGTTCGTCGCGCTCGACGGGCGGCCGGCGCAGCGTCTCCTGGACCCACGGGTCGACCTCGCGCACGAGCCCTGGCGGATCCACCAACCGTGGATCCTGCCCACGCCCACGTCGTCGCCGTCCTGACGCCCGCCGCGCTCAGTCCGCGCCGACGCGCTCCACGAACGGCAGGAGCACGGCGAGGTACGCGTCGACGTCACGACTCCACAGGTCGTGGCCGGCGTCGGCGATCATCGCCAGCTCGACCGTCGGCAGCGACGCCTGCCACTGGGCGGCGAGCTCGTCGTTCACCAACGCGCTCTTCCGCCCCGCGGATCACGAGCACCGGGCACGGGATCTCGGTGAGTCGCTCCCACAGCGGGATCTCGCGACTCTCGGCGAAGACCTGGCGCACCGCGTGCTCCGACATGCGATCGGCGATGAGCACACCTCGGATCCGGGTGGCGAGCTGCTGCTCGGCGAACTCGACCGGGAGTCCCACGTGGCGGGCGAAGTAGTCGCCGATCACCAGTCCACGCAGCTCGGTCGGGTACTGCAGCGCGTAGCCGAGGGCGTACGAGGAGCCGCGGGAGAACGCCACCACGATCGGTCGGATGATCCCGAGCTGCTCGACCGCGGCCCGGAGATCGCCGATGTGGTCCTCCCACCGGTAGCCCGTCTCGGGGACGTCGCTGCGGCCCCGCCCGCGCACGTCGACGATCACGACGCGTCGGTCTCCGAGCGCGTCGAGCAGCCACTCGTACTCGTCGGCGTACTCGCCCATTCCGGGAACCACGAGCACCGGCGGCGCGGCGGCGTCGACGCGTCGGTTGTCGAGCACGTGGATGCGCACACCGTGGTGGTCGACGAACCGGGACGCCTCGGCCACCTCGGTCATCGGTACGCGCCTCCCCAGGCCGGGCCACCGGGGACGTATTCGCACATCTCGATGCCCTGACCGTCGGGATCGATCACGAAGAACATGTGGACGCCGAAGACCTCGACCGGCGGACCCGAGACCGGGACACCGCGCTGCACGAGCTCGGCGTGCGCGGCGCGTGCGTCGGCCACCTCCATCGAGAGCACGCGCAACCCGAGCCCGGGTGCGGTCGCGACGTCGGGGATGAAGTTGAAGTGCATGAGCTCCACCCGCAGGCTCCCGATGCGCCCGCCGCACGCCTGCCCCACGGCACCCGGGATCCCGGTCAGCGCCTCGAACGCCTCCCCTTCCATGTGCTCGTCGAAGATCTGCTCCCAGCCGAAGACGTCGCGGTAGAAGGCGATCGACCGGGGCATGTCGGACACGCCGATCGAGACGTGCGACACGTCCTTGATCTCGATGTCGCCCATGCCGTCTCCTCCGGTTGCGCGCATTCCCGACCGGTGGGATCGTAACGACCATGACTCCGAACATCACGCCCGGCGAGATCGCCGGTTGGCCGTTGCTGAAGCTCGTGTACCGCACCGACGCCGACAAGATCGCCGATCTGCTCCCGCCGGGGATCGAGCCGGGTGCGAACCCGCACGTGCACGTGAACATCTACAACGTGCCGGTGAAGGGCGAGCCGGAGTACGGCGTGTCGACGAAGGTCGAGGCGAACTACGACGGCATGGCCGGCTACTACGGCATCGGTCTGGGGATCGACCAGGAGTCGGCGATCTTCATCAGCCAGGAGATCAACGGGCAACCGAAGTTCCCGTGCTCGATCGTCTACTTCCGTCGCGACGACGTCGTCGAGGCGCGCTGCACGCACCAGGGCTACACGTTCCTCGAATTCCACGGGCAGATCACCGGCGTGGTCGACGACCCGTCCGGCGAGTACGCCGAGAACGAGTGGTGGATCAAGTCCTCGCGCGCGGTCGGCGGGGTCGAGAAGAGCTACGACTTCCCGCCGCACGTCGTGCGCGTCGCCAGCGTGAGCGACACCGCGTACGAGGAGACGGTCGAAGGGGACGCTCGTGCTGCGTGACTCGCCCGTGGGACCCGTACACCGAGCTGCTCCCGATGCGCGAGCAGCTCTCGGCGCGCCTGGTGACGCCGCATCCACAAGAGCCGCGAGATCACCCTCGCCGGCGCGCTCGACCCGATCGCGTTCTGGCCCTACGCCGACACCATCGGCGGTTCGCGCTGGCCCGGCGACCGCGGCGGTCCCCGCTTCTAGCTGTTCTGGGCTATTTGGACACGCCGGCCTTGGCGGCGGCGCCGGTCATCTGGCGCCACGCGTCACGGTCGGTGTCGTCGGCCAGGCGGCCGACGTGGGTGACGGTGTCGACGTCGGTCGCCTCCGCCGCGCAGCGCGGCCGCGGTGCACTGCTCCCGCGGGCCGGATCGCGAACGGGTCGAACTGGTAGGCGCGCATCGCGTTGCCGTGCGTGATGCGGTCGACGACGGTCGTCGTCGAGATCGACTGACGAGCGCCCACAGCTTCTCGGGCGCTTCGGGCCACGAGCTGTCGGAGTGCGGGTAGTCGGACTCCCAGCACACCTGGTCGAGGTTGAACTCGTCGAGCAGCTTCACGCCGACGCGGTCGTTGATGAAGCACACGAGGATGCGCTCGTGGAACAGCTCCGTCGGCGACAGGCCCTGCGGCTGGTCGTGCTGGATCCATCCGTTGTGCCGGTCGAGCGTGTGCTCGGCGCGCCACAGGAAGTACGGGATCCAGCCGATGTCGCCCTCGGTGAGCGAGAACCGCAGGCTCGGGAACCGGTGCCAGAAGTCGGCCCAGAGCAGGTCGCCGAGCGTGTAGATCGCCATCACCGACGACAGGTTCATCGGCACCGGTGGCGGCGCGTCCGGTGACGTGCTCGCCGCCTTCGACGACGAGCCGACGTGGCAGCACAGCACGGTGCCGTGTCGGAGCACGCGGCGAACAGCGGATCCCACTCGTCGGTGTGGATGCTCGGCATGCCCGAGCCCGGCGGGGTTCTCGGAGAACGTGACCGCGTGGCAGCCCTTGTCGGCCAGCCGGTGCACCTCCTTCGCCGCCTCCTCGACGTCGAACAGCGGCAGGATGCCGCACGGGATGAACCGCTCGGGGTACGCGCCGCACCACTCGTCGACGTGCCAGTCGTTGTACGCCTTGATCATCACGAGGTTGACGTCGCGGTCGGGGCCCTGGTTCAGCACCTGGCCGGAGAAGCCGGTCCAGTTCGGGAAGTTCAGCCCGGCGAGCTGGCCGCCCGGCCGACATGTCGCGCACCCGCTCGTCGACGTCGTAGCAGCCGGGGCGCATGTCCTCGTAGCGGTTCGGGTTGACGTTGAACATCTCCGGCGGCTTGCCCGGCGACCGCGTTCAGCCCGAGGTTCCGCCCGCGGATGTCGCCGTAGTACCACTGCTGCGCGCCGTTCGGCTCGTCGACGACGCGCGGCGCGCGCTCGCGGTACTTCTCGGGCACGTGGGCGTCGAACATGTCGGCCGGCTCGCCGATGTGGTCGTCGACCGAGACGAGGATGAGGTCGTCCTTGTTCGTGGCCATGGGCGTCTCCCACGCTTCGACTGCGTCGCTCTCGCAGGGTACCGCTCTCATGGCGTACGGTCGCAGGCGATCGAATCGGCCGGCCACCAGGAGTTGCACGATGTCCTCACCCAGCGAAGTGGTCCAGGAGTTCTGCGCGGCCTTCGCCGCCAAGGACCTCGCCACGATCGAGCGCCTGCTCGACGACAAGGCCGTGTACCACAACGTCGGCATGGAGCCGGCGGTGGGCAAGGACGCCTCGATGGCGTCGATCAAGGGCTTCATCGACATGTCGGAGTCGATGGCGTTCGAGATCCATCACCTCGCCGCCGCAGGCGACACCGTGCTCACGGAGCGCACCGACACGATGACCGTCAACGGCAACGCCGCGCCGATCGCGGTCATGGGCACGTTCGAGGTGCGCGACGGCAGGATCGTCGCGTGGCGCGACTATTTCGACATGGGCCTCGTCGGTCGGCTCATGGCCGGCGAGGACGTCGACCCGTCGCTGCTCCCCACGATCACCTGATCACCCCAGGGCGGCGCGGGTCACGGGACACGGCTCACCGCACGCGGCGCCGCACACCTCGGTCGCGCACCACCGGCACATCGCGGGACCCGGGCTCGGTCCCCGTACCAGGCCCACGAGCACCTTGTCGACGAGGTCGGCCAACGTGTCCCGTTCGGCGCGGCTCAACCCCGCGAGCCGTCGACGAGCACGTCGGCCCGTGCGTCGACCACCTCGCGGGCGCGCCGCCGCCCCTGCGGCGTGAGCACCACGACCGTGACGCGTCCGTCCTCGCCGCGTCGACGCGCGACCGAACCCTCGTCCTCGAGCTGGTCGACGAGGCGTACAACTCCCGACGACGTCAACCCGAGCACCCGGCGGAGATCGTCGATGGTCGGACCGTCGACGAAGAACCGTTCGATCGTCGACAGCGCGGCCGCCGCCGACGGCGACCGCGCACCGTCGGCGGTGACCGCGAGCTGCATCCGGTCCGTGAGTCGGAGCGCGAGCGCCCCGAGACGGTTCGCGGTCTGATCGAAGCCGGGCGTGCTCACCCGAGTGCGTAGTCGAACGTGTACGTCGGGGTGCCGTCGGACGAGGCTTCACTGACCCCTCGGCCCCGCAGACCGGCGAGCGCGCCGGTACCCGTGCCGTCCACGACCTCCCACTCGCTCCGGGCGATCGTCCCGTCGTACCCACCGGTCATCCGCAGCACGATGCTGCCCTCGGCGTCGCCGATCCGTCCGTCGATGCGCTGGAACCCGAGGTACTCGGCAGTCCCGTCGGCGCGATACGCCGCCAGCCAGGTGGCGGATCCCTCGCCCTCGATGTCGCCGCGCACCGTCTGCGTGACGTTCGTCGTCGTGAGCTTGCGTTCGGCGTCGATCTCGGCCAGCGGCTGCTCGTCCCAGCTACCGATCTCCAGCGTGCCTTCGGCGTGCGCGTCCATGATCGCTCCCTTCGAAGATGTGTGAGTCACTCACATATCTACCCACGGCCCGGCGACGGCGAAACCGGCACTGGGACGGTTCCTGGGCGGCGGGACACAATGACGCCATGGCCGACACTGATCCTCTGGACCTGACCGGGCGCGTCGCGATCGTCACCGGTGGCGGCACCGGCATCGGCGCGGCGACCGCCCGCCTGCTCGCGCAGCACGGTGCCGACCTGGTGATCGCGAGCCGCACCCAGGCGGAGCTCGAACAGGTCGCGACGTCGATCCGCGACGCGACCGGCCGACGCTGCCTCGTCGTGCCCACCGACGTGAAGCAGGAGACGCAGATCGTGCAGATGGTCGAGCGCACGATGGAGGAGTACGGCCAGATCGACATCCTGGTGAACAACGCCGGCGGTACCCGGCTCGGGCCGCTCGAGGAACTGCCGACGCGCGGGTGGGACAGCATCTTCGAGCTCAACGTCCGCGGTCCGTTCCTGTGCACGCGGGAGGTGGGGCGACACATGATCGAGCGGGGTGCGGGCGCGATCGTGAACGTCTCGTCCGGTGCGGGCGTCAACGGGGTGAAGGGCGGCGCGCACTACAGCGCCGCGAAGTCGGGCCTGCAGATGTTCACGCGTGTGACCGCGGCGGAATGGGGACCGCACGGCATCCGCTGCAACTGCGTCGCCGTGGGACTCGTCGGCTCGGAACGTGCGGTCGCGGCGTGGGAGGTCGCGCGGTTGGACCACGAGCAGATCGCGGCCAACGTCCCGCTGGGGCGGGCGGGCGCACCGGTGGAGGTGGCATGGCCGATCCTGTTCCTCGCCAGCGACGCGGCGTCGTACGTGAGCGGTCAGACGTTCGCGGTCGACGGCGGCCCGGCGCTGGGCGGCGGGGGCTGACCGGTCCCTGGTGGCGTCGGCCGGGCGAACGTACACTCGCCGCGATGCCCAAGCTGCACCACGTCAACCTCGGCGTCCCCCCCGGATGCTCCGACGCGCAAGGCGAGTTCCTCACCGACGTGCTCGGCTACCGGCGCGTCGAGGTGACGTCCGAGCTCGCGTCGATGGGCGCGATGTGGTTCGAGGACGAGCAGGGTCAGCAGATCCACCTCAGTGTCGACCCCGACCACCGCGCACCGGCACGCGCCCACACCGCCGTCGAGCTCGGTGACGACACCGCGAGGGTCGAGGCACAGCTCGCCGCGACCGGCACGCCGTTCAAGGTGTTCGCCGGGGGTGAGGCGCGCGTGCTCTTCGTCCAGGATCCCGCGGGCAACCGCTGGGAGCTGCGGACCCCTCCTGCCGACTGACCCCTCGCGATCCCGTCTGGGTTGATCGCGGCGCGAGCGTGCAAGATGTCGCGCGACCAGGAGGCGACCGTGACCGACACCAACCCGGCAGCACCGTCCGGCACCATCGACATCGGCGGCGACCTGACCGTGCGCCGCATGGGATTCGGCGCCATGCGCATCACCGGCGCGGGCATCTGGGGTGACCCGCCCGACCGCGACGAGGCGAAGGCCGTGTTGCGGCGCGTCGTCGAGCTCGGCGTGAACTTCATCGACACCGCCGACTCGTACGGTCCGCACGTCAGCGAGGAGCTCATCGCCGAGGCGTTGCACCCGTACCCCGACGACCTGGTGATCGCGACCAAGGGTGGGCTCGAGCGCACCGGCCCGAACCAGTGGCCGTCGAACGCCCGCCCCGACCATCTCAAGCGAGGTGTGCGAGGGCAGCCTCCGCCGTCTGCAGCGTCGACGAGATCCCGCTCTACCAGCTCCACCGACCCGACCCGCAGGTCCCGTTCGAGGACTCCGTGGGGGCCCTGGTCGAGCTGAAGGACGCAGGGGAAGATCCGCCACATCGGGTTGTCGAACGTGAACGAGGCGGAGCTGCGCCTGGCGCAGTCGCTGACTCCGGTCGTCTCGGTGCAGAACCGCTACAACCACCGCGACCGCAACTCGGAGTCGATGCTCGACCTCTGCGAGCAGGAGGGCATCGCCTTCCTGCCGTACTCGCCGATCCAGCAGACCGACTCGAACCTGCTGGAGGAGATCGCCGCGCGCCACGGCGTCACCGTGCTGCAGGTGGTCCTCGCCTGGCTGCTCGCCCGCTCCCCCGCGATGCTGCCGATCCCGGGTACCGGTTCGGTCGCCCACCTCGAGGAGAACGTCGCCGCCGCCAGCCTCCAGCTCACGGCCGACGAGGTCGCCGCACTGTCCGACGCCACGTGAGGAGGATCCGATGAGCTTCGTCCCGACCGCCGACAAGCTGCTGCCCGAGCTGACGCCCGAGCAGGAGATCGTGCTGCTGGCCCGCACCCTCTGGACCGAGGGCTACAACGACCACCTCGCGGGCCACATCACCTGCAACCTCGGCGACGGCACGCTCCTGTGCAACCCGTGGCTGATGACGTGGGACGAGATCCGCCCGCGACATCATCCGCATCGACCTCGACGGCAACGTCCTCGAGGGTGACTGGCCGGTGCCGCTCGGCATCCCCCTGCACCTCGAGCTGCACAAGGCGCGTCACGACGTGAAGTGGGCCATGCACAACCATCCGGTGTACGGCACCGTGTGGGGCGACATGGGAGAGATCCCGCCCGCGTACGACCAGAGCTCGACCCTCGGTGGAGGACGGCTCACCCTGGTCGACGAGTACGAAGGCGGGGTGAGCAGCTCGGAGGCCGCGCGCAACGCGGTCGACGCCATGGGCGACTCCGAGGTCGCCCTGCTCGCGGGTCACGGCGTGTTCGTGCTCGGATCGACCGTGCGTGCGGTCCACCAGCGCGCGGTCGCGCTCGAGCAGCGGTGCAAGCACGCCTGGCACGTGCGTGCCGCCGACGGTCGCGCCGAGTCGCCGGTGCCGCAGTCGTGGCTCGACCGCATGGCGCAGAGCGACGGCAACGGTTTCCTCGGGTTCTGGGAGTCGAGCGCCCGCGCGGTGTTGCGCGAGCATCCCACCCTGCTCGACTGAGGTCGCGAGCCGAGGTCGCTAGCCGTCGAGGAACCGATCGGCACCGACGTCGAGGATCTGGCGTGCGTGGCGGGCGCCCATGAGCTCGAACATGCGGTCGCCACGGTCGGTGCGCATCCCGTACATCGCCCCGAAGATCGTGGTGAGCAACGCCGAGAGCAGCGAGCCCGCGTACTCGTCCCAGCATTCCTCGAACGGGTACGAAGCAACGCCGGCGGCGACGAGCGCGCCGTGGTACGCCGCGCACCAGGCGTTCCTCGTGGGCGCGCCGCACGTCGGGCGCGAGCGCGTTGCCGATCACGAACGAGACGTCCGACATCCCGCACCCCCGCGAGAAGCCCTGCCAGTCGACCACCGCGACCGTCGGCTCGACCTCGTCGACGGAGAAGAGCAGGTTGTCGGGCCGGAAGTCGCTGTGCACCAACGAACGGGGTGTCGTGCGCGCCGCGAACCAGTTGCCGGCGTCCTTGCCGAACCGCTCGTAGAACGCCACCTCGTCGGGAGCGAACGCGGCGCCGTAGCGCTCGAGGAAGCCGGGCACGACCGCCTGCAGTCCGCCGACCAGCAGCTCGGGCTCGACCGTGCCGCGATCGGCGAAGCACTCGTGGGTCTGGAGCTCGGGCGCGTCCCAGAACGGCGCGTGGAGCCCGACGAGCTCGAGGACGGCCGCCTCGACCTGTTCCACGGTGCAGCCGCGGAGCTGGTCGCCCGGCTCCATGGGCGCGCAGTCTTCGAGGATGAGCGTGAACCAACCGTCGTCGTCGATGGCGGCGTACACGCTGCGCGGCGCGCGGATGGACACGCGCGACGCGAAGTGCCGGTAGAAGCACAACTCGTTCGGGTAGCCGCTCGAGGCCATGAAGTCGCGCGCGGTTGCGTCCTCGGCGGCGAACTTGCCGACGACGCTGGCCGGCGCACCGGGCACATCACGGTCGAGCTGCAGGTGGTAGCGGGCGCAGATGCCCATGAGCCCGGCCCCGACCGTCTCCGCCGGCGCCGCCACCACGTTGGCGTCGCCGATCCAGCCCTGGTCGCGCAGCACCTCGGTGAGGAACGCGGGGGTGACGTCAGTGTGGGCGCGCAGCACCGCTTCGGTCACGGACCGCCTCAGGCCGAGCGATCGGTGGCGTCGGGCAGCGGGATCCGGTACAGGGTCGCGGCATTGGTGCTGAGGATCTTGCGCCGCACGCCGGGCTCGATGTCGCGGAGCGGCTCCGCGGCCCGCGCCAGGCTGTCCGGGTAGAGGCACGTGGGGTGCGGGAAGTCGGTCTCGAAGAGGATGTTGTCGGTCCCGAGCGCGTCGATCGCACCCTGCAGGTTGTCGCGCTCGAACCAGTAGCACGCGTGCACCTGACGCCGGAAGTACTCCGACGGGAGCAGCGAGAGGTGGTCGGCGATGTGCGGCGCACACTCCCCGATCTCGTAGTCGAGCCCCTCCAGCAGGAACGGGATCCAGCCCAGTCCGCTCTCGACCGACACGACGTGGAGGGTCGGGTGGCGCTCGAGCACGCCCGACAGCAACAGGTTCCCGATGGTCCGGAAGTTCGAGATCATCACGCCGAGCGAGCCCAGCGCAAGCTTGCGCTCGTCGTCGAACGAGGGCCAGGGCATGCTGCCGAGCCAGCTCATCGACGTGTTGCTCGCACCGATGTGGAAGTTCACCGGCATGGCGAGATCGGCGCAGGCCTCCCAGAGCGGATCCCAGTGCCGGTCGCCGAGGTCGGGGAAGCCCTGGTTCTGCGGATCGGCGTTGGTGTTGATGCCCCGGAGGCCGATCGAGTGGACCCGCGCCACCTCGGCCACCGCGGCGTCGAGGTCCCACCACGGGAGGATGGCCATCGGGTACATGCGGCCGCCGGACTGCTCCTGGAACTCGGCCATCGCGTCGTTGTAGATCGTCGCGCAGAGCGACTTGAGCGTCGGGTCGACGACGTCGACGAACCGCTGCCCGCCGAAGCCGACCACGTTCGGGTACACGATCTGGGCGTGGATCCCGAGCGCGTCCATCATCGCGACCCGGGGCTCCACCGACGACGCGCCCGCGTGGACGTCGTCGATGCCGAGCTTCATGAACCCGGTGCCGAACATCTTGGAACCATCGGGCAGGATCACCGAGGCGCCGACCGCGTTGCCGAACACCTCGCCGTCGATGGTCCACATCGACCGGCCCTTGACCTCGCGCACCTGCGGGACGCGCTCGACCCACTTCTTCGGCGCGCGTGACGTCCAGAGGTCGTGCGGCTCGGTCAGGTGGGTGTCGGCATCGATGACGGCGATGCCGTCCATGACGCTCGTGCCGACCGCCGCGGTGGTCATGCGCGCAAGATGTCAGACATCTTCGGGTCTGTCAATTGCCGGCGCGGAGCAGCAACACCTGCGTGAGCCCGGTGATCTCGAACGTCCGGAGCAGGTGCCCGGGCACGACGAAGTCGACCGACCGACCGTCGGCGACGAAGCGCTGGTGCGCGGCCACGAGGACGCTGAGGCCGACCGAGTCGACGAAGTCGACGCCGGTCAGATCGACGGTGACGTCGCCTCCCCCACCGTGGGCCTCGAAGATCGAGGCGCGCAACGGCGCGGCCGTGCTGAGATCGATCGAGCCCGTCGGGCGGACGATCACGCGTTCCCCGCCGTCGACCACCACCACGGGGGGCGACGGGTCATGCCGCCGGGCGTTCGGCCACGGCGCCGGCTCGGCCCCCCGGAGCTGGCCGATGACCTGCTCGAGCAGCCACTGGCGGAACCCGAGGAGGTGCGGAGGGGTCGGCGGCGTGATGAGCAGGCCACCGGCGGCGGAGTACTCGTCGACCTCCACCAGGAGGTCCCGGAGCCGCTCGACGGCACCCGCCGCCGCCTCCGGGTCGCCGAGCACCGGGATGACGACGTCCTCGCGATCGGCGCCCTCCGCCACCAGCGCCGCCAGCATCTCCATCGTCGTGCGGTAGCCGACGAACCGCTGGTCCAGCTCCTCGACCAGCTCGACCAGCTGGTCCGGAGGGCGCGACGGATCAGGCGTCTCCGACCGGATGACGTCGATCTCGCGCTGCAACGCCGCCATGTGTTGTGTCGTCTGCTCGAACAACTCGACAGGGAAGTCGAGGAGCCGTACTTCCACGGTCACGCCCCTTCTCCACTCCGGCGGTCGAGCGCGTGAATGTACCGGACAGCGGGTTCCGCGGCCTCCCGGGTGAGAACATCCGTTCCATGGTGAGCACGTCAGAGATCGGTGTCGCGCCGCGGCGACTCGCGAGCCAGCGACTGGTGGGTCAGGGGTTCCGGTCGTCGCACGACGCCGTCGCGCACTTGGGCGCGGTGCAGGCGCAGGACTACGCCGCGGTGAAGTGGTCGGTGGGACAGCGCGTGCGCGGCGCCACGGACGTGTCGGTCGAACGCGCGCTCGACGAGGGGCAGGCGCTGCGCACGCACGTGATGCGCCCGACCTGGCATCTCGTCGCACCGGAGGACCTGCGGTGGATGCAGGAGCTCACCGCGCCGCGGGTGCACGCCGCGAACGCGTCGATGCGCCGCACGCTCGAGCTCGACCCCAAGACCTTGGCGAAGGCCCTCGACGTGATCGCCGACGCCCTCCGGGACGACACGCACCTCACGCGCGCGGAGGTCTCGGCCGCATTGCGCAGTCGTCGGATCGAGGCGACGGGCCAACGACTGGCCTACGTGATGATGCACGCGGAGCTGTCGGCGCTGGTGTGCAGCGGACGGCGACGCGGCAAGCAGCACACGTACGCGCTGGTCGACGACCGGGTCCCGGCAACCCCGGCGCTCGAGCGGGACGAGGCGATGGCGCGTCTGGCCACGCGCTACTTCACCAGCCACGGTCCGGCCCAGGTACGGGACTTCGCCTGGTGGTCGGGCATGACCCTCAAGGACGCCGCCGCCGCGACCGACCTGGCACGGGGCGAGCTCGAGGAGCGGCAGATCGACGAGCGGGTGTTCTGGCAGGCACCCCGAGCGCGCGTGCCCCGGTACGCACGGCCAATCGTGCACCTGCTGTCGATCTTCGACGAGCTCACCATCGCCTACCGCGACCGCCGCGACCTCTCCGACGAGCGCGACGTGGAACGCATGCTGACCATGGGGGCGGCCCTGACCTCGGTGATCGTCGCCGACGGTCGGGTCATCGGCACGTGGAGGCGGGTCGCCGCTCGCGGCACCGTCGACGTCACGACCGAGCCGTTCCGCGACCTCACCCACGCCGAGGCGACCGCGCTCGATGCGGCCGTCGACCGCTATACGAGCTTCGTGTCGGTGCCGACCGACCGCGACTGACGTCAGGGCATGGTCGACAGCGCGGAGCAGACGTCGGGTGGCAGGCTCCGTGAGTCGCCGCGGCCGGCGACCGCCGCCACGAGATCATCGTCGCCGAGCTCGACGTCGATCCCGTCACCGTGGACGTGCGTGCGCCCCTGGTCGGCCCCGAGCACGAGGTCGGGCTTCGCCTCGTGCAGTGCGAAGCGCGAGAACCGTGCCCGCCACTCGCGCCTCGCCTCCGCGTCCGCCGCGGACACGGGGACGAAGATGTCGTCGGCGTGCGTCGCCAGCTCCCCCGCGAGGTGGAACGCCTGCCAGCGGGCCGGGTAGGGGCCGACACTCGTGTCGACGTCGCCATCACCTCGTTCCCGGAAGCGCCGACGCGTGTCGTCGTCGTCGGCGACGAACTGCCGCAGCACCTCGTCATCGGGCACTCCGTCGAACCCGGCGATGCCGGAGGCGTTGAAGTCGTCGACCGAGGTCATCCCCTTCGTCGCCATCTGCTCGAACAGCGCTCCGACCTCACCGTCGAGACAGGCGCGGTGGTACGTCTCGGACGCGGCGAGATGCGCGACGACGTCGCGCACGGTCCACCCCTCGCACCGTGACGGCCGGAGCCAGTCGGCGGCGGGCAACGCGGCGACATGCACCTCGATCCGGGCCGCCTCGATCGCCATCAGGTCGACCGGCTCCAGGCCCCGCAGCTCGGCGTCGATCGCCACGACCTCAACGTAGACGCGTCGCGGCTCGGCGTCACCGGAGTGGGATCATCGGTGCCATGTCACCACTGCACGAGAAGACTCGCGTGGGTTGGATCGGGACCGGCGTCATGGGCACGAGCATGTGCGCGCACCTGCTCGATGCCGGCCACGACGTCGCCGTCACCAGCCGGACCCGAGCCAAGGCCGACCCGCTCGTCGCCCGGGGGGCGGTGTGGGCCGGTACATCGGCCGAGGTCGCATCGGTCAGCGATGTCGTCTTCACCATGGTCGGGTACCCGAGCGAAGTGGAGGAGGTCGTCCTCGGCCCCGACGGGCTCCTCGCCACGCTCGGGCCGGGATCGACGCTCGTGGACATGACGACGAGCAGGCCGTCGCTCGCGGTCGAGATCGCGGCTCGCGCGGCACGACGTCGGGGTCGCGGCGCTCGACGCACCGGTGTCGGGCGGCGACGTCGGCGCGCGCAACGGCACGCTCTCGATCATGGTGGGAGGCAACGCCGAGACCTTCGCGTCGGTGCGTCCCTACTTCGACGCGATGGGCAGCACGATCGTGCACCAGGGGCCGGCAGGTTCGGGACAGCACGCCAAGCTCACGAACCAGATCCTCGTCGCCGGCACCATCGTCGGCGTGTGCGAGGCGTTGCTGTACGCGTCGCGTGCCGGACTCGACATCCCGACGGTGTTGGCGTCCGTGTCGAGCGGCGCAGCCGCGAGCTGGGCGCTCACGAACCTCGCGCCCCGGATCGTCGACGGCGACTTCGCGCCCGGGTTCTTCGTCGACCACTTCGTGAAGGACATGGCGATCGTCCTCGACGAGGCGGCGCGCCTCGGCATCGCGATCCCCGGGCTCGCGCTCGTGCACCAGCTCTACGTCGCGCTCCAGGCCCAGGGGCACGGTCGCGACGGCACGCAGGCTCTGTTCCTCGCGCTCCAGGCGCTGTCGCCGGCGTCAGGCCCGGCGTGACGGCAGCCGCGGCTCACGCGACCCGCGAGCGGCGCCGCCTCTGCACCACCAGGAGCACCAGGCCCGAGAGCAGGAGCGCGATCGGCGAGCTCGCCGAGATGGTCGAGCGATCCCCCGGTGAACGCGCGCGCGCCACTGGACGGCGTCGGCGCTGCAGTCGGCGAGCCGGGCACGGTGAAGATGTTCGACTGCGCCGAGGCCACCACTGCCACTCCGTCGACCGAACCGACCACGACGCAGCCATAGGTCGAGCCCGGGGTGAGGTCGTCGACGACCAGGGTCTGGGTGCTCCCGCTTGCCGATCGATTCTCGCCACCCGACGACGTCGTGCACGTCGCCGTGTACACCACGGCCGGGAGGACGTCCTGGCTCTGCACGCCGGGCAGCACGAGATCCGGTTCGGTGAACTCGAGCACGACCGACGCGCCCGTCGGGTTCACGGCTTGCAACTTGATTGCATCGCAACCGAAGCAGAAGTCGTAGCCGGTGAGCGCATCACCGGGGTTCACGGTCACGAGGTTGGCGTGCTGCGCGATCGGATCGGGACCACCGTCGGAGCCCTGGTCGAACACCAACGGCACGTCGTTCCACCAGAGGCCGCGGTACGCGACGCCGGGAACCGACGGGTCGGGCACCACCGGGCTCGGCTCCCCTCCGTCGGCGCACGACAACGCCGCCAACGCGAAGGTCCCCGAGGGAACGTCGGTGATGGTGTAGCTGCCGTCCGCCGCGACCGGCACGAACCTGGCGAACTGGTTGGGGAGGTAGGCGACGACACAGCCGCTGTCGGGGGTGGCGCCGCGCAGCGTGGTCACGTTGCCGGAGATGGTCGCCGGGCCGCCGGGATCGAGCTGGGCGTCGACGTCATCGACGGTCCCACCGGCGCCGACGGTCACGAGCGCAGCCGTCGCGGCGGTCGGTTGGTCGTCCCACCACTGCGTGCGGTACTTCGTCGTGTCGTTGCAGTCGACGAACTGCACCCGGAAGCTTCCCGCGGTCGCCAGCAGGATCGTGTAGTCGCCTGACCCGTCCGTCTGGCCGAGGCCTCCGAACGCAGTGTCGCTGCTCGCCTGTGCGCAGATGCCCGAGAGCGGGTTGCCCTCCCGGTCGGTGACGTGCCCGGTGATGGCTCCTGCCCGTACGAGGCTCGCGTCGATCCCCGTGGTCACCGAACCCGGGATCACCGCGAGCGTCGTCGCGGTCTCGTAGCTCGGCTGCTGGTTCCACCACTGCTGGAGATACGGGCCCGTGTGGTTGCAGTCATCGAATTGCACTCGGGTCGTCGCCGCCGGCAGACCCGTGAGCGTGTAGGTGCCGTCGGGCGCCGACGAGGTGCCAGCCGCCCAGTCGGGACCGGTCACGGTGTCGACGATGGCGCTCACGCACACGTTGGCGACGGGGTTGGCGCTCTGGTCGCGCACCACGCCCGAGATCGTCGCGGCCGCGGTCAGGACTGCGTCGATCCCGGTCCGGGTGGGGCCATCCGCTACGCCGAGATGCAGGATGTTCGCGCTGTTCCAACTCGGGCGATCGTTCCAGTACTCGTTCGCCCATGCCGGGTCCGGACCCGACGCCGAGAACTGGACGCGGTAGTCGCCCTCGGGCAACCCGTTGGTCCGGTAGTTCCCGTCGCCGTCGGTCTGTGCGTAGCCGCCCGGACCACTGGACACGTTGTTGACGAACACGTTGATCCCGGCGATCGGCGCGCCGCCGGTGTCGGTGACCCGGCCCGCGATCGCGATGCCGTCGACGAGCTGTGCGTCGATCCCCGGGCGATCCTCGCCGGGCGAGAGCGCGATGGTGGTCGCGGTGTCGGGTCCGGTGGCGCCCTGGTACCACTGCTCGAGATGGTCGCCGCCCGCGCAGTCGCGGAAGTGCACGACCAGCGGCACGGTCGGGAGCGAGTCCATGGAATACGTGCCGTCCGAGCCGGTGGTCGCGCCGTCGATCCACTCCTGCGTGCCGTCGTGCAGGATCGAGGCGTCGACGCAGATGCCCTCCAGCGGCGACCCGTTCGCGTCGGTGACCGTCCCGCTGACGTGCGCCGCCATCGTGAGCGCGGCGTCGACACCCGCGGTGGAGGGAACGTCGGCCCCGGTGAGGACGAGCGTGTCGGCGGTGCCCCACGACGGCTTGTCGTTCCAGTACTGGGGCGCCCATTGGCCGGGCGCGGAACCACCGTCGAAGCGCACCCGGTACGAGCCCACCGGAACCGGCTCGGTGACGTAGTGACCGTCGGCGTCGGTGGACGTGCCGGTCGAGAACCCGGTGTCCGTCGGGTTGACCTGGACGTTCGCGCCCGCCAGCGGCGAGCCTTCACCGTTCACCGTGCCGCTCACGACGACACCCTCGGTCAGCGAGACGTCGACGAGCGGGGTGTCGGTGCCGTCGAGCACGGTGACCTTCGTCGCCGACTGCGCGGAGTCGGCACCCAGGTACCACTGCGAGACGAACCGGGGCGACGGGGTGCAGTCGCGGTACTGGACCGTGTACCCGCCGGGATCGACGGGGTCGAACGCGTACGGTCCCGTCCGATGCGGTCGTGGTCTGCGGACCCGAGTCGAGCGACACGCAGACGCCTTCGATCGGTTGACCGTCGACGCCGCTGACGACGCGACCGCTGATCGAACCCGGCGTCGCCGCGCCGACGGAGCCCGTGTTCGTCATGGCGACGACCCCGAACATGAGGAGCGCCACTACGAGCGCGAGCAAGCGACGTTTCATCCACGATGCCCCAAGCATGGAGGTATGCATCGGGCGGCGCAGCCGGAAACTTGACCACAAGATTCACCCAGGCGGGCGAGGAGGGTCGCCGCCGGAGCGGACAGCCAAGGCTCAGGTCAGTGATCTGGGCCTTCGTGGTGCAGGTGGGGGGCCCGGCACCACTCGACTCACCTCTTCTCGAACACGAGTCGGTGATGGTCCAGGAGTTCCCGCTCGAAGCAGACGGTGTTGGCGCTCACTCCGGAGGTGAACGCGAGCCGGAAATCGGCACTCGTCAGCCACCGGCGCGCGAGCTGCAGCTTGAGGAGCGACTTCCTCACGCTCGGCGTGCCGAACCGCTCGCGCCACTGACGAATCGTCTCGATGTAGTCGAGGCGTCCGTTGGAGCTCGACACCAAATTGAAGTGCGGTGCCGCGCACCGGACGACCTGCTCCTGCCCGAACGGCAGCCAGGAACCCGGGAACTGACGCCCCATGAGCGCCAGGTACCACGCGTCGGAATCACGGGGAGCCCCGATGTCGACGTCGTCGAACGGGATCATGTTCCGTCCGAACACCATCGTCTGGAGGTAGAAGCGACCCTCGTCCGGCAACACGCTCGCGACCGCTGCGAACAACGCGCGGTAGATCTCGTCCTGCTTCCCGGCCCGGTACTCCTCGGGGGAACAGAAGTGCTCGAACGCGCCGAGACTGGCTACGGCGTCAAACGGGCCGAAGCTCTCGCGCGTGACGAGCCGCGCGTCGAAGAGATGCACGTCGAGACCATGGCGCCGACATGCCGCCAATTGGGCAGCAGAGAGCGTGACGCCGACCCCCACACCGCCACGCTGCCGAACCGCGTTCAGCAGCGGTCCCCAGCCGCACCCCAGATCGAGCACGCGCCGGCCCGGTCCGATTCCGATCTGCTCGGAGACGTACTCGTGCTTGCGCCGCTGCGCCGCTTCGAGGCTGAGCGAGAAGTCGCCGTCGTACTTCGCCCCGCTGAAATCGGCGAGCTCACCCAAGCTCAGTCGGAACATCCGATCGATGAGCGAATACGTGAACTCGAGGTCATCCCGGTCAGCCATGAGAGCTCCTGGACGCCGGTTCCGCCCGTATGGGGCACCGACCGAGCTTCTATGCAAGCAGGCTGCGGAGCATCCAGGCAGTCTTTTCGTGGACTTGCATACGCTGGGTCAACAGGTCGGCGGTGGGCTGGTCGCCGGCCTGCTCCGCGATCGGGAACACCGAGCGGGCAGTGCGCGCGACCGTCTCCTGGCCTTCGACGAGGCGGCGGATCATCTCGATCGCGTCGGGTGTGTCGGTGTCCTCGGTGACCGAGGAGAGCTTGCTGAACTCGTGGTAGCTGCCCGGTGCCGGCTCGCCCAGCGCGCGGATGCGCTCCGCGATCAGGTCGACGGCAAGAGCGAGCTCGTTGTACTGGGTCTCGAACATGAGATGCAGGGTGTTGAACATCGGGCCCACGACGTTCCAGTGGTAGTTGTGAGTCTTCAAGTAGAGGGTGTAGGTATCGGCGAGCAACCGGGACAGGCCCTGCGCAATGTCCCGACGGGCGGCCTCGTCGATACCGATGTCCATGGTGGGTACTTCGGTCATCGAGACTCCTCCGCCAGGGCGATGGGCGACGGTCCGCCCACTCGAGTGGTGGGTGAGATCGGTCGGTTGAGGTCGAAGCGGTCGAGGTTCATGACCTTGTTCCACGCAACGACGAAATCACGCACGAACCTCTCGTCGGCGTCGTCGCTGGCGTAGACCTCGCAGAGGGCTCGGAGCTGGGCGTGCGAACCGAAGACGAGATCGACCGCGGTCGCGGTCCACCGGACGTCTCCTGTCGCGCGGTCGCGGCCCTCGTAGATGTTCTCCTCGGCGGCGGATGCCTTCCACTCCGTGCCCATGTCGAGCAGGTTCACGAAGAAGTCGGTGGACAAGGTCTCGGGACGGTCGGTGAACACACCGTGGGCTGACTGCCCGAAGTTGGTGCCAAGGGAGCGCATGCCGCCGATGAGCACCGTCATCTCGGGCGCGGTCAACGTCAACAAGTTGGCCCGGTCGAGCAGCCTGGTCTCGGGCGGCAGCTTCTCACCGGAGCGCAGGTAGTTGCGGAACCCGTCCGCGGTCGGTTCCAGCACCGCGAAGGCCTCCACGTCGGTCTGGTCCTCGGTGGCGTCGGTGCGCCCCGGCGCGAACGGGACCGCGATGTCATGCCCAGCGTTGCGCGCGGCCTGCTCGACCGCCGCGCACCCGCCGAGCACGATCACATCGGCGAGCGAGACCCGCCTGGCACCGGACTGGGAGCGGTTGAACTCCTGCTGGACTCCCTCGAGCATCTGGAGCGCATCGGCGAGCTCCGTCGGCTCGTTGACCTCCCAGTCTCGTTGTGGCGCGAGGCAAATCCGAGCTCCATTCGCCCCGCCTCGCTTGTCGGTACCGCGGAAGCTCGCCGCCGACGCCCACGCGGTCGTGACCAGCCGCGACACCGACAGTCCCGACGCGAGGATCATCGTCTTCAGCGCCGCGATGTCGGCTTCGCTCACCAGGTCGTGGCCGACAGCAGGGACCGGGTCCTGCCACAGCTGCGGCTCGGGAACCCACGGACCCAGGTAGCGCGAGAGGGGGCCCATGTCGCGGTGCAACAGCTTGAACCAGGCTTTGGCAAACGCGTCGGCGAGCTGATCAGGATGCTCGTGGAACCGCTGCGCGATCGGCGCATAGATCGGATCCATCCGCAGCGCAAGATCGGTCGTCAGCATCATCGGGGCGTGGCGCTTCGACGGGTCATGCGCGTCCGGCACCTTGTCCGCCGCCGCGGGATCCGTCGGTGTCCACTGCCACGCACCAGCCGGGCTCTTCACGAGATCCCACTCGTAGCCGAAGAGGTTGTCCAGGTACCCGTTGTCCCAGCGCACCGGCTCGTTGGTCCACGCGCCTTCGAGGCCACTGGTCATCGTGTCGGCGCCCTTGCCGGTCCCGAAGGTGTTGCGCCAGCCGAGACCTTGGGCCTCGAGGGGGCACCCCTCGGGTTCCGGACCGACGTACTCCGCGTCGACCGCGCCGTGGCACTTTCCGAACGTGTGCCCGCCGACGATGAGCGCGACGGTCTCCTCGTCGTTCATCGCCATCCGCGCGAACGTCTCTCGGATGTCCTTCGCCGCAGCCAACGCGCTCGGGTTGCCGTTGGGTCCCTCCGGGTTCACATAGATCAAACCCATCTGCACCGCACCGAACGGACCAGTCAGTTCCCGATCGCCGCTGTAGCGCTCATCGCCGAGCCACGTGTCCTCCGGACCCCAGAAGATCTCCTCTGGCTCCCAGATGTCGGGACGGCCGAACCCGAAACCGAACGTCGTGTACCCCATCGATTCCAGGGCGCAGTTCCCGGCGAAGACGATCAGGTCGGCCCACGAGAGCTTCCGCCCGTACTTCTGCTTCACCGGCCAGAGCAACCGGCGCGCCTTGTCGAGGTTTGCGTTGTCGGGCCAACTGTTGAGGGGCGCGAAGCGCTGCGCGCCGCTACCACCCCCACCGCGACCGTCCGCGATGCGGTAGGTACCCGCGGCATGCCAACTCATCCGGATGAACAACGGCCCGTAATGCCCGTAGTCCGCCGGCCACCACTCCTGCGACGATGTCATCACGTCGAAGATGTCCCGCTTCAACGCTTCGACGTCGAGCGACTCGAACTCTTGCGCGTAGTCGAAGTCCTCACCCATCGGACTCGACCCCGGTGAATGTTGGTGCAGAACCGTCAGGTCCAGCTGATCCGGCCACCAATCACGGTTCGACCTCGGCCGATGCGCCTCGGGCGTCGGCGACGGGATGAGGGGGTTCTCGCTCTCGCTGCCTCGCTCAGACACCTGGGGCCTCCTCTATCTCGCCGCACGGAGGACGGCGAGCCATCTGGGTGCAACAGTAAGGACAACCTCACCCGCGAGCTAGGGCCCTTCGACCCTGCTGCTCGGCATCCACCGACAACTGCCCGGGCTCGCCCTGAGCCGCACATGGATCACCCGTCGTGCGACGTGGGTCAAGTAAGGCTAACCTCAGTACATGTCAGACGACGTTCCCCCGGTCCGCGCCTTCCACTGCCTCGACTGCGAGGTCGGCTGGATCGCCGGACCGTCGTGCTTGGAAGTCGGCACCTCGGCTACGAAAGGATCGCTGAACTTCCTTGCGTAAAGCGGATCTCTGCGTTAACTTCGCGGCTACGAAAGGATCATGACGTTTCCTTTCGTAGCATCCATCTTCCGAAAGGATCGCTCCGCTGCCCGAGCTCGTCGACTGCCTCTGGGAAGGTGGCGGCTACGGCTCTCGACGAGACCGCCAGCCGTTCCGCTTCCAGGCGTTCGTGCCCGACCCGATCGCGGACTGGGACCGACCGCTTGCCGGTCGCGCCGCGGAGGCTGTCTCTCGGGCGACGGCCGCGCTGAGCGAACTCCAGGCGGTGGGTCCCGCTCACGACCTCGAGGCCATCGCCACCACGCTGCTCCGCGCGGAAGCCCTCGGGTCCTCGTTCATCGAGGGCTTGCGGGCTTCGAACAAGCGGCTGGCACTCGCCGCCTACGAGCCCGTCGCGGCTGACCCAACCGCACGAGCCGTCCTCGGCAACGTCAGAGCGATGGAGCACTCGATCGAGATCGGCACCGAGCAACGTCCGTTCCGGCTCGATGACCTGCTCGACATCCACCGGACACTTCTCGAAGGCACGACCGAGGAGCGACTTGCGGGAGTCGTGCGCACGGAGCAGAACTGGATCGGTGGAAGAGGGACCAGCCCACGCGACGCCGCGTTCATCCCTCCTCCTCACGATCGCGTCCCGGGGCTCCTCCACGACCTCGTCGCGTTCGTGAACCTCGAAGACCTCCCTGCCATTGCGCAGGCCGCGATCGCTCACGCCCGATTCGAGACGATCCACCCGTTCGGAGACGGCAACGGCCGCGCCGGCCGCTGCCTCATCCACGTGATCCTGCGACGGCGGAGCCTCGCGCGTCGTCTCGTACCCCCTATCAGCGTTGTGCTCGCGACCAACGCGAAGCGCTACATCGCGGGACTCACCGACTTCCGTGAAGGACGCGCCGACGACTGGATCGGTGGCTTCGCCGACACGGTCACCTTGGCTGCTCGGAGAACGGAGCTTCTTCGAGCCCAGATCGACGGTCTGCTCGAGGAGCTCATCCAGCGCGCCGGTTCGCCAAGAACGGACTCGGTCGCCCGACGGATCATCCTGGGTCTTCCGCAACAACCCGTCGTGAGTGCAGAGGTCGCATCGTCGGCCTATCGGGTGACGCCGACCGCCGCGCGGCGCCGCCCTCAATCGCCTTCAGGAAACCGGCGTGCTCGTACCAACGCGCGTCGGGCGCCGACGTGATCGCGAGTGGATCAGTGACGAGCTCTTTCAACTCCTCGACGCGTTCGAACACCTCGATGTTCCAGACGGCACGGAGGTCAACATCACGACGACCCAGCCGGGCCCCGACCACTCGAACGGAATCCCGGCCGATGTCCAGGCGGCCATCGAACGACTCGTCCCGAGCCGCTACCGGCCCTACTTCGAGATGTACATCAGCAGGGCGATCCTCGAGCAGGGTTGCACTGCCGAGATCCCCGACAACCCTCGTAGGGAGGAGTACCTCAACGTGTACCCGCCGGCCCGTTGCCGTCGGTCACGGGTGAGCGGCCTCACCTACAGCAGCAGCCGGACCGCTCTGTACACGGGCGCCATCGATCTGTCGGGCTACGAGCACGCCGTGGAGACTCTCAACAGTGGAACCTACGCGTATCCGAAGGTGCCGCACCTCGACAGCGTCGAGGCAGTCGACGAGGCGTTGAAGTTGACGGCGATTGCCACCCAGCGGCTCGAGCGCTGAAGCCTGACGAGGGGACGTGCGCATCAGCCCCAGAAGATGCAGATCGGGTCGGCTTCGATCTCGGCCAGGAGCCGGTCGACGGTCGGCGTGGGGTCGAGATCCTCGTAGCGGTGAAACTTGCTGTACCGGTCCGGCCAGTAGAGAGTCCAGACACCCGTCGACTTCGTGTGGCGGAGGCGTGCGATCTCCTGGCGGGTCCACTCCGGGCCGAAGTCCTCGCGCCACGGTGGCCGGCACTCGAAGATGGTGACGGACCGAGGATCGACGTCCATCTCGACGCGCATCTCGTTGATGTGCTCGCCGATCCGTTCGTTCTGCTCAGCGACCCACCGGCGGACCCGGGCGATATCGGTCTCCGGCAGACTCATCGAGGCATCGGCCGGTTCACGGCTTGCAGCTACCACAACGGCGCTCGACGCCTTCGGTGGCGCGAGCCGTGGCGACTGCCTCGCCCCCGGTCTTGTAGGCCCGAGCCAACGACCGTTGTCCAGGTCAGGGTCATTCGTCCTCGTTGGTGGGTTTCGGCGGGGGCGACAGCTGCTGCTCGTGTCCGGCGAACGCGCCGTAGTCACGCGGGTAGCGGTCGACTTGGAAGACCCAGTTCTGTCCGATCGGGTATCCGGCGCCGCTATTGCGCGGGCTGGTGGGTCGCAACGCGGAGTACGGATTCACGTAGTCCCATGCGACCTTGCCGTTCGGTGTCACCTCGAGGACACGGCCTTGGGGACCGTAGGCGATGAGCGTGTTGCCGTTGGGCAGACGTTGCGCGCTCGAGACGATGGCGGCGAACTCGCAATTGTCGTCGCCGCGGCGTCGCGGGTAGACACGCTTGACCGTCGCCGAGAAACCACCGTCGGGATGGCGGACATAGTCGCCGTTCTCGTCGAGCTTCGGGACGATCTCGTCGACCGAGCTGAACTCGCGGATCTGGGGCGCGCCGTTGTTGAAGAGGAGGAGGTTCCCCGCGCCCGGCAGCCCTGGTGCGATCCACTCGACGTCGTGCTGGAAGAACAGCTGCCGCTTGCCCGCCTTGTCGCCGTACGCGACCGGGTTGCCGTAACGGAACCGCAGGTCACCAGCCGGTCCCCGTGCCTCCTCGGTCGTGAGGGCGTGATCGATCACCCAGAACTCACTGAACGACCGTGAGCTGAGCACGATCTCGTCGCGCTTGGGGTTGTACGCGACACCGTTGATGTGGTGCCAGTCTGCCTGCCCGTTCTCGCCGTTGAGCACGTAGTTTACGTCGAGACGCTCGGGCCGCGACGACACCTCCTCGACATAGTTGGGCTTGTCGGGATCGCGGTCCTGGACGATGTGGTCCCACGCGCGCCACTCCCACACGACCGAGTCGGCGACCGGGTCGTACTCCACGATCTTGTCGGGCCACAGCTCGTCGTCGGGCAGGAGCCTGCGGTCACGACCCGACGCCAGCGCCTCCACCGCGGGGATGCGCTCCCACACGATCGCGAGGACGTTCCCGTTCGGCATCACCTCGACCTCGTGATGTTGCATCTGATTGTCGTCTGCAAAGTCCTTCTGCCACAGCGTTCGTCCGTCCCAGGAGAGCGCCTCGATGCGGCCTCCCGCTCCCTGACCGGCGGCGAACGGGCCGCGCAACTCGAGATTCCCGCCCCGCACCAGCACCCCGTCGGGGGTCAGCTGCTGGGAGAGGCCGGGCCGCGTGCTGGTGCGCCATGCCTTCGCGACTCTGCCATCCAGGTCGAGGAGATACGTGTACTGCTGTTCCATTGGTGCGAGGAGCGTGTAACCCGGCGCGGCGCGCTTCGAACTCGTTCGCACACCCGAGTCCGCAGGCCCGAGCTCCTGCGCACCGGCGGGCACACCGGGGAGTCCGACCAAGATCATGACAAGTACGGCCAACCGCGTCGAGCGTCCCATGATGTTCCTTTGGTTGCGAACAGGATGATGACACATGGGTTCAGATCGACAGGTCTTCGTTACGTCTGGCGCGTTCTGTGCGGCATCACGAGTCGTCGTGGTTCGCACGTGACCTTCTTCACGGCGGTGAACATGCGGCGGCTGGGCTTGCGGCGAATGCGTTGAAGGTCCGCGGCGAGGGCTCTGATCTCGATGTCAGATGCGGCAAGGTCCGCTTGAAGAAGCGCACGGACCACCACGCTCGCGTTGTCCTTCAGATCATGACCGTGTCAGAGCGCGTCGGGACCCTCCTCGCCGGTCCGGACTCGGACCACACGGCCAATCGGGCTCGTCCAGACTTTGCCGTCGCCGATCTTGCCCGAGCGGGCAGCCGCGACGATCGCGTCGACGATGACGTCCGCCGACGCGTCGTCCACGAGCACTTGGACCTTGACCTTCGGAAGGAAATCGATCTTGTACTCGGCGCCCCGATACGTCTCGGTGTGTCCGCTCTGACGGCCAAATCCCTGCACTTCGCTCACGGTGATGCCGGTGGCGCCTGCGGCCTTCAGTGCCTCCTTGACGTCGTCGAGCTTGAACGGCTTGACGATGGCTGTGACCAACTGCATCTGCTTTCCCTCCTAGGCGCCCACCGGCGAGTGGCCGGGACCGCTCGGGAACACGTCGTGGCCGTAGCCGGCGGAGCCGTGCTCATGGACATCCAGACCTTCAACCTCTTCTTCCTGGCTCACCCGCAGACCGATCGTGTGCTTGAGCGCAAGGAACAGCGCTCCCGTGGTCACAACCACGAACACGAACACCGCGACCACACCGATGGCCTGCGTCAGGAGCTGGTCTGCACCGTCTCCGTAGAAGAGGCCGCCTTCGGTGGCGAAGAGCCCGACTGCCAGCGTGCCCCATGCGCCGCAGACACCGTGTACTGAGACTGCGCCGACCGGATCGTCGATCTTGATTCGATCGAAGAAGAGCACTGCGAACACCACCAGGATCCCGGCGAGTCCACCAATGATCACGGCTCCCCAGTTGCTCACGGCAGCGCATCCCGCCGTGATTCCCACGAGTCCGGCGAGGACGCCGTTCCCGGTCATCGCCACGTCGGGTTTTCCGGTCAGCAGCCAGATCATCAGCATGCTGGTGACTGCGCCTGCTGCCGCTGCGAGCACCGTCGTGACCGCGATCGCCGTGACCACGACATCGGCGGCAAGTTGCGATCCCGGGTTGAAGCCGAACCACCCGACCAGGAGGATGAACACCCCGATGATCGCGAACGGGACAGAGTGCCCGGGGATTGCACGGGGCTTTCCATCCGCGCCGTACTTCCCGATACGAGGCCCAAGGATCATCGCCCCCATGAGCGCCGCCCAACCTCCGACGCTGTGCACGATCGTCGACCCGGCGAAGTCGACAAAGGGCGTGTCGAGTTGCGAGAGCCAACCACCGCCCCAAACCCAGTGCACGACGACGGGGTAGACGAGGGCCGTGATGAAGACCGAGTAGATGATGTAGCTCTTGAACTTCGTCCGCTCGGCCATCGCACCAGACACGATCGTCGCCGCGGTCGCCGCGAAGGCCACCTGAAAGATGAAGTAGGTGGGCAAAGTGAGCGTGCCGAAGTCGTACCGGCTGGCGTCGAGCATCCATCCGGTGTGACCGAAGAAGTCGTTGCCCTCACCGAATGCGATCGTGAACCCGACGAGCGCGAACGCAAGGACGCCGCAACAAAAGTCCATCATGTTCTTCATCATGATGTTGCTGACGTTCTTGCCCCGAGTGAGCCCTGCCTCCACGAGCGCGAAGCCGGCCTGCATGAAAATCACCAGGACAGCCGCGACGAGGATCCAGACGTTGTCGAGAATGACCTGGACCTCAGCTGCACCGCCGCTACCGGCAAATGCGGGTGATGCCCCTGCGACAACAGCGCACATTGCGATCGCCGGCACAAACAGGAGCTTGAGTTTCACGCGAGTTCCCCTTGTGTCGGAAGTATGAAGCGCACGACATCGCGCCGAGTGAATCTCGGTAAGTGGTCGAGCGACTCACAACCTACGGACGCCGGGTGTCGACCCCGTCACCTCCGCGTGTCAGATCAGCGTCATTGAACTGACATACGTCGCGGAGCAACCTGACGGCAACGCCGCCTTTTCTGACGGTTACCTGATCGCCCTCGCGGCGTGGTCCAGGATGTAGCCGCGACCTCGAACGCGGCTCAGAGACAGATCACACGCGGTGACCTTGCGACGCAGCCGGGTGAGCGCACCAGTCAGTGCTCGTTGAGCCCCCGAGTCAGTCCGATCCGCGAAGGCGGCTGACAGATCGGCATCGGAGACCACCGTCTGAAATCGCAGTACGAGGACGCGGGCAAGGGGTAGTTGCGCTTCCGGGATCGCGACCCACCCCCGACCGAACCGCAGCAGCCCGTCTTCATCGACGCGAGGTACGGGCTCCGACACATCAAGACGCGAGAGAACGGAAGGCTCGACGCGCTCGACGTCGCGATCAGGCGATCGCAACACGATCACGCGAGCGACTCTCCACTCGGACCCGTCACCGTGAGGTCGCACGTCGATGGCGCTCACGTCGCCGCCACCGCGTCCAAGGTCTGGACGACTGGTGACACCGGCCGTTCTCGACGGGCGAGGCCGACGAGATACACCATTCCCAACAGCGCGCTCGAGAGCGACGCGAACAGAATCCCGATCTTGGCGTCGCTCAGTCGCGATCCGGCGAACGAGAGATCAGCGACGAAGAGCGACACCGTGAACCCGATGCCGGCAACGCAGCCAGCACCCAAGATGTGAGTGAATCGCAAGCTGTCAGGGAGGACAGCTATGCGCAGCCGCGTCGCTACCGCAGCGGCGAGGAAGATCCCGAGGGGTTTGCCAATCACCAGGCCGAGGATCACGCCCCATGTGACGGCGCTGCCCGAAGCGCTCCGGAGTGAGTCGACATCGAGCACGACACCGGCGCTCGCGAGCGCGAACAGCGGCACGATCACGAGGCTTGACCACGGGTGGAGAAAATGCTCCAGCCGTTCGATGACCTGGCGGCCATGGGCCTCACGTGCCGGAGTGAGGAGACCGAGGACGACACCTGCGATCGTCGCGTGCACCCCCGACTCCAAGAAGCAGAACCACAACACGACTGCGGGAACGATGTACGCGACAGGAGTCATCACACCGATCCGCCGCAAGACGCAGACGCCCACGACCACGAGACCACCGCCGAGCAGCCACACGACGGACACCCCGCGTGAATAGAACAGGGCGATCACGATGATCGCGCCGATGTCGTCGACGATCGCAAGCGTCAGGAGAAACAGCTTGAGAGCTCGCGGCACCCGACGACTGAGGAGGGCAACGACGGCGACAGCGAACGCGATGTCGGTCGCCATCGGAATTCCCCATCCGCGGCTCCCCGATTCGCCTGCATTCACCGCGAGGTAGAGCAGTGCAGGAACCACCATCCCGCCAACCGCCGCGACCACCGGCAGCGCAGCAGTTCGGCGGTTCCGCAGCTCGCCGACCACCAACTCGCGCTTGATCTCTAGCCCCGCAACGAAGAAGAAGACGGTCATCAACCCATCGGTGACCCAATGCGCGAGGCTCTCGGAGATCGCAGCCTGTCCGAGGCCCAGAGTGACTTCGTAGGACCAGAACTTCGCATAGGAGCTCGTCGCCGCGTTCGCCCAGAGCAGCGCGGCAACGACTGCTGACGCGAGGATCAGCCCACCGAGGGCCTCGACCGAGAGGTACTCCCCCACCGCAGGAAGACGGCGACGACCACGCGACGACGACGCATCAGAGTTGGTGACCGGCATGTGGCGGCAGCTCCATCACGATTGACGGATGTACTGCCACCGGTTTCACAACGGCGACAGGCCGACCAGACTTCCCGGCTCACCTACGAGTGAACCTACGAGTGCCTGATGTCCCGGGCGTTCACCAACGGTGAACGCAACGTTTCGCACCTCTGACGATCACACGCCACCGCCGTGGCCAGGCGTCACCAATCAGTCGTCGCGAACTGCGTCGGCGACGCTCGGATCGGCGACGTTCGCCGACGGGTTGATGCAGAGCAACCACACGATTCCGATGATCGCACTGATGACCGACGCGACGAGAATTCCGGTCTTCGCCTCGCCGAGCATCGAATCGGTGAATGAAAGGTCAGCGACGAACAGCGACACGGTGAACCCAATGCCGGCGACGCAGCCGGCACCCATCAGATGTCGAAACGACAGGCCGTCCGGCAGGCGTCCAAGCTTGCACCAGACACCCGAAGCGCTTGCCAGCATGATGCCAAGCGGCTTTCCGACGACGAGTCCTACGACAACCCCCCAAGCGATCGTGCTCGTCAGCGCTTGTTCCATCGCCGCGGGTTGCAGGTTCAATCCGGCGTTGGCGAGCGCGAAGATCGGGATCACGAGGAAGCTCGACCACGGGTGGAGCCGTGCCTCAAGGTCTTCGATGACCTCACGACCGCCGAACGGTCGCGCTGGCGTCAGTAGACCCAGCACGACGCCAGCGATCGTCGCGTGCACGCCCGACTCCAACGTGCACACCCAGAGGATTATCGCGGGCACGACGTACACGATCGGATGTCCAATCCTCAGCCGCTGCACACACAGGATGAAGACGACGACCCCGAGCGCACCGAGGAGCCAGTCGAATGCGATTCCTTCCGAGTAGAAGAGAGCGATGACGACGATCGCGCCGATGTCGTCGACAATTGCGAGCGTTAGCAGGAACAGCTTCAATGGTTTCGGCACGCGTGTACCGAGCACCGCGAGAACGACCACCGCGAACGCGATGTCGGTCGCCATGGGGATCGCCCATCCGCGGCTTCCCGATCCGCCCGCGTTCACCGCGAGGTACAGCAACGCAGGAACCACCATCCCGCCAACCGCCGCGAGCACCGGCAGGCTCGCGGTACGAGGATCGCGCAACTCGCCGCGCACCAACTCGCGCTTGATCTCCAGCCCCACCACGAAGAAGAAGACCGTCATCAGCCCGTCGTTGACCCAATGAAGCAGATCTTCCGAGATCGAAAAGCTCCCCCACCCGATGGTCAGCTCGTGGCCCCAGACATCGGCGTACGAAACGCCCGCGACGTTCGCCCAAACCAAGGCCGCCATGGTCGCGACCAACAGCAGCACCCCGCCCAGCGCCTCGACCGACACGAAGTCGCTTCCCACCGGCGACAACGCACGGCCGACAACCGGGATGCGAATATGAGAACGGTGAGCCACGTGAGCGCCCTTCGACGGCAGGAATCAGACTGCCGACCAGACTTCCCGGCGCTCCGACCACCAACGTAGTCGCCACCTCCTTCTGCATGATCTTTGGTCGGATCACACAGAGGTTCACGCGGCCCACACCCACGGGTCCTTGCTCATCAAGGACGGGATCCCGGTGAGGTCGTGAGCGAGAGGCTCGGGCACGCCAACATCGCGTTCACGATGCAGACCTACCAGCACGTCCTGCCCGGCATGCAAGCCGACGCCGTCACTGCGACCGAGCGGCTCGCCAAGCCCGCTCCCCCGCCCGAGACTGGTTCGGGGGAACGTCGGGGGAACCCCCGGAGGAAGACCGCCTGAACCGGGGGAACGACCGGTCAACGAGTGAAGGCCCAGGTCGCTGACCTGGGCCTTCACTCGTGCGATGGTGGCGGGGGAAGGATTTGAACCTTCGACCTTCGGGTTATGAGCAGATGGTCAGCGCCTCTTACGGTCCTATTCCGTACCTGATAGTACCGCTGAGCTGGGGTTTCACACATATGACGTCCTGATCCGTACTCACTTATACCACGCAATACCAGCCCGCGGTGTAGAAGAAGTGTAGAAGCGAGGGCGGATCTTGTGTGCGGATCTTGGTGTGCGGATCTTGGATCCAAGAGCGGATCTCTCGCGCGACGGTCGGCAGCCGCGGTGCCCTCGTTCTCGGACGAACTCGGATGTCCCTACTGGCCTCGCCGTCCCGCCACGCGGATCGCCTCGACCAGACGTTGGGGGTCGTACTGCGCCGGGGCTCCCGGCCGGTAGGTGACGGCCGTCAGGTCCCCCGTGTACGGGAACGGGCCGTGCTTCTCGAACACCGACCACGCGACCGGTGACCGGCGGTCGATGCCCACGTCGATGCCTTGGAACGGCGCGAAGCCGATCAGCATCTCGGAGCCTTCGAGCGCACCCACCACCGAGCCATCGACCAGGATCTCGAAGTCCCAGGTGAAACGGGGCCCGGCCTTGGCGCGGATCGCGACGCTGCGAGCCCCGGCCGGCAAGCAGCGACCATCCACGAAGCGCATCTCGCCGTACTGGTTGTACGCGAATGTGAGCACCCCATCCTCGACGTAGAGGGAGTAGCCGCCGCCCTGGTCGCCGTGTGCGACCAGCACCCCGCGATCGCCCGTTCGATAGTCGACCTCGGCTTCGATCTCGAAGTCGCGGAGAGCGATGAGCTTCTGTGACCGGTAGCGCTCGAGCGTCGGCGTCCCCGGCAGGATCCGCACCTCGCGGTAGAACGCCTGCTCGTCCGGTCGGCGTAGCAGCTGGAGCAGACCGGTGCCGTCGTCGAGGGGGAACACGAGGTTCTCGTGCGCCGACCGCTCCCACGCCTCGGACAGCTCCTTGACCTTCGCGGGCTGCTCCGCGGCGAGGTCCAGGGTCTCGGTCGGGTCGCTGGCGAGGTCGTAGAGCTCCCATTCGGTGTCGTCGTACGGCGCACCGCGTGTGTGGAGGGACACGAGCTTCCAGCCGTTGCTGTAGAAGCTCCGGTTCCCGAAGCACTCCGAGTACTGCTCGGGATGGGTGCTCGTGCCCGCGCCGCTGCTCACCGCCTCGGCGAACGAGAACCCGTCGCGGTCCGTGGGAGCGTCGACCCCGGCCAGGTCGAGGATCGTCGGGAACAGGTCGGTCACGTACTGGTACTGCGTACGCATCATGCCGTGGTGGGCGGCCGGGATCCCACGCGGCCAGGACACGATCATCGGCACCCGCACCCCGCCGGCGTGTGTCGACGACTTGTAGAGGCGGAACGGCGTGTTCGATGCCATGCCCCAACCGCGCGGGTAGTGCACAAGTGCCCGCGGTCCGCCGATCAGCTCGGGGTCGCGAGGGACGTCGCCGTCCCAGCCGGTCAGGCCGCGGAAGCCGCCGAACTGCTTGTAGTAGCTGCGGGACCCGGTCGGCCCGCCCTCCTCGGTGGCCCCGTTGTCAGAGGTGAAGACGACGACCGTGTTGTCGAGGTCGCCGAGGGCCTCGATCGCTTCGAGCAGTCGCGCGAGGTTCTGGTCGACGTTGTCGACCATCGCCGCGTACACCTCCATGTAGCGGGCGAACCGCGCCTGCTCCTCCCCGGTGTGGTCGTCCCACGGCGCAACCTCGTGGCCCGGCTCGCTGTTCCGCGCCGGCAATGCCGTACCGGCCGGGAAGAGCCCGAGCTCCTGCTGGCGCTCGAAACGCTCCCGCCGGATCGCGTCCCAGCCCGCGTCGTACCGGCCGCGGTGGCGGGCGATGTCGGCGCCCTTCGCCTGGAGGGGACCGTGCACGGCACCGTGGGCCAGGTACAGGAAGAAGGGACGGTCGGCGTCGTGGGCACGGAGACCCTTCAGATAGGAGATCGCCTCGTCGGTGATGTCGTCGGTGAAGTAGTAGCCGTCCGGGTAGGCGTCGACCTCGACCGGCGAGTTGTCGCGGATCAGCCGGTGCGGGTGGTGGAGGTTCGTCCAGCCCTCCAGGATCCCGTAGAAGCGGTCGAACCCGCGTTGCACCGGCCATGAGCTGCGATCGGCCGCGTCGTGCATGGCCGCGTCGCGGGTGAGGTGCCACTTGCCGACCGCGTAGGTGGCGTAGCCCGCCGAGCGGAGCACCTCGGGCAGCGTGGCGACGTCGGGGCTGATCTCCATCGTCCACCCCGGGAAACCCGGGTCGAAGTTGGCGACCCCGGCGAAGCCGGCCCGATGGGGGTTCATGCCGGTCTGGATCGCCGCGCGCGCGGGCGAGCACAGGGGCGCCGTGTGGTAGTTCGCGAACCGGACACCGCGGGCGGCGAGCCGGTCGATCGTCGGCGTGGGGATCTCGGACCCGAACGAGCCCACGTCACTGAACCCCATGTCGTCGAGCAGGACGAGCACCACGTTCGGACTTCCCGGATCCGGACGCACGGGCACGGGCCACCACGGTGTCGACTCGCCCACGGTGCGTCCGACGTGGCCGGCGAACTGCGCTCGGGGTTCGGTCACTGCGGACTCCGTTCTCGGTCGTCGCCCACATCGTGCTCGACGGCGATCGGGACGACCGGGAAGTGACAGGCCACGAAGTGATCCTCGTCCACGCGTCGGATCTCGGGGACGAATGCCTCACAGATGTCCGCGGCCCGGGGGCAGCGGGTGCGGAATCGGCAGCCGCTGGGCGGATCGATCGGCGACGGGAGATCGCCGGTCGGGACGGGTTGGCGCGTCTGGTGTCCTTCGGTGCTGACGCGAGGGACCGAGTCGACGAGCAGGCGGGTGTAGGGATGGGCGGACCGGTCGAACAGGACGTCGGCCGTCGCCACCTCGCAGATGCGGCCCAGGTACATGACGATCACCCGGTCGCTGATGTTCTTCACCACACCGAGGTCGTGGCTGATGAACAGCAGGGTGGTGCCGAATCGCTGCTTCATGTCGGCGAGCACGTTCAGGATCTGGGCCTGCACCGACACGTCGAGCGCCGACACGGGTTCGTCGCAGATCACCAGCTTGGGTTCCATGATCAGAGCGCGGGCGATGCTGATGCGCTGGCACTGACCCCCCGAGAAGGTCGTCGGCCGCCGATCGGCGACCAGCTCGGGGTCGAGGCCCACGGCGTCGAGTACGGCGTCGACGCGTTCGGTGATGTCCGCTTCGTTCCACCCCCAGATCCGCGGCCCCGCGCTCACGATGTCGCGGACGCTGCGGCGAGCGTTGAGCGACGACTTCGGATCCTGGAAGATCATCTGGAGGTTCGGCCGGAGCCGGCGCATCTCCTTGTCGCCGATCCGGTCGAGATCGGTGCCGTCGAACTCGATCGAACCGGAGGTGGGGCGCGGCAGGTGGAGCAGGGCGCGCGCCGTCGTCGACTTCCCGCACCCCGACTCCCCCACCAGCCCGAGCGTCTCGCCGGCGCGGATGTCGAAGCTGATCCCCGACACCGCGTGCACTTTGCCCTTGCGGGTGGGGAACTCGACCACCAGGTCCTCGATCCGCATGAGCGACTCACCGCGGCCGAGCAGGTGCGCATCGCCGACGCCGGCCATCACACCGCCTCCGGTCCGTGCGAGGCGACCGACGCATCCGCTTCGGTGGTGACGTCGTCGACGAGCGGATGGATGCACCGAACGTGTCGGCTCCAATGGTCCAGGGGCGCGAGCTCGGGCTCGGTCGAAGCGCAGTCGGATCGCCGGTGGGTGCAGCGCGGCTCGAACCGGCACCCGGGCAACTCCCCGATCATGTCGGGAGGTCGCCCGTCGATGGCGGCGAGTCGGGTCTTGCTCGGAAGCTCGATCGCCGGGATCGAGTCCATCAGCGCCTTGGTGTACGGGTGCCGGACGGAGGTGAACAGATCCCGGCTCTGGGCCACCTCTACGAACTGCCCGGCGTACATCACCGCGACCCGATCGGCCATGCCCGACACGACGCCCAGGTCGTGGGTGATCAGGATCATCGCCATCCCGTGCTCGTCCCGGAGTCGTGCGAGCAGATCGAGGATCTGACGCTGCACCGTCACGTCGAGCGCCGTGGTCGGCTCGTCGGCGATGAGCAGCTTCGGCTCGCACGACAGCGCCGACGCGATCACGACGCGTTGACGCATCCCGCCCGACAGCTCGTGCGGGTACTGGTCGAACCGCTGGGCCGGGTCGGGGATCCCGACCTCCGCGAGAAGCGCGATCGCGCGGTCACGGGCCTCGCGGCGGGACACCCCCAGGTGATGGCGCATCGGGGTCGTGATCTGCGCGCCGATCCTGCGCACCGGGTTGAGCGCGGTGCGCGGATCCTGGAAGACCACCGCGATCTCCGGTCCCCACACGTCGGCGAGCTGCCCGGGCGCCATCGCCCGGAGGTCACGACCCCGGTAGACGACGTGGCTGCTGGAGGCGACCCGCGCCGTCTGGGGCAGGAGGTGCATGATCGTGCGGACCAGCACCGACTTCCCGGACCCTGACTCACCGACGACGCCGAAGGTCTCCCCGGCGTCCAGGCGGAACGACACGCCGTCCACGGCTCGAACCAGCCCGCGTGCGGTCTCGAACGTGGTGCGCAGATCGTTCACCTCCAACAGGGCCGGGGAGGTCGGGTCCGGGGGTATGCGGTTCGGCGTCCCGACCGACATCGCTCGCCGGCTCACAGGTTGGACTCGCGGGGGTTCCAGCGGGCCATCGCCCGCTCGCCGACGAGGTTCAGGCTCAGGACGGTCACGAACATGAACGCGCCGGGGACCAACGGGATGTGGGGGTACTTGGTCAACGTCGCGAGACCGCCCTCGGCGATCATGTTCCCCCACGACGGGTTGGGCTGCTGGAGCCCGAGTCCGAGGAACGCGAGTGCTCCCTCGGCGACGATCATCACCGCCATCAGCACGAACGAGTACGAGAGCAAGGGGAGCGCGACGTTTGGTGCGATGTCGCCGAACATGATGCGAGGCTTCGTCGCGCCCAGCACCTTGCTCGCGGTCACGTAGTCGCTCTGGGCGACGGTCAGGGTGTTGGCGCGCGCGAGCCGGATCATGATCGGCAGAGAGACCAGCCCCAGCGCGATCCCTGTCTTCGGTATCGCCTCGAGCGCGGAGTCGGGAGTCCCCAACACCGCGGCCAGCGCGACCAGGAAGACGAGCGACGGGAACGCGAGCATCGAGTCCGTGGCGACTCCGACCACGTGGTTGAACGAGCCGCGCAGGTACCCGGCCGCGATGCCGAGCGCGCCGCCGACGACGAGCGCGAAGACGACCGCGAAGGTCGCGGTCAACAGGCTCACCCGCGCGCCGTAGAGGGAGCGCGCCAGGAGGTCCAGGGAGAAGTTGTTCGTGCCGAGCGGGTGCCGCGAGAACAGATCGGGTCGCGCGTTGCCCGGCTCGGTGATCGACTTGGTGATGTCGACGTGCTCGGCCAACGGGAGCAGGTCGGCCAGGGCGGCGCCGGCGATCAGCAGGGCGAGCCAGGCGCCGCTGAGCCAGAACATGGCGTCCCATCGGGGTCCCCAGACGGCCTGCCCGACCCGGCGGTAACCCTGGTACATCACCACCAGAGAGAACGCGACCGCGGGCACCTTCACCAAGCCGGGGAGGCGACCCAGCGGGTCGAGCGCGAGCCAGAGCGCGACGCATCCCAGGGTGATCGAGACCACGCCGATGACGAAGCCTCGAACGGCGGTGGAGCCGGTCGCCGCGGTGCGCGTCGCCGCGGTGCGCGTCGTCGCGGTGAGGGCGCGGACGCTCATCGCTCGGCCACCCTCGGATCGAGCACGTGGTAGAGGAGATCGACCGCGAAACTGAGCACGACATAGGTCACCGCGATGAACAGCACGCCGCCCTGCACGATCGTGTAGTCGCTGTTCAGCGCGCCGTCGACGATGACCCGCCCGACGCCGGGGAGGCCGAACAGCGCCTCGACGATGATGGTGCCCCCGATGAGGCGCCCCAGGCTGACGCCGGCCAGCGTGACGACCGAGAACGACGACGGCCGCAGTGCTTCGCGCCAGAGGATGTGGCGGGTCGGGAGCCCTTTCGCCTTCGCCGCCAGGATGTAGTCCTCGTTGAGGGTCGTGATCATGTCGTTGCGGATGAGTCGGGTGAACACCGCGATCTCGGTGATCGCAAGGGTGAGAGCCGGAAGGAAGGCGTGATGGAGGTTGGCGGCCAGCCCCTTCTCACTCGGACGGGCCCACTGGCCGACCGGGAAGAGCTTCCACTGGCTCGCGAGGACCAGGATCAGCAGCATGCCGACAAGGAAGGTCGGGATCGAGACCATCCCGAACGTCGACGCCGTCACGGCTCGATCCAGGGCGCTGCCCTGCTTGTGGGCCGATAGGACGCCCAGTGGGATCGACACGAGCAAGGTGATGGCGAGGGCGAGGACCGCGAGCTCGATGCTGACCGGGAAGGCGCGCATGAGTCGCTTCGACACCGGCTCGACCGGAGGGACCAGGTTGTCGCCCAGGTCCTGGTGGACGACCACGCCCGAGAGCCAGTCCACGTACCGGGTCATCAAGGGCTTGTCGAGCCCCATCTGCGTGCGGACCCGCTCGTAGTCCTCCTTGGTGCTGTTCGGACCGAGCACCTGGACCGCCGGATCGCCCGGGACCAGCTGGACGAGCAGGAACGTCCCGAAGGACACGATCAGCAGGACGGGGATCAGCAGCGCGAGCTTCGTCGCGATCAATCTGAGCACGGCCGATCCCCCTTTCGGTCCGAACGGTCGACCTCTGCCTCAGTTCGCGAGCCAGGCGTCGGAGAGCAGGAACGACGAGCTCGAGGTTCCCTCGATTCCCTTGAGGTTGCGCTGCGCGATCAGCGCGTTCTCGAGCTCGTTCAGGGCGACCGACGGCACGTCGGCGTTCCAGACCTTGGCGAGCATCGCGTAGGCCTTCTTGACCGCGGCGTCGGTGTCGGCGACCTCGAGGGCGGCGATGGCGGCGTCCATCCCGTCGCTCGAGTACCCGCGGTACCCGGTCTGCTCACCCTCCGAGCCGTAACCGCCGAGGAACGTCACGTAGTTGCCGTCGGGGTTCTCGGTGAACCCGCTGCCCCAGATCACCACGTCGAAGTTGTGGTTGACGATGACCTCCAGCGTGAGCGACAGCGGGTCGAAAGAGGAGTCGAGATCGACGTCCACGCCCGCGGCCGTCAGCATGGCTGCGACGGTGAGACCGAGGGACTGGCCGACGTCGTCCTTCACGGAGTACAGGCGGATCTTCCCGTCCCAGCCGTCGGCCTTCGCCTGCTTGACGAGCTTTGCCGCAAGCTTCGGGGCGTACTTCGGCCCGTCGATGCCGGGAGAGTGGGGGAAGTCGTCGGAGAAGAGCGCGCTGCCCGCGTTGGCCAGGCCCTGGTACGCCCGAGCGTTGACCTGGTCGGGATCGATCGCCGCGGCGATGGCCCGGCGGATGCGCGGGTCGGCGCCGGGGGGCGAGGTCTTGATCTTCTTGCCGTCGGCGACGTTCTCGCAGCCCTCGGGGAGCCCTCCCTGGCAGGTCACGTAGACGCCGGTGTTGATGTCGATGACGTTCCCCGCAGCGAGCTTCGCCCTGTTGACGGTCAACCCGTCGCCGTGCGCGTCGTGGATCGCGACGGGCGAGCGAAAGTAGGCAGCGTCGAGCTCACCCGCCTTCAGCGCGGCGTACGCCGCCTCCTGGCCGCCCGGGGTCGGCACGAAGGTGACCTTGTCGAGGGGCACCTCGCCGCCGTAGTAGCCGTCGTTGCGCTCGAACACGATCGACTCGCCGGGCCGGTAGTCGACCAGCTTGAACGGGCCTGCACCGGCCTGACCGGGGTTCGACGAGAACCCGCTGCCGGCGGCCTTGATGGCGGTCGGCGACGCGATCATCCCCGCGTCGATGCTGAGGATGTAGGGGAACCCGGCCCACGGCCGCGACAGCGTGAACTGGAGGGTCTGCGGGTCGACGACGGTCATGTCGCTGGAGCAGGCTCTGGAGCGCGACCTTCGCCTGCGAGCGGGACTGGGGCAGGAGGTGCCGCTCGATGTTGAACTTCACCGCCTCGGCGTCGTAGGGCGTGCCGTCGGTGAAGGTGATGCCGTCCTTCAGGCGCAGCGTCCACACCGTGTTGTCGTCGTTCGGCTCCAGCGACTTCGCCGTGCGCGGCTCGTACTCGCCGGTCTTCGGGTTCCACGAGACGATCGTGTCGTAGAGCGCCATCAGCTCGATGCCGCCGACGCTGCCGTTGCTCATCCCCCCGATGATGGGATCGAAGCCGCGCGGAGGTGAGAACTCGCCGATCGTGATCTCACCGCCGGTCGTTGGCTTCGCAGCGGCGCCTGCCGCGGCAAGGCCGGTCGCGCCGAGAGCGACGGCCACGACCGTGAGGACGACGACTAGGGGTCGCAGCGCCGGGCCCGACCGCTGACTGATCCTGATCCGACGCTGACCTTCCCGGCCGTCGATGGCGCGTGCACCCACGAGATCCCCCCTACTGATTTTCACGGTCGGGTCCGACTGGTCGAACCGACCTCGAGCTCCGGCCATCGATAACACCGGAGCTCTCGAACGACGCCTGTCGCATCCCACTCACCGGGACCGGTCGTCCTCCGGTGTCGGCGCGTCCGCGTCGAGCGCGCGCGACACCTGTCCGTTCACTCCCATCGGCCGGGTGCCGGTGAGAGTGATCCGCTCCATCACGCGGTGGTAGCCCTCGGGCACGTCGTTCGGCGCCACGTGCGCGGTGGAACGGTTGTCCCAGAACGCGATGTCGCCCGGTTCCCAGTGGAACCGGACCGTGAACTCGCGACTGCAGAGATGCTCGTTGAGGCACCCGAGCAGGTGGTGGCTCTCCCGTCGCGACAGCTCGACGACGTACGCGGTGTAGTCGGGGTTCACGTACAGGGTCCGTTCGCCCGTCTCGGGATGCACGGTGACGACCGGATGCAGCGCGCGCAGGCGCTTCGCCATGAAGGCCTGCATCAACGGCGTCGGTTCGCCTCGGACGACGTGCAGCACGTTCTCGTGCACAGCCGTGAGGCCGTCGATCATCGAGCGCACGGGTTCCGAGAGGGCCGCGTAGGCGGCGGCCAGGTTGGTCCACTCGGTGTCCGCGCCGTAGGGAGGAACCTGCACCGCGCGGAGGATCGACCCGATGGGTGGTGCGTCGACGTAGGTCACGTCGGTGTGCCACCGGTGGTCGATGGCCGAGCCGCCGGGTGCATCCTCGAGGGGGTCCTTCTCGATGACCAGGATCTCCGGCCGCTCGGGGAACGCGTGCCGGCAGGGTGGGGTGGGCCGGTGCGACATCGCCGAAGCGCGCGCCGAGCGCGACGTGGGCCTCGCGGCTCACATGCTGGTTGCGGAAGAACACAACCTTCCAGCGCAACAGCGCGTCGCGGATGCGCCGGATGCTTTCGTCGTCGAGGTCGGCCGCCAGGT
>CAVRBG010000007.1:0-357068 GCA_963719245.1 uncultured Actinomycetes bacterium
CGAGCGAAGCTCCTATGTCTGTCAAGGGGTTGTTTTCGGCGGTGCGGGCAAACCAGTGATGGGCCACTCGGTGAGGGCGAGCTCTTATCAGGCCACGCGGTGCCGAGGTGTTCGGGAGTGCGGGCCGGCAAATCGTCGAAGGACAACCAGTTGGTGTCAGGCAGTTCGGGGCCAGGCCCGCCCTCCAGATCTGGTCAGTCGCGCACGAGATGGGGGTAGAGCTCACGAGCGACGTAGCGCTTCAGGACTGCGCATGATCTCGGGTGTGGATCGACCTTCGGCGAGGCGTCGCGCGACGTATTTGCGGGTGCGTTCATCGCCGCTCATGCGGGTGAACACGATCCGCCAGAGGGCGTGGTTCGCCTGGCGGTTCCCGCCGGGGTTCAGGCGGTGACGGTCCCCTTCCCGGACGACGCACGTAGCGGTGCGACGCCGCAGAGATGCGCGAACGCGGCTTCGTTGTTCAATCGATGCGGGTTGTCGCCCGCGGCGACGAGCAAGATCGCGGCGGTGTGGATCCCGACGCCGTAGATCTCGAGCAGGCTCGGTGCGGTGCGGCGCACCAACGTGTCGAGCGCATCGTCGAGGCGCTTGCCGTCGGTGTCGAGCGCGACGACGCGACGTCCCAGTGTCGCGATCGCGAGCTTGGTCGCGTGCACGACGGTGTCGCTCCCGACGGTGGGTCGCAACGCCGCTGCGGTGCGCGCCAACTGGTCGCGCGGCACGTCGCGAAACCGTTCACGCAGCTCGTCGGGTGCGGTGAACACGAGGTGACGGATCTGGTTCAAGTACTTGATGCGCGCGTTGCGGCCCGAGCGGCGCGCCACCAACAACGCGCGGATCGCTTCGACGTCTCCATCCGCGGACTTCGCGATCCCTGACGCACGGCCCGACAACGCCGCGCGTGCCGCTTCGATCGCGTCGAGCTCATCGGACTTGCCGTTCCGGCGGCGCTCCTGGCGGTTCGGCGATCGACCTCGATCACCACCAGGCCCTGACCGCGCAGATGACGCGCCAGGCCCGCGCCATACGCGCCGGTGCCTTCCACACCGACCCGATCGACCGTGCCGAACTTGGCCAGCCAGTCGATGCAACTCGACGTATCCGACAGGCGTCGTCGCGAACGACTCCACACCCAGTAGTCCGCCGTTCGCGTCGACGCGGCCGCAACATGAACGTCCAGCGTGCGTGTCCACTCCACCCGTCACCGGGCGCGTGCTCTTTACGATGGTCATCGCCATCCCTTCTCTCTCAAACGGTCAAGGGGTGGCACGCACGTCCCGGGAAGGAGACCGTGACGAGCACGCTGCTCCAACAGCGGGCTCGATCACCCTCCGGAACGGGGCGTGCCCAATTCCAACGCCGTACGCCGATCGACAAGCACCCAACGAACCTCAGTGCATCAACCCAGTAAACCAACGCGCGGCGCTGAACGTCGCGGCCTCCACCCAGCCAACAGCGGACCCAACCCCACCACCACATCCTCACTGGCAGTTCTGCGTTGCCTGGCCGCCGGGCGTTGCTAGGTGGTGGGGACGACGGTGCAGTTCGCAGCTACGTATTTTGAGAATCGCGTGAGCGCAGGCAGGATCGCTTTCTGCTTCGCAGGAGTGAGCACCTGCGCGGCGGGTTCACCGTCGGCTATCCGGTCGTAGACCTTGGCGAGCTTTCCGAGGTCCGCCTTCAGACTCCCCGGCACGCCGGTCTTTCCAGCCTTGCGCATCAGCTTGGCTGCGAATGTGGCTTCGGCGGGTCCGAGGCTTTCGAAGTCGATCCCGCTGCCTTGGTCGCCAGAAATCACGGCGCAGAACTTGGTGTTCGCGGCGGCGACGTGCGCCATTGCGGGTGACGCTGACAATCCGATCGTCGCGGTCAGAGCCGCGACGGCGCAGACCACCGCGACGGTTCGCTTCGGGCCCGCGGACATCAGCAGTTCCAATTGTTGGTCATGGTGCACGGTACGGGGGAATGTGATGGGGCGCCAATGCCGAGTTCGACGAACGTGCTCGTTGTCGAACGAGCCGCCTCGACCGCCGCTCGATTGAGAGGCTGACACGTCGTCGGTATCGGCGGCGATTTCTCGACGCGTTCTCAACTCAAGTCGCTGCAGGCGACAGTGTCGGACTTCATGCCCGGTCCGGCTGTCCTCCGAGCCGCGGCCCCTGAGGTCGAGGCCTTCCCGGACCGTGTCCATCGCGCGTCCATCGCGCGGCAAGCATCGGGCACGGTCGACGCCGATGTGCCGATCTGTGCTCGCCAAGCCGGTGCTCCGCTGAGCATTCTGGGACGTGCGTTCTGCACTCGAACTTGAGCGCGAGCAGGACCCGGGCAGGCACGTGGTGCGTCGGGACGCGTGCTAGGCGAAGTCGCCGAGTGAGTCCCAGAGCTCTTCGGCGCGCGTCGGCACCGAGCCGTCGGAGCTGGCGGTCTGCGCTCTGGGGGCTCTGGTGTTCTCGACTCCCGTTCCGGAAGGCGCGGGACCCGTCATGGCGAGGTAGCGGACGAGCTCCTCAGTCACTGGGAAGGTGAATGTCGGCGTCACGGGCTCGCGGGTGTCGTTGAGAGTGGGCATCGGTGTGGCGTCCAGTTGTTGTGGTGTAGGGGAGGGTGGGCCATTGCTGTGTCTCGAGATCGTCTGACGAGTGGAGAGATAGACGCTTCGATGTGTCCCAAGAAATGAGCTCCCGCAGCACTCGAGCGGCGGTGCGATCCTGCGAGTGGCCTGAAGGTCGTTCGCAGTTGTGCACCGAAGTAACGGCGTCTCGATGCCCTGACTCAAGTCAGTTGGCGCAACCCTTACCTAACTAGACGACGTTGGAGATTGGCGGTGGGGTCCGAATCGCGCGCTGCGGCACCGGCGCGTACGGTGGCCGGTCCATGACGAGCGAAGGCCCCGAACCCGCTGCCATGTCGGATGCCGTCCCGAACCTGCCGCAGCGCAATTCGATCAGCGATCTCGACATCACGACCGAGCAGCTCAGCGCCACCCAGGCGCGCTCGCTCTCACCCGTAACTGATGCGGTGCGCGACTCGTCGGGCGCGGCAGGGCTGGGGTACTTCGTCGCGCTCGTCGACGTGAACACGGCGATGCCCGCGCTCTGTGCCGCTAGCCCGGACTGGATCGCGACCGCCGACCTGATGCTGCACGAAGCGGCGCCGCTCGTGAAGGGCCCGGCGATCCTCGAGAGCAACCTCAGCCGCGCCGGCTCGCGCCTGATCGTCGTCGGCATCGACATCTACGACGGCGATGGTGTGTCGGATGTCGGCGACCTGCCCGACATGATCGAGCACCAACGGGTTGCGACCGGGCTCGCAACGTTCGCACGCGTGCCCGCCGACACCTCAGCCGCGTCGGACGTGTTCGATCCGCTCGGCGGCATCGGGCAACGCCGGCACATGGAGCCCGTCGGCGGTCCTCCGATCGAGCCGTTGCTCGAACGCATCGGATTGACCGTGATCGACGCCGAGCACGGAGTGGTCGAGCTCCCGAACACGCCGTACGTGCACAACAGCCGGGGCCGGATCAACGGCGGTGTCCTCGGCATGGTGTTCCAGGGCGCGGCCGAAGCCGCCGCTCCCGGCTACGTCGGCAGCGACCTCCACATCCACTACCTCGCCGGCGCGCGTGTGGGACCCGTACGCACGACCACCGACCTCGTGCGCGCCGCCGACGACCACGTCGTGTGCCGCGTCGAGGCGGTCGACGCCGGTGCCGACGATCGTGTGCTGGCGGTCGCAACCGTGACGCTGCAACGCGTCGCCGACTGACGCCGTCTCGGCCCGTTATCGTCGGCCCATGACGCCTCGTCTGCCGCTCGTCGATCCGGGCGATCCCGATCTCCCGCCCGAGGTGCGCGAGATCGTCGATCGCTACGGCGGTGCCGAGGGCTTCGCCGGGCTGCCGAACATCATGCGCGCGGTGGCGAACCATCCCGGTGCCACACGAATCGTCGCCGAAGCGGGTGCCGTGCTCTACGGCTCCGGGACACTCACACCCGCGCAGCGGGAGCTGGCGTACCTCACCGCGTCGGTCACCAACAGCTGCCACTACTGAGTACCCACCCACGTGCTGCTCGGTCGAGCGGCAGGCATCGACGACGAGCAGCTGGCCCACCTCGGTGACGACCCGTTGCCCGCCGGGCTCTACGACAACGAAGCAGCCGCGATCATCCGGTACTCGCAGGCCAGCACCCGCATGCTGCCCATCGACGACGACCTCTACGGCGCGCTCACTGAGCACTTCGACCAGTCGCAGATCGTCGAACTGTGCTTCGTGGTGGGGTTCTCCAACATCGTGAACCGGTTCCACGCCACGTTCCTCACCACGGTCGACGACAGCACGGTCGCCTCGCTGGCGGACGCGTGTCCCCTCCCCCTGCCGGGTCCGGAGTCACCGGGCCGCCGCTAGCGCCCGACTCGCTCACCGGGCCGACGCGGGTGTGCGTCGTCGCTTCCATCCCCTTTGTCTCGCGGTGGAGAGCGGGGGTTCCGACGCGGAGCGTAGGAAAAGTTCGGCCAGAGCCGTATCTCGCGTCTGGACGGGACCGTTGACGGCACCGAGGAGGCGACCCCGCCTCCGGCACTCGGAACGGTCTGCACCCACGGCAGAGGAGGAACCCCATGACGAATGGTTCGCACGCAAGCGCCCAGGAATCCGGAGGGACGAGCCGGCGGCGTCGCCGGCGCCGCATCGCGGCTCGCGCTCGTCTCGCTGGGAATGGTCGCGGGCTTCGTCGTCGGCGCCGGCGCGGCGGCGTCGGCCCAGACGCTCCCCCTCCCGATTCCCACACCACCCCTGCCGGTGCCGCTGCCGCCGCTGCTTCCGCCCCTTCCCCTTCCCCTCCTGCAGGGGCCGCCCCTGGTCACCGTCGACCCGACCGTCCAGGCCCAGGCCTGCGGGAACGGTGTCGGCGTGATCGGCAGCGGGTCCAGCGCCTCCTGTTCGGGGTCGCAGACCGCGGCGCCGCCGAGCAGCGCCGGCTCACTCGCTGACATCAGTCCCACCATCCAGGCCGACGCCTGCGGCAACGGCGTCGGGGTGATCGGCAGCGGCTCGACCGCCGAATGCGGTGGGAGTCAGCAGGCGGCCGGAAGCTCGGGCCGAAGCCTGGTCGGAGTCTCTCCCACCGTGCAGGTCTCACTCTGCGGTACCGGCTTGGGTGTCATCGGCTCCGGTAGCAGTGCGACGTGCACGAAGAGCCAGCAGCGCCTGGTCACGAAGTACTGGAGCCTGCTCGGACTCTTCCCCGCCATCGACGTCGACCTCTGCGGCAATGGCGTCGCGGTCATCGGCTTCGGCAGCACCGCCACGTGCAACACCAGCCAGGACGCGAGCACGGACGGGAACGCCAGCACGAGCGGGAACGCGGGCCATTCGAGCCTCGCCGACGTGTCACCGGCCGCGGAGGCCGACGTGTGCGGCAACGGCGTCGCCGTCATCGGCTCCGGCAGCACCGCCACCTGCAAGAACCCCCAGAACGCCACCACCGGCGGGAACGCGAGCAACCCGAGCCTCGCCGACGTGTCACCGGCCGCGCAGGCCGACGCCTGTGGCAACGGCGTCGCCGTCATCGGGTCGGGCAGCACCGCCACGTGCAATAGCACCCAGAACGCCACCACCGGAGGGAACGCGAGCAACCCGAGCCTCGCCGACGTGTCACCGGCCGCGCAGGCCGACGTGTGCGGCAACGGCGTCGCGGTGATCGGGTCGGGCAGCACTGCCACGTGCGCGGACTCCCAGGTGATCGATGACCCCGGCACGACCCCGGGTGGCGGCGGTCCCGGCGGCGGCACGTCCGGCGTTGCCGGCGAGCTCGCCGCGGTCTCGCCCGCGAGTGCGGCGCACAGCACTGCGGCCGCCGGGTCCCTGGCGTTCACCGGGACCACTGCGCTGGTGATCGGGCTGGTCGGCCTGGTCCTCGCAGCCATCGGCACCGTGATGTTGCGGCTGCGCCGAATCGGATACCGCGGCTGAGCGCGGCTCGCCGGCCAACCACGGAACGGGTGAATGTGATGATGAAGACATCGGGAGCGTGGCCGCACGGCGCGCTCCCGATGTCGGCGTCGCGTCGGGAGATGAGCGCGTGAGCCCGGTGCTGAAGATCTGCGAGACGCGCGAGCTGCTCGCCGAGCAGTACCGGATGGCGCCGGCGCCCGACCCGAGCCGCGAACTGCTGATCTGGATGAACATCCGACCGTTGATCGCGGCAAAGGAGACCGGACGCGACGACGTGCTGGTGCCGCTCGCGCCACGACGGGCGCGTCGGCTCCGCTACCTGGTCGCGGCGACGGTGGCGAGCACGTTCGCCATGAGCGGGCTCGCCGCGGCGGGCGCGCTGCCCGCGCCCCTCCAGCGGGGCGCGGCGTCGGTGGCATCGGTGATCGCCATCGATCTGCCCTCGCCCGCTGCGATCCCGACGTCCGACGTTCGCAACCCGCGAGCGCCGCACGCGCGCGAGGGCCAACTGCCTCGTCCGCATGCGGTCCCAGCTTCACCGCCCGTCGCCGAGACCAGCACCGGGGCACCGGGTTCCGAACCGGCCGCGTACGGAGGCGACTCGATCCCGGACCAGACGGTTCCGCCGCCGAGCGACCTCCCGGTCGTCGAGCTCCCAGCCCTTCCGCTTCCTGCACTGCAGCCGCCGCTCGACCGGCTCCGGCTGCGCGGACTCTGAGGCCCCGCCCGACCTCGCTACCAGTCCGGGCGGGTGTCGCCTGGAATCGCCGCGGTCGTGAACGCCCAGTGCACCGCCTGGGTGGTCGCGGGGTCGGATAGGAACGTCTCCGTGTCGCCGCTCCGTGCCTCGATGCCCTTCGACTTCAGGTAGCGCGTCGCGTCGTCGAGGTCCTCGACCTGCAGCGACACCGAGAACAACCCGTGGTGGTTGACGTCGACGTAGTCGGCGATCGGCGTGCCCGACTCGAGCGGCTCCGCGAGCTCGACGATGTCGTATGGCCCGACCGCGACGAAGATGCTGCGGCTCCGCAGGAGCTCGTTCTCGCACTCGTGCAGCACCTTTCCGCCGATCACGTCGACGTACACCTGCCGCGCACGATCGAGGGTGCGCGTCGCCAACGTGAAGTGCGACGACTTGCGGATGTGCAACGGATGGGTGTCGTGCCACCACGTCGACCGGTACGACACGTGCAGGCGCGGGTCGGGGATCTCCGGGATCGCGACCATGAACTCCAGTTGCGTGACCGTGTCCTTCGGGTGGGTGAAGATCGGCCGGTCCTCGACCGCGTGCTCGTCGCTGTGTTCGAGCCGCCCGCCGAGCAGACCGAGCAGCTCGACGTCGACTTCCTCGAGACCGTCGCGCAGCTCGGTGAGCCCCTCGGCGGTGTCGACGTACCAGGCGATGGAGTGCCACTGCGGTCCCCACCGCTTGAAGAACCGGCCGAGCGGCACCTTCTCCCAGCCTTCGTCCTCGAAGCACGGTGACATGGGCTCGATGCACAGGTCGCCGATCCCCACGAGCGACGCCACCCGTTTGAGCTCCGGGGCGTAGCTCTTGGTGACCCACCGCGACACGCTGAACACGTCGTCGTACCAGGCCTCGAGCGCATCGAAGTCGTCGGTCATGTGGATGAGGTGGAAGTTCCGTCCGATGGTGAACACGCCCTGCAGTCTGTCGGCCGGAATAGGACTCAGCCCAATTTCGTGGCCAAGCCCCTGCCCAGCAGCTTCCAGGAGGAGGTCACCAGGCGTCGTCAGGTGGAGGGCGTGACGTGCCGGCCCGCGGGAACGCGGTGGTGCTCGTCGGTTCGCAGCGTGTGTTCGATCAGGATGTCGAGCATCTCGGGGATCAACCGGGAGTCGAGCGTGGGCGGCAGGCCTTCGAGGTACGCGGTCACGCGCGCGGCGTCCGCGGCACGCGCCACCAGCACGCCGTCGACCATCTCGTACCCGCCCGCGATCTCGGGGGCACCGGGACCCGAGACGACGACCACCGGCGTGACCTGCAGCCGGACGACCTCGTCGAGCAGGAACCCGATCTTGCGGGCCCGCCAGCGGGTCTCCGAGATCGCGTGCTCCAGCTCGGGCGACGAGGTAGGCCACGCGGTCGTCGGGCGTGCGATCTCGACCACGAGCACCCCGGCGTCGGCGAGCAGCACGTGCGCGACGTCGACCGTCGAGCCGAACGGGACCCCGTCGACGCGGGTCCAGCGCGGGCCGAGCGCGCCGAGGATGTCGGAGCTCGGGCGCGGCTCGGGTCCGTGCGTGACCGGCGACTGACGGGCGGGGAGTTGTGCGATCCCTTGCGAACTCATGCGAGTTCGTCGGCACCTGGACCCTCCGCTTGAGCGCCACTGCCCGAGGATCCCCCCGATCGTGACATGTGACCGTCTCGGGGCCCCCGAATCCCCGTTCCGGCGTCGCCGCGGCACGATTATTCGCCCGCTACGACGCCGGTTCGGGTGAGGTACAGGCGGGTGAGGTACAGGCGGGTCAGCCGACCTCGAGGCGGTAGCCGCGGCGGGGGACGGTGCGCACCGAGGCGCCCGAACCGCCGAGCTTGCGCCGGAGGCGTCCGACGGTGACCCCGACCACGTGCTCGTCGGCCGCCGCCCTTCCCCACACCGTGCGCAACAACGTCGACGCGGAGACGACCACCCCGTTGCGTGACGCGAGCACGTTGAGCACGTCGGCCTCGCGCCAGGTGAGCTGCACGGGCTCGCCGCCCACGAGCATCGCCTGCCCCTGCACCTCGACCTCCGCGCCACCGAGGGAGAACACCGCGCGCGACGCCTGCAGACGCTCCGACAACAGGCGCACCATCAAGCCGAGCCGGCCGACGTCGGGGGCGAGCGGATCCGTGATGCCCACCGCGCGCGCGGTCTCGGCGCACGCGGGGCCGACACACGCGGCGAGGGTCCTCGTGTTCATCGCGGTCAGCAGATCGTCGGCCGCGCCGTCCTCCTCGGCGATGGTGAACAGGTTGCGCACCGCGGGCGCCGACGTGAACGTGACCGCGTGCACACGACCGTCGAGCACCGCGCGCACCAGCGCCTGCGCGGGACGGGTGTCGTCGGGCTGCTGCCAGCGGTAGACGGGCACGGTGGTGACGCGGACGTCGGTCCGTTGGAGCAGCGACTCGGCGTCGCTGGTGTCGTCGCCGTAGCACTGCACCGCGATGTGCTCTCCGGGTGCGGGCTCGCCGAGAAGCTCCCGCACGCCGGTCATCCGCTCGTCGGACACGGTCGCGTACACCTCGAGCCCGAGCGCCTGCGCGGCCGCGGTGGCCTTGGGACCGCGGGCGATCACGCGGGCGCCGGCCAGCGCGTCGAGCAACGCGTGGTCGAGCCCCCAGCTCTGCGCGGCTTCGATCCAGGCCCGGATCCCGATGCCGGTGGTGATCACCAGCACGGTGGGTGGATCGCGCACGAGCGCGGCGGTGGCGTTGCGCAGGCGCTCGTCGGACCCGAGGTATGCGGTGGCGATGGTCGGCGCGTCGAGCACCGCGCGCACCGCGACGGCGGAGCAACTCGGCCTGCTCCGAGGCGCGCCGGTCCGCGGTGACTCCCACGGTGTAGCCCTCGAGCGGCTGCAGCGGCACCCACCCCACGGAAGCCACACGGTGTTTCGAGCGCGTTTCGCGTGGGCGACGGGAAGACGAAGCACCGCGCACACGGCGTCGCGGTCGACGCGCGCGTCCTGTCGCATGCGTGTGACCGAGCGGCAACCCGGTGCGCACGCGCCTCGTCGACGATGGCCCCATGAGCATCCGTGATCTCCGCCGGACGGGCCACGCGCCGAGCCTCGTCGCCGCGCTCGCCTACTTCGACGTGTCGTTCATGGTGTGGGTGCTGCTCGGTGCACTCGGCCCGTTCGTGGCGCGCGACCTGCACCTCACCCCCGCGCAGAAGGGACTGATGGTGGCCGTGCCTGCTCTCGGGGGCTCGGCGTTCCGCCTCATCCTGGGGTCGACGGTCGACCGCATCGGCCTGAAGCGGGCGGGCCTGCTCGGTCTCGGCTGCACCCTCGTGCCGTTGACCTGGGCCGCCCTCGCCGGCACCACCTACGCGCAGGTGCTCGGGATCGGCGTGCTGCTCGGGATCGCCGGCGGCAGCTTCGCGGTGGCGCTCCCGCTCGCCAGCCGGTGGTACCCGCCCGAGCAGCAGGGCCTCGTGCTCGGCATCGCCGGCGCCGGGAACTCGGGCACGATCGTCGCCGCGCTGGCGGCACCGCGCATCGCCGAGCAGATCGGCTGGCACGCGACGTTCGCAGTTGCGATCGCGCCGGTTGCGCTGTGCTGGATGGCGTTCGCGCTGCTGGCCAAGGAACCACCCGCGCTCGCCAACCGTCCGACGCGAACGTCGCTGGGCATGCTCGGCGAGGTCGACGCCCGCTGGCTGTGCGTGTTCTACCTGGTGACGTTCGGCGGGTTCGTCGGCCTCACCGGCTACCTGCCCATCTTCTTCGTCGACCGCTTCGGCCTCACGCCGGTGACCGCGGCGGGGTACGCGGCGCTGTGCGCGGCCGCCGGTTCGCTGTTGCGACCGGTGGGCGGTGCGCTGGCCGACCGGTTCGGCGGCACCCAGGTGCTCACCGTCTCGCTCGGCGCCACCGCGGCCTTCGCCGCGCTCCTCGCCTCGCGGCCCGGGCTCGCGCCGACCGTGGTGGTGCTCTTCTGCCTGGTCGGGTCGTTCGGCGTCGGCAACGGCGCGGTGTTCCAGCTCGTCGGTCGGCGCTACCCCACCACCGTCGGGCCGGTCACCGGGTTGGTCGGTGCCGCCGGTGGGGTCGGCGGCTTCCTCCTCGTGTCGGGGTTGGGGGCGCTGGCCGATGCCACCGGCACCTTCGCCACCGGGTTCGCGGTGCTGGCCGGGGTCGCGGTGCTCGCCGCGGTGGCCGCGCGCTCCCGCGACCGCGACTGGCGGCGGGCGGGCGACGTGGAAGTGGCGGTCTGACCATGACGACCACGACCCGCCCCGACATCCCCCGCGCCAAGCGCGACGGGCTCGACCTCGATCTGTCGGCGGTGTGCGCCGCCGGACCCTCGGCTCTCGCACCCGACGACCACTACCGCCTCAAGACCTACGGCGTGTGCCCGCAACGCGACGACGACCGCTTCATGGTGCGGCTGCGCGTCGCCGGGGGTGTGCTGGAGCGGGCGCAGGCCGACGTGCTCGCCGACGCGGCGCGTGCGTACGCGGGAGGGTGGGTGCACTTCACGACCCGCCAGAACGTGGAGCTGCACTCGGTGCGCCTGGAAGACGTGCCCGCGTTGTACGAGGTGCTCGAGCCGGTCGGGCTGGTCGGACGGTCGGCGTGCGGGCACACCATCCGCAACGTGCTCGCCTGCCCGGAGGCGGCGACGTCGAGCGAGGAACCGTTCGACGTGTCGATCGACGCGGCGTGGTTGTCGGGTGAGCTGGTGGCGCGTTCGCGCGAGCTCAACGTGACGTTGCCCAACCGGTTGAACATCTCACTCGGCGGCTGCACCGCGTGCGGGCTCGAGGCGTTGACCAACGACATCGGCCTGGTGGCCTGCGTTCGCGACGGTGAACCGGGCTACCAGCTGTGGGCCGGTGGCAGCCTCGGCACCGCGCCGCGCTTGTCGCTCATGTTGCGCCCGTTCGTGGCGCGGTACGATCTCTGGCCCGCGGTGTGGTCGATCATCGAGTGGTTCGTCACCGAGGGCGACGTCGAGCAGGTGGCCAAGGGCCGGCTGAAGTTCCTGGTGGAGGCGCGCGGCGAGAACGCGTTCCGCGCCGCCTTCACCAAGCGCTTCGCGGTGATGCGCGAGGAGCCGTCGCCGCAGCTGCCTCCGATCGACCTGCCCGCGGCGGACGCGCCGGTGCTAGTCCTCGGACAGGCACCGACCCTCGGCTGGCGCGACGGCATCCGCCCCGAACGGCGCGCCGGCTACGCGTCGGTGACGGTGCGGGTGCCGCTCGGCGACCTGCTGGCCGACGACCTGGTCGCGCTGGCGGAGGTCGCGCCGGCCGGCCGCCTGGTGCTCACCCGCGAGCAGAACGTGCTCGTGCCGTCGGTGCCGTTGGCGGAGGTCTCGCGCGTCGTCGGTGCACTCGCCGACCTCGGCCTGGGTCCGGACGGCGCGCGGGGCGCGGCCGATGTGCGCGCCTGTCCGGGTCTGTCGTTCTGCTCGCTGGCCATCACCGGCAGCCAGCCCGTCGCCATCGCCATCGAGCGGGCGATCAACGGCCGGCCCGACCTGCCCCGTGACCTGTCGATCGCGGTGTCGGGCTGCCCGAACTCGTGCACCAAGCAGCAGGTCGCCGACCTCGGGCTGTCGGGCACCAAGGTGAAGGTCGACGGCCGGGTGGGGCTCGGCTATCAGCTGTGGCTGGGCGCCGATCTGCCCGGCGGCGCGCTGGGCGAGCCGGTGCTGCGGCTGTTGGAGGAGGAGGTGCCGGCGGCGGTGCTCGCCGCCACCGAGGTGTGGGTCGCCTTGCGGCGGCCGGGCGAGGCGGCGGGCGTGACCTACCGGCGGACCGGCCTCGACGTGGTCGCGTCGGCGATCGAGATGCGACTGCGCGATCGTGGCTTCGGCGAACGACCGACCTTGGACACCGAGCTGGCGGGTGCGGCGTGAAGCAGGTCGAGCGCGTGCAGCGTGTGCCCGAGCGGTGGCCGGTCGTGCACCTCGAGCCTGAGATCCCCGAGTGGTGCGACCTGCGGGTCGACGGTCACGTCGCGCACGAGCGTCGCTTCTCCATAACCGAGCTCGCGCTGCTCGAACCCGAGGAGCGCGTGATCGACTTCCACTGCGTGTGGGGTTGGTCGCGACCGCAGGAACGGTGGGCCGGCATCGGCCTCGATCGCGTGCTCGACGTCGTCGGCGCGAGCGGCAGCTTCGTGACTGTGCACTCGGCGTCGGACCAGTACTCCGCGTGCCTGCCGCTCGAGGACGCGCTGGCGCGGGTTCCTGGCGTGGGCGCGCGACGGTGCACCGCTCGCCGCGGTGGAGGGCGGGCCGGTGCGATTCGTGCCGCCGCCGGAGCTGTGGGGCTACAAGGGTGTGAAGTGGGCCGACCGCGTCAGCGTCGGCGACCGCTTCGTCGCCGGGTTCTGGGAGTCGCGCATCGGCGATCCCGTCGGACGCATCCCGTCGGAGGTGGTGTTGCCGTGAGCATGTCGCTCGAAGAGCTCGCCGAGTCGCGCGGCGCGAAGCACCGCGACTGTCGCGCCTGCCCGCACTTCGACGCGCAGGACGACGACCTCGCGTACGGGTGGTGCCGGGCGCACAGCCAGTTCGTGAAGCTGTACCACCCGGCCGGCGAGTTCTGGTCCCAGTGTCAGTTCAAGGCGTTGACCCGGGAGCGGTCGGCGCCGGGGTGACGACCTCTCGACAGGCCCGGGTTCCCGACCACACTGGTGGGCGTTTGCGGGTCCACCGTTCGGGAGGGGAGTGTCATGGGAGCAGACAGCGAGATCGTCGGTCGCCTCACCAACGAGGTCTTCGTCGACGGTGACTTCTCGCACTGGGACGACCTGGTCGACGACAGCTTCGTCGACCACGACCCGATGCCGGGATTTCCCAACGACAAGAAGGGGCAACAGCAGACGGCCGAGGCGGTGATCGCCGCGTTCTCCGACCGGGGCTTCGAGACCGACGAGAAGATCGAGACGACCGATGGTCGCGTCGTCCAGAACTGGCTGTTCGTCGGCACGCATTCCGGCGAGATGATGGGCATCCCGCCGAGCAACAAGAAGATCCAGGTGCGGGGCATCGAGATCTGGCGTTGCACGAACGGCAAGATCGTCGAGCACTGGGGCGTCGTCGACGTCAGCGACGTGCTCGAGAAGGCGGGACTCGTACCCGGCGGCTGACGCCACCGGCTCCTACTTCGTCGACCCCTTCTTCGCGGTCTTCTTCGCCGCGGTCTTCTTTGCCGCGGTCTTCTTCGCGGCCTTCTTCCCGGGCGGCTTCTTCAACGTCGTCGTCTTGGCGCCGGACTTCTTCGCGGCCTTCTTCGCCGTCGCCTTCTTGGCGGGAGACTTCTTCGGCGGGGCCTTCTGGGCCGGGACGCGCTTGGCGACGTCGCCCACGCGGGTCATCAACTGCTCGATGTCGCGCCGCATGTCGGCGATCTGACTCCGCATCTCGCGATCCGCCGCGCCGATCAGGCGTTCGGTGGCCGCTTCGGCGCGATCGGCGAGCTCCTTGGTCCGCCGTTCGAGTTGGCGCACCTGCTCCTCGGTGGCCTGAACGAGTCGTTCCGACGTGCTGGCCAGACGTTCGAGCAGCTGCTCGACGACATCGGGCGTCGAACTCTTGTCCGCCATCGCAATCCCCCCCGGAGTGCCCTGAACGCACCGGACGCTACGACGATCGGCACGCGCCCGCCACCGGCGCGGAGGTACATTGCGGCGACTCGACGAGGGGGACGTTGATGAAGTTCGGCCTGTTCCTGATGCCGGAGCCCTTCCCGTGGTCGAACTGGACGCTGTCCTACGACCTCAAGCTCGAGGAGATCGTCGTCGCCGAGCGCTTCGGCTACGACGAGGTGTGGGTCGGCGAGCACCACACCGGCGCCTACGAGAACATCCCCGCGCCCGACATCTTCATCGCCAAGGCGTCCGCCCTCACGCACCGCATCGGGCTGGGCACCGGCACCATCAACCTGCCGTACCACGACCCGTTCATGGTCGCGGAGCGCATGGCGTTCCTCGACCACCTCACCCACGGCCGGTTGATCTACGGCTTCGGCGGCGGGGGGCTGGTCAGCGACAAGCTGTTCTTCCAGGTCGGTGACGAAGCCGGCGCGCGGATGCGCGAGGCGCTCGACATGATCGAGCTGCTGTTCTCGACGACCGACTACGTCGACTTCACCGGCAAGTTCTGGGAGCTCGATCACAAGCGCATCCAGGTGCGGCCGTACCAGGAGCACCCGCAGTTCTCGATCGCGGGGATGTCGGGGACGCACAACTTCGAGCTGTGCGGTGACCGCGGGTACGCGGCGCTGAGCATCTACTTCACGCCGGTGCAGATCGAGGACAACCCGGGCATGCCCGACCTCATCGCGCAGGGCACCGCGATCGTGAAGGCGGCCGAGGCCGCAGGGCGTGATCCGGTGGCGGCACGGAACGACTGGCGGATCTGCCGCGAGGTCTACGTGTCGGACTCGAAGAACGCGGCGATGGAAGAGATCCGCGAGAGCCTGCAGCAGTCGTACGACTACCTGTTCAAGATCGGGTTGGCGCCGCTGATGAAGCGCGACGCGTCGATGCCGGACGCCGAGGTGACCTTCGACTGGATGGTCGAGAACGTGCCGTGGATCATCGGCTCGCCCGAGGACTGCATCGCCCAGGTGCGCGAGCTCGACGAGGCGGTCGGCGGGTTCGGGTCGCTGCTGTTCAACTCGCGTGAGTGGGTGACCATCGACCGGTGGCACCGTTCGCTCGAGCTGTTCGCCCGCTACGTGTCACCGCACTTCCGCACGCGTGACGACCAACGCTTCCGCGCCGAGCTCGCGGCCGACGCGTTGGGAGAATGACGTGACGGCGCGGCGCACCGGGGCGCTGACCAGCCGAACCGGCGTCACCGGCGTGGGGTATGACCCCATCTGCCGACGCCGGTTCGATGGAAGGGGGGTCAGTCCTCGAGGCGGAGGTGGCGGCCGCCGTCGGTGAGGCGGATCACGGCCTCGCCGTCGAGCAGGCGGTGGAGCTGGGCGCCGGCGACCTCGGCCCGCCAGCCGGAGTCGAGGCGGCCGGGACGCCCGTAGACCAGCGACTTGATGTCGTCGCGGGTGGCGAGCAGCTGCTTCTCGATCCGTTGCGCGCGGGCGAGCTCGGCGACATAGGCCACGAGCAGCGCGACCGCGGCCTCGAGCTCGGGACCGACGTCGGGCTTGTCGGGCATCCGCAGGTCGCGGTTGGGCATCGCCCGGCCCGCCTCCACCGCATCGAGCAGCTCGCGCGCGACCTCGTTCGACATGCGATTGACGCCGCGCAGCTTCATCACCTCGTCGCGCGTCTTCGGGGGACGGCCCACCACCGCGGCCATGGCGAGATCGGGCAGCACGAAGCGCGGCACGAGGTCCATCCGTTGCGCACGGCGCTCGCGCCACGCGGCGACGGACTGCGCGACGCGCGCCTTCTCGCCGCGCAGGGACGACGCGCCCTTGATCCGCCACCAGGCGACGTCGGGATCGACGCGGCGGTCGGCGTTCTGGCGCAGCAGCTCGCACTCGCTCGCCGCCCACCCCTCGCGCCCGCGCTCCTGCAGGCGGTGGTCGAGCTCGAGCGTGAGCGGGAACAGGTACTCGACGTCGGCGGCGGCGTACTTGCGCACCGCCGGTGACAGCGGGCGCACCGACCAGTCGGCGAGCTGCTCCGACTTGTCGAGTCGCACGCCGAGCAGCACCGACACGAGCGAACCCAGCGACGGCAGGCCGAGCCCGACGAACCCGGCAGCGAGCTGCACGTCGAACAGCGCGGTGGGGCGCGCACCGACGGCGCGTTCGAGGATCGGCAGATCGCTGGCGCCGGCGTGCGTGATCATGGTGGCGGGCGCGTGCAGCACGTCGACCAGCGCGCGCACGTCACACGCCAGCGGGTCGACCAGCGCGACGCCCTTCGGCCACGACACCTGCACCAGGCACAACTGGGGCCAGTACGTGCGCTCGGACATGAACTCGGTGTCGAGCCCGTACGCAGGCTCGTCGAGCAGCACCTTGACCAGTTCGGTGAGCGCCCGGTCGTCGTCGACCCAGCGCGGCTCGCCCTCGGACGTCACGCGACCGCGGTCGCCTCGATCTCGATGAGCAGCTCGGGGAACGCCAGGCTGGCGACGCCGAGCAGCGTGCCCGCGGGCGCGACGCCGGCCGCACCGAGGCGCTCGCCGAGCACCGCGGCGTTGGTGAGGTAGCCCTCGACGTCGGTGGTGTAGAAGTTCAGCCGCACGACGTTGGCGAGCGTCATGCCCGCGCCCGCGAGCACCGCGTCGAGGTTGTCGGCCGCCAACGTGATCTGCGCGGGCATGTCGTTGGGGTGCTGCGGGGCGCCGTTCTCGTCGACCGACGTCTGGCCCGCGCAGTAGAGCGTGCGGGTCGCGCCTTCGACGAGCTCTGCCTGGTTGAACCCGAAGTTCACCGACCAGGCCCACGGGTTGACCGCGCTGCGTTCGACCATGGGGCGAACCCTACCCCGGTGTCCTCAGGGGCGAACCGGGCGGCAGAGGAGCGTCGCCAGCGCCACGATGCGACCGTCGGGGCCGGGCTCGATGAGCGGCACCCGCACGCAGGTGCCGTCGAGCGGGCCGGGGATCACCTCACCGGTGGCGAGCACGGGCCCGGTGCGCACCTTGTTGAGATAGCGGATCTCGAGGTCGACGACCTCATACTCCCCCTCGTCGGCCAAGGCGCGCTCCCCCGCGAGCTCGGCCATCAGCGCCTGCGCGCCCCCCTGCACGGTGCCGTTGGCGCCGTTGCGCACCACCTCGTGCAGCTCCATCTCGAACGTACCGGGCACGGGCTCGCGCAGCTGCAACGACTCGTCGTACGACGGCGAACCGAGGTCGGTCGACGGGAACTTCGAGTGGCGGTCGCGCGCGACGTCGAGGTGACGGTTCAAGAACGTGCACACCGAACGCGCGAACGGTCGGGACGGATCGCCGGTGTGCAGCAACGTCTCGCCGATGAACAGGCGCTGGCCCACTTTCACCGGATCGCAGACCAGCTCGATCACGCCGCTCGTCGGGGCGCGGTCCAGCAGCGACACCCGGAGGTCGATGGTCGGGTTGATGATCGCGTGCGCGGGCGAACCGGCGACCATGTCGACCAGCGTGGCGAGCACACCCATGCGGATGCGATCGGTGCCCGGCTTGAAGAAGGCCGGTTGCACCTCGCAGCGGGCGCGGGCGACGTCGCCCTCGATCCACAGGTCGATCCCGAGCCCGCCCACGAAGTTCGGAGGAGTGACGACCTCGGTCATGACTGGTGAAAGGTAGCGAGGTGTTTCACATCTGAACCAAATCGCTACCTTCTGCGGGGGAAGGTTCGGGGGCGGACAGGTCGAGGAGTCCGGCGGCGGCGGCGAGGGCGACGGCCAGGCCCGCGGCCCGCTCGTAGACCACCTGGAAGTAGTGCTGGGCGGCGCCCGCGCCGGGGAACGGCAGCGGTCCGAGCGACTGCACCAACGCGGTGGGGTCGACACCGGGCGTGATCACGCGGACGGGCTCGTCGTCGACCGGGTCGTCGACGTCCTCGCCCCAGAAGTCACGCAGCTGCTGCGCGCTGGGCTTGTTCGACCGACCACCACGGCGACGGCGGGCCGGACTCATTCGCCGTCCTCCTCGGTGAGCACGGTGTCGGTGCGGATGCCGAGCGCGGCGCCGAGCTGGTCGTGGTCGAGGTCGGCGAGCGAGCTCGACTTCGGCAGCACGAGGTCGGCGATGCGCCGCTTGCCCGCGACCACCTCTTCCACCCGCTCGTCGACGGTGCCGGGGCACACCAGCCGGTGGCTGATGACGGTCTTGGTCTGGCCGATGCGCCAGGCGCGGTCACGGGCCTGGTCCTCCACCGCCGGGTTCCACCACCGGTCGTAGAGCACCACGTGACTGGCGGCGGTGAGGTTCAGCCCGGTGCCGCCGGCCTTCAGCGACAGCACCAGCGCGCCCGCGCCCTCGCCGGACTGGAAGTTCTCGATCATGCGGTCGCGCACGCCGCGCGACAGGCCGCCGTGGTAGCACTCGATCGGCTGACCCATGCGCTCGGTGAGGTACGCCGCGAGCTTGACGCCCCACTCGGCGAAGTGCGTGAACACCAGCACGCGCTCACCGGCGGCGAACACGGAGTCGACGATCTCCTCGAGCCGCGCCAGCTTGCCGGAGCGCCCGACCAGCGGCTGGTCGTCGTCCTGGTACGCGGCGGGGTGGTTGCAGATCTGCTTGAGCGCGGTGATGGCGGCGAGGATCTGGCCCTTGCGCGGTTCCTCGCCCTCGGGCAGGTCGTTGGCGAGCACCAGCTTGTCGAGGACCGCCTGGTAGAGGCCGATCTGCTCGGTGGTCATCGCGCAGTGGTCGAGCTGGTCGATCTTGTCGGGCAGCTCGGCCTGGATCTCGGGCTCCAGCTTCGTGCGCCGGAACACGAGGATGCCGTTGAGCGCGCGCAGCGCGTCCTCGGCCGCGGCGCGGCCGGTGGCGCCACCCGCGGCGCCGCCGTTCTCGCCGTCGCCCGAGAGGCTGGCGATGAACTGCGGACGGGGACCGACGAGACCGGGATTGGTGAAGTCGAGGATGGCCCAGAGGTCACCCAGGCCGTTCTCGATCGGTGTGCCGGTGAGCGCGACGCGGGTGCGCGCGTCGATGCGCCGCAACTGCTGCGCGGTGTCGCTGGTGTGGTTCTTGATCGCCTGCGCCTCGTCGGTGACGACCGTCGCCCACTCGACCTTGGAGATCGCCTCGACGTCGCGCACCGCGGTGCCGTAGGTGGTGATGACGACGTCGGCCTGCTCGACCTCGTCGGCGATCTCGTCGTGGGCGGCGCGCCCGGGACCGTGGTGCACGATCACGCGCAGGCCGGGGGTGAACCGCTCCGCCTCCGCCGCCCAGTTGCCGACGACGGCAGGCGGCGCGATCACCAGTGCGGGCCCGCGGTCGGACGCGGCGAGGAGGTGGGCGAGCATGGTGGGCGTCTTGCCCAGGCCCATGTCGAGGGCGAGGCAGCCGCCGATGCCGCCGGCGTCGAGGAACCCGAGCCACGCGAGCGCCTCCGCTTGGTAGCTGCGCAGCTCGCCCTCGAAGCCCTTGGGCTCCTTGGCCGGCTCGCCCGAGAGATCGGCGGCGGCGGCGAGCAGCTCGGCGGCCCAGCCACCACCTTCGACGGTGATGCCGCCGGCGAGCGGCGTGCCCTCGAGCCCCAGCGCCAGGCGCAGCATGTCGGCGCCGGTGAGCTGGGTGGTGGTGGCGCGCTCGGCCAGCGCGCTGGCCGCGGCGTGGAGGTCGGCCTTGTCGAGCGCGACCCACTTGCCGCCGGAGCGGATGAGCGGGCGCGCTTCCTTGGCCAGCTCGCGGATCTGGGCCGCAGTGAGCTCGACGTCGTCGAACACGGCCGACCAGCGCACGTCGGCAAGCTGGTTGGCGCCGACTGCGGTCTCCTTCGACTCCGCGAACAGGCGCAGCGACGGCGTGGCCTTGCGCGCGGAGAGCTCGGGGACGCGCACGTCGAAGCCGGCGTCGGCCAGACGGGGGCCGGTGGTGGCCATGAGCTCCCACGCCTCGTCCTGGCTGAGGATGGTGTGACCGCGACGGTCGGTGCCGGCGCGCAGGAGTGCGGGCAGCATGCGCTCGAGCCGCGCCAGCTCGTTCTCGAGATCGGCGCGCTTGGAGCGGTCGTCGACGATGGCGCGCTCGACGGGAACGAGCACCTTCCCCTTGGAGCCGCCGCGCGACTTGGCGACGAACACCTCGAGGTCCCACACGCCGGTGCGGTCGGGCGGGTCGAGCCGCACGATCAGTGCGGCGTGCTCGCGCGTGACCGAGCGCGCCCACCCTTCGGCGCGTGACACCAGCTCGCCGGCGACGCGCACGGGCGCGTCGAACGCGCTGCCGTCGAGCCGGGCGAGGAACGCCTCGGTGACGTCGTTGCCGGTGCGTACGACGGGCGGTGCCGCGGGCACCTCGATGCGCCGCGCGCTGTCGCGCCCGATGGCGTCGACCATGCCGGTGAGCGCGGACCGGGTGACGGCTCGGGCGTCGACGCTCGGATCGAGGGCGGCGACGCTGCCGGGCATGGCGTCGACCACGTCGGCCAGGCGGTCGGGATCGACCAGCGCCGGCGTCCAGCGCACCGCGTACGACGCGTGCTCGCCGCGCGACGAGCCGGTGCGGCGGCGGCGCTGGCGCAGCACGGGCACCATCGCGCCGCGGGCCGCGAGCTCCACCGCCCACATCGCGACCTTGCCCAACCAGCGGACACTCGGGCCCACGTCGTCGCGCACCTCACCCGACCCGGCGGCGACGAGCCAGCCGAGCACCTCTCCGACCGGCGCCGCCACCGCGGCGGCCTTCTCGCCGCCGGGGACGGGCACGTCGGGATGGGCGGTCCAGGGCGCGGCGGGCGCTTCGGCATCTTGCAGGAACTGGGCGACCGCGTCGGCGTCGGCGGTGGGACAACCCGGGCCGCCCGCCCACGCCACCACCCGACCGGGCTCCCACGAGAGCTGCAGACGCACGACGCCGGGTTCGACCACCTCGGGCTCGGCGGGGGTGGAGCCACCGGGCGTGCCCTGCACGTTGGCGCCGTTGCCGGAGACCCCCGGTGCGCCGGGGCGACGTTCGCCGGTGAGGCGCAAGAGCGCCGCGGTCAGCTGGCGGTGCAGGTGCTCGGCGTCGGCGACGACCTGCTCCCGCTCCTCGCCCGGGAGGCGGCGCGCGGCGACGAGGTGCTCGTCGGCGTCGACGAGCAACCGGAGCAGCGACGCGCGCCAGGCCGGGCGGTCGGCTTCGAGCACCGCGAGCTGCTCGGGCGTCGCGACGTCGTCGGCTTCGAGCTCCACGTAGAGGTCGAAGGTCGAGTCGTCGACGCGCGGCGCCGGGATCTCGGTCGTGGTCGTGCTGTTGATCGTGGTCACCGCCAGTAGGCGATTCTGGAGGGCACCGTGCGGTACCCCCGAAGATTCGGTGCCGAACACGCCCTGGCACCCGCACCCGCGGCCTGCCTCGCAGAGGCGGCCACTCGCATCAGTGTAGTTCAACCGGCGACGGGCACGAATCCTTCCGGCGGGGCGGGGTGCCGGAACAGCCGGGAAGCGTTCAGATGGGTCATCTTCGCCACGTCTTCGGCGGGCAGGCCGGCGAACCGCTCCCCCAGGAGCGCCTGGGTGTCGGGCCAGGAGGAGTCGGCGTGGGGGTAGTCGCTCTCCACCATGATGTGGTCGACGCCGATGCGGTCGCGTACGCGCAGGGTGGTGGGGTCGTCGATGGTGCAGAACCAGAAGTTGCGCCGGACGGCCTCGGCCGGGGTGACGTGGCCGTCCCACACCCCGGACATGCCCGATGCGGAGTGCTCCATCACGTAGTCGAGCCGGTCGAGGAGCATCGGCACCCAGCCGATCCCACCCTCCGAGAGGGCCACGTCGAGCCCGGGGAACCGCAGCGGGATGCGGGCCCACAACCAGTCGGCCGCCGCGAGCATGCCGTGCACGGGGAAGAGCGTCGTGCTCTGCTCGAGCGGCGACTCCGGTGAGCGCGGCGGCGAGATGGAGCCCGAACCGGTGTGGAGGCAGACGACGGTGCCGGTCTCCTCGCAGGCGCGGAGGAACGGGTCCCAGTGGTCGGTGTGCACCGACGGCAGGTCGAGGTTGTTCATGCTCTCCGGGAACGTGACCGCCTTGAACCCGCGCTCGGCGTTGCTCCGCACGTCGGCCGCCGCGACCTCGGGGTCGCGCAACCACGCCAGCTGCAGCGGGATGATGCGGTCCGGGTACGTGCCCGCCCACACCTCGTGGTGCCAGTCGTTCCACGCGCGCACGCACGCGAGGCCGAGCTCGGGGTCGTGGCTGCGCGCGAAGGCGGCGCCCGCGAAGCCGGCGATCAACGACGGGAAGCACAGCGACGCCCAGATGCCGGCGACGTCCATGTCGGCGACGCGCGCGTGGATGTCCCAGCAGCCCTTGCGCATCTCGTCGAAGCGCGCCGGCTCCATCGACCACTCGTCCTTCGGGCGGCCGGCCACCGCGTTGAGCCCGATGTTCGGGAAGAGGTTGTCCTCGTAGGCCCACGCCTGGCGGCCGTCGTCGAACTCGACCATGCGGGGCGCGCGGTCGGCGAGCGCGGCCGGCATCCGGCCCTCGAACAGGTCGGGGGGCTCGATGAGGTGGTCGTCGACCGAGATGATCGGGAACCGCCGCGGGCGCGGTTCCGGGTCGGGCAGCAACGGCACGGGCGCTAGCTCCGCACGACGCGCCCCGGGCGCGCGCCGGTGTCGACGCCGTTGCGTTGCACGACCTCGCCGCTCACGACGGTGGCGACGAACCCGTCGGTGCGCTGGAGCACGCGCTTGGCCCCGGCGGGGAGGTCGTGCACCACTTCGATGGGCAGCGGCGCGACGGTGGCGGGATCGATGACGTTGAGATCGGCCTTGTAGCCGGTGTCGACGACGCCCCGGTCGCCGAGCCCGTACATGGCCGCCGGTTCGCTGGTGAGGATCTGCACTGCGGTCTCGATCGGGAGCGTGCCCCGGCCCCGGTCGCGCACCCAGTAGGAGAGGAGAAACGACGGGTAGCCGGCGTCGCAGATGAGGTCGACGTGGGCGCCGCCGTCGCCGAGGCCCAGCACGCTCTGCGGGTGCACCAGCAGCTCGGCGCTGACGTCGAGGTTGCCGGGGTACCCACCGAGGAAGAAGTGCACGAGCGCGTCGCCGTCGCCCGCGATCGTCCAGTCGTAGAGCAGCTCCTCGGGATCGCGGCCCTGCGACTCCGACTGCGCGGCGAGGCTGGTCGCGGGGTCGGGCTCGTAGACCGGCACCGGGTTCCACGGGAACACCGACGTCGGCGACGCGAGCATGAGGTCGCGCAGTCGCGGCACCCCGGGCGGCGGGCGTTCGGCGACGATCGCGCCGCGCACGTCGGGCTCGGCCATGCGCGCGGCGCGCTCGGCGACGGGCAGGTGCGCGAGCGCCTCGTAGGTGGGACGACCACGGAACCCGTGCGACGTGCGCAGCCCGCAGAACAGGCCCTGACCGTGCGAGCTCACCTGCGGCACGATGCGCGCGCCGTCGGCGTTCTCCTGCTCGATGCGCGCCAGCTTCTGGCGCCACGGACCACCGCGGGACCCACCGAACGGGAACGTGACCGCGAGGCCGGTCTCGCGCGACACCGCGCTCAGCCAGTCGACCTCCTGGTCCCAACGTTCGTGCGATTCGCCGGCGGCACCCGGGAGGATGGTGGTGAACACGGCGGCGGCCGACGACATGCGCACGGCTCGCACCAGCGCGCAGATCTCCTTGTGGGCGGCGAAGGTGCCCGGCACCTCGCGGCCGTCGACCGCCTTGTGGAGCTCGAGCCGGTTGACCGAGAGCCCGACCGCGCCGGCCGCGATCCCCTCGGCGACGAGCTCGGCCATGCGGATGATGTCGTCGTCGGTGGCGGGTTCGTTCGCGGCGCCGCGCTCGCCCATCACGAAGGCGCGCACCGCGCCGTGCGGGACCTGTGCGGCGACGTCGAGCGCGCGCGGGATGTGGTCGAGCGCGTCGAGGTACTCGCCGACGGTCTCCCAGTCCCAGCGGATCGCCTCGCGCAGCGAGTCGCCGGGGATGCCCTCGACACCTTCCATCAGCCCGATCAGCCAGTCGTGGCGGTCGGGGGCGGCGGGCGCGAAGCCGACGCCGCAGTTGCCCATGACCACGGTGGTGACGCCGTGCCAGATCGACGGCGTGAGCAGCGGGTCCCAGGTGACCTGCCCGTCGTAGTGGGTGTGCACGTCGACGAAGCCGGGTGTGACCGCGAGGCCGGTGGCGTCGAGCTCCTCGCGACCGGGGTCGTGGACGGTGCCCATCGCGGTGATGCGGCCGTCGTCGACGGCGACGTCGGCGAGCTCCGGACGCCCGCCGCGCCCGTCGATCACGGTCCCGTTCCGGATCACCAGGTCGTGCACGGCAGATTCCCCCCTGACGTGCTCTCGACCCTACTCCCGCTCCCGGCCCCTAGGGTCCGATGACGTGACGGCCGAGGATCTCTGGAAGTACATCCGCGACATCCACGACTTCCCGCAGCCCGGGGTGGTGTTCAAGGACATCACGCCGCTGCTCGCTGACGCGGAGGCGTTCCGGCGCTCGACCGAGCTGTTGGTGGAGCCGTTCGACGGCCCGATCACCAAGGTGGTCGGCATCGAGGCACGCGGGTTCATCCTGGCGGCGCCGATCGCGCTCGCGTTGGGCGCGGGGTTCGTGCCCGTGCGCAAGCCCGGCAAGCTGCCCTGGGACACGCACGCGCACAGCTACGAGCTCGAGTACGGAAGCGACACGCTCGAGGTGCACCGCGACGCGCTCGCCCCCGACGACCGCGTGCTCATCGTCGACGACGTGCTCGCCACCGGCGGCACCGCGACCGCCACCTGCCGCCTCGTCGCCGAGTTCTTCGCGTCGACGATCGTGGGCGTGACGTTCCTGCTCGAGCTCCCCGCGCTCGGTGGGCGCGAGCGGCTCCTGCCGCTCGGTCACCGCGTCGAGTCGGTGCTGGTGGCGGGCCGCTAGCGGCCCTCGACCCGCTCGCGGCCCTCGACCCGCTCGCGGCCCTCGACCCAGGCGCGGATCTCGTCGCGGGTCGGCGGTTGTGCCTGCCCGAGCCCGTGCACGACATAGCACGACACCGTGACCAGCGCCGCCGCGTGCAGCAGGAGGTCGACGGTGGTGTCGACCGAGATCCCGCTCAGGGTCGTGGGCACGTTGCCGTTGCGGTTGGCGATGTCGGCCCAGTGCTCGTGCATGTTGTTGAGCGCGATCCGGCACTCCTCGGCGCGACCGCCGCGGTGGGGATCGGCGGTGAACGCGGCGCACACGTCGAGCGGCGACGTCGGCATGTGCGCGATGACCCCGACCAGCCCGACCCCGGCCCGCTCGGCTTCGCGGAACAGGCGCAGGAGGGTGCGCCGGCGCTGGCTGGTGCTCACGTCGTACACCACGTCGACGTCGCGCAGGAGCGCCCGCAGCTCGCGCCACACCAACCCGGCGCGCCCCAACGCCTGCCAACCGATGTCCTTCCCCGCGTTCCCGACCACCAGGAAGTTGGCGGCGGCCGACGGCGTGAGGAAGTCGCTGCGCTCGGCGCGCTCGGGGAAGCCGTACTCCCACTCGTCGGCCATGTTGTCGTAGACGCCGCCGTCGGTGAGCACGAGCGAGCGGACCGGCACCGGTGGATCGCCCTGCGGGCGCCACGGGCGCGCCAGCCGCATCCCGAGCCGATCGAGGTTCAGGTCGACGGGCGGGAACGCGAGCGGGAGCGCGGCCGAGGCCTGCACCGCGGTCGACAGCTTGAGGTCGCCGGGCGTGCCTTCGCCCGCGTTCCACTCGGTGACGACCTCCGGCGACATGAAGCACTGGTGGCCGGACTGCAGCTCGGTGGCGCAGAACACGTGGCGCGTCTCCGGCGCGTGCACCTCGGACAGACGCCGACCGCCGAACAGGTCGTCGTCGAGCGCCTGCTCGAACACCGCGCCCCGGCGTGACGCGCGCTCGACCAGGAGCAGCGCGAGGAGGGCGGTTCCGATCGTGAGGGCGACGACGACGATCCACGCGGCATCGCCACGGGTGTCACCGGCGAGTCCCCACGTGAGCGCGCCGGCCGTCGCGATCACCATGACGGCCACGAACGCGGCGACGTGACGCAGCGCGACCGCGAGACCGATCCCGACCAGCGCACCGATGCCGAGCCACAGCGGGAGCAGCCATTCGAAGCCGGGCGTCCCGCGCCCCGTGGTCAGGAACGCGACCGTCGTGGCCACCAGCGCCGCGACCACGAGCGTCACCAGTGTGAGCAGCCCCGCGAGGTAGCGGCGGGTGCGGCCCTTGGCGGGGATCAGTCCGGTCGTGGCGATGGTCTCGAGGAGCGGCGCGGTGACGCGGCGGAAGTCGGCGAGGTCGACGTCGTCGATGTCGACCTCGAGCGCCCGGAGCTGGTCGGCGACGACGCCGTTGGCGATCGATCCGCCCGACACCGACGCGATGGCCGTGAACTCGACCGGCACCCCGGCGTCGCCCTTCACCGCTTCGGCGTCGCGCATGGCGAGCACCCCGTAGAGCGTGCCGAGGCCCCAGGCCGCGGCACGGTGACCGCCGCCCGACAGCGCGACCGAGATCCGGCACGGCAGCGACGGCTGCCAGGTGTGGTGCGCGGGGGCGTTCGCCACTCAGAGATACTCGCGCCGAACGAGGTCTCGGGTGGCGAACCACCCCGGGATCGCCGGGAGGTAGTAGAAGAGGAGCTGGTTGGCCAGCACCGCGGCGACCGCGATGTCCTTCGGCACGCCGAACGACACCAGCACTGCGGACAGGCCCACCGTGCCCACCGCGGTGGCGCCTCCCGGAACCGGCACGATCGACGCGATCGCGACCACGGCGACGTTGGCGGCGAGCAGCGCGAAGAACCCGACGTGCCCGCCGAACGCGATCACACAGAACTGCAGGCACCACGTCGACAGCACGTACGCGGCCACGTAGCCACCGATCATCAGGGCGAGCAGCCGCGGCGAGCGCAGCGCCTGCCCCATCGCGGTGACGGCACGGGACACCGGCGGCAACACCTTCGCTCGCAGGGTGGGCAGGAGCGCGAGCACGCCACTCACGACGACGGCGAGCGCGGCCACGCCCACGAGCGTGAACAGCAGGCCGCTGGCGGGAATGAGCGAGAGGTCGATGCGGCCGGGGTCGACGAGCAGCGCCACCCCGAAGCACCCGAACCCGGCGATGAGCCCGCCGACGCCGCCGAGCACGCCGCCGGCGGCCACCGCCGCCGGGAGATCGACCCCGACCTTCTGCAGGAACCGGATCTGCATGGCCTGGCCACCGATCGCGGGCACGGCGAGGTTCGAGAACGACACCGCGAGCTGGAGCTCGGTGGTCTCGACCACCGGGAGCCGCACGGTGACCGTGCCCTGCAGCGCGACCGCGTACGCGACGTTCGCGCTGAGCCCGACCACGAACGCCAGCGCCAACCAGCCCCAGTCGGCACCGCGCATCGTCTCGACCACGCTGGCCGGATCGCCGACGTCGAGCAGCAACGCGCCCACCGCCACCAGCGCGCCGACGGCCATCGCCGCGCTGCTCGCGCTGACCCGGTGCACCTGCACGAGCTCGGGGGGTTCGATGCCGATGGCGCGACCCGCGACCGCGCGCAGCTCGTCCAACTGCTGCGAGAACCCTCGGCGGCCCTCACCGCTCAACCGGCGCGTCGTCGACGACAGCGCCGCGGGCTGGAGGAACGGCAGCGCGAGCGCCACCGTCGGGCGGCCGAGCACCGTCACCGCGGTGCGCACGGCCCGCTCGTCGCCGACGATCGCCGCGATCGAGGCCAGCAGCTGCGCCACGTCGACCGCGAGGACGTTGGCGTCACCGGTCACCTGGGCGTCGTCGAACCCGACGATCCACGGTTGGTCGTCGGTGACGACGACGTGGTCGGCGTCGAGGTCGCCGTGCGCGATCCGGCACCGACCCAGCGCGGCGACGTCGGTCCAGAGCTTCACCAGCACCGCGTTTGTGATCCGGTCGGGATCGAGCTCGGTCAGGGTGGTGCCCGGGATCGGACGCTGCACCAGCAGCGCCGCCCGCGGTCCGCCGCTCCCCGCGACCACGACCGTGGGCACGTGGACACCGCCCTGGGCCGCGACCAGCATCATGTACGCCTCGTGCTCGACCTGCTGCACGCGCGACCACGTGAAGCGCGGGCCGGACCGCTTGTAGAACAGCGTGGTCCAGAGCTTGGCGAGGAGCTGCGCGTGGGAGTCGTCGCGCGCCACGAGCCGGATGCGCAGGGGCCCCTGGTCGTCGTCGGCGAGCACGAGTGTCGACGAGGCGTGCTGATCGGGGGCGAAGCGGACGTCGCGGGCGGCGATGCCCAGGCGCGCGAGCGCCTCGGTGATCCGGGGAATGGTGGGGCGGGTGCCGGGCGACCCGAAGGCGAGGTGCACCGCGCACGCGACGGTCGCGCCGAGCACGACACCGGCGAAGAGGTCGTTGGGGAACCCGGTACCCAGGTAGATCGCGGAGATCCCGAGCGACGCGACCAGGACCCAGCCGAAGGCACGCACCGGTCGCGCCACGTACGGCGCGGACACGCCGATGACCGCGACGACGATCGCGACGCGCACCGACGGGAACGTGGAGGGGTTGGTGTCGAACCCGGCCGCGATCCGCAGGGTGCGGCCGAACCCTTCGTGCGCGTCGACGACCTCGCCGAGCGCGCGCGCCGACGCCCACGCGAGGGCGCCCGCGACGACGAGGTCGCGCGCCAGGCGCCGGCGGCCGGCGACGAGCGCGGCGACCACCACCAGACCGACCGCCCACAGCGCGCCGAGGCGGTAGAGCGCGCGGAAGACCGGCGCGAGCCCGCCCGGCAGCGTGTTGAAGAGGTCGAAGACCGCGCGCTCGCTGCGGGTGACGTCGCCGTGATGCAGCGACGCCATCAGCAGCAGGGTGACGCCGACGACCAGCCCGACCCAGTCGCGGGTGCGGCGGCGGAGGTCCCCTTCGGCGGCGGGCCGGAAGATCCGGGCCCGCCACGACCCGGCCGTCGCCAGGTGGGTCGGCTCGCGGGTCGTCACCACGGTCCGATGGTGCCCAAAGTGCCCGTGGGCCTAGCGTGCAACCACCGCTTTCCGCACCCAGCAGGGGGGTCATCGTGCCGCGTGTCGAACCCGTTCCCTACGACGAGATGAGCGAGCAGTACCGGGCCATGATCGAGGCGGGCGCCGAATCGGGCGCCTTCACCACGCCGGTGCCGCTCCAGATCCTCGCCTACGCCGACCACCCGCCCCTGCCCGACGACGTCGAGCGGCACCCGAACTTCCCGAACAGCCTGCTCGCGCCCCGGCTGCTCGAGCTGCTGCGCATCCGGAGCGGCCAGCTCGGCGGGTGCGAGCCGTGCATGGGCTCGCGCAAGGAAGGGTCGATCACCGACGACGACGTCGCCTGCCTGATGAACCCGGCGCTGCGCCCCGACCTCAGCGAGCGGGAGCGGCGCGCGCTCGCATTCATCGACCAGCTGTCGAACGACCACTGGGCCATCGACGACGACACCTTCCGCAGCCTGCACGAGGTGTTCACGACCGCGGAGATCATGGACCTCGGCCAGACCGTCGGCGGCATGATCGGGCTCCACCGGTTCCTGCACACTCTCGACGCGTTCGGCGAGAACGACCCGGTGATCAAGTACGACCCCGCCGAGGTCGGCGCCACCTGGGACTCACTGCACGGCGGCTAGCGCACGGGGCGCCGGGGGTCACGTCAGCTGCTGGTCGCGCTCCGCCGCGGAGTCGGAGGACCGACCACGTGCGCGCGCCGGGAACCAGTCGGGCGTGTCGCTCGACCAGCGGATCGCGAGCAGGCTCAGCCCGACCAAGCCGAGCGCGCAGGCCATCTGGCCGAACCACCACGCGCCGTAGGGGTGGTGGCCCGAGACCGGGCACGCCACCGACATCGCGGTGAAGAACCCGGCTGCGCCCAGCGACGCGACCAGACCCAGGCGCCGCTGCATCACCATGCCGGTGACCATGGTGGCGACGAGGAGCAGGAGCGCCACCTCGAGCACGATCCCGTACGACGGCTCGGGTTCGTTGGTGGCCGGTTCGAGTGCGAAGGCGATCTGCGAGAGCACCAGCCAGGCGATGGCGAGGCCGCCGCCGAGTCGCCCGTCGATCCGTTCCCGCAACCAGGTCCGCGTGTCGTCCATCACCCCATTGTGCACCCTCAGGGCGGGTCGGCAACCGCGAACTCGTTGTCGGGATCGGCGTAGCGGGCGACCAGCGCGTTCGGGACGTCCTGGCGGAGGAGGCCGAGCTCGTTGCCGTCGGGGTCGCGCACGACGTGCACCGGGCCGTCGGGGGTTCCCGCGGTCTCGCCCCGGTCGGCGAACCCGGCCGCGGCCAGGCGCGCCACCGCGGCGTCGAGGTCGGTGACGGTCCAGATCGGCAGGCAGCTCGGGACCGGCCGGTGCTCGGCGAGCAGCACCACCGGACCGCCGTCGGTCACCCGCACCGCCGCGACCTCGGTGCCGAAGCGGCGGAAGTGCCACAGGAACTCGGCCCCCAGCCCGCTCTCGTAGAAGGCGCGGGCCCGGGCGATGTCGTCGACGCCCAGGTAGAGGTAGGCGGGCGGGCCGAGCTCGAACACGGTCGGCGGTCAGACGACGCGGTAGCCGTAGAAGCTCAGCGCGCGGCGCAGGCGCGCAAAGCCGGACCTGCCTTCGTAGGACGTGAACTCGTCCACCGCGACCAGGCTACGCCGGTCGCGACTACGGGTTGATCGTGGAGAGAAACGCGGCGACCGCGAACCCGGCCGCGGCACCCAGCCCGGCGCGGCGGCCGGCGCCGCGCACCGCGATCGGCACCATCTCGTTGACGACGACGACCACCATCGCGCCGGCGGCGATCGACTGGATGATGGCGATGGCGTCGGCGTTGGTGGGCTCGAGCACCGCATAGCCCACCAGACCGGCGAGGAACCCCACGCCGACGATCGCGCCGAACCGCAGCAGCACCGTGCGCAGCGGGACCTTCCCCGCGAGCAGCGCCGCCGCCACCCCGATGGCCTCGGGCAGGTTCGACAGGAACACCGCGCCGACGAGGGCGAACGACACGCTGGCCCCGCCGAGCAGCGTGAGGCCGATCGCGATCGACTCCGGGATGCCGTCGAGCACCATGCCCACGGTGAGGTTGCGCGCCGCGGTGGCGTCGGCCCCGGTGGGGAGCGCGGTCGGGCCGTCCGCCGCCTCCGCGTCCTCGACCGGCTCCTCGGGGTCTTCCCGTTCGGCGCGCCGGTCGAGCCAGCGGGTGAGCGCGTAGTACCCACCCGCGCCGAGGAGGAGCCCGACACCCGCAGGCGCGCGCCCCGCTTCCACATAGGCCTCGGCGACGAGATCGGTGGTGACGGCGCTGATCAACGCGCCGGCGCCGAACGCCATCACCAGGCCCAGCCACCGCGGCTCGGTCAGCTTCGGGAAGCGCGCCACCAGCAGCGCGCCGACGATCAACGCCGACTGGCCGAGTGCGGCCCAGAGTCCCGCTTCGAACACGAGACGGGAGTCTCGCGCGTCGGAGGTGTCAGCCGGCGCGAGCGGCGTCGCCGAGGTGCGCGTCGAGCACCGACGCCACGGCGGCGCCGCTGGTGAGCATCGGCTGGATGTCGCGCAGGGCGCGGCTCATGGTGAGCGCGCCCTCGTAGCTCGAGAGCACGAACGTGGCCAGCGGCGCGGCGTCGACCTCGGCGATGCCGGCGTCGACGAACACCGCGGCGAGGGTGACCTGCCACCCGTGGAAGGCGTCCTCGCACACCTTGCGGATGCGCTCGTTGTCGCTGGCGGTCTCGAGCGCGACGGTGGCGATCGGACAACCCTGGGCGTAGTCGGAGTCGCGGAGACGCTCGGCGTTGTACACGAAGAAGTGGTTGATGACCGCGGGCAGGTCGGGAAGGTCGGCGGCCTGGGCGATGGTGAGACGGGTGCGCTCCCCGGCGCGGACCAGCGCCTCGGCGCCGATCTGCTCCTTGCCCCCCGGGAAGTAGTGGTAAATGGACCCGAGCGGCGCATCGGCCTCGGCCACAATCTGTTTGATCCCCGTGGCCGTATACCCCTGACGACGGAGCAGGCGGACGGTCGCGTCCAGGATGCGGTCGCGGGTGTCGCGGGCGTCGGTAGCGGTGGTCACGGGGAAAGACTAGCACCGAGAGTAAGTAGAGTGCTATACATACTATGTAGAGCGTTCCAATTGAAGCATCGGTGGGGGCCGGGACAGGGAGGTGGCGACATGACGGTGGATCTGCTCACCGGCAGCGAGACGACCAGACGGGGACGGACCCGGGGGCGGGTGACCCCTGACGACTTCCTCGGCAACTTCTCGGTCGCCGACCACGCCCACATCCGGGCGGTGGCCCGCCTGCGGGAGCTCCTCCCCGGTGACTGCCTCTTCGACCAGGGCGCGGTGGCCACCGCGGCCTTCCTCGTGACCGGCGGCCAGGCCGACGTGATCGTGCAGGGCCGGCCGGTCGGCGAGATCGTGGCCGGCGCCATCATCGGCGACGTCGACGTGCTCGGCCGTCACCCCTACCGGTGCCGGGTCGAGGCCCGCACCCCGCTGACCGCGTGGCAGATCGACGCCACCGATCTCGACAAGCTCCTGCTCGACGCACCCACGTTCGCGCGCGCCCTCGCCCGCGACCTGGGGCGACGCCTGCGGGCCGCGGAAGTCTCGTTGACCACGGGTTAGCGTCGTCTCCCATGACGGGAGACCTGCTCGTACGCGGCGGCACGCTGGTCGACGGCACCGGGGCGCCCGCGCGCGCGGCCGACGTGAGGATCCGCGGTGGTGTCGTCGCCGAGATCGACGCGACGCTCGCGCCCGACGGTGAGACCGTCGTCGACGCCGCCGGCGCGTTCGTGGCGCCCGGGTTCATCGACTGCCACACGCACTACGACCCCTCGGTGTGGTGGGACCCGCTCGTCGACCCCATGCCCCAGCACGGCGTGACCACGGTGGTCACCGGCAACTGCTCACTGTCGCTCACGCCGGTGCGCGCCGACGACCGCGTCGCCGCCAGCGACGTGTTCGGATTCATCGAGGACATCCCCGTCGACGCGTTCGCCACCGGCATCCCGTGGACGTGGGAGTCGTACGCGGAATGGCGCGACGCGCTGCGCGCCCACGGCACCGCGGTGAACATCGCCGCGCTCGTGGGCCATTCCAACCTCCGCGTGTACGTGATGGGCGAAGAGGCGTGGGACCGCGCCGCCACCGCCGACGAGCGCGCTCAGCTCGCGGCGGTGCTCGCGGACTCGCTGGCCGCCGGCGCGCTCGGGCTCTCGACCTCGTTCATCGACCAGGACCGCCACGGCAACGCGGTGCCCAGCCGCGCCGCCGACGACGCCGAGCTGCGCACGCTCATCGAGACCCTCGGGAGCGCTCCCGGTCACGCACGCGTGCTCGAGTTCCTGCCCTGGATCAAGGAGATCGACCGCCAGCTCGTCGACATCGACCGGGTGGCGCGCTGGTGCGGCGCGGCCGGCGTGTCGTGCACGTGGAACCAGCTCGCCCAGAACACCCGAGACCCGTCGCGGGCGATGCGGATCATCGAGCAGGCCCACACCCTCCACGCCGACGGCTGCCGTGTGTTCGCGCAGGTGTCGCCGCGCCCGTTCAACCTGAACGTGAGCTTCGACCAGACGCCGGCGTTCGTCGCCGTGCCCGCCTGGGGTCAGCTCATCACGCAGGCACCCGACGAGAAGCGGCGCACGCTGGTGGACGACGAGTGGCGCGCACGCGCCCGGGCCGACTGGGACCGCGTCGGCGACGGCTTCACCATCTTCCCGGTGTCGCGCCTCGACCGGGTGCGCCTCACCTCCGTCCGCGACGGCGAGGAGCGCTTCCTCGGCGGCACCCTCGCCGACGTGGTCGCGGCGCGCGGTGGTCACCCGTCGGACGTGCTGGCCGACTGGGTCCTCGAACACGACCTGGCGCCGGGCATGGTGGCCGAGGCGCTCTCGAACAACGACGCGGGCAAGGTGTCGGAGCTGATCCTCGACCCGACCACGGTCGTCGGCGCCAGCGACGCCGGCGCCCACCTGCAGATGATGTGCGGTGCCGGCGACTCCACGCTCCTGTTCACCGAGCACGTGCGCGACCGCGGCGACCTCACCGTCGAAGCGGGCGTGCACCAGCTCACCGGGCGCATCGCCGACGCCTTCGGCATCCACGACCGCGGCGTCGTGCGCGAAGGGCTGGCCGGCGACGTCGTGGTGTTCGCGCTCGACGAGCTCGCCTACGAGCCCGAGCGGTTCGTCACCGACCTCCCGGGCGGTGCGCCGCGCCTCACCCGGCCGGCCGGCGGCTTCCGGCTGACCGCGGTGGGCGGAGTCGTCACCCAGGAAGGCGGCGTCGCCACCGGCGCCCGCCCCGCCGGCCCCCTCGACGCCGGCTAGACCGTTTTGGCGTCAGTCGAACGTGCCAGAGCATGTCGCGTTGACGCCAAAACGGTCATCGTTTCGGGGGGAGCGGGAAGAAGCCGCTGGTGCGTTCGACGTACCGCGCGTAGCCGGGGCGGCGCTGCGCGATGTCCTGTTCGAGGAGGGGCTTGCCCGTCTTCCGGGTGAGGGTCCAGGTCATGAGCAGCGGCGACAGGATCGTGACCGCGCCCACCCACTGCTGCGCGGCGATGAGGTAGAGCCCCCACCACACGCACGCGTCGCCGAAGTAGTTCGGATGGCGCGTGTAGTGCCAGAGCCCGTGGTCCATGACCTGGCCCTTGCTCGCGGGATCGGCGCGGAAGCGGGCGAGCTGCAGGTCACCGATGCTCTCGAACCCGAAGCCGACGATCCACACCGCGAGCCCGACGAACAGCAGCGCGCCCGGTTCACTCGGTTCGAACATCGCCACCTGCACCGGGAGTGACACGAACCAGACCGCCACCGCCTGGGTGAGGAAGATCCCGAGCGCGCGCCAGCGCGGGATCGGCGTGGCCTTCCAGCATCGCCGCGTAGCGCGGGTCCTCGCCCTTCCCGCGGCTGCGCCAGGCGATGTGGCCGGCGAGGCGGCCACCCCACACCGTGACGAGCACCGCGACCAGGACGCGGCGGGTGTCGTCGCCATGTTCCGACGACAGCGCGAACCCGACCCACGCCACCACCACGAAGCCGAGGCCCCAGGCGACGTCGATCACGTTGAAGCGGCCGATCGCCTTGCCCACCAGCCACGTGATCAGGACCAGCGCCACCACCGCGGCCGCGGCGACCGCCGACGCGACCAGGAAGTCGCCGGTGGCGAAGCTCACCCGGGCTTGACCACGAGGATCTGGTCGACGCCCATGCGGCGCTCCTCGAACGCCAGTGACCCGCCGACCAGGTAGAGGCGCCACACACGGGCGGTCTCCTCGCCCACCAGCGCGACGACCTCGGGCCAGCGGTGCTCGAGGTTGGCCCGCCACTCGGCGCCGGTGCGCACGTAGTGCTCCCGCATCGCCTGGACGTCGCGCACCTCGAAACCGCCGGCCTCCAGCAGGCCGATGGTCTCGCCCAGTGGGCGCATGTGCATGTCGGGCGCGATGTACGCCTCGATGAACGGGCCACCACCGGGCGCGTTCCCGGCGGCGCGCGACATCTGCTGCACCAGGAAGCGCCCGCCCGGCCGCACCATGCGGTGGACGGTGCCGACGAACGTCGGGTACTGCTCGTCGCCCACGTGCTCGCCCATCTCGATCGAAGCGGCGGCGTCGTACGGGCCGTCGGCGAGGTCGCGGTAGTCCTGCAGGCGGAAGTCGATCAGGTCGGCCACGCCGTGGTCGGCGGCGCGCTTGCGCGCGAACTCGAGCTGCTCGCGCGACAACGACACCCCGGTGACGCGTACGCCGTACTCGCGCGCGGCGTGGATGCTGAGGGATCCCCAGCCGCAGCCGACGTCGAGCAGCCGCATGCCGGGTGCGAGCCCGAGCTTCCCGCAGACGAGGTCGAGCTTGGCGCGCTGGGCGTCGGCGAGCGACACGCCCGGCGCGTCGGACGGGTAGTACGCGCACGAATAGGCCATGTGCTCGTCGAGCAGGAGCGCGTAGAAGTCGTTCGACAGGTCGTAGTGGTGCGAGATCACCGCACGGTCGCGCTCACGACTGTGCAGACGGCCGCGGATCCGCGCTTCCGACGCGGGCGGGCGGGGCGGCGGGCCGACGATGCCGAGCCGCAGCGCGTCGCCGATCGCGGACAACCGCTCACGGGCACCGACGTGGAGACCGGTGCCCCGGTCGCGCGCGAACTCCCACACCCGGCGGAAGCCGTCGTCGAGGTCGCCCTCCACGTCGAGGTCGCCGGTCACGTAGGCCCGGGCCAGCCCGAGCTCGCCCGGGCTCCACAGCAGGCGCCGCAGGGCGCGCCGGTTGCGCAGCACCACCACCGGTGCGCCGGCCGGCCCGGTCTCGCTGCCGTCCCACGCCCGGATCCGCACGGGCAGGTCGTCGCCGACGACGCCGCGCACGACCCCGGCGAGGGTCTCGGCGACCGGAGTGCGGCTCACGTGGCCTCGTTCGACAGCACCAGCTGCGCGACGTCGAGGTAGCCGGTGGCGAACCCCGCCTCGCAGTAGGCGAGGTAGAAGTCCCACATGCGCCGGAAGGTGGCGTCGAACCCGAGCGCGTCCACCTCGGCGACGTGCGCGTCGAACCGCTCGCGCCAGGTCCGCAGCGTGCGCGCGTAGTCGGCGCCGAAGGTGACGGTGTCGTCGACCCGCAGGTGGGTGTGCTCCCGCAGCAGGTCGTCGATGGCACGCAGCGACGGCAGGGCGCCCCCGGGGAACACGTACTTGTGGATCCACGTGTACTGGTCCCGCGTGGCGAGCATGCGATCGTGCTGCAGGAGGATAGCCTGGATCCCGATGTGGCCACCCGGCGCGAGCACGCGCTCGAGGGTGGTGAAGTAGATCGGCCAGAACTCCATGCCGACGGCTTCGATCATCTCGACGCTCACGATCGCGTCGTACTCGCCCTGCACCTCGCGGTAGTCGCACAGCTGGACGTCGACCCGCGACGCGACGCCCGCGGTCGTCGCCCGCGCTGCGTGCCACCGCGGCCTGCTCCTGCGGAGAGCGTGAGCGTGGTGACGGTCGCGCCGCGCTGTGCGGCCCGCACCGCGAGCGCGCCCCAGCCCGTGCCGACCTCGAGGACGCGCGAGCCGAGGCCGACACCGGTCGCGTCGAGGAGCCGGTCGATCTTGCGGAGCTGCGCGCGGTGGAGGTCGTCGCCCGGCTCGAACCACGCGCGACGAATACGTCATCGACTCGTCGAGGAACACCGCGAACAGCTCGTTCGACAGGTCGTAGTGACGCGAGATGTTGCGGCGGGCGCCGATCTTCGTGTTCTGCTCCGGCGCCGGTTGGTGGCGTACGTAGAAGCGCCGCAGCCGTTGCATCCACGCCGGCACCAGGCTCGACATGCCGCGCCGCGAACGGCGCCAGCACCGCGGCGGGATCGTCGGCGTCCCAGTCGCCGGCCATGAACGCCTCGCCGAAGCCGATCAGGCCGTCGGTCCCGAGCCGGCGGAAGAACGCGTCGCTCCGGACGCGCATGAGCGGGGCGTCGGGCCCGCCGCCGCCGATCCGACGCCCGTCGGGGAGCTCGATGCGCACCGCGAGGTGGGGCGCCACCCGGAGGAACAGCGCCCGGGCGATGGCGGTGTGCACCGGGCGGTGGGCCGGCGCCGGACGCAGGTCCTGCCAGGGCCCCGAGGGCCCGGGCACCACGTGGTCGACGGCGAACGCACCTGCGGTCATGCCTGCACTCCTTCCTGAGCCGGAGCCGGAGGACGGGGGACGACGGGCAGGCGGCGCAACCAGAGGCGGATCCCCTGAACCTTGATGAGGGTCATGACCCGCTGGCCTGCGAAGCAGTGCCGCAGCGAGCCGCGGAGGAACGACGGCGCCGAGGTGACGGCCCGCCCGGTGAGCGACGCCCGGAACACGGTGAGATGTTCGCGCACCAGGGCGATCTCCACACGGAGATCGTCGCCCGCCCGCGGGTCGGTGAACTCCATCTCGTAGCGCCCGTCGACGGCGAAGAAGGGCGAGACGTAGAACGCCTTCTCGGCTCGGGCGCGGCCGTCGACGTCGGGCCGGAGCAGGTAGCAGTGGCGCTCGCCGTAGGTGTTGTGCACCTCGGCGATCACGCGGACCAGCGCGTCGTCGTGGTCGTAACACCAGAACACGGTGAGCGGATTGAACGTGTACCCGAACGAGCGTGGGTTCGCGAGCATGAGCACGCGGCCGCCCGCCAGGTCCACCCCCTCGGACGCGAGGTAGGCGTCGACGTTGGCCCGCAGGCTGGCGTGCGGGTCACCGAGATGGTCGCGGGCGTCGAACGCGCCGAACACGCGCAGGCCCGGTGGCAGCGCGGGCACTGCGTCGAGATCGACCAGCCACGTCGTGAGGCGGTAGGAGAACCCGTGCGCCACCTTCTCGGTGCGGCCGTGGGCGACCCGCGTGCGGTAGAGGCGCGCGTTCACCACTCCACTCCCAGCGACGCGGCGGCGCGGACGCCCGACAGGCACCCGTCCTCGTGGAAGCCCCAGCCGTGGTACGCGCCGGCGAAAGCGAGCCGACCGTCGTTGAGCCCGGGGAGCAGCTCCTGCGCGGCGACCGACTCGGCGGTGTACACCGGGTGCGTGTAGCGCATGCGCGCGATGACCGCGTCCTCGGCGATGCGACCGCCCGGGTTCAGCGTGACCACGTAGTGGTCGGGCTCGTCGAGGCGGTGCAGCCGGTTCATGTCGTAGCTCACGTGCACCTGACCGGCGTCGGACGCGCAGCCGTCGAGCAGGTAGTTCCACGAGGCTCGCGCGCGTGAGCGCGTCGGGAGCACCGAACCGTCGGTGTGGAGCACGGTCTCGTTCTCCGACGAACCGAACGCTCCCAGCGCGGCGCGCTGCACAGGAGTGGGTTCGGCGAGCAGCGCGAGCGCATCGTCTGCGTGGGTGGCGACCACCACCCCGTCGAAGGCGCGCACGCTGTCGGCCTCGTCGCGGATCGCCACCCCGTCGGCGATCCGGTGCACGCTGCGCACCGGACTGGACAGCTCGGTGGCGGTGAGCTCCTTCGCCGCCCGTTCGACGTAGCTGCGCGAACCGCCGGCCACGGTGCGCCAGTCGGGCGAGCCGGTGACCCGTCAGCGCGCCGTGGTGCTCGAGGAAGGTGAACAGCGACCGCGCCGGGTACTCGAGCGCGGTGCGGGGCGCGCACGACCAGACGCACGAGACCAGCGGCACCATGAAGTGGTGCACGAAATACGGGGTGTAGCGCCCGGCGGTGAGGAAGTCGCCCAGGGTGACGGCGCCGCCGTCGGCGCGTCGCGGCTCGTCGCCGTGCAGGAGCTCCTGGGCGGCCCGGTGGAACCGTTTGACCTCGATCAGCATGCGCACGAACTTCGGCTCGAAGACGTTGGTGGGCTGGGCGAAGATCCCGCCGACGCCGCGGGCGCCCGCGTACTCGAGGCCGCACCCGTCGCAGCGCACCGACATGCTCATGTCGGTGGGTTGGGTCTCCACGCCGAGCTCGCCGAACAACCGGAGCAGGTTGGGGTACGTGCTCAGGTTGTGCACGATGAAGCCACTGTCGATCGGGAGGAGTCGACCGTCGCGCGTGACGACGTCGTGGGTGTGCGCGTGCCCGCCGAGACGCGGCTCGGACTCGTACAACGTGACGTCGCACTCGCGTTGCAGGATGTAGGCGGCGGTCAGGCCGGCCACGCCGGCGCCGACCACGGCGATCCGCCGGCGCGGGAGCTGGAGGTTCGGTGTCGCGCTCATGCGGTCGTGTCCGGGGTGCAGTCGGCGCACCGGGCGGTGTGCGCGAGGTCCAGCGCGGCGGTGAACGGCGCGTCGTCGACGACGGCCGCGACGAACGCGGCGGTCAACCGGTGCCAGAGCGACGCCCGTGCCAGCATCCCGTGCCCACTCCAGGGGACCTGCACGCACGCGGTGCGTCGGGTGAGCGGTGCGGCCCGCTCGACGAAGCCCGCCGACGCACGCGGGCTCGTGGTGAGGTCGCGGGTGCCGTGGAGCACGGCGAGGTCGCGCCCGGCGAGCTGCTCGACCGGCTCGGTGCCCGGGAGCCAGGGAGCGAGCGCCACCACACCGCGCACGGTGGGATGCCCGGCGGCGCGCAGCGCGGCGCGACCGCCCATCGAGTGGCCGACCAGCACCACCGGCACCGGTCCGTACTGCTCTCCGATCCGGTCGAGCGCGGACGCGCACGTCGGCGACGGGGTGGGCGGCGTGTCCGTTCCAGCCCCGGTAGCGGTACCGGAGCCGGCCGACGGCGAGGTCGTCGCCGAGGGCGGCGAGGCTGCGCACGAAGGGCTGCATGCGGAGCACCGTGAGCTGCCGGCGCTCGACCGGTCCGAGGCTGTCGGCCTTGCCCCCGTGCAGCACGAGGATCGCGGCGCGGGGCGGTTCCGCCCGGCCGGGCAGATCGACGTACGGCTCGGCGGCCCCGTCACTCCCCATGTTGTGGTGCTCCGTCCGAGTCACCCGTTCTCCCTGGACCACGCTGCGGCACCTCATCCGCGCGCCGCCGCACCTTTCCGCAGGGCTCCGGGCGCATCGACCGGCTGTACCCCAACTGTTCGTCGCCGGAACGGCACCGGATTGCGCTTGCGGCCGCCGCGCTGCCGTTTTCGGTCGCGCAGGGAGTAGAACGCAGGCGTGTCCCGACGCGGTGGGTCGACGTTCCGTGCGTTCGTCGTGATGGCCCTGACCGCGTCCGCGCTGGTGGCGGCCACCCCGGCGCGCCCGTCCGCGCCGCGAGCCGTCGCCGGAAGCCCAACATCCTGTTCGTGCTCACCGACGACCTCGACCTCGCGGAGATGCGGTACCTCCCGCAGACCCGGGCGCTCATCGGGGCGTACGGCACCACCTTCGACGACTACTTCGTCAGCAACTCGCTCTGCTGCCCGTCGCGCACCACCACCCTGCGGGGTCAGTACGCCCACAACACCGGGGTGTGGTCGAACGGCGGCAGCAACGGCGGCTTCGAGCGCGCCTATCACACCGGGGTGGAGCAGGACACCGTCGCCACCCGCCTGCACCGCGCGGGGTACACGACGTCACTCGCGGGCAAGTACCTCAACGGCTATCCCAACGGTGCCGCGCCCGACTACGTCCCGCCGGGTTGGGACCACTGGGCCAGCGCGGTCTACGGCAACCCGTACTCCGAGTACGGGTACGTGCTGAACCAGGATCAGCGCTACCACGTGCACCAACACCGCCCCCGCGACTACGGGACGAACGTGTACGTCGGCCTCACCGACCACTTCATCCGTGGCGCGGCCCGCGAGCACCGACCGTTCTTCGCCTTCCTCCCGGTGTACGCGCCCCACCAGCCGGCGGTGCCCGCCCCCCGCGACGTCGGTCGCTTCCCGCGGGCGAGCGCGCCGCGCACCCCGAGCTTCGACCAGGCCGACGTCAGCCGCATGCCGGCCTTCGTGCGCGATCTGCCCCCGTTCAGCCCGCTCGAGACCAAGGCCATCGACCGCCTGTACCGTCGCCGGATCCGCTCGCTGCAAGCCGTCGACCGCGGTGTCGCCCACCTCGTGCACACGCTGCGAGTGACCGGACAGCTCGACAACACGTATCTCGTGTTCGCGTCGGACAACGGGTTCCACCTCGGTCAGCACCGCATGCCGGCGGGCAAGCAGACCGCCTACGATCCCGACATCCACGTCCCACTGATGGTGCGCGGCCCCGGCGTGCGCACGGGCGCGCACGTGACGCGCCTCGCCGGCAACACCGACCTCGCACCGACCTTCGAGGCGATGGCGGGCGCGAGCACGCCGTCGTTCACCGACGGGCGCTCGCTGGTGCCCCTGCTCCACGGTGCCCGCCCGCAGCACTGGCGCCGGTCCTACCTGGTCGAACACCGCGTCGAATCCGGGATGTCACAGCCCGCCCGCAGCGACCCGGCGGAGAACGAGATCCTGGAGCCACCCGATCCCGACCAGGGGGTCGATGGCCGACGGCGTCACCGGGAGATCCGCGACGGCATGTTGCTCAACCGCGGGGCCGAGATCCCCGACTACGACGCGGTGCGCACCGCGCACCTCGCGTACGTGGAGTACGGCAACGGTGAGCGCGAGCTCTACGACCTGCGCACCGACCCCGACGAGATCACCAACCTCGCGGGTACCCGTCCGGCGACGGAGCGGGTCCTCGCCCATCGCATCGCCCAGCTGCGGCGTTGCGGCGGACGGGGCTGCCGTCGCGTGGAGGACCGGTCCCTCTCACCACGATCCCTCTGACTCCCCCTGAACCGGTAGAGGGTCGGGGTCGTGCTGCTACGATGCGCTGCCTCAGGTGAGGCCGAGCCCCCATCGTCTAGTGGCCCAGGACGCCGCCCTTTCAAGGCGGTAACGGGGATTCGAACTCCCCTGGGGGCACCGTCGGCGCCGCAATGCGAGACCTGGCGTCGGCTCATCTGGTCCTGTGGTGCAGTTTGGAGTGCACGCCGCCCTGTCAAGGCGGAGGCCGCGGGTTCAAATCCCGTCAGGACCGCGGAAGACCGTCGCCTCGGCGGCGGTCTTCGCGAGGCCGGGTAGCTCAGTCGGCAGAGCACGCGCCTGAAAAGCGCGGGGTCACCGGATCGACGCCGGTCCCGGCCACCTCGGAAGCCCTGGTCACAGCATTGCGCTGGGCCAGGGCTTCGTCGCGAACTGACCGGCGTGCCACACACGTGCCACACCGTGCCACTTTTTCGTCGTGTTGGTTCGTGCCGGCCCGTGTTCGCTGATGCCGGGTCCTGCTCGCGCGATCGCACGAGACGAGTCCCCGCGTGAGTTCCGTTGAACAGACCGCGCTCGGACGCCGCTCTCCCGGCACCCACCCGAACTCGTGCGCCGATCGGCATCTGTGAAGGAGCGGGGCTTGTCAAGTGGTGTTCGGGCGCGCGTGGTTGAGTGCGTGGTGTTCGCTGGAGTTCGACGAGCTCGTTGACAGGGTTCCGCACCAGGGTGTCTTGCTGCGTGATGGCTCGGTTGCCAGGCATCTGTCCGCGCCGCGATGGGCTGCATGGTGCGGTCGGGCCACGACCCGCAAGGGCTCAATCAGTTAGTCGACGTCGCCGCTGTTGGTGGGAGTCATGCCGATTCCGAGCACGCTTGGGGTCGTGTCCGAGCTTCACGCGACAGCCCGTTGTTGGAGGCAGCGGATCTCGCCGTCGCGTAGGCCGTAGTAGACGAGGGTCATGAGCCGGCGCGCGGTTGCGATGCGCGCCTTGTTCGTGCCGCGTCGTTCCGCGATGCGATGGAATCCGTCACGCAGTGGCGGTCCGCCGTGGTAGCGGACGATCGCTTCGAGCGCCGCCCAACGCACGAGCTTCGAGCCTTGTTTGGTGATCTTGCCGCGCACGACTTTGGTGTCGGACTCCCGATGCCGAGGCGTCAACCCGGCCCACGAACACAACGCTTCGGGTGAACGGAACCGGGCGATGTCACCGATCTCGGTGACGAAGATCGCGCCGAGGGTGCGACCGACACCGTCGAGCGCCTGGATGGCCTGGTAGCCGCGGTCGTCGCGCAGCAGCTCGTGGATACGTCGTTCGAGCATCCCGACCTCGCGGTCGTAGACCTCGATCAGGTCACGCAGCGACTCGACGCGGACCTGGTAGGCGTCGGCGAGCTCCATCGCGTCGAGCAGCGTGCTGGCCTTTCGGGCCGAACATGTCACTCGTCTCGGGCAGCACACCTTCTTTGGCCATCACCGCGTGCACCTGCGCCTTGAGACCACTGCGTAGCTGCACCAAGCCGTGCGCGATAACGGACCAGCTCACGTGCCTCACGGACCGCCGGTGGTGCGATCCACGCCTCCGCGAGGCGACCCAGACGCAACAAGTCCGCCAGGTCGCGGGCGTCGCGTTCGTCGTTCTTCACCCGCCGCTTGCCCCAGTCGTTCCCCGACGGATGCGCCAGATGCACGTTGAACCCCGCCTCGGCGAGCAGATCGACCGCCCAATACCAGCCGTACGTCGCTTCGATCACCACCTCCGCGCCCTCGCCCGCAGCGCTGACCACCTCGAGCAACCGCAGCGCGTCGTTGTCGATCCGTTCGCAGAACAACCGCTCGCCCTCGCCGTCCATCGCGTAGATCACCGAACGGCGACGATGCAGATCAATCCCGACGTAACGTCGATCCATAGGGGCCTCCCTTCCTCCGAAGAGGAACTGGTCTTGTGGTGAAGCCCCGAGTCTCGACGACTCGGACCTCACTGGGGAGCGGAGGCCCCGCTCCTTCATCGCATCAGTTATGCGTTCGGTGGAATCCTCTCTGCGATCACCATTCCGGCGTGCCATCCGGGTGCTCGACCACGTGGCGGGGGCTCGACTCCACGAAGTGACACTCCGCTGCTGACCAACACCCACGAGACGACGGAGTTCGAGTTCCACATCTCGCCGGTACCGAACTCGTCGCGACCCCACACCGGCGTCGGTATGGATGGCAGCAGATCCAGGACGCGGCTTGCCTGCTCGACATCACTTGTGAGGTGTACGGGACTGCCGACGGCTTGTCGTATGTCGGGAATCGCTCCTTCGAGCCACCGCCTGACTTCGTACCGGAAAAGCCGAAATCGGCTCAGCACCTTCAAACCAACCGGACCCTCGGCCACCACGCCGCGCCGATCGCCGTCGCCATCCGGGATGGGTGCCTGCTCGATGACATAGCGAGCACCGGGGACGCGCACCTCTAAAGCGGAGTGATAGAGGTCGCATCTCGGTCGACGGTGGATCAGTGCGACGATCGCCTCGTAGAGCCCGCCGCTGAGACGCACGACGTGTGCGTCTGCACCGAGCGGTATCCAGTAGAGATCAATGCCGTACGTTGTCGCGCTCGACTCATCGTGAAGCATGGACAACAAGACTGCCTGCTTCGGGTATCGCCCGGCGACACGACCATGTCGCTGCGCTCCGAACGTAAAATGAGCGGCGTCATGCTGCCGGATGACTTTCTCCCCGTCTACGACGTTTCTGACGAGGTCGCGACGCTTGTCTCGGCCGATCAGAAGACGACGTGGGATGCGCTCATGGACGCTGACCTCATCGACGTGGGGCGCAAGCGGCCCCTGGTTGCCATGCTCGGCGCGGTGCGGATGCTGCCGGATCTCGTGTGGCAGCGCCTCCATGGCGAGCGCAGCGAGATGCCGGAGCGGCTGACCTTGCGCGATACGACAAAGCTTCCCATGAGTGGTGGCGGATGGGTGCTACTGGGCGAGCGTGCACCGGACGAGATAGCACTCGGGCTGGTGGGGAAGTTCTGGCGGCCCGTGATCGAGTTCGCTGACGTAGAGGCGGACGCGTTCAGGGATTGGGCGGAGCCTGGCTTCGCAAAGACGATCTATGCGCTCGGGACGCGTCGGTTGGCTGATGACGAGACGCTGCTATGGGCGCAGATGCGTACCGCCACGACCGATGAACACGCTCGCAACTGGTTTCGGCGGTATTGGACGTTCGGCGTCGGCTCTGGTGCTCACGTGCTTGCCCGTGGCTTGATTGATGTCGTTCGCGACAACGTCGAACAGCGAACTGGAACCAATCACGAGCCCTGACGTAGCCCTCATTGCATCCGCTCCCCGCGAACGACAACGCAAAGGTGGACGACGCGCACGGATTGCCCGCTCCGGCGCGTTACGGCGAGCGTGCCGATCGAAGGCAGTTCTGGCGCGCGCCAGGCGCGACTGATATCGAGTTGCGCCGTCGAGCTCAGCGGCTGTCTCAGGAATCGAGCATGTCAACGAAGCCGCTCGTATCGAAGTACTCCCGCCAAGCGCAGATCTTGCCGTCACGAAACTCTGTGACGCCGACGACGATGGCGGGACCCATCCGTGTGCCGTCACGCTGGACCAACCAGTCCAGCCGCTCGGTGAACAGCACATCCTCCGAACTCGCAGTGTGGAGGTACTCGACCTCGATGCTGGCGAGCCCGAGCGACTCGACCATGCTCTCCAGCAGCGCGACCGCTTCCTCCGGACCCGTAGTCGTCGGGAATCCGCTTTGCTGCCAGACGCAGTCCTCGGTGAAATGCTGCCGGATTGCAGCCTGTGCGGCCTCCACGCTCACCGTGTTCGCGTCGAGTACTTCACGGAACACGTTCTCGATGCTGATCCCCACCGAACACCCCCACGCGTTGGTCTGCCGCACCCATATTGACCCGCTCCGCAGCTGCAGTGCGGCAGACATGTTCATGCCCTGCTGACTCGGCTAGAGCGCGAGACTTCAGCATGCCTGAGCTACGTGAGACCGTGGTATTCCGGTGGCTCGCCGCGGGTGACAGCGGAGACCTGGAAGCATTCGACGACCTGCTGCATCCCGACGCCACGATTCACGCGCCAGCTGGACTGTCGACGCGTAGCGCCGACGCCGAGAAAAAAGTATGGCGTGAGGCGCTGGCCGCAATGCCCGACCTCCGTCACGACGTGCAAGAGGCTGTTGTCGATGGAGAAGTCGAGATGGCGCGAGTCATTGTGACAGGCACCATGAATGCGGCGTTCGGTGGTGTTGCGGGTTCGGGCCGCAGCTTCCGCATCGACCAGGCGGTGATCACTCACCTTCGCGATGGGAAGGTCATTGAGGCATGGGAGATCGCTGACATCGCGTCGCTGCGCGAGCAGGTCGACGGCGCTTAGTCGATCGCCATGCGCGCCAGATTGCCCGCTCTGGAGTGATATTTCGAGGCCCGTTGCTGTCGCGGTGCTGTGTCGTAGCGTCGGTCGGGGAGGTTCGCATGGGTCACGATGTCTGGCTGGAGTCGCTGCGTCGAGCGGCTGGAAATCCTGATGCGCTCGACCGAGTGCTCGCCGAGGACCTCCCCACAGACGCGCTGCAACAGATCGGCGACGCCGTCCTTGCGGTGTCCGAGTTCGCAGGCACCGACCTGTCCGGTGTGGTCGACCGACTCGTCGAACAGTTGCGAGCGCGACGCTGGGATGGCGACGCCGAGCTCGTCGATGCCCTTGACCATGTCGCCGGCCGGGGTGCTTCGCCGCTTCGGCCCCTGCCGGTCGAACTGGACGACGTCGGTGACGCGCTCCGCCAGTATGCCGGCAGCGCGAACTATCTCGATCTGGAGACCGGGACGGTGTGGTTGCAGTCGATGACCGACGTCGGTGTCGACGACGACCTGGACGTCGACTTCGAAGACGAGACCCGGTGGTTGTTCCTCGAGGGCGAAGGCTCACACGACGCGTACCGCGACTTGGAACGCTTCATCGGCACCGTCGAGGACGACGACCTCGCGTCCAGGCTCACTCGGGCGATCGAGGGACGCGGCGCGTTCAAGCGTTTCCGTGCTGTGCTCGAACGCGATCCTCTCGAGTACACGCGATGGCATCGCTTCGATACCGACGCCCGGCTCGGACATGCACGCAGCTGGCTCGCCGCCCACGGCTACGAAGCCCGACCCGCCCGCCGCACCCACCTCCCATAAGCGGGCCCGAGCGGGCAATCTGGCGCGTCAAGCCAGCTCCGCGCCACGCGGCTTCAGGAATGCCCGATGTGCCGCTATGTGCGCCCCGCGTGGGCCGTCGAGTGAACGTTCGGTGCGCGCGTTCTGTGCGCGGAGGGCGTGCGCGAGGTGGGTAGCGCTGGCTAGGCGATGTGATGTCTAGGCGCCGGGGACTGCGGCGATGACGATGAACGCCAGTAGGAGTGACAGCGCGACGTTGGCGGTAGCGACGAGCCGGTAGTTCTTGGGCCGTGTGTGGGTCGCGGTAGCTGCTGCGATGACTGCTTGGCAGAGGTAGTAGGCGGCGAAGGCTCGAGATGCGATGCTGACGATGCCGAACACGTCGGTTGCCCAGACGATGACCGTGGCTCCGGCGGCGACGACGAGATAGCCCACGTTGCCAGGCTCGTGTCGTGGGCGCTCGGTAATCATTTCGCTGCCGCCCGCGGCATCGGCTGCAGCGGCTGAGAGCTGGCTCGCGATGGCAGCGACGATGAGCAGCGGTGCGAGCAGAGGTGCGACATAGCGCGCCGCATCGATGATCGAAGTTTCTTGGGGGCCGCTGCCGAGATGACCGAAGAGAGGCACGATCAGGACGGCGAAGGTTACGTAGATTGCGCCACTGAGGATCTGTGCGCGGCGCATGGTAAGGGTGCGTAGCGTCGGGTTGTAGTAGCGGCCGAGATACCGGGAGGTTTCGAAGCCCTGCACGACCAGGATCATCCCGCCAAGACGGCGGGCGACCGTCAGCGGGTCGCCCGTGATCGGATATCGAGTGAACGCATCGAGCGCCGAGGCGTGGTGGGTAAGGGCGTACACCAACATTCCGGCCAGGAGTCCCGCGATGATGACGAGCTTGATATCCACCGCGGGGATTTCGAACGTTTCGATTCCGTGGAGGCCTCGATACCATCCAACAAGCGCGATCACACCCAGGATCGCGGTCGTGATGACGCGGCCGAGGAGAGCGCTCTCGACTCCGGCTGCTTGGAGCAGGAACGCCGAGAGCAGCCGGAGATAGAAACCGACCGAGATCATGTAGGCAAGACCGAGCAGGAATCGCGATACGCGTTCGACGTCGACGATGAATCGAGGGGGCTTCTCCGAATTGAGAAGTCCTTCCGTGTTCGTGATGTTGAAGCGGATCGTCGAGCCAATCGCGTAGCCCAACACGACGATGCCGGCTATAGCGACCGGCGCCCAGTCGCCGACCGTCGCGTACAAGAGCGGCGCGAGCACGAGGAATCCGCTCCCGATAATGGACGCAAGCGGTGTTGCCGTCGCCCGCCAAGCATCCGATGTGCGAACCTGACGCCGACTCAAGAGATACGCGCACGCCACCAAGGCGAAGCAGATCACGACAGATGTCATGAGCAGGCCAGCTTCTTCCCGTCGACTCGGACTCGTCGCATGCTCGCATATGGCTCTCGGCCCCGACGCCGGTGCGTCCGCGGCCAATCCGCTTCGAACGACGAACCGCCTCGGTTGCGAAAACCGCCAATCCATCGGGGTCACTTCCCGAACGAGCAGGCCGCGCTCGAGGTGCTCTACCTCTTGCGACCCAGCGGCGGAAGAACCGGTCGAACCTGACCGGCAAAGACCAGCGGCTGGAAACACATCCTGAACACGCTCACTGTGCACTACGGCGACGAGAAGCGCCCGAGCCTCACAGTCGCGGCAGACCGGCAATCGAGACGATGCCGAAGATGGCCAGAATCGCGGCCATGCCGTTCACGCCTGCCCGGAGGTTCTTGTCCTTCATGCGCTGGGCGATCGCCACGAGAAACAACACGACCGCGAACAGCACCGTGTTCCGCACATACTTCTCGCCCGTCGCCCGCGCCTTGGTCCCCTCCTCGAAGAGCCGCGCTCGCCCGGGCGTTCAGCGCCGCCGCCTTCACGGAGTCGGGATTCTTGTACTCAGCCATCGCGGCCGGACCCGGCGGCGCAGACTCGTTGACGAACGGATCGGTCTGCAGCCACGCGTCGAAGGCAACCTTGAAGTCAGGAGTCAGCCGCTTGGACAGCAGCGTCTCCAACTCCACATCACCCGCCTCGTGTGCCTCAAGCCATGCAGTAAAGATCCCCGCATCGGCAGCGAGGCGCTGACTCCCCAAAGTGGTGGCGGCGTCAGCCTCGAAGCGCAGACGGCTGGCAGTGCCGTAGAGCTCGGACTGGCGACCGTCCCATTTCGCCGCCTGAAACCCGCTCCACGCCGTGGCGATCGCCACGATCGCCAGCAGCCCGACCTCAAGAATTTCGAGGACGCGGTGCCAGCCCTCCTGACGGATCGTACCTTGTCCGTCTTCGTGCTCCGTGAGCGAATGGGCGATCTCGATGTTTGCCCCTTCGGGCATAGGGACACCTCACGCTCGTGGGTCACGCATCATGACGCACCGTCAGTCGGCGCGCCGACCCGCGGCCGCGCCAGCCATCGATGCTCCTCGTGGACAACGACACCCGGCCGGCGTGGCGCACATAACGACAGCGTCGCCAGACACTTCGGGCCGCTCCGATCCGGCGATCTGTCGTCTTACCGATGACCGCTCGGGCTGCCTCGCAGCGCGCCAGATCTGCCGATCGGCTCGCCCGCGGCTCAGTCTGAGAGGGCACATCGGCGCCAACCTCGGCATCCCTGGGACGCGCTTACGGCCCGAGTCCGGGTTCGCGGTGCCGACGATCTGGGACGATCGGTCGGGCACCATCGACGTGGTCGACGGCCATGGACTGCGACAGCCTGCGGCCCAGCGATCTTCGGGCTCGGGTGACCGCGTCGTTCGCGGGTTCGGGAGCGTGGCGTTCTTCGCCTCGTTCGTCTGGCGTATCGGTGATGTAGAGCTGGTTGGTATGCGTGCCGCGTGACATGCCGGTGTAGACGCGCTCGCGGTCGAGGGAGTGATCGACGAGGACAAACGCGTCGCGGACGGTGAGACCTTGCGCCTTGTGGAACGTCATCGCGTACGCGTGCGTGACGTGACCCGCGGTGAGATACGACGAGGGGAGCACGACGTCGCGTTCGTCGGCATGGATGTGTAGCTCGCCACGGTGGTGGTCGATGCTGGTGACGGTGGCGCAGGTGCCGTTCAACACGCCGATGCGATGGTCGTTGCGTGTGGTGACGATCTCGTCTCCGGTCGCGAAGCTGCGCCCGGCCGCCACGAGGTCGTAGAGGCCGAGAGCGCCGGTGGGGACGAGTCGGTTTCGTGCGCGTCGGTTGAGGTCGTCGACGTCTTCGTTGCTGACTGGCGATCATGAGCGCCTGCGAGCCGTGGCGGCGGGCGGCCCACCAGTCGTCGACAAGACGTTCACGGAGCTGTTCGGGGTCGTCGAGGTGGATCACGCGCCCGTGCTGTTCGTAGGCGACGAACGCGGTGTCGGGGTCACCGTCGCGGAGTTGCGCTTCCCGGAGCCACGCGCTATCTCGCGCGCTCACGTGCGGTTCACCGGGACGGGTACCAGGGGCTGGCTCTTGAGCTGGGCGACGAAGGGATCGGGCGGCGTCGCCGTCCACTCCGCCACGGTGAGGACGATGGGGTTGATCTCGACGCGCAGCGAATCCTGGACGGGCTGGCAGGCGCGGCGCACCGCACGGAGATCGGCGTCGCCGACGACCAGGAGATCGACATCTCGGGGCGGCGGCCCCGGCTCGCCTTCGTAGCGGGCCGCCCACGACCCGAAGATGAGCGCCTCTTCGACGCCATCGATCTTCTGCAGTTCATCTGCCAGCTGCCCGAGGACTCCGAGGGTCTGAAGCAGGATCGATCGCAGGTCCTTTGCCCAGGACAGGGACCAGTTGGCTTGGACAAGGGTGTTGCGCCCGAGCTTGCGGGTGACGACGACGCCATGCTCGGCGAGACGAGCCACCTCGCGACTTGCCGTGCCCTGCGCCACGTTGGCTCGCTCCGCCAGGTCGTGGATGGAGAGCTCGAGCTCGGACCCCACAAAGAGCACCGTCAGGATCCGCAGTTGCTGGTCCGATCGGAAGAGCGGTGCGAGGGCCGGTGCCGATCTACTCACATCCTCGATGATATCAACGAGAATGCGAATATGTAAGGAGGCGCTGCACCGGCTCCGTGCCACACCCGTGCCACACCGGAGTGGTTTTTCGCGTCACGAAGCAGCACGGTCCGATACCGGCCAGCATGGAGAAGGGCCCTCTGACCAGGACTTTCGCGCGTTATGGCTCGTCGACCCAGTCGGCCGAAGAAGCCCCGAGCGCGCCTGAAAAGCGCGGGGTCACCGGATCGACGCCGGTCCCGGCCACACGACGCGAACGCCCTGGTCAGAGCGCTGCTCCGGCCAGGGCGTCGTCGCGGGTGGGACAGCCCCACCCGAGGACGTCAGCCCTCGTCGTGCGCTTCGTCGACCTGCTCGAGGAACTTGCGGATCTCGGACGCCCGAAACCGGCGGTGACCGCCGAGCGTGCGGATGGCCGAGATCTTGCCGGCACGGGCCCACCGGGTGACCGTCTTCGGGTTCACCCGGAACATCGCGGCCACTTCCGACGGGGTCAGCAGCTGTTCGGGCTCGGGAGCAGGGTTCTGGGGCATGGAGTCCTCGCAGTCGATACGGATCCCTCGCCGGGGGCCTCGGGGAGATCAGGCCCGTATGCGCAGAGTAGCACTTCCGTGCATATTCGGGCAGGTCGCCCCCGGACCGGCTCAGTCGGTGATACTTACCCGACCGCGCCCTTCTGACACCTCTCCGACCACTGACGCCTCGTGACCGGCCGCACGGATCGAGTCGAGGGCGTCGAAGCGGTCGTCGCGGGCGACGATGGCCAGCATCCCCAGGCCGAGGTTGAAGACGTGCTGCATCTCGTCGTCGGGGACGTCGCCCGCAGCCTGGATCTCGGCGAAGATGCGCGGCTCCTCCCACTCGCGCCGGTGCAACGTGGCGTCGCAGTTGGCGGGCAGCACGCGGGCCAGGTTGTCGGGCAGGCCGCCGCCGGTGACGTGTGCGAACGCGTGCACCTCGATCTGTTCGCGCAGCTTCCGCATCGCCGGGGCATAGATCACACTCGGGCGGATCAGCTCGTCGGCGAGGGAGTGGTGCGCGCCCTTCCACGCGGGCTCGTCGAGGCGACGGCCGGCGCGGACGAGGAGCGCCTGGCGCGCGAGGGAGTACCCGTTGCAGCGCAACCCGGGGCTGGTGATGCCGACCACGACGTCGCCCGCCTTGACCCCCCGGGGCAGTACGCGGGAACGCTCGACCACGCCGACCGCGAACCCCACGAGGTCGAACTCGCCCGGCTCCATGAGGTCGGGGTGCTCCGACATCTCGCCGCCGAGGAGCGCGCAGCCGGACTGCACGCAGCCGTGCGCGACGCCGGCGACGATGTCGTCGACGATCTCGGGCACCAGCTTGCCGATCGAGATGTAGTCGAGGAAGAACAGCGGCTCGGCGCCCTGCACCGCGATGTCGTCGACCGACATCGCCACGAGATCGATGCCGATGGTCTCGTACCGGCCGGTGAGCCGCGCGATGAGCGACTTCGTGCCGACGCCGTCGGTCGACGAGACGAGCAACGGGTGCTCGAACGGGCGGGCGTCGAACGCGAACAGCCCGCCGAAGCCTCCGATGTCGCCGACCACCTCGGGTCGGAAGGTGCTGCGCACGTGCTGCTTGATCAGCTCGACCGCGCGTTCGCCCGCGGCGATGTCGACCCCGGCGCCGGCGTACGTGAGCGGCCGGCGTTCCCGGTCGTCTCGGCTCATCCGGCGTCGGCGGGGCGGTCGCGGCGGGGATCGTCCTCGAGGGCGAGCTTGGAGTCGGTCGCGGGCACCGGTACCGGGTAGACGCCCGACAGGCACGCGGTGCAGAAGGAGGTGGACGACGCGCCCGTGGCGTGGGTGAGGCGGTCGAGCTCGAGGTAGGCGAGCGAGTCGACACCCAGGAAGTCGCGGATCTCCCCCACCGACATGTCGGCGGCGAGGAGCTCGGAGCGGCTCCCGGTGTCCATGCCGTAGGAGCACGGCCAGCGGTAGGGCGGCGACGACACCCGGAAGTGCACCTCGGCCGCGCCCGCCTCGCGCAGCATCTGCACGACCTGCTTGGTGGTGGTGCCGCGCACGATCGAGTCGTCGACGACCACGAGCTTCTTGCCCCGGATGTTCTCGGGGAGCGGGTTGAGCTTGAGGCGCACGCCCTGGCCGCGCTGCTTCTGATTCGGCTGGATGAACGTGCGGCCGACGTAGCGGTTCTTCACCAGGCCGTCGCCGTACGGGATCCCGGCGGCGCGCGCGTAGCCCTGCGCGGCGGGGATGCCCGACTCGGGGATCGGCATCACCATGTCGGCGGCGACGGGCGCCTGACGCGCGAGCTCCTCGCCCATGCGTTGGCGCGCCGCGTGCACGCTGTGGCCGTAGAGCATGGTGTCGGGACGCGCGAAGTACACGAACTCGAACAGGCAGAGCTTCGGATCGGGTTCGGAGAACGTGTTGCTGTGCACGCCCGACGCGTCGATCACGATCATCTCGCCCGGCTCGACCTCGCGCACGAAGTGCGCGCCGACGATGTCGAGCGCGGCGGTCTCGCTGGCGAGCACCCACCCGCTCTCGATTCGGCCGAGCACCAGCGGCCAGAACCCGTGCGGGTCGCGCACGCCGATGAGGTGCGCCTCGTCCATCATCACGAACGAGAAGCCGCCGGCGAGCTCCGGGAGCACGCGGAGCAGCGCCTGCTCGAGGTCGCGACCGTCGGAGCGCTCCTCGGCGGCGTACTCGTGGGCGATGAGCTCGGCGACGAGCGCGGAGTCGGTGGTGGAGTCGAGGCCGGGGTCACCGGGCTCCAGGCCGGGGAGCATCCCGAGGTGCTCGGCGAGCTCGACGGTGTTGGTGAGGTTGCCGTTGTGGCCGAGCGCGAATCCGGCGTCGGCGACCGAGCGGTACACCGGTTGCGCGTTGCGCCAGCTGCTCGACCCGGTGGTGGAGTAGCGCACGTGGCCGATGGCGAGGTGGCCGTCGAGTGGGGCGAGGCGCCGCTCGTCGAACACCTGCGTGACCAGGCCCATGTCCTTCGACACGGTGATGGTCTGGCCGTCGCTCACCGCGATGCCGGCCGACTCCTGGCCCCGGTGCTGCAGGGCGTAGAGCCCCAGATACGTGAGGTGGGCCACGCTCTGTCCGGGCGCGTACACGCCGAACACGCCACAGGCGTGACCGATCTGGGGATCGTTCACCGCTTCAGTCTCCCACGCACCCCGAGGTCAACCCCCAGTCCGCGGGGTCGATTCCCGTCAATCCTACCGAGCGGGCGTGGGGTGACCGAGGGCTGCCGGGAAGGCGTCGCGCCAGGCGGTGGTGGCGTCGGTCAGCGCAACGGTGAAGGCGCCGTCGGCGACGAGCCGGTCGCCACCGGCCGTGCCCAGCCGTTGCGCGGGCACGTTGGCGGCCCGGGCCCGTTCGACCAGGTCGTCGGCGCGGGCGGGGTCGAGGGTGACCACCACGCGTGACGCCGATTCGGAGAACCACGCGAGCGTGGGCAGGAGCCCGGTGCCCAGGGCGACCGTGAACCCGCACTCCCCGGCGACGGCCATCTCCGCCAGCGCGACCGCGAGCCCGCCGTCGGACACGTCGTGCACACCCGTGACCGCGCGTGCCACCACCAGATCGCGCACGAACCCGTGCAATGCGTTCGCGACCCCGAGGTCGGCCGCGGGTGGGATCCCCCCGCGCAGGTCGTGCAGACCGGCCCACTCGGAACCGCCGACCTCCGCCTCGGTGTGACCGAGCAGCACGATGGCGTCACCGTCGTGCAGCACCGGGCCCGGTGGCACCGTGGTGAGCTCGTCGATGAGACCGACGACGCCGACGACGGGCGTGGGATCGATGTCGCGCCCGCGCGACTCGTTGTAGAAGCTCACGTTGCCGCCCACCACGGGGATGCCGAGCGAGCGGCAGGCCTCGCTCATGCCGTCGACGACCTCGGAGAACTGCCACATCACCTCGGGATGCTCCGGATTGCCGAAGTTGAGGCAGTTCACCAGTGCCTTCGGCACCGCGCCCACGCACGCCAGGTTGCGGGCCGCCTCGATCACGGTGAGACGGGCGCCGGTGTAGGGATCGAGGGCGCAGAAGCGAGCCTTGCCGTCGGTGGTGAGCGCGAGCGCGCGCGACGTGCCCTTCAGCCGCAGCACCGACGCGTCGCCTCCGGGCGCCACGACGGTGTTGAGGAACAACTGGTGGTCGTACTGGCGGAACACCCACGACTTGTCGGCGATGGTCGGTGACGCGAGCAGGTCGAGCAGCTCGCCCGACAGGTCGGCGCCGTCGGGGAAGCGCGGTGCCGAACGCGGGCGCGGGATCGTCGGCGTGCAGCGCGGCGAGGTCGGCGGGTGCGGAGATGGGGCGGTTGTAGACCGGACCGTCGCCCAGGCTGGCGACGGGCACGTCGGCAACGGGCAGCGCGTCGGACGACAGCACGGTCGGTGCGTCGCCCCGCGGTGCGGGCGGATTGGTGCCCGGGACGCCCACCGCGTCGAACAGCCCGTCGTACACGCGGAAGCGACCGGTGTCGGTGACGCGCCCGATGACCGACGCCCGGATCTCCCAGCGCCGGCACAGCTCGAGCACCGGCTCGAGGTTCTCCGGCGTGACGATGGCGAGCATGCGCTCCTGGCTCTCCGACGTCATCACCTCGACGCCGTTCATCCCCGGCTCCCGCTTGGGCATGCGGGCGAGGTCGACGTCCATCCCCGCACCGGTCTTGGCCGCGGTCTCCGACGCCGCGCACGAGATGCCGGCGGCGCCGAGGTCCTGCACCCCGACCGCGAGCCCGGCGTCGAGGAGCTCGAGGCACGCCTCGATGAGGCGCTTCTCCTCGTAGGGATCGCCGACCTGCACCGACGGCCGCTTCGCCTCGTCACCCTCGGAGAAGCCGGCGGAGGCGAGCACGCTCGCCCCGCCGATGCCGTCGCGCCCGGTGGCCGACCCCAGCAGCACCGCGACGTTGCCGACGCCCTCGGCCTTGGCGAGCACCAGCCGCTCCACCGGCAGCACACCGAGGCAGAGCACATTGACGAGCGGGTTGTCGCGGTAGCAGTCGTCGAACACGACCTCGCCGCCCACCGTCGGCACGCCGACCGCGTTGCCGTAGCCGCTGATGCCGGCGACCACGCCTTCGACGAGATAGCGGGTGCGGGCGTCGTCGAGCGGACCGAACCGCAACGGGTCCATGAGCGCGATCGGACGCGCGCCCATCGAGAAGACGTCGCGGATGATGCCGCCGACGCCCGTGGCCGCGCCCTGGTAGGGCTCGACCGCGGAGGGATGGTTGTGGCTCTCGATGCGGATGGCGACCGCGAGCCCGTCACCGACGTCGATGACGCCGGCGCCCTCGCCCGGACCGACCAGCACCCATGGTGCCTCGGTGGGAAACCGACCGAGGTGGCGCTTGGACGACTTGTAGGAGCAGTGCTCCGACCACATCACCGCGTACATCGCGAGCTCGAGCTCGGTGGGCTCGCGGTCCAGCAGCTCGACGACGGCGCCGAGCTCGTCGTCGGTGAGTCCGAGTTGCCGATGCAGGGGTTCGCTCATGGGTCGAGCGCATCGTAGCGAAGCGGCCCTTTCGTGAAAGATCTGAACGAAACGTGTTCGTTTATGTGGAAATACCCGACCGAGTGATAGAACGAAAACAGCAGGCGGAGGGCATCACCATTCGACGGGAGCAACCATGGCGAAATCCACCACTCGGACGATGACGGACCAGCACAAGGCCGCACTCGCCGAAGGCCGGAACGAGGGCCGCGCGGTGAAGAACTACCTCGAGGCGCTGCAGCAGAACCGACCCCGGCGGGGTCGTCGACGCACGCCCGATTCGATCAAGAAGCGCCTCGCCGCCATCGACGTCGCCTACGCGGAGGGGTCGGCGCTGCAACAGCTCCAGCTGGTCCAGGAACGTATGGACCTCCAGAAGGAGCTCGAGGCGATGGGCACCAAGGTCGACCTGTCGGCGCTCGAAGGGGCGTTCGTGAAGACGGCGGCCAAGTATGCGCAGCGGAAGGGCATCTCGTACGCCGCGTGGCGTGAGCTCGGGGTTCCGGCTGATGTTCTGAAGAAGGCCGGGATCTCTCGGGCCTCCTAGTCCGTCTGCTTCGCGACCGTCCCCGGCCTCCGTCCTCGCTCCTTCACGGTCTCGCTCGCTTCGCTCGCTCGGAGCCGTCGCTGCGGGCGGAGACCGGGGCCGTTCGCTTGTGACTCCGAGTTCGTTCGCTACGCCGCGGGCTCGGGTCTGGGACTCGGCGGCGTGGAGGAGGGAAGAGAGAAGGGTGGTGCCGTCGGCGCTGCCGAGGAGGGGGTCGCTGGCGCGTTCGGGGTGGGGCATGAGGCCGACGACGTTGCCGGCCTCGTTGCTGATGCCGGCGATGTCGTCGAGGCTGCCGTTGGGGTTGGTCACGTAGCGGAGCACGATGCGGTCGTCGGCGCGCAGGCGCGCCAACGTGGCGTCGTCGCAGACGTAGTTGCCCTCGAAGTGGTTGATCGGGATGCGCAGGACGGCGCCCGCCTCCGCCTGATTGGTGAGCACCGATCTCGTGCTCACGACCTCGAGCGCGACGGCGTCGCACACGAAGGTGAGCCCGGTGTTCTTCTGCAGCGCGCCCGGCAGCAAGCCGGCCTCGGTGAGCACCTGGAAGCCGTTGCAGATCCCGACGACCGCACCGCCGTCGGCGGCGTGCTCGGCGACCGCCTCCATCACCGGCGAGAACCGGGCGATGGCGCCGGTGCGGAGGTAGTCGCCGTGCGCGAACCCACCGGGCACCACGACCGCGTCGACGCCCCGCACGGTGCGGTCGCCGTGCCAGAGCAGCTCCGCCTCCCCGCCGAGCGACTCGACCGCCCACACGACGTCGAGCTCACAGTTGGTCCCGGGGAACACGACGACACCCACCCGGGCGCTCATGCTCGCACGCTCATACGTTGACGACCTCGTCGAGCTCGACCGTGTAGCGCTCGATGACGGGGTTGGCGAGCAGCCGCTGGCACATGTCGTCGACCTGCGTGCGCGCCGCCTCGGCGGAGTCGGCGTCGAGCACGAGGCGGATGGTCTTGGCGATCGAGACCTCGCTCACGTTGGAGTAGCCGAGCGCGGGCAGCGCGCGCTCCACCGTCGCGCCCTGCGGGTCGAGGACCCCGGGCACGTGCGTGACGTCGATGCGGACGGCGTATCTCATGATTCCTCTCCGTACCAGCTCTCGAAGCTGAGTCCACTCACCTGTTCGTAGGCTTCGACGTAGCGCGCCCGGGTCCCGGCGATCACGCTCGCGGGCATGTGCGGCACCGGCGGTCGCTGGTCCCAGCCGATCGACAGGTAGTGGTCGCGCACGTACTGCTTGTCGAACGACGGCGGCGACGTGCCGACCCGGTACTGGTCGGCGCCCCAGTAGCGCGACGAGTCGGGGGTGAGCATCTCGTCGATCACCACGAGGTCGCCGTCGATCTCGCCGAACTCCAGCTTGGTGTCGGCGAGGATGAGCCCGCGTTCGGCGGTGTGCGCGGCGCCGAACTCGTAGACCGCGAGGGTGATGGCCTTCAGGCGTTCGTAGAGGTCGACGCCGACGAGCTCGGCGGCGGCGGCGTCGGACAACGGGAGGTCGTGACCGGCATCGGCCTTGGTGGTGGGAGTGAAGATCGGCTCGGGGAGCTGCTCGGCCTGGCGCAGGCCCGACGGCAGCGGACGGCCCATGACCGTGCCCGTCTCCTGGTAGTCGGACCACGCGGAGCCGAACAGGTAGCCGCGGGCGACGCACTCGAGCCGCACGGGCTTCGCCGCCCGCACCAGCATCGCCCGGCCGGCGATGTCGGACCCGGCGGTCTCGGGGAAGTCGGTGGGGTCGGACGACACGAGGTGGTTCGGGGCCAGGTGGGCCGTCTGCTCGAACCAGAACGTCGAGAGCGCGGTGAGCACCCGGCCCTTGTCGGGGATGAGGTCGGGGAGGACGACGTCGAACACCGACACGCGGTCGGAGGCGACGACGAGCATGCGGTCGTGATCGACCTCGTAGAGCTCGCGGACCTTGCCCGTGTAGTGGTGCGGCAGTGACAACTTGCTCACGGAAGGGCCACCGGCTCGAGCGCGTCGAGGGCGTCGAAGGTGCGATCGACGTTGGCCAGCGCGGCAGTGAGGTCGAAGCACGCGGCGAGGCGCTCGTCGCCGAGCGCGGCGACGACGTCGGCGTCTTCGCGCAGCACGTCGAGGAACGGCCGGCGCGCCTCCCACGTGGTCATCGCGTTGCGTTGCACCACGCGGTACGCATCGTCGCGGGTCATGCCCGACTCGACCAGCGCCAGCAGCACCGGCTGGCTGAACACCAGCCCGTACGACGCGTCGAGGTTCTCCTGCATCCGCTCGGGGTAGACGTGCATCCCCTCGACGATGCTGCGGAACTTCACCAGCACGTAGTAGGCGAGCTGCAGCGAGTCGGGGAGGATGATGCGCTCGACCGACGAGTGCGAGATGTCACGCTCGTGCCAGAGCGCGACGTTCTCCAGCCCCGCCTGCAGGTTGCCGCGCAACACGCGGGCCAGACCACAGAGCTGCTCGGCCTTCACCGGGTTGCGCTTGTGCGGCATCGCGCTCGAGCCCTTCTGCGCGCCGGCGCGGAACGGCTCCTCGACCTCGCGCACCTCGGTGCGCTGGAGGTGACGGATCTCGGTGGCGAACGCCTCGATGGTGGCCCCGACCGACGCGCACGCGTAGAGCAGCTCGGCGTGGCGGTCGCGCGCGATGACCTGCGTGGCCGGCACCGCGGTGAGCCCGAGCGCTTCGCACACGTAGGCCTCGACCGCGGGATCGATGTTGGAGTAGGTGCCGACCGCACCGGAGAGCTTGCCGACCGCGATGGCGCTGGCGGGCCCGGGTGAGCCGCTCGCGGTCGCGGTGCACCTGCATGGCCCAGAGCGCGATCTTGGCCCCGAACGTGGTGGGTTCGGCGTGCACGCCGTGGGTGCGCCCGGCCATCGGGACGGCCTTGTAGGCATGGGCCTGGGCGGTGATCGCCACCTCGAGCGCGGCGGCGGCCTCGAGCACGAGGTCGCAGGCCTGGACCAGCACCACCGAGAGGGCGGTGTCGACGACGTCGCTGGACGTGAGGCCGTAGTGGAGCCAGGAGCCGGCGGGGGCCCCGATCCGCTCCTGGACCACGTCGACGAAGGCGGCGACGTCGTGTTCGGTGGTGCGCTCCCGGTCGTGGATGGCCTCGACGGCGAAATCGGCCCGTTCCCGGACGGCCACCGCGTCGGCGGCGGGGACCACCCCCAGCTTGGCCCACGCCTCGGTGGCCAGGATCTCCACCTCCAGCCAGGCGCGGAAGCGAGCCTCGTCGGTGAACAGGCCGGCGATCTCAGGCAGTGCGTAGCGGTCTATCAAGGGGGCCCTTCCTCCTGCCGAACACTCTACGAGCCGGAAACGGCGCGGAACCGCCCTGCTCGGGGCGGCTCGGGAAGCGATCGGGGCGGAGCCAGAGAGGCGAGGAGGTCGGTCGGAGGTGATGAACTGCACGAAGCACTGGACGGAACATGCCGTCGCGTCCTGCGAGGAGTGCGGCCAGCACTGGTGCGCCGTGTGTCTCGTCCCACCGCCCAAGGACGGTGGCCCGCTGCGGTGCATCCCGTGCTCGCTCGTCATCGCCGGGGTGCGGACCCGTCGCCGGGTGCGCTAGCCCGCCGTTCCGTCACGGAGGCGGCCGCCGCCGCGATGTCGCCCCGGTATTGCATCCCCGTCCAACTGATCTCCGCCGCCGCGCCGTAGGCCTTCGCCCTGGCGGTCGCGAGGTCGGCGCCGGTCGCGGTGACGTCGAGCACGCGGCCCCCGGCGGTCACGAATGCGCGCCGTGGCGTTCGCGCGCGGTGCCGGCGTGGAACACGGTGACCCGTCGCCGGTCGGCAGTGACGCGAGCCCGTCGATGACGTCGCCGGTGCGCGGCGACGCCGGGTAGCCCTCGCTCGCGAGCACGACCGTGACGCACGCGTCAGGCGAGAACTCCACTGCCAGCGACTCGCCCTGCGGCCGCGGCGCGCAGGAGCTCGGCGACGTCGGACGCGATCCGCGGCAGCACGACCTGGCACTCCGGGTCGCCGAAGCGCACGTTGTACTCGATCACCTTCGGGCCGTCGGCGGTGAGCATCATCCCGGCGTAGAGCACGCCGCGGTAGTCGGCGCCGTGTGCGGCCAGCCACCGCAGCGTGGGACGCACCGCGCGGTCCATCACGGTGTCGACGACGTCCGCGCCCGACGATCGGCACCGGGGAGTACGCGCCCATGCCGCCGGTGTTGGGCCCGGTGTCGCCCTCGCCGATGCGCTTGAAGTCCTGCGCCGGCGCGAGCGCGACGCGCGGCGTCGGGATCGCCGTTGCACACGACGAGCAGCGACAGCTCGGGCCCGGTGAGGCCCTCCTCGATCACGAGCGTGCGGCCGGCGTCGCCGAACGCCTCGCCCGACAGGTAGGCGCGCACCGCGTCGCGTGCGTCGGCGAGCGACTCGGTGACGACGACGCCCTTCCCCGCGGCGAGGCCGTCGGTCTTCACGACGTACGGCGGCGCGAACTCCTCGAGGAACGCCGAGCGCGCGCTCGGCGTCGGCCGCGCCGAACGCGGCGTGGCGCGCGGTCGGCACCCCCGCCTCGGCGAGCACGTGCTTCATCCAGGCCTTGGACCCTTCGAGCCGGGCGCCGGCGGTGCCGGGGCCGAACGCGAGCCGACCACGCGCGCGCACCGCGTCGGCAACGCCCGCGACCAGCGGCACCTCGGGGCCGACGACGACGAGGTCGATGGCGAGGTCGTCGGCGAGCTGCGCCACCGCGGCCGGATCGGCGGCGTCGATCGGGAAGCACAGTGCCAGCGCCGCGATGCCGGGGTTCCCGGGTGCGGCGAACACCTCGGGCGCACCGGGCGAACGCCGCAGCGCCCACACGAGCGCGTGCTCACGCCCGCCGGAACCGACGACCAGGATCCTGCTCATGCAGCGCGGGGAAGCACCACAGTCTGTGCGCGGTCGGGGCCGACGCCGACGAAGCTGATCGGCACACCCACCGTCGCCTCCACGAAGCGCAGGTAGTCGCGCGCTTCGGGCGGGAAGTCGTCGACCTGCGCGCACGTGTCGATGTCGCAGCTCCATCCGGGCAGCGTCTCGTACACCGGGCGTACCTTGTGCAGCACCGACTGGTGGTACGGCACGTGGTCGTAGCGCGTGCCGTCGTCGCCTTCGTAGGCGACGCACACCTTGAGCTCGGCGAACGGCGCGAGCACGTCGAGCTTGGTGATCGCGATCTCGGTGCACGAGTTGAGGCGCACCGCATGGCGCAGCATCACGAGGTCGAGCCAGCCGGGACGACGCCGCCGACCGGTGTTGGTGCCGAACTCGTGGCCGCGCGTCGACCAGCTCGTCGCCGACGGCGTCGCCGTCGAACAGCTCGGTGGGGAACGGGCCGCTCCCGACGCGCGTCACGTAGGCCTTGGCCACGCCGATCACCCGGGTGATCGCCAGCGGACCGACGCCGGCGCCGGTGCAGACCCCGCCCGCGATCGGGTTCGACGACGTGACGAACGGATAGGTGCCGTGGTCGAGGTCGAGGTAGGTGGCCTGCGCGCCTTCGAACAGCACCGGGCGCTCGGCGTCGAGCGCCTCGTGCACGAGGTGCACGGTGTCGTCGATCATCGGCTCGAGCCGCGGCACCATCGCCAGGTACTGCTCGGCGATCTCGTCGGCGTCGAGCGGCAGGCGGTTGTAGACCTTCGCCAGCACACCGTTCTTCTCGCGCAGCGCGAGCTCGAGCTTCTCCCGGAAGATCTTGGCGTCGAGCAGGTCCTGCACGCGGAGGCCGACGCGCAACGCCTTGTCGGCGTAGGCCGGACCGATGCCGCGCTTGGTGGTGCCGAGCTTGTTCTTGCCCAGGAAGCGCTCGGTCACGCGGTCGAGCTCCTGGTGGTACGGCATGATCAGGTGCGCGTTGCCCGACAGCTTCACGCGCGACGTGTCGACGCCCTTGCCCTCGAGCATGTCGAGCTCGGCGATGAGCACCGCGGGGTCGACGACGACGCCGTTGCCGATGATCGCGGTGACGTGCGGATACAGCACACCACTCGGCACGAGCTGGAGCGCGAACACCTCGTCACCGACGACGATGCGGTGACCCGCGTTGTGCCCGCCCTGGTAGCGAACGACGAGGTCGCTCTCCTGCGCCAGGTAGTCGGTGAAGCGGCCCTTGCCTTCGTCACCCCATTGGGTGCCGACGATCACCGTGCCCGGCACGATTGCCCCCCACGTAACGCAACGTCTACAGGTGTCACGTTGACGAGAGGTTAGTCGTCGTCCGACCCGATTCCTCCGGGGGGACTCTTACTCGACGGTGACGGGTCGCTTGCTGCTGAAGGTCAGGGTGCCGTCAGCGGTGGCGTCGACCACCACGATGTCGCCGTCGTGGTAGTCGCCCTTGAGCAGCGCGAGCGCGACCGGGTCGCTCACCTCACGCTGGAGGACCCGCTTGAGCGGCCGGGCCCCGAAGTCGGGGTCGTAGCCGGTGGTGGCGACGTGGGCCAGGGCGGCTTCGGTGAGCTCGAGGCCGAGGTTGCGCTCGGCCAGGCGCGCCCGCAGCTGCTCCACCTGGATCTCCACGATGCGCTCGATGTGCGCCTCGCCCAGCCGGTGGAACACCACGATCTCGTCGATGCGGTTGAGGAACTCGGGCTTGAAGTGGTTGCGCACCACGTTCATGACCACGGGCTCGTCGGCGCCACCACCGAGGTTGCTCGTCATGATGAGCACGGTGTTGGTGAAGTCGACGGTGCGGCCCTGGCCGTCGGTGAGGCGGCCGTCGTCGAGCAGCTGGAGCAGCACGTTGAACACGTCGGGGTGGGCCTTCTCGATCTCGTCGAGCAGCACGACCGCGTAGGGCCGGCGGCGCACCGCCTCGGTGAGCTGTCCGCCCTCCTCGTAACCGACGTAGCCCGGGGGCGCGCCGACCAGGCGCGACACGTTGTGCTTCTCCTGGTACTCCGACATGTCGATCCGGACCATCGCCTTCTCGTCGTCGAAGAGGAAGTCGGCGAGCGTGCGGGCCAACTCGGTCTTGCCGACGCCGGTGGGGCCGAGGAACAGGAACGAACCGATCGGGCGGTTGGGGTCGGACAGGCCCGCGCGCGACCGGCGGATGGCGTTCGCCACCGCGGCCACGGCGTCGTCCTGGCCGATGACCCGCGCGTGCAGCACGTCTTCCATGCGCACGAGCTTGCTCATCTCGCCTTCCATGAGCCGGCTCACGGGGATGCCGGTCCACTTGGCGACGATCTCGGCGACGTCCTCCTCGTCGACCTCCTCCTTCAGCATCTGCTGCTCGGACTGGAGCTCGTCGAGCCGGTGCGTCTTCTCCGCGATCTCGGCGTCGAGGTCGCGCATGGTGCCGTAGCGCAGCTGCGCGGCCGGTCTCGAGGTCGCCCTCGCGCTCGGCCTTCTCGGCATCGGTGCGCGCAGCTCGAGCCGCTCCTTGAGGTCGCGGATCTCGGTGATGGCGTCCTTCTCGTTCTGCCAGTGCGCGACCATCGCGTCGCGCTCCTCGGCCAGGGTGGACAGCTCCTCCTCGATCGCGGCCAGGCGGGTCTTCGACTGCTCGTCGGTCTCCTTGGCCAGCGCCGCCTTCTCGATCTCGAGCTGGCGGATCCGGCGCTCGACGACGTCGATCTCGAACGGCATCGAGTCGATCTCGATGCGCAGCCGTGACGCGGCCTCGTCGATCAGGTCGATGGCCTTGTCGGGGAGCTGCCGGGCGGGGATGTACCGGTGCGACAGCACCGCGGCCGCGACCAGCGCGGCGTCCTGGATGCGGACACCGTGGTGCACCTCGTAGCGCTCCTTGAGCCCGCGCAGGATCGCGACGGTGTCCTCGACCGACGGCTCACCCACGTAGACCTGCTGGAAGCGCCGCTCGAGCGCGGGGTCCTTCTCGATGTACTTGCGGAACTCGTCGAGCGTGGTGGCGCCGATCATGCGCAGCTCGCCGCGCGCGAGCATCGGCTTGATCATGTTGCCGGCGTCGACCGCGCCCTCGGCACCACCGGCGCCGACGATCGTGTGGAGCTCGTCGACGAACGTGATGATCTCGCCGTCGCTGTCGACGATCTCCTTGAGGACGGCCTTCATGCGGTCCTCGAACTCGCCGCGGTACTTGGCGCCGGCGACCATCGCCCCGATGTCGAGCGCGATCAGCCGCTTGTTGCGGAGGCTCTCGGGGACGTCGCCCTCGACGATGCGACGGGCGAGTCCCTCGGCGATGGCGGTCTTGCCCACGCCGGGCTCACCGATGAGCACCGGGTTGTTCTTCGTGCGGCGCGACAGCACCTGGATGACGCGCCGGATCTCCTCGTCGCGCCCGATGACGGGGTCGAGCTTGCCCTTGCGGGCGTCCTCGGTGAGGTCGCGCCCGTACTTCTCGAGCGCCTGGTACTGCTCCTCGGGGTTCTCGCTGGTGACGCGGTGGCTCCCGCGCACCTCCTGGAGCGCGCCCAGCACGGCGTCGTGGCTGACGCCCATCCCGCGCAGGAGATCGCCGACACCGCCGGTGACCTCGCTCATCGCGAGCAGCAGGTGCTCGGTGGAGAGGTAGTCGTCGCCGAGGGTCGAGCGCTCGGCGTCGGCCGCCTCGAGCACCTGGTACGCCGCCGATGACAGCTGCGCCTGCTGGGCGGTCTCGCCGTAGACCTTGGGGATCCGCGACAGGGCGTCGTCGAGGCGGTCGCGGACGGTCTTGGCCGACACGCCGATCCGCTCGAGCACCGGGAGCACGACGCTCTCGGGCTGGCCGACCAGTGCCGCCAGCAGGTGCTCGGGCGTCACCTGGGAGTGGTTGAGCTCGCGCGCCAGTGACTGGGCGGCGCCGAGGGCCTCGCCCGTCTTGCGGGTCAGCTTGTTGGGGTCGAGCGGCATGGAGCTACCTCGGGGTGGGCGATACGTTCCCCAAAGTTGACAACGCTGCTGTCAAGTTTATTCCGCGCCGGGATGTCCGCCAGGGCGGCGTCCGGGAGCACGAACGAGGCGTCGAGCACGCTCGCGCCGGGCTCGACGATCTCCGGGAAGCGGATCCCGGGGAGGGCGAGCACCTCGAACAGCTCCGCCACGTTGCCCTCGAAGCGCAGGAACGCCGCCATGGTGCCGCTCCGGAGGTCGATGACCCAGACCCCGCACGAGCGCTCGGCCCCCTCCGCCTTCAGGGGGATGCCCTCGAAGAGCGTCTCGCGCACCTGGGAGAGGCCGATGAACGCGTACGGCCCGGCGAACGACATGCCCCGGGTGAACCCGGGCACGCGGGTCACCTCCTCGAAGCGACCGCGCTCGACGTCGACCCAGCCGAACGCACCGTTGCCCGACTCGAGCAGCCACAGCCGGCCGTCGTACCAGCGGGGCGAGTGCGGCATGCAGAGGCCGCCGACGACGACCTCCCCCGAGGGGACGTCGAGCACCACCCCACCCGTCGTCTTGTGCTCGCGCCAGCCGCGGTCGGAGTCGGTGGTGCCGAGGGCCGTCACGTAGCGGGGCGCCTCGTCGACGACGGCCATCCCGTTCAGGTGGCAGCGGTCGTCGGCCGCCAGGGCGGTGACGAACGGCGGTCGCCACTGAGGCACGAAGCTGTAGTCGTCGGCGAGGGTGCACAGGCACGAGAAGCGGGTGTTGACCGCCCAGAGCTCGTCGCCGGCGAACGCCATGTCGTGGATCCGGATGTCGCCGGTGTGGTGCCCCGAGCGCGGGACGAAGCACGCGTCGTGCACGCCGGGTGGATCGAGCTGCGCGCTCAGCGCGGGCTGGTTCTGGAACCGCTGCACCTGCGTCTTGGTGCCGATCGCGAGCTCGCCCGGGCGCGCGGCCATGCCCATCGGCACCTCGAAGGACCGGAAGTGCGTGTTGAGCCCGCGCCCGTCGGTGCGGACCACGATGACGCTCCCGCTCTGGTACGTCGAGACGAGCAGCGACACCCCGGCGGCGGCGAGGACCTCGGGAAACGACGCGGTGTGCACGCTGACGAAGTGATCAGGAGACACGGCGGCGGCCGGGCCCGGAGCCGGGGCTTCGGCCCGCGACGGCGGCTCGGCGGCGCGGCGCGCCACCGGCGCAACGCGTGGAGGGGACGCGAACACCCCGTGGGCGCGGACCGCGACCTCCTGCACGCGGTCGAAGTGCGGGTCGAGCTCGTCGGCGTTGCGGCGCCACTTGTCGGGATCGGGAGAGTCGAGGGTGTGGCGCGAGAGCGGGAGCTCGTCTTCGAGGGTGACGTCCCACTCGACGTCGCAGAACGCAGCGAGACGTTCCATCTCCCCCTGCGCGTCCCGGACGATGGCGTCGTAGCTGGTGACGCACCACCGGTCGGGGTCGAGCTGCTCGAGGTCGTCGAGCAGCACCTCGGTCGCGGTCGACCACTGCGTGGTGACGATGTCTGCGAGCGAACGACCGACCAGGTCCTGCCATCCGGGGACGAGGAGCAGCGACCACGGCGGTTCGCTCCATCCGGGCAGATCGGCGTAGGTGACGAACCGGCCCGACTTCCAGGCGTCGAGCATGCTGCTGACGGTCTCGCGGGGGTCGCGGTACAGATAGACGAAGCGGGCGTCGGGGAACACCGAGGCGAGGAACGGAACCCGCAACGAGTTCTTCGGGGTCTTCTCCAACAGGCGCACGGTGCCGGCGCGGGGCGGGTTCCCGCCGCGGTCGCGCAACTGTTCGGCGAACCCGCGACGGAGCCGGTCGGCGATGGGCGCGGTGGCGTCGGACGCGATCAGTCGGTTCGACAACCAGTCGTGGTCCCGCGGGTGCAACCCCGGGACCGACTCGATGACCCGGTGGCTCTCGCCCCCGACCGTGAACAGCCCGCGGGCTCGGGCCAGCGTCTCGAACACCAGCGTGCTGCCCGACCGCGGCGACGAGACCACGAAGACGGGCCGGTCGATCCGCGGTACACCCACCGACGCCGACGGTCGAACGGACGTGGGGGGCGTTGACGACGGACCGGGATCGGCACCGGGATCGGGATCGGGATCGATCGCGACGCGGAGTGCGTGCTGACGGATCGCCTCGATCGCGATCACGCCGTTCGGCAGCCGGACGTCGCCCGCGACGGCGGCGATGACGGCGTCGCCGCGGTCGCGCAGTGCGGTGAAGTGCTCCCGACCGTCGTCGCCGTCACCGAAGCGGGCCCACGCCGAACGCCAGGCGCGCTCCAACTGGAGCACGGGCTCGTCCAGCTCGGCCGCGACCGCCGGGGCCGACGCGTCGAGCTCGGCCAGGAGGAGGTCCAGGGCGTGCTCGAGCTCCCACGGGGTCATCACCACGGGCTGGTTCACCCGCTCGGTGACCAGCGACGGTTCGGGTCCGTCGACCGCGACGTCGACGACCGGCGCGTCGGGATGGTCGATGCGGCGCCACAGGTTCGGGCCGCCGACGGTGTCGACCACCAGGTGGATGCGCGGCGCATGCGACGGGTTCACGACCCGGTGCGGGCGCCAGGTGTCGAAGACCCACGCGTCCCCGGCCGCCATGTGGACCTGCTCGCCGGCACACTCGAACTGCACGTCGGGCGTGGTCCGCACGGGCACGTGCACGCGGAGGTGGTCGCGCCAGTAGTAGTTCGTGTCGATGTGGGAGGTGAGCTCACCCTCCTCCTCGATCCGCATCAGCCGCGAGCGGCCGATGACCGAGTCGAGCGCGCCGAGCACCCGGCGCACGTACGGCAGGCGCGTGAGGTACGGCGTGGGCGCCATCACCCCCTTGGCGCGGTCGTCGTCCGGGTCGCCGCGGTGCGCGACGAGCGGCACCGCGGTGTTGCCGGGCGCGCCCTCGGGGTGGGCGCGCCACGCATCGGGCGCCAGCGCGGCGATCTCGGCGGCGAGCGCGGCGGCATCGACGCGGAACGGCAGTTGCACGAACGGCGCGTCGAGTCGCATCGGGTCAGCTTGTCACCGTCCCGCAGCGCGACTTCGATGGTCAGCGGCGGGGCGCCCGCACCACCGCTCGGCTCAGGGGGACGAGGTCGCGGCGGTAGCTCCGGTGGACGTCGCGGACCGCGATCCGGGCGTCGTCGTGGGCCTGGACCAGGGCGTCCTCGAGCGCGGCGAGCCGGTCCTGCAGAGCCTCCACCCGGGCCTCGAGCTCGAGGATCCGCCGGACCCCGACCAGGCTCACGCCCTCGGTGGTGAGCTCCTGGATGCGCTGGAGCAACGCGATGTCGCGGTCGGAGTAGCGGCGGCTGCGGCCCTCGGTGCGGCTCGGCTCGATCAGGCCCTTGCGCTCGTAGATGCGCAGGGTCTGGGGATGGACGCCGGCGAGCTCGGCCGCCACCGAGATGATGTACAGCGCGCGCTGGTCGTCGGCCATGACCTACACCCCCAGGTGCTCTCTCGGACTGCCCGGCAGCACGGTGGCGAGCTGCTCGACCGCGGCGCGGGCGTCGTCGTCGAGCTCGTGGGGGACGACGACGTCGAAGGTGACGAGCAGCGCGCCCGGATCGCCCGACGCCCGCGGGATGCCGCGTCCGCGCACGCGGACGGTCTTACCCGTCTGCGTGCCCGGCGGGACCTTCACCGTGACCGGTGCGTCGAGGGTGGGCACCTTCACCTGTGCGCCGAGCACCGCCTCGGGGAACGTGATCGGCACCTTCACCGTGAGGTCCCACTTGCCGCTGCGCGCGAAGACCGGGTGCGGCGCGACGTGCACGACGACGTAGAGATCGCCGGGCGGGCCGCCGTCGAGTCCGGGCGTGCCGCGGCCCTTCACCCGGATGCGTTGACCGTCGTCGACGCCCGCGGGGATCCGCACCTTCACCGTGCGGGGGCGCACCTCGATGCCGCGACCCTTGCAGTGCTTGCACCTGTCCTTCACCACGCTGCCGCGGCCACCACAGGTGGGGCACACCTCGGAGAACGAGAACGGTCCCTGGTCGACGGCGACGGATCCCGCGCCGTTGCACGTGGGGCAGCGCTCGGGGAAGGTGCCGGGCTTGGCCCCGGTGCCGTTGCACACGTGGCACGGCGCCTCCGAGGTGATGTTCACCGAGGTGGTGATGCCGTGCACCGCGTCGAGGAAGTCGAGGTGGAGCTCGGTCTCGATGTCGTTGCCGCGCTGGGGACCGACGGGGCCCGCGCCGCGGCCGCGACTACGACCGCCGCGTCCGCCGAACAGGTTGCCGAAGAGCCCACCGAGATCGCCGAGATCCTCGACGCGCACGTTGCCGAACCCACCCGGACCGGCGCCGCCACCGAAGCCACCGAACCCGCCCGGTCCGCCCGGGCCGACGCCCGACGCGACCATCTCCCGGACCTCGTCGTACTCCTTGCGCTTCTCCGCGTTGCCGAGCACGTCGTGCGCGGCGGAGATGTCCTTGAAGCGCGCCTCGGCGGCCTCGTCGCCGGCGTTGGCGTCCGGGTGGAACTGCTTCGCCAACTTGCGGTAGGCGCGCGTGATCTCCTTCTCGGTCGCGTCCTTCGACACGCCGAGCTCCGCGTAGTAGTCCTTCTCGAACCACTCCCTCTGAGGTGCCATCGCTGCTCTCCCGCGACCTTCGCGCTAGCCGTCGTGGGTGACGCGGACCATCGCCGGCCGCAACACGCGGCCCTTCAGGCGGTAGCCGGTGCGCATGGTCTCCGCCACGCGCGGCTCACCGGCGCCGGAGTCCTGGAGGACGGCCTCGTGCTCGTTGGGGTCGAACCGCGCGCCGTCGGCCTCGATGCGTTCGAGGCCGGCCTTCTCCAGCACCGACGCGAACTGCGAGCGGATCCCGATCACGCCGTCACGCACCTTGTCGGCCTCGGGCGAGTCGGAGCCGGCCAGGCTGCCGAGCGCGCCGTCGAACGAGTCGAGCACCGGGAGGAGGTCCTCGACCAGGCGGTCGGTGGCGCGATCGACCAGCGTGGTCTGCTCGCGCAACACGCGCTTCCGGTAGTTCTCGAAGTCGGCCTGGACCCGCCGCAGCGTGTCGACGAGCTCGTTGCGCTCGCCTTCCAGCTGCGACAGGTCGGCTTCGACGGCGGCTTCAGCCTCTGCGACTCCGGCCTCCGCCGCCGTCAGCTCGTCCTCGAACTCCTCGAACCCGTCGTTCACGCTCACGCGGACTGTTCGCCGGGCTCGTCGACGATCTCGGCGTCGGCGACCTCGTCGTCGTCGGCCGCGGTGGCCCCGGCGCCGCCCGGTGCACCGCCGGCGTCCGCGTTCTGGGCCTGCTGCGCCTGGGCGTAGAGCCGCTGCGCGAACTCCTGGCTCACGTTCACCAGGTTCTCGTGCTCGCGCTTGACCGTCTCGATGTCGGTACCGGCCAGGGCGTCCTTCAACGCCTTGAGCGCGGTCTCCATCTTCTCCTGGTCGTCGGGCTGGACCTTGTCGGCCTGGTCCTTGAGGAGCTTCTCGGTCTGGAAGACGAGCGAGTCGGCGTTGTTGCGGACCTCGGCCTCCTCGCGGCGGACGCGGTCCTCCTCGGCGTGGGCCTCGGCTTCCTTCATCATCCGCTCGATCTCGTCCTTGCCGAGCGCGGTGCCACCGGTGATGGTCATCTTCTGTTCCTGGCCGGTCCCGAGGTCCTTGGCCGACACGTGCACGATGCCGTTGGCGTCGATGTCGAAGGTGACCTCGACCTGCGGCACGCCACGCGGTGCCGGCGGGATGCCGACGAGCTGGAACGTGCCGAGCAGCTTGTTGCGGTACGCCATGTCGCTCTCGCCCTGGAGCACCTTGATCTCGACGCTCGGCTGGTTGTCGTCGGCGGTGGTGAACACCTCGGAGCGCTTGGTCGGGATCGTGGTGTTCCGGTCGATGAGCTTGGTCATGATCTGACCCTTGGTCTCGATGCCGAGCGACAGCGGGGTGACGTCGAGGAGGAGGATGTCCTTCACATCGCCCTTGAGCACGCCGGCCTGCAGCGAGGCGCCCACGGCGACGGCTTCGTCGGGGTTGACGCCCTTGTCGGCGTCCTTGCCGGCGATCTCCTTCACGAGGTCGGCGACCGCGGGCATGCGGGTGGAACCGCCGACCAGGATCACGCGGTCGATCTCGTCCTTGGTGAGACCGGCGTCGCGGATCGCCTGCTCGAACGGGCCGCGGCAGGACTCGAGGAGTTCGGCGGTGAGCTCCTGGAACTTGGCGCGGGTGAGCGAGAGGTCGAGGTGGAGCGGACCATCGCTGGTGGCGGTGATGAACGGCAGGTTGACCGTGGTCTCCTGCAGCGACGACAGCTCGATCTTCGCCTTCTCGGCGGCTTCCTTCAGGCGCTGGACGGCCATCTTGTCGGCCGCGAGGTCGACGCCGTGCGCGTTCTTGAACTCGGACACCAGCCAGTCCATGACCCGCTGGTCCCAGTCGTCACCACCGAGGTGCGTGTTGCCGGCGGTCGACTTCACCTCGAACACGCCCTCGCCGAGGTCGAGGATCGACACGTCGAACGTGCCACCGCCGAGGTCGAACACGAGGATGGTCTGGTCGTTGTCCTTGTCGAGCCCGTACGCCAACGCGGCCGCGGTGGGCTCGTTGATGATGCGCAGCACCTCGAGGCCGGCGATCTCGCCCGCCTCCTTGGTGGCCTGGCGCTCGGCGTCGCCGAAGTACGCGGGCACGGTGATGACGGCCTGGGTGACGGTGTCGCCCAGGTACGCCTCGGCGTCGCGCTTGAGCTTCTGCAGGATGCGGGCGGAGATCTCCTGCGAGTTGTAGGCCTTGCCGTCGATGTCGATCGACCAGTTGGTGCCCATGTGGCGCTTCACCGACCGGATGGTGCGATCGGGGTTGGTGATGGCCTGGCGCTTGGCGACCTCGCCGACGAGGACCTCACCGGTCTTCGAGAACGCGACCACCGACGGAGTGGTGCGGGAACCCTCGGAGTTGGGGGCCACGACGGGCTCGCCGGCCTCGAGGACCGCGACGACGGAGTTGGTGGTGCCGAGGTCGATACCGACGGCCTTGGACATGAGCAGTGCCTCCTGGAGGGGGGTTGTACGCAGTGAATGCTAGAAGCTTGAGTGTCTGAGTATCAACTTTGGGTTTCGGTCCTGCATTCCCGGAACTTGACCGTCAGGGATAGATTCCTGGAATGGCGCGAAAGGATCCCTTCGTCGACACCCTCGTCACCGTCCCCCTCTTCTCCGCGTGCTCCAAGAAGGAGCTGCAGATGGTGGCGAAGTCGGCGGAGCACGTGACCGTGCCCGCCGGCAGCGTGGTCGTCACCGAGGGCGCCGCCGGCACCGAGTTCTTCGTGATCCTCGATGGGCGGGCCCGGGTCGAGCGCCACGGCAAGGAGGTGGCGTCGCTCAAGGCGGGCAGCTTCTTCGGCGACCTCGCCCTCCTCGACCGCGCCCCCCGCAACGCCAGCGTCATCGCCGACTCCGAGCTGGAGCTGGCCAAGCTCGGCCAGCGCGCGTTCGACGGATTGCTCGAGCACCCCGGCTTCTCCAAGAAGCTGCTGGCGGGCCTCGCCCGTCGTCTCCGCGAGGCCGACGCTCGCACTCCCTGAGTTTTTTGGCGTCACTCCCCCCCGACCATCCACGGTCGAGTGACGCCAGAACGGTGTGGGGGCGTGGGCCGAAGTAACTTCTCGCTCGTGAAGCGACTGAAGCTGCCGAAGCCGCACCAGCTCGTCCTCGTCGTCGGCGTGCTGGTCGCGCTCGGCACGATCGCCTCGGGCATCGCCCCCCGCATCACCGAGTGGGCCGACGACTCGACGATCACCCGCGAGCCGTTCGGTGGCGTGCCCGACGCGATGTACTGGGCCTTCTACGCAACCGCCGCGGTCATGCTGTTCGTGTGCGCGTGGCTGGTGAGCCAGCGGGTGCGCAATTACGAGCGGGGGGCGCCCGACGACCGCCGCACCACCAAGGGCAACCTCCACCGCCGCATGCGCGACTTCCGCGCCGGCGTGTGGATGCAGACCCTGCTGCGCGACCCCGCCGCCGGCCTCATGCACTCGTGCATCTACTTCGGGTTCCTCTGGCTGTTCATCGCGACCGTCGTCCTCGAGCTCGACCACCAGCTCCCCGACAACCTCAAGTTCCTCCACGGCGGCGTCTACCAGGGCTACGCCTTCGCCGCCGACCTGGCGGGCGTCGTCTTCACCGTCGGCATCCTGTGGGCGTTGGCGCGGCGCTACGTGGAGCGGCCCTACCGCATCCGCATCAAGACCAAGCCCGAGGACGCGGTGATCCTGCTCACCTTCCTGGTGATCGCGCTCACCGGCTTCCTCACCGAGGGTCTGCGCATCGCGGAGCTCGGGCGCCCCGCCTTCGAGAAGTGGTCGTTCGTCGGCTACCCGCTGTCGTCGTTGTTCGACGGCTGGACGGTGACCGACCTCGACACCGCGCACCAGTGGCTCTGGGGCATCCACTTCGCCGCGTTCGTCGCGTTCCTGATCATCCTGCCGACCACCAAGTTGCGGCACATGATCACGTCGCCGATGAACATGTACCTGAAGGACAAGGACCGGCCCAAGGGCGCGATGAAGCCCATGCCGAACCTGATGGAGACCGACCTCGAGACCTTCGGCGCGGCAACGGTCGAGGACTTCACCTGGAAGCAGCTGTTCGACACCGACGCCTGCACCGTCTGCGGTCGCTGCACCTCGGTGTGCCCGGCCCACGCCACCGGCAAGCCGCTCGACCCGCGTGAGATCGTGCTGAAGGTCGGCGAGGTGATGGCCGCGACCGGCGACCCGGTCGTGTCGCCTCCGGTCAGCACCGCGCGCGGCATCACGGTCACCGCCGACTCGGTGTTCGAGCGGGTCACGTCCGAGGAGCTGTGGGCGTGCACGTCGTGCAAGGCGTGCGACGAGATCTGCCCCGTCAACATCGAGATCCTCGACAAGATCCTCGACATGCGCCGGTACCTCTCCCTGATGGAGAGCGACTTCCCCGTCGAGCTCGGCAACACGTACCGGTCGATGGAGAACTCGTCGAACGTGTACGGCATGAACCAGGGTGAGCGCGGCGACTGGGCCGACGCGCTCGACGGGGTCGACATCGTCGAGGCCGGTTCGGGGCCGCTCGGCCACGAGTACCTCTACTGGATCGGGTGCGCGGGCTCGTTCGACGACCGCAACAAGAAGACGAGCCGCGCCGTCGCCAAGCTCCTCCAGCGCGCCGGGCTCGACTTCGCGATCCTGGGCCCGAGCGAGCTCTGCACCGGCGACCCGGCGCGACGGTCGGGCAACGAGTACATCTTCCAGATGCTGGCGATGCAGAACATCGAGTCGCTCGACGGCCTCGGCGTGCAGAAGATCATCACGCAGTGCCCCCACTGCTTCAACACGCTGAAGAATGAGTACCCGCAGCTCGGCGGCAACTACGAGGTGGTGCACCACTCGCAGCTGCTCAGCCAGCTCGTCGACGATGGTCGCCTGTCGCTCGCGGGCGCCACACTCGACGAGCGGGTCACCTACCACGACAGCTGCTACCTCGGACGCCACAACGACGTGTACCTCGCGCCGCGCAACGTGATCGGACAGCTCGGCGGCATCGAGGTCGTCGAGATGCCGCGCAACGGCACCAAGGGCATGTGCTGCGGTGCCGGCGGCGCGCGCATGTGGATGGAGGAGAAGATCGGCAAGAAGGTGAACATCGAGCGCACCGAAGAGGCACTCGCCACCGGCGCCGAACGCATCGCCGTCGCCTGCCCGTTCTGCTACGTGATGATGGACGACGGGGTGAAGGAGAAGGGCCGCGACGAGGACGTCAAGGTCCAGGACCTCGCCGAGATGCTGCTCGAGGCCATCGAGGCCGGCGAGCGCGCCCCCGCACCACTCTCCGCGGAGTTCCGTCCCGGCCTCTGACCGTGCAGCAGCTCTCCCGTCGACAGTTCCTGGTTCGCGCCGGCCTCGCCGGCACCACTGCCACCGACTCGGGCGCCAGGCGACGTGGCAGCGGGCGGTCGCCGAGGGTCACGACATCGGCAACCACACCTACACGCACGCCAACCTCACCCGCCTGACCGACGACCAGATCCGCTACGAGCTGCAGCACACCGCGGAGCTCCTGGCCCAGTGCCTCGGTCCGGTGCCGTACACAATGCGGCTGATGCGACCACCGGGCGGCGCCGGGGCTTCGTCACCGGTGGGGATCCGCGCATCATGAACGTCGTCGGCTCGTTCGGCCACTCGATGACCATGTGGACGTCCGACGCCAACGGCGTGAAGGGCAACACCGCGTTCATCAACAAGTCGCTCGCGAACGCGTCGAACGGCGAGATCATCCTCATCCACTTCACCGAGTTCACGCCCGACGGGCTGCCCACTTTGATCGACCGGCTCCGCAACGAGAGGAAGGTCGAGCCGACCAGCGTGACCGGACTCTTCAACTGAGCGGATCGAGCACGGGGAGCACCGAGTTCACGTGCTGGCGCAGGCGCTCCAGCGCTTCGTCGTGCGCGGGATCGGACGCGGCGCGTCGGTCGACCGCCGCGTTGTACGCCCCCAGATCACCAGCGAGGCCGGCCTGGACCGCGGCACGCACCGCGTCGAGGTCCTGATCGTCGAGGGAACCGATCGTCGATGCGTCGTCGGTGATGTCGGAGAGCTGCGCGTGCAACCCCTGCACGGCGTCCTGCGCGACGGTGAGGTCGCGCGCCTCGGCAGAGGTCCTGCTGCGCGCGTGCTGCAGCTCGACTCGTGCACGAGCGAGCTCTTGGCGCGCGTCGTCGCGCTCGCGCAAGCTCTGCACCAGGAACGCCGCCGCTCCGAGGGCGAGCACCACGGCAATCCCGCACGCGAGCGCACGCCGGCGGAGCCGACGCGGCTCAGCCACCGGCCGTCACCAGATCGGCCAGCTCCTGCTGCGCGGTCGCGAGCGCGGTGTGCACCGCCGCGGTGCGCTGCTCCACGTCGGTGATGGCGGCGTCGCCCGCCCCCTGGAAGGCGCCGACGAGATCGGCCTGTGCGCTGTTGTACCGGTCGACGGCCAGGTTGGCGACGTCGACCGCGTGGTTGCTGGCCTCCACCTGGCCCTGGCACGCCGTGAGCAGCGCCACCAGCGCGGCCGTCGCACCGCGGCTCCGGCTCCGGAGGCGGGCGAGCCGTCGCTCGGCATCGTTCTCGGCGACGGTGAGCGCGACGATGGTCACCACGAGCAGCGTCGTCCCGCGCCGCTGCCGACGCCGGACGCGCCATTCGACGGACGCGTCGGTCACACGCGCGATCCGACTGCATGCCGGAAGCACCCGACGACGTGGTCATCGACGAGCCCGGCGGCCTGCATGAACGCGTACATCGTGGTGGGCCCCACGAAGCGGAACCCGAGACGCTTGAGGGCCTTGCTGAGCGCGGTCGCCTCGTCGGTGACGGCGGGGAGCGCGTCGTGGTCGTCCCACTCGCCCACGATCGGCGTGCCGTCGACGAACGACCACACGAAGGCGTCGAAGCTGCCGTGCTCGGCCTGCACCGCCTGGATGGCGCGGGCGTTGGCGATGGTCGATGCGATCTTGCCCCGGTGGCGCACGATCGCCGCGTCCTCGACGAGGCGGTCGACGTCGCTCTCGGCGAAGCGCGCCACGGTGTCGACGTCGAACGCCGCGAACGCAGCGCGGTAGCCGTCGCGCTTCATCAGGATGGTGCGCCAGCTCAGCCCTGCCTGCGCGCCCTCCAACGTGAGGAGCTCGAACAGCGCGGCGTCGTCGTGCGTCGGCACCCCCCACTCGTCGTCGTGGTAGGCGACCATGACCGGCTCGCTCCCGGCCCAGGAACAACGGACGAGACCGGGGGAAAGTGCCGGTGCAGCCGTCTCCACGGCCGGGAGCCTAGGAGTGGGTGCGGGCCCGGGAGCCACCCAGTCCGGAAATGCCCGCCAACAGAAGGCCGAACAAGAGCAGGCCGACGAGTCGCCGCCGACCATCCTCGAGCTGCTGCGCTGACCGAGGCTCCGGCGTCCGCCAGCCGGACGGACTCCGTGCCGGTCAGTCGGCGTCGCGGAAGTTCAGGTAGTAGCGCGACGGCGTCGGGCCCCGTTGGCCCTGGTACTTGGAACCGGTGGTGTCGCTGCCGTACGGGTGCTCGGCGGCCGTGGTCATGCGGAGGAAGGAGATCTGGCCGATCTTCATCCCCGGGTACAACGCGATCGGCAGGTTGGCGACGTTCGACAGCTCGAGCGTGAGGTGCCCGTCCCATCCCGCGTCGACGAAGCCCGCGGTGTTGGACACGAACACCCCACCGGACCCGGCCAGGAAGTTCTCGATGTGCCGACCGCCCGGGCGTACCTCGATGTCGAAGATCGTCTCCGCGGCCCCCGTGTCACGCACCGCGACGACTTCGTCCCACATCAGGTCGCCGTCGACCAGACGGTCGAGGAGACGTTGCTCCTCGGTCCCGGAGGCGGCGGGAGCATACGCGTCGCGCAGACGGCGCAGGGTCGGGATCGGCACCGCGTCGCGCCCGCTTCGTCGTTCGATGTTGTTGAGATCGGTCGCGTACCTGTAGCCGGCGGCGCGACTGGCGGCGAGCTGACTCATGCCCGTCCGTGCCCGCGCGGCGACGAGGAGCTCGTCCGGGAGCGGCACGCTCATCAGCAGCTCGTGCTCGCGCGTCGGTGCGTAGACCTGGCAGATCGGGGCATGGCCGCGGTCGCGCCAGCAGGTGCCGGCGCGACGCCCGAGGCGGGCGAAGAGCACCAGCAGGTCGGCAACCAGGCCCTCCGAGGTCGTCCAGACCGACGTCCGGGTGTCATCGATGCTGCCGTCGCCGTCGACCAGTCCCTCGAGGAACGCCTCGAGCAGCTCCTCGGGCCACGCGAAGACCATGGGCGGGATGCGCTTCTCGGCGGCCTTGCCCCCCGCGCCGATCCACTCGAGAACGCTCGACGCGAACGTCGAGGTGCACGTGATCGCGCCGGACGCGCGGTACGTGGGCAGCCGCAGGCGGTGCAGGACGGCCTCGACGCGATCGAGGATCGACTGGTCGGTGTTGGACACCACGAACTGCTGACGGCGCCGGTACCCCTCGGCCGCGTAGATGCCGAGCAGCCACGCGAACTCGCGGTCGGCGAGCAACGTCGGGGGTAGCCCGGAGCGCCCGCCCTTGGTGACGATCCGGTCGTCAGGGCCGAGGTCGTCGAGGAGACCGTCGACGAGCGCGGCCAGGTGGAGCGGGAGCTGATCGCGCGCCTCGTAGTGATCGGCATGGCGGTAGCCGTGATCGCGCAGCAGCTGCGCGATGACGTCGCCGCCGTCGGTGAACACGCCGCGAATGGTCGGACCGGTGCAGACCAGGGACGCGTACTCCGACTCCGGGATGACATCGAGCAAACGGACGGTGGTGCGCGCGAACCCCGGATCGGGGATGCGACGCGGCACCGCGACACGCGTGCCCGGTCCGAGCTGTGCGGTGCGCACCTTCTGCAACCGACCCGCGCGGTCGAGGGTGAAGAGGTTGTGCCCGGCGGTGACGCGCACCGTCCGACCGGATGCAAGCTCGATCTCGAAGATCTTGTCGGCCGGACCCTCGTACCAACCCGTGATCTCGTGGTACCCGACCTCGAAGGTGTCGGGATCGAAGCCGACCACGTACCCCCGCTGCTGCTTGCGGACGACCTCGCCGATCGGTCGGGGTCGGAGCTCGCCGTCGTCGAGCACCATCACCGTCTCGCTGGCCGGCAGGCTCGAGTGGATCAGGAGTCCGAGTCGGCCGAGGCTCGATTTCCCCTCGAGCCTCGCGACCAGGTCGTCGGGCAGCGCGACCCGTTCGAGGGTGGAGCCGAGGACGAACTCGCCGGGGTGGAGGATGAACGCACCGTCGTCGTCGACCTCGACCAGCTCGGTGAGGTCCTCCTGGTGCTGCTTGGGGTCGATGTAGGGCGTGGTGTCGTTGCGGAACACGCGGAAGTAGCGGTCGACGTGGAGGTCGACCGACGACGGCTGGACGGCCTGGTCGCCCAGCGGGTCGATCACGATGCGACCGGCCGCGAGCTCCTCCCGGATGGTGACGTCAGACAGGATCACGGCGGGGAGCCTATCGACAGGGTCAGTCGTCGCCGCCGAGGTCGAACGAGAAGCCCTTGCCCGAGTTGCCGTCGCCGTTGGAAGTCGGGAGGTATGGCGCCGAGCGCGGCGGCGAGGTTCGGGAGCGGCAGGGTCTGGAGCCACACCTTGCCCGGGCCGGTGAGCTTGGCGAGGAAGAGCGCGTCGGCGCCGAAGAGGATGTTCTTGATCCCCTTGATGCGCTCGAGCTCGAACGCCATGCCGGCTTCGAACATCCCGACGTGCCCGGGGTGCACCATGATGCTCTCGCCCGCGGCCAGGTCGTAGGTGACGACCTCGCCGTCGAGCTCGATCCACGCGGGACCGTCGCCCGACACCTTCTGCAGGATGAACCCGGCGCCACCGAAGAGGCCGGCGCTGAACTTCTGCTGGAAGCCGATCTCGAGGCTCACGCCCGGCAGGCCGCACAGGTACCCGCCGCGGTGGACCATGTAGCTCTGGCTTTCCGACACCTCGATGGGCAGGATCTGGCCCGGCACCTTGGTCGCGAACGCCACCATGCCCGATCCGCCCTTGGCGGTGTACTCGGTCATGAACAGGCTGCCGCCGGCGACGGCGCGCTTTACCGCACCGAACATGCCCTTGGCGCCGGCCTTGCCCGACGCCGCGGTCTCCAGCTCGATGGGCCCGGTCATCCACGACAGCTCGCCCCCCTGGGCGACGATCGACTCGCCGGCGGCGAGCTGCATCTCGAGCACCGGCATCGTCGTGCCGATCACCTTGTGGTCCATCAGTGCTGCCCTTTCTGGCCAATTGCACGGGTCGATTCCGCAACGCCGTCCCGCGCTCCGCGCAACGGATCCGCTTCATCTCGGTCATCGAAGGAGGGGCGTCCGCCGTCGACGGTGCACCGCCGCATGACGCGGTGTGCCGGGTAGTGGTCGGACAGCGCGCGGTGGTTGGTGCCGGCTTCGTCCCAGACCGCGACGTCGCCTTCGGTCCAGTGCCAGCGCACACAGAAGTTGGGGTCCTCGATGTGGCGGCTGAGGTAACCGAGCAGCGCGTCGCTCTCGCTCCGGTGCATGCCGACGATCTGGTCCATGAACCGGCCCGAGACGAAGAGCGCGCGCCGACCGGTGACCGGGTGCGTGCGCACCAACGGGTGCTCGACCGGAGGGAACTCGCGGGCGATGCGGTCGGCGACGTCGGCGCCCGCGGTGCGCGCCACACGTTCGTGGAAATCGGCGCCCGAGTGGTGCCGCACGGTCAGCTGCTCGCACAGACGCTGCATCACCGGCGACAACGCGTCGTAGGCGGCGAACAGGCTCGACCACATCGTGTCGCCCCCGCGTGCGGGGATGACCTTGGCGTTCAGCACCGCGTAGGCGGGGGGCTCGGCCACCCAGGTGACGTCGGTGTGCCAGCCATCGGCGTCGGGCGGGCTGTCGGCAGTGTCCTCGATGGTCGACGTGAGCATCGTGCCGCCGAGCATCTTCGTGAGCGGGTACGTCCCGACCGTGCCGAAGGTCGACGCGAACACGATCTGCTCGTCCTCGCTCAGGTTCTGGTCGTGGAAGAACAGCACCGAGTGCTCGTGGAGCGCGTCGCGCACCGCCGCCGCCGTGGCGTCGTCGAGCGGACGCGTGAGGTCGACACCGTCGATCACGGCGCCGATCGCGCCGGTCACCGGGGTGATCGTCGGACTCATGGTCGTGGCCATACGGCAGCTCGTTTCTCGACGAAGGCACCCATGCCCTCGGTGATCTCGGCGGACAGCCCCGGGACCATGAACAGGGAGACGTCGCCCGGCCGGAGCTGGGCGTTCAGGTCGCGCTTGATCGTCGCACGCGCCAGCGGGCCGGTGCTGCGGATCTGCTCCAGGATCCATTCGGTGCGGGCGTCGAGCTCGTCGTGGGGGACCACGTCGCCCACCAGGCCCATCGCGCCCGCGGCGTGGGCGTCGATCTCGGCGGCGGTGAAGAAGAGGAACCGGGCGCGGGCGAGGCCGACGACGTCGACCAGGCGCGCCGACATGTGCGGATCGGGCAGACCGCGCAGCAGCTCGGGCACACGGAAGCGGGCCCGGTCGGACGCGACGGTCACGTCGCAGTGCATCGCGAGGTCGAGCCCGCCGGCGATGCAGGCGCCGTTGATCTTCGCCACCCAGAGCTTGCGGCAGCGCTCGATGTGACGGAACGGGAAGTGGTCGGTGCCGTCCCATTCCGAGGCCAGGCCGTCGGGGTCCTCGGCCTGGCCGGCGAGGTCGCCGCCGACGCCGAACCAGTCTCCGGTGCCGGTGAGGCACACCGCATCGAGCTCGGGCTGGCGGTCGGCCCAGATCGCCGCCCGCTTCAGCCCGCGGTACATGTCCTGGGTGAACGCGTTGCGCTTCTCGACGCGGTCGACGCGCACGTGCAGCACGCGGTCGGTGACGTGCGCGACCAGGTGCGAGCTCCCGAGCTCGGGTGCCTCGGGCTGCGGCGCGCTCACGCCTGTCTGCTCTCGGCGCTGCGCGCCGGGCCGCTCAGGCCCCGCTCCGTTGCTCGCCGGGACACCCGGCTCGCTGCCACTCCGCTCACGGGAGCTTGTAGACCGACGCGGCGTTGTCGTGCAGCACCTTGGCCACGACGTCGTCGGGCAGCGACGACAGGAGTCCCTGCGCGTAGTCGCGCGGGCGCTGACCGGGCGTGCGCGGACCGGGGTGCTGACACGTCGGGTGCGGGTAGTCGCTCTCGAACAGGATGTTGTCGGGGTACTGCGCGATGGCGTCGAGCGCGACCTGCTGCTCGAACCAGAAGCATCCGTAGATCTGTCGTCGGAAGTACTCGCTCGGCAGCAGGTCGTACTCGGGGTGCTCGTCGCGCACGCCTCCGTTGCGCCACTGCCAGTCGAAGGTCTCGAGCGCGGCTGGGATCCAGCCGACGCCCGACTCCACCGACACCAGCTTCAGATCCGGGAAGCGGTGGCACACCCCGCCGAAGATCAGGTCGCCGATGCTGCGCAGGTTGTCGAGGAAGATGAACGACGACACCTTGGCGAAGTTCGTCATCCACCCCATCTCGGCGTCGTCGCCGAACTGCGTGCCCATCGAGCCACCGCCCACGTGGAAGCTCACCGACACGCCGGCTTCCTGCGCCGCCGCCCACACCGGGTCCCAGTGCTGGTGCGCGAGCGGCGGCTGGCCGTAGTCCTGCGGCTGGTTGCAGAAGTTCACCGCCCGGTGGCCGAGCTCGATGCCCCGGTGCAGCTCGGCGATGGCGAGGTCGACGTCCCAGAACGGCAGCGCGGTGACCGCGAGCAGACGGTCGGGATCGGCACTGCACCAGTCGTGGAGGAAGTCGTTGTAGGCGCGGACGCACTGCGCGACCAGCTCGCGGTCGCCGAGCCGCAGGAAGTAGCCGTTCCCGAACCCACCCACGTTCGGATAGAGCACCTGGGCGCGGATGCCCTGCTCGTCGAGGAACTCCAGACGCGCACCGGCGTCGTACATGGCTTCGGGGATCTCGTCGAACGTCTTCGGGATCGACACCGGCATGACGCCGTCCCAGCCGGCCATGGAGTAGTAGCCCGGGTGACCCAGCCGTTCGCCGGCCGCCATCCACACGTCGTTGCCGTCGATGCGCTCGACGTGCGGCACCTGCTCGCGGATCGACGCGGGGACGCGGGCGGTCCACACGTCGGGTGGTTCGGTGAGGTGCGTGTCGACGTCGATGACGGCGACGCGGTCGAAGAGATCGGTGCTCATGGCTCTCTCTCAGAGTCCGAGGGGTCGGGTGCCGATGACGTCGGTGGCCTCGAGCTCGGCGATCTCGTCCTCGGAGAGGCCGAGCCCGGCGAGAATCTCGTGGTTGTGCTGGCCGAGCGTGGGCGCCGGGGTCCGGAGCCAGTGGTCGACGTGGGCGAAGCGGAACGGCAGCGACGGGTGCCCCTGCACGCCGATCACGGGATGCTCGGGCCACTCGTAGTAGCCGCGCGCGACGAACTGCGGGTGCTCCGAGGTGTGGCGGGCGTCGAACGCGGGCGCGGCGGGCACCCCCGCGTTGACGAGCAGGTCGACCGCCTTGTCGAGATCGGCATCGGCCGCCCACGCGGCCAGCTTCTCGTCGAGGAGATCGTGTGCGGCGCGGCGGCCGGCGTGGGTGCGCAGTGCGGGATCCGTGGCCCAGTCGGGGCTCCCCAGGGCATCGACCATCGCCGCCCACTGCTCGTCGGTGGCGACCGAGACCACCAGCCACCGCTCTGGAGCGTCGGTCGCGTACACGCCTTGTGGCGCCGCCCACGGGCTGCGGCTCCCCTCGCGCGACAACGCGTTGCCGTACCGCGTCCATTCGACGATCAGCTCGGCCGAGATGTTCAGCGCAGCCTCGAACATGGTCGACTCGACCAACGAGCCGACGCCGGTGCGATCGCGCACCTCCAGCGCCACCAGCGCGCCGACGACGGCATGCATCCCGCCGTTCGGATCGCACGGACCCCGCTGGATGCGCGGCTGGTCGTCGACGTGACCGGTGAGCCACGCCAGTCCCGTGACCTGCTCCATGGTCTGCGCGAAGCCGGGCCGGTCGCGCCACGGGCCGTCGAGCCCGAAGGCCGGCATGCGCACCATCACCGCGCGCGGGTTGGTCGCGTGCACGACGTTCCACCCGAGGTCGAACTGGTCGATCACCCGGGGCGTGTAGTTCTCGACGACGAGATCGCACTGCTCGATCATGCGGAGGGCGAGATCGCGGCCCTCGGGTCGCGCGAGATCGAGGGTGAGGTCGCGCTTGTTCGTGTTCGAGGTGTGGAACAGCGCGCTGTACTCCCACCAGTGGTCGCGATCGACGCTGACCCCGCTCGTGTAGCGCATGCCGTCGGCGCGGGTGACGGACTCCACGTGCACGACGTCGGCACCGAGCGCGGCGAGCATCGCGGACGCGGACGGCCCGGCCCACCACGCAGTGAGGTCGAGCACCTTGACCCCGGCGAGCGGCAGCTCGGCCGGCTGGGTGGCCGAGGACTTGGCCGGACGCGGCTCGACGCGACCGGTGTGCTCACCGAGCCGCGGCGCGGGGCGGGGCGGCGGCGCGACCTCGCCGTCGATCTTCCACGAGCGCCGGGGGACGCGGAACGTGCCGGTGGGGTCGTCGACCAGCGAGCCGCGCGCCGCGGCCTGCTCGAACTCCACGACCGCGGGGGCGTCCGACACCGGCGCCACCGGGATCCGCAGCTCGGCCGCCAGCGCCACGACCTCCGCGGTGGTGTGCTTCGTCGTCCACTCGTGGATGATGCCGTTCCACTGCTCCCAGTTCTGGACCCGGTGGGCGATCGACGCCCAGTAGCCGTCATCGATGAGGTCGGGACGCTCGATCATCAACAGGAAGCTGTCGAACTGCGTGCGCGTGTTCGTGTTGAACCCGACGTAGCCGTCGGACGTCGGCTCGATCGACGGCGTCTCGAAGCTGCGGCCCGGCCCCGCGTTCGGGCGGCCGCGCAGCGAGTCCATGAGGTCGGCGGCGGTCGTGCCGGTGGTGTTCGCCACCTCGGCGATCGAGAGGTCGACCAAATCGCCGGGCCCCCCGCGACGGACGACCCGGCTCGCCGCCAGTGCGGCGACCGCGGCGTAGAGGCCGCTCACCCATTCCATCGTGCGCCCGCCCGCCTGCACCGGCTCCCGGCTCGGGTGGCCGCGCACCGCCAGCGCACCGCTCTCGGCCTGGAGCGTGAGCTCGGTGGCGGGCCGGTCGGCGTAGGGACCGTGCAGGCCGTACGGCGTGATGGCCACGACCACCAACTGCGGGAACCGCTCGTGCAGTGCGACGGGGTCGGCGGCGAGGCCCTGCGCGTCGGTGATCAGGATGTCGGCGCCCGCGAGCAACGCGGCGAGCTCGTGGTCGAGCTCTGCCTTGATGATGGAGCGATGACCGAAGTGGAGGAACTGGAACAGCGCGCCGTCTTCGCCGTCGGGCGCGCCCGACCAGTACCCCTGGTTGGTCCAACGCCGGAGGGGATCGCCCTCGGGCGACTCCACCTTGATCACGTCGGCGCCGGCGTCGCCGAGCAGCTTGGCGCAGTACCCGCCGGGAATCCCCGACGAGCAGTCGACCACCTGCAGATCCGTGAGCAGATCCATGGGCCAAACCTACCTGGCTCACCTCGTCGCGGGCTCGGGCGACCTCGGTAGCGTGGGCCGGATGCTGAACCGAGTCACCCAGTTGCTGGGCGTCGAGCACCCCATCATCCAGGCGCCCATGGGCTACATCGCCCGCGCCCAGCTCGCGTCGGCGGTGTCGAACGCGGGTGCGCTCGGGATCATCGAGACGTCGTCGGGACGGCTCGACGAGGTGCGCGAGGAGATCGCCAAGATGCGCGATCTCACCGACAAGCCGTTCGGCGTGAACATCGCGCAGGCGTTCGTGCGCGACCCGCACATCGTCGACTTCGTGCACGACCAGGGTGTGCGGTTCGCGACGACGTCGGCCGGGGATCCGGGTCGCTACACCGACGCGCTGCACGACGCCGGCATCACGGTGTTCCACGTCGTGCCCAACCTGCACTCGGCCATGAAGGCGATCGCGGCCGGGGTCGACGGCATCGTGGCCGAAGGCGGCGAGGGTGGCGGCTTCAAGAGCACGCGCGACGTGGCGTCGATGGTGCTGGTGCCGCTCGTGTGCTCGAGCGTCGACGTCCCCGTGATCGCCGCCGGCGGGATCTGCGACGGACGCACGATGGCGGCCGCGTTCGCACTGGGCGCGGAAGGGGTGCAGATGGGCACCCGCATGGTCTCGGCGGCGGAGTCGCCCGTGCACGACAACTACAAGCAACTGGTGGTCGAGTCGGCCGAGACCGGCACCGTGTTCCTGAACCGCTTCCACAAGCCCAGCTTCCGGGTGCTGGCGACGCCCTACAGCGAAGCGCGCGAGGAGAGCAACGAGCAGGTGCCGATGGCGTCGCTCGATGGCCTGTTCTCCCTCTACTTCGGCGGTGATCTCGACGCCGCGTTCGCGTTCGGCGGTCAGGTGGCCGGGCGCATCGACACGGTGAAACCGGTGGCGCAGATCATCGAGGAGACCATGAACGAGTTCCACGACACCCTGCAGGCGCTCGCGGCGCGGTACGAGTCGTGAACGACCGACTGCCCGCGCTCGACGGGCTGCGTGTGCTCGAGTTGTCGGAGGGGATCGCGGGGGCGTACGCGGGCAAGTTGCTGCGCGACATGGGCGCCGACGTGGTGAAGGTCGAGTCGTCGCCGGACGGCGACCGGCTGCGGCACTGGTCGGCAGCGACGCCCGACGATCCGGTCGACGGCACCGGTGCGCTGTTCGCGTTCCTCAACGGTGGCAAGGCGAGCGTTACCCGCGAACCATCCGGGTGGGCCGAGGTCGTCATCGACGATCACGGCGGCCGAGGAACGCAGCGGACCGGCGCGAGCGTGGTGACCATCGAGCCGTTCGGCGCCGACGGCCCGCTCGCCGGCACGCTCGCGTCCGAGTTCACGTTGCAGGCGTGGTGCGGCCTGATGTCGGGCTGCGGCACGGTCGACACGCCGCCGCTGCAGATGGGCATCGCGCACGGCCAGTGGGCCACGGGCGCGGTGGCGGCGATGAGCGCGCTGGCCGCCGTACGCCACGCGCGCCGCACGGGTGTCGCGCCGACGGTCGAGGTGAGCGCGCTCGAGGTGATGGCTGTCTGCCTCAACAACTACCCGGCCCTGTACCGGCAGTTCACCGGGTCGGTGTCGTTCATGTCGCGCAGCGGTGACTGGCCCCAGGTCGTGCGCTGCCGGGACGGGTGGATCGGGCTGTGCGTCTTCACGCCGCAGCAGTGGTCCGACTTCGCCTGCATGATCGGACGTGAGGATCTCTCGGCCGACGACCGCCTCAACTCCATGGGTGGCCGCGGCCGCAACCGCGAGCTGGCGCAGTCGGTGGTGCGGCCCTGGCTGGAGGCACACACCCCCGAGGAGATCTGCGAGCTCGGCGAGCTGTTCCGGGTGCCGGTGGCGCTCGTCGGCAACGGCCGCGACGTGCTCGGGATGGACCACTTCGTGGAACGCGAGGTGTTCGTCGAGCGCGCCGAGGGGTTCGTGGCCCCGCGCTCGCCCTTCCTGATGTCGGCGTCGCCGGTCCGGCCGGTCGCGCCCGCGCCACGACTGGGCGCCGACGACGAGGACCGATCCCGGGAGCAGCAGGTGGCGGCGCCGGCCGCACCGGCGGCACCGGCCGCACCGGCCGCGCCGTCGTCGCCGTCGCCGGGTGCGGGTCGGCCGCTCGACGGGGTGACCGTGCTCGATCTCACCGCGTTCTGGGCCGGGCCGGCGGCAACCCACCACCTCGCCACCCTCGGCGCCGACGTGATCAAGGTCGAGTCGCCCACGCGGCCCGACGGCATGCGCTTCGCCACGGTCAAGCCGCCGACCGACGCCGACTGGATGGAGTTCGGGCCCACGTTCCACGGCACCAACCCGGCCAAACGCTCGGTCACCGTCGACTTCGCGAAGCCCGACGGGCGCGAGCTCGTCCTGCGGCTGGTGGAGCACGTCGACGTGGTCGTCGAGAACTTCACGCCGCGGGTGCTGGGCAACGTCGGGCTCGAGTACCACGATCTGTTCGCACGCAATCCCGCCGTCATCCTGCTCCGCATGCCGGCGTTCGGACTCGACGGCCCGTGGCGCGACCGCAGTGGTTTCGCGCAGACCACCGAGCAGGTCTCGGGCATTGCGTGGATGACCGGAGAGAGCGGCGGGGAGGCGCTGGTGCGCAGCACCATCGACCCGATCGCGGGGATCCACGGTGCGTTCGCGGTGCTGGCCGCGCTGGAGCATCGCGACCGCACGGGCGAAGGTCAGCTCATCGAGATGCCGATGGCCGAGGTCGCGCTGAACGTCGCCGCCGAGCCGATCGTCACGTGGTCGGCGTACGGGAAGCTGCTCGAGCGCGACGGGAACCGCGGGGCGCCGGGCACGCCGCAGGGCGTGTACGCGTGCGCGGGCCACGAGCAGTGGGTCGCGCTCTCGATCACCTCCGACGAGATGTGGCGCGCATTGATCGGTGTGCTCGGTGAACCCGGGTGGGCGACCGCCGACGACCTGGCCACCGGCGCCGGCCGGCGGGCCGCGCAGGACCACGTCGACGCCGAGCTCGCGAAGTGGTTCGACGGGCGCGACCGCGACGACACCGTCGACGCGTTGCTGGCCGCGGGCGTGCTGGCCGCGCCGGTGTGGGACCAGATGATCCAGGACGAGCTGCCCCAGCTCGCCGAGCGCGGCTTCACCCAGTGGTTGGAGCACCCCGTCGCCGGGCTGGTCGGCTACCCGGGCACCGGGGTCCGGTCGGAGCAGTTCGACAATTCGTACCGGGCGCCGGCGCCGACGGTCGGCCAGCACACCCACGAGGTCCTCCGCGAGAAGCTCGGCCTCACCGACGACGAGCTCACCGCCCTCGCACGCGCCGGCATCACGCAACCTGCGTCGAAGTAGGCGAAGAATCGCGCCGAAACGACGCCGCTTGGAGGGAGGACGCTACGCGGTGCGGTGGCGGAGGGGGCCGGCGGGGAGACGGCCGTCGACGTCGGTGAAGCCGTACTCGTCGGCCAGGTCACGGGACGACACCGCCCGGCCGGTCCAGCGGGCGACGTCGGGATCGGTGGCGAGCGCGACCACCGCGCGTCCGGTGAAGCGGGACGACTCCGAGGTGCTGAGGTCGAGGCTCTCCGGCAGGAGGCCGGCGGCGGCCCCCATGTCGATGCGCTCGGTGCGGACGAAGCCCGGCCACAGCGACACCACCGACACGCCGAAGCGCTCGAGCTCGTGCGCGGTGTCGGCGGTGATCCGATCGAGCGCGCACTTGCCGACGCCGTAGGCGACCTGCCACGCGTACTCCTCGGCACCCGACGAGCTGATGTTGGCGATCAGACCCGACCCCGCCTTGGTCATCGCACGTGCCGCGAACACACTCGCGACATAGGCGGAGCGCGTGCCGATGTCGATCATGTCGTCCCAGTTCGAGATCGGGACCTCCCAGAACGGCAGACCCGACGTCAGCTCGTTGGTGACGATGAACGCGTTGTTGACGAGCACGTCGAGGCGACCCTGCTCGTCGAGCACGCGCGCGAACAGGGTCTCGACCGCGTCATCGTCGCGATGGTCGAGCGCGACCGCCACCCCGGTACCGCCGAGCGCGTCGATCTCCTGCGCGGTGGCACCGATGGTGCCCGGGAGCGGGTGGTCGGCCTCGCTGGTCGAGCGCACGGTCGCGTACACGGTCGCGCCGGCCGCACCGAGCTCGAGCGCACAGCCCTTGCCGATGCCGCGGCTGGCGCCGGTGACGATCGCGACCTTCCCGGCCAGCGCCCCCGTCATGCGTCCCCCAGCCAGAGGGCGACGCGGCGCGCAACGTCGTCGTCGCCCGTCACCGCGTTCGTTCCCAGGGTCACCAAGGGGCCCTCGGGCCACACGCCGATGGTGTCGTCGCTCGGCACGCCGGTTGCTGCGAAGCTGGTCCATGCCTCCTGCATGCGGGCAGAAAGCGCGTCGGCGTCGGCGGCGCGTGCGCCGTCGGCCCCCGCAAACTCCCGCCACGTGCTCACGTCGAGGGCACCGAAGGTGAACGGCAGGTCGAGCGCGTGGCACGCGCGTCGCACCGGCGCCTCCCAGGTGAACCGGTAGCGGTACACGTCGTTGCCGCGCGCGTCGTGCGCGCGGGCGAGGATCTCGTTGGGCACGTGGAGCTCGAGGTCGGCGACGGCCTCGACGAGGTCGCCGCCGCACGCCTCGAACGCGGCGCGCATCCGCGCTTCGTCGGTGATCCCGAGGTTGGCCGCCTTCCCGGCGAGGAACATGATCGCGATGTCGTCGGGGAGCACCGGCACCTGGTCGCGGAACAGCTCCATCTCGTGCGCGGTGGTGCCCACCACCAGGGGGATGGCCGGGAGCGCGGCCCGGTGCGCCGGCGCGGTGAGGAGGTCGTCGTCGACCCAGGGGTGGAACGGCATCATGCCGACCTTCGCCAGCGCGGCCTCCACCGTCCGTTCCTGGACGGCGAGGAGCGCGTCGACCGGCGCGGTCGCGAGATCGGCGGCGGACGCCGCGCCGGCCGCGTCGAGGAACTGCTCACCGACCCACGCCGCGGTCGCGGCGTCGAGCGTGCCCGCGGTGGCGCCGCTCTGGAGGATGGCTCCGGCGACGGGCACGTCACCGGTCGCGAGCAGGTGCGCGACGCAGCCGGATCCGGCCGACTCGCCCATGAGCACGATGCGCTCGGGGTCACCGCCGAACGCGGCCACGTTGGCGCGCAGCCACTCGACCGCGGCGCGCAGGTCGCGGAGGCCGAGATTCGACGGCACCCCGGGGGCGGCGAGCCACCCGAGCGCACCCAGTCGGTAGTTGAGACCGACCACGACGACGTCGTGCGCGGCGAGGTGGGCTCCGTCGTACAACGGCAGGGACGCCGCCCCGATCCGGTAGCTCCCGCCCGGCACCCACACCAACACCGGACGAGCGCCGTCGAGGGCGGGGCTGCAGATCTCGGCGGTCAGGCACGCCTCGGCCTGTTCGGTCGGGATCATCCCCGGCACGAGGTCGAGCCCGCCCACGACCTGCGGCGCCGCCGCGCCGGGACGGGTCGCGTCGAGCGGCTCGGTCCAGGAGAACGGCTCGGGTGCGCCCCATCGCGCGGCACGCGCGTACGGCACCCCACCGAAGCGCAGGAACGCGTCGCGACGGGTCCCGGTCACCGGCCCCGAGGGCGTGTCGATCGTCTCAGAAGGCATTGGGATCGCGCTGCACCGCTTCGGGCACCGGGTGACGGAAGAGCTCCGACGCGTTCTGCCACGTGACGCGCCGGATCTCGTCCTCGGACAGACCCGCGAGCTGCGCGGCGAGCCGCTCCTGGGTGACCGGCCAGGTGGAATCGGCGTGCGGGTAGTCGGACTCCACCAGGATGTTCCCGATCCCGATGACGTCGCGCTGCAGGAACGCCGAGGGGTCGTCGATCGCGCACACCCAGAAGTTGCGCCGGAACGTGTCGGCCGGGCTCAAGGCGACGTCGTTCCAGGTGCCGTACATCGCGTCGTACTTGCGGACGTGTTCGAGCCGGTCGAGCAGCCCCGCGACCCACCCGATCCCGCCCTCCGACAAGCAGAGGCGCAGCTCGGGAAACCGCACCGGGATGCGGGAGTACAGCCAGTCGACGGCGGCGAACATCGCGTACCCGAAGAAGAGCACGCCGATGGTGTCGGACGGTGCGTCGGGTGAGGTCGCGGGCGACGTGCCCGACGACCCGACGTGCAGGCACACGACGGTGCCCGTCTCCTCACACGCGGCCATGAGCGGATCCCAGTGTCCGGAGTGCAGCGACGGGAGGCCGAGCATGTGCGGTGCCTCGGAGAAGGTCATCGCCTTGAACCCGCGCGTCGCGTTCCGCCGTACCTCCTCGGCACCGACCTCGGGATCGAGGAGGTACGGGATCTGGAGCGGGATCATGCGCCCGGGGGCGAACGCCGCCCAGTCGTCGATCACCCAGTCGTTCCACGCCCGCACGAGCGCGAGCGCGAGCTCGGGATCGTCGGTGAGCTGCTGGAGGCGCTGACCGGCGAACCCCGGCAGGAACGACGGGAAGCACACCGACGCGTACACACCGTTGAGGTCCATGTCGGCGATGCGGGCGCGGATGTCCCACGCGCCGCGCCGCATCTCGTCGAAGCGGGTGGGCTCGAAGCTGTACTCGGTGACCGGCCGGCCGACCACCGCGTTGAAGCCCACGTTCGGCAGCTCCTGGCCCTCGAACACCCACGCCTCGCTCCCGTCGGCTCGTTCGACGACACGCGGTGCGCGATCGACGAAGCGCTCCGGGAGTCGACCTTCGAAGGCGTCGGGTGGTTCCACGATGTGGTCGTCGACCGAGATCATGGTGAAGCGGCGGGCGGCCGGTTCCGGTTCGGGCAACCAGGTGACCTCCCCCGCGGTGGCGGTGGTGAAGCCCTGCTTCGCCTGCAACTCCTCGAGCGGGATGGCCATGACTACTCCAACACCTCCGGCTCGTCGCGCGCGAGCGTGCGGACGACGCCGTGCCAGTAGACCGGCGCGGCGCGTTCGACGAGCGACGCTTTGAGCTGCTTCTGATGCGTCGGCGCGATCGGGATCGGGCTCCGGTCCATCGCCCGCACGAGCCAGTGCAGCATGCACGTGCGTTCGAACAGCACCGACTTGTAGACGGCTTCCTCGATGGTCGGCGCGGTGACGATCGCGCCGTGGCTGACCAGCAACGCGACCGACGCGTCGCCGATCTGCTCGGCCAACTCGGCGCCGAGCGTGGGCTTGTCGACCTCGCCGTCGTAGTCGGTGACGAGCACCAGCTCGTCGGCGAGGATCGACGCGTTCTGGTGCACGAGGTCGGGCAGCTCGCCGACCGCGGCGAGCGACGACGCGTAGGGGGGATGGTTGTGCACCACGACCGCGGCGTCGGCGCGGCGGCGGTGCAGCTCGGTGTGGATGTGCACGGCCGGGGTGACGTCCCACCGACCGTCGAGCACGTTGCCGTCGGCGTCGATGGTGAGGAGGTCGGTGGCCCGCACCTCGCCCCACCACAGTCCCCACGGGTTCACGAGGAACGCGTCGCCCTGTTGCACGGTGATGTGGCCGGTCAGGTTCTCGCACCACCCGACGTCGTCGAGGTGACGCAGCGCGATCGCGAGCTCCTGCGCGGGCGTGAGCTCGATGCCGGGACCGGGCACCGCGCGCGGCGCCCACGCGGCGAGTCCACCGGTGCGTTCCTCCGTCATGTGCACCCCCTCGCAACGACGGTCGTCTCGCCGGAGCGTACCGGCGGAACCGGTCGTCGGTCACAGAGGGTTCGGACCGTCGGGCACGGGGGTACGACGATCACATGGGAATTCTGATTCTGATCCTCGTCGTCCTCGCGATCATCGCCCTCGTGCTCTACATCGCGAGGCGCTCACGCGTCTGAGCGTGGCGGGCAGGTGATGCCGCCGAGCGAGAGCAGTGCGCATTCGGTCTCGCGGCTCACCTTCCACACCCCGTCGATCCTCACGGCGGACCGCACGGTGCGCCAGTGGCCGCAGACGCGGACCGGCGTCTCCTGGGCGAGGTCCTCGGCGAGCGCCCGGCAGACTCCGCAGCGCCTGCTATCCCGCACGTGAGGAAGACGCACGTGACGGGCTGACGGTTTCAGACGCTCCCCCGCCCGGCATGGTCGGCGCTCCCGCACCGTCGACGGTCGTGCGGCGGCGCGGCGGCCGTTCCCTCGCGAACTGCGCCGCGATCCCCTCCGGGTTCCGGCTGGCGCCGACCGCGGCGAGCCCGGGACCGATGCGGGTCAGCGCCACCAGCACCGACACCCCGAACACCACGAACGTGACCTCGTCCTGGACGATGAGCAGCAGCACCGTGCTGACCCCGCCGATGAGCGCGCCGCTCACCGTACCGACCCCGCCGACGACGAGCAGCAGGAGAATCGGGATCCCGACCAGCATCGGGAAGTCGGTGCGTGCCGACGGTGCCGCGGTACATGCCCAGCAGTCCACCACCCAGTCCCGCGATCGCCGCCGCCAGCGCGAACACGAGCAGCTTCGTCCACACGAGGTTCACGCCGACGGTCGCGCTCGCCGCCGGGCTGTCGCGCAATGCGATGAGTCGGCGACCGAACGAGCCGCGCCGCAGCCACACCACGAACAAGCCCGAGCAGCGCGAACAGCACCGCCGCGAGGACGAGGAAGTTGTGCGTGTCGTCGAAGTCGACGCCGAAGATCCGGGGGGTGGCCAGCTTGCGCCCCGCGGCGCCGAAGATCTCGGGCTGGGCGAAGAACAGCGGGATCGCCATCACCGCGAACGCCATCGACGCCAACGCGAGGTAGAGCCCCTGCAGGCGCAGCGCGGGCAGGGCCATGAGCACACCGAACGGCACTGCCGCCGCCGCGGCGACCAGCAGGCCCAGCGGGTTGCCGGCACCCAACCACGACTGCGCGTCGCCCGCCACCTCGGCCATGGCGAACGCGCCGACCCCGACGAAGGTGATCTGCGCGAGCGAGATCTGTCCCGCCCAGCCCGTGAGCGGCACCAACGACAGCATGATCACCGCGGTGATCAGGGCGAGGGTGAGGCGGCGGAGGTTGGTCGTGTCGAGGCCCCCGAACTCGGCGACCAGCGCCACCACCAGCACCACCGCCGCCAGGCCGGACGCGGCGCGGCCGAGGCCCGGCACCCGCGGCACCTTGTGCTTCGGCGACCAGACGGCCGACCTCGCAGCCGCGCCTCGGGGAGCAGCAACAGCGCGACGAAGAGGATCACGGCAGGGATCGCGACCGTGGCGGTGCTCCACCGCCCGCCCCACTGCAGGAAGTTGAGCGCGAAGCTCTGCGCGACGCCGATGATCAACCCGCCGGCGAACGTCCACGGCAGGCTGCGCAGCCGTCCGATGATCGCCGCCGCGAACGCGTCGACGATGAAGAGCGTGAGCGCGTCGACCCGCAGCCCGAGGTTCGGCGCCAGCAGGATCCCCGCGATCGCCGCCATCGATCGAGCCGAGCGCCCACGCCAGGGCCGACACCCGGCCCGGCCGGATGCCCTGCAGCCCCGCCAGCTCGCGGTTGTCGACGACGGCGCGCATGGCCACGCCGGTCCGGCTGCGGTAGAGCAGGATCCGCAGGAAGATCGCGATCAGCACCGCGACGGTGATGGTCACGAAGCGGTGCCAGGTGAGCACGACGTCGCCGATGTCGATCCCGTGCTTGTCGGCGAAGAACTCGGGCAGCGGTGAGATCGAGTTCTCGTCCCAGATCGTCGAGGCGAGCACCCATGAGGAAGAACATGAGCCCGATGGTCACGACGAGCTGCACGACGAGCGGCGCGTCGACCAGGCGGCGCATCAACCCGCGCTCGATCACCGCACCGAACAGTGGCGCGGCGATCAGCACCACGAACACGATCGCGATCCACGCCGGCCACCCGTGGTTGATGCGCACCTCCCAGTAGAGGAAGGCCATCAGCATGCCGATCGCGCCCTGCGCGAAGTTGAAGACCCCCGACGTCGTGTACGTGACGACGAGACCCGACGCCGCGATCGCGTAGATGGAGCCGGCGGTGAGCGCGTAGATCACCGCGCCGGTGACGGTCTGGCTCGTGAACGCGGCCTGGTTCAGGGACGCGGCGACGACGATCCCGACGAAGACCGCGATGCCGAAGCCCACCGCCCATCGCCACTTGCCCGACGTCGTCACTGCACCCCCCGTGCGTCCGCGTCCTCGCCGGTCACTTCGGAGCGGCGGCCTCCACCGTCTGGATGAGCCGGTCCGCGAACCGTTCGTGCATCTGGTCGAACGCGCGCTCGATCTTCGGGATCAGCCGAGCCATGCGATCGGCGTCGTCCGGCGCGAGGTGCGCGAGCGCGGCGTAGGTCTCCGACATGTTCGGACCCTTGCGCCGCGACGCCTCCGCCATCACGTAGCCACCGACCGACAGCGCGATCCACACCTGCATGTCGGCGAGGTCGTCGTCGTCGAAGCCCGCCTGGTCGAGGATCCGCGCCAACGTGGCGGCGTCGTGCAGCCAGCGCGACGACCCACCCGAGAACACCACCTGCACGACCTGCGCGCACGGCACGAGGTACTCGAGTCCGCCGAGCACCCAGGCGCGCAGCTGGTCCTGCCACGGCCCCTCGCGAGGTATGGCCGCGTTGCGCTCCATGAGGATGCGACCGACGACCGCGTCCATGAGCTCGTCGCGGTCCTTGAAGTGGCGATAGAGCGCCATGGGCGTGAGGCCGACCGCCTGCGCGACGCGCGCCATGGTCAACGACTCGTCGGGCTCCGCCAGTACCAGCGCGACCGCGGCATCGACGATCTGCTCGGGCGTGACGCGCGGCGGGCGACCGCGCCGGGGCGTGGTGCCGGGCGCCTTCGTGCTCACGCCGGTGTCACGCGCGCCGGGCATTGCACTCCTCGTGTGTTTGTGATATCCGTACACATAAGACTACACAAAGTCATCGTCCATGGTCGAGGTCCGGGGGGAGCCGAGCTGTGAATCATCGACGTCTCGTCGTGGGAGTGGCCGCCGCATTCTGCCGCGGCGACGCTCGCCTCCGCCACCTCGGTCGCCGCCGGTGCGGCCGAGGACAAGCCCACCGCCAGCGAGATCGGGGTCACCGCGACCGAGCTGCGCATCGCGGTGATCGCCGACGTCGACACGCCGCTCGCGCCGGGCACGTACACGGGCGCGCGTGACGCGGTGCAGGGCTTCGCCAAGTACATCAACCAGCAGGGCGGGTTGGCCGGCCGCAAGGTGGTCGTCGACTTCTACGACTCGAAGCTCTCCGGTGACGAGACCCGCAACGCCATCATCAAGGCCTGTCAGAACGACTTCGCGGTCGTCGGCACCGGCGCGCTGTTCCTCAACAACGTCGACGACATGGTGGCGTGCGCGGACTCGAAGGGTGCGAAGACGGGACTCCCGGACGTCCCGGTGGTCACGATCTGGGAACCGCAGCAGAACTCGCCGGTGTCGTTCCCGATCACCGCGCCGGCCAAGGTGTTCAGCGATCCCGGAGGCGACACCTACCAGGCGCGCGTCGGCCGGTTCCGCTGGTACCTGCAGAACGTCTCCAAGGACCTGCACGGCATCTTCCTCGTCGGTGCCGACCTCGAAGCGCTCAAGACCGCGACCATGCCGATCTGGCTCGGCGCGCAGAAGGTCGGCATCGAGAGCGACGGCGTGTTCGACGTGCACGGTGCCGACGGGCAGGACAAGTACCTGCCGATGGCCACCGCGATGCAGTCGGCGGGTTCGACCATCGAGTCGAGCGGCGTCAACGACACGTCGCAGGCCTACATGCTGAAAGAGGCGGCGGTGCAGGGTGTCACCACCGTCAAGGTGTGGGACTGCACCTCCGCCTGCTACTCGAAGCGGTTCCTGGAGACCGCGGGAGCGAAGGCGGAGGGCCAGTACGTCGACATGCCGTTCGTGCCGGTCGAGGAAGCGAAGAGCTCCCCCGCGGTCAAGGCCTACGTCAAGGCGGTGGGCGACGGCGTGATCGACGGCAACGGTGAGCAGGCGTGGGCGGCGGCGCTGTTCTTCCGGGACGCGGTGAACGCGGTGGTGAAGAGCGGTGGCGTGAACTCGCTCACCCGGGCGAACTTCCTGAAGGCGGCCGGGGGGATCCACTCGTTCGACGCCGACGGGATGCTCGCCACCAGCGACATCCCGGCCAAGAAGGCCACGCCCTGCACCTCACTGTTCCAGGTGAAGAACGGCAAGTTCGTGCGGGTGTTCCCCAAGAAGCCGGCGACGTTCGACTGCAACCCCAAGAACGTCGTCACCGTGCAGCAGTCGGGCAACTGACCGGCTGCCGGCCAGGAGGAATCGATGGTGTCGTTCGACCTGTCAGGGAAGGTCGCGCTGGTCACGGGCGCGAGCAAGAACATCGGGAAGGGCATCGCGCTCGAGGTGGGCGCGAGCGGTGCCGTGACGTACCTGACCGCGCGTTCGGTCGAGGACGTGCCCGGGCAGATGGCGAGCCTGAACCGCACCGTGAGCGAGATCGAGGCACGCGGCGGCACCGCCATCGCGGTGGCCTGCGACCACACGGATGACGCGCAGGTGGAAGCCGTGTTCGACCGGATCCGCGCCGAGCAGGGCCGACTCGACCTGGTGGTCAACGTCGCGTCGCCCGACTTCTCGGAGATGGTCGGCGTCTCGTTCTGGGACCTGCCGTTCACGCACATCTCGGCGTGCCTCGACATCGGCCCGCGGTCGAACTACGTGACCACCGCGCTGGCGGCGAGGATGATGATCGAGCAGCACTCCGGCGTGATCATCAACGTGTCGTCGCACGGCGCCGAGAGCTACCTCCTCTCGGTGCCCTACGGCGTGGGCAAGGCCGCGATCGACAAGGTCACCCAGGACACCGCGTTCGAGCTGAAGCCGCACGGCGTCACCGCGGTGTCGCTGTGGCCCGGCCTCGTGCTCACCGAAGGCCTGCTCGCCAACACCGTCCTCACCGACGACGGGCGGCGCGAGCTGCACGGCCTCGACATCAGCTTCGGGGAGACACCGAAGTTCAACGGCCTGGCGGTGACCGCGCTGGCGGCCGACCCCGACATCCTCGAGCGCACCGGCGGGTCGTACTGGTCGGCCTCGCTGGCCCGGGAGTACGGCTTCACCGAGGACGACGGGCACCTCCCCCCGGAGATGGCGAACAGCATCCTCACCGCCATGGGCGACGACATGCCCGACTACTGGCGCGGCGTCGAGCGCGCCGTGCCGTCGGAGTAGGCCGGCGCCATGGCCGACTGCCCGCACTTCCCGACTGTCACCGGGCAGGGTCTCGACCCCGACCCGCTGTTCGACGAGCTGCGCGCGACCCAACCGGTGGCACGCGTGCAGATGCCGTTCGGCGAGCCGTGCTGGGTGTTGACGCGCTACGAGGACGTGCGGTCGATGCTGGCCGATCCGCGGTTCAGTCGCGCCGCCACCATCGGCACCGACGTCGGCCGCATGTCGGAGTTCTTCCCGATCGAGGACTCCATCCTCGGCATGGACGCCCCCGAGCACACGCGCATTCGGCGGCTCGTGAGCGCGACGTTCACCGCCCGTCGCATGCAGGCGTTGCGGGGGCGCGCGCAGGAGGTGGTTGACAGCCTGCTGGACGCCATGGAGAAGATGGAGCAGCCCGTCGACTTCGTGCAGGCCGTGGCGCTCCCCCTGCCGATCACCATGATCTGCGAGCTGCTCGGCGTGCCGTTCGACGATCGCGAGCGGTTCCACGGCTGGGCGAACATCTTCATGACCTCGGCCGGCTTCTCCGTCGAGGAGCTCCTCGACGCGCACGCCCAGCTCACCGGCTACCTCGCCGAGCTGATCGCCAGCCGACGCGTCGAGCCGACCGACGACATCCTCGGCGCGCTGGTCGCGGCGCGGGACGACGACGACAGCGTGATCACCGAGGGCGAGCTGGTGTCGCTCGCCATGGCGATCCTCGTCGCCGGGTACGAGACCACCGCCAACCAGCTCGGCAAGTTCGTGCTCTGCCTGCTCGACCGGCCCGAGCAGCTCGCGATCCTGCGTGCGCATCCCGAGCTCACCGCCAACGCGGTGGAGGAGCTCATGCGCTACATCCCGCTCAGCGCGGGCGGGCAGATCGCGTACCTCGCCACCGAGGACGTCGAGATCGGTGGCGTGCTGATCCGCGCCGGTGAGGGAGTCATGGCGTCGACCGCGTCGGCCAACCGCGACGAGTCGGTGTTCCCGCACGCCGACCGCATCGACATCGAGCGGCCCGACATCTTCCAGCTCGGCTTCGGCCATGGCGCCCACTTCTGTCTCGGTGCGCATCTGGCCCGGGTGGAGCTGCAGGTCGCGCTCGAGTCCCTGTTCACGCGGTTCCCCGACCTGCGCCTGGCCGTACCCGCGGCCGACGTCCCCTGGAAGGACGGCTCCGCGGTGTGGGGACTCGACGCGCTTCCCCTCTGCTTCTGAACCCGATCATCCGGAGGAACCGTGCGAGGACTCGAGCAGCAGGTCGTAGTGGTCGCCGGCGGCGGCTCCGGCATCGGCGCGGCGACCGCGGTGCGCCTGGCGGAAGAGGGCGCGTCGGTGGTGGTGGGTGACCTCGTGCGCGACAACGCGGAGGCGGTGGCCGACGGCATCCGCGCCTCCGGCGGTCGCGCGGTGGCGGCGACCTTCGACATCGCCATCGACCAGAGCGTGGCCGAGCTGGTGGCGGTGGCGGTCGCGGAGTTCGGTGGGCTCGACGCGATGCACACGAACGCGGCCGACCTCTCGGAGGAGTGCATCATGCAGGACTCCGACGCGCTCGCCGTCGACCTCGGCGTGTTCGACCGCACGATCGCGGTCAACCTGCGCGGGCACCTGCTCTGCACACGCCACGCGATCCCGCGCATGCTGGAACGGGGCGGCGGCACGATCGTCTACACGAGCTCGGCCGCCGGCCACGTCGGGGAACCGCAACGCCCGTCGTACGGGATCTCCAAGAGCGGCATCAACGCGCTCATGCGTCACGTGTCGGCGCGCTGGGGCCGCGAGGGCATCCACCGCGAACTGCGTCGCGCCCGGCATGGTGCTCACCAAGACCATCCGCGACAACTCGGATCAGGAGTTCCGCGAGTACACGCTCAGCATCGGCCGTTCGGCGCGCCTCGGCGAACCGGAGGACATCGCCGCCGCAGTGGCGTTCCTGATGTCGGACGACGCCAGCTGGATCACCGGTCAGGTGATCAGCGTCGACGGCGGCTCGACCGTGCGCCCCTAGGTCGAACCGAATCCGCTCGTCGGGTGGCGCTTCTCCTGCTTCGCCGCCCGCTTCTCCTTGATGGACTTCGCGGGTTTCTTGGCGTTGTTCTTCTTCGGCGACTTGTCACCCATGGCGCTGTGCTCCCTCGGATGGGAGATCGACACGACGGTCGCGTCACTCGTCACTGTACGACCATCGGTCGAGGCCGGTACGGTCTCTGCCATGCAGAACTTCGACAAGCTGTACATCAACGGTTCCTGGGTCGCGCCGGCGGGCTCCGACACCCTCGACGTGATCGACTCCACCACCGAGGAGGTCTTCGCGACCATCCCCGCGGGCACACCCGCCGACATCGACCACGCGGTCGCGGCCGCCAAGGCCGCGTTCCCCGGCTGGTCGGAGACCCCGGCACCCGAGCGCGGCAAGCTGCTGCTCCGGGTCGCCGAGGAGCTCGAGGCCCGTGCGCGACGAGATCGCCGACGTGATGACGCACGAGGTCGGCATGCCGAAGCCGCTGTCGGCCGCCATCCAGGTGGGCACCGGGATCTCCGCGTTCCGCAACGCATCGGAGCTGGCGTCGACGTTCGAGTTCGAGGACGACTCCGAGGGCCTGATCGTGCGCGAGCCGATCGGCGTCGTGGGCTGCATCACGCCCTGGAACTACCCGCTCAACCAGATCGGCGCGAAGGTTGCGTACGCGCTGGCCGCCGGGTGCACGGTGGTCTTGAAGCCCTCCGAGGTCGCACCGGTCAACGCGTTCATCCTGGCCGAGATCATCGACGACCTCGGCTTCCCACCCGGCGTGTTCAACCTCGTGACCGGGGTCGGCCCGGTGGTCGGCGAGGCGCTGGCCGCGCACCCCGACGTCGACATGGTCTCGTTCACCGGGTCGACGCGCGCGGGCGGCGCGTCTCCGAGCTGGCGGCGCCGACCATCAAGAAGGTCGCGCTCGAGCTCGGCGGCAAGTCGCCCAACGTGCTGCTCGACGACGCCGACTTCCCCGCGATGGTCGCCGCCGGCGTCGGCGCCGCCTACGCCAACTCGGGGCAGACGTGCAGCGCGCTCACGCGCATGATCGTGCCGCGGTCGCGCCTGGCCGAGGTCGAGGACCTGGCGCGGGAGGCGGCCGAGTCGTACACCGTGGGCGATCCGTTCGCCGAGGGCACGCGCCTCGGTCCGCTGGTGTCGGCGGTCCAGCGCGAGCGCGTGCGCGGCTACATCGAGAAGGGTCTCGAGGAGGGCGCGCAGCTCATCACCGGCGGGGCCGAGGCTCCCGAGGGTCTCGACACCGGCTTCTTCGTCAAGCCGACGGTGTTCTCCGACGTCACCACCGACATGACCATCGCCCAGGAGGAGATCTTCGGGCCGGTGCTCGTGATCATCCCCTACGACACCGACGACGAAGCGGTCGAGATCGCCAACGACACCGTGTACGGCCTGGCCGGTGCGGTGTCGGGGAGCGACGAGCGGGCCCGGAAGGTCGCCCGCAAGATCCGCGCCGGCCAGGTGCGCGGTCAACGCCGGCGGCTACTTCCCCGCCGCGCCGTTCGGCGGCTACAAGCAGTCGGGGCTCGGCCGCGAGCACGGCGCCCACGGGCTCGAGGAGTTCCTCGAGGTGAAGGCGCTGTTCGTCTGACGCGCGGCGCTCAGGCGGTCGTGGCCGCCGGCGTCGACGCCGCGTCCGGCGCGGGTGCGTGATGCGGGAGGAGGATCAGGTTCAGCGCGGCCGCGATCACCATGCCCGCCGCGGCACCGGCCAGCACGTCGAGCGGGTTGTGCGCGCCGAGGTAGATCCGTGAGAACGCGACCGCCAGCGCGGCGACGTAGACCACGATGCGCCACCCGCGCGACACGTAGGGCGCGATGATCCCGGCGAGCGCGAACGCGACGATCGCGTGCCCCGACGGGAAGCTCGGGCCGTGGGCGGGGACGTGCCGGAGCACGGCGTCGGGCTCGCTCGTCCCCGGCCGCGGCCGGTAGACGAGCTCCTTGAGCACGACCTTCTCGACGATCAGCTTCAGCGGGTACACCAGCACGGCCGCGATGACGAGCCGCCACTTGCGCAGCACCGCGGCGACGGCGGCGACCAGGAACGGCACGAAGGCGACGCCTGCGTACTGCACGCCGACCATGGGCGTCTCGAGCGCGTCGGGGAGACCGTTGATGGCCCGGAACACGTCCTGCTCGGCCGTCGAGACGTCGCCGTCGCGGACGAGGAGCACGCAGACCACGACCACGATCAGCGACACCGCTCCGGTCACGCTCCAGGTGCGCAGGTTGGTCTTCCCGACGTCGTCGATCACGTGAGCTCCTCGGATGGCCAGGAGGGCGCTCCGGTAGCGTCACCTCGGATGGGACCCGCGCTCCGGCGTCGTGACACACAGACGGTCGAGGTCGCGCTCACCGGCGCGGCCGCGGCGGCGTTGGCCGGAAGCTGGGCCGTCGTGACCGCGACCGACACCGTCCCCGAGCTCGAGGCCGACGCGTTCGCAGCGATCAACGGCCTCCCCGATGCGCTGTGGCCGGTCGTGTGGGCGCCGGTGCAGGTGGGGAGTCTGGTCGGCTCTCTGGTCGTCGTCACCGCGACGGCAGCCGTCACCCGGCAACCCCGCCTCACCGTGGCGGCGCTCGTCGCGAGCCAGGGCGCGGTACTGGGGCGCCAAGGTCGTGAAGCACCTCGCGGCGCGTGCACGGCCGATCGACCTGCTCGCGCGCGTCGCGTTCGCGAGCGCGCAACCGGACTCGGATACGTGTCGGGACACTCGGCGGTGGCCTTCGTGTTGGCGGTCGTGCTCGTGACGGAGCTGCCGGCTGCGTGGCGCGTCGTGCCGTTCGCGGTGGCCGGGACGGTGGGCCTCGGCCGTGTGTACGCCGGCGTGCACCTACCGCTCGACGTCGTGGGGGGCGTCGGGCTCGGGATCCTGACCGGGCTCGCCGGCCTGCGTACGTCGCGGCTCGTCATGGCTAGATGAAGTCGCGGCGCTCGAGGTAGTGGAAGCTCAACCAGCCGGGGAGCACCGGGAGCCAGTACGTCAGCAGGCGGTAGCTGAGGACAGCCGCGACCGCGACCGACGGTTTCATGCCCACGCCGGTGAAACCGGCCACCAACGCCGCTTCCATGGCCCCGAGACCACCGGGCGTCGGCGCGGCGGCCGCGACCACGGACGCGCCCAGGTAGACCGCGCCGATCTGCGCGAACGACACCCCGCCGTCGAAGGCGGCGATGGCCGCGGCGAGCGCGGCAGATGTAGGCCATCGAGATGCCGAACGAACCGCCGACCAGCGCGATGATCTTCGTCGGTGAGTGCGCCAGCGTCACCAAGCTCGTCCACGAATCGCGGCAGGAATTTCACCACGCGGGTGAGGACCACGCGGCGCCCCCAGCGCGTCGCCGCGATCATGCCGATGAGCGCGAGCACCACCGCGATGATCACCAGGAGCTTGCTGCTCGACGGGATCTGGAAGCTGTTGGTGTCGCTCTGGCCCGCCCACGCCACGAACAGCAGCAGGAGGAGCACGTGCGCAATGCCGCCGGCGGCGACGTTGAGCCCGATGCCGGTCACCGCTTCGGCGGGGGCGACGCCCGCCTTCTGGAGGAACCGGAGGTTCAGCGCCATCCCGCCCACGTTCGCCGGCGTGACCCGGTTGACGAACGACGACGCCATCTGTGCGGCGAGGTTCGGGACGAACGGCAACCGCTCCGGTACGCCGCCGGCCAAGGCGACGGCCGCGAAGAGATAGGTGCCGAACGACATGACGAAGCACACCGCGAGCCACCACCAGTTCGCGGAGCCGATGGCGTCGACGCTGTCCCCGATGTCGGCGAGTTGCGGGAGCAGCACGTAGAACGCGGCCGACAGCGCGGCGATCATGAAGAGCGTGCGGCCGCGGACGCGCACCAGCTGCTCGAGCGGAGCCGGCGTCTCGCCGGTCGCGGTGGCGATCCCGTCGCGCAGCTCGCGGAGCATCGCCTTGGACGCGCCCTTGCGCGTCGCCGCCGACAGGGCCAGCGGCTGGAGGTACGGCGCGGCTCGTGGCGAGCTCGTCGGGCCCGATGGTGCGCGTGGCCGACGCCAGCACGGCCTCGGTGCCGACCAGGGTGGCGAGTGAGACCAGCAGCTCGGCCCGGTCGATCGCCTGGGCACGCTCCCCGGCCGATTCCGTCCCGAAGCCGAAGTCGATGATCACCGGACCGTCGGCGGTCACCAGGATGTTGGCGGCCCGCAGCGAGCGGTGCGCGAGGCGAGCGTGGTGCATGCGGTCGACCTGTTCCCACACCCGGTCGAGCAGGTCGGCGCCGATCTCCTCCGCGGTCAGCTGGTCCAACGCCCGCCCGTCGACGAAGCCGACCGCGAGGGCCATCGAGCCATCGGGCAGCGCGGTCAAACCGCGCAGGGCCGGGCACGTGACCTCGGCGCGACCGGCCATGAGCAGCAGCAGCGCCTCGTGCTCGACGTCCTGCTCGAGCGTCATCGACGGCCAGTCGTCGTTCGGGCCGCGGAGGAGCGCGGTCCGGTAGCCGCGGTACAGGAGGTCGGCGTCGCGGCTGTCGCGGGCGTACACCTTGACGAAGGCGCGATCGCCGCCGTCGAGCGCCGCGGCGTAGAGCTGGGAGCGACCTCCGTCGGCGCGCGTGAGCTCGAGGACGTCGACCGCGAGGCCGCCGTCGCGCGAACGCGCCCGACGACCGCGAGCGGAGTCGGTCGCCGGTTCGGCGCGCCGAGCGCGACCAGCACCGCGGCCCCGGCCACGACGCCGACCGCCACCGCCAACAGCAGCTCCGGGACGCCGGCGGTCCCCGCGACCGTGAGCACCACGATCAGCACGAGCAGACCGAGGTCGGCGCATCGCCGCCACGAGCGTCCCAGCCACGGCTTGCCCGCGGTGACGACGGCGACGGCACCGGCGACGTACACGAGGGAAGGGAAGTCGGTCCCGGCCACCCAGGTCCCTTCGTCGACCGCGCCGCGGCACCTCGCCGTCGACATCGAAGAGGGCATCCACCAACGCGAACAGCGCGACGCCGGCGGCCGCCGCGAGCGTTACCACACCGAGGCGTCGCCATCGCTGCCGCCACAGGAGCGCGACCACGATCCCGGCCGGAATCGCCACGGCCGCGAGCTGCGTCACCGCGAGCAGGAACTCGCGGGCTTCCTCCGGCACCGCGGTCGCGGCTCGACCGAGGTCGGCGCTGACCCCGCGGCTGGTCGCGGTCGCGAGCTGGATGAAGAGGAGGAGGAGCAGCGCCGCCGACGCCGCCAGCACGAGGCGGACGACGTCGCCGGGGTGGCGGAAGTAGCGGTCGCCCGGCGGGACGGACGCGGCGGCGGGTGGCGAACCCTCGACGGCCACGATCTCGACGTCGACACCGATCGGTTGTGTCATGTCGTCCCGTCCCTGGTGACCGCGGCGACGACCCGGAGCAGGAGCACCGTGCCGGCGAGCAGGCCGAAGTAACCGAAGACCTCGAACAGGCCGGTGTCGCCCCCGACCGTCGGGCCGGGGTCGGCGGCGACCAGCAGCACCGCGGCGACCACCAGGAACGCGGCGCCCGCCGCCACGAGGAGGGCCCGGTTCACGAGCGTGCGCAGGATGCGCCGCGGGTCCTCGTCGACGATGCTACGGACGCGGAGCTCGCCGCGGCTGGTGAGGGTGAGGATGCGGTCGATGCGGTCAGGGAGCCGCCGCAGGTGCGGCAGCGCGGTCATCAGCTCGTCGCGGATCATCGCGTCGCGGTCGAGGGGCGCCGGCGCGGTCGTCGACGTCATCGTCTCGGTGGCCGCGGCGACGAGCGAGAGGTCGGGCGCGAGAACACGCAGCGTGCCGTCGACCGTCACCAGGGCGCGCGACAGCACCACGAGATCGGCAGGGAGGCGGATGCCGAAGCGCGCCAACGTGGACACGAGGTCCTGCAGCACCGTGGGCTCGACGACGCCGGTCACGCGGACGTGGTCGGCGAGCAGGCGGGCCAGCGCGCGCTCCAGCTCTTCGGGGCGGTCGGACGTCTGCATCTCGGCGACGCGCTCGATCCCGTCGCGGAGAAGGCTGACGTCGCGCCGCACGATGGCGGCGAGGATGTCGACCACCGCCGACTGCTGGATGGGGTCGAGCCGGCCGACCGCGCCGAAGTCGATCAACCCGAGGCGGCCGTCGCGGAAGGCGAAGATGTTGCCGGGGTGCGGGTCGGCGTGGAAGAGCCCGATGCGCAGCACCTGGTCGAGGGTGGAGTGCAGCAGCTCCTGGGCGAGCCCGGTGCGGTCGATGCCGGCGGCGTCGATCTCCCGGATCTCGGCGACGGTGAAACCGTCGAACCGCTCCTGCACCAGGAGGCGGCGCGTGCAGTACTCGGTGTAGAGGCGGGGCACGCGAACCGGCGAGTCGGGACCGAGCAGCAGGGCCATCTCGAGCATCACGTCGGCCTCGTGCCCGAAGTCGAGCTCACTCCGCAGGCTCACCGCGAACTGCGCGAGCAGCTCGCCGGAGCGGAGCCCCTGACCGAACTGCGTGCGCCGTTGCGCCATGTTGGCGAGGAGCGCGAGCGCGGCCAGGTCGCGCTCGATGACGTCGGCGATGCCGGGACGCTGGATCTTCACCACGACCTCTTCGCCGGTGCGCAGCCGGGCCCGGTACGTCTGGCCGATGGAGGCGGCGGCGAGCGGCTCCCAGTCGAACTCGGCGAACACGTCGTCGACGGAACCACCGAGCTCGGCCTCGAGCGCGGGCCGGATGATCTCGACCGGCTCGGGCGCGACCTGGTTCTGCAGCGACGAGAGCTCATCGGACACGTCGGGAGGGATCAGGTCGACCCGGGTGGCCGCGATCTGGCCGAGCTTCACGTAGACCCCGCCCGCCTCCTCCAGGACCCGACGCAACCGGACGCCGAGGGCCTCCTCCGAACGTTCGGCGCGCCCCGCGGAGGAGAGGAACGGTCCGAACCCCTCGCGACGGGCCAGACGCACGAGCTCGCGGTAGCGGCGGAGCACCGCGATCCGGGTCTTGACCGCGCGGACCGGGCGCGGCGCGACGACGAGACCGGCGCGTTCGCCGATGGCGAGCGATCCCGGACGCGCCAGCAGGTCGAGGGTGACCGCCACCACCATGGTGGCGGGGATCCCGATGGCGATCGCCCGCATCAGGAACCCGTCGGCGCCCCAGTCCCAGTCGTCGAGCCCGGACGCGAGCAGCACCGCGGTCGTCCAGCCGATGCCACCGGCGATGAGGGCGGTCCCCCATCCACGGCGGATCCCGAGCAGTCGCAAGGACAGCGCGGTCGCCACGATCGCGACGACGAGCACCACGATCACCCGCAGCAGCGCGCCGAAGAACGACACCGCGAGCAGCATCACGAACCCCCCGTGCACGGGGCACCGGCACCACACAACGAGAGGTGGTCGCTCCGCTGCACCGCGGCGACGACCGCTCGACGGGGCTGGAACGCCAACGCGCTGTCGACGTCGGCGATCAGCGAGCCGGTCTGCGCCGCCGTGGAACGCGATCTCGTAGACGGCGCACCCACCGGGGAACCGGTACGTCCGCGTGCTCCGTAGATCGGGCGGGAGATCCGTCACCCGCTCGTAGCGGCGGACGCCGACCTCGTCGCTCGGTACCTCCGTCGCCGCGGTGACCGTGCACTGATCGGGCGGGAGCAACGTGACCTCGACCGCACGGTCGCCGGCGACGTCGGAGTCGAGCCAGAAGCGGGCCCGGTCGTCGTCGACCTGCACACCGCCCAGCTCCCACCCGGACGGCATCGACGCGACGCACGGCAACAGGCGCGCCGACGGCACCGACTGGGCGCTCAGGATCATCAGCTTGCCGGTGCCGCACGCCGGGGTGCCATCGACCCCGAGGTCGTGGGCCGGCGTCAGGAGTCCGGCGCTGGCCTGGACCACGAAGAGGACGAACACGACCACGAACACGGCCAGACCGATGCGGAGCGCGCTCCATCGTTGCAGCGAGATCCGAGGCCGCTCGGGCGCGAGGGCGCGGAACTGCGCCAGGAGGTCGCGTCCGTCCTGCTTCATCACCGTCCGGAGCTGCGTCGGGCTCGCCACGCCGCGTGCCGCTGCGAACGCCTCGCCGATCTCCTCCGGTGTGAAGAGCTGCAACGCGTGTTCGTACACGCGCTCGGCATCGGTCCGCACCGCCAGCACCAACATCATGTTGGCGAGGTCGACGGCCTGGCGCCACGGCGACGGGCGCACCTGCGCGAACGCCACGTCGATGACGATGAGGTGCCCGTCGCGCACGAGCAGGTTCGCGGGCTTGATGTCGCGGTGCGCGAGCCCCATGTCCCAGAGCCTGCGGATGATCGCCAGGCCTTCGTCGATGATCTGGTCGTCGACTTCCGCGTCACCGATCTCGCGCGCGCGGTCGACGAACTCGGTCACGAGCAGGTACTCGCGGCGGGGGTGAGCTCGACGATCCCGTAGGGCTCGGCCGTCGGCACGCCCGCCTCGCGCATCAGCCGCAGCGCGTAGTCCTCGTACTCGACCAGTCGCGCCACCGACTGGAAGGGCGTCTCGTCCTCGAGGCGGCCGTACAGCAACGTGCGCCCGAGCTTGTACCAGCGGTCGGCGCGCACGTGGCTCATCGCGTAGAGCTTCCCGAACAGGTACGTATCGGGATCGCCGGCCACCCGGATCCGCAGCGGCGTGGAGCCCCCCGACCCGGCGAGCCCGAACGGCTCGATCTCCACCACGGTCAGCCCGAGCTGGTCCTGCACGGCGTGGCGGATGGCCTCGCCCCGCCGTCCGCCCACGTCGAGGTGGGCGGTCTTACCGGTGCGGTAGACGACGGGGAAGACCTCGTTGGGCGTGAAGAACCGGAACGCGTTGACGAGGAGGGCGACGGTGACGGTGACACCGACGAGGGCATCGGAGGGATGGAACGTCCCCAGGTAGAACACACAACACGCGAAGACCACGACCGCGACCGCGGTGACCGCCTTGGCGATCTGGCGGCTGCGGCCGGCGGGCACCAACGTGTACGTGATGCCGATGCCGATGAGCGCGATCACCGCGACCGGGGCCCCCGGGAACGACCAGCCGTCCCAGCGCCCGATGATGATCACGTCGTACGGGCGGGGGCGGGCGAACCCGCGGTAGATCAGGTCGGCGATGACCTCGATCACGAAGGTGGCGCCGATGAACACGAAGAGGTGCCGCCAGCGTCGCAGCGCGACCAGGGCGACGAGCAACGCGAAGCCGACCACGCTGATGGACCACCCCGAACCGATGCGGTCGACGCCGTCGGCGACGTCGGTGAGCCACGCGGTGCGGAGACCCGCGAACTGCCGGAGGATGGCCGAGTCGACCTGGTTGGCCAGGCGGCGCAGGTCCGCGGACGACATGGCGACGACGGACAGGATCAACAGCACCGCTGCCGCCACGAGCCAGGCGGTCCCGCTGGTACCGATGCTGCGCGGCAGCGGCGGGGGCGCGCCGGTGGGCCGGCGCCGGCGCCGGGTGCGGCGGGCGGTCGGCGGGCCGACCGCGGTCACGGGCCCGTCAGTACGCGGTGCGTCGATGGTCACGGCAGTTGCTCCGCGTCGAGCCAACGGTGCGCGGTGCCGCGGACCGAACCCGACGACTGCGCCCGGGCGTTGAGGTCGCGCAGCGTCTCGGTGTCCAACCGCGCCGACACCGCGTCGAGCGGCGCGACCAGTCGCGACCCGTACCGGTCCACCATGGCCCGGCGCACGATCGGCGTGACGTTCTCCGCCGGTTGGAGTGCGCGGTCGTCCGCCAGCTCGACGAGGTCGCCGGAGGCGAGGGCGGGATCGGTGCTGAACAGCAGGGCCACGTCGACGATGCCGGTGTCGAGAGCCTGATGCGTGAGCCCACCACCCGCGTCGAGCGGCACCACCTCGGCGAACTCGACGCCGTACACCTCCTGCAGGCCCACCAGACACAGCGGCCGGGTCGCACACTCCGGTGGACCGCCGAAGGTCAGTTGCCGCGCGACCCCTCGCAGATCGCTCAGTCGTTCCAGCCCGAGGCGTTCGGCCACGGCCCGACGCACCACGAACGCGTTCGAGTCCTGGGCCGCCGCGGGAGCGAGGGCCTGGGCGACGCTGCCGTCCAACGCTCGGACCAGCGAGTCATGGGTCGCCGCGACGCCCGCCTCCGGCTGCGCGTCACCGAGGTTCAGGAACTGCACTGCGGTGCCCGCGTACTCCGGCACCAGGTCGATCAGTCCCTCGACCATCGCCGGACCCACCAGCTCCCGCGGCCCCAACCCGAAGACCCGATGGACGGGGAGGCCGGCGCGCTCCAGCGCCTGCGCGTAGATCTCGGCGAGCAACCTGCTCTCGGCGAAGTCGAACGAACCGATCGTGATCGCACGCTCGCGGGTGGGCTCGGCGGCGCGCGCACCGACGGCTCCGGTCGCCCCGACAACGATCACAGCGACGACCGTGCAGGTAGCGAGCGCGTGGACCAAGCGGTTGCGCATGCGCCGACGATCCCCTCCGGACTCCGAGCACGGCACCGGCACTCTCCCACATCCACCGGTGCACGGCACTTCAGTCATCCCCGGCCGCAGACCACCAGGCCGTACGCGTCAGCGAGCTTGGTCGCCCGGGTGAACGGGCTGGGCTCCTCCACCAGGAGATGCGGTTCGCGGTCGATCCGGTCGACCGCCTTCTCGATGGCCGCCTGGATCCGCTCCACCCGGCGCACGTCACCGCAGGCGGCGTCAGCGCCGCGGTCGGCACCACCCCTGACCCATGCCCGGAGTAGGCCGGGCCGCCGGATCCAATCCCCGAACGGCCCGGATCCGTAGGACAGGTGAAGCACGGCAACCCACGGCCGGAGGTCTCACGATGGCGCATCGATCCTGGACGAGTACCGCACGCACCGTCGCGGTGGTGTGCGGCCTGGCGCTCGCACTCGGCGTGTACGGACTCGGCACCGGTCCCGCCGGCGCGGCGTCGAAGTCGAAGACCACGGTCGCGATCGCGACGGTCCCGGGCGCCGGCAAGATCCTGGTCGACACCTCGGGCAAGGCGCTCTACACGCTCACCGACGCCAACGGCGCGGCCGTGGCCTGCACCGGCGGCTGCCTGAGCGCATGGCCGCCCGTCATGGTGACGGGCAAGGTGAAGGCACCCAAGGGCGTCAAGGGCCTGAGCAAGGCCGCCGACAACCAGCTCACCTCGAAGGGGCTCCCGCTCTACCTGTTCGCAGGCGACACCGCGCCCAAGCAGGCCAACGGCGAGGGCATCAACAGCTTCGGCGGCACCTGGCACGTCGTGCAGGTGAAGGCCACCAAGGCGGCCGCGAACACGCCGGCGACGACCACGGGCGGCTACTCGGGCTACTGAGCCCGGAGTGCCGCCGGCCACACGCATGTTGGACGGTGGCGAGACGGGGTAGAGGGTGCCCGTGGAGACCCTTCCCGCGGAGCAGCCGGTCCCGGACGAGCTCGCGGTGACGTACGCCGTCGTCTCGCGCGGTCCCGCCTTCGACCGCCGAGCGACCGCGCGCTGACCAACCTGATCCTGGCCACGCTCGAGGGATACCGTGCTCGCCGAGCGGTCCGTTCCATCGACGAGGCAGGGACAGCATGACCACCAACGAATGGCCGCACGCGCCACTCGCCGGCACGTTCGAGGAGTTCTTCCGGACCAAGACGTCGTGCGACGTCGCCGGGACGATGGCGTACTTCTCGCCGGCGCTGGCGACGTACACGGACGCCACGCTCGGATGGGACCTCGCGAGCTACGAGACCCTGCAGGGCGTGTTCGAGCAGTACATGCCGAACTGGCAGCCGCCGGCGCGTTCGTACTTCACCGGGATCCTCTCGAACGAGACCAGCGCGCTCATCCGCATGGTCGACACGCCCGAGCTCTTCGGTGGTGAGCTGCGCATCCTGGCCGCCGTCGACCTCGTCGACGGCAAGATCGTGCGGTGGGTCGACTACTGGGACGCCAGCGCGTTCGACGGCGATCTCTACCGCCAACTGCGCACGCCCGCGGAGCAGTTCCCCACCGACCTGAAGGACGGGGTCGTGCCGACGCAGGCCGCAGTCGAGTTGGTGCGGGTCGCCACCGCGCTGCACTCCGCGCTGGCAACCGCCGATGCGGACGCGGCCCCGCCGCTCCTGCACCCCGACGTCGTGCTCGAAGACATGGCGCTGCGCACCCACATCGTCGGGCGCATCGAAGCCGTGAAGTACCTCGGCCGGGTGCTCGCCGACGTCCCCTACGGCAGCGGGAGCACGCTCCGCCACGCGGTCGGGGGGAGCTGCGGCGGCGCTTTCGAATGGACCTCCGCTGCCGGGTTGGCCGGCATCACCGCGCTCGAGCTCGACGGCGACGGACTGGTCACCCGGATCACGTCGGTCTACGACTCGCGGCAGCTCCCCGACGAGCAGAAGGCCGCGTTGCACGTCGCCGCGTTCGGGAGTTGACGCCCGAGGGCCTCTGAGCTGGAGCAGTACGCGAAGAACCGGTCGAGCCTGAGCCCGACCGGTTCTCCGTGTGTTCGAGGTTGCTCGCGTCAGCCGGTGAGATTCGGCGGCGCGATGACCACGGTCGGCGGCCCGGCGAAGCCCGGTACGTCGAATCCGGGAGTCCCGGTCGGTGTCCCGGTGCCCGGTGTTCCGGTGCCCGGTGTCCCGGTGCCCGGAGTCCCGGTGCCCGGAGTCCCGCCACCCGGTGTCGTCGGTGTGCCGACGCTGGTGTCGACCACATTGGTGAGGATTGCCACCGTGCAGTTGACCACGCTGCCTCCACCGTTCGCAGAGCCGTTGCACTGGTTGACCGTCACGGGCAACGTCGAGCTGACCATCCCGCCCGCCACGCAGTGCGAGGGGAACACCAGACCGCCGCCGTCACCGGAATCGTTGCACTGGGTGATGGTGGCGCCGCTGGTGGTCGCAGGGTACGGACTGCAGGTGTTCGGCGCGTTGCCGAGGCCGTCACCGGCCTGGTTGTCGTTGCACTGGTTGATGGACACGGCCGTGGCTGCAGCCGGCGAATCGACGGCGATGTTGTTCGTGATCTGCACGGAACAGGTGATCGTGCCGCCACCGCCACCGGCGGATCCGTTGCACTGGTCCACCACGGTGATGAGATCAGGCGACGAGATCGGCGCGCCACCATTGATGACCATGACCGATCCGGTCGTGGCGGCACTGGCGGTCAGAGTGTTGACGATCGTGACGGTGCACGTCACGGTCTGGCCACCCCCGCCACCGACGCCGTTGCACTGTTCGAACGACACGTTCGCGGCCGACGCCGGGCTGGTGCTCGACTGCAGCAACGTCGCGCTCAGACCGGCACACACCAGGATGGCAGCGAAGATGCCGCCGAGGAGTCGTCGGAGGTGCCGGTGCTCAATAGGTCGTTCGTCGATGGGTGTGGTCATCTCGACACTCCTCAGAACAGGAGCGTTGAGGTCCTCATCGAGATCCCCGAGGCGTCACCGAGTCGGTGACAAGGCCGCTTGGCCGGACGTATTCGGCCAGAGCGAGCGCTCGTATCCAAGGATCATCGGCACCCGAGCGATGAACCTTGAGCCCGAAAGCACGTTGGTCATGACACCGCAGGGCCACGGGAACGTCGCCGGCGCCAGATGAGCAGCACTGCGACACCGAGCAACAGCACCAGGAGCCCGGCGATGGCGGCAGAAACCCATCCGGGTCTGGACGAGGCATCTGCGGATGCCGCGCCGGCGGGGAAGCTGAGGGTTGCCCGTGAATCGCGTTCGAGCAGTCCGCTGTGCAGCGTGATGTGCGCCATCCAGGGGCCGCGAGGAAGTTGCTCGTCGAGGGCGATCGTGGCGGGCTCCGTGTCCCCGATCGCGAGGGTGCCGCCGAGGCTGGTGGGGAACGGCCCGGCGCCGAGCCCGCCAGGGCCATCCGAGAGTTGCAGCGTGCCGCTCAGGTCGAGCGCCCGGCCACCGGTGTTGTGCACCATCGCTCGGACGGTCGGTGTGCCATCGGGCGAGCGCTCGGCGCGCAGCGAGTCGATCGTGAAGTCGGCTGCGGGCGGCCCCCCCGGGCCGACGGAGACGTAGAGGCGGATCCCAACTCGGTTCACGAAAGTGACGCCGCCGGCACCAGTGGGCGCCGAGCGTGCCTCGGCCCAGACCACGCCGTACTGCTCGCCGGGAGGTGCATCGCCAGGCACCGCGATCGTCACCGTGGCCTTCACCCGTCCACCCGCGGGCACGTCCGAGGCGCTCGGATCGACCGAGGTCCAACTCGACACGTCGTTCGCCGCGTGTCCGTCAGCGCCGTGGAACGACCCGCCTGCGATGGTGGCCGCCGCGGGATACAGCACGATCGGTACGACCGCGGCCGTGGTGTTGGAGAGCTCGATCTGCCGGTCGATGGTGGTCCCGGGCGCGACGTGCTCGACGATGTAGATGCGCGCTCGTGGATCGTTCGAATCACCAACCGGGGCATTGACGAGTCGGAGCCCGATGTTGCCCGGGGCCACCGGAGCTGCCGAGGCCGACGTCATCATCCCCGCCGACAGCACGATCGCGGGCATGGCAACGGCGAGCGCTCGCAGCACGCGTCGAGCCCACTGGCTCCCGCGTGAGGCCGGCGCCGTGGCTGACGCCGTCAACCACGGCCACCAACGGCCTCTAGACAACTGAGTGGGTGATCGTCGCCGAGTAGACCCCGGCGGCGGTGGCGCCCGGTACGGCCACGTTGATCGTGGGGCTCCAGGTTGCGGAGTTGTCACCGGTGATCCCGGTCGCGGTCACCGCCGGAGCGACGCCGGTGAGGTTTCCGGGATTGTTCGCGGTGTACGTCGCGGTGCCCACCTTGGTGATGGTCCCTGCGGTGTAGCTGACCGCGCTCGCCGGGATCGCCGGTCCGGCCGGCGGGGTGAAGGCGGTGGAGATGACGCTCGCGACCCAGCCGGAACCTGCGGCGGCGCTCCGGGCGTCTTCCACTTGCACCTGACCAAGCAGGCCGCTGATGGTCCCTCCGGTCACGGTGTTCGTCCGGGTACCGAGGTTGCCGGCATCGACCGGCACCGTGATCGACAAGAACCCGCCCTGGATCGTGACGGTGGCCGAGGTACCTCCGGTCGTGGCTGCCGAAGCAGGCACGGCGGTGGCCAGCGTGAACAAGGCCAACGTCGAGGTCGCCAGGAGGGCAAGGGCGGCACGGGTACGCCCGCGCCGACCGTCGTTGATGGAAGCAGTCATCGAGCAACACTCCTCGAGTAGGAGCGTTGGGAGCCTCGATCGAGGTGTCCCGAGAGGTCACCGAGTCGGTGAGAGGGCCGCTCGAACAGACTGACGTCTTCTCGAACGAGCGCTCGTGTCCCTAGGTCATCGACCAGCCGGTCGAGAACCTTGAATGCGACACCACGTGGCGCTCCGCACGTGGTCGCTCTGACAGCCCGTCTGACACTCCGGTGCTTCCGTCCGAGGTTCATTGCCACCCTTCCCGCACCATCCCCGGGGTGATTCGCAACGAACCTCTCTGGAGAAGTCGAAGCGCCGCCCGTTTCGAACAACGCTGAGGAGTGACCTCGAGTCGCTCGAGGAGGCTTTCCACCATGAATCTCGGAGTCACCGAACTTCTCATCGTGCTGGCCGTCGTCCTCCTGCTGTTCGGTTCGACGCGGCTGCCGGCGCTGGCGCGGTCGCTCGGTCAAGCGAAACGCGAGTTCGAGCATGGCGATCACGAATCGCGAAGCACGGACGACCGCGGGTCTCTCAGGTAGACGTGCGCACGCGCTACCGCTCCACCGAGCCGAGCGTGTACAGCTCCCATTCCCCGTCCACCCCCTTCAACCCGTGAGGGCCGAGGTCTCGGAACTTCGTGTCCGCGCCGAGCATGAGATCGCGCACCGTGCGCGAGACGACGATCTCGCCGTCGTCGGCGGCCGCCATCACCCGTGCGGCGATGTGCACGGCCACGCCCGAGACGTCGTTGTCGTCGGCCACCTCGATGCGCCCGGAGTGCAGGCCCACGCGCACCGTGACGCCCATCTCGTGCAGCTTCGCCCGCAGCTCCACGGCGCCTTCGAGCGCCGACGCCGGATCGGGGAAGACCGCGAGGATGCCGTCGCCGGTCGACTTCACCAGACGGCCCCGTGGGCCTCGACCACGTCTTCGGCGATCGTCCGGTGCACACCGATCACCGCGCTCCACGCCCGGTCGCCGAGCGACTCCGCCATCTCGGTCGACCGGACGATGTCGCTGAACAGGATCGTCGCGAACTGCTGCTCGCGGGACGCTCGCGTCGCGCCCGATGAACGAGCGGATGTGGCCGAGGATCAGGTCGGGGGCCTCCCAGAACATCGGACCGTCCGGCACCGGGAGCTCGACGTACTCCGCCCCTTCGATGTGTTCGGCGAGATAGCGACCGTGAGACGCCGGGATCAACCCGTACTCCGCGCGGTGCATGACGAGTGTGGGCAGGTGCAGCTCCGACAGCTCCGACCTGACGTCGCACGTCAGGTTGTTGCGGAGGATCTCCAGCGATGGTGGTCGGCGTCCCGAGCGAACGGACGAACTTCCCGTACCACACGGCGAAGCGCGCGTCGCCGAGTCGGCTCGGTACGTTGAGCGCGACCTGCGCGTCGGTGCCCCACGAGCGTGTCGATGTGGGTCAGGAGGTCGTTGAGCCAGTCGGTCGACAGCCCGATGTCGTAGTCGTCGGCCTCGAGGAAGCGGGCCGTCGTGTTGTAGAGGATGAGCTTGTGGACCCGGTCGGGATTCGGTCGCGGCGTAGTGGATCGCGAACGGGCCGGCATCGAGCCAGGCCATCAGCACGATCTCGTCGGTGCGACCCGCGGCATTCAGCATGGCTTCCAGCTCGCGCTCGAAGGCCTCCGGGCTCGGATCCCAGTCCGACGGGAGCGGATCGGAGTTGCTCGTCCCGAGCCGGTCGTACCGGAGCACCGTGCCGAGGGATGCGAGGCGCGTGAGGAACAACGCGACGCCGGGATCCTCCCAAGCCACATCGGTGTTGGTGAAGGTCCCCGCCGCGGCGACGATCGTCGACGAGCCCTCGCCGAACACCTGGAACGCGACGCGGGCGCCGTCGACCACGACGTAGCGCGTGAGCGGCTGCACGGCCGCGAGCGTATTTGGTCGCTGGGAGGACGGAAGGCCCGTAGCTACGGGCCTGTGAGGTAGACGTGCTGTTGCGGACCGATGAGACGTCTGGAGGCGCTCTGGCTTGCCTTCTCCTAGGGTCACATTCGATGGTCGGTCTCCGAGATGCGAAACGTGGCGCGCTCGTCGTCGTGTGCGTGATGGCCGTGAGTTCTTCGCCCGGTTTGGGAACCAAGGAAGCGAGCGGCCTCGCTCCGGCTGAGCCAACGATCGCCGGAGTGGTGACCGACGGTTACCGCGGCGCCGCGTACCCGGTCCCACGACACCGTCAACCCGGTCCTCACGTGAACGACGTGCGGGTCGAACCGCTCGACGACTCGACGGACCTCGAAACGCCGACGCTTCTTCCCGCCGGCCATCCGGTCGCAGTGAGGCCACACGAAGGTGGCCACGACCGGGTCGAGGTCGAGGTCAGGGACGGTGTATGGGCCGTGGGGGACCGCCGGGACTTCTGGGTCATCCCCCAGTTCGCCACGCTCGGGGACTTGACGCTGATGGTGGGGGGCCAGCGGATGTCGTTGGGACAGGCAGATCTCGCCTCGTATCCGGGGTCGCTCGCCAATCTCGACGACCCTCGCACCGCCGAATTCGACGCGGTGTCATTCCCCATCCGGATCTTCCTCGACTGCACGAGTGATGACTGGTCGATCGCCAACCAGAAGTTCGCAGGCGACGTGCTCGCAAGCGGCATCTACGCGGACGACGCGGCCAAGATCAACGGTGGGCTGGCCGGGCTCGACTGGGGCGTCGCCCAACGAGTCAACGAGCGGGGTGTGTTCGAGCTCGACCGGGACTGCGACGACGCGGGTTCCGTGCCGGACTTCGGCGAGACGCATCACACGATGCAGTGGTTGGAATCGATGGGTCGGGCCGTGTACGTCCTCGCTGCCTCACGTTACGCCGGCGACTTTCGACCGAAGATCGATTCGTATATCGACCACATAGAGATGCTCGCACGCATCTTGACCAAGGAGAAGGTGAGAGCCCACTGGCGCGATGCGTGGGCCGTTGATGCCGAGGGCAAGCCCTACACGAGCAAGTTCTTCATGCGTGGTGCGGCGCTCGCGCTCGCGGCCAGCTTGACGAACGACGACCAGGCGCGACGGGAGTGGAACGCCGATGCCACCAAGCACGCGCGCGAGGGCTTGAGCTATCTCCGGGAGAACGGCGTCGCACCCCAGAAGGGAGGATTCGACGTTCGCTATCAGATGTCGGCCGCGTACCTGGCCGAGGTCCACGCCTCACTCTTGGCTGACAGCGAACTGCAAAGCGCGCTCGACACCGGTATCGAGCACATGGTCAGTTGGATGATGACGCGCATCGATGACCAATCGGGTCGCGTGGATTTGGAGGGAAGTACACGAACATCCGCGGGACCGGGGAGTGAGCCCTTCTCCGCGTACCTCGCGGTGTACGGCTTGCTGCTCTGGGTGCACGCGCACCCAGAAGCAGATCATCTCCTCGACATCGTCGTGCTGCTGGACGAGCGATACGGCGACACCGCCACCTCGTGCCCCTGACCTCGTGTGGATCGGCAGCCGGCTACGCCGCTGGCGCGGCGACGCGCACCATCTCGCTGCGGCCGGATTTCGTGGGTGGAGCGGGTGACGGGAATCGAACCCGCGTTCTCAGCTTGGGAAGCTGATGTTCTGCCTCTGAACTACACCCGCGCGATGCCGGGCAAACCCGCAAAAGGCCTGCTCAGCAGGGGTTACGCGCCTGACGAGCGGGAACTCGACCGGCGTCGTGACCCCGGCGTGACCTCCGCGTGACCTTACGGATCAGCATCGGCCGGCAGTTGACGATACTGGCTGCCAGAATCCGACATAGACCCGAGAGCTCGCTGACGGCGCCCGGCACCAGCGGCGCGGAGGCAGCGAGTCGGAGACGGCGGTTGGCGCAACGTCCCGTGTACGTACAATAGCCGTACCAACTGGAGGAGGTCCGCGGTGGCACGGACGAAGGAAGCGCGCTTCGAGGCTCGACTCGATCCCGACGACGACGAGCTGCTGACTTGGGCCGCCGAGGTCACGGGAACGACCAAGAGCGCCTTCGTGATGGGCAGCGCTCTGGAGCGCGCGCGCGCCCTCCGCGCCAGCGAGGAGCTGACCCAGATCGCGCGCAGCGAAGCCGATGCCTTTCTCGCCTGGCTTGAGCGGCCCGCCCGCACGATCCAGCCCATGAAGAAGCTGGCGGGAGCTGAGCCCTTCGAACAGCGGTGAGTCTCTTCGTCGAGCGCCTCGGACGCCACCATCACCGCACCGCGTTCCAATCGGGCACCGAGGAGCTCGACGACTGGTTCCGGCGCAGCGCCGGTCAAGCTGACCGGCGACAGAACTCGGCTCGTGTGTGGGTGCTGTGCGACGACGCCGTCGAAGACGGACGCCGCCCAATCGGCTACTACGCCCTCGTCGCCCACGCGGTCATGGTCGCCGCGAGCCCCGAAGCGCTCGGCCACGGGCAGCCGCCGGGCTACCCGATTGGTGCTGTCCTGCTGGCTCGTCTCGCGATCGACGAAGAGCAACAAGGCCGCGGCCTCGGTACTCGTCTCCTCGCCGATGCCGTGCGGCGCATCGCGGCAGCCGACGAGCACATTGCCGTTCCTCTGCTGCTGGTCGACGCGATCGACGAGCAAGCCGCCGCCTTCTATGAGCGGTTTGGCTTCGAACGCTTTCCGACGGACCGGCTGCGCCTCGGAGCTCGGCTCAAGGACATCCGGCGCACGCTGGCGTAACGTCAACGACCATCGGTCGCACCCTGACGAAGCACGACCACCGGCGCGTTGGGATCAGCGCGCGCTTCCTGAATGAGGCGGTCGATGCCCGCGGCGAGCACCCGATCGCGTTCGTCAGTTGCGTGTTGATAACGGAGCGCGGCGTGCTGAGTCGCGTGACCAAGGCGACGCATGATCTCCTTCGTGCTTGCTCCGGTGGTAGCGGCAAGCGTGCCGGCAACATGACGCAGGTCGTGGAGGTGCAGGTTCGGCCGGCCAACCGCCCGGCGCGCACGGTCCCAGTCGCGCTGCCACACACCTGGTCGCACTGCCGCGCCCTTCTCTCCGATGAACAGCAGCCCGTCCGATTCGGGTGAAGCCCAACGCGCGACGTGCGCCTCGAGCACCGGCACGAGCTCGGAAGGCAGCGCGACCGTGCGCCGGCCGGCATCTGACTTCGGTGGACCAATCAGCTCCTCGCCACGTTTCGACTCTTGGCGCTGGACCCGCACCGTCACCGTACGGTGCAACAGGTCGATGTCGCGCCTCGTGAGACCGAACAGCTCCCCGCGTCGCAATCCACAGAAGGCTGCGAGCAGCACCAACGCTCGATACCGCGGCGCGACCGCGTCGGCCAGCGCGTAGACCTCTGCAACCGTGGGGATCGAGCGCTCCTCACAAGGCTCCACACCCGCACCCTTGATCGTGCATGGGTTCGTCGCGAGGTAGTGGTCCTCCACGGCTGTGTTGAGGATGGCGGAGCAACCGGTAGCACTTTGCGACTGTCGATGCTCCGAGGCCATCCTCCAGGAGCCCGCCGTACCAACGCCGCACGGCGGCAGTCGTCAGCCGCCCGAGCGGTACTGCACCGAGGACAGGAAGGATGTGGAGGCGCAGGTGCCCCTCGTAGAGATCCCGTCACGCGTGGCCGCAGCGGCTCACCGCGTGAAGTCAAGCGCGAATCGAGCCAGGTCGGCGCATATTCGGCGAGAGTGGCGCGGCCCTCGTCAGGCAGGATCCACGCACCGCGCTGCTGATCGGAAGCCGCGCGGGCGAACGCCAACTCGGCCTCCGCCTTGGCGGTGAAGGTCCCGATGCTGACGCGCCGGTGCGTCGCCGGGTCCACAACCCGAACGCGCCAACGGCCGCTCGGCAACCGATCGACACCACCGAGCTCTCGACGTCGCCCACGACTCATTCGTCGCCCTCCTCCGCTTGCTGGTGTCCCGCGCACTCGAGCGCGCCACGACATTGCCATTCCCCGCCCCGTGGCCAACCCTGGTTCGGCTCCTCTCTGCTGCTTCGTACCGGCCGGTGCCAGTCCGTCCAGTCCTCCATTGGGATGCTCGGACGCGGAGATGCAAGAAGACCAAGGCCCGTGCCTCCCCGCCAAGTGGCGTCGGCACCCGTCTATCGAAGCACTGGTGTGCGACATGCTCCGAGGTTCCGGCGCCAGCAGCCGTGCGCAAGCGGAACGGTCGGTCGGCGCTGCCCTCAGATCCGCCAGGGAGCCCGGGGTGTCCAGGTCCTTGGTAAGGGTGCCGCGGTGATGGCCCTCAGGCGGGACTCCCCATGCGCACGACGACAGCCAATCTTCCCGACTTTCTGACCGTCGAGGAGGCGGCGCGGCGTGCTGCGCATCGGCCGGACCTGCGCGTACGGCCTCGCCGCGTCTGGCGCGATACCGATGGTCGTGAAGGCCTCCCCGTCGTTGCCTTTGGCCGGCTGCTACGCGTGCCGAAAGCGGCTCTCGAGCAGCTGACGGGTGGGTCCGTCACTGTCGCGCCCCCAGTCGACACGGAGCCGCCGGCGCCCGCGTCTGAGGCGCCGCACGTCGAACCCGCGCGCACCCAGCCTCCCTGCGCGACCACACCCCAACGCCGCCGCGTGCGTCCCACCTCGACCGAACAAACGACGCTCCCCTTCGCCTGAAGCCCATGAACCCACTCACCATCACCGACTCCCGCGACCGAGGTGACGCACTTGCACCTGGGGTGCGCCCTCGGGTGGGAGTGATCGCGAGGAAGGAGACGAGCCGATGTTGAGTCTCGGAAAGTTGGCGCCGGGTCAGCAGCAGTACTACCTGGCGACGGTCGCGGCGGGCGCGGAGGAATACTACACGGGAGCAAAGGAAGCACCAGGCGAATGGACCGGACACAGCGCGGCGCGCCTCGGGCTCGAAGGTGAGGTCGACGGCGAGACGCTTCACCACGTGCTCGAGCAACGCGACCCGGCGACAGGGGAGCGACTGACGCGGGCCCAGGGCGCACCGAAGATTCCGGGGTTCGACGCGACGTTCTGCGCCCCGAAGTCGGTGTCCCTGCTCTTCGCATTGGGTAACCCCGAGGCCTCGAATGAGGTGCGCAACGCGCACGACACCGCGGTGGCCGCAGCCTTTCGCGTGTTGGAGACTGAGGCGGCGCGAGCGCGTCGCGGACGAGGCGGCAGGGAACGACATCAGGCGGAAGGCTTCGTCGGCGCGGCGTTCCGTCACCGGACTTCACGGGCTGGTGATCCGCATCTCCACACGCACGTCCTGGTCGCCAACCTCGTCCACTGCGACCACGACCAGCGCTGGTCGGCGCTGGACGCCCGCGGCCTCTACGGGTGGGCCAAAACCGTCGGGTATCTCTACGAGGCGCAGCTACGCGCCGACCTCACCCGTCGCCTCGGTGTTGCCTGGATCCCGGTCCGGAACGGCATCGCGGATATTGACGGGTTGTCGCGGGAGGTGTTGCGTGCGTTCTCGACGCGGCGCCGCGAGATCGAGCTGCACTTGGAAGAGGTCGGCGAGGCCAACCCGCGCGCCGCGCAGATCGCCGCGTACAAGACCCGCAACGCCAAAGACGTCGAGACGCCCGCAGAGAGCCTGCTGCCGGAATGGCGTGAGCGCGCGCGGAGCCTCGGCCTCGAAGACCAGGCCCTCGCCGCGGTACTCGATCGGTGCGTTGCGGCCGACGTCCCTCACCCGGCCAGGGGGAAGGCCGAGTTGCTGTTTCGCCAGCTCGCGGCACCGACCGGGCTGACTGCGCGCTCGGCGAGCTTCGGTCGGCGCGAAGTTCTCCAAGCCATCAGCGTCGCGTTGCCCAACGGTGGAGACATCGACGCGATCCTCGAGCTCGCCGACGCCTTCCTCGACTCCCCCCACGTCGCACGGCTCGACCCACCTGGGCTGCGCACCGGTGATGTGATCCGCCGCCGCGACGGCGTCGTCGTCGTCACCCACGTCGACGAGGCTCGCTGGAGCACCCCGGCGATGCTTGCCACCGAACCACGCGTCATCGGCTCGGCGCTCGAACGCCGCCACAAGGCGGTCGCCATCGCGGAGCGGGATCACGTGCGAGCCGCAATCCGCAGCCACCCGTCGCTCGCAGGCGAACAGGTGCGCATGCTGCAGCAGATCGCTCGGTCGGGTGCCGGCGTGGACGTCGTCGAAGGCGCGGCGGGGACGGGCAAGACCTACGTGCTCGGCGCCGCCGAGAGGCGTGGGAAGCGTCCGGCCATCGCGTGCTCGGCTGCGCACTGGCCGCCCGCGCCGCGGCAGAACTCCAAGCGGGCGCCGGCATCTCTTCGATGACCCTCGACCGGCTCCTGCGCAATCTCGACCACGCTGATCGAGTCGCGATGGACCCGACGACGGTGGTAGTCCTCGACGAGGCCTCCATGGTCGGCACGCGCAAACTCACCCGGCTGCTCGAGCACGCCGAGCGGGCGGGCGCCAAGGTCGTGCTCGTCGGAGACCACTACCAGCTCCCCGAAATCGACGCCGGTGGCGCCTTCGCCGGTCTCGCCGCCCGTCTCCACGCACCCCAACTCGTCGAGAACGCCGCGAAGATCCAACCCTGGGAACGCGGTGCCCTCGCTGAACTACGAGCCGGCGACGCCAACATGGCCTTCGCCGCCTACCAAGCCCACCAACGCGTGCATCACGACGAGGACAGCGAGCGCCTCCGCGACCAGCTGGTCGAGGACTGGTGGACCGCCCAAACCCGCGGCCATGCCAGCGTCATGCTCGCTGGTCGCAACAGCGACGTCGACGACCTCAACCAACGCGCCCGAGACCGACTCGCCAATGCCGGAACGATCGGACCCGACCGACTCGACGTCGAAGGACACCGCTTCGCGGTCGGCGACGCGATCATGACGACCCGCAACGACTACCGCCTCGGCGTCCTCAACGGCACCCACGCCACCATCACCCAAATCGACACTACGACAGGCACCATCCACGCGCAAAGCGGCGCCGACGATCTCGTGCTGCCGTGGCGATACGTCGCGGCCGGCCGCGTCACCCACGCCTACGCCATGACGTTCCACAAAGCTCAAGGGATGACCGTCCACTCGGCGTTCGTGCTCGCCGACGACACCCTCGACCGTCCCCGCGCCTACACCGGCCTCTCCCGCGGCACACATCAGAACGCTCTCTACATCACAGGCCCACCCGACGAACGCGCCGACGAACGCCACGCACCCGAAGCTGCGAACAACGCCGTCGCACACGCCCGCGAGAGCATGGCACGCATGCTCGGCAAGTCCATGGCCACCGACACCCGCGAGCCCGCCATCGAACCCGAACGCCCCGCACGCGCGGCGCAACGCCTACCGGAACCACCAGGTCTCGGACCCGACCTTGGCCCGTGATCGCAAACCCAGACTCGCATCTACTAGGAACGTCGAGGACCTCGCGACTACAGAGCGGGGGCTGGAGTTTCTGGTGCTAAACGCCCGGGTGGGCTGGTCGCAAGATCCTGCACGCCCGCATGGGCGTTCGAGCGTGGGACTGCCTGTCAGGTCTCGGCCCGCGCACGAGGTCAAACGCCGTTCATCGAAGAAGTCGGCGGAGGCGATTCAAAACCTGCCTGGCTCTGAAGTACGCCCGGATCGGGCGGCGAGCCAGAATTCGCTGGAGGTCCCCGTCGATGTCGTCGAGCTGCTGCTCGCGCTGGGCGAGGTTCTGTTGTGCCGCTGCGAGCTCGCCGTGCAGATCGTCGATCGTGGCATGCAACTGGTCGAGGGGAAGCTGGCTGACCGCGACGAGGTCGGTGGCGGTGCTCGAACCGAGCGATTCGATGCTGTCGACCATCGCGGCGGGCGCCGTACCGGTGACGACGAATTGCAACGCGGCGATCGCGGCGCGGACGCGGCCGATGAGGGCGTCGTCGACCGCGATGTCGCAGGCGCCGGTGAGGCGTGCCATCAGCTGGTCGACCGTTGTCCCGGATGGCCAGGGGTGAGCGGCGGCGCGGCTGAGGATGAACAGGCTGGACCACCAGAGCGCTACCGTCACCGCCACCTCGTAGGAAACATCGCCCTCCACTTCCCATTCGTCGTCGATGTATTCGAAGGAGTCGTCGAGACACAGGAAGTTGCCGAGCTGCAGGTCGAGCATCGACCCCGGAAGGGCTCGGTCCGTGGATTCGGGCGCGTACGGGTGGCTGGGGCCCGTGCCTTTGGGTACGAGAAACCCGCGGAGCCATCGCGACCACCGGTTGAGCGCGACCTCTACGGCGTGCGCGTCGTCGCACTCGCAGAGTTCCGTCACGACGGACAACAGGTCGGGTGCGTCGACGAAGGACCGCGGCGGCCTGACCCTCTGACGCAACCAGTCTTCTTTGTACGTCGCCGGGGCAGCGGCCGGTCGTCGCCGTTCGATCATCAAGTGACCGTCGCTGCGACTGACGGTCGTGAGGCGCCGCCAAGGAGCACGGCGGCCGGCGTCGAACTTCCACCCAACCACGTCGCGACTGATGCGCTCGAGCCCATCGGCCGAGCATGCGGCCGCGACCAGGAAGGAGTTCGCGATGTCGGGTCCGAGACCGGCCTCCACGAACGTCCGGTGACACACGGGCGCGTGCACGGGCGCGCTGATGCTGAACGGCTCGACGGCGACGTGTTGCGTGATCAACTTGTCCAGCACCATCCACGGCCGGTGCAACCGGTAGGCGTCCTCGCCGATGATCGCCGTGGGGAGCTTGTAGTCGGGGAAGGGATACCCCCACCATTGATGGGTGAAGCCCGCGTCCGCGAGCATCGCCGCCAGGCGCGCTCGCGTGTACGTGCGAATACCGGATGACCCCGCATATCCCTCCACGCCGACGTACGGCAACCCGAGGTGGTCCTCGGGCGTGCCCAAGAGATATCGCAACCCGAGCTGATTCTCGATCGCCACCAGCAGCATGCCGTCAGGACGGAGGAACCCGCGCGTCCGCTCCAAGAGGTGCCGAGCCCCGACCGAACCGCCGAGCTCGGCGTCGGCGTACTCGAGCACACCAACCGAGAGCGCGACATCGAACAGTTCGGCCGGCTCGTAGTCGCCGATCGAACCGACGGCGACGGTCACGTTGGGGAGGTCAGCACACCTCAGCGCCGCGGCCCGAGCGCGTACCGGGTTCCCCTCGACGGCTACCACCTCGGCCCCCGTCTCGGCCGCGGCACGGGAGACGGCTCCGGTACCGGCACCCAGATCGAGCACGCGATCCCCCGCGCCGATGCTGAGGGGCGCCAACACGTAGCCGCGTTCCGTTGAGAGGTGGTAACGCGTCGGCCAGTCGCGGATCGCGCGCACTAGTTCTTCGGAACCCGCTCGACGGTCCGAAACCGTCCGAAACAGCGCGACGAGCTCGTCCTCCGCTCCGTCCTGGTACGGAATCTCGTCACCGAAGGTAACGAGACGTGCTCCCTCGGCCTCGATCATGGCACGAGCTCGCGCAGCTGCTCGCCCACCCACCGGCCACCGAGCGAGACCACTCCGTTCTCCTCGTGCGGCCAGCCCGGCTCCACCTCGAACCGGAAGAGATTCTGCGCGGAGTCGTACATGTGGGTGTTAGTCCGATCGGCAACGCCCGTGGTGAGGCGGTACGCCCCGGGAACAAGTAGCAGCCGAGGGATCTCCAGATCAACGAAGCCACCGCCGTCGACTTGTGCACAGACCAGTCCGGCACGCCGCGTGCTCGTCGCCGACACCTCGATCCCGGACAGCGTGTGAAGTGCCATGCCGATGATGATCTCGTCGATCGGAACCTGCGCCCGATAGTGGAATCGGAGTCGGACGGCATCGCCGGTGCGCACATGATCGACCGTGTTGCCGCCAGCGTCGATCAGGTCCACCGATTCGACGCGCACTTCGCCGGAACCGGCGCGCGCTACGCCGAGGATGGTCGTGCTGTCGGCATATGCGTCGGAGAGGTACTCGTCGATGATCTCGCCGGGCGCACCCATCGCCCGAATCTTGCCGTGCTCGAGAAGGACCACCTGGTCGCAAATGGCTCGCACCGAAGGCAGGGAGTGAGAAACGAGCACGATCGTTTTCCCGGCCGCGTGCATGTCGGCGATCTTCTCGGTGCACTTACGTTGGAACTCGGCGTCCCCGACGGCGAGGACCTCATCGATCAATAGGATGTCGGGATCCACGTTGATGGCGACGGAGAACCCGAGCCGAACGTACATCCCTGACGAATAGTTCTTCACCGGCGTGTCGATGAAACGTTCGATGCCGGCGAAGTCGACGATCTCGTCGAATCTGCTCGAGAGTTGCCGTTTCGACAATCCCAGGATCGCGCCGTTTAGGAAGACGTTTTCGCGGCCCGACAACTCCGGGTGAAAGCCGGCGCCCAGCTCGAGCAGGGCTGAGACCTTCCCGCTCGAGGAGATCGTTCCGGCGTCCGGCCGCAGGATCCGCGCCATGCACTTCAGCAGCGTGCTCTTCCCGGAACCGTTCTCACCAATCAACCCGAGCGTCGAACCCTGCGGCACGACGAACGACAGGTCCCGCAGCGCCCAGAACTCCTCGAAGCGGGCGCGTCGACCGCGCAACACCGACGCCTTCAACGACTGATTCCGCTCGTGATAGAGGCGGAACCGTTTCGAGACCCCCGCAACCTCAACTACAGACCTGGCGACCATCGACCGAATCTACAAGGCAGTCGACATCACAGTCTCGAAGAGAGCGCGGATCAACCGACTACGACGCCGAGGCGGTCGACAGCCAACAGGGGTTTGTCTGGCCCCGTCTGAGCGAAAATAACCAGCGCCATGGCTCCGGCGATCGTCGCGCCAAACCGCCAGAGCGTCACGATCACGTGGCGCAGTGGGTCGCGGAGGCGCTCTGCAGCACCCGTCGAGCGTTGGCGTGTCACTCATGCGTCGGTGGAGCGCATCGCGGCGTTTCGTGTTTACGGGATTGCTAGGAGGTGTCCTTGCTCGCGTCGACACCGTCAACTTGGACGCTGGTGGGGGGCGGCTCGATCTTGTCGCGGGGTTCGTCGTCGGCGCTGCTGAGACCTTTCCGGAATTCGTGGGCGGCTTGTCCCATGCCGCGGGCGAGATCGGGGAGTTTCTTCGATCCGAAGAGCAGCAGCACAACGGCGAGAACGATGAGCAGCTCGGCGGGGCCAACGTCCATACCCAGAGGGTACTCCGGAGCTCCCAGGGGCTCGAGTTGCGAGCGCCCGCCGTGGGTGGATCGGGGTCGACCGGCCTCTCCGGCCAGCTCAGCTACACCGTTGATCTGAACTCCCTCACCCGGTGCCGACGGCGAGCAGGGGCTTTCGTAGTGGCCGGGACCGGCGTCGATCCGGTGACCACTCGCTTTTCAGAGGAAGTTGATGGACCACGCTCCGGAGCGATGGTGCGATTGGCGGTCGTGACCTTCGCGTGACCTTACGAGTCAGCATCGGACGGCACTTACCGGCATCGACCGACACAGAACAGAGGCCGTGACCAGCACTTTTGCGAATTTGGCCTGAGCGCCGATCGGTCCCGAACAGCTTGGGAAGCTGATGTTCTGCCTCTGAACTACACCCGCGTTCGGAGGCGAGATCGTACCGGTCCCGGGGGCCGCGACGACAACGGCGCTCCGGGATGCCCGCGGTAAGTTCCCCTCCCGGCCGCGGCGTCACGAGGAGCGAGATGAGCGCAGGTGGAAGCTCCGGACCGCAGGTCGCGTACCCGGCGGAGACCGCGACGGTCGTCGACGCGACCCGCACGCTGATCGCGACCCTCCGGACCGCGGACGCTCCGACTGACGTGCTGGCGCGCGCCACCGCGCTGATCCGGGAGGCCGGCGAGCTGCTGTCCGCCCACCAGGTGGAGGGCCTGCCGGGGCAGACCGCCCTGCGCGTCTCCGAGGCCGGGCCTGAGGCGTTCGCCACCGGGGACCCGGCGCGGTTCTTCCCCTACAGCCCGGTGGTCGGACCGCTCAGCCCGATCGCGCCGCCGCTCACGTTCACCTTCGACGGTGAGCGCCTCCGCGGTTCGGGTGAGCTGTCGGCGGTCTACGTCGGCCCGCCCGGGATGGTGCACGGCGGGGTGGTAGCGATGGTGCTCGACGAGCTGCTCGGCGCGGTCAACGCGTGCCTCGGCCTCGGCGCGTTCACGGGAACGCTGACCATCCGCTACGAACGGCCCACCCCGATCGCGACCGAGCTCGCGGTGGAGAGCTGGGTCGAGCGCACGGAGGGTCGCAAGGTCTTCACCGTCGGCACCATCAGCAGCGGCGGCAAGGTGACCACGCGTGCGGAGGGCGTGTTCATCCGCGTTCACGGCCTGATTCCGTGACCGATCACGGGATCACCTGGGGCGTGCTGCCACCGGGCACGTTCGACCGCCTGCTCGTGGTCTCGCCCCACTTCGACGATGCGGCGATGGGCGCCGCCCACCTCCTCATGGCGCATCCCGGCGCGACGGTCGTCACCGTGTTCGCCGGTCCGCCGGCGCACTATCCGGACGAGCCCACCGAATGGGATGAGCTCGGAGGCTTCGTGGCGGGCGACGACGTCGTCGCTGTCCGGCGCGAGGAGGACCTCGCCGCGCTGAGCGTGCTCGGCGTGGAACACCGTTGGCTCGAGTTCGTCGACCACCAGTACCTCGCACCGCACGAGCGGGCCACGGCCGACGATGTCGCTCCCGAGCTGGCCGCGGTCATCGAGGCGGTGCAACCGACCGCGGTCGTGTTCCCGCTCGGCCTCGCCAATCCCGATCACGTCGTCGCGCACGAGGCCGGCGTCCGGGTCGCGCACGCCCTCCCCGACCTCGCGTGGTTCGGCTACGAGGACGCCGGCTACAAGCACATTCCCGGCATGCTCGCGTGGCGGGTGTCGAGGCTGTTCCACTCCGACCTGTGGCCGACGCCGATGATCGTGCCCACGGTGCAGGACCACGCCCGCAAACGCGCCGCCATCGAGTGCTACCGCTCGCAGCTCGGGCCGCTGCACCACGACCACACGCTCGCGGCCCGCATCGACGGCAGCGTGCCCGAGCAATTCTGGTTGCTCGCGCCTCCGCCCCCGGGGTGGGAGCGGATGCGCGAGCTGTGACCGGCTACGAGTTGAGGTCGGTCTTGAACGTGTAGGAGTTCGACGCCTTGCAATCGAACGTCCCCGCCTTGGTCGGGTGGACGCGCACGAATTTCCCGCCCTTGAACTGCTCCAGCATGAAGCAGTCTGAGGGCACCTTGTTGCCGATGTCGGTCGTCGCCACCATCCCATCGGCATCGAAGTCGTGGATGTTCTTCAGTTCCTCCATCACGTTGGCGCGGGTCAGGCCGTTGTTGCCGTGCTTCTGCACCGCCGCCTTGGCCGCCTGCTCGAACAGCAGCCCCGACGTGAAGCCCCAGCTCGCGAAGCCGCTGAGCTTGTTCTTGCCGACGTACTTCACGAAGTTGGCGGTCATCGGGTTCGCGCCGATCTCGGCGAACGGTAGGAAACCCAAGGTCATGTACTCGCGGTCGACGGCATCGCCCGCCTTCACGAACCCGTCGTCGAAGTAGCAAGCGAGCGTGCACTGCCACACGATCTTCGGATCGGTGAGCCCCTGGAGCTGTGCCTCCTGACGCTCGAGCACGACGCCGCTGACCGCCTGCAGGCTGAGTCCGTAGTTCGAGCTGTCGGTCTTCATGCCCGAGATGATCGGCGTGTACGCGCTCTGCGGCTGGGCTCCGGTGACCTGCCACTCGTGGTCGGCCTTGATACCGGCCGTCTGCGCGGCCTTGTTCAGGATGCCGGACGTCTTCTTCACCGACGGTGAGTCGCTGGCGAGGACGAACGAGCCGTGCAGCGGACCGAACTGCTTCACCAGGTACTTCGAGTCACCGTTGTTGGCACGGTAGGTCTGCGGCGCGCTGCCCGCCGTGCTGCATTCGACCGAGTTCGGGACGATCGGGAACACGTTGGGCGCGCACGCCTGGGCGACGTTCGTGACCAGCGCGGCGGTGTCGGGGATCCCGACGGCCTTCCCGCCGGAGTCGGGACAGTTGACCTCGTCGGCAGGTGTCTGGAGGAGCAGCGCCCCGGTCCCCACCAGTGCGAAGTCCTCGGAACAAGCCTGGATCATGGCGTTGCGGGCGTCGTTGGCGTTCAGCTTGGAATCGAGGAAGTCGACCTGCACCTTGCGCCCGGCGATGCCGCCGTTGGCGTTGACGTACTTGCCCCAGCCCTGGACGCCGTCGACGATGCCCCTCAGCACGTTGGGCACGATCGGGTTGTCGACGTCGGTGATGATCGCGACGCGGATGGTCTTCGCCGTGACCCCGACGTCGCTCGCGGACCCGGAGCTCGACTGCGCCGATGCGGGCGCCCCGACGAGCGCGGTCCCGATCAGCACCAGCATGGCGGCCAGCGCGGCAGTGAACGACCTCGACATGGATCTCCCCCTCGTGCTCGGTGGTGGCGGCGCCCCGGCGAATCTTTCCACTTTGGGCTGACCCGTAACCGTCAGGCAAGGCAGGAACGGGGCGGGGGCTAGGTTGCCGCCATGGCGAATCGAACCCGGGCGTTCGCGGCGGTGGGCGCCGGCCTCCTGCTCCTGGCGCTCAACGTGATCGACGCCGCCGACCGGGGCGCCTCGGCGGGCAACGCCATCGCCATCGCCTGCGGCGCGTTCCTCCTCTTCTGGGGCTTCGCCATGGTCGCCCGCACCGGACCGCCCGCGAGCTGAGCGTCAGTCGCGTTCGTCGGCGAGCGCGGCCGCGACCTTCGGCGGCGCCACCATGCAGAAGGCGTCGCGCACGATGCCCGCCACCTCGTCCCAGTCGACGTCGACATCGAGGCGCAAGCCCACCCAGCCGCGGTAGCCGACGTACGGCGGCACGAAGAACCGCTCGGGTTCCTCGGTGACGAGCAGCCCCTGGACTCCCGCGGGCGCGTGGCACCAGATCGCGAGGCGACCGTCGCCGTGGTGGTCGTCGTGGAACATCACGAACGTCTTCTTGCCCCGGTAGAAGAACGAGGGTGCGCCGTGGCTCGGGCGCTCCTCGACGTCGGGCAGACGCGGTACAGATCTTGCGCACCCGCGTGAGGGCTCGCTCCGCCCGCGTCGGCATCAGACGCCCCGGAACCGCGGCGCGCGCTTCTCCGCGAACGCGGCCTGACCCTCGAGGTAGTCCTCCGAACGGAAGCACGCCTCGACCATCCGCTCGACCGCGTCGAGGTCGCGGTGCGCCGGCTCGCGCCGGGCCTCGCGAATGGCGGCCTTGCAGGCCTTCACCGTGAGCGGTGCATTGGCTGCGATCGACGCCGCCAACTCACGCACCGCGGTCTCCAGCTCGTCGACCGGGACGACGCGGTTGACCAGCCCGATGCTGCGCGCTTCATCGGCGTTCAGCCGGCGGGCGGAGAACAGGATCTCCGACGTCCACGACGGCCCGACCAGCGACATGAGCTCCTCGACCCCGCCGTACGCGTACCCGAGGCCGAGCTTGGCCGCGGGCACGCCGAACTGGCTGTCGTCGGCCGCGATGCGGATGTCGGCCTTCATGGCGGTGAGCAGGCCGCCGCCGATGCAGTAGCCGCGGATCATCGCGATGATCGGGGTGTCGACCTGCCGCCACGAACCCCACGCGGCCGCGAGCGCGTCGTCGTAGTCGGCGCGGGCGGCGACGGTCGTGCGCTTCTCGGAGAACTCGGAGATGTCGGCGCCCGACACGAACGCCCGGTCACCGGCGCCGCGGACGACGACGACGTGCACGTCGGGATCGGCGGCGAACGTGCCCAGGATGCGCGGCACCGCGATCTGCATGTCGTACGACATCGCGTTGAGGCGCGCCGGGTTGTTGTACGTCATCCAGCCGATGCCGCCCTCCACGTGGGCGAGCATCCTGTCGGTACCGGTGTCGATCGGCGTGGTCTCGGTCGTCGTCATCCCTGCTCCCGTTCGTGGACCCCCACCGCACCGCTGGCGTGCAGCTCGTCGATCTCCGCCGCGTCGTATCCCAGCTCGGCCAGCACGTCGCGCGTGTCCGCCCCGTCGGCCGGCGGCCCCGAGCGGATCCGGGCCGGCGTGTCGCTGAACGTCCACGGCGGGCGCAACACGTCGACCTCGCCCCGCGTCGGGTGCGCGACCCGCTCGGTGAGCTGGAGGTGCTCGACCTGCGGATCGGCGAACACCTCGTCGACCGCGAGCACCGGACCGCACGGGACGACGTCGGCGAGGCGGTCGACCCATTCGGCGGTCGGGCGCTTCGCCAGCGCATGCGCCAGGTCGGCGTCGAGCTCGGCGCGGTGCGCCACTCGCGAACGCGAAGTCGGCGTAGCGGGGGTCGGCGGCGAGCTCGGGGGCGTCGACCAACTCACAGAAGCGCGCGAAGTCGCCCATCGCGGCCAGGTTGAGATGGCCGTCGGCGGTCGGGTACGCGCCCATCGGCACCATGGTCGGGTGCTGGTTGCCCTCCTGGCCCGGCACCACGCCGTCGATCAACCAGCGCGTCGCCTGGAAGTCCATGAAGCTGACCATCGCCTCGAGCAGCGAGGTGTGCACCCACTGCCCGCGTCCGGTGCGGGCACGCGCGAGCAGCGCGGCCAGCACGCCCTGTGTGAGGAGCGTGCCCGCGGCGGTGTCGGAGACGGCGATGCCGACGCGCCACGGACCGGAGCCGGGCGGGCCGGTGACGCTCATCACTCCGCCGAGACCCTGCGCGATCTGGTCGACGCCGGGGCGTGACGCGTACGGACCGGTCTGGCCGAACCCGGAGATCGACGCGTAGACCACCCGCGGGTTCACCGCCCACACCGCATCGGGTTCGATGCCGAGGCGATACTTCACGCCCGGCCGGAAGTTCTCGACCACGACGTCGGCTCGCTCGACCAGCCGGAAGAAGACGGCGCGGCCGTCGGCCGTGGTGAGATCGACCGCGATGGCCCGCTTGTTGCGATGCAGGTTGGCCCCGTCGGACCCGAGCGACGAGAACACGCCGCCACCTGCCGGGCTCTGCACCGCGATCGCGTCGGCACCGAGGTCGGTCAGCTGACGAACGCAGGTCGGACCGGCACGCGCACGCGTGAGGTCGACCACCCGGATGCCCGCGAGCGGGCCGTCGACGCCGGCCGACTCGTCGGTGGTGGTCACGGGCCGGCTTCGGCGGCGCGTGCGAGCCGGCGCGCGGTGTCGGGGATGAACCGCGCCAGCGCCAACCGCACGATCGCCCCGACGACGGGATACGCACCGTCGAACGTCGACGCCCAGTGGATACGGGTCCCGCCGCCGACGGTCTCCAGCGTCACCTCGGAGTGGTAGTCGCGCAGCGGAAGTCCGGAGAGCAGCTCGTAGGCGAAACGGGCGTGGCCGTCGGCCGGTGGCTCGAAGGCCACGACCTCCTCCACGGTGGTCCGACGTCGGGAGGCAAAGCGCCGGATCGCGCCCACGCCGTCGGGCGCCGGCACGCCCTCGCGGTCGAGGCCGGTCTCGTCCCACTGCCCCCACTCCGACCACGTGGACGCATCCGCCAGCCGGTCCCACACCGCGTCGATCGACGCCACCGCGACCGTCGTCGTCTCCACGCGGTAGCGGCCCATGTCACATCGAGAGCGACGCGATGCCCGCGATCATCACGACGAAGCCGAGCACCAAGAAACCGATGGTGCGCCCGATCGGTGCCTGCGCGAGCTCGCGCTTCGCCGACGGCTTGGCCGGCGAGCGCACCGGGCTGCCGGGGCGACCGCGCTCGACCGTGCGGGCCGAGATGCGGTCGGCGTCCTTGTGGCGGCGCAGCAACGCGTAGAGGTTGCCGAAGAACAACGCCGCGCCCATTGCCGCGATCAGCTCGCGGAGGACCTCGTCGTAGAAGCTGCCGAGGACGGGATGCACGCGGTCATCGTACGGCGCGACCCGCGTCGATCGCCCTTCGGACTACGGACCGCCCGGCTTGAACACCATGAGGAACAGGACCGCGATCATCGCGAGGTCGAGGATCGGCCCGACCACGCCGAGCTTCTGACCGATCGCGGCCATCTCCGCGGCCTGCGGCGGGGGTCCGCCGACCGGCGGCGGACCCCCGGCCATCTCGTGCATCAGCACGCCCATGCGCTTGACCGCGGGCATGAGCACCCCGTGGGAGAGGCCGATGGCGAGGAGGTAGATCACGATCGAGAGCCACATCCAGGTCTGGTCGAACTTCCACACCGAGTCGCTGAGGCCCAGCACCGCGAACCCGAGCAGGAACACCGCGTAGATGAAGTACTCGCCGATCTTCGACACGAATTGGTTCGCCTCGTAGATCCCGATCGCCTCGGCGACGCGACCCGACTGCAGGCGGGTCTTCATCTGCGCGCCGTAGACACCGTTGAGGAACACCGCGCCGAACCCGACGATGGCACAGAGGATGTGCAACACGAGCACGAACTTGTAGAAGCCTCCGTCGATCGTCGCCAGCACCGGCATTGCGCCACCTCCCGTTGCGTGAACCGGGGCATCGTACGCCGATCCCGGGAGTGGGGCACGGACCTGTGCTACAACGCGCTGACGTGCGCGTGCTGGTGGCGAAATGCTCGGTGGAGTACGAAGGGCGCCTCGGCGCTCGGCTTCCTCCGGCGCCCCGGCTCGTGATCCTCAAGGCCGACGGCTCGATCGCGGTGCACGCCGACGCCAAGGCGTACAAGCCGCTCAACTGGATGAGCCCGCCGTGCACGGTGCGCGAGGAGGACGGACGCCTGGTCGCCACCAACCCCGGTGGCGAGCGGCTCGTGGTCGAGTTGCACGAGGTGCTGCACGACCAGACCTTCGAGCTCGGCGAGGACCCGGGGCTCGCCAAGGACGGCGTCGAAGCCGAGCTGCAGGAGCTGCTGGCCAAACGGGTCGCCGCGCTCCGCGACGACCTGCGGCTGGTGCGGCGGGAGTACCCGACCGACATCGGCCCCGTCGACCTCCTCTGCCGTGACGGCGACGACCGCGCCATCGTCGTCGAGGTGAAACGCGTGGGTGAGATCGCCGGCGTCGAGCAGCTGCTGCGCTACCAGGAGCGGCTCGACCTCGACCCGAGCCTCGCGCCGACGATCGGCATGTTCGTGGCGACGCGCATCAAGCCCCAGGCCAAGGTGTTCGCGACCAGTCGCGGCGTGGTCTGCGTCGAGATCGATCTCGACGAGCTCCGCGCCGGCGCGCCGCTCGACCTGCGGTTGTTCTGAGGCGACCGTGTGCGACGCACGGCCCAGCGCACCACGACCACGGTCGTCGCGGTCGTCGGCAAGGGCGCGACCGGGTGCGTCGAGCAGCTGGGCCGGGCGGCGAACGTGGTCCCCGTCGTCGTCGATGCCGACGATCCGCCGCTCGACCGCGCGGTCGCGGCGTGGACACAGGCCGCACGCGGGCACTCGCCCTATCTCGTGCACGACGCCGACCCGCTCGCCGCGGTCGCCGACGCGTGGGTCCGCCGGTTCGACGAGGAGGGCCCCATGGGCGAGCTCGAAGTCGCGGTGGCGGAGACCCTGGCCCGGTGGCGGGTCGGCTCCATCGAGCTCCCCGACTACTACCTGGTGCTCGACGCCGAATCCTGGACCGCGACCCGCCGGCACTGGTACCTCGGCGTGCTCCACGCCGCCGCGCCCGCGCGTGTCGTTCCGGTTCCCGATCCCGACAGTGCCGCGCGCATGCTCCCGCGCCTGGGCGCGGGAGCATGGTGGCCCGACCTCGACGACCTGCTCGGGGGGATCGAGCAGGTCGTGCCCGATCAGCTGGTGCCGGGGTCGTCGGGCTCCGCGGCCAGCAGCGCGTAGAGCTTGCGCGAGGTGTCGGCGAGGATCTTGACCGCCGCCGCCTGCTGCTCCGGCGTGCCGGCGCTGGCCACCTGGTGGGCGGCCATGGCGATCGGGCCGAGGGAGTCGCGGAGCTTGAACTGCGTCGGGTCGATGCCCTCGGTCACGTCGTCCCACGGCTTGCGATCGCCCGCCTTGGCCGCTTCCTCGCGGCCGGTGTCGGTCAGCGAGAACAGGCGCTTGCCCGCCTCCGCGTCCGCGGTGACCAGGCCCTGGTCCTCCAGGAGCTGGAGGGCGGGGTAGACCGCGCCGGGGCTCGGTCGCCACACACCGTCGGTGCGCTCCTCGAGCTCCTGGATCATCTCGTAGCCGTGCATGGGGCGCTCGCTCAGGAGCGCGAGGGCCGCGGCCCGCACGTCGCCGCGCCGGGCCCGGCGACCGGGGCCACCACGGCGGCCGCGACGGGGTCCGCCGAAGCCGAAGCGCTCGGGCGGCCCGTCCCAGCGGGATCGTTCACGGCCTTCAGGGTTGTGGGTGGTTCGTGATCTCATGGTGTTCGTCCTTCTCTGGGGGTGAGTTCTTTCGACTTGTCTCGTTACTTACGAGTACCATCACGATATATCTTTAGTAATCGGAATGCAAGGGGTTCCAGCCGAGAAATCTCCCGAAGCTGGCAGGATCGGTCCATGAGCAACGACGAATGGGTGGTCCGGCGAATCGGGACGGTGACGGGCGGGCGCGCCGAGGCCGTCGACGACGACTGGGGCGACGTGACCGCCACCATCGCCCTCGAGCCGCCCTTCGACACCCGCTCGGTGGCCGGCCTCGAGGAGTTCAGCCATCTCGAGGTGGTGTTCCTCTTCGACCGGGTCGACCCCGGCACGGTGTGCGAGTTCTCGCGTCGTCCGCGCGGGCAACCGGGAGTGGCCCGAGGTCGGGATCTTCGCCCAGCGCGCCAAGGACCGACCCAACCGACTCGGTCTGTGCACCTGCGAGCTGGTCGCGGTCGAAGGTGCGTCGGTCGTGGTGCGCGGGCTCGACGCCGTCGACGGCACGCCGGTGCTCGACGTGAAGCCCTACATGCTCGAGTTCGGACCGCGCGACGACGTGCGCCAGCCGATCTGGTCACACGAGCTCATGCGCGGCTACTGGTGACGCTCGCGGCCACTGCGCCCTACTCGTGCGCCATGTTGACGAACTCGGCGCGCTCGGGCCGGAACACGAGGCGGGCGGTACCGGTGGGGCCGTTCCTGTGCTTGGCGATGATGATCTCCGCGAGCGCGCGGTCGTCGGTCTCGGGGTTGTAGACCTCGTCGCGGTAGATGAAGGCGACGACGTCGGCGTCCTGCTCCAGACCACCCGACTCACGAAGGTCGGCCAGCATCGGGCGCTTGTCCTGGCGGTACTCGAGCTGACGGTTGAGCTGCGACAGCGCGATCACCGGGCACTCGAGCTCGCGGGCGAGGATCTTCAGCCCGCGCGAGATCTCCGACACCTCGACCTGGCGGTTCTCGGCGGCGCGCCGACCGGTGCTGCTCGGCGTCATCAGCTGGATGTAGTCGACCACCACGAGGCCGAGGTCGCCGTGGCGGGCGCGCAGACGACGGGCCTTCGCCCGCATCTCCATCACCGTGCAGTGCGGGTTGTCGTCAATGTGCAGCTGCGCCTCGGCGAGCCGCCCGACCGCGTGGCTGATCTTGCCCCAGTCGGGCTCCGTGAGCTTGGCCGTCCACAGGCGGGTGGCGTCGACCCCCGCTTCCATCGCGAGCAGGCGCTTGGTGAGCTCGAGCGCGCCCATTTCCATCGAGAAGAACACGACCGGGCGACCGGTCTGGGTGGCCACGTTGCGGGCCATCCCGAGCGCCAGGCTGGTCTTCCCCATGCCGGGACGGGCGGCGAGGATGATCAGGTTCGAACGCTGCAGGCCGTGCAGCTTCTTGTCGACCTCGTCGAACCCCGTGGGCACGCCGACGAGGTCGCTGTCGTCGCCGTAGCGCGCCTCGAGTTCGTCGAGCGTGTCCTGCAGCGCGTCGCGGATGCCGACCATCGTGTCGGAGACGCGCCGCTCCGCGACCTCGAACACGAGCGCCTCGGCGCGGTCGAGGGTCTCGGTGACGTCGTCGGACGTGTCGTAGCCCATCTCGGCGATGTCGCCGGCCACACCGATCAGCCGGCGCAGCAGCGCGAGCTCGTTGACGATGCGCGCGTAGTGACCGCGCGTTGGCCGACGCCGGCGTGTTGGCCTGGATCTGGAGCAGCGAGGCACGCCCGCCGATGCCGTCGAGGAGGTCGGCCCGGCGCAGCTCCTCGGCCACCGTGACCGGGTCGGCCGGCTCGCCCTGGCCGTGCAGCGACTGGATCGCCTCGTAGATGTGCCCGTGCGCGGGCTTGTAGAAGTCGCTGGTCTCGACGTGGGCCTCGACCGCGGCCGTGATCGCGTCGCGCGACAGCAACATCGCACCGAGCAGCGACTCCTCGGCCTCGAGGTTGTGCGGTGGTACGCGTCCACTCGCGCGTCGACGCACCGCTTCGATCGTCTGGACCACTGCCTCTCCCACTTCCGCCCCGCTAAACCCGGACCGCATTGTGCGGTGCGGGGACGGGCTTTGGAAGGGGTACAAGGTTGTGGGCGCCGTGGGGAGAACCGGCTCCGCCGTCCACAGGGCTGTGGGTGGGTGATGTCGTCACCCGCGAATCTTCGACCCGAGGTACGACAGTTAACGAGCGGTCCGCGAGCCGCTCTGCTCCAAAGGACCAGGCAGTCTGGCCTGGATCCTCGGCCCGGGTCGACCGCGGTGGCGACCGACCGTCAGGGCGCCGTCATCCACAGGTCGGGGCGTCGGGGTCCGCGCACCCTCTGCTTCCGGTGACGGAAAAAACTTCTGGCGGCGCGCCCACGACACAGCCCCCCGCCATCGGGCGGGGGGCTGCGCGGGAACGCCTGCGCGACGGTGGTCCCGGGTCGCGGGACCGACGTTCAGCCGTTGAGGGCCTTCGCCTTCGCGGTCTCGAACTCGGCGTCGCTGATCACGCCCTGGGCCTTGAGGTCGGCCAGGCGCTGCAGCTCGTCGGCCGTGCTGGGCGAGGTGCCCGCCGCCTGCTGGATGTACTGGCGGGCGGCTGCGTCCTGTGCCGCGGCGGCCTGCTGCGCGTGCTCGGCCATCTTGTGGCCGCGCGCGATCAGGTAGATGAACACACCGAGGTACGGCAGGATGATGATGCCGATCACCCAGGCGGCCTTGGCCCACCCGCCCATGTCGTGACTGCGGAAGATGTCCGAGAACACCACGATCAGCAACCAGATCCAGATGAAGAACAGGAAGAACCAGAGCATCGACAGGAAGACCTGTCCGGTGCCGAAATCGGCTGCAAGTGTGGGCATGCCTTCTCCTCGAAAGTGGCGGTTACAACGTGGGTGAGGCCGTACCGGCCCCCCGGGCCGCCTCCCCCATTGCGGGTGAAACTATGTCACGGGGTGCGTCCGCGCCACCGTTACGCGAAACAACGCAACCGCGGGTGCACGTGGCAGGGTGGGTGATGGGCACCGTGCGGTCACTCATGGCCGACCTCCGCGACGTGGCCACGCGCGAACGCACCGATGCCACCACCCGGCGCCGACCCGGCGACGCCGCCCGCGCGGTCGTCGCCGTCCTGCTGCTGATCCCGCTCGTCCTCCACGCCCACCACCCCACCGCCACCGAGCAGGCCGTGGTCCGCCTCTACGACTCGATCCCCGACGGCGCGTGGACGCTCTTCCTGATCCTCTACCAGCTCGCCGCCCTGTGGGCGGTGGGCCTGCTCGTGGTCACCGTCCTGCTCCTGCGCCGGTGGCGCCTGGCCCGCGACCTCGCGGTCGGTGCCGTCGCGGCCTGGGTCCTCGGCCGGCTGATGGCGTTCCTGGTGCACGACAGCGGGCTGTGGGACGCCTTCCGGGTCACCTTCGACCTCACCGGCGCGCCCCGCTTCCCGATGGTCCGCCTCTCGGTGGCGGTGGCGACGGTCCTGGTCGCGTCGCCCCACCTGGCCCGGCCGACCCGGCGCTTCGGCCAGGCGCTCGTCGCGTTGCTCGCGCTCACCAGCCTGTACCTCTCGCGCGGGTTTCCCGACCGACCTGCTCGCGGCCATCGTGCTCGGCTGGGGGGTCGCCCACGCGGTCGAGTACCTGTTCGGCACCCCGGTCGGCCGACCATCGGTACCCCAGGTCACGGACGCGCTGGAGGCACTGGCCATCGACGTGACCGACGTGCGCCCGACGAGCGAGCAACCGGTCGGCCGGGCGGTGTTCGTGGCGCAGACGCCGACGGGACCGGTCCGGGTCGTCGCGCTCGGACGCGACGAAGCCGACGCGCAACTGCTGGCGCGCGCGTGGCGCTACGTCGCGTACCGCGACGCGCCACCGACGCTCGTGCCCAGCCGTCGCGCCCAGGTGGAGTACGAGGCGTACCTCAGCCTGCTGGCACGCGACGCGGGCGTCGACACCCCGCGCGTCGTCGTGGCCGGCACGCACGGCGCGCTCGCGCTCCTCGTCGTCGAGCAGATCGACGGCACGGAGCTCTACGACCTCGGCGCCGACGCGGTCAGCGACGCGTCTGCTCGACCGCACGTGGATCGGAGCTGCGCACCCTGCACGCGGCGCGGGTGGCGCACGGGAAGCTCGACGGCAAGCACGTGCTGATCGACGGCATCGACCCCGCGCATCGTGGGCTTCGACTTCGCGTCGAGCAGCGCCCGGTTCCGCCAGACCGTGGGCGACGTCGCCCAGCTGCTCGCCGCGACCGCGGCGATCGTGGGTGCGGAGCGGGCGGTCGCGGCCGCGGTCCGGGTGGTGGGCCGCGCGACGGTCGCCGCCGCGCTCCCGATGCTGCAGGCGCCGGCGCTGTCGGGCTGGACCCACGACGCGTTCGGCGGGCGCGACCAGCTCGACGACCGACTCGAAGAGCTCCGCCAGGTCGGCGCCGAGGCCACCGGCACCGAGGCCCCCGAGCTGCGCCGGCTCTTCCGGGTGCAGCCGCGCAGCCTCTTGATGGCCGTGGGCGCGCTGATCGGAGTCGGCGTGCTGCTGAGCCGGGTCGGCGACCCGGCCGTGTTCTGGGACACGGTGAAGGACGCCGACTGGTGGTTCGTGCTCCTCGCGTTCGTGCTCGGCATCGGGACCGATGTCGCGTTCGGCATCACGTTCCTCGGCAACGTGCCCATGCGGCTCCCGGTGTGGCCGAGCATCGAGCTGCAGTCGGCGATGTCGTTCTCCAACCTCGCGGTGCCGGTGGCCGCCGACACGGCGCTCCAGGTGCGCTTCCTGCAGAAGAACGGGCTCGACCTGTCGTCGGCGGTCGCCGCGGGCGGGATCCTCAGCTCGGTGTCGGAGATCATCGTGCAGGTCGGGCTGCTGTTCCTCGCCATCTGGCTCGCGCCCGACTCGATCGACTTCGGCCGCATCGACACCAACCAGATCGTGGTGGTCGTCCTGATCGCGGTACTGGTGATCGGCGTGGCCATGGCGGTGATCTTCGGCGTGCGCCGCATCCGGCACGCGGTGCTCCCGCCGATCCAGCGCGCGCTCGGCACGGTGTGGGCGGCGGTCAAGACGCCGAGCCGGCTGACCCTGCTCATCGTCGGCAACATCGTGGCGCAGTGCCTCTACGCCGCCTCGTTGCTGGCGTGCGTGGAGGCTTACGGCGCGAGCATCAACTTCTGGACGCTGCTCGCGCTGAACATCGGCATCTCGGTGATCGCGTCACTCGTGCCGATCCCGGGCGGCGGAACCGCGGTGTCCGCGGTGGGACTGGCCGGGATGATCACCGCGTTCGGCGTACCGGCCGCGGCGGCGTCGGCCGCGGTCCTGACCCACCAGCTCGCGGTGACCTACCTGCCCGCGATCCCCGGCTGGTTCGCGACGAACGACCTGGTGAAGAAGGGCCTCTTGTAACACGCCCGAGGAGGCTTACTCCTCGACCACCGCCACCGCGACGGCCACGACGACCTCGGCCGGCAGGCGGACCTGCACCTCGGCGTCGCCCAGCTCGCGGATCGGCTCGTCGAGCACGACCTTGCGCCGGTCGAGCTCGATGCCGGTCTGCGCCAGCACCGCGTCGGCGACGTCGGAAGCCGTGACGGAGCCGAAGAGCTTGCCGCCCTCCCCGGCGCGTGCCTTCACCTGGATGGTCTGCGAGCCGAGCTGCGAGGCCACCTTCTGCGACGCCTCGCGGTCGCGCGTCTCCTTGGCCTCGCGGCTGCGCCGCATCGACTCGGACTGCGCGGCGACGCCCTTGGTCGCCTTCATCGCCAGGCCGCGGGGCACCAGGTAGTTCCGCGCGTAGCCGTCGGCGACCTCGAGGAGGTCGCCCTTCTTGCCGAGCGTGTCGACGTCTTCGCGGAGGACGATCTTCATGCGCCGGCTTCCCCGACCTCGACCTCGACGACGTCGACCTCGACCCCGTCGACACCCGGTGCGCCGTTGACCTCGTCGACCTCGGCGGCGACGTACTCCGCCTCGATCGCCTCGACCGGCTCGGACGGACGCGGCGGCATCTCCTCGCGGAGCTCGCCGCGGTCGCCGCGGTCACGACGGCCACCCTTGCGCTGGGTGACCTGCCGCACGCTGTAGGGCAGGAGCGCCATCTCGCGCGCCAGGCGGATCGCCTTGGCCACCTGCCGCTGCTGCTGCGTGGAGTTGCCGGTGACCCGACGGGCGCGGATCTTGGCCCGCTCCGACATGAACCGCCGGAGCAGGTTGACGTCCTTGTAGTCGATCCACTCCACCTGCTCGGTGTTGAGGATCGAGATCTTCTTCTTCTGCGGCCGACGGCGGTCGGCCGCAGCGCTCTTGCTGTTGCTGCGCCGTTCTCTCGCCATCTCTATTTGCTCGCTCTCTGCTCGCCGGGATACCCGGCTCGCGATCGTTCGCTCGCCATCAGAAGGGCTCCTCGCCGAAGTCGTCGTAGGTGCTCTCGCCGGCGGCCGCGGCGGCGGGCGCGGGAGCGGGACGGCTCCCGCCGCCCCCACCGCCTCCGGTGCCACCGCCACCGCCGAAGTCGCCGCCACCGCGGCGCTCGTTGCGGGTGACCTGGGCGGTCGCCCAACGCAGGCTCGGGCCGACCTCGTCGGCCACGATCTCGACGACGCTGCGCTTCTCGCCGTTCTCGGTCTCCCAGCTGCGCTGCTCGAGGCGGCCGGTGACGACCACACGCGAGCCCTTGCCCAACGACTCGGAGACGTTCTCGGCCATCTCGCGCCAGCAGACGACGTTGAAGAAGCTGGTCTGCTCCTCCCACTCCTGCGACTGGCGGTTCTGCCACCGGCGGCTCACGGCCATCCCGAACGACGCCTTGGCGGCGCCGCCGGTGGTGTAGCGGATCTCGGGGTCGCGGGTCAGGTTCCCGACGACGGTCACGGTGCTGTCAGGCATGGTGGATCCTCCCTAGGAGTCCGACACGCCGGAGCCCGCGAGCTTCCCGTAGACGTTCTCGGGAATGCGGAGCACCTTGTGTCGGAGGACTTCGTCGGCAAGGGAGAGCGTCCGGTGCAGCTCGTCCATCGCCGCGGGCTCCGCTTTCGCCTGGAAGACCACGTAGTAGCCCTCCCAGCGGTGCTTGAGCTCGTAGGCGAACCGCCGCTTGCCCCAGAAGTCGGTCTGTCCGGGCTCGGCGCCCTTGGACTCGATCAACTGGATGTAGCGGGCGACGGCGGACCGGATCGTCTCCTCTTCCAGCTCCGCGTCGAAGATGACCATGACCTCGTACGGCCTCATGGGCCGGACCTCCTTCGGACCGTGGCACTCGGTCCACGGGCGACCACGCAGCTCCAGGATCTGGAGTCGTGGGCGCAGGAATGCAATTGAGCGGGTCAGGCTAGCAGTCGATCCCCGACACGACCTATCGACGACGACGCTACGCCGGGGGTGTGACAGTCAAGCGGGTCACGTCGACGGGCAGGCGGTGACGGCGCCCGAGGGGAGCTGGCCGACACGCGTCTCGATGGCGTACTCGTAGGGACCGTCGGCGCCGTACACCGGGCACTCGGTCTCGGCCTTCTCGGGGCACGCCGCCATGACCCGGCCGGAGGTGCGGCTGCCGTCGGCGGCGTAGAACGCGATCTCGAGCGGATCGGTCACGCCCGACATGGTGAAGCCGGACTCGGTCGGACCCTGGAACACGAACAGCATGCCGTCGTACGGACCGAGATCGGTGCGGTCGCGCAGCCCGTCGACCCGTTCGTCCGTCGAGTCGGCCACCGCGACCCGCAGGCAGCGGTCGCCGACCGCGATCTCCAGCTCGCCGAGGCCCTCGAACGGAGCCTCGGCGGGGGTCTGCCGGCTGATCACCGCGGACAAAGGCCCGGCGGCGGTGGCCGGGTCGGAGTCGTCGGAGTCGCCGAGCGCGAGCACCAGCACGACCACGAGCGCGATCGCGCCGACTACGAGCAGCGCGATCACGACGGGTCGGCGACTCGACATCGCCGTGAGGTTACGCGGGTGCGGGTTCGACGGAGCCGTAGAGGCCGAGGGCCTCGGAGACCGAGTCGGCCGCGTGGTACGTCTCGCCGCTCGCGGGGAAGCTCCCGGCGCGCACGTCGTCGGCGAAGCGCTCGATGGCGCGCGTCGCGTCACCCTGCAGGTCGGCGTAGCGGCGCACGAACTTCGGGCGCACGCGGTTCTCGAACCCGAGGATGTCGTGGTACACGAGCACCTGGCCGTCGCAGTGACGGCCGGCGCCGATGCCGATCGTGGGCACGGGCACGGAGTCGGTGACCATGCGGGCCACCGCGTCGGGCACGCACTCGAGCACGATGCCGAACACGCCGGCCTCGGCCAGCGCCACCGCGTCGTCGACGATCTCCCGCGCCGCGTCCAGGGTCTTGCCCTGCACCCGGAAGCCGCCGAATCGGTGCACCGACTGGGGCGTGAGCCCGAGGTGGCCCATCACCGGGATCTCGGCGTCGAGGATGGCGTTCACCGCGTCGAGACGCTTGCGACCACCTTCGAGCTTGACCGCGGTCGCGCCGGCGCGCACGAGCTGCGCGGCGTTGGCGACGGTCTCGTCGCGCGACAGGTGGTAGCTCATCCACGGCAGGTCGGCGACCACGAGCGCGCGCGGCTTCGTACGCGCGACGGCACCGGTGTGGTGCGCCATGTCGGCGATGGTGACGTGCAGCGTGTCGTCGTACCCGAGTACGACCATCGCCACCGAGTCACCGACGAGGATCATGTCGACGCCGGCGGCATCGACCGCTCGCGCCGACGGCGCGTCGTACGCCGTGACCATCACCAGCGGAGTGCCGGAGCCCTTGCGCGCGACGACGTCGGGCGCACCCAGGCGCGCGTGGAGCCTGACCCGTGTCGGCCATCTCGTTGTTCCTCCACCGTCCAGGGCACACACGGCTCCCGGCGGCGAACGAAACCCTACTTCACGGTCGATTCCGCTGCGCCACCCGCCCCCGGGCACGGCTGCACTCCATGTCTGCTGCCTACGGGGCGGACCGTGCCCTCCCGCGCCCGGCCGGTGCCGCCGCTGCCGGCGCGCCGCCGTGACGACGGCCGTGGAGCTCGCGCCGGGTGAGGAAGTTCCACCCGCAGTCAGGGCAGACCTCGACCACGTAGCGGGCGAACTCGTCGTGCGCGGCGCCGAGGCGCTCGAGCTCGCTCGGGTGCACGATGCAGCGGCCGTTCGCCTGGCGGAGGTGCTCGCCGTACACGTAGGAGACGTAGCGGACGTGCCGGGCCGAGCAGACCGGGCACTCGTGCGGCGCCGGCTCCCCCACGTGGCGGGCAGCCCGCAGGAGCTCGGGGTGGGCGTCGCACACGTCGAGACGGGCGACCGTGCCGCGTTGCAGGTCGCGGAGGAGGGCCCGTCGGGCCAGCGTGTAGTCGGTGTGCCGGCGCACGGCGCCCACTGTACAAGGGCAGACAAGGTGGCCCGATCCCGGTTGCGGCGCCGTCCGTACACCCGATGTCCACCTCGGCGCGGTCGTGTGTATACTCGCACCGATATATCGAATCGATATATCGGTGCACACCCTCGACCCGAATCGACCTCCGAAATGCTCGAACTCGCCATCCTCGGACTGCTGAAGGAGCAACCGCTCCACGGCTACGAGCTGAAGAAGCGCCTCGGTGAGACGCTCGGCTCGCTGTGGGGCATCTCCTACGGCTCGCTCTATCCGGCGCTGCGCCGGCTCGAACGCGACGGCAGCATCGAGATCGTCGAACCCGACACCGCGTCGGTGCCGATGCCCGCCACCGGCTCGCTCGACGGCGACCTCGCGGCCGCCCGCCTCCGTCGGCCCGCCAAGTCGACCCGCCGCACCCGGAAGGCCTACCGCATCACCGAGCAGGGCGACGCCCGCTTCTCGCAGCTGCTCCTCGACGACGACACCGCCGGCGACGACGAACGCACGTTCGCGTTGAAGCTCGCCTTCTGCCGCCACCTCGATGCCGACGCGCGCCTCGAGCTGCTCACGCGCCGGCCGCGCCGCGCTCGCCGAGCGCCTGGCGCGCGCCCGCCGCTCGACGCCCGGTCGCGGCGACCGCTACACGCGCTCGCTCTTCGAGCACCGCACCGATTCCACCCGACGAGATCTCGAATGGGTCGACGCGCTGATCGCAGCCGAAGGCCGCGACCACGCCGAGCCCACCAATCCGTCCCCCGGGAACCACTGGGTCAACAGCCCTTCGAACAAGGAGCCACCGCATCATGAGTGGTCGCATTCGTGTCGCCATCGCCGGAGTGGGGAACTGCGCGAGCAGCCTCGTCCAGGGCGTCGAGTACTACCGCAAGGCCGACCCCACCGAGGACGTGCCCGGCCTCATGCACGTCGTGCTCGGCGGCTACCACGTGGGCGACGTCGACTTCGTCGCCGCGTTCGACGTCGACGCCGACAAGGTGGGCCTCGACCTCGGCAAGGCCATCTCCGCCGGGCAGAACAACACGATCAAGTTCGCCAACGTCGGCCAGCTCGAAGTCGAGGTGCAGCGCGGCCCGACCTTCGACGGCCTCGGCAAGTACTACCGCGAGACGGTCGAGGAGTCGCCGGCCGAGCCGGTCGACGTGGCGCAGGTGCTGCGCGACACCAAGGCCGACGTGCTCGTGAGCTACCTCCCGGTGGGCTCCGAGGAGGCGCAGCGCTTCTACGCGCAGGCGTGCCTCGACGCCGGCGTCGGCTTCGTGAACGCCATCCCGGTGTTCATCGCCAGCGACCCCGTGTGGGCAGCCAAGTTCGAGGCGGCGAACCTGCCGATCGTCGGCGACGACATCAAGAGCCAGGTCGGCGCCACCATCACCCACCGCATGCTCGCCCGCCTCTTCGAGGACCGTGGCACCAGCATCGACCGCACGTACCAGCTCAACTTCGGCGGCAACATGGACTTCAAGAACATGTTGGAGCGCACCCGGCTCGAGTCGAAGAAGATCTCGAAGACGCAGTCGGTCACCAGCCAGATCGACCAGGGCATCGAGTCCGACAACGTGCACATCGGCCCGTCCGACCACGTGCCGTGGCTCGAGGACCGCAAGTGGGCCTACATCCGCCTCGAGGGTCGCAACTTCGGCGACGTGCCGCTCAACATCGAGCTCAAGCTCGAGGTGTGGGACTCCCCGAACTCGGCCGGCGTGATCATCGACGCGGTGCGCTGCTGCAAGCTCGCACTCGACCGTGGCATCGGCGGCCCGCTCGCCGGCGCCTCCGCCTACTTCATGAAGTCGCCCGCGGTGCAGTACCACGACGACGAGGCCCGCGACATGGTGGAGCGCTTCGCGAACGGCGAGTGAGCGAACCGAGCAGCAGGCGCGAACGGGGAGTCGCTCGGCCGCGGATCGCCGAGCCTCTGGTCGACCAGAGCCACGCTCACCGGGTGACACCGGTTGACGTGCGATGATCTGTGCGTGAACGACACCCCGACCGACCTCGAGCTGCGTCTGCTCGGCGACCTCCGCGGCAAGCGCGTCCTCGACCTCGGGTGCGGCACCGGGTCGGGCGCCATCGCCTTCGCGCAGCAGGGTGCGATCGTGATCGCCCTCGACGCGTCCGAGTCCCGGCTGGCGCACGCGCGGGCGCGGGCGGAGCAGGAAGAGGTGAAGGTCGAGTGGCGCAAGGGCGACCTCGCCGACCTCGCGTTCCTGCGCGCCGAGTCGATCGACGCCGCCTTCAGCGCCGACAAGGTCGCCGAGGTCGACGACGCGGCCCGGCTGTTCCGCCAGGTGCAGCGGGTGCTCAAGCCCAACGGGCCGTTCGTGTTCTCGTACGAGCACCCGGTGGCGGTGTGCGTCGGCACGGCCGGCACGATCGAGCGCTCCTACTTCGAACCCGGACCGATCGACGTCGAACGCGACGGCGAGGCGGTACGCGTCTACACGCGCGGCATCGGTGAGGTGTTCACCGAGCTCGGACGAGCCGGCTTCCGCGTCGACACCGTGCTCGAGCCGCGACCCGACACGCCCGGCGCGCGAGTGCCGGCGACCATCGTCTGGCGCGCCCGCAAGGAAGGCGCCTGATTCCCACTACTTGCCTGCAGGCTCGATGCCCCGCTCGTGGGCCCAGGCGTCGAGGCGGGCGTAGGCGTCGTCCTCGCTGATCGGACCCTCGTCGAGGCGGGCCTCGAGGAGGAAGTCGAGCGCCTCGCCCACGACGCGGCCCGGCTCCACCCCCAGGTGCTCCATCACCTGACGGCCGTCGAGCGGCGGGCGGATGGCGTCGAGCTCCTCCTGCTCGCGCAGCTCGGCGATGCGGCGCTCGAGGTCGTCCATGCGCCGCTGGAGCGCGCGCGCCCGGTTCTGGTTGCGGGTGGTGCAGTCGCAACGCTGCAGGTGGTTCAGCTCGTCGAGCAGCGGACCGGCGTCGCGCACGTAGCGGCGCACCGCCTTGTCGGTCCAGCCCATCGCGTAGGTGTGGATCCGCAGGTGCAGGTACACCAGCTGCACGACGGCGTCGACGACGTCGTTCGGATACTTCAACGCCCGCATCCGCTCCTCGGTCATGCGGGCACCGACCACCTCGTGGTGGTGGAAGCTCACGCCCCCGCCGGCGAACGAGCGGGTCTTGGGCTTGCCGACGTCGTGGAACAGCGCGGCGAGGCGCACCAGCAGCTCCGGACGCGTGTTGCGCACCACCGCGATGGTGTGCGCGAGCACGTCCTTGTGGGTGTGGATCGGATCCTGCTCGAGGCGCATGCGGTTGAGCTCGGGCAGGAACTCGTCGGCGAGCCCGGTCTCGGCGAGGAACCAGAGCCCGGCGCTGGGATCGTCGACGAGCAGGAGCTTGGTCAGCTCGTCGCGGATGCGTTCCGCGCTCACGATCTCCAGCCGGTGGCGCAACTCGACGACCGCGTCGGTGAGGGCGGGATCGGGAACGAGGCCGAACTGCGCGATGAACCTCGCGGCGCGCAGCATGCGCAACGGGTCGTCGACGAACGAGATCTCCGGTTCGAGCGGCGTCCGCAACCGGCGCGCGGCGAGGTCGACCATGCCGTCGAACGGGTCGACGAGCTCGGGATCGGGCAACCGCAGGGCCATCGCGTTCACCGTGAAGTCGCGGCGCGAGAGGTCGGTGGTGATGTCGTCGGAGAACACGACCTCGGGCTTGCGACTCTCCGGCCGGTACACCTCGGCCCGGAACGTGGTGATCTCGAGGCGCACGCCGTCCTTGCGACACCCGATGGTGCCGAAGCGCTGACCCTGGAGCCAGACCGCGTCCGCCCACGGCCGCACGATCGCCTCCACGACGTCGGGACGGGCGTCGGTAGTGAGGTCGACGTCGACTTCCTCGGCGGCGCGGCGGGCGCGGTCGAGGAACGCGTCGCGCACGCTGCCGCCCACGAGATAGCACTCGTGACCCGCGTCGGCGAGCAGTCGCGCCAGTTGCTGCGCGGGCGATGCCGCGTCGAGCAGCGGGCGGAGACGGGACGGAATCGCGGACATCGTCACCATTCTCGTCGGCCGGGGACGGTCGACGGGCGAAACAATGGCGACGCATCCCCTCCCCGACGAGCGCGCTCCGCTACGTTCGCCACAGTGGAAGGGATCCCCTCGTGCTCGCGTCTCGGCTGCAGCGAGCCCGCGGTCGCGGTGTTCGCGTTCGACGCACGGGACAGCCTGGTGTGGCTCGACCCCATCTCGACCCCGGGCCGGGGTGCCGGCGTGCTGTGCGGCACCCACGCCGATCGCCTGTCGCCGCCGCGCGGGTGGAACCTGCTCGACCGGCGCGCCGCCGAGTCACGTCTCTGGACCGGCCGCGCCCCCGCCCCGGCGAGGGTCGCGTCCCACGCGCCGCGGGGTGACCGACGCACCCGCCCGCGCACCTGCGAGCCCGCGGGACCGTCGCTGCCGTTCGACGCCGTCGAGCCGGTCACGTCGGTCCCGTCGGTCCCGTCGGTGATCTCGGTCGTGACGGCCGAGGAGGTGCTGCCCACCACGTGGTCGCCCCACGACCGCCCCGGTCCCGAGTTCGAGCACGTGCTCGACGCCCGCACCCCGATGCTGGCGCGCGCGTTCGAGTCGGCCCGCCCCACCGACGACGACTGAGCCCTCCCGCGCCGGAGGTCAGGCGGTGGCTGCGACCGGCGGCACGACCGGGGGTGCCAGCGGCTCCTCGCGCTCGCGTTCCAGGTCGGCGCGGTCGAGGGAGAAGCGCATCTCGCTGACGCGCGTCCGAGTGCGCGACCGCGTCCTCGCGTGCGACCAGTCCGTTGCGGTAGAGGTGCACCAGGCTCTGGTCGAAGGTCTGCATGCCGTAGAGGTCGCCGTGGGTCATCTCGTCGGCGAGCTCGGCGAGGCGGGCGGGGTCGGCGATGCGTTCGCGCACGCGGGTGTTCACCACGAGCACCTCGACCGCCGGGACCCGGCCGCGGCCGCCGGCGCGCGGGAGGAGTCGCTGCGAGACGATGCCGCGCAGCGTCGACGACAACGACGCCCGCGCCTGGCGCTGGCGGTGGGGCGGGAACATCTCGACGAACCGGTCGATGGTGTCGACCGCGCTGACCGTCGACATCGCGGCGAGGACGAAGTGCCCGATCTCGGCCGCCTGCAGCACCGTCGCCGCCGCCTCCGCGTCGCGGAGCTCGCCCAGCACCAGCACGTCGGGGTCCTGGCGCAGCGCGTGCTCGAGCCCCGACACCGCCGACGGCGTGTCGGACCCGACCTCGCGCTGGTCGACGATGGACCGCTTGTCGGCGTGGAGGACCTCCACGGGATCCTCGACGGTGATGATGTGGCCCTCGCGCCGCTTGTTCACGTGGTCGACCATGGCCGCGAGCGTGGCGGTCTTGCCCGAACCGGCAAGGCCGGTCACCAGCACGACGCCGTGCTGCTCCTCGGCCAGCGTCGCCGACGGCAGCAGGAAGTCCGAGCGCCTCGAAGCTCGGGATCCCGGGCAGCACGCGCCGCAGCACGAGCCCGATCCAGCCGCGTTGGCGGAACGCGCTCACGCGGAAGCGACCGAGCCCGGCGATGCCGTACATGAAGTCGCACTCGTTGGTCTCGGCGAAGGCCTCGGCCCGACCGCGGGGGATGACGGCGGCGGCGACCCGCTCGGTGTCCGTCGGCTCGACGGTGTCGAACGGTGCTTCGCGCAGCCGGCCGTCGACCCGGAGGCGCGGTCGGGAGCCCACCTTCACGTGGACATCCGAGGCGCCGTGTTCCACGGCGAAGCGCAGCAATCCGTCCAGGTCCAACACGATGCCTCCGAACCTTCTATCGGCGGGCCGTGGGGGCGGCTGTAGGCCCGGGCCCGGGTCGCCCGCGGTCACCCGTCACAGTTCCCCGCGCTCCATCTAAGGTCCCGCCCATGAACCCCGGCAGCGCCTCCCCGTCCGCTCCGCTCCGCGTCGTCCAGTGGACGACGGGCAACGTCGGGCAGCGATCGGTCATCGCCGTCGCCGCCAATCCCGGACTCGAGCTCGTGGGCTGCTTCGCCTGGGGTGCCGACAAGGTCGGTGTCGACGTCGGCGAGCTCTGCGGGATCGAACCCCTCGGGGTCCTCGCCACCGACGACGTCGACGCGCTCCTCGCGCTGCGGCCCGACTGCGTGATCTACAACCCGAAGTGGCCCGACGTCGACGACATGGTGCGGATCCTCCGCGCCGGCGTCAACATCGTCTCGACCGCCGCGTTCATCACCGGCCACTCGCTGGGCGAGGGGCGCACCCGCATCATCGAGGCGTGCGAGCAGGGAGGAGCGTCAGTGTTCGGCTCGGGCATCAACCCCGGGTTCGCCGACATGCTCATCATCGTGTCCGCGGGGCTCTGCGACCGCGTCGACTCGGTATCGGTGCTCGAGTCGGCCGACTCCACCGGCTACGACTCCCCCGAGACCGAGCTGCCCGTCGGCTTCGGTCGACCGATCGACGACCCCGCGCTCCCCGACATGGCCCGCGCCGGTACCGCGGTGTTCGAGGACGCCGTGTGGTTGGTCGCCGAGGCGCTGGGCGTCGAGCTCACCGACGTCCGGTGCGAGGCCGAGTTCGCCGCCGCTCCCGACGACGTCGTGATGAAGTCGTGGACCATCGCCGCCGGCTGCGTCGCCGGGGTGAGCGCGAGCTGGCAGGGCTGGGTGGGCGACCGCAAGGTGATCGACCTGAGGGTGCGGTGGCGCAAGGGCCCGAAGCTGGATCCGGACTGGCAGGTCGGTGAGGGGTACGTGGTGGAGATCCAGGGTCGGCCGTGCGTACGCACGCGGGTCGAGATCTTCCCTCCACCCGATTTCGAGGCCACCACCTTCGACGACTTCATGGTGCTCGGGATGATCATGACCGCGATGCCGGCGATCGACGCGATCCCGGCGGTCTGCGCGGCGGCGCCGGGCATCGTCACCTACCTCGACCTGCCGATGATCACGCCCCGAGGGTTCGTGCCCAGTCACTGACCCGGGCGTGAAGGGCGGCGCTCCAGCCCGCCCATTACCCTGCTTCTGTGCGGCAGCAGACCCTGCGTTTCGGCGACGGCTGGGCGCGCATCGCTCCCTGGCGCGGGGGCGGCAAGGCCGCCCACCTCGTGGTCGGGCCCGACGCCGCCATCCCGCCGAGCGTCGTGCACCGGTGCGTGGAACGCGCGCGCGCCTCGGGCTACGACTCCGTGCTCACGAGCGCGGTGAGCCCCTCCGAATCCGGCGCGTTCGTCGACGCCGGCTTCTCGATCCGTGAGCGCCTGCACCTGTTGGCGCTCGACCTCGGCGGCGCTCCCGAGCCCGCGGCGCTGCCGTTGCAGAAGGCGACCCGGCGCGACCGGGCGGGCGTGCTCGCGCTCGACGACGTGTCGTTCGACAAGTTCTGGCGCCTCGGGGCCGTCGGGCTCAAGGACGCGATCGAGGCGACCCCGGCGAGCCGCTTCCGCGTCGGGCGCGACGGTGACCGCGTGATCGCGTACGCGATCACCGGTGCGGCGGGCCGGTACGGCTACCTGCAGCGCGTGGCGGTGCATCCCGACACCCGGTCGCGCGGCTGGGGCCATGCGCTCGTCGCCGACGGCCTGCACTGGATCTGGAAGCACGGCGCCGACCGCGTCTACGTCAACACGCAGTTGGAGAACGAACGCGCGCTCGCGCTGTACCGGTCGTTCGGCTTCGACGTCCTCCCCGCGGGCCTGTGCGTCCTCGGACAGCGCGTTGTGAGCGGCCTCACCGTTCGCGCACGGACCCGGCGCCCGCTCGCGGTCGGTCTCGCCGTCGTCGCCGTCGTCGCCGGCACCCTCATCGCGCGCGGCGCGCCCGCCGGCGCGCGACCGCGCCCTCGTTCGCGCTCGCGGGACAGAGCGCCTGGGTCGCGCCGAGTGGCGACTTCGTCATGCGGTTCCGGGCCGCCGACGTGCCCGCGGGTACACAGGTGGTCCTGACCGTCCACGATCCGCTGCAGTCACGCACCGCGTTCGACCAGAGCGTCAGCGGTGGCAGCCTCCCGCCGTCGCGCGACCTCACTCCGTTCCCGTTCGACACCCTGCCGACCGACGCGAGCGGCAACCGGATCCTCGTGTACCCGACGGCCGGCATCGGCCAGAGCGGGGTGTACCCGCTCGAGGTCGACCTGCGGGGCCCGAGCGAAGACTCGCTCGCGCACTTCGTCACCCACGTCGTGGTCGCGCCGGTCGGCGCCGACGGCACGCTCACCGTCGGCGTGCCGCTCCAGGTGGCGTGGGTGTGGCCGCTGCGGGCCGACCCCAGCTCCCTCGGCGGGCTCGTGCCGAACAACCCGGCGACGCTGGCCGACCTCGAGCCCGACGGCCGCCTCGGCCGCCAGGCCACCCAGCTGGCCGCCGACACCGACGTGCCCCTGACCCTCGCCCCCAGCCCGGAGACCCTCGAGGCGTGGAGCGCGATCGGCCTGAAGTCGCCGACGCTCGCGGCAGGCGCGGACGCGATCCGCGCCGCCGGGCTCTCGGGTCACCACCAGGTGCTCACGGGCCCGTACGTGCCCCTCGACCTCCCGTCGATCCAGCGCGCCGGTCTCGGCGGGGTGGTCAACCCAGGCCTCACCCGCGGGATCACCGCGCTCGAGAGCTTCTTCGGCGCCCACCTCGATCCGAGCACCGCGCTCCCGGGCCCGCTCGACCAGGCGGCGTTGCGGACACTCCAGATCGCCAGCGCCCGTCAGCTGGTGCTCGAGGGCTCCCAGCTCACACCCGCGAACGAGAAGTTCACGCCCGCGCACCCGTACAAGGTGCAGGCGGTACCCGGTGACGACGCCAGCGCGGTCACCGCGGTCGCCACCGACCCCGGGCTCCAGCAGTTCCTCCGGGGCGACGAGCCCCCGGCGCTGCGCGCCGCGCACCTGCTCGCCGGCCTCGCGCTCATCGCGGGTGAGCAACCCAGTGTCACGCGCGGCGTCGCGATCACCAACCCCGACCGCTGGGACGCCGACGACACGTTCGTCGCCGAGACCCTGGCCGGGCTGCGCGACAACCCGCTGGTGCAGCCGAACACCGTCGCGGGGCTGCTCGCGGCGGTACCGGTGGCGACGGTCGACGGCGAGCCCGACGGTGCGCCCGTCGTCCGCCAGCTCGCGTCCTACGACCCGCCGGCGCCGCCGGTCACCCTGGCGCAGTACCAGAAGGGGGAGGTGGCGCGTGACGCGGTGGCCGAGCTGGTCGGGGCGCGCGATCGCAACGCCGCCCTCGGGGCCGACCGCGATCTCGCCCGATCGGTCTCGGCGGACTGGGCGAATCCCCCCGGGCGGGTCCGTGCCCGCCAGCTGTTGGCGTCGATCAGCTCGTCGGTCGACGGCTTCCTCAACCAGATCGAGGTGCAGTCGCAGGGCACGGTCACCATCACGTCGAGCAAGGCCGAGATCCCGATCAGCTTCCGGAACACGAGCGACCAGGTCGTCGCGGTCCACCTGAAGCTCGAGAGCGACCGGCTGCTGTTCCCCGAGGGCGCCGAACGCGACATCACGCTGCCGGCGTCGCGCAACACCACGGTGCGGGTGGCGGTCGAGACGCGCGGCTCGGGCACCGCGCCGGTGCGCATGACCGTCACCGCCGACGGCCTGCCGGTCCGCACCGCCACGATCAAGGTCCGCTCCACCTTCGTCAGCGGTGTGGGAGTCTTCCTCACCGTGGGTGCGATCGTGTTCCTCGCGATCTGGTGGGGCTGGGACATCCACCGCCGGCGCAAGCGGCGGTCGCAGGCCAAACACCCGTCGTTCCCGATCGGCACGCCCTCCGGACAACCCGCGTGACCGACGGGTCAGGACGGCCCGACGGGTCCCACCCCGGGGCGGACGACGAGCCCGGACTCCTCGAGCCGGGCACGAACCCCATCGACGCCGAGACGTCGCTCGTACGCTCGAGCGCGGTCGTCGCGGTCGGCACGATGCTGTCGCCGCGTCACCGGCTTCGTCCGGATCGCCGCCATCGCGTACACGCTCGGCGCGACCACGCTCGCCGGCACCTACAGCTACGCCAACGAGGCCCCCAACATCGTCTACGAGCTGCTGCTCGGCGGGGTGCTGACCGCGACGCTGGTACCGCTCTTCGTCAAGTACTTCGAGTCGCGCGACGACGACGCGTCGAGCGCGATCTTCACGGTGGCGATGGTCGCGCTCGCCGTGATCACCGTGGTCGGCGTCGTCGCCGCGCCGTGGATCGTCGACCTCTACACGCTGAACGCGAAGGGCGCGAACGTCGCCGCGCAACAGGAGCTGGCGACCTCGCTCCTTCGACTCTTCATGCCGCAGATGCTCTTCTACGGGATGGTCACGCTGGCGACCGCCATGCTCAACGCGCGCCGGCGCTACCTCGCGGCGGCGTTCGCGCCGGTGCTGAACAACGTGGTCGTCATCGCGGTGTTCCTCGCGCTCCCCCGCATCGCCGACGGTTCGCTCACCGTGCGCAGCGTACTCGACGACGACGCGCTCATCCTCCTCATCGGGCTGGGCACGACCGCCGGGGTGATGGTGATGGCGCTGGCGCTGCTCCCGCCGCTCGCCCGTCTCCACACGCACCTGCGGTTCCTCCCCCGGTGGCGCCATCCCGCCGTGCTCACCATGCTGCGGCTCTCCGGATGGACCGTCGGGTACGTGATGGCCAACCAGATCGCACTGCTCGTGGTCACCGTGCTCGCCAACGGCACCGACGGCGGCCCGTTCATCTACATCAGCGCGTACGCGTTCTTCCAGCTCCCGCACGGCCTCTTCGCGGTGTCGCTCATGACCACGTTCACGCCCGAGATGGCGAGCGCGGCGGCGCGGAACGACCTCGACGCGTTGCGCGCGCAGCTCTCCCGCGGCATCCGGCTGGCGGCGGTCGTGATCGTGCCCGCCGCCGCGCTGTACCTCGGGTTGGCCCGGCCGATCATCGTCGCGTTGCTGCAGCGAGGAGCGTTCTCCCCGGGTGACGCCTCGGCGGTGTCGGACACGCTCGTCATGTTCGCCATCGGTCTGCTTCCCTTCTCCATCTACCTCTTCGCGATGCGCGCGTTCTACGCACGCCACGACACCTTCACCCCGTTCTGGATCAACTGCGTCGAGAACGCGGTGAACATCGCGCTGGCGTTCCCGCTCTACGCGTGGCTCGGCATCCCGGGCCTCGCGTTCGCGTTCGCGCTCGCGTACTTCGCGGGGGCCGCGCTCACCCTGATCGTGCTGCGCGAGCGCCTCGGCGGCGTCGACGGCGCACGCATGGCCGTGACCATCGCCAAGGTCGTGGCCGCGGGGGCAGCCGTCGCCGCGGTGAGCTGGGCGGTGGGCGAGCTCGTGGGCTGGTCGAGCACCCTCGAGGCGATCGCGTCGGTCGTGCTCGGGACGATCGCCGGCGGCGCCGTCTACGTCGGTCTCCTGGCGCTGTTGCGGGTCGAGGAGCTGTCGTCGATCACCGCGTTGGTGCCCCGGGGCGCCGGTCGCCGCCCGCGCGTGTAACGATCACCGCGTCGTCAGCGTTCGAAGAGGAGTTCGCGTGGAGCATCCGGGTCGTCACCGACAGCAGCTGTGATCTGCCCCAGTCACTGGTCGACGCGCTGCGGATCGAGATCGTGCCGCTCACGATCCGCTTCGGCGACGAGGAGCTCGTCGACCGCGAGGAGCTGAGCACCGACGAGTTCTGGCACCGGCTGGAGCACTCGAAGCTCCTGCCCGAGACCGCCGCGCCGTCGGCCGGCGCGTTCGAGGCCAAGTTCCGCGCGCTCCTGGCGCGCGGCGCGACCGGCATCGTGTGCATCAACCTGTCGTCACACCTGTCGGCCACGATGCAGGCCGCCCAGGTCGCGGCGGCCGCGGTGTCGGGCGACATCCCGGTTCAGGTGATCGACTCGCAGAGCGCCTCGATGGGCCTCGGCAACCTCTGCCTCACCGCCGCCCGCCGCGCCGCCGACGGCGACTCGCTGGAGTCGATCGTGAACGAGGTCGTGAACCGGCGCGACCGCACCAAGCTGTACGCGACCCTCGACACGCTCGAGTTCCTGAAGCGCGGGGGCCGCGTCGGCAACGCCCGGGCCCTGCTCGGCACCGTGCTCTCGATCAAGCCCGTGATCGAGGTGCGGGAGGGGGTCGTCGAGGAGGAGGGCAAGGTCCGCACCCGGTCCAAGGCCCTCAAGGAGCTCGCGGCCAAGGCCGCGGAGGGGAAGATCGAGCACCTTGCGGTGTTGCACGGCAACGCGCCCGATCTCGACGAGTTGCTCGACCTGCTGGCGCCGGTGTTCCCCCGCGACGACATCATCACCGGGGTCGTCGGGCCGGTCATCGGGACGCACGCCGGGCCGCGCGTCATCGGAGTGACGTTCCAGACCGTCCGCTGAGAGTCACAATGCACTCGTGGAACTGACCACCCCCGGGCGCGTGCTCGGTGGCCGCTACCAACTCGTGCAGCCACTCGCCCGGGGCGGGATGGCCACCGTCTGGATCGCCGACGACCCCGTGCTGTCGCGCCGGGTCGCGGTGAAGGTGCTGCGCGCCGACCTCGCCGCCGACGACGGCACCCGCGCCCGCTTCCGCCACGAGGCCATCGCCGCGGCCCGCCTGTCGCATCCCAACATCGTGTCCACCTACGACACCGGCGACGACGACGGCATCGCGTACATCGTGATGGAGCTGGTCGACGGTCCCACGCTCCGCCACCTGATCGACGAGCACGGCGGGCTCCCCGTCGCCGAGGTCATCAAGATCGGCAAGCAGGTCGCCGACGCGCTCGACGCCGCGCACCGCGCCGGCCTCGTGCACCGCGACGTGAAGCCCGCCAACGTGCTCGTGCCCCGCGGCGGACCGGTCAAGGTCACCGACTTCGGGATCGCCAAGGCCGCCGGCGGCGACGACCTCACCCGCACCGGCACGGTGATGGGCACGGCCCGCTACCTCGCTCCCGAGCAGGTCAACGGGCGACCGACCGACCCCCGCACCGACGTGTACGCGCTCGGGCTCCTCATGTTCGAGGCACTCGTCGGTCATCCCCCGTTCGGAGGCGACACCGACATCGCGACCGCGATGGCGCGGCTCACCACCTCGGCGCCCGCGATCCGGGCCGAACGGCCGGAGGTCTCGCAGGCGCTCGACGACGTGATCCACCGGTGCCTCGCCCGGCAACCCTCGGCCCGCTTCGGCTCGGCCGCCGCGGTGCGCGAGGCGCTCGACCGGGCGCGCCTCGATCCCACCGGCGCCATCCCCGTGCCGGTGGCGCCGCGGCCGCCCACCGCGTCGACGCCACCGCCCCCGGCCAACACCGGGCCGACGCACCCCCAACCGGTGCCGGCGCCGCGCGCCGCGCCGGCGAAGCGGCGGCGGCGTCTCGGCTGGCTCTGGATCCTGCTGGTGCTGATCGTGGCCGTCGCCGGCGGCGTGCTCGCGTACCTCCTCGTGAGCGACGACAGCTCCTCTCCGAAGACCAGCACCACCAACGCGTCCGCCTTCCCGTCGGCGAAGGACGCCCAGGTGACCGCGAGCGACGTTCGACCCGTTGGGTGACGACGAGCCGAGAGGCTCCGACAGGTGCGCAACGCCACCGACGGCGATCCGACCACCAGTTGGTCGACCGAGCAGTACGAAAACCATTCCCCGACGGGGCCAAGACCGGCGTCGGGCTCGCGTTCGACCTGAACGGCGAGTACGACGTTCGGCAGGTGCTCGTCGACACCGAGCAGAGCGGGTGGGCGGCGTCGATCTACGTGAGCGACAAGCCGATCGGCGACCTGACCACGCTCGACGCCTGGGGCAATGCCCGGACCGATGGCAGCGACCTCGAAGTGCACAAGACGTTCGAGACCGGCGGCGTGAAGGGCCGCTCGGTGCTCCTCTGGCTCACCCAGCTCCCGGTGAACGAGAACAACAGCGGCGAGTCCAAGCACTTTCTCGACGTGACCGAGGTGAGGATTGCGTGACGAGAGCGATGCGGTCCTCGCCGAGCGCGCCGCCGGCGGCGACCGCCGCGCGCTCGAGGTCCTCCTCGACCGTCACGCCGACCGCGTCCACGCGGTGTGCCGGCGCATCATCGCCCACCCCGAGGACGCGCTCGATGCCACCCAGGAGGCGATGATCGCGATCGCCGCGGGATCCGCCGCTTCGACGGTCGCGCCGCGTTCACCACGTGGTGCTACCGGGTGGCGACCAACGCGGCCCTCGACGAGCTGCGACGCAAGCGCCGGCGCCCGGTCCCCGCCCATCCTGACGGTCCCGAACCGGTCGCCGGAGGACCGTCGACCGAGGACCGGGTCGGCGCCCGCCTCGACGTCGACGCCGCGCTGCGCGAGCTTCCCGAGGAGTTCCGGGTCGCCGTGGTCCTCCGCGACCTGTGCGACCTGGACTACGCCGAGATCGCCGACGTGCTCGACGTCCCGCCCGGCACCGTGCGCTCCCGCATCTCTCGTGGACGCGCGCTCCTCGTGGAACACCTGGATCACGACACCGGCGGGAACCCCGAGCCGTCCTCCGCACGTCAGAATGACGATGGCTGACGACGACGCCCGCGACGAGCGGTTGGCGCAGTGGCTCGAACCCGAGCCGCTCGACGAGATCACGCGCCGTCGCCTGGTGACGACCGCCATGCGCGAGTCGGGCGACCGCGCGCCGACGACTCGCGGGCGGTGCGGTGGATCGCCAGCGCGGCCGCGATCGTCGTCGTGCTCGTGGTCGGGCTCGCGCTGATCACCGCGCAGGGCGGGAGCGACGACCACGACGCGGCGACCCCGGCCCGCACGCCCGCCAGCAGCGAGGCCGGCGTGGCCGTGCCGTCGGGAGGCGCAGCCGCGGACTCCCTGTCACCCGAGGCACAATCCCGTGCGGGGGTGACCCCGGTCGACGTCGGCGACTTCGGCGACCTCGACCGCACCGCCAACCGCGACCGGCTCCGGGCCGCGCTCGAGGGCGACCTGTCCGCATTCGCCGCCGGCACGGCCGCGAACGCCGACCTCGCCGACCTCGATGCGCTCCCGTGCGGCGACCGGCTCCCCGCCGGCACGGTCGTCGCGATCGGTACCGGCACCCTCGACGGGCGCGCCGCGGTGGTCGTGCGCACCGACCTCGCCGACGGCACCCGCGCGATCGACGTGGTGCTCACCGGGCCGTGCGAGGTGCGCCGGTTCTGAACGTTCCCCCGGGCGCGGTCACCGGGTACGCTCCCGAGACCCTCACGGGACGGGAACTGCGAGAAGGGAGCGCGCCGTGGCGGATTGGACCTCGGATGCCGTCGACACGCTCGAGAACGTCGTCGCCACCGTCCGCGACAAGACCGTCGTCCCCGCGCAGAAGGCCACCAAGGCCGTCGTCTTCGGCCTGCTCGTCGCCTTCTTCGTGATCACCGCGCTGTTGATGCTCGCCATCGCGCTGTTCCGGGTGCTGGTGGTGCTCACCGGCGAGGTGTGGGCCGCCTATCTGATCCTGGGCGGAATCTTCGTGGTCGCGGGAGCGTTCGTGTGGGCACTGCGCTCACCGCGAAGCGAGGACGCGAATGCCTGATCCCCACGAGCTCGTCATCGTCGGTTCCGGACCGGCGGGGTTGACGGCCGCCGTCTACGCCGGCCGGGCCAACCTCCAACCGATCGTCGTCGAGGGCATCGGCGCGGGCGGGCAGCTCATGCTCACCACCGACGTCGAGAACTACCCCGGCTTCCCCGACGGCATCCTCGGCCCGGAGCTGATGATGAAGTTCCGCGAGCAGGCGGAGCGGTTCGGCGCCGAGTTCGTCACCGCCGACGCCGACAAGGTCGATCTCACCTCTGACGGGCCTTTCCGCGTCTCGGTCGGCGAGCGCGAGTTCCTCGCCCGGTCGATGATCATCACCACCGGCGCCTCGGCTCGCATGCTCGGGCTCCCCGCCGAGCAGCGGCTGCTCGGCCACGGGGTCTCCACCTGCGCCACCTGCGACGGCTTCTTCTTCCGCGAGAAGCCCATCGCGGTCGTCGGCGGCGGCGACTCCGCGGTCGAGGAGGCGATCTTCCTCACCAAGTTCGCCACCACCGTCACGATCATCCACCGGCGCGGCGAGCTCAGGGCTTCGAAGATCATGCAGGACCGGGCGCTGGCGAACCCGAAGATCGAGTTCAAGTGGAACTCCGAGGTCAGCGACGTCGTCGGCAGCGGTTCGGTCGACGCCGTGCGCCTGGTCGACACCGTCACCGGCACCGAGTCCGAGCTCGAGGTGCAGGGGCTGTTCGTGGCCATCGGTCACGACCCGAACACGTCGTTGTTCGCCGGTCAGCTCGACCTCGACGAGAACGGCTACATCATCACCGCGCCCGACTCCACGCGCACGTCGATCGAGGGCGTGTTCGCCGCCGGCGACGTGCAGGACCACGTGTACCGCCAGGCGATCACCGCCTCGGGTTCCGGCTGCATGGCCGCGATCGAGGCCGAGCGCTGGCTCGGTGAGCGCGCGCACGCGGCGAGCTGAGCCAACCGATTCCCGAGTTCGCCGCGGTGGAATGACCGCACGGTTCGGGGCGTTGCAGCCCCACAGCGGTCGGTACACTCGACCGACCTCAGGAAAGGACCCACCGTGGCCGACGACATCCTCACCCTCTCCGACGCGACCTTCGACGAGGCCCTCGCGGGATCCGACACTCCCGTCCTGGTCGACTTCTGGGCCGAGTGGTGCGGTCCCTGCAAGATGATCGCCCCCACGCTCGCGGAGATCGCGAGCGAGCAGCGCGGCAAGCTCACCATCGGCAAGCTCAACGTCGACGACAACCCCGACACCGCTCGTCGGTTCGACGTCATGAGCATCCCGACCCTCCTCGTGTTCAAGGACGGTCAGCAGGTGAAGCGCCTCGTGGGCGCCAAGGGCAAGGGTCAGCTGCTGCAGGACCTCGCCGAGTACATCGGTTGAGCGAACCGGCCGTGCTGCGGCCGGGGAGCCGCGGCGAGGCGGTGCACGACCTCCAGGTCCGGCTCGGTGCGTTGGGTCACGAGATCCCGTCGGTCGAAGCCGGTACCTACGGTGCCGCCACCGAGCTGGTGGTGCGCGCCTTCCAGGAGGCCCGCGGGCTGCGGGTCGACGGGCTGTGCGGTCCCCAGACGTGGGCGGCGGTGGTCGAGAGCGGATGGCGCCTCGGCGACCGGCTGCTCTACCGCCGCCGGCCGATGCTGCGCGGTGACGACGTCGCCGAGCTCCAGCGCCGTCTGAACGGTTTGGGTTTCGACGCCGGCCGCGAGGACGGCATCCTCGGCGACGACACGACCGAGGCCCTGGTCGAATTCCAGCGCAACATGAACCTGCCCACCGACGGCATGTGCGGCGCGGCCACGCTCGCGGTGCTCGACCGCGTGGGCGGGCTGTCCGAGGGCTCGGTGGCCGTCGTCCGGGAGCGTGAAGAGCTCCGACGGGGTCCGCACCGCCTGTCGGGCCGGCGCGTGTTCGTCGCCGCCGCGCCGGGGTTCGAGACCCTCGCCGGCGCAGTGGTGCGCGAGCTCGCCGAGTTGGGTGCGGGCGCGGCGCTCGACGCCACCGGTGCCGACGACCCGGTGCTGGCGGCCGAGGCGAATCGCTACGCCGCCGATCTCTTCCTCGCGTTCCGGCCCGGCGACGAACCGGGATGCCGCTGCAGCTACTACGAGTCGGGCCGCTTCCGCTCCGAGGCGGGCCACGCCGTGGCCGAGGCGGTCAGCGAGGAGCTGTCGCCGATCCTCGGCGGCGACGCGTGCATCGCCGGTCGCGCCTATGCGGTGCTGCGCGAGACGCGCATGGCAGCGGTGATCTGCGAGCCGGTGGCGCAGGCCGATGTCGACGGCATGCGGGCGCTCGTGGTCCGCGGCGCCGACGTCGCCCATGCGGTCGTGCGCGGCGTCCGTCGCGGCGTCGAGCAACCCCCCACCGAGCACGACACCGCCGACTAATACTCTTGCGCCGCGCAAGGACTCCGGGCGGCGAATCCACCGGCCCGACGGGTCAGTGGGCGGGGGCCGACGCTCCGTCGGTCATGAGCCGGTAGATGCGCTCGAGGTCCTCGAGGGTCGAGAACTCGACCACGACCTTGCCCCGGCTGCTGCCCATGGAGATCTTCACCCGGGTCTCGAGGTGGTCGCCGAGCAGCTCCTCGAGCTCGAGCAGCCCCGGCGGTCGGAGCCGGCGGCGGTTGCCACCCGCGGCGGCCTCCGACGGCGGGATCGGCGGGCGCGCCCGAGCTCTCGCTCTGGTGCTCGCGCACCGCGTCCTCGACCGCCCGCACCGAGAGGTCCTCGGCGACCGCCCGCTTGGCGAGCAGCTCCTGGAACGAGCGGTCCGGTGAGCCGAGCAGGGCGCGGGCGTGCCCCATCGAGAGCTTGCCCTCCTGCACCGACTTCTGGATCGCGGGTGGCAGCTGCATGAGCCGGAGCGTGTTGGTCACCGTGGCGCGGCTGCGACCGACCCGGGCGGCGACCTCGTCGTGCGTGAGGCCGAAGTCCTCGATGAGCTGCTGGTACGCGGCCGCCTCCTCGAGCGGGTTGAGCCCGTCGCGGTGGAGGTTCTCGACCAGTGCTTGTTCGAGCGCGGCGGCGTCGTCGGTCTCTCGGACCAGCGCGGGGATGGTCTGGAGCCCGACCCGCCGGGCCGCCCGCCACCGCCGCTCCCCCGCGATCAGCTCGAATCCGTCGTCGCCCACGGGGCGGACGAGGACCGGCTGGAGCACACCGACCTCGCGGATCGAGTCGGCGAGCAGGGCGAGCGCCTCCTCGTCGAAGTGCTCGCGCGGCTGGAACCGGTTGGGCTTGATCGACGCCAGCGGCAGCTCGTCGAGCCCTCCCGCTTCGGTCGAGCCTTCGGTTCCGCCCGGGGGGATGAGCGCCCCGAGCCCCTTACCCAGTCCGCCGCGTCGCGCCACCGCTCACCTCTTTCGCCAGGTTCCGATACGCCGACGCACCGCGCGACGTGGAATCGAACACGATCACCGGTTGCCCGAACGACGGCGCCTCGGCGAGGCGGACGGTCCGGGGCACGACGGTCTTGTACACCTTGTCGCCGAAGTGCTCCCGCACCTCGGTCTCGACCTGCTCGGCCAGGCGGGTGCGGGCGTCGTACATGGTCAGGATGATCCCGCGCACGTCGAGCGTCGCGTTCAGGCTCGAGCGGACCAGCGCCACGTTCCGGAGCAGCTGACCCAGGCCCTCCAGCGCGTAGTACTCGCACTGGATGGGCACGATCACGTCGTCGGCGGCGGCGAGGCCGTTCACCGTGAGCAGGCCGAGCGAAGGCGGGCAGTCGATGAGCACGACGTCGTACTCGCTGCGCACCACGTCGAGCGCACGCTTCAGCTTGAGCTCACGGCTGAACGCGGGCACGAGCTCGATCTCGGCGCCCGGCGAGGTCGAGGGTGGCCGGGATCACGAACAGGTTCTTCAGGCTGGTGGGCTCGACCGCATCGAGCGCCGGGGTGTCCTGCATGAGGACGTCGTAGATCGAGGCGCCGACGTCACGTGGGTTGATGCCGAGACCGGTGGAGGCATTGCCCTGCGGGTCGAGGTCGACGACGAGCACCCGGAGGCCCGATTCCGCGAGGGCGGCACCGAGGTTGACCGCGGTCGTCGTCTTGCCCACCCCGCCCTTCTGGTTGGCGATGGCGATGATCCGGGGGATCTCGAGCATTCTCGGCTCATCCTCTTCGGCCTCGCTCCCGGCCGTCGCGCCTTCGTCGAACGCGGGGTCCGGCTCGGGTGCGGGCGAGGGCGCCGAGGCGGGTTCGGTGGCTGCCAGGGGCGGCTCCGGTTCCGGCTCGGGTTCCGCGGCGGGCGCCGGTTCTGGCATCGCGGCAGCTACCGGTCGAGGATCGGGCTCGGCCTTCTCGGCTTCCACGGGTGCGGGCGCCGAACCGGGTTCGGCCTTCGCGAGGGGCGGTTCTGGTGCCGGCTCGGGTTCGGGCACTCGCGGCGCCGACGGTGGAGGAGTCTCCACGGGCGCTGCCCTGGGGGCCGGGGGTGGCGTCTCGGCCGGCTGGGCGATCGTCGAGGCCACTTCGGGCGGTGCCGCCGGGACCCGTTCGGACTCGGGTTGGGCGCTCGTCGCCGGAGGTACGTCGGTCACTTCCTCGTCCGGACGGCGACGCCCGAAGAGGCGGCGCCGCGGACGTGCATCGCTGAATTCTTCCGTCATCGACCGTCCCAGAGAGCAGCGAACCGAGTGCCCATCCTCGACCCTCGAGGTGGTCGGGTCAAGGATGTTCCACGTGAAACATGGAGAAAGTCTCGACCTATGAGCGAGGCTGTTCCACGTGGAACAGTAGCCGCCCCTCTACCAGAGCGGGCGCTTGGTCGGGACGCCATCCCGGCGCGGCCACTGATCGTCAGGGAGATCCGGGCTCTGGAGCCTGACCGCCCCCGTGTCCCCATGACGGATCACGAGTGCGGGCCCGAACCCGAGCCGCGCCAAACCGTCGATCGGCCACCGATCGGTGGATCCGCTGGATGCGGGCGGCTCGGTCACGACCAGGGATCCGCCGGCACGCAGAAAGCCGATGGCGCATTCGGCGGTCACCGCCGGTGCACCGAACGAGCGGGCGACCACCAGGTCGAAGGCGGCCCGCAGAGACGCGGAGCGGGCGAGCACCTCGGCCCGCCCGGTCACCACCTCGACCCGGTCCCCCAGGTTTAGCCGCTCGACGGCGTCCCGCAGGAAGTCGCCGCGCCGCTGTCCGGCGTCCAGGAGGACGCCCCGGGCCACCGGGAACTCCCGCGCCAGGACCAGACCCGGGAGCCCACCGCCGCTCCCGAGGTCGAGGAAGCGTCCGTCGAAGTCCCCGATCGCGGCGGCCAGGTCGACGGCGTGACGCAGCTGACGATCGACCGCGCCGGGACCCAGGAGGCCCAGCGCTCGCGCGTCCTCCAGGACGTCGGCCAGGTCGTGCTGCTCCGGCGGCTCCGCGTCCGATCGTGTCATCGGCGGAGGCGGCCGGCGTCAGGCGGGATCAGGCCGGGCGCAGGACGACGCGCCGACGAGGGTCCTCGCCCTCGGAGGCGGTCGCGATGCCGTCGATCTCCGACGCGGTGTCGTGGACGACCTTGCGGTCACTGGCCGACATCGGCTCGAGCGCCTGCGGACGGCCGGTCTCGAGCACCTTGTCGGCGAGCGACCGGGTGAAGTCGGCCAGCGCCTCACGACGCTTCGCCCGGTAGCCGGCGACGTCGACGTGGATCCGGACCCCGTGCCCGTCGGTCTGACGCTGCACCACGGTGCGGACGAGCTCCTCGATCGCGTGGAGCGTCGCGCCCTTCGGCCCGACCAGGAGGCCCAGGTTCTCCCCCGTCACCTCGACCACGACCACGTCGTCGTCGATGACGCTCTTGGCCCGGGCCCCGAGCTGGAAGGTGTCGACCAGCCCCTGCGTGAACACCTCGGCCGCCTCGGCCTGCTCCTCGATCGGTACCTCGTGCTCGGTCGTGTCCACGGTGCTCCCCTGCTGCTCGTCGCGCGTCTCTGCGGATCCGGAGGATGCTCCGGCCCGATTGTCGTTCCCGCGAGGGCCAGAGGCCCCGCCTCCGCCTCCACGGCCGCCCCGGCGACGCCGATTCGACGAACCGCCGCCGCCACCGTTACCGCCGCCGTTCGTGCCCCGCTCGCCGGCTGCGGCTTTGGGCGTGGCGTCGCCGCGGCTGTTGCCGCCACCGTTGCCACCCCCGCCGTTGCCGCCACCGCGCGGACGCGACGAGCCTCGGCCGCCCTTGCGGCGTTGGCGCTCACCCGGCTTCTCGCGCGAGATCGGCTTCACCCGGGCCCGGATCCGACCCTCACTGCTCCCCAGCCGACCGAGGAATCCGCTCTTCGGCTGCTCGAGCACCTCGTATTCGACGTCTTCCTCGTCGACACCCAGCTCGTCGAGCGCAGCATCCAGCGCCTCGGCGATCGTACGCCCGGTCGTCTCCACCCACTCCATGGTTCTCGCTCTTTTCGGTTCGGAGCGGCACGTGCTCGCCACTCCCGGTCGGATCGTGCGACGCGACGATCGTCAGCGTCGTTTGCGCTTCTTGTTGTTCTTGCGCCGGGCGCCACCACTCGAGGTGCCGCCACTCGACGTCCCGGACTTCGCGGTACCCGCCGACGCGCCCTTGGCCGACGCACCTTTGGCCGGTGCGTTCTTCGCGCCGGCCGGCTTCCCGGCGGCCGGCTTCGGCGCGCCGTTGGCGCCGTTGCCACCCCCGCCGGTGGCCTCGGCATCCCCGTTGGCGGCGGCCGGCAACTGGAACAGCTTTCGCAATCCCCCGGCCACGCGCGGGAACGCCGACGTGTCGGAGTCGCCGCCCTTCACGTCGATGGCATCGTCCTTCGACGTGGCGGCCGCGATGGCCGCCTGCCCTGGTCGGGTGATCTTGCGCATGATGAGCTCCTGCTGACCGAGGCGCCAGAGGTTGCTCACCAGGAAGTAGAGGACGAGGCCGGCGGGGAACTGCAGCGAGAAGAGCCCGAAGCCGATCGGGAGGATCGAGGTGATGATCGCCATCTGCGAGTTCATGTTCGGCGCGTTGCGGCGGCTCTGGCGGGCCTGCAGGAAGCCGGTGACGATCACGAGCCCGACGAGGATGAAGTAGGGGAGCGCGTCGAGGAAGCCTCCGGTCACGGCGGTCGCGTGCTGCGAGAGGTTCATGCCCAGGAATTCCTGCGGATTGGGCAGCCCCAGCTTGGGCACGTTGCAGTCGACGGTGTGGAGCTTGCCGCCCGGACCCGTGCAGAACGCGGCGTAGAGGTCGGACGACTTCGGGATGTGCTTGTAGGGATCGCGCATGACGCCGGAAGAGCGCGAGGAACACCGGCATCTGCACCAGGAGAGGGAGACAACCCGCGAGCGGGTTGATCTTGTTCTCCTGGTAGAACTTCATCATCTCTTCGTTGAGCTTGGCGCGGTCGTTCTTGTACTTCGCCTGGAGCTTCTTGATCTCCGGCTGCGCCCGCTGCATCGACATCATCGACTTGGCCTGCTTGGCCGTCAGCGGGAACATCACCAGCATCACGAGGACCGTGAGCAGGATGATGGACACCCCGAGGTTCGGGATGATGCCGTAGAAGAACGCGAGGATCGTCCCGAAGAAGTTGTAGATCGGGTCGAACACCGAGCCAGCGGCGAGGATCATCGGATCAACCTTCTTCCGCCGCGCCGCCCGGCGCGGTCAGTGACGAACGTACGTTCGGTCCCGGGACGGGGTCGAGGCCGCCCTCGTGCCACGGATGGCAGCGCCCGACCCGACGCACCGCGAGCCAGGTGCCCCGGCCGGCACCGTGGAGCGAGAGCGCCTCGAGCGCGTACTCCGAGCAGGAGGGGTGGAACCGGCAGCGCGGGGGCAGGTGCACGCTGATCAGTCGCCACGCACGGATCGGCAGCATCAGCAGCCGGGCGAGAGGAGTGGCCCGGGGGAGGTCGCCCGTGTGCGCGACGGTCACGGGGTGTCCTCGACGACCCGGCCGACGAGCGTGGCGACGTGCTCACGCAGCGTGGGAAAGGGGATCGTCATCACCGTTCGCTCCGCCGCGAACAGATAGACACCGCCGGGAACGGAGCTCCGCGGCGTGAACCGCCACGGCGGCGCGGAGTCGTCGGCGCGCGCGGTTGCGCTCCACCGCGGTGCCGAACCGGCGCCCGATGGCGTAGGCCACCTTCGGCGGGTCATCCGATCCGTCGGAGAGGTAGCGCAGCGAGACGGGGCCGGCTCGCCGCCGGCGGGCCCCCGCGAGGGCCTCGAACGTCGCACGGTCGCGGACGCGCCAGATCAGGCCGAGAGACGCTTCCGCCCGCGGGCGCGGCGGGCGCGCAGCACGGCGCGACCCCCCTTGGTGCGCATGCGGAGGCGGAAGCCGTGGGTCTTGGCGCGCTTGCGGTTGTTCGGTTGGTACGTGCGCTTCAACGAAGAGCCTCCTCGAGGCGGTCGCGCGCGGCCCGAGAGTCGGGGACCACGCGGGAGGCGGAAACCACCGAGTGTACGGCTCCGACCGCCGCGTTCGCAACGCGGAGGGGCCGGATCCGCGGGTCTGGGGAAAACTCCCGCGGGCCCTTGTCGCACAAGGATGCCGGTGCTACGTTGCGCGCCTCGCTCGACGACGGCCCGCCGAGTGGACTTCCCCGCGAGAATCGGCCGACCCCCAGCTCCACGATTGCGACGATGTCCACACCTGTGGACGCTCTTGTGGACAACCTCCGGCGACGGCGGACAGCGCCCGGATCGGCAACGCGGTGGGCCGCAGCGATGCGGTCGGGAGAAGAAACGGTGAGTTGTTGACGGCCGACGACATCTGGAACCAGGGTTCGGCGACGTTGCGCGACCAGCTCGCGCCCGCCACGTGGGCCGCGTGGTTCCACGGCGTCCGGCCCCTCGGCTACGACGGCGAGAGCCTCCTGTTGAGCGTGCCGAGCTCGCTCGCCGCGGAACGGATCCGCTCGAGCTACTCGGGCATGCTCACCGACGCCATCCGCGACTCCACCGGGGTCACCGTGCGCGTCGAGCTGCTCGTCGAGACCGCGCCCAAGATCCGGGAGTCGATCGCGCTGGCGCCGCCACCCGTCGCGGTGGTCGTCGACGACTACGCCCTCGACCCGGTGCCGGTGCCGGGCGACGCGCCGCAGAGCCCCGACGACGACAAGGGCGACCGCACCTGGGCGTCGGGAACGCTGAACGCCCGCTACACCTTCGACCAGTTCGTCATCGGTGCGTCGAACCGCTTCGCGCACGCGGCCGCGCTGTCGGTGGCCGAGAGCCCGGGCCGGTCCTACAACCCGCTGTTCATCTACGGCCCGGCCGGACTGGGAAAGACCCACCTCCTGCACGCCATCGGCCACCACGTCCGCACCGTCTTCCGCAACAAGCGGGTCCGGTACGTCTCGACCGAGTCGTTCATGAACGAGTTCGTCGACGCCATCCGGGCCAAGGAGATGCCCAGCTTCAAGCGGCGCTACCGCGACCTCGACGTCCTGCTCATCGACGACATCCAGTTCCTCGAGCGGACCCAGGAGCTCCAGGAGGAGTTCTTCCACACCTTCAACCAGCTCCACAGCGAGGGCGGCCAGATCGTCATCTCCTCCGACCGCGCCCCGAAGTCGATCGCCAGCCTCGAGGACCGCCTCCGGACCCGCTTCGAGTGGGGCCTCATCACCGACGTCCAGCCGCCCGAGTTCGAGACCCGTCTCGCCATCCTCCGCAAGAAGGCCGAGTCCGAGCACCTCGGAGGCATCCCGCCCGAGGTCCTGGCGTTCATCGCCACCAACATCAGCGACAACATCCGCGAGCTCGAGGGCGCGCTCATCCGGGTGGCCGCCTACTCCAGCCTCAACCGGGCCGAGCTCTCCGAGGAGATCGCCCAGAAGGTGCTCGCCGACCTGCTCCCGCCGACCACCCCCCGGGTGATCACCCCCGGGCTCATCCTCGACGAGACCGCCAAGATGTTCGGCTGGACGGTCGAGGACATCTGCGGCAAGAGCCGGCGCCGGCCCCTCGTGACCGCCCGCCAGACCGGCATGTACGTGATGCGGGAGCTCACCGACCTGAGCTACCCGCGCATCGCCGAGGCGTTCGGCGGCCGCGACCACACCACGGTGATGTACGCCGTCGACAAGATCAAGCAGCAGATGACCGAGCGCCACGTCATCTTCGACCAGGTCAACGATTTGATCGCCCGCATCAGGCTCGGGAGCAGTGGATAATGCTGTGGAGCCCTGGGGACAGCCCACCGTCAATCTGGGGAGAACTACGGGAGCCCGCCTGACCACACAGGTCACGTGTGGACAACGGTGGAGAACCGGGGGACGAAGAAGTGCGGGCTGACCAGCACGAACGGTGGTTCATCCCCAATCCACAAGCCCTACAACGACTACACGAAGATCTCATAGTTCTTCGTAGGAGGCCGGAGTGAAGTTTCGTTGCGAGCGTGACACCCTCGCCGATGGCGTGGCGACCGCCCAGCGCGCCGTGGCGTCGCGCACCGGGGCGATGCCCGTGCTGTCGGGCCTGCGGGTGACGCTGACCCCGGGATCGCTGGAGCTCGTCGGCACCGACCTCGAGCTCACCATCCGGGTGCGGATCCCGGCCGAGACCGACGGCGAGGGGAGCGCGGTCGTCCCCGCCCGCCTGTTCTCGGAGATCGTCCGGCAGCTCGACGGCGACACCGTGGCGGTGGAGCTGGCCGACGACGACGCCCGCATCGAGGCCGGACGGTTCGCGACCACGTTGCGCACGCTGTCGGCGGCGGAGTTCCCGCGCCTGCCCGAGGTGAGCGAGGGCGGGGTCCGGGTCGAGGCGACCGCGTTCGCCGAGGCGCTGCGCCAGGTGGTCCCCGGTGCGTCGCGTGACGACGCCCGGCCGATCCTCACCGGTGTGCTCCTGACCGCGTCGGCAGGCGGGCTGCGCCTGGTGGCCACCGACTCCTACCGGCTGGCACTGCGCGATCTGCAAGGCGTGAGCATGCTCGAGGAGGGCCAGAAGGTCCTGGTGGCAGCGAAGGGCCTGGGCGAGGTGCAGCGGCTGTTGTCGAGCGAGACCGGCGAGATCGACGTCGTGCTCGGCGAGCGCGAGGTCGTGTTCCGGGTCGGCACCACCGAGGTCACCACGCGACTCATCGAGGGCGAGTTCCCGAACTACCAGCAGCTGATCCCGAGCGGCTACCCGAACCGGCTCACCGTGTCGCGCGACGCGCTGCAGTCGGCGGTCAACCGCGTCCGGCTGGTGGGGCAGAGCAAGGACACCGCCCCGATCCGGCTGGGCATGACCGCGGAAGGCCTGGAGCTCTCGGCCATCGCGCAGGACGTCGGCGAGGCGCACGAGTCGGTCGAGGCGAAGTACGAGGGCACCGACCTCACGGTCGCGTTCAACTCGCAGTTCCTCCTCGACGGCATCGACGCCGCCGCGTCCGACGAGGTCGTGATCGAGTCGATCGACCCGTTGAAGCCGGCGGTCATGAAGGCCACCGATTCACCCGACTTCCTCTACCTGCTCATGCCGGTGCGGATCGCGTGACGTGCACCTGGCCTCGCTCTGGCTGACCGACTTCCGCTGCTACGAGGAAGCGACGCTGCGGCTCCCGGCCGGCGTCACGGTGATCTCCGGAGCCAACGCGCAGGGCAAGACCAGCCTGCTCGAGGCGGTGGGGTGGGCCGCCACCGGGAAGTCGTTCCGGGGCGTGGCCGACTCGGCGTTGGTGCGGTCGGGCGCCGAGGCCGCGATCCTGCGGGCGGAGGTGGTCGACGGCGCCCGGGTGCAGCTCCTCGAGGCCGAGATCCGCGCCTCGGGCCGCAATCGGGTCCAGCTCAACAAGCACCCCTTGCAACGGACCCGCGACCTGCTCGGGCTCATGCGGGTGACGGTCTTCGCGCCCGACGACCTGCAACTGGTGAAGGGCGGGCCGGCGGGCCGGCGCGACTACCTCGACGACCTCCTGGTGGCGATCTCGCCCCGCTACGAGGCTGCCCGGAGCGACTACGAACGAGTGCTGAAGCAGCGCAACGCCCTGCTGCGGGGCGGGCTGCGAGGCGACGACGCGGAGAGCACCCTGGAGATCTTCGACCTGCAGCTCGCGGCGGCGGGGGCCGAGCTCGCCCGCGGCCGGCTCAAGCTCCTGGAGCGGTTGGTGCCGGCGGTGGCCGAGGCCTACGACGAGCTCGCCGGCGGTCGCACCCCGATCAGCACCGCCTACGAGGCCGAATGGGCCACCACCGGTCTCGACGGCCCACTCGACCAGGCGCTCCTCGACGCGTTCGCGGCACACCGCAAGGCCGAGGTCGACCGCGGGCTCACGCTGGTCGGGCCCCATCGCGACGAGTGGCGCCTGCTGATCGGCGGGCTCGAGAGCCGCACGCACGCGTCGCAGGGGGAGCAGCGCACGCTGGCGCTCGCGTTGCGCCTCGGGGGCCATCGGCTGTCGGCGGAGCTCACCGACAGCGCGCCCGTGCTCCTGCTCGACGACGTGTTCAGCGAGCTCGACGACCAACGAGCCGTCGCGCTGGTCGCGCATCTCGACGCCGCGCAGACCCTGGTGACGACGGCGGGCACGGTGCCCCGTGGGATCGCCGCCGATCGGATGCTGCGGGTCGACGCCGGCCGCGTCGAGGAGGCGGCGTGAGCGTGAGCGAGCCGGGTATCCCGGCGAGTAGCGAATGCCCAATGGTGCGAGCGTGAGCGTGAGCGGTGGTGGCGGCGGCCGGTACGCCGGGGACGAGCCGGTACGGCTCTCCGACACGTTGGCTGCCGTCGGCGCCGAGCTCGGGATCCCGGCGGGCAACGTGCACGGCCGCCTCGACGAGCACTGGGTCGACGTCGTCGGGGTCGACGTCGCCACGCACGCGCGGCTCGTGTCGGTGCGCGACGGGGTGCTCACGGTGGCCGTCGACGACCCGATCTGGGCGACCCAATTGCGCTACCTCGAGACCGCCGTGATCGAGCGCGCGACCGGCCTCGTGGGCCCCGGCGCGGTCACTTCGGTACGGGTCCGCGTGGGCTGATCCGCGCGGCGTCGAACAGCCCACGAAATCGGCCGGAAGGCCACCGGATCCGGGGGCCCGTCTGGTACACTGGCGTCATCGACTTTTCGTGCTCTGACCTGCGGTTTTACCGATTTTCGGACCCGGTCGGGCACCCCTTCCCCCAACCATCCGCCCGGCCCCCGGCCGGGGAGTGAACGAGGTACTCGCGCGTGGCGTATGCCGCCAAGGACATCACCGTTCTCAAAGGTCTCGAACCGGTCCGTCAGCGGCCCGGGATGTACATCGGATCCACCGGTCCGACGGGCCTCCACCACCTGGTCTACGAGATCGTCGACAACTCCGTCGACGAGGCGATGGCGGGCTACTGCTCCCGCATCGACGTGACCCTCCTGGCCGACGGCGGCTGCCGCGTGTCCGACGACGGACGCGGCATGCCGGTCGACAACCACCCCGAGTACAAGGGGAAGTCCGCGGCCGAGGTCATCATGACCGTGCTGCACGCGGGCGGGAAGTTCGGCGGTGAGGGCTACAAGATCTCGGGCGGACTGCACGGCGTGGGCGCGTCGGTGGTCAACGCGCTCTCGAGCCGTCTCGACGTCGAGATCCACCGCGACGGCGGCAAGTGGGTCCAGCACTTCGCCAAGGGCGGGAAGCCCCAGGACAAGCTCACCAAGACCGGCCCGTCGAAGAAGCACGGCACGACGATCACGTTCTGGCCCGACGAGACCATCTTCGAGGAGACGGAGTTCCGCGCCCAGACGCTCATCGAGCGCCTCCGCGAGATGGCGTTCCTCAGCAAGGGCCTGGAGATCCGGTTCCGCGACGAGCGTGTCGACCCGGTGCTCGTGCAGGAGTTCAAGTTCAACGGCGGCATCAGCGACTTCGTCAAGCACCTCAACGCGTCGAAGGAGCCTCTGTTCAAGCGGGTGATCGCGTACACGGAGGCCGGCGACGACTACGAGGTCGACGTCGCCATGCAGTGGAACACCGGGTTCTACGAAGGCATCCACTCGTTCGCCAACAACATCGCCACCACCGAGGGCGGGATGCACGAGGAGGGCTTCAAGAAGTCCCTCACCAACGTGGTGAACCGCTACGCGCACGCCAAGGGCCAGCTCAAGGAGAAGGACCCGAACCTCCTCGGGGAAGACATCCGGGAGGGGCTCACCGCGATCATCTCGGTGAAGCTGCGCAACCCGCAGTTCGAGGGCCAGACCAAGGCCAAGCTCGGCAACACCGAGATGCGGTCGCAGGTCGAGCGGGCCACCAACGAGAAGCTGGCCGACTGGCTGGAGGAGCACCCGACGGAGGCGCGTCAGGCGCTGGCCAAGGCCAACCAGGCCGCCAAGGCGCGGGTCGCGGCCCGGCAGGCCCGCGACCTCACCCGGCGCAAGTCGCTGCTCGAGTCGTCGGCCATGCCGGGCAAGCTCGCCGACTGCTCGTCGAAGGACTCCGCCCAGTGCGAGCTGTTCATCGTCGAGGGCGACAGCGCCGGCGGCCCCGCCAAGCGCGCCCGCAACCCCGAGTTCCAGGCCATCCTCCCGATCCGCGGGAAGATCCTCAACATCGAGCGGGCCCGGCTCGACCGCACGTTGAAGAACGAGGAGATCCAGGCCCTCATCACCGCGGTCGGCACCGGCATCGGCGAGGAGTTCGACCTCTCCAAGCTCCGCTACCACAAGATCGTGCTGATGACCGACGCCGATGTCGACGGCTCGCACATCCGCACGCTGCTACTCACGTTCTTCTACCGCCAGTTCCCCGAGATCGTGCGCGGCGGCTTCGTCTACATCGCGCAGCCGCCGCTGTACCGCGCCGACATCGGCAAGGAGCGCAACTACCTGAAGGACGACGCCGCCCTGGCGGCGTTCGAGGCGGAGCACCCCAACCGCAAGATCGAGGTCAGCCGGTTCAAGGGTCTCGGCGAGATGGACTGGCAGGAGCTCGGTGCCACCACCATGGACCGCACCACCCGCGCGTTGCTGCGGGTGTCCGAGGGTGAGGCCGCGATCGCCGACGACGTGTTCTCCCGACTCATGGGCGACGACGTCGACTCGCGCAAGACCTTCATCCAGGAGAACGCGAAAGACGTGCGGTTCATCGACATCTGATCGGCCCGCATAGCCCAGTCCAACTTCACGAGGAGGTGGTTGCGTGCCCGACGGCACCCAGCCGACGCTCGAATCCAACGTCGAACCGGTCGAGATCCAGGAGGAGATGGAACGCTCCTTCCTGGACTACGCGATGTCGGTCATCACCGCGCGCGCCCTTCCGGACGCGCGCGACGGCCTGAAGCCGGTCCACCGTCGCATCCTCTACGGCATGTACGCCGGTGGACTGCGGCCGGACCGCAAGCACCAGAAGAGCGCCGCCGCGGTCGGCGACGTCATGGGCAAGTTCCACCCCCACGGCGACCAGTCGATCTACGACGCGCTCGCCCGCATGGCCCAGGACTTCTCGCTCCGCTACCCGCTCATCGACGGCCACGGGAACTTCGGCACCCCCGACCCCAACGACCGGCCCGCGGCCATGCGGTATTGTACGGAGTACAACACTCGGGTTCGGATGGCAGACGGCAGCACGCGCCGGATCGGTGACCTCGCACTCGCTCCTCCGAACTCCGAGGTCGACATCGACCTGAAGGTGCTCGACCGCGACGGCGTCCCGGTCCGGGCGACGAAGTTCTTCCACTCGGGCGATCACCCGACGCTGCGGCTGCGCACGCGCGAGGGCTTCGAGGTCACCGGCACCCACAACCACCCGGTGCTCTGCCTCGAGCGGGTCGCCGGCGTGCCGATGCTCCAGTGGAAGCTGCTCGAGGAGATCGCGCCCGGCACTCGTGTGATCGTGTCGCGTCACGCCGACGGCGAGCTGGGCGAGTCGACCCGGCACGAGCTCGACGCCTCGTTCCTCGCCGGCGCGTGGGTCGCGGAAGGGTTCGCGTCCGCGACTCGCGCAGGATTCAACAACACCGATCGCGTGTACTTCGACGCGGTGCTCGCCGCCTACGACGCGGTCGTGGGCGGCACGCGCTACACGTCGGCGCGCGCGCTGCCTTCCGGGAAGACGCTGCACGAGCTCGACGTGCAGGGTCTCGACCTGTGGTCCTCGAGTCCGCTGACCGAGATCACCGGCAAGAAGAGCGCCGAGAAGTGCATCCCGGAGTTCGTGTGGCACGCGCAGGCCGACGCCAAGCAGGCTTTCCTGCAGGCGTTGTTCGAGGGCGACGGCTGCGTGTCGTACCTCGGGAAGAACTCGATCCAGATCTCGTACTCCACGCGCAGCGAGCAGCTGGCTCGCGACGTGCAGGACCTGCTGCTCGAGTTCGGGGTCGTCTGCCGCCGGGTCGAGTACCCGAGCGGCGAGATCAAGCTCGTCGTCGGCAACCGCCGCGACGCCAAGCTGTTCGCGCGCAACGTCGGCTTCTGGGGCGCCAAGCAGGAGAAGCTCGAGCAGATCCTCGACGCCCTTCCCGGTGCGCTCTCCACCAACGACACCGACCGGATCCCCTTCCTCGCCGGGTACGTGCGGGCGGGGAGCGGCGCACGCGGCGTCGACCGGAAGTGGCTCGAGAAGCACAGCTTCGACCGCACCCACGACTGGGAGCGCCGCGGCCCCGAGATCATCGGTCGCATCCCGTCGTGGGAGGTGAAGCAGGTCATCGCCCCGCTGGTGGCGAGCGGCTGGTACTTCGCCACCGTCGAGTCGATCACCGACGCCGGCGTGCAGCCCGTGTATTCGATACGGGTCGACTCCGACGACCACGCCTTCCTCGCCGCCGGCTTCGTCAACCACAACACCGAGTCGCGACTGGCGCCGCTGGCCATGCAGCTGCTGGGGGAGATCGACGAGGACACCGTCGACTTCACGCCCACCTACGACGGCAACACCGTCGAACCCGTGGTCCTCCCCGCGAGATTTCCCAACCTCCTGGTCAACGGAGGAGGCGGGATCGCCGTCGGTATGGCGACGAACATCCCGCCGCACAACCTCGGGGAGGTGATCGACGCGGTGCAACACCTGCTCGAGAACCCCGACGCGTCGGTGACCGACCTCATGCAATTCGTCCGGGGGCCCGACTTCCCGTCGGGCGCACTCATCCTCGGGCGCAGCGGGATCCACGACGCCTACACGACCGGTCGCGGCTCGATCAAGATGCGTGCCGTCGCCGAGATCGAGGAGAGCCGCAAGGGCGACCTGCGCATCGCGGTCACCGAGGTGCCGTACCAGACGTCGGTCGAAGTTATCGGCCAGAAGATCGCCGAGCTGGTCAACGACCGGAAGATCGAAGGCATCCGCGACGTCCGCAACGAGTCGTCGGGTGACACCACGAGGCTCGTCATCGAGCTCAAGCGCGACGCCAACGCGCAGGTGGTGCTCAACCTGCTCTACAAGCACACGCCGATGCAGACCAACTTCCCGGTGCACATGTTGGCGCTGGTCGACAACGTCCCGCGCCTGCTCGACCTGAAGGCCGCCCTCGCGGTCTACATCGAGCACCAGAAGGAGATCATCCAGCGCCGCACCGAGTTCCGCCTGCGCAAGGCGAAGGAGCGGGAGCACATCGTCGAGGGCCTGGTCAAGGCGCTCGACATGATCGACGCCATCATCGCCCTGATCCGGGGCTCGGAAGACGCCGACGGCGCGAAGCAGGGCCTGATGGCGGCGCCGTTCGAGTTCACCGACGTGCAGGCCCAGCACATCCTCGACATGCAGCTGCGCCGGCTCACCCAGCTCGACGGCAAGAAGCTGCGCGACGAGCTCGAGGAGCTGCGCGCCACCATCGCCGAGCTCCAGTCCATCCTCGACAGCCCGGCCAAGCTCGCCGCGGTCATCAGGGACGAGCTCGCCGAGGTGCGCGACAAGTACGCCGACGAGCGTCGCACCGAGCTCACGGTCGACGTCGGCGACCTCGACGTCCTCGACCTCATCGACGACGAAGAGGTCATCGTGGTGCTGTCGAGCAAGGGCTACATCAAGACGGTCGCGGCCGACGCGTTCCGGCGCCAAGGCCGCGGCGGGCGCGGCGTGCGCGGCGGCAACCTGCGCGACGAGGACTTCGTCGCGCACCTGTTGACCACGACCGCACACTCGTACCTGTTGTTCTTCTCGAACCGCGGCAAGTCGTACCGGCTGCGCGCGCACGAGATCCCGATGAAGGAGCGCACCGCGCGTGGTACCGCGCTGGTCAACCTGCTGCCGCTCGAGGCCGACGAGCGCATCCAGGCCGTCATCGACACCCGCACCTACGAGGACGATCTGTTCCTGTTCTTCGCCACCAAGAACGGCGTGGTCAAGAAGACCAAGATGCAGGAGTACGACTCGCCGCTGGCGCGCAACGGCCTCATCGCCCTGAACCTCCAACCGGGTGACGAACTGGTCAAGGTGGTGCAGACCAACGGCGACGACGACATCTTCATGGTGTCGCGGGGCGGCATGACCATCCGGTTCTCCGAAAACGATGTCCGTGCCATGGGCCGGGCGACGGCCGGCGTCCGGGGCATGAAGCTCAAGAACGCCGAGGACGCCGTGGTGGGCTGCGCGGTGGCCCGTGAGGGCGCGGTCATGCTGTTCGTGAGCTCCAGCGGTCACGGGAAGCGCACCAAGCTCGACGCCTTCAACCGGCAGGGGCGTGGCGGCCAGGGCGTGCGGGGCATGAAGATCACCGCTTCCCGGGGTGCCGTGGTGGCCGCGTTCACCGTGGCGCCCACCGATGAGATACTCGTGTTCTCCTCCGCCGGAAATATCATCCGGATGGAAGCCAAGGAGATCTCGGCTCAGGGTCGGGATGCAACCGGGGTGCGAGTGGCTCGGTTGGAGGCCGGTGAGGCGGTGAGCGCCGTCGCACCGGTGCTGGAGGCCGAGACCCCGGCCGGAGAGGACACCTGAGACGGATGGGAAGCGTGGCCGACGACATCGGGCCGGAGACGGCCGTCCGACCGCCGCCGCGCGACCCCGCGTCGGTGCCCACCACCACGGCCTCGGCGCGGCCGGTGGAGTCGCGCCCGCAGGTCGAGGCACCCCGCCCGGCCGCGGTCGCGCCCGCACCCGAGGTCCAACGGCGCTACCGCCAGACCATCCACCGGGTCGACCTCTGGTCGGTGCTGAAGATCTCGGTGTGCTTCTACATCTGCGGGATGGCGGTCACCATGGTGGCGCTGGTCGCGCTCTGGGCGATCGCCGACGCCGCCGGCGTGATCCACAGCGTCGAGAAGTTCTTCGGCGACCTGTTGCAGACCGAGAACTTCACGTTCCTCGACGGCGAGATCCTGCGGGGCGCGCTGCTCGTGTCGGCGGTGCTCGTGGTGCTGCAGATCGTGATCACCGTGATCGCGGCCGCCTTCTACAACGTGTTCGCCGAGCTCTTCGGCGGGATCGAGCTGACCATCTCCGAGGACGAATCCGCGCTGTAGCGGCTCGGCCGGATTCCCGGGCCCTTTGCTACGCTCGGCCGCTCTCCGGGGCTATAGCTCAGTCGGTTAGAGCGCATCCCTGATAAGGATGAGGTCGCTGGTTCGATTCCAGCTAGCCCCACCAGCAGACGATACGACTGCATGCACATCACCAGCGGGCTCGTGACGCCCGACCGGTCCGTAGGCTGCCGCGGATGAAGAGATCCGGGGATCGTCACGCCTTGCGCACGATCCGGCTGGCCCTGTCGTTGGTCTGGGCCTCGGGCCGGGTGCAGTTCCTCTGCATCGTCGCGACCACCGTGGTCACGTCGCTGGCGATCGCCGGCCAGCTGCTGGTCGGCCGCGAGATCCTCGACCTGCTGGCCGGAGGGGACAAGGTCGACGCGGGCGAGCTGGCGCCGTACCTGGTGGCCCTGGGTGTGCTGCTGATGCTGTCGGCATTGAGCCAGGCGGTCACCAGCGAGCTGCGCATCCCGCTCGGCGAGAAGGTGACGCGGCGGACGATGGACGAGATCCTCGACGTCGCCACCGAGGTGGAGCTCGAGGAGTACGAAGGCTCCGACTTCCACGATCGGCTGGAGCGGGCTCGGTACGCGGCCGGCGGCCAGTCCACCGCAGTGGTCTTCGGTCTGGTGACGGTGATGTCGACGCTCGTCGTCGCCGTGGGCGTGGTGGGAGTGCTCCTCGCCGTGGTCCCGATCCTGGTGCCGGTGGCGGTGATCGGATATCTGCCGATCGCCTACGTCAACATGCGCAACAACCGCGCCACGCACCAGCTCGAGTGGGAGCTCACCGAGCTGCAGCGGGAACGCAGCTACCTCGAGTACGTGATGACCGAACGGGTCGAGGCGAAGGAGATCCGCGCCTACGGCATCGTGCCGACGTTGCGGCGCTGGCACAGCGGGCTCTGGGACATCCGGATCACGCGGTTGCACCAGCTCATGCGCAAGCGGCTGGCCCTGACCACGGCGGGCTCCTTCGTCACCACCGCCGTGCTCATCGGGACGCTCTCCGTGGCGGTGATCCTCGCCGGGAACGGGTCGATCTCGATCGGCGACGCCGCCGTCGCGATCGTCGGGCTCCAGCAGCTCAGCGGCCGCCTCCAATCCGCCGGGAACGCGTTCGGGGGTGTGCACCAGGGCGTCACCTTCCTGCGCGACTTCGAGAAGTTCCGTGCCGCCCTCCCCGGCATCAGGGAGCGGCGCCCGGTGGGGGTCCCACCCACGCCGCCACAGGTGTTGTCCGTGCGTGACCTCGGTTACCGGTACCCGAGCGCCGAGGCCGACGCCCTGGGATCGGTCAGCTTCGAGCTCCGGCGCGGCCAGACCCTGGCCGTGGTGGGCGCGAACGGCTCCGGGAAGTCGACCCTGGCGAAGCTGCTCTGCGGGCTCCTGCCGCCGACACGAGGTGTCGTCGAGTGGGACGGCGTCGACCTCGCCGGATGCGACCCGGACCTGGTGCGTGGGCAGATTGCTCCCGTGTTCCAGGACTTCGCCCGGTACATGCTCACCATCCGCCAGGCGATCGGGCTGGGCGACGTCACTGCCCTCGACGACGAGGAGCGCATCACGCGCGTCGCCGAGTGGTCGGGAGTCGACGACCTCGTGGCCTCGCGGGCGGAAGGCCTCGACACCCGGCTGGGCAAGGCCTTCACCGGCGGCACGGACATCTCGATCGGCCAGTGGCAGCGCCTCGCCATCGCCCGCGCGTTCTTCCGCGACGCGCCGATCGTCATCATGGACGAACCCTCGGCGTCCCTCGACCCGCACGCGGAGGCCGACCTCTTCGACCTGCTCCAGACCCTCTGTGACGACCGCCTCGTGATCTTCGTGTCGCATCGCTTCGCCACCGTGCGCTCCGCCGACGCCGTGCTCGTCCTCGACCAGGGCGAGGTCGTCGAGATGGGTACGCACGACGAGCTCATGAGCGCCGACGGGTTGTATCGAGATCTCTTCACCCTCCAAGCCGACCGCTACGGCTTCGCCCGATGACGATGTCCGAAAGCATGACGGTGATGTCCCCGGCAGACGCGTTGCAGTTCTTCGATCACGACCTGTCGTGCTTCCGCGACGGCGTCGATCTCGTACGCCTGCTCGTCGCCGGCGATCCTCCGTGCCAGCCGGTACGGGTCGATGTCGCCGATGCGCAGCGCCTGCTCCCTCACCTGGTGTACCACCGCCTCTTGCCGCAACTCGTGACCGCGGTCACGAGCGGCCACTTCGTCACGAGGGAAGACATCGCGCGGGAGATCGAGCGCCTGCCGACGGGGCTCGCCCTCGACGGACTTCGTCTCGAACACATGCTGCTCGAGGTCGGGGAGGTGTTCGAGCAGGCTGGTGTCGAGTTCCTGGTGCTCAAGGGCGTCGCGACCGGACGCCTCGACCATGCGCAACCCGGAATGCGCCAGGCCGCCGACGTCGACATCCTGGTGCGGCTCGAGGACCTCGACCACGCCGGGCGTGCGCTCGCGGACGCGGGGTTCCTCCGTCCCGATGCGGCGACCACGCTCATGGACAAAGGCGCGAGCTGGAAGTCGTCGAGCGGCGTGTCACTCGATCTCCACACGCGTCCGCACACCGCCGGCCGCGCGCTCGGCGAGAGTTGGTGGGAACGAAGCGACACGTTCGTCGTCGCCGGGCACCGGTTCCGTGCCCTCGAGCGCGGCGGACGGATGGCGCACGCGGCGAGTCACTACGCGCTCTCGTTTCCCAATCACCGGATCCTCTCGTCGCTGCTCGATCTCGTCACGATCAGCCGGGTGGCGACCGAAGCGGAGCGCGCCCGTGCCGCGGAGTTCCTCGCCGAGGTGGGCGTCAGCGACATCGTGGGTCGCATCACGACCCGAGCCGCGGTGCTCGTCGCCGACCGAGGGGTCGTCCTGGGCCGCGCCGGGTCGCGCCCGCTCGATCTCACGCTCCGGAAGGCCTACGACCGCAGCGACCTCGACAAGGTGGCGCTCAAGCTGGCCAAGACGTTCGGGATGCCCCGCGCCGACAAGCTGCGCGTGGTCAGGAACTGGGTCGCGCCGTCGGACGATTTCCTCGCCCTCGGCGGCTACCGGTCGGCGTGGGACCGCTACGCGCAGGTGACGCGTCGGGTGTGGCGCCGCCGCGGGGTGCCCGAGCGCGACGAAGGGGCCCAGTCGAACGACTGAGCCCCTTCGTCAGAACCGTCGAAAAGTCAGCTGGTGACGCCGCCGCCGCCGGTGACGTCGTGGATCGGCAGGAAGAAGGTCCCGTCGTAGCCGCCGAGTCCCTTGTCCTGCGTGAAGTCTGACACCGAGCCGAGCTCCGTGATTGCGGGAGCGGTATATGCGTCCATCATGCCTCCTGTGAGTCTGATCTGCCTGGCACGACGGTTCCCAGCTGATCGCGTTCAACAAGGGGTCGAAGACGCCCTGCCGCCCCGTCGTGATCCGGAATATTGGCAGGTCTGCGCGCTCAGCGCAAGCTTTGGCGGCCACTCTCCGTAAAATTTGTCCACTCTGCGTCAAGTTTGTCGAACAAAACGGGCAATCAGCTCAACCTATGTCACGAAGCGTGGTCGGCGAGCCATGCGGACTGGAGCAGCGACGACGTGAGGCTGTGTCGTTCGCCTTCGCGCCACATGCGGCGCAGCTCGTCGGCGTCGACCAACGAGTCGTCGACGCCGTCTCCCGTCCAGCGTTCGCCGAATTCCCGGGTGTGACGGGCCAGGTACGCGCCTCCGAACTCGGCCTTGCCGACGCGCTCGACGACGGCGGCCGGCAGCAGGTCGCCGACGAGCCGTTGCAGCGCCTGGGTGCGGGTGGCCGGCCCGATCCGGCCTCCTTCCCGGGCCAAGGCGTGGACCACGTCGGGATGCAGGAACGGGCTTGCGATCGTCACGCCCCCTCCCTTCGCCAGAGCTCTCCGGTTCCGCATGCCCAGTTCGATCATCCGGCGCCGGGGGACCGCCTCGATGCTGGCCGAGAAGGAAAGGGGCTCGGCGGCCACGTACTCGCTCAGCCCGTCGAGCAGCGCCTCCCGGGCGCGGGGGCGGAGCCATGTGAGCGGCGCTCGACTTTGGCGACTGCGCACGTGTCGTCTGCGCATCGTGTACGGGGCCAACGCGGCGACCGCGCTCCGAACTCGTCGCCACCGGAACGGGCGAGGAGCTCTCAGCAGGCGGGTCAACGGGGCGACGCGATGCGTGTCGACGCCCAGGACGTCGTCACCGCCCTCGCCGTCCAGCAGGGTGCCCCCGCCGAGGAGGGTGAGGAGTGGTACGTCGACGTGCGTCGTCGCGGGCCACAGGACTCCGTGCTGGCGCAGGCCCTCGGTGGCGAGTGGCCCGACCAGATCCAGTTCGTCCTCGAAGTGCAGCCGTTGCCAATCGCGCAAGCGGAGGTGGCGAACGACATGTTCTTGCCAGCTCTCTTCATCGGTCGCCGTCACCCCTGGGAAGACCCGCGTGATGGGGATCGGCGCCGGGAGTCCTTCTCGGCGTGCGACGTGGGCGGCGACCGCGAGCACGGCCGACGAGTCGCGCCCGCCGGAGAACGCCACGCCGCAGGGCGGGTGGAGCAATGCGTCCCGCACGACGGTCTCCAGCGCCTGCCGTGCCGTCGACGTCCCTCCGTCCGACGGAGGTGGTAGCGGCCTTCCGGTTCCGAACAGGATGCCGAGAGCGATCTCCATCGGCGTCATCACGTAGAGGGACGGCTCGCTCACGGGCGGTATCGTACGACGGTCTCGGCGTGGGGCTCTCGGCGCAGGGGAGCTGCGCCGCTCTCGACGAACCCGGATGGTGACGATGCGAATCCGACAGCAGGACCTCACGTGGCACGTCGCCGGTGACGACGTCGTCGTCCTCGACCTCGAAGGATCCGTGTACCTCAAGGTGAACGGGAGCGGGCGTGTCCTCTGGGAGCTCCTCGCCGAGCCGCGCACCCAAGACGAGCTCACCGCGGCCTTGGTCGACCGGTACGGCATCGACCAGTCTGTGGCCGCGTCCGACGTCGCCGGCTTCGTGGCGGACCTTCGCCACCGGGGCATCGTCGAGGACTGACCGTGACCTCGCCCGTGCGCGCGCGTCCGCCTGAGCCGTCCGTCCAGCGGCTCGTGCTGCGCGGGCCCCTCGCCGCCCTCCGCTTGCCGTGGCCGGACATGCTGGCGACGGTGCACGCTGCCGTGGTGATCGTCCTCGTCGAGGTCGGAGTGCGGCGGATCCCCCTGCCGCGACTGTGCCGACTGCTCGGTGTCCGGCTCAACCTCGCACCACCACCGGCGGAGGCCGAGCGACTCCGTGTCCGTGATCTCCCGGCACCCGCCGCCCGACAGGTGCGCTGCACGAGACGGGTCGCCGACGCATGGCCGTTCAGTCGCGGGCCGTGCCTGCGCCGAGCGTTGGTGACCGGGAACCTGCTGCGTCGCCTCGATCCCGCCCTGCGTCTCGGCCTCGCCGGCTCCGGCAACGAAGTCATCGCCCACGCGTGGCTCGAGCTCCACGACCGGCCGCTCGAGGACATCGCGGCCTTCAGCCTCTTCCACCAGGTGCCGATCCACGAGGGGGTATGAGCGAAACGCCCGTCAACTACCTGCAGTGTGGCGTCCGGCTCCGTTCCGAGGTCGAGCTGGCGCTGCCGCTCGCCGAAGGCGGGGAGTGGGACGTCGACATCCGGCGCGGCCCCGCGGTGCACGACACCGCATCGGCACCGTCGGGCGAGGTCATCGCTGAGTACCAGCAGCGCGACGGTGAAAATTGGTACACGGCGACGCGCACCGACTCCGGCTACCGGATGCGGTTCCGGGAGTGCGGCGAGTTCGAGATCTCCGGCGATCTGACCGACGTCGTCATGCGCGAGGATCCTGCCGGGAGGACGGAGCTGCTCCCCATCTTGCTGGCAGGAACCGTGAGCGCGTTGCTCCTGAACCTGCGCGGTCACCTGGTGCTCCACGCGAGCGCAGTCGAGATCGACGGGGCCGCGCTCGCCTTCGTCGGCCAGTCGGGCCGGGGCAAGTCGACGATGGCTGCGCTGATGTGCGTGGACGGCGCCGAACTGATCACCGACGACGTGTTGAGCGTCGATCCGGGCCCGCCGGTCACGTGCATCGGAGGCGCACCGGAACTGCGCTTGCGCGAGAAGGCGGCGTCGATCGCCCGAGCAGATCCCGCGGCGGTGATTCGCACGACGGCGGACGAACGCCTCGCGTTTGCACCCCGGACCGCGTCGGTCGAGCACAGGCCGTTGAAGGCGATCGTGATTCCGTCGCCTTCGCGCGACGCGGCGCAGGTCGAGACGGAGCTCATCGAGCCCGGGAAGGCGTTGTTCGCACTCCTCTCCTTTCCACGGGTGCACGGCTGGCGGGACAAGCAGGTGCTCGCGCGCGAGTTCGCGATGCTCAGCCAGCTGGTGAACGAAGTGCCCGTGGTCGGAGCCACGATCCCGTGGGGACCACCGTTCGATCCCGACGTGGCGCGCAGCCTCCGCAAGGCGCTGTCCTGAATCAGTTCCCTCCCGGCTTCTTCGACCGCACCGACCCCGGCGCGGACGACGCGTTCTACCGCATGCCGCGGATCGTCACCCACATCGACGACCGCGCCATCGCCGCGGTCGGCGCGCTCTACACCGAGCTCGGGCTCGACGGTCGCGTCCTCGACCTCATGAGCTCGTGGGTGTCGCACTTCGAGACCGCGCCGAGCCACCTCACCGTGTTGGGGATGAATCACGCCGAGCTCGCCCGAAACCCCCAGGCGACCGAGACGGTCGTGCACGACCTCAACCAGGATCCGGTGCTGCCCTTCCCCGACGCGTCGTTCGACGCCGCGGTGTGCTGCGTGTCGGTCGACTACCTCGTGCGCCCGGTAGAGGTCTTCGCCGACGTCTCCCGGGTCGTGCGGGCCGGCGGGCCCTTCGTCTGCACGTTCTCCAACCGGTGCTTCCCCACCAAGGCGATCCGCGGGTGGTTGATGTCCTCCGACGCCGAGCACGGCGAGATCGTCGCCGAGTACTTCCGCCTCGCCGGCGGGTGGGACGAACCGACCATCGAGCGACGCACGGAGGCCGGTCTCTTCGGCGATCCGCTCTGGGCCGTGTGGGCGCACCGTCGGTAGACTCGCCCTCCCATGAAGGCCTTCCAGCGCGGCATCCTCGTGGCGGCCGTCGCCGTCGCCGTCTCGGTCGTGGTGCGGGTCCGGAGCAAGGGCCCGGTCCCTCCCACGAGCGGTGGTGGATGGCGCGAGCTCCAGGGACCCGACTTCCGGTGAGCCCGTCTGCGTGAGCACGGTCCTGGTCGCAGGGCTGGGTGAGGTCGGCGTCCGCGCCGCACGCCAGCTCATCGACACCCCCGGCATCGATCGCGTGCTCGTGGCCGCGCGCCGCCTCGAGCACGCCCGTGAGGTCGCCGCCGCGTTGCACGACGGCGCCGAGCCGCTGCAGCTGGGACGCGACGATCCGCTGCCCCCCGACATCGACGCCATCGCGTCGGCGCTGCCGAGCGAGGTCGATCCCGGGCTGGCCCGCCGCGCCATCGGTGCGGGCATCCCCTACGCGTCCTGCGCCGACCGCGACGCGTCGCTGCGCGCGCTGCTCGCGCTCGACACCGATGCGCGAACACACGGTGTCCGCGTCGTCGCGGGATGCGGGCTCGCCCCCGGTCTCGCCGACGTGCTCGCCCGACACGCGGCGGGCGCGCTCGACTCCGTCGACGAACTGCACGTCGCGCGGTGGGGCGTCGCGGGGCCGGAGTCGGCGAGCGAGGCCCGCCGCGCGCAGCGCGAAGACGCGCAGGAATGGCGCGACGGCGGGCTCGTGCACGACAAGCACCGGCACGCGCAGCTGATCTGGTATCCCGACCCGGTCGGCGCCCGCGAGTGCGAGCTCGTGGCCACCGGGGTCGAGCTGCTCGTCGCCGGCACCCCCGGCGCGGGACGGGTGACGTCCCGGCTCGGGGTCCCGCCGTCGCGGCGGCTCACCCCACCGGGCCGGCGTGACCCGGGCGCGGCGTGGGGCGCGGTGCGGGTCGAGGCCTGGGGCTGGCGCGGTCCGGCGCGGACGTCGGTCGTCTACGGGGTCATCGAACGCACCGCCATCGCCGCCGGGACCGTGCTCGGGGTCACCGCGGCCTGGTTGACGGGAGCCCTGCCCGACGTCGGCGGGGTCGTGGAGCCCGGAGCTTCGGGGCTCGGCACGGTCGTCGACCCGGTGGCCTTCCTGGCCGAGCTGGCCCGGCGCGGCGTGAAGGCGGCGGCGTTCGAGGGCGTGGCCGTCGCCTGAACCCCCACCGGTAGCATCTCGGGCGGGCAACAGGGTCAAGGCAGCCGGGCGGGCTGCCGAACAGTCCAGCGGGGCATGCGGGACGACGTCCACCGGCGTGGTCGCATGAGACAGGTACGGGTTTCGGTACCCCGGGAGGATGAGCCTTGTCCCGCAGACTGATCGGTTTCGTCGTGGCGTCGGTCGGGTTGCTCGCGGCCGCGGGCTGCGGCAGCGGCGGCGGCGGCGGTGACGCCAGCGTGCGCAGCGGCCACGGCGTGGTCGCGGCGGCCGCGGGTGAGGTCGATGCCGCCGGGATGCGCACGGTCGCGTACCACGGCCTCGAGTTCGACGTCCCCGGTTCGTGGCCGGTGTACGACCTCGACGCCGACCCGTCGACGTGCGTGCGCTTCGACGTGAACGCGGTCTACCTCGGTCATCCCGGCGCCGACATGCAGTGCCCGGCGGGCATCGTCGGCCGGGCCGACGCGGTGCTCGTCGAGCCCGGCGTCGAGTCGCCTGACGCCACGAGCGTGGAATCGGTGAACGGGCTCGAGGCCCAGGTCGTCGACGCCGATGTCGCGTCCAGTGAGGTCGCGGCGGTGTTCCCGGCCGCGGGCGTGAGCGCGACGCTCACGTACCGCGAGTCCGACGCCGCAGTGCGCCAGATCCTGAGCACGTTCCGGAGCGCGGGCTCGTGAAGCGCACGCTGCTCCTCGCGTTGGTCGCGGTCACACTCGTCATGAGCGCATGCGCGCCGGCTGCTCCGCCACCGCCGCCACCCGGGCCCGCGTTCGGCTTCGACACGTGCGCGGCACCGAGCGTGTCGGCGATGCGCACATGGGCGACGACGTCGCCGTACAGCTCGGTGGGCATCTACATCGGTGGTGCGAACCGCGGGTGTGCGCAGCCGAACCTCAACGCCGGCTGGGTCAGCACGGTCACGTCCTATGGCTGGAAGCTGCTGCCGATCTGGGTCGGGCCGCAGGCGTCGTGCACGACGTTGGGTTCCACGACCAGGATCAGCAGTGATCCCCTGCAGGCGTTGGCCGCCGGTGGGGCTGAGGCGAACGCGGCCGCGAACGCGGCCGACGCGCTCGGGTTCACCTGGCTGGCGCCGGTCTACTACGACATGGAGGCCTACCCGCGCGGCGGAGCCTGCAGCCTCTCGGTGCAGGCCTTCGTGAGCGGGTGGGTGCGCGGGCTCAACAGCCGCGGGTACCGCGCCGGGTTCTACAGCAGCTTGTGCTCGGGCATCCTCGACGTGGCGGCGATCTACGGAAACCCGTACTTCCAGCAGCTCAACGCGGTCTGGATCGCGGCGTGGAACGACACGCAGAACATCTTCGGGTTCGGACCGCCGTGCGCGCTCTCGGATGCCGCGTGGGCGAACCACGAGCGCGTGCACCAGTACAACGGGGGGCACAACGAGGGCTACGGCGGCGTGACCCTCAACATCGACTCGAACGCGGTCGACGGCCCCACGTTCCCCTGATCCCGTCGCTACCCTGTGGGGGCGAGGGGACGTAGCTCAGTTGGCTAGAGCACCTGCTTTGCAAGCAGGGGGTCGTGGGTTCGAGTCCCATCGTCTCCACCAGCCGAGATTCCGTGTTTGCGCAGTTGTCAGCACCGAGATCCCTCGTTCGCCCGTCGAGGAGAGGCACACTGTCGCGAACCTCCGGCGGGTGGAGGTTCGAAGAGGACGGCTGTGGCGGAAGAATTCCGGCGAGTAGGCGAGAAGCTCCGCGGGATTCGCGAAGCGCTCGGTTGGACACTGCACGACGTGCAGTACCACAGCCGCGGCGAGTTCAAGGCGTCGGCGCTCGGCGCGTACGAGCGTGGAGACCGATCGCTGTCGGTCGACCGCTTGTTGCGGCTGAGCGCGCTCTACGGCGTCGAGGCGGCGTCGGTGCTACGCGCGGAACCAGAACCCGAGATCGATCTGATCGCGGTCCACCGGGAGGATCTCGCGCTCGCGGACGCGAACTCGATGACGGTCGTCGCACTCGCGGCGCTCGCACGTTTTTCCTCGTACGTACGGGGGAAGCGCACGGAGGCGCTCCAGGAGCCGATCCGCGTTCGGTCCTGCGACCGAGAGCTGATCGAGGTCTTGCTGGGTTCGGAGGCAGTTGAGCTCGAGGTTCTGCTCGGCCTCGTCGGTATCCAGACCGAGGGATCGTCTCCACTGGATTCGGCAAGAATGCCCTGATGCCGATCAACCGTCTCCTCGCCCCCGTGCTCGACCTCGCCTGCCTGTGCCTGTTCGTGGTCGCCGGCGGCCGACGCCACGACGACCTGAACGAGGGCTTCGGCTGGTTCCTCGAGGTGCTCTGGCCGATCGTCGTCGGCTGGGCGGTGTTCGCGCTGGTGACGCGCCTCTACGCGCGCGTCGGCGTCGCGATGTGGGTGGCGCTGTTCGTCACCCTCGTGGGCGGCCTCGTGATCACGCAGCTCATCCGGGGCACGGTCCAGGATCGGCCCTGGATCGGCGTCTTCACGGCCGTCGCCTTCGGGTTCATCGGGCTCACGACCTTCGGGTGGCGCGGGATCGCGCTGCTCGTGCGCCGCGTGCGCCCGGCGCCGGCCCGGTGACGAACGGAGCCGGGCGGGAGTGACGCACACCGCGGTCGTCACCCCGCCCCCCGCAACCGCGGCGGTGGCGGCACCGCGACGAACGGGTGCGTACGTCGTCGTCGGTGTGCTGGCGCTGCTCGGCGTGGCGATCCGCATCTGGATCATGACCGGCACGCTCGGCACGATCGACTCGGACGAGGCGATCACCGGCCTCATGGCCCGTCACCTGCTGCACGGCGACTTCAGTGCCTTCATGTGGCGGCTCAACCACCACGGCACGATCTCGCTGTTCCCGGTCGCGCTCAGCCTGCGGACGCTGGGGATGACGAGCCGCTTCGCGCTCGAGCTCCCGTACGCGGTCATCTCCGCCGGCTCCGCGGTGCTGGTGTGGCGCATCGGCACGCGGTTCCTCACCGCGTTCCAGGCGACGTTTGCCGCGCTCACCTTCTGGTTGTGGCCAGCGCTCTTCGTGTGGCTGGGTGTGAAGCCGTACCTGGCGTACGTGCCGACGATGTGCCTCGGGCTCGCCCTGCTGCTGTGCTCGCAGCGGGCCGTGGAGCGGCGGGCGCCCGTGCTCGACTGGTGCCTGGCCGGACTGTTCGCGGGGCTGGGCTTCTGGACGTCGCCCAACATCAACTACTTCGTCATCCCCACCGTCATCTGGCTGCTCGTCTACCACTGGCGTTCGCTGTGGCCGCGGGCGCTGCTCGTCGTGCCGTTCGCGGTGCTGGGCGCGCTCCCGTGGATCTGGAACAACTGGGACTACCAGTTCGACTCGCTGTCGACCCCCGAAGGGCTGGCGCGCGGCAGCTACCTCGATCATCTCGGCTACGCGTTCACGCACGCGCTCCCCACCGCGCTCGGCCTGCGCGGGTTCCTCGACGGCGCCTGGTTCCTCGGCTCCGCCGGCTGGGTGCTCTACGCGGGAGTGCTGGTCGCCCTCGGCTTCGGCGTGTGGCGGGGACTCCTGGAGCGGTCACCGGCGGCCATCGGCCTGCTCGCGTGCCCGTTCGTGTTCGCGCTGGTGCCGTTCGCATCGAACCTCGACAACGACCTCATCGGCAACGGGCGCTACTTCTACTTCTTCGCCCCGTTCCTCGCGCTCACCATCGCGCATCTCGCGCGTCCCGTCGCGTCGGCGGTGGTCGTCGCCGTGCTACTGGCAGTGTCGAGCGCGTGGGGATTCACCCGGCTCGACCACTACCGCGACGCGATCGGGGCAGCGCGGCCGCTCGACGGTGTCGTGAGCGCGCTCGAACGCGAGGGCCACCACGAGGCGTTCGCGAGCTTCTGGATCTCGTCACGACTCACCTTCGAGAGCGACGAGCACGTGATCGCGGTGGCGACCGACCTCGGGCCTACCTTGCAGGCCTTCGAGAGCCGCGTGCGTGACGCGCCGCGTCCCGTGTACGTGCTCGACCGCGACGACACCAACGGACTGCGCGACCTCCGGAAGCGCGCCGCGACGCCGGCATCACGGTGTCGGAGCAGGCGGTCGACGGCTACGTGATCGTCGTGCCGTCGGCGAAGCTCGAGCCGCCGCCCGCGGTCGACGTGTCGCAGCGCCCGTGATCGTCTCCTAGGTGAACTTCGCCTCGATCTCGTCGAAGTAGGCCGCCGCGAGCTTGGTGAAGGTCTTCTCGTCGAGCGCGATGCGATCACCGGGCGCGAGACCGAGCACCGTCGTCTCCGGCTTCCACTTGATCGCCTTCTCGACCGTGAGCACGCCGTCGTGCAGCATCACCGAGTCCGCCAGCATCCGCACCTCGTTCAGCGGGTTGCCGTCCTTGCCCTCGACACCCCGGAGGCGGTGCACGAAGTACTCGTCGAGCGCGAGCACGAGGTGGTTGCAGAACTGCGGTTCGAACCTCGCGACCGCCGCGTTGCCCTTGGCGGCGGCGACGAGCTTCCGGTACGCCTCGAGCAACTGGTCGACGTTGGCGCGGCACTGCTCGACATACTCCGGCGCGTAGCTGTTCCTACCCAGCATCGTTGGTGATCCTTTCGTGGATGAGACGGTTCGTACCGATGACGGATGGCGGCCCGGAAACGTGACCGGTCAGATGCGGACGACGACTCGTCCCCAGGTGCGACGGCCGGCGAGGTCGGTCACCGCCGCGGGAACGTCGGCGAAGTCCACGCAGCGGCTCACCAACGGCCGGTACGTCCCGGCGTCGACCATGGCCTCGATCTCGGCCTGCGTCTCGTGGTGGATGCGGCGCATCTCGTCGCGCGGGTACCCGCCGAGGGTGGCGCCGACCAACGTGTGGTTGCGCACGTAGAAGTGCGGGTCGTGGGCGATCAGCCCGCCCGCGTGTCCGCACAACACGTGGCGGCCATCGGGGACGAGCAGATCGCGCAATCGGGCGCCCACCTCGCCCTGCACCGGGTCGACGATCACGTCGAGCCCGCGTCCCCCGGTCGCGGCGCGCACGCCGGTGACGACGTCACCGGCCGCGTGGTCGACGGCCCGCGCGCCGAGGTCCTCGACGACCTTCACCTTCTCGGGCCCGCCCACGACGGCGATCACGTCGCAGCCCGCGGCAACGCAGAGCTGCACGATCGCCGCGCCGAGCCCGCCGGCGGCGCCGAGCACACCGACCGTCTCGCCGGCCCGGATCTGGCCGCGCCGGTGCACCGCGTGCCACGCGGTGTGCGCGGGGATCATGAAGCCGGCGGCGTCCTCGTCGGACATCGAGTCCGGAACCTCGAACATGGTCGAGATGCCGACCGAGACCGGCGCCAGGCTGCCGAACGGCTGGATGCACACCGCGGCGACCCGCTTCCCGAGCAGGTCCTGGCGGGCGGGTGCGGCCTCGATCACCACGCCGACGCCTTCCTGCCCCGACACGTACGGCATCGCGACCGGCACCGGATAGGTGCCCCGCGCCATGGTCACGTCGGGGAGCGCGAGCGCGGCGACGCTCATGTGCAGGATCACCCAGTCGCCGAACGGTTCGATGCCGGGCCCGACCGGGACCCACCCGCTCATGTGCATGCCCAGGCCGGCGAGGTCGGCGCCGGTCGGTTCGGGGATCTCGTCGAGCACCAGCACGTCGGCCGGCTCACCGTGCTCGTGGACGCGCCAGGCCTGCATCTATCCCACCTTCCCCGGGGCGACCCCGATGCCGCCGGCCGCGCTGCTCTCGTAGGCGGCGAGGGCGAAGCGCAGCACCTCGACCGCCTCCTCGCCGCTCCACCACAACGGTCCGTCACCGGTGTGCAGCCACCGCAGCCAGTGTCGCCCGGAGTCGCGGAAGCTGCTCGCCCAGTCGTCGTCGAGGTCGTGGTACGCGGTGAGCTCGCCGTCGACGTAGACCTCGAGACTCGGCTGCTGGATGCCGCGCCCGGTGCACCGGTTGACGCGCGCGTACCCGCGCCGACCGGTGATCTCCCAGCGCTCGTCGTTGGTGTAGTAGTCGGAGCGCAGGTGCATGTCGGTGGCGAGGGTGATGTCCCACACGCCGCGCACCCCGTTCTCGTGCTCCCACGTGATCGACGTCGGGGCGTCCATGGCGATCCCGGGCACGACCTCGGTGCTGCCGATCCAGGCGCGCACCTCGGCGACCGGTCCGAACAGCCAGAGCGCGGTCGCGAGCTTGTGCCAGCCGTCGTCGAACACGAGGATGCCGCGCCCGTTGCGCATCTGTTGGAACTGCCACTCGTAGCTGCTCATCGGCACGTCCCACCCGCCGCGGCCGCTCGCCACCATCTTCAGGTGGTAGCCGGCGACCTCGCCGATGGTGCCGGCTTCGACGGTTTCCTTCAGCTTCCGCAGCGGCTCGTAGAACAGGTAGTTCTCCATCACCCGCAGCACGCGGTCGTTGGCCGCGGCTGCGTCGAGCATGCGCTGCGCTTCGGCCAGGTCGTTGCACATCGGCTTCTGCAGGTTCACGTGCCAGCCGTGTCCGAGGAGCTCGATGACGCCGTCGACGTGGAGCGGGATCGGGAGGAGCGCCTCGACCGCGTCGACCTCCAATCCGCTCACGGCCAGCTCGGCGACCGACGCGAAGGTGCGCGCATCGGGCCAGTCACGCTGGCGCTCGGCGCGCCGCTCCTCGCTCGGGTCGACCAGGGCGACGACCTCGACGTCGGGATACTCGAAGTAGGCGCGCACGTTGAGGTCGTAGATCCGACCGAGGCCGACGAAGGCGGCGCGCACCGGGCGGTCGTACGGGATCACGAGGTCTCCTGCTGCAGCTCGATGGTGTTGCCGGCGGGGTCGTTGATCCAGATCTGCACGACCGACTCGCCCTGCACCCCGCGCTTGTACTCGATGCCCCTGGACTCGAGCTCGGCGATGGCGGCGTCGAGGTCGGTGACCGCGAGGCAGTAGTGGTTGCCGGTGGAGTCGATGGGCGTGCCGCGAGGCGGCGTGGCAACGAGGTGCAGCTGCGAGGCGCCGACCTCGTGCCAGTGGCCGTCGACGCCGGGGATGTCGGGTCGGGGGGCGTCGTCGAGGCCGAACAGGCCGCCGTAGAACTCGACCATGTCGTCGAGCGGGGCGTCGTGGCAGTTGACCGACACGTGGTGGAAGCGGGTGACGTTCACGGCTGCTCCAGTTGCTCCATGAACTCGAGGCGGATGCCGCCGGGGGCGGCGACGAAGGCGATGCGGCGGCGCCCGAACGGCCCCTCGACCTCGGCCGGGCCCCACACGAGGTCGTGACCGACGAGCTCGGCATCCAGGTCGTCGGTGAACAGGGCCGGATGGAGGAAGCCTTCGTCGGGGAGCGCGACCGCGTCCTCGTAGATGGCCCGGGTGAACAGCGTGATCTGCACCGGCCCGAGCTGCACGTCGGCGCGCTCGCCGCCGTTCCATCGCATCCGGTCGCGGACCTCCGCGCCCGCCCGCTCGTAGAACGCGCAGGCGGCGTCGAGGTCGACGACCTTCACGGCCAGGTTCGCCAGTCCGGTCACTGCCACGACGGGACTGTACCGACCGGCGTCGACCGCGCGCCCACTACCGTCGCGCCGCGTGACGAGCGGAACCTGGCGCCGGCCGATGCCGTCGCGTGACGCGGGCGAGGACCACCGCGCGTCGACACCGCTGGAGCTGCTCTTCGACCTCTGCTTCGTGGTGGCGGTCGCGCGGGCCGCCTCGCTGATGCACCACGCGGTCGCCGAGGGCCACGCCGGCAGCGCGGTGGTCAGCTACGTGCTCGTGTTCTTCGCCATCTGGTGGGCGTGGATGAACTTCACGTGGTTCGCGTCGGCGTACGACAACGACGACGTCGTGTACCGCCTGTTGACGTTGGTGCAGATCACGGGGGTCCTGATCCTCGCGGCCGGCGTGCCGCGCGCGTTCGACCACCGCGACTTCGACATCGTGGTCGTCGGCTACCTGGTGATGCGGGTCGGGCTGGTCAGCCTCTGGCTGCGGGCCGCCCGCTACGACGCGAACCGCCGGACGACCGTCCACCGGTTCGCGGCGGGCGAGTCGCTGTGCATGGTGGGATGGGTCGCGGTGGCGCTCATCGGGTGGCCGGTCTGGGCGTTCGTGGTGATGGGCGTGGCCGAGCTGGCGGTGCCGCTCTGGGCGGAGGCGGCCGAGCGCACGCCGTGGCACCCCGAGCACATCGCCGAGCGGTACGGCCTCTTCACCATCATCGTGCTGGGGGAGACCATCCTCTCGTCGTCGATCGCGTTCCAGGCCGTGGTGAACGAGCGCAGCGCCGACGCCACCGTCGTGCTCACCGCGATCGGCGCGCTGCTCACGGTGTTCTCGATGTGGTGGATCTACTTCGCCAAGCCCGCTGCCGAGGCGCTGGTGTCGAACCGGGTCGGGTTCGTCTGGGGGTACGTGCACTTCGTGGTCTTCGCGTCGGCCGCCGCGGTCGGCGCCGGCGTCGCCGTGATGGTCGATTCGGTGACCCACCACGCCCACATCTCCGACACCGGCGCGGCGGCGTCGTTCACCATCCCGGTGATCCTCTACGTCACCGTGGTGGCCCTCATCGAGGCGCTCACCCATGGGCTCCCGCGGTCGCGCGTGAGCGCGTTCGCCGTCGCGTTGTGCGTGGTCGTGGTGGCGACGTTCACCGCGCAACCGGTGCTCGTCACCGGGATCGTCCTCGCCGCCCTCGTCGCGACCAACGTGGCGATCACCGCCCGCTTGACCGCGACCACCCGCTGACCCCCGGGTCGTCGTTACCATGGCGCCCGTGGGAGCGCGGGGGTTGCGGACGCGCGTCGACGCCACCGTCGCCACCGTCGCCGGCATCACCGTCGCCGGCTTCGTGCTCCGCCTGGCGGTGCTCGTCCGACCGGTCGGCGTCATCGACAAGCTCTTCATCCCCGACGACACCTATTACACGCTCACCATCGCCCGCTCGCTCGCCAACGGGCACGGCCCGACGGTCGACGGGCACACGCTCACCAGCGGGTTCCAGGCCCTGCTCGGCTTCCTGCTCGTACCGGTGTTCTGGATCACGGACAACCCCGACACCGCGCTCCGCCTCGATCTCGCGCTCCTCGTCGTCGTCGACACCGCCACCATCGTGGTGCTCGCATGGGTGGCGTACCGCTTCGCCGGACGCGTCGCCGCGGTCGCCGCGGCCGCGCTGTGGGCGATCTCGCCGGTGGCGGTGTCGATGGCGCTGGGTGGGCTCGAGACGTCGTTGGCGATCCTGTGCTCCGTCGCGCTGGTGGCGCTGTGGATGTGGGCGAACGTCCGGCCCACCACCGGGCGCGCGGTCGTGGTCGGGATCGTCGCCGGGCTGGCGGTGTTGGCGCGGATCGACACGCTGCTGCTCGTGGCGCTGCTCGGTGCGCTGCAGCTCTGGCGCGGGCCCCGCCGGCTGGTCGTGCCGGGCGCCGTCGCCGGCGCGGTCGTGCTCGCGCCCTGGTGGATCTGGTGCACGATCCAGTTCGGCACCCCCATCCCGACGAGTGGCGACGTCGCGCACAGTCTCGCCCCGGTGCAACCGTTCTCCCGCGACTCGATGGCGCAGGTGGCGGGCGCGGTCGCCGGCGGACCGTTCGACGTGTGGCGCTCGCTGCGGGAGTGGCTGAACGACCATCCCGTGGCCGGCATGGCCGTGTTCTGGCTCATGGTGCTGGCGCTCGTCGTGCTCGGGGTGTGGTGGGCGCGCCGACGGGTGATGCCGCAGCTCGCGGTCGCCGCGTTGCCCGTGTTCGCCGCGGGGCTGCTCGTGTTCTACGCGTGGTTCGGCGTCGCGTGGTACTTCACGCGCTACCTCGCGCCGGTGGCGTGCGTCGTCGCCCTGATCCTCGCGGTCGTGATCGCGGCGCGTGTGGCGCACACGCGGCACCTGGCGGATCCCGGCGTTCGTCGCCACTGCGGTCGTGCTGCTCGTCGGCGTGGTCGCCGCGGTGCGCGCAGATTCGCACCAGCTCACCGCGACCGAGGCGACCAGCTCCGCGTTCGACAGCATCACCGGCTACCGCGACGCGGCGCAGGTCGTCGCCGCCGTCCCACGGGACGGGCAGAAGCTCGGCGCGTGGCAGAGCGGGGCGTTCGGCTTCTACGCGAACGACCGCTTCACGGTGGTGAACCTCGACGGCGTCGTCAACCCCGACTCCGCCGACGCCACGACCGATGGCACGCTGCCCGAGTACATCCGTGCCCAGGACCTCGACTGGGTGGCCGACTTCGCGTTGCGGATCGCCGGGTTCACCCTGGGCGACGCCAAGCAGTTGCAGCCGGCGCCGACGGTGACGCCGGTGAACGACCTGCCCCAGTTCCCGCCGTTCCCCGACTACGCGATGGCGGGGATCACGTGGCCGCGGCGTTGACCCGGCGGCGGGCGAGCATCCAGCCGAGTCCGACCGCGCACAGGTAGCCGAGCCCGAGCACCACCCAGCCGCCCACCGCGTCGAGGATCCAGTGGTTGGCGGTGACCACGATGCAGAAGAAGATGGTCACCGGGTAGAGCGCCCACAGCACCTTGGCCCACGTGTGGCGGAGCAGCGGCCACACCGCCAGGGTCGACCACGTCGACCAGCCCACGTGCAGGCTGGGCATGGCGGCGAACAGGTTGCCGTAGGTGCGGATGGCGGCGGCGGTCGGCTGTCCGTCGGCGCCGAAGCGGACGCGCACCTGGGGGCCGAAGTTGAAGAAGCTGGCCGCGGTGTCGACGAAGCCGAAGTGGGCCGGCATCAGCCGCGGGGGCATGAGCGGGTACGCCCAGAACCCGACGATCGAGATGCCCAGCATGAACACGATCGTCGTGCGCCAGCGCACGTACCGTACCGGTGCCTTGCGGTAGAGCCATACGAGCGCGACCAGCGGCACCACGAAGTGGATGGTGCCGTACCAGATGTTCCAGAACGACATGAACCAGTCGAGGTGCAGGAAGGCCTGCTGGATCGAGTACTCGTGGTAGAGACCGAGGAACTTCTCGGCGTCGACGATCTGCAGCGCGTGGCGGTACGCATCCGCGCTGGTGCCGGTGGTCTTGTCGCGCAGCCAGTCGTACGCGAAGTAGATGGCGACCCCGACCACGATCTCGAGGATCCAACCGCGTCGGATGCGCCGCGACAACGGCCCCGGTTCGGGAACGGGCTCGCCGACGATTTCGGTGGTGGTCACTCCGGCTTGCGACGCACGATGAAGGTGCCCATCGCGCGCGACACGACGTCGCCGTCGGCGTCGGTCACCGTCGACTCGACGTAGGCCACCTGCCGGGTGAGTTGCACGACCTCACCCCGCAGCGCGAGCGCGTCCCCGACCTTCGGCGCCTTGCGAGTCTGGTACGACACGTCGAGCGTGGCGACGCGGTCGCCCGACTCGAGCGCGCTGTTGGCGGCGAAGTTCATCGCCGCGTCGTGGACCACGCCGTAGACGCCACCGTGCACGATGCCGAACGGGTTGCCCGCGAGCTCGGTGGGTCGCCAGGCGGCTTCCGCCCACCCCTCGCCGTACCGTTCGAACGACACGCCCAGCTGGCCGAGCAGCGGCATGCCGCCGTCGCCGAGCGAGCGATCCAGGTTCCGCACCGGGGCGAGGCTACCGGCCGCTACCGTCGCCCTCATGCCGACCGCCGTCATCGTCGACGCCATCCGCACACCGCTGGGCCGCCGGAACGGGCGCCTCGCGGGCTGGCACCCGGTCGACCTCGCCGCGCACGTGCTCGACACCCTGGTCGTGCGCCACGACCTCGATCCGGGTGTGGTCGACGACGTGATCATGGGCTGTGTGTCGCAGGTGGGCGAGCAGGCGCTGAACATCGGTCGCAACGCGCTGCTCGCGGCCGGCTTCCCCGACACCGTGCCCGGCACCACCGTCGACCGGCAGTGCGGTTCGTCGCAGCAGGCCCTGCACTTCGCGGCCCAGGGCGTGATCGCCGGTGCCTACGACGTGGTCATCGCCGCCGGCGTCGAGAGCATGAGCCGCGTGCCGATGGGTTCGTCGGTGCTCGGTGCCGACCCGTTCGGTACTCGCCTCGTGCAGCGTTATCCGGACCTCGTGCCGCAGGGCATCTCGGCCGAGCTCATCGCCGAGCAGTGGAACCTCACGCGCGAGGAGCTCGACGAGTACGCGCTCCGCTCGCAGCAGCTCGCCGCGCAGGCCACCGCGGAGGCGCGCTTCGACCGCGAGATCGTCCCGGTGCCGGTGAACATCGACGGTGTCGTCGCGGCGATGACGGTCGACGAAGGGATCCGGCCCGACACCACCGCCGAGCGGCTCGCCGCGCTCAAGCCCGCGTTCAAGCCCGACGGCGTGATCACCGCGGGGAACTCGTCACAGATCAGCGACGGCGCCGCGGCCGTGCTGATCACCAGCGAAGAGGCCGCAGCGCGGCTCGGGCTCACCCCCCGGGCGCGGGTGCGCGCCTTCGCGCTGGCCGGCGCCGACCCGATCCTGATGCTCACCGCCCCGATCCCCGCCACCGGGCGCGTGCTCGAACGCGCCGGCCTCGACCTCGACGCGGTCGACCGGATCGAGATCAACGAGGCGTTCGCCAGCGTGGTGCTGGCGTGGGCGCGCGAGGTGCATCCCGACATGGACCGCGTCAACGTGAACGGTGGCGCCATCGCGCTCGGTCACCCCCTCGGGAGCTCCGGGGCGCGCATCATGGCGACCCTGCTCTGCGAGCTCGAGCGCAGTGGCGGCCGCACCGGACTGCAGCTCATGTGCGAGGGCGGGGGACTGGCCAACGCCACCGTCATCGAGCGGCTGTAGCCCGCGTTCCCGCTCCGGGCGCCCGGAGCGCGACCATCGGGGCATGGCCGGGACGATCCTCCGCATCGTGCTCGGCGTCGGGGTCGCCCTCACGGTCTACGTGATCGGCGCGTCGATGCTGCGGAAGTTCCACCTGGCGCCGCCCGCCGAGCCCGATCCCGACGACATCAAGCCGGTCGACCTGCACTACCGCTGCATCGTCTGCGGGGCCGAGGTCACGATGACCGCCGCCCAGGACGACCCCGAAGCGCCCCGCCACTGCCGCGAGGACATGGTGCCGGTCGACTGACGGTTGTCCCCAACCTGTGGACAAACCTGTGTGAAGTTACAGGCCTGGGGTTCGGACAATTCGGGCAAGGCGGCCTTGCATCTCGCAAGACGCGGGTCAGCGGAAGAACGTCGAGAGCACGAACCCGGCGATCAGCAGCACCAGGCCGATGAGCAGGAAGTTGTTGCTCACCTCGCCGCCGGGGAGCAGCTCCATGTAGTTGCCGGCGATCACGACCACGCCGAGCGCCAGGCAGGTGAACATCGTGACCGGTACCCACAGCCGGCTCGACTTCACGGTCTTGGGTGCCGGGGGCGTGTAGCGCGAGCCCTTCGTGGGCCGGCGGGTCGGCGGTGCCGGCTGCTTCTTGGTGGGCGCCACGGCGGCGAGGATAGCCAATCCCGGCCGGTGCGGACGCCCGGCCCGGTAGCGTTCCGGCGGTGAGGGTGCTCGTCATCGACAACTACGACTCGTTCGTCTACAACCTCGTGCAGTACCTCGGGGAGCTCGGCGCCGAGCCGGTCGTCCACCGCAACGACGCGGTCACCCTCGCCGAGCTGCGGGCGCTCGAACCCGACGCCGTGCTCGTGTCGCCGGGCCCGGGCAGCCCCGACGATCCGCACGATGTCGGCGTGTCGATCGACGCCATCCGCGCCTTCGGCGAGGCCGGAGTCCCCGTGCTCGGCGTGTGCTTCGGCCACCAGTGCATCGGTCAGATCTTCGGCGGTCGGGTGGTGCGCGCCCCGCAGGTCATGCACGGCAAGACCTCCCAGATCACCCACGACGGACGCGGCGTCTTCCGCGGCGTGCCGAACCCGTTCACCGCCACCCGCTACCACTCACTCGTGGTCGAGCGCGACTCCGTGCCCGACGTGCTCGAGATCACGGCCGAGTCCGAGGACGGCCTCGTCATGGGCCTGCGCCACCGCGACCTGCCGGTCGAGGGCGTGCAGTTCCACCCCGAGTCGATCCTCACCGAGGCCGGTCACTCGCTCCTCGAGAACTTCCTCGCCGTCCGCGCCTGACTACGCCGACGGCAACCGCGCCCGACCCTGTGCCACCACCGCGAGGCCGTCGTCGACGAGTGACGCGAGGGCCTCGGCGTCGAGCTCACCCACCGGCACCGGGTGTCGTCCGTCGCGCAGCCTCGCCATCACCACGCCCCGACGTTGGCGGAAGCTTCCGGCGAACGGTGCCTGACGCGTGCGGCGCTCGCCGTCGAGCGGACCGCGGGTCGCACACCGTCGGCGCAGCGGGCACGCCGCGCACCTCGGAGCGCGCGGCTTGCACAGCAGCGCGCCGACGTCCATCAACGCGAGCAACCGGTCGCGCCCGCGCAACGGACGACCGACCCGCACCGACGCGGATTCGGCGGCGCGATCGCCGAGCCGCTCGCCCGTGACCCGCTCGACCACGCGACGCACGTTGACCTCGACCGCCGGTACGTCGGCGTCGTCGGCCTGGGCGACGATCGCGGCCGCGGTGTAGCGGCCGACACCCGGCAGCGCGCTCAGATCGTCGGGCCATCCCTGGTCGGTGATCACCACCGCGGCGTCGTACAGCCGCCGCGCCCGGCGCGGGTAGCCGAGCCGGCCCCACGCCTCGATCACCGCGCCCGGCCCCGCCGCGGCCATGGCTGCCGGTGTGGGGAACCGGGCCAGGAAGTCGTCGTAGACCGTCACGACCCGCGGGACCTGCGTCTGGTGCAGCATCACCTCGGACACCAGCACCGCCCACCGGTCGCGGGTCAGGCGCCAGGGCAGGTCGTGACGGCCGTGGTCCTCGTACCAGTGGGCGAGCGTCACTGACCGATCACGAGGGCGATCGCCGACCCCTTCGGCGCCGACCCGCCCGCGGGGTTCTGGGCGACGACCTTGCCCTTCTGGGCGGCCGGCGCGTTCACGAAGGTGATCGACAACCCGAAGCCGAGCGTGTCGTGCAACAGCGCTTCGGCGGCGGCGCGTGTCGCGCCGACGGTGCTGGGGACCGGTATCAGCGAGGGCCCGCTCGACACGAGCAGCTCCACCGCACTGCCGCGGGGCAGGGGCGTGCCGGCCCCGGGATTGGTCCCGATCACCGTGTTGACGGGCACGGTGTCGCTCGGGGTGTTGATGCGTGTGACCACGAACCCTTGTGACCCGAGCAGGGCGGCGGCGGCGTCCGGATCCTGCGTCGCCACGTCGGGAACGGGGATCGCCGGCTCACGCGCGACGGTGACGGTCACCGTCGGTCGTCCTCCGGCGGGAAGCTTCGCCACCGGGGCACCGGCGACGGGATCACTCGCCAACACCGTGCCCGGCGGCTGGTCGCTGTCGGCCTCGACGAAGTTCCCGGTGAGGTTCGCGGTGGTGAGCGTCTGCGTGGCGAGCAGGCGGTTCTGGCCGACCACGTTCGGCATCGTGATGGTGGCGCTGCTCACCGTCAGCGTGATGGTCCCCTTCTTGGGGAGCTTGGTGCCCTCCTCGGGATCCTGCCCGAGCACGACGTCGGGCGCCTGCGTCGGCGCGTCGGTGTCCGTGCGCTGCACGGTGAAGCCGCGGGCCGTCAGCCCGCCGTCGGCCATGGAGTAGGGCAGGCCGACCACCCTGGGGACCGTGAGCGTCGCCGCGGGTGGGTCGTCGCCGCCGAGGTTGGCGTTGACCAGGAGGAACACGATGAGGCCGAGCAGCAACGCCAGCCGCGATGCCGACCGCCACGATCGGCCCCCACCGGCCCTTGCGTCGCCGCGCGGTGAGCGGCGGCGTGCCGTTGGGGGGAGCGGCGGCCACCGGCGCGGCCACGAACGCGGTGGGGATCTCGCGGGCGACGGTGGTCGCGGGCGCACCCACCAGCGGACGACCGCGTTCGAAGCGGAGCAGATCGCTGCGGAGGTCCTGGGCGGACTGGTAGCGCTCGTCGACGTTCTTCGCCATCGCGCTGAGCACGATGCGCTCCATCGCGGGGGGGATGTCGGGCGAGATGGTCGAGGGCGCAGCCGGGGTCTCGCGTACGTGCTTGTACGCGACCGAGACCGGACTGGCGGCGATGAAGGGCGCGACGCCGGTGAGCATCTCGTACAGCACGACGCCCAAGGCGTACACGTCGGAGCGGCCGTCGAGCGCGAAGCCCTGGGCCTGCTCGGGCGAGAAGTAGGTGGCGGTGCCGAGCACCGCGCCGGTCTTGGTGAGTGGTTCACCCACGTCCACGCGCGCGATGCCGAAGTCGGTGACCTTCACCTGCCCCTGCGGCGTGACGAGCACGTTGCCCGGCTTCACGTCGCGGTGCACGACACCGTTCGCGTGCGCGAACGACAAGGCGTCGGCGATCTCGGCCGCGAGACGCGCGGCATCGGTCGGCGAGAGCCGACCGTAGGTGTCGATCACCTCGCGCAGGGTCTGGCCGGGCACGTACTCCATCACGATGTAGGACGTGCCGTCCTCCTCGCCCCAGTCGTAGACGGCGACGATGTGAGGATGGTTGAGGCCCGCGGCCGACTGCGCCTCGCGGCGGAAGCGCTCGACGCTGTTGGCGTCGGACGAGTACGCCGGTGCCAGGACCTTGACCGCGACGCGTCGATCGAGCAGTCGGTCGTGCGCGAGGAACACGTCGGCCATGCCGCCGTGGCCGATCGCTTCGCCCAGCTCGTAGCGGTTCGCGAAGACGCGGCGGTCGGGGGGCATGGTCACGGAAATCTACTCACGGGTTGGTCGCCAGGAGGTTCTGCAGCACCTGCTTGGCGATCGGGGCCGCGACCTCGCCACCGGTGGCCTCGCTCCCGAAGTTGCCGCCGTGCTCGATGATCACCGCGACCGCGTACTTGGGCGCGTTGGCGGGTGCGAAGGAGATGAACCACGCGTGTGGGTCCTCGCCCAGGACGCCGGTCTGGGCGGTGCCGGTCTTGCCCGCCACCTGGACGCCGTCGATCTGCGCGGCGGTACCGGTGCCCTGCTCGACGACCTGGATCATCATGTTGGTGAGCGCCAGCGACGTCGCCGGCGACATGCACGTCTTCCACGGCGTGGGATCGATCGTGCGCACCGTCTTGCCGTCGGAATTCTGGATCTCCTTCACGACGTGCGGCTCCATGACGACGCCCTGGTTGCCGATCCCCGCCGCGATCAGCGCCATCTGCAACGGCGACGTGAACACGTCGCCCTGCCCGATGCCCGCGAGGGCGAACCGGGCCTGGTCGGCGTCGGCCAACGGGCCCACGCTCGCCTCCGCGCTCGGCGCCAGGTCGATCGGCGGCGCGCTGTTGATCCCGCACTGCTCCATGGCGGGCGTGAACGCGCTGCCGAGCTCGTAGCCGATCTGCGCGAAGGTCGCGTTGCAGGAGTTGATCAGGCTCTCGGTGAGCGTGCCCCCGCACGGGTTCCCGTCGCCGCCGAAGTTCCGCAAGACGGTGTCGGTGCCCGGGATCTGGAAGCCGTCCTGCTCGGGGAACACCGGATCGTCGGGCGTCGCGATCCCGGCCTCCATCGCCGACTTGCTGGTGACCACCTTGAACGTCGAGCCCGGCGAGTAGCGGTCGCGGTAGGCGCGTTGCAGCGCGGCCTTGTCGCCGCTGTTGATCTGGTTGAACGTGGTCTGCACCACCTGGGTGTCGTGCACCGACAGGCCGTTGGGGTTGAACGACGGGTTCGAGTACATCGCCAGCACCGCCCCCGTCGTCACGTCGAGCGCGACCACCGACCCGCGCTGGCCTTCCAGGGCCTGCTCCGCGGTCCGTTGCGCGCTCTCGGTGAGTGACAGGACCACGTTGTTCGTCGCCGACTTCCCGTTGATGAGGCCACCGATGTCGCTCAGCTGCAGGCCGGCGTCGCGCCCGGTGAGCACCTTGTCGTACGACTCCTCGACGCCCGACGTGCCCACCAGGTTGACGAACGACTGGTAGCCCACGGTGTGCGCGAACAGGGCACCCTGCGGGTAGAAGCGCGCGAACTTGAAGTCGCCGGTCGTGGGCAGCGACTGGGCGACGATCTGGCCGTCGGCGGTGAGGATCTCACCCCGCGCCCGGTTGTACTCCTTCAGCTGCTTGCGCACGTTCTTCGGGTCGTTGGCGAGGTTGTCGGCGTCGACGACCTGCAGGTACGTGAGCTGCCCGATGAGCAGCAGGATGAGGACGGTGACCGCGTAGCCGACGCGGCGGATCGGGCGGTTCACCGGCGCGCCGGCGGCGCGGCCACGGCGTCACCTCCCACCGCGGTGCACGCCGTCGTCGAGCGCGCCGGGAGCCTCGGCGCGCGCGACGGTCTCGTCGGAGATGCGCAGGAGCAACGCGATGATCACGAAGTTGGCGATGAGCGACGACCCGCCGTACGACACGAACGGGAGGGTCACCCCGGTGAGCGGGATCACGCGGATCACGCCGCCGACGATCACGAACGTCTGCACGCCGATGATCGTGGTGAGCCCCGACGCGAACAGCTTCGAGAACGGGCGGTCGGCCTGGATGGCGATGCGGAACCCGCTGCCGACGAGCAGGAGGAACAGCATGCAGACGGCGACGGTGCCGAGCAGTCCGAGCTCCTCCCCGATGGCGGAGAGCACGAAGTCGGTCGACGCGTTGGGGATCTTCTGGGGACTGCCCAGTCCCAGACCGGTGCCGGCGAAGCCGCCCGAGCCGAGCGCGTAGAGCGACTGCACCAGCTGGAACCCCGTGGTCTCCGACACCGACCACGGATCGACCCACGAGCCCACGCGGTCCTGCACGTGGCCGAAGAGCTGGTACGCGACGAACGCACCGGCGAGGAAGAGGCCGAGCGCGACGACCAGGTACGACCACCGCTCGGTGGCGATGTACAGCATCGCCGCGAACACCGCGAAGAAGAGGAGCGACGAACCGAGGTCCTTCTCGCGCACCATGACCAGGATCGAGAAGCCCCAGGCGAGCAGCAGCGGCCCGAGGTGCTTGGGGTCGGGGAGCCGGACGCGGCCGATGTGCCGGGTGCCGGCCGCGAGCAGCTCGCGCTTCTCCACCAGGTACGCGGCGAAGAAGATCACCAGGAGGACCTTGGCCACCTCGCTCGGCTGGAAGTTGATCGGCCCGAGGCGCACCCACAGGCGCGCGCCGTTGATCTCGCGCCCGATGCCGGGGAGCGACGGCAGCAGGAGCGCAGCGGCGCCGAGCAGCAGGAACGTGTACTTGTACCGCTCCAGCGTGCGGATGTGACGCACGATCACGAGGGTGAGGACGAACGCGGCGATGCCGACGGCGGTCCACACCGCCTGCACGCGCGCGAGGTCGCGGTCGAGCCGCGAGATGGTGAAGTAGCCGATGCCGTTCAGCAGGAACACGATCGGCAGCAGGGTGGGGTCGGCCCGGGGCGCGAACCGGCGGACGGCCAGGTGCGCGACGAGGTAGAGGCCGAGCACCGCCAGCAGGAACACCCAGAGGTCGGCGGGGATGTCGGGGCGGTCGGCGAGCAGGAGCAGCACGTAGCCGCCGGCGGTGACGACGACGGCGAGGAGCCCGAGGCCGAGCTCGCGGCTGCGCCGCCGTTTGGCGGTGGGTGACCTCACGGCCCGGCCGGCGCCAGCGTCGCCGGGGCGGTCGGGGGCACGGTCGTCGCGCCGGGAACGGTCGGGGTGGTGGTCGGCGGCGTCGTGGTCGTCGTGGTGGTGGCCGAGCGGGCGCGCATGCGGGCCACGAACGCGTTGGCGTCGGCGACCGACGAGAAGGTCTGCTCGTCCCTCACCGTGGCCTGGTCGGCCGGGCGCAGGTCATCGAGCTCGAGGTTCGTCCGCCGCTCGACTGTCGGGTTCCAACCCGCGAGCCCGCCGGGCACGCCCTGGTACACGGTGACCCGACCCTGGTTCACCCCGACGTAGTAGTTGCGGCGCGCGTACCACCCGACCGCACCGACCGCGATCGCGAGCACGAGCACGATGGGCAGTGCCCACAGCAGGACGCGGCCGACGCCGCGCGCACCGCGGCGGCGTCGTTCACCCGGTTCCGGTGCGGGCTCCTCGTCGACGATCGTGGCTTCGATCGGTTCGATGCGCTCCTCGACCACCCGCGTCGGCGCTTCGTCGGTCACGGCGACCACGATCACGGTGATGTTGTCCTCGCCGCCGGCGGCGTTCGCGGCGTCGACGAGCTGTTGGGCGGCGCGGGTCGGATCGTCCTCGCGTCGCAACGTGGCGGCGATGGCATCCGCCTGCACCATCCCGGTGAGGCCGTCGGAGCAGATGAGCAGACGGTCGCCCGGCACGAGCTCGACCGGGTACACGTCGACCTCGACGGTTGCGTCGACACCGAGCGCGCGCGTGATGATCGACCGCTGCGGGTGCACGGCGGCTTCGTCGGCGGTGAGGCGCCCCTCGCGCACGAGCTCCTCGACCAGGCTGTGATCGACGGTGACCTGTGCCAGCTCGCCGTCGTGCAGCAGGTATGCCCGCGAGTCACCGACGTGACCGACCAGCAGGGTGCCGCCGGCGGCCAGCGTGCCCGCGGTGAGCGTGGTGCCCATGCCGCGCAGGTCGGTGTCGGCCAGCGACTTGGTGAACACCGCCTCGTTGGCGTCCTCGATCGCCTCGCGCAGGGGCTTCCCGCTGGTGATGGCGGCGCGCAGTGCCTCGAGCGCGGTGGCGCTGGCGACCTCACCGGCGCGGTGGCCGCCCATCCCGTCGGCCACCGCCACCAGCCCCGTGGCGTCGTCGACGAGGTAGGCGTCCTCGTTGCCCTCACGCACGCGGCCGACGTCGGAGGCGGCCCCGATGACCAGCCTCATGTCACCGCACGGCCTCGGCGACGGTCTGGCCGAACTGGACCTGGTCGCCGCGTCGCAGCTGCGACGCGTGCACGAGCGGTTCGCCGTTCAGCAGCGTGCCGTTGCGCGACCCGAGATCTTCCACGTACACCTCACCGTCACGGCGGAACACGCGCGCGTGCACGGTCGACACGAAGGAGTCGTCGGCGAGCACGATGCCGCAGCCGCCGCCGCGCCCGACGGTGAGCTCGTCGGTCAACGCGTAGCTCTCGCCCTGGCGGTTCGCGGGTTCCAGGATCTTGAGGCGACCCGGCCCCCGACCCCGCGCCGGCTTGACCGGACGCGAGGCGGGCAGGGGCGCGGCCGTGGGTGGCGATGCCGGTTGCTGCGGCACCGGGGCGGGGGCCCGCATCTCCTTCACGACCACGCGGACCACCCGGAAGAGGAACAGGTAGAGGAGGGCGAGGAAGCAGAACTTCAGGATGGTGAGTACGGATTCCGGCACTAGGAGGCCTCGAAGCGCATCACGGTTGCGCCCACCGAGATCTCGTCGCCGTCGTGGAGCACTCGCTCCCGCACGGCAGTGCCGTTCACCAGGGTGCCGTTCATCGATCCGAGGTCGGCGATCACGAAGCCGTCGGCGCTCGGGCGGATCTCGGCGTGCTGCCGGGAGGCGCGGGGGTCGGCCAGGGTGACCGTGCAGTCGGAGTTCCGCCCCAGGCTGGTGGTGTGCTCGCCCAGGCCCACCCGCCGGCCGTCGGGCAGCACCAGCGAGCCCACGTGGCCGCCTGCACCCTCGGCGATCTCGGCCACGACGTCGTAGTCGCCCGTCTTCAGCGTCTCGTCGGGCACCAGCGTCAGCGTGACCGGACCCACGAACTGGTAGCCCTCGTCCCGCGCGTGCTGGCGGGCGGCCTCGGCCAGCTCGCGGGCGAGCGCCTCGGCGAAGGAGCTGAAGCGCTCGAAGTCGGTGGGGGAGAGGTACACCCCGATGTTGTTGGGCGCGACCGGGCGCCCGTTCACGCCGAGCGTCCGGCCGTCGTCGAGGACGCGGGTCACCCGGTGACCGATCTCGACGGGCTGGAGTCCGCTGCGGAAGGCCTTGTTGAAGGTTCCCTCCACCAGCCGCTCGAGCCGGCGCTCGAACCCCTGGATTCCCACGGGGAGAGTGTACCGAGCGGCCCCTCCGTCACTGGGTGCGCGCGGCTACCCTGTCGCACTCCGGGCGAGTGGCGGAATTGGCAGACGCGCAGGCTTCAGGTGCCTGTGTCCGCAAGGACGTGGGGGTTCAAGTCCCCCCTCGCCCACGGGGGGAGCGGCATGCGCCGGCTCCCCGGACACGTAGATTGCACGTGCATGACGACGACCGCGCGGACCGCGTTCTCGCTCGAGGCATCGACCCCGGGCGACTACCCGCTCCCCCGTCCGGCGCCCGGCGCCCCGAACGTGCTGGTGATCGTGCTCGACGACCTCGGGTTCGGGCAATTGGGGTGTTTCGGTTCGGGGATCGCCACCCCCGCGATCGACGGTCTGGCGGCCGGTGGGCTCCGGTACAACCACTTCCACGTCACCAGCCTGTGCTCGCCGACGCGGGCCTGCCTGCTGACCGGGCGCAACCACCACGCGGTGGGCATGGGGTTCCTCACCGATCTGCCCATGGCGTTCCCCGGTTACACCGGCCGGGTGCCGAAGTCGGCGGCGACGCTGCCCCGGTTGCTGCGCGACGGCGGGTACAACACGACCGCGATCGGCAAGTGGCACCTCGTGCCCGGCGGTGAGCGGTCGGTCGCGGGCCCGTACGACCGCTGGCCCCTCGGGTTCGGCTTCGAGCGGTACTACGGGTTCCTGCAGGGCGACACCAACCACTGGGCGCCCCACCTCGTGGAGGACAACCACTACGTCGACCAGCCGTCGGCGCCCGCCGACGGCTACCACCTCACCGAGGATCTCGCGGCGCGGGCGATCCGCTCGATCACCGCGCAGCACGAGGCCGCGCCCGATCGGCCGTTCTTCCTCTACTTCGCGCTCGGCGCGATGCACGCACCGCATCACGTCACCCCGGAATGGGTCGAGCCCTACCGCGGCGCGTTCGACGGCGGATGGGAGCAGTGGCGCGCCGACGTGTTCGCGCGCCAGCTCGAGTCGGGGGTCGTCCCCGCGGGCACCGAACTGGGCCCGCGCCCGAGTTGGATCGAACCGTGGAGCACGTTGTCGCCGGAGGCGCGCCGCATGCTGGCGCGCCAGCAGGAGGTGTTCGCGGGGTTCCTCGCGCACACCGACGCGCAGATCGGTCGCGTGCTCGCGCAGCTCGAGCTCCTCGGTCTGCTCGACGACACGCTCGTCATGCTGATCTCCGACAACGGCGCCAGCGGCGAGGGTGGCGCGCTGGGCACGTTCAACGAGCACCGCTTCACGGAACACGTCGCCGACACGGTGGAGGGCAACCTGGCCTGGCACGACGAGCTCGGCGGGCTGCGGTCGTACCCGCACTACTCGTGGGGTTGGGCGTGGGCGGGGAACACGCCGCTGCGGCTGTGGAAGCGCTACACGTGGCTCGGCGGCACACGCACGCCGTTGATCGTGCACTGGCCGCGCGGGTTCGCGGCGCGGGCGAGGTGCGCGACCAGTTCGTGCACACGGTGGACCTCATGCCGACGGTGCTCGACGCCGCCGGGATCGAGGCGCCGGCCGCGGTCGACGGGGTGACGCAGCAGCCGTTCGACGGCGCGTCGATCCGCGACACGTTCGCCGATGCGTCGGCACCCGCGCCGCGTTCGGTGCAGTACTTCGAGATGCTCGGCTCCCGCTCGATCGTCGCCGACGGGTGGAAGGCGACCACCGATCACGTCTCGAAGGGCGTCGTCGACGAGGAGCGACTGGTCGAGGGGAGTCGCGACTTCGCCGACGACACGTGGGCGCTGTTCCGCCTCGCCGACGACTTCGCCGAGACCCGCGACCTCGCAGCCGATCATCCCGACGTCCTGCGCGAGCTCCAGGAGCGGTGGACGGCGGAAGCCGAGCGCAACCAGGTGTTCCCGTTGGTCGACGAGCTGATCGGCCGCATCGCCGCGGTGGTGCCGCCGCCCAACCCGGTCCCGGCGCGCGCGGTCTACCGGCCCGAGGGTGGCCCGGTCCCCGACGACTCCGTGGCCCGGCTCTTCGGGGGCTTCCGGATGATCGCCGAGGTCGACGTCCCCGACGGCGACCTGCCCGGCACCGAGCGCGCGGCCGGCGTGCTCGCGGCGATGGGCGACTGGACCGGCGGCTTCGCGCTCTTCGTCCGCGACGGTCGGCTGGTGTTCGTGCTCAACCGCGCCGGCGACGAAGGACGGGTCGAGAGCGACGTGCCGCTCCCGGGCGGCCGTCACCGGTTGTCGTGCGTGTACACCCCCGGGCTCGCGGGGCCGGGTGTCGGCCTGTTCCACGACGACGACCTGGTCGCGCACGCGGTGCTCCCCGTGACCGCGCCGATGGTGTTCCAGCACGGCGGCACCATGCTCATGCTCGGGCGCGATCGTGGCCTCCCGGTCTGTGCCGACTACCAGCCCCCGTTCCCCTGGACCGGGGTGCTGCACGAGCTGGTGGTCGAGACCGGTGCCGAGATCCCTCGGTCGGTCGTCGACGAGGCCCGCTCTCTCCTCCATCACGAGTGATGCGGTTGCCCGCGGCTGCCGTCGGGCACCACACAGGGCATGGAACTGGTCGAACGCGCGGATCGGTGGCAACAGCGCCACCGCGGCTCCGCCTTCGCGTTCGGCGTGGTGAAGAAGTACGGCGACGACCGCGGTGGCCAACTCGCGGCGCTGCTCACGTACTACGGCTTCCTCGCCATGTTCCCGTTGCTCCTGGTGTTCGTCACCGTGCTCGGGTACCTGCTCCACGACAACCCGTCCCTGCGCCACGACCTGCTCGACTCCGCTCTCGCCGACTTCCCGGTCGTCGGTCAGGAGCTGCGCCGGAACGTGAGCGCGCTGGACGGGAACGGGCTCGGCCTGGTGATCGGGCTGCTCGCGCTGATCTGGGGCTCGCTCGGCGTCGCCCAGGTCGCGCAGCACGTGATGGCGCAGGTGTGGAACGTCCCGGTGGCGCGTCGGCCCGGCTTCGGTCCCCGGCTCCTCCGCTCGGTGCTGGTCCTCGCCGTCCTCGCACTCGCGGTCGGTGCCACGGCCGCTCTCACCGCGACCGCCACGTTGCTCCCCGGCGGGGTCGCGGTCTCGGTGCTCTCCACCGCCGCGGTCGTCGTCCTCAACGTCGCGCTCTACTGGCTCGCGTTCCGCGTGCTGACGCCGGCCGAGGTCCCGAGCCGCGACCTGCTGCCCGGCGCGGTCGTCGGCGGGGTGGCCTGGACCGCGCTCCAGGCGCTCGGTGGCTGGTTGGTGGCGCGCCAGCTCCGGCACACCAGCGAGCTCTACGGGACCTTCGGCCTGGTCCTCGGCCTGCTGTTCTTCCTCTACCTCGCGGCGCAGATCACGGTCTACTCCGCTGAGATCAACGTGGTGAAGGCGCGCCGGTTGCATCCGCGGTCGTTGCGGCCGCCGCCGCTCACCGAGGCCGACGAACACGTCCTCACCGATCTGGTCGAGACCGAGAGCCGCCGGCCCGAGCAACGAGTCGAGGTCGAGTTCGACGCGCCGACGCCCGCGGACCAGACGGGCTGACTACCTCACGCTCGCTCTAGAGCGACGACGCGGTCTCGCCGCCCAGGTACTCGGCGAGCAGCTCGTCGCCGGCGTCCGCCGCCGGCCCCTGCCAGCCGACGAGCCCGTGGCGCAGCACCACCGCGTCGTCGGCGAAGGCGAGCGCCCGCTCGACGAACTGCTCGATGAGGAGCACGGTGATGCCCTCGTCGCGCGCGGTGGCCAGCGACTCGAACACGAGGTCGACCATCTTCGGCGCCAGCCCGAGCGACATCTCGTCGGCGATCAGCAACTTGGGCGCCGCCGCCAGCACGCGCGCCAGGCTGAGCATCTGCTGCTCACCGCCCGAGAGCGTGCCCGCCGACTGGCGGCGGCGTTCGGCGAGCACGGGGAACAGCTGGAGCGCGCGGTCGTAGGCGTCCTTGCGCTGGGCGCGCGGCAGCGAGAACCGCAGCTGAGCCCACAGGTTCTCCTTTACCGACAGGTGCGGGAACAGGTTGCGCGACTCCGGCACGAACGCGAGCCCGAGCTTGCAGATCGCGTGCGACGAGCGGCCCGTGACGTCCTGCCCGTCGAAATCCACCCGTCCGGCGCGCGGCTTCACCACGCCTGCGATGGCCGCCGCTAGCGACGACTTACCCGCGCCGTTGGCGCCGAGGACCGTCGTGACCGATCCCGCGGCGCGACGTCGAACGACACGCCGAACAACGCGCGCGCTTCGCCGTACGCGACCTCGAGATCGGTGACCCGGAGCAGGACCGGGGCCTCGTGCCCGAGCGGGGCGTCGGTGCTCACGCCTGAACCTCCTCGGAACCGTCGGCTGCTTCCAACGGCGCCCCGAAGTACGCGGCTTGCACCTCCGCGCTGGTGCGGATCTCCTCGGGCGTGCCCTCGACCAGCACCCTCCCGAAGTCGAGCACCGTCACCCGGTCGGACAGATCGAGCACGAACTCCACGTTGTGCTCGACCAGCACGAACGCGGTGCCACGGTCCTGGCGCACGCGGCGCAGCGCGTCGCCGAGCTGCTCGGTCTCGTGGACGTCGAGGCCCGAGGACGGCTCGTCGAGCAGCATGACCGTCGGCTCGGCCGCGAGCGCGCGGGCGACCTCCAGCAGGCGACCGGTCCCGAGCGGGATCGCCAGACGCGGGCCGGTCGGCCACCGTGGTGAGTCCCAGCAGCTCGAGGATCGCCTCGATGGAGTCGTCCTCGCCGGGCCCCGGGCGCTCACCGAAACCGGTCATGTCGCGAGCCATGCCCAGGATCCGCTCGCGTCCCTCCCGAACCCGCCGGGCGAGGACGAGGTGGTCGCGCACCGTGAGCTCGGTGAACAGCTCCATGCGCTGGAAAGTGCGAGCCAGACCGCGGCGGGCGCGGTACTGCGGCGTGCGATGGGTCACATCGGAGCCGCTCATCGTCACCCGGCCGCTGCGCGGCCGCAGCAGTCCCGACAGCACCCCGAACAGCGTCGTCTTCCCGGCGCCGTTGGGTCCCACCAGCCCGACTGTCGAACCGACGGGGACGTCCAGGCTCACGCCGTCGAGCGCGACGACGCCGCCAAAGCGCACGGTCACGTCGTCTGCCGCCAGCAACGGCGCCTGCGTGGTGCTCTCCACCGTCGCGGTCACGCCACCACCCCCGCAGGAACCGCGCCCCGGGTAGCGAGCTCGGCGTCTTCCTCCTGGCGTTCGATGGTCTTCAAGCGTCGGAGCCGTTGCCGGTTCACGATGTCGTAGACGACGCCCCGGGGCTCGTTCACGAGCCCGATCGCCCCGAGCCCGAACAGCATGGTCGGCACCTCCGAACCCGACTCGCCGAGTTGGAGGTCGGAGAGCGCGAACGCAGCCCACACACCGAGCGCGGCGATGACGACGATGAGGACGATCTTCACCCCCCGGTTGGCGATTGGTGCGCGGGCGATGCGCAACCCGATCAGGAGCGCGGCCGCCAACCCGATCGCGACGAGGATGGTGTTGACCGCGTCTTCGTTGGTCACGTTCTCCCAGATCCATGCGCTGCCCGCGAACGCGATCACCGCGAGCACGGCCATGGCCAGCAGCCCCAGCACGTTCCGGTACGCGCGCTGCAACGCGAGGCGGGTGAAAACGCCGCTCACCACCAGGAAGAACACCAGCACGAGGATGATCGACAGCCGGGTCGGTGCGATGGCGAAGATCATGCCGGCCAGCACCGCGCCGACCACCGACCGCACGCCCCACGTGACGACGATTGCGAGCCACACGATGCCAATGAGCGCGTTGAACGACCGTGGGGTCGCGCTGCCGACCACAGTGGCGTACAGCGCACCGCCGAGGCCGGCCACGAAGGCGCTGATCCCGAACACCACGAGCTTGGCCCGCACGATGCTGATGCCACTCGTCACCGAGGCCGGTTCGCTGGAGCGGATCGCCGCGAACACGAGCCCCGACGTCGCGCGTTTCAGGTTGACGATCATCATCGCGCACGATGGCGAACACCACTGCGACGATGGCGTACATCTCCAGGCGGTCCGTGATGCCCAGGCCGAACGGGCGGTCCATGTGGATGCCGGCGCCGAAGTTCTCGTACGTGTTGCGGGTCCAGATGAGCTGCTCGATCAGGAGCGCGAAGCCCAGGGTGAGCAACGCCAGGTAGAGGTCACCGATGCGCAGGCTCGGGAGCGCGACGAGGAGCCCGAACGGCACCGCGATCACCGCGCCGACGAGGATCGCGAGCCACATCGGCCACCCGGCCTCGCTCGCGAGCCGCGCCGCAGCGAAGGCGCCGATGCCGGCGAGCGTGATCTGGCAGAGCGAGATCAGACCGCCTTCTCCGGTGACCAGCGTGTACGAGAGGTAGATCACGGCCAGGGCCATGCCCTGCGCGAACACACCGATCCAGAACTGGTCGAACGTCACGCCGAGCACGGTGACGTTGTCGAACAGCAGCGGGAGCGCGGCGAGCACGATCGCCATGGCGAGTGGACCGATGGCGCGCTTCCACCGCGCGCCGGAGGAAGTGGCGGAGCGTCGCCGTGCACGCCGCCGGCACTGCGCCGGTCGATCTCGAACGACTCCGTGCGCAGCCCCTTCTTGGAGAAGCTGTAGCCGATGAGGAAGACCAGCATCACCACGAACGGGATGCTGGCCGAGACACCCGAAGAGAAGAAACCGCTGCTCGGCTGAACCTTGATCCAGACCTGCTGCAGCAATCCCACGCCGATCGCCCCCGCGAACGCCAACGGCAGGCTGGTCATCCGTCCTATGACCACGGCGGTGAACGATCCGACGAGCAGGAGGGTGAACTGGAACTCCTGCAGACCCACGATCGGCGAGAGCAGCACACCGGCGAAGCCGGCGAGCATGACCCCCACCATCCACGAGCCGGCGGTGATCGCCTCCGTGTTCACCCCGGCGATGCCCGCGTTGCGCGGGTGGTCGACCGTCATACGGGTGGCCAGTCCGATCGACGTGTACCGCAGGATCAGCGTCGCCACGACCGCGATGACGACCGCGCTCAGGATCACCACGAACTGGTTCTCGTTCACGTAGTGACCGAACACCTTGATGAATTTCTCGTCGGCCGGACTCGACACCAGGCCTTCCGGGTTGAAGACCTCGTCACGAGCGGCGGGGAACAGGATGCGCACGAGTGCAGGGAGCGCGACCCAGAGTCCGACGGTCGACACGAGCCGCACCGTGGGCGTCGCGTGCGTGAGCCGGCGGAACAGCGCGAAGTAGAGGGCGAGCCCGACCAGCGGCGCGACGACCAGGATGGTGAACGGCGCCGCAGTGGCGATGCTCCAGCCGTTCTGGCGGGTCAGGTAGTAGTAGAAGACGGCGAGGCCGTACGCGATCGCGCCGTGCGCGAAGTTGAAGACGCGCGACGACGTGTAGGTGAGCACCAGGCCCAGAGCCGAGATGGCGTAGATGCTGCCGACCGTCAGCCCGCTGATGATGTAGGGCGTCACCGCTTCCCCTCCTCCGTGATGTCGAGCGCCTGCTCGGCGAAGACGAAAGACGACGAGGCCGGGTCAGAGGGACCCGGCCTCGTCGCCGGAAGTCGGTTCAGTGCTAGGGCGCCGCCGTGGTAGCAGGTGCGGCCGTGGTCGTCGTGGCCGAAGGCACCAGCTTGGTGATCTTGTTGTCGGTGATGTGCAACTTGGCACAGAACGGCTTGCCGTCGAACTGGGGTACGAATGCCTTGTTCTCCACGTGCACGTAGTACACGCAGTCGAACGGGTGTCCGTACACCTTGGCGAAGTCGATCTTCGTCTCGGGGTCGTCGAAGAACCCGTCGCCGGTGTAGCCCTTCTCGAGGCGCAGATTGTTGATGAAGGCCTTGCGGGTCGGGCAGTTCACGCCCGCGGCCTTGATGCCCTCGATCAGCGTCTCGGCGGACAGCCACCCGACCGCGCTGATTTGGCTCAGTGGCGCGTTCGGGGCCTCGGTCCCCAGCCACTTCTTGAACTCGGTGAGCCCGTTCCACTCCGGCGTCACCTCGAAGGGCTTGAACTCGATGCCGAAGTACACGTCGTCGTAGGTGGGAAGGCCGAGGATCCGCGGGTCGTAGCCGCCCGGGAAGACGACCGGCTTCAGCTTCACGCCGGCCTGCTTGAGCGCCGCCATCAGCGGAGTGTTGCCGGTGTTGTCGAGCGCGGTGTACATCGAGTCGGCGCCCGACTGCTTGATCTGGTCGGCGATCGAGCCGAATTCGGTGGTGCCCACCGGAATGTCGTGGTTGATGTAGACGGTCTTCAGACCCTTGGTCTTGTTGGCCGCCGACTTCACCTGCTCGGTGAAGATCACGCTGTTGGCGGCGTTGGAGCCGACGATCGCCAGCTTGGTGCCGCCGAGCGCCTTGATCACGTCGGCGTTGCGGGATGTGAACTCGGACTTGATGTTCTTGGTGTTGGCGTTCTGCATCCCGAAGTAGTTCGGGTAGGTGCCGTACACCGGGAGGCCGAGCTGCCAGCCGACCACGGGCATCTTCTGCTCGTTGAGGTACTGGCCGCTGGCGTCGCCCGCAGGCGTTTCGGTGAGGATGGCGAAGACCTTGTCCTCTTCCGCGAGCTGCTGGGCGGCCGTCACGTTGCGCGACGAGTCGCCGGCGTCGTCGACGTTGGTCAACGTGAGCTTGCGGTCCCCGAGCTCACCTTCGGCGTTGGCCTTGGCGAAGCGGGCCTTGATGCCGTCGAGGGTGTTGCCGTAGAAGACGGCGAAGGGGCCGGAGGTCGGAACGATGCTGCCGATCTTGATCTCCGAGTCGGTGACCCCGGTGTCGTCCTTGCAGGGGCTCGGCGCCTTGATCGGCTTCAGCTTGTCGAACTGATCGCTCGGATCGCTGGCCGCCCCGGCGGTACCGGTCGCGAGTATCCCCACGCTGGCGATCGCCAGGACGCACAACCCGACGACCACGCGGCTCAACCGACGTGCCCTCATGTATCCCCCCACACCTTCCAGTCCACCGCCCCTCCGGCGGTGGAGCGGGCGCATCATGTCACGCCCGCGAACGGAAATGCACGCGGCCGAGAATGTTTTCCGAGCAATCCGGACAGGGCACTTTCGGGGGTTTCGGGATCCCGCACCACGGGTCGGCGACCGGCGACGAGACAGGCGACCGGCGACGAGACACGGGGGCAGCGTCCGGACGAGTGCGATACCGTGATCACCGGAGGGCTGATTCTTGGGCGGAAGGCACTCGGGCGGCGCGGCTCTGGCCACGCTCGCGCTCGTGAGCGCATCGGCGTTCGTGGTCGCGGCGGCACCATCGGTGCACGCTGTCGACGGCCGCCCTGGCAGCGAGCTGCCCACCTGGGCCAAGAAGGTCTCCGGACTCCTCGCCTACGTGCCCGAGTCCTACCGCGCCAGCTGCGACATCTTCGACACGACGGTCGACCATCGGCTCGGGGCGTTCTCCGCCGACGTGGTCGCCTCGGTGCGCTGCTCTCCACCGTCCGGCGCCGACCTGGTCTTCTACACCGAGTTCGACGACGTCGACGTCATGGACGAGGCGTTCGACGCGTTCGAGCCGTCCGGCGACAGCGGTGGCGACGAATGCCCCGACACGGGGACGTGGGACCAGGACGGTGTCGACGCCGGTCGGTGGGCCTGCTACTTCTCCGACGACATCGTCGGGGTCGACGACGCCGCGGTCATCACCTGGACCCATGACGACACCGCCATCCTGGCGATCGCGGCGCGGTTCGACGACGACACCGACGCCCTCGACGGCTGGTGGGAATCCGACGAGGCGGGCCCGCTCGCGGGACCGACCTCCGCCCTGCTCCCGGCCGCGGTCGTGAGCACCGAGGGGTGGCGACGCAACGCCGCCGACATGAAGCGCTCCGACATCCCCCCGGACGAACGGGCCTCGTGCCGGGTGCTCCCGCTGTCAGCCGACGGTGTCGGCGCCGCGCTGTACCGCCGGCGCCTCTGGCTGCTCGCGGCGGTGCAGTGCCAGGCCGCCGGGATCGAGAGCGTGAGCTACTACCGGTTCTCGGGGGACTCCAGCTCCGGGCCCGAGAGCCCCATGGAGGCCTTCTTCCGCGTCCAGGTCGCCAACGAGATCGACGAGGAGGAGCCCGCGCGTCACCGAGCGCGACATCGACTGCGAGGGATCGGGGACGTGGTCGCGCGACGGGGTCGAGCAGGGTGAGTACGGGTGCTGGTACGTCGGCGACGGCGACGTCGCCGACTTCGCGGCGATGGAGTGGACCAGCACGCAGGACGACATTCTCGGCTATGCGACCAGTGTCGACGGCCGCGCCGCGCCACTCATCCGATTCTGGGACGACGACGCCGGCCCGATCCGGAAACCCGGATGAGCCGGCTGCGCGTGGTCGGTCTCGCGTTCCTGGCGATCGCGGCGACGACGATGGGGTCGGTCGTGCCCGCCGCCGCGGGGACCGACGTGGCCGACGGTCTCGACGACGACTGGACGCGCGGCGCCCACGAGCTGCTGGGCTACGTCCCGGGCGACTTCCGCGGGACGTGCACCATCAATTCCGGCGGTTCGAACGCCGACGACCAGATCGCCGCCGAGATCCTCGACAGCCAGATCGCCGCGGTGGCGTGCCTTCCCGGATCGGGTGCGGCGCAGGTCAACTACGTCAGGTTCGACTCGGCCGCTCACGCCGACGCGTACGTGGCGCAGCTCCTCGGCCTGAGCAGCACCGAGCTCCCCGAGGGCTTCTCCGACGACAGCGAGGACTGCCCGTCGAGCACCACCTACAGCATCGGTGACGACGAGGAGACGGTCGGTCACTACTACTGCGTCCTCAACGACGAGGCCTCCGGCGACCTCGCCGAAGGCGCGCCCGTCGCCACCTGGACGTACGAGCCGCTGGCCATCGTCGCCCAGGCCTCGAACACCGCCGCCGACGTGGACGCGCTGCACGAGTTCTGGGTGGAAGACGGCGGTCCCCTCGCCGAGTCCGATCGGGCCGGCATCCCGCCGCTCGCCACCGCGGCGTCACTGCGCGGCGCGGGCACGAAGCTGCTCGCCGCGATTCCTGCGGCGTCCAGGGCGAAGTGCCAGGTGATCGACGCCATGACCGAGGACGCGCTGCAGGAGCTGTACCCGTGGCGACTGTGGATCGTGGCCGACGTGGAGGAGTGCCGCCCGCGTCGCGGTTCCACCGACAGCGAGTACCTGAGGTTCGGGAACGTCGACTCGATGAACGACTACTTCGATGCGGTGATCCCGGACTCCGGTGACGCGCTGCACGACCAGCGGGTCGAGGTCGCGGGCACCGAGTGCGCGGACTCGGGCACTTACAGCGCCGGCGACAAACGTGCCGGCCGGTGGTTCTGTGCGTTCTCCTTCAGCGACACCGACGCGGAGGAGGCGTCCGAGGAGTTCGCCCACATCAGCTGGACGTCGACCGCGGGGCGGATCGTCGCCTCGGGTGGGGCCCCGGCAACCGAGGTCAAGGCGCTCATCCGGTGGTGGCAGGAGGACGCCGGCCCCCTCCGGGGCCGCTGATCCGGCTCGCTGACCGCCTGGATTGGGGCCGATGTGCGGGGGGTACCCGAAAAGGTGCACAATGGAGGGCTCCAGTCCGCGACACTGTTCTCCGGAACCGTCCGCGGCAGCGCTCCAATTCCGGCGCCCATCTAGGAACAAGGACGCATCCCCCGTCGTTCTACTGTCGACGGTCGCTCTCTCCCCCCGGGCGACCGAACTTCTACCCCTTCGGGAAGGCACCGTGGCTCGAGTTCGCAACCGCACTGAACGCGACAACGAGGATCTCGTTCGTCTGTATCTGGAAGACATCGGTCGTCACCAGCTGCTGACGAAGGACGACGAAGCGCGCCTCGCGCAGGACATCGAGGCCGGCAAGGCCGCGCGGGAGACCCTCGACACCGTCGACAAGGGTCTCACCCGGACGGAGAAGCGCGACCTGCAGCGTCTGGTGCGCAAGGGCGAGAACGCCCAGCGCCAGTTCGTGCAGTCCAACCTCCGGCTGGTGGTCTCCATCGCCAAGCGCTACCAGGCGTCGGGCATGCCGCTCCTCGACCTGGTCCAAGAGGGCAACCTCGGCCTGATCCACGCGGTCGAGAAGTTCGACTGGCGCAAGGGCTTCAAGTTCTCCACCTACGCGACCTGGTGGATCCGTCAGGCCATCCAGCGCGGCATCGCCAACGCCGGTCGCACCATCCGGCTCCCGGTGCACGCGGCCGACAACCTGGCGCGTCTCCAGAAGGAGCGCGCCGGGCTCGAGGCGCGCCTCGGCCGACCGGCCACCCTCGACGAGCTGGCGGCCGAGCTCGACCTCGCGCCCGAGCGGGTCAAGGAGCTCATCCCGCACCTCGCCGAGCCGGTGTCGCTCGAGACGCCCGTCGGCGAAGACGGCGAGACCGAGCTGGGCGACCTCGTCGAGGACCGCGGCGCCGAGTCGCCGTACGAGTCGGCGGCCCGGGCCATGCTCCCGGCCGAGATCGAGAAGCTGCTCGCGGTGCTCGACGAGCGTGAGCGCTACATCCTCACGCTGCGCTTCGGGCTCGACCGCGGCGAGCCCCGCACCCCCGACGAGGTCGGCCAGCTGGTCAACCTCAGCCGGGAGCGGGTCCGCCAGATCGAGGCCCGTGCCCTCGCCCGCCTCCGCCACCCGTCGGTGGAGATGGGTGCCCGGGCGCTCCTGGCCGGCTGAGCGCGGCTCAGGTCTGGGGCCCCGCCCGGGTGCCCCACCAGTCGTAGAGGTCCTGCGCCGACGGCTCGCGCAACGCGTACGCCTCGGCGACGATGCGGTCCGGGTCGTAGGTCCAGCGCAGGTGTGCCTCTCCCTCACCCGCGACCCCGAGGTAGTAGCACGCGATGCGCCCGACCTCGGTGTCGTCGACCGACCAGCTGCTCTCGTAGCCGCCCGGGCACGTCGGATCGTCGGACTCCGAGAACTCGAGGAAGTGCGTGCTGTCGTAGGCGGCGGCGTAGGCCGCGTCGTTGCGGTAACGGCGGTAGGTCGCCTTGTCGGGGTACTCGCCGTCGCAGACGACCTCGGCGTCGAGCCACAGTGCCGGCGACCCGACCATGCCCGACGGTGAGGAGCTCCGGACGAGCGAACGCTCGTTGGAGAGGTCGGTCGCGACGCAGCCGTTGGCATCGGCATCGGGAATCTGGGTCAGGAGCTCGGTCGCAGCCGCGCGCGCGTTGCGGCGCGAGAGCACGCGGGGGAGCGAGCGCACGACGTGATCCGGGCCGGCCTCGTCGCGCCACGTGGCGCGGGCTGCGGCGGCGTCACCGTCGTCTCGCTCGAGGATCGCGATGACGGCCAGGGGCTCGTAGGTCCAGGTGATCGAGACCGTGCCCGTCGAGTCGTCGTACTCGCACAACGACGAGCCCACCGCCTTCTTCTCGATCTCGTAGGGCTTCAGGGATTCGCAGCCGGCATCTTCGTCATCGAGCACGAGCTCGTCGGCGTTGCGCGCAAAACGCTCGAACTGGTTGGTCATCTCGGTCAGGGTGCGGTGCTCCCGATAGGTGATCGTCGTCTCGGGATCGGGATGACACTCGAGGGACGCGACGTAGTGGTCTCCGGGAGCGCGGTTCGCGACGGTGTCGCCGAGCAGACAGGTCTGGCCCACCTGGTCGGGGATGTGCGCGAGCAGCTCGGCGTCGGCGCGGAACGACTCGCGGGCGTTCGTGGGCAACGTGGCCGCCGACGATGCGCGGCCGGTGACGCCGACCACCACGAGGAAGACGGCGCCGACGACCCACGTCATCCGTGCACCCGGGAACCCCCGCCGGCCCGCCCACGCCGTTCTCACAGACCGTCCTCCGTTCGGTGCGCGTTCGGGTCGCGGTGGCAACCGGCGGCCGGTGCGAGAGAGTGTGCCCAACGCCTCAGCTCCCGTCCAGGCCCAGCTGCAGACGCCGCGCCACCGCGCGCAGCGCCTGCACGGCGCGGTACACCCGTTGGCGCGCCGCGTGCTCCGTGGTGTGCAGCCTCGCCGCGATCGCCTCGTAGTCGAGCTCCTCGACGAACCGGAGCTGCAGGACTTCGCGGTGGCCCCGCGGCAGGTCGGCGAACGCGGCACGCGGAGCGCGCCGTCGTCGGCGCGGAGCACGCGGGCGTCGGGTTCGAGCTCCGGCACGAGCTCGTCGGGGACGACGGCCCACGGTTCGACGGACACCCGGGCGCGGGCCCGGGCCTGGTCGGTGGCGAGGTTGCGGACGATGCGCAGGAGGTAGCCCTTGGCCCGCTCGGGGTCGCGGAGCTCCGCGCCGGCGGCGAGGGCGCGCACCACCGCGGTCTGGGCCAGGTCCTCGGCGTCGGCGTCGTTGCGGGTGAACGAGCGGGCGTAGCGGAACAGGTCGGCGCGATGCTCGACCACCACCTCGCGGAGGTCGACCGGGCGCGGCGACGCTCCTTCACCGCGCGCCGCTCGCCAGATCCGCCCCATCGGTGCCCGCCTTCGCTCGGTCTCCGCCCGGCGATCGAGTGGACGAAAACGTACATTCCGCCCGGGCGGCTTGGCAATGGGGTCTACGCTCCCTCGCCGTGTCCCGAGTCCTCGTCACCCGTGAGCTCCCCGCCGGCGGGCTCGACCCACTGGTCGCCGCCGGCCACGAACTGGTGCAGCGACCCGGTGACGAACCGCTCACTCCCGACGAGCTGGTCGACGCCGTGGCCGATGTCGACGCGGTGGTGTGCATCCTGACCGACCGCATCGACGCCACGGTGCTCCGGGCCGGTGCTCCGCGGCTGCGCGTCGTCGCCAACGTCGCGGTGGGCTACGACAACGTCGACGTCTCGGCCGCGGCCGAGCTCGGGATCGCGGTCTGCAACACCCCCGGCGTCCTCGACGAGACCACCGCCGACCTCGCGTTCCTCCTCCTGCTGGCGGCGGCGAGGCGTGCGTCCGACGCCGAGGCCGATCTGCGTCAGGGCCGGTGGACGGGCTTCCACATCAACGACTTCCTCGGCGTCGACGTGCACGGCGCGACCCTCGGGATCGTCGGCTACGGGCGCATCGGGCAGGCGGTCGCTCGGCGCGCCGCCGGGTTCGGCATGGAGGTGCTGCACCACTCGCGCCACGACACCGGCATCACCGGGTGGGTCGCCGATCTCGACGACCTGCTGGCGCGGGTCGACTTCGTGTCGCTGCACGTGCCGTTGCACGACGAGACGCGTGGGCTGATCGACGCCCGCCGGCTCGCGCTGATGAAGCCGTCGGCGGTGCTGGTGAACACCGCGCGCGGCCCGGTCGTCGACGAGGAGGCGTTGGCCGTCGCCCTCGAACGCGGCACGATCTTCGCCGCCGGGATCGACGTCTACGAGCGCGAACCCGAGGTGCACCCGCGGCTGCTGGCCGCGCCCTACGCGGTGCTGCTCCCGCACATCGGCAGCGCGAACGGACGCGACGCGCCGGCACATGGCCCAACTCGCGAGCGGGGGGGCCGCCGCCGTGTTGCGCGGCGAGCGACCCCCCAACCTCATCACCGGGTGAGGCGTCGGCGCGACCCGTACTGCACGATGCCGCCCAGGAGCCCGACGGCGACGAGCACGATCGCGGTGACGAAGGCGAGGAAGCCGACGCTCCACGCGACGTCGCCGGGAACCGCCTCCCGCCATTCGTCGGGCCACGGCGGTGCGAAGACCACGAACGCGACCGCGAAGATGCCGACGCCGGTCATGGTCAACTTCCACCACGTCTTCGGTGCCGGCGTGGCGCCGCGCTGGCGGAACAACGACGTGAGGATCCACACGAGCAGGAGCACGAGGATCAGGGCGGCGAACGCGCCGCCGACCACGGCGAACACGACGATTCCGATCGTCGTGGCCACCGCGGCCGCGAGCAACTTGCCTTGCGGGCTCATGGACATGAACGCCTCCAGGTTGCGGATGGGTACGGTCGTGAACAGGTCGCGCGAGTGTCGTCAGCCACGCGCGTCGTGCCTCGATCGCGCCGTTGGTCGCCGAACAGTTGGACCATCTGCGGCCCGTACGCGTGGCGGAAGCGGCGCGGGTAGAGGAACAGCAGCCCGCGGTACAGCCGCGTGCCGGTCATCCCGCGTGGCCCAACTTCGGGCTCGTGCGGCGCGCGTTGCGCAGCAGCGTCTCGAGCCGGATCACCTCGGTGGCGCACACGCGCTCGCCCTGGGCGGTGATGCGGTAGTAGCGCCGGCGCTGGTCGTCGAGCGCGGGGTCGGGGCGCTCGTCGGACTCCTCGATCAGGCCGTCGGCGAGCATGCGCTTGATCGCGCCGTAGAGGGTGCCGGGCCCCATCCGCACGCTGCCGTCGGTCAGCTCCTCGACCCGGCGCATGAGGGCGTATCCGTGCAGCTCGCCGTCGCGCAGCGCCAGGAGCAGGTGGAACACCGCCGGGGGCGGTGCCGCCGGGGTCTTGGTGGGTCGGGCCATGGCGATCTCCATCGCAGGTCGATGTATCGAGCCACGATATAGTGGAGAGCCGCGCGCGTCAAGAGGGGATGACGCGCAGGCGGGCGGGGCGAGTGGCGGAGGGAGAGGGATTTGAACCCTCGAGGAGGCTGAAAACCCCCTACTCGCTTAGCAGGCGAGCACTTTCGGCCGCTCAGTCATCCCTCCGAGTAGCGGAGAGTCTACGTGGCCCGTCCGTGTCGGACGCATGCTCCGCAGCGCGACGGGTATTTTCGGGCGATGGATCCGATCGACGCGCTGGAGCGCATCGCGACGCTGCTCGAACGCGAGCGCGCCGGTCGCTACAAGGAGGAGGCGTTCCGCAAGGCGGCCGACGCGGTGCGCGGGCGTCCGCTCGACGAGCTGCGCGAGCTCGCCGAGCAGGGTCGCCTCGGCGACCTCCCCGGGATCGGCTCGAGCACGGCCCGGGTCATCGCCCAGGCGCTCGACGGCGAGGTGCCGGAGTACCTCGCCCGGCTCGAGGCCGAGGCTGCGCCCGACGCCGGCCCCGGCGCGCCCGATCCGTGCCGCGCTCCGGGGCGATCTGCACCTGCACTCCGACTGGTCCGACGGCGGCGCCACCGTCGAGCAGATGGCGCGGAAGGCGGCCGAGCTCGGCCACTCCTACCTCGCGCTCACGGATCATTCACCGTCGCTCACCGTCGCGCACGGGCTCGACTCCGAGCGCCTCGAGTCGCAGCTCGAGCTGGTCGCGCGCCTGAACGAGGAGCTGGCGCCGTTCCGCATCCTCACCGGAGTGGAGGTCGACATCCTGGAGGACGGTCGTCTCGACCAGGACGACGACCTGCTCGCCGAGCTCGACGTCGTCGTCGCGAGCGTGCACTCGAAGCTCCGCATGAGCGAGCAACCGATGACCGACCGCATGGTGGCGGCGATGGCCAACCCGAACGCCGACATCCTCGGGCACTGCACCGGCCGTATGGTGCTCGGCAAGGGTCGTCCCGAGTCGACGTTCGACGCCGACCTCGTGTTCGGCGTGTGCAAGCACTTCGACAAGGCGGTCGAGATCAACTGCCGGCCCGAGCGTCTCGACCCGCCGATGCGGTTGCTCGAGCAGGTCGTCGCCGCCGGGTGCAAGGTGTCGATCGACAGCGACGCCCACGCGGTGGGGCAGCTCGAGTGGCAGCCCTACGGTTGCGCACGCGCCGCCGAGGCGGGCGTGCCCGAGGACCAGGTCGTCAACACCTGGCCGGTGGAGCAGCTCCTCGCCTGGACCGCGTCGCACGCGTGACCGCACCCCGACTGAGCATCTGCATCCCCTCGTACAACCTCGGCCGGTGGACGGGACGAACGGTGGCGAGCGCGCTCGCACTCGATCATCCCGATGACGTCGAGGTCGTGGTGGTCGACGACGGCTCGACCGACGACACGCTCGCGGTGCTCGCCGGATTCGACGCGCCGAACCTCCGGGTGCTGTGTCCACCCGATCACGCCGGCATGGTCGGCAACTTCAACCGGTCAGTCCACGCGACGCGGGGTCGGTGGGTCACCGTGCTGGGTGCCGACGACGAGCTCGTTCCCGCCTACTACGAGAACCTGGCACCGCATCTCGATCGCGATGACGTCTGCGCGATGAGCCAGGTGGCTTGGATCCAGTGGCAGGACCGGGAGGAGGCGTTCGGACCCACCGAGCCCCACACCTTCACGATGGACGAGTTCCTGCCGTCGCTCGGGCACGCGATGTGCATCAGCACGACCGCGTTCCGCCGTGACCTCTTCGACGCGGTCGGGGGGTTCGACGCCGCGGTCGGCTCGTTGTTCGACTTCGACCTCTTCTTCCGGCTGGCGCGGTCGTCGGGCCGCGCGCTCCACACGCTCGGTGTCGAGGGGGGTCGGTACTACCCACTGCGCGGGTCGACGTGGAACCGGCACGAAGCGGCCGGCGAGGCGGCGGAGCTGCTCCTCGCGTGGATCCGGCTGCGGTCGGCCGACATCCCGCCGGCGACGCGGGACCTGGTCGCCACCGCGCTGGCCGAACGCGCGCACGAGCAGGGCGGCGCCGAGCTCACGGCGGGCAACCGAGAGGGCGCGCGCCGGAACTTCGCGGTGGCGGCGGCGTGCAGCCAGGGACGCACCCGCGCGGTACGAGGCGACGCGTGTGGTCGCGGGTCTGCCACCGGTCGTGTCGAGCACCGTGCTCGCGGCCTACAACCAGGCGAAGCGCACCGTCGCGAAGGACCACGACGCGACCACCGGTGACACCGGCGGAGCCCGCGACGAGGAACGGGCGGGTCCGAGGTACGACGTCGACCGGCTCGAGATGCTTCCGTTCGTCCCCGACACCGCGAGATCGCTGCTCGACGTCGGCTGCGCGACCGGACGGTTCGGGCACGCGCTGCGCCGGCAGGATCCCGGGCTCGTGGTCGTCGGCGTCGAGCCCGATCCCGCCGAGGCCGAGTTGGCGCGCCAGGTGCTCGATGAGGTGGTGTCCGGAACCTTCCCGGCCGCCGCGCCCGACGTGCAGCGCGACGGCGGCTACGACGTCATCGTGTTCAACGACGTCCTCGAACACATGCCCGACCCGGTGGAAGCCCTCGATGCCGCCCGCGACCTGCTGGCGCCCGACGGCGTGGTCGTGAGCTCCATCCCGAACGTACGCCATGTCTCGGCGAGCGCCCCGCTGGTGCTGCGGGGCCAGTGGACGTACGAGGACCTGGGCGTCCTCGACTCGACCCACCTGCGCTTCTTCACCGCAAGCTCGATCCGCGAGCTGTTCGTCGGGAACGGATGGGAGATCACGCGCTTCGAGCCGATCAACCTCTGTCTCGAGATCACCGATCCCGAGCCGCGATGGTGGATCCGCGCCCTCAGCGCAGTGTCGTTCGGACGCAGCGATCCGTTCTTCACCCTGCAGTACGCGGTCGTCGCCCGACCGCTCGTGCAAGAACCAGGTGCTGCTACCAGCGCACCTGATCCTTCTCCCACGGCAACGGCCACGGGTTGATCTGGCAGCCCTGCAGGTCGATCGACTGCTGTTGCATGATCGGAGCTTGCGCGCCGGGCGCCGGGCAGTAGGCGTGCCCGAGGCCGAGCCAATGGCCGGTCTCGTGGTTGATCACCATCTTCCGGTACCAGTCGAGCGGCCCCGGCCACGCGGTTGACCCGAACGCGAAGCGGTAGTCGTTGATCACGACGTAGCGGCCGACGGTGCAGCTCCAGAGCCAGCTGCACACCGGGTCGTAGAGGGGAACGTTCGCCGGGTTGGCCAGCACCAGCGTGAAGTCACCACCGCTCGCGACGCGCTCGGAACTGGATCCCCGCCCCGCGCCAGCCCTGATGGTTCGAGTACGCCTCCTCGGCGACCCGGGCGAGCTCGTTGACGTCGCTCACGACTCCACCGTCGATCGCGATGGAGTACGTGACCGTGCGGGTCACCGGGGTCTCCGGGACGCAGGCCGCCAGGCCGACGGCGAGCAGCGGCACCACGATCAACGCCAGGGCGAGCCGCCGGAGCACCATCACGTCACCTCCCGGACGCGACCGGTCTCGACGTCGTACACGAACCCGCGGATGCGGTCGCGGTGCAGCAGCAACGTCGACGCCCGGAGTCGGGCCACCGAGGCCCGCACGCTGGTCTCGAGGTCGGTGAACGCGCCGAAGCGCACGTTCGCGTTCGGGGGCGTGCCCGCCGCAGCCTCGATCCGCAGCGCGAGCGCGTTCTCGTCGAGTCCGTGCATGCCGCAGTTGGTGTGCTGCACCACCATCACTTCGCGCGTGCCCAGCGCGTGCTGCGAGATCGTCAATGACCGCACGACGTCGTCGGTCACCAGGCCACCCGCGTTGCGCAACACGTGCGCGTCGCCGGGGACGAGACCGAGCGCGAGGGCGGGATCGATGCGGGCGTCCATGCAGGTCACCAACACCACCGGTCGCACCGGATGCGCCTCCAGGTCACCGTGGTCGAACGTGGTGACGAAGCGGTCGTTGTTCTGGAGGAGCTCGTCCGTGGCGCTCATGCCGGGACAGTCTCGCACCCGTCGGATCCCGGTCTTGACACCGGGGCCGGGCAGGCGGATCGTGGGTGACCGGTGTCGCCGTCACCCCGATGGGAAGGAGGCGATGCCCGAGACGGGTGCACCCCTCCACGTGCACCGGCCACCGGGGTCGCGGCGGAACCACCGGCGGGCAGGACCGAGGCGGCCGCACGCCGCCGGTACCTGGAGGAGGAGCATCCATGACCGTGATGCAGTCCACCGTGACGCGATCGAAGCCCGGTCGTCGCCACGACGCGATCGCCCTGGCGCTCGAGGCGTCCAAGCTCCTCGAGCGTCATGGCGCGTCCGACAGCCGGTTCCTCGTCGCCCAGATCGCGGGCGAGGGCACCGGCACCAACGTGTTCACCACCGAGTTCGACAGCGGGGAGGCGTGGGGCGAGTTCATGGACTCCCTCAACGCCGACGCCGAGCTCGAGGCCCTGATGAACCGGGTCGACCGTGACGACAGCCCGGTCGTGATGCAGGCGATGAGCGTCGGCACCGTCATCGACCTCGGTCGCAGCGGCCCGACCGAGCGGGGTGCGTACGTCGAGGCGTACATCTCGCGGGCCAACCCGGGCCGGTTCACGGCCGCCCTCGAGCTCGGGGCCACGGTGTTCGACTTCGTCGAAGCGTGCGGTGCGACCAACTGCCGGTTGAGTCAATTGAGCACCTCGGGCTCGCTCACCGAGTGCCTGGTCGCGTCGTGGGAGCTCGACAGCATGAAGTCGCTCGGTCGCCTCGGCGACACCTTCGGCACCGACGCCGAGGGCCAGCGGATCATGGAGATCCTCATGGCGACCGACGGCCCGATCACCCCGGTGGCGAGCGGCATCTACACGGAGATCCCGCTCTAGGTCCCCCCGGAAGCGGCACACCGGCGGGCGCGCCACGGCACGACGCACGCGCCTGCCGGTGTGCCCGCGCCATGATGGGCACATGACGGCGACACACGATCCCGGCGCCCTGCTCGCGGCGACCCGGGTGAAGCTGGGTGCGTTCGAGTACGAGATCGGCCCGCTCGGGCACCTGGCCGCCGAACGTCAGCGGTTGGAGCGGTTGTCGTGGCGCGCGTTCGACGCCACACCCGTCTCCGCCACCATCGGCGCCGAGATCCGAGGGATCGCGCTGGGCGACGATCTCGCCGACGCGGTGATGGCGGAGCTCCGGCAGGCGCTCCTCGACTACAAGGTCCTGTTCTTCCGCGACCAACCGCTCACCGCGGCGCAGCACGTGGCGTTCGCCCGCCGCTTCGGAGAGCTCGAGGTGCACCCGTTCATCCCCGCCAACGGTGAGTTCCCCGAGCTGGTGCGCTTCGCCAAGTCGGCCGACGTCGGCGGCTACGAGAACGGTTGGCACAGCGACGTCAGCTGGCGGGCGGTGCCGTCGATGGCCGCCGTTCTCCACGCGGTGGCCGTGCCGCCCAGCGGTGGCGACACGCTGTTCGCCGACATGTACGCGGCGTACGAAGGACTGTCCGAGGAGCTGCGCGCCCGCATCGACGACCTGGTGGCGGTGCACGACCACGTGTCGTCCTTCGGTCACCAGGTCCCGCCCGAACAGCGCGACGAGATCCGGGCGAAGTTCCCGCCGGTCGAGCACCCGGTGGTGCGCACGCACCCGGAGACCGGGCGCAAGCTGCTGTACGTGAACCGGTTCTTCACCAGCCACGTGGTCGGGCTCGCGCCCGACGAGAGCCGGGCGCTCATCGAGGAGCTCTGCCGTCAGGCCGATGTCATCGAGTACCAGTGCCGCTTCCGGTGGACACCCGACTCGGTGGTGATGTGGGACAACCGTGCCGTCCAGCACTACGCGTGCAGCGACTACTGGCCCTCGGTCCGGGTGATGGAACGGGCCAGCATCGTCGGCGACGTCCCGGTCTAGGCCCGGCGGGCGTCGAGCAGCCCCGCGTTCGGCCAGCGCACCTGCGTCACCCAGCCGAAGCGCTCGAACCACCGGATCAGCCACGCCGACGTGTCGAACTGACCACGGTCGACACCGTGGCGGGCGAGCGTCGGGAAGGCGTGGTGCGCGTTGTGCCACGACTCGCCGCCCGTGAAGAGCGCCAGCGGCGCGAAGTTGGTGCTCCGGTCGCGCGTGCGGAACGGACGCTTCCCGAACTTGTGGCACACCGAGTTGATCGCCCACGTGAGGTGGTGGCCGAGCCCGACCCGCAGCACTCCGGCGAACACCAGCGCGCCGAGCGCCCCGGCGAGCGTGCCGGTGAGCGCATACCCCACGCCGAACGGCAGCGCGAGCGTCGCGATGCAGCACGGCACGAACAGCTTGTCGATGAGGACGAGGTCGGGATCGGCGAGGAGGTCGGGCGCGAACTCGTCTCGCGGTGTGTGCGCGTTGCTGAACACCCAGTTCACGTGGGCGTGCATGAACCCGCGCCAGCCCGACAGCGGCTCGTCGGCGCGCACGACGGGTGAGTGGGGGTCGCCCGTGCGGTCGGCGTACCGGTGGTGGCGCCGGTGGTCGGCCACCCAGCCGATGAGCGAACCCTGGAAGGACATCGAGCCGAGCACGGCCAGCACCACCTTGAGCGGCCGGCGGGCCTCGAAGCTCCGGTGGGTGAACAGCCGGTGGAAGCCGATGGTCACGCCGTGCGCGATGACGAAGTAGAAGGCCGTCAACAACACCAGGTTGAGCCAGGGGACCGGCTCGCCGATGGCGCGCACGGTCACGAACACCGCGGTGATGGGGGGACCGACCGCCACGATCAGCGACAGCACCTTGCGGTACAGGGGCGCGGGCAACAGGGCCCAGCGGGTGGCGTCGTCGAGGGGCGGGGCCGCGGGCGGCGGGTGCGCCAGGGGCGGAGCAGGTGCGATCTGCATGAGGACCTCGCTGGTGGTGTGGGAACACACCGCCGGGGTCCGGAGCAGTGAGGGTGGGAAGTCACCCTGAGATGACTTCCTCCACCGTAGTCCTCGCGATCCCGAATTCCTACCGCGGGGCGGGTGTACGGTCGAAGCCTCCCGTTCGCGCTGCGGCGCGGCGCACTGCTCCGGACCTCGGTGGTGTGAACCTCCCGTCCACCACCCCGAGGACGCCGTGCCCGTCGAGCAGAACCTCTCGAACCGTTGGTCCCGCTGATGGAGCTCCGGCGCTTCGGCGCGATCTTTGCCGAGCTCTCCCGCAGCGGCACCGACGGCGGCGATTCCGTGGGCACCCGACTCTGCGCGGCGTGCGTCGAGCTGCTCGACGTCGGCGCCGCCGGGATCCTGCTCGTCGGCGACGACGGTGGCGTGAGCTGCTTCGCCACGTCGGCGCCGGCTCCGGTGGGGATCATGGAGGAGCTCCAGTTCACGCTGGGCGAAGGTCCGGGCCTCGATGCGCACGCGACCGGGCGGCCGGTGTTCGCCCCGGACCTCGCGCACCCCGACGGCACCTGGTGGGCGACGTTCGGCCCGGCGGCGCTCCGCACCGGACTGCACGGGGTGTTCAGCTTCCCGCTGCGCGAGGGGTCCGTCCGCCTCGGTGCACTCGACCTGTCGCGGAACGAGCCCGGCGCGCTGAGTCGTGAACAGCAGCGCGACGGCGAGGTGATGGCAGGGGTCGTGACGCGGCGGCTCCTCGCGGGGCAGGTCGGCGCACCCGCAGGTCTGCTCGGTGCCGACCTGGACGATCGCCGGGCATTCCGCTCGGAGGTGCACCAGGCCGCCGGAATGATCTCGGAGCAGCTCGACCTGCGGGCCGCGGATGCCTTGGTACTCCTGCCGCGCCGCTGCCTACGCTTCAGAGAGACCCATCGACGGTGTGGCGCGCGGCGTCGTGTCCCGACGGTTGCGGTTCGACGACCACCCCAATTGACCCGATCGAATTGAGGAGAGAGAGTCGTGGAAGCACGGGGCGACCGCCTGGCGCGGACCTTCGTCGACGTGGCCGACACCCTCGTCGCCGACTTCGACATCGTCGACTTCCTCACCGTGCTCACCCTGCGCTGCGTCGATCTGTTCGATCTCGCGGCCGCGGGCCTGGTGCTGTCCGACGCCGGCAACGGACTGCGGGTGGCGGCGTCGTCGAACGACCGCATGCAATTGCTCGAGCTGTTCGAGCTGCAGTACGACGAGGGGCCCTGCCTCGACAGCTACCGCACCGGGGAGTCGGTGCGGTGCGACGATCTGGCCGACGCGACTGACCGCTGGCCGGCATTCGTGCCCGAAGCGGCGTCGTCCGGCTACACGTCGGTGTACGCGTTGCCGATGCGCCTGCGCAACCAGGTCATCGGATCGCTCAACCTCCTCGGCGCCCGGACCCACGCGCTCGACGACGCCGGGCTGGTCGAGGCGCAGGCCCTCGCCGACGTCGCCACGATCGGCATCCTCCAGCACCGGGCCGCCGCCGAGCAGCGGTTGCTCGCGCAGCAGCTCCAGTACGCGTTGCAGAGTCGCGTCCTCGTCGAGCAGGCGAAGGGCATCCTCGCGGAGTACGCGCGGGTCGACATGGACACGGCGTTCGCCGCGCTCCGGCGATACGCGCGTGAGCACAACGAGCGTCTGGTCGACATCGCCGACGCGTTGGCGGAGCGACGGCTGCGCGCCGACGCAGTGCTGCCGGGCGACCGCTCGACCTGACGCGGCCTCCCACCACTGCGGTCAGGAAGCGAGCGCCTCGGCGATGGCCGCGCCGGTGGGCGCCGAGTTGAGGTAGGGCTCGGGCACGTGGGCGCGGTGCCCGTTGTCGACGAGCACCTCCTCCACCCGGTCGCCGAAGCGCTCGGCCACCGGGTTCGCCGCGGCCTTGTCGCCGACCGCCCGCACGTTGACCCAGCGCTCGACCGCTCCGGGCCACTGGCCCTTGCCGTCGACGACGGGCGGGTCGAGCATCGTGGCGACCATCGGCGAGCCCAGCGGCGATCCGAGGGTCACGAACGTGTGCACGTTCCATCGGGGGTGGTTCGCCAGCGCCATGTACGAGAGCACGGTGCCGAGCGAGTGGGCGACGACCACGCGGGTGTCGTCGTCCACGAGCGGCTCGATGCGGCCGCGCATCTTGGTGCGCAGGTCGGGGTCGGTGGCCATGATCGTGACCATGTCGACGGTGCGGTCGAACGCGGCGTCGTTGGCGGCCTGCCCGAGCATGGCCACCGTGTCGCCACCGAGGTCGTGCAGAGACTCGGCGATGCCGGCGCGAGACTGCTCGAGCTTGTCGTCGGCGTCGGTGCCGGGCGCGCGACGGAAGAGGTCGCCGTAGAAGCACACGTCGACGTCGTCGTCGCCGATCGTGACGCCGTGGTGCCACAGTCCGTCGCGCACCGCGGGTAGCCAACGCGACTTCAGCTCGTTGGGGCCCCAGAGCTCGTTGAACGCGCCGTGGACCAGGATGATGCGGGCCATGGCGACGGTCTACTCGGTGTAGAAGCCGCCGTCGGGATGGAGGATCTCGCCGGTGAAGTAGCTCGACTCGTCGCTGGCGAGGAACAGCGCGGTGTTGGCGATCTCGCGTGGCGTGCCCATGCGACCCATCGGGATCTGACGTTCGACGTTGCGCCGTGCTGCGTCGGGCATGAACTGCATGATCGCGGTCATGTTCGTCTCGATGAAACCGGGTCCGATCGCGTTGACCCGGATGCCTTCACGGACGAGGTCGCGTGCCAGCTTCTTGGTGAGCCACCACACACCTGCCTTCGACACGCCATACGGAAGCGATCCCGCGTCCGGGTGCTTGGCTCCGATGGAGGCGATCGTGATGAGGCTCGCATCTCGGGCACACCCGTGGTCGAGCATCGCGCCGACACACGACTGGAGTGACTTCAGCGTCCCGGTGAGGTTGATGTCGAGCACGGACTGCCAGCCGTCGACGTCGAGCTCGACGAACGCCTTCGCGGCATCGGGCTGGTATGCCTCGCGCATCGACTTCTCCGCCAACTCGAGGTCACCCGAGACGTAGCTCGCGGAGGCGACGCCGGCTGCGGTCACCACGACATGCAGCCCGTCGAACTGCTCGATGGCGGCGCGGGCCATGGCGTCGTTGTCGGCCCGGCTGGTCACGTCGACCGACACGAAGGTGGCCCGCCCGCCGTTCGCCTCGATCTGCGCCACCGTCTCGTGACCCGGGCCGTCGAGGAGGTCGGCGACCACGACCGACGCACCCTCCTCGGCGAACCGCACCGCGGTGGCGCGCCCCAAGCCGTTCCCGCCCCCGGTGACCACCGCCACCTTCTCCGCCAACCGTCCCCCGTCGCTGCTCATGGCGCCATCTTCTCGCGAACTCCCGGGCCGGGCGTGACCGGAGCGGAGACCGGGCGGATGCAAGGGCTCCTTACCCGGAGGTTCGTACCTGCCGATACCGCGACATGACCCTCGATGCGCTCACGGTGTCGCAGCCGCACTTCTCCGGGCTCAACACGCGGCTGATCGTCGAGTACCTCCGCGACGAGATGCCACCGGGAACGCTCGACTCGGTGCTCGGAGCGGCCGGCGAGACCCGTTCGATGGACGTGCTGCTCGACGACGCCAGCTGGAGCTCCTACGGGCAGGTGCGGTCGTTGCTCGAAGCGGCCGGCGTGGTGATGGGAGGGCCGCGGTCGCTTGCACCCATCGGGCGCGACGCCAACATGTTGTCCGATTCGGCCCCCGAGGTGCTCGAGTCGGTTCGAGCGCTGGGTTCCACGGCCGCGCTGTACGCGGCCAGCGCCGAGGGCGGCGACGGCGGCCTCGTCGGTGTCGGGAAGAGCGAGGGTTGGGAACTGGGCCCTCATGAGTGGATGCTGTCCCAGCAGTTCTTCGCCGGCTTCGAAGCCTTCCCCGAGTACTGCTCGCTGCTGAGTGGGCTGCTCAGCATGCCGCCCCGCTTGTTCGGCTACCCGCCGGCTGAGGTGGTCGAGGAGCAGTGCCAGGTCGACGGGGCTGCGGCATGCCTCTTCCACGTTCGGTGGGACGAGACCGACGATCCGGGTCGTCGCGCCGACTACTTCGAACACCGGGTGCAGGGACTCGAGATGCGCCTCGATGCGTTGCGGCGAACGGTCGCCGACATCGTCTCCGCGGAGACCATCGACTCTGTGCTCACACGACTCGTCGCCACGGTCGCGCACACCGTGGTGGCACCCGCGTACCTGCTGGTCTTGCACTCGTCGCCGTCCACGGCGCGGCGGATCTACTCGCTGGGTCTCGACGAAGGCGAAGCCGAGAGCACGGCCACCGAGCTGCTCGCGGACGATGAGGGCGCCGATTGCGGTCGCCTGGTCGTTGACGTCGCGTCGACCCAGCGACACTACGGAAAGCTCGCGGTGATCGATCGGGGTGGGCGAACGTTCTTTCCGAATGATCGGGTCTCGCTCGACTCGTACGCGCGGCTCGCGGCGTCAGCTCTGGACTCGGCCGCGGCACTTGCGGCCGCGCGATCGGAAGCCACGACGGCCCACGCGCTGCTCGAGCTCTCGACTGCGCTGGCGGAGATCGTGACCATCGAAGAGGTCGCCATCAAGCTCGCGCGTGCGGTGCCCGCGGTGGTCGACTGCGACCGTTCCCTGGTGCTCCTCTTCGACGCGGAAGCCTCGACGGGTCGCATCGCGGCGAGCGATGGCTATCCGCCGGAGATGGAGGCGTACCTCCAGAGCTTCGAATTCGAGGTGGGAGACGAGGCGACGGCGAACACCGCCGGGTTCTACGACCGGGCGTCGGCCGAGCCGGTGGTGGCCGACTTCCTGGCCGAGAGCGGCACACTCGGTTCACTCTCGGTGCCGATCACGGCCAACGGCGTGACCGTGGGCCGGGTGGTGGCCTCGGTCACCGATGACGTCGAACGGCTGCGGCGCGATCCCGAGCTCCCCAATCGCCTGCGCGCGCTCGGCGGTCAGGCTGCCACCGCGATCCGCAATGCTCGCCTGCTGGATCGCATCCGCCACCAGGCTCTCCACGACGCCCTCACCGGGCTCCCGAACCGCGTGCTCATCCTCGACCGGGTGAACTCGATGTTGGCCCGAGCTCGCCGGCATCATCTGCCGGCGGCCGCGCTGTTCATCGACCTCGACGGCTTCAAGGACATCAATGACACGCTCGGGCACGGCACGGGTGACCGACTGCTCCAAGCGGTCGCTGCGAGGTTGGCCACGGCGCTGCGCGACAGCGACACGATCGGACGGCTCGGCGGTGACGAGTTCGTGGTGCTGGTGGAAGGCGCCACGCTCGACGCCGGACCGGAACTGGTCGGCGAGCGTCTCCTCGACGTCCTGCGCGAGCCGTTCGACATCGAGGGGTATCACGGCACCCCGCTCGCCATCACCGCCAGCATCGGGATCGCCGTCGGCGATCGGGACTCCGCCGGTGAGCTCTTGCGCGACGCCGACGTCGCGTTGTATCGCGCCAAGGCCATCGGCAAGAACCGGTTTGTCGTGTTCGCGTCGGAGATGCGCGACGCCGTGACCGACCGCATGAAGCTCGACATGGACCTGCACGGTGCATTGGAGCGCGACGAATTCTTTCTCGAATACCAACCGATCTTCGAACTGAGGGGTGGCGGAGTCACCGGCGCCGAGGCGCTGCTCCGTTGGCGCCATCCCACTCGCGGGGTCGTGCAACCCGAGGTCTTCGTGCCGTTCCTCGAGGAATCCGGCCGCATCGTCCAGGTAGGGCGATGGGTGCTGACGGAGGCATGCCGCGAGGCCGCGCGCTGGCACGCACGCGGCCACACGATCGACCTCGCGGTGAACTTCTCGGTGCGTCAGCTGGAAGCCGCAGACTTCGTCGCGGACATCCGCACTGCGCTCACCGAGAGCGGCATCGACCCCCACTCGTTGATCATGGAGATCACCGAGACGGCCATCATGCGAGACGCGGAAGCCACGGCGGAGCGGCTCCGCGCGGTCAAGGAGCTCGGCATCCGCATCGCGATCGACGACTTCGGGACCGGCTACTCGTCGCTGGCGTACCTGCGCCGGTTCCCCGTCGACGCCCTGAAGATCGATCGGTCGTTCATCGCCGCGGTCGCAGACTCGCCCGAAAGTGGCGCGCTGACACGCATGCTCGTACAGCTCGGAAAGACACTGGGACTCGAGACCCTGGCCGAGGGCATCGAAGACCAGGCGCAATACACGCAACTGCAAGACGACCACTGCGACAGCGGCCAGGGCTTCTTGATGGCGAAGCCACTCGACCCCGACACACTGGCTGATTTCCTCGACCGCCATGCCGCCGAGCCGGCCTCGCCGGCACCGGCGAACTCAGCCTGAGGAGCTGGCGCGGTAGATCCGGGACTGGACGACCTCCGGCGCAGCCGGCTCCGAGGTCGAACCGAGCTGTTCGGCCGGTTGGACCACGTGGCAGTACCCGACGAGCAGCTCCCGCGTCTGCTCGGTGATCTGACCAAGTCGACAACCGATTCGGTAGTGGCCGGCGTCGAACCGTCGGCAGGACACGACGTCGACCGGGAGCTCGACGTCGCGCAGCACACCCGTGGTGTCGGGGAGTCGGGTCAGGAGGGTGAGCCGGTGTCCATCCGTCAGGGCTATGTGCGACAGGAACGAGAGGCCTTCGGAGCTCAGGTCGAGCACCGACACCACCGACGCGGTGCGTGCGATGCGCGCTCGGAGCACGACGGGGAACCGGTATTGGGCGCGGACCTGCCGGCGAAGCGCGACGCCACCGAGTACCAACGAGATGCACCCGAGCTCCCAGGCACCGAGCGCGAGCGTGATCACGAGCGCGAACGTGGGCAATTCCGGGAGCGTCATGAAGCCGAGCGCGGTTGCCGCCCGCAGAGCCAACGAGATGCAGAGGATCACTCCCAGGGTGGTCACCAATCCGAGCGAGCGCAACGCTCGCCATCCGCCTTGCTCCACCCCGCTCTTGGGAGTGACCTTGAACGCACCCGCCCGCGTGGTCGTGAGCGCCAGAATGCCTCGAACGTGGATTCCCATCGTGAGCAGGCCGTAACACGTCGAATCGAGTGGGCCGAGCGCGCCGCGAGCGAGCGCTCCGGTCGCGATGAATGACAGCACCGACCACGGCACCCACATCGTTGCGAGCATGAGGAGCGACGCGCGGCATGGGCAATTCGCCGCTCGTCAACGTCCAGATGAGCACGACCAGCAGCACTGCGCGTTGGACGCTCGCGAAGTAGTTCGCGAGCGACGCCGAGTAGCTGAATCGCTGCGCGACGGTGAGCCCGGAGCACGTGACTGGATTCTCCCGAGTGCGCAACACCGCCAGATTGCCGCGCGCCCAGCGCGCACGCTGCAGGAGGAACCCGTCGAGGTTGTGGGGCGCCAGGCCCTGCACCAGGGTCTCGTTGTGGTACGCGGTGCGCCAGCCACGGGAGTGCATCGCGATCGTCGTGTGAAAGTCCTCGGCGACCGTGTCGGTGAGGACGCCTCCGACCTCGACGAGCGCGGCGCGGCGCACGACCGTTGCTGAACCGCACCAGAACATCGAGTTGTGGCGATCCTTGCCGGGCGCGATCACGTCGTAGAACAGCGTCTGCTCGTGCCGGGCAGGCGCGGTGTGCTGCGCCGAGTCGCGGTTGAGGAAGTCGTGCGGGGTCTGCACCAACGCGACATCGGGATCGGAGAAGTAGCCCGTCGTCGCAGCGAGGATGCCGGGAAGGGGAATGTGGTCGGCGTCCAGGAACAGGATCAGCTCGCCGTCGGTCAGCGGAAGCGCGTGGTTGATGTTGCCGGCTTTGGCGTGCGTGTTGTCGTCCCGGATGATGTAGCGCGCGCCGTAGCGCGTCGCGAGCTCGCGAATCTCGGGTCGCCGTCCATCGTCGAGCACCCACGTCGTGTGCGGTGACTTGATGGCAGCACACGCCAGCAGCGTGGGCTCCAGCACACTGGAGGACTCGTCGTAGGTGCAGACGAACACGTCGACGGACGTCGCGTGGTCCGGTACCGGCCTCACCGGGACCTTGGGAGCGTGCCACGCGAAGAACGCGTACATGGCGAGGCTGCACCAACCGAACAATTCCGCGGCGAGGAGCGGGAGAAAGAGTGCGAGCGGGGTGCCGTGACCGCTCCAGCCGATCCGCCAGACGAGGTAGACGACCCCCCAGCAGAGAGCGGCAGACGCGACGACCCGCACCAGGCGATCATGCGCGTACCAGAAGACGGATCTGCTGCTTGCCAGAGCAGGCACGCTCGGCGCGGCCCGTCGGCTGTCGTTGTCCACGGCAATACATCGACGGCCGCAGCCTCGCAGTTGAGGCCGGCGACAGAACCCGAAGATCGCGTCCTGCATGTTGCTGCGGAGGGAGAGGGATTCGAACCCTCGGAGACTTGCGCCTCAACGGTTTTCAAGACCGTCCCATTCGGCCGCTCTGGCACCCCTCCGCCGGTCAGGCTACGGCCGCCCGCCAAAGGTGCGCGGAATCGACCGCATGCGATCGAAAACGCGCCGGATCAGCGTGTCAGCGAGGGTCGACGCGGTCGAAGCCGGTATAGGGGCGCAGCACCTCGGGCACGGTGAAGCCGCCGTCGGCGTCCTGGTAGTGCTCGAACAGGAACACGAGGGTGCGGCCGATCGCGCACGCGGTGCCGTTGAGCGTGTGCACGAGCTGGTTGCCGCTCTCGCCCTTCACGCGCGTGGAGAGGCGTCGGGCCGAGAAGTCGAGGTAGTTCGAGCACGACGTGAGCTCGCGGTAGGCGCCTTCCGACGGCAGCCACACCTCGACGTCGTACTTCTTCGCCGCCGCGGCGCCGAGGTCGCCGGCGGCGATGTCGACGACACGGTAGGGGAGGCCGAGCCCGCCGACGATCGACTCCTCGATCGCGAGCAGCGCCGCGTGTTCGTCCCACGAAGTCGCGGGATCGGCGTACGAGAACATCTCGACCTTGTCGAACTGGTGGACCCGGAAGATGCCGCGGGTGTCCTTGCCGTAGGTGCCCGCCTCGCGCCGGAAGCACGAGGAGATGCCGAGGTAGCGGCGGGGAAGGCCGTCGGCAGGCAGGATCTCGCCGCGATGGATGGCCGACAACGGCACCTCGCTGGTGCCCACCAGGAACAGCTCGTCGCCCTCGTCGCCGACCTCGTACACCTGGTTGCGGTCGGTGGGGAAGAACCCCGCCTGCTCCATCGCCTCCTCGCGCACCAGCACGGGCGGCACCACCGGGGTGAAGCCCTCACCGACCAGCTTCGACGTGACCCACTGCACCAGCGCCAGCTCGAGCAGCACGGCCTCGCGCATGAGGTAGGCGAAGCGCGAGCCGCTCATCTTCACCGCCTGCTCGCTCTCGACCCAGCCCATGGCCTCGCTGAACGCGGCGTGGTCGAGTGGGGGTGCGTCGGGTGTGCCCCCCACGACGCGCAGCACCGCGCCGTCGGCCTCGCCGCCGTCGGGCACCGACGCGTCGGCGGGGTTCGGGACCTGGAGCGCGAGCTCGCGCACGTCGTCGTCGAGCGTCGACAGCTCATCCTCGAGTTGCTTCAGCTCGTCCTTCAGCGCGCCCGCCGCCGCGACCTTGGCCGGCCGTTCGGCGGCCGGCGTCTTGCCGATCTCCTTCGACGCCGCGTTCTGCCTCGCCCGGAGAACCTCGACGACGTTGAGCACCTCCCGCCGGCGCGCGTCGGCCGCGAGCACGTCGTCGAGCAGACCATCGCGCACACGCTTGCGTTCGATTCCCTCGCGGTAGCCGGGTTCGTCGCGCAGGCGCTTGAGATCGATCACGCGAGCTCCTCGCGGCGGATCTGCTCCCGCAGACCGCCCAACCACGTGTTCGCGTCGCGCCACGCCTTCGTGACCGCGTTGCGGCGCACGTGCCCGTCGGTGCCGGCGACCGGATAGGAGCCGAGGAACTTCACCTTCGCCTGCTTCGCGGCGAGGTTGCGGAGGCAGTCGGCGACGAGCTCGTCGTCGAGGTGGCCCTCGAAGTCGATGAAGAAGCAGTAGTCGCCGAGGTCGCGCTTGGTCGGGCGCGACTCCAGCTTGGTGATGTTGATGGACCGTGCCGCGAACTCCTGCAGGATCGCCAGCAGCGACCCGGGGCGGTCCTGGCGCTGGAAGCACACGATCGAGGTCTTGTCGTGGCCGGTGGGGGCGGGCACGCCGTAGCCCACCAGCACGAAGCGGGTCTGGTTCTCGGGGTGGTCCTCGATCTCGCTGGCCAGGATCTCGAGGCCCGCGTTCGCCGCGCCCTGCCGGGTGCCGATCGACGCCATGCCCTTCTTGCGCGACTTCGCCACCTGCCGGGAAGCCTCGGCGGTGGAGTTGGCGGCGACCGCGACCGCGTCGGGCAGGTGCTTCGCCATCCACATCCGGGTCTGGCCGAGCGGGTTGGGATGCGACACCACGGTGGTGATGTCGGCCATCTTCGTGCCCTTCGGCGCGCACAGGTGCAGCGACACCGGCAGATCGACTTCCCGCTGGACGAGCAGCTCGGTGTCGAAGGCCAGCGTGTCGAGGGTGACCGTGATCGAACCCTCGATGGAGTTCTCGATCGGTACCAGCCCGAGGTCGACCTCGCCCTGTTCGACCGCGGTGATCACGTGCGGGACGTCGCGGAACGGCACCGACTCGCCCGCGGCGAGGTCGGCCTGCGTGAGCAGCGCCTCCTCCGCGAACGTGCCGTGTGGCCCGAGGAACCCGACCCGAGTCATCGGGCGGAAGCGTAGTGGGGGTCATTCTGCGCCCCTATGGTCATTGCGTGCGTCACTGGACCTTCGACGAGGCCACCGCCGCGCTGCCCGCGGTGCGCGAGAAGGTGCAGCGGCTCCGCCAGCTGCTCGGCGCCCGCCCGACCGCGAACGGGCAGGGCGCGCGCCTCGACGCGGAGATCGCAACCATCGTCGAGGAGCTCACCGCCGACGGCATCATCGTCCGCGACCCCGAGCGCGGGTTGATCGACTTCCCCGCGCTCGCGCCGTCGGGGGAGACCTACCTGCTGTGTTGGCTCGACGGTGAGGACGCCATCGACTGGTGGCACTGGCCCGACGCCGGGTTCGCCGGCCGCACACCGATCACCGATCCTCCGCCGTAGCGCACGCCGATGCGCTCAATCGGTGTGCTGCACGCCGGCGCGCTGCGCGTGCGCGAGCGCGGCGCCCACGATGCCGGCCTCGTTGAGCAGCTCCGCGGGCACGATCTCGGTGGAGATCGAGAGCCGGGGCAGGAATTTCTCCGACTTCTTGCTGATGCCACCGCCCACGATGAAGAGGTCGGGGGAGAACAGCGCCTCGACCATGAGCAGGTACTCGTCGAGACGCGCCGCCCAGACCTTCCACGAGAGGCCCTCCGCCTCCCGCACGCTCTCGGCGGCGCGTCGCTCGGCGTCCTTCTTGCCCATCTTCAGGTGACCGAGCTCGGTGTTGGGCACCAGCCGGCCGTCGATGAACAGCGCGCTGCCGATCCCGGTGCCCAGCGTCACCATGATCACGACGCCGCCGTGGTCCTTGCCCGCGCCGAACGCCACCTCGGCGACGCCCGCCGCGTCGGCGTCGTTCACCACCGTCACCTCGCCGCCGATCGCGCTCGAGAACAGCTTGGCGGCGTCGGTCCCCACCCACGCCGGATCGACGTTCGCGGCGCTGTACGCCACCCCGTGCTTGATGATGGCGGGGAAGGTGGCGCCCGACGGACCGGTCCAGTCGAAGAACTTGGCCAGCTCGCCGACGGTGGCGCTCACCGCCTCGGGCGTGGCCGGGTGCGGGGTGAGGATGCGGTGGCGGTCGGCGAGCAGTTGCCCACTGCGGGTGTCGACGGGGGCACCCTTGATGCCGGTGCCGCCGATGTCGATGCCGAGGACTGTGGTCATGGCGACATCTTCTCCCACTTCGGATGCTGCAGCGTAACGACGGCGGAAGGGGGAGACTGACGCCATGGCTGACGAGCGACCGGTGGAGCAGTTCGACGTCGTCGTGATCGGCGGCGGCCCCGCCGGGGAGAACATCGCCGGCCGCTGCGTCGAGTGCGGGGCGACCATCGCGGTGGTGGAGGCGGAGCTGCTCGGCGGCGAGTGCTCGTACTGGGCGTGCATGCCGAGCAAGGCTCTGCTCCGACCGGGCGAGGTGTTGGCCGAGGTGCGCCGGGTTCCCGGCGCGGCCGCGGCGGTCACCGGCGAGCTCGACGTGCGGGCCGCGCTCGAGTGGCGCGACGACCTCACCTCGCACTGGGACGACAAGTACCAGGTCCAGTGGCTCGAGGAGAACGGCGGCGTCATGGTGCGCGGGCACGGCCGGTTGGTCGGGGAGCGACGCGTCGACGTCGAGCTGCCCGACGGGGCCGGGACCCGCCGGCTCGAGGCGACGAAGGCGGTCGTCGTGGCGACGGGCTCGTCGGCGGTGGTGCCGCCGATCGACGGCCTGCGCGACATCCGCACGTGGGACAGCCGCGACGTCACCAGCCTGAAGCACGTGCCCGCCCGCCTGCTCGTGCTCGGTGGCGGCGTGGTGGGGTGCGAGATGGCCCAGGCGTGGAAGCGTCTCGGTGCACGTGAGGTCACGGTGATCGACCAGGCACCGCGCCTCGTGCCGCAACTCGAACCGTTTGCCGGCGAGCAGCTGCAGGCCGCGTTCGCGGCCGAGGGCATCACCGTCGTGCTCGACGTGAAGGCGACGCGCGCGGAGCGCGCGGCCGATGACGGCCCGGTCACGCTCACCGTCGACGACGGGCGCACGTTCACGGCGGACGAGATCCTCGTCGCCACCGGTCGACGTCCCAACACCGCTGACATCGGGCTCGAGACCATCGGCCTGGAACCGGGGAAGCCGGTGGAGGTCGACGACCAGTTGCGCGCCACCGGCGTCGCCGGCGATTGGCTGCGTGCCATCGGTGACGTCAACGGCCGCAGCCTGCTCACCCACATGGGGAAGTACCAGGCCCGCGTCGTCGCCGACGCCGTCCTGCGCGGCTCCACCGTCGAGGCGTGGGCCGACCACCGGGCGGTGCCCGCAGTCGTGTTCACCGATCCCCAGCTGGCGTCGGTCGGCCTCACCGAGGCCCAGGCGCGCGAACGGGGCGTCGACGTGAAGGTGGTCAGCCACGGCACCGGCGACGTCGCGGGGGCGTCGGTGCACGGCAAGGGCATCGAGGGCACCTGTCAGCTGGTCGTCGACGATGCCCGGCGCGTGATCGTGGGCGCCACCTTCACCGGGCCCGGCATCGCCGAGATGCTGCAGTCGGCGACCATCGCGATCGTGGGCGAGGTCCCTCTTGACACCCTGCAGCACGCGGTCCCCGCCTTCCCGACGGTCAGCGAGGTGTGGCTCCGGCTCCTCGAGGCCTACGGCCTCTGACTCCCTCCCTGCGCTGCTCGTAGAGTCTCCGACCATGCCGCCGATCACCGAGTCCCCGGAGTGGCGCGCGCTCGACGCGCACTTCACCGAGCTGCGCGACGCGCATCTCCACGACCTGTTCGCGGACGACCCCACCCGCGGTGAGCGCCTCACCGTCGAGGTCGACGGTGTCTATCTCGACTACTCCAAGAACCGGGTCACCGACGAGACGCTCCGCCTCCTCGCCGCGCTCGCGCACCGGGCGGGTCTGCGCGACCGCATCGACGCCATGTTCCGCGGCGACAAGATCAACGTCACCGAGAACCGCGCCGTCCTGCACACCGCGCTGCGCGCCCCCGAGGGTGCGGTCGTCGAGGTCGACGGCGAGAACGTCGTCCCCGCGGTGCACGCGGTCCTGCGCAAGATGTCGGACTTCTCGGACCGGGTACGGTCCGGCGCGTGGACCGGTCACACCGGCCGGCGCGTCCGCACCGTCGTCAACATCGGCATCGGCGGCTCCGACCTCGGACCGCACATGGCGGCCGACGCGCTCAAGGACTTCTCCCAGCGCGACATGCAGTTCCGGTTCGTCAGCAACGTCGACGGCACCGACTTCTGGGAGGCGACCCAGGACCTCGACCCCGCCGAGACCCTGTTCGTGATCTCGTCGAAGACGTTCACGACGCTCGAGACGCTCACCAACGCCCGCAGCGCGCGCGAGTGGAGCGTGGCCGGGTTGGGGGGCGACGAGTCGTCGGTGGCGAAGCACTTCGTCGCGGTGTCCACCAACGCGACCGAGGTCGCCAAGTTCGGCATCGACACCGCGAACATGTTCGAGTTCTGGGACTGGGTGGGCGGGCGCTACTCGTACGACTCCGCCATCGGCCTCTCGCTCATGATCGCGATCGGGCCCGAGCAGTTCACCGAGATGCTCGCCGGCTTCCGTTCGATCGACGAGCACTTCCGCACCGCGCCGGTGGAGCAGAACCTTCCGGCGCTGCTCGGCCTCATCGGGATCTGGTACGACGACTTCTTCGGCGCCGAGACCCAGGCGATCCTGCCGTACAGCCAGTACCTCGACCGGTTCCCCGCCTACCTCCAGCAGCTCGACATGGAGAGCGACGGCAAGTCGGTCGACCTCGAGGGCCAACCGGTCACGATGCAGACCGGGCCGATCGTGTGGGGCCAGCCCGGCACCAACGGCCAGCACGCGTTCTACCAACTGATCCACCAGGGAACGAAGCTCGTCCCTGCCGACTTCATCGGGTTCGTGCACGCCAACCACGAGGTCGGCGAGCACCAGAACCTGCTCACCGCCAACCTGCTCGCGCAGACCGAGGCACTCGCGTTCGGGAGGGCGGCCCCGGAGGGCGAGCCGTACCGCAACTTCGCCGGCAACCACCCGACCAACACCATCCTCGTGGCGCGCCTCACGCCCTACACGCTCGGCCAGCTGGTCGCGACCTACGAGCACAAGGTGTTCACCCAGGGCACCATCTGGAACATCAACTCGTTCGACCAGTGGGGCGTCGAGCTGGGCAAGCAGCTGGCCACCGCGATCATCCCCGAGCTCAGCGGCCCCGAGCCCGAGCTCGGGCACGACAGCAGCACCAACGCGCTGATCCGCAGATACCGCCGACTCCGGAGCTAGCACGATGAGCGAAGATCCGCGTGCCGAGCTCGCGACGGGGTGGGGCGCGCGCGAGCCGGTCGACGACTCGGTGCTCCGGCGCTTCGTGTTCAACCAGGCCGACGTGGTGCGGGCGATGGCCTCGGGTCCCGCCGCCCGGCACGCGTCCGACGACGACGTGGTGATGGTCGACAGCGGCGGTCCCGTCCCGTACAACAACATGGCCGTGCTGTTGCGTCCGGTGACGATCGCCGACGACCCCGTCCTCGGTCGCATCACCGACTTCTACGCCGATGCCCGTGACCGCGCCGCGCTGCTCCTCTCGGTGTGGCCGCTGCCCGACCTCTCGGCGCGTGGACTGCAGCTGGCCGGCCACCCGATGTTCGTCGTGCGTGGCCCCGGACCGGTCACGGCGACTCCGCGCGAGGGCGTCGTGGTGCGCGACATCACGACCGCCGACGACCTCCGCCTGCTCGAACGGGTCGCGATCGACGGCTACCCGATCGACGAGGCCAAGGACGCCGACCCCGGGACGCTCTTCCCGGACGCGCTCCTCGACTCGCCGGTCGCGCTGCGCCTCGGCCTGGTCGGCGGTGAGCCCGTCTCCGGCGCGGCCGCGCTCGACGCCCACGGCGTCGTCAACCTCTGCTTCGCCGCCACCCTCGACGCCGGCCGGCGCCGGGGCGTGTGGTCGGCGCTGGTGTGGGCGCGGGTGAACCAGGCGCCCGACCAGCCCGCGGGTCGCGTTCACCAGCGACGACTCGCGCCCGGGCTTCGTGAAGATGGGCTTCCTCCCGGTGGCGCGCTTCACGCTCCTGGTCCGCCCGCCCGGCGCGTGACCGCTCCGGCGCCTGGCAAGCTGGCAACCGACGACAAGGAGCAGGGATGCAACTCGGGATGATCGGCCTCGGCCGCATGGGAGCCAACCTCGTGCGCCGACTCATGCGCGACGGCCACACATGCGTGGCCTACGACGTCAGCAAGGAGCCCATCGAGCAGCTCGCGGGAGAGGGTGCCACCGGCGCGTTCACGGTCGAGGAGTTCGTCGCCAAGCTCGAGAAGCCGCGGGCCGCCTGGATCATGGTCCCCGCCGCGTTCGTCGACGACACCATCGCGAAGCTGGTCGAGCACCTCGAGCCGGGTGACATCATCATCGACGGCGGCAACTCCTACTACCGCGACGACATCGACCGCGCCGCCCGCCTGAAGCCGAAGGGCATCCACTACGTCGACGTGGGCACCAGTGGCGGCGTGTTCGGGCTCGAGCGCGGCTTCTGCCTCATGATCGGCGGCGAGGACGACGTGGTCACCCATCTCGACCCGATCTTCAAGACCATCGCCCCGGGCGTGGACTCGGCGTCCCGCACGCCCGGGCTCACGGGCGACCCGTCGACGGCCGAGAACGGCTACCTGCACTGCGGGCCCAACGGCGCCGGCCACTTCGTGAAGATGGTCCACAACGGGATCGAGTACGGGATCATGGCCTCGTACGCCGAGGGCCTGAACATCCTGCACAACGCCGACGTCGGGAAGGGCGAACGCCAGGCCGACGCCGAGACCGCGCCGCTCAGCGACGCGCAGTACTACCAGTACGACCTCGACATCCCCGCCGTCGCCGAGGTGTGGCGGCGGGGCAGCGTGGTCGCCAGTTGGCTGCTCGACCTCACCGCCCACGCGCTGTCGCAGAACCACGACCTCTCCGACTTCGAGGGCCGGGTGTCCGACAGCGGCGAGGGTCGGTGGACGATCCACGCCGCGGTCGACGAAGGGGTCCCCGCCGACGTGCTCAGCTCCGCGCTCTACGCCCGGTTCACGTCGCGTGACGGCGCCGACTTCGCGGACCGGCTCCTCTCCGCGATGCGGAAGGAGTTCGGCGGCCACGACGAGAAGCTCGATCAGACCATCGGGGAGACCAAGTAGTGCCCATCACCGACCCGTCCGACGCGCTCGTCTTCTTCGGGATGTCGGGCGACCTCGCCCGCAAGAAGATCTTCCCCGCGCTCTACGCGATGGTGAAGAAGGGCCAGCTGCACGTGCCCGTCATCGGCGTGGCGTCGTCGCAGTGGACGGTCGACGACCTGAAGAACCGGGCCCGCGACAGCATCACCGAGTACGGCGGCGGCGTCGACGACGAGGACGCGTTCACCAAGCTCACCGACCTCATGTCCTACGTCGACGGCAACTACAACGACGCGTCGACCTTCAAGGAGCTCAAGAAGGACCTCGGTGACTGCAAGCGCCCCGCGCACTACCTCGCGATCCCGCCGAGCATGTTCGAGACGGTCGTGGAGGGGCTCGGGTCGTCGGGCTGTGCCGACAACGCGCGCGTCATCATCGAGAAGCCGTTCGGTCGCGACCTCGCGTCGGCGGAGGAGCTCAACCAGGTCCTGCACTCGGTGTTCCCGGAGCGGGACATCTTCCGCATCGACCACTACCTCGGCAAGGAGGCGATCCAGAACATCATCTACTTCCGGTTCGCCAACTCGTTCCTCGAGCCGATCTGGAACCGCAACTACGTGCGCCAGGTGCAGATCACCATGGCGGAGGACTTCGGCGTGCAGGGTCGGGGCAAGTTCTACGAGGAGGTCGGCGCGCTGCGCGACGTCATCGAGAACCACCTCTTCCAGACGGTCGGGCTGTTGGCCATGGAGCCGCCGGTCGGTCCCGGCGTCGAGGAGCTGCGCGACGGCAAGGAGCGCATCTTCGCGGCGATGGAGACGCTCAAGCCCGACGACCTCGTGCGCGGCCAGTTCGAGGGGTACCGCGACGAGGACGGCGTCGCCCCCGACTCCGACGTCGAGACGTTCGCCGCGGTGCGCGTGCACATCGACTCGTGGCGGTGGGCGGGCGTGCCGTTCTACATCCGCGCCGGCAAGAACCTGCCGGTCACGTGCACCGAGGTGCGGGTCGAGCTGCACCGTCCGCCGGCGGCAGTGTTCGCGGAGTACGAGCGGATGCCGCACGACACCAACTACTTCCGCTTCCAGCTCAACCCCCGCATCTCGATCGCGGCCGGGGTCCGGGTGAAGGCCGCGGGCGACGGCTTCACGGGCGACAACGTCGAGCTCTACCTGTGCAACGACCACCCCGGGGAGGCGTCGGCGTACGAGCGGCTGCTCGGCGACGCCCTCGACGGTGAGACGTTGCTGTTCGCTCGGGAAGACGGCGTCGAGGCGTCGTGGCGGGTCGTCGACAACGTGCTCACCGACCACGGGCCCGCGCACCCGTATCCGGTCCACACCTGGGGGCCGCCGCAGGCGGACGATCTCATCCAGGACCCCGACCACTGGCACAACCCGACCGTCGACCCTGCATGAGCGTCGAGCCGCTGCCCACCCCGAGCGCCCCGCCGGTAGCGGGACCGTACTCACCAGCGGTGCGGGCGGGCGACTTCGTGGTGCTGGCGGGCCAGGTCGGGATCGCCGCCGACGGGAAGCTCGCCGCGGGCGGGATCGAGGGTCAGACGGCCCAGGTCCTGGCGAACATCGGCGCCGTGCTCGGCGACATCGGCGCCGGCTGGGGCGACGTCGCCCGCACCACGATCTTCCTCACCGATCTCGGGAACTTCGCGGTGGTGAATGCGTTGTACGAGGGCGCGATCGGGGCCCACCGGCCCGCGCGCACCACCATCGGGGTCGCGGCCCTGCCCGCGGCCGCCCTGGTGGAGATCGAGTGCTGGGTGTACCTGCCCGAGGAGCAGACATGACGGATCGCATTCAGAAGACCGACGAGGAGTGGCGGGCGGAGTTGAGCCCGGAGCAGTACCAGGTGCTGCGCCAGGCCGGCACCGAGCGGGCCTTCACCGGCAAGTACTGGGACTGTCACGACGACGGGATCTACCGCTGCGCCGGGTGCGGCGCCGAGCTGTTCGACGCGTCGACCAAGTTCGAGTCGGGCACCGGCTGGCCCAGCTTCACCGCGCCGATGGTGGCCGACGCGGTCGAGGTCATCGTCGACCGCAGCCACGGGATGGTGCGCGAGGAGGTCGTCTGCAGGCATTGCGGCGGCCATCTCGGCCACGTGTTCCCCGACGGCCCCGGCCCGACCGGCCAGCGCTACTGCATGAACTCCTGCAGCCTGGAGCTCGACCCGAGGTAGCCCGGGGTTTTGGCGTCACTCGAACATGGCAGGGCATGTTCATTCGACGCCAGAACCGAGCCCGGGATGGGTACGTGGCGCGGGAGCGATTCGCTCGTCGTCTCTCGCGTGCCCGCCCCTGTCGATGAGCTCACCCGCGAGCTGTCGTTCGAACAGCACGGGGTGTTCCATCTCGGTCAGCTCGAGGGTGCACGACTGACACGGTCGGCTCGGGAGTACCGAGTGGGGACGGGGGAATGGGTTCCCGTGTTCTCCGGGATCTATCGCCTCGCCGGTGCGCCCGAGTCCTGGCGGGGGACGGTGCTCGCCGCCTGCTGGGCCGGGGGTGCCGGCGCGAGGGCGTCGCATCGGACCGCGGCAACGCTGTGGGCGTTGCCGGGCAAGGAGCGGTTGCCGATCGAGATCACCTGCCGGCGATGGCGACGCGCGCAGCACGCCGGCATCGTGGTCCACGAGACCAAGGCTCTCGATGGGCCCGCGGCGGTCGTCGACGGAATTCCCGTCACCTCCGCAGCAAGGACGCTGCTCGATCTCGGGTCCGGGTGCAGTCCGCTGACGGTCGAGATGGCCGTCGACAACGCGCTGCGGCGTGGCCTCGTGTCTCTGACCGATCTGAGCAGGCTCCTCGACCGACTCGGGCGATCAGGACGCAACGGCGCAGGAATCCTACGTTCCATCCTCGACGAACGGGGAGGTCGTGCGCCGACCGAGAGCGAGATGGAGACGCTCCTCCTTGCCGTGATCAAGCGACAGGGGCTTCCGGCACCGGTACTCCAACACGTCGTGATCGATGACGGCGGGTTCGTCGCACGATGCGACGCTGCCTACCCGGACGCCAAGATCGCGATCGAGTACGAGAGCTACCAGCACCACATCGGCCGGATCCCGCTCGTCCGCGACAGCGCACGGCGCAATCGCATGATCGCGGCCCACTGGATCGTGATCACCGCGACGGCTGTCGACCTTCGTAGCGGAGGACGCGACCTGTGCCGTGCGATTCGCGCCAGTCTCGCTCAACGCTCCTGACTTTGGCGTCAATCAGCCATGCCCTGGCATGTCCGAGTGACGCCAAAACCGGGTGGGGGGCGGTGGCTACGGCTACTTCTTCTTGGTCGTGGTGGTGGTCGGGACGGGGGCCACGGGCTTGGCGTCGCCGGTGAACGCGAAGAAATCGCGGGAGTTCTGCTGGAGGTACTGGCTCCCGTCGTGCGACATGTTGTCGAGAAGCTTGATGCCGATGATCGGTGAGTCGAACGCGGTGGGATCCTCCGGCACGTACGTGAACACGCTCACCCAGTCGGTGTTGATGTCCATCTCCATGGCCCGCACCGCACCCGCGGCCTGGAGCGTGCGGGCCAGGGCGATGATCGACATCGCGGGTCCGCCGGCGTACACCAGCGCGCCGTCGGCCGTCACGCCGACCCCCGACCGCCACACGTACACGTTGTTGCCGAGCGTTGCGCCGAACGCGGTGGTGTCGTCCTCGCGCAGCTCGGGGTTGAGCTGCCCGTTGTCGACGATGAGCACGAGGTTCTGGCGCACGGCCTTGACGTCGGGAGCCATGGCGAAGTCCCGGCCCCACACGCCCACGCTCGAGCTTCCGTCCTGCTTGATGACGAAGGACGCCGATCCGTCGCGCAGCGGCACGATCTCCTGGCCGTCGAGGTAGGCGCCGCCGTTCGCGGAGTCCATCTTGAACCCGGAGTTGAACGCAGCCAGGGTGTTGCCGCGTTCCGCCTCGGGGATCTGCGAACCCCATGGGTTCGGCCCCCCGCCGGGCTCCTCGGTGCCGACGATGTAGTTGGCCCGCAGCAATTTGGTGTCGAGCCACATGATGCCCGTGTAGTACGAGGTGTGCACCGCGTCCGGCCGCACGTAGGTCGTGTAGACGGCGGGCTGGCCCAGCACCAGCCGCCCGGTCGGTTGCCACACGCCCTCGTTCGGCTCCACCTCGGGGGCGGGCGTGGCAACGCGGGCGGTGGGCGGCGGGAGCCGCTGGATCTGGGGGTAGGTGGGCGTGGTGCTCTTCTTCTCCGTGGTCTCGGTGACGGTGTCCTGCACCTTGATCGCGCTCGGCTTGCCGCCGGTCGGCGGGGGGTTGTTCGTGTACCACCAGCGTTCGATCGTGTTCACGATGCCGTTGCCGCCGTTGTCGCGGATCCACTCGACGGTCTTCACCGAAAGCGTGTCGCTGCCCGGGCGTTGCAGGTAGTCGACGTACGAGACCGCCACCGGGATCAGCAGGATGACGACCGCGATGGCGACGCCCCGCCGGATCCACTTCGATCGCCGGGAACGCGGGGTCTTCGTCGCCGTGCCCTTCCTCGACGACTTCGACGCCGCCTGCTCGCGCTCGCGCTGCTCTCGGATCTCGCGCCGCGAGAGCGTCGCACCTGTCTCGGCGGCGACGGTTGCCCTCGCGGTGCTCGGTGACTCCTCGACCGGGAGCGAGGTCTCGATCGCTTCGCGCTCTCGCACCTGCACCGCAGGCGTGCCGTCGTCGTACAGGTCGAGGTCGTCGACGTCAGGCGAGCGAGCCGGCGCGTACTGGTCCGGGAGCGTGTAGCCCTCGTGCTCGCCCTCCGCAGGCTCCGGTGTGCGGTCGGGCAAGGAATCCTCCGTCGGGGCGGCTCGCGACTGCCCGCGCGCCATGGCGGGAGAAATTTAGTAGGCCGGACGCAGCGAGTCCGATCAGCACCGGTTGGTACCGTGCTGAGGTGCCCAGGCTCTTCTTGTCCCCTCCGGACGTCGGCGACGACGAACGCGCCCTCCCTCCTCGATGCGTTCGATTCGAACTGGATCGCACCGCTCGGTCCCCACGTAGACGCGTTCGAGGAGGAGTTCGCAGCCTTCACGGGCATGCCGTCGGCGGCGGCGCTCTCCAGCGGCACGGCCGCGCTGCACCTCGCGCTCCTGCTGACGGGAATCGGTCCCGGCGACGACGTCATCGTGCCGACGCTCACCTTCGTCGCCACCGCCAACGCGGTCGCGTACGTGGGCGCCCGTCCCGTGTTCGTCGACAGCGAGCCGTCGACGTGGAATCTCGATCCCGAGCTCCTCGAGGAGGAGCTGCAAGAGCGGGCGCGGTCGGGCCGCCTCCCCGCCGCCGTGCTGACGGTCGACCTCTACGGCCAGTGCGCCGACTACGACGCCGTGCTCGACTCCTGCGCGCGCTTCGAGGTGCCGGTGATCGAGGACGCGGCCGAGGCGATGGGCGCGACCTACCGCGACCGTGCGGCCGGGTCGTTCGGCCGGCTGGGAGTGTTCTCGTTCAACGGGAACAAGATCATGACCACGAGTGGCGGCGGCATGCTGGTGGCGCACGACCCCGAGCTCACCCGCCGGGCGCGCTTCCTGGGCAGCCAGGCGCGCGACGACGCGCTCCACTACGAGCACAGCGAGACCGGGTACAACTACCGGATCAGCAACCTGCTCGCCGCCCTGGGGCGGGCCCAGCTCCGGGGCCTCCCGGCCCGCATCGAGCGGCGGCGGGAGATCAACCGCCGCTACCGCGACCTGCTGGGGTCGACACCCGGGATCGGGTTCATGCCCGACGATCCCCGTGGCCGTCCCACCAACTGGCTCACCGTGGCCACCGTCGACGCCGAGGCCTTCGGCGCCACCTCGCGCGAGATCTGCGCCCACCTCGACACGCTCGACATCGAGGCTCGCCCGGCCTGGAAGCCCATGCACTGCCAACCGTTGTTCCGGGACTCCGCCGTCCGGGGTGGTGCGGTCGCCGAGACCATCTTCCGCACCGGGGTCTGCCTGCCGAGCGGCTCGGCCATGACCGACGCCGACGTCGACCGGGTGGCGGTCGGGCTGCTGGAGGCCGCCGGGCGCTGACGCGACCTTCGTGGCGGCGGTCGCTATGCCCGCGAGAGCTTCGCGGCCAGCGTCATGGACCGTGGACCCCGAAGCCATTCGGCAGGTTCGGAGCTCCGGTTCTTCCGGCGCCTTCGGAGCCGGTACTCGAGCGACTTCTGCGCTCTCGACCACGCCGTCAGATCGTCGGCGTCGGCATTCGGAATCGGGTTGAGGTCGCGGTCGAGCCGGGGTTGGAAGAACTTCCGTCCTGGGTGCCAGAGCGCCAGCGGGTGTTCGTCGTGGAAGTCCGTGAAATCGACCAGCTCGGCGTCGAGACCCAGTCGTGCCGCCATCCGATCGACTGCGGCTTCTGTGAGCCAGTGCAGGTGCACAGGTGGGAGGTCAGTGCACCACTTCACCTCCGGGTCATAGACGGAGCGGTTCGGAGTCGTGACCAAGAGCGCGCCGTCTTGGCGGATCAGCGGACCGAGCCCGCGAATGAAGCTGAGAGGGTCCGGGACGTGTTCGATCGTCTCGAGCGCGATGACGAGGTCGAAATCAGCTGCGAAGGTGTCCGGGTGCAGTGCATCGCCCTGCACGAAGCCGTCACCGAACCGCCGTGTCGCCGCGGCAACTGCAGGTGCGGAGATGTCGATTCCCTGCGCGTCGTACCCGGCTTCTCGCAACGCGTACGTGAGATACCCGAGCCCCGAGCCGACCTCCAGGATGCGCCAGTCTCGGGCCAGCTCGTTCGACTCGAGCGTCCGCTTCACGGCCCAATACATCGGCTCCTGTGCGGCCAGATAGTCGAGCGGGACCGCGACCTTGCGCACTGAATCCGCATAATCGGCGTACCGTTCGTATCCTGCGACCTGCCGCGCGTGACGATAAATGGCCTCGTAAAGGCCGGCGGGGATCTCGAATGGTTCGGCACTGACCGACGCGCATCCAGCGCATTCGTACAGCTCGAACTCGGGACCGTCGACGAAGCCGGGAATCCGTACGTCGAGGCGGGTTTTCGGCGCACCGCAAGCCGCACATGCGAGGCTCAATGCGGGGTTCCGCTCCTGTCGCCGACCGACGGGTCGACGGGAGACACACCACCAGGACCAAGGCGACCCGACGTCGGGCAGGCAAACCGCCTACGGTTCCGTTTCCTCGTGGTCAGAGAGAGGGCGGCCCACGATGATGACTGCATCTCCGACGAAACCACTCCGAAACCTTAGTGTCGTCATAATCCTCGTCGCAATCGGGGGTGTTTTCCCAGTAGCGCTCGCTTGGCATTTTGGTGCGCTGGGCATCCCCCGGGGCGACGATTGGGCCTATCTCCTGAGCGCATTCAGGCTCGCCGACACGGGCAAGGTGAGCGGCGAGGGTTGGGCCTCGATGAATCTGGTAGGTCAACTGGCGTTGTCGTCGCCGTTCGTGTGGGTCTTCGGACACCGAATCGAGGCGCTCCAACTGGAGGTCGCGGCCGTTGGTGTCGTCGGACTCTTCGCCGTCTTCGACCTCGCGAAGCGACTCGTGTCTCCACGTCGAGCGCTCTTCGTCGCGCTGGTGGTAGCAGTCGGACCGTTCTGGGCGAGCCTGAGCGTCAGCTTCATGACCGATGTGCCCGCCTTCGCACTCGGGATGGCCTGCCTTGCCCTCGGCGGTCGCGCGTTGCGACGCGATGGGGTGGATCTCCCACTGCTCTGTGGTTCCCTGTTCCTCGGATTTTGGGCATTCACGGTTCGCGAATACGCGATCGTGCCACCGCTCGCGGTGGCGATCGTGGCGATCTCGGCGTCGCGGCGATCGGCGCGGGGGGCCCGCAGCGCGCTCCTGATCTTCGCCGGGTTCGTGGCGCTCGTCGCGGTGTTCGTCGCCTGGCACCGTGGCCTCGGGGGCTTCACCCCGCTCACCCCGGAGCGTCCGAGCGCGTCGTCGCTCGAGCAGGCGCTGGACGCCGCCGCGCAGTCGGCGATCCTGCTCGGGTTCGTGATCTTCCCGGTGGTCCTCCTCGCCGGTCCCCTGCGCATCGCTCGCGCGGCATGGGGACGAGCCGCGTGGGCGACGGTGGCGATCGCATCCGCCACGACCGCCGCGCTCGTCATCGAGATGATCCGGCAGCGCCACTCGGGACAGTTTCTCGGGCCCGGGAACTACGTGCTGCCGCAGGGAACGTTCGGAACCGACACGCTTCCGGGAACCCGGCCCGATCTCCTGCCGAGGGCGATTCTCGCGGCGGCTGCGGTCGTGGGGATCCTCTCGATCGTGGTGGCCCTGCTCGCGGCGTTGGTGAAGACCGTGGAGTGGATCGATCGTTCCTGGGTCCGTCGAGCCGGGTCGAGCCGATGGGGAGCCGGGACGATGGTGGCGCTTGCTGCACTGGGCTACGCCCTGTTGAGTGCCCTCCCCGCGACGGTGAAATTCCCGGTCTTCGATCGCTATCTGCTTCCGTTGATACCCCTCGTCGCCATCCTCGTGCTGTACGCCGTCGGCGGCGAGTCGAGGAGCTCGAGGAGCTCGCGGGCGATGAGCGTGGGCGCGCTCGTCGCCGTCGGGCTCTTCGGCGCGATCTATGCGGCGAACGCCGCCTCGTTCGACGGCACGAAGTGGGAGGTGTCGGAGCGAGCGACGGGAGCGGTTGCCGGGAAGCCGCAACGGGTCAATGGTGGCTTCGAATGGGTCGGGTACTACCACGACGTGCCCACGGTCACGAAACGATTCGGGAACCTGCGGGGAACGTTCTGCGTGAGTGTGCGCGCCGACCGCACGACGAATCACGGCGGCCATGTCGTGAGCCGAGAAGGTGTGTGGGGTCCGACAGGAAGGCAGGTGTGGATCGTCGCCCGGACACGCGGCCCGTGCTGACCGCGCTCCGCGCGAATCGGCCGGCCGGATCAAGCTACTATGACCCACAACGCTCAGCCTGGGCGGGGCTCTGGGTCGTGCGGCCCTGGGGGTGCAGGTGAACGTTCTGGTCTCGATCGTCATTCCCGTGCTGAACGGTGCGGCGTTGCTCTCGGCGCAGCTCAACGCGCTCCTCGGCCAGCAGTTCGCCGGCACGTGGGAGGTGATCGTCGCCGACAACGGCTCGAACGACACGCTCACCATGGCCGTGCTCGCCCACTTCGCCACGCTGCTCGCGCTCACGGTCGTGGATGCCAGCGATCGGCGGGGGGAGCGCACGCCCGCAACGTCGGCGCGGCCGCGGCGAACGGACGGTACCTCGTGTTCTGCGACCAGGACGACATCGTCAAGCCGCACTGGCTGGCGGCGCTGGTCGAGGCGGCGGAGCACCACGAGATCGTCGCCGGGGCGCTCGACTACCAGACGCTCAACCCGGGTGTCCCGCTGCCCGACTACTGGACGCGCATCCCCCAGCACCTGGCCCGCAAGTTGGGGTTCCTCCCGTCGGGATCGACCTGCAACGCGTTGGTGCGGCGCGAGACGTTCGAGCGCCTGGGTGGCTTCTCCGAGAACTTCGACGTGTCGGACGACATCGAGTTCTTCTGGCGGGCCCAGATCGAGGGCATCGACGTCGGGTACGCACCCGACGCCCAGATCGAGTACCGGCTCCGTTCCCGACCGTGGGGGAGGGTGCAGCGCCGGTACGCGTACGCCAAGGACGAGGTGCACCTCTACCACGACTTCCGCGACCGCGGCATGCCCCGGGACTCCTGGCGACGGGTCGGGAAGGACTGGGTTCGCAACCTGGGACTGCTCCCGGCGGCCGCGGTCAGCCGCCGGTACCGCACCGTGGTGGCCGAGCGGTTCCCGTACCGGATCGGACGGCTCGTCGGCAGCTTGCGCTGGCACGTCCTGTACCTCTGACCTCGACGGGAGGCCCGTGCTGCGCCGCGCCGTGAACAAGCTCCTCCGCGACGCGGGCGACCGGCGCGCGACGGCGTACCCCGCCGCCGACCTGTCGCAGTCGACGCTCGTCATCTCGCCCCACCAGGACGACGAGACGCTGGGGTGCGGCGGCGCCATCGCGTCGAAGCGCCGAGCGGGGGCCGAGGTGTCGATCGTGTTCCTCATGGATGGATCGACGTCGCACGGAGCACTCATCGACGGCGCCCGCCTCGGCGAGATCCGGCGTGCCGAGGCGGTCGCAGCCGCCGCGCGACTCGGCGTCGCCGAAGCCGGCGTCTCCTTCCTCGACCTGCCCGAGGGTCGCCTCGCCGATCACCGCGAGGCCGCCGTCGCCGGCCTCCGGACGCTCCTCGCTCGCACGTCGCCCGAGGAGGTGTTCACGCCGTCGGCGCTCGAACCGCAACGGGACCACCACGAGGCGAATCGGGTGACGCGGCAGGCACTGGAGGAGCACGGGCGCCCGGTCGACCTGAGCGAGTACGCCGTGTGGTGCTGGTACCACTGGCCGAAGGTGCCGCTCCCGTTCAGCCGGTGGAGCGCGCCACCGCCATTGCGCCGCCTGCCCGAGGGGCGCCGGATCCTGAAGACGACCCGCGCGGTCGGTTGCGGGACCCGCCTCTACCGCGAGTTCTCGACCTGCCTCGACGTGTCGGGCGTGCTCGACGACAAGCGCGCCGCGCTGGCGGAGTACCGGTCCCAGACGACCCGGTATCTCCCCGACCCGCGGTGGGCGACGCTCGGTGACGTCGGGGGCGGTGCGTTCCTCGACGCCCTGCTCGCCCCGACCGAGCGCTTCCACCGCACGCGGTGGTCGCCGGCCTCGGCGCCGCGGTAGCTACCAGCCGACGGGCGGCTCGTACTCCTTGTCCGGTTCGCGTCGGCTCGCGATCATCGCCTCGAGCAGGCTCGTACGCACCCGGGCGAGCGCGTGGATGATCGCGCTGCCCACCCAGGCCATCACCGCGGCGACCAGGAACGCCCCGGCGGAGTCGGAGATCGCGGTGACGTAGCGCCACAGGCTGGCGTCGGTGAACTCGTTGGCGACGTAGTCGATGGCGCCGATGCCCGAGACGATGAAGGCGACGAGGAGGACGAGCGCGACGCGGTTCAACGACCGGGAGAGCATGTCGAGCTTCGAGCGACGTTCCTTCACGGGATGCTCCGGAGCGGTCTACGGTGCGTCAGGGAGAGAAATGGTATTCGCACGAGGTGGCAATGTGGTGTCTCCCCTAGTCGTCGGCGCCCGGACGGCCGACCTGAACGGGAACCACGCTGCGCGCGGTTTCTTCGAGAAATGGCCGCGAAGCGTGGTATCGTGCCCACTTCTTCGGACGGTTCGTCCGGGTCGGGAGCCGGCGGTCTCGACCGCCGGGGCACGAGAGGCGAGGTGTGCGGTGAAGGTTGGAATTCTCGCGGGCGGTCTCGGCACACGCCTGGCCGAGGAGACCGAGGTGCTACCCAAGCCCATGGTCGAGATCGGTGGCAAGCCGATCCTCTGGCACATCATGCGGTGCTACGCGCACTACGGCCACAACCAGTTCGTCGTCGCGCTCGGGTACAAGGGCGAAGTGATCAAGCGGTACATGGTGGAGTACTGCTCGATCGCCACGAACCTCACGGTCAAGCTCGCCGACGGTGCCGTGCGAGCTCCACGAGGGAGAGCGCGAGGACTGGACCGTCGACCTGATCGACACCGGCTTCTCCACGGCGACCGGTGGGCGTATCAAGCGCCTCGCTCCGTACTTCGACGACGGCACGTTCATGCTGACGTGGGGTGACGGGGTCTCCGACCTCGATCTCGACGAGCTGCTCGCGTTCCACCGCTCGCACGGCAAGCTGGCGACGATGACCGCGGTCCGGCCGCCGGCCCGCTTCGGGCACATGGAGCTCGACGGATCCCGGGTCGTCGAGTTCTCGGAGAAGCCGCAGACGGGCGAGGGCTGGATCAACGGCGCGTTCTTCGTGCTCGAGCCCGAGATCTTCGACTACATCGAGGGCGACGAGACGCAGTTCGAGCTGGAACCGCTCGAGGGGCTGGCGAAGGACGGCCAGTTGATGGCCTACCAGTACTCCGGGTTCTGGCAGTGCATGGACACGTTGCGCGACAAGAAGCTGCTCGAGCGGCTGTGGGACTCCGGCGAACCGCCGTGGAAGGTGTGGAGCTGATCATGCGCGTCCTCGTCACCGGCGACCGCGGGTACATCGGTACCCGCCTGGTGCCGCTCTTCCGGAAGCCGGCCACGACGTGGTCGGGCTCGACAGCGGGCTCTTCGACGGGTGCGACCTCGGAGCACCACCGCAGCTCGACGACCGCATCCGCGACATCCGTGACGTCACCAGCGACGACCTCGCACGGCTTCGACGCCGTCGTCCACCTCGCCGGCATCTCGAACGATCCGCTCGGCGATCTCGATCCCGAGTGCACCTACGACATCAACCACCGGGGGACCACGCACCTCGCCGAGCAGGCGAAGGCCGCGGGCGTGGAGCGGTTCCTCTTCTCGTCGTCGTGCAGCCTGTACGGGGCCGCCGGCGACGACTTCCTCGACGAGAGCGCCTCCTTCAACCCGGTGACGCCCTACGGCTGGTCGAAGGTGCGCGCCGAGCAGGACCTCGCCGCGCTCGCCGACGACTCCTTCAGCCCGACGTACCTCCGCAACGCCACCGCCTTCGGCGTCTCGCCCCGGCTCCGCGGCGATCTCGTGGTGAACAACCTCGTCGGGTACGCGGTCACCACCGGTGAGGTGTTCCTCAAGAGCGACGGCACGCCGTGGCGCCCGCTCGTCCACATCGAGGACATCGCGCGTGCGTTCCTCGGCCTGATGCAGCAGCCCCGCGACGTGGTGCACGACCGCGCCTTCAACGTCGGTGCGACGAAGGAGAACTACCAGATCCGCGACGTCGCCGCCCTGGTGCGCGACCTCGTGCCCGGGAGCAAGGTGACCCTGGCCGACAACGCGGGACCGGACCTCCGGAACTACCGCGTCAACTGCGACCTGCTGGCGGAGACCGTCCCCGGGTTCGAGCCGCGCTGGACGGTCGCGCTGGGCGTCGAGGAGCTCCGCGACGCGTACCGCGAGGCGGGACTGTCGCTCGAGGACCTCACCGGTCCGCGGCTCCAGCGCATCATGCGGGTGCGGGAGCTGCTCGCCGAGAGCCGGCTGGGCAGCGATCTCCGCTGGTCGGACGCGCACGCCGCCGGCTGACCGGCGACCGGGCTCACCGGCCGAGGAACGCCTCGACCGCACCGGCGAGCGCCTCGGCGCTGGCCGACCACGAGAAGCGCGGCGCGAGCTCGCCGCGCGCGTCGGCTCATGCGGTCGTGCACCTCGGGATCGCCGACGATGGGCCGCAGCGCCTCGGCCAGCGCGGTCGGCGTCGCCCGACCGCACCACGAAGCCGCTCTCGCCGTCCTCCACCATCTCGCGGCTTCCGCCGCGGTCGCTGACGACCAACGGCACGCCGCAGCCGAGCGCCTCGACCGCGCTGAGCGGGAACCCCTCCTCGACCATCGAGGGCTGCACGAAGACCAGCGCGCTCCGCAGTCGCTCGGGGAGCTCGTCGGCCAACAGGGAACCCACCAGGTGGACGCGGTCGCCGAACGGGCCGCTCCGACGTTCGAGCTCGGTGCGGAACGGGAGCGGTCCCGCCGGTCGGCGACGGGCCTTGCGCTCCACGCGCTGGCGGAGCGTGGGCAGGTTCGGGCGCGCCAGGCGCTCGATCTCGTCCTCGTGTCCCAGACCGAGCCCGGCGAAGGTCGAGGGCTCGGTGATCCAGAGCGGCCCGCCGATCACGAGCTCCAGCTCGGGCCGGTCGGCGGCGATCCGTCGGAACGCGTCGACCAGGACGTGCGTGCCCTTGTCGGGGGTCACGCGCCCGACGGTGACGATCGTGGAGGACGGGGGCCCGTCGTCCGCCGGCCGGAAGCGCGCGGGATCGAAGCCGTTGTACGCGACGTGCACACGACCACGGAGGGCGGGCGCGCGTTCCTCGATGCACCCCCGTACGTACTCGCTGCACGCGACCGCGCCGTCGGCGCTGCCCATGTAGGTCGCGAACGCGTCGCCGTGGGTCAGCACGGAGATCCCCGACTCGCCCCAGTAGACGATCTTCGCGGCCGGGAGCGCGCGGCGGAGGACCGGGATCCACTGCGGGTACTCGAGCACCAGCACCACATCGCACCGCGCCGCGGCCAGGTGGGTTGCGGCGTCCGACGCGTATCGGCGGTGGAACGACGCGAGCTGCACGCCTGCGCGGTGATCGCCGCGGGCGAGCGCGGTCGCCCGGGCCAGCGGGTCGAGCCCGCGGCGGTCGACGGCGTCGTCGATCGCGACGTACTCGGGGCCGGGCACCTCGCGCTCGCGCGAGCGCGACGTGCCGCCGACCAGCGTGAATTGATAGCGGCCGACGAGCGGCCGCGTGATCTCGTGGACGATGTTGCCGATGCTCCCCAGGCTGCTCTTGGGGGGCACACCGGTCCACGGCACGGACAGGACGCCGATGCGCGGCTGGTCCATGGTTCGGCGGGTGCTCAGACGGGAACGAGCTCGGGCTGCAGCCCGCGCGCCGCGAGGTCGCCGCGGATCTCGTCGACGTAGATCGGGTTCATCACGAACACCACCCCGGGCCGGTAGTCGCGCAGGGCGTCGGGCCCCACGATCTCCTGGCCCGTGCTCGCCATGAACATCCCCCACTTGTGGGGGTCGACGTCGACGGCGTACTCGATCTCCTCGGTGAGGCCGAGCGTGGTGAGCCACGACACGCCCTTGGAACCGGCGCCCCAGATGACCGGGCGCCGTCCCGACGCGTGCGCAGCCGTGGCGAGCTGGGCGAGCTCGGCCTGCCGGCGCGGCGCCTCGACCCGGAACCGGTCGACCGCCGCGCCCGTCGCCGCCAGATCGTCCTCGAGCGGCAGCACTGGGCCGTCGCCAGCGCCGGTGTGCGCGTACAACACGATGTACTGGTCGCCGTAGTCGAGCTCGACGTCGACGACGTCGAACCCCTCTCGCCGGAACAACCGGGCCAGCGAACCCGGGGTGAAGTAGGAGCAGTGCTCGTAGTAGATGTCCCAGAACGCGCACTCCCGCAGGACGCGGAGCGTCTCCGGCAGCTCGAAGAACACGACCACGTCGCGTCGGTCGCCGATCGACCGCCGTACGGTCCGCACGAACTCCGCGACCGGCCCGATGTGCTCCAGCGTGTGGCGGCACACGATGGCGTCACCGACCAGCGGCTCGTGGGCCTCCGAGTAGAGCTCGTTGAGGAACGTCATGCGATCGAGCGCGGGTGACTCGAGCCGACCCTCGATGTAGGAGGGGTCGATCCCGAGGCCGCGGTTGTGGCCGGCCTCGCACACGAAGGCCAGGAACTCGCCCTTGCCGCAACCGATCTCCAGGATCTCCTTGTCGTGCAGGTCGAATCGGTTGACGAACTCGTCGGCGAGGCCGCGCAACCAGGTGCGGAAGTACGGCGAGTACCCCTGCGTCTCCTCGATCAGGCGCGAGTACTCGTTCAGCCCGACGTCGAACGCGGTGTTCGTGATGAAGCCGCAGCTCGGACAGAAGCCGAGGCGGAGCGTGCCCTGCGGGTACGAAACCGCGCTCTCGCGGCTCGGCAGCAGCAGGGTGCTGTGGGCCGGGATGCTGGCCTGCTCGTAGAACACGTCGAGCCCGGCATGGCTGCACGCGGGGCACACCAGGGACGGGTCGAGCTGGCGGGGCTCCGCCGACGCGTTCACAGCACCACCGGTTCCGGGACCGGAACGATGAACCGCCCGCCGCGGCGGGCGTACTCGTCCTGCTGGGCGATGATCTCGTCCCTGAAGTTCCACGCGAGGAGCAACAGGTAGTCGGGTTGCTCCTCGATGAGGGCCTCGGGCGCGCGGATGGGGATGTGCACGCCGGGCATCAACAGGCCCTGCTTGTGCACGTTTCGGTCGACCACGAACTCGACGAGGTCGGTGCCGATCCCCGAGCTGTTCACGAGCGTGCTGCCCTTGGCGGCCGCGCCGTACGCGGCGATCCGCTTGCCGTCGGCCCGCAACTGCTCGAGGAGCCCGACCAGCGACTGCTGGATCCGGGCGACGCGCGCGGCGAAGTCGCGGTAGTGCTCGAACTCGCGCATGCCGGTCGCGGCTTCGTCGTCGAGGTAGCGCTGGGCGTCGGCGCTCACGTCCTCGTGCTTGCCGATCCACCAACGGAGGGTCCCGCCGTGGAGGTCGGGGAAGTACTCGACGTGGTTGAGGTACATGCCGTGGCGGCGGACCAGGGCGTCGACCGCGGTGCACGAGAAGTAGCAGAAGTGCTCGTGGTAGATCGTGTCGAACTCGGCGTGCTGGATGAGGTCGCGCACGTACGGGTTCTCGACGGTGATGATCCCGTCGTCGGCGAGCAGCAGCGACATCCCCTCCACGAAGCCGTTGAGGTCGGGCACGTGCGCCATCACGTTGTTGGCGATGATCACATCGGCGCGACGGCCTTCGTCGACCAACTTGCGCGCCAGCTCGGTGCCGAAGAACTCGGTGAGGGTCGGGACGCCCACCTGCTCGGCTGCCTCGGCCTGCCCGGGGGCGGGGTCGATGCCGAGCACGGGGACGCCCTGATCGACGAAGTTGCGCAGCAGGTATCCGTCGTTGCTGGCGAGCTCGACGACCAGGCTGTCGCCGGACAGCGAGCGACGTTCGACGAGGTCGAGCGCGTGAAGGCGCGAATGCTCGAGCAGGTGGTCGGAGAACGACGAGAAGTACAGGTAGTTGTCGACGAACAGCTGCTCCGGCGGCACCTCTTCGAGGATCTGGACCAGGGTGCACGACGGGCAGAACGCGACCTCGAGCGGGAAGCGCGGTTCGGGCGCGTCGGTCGGGCCCGGCGCCACGAGGGCGTCGGCGAGGGGCGTGGTGCCCAGGTCGAGGAACGTGCGCAGGCCCGGCGCCCCGCACGAGCGGCACCGTGGCGCGTCAGTCGTCTCCATGGTCGTGTCTCCTCACTGCATCCCGCTCCCAGGTCTCCCCACCGGTACTCGGCTGGCGCGCGTACCGCCTTGAGGAGCGGAAACGGCTAGCTCTTGGTCTTCGCCCACCACTCGATGGTCCGTCCGAGCCCCTCGTCGAGCTGGATCTCGGGCCGCCAGTCGAGGATCTCCCCGGCCCGGGTGATGTCGGGCACCCGGCGGCGGGTGTCTTCGAAGCCGGCCCCGTAGTAGTCCTCGTAGGCGGTCGTCTGGATCCCCGAGCTCGAGCCGACCGCGTCGCGGATCTTCTCGGCGAGCTCGAGGATGGTGGTCTCGTGGGGGTTGCCGAGGTTGATCACCTTTCCCTCGGCCTCGGGGGTGAATCCGGCGAGCGCGGTGCCGCGCACCGTGTCGGAGACGTAGGTGAAGCACCGGCTCTGGCGGCCGTCGCCGTGGACGGTGAGCGGCTCGCCGTTCAGCGCCTGCCGCAGGAAGTTGGCGACCACCGAGCCGTAGCCGCGCTCGTCGAGGCGCGGCCCGTACGAGTTGAAGTAGCGCACGATGACGACGGGCAGCTGGTGGGCGGCGTATGAGAACGCCAGGTGCTCGTCGATCGCCTTGGCGGTCGAGTACGACCAGCGGTGGACCGTGGTGGGGCCGAGGACCCGGTCGTCGTCCTCGCACATCGGGACCTTGGAGGTCTTGCCGTAGACCTCGGACGTCGAGGCGACGACGACCTTGCGCCAGTGCTTGAAGCAGGAGCTCAGCACGTTCTCGGTGCCCCGGGTGTTCACCAGCAGGGACTCGAGGGGGGAGTCGACGATGTGCCGGACCCCGACCGCGGCGGCGAGGTGGAAGACCATCTCGACGCTCTCCACCTCCCGCTCCACCAGGGGGGCGTCGAGGATGGAACCGTTCACGAACCGGATCTCTCCGAGCCGGCCGTTCAGGTTGGCCACGCGTCCGGTGGTGAGGTTGTCGAGCACCCTCACCTCGTGACCCGCGTCGCAGAGCGAGTCGACGAGGTGCGAGCCGATGTAGCCGGCACCGCCGGTGACGAGGATCCGCATCCGGGAAAGTGTATTGCCGTTCCGGGACCCTCCCGTCCTGACGGCCGCGGCGGCAGTACGGTGGTCCCGCCACGACGTCGGCGGGCGAGTCGATCTCTGCGGACCGGACGCGAGCGAGGAGCTACCGGAATGGGTGCCGACGCCATACGCGGGCTCCGCCTCCTGTACGTGATCGACAGCCTGGTCGCCGGCGGTGCCGAGAGCTCGCTGGCCGCGCTGGCCCCGCACTACGTCGGATCCGGGGTCGAGCTCGAGGTGGTGTACCTGCACGACCGCCCCGGACTCCAGGAAGTGCTCCGCGCCTCCGGGGCCCGGGTCACCTTCGTCGGGACCCCGGCGCGCCGGACCGACTGGGTGCGCGGGCTCCGGAGGCTCGTGCGTGACCGCCGGCCCGACCTCGTGCACACGACGCTGTACGAGGCAGACGTCTGCGGCCGGCTGGCCGCTCGACTCGCGGGGACGCCGGTCGTGTCGAGCCTGGTGAACGAGGGCTACGGCGACTCGCACCTCGACGACCCCGAGCTGCGGGCGTGGAAGGTGCGCGCCGCGCAGGCCGTCGACGCGGCCACCGCGCGCCTCACGGCCCGGATGCACGCGGTCTCCGAGTTCATCGCCGCCGAGATGGCCGGCCACCTGCACTACCCGCGCAACCGCATCGACGTGGTGCCGCGGGGCCGGGACCCGGCCACCCTCGGGCGCCGGCTCCCCGAGCGGCGCCGCGCGGCGCGGGCCGGCCTCGGGGTGCCTCCGGGCCGGCCGCTCGTGCTCGCGGTCGCGCGGCAGGAGCACCAGAAGGGACTCGACGTCCTGGTCGAGGCGATGCCCACCGTGCGGGCCGCGCTCCCCGACGCCGAGCTCGTGGTCGCGGGGCGGGAAGGCGCCCACTCGGACGCGCTGCGCGAGGCCGTCGCGCGGCTCGGGCTCGGGGGCACGGTCCGCTTCCTCGGCGCCCGGACCGACGTCGGCGACCTGCTGGCGGCGGCCGATCTCTTCGTCCTGCCCTCCCGGCGGGAGGGGTCCCCGGGCTCGGTGATGGAGGCGATGGCGCTCGAGGTGCCGGTCGTGGTCAGCGACATCCCCCAAATCCGCGAGGTCGTCGACGAATCGTGCGCGGTCCTCGTGCCGCCGGACGCGGTCGAGCGCCTGGGTGACGCGATCGTGGCGTCGTTGCGCGAGCCGGAAGCGGCGGCGGCACGCGCCGAGGTCGGGTACCTGCGGTTCGTCCAGCGCTTCACCATCGACGCGGTCGCCGCCCGCATGCTCGAGTTCTACGCCCGGGCCCTCGCCGGATGACGGGTGCGGACCCCGTCGCCCGGGAGGTCCTCCAGGTCGTCGCTTCCACCGATCCGCGGGGTGCGGAGGTCTTCGCGCTGTCCCTCGCGGCGGCGCTGCCGCCCTCGGTCCGGGTCACCACGCTGGCCCTCGCCCCCGGGGCCTCGGGCGGCCTCCCGGTCGAGACCCTCGGGACCACCCGCCTGGGGGTCGCGACCCTCGCCGCCCTGCGGCGACGCATGCGTACCGCCGACGTGGTCGTCGCGCACGGCTCGACGACCCTCCCGGCCTGCGCGGCCGCGGGGTTCGGCCTCGGCCGCCCGGTGGTGTACCGCAACATCGGCGACCCGCTCCAGTGGTCGGACACCCGGGCGCGCCGGCTCCGGACGCGGCTCCTGCTCTCCCGGATGCAGCGGGTCGTGGCGCTGACCTCGGGTACGGCCGACGTGCTGTCCGCGACCCTGGGGGTGCGTCCCGACCGCGTGCGGGTCGTGCCGAACGGCGTCGACGGAACGCGGTTCGCTCGCGCCGAGCCCGCGGCGCGCCGCGCCACGCGTGCGGACCTCGGGCTCCCGGACACCGCGACCGTCGTGCTCTACGTCGGCGCGCTGAGCCCGGAGAAGAACGTCGACGTCGCGATCGCAGCGGTGGCCTCGCACCCGGACGTCGTGCTGGTGATCGTGGGCGACGGCCCCGAACGGGACCGCTTGGAGCGCGCCGCGGCCGCGGCGGCCCCGGGGAGGGTCCGCTTCCTGGGCCGCGCCGAGGATCCCGCGCCGCGGTACCACGCCGCCGACGTCGTCGTGCTCCCCAGCCGGACCGAGGGGATGCCCGCGGTGCTCATCGAGGCGGGGCTCTGCGAGCTGCCGGTGGTCGCGTCCGACGTCGGGTTCGTCGGGGAGATCGTGGTCCCCGATCGCACCGGGGTGCTCGTGCCGCCCGGCGACCCGGACGCGCTCGCGCACGGGATCGACCGGGCGCTCGCCGACCGGGAGCAGCTGGGGGCGCACGCCGGTGAGTGGTGCCGCGAGCGGTTCACGCTCGAGCGGGTCGCGGACGAGTGGATGCGTGTGCTCGCTGAGCTGTGGCGGTGATCTCGTGCGCCCACCCGAAATCCGCCGTTCCGCGTCCGAACTGGGCAAAGCTGGACGGCCGGGCGGCGAAACGTCGGGCAGAACGTCGGAGGTGGGAGTGGACGGAGGGCCGAGGGTGACGACGGGACGCCGCCGGGTGTCGGCGTTGGCGCTCGCGCTCGTGGTGCTCGTCCTGCTCGCGATCCCCGTGCTGGTCATCACGGTCGCCCGCGGCGGGCTCCCGCTCATCGGGCTGCTCGTGAGCGCGCTCATCCTGGCGCCGGTCGCCTGGATCCTGGTGTTCGGTCGACGCTGAACGTCGCGGGTCAGCGCGGGCGCCGCGAGGCCACGGCGAGGACGACGCCCGCCGCTACGAGCGCCAGTACGACCAGCACCCCCGCCACCACCGCCGACGAGCGGAACCCGGCGACGCGGGCGCAGAAGAGCACCACCACGACGTGCGTCACGGCGACGGTGACCGTTCGCGCACCGTCGGGGTCCGCGTGCTCCGTTCCCGACGGTCCGGCGCGCCCGTCGTACAGGAGCGCGTCGACCACCGGCGCGACGACGAGCACGCCCAGGCAGCCGGCCGCGCCGACGACCGAACCCGGCCGCCCGGTGCCGCCCACGGCCGCGGTCCACAGGACGAGGCCGATCCCGACCGCGGCGCCCGCGTCGCCGAGCCGCAGGCTCGCCGGCGGGCGGAGCGCGACCAGCACGCCCAGCGAGGCGGCGAAGAGCGGGATCGCCTGCTCGGTGTCGGGGACGCACACGAACACCCCGGCGGCCGTGACCGCGAACAGCCACGGACCGAGCCCGAAGCGGGAGTACGCCCGGTCGACGCGCGCCGCGCCCAGCGCGCCCGCGGTCGTGGCGCCGATCACCAGCACCCGCACCCAGCCGGCGCCGTCGACCACCGCGGCGGCGTACGAGATGCCGACCGCGCCGGCCGCGAGTACGACGACCCCGACCGCGGGCGGTGCCCGGCGGAGGCTCGCCCCCAGCGCCAGGATGAGCGAACCGGCGAGCAGCCAGCGCGTGCCGCCGGCGAGGGCATCGGAGACGACGAGGCCGACGGCTGCGGCCGCGGCCACCAGCAGGCCGCCCACGGGGAGCGCTCGGGCGCGCACGCCGGCCGGGACCACGAACAGCACCAGCAGCGATCCGGCGAGCGACACCGCCAGCGCGGCGAGGAACGCCGGGTCCCCGACGACGTCCGCGATCGCGTGCATGCCCGCCTCCCGTCATCGGCGACGTGATTCGCGGACCGGGTGCCCGGCCGACGCAGCGTACCGAGGCGCGCGGCGCGGCTGGACGGGGCGGGTCGGGGAGGCCTCTACCATGGGCGGCTCGCACGCGGGATCGGGATCCGGGTCGCGGCGGCGGGTCACGATTTCGAACGAGGTCGCCAGTCGATGAGAGCGATGGTCACGGGGCTCCGGGAGGCGTCGCGGCGGCTGGTCGACGTCACCCTCGCCGCGCTCATGCTCGTGCTCACGAGCCCCGTGCTCGCGCTCGCGGCGGTCGCCGTGCTCGTGACGATGGGCCGGCCGGTGCTGTTCCGTGACCGCCGGGCCGGGAAGGACGGCCGCCCCTTCGAGCTCCTCAAGTTCCGCACCATGCGCGGCCTGCGGGCAGGGGAGACCATTCCCGAGTCCGACGCCGCCCGGATCACCCGGGTGGGTGCGCTGCTGCGGTCGACCAGCGTCGACGAGCTGCCGTCGGTCTTCAACGTGCTGCGCGGCGACATGGCCCTCGTCGGGCCGCGCCCGCTGCCCGTCCGCTACGTCGACCGGTACACGCCGACGCAGGCGCGGCGCCTCGAGGTGCGGCCCGGGATCACGGGGTGGGCCCAGGTGAACGGGCGCAACGATCTCGCGTGGGACGAGAAGTTCGCGCTCGACGTCTGGTACGTCGACCACCGGACGCTCCGCCTCGACGTGGGGATCCTCGCGGCCACGGTGAAGCAGATGGTGCGCCCACAGGGGATCGCCCACGGCGACCACGCCACCATGCCCGAGTTCGGCGTCGACCCCTCCGCTCCCGACCAGGAGCCGGCCCCGTGACCTGCAACGTGCTGATCTCGTCGGCCGGGCGGCGCGTCGCGCTCCTCGAGTGCTTCCGGGAGGCGCTCGGGCGCGCCGGGCAGGACGGGCAGGACGGGCGGGTCGTCGCGACCGACGTCTCGCGCCTCTCGTCGGCGTTCCACGTCGCCGACGCCGGGGTGCTCGTGCCGCGCTGCACCAGCGACGAGTTCGTTCCCGCGGTCCTCGAGATCTGCCGCCGGCACGAGATCCGGCTCGTCGTGCCGACCATCGACACCGAGCTCCCGGTGCTCGCCGCGCACCGCGACGAGTTCGCGGCGCTCGGGATCACGGTGGCGGTGTCGGGACCGGGCACGGTCGCGATCGGCGCCGACAAGGTGCTCACCCACGAATGGCTCACGGAACACGGCTTCCCGACCGTCCGACAGGCCGATCCCGCCGTCGTCGCCGCCGCGGCGCCCTCCGACTGGGAGTACCCGCTCGTGGTGAAGCCGCGCCGGGGCAGCGCGTCGATCGGCGTGGCGGTGGTCGACGACCCGACGAGCTCGACGTGGCCACCCGGGCCGGCGACTTCGTGGTGCAGACGGTGGCGCGTGGCGACGAGCACACGGTCGACGTGTACGTCGACCGCGACGGAACGGTGGTGGAGGCGGTGCCGCGCCGCCGCCTCGAGGTGCGCGGGGGCGAGGTGAGCAAGGCGGTGACCGCCCGGCTCGACGACGTGGAGGGGTTGGCCCGAGAGATCGGTCGGTGCCTCCCGGCCGCCTTCGGTGCGCTCAACGTCCAGCTCTTCCGCGAGGAGGCGTCGGGCACGCTCGCGGTGATCGAGGTCAACGCCCGCTTCGGCGGTGGCTACCCCCTGGCCGACGCGGCCGGTGCGATCTTTCCGCGGTGGCTGGTCGAGGAGGCGATCGGGCTCCCACGCTCGGAGCCGCCGCGCCGCCCTGGCGGGCCGGCGTCGTGATGCTCCGCTACGACGACGCGGTGTTCGTCGACCGCGCCGACGCCGGGCTGTGAGCCCCGCGCCGCCCGCCGCCGCGCGCGTCGTGTTCGACGTCGACGACACGCTCTACCTCGAGCGCGACTACGTCCGCAGTGGCTTCGACGCCGTGGGGGCCTGGGCCGCGACCGAGCTCGGGGCGGAGGGAGTCGGCGCCGCCGCCTGGGAGCACTTCCTCGCGGGTGGCCGCGGCGACGTCTTCGACGTCGTGCTGCGCGGGGTCGGGATCGAGCCGGCGCCCGCCACGGTTGCCACGATGGTCGAGTGCTACCGCGACCACCGGCCGCGCATCGACCATGCTCCCCGACGCGATGGCGCTCGTGGACGGGCTCCAGGGTCGGGCGGAGCTGGCCGCGGTGACCGACGGTCCGCTGGCGAGCCAGCGGGCGAAGGTCGAGGCGCTCGGCGTCGCCGACTGGGCCGACGGTGGTGGTGTTCACCGAGGAGTTCGGTCCCGGCTTCGCCAAGCCGCACCCGCGCGCCTTCGAGCTGATCGAAGCGCACGTCGGCACCCGCGGCTCCGACAACGTGTACCTGGCCGACAACCCGGCCAAGGACTTCGCCGCGCCCGCGCGCCCTCGGCTGGCGGACGGTGCGCGTCCGGCGGCCCGGAGTCGCTCCACGCCGACGGTGGTCAGCGGTGCCGACGTCGACCTCGAGGTCACGGACCTCACCGAGGCGGCGCGGCTCCTCGGGTTCGGCGCCGCCCGGGTGCCGCGGCGGTGACCGCAGCCGACCACGGTCGCGCACCTCACGACCGTCGACAGCAGCCTGCGGTTCCTGCTGTTCCCGCAGCTCCGCGCGATCGAGGACCTCGGCGGTGTCGCCGTCGGCATCAGCGCGCCGGGTCCGTACGTCGCCGGACTGGAGGCCGACGGCATCCGGCACCTCGCGCTGCCACTCGTCGACGCGCGGCATGCACGTGTCGGCCGACCTGCGCGCCGCGTGGGAGCTGTGGCGGTTGCTGCGACGCGAGCACGTCGACGTGCTGCACACCCACAACCCCAAACCCGGGCTCTACGGCCGCGTGGTCGGGCGCCTGGCCCGGGTGCCCATCGTCGTCAACACCGTCCACGGCCTCTACGCCGCCGACGACGACGGCTGGTCGAAGCGCCTGCGTCGTGTACGCGCTCGAAGCGGTCGCGGCCCGGTTCTCCGACGCCGAGCTGTTCCAGAACCCCGAGGACCTCGAGCTCACCCGGCGGTGGCACATCACGCCGCCGCCGACGCGCCCGGTTGCTCGGCAACGGCGTCGACCTCACCCGGTTCGATCCGTGACCGCTTGGCGCCGATCGGTGCGCGACCGCGGTCCGGTCGGAGCTGGGGGTCGCACCCGACGACGTCGTCGTCGGCACGGTGGGCAGGCTCGTCGCCGAGAAGGGCTACCCCGAGCTGTTCGAGGCGGCGCGGTCGCTCGGGCCCGGTGTCGTCCTCGCGGTGGTCGGCCCCGACGATCCCGAGAAGTCGGACCGCCTCCCCGCCGAGCTGGTGGAGGCGGCGGCCGACGACGGGGTCCGGTTCCTCGGCATGCGTGACGACGTCGACCGCCTCTACTCGGCGCTCGACGTGTTCGTGCTCCCATCGCATCGTGAGGGTTCCCCCGCGCCGCGATGGAGGCCGCGGCCATGGGCCTGCCCGTCATCGCCACCGACATCCGCGGTTGCCGGCAGGTGGTCGACGACGGCATCACCGGGATGCTGGTGCCGGTCAAGGATCCGGTCGCGTTGGCTCGTGCGCTGCGCGCGGTCGCCGCCGATGCCGACCTGCGCGCCGCATGGGCGTGCCGGGCGGGCCAAGGCCTGGGCCGAGTTCGACGAGCGCGACGTCGTGCGGACGGTGCTCGACACCTATCGCGACGTCGCCCGGCGGAAGGGCCTCACGCTCTTCGCCGGGTGAGGCAGGGTTCGCTCAGGTGGTGAGGCCGGCGTAGCGGCGACGGTTCAGGAGCTGGCGCAACGTCCCCTCGAAGGCCATGCCGCCGGCCACCTTGTGCTCGAACCAGCGTTGTCCGTCACTCACCTGGATCGGCGAGCGCGCCAGCCGGTAGGGATCGGTGGCGCGATAGGGGTTGGTGGCGACCACGGCCAGAGGCCGCGGAGCGGAACCGTCGGCGCACGACCGCGTCGGCGTCGGGGGTCCCCGCCACGCCCTTCGGGTAGGCGAAGTGCTCGCACGGCCGGCTCAGGTGCTCCTCGATGAGCGCGATCGACCGGCCCAGCTCGTCGTCGGCGGTCGGCCCGTCGAGCGCGTCCATCACCGCGTGCGTGTGCGTGTGCGAACCGACGGTGACGAGCCCGCTCGGCGCACGCGTCGCGCAGCGCGCTCCACGTGAGCGGGCGATCCGCCGTAGGCGTACGGCACCTGGCGCTCGACGAAGTCGGTGGCGAGGTAGAGCGTCGCGGGGATGCCGTGCCGTTCGAGGATGGGTGCCGCGTGCTCGGCGAAGTCGGCGGTGCCGTCGTCGAAGGTGACGACGACCGGATCGGGACCGTCGGGCGCGGTTCCGTCGAGCGCGGCGAGCCCGGCGTCGATGTCGACGACCGTGCCCAGCTCGGCGAGTGCGGCCATCTGCTCGTCGAAGGCGGCGGGTTCCAGGTCGATCTCGAGGCCGGTCCGTGCGCCGACGCAGTGGTAGGCCAGGAAGACGACGCCACGCCCGGGAGGGCGGACCCGATCGGCCGCCGCCGCGGTGGCCTTGAGGCCCCGGAGTGCGAGCCGAGCGGGCCGCTTGTCTCGTCGATACCATGCTCTCCACCATGACGCGCTGAGCCCTCGGCTGCGAGCGCGGCATGGTAACCGTCCCCGGTGGGCCCTCCCGCCGGGCCCCGTCCGGCGAGCCCGAGACGCAGGTGTCCGCGTGCCCGATCCACTGCCCGACCTGCTCGTGCGGCGTGCGACCGACGACGACACCGTCGAGGTGCTGGCGTTGCTCGGCGACGACGATGGGATGGCGGGCGGACGAGCCCAACGAGGCGTTCTTCACGTGGAAGCACTTCGAGAGCCCGTTCGGCCGCTCGCCGGCCTGGGTGGCGGCCGAGCCGGAGACCCTCCGCATCGTCGGCTTCCGCACGTTCATGCGCTGGGAGTTCGAACGGTGACGGCCGGACGTTCCCGCCGTGCGCGCCGTCGACACCGCGACGCACCCCGACGCCCAGGGGCGAGGGGTGTTCTCCCGGCTCACCCTCGCCGCGCTCGACGAGCTGCGCGAGGAGGGCACGGCATTCGTGTTCAACACGCCGAACGAGCGCAGCCGGCCCGGGTACCTCAAGATGGGTTGGCGCGGAGGTCGGCCGGGTGCCGATCGAGGCCCGACCCCGCGGGCTTCGCCAACTGGCGCGCCTCCGCCGTGCCCGGGTCGCGGCCGACAAGTGGTCGCAGCCCTGCGACGCAGGGGAGCCCGCCGCCGAGGTGTTCGCCGACGACGCGGGCACGACGGCGTTGCTCGGCGGCCTGCCGCGCCCGGTGGGGCTCGCTCCACCCGGCGGACGCCCGAGTTCCTCGCGCTGGCGGTACGGGTTCGGGCCCCTGCACTACCGCGTGCTGCGCGCCGGCGCCGCCCTCGGCGACGGTGCGGTGGTGTTCCGGGTGCGTCGCCGCGGTCCGGCCACCGAGGCGGCGGTGGTCGACGTGCTCGTTCCCGGTGGTGACGCCCGCACGGTGGCGAAGCTGTGCCGGGCGGCGCTGACGGCGAGCGGCGCCGACTACCTGGTGCGGGTCCGGATCCCGGCGGCCGCGGGTGCGTGCCGGTCCCCGGCCAGGGGCCGACCCTCGTGCAGCGGGTGCTCGACGGATCGCCGCCGGGCGCGCAGCTCGCCGACTGGCAGCTGCACCTCGGCGACGTCGAGCTGTTCTGAGCCGGAGCGGGAGCTGTCAGTCGACTCGGGGGGCCACTCGGAGGTTGCCGAGCCCGGCGGCGCGTGCCAGGACCAGAGCGGGCGGATGGCCGCCCGAGTGGCTCGGGCAGGCGACCGACGGGGCGAGCCTCCGGCGTCAGGTCCTCGATCTCGAGGCGCGACCCGGGCGTAGGTCCGGCGGGACCGCCCGATGGGGTCGACGATGTCGTCGCCGACGTGGGCACGGGCAAGCTCGACCGGCGACCCTCGTGCATGCGGCCGAGCCACGCGTCGAACGACTCGCGGGGACGGCGCCAGCCCGAAGCGGTCGCCGAGGCGTACCAGCTCCTTGAACGTGAACGTGTGGTCGATGGCGTCGGGCACCATCGCCACCGCTTCCCAGGCGTGCGTTGCGCGGCCGCGCCGATGACCAGCGACGGCCGTTCGATGTCGGGCGCACGAGACGACGGCTGCGGTGCTCGCTCACGTCGAGGCCGCGCTTGCGCATCTCGGCGACGACCCGCCGGGAGGGACGACGCCCGCCGGTCGCGAGCCCGGCCGAGCGCACCGTGCCACCGGCGAGTCCCCAGGTCAGGCTGCGCGAACATACGCCTCGGCCATGACCGAGCGGCAGATGTTACCGGTGCACACGAACAGTACGCGGATTTCCTCGGCGATGGCGCGAGTGTACGGTTTCGTGGGAGAGTTCTCACGCTCCGCGTTCAGGTCCTCCCGCGTCTGCCGGCAGGTGGAGCAAGAATGCTTCTGGTGCGATCGGCTTCACGGGCTTAGCGGGTTCTGTCGGCGTCGGTCGTGGTTGGTCCTCCCCATCGCTGCCGCGTACGCCCGTGGTGGACTGCCACGATTCAGTCGGCAATCGGGCCGAAAGATTCCCCGGACCGGCTCACACAGAGTGACTGGCGTCTTCTTGTGTGGCCGATGTTCCCGTGACTGAGGCCACAATGGGCGGTGGCCACTTGCCACCGAGCGTGAGCACCGGTAGCCTTCTCCCCTGCGGGAATCTCCCAATGTCTGCGGGGGCCGCACTGGGCATTTCGCGGGGGGTGCAGCGGGAGGTTTGATGGGCTGGCAGCCGGGGCGCGTGGCACTGGGGCGTGACGCGCCCCGAGGACTACTGCAGCGGGCGGTGAGAGCTGTCAGCCGGGTGCGCACGGATCTGCCCCTGGTGCTTCTCGACGCACTGCTGGTGAGCGTGGCCTATCTGGCCGTGCTCCTCCTCCGGTTCGACGGTCAGGTCACGGCCGACTACTGGTCGCGCTTCGCCGCCTTCCTTCCCATCGCGGTCGTGGTGCACCTCGTGTCCAACGGGACGTGGGGGCTCTACCGTCAGATGTGGCGGCACGCCTCGATCGTCGAGGCGCGCCAGGTGTTGCTCGCCGACGCGGTGGCGATCGCGGTCCTCCTGCCGGTCTACCTCATCGTCGACCGGAGCCGCGTCCCGCTGTCGGTCGTGATCATGGGCGCGGTCCTGACGACCCTGCTGGTCGGTGGGCTCCGCTTCCAGTCGCGCCTGTTCGCGTTCCGCAAGCAGGCCGAGACGCTCACCACCCCCGGCATGCGGGTGGCGGTTGTCGGCGCGGGTGAGGCCGGCGCGTCCATCGTGCGGGAGATGTTGCGCACGCCGTCGGCCGGCATGATCCCGGTGGCGATCTTCGATGACGACCCGCGCAAGCAGAGCCACGCGCTGCTCGGCGTGCCAGTCGAGGGCGGCATCGAGTCCATTGCCGACGTGTGCCGCGAGCTCGGTGTCCACCGGGTGCTGCTCGCCATCCCTTCGGCCGGAAGCGACCTGGTGCGGCGGGTGGCGGCGGCGGCCGAGCAGGCCGACCTGCCCATGCAGGTGATCCCGCCGCTCAGCGAAATGATCAGCGGCCGAGTGTCGTTGCGCGACGTCCGCAACGTCAACATCGAAGACCTCCTCGGCCGTCAACAGGTGAAGACCGACTACGAGGAGGTACGGCGCCTGCTCGCGGGCAAGCGCGTGATGATCACCGGCGGCGGCGGCTCCATCGGGGCCGAGATCGCGCGGCAGATATCGGCGTTCGATCCCGCGCTGCTCGTGATCGTCGACAATGACGAGACGCACCTCCACGATGCCGCCGCCGCGGTCAACGGGCCCGTCGCGTCCGTGCTCTGCGACATCCGGTCGTTCCGGCCGCTCCTGCGAGTTTTCGAGCAGCACCGCCCGGAGGTGCTCTTCCACGCCGCCGCGCTCAAGCACGTCCCTGTGCTCGAGGACTTCCCGTGCCAAGCGATCGAAACCAACGTCACCGGCACGACGCACGTTGTCGAGGCGGCCGAAGCGGTGGGCACCGAGCTCATGGTGTTCATCTCTACCGACAAGGCGGTCCGCCCGTCGAGCGTGATGGGCGCCTCGAAGTGGCTTGGCGAACAGATCGTGCTCGCGCGGCGACCGGGCGGGGCGGAAGCGCTGCGCCGTTCGCTTCGGCAACGTGCTCGGGAGCCGGGGCAGCGTGATCCCGACCTTCGAGCGCCAAATCGCCTCGGGCGGCCCGGTGACCGTCACCCACCCCGACATGACGCGCTACTTCATGAGCATCGAGGAGGCGGTCCAGTTGGTGCTCCAGGCCGCCACCTTCGCCGACGGCGGCGAGGTGTTCATGCTGGAGATGGGCCAACCCGTCCGGATCTACGAGCTCGCCGAGCGCATGATCCGCCTGTCCGGATACGCCGTCTCCACCGAGATCGCCATTGAGGTGGTCGGCACCCGTCCGGGCGAGAAGCTGGAAGAGGAACTGTCGGCTCCGGACGAGGTGTGCGAGCCGACGGCCCACGAATCGATCGTCCGTCTCGAGCCGGTCCTGGTACCGGGTAACATTCTCGACGGCAGTATCACCTACTTGGCCGGCGTCGCGGAGCGGCAGGACGACCAAGCAGCCCGGACGATCCTCACGTTCGCGAATCAGGGTTCCGGGCCCGAGTGCAGTCCGCTGATGATCGATCTCACCGCGGCGGAATGGAGCGGCGAGTGGAACCCGTCCAGTATCTGAGAGCCCTGCGCCAGTGGTGGTGGGTCATCGCGGCGTCAGTGCTCGTCGGCGTCGTGCTCGCCGTCGCGCTGATTCCCGGCAGCACGCCTGAGTACACCGCATCGCAAACGCTGCTCCAGGTTTCGTCCTCGGGCGAACAGGGCGGGGTGCCGACGCTCGAACAGATGGCATTCCTCGTGCCGCGCGGTGACGTCTTGAGGGCGGCGGCGCTGAAGCTCGGGGTGCCACCGCAGCAACTCGCCGGTCGCGTGACCGCGGTCGCCGACCCGGTCGGTGGCACCTTCACGATCAGTGCCGTGGGCGTCAACCCGACCGAGACCGCGCAGGTCGCCGACGCGTTCGCGAGCGCGCTGATCTCCACGGTCGACGACAAGGCGAAGGAAGAGTACGACGATACTCTCGCCGAGGCGCAGAGACAGGCCGATGCCGCGCAGCAGCAGTACGACGCCGCGCCCACCAGCGAGGTCGCGCAGAACACCAACGACTCGGCGCAGCAGAACCTCCAGACGGTGCGGAGCCAGGGTCCGGCAACCTCGGGCCTCGAGAGCGTCGAGCGGGCACGGGCCGCGGCGACCGGCTCCGGCACCAGCCGCACCAAGCGGGCCGCGATCGCGGCCGCGGTGGGGCTTCTCATCGGCACCGGCCTGGCGCTGCTCCTCACCCGGTTCGACACGCGGCTCCACGGTCGCGAGGCGGTCGAGGAGGCGTTCGGGTTCCCGGTCATCGGTGAGATCCCGTTGATGTCCAGTCGCCAACTGCGCCGCGGGAAGGTCGTGGTGCACACCCATCCGGATTCGCCGCCCGCGGAGGCGTACCGCAGCCTGCGGTCGACCCTGCTCCTCGCGCCGCGCGGCCGCCGACCTGCCGGCGACCGTGGCGGCCGGCCGCGGACGGTCGCCTACGGCGTGTCACCGCCGGCCCAGGGTGCGCACACGGTGATGGTCGTGTCCCCGGGCGTCGGCGAGGGCAAGTCCAGTTGCGTGGCCAATCTGGCGGCTGCGTTCGCGGAGTCGGGGAAGCGCGTGCTCGTGTTGTCGTGCGACCTCCGGCGCCCCGCGCTCGACACCTACCTCGGCGTCCCCGAGAGAACCCCGGGTGTGAGCGAGGTGCTCGCCGACGGCGTGCCGACCGCGTCGGTCGTGTGCCACACGTCGATCCCGAACGTGCAGATCGTGCCGAGTGGTCGTCCGGTCTCGAACCCGGGCGAGATCCTCACGCACGGCGACGTCTTGTTGGCCGCGGCGCGACTGCTCGCCGACGTCGTCATCGTTGACACGCCACCAGTGTTGGCGACCGACGACATGAGCGCGATGGTGCCGCTCGTCGACGACGTGGTCATCGTGTGCCGCGCCGGTGCTACGGGTACCGAGGCGGCGCGTCGGACCGCCGAACGGCTCAACCGGGTCGGCGCGCCCATCGCCGGGATCGTGCTGGTCGGTGCCCAGTCGCTGCCCGCGGTGCGGGGCTATTACCGCGCGTACGTCTCGAAGATGCCGCCGGCAGGCGAAGCGCCGCGCAACGGCGCGACGTCCACCGTCGTCACCGAGGTCCACCGCCAGAACGGCTCCGACGCGCCCGTCGCGCCCGAGTCGACGCCCGGTGAGCTGCAGTCGCCACCGCAGAACCGGCCCTAAGCCGATGGATCCGGCGCCGATCCGCGTTCCTGACGCCGCGTCCCCGGCACGGATCCTCTGGCTAGCCAAGGGCCTCGGGCGTGGTGGCGCCGAACGGCTCATCGTCGAATCCGTCCACCACCTGCAGGCCCACCGCTTCCACGTCGAGGTTGCCTACCTGTTGCCGTGGAAGGACGCGTTCGTCCCCGAGCTCGAGGCGATGGGCGTGCCGGTGCACTGCTTGGGCGCCACCAAGGTCGCGCTCGACCCGCGCTGGGTCTGGCGGCTCCGGCGCCTGGTGCGCGAGCGGAGGTTCGACCTCGTGCACACCCACATGCCGGTACCTGCGGTGGGCGCGCGTCTCGTGCTGCCGCGAACTCCGGCGATGGTCCACACCGAGCACAACCTGTGGGATCGGTACCGTCCGGCGACGCGGTGGGCGAACGCGCTCACCTTCGGGCGCAACGCGGCGGCCATCGCGGTCTCGGAGGCGGTGGCGGACTCCATCCGGCCGCCGAAGTTCGTACCGCACCCGCCGCCCGTGCACGTCGTGCTCCACGGCCCGCGGCTCGCGGCGATCCCGAGCGGTCCCGCAGCGCGGGAAGAGGGCCGGGCCCGCCTCTCGTTGTCGCCCGACGAGCAGGTCGTCGGAACGGTCGGCAACTTCACACCGAAGAAGAATCAGCGGATGCTGCTCGACGCGGTCGCGCGCATCGCGGCGCCGGCGAATGTAAAGATCGTGCTCGTCGGTCTGGGGCCCCTGCGTGAGGAACTCGAAGCGCACGCCCGATCGCTCGGCCTGGAATCGCGCGTCACCTTCACCGGACTGCGCAGCGACGTCTACGAGCTCCTGCCCGCGTTCGACGTGTTCGCCCTGAGCTCCAACTTCGAAGGGTTGCCGATCGCCCTCCTTGAGGCCATGGGCGCCGGCCTGCCCTCGGTCGCGACCTCGGTGGGTGGCATCCCAGAAGTGATCACCGACGCCGACGAGGGCTTCCTTGTCGGTGCCGACGACACCGAGGCGTTCGCGAACCGCCTGGAGAAGCTGCTGGCCGATCCCCTCCTGCGCTCGAGTATGGGTGCGCGGGCTCAGCGACGCGCCGGCGCGTTCGATCTCGGATCGGCCGTCGCATGCACGGAACTCATCTACGACGAAGCGCTGGGGCGCGCATGAGCGGCGTCCGGCAGTGGGCGGGGGTGAAGGCGCTCGAGGTCCGCGAGCATCCCGTCTATCTGTGGACCGGAGTCGGACTCCTCGTCGTGTTCGCCTACCTGGCATGGCTGATCCGCGCGATGGCGTCCGAGTCCTACGACGTGTGGGGCGGCCTCGTCATCGCGCCGGTTCTCATCGGCATCTCCATTCCGCTCCTCTGCCGCTTCGCCGCGCCGCACGGGCGACGATGCCATGGCCGGCCTCTTCATCGCCGCGCTGGTCCTGAAGCTCGCGGGTTCGCTCGTCCGCTATTTCGTCGTCTTCTCGGTCTACGGAGGTAATGACTCCGTCGCGTACCACAACTGGGGCGCGCAGCTTGCTCCACTCATCCGCAACGGCGATTTCGCCGTATCCATCCCGACCAGACTGATCGGGACTGGGTTCATCGAGGTCGCCACCGGATGGCTCTACGCATTGACGAGCCCGACGATCGTGGGTGGGTACCTCGTGTATTCGTGGCTCGGCTTCTGGGGGCTGTACCTCTTCTACCGGGCATTCAGAATCGCAGTACCCGACGGCGACCATCGTCGCTATGCGCTGCTGGTGTTCTTCCTCCCCTCACTGCTCTTCTGGTCGTCGAGCATCGGCAAAGAAGCATGGATGACCTTCACCCTCGGTATCACGGCATACGGCGTCGCGAGGCTGCTGAGCTATCGCCGCGGCGGCACTCTCGTGATGCTCGTGGGTCTTGCTGGCACTTTGATGGTCCGGCCCCACGTCACGCTGGTGGTGTTCCTTGGGCTGTTCGCTGCATTCATTCTTCGTCCCGCTCGTCGTCCCACCATCGCGAGCCCGCTCGCGAAGGTCGGAGGCCTGGTGCTCTTGTGCATCGTGGGCGTCTCGGTACTGTCGCAGGTTCAGAATTTCTTCGGCGTCGACAAGCTCGACTCCGGCGGGGTGGAGAGTGTGCTGAACCGAACGACGACGCAGTCCTCACAGGGAGGAGCGGAGTTCAAGGCGGAGGCCGTGACCGGCCCCGTCGGCTTCGTCTCTGCCACTCTGGCAGTCGTCTTTCGGCCGTGGCCGTTCGAAGCACACAACGTCATGTCGGCCATCGCGTCGATGGAAGGCGTGTTCCTTCTCGTCTTGTTCCTGACCTCTTTCCGCCGTTTCGCGGCGTTGCCGCGAGCGTTGATCAAAACGCCATATGTTGCTTTCGCGCTGGTGTTCTCCATCGGGTTCGTCTTCGCCTTCGCGAGCATTGGCAACTTCGGGATTCTCGTCAGGCAGCGGGTGCAGCTCTACCCGTTCCTGCTCGTCTTGCTGGCCATTCCTGCTGCGGTGAAGGCCCCTTCGTCCTCTTCGACTGATGCTCCGGTTCCGGAGCAGGTGGCGGTGTAGTGAGCCGGTCCTCGGTGGCCGCTGCGAGACGCTCGTGACGAACCTCCCGGAGACCGAGCACCTTCCGGCGTTCACCGTCGTCATCACGACCTACAACCGCTGCGACGTCCTCCCGCGTGCGATGGAGAGCGTGCTCAGGCAGTCTGTCGGGGATCTTGAGCTCATCGTCGTCGACGACGGCTCGAGCGACGACACCGACCTGGTAGTCCGTTCCTTCGACGATCCTCGAGTTCGCTATCTCAAGCAGAGCAATCAGGGCCTTTCAGCCGCTCGGAACGCCGGTGCGGCCCTCGCTCGCGCGCCATGGTTGGCGTTTCTCGACGACGACGACGAGGCCGTGCCCGGATGGCTCGACCTCTTGCATCGTGAGCTCGAGCACGAGTGCTGCGGCATCGCGTGCTGCGGTCGGATCCTGGTAGATGAGACGGGCCGAGAACTCGCCTGCGTTCTCCCGGGTGACCTCGGCGCCCCGTATGACCACCAGGTCGGCTCGTTCATGGCGGGGACGTTCGCGGTGAGGACCGACATCTTCTCGGAAGTCGGTGGCTACGCGGTCGGACTCCAGAGCACGCACGGGACGGAGCTCGCCTTCCGCCTTATACCCCACTGCCTCGAACGCGGGTTCGTTGTTCGGAGCGTGGCTCGAGCAGGCGTACGGGTCGAAGACGCGCCCCGCCTCCCGCCGCCCTCTGAGCAGTGCGAGCGCGCTGTACTCCGGCGGTCGATACGTCCTCGAACAGCACGAGGAGCGAATCGCGCCGCAGGCCGACGACGCTCGCGAACTACCTGTCGATCGTCGGCGTTGCCGCCGCGCGATTGGGACGAAATCGCGAAGCCAGGAAGTACCTCTTTCGTGCGGCACGCACGGATCCCCGCTCCCTGCGTCGCTGGGTGAGAGCGTGCCTCGCCTGTGTTCCACCGATTGGTCGGCGTTTCTGGGCGCGCCGCGAGGACTCGCTGATCGATTCTGCGTGAACGGCGGGTATCGACGAGGCCGCTTGGCAGGTGATCAGTAACCCGCGAGCACCCCGAGTTTCCGTCCGTACTCGAGCGAGCGACCGTACAGCCAGAGCCCGAGCGGATACACGATGGCGAGGAACCCCAGCAGCAGCAAGACGGCTTCGCCGGCGCTCGGACCCGACAGGGTGCCGGGATCGACCATCAAGAGCTGCCGGACGGCGCTCAACACGTAGGTGAGCGGGAGGCAGTACGAGAGCCACCGCAGCCAGTCTGGCAGCAGCGAAACCGGGAACACGACGCCGGAGAGCACAGTCATCGCGAGCAGGTAGAGCGAGATGATCGGGTCCGCACGTTTCGAGAGAATCTTCACACTCGCCGCGAGAACGCCGACCGCATGTGAAGCGGCTACACCGAGACCGACGACGAGAATCGCGAGTGGCAGGTGGTCGAGTTCGATCTGCGCTCCGAATGCAAGCCCGATCGCGGCGACGAGCGTCGTGGTCACCGTGCTGCGAAAGACCGGCCAGACCACGAGACCGAAGGAGAGCCACCTCCAACTCACGGGCTCGACGAGGAACGTCTCGAAGGTGCCGGTCGAGAGCAAGTTGTCGAGTTGTGCGCTGAAGGCGGAGAGAGCGCCGTTCATCATCGACGACACCACGAGGCCGATGAAGGCGAAGGTGTAGTAGTCGTTGCCCACGGATGGACCGGAATCGACCAGCTGGGCGACGAAGTAGTAGATGACTGGTTGAGCGAGCAGTGAGACCGCGGTCATTGCCAGTGCCAACGGATAGGCGAGGGTCTCCTGCCAGCCCATCCAGATGAACACCCTGAGCACCCGCGAGCCCCACGAGAAGGCCGCGCGCAGTCTCTGCCTCTCGGCTCCCATGTATCAGTTCCGTTCCGAGACGAGCTTCGCCAAGAGGTCTCGCAGCGGCATACGGGCTGCCGTCACTGCCACGACGTGACCGACCAGGCAATCGAGGTTCGTGAGGAGGTAGCCGCTTTCGTGCGGGCTGGCGATCGTCAGCGTGCTGTCGACGTTCGATTCCACCACGACGTCGGGAATCTTCTCGAGCAGTGCCGAGCCCTCGCCGCCGCGCTTCGGACTGTCGAAGGTGATCAGCGTTCTCGGCAGCTCCCAGATCTGGCGCAGCGACTGCAGGTTCCCCCAATGCACGAGTTGACCCTTGTCGAGGAAGAGGACGAGGTCCTGCAGCGCATCGATCTCCTCGAGTCGGTGCGAGCTCAGCAACACCGCAACGCCGAGCTGCCCGGCGAGCTGTTGGATGAGCGTGAGGAGCTGATGCGCACCGATCGGATCGACCGCGCCCGTGGGCTCGTCGAGGATCAACACCGGCGGACGATGGAGCAGTGCTCGCGCGAGCAAGAGCCGCGACCGCATCCCGGTCGACATCGCGTGACCCGCGTAATTCCGAGCGCGCAGGATGCCGACCATCTCGAGGGTCTCGTCGATGCGTTGCGGAAGATCCCGTGCCGGGATCCCCTGCATCCTGCCGTGGAAGTAGAGATTTTGGAACGAGGTGTGCCGCAAGAAGAGTGTCCGGTCCTCGGCCGGCATGAACCCGACCAAGGACCGAATCTGTCGAGAATCCTCGGTGACGTCATATCCCAGGATCGATGCCCGACCGGAGGTGGGCGTCGTCAAGCCCATGAGGATCCTGAACAGGGTGCTCTTCCCTGCGCCGTTCGGGCCGACGACGGCACAGAGCTGACCGGGGCCGAGCTCGATCGAGACGTCTTCCAGAGCACGCACCGGGTGGTCGATGGCGGACTTCAACAGGAAATGCATCCACCGGCTTGACGGCTCGTAGACCTTCGTGACGCTCTCCACCTTGACCAGAGGCTGCCCAGCCGCCTTCGCAGCGTCCGTGCTATCCACCGAGCGGTCCTTCGTCGTCGTCGCGGCACAATTGCTCATCGCGCACTGCGTGACAATAGCGTTTTCGAAAACGGACGAACTTCAAGAATATCCGCGAATGGTCTGAACACCTTGTGTCGCCTCCCGCTCCGGTTGCGTCGTCCTCGTGTTCCGTCGGCAGCCACGCGGGGGCCCTGAAGCCGTTGTTCACTTCCGATTGTCTCCGGGGCTCACGGTCATACCCAGCTTCCCTCGGTAGCCGTCCACGATCCCACGGAGCTGCAGCATCGAGAATCGCGCGCCGAAGCGAACGCCTCGTCTCCACGAGGTGATCGACCTCAGGAGGGCCTTTCCAGCCTCGCGACGGGCGAGGTCCGGACGACCGAACGTGGTGCGCATCGAGTAGACGTAGTTGCGCGAGACGTAGTAACGACGCCAGAGACCCGCAGAGGAGTTCATCGGCACGACCACGCGTGTCGTCGTCAGGCCCAAGCGCCCCGCCAGCTGACGATACTCACGCATAAGATCGCCATCGACGACGACGCGATAGCCGGCTCGCCTGACCGCGAGGCACCACATCGGATCCCAGTGGCCGAAGAAGAAATCCGCTGGTGGCGGACCGATGGTGTCGAGCACGTCGCGGCGGACGACGAACTGTTGACCGCCGCCGACGATGTCGACGTCGAGATCACCCGCGAGCTCGTCGTCGCGGAGTCGACGCTGTTCGCCCGTCCGCCAATCCCATCGGCTGCCGACGACCCCCACGATGCCCACTCGGGGTTCGTCGTGCTCGTGTCGGAGAATGAGTCCCTCGAGCTTCTCGAGCGTGTCGTGCGTCAGCGGCGGGGTGTCGTCATCGACTGAGTAGAGCCAGTCGAAACCCAACGCGTGAAGACGTTGGAGCCCGAAGGCCACGCCTCCTGCCGAGCCGAGATTCTCTCCTGGCGTGGCATAGACGACGCCGGGGAAGTCGGCGACCAGTGCTCTGACCTCGTCGCTGACGCCGTTGTCGACGACCACCACGACGTCCGGCCGTCGAGACTGGCTGGAGAGAGCCTCGAGCGCGCGACGGAGTGGTTCAGGTCGTTTGAAGGTGAGCAGCGACACGCCGAGGTGAACAGACCTGCCGTTCCGACGCTGCATTCGACGCGTGTCTTCCATGTCCCTCGGCTTCTGGATGCGCGACCGCCCACGTCGTCTCCGAGCGACGATGGGTACTGCGGGTTTGATTGAGCACATCGCCTGCGGGCGACGAGACTGCGATTATGCCGGGCGCGAACGTCGCGCGCGACCAGTGAGCGATTTTCCGAGGGCCGCAGGAAGTCCCAGAGCGATCTTCGCTCGTTCCTTCGTGCCGACGGGACGTTGCCTGCGGGTGATGGCGACGACCATGGTTCGGGGTGCACCATATGGATGAACGCCGGGTTGCTCCTCAACCCGGCCTTCTCGGCCACGTCCTGCAGCAGCGATTCGTGGACGCCGAGGATCGCGCCTTGTCGATACCACCAGGGCAGCGTGACATCACTCCAGATCTCGGGGCTACCGACAAATTGATACTGTCGGCCATGCGGGCCGAGGTTTCTGACCGATTCGAGTCTCATGTCAGCATCCTGGACGCGTCTCCCGCGGGCTCCGACCTGGATCGGCATTGGAGTCGCTGCGAGTTCGCGACCTACTTCCACTTGCGCGAATGGGCTCGAACATCGACCTCTGGCTTGCCGAGTTCGACAGTCGCGTACTCGCCGGAATCCTCTGCACCGCGGGCCACGTCACACGGCCTCTTGGCACGGTGCAAGTGATCCGGAGTTCCTTTCGTTGCGACCCATGAACCTCCTGATGGCGACCGCGATCGCGCACAGCTGCGAGGTCGGGCAGGAATGGTTCGACATGAATCCGAGTGATGGTCATGCCGGGACCGAAGCGTTCAAGCGCGGTTTTGGCACCACCACCCTGCCCTGTCCGAAAGTGGTCGTGACCAGCGCCTTCCCCACGGTTCATCGGGTATTTCGCTTCGCCCGTCGGGCGGTCTCCTCGCCAAGACAGGCGTGGAACCGGCGAGGCTCGACGCAAGCGTGAGACCGTCCGGTCGCGCACGCGCGCTCAATCTCGGTGGCAGGAAGGCCGAATACTCTGCGAGGTGGCGTCGGCTCCGGAGGCAATCGTGGACTACACCGTTCCATTCAATCGACACACGAAGGCCCGAGCGCAGCTCGACTATGCTCGCGTCGTCCTTTCGCAACCAGCAGACTTCAGGCGATGGTCCCTTCTCGGAAGACTGCCGGCAGCTCCTCGAGAGCGAGCTGGGAGTGGGACGGGTCATGCTCACGCCATCGTGCACGGCCGCGCTCGAACTGTCCGCGTTGACGCTCGACCTGTCATCGGACGACGAGGTCATCGTGCCCTCGTTCACCTTCGTGTCGTCAGCGAGTGCCTTCGCCCTTCGAGGTTCGCGCGTCGTGTTCGCCGACATCCGACCGGATACGTTGACCATTGATCCGGAACATGTTCGCGCGCTGTCGACGGCATCCACGAGAGTGATCGTGCCGGTGCACTATGCCGGTGTGGCCTGCGAGATGGACGAGCTCTGCCAAATCGCGAACGATGTCGGCGCCACGATCGTCGAAGACAATGCGCACGGGCTCTTCGGTCGCTACCGCGGCTCTTCACTCGGCACCATGGGGCAGCTCGCGACCGTGAGCTTCCACGACACGAAGAATTTCACCTGTGGGGAGGGTGGTGCCCTGTTCGTCAACGACCTCGAGCTCGCGGATCGCGCCGAGATCCTTCGCGAGAAGGGTACGAACCGCAGCCGTTTCTTCCGCGGGGAGGTCGACAAGTACACGTGGGTCGACATCGGATCCAGCTTCCTCTTGTCCGACATCCTGGCGGCAGTGCTCCTCGCGCAGCTCGAAGAACGGGACCGGATCCAGCGACGTCGGCAGGAGATCTGGGAGGCCTACCGCTCGGGACTGTCGGACTGGGCCCGAGACACCGACGTCAGACTTCCCGTCGTTCCGGAACACTCGAGCCAGGCATTTCACATGTTCTACATGCTCATGCACGGCTCGGAAGAACGTGCCGACTTCATCGCACACCTCCGCGACGCCGGCGTGCAGGCCGTGTTCCACTATCTACCGTTGCATCTCTCCGAGGTCGGGCGCTCACTCGGAGGCCGCGAAGGGCAGTGCCCCGTGACGGAACGCGTCAGCGAGAGTCTCGTACGACTCCCGTTCTTCACGGATATGACTTCGGTTGAGCAGGAGCAGGTGATCGAAGCAGTCGTGTCCTTCAAGGCGTGACCGCCGTTCGCATCACCCAGGCAGGTACGCGCCAGAGACGATCAGCTCCTCGAACTGTCTCGCCCGGTGATCCCAGGTGTGGTTGGCGTGCACGAATGACGCCGCCCGGCGACCGACGCCCCGCAACTCGTCGTCATGGGCCTGAAAATAGCGAAGCTTCTCGACGAGCTCATCGAAGTCGGAGTAGCTGACCATCGTTTCGCCATCTCGGAAGCCCAGGGTGTCGAGATCGCGGAGGGCATCACAGATCGGAGCGCACCCGGCCGCGGGGACTTCGAAGTTCTTGATCATCGGCTCGATTCCCTCGATCTCCCGTGTCAACCGCCCCGGAAATCGTGTGAGTAGGCGCATCGGGACACGACGAGCACCGCGGATCTCCATGTTGCAGATCAACGCGGCCGTGTACTGATTCAGGCGTTCGTTCAGCTCCCAATGAGAGCATTGGAACGTCTCGTGCGGCAGCGCCTCATGATCGAGTCGCTTCAGCATCGACGCGCGTGCCGCGTATCGCTGCCCGTAGTAGCAGATGGAGCCGGGCCTTCGGGGGCTTCCGAGGTCGGAAAACGCTTCGGCATCGAACGCCTTCGGTATCCAGAAGGCGTGGACGCCGTCCTCGATGAGTCGGTCGCGCACCACGCCGCCGGTGGTGACCAGAACGTGGAACCCGTGGGACCGAAAGACCGGTGGCCATAGGCCGAGATACGTGCGGCTCACAATCGGGCTGTAGTTCTGACAGGCGTCGGTGTCGAACATGATGCGAGCACCCGCATAGTCGCGCCAGTCGAACGGATCCAGGTCCTTCAAGATGCGGAATTTGATGAGGAAGATGATCGCGGCGAATCGCTGGTAGTCGGCGAGGTCCCGGACGTCGGTGGGCCAACCGTCTTCCACGAACCGGCAAGTGAGATCGAAACGGCGCCCGAGGGCATCCACGATTCCACGTCCTTGCTTCTCGTAGTAGCTCCGGTGGGAGACGAGGCAGACGGCGATGCGCTCCTGCGCCGGACCCGGAACCTCCGTTGCAGGGTGCTCCGCCGGGGAGCTCACTCCCGTGCGTCCGTGCTCACCGGAGCAGCTCGAAGGCGTGATCTCAGTCGCCCGATCGGGGCGCGCACGCGACGCTCAGCGACCCGCAACCGCCCGAGCAGAACCAGGAGGTCGAACGTCGTAGACCCTCGACCGCCCGGTCGGAGCCAGGTCGGGAGCTCTTCGATCGGGGAGCGAACGATCAGGTCGTGGTCGACGAGGAGTCGTCGCAGGAGCGTCGTGTAGGCGTTGTCCCAGAGCCCGGTGTTGCGAACCCGCTTCTGCCAAGGCTTCGGCCGGCCGAGGTAGTGGAGTGCAACCGTCGTCGTCCCTTCATGGCGACAGCTCAGCGTTCGGACGTTCTCGACGACCGTGGTGTGGCTCTGATGCAGGTCAGGGGGCATCATCGCGGGCGAGAGCGCGACCACGGTCCCCTCAGGGATCTCGCTCATCAGCAGCGCATTGAAGACGTCCTGATCCCAGTACACGAGCGGCCCGCGATTTCCTTTGACCCCGACGTCACCCCGGTGACTGATCGGCTCGCAGAGCTCCCACCAGCGGTCCAGCAACTTCGAATACCGAGTCGCTGAGAACGCGACGAACCCCATGTTGACGTAGGCCTGATCGGTGCGGAGATTCCCCTGGAGTCCGAACATCTCGGACCAGGCCGGATGACACCTGTCCGCAGAAGGCGCGGTCATGGCGACGATCTTCCCCGCGCTGGCCAGCTCGAGGAATGGTTGCAACGAGCTGGTCACGATCACATCACTGTCGATGAAGACGATGACGCCCTCGATCCGCAACTTTGCGACATAGGGCTGGAACATGAACGGGCTACCCAGAGTCGTCCTGTCGACGATGTGAAATTCGCATTGTGGCCCCAACACCGAGCGTTGCCGGCTGGACAATCCGCAATCCAGCACGAGCACTCGGTCGTCGTGACCGTTCAGCCGCAGCGAGTTGACCATCGCAACGAGCCCGGGAAAGTAGTTAGTGTCGGCGACCGTGTAGAAGGTGATCTTCGGCGTCGGCACGATTCGCTGCTTCTCCTGTCGACGGCGGTTCTCGGGCCCCGCCGAGATTCTAGGAAGTCGGGTTCGAAACGAGCGGCTCGTCGGACCGCGGTCGGACGAGCCGCAGTGCACGGTAGCGACACATTCTGGCGAGTTCGCCCGTGATAGACCGCCGCTGGCGCCAGCACCACCTGAGCACCTCGCGCCGCGCCTGGGCTCGCCCCGGGCTTGACAGCGGAGCGCGCCGGATCGCACCGAGGTATTCCCGCGCCATACGGGTCCGTGCAAGCGAAGGTGCAGAGGTACGCGTCGAATCGAACCACGCGTTCCGCGCGTCGAGCGTCCGATGGACCTTCATCGAACTCCCTTGATGTTCGCGGTTCAGAAAGAGGGGTTCCGGAACCTCCACAAAAGACCCGTGCAGAGCGAGTTCGCCCAACAGCACTTCGTCGCCACCTGCGAACGGGCCGATCAGTCCGGTCGATCGGAGGGCGGGGAGGCGAATGAGTCCAAAGATCTGATGCACCTGCGGTCGTTGCATCACATCGCGGAAGTGGCGTTTGATGTCGGAGGACTCCACCGGCTGCGTCAGGTGCACCGGGCCGAGTGGATGACCGTCGGCGTCGATGTGGACGGCGCCGACGCAACACAGCACGGATTCTTCGTGTTGGTCCAGGGCTGCGACGCACTGTGAAAGGAAGCCGGGACGGTACACGTCGTCGTGAGCGGACCAGACGAAGTAGTCACCGCGCGCGATTCCGACGAGCCGATTGAAGTTCCATGAGGCTCCGCGGTTGCGATCGCTAAGAAAGTAGGAGATGCGAGCGTCTCGTCGAGCGAAGGCTTCGCAGATCTCGCGCGTCCGGTCGACCGATGCGTTGTCGGCGATCAGCAGTTCGAAGTCTGTGTAGTCCTGCGCCAGGTGAGAAGCAATGGCTTGCTCCAAGAAGTTCTCCCCGTTGTACACGGCGAGTCCGATCGTGACGCGCGGGCGTCGAAAGGGGTCGTTCATCACGCCTGGCCTCCGGCAACCGGCGGACCCAGCTCTCCGACGGTCAGAGGAGCTCGCCAGTGAACGAGTGTCCGCGAAGCCGGCCCTTGGTGTCGAGCACGAGCCGAGCTCGCTCACAAATGGCGTCGTACGGCAGATCTGGATGATCAACGAGGAGGATCACGAGATCGGCGGCGTCGAGCTCAGCTTCGTCACATGCGACCCGAGGGATTGGCAGGCCGAGATCCACGCTCTCGCCGATGTGCGAATCGTGACCGCGCACGTCGGCACCCAGTGTGAGCAGTCGCTCGGCGACACGCATCGACGGTGACTCTCGCCAGTCCGACGTGCCGGACTTGTAGGCGAGGCCGACGAGGAGAATTCTGCTTCCCTTGACCGAACGGCCGGCCTGGTTGAGCAGCATGATGGTACGGGTCACGACGTAGTCGGGCATGTGGCTGTTCACGTCGTTCGCCAGCTCCACGAACCTGAAGCTCTGGCCCAACTGCCGCTGGACCCTCCATGCTAAATACGCGGGGTCGATGGGGAGGCAGTGGCCGCCGACGCCGGGGCCGGGAGTGAACCGCATGAATCCGAACGGCTTCGTGGCAGTCGCATCGATCGCCGACCAGATATCGACACCGAGCTCACGGGCAAACACCGCAAGCTCATTGACCAGTGCGATGTTCACGTGCCGGAAGGTGTTCTCGAGGAGCTTCACCAGTTCGGCCTCGGCTGGCGACGAAACCGGGACCACCTTCTCGATCAGCGTCCCGTAGAAGGCCTCGACCGCAGTGAGCGACGCCTCGTTGATGCCCGAGACGACCTTTGGCGTGTTGACGAGGTTCCAGGTTGGGTTGCCGGGATCGATCCGTTCTGGGGAGTATCCGAGAAAGAAGTCCTCGCCCGCGCGGAGCCCGGACTCCTCGAGCGTCGGCTTCAGCAGCTCATCTGTCGTCCCCGGATAGGTCGTCGATTCGAGAACCACCACCGCGCCCGGCTCGAGCCTGGGCATGAGGTCGCGACCTGCCGATTGGATGAACGAGAGATCGGGATTGCCGTCTCGTAGTGGCGTTGGCACCGTGATGATGGCGACGTCGAATGCGCGGAGATCGAGCGGATCACGCGTCGGCCAATAGCCGTTTGCGAGCGCCCACATCACCTGCTCGTCCGAAATGTCCTCGACGTACGACGAGCCGTTCCGGAGCGACTGAATCCGATGCTCGGACGTGTCGTAGCCGACGACGCGAAACCCGACTTCCGCGGCCCGCATCGCCACAGGAAGCCCGACGTAGCCCTGCCCGATCACGGCGACCTTGGCGGTGCGCTCGTCGAGGCGACGAAGAACTTTGGTCAAGCTTTCCGAGGTCACGAGTTTGACTCCCTGCACAGGTCGCGCGCGGCGAACCAGTCCACGGTTCTTTGAAGCCCGTCGGTAGCGGCGACGACCGGCTCATACGACAGCGAGTCGCGTGCGGCGGTGAGATCTGCGTGCGTGTGGCGCACGTCCCCGGCTCGAGAGTCGGTGAACCGCGGTGTCGCGGTGACGCCGGTGATGACTTCGAGGTGAGCGAGAAGTTCCAGCAGGTCGAACGGCTCGCCGCCTGCGATGTTGAACGCTCTCCCTGCGCACGCGGCCGCCGGCACGCTCGCGGCGCGCACGTTGGCCTCGACGACATCGGTAATGTACGCGAAATGGCGACTCTGCCGACCGTCGCCGTGGACTTCAGGGCGCTCGTCGTGCCGGAGCGCATGGATGAAGAGCGGGATCACGGCCGCATACTGGCTGTCTGGTCGCTGGCGAGGGCCGAAGACGTTGAAGTATCGCATCGAGACGGTTTCGAGACCGAAGAGCTCCCAGAACACGCGGCAATAGTGCTCTCCCGCCAATTTCGAGACCGCATACGGGGAACGGGGCGTCAGTGGTGCGGACTCCGGAGTGGGCAAGATCTCGGCGCCTCCGTATACGGATGACGACGATGCCGCAACGACACGACGAACACCCGCGTCCCGGCTGGCGATCAGAACCGTCAGCGTGCCACCAACATTCGCGCGGTCCGTGGCCAGAGGATGCTCGACGCTCCGGAAGACGGCGCGGTGGGCCGCCTCGTGGAAGACGATCTCACAATGCGCCACCGCACGCCGAACCGCCTCGGGGTCGGCGATGTCTCCTTCGATCAACGTGGCTTTCGGGTTGATGTTCTCGGCGTAGCCCGTCGAGAGATCGTCGAGCACGTTCACCTCAGCACCATCGTCGATCAGACGGTCGACGATGTTCGAACCGATGAACCCGGCGCCGCCAGTGACCAGTACGCGCATTTCGTGCCCCTTCTAGCCCATCGCCTCGTGTGCATAAACATCGAAAGCCTACAGGCCGCACTTGAGCCCCTTCGGCCGACGAGCTACTCGGGCGGCGCTACCATAGGGGGTTCATTGCCGCGGTTGCTCCGGGCGGCGCCGACGAGCCTGGGAGTGACCACGTCGCGTGGCAGATGCAACCTTCTTGACCGGATGACCTTGGTACCGCCCTCGTCGATGAACTGCCCAGTTTGCGGCGCGGATGGCACGGAGCCAGTGCTCGACCTGCCGGGCATCCCCGTGCAATGCACGGAGGTCCTGCGCAATCCCGAGGCTGCCGTGCACGTTCCCGCGTGGCGACGTGCGACTCACCGTGTGCGTCGAATCCGCGTACGTGTGGAATTCGGCGTTCGACGAGAAGCTCGTTCAATACGACGGTGACTACGAGAACTCGCAGTTCTTCTCGCCGACCTTCGCCGAATATGCCTCCGAACTGGCCTTGCACCTCGTCACGACCTACGACGTGCGTGAAGGTGTCGTCGTCGAGATCGGGAGCGGCAAAGGCGAGTTCCTGGCGTTGATCTGTCATGCTGGGAACAACCGGGGCATCGGGTACGACCCGTCATATGCCGGCGAGGCGGACGCCCGTGCGGCGGGTCTCGACATCACCTTCGTCCGCGAGTTCTATGGCGAATCCTTCGCCGACCAAGTGGCCGATCTGGTGTGTGCTCGGCACGTACTCGAGCACGTTGGCCGCCCACTCGAGTTCCTGGCGTCGATACGAGCCACGATGCAGCGGTCAGGTGCTCGGGCGCTCTATCTCGAGGTGCCGAACGCCGACTTCACCTTCGGCGGTTCGGGCCTGTGGGACGTCATCTACCAGCATTGTTCCTACTTCAGCGCGCCCGCGCTGCAGATGCTGCTCCAAACCGCTGGCTTCGAGGTGCTGGAGCTGCGGGAAGCCTTCGACGGACAGTTCCTCAGCGCGGAGGCGCGGGTCTCGGCAGAGGCGCGACCTGTCGCCGACCACGGTGCCATCGATGCATTCCTGGCGCTCGTCCGCGGGGCCCGAGATCGTCACTCCGAGAATCGGGAGCGTTGGCGTCGGCGCCTCGAGGAGCTCGACGACCGCCGGGTACTGCTCTGGGGTGCCGGCGCGAAAGGGGCGATGTTCCTCAACACGATGCCTGCGGCGGCGGTCGACACGGTCGTCGACGTCAATCCCCGTAAGTGGGGTTCGTTCGTGCCGGGCGTCGGCCAGCGGGTGGTTGCGCCGGACGAGCTTTCCGGCACGGCGGAACCCGCGCTCGTGATCCTGAGCAACGGTCGATACCACGACGAGATACGAGCGGAGATCCAGCGACTCGGAATGACCGCCCCGCTCGTCGCGCTGTAGCCGTGAGGATTGTCCGGCGAGCACGCGGCGCGGTGCGGTCCGGAATGCGCGCTCGGTCTGTACGAGTGAAGTCCGGGGTTGGCGAGGGTCTCCGAATGAGCCTGCGGCACGCCAGCGCCGACTACTCCCGCGGCACCAACGAGCTTCCGGTCCAGCAGGCGCTCGCTGATCACCTCCGGGTGGGAGACATCGTCGTCGACGTGGGCTGCAACGTCGGTTTCTACAGCCTGATCGCGGCGAGACTGGTCGGTTCGACCGGACGCGTCGAAGCGTTCGAACCGGTGGCCGAATGCGCCGCAGTGGCAGCCGCCAATGCGCGGCGCAACCACTTCGACAACATCAACGTCCACACGGTGGCGGTTGCGAGCTTCGAGGGCACAGTCGAGTTGTTGAAAGCCCGCCACCCGGGCGGAGCGACGATCTCCGCCGACGATCTGCCACATGACTTCACCGGTTCCGTGATGGTCCCGTCCGTGACGCTCGATGCTCTCGCGCAGCGAGGCCAACTCCCTTCGCCCGACTTCGTCAAGATCGACGTGGAAGGGGCCGAGTTGCAGGTTCTCGAGGGCATGGAGAACCTGCTCGACACGGCTTCTCCGATCGTGCTCTGCGAAGTGGACGACGCGGACGTGTCCGCCGTCGATGCCAAGGCGGAGGCCGTCACGAGCAAACTCTCGGACCACCGGTACGCAGTACGTCGTCTGGAGCTGTCCTATGTCGGCGCACGCTCTACCGTGTACCACATGCTCGCCCTCCCAGCCGACCATCGGTGAGCTGTCACATCGCCTAGCTGGCCCCACTGAGCGCGCGAAACGACAAGATCCGGCTTCCGGTGTCCAGTCCCCACTCCCAGTTCGCGACGATGCCTGTTTCGTGCACGGCGAGCGGGCGAGCGCCGGGATAGATGTCACGCACGGATCTCCAGAGGACCGGCTCGTTGTTGAGTGAGGCGTGGTACAGACCTCCATCGAACGCGATCCGGAGGTCGACTGGCTCGTCCCATTGCAGTCGATCCCGAACGTTGACCCACACCGCGTCGTAGACGTCCTCTCGACCATCGAGTCGCACAAACGAGGAGACCGACGCCGCGCCGTCGTCGCGGTCGTTGAACCACAGGCTGACGATGAGGAAGTTGGCGTCGTCCTGCATGAAGATCGCACCGGCGCGCGATCGGTGGCCACTGCGGACCGGCACGATCCTGATGTTCACATCGGCGCACTCTGGGAACGGCCAGGGGACCGTGTACGCCGTTCGATCGGGAACCGCGGCAACGCGAAGCCCGCCATCGGCTTCCACCTCGAAGCGACCGCGGCCCATCCGACGCCGCCACGAGCCGGTGCTCGTCGTTCTCCCTTCGAGATCGTGGCACGGCGTGTCGACGAACTGATCGTCGATGACAACGTCATTTCCCTCGATCCAGGTAGCCGCGGGTGATCGGAGGGAGATCGGAATGGGGATCTCGCGTGGATGCGCCTCGAATTCCCGAATGCGCAGCGGTCCGGTTCCGCGACGCCCGAATCCCACGCCCGTTCGTTCGTCGTGCGCGTCCTCAGGTACCGGGACTTCGAAGAGCAACGAACCGCCTGCGGCGGCTCGGATCGTGGTGCCGTCGTCCAGGATCTGCAGGTCCTCGACGACGCTCGCCAGCGCGACGGCCGAGAGCACACGGTCGGCGCCCTGGGCACGGCAGACAAGTCGCGCGTCCAGAGACGTCATTTCCAGCCGAAGGTGATCTTCGTTGTCGAGTGCGCGCCAGAAGATCGCAGCTCCGGTCGCGCCGTTCGTCGGCTCGAGCCGAACCCGAATCAACCCGGTCGGTGCGTCCGGGTAGATGAGCGCCGTCGCATTGTCGCCCGACGAAACGCCGCCGGAAGGTTCCCGCTCCTCCAGAGCCCCGGGAACGACGATCCACCGACCACCCACCGCCGCCTCGTCGAGCGGACCGGTCGCCGACATGCGGTCTGCAACATGCGCCGTACCCGGCCATCGCCCGAGCGTGGGCACCATCGCTACGCGCACGCCGTACACGCGGCTGTCGACGGAGAACCCGATCTCGCCGAGCACCTGCTGCTCGACGCCGACGTAGACGTCCGACTTCAGCGGTGCTCCGTCGATGGCGAGCGGTTGCATCAACGGATGGGGAGCGCCGGCGACGGCGTGGGCGAGCGAACTGACGTAGTAGGTCACCGCGTCTTCGCGCAGCATCGCGATCAAATGCATGGGGACGTTGGTCAGTCTCCGGACTCCTGCGTATAGCGAACTCCCCACCCGCATCGCCAGTTCACCGTTGTCGGCCCCCGCGCCCCTGATCGCGAACGCCGCACTCAAGTCGTCGGTCGTCGCCGGTGCCGGTACCGCGAAGAACCCCGCGGTCATGTTCTCCTCTAGCGCCACGGCGTCGTGGCGCCAGTGGTAGACCCAGTCTGCAAGGCGCTTTCCGGCCGATCGTCGCCGACGATTGAGCATGAGCTCGGGAACACGGCGCGCGAGCGATCTGGTGTGGCTGCCGTGGAGCCAGCTCCGCAGCTGCGAACGGAGGCGCCGAAGGGCGTAGTCCTCCGACGCGTGATGGCCATTCAGGACGTGGATGCTCATGCCGAGTCCGGCGTCGGGCGCGAAAGGGCCGTACGCAAGGCTGCATCGAGCCCATCCGGGTCGACGCATCGGGGAGATACGGAGGCTCTGGTCGTCGATCGACAACACGCGCTCGGCGTCGATCCCGCGTCTGATGTAACCGTCCACGACAGTGCCGACGACTCGACCAGTCCCGCCCTGGGAGAAGTCGTCGAGAAGGAGGAGCTGCTCTCCGGGACCCGAGCGTCCGACAGTCGAAGAGTTGGCCGCCACGTGCTCGTACGATGAGCCTGCGTTCACACCGTCGCGACCGAGGCGTTCCAGGGTCGTGTCGTGGTGCCCCGAGTTCCGATTCGCCCAAGCAGGAGATGACCGCGGGTCGCGTCCTGTACCTCGATGCGTGCGTTGGAGCCGACATCCGGCTCGATCCAGAACTCGTTGCCCTCGAATGTGCAGTTCACGACCTTGAGCCGATTGGGATTCTGGTCGTTGTGCGCGAACATCTCGATGGCGGCCTTCTTCGCACCGCGGAACTCACACTCCTGGTACAGCGTCGCGTCGACGGCGATGACGGCATTGCCGTCGACGGTCGACACCGCGTAGTCGGCCCCAGAGGCATCGAACAACGTCCGCTCAAACTTCAGTCCTGCGGGGATCGCAGCTTCCGACACGGCGGAGATCGTCATAGCCGAATCCGTGTTGCCGACCAACTGACAGTCGGCGTAATGATAAATGTTGCCGTATGCGCCATGGCTGATGCCAGACCCGTTGCGATATGCGATGAATCGGTTGATCACGTGGTCGAGTCCGTTGTTCTGCCAAGCGCGCAGACCCGCTTCGGTGCAATGGTGGGCGAGGCAATCGTCGAAGATCCATTCGCCGGATCCGGCCGCATCCCAGAAGAAGCCGGAACCCTGGACGCCGACGGCGACGCACCCCCGCGCCACGTTCGAGCGGGCCTTGCCGGCCTGGTGACGGAAGCCCGAATTGACGTATCGCTCGGGGTACGACACCGCGACCTTGGATGCCACGCAATTCTCCCACAGCGTGTCGTCGGTCTCATCGAAGTCGTCCCACCAGTAAGCGTGGTCGGTGACATCGTGAGCGATGCAGTCCCTGAAGGAAATTCCGTTCGACATGTGCGGGACGTAGGCGTGGGCGCCGCAGTCACGGACGACGCAGGAGTCGATCACGCTTCCACGCGGACGCGTCCCCGCAATGATGGAAGTGAACGCCGTACCGGCCGACCACGGTCTTCCAGAACGTCTCGGAGCCAACCTTGTGGTCAACCTGCTGAGGGCCGAGATGCTGGAAGGCCGCATTCGCGATCCTCTGCGGCATCATCGAGTGGATGAACATGTGAGAACGGTGACCGGGCTGGCCCTCGATGATGACGTTGCGCGTGACGTTGAGAACTTCGGCGCCGAGGACCTTTCCGCGTCCAGCGTCGAAGAGGGGATGTGCCGTCGCCGCGGGCACGTCGAGCGTGATGGTCCTGCCGAGGATTCCGGTGATGCGCGCAGTGTCGTAGCCGTCGGAGTCGGTCGGCGTCACGACGACCTCGTCGCCCACACGCCAGCCGACAGGATCGCGATCGATGATCAACGAACGGCCACCGGACGCGAGGTCGGTCGTCGATCGCGCCCAGCCGACTCTGTCGGCCCCCTCGGCGTCCAACATTCCGTTGTCCATGACCCACAACCCGACATCCGAGTCGAGCGGCGCCATGCCACCGCCTACGAACTTCGACTCGTCGACCGCGGAGAACTGGAGGCGATGCAGCACCGTGGGTTGGGCAGGGCGCAAAACCAGCTTGCCTTGCACGATCACGTTGCCTCGGCTCTCGAGCACGTGCGACGCGGCCGGGTCGAAGACGAGCGACCCCCGGGCGTGACGGTCAGCCGGCCCACGACCGGGTCGGTGTCGAGCAGCACCTGCGCGGTCGACGACGACAGGGTCTCCCGGTTTCGGGGACCGATCCGCCCCAGGTCGCCGGGTCGCTCCACCTGTACAGGACACTGCTCTCTGCCGGCGTCCCCGGCATCCCCGGCATTGTGGTCGTGGCGCGAGAGGCGGGGTACGCGGCGGGCGCCGGGGCGGACGGGGCGGTCACCGGCTTGCAGCCGGCGGCCGTAAGTGCGAGCCCGCCCAACCCGTACCTCAGCATCGTCCGACGCGAGATCTCCATCGTCGCTCCTGGCTCGTCGACCCTGGCCCAAGCCCTATCGACTGCTCTCCGGGAGGGGTTGAGCCGAACGTACCCGACGGCGGTCGGCGGCCTCAGGCGGCGTCCTAGGATGATTCGATGGCGCGAGGGCGGCGCGTGGCGGCGGATGTGCCGGAACGACTGTCGTACCAGCCTGCTCTGGACGGGATCCGGGCGGTTGCGGTGGTTTCAGTCGTTGTCTTCCATTTCTTCACCCGGGCGCACCGGGGGGTACCTGGGGGTCGACATGTTCTTCGTCCTCTCGGGCTTCCTGATCACGACCCTCCTGCTGATCGAATGGTCAAACGACCACTCGATCGACTTCGCGGGCGTTCTGGGCCCGCCGCGCGCGTCGCCTGCTGCCCGCGCTCTTCCTCGTGCTCACGGTCGTGGCGATCTGGGCCGGGTTCGCGCTCGATGCCGACGACGCGGAGCTCGGTGCGGGGCCAGGGGCTCTCCGCGTTGTTCTACGGCGCGAACTGGTACCTGATCTTCGGCGGGGAGGCCGGGATCGGCCGGGCGGGCGGGCTCGCGCCGCTGTTCCATACGTGGTCGCTCGCGATCGAGGAGCAGTTCTATCTCCTGTGGCCACTGGTCGTGGTCGCCTGTCTTCACCGGTGGCACGGGCGGCTCCGCCCATTGGCCATCGTCGCCGCGCGCCGTGAGCGTCGTGTCCGTGGTCTGCCTGTCGGTGCTCTTCGTGCCTGGGAACGAGGGCGCGGCGTACCTGGCCACGGACACCGCGCGCACCAGCTCCTGATCGGAGCGCTGCTCGCGATGGGGTTGCGGACGTCCGCGTTCCGGCAGGTGAGTGAACGGTGGGCGCCGCGCGTGCGCCCCCGCCGCTGCGCTGGCGGTGGTCGTCGCGGGGTTGTTCGCCCGCCGGGACCGGAGACCAGCAGGTTCCTGTACGACGGTGGATCCGTCGGATTCGCGCTGTGCGTGGCCATCGTGATCGCGGCGGTGATGGCGCCGTCGCCGTCGTGGCTCAAGGGTCTGCTCGCCCTGGCTCCCCTAGTGTGGCTGGGGCGGATCTCGTACGGCGTGTACCTGTGGCACGTCCCGGTCCGAGCGATGATCTCGAACGACGAGACCGGGCTCGGCGGTCCGTGGCTGCTCGTGGCCCGGGTCGTGGCCACCCTCGCCATCGCCACGCTCTCCTACTTCCTCCTCGAGCTGCCGATCCGTCGCGGGCTGGTCGGAGGTCGCCTCGCGCTCTGGGCGACGCCGCTGGCGATCGCCGGGGTCGCGTCGGCGATCGTGATCGCAACCCTGTAAGGGCCGCGGTCGCGTCAGCGCGGGTGGACGCCTAGCCTGGGCGCGGTGCATCTGCGGGTCGTGGCCGGGGCAGCCTTCGTGCTCGTGGCGGGCGTCGCCTCGTCCCTGTCGGGGGTTTCTGGCGGCTCGCGCCACCGCCCCAGACGCCCGCGCCCGGGCGCGGTGCCCGCCGCGCCGGAGGTGCGGCGTCCCAGCGGGCCGTCGACGGAGATCGAGGTCGTGCAGGCCGCCGGCGACGGCCGGCCGGAGATCGCGATGGCAGCGCTACCCGCGTCCGGACCGTCCGCCCGGCAGCAGCAATCCATGGTCGCAGTGGGGTCAAGGGCTCGTCCTTCCTGATGGACGGTTCGTGTCGGCGATGGGTGACCATCGCGGCGCCGACGGCAACTCGTACCTGTTCGTGTTCGACCCGGCGACGCGAAAGCTGACGCGCTTCACGGACATCCTGTCCCAGGTCGATCACCAGCCGGGTGCGTGGGGCTACGGCAAGATCCACGCGCAGATCGTCGCCGGGCCGGTGCGGTGAGGCGTACGTCGCGACCTACTGGGGCTCCCGCACGAACCTCGAATACACGAACGGGTACGACGGCGACCTCCTGTTCCGGCTGGACCCGTCGGATCTGTCGCTGCAATCGCTCGGCGCACCCGTCCCGGAGCACGGCATCCCGTCCCTCGCCTCTCTCGGCACGCAACGGGCTCGTGTACGGCGAAGCGCACGCTCCCGGAAGCGCCGGATCCGGAACGGGAACACGACCAGGGTGCGTTCTTCGTCTACGACGTGAACCGGCGCAGCGTCGTGTTCCGTTCCGACGATCCCGAGCACTCGTTGTTCCGGAACGTCCTGCTCGACGGCAAGGGCCGTGCCTACGTGGCCGGCGAGCACGGTCACCTGCTCGTGTACGAGCCGGGTGCCAAGGAGCTCCGGGAGCTGCCGCAGCGGCTGCCCGGCGGCGGGTACTTCCGTGCCAGCACGAACCCGGCTCCGAACGGAACGGTGTACGGAGTCACGCAGAATCCCGAAGAGCTGTTCGCGTTGTCCGCTGACGGGACGATCCGTTCCCTCGGCGCCCCGCGCGGATACACCACGTCCCTCGCGCTCGACCCCGACGGCTCCCGGTTCTTCTACGTGCCCGGCGCGCACGGCGACGCCTTCGAACAGGGCACACCCGTGATCGCCGTGGACACCACGACCGGCGACCAGACCGTGGTGGCGGAGCTCGACGGGCTGGCCGAGAAGCATCTGGGCTTGACGCTGGGCGGCAGCTACGACGTTGCCGTCGACGCCAAGGGCAAGACGCTCTTCGTCGGCTTGAACGCGGGTGCGACGCAGGACGAACCATGGGGGGAGGTCGTCCTCGCGGTGGTGACGCTGTCGTCGTGATCCGGCGCGGCCTCGCGGTCGGGGCGCTCGCGCTGGCCTGGAGCGTGACGGCGGCGGGCGCGCCCGGGGCCGCGGCGCTCCCACCTCCGCGGCGGGCCGTGGCCTGTACCCCCGCGCGGGTGTACGGGGCGGCGGCGAACGGGACGGACGGTCGCATCCGGTTCACCGACGCCACGGCGCGTTGGAATGCCGACCTTCCGCTCCGGGGGATGCTCGCGCACGCGGTCGCCACGGGCGACGTGAACGGCGACGGCTGGACCGACGTGTTCGTCGGCACGTTCGCCGACCGACCTGCCTCGGACTACCAGGTTCGGGGTGCCGACGGCCCCGCGCCGGACCGCCTGCTGCTCGGCGGCCCAGGCGGCTTCCGCCCCGATCCGTTGTTTCCCGAGGTCCGGGGCCGGACGAGCGGTGCCGCGTTCGTCGACCTCGACGGCGACGGCCACCTCGATCTCGGTGATCGCGCGCAACGTCCGCGACGAGGATCGCGGGCGAGCGCCGAGCGAGATCCTCCGCAACGACGGCAACGGGCGGCTGGTGCCGGCGGTGTCGCTCGACGAGCCGAGCGGAGCGCGGTCGATCGGGCTCCTCGACTACGACGGCGATGGGCGCACCGATCTCTTCGTCACCGAGGACCGCTGGTCCGGCGGGTCGAGCGTTCTGCTGCACAACCGCGGCGACTTCCGCTTCGACGACGTGACCGCCGAGACCGGCCTGCCGACCGACGTGATCGGCATGGGTGTCGCCACCGCCGACTTCAATGGCGACGGCGCGCCGGACCTCTTCGTGGCTGGATCGAACCGCCTCTTCGTCAACGACGGCCACGGACGCTTCGACGAGGTGCGCACGTCGACCTTCCGGTGGACCACCTTCGGCACCGAGGACGACCCCGCCGGGGTGGCCGCCGGCGACCTGAACCGCGACGGGCGCATGGACCTCGTCGTCGGCCAGCACTATGGCAGCACCGTCGACTTCGGGAAGCGGGTGCCGGAGCGGCTGTACCTGAACGAAGGCGCGGGTGAGAACGGCGACCCGGTCTTCCGCGACGTGACCGACCACGCCGGGCTCACGGGACTGCCCACGCGGGCGCCGCACGTCGAGGTGGCCGACTTCGACGCCGACGGGTGGCCCGACATCCTTGCCAGCGCCGCCTCCGATCAGACGACGCCGGTGGTGTTCCGCAACCTCGGGGTCCGGGACGGCGTTCCCCGGTTCGAGCCCCAGGCGCCGCCGGGGCCGGTGCAGTACTGGCCGTCGGGGGCGCTGCTCGACGCCGACCACGACGGCCGGATCGACGTCGTCCTCGCCGACTTCGACGCCCACCACCCGACGCTCGTGCTCCGCAACGTCACGGCGTCCGGACACTGGCTGGCGGTGGAGGCACCTCCGGGGACCCGCCTGGAGCTGCTCGAGGCCGATCGGGCGGGTGGGCGCCGGCTGATCGGCACGCAGACGGTCGACGCCGCGACCGGCTTCGGCGGCGGGTCGGGACCGGTGGCCTGGTTCGGCGTCGGTGACGCGACCCGGGTGGACGTCGTTGGACGGACGGCGGCCGGGCGCTCGTTCGGGCTCACCGGCGTGGCCACCGACCGGTTCGTCGCGCTGCGCGGATGCGGGGTGGCCGGGCTCAGCCGGACGTGACCGACGGCGGTCGTGCCGCGTCGGCCGCGAGCTCGAGCAGCACGCGGCGGGCAGACGCGTCGTCACCGAGCACGACGAGCTCGCGCAGGCACTCGATCGCCCGGTCGAGCGCCTCGCGCTCGAGCCGGTACGGCACGATGCCCATCACCGCGTCGCCGGGCTCGGAGTCGAGGTGCTCCGCCGGGCCGATCAGCGCCTCGACCACGTTCTCGCCCGGGCGCAGTCCGGTCAGTTGGATGTCGACGTCCTCGTGCGGGTGGAGCCCGCAGAGCCGGATCATGCGTTCCGCCAACTCGTAGATGTTGACCTGCTCGCCCATCTCGAGTGCCAGCACCTTGCGGTCGTCGGCCTCGGCGGCTGCGGCCAGCACCAGCCGTACCGCCTCGTCGGTGCTCATGAAGAACCGCGTCATGTCGCGGTCCGTCACCGTGACCGGACCGCCCGCCTGGATCTGACGCTGGAAGGTGGGGACCACGCTGCCGCGGCTCCCGAGCACGTTGCCGAAGCGGACCGCGCAGTACCCGCGTTCGGGGGCGCGCGAGAGCATGATCTGCTCGGCCAACCACTTCGACGCACCCATCACGCTGGTCGGCGTCGCCGCCTTGTCGGTGGAGATGAAGACCACGTGGCTGGTCCCTGCGTCCTCGCACGCCCGGAGGAGGTTCATGGACCCGAAGACGTTGGTCCGCAGCGCTTCGCAGGCGAAGTCCTCGAGGATCGGGACGTGCTTGTGCGCGGCGGCGTGGAACACGACCTCGGGGCGGGTCCGCATGAACAGGTCGTTGAGCACCGAAGCGTCGCGGATGTCGACGAGCGCGAGCTCTGCCGACTCGACCCCGGTCTGTGACGCGTCGTGGAGGTGGGTCTCGTCGTGGTCGAGGATCACCAGCGACGCGGGATCGAACTGGGCGACCTGGCGGGCGATCTCCGACCCGATCCAGCCGCCACCGCCGGTGACGAGCACCCGCTTGCCCGTGAGCAGCTCCCGCACCGGGGCCAGGTCGATGGTCACCGACTGACGCCGCAACAGGTCCGCGATGTCGAGGTCGCGCAGATCGCGCAGCCGCGGCATCCCGTGCACCCACGACGCCGACGTGCGCAGCACCCGCACCGGCACGTCGGTGATGTCGGCGGCGTCGGCGACCCGCCGCGCCAGCTCCGGTGACGCGTCGGGGATCGCCAGCAGGAGCTGGTCGATCAGGTGATCGTTGATCACGTCGACGAGGTGATCCACGTCCCCGGCGACCGGAACCCCGTGGATGGAGCGGTGGCGCAAGCTGCGGTCGTCGTCGACGATGACCACCGGGACCAGCCCGAGGTGTTGGCTCGACTGCATCTCCCGCACGGCCGCGGCGGCCTCGGCGCCCGAGCCCACGACCGCGACGCGCAGGCCGGTGCGGGCGGACCCGGAGCGCCGGACGGCGAACAGCCGCGACTGGAACCGGACCAGCCCCATGAGGAAGGTCGCGGCCATGGGGCCCGCGATCAGAACTGACAGCGGCACCGGGTCGGCGTCGTTCCACACGAAGAGGGCGACGAGGACGATGCCGCTGGTCACGCCGGCGGCGAGCAGCCGCCGGGCCTCGTCGATGCTGGCGTGCCGCCAGGTGCGGCCGTACGCGCCCCACGCGAGGTTCGCGAACACCTGCACCAGGCAGGCGACCGGGAGGAACACCCGGAAGCTGTCCCAGAACGTCGACGGCACCGAGAAGTCGAAGCGGGCACCGAGGAGGATCGTGTAGGCGGCGACCACGACGGCCACGTCGATGAGCGCGAGCGGGATGTCTGCCCGCATCCGGCTGGCGCCGCGGGCGATCCGCCCCGGCCAGTTCCGCCTGTTGTCTCGCTGCGCAGTGCCCACCTGCTCCGACCCGTCCCTGGGTGTTCCCAACACGTGTCGGATCGTCGCGGCGACGGACCTCCTTGAGCACCGGATCCGGGAACCGTCGATCGCGGTCTCCGCTCAAGCGGGACCAAACGTGCGCCGATCGTCCTTCCGAGGGCGACGGGAAGCTCTGATTGGCGCGCCGGGTGGAGCCGCGCGAGGCATCATGAGAACCTTGCACGACGAACAGCACGAGCAGGTCGACAGCGACTACCAGTCGCTGTTCGACGATGCCACCCGCCTCGCCCGCCCGCCGCTGCTGCGCGACCGGCTCGAGGTGGCGCTCGCCCGGGCGGCGCGGACGCGTCGGATGGTGGGCGTGCTGTTCGTCGACGTCGAGGTGCCGCCGGACCTCCCGGTCGGTGGATCGTCGTCGTTCGACGTGCTTCCCCTCATCGCGGGCCGGTTGCGCTCAGCCGTGCGTCCGGACGACACCGTCGGACGGATCGGGGCAGTTCGAGTTCGTCGTCATCTGCAACGAAGTCGTCGAGGCCTCCGACCTCGACCTGGTCGCCGAGCGCCTCAAGTCGGTCATCGGCGTCAGGGTGTTCCTCGACGAGACGAAGTCGGTGCTCTCGGCCCGGGTCGAGAGCCGGCTGGGCCGGCCGCGTGACCACGCCCGTGATCTCCTGACCCGTTGAGGATCGTTGCTCAGCGGCGGCGGATCGACCGGTCGGCACCGGTTGCGCCACCGAGGTGCCGCCGGGCGGGTGCCGTCTGGGCGTCGACGGCGCGGGGCGCGGGGTCTTCGGCGCGTAGCGCCAATCGCGTGACGGGTGGATGGTCAGCTGGCCCCGACCCGTGCTGTCGCCGCTGTACACACCCATGCGCAAGAAGAAGACGAGGGCCGCGAACGCGGGGACCAGGGCGACGGGAACTGCGATCGCCGGGGACACGATCCCCTCGGCGACCAGCACACCCAGGGTGCACGAGGCCACGGTCCCGCCCACGAGCACGGCGGTGACGGCGGCGCGGGGGACGCCGAGGAGCACCAACCGGTGCGTGGTGTGGTCGGTGCCACCGATGAAGATCGGGCGCCGGTGCGCCACCCTCGAGATCACGACGAGCGTGGTGTCGAACACCGCGGGCCCCACCATGAGCACGACCGCGACGATGCTCGCGCCGTGCGGGACCGGCGTCCGCAACTTGAGCGAGATCACCGCGAGCATGAAGCCCAGGAACAGCGAACCGGCGTCACCCATGAAGATCCGGGCCGGGTGCCAGTTGTAGATCAGGAAGGCGAGGCACGCCGAGGCCAACACCACCGCGAGGCCACCGACGATCAGCTGGCCTTCGAGCAGCGCGGTGAGGGCCAGCGCCGACGCCACCACCGTCGCGATCGAGCCCGCGGCCGCGTCCATGTTGTCGAGGAGGTTGAACGAGTTGGTGATCACGACGATCCACACGATCGGTGATCACGTAGTCCAAGGGGTTGCCGAACAGCTGGATGTGTGCGCCGGCGGCGGCGGCGGCGCCGGCGGCGCCCGCCTCGATCAGCAGGCGCATCCCCGGGCGGACGGTGCGGATGTCGTCGAACAGTCCCGTGACCGCCACCAGCAGGGCCGCCGCCAGGATCACCGCGGCATCGGCCTTCCAGCCCGGCAGCACGAGCGAGCACAGCAGCGCGCCGATGGCGATGGCCATGCCGCCGAGGTAGGGCGTCGGCCGGCTGTGCGCCTTCCCGGGCGCGGGATCGTCGGTGATGCCCTTCGACAGCGCCACGCGCCGCGCGAACGGCACGAGCAGCGCCACGACGAGGAACGTCACGCCACCGGCGAGTGCGATTCGCCAACCGTCGACCATTGGTGCCTGCCGTCTGCTGGGAGGAGATGCCTGCCCTCTCCGAAGGGTCAATGGAGCAACGAAGTTGCCAGCCCGCCCGAGGCCCGTGACCCTACCGAGGATCTGCCGAGGATTCCAGAGGCAAGCCGGAATGAAACCCAGAGTTCGCGTGGGAACCGGACGGAACTGCCCAAAGCGCGCGCAACCGCGGAGCGCGCGCCGACGAGAGGAGCGACGTCGCCGAGTGGTCAGGCCCGCCTGACCCGACCGGCCAGCTCGGTGTACAGGGTGTCGTGGTCCGCAGCGAGGCGGTCGGCCGAGAAATGGGCGCGCGCGTGCTCGGCCGCCGCGTCGCCGAACTGCTGCCGGCGCACGGGGTCGGCGAGCAAGGTGCGCACCGCCGTCGCCAATGCTCCGGCGTCGGGCTCGGTCACGAGGCCGGTCACGCCGTCGATCACCACCTCGCCCGCGCTCCCGACGTCGGTCGTCACCGCCGGGAGGCCCACCGACGCGGCCTCGATGAGGGTCACCGGCATGCCTTCGTTGTCGGAGGTGAGCACCATCAGGTCGGTCGCGGCGTAGACCGTCTCCATGTCGGCGCGCCACCCGGTCAGCACGACCCGGTCCCCCAGGGCGCGAGCCCGCTGTTGCAGGTCCTCGTACAGCTCGCCCTCGCCGACGACGAGGAACCACGCGTCGGGGACGTCGTGCAGCTGGCGGGCGACCTCGAGGAAGCGGTCGGGTCGCTTCACCGGCGCGAGCCGGCCGACGAAGGTCGCGACCACGTCGTCGGGCGCGAGACCGAGCTCGGCACGGGCGCGTGCCCGGTCGGGGAGCGGTCCGAGCCGCACACCCGGCGCGACGACGGTGTACTGCCGACGGCGCCCGATCCCCGCCGCGAGGAGCTCGTCGCGCACGCGCGCGCCCACGGACACCAGGCGGGTGGTCGGTCGGGCCAGGCACCGCTCGACGGTGACGACGGCCTTGGTCTTCGCCGGCGAGAAGTAGCCGTGGAGCAGGTGCCCGTGGAACGTGTGCACCGTCGACGGCACACGCGAGCCCCAGGCCGCGGGGCGCCCGAGCACGCCCGCCTTCGCCTTGTGGGTGTGCACGATGTGCGGGCGGAACCGCCGCATCGCGGCATGGATCGCGCGCGCCGCCTGGGCGTCGCCGAAGGGATTGGGGGAGCGCCCGAGGCCCCGCACCTGCTCGACCACCAGCCCGGGTGCCCGCAACGACACGTAGTCGCCCTCGTGCGGGTCGATCTCACCCGCGAGCACGACCTGCTGGAACCGACCGGGGTCGAGCCCCGCCGCCAGCACCGACACCTGGAGCGCCGGCCCGCCCACGTTGAGCCGGTCGATGAGGCGCAGCACGCGGATGCGCTCCACGGTCACACCACCTCCGCGTAGACCGCCCGCGTGGCCTGCACCATCGCCTCGAGCGAGAAGTCCTCGTTCGCCCGGCGCCGGGCCTGGTCGCCGAGCCGGCGCCGCAGGGCGGGGTCGTCGGCGAGGGCGGCGATGGCGCGGGTGAAGCCTTCGGTGGAGCGCGCCGGGATCACGAAGCCGGTCTCGCGGTCGACGACGATCTCCGGGAGCGGGCCGAAGTCGGTCGCCAGCACCGGACGGCCGGCGGCCATGCCCTCCAGGGCGGCGAGCCCGAAGCCCTCACCGAACTCGGGTTGCGTCGGGAACGCGAGCACGTCGCAGGCGGCCATGAACTCGGCGATCTGCTCGACGAAGCCGAGGAACCGGACGCTGCCCGCCGGACACCGGGTCGCGGCCCGTGCCTCGAGGCTGCTCCGCAGCTCGCCGACGCCGGCGACGAGCAGGCGCAGGTCCGGACGGGTCTGGGCGGCGTCGCCGAAGGCGTCGATGAGCACGTCGTGGCCCTTGCCGACGATGAGCCGGGACAGCGACGCCGACCACCACCTCGTCCGGGGTGAGCTTCAACGCGACCCGGGCCGCCGCCCGCTCCTCGTCGGTGCGGGCGAAGGCGCCGGCGTCCATCCCGTACCGGACGGTGCGGATGCGCTCGGGCGGTGCCAGGTGCTGGTCGCGGACGAACCGGGCGACGTGCTCGGAGATCGCGATGCGGCGCTTGCACATGCGGCCCACCGCACGACCGGCGGTCCGGTAGGGGTTGCGGAGGTAGAAGTCGGGGGTGGCGTGCACCGACGACACGCCGGTGCGGCGGGTGACCGCCGCGGCCAACTGGCCGTACAGGTCGGCGTGGACGAGGTGCGTGTGCACGATGTCGGGCTGGAACGACCGGATCTCGCGCACCAGCCCGGGTAGTAATTTCGGGTTCAGGTCGTGCCCGCCGGCCTCGCTGGTGACGTCCACGCCCTGCGCTCGCAGCTCCTCGACGAACCGTTCGCCGTCGCCGGTGACCAGCACGTGCATGCGCACGTCGACGCCCGCCGCCGCCAGCCCGGGGAGGAGGAAGAGGAGGTGGCGCTCGGAGCCCCCGATGCCCTTGACGCGCTGCACGTGCAGGACCCGCAACGGGTTGTGCGCCATCGGAGGACACTAGGGCGCGTGCGCCCCGAACCACTCCTCGAGGTGCGGCCGCACGTCGGCCAGCGCCCGTGCCGCACGGTCCCGGTCGGAGACGGTGGGGTCGGGGAGCGGCCACGGGATCGCGAGCTCGGGGTCGTCCCAGGCGACCGCGAGGTCGAGCGTGGGGTCGTGGAGCGCGTCCATCCGGTAGCAGATGTCGGCGGCGTCGGACAGCACCTCGAACCCGTGCACCATGCCCGGCGGCACCCACAGCTGCCGGTGCTCGACGTCGTCGAGGATCAGCGAGTCCCACCGGAGGTAGGTGCTCGACCAGGGGCGGAGGTCGAGCACGACCTCGAAGACGGTGCCGCGCGCGCAGCGCACGAGCTTGCCCTCGCTGAGCGCGGTGCGCCCGTGGAGGCCCGCGGACCACGCCGTGGCGGGAGCGCGACTGGCTCTCCTGCACGAACGACGCGGGGTCGATGCCGACGTCCCGCAGGAGCTGCTGTTCCATCGTGCGCACGAAGAAGCCCCGGTCGTCCTGGTGCACCGGGCCCTCGAACACGACCACGTCCTGCGAGGGTCCACGCGCGACGCTTCCATCACGCACGCGCCGGGAGCGGGCGCGAGCAGGTCGTGCTCGAGGAGTCGGTCGGCCGCCTCCCGGACCGCGCCGAAGGGCAGCTCGGCACGCTCGGCGATGGACAGGAGGTCGTGCCGGCCGTCCGACTGGTTGAGCACCCACAGCAACGACATCTCGGCGGCGCGCTTGTCCATCGACGCCGCCGACGCGCGCGGTAGAGCCCCCGCCGCCCGAGCTGCGGCTCGCCCTTCGGGCTCAGGTTCAGGTAGGTGTCGTTGCCCTCGAGCACGTCGACGATCTCGGTGACGCGCGGCGAAGGCGTCGGCGAGCTGCTCCGGCTGCACGAACGCGAGGTCGTCGGCCGAGGTGTGGTACTCGGGGTACTCGCCGTGCGGGGTGCGGCCGATCCGCCCGACCGGGAGGTCGAAGCCGGGTGAGCAGAACTGGCGCTCGTCGTAGCCGTAGGGCGAGAAGTCGACGACGTGTGGGCGCCGCCGCCGTCCGCAGCACGTGCGCGACGGCGCGGTCGATCGTCGGCGTCGCCCCGCCGGCTGCGCTTGTAGGTCAGGCCGCCGGGATCGCCCAGGCCGGTGACGCACGAGCCCGTGGTCGATGCGGCCGAGGCCCGCCTCGTTGCGGGACAGCCAGACGATCGAGCCGATGGTGCCGGGGATGAACAGGAGCCGGTAGGAGAGCGCGAGGGTGCGCTCGCGCAGCGCCCGCCCCAGGAGTGCCAGGAGCGCCATGCCCGACAGGTTGTCGTTGGCCAGCGACGGGTGGCACACGTGGCGTGGACAGGAGCACCTCGTCGTTCGCTGCGGCCGGGGATCAGGCACTCGCCGTACGTGAGCGAGCCGTCCTCGAGCGTCGCGTCGATGCGCACGTCGACCTCGTCGTCGGGCAGGCCGGCGAGGTCGTCGTGCGCCAGGCAGAAGCCCCAGGAGTCGTCGTAGTACGAGGTGCGGTACGGCACGCTCGTGGGCCGATCGGGCAGCGTGTGCAGGTGCTCGCGCAGCTCGCCGACGGGCATCGCGTTGGTCGACGGGTGCGCTGTAGCCGACCACGTGGAGGTTCGAGGCGCGGAAGTCGATCAGGCGCCTGCCTTCGGTGTCCAGCGACGTAGGCGTCACGGATGTTCCATTCACGCGGCACCGTCCAGTCGAGCGCAGGCGTGCCCGACGGCACCTCGTGGACGGCGAGCGGGAGGTAGCGCCCGCAGGATCTCGAGCGTCTCGCGGACGCCGTCGCCGGTGATGCTGCGACAGATCGGGAACAGCTCGGTGCAGAGCTCGTGCAGCTCGTCGCCGAGGTGCGGCGCAACGGTGTCGGCCTGCTCCACCCCGTCACCCATCGGTGCAGTATCGCATGCGCGAGCAGGCGGCCTCCGGCGGCGATGCGGAGCGGCGACCGCCCGGGTCAGCCTTGCGAGCTGATGGTCACGCCGCCCTCGTCGACGTCCAACGGCCGTCCGGTGATCCTTCGCCGCGGCCCGGCGGGCGGAGATCACGCACGCGTCGGTCATCAGGTACTTCCACTCCGCGTAGCGGCCGACGAGGAGCACACCGACGCGATCGAGGTACTCCGTGATCTCGGCCATGGCCGCCCGGCGTCGAGGTCGAAGATCGGGTTGCCCTGGGGCACGAACGTGACCCGGACCGACTCGACGGCGTCAGGGCCGTCGAGGAGGCCCATCTCGACCAGCTCGTCGACGACGTGCGGGCCTTACCACGTCGTGGTCGTCGGGCACCGGTCGGTACTCCGAGCCGTAGACCTCGACCTGGATCCCGGTCTTGCCCGGCGGCGCGTTGTGGGGCGAGAAATTCTCGGTGATGCTGATGCGAACACTGAACTTGTCCTCGTCGTACACGTACATCCACAGCTCGTCGCGCCGGGTCGGGTGGGCGGCCGCGACATCGACGCGGAGGAAGTTCGTGCAGCGGAGCAGCGCCGCCGCGTCGCGCACGCTGTCGGGCGCGTCGACCGCCGCGGCGACGAACGCCGGGAGCGGCATGGTCGAGACGAGCTGCTCGTAGGTGGCTCGTCGCCGTCGGCGAAGCACATGCGTCGCTTGCCGAGGTCGATCCGCTCGAGCCGGGCGCCGGTACCGGATGTCGGCGCCCTCGGCCATCCGGTGCGTGTAGGCCATGAAGCCGCCGCGGCTCGGGTAGCGAGCGTCGCGCCCCGCGACGTAGTACGTCGATCGGCCGAGCGGCCCCTCCGCGCCGGCGACGACGTCGTCGAGATCGGGCTTCAGGACCCGGATCCCGATCCAGTCGGTGTCGAGGTTGGCGGGCTCGGTGGTCCAGTACTTGCGGGTGTACGCCGCCGGGAAGGTCTCGGCGAACACCGGTCCCATCGACTGGTGGAGCCATTCGCGGTAGTTCTGCGGCGTCCGGTCGGTCGCGGCTGGCGAGGAAGCTCTCCAGGCACTCGCCGCGGAGCGGTTCGGGGACCTGGTAGAGGTGGGTCTGCGCGGGGTGCTCGATCCAATGACCCCGGAAGTAGTTGCTCGGACGGATCGGGCATTCCTCGTGCTCGCCGTCGATCATCTCGGCGAAGAGGTCGCGCACGTAGTCGTTGGCCGTGAACGAGATGTGCGGGCCGTCGTCCCACGTGAACCCGTCGCGCATCTCCGAGTGCACGTGACCGGCGTAGTGGTCTGTGGCCTCGAAGATCGTCGTGTCCCGGTGCTCGAGGTGGTACGAGGTCGCCAGTCCGGAGATCCCCACGCCGAGGACGGCGAACTTCACGGCCTGCTCCACCATCGGCGGAGCCTAACTTTTCGCGTGTCCCCACGCCGGCAACGCGAGCCCGAACCGAACGGAGCTCGAACCCGGAGTCCCGCTAACTTGGCGGGGGCATGGCACGAGAGACGCCACCCTCCGAGGCCATCCACCCCGCCGAGCCCGCCCACCCGCGCCCGACCCGCGCCGGGCGGGACCGCGCCGGGCGACCGGTCCATGACGGTGGCCGCCACGCCGCCCCCCGAGCTGATGTACCGGCGCCGACTCCGGCTGGTCCACTCCATCCGCAACTCCTGGCACCATCGGGAGCTGCTCCGCAGCCTCACCGAGCGCCAGCTCCGGAGCCGCTACAAGCAGGCGACCTTGGGCTTCGTCTGGGCGCTCGCGGCCCCGGTGTCGCTCCTCCTGGTGTTCGTCGTGTTCGCCGACCGGGTGGCCGACATCGACACCGGGGGCGTGCCGTACTCGCTCTTCGCCTTCACCGGATTGCTCGCCTGGACGTTCTTCGCCAGCTCGGTGAACGGCGCGGCGCAGAGCCTGCTCTCGAACACCTCGCTGCTCAACAAGACGGCGTGCCCACGCGAGCTGTTCCCGTTGTCCACCGTGATCGTCGCCGGCGTCGACACCGCGCTCGCCTCGATCGTGCTCGTGGTGCTGTTCGTCGCGACGCAGACCGTGCCGCAGCCGACGACCGTCTACGTGCCCCTCCTCGTACTCGTCCAGATCGTCCTGACCGTGGGGGTGAGCTTCTTCATCTCGATCGTGGTGGTCTTCTCGCGCGACATCCGCCACACGCTCCCGCTCTTCCTCCAGGTCGGGCTGCTGGTCACGCCGGTCGCCTACGGCTTCGACGTGGTCCCGGTCGACCTGCGCTGGGTGTACTCGATCGTCGAATCCGCTCGGCCCGCTGATCGACGGGTACCGCCGCACCATGCTCCAGAACGAGGCCCCCCAGTGGCAGTACCTGGGTCTCGCGACCCTGAGCTCCTTCGCCATCCTCGTCTTCGGATTCTGGTTGTTGAAGCGCCTGGAGGGCGGCATCGTTGACGTCACCTAGCGGCTCGATCCGCGCCGGCCGGATCTGGAAGCGCTTCCGGCCGGATGTGAGCACGAGCCTGATCCGCGACACGTTCGGCCGCGGCGATGACCCGTCTGCGCGGCGAGCGAGACGAGCTGGCGCTGGGCGCTGCGCGACATCGACGTGTCGCTCGATCCGGGCCAGTCCCTCGGCCTCATCGGGGACAACGGGTCCGGCAAGTCGACGCTGCTGAAGATCCTGACCGGGATCATGGATCCGACCGCCGGTCGTCTCGACGTGCACGGGCGCGTGGCCGCGCTGATCCAGGTGACCGGAGGGATCCACCCGGAGCTCAGCGGCCGGGAGAACATCTCGCTCTACGGGTCGATCCTCGGTCTGAAGCGCGCCGAGATCGCGCGGCACTTCGACGCGATCGTCGAGTTCGCCGAGCTGGAGGACGCGATCGACCGTCAGGTGAAGTTCTATTCGAGCGGCATGCAGATGCGCCTGGGGTTCACGGTGGCGGCCTACCTGCAACCCGACATCTTCCTCGTCGACGAGGTGCTGTCGGTCGGCGACGCCACCTTCCAGGAGAAGTCGCTCGGTCGGATGCGCGAGGTGCTGGCCGAGGGCACCTCGCTGGTGTACGTCTCTCACGACCTGCACAGCGTCGAGTCGATCTGCGAGCACGGGCTCTGGCTGGAGCACGGCGTCATCCGGGCCGAAGGCACCATCGACGAGGCGCTGTCGTACTACCGGCACCACATCGAACAGCGCGCCGAGACGGATATGGAAGATCGACGGCCTGGTCGACCTCGTGAAGGTGGTGGCCGAGGGCGCCGACGGGCGGAACCCGCGCACGCAGGGGCCCCTCGACGTCACCGTCATCCTCGAGAGCGAGAAGGCCCGCCCCGGACGATTGCTCCTCGGGCTCAGCGAGGGTCCGGCGACGCCCATCTTCTTCTTGCGCCACCGCATCAACCTCGTGGCCGGTCAGATGGAGGCCCGGTGCCACATCGAGCGGCTGCCCCTGCCACGCGGCCGCTACTACGTGTGGGTCGCCGTGTTCTGGGAGGGCGACGAGCTCCTGAGCTGGCATCCGGCGTTGCCCGTCGACGTGGTCGGGCCCGACATCGTCCGCCCCCCGCCGGGGATCGTCCTCCGGAGCCCGGTGCACCTCGACCTCACCTGGGAAGACGGACCCGTATGACACCGATCTGGCGCGATCCCCCCACCCCGAGCGCAGACGAGCAAGCGGTTGATCGGCGTGCTCACCGCGGCCCCGTGGCACAACTCGATCGGGGACATCGCGACGGAGGAGGCCACCCTCCTCCATCTGGCGCACGCCGGCGTCGCGGCCGCGCCGGTGTCGGTCGGGGGCACCGACGTCGAGTGCCTCGTGATCGGCGGTGGCGACATCATCGAGCACGACCAGGGCCACGGCCACGGCGAACCCTGGTCCGACCTGCTCGCGCACTTCCGTCAACCCGGCCGCCACGTCCTGAACGCGGTCGGGGTCGAGCCCGACATCATCGACCTCGTCGACTGGTCGTTCGCGTCCGACTACCGGCTGGTGACCGTGCGCGACCTGGTCGCTGCCGACCGCCTCGCCGAACACCTTCCGAACGTCCGGGCCCGCCCGTGCCCGGCAACGCTGTTGGAACCGCTCCCAGTCGACTTCGTGAAGAGCATGCCCGGATACGGAGCCGCTGCGCGAGCTCGGGAGCGACTACGTGGTCGTCCACCGCCATCCCGCGGTCGCGAAGGTCGCGCGCCGCGTGCACGGGCGCGACACCCCGACGGTGGCGGTCGACCCGCAGGCCTGGCGCCAGTACCCGTGGCGAGGTCCGGCGCTCCAGCTGCCCTGGACCCACTCGCCGGCGGTGATGCTCGCGGTGGTCGCCGGTGCACGCGCCGTCGTCACCTACAGCCTGCACCTCGCGATCTTCGCCCTCTCGCAGTCGGTGCCGTTCGCCGTCGTCGATCTCGGCGCCGATGACGGTCAGAGCAACAAGATCCGGCGCTACCTCGCCCGCGCCGGCCTCGAGGACGCGATGAACCCCCCCGGTGACGACCCGTTGCGCCGCGCCGAGTCGTTGCGCGATCGGGTTGCGGCGGTGTCGTCGGCCGAACGGGCGGAGGCGACTGCGCACCTCGACGACGTCGTGCGGGCGGTCTCGACCGTCTAGCGCTTCGTGCGCAGCGCGTCGGTCGCCGCGGCGAGGAAGTCGGTGGCGTAGCGCTCGGGGCTGAAGCGGGTGCGGGCCCATTCCGCCGCGTTGCTCCCCAAGCGGGCGGTCGCGGGACGGTCCTGCGCGAGGGTCTCGAGCTTCTCCGCGAGCTCCGAGACGTCCCCGGGTTCGTAGAGGTAGCCGTTCCAGCCCTCGGTGATGAGCTCGGTCGTCCCGCCGGAACGTGTCCCGACCACGGCGGCCCCACACTTCATCGCCTCGACGACGACGCGGGGGAGTCCCTCGAGCTCCGAGCAGCTCAGTGCGACGTCGGCCGTGGCGAAGTAGCCGAAGCGATCATCCCCGACGAACCCGATGAGATCGACGCGGTCGGCGACGTCGAGGTCTCTTGCTCAATTCGACCAGCGACTCGACGTACGACGGCACGCCGGGCCCGACGAGGCAGAGCGAGGCGTCCACGCCGCGGGCGCGCAGCGCGCCCAGCGCGCGCACGGCCTGGTCCTGGCCCTTCCCCGGCGTCATGTACCCGAGCATGGCGATGCGGAGCGGTGCTTCCGGGTCGGCCGGCGGGCGGGCGGGCACCGGGTCGATGTCGGCGGCGTAGTACACGACCCGGAGCTTCGTGGTCTTGATGTGCTCGCCCAGGTCGCGGGCGAGCGCCTCCGACGTCGCCACGACGATGGTCGACAACGCCCCGAGCACCCGCAGGCTCAGCGACCGACCGGCATGGAAGTAGACGTTGTGCTGTTCGACACCGAATTCCATCGCGTACTGGACGTGAGGTACGCCGACGAGCCGGCTCGCGGCCGCGGCGCTCGGGACGGTGATCGTGCCGGTGACCACGACGTCGGGCCGGTGGGAGCGGAAGTGCCGGGCGAGCCGTCCGACGGCGCGCAGGTTCGTGTTCAAGAGGCGGAGCTTCCGCCGGGGCGACGCCCGGGGAGTCGCCCACCGTCCGTACTCGATGACGTGCGTGGTGATCCCGAGGTCGGCGAACAGGTCGAGCAGCGGGCCCTCGGTGGGGCAGATCAGCTCGAGCTCGTGGTCGCCGTCCGCCCGGAGACTCGCGGCCAGCTCGTGGAGGCAGAGCTCGGCGCCGTACAGCTCGGCCGAGTGCGAGACGAACGTGATCTTCATCGCCGCTCGGAGGGAACGGCGCCCTGCCGACACGGGTGCGGCATCGACGAGGATCCCGGCGATCTCCTCGATCGCGCCGGGGTCGAGGTTCGGATGGAGCGGCACCGTGAACGCGCGCGCGGCGAACGCCCGGCTCACGGGCACGTCGCTGCCCACCAGGTCGGCGAAGGCGGTGAAGTCGGTGATGCACGGGTAGTGCATGCTCGTCTGGATGCCGACGTCGTGCAGCGCGGTGGCGACGACCTCACGGGTGTCGGCATCGGGAGCGATCAGCACCATGAGGTGGTGCGCACTGGTCGCGGCGCGGTCGGCGTGCACGAGGCCGAGGGACGAGCGGCCGGCGAGGAGCGCCCGGTACTGCTCGACCAGCGCCCGCCGGCGATGCGTTTCCCGCGTGCAGCTTCGCGAGCTGCACCCGACCGAGCGCGGCGCGCAGATCGTCGATCCGGTAGTTGAAGCCGTGTCCGACGACGTCGTACCCGCGCGCCTGGCCCTGGAATCGGTCCCAGGTCAGCGTGGTCATGCCGTGCGAACGCAGGAGGCGCACGCGCTCGGCCAGTTGCCCGTCGCCGGTGACGACCATGCCGCCTTCGCCGGTCGCCAGGTTCTTGTTGCTGAAGAACGAGAAGCAGGCGAGATCGCCCAGACTCCCGACGACGCGGTCGGCGTCGCGCCCCGCGACGGACCCGTAGGTCGCGCCGACGGCATGGCAGGCGTCCTCGACGACCGCCAGGCCGCGCTCCCGCGCGATGGCGGTGATCTCCTCCATCCGGCACGCGGCACCGCCGTAGTGCATCACGACGATGGCACGCGTGCGCGGGCCGACGAGGGCCTCGACGTGGCGGGGGCTGACGGTGGGATCGTCGAGCGCGACGATGTCGGCGAACACCGGCGCCGCACCCACCGCGAGGGTCATGTTGGCGGCGGCGACGAAGTTCATGGCCGGTTGCACGACCTCGTCGCCCGCCGAGAGGCCGAGTGCGAGGAACGCGAGGTGGAGCGCCGCGGTCCCGCTCGCGACCGCGATCGCGTGGTCCACGCCGACGAGCTCCGCGAACTCACGCTCGAACGCCTGGACCTCGGGTCCCATCGACAACCACCGGTCGTCGAGCGGGCCGAGGGCTGCCGCACGCTCGCGCTGGTCGTAGTCGAGGTCGGTCAGCGGGATCCGCCAGCCGGCCATCAGGAGAGGCCGACCATCAGGAGAGAAAGGCGTCGGGGTCGAACTCGTAGAGCTCCTGCGCGGTCGCGTAGTCGTCGGGCCGGCCGATGTCGAGCCACAGGCAGTCGGTCACGAACGCGCCGACGGGCTCGCCGTGGTCGAGCAGGCGGTGCACCAGATCCGGCAGGTCGAGGTAGACCCCCGGCTCCACGTGCGCGAGCGCCGAGGGCTCCATCACGTACACGCCCATGCTCACGTCGTAGGTCTGCTCCGGCTTCTCGACGTACCCGGTCACCCGGTCGTCACCGTCGAGCTGCAGGATACCCAGGTCGACCTTCACCCGGCGCCGGTGCACGCCGATCGTGAGCGTCGACCCGGACCGTTGGTGGTGAGCGACCAGCGCCCGGAAGTCGATGTCGGTGAGCACGTCGCCGTTCAGCATGAGGAAGGTGTCGTCGAGCCCAGGGACGAGCGACGAGCGCGCCGGCGGTGCCGAGCGGCTCGCGCTCCTTGACGTAGCTCAGGTCGACGTCGCACAGGAGGTCGTCGCGTCTGCCCGAGGTAGGCCTGCACGAGCTCTCCGTGATGACCGAGGGCGAGGACCACGTCGTGCACACCTGCGATCGCGAGCCGGCGGATGAGCAGCTCGAGGATCGGCCGCTCACCGATCGGCACCAGCGGCTTCGGGAAGGTGGCCGTGTACGGGAACAGGCGCGTGCCCTTGCCGCCCACCAGGATCACCGCCCGCAGGTCCCGGATCGGGGTCGGCGCGGCGCTGCGGGTCATACGACGTACTCGGCGGCGTGCAGGGTGTCGCCCCGGCCGCTCGAGGTCGGCGGCGGTGCGGCGCAAGCCCTCGTCGAGGCCGACCTCGGGTCGCCACCCGAGCAGCGACCGCGGCTCGCGGCCGGATCGCACAGCAGCAGGCCCACCTCGCTGCCCGCCGGCCGCATCCGTTCCTCGTCGACCTCGACGGTGGCGTCGCAGCCCGTGACCGCGAGACAACGGTCGACCAGCTCGCCCATGGTCAGGGCGTGTCCCTGGCCGCAAGTGGATGGTCTGCCCGTCGATGCCGGCCGTGGCCCCGGCGAGCACGAACGCCCGGGCGGTGTCGGTGACGTACGTGAGGTCGCGGCGGGGCTCGAGGTTCCCGACCCGGATCGCGGCGCGGCCGGCGAGGGCCTGGCCGAGGATCGTCGGGATGATCGCCCGCGCCGACTGGCGCGGACCGAACGTGTTGAAGGGCCGGAGGACGACCACCGGCACGCCGAAGGACCGGTGGTACGACTCCGCCAGCTTGTCGGCGGCGATCTTGCTCGCCGCGTACGGGGACTGCGCCTGCAGCGGATGGTCCTCGTCGATGGGCGCGTACCGGGCCGTGCCGTAGACCTCGCTGGTCGACGTCACGACGAGGCGCTCCGACCGCGTGGCGCCGACGCGGCTTCGAGCACGTTCAGCGTGCCGACGACGTTGGTCGAGACGTAGGACGCCGGCGCCCGGTACGAGTACGGAATGCCGATGAGCGCGGCGAGGTGGAACACGCGGTGGCAGCCCTCGACGACGTCGTCGACGCTCCGCGCGTCGGTGACGTCGCCCATGCGCACGTCGAGGCCCGGAGGGGACTCGCGGCGCAACGCCTCCAGGTTCCCCCAGTCGTTCCGGCTGTTGTAGTGCACGAGCGCGCGCACCTCGAAGCCCTCCGCCAGGAGGGCCTCGACCAGGTGGCTCCCGATGAACCCCCCGGCGCCGGTCACGAGGACGGTCACGGGTCCGTCGCCGCGCCCGCCCACGCGTCGACCTCCCGTGGGATCGAGGGCCGCAGGGTCCGGCGTCGGTGCGTGCCGGTCTCGAACCGGAGCGCTCCCGCCCGCCCTGGGCCGTCGGTGGTCATGTACGACCTTAACGCCTGGGGTCACCCCGTGCGCCACGGGGGGTGCGCCAGGAGGCCCGGGCCTCCTCGTAGACCGCCTCCCGGGCCTCGGCGACGACCGCGGGGGCGCAGCGTGCCTCCACCAGCGCACGGGCCCGGGTCCCGGCCCGGGCCGCCAGGGCGGCGTCCCGCAGGAACGGTTCCAGCCGCGCCGCGAGCTCCCGGGCGTCGCCGGAGGCGAACCGGGTCAGCCCGACGTCGCCCGGCTCGGCGATCTCGGCCAGGCCGGCACGGGTCGAGCACACCACCGGCCGGCCGGCGGCCATGGCCTCGAGCCCGGCCTGCGAGAAGGAATCGAACCGGCTCGCCACCGCGACGACCCTGGCTCGGGCGTACCAGTCGAGCAGCTCGTTCCGGGCGATGTGGCCGGTGAACCGGCAGCGGACGCCGGCTCGCTCCGCTCTCGTTCGGCGATGGCCTCGACGCTGGAGCCGCCGTCGGGCAGGGTGACCGCTCCGCCGACGAACACGAGCTCGACGTCCCCGACGGTGGTGCCGAGCCGAGCCGCGGCGTCCACCAGGAGGTCGGCGCCCTTGGCGTCGCTGACGTCCCCGACCGCGAGCACGACGGGCGCGGTGTCGCCCGCGGGCTCGACGGTCTGCCACGTCGCCACGTCGATCGCGTGGGGGATGACCCTCGCGTGTCGTGCGCCTGCCCATCCCGCGTGTGCGAGCTCGTCGGCCAGGAACCGCGACGGCGCGACGGTCACCGTCGCGCAGCGCGCGCCGAGGCGCTCGATGCGGTCCGAGACCCGCAGGTGCCATCCCGGTCGGAATCCCCAATACGGCACGACGGCGCCGAGCGGACCGTGGAGCTCCACCACGAGCGGCCGGGTGCGGAGCACGCCGAACGCGAGCCCCTCGGCCAGGTGCTCGGGGGCCTCGACGACGTCGGCGTCGAAACCGAGGCGGCGGTACTCGACGTAGTTGGTGGCGGCCGCGTTCAGGCGGGTGAGCGGGCTCGTCCACGCCGGGACCTCGGGAGCGCGGAGCCGGTCGACCACGGGCCGGACCACCGGGTTCGACACCAACCGCGTCGAGCCGCGTGGGCGGAGGTGGCGACGCCGGTGGATCCACACCCCGGCCTCACAGGCGTCGCGGGGCCGGCTCGGATTGAACGGTGAGCAGTTGAGGATGTGGACCTCGTGGCCGCGCGCGGCCATCGCCCGCGAGATCACCTCCAGGTAGACACCGAAGGAGAAGCCCGTCTCGTGCGACAGGTAGAGGATCTTCACGCGGTGTCGGACACTCGCGCGGGGTGTCGCGGGCGGGGAACGAACGACTTGGCCACCCGGAAGAGGTCGTTCCGACTCGGGTGCACGCCCAGCAGTCCTGACGTGGCGTGGAGCCGCGACCCGAGACTCGGCGCCCGGGTCGCGCGCCGTCGTGCAGGTACGCGCTCCGGAGGGCGTGTTCGTACTCGCGGAGGCGGGGCGTCCACTCGTCGGACCACTCCGGATGCTTCTTCGCGAGCTCTCGGAAGAAGGGGAGCGAGTGCTCCCACGCCGCGACCTGGTCCCGGCTGAGGCTCGCGTGCTGGCGGTCGTGGACTGCCAGCGCTTCGCGCACCGCGCCGAAGGATCGCGCCCGCGAGCGCCAGCCGGAGCAGGAGGTCGTAGCAGTCGACCCCGGGGGCCGACTTCGTTCATCGGTCCGACCCGGCGGATCCACTCCGTGCGCACGACCAGCGTGCACTGCGTCACGAAATTCGAGCGGATGATGTCGCGCACGACCACCCCGTCGGGCATCGGCCCCGTGCGGCGCCGGTAGTAACTCCAGCTCGCTGATGAGGAGCCCGCTCTCCTCCGAGGCGTCGTCGAGGTAGACGGCGTCCGAGTACACCGCGCCGAAGTCGCCCTCCCGGAACAGGGCCAACTGCTTGTCGAGCTTCTCGGGGAACCACCAGTCGTCCTGGTCGAGGAAGGCGACGAACTCTCCCGTCGAGTGCTCGATGGCATGGTTGCGGGGGCGGGCCGGAGCGCCACTGTTCGGGATCGCCAGCACCCGGATGCGTTCGTCGAGCCGCGGCGAAGCACCGGGCGAGTGGCGAGCGAGCTCGTCGGTGGACCCGTCGTCGACGAGGATCAGCTCGAGTCGCTCGTACGTCTGGGTGCGGACCGACTCGACCGCGCGCGCGAGGAGGTCGCCGGCGTTGTAGATCGGCACGACCACGCTGACCAGCCCGGCGACGTCCTCGGCGGCCGGCCGGCTGGCGAACGGGCTCCGCCCAGCTCGTCGGGTGTCTCGTCACGGCGCGCCCGGGCGCTTCACCGCCCGGGCGGTGACGATGAGCTCGTAGACCGGATCGCGGTGGTCGAGCTCGCGGGTCCGGAGCTCGGCCACCGTGATGCCGTGGAGCAGGGCGATCGCCGACAGGACGTTGCCGTGCGCCTCGACCTCCACCCGTTCCTCGTCGAACTCGGCCTCGAGGAGGGTCCGGGTGGAACGGGAGGTGAGCCGCCAGTACTCGCCCCACCGGTCGATCGCGCTCGAATCGAGCTGGCTGATCCCGTGCGTGGTGAGCAGCAGCGTGCCTCCCGGCTTCAGGATCCGGTGCAGGTGACGGAGCGCGGCCGGGATGTCGAAGATCATCTGGATGGTCTGCACGCAGATGATGCAGTCGAACGAATCCGCGGGGACGTGGTCGGCGGCGGTCAGATCGGCGACGATGGTGGCGAGCGGGTTCGATCGTCGACGTGGAGGATGTCGCTCTTCGTCACGCGATCACGACCGAACTTCGTGGTGTACATGCGGTCCTGGATCTCGAGGACGTCGCCGCGGATGTCGTCGGCGTGCCGGGCCAGGAACTTCTCCATGTAGTAGCGGTCGATCGGCTGCCCGCGCCACGCCCCGTGGTCGACGCCGATCGGTTGCAGCCGCCGCAGGCTCCCGAACCGCACGAGGCCGACCGGTGGCCGGCCCGCGAGCCAGGCGCGCACCCGGTCGGCGCGACGGCGCAGCTTGGGTCCCGGTGCCCGGGCGAAGGCGACCGCGCGCCCGACGTAGCCGTTCGGATCGGGCCGCATGCGCGTCAAGGTACCGCGGCTGACCGATCTCACGTCCAGTCGTCGCAATGTGACGCAACGTGGTCAGATTCAGCCGACCGTCGAGCGCTTCCGGTGCTCTGCCGGCGACCTGACGCGCGCCGGCGACCACCGAGCCCGCCCAGTACCTCGCGCTCGCCGGCGCCAGCGCGAGGCGCGGCTCCTCGCGCGCCGCTTCCACCAGGAGTCGGCCCACCGCCCCCGGCGGACGCGTCGGGCCCGTCCTGCGCTTCACGATCCGTCAGCATCTCCGCCTGCATCCGGCGGTCGAGCACGCGTCGGAGATCGGCGGGGTCGGCGAGCTCGGCCCCGAACCGGTCGAGGAACCGGCGCTTGACCCGCCACTCGTTGGCGACGCTGGCGAACGTCGCCATGTACCCGTCGTCGACGCGCACCTGTCCGCCGGCGACGGTGTTCAGGGCCTCCTGGTGGAAGGTGATGCCGACGAGGGGTCGGGCCAGGTACGCCGACCTCGCCGCGCCGCAGACCAGACGCAAGGAGAGCCCGACGTCGTCGGCGGTGCGGTCCTCGGCGGCGAAGCACTCGGTCGGCGAGACGATGCTGCGGCGCACCAGCGCGGTCGCGTAGCTGATGTAGTACGGCCGACTCGAGCAGCCGGCGTACCACCGACTGGCTCGGCGCGACCCAGTCGCTCGGCCCACCCGGGTACTCGTCGGACTCCTCGTCCTCCTCGCCGGGGGTCTGCGTGATGCGCCGGAACGCCGAGTGCACCAGGCCGACGGCGGGGTGCTCGTCGAGGAAGGCGACCTTCTGCTCGAGGTGGCCGGGCAACATCACGTCGTCGTCGGGCAGCACCGTGAGGTACGGGCGCGGTGCCCGCGTGGAGTCCGACCGAGAGGTTGACGAAGTGACCGAGGTTGCGCTCGTTGCGGAGGTAGTGGACACGCGGATCACCGAACGACGCGACGACCGACGCGGTGTCGTCGTCCGACGCGTTGTCCGACACGAAGACCTCGACGTCGCCGAACGACTGCTCCAGCACGCTGCCGAGCGTGCGACGGAGCCGTGGCGCACGGTTGTAGGTCGGGATCGTGACGGTGACACGCGGCGAACCCATGGCGCGCCAACGGTAGTTCGCCGCTACTCGTCGACGAGCCGGGCGACGAGGTCCAGGTGACGTGGCTCCGTCACGTGGATGTTGGCGAGGTCGCCGGGGATGATGACGACCCGGCCGCCGCGCGCGCTCCACCAGCTCCGTGTCCTCGACCGCGTCGGGCTCGTCGGCGTGGACCGACCGGAGCACGGACGCGCGCGGAAGGCATGGGGGGTCTGGAGCACGACCATCGCACCATGAGGCACGGTCTCGACGACGGTGCCCTCGACCGTGACCCGCTTCAAGGGCTCGACCAGCGCGAGTCCCGGGTGCGGCCGCGTCGGCGCCGGCGCGCACCGCGGCGACGACGTCGCCGAAGAGGTGGAGCGGCGCGAGGGGGTGGGCCGGGTCGTGCACGACGACGATCTCCGCGGTCGCGGGAACCCTTCGCAGACCGGCGCGCACCGATGCGGCCCGGGTGCGCCCGCCGGCGACGACCTCGTCGACGCGGTCGCCCTCCCAGACGACGCCGGACGGCAGCACCACGACGATGCCGTCGCACACCGTCCGCAGTCGCCGCACGACCCGGTCGGCGAGCGTCACGCCGTGCACCTCGGCGAACTGCTTCCGTCCTCCGAAGCGGCTGCCGTCGCCGGCGGCGACGAGCAGACCCCAGACCCCACCCGTCATCGTCGTCGCGGACGTCACGCGAAGCGGGGCTCGGGGATCGGGACGAGGAACCGGCCGCCGCGGTTGCGGTACTCGGCCTGTTGCTCGAGCACCTCGTCGGCGAAGTTCCACACGAAGAGCACGGTGTCGTCGGGCTGGTCGGCGACGAGCCGTTCGACCGGCGAGATCGGGATGCGAGTGCCCGGCACCAGCCGGTCGTGCTTGTGCGGGTTGCGGTCGACGACGAAGTCGATGCGTCTCCTCGCCGAGCCCGAGCGCGTTCAGCAGCACGGTGGCCTTCGCCGCGGCGCCGTACCCGGCGACGCGTCGACCTTGCGCGCGCAGGTCGCCGAGGATGTCGCGCAACGCGTCGCAGAGGAGGTCGACGCGCGATCCGAAGTCGCGGTAGTACGAGATGTCGTCGACGCCGAGCCGGGCCTCCTCGTCGAGCAGTGCGTCGACGGCCGGTCCGACGGGCGCGGCGCCGGCGAGCGCCGCCGTCACCCGGAGGGAGCCGCCGTGGATCGGGATCCGCTCGACGTCGACCACCTCGAGGCCCTCGGCCGCGAGCAGGTGACGGAGCGACGAGAGCGAGTAGTAGAAGAGGTGCTCGTGGTAGATGGTGTCGAACTCGACCGCGTCGACGAGGTCACGGACGTACGGCGTCTCGATCACGAAGCGGCCGTCGTCGCGCAGCACGCGTGCGGCGCCCTGCAGCACGCCGGTGATGTCGGGCACGTGGGCCAGCACGTTGTTGGCGTGCAGCACCGACGCCCGCTGTCCTGACGCCCGGAGCTCTTCGGCGACGCGCGTGCCGAAGAAGTCGCACACGGTGGGGATGCCCCGTGCCACCGCGACCTCGGCGACGTTCTCGGCCGGGTCGATGCCGAGCACCGGCACGCCCAGCGGCGCGGTAGTGCTCGAGGAGGTAGCCGTCGTTGCTCGCGATCTCCATCGCGAGGTCGGAGGGCCCCAGACCGCGCTCGGCCACGAGGGACGTCGCCAGCTCGCGCGCGTTCTCGACGACGGTCGGCGCGTACGACGAGAAGTACGCGTAGTCCTTGAACATCACCTCCGGCGTCGACCGACACGGTCAGCTGCACGAGCCCACAGGCGTTGCAGAACGCGACGTCGAGCGGGTACCGCGCCTCGGGCTCGTCGGCGTCGGCCACCGGCCGCAGCGCATTGGCCAACGGCTGGTCGCCGAGCGAGAGGATGGTCTCGAGTGATTCGCTTCCGCAGCCTCGGCAGGGGGAGCTCGGGGGAGGGTTCAGTCTTCCCACACCTTCCAGGGAGCGGCGCCGCTCTTCCAGAGCTCTTCCAGCTCGGTGTAGTCGCGCCAGGTGTCCATGCCCATCCAGAACCCCTCGTGGGGGAACACCGCGAGCTCACCGTCGCGCGCCAACTTCTGCAGCGGACCCTTCTCGAGGGTGAGCGCAGGGTCGTCGTCGAGGTAGTCGAAGAACGCCCGGTCGAAGACGAAGAAGCCGCCGCTGACGAAGCCCTCGGAGACGGTCGGCTTCTCGTTGAACTCGAGTGCCATGCCCCCCTCGACCTCGAGCTCGCCGTAGCGCGACGTCGGGCGCACGCCGGTCACCGTGCCGACCCGGCCGTTCTCGCGGTGGAACTCGAGGAGCCGCGGGATGTCCACGTCGGCGACCCCGTCGCCGTAGGTGAACAGGAACGTGTCGGTGTCGATGTAGTCGCGGATGCGTCGCACCCGCGCGCCGGTGCCGGCGTGGAGCCCGGTCTCCACACAGGTGACCTCCCACGGTTCGTCGCCCATCGAGTTGTGGAAGACCGGCTCGTGGTCGCCGTGGAGGCGGATGGTGAAGTCGGAGAGGTACTCGCGATGGCGGAGGAAGAGCTCCTTGATCAGCGCGCTCCGGTACCCGAGGCAGAGCGTGAAGCGCTCGAGCCCGTGGTGCCCGAAGATCTTCATGATGTGCCAGAGGATGGGCTGCTCGCCGATCTCGACCAGCGGCTTCGGCACCCGTTCACCGGTGATCTCGCGCAGGCGGGTGCCCATCCCGCCGGCGAGGATGACGACGGGGAGCCGGGAGATGTCCTCGGGCGCGGTCATCGGGGCTCGGTCGGACATACTGGGCGGACCCGGCCGTCGGACACGTTGACGCGCGGATGCGGGTCGTGATCGGCGAGGGAGCGTGATCCCATCGCCGAATCGTAACGTGAGGTCACCGGCGCAGCCTCGTCGGAGCCTCCGCGGATCGGGTGGAACCATGAAGGCGCTCACGGCGGCGGCACGGGCGATGTCGCGGGTCGAGGTCCGTGGCTGGCGTCGCGCCCTCGTCTGGCGGTCGGAGGACATCAGCGCCCGGTCGACGCGCGCGTCGTGCATGGTGCTCGCCGCCCACCCCGACGACGAGACCATCGGGTGTGGCGCCACGATCGCGAGGAAGCGTGCTGCGGGCACGAAGGTGACGATCGTGATCGCGACCGACGGCCGGTACTCGACCCGCTCGCGCCGCGTGACCGAGGGCGAGTTGGCGGCGATCCGGGCCGAGGAGGCCGTGCGCGCGGCCGAGGCGCTCGGCGTGGCCCGCGACGACGTGGTCTTCCTGCCCCACGACGACCTCTCGCTGGTGTTGTGCGTCCCGACGCTGGTCGACGAGCTCACCGAGGTCGTCGAACGGATCGGCGTACCCGACGAGCTCTTCGTGACCTCGGCCCGCGACGGGCACACCGATCACGTGGCCCTGCACGAGGCGGCGCAGCGTCTCCGGCCGGTGCTCGGGGATGGCTGTCGCATGCTCGAGTACCCCACCTGGTACTGGTACGCCGGCCCCGGTCGGAGCGGGGCTGCCGGACGTCTGCGGCGCGAATGGCGCACGCTGCGTCGCCTGGTTCGCAGCGTGCGGACCACTCCGGCGGTGCGGGTCGCGACCGCCGGTCACCTCACCGACAAGCGGCGCGCGCTGGCCTGCTACGTGAGCCAGACGACCCGGCCTCACGAGCGAGGCCGCGTGGCAGATCCTGCCGCCCGACTTCCTCCGGTGCTTCCTCGGCCGCGCCGAGGTCTTCTTCCCGCTGCGCTGACCCGGTCGCCGTCGGTCAGTGGTCCGGACGTTGCTCGGCGCGCACGGACGCGACGATCGAGGCGACCGCTTCCGCCCAGTAGCTGACGGAGTGGTCCCGGCGGACGGCACTGCGCAGCGCCTGCCCGACGCCGTCGAGCTCTTCGCTCCACCGGTCGGCCAAGGACTTCATCGTCTCGGCCAGTCGGCGCTCGTCGCCGGGGGCGAACCACAGGGACAGCGGTGCCGTCCGGAGGAGCTCGGCGAACTGCTCCCGCGAGGAGAGCACGGGGCGCCCGTGAGCCATCGCCCGGAGCGGCGCGAGGCCGAACGTGTCGTCCGGATCTTCGACGTCGACCAGTGCGTGCGTCTCCGCGAGCATGCCGTCGAGGCTCTCGGGGCCGTCCACGAGCGCGACGCTGGCGGAGCGGGTGAGCGCCAGGTTCCGGATCTCGGCTTCGATCTGATGACGTGCTCCATGGGTCGAACCGAGGTCGGCGAGCGCGATGGTGAGGTGCACGTTGGCATTGAGGCCCCGCGCGAAGGCCAGGGCCCGGAGCACTCCGTCCAGGTCCGGTGTCCCGGTCGGCAGCCAGGCCAGCAGTCGCAGTGGGGGACGGGCGGGAAGGGTCTCGATCGCAGCGACGCCGTGGAGGTCGATGCCGGCCCCGACGCTCCACAGCCAGCCCGGGACGGCCGGCCGGTCGGTGCCGGTGGTGAGCACGCCGGCGATCGACTGCCGGACCTCCTGGACCACGACGTCGGACGGCGGGTCCTCGTGCCACCAGAGCAGCGGGACGCCGATCTTCCGGGCGAGCGGATGGAGCACCTTCACCTGGTCGAGGTCGGCATCGAGCAGGAGGACGACGGTCCCGGGTCGGCGCACGTCGAACATACGGGTCGATCCGGTCACGGGGCCACGAGATCTCCGTCTGGCGCGCTTCGAGAGGAGCCCACCAGGCCTCGTCTGCCTCCAACACGACGAGGTCGTCGAGGTGCCGCGCCAGCTCCTGTGCGCGCGCCTTGTCGCGCTGCGCGGTGTCGGCCGCGCCCTTCCCGCTCCCGCCGGTGACGACGAGCACCGTCATCCGCGCGCGATCCAGGTCGACAGCCGTTCGATCCCGGCCTCGTACTCGCCCAGCGGGTCGTGGGTCTGCGCGAGTCGGCGGCTCGCGGCGCCCATCTCCTCCGCCAGGTCGGCGGTCCGCGAGCACCTCGATCAGGGCGGCCGCGAGCGCGTCGGGATCGTCGCGCCTCACGAGGCGACCGCTCTCGTGATCGATCAGCTCCTCCGGCCCACCCGCGCGCGTGGCGACCACCGCGCGTCCCGCCGCCATCGCCTCGAGCACGATCCGGCCCAGGCCCTCCGAGCGCGACGGCAGGCACAGGCACCACGACGTGTCGAGCATCTCGCGCACCCGGGGTCGCGGGAGGCGCTGCGCCATGGTCACCGTCGACCCGATGCCGAGGTGCTCGATCTGTGCTCGCAGCGCGGCCTCCTCGGTGCCCGCACCGATCATCGTGAGCAGCGCCTCGGGAACGGAGGCGATGACCTTGGGCCACGCCTCCAACAGCACGTCTGCACCCTTGTAGCGCTCGAACCCCCCGGCGAAGAGCACGTGGGGCCGAGGCGGCAGCGGACGCGGAGGAGCGGCTCGTAGAACGCGGCGTAGTCGCTGAACGCGATGTGGTTCTCGATCTCTCCCCGGTAGCCGGTGTCCCGCGCCAGGCCGGCGAGCCAGAGGCTCACCACCCGCACCCGGTCCGCGTGGCGCACCGCCCAACCGGCCAGGCCGTCGGCCACCAGCGACAGCCAGCGCCGGTGCACGCTCCCGCACAGCCGCGTCGCCGTGCGCCAGTCGCCGTGGATCTCCACCTGGACCCGTGGTCGCCAACGCTTCGGGATCGCCTTGCCGAACACGAGCGCGCCGACCGCCTCGTACGGGCTCTGGCACACGATCGCAGCCTGCCTGCGGCCTGCGGCCGCGCCGAGGGCGACGATCGGTGCGACGAGGTAGAACACCGGCGTCGAGATGAACTTCGGCCGACCGGCCAGCAGCGCGACCACGCGCACGCCGGGCCCGCGTTCGACGTGGGATCGGGTCCCCGAACAGATCACGACAGTGTCGAGATGCCGGTCGTGGATGGCGAACTTCATGCGGTGATCGTCGTCGAGGGTCACCGCGTTCTTCCCGAGGAACACCGCGCGGGGGCGACGCTTCGCCACCGTGCGGAAGACGCCCTCGAGTCGATCGGTGGAGCGTTCGATGCTCCAGGTCCGGCCGCTGACCGCCGCGCCCTCGCGGAGCCGGGCCAGGCGTTCGTGGTCGGCGGCGAGCGCGTCGAACGCAGCGGCGAACCCGTCGGGGCTGGGATCGACGAGGACGCCGTTCGCGCCGTCCTCGATCACGTCGACCGTCCCCGCGTCGCGGGTCGCGACCACCGGCGTCCCCGATGCCAGCGCTTCGATCAGGACGTGCGGGAGACCCTCGTAGCTGCTGGCGAGGACGAACACGTCCGCCGCCCGCATCCGCTCCATCACCTCGTCGTGCGACCGCGCGCCCAGGAACCGGACGCGGTCGGACACGCCTTCGTCGTCGGCGTGACGGCGCAGCGCCGCCGCTTCGGGACCGTCGCCGACGATGTCGAGACGGGCCTCGGGCACCCGGGCGACCGCGCCGATGAGCAGCTCGATGCGCTTCCACGGCACGAGCCGACCGGCGAAGAGCGCGTGCAATCCCGACGAGACGCCGTGCTCGGCGGTCGTCGCATCCGGGATCCGCACGCCGTTGGGGACGACCACGATGTCGTCGCGACCCGACCAACCCCGCACCGTGTGCCGCAGGTGCTCGCTGGGGGTGACCACCGCGGTCGCCCGCCGGGTCGTCCAGCCCCGCAGCGCCTTCATGGCCCGGACCGTGACCGACCGGTTCGGTTCGTCCTGGAAGGCGTCGAATGTCGCGCTCGTCAGCCCCCGTCGGACGGCGCGCTCCCACGCCGGATCGCCGACGATCTTCAGCACGACGGGGCACCGCCCCAGCCGAGCGCCCGCGACCGCGGCGGGCCCGAGCCCGGTGGCGTAGACCACGTCGGACCGACGGCTCCGCAGCGCGATCCAGCCCGTCGCCAGGGCATTGCGGACCGGCCAGGGCCAGCGGCGGGGGAGCCGGACCATGCCCTCGCGGTGCGACCACGTCGGTTCGTCGGTGGGGGCGACCAGCTCGACCTCGTGGCCCCGCTCGAGGAGCTCCCGCCGCAGATCGGCGACGTGCGTGGCCGGACCACCGATGTCAGGGGGGAAGATTCCGGAGACGAGCAGCACTCTCATCGTTCGGCTCCAGGTGTCTCGGCCCGAGGCCCCGACCGCCCGGGAGGGCCCGCTGACACGACCAAAGGTACCTCGCAGAGGGACACGGAGCGTAGAGCCTCGCCCGCCCGGTGCGGCATTCGGGCCGTCCGGAGGGGCTCCGTCGCCTCACGCGACCACGTCGAGGACGCGCTCCGCCCAGTGATCGACCGAGTGGTCCCGTTCGACCTGTTCGCGCAGTCGCCGGCCGATGGCCCGGCGATCGAGCGACGGGAACCGGCGGAGACGGTCGGCGAGCGCTTCGTCGTCGCGGCGGGGGAACCGGAGCTCCCGGGGGAGGAGGTCCTCGAAGATCGGGTTGGACGCGAACACCGGCAGGCACGTGGCCGCCGCCTCGTAGACGACCTTGTCGGGCGCACCCATCCGCATGTTGTTGACCAGGGCGTCGGCGCGGGCCAGCAGCGCCGGCACCCGGCTCCGCGGCACCGGCCCCTCGAGGGAGACGCGCGCCCCGACGCCGAGCTCCTCCGTGAGGCGCTCGAGCCCGGCGCGGCACCGGCGCTCCTCCGCGGTCAGCGCCGGTCCGTGGTGGGTGAGCGTCGCCTCCGGGACCCGCGCCACGGCACGGACGCACGGTGTCGATGCCCTTGGCGTCGGAGTACCGACCCAGCGACAGCAGGCGCAGCCCGGCGTCACCCGAGCCGCTCGACGCACGCGAACTCGTCGAGATCGATCCCGTGTCCGATCGCGGTCACCTTGGGCGACGAGATCGGGAAGGACCGCACGTCGACCGTCACCACCACGTTCGACGCGCGTTCGGCGAGGGTGAGGGCACGGCTCGTCTGCCACTGCGTGTACCAGAGCACGACGGGTACCCGCAGGGGACGGCAGAGCGGGGCGGCGAGCACCGCGTAGATCGGTGACATGTGGGCGAGCACCGCGACCGGTCTCGTCCGCAGCTCCGCAGCCAGTGCGGCCTCGAACCGCAACCCGCGTTCCGCCCGTGACGCGCCGCCCACCACGTGGACGCGACAGTTCGACGGGAGCGAGCCGGCCGTGGCTTCGAGCGCGATCACGACGACCTCGTCGACGCGGCGCGCCAGCGCACGGATCTTGGCCACCGTGGCACCGAGCGCGGGATGCTCGGGGTCGACCACCTGGGTGATGAAGACGAACCGTCGCATCAGGGGTCAGGCGGAGCGCGAGAAGCGTCGCTTGGCGGCGAAGACGAGGTCGTACCCGCCGGTGAGGCGGGCGTTCCAGAGCGCGGGGCGGCCCAGCACGTCGATGCTCTGGCGGGGGAGGAGGAAGCGGTCGTCGGCGCGGTCCAGGGTGCCCGGGAGGGCGGTGAACGCGGCGTCGAAACCGGCGCCCCGCACGTGCTCGACGCCCGCCGGCACCAGTTGGGGGAGTCCGCCCCACGGGTAGGCGAACCAGCGCACCGCCTCGCCGGTCCACTCCTCGAGGCGCCGCCGGTCGCCGTCGACCTCGGACGCGAGGACGTCGGCCGACGGGTCGAGCGAGAAGTCGAGGTGGGACGTGGTGTGGCTGCCGATGTCGAAGAGCTCGTGGGCGGCGAGGTCGCGGAGCTGGTCGAGGCCGAGCGGCGCGAGGTCGCGCGTCCGTCGCAGCCGTTCCTGCCGGAACGTGCGCGCCTCGGCCGGTCCGAGCCCGACGAACCCCGACGACACGAAGAAGGTCGCCGGGCACGCGAGGTCCTCGAGCACTGGCGCCGCGACCTCGTGCCAGTCGGCGTAGCCGTCGTCGAAGGTCAACGCGAGCTGCTCGCGACCGGGCTCGGTGCGCGGCGCCACCAGGTCGCCGAGCGGCACGATGTCGTACCGCGTGCGCAGCCAGTCGATGCACGTCCGGAACGCGTCCGCATGCTCGACGTCGTGCAGCATGACGACCTGCCGGGAGCGGCGGTCCGAGCCCAGGAGTCGCTGCCCGAACGCAGCGGCGACGATGGAGCCGTTGCGTGCGGCGGACTTCACGCTCATGGCCGGGTCTCGTCGCGCGCGATCGACGCGGTGTCGCTGCCGGCCCTCGACGCCGCGATCTCCGCCAGGATCTTCCCCCAGAACTGTGCGAGGCCGTGGTGGTCGGCGACGATGGCGCGGAGCCGCTCGCCGATGGCGCGCCGGTCGCGCTCGTCGAGCTCGAGCACCCGTGTGATGCCGCGTGCCTGGGCGTGGACGTCGTCGTGGTCGAGCACGAGCATCTCGCGCAGGTCGTCGGGGAGCAACTCGGCGAACGCGGCGTTGGTCGAGACGACCGGGAGGCCGCACGCCATCGCCTCCGCGATCGCCTTGTCGAGTCCGCCGTCGGAGAAGCTCACCGCGGCGTGGTGTCGGCCGAGCACGGCCTGGAGCTCGTCCTGCGGCACCGCGCCGACGAAGCGCACCGTGTCCGACAGCCCCAGCTGCGCGACCAGGTCGTCGAGCCTGGCGCGGTGCTGCCGGTCACCGTCGAGCTCGGGACCGCAGACGTCGAGCGAGCGCGCGCGTCCCGTCGCGTCGCGCACGACGCCGAGCGCGGTGACGAGCCGGTCGAGTCGCTTCACCGGCGTGACCCGGCCGACGGTGACCAGGTCGGCGGTGGCCGTCACGTCCGCCGCCGGCGGCCGGAACAGATCCAGGTCGATCCCGTGCCCGACGACTCGCACGTTGGGGAGGTCGAGGGGGAACGAGCTCGGGGTCGCGGTGAACACCAGGTCGTCGCACCAGCGCGCGTAGAACGCCATGCGGCGGCTCACGTGGCTGTGCGTCTTCCACTGGTACACGCGCCGGCCGGCTCAGGAGCTTCACCGGGAAGAGGAGGGCCGGGTACGGGCCGCCCTGGAGCACGAGGAAGAAGTCGGCCTCCCGGCGGCGGATCGCCCGCAGCGACCTCGGCGTAGAAGTTCCACAGCCGGGCCGCCTTGCCGACGCCGAGATCGACGACCGTGACGTGCTCGGGGAGGTCGAACCGACCGGCGCGCAGGGTGAGGACCCGGACGCCCGCGACCGCAGGGATCCGCGGCGAGGCTGCGGATCCACCGGACCAGCGTCGCGCTGACGGGGTCGTCCTCGTCGACCGCCTGGCAGATCACCACCGGACTCAGCACCGCCAGGCCCCCAGGTCGCGGCCGAGAAGCGGTTCCAGCCGGTCGATCTCCGGTGTCAGCTCGGCCGTGAGCCGCTGCCCGCTGCTCGGGGGTCAACTCGTGGGCGGCGAGAGCCGTCGGCCGCGAGTTCAGACGGTAGGTGAGGCGGGGCAGGCCGCTGCGCTTGGCGAGCCAGACCACCCGGTCGAGGCCGCGCCGGCGGAGCGCAGTTACCGCGGTCCGGGCCATCCGATCGGCGCCGGCCGAGCGGGGCACCCGGGCGACGTTCACGCGCTCCTGGAGCATCCGGGGCACGAAGCCGTCGTCGACGCCCAGGAAGCGGTAGATGAGCGACATGAACTCGAGCGGCGCACGCTGGAGGTCATCGTAGAGAAGGACGTGCAGCGGCGTCGCGCGGGAACCGGGCGAGGTAGCGCTGCAGCTGCGACGCGTAGGCGCCCTGCTGGACGTACTCCGGGTGCGACGCCATCGCGTCGTCGAACCTCGTTTCTGGCGGCAGCGCCCCGGCCTGGAGGTCGTTGAGGAAGTTCGAGAACGCCCGGTCGGCGGGGTTGCGCAGGCAGGCGAGCAGCTTCACCGCCGGATACCGCGGTGGATCCGTGCCGCGGCCTCGGGATCGGCGAGGTACGACGTCGAGAACTCGCCCGCCAACGTGTCGGCGCCGCACCGGGCGAACTGCTCCTCGTACCAGGTGAAGCCCCGGCTCCAGTTTCGCTCCCGGCTGAAGAAGTGCAGGTCCTTGACCGGGATGCACACCTGCGGGTGGTCGTACAGGCAGCTGTAGATCCAGGAGGTGCCGGACTTCTGCGCGCCGAGTCCGAGGAAGTCGGGCCCGTCCCGCGGCTCGTTCAGCGCGCTCGTGGAGCATAGTGACGGATGCACGATCGCTGCCCGACCGGGAGTGCTAGCTACAGCCGCACCCGGATCGAGTGCTCCTGGTCGTGGATCGACACCGCCGTGAGCATCAGGTACTCGCCGGGTTTCGCCGGGACCGTGAGTGAGAAGTCCTGCGTGGCGGAGCTGAAGTTCGTCTGGGGCGTGCCGCCCCGCGGGTTCCACGTGAGCCGGGCCCCGATGCGGGCGCGGCGGTGCGGGTGCACGTACCCGCGCACGCATCGGATCCCGTCGCGGTGGAACGCCGAGCCGCTCACCGTGAACGTCCCGTCCGCGTGCCGGACCGGAGCGTCGGCGTCGATCGTCGGTGGGGTGGTGTCGACGGGCTTCCGTGAAGCCGCTTTGATCATGCCGGGCAGGTGACCGCCCGGCGGGTTCGACGGATTGGCGACGTACCAGTTGTTCGCCTCGGCGTGAGATTCGTCCCTCGTGGTGGCGTCGATCATCGTGTAGTTGTCGGGCGACCCTTCGTAGATGTACTCGCCTCGCCGGGTGCCCATGCCGAATTGACGCATCGCGAGGATCTGGTTCGTGTAGTCCGGCTCACGGGTCTGCGCGTACCCCGGCTTCTCCAGCAGGTCGTCTCCCGCCCACGAGAAGAACGTGAAGTCGATCCGGTCGCACACCTTGCTCCACTGCGCGTCGCTCAGCCCTTCGACCTCGAAGGCGCCACCGTCGGTCCAGCGTCGCCTTCGAGAGCTGCGCGATGGCACCCTGCGTCTCGTACTTGTACGCCGCGCTCTGGACCGCGCCCTTGCTGCGCACCGGCTTGTAGTAGAACGCGTTCAGGTTGACCATCCGGGCGCCCTCGCCGCCGTGGTCGGCCATCGCCTTCGCGTAGCCGAGCCACCACAGGTGCTTCGGACCGCCCGCCTCGGACTGGTACCAGAGCGTTGTCGGATGGGCGTCGTCGTCGGCGTGGTAGCGACGCTGGTCGACGGTCGGATCGGGCCGGTACACCTCTTCGAAGGCGAAGCCTCCGGGTGGGGTCCAGTTGTAGATGAGCATGATGCAGTCGGGCATCGCTTCGAAGATCGCCCGGCCGGTCTCGTAGCCCCACGACTCGATCCGGGCCATGTTCTCCTCGTCGGAGTGCTGGTTGTCCGCGTAGTTGAGCCCCCAGAACCCCTGCTCGGTGTCGGCGGAGAGGCCGGTGAGGCGGGCGTACTGGCAGAAGGCGGCGAGCTCGCCCAGCCGGGTCGCGAACAGCGACCGCTCGCCGTCCGACCACCAGTCGAAGACCGACTGCTCGTACGGCCGTTTGGCGTTCCTGAACTTGCAGCCGACGTAGCCTTCGCAGCCCGCCTTGGTCGGGTGGAACGACAGCTCGATGCGCTTCTGGTTGACGAACGCCGGATCCTTCTCGCGCCGGGCGCTGCTGCCCCGGAACCGGGACTGGTCGGCGCCGAAGTCCTGGAGGAAGCTGACCGACGTCTTGTAGCCGCCGAAGCCGCGCTCGGCCCATCGTGCCGCGTCCACCTCGGGCATCGCCGGGTAGCCGCTGTTGCTGCCCCAACCGATCATCCGCCACGCGCCCTGCCCGTCGTTGATGTCCGGCGGGGGCGACGGCGCGCTTCCCGATGCCGCGCCGCTCGGGTCCGCGTCGACGCCGAGAGGAGCCCGCCGGCGGCGGTGGTGCCGAGTCCCAGGAGCCCGAAGGTCTTCAGGGCGTCCCGGCGGGTGAGCTCGTTCTCGCCGAAGGGAACGTCATCCGTCCCTGACGTCTCCGCACGGCGTCACGTCCGACACCCTATCGGGGGGCCGGTCGCCGTGGTCCGCGGCCGGCGCTCCGTCACGCGCGGCGCGAACCGTGCAGATGGGTCGCGACCGCACGTACCGTGGGACTCGGTCTGGTCAGATCGATCGTCGAGTCGGAATGCGCCTCAAGGACGGACCTCGCCCGTCGATACGAGGACATGCGCTCATTCCGTGGCCCGCGTCTGAGCTCTGGTCGTCGACCCGCACGGTGGGCCCGGCCGAAGGTCTGCGTCGCCGTGCTCGGCCTCGTCGCTGCCGTGGTGCTCGCGGCGTGCACGCCGCCGCCCACCCCCCAGCGCCCCAGCCGCCGACCGCCGGTGCGGCCGCGAACCGGGTGATCTTCTGGACCAAGTGCGCGGAGGTCATCGGCCTGACCGACGCCGAGCTCGACAGCTGGCGCAGCCGGGGCGTCGGCGGGTTCGTCTGCAAGCTGAACTCTCTGTACGCGCTCGGTGGGCAGCCAGAACTTCACCGGCGGATCCGGCGAGCACGCCGGCCGACGTCGACCTACAACCTCCAGCGCAAGATCCGCGACTCGCAGATCGTCAGCCGGGCTGCGGCACGCGGCATCAAGCTGTGGCTCGGCATCGGCATGGGCAACTACTACAACTGGAAGACGCCCTGGGCCGAGTGGTTCGACGACGCCGACGTGGACGAACACCGTCCTGCCGAACATGAAGAACCTGGCCGCGGGCGCGCAAGACGCTCGGCTTCGCCGGGCCTCGCGTTCGACGAAGAGCTGTACGGCACCCAGGCGGGGCCGCCCGGGGACTGGACCTGGAACTACCCGACGAACACCCACTCCGAGGCCGACGTCCGCGCGCAGGTGAAGCTGCGCGGCGCGCAGCTGATGCAGTCCATCGTCGCGGGGTTCCCCGGCGCCGAGGTCCTCGACATCGGCTTTCGCCTGCCCGAAGGCTGGGAGGAGCTCGTCCAGCAGGTCGTGAACGGCGTCGGCAACGCGAACGCGCCCCGGGTCGACATCAACTTCTGGGACGGGATGACCAGCTCGCCCGGGTACGGCCAGATCCGCTTCCTCGACAGCTCGTTCAACAAGACGCCCCACCTCCCGCGCTCGAACTGGGACATCGCGTTGACGTACAACACCAACCGGCTCTACTCGATGTTCAGCCGGCGGTTGTCGAACTGGTCGTACGCCGCGAGCCGGGTGCAGGTCTCGACCTTCGCCTGGATCGCTGACGGAGGGACCACCTTCAACGCCGCCCGGTCGCCGTACTTCGTCGCCGAACAGCTCGATGCGTTCCGGCGCTGGGGCACCGGCGACGCGTTCGCGAACTATGCCTCGTCGGGGCTGTACGGCTTCGACTACGCGCCGTACGTGCCTGCGATGCAGGCGGCGGCCACGCCGGGCGTCGTCGACACGCAACCGCCCGCGATCACCGTCGGGGCGAAGGGTCGCCTCGCCGCAGACACCGCGCTGGTCTCGGGGAACGCCACCGACAACATGGGCATCCGCGCCGTGCGCTGGAGCACCCCGTCCGGTCGCTCCGGTGCGGCCAAGATGACGTGGACGGTGACCGGCGGCGACTACGCCGTGGGTTACCAGTGGCGCATGGACTGGCTGGTGGAAGCGGCAGCCGCTGCCCGGCGAGACCGATCACCATCACCACCGAGGACGTTCGGGGCCTGACCACGAGCACGACCGTGGTGGCGATCTAGGAGCGAGCCCGCCGGCGCGTCACCGGGTCAACCGGCGTCGCTGCTCGGAGCCCCAGGTGCGTGCCCGTTCGGGCAGCCCGCCGATGCGTCGCATCCACCGCCCGCGATCGTTCGTGACGCTTCTCGTCCACGATGCGACGGACGTAGGCGGAGGCGAACTCCGGGGGCACCGTCGGCGTCGCGGCCAGCTCCCAGTCGTCGGGGAGCCCGGCGAGCCGCACGTAGTCGTCGAGCAGCGGCCGGAAGAACGCGACGTCCTCGGCGGTGAACCAGTTCTTCCAGTCGCCGTATCCCCGCGTTCGTGTCACACGCGTGTGGGAGTCGACGCGGCCACTCCCGCGTCAGCGGGAACCCCAGGTAGTCCTCGAGGTCCCCGACCTCACCGTCGACGAAGTCGGCGTACGAGACTCGGTGGTACTCCGGATAGAGGGTGAGGAATTGTCGCACCAGCTCCTGGCGCTCGAGGAAGCCGGGGAGCAGCTCGACGCCGCGATCGAGCGTGGCCATCACGTCGAGGAGCCGGAGCATCGACACGTCCGTCGGGTTCCGCTCCTTCTCCTCGAGGAGCGCGAGGAACTGGTCGAGCCGGCGATCGTCCGCGTAGAAGCTGGTGTGGCGGACGGCGTAGAGGAGCGAGCTCACCAGGTTGTCGCGCGGGTCCCGGAGGATGTGGAGCTTCCGATCGAACGACGCGAAGCTCTCGTAGTCGACGGTGAAGCCGTCTGCTCCGACCGGGCCACCCCGTGCGTATGCTCGCCCGATGAGGACCTTCGCCACGACCCACTGCGGTCTGCGTGCCGTCGGGTGGCCGGAGGTACTTCTTCGGCTCGAAGATGCACCACGCGTCGGGCGGCACCGAGCTCTTGATGCGGAAGTACAAGGCGGTCGTGCCGGTCTTCGGCTGTCCGGCGATGACGATTCTCAACGAGCGTCCGCTCCTGCAGGTCGCGCCCGCGCCCTCGGTCACGCAGGGAGAGATCCACTGTAGGGCACCCTTCCTGCATCTCCCGGACCTGGCGGGGCGACTGACCCACGATGGCGGCGACCCACGTCCGGACCCTCGCGTTCTACCTCCCGCAGTTCCACCCGATCCCCGAGAACGACGAGTGGTGGGGGGAGGGGTTCACCGAGTGGACCAACGTCGTGCGGGCCACGCCCCGGTTCCGGGGTCACGACCAACCGCACATGCCCGCCGACCTCGGCTTCTACGACCTGCGGGTGCCGGAGGTGCGCGAGGCGCAGGCCGCGCTGGCGCGCGCCTTCGGCATCGACGGCTTCTGCTACTACCACTACTGGTTCGAGGGACGGCGACTGCTGGAGCGGCCGTTCGCCGAGGTGCTCCGGTCGGGCGCGCCCGACTTGCCGTTCTGCCTGTGCTGGGCCAACGAGAACTGGACCCGAGCCTGGGACGGCAAGGCGCGCGAGATCCAGATGCGCCAGACCTACTCGCCGGCTGACGACGTCGCGCACCTCCGGTGGCTCGCCGAGGCGTTCTCGGACCCGCGCTACGTCCGGGTCGACGGGAAGCCGCTCTTCCTCGTGTACCGCGCCTCGCACCTGCCGGATCCGCAGCGGACGGCCGAGCGCTGGCGGGCCGAGGCGCAGCGCCTCGGGCTGGGCGAGCTCTACCTGTGCTCGATGCAGACCGGCCCACGCGCCCGCCTCGACCCCGGCGGCCCTGGGATTCGACGCCGCGGTGCAGTTCGCGCCGTTCTACAACCTCGTGCGCCGGCGCGGCCGGAGCATCCCGGCGCGGGTGGCGCACCGGTACCTGCCGGTCGAGCCGCTCGTCACGCGGCACAAGATCTACGACTACGCCGAGGTGGTGCAGGACCACCTCGCGGTTCCGCCGCCGCCCTACACGCTCTACCCGTGCGTGACGCCGGGGTTCGACAACTCGCCCCGCCGACCCGACCACGGCGCGACCATCATCCGCGGGTCGACGCCCGAGCTCTACGAGTCGTGGTTGCGGGCGGTGGTGGACCGCTTCCGTCCGCCGTCGCCGGACGAGAACCTCGTCTTCGTGAACGCGTGGAACGAGTGGGCGGAGGGGAACCACCTCGAACCGGGCCGGCAGTGGGGCACGCGGTACCTCGAGGCCCACGCCCGACTGCGCGAGCCCGCAGCCCGATGACCGGGCAGCCGGTCTCGGGCGCGCCGGCGGCGCGGGCTCGGGTCGTCGCGCACTACCTGCCGCAGTACCACCCCATCGTGGAGAACGACGAGTGGTGGGGTGCCGGGCTTCACCGAGTGGACCAACGTCGCCCGGGCGCGGCCCTCGTTCCGCGGCCACGACCAGCCCAAGGTGCCGGGGCAGCTCGGCTTCTACGACCTCCGCCTGGCGGAGACGCGCGAGGCGCAGGCGGCGCTGGCCGCGCGTCACGGGATCGAGGCCTTCTGCTACTGGCACTACTGGTTCGCGGGGCGACGACTGCTCGAGCGGCCGTTCCGGGAGGTGTTGGAGAGCGGCGAGCCGCGCTTCGGGTTCTGCCTCGGCTGGGCCAACCAGCACTGGACGACGATCTGGACCGGCGGCCGCAGCGTCCTGGTCGAGCAGACCTACCCGGGCGCCGACGACTACGAGCGCCACTTCCGCGAGCTGCTCCCCGCGTTCCGGGACGAGCGCTACCTCCGAGTCGACGGCCGGCCGCTGTTCCACGTCTACCGGCCCGGGCGACCTGCCCGACGCGGCGCGCTTCGCCGACCAGTGGCGGTCGCTCGCCGAGCGGGAAGGGCTGCCCGGTCTGTACCTCGTCGGCGAGGCGAAGAACGGCTGGCGGGCGGCGGCGGACGGCTTCGACGCCGAGGTGCACCCGCGCCTCTACGACGTCCACCCCGGGCCGCTGGTGCCGGGGCGGCTCGGACCCCGGCTCGACCGCGTGCTGCGCCGGCGCCCGAAGATGTACCCGTACGCAGCCTTCGCACGCATGCCGCGCCAGCCGAGCCGGCTGCCGCACCCCGAGCTGCCGATGGTCGTCTCGAACTGGGACAGCACGCCGCGCTTCGGGCGCCACGGCTTCGTGTTGACGGGATCCACACCCGAGCTGTTCGAGGAAGCGATGCACCTCGCGATCGAGAGCACCCAGGAGCTGCCTCCCGGAGCAGCGCCTAGTGTTCCTCAAGTCCTGGAACGAGTGGGCGGAAGGCAACTACGTGGAACCCGATCGCCGTCACGGCGACGCGTACCTCCGGGCGGTGGCGGCCGCGGTGTACGGCCCCGGGGCACCGGCGTCGACCGCGGTGCGGGCCACGAACGCCTGACCGGCGACCTTCGGTGATCTACTTCATCGCCCCCGACCTGGCCCGCCCGAGCGGCGGGGTCAGGACCATCTACCGCTCGGTCGACCTCCTCAACGACGCCGGGCTCCGCGCTGCGGTCGTGCACACCCGCAAGGGCTTCCGCTGCCGCTGGTTCGAGAACACGACCCCGGTCGTGCACGCGCCCCTCCCGGTGGGTGCACATGACGTCCTCGTCCCACCCGCGTACCTGTACCTCCGGGCGGACCGGGCTCGCACCCGGCGTGCGCAAGGTCGTGTTCCAGCAGAACGCCTACCGCACGTTCCGGTACCTCCGGACGGCGCCGCCGATACGCGCCGCGGAACTGGGTGACGCCTCCGACCTCGTCGCCATGCTCGTCGTCTCCGAGGACAACGAGCGGTACCTCGAGCGGGCGCTGCCCGGCGTCCGGGTCGCGCGCGTGCACCAGTGGATCGATCCGGCGGTGTTCCACCTCGACCTGCCGGCGCGGCAGCGCAAGGTGGCGGTCATGCCGAGGAAGCGGCGCGACGAGTACGAGCAGCTGGTCGGGATCCTGAACGCACGGGGCGCGCTCGACGGTTGGCAGCTCGACGTGCTCGAAGGTCGCTCCGAGGCCGAGGTCGCGGCCCGCCTGCGCGAGTCCGTCCTCTTCGTCAGCCTGTCCAGGGCGGAGGGGTTCGGGCTGCCCCCGGCCGAGGCGATCGCCAGCGGCAACCACGCCATCGGGTTCCACGGCATGGGCGGCCGCGAGATCTTCCGGCCGCCGTTCGCGCAGGCGATCGAGGACGGCGACGTGCTCGCGCTGGCGTCGGCGGTGGAGGAGTTCCTCGCCGGGTACGACGCCCGGGTCATGGAGCTGGAGCAGCAGGCAGTGGAGGGTGCCCGGTTCATCGCGTCGACCTACTCGCGTGAGGCGCGCGACCGAGGACCTCGTGCGCGTGTTCGCGCCGCTCGAGCAGTCCACGGGTCCTGACGTGGAGCTCGTGCTCAGCCGGCGCGACCTCGCGCACGAAGGCGTCGTCGCACGTGGTGCAGGCGCGGGTCCGGCAGGTCGGCCGCCGGCTGAAGTCCGTGCGGTCCTAGCGGGCCGGGGGCGGGGCGGAGCCGGTGTCCCCACCCGACCCTTCCCGGGCCGCCGCGCCCGGCGGACGGCCCCTCGCCGGGGTGACCGTCGCCCACGTCGGACACTTCGACCCCGGGTACGCCCGCAACCGCATCATGGCGAAGGCGCTGACACGCGCGGGGGCGACCGTCGTGACGGTGGCCGACCGTCGGACCTTCGTCCACCGCACGCCACGGCTGTTCCGCGAGCTCGCCGGCACCCCGGCCGACGTCGTGCTGGTCGGCTTCCCCGGGCACTCGGAGGTCGCCCTCGCGCGCCGTGGTCGGCACGCGCGCGCGGGTCCCCGTGCTCTTCGACGCCTTCGTCTCGCGCTACGAAACAGGGGAGGATCGCGGGACTGCGCCGCCCGGCAGCGCGCGCGCGGTCTCCAACCGCCTCGAAGACCGGATCGCATGCGCACTCGCAACCCGGGTGATCTGCGACACCGACACGCACGCCGACTACTTCGGCACCCGCGTGGGCGTCCCGCGCCGGAAGCTGCGGCGCGTGTGGGTCGGTGCCGACGACGACGTGATGCGGCCGGCCCCGTTCCGTGACACCGGAGCCTTCCGGGTCTTCGTCTACGCGAGCTTCATCCCTCTGCACGGGCTCGAGCACGTCGTACGCGCCGCGCACGCCCTGGATCGCGCCGGCGAGGACATCCGGATCGACGTCGTCGGCGCCGGCGCGACGGAAGCCGCGGTCAAGGATCTCGCCGCCGAGTTGCAGGTGCGCAACCTCCGGTTCCTCGGTCGCCTCCCGTACGACCAGCTCCCGCGCGAGATGGCGGCCAGCGACGTGTGCCTCGGCGTCTTCGGCACGTCACCCGAAGTCGCAGCGCGTGATCCCGAACAAGGTGTTCGACGCCCTGGCCGTCGGCCGCCCGGTCGTCACCGCCGACACGCCCGCGGTCCGCGAGGTGCTGACGCACGGCGAGACGGCGTGGCTCTGCCCGCCGGGCGATCCCGCCGCCCTCGCCGACGCGTTGCTCGCGCTGCGGGCCGACGCCGGCACCCGCCGGCGGCTGGCCGACCGCGGGCACGAGCTCTTCGCGCGGCACTTCTCGATCGATGCCCTGGCGGACGACGTCGCCACGATCGTGCTCGAGGTGCTCGACCGGTAGCGTTCTCTGCCCATGACCCCACCCCCGGAGGTCACGGACGACCGCCTCGTGCTCCGCGGGGGGATCTGGTGTGATCCCGACGACCGACGCGAGGAACGCTGGAGCGCGGACGCCGCCGTCGATCCGATCCACGCCGCGCTCGCCACCAGCGGCGTCGACGCCGAACGCGACAAGTCGCGCCGGGACATCGAGTACCTCCTCGAGCACGCGGAGGACGGGATCCTGCTCGACCTGGGCTGCGGCTACGGGCGGCTCGCGAAGTACCTGCTGCCGCTGCCGGGTCTTCGACGGCTACGTCGGCATCGACGGGTCGCTCGACGATGCTGCAGCTGTTCCGCGACCGGTACGACGCGAGCGAGCTCGAGCAGCGCACGCCGCTGCTCCTGGTGCAGAGCGCCATCGACGACGTGAAGCTGCCGGACGCCTCCGTCGACACCGTCGTCATCGCGGCGGTGCTGCTGCACAACCCCAAGCCGGTGACGCGCGCCGTGCTGCGCGAGGCGCACCGCGTGCTGCGGCCCGGCGGCCGCATCCTCGTGCTCAACGACCTGCCGAACTCGAGGACACCGGCCACGCTGCCGAACCGGCTGTACGTCCTCGCGCTGGAGGTGAGCGGCCGACGGCGACCGGAACGGACCGGTACGGACGTACTCGCGCGCCGAGGTCGACGCGCTGTTCGCCGAGTTCGACGACGTGCAGGTGCGGCCGACCGGGCGGGCCGTGCTCCCGAAGCGCATCCCCGGCGCACCCGCCGTCGGTGAGCCGCCGGTACCGCACGCGCGTGCACGATCCGGTGCAGCGGTGGGCCGAGCAGTCGCCTGCCCAGCGTCCTGGCTCGATCGCCTCTACTTCAACGTGTGCGTCAGCGCGACTCGCTGACGGCCTCGTCGCGTGGCATCTCGCGCAGGATCGCGGGCGCGGCCGCGAACAGGCCCAGGAACATCGCCAGGAGCACGGTCTCCGGTTGCGCCCCGAAGAGCGGATTGTCGTTGAGCCACAGCATGATCACGACGATCATGACGAGCGTGACCCGCATGCAGAGGTAGAGCGTCCGGTTGCTGCTTGCACGCTGCGCAGCACTCGGAGCACCCCGAAGCCGATCGCCAGGAGCGGCCGCGAGGAACGCGAGGAACCCGATGATGCCGGACTCGGCCAGGATCTGCACGTAGCGTGTTGTGTGGACTCGGGCCGCGGGCGCCCGAGGGGAAGAAGTTCGGGTTCACGTCCTCGCCCCAGTCCTCGCGCAGCGCCGGCGTTCAACTCCGGCTTCCCGATCTCGAACGGCGTGTTGTGCCACCCGATACCCGGTGAGCGGATGCTGGGCGAACAGGCGGAGACCGGCGTCGGCGAGGATCAGGCGGTGGACGGTCGTGCTGTCCCCGAAGCCCTCGGCGCCCGGCAGGTTCGTCGGTCGGAGCAGCCGTCGCCACCACGAGACCGACCGCGAGCATGATCAGGATCCGGGACGGCGTGAGCAGGCCGGCTTTCGACTGGTCGCCGGCTCGGTACACGCCGCGTAGCCCGTAGAAGCCGAGCACGATGACCGCAGCGGCGGTGGACGCGAGCGATCTCGTCATCAGGAGCCCGATCGCGCCGACGATCAGCATGGTCCAGCGGAGGCGATCGGTGGCGCGGGACCGGGCCATGCAGGGCGAGCACGATGAGCAGCACCGCGAGCATCCCGGTGGAGTTGGGGCTGTTCGCGCCGCTCAACCGCTCCGCGAGCTTGCCCTGGGCGATGTTCGATCGCCGCCGAAGTACCCACCTGATCGGTCGCGGCGAGCGCCAGCGTGCCAAGGTGAACTCGAAGTCCTCGCACCGTCCGCACCGCGTACGGCACGAGCCACACGAGGCTGAAGGTCGCGGCGAGGCGGAGCCACGAGACGATCGCCTCCTGGGTCGGCGGTGCCCTGCACGAACAGCGGGTAGAGCGAGAACCCGGTGAGCCAGCAACCAGCAGCCGAGCATCCGCCGGCCGACCAGGTACCCGCGCTGGCCGTCGCGCGCCCGCAGGACGACCACCCAGACGCCGAGCACGACGTAGAAGAAGTCGGTGACGCGCAGGTCGAGGCCGCCGGCCGCGACCGATGAGTTGCTGAGCCCGAAGACGACCGACCCGATGATCGCGGCGAGGCACCACTTCGGTCCCTGCAGCACGAAGTACGAGAGCGCGAGGAACGCCGGTGCGGCGAGCACCCAGAGCGCCGCCGATCCCGAAGGCAGCACGACCAGCGCGACCGCGCCGACGAGCGCGGTCGCGATCGACGAGCAGCACCATGACGCCGCTGCGGGTGCGGAGCGCATCCGCGGCCTGCGCCCGCTCGCAGGCGGCTCGGGCGAGCGCAGCACGGTCGTCGGACGTTCGTCGTGCACTGCGTACCCCAGTCGGTAGGAGCGAGAGCATTCGGGTGCGGAGGCCGGGCGGTGCCCGTGAGAGTAGCGCCGGCCCGGCCCAGCTCGAGGCCCGCGGTCGCGCGCGCGGTCCGCGTTGCCATCTCAGACGCGAAGAGTGAAAGCGCCGGATGACTGTCCGTGGTACGCGCAGCTCGGGGCGCTCGATCGGATCGCGAACGCCGTGCGGCGCCGCCGGAGTGCAGAGCGGTGCGACTGCAGTTACGATCCCTCGGATGTTCGAGGCGCCCGCCACGGCACCGATGGAGTTCGGCGACTACCTGCAGATCCTGCGGCGGCGGGCGTGGGTCGTGGTGGTGGTCACGGTCCTGGCGGTCGGGATCTCGTACGCGTGGTACTCGACCAAGGACAAGACCTACACCGCGAGCGGAGAGGTCGTCGTCAGGCAGGGGACGGGCGAGGTCGACGTCGTCACCCAGGCGAAGATCATGGAGAGCGCGGTCGTCTACCAGCTGGCCCAGAAGCAGGTCGCGACCGCGGTCGGCGTCTCCGCACAGCAGAGCGGCGACAGCGGCAGCATCCAGATCACCGCCGACAGCTCCGACCCGCAGGTCGCGGCGGCGAGCGTCAACGCGGCGATGACCGCCTACGTCGACTACCTCAAGCAGAAGGCCCAGGACGGGTACACCGCGTGCCGCGGCGCGGCTCCAGCCCCAGATCGACAAACTGCTCGCAGCAGATCAGCGGCCTCGACGGCGCGATCGCGGCGGGCGACAGGTCGCCGGTCACGAGCAACCAGCGGTCGTTGCTGGCCGGCCAGCTCAATTCGCTCCAGGAGCGCCTGACGACGCTGCGAAGGTGACCTGCCGTTCGCGGGCACCGACGTCCAGGTGATACGCCGGGCGGCGCCGCCGGCGTCACCGTCGTCGATGAGCCTGCGCGAGTCCCTGCTCATCGGACTCGGTGCCGGGCTCCTGTTCGGTGTCCTCGCGGCGTTCCTGCTCGAGTTCCTCGACGACTCGATCCGGACCCGGCAGGACCTGCTCAACGTCGCCGGCGGCGCCCTGCCGGTGCTCGGCGTGATCCCCGTCTCCCGCTCCTCGCGCGCGGAGGTCGTGTCGCTGACCGACCCGTACACGCCCGCGGCCGAGGCGTACCGATCGTTGCGCACCGCGGTCCACTTCGCCGCCTCCGACCGCAAGCAGTGTGTCGCGATCACCACCTCCCGGTCGCGCCAGGGCAAGACCGAGACGGTGGTCAACCTCGCGGTGCTCGCGGCCCAGACCGGCCAGCGGGTCGTGGTGGTCGACTGCGACATGCGGTCGCCGCGGGTGCACGACTTCTTCGGGGTGCCGAACGACACCGGGTTCACCTCGGTGGTGTACGGGGCACCGCTGTCGGAGACGCTCAAGCGCGTGCCGGGCAGCGACAACCTGTACGTGCTCCCCACCGGGCCGATCCCGGGGAACCCGGCCGCGCTGCTGGCCTCGCAGCGGTGCTACGAGGTGCTGGCCAGCCTGCAGGCGGACGACACGCTGGTGCTCATCGACACGCCGCCGGTGCTGCTCGCGACCGACGCCGCCCAGCTGGCCCCGGCGGTGGGCGGGATGCTGCTCGTGGCGAGCGCGCGGGTCAGCCGCCGGAAGCAGCTGCGCCGGGCGCTCGAGGAGCTCCGTCAGGTCGACGCGCCGGTGCTGGGCTCGGTGCTCTACCGCGCCGACAGCACCGAGACCGGCGGGTTCGGGGAGGAAGCGAGCCGTCGCGATCGCCGTCAGGCGCGTCGCCTGCAGGCCGGTACGGCCTCCAATGCGCCGGTGGTGGTACCGCCCGCCCGCCCGGACGCGATCGAACAGCCGCCGGCGACCTCCCAGGACGAGACGGGCTGACTGCGGTCGCCGCGCGGTACCGGCGCCTCGCGACCGTCCGTACACTCTGCCCGTGTCTCGGGCCGATTGGATCCGTTCGAACGGGCCGCAGCGCGGTTCAACCATCCGTGGAGGACCTGACATGCAGTCGGTGCATCGTTGGTCCGGTGCTCAGAGTGTGCGAGCGGCCGGAGCGCTCGTCGCGGCGTGGGCTGCGCTGTCGCTCGTGGTGGTGTCCGTGGTCGCCCTCGTTGCCGAACCCGCAGGCGCCCACACGCCGCACGACGACATCGCCGACGTGGCGGTGTCCCCACAGTTCGTGGACGACCACACCGCCTATGCGATCTCGCGGACACTGCTGCTGAAGTCCACCGATGGCGGCACGACCTGGGCGAAGGTCTCGCGGGGCGTGGACCCGAAGGGGCCGCTGGTCGCGCTCGGCATCTCCCAGCAGGATCCGGCAACGGTGTACACGGCGGGATACGGGGGGTCACCCGTCTACCGGTCGGATGACGCGGGCTCCCACTGGACGAACGCCAGCGGCAACCTCGAGGGCCGGTCGATCGCCTCGCTGGCTGTGTCCCCGTGGAGCGACCAGCTGGTCTTCGCCGCCGGGCCGAAGGGCTCACCGTTCTGGGTGACGACGACGGGCGGCGGGAGTTGGCGGCAGATCGGAGCGCTGCAGCAGACGAGCGCGGTCGCGTTTGCGCCCGATGTCGAGGGGCTGGTGCTGGTCGGTGACGAGTCGGGCACCCTCCACGAGTCCGAGGATCGCGGCACGACGTGGTCCGCGCTGCCGTTCGACGCCGATCAGGGTGGCGCCATCCGGACCATCGCGGTCTCACCCGCGTTCTCGAAGGATCACACCTTCTTCGTTGGTACCGAGTCGGCGGGCGTGTACCGGACCACCGACGGCGGGTCGTCCTTCACGCCCGTCGACGACGGCCTGTCCGATCGCAAGACCATGTCCCTCGCCCTGTCGCCTTCGTTTGCCACCGACGGCACGCTGTGGGTGTCGACGTACACCGACGGCGTGTACGAGAGCAACGATCGCGGCAAGAGTTGGAGCGCTCGTCGGGACGGCCTGACCACGGACGAGCAGGCCGACTTGCTCCACACCAGCCAGTTCTCCAACCTGCGCGTGGCCGGGAGCCGTGGCGCGGACCACGCCACCCTGTTCCTCTGTGGCTTCAACGGGCTGTTCCGCACCACCGACGGTGGGCGCGGTGGCGTGAGGTGGAGACCCAGCCGGCCGCGATCATGATGGGCTTTGCGGTCTCACCGGACTACGCCAAGGACCGCACGCTCTTCCTCACCACGTACATCAACGGGCTGTTCCGCTCGGAGGACGACGGAAGGCACTGGCGAGCGATCAACTCGGGTGTGGTGTCGCTCTACGACTGGACGTGTTCGTGCACGTACGTGAACCGGCTCTTTCCCATGGCCGTGTCGCCCGACTATCCGCGAGATCACACCGTGTTCGCCGTGACACGGGGATTCATCTTCCGTTCCGAGGACGCCGGATCGAACTGGAAGGCGATCGTCCCGAAGGGCGCGCTCGTGAAGGGAGAGTTCCCTCCCGACTACTTCTTCCTCGGACTGTCGCCCAACTTCAAGGAGGACGGCACGATCCTGGTCGGCACCGACCGTGGCAAGATCTTCGTCTCGACGGATCGGGGAAGAGCTACGACCGGCTCGGGGACCTGGGTCACGAGGTGACGTCCCTCGTCATGTCTCCCGACTTTGCCGAGGACGCCACCGCCTTCGTCGGCACGCCCGAGGGCGTGTTCCGCACCGGTGACGCCGGCAAGAGCTGGACCCCGACCGCGTGGCCTCCCGAAGCGTGTGCGGAGTCGAGCCTGGCGATCTCTCCGCAGTACGCGACGGACCACACCGTGTTCGCCGGATCCGTCGGTGGGCTGTTTACGACCCGGGACGCAGGAGCGACGTGGACACGCGCGCCCGGTCCCGCGGCGGTGGCAACCGGCAAGATCGAAGCGGTCGCCGTCTCACCCGACTTCGCTCGCGACCGCACCCTGTTGGTGAGCGCCGAGGGCGACGGACTGTTCCGCTCCACCGATGGTGGTGCCACCTGGTCGCCGACGGGCGAGGGTCTCCTGCGCAAGGACCTGGTGCTGTCGAACTTCTACCACGCGACCTCGGAACCCCTTGTGTTCTCACCCGACTTCGCCACGGACCGCACCGTCTTCGGCTTCGACGGGACGACCGTGGTGCGCTCGACCGATGCCGGCACGACATGGAAGACGATCACGCGCCCGGTGACCAGACACGACACCAGCCGGGACTCAGCGCCCGCCGCGATCGAGGCGACGCCGCGTGCCGAATCGGCCTCGGGATCGACG
>CAVRBG010000008.1:0-74387 GCA_963719245.1 uncultured Actinomycetes bacterium
ACCGTCAGGTCGATGTTCGAACTCGATCCTCGGTGGGTCACCGGGTTCGTGGACGGAGAAGGTTGCTTCTCGGTCTCGATCCATCGGAACCCCATGGCTCGGTCGACGGGCGGATGGCAACTTCATCCGGTGTTCCACGTCTACCAGCACGAGAGGCATCGAGATGTGCTCGAAGCACTGATCCCAATGTTCTCCTGCGGCCGGCTTCGGCCGAAGGGCCCGAACAGAAGCGTCTGGACGTTCGCCGTCGATTCGCTCCGGGATCTCGAGGACCACGTCCTCCCGTTCTTCGAGCTCAACCCGCTGGTGGTCAAGGCCGGCGACTTCCGCCGCTTCGCAGTCATCGTGACTGGGATGCGGAAGAAGGAGCACCTTGTACCGGAGGGCTTCGAGCGACTCGTGCGGCTGGCCTTCGCGATCAACGCGGACGGCAAGCAGCGCAGTCGAACCATCGACGAGATCCTGACGGGATCCTCAGAGACTGCACGCCAGGCGCTTTCGAGCCACGCCGCTCGGAAGTGAAGATACAGTCCGATCCTCATGGCGACATGGGGAGTCAGGCAGAAATGACCTGGCCCCGTAAGCGCAAATGTGTATCCAGCACTTGCGGAGTAACAAGCATGCCTAAGGTAGCGAAATTCCTTGTCGGGTAAGTTCCGACCTGCACGAATGGCGTAACGACTTGGCTACTGTCTCAACCAGAGACCCGGCGAAATTGCAGTACGAGTAAAGATGCTCGTTTCCCGCAGAAGGACGGAAAGACCCCGTGGACCTTCACTACAGTTTGATGTTGGTTTTCGGTATGTATTGTGTAGGATAGGTGGGAGTCTGGGAAGCCGGGGCGTCAGCTTCGGTGGAGACAACGTTGAAATACCACCCTGTGCATACTGGGAATCTAACCTGGGCCCGTGATCCGGGTCGGGGACAGCGTCAGGCGGGTAGTTTGACTGGGGCGGTCGCCTCCTAAAGAGTAACGGAGGCGCCCAATGGTTCCCTCAGCCTGGTTGGCCATCAGGCGTTGAGCGTAAAGGCACAAGGGAGCTTGACTGCGAGACCTACAAGTCGAGCAGGTGCGAAAGCAGGGCTTAGTGACCCGGCCGTGGCGTGTGGAAGCGCGGTCGATCAACGGATAAAAGGTACCCCGGGGATAACAGGCTTATCTTGCCCAAGAGTCCACATCGACGGCAAGGTTTGGCACCTCGATGTCGGCTCGTCGCATCCTGGGGGTGAAGCATCTCCCAAGGGTTGGGCTGTTCGCCCATTAAAGCGGTACGCGAGCTGGGTTTAGAACGTCGCGAGACAGTTCGGTCCCTATCCTCTGTGGGCGTAGGAGATTTGAGGGGAGCTGTCCCTAGTACGAGAGGACCGGGACGGACGCAGCTCTGGTGTGCCAGTTGTCCTGCCAAGGGCACGGCTGGTTGGCTACCTGCGGAAAGGATAAGCGCTGAAAGCATCTAACCGCGAAGCCTGCCTCGAGATGAGATCTCCCACCGGGTTAACCGGGTAAGGCCCCTGGTAGACCACCAGGTTGATAGGCCGGAGGTGTACGCACGGTGACGTGTTCAGCCGACCGGTACTAATCGGCCGAGGGCTTGGGTTCTTTCTTCTACTTGCGTACCCAGGTATTTGTGTGTTCGTGCTCGCTCTGGAGTCCTCGACGAGGGCTTTGACAATTTCATAAGGTTTCCGGTGGCAATTGCGGCGGGGAAACACCCGTTCCCATCCCGAACACGGAAGTGAAGACCGCCAGCGCCGATGGTACTTGGGGGGGAACCCCCTGGGAGAGTAGGTCGTCGCCGGGATTTCTCGGACGCCCCCGCCACGCGAGCGATCGCCGCGGCGGGGGCGTTTTCGCGTGACCGTTACGCTCACGCACACACCAGGATCGGAAGCACGATGACAGAGGAACGACGCGGCAGCAGCCAGGGACGGCTTCCGGCCAAGCGCCGGGGCGCCTCCGCGGGGAGCACACGCGGCGCGAGCCAAGGTGGGAAGCGCACCGGCGGGTCCGGTGGGAGCACCCGGGGCTCGGGTGGCTCGGGTGGCTCGGACCGCCGTTCGTCGGGCTCGGGCTCGGGGTCGCGCCGCGGCGGCCAGGGCACCCAGGGCGCCGGCACGAAGGGCGCCCAGGGCGGCGACCGGCACGACCAGGGCACCCGCGCCGGCCGGGGCGAGACCCGCGCCGGGTCACCGGTGGGGGCTTCGGGCCCTACGCCGTCGACCAGCGCGACGAGGAGACCCGGGAGCGGCGCGGCGCCAAGCCGTCCGGTGACCGGCGCCCGAGCGCGGGCGCGGGGGAGCGCTCCGCGCTGCGGACCGTCGGCAAGCGCACCGTCCGCGATCCGAAGCCACGCGGCAACCGGCGGGCGTCGACGTCCACCACCCCACGCGTCGCCGCCGCAAGCGCGGCCCCGCCGACGTGCAACAGGAGATGGCCAAGGTCGCGGGCCGCAACGCGAACCGGGCGCTCGGCACGCTCATGGCCGCGGCCGACGCCTTCGCCCACGACCGCGAGCGCGAGACGCTGCGGATCCTCCGGCCGCTGCGCGAGCAGCTGCCCGATTCCCCCAGCGTCCGCGAGCTCACCGGCCTCGCCCAGTACCGGATCGGCAACTACGCGGCCGCGGCCAAGGAGCTCGAGGCCTACGCCGACCTCAGCGATTCGGTCGACCAGAACCCCGTCCTCATGGACTGCTACCGGGCCCAGCGCCGGTGGCGCAAGGTCGAGGAGCTGTGGCTCGAGCTGGCCGCGGTGTCGCCGACCGCCGAGCTCGTGGCCGAGGGCCGCATCGTCTACGCCGGTGCGCTCGCCGACCAGGACCGGCTGCCCGAGGCGCTCGCCCTGCTGCGCAAGCGGGCCGAGAGCGTGAAGTCGCCCAAGGAGTACCACCTCCGGCTCTGGTACGCCCTGGCCGACCTCGAGGAGCGCGCCGGCAACCTCGCCCGTGCCCGCGAGCTGTTCCATCAGGTGCGCCGGGCCGAACCCGGTTTCGCCGACGTCGCGGAGCGGCTCGCCGCGCTTGGTTGACGCGCCCGAAATTGTCTGACATCTTGCGGTCCCGCCGCCACAAGGAGCCCGCGATGTCCACTCCACCGTTCCGCGTCGTCGTGTGGTCGACCGGGGGCATCGGCTCGATCGCGATCCGTGCCATCCGCGACCGCGCCGACCTCGAGCTCGTCGGGGTCTGGGTGCACAGCGCCGACAAGCTCGGGCGCGACGCGGGCGAGCTCGCCGGCGGCGACCCGATCGGCCTGGCCGCCACCGACGACGTCGACGCCCTGCTCGCGCTGCAGCCCGACTGCGTCGTCTACGCCGCCAGCGGCCCGGAGCAGGACGCCGCCGCGGTCCCCGACTACGTGCGCTTCCTGGAGGAAGGCGTCAACGTGGTGACGGTCAGCTCGTGGGGCCTCATCCACCCGCCGAGCTACGAGCCCACGTGGCGCGGCCAGCTCGAGGAAGCGGCGCGACGCGGCGGCGTGTCCCTGTACGCGTCGGGGATCGAACCCGGCTTCGCCGCCGACCAGCTCCCGCTCCTCCTGATGACGCAGTCGAACTCGATCCGGTCGATCCGGGCGTCGGAGTTCGCGCTCTACGACACCTATCCCGTCGAGTTCATGATGAAAGAGGTCATGGGCTTCGGGCAGCCGCTCGACCACGAGGCGCTCCTGGCGACGCCGGGCGCGTTGCACTCGGCGTGGGGTCCCGTGATCGGGCTCATCGCCGACGCCTTGCAGGTGGAGGTCGAGGAGATCCGCGAGCAGGTCGACCGGGTGGCGACCGATCGCACCCTCGAGGTCGCGTGCGGCACCCTCCAGGCCGGCACGTGCGGCGCGATCCGCACCCAGGCCATCGGCATCGTGAACGGCCGCGAGGCGATCGTGATCGAGCACGTCAACCGCATGGCCGAGGACCTCGCGCCCGAGTGGCCCATCGGTAACCGCGACGGCACCTACCGCATCCTGATCGAGGGCGATCCCGACATCGAGTGCGACATGGCCGTGGGCGATCCGAAGTCGGCGAGCGCGGGGGCGATGGTCGCCACCGCCATGCGCATCGTGAACGCGGTGCCCTACGTCGTCGCCGCCGAGCCGGGCCTGCGCACCTCGCTCGACCTGCCGATCACGGTGCCGCACCGCGCCCTCGCATAGTCGTCACACCCCTGTCGTAGGGTCGGCCCCGCTTCCCCCACTCGAGATCCGGCACCCGGATCCGACCCCGAGGGGAAGCCATGCCATCGAGCTCCATCGACACCACCGCCGACCTCCAGGTCAACCTGGGCGTGCTCTGCGGGCCGTGCTCGACCGCCCCCGAGGTGCGCGTCCTCGAGTCGGGCACGCGCCTCGCCACCCTGGCCGTCCGCTGCCCGGCGGGGCCCACCGCCGACGAACGGGCCACCTCGGTCCCGGTGACCGTCTGGGATCCACCGGCGTGGATCGACACCCTCGAGGCGGGCGAGGCGGTCGTCGTCGTCGGGTGGTTGCGCCGACGCTTCTACCAGCGTCCGGGGGGCGTCGGCTCCCGTGTCGACGTCGAGGCCGAGTACGTCGGCCGGGCCCGCGACCGGCGCCGCGTCGAGGCCGCGCTCCGGCGGGCGCTCGGGGCACTGGAAGCGCTCGGATGACGTTGTGACGAACGGCGGGGACCCGCCCGCTCCATCCCAGAACCCGGACCTAGCGTCGGTATGATCGAAGGCACCAGTGCATTCCGCTGAATTCCGCCCGCACATGAGCCCACACAACGAGGTGAGGGACGCGTGACCGCGACACCCGAGACCAGATCACTCGAGCCCGAAAGCCTGGAAGAGGTCGTCATCCGGTTCGCCGGCGACTCCGGCGACGGCATGCAGCTCACCGGCGACCGCTTCACCGACGTCAGTGCGGTGTTCGGCAACGACCTGGCGACGATGCCGAACTACCCGGCCGAGATCCGGGCGCCGGCCGGCACCATCGCCGGCGTCTCGTCGTTCCAGGTGCACATCTCCGACCACGACATCGTCACGCCGGGCGACGCGCCCAACGTGCTGGTGGCGATGAACCCGGCGGCGCTGAAGGCGAACCTGGCCGAGCTGCCCCCGGGCTCGACCATCCTGGTCAACTCGGACGCGTTCGACGACCGCAACCTCACCAAGGTGGGGTACGACGCGAACCCGCTCGACAACGGGTCGCTCGCCTCGTTCCACGTGGTGCAGGTCCCGATGACGAACCTGACGCTCGAGGCGTGCAAGGAGCTCGGGGTCAAGCCGCGCGACGCCGAACGCTCGAAGAACTTCTTCGCGCTCGGGCTGATCTCGTGGATGTACACGCGTCCCGTCGACCCGACCGTCGAGTGGATCGACCAGAAGTTCTCCTCCCGCCCGCAGGTGCGCGACGCGAACCTCGCCGCGTTCAAGGCCGGGCTGCACTTCGGCGAGACGGCCGAGCTGCTCGAGCACTACCAGATCCAGCCGGCCAAGCTCGACCCCGGTCGCTACCGCAACATCACCGGCAACCTCGCCACCGCGTACGGGCTGATCGCGGGTGCGCAGCGCGCCTGCCTGCCGATCCTGTACGCGTCGTACCCGATCACGCCGGCCTCCGACATCCTCCACGAGCTGTCGAAGCACAAGAACTTCGGCGTGCGCACGCTGCAGGCGGAGGACGAGATCGCCGCCGCCGCGGTGGCGGTCGGCGCCGCGTTCGCCGGCCAGCTCGGCATCACCGCGACCAGTGGTCCCGGCCTCGACCTGAAGTCCGAGGCCCTCGGGCTCGCCATCAGCCTCGAGCTGCCGCTCGTCGTCGTCGACGTGCAGCGTGGTGGTCCGTCGACCGGCCTGCCCACCAAGACCGAGCAGTCCGACCTGCTCCTCGCGATGTACGGGCGCCACGGCGAGTCGCCGCTGCCGATCGTCGCCGCCTACTCGCCGAGCCACTGCTTCGCGGCCGCGTTCGAGGCGGTGCGCATCGCGCTGAAGTACCGCACACCGGTGATCCTGCTCACCGACGGCTACGTGGCCAACGGGTCCGAGCCGTGGAAGCTCCCCGACATCAACGAGCTCCCCGACATCTCGGTGCCCTTCGCGACCGAGCCGAACCACGACGGCGAGTTCTGGCCGTACCTGCGCGACCCCGAGACGCTGGCGCGTCCATGGGCGATCCCGGGCACGCCCGGGCTGATGCACCGCATCGGCGGCATCGAGAAGCAGGAGGGCACCGGCAACGTCAACTACGACCCCGCCAACCACGAGCTCATGACCCACATCCGCGCCGACAAGGTGGCGCGGATCGCGGGCGACATCCCGTCGGTCGAGGTCGAGGGCGACGCCGACGCCGAGGTCCTGGTGCTCGGCTGGGGCAGCACCTGGGGGCCCATCAGCGAAGCGGTGCGCCGCGTGCGCGCCACGGGCACCAAGGTGGCCCACGCGCACCTCGCCCACATCAACCCGTTCCCCGCCAACCTGGGCGAGGTGCTGGCGCGGTACCCGAAGCTGCTCGTCCCGGAGATGAACCTCGGCCAGCTGTCCAAGCTGGTGCGGGCGGAGTTCCTGGTCGACGCCCAGTCGCTCACCAAGGTGCAGGGTCTGCCCTTCAGCGCCACCGAGATCGAGAACCGGATCGTGGAGATGACCAATGCCTGACAACGACGTCGACGGCAGCGACCAGAACGGCGGCGGCACCGCCGTCAAGCTCGGCCGGAAGGACTTCCAGTCGGACCAGGAGGTCCGCTGGTGCCCGGGCTGCGGCGACTACTCGATCCTGGCCGCGATGCAGCTCGAGCTCGCCGACATCGGCGTGCGCCCCGAGAACCTGGTGTTCGTGTCGGGGATCGGCTGCGCGGCGCGCTTCCCCTACTACATGAACACCTACGGCCTGCACTCGATCCACGGACGCGCGCCCGCGGTGGCCACCGGCGTCGCGCTGGCACGCCCCGACCTCGACGTGTGGGTGATCGGCGGCGACGGCGACATGCTCTCGATCGGTGGCAACCACCTGATCCACGCGCTGCGCCGCAACGTCAGCCTGAAGATCATCATGTTCAACAACCAGATCTACGGGCTCACCAAGGGTCAGTACTCGCCGACCAGCGAGGTGGGCAAGATCACGAAGTCGTCACCGTTCGGCTCGCTCGACACGCCCTTCAACCCGGTGTCGGTCGCGCTGGCCGCCGAGGCGACCTTCGTGGCCCGCACCCACGACATGGACCGGCCCGGGATGCTCGAGTCGTTCCGCCGCGCGCACGAGCACCAGGGCAGCGCGTTCGTGGAGATCTACCAGAACTGCAATGTCTTCAACGACGGCGCGTTCGAGGGGATCACCGCCAAGGAAGCGCGCGCCGACATGCTCATCCAGCTCCGCCACGGTGAGCCGATCCGCTTCGGCACCGACAACGAGCGCGGCGTGATCCTCAACTCGTTCGGCGAGTGCGAGATCGTCGAGGTCGCCGACGTGGGCGAGGACCGTCTGCTCGTGCACGACGAGACCCGGGCCGACCCGGCGCTGGCGTTCGCGCTGTCACGACTGTCGTCGTCGCCGACCACGCCCACCCCGATGGGGGTGTTCCGCTCCATCCAGCGGCCCACCTACGAGGGCGAGGTCCAGCGGCAGCTCGTCAACGCGGTGGAGCGCCAGGGTCCCGGCGACCTCGAGAAGCTCATCGGCACCGGCGCCACCTGGACCGTCAACTAGCTCCTGGTCGGTCGTCCAGGCTGCGGAACACCATGCCCGTGCGGGGCTTGGGCGCGAAGAACGTCGTCTTCTCCGGCATGCGCAGGTCGGCCGCCGCGGCGGCGCGGATCGTCTCGACGCCGACCGGGCGCAGCAGCACCGCGGCATCGGCGTCGCCCTTGTCGACCTGCGCCGCGACGGTGGCGGCGTCGTTGCGGTAGGCGAGGCTCACGCCGGGCACCGCCGGCAGCACCCCGGCGTCGAAGCGCGCCGAGTCGACGTCGCGCAGCTCGACCGGCAGGGCGCCCATGCGGGCCTCGAGCTCGGCCGTCGGCAGGAGCAGCGCGAGGCCGGCGCGGTCGACCAGCCCGAGACCGCCGCTCTCGCGCATCGCGGTCTCGAGCGCGGCGACGCCCTCGGGCACGTTGGGGCCCGCGCCGTGGACCGTGAAGGGGCCGGCCAGGGCGGTCCGCAGGTCGACGCGAGGGACGCCGGTGAGCAGCCGATGGATGGCGCGCACGCAGAGCTGGCCGGGGGCGAGCTCCACGACCAGGGTCATGATCGCATCGGCACCGGGGTCGGCGGTGCCGCCGGCGTGCCGCTCGGCGCGATAGGTGCCCGCGGTCTCGAAGCGGTGGTGGCCGTCGGCGAGGACGACCTTGGCGCCGGCCACGGTGTCGGCGATCGTGCGCCTCGCTCCGGGATCGGTGATCCGCCACAGCGAGTGGAGGAACCCGTCCTCGTCGGTCGCGGTCGCGAACGGCTCGCCGTCGACGTGGTCGGTGAGCGCGGAGAGTCCGGTCGCCAGCGAGAGGCCCCAGATCGGGTCGAGGTTGGCGCGCGTGGCGCGCAACAGCTCGAGACGGTCGCTCTTGGCCTTGGGCAGCGTGCGCTCGTGGGGCATCACGTCGCCGCGGTCGTTGTCGAGCCCCAGCGCGCCGATCACGCCGGTGGTCCGTTGCGGCAGCCCGTCGTCACCGGTGAAGTCCATCCGGTACACCGAGAACGTGGGTTCCCCGTCGGTCGCGAGCACGCCGTCGGCGCGCCACTGCGCCAGCGTCGCGGCCGCGCCGTCGTAGCTGTCGGGGAGGATCAGACGGACCGAATTGTGCGGGTCGCGGGCCATCAGCGTGGCGCGCGCCTCCGGTTCGATCACGTCGTAGGGTGGAGCGCTCACCGGGCTGATGTCGGCGGCGCGGTAACGGATTCCGGGGAAGGGAAGAAAATCGGGCACGGTCGCGATTCAGTCGGGGGACAGTGACCGGAGTCTCGCATACGGGACCGCCGCGCGTTCGCAGAGAGGAAGACGTCATGGAGTCGGCATACGACGCGTTCCAGGAGGGCAACCGGCTGCTCGCGTCGCAGAATCCCCACGCCGCGGTGATCGTGCTGGAGCGCGCCCGCGACCTCGAGCCCGACAAGGGTTCGGTCCGGGAGACCCTCGCGCGCGCCTACTTCCGCAGCGGCCGGTTCGCGCAGGCCGGCGAGGAGTTCGAGCGGGCGGTGGAGATCGAGCCGGTGAACGACTACGCCCACTTCGGGCTCGGACTGTGCCTCATGCGTCGCGGCGACCGGATCGGCGCGCGCCGGCACCTCAAGCTGGCGGTGGCGATGCGCCCCGACCAGCCCGACTACCGGGCCGCGCTCGAGCGCGTCGCGGACGACGACACGTGACCCGGTGAGCGCACCCGTCCTCGCCTGCGACCTCGACGGGGTCGTGTGGCGGGGCGACGAACCGGTTCCGGCGGCGGCCGACGGCATCGCCGCCTTGCGCGCCGCCGGTTGGTGCGTCGCGTTCGTGTCGAACAACTCGAACTCGCCGCTCGGTGACGTGGTGGCCAAGCTCGAGCACCTCGGCGTGCCGGCCACCCCCGGTGACGTCGTCACCAGCGCCACCGCGGCGGCGTGGCTGCTCGCGCAGTCGCTGGATCCCGGCGCGCGCGTGCTCGCCTGTGCCGGGCCGGGAGTGCGCGAGGCCCTCGCCGGGCACGGCCTGGTCGCGGTCGACGACGGCCCCGCCGAGGCCGTCGTCGTGGGCTTCCACCGGGAGTTCGACTACGCGGCGCTCGACCGCGCCTCGGCCGCGGTGCGTGCCGGTGCCCGCTTCGTGGCCACCAACCTCGACGCCACCTACCCGATGCCCGGCGGGCTGATCCCGGGCGCGGGTGCGCTGGTCGCCGCGGTCGCCACCGCGGCCGGGAGCGCGCCCGAGGTCGCGGGGAAGCCCGAGGCACCCACCGTCGGGCTCATCCGCGAGCGGTTCGGCACCCACGGGGTGGTGGTGGGGGACCGCCCGTCGACCGACGGTGCACTCGCCACCAACCTCGGCTGGCCCTTCGCGCTCGGTGCTGTCGGGCGTCACCGCGGATGTCGCGCCCCCGGGCGGCGAGGCGATCCCCGATCCGCCGCCCCCGTTCGTGGCGGCTGACCTGGGTGCCCTCGCGCCCGCCCTGATCGCGTCGTTCCCGCAATAGCACGCGTATCCTGCGCCGGTGACTGTGCGCCGGCGACTCGACGCCGAGCTCGTGCGCCGGGGGATGCTCGGGAGCCGCCGGCAGGCGGTGGAGGCGATCGCGGCCGGGCGGGTCCGGGTCGCCGGGAGCCCGGCCACCGCCGCCGCCCGGTTGGTGGGGGCCGGTGAGCCGATCCAGGTGGCCGGCGATCCGCCGCGGTTCGTCTCGCGCGGCGGGGAGAAGCTCGCCGCCGCCCTCGAGCGCTTCGACATCGACGTGGCCGGCTGCCGCGCCCTCGACGCGGGCGCATCGACGGGGGGCTTCACCGACTGCCTCCTCCAGGCCGGTGCGGCGCACGTCGATGCGGTCGACGTCGGCCGCGGGCAGCTCGCGTGGTCGCTGCGTGACGACCCCCGGGTCACCGTGCGCGAACGCACCAACGTCCGTGCCCTCGAGCCGGCCGACCTCGGCGGCCCGGTCGACGTGACCGTCGCCGACCTCTCGTTCATCTCGCTGGTCACCGTGGCGCCCGCCCTGGCGCGCTGCACCCGGCCCGACGGCGACCTCGTGCTCCTCGTGAAGCCCCAGTTCGAGGCGGGACGCGCCCGCGTCGGCAAGGGTGGGATCGTGCGCGATCCCGACGTCCACCGCGCGGTGTTGCACGAGGTGCGCGACGGGCTGCGCGACGCGTCGGTGTTCGTCGTCGACGTGATGGCGTCGCCGTTGCGCGGCGCCGACGGCAACGTCGAGTTCCTCGTGCGTGGCGACGCGCGCGGTCCGGCGCTCGACGACGCCCGCCTCGACGCCGCGGTGGAAGCGGCATGAGCGTGCGCGCGGTCGGCCTGGTCCCGCACCCCAACCGCGAGACCGCGGCCGAGCTGGCGCGCCACGCGTCGACACGCCTGGCCGAGCACGGCATCGAGGTGCGCTGCCCGACCGATGGCGCCGCGCTCGACGCCACCGGCCTCGACGTCGTCATCTCGCTCGGCGGCGACGGCACCATGCTCCGGGCCGTCGACCTCGCCTACGAGGCCGGGGTGGCGGTGCTCGGGGTGAACGTCGGCCAGATGGGCTACCTCACCGAGGTCGAGCCGGCCGACTTCGACGCCGCCCTCGACCGCCTGATCGCCGGCGACTACGAGGTGGCCGAGCGCATGGTGCTCGAGATCACGGTGGAGTCGGCGGGCTCGGCGCAGGGCCGGTGGTTCGCGCTGAACGAAGCGGTGCTCGAGAAGGTGCACACCGGCCGCCTGGCCCGGCTCGAGGTCGAGATCAACGGCACCTTCTTCACCACCTACGCCGCCGACGGCGTGATCGTGTCCACCCCGACCGGCTCGACCGCCTACTCGTTCTCCGCCCGGGGCCCGATCGTGTCGCCCCGCCAGCGGTGCCTGCTGTTGACGCCGGTGTCGCCGCACATGCTGTTCGACCGGTCGTTGGTCCTCGCGGCCGAGGAGACACTCCGGTTCGTCGTGCTCGACGACCGCAGCGTGGTGCTCACCGCCGACGGTCGCGAGCTCGGTGAGCTCGCCGCCGGCGACGCGGTGGCGTGCCGGGGCGGCGCGCTCCCGGCGCGCATCGTCACCCTCGGCCCGCGCGACTTCCACCAGATCCTCAAGGCCAAATTCGGCCTCTCCGACCGGTAGCGGTCCCGATGCTGGTCGAGCTCCACGTCGTCGATCTCGGGATCGTCGCCGACCTCGACCTCGTGCTCGGGCCGGAGCCCGGCCTCACTGCCATCACCGGCGAGACCGGCGCGGGCAAGACCCTCATCGTCGAGGCGGTCGAGCTGCTCGTCGGCGGACGCGCCGACGCCACCCTCGTGCGCGACGGTGCCGACGAGGCGCGCGTCGAGGGCCGCTTCGTCCACCCCGAGACGGGCGACGAGACCGTGCTCGCCCGGGTGCTGCCGCGCGAGGGACGCAGTCGTGCCTACGTCGACGGCCGCCTCGCCACGGTGGCGGAGCTCGCCGAGGTCGGGCGGGCGCTCGTCGACCTGCACGGGCAGCACGCCCACCAGTCGCTCCTCGATCCCGCGGTCCAGCGCGGTGCGCTCGACCGCTACGCGGGCCCGGTGGCGCTCGACGCGCTGGCGCGCTACCGGGAAGCGCGCGCCGCGGTGCGCGCGCTCGACGACGAGCTCGCCGCGCTCGGCGGCGACGCCCGGGCACGTGCGCGCGAGATCGACCTCCTGCGCTACCAGGTCGAGGAGATCACCGCCGCCCGGCTGGAGGATCCGGCCGAGGACGTCGCGCTCGAGGCCGAGGAGCTGCTGCTCGCCGACGCGGTCGCGCACCGGGCCGCGCTCACCGAGGCCTACGAGGCGCTCGAAGGGTCCGGGTCCGACGTGCTCGGCACCGCGCTCGCCGCGCTCGACGGCCGCGCGCCGTTCGCGGAGCTGGCGGCGCGCCTGCGCGGGTTGCAGGGCGAGCTCGCCGACGTCGAGCAGGAGCTGCGCCACGAGGTCGACCGGGTCGACGAGGACCCCGAGCGGGTCGACGCCGTGCGCGCCCGGCGCCATCAGCTCCACGAGCTCGGTCGCAAGTACGGATCCACGCTGGCGGACGTGATCACCTACGGCGCCGATTCGGCCACGCGGCTGGAGGAGCTGGAGCGCTACGAGGAGCGGGCGGCGGCGATCGAAGCCCGACGGGCCGAGGCCGAGGCCACCGCGTCGGCCGCCGCTGCCGAGCTCGGCGCGGCGCGTCGCGACGCCGCCGGACCGCTCGCCCGTGCCATCGAGGTGCACCTGCGGGAGCTGGCCATGCCCCACGCGGTCATCGACGTTGTTGTGGAGCCGGGCGAGCCGACCGACGACGGCCACGACCGGGTCGTCTATCTCCTCGCGCCCAACCCCGGGGAGACCGCCCGGCCCCTGGCCCGGGCCGCGTCCGGCGGCGAGCTGTCCCGTGCGATGCTGGCGACGCGCGTGGTGCTCTCGGAGGCACCGCCGACGCTGGTGTTCGACGAGGTCGACGCCGGGATCGGCGGTGAGGCGGGGGTCGCGGTCGGTCGTCTGCTGCAGACGCTCGGGTCGCGCCACCAGGTCCTCTGTGTCACGCACCTCGCGCAGGTGGCGGCGTTCGCCGGTACCCAGGTCGTGGTGGAGAAGTCGGTGGAACTCACGGAGGGCAGGGGTTCGGAGCGCACCGTGGCCAGTGCTGCGGTCGTCGACGGTGACGAGCGCGTCACCGAGCTGTCGCGCATGCTCGCGGGCCTCGGCGACTCGTCGCACGCGCGCCGCCACGCGGCCGAGCTGCTCGACACCGCCGCCACGTCCGGTCCCGCGCGGTCGTCCCGGCGGGGTCGGCGCTGATGGCGCGCCTCCGGTCGCGGAAACAGGTCGACGCACCGTTCGCGGTCCAGGGGATCGCGCGGGTCGACCGCCGCACCAAGGACATGATCCCCCGGCTCCAGGCGGGGGAGATCGCGGTCATCAACCACCGCGACCTCGACCGCGTCGCCGCCGACGGCCTCATCGAGTCGGGCGTGGTCGCGGTGGTGAACTGCGCGCCGTCGATCTCGGGCCGCTACCCGAACGGTGGCCCGATCCGCGTCGTCGGGGCCGGGATCACGCTGCTCGACGACGTCGGCGCCGACGTGATGGACCGGCTCCAGGAGGGCGACGTCGTCCGCATCGAGGGCGGCGAGCTGTGGCGCGACGGCGAGCTGCTCGGCCGCGGTACGGAGCTCACCGTTCCCGGCATCGAAGCGGCGATGGAGGAGGCGCGCACCAGCATCGGCAGCGAGCTGCAGCGCTTCGCCGCCAACACGCTCGAGTACATCCAGAAGGAGGCGCGGCTCACGTTCGAGCCGCTCACCCTGCCGCCGATCCACACCGAGTTCGCCGGGCGCCACGCGCTCGTGGTCGTCCGTGGGCACGACTACCGATCCGACCTCGCCGCGCTCCGTTCGTACATCCGCGAGTACCGGCCGGTGCTCATCGGTGTCGACGGCGGCGCCGACGCGCTGCTCGAACACGGTCTCACGCCCGACATCATCATCGGCGACTTCGACTCGGTGTCGGCCAAGGGCCTCGCGTGCGGCGCCGAGCTCGTGCACCACGTGCACCCCGACGGGCGCGCCCCCGGCCGGGAGAACCTGCTCGAGTGGGGTGTCGACTACCTCGAGTTCGTGGCCGAGGGCACCAGTGAGGACGTCGCCATGCTGCTCGCCTACGAATCGAAGGCGCAGCTGATCGTCGCCGTCGGGACCCACGCCACCATGGTCGAGTTCCTCGACAAGGGCCGCCCGGGCATGGCGTCGACGTTCCTCACCCGGCTCCGGCTGGGCCCGATGCTGGTCGACGCCAAAGGGGTGAGCCGCCTGTACGAGGGCCGGGTCCGACGCGTCGACATCGTGCTGCTCGTCGGCGCGGCGCTGATCGCGATGCTCGTCGTCGCCATCGTCGCCGAGCCCATCCACGTGTTCGCCCGCGGCCTCTGGGTCACCCTCAAGGACTTCTTCGGCGGCTGATGATCAACTTCCGGTTCCACGTCGTCTCTCTCATCGCGATCTTTCTCGCGCTCGCCCTCGGGGTCGTGATCGGTGCCGGGGTCATCGACCGCGGGGTGGTCGACGCGCTCGACAACCGCCTCAACACGGTGGAGGCGAAGTCGGAGCGCATCAAGGACGACAACGACCGTCTGTCCGGTGAGAACGACCAATTGCGGGGCGTGATCGACGATCTGCAGCCCTTCGCGGTGAGCGGCCGGCTCGTCGGCGACGAGGTCGGGGTGGTCGCGGTGCGGGGCGTCGACGGCGACCGCACCAACGCCGTCGTCACCGCGGCACGGCAGGCCGACGCCACCGCGACCGGGACGCTCTGGCTCGAGGACAAGTGGGCGCTCGCGAGCGCCGACGACGTGGAGGCGCTGCAGACCGCGCTGGGCTCGACGACGAAGAACAAGAACGCCCTGCGCGCCGAAGGGTGGCGGCAGCTCGCCGAGCGGCTGAGCGCACCGGCCCTCGAGGGTGACGGTGGCGCGTCGAGCGACGTGCTCACCGTGCTGCAGGACGCCGGCTTCCTCGGGTTCGACGGCGTCGAGGGCTCGTCCATCACCGACTTCCCGGGTCGGGGCGCCGGCATCGTGCTGGTGGTGGGCACCGAGGGCGTCGGTGCCGTCCGACCAGGTCGTGATCCCGATGGCGACCGCGCTGCGGGACTCCGACGTGCCCACCGTCGTCGCCGACGTCTGGGTCGACGCCACCGACGGTCCCGACCGGGCGGAGGCGCTGCAGCCGCTGCGCGACAGCCAGCTCACCACCACGGTGTCGAGCGTCGACGACCTCGACCAGCCCGAGGGCCCGACCACCGTCGTCCTCGCGATGTCCGACCTCTTCCTCACTCCGCCCGTGGCCGGCAAGTACGGCTACGGGCCGGAGGCCCAACCCCTCCCGGATCCGGTCAACGCTGTGATCCGCGGGTGGGGCGGAGGGCCCGGGCGTCGGCTCGCGGCGGCGGGACTCGTCGCGGTCACTGCCGTTCTCACCGTGCTGGCTGCGACCGCGGGTGCGGCCACGCCCCGCAGCGGCCGGGTCCTGCTGATCTCGCTTCCTTCGGTGGAGTGGGCCGACGTCGCCGACGCGGCACACGCCCAACCTGGATGCCCTGTTCGAGCGCTCGGCGATCGGGGCGATGATCACCAACGGGGTCGACCGCCCGACGTCGCTCACGAGCGGCTACGTGACCATGGGCGCCGGCGCGCGCGCGACCGGCAACGGGTCGACCGGGGGTCAGGGCTTCGGCGTCGACGAGCCCTTCGGTCGCGATCCCGCCGGTGACGTCTTCACCACCCGCACCGGCATCCCGCACGGCGACGGGCTGGTGTACATGCCGATCGCCGACACCATCGAGACCAACGACGAGGAGCTCTACGGCGCCGAGGTGGGCCGCCTCGGTGACGAGCTGGCGCAGGCGGGGATCGCCCGTGCGGTCGTCGCCAACGGCGACGGCTCCGATCCGAGCACGCCGGAGACGCGCTACTCGCCGTGGCGACGGGCCGCGGTCGCCGCGCTCATGACCAGCGACGGGAAGGTACCGGGCGGTCGGGTCGACACCGATCTCCTGCAGCGCGACGACGCCGCACCGTTCGGCCTCCGGCTCGACGCCGATCGAGTCGTCGACGCGTTCGAGAACGCCTGGAAGCCCGGCTCGGTGGTGCTGGTCGAGGGTTCCGATCTCGTGCGCGCCGATCTCGCGGCGACGTTCGCGTCCGAGGAGCAGGCGGTGAAGATCCGAGCCGAGGCGCTCGAGCGCACCGATCGACTCGTCGGTCGGTTGCTCGAGCAGGTGACGGCCGACGACGCCGTGCTCGTGGTCAGCCCGTCGCCGCCGAGCGAGCGCGACGCGCTCGGCGTGGCCGCCGTGCGCGCGCCGGGTTCGAGCCGGGACTGCTGCGGTCGACGACGACGCAACGCGACGGGTTCGTGAACGTGACCGACGTCGCGCCCACCGTCCTCACCTACTTCGGGCTCGAGCGTCCCGACGCGATGGAGGGGCGGAAGATGGAGACGGGCGAGCCGGGCGGTTCGCTGGCCTCCCGGACCGAGTTCCTGGTGAACGTCAACGAGGACGGCCTCTTCCGGGACGGGCTCGTGGGCCCGTCGATGGGGGTGATCCTCGGTGTGGCCATCGCGGCTCGGGATCGCGACCGCGGTGGTCGACCGGTGGTGGCGCCGGGGCTGGGCCGTCGGCCTGCTGGCCTTCGTCTCGCTCTGGTTGCTCGGGTACCTCGATGCGACCTACCTGGCCGGCCCGCTGCACTTCGGCCGCCACGGCGGCGCGGCGCGTACTGGGCGTTCGTGATCGGCGTGGGCGCGGTGATCGCGGCGGTGTGCATGCTCGTCACCCGCCGCCGGCCCGTCGACGCGGTGCTCGTCGGGCTCGGAGCCATGGCCGGACTGCACCTGGTCGACCTCGTGACCGGCGCGCACCTCGAGTGGAACACCGTGTTCGGCTACTCGCCGACCATCGGCATCCGCTTCGTGGGCCAGGGCAACATGACGTACGCCCAGCTGAGCACCGCGGCGCGTGCTGTTCGCGGGGCTGCTCGCGTGGCAGCGTACCGACGCCGCGGGGCGTGCGCATCGCGATCGCCCTCCTCGCGGTCACGTTCGTGGTCATGGGCGTGCCGTTCTGGGGCAACGACTTCGGTGGCGCGATCTCCGTCGCGCCCGGCTTCGCGCTGCTGGCGCTGGCTGCTCCTCGGCGCGCGAGCTGCGGTGGAAGACCGTGTGGATGCTGGTCGGGCGTGCTGGTGGCGAGCGGCATCGTGGTCGGGCTGGTGGACCTCCTGCGCCCGTCGGACCAGCGCACCCACGTCGGCAAGTTCTTCGAGAAGGCGGGGACCGACTTCGGCAGCGCGACGCTCGTGCTGCGCCGCAAGGCGTCGGAGAACCTGTCGGTGCTCGACCCACTCGATCCTGCTCGGGTGCATCATCGTCGTGGCCCTGCTCCTGCTCTACCTCTGGCTGGTGCCGCCGAGGTCGCTCGCGCCCGCTGCTCGCGCGGGTGAGCACCGCCCGGGCCACCGCGCTCGCGCTCGGCGGTCGTCGCGGTGCTCGGGTTCGCGCTGAACGACTCGGGCATCACGATCCCGGGCATGATGGCCGCGGTGTTCCGAAGCACGCTCGTGATCCTGCTGGCGCGGGTGTCGTGTTCACCGACGAGGCCGGAGTCGCCGGAACGTGACCGTCGTCGTCGCGTCGCTCGTCGGACTCGTCACCGTGCGCTTCCTGCGGATGGTGAGCGGCGAGATCCTGTCGTCGCCGACGCTCGAACGGCAGAACTACCGCGGTCACACGCTCGCGACGGCCGGCGGGCTGTTCATCATCCTCACGGTGCTGGTGATCGACGCCGGCCGGTCGGTGCTCGGCGCCCTCGGCGTGGGGTCGGAGACGGGGCTCAGCCAGGCCCGACTCGCGGTGCTGTTCGCGGTGTTCGGCTTCGGCTTCCTCGGCCTGATCGACGACCTCGACCGCGGTCGGTGAGGACCGCGGCTTCAAGGGCCACCTCGGCGCGCTGCGCGAGGGCCGCGTCACCACCGGCATGCTCAAGCTCGTCGGCGGCGCGGCGGTGGCGGTGGTGCTCGTCGCCAGCCCCGGGGTTCAAGTCGGGGCGCACGCTCATCGTCGACGCCATGCTCATCGCGCTCGCCGCCAACCTCGGCAACCTGCTCGACCGCGCTCCCGGCCGCACCATCAAGTTCGGGCTGGTCGCCTACGTGCCGATCGCGATCGTGATCGGCACCGCGCCCATCGGCATCGCCGTCGCGCCGGTGATGGGTGCCGCGCTCGGCCTGCTCGGCGACGACCTCCACGAGCGCCTGATGCTCGGCGACACCGGCGCCAACGTGATCGGCGCGGTGCTCGGCCTGGCGGTCGTGCTCGGCTCGCGCGACGAGCATCCGGCTCGGGGTGATGCTCGTGCTCCTGGCGCTGAACGTCGCGGCCGAGCTGGTGTCGTTCAGCCGCGTCATCGACGCGGTGCCGCCGCTGCGCTGGTTCGACCGCCTCGGGCAGCCGCCGATGCTCACCCCGACGCGACGCAGTCGCTCGCGTTCGTAGAGGGTGATGCGGTAGCCGAACTGCGTCGCGGTGGTACCCCTCGCGCCGCGAGCGCGTCGGGCGAGGCCGCCGAGGCGGCCGAAGTGCTGCGGTGACGACGAGATCACGCCGCACACGTCGTCGGCCGACGCCGCCTTCACCAACGACGCCTGGGTGATCTGGCGTCGTCGATACGCTGGTACGACGTGTCGGCGAACGTCGCCGGGTGGGCGGTGGCCCGAGCGCCACACGAAGCCGGGATCGTCGCTGATCAACAGCGCGTCGGACGGGAAGCCGCTCGAGGCGCTGCACCAGCGCGGCCTCGTGCGCCGGTGTAGCCGTCGGGCCAGAGGATCGACGGTTGCTCGACACGAAGAACGGCGACCGCGACGACGCGCGCGATCACGAGCACCTTCCACGGTGCCGGGCGCAACGCCGCGAGGAGCGCGAGCGGCGGCACGAGGTGCGCGACGTGCACGCGCCACATCGCCGGCTCCCAGACGAGCAGCGCCAACACCAGCACGATCCACGAGCACCAGGAACCGGCGACCACGATCGTCAGCGCCCGGTCACCGGCGCTCGGCCGGGCGCCCGGCGCCGGCGCCACGACGAGCGCACCGCGAAGGCGATCGACCGCCAGCCCGAGCGCCAGCAGGACGAGCTTGTCGCGGTCCCAGAGCGTGTCGAGGATCTTGCGCACGGCGCCTGCGTGCGTGCGTCGCGCGGCGCGAGTCCTGGTGGTACATGTACGACTGGTCCCACACCCGGCGATGCCGAAGGGCAGTGCCGCCACGACGTACACCGCCACCGCGATGCCCGCCGCCACCGCGGCGTCGCGCACGCCCGTCCGGCGCGGCCAGTGCGACAGCAGAGCACGATCAGCCCGGCGATCACCAGCCGCGGGCACCGACAGCGCCTTGATCGACACCGCGCCGCCGGCCGCGAGCCCCATCCAGACCGCGTTGCGCAGGCCGGGGTCGTCGCGGTAGCGGAGCGCGAACGCCACCGCGAGCACCGACAACGCGAGCGACGGACCGTCGGCGTTCACCGGCACCGTGACCCAGAGGATCGACCCGCTGGTCGTCACCAGCCCGGCGGCGAGCAGCGCGTTCGCAGCGCGTGGTCACGTGGCGCGCGCACGCGTAGACCGCGACGGTGAGCAGCACCCCGGCCGCCACGCTCAGCAACCGCGGCGCGTCCAGCGTGCGCAGGCCGACGAGGTCGGCGACCCAGAGCAGCGGCAGGAAGACGGGGCCCTGGCTGGAGAAGATGTCGCGGAACGGCAGCTCGCCGTTGCGCATCGCCCGGGCCGACGACGCGAACACGCCGTCGTCGAACACCAGCGAGCTGGTCGGCGAAGAACGCCGGGAGGCGGATCAGCGATCGCCACGATCGCGAGGATCAGGGCGTCGGTCCGCCAGTGTGCCGACGCGCCGGCGCTCGACCGGCGGGCCGGGCGGTCGTCGACCGTCTCGACACCGGCGCATGCCGGCACCGTATCCGAAGCACCGGTCGCGCGGGTCGTCGCGGGTCGCATGGTACGGTCGCCTGCGTCGCCATCCGTCGGATTTCGCGCGACGGATGGAAAGAGAAGGTCTTGGCGAAGCACATCTTCGTGACCGGTGGTGTTGCCTCCAGCCTCGGGAAGGGCCTCACCGCCTCTTCGCTCGGGCGTCTCCTCAAGTCCCGTGGCCTCCGGGTCACGATGCAGAAGCTCGACCCGTACATCAACGTCGACCCGGGCACGATGAACCCCTTCCAGCACGGCGAGGTGTTCGTCACCGACGACGGCGGCGAGACCGACCTCGACCTCGGTCACTACGAGCGCTTCGTCGACGTGCCGCTCACGCAGAACTCGAACGCGACCACCGGCTCGATCTACCAGGCGGTGCTCGCCAAGGAGCGGCGGGGCGCGTACCTCGGCCAGACCGTGCAGGTGATCCCGCACATCACCGACGAGATCAAGGACCGCATCCTCGCCCTCGCCGCCGACGAGGACGTCGACATCGTGATCACGGAGATCGGCGGCACCGTCGGCGACATCGAGATCCTCCCGTTCCTCGAGGCGATCCGGCAGTTCCGCAAGGACGTCGGGCGCGACAACGTGTTCTACGTCCACGTCACGCTGGTGCCGTTCATCGGCCCGTCGGGGGAGCAGAAGACCAAGCCCACGCAGCACTCGGTCACCGAGCTGCGCAGCCGGGGCATCCAGCCCGACGCCATCGTGTGCCGTTCCGACCGGCCGATCTCCATGCGGCTCAAGGAGAAGATCTCCCAGCTGTGCGACGTGCCCGAGGCGGGCATCGTGTCGTGCGTCGACGCGCCGTCGCTCTACGAGATCCCGCTGGTGCTGCACGACGAGGGCCTCGACGACTACATCTGCACCACGCTGCACCTCTCCGAGCACGAGCCCGACCTCACCGACTGGCGCCAGCTCGTCGCGCAGGTCGAGGCGGCCGACCGAGCCGGTGCGCATCGGCCTCGTCGGCAAGTACATCAACCTGCCCGACGCCTACCTCTCGGTGGCCGAGGCGCTCAAGCACGGCGGCTACGCGTGCGGCGCGCAGGTGGAGATCGACTGGATCGCGTCCGACGACGCCGAGGGCCTCCTCGCCGAGGGCCGCCTGCGCGACCTCGACGGCATCGTGATCCCCGGCGGGTTCGGCTTCCGTGGCATCGAAGGGCAAGATCGCCGCCGCCGGGTTCGCCCGGGAGCACGGCGTGCCGTTCCTCGGCCTGTGCCTCGGCATGCAGTGCGCGGTGATCGAGTTCGCCCGCGACGAGTGCGGTCTCGCCGGCGCCAACTCCAGCGAGTTCGACCCGCACACGCCCCACCCGGTGATCGATCTCATGGACGCCCAGCGCAACGTGGTCGACAAGGGCGGCACCATGCGGCTGGGCGCCTACGCGGCGAAGCTGCTGCCCGGTTCGATCGTGCACACGGCCTACGGGCAGGAAGTCATCTACGAGCGCCACCGGCACCGCTACGAGGTCAACAACAAGTACCGGGCGCGCCTCGAGGAGGCCGGCCTGGTGTGCGCGGGAACGTCGCCCGACGACCGGCTGGTCGAATTCGTGGAGCTGCCCGGGCACCCGTTCTTCGTCGGGACCCAGGCCCACCCGGAGTTCAAGAGCCGGCCCGACCGCCCGCACCCGCTGTTCGCGGCGTTCGTGGAGGCGGCGCGGGAACGGGCCGAAGGTCGGCTGCCGCGCCTGCCGCTGCCGATCGACGCCCCGTCGCACACCGGGTGACCGGCGAGCGCGCACTTCGAGGTCATCGGCTCCAGCACGCTCTGCGACGCCGGCTTCCTGGCGGTGTCCCGCATGCGGGTGTCCGACGGGCAGGGTGAGGAGTTCGACCGCCACGTCGTGCACCATCCCGGTGCGGTGGTCGTGGTGCCCGTGATCGACGACGAGGCGGTGCTCGTGCGCCAGTGGCGCGTCGCCACCGGTCGCGAGCTGCTCGAGGTGCCCGCGGGCAAGCGCGACGTCGACGGCGAGGCGCCCGCTGCCACCGCCAACCGCGAGCTCGAGGAGGAGATCGGCTACCACGCGGGTCGGCTCGAGCCGCTGTGCGAGTTCTACAACTCGCCCGGCTTCTGCGACGAGTACACCTACCTGTTCCTCGCCACCGACCTCGAAGCACGCGAGCGTGCGGCGGTCAGCGCGGAGGAGGCGGCGATGACCATCGAGCGCGTCCCGCTGGCGACGATCGACGCCCTCATCGCGGCCCGCGAGCTGATCGACGCCAAGAGCATCATCGGGCTCCTGCTCGCGCGCCAGTTCCTCGCCCGTACGTAGGCAGTCATGGGCGACGAGCTCGACGGCATGCTCGCCGAGTACGAGTCGTGGTTGCGCGTCGAGCGCGGCCTGGCCCCCAACTCGCTCGCCGCGTACCGGCGGGACCTGCGCCGCTACGCCGACTACCTGCACCGACGCGGGGTGACCGGCGACGTCGCGCACGTCGACGAGGCGATCGTGGCCGGCTACGTCGAGGAGCTGCAGCAGGCCCGCACCGACGACGGCCTCCGCCGGTACAAGGAGTCGTCGATCGCCCGCGCGCTCGCCGCGGTGCGCTCGTTCCACCGGTTCTGTGTCGAGGAAGGGCTCCTGGGCTCGGATCCGAGCGAGGAGGTCGGCGCGCCGCGCGTCCCCCAGGGGATCCCGAAGGCGCTCACCGAAGCGGAGGTGGACGGGTTGCTCAACGCGGTGCCCGGGGCCGGGCCGCGACCGCAACGCGACCGGGCGATCCTCGAGCTGCTCTACGCAGGGGGACTGCGCATCAGCGAGCTCGTCGGCCTCGACCTCGGCGACGTCGACCTCTACGACGGCCTGGTGCGCGTCCTCGGCAAGGGGAACAAGGAACGGGTCGTGCCGCTGGGGCGCACCGCGCGCGAGACCGTGGGCGACTACCTCACCACCGGTCGACCCGAGCTGGTGGGGCGCACCACCACGTCCGCGCTGTTCCTGAACGCGCGCGGGGGGCGCCTCACCCGCCAGGGCGCCTGGCTCATCGTTCGCGCCGCGGGTGACCGTGCCGGGCTGACCGGACGACTGTTCCCGCACGTGCTCCGCCACTCCTGCGCCACCCACATGCTCGACCGTGGGGCCGACATCCGGGTCGTCCAGGAGCTGCTCGGCCACGCCAGCCTGTCGACCACGCAGGTGTACACCAAGGTCTCGCCCGAGCGGCTGCGGGCCGTCTACGAGGCCGCGCACCCCCGGGCCCGGGCCGGGAACCGCGGCTAGGGAAGCGGGTACCCGGCAGTAGACTGCGGGGATGGCCGAGACCTCGCACACGGTGTTGCGCGACCAGCTCCAGGAGGAGCGGGCCCGCCTGCGCGAACAGCTCTCCCGCCTGGGTCACGGCGACGACGCCAACCTCGACTTCGACGAGAACTTCGCCGATTCGGGGCAGGTCACCGCCGAGCGGGGTGAGGTCGAGGCGCTCTCCGGACAGCTCAGCGAAACCCTCACCGACATCGAGGACGCACTGGTCAAGTTCGAGGCGGGCACCTACGGCGAGTGCGAGTCGTGCCACCGGACGATCCCGGAGGCTCGGCTCGAGGCGATGCCCGCGGCACGGCTCTGCATCGAGTGCGCGTCGCAGCGTCGCTGAGCGCCCACCGTCCCCACCCGTGAACCTGCAGCAGTCGGTCATCTTCTTCGGGTGTCTCGTCGTCGCGGTGATCCTCCACGAGATCAGCCACGGTGTCGTCGCGCTCTGGTTCGGCGACCGCACCGCCAAGGAGGCGGGCCGGCTCACCCTCAACCCGATCCCGCACATCGACCCGTTCGGCTCGATCATCATGCCGGCGTTCGGCGCGATCCTCGGCATCCCGGTGATCGCGTGGGCGAAGCCGGTGCCGGTGAACCCGGGCCGGATGCGCCGACCCCGCCGCGACATGCTCTGGGTGAGCCTCGCCGGGCCCGCCACCAACTTCCTGCTGATGATCGTGGCCGCGCTCGCGGCGCGTGCGGCGTACCACTCCGTCGACCCGGTGAACTACATCGACCAGCTCCCGCTCGGCATCCAGATCCTGTTCTCGTTCGCGCTGGTGAACCTGTTCCTGGGATTGTTCAACCTGCTGCCCATCCCGCCGCTCGACGGCTCGTCGCTCATCGAGCGGGTGCTGCCGGAGGCATGGCTGCCGCACTGGTACCGGTTCCGGCCCTACGGGTTCCTGGTGCTCTTCCTCCTGGTGTTCTCCACCGGGGTGATCTCCGAGTTCCTCGAGCCGTTCGAGCGGTGGCTCATCCGCTTCGTGTTCGGGTGAGATGACGGGATGAAGGTCGCGCACCTCTCGGGCCGCTTCGTGCGGGCGCTGTGGCCCGGACCGCCGCGCGCCGACGATCTCGCCTGGGTGGAGTCGGTGCTCACGCCCGCCGGGTTCGTGCAGTTCCGCCGGCAACCGAACCACGACCAGCGCCACGCCATCGGCGTGGCCCGCGACGTCGAGGCCCGTCTCGCCGGCACCGAGTACGCCGGCGACCCGCGGTGGCTCTCCGCCGCGCTCCTGCACGACATCGGCAAGCTCGACGCCCGCCTCGGCGTGTACGGGCGCGTCGTGGCGACGGTGTCGGGCTCGGTCGCGGGCCGGGAGCACGCGGAGGCGTGGTCGACGTCGACCGGGTTCACCCGCCGGGTCGGCCTCTACCTGCGCCACACCGAGCTCGGCGGCGACCGCATCCGCCTCGCCGGCGAACCGGAGGAGGCCGCGGTCTGGTCCGCCGCGCACCACGACCCCGAACGATGGGACGAGCTGGCGATCCCCGAGCCGGTGATCGCCGCGCTCGACGCCGCCGACAACGACTGACCGGACCCGAGCGCGCGGCTGTGGCGCGCAAGGATTCAGCGACGTCGCATCACGGAAGCGGTGCACCGAGTTGGACCGCGACGAGTCCGGCGGTGCCCGCGAGCAACAGGGTGAGCACGACGCCGCGTCGGAAGGCGAGAAGCAGGACGGAGGCGGCGGCGAGCACGCCGAGTTGCCATCCCTCTTCGAGCGCGAGCCCCAGGGGGACGGCAACGCCGATGATCGCTCCGATGGCGGCGGGTCCGGCTCCGTCGAGGAACGCACGGATGCTCGCGTTGCGTCGGAGCGAGTCGAAGTGTCGGGCGCCCACGAGCACGAAGAGGAACGAAGGCGAGAACGCGATCAGGGCCGCGAAGAGTCCACCGGCGACGCCTGCGGCGGCGTAGCCGACGACGGCAACGGTGTGCACGACCGGCCCGGGCGTGACCTGACCGAGCGCGACCGCGCTCAGGAATTGGCTGTCGGTCATCCAGTGGTAGTGGTCCACGGCGTCGTTCTGCATCATGGGGATGATCACGAACCCGCCGCCGTAGGACAGTGCACCGACCTTGATCGCGACCCACGCAAGTGCGAGGACTCCTCCGGTCGCGGGAACGACCGCGGCGAGCGGAAGCGGGCCCAGATGCAGCCCGAGCTGCTGATCGCGACCGCCGCGTCGCCAACCCATCTCGACGAACCCACACCCCAGGAGCACGACCACCAGCCACGGACCGACCGACGCGGCGGCCGCGCCGCCGACCACGGCGTACGCGATCCATCGCCAGTGCGGCTCCGCGAACCGCTGCCAACTGGCGGGGACCAGTCCCACCCCCGCGCTGATGGCGACGGCGGCGACCGCCGCCCCGGCCCCGGCGGCCGCTCCGAGCACCCAGTGCGGCGGTGACGTCGCCAGGAACACGCCGGCGAGACCCAGGATGGCGACGAGTCCGGGCGCGACGAACGCGACGCCGCCCACCAGTGCACCGCCCGCGCCCGCCACCCGCCACGCACAGAAGATCGCGAGCTGGGTCGACGCCGGTCCGGGCAGGAGGTTGCACGCCGCGATCCCGTCCTCGAACTCGCTCGCCGACAGCCAGCGCTGCTTCGTGACGCACAGCTCCCGGAGCAACGCGATGTGGGTCGGTGGACCGCCGAACCCGAGACACCCGATGCGGCCCCACTGACGGGCGACCGTCAGCAACGATGGGCGCGTCACGTTGCTCGCGCGGTTCGGATCAGCGGACCGCCGGCTGGAACAGTTCGACGAAGTTGCCGGACGGGTCTTCGAGGAGGACCTGCTTGCCGCCGGGCCCTTCCACGATCGCGTTCCGGAAGGTGGCCCCCGCGCCGCGGAGCCGGGCGACCTCGGCGTCGATGTCGTCGACGTGGAAGTGGATGCGGTTCCAGCCGCCTGGTCCCGGTCGGGTGCCGTCGTCCATCGGCCGGCCCGCAGAACTCGCGGGTCCGGAGAGCAGGAGGCGCAGGTTGCCCCGCTTGACGTCCGCGAACGCGGGCGCCGCGCTGCTCAGCACCTCGAACCCGAGGTACGCCGTGTAGAACTCGATCGAGGCGTCGACGTCGTCCACCAGGTAGCGAACGTTGATGGTCTCATGGTTGATGGTCTCATGGTCCGGCATGCGTTGACCTCCTGGTCGTTGGTTCCTCCAGTAGACGGAGCAGGAATCCGATCCGCGTCTCGAGCTCGGTGGCCAGGCGCTCGAACGCCGGCAAGGTGGCGCGATCGTTCGGGCCCTCGAGCGCGGGATCCGGGACGCTCCAGTGCACGAGGTCGGGGTGCGACGGGAAGTCCGGACAGACCTCCCTGACCCGATCGCACAGCGTGACCACGACCTCGAAGGGCTGCGCGACGAACTCGTCCACGGGTTTGGTGCGGTTGCCGCTGATGTCGATCCCGCGATCCCTCATGACGCGGACCGCGTTGGGATGCAGCGGCTTCGGATGGCTCCCGGCCGACGCGGCGGTGACCCTTCCCTCCGACATCGATTCGAGCAGCGCCTCGGCGATCTGCGACCGGGCGCTGTTCCCGGTGCACAGGAACAAGACCCGCGGCCTCCGCCCCCGGGCATCGTCGCTGCGACGTCCTGGTGGTGGCGCCGCGGCGAGCGACAGGCCGGGATGCAGCGCACCGCCGGCGGCTTGGAGCTGTTCCCGGCACCCCGCGAGATCGACGGTGTAGTAGCTGTCGCGGCCGTCGGCGGAGCTGCGACGCGAGCGGACGAGCCCGCCGGCGCGCAACTGACGCAGGTGGTAGGACACCAAGCTCTGCCGCTCGCCGAGGAGCTCCGTCAGTTCCCGAACCGCGCGGTCGCTGTGCACGAGCTCGCGGAGCAGACGCCACCGCAGTGGGTTCGCCAGCAGCCGCACGAATCCGGGTGGACCAGCAGGGGCTCGCGGTGACACGACGCTCGACGGCACGGGCCCCACCCTACCCACGGACCGCCCATCGCATCAACCCAGATTGATGTATTCCCGACTCGGGCTAGAAGGGCTCGGCATCCTTCGGGATCACGTACCGCCCGATGCACCACTCGAGCGGGAAGATCAGGAGCCACGAGAGCAGCGCCCCCGACGACACGAGGTACACGATCGGGATGGAGATCGCGAACACGACGACGGGCGCCAGCGACGCGATCAGGTTGCCGCGGAACACGTCGTCGCGCATCCGCACCCGGAGCAGGCCCTCGTGCTGCGCGCGCCACAGGAGGGCCGCCTCCAGGGAGCTCGCCACCCCCAGGGTGACGGCGTAGAGCACGACCCCCACCGGCTCGTCCCCGCCGTAGATGCCGACGATGGCGGTCGGGAAGGGCGTGAAGGCGATCGCGGCGAGGTACAGCAGGTTGATCTGCATGAAGCGCACGTCGACCGCGGCGAGGCGGGCGAAGAACCGGTGGTGCGCGAGCCAGAAGAACCCGATCACCACGAAGCTCAGGAAGAAGCTGAAGATCTCGGCGTCCTTGGTGCTCAGCGCCTTCCCGAGGTCGCCCTCACGGACGTGCGGGATCCCGATGCCGACCACGAGCAGCGTCATGGCGATGGCGAAGACCGCGTCGCTGAAGAACGCCACCCGGTCGAACTCGAGCTCCTCGGACCGTCGGCGGTAGTGACGTGCCGGCGTGCCGTCCGACAGGACGTCGTCGTCGGCGTCGTCGGCCATCAGGTCGGTCGATTCCGTTGCGGCGTCCCGGCCATCCGGCCACGCCTCCACTGCATCTCCGTCAGCCGCCGCGGGGGAGCAGTCCGACGGCGTCGCGCACGCGTTGGAGCACCGGGGCGGCGATGGCCTCGGCCCGGTCGGCGCCCAACCCGAGGATGCGGGCGACCTCGGCCGGATCGCGCTCCAGCTCCGCGTAGCGCTCCTGCAGCGGGCGCACGAACTCGACGACGGCCTCGGCCACCGCGGTCTTCGAGCGCGCCGTAGCCGGATCCCGCGAGCTTGTCGGCCACCTGCTCGACGGGCTCGTCGGTCACCGCGCCGAGGATCTGCAGCAGGTTCGAGACCCCGGGCTTCGCCTGCGGGTCGTAGCGGATCTCGTTCTCGGAATCGGTCACCGCGCTCTTGATGTGCTTGGTGATCGCAGCGGGATCGTCGAGGAGCTTGATCGTGCCGCGGGGCGAGTCGAGCGACTTCGACATCTTGGCGGTCGGGTTCTGCAGGTCCATGACCCGGGCCCCGACCGGCGGGATGACCGCCTCCGGCACGACCAGCGTCTCCCCACAGCGGTGGTTGAACCGGATGGCGACGTCGCGGGCGAGCTCGAGGTGCTGGCGCTGGTCGTCGCCCACCGGTACCCGCTCGGTGTCGTAGGCGAGGACGTCGGCGGCCATGAGCACCGGGTAGTCGAACAGGCCCACGCTGACCGATTCCTGGCCTTCGGACTTCTCCTTGAACTGGGTCATCCGCCCCAACTCGCCGAACGTGGCGATGCAGTTGAGCAGCCAGGTGAGCTCGGTGTGCTCGGGCACGTGGCTCTGCACGAAGAGGGTGCAGCGCTCCGGGTCGAGCCCGGCGGCGAGGAGGATCATGGCTGTGCGGCGGGTCGCGGCGGCGTAGCCGGCGTTGTCCCAGGGGAGGGTGAGGCCGTGGAGGTCGACGACGCAATAGAGGGTCTGGTCGGCCGCGGCCGACTGCTCCTGGGCCGTCACCCAGTGCTGCACCGCGCCCAGGTAGTTGCCCAGATGGATCTCCCCGGTGGGCTGGATGCCCGAGAACACGCGCGGCATAGGGGCGTGAGAATACAAGGGGTCCCAGGGCGGCCCGGGATGTCATTTTCGCGGGCCGGTGGCCGGTACGCTCGACCGCGATGTCGTACTCGGTCCGCACGCCCGTCTTCGAGGGGCCCTTCGACCTCCTGCTCCACCTGATCCTCAAGCAGGAGGTGGAGCTGTGGGAGGTCTCCCTGTCGGAGATCGTCGACGCCTACATCACCGAGCTCGAGCGCATGGAGACCCTCGACCTCGACGTCGCCACCGAGTTCCTGCTCATCGCCGCGACGCTGGTGGAGCTCAAGGCCCGCCGCCTGTTGCCCGGCATCGAGGACCTCGAGCTCGACGAGGAGCTGCTGCGCTTCGAGGAGCGCGACCTCCTGCTCGCCCGGCTCCTCGAGTGCAAGACGTTCAAGGACGCCGCCCAGGCGCTCGAGTCGTGCATGCGCCGCGCCGATCGCAGCGTGCCGCGCACCGCCGGCCCCGAGGAGCCCTACCGCTGGATGGTGCCCGACCCGCTCGAGAGCGTCCGGGTCGAATCGCTCCGCGCCGCCGCGCTGCGCATGCTCGCGGCACCGCCCGTCGTGATCGTCGACACCGACCACGTGGCGCCGGTGCGCGCCAGCGTCGCGCGACGCGGTCGAGTCGGTCCTGCGGCTGCTGCCGGAGTCGGAGCCGATGAGCTTCCGCGCGCTCACGTCGGGCGCGCCGCACCGCCTCGAGGTCATCGTGCGCTTCCTCGCCGTGCTCGAGCTGTACAAGCAGGGCATGGTCGACATCGTGCAGTTCACGAACTTCGGTGAGCTGGTCGTCCGCAGGCTGCAGGCGGGCGAGTCGGCCGTCGACGTCGCCAGCCTGGCCGACTGGGACGACGGCGCGCCGATCGTCGCAGAGTCGCTGGCGTGAGCGTGGGCGAGCCGGGTCTCCCGGCGAGGAGCGAACGCCCGATGATGGAGGCGCGGCGGGCGATCGAGGCAGTGGTGATGGCGTCGACCGAACCGGTCGAGGCCCAGATCCTGGCCCAACTGGTCGAGCTCCCCGTCGGCGACGTCGAAGCGCTCTGCGACGAGCTCGCACGCGAGTACGAGGAGAGCGGTCGCGGGTTCGTGCTCGCGCGCGTCGCCGGTGGCTACCGGTACCAGACCCATCCCGACCTCGCCCCCTACGTCGAGCGCTTCGTGCTCGAGGGGCAGCACGCGCGGTTGTCGGGTCCGGCGCTGGAGACCCTGGCGATCGTCGCCTACAAGCAACCGATCTCGCGCGGCCAGATGTCGGCGATCCGGGGCGTCAACGTCGAGGCGACGCTCACCACGCTGCTCCAGCGCGGGTACGTGCACGAGGTCGGGCGCGATCCCGGCCCGGGCGCCGCGGTGCTCTACGGCACGACGCGGGAGTTCCTCGAACGGCTCGGGTTGGCGTCGCTCGAGGATCTGCCGCCGCTCGGCGACTTCGTGCCGGACGCGTCGGTGGTCGAGGCCCTCGAACGCGGGTTGCGCATCAGCGACGACCCCACCGCGTCCGAGCCCGAAGCCGCGCCCTCCGCCGACTGACGGCTGCCGTGCCCGACCATCCCGAGGGCGAGCGCCTCCAGAAGCTGCTGGCGCGCGCCGGGCTGGGGTCCCGCCGCGTCGCCGAAGAGCTCATCGCCGACGGCCGGGTCACCGTGAACGGCGAGACCGCGGTGCTCGGGCGGCGAGCCGATCCCGAACGCGACGTCATCGCGCTCGACGGCGTCCCCGTGATCGTGCGCGACGACCTCGTCTACTACCTGCTCAACAAGCCCGCCGGGTACGTGAGCACCGCGTCCGACCCCGAGGGCCGCGCCACGGTCGTCGAGCTGGTGCCGCCGACGCCGCGCGTCTTCCCGGTGGGTCGACTCGACTACGACACCGAAGGCCTGCTGCTGCTCACCAACGACGGCGAGCTCACGCAGTTGCTGACCCATCCGAGCTTCGGCGTGGTGAAGACGTACCTCGCCGAGGTGGACGGTGATCCGGCGCCTGCCACGGTGCGCCGGTTGCGCGAAGGCATCGAGCTCGACGACGGACCGACCGCGCCCGCGCGCGTGAAGGTCGTGCAGCGGCGCGAGGGCACGACCGCGATCGAGATCGGCATCCACGAGGGCCGGAACCGCCAGGTCCGACGCATGTGCGACGCGGTCGGGCATCCGGTGCTGCGCCTCGTGCGCACGCGCATCGGACCGTTGCACGACGGCAAGCTGAAGCCCGGCGACTGGCGCCCGTTGTCGGCGGGGGAGGTGCGTCGGCTGTACGAAGCGGCCACGCCGACCGACGACAACAGCCCCGGAGCCGAGAAGGCACCGGGCTAACCTGCTTCTCCCGATGAGACTCCAGGCGCTGCGCGGCGCGATCACCTGCACCGAGGATTCCAAGGCCGAGATCGACGCCAAGACGGCGCGGTTGGTGAAGGAGCTCTTCGCGCGCAACGAGCTCACGCAGGACGACGTCGTGAGCATCTTCTTCACGTCGACCCCCGACCTCACCGCCGAATTCCCCGCCAGCTCGGCCCGCAGCGCGCTGGGCCTCGACCGCGTCGCGCTGCTCGGCGCGCAGGAACAGGCGGTACCGCACGGCACACCGCGGTGCGTCCGGGTGCTCGTGCACTGCTACTCGGAACGTTCCCGCGACGAGCTGCATCACGTGTTCCTCGAAGGTGCGGCGGCGCTGCGGGCCGACCTCGCCGGCGCCGACTGATCACACCGCACCATGTCCACCGCTCCGCAGTCCGTCGCGCTCATCGGCACCGGTCTCATCGGGGGGTCGATCGGCCTCGCGCTCCGGCGTGAGGGCGTCGTCGTGCGCGGCTACGACCAGGACGCCGCGCGCGCCGACGCCGCGCGCGCGCTCGGTGCGCTCGACACGGTGGCCGGGAGCGTCGCCGACGCGGTCGCCGGCGCCGATCTCACCGTCGTGGCGGTGCCGGTGGGGCACGTCGCCGACGTGGTGCTCGACGCGCTGGACGCGGGCGCGGTGCTCGTCACCGACGTCGGCTCGGTGAAGGCCCCGGTCGTCGCCGCGGTGGAGGCGGCGCGGCCCGATCTCGCCCCGCGCTTCGTCGGCGGCCACCCGATGGCGGGCTCGGAGCAGGAGGGCCTGGCCGGCGCGGCCGCCGACCTGTTCGTCGGCGCCACCTGGGTGCTGACCCCGACCTCGCGCACCGATCCCGGCGTGTTCGCCGCGGTCCGCTCGTGGGTCGCCGCGTTCGGGGCCGAGCCGCTCGCGGTCACGCCCGACCTGCACGACGCGCTGGTCGCGGTGGTGAGCCACGTGCCGCAGCTGGCGGCATCGACCCTGATGAACGTCGCCAGTGCCGGGAGCGAGGAGCACGCGGTGATGCTGCGTCTGGCCGCGGGTGGCTTCCGCGACATGACCCGCATCGCGTCGAGCCATCCCGCGATCTGGCCCGACATCTGCCTCGCCAACCGCGACGCCATCGTGGGTGCCCTCGACGCGCTACCTCGACGAGCTCGCCCGGGTGCGGGCGATCGTGGCCGACGGCGAACGGGCCGATCTGCTCGAGTTGCTCGAATCCGCGCGCTCGGCGCGTCGCAACCTCCCGACGGGAATCCCCGCGGACGCGCACGCTGTACGAGCTGCGCGTCCCCGTCCCGGACCGCGAGGGCGTGATCGCCGAGGTCACGACCCTGGCCGGCCGCTTCGGGGTCAACATCGCCGACCTCGAGATCGCGCACTCGCTCGAGGGCCGCAGCGGCGTGCTCGTGCTCGTCGTCGCCGAACGGGGCCTCGACGCGTTCGAGCACGCGCTGGTCGAGCACGGCTACCACGTCGCCCGGACGTCCCTCGCGTGAGCACGGCAACGTGAGCGTTCCCACCGACCTCATCCTGTCGGGTCCCCACCCGTTGCGGGGCCGCCTCCGCGTGCCCGGCGACAAGGGCATGTCGCACCGCGCGTTGCTCTTCGCGGCGATGGCGGACGGTCGGTCACGCGTCGTCGGCCTCGCGGGTGGTGACGACGTGTTCCGCACCCGGCGCGCGCTCACCGACCTGGGTGTGGTCAGCACGAACGCCGGCTCCGACGGTCACCATCGACGGTCGCGGCGTCGGTGCCCTCACCGAACCGCCGGGCATCGTCGACTGCGGCAACTCGGGCACCACGATCCGCCTCCTGAGCGGCCTGCTCGCCGGACGGCCGTTCCTGACCGTGCTCACCGGCGACGAGTCGCTGGTGCAGCGGCCCATGGCCCGCGTCGCCGAGCCGCTGCGGGCGATGGGCGCGCACGTCGACGGTCGCGCCGACGGCACCCTGCCGCCACTCGTCGTGCGGGGCGGCGGCCTCGCCGGCACCGCCCACCAGCTCGCGGTGGCGAGCGCCCAGGTGAAGACCGCGCTGGTCCTCGCCGGGCTGCAGGCCGACGGCACCACCGAGATCACCGAGCCCGCGCCCAGTCGCGACCACACCGAGCGCATGCTCGTCGCCCTGGGCGCGCCGGTCACCCGGATCGACGAACGCGCGGTGCGGGTCACCGCCGGCGCCCCCGGACCGCTCGACTTCGAGGTTCCCGGCGACCCGTCGTCGGCTGCGTTCTGGGTCGTGGCGGCGACGATCACGCCGGGCTCGGAGCTCGTGGTGGAGGGCGTCGCCCTGAACCCGTCGCGCATCGCGTTCGTCGACGTGCTCGAGCGGATGGGCGCGTCGATCGAGATCGTCGCCACCGGTGAGCGACTGGGGGAGCCGGTCGGCGAGCTGCGGGTCACGGCTGCGCCGCTCCACGGCACCACCGTCGAGGGCGCGACGATCCCCTGGGTGATCGACGAGATTCCCGCGCTGGCGGTCGCCGCCGCCTTCGCCGAGGGGGTCACCGAGTTCCGCGACGCCGGCGAGCTGCGCGTGAAGGAGAGCGACCGCATCGCCACCGTGGGCGACCTGCTCACCCGGCTGCAGGTCGGCGTCGAGAGCGGCGCCGATCACCTCGTCGTGCGCGGCGGGCATCCCGCCGTCGCCGAGCTCGACAGCCACGGCGACCACCGCGTCGCGATGGCCGGCGCGATCGCCGCCAACGCGCTCGAGGGCGAGACCCTGGTGCGCAACTGGCGGGCGGTCACCAGCTCCTACCCCGAGTTCACCCAGGACCTCGCCACCGTCACCGGGCGGGCGGCGCGGTGACCCCACCGGTGCGCGCCGTCGCCATCGACGGGCCGGCCGGCTCGGGCAAGTCGACGGTCGCGCGCGCGGCGTCGCCGCCGCACTCGGGCTGCCGACCCTCGACACCGGCGCGATGTACCGGTCGGTGGCCCTGGCCGCGCTCGACGCGGGAGTCGACCTCGCCGACGGCGACGCCGTCGCCGAGGCGGCGCGGCGCGCCGCCATCGAGCTCGAGAACGGCACCGTCCGCCTCGACGGACGCGACGTCGCGGCCGAGATCCGCGGGCCGCGGGTGACCGCGGCGGTGTCGCAGGTGTCGTCGCATCCGGCGGTGCGCGCGGTCCTCGTCGAACGTCAGCGCGCCTGGGTGGCGCAGCATGGTGGGGGAGTGGTCGAGGGTCGCGACATCGGAACCGTCGTGCTCGCCGACGCCCCGCTCAAGGTGTTCATCACCGCGCGCGACGAGATCCGCGCCGCCCGCCGTCAGGGCGACGAGGTCGCGGCGGCGCGCACCGTCGCGGTCGACGACGTGCGGAACGCCCTTGCCGACCGCGACCGGGCCGATTCCACTCTCGGGCGCGCCACGCGACCCGAGGACGCCGCGCCCGACGCGATCGTGATCGACACCAGTGACGTCACCGCCGAGGAGGTCGTCGCCGACGTGGTCGCGCGCGCCCATGAGGTGTTCGGGTGAGCGGGCACGAATGAGCTTCTACTGGTTCGCCGCGCACCGTCGTGCTCAGCGTGTTCAAGGTGGTGTTCCGGGTCCGGGTGGTGGGCAGGGAGCGCGTGCCGCGCACCGGCGCGTACATCGTCGCCCCGTCGCACCGCTCCATCCTCGACGTCCCCTTCGCCGCGTACATCACCGCGCGCCCGATCCGGTTCCTGGCCAAGGACGATCTGTTCGCCACCCCGCTCGGCCGGCGCCTGTTCGACGCCCTCGGCGCGGTGGAGGTGGAGCGCGGCACCGCCGACCGCGGCGCGATGCGGGCGCTCGAGGCGGTGCTGGCGGCGGGGGAGCCGGTGGCGATCTTCCCCGAGGGCACGCGCCACGCCGGCCCGGAGATCGCGGACCTGTTCGAGGGCGCGGCCTACCTGAGCGTGAAGTTCGGCGTGCCCATCCTGCCGGTGGGGATCGGGGGCAGCGAGCACATCCTCCCGAAGGGCAAGGTACTCCCGCGCATCCACCGGGTCGCGGTGTCGGTCGGGCACCCGATCCCGCCGCCGGTGCCCGAGGGGCGGGCGCGCCGGAGCGCGGCGAAGCGGCTCACCGAGCAGCTCCAGGTCGAGTTGCAGCGCTGCTTCGACGACGCCGAGCGCCTCGCTCGCTGACCGGTTCAGCTAGCCGGCGAGCACGCCCGAGGCATCGACGCCCCGGTCGTCGGTGAAGGCGCCACCGCTACTGGCAGTGGGCGCCGATCCGCCCAGGAGCACCGGCGCCGCGACGTCGAGGGTGGCCATGAGCTCCCGCAGCTCGCGGGGCGGCGGGAAGTACTCGTCCTCGTCGGTGACGTGCACCGGCACGACCCCGTCGGTAGGTGCGAGGCGGGCGATGACCGCCTGGACGAGATCCTCGGGGGCACTGGCGCCGGCGGTCACGCCGACGATGCGGGCGTCTCCCAGCGCGTCGGCGTCGAGCTCGTCGGGACCGTCGATGCGCAGCACCGTCGGGCAGCCCGCCGCGGGTCGCGACCTTCGCCAGCGCGAGCGTGTTCGACGAGTTGGCGCTGCCGATCACGACGATGGCGTCGGCTTCGACCGCGATCGCCTGCAGCGCGGCCTGGCGGTTGGTGGTCGCGAAGCAGAGGTCGTTGCGCGTCGCGGTCCAGAGCTCCGGGAACGCGTCGCGGGCCCGATCGGCGATGCCCTCCCAGTCGTGCATCGAGAGCGTGGTCTGCGCGAGGAGTGCGACCTTCGACGGGTCGTCGACGGTGGTCAGCACGGTCGCGAGGTCGTCTTCGTGCTCGACCAGCCGGATCGACTCCGGCGCCACCGCCAGCGTCCCCGACGCCTCGTCGTGACCCCGGTGCCCCACGTAGAGCACGGTGAACCCCTTGCCCGCACGCACCTTGGCCTCGTGGTGGACCTTGGTGACCAGCGGGCACACCGCGTTCACGACGAACCGCTCGCGGTCACGGGCGGCGGCGACGACCTCGGGGGCGGAGCCGTGCGCCGACAGCATCAGCGGGGCGCCCTCGGGCACCTCGTCGACGTCGTCGACGAACACCACCCCGAGTTCGCGGAACCGGTCGACCACGAGCCGGTTGTGCACGATCTCGTGGTAGCAGTACACCGGCGGCTCGAACACCCGCACCATCCAGGAGAGCGCCTTGATGGCCATCTCCACGCCCGCGCAGAACCCCCGCGGCTGGGCGAGGAGGACGGTCCTCACGTGGTTGTCGACGGGCACCCGTCCGAGGGTAGCGGGGCCGCTCCCGTAGACTGGAGCGATGCCGACCGCCCGCGTGGTGGCGGTCGCGCCCGGTTCGCCCGCCGCTGCCGCCGGGCTCCTCCCCGGTGACGAGCTCCTCACGCTCAACGGCGAGATGGTGCGCGACGTCATCCGGTACCAGCTCCAGGCCGACGAGCCGCGCGTCGAGCTCGAGGTCCGTCGCGGCGGTCTCGAGCAGCTCGTGCTCGTCGAGAAAGCCGCGGGCGCGCCGCTCGGCCTCGAGCTCGCCGAGCGCGGTGTTCGACCGGGTGCGCACCTGCGACAACCACTGCCCGTTCTGCTTCATCTACCAGCTGCCGAAGGGGATGCGGAAGAGCCTCTCGCTGAAGGACGACGACTACCGGCTCTCGTTCCTCTACGGCAACTTCACCACGCTCACCCGCTTCACCGAGGCCGACCTCGAGCGTGTGGTCACCGAGCGGCTGAGCCCGCTGTACGTCAGCATCCACGCCACCGACCCCGAGCTGCGCGCCCGGCTGCTGCGCAACCGCCGCGGCGCGACGAGCCTGCGGTGGCTCGGCGCTGCTGCTCGACGCCGGCATCGAGGTGCACGGCCAGATCGTCGTGTGCCCCGGCATCAACGACGGCGACGCGCTCGACGACACGCTGCTCGGCGTGCTCGACCGGTTCCCGGCGCTGGCGACCGTCGGCGTCGTGCCGCTCGGGGTGAGCGACGCACACCACCGAACCGGAGATGCGGCCGCACACCCGGGCCGAGGCCGAGCGCGTGATCGACATGGTCGGCCGCGTGGCAGGAGCGCTTCCTGGCCGCGCTGGGCCGCCGGCTCGTGTACGCCTCCGACGAGTACTACCTGCTCGCCGACCGGGCGTTCCCCGCGCTCGAGGCCTACGACGACCTCTCGCAGCACGAGAACGGCATCGGCATGGCGACCCAGTTCGCCCGCGAGGTGCAGGCCGAGCTCGCCGGCGCCGACGTGGCGACCCACGGCACCCGCACCGGGTTCTTCGCCTGGGTCGACGGGGCGCCTGCCGAGGGCTACCGCGCGCCCCGCGTCGCCCTGCGGGCGGTCGACGCCTCCACCCGCGAGCGCGCCGATCACGATCCTCACCGGGGAGTACGGCGCCCGCGTGCTCGCCCCGGTCGCCGACGACCTCGCCGCCGCGGCCGACGTGCCGCTGCCGCGTGCTCGCCGGTCGAGAACCGCTTCTTCGGCGGCAACATCGCCGTCACCGGACTGCTCACCGGGGCCGACGTCGCGCCGCGTCCTCGACGCCGCTCCGGTCGGGCGAGCGCTACCTGCTCCCCGACGTCGTGCTCTCGAACGGCCGCTTCCTCGACGGCACCACCCTCGCCGACCTGCCCCGCCCGGTCGAGGTCGTGGCCACCGACGGCGCGTCGCTCGTCGCGCGCGGTGCGGTCGTCGAACGCCGCCCTGCCCGTCGTCGCCATCGTCGGCCGTCCCAACGTCGGCAAGTCGACGCTGGTCAACCGGTTCGTCGGGCCGGCGCGACGCGATCGTCGAGGAGAAGCCCGGCGTCACCCGCGACCGCAAGATGCTCGAGGCCGAGTGGAACGGCCGCGAGTTCATCGTCGTCGACACCGGCGGCTGGCTCAGCCGGCGACCTCGGCGTCGACGACGCGGACCCGCGCTCGCCGCGCAGGTGAGCTCGCAGGCCGAGCGGGCCATCGCCGACGCCGACGTGATCCTGCTCGTCGTCGACGTCACCGTCGGCGTCACCGAGGAGGACGCGCAGGTCGCACGCGTGCTGCAGCGCAGCGAGAAGCCGGTGCTCGTCGTCGTCAACAAGGTCGACGACGAGCGCCGCGAGGCCGAGTCTGGGAGTTCGCCAAGCTCGGCCTCGGCGACCCGTACCCGGTGTCGGCCATGCACGGGCGCGGCAGCGGCGACCTCCTCGACGCGCCTCGTCGTGCGCTGCCCGAGCCTGCCTGCCGAGCGAGGTCGAGGGTGGCGAAGGCCGACGACGGCATCTTCTCCATCGCGATCGTCGGCCGCCCGAACGTCGGCAAGTCGACCCTGTTCAACCGGCTCGTGGGCGACGAGCGCTCGGTCGTCCACGACCTGCCCGGCACCACCCGCGACGCGATCGACACCGTGGTCGAGACCGACGACGGCCCGCTGCGGTTCGTCGACACCGCGGGCATGCGCCGGCGCGAGCCAGATCGACGAGCCGACCGAGTACTTCAGCCTGGTGCGGGCGCTCCAGGCCGTCGACCGCGCCGACGCCGCGCTGCTCGTGATCGACGCGAGCGAAGGCGTGACCCACCAGGACCAGCGCCTCGCCGAGCGCGTCGACGCCGCCGGCACCGCCATCGTGGTCGTGCTCAACAAGTGGGACCTCCTCGACGCCGAGGGCCGGGCCCGGGCCAAGATCGACGTCGCCGACCGCCTCGCCTTCCTCTCCTACGCGCCCGTGCTGACGGTGTCGGCGCTCACCGGCAAGACGATGCCAAAAGGTGCTGCCCGCCCTGCGCGAGGCCGAGGCGGCCTACCACCAGCGGGTGCCGACCGCCGCGCTGAACCGGGTGCTCCGGGAGGCCCAGGCCGGCCACCGCCGCCCGATCGGCCAAGCGCCACCGCGCCCCGGGTCCTCTACGCCACCCAGGGCGCCAACGACCCGCCGACCTTCACGCTCTTCGCCACCCACGAGCTCCCTCCGACGTACCTGCGCTACCTCGAACGCAAGATCCGCGAGGCGTTCGATCTCGGGCCGACCCCGATCAAGCTCCGCGTCCGCCGCCGCAACGGCTGACCACCCTCCTGCGCCTTCCGCGCCGCATTTGCCATTTCCGGCATCAAGAAAAGTCGCGTGAAGGCCGAGACACTCTCTATGCCTGAGTCGGGCCCGTATGAGAACGAGAAGAGATGCTGAGACTTCGCCGGCGCGGCAAGGTTTCCGGGGAACGCGGCGCGGTCCTCGTGGAGACGGCGATCCTCATTCCCGTCGTGATCATCATCACGTTCGGGTTGATCGAGTTCTCGTCGGCGTACCAGTCGTCCTCCGTCGCATCCGCGTCGGCGAGGACCGCGGCCCGTACGGCATCGGCTGAAGCGCTCCTCCCCACGTACGCGACCGACGCCGCGGCGGCGGCGGCGACGGCGCTCAAGACCGTGCCGAACAACGAGCCAGTCGAGATGTGGATCTACCGCGCCAACACCGCCGGCTACCCCGAATCCGGTGGTTTCTCCGCCTGCACGACGAACTGCATCAAGTACAACTGGCTGCCCGGAAGCAGAACCTTCGACACGGCGAACGCGACCGGCGGTGGCTGGGCCTACACCACGCAGAACGCGTGTAACTCGACCAACTGGGACTCCGTCGGTGTGTACGTCAAGCTGAACCACCGCTTCCTGACCAAGCTGTTCGGGGCGACAATCAACCTGAGCGACCACGCGGTTTTCCGGCTCGAGCCCACGCCCACGCAGCTGTGTCCCTGACGTGATGGCTCGCTTCATCGCACGCGCCCGCAAGGGCGAGCCCCGCGAGCAGGGGTTCTTCATGGTGTGGTTCGCGCTGACGTTCGTTGCGCTGACGGCGTTCGCCGGCCTGGCGATCGAGTACAACCGCTGGCAGCAGATCGCAACCCGCGCTCAGAAGGCAGCTGACGCCGCCGCGCTCGGCGGAGCCGTCTTCATGCCAGAGAACGTCGGGAACAAGGCCTTCACGACGGCGCAGACGATCTCGAGCCAGAATGGCTTCACCAACGGATCGAACGGCGTCACCGTCACGACCACCGCGGGCAAGCTTCCCAATCAACTCAAGGTCACGGTGGTGATCAGCACCAAGAACCCGTGGGGAGCTCTCGTCAACTACAACAAAACCACCATCGTGCGCAGCGCCGTGGCGGAGTACCAGTTGCCCCAGAACCTCGGGAGCCCGCAGAACTCGTACGGAAACGATCCCGAATCTGCCGCGGCCCAGCCCCAGCTCTGGGGCAACGTGTTCGGACCGTCGTCGAGCAAGGACAAGGGCGACGCAATCCAGGGCGCAGGCCCGGCCGCGGCGGCCTCGCTGTGCAACGCCGACAACTGCCCGGGCTCGGTGAACAAGGACTACGACGCGACCGGGTACTTCTACGGCATCGACGTGCCGGCCGGGACGAGTGGCGCCCTGAACGTGCAGGTGTACGACCCGGGCTTTGTGCATGTTGGTGACAACTGCGGGGCGAGCGACGCAAACGCGCAGAACAGTCTCAACAACGCCGCGACGCTCACGGCGGCGCAGATCCCCGGCTACAGCGGTACGACGACACCAGCCGTGCGCTACGCATCAGCGGGCTCGAGTGCGTTCTGCAATGGTGACAACTACTACGCCGACGGCAGCAACACGGTGAACCCATGGACCACGTGGACGCTGCGCGCTCCCGACATCTCGACCTGGGATCCGACCAACAACCCGATCGTGTGCCAAGCCGAATTCCCCGGCGTCTACCCGGAGACCAGCAACGATCAGCCGACCGGTACGGTGAACGCCAACGAGCTGAAGACGCTCCTCCAGCAATCGGCGAGCTATCCCGGTACCAACCCGGCTCGCAGCTTCGCGTCGTTCTTCCGCCAGTGGGTGACGATCTGCAGTGTCGCCACGCCGGTTCAGGGCACGTACTTCCTCGAGGTCCAGACCGGGAAGAAGATCGACGGCTCTGCGGCTCCGAACGGCGGTGGTTCGAACCGGTTCTCCATTCGCGCGGGCGTGGCCTCGGACTACTCGGCGACGAACGGCTTGCACGTGTACGGCAACCAGAAGATGGGTGCGTACGCCAACGCCACCGGTGCGAACACGCAGTTCTTCCTGACCCGAGTGCTGCCGGGAGAGGCCGGCAAGACGCTCGTGTTGAACTTTTACGACACGGGTGACGCCTCACAACCCGGGACCCTCGCGGTGCTTCCGCCGAGCGATTCGAATGTCACCGGCGGAGCCTTCTCGAACTGCCTCTTTCCGCGACCGCCGGGGAACGCGACCGGCCCGCCTTGGGGGACGTTCAGTGCTACCGCCACCGGTTGCAAGATCAACGGAGTCTCGAACTCGGGGAGCCCGAATTACAACGGGCAATGGGTCACCTGGGAGATTCCCATCCCGGCCAACTACACGTGCAACTCCGCCGACGCGCTCGGATGTTGGACCAAGCTGCAGTTCATCTATCCGGTCGGTACGACGGTGTCCGACACGACAACCTGGTCCGCGTACATCCTCGGGGAGCCCGTGCGTCTCGTCCAGTAGTCACGTGCTCCAATAGGGGCCTGTGCCGTGGTGTGACGCGTGCGACCGGTTCCTCTCCCCGTCGACGGTGAAGGTCGACGGCACCTGCCCGTCGTGCGGCCGGGTCGTCGACGCCGGTCACGCCCACCCGGTCGCCCCGCCTGCCCCGCCTGCCCCGCCCGCGGCTGTGTCCGAGCACGACGAGGACGACGAGGCCCTCCCGCCCATCCCGTGGCACCTCTGGCTCCTCGCTGCCGCGCTGGCGGTGTACCTCGGGTACCGGGCGATGCAGGGCATCGAGTGGCTGTTGGGGTGATCCTGCCATTCCGCCGAATTGGGGCTTGACACCGGGATCGCAGGGTACGAGCATCGAACGTATGTTCGATCACGTGGCGCGGATCCGAGCGGACCAGCGGGCGGTGGCAAGTGAGTCGCGGGCGGGTTGGCCGGCGGCCGCGCTGTCGCAACGGGTGGTCGACCTGGCCGAGATCGCCGAGCGCTTCGACGCCGACCTCATGTACGCCCTCGGGCAGTGGGACGCGCAGGGCTGCTGGGCGGAAGACGGCGCGCTGAGCGGGGCGTCCTGGCTGGCGCAGCACACGCCGATGTCGCGGGCGAAGGCCGGTCGGCTGCTGCGGGCCGCTCGCCTCCTGCGGGAGCACGAGGCGACCGCGGCCACGTTGGCCTCCGGTGCCGTGTCGTCGGTCCAGGTCGACACCATCGCCACGATCACCCGCAACCGAGAGGACCTCTATCCCGACGGCGAGGACGCGCTCCTCACCGCGGCCGAGGTCCTGACCGCCGACGGGTTCACCGTCGCGGCGCGGTACTGGCGCGCCTGCGCCGACGACGCGGCCGCGAGCAAGGGGCCGCGTTCGCCGTCCACGAGCGCCGTCACCTCCACCTGTCCAAGACGCTGTTCGGTACCGTCCGGATCGACGGGGAGCTCGACCTCGACGGCGGTGAGACGGTGCTGGAGGCGTTCGCCGCGTTCGCCGCTCCCGACGCCGACGACGATCGCACGGGCGGCCAGCGCAACGCCGACACCCTCGTGCAGATGGCATCGATGTCGTTGGGCGGCGAGGCGCCGGAGGCTCCGGCACGTCCCCGCGCCAACGTGGTCCTCGGCCTCGAGGAGCTCGCGGAACCGGTTCCCGCCGAGCTCGACCACGTCGGACCGATCGCGCGCGAGACCGCACGGCGCCTCACCTGTGACGCCGACGTCCACCGGGTCGTGATGTCGTCGACCTCGGAGGTGCTCGACCTCGGTCGGAGCACGCGGGTGGTCTCGGCCGCACAGCGGCGCGCGCTCGTGGTGCGCGACCGCGGGTGCCGGTTCCCCGGCTGCGACCGACCACCGAATTGGTGCGACGCGCACCACCTCCGGCACTGGGCGCAGGGCGGTCCCACCGATCTCGGCAACCTGGTGCTCCTGTGTCGTCGGCACCACGTGCTGTGTCACGAGGGAGGCTGGCACCTGGCCCGCGGGCCTGACGGGGTGGTCCGGGCCTCCCGGCCCGACGGATCCGAGCGCACCCTCGCTGCCTGATCACTGCCAAACCCGGCCCGGAGTTCCGCGAACGCGCCCGTCTACACTGCCGTCCGCGGCTCAGGCCGTGTACGGGCTGTGGCGCAGCTTGGTTAGCGCGTTGGTCTGGGGGACCAAAGGTCCCGGGTTCAAATCCCGGCAGCCCGACTGAGAACCGGCAGGTCAAACGGACCATGTGCGTGAACACGCCCGATCCGTGTCGAGCTCCGTGCTCACGGATCACAGCACGAGGGAGGGTGGTGCACGGATGGCAAAGCACTTGTTGCTCGGGACCGGCTCAACGGTCAACTGGCGCTTGCCCGCAGACAGCGACGCCAGCGAGATAACCGAACGACTGAAGACCGCGATGGAGACGGGGTCCGTTGAACTCGTGACGATCGAGATGAATGACGACCCCCTCAACCGGGCTGAACTCCTCGTGAACGGCAGCGTTGTCGCCTGTGCGGCCGTAGTCGAAACGCCGGAGCTCTAACGGGAGAGCAATCCTCGGGCGGGTGGCTTCGTCGCCACGCCCACTGATGGAAGACGCCGCCGAGCGGGTGCGGCACATGGGCTGGATGCCCTGGCGAGCCCCAGGTACCCTCTCCGAACCGAAGCGGAGGTGGGACCGTGAGCGACGACCCGCACGGCGGCGTCCGAGACGATCTCGAAGTTGATCGTCTCACCGCGGAGCTGGCGGACAAGTACCGCGACATCTCGCCGGAGGTGATCGAGCACGTCGTCCGTGCCGAATTCGAACGCTGGTCCCACGTTCCGGTGCACGACTTCGTGCCGATCTTCGTCGCGCGGGCCCTCCGCGGGAAGCTCAGATCTGTCGCCAGCTGATTTCGGGGGTCGCTGCTTGTCCGCGGAGGCTCAGTCGATCGCCTCTTCCTTGACGAACGCGGCAGCTTTCTTGCCCAGGGTCGCGAATCCCGCGTCGAGCTGCGGGGCGACGCCGGCGAGCGCTTCGTCGGAGCCGCTGACCCGCAGCTCGATCGTCCGCCCGGTCTCGTTGCTGTCCTTGCGGAGCGCGTACAACACCATCGTCGGCGCCGGGCGTCCGAGGACCGACGTGGTGAACGCGCATGCTCGCTTGCCGACGCCGGTGACCTTCCGGTACTCGGACTGGCCGTCTGCCTTGGCCTTCCGGCACAGCTCCTTGACGCCCCGTCCACCGTCGGTCTTGAACGTGTTGGCGATCTGGAAGACCGCGCCGGGGCTGTCCCCGTACTGGCATGCCCCGACGGTCCCGAGATCGCGCACTGTTCCCACACCGTCGGTGTCGGTGACATTCGAGCGCCGATTGCACGTCCGCGGCGCTCACGAGCACGCACGGCTCGTCGGCCGCGTCCACGTACACGTCGTTCTTCCCCGTGGTCCGCGCGGTCGCCGCGCCGACGGTGGAAACGGCGACCATGGCGAGTAGCGTGACTGCGACCGTGGCGCGGAACGGGTTCCGAAAGGTCATCGAAGATCTTCCCACATGCGCCGGCGCGATTGGAGGTCTGGGGGGACCAAGGTCCCGGGTTCACATCCCGCCAGCCCGCGTACTTCATCTAGGACACCTCGGCGCGGCCCTGTCTGTAATGCACCGTCGCTCGGGGGTACTGCACGAGATGTCCGGCTACGTCAGTGCCCTGGTTGGTCAGGAGACGCTCCTCGCCTCATGGCGAGCCTTGGCGCGGACTTCGCGCGGTGCGCGGCTCTTGCAAACTCCCGGGGTGGCCGCGGCGGTCTTTCCCGCGTGGGAACCGCTGAACAACGCGATCCTGCTGGACCGACCGGATGAGACGACCGCGTCGGCGGCGGCGGCGCAGCTGTCCGGCGCCTATGCCGAGGCCGGCGTCGGCGCGTGGGCGCTGTGGGTGCCGAGTACGGCGACCGATCTCGAAGCACCTGACCGGGTGCGTGCCGTCGTCGGCCTGAAGCGCGACACCACCACCCTCGTGATGCACGCCGCCCTCGGACCGGGGCTCCCAACGAGCCCTGACGTCGTCCGGACTTCGGTCGCCGACGCCTCCCGGGCGACGGATGAGCCGGTGGGCGCAGCCGACTCGCGCCGCCCGAGCGGGTGGATGGCCTGGCGGCTTGGGTGTTGGTGCACGACGGCGTGGCGGTCGCGGGCGCGTGGAGCGTGATCCACGAGCAGGACTGCGGGATCTACGCGGTCGGGACCCAGCCCGAATGGCGACGACGAGGGTTCGCACGATCGCTCATGGAGCACGTTCTGGCCGATGCGCGCGCCCGCGGCGCGCGGACCGCCACGCTCCAATCGACGCCTCTGGGCGAACCTCTCTACGCGTCGCTCGGTTTCCGGGCGGCGGGTCGCTACGAGGAGTGGGTGTCCTCCTGATCTGTGGAGCGCGGCATGGAGGGCGCCGCGGCCGCGGGCATCGGCCATGGCCTACGCGGAGCTGCACCTGCTGGACCGGTCGACGGTGGTGGACCACGCCGCGACATCGGTCAGCGCCAGCTCGAGCAGGCGCGCTGGCTCCGCGTCGCCGACCACGCCTGGTCACGCCGGCTCCCACAGCTGCACCGCGTTCCCCTCGGGGTCGTGGAGGCTGGCGAACCGACCGTTGGGGTACTGCTCGTGGTCGACCTCGACCGCGATGCCCACGTAGCGCAGCTGCGCCACGAACGCGTCGAGGTCACGCACCCGGAAGTTGACCCCCCAGCGGTGCACGCCGAGCTGCGGGCTCTCCCAGTGCTGGGGCCCGAACGGCGCGAACACCGTCGGGCCCGCCTCCTGGTACCACACGTCGTCCTCGTAGGCCTCGGGCGGGAACCCGACCCCGAGGTGCTCGGCGTACCAGCGGGCGAGCGCGTCGGGGTCGTCGGCGCGGAAGAAGAACCCGCCGATGCCGGTGACGCGTTCCATGCCGCGAGTCTGTCGCGTCCGCGCCGTCCGCGCGCCCGGATGGTTGACTGCCACCCGTGGAGGTGAGCGAGGGGACCCTGTGGGACGGCACCACGCCGATCGCGGTCGTGGAGCGCTCGCCGCACGACCCGCAGGGGTGGGTGGTGGTGTTCACGGTGCGGTTGACGACGCGCGACGCAGCTCGTGCCGTGGTCGAGGCACTCGGCGCGGCCGGGCTCGGACCCGTCGACCTGACCGACGACCTCGTGCGGTTCGAGGCCCGCGCCGCCGGGTGGACGGGTGCGCTGCGCGGACCTTTGCGCCCGCCCGAGTCGGGGGCGATGCCCGGCGCCGACGCCGACCCGGCAGCCGCGATCGGAACGCTGCTCCCGGGGACCGACGTCCGCCGGCGCGGCTTCGGCCGCCGCGCCCTCGCGCTGCGCGCCACGGCGTCCGACGGCCTGCGCATGAAGGTGAGGGTGTCGGACCGCGAGGACCTCGTGCCCGAGCTCGTCGCCTCCGCGCTCGACACCGCGCTCGCGATCCGGCGGCGCTTCGGGCGGATGGCCTCGGGTGTCCACACCATCGTGATCGACGAGGGTGCGGGCAGCTACGACGACCACTCGACCGCAGGGGCGACGCAGAGCGGAAGTGGCACGTTCTACCTCGACACCAGCCTGGCCTTCGCCGACTCGATCGTCGCGCAACGGCAACGCATGGCCCGACGGGTCGGTGTGTCGGCGGTGGTGGCGCCGCCGTTCTCGCCGATCGACGGCGTGGTCGCGCACGAGTACTGGCACAACCTCGACACCACCGTGCTCGCGACGCCCGCGGTGTACGTGGAGCTGAACCGGGTGCTCGGGGAAGAGCTCGGGGTCGACACCTACGAGCACGCGCTGCGCGGAGGTGAGAAGGGTGCCCCGGCCGCGTGGGGGCTGGCGCGGAAGCGCATCGCGCTCGAGGTCTCCCGCTACGCGCTCACCAACATGCGCGAGTCGACCGCGGAGCTGTTCAAGCTGTGGTGGTGCTCGACGCCGGCTGCGCCCCGCGACCCCTGGTCGCGTGCTTCGGGGCCCTGCTCGACCGGTTCTACCCCCCGGGCTGACCGGTTCAGCGAGCCGGCGGGCTCCATGCCGAAGGGGAGCCGGTGGTGTTCGCCTCCTGCTGCTTCTGGATGGCTAATTGCCGCATCGTCTCGCCGAAGCGGATGGCTTCGAGGCTGGAGAGGTGCTGCGACCGGAGGGCCACCTCCTTCATGGCCCGTGCCGCCAGGGGCGCGGCGGTGACGAGCCGGGCAGCGAGGGCGCGGGCTTCGTCCATCAGGTCGTCGTGGGGCACCACCCAGCCGGCGAGGCCGATCTCCTTGGCCCGGGCGGCGTCGATGCGCTCGCCGGTGAGCAGCAGCTCCATGGCGTACTGCCAGTTGATCCGCTGCGGCATCCGGATCGCGCCGACGATCGCCGGGCTGCCCAGCAGCACCTCGGGGAAGCCGAACTCGGCCCGGTCGCTGGCGATCACGAAGTCGCACCACGTGACCAGCGTCAGCCCGTAGCCGAGGCAGTAGCCGTTCACCGCGGCGATGACCGGCTTGAAGATCTCCCAACCGCTCTCGAACGAGTTGATGGTGGGCTTCTCCCAGAAGGTGCCCGCGAACTCGCCGATCGACCCCGCACCGTCGCGGAGGTCACCGCCCGAGCAGAAGGCACGTCCCGCGCCGGTGACGATCGCGACCCACGCCTCCTCGTCGTCGCGGAACCGGCTGAACGCGTCGTTGAGCCCGCGACGCATGTCGCCGTTGACCGCGTTGAGCGCATCGGGGCGGTTGTAGGTGATGGTGGCCACGTGGCCGTCGAGCTGGTAGCGGACGCTGTCGGTCATGCCTCCTATCATCGCCGAATGCGGCGATCGACGGGGCGGGTGGTCGTCGCGTGCGCGCTCGCGTGGTTCGCCCTCACGCTCGTGTCGACGACGTCGACGCCCCGCGCGGTGTCACACGTCGACGACGCCGCGGCTGCGCCGCGACGGGTGGATGCGCCGGTCGGCGTGCTCAGCGCCACCACGACTCCCGACTGGACGCGCGTCCTCGTGGCCCGCAGTGCGGGCGACGACGTCGTCGCGGTCGGTGCCACCGCCGCCGCGGTGCTCCTCGCCCTCGGACTCCGGGGATGGTTGCGCCGCGAGGTGACGGGCGGTCCGCCGGGGCGCGCTCGTCGGGCACGCACGCGGGGTCGTGCGCCGCCGCACCTTCGCGTCGTCTGAACGTCCCGCGCGAACGCGCTCCTTCGGCGCGCCCGGGCCGAGTCGCGCCGTGCTCCGCGCCGCGCGATCGGTGCCCCGGCGCGCCCGTGCTCCGGAGGTACCGAATGAACCGCTCCGACGACCTGGCCTGGCTCGCCTTCCTCATCCTGCTGCTGGTCGGCATCGTGGTGCTCCTCCTCACCGCCGACCTGTTCTGACGCGCCTTCTGGAGCACCGCCGGGGTGCGACCGGTCAGGACGGGAAGAACAGCCCCAGCACGAACGCGGCCACGCCGATCGCGCCGACCCCGAACGCCAGCGGCCAGAGGTCGAACGGCTCCGCCGCGCGTTCGGCGCGCGCGTCGGAGAACCGTCGCCGGGCGTGCCACCCGGCGAGGAGGTAGCTCAGCATCCCGAGGCCGAGGACCACCGCCCCGATCCCGACGTCACCGCGGGGAAGGTCGTGGAGGGTGAACCCGCGCGTGATCACGACACCGCAGCCGAGGAGGGCGAGGCCGCTGCGGTTCCACGACAGGTCAGTGCGCTCGTCGGCGAGGCTCGGCGGCGGGACGTCGGGCGACGGGCGCGCGCTCACGAGGAGAAGATCACCAGGAAGAAGCCCAGGGTGGCCACGACGGCGACGACGACGGCCACGATCAGCGGCAGCCACGAGCGGGGGAGCGGGCGGTCGTGACGCATCGCCTCCTGGTTCTGGTGCCACTCCCAGTAGGCGACCCCGGCGATGAGGATGCCGAGGCCGATGAGCGGGAGCCCGAGGAGTCGTCGACCGTCGGCGAAGTCGAACGAGGGGAGCAGCTGGGTGATCGCGAGGCCCGCGGTGATGAGACCGAGGGCGGTGCGCTCCCACGCCAGGAACGTCCGCTCGTTGGCGAGCGACAGCTGGATGTCGGGCTCGTGCTCGTCGGCGGGTGCCGCATCCGGTTCCATCGTGGCCCATCTTGGCGCACGGCTAGCGTCACGGCCGTGACCGACGTCGGGCTCGTGGGGACGGGCGCCACCGCCGTACCGGGTGCGATCGCCGCGCTCACGTCGGGGATCGCGCGCGGCATGCACCTCGGAGCGCAGCTGTACGTGTCCGTCGACGGCAAAGCGGTCGCAGATCTCGGGGTTGGCGAGGCGCGGGCGGGGGAGCCGATGACGCCCGAGTCCATGGTCGTCTGGTTCTCGATGACGAAGCCGACGGTCGCGGTGTCGGTCGCGCAGCAGTGGGAGCGCGGGGCGCTCGAGCTCGACGACCGCGTCGTCGACCACCTGCCCGAGTTCGCGGCCCACGGCAAGGACGCGGTCACGCTGCGGCACCTGCTCACGCACACGGCCGGGATCCGGGGTGCCGATGCCGTCGCCAGCACCGCGCCGGGCACCGCGTACTGGGACGAGATCGTCGCCGGCATCTGCGCCACGCCGCTCGAGGCCGACTGGGTTCCCGGCGCGCGCGCCGGCTACCACCTGAGCGCGGGCATGACGCTCCTGGCCGAGGTGGTGCACCGGTGCGACGGTCGGCGCTTCGAGCAGTACGTGCGCGACGAGGTGTTCGTGCCGCTCGGCATGACCGACTGCTGGGTGGGCATGCCGCCCGAGCGCATCGCCGGGTACGGCGCGCGGCTCGGCGCCATGCACCACACCGCGTCCGGCGCGGTCGTGCCGCTCGACGACCTCGATTCGCCCGGCAGCCTGGCGCGGTGCTCGCCCGGCGGCGGCGGGCGCGGGCCGATGCGCCAGCTGGCGCGGCTGTACGAAGCGCTCCTCGGGCGCGGCGTCCTCGACGGTCACCGGGTGCTCAGCCCACAGACGGTCGAGGCGATCACCGCCCGGCATCGCGTCGGGCTGTACGACGAGACCTACCAGGTGCCGTGCGACTGGGGACTGGGCTTCGCCATCGACGCCTACATGATGGGTCGGCACGCGTCGCCGCGTGCGTTCGGCCACGGCGGCGCATTGTCCGCGGTGTCGTTCGCCGACCCGGAGCACGGCCTGGTCGCGGTCGTGCAGACCAACGGCATGTGCAGCAACGACGACCACTACCTGCGCCTCGACGCGGTCACGAGCGCGCTCTACGAGGATCTCGACCTCGTGCCCCGGGGAGCACCCGGACGCGACAAGCCCTTCCCGACCGTCGATCTGTCCACCGCGACCCCCGAGGAGTGACGAGCACCATGGCCGACAACTGGACGACCACGAAGGTCGACGACGTGAAGGCGGGCGACGTCGTGCGCTACGCCGGGCACGAGTTCACGGTGGCACGCGTCGACTCGCCGTTCCTCGGCCGCGCGGAGATGGTGTGCCTCATCGAGGACACCCCGACCCGGTGGCACGCGTACCCGGCGGTGCTGGGCGGCGACGTCGAGGTCATGGGCACGCCGGCGTGACCGACGGGCCGCTGTCCCAGGTGCGGGTCCTCGACCTGGCGCGCCTGCAGCCGGGCGCGTACTGCACCGGCATGCTCGCCGACCTCGGCGCCGACGTCCTGCGCGTCGAGCAGCCGGGAACCGGTGAGACCACGCGCATGATCCCGGGCGCGCAGGCCGCCTACCACCGTGGCAAGCGCTCGATGACGCTCGACCTGAAGCACGAGGACGCGCCCGACGTGCTGCGCCGGCTGATCGCGGGCGCCGACGTGGTGGTCGAATCGGGGCTGCCGGCTTCGTTGGCCGCGCAGGGCGTCGAGTACGCGCAACTGGCCGCCGACCACCCGGGTCTGGTGTGGTGCACGCTCACCGGCTTCGGCAGCGACAGCCCGTACGCGAAGCGCGCCGCGCACGACATCACGCTCCTCGGCTACTCCGGTCTGCTCGGGCTCATGGCGGGGGACACGGTCCCACCCACACCCGACTTCGTGCTCGCGGTGCCGTTCGGGGCGCTGATCTCGGTCGTCGGGATCCTGTCGGCGATCATCCAACGCGACCGCACCGGGCGGGGGCGCCACGTCGACACCGCCATCGCCGACAGCGCCACCTGGGTGCTCGGGGAGGCGGTCGCACGCGTGGCGTCGGGGCAACCGGCCGGCTGGGGCCAGGCCGCGAACCGCCGCGCCTACCGCGCCGCCGACGGCAAGCTGGTCACGATCGCGGCGGCCGAGCCCCGCACCTGGGCCGCGTTCTGTGAGGCCATCGAACGTCCCGACCTCGCCGACAAGTTGGCGACCCCGCCCGAAGGCCAGGAGGCGCTCGCGGCGGAGCTGTCGAAGGTGTTCGCGAGCCGCAGCGCCGACGACTGGGAAGCGGCGCTCGCCGACGCCGGTGCGTCGTTCGGGCCGGTCCGCACCGTCGAGGCGCTGCTCGACGATCCGCACGTCGAAGCCCGCGGCTCGATCATCGAGCTCGAGGACGACGCGCGCACGCGGGCGTTGCGCACCCCGGTGCGGCTGCGCGACGCCCAGGGGCAGGAATCGCCGGCGAACCGGGGCGCGCCGCCGGAGCTGGGTGAGCACACCGACGCCGCGCTCGCGGAGGCCGGGTACTCGCCCGACGAGATCGCGGCGTTGCACGACGGTCACGTGGTCTGAGCGAACGGGAGCACAGGGATGACGTACGAGATCGACCTCTCCGCGCACCGCGCGCTGGTCACCGGCGGCGGCCAGGGTGTCGGCGAGGAGATCGCGCGCACGCTCGCCCAGGCCGGAGCCGAGGTGCTGGTGAACGACCTCGTGCTCGAGCGTGCCGAACGGGTCGTGGCCGCGATCGAGGACGACGGCGGCCGCGCCCGTCCCGAGGTGTTCGACGTCACCGACTACGACGCGGTGGTGCGCGCGTGCGCCGACGGCGGCCCCGTCGACATCCTGGTGAACAACGCCGGGAACGCCGGGCGCGCCACGACGATGGGGATGGAAGACCTCGCCACGCTCGTGCAGACCGAGCCGTCCGACTGGGAGGGGTTCATCAAGGTCAACTTCTACGGCGTGATGTACGCGGTGCGAGCCGCGCTGCCGGCGATGATCGACGCGAAGTGGGGCCGTGTGGTCACCGTGATCTCCGACACCGCCCGGGTGGGGGAGACCCACATGGCCGCGTACTCGGGGGCCAAGGCGGGCGCGGCCGGCTTCTGCCGCTCGGTGGCGCGCGAGGTCGGGCGCCACGGCATCACCGTGAACTGCGTGGCCCTCGGCACCATGAACACCCAGGGGATCCCTCCCGAGGAGGACCACGGGATGGAGCAGCTGGTCAAGAAGTACGTGATCCGCCGCCGCGGTCTCCCGAGCGACGTCGCCGCCATGGTCACGTTCCTCGCCTCGCCGCAGGCCGAGTGGATCACCGGGCAGACCTATCCGGTGAACGGCGGGTACTCGTTCACGCTCTGACCCCGCGGCACGGGGTCTCGCGGGACCGCCGGTACGATCGGACCCGATGGAGACCGTCGACGACGTCCGCGCCGCCCTCGCCGAGCACGACTACCTGGCCGACGAGGGCCTGGCCACCGCGATCTTCCTCGCCATCCGCCTCCAGCGCCCACTACTGCTGGAGGGCGAGGCGGGCGTGGGCAAGACCGAGGTGGCGAAGGTGCTGGCCCGCTGGACGGGCGGCGAGCTGGTGCGCCTGCAGTGCTACGAGGGCATCGACGCCGGCCAGGCCGTCTACGAGTGGGACTACTCCCGCCAGCTGTTGCACCTGCGCGCGGTCGAAGCGGGTGGCGGCGAGGTGGTGGAGGACGAGCTCTACTCGGAGCGGTTCCTGGTGAAGCGGCCGTTGCTGCGCGCGATCGCCTATGAAGGTGGCGCGCTCGGCGCGGTGGCGCCGCCGGTGCTGCTCGTCGACGAGGTCGACCGCGCCGACGACGAGTTCGAGGCGTTCCTGCTCGAGATCCTGTCCGACTACACGGTGACGGTGCCGGAGCTGGGTACGTTCCACGCGTCGACGCCCCCGCTCGTCGTGGTCACGTCCAACCGCACGCGCGACGTGCACGACGCGCTGAAACGGCGGTGCCTGTACCACTGGATCTCGCACCCCGACTTCGAACGCGAGCTCGCGATCCTGCGCGTGCGTGCGCCCGAGGTCCCGGATCAGCTCGCGCGCGAGGTCGCCGCCGCGGTGGAATCACTCCGCGAGCTCGAGCTCTACAAGCCCCCCGGGGTGGCCGAGACCATCGACTGGGCGAACGCCCTCGCCGCGCTCGGGCGCACCAGCATCGACGAGCACGCGGTCGAGGTCACGCTGGGCACGATCCTGAAGTACCGCGAAGACCAGGATCGCACCCGGGCCGCCGGCATCGACCAGCTCGTCCGCTCGGCGACGGAACGCGGTGGCTGAGCCGGATCGGCTGGCCGTCGGCTTCGCGCGCTTGCTGCGCGCTGCGGGGCTCGACGTGCCGGTCGGGAGCACGGTGGTGTTCGCCGAGGCGCTCGGTGCGGTCGGGATGTCGCGTCGCGACGCCGTGTACTGGGCGGGACGAGCCACGCTGGTGCGGCGGCCCGAGGACGTCGAGCTCTACGACCGCGGGTTCGCCGCGTGGTGGGAGCAGGTGCGCGAGGTGTCGATGGGCTCGCCGACCGAACGCGAGGTGATGCTCGCGTTCGACAGTGGCGACGACGACGCGCCGGTCGGTGACGAAGCCGACGAGAGCGACGCGCCCACGTTGGCGGTGCGCTACAGCCGGGCCGAGGTGCTGCGCCAGCGTGACTTCGCCCACTACAGCCCGACCGAGTTCGCGGAGTCCCGCCGTCTGATGAACGACCTTCGGATGGCCGGCGCGATGCGCCACTCGCGCCGGTTGCGCGCCAGTCGCCGCAACCGGGGTCGTCCCGACCTGCGGCGCACGGTGCGACGCGCCATCCGTGCCGGCGGGGAGCCGATCAGCCGGGCGTTCGTCGAACCGGCCGACCGGCCGCGGCGGCTGGTGCTGCTCTGCGACGTGAGCGGCTCCATGGAGGCGTACGCGCGCGGGCTGGTCCGGTTCCTCCACGCCGCCGTGGTGGGGCGGGGCCGGGTGGAGGCGTTCGCCATCGGCACCCGGCTCACCCGCATCACGCGCGAGCTGTCGTCGCGCGATCCCGACGCCGCCATCGCCGCCGCCGCCCGGAGGGTCACCGACTGGTCGGGTGGCACCCGGCTGGGCGAGGGCCTGCGCCAGTTCAACGACGAGTGGGGCGTGCGCGGCATGGCGCGGGGCGCGGTCGTGGTCATCCTCTCCGACGGCTGGGACCGAGGCGATCCCGAGGTGCTCGGCGAGCAGATGGAGCGCCTCCACCGGGTCGCGTACCAGGTGGTGTGGGTGAACCCGCTGAAGTCGTCGCCGAACTTCGCGCCGCTGGCGCGCGGAATGGCAGCGGCCCTCCCGCACGTTGACGAGTTCGTCGAGGGGCACAACCTGGCGTCGCTGGAGCATCTGGCGCGGGTCGTGTCGGGCGAGAGGCGCGAGCGAAGGTGAGCGAGGGAGCATGAAGGAAGTCCTGGACGACATCGAGCGCTGGCGGGCCGACGGGCACCGGGTGGCGGTGGCGAGGGTCGTCGCGCTCGAGGGTTCGGCGCCGCGCGACCCCGGTGCCACGATGGCCGTGAACGACGCCGGCGAAGTCGCGGGATCGGTGTCGGGCGGGTGCGTCGAGGGAGCCGTCGTCACCGCCTCGCTCGAGGTGCTCGACGGCAGCGCGCGAGCGCGGCGTGATCACGTTCGGCTACTCCGACGACGAGGCGTTCGCGGTCGGGCTGACGTGCGGCGGCACCATCCACCTCTATCTGGAGCCCCTCGACTGGTGAGTGCCGTGGCCCCCCCTCCCCGTTTTGGCGTCACTGCACCGTCCTCCAGGGGGTTGCAGTGACGCCAAAAGACGGGCAATCCATCTACGAGGTGCTGCGCGACGCGCTGCGGGCCGAGGAGCTGGTCGCGTTGGTGACCGTCACCAGCGGACCGCACGTCGGGGCCAAGCTGCTGGTGCGCCGCGGCGCGCCGACGATCGGCACCCTGGGCGATCCCGACCTCGACCGCGTCGTCGGGCGCGACGCGCTGGGCGAGCTCGAGGCCGGGCTCACGTCGACCCGCCACTACGGCGCGCACGGCGAGGCCCGCGAAGACACCGTGTCGGTGTTCATCGAGGTCTTCGCCCCGCCGCCCCGCATGGTCATCTTCGGGGCCGTCGACTTCACGCGCGCGCTCGCCAACGTGGCCAAGGTGCTCGGCTACCGCGTCGTGGTGTGCGACGCGCGCGCCGTGTTCGCGACGCGCCAACGGTTCCCGATGGCCGACGAGGTCGTGAACGAATGGCCGAACCGGTACCTCGAGAAGATCGGTGACGAGCTCGGACCGCGTGACGCGGTGTGCGTGCTCACCCACGACAGCAAGTTCGACGTGCCCGCCATCGTCGGCTCCCTCGCCACACGCGTGGGGTACCTCGGCGCGATGGGGTCGCGCAAGACCCACGGCAAGCGCACCGAGCGGCTGCGCGAGGCGGGGGTCACCGACGAGGAGCTCGCCCGCATCCACGCGCCGATCGGACTCGACATCGGCGCCCGCACCCCGGAGGAGACCGCGGTGTCCATCTGCGCCGAGATCATCGGCTCGCGCACCGGCCGTCAGGCGACCGCGCTGCGCGACGCGACCGGGCCGATCCACTCGTGAACTACGGCATCGAGGGCCGGCGAGCGGCGGTGGCGGCGGGCTCGAGCGGGCTCGGCCTCGCCACCGCCCGAGCCCTGGCCGACGAAGGCGTCACCGTCGCCATCTGCAGCCGGTCGCGTGAGCGGATCGACGCCGCCGCGGCGGAGATCGGTCCGCTCGCCATCCCGCTGGTGGCCGACGTGGCGACGGAAGAGGGTGCGGCGGCGTTCGTGCGCGACGCCCGGGACGCGCTCGGGGGTGTCGACATCCTGGTGTGCAACGGCGGCGGCCCGCCCGCGGGCACCTTCACGTCGACGGAGCCGGCCGCCTACCGGAAGGCGATCGAGCTCAACTGCCTCGCCCACATCGCCATGTGCGGCAAGGCCGTACCCGCGATGCGCGAGCAGCAGTGGGGGAGGGTCCTGGCGATCACCTCCGTCGGCGTCCGCCAGCCGATCGCGGCGCTGATCCTCTCGAACGTGGCGCGCTCGGGGCTCACCGCGTTCCTGAAGACCCTGGCCCGTGAGGTCGCCGGCGACGGCGTCACCGTCAACTCGCTCCAGCCCGGCCTCCACGACACGCCTCGGATCCGGGAGCTCTACGGCGGAGAGCTCGACGCCCGCGACGCCGGCATCCCGGCGGGCGTGATCGGCCGTCCCGAGGATTTCGGGCGGATCGCCGCGTTCCTCTGCTCGGAATCGGCCTCCTTCGTCACCGGGACGGCGATTCCCATCGACGGCGGGGCGTACACGGGGCTGCTCTGAATCTGAAGGCGAGCGCGTACCATGCGCTGATGGGCAAGGACGGAGCGTCGCGGATCGTCACGGTCCCGAACCTCATCTCGCTCGTCCGTCTCGCGTGCGTGCCCGTGTTCGTCTGGCTCCTGGCCGACGACGAACTGCTCGCGGCGGCGGGGCTGCTCGCGGTGCTCGGTGCGTCCGACTGGGTCGACGGCTGGATCGCGCGTCGGTTCGACCAGGGGAGCGACCTGGGCAAGGTGCTCGACCCCGTCGCCGACCGCATCCTGCTGCTCGTGGCCGCGATCGCCCTGCTCGTCCAGGGCAGTGTCCCGCTGGTCGTGGGCGTCCTCGTCCTCGCTCGCGAGCTCGTCATCAGCGTGGCGGTGCTGGCCCTGGCGGCGGCGGGCGCCCGGCGCATCGATGTGCAGTGGGTGGGCAAGGCGGGCACCCTCGCCCTCATGTTCGCGTTCCCCCTCTTCCTGTGGGCCGACGCCATCCACGGCGACGCCCACGACGTCGTGCTGGCCGGGGCCTGGTTCATGGCCGTCTGCGGGCTGGTGCTGAGCTACTACGCCGCACTCACCTACGTGCCCATCGCGCGTGAAGCGCTGCGCGACGGCCGGGGTCCCCGTACCGCTTCGGGGAGCGTGTCGTGAAGGCCGTCATCCTCGCCGGCGGTGAGGGCACCCGGCTGCGCCCGCTCACCAGCAACACCCCGAAGCCGATGATGCCGTTGGCGAACAAGCCGATGATGGAGCACATCGTCAACCTGCTCTCCCAGCACGGGTTCGACGAGATCGTCGTCACCGTGGCGTTCCTCGCCAACCAGATCCGCGACTACTTCGGTGACGGCTCCGACTTCGGCGTGACCATGCGGTACGCGACCGAGGACTCGCCCCTCGGCACCGCGGGCTCGGTGCGCAACGCCGCGGAAGAGCTCGACGACACGTTCCTGGTGATCTCCGGCGACGTGCTCACCGACATCGACCTGACCGCGTTCGTGAAGGCGCACCGCGACGCGGGCGCGTCGGCGTCGATCGCACTGAAGCACGTGGAGAACCCGCTCGAGTTCGGCATCGTGATCACGCAGCCCGACGGCACCATCGAGCGGTTCCTCGAGAAGCCGACCTGGGGTGAGGTGTTCTCCGACACCATCAACACCGGCATCTACGTGCTCGAACCGACGGTGTTCGACTTCATCCCCGACGGCGAGGTCGTCGACTTCTCCAGCGACGTGTTCCCCGCGCTGCTCGACGACGGCCACACGCTGCACGGCCACGTCGCCGAGGGCTACTGGGAAGATGTCGGCACGCTGGAGGCGTACAGCCGGGCGCACACCGACGTCCTCGACGGCCGGGTGCAGGCCGAGATCGAGGGCTTCCAGCTCGGTGACCGCCGGTGGATCGGTACCGACGTCGAGCTCGACCCGGAAGCCCGGATCGACGAGCCGGTGGTGATCGGCGACAACTGCCGGGTCGAGGCGGGCGCGCACCTGCGCCCGTACACCGTGCTCGGCACCGACGTGATCGTGAAGGCCGACGCCTTCCTCGAGCGTGCCATCTGCCACGACCACGTGTACGTGGGCCCCGGGGCCAACCTGCGCGGCTGCGTGATCGGGCGCAACACCGACCTGCGGGCCCGCGTGCGGGTCGACGAGGGCACCGTCGTCGGCGACGAGTGCTTCATCGGCCAGGACGCCGTCATCAACCCCAACGTGAAGGTGTATCCGTTCAAGACCGTCGAGTCGGGCGCGATGGTCACCTCGTCGATCGTGTGGGAGAGCCGCGGCGCCCGCACCCTGTTCGGCCGGCGCGGTGTGCGCGGGCTGGCCAACGTCGACATCAACCCCGAGGTCGCGGTACGCCTGGCGATGGCGTACAGCACCGCGGTCCGCAAGGGCTCGACCATCACGACGAGCCGCGACACCAGCCGCATCGCCCGCGCCCTGAAGCGGGCGTTGATCGCCGGCATCAACCTCTCCGGCGTCAACGTCGAGGACATCGAGCTGGCCACGGTGCCCCTGACCCGGTTCCAGGTGCGCAACAGCCGCTCGCAGGGCGGCATCACCGTGCGTCTCGCCCCGGGTGATCCCGATACCGTCGAGATCCGGTTCTTCGACGAAGACGGCCGCGACATCGATCCCGGCATGCAGCGCAAGGTCGAGCGCCTCCTCTACCGGGAGGACTACCGGCGCGCCTTCGGCGGCGACATCGGCGATATCGTGTTCCCGCCCCGGTCGCTCGAGTTCTACGCGTCCGCGCTCGAACGCGTGGTCGACATCGACCAGGTGCGGCAGCAGTCGTTCAAGCTCGTGCTCGACTACTCGTTCGGTGCGGCGTCGATCATGATGCCGAGCCTGCTCACCAAGCTCGGCGCCGAGGTGCTCGCGGTCAACCCCTTCGCGAGCACGTCGTCGGCCACGTCGACCGCCGAGGTACGTGACGCGGCAGGTGGCCCGCCTCGCGGAGCTGGTCCAGGTGTCGGGCAGCGACCTCGGGTTCGTCATCGACCCCGAAGGTGAGTTCGCCGTCGTGGTCGACGACCGCGGCCACGTGCTCCAGCCGGAGGAGCTGCTGCTCAGCGTGGTGGCACTCATCAAGGAAGCGGTGCCCGACGCCAGCGTCGCGGTACCGGTCAACGTCACCGGCGCGGTCGAGAAGATCCTCGACGCGGAGGGCGCGGTGGTGCGCACGCGCCTGTGGGGCGCGAGCCTCATGGAGACCGCGGCGGCCCGGGCGGTGCTGTTCGCCGGCACCCCCGACGGCGGGTGCATCTGGCCGGAGTTCCTGCCCGCCTACGACGCGGCGGTCACGCTGGTGAAGCTGCTCGACCTGCTTGCCGCCGTCGACCGGAAGCTCTCCACCGTGGTCGCCGGCCTGCCCGAGATCCACGTCGCGCACGAGACCATCGTCACGCCGTGGGAGCGCAAGGGCACGGTGATCGCGAGATCGTCGAGCGGGCCGGATCGCGCGAGCTGGAGCTGATCGACGGGGTCAAGGTGATCGACGGCGACCAGTGGGCGCTCGTGCTGCCCGATCCCGACGAAGCTCTGACCCACGTGTGGGCGGAGGCCGGCAGCGACGTCGATGCCCGACGTCTGGCACAGGAGTACGTGCAGCGCATCCGCCAGGTCCTGCAGTAACCGCGCGCCGCCGCGGCGGAGCCGGGAAGAGATCCGACGTCGCCGGCGTCACATCATCGAGAGACGCGCTCACCATCGGCACTCGACTCACGGCCGTAGAGCCGGGCGACATCGGGAGAGTCGAGCCAGTTGGAGTAGGTGGGCGACTTCGGCCAACCGTCCGGCGAATCCTGCCATTCCTCCTGGCGGCCCCACGGCAGGATGTCGATCAACGCGAAGGTGTAGCTGAGCTGTTCGGTGCCGCGGCCATCGGTGTGCCAGGTGCGGTAGACCGTGTCGCCGTCGCGGAGGAACACGTTCACCGCGAAGCCCGCGCCGGGCGGCGCGCCGACGTCGGCGCCGAACGAGCTTTCCGACGACGAGTACCAGTCCATCTCGTTGCCGACCTTGGCCTTGTAGGCCAGCGCTTCTTCGATGGGCCCGTTGGTGACGATGACGAAGCGGGCGTCGTAGTTGTCGAGGAAGCCCAGCCGGACGTACTGCGACGTGAGCCCGGTACAGCCGCCGCACTGCCACTCCGCGCCGTCGGACCACATGTGGTTGTAGACGATGAGCTGGGAGCGCCCGTCGAAGACGTCGACCAGTCGGATGGGGCCGTCCGGACCGATCAGCGTGTAGTCGGGGAGCTCGACCATCGGCAGTCTGCGGCGTTGTGCAGCGATGGCGTCGAGCTCACGGGTGGCGGCCTTCTCCCGCACCCGCAGGTCGTCGAGCGCGGCCTGCCAGGTCTGCCGGTCGACGACTGGGGGTAGGGCGGTGGCGGTCTGCTCGGTCACGGTTCCTCCCGGGCTCGGATGGATCTGCTCTGAAGTGTTGACCGGAGGCGGCGGCAGAAATCATCGCGATCGGGACCAGTTCGTCGAACGTTGCCACCCGCGCCGGGGTTACGCTCCGCCCATGGAATTTCCCGAGGGGCTGCGCTACAGCGCCGAGCACGAATGGGTCGCGGTCGACGGCGCGCGTGCCCGCATCGGCATCACCGACTTCGCCCAGGATTCCCTCGGCGACGTCGTCTACGTCGAGCTGCCGGGCGTGGGCGCCAACGTGATGGCGAATGCGAGCTGTGCCGAGGTGGAGTCGACCAAGTCGGTGTCGGAGATCTTCTCGCCCGTCACCGGCACGGTGGTCGAGGTGAACGAGGCGCTCGACGACGCGCCCGAGCAGGTCAACGCCGACCCGTACGGCGCCGGATGGATCTTCGTGGTCGAGATGGCCGACCCGGCCGAGGTCGATGCGCTGCTGGACGCCGCCGCGTACCGGGCGCTGGTCGAGGAAGGCTGACGACGCCCCTGCGCCGGGAGTCCCGCAGCCGTTCGTGGCGCCTGGTCGACGATCTCGACCGGGGCTTCGACGCCGCGGCGCAGATGGCGGCCGACGACGCGCTGCTCGCCGAGGTCGCGGCAGGTGCCCCGCCCGCGCTGCGCCTGTACCGCTGGTCGCCGCCGGCGCTCTCGCTCGGTCGCTTCCAACCCGACGACGATGTCGACGGCCCGGCGTGCGCCCGGCTCGGGGTCGAGGTGGTGCGCCGCCCGACGGGGGGACGCGGTCTCCTGCACGGGGCCGACCTCACGTACGCGGTCGCCCTGCCGCGACCGCCGGGCACGGCCGGCGGCGTGGACGCCGTCTACTGCCTGCTCGCCGGCGCGCTGATCGCGGGCCTGGAGCGCCTCGGGGTCCACGCCGCGGTGGCCCGCCACGACGGTCCCGCGGGGCCGGTGTGCTTCGCCGCCCAGCAGGGCGCCGACCTCCGGGTCGGCGAGCGCAAGCTCTGCGGATCGGCGCAGGTCCGGCGGGGCGGCGCGGTGCTGCAGCACGGGTCGATCCTGCTCGACCGCCCGGCGTTCGACGAGACCGACCTGCTCCTCGCCCGGCCGGGCACACCCGCGGTCACCCGCGAGCGCCTGCGCGCCGCCACCGTCACCCTGGCCGAGCTCGGCGCGCCGACCGACCCGCGCGTCGTGGCCGCCGCGGTGGTCGAGGGTTTCCGGACCACCCTCGACCTCGACCTCCACCTCGACTTGACCCCGAGGGTCGGGTCGACCGGCGCCTCGACGTCACCCAGAGGGTGACGGTCACCGGTCGGGCTCCGGCCGGGGTACCCTCGCGCCATGCGATGCCGCCAGTGCGGCCACCAGAACGAGTCCGGGGCCAACTTCTGCTCGTCGTGCGGCAGCCCCCTGCCCCGCGAGGACGAAGCCACGCTGAGCCTCACCGAGCTCGCCGAGCGCCTCGAGCTCGACGAGGAGCTCGGCGCGGCCCTGGCCGAGCTGCCCGAGGGGATGGGCATGCTGGTCGTGCGCCGGGGTCCCAACGCCGGGAGCCGGTTCGTGCTCGACAGCGACGAGACGGCACTCGGACGCCACCCCGACTCCGACATCTTCCTCGACGACATCACGGTGTCGCGCCGCCACGCCGTGGTCCGGCGCGTGGCCGGCGGCTACGAGGTGTCCGACGTCGGCTCGCTCAACGGCACCTACGTCGACCACAAGCGGGTCGACACCGCACCGCTGCACCACCTCGCCGACCTCCAGATCGGCCGGTTCGTGCTGGTGTTCCTCGTCGGGACCAGCGAGTCGTGAGCGGGTCCGCGTGAGCGCTCGCGAGCCGGAGCACCTCTCGATCGGCGAGGTCCTGGCCGAGCTCAACGACGAGTTCCCCGACATCACGATCTCGAAGATCCGGTTCCTCGAGAGCCAGGGGCTGGTCAACCCGGAGCGCACGCCGTCGGGCTACCGCAAGTTCCACGCCCACGATCTCGCTCGCCTGCGGTGGATCCTGTACCAACAGAAGGAGCACTTCCTCCCGCTCAAGGTGATCAAGGAGCGCCTCGACGAGCTCCCGCCGGGGGAGGAGGCGCGCCTGCTCGACCCCACGCCCGAGTCGGCCGCGGCTGCCGTACCGGCCGCGCCCGAACCGGTGGCGACGACGGAAGCCGCCGCGCCCGCGCCGCCGCCGCGTGCCGCCCGGCGCGCACCCGCGTTCGCGCCCACGCTGCCCACCGACGGCGCCGAGCGCGACACGAGCGTCGTCGCGGCCGGCGGCGACGGGCACCACACCCGCAGCGAGCTCGCCACCGCGGCGGGGATCGACGACGCGCAGGTCCGCGAGCTCGAGAGCTACGGGCTCATCACGCCGGCACGCGAGATCGACGGGGTCGCCGAGTACGACGACGACGCGCTCGAGATCGCCCGGATCGCATCCGGGTTCTTCGCCCGGGGGGTCGAGGCACGCCATCTGCGCATGTACCGCACGTTCGCGGAACGGGAGGCGGTGCTCTTCGGCCAGGTGCTGATGCCCTACGTGCGCCAGCGCAATCCCGAAGCGCGGGAACGGCTGCAGGGTGAGCTGGTGGAGCTGTCGACGCTCGGTCGCCAGCTGCGCACCGCGCTCCTCCGCGACGCGGTGCGCGAGACGCTCGCCGAGTGACCGACGCCGCGCTGCCGGCCCCGGAGACCCTGCTCGACGAAGCTGCGCTGCGCGAGTGCGTGACGCGCCTCGCGGGCGAGATCAGCGCCGATCATCCCGACGGCGTGATCCTGGTCGGCGTGCTGAAGGGCGCCTCCATCTTCCTCGCCGACCTCGCGCGCGCGATCCACGAGATCGACGTGGAGGTCGACTTCATCGCCATCTCGCGCTACGCACCGGATTCGGGTCGGGTGCGCATCCTGCAGGACATGACCAGCGAGGCGCACGGGCGCGACGTCGTGCTGGTCGAGGACCTCGTCGACACCGGCCTCACCCTCGGCTACCTGGTCGAGCACCTGCAGCGGCAGGAGCCCCGCCGGGTCGACGTCTGCACGCTGCTCGACCGGCGGGCCCGGCGGATCCTGCCGATGGAGGTGCGCTACGTGGGGCTCGAGATCCCCGACGTCTTCGTCCTCGGCTACGGGCTGCACCGCGCCGATCTGTACCGGAACGTCCCGCGTGTCGTGGTCGCCGACCGTGAGGTCGTGCGCGCGCGACCCGACGCCTACGTCCGCGAGCTCTACGGAACCGCCGGAGGCACGCTCGGGGGCCGGTGCTAGGGTGGGCTTCTGTCCGTTCCGGAGGCGCCCGTGATCCCGATGTCTCTTGTCGGAGTCCGAGTCGAGGTTCCGTCGAACCAGCCGATCGTGCTCCTCCGTGAGAACGAAGGGCAGCGCTATCTGCCGATCTTCATCGGCCAGCCCGAGGCGACCGCCATCGTCTACGCCCTCCAGGGCACCGAGACGCCGCGGCCGATGACCCACGACCTGTTCAAGTCGGTGCTCGACGACCTCGGCACCAAGGTCCTGCAGGTCGTCATCACCGAGCTGCACGACGGCACCTTCTTCGCCGAGATCGAGTTCTCCCGCGACGGCGGCACCTACCGGATCTCGTCGCGGCCGTCCGATGCCATCGCCCTCGCGGTGCGCTACGGCGATCCCGTCCCGATCTTCGCCCACGAGGACGTCCTCGAGGAGGCCGGAGTGCTCTTCGAGCAGGAAGAGGGCGAGGAGCAGGACGAGGAGCAGATCGAGCAGTTCCGGGAGTTTCTCGACCAGGTCCGTCCGGAGGACTTCGCCCACGGCGAATAGGTCCTCGTTCGTTGACCCGGCCCCGGCCAGGCAGTAGCCTCACATTCCCGTAACTACGACCCTGTACTTCAGCGTGACCCCGGGTCGATGTGAGATCGAGGTCTGATGGCAACAGCCAAGAAGCGCGCCGAGCAGCCGATGCTCGACGGCATGGAGCCCACTCCGCGGGAGTTGGGATTCCGGGGTCCGCAGGTGTGCAGCATCGTCGGCATCACGTACCGCCAGCTCGACTACTGGGCGCGCACCGACCTCGTCCGCCCGTCGATCACCGACGCGCGGGGGAGCGGCACGCAGCGCACCTATTCCTTCCAGGATCTCGTGCGCCTCAAGGTCGTGAAGAGCCTGCTCGACGCGGGCGTCAAGCTGCAGACTCGCGCGCCAGGCGATCGACTACCTGCGCGAAGACCTCGGCGACGACTGGGCCACCGCCAACCTCGTGCTCGACGGCACCAACTCGGTGCTCGCGCGCACCGACGACATGCTCATCGACCTCGTGCGCCACGGCCAGGGCGTGCTCAACATCGTGCCCCTCGGTCACGTGATGGAGGAGCTCGACGCGGGCGTGCGCGAGCACGTCGCGGAGATGCGCGTCGCCGGAGGGGGCTGACATTCCTCCGGAGACGCTCCCTCACGAGCAGGTCCGCTTCGCGCACAACTCCGAACGACAGTTCGCGAAGCTGCTCGACTTCTACGCGATCTCCTGGGAGTACGAGCCGCGGACGTTCGTGCTCGAGCGCGACAGCGACGGCAACCCGTCGCAAGCGTTCAGCCCCGACTTCTACCTGCCCGCCTACGACCTCTTCATCGAGATCACCACGCTCAACCAGAAGCTGGTGACGAAGAAGAACCGCAAGGCGCGCCGTCTGGTGGAGCTGTACCCCGACGTGCAGATCAAGGTGCTCTACCAGCGCGACTACCTGCAGCTGCTGGTGAAGTACGGGCTCGAACCGCCGTCGCAGCTCGTCGGCGTGCCCGGTGACGCGCAGCCGCTCGACCTCTTCCCGGAACCGCGGCGCCGGAGTGGCTCGGGTCCCGCCGCCGAGACGGCGTGAGCGTGAGCGAGCCGGGTATCCCGGCGAGTAGCGATCGCCCAATGGGGACGGCGTGAGCGTGAGCGAGCCGGGCGACCTCCCGCTGCACCACTCACCTCTCGACGCCGAGCACCGTGCGCTCGGCGCGCGGCATGGTCGGTTCGGCGGCTGGGAGATGCCGATCCAGTACACCGGGGTGCTCGAGGAGCACCGCGCGTGCCGCGAGCACGCGGTCGTGTTCGACGTGTCGCACCTCGGGTCGGTCCGGGTGTACGGCTCCGGCGCGTTCGCGGCGCTGCAGTGGGCGTTCACCAACGACCTCGACCGCATCGGTCCCGGACGGGCCCAGTACACGCACCTGCTCGACCCCGACGACGCCCACGTCGTCGACGACATCATCGTGTGGTGGGTCGGCGCCGGGCGAGTTCCTGGTGATGCCCAACGCGTCGAACACCACGCCGATCATCGACGCGCTCGGTGAGGCGGCGGTGTTCCACGGCGGGGGGGAGTGCGAGATCGTCGACGTCACCGCGTCGCGCGCGGTGCTGGCGGTGCAGGGGCCCGAGGCGCGGGAACGGCTCGCCGCGGTGGCGCCCGACCACGCCGGCGTGGCGCGCTTCGCCGTCGAACCCCTCGACTTCGGGGGCGAGCAGGGCTGGATCGCCGGCACCGGGTACACCGGGGAGGACGGCGTCGAGCTGCACGTTCCCGCCGCGGCCGCGTCGCGGTGCTGGGAGCTGCTCCTCGACGCGGGGATCGTGCCCGCGGGCCTCGGTGCCCGCGACACGCTGCGGCTGGAGGCCGGCCTCCCGCTCCACGGTCACGAGCTGGGCGCCGGCATCACGCCGTTGCAGGCGGGACTGGCGTGGGTCGTGCGCTTCGACAAGGGCGACTTCCGGGGTCGCGCCGCGCTCGAAGCCGAGCACGACCGGGGCGTCGCCCGCCGTCTCCGGGGCCTGAGCACCGAAGGGCGTCAGATCCCGCGTGAGGGCCAGGCCGTCTCCCGCCGCGGTGCAGTCATCGGGGAGGTCACCAGCGGGAACTTCTCGCCGACGCTCGGGCACGGCATCGCGCTCGCGTTCCTCCCGCCCGACACCGTCGACGGCGACGAGGTCACCGTCGACGTACGGGGTCGCGAGGTCGCCGCCGTCGTGACGAAGTTGCCGTTCGTCCGCCGGTAGCCTCGACGCCGTGAGCAGGGAGTTCGCCGACCGGCACGTGGGGCCCTCAGCCGCGGAGATCGAGACCATGCTGGCCACGGTCGGGGTGGCGTCGGTGGCCGAGCTCGTCGACCGGGCGGTGCCGGAGTCGATCCGCGACCGCGTGCCGCTCGACCTGCCCGCCGGGCTCACCGAGGCGGAGACGCTCGCCCGGTTGCGCGAGCCTCGCGGACCGCAACCAGGTGCTCACCTCGCTGATCGGCCAGGGGTACTCGGGCACGATCACGCCGCCGGTCATCCAGCGCAACGTGCTCGAGGACCCCGCCTGGTACACCGCCTACACGCCGTACCAACCCGAGATCTCGCAGGGACGCCTCGAGGCGCTGCTCAACTTCCAGACCATGGTGAGCGACCTCACCGCCATGGACCTCGCCAACGCGTCGCTGCTCGACGAAGCGACCGCGGCGGCCGAGGCGATGACCATGCTGCAGCGGGTGAACCCGAAGGCGGGCGACACGTTCTTCGTCGACGCCGAGTGCCACCCGCAGACGATCGACGTCGTGCGCACCCGGGCCGAACCGCTCGGGATCGACGTGGTGGTCGGCGTGCCGGCCTCCTCCCTGAAGGTCGGCGATCTCCCCGGCGAGGGGGTGTTCGGGGTGCTGCTGCAGTACCCGGGCACCACCGGTGGCATCCGTGACGACCGCGAGCTCGTGGCGAACTTGCACGCGCAGGGCACGCTGGTCGCGGTCGCCGCCGACCTCCTGGCGCTCGTGTTGCTCGCGCCGCCGGGGGAGTGGGGCGCCGACGTCGTCGTCGGGTCGGCGCAGCGCTTCGGCGTGCCCATGGGCTACGGCGGGCCGCACGCCGGCTTCTTCGCGACGCGCGAGGAGTACAAGCGCAACCTCCCGGGCCGGCTCGTCGGGGTCTCGGTCGACGCCGCCGGGCGTCCCGCGCTCCGGCTCGCGCTGCAGACCCGCGAGCAGCACATCCGCCGCGAGAAGGCGACGAGCAACATCTGCACCGCCCAGGTCCTGCTCGCCAACATCGCCGGCATGTACGCCGTGTACCACGGCCCCGACGGCCTGCGCGCCATCGCCGAACGCGTGCACGGGCTCACCGTCGAGCTCGCGCGGTCCACGCTGCCCGGCCGTGGTGCACGATTCGTGCTTCGACACCATCGCGGTCCGGGTCGACGACGCCGACGCGGTGCTGACCAGCGCGCGCGACGCCGGGGTCAACCTCCGTCGCGTCGACGCGCACACGGTGGCGATCGCACTCGACGAGACGACGACGCCCGAGACGGTCGACACGCGTACGCGACGCTGTTCGACGGCGACGGACGCCGCCAGGCGATCGGCGTCCCCGAGGCGCTGCGGCGCACGTCCGACATCCTGGCGCACCCGGTGTTCCGCACCTACCACTCCGAGTCGCAGATGCTGCGCTACCTGCGCACGCCTGGCCGACCGCGATCTCGCGCTCGACCGCACGATGATCCCGCTCGGCTCGTGCACGATGAAGCTCAACGCCACCACCGAGATGATGCCGATCACGTGGCCCGAGTTCGCGGACATGCACCCGTTCGCGCCGGTCGAGCAGGCCGAGGGGTACCGCGAGCTGTTCGCCGACCTCGAAGCGGCGCTGTGCGAGATCACCGGCTACGACGCGGTGTCGCTGCAGCCCAACGCCGGCTCGCAGGGCGAGCTCGCGGGCCTGCTCGCGATCCGCGGCTACCACGAGCACCGCGGACAGGGCGCGCGGACGGTGTGCCTCATCCCCGAGTCGGCGCACGGCACCAACGCGGCGAGCGCGGTGATGGCCGGCATGCGCGTGGTCGTCGTGAAGTGCGACGACGACGGCAACGTCGACTTCGACGACCTCAAGGCGAAGGCCCACGAGCACGCCGCCGACCTGTCGGCGCTGATGGTCACCTACCCGTCGACCCACGGCGTGTTCGAGGCGAACATCCGCGACGTGTGCGCGGTCGTGCACGAGTGCGGCGGGCAGGTGTACCTCGACGGCGCCAACCTCAACGCGCTCGTCGGCCTGGCCAAGCCGGGCAAGTTCGGCGCCGACGTGTCGCACCTCAACCTGCACAAGACGTTCTGCATCCCCCACGGTGGGGGAGGACCCGGCGTCGGCCCGGTCGCGGTGCGCGCGCACCTCGCGCCGTTCCTCTCGCCCGCACATCGCGGCGGCGCCCGTACGGCTCGGCCGGCATCCTGCCGATCTCGTACGCCTACATCCGGCTGATGGGCGGCGACGGCCTGCTGCGAGCCACCGAGGTCGCGATCCTCAACGCCAACTACGTGGCCACCCGGCTGCGGCCGCACTTCCCGGTGCTCTACAGCGGTCCCGGGCGGAGTGGTGGCCCACGAGTGCATCCTCGACCTGCGTCCGATCACGCAGGCCACCGGCGTCACCGCCGAGGACGTCGCCAAGCGCCTGATCGACTTCGGCTTCCACGCGCCCGACGCTCTCGTTCCCGGTGGCGGGCACGCTCATGGTCGAGCCGACCGAGTCGGAGGACCTCGCCGAGCTCGACCGCTTCTGCGACGCCATGATCGCCATCCGCGACGAGATCCGCGCCGTGGAGGCGGGGAGTGGGCGGTCGACGACAGCCCGCTGCGCCACGGCCCCGCACCCGGCCGCCGACGTGGTCGTCACCGAGTGGACGCGCGCCGTACACGCGCGAGCGCGCCGCGTACCCGGGCGGCGCATCGGTGTCGGGACCCGACAAGTACTGGCCGCCGGTGAGCCGCATCGACGGCGCGTTCGGCGACCGCAACCTCATGTGCTCGTGCCCGCCGCTGTCGGCGTACCACGACGGAGGACTGACCGCCATGGCCCGTCCGCAGCCCGGGCATCTTCGCCCAGGGCACCCGCTCGCACTACCACCTCGAGTTCGACCTGCGACCGGCGTCGTCCGACGACGCGATCGTCGAAGCGCTGCACGGTCTGCGCGAGCCCCGGTCACCGCGGGCGGGTCCAACATCGTGGTGGGCTTCGGCCCCGACGCTGTGGCGGCGGCTGCAACCCGACGACGCACCCGCCGAGCTGGCGCGCGTTCGAGGCCATCGAGGGTGACGGCCGACGTGCGCCGGCGACCCAGCACGACATGTGGGTGTGGACGCCACGGCACCGGCGAGGACGTCGAGCTCGACGTCGCCCGGGCGGTCGTCGCGGTGCTGGCGCCGGTGGCCGAGCTGGCGGCCGAGCAACCGTGCTTCGTGTACCGCGACAGTCGCGACCTCACCGGCTTCATCGACGGCACCGAGAACCCTCCGGTCGAGGACGCGTTCGACGTCGCGCTCGTGCCCGACGGCGGCCCGGCGCGGGCGGCGCCTTCGTGCTGGCGCAGAAGTGGGTGCACGACCTCGACCGCGTTCCACGCGCGAGTCGCAGCCCGACCAGGAGGGCACCATCGGGCGCACCAAACCCGACAGCATCGAGCTCGACGACGACGTCAAGCCGCCCACCGCGCACATCGCCCGGGTGGTCATCGAGGAGGACGGCGAGGAGCTCGAGCTCTACCGGCGCAGCATGCCGTACGGGCGGGTGGGGGAGCTGGGCTCTACTTCCTCGCGTTCAGCGCCGACCCGTCGCGCTTCACCAAGATGATGCACCGCATGTTCGGTGTCAGCGGCGACGGGTTGCACGACCACCTCACCGACTTCACGCACGCCGGTCAGCGGCGCGTTCTACTTCGCGCCGTCGCTCGACGCCCTCGACGGCATCCTGCCGTCGGACTGACGCGCGTGCGCGCGCCCGATGCGCGGCCGTGCCTCGCCGTGCGTCAGTGCGACGGCGCACCGCCGGCGGGCGTGGCGGGTCGGCGTCCGCCGAGGAACCGTCGTACCAGGGACCGTCCGGCTGACCGTCGCCGACCTGCAGGACTACTGGGCGACCGAGCTGCCCGAGGTGTACGGCGATGCGAGTACCGGCGCGATCCCCGCCTCGAAGATCATCCCGTACACGTCGACGTACCAAGGTCCCGCGCTGCGGACCGGGGCAGGTGAGCTACAGGGACGTCGCCGACGAACGCGTTCTACTGCAACGCGGGGAAGTTCGTCGCCTACGACGACGAGAACCTGTTCCCGCAGCTCGACGAGAAGTTCGGCGACTTCACCATCGCGCTCACGCTCGCGCACGAGTGGGGCCACGCGATCCAGGACCAGGCCGGGCTCATCGGGCCGACGATCGCGCTCGAGCAGCAGGCCGACTGCTTCGCCGGCGCGTGGGTGCGCAACGTCGGCGACGGCGGCGTCGCAGCCGGCTCAGCCTCGGCGAGGGCAACCTCGACACCGGGCTCGCCGGGTTCCTCACCTTCCGCGACCCGCCGGGGAGCGACCCGACCGCCGACGGCGCCCACGGCAGCGCCTTCGACCGGGTGGGCGCGTTCCAGGAGGGCTACGACGACGGGCCCGAGCGCTGCGCCGACTTCGACCAGGACCCGCCGGCGCTCACCGACATCCCGTTCGCCGACGCCGACGACGCGCAGCGTGGCGGAGACCTCCCGTACCGTGAGGTGATCCCGGCCACGGCCGAGGACCTCGACGCCTACTGGTCGGGGCTGCTCGACCGACTACGAGTCGGTCGAGCACATCACGCCCGTTCGACCCCGACGCAGACGCTGCCGGTGTGCGACGGGCAGAAGCTGCGCGCGGGCCCAGGCGGTCAACGGCATCGCCTACTGCGGCAGCACCGGCACCATCGCCTACGACCACCGCCTGCTGCCCGACGTGTACGAGCGCTCGGGCGACTTCGGGGTGGCGGTCGTGATCGCGGCCGAGTGGGCCGTCGCCATGCAGCAGCTCGAGGAGGTCACCGGCGACCGCCAAGGCCCTCGAGCTCCAGCAGAGCTGCTTCACCGGCTCGTGGGCGGGCGACGTGGTGCGGGGCGGCCACAACCCGACGGGCGAGCTGCTCACCCTCTCGGCCGGCGACCTCGACGAGGCGATCCAGTCGTTCCTGATCTTCCGCGACACCGACAAGATCTCGGCCGGCACCGGGGCGACGGCGTTCGAGAACGTCGACGCCTTCCGCACCGGGTTCTTCCAGGGCGAGCCGGCCTGCGTCGCCATCGTCCCCGCGAGCTGAGCAGGGGAGGGGCGGTGGACTACGGCGCCCATCTGCCCCTGATGGACTTCGGGGGCCACCCCTACACCCACGAACATCTCGTCGGCTACGCGTCGACCGCCGCCGAGCTCGGCTTCCCGCGCTCACGGTCAACGACCACCTGGTCTTCTCGGCGCCCTGGCTCGACGGGCCGATGGCCCTCGCCGCGGTGATGGAGCACACGGGCGACATGACGCTGGCGACGACCGTCGCGCTGTCGGTGGTGCGCGGGCCGGTCGCGGTGGCGAAGAGCCTGGGCGCGCTCGATCGCCTGTCCGGGGGTCGGGTGCTCGCCGCGCTCGGGCCGGGCTCGTCGGCCGACGACTACGCGGCCGCCGGGCTCGAATTCGCCGAGCGCTGGCCGCGGTTCGACGAGTCCATCGCCGCGATCCGGGCGCTCTGGCGCCCGGACGGGGAGCCGTTCGCCGGCGTCTTCTACGCGACGGAGGGGATCGACCTCGAGCCCCGACCGCACCGACCCGGCGGACCGCCGATCTGGGTGGGCAGCTGGGGCTCCGGGCCGGGCCTGTCGCGGGTCGCCCGGCTGGCCGACGGGTGGCTGGCGTCGGCCTACAACACGACCCCCGAGCTCTTCGGCGAGGCCTGGCGGTCACTCCGGGAGAAGCTGGTGGCCCGGGGGAAGGACCCCGACTCGTTCCCGAACGCCCTGGCGACGATGTGGTGCTACGTCACCGACGACCGCCGGGAGGCCGAGCGGATCCTCCAGGAGCGGGTCATCCCGACCGTGCACCGACCCGAGGCGATGCTCCGGGAGCGGCTCCCGATCGGCCCGGCCGAGCAGTTCGCCGAGAAGCTCACCGCGTTCGCCCGTGCCGGGGTGCAGCGCGTCCTCATCTGGCCGGTCGCCGACGAGCGACGACAGCTGGAGCGCTTCTGGGACGAGGTCCGACCGCTCGTCGCCCCGTAGTCCCGGCCCGGAGTGCGGGGAGTGGCCGTCCCGTCACATCCGAGGGTACTTGACATAACGAGGATTATGGGCGTTGGGGTGAGAGGGAAATCGGATACGGGTGGATCGTAGAGTCGGCCCGGTGGCGAGCGACAGGACTCCTTCCCAGCTGATCGACGACCGGATCGAAGAGCTCGGCGACTGGCGGGGCGAGATGCTCGGCCGGCTCCGAGCCCTGGTGAAGGCAGCCGATCCCGACGTCGTCGAGGAATGGAAGTGGCGAGGCGTGCCGGTGTGGTCCCACGACGGGATCATCTGCACCGGTGAGACCTACAAGCAGGTCGTGAAGATGACCTTCGCCAAGGGCGCGGCGCTGGACGATCCGTCGGGCCTGTTCAACTCCAGCCTCGAGGGGAACACCCGGCGGGCCATCGACTTCCACGAGGGCGACACGATCGACGCGCAAGGCGTTGAAGGCGCTCGTCCGCGCCGCGGTCGCCCTCAACCGGTCCTGAGGGGGCCTCACGGTCCGGAGACGTGCGCGATCTGGTACTGGTCGCGGTTGACGGCTCACCACCCCCAGACGGTAGGTCGCCGGAGTGTTGTACTGCGCGTGGATATAGAGTGAGAACGACATCTTCGGTTTCTGCGAGCCACGAACCCCGGGGGGTTTCCGGATGCGCACGGAAGACCTGATCCTCGTCAGCGTCGACGACCACATCGTCGAGCCGCCCTCACTGGCCGAGTACCTCAAGGACCACGTCCCGGCGAAGTTCAAGGAGCGCGTCCCGCGTCATCCGCCGCGACAACGGCACCGACGCCTGGCTCATCGAGGGCCAGGAGCTCGCCACCTTCGGGCTGAACGCGGTGCAGGGTCGCCCACGCAGAGCTGGGGCGCCGACCCCGCCAGCTTCGACCAGGTCCGTCCCGGCACCTTCGACGTGCACGAGCGCATCCGCGACATGAACGTCAACGGCGTGCTCGCGTCGCTCAACTTCCCGTCGTGGCCCGGTCTCGGTGGCCAGTTCTTCGTGCAGAACGACGACACCGAGTTCGTCGAGGTGATGATCCGCGCGTACAACGACTGGCACATCGACGAGTGGGCGGGCGCCTACCCCGGCCGCTTCATCCCGCTCGCGCTGTCCGGCTTCCCGCTGGGCGACGAGTGGATGGCCGGCGAGATCGCACGTGTCGCCGAGAAGGGCTGCCACGCGGTCTCGTTCCACTCCGAGCCCCACCGCTTCGGCTCGGCCGACATCCACGGGCCCGAGTGGGACCAGGCGTGGCAGGCGTGCAACGACCTCGGCACCGTCGCCGTGTTCCACTTCGGCGGCTTCCCGAACTTCATGCCCCGCACGCCGTTCTCGGTGATCCCTCACACGATGCCGTTCCAGACGTCGATATTCTGCGGCGGAGCTCCTCTGGTCGCCGATCATGCAGAAGTTCCCCAAGATCAAGATGTCGCTCGCCGAGGGCGGCATCGGCTGGGTGCCCTACTTCCTCGAGAAGCGCCGACTTCGTCTACGACCGCCACAAGGCGTGGACCGGCGCCAGACTTCGGCGACAAGCTCCCGAGCGAGGTGTTCAACACGAGCACGTGCAGACGTGCTTCATCGACGACAGCACCGGCCTGCGCAACCAGTAC
>CAVRBG010000009.1:0-565000 GCA_963719245.1 uncultured Actinomycetes bacterium
ATCTGGCGACCGTTGGCGCCGCGGTGGGAGGTAGTGGTGTCCGCGCGAGCGGTGCCAAGGACTTCGCCCGGTACTCAGGCACCTGCTGCGGTCAGTCGAGCCTCGATGGCTCTGGTCATGCCTCCGATTACCTGACCGACACGGTCGCTCAGCGCTACTGAGCCCGCTTCGTCTGTTGCTAGAGCGGTATCGATCTTCAGCGTGTACACGACGCGCCCGTGCCGGAACGTATATCTGAAGTACTCAGCAGACGGAGCATCTGCACCTTGGGCGTCCTTGCCGCCCCCTAACTCCGAGTAAAAAGCGTCCAATCCGGCGGGGCTGCCGACCGCGGAAGTCGCCGTGTCGTTGATCTTCACGAAGGTCTTCGAGTCAGCCTTCTTCTGAGCGTTGTTGTCCTGGGCGACTTTGCAGGTCTGGAACGCCGGTGTGGTCAGGACGGTTGTGTAGGCCTTCGCATCTGCCTCGGTCCGGAAGACTGTGGCGGTCGAATAGGCGAACATCGTCTTGGTCGCGTCGCTATACGTCGGTCCGACGAAGCCCATGTCAGAAGCCTTGACTGGCGAACCGGCCTTGATGGTGCAGTCGTTCTTCCCGAACTTCTGGAAACCGCCGGCTTTGCGATACTGCGTCCAATCTTGACCGAGATCCGGCAGGGCCGCGACGGCAGCCTTGGCAGTATCGTTCGCGGACGGGTCCGTCACGCCACCGGCCGACGGCGCTGTCGCGTTCGACGATGCCGCGGCGCAAGCGAGCACGCACGACCACATCAAAGCGGCTACGCAACAACCCAAGGTCTTCTTCATGCGCCCCCCGTGTTCCTTGCGTGGCCGACACTATCTCGGTCTTGCCGTATGCGAAGCACGCGCCGCACGGCACGCAGATTGCCCTGAATGAGGATCTGATGCGGACGCGTGGGTGTTGCTCGTAGCGTCTCGAGGTCCGGTGGGTGGTCTCCAGAATGCCCTGCCACCGTTGGTTGGCTTTCGAGCGAAGCGACCACTTGCCGGGTCTCGGCTGCGGCGTGGCTCGAAACAGGACCGAGCATTCGATCTCTTCAGGATTGCCCGCTGCGGCGTTCCCATCGGGCAATCGATTGAGGAGGTTCAGGGTGTTCGTGATCGGGATCGATCCTCACAAGGGATCACACAGCGCGGCGGTGCTCGACGAGCACGAGCAACTCGTCGGTGAGCTCCGGGTGCGTGCCGGGCGTCGCCAACGCGACGAGTTGGTGGAGTTCGCAGCACGGTTCGAACCGCGGTGTTGGGCGATCGAAGGCGCGTCGGGCACGGGTGCGCTGTTGGCGCAGCAACTCGTCGCGGCCGGCGAGCTCGTGCTCGACGTGCCGCCGACGTTGTCGGCGCGAGCACGGCTGCTCGACGCGGGTCGGATCGACAAGACCGACGCGCACGACGCCCGCGCCGCGGCGGTGGTCGCGTTGCGGCACTCGAAGCTCCGCACCGTCGTGCGCGAGGACCACACCGCGGTGCTGCGGCTGCTCGCGAAACGTCATCACGACCTGGTCGCGCATCGCACCCGGGCGATCTGTCGTCTGCACGCCGTGTTGTGTCACCTCGTCGCTGGAGGCCTCCCACGGCGACTTTCGGCCACTCGAGCTGCGGCCGAGCTGCGCCGGATCCGTCCTGGCGACGCGGTCGGGATCGAACGTCGAGGTCTCGCGGTCGAGCTCCTCGCCGAGGTGCGTGCCGCGGACCGTGACCTCGCCGCGCTCAAGGCCCGCATCGCCACCGCGGTTGCACGCGTCGTCGACGACGGTCACCGACGTGTTCGGCGTCGGACCAGTCCTCGCCGCGTATCTCATCGGCTACAGCGGCGACGTCGCGACGCTTCCCGACCGCAGGGCACTACGCCCGCTACAACGGCACCGCACCGATCGAAGCGTCCTCCGGACCACGCGTGCGCCACCGGCTCAACCCACGCGGGAACCGCCAGTTGAACCACGCGATCCACATCGCCGCGGTCACCCAGATCGCGCACGACACGCCCGGACGCGCGTACTACCTCCGCAAACAAGGCCGAAGGGAAGACGCGCAAGGAAGCGCTCCGCGCGTTGAAGCGCCGGATCAGCGACGCGGTCTACCGCCAACTCCTCGCCGACACCGCCCGCTGAGAAGGAGGTCCGGGAGGGCAACCAGGGAACGACTCTCTCATCCAGCGTGGCCGGCACAACCCTGAACACCGGCACTTCGGAACAGCCACTCCCGGACCAACCACAACGCTACGCCGACCCGCCACTCGGGTCCATCGACGCGCCCGAGAACACGCCTCTTGACACAAACAGGATTCGCTCTGGCGCGATTATGGAGCTGTCCCGCGCGACGTCGATGAACCCGGCGGAATGATGCAGTAACTCAACATTCGTCCTGGCAATGCGGCCAAGATCTGATCCGGTCGGCTTGACGATCACTTACGTTCAGGACGACGAGAAGCGCGAGCTGGCGAGGCTGGCGAGCTCGGCGGCGATCCGGAGGCGCGGTCCTTCGGTGCGGGAGCCGGACCCAGCGGGCCGTAGTGCTCCACAGCGTCGACCCGCTGCGTCCGGACTCCGTTGTCCCCGCCACTCGTGTCAACGGCACACACCAGCCGCGGGATACGGGCGCCGCGCAACGACTCCCTACTTCCTGCATGTGTGCTGCAGGACCACGCCGGCGGGTCGACACTGCCTGCTAGGGCCGCTTGCCGTACCCGAGCGCCTCGACGATCTTCCCGTCCCGGACGCGCATGAGGTTCACGCCCCGGTAGTTCTCGGCGCCGGTGATCCGCCACCGGATGACGGCTCGGTCGCCGTCGACGTCGACGTGTTCGACCTCGAACTGGATCGTGGGGTCGGTGGCCAGCCCCTGCCAGCCGGCGAGGCATTCGTCGTACCCCGTCCAGACGTTGCCGTCGGGCTCCGGGCCGGTGCCCTCCATCACGCAGTCGGCGGCGATGAGGTCGACGAGCTTCTCGGGTGCCCGCTCGCGGAACGCGGCGTTGAACTGGTCGATGATGGTCTGCTGGTGTCGGTCATGGCCGCATCGTCCGCGGCGCGGGTCTTCGCAGCAACTCCCTGGAGGGAATGGCATCGACGACCGGCGTGAGCGACGATCACTCGGTGATGACCCGATTCCCGACCGAGCTGCGACGCTGGCGCACGGCCCGCCGGATGAGCCAGCTGGAGCTCGCGATACGGGCGGACACGACCCAGCGGCACGTGAGCTTCATCGAACAGGGCCGCTCCCGACCGGGACGCAGCATGGTCGTGCGGCTGGCGGAGTCGATGGAGCTCACGCTGCGGGAGCGCAACGAGCTGCTCCTCGCCGCCGGCTTCGCCCCGGCGTTCCCGGAGTCACCGCTCGACGACGAGGCGCTCCGGCCGGTCCGCCAGGCGCTGGACACGATCCTCGACGGCCACCTCCCGTACCCGGCGATCGTCGTGCGACCCCACGGCATCCTCGTCACCGCCAACCGGGCGTTCGACGTGTTCAACGAAGGCGTCGACCCCGCGTTGCTGGAGCCGCCGGCCAACATGTTCCGCCACGCCCTCCACCCCAATGGTCTCGCGCCCCGGGTTCGCAACCTGCCGGAGTGGGGCCGGCACATCACCGAGCACCTGCGGGCCCTGCTCGTGCGGAGCCCCGACCCGGCGTTGGAGGAGCTGCTCGCCGAGCTCGAGGGCTACCTGCCGCCGCTCCCCGCGGAGCGCCGACGTGCTCGGCTTCGCCGTGCCGCTGGAGCTGGCCTCGGCCGACGGCGACCTCCGCCTCATCACCACGCTCACGTCGTTCGCGACCGCCGCCGACGTGACGCTCGCCGAGCTGCACCTCGAGGCGTTCCTGCCCGCCGACGAAGCGCACCGCCGAGGTGCTGCGCCGCCGATGGGGGTGACGATCGACGATGCCCGGGCGATCGCCGCCACGCTCCCTCGTTCCTACGAGGCGCTCGTGCGCGACCAGGTGAGGTTCCGGGTCGGCCGCATCGTCTACGCCGCGTTCTACGACGACGAGACGATCATGGGCTTCGGCTTCCCCAGGGAGGAGCGGGAGGCGCTCGTGGCCTCGGAGCCCGACAAGTTCCTCATGCCCCGCCCCTCCGACATGCGGTACCGGTGGGTCTGCGTCCGGCTCGATGCCATCGACGTCGACGAACTGCGGGAGCTGCTCGTCGACGCGTGGCGCATGTGCGTGCCGAAGAAGGTGGCTGCCGCCTACGAGGGTTGACCACGTGCACCATGCTCCGCACGACATCGCCGACCTCATGGACTGCGGGTCACTCGACAACCCGAGGGCGGGTCGCTAGAGCAATTCGGGCGGGCAGAGCGTCTCGCCGGCGGACCGCCGGATCCGCCGGCGTTTCGCGTCAGGCCCGGAACGTGCGCAGCGTCTGGAGCGTGTCCTCCGCGCCGCGGTAGTACTCGATCTTGCCGTCGCGGAACTTCCAGTAGTGGTGGAGCAGCATCGACGCGCTGCGACCGTTGGTGCGCGACTTCATCCCGAAGCGCACCACGGTGAGCACGACGTCGCCGTCGCCCACGATGGCGAGCGGCGTGAACTCCTCGAGCTCCATCTCCGTGCCGAGCTTGGTGAAGAAGTCACCCACCTCGGCCTTGCCGTGACGGACGCCCCACCACGGGACCTCGGTCGAGTCGGCGTCGGACGCCCAGTCGACGTCGTCGGTGACGGCGTCGAGGATGGCGGGGACGTCGCCCCGACCGAAGGCCTCGTAGACGCTCTGGATGGTCTTGACGTTGTCGTCGCTGCTCATGGTGGTGCCCCTCTCTCGAACCGGATGCTCGCACTCATTCGCCGTCGGCCGTCGCGTGGATCACGGCTAACTTCGGCGCGATGGCGCGACCCGACCTCGATCTCTCGCGCACGTCGGTGTTCCTCGACTTCGACGGCACCATCAGCACCGTCGATGTCGGCATGCACGTGCTCGGCCGTGCCGCGTCGGAGGAGTGGTGGGAGCTCCACGAGCAATTCGAGCGGGGCGAGATCGGCAGCCGCGAGTGCATCGTCGACCAGTGGGCACTGGTCAAGGGCGACGAAGCCGGGCTCCGCGCCATCGCGGCGGAGGTGCCGCTCGATCCGGGCTTCGGGCGGCTGGTCGACGGGTTGCGTGCAGCTGGCGCGGAGTTGACGGTCGTGTCCGACGGATTCGGGTTCTACGTGCAGGACGCGTGTGCGCCCCTCGGCTCGACGTGCTCACCAACGCCGTCGACTTCACGACCGGCGCGCTGCAGTTCCCGCACGAGGACCGCTGCTGCCCCTGCTCGTCGTGCGGGGTGTGCAAGCAGGCACCGATCAAGGACGCGCAGTACCGCGGGCAGACCACCGTGCTCATCGGCGACGGCGCGAGCGACCGCAAGGCCGCGCTGTTGGCCGACGTCGTGTACGCGAAGGGTCCGCTGGCGTCGTGGTGCGCCAGCGTTCGGTGTGGCGTGCACGCCGTTCGACACGCTCGACGACGTGCACCGCATGATCCTCGGATGAAGATCGCGTTCGGGAGCGACGAGTACACCGCGCTGACCGACGCGGTGCGCGCCGATCTCGAGGCGCGGGCACGAGGTGGTCGTCGTCGACGACGGCGAATGGGCCGTGGTCGGTCGCGACGTGGGCGCGCTGGTGGCCGAGGGCTCCTGCACCTCCGGCGTGCTGTTCTGCTGGACCGGCACCGGAGCATCGATCGCGGCCAACAAGGTGGCCGGGGTGCGCGCCGCGCTCTGCACCGACGCCGCCACCGCGGCCGGCGCGCGGACGTGGAACGACGCCAACGTGCTGGTGATGGGTCTGCGCCTCACCAGCCCCGAGGTCGCGCACGAGATGCTCGACGCGTGGTTCGCGACCGGCCCGGATCCCGGCGAGGCCGAGAACGTCGCCCGCCTGGAGTCCTAGTCAGCCGATCGCGATCGGGTTGATCGGGCTCCCCGCCGCCCCGGTCACCTTGAGCCCGCCGACCGCGAGCAGGAACTCGTGGCAGCCGTCGGCGGCGAGCTCCGACAGGAAGAGGTGCTCGAGGAGCGTGACCCCCCGCTTGACCAGGAGCTCGATGTGCACGCCCAGGAACTCGTTGTCGTCGAACGGGATGCACTCGATCGCCGCGTTGTCCGCGCCGACGACCGCGACGTCGTGGTCGTCGACGAACGACACCGCATCCTTGCCGAGGCCCGGCTGCGGGTAGCCGCTGTCGCCGGTGGCGAAGAAGTCGAGCCACCCGGTGCGCACGAGAAGGATGTCGCCGCTCCGGAGCTCGACGCCCTGCGCGTCGCGACAGGCCTCGAGCTGCGCGCGGTCGATCACCTGACCGGGCTCGAGCCAGTCGACACCCTGATGGCGAGGAAGGTCGAGCAGCACGCCGCGCCCGGCGAAGCTCGCGGTCTGCGCGACGTCGAGGTGCTGCGCGCCTTTCGCGGTGGTGTACTCCTCGGCGCCGAAGTCGTTGTACATCTTGCCCTCGGCGAACACATGTGACAGCGCGTCCATGTGGGTGATGCTGTGCGACGCGAGCACGAGCACGTCCTCGTTGGAGCCCAGACCCTCGGGCACGCCGAACGGCTCGTACCGGTCGTTGTCGGTGTTGCTCGTCAGGCTCAGCCGCTGCGGCGCGCCGCGGTAGTCGAAGATCGGGACGCCCTCGCGCTGGATGGGGAGCGCGAGGCTGTACACCTTGCCGGTCCGGCAGACCTGCGTCGCCGCCAGCACCGCCTCCGGTGTGACGAGGTTCAGCGTGCCTCGCTCGTCGGCGTCGCCCCATCGACCCCAGTTCGTGCCGCTCATGCCAGCCTCCGTCCGTCGTGTGGGCCCGCACGATAGGTTCGGCGGCGTGACCGCCACCGCCCCGACCCGCCGCACCGGCCCGACCCTCCGGCTGGAGCGGAAGCTCTGGGAGGCCGGCGACCAGGTTGTCTGCGGGATCGACGAGGTCGGACGGGGCGCCTGGGCGGGACCCGTGACCGTGGCCGCGGTAGTGCCCGCCCCCGAACACCTCCGCGGCGTGCACGACTCGAAGCAGCTCACCCGCCGCGAGCGGGAGAAGGCGGCGCGGGCCGTGCGGCGGTGGGCCGTCGCCGTCGGGGTCGGCCACGCGTCGCACGTCGAGTGCGACGAGCTGGGCATGACCGCCGCGTTGCGCACCGCCGCGTTGCGGGCTCTCGCCGAGCTCGACGCGCAGGGGTTCACCCCCGACCGCATCGTGCTCGACGGCAACCACGACTACCTGCGCATGGGATCGCGCGTCACCACGGTGATCAAGGGCGATGCGAAGTGCCTGGCAGTGGCGGCGGCGTCGTGCGTGGCCAAGGTGACGCGCGACGGGATGATGCGCGAGGAGGCGGAGCACTTCCCGCCGTACGACTTCGAGTCGAACGTGGGGTACCCGGCGCCGGCGCACAAGACCGCGCTGGCGGGGTACGGGCCGAGCGCGATCCACCGTCGGTCGTGGATCTTCATGGACTCGCTGTGCTGGCGGGGCGTGCCTCCTGCACCGGGGCGGCTGTTCATCTAGCGTTGTCGCAACGACGAGGGGGTTGCGACATGAGCGTCGACCTTCCGGAGATCCACGCCCGAGCGCTGGACGGGACGCGGCTGTCGATCGCGGGGGTGCGCGACGACCAGTGGCAGCAGCCGTCCGACTGCGACGGCTGGACCGTGCGCGAGCTGGTGAACCACATCGTCACCGGCAACTACTGGGCGGCCGAGCTGGGGTCGGGGTTCACCATCGAGGCGGTGGGCGACCGGCTCGACGGCGACGTGCTCGGCACCGACCCGTTGCGCACCTACGACGACTCCGCGCTGGTCGCGGCGGCGGTGTTCCGCGCGCCGGGTGCGATGGAGGCGCCGTGCGCGGTGTCGTACGGCCCGGTCCCCGGGGAGGTCTACTGCGGACACCGGTTCATCGACGTGCTGATCCACGGGTGGGACGTCGCGTCGTCGACCGGACAGGACACCTCGCTCGACCTCGAGCTCGTGGACGCGTGCGTCGAGGTGCTCGAGCCGCAGCTCGACATGCTCGTGGGGAGCGGCATGTTCGGGACCCCGCTCGAGGTGCCGGAGGATGCGAGCCGCCAGACCCGGCTGCTCGCAATGCTCGGTCGTCACGGCTGACCCCGTAATGTCTGGCCCATGGGTCAGTTCATCACCGTGACCGTGCGGCTGGGCGTCTCGCCGTCGGTCCGCATCTTCGACCTCAATCGCTCGCTCACCGGCATGGCGATCGAGCGGTACCCGTCGATCGACGCGGTGAAGGACGGCGGTGACCGGGCACCCGACGTGCTCGCCCGCCGGTTGTTCGATCTCGGCGCCACGGGGGTGACGGTGTACTCCAGCGCGGTGGCGGTCACTGCGGAGGCCGACCAGTGGGACACGCTGGAGCCGAAGATCGTCGAGACCATCGAGCACCTCTTCGGGTACTACGGCGACGACGCGGGCTGGTCGCCCGACTCGCTGCGGGCGATCGGCGTGGAGCCGCTCCCCACCCCCGAACCCACCGCGTAGCACGCCGTTCCCGACCCGCGTCGCGGGGTAGGGCAGGGTGATGCCCGCCGGACCGGACATCTGCCCGTCGGACGCGGCCCGGGCCGTGGGCGGGGAGGGGTGGCGGTCGCTGGTGGACCCGGTGCGCGAGGTGGTGCGGGACCTGGCGCGCTCGGGTGAGGTAGAGGTCGTGCAGCGGGGCGAGGTCCTGGACCCCGATCGTCCGTGGCGGGGACCGGTCCGCATCCGCGTCGCGTGCCCGGATTGACGATACGAACATATGTTCGATACAGTCGGACCCTTGGCTTCCCTGAGTGTGCTTCCCCGGCGTGACGACGAGGCCCGCGCACACCTCGACGACGTGGCGCGCGGCGCCTGTCCCCTGGTGCTGGCGCGCGACCGGTCGGTCGCGTTGGCGGGCACGCTGGCCGAGCTCGTGCCCGACGGCAACGTCGTGCGCGGCTCGGTGCTGCGGGTGGTGGGCGACCCGGGCGCGGGCGCGACCACGGTGGCCTTCGAGCTCGCCGCCGCGTTCACCGCGCTGGGGGAGTGGGCGGCCGCGGTCGACCTCGACGCCACCCTCGGCCCCCTCGCCGCGAGGGAGACCGGCGTCGCCTTGGAACGGTTCGCGGTGGTCCGGCGGGTTCCCCCCGCCCGCTGGGCCACCGTGGTCGCGGCGCTGCTCGACGGTGTGAGCCTGGTGCTGGCCGAGGTGCCCCGCGGGGTGCGGCTGGCCGACGCCCGCCGGCTGGAGGCCCGCGCCCGTGAACGCGAGTCGGTGCTGGTGGTCGCCGAGCCGCGCGGGGTGGCATGGCCCGCGGGCGCGGCGTACGTGCTGCACGCGGCCGGCAGCGCGTGGGACGGTCTGGACCTCGGTGCGGGGCTGCTCGCCGGCCGTCGGCTGCAGGTGCAGGTGGAGGGACGGGGCGCCGCAGCCCGTCCGCGCGCCGGCGAGCTCGCCCGCGCCGGCTGATCGGTGGGTGACATCGTGGGGGAGGCAACCCGCACCTGCGCGCTGTGGTGCCCCGACTGGCCGGTCGTCGCCGCCCGCCGCCGCGATCCCGGGCTGAGCGACGCCCCGGTGGTGGTGACCGAGCGCGGTCCGCGCGGGCTCGTGGTGCGGTCGGTGTCGGGGGAGGCGCGTGCCGAGGGGGTGGCCGTCGGCCTGCGCCAGCGTGAAGCGGAAGCGCGGTGCGCGGGTCTCGTCGTGCTCGACGCCGACGACACCGCCGACGCGCGTGCGTTCGAGCTCGTGGTGCGCGCGGTCGAGGAGCTCGTGCCGCGGTTGGTGCTCGAGCGACCGGGCCAGCTGTCGTTCCCGACGCGCGGGCCGTCGCGCTACTTCGGGGGCGACGACGCGTTGGCGGCCCGTATCGTCGCCCGCGTGCACGAGCTCGGGGTGGCCGACGTGCGCACCGGTATCGCCGAGGGCACGTTCGCAGCCGGCCTCGCGGCGCGCGGCACGGAGGAACGCGCGACTCGACGTGCTGGTGGTGCCGCCGGGGGAGTCGCCGGCGTTCCTGGCCCCGTGGCCGGTGACCGTGCTCGCGGGATCGGTCGACGCCGCGTACGGCGGCGGCGCCGACCTCGTCGACCTGCTCGCCCGCCTCGGGCTGCGCACGCTCGGCGCCTTCGCCGCGCTGCCCGCGGCATCGGTGCTCGGGCGTTTCGGCCCTCCCGGCGCCCTCGCGCACCGGCTCGCGTGCGGCCAGGAGGAGCACGAACCGGTGGCGACCGTCCCGCCCGAGGAGCTGCTCGAGTCGATCGAGCTCGATCCGCCGGCGACGCGGGTCGACGAAGCGGCGTTCGCGGCGAAGATGCTCGCCGACCGCATGCTGGCACGACTCGACGCGCTCGGGGTTGTGCTGCGCGCGTGTCGTGGTGGAAGCGGAGACCGAGCACGGGGAGCAGCTCACCCGGTGCTGGCGCCACGAGGGCGCGCTCACGCCCTCGGCCCTGGTCGCGCGCGTCCGCTGGCAGCTCGACGCATGGCTGCTGACCGACGCCGTGACCGCCGGGCTCACGCGGTTGACGCTCGCGCCCGACGACCTCGGACCCGCGTCGGGACGCCAGCTCGGCTTCTGGGGTGGTGATCCCGCAGCCGCCGACCGCGCCGGGCGTGCCCTCGCCCGGGTGCAGGGGATGCTCGGACCCGACGCCGTCGCCACCGCGGTGCCGGCGGGCGGTCGCACGCCGGGCGAGCAGGTCCGGTGGGTGCCGTGGGGCGAAGCCCGGGACGACGCGCCGACAGCTTCGACCGCTTCGCCGCCATGGCCCGGCGCGGTTCCCGGACCCGCACCGGCCCGCGTGTTCGACCCGCCGGTGCCCGCCGACCTGCTCGACGCCGACGGCGCGCCGGTCACCGTCTCGGGGCGCGGTGAGCCGTCGGCGTCACCGGCGGGGCTGCGGTGCGCCGCGCTCCCGGGCGGGGGCGGCGCGTTGGTGGGGTGGAGCGGCCCCTGGGCCCACGACCTCCGCTGGTGGGACCACCGCCGCCGACGCGCGCTCTGGCAGGTGGTCGTGGAGGGAGGAGTGGCCTGCCTGGTCGTCCTCGAACGCGGCCACGCCGCCGTCGAAGCCGTCTACGACTGACCCTCTCTGCGCCCCACCCCACGAACCGGCGTCACCTACGTGGGGTATGACCCCGTTTGCTGACGCCGGTTCGGTTCAGTCAGTGGTCAGAGAGGTCGAGGGCGACGGGGAGGGCGCGGCCGCGCCAGGTGACGAGCTCACCGTCGTTGCGCGGTTGGTACTTGTCGAACACGAGAGCGCGGGCGCGGGCGTCCTCGTCGGTATCGGTGACGACGCGACCGCGTGCCGGGTGCGTGACGTCACCGATGCGGACGGTCACGCGCGGATCGACCTGCAGGTTGCGAACCCAGTCGGAACGCTCACCGGCGCCCGCGAGCAGGTAGAGCGTGTCGCCCTCGCGGGCGTACCAGATCTCGATCTCGTGGTCGTTGCCGGTGACGCGCCCGCGAGTGGTCAGGTAGCAGTAGTCGTCGTCACGGCTCATTCGCCGGTGACGCGCTCGTATCCCGCGGCAGGCGTGCCCGGCGGCTTCATGTCGGCGGGCCCGGTGCCCGGCTTGTCGAGCAGCACCTCACCCTCGAGCCCGTCGGGGTCGACGAAGAACAGACTGAGCGCAACGCCGAAGTCGGTGACGAAACCGTCGGTCGACCCGCACGCGATCAGCCGCCCGCGGATCTCGTCGAACGCCTCCTGCGACGCCGCCTGCAACCCCATGTGGTCGATGCGCCCGCGCCCGAACATGGGGGTCTGGTGTTCGGCCTCGGAGTTGCCGGGCAGCTCGAACACGTTGAGCTGGGTGTGCGGCCCGACGGTCACGAACGACAGCCGGCCCTGCTGCTCACCGTCGCTGATGGTCTCGTCGGCGAACACGTCGGCCTCGAAGATGTCGCGGTAGAAGGCGTGCAGGCGGTCGGTGTCGCGGGTGAGGATGGCCACGTGGTTGATCCCTGACAGCAGCATGGCGAAATCGTAGAGCGGGTTGCGGTACCGAACATATGTTCGATACGGTCGGGCGATGGCGGGCTACGCCGAGCTCCACTGCCACACCAACTTCTCGTTCCTCGACGGCGCCAGCCATCCCGAGGAGCTGGCGGTCGAAGCGGCGCGCCTCGGGCTGACAGGGCTGGCGGTCACCGACCACGACGGTCTCTACGGAGTGGTCCGCTTCGCCCTTGCCGCGCGCGAGCACGGGTTGCCGACGGTCTTCGGCGCGGAGATGACGCTCGGGATCACCCGGCCCGCGAACGGCGAACCCGACCCCGAGGGCGAGCACCTGCTCGTGCTCGCCGAGGGCCCGGTGGGGTACGCACGACTCGCACGCGCGATCAGCGAGGCCCAGATGGCGGGCGAGAAGGGTGCGCCCCGCACCACGATCGACGCACTGGCGCGCGGCCGCGCGCGCCCGGTGCACCTGCACCCGCAGGCGAGCGCGCGCAACGACAGCTGGTACGTGCTCACCGGGTGCCGCAAGGGCACGGTGCCGGCAGCGCTGGTGCGCGACGGCCCCACCGCCGCGCGCGACGCGCTCGACCGGCTCGTCGCCGGCTTCGGTCGCGAGCGCGTGCTGGTGGAGCTGTGGGATCACGGCGACCCGATCGACCGGCACCGCAACGACGCGCTGGCCCGGGTGGCCATGGCCGCGGGCGTCGACGTCGTCGCCACCAACAACGTGCACTACGCCACCCCCGCGCAGCGCCCGCTGGCCGCAGCCCTCGCCGCGGTGCGGTCGCGTCGTTCGCTCGACGAGATCGACGGCTGGCTCCCCGCCGCCCCGTTCGCGCACCTCCGCAGCGCGGGGGAGCAGGAGCGCCGCTTCGCCCGCTGGCCGGGCGCGGTGGCGCGCACGGTCGACGTCGCTCACGCCTGCGCGTTCGACCTCCGGCTCGCCGCCCCCGAGCTCCCCGATCACGACGTGCCCGCCGGTCACACCGAGATGACGTGGCTGCGCGAGCTCACCGCCCGGGGCGCGCGCGTCCGGTACCCGTCGACCCATCCGAAGCACGAGGAGGCGATGCACCAGATCGCACACGAGCTCGACGTGATCGAGCAGCTCAACTTCCCCGGCTACTTCCTCGTGCTCGTCGACATCGTCGGGTTCTGCCACACGCACGACATCTACTGCCAGGGGCGGGGGAGCGCGGCCAACAGCGCGGTCTGCTACGCGCTCGGGGGTCACCCAGGCCGACGCGGTCACGCTCGGCCTGCTCTTCGAACGCTTCCTCTCGCTCGAGCGCGACGGCCCTCCCGACATCGACCTCGACATCGAGCACCAGCGGCGCGAGGAGGTGATCCAGTACGTCTACGACAAGTACGGGCGCGAGCGCGCCGCGCAGGTCGCCAACGTGATCACCTACCGCCCGCGCTCGGCGTTGCGCGAGATGGCCAAGGCGGTCGGCCTCTCACCCGGTCACGCCGACGCGCTCACCAAGTGGATCGACCGGTGGAGCCGGGATTCCTCGAGCTTCGAGAGCTTGCAGGGAGAAGGGCCACCGGTCCCGAAGCTCGCTCTCGACCTCGCCGAGCAGGTGCTCGACTTCCCCCGCCACCTCGGGATCCACTCGGGCGGGATGGTGATGGCCGACCGCCCGCTCACCGAGTGCTGCCCGGTGGAGTGGGCGCGCATGGAGGACCGCTCGGTGCTCCAGTGGGACAAGGACGACTGCGCGGCCGCGGGCCTGGTGAAGTTCGACCTGCTCGGTCTGGGGATGCTGACGATGCTGCACCTCGCCGTCGACCTCGTGCGCGAGCACGAAGGGGTCGAGGTCGACATCGCCACCATCCCCCAGGAGCCCGAGGTCTACGCGCTGCTGAGCGCGGCCGACACCATCGGCGTGTTCCAGGTGGAGAGCCGGGCGCAGATGGCCACCCTCCCGCGGCTGCGTCCCGAGTGCTTCTACGACCTCGTGGTGGAGGTGGCGCTCATCCGCCCCGGGCCGATCCAGGGCGGTTCGGTGCATCCGTACCTGCGCCGGCGCAACGGGGCCGAGCCGATCAGCTACCCGCACCCGCTGCTGGAGCAGTGCCTGAAGAAGACGCTCGGGGTGCCGCTGTTCCAGGAGCAGCTCATGCAGATGGCGATCGACGTCGCCGGGTTCACCCCCGGGGAGTCCGACCGGCTGCGTCAGGCGATGGGGTCGAAGCGGTCGCGCGCCCGGATGGCGGCGATGCGTGACCGGCTCCTCGTGGGGATGGCCGCGCGTGGCATCACGGGCGAGGTCGCCGACGACATCGTGCACAAGATCGAGGGCTTCGCCGACTTCGGGTTCCCGGAGAGCCACTCGGTGAGCTTCGCCTACCTCGTGTACGCGAGCTCGTGGATCAAGCTGCACTACCCGGCCGAGTTCGCGTGCGCGCTGCTCAACGCGCAGCCGATGGGGTTCTACTCACCGCACACGATCGTGCGCGACGCCACCCGGCACGGGGTCGAGGTGCTCGGGCCGTGCGTGCAGGCGTCGCGTCGCGACTGCACGTTGGAGCCCCGCACCGACGCGGCGGGTCCGATCGGGCGACCGGGGCCGGGGTGGCACGCCGACCCGTCGATCCACGCCATGCGCGTCGGGCTCCGGTACGTGCGCGGGCTCAGCGACGCGCTGCTCGACCGCATCGACGACGCCCGCGCCGAGCGGCCGTTCGCCGACCTCGCCGACTTCACCCGCCGTACCGGTGCGCCCACCGACGCGCTCGAGGCGCTTGCCACCGGGGGCGCGTTCGGGTGCTTCGACCGCAGCCGGCGCGAGGCGCTGTGGGCGGCGGGCGCGCTGCGCGACGCGCGTCCCGACAAGCTGCCGGGCATGGTCACCGGGGCCGAGGCCCCGACCCTCCCGGGGATGCACGAGGTGGAGGAGATCGCCGCCGATCTCTGGGCCACCGGTCTCTCCGCGGCGCGCCATCCCACCGAGCTGGTGCGGGCCGAGCTCGCGGCCCGGGGGATCGTCACCGCCGAGGCGCTGCAGGAGCTGCCCGACCGCACCGTGGTCGACATCGCCGGGATCGTCACGCACCGCCAGCAGCCGTCGACGTCGAAGGGCGTGATCTTCGTCAACCTCGAGGACGAGACCGGCCTGATCAACGTGATCTGCACCCCCGACGTGTGGAAGCGCTTCCGCAAGGTGGCGCGCACCGCGCCCGCGTTGGAGATCCGCGGGCTGCTCGAGCGCTACCAGGGCGTCACCAACGTGCTCGCCCGCCGCATCGTCGCGCTCCCGCTCGGTCTCTCCGACCTGCTCCGCTCACGCGACTTCCACTGACGCGCGAGACTCACGCGGTGGAGGATGACTCCGAAGAGCTCGATTCACCGTTCGCTCGCGTGCCCGCGAGCGACGCCCGGCCCGGTCCCATGCAGGACGGCTAGTTCCGCAACCTGGTAGACACAGGACATGGCGTGTCTCACCGACGACCAGGTGCGGTCGGCCGCCGACCTGCTCGTCGCCGCCCGTGAACAGCGTCTGCTGCTCGGCGGCCTGCCCGAAGACGTCACGCCCGACTCCACGGCCGACATGCAGCGCATCATCGACACAGTCAGCGAGCGCATCGACCGACCGGTTCGCGGATGGAAGTCGTACTCCGTGTACAAGCCCATGAACCCACCGGTGCAGGCGCCGATCTACGACTACTTCACGAGCGGGAGCACGATCCCGGCCGCTCTCTCACCCCGCGCCTCATCGAGCCCGAGATCATGTTCCGTGCCGACCGCGACCTGCCAGCGCGGGAGGGCACCTACGCGGTCATGGAGGTGATGGATTCGGTCACCGCCGTTGTCGGGTTCGAGGTGATCGGGTCGCGCTTCGCGCTCGGCGAAGCCCCCGACGGGTTGCCGCACGTCGACGGGACGGGTTCGCTCTACGGTTCGCTGTCGGACCACCTCGCGAACGGCTGCATCGTCGTCGGTGACGAGATCCCCGGCTGGCGAGACGTCGCGTTCGAGGATGTGAGCCTCCGGCTCACCGAAGACGGCGGTGAGCTGATCTCCGTCGTCGGCTGTCATCCCTTCGACAACCCGGTGCTCCCCGTGATCGTCGGCGTGAACCGTCTGCGCCGCGGTGCCGGCGTGCGGGCCGGCGACATCATCGTCACCAACTCGTCGACCAGCTTCTTTGCGGTTGCCGCGGGAGCCGAGATCCGTGCCACCTACCAAGGGCTGGGCGAGGTCACCGCAACCTTTTCGACGGCGTAAGACGCGATGAGTTCCGGCTCCGACCGCGGTCTATCTGGGCATGCTCATCATCGCCGGACACCTCGTCGTTGACCCGAATGCACGCGACGCCTACGTCGCCGAGTGTGTGCGCGTCGTCGAGGCGGCGCGGGCCGCACCCGGTTGCCTCGACTTCTCGATCACCGCGGACAGCGTGGATCCGGCGCGAGTCCGTGTCTACGAGTGTTGGGAGGATGAGGAACCGTTGCTCGCCTTCCGCGGCGCCGGGCCGAGCGAGAGCCAACACACTGCGATGGTCGACGCGGACGTGCGGCGTTACAACGTCGCGTCCGTGGGCGAGCCGTGATCCCGGCAGGTCAGGAGCCCACCGTCGTGCTCCGCTCACGCGACTTCCACTAGCCCTCGGGCGTGTCGCCGTACTGGGCGGTGATGAGCTCCATGAGGTGGCCGTCGGGATCGTCGAAGTAGACGCCCCGCCCGCCGTACAGGTGGTTGATCTCGCCGGGCTGGTGTCGGAACGGATCGGCCCAGATCGCGATGCCACGGTCGAGCAGCAGCGCGTGTCCCTTGTCGAAGGTCTCGTCGTCGACCAGGAACGCGCAGTGCTGCTCGGTGAACGGCGGGTCGTCGCGCATGTAGTCGATCGTGACCCAATTGCCGGTCTGGACGCGCACGAACGGACCCCAATCGGGGAGGACGGGCACGTCGAGCACCGAGGCCAGCAACCCCGCCGAACGGCGGGGATCGGTGGCGTGGACGATGATGTGGTCGAGGGCGACGGGCATCGGGTGGCTCCTCTCGTCGGGGTGAGGGTCAGGTCACGTGGCGGACCGGTTCGACCGCGTCGAGGACCGTGTCGAGGTCCCCGCGTTCGTCCCACGGCCCCGTGGTCACGAGGACGACGTGGTCGACGCCGAACGTCGCGAGCTGAGCGCACCGCTCGGTGAACTGCTCGACGGTCTCGCCGGCGACGAGGCGGCTGCTCAGCGTGACCTCGATCTCGTCGGGGTCACGGCCGACCGCCGCGCAGGCACGGGTGAGGACGTCCAGCTTGTGCCGGAGCGTCGCGCCGTCGTCGGGGACGTCGAACAGGTTGCACACGTCCGCGTAGCGGGCGACCAGGGGCAGGGTCCGTTGCTCGCCCATCCCGCCGATGAGCACCTGGGGCCGGGAGATGGGAGCGGGATGGTTGATCGGTTGCTCGAGCCGGTGGCGGGCTCCGTGGAACGGTCGGACGTCGTCGTCCCACAGGTGCGCGGCGAGCTGCAGGAGCTCCTCGAGCAGCACGAACCGTTCGGCCGTGCTCTCGAACCGCAACCCGGTCATGGTCGCCTCGTCGGCCTGGTAGCCGGCGCCCACACCCAGCCACGCGCGGCCGCCGGAGAGCACGTCGAGCGTGGTGACGATCTTGACGAGCAGCGCGGGCGGGCGGATCGTCGCCCACGTGACCATGGTGCCGAGCTTCACCGTGTCGGTCACCGCGGCGAGGTACCCGAGCGTCGTGTAGGCCTCGAGCATCGGTTCGTCGACGGTCGCGGTCGGGTCCATCTGCAGGAGGTGATCGGCGACCCACAGCGTGTCGATGCCGGCACCGTCGACCCGACGCGCCAGGTCGACCAGGTGGCGACCGAGTGCGTCCGGGCCGTCGGGCCACGAGTAGTTGGTGACGCTGATGCTGAGCTTCACGCGCCGTCCGATCCGACGTCGCCACCGTCCCATGACCCGAGCGGTGTGAGGGCGAACACCGGGTGGTGGAGCGCGTCGGCAGCGACCGCGTCATCAGACGACGTCGAGGTGATGTCGAACTGCGATCGCACGAACCGCGCGGTCGGCATCGACAGGTAGGCACGGAGCACAGGCACCGCGTCGGCGGGCTCCAGTTCGCGCGCGCGGTAGCGCTGCTGCTCGCGACCTCGGCGCAGCTCGACCCGCTGCGACCGCGCGGACGTTGCGCACCCAGGCGACGGTGCCATAGGGCGCGACGATCCACACCTGACCGTCGCGGGTGACGGGTGCCACCGGCGTCGTGCGCGGTTGGTGGCTGATCCTGCCGTCGACCGTCAACAGCCGGAGGAACGGCGGCCCGGCGCCTCGTCGCAGCATCCAGGTCATGACGGTGTTCGCCCACCGCACCGTTCGGGGTGTGCGCTGCTCGACCGACTCCGCCGCGGCACTCATCGCGACGGCTCCGGCAGTGGGGCCAGGAAGCTGTACTGGATGCCCGCGATGCGCGGCGTGTCGGCGTCGCGCACGACGACGAACGACACCCGAGTGTCCGGCGGCACCGGGTTGCCTCGTGCCTCACCGCTCGCGTGCTGATGGGCGAGGACCACGGTGGTGTCGCCGTAGTCGCGGCTCGACAGCTCGTCGAGTTCGAGGTGGTCGTAGTGCAACTCGGACCCGAGGCGCCCGACCCAGGCGTCCTTGGGGAGCATGAACCCGACCGGGCCGATGCCCACGAAGTCGTCGGTGAGCATCGCCTCCAGCCGCGACGCGGCGCCCGTACGTTCCGACGTCCGTCCAGTCGTTCATCAGGGTCTCGATGTCTGCGTGCATCGTCGCTCCTCTCGTCGTCACACGCCGACCTGGCGCGTCGTTCAGCCTCGAAGTGCGCTCCAGTCGGACACGGCGTTGGCTCCGAGTCGCTGCAACAGCGCGCGGAGGGAGGCCAACTCCCGGTCGGAGAATCCCGCCTGCAACCGTCGGTCGAAGTCGCGCACCACGCCGACGAGCGACAGGAAGACCCGTTCGCCCTCAGGGGTGAGATCCACGTCGTGCACACGCCGGTTCTGCGGGTTGCGGGTCCGCGTCACCAGACCGGTCGACTCCATCCGGTTGAGGTGGTGGGTCAGCGTCGGCCCTTCGACGCCGATCGCCTCGGCGATCTCGCGTTGCGACCGGTACAGGCCACCCTTGAGCGACGCCAACACCAACCACGTTGCCAGCGACGCTCCCGCGTCGACCAGAGCGGCTTCGAAGGCTCGGCTGAGGTGCTTCGACGTCCGCGTCACGAACAGGCCGATCGGCTCCTGGGTCTCGTCCACACCATGAATGATAGATATCGAAGTATTCGATGTCAACGTGAGCGAGCGCGAACAACGACGAGTCGTACGGCGTGACCGACACCAGCGATCTCATCGTCCCAGCGTGAGCCGGGTGCCGGCGCTGCGACATCCCAGATCGCTGGGTGATCTCGACCGACGGTCGTTACGGGTCGGTCGGCTCGGTGAGCCGCGGTGCGTGGTGCTCGAAGAAGATGCGGGCCACGAGATCGCCACGCGCGAGCTCGTACCGGACTTCTCGAAGATCGACTTCAGGTGGTCCTGCACGGTGTAGGCGGACAGGTGCAGGGTGCCGGCGATCTCGTTGGTCGAGCGTCCCTGAGCCACCAGCTCCGTGATCCGACGCTCACGCGTGGTGAACGCGTACGCGTCGGCGATCAGGGGAGCGAGCTCGGGTGGGTGCGCGACCTCGAGCAACACGGCGACGGGCGCCTCGGCACCGGTGCCGAGGAGTGACCCGCGCACCACGATCCAACGTCCGGCGCGGGTGCGCACCCTGGCGCGAGCGATGCGGTCCCGCCGATCGTCGTCGTCGCCACCCGCCGGCCCACCGACTTCCCGGGTCCGGCCGGCGACGGCATGGACGACCGGCGGCAGCTCGCCGGAACCGTCCGCTCCGAGCTCGTCGAGCCAGCATCGGGCGGCCCCGTTGGCCATGACGACCGTGCCGTCGGGACCGAGCACGAGGACGCCCGCCTCGTCGTCGCTCTCCGCCGCGTCGCCGATCATCGTGGCTCGGCGCAAGCCCTCGGTGAGCGGCTCGGCCAGCGACGCCACGAACCGCACGTCCGCGGGCGTGAAATCCGGACTGGACGCCTCGCGCAGCAGAGTCAGCGTCCCGTACGCGCCCAGGGAATCCGCGAGGACGGCCCGGAGCTCGTCGCCGAAACCGCTCGGGCGGCGGAGCTCGCGCTGACGCAGGCTCCGGTCGAGCTCGCCGCCGGTGGCATCGCTCAGGCTCGCCGCCGCCGTCCCGGCCTCGTTGAGGGTGGTGAACTTGTTGACGTCGGGCTCGCGGATCTCGATCTCGGTGAGCCGGGGGACCGACGCCGCCGGCAGGCCGTTGTCGACGACCTCGCGGGTGGGCAGGAGCGTGGCGGGGTCGATGGTCAGGAGACAGGTGCCCTCGAACGGCACCGCCCGATTGAGGGCATGCGTGACCGAGTCGGCGAATTCGGGCAACCCGAGACCGCGGTGGACGAGCCGGACGATGTCCCGACGCACCCGGGTGCGGGTGGCGTTCACGCTTCCCACCGGGTGTCGGTACCCACGAGGCGGACTGCGCAAGCACCCGGAAATCTGGGATGGAGGTGAGCTGGGAAGCCGTCGCACACTGGCACGACACCAAGCAGGAGGCCACTACTCATGTCGGGAAGCGCGTCACCGAATGGTCCCGCCCGCACTCCGGAAGGGCTCCACGCACTCCTCGAGCACACGTTCAACCACGCCGACCTCGACGTCTACACCGATGCCCACGAAGACGACGCAACCCTCGTGGTACCACCGGAGGGCAGCACCGTGCACGGGCGCGACAACATCCGGGCCGCGATCGAGCCGATGTTCACGAGGCAGCCCCGCCTGACCAGCGTCGTCCAGAAGAAGCTGGAGGGGAACGGCCTCGCGCTCACCCACGCGCGGTGGACGCTCCAGGTTCGCGATGACGACGGGAAGCCCACCGAGCTCACCGGCCGTGGGACGATCGTCTCGCGACGCCAACCTGATGGCACCTGGAAGATCGTGCTCGACGATCCACTGACCCCGGAGTGACACGCGCTCGCGGGCCGCGGAAGGAGCTCGAACGCTGCGGAACCTCATCCTCTTCGCCGACGTGACGGTCGACGGCTTCATGGCCGGACCGGACAATGATCTCGACTTCATGGCCGGCGACGAGGAGCTCGCCGCCGAGCTCATCGCCGAGCTGATGCAGGCGGCGGACACCATCGTGATCGGCCGCAAGGCGTTCAACGACATGGCCGACTTCTGGCCGGTCGCCGACAACCCGTACGCCGCATGGATGAACAGCACCCCGAAGGTGGTGCTGTCGAACTCGCTCACGGACGCGTCGTCGTGGGAGAACTCGACCGTCGCGAGCGGCGAAGGCGTCGACGAGGTGCATCGACTCAAGCAGCTGCCGGGCCGGTCGCTGGTGGTGTTCGGCGGCGTCGAGACCGTGCGCCGTCTCGTCGGCGCGGGCGCGGTCGACGAGTACTGGCTGAAGATCAACCCCGCGGCGGTCGGGCGTGGCGGCCCGGTCTTCGCCGATCTCCCGAGCCCGGTCGAGCTCCGGCTCCGCAGCGCCCGGTCGTTCCCGACGGGCACGGTGGCGGCGATCTACACGAACGTCACCGACGACTGATCTTCCTCCGGGCTCAGGTGCGGATGGGGCGTCCGGCGTGACGCTTCACGCGTCGCCGCTTCAGCGCCTTCGGGATCGAGTCTCGGTGGTTCTTCTTGGCAACGCGCAGGAGTGCGGCGATCTCCTTCACCCGGCTGACGCGCTCGAACCATTCCATCCGTCCCGCGATCGGCACGCCGACCACCGGTCCATGACAGATCTTCTGGCACCGCACCATTTCCAGTGACACGTGCGCGTGCGCCTCGAGCACCCTGACGAGACAGTCGTGGTCCTTGCACTTCCGGCACACTGCGATGGTCTGGCCCATGACCGCGAGCGTACGGGCACGACACGCTGCAGTACGCGGGAGACGCTCAGCATCGCGAAAGGGGGGTAGCCTCTACCCCCGGTCAGGGAGTTGAGGAAATGAACGAGCCTCCGAGTACCCATGTTGCAGTCGTGGCGAGCCGTCTTCACGCGCTTCCGCGCGCTGTTGCGCTCGGACGCCGCCGGGGTCCGAGCGGGCTTCTACGCGCTCCTGCTCAGCTCTGGCGGTGACCTCGTCGCCGGGCTGACCCTCGGCTCGATCACCGGCACGCTCGAAGCACTTCCCGGCCTCCTCGTTCTCGTCCCCGCCGCCATCGGCATGCGGGGCAACGTGTTCGGCGCGCTCGGCAGCCGCCTCGGCACCGCGGTGCACACCGGAACGTTCCGGATGTCGGCGCGGCGTGACACGCTCGTCGGTCAGAACCTCGCGGCGTCGCTGTCCATGTCGTTGTCGGTGTCGCTGGTGCTCGCGGTGCTGGCCAAGGCGATCTCGGTCGCGTTCGGCTTGGAGAACACGATCTCGGTCGCCGACTTCGTCGTGATCTCGGTGATCGGCGGCTTCCTGTCGTCGATCGTGGTCTTGGGGATCACCGTGGTGGTCGCGCAGCTCGGCGTCCGCCGGAACTGGGACCTCGACAACGTCACCGCACCGATCGTGACCGCGGCTGGCGACATGGTCACCCTGCCGGCGTTGTTCCTGGCCACCTACCTGGTGGGCATTCCCTGGTTGACGGTGATCGTCGCCATCCTGTGCGCGATCGTCGCCCTGGCGGCGCTGGTGGCGAGCCTTCGTTCCCGTCTGCCGATCCTGCGGCGCATCGCCCGCGAGTCGCTGCCGGTGCTCGTCCTCGCCGGCACCATCGACGTCATCGCCGGCCTCACCATCGAGAAGCGTTTCGAGTCGTTCCTCGTGTACCCGGCGCTCCTCGTGCTCGTCCCGCCGTTCCTCGAGGACTCGGGTGCGCTCGGCAGCATCCTGAGCGCACGCGTGTCGACCAAGCTGCACCTCGGCACGCTCGTGCCCGGCCGCGGGAGTCTGCGTTCGATCGGCGAGGACTTCCTCCTCGTGTACCTGTACGCGATCCCGGTGTTCTTCCTCCTCGGGGTGACGGCCGACATCGCCGCGCTCATCGTCGGGCTGAAGAGCCCGGGCAGCTTCGAGATGATCGCGGTATCGATGCTCGCGGGCCTGATCGCGACCACGTTCGCAGTGCTGGTCGGGTTCTACGGCGCGGTCGCCGCGTACCGCCTCGGGCTCGATCCCGACAACCACGGGATCCCCATCGTCACGTCGAGCCTCGATCTGCTCGGTGCCTTTGCGCTCATCCTGGTGATCGTGGCCCTCGGCCTCACCTGACGCGCCGAGCTCCGACGACGCTCAGCCGAGATGCTCGCCGAAGAACGCGAGCAGGCGCGCCCACGCGTCGGTGGCCGACGCCTCGTGGTAGTTCTCGGAGCCGTCGCGCATGAAGCCGTGATCCGCGCCCTTGTACACCACCACCGCGTCGCCGTGGTGCGCGCGCACCGCGTCGATGTCGGCCATCGGGATGTACGAGTCCTGGTCGCCGAAGAACATGAGCGTCGGGCAGCGCACCTCACCGAGATCGCGGGCGATGCCGCCGCCGTAGAACGGCACCGCGGCGTCGACGCCGATCTCGTCGGCCCACTTCGCCGCCCGGTAGGTGAACCAGCCCCCCATGCAGAACCCGGTCACGCCGATCTTGGCGGCACCGTCGGCCCGGAGTGAGCCGGCGGCGGCGGCGAAGTCGCCCTTCAGGTTCTCGGGCGTGATCGAACCGATGATCGCACCGAAGTCCGTCGGGTCGACGCCGTGCGAACGGGAGAAGAAGTCGGGCGCGATGACCCGGCAGCCCTCGCGAGCCAGCCGTTCGCTGAAGCGGATGAGCTGGGCAGACATGCCGTTGCCCTCGTGCACGACGATGACCCCGGGGCCCGCCGCGGGGGCATCGGCGGGGGCGACGGTGAAGGCGGGGAGCGTGAGTTCGGTCATCGACGCACTCTTCCACGGGTTCGGCCGTTCGCGCCCGTTCGACGCGGATATCCTCGATTCGCACCGATGCCTCCCGACGAACAACCCCGCAACCTCAAGGCCATGCTCTCCGAGGCGAAGGACACCTCCGAGCTCATGGTCGACCTGGCCTACGCCGCCCTCTTCTTCGGCGACGCCCAGATGGCCGACGAGGTGCACGAGCTCGAAGAGATCCTCTCCGACCTCGCCCACAACATGCGCGAGGTGTGCGTCCTGGCGGCGCGGTCCCCCGCGACGCCGAGGAGATGTCGAGCGTGCTCCACGTGCTCTCGGCGATCGAACGCATGGGCAACGCGGCCGTCGACATCGCCCGCATCGTCACCCACCACCTCGGCATCCCCGCGGCGCTGGTCGCCGACCTCGCCGCGGCCGAAGAGGTCTCCCACCGCGTGCGCGTACGCCCGGAGTCGCTGCTCGCGCACCGATCGCTCGCCGACGCGTCGCTCCCCACCGAGGTCGGCATGCGCGTCGTCGCCATTCGTCGGGGCAAGGAGTGGATGATCGACCCCGACGGCGACGACACGCTCCTGCCCGATGACGTACTGATCCTGCGGGGCCCGCCGGGTGGCATCCCCGAGTTGCGCGTGCTCGCCGGTGCACCGGAGTGGCGACCGCCGGGTACCGACGACGATCCCGCGATCCCCACGGACCTCGACCGCGCGGTCGACGTGCTGGTGGAGATGAAGAACGTGTCCGAGGTCGCGATCGGCCTCGCGTACTCCGCGTTGCTCTTCAACGACCAGGGTCTCGCCGCCGAGGTCAGCCACCTCGAGGACCGTCTCGACGAGATGCGTGAGCGACTCGAGGTGTGGGTGCTCCGCGGTGCTGCGGAGCAGGTCGAGCCGTCGCCGTTGCGGGGGCTCCTCCACCTCGGCGCCGCGGCGGAGGAGCTCGGCGACGCCGCCCAGCAGATGGTGTGGCTGGTCGAGGAGAACGAGGAGATGCACCCGGTGCTCGCCATCGCGTTCGGCGACACCGACGAGGTGATCGTGCGGGCGCCGGTGTCGGCGGGTTCGTTCCTCGACGGTCGCACGCTCGCGCAGGCGAACCTCGAGCTCGAGACGGGCTACTACCTGCTCGCCATCCGCCGGGCGGGCCGTTATCTGTACCGTCCACGCGGCCCCGTCGCGCTGGAGCCCGGCGACGAGCTGATCGCACTCGGTCCCGAGGAGGGCCGGTCGCGGCTCGCCGAGCTCGGTGGCTACCGCGTCCTCGAGGACGACGCGACCGGCGAGATCGCCCTCGTCCGCGCCGACTCGTAGGCGGCCGACCGTTTTGGCGTCAGTGGACCGTGCCAGAGCGGGGTCGAGTGACGCCAAAACGGTGACGGTGGACGGCGGCCTCACCGCGGCGGAGGTCCAGGAGCGCGTCGCCCGCGGCCAGACGAACGACACCGGCGAGCGGACCAGCCGCACGCTCGGCGAGATCTTCCGCGCCAACGTGTTCACCCGCTTCAACGCGATCCTCGGCGCCGCGCTGGTCGTGATCGTGATCATCGGTCCGATCCAGGACGCCACCTTCGCGGTGGTGCTGATCGCCAACGCGGCCATCGGCATCTTCCAGGAGGTGCGGGCCAAGCGCACGCTCGACAAGCTCGCAGTGGCGAACGCGCCCACCGCGCGGGTCGTGCGTGACGGAACGACCGCGGAGATCGCGGTCGAGGGCGTGGTGCTCGACGACCTGCTCGAGCTCCGCACCGGCGACCAGATCCCGTGCGACGGTGAGGTGCGCCGGGTCGACGGGCTGGAGGTCGACGAATCGCTCCTGACCGGGGAGAGCGACCCGATCAACAAGGCGGTCGACGACGAGGTGCTCTCGGGCAGCTTCGTGGTCGCCGGGTCCGGCCGCTTCCAGGCGACGCGCGTCGGTCCGGAGTCCTACGCGGCCAAGCTCGCCACCGAGGCCCGGCGCTTCCAGCTCACCCGTTCGGAGCTGATGGACGGCATCAACACGATCCTGCGGTTCGTCACCTATGCGATCGTCCCCATCTCCGCCCTGCTCCTGTGGAGCCAGTTGCAGGACCACAGCGTCACCGGTGCGCTCCGCTTCGTCGTGGCCGGGGTCGTGGCGATGGTGCCCGAGGGGCTGGTGCTGCTCACCAGCATCGCCTTCGGCGTCGCCGCGCTCACCCTGGCGCGCCGGCAGGTGCTGGTGCAGGAGCTGCCCACGGTCGAGGGCCTGGCCCGTGTCGACGTCGTGTGTCTCGACAAGACGGGCACGCTCACCGAGGGCGAGATCGTGTACGACGATCTCGAGGTGCTCGACGGTGGCGACACCGACACCGTGCAGGCGGCGCTCGGCGCGCTCGCGGCCGACGAGAACCGCAACGCCACCGCGGTCGCGCTCGCCGCCGAGTTCGATGCGCCGGACGGGTGGACCCGTGGCGCCGCGGTGCCGTTCTCGTCGGCGCGGAAATGGAGCGCGGCGGCGTTCGACGGCCACGGGAGCTGGGTCATGGGCGCTCCGGAGATGGTGCTGCCCGACGACACGGCCCCGGCCCGCACGCCGCGCCAACGAGATCGCCGGGAGCGGCCGGCGGGTGCTGGTGCTCGCGCACAGCGACGCCGCACTCGCGGAGGAGGCGCTCCCCGCCGGGCTCGAGCCGGTCGCCCTCGTGATGTTCGCGGAGAAGATCCGCCCCGACGCCGCCGACACCCTGCGGTACTTCGACGAGCAGGGCGTGACCCTCAAGGTGATCTCGGGCGACAACCCGCGGACGGTGAGCGCGGTCGCCCAGCGCGTCGGCCTCCCGAACTCCGACGGTGAGGGCTACGACGCCCGCGAGCTCCCCGACGACGTCGAGGGCATGGCCGAAGCGCTCGAGGCGCATTCGGTCTTCGGTCGGGTGACGCCCCAGCAGAAGCGGTCGATCGTCGCCGCGTTGCAGTCGAAGGGCCACGTGGTGGCGATGACCGGTGACGGCGTGAACGATGCGCTGGCGCTGAAGGACGCCGACATCGGGATCGCCATGGGGTCGGGGGCGGCGGCGACACGCGCGGTCGCGCAGTTGGTGCTGCTCGACGGGAAGTTCGCGACCATGCCCGGGGTCGTGGCCGAAGGCCGGCGGGTGATCGCCAACATCGAACGGTCGGCGAACCTGTTCGTCACCAAGACCGTCTACGCGATCCTGCTCGCGGTCGCGGTGGTGATCGCGAGCTGGCCGTACCCGTATCTGCCCCGCCACCTCACCATCGTCAGCACGTTCACGATCGGCATCCCCGGGTTCTTCCTCGCGCTCGCACCGAACTCGCGCCGCTACATCCCCGGTTTCATCGCGCGCGTGCTCCGGTTCACCATCCCCGCCGGCATCGTCGCGGCCGCCGCCGCCCTGGCGGCGTACGCGGTGGCGCGGTACGGCCACGATCTCAACGTGCGCGAGATCCGCACCACCTCGGCGTTGGTGCTCATCGCGGTCGCGCTCTGGGTTCTCGTGCTCCAGGCCCGGCCGTTCAACTGGTGGAAGACGGTGCTGGTCGCGTCGATGGCCGGCGCTGTCGCGATCATCCTCGCGGTGCCCGGTCTCCGCGATTTCTACGCGGTGGAGCTCCCGCCCACCGAGGTGCTCCTGGAGGCCGCGATCATCGCCGGGATCGCCATCGTCCTGCTCGAGGTCGGTTGGCGCTTCAGCCGCGTGATCGGGAGCCGCCGGAGCTTCGGCGCGGTCGTCGATCACCGCCCGGACGACGAAGAGCAGCTGGCTAGAGCCAGTCGCGACGCTTGAACATCCGGTAGAGCACGAACGTCGTCACGCCCATCAGGCCGACGGCCATGAGGTAGCCGTACTGCCAGTGCAGCTCCGGCATGTGGCGGAAGTTCATGCCGTAGATCCCGGCGATCAGCGTGGCGACGATGAGGATCGCGCCCCACGACGTCATCTTTTTCATCACCTGGTTCAGCTGGTTCGACGTGACCGCGAGGTTGGCCTCGAGCAGGCCGGTCACGAGGTCGCGCTGCGCCTCGACCAGGTCGCCCACCCGCAACACCCGATCGTAGATGTCGTGGAAGTGCACGATGGCGTCGTCGGCGACGAAGGTGACCTCCTTGCGGATGATCGCGTTGACGACCTCCCGCATCGGCGCCGCGGCGCGTCGCAGGGTCGTCAGGTCGCTGCGCGCGGTGAAGATCTCGCGGGACCCCGGGCGGGGGCTTCTCGCTGAACACCACGTCCTCGATGGCGTCGAGGCGATCGTCGATGGCGTCGGTGACCTCGAAGTAGCGGTCGACGATCACGTCGAATAGCGCCCAGAGCAGGAACCCCTGCTCGGCCAGATCTGTCCGGCGATGTCGTGCTCCTGGCGCTGGAGCTCGAACCGCCGGGCCACCTCGTCGAGATCGACCGGCGTGCCGTCCTTGCTGGGATGACGGACGGTCAGGAGCCAGCCCGGCCCGGTGACGATGTCGACTTCCCGGCTCTCGACCTCTTCCCTGCATTCGCAGTCGTGGACCGCGACGTGGAAGTAGTCGCCGTAGCGCATCAACTTCGTGCGCTCGCGCGGATTGAGGATGGCGTCGACGACCGACGGCCCGATGCCGAGCTCGGCCTTGAGTTCGTGGAGCTGCGTCTCGTCGGTGGGCGCCTCGGCGTCGATCCACAGGACTGCCTTGTCCGGGTCGAGCGCCTCACGGAGCTGATTCGGATCGACGTCCTCACGGCCGTCGCGACCGACGACGTAGCGCCACGCGTGGATCACGCCGCGGAGCATACGCTCGCGCCCACCGAGGGGGAGGTACCCGATGTCGACGGATCTGTCCGATCTGACCGCGGAGGAGTTGGGCGCGCGGACGGGCGAATGGCTCGCCGAGCACCTTCCCGCCGGATGGATGGAGGCGGTCGACGCCGGCGACCGCGCGAAGGTCGCCGCCCTGCGCGCCGACCTCGACTACGCGAAGTGGTGCACCGAGTTCGGTGAGTCGGGGTTCGCGACGCCCACGTGGCCGGCCGAGTACGGCGCCGGGCTCTCCCTCGCGCCCGGCCAGGCGCGCGCCGTCAACGAGGTGCTCAACCGCTACGGCGTACCGCGGCCGGCCAACATCATCGGCATCGGCATGGGTGGTCCGACGGTCATCGCGTGGGGGAGCGAAGACGTCAAGCAGCGGTTCCTCCGCGGCATCGCCACCAACGAGGAGATCTGGTGCCAGCTCTTCAGCGAGCCGGGTGCGGGGTCCGACGTGGCCGGGCTCGCCACGCGGGCGGAGCGCGACGGCGACGAGTGGGTGGTGAACGGACAGAAGGTCTGGACCTCGCTGGCGCACCTGGCGCGCTACGGGATGCTGCTGGCGCGCACCGATCCCGACCTGCCCAAGCATCGCGGGTTGAGCTACTTCGTCGTCGACATGCACCAGCCCGGCGTCGAGGTACGTCCCCTGCGTCAGATCACCGGCGACGCCGAGTTCAACGAGGTCTTCTTCGAGGACGCGCGCATCCCCGACGCCTGGCGCCTCGGCGAGGTCGGTGACGGCTGGCGGGTCGCCATCACCACGCTGATGAACGAGCGGATCTCGTTGTCGGGACCGGGCTCGGTCAGTGGCGACACGATCGGCGGGAGCCCCATCCAACGGGTGATCGACCGCCATCGTCCGGTCACCGACCCCGGGCTCCGGCAACGGCTGGCGGCGGCGTGGATCGAGCACCGCGTCATCGGGCTCAACAACCAGCGCGCCGCCGACCGGCGCCGCCGCGGCGCAGAAGCCGGACCCGAGGGCTCGATCACCAAGCTGCAGAGCGCGGAGTTCAACCAGCGCGTGCAGAAGCTGGCGATCGACCTCCAGGGAACCAACGGTGTCGCCTGGGAGGGCAAGGGGCTGACCGCGGCAGCGACGTTGAGCTTCGTCGGCGCGCCGACCGACGATCCGCGCACGGTTGCACGCGGGTTCCTCCGCGCGCAGGCCAACACCATCGAGGGTGGGACGTCGGCGATCATGCGCAACATCCTCGGCGAGCGTGTCCTCGGACTCCCGAAGGAACCCGACTCGTCGCGCGAGGTACCGTGGAAGGACGTCCCGCGCTCGGGGTGACGGGCCCGCCGTCTACGACCGGCAGGTGGTGCCCACCGGTGGCACCGTGCCCCGCAGGAGGTAGGCGTCGACTGCTTCGTTGATGCAGCGGCTCTTCGTGTACGCCGTGTGCTCGGTGCTCTCGAAGGTCAGCAGTCGCGAGCCGTCGAGGCGCGACACGAGGTCCTGCGCGCCGGCGAACGGCGTGGCGGGATCGCGCGTCGTGCCCACGACGAGGATCGGCGGGGTACCGGAGACGCGCACGTCGCCGACGGTCTCGCTCGCCGGTGGGCGCGGGAGGCGGGGGTCGCAGCCGAGGACCGTGCTCCCGACGTACGCGCCGAAGAACGGGTACTGCTCCAGGTCGCGGTGGTACTCGGCGGCGTACTGGTCGAAGGTCGGGGTGGTGTCGACGCGGTCGTCGCAGAGGATGACGCCGATGACCTCGTTGATGTTGTCGTAGCTGCCGTCGTCGCGACGTCCGTTGTACGAGTCGGCGAGGGCGAGCAGCAGGGTGCCGTCACCCCGCTGGGCACCGTCCAGGGCCTCGGCGAGGAAGGGCCAGCCGTACTGCTTGTCGTAGAGCGCCGAGATGAGCGCGGTGTAATAGGTGGCGACGCCCGCCTTCCGGGAGCTCTTGGCCCCGGACGAGTCGGTCGTCGTGAGCCGCAGCCCCTGCTCGAAGCGGGCCTGGAGGCGGGCGAGGGCGGCCGACGGGTCGCCGTCGTTGCGGAACGGGCACGATCGCTTGGCGGCGCAGTCGGCGAGGAAGTCGTCGAGTGCCTGCTCGAAGCCCTCCGAGTTCGCGCGGAGCTCATCAAGCGCAGTGGCTGACAGGTCCACGGGGGAGTCCAGGACCATTCGCCCGACCCGGTCGGGGAACATCTGTGCGTACACCGCGCCGATCACCGTGCCGTAGGAGAACCCCAGGTACGCGAGCTTCTCTTCGCCGAGTGCGGCGCGGAGTCGGTCGACGTCGCGGGCGACGTTGCGACTCCCGAGCTGAGCGAGCCACGCTCCGTTCCGGGCCACGCACTTCGCCACGAGGTCGACCGGCTCGTGGCTGCCGTCGTAGTAGGACGGCAGCTCGTCGTCGGAGTTCGGCGTCGGGTCGACCGTGTTCAGGCGGTCGGCCGCGCGGTCGCCGACGCATTCGACCGGGCGCGAGCTGCCCGTGCCCCGGGGATCGAAGCTGACCAGGTCGTAGCGGGCGCGCACCGCGTCAGGGACGTCGTGCGCGAAGCCCGGCAACGACGTCGTACCGGCGTCGCCGGGGCCACCGAAGTTGAACACGAGCGACCCGAGTCGCCGGCTCGGATCGGTGGCACGGAGGCGCGCCACCGCGAGGTCGACGGTGGGCCCCTGGGGCTGCGCGTAGTCGACGGGCACCCGGAGCACCGCGCACTGCAACGACTCGCCACAGGACTTCCACGCCGAGAGCCCGGAGGCTGAGGTGCCCGTCGCCGCCGCAGTCGAGGCGATCGACGCGAACCCGGCCACCGCGCATGCAAGCGCGACGAAGCACGCAGAGAGGCGCCGGGACATGCGGAGCAATGTACCGGCGCATCTCCGCTTCTCGACCGCGCGCGCGGCGGGTAGCTTCGAACGGTGCCCGTTCCCCTCGACGTCTCCGGTCAGCCGTTGCGGCTCGTCTCGGTGCACGCGCACCCCGACGACGAAGCGTCGAAAGGTGCGGGCACGGTCGCCGCGCTACGCCGACGAAGGGATCCGTGCGGCACTGGTGTGCTGCACCGGTGGCGAGGAAGGCGACATCCTCAACCCCGCGGCCGACACGCCGGAGATCCGTGCCGACCTGCGTGCGGTGCGCGAGGCGGAGTTGCGCGCCAGCGTCGACGCCATCGGATACGCCGAGCTGTACCTCCTCGGGTACCGCGATTCGGGCATGCCCGACACCGAGGCCAACGCCCGGCCCGAGAATTTCGCGAACGCGCCGCCCGACGAAGCCGTCGGTCGCCTCGTCGCGATCATCCGGCGCGAGCAACCCCAGGTGCTGATCACGTACGGCGACGAGAGCGCGTTCTACAAGCACCCCGACCACCTCCGGGTGCACGAGATCTCGGTACCCGCGTTCGAGGCCGCCGGCGATCCCGCCCGCTACCCCGAAGCCGGTGAGCCGTGGCAACCGTCGAAGCTCTACTACTCCGGCTTCTCGTTCCGGCGCATCCAGGCACTGCACGACGTGTACGAGCAGATCGGGGAGGAGAGCCCCTACGCCGAGCGCATCGCGCAGTTCGCGGCTGCAGGCGGCGTGGCGAACCTCGACATCACGCCGCCCACCACCGTCGTCGACGTGGGCGACCACCTGGCGGCCCGTCGCGCCGCGCTTCTCGCCCATCGCACGCAGATCGATCCTGATAGCCACTGGATGCGGGTGCCTGACGACCTCATGCGGGCGACGTTCCCGTGGGAGGAGTACGTGCTGGCCCGATCGCTCGTGTCCTCGGGGCCGATGCCGACGGTCGACGAGCCCGAGACCGACCTGTTCGCAGGCTTGCGCATGCCGGTGGGCGTGGCGCAGGAAGCCGAGGCGTGAGCGTGAGCGAGCCGGGTATCCCGGCGAGGAGCGAGCGCCCAATGGAGGAGGTGTGACCGTGGCCGAGTTCCTCAGCGACGAGTGGATCGCGTCGATGGTCGGGCGGGGTACCGCCCCGGGCACGTCGGGCACGGTGCAGATCGTCGTCACCGGCGCACCGGCCGGCGATGGCAAGTGGCACCTCGCCCTCGACAACGGTGTGGTGGCCGAGGCGGCCGCAGGCACCCGACCGGCGCCCGACCTGACGCTGACCGTCGGCTACGACGAGGGCGCGGCCATGGCCGCGGGCGACCTCGACCCGAGCGTGGCGTTCATGCGCGGACGCATGAAGACGGCCGGCGATCCCGGCCTCGTGCTCGAGGTGCTCGCCGCCGCGTCCTCGACGGGCTGAGTCAGGCGCGCTGGAGGTCGCGGAGCTCGCGCCAGCCGATCACGGTCGCGCCCGCCCGCGTCGACGAGATCACGTACCGACGGATCGCGGCACAGCGACGCGTGGTCCTCCACCCGCCCGGACCAGTCGTCGCCGCACGCGGCACGGAGCTCGTCGGTGTCGATGCCCGGATGCAGCGAGAGCTCGGTGACGCCGGGTTCGAGCTCGAACAGCGTGCGCTCCAGCCGCCGCCGGGCGCCCGGTGCGCCGGTGACGACGTGGTCGGGGAACACGACACCCTCCTCGGCGGCCAGGCGCCGGAACGGGAACCCGGCGACGCGCTCCTCGGCGTCGCCGCCGAGGCGCAGCGGCAACCCGAAGTCCACCGCGAGCTCGAGGTAGGCGTCGAAGAAGTCGGCCCGGGGCTGCAGGGTCCCGAGGTGGCTGGTGAGGTGGCTCACGTCGAAGCCCCACACGATCGCCCGCTCGATCTGGGCGCGGCACTCGCGCCGGACCTCGTCGAGGTCGGCGTGGTCCCAGGCGTCCTCGACCGTGCGCGGGAAGCCACCGTCGCCGTCGAGGAGGCTGGGCGAGTGGGTCAGCGGTCCCCAGCGGTAGGTGTCGAGCTCGGCGTTGAGCGTGAGGTGCACCCCGACGTCGTCGCCCCGGTAACCGGCGGCGGCGTCGCGGGCCCACGGACACGGCACCATCAGCGAGGCGCTCGACGCCAGGCCGTGGCGGAGCGCGTCGTAGGTGGCCACGTTGCTGGCGTGGGTCAGGCCGAGGTCGTCGCACGTGACGATCAGCAATCTGGCGTCGGCCGGGTAGCCGAGCCGCTCCGCGAGCGAGACCATGGTGCGGTCAATCTACTGCCGCGGCTCGTCCCGCCCGTCCGGCTGGCTAGCCTCCGGGCTCGTGCGGACTCGGTGCGTGGTGCTCGGCCTCGCCGTGCTCGCGCTGACCGCGTGCTCGGGTGGCGGGTCCGACGAGTCGGCGTCGACCGCGACCACGGGTACGACCGCGCCGCCGGCGACCGCGCCCACCGCGCCGCCGAGCGGCTGTCCCGGGTTCACCGGCTCGACCACCGTGCTGGCGTCGACGGGCCCGACCGCGCCGGCACTGCTCAACGATGCGATCGCCGGCGCGAACGGCTGCCTCGACCAGGTGACGCTCACGTTCAACGGTGACGGCGTACCGCCGGGGTACGTCGTCGGGTACCGGGACCCGGAGCAGGAGCCGTTCCTCGATGGCGACCCGCCGGAGGAGATCGAGGTGCCCGGCAACGCGTTCCTGGTGGTGAAGGTCACGCCCGCGCTGAGCTACGACCCGCTGAGCGAGGACAAGGCCCGCACCTACACCGGGAACCTGTCGTTGGAGTACGGGGAGCACCATCACCTGCAGATCGTGCGCGAGCTCCCCGACACCGCGGACTCGGTGATGTGGGTGATCGGGCTCGACTCGGTGCGCCCGTTCCGGGTGGACCGGGCCGCGGACCCGAGACGCGTGACCGTGCTGATCGGCTGACGGGTCAGGTCAGATCGAGCACGAGGCTGCCGAACACCGCGTCGGCCGCGAGCAGGTCGTAGGCCTCGCGCGCATCATCGAGGGGGAGGGTGCGCGCGATGACCGGTGACACCACGCCCGACTCGAGGAGAGGAACGACGTCGCGCGTGAAGCCCGCGGTCGCCGCGGCCTTCTCCGCGACCGATCGGACACGCAGCATCGTGCCGAACACCTGGAGTCGCTTGAACATCAAGGTCCCGAGGTCGGCCTCGACGCGCGCGCCCGCCATCAGCCCGATCACCACGATGCGACCGCGCACACCGGCGACCGCGAGGTCGGTGGTGAGGTAGCCGCCGCCGACGAGCTCGAGGGTCACGTCGACGGGTCCGGCGGCCGCGGTGATGTCGGCCGCCAGCACGTCGGGATCCAGCTCGCGCGGCGCGAGCACCGCGTGGTCGAGGCCGAGGCCGCGACAGCGCTCCAGCTTCTCGGCGGTGCGCGCGGTGCCGACCACCGTGCACCCCATCGCCTTGCCGAGCTGGAGCGCAGCCGTGCCCACGCCGGAGCCGACCGCGTGGATGAGGAGGGTCTCACCCGGTTGGAGCGCGGCCTGGGTGACCATCGCGTCGTGGGCGGTCACGAACACCTCGGGCACGCCCCCGGCGGTGACCAGGTCGACCGCATCGGGCACCCGGGCGCACTGCGTGGCGGGGACGGTGAGGAGCTCGGCCTGCCCACCACCACCGGTGATGCCGAACACGCGCGCGCCGACCGCGGGGGTGGTGACCCCCGGCCCGTGCCCGACGACCTCACCGGCGAACTCGAGCCCGGGGATGTCGGCCGGCGATCCGGGTGGCGCCGCGTAGTGCCCGGAGAGCTGTGCGAGATCGCCGCGGTTGAGCCCCGCGCCGTGGACCCGGACGAGCACCTCGCCCGGTCCCGGCTCGGGATCGGGACGGGTCGCCACGACGAGCTCCGATTCCGGGGTGACCGTGAGGGCGCGCATGCGAGACCGTACCCCTGTCGGACCCCGGCCGGACCGGCGCTACGGTGCGGCCGTGCCCGCCCCCGCCCTCGTGATCTTCGACGCCGACGGCGAAGAGCTCTCGTTCGACGGTCCCGAGGCCACCGACCTGTTCGCGCTCACCGGCGACCTCGACGCCGCCACCGTCTCCGCGTGCCCGCAGTGCCGCAGCCGGATCCTCGCCGTCGTCGCGCTCGGAGACCTGCTCACCGATGCGCCGCCGTTCGCACGGGCCAACGACCTGATCGTGCTCGCCGACGACGCGCCTACGCTCCACGTGTACGTGCGTGACGACGCCGCCCGGTGCGCGCACCGTGCCTGGCGGGACCCCGGCGCCGAGGAGTTCGCCGAGGTGTCGGCCGAGCTCGGAGGGCCGTCCATCGTCCACTGACCTGGGTCAGTGGAGGAACGTAAGGGTCAGCGGGGGATGCGAGTGCGCTTGAACTCGTTGAGGCGAGACCACTGCAGCAGGTCGAGAGTGCGCTCGAGGTCGTCGACGCGCCCGCGCTCCATGAAGCGCACGAACACCGCCTCGTCGTCCTCGATGTAGGTGGGCACGCCGAACACGGCCCAGCGGTCGACGGCCTCGGTGTGCTCGGTGGAGAGCACCTTCAGCGGGCGGCCGCTGTGTGCCTCCTCGGCCACCGCGTCGGGGTCGAGGCCGGCCTCCGTGACCGCGTCGCGCAGCACGTCTTCGTGGCCCAGCTTCAGTCCCTTGTCGTGGCGGGCGGCGAACAGCGCGAGGTGGGCGTCGAAGAAGCGTTCCGGAAACGTGTCGCGCACCGCGATGCCGTAGAGGAGGGCCAGGGTCCCGGTGCCCCACTCCGAGGGTCCGCGTTCCCACACCGGCGGCTGCCCTTCCTCGATGTGGGCCTGGTCGAGGGAGAAGGGCGTGAACCGGAAGTCGATGTCGCTGCCGGCGCGGAGGGCGGCGACCACCGCGGCGTTGCCGTTGTAGGCGAAGGGGCACCGGTAGTCGAAGGTGACGGCGATCGATCGGCTCACGGTGTGACCTCCGAGGTTCGGCGGTTTTGGTTGTGAATTCAACGATACCCGACCCGAGCGGTCGGCAATCGGGCCGGTCAGCCGAGGGGGACGACCCGGCGCGCGATCGCACCGAGCGCGAGGCCGAGCGCGGCGCCGGCGACGATGTCGGAGGTGTGGTGCATCCGGGTGTAGACCCGGCTGGCCGCGACCGCCGCCGCCAGCACGAACCATGCGGGGGTGGCCGGGCCGCCGGCGAGCAGCATCGCGGCGGTGAACGCCGACGCCGCGTGGCCCGACGGGAACGAGCTCGAGATCGGCCGGTGCATGCCGTAGGGGAGCGGACCCTCCGGCGGGTGCTCGTCGGCGGGCCGCACTCGACGGAAGCACGCCTTGATCGGACCGTTGGTGAGCATCGATTCGACGCCGAGCGCGGCGCCCATGCGCAGCGCCACCGCGGGCTCGCCGGCGCGCGCGGCGCGGCTCGCGCCGAAGAACAACCACAACAACCCGTGGTCGGCCGCACTGGAGAGGCCGTAGAACACCGGGTCGAGCTGCGGGCTCCGGATGCGCTCGACGAGCGCGTCGACCCGAAGGTCGAACGCGTGCACCCGGGAGAACATCGGCCGAGGCTACCGGCCGGCGGATTCCCTCAGCCGGTGGTACGAGCTGCAGGTGTCAGCCGGTGGGTACGAGCGGCAACGGCAGTGACGGCTCGATCACCGTGCCCGGACCGCGCAGCTCGAGCGCGTCAACGGGGTCGCCGCCGTGCGCGGGACAGTAGGGCTTGAAGGTGCAGAAGTCGCAGAGGCGGCCGGGCTTGGCCTTGAAGTCTTCGCGACTGCACACGTTGGCGATGGCGTCGTACAGCGCGGTGGTGCGCCGCTCGACACCGCGGATGCTCTGGTCGGTGGGGGTGGCGATGATCGCCTCGGGCTTCGAGAGGTAGTAGAGCTGCACCCGCGCCGGTCGCCGACCGAGCATGCGCTCGCACAGGAGCGCGTACATGTGGACACCGGTGAGGCTCTTCGCCTCCCACAGCTCCGACGGCACCGAGCCCGTCTTGTAGTCGGTGACCACGAACTCGCCGTGCTCGTCGAGCTCGAGGCGGTCGATGATGCCGCGCAGTCGCGTCCGCCCGAGGTCGGCCTCGAGCTTCAGCTCCAGGCCGATGGGGTGCACGGTGCGAGGATCCTCGAGCTCGAAGTACTTGCGCACCAGCGACTCGGCGTCGGCATCGAACTTCGTCCACTCCTCCTCGGTGAGGACGAGGTCGGCGAAGTCGGGATGGGGCGCGAGCTCGACCCGGGCGGTCGCAAGGTCGGCGAGGGCGGCGTCGACGGTGCGTTCGTCGGCCGGCCGGTCGAGGAGGAGCTCGAGGGCCCGGTGGACGAGGGTGCCCTTGGTCGTCCACGGCGCGGGCGGCTCCGGCAGGCGCTCGAGGTAGGAGAACCGGAACGCGAGCGGGCACTCCTTGAACGACGAGCAGGAGCTCGGCGACAGCGACCAGGGGGGCGCGAAGCTCATGGATCGGAGGGTACTTCGGGGGTGTGACAGGGAAGCGGATAGCGTCCGGGCGCAGCGGCGAAGGGAGCGCGATCGTGAAGGTGGACGGGATCCTCGGGGGTGACTTCGCCGGCCTCGGCGAACAGGCGCGCACGCTGGAGGCCGACGGGTACGACGGCGGGACCACCGCCGAGATGGGACACGACCCCTTCTTCCCGCTGGTGCTGGCGGCGCAGGCCACCGAGCGGCTGGAGGTCGCCACGGGCGTGGCCATCGCCTTCGCGCGCACGCCCATGACGCTGGCGATGATCGCCAACGACGTGCAGCTGGCGGCCAAGGGACGCTTCGCGCTCGGCATCGGGAGCCAGATCAAGCCGCACATCGAACGACGGTTCTCGATGCCGTGGTCGCACCCGGCGCCGCGCATGCGCGAGTTCATCCTGGCGATGCGCGCGATCTGGTCGGCGTGGGCGACCGGCGAGAAGCTCGACTTCCGCGGCGAGTTCTACACGCACACGCTCATGACCCCGTTCTTCAGCCCGGGCCCCAACCCGTTCGGGCCCCCGCCCGTGTACCTCGCCGCGGTCGGAGACAAGATGACCGAGGTCGCGGGTGAGGTCGCCGACGGGATGATCCTCCACCCGTTCACGACCGAGCGGTACGTGCGCGAGGTCACGCTCGGGTCACTCGCGCGCGGGTTCGCGAACGCCGGCGACAAGACCCGCGCCGACTTCACCCTCGCGCTGCCGCTGTTCATCGTCACCGGGACCAACGACGAGGAATGGGCGACCGCACGGAAGGGGACGCGCGAGCAGATCGCGTTCTACGGCTCGACGCCCGGGTACCACGGCGTGCTCCGGCTCCACGGCTGGGAGGAGGTCGGGCTCGAGCTCAACCAGCTCTCCAAGCGAGGGGAGTGGGTGGCCATGGGCGAGCTGATCACCGACGAGATGCTGGAGACGTTCGCGGTGGTCGCCGCGCCCGACGACCTCGCCGCCGGCATCCTCGCCCGCTACGGCGACGTGCTCGACCGCGTGAGCTTCGACGCCCCCTACGCCTCCGATCCCGAGGTCTGGAAGCAGCTGATCGTCGATCTCAAGGCCGCCGGCTGACGTGTCCGACGCCGACGAGGCCGTGCGCGAGGTGAACACCGCGTTCTACGCCGCGTTGGAGGCGTGTGATCTCGACGCCATGGCCGATCTCTGGGAGCACTCGGACCGCGTATCGGTGACCCATCCGGGCTGGCCCATGCTCCGCGGCTGGGCGAAGGTGGCCGGCTCGTGGGACGCCATCTTCCGCAACACGGCGTACATCCAGTTCGTGCTCACCGACGAGCAGATCGTGGTGGCAGGTGACGCCGCGTGGGTGACGCTCGACGAGAACATCCTGCAGTCGGCGGGCGCGGCCGCCACCGACGAGCTGTCGGGCTCGAAGGCCACCGCGACCAACGTGTTCGTCCGCGACCGCGACGGTGACGGGTGGCGCATGGTCGTGCACCACAGCTCGCCCGTCGCCGGCGACGGCTGACTCCTCATCCGACATCACGCTGCGGTCGGCCCGGCTCGGGATCGTGGTCGGGCACGGGGTTCGTCGGCGCGGAGGAGTGTGAGCCCGTCGGGTTGGTTGGGGTTGCCGACGAGTGCCCAGCGTCCGGTCGGGACGAGCATGGAGTGGTGGGTGCGACACACCGCGGCGAGGTTGGCGATGTCGTCGGTGCCGCCCCACGACCGGGGTTGGAGGTGGTGCACGTCGAGGCCGTGGCGCAGCTCGCAGCCCGGCATCCGACAATGCGCGTCGCGCAGCAGCACCGCCCGCGCGATCTTCGCCGACAACGCCGACGACTGCTTCGCGACCGCGACCACCACCCCGTTGGCGTCGACCAACACCGGCTCGATCCGGGCGTTCGCCCGCAACGCCTCGACCACCGCGTCGGGCAGCGGGATCCCCGCGACTTCCGCGGGACCCGACGGCGGGACCTGGACCACCAGCAAGGGCTTCGGGGCCGCCACAGCCGGTTCGGTGGTCTCGAACAGGTCGCTCAACTCACCCAGTGCGTCGGCCGCCCGATGCTCCTGGGTGTCCCACCGTTGGCCCGGCGCCGGTCGCATCCGGTTGGTCATGCGTTGGATCATCGCTTCGAACTTCGCGCCCATCACGTCGGGCAACTGACCCCGGAGATGCAACATCCCGGCGGGCTTGTCCCACCACATCCGCAGACTCCGCGCCTCCCGACGCGCCCGCGCGTCCTCCACCGACGGCGTCGACTGCGTCCGCGCCAGGCGGGCCAGATCCGCCGGCGCCACGTTCGGTGCCCGCCGGGCCCACTCCGCATCCGACTCCTCGTCGGCCAGTCGGACCACCGACCCGAGCTGTTCGACGCTCAAGTCTCCGGCGTGAGCCGCCGCCGCGACATGCGGCAACGACTCCAACGCGCGTGCGGTTTCCACCTTCTCCCGCACCGTCCGCGCCGACTCGCCGTCGGCACCGACGGTCGTGTCGATACGTCCGCGCTCGTCGAGGACGCGCATGATCGTGAGCTCTTCCGTTTCGAGCCGACGACGCTGCCGAACTACCTCGCGGCGACGCGTTTCCAACCGCTCCGTCGGCCACGACCGCAGCTCGTCGAGATGATCGGCAACGTCGAACATGCACCGATCAAACCATGCGGGTGTGACACTGATCGGGTGTTGAACGCGCGCAGATCGCCCGTCGAAGCGAACGGCGGGCGACGGCTAGGGGAGCTGCGAGTCGATCCACGCTTCGAGCGCGGGACCGCTCTCGAAGCTGGAGATCAGCGCGTAGCGCGGCTCGCCGCCGGTGTGGCACACGACGTGCCAGAGCCGCTGGGTGTCGACGACGAAGCGCGAGCCGCGGTGCAACGGGACGCGCATCTCGGTGGTGGGATCCGGGAGACCATCGTCGCCCTGCTCCATGAGGATCATGAAGCTGTCGGGGTTGTCGGTGAGCTCCGTCCACGCACGCACGACCCAACCGTCGGATTCGGGGTTGAAGCGGTTGTTGTCGTCGCGGTGGATCTGGCGGAGCGCGTCGTCGTAGGGCTGCGGCTCGAGCTTGATCACCCGCACGCGACCGAAGTCGGCGCCGACCGACTCGACCTCGGCGACGATGCGCGGGCAGAGCTCCGCGTTCGACGTGAAGCGCCCGCCCTTGTCGGGGCGCTCCTCGCCCGGCTTCCAGAAGCCGCGGCAGTCGAGCTCGCCGTCGGCGGTGGCGACGGGTGCGAAGTTGGTGTCGCCGCCGCTCTTCCAGTCCATGTACTCGAGCGCGAGGTACTCCGACTCGGGGATCGGGTCGGTGAGGTCGCGCAGCACGACGTAGCCGTGCGCCGCGAGGGCGCCGACGCGGGGGTGGCGGGTGTCGAGGGGGATGTCGGTGGACCAGTGCGGTGCACTGAGCCAGTGGTCAGTGACGGCCATCCGACGAGTGTAGGGAGTAGGCCCCCGCAGACGCGAACATTCCCCGACGCCACCGGCGGGGCGTCAGCACGAGCGCACGGGGATAGTCCTCGAACATCCAGCGGGCGAAGTTGCGGCGCGTCCACGGCGTGAGCGCAGCGGTCGCGATGGCCGCCCGAGCCCCGATGGGGTGGCGCAGGATGTGCTGCAGCAGCGCCGCGAAGCGCAGGTCGGCCCCGAGCGCGCGGTCGACGTCGGCGCGGTAGCGGTCGACGACGGTGTCGGTGTCGTCGGGTGACGCGGCGACGGCCCGCGCCGCGAGCGTGCCCGTCTCGATCGCCTGAGCGATGCCTTCGCCGGTCATCGGGTCGACGACGTTGGCGGCGTCGCCGGCGAACAGCGCACGACCGTGCGTGAGGCGCGACCGGTCGTAGTCCGCAGGGATGGGCCAGGCGCGCACCGTGCCTTCCGGTCGCGCGTTCGGACCGAGCGCTCGGCGAACGCTCGGCCGAGCCGCGAGCGACCGCCACTGCGCGGCGAGCGCCTTCCCGCTCGGCGCGTTGCCGTTCTCGTCGCGGAGCACGCCGAAGCCGAGGTTGGCGCGACCGTCGCCGACCGGGAACATCCACGCATATCCGGGGAGGAAGTCCTCCTCGAAGAGGACCCAGAGGCGACGGTCGTCGACCCCGCTGAAGTACTGGCGGAACGCCTGCCAGGTTCCGAGCTCGCGCTCCGAGTCCGTGAGCATCCGGCGGACGGGGGAGTAGTTGCCGTCGGCGGCCACGACCCACCGCGCCCGCACCGTGGTGCCGTCGGCGAGCGTGGCGACGTAGCCGTCGACTCCGTCGTCGACCAGCCCCGTGACGGCGGCATGCTCGCGCACCTCGACGCCCCGCGTGCGGGCGAGGTCGACGAGCGCGGCGTCGAGCTCGAGCCGGGGGACCACCCCGGCGTACGCCCCCGAGGTCGGGAGAGGGACGACCACCTCGCGCCCCGTGGGTGACACCAGCACCGTCTCGGTCACCGGCGCGTAGGACGGGAGGAGGCGCACGTCGAGGCCCAGGTCGTCGAGCAGGCGGAGCGCTCCCGTGGTGAGACCGTCACCGCAGGTCTTGTCGCGCGGGAAGCCCGCCTTGTCGACGACCAGCGCGTCGAGCCCGAGGCGGCGGGCCTCGATGCCGGCGGCGACGCCGGCGGGACCCGCGCCGACCACCAGCACATCCCTCACCCGGCGACCGTACCCACGTTTCGCACTGGCGTCCCGATCGCGGCAAGAATCAGGTCATCAGGCGGTGCGACCGGTTCGTCGGCGCGCCCGGAACCCGGAGCAACCGAATGAAGATCGCAGTCTGCGTGAAGCAGATCCCGGACCCGGCGGTGCCGGGCAAGCTCGAAGCCGACCACACGCTCGAGCGGGCCGGGAAGCTCATCCTCGACGACTCCGACGCCTACGGCGTCGAGATGGCGCTCCAGCTCGCCGACAAGGCGGGTGGCGGCGACGTCGTCCTGGTGTCGATGGCGCCCAACGGCGAGGTCTCGGGCCTGCGCACCGCCCTCGCGATGGGTGCGGCCAGCGCGGTGCTCGTGTCCGACGATGCTCTCGCCGGCTCGGATTCGCTCTCGACGGCCAAGGTGCTGGCCAAGGCGATCGAGCGCGCCGGCGACGTCGAGCTGGTCCTCACCGCGACCGAGTCGACCGACGGCTACACCGGCACCATTCCCGCCCAGGTCGCCGAGCTGCTCGGCTGGCCCTCGCTGACCTTCGCCAAGCACGTCGAGGTGGGCGACGGCAAGGTCAGCATCCAGCGGCAGACCGAAGCGGGCTACGACGAGGTCGAGTCGAACCTGCCCGCAGTCGTGAGCGTGACCGCAGGTGTGGTCGAGCCCCGGTACCCGTCGTTCAAGGGGATCATGGCGGCGAAGAACAAGCCGGTCGACCAGGTGACGGTCGCCGACCTCGGCCTCGGTGCCGACCAGGTCGGTTGGGCCGGTGCCCGCCAGAAGATCGTGTCGGTCGGTGCCGCACCCGAGCGCGAGGCCGGCGAGAAGATCGAGGACGACGGCGAGGCGTTCGCGCGCATCGTCGCTTACCTCGAGCAGCTCAAAGTCGTCTGACCCGGACCGAAGAAGAAGTAGACACAGCGCAGCCGTGCTCGGAGAGCGGGACGGCGCAGCGGAGTCGACCATCAAGTAGGAGAGGTAGCACCGTGGGAGTTTCCAAGATCTGGGTCTTCGCCGAGGCCGACGGCGACAAGCCGACGAGCGCGACGCTCGAGATCCTCACCAAGGCCCGTGAGCTCGCCGACACGGTCGAAGCGGTGTTCGTCGGTTCGAACGCCGACGCGCTGTCCGCCGGCCTGGGCGAGCACGGCGCGACCAAGGTGTTCGCCGTCGACCCCGGCGACGCGCTGCCGGGCGTCGTGGGCGCGGCTGCGCTGGCCGACCTCGTCGGCGAGCACTCGCCCGCCGCGGTGCTGTTCGCCCAGAGCTACGACGGTCGTGACGCGCTGGCGCGGCTGTCGGTGAAGCTCGACCGCCCGGTGCTCACCAACGGCACCGACCTCAAGGCCGACGGCGACAAGATCATCGTGGGCACCGCCATCTTCGGCGGCGTCACGCTGGTCGACACCGAGTTCGAGGGCGACGGTCCCTTTCTCGCCGCCATCCGGCCGAAGTCCTTCGCGGCGGAGCCGAGCGGTGGTGGTGCGGCCGAGGTGGTCGCGGTGGCGACGCCCGACGCCGGCCGTGCCGGTGAGGCCAAGGTGCTCGCCCGCCACGTCGAGGAGCGCGAAGGCCCGAAGCTCGAGGAGGCCACGGTGGTGGTGTCCGGCGGGCGCGGGATCGGCAGCGCCGAGGCCTACGAGCCGCTCGTCGAGGAGCTGGCCAAGCTGCTGAAGGGAGCGTCCGGTGCGTCGCGCGCGATCGTCGACGCCGGCTGGGTGCCCTACTCGAAGCAGGTGGGCCAGACCGGCAAGGTCGTGAAGCCGAAGCTGTACATCGCGCTCGGCATCTCCGGCGCCACCCAGCACATGGTGGGCATGAAGGGCTCCGACAACATCATCTGCGTCAACAAGGACGGTGAGGCGCCGATCTTCGGCATCGCCGACCTCGGCGTCGTCGGTGACGTGCACAAGGTCGTGCCCAAGCTCATCGAGGCGCTCAAGGCGCGGTAGCTCGCCGCACCTCCGAACATCCGTCACTTTGCCCCGCCGGCGCGGGTCAACTGACGGATGCTCGGGATCAGGTGCTGACGAAGGTGCGCATGCCCTCGAGGTAGCGCCTCGTCGCGCGTTGTTGGACCTTGCGACCGACGGGACCACCGAGCTTGGTGAGCAGGTCGTGGGGGCGGGAGAACGACGTGATCTCGAACCGCACCGTCCCGTCGTCGGCCCGCGTGACGAGGAAGAGCTCCTCGCCCTCCTCGGGGTGAGCGGGCAGCGTGCCGTACGCGAAGCCGTAGCGCTCGGGTTCGTCGACCACCGCGACGATGCGGCACGCGGCGGCAACGTGCACGGGCCCGAGGCGGGTGAGCACCGCGACGGTCGTGCTGACCTCGATCGGCGCGTCGGCGGGGCGGATGGTGATCCCGGCCGCGGTCGACGCCGCCCAGGTGTCGATGCCGACGCGGGCGCGTCTCCACGCGTCGTCACCGGTGCCCAGGTCGATGGTGCCGTGCGCATGGTGGTAGCCGTCGGGCAGCGAGTCGGCGAGCGTCGCGCCCACTTCCGGGTAGGTGAGCGGCGCGGTTCGTTGCCGCGCGAGGAAGTGCGAGAGGTGCTTGTCGTCGGGTCGGCGGAGCGCGAACACGTGCTCAGACCGGGCGCGGGAACGAGAGCAGCTGCACGATCGCGAAGAGGAGGATCGCGACGCCCACCACGGTGAGCCCGTACCTGGCCGCCTTGATCGGGAAGTGGCTGCTGATGCCGATCAGGAACAGCACGGTCGCCAGGTACACGGTCGTGCGCACGTAGTCGTCGGCGTTGCCGCCCTGGTCCGACCCTTCCTTCGCCAGCAGTTCGGCCTTGGCGTTCAGGGCCTTCGCCTTCACCTCGTCCGGCTGCTCGTACTCGGGCATGGCCTGGGGTCCCGGGGCGCGTCGGGGTTGTGATCGGGATCGGTCGCCAGCCAGGCATCGAACGCGACCTTCAGCTCGGGCCGGAACCGCCGGACCGCGATGTCCTGGACCTCCTGGTCGCTGCTGACGCTGGCGCCGAGCCAGGCGTTGAACACCAGCGCGTCGCCGAGCCGCACATCGAGCGCGCTCGAGGTGTGCGGTGCTGGCCTCGTTCCGGGTCGTCGACGCCTCGGCGACGGTGAGGCGCGACTCGGTGCCCCACTTCGCCGACGCGTACCCGGACCAGGCAGCCAAGAGCGCGACAATTGCGAGCAGGCTCGCTTCGACCACGCTGATGATGATGTCCTGGCGACTCCGGGGCGCGCCGTGCAGTCCGGCGTGCTTGGCGTGCTCCGCGATCTCCTTGCCGACCTCGGATGCCTCGAGTCCCCCCTCACCCACCGCGGCACAGTACCGGGTGCGAGGATGGACCGATGGGTGCACAGGTCCCGGACCTCCCGGTGGAGGAGTTCGCGTCGGCGAAAGCCTGGGAGACGTGGTTGCGCAAGCACCACGGGTCGGCGCCAGGCCTGTGGCTGAAGATCGCCAAGCAGGGCACCGGCGTGGACACGGTCGGCATGACCGAGGCGATCGAGATCGCGCTGTGTCACGGCTGGATCGACGGCCTGCGCCACAAGCACGACGACGTGTACTTCCGCCAGCGCTTCACGCCGAGGCGGCCGCGCAGCAAGTGGTCGAAGATCAACCGCGACCGGGCCGAGGCGCTCATCGCGGCCGGGCGCATGCGGGCGGCCGGGCTCCGCGAGGTCGAGGCGGCCAAGGCCGACGGCCGGTGGGACGCGGCGTACGCGGGCAGTGCCACGATCGAGGTCCCCGACGACCTGAACCGCGCCCTCTCGGCGCAACGCCGAGGCCCGCCGGGCGTTCGAGCAGCTTGACAGCCGCAACCGCTACGCGGTCTTGTTCCGCATCCACGACGCCAAGCGGGCCGAGACCCGCGCCCGGCGCATCGAGCAGTTCGTCACCATGCTCGCCGAGGGCCGCACCATCTACTGACCGGGGGACACGCGATGGCCGACAACCTGCAGTGGACGATCGGTGACGTCACCATCACCCGGATCGTCGAGAGCGTCGCGCAGATCCCGCCCCGGGGACTGCTGCCCAGCGCGACGCCGGAGGCGATCGCGGCGCACTCGTCGTGGTTGCGTCCGCACTTCGTCGACGACGACGGCAACCTCGTCCTCTCCATCCACGCGTTCGGCGTGACCGTCGGCGACCGCAAGATGATCATCGACACCTGCATCGGCAACGACCGCCAGATTCCCGGCATGGAGGCGCTCAACCTGCAGACCCCGTTCCTCGCCGACCTGGCCGACGCCGGGTTCCGCACGCGAGGAGGTCGACACGGTGATCTGCACGCATCTCCACTTCGACCACGTGGGTTGGAACACGATGCTCGTCGACGGCGCCTGGGTGCCGACGTTCCCGAACGCGCGCTACCTCCTCTGCCGCGACGAGTGGGCGCACTGGTCGTCGGAAGGCGGGACCGGATACGCGTCGACGCTCGACGACGCGGTGCGGCCGGTGATCGACGCCGGGCTCGCCGACCTGGTCGCCCCCGACCACCGGGTCACCGACGAGATCCGGCTCGAGCTCACCCCCGGCCACACGCCGGGGCACGTGGCCGTGCACATCGAGTCGGGCGGGCAGCACGCGCTCGTCACCGGTGATCTCGCGCACCATCCGGTCCAGTGGGCGGAACCGCACTGGTTCGCCGACCCCGACACCGACCGCGCCCAGTCCGAGGCGACCCGGCGCCGCTTGCTCGACGAGTACGCCGGCACCGACCTCCTCGTCATCGGCACGCATTTCGCGCCGCCGTGCTCGGGCCACCTGATCGCCGACGGGAACGGATACCGCTTCGACGCGGTTGCACCCGGGGATGGCTGACCCGAACGTTCCCCTGTCCGTACTCGACCTGGCGCCGGTCGGGCGCGGATCCTCGCCCGCGGAGGCACTGCGCAACTCGATCGACCTCGTCCAGCGGGTCGAGCGGCTCGGATATCGGCGCCACTGGGTCGCCGAGCACCACAACATGCCCGGCATCGCCAGCTCGTCGCCGCCGGTGCTCCTCGCGCACCTCGCGTCGGTCACCGACACGATCCGCCTCGGCTCCGGAGGCGTGATGCTGCCGAACCACGCCGCGCTCGCGGTGGCCGAGCAGTTCGGGATGCTCGAGGCCCTCCACCCCGGGCGCATCGATCTCGGGATCGGTCGCGCCCCCGGCACCGATCCGGTCACCGCCTCCGCACTGCGTCGCGGCCCGGGCATGCTCGGCGCCGACGACTTCCCCGAGCAGATGACCGAGCTCCTGGGCTACTTCGACGGCTCGCTGCCCGCCGGGCATCCGTACGAGCACATCACCGCGGTCCCCGCCGCGGCTACCGGCCCGCGGTGTGGATGCTCGGCTCGAGCACCTACGGCGCGCACGCGGCAGCCGTGCTGGGGATGCCGTACTCGTTCGCCTACCACTTCGCCCCCGCGATGCTCGACGACGCGCTGGCCACCTACCGGAGTGCGTTCCGCCCGTCGCCGCAGCTCGACGCGCCGTACACGATGCTCGGCGTGTCGGCCGTGTGCGGGGAGTCCGACGAGCACGCCCGCTGGTTGGCGGCGCCGGGTGCGCTCGCCTTCCTGCGACTTCGCCAGGGCCGCCCCGACGTGTACCCGACGCCGGACGAAGCGGCGGAGTACCGCTTCACGCCCCTCGAGCGTCAGCAGGTCGACGAGTGGACGAAGTCACACGTGGTCGGCGGCCCGGAGTCGGTCCGGGCGCGACTGGAGGCACTGGTCGAGCGCACCGGGGTCGACGAGCTGATGATCACGACGATGGTGCACGACGCACGCCGAGCGGGTGGCGTCGTACGAACGGCTGGCCGACGCGTTCGCGCTCAGCGCCATCCACTGACGGGACGCGCCGTCGACCACAGCGACCACAGCACGAACACCACGCCGATCATGGCGATGCGGGTGTGCGAGATGCGGCGGGGGCTGCCGTAGGACACCGGTTCGGGCCAGTGCACCGGTCGTCGCGACTCGGCGACGAGGAGCCCGATCAGCGCGCCGAACGCCGCCAGCGCGAGGAGCATGCCCACCGCGATGGGAACGGGGCTCACGGTCGCCATGTTCGCCTCCTACCGCGTGGCCGCGACGCACCGGAACTCCGGGGGAAGTGCGTTCAGCGTCGCACGGTGTACGCGTCGTCCTCCAGGTACGTCTTGACGAGATCGCCGATGCTCACCAGCCCGCAGAGGCGGTCGCGTTCGACGACCGGAAGATGGCGGAGCCGCAGCCGGGTCAGCTGCGCGAGCACCCGCTCCACCGGGTCGCAGGGTTCGCACGTGAGCACCGGGTGGGTCATCACCGTGCTCACCGGCGCGTCGATCACCCCGGCGCCCTGTGCATTGAGTCCGTAGACGACGTCGCGCTCGGTGACGAGGCCCTCGACGTGCAGGCCGTCGCGCGAGACGACGAACGCGCCGACGTGTGCGAGGCGCATGCGTTCGGCGACCCGGGCGACGGGGGTGTCGGCGGTGACCGTCAGGACCTGGTCCCCCTTCTGCTCGAGGATGTCGGCGATCCTGATCACGGGGACGAGTCCTGGAGCTGCCGCCTCCCCTCGGGCCTCATGTCGCCGAAGGGCGTGATCACGTGGCGCACGGGCAACGCGATCTTTCGCTCGAGCCGGCGGGGGAGGTCCTGGTGGATCCAGCGGGAGAGACCGGGCGGGAGGGTCGAGACGATCACCGCGTCGAACTCGCGCCGGAGGAGGAGGTCGTTGACCGCATCGATCGGGTTCGCGTCACCGACGCTGCCGGTGGCCTCGATGCCCTCCTCGGCGAGGGCGGCGATCGCCTCGTCGAGGCGTTCGTGCGCGACGGCGTGCGCCTCGCCCTCGGTCCAGAAGGCGTGCACGTGCGGATTGGCGGCGGGCACGAGGAGGTGGAACGTGCTCGGTCCGTCGGATTGTCGGGCCCGCAGCTCGCGGAGCAGGCGCGCGCTGCGCAGGGTCTGGTTGCCGACGACGAGGTAACGGCGCATTGACACTCCAAGCAGAGCCAGGGGCTGGAGCTCTCGCTCGGAGCGTACGCCCGCCGGACCGGAAAGGGAACCGGCAATTTCCGGCCGGATGCGACAGCGTCAGGGGGAGAACTGGACCAACTGCACCTGCACCGGGAGACCACCGGTGAGGGTCCGGACGGTCATCTGGATGGTGGCGCCGTCCTGCCCGTTCCAGGTGCAGTAGAGGGACCCCGCTGCGGGACCGCAGTTCGCGAACGTGTACGGACCCTTCGCCGGGTACGCCTGGGCGAACATCTGCATGACCGCGTCGGCGCTGGCGACGTTCGCCGCTGCGGTCCGGTTGCCGTTCTGCCACGCGGCGAAGAGGTACTCGGCGTACGTCTGCGGATCGTCGGTGATCACCGGCAGCGCGACCGTGGTCGTGGTCGGCGCGACCGTCGTGGTGGTCGGTGCCGTCGTCGACGTCGTGGTCGTGGAGGTCGACGAGGTGGTGGTGGTGGTCGTGGCCGCCTCGTCGTTGTCGTCGCTGCGGGTGACGAGCACGACCACCAGCGCGATCGCGAGCACGACGACGAGTCCGCCGAGCACCCACAGCCACGCGCGCGTCCTGCCCTGGGTCTGCGGCTCAGCCATCGGTCATCCCCTGTCGGCGAAGTCGGCGATCACCGGCGCGTGATCGGAGGGTTGCTTGCCCTTGCGGGCGTTGCGGTCGACGACCGCCCACCGGGTGCGCGCGGCGAGTGGTTCCGTGGCGAGGACGAGGTCGATGCGCATGCCGCGATGCTCGTGGAAGTCGCCGCGGCGGTAGTCCCAGTAGCTGAAGAGCCCGTCGGCGTCGGGATACTGCCGGCGGAACACGTCGACCATGCCCCAGTCGCGGAGCTCCGCGACCGCCGCCCGCTCGGCCGGGGTGACGTGCGTGGCGCCGACGAACGCCTGCGGCGACCACACGTCGCGGTCCTCGGGCGCGACGTTGAAGTCGCCGAGCACCACCACCTCGTCGGTGGGTGCGCTGGTGGCCGCCAACCAGTCGCGCAACGCGTGGAGCCAGACGAGCTTGCGGTCGTAGAACTCGGTGCCCACCTCCCGGCCGTTGGGGACGTAGACGCTCACGACGCGCACGCCGTCACACGTGGCCGCGAGCACGCGCGCGTCGCCCTCGTAGGGGTCGACGTGGTCCTCGTCGAAGCCGTTGGTCGGGTCGCTGATGCCCACGCGCGAGAGGATGGCGACGCCGTTCCACTGCCCCTGCCCGTGGTGCACCGACTCGTAGCCCAGGGCCTGGAAGGTCAGGTGCGGGAACGTCTTGTCGGAGAGCTTGGTCTCCTGCAGGCACAGGATGTCGGGCTTGGCGTAGGCGAGCCACTCCTCGACCCGTTCCTGGCGTGCTTTCAGCGAGTTGACGTTCCAGGTGGCGATGCGCACCCGGCGACGTTAGCTACTCCTGGTCGTTGTCGACGCGGTGGTGCTCGCGCAGCTGCAGCAGCGCGTCGCGGTCGATCCGGTCGGCGGGGGCGACCGCCACCCGCACGTCGGTCGACGCCTGCAGGCTCGCGGTGCGCACGCCCCCTTCGAGCACGGCGCGCTCGCCGAGCACCACGCCGGGACCCACCTCGGCGACGCCTTCGCCGTCGATGGTGACCGACAGCACGCCGTCGAGGAGGAGGAACAACGAATCGCCGGGGTCACCCTGCTGCACGAGGTACTCCCCGGCCTTGAGGGTGCGGATCTCGGGCCGTTCGCCGCCCGACATGATCGTGACCGACAGCTGACGCTCGAGCGCCGTCTCGACCGCGGTGACCAGCGCCTTCGAGTCCTGGTCGCCCCACGGGGTGTGCTTGCCGAACGCGTCGCGGTACCAGTCCTTGAAGTTGGCGAGGCCGACCTTGGCCGTGATGCTGCCGTCGGCGTCGTAGACCCAGTGGCGGGGGAACTTGCTCGCGCCGAGGACCTCGAAGCTCGACGTGCCGTCGGCCCGGATGGTGAGGGCGAGGGTCGTCCAGACCGTCGGAGCGCGGAACTGCAGGAACGGCGGGTGCTTCACCCGGCGGGGGGCGGGCAGGCCGGTGCGACCCCCCGTGGTCTGCACGAACCGGACCTCGGTGTCGGACCGTTCGGGATCGTGCTGCAGGTCGGGGAGGGCGACGGGCTCGAAGGTGGCGCGGAGCTTGGCCAGGCGCACGGTGGTGGACCCCATCATGCCGCCGCCCGAGTAGCCGGCGTCGACGATGCGTCCGTTCTCGATCTCGGCCCAGGCGGCCAGCCGGTTGGCGAAGCGGAACTTCCCCTCGGCCCGCATGGCCTCGAGGTCGTCGATCGCGTCGGGGGGTGGGTCGTCGTAGCTCGTGAACCCGGTCTCGAAGGTCCCCTTCAGCACCGGACCGGTGACCGCTTCCGAGGGGATCCACGACACCGTGGTGACCGCCGACTCGACGCGCATCTCCGCCTCCTGCTCGCACGACCGTCGCGTGGGAGAGTACGCCACGACCAATCGCGGGACGAGGGGGCAGGCCGACCGGCGCGGAGGGGGTCTGCACCCCCGGTCGCGGGTGGTCAGACCACCTTGTGGAGGAAGATCCGAAGGCATGGAATGGAGACTCATGGGCGACGGTCGCATCACGGTGTTCCTCGCCGACGACAACGTGATCGTCCGTGAAGGGGTCCGTGCGTTGTTGGCGCTCGAGCCCGACCTCGACGTGGTCGGCACCGCCGACGACTACGACAGCCTGATCGCGGGGGCGGAAGCGGTGGCGCCGCAGGTGCTCGTCACCGACATCCGCATGCCCCCGAGCTTCCAGCGGGAGGGCATCGACGCGGCCAAGGAGCTGCGGAAGCGCCACCCCGGTACCGGCGTCGTCGTCTTGTCGCAGTACGACGACCCCGACTACGCGATCGCGCTCCTGAGCGACGGCGCCGCCGGCTACGCGTACCTCCTCAAGGACCGGGTCGGCGAAGGTGACCAGCTGGCCAAGGCGGTGCGCGAGGTGGCCACCGGCGGTTCGGTGCTCGACCCCAAGATCGTCGAGGCGCTGGTGCAGCCGGTCACCGGCGAGGCCGGGCTCACCGAGGCCGACGAGCACCTGCTCCACGAGATCGCCGAGGGTCGCCCGATCAAGGCGATCGCCAGTGCACGCGGCACGACCGCGGCAGCCGTGGCCGACTCGGTCGAAGAGCTGTTCCTCAAGTTGTCGGAGGGCGCGAGCACCGGGACCGCGGGCGCCCTGAAGCGCCTCCGCATGCTCCACACCGCGATCGTCGACCGCGAGGAGCAGGGCGAGCGGCTGAGCCGGCTGCTCCCCGGCGGCCTGGCCGACAAGGTGCGCAACGAAGGCCGCGCCATCGGCGAGACCGAGGAGCTCGTGGTGACCGTGCTGATGGGCGACATCCGCGGGTACTCGGGCATCGCCGAACGCAGCGATCCCACCCGACTCGCCGCGCAGTTGAGCGAGCACCGCGCCGAGATGAACCACGCCATCCTCGACGAGGGCGGCACCGTCATGCAGTTCGTGGGCGACGCGGTGATGGCGTGCTTCGGCGCGCCGGTGCCGCTCGACGACCACGCCGACCGCGCCGTCTGCGCGGCGCGCGCCATGCTCGAGCGCCAGCGCGCGCTCAACGAACGCTGGCTCGCCCAGAGCAAGGCGCCGTTCGGGTTGGGGATCGGGGTCTCCACCGGCGCGGTGGCGGCGGCGCTGCTCGGATCCGAGGAGCGGGTGGAATACACGCTGGTGGGCGACACGGTGAACCTGGCGCAGCGCCTGCAGGATCTCGCACGACCGTCGGGCCGGATCGTGATCAACGAGAGCACGTACCAGGCGATCCACTCGGAGTTCGAGGTGGTGGCGCTCGACGAGACGACGGTGAAGGGGCGGAACGCGCCGGTGCGGGCCTACCGCATCGACGTGTTCGACGACATGGAACGGGGACTGGCACATGACTGAAGTGAGCGAAGCGACCGAGGTGAGCGAGGGGACCGAGGGGACCGCGGCCGGGCCAGTGGTCGAGACGCACGGGTTGCGCAAGACGTTCGAGTCCGAAGGCGCGCCGGTGCGCACGCTGCGCGGAGTCGACTTCACGATGACGCCCGGCGAGTTCGTGGCGGTGATGGGGCCGTCCGGTTGCGGGAAGTCCACGCTGCTCAACATCGTCGCCGGCCTCGACACGCCGACCGACGGCGACGTCGCCCTCGCGGGTGAGCCGCTCGTCGGCAAGAGCGAGGACGAGCTGGCGATCATGCGCCGGCGTCACATCGGCATCGTCTTCCAGTTCTTCAACCTGCTCGAGGGCATGAGCGTCCTCGAGAACGTGACGCTCCCGGCGGTGATCGCGGGCGCACCGCGCAAGCGCGCCGAACACGCGCGCGGGACCTCCTCGACCTGCTCGGCCTTGCTGACAAGGCGAAGGACGCACCGGGTGTGCTCTCCGGGGGCCAGCGGCAGCGCCTCGCCATCGCCCGGGCGCTGGCCAACGAGCCGACGCTCCTCCTCGCCGACGAGCCGACCGGTGCGCTCGACTCCGAGGGTGGGCACGAGGTGCTCGAGCTCTTCCGACGGTTGCACGCCGGCGGCCAGACCATCCTCATGGTCACGCACGACGACGAGGTGGCGGCCGCAGCCGACCGCATCGTGCGCATGCGCGACGGCCGCATCGAGACCGAAGCCGAGGAGGCCGCCGCCGCGGCGGCGTCCACCTCGTTCTAGCCGTCGTAGGTGCGCCGACTCCGGAGGCCGACCGTGTCGAGGAGTGAGTGATGGGCGCGGCGCTGATGCTCGCCCGCGCCGACCTCCGACGGCGCTGGCGCAGCGTTGTCGTGCTGACCCTGTTGGTCGCGTTCTCGGGTGCCGTGGTGCTGGCGCTGGTGGCCGGTGCGCGTCGCACGGAGTCGGCGCTCTCGCGCTTCGAAGCGACCAGTCGGTCGGCCAACATGGAGATCGACGCGGGCTTCGTCACCCCGGAGCAGATCGAGCAGTTCCGGCGCGTGCCGGGCGTCGCCGCCGTCGCCGAGCTGCGACAGCTGACCCTCGTCTCTCGCACCGGTCCGTTCACCAACCAGTTCCTCCCGAGCGCGGCGCAGGTCGACGACCGGTTCGGGAGGGTGGTCGACCGGGCGCGAGTGATCGAAGGGCGCGCCGCCGATCCCGACGCCGTCGACGAGCTGACCATCGGCGAGGGTCTGGCCACGCTGCTGCACGTCGGCGTGGGGGACCGCCTGCGGTTCGGGTCGTTCTCCCAGGCGGACATCGAAAAGGCCGACGACACGGTCGAGCTCCACGGCCCGACCGTGACGTTCCGCATCGTCGGGGTCGTCCGTCGCCCGCTCGACCTCGGGGGGCGGGGCGCGGCCGGCGGGGTCATCGTGCCGACGCCCGCATTCCTCGAGCGTTACGGCGACGAGATCGGGTCGTTCTCCGGTGCCGTGCTCCGGGTCCGCACCGAGCACGGGAGCGCCGACATCGCCAGAGTCGGGGCGGCGGCGCGGCGGATCTTCGGCGAGTCGCGCGAGTTCGGCATCACCAACCTCGGCATCGAGGGGAAAGGCGCGCAGAACGCGATCGACGTGACCACCGTCGGTCTCTACCTCGCGGCCGCGGTCGCGGCCGTCACCGCGTTCGTGGGGATCGCCATCGCGTTGTCGCGCGAGATCGCGTTGGGCGACACCAACCAGGTCACGCTGAGCGCCTTGGGGCTGCGCCCCCGCCATCGTCTGCTCGCCGCCGCCGCGCCGGGCGTTCCCGTCGCGCTCGGTGGGCGGCGTGATCGCGGTCGTCGGTGCCGTGCTGGCGTCGCCACTCTTCCCGATCGGGGTCGCCGGCAAGGCCGAACCGGACGGCGGCATCCGGCTCGACGGGTTGGCCGTGGCGGCGGGGTTCGTCGTGGTCGTGGTCACCGTCCTGCTGGTCGCCCTGGTCGCCGGGTGGCGCACTGCGCGCGCGACCAGGCCGCGGCCCGAACCCGCCACCCCGAGCCTGGTCGGACGCGTTGCCGCAGACACGGGGGCCACGCCGGCGGTCGCCGTCGGCGTGCGCTTCGCGCTCGACCGCGGTCGGCAGCGCCACGCCCTCCCGGTGCGTTCGTCGCTGGTCGGTGCGACGTTCGGGGTGCTGGTCGTCGTCGCGGTGCTGGTGTTCTCGGCCGGGCTGCGCAACCTGGTCGACACGCCGGCGCGCTACGGCTGGACATGGGATCTCGTCGGCTACGACAGCAACGCCGATGCCCCACCCGGCCGCGACTGCGGTCCGGTCAACACCAGCCTCACGGACGACCCGAAGTTCTCCGCAGTGGCGACGGTCTGCACCAGCTACATCGAGATCGCGGGGCGCGGCGTGACCGGTTGGGGCTTCGGCGACATCACCGGGAGCGTGCGACCCGAGATCGTCGAGGGACGAGCGCCCCGGAACATCCACGAGGTCGCGTTGGGCGCCGACACGCTGGCCGCCGCGCACCGGTCGATCGGTGACCGGGTCCGGATCGCCGGCGAGGCGAAGACGGCGACGTTCCGCATCGTCGGCCAGTCGGTGCTGTCGGGGGTTTCGGATCCCGAACCGCTGGCCGACGGCGCCGCGTTCACGAGGGTCGCGCTCGACCGTCTCGGCGCGTCGGGCGGCTGGAACCTCGTGGTGAAGCTCGCGCCGGGCGCCGACCGCGAGGCGGCGATCCGCCAGCTCCGCCGCGCCGCGGTCCTGGGTGGTCCGATCACGTCGACGCTCCCGGCCGAGATCGACCGTGTCCGTCAGATCCGCGGGTTGCCGGCGGCGGTGGCTGCGTTCGTCGCCGTGGTCGCGCTCGTTGCCGTGGGACTCGCGTTGGTGACCTCCGTGCGACGACGCGGGCGCGAGCTCGCGGTGCTCAAGACGATCGGGTTCACGCGTCGACAGCTTCGTGCCACCGTGGCGTGGCAAGCGAGCACCGTGGCCGCCGTCGGCCTGCTGCTCGGCATCCCGCTGGGATTGCTCGTGGGTGGCTTCCTCTGGCGGCGCGTCGCCGACGAGATCGGTGTCGCGCCCGAACCGACCTGGCCCGTGCTCGCCATCGCACTCCTCGTCGCGGGTGCGCTCGTCGCGGTGAACGTCATCGCCGCAGTGCCTGCCCGTCGTGCTGCACGCACGCGCCCCGCAGTCGTCCTACGATCGGAGTGACCGTGGCCACCAGCCTCGACGACATCCAACCTCTGGAGCTCGCGAGCATCCGCGACGACATGCGCGAGCGCCCACCGTGGACCTCGCGCGCCACTGCATCCGTGGTGTTGGCGGTCATCGCGCTGGTCGTCGCGATCATCGCCGCGTTGGTCGGCGACCGCGTGCCGCTCGGCCCTGGACGGGTCCTGAGCGTGGTGGTCGTCGGGTCGTGGGCGCTCGCCGCGGTGTTCGTGGCGGTGCACCGACCGCGCGAGCCACTGGCCGAGGTGATGGCATTGGCGGCGACGATCGGCGCGCTGGTGCTGCTCGGCGCGGCGTTGGCCGGGCGCAACGTGGCGACCGACACCGTGCGCGACTTCGGCAGTGGGCTCCGCGGCGTGGCGGTCGCGTTCCTTCCGGGCGTGGGTCTGCACCTCGTGCTCGGCCTCCCGGACGGTTCCTTGCGGTCACGCACCCGTCGGATCTGGGTCGGCGCGGGCTACGCAGCCAGTGTCGTGGTCGCGATCTACCTGCTCGGTGACCGTCCCCACGTCGCGCTCTGGCCGGTCGTGACCATCGCGAGCGCCGACGCGGTCGTCGGACTGGTCGGCTACGTCGCGCGTTGCCGCGCCGCGGCGACCGTGCAGGAGCGCGCCCGTCTGCAGTGGCCGGCGTGGGCCGTGGTGGTCGCGGCCGCGATCTCGTTGACCGCGTGGGTCCTGCACGAGCTCGTGTCGTGGCCCGAGCCCCTCCGCGCCATCGTGGTGAGCTCCACCGTGCTGATCCCGCTCGCGCTGGCACTGGGCGCGTCGGAGCGCATCGCCGTCCGCATCGACCGCTTGCTGGTCCACACCATCACGATGGCCGGGCTGGCCGCGATGGTCGCCGCGTCGTACCTCCTCATCGTGCTCGGGCTCGGTCGTTCGCCCACGGGTGACGAGAAGACGCTGCTCGGACTCTCGATGCTCGCCGCCGCGGTCGCGGCGTTGCTGTGGATCCCGGTGCGCGAGCGACTCAACGAGTTCGCCACCCGTCGCGTCTACGGCGAGCGCCACGCACCCGACGAAGTGCTCCGCACCTTCGGCAGTCGCCTCACCCGTGCGCTCCCGCTCGACGAGCTCCTGCTGCAGCTGGCCGAGTCGCTGAAGAAGACCATGTCGTTGAGCGTCGCCGAGGTGTGGACCCGGGGCGTCGGCGGACAGCTCGAGCGCGCGGTCTCGGTGCCCGACCGCGGACCGTCCCACCTGGCGCTCGGTTCGGAGGAGGAGACGGTCGTCGCCCGCGCCGGTGTGTCGGGCGTGGCGTGGGCGCGCATCTGGTTGCCGGCGATCATCCGCACCGACGACGAGGTGCTCCGGGTCGCACCCATCACCAACAGCGGCGAGCTCCTCGGCCTGATCGTGGTCCGTCGGCCCGACGGCGCGCACCCGTTCGACGAGAACGACGACCAGGCCCTCACCGAGCTCGCGCGCCAGGTCGGTCTCGCGCTCCACAACGTGAAGCTCGACTCGGCCCTCCAGGAGTCGCTCGACGAGGTGCGTCGCCAGGCCGACGAGCTCCGTGCGTCGCGTGCGCGCATCGTCGAGGCCGGCGACGCGCAGCGCCGCCGGATCGAGCGTGACCTGCACGACGGCGCGCAGCAGCACCTGGTTGCCCTGGCGGTGAGCGTGAACCTCGTGCGCCAGATCGCCGAGAACGATCCCGACACCGCGCAGACGATGCTCGAGCAGATCGGCAAGGACCTGCAGGAGGCGGTGCAGGAGCTCCGCAACCTCGCGCACGGCATCTACCCGCCGCTCCTCATGGACCGCGGGCTGGGCGAGGCGCTGTCGGCGGCCGCCGGGCGCGCCGCGCTGCCGACGGGCGTCGAAGCCGAAGGCATCGGGCGGTACCCGCAGGCGGTCGAGGCGGCGGTCTACTTCTGCTGCCTCGAGGCACTGCAGAACGCGGCGAAGCACGCGGGCCCGGGTGCCCAGGCGATGATCACCGTGCGCGAAGACGAAGGCGCGCTGCTGTTCGAGGTGCGTGACGACGGCGCGGGGTTCGACCTCGCGACCGGCGCCCACCACGGCCACGGGTTCGTCAACATGAGCGACCGCGTCGGCGCGATCGGCGGGAGCATCAGCGTCGAATCCGCGCCCGGGGCCGGGACCGCGATCCGGGGCCGGCTCCCGCTGAACGACTGAACGGCCCCGCACGGGTCCGGGGTTCGTCCGCCTATTCCGTGCGGAGCGCTCGAGCGGGGGATGTCCGTGCCGCGAGCCCCGCGGGCACGATCGCGATCACGACCGCGGCCACGAGCACCGCCAACCCGACGAGCACCAGCGCTCCCACACCGACCGTCGGCACCGGCGGGATGCCCTGTGAATCGGCGAACACCCGCCACACGACGCGGCCGGCCGCGATCCCGAGGGGCAGCCCGATGAGGAGCGCCAAGGCGCCCAGCGTCACGGCCTGGGCGGTCACGGTGACGGCGACGTCGCGTCGGAGGAAGCCGATGGTCTTGAGGATCGCGAGATCGCGCCGACGCCGCCTGATCGCGGCCAGCAACGTGTAGACGAGCACCGCGCCCGCCATGAGGCCGAGGATCGCCGCGACCGCGAGCGGCAGTCCGTCGACGCGGCCGAAGCTGGCGAGGTCGCGGCGGAGCGCGGCCGACGCGACCGGGATGGGCGCCAGCGCGTGCGCGAGCGAGGCGCCCTCCGCCGAGCGGTCGCTCCCGTCACGGAAGCGGACCAGCGCGGTGTTGCGCGGCGTCCGTCCACCCACGCCGTCGACCGCACCGAGACGGACGAACGCACCACGGCCGAGCTGGCCGATGTCACCGACGTCAGGGAACACGGCACGGCCGACGACCCGGAAGCGCCGCGACTCGTCGCCGACGCGCACCCGGACCTCGTCGCCGACCGACGCCTCGGCCGCGCGCAGGGTCTGGGTGCCCAGCACGATCTCGTCGTCGCGTGCCGGCGCGCGACCCTCCAGGAGCGCAGGCGGCATCCGGCCCTTGCTCGACTGCATCGCGAGCGCGTCGACGCGCACGCCGTTGACCTCGACCTCGACGACCGTGCCGGTGGCGTACGCGCTCACGGCGGGGTTGGCGTCCAGTCCCTGTGCCATGGGGGCGCCGAGGTCGGGGAACCCGCGGCCACCGATCTGCGCGTCCCAGGACCAGCCGTAGAGGCGCGGCGTGTCGAGGAGGTGGCCCAGGCTGGCGCCGAAGGTGAGCGCGGTGGTGAGGGTCGCCACCGCCATCGTCGCCGCCACCACGGTCGTGCGCAGCGGCACCGCGGTGCTGCCGCGGCCGCCGTCGAGGGCCTGGCGCGCGCCGATGGTCAGCGGGAGCGGCGACCTCGCCTCGCCCAGGACGCGGGCGGCGCGCGGCAACCGCGTTGCGCCGTGCCGCCGTCGGCGGGTCGCGGTACGGGTCCAGCGCCACGTCGACACCGCGCCGGCCACCAGGACCCCGAGGAACACGGCCAGCGCGCCGACCCCGAGGACCGCGAGGTTCACCTCCAGCCCGGGCGACGGCTCGGCGACCCGCGCCAGGCCGATCGGCCAGAGCGGCGAGAGCGCGATGGCCACCGCGAGCGCGACGATCGTCGCCACTCCGGCGATCGACCCGGTGCGCACGAGGCCGGTGCGGAAGCGGTCGCCGCGCGTCATGCCGAGCGCACGCAGCACCGGGTGGTCGATCGATTCCACGAACGCCTGCCGGGAGAGCGCCTGGATCGCGATCATCAGCGTGGCGAACGCGATGAGGCCGGCGAGCAGCCAGAGCACCACCGCGGCGAGGTGCAGCGTGCGGTTCACGTTCGCGGCGTGGTCCTCCTGGGTCACGCCGTAGAAGACCGGCGCGCCGCCGCTGAGGCGCGGCGACGTCGGCTCGGAAGTCGTCGAGGCTGGTGACGTCGTTGAGCTGGGCGAAGAGGAGGTCGGCGTGGGTCAGCTCTGCCACCTCGCGCTCGTAGAACGCCGGCGTCAGCCGCAGGAACGGGCGGAACTGTCCGGGTACGGGCGGGAACGTGACTGGGTCGGTGGCGATGCCGACGATGCGGAACGTGAACACGGGCTCGTCGTCGAACGGGAGCTGGTCGATCGCGCCCTCGTCGCCGGTGCCGGCCACGCGGTCGGGGAGCCCGGCGAGATAGTTGACGAGCTCGCGGTTGAACACCGCCCGGCGGATGAACCTCATCGTGAGCGTGTCGCCGACGTGCAGACCGAGGTCGTGCGCGGCCTCGTAGTCGAGGACCGCCTCGTCGATCTTGGTGGGGTCGTACCGGCGCCCCTCGAGCACCTTCCAGCGGTCGAGGCTCACGCCCAGGGCACCCGGAGGGCCGGCGAGGGGGATGACGTCGTCGGTGGTGAGCGACCGCCCGTGCTCGGTCCGGCCGAGGAAGAAGAGGAGGCTCGCGCGCGTGCTGCGCTCGACCTCGGGCAGCGCGGCGACCGCGTCGAGATCGAGGTCGCGGGTCAGGAAGTCCTTGCTCTCGGTGACGCTGACGTCGCTCGGCGAGTGGGTGGCGAGGAAGCGCTCGTAGGCGGTGTCGGTGCGGCGGGCCGCGGCCGCGACCGCGATCGCCGCACCGCTGGCGATGCCGACGACCAGTGCCAGCGTGAGCCAGGCGGGAAGGTGGCGGCGCAGGTCGGCTCGGGTTCGGAGCCAGACGGCGCGCATCCGGGAGTGTTATCCGGCGGCGGACCGATCCGGCGAATGGCCGAAGCGATCCCACACCTCGCGCACGATCGCGGGGCCGAACTCCTCCTTGTGCACGTACTGCACGGCGCCGGACGAATCGGCGTCGGAGGGGAGATCACCCACCTGGTAGGTGGAGAGGAGCATCACGACGGCCTCGGGGTGGGCGGCGGTGATGCGGCGGGTCGCCTCGATGCCGTTGATGCCGGGGAGGTTGATGTCCATGAGCACGAGCCCCGGGGCCAGGGAGTCGGCCAGCTCGACCGCCTCCTCGCCGCTCTCGGCCTCGCCGACCACCTCGAACCCGGGCGTCGCCGTCACGACCGCCCGCGCCGCCCGTCGGAAGGGAGCTTGATCGTCGACGATCAGGACGGGGACGGGGCCGGGCATGGATCCATTGTCCCACCGTGGGCGGGGAGTCGGCAGGGTGCGGACACCACCCGCGCCGGGAGGGGTGACTTCACTCGACGGCCGTCGGCGGCCGTCATCGGGCGTTCACCGGTCGGCCAGGTACAGCAGCACGGCCTTCACCCGCCGGTGGACGTCGGTCTCGGCGGAGAGGCCCAGCTTCGAGAAGACCGAGTTGATGTGCTTCTCCACCGCCCGCTCGGAGAGGCCGAGCGTGGCGGCCACCGAGGCGTTGTTGCGCCCCTGGGCCATCTCGGCCAGCACCTCGCTCTCCCGGGGGGTGAGGAACTGGAGCGGGGAGTCGGCCCGGCGCGAACGGGCGTCGACCAGGGCCTCGACCACCTTGGGATCGATCACCGACCCGCCACCCGCGACCTCCCGGATCGCCCGGACGAGCTGGTCGACGTCGGAGACGCGCTCCTTGAGGAGGTAGGCGCGCCGTTCCGAGCCGCCGTCGAGGAGCTCCAGCGCGTAGCCCGGCTCGACGAACTGGCTGAGCACGACGACGCCGAGGTCGGGGTGGGAGTGGCGCAGCTGCGCGGCGGCGCGCACGCCTTCGTCGGTGCCCGTGGGGGGCATGCGGATGTCGGTGAGCACGACGTCGGGGTGCTCCGACTCGACGGTGGCGATGAGCCCGTCGAAGTCCTCGCAGACGCCGGCGACCTCGATGTCGGGGTCGGATTCGAGCAGGCGCGTGACGGCCTCGCGCACGAGGTAGTTGTCTTCGGCGACCACGACCCGGATGGGCATGCGGGGAGGCTACGCGACGGCACCCACCATCGCCGGTAGCCTCGCCCGCTGATGCGCGTGCGTCGGGCGGCCGCTCTGCTGTGCGCGATCGCGGTCGCGCTCCTCGCGTCGATCGTGGTCGCCGGACCGGCCGCGGCCGGAATCTCCGAACGGATCGTCAACTACCGGTCCGAGGTGACCATCGAGACCGACGGCACCATCGAGGTGCGCGAGACGATCGTGTACGACTTCGGCGTCGTGCCGCATCACGGCATCTTCCGCGTCATCCCGGTGCGGACCAGCGTGTCGCCGAAGGACGGGTACGACCGCGTCTACCCGCTCGACGTCGTCTCGGTGACCGGGTCGGAGGGGACGCCCGACCAGTACACGGTCGAGGAAGACGGCGACAACGAACGCATCAAGATCGGCGACCCCGACGAGACCGTCACCGGCGAGCACACCTACGACATCGTCTACCGGATGCGCGGCCAGCCGAACGCGTTCGCGGATCACGACGAGTTGTACTGGAACGTGGTGGGCAACGACTGGTCGGTGCCGATCAGCCAGGCGACCGCGGTGGTGCACGCACCGGCAGACATCACGCAGGTCGCATGCTTCACGGGTGCCTACGGTGCCACGTTGGCGTGCGATACCGCGGCGAGCAACGGTGCCGACGCGGAGTTCTCCAAGGCGTCGTTGAACCCCTACGAGAGCATGACTTTCGTGATCGCGATCCCGAAGGGCGCGATCGTGCCGTCGCCCACGCCCATCCTCGAGGAGCGGTTCAGCGTCACGTCGGCGTTCCGGGTGACCCCGAACACCGGCGGGATCGCAGGGGCGATGCTGGCGCTCCTGGTGGGCGTCGTGATCTTCCTGGTGTGGAAGTTTGGGCGCGACCGCCGGTACGCGGGGTCCGCGGTCGACGCGGCGTACGGGAAGGACGGCGGTCCGGAGGTCAGCGCGCCACTGCGGGAGGCCGAGACCCCGGTCGAGTTCGTGCCGCCCGACGACCTGCGTCCCGGTGAGCTGGGCACGCTCATCGACTTCGAGGCCGGCACGCTCGACGTCACCTCGACCATCATCGATCTCGCCGTGCGCGGCTACCTGAAGATCGAAGAGGTCGACAAGGAGTGGTACCAGTTCAAGCACGACTGGACGCTCACCAAGTTGCCGAAGGAAGGCGAGCTGAAGCGCTACGAGCGCACTCTCTACGACGGCCTCTTCAAGGACGGCGACGTCGTGAAGCTCTCGGATCTCAAGAACACGTTCGCCGAGCGCATGGGCAAGGTGCGCGAGCAGCTCATGGACGACGCGATGTCGAAGGGCTGGTTCTCGCGCAAGCCGGGCACGGTGAAGGTGCTCTACGGACTGCTCGGGATCCTGGTGCTGGGCGGCGGGATCGCGCTCACCATCCTGCTGGCGGCGGAGACGCACGCCGCCCTGCTCGGCGTCCCGGTGATCATCGCCGGCATCGTGTTGCTGATCGCGGCGCGCTGGATGCCGAAGCGCTCCGCCAAGGGGTACGCGACGTTGCGCCACACGCTCGGGTTCAAGCGATTCATCGACGAGTCGGAGAAGCATCGGGCCGAGTTCGCCGAGCGCAAGAACATCTTCTCCGAGTACCTGCCGTACGCCGTGGTGTTCGGCGCGACCGAGAAGTGGGCCAAGGCGTTCGCCGATCTCGGTGACGAGCCGCCCGACACGTCGTCCTGGTACGTGTCGCAGCACGCGTTCAACTACGCGGTGTTCTCGAGCGCGATCGACGGCTTCGCGGTCACGAGCGCGGGCACGCTCACCTCGTCGCCCGCGTCGAGTGGCTCGAGCGGGTTCAGCGGGGGCGGGTTCTCCGGCGGTGGCGGCGGCGGTGGAGGCGGCGGCTCCTGGTAGCCGCCGGCTCCTGGTAGCTGCTGGCGGCTCGGGGCGGCATGATGCTCACTCGTGAGGGAAGTTGCGCAACTGCGCTCGGGGACGGAACGCTTCACCACCGACGACCTCGACGCGCTCGGCGACCTCGTCGCCACGACCTGGACCGCAGCGGCCGGGCGCGACTGGTCGGCGCCGGCGGGCGTCCTCGAGTGGTCGTGCCTGGAGACCGCTGACCACGCAGTCGACTGCGTCTACGCGCCCGCCTACTTCCTCGCGTCGAGGAAGGTCGACGGGTATCCCGTCGCCGGGCTCGACCTCAGCCTCGGGCCGGACGCGACTCCGGATCGGTTGGTGGAGTCGTTGCGGATCGCGACGACGATGGTGCGCGCCGTCGTCACCGACGCCGAGCCCGACGTTCGCGCCGTCATCTTCCGACGGCCCGAGCTGCTCGTCGGTGCCCCGGTGGATTTCGTTCCACGCGCCGCGATCGAGCTGATCCTGCACGCGCACGACGTCTGCGAGGGGCTCGGGGTGCCGTTCCGGCCGCCGGCGGATCTCTGCCATCGACTGTGCGAGCACACGCGGCCCTGGCCCATGTGGACCTTTGCCTGGCGCGGTCTCGCTGCGACCGATGACCCGTGGCGCGATCTCCTGGTCGGCTCCGGCCGTGCCTAGCAGCGGGGCGCGATGCGTGTCGGAATTCCGTGGCGATATCCGCTGAATCCGGGCGTTCAGTGTCGTACCCGCATGGTTTGATCGGTGCATGTTCGACGTGGCCGATCATCTCGACGAGTTGCGGTCGTGGCCGACGGAGCGGTTGGAAACGCGTCGCCGCGAGGTGGTTCGGGAGCGTCGTCGGCTCGAAACGGAAGAGCTCACGATCATGCGTGTCCTCGATGAGCGGGGTCGCATCGACACGACGGTGGGTGCCGACGGCGAGTCGGCGCGGACGGTGCGGGAGAAGGTGGAGACCGCGCGGGCGTTGGAGTCGTTGCCGCATGTCGCGGCGGCGGCGCACGCGGGCGAGTTGAGCGACGAGCAGCTCGGGTCGGTGGTCCGACTGGCGGATGAGGAGTCGGATGCGGAGTGGGCGGCGCGGGCACCGAACGTGGCGCCGGCGGATCTGGCTCGCCTGGCGCGTACGAAGGCGACGCCGTCGGTGGAAGACGCGCGGGCGCGCCGGGATGCCCGCGGCCTGCGGATGTGGTGGGACAAGCCCGCTGGCATGTTGCACCTGCGGGGCCAGTTGCCCGACGTGATGGGCGCGAAGTTCGAAGCGATGATCCAACGCATGACCAACCGCATGCGCCCGGCGCGCGGCCAGCGGTGGGACACGCCGGAGCATCGGGCGGCTGACGCGCTCGGTGAGTTGAGCGACCTGTTCGAGACCACCGAACCGGCGGCGGCTGCCCCGAAGCCGTTGTTGGTGGTCCAGGTCCCGCCGTCGGGTCCCGCGGAGGTCGCGGGGATCCCGCTCGCGGATGCGGTGGTCGAGGCGCTGCGGGCGAACGCGCGGGTCGAGCCGGTGCTGGTCGACGACCGCGGCGTGCGGATCGCGGTCGGACGCCAGACGACGGCACTGTCACCGAAGATCACCCGGGCGGTGCTGCTGCGCGACGCGCATTGTCGGATGCCGGGCTGTGAGCTGCGCCACGGTCTCGACGTGCACCACCTCCAACCACGTTCCTGGGGCGGGACCGACGACATCGCCAACCTCGCCGCGGTGTGTCGCACCCACCACGCGCTGCTGGTGCCGACCGGACGCTGGGCGCTCGTCGGCAACCCCAACCAACCCGACGGGCTCACATTCCTCCGCGCCGACAACCCTCGCGCCCGACCACGATCCCGGGCCGGGCCGACCGCAGCCTGAGGATCCCGGCTACCTACAACTCGGTAGGCAGTGGCGGGCACGCGCAGGTGGCATTGTGCGGGAGCCATCGCCATCGCCATCGCCATCGTCATGTCGCCGTCGTCGAGTGAGGGAAGCGCGTGGGACCACTGCACGGGGTGAAGGTCATCGAGCTCGCGGGAATCGGGCCGGGGCCGTTCGCGGGCACGTTGCTGTCCGACATGGGCGCGGACGTCGTGCGGGTGGAGCGGGTGGAGCTCGTCGACACGGCGACGCGACCGAGCGGCTTCATGTTCGACGCGCGCGGGCGGCGCGACGTCGCGGTCGATCTGAAGAACCCCGACGGCGTGGAGACGGTGCTGCGGCTGGTCGAGCAGGCGGACGCGCTCATCGAGGGCTTCCGGCCCGGGGTCACCGAACGCCTCGGGCTCGGCCCCGACGACTGCCGGGCGCGCAACCCGCGCCTCGTGTACGGGCGCATGACCGGATGGGGACAGGACGGCCCGCTGGCCCACGCGGCCGGGCACGACATCAACTACATCTCGCTCGCCGGCGCGCTCGCGCACTTCGGTCGTGTCGGTGCACCGCCCACCCCGCCGCTCAACATGATGGGCGATTACGGCGGCGGTGCCATGTTCCTCGCCTTCGGCGTGGTGTGCGCGCTCTTCGAAGCGCGCGGCTCCGGTGATGGTCAGGTCGTCGACGCCACGATGGTCGACGGCGCCACGTACCTGATGGGACCCATGTGGGGCATGCGCGGCATGGGGCTGTTCAGCGAGGAGCGCGGGACGAACCTGCTCGACTCCGGTTCGCCCTACTACGACGCGTACGAGACCGCCGACGGCAAGTGGGTGTCGATCGGATCCATCGAGCCGCAGTTCTACGCGCAGCTGCTCGAGCTGACCGGCGTCGCAGCACGACGACCTGCCTCCGCAGATGGACCGTGCCGGCTGGCCGAAGCTCCGTGAGCGACTCACGGCGATCTTCAAGAGCAAGACCCGGGCCGAGTGGACCGCGCTGCTCGAGGGCACCGACGTGTGCTTCGCGCCGGTGCTCCCGATGAGCGAGGCGAAGGACCACCCGCACCTCGTGGCACGCGGCGCGATCGTGGAGCACGACGGCATGGACCAACCTGTCCCGGCTCCGCGCTTCTCGCGCACGGACGCGGCGATCCAGGGTCCGGCGCCGCTCCCGGGCGCCGACACCGAGCAGGTGCTCGCGTCGTTCGGCTTCAGCGAGGACGAGGTCGGGAAGCTTCTCGCGTCGGGCGCGGTCAGACAGCGGGGGTGAGCCGCTGCCCGAGCGCGACGAGACGCGCGGTGAGCTCGTCGTCGTCCCCGGCGGTGACGGTCACGTGTCCGAGCTTGCGACCGGGACGCGGCGACTTGCCGTAATCATGAAGATGCGCGCCGGGAACGGAGAGCACCGCGGCGCGCGCGGGCATCTCGCCGATGCAGTTGAGCATCGCGCTCGATCCGAGCGGCACGGTGGCGCCGAGCGGCAGGCCGAGGATGGCGCGGAGGTGGTTCTCGAACTGGCTGGTCTCGGCGCCCTCGATCGTCCAGTGGCCCGAGTTGTGCACGCGCGGCGCGATCTCGTTCGCCAGGAGCTCACCCCCGACGTCGAAGAGCTCCACCGCGAGCACACCGACGTGGTCGAGGTCGTCGAGCAGGCGAGCGGCGAGCTGCTCGCCGCGCGTCTGGAGCGCGGCGTCGACGCCCGGTGCCGGGGCCCGGCTCAGCCGGAGGATCCCGCCCTCGTGCCGGTTCTCGACCAGCGGCCAGCAGGCGACCTCGCCGTCGAGCCCGCGGACGGCGAGCACCGACAGCTCGCGGTCGAAGGGCACCAGCGCCTCGAGGAGCAGCGGAACGCCGCCCAACTCGGCCCACGCGCCGTCGACGTCCGACGCGTCGCGCAGCACACGCTGGCCCTTGCCGTCGTAGCCGCCCCGCCGGGTCTTGAGCACCGCGGGCAGCCCGCCGACGTCGGCCATCGCACGGTCGAGCGCGGCCCGGTCGTCGACCGCGGCGAACGCGGGCGTGCCGACGCCGAGCCGCCGGAAGGTCTCCTTCTCGGTGAGCCGGTCCTGGGACACCTCGAGCGAACGCGGTCCCGGGCGCACGGGAACCCCGCCGGCAAGGAAGCGGGCGGCGTCGGCGGGCACGCCCTCCCACTCGTAGGTGACGACGGTCGCCTCGCGCGCCGCCGCCGCGAGCGCGATCTCGTCGCCGAGCGCGCCCACCACCAGCTCCCCGACCGAGGCCGCGGGCGCGCCCGCCGTCGGATCGAGGAAGCGGAACCGGAGGCCGAGCGGGATGCCGGCGAGGCCGAGCATGCGGCCGAGCTGACCACCGCCGAGGACCGCGACCAGCTCCTGCGCGTTCCCGGCCATCCCGTGTGTCTAGCGCACACGCCTTTCGAGCGGGCGACGAAGGGGTAGTGCCCTCCCGTGGGGACCGCGGGGAGCCTGATCGTGCTCGGCGCGGTGCTCGCGTTGGTGGCGTGGGGACGCGTGCCCGACCTGTCGGTCGCCGGCCCCGCCGCGGTGGTGGTCGTCGCTACCGGGCTCGTCGGGCTCGATGCGGTGGGGGACACCCTCGATCGGCTCGCCCCCACCCTCGCGTTCCTCGCTGCGGTGTTCGTGCTGGCGGAGGTGGCGCGTGACGCGGGGCTCTTCGCGGCCGCGGGTGCCGCGATGGGCCGGCGCGCCAACACCTCGCGCCGTCTGGTGCTCGTGGTGTCGGCGGTGGCGGTGCTCGTGACCGTGCTGATGAGCCTCGACGCCACCGCGGTGCTGTTCACGCCGATCGTCGTGCAACTGGTCCGGGCCCGGAACGCGAAGTCGGAGCCGTCGCTGCTCGCCACCACCCAGCTCGCCAACGCGTCGTCGAGTCTCCTGCCGGTCTCGAACCTCACCAACCTGCTCGTGTTCTCGGCCACCGGCCTCACCTTCGGCGGCTTCGCGGTCCGCATGGCGCTCCCGACCCTCGCGGCGGCGTCGGTGGTGGTCGGCACCGCGGTGCGCGCGGACGGCGAGAGCACGCCGGAGGACGCGACGGCCGAAGCAGTCCACCTCGACGGGTTCGCCCGGTTCGTGATCGCCGCCCTGGCCGCGCTGATGGTGGCGTTCTTCGTCGGATCCGCCGCCGGCATCGAACCGGCCTGGATCGCGATCGGTGGGGCGGCGATCGTCGGGGTCGTGGCGATCGCCCGGCGCCGGGCCCGTCCGACCGGACTGCTCGCGGCCTCGGCGCCCCGCTTCCTCCTGTTCGTCCTCGCCCTCGCCGTGGTGGTCGACGCCGCCGTGACCCACGGCCTGGGTGACGCCGCCCGTGACCTGTTGCCCCGGGGCGACGGGCTGGTGGCCCTCCTGGCCATGGCCGGCCTCGCGGCGGTGCTGGCCAACCTGGTGAACAACGTGCCGGCCACGCTGGTCCTCTCGTCGGTGATGCCGGCGGGCTCCACCGGCCAACTGCTCGCCATGCTGCTCGGGGTCAACGTCGGTCCGAACCTCACGTACACGGGATCGCTGGCGACCCTGTTGTGGCGCCGCGCGGTCCGGGCGGCGGGGGTGGAGCCGAGCCGGAGGGAGTTCTTCCGGTTCGCGGTGATCGCGACCCCCGCGGCCCTGCTCCTCTCGACGGTGATGTTGTGGCTGACGTTGCAGGTCACCGGCTAATCTGTCCCTTCCGCAGCAAGGGCCAACGTCGTCCCTCTGCGTCCACCGTTTCAGCGCGTCTGCGTGGATGTGAGATGACGAAGCCCGATCATTTGAACGCTGCGCCGACTGGGCGTGGCGGGCCGTTCAGCGCGGTGCCCGAAGCGTTCGGGCTCTACGACCCGCGCTTCGAGCACGACGCCTGTGGGGTTTCGTTCATCTGTCACATCAAGGGCGTCGCCAGCCGCTCGATCGTCACCGACGCGCTCGACGCCCTCTGCAACCTCGACCACCGGGGCGCGTCGGGCGCCGAGGTCAACACCGGCGACGGCGCGGGGATCCTGCTGCAGGTGCCCGACCGGTTCCTGCGGTCCGTGGTCGCCTTCCCGCTCCCGCCCGCGGGCGCCTACGGCGTCGGCCTGGCGTTCCTGCCGCTCGACGCCGAAGCGGCCGGGAAGACGATGGCCCGCATCAACGCCATCGTGGAGGACGAAGGTCTCCGCGTGGTCGGCTGGCGCGAGACCCCGGTCGACACCTCGATGATCGGCCCCACCGCGCTGAGCGTGGTGCCGAGCTTCCGGCAGCTCTTCGTCGACGATCCCGACGGCGCCACCGGCATCGAGCTCGACCGCTTGCTGTTCGTGGTGCGCAAGCGCTGTGAGCACGAGCTCGCGGGTGTCGACGGGGAAGAGGTGTACTTCCCGTCGTTGTCGAGCCGCACCCTCGTCTACAAGGGCATGCTCACCACGCCCCAGCTGGCCGAGTTCTTCCCCGACCTCGCCGACGAGCGCGTCGAGTCCGCGCTCGCCCTCGTGCACAGCCGGTTCTCGACCAACACCTTCCCGTCGTGGCCGCTCGCGCACCCGTACCGGTACCTCGCGCACAACGGCGAGATCAACACGGTGCAGGGCAACCGCAACTGGATGCGCGCCCGCGAGGCGCTGATGGCCACGCCGCTGATCCCGCGCCTCGAGCGCGCGTTCCCGATCGTCACACCGGGCGCGTCCGACACCGCGAGCTTCGACGAGTGCCTCGAGCTGCTGCACCTCGCCGGGCGCCCGATCTGGCACGCCGCACTCATGATGATCCCGGGTGCGTGGGAGAACCACGCGACCATGCCTTCCGACGAGCGCGCGTTCTACCGCTACCACGCGTCGCTCATGGAGCCGTGGGACGGTCCCGCGTCGATCACGTTCACCGACGGCACCGTCGTGGGCGCGGTGCTCGACCGCAACGGCCTGCGCCCGAGCCGCTACTGGGTCACCGACGACGACCGCGTGATCATGGCGAGCGAGTCCGGCGTCGTCGACGTCGACCCCGCGCGCGTGGTGTCGAAGGGTCGACTGCAGCCGGGGCGCATGTTCCTCGTCGACACCGCCAAGGGCCGCATCGTCGGCGACCACGAGATCAAGCACGAGCTGGCGAGCGCGCAGCCGTACGGCGAGTGGCTCGACCAGGGCCTCGTCCACCTCCACGCGCTGCCCGACCGCGTGCACGTCGTGCCCAGCCACGAGTCGGTGCTGCGACGGCAGGAGACGTTCGGCTACACGCACGAGGAGCTCAAGCTGCTCGTGGCGCCGATGGCGCGGACCGGCGGCGAGGCGATCGGCTCGATGGGTACCGACACCCCGATCGCGGTGCTGTCCGACCGGTCGCGCATGCTGTTCGACTACTTCGCGCAGATGTTCGCCCAGGTCACGAACCCGCCACTCGACGCCATCCGCGAGGAGCTCGTCACCTCGCTGTCGGCCACCATCGGCGCCGAGGGCAACCTGCTCGAACCCGGCCCGCAGTCGTGCGTGCAGGTGGAGCTGCCGTTCCCCGTCATCGACAACGACGAGCTGGCCAAGCTCATCCACATCGACCGCGACGGCGACCGTCCCGAGTTCGCGGCGGCGGTGATCTCCGGTCTCTACCAGGTCTCCGGCGGCGGCCGCGCGCTGCGCGAGGCGCTCGACCGCGTGCGCGCCGAAGCTTCGCAGGCGATCGCCGAGGGCAAGCGCATCCTCGTGCTCACCGACCGCGACTCGAACGCGGAGTCGGCGCCCATCCCGTCGTTGCTGCTCACGTCCGCAGTGCACCACCACCTGATCCGGGAGAAGACCCGTACGCAGGTGGGCCTGGTGGTCGAGGCGGGCGACGCGCGCGAGGTGCACCACATGGCGCTGCTCGTCGGGTACGGCGCCGGTGCGATCAACCCCTACCTCGCGTTCGAGTCGATCGAAGACCTCATCACCAGCGAGCTCAACGGGCTCGCCGGTGTCGACCCGAAGGTCGCGATCAAGAACTACATCAAGGCCGCCGGCAAGGGCGTGCTCAAGGTGATGTCGAAGATGGGCATCTCCACCGTGGCGTCCTACTGCGGCGCGCAGGTGTTCGAGGCGATCGGCCTGAGCCAGGAGCTCGTCGACGAGTACTTCACCGGCACGGTGTCGCGCACTCGGCGGCATCGGTCTCGACGAGATCGCGGCCGAGGTGGCGAAGCGCCACGCCATCGCCTATGCCGAACGGCCCGACGAACGCGCGCACCGCGACCTCGATCTCGGCGGCGAGTACCAGTGGCGGCGCGAGGGCGAGTACCACCTCTTCAACCCGGAGACCGTGTTCAAGCTGCAGCACGCGACCCGGGCCAAGCGCTACGACGTCTACAAGGAGTACACGACCCTCGTCGACTCGCAGTCCACGAAGCTCGCGACGCTGCGCGGCCTGTTCGAGCTGCGGGAAGGCGTGCGGCCGCCCGTGCCCATCGACGAGGTCGAGTCGATCAGCGACATCGTCAAGCGGTTCGCGACCGGCGCGATGTCGTACGGCTCCATCTCCAAGGAGGCGCACGAGAACCTCGCCATCGCGATGAACCGCATCGGCGGCAAGTCGAACACCGGTGAGGGTGGGGAAGACGCCGACCGCTTCACCCCCGACCCCAACGGCGACCTCCGGCGCTCGGCCATCAAGCAGGTCGCGTCGGGCCGCTTCGGCGTCACGTCGGAGTACTTGGTGAACGCCGACGATCTGCAGATCAAGATGGCCCAGGGTGCGAAGCCGGGCGAGGGCGGCCAGCTGCCCGGGGCCAAGGTCTACCCGTGGATCGCCAAGACCCGGCACTCCACGCCCGGCGTGGGGCTCATCAGCCCGCCGCCGCACCACGACATCTACTCCATCGAAGACATCAAGCAGCTCATCCACGACCTCAAGAACGGCAACCCCGCCGCACGCGTGCACGTGAAGCTCGTCGCGCAGGTCGGCGTCGGCACCGTGGCCGCGGGGGTCGCCAAGGCGCACTCCGACGTCGTCCTCATCTCCGGGCACGACGGCGGCACCGGCGCGGCGCCGCTCACGTCGCTCAAGCACGCGGGCGCGCCCTGGGAGCTCGGCATCGCCGAGACCCAGCAGACCCTCGTGCGCAACGGACTGCGCGACCGCATCGTCGTGCAGTGCGACGGCCAGCTGAAGACCGGTCGCGACGTCGTCATCGCGGCGCTGCTCGGCGCCGAGGAGTTCGGCTTCGCCACCGCGCCGCTCGTCGTGAGCGGGTGCGTGATGATGCGCGTCTGCCACCTCGACACCTGCCCGGTCGGGATCGCAACCCAGAACCCGGAGCTGCGCAAGCGCTTCACCGGCAAGCCCGAGTTCGTCGTCAACTTCTTCGAGTTCATCGCCGAGGAGGTGCGCGAGTACCTCGCCGCGCTGGGCTTCCGCTCGATCGCGGAGGCGGTCGGCCACGCCGAGGTGCTCGACACGCGCGCCGCGGTCGATCACTGGAAGGCGCACGGCCTCGACCTCACGCCCATCCTCACCGTCGCCGAGAACCCCTACGACGGCCAGGACCTCCTCTGCACGAAGGCGCAGGACCACGGCCTCGACCAGGCGCTCGACCAGGAGCTGATCGCGGCCGCGGCGCCCGCGCTCGAGCGCGGCGAGCGGGTCGAGATCGAGGTGCCGGTGCGCAACGTCAACCGCACCGTCGGCACCATGCTCGGCTCCACGTTGACGCGGAAGTACGGCGGTGAGGGCCTACCCGACGACACCATCACGGTGCACCTGCGCGGGTCCGCCGGCCAGAGCTTCGGCGCGTTCGTGCCGAAGGGCATCACGCTGCGACTCGAGGGCGACGCCAACGACTACGCGGGCAAAGGGCTGTCGGGCGGGAAGATCGCCTGCTTCCCCGACCGCGAGGCGCAGTTCGCGGCGGAGGAGAACATCATCGCCGGCAACGTCGCGCTCTACGGGGCGACCGGCGGCGAGGCCTACTTCCGCGGCGTGGTAGGGGAGCGCTTCTGCGTGCGCAACTCCGGTGCCACCGCGGTGGTCGAAGGCGTGGGCGACCACGGGTGCGAGTACATGACCGGCGGGCGCGTCGTGGTGCTCGGCGCGACCGGGCGCAACTTCGGCGCCGGCATGTCGGGCGGCATCGCGTTCGTGCACGACCCCACCGACGCGTTCCCCGCGCTGGTCAACTACGAGCTGGTCGAGCTGGAGCCCCTCGAAGACGCCGACCGCGAGTGGCTGCGGGCGACGGTCGAGGCCCACCGCGAAGCGACGGGTTCGAAGGTCGCCGAGCGCCTGCTCGACTCGTGGGAGAGCGAAGTCGAGGCGTTCTGCAAGGTGATGCCGAAGGACTACCGCCGCGTGCTGTCGGTGGTGCGCGAGGCGGAGCGCCTCGGGCTGTCGCAGGAGGAGACCGACGTCAAGGTGATGGAATCCGCGCATGGGTGAGACGACCGGATTCCTGAAATGGGATCGCGAGACGCCGACCCGTCGCCCGGTGCCGGTGCGTCTCCGCGACTGGAAAGAGGTCTACGAGCCGTTCCCGGCCGACAAGCTGGCACTCCAGGCCGGTCGTTGCATGGACTGCGGCATCCCGTTCTGCAACAACGGGTGCCCACTCGGGAACCTCATCCCCGATTGGAACGACCTCGTCTACCGCGACCACTGGCGCGACGCCATCGAGCGGCTGCACGCCACCAACAACTTCCCCGAGTTCACCGGCCGGCTGTGTCCGGCGCCGTGTGAGGCGGCGTGCGTGCTCGGCATCAGCGCCGATCCGGTCACCATCAAGCAGGTCGAGGTCGAGATCGTCGAGCGGGCGTGGGACGAGGGATGGATCGCGCCCGTGGTGCCGACCGTGCGCACCGGTCGCAAGGTCGCGGTGGTCGGCTCCGGTCCCGCCGGGCTCGCGGCCGCGCAGCAGCTGACGCGCGCCGGTCACTCGGTCGTGGTGTTCGAACGAGCCGATCGCATCGGCGGCCTCCTGCGCTACGGCATCCCCGAGTTCAAGATGGAGAAGCGTCACCTCGACCGTCGGCTCGCGCAGATGGAGGCCGAGGGCACCGAGTTCCGGGTGAACGTCAACGTCGGGGTCGACGTGAGCGTCGAGCAGCTGCGCAAGGAGTTCGACGCCATCGTGCTGTCGGGGGGTGCCACCGCGTGGCGCGACCTGCCGATCCCGGGACGCGAGTATGGCGGGATCCACCAGGCGATGGAGTTCCTGCCCTGGGGCAACCGGGTGCAACAGGGCGACCTCGACGAGCCGCCCATCACCGCGGCAGGCAAGAACGTCGTGATCATCGGGGGCGGCGACACCGGGGCCGACTGCCTGGGCACGTCGCACCGCCAGGGCGCGGCGTCGATCCACCAGTTCGAGATCCTGCCGAGGCCGCCCGACTCACGTGCGCCCACCAACCCGTGGCCGACGTGGTCGAACATCTTCCGGGTGTCGTCGGCGCACGAAGAGGGCGGCGAACGCGTCTACAGCGTCAACACCGAATGCTTCCTCGCCGACGACGACGGCAACGTGCGGGCGCTGCGCGCGCACGAGGTCGAGATGATCGACGGCAAGTTCGAGAAGATCGAGGGCTCCGACTTCGAGCTGCCGTGCGAGCTCGTCCTGCTCGCCATGGGCTTCCTCGGCCCCGAGCGCGAGGGACTGCTCGAGCAGCTCGGCGTCGAGCTCGACGGCCGCGGCAACGTGGTGCGCGACCCGTCGTTCATGACCGACGTGCCCGGCGTGTTCGCGTGCGGCGACATGGGCCGGGGCCAGAGCCTCATCGTCTGGGCGATCGCCGAGGGACGCTCCTGCGCCGCCGGGGTCGACACCTGGCTGATGGGGGAGACGCTGCTCCCCGCGCCGATCACGCCCTCGACCCGGCAGCTCCTCTAGCGAGCGGAGCGCCGCACCCTGTCCGGCCCACGGGCGACAACGACGTCGTACCGGGGCCGGCCAATGAGAAGACCGGTGGTCGAACTCGGCCGGTCAGAAGGCGGCGAGGACGAACACCGGCCGGGCGTCGTAGCCGAGCACGCGGGCGACGGGCTGCTGGAGACCACCCGCACGTTCGTCCTCGTAGGCCCGCACCGCGTCGTTGTAGGCGGTGACGAAGGCGGGCGCGGGCTTGATGTTGGCGAAGGTGCTGAGCGCGGACGTCACCGCGGGATCGAGCTTGAACCGCTCGGAGCCCGCGACGTTGGCCAGGAGTCGCGAGGCCTGCGCCTCGAGCTGGTTGGCGACCGTGGCCTGGCGGCCGGCGCCGCCGTCGCGTAGGGCGCGCTGCCACTCGTCGAGGGCGGCGTGGAGGTCCTTCGACACCGCCCGGTCGCTCCCGCCGGCGGCGTCGAACGCGCTGAGCGCGCCCTCGAGGGACTGGTAGCGGCGCACGAGCTGGTCGGGGGCCCGCAGCGGCTTCCAGCGGGCGTCGACCTTGTTGCGTGCGTCGTCGAGCTTGGGCCGTTCGGCAACCACCAGGGCGACTGCCCCCGCCACGATCGCGACGATCAGGGCGAGGAGTATCCACCGGGTGCGTCGCGACATGGCCCGGCCACGTTACCGGGACCCCCTCGCGGAACCGGGCCAATCTCCGGCCCGATCAGACTCGGTCAGGCAGCTGCACCGGAGGGTCGCCGCAGGAAGGGAACGCGGAGCACGGTCCCGACGCGGACCGCGAAGTCGCTCAGCCCGAACACATCGAACTGGTACCCGTGCCCGGCGGCCCTCAAGTAGCCCGAGTCAAGGAAGCGAATCCGACCACGTCGATGAACGTCATGCCCGAGCAGTCCACGTCGACATCGCTGGACACGCGAGCGAAGCGGACGTCGAGGAATGGTGTCGTCGCCAGGTCTATCTCGCCGTCGACGACGATCCGGTGGCGGTCCTGGTCATCACTCGACGCGATCCGTTGCATCCGGCGAATCCTTCATGGAGGGCGCCAGGGTCCGGAGCACCGAGTGCGGCACGGGGTGCCGCTCACGAAGCCTACGCCATCCGGAGCTATCCGGGGATGGGCACCCAGTCCTCGGTGCCGTCCACGGGCACGGGTATGACCACCACGGGCATCGATGAATGATTCGCGATGCGGTGCGCGGTGTGGCCGAGCAATGAGTCACGCCGCGGTCCGTGGTGGCGGGCTCCCCCGACGACGACGAGATCAGCATGGTGCTGCAGCGCGATCCGAAGCAGCTCGGTCGTCGGATTTCCCTGCGCGAGCTTGATGGAATGGCCGACGCCCTGCTTCCGCAGCACATCGGTCCACTCGCCGAAGAGCTTGGCCCGTCGCTCGCCCACGAGGTCGTCGGTCTTCAGCTGGAAGGCATTGAGCTCGAGCAGCCAGCTGTCGGGCACGATGTGGATCGCAACGATCTGCGCGTCGAGCGACTTCGCCAAGTCGGCCGCCCAGCTCAGGGCGTGCTGCGAACCGTCCGAACCGTCAACCCCGACTGCGATGCGCTCGATTGCCACGTCCCGACCATATCCCGAGGCGCGTCGAGCAGAGCAAACGTCGACCCTGAACTCGATCGACGGTGACGCGAGGGCGCGGCCGTCGTCGGTGTTCGATGCGCCCCCTCTCCCGGCATTGCGGCAAGTCAGCAGTCGTGGTCACCGTGCTGACCGCCACCTCGGTGCTGGGATGGTGGTTCGGTGAGCAACGGCGCGCGGTCGACCAGGAGTACCGCGTCGTGCAGGTGCTCGACGGCGACACGATCGTGGTGCGGCGTGCGGGTGCCACCGACGAGACGATCCGTCTCTTGGGCGTCGATACGCCCGAGACGCACCATCCCACCAAGCCGGTGCAGTGCTTCGGGCCGGAGGCGGCGGCGTTCACGGCGTCCCGATTGTTCGGGCAGCTGGTGCGGCTGGAGGACGACGTCGAGCGGCACGACATCTATGGCCGCCGCCTCGCCTACGTGTATCTCGACGGCGCCAACTTCGAGCAGGAGCTGTTGCGCAAGGGCTACGCGCGGCCTGCTCGTCATCGAACCCAACCATGCACACGCACGCGCCATGCTCGACGACGAGCTCAACGCGCGCGCACACCGGGTGGGCCTGTGGGGTGCGTGCGGAGAGAGCTAGGTCGCGAGGCTGCCGAGCGCGTCGTCGGCGAGAGCGGCGGCTTCGTCGATGCTCATGGCCTCGCCCCGGGCCCCACGCGTCGGCGAATGCATCGGGTCCGAGTGTCTGCTCGACGCGGGTGCGAGCGCGTTGCCTCGTTGCGACGTCGGCGGGGGCGCCGGGAGCGCCCGAGTTCGCGGCAAAGCGGCCGACCGCGGCGAGCAGCACGGCGGCAACCGAGGGCGCGGAGCGCGTGATCATGCCGGCGCTGGTGGCGATCACGGTGCTGGTGAAGAAGTCGCCGCCGTGTTCCCGGAAGAGGACGAGGGCGGCCTGCATCGAGCGTGCCGCGTCTGCTCGCCGCCCGAGCCGGAGCAGGGCGATGCCCTTGAAGAACGAAGCCTGTCCCAGCTCGTACACCGGTCGGTGCCGCATGCTGCTCATCTCGTCGAGGAGGTCGATGGCGGCTTCCGGTGCGCTCTCGACCCGGGCCTGCCCGGATACCAACAACGCTTGCGTGAGGAGGTGGTCGTCCCGGAGGTGACGGGCAGCGTCGAGCACCTCGTCGGCGAGCATTCGTCCGCGGTCGGGTTCGCCGCCGAGCACGCACATCATCGCGAGCTGTTGGAGTGCAAGGACCTGGTGCCACCTGTCGCCGTGCTCGCGCGCGACCGCGACCGCTTCGTCGCAGTAGGCGATCGCCTCCTCGGGGTGGTTCGATTCGAGTGCGGTGATCCCGAGGAACTGGAGCGCGGTCGGCACCGGCGCGAGGCCCGCGTCGCGGCTGCAGTCGAGACTCGCCCGGCACAGGTCGGTGCTCTCCTCGACGAGGCCGATTCCGTTCGCGGCGTGGCCCGCGAAGGCGAGGAGCTCCGCCCTCACGTCGGGTGGCAGCGCGGCACCGTGGTCGAGCGCGACGTGGTACCACTCATGGGCTTCGCGGACGCCCATCGTGACCCACCAGTAGATCCCGAGCCCACGGACCAGGGCGATCAGCAGCTCGGGCCGGTCGTGATCGCGCGCCCAGCCGAGCGCGGCGCGGATGTTGTCCAGCTCGGCGTCGAGGCGGATGGTCCACTCCCCGCCATCGGCGCCTCCGAGCGGCGCGGCGGCGGTCTCGACGAGAGCGCGGAAGTGCTCGGCGTGGCGGGCGTGCAGACGAACGGTGTCGTCGAGCTCGGCCAGCCGCTCCCACGCGTACTCGCGCAACGTGTCGAGGAGTCGGTAGCGGGTACCTGCGGCGGTGTCGTCGGTGACGACCATCGACTTCGCGACCAGGCTCGCGAGGTGGCCGAGCACGTCGTGCGGTTCGACGCCTGTCTCCGGACGGCGACCGCTTCGGCCGCGTCGAGGGTGAAGCCGCCGGCGAACACCGCGAGGCGACCGAACACGAGCTGCTCGACCGGGTCCAGCAGCTCGTAGGACCAGTCGATCGCGGCGCGCAGCGTCTGATGACGCTCCAACACGGTGCGCCGGCCACCGGTGAGGAGCCGGAACCGTTCGTCGAGTCGGGCCAGCACCTCCGTCGGCGTCATCACCTGGAGGCGCGCGGCCGCGAGCTCGATGGCGAGCGGGATGCCGTCGAGACGCCGGCACAACTCGGTGACGGCGGGAGCGGTGTCGCCCGAAAAGGACGAACTCGCGTTTGGCGGCTCGGGCCCTTTCCACGAACAGCCGGATCGCGTCGTTGTCGAGGAGCGCGTCGACGCTGGCACCGTCGTCCGCGGACGGGGTCGCGAGCGGTCGCACCGGGTAGGTGACCTCCCCCTCGACCTCGAGCGCCTCGCGGCTCGTGGCCAGGACCTTGACCCCGGGGCACGACTCGACGAGGACGTCGACCATCACCGCGGCCGCCTCGACGACCTGCTCACAGTTGTCGAGGACCACCAGCAACCGCTTGTTCCGCAGCGCCGCGACGATCGAGTCCTCGACCGTGCCCTGGCGTCGTTCGGGCAACGCCAACGCGGTGCTCACGGCCGCGGGTACGAACCCGGCATCGAGCACGGGCCCGAGGTCGACGAACCACACGCCGTCGGGGAAGCGCGTCGACCGTGTCGGCCGCGACCTGCAACGCCAGCCTGGTCTTGCCGACGCCACCGACGCCGGTGAGCGTCACCGCCGGCGCGGTCTCCAGTGCCGCCTCGACCTCGGCCAGGTCGCGGTCACGTCCGATGAACGCGCTGCGCTGCACCGGCAGGTTGCCCGGGTAGACATCCAACGATCGCAGCGGCGGGAACTCTGAAGGCAGCTCCGGATGGGTAACCTGCACGATCCGTTCCGAGCGCCCGAGATCGCGCAGGCGGTGTTCGCCGAGCTCGACGAGGCTCACCTCGGCGGCGAGGTCGTCGCGCACGAGATCGGCTGTCGCCGACGACGCCACGACCTGACCGCCATGCGCCGCCGCCGACACCCGCGCCGCGCGGTTGACGGCCGGCCCGTAGTAGTCACCTCCGCGCAGCTCGGCACCGCCGGTGTGCAGGCCCATCCGCACCTTCAAGGGCTCGGGCAGGTTCCAATCCTCGGCGACGAGCGCACGCTGCGCGTCGAGTGCGGCGGCAACGCCGTCGGGCGCGAGGGCGAACGCTGCGTGCAACCCGTCGCCGGTGGTCTTCACCACGTGACCATCGCGCTCGCTCGACCGCGTCGCGCAGGATCTCGTCGTGGCGGGCCAAGGCCGTGCGCATCGCGTCCGGGAACTCCTCCCACAGACGCGTCGAACCCTCGAGATCGGTGAACAAGAACGTGACCGTCCCCGACGGCAACTCGCTCACGCCGACCCTTTCCATTGTCCGAACGTGATCGGCAAGTCAAGCAGACAAATCGGACCAACGTCACGAGGCGCGTGGATGGTGTTGGCGCCGCCTGTGGGACGAGTGCGGCGCCGACGCATGAACGCGAGTGGGTCCCGTACCTCTCAGCGAGGTTGCTGTGCGCGCCCGATGGCATCGAGCGCAGACGCGGTGACCTGGTCCTCGGTCATCACCGCGCCGCGTGCGCGCAGATGAGCAACCTGCTCTCGGTTGAGTCGAGCGTTCGTTGCTTGCGTCGCGCGCTTGCGCAGCGCAGGCTCGGGACCAGCGCGTCGACGGTTCCCTGGAGCGTCACCGCGACCTCGGGCTGCTCGGACGCGATCGTCTGAGCCGTGGTCTCGAGACAGGCGCAGAGGTTGACGTGCATCGAGAAGCCACGGTCGAGCCCGAGCGCAGTGAGGGCGAGGGCTTGCTCGCGCTCACCCACCAACGCCGTCACTCACCACCGTGGGCGAGTCGGCGGCGTGCAGAGTGTCCCGGTTGCTCGCGGCTGGTGTGGCTGGAAGACGACGCCAAGCAGTACGACCTCTACGCCAACGGCTCGCGTGGTTGTAGCTCGATCGTGGGATCTCGACGACCATTGATGCGCAACTCGCCTGGACGAGTGCGCCGACCGTTCAATACTCGCTGGTCTCCCACGTTGTCGCGCGGCTTGCGACGCGGCCTTCGGGCTCGGAGCGGAAGAGCGCGTCGTTGTAGTGGCAGTCGGCCGGGATCCACTCGAAGGTCTTCGGCTCGGCGAACTTGTAGTAGAGCGCTCGGCGTCCGGCGCCGTCGGCGGTAGGGGGTGGTGTCGTGTGCATCGTGTCGCCGTAGTGCACCGTGAGGTCGCCGGGCTCGGTCTCGAGCGCCACCGCGGGCAGATCACCCTCTTCGCCCCACGCGATCCAATGCTTCGTGTAGTGATGCGAGCCAGCGAGCACGAGGAGCTGGCCGTTCGCCTGATTGGCGCGATCGAGCTGGATGCCCGTTTGGATGAGTGGACACATCACCGGGTGTCCACCGATCCCGTCGTCGACGTGCCAGTTGAGATCTCCGTTCCCCTTCACGACGTTGGAGTGCTTGATGAACACCATCGGTCCGTCGAGTCGGTCGTCGCAGACGCGCAGGCGCTGGCCTGCCAGCCGAGCGAAATGCAACAGCCGCGGATCGTGCGAGAGTTCTTGGAGAAGCCGAGAGTGCCTACCGAGGTAATTGATGCGGGTCACGACCTCGTCGCCGTCAGTGTTGACAGACCACCACGAGAACGGATCGCCCGGCACGGTGTTCGAACGAGCGTGTTCCACCTCGGTCGCGAAGCGCTCCACCTCCTCGGTGGTGAAGAGCGCCTTGATGTGGAGGTAACCGGCGCGATCGAGGAAGTGTCGCATCTCGTCGACGTCGTCATGAGCCGCGAACGCAAGGTGTAGATCGAGCGGGTCACCGGCGCGATTTACCAAGGTCTCCCGCACCGCGACGCTGTAGATCTCGCGGCCCGAGCACAGTGACTGGATGGCCGGCTCCCACCGCTGCCAGCCCGACAGGGCACCACGTGTGACACGAGCCCTGCCGGTACGAACCGCGCCCGAGGCTGTCAGCAACTCGGTGATGAACTCAGAGAACGTCCGCTCCGACAGCTCCACGATGGTCGCAGCCTCGGCGTCGCCTTCCACCACGCGCACTCCGCTTCGGGAGGCGACCCAAGTGAAGGAGGTGCCATCCTCGGTGCAGAACGCGAGCGGCGCCACGCCTCGAAGATCATCGACCACGAGGTGTGCGTTCCGCGCCGAGAAAGCGGGAAGCTCCGTTTGATGGAAGGTCAGGAAGTCGTGCGGCTCGAACGACTCTGCGATCGCCTCGACCCATGGCAACCCGGTTCCGACGACATCGGTGCCCATCGGTGTTCCCCTCAGAACCTCTGCGTCTCGGCGTCGGGATCGGTCACGGGGTCGGCCTGTTCGTCATGCTCGTCGGCCGCAGGTTCGTCGTCGGCGGCTTCGGCATCGAACAGCTTGACCTCGGGGTTCATGTGCGGCGCTGCGCCGGGAGGGTACCCCTGGTAGCGCTCGGTGGCCTCCACGATCTGGCCGCCGAGCGCGATGAGGCGCTCGAGGAGCTCCTCGCGGACCGCGGAGAGCTCGTCGATCTCCCGTTGGATCGAGTCGCGTCGCGCGTTCGCGTCGTCGATGGTGCGCTCCGCCTGGCTGGCCGCGGCTTGGGTTGTGGTCTCGCTGCCGGCGCGGGCACGCTCGCGGATCTCACTCGCTTCCTCGTTCGCGAGCTGGAGGATCGCCGCGAGGCGTTCGGAGATGCCGACGGTCCCGGGTGCCGACGCAAGCTCGCGGCGGCACCGTACGAGCGCGGACTCCGCCGCCTGGGCGCGGTCCTCGACCTGGATGGTGTAGCCCCGTAAGGACGTGACGTATTCGTCGACCTGCTCGCGGTCGTACCCCCGCAACGAGTGCGAGAAGTCGGGCGCCGCTTGCTCTCTGATGCTGATGCCTGTGCTCATGGCTCACTCCACGACGACTGGACAGCTGCCCGTCCCCTCGGCGCACGCCGCCCAGGGCGTGCCGAGGCCTCGGGACCGTCAATGATCGCGCCGATGGGTGACGGCCGCGGGGCGCGACGATTCTGGGTTCCTCGGGCTCCTTGCCCTGCCGCTCCGCGCGACTACTGCCAGTGAACCTCGTAGACGTGCGTGGGTTCGGAGAATCCCTTCAGGGCCATCGGGCCTCGCGGCTCGAAGCGAAACCTCTTGCCGACGCACAGCTCTCGCACCGCGACCGACACGGTGATGCCCCGGGGACTCGAGCACGAGCAGAGACGAGCCGCGAGCTGCACTGCGGCCCCGAACAGGTCGTCGTGGTCGCTGACCGGCTCTCCGGCACTGATCCCGATGCGAACATCCAGCTCTGCGTCGGGGCGTAGCTCTCGCGCGACGAGGCGTTGCTGCATCGCGATCGCAGCTTCGACTGCACCCGACACCGAAGTGAACGAGGCCATGATGCCGTCGCCGGTGTGTTTCACCTCTCGCCCGTCGTGTATCGCCAGAGCGTCACGCACGATCCCGTCGTGCTCGTGGAGCAGCGCGATCGCCCGGTCGTCACCGAGTCGTTCGGTCATCTCCGTCGAACCACAGATGTCGGTGAACAGCACGGCCCGCACCGCCGATGCCGTGTACGGCTCTCCGACCGGGTGCTCGGGCAGGAGACCGAAGAATGTCTGGACCGGCCCCGGCTCGACCTCGATGATGTTGCCGGCGATCTGGCCGTGCGCCTCGCGGTGAACCTGCTCGACCGCCTCGATGCTCGGCCCCTCGGCCAGACAGAACACCGACCCGGAATCTGCCTCGAACCAGTACGTCAGATACCGAACCCCGTGAGCCCCTTGCACACCGACGTCTTGCGAGTGCGCGGCCGCGATCTCCTCGGCCGTGATGCCAGGCACGTCATGTCGATCCATGTACAAAGGCACGCGAACGATCGTAAAACAGCCTTGGTCCGGAATCCAGCAGACCTCCGACCGCGTGCGAGCTCGTCAGCTGAGCGTCGCACGCGCCCACTCCGCGAGCTGCGGTGCGAGGAGAGGCCACCGTTCGAAGCCCTGCCAGAGACCGGCGCGCCCGGTCGAGCCACTCGGTGTCGGGCCAGGGCGGTTCGACGAGCTGCGCGTTCGGAAGGAGGTCCGCGACCTGCTCCGAGGTCTCGCGGGGATGATTGGGATCGGAGGCGCCGCTCCGGAACACCAGCGCCGGGATGTCGAGCGCACGGGCCTCGTCGTCGGGCAGGCCTGGGATCAGCTCACCCGCACAACTGCAGTAGGCCTCCATCCATCGCTCCATGGTGGCGATGAACTCCTTCGGGTCCTGCGCCAGCAGGAGCTCCCGGTTCGGTGGGTGGCGCTCGAACACCTCTTGCCAGCTCGGGATCGACGGTGACCGATCCGAGGTCACCATTCCACGCCGCCGGGACGGCTGGCGCGCAGTAGTAGGAGGCGAGCGACAGCAGGCCGAAGACGCCCCCACTGATCCACCAGATTCCGAGTGCGCTCGCGACGTCATGGTGGCGGTTGGCGGCCAGGAGCGAGACGCGTGCCCCGCCCGAGCCTCCGATGATCACCGCCGGTGCCAAGTCGAGCTCTCTGAGCAGCCCCGCAAGCACATCGGCCTGCATCTCGGACTCCGAGTCTCCGCGGAAGCACACCTCGGACTCGCCGCAATTCGGACGGTCCCAGATGAGGACCCGATTGCCCTGTTCGGCCAGCGCGACCGCGAGCTCGCGGACGCCGGGATAGTCCTTGCTGAAGCGACCTCCGGGCGTGAGCACCCACGGCCGCCCTTCGCCGACGACCTCGTACGCGATCGACACTCCGTCGACTTCGGTTCTCGGCATCTGCTGCTCAGTCGGCGAGCCGGTACAGGTCGATGGCAGTGTCGCCCATCACCTTGCGCTGGGTCTCGGGCCGGAGCGCGGCGATCTTCTCCTCGACCGCGGCGAGGGGGCTCGGATACAAGCATGTGGGATGCGGCCAGTCGGTCTCGAACATGACGTTGTCCTCGCCGACGGTGTCGATGAGCTGTTGCAGACCGCCGCGGCCCTTCTCGAACCACAACGTCGCGTACCAGTGGTCGCGGAAGTACTCCGACGGCAACTTCTTCAGCTTCTTGGCGTACTCAGGCGCATTCTCCTCGAGCTCGTAGTCCATCGCCTCGAGCATGAACGGGATCCAGCCGATGCCGCTCTCCACGGACACCATCTTCAGGTCCGGGTGACGGTCGAACATCCCCGAGTACGCGCTGTTGAGGAGAACTCGCGAGTTGTTCTGGAACAGGGAAGCGCCACCGATCGCAGGTTTGACGTACTCGTCCTGGCTCGGCCAGTACGTGGTGCCGAAGTAGTTGAGCGACGTCTGGCTGGCGCCGATGTGGAAGTGCACCGGGAGCTGGAAGTCCTCGCACACGTCCCAGAAGGGATCCCACTCCGGGCTGCCGAGATCGGGCGATCCCGAGTCCTGCGGGTCGGACGTCATGTTCACCCCGCGGTATCCCATCGCCGCGCAACGCGTTCGCCTCGCGGACGCACTCGTCGATGCTCCACGCCGGCATGATCGGCATGGGGACGAGGCGGCCGTTCGACGCTTCCTGTGTCTCGGCCAACGCGTCGTTGTACAACTGGACGCACAGCAACACCAGCGCATGGTCCCGCACCGTGTTCACGAGGTTCTGCCCGCCGAGCCCGATCGAGTTCGGATAGATCACCTGGAAAGCGATGCCGAAGTCGTCCATGATCTCCAGCCGTGCAGCCGGATCCCACGCCGAGCGGTGGACGTCCTCGATGCCCCACGACCCACCCTGCGAGTCGGTCCACGGGTGCTTCTTGCCGTCGAGATCGATCGTGCCACCCGAGCCTGCTTTGCCGAACGTGTGACCATCGAGGACCCACATGTCCGTCCCGTCGATCTTGACGACGTGCGGGACCTTGTCCTCGAAACCCTTCGGCGCACGCGCGGTGAACAAGTCGTGGCGCTCCGTCATGTGAGCGTCGGCATCGACGATTCGAACTCCCTCGGCGAGCTTCGTCATCGCTCACTCCTCCCCGTAGGCACACGTCCGATCCTACGGTGCTCCGGAACGCCAGATCAGGGGCGCACAACCGGGCACACTGGTTGCATGAGCTTCCCCCTCGCTTGGCGCGGATCGACGATCGTCGCGGTCGGCGCCGTTGCGGTGTACTCGTGGGTCGCTGCGGGCTTTCGCCCGTTCACGCTCGCCGAAGAAGTGCTCGTGGCCATCCCCGCGCTTCTCGGTCTCGCAGTGGCGATAGGGACACCGGGACCCTGCGAACCGGATCGGCCGACGCATCGTGGCGGGGCTCGGCTGCGATCTGGCTCGGTCTCTTCGTCGTAGCGACGGCCTGGGAGCTCAATGCCTACTTCTCATCACCACGCTCGGCCCATCCGACCCTGAGCGTGATCGCTGACGAGGTGATGAGCGTTCAACCTGGCCGTGCTCTGGTCTTCGCGCTCTGGCTCGCGCTGGGCTGGGTACTCGTCCGAGGTTCGCGAGTGGCGCAGCAGTGACATCACGGACCGCGACCTTTGCCGGCTACGCCGCCATCGCGTCGTTGATCGTCCTCTGGACCGTGATGACGGCCCGCCATGCACGCTGGATGTCCTTGCCGGACGCGATTGATTCCCTGACTCGACGTCGGGCTGTCCGGATCATCGTCGTGCTCGGATGGATGTGGCTCGGCTGGCACCTCTTCGCCAGAGGGAGTGGCGCCTTCGAATAGACCACCCACGCGGGGCGATTCGGGCTTACGCGGTGTCGACCTCGACGCCGAGCTCGTGGAGCAGCCGGCCGCGGAGCTGGTCGAAGTCCGCACCGCCGAGCACGCGTGGCCTCGGCAGCTCAACCGGCACGTCGACCGAGATGCGGCCCTCTCGGAGCACGAGCACACGGTCGGCGAGCAGGATCGCCTCCTCGACATCGTGGGTGACCAGGAGCGTCGCCGGCTGATGCCGCACACAGAGGTCGCCAGCGCCAGCACCCATTGCGTGCCCGTGAGCTCGACCATGCCGAACCGGCGGCGCAACGCGTCCGTCTGGGTGATGAGCACGGCGAGCGGGCAACCCCCTCCTCGGCGGGGAGCGCGTTGGGTCCATCCCGCTCGAGTCGCTCGGCGACCGTCGACGGGGCGAGGCCGCTGGTGGAGTCGACGCCGAGCCGCTCGGCGACGTCGTCCGCCGAACGCGCGTACCGCTTGTCGGCAAGCTCCCCGATCGCCGCGGCCGGATCCGTCACTGTCATGTGTGTCCCTCGGTCAGAAGGGCGTCGGGATGTACCGCACGTCGACGTGCGGCTCGTGGCGTTCGGCGTGGACCTTGCGTTCGGGGAGGGTGACCTTCTCCCGCTTCAGCCGTTTGTAGGGCACCTGGCCGAGCAGGTGCGTGATCACGTTGAGCCGCGCGCGCTTCTTGTCATCGGAGTGTGCGACGAACCACGGCGCCCACGAGGTGTCGGTCGCGGCGATCATCTCGTCGCGCGCCGCGGCCGTACTCGTCCCACTTGGTGTACGACAGGAGATCGAGGTCGGACAGCTTCCAGATCTTGCGCGGATCGTCGATCCGGCTCTCCAGGCGCCGGGCCTGCTCGTCGGGGCTCACCTCGAGCCAGTACTTCACCAACACGATGCCGGCATCGACCATGGCCTTCTCGACCGCCGGGACCTGCTCCAGGAATCGCTGCGCCAGGTCGTCGGAGCAGAAGCCCATCACGCGCTCGACGCCTGCCCGGTTGTACCAACTGCGGTCGAAGATGACGACCTCTCCCGCGGCGGGGAAGTGCGGGATGTAGCGCTGCACGTACATCTGCGACTTCTCGCGCTCGGTCGGCGCAGGTAAGGCGACGACCCGGAACACGCGGGGGCTGACCCGCTCGGTGATCGCCTTGATGGTCCCGCCCTTGCCCGCGGTGTCGCGGCCCTCGAACACGATGCACACCTTGGCTCCGGACGCCTTCACCCACTCCTGCATCGCCACGAGCTCGCCGTGCAGCCTGCGCAGCTCGTGCTGGTACTGCTTCTCCTTCATCTTCGGCGGCGCACCGGACGCCCCGTCAGGCTGAGCCGTCGTCGTGTGCTTGTGCTTCTTGGCCACGTCGTGCTCCTCCGCTCTCCGAGCGCCCATTGACCCACAGGACCACCGCGCCGGACCACTCCTTGAGCTTGAACGAGCGTTCAAGTAAGTTCCGCTGCGATGGATCCTCGCTCGGGGGCCACGGTCACGACCCGGGACCGGGTGGTCGAACGCGCGCTGCGGCTCTTCTCCGAGCGCGGTACCACCGGGGTGAGCATGCGCGAGCTCGCCGACGCGGCCGGTGTCACGGTGCCCGGGCTCTACTACCACTTCGCGTCGAAGGCCGAGCTCGTCCACGCGGTGTACCGCGAACGGATCGAGCGCGAGCCCTGGGAAGCGCCTGATCCCGCGCCGATCCGAGAGCTGATCGTCGCGCAGGCGAGCCGCGAGTTCGCCCGCTTCCTGGACGATCTCGACTTCCTGCGGCTGATGCACCGCGAGTCGGTGCTCGGCGACCCCGACGCGCGCGCCGTCGGTGCCGCGCTCGACGCCGAGTGGCGTGAGCGGTGGCACCAGGCACTCCTGCTCGGCACCGATCTCGCGCCCGACGCAGACGTCGCGGCCGCGACCGACGTGATCACGACCTGCTTGTGGGGCTTGTTCGTCGAGCACCTCCACCGACCGGAACGACCGATCGACCAGCGCATCCGCGACCTGGCGCGCGTCCTGGGTCCCGCACTCACCGGCACACGTTCGTGACGGCGACGAACCGCACCGCGTACGCGGCGGGTCTCTCGCGGCGCCGCATCGTCCTCACCACCGCGGCGGCGATCGCCGGCATGTTCCTCGCCGCGCTCGACAGCACGATCGTCGCCACCGCGATGCCCACCGTGATCGCCGACCTCAACGGCATCGACCACTACGCGTGGGTCTTCACCGCCTATCTGCTCGCCGAGATCGCGTCGATCCCGCTCTGGGGCCGTCTCGCCGACATGTACGGCCGCAAGCGCATCTTCCTGCTCGGCATGATCATCTTCCTCATCGGCTCGGCGCTCTGCGGGCTGTCGACGTCGATGGGGGAGCTGATCCTGTTCCGCGCCATGCAGGGTGTCGGCGCCGGCTGCCTGCTCCCGGTGGCGCAGACGATCGTCGCCGACCTCTACACGCTCGAGCAGCGCGCCCGGCTGTCGGCGGTGATGTCGTCGGTGTTCGGCTTCTCGTCGGTCATCGGGCCGCTGATCGGCGGCTTCCTCACCGACCAGCTCTCGTGGCGCTGGGTGTTCTACGTGAACCTGCCCATCGGCATCGCCGCCATCGTCCTCGTGCAGGTGGTGATGGTCGAACCACTCACCGATCGACATCGCCACCGGATCGACGTGCTCGGGATGTGCACGCTGCTCGGGTGGACGGTGCTACTGGTGTTCGCGCTCGAGATGGGTGGTCGCGACTACGCCTGGGGGTCGCCGGTCATCGTCGGCGCTTTGGTCACGAGCGTGGTGTTGTTCGTCGCGTTCGTCGTGGCCGAGCGGCGCGCCACGGAGCCGTTGATCCCACTCAGTCTCTTCCGCGTGCCGGCGTTGCGCGCTGCGAGCGTCATCGGCGTGCCGCTCGGGATGGTCATGTTCGCGATCATCTCGTTCCTCCCGCTCTTCGTCGTCGTCGTGCAGCAGGAGTCCGCGACCAACGCCGGGCGGGTCCTCACGCCGATGATGCTGGCCGTGGTGATCGGCTCCGCCGTCGGCGCTCAGTTCGTGCTGAAGATCGGCTATCGCCTGATGTGCACGGCGTCGTTCGCATCTCTCCTGGTGGGCACGGCGCTCCTGACCCAGATCGGCATCGAGTCGTCGCAGCTCGACGTGAGCATCGCGATGGTGTTCGTGGGCACGGGGATGGGGTTCGGCTTCATCGCCACCGCCCTCGCCGCCCAGAACTCCGTCGACCTCCCGCGCATGGGTGTGGCGAACGGCCTGGTCAATTTCACGCGCCAGCTCGGCGGAGTGTTCGGTGTCGCCATCAGTGCCGCGTTGATGCTGACCACGCTCACCGACCGGCTGCACGAAGCGTTGCCGCGCGCGCGGATCAAGGCCGGCGAGTTGCTGTCACCGCAGGCGGCGGCGCGATTCCCCGAAGCCACTCAGGACATCGTGCGGGGCGCGTTCGCCGACGCCCTGCACGTGGTGTTCGTCGCCGCGCTCGTGATCGTGCTCGTCGGCATGCTGACGATCGCGCTCATGCCCGGCGGCAAGCCCACCGCCATCCGCGACGCCGCGCAACGCGAGGTGCTGCCCGAGGCGGTGCTCCCGGACGGTGAGACCATCCTCGTCACGCCCACGGGCGTGGCGCCCGACCTGGACCAGATGTCGCATCGCTCCGACTAGTGGCACACGAGGTCGATCTGGGGGAAGCTTCACTCCGAGCGCGGCACCGACCGTGCGGAAGCGGGGGAGTGAGCATGAAGTTCATCGTGCAGTGGACGGTGCGGCCGGGGAGCGATCCGAACGACAACGTCAAGAGCAGTGACAGCCTGCTGCAGGCGTTCGGGAGTTGGACTCCCCCTGCCGAATGGACGATCAGCGAGTTCATCAACCGCGTCGACGGCCGCGGCGGGCTCCTCATCTGCGAGACGGATGATCTCGCCAGCATCGACAGGGCGGTGGCGCAGTACCTCGCCTGGCTCGACTACGACGTCATCCCGGTCGTCGACATCGGGGACAGCGTCGCCAACCTCGCCGCCGGAAGCGCCTGGGCCCGTTCGGCCGGCGGCATCGGCTGACGCTCGTTCGCCTCGCTCCGTGACCCGCGGATCGAGGTCGACGAACAGGTCGACGAGTCAGCGCGTGCGCTTGCCCTCGTGCAGCGCGTCGACGGTCTTGGTGAGGCGCGTCGCCCGGGTCTCGGGCTTCTTCGCCTCTTCGATCCAGCGCACCCATTCCTTCCGGTGGGAGTACGCCAGCCCGTCGAACGTAGCCCTCGCCTGTCGATCGCGCGCCAGCGCGTCGGCGAGATCGGCGGGCACGGCGACTTCGCGCGGTTCGGTGTCGAGCTGGATGTCCACCGCGACGTCGTCGCCGGCGGCGACACCCGCCGCGGTGCGGTGCTCCGCGCTCAGCGGCACGAAGAAGCGACCGTCCATCGGCGCGACCGTCGTGCGGTACTCGTAGCTGCCGACCCTCACGCGCACCGCCGGACGCTTGCCGGATCCGAGCTTCGCCACGACGTCGTCGGGGATCGGGATGCCGGTTGCGGTCTTGCCGCCGAGCTCGACGACGGCGCGGAATTTCATCGGGTCGCGCTCAGCGATCGGCCATCACGCCGGTGCGTTGCTCCACCTGCAGGACCGCGAGGGATCGCCCGAGGCCGAGCCAGATGCCCAGGCAGAGCGACAGGTCGAGGATCTCCGCGTCGGAGAAGTGCGCGCGCAACCGCGCGAAGAGGTCGTCGTCGATGCCCTGGTGGTCGATCGTGTATCGCTCGGCGAACTCGATGGCCAGGCGCTGGCGCTCGGTGTACTCGGGCCAGGTGCGCCACTCGTCGACGTGACCGTAGGCGTCTTCGGTGACGCCGGCGTCGATCACCGACTGCGCCCGCGCGGTCGAGCACGAGAGGCAGTCGTTGAGCTGCGCGACCCGCATGCGGGCCACCTCGCGCTCGTCGGCCGGGAGCATGCTCCGGTGATACACCGCGTCGATCATGTCTTCGACGGTGCCGACCATCTCCGGGCGCAGCGCCCACACGCGCCGGCCTTCTGCTCCGGGGCCGTCGGGGATCTCGATCCGTGCCATGCGCGGAGTGTACGACCGCGCTGCGGTCAACCGCTCCGGCCGGTGCCGAACGTGGTGAGCACGGCGTCGGCGGTCAGCTCCGCGGCCTCGGGCCCGAGCTTCCGGCCCCACACCACCGCCCGCATGAAGAGCGGCCCGATCAGCAGGTCGTACACGAACTCGAAGTCGGTCCCGGGTCGGAGCTCGCCCCGATCGATCCCGCGCTGGAGCACCTGCCAGATCGCCTCCCGGCGCGGCACCAGGTACTGGCTCACGTACGTCTCGGCCAGCTCGGGATCATTGGCGAGATCCGCGATGAGGCCGGCCGTGACCCGGCGGCTCTCGGGCGAGTTCATGAGCTTGATCTGGTGGCGCTGGACGGCGATCAGCTCGTCACGGAGCGAGCCCCGGTCGCGCACGGGAATCGCGAGCCGGCTCGAATGCACCAGCGCTGCCACCGCCAGCGCCGGCTTCGACGGCCAGCGTCGATAGATCGTGGGTCGCCCCACCCCCGCGTGCTGCTGGCGACGCCTTCGATCGTCAGGGCCTGGTAGCCGCGCTCGAGGAGGATGGCGAGGGTCGCGGCCAGGATCGCCTCGTCGCGACTGGCGTCGCGCTGGCCGGCCCGGGCCGCGCGCGGCCTTGACCGGTACCCCGGCGGCGGCATCCTCGACGGTCATCCAATCCTCCTGGCGACGGAATTCATTTCTATCACTTGCGTAACGAATCCCACCCAGTTTAGGGTATGGTTGTAACGATACATCGACGCTCGGAATAGCCGTTGACCTTCTCCCCCCACGCCCACTCGGACGAGGTGCTGCTCGCCGGGTTCGCGGCCTCCGATCCCGCCGCCACCGCGGCTTTCGTCGAGCGCTTCCAGCGCCGGGTCTACGGCCTCGCCGTCACCGTCGTCGGCGACGCGCGTGCGGCCGAGGACGTCGCCCAGGAGGCGCTGTTGCGGGCGTGGCGTCACGGAGGCGTGTACGACGCCCGGCGCGGCAGCGTCGTGACCTGGCTGCTGACCATCACGCGGAACGCTGCCATCGACTCGGTGCGCGTCCGTCGGCCGATCGCGATCGACCCCGACGACCTGCCCGGGTTGTCTCCGTCGGCTCCGGAACGTGATCCCGGCGACGTCGCCGCGGTGCACGACGACCTCGCGCGCATGCGCGAGGCGCTTTCCGCGTTGCCCGAGGAGCAACGCCGCGCGGTCGTGCTCGCCGGGGTGTGGGGCTTGAGCGCGCGCGAGATCGCCGAACGGGACGAGATCCCGCTGGGAACGGCGAAGACGAGGATCCGCAGCGCGCTCCGACGGCTGCGCGTCGCGCTCGACGAGCACGAGTACCGAGGGTGAACGCGCGAAATTGTGCAAGCCATTTCGCCGGCGTGCCCGTATTGACGTGTGACCGCGCGTTCGCGCGGTGCTCTCGATTCCCCCCACAGAGGAGCTCTCTCGTGCAACGAGTCTCGTCATCCCTTCGCGCCGTCGCGGGCGCGTTCGCCGTAGCGGCGGTCGTGGTCGTGTTCGCGGCGTCCGCCGCGTCCGCCACGTCCGCGACGTCGTCCCGGACCGGCTTCGCCTTCTTCGCCCGCGACATCAGCGGTGCTCCCGCGGGCTCGGTCACCCTCGTCGGAGCCGGCGCCTTCGATGTGTCGTCCGGCTTCTCGCACTCGGGCGGCCTCTTCCGCTGCGCCGAGACCGTCGGTCAGGGCCCGCTCGCGGGTTGCCAGGCGGGCCAGGGCGGGCGGTGGAGCACCGACAGCCTCCTGGCGAGCACGGGCTTCAAGTGCACCGGAGACCCGGCGGAGGCGCTCAAGACCGCGACCGCCGATCCGCGGACGGCCGTGCTGCACGCCAACTTCTTCCGGGCCGGCGACGGGAACCAACCGTCGTTCGGTGCCAACGTCATCGTCGCCGCGAACGACATCGCGCCCGACATCGGTGGCGTGCAGAACGTCTGGGTGCAGGGCGTTGGGTGCACGAACGGATTCGTGCACTTCAGCCGCTGAACCCACGCGTGCCGACCCGCATGGTGCTCGCCGCGCCCAACGTCGCGCGTGGCGAGCACGGGTCGTGCGTGTGATCAGGCGAGCGCGAGTGCCCAAACGCGTCGAGCATCGCACGGCTGGCGGATCTCGATGCGTGCCGACGGCGAGGAGTGTACGTAGGCTCATCGCCCAATGGCTGGACTCCACGTCGGGATCGTCGGTGCGGGCGGCGTGGGCATCGCCAGCGCCGGGTCGCTCATCATGCAGGGCCTCGCCGGGCGGGTCACGCTGTACGACCGCACCGGGGTCCGGGCCCGGGGCGAGGCGCTCGACTACCTGCACGCGCTGCCGTTGCTCCCGCGCACGGAGATCCGCGGAAGGAGTTACGACGAGTTCGAACCCGAAGACGTGATGATCATCACGTGCGGCCACCACATCCAGCCGGGGGAGTCCCGCCTCGACGTGCTCGGCGCCAACGTGGAGATCCTCGACCACACGGCCGGCGCCATGGAGGCCGGCGGCCTCCCGCGCGTGGTCATCGTCGTGACCAACCCGCTCGACGTGCTCACCGAGTACCTGGTGCGGCGCTGGGTGGGTCGTGACGTCTCGATCATGGGGTCGGGCACGTCGCTGGACACGCTGCGCTTCGGTGAGCGCCTGGCCACCGAGTGCGATGTCCACCCGCGGAGCATCCACGCGTGGGTCATCGGCGAGCACGGCGATTCGTCGGTGTTCCTGTTCAACAGCGTGACCATTGGCGCCCTGCCGCTGGAGGAGTACGCCGCGCAGCGGGGGATCACGGTGAACCGCGAGTGGTGCTCGCGCATCGAGGACGACGTGCGGACCGCGGCCTACCGCGTGCGGGAGCTCCTGGGTTCTCCCCGGCACGGCATCGGCCTGGCGGTGAGCGGGCTGGTGCGCTGCATCGGCCGGGAGCACGGCACCATCATCCCGGTGTCGGTGCGCGTGGCGGACGACGTGTGCGCGAGCCTTCCGTGCATCCTCGGCCCCGACGGTGCGAGCGAGCCGCTGTGGCCGGCGATGGACGACGCGGAACGCGCCGGGTGGGAGCGGACGCTCGACGTGCTCCGCGACGCGGGCACGCGTTGCCGATCACGGCGTGATGAGGCGCTGACGCAGCTTGTCGAGCGCGCCGCCGAGCACCGCGCGCGCTTCGGCGTGGTTGCACTCCAGCTCGGCGGCGAGGTTCTTCATGGAGTGGGGCTCCCCGGCGAGACCGTAGCGCCACGACACCGCGAAGTACTCGAGCTCGGTGAGGTCGGCGTACGCGTGCGGATCGATCTGCAGCTCGAGGAGGTCGAGATCGACGTCGTCGTCGGCCACCGGCTCGAACGCCATCGAGTCGGGGTAGGGCCAGCCGTCGTCGGTGGGTTGGAGCGGCAGGCTCGTCATCGACCCATCGTGAACCCGACGCGGCTCGGCGTCAACCGCCCACCGGCTCCGCCGACGCAGTACGCGGGTGCTCGGCGACGAGGGCCAGGACGGCCTCGCCGTAACGTTCCGCCTTCACCGGCCCGACGCCGGGCACGTCGAGGAGCGCCCGCATGGTGCGCGGCCGGGCGCTGGCGATGCCGGCGAGGGTGGTGTTGGGGAAGATGACGTACGCGGGCGGCGCTCGCGGCGCGCGACTGGCGGAGCCGCCAGTCGACGAGCGCGGTGTAGAGCGGTTCGTCGTCGGCGGAGACGTCGGTCGGCGCCTTGGTGCGGGTGCTCCCGCCGGTGCCGCGCGCCACGCGGTCGCGGGCGTCGGCGATGCTCTGGCGGGCGTCGCCGGACCCGACGGTCGAGGGGTTGCCGGGATGGACGGCGTCGTCGACCCGGGCCAGCCACGCGCTCGGGTTGCGCCGGGCGGTACGGCCACCGACCGTGCGCTCGCGCGCCCAGCTCAGGTGCAGGACGCGTTCGGCGCGGCTGAGCGCGACGTAGAGCAGGCGCTGCTCCTCGTCCATCGCCTCCGACGTCTTGGCGTGGGAGATCGGCACCAGGCCCTTCTCGAGCCCGGTGACGAACACGGTGTCGAACTCGAGACCCTTGGCCCGGTGGAACGTGAGCAGCTCGACCGCGTCGCCCTTGCCCTCGCCGGCGTCGTCGCCGCGGAGGGAGGTCTGCAGGAACTCGAGGAACCCGTTCACGCTCCCACGGCCGCCGTCGGCCTCGAGGAACTCGTGCCCCAGCCGTACCGAGCGCGTCGGCGTGCTCGCGGCGCTCCTCGGCGAGGTTCTCGGCGTCGGTCGCGAAATCGGTGAGGTGCTCCACGAACGGCCGGCCCGGGGTGGTGCGGTCGGAGGCGCGGAGCTGGTCGAGCGCGACCTTCACCTCGGGACGGTCGAGGAACCGGCCGCCGCCGCGGACGCGGAAGGGCACGCCCGCGCGGGAGAAGGCCTCCTCGAAGAGCGCCGACTGCGCGTTGACGCGGTAGAGGACGGCCATGCGCGACCACGAGAGATGCGCACTCTCGGCATCGCGCAGTCCCCGTGCGACGCCCCTCGCTTCGTCCTCGGCGGTGTCGTACTCGTGGAACTCGGGCCGGGGCCCGTCGGGCTGGGCGGCGCGCACTCCGGGACGCCGTCCCGGCGGACCGAGCACCGCGCCGGCGGCCGCGACCACCTGCGGCGTCGATCGGTAGTTGCTGCCGAGGCGGACGAACCCGACGTCGGGGAACTGCTCGGGAGGGAACCAGCGGCGGAAGCCGGCCAGGTACGACGCGTCGGCGCCGGCGAAGCCGTAGATCGCCTGGTCGGGGTCGCCGACCACGCAGAGGTCGCTGCGGTCGCCGAGCCACGCCGCGCAGGAGCCGGAACTGCGCGGCGCTCGCATCCTGGAACTCGTCGACGAAGAGGTGCCGGAACCGCCAGCGTTGGGCCGCGGCGAACTCGGTGTCGCGTTCGAGGACATCGGCGCACCCCGAGATCAGATCGTCGAAGTCGACGAGACCGCGCTTGCGCTTCTCGCGCTCGTAGTCGCGGTACACGGCGGCGACTTCGGCCGGCGGGCGCGGGGTGGTGCGCCCGGCGGTGGCGACCGCGCGCTCGTAACCGTCGGTCTTGACCATGCGGGCCTTGGCCCACTCGATCTCCGAGGCCAGCTCGGCGGCGAGCAACGCACCCTCGCGGCCGCGCGAGGGGAGCAACGGCACGAGGATCCGCACCTTGCGTTCGAGGAGACCGGGCATCGTGCGGCCCTGCTCCTCGGCCCGGCGCCGCAGCTGGGCGAGGGCGATGGCGTGGAAGGTGCCGGCGGTGACCGATCCGCGCACCCCGAGGCGACCGAGGCGGGCACGCAGCTCGCCGGCGGCCTTGCGGGTGAAGGTGACCGCGAGCACGTGTGCGGGATCGACGATCCCCTCGCGCGATTGCCACGCGATGCGCCGGGTGAGGACGCGGGTCTTGCCCGAGCCCGCGCCGGCGAGGATCGCGAGCGGTGCGGCGCGGCTGGTGACCGCGTCGCGCTGCGTGGGATCGAGACCGTCGAGGAGCGCGTCCACGGCGGCACGGTACCGCCCGGGTACGACGCTCATGACGACCACCCGGGGGCGCGACACCCTCGGGGACAGCAGAAGGCCCCGAGTAGTCTCCGCTGCGTCGCAGCTCGGATCTCCTCGGGGCCGTTCCTGCCGACCGCTTCCGAACCCTCGCCTCGGGGTTTCCCCCGCTGCTCGGCCTCGGCTGCGGTCTCCGGTTCCCTCTCCTCCCGGGGGTGGTCCCGTTCGGTTCGGTCACCGCACCGGATCGTTCCCGTCCGTCTTCCGGGGCGCCAGACCCGAAGGTCCGTCGCATCCGGCACCAGACTGGCGTTCACCGGTTTGAGCATCGTAAGGACGCGCGGACGCGATTGCAAGGGGGAATTTCCCGGATCTCGCGGGTACGGTCCGGCCGGTGGTCGAGGTGTCCGGCGAGCGGTTCGAGGAGATGGTGGCCGACGCGCTCGACGAGATCCCACCGGCGCTGGGCGCCGAGATGGAGAACGTCGCGGTGGTCGTCGAGGAGTGGCCGAACGCGGCGCAATCGGCGCGGCTCGCGCCGGGGAGCACGCTCCTCGGATTGTACGAGGGCGTGCCGATCACCCGGCGCGGACCGTTGAGCTACTCGGGCGTCGCGCCCGACCGCATCACGATCTTCCGCGGTCCGTTGTCGCGCCTCGCGCGCGACGATGCCGACCTCGCGGCGCGCGTGCGCGTCACCGTGCTGCACGAGGTCGGCCACTACTTCGGCATGTCCGACGAGCGGCTCGAGGAGCTGGGTTGGGCTTGACGAGGAGACGCGGAGCGCGCCGCGCGCTGCCGTAGGCTCGGGCCATGCCCTACCCCGAGAACCTGATCCAGCAGGGCGAGACGGTCGCCCTCGATCTCCGCCCGCACTGGTGGTACTTCTCGCGCAACATCCTCACCGGGATCCCGCTCGCGATCATCCTCATCGTGGTGTTGGGCGCCGACGCCGACTGGGTCTCGAAGTACGGCGGCGTCGTGGTCGGCCTGGTCGCGATCGCCTGGGCGGTGTGGCTCGGGCTGAAGTACCTGGGCTGGCGGATGACGTACTTCGTGGTCACCAGCCGGCGCGTGATCTACCGGAGTGGCGTGGTGTCCAAGCGCGGCGTCGAGATCCCACTCGAACGGATCAACAACATCAACTTCCACCAGCGCCTGATCGACCGCATCATCGGTGCCGGTGACCTCGACATCGAGTCAGCCGGGAAGGACGGCCAGTCGCACTTCGACTTCATCCGTCACCCCGATGGCGTCCAGCACGAGATCTACCGGCAGATGGAGACCCGCAACATGCCGGTGGCGATGATGCAGCAGGCGCCCGCACCCGCGCCCGCCGCCGCGTCGCCGGGCGTCCCGGAGCAGATCGAGCAGCTGGCGAAGCTGCGCGACGCGGGGCACATCACCGCAGCCGAGTTCGAGCAGAAGAAGTCGGAGCTCCTCGGCCGGATGTGATCGGTCGCCGGCGCGGCCTCAGCTCGACCCGGTGCGCGCCGTCGACGGCCCGCGCCACGAACCCCTGGGGCTCGAACCCGGTGGCGGCTCGGTAGCGGAGGGTCGCCTTGGCGAGGACGTCGTCGGCGTGGTTGCGTTGCGCGAGCGCGACGACACACCCTCCGAACCCGGCGCCGGTGAGACGGGCCCCGGCCGCTCCGCACTCGACGAGAGTCTCGACCAGCACGTCGAGCTCGGGGGTCGACACCTCGTAGTCGTCGCGCAGGCTCGCGTGGCTCGCGAGAAGGAGCGGGCCGAGCACGGACAGGTCGCCCGCGGGAAGCGCGGCCGCAGTCTCGAGCACGCGCTCGTTCTCGCTGACGACGTGGCGCGCCCGCGGACGATCGCGCACCTGTTCCGTGGTCGCGTCGCGCAACGCCGGGATCCCGAGCTCGGCGGCGATGGCTTCGCATTCGGCGCGGCGCGACGCGTACTCGGAGCCGACGAGGGTGCGGGCGACCCCGCAGTGCACGACGAGCACCGCGATCCCCGGCGGAATGGCGACCGGTGTGACCGCGTCGGAACGGCAATCGATGAGCAGCGCATGTCCGGCCCGGCCGAAGACCGACGCGAGCTGGTCCATGAGGCCGCCGCGCACGCCGGTGGCCGCGGTCTCGGCGGCCGATGCCAGGCCTGCCACCTCGACACCGCTGAGCCTCGCGCCGGCGCCGTCGGCGAGCGCGAGCGTGACCGCGACCGACAGCGCCGAGCTCGACGACAGGCCGGACCCGACCGGCACCGTCGACGAGATCGTGAGCTCCGACGGGGCCACCGTCGTTCCCGTGTCGACGAGCGCTCCGACCACCCCGGCGACGAAGCGACCCCACGCCGGGTCCACCCCGTGGGGATCGACCGAGCCGTCGACCGCGATCTCCACGCGGCCGGCGACCTCGGCGGACGTCGCGACCACCGTGCCTCCGTGCCTGGGCACCGTCGTGACGGTGCAGCCCCGGTCGAGGGCGAGCGGGAGGACGAACCCGTTGTTGTAATCCGTGTGGTCGCCCATGAGATTGACGCGACCGGGAGCGAAGAATGTGGGCACCGGGGTCATTGTGACTTCATCGGCGACGTCGGATCACCGATACTGGTGGTCTATGGGACGATTCCAGACCTCGTGGGAGATCGCCAAGCGCTCGTGGGCGGTCCTCAAGTCCGACAAGACCCTCGCCTGGTTCCCGGTGCTCTCGGCGATCGGTTCACTCGTGGTCTTCGGCATCTTCGGCGGGCTCATCGCGCTGATCGGCATCGACAACTCGCCCACCGGTGACTCGCTCCAGCCGATCGGCTGGGTCCTGATCGTGTGCACCTACCTGGCGTTGGCGATGGTGCAGACGTACTTCCTCGCCGGTCTCGTGGCCGGTGCCGACCTGCGCCTGCGCGGGAACGACTCCTCGGTGCGCGTCGCGCTCGACGTCGCCAACTCGCGCCTGCACCGGCTCCTGCCGTGGGCGATCGTCACCGCGACCGTCACCATGATCCTGCAGGCGATCGAGGAGCGCTTCGGCATCGTCGGCACCATCGTGGCCCGCCTCGTCGGCCTCGCGTGGAACCTGGTGACGTTCCTCGTCGTGCCGATCCTCGTGCTCGAGGACCTCGGCGTCGGCGACGCGCTCAAGCGCTCGAAGGACCTGTTCAAGAAGACCTGGGGTGAGAACGTCATCGGTCAGGGCGGCCTCGGGTTGGTCGGCTTCCTCGCCATGCTCCCCGGACTGGCGCTGATCGGGATCGGCGTCGCCATCGGTACCGTCGGCATCGTCGTGCTGGGCGCGCTCGGTGTGATCTGGATCATCGCCTCGGCGGTGATCGTGTCCGCGCTGAGCGGCATCTACCGCACGGCGCTGTACCACTTCGCCGCCCACGGCCAGGTGCCCGGCGAGTTCGCCGACATCGACTTCAACGAACGCGTTCCGGCCGCGCCAGAACCGCCTCGGCTTCGGCGGCAGCTCGAGCAACTAGCAGGCCAACAACTAGCGGACGAGCCGAGTCGCGGTCACGCGAACTGCGGGACGACCTCGGCGGAGAAGCGCTCGATGCCGTCGACGTCGAACGGCGCCCGCATCGCCACGTTGATCTGGTGGGCGCCGGCGTCGGCGTAGCCGCCGATCAGGTCGACGACCTGTTGCGTGCTCCCTGTGAGGACGGAACCGCGGAGGAACTCGACCATGTTGCCGAACTGGGCGACGAGGTCCTCCTCGTTCCACGCCAGTGCGAGGTTGAGCGACTTGGTGATGGGCGCGGGATCGCGCCCGACGTCGGCACAGTGCCGCTCGAGCACCGTGACCTTGTGTCGGAACGTCTCGACGTCGACGAACGGCACGTTCCAACCGTCGGCGTGGCGGGCGACGAGTTTCAGCGTGACCTTCTCGCCGTGACCGCCGAGCCAGATCGGGAGACGCGCCTGCTTCGGCTTCGGCACACAGCGTGCCGCACGCAATTGGTAGAACTCGCCGTCGAAGTCGACGACGTCTTCGGTGAGCAACGCGCGGATGCAGCGCACCTGCTCCTCGAGCTGGCGCAGCCGCACCGGTGCGGGCGGGAACGGGATGCCGTAGGCGTCGAATTCGCCTTGGTGCCAGCCCGCTCCGAGGCCGAGGGTGACCCGGCCGTCGGAGAAGTTGTCGATGGTGGCGATCGACTTCGCCATCACCGCTGGGTGCCGGTACCCGGCGCAGTACACGAGACTGCCGCAGCGGACCGACGACGTGGCCATGGCGAGAGCGGCGTGTGCAGTGAGCCCTTCGAGGCACTCGTAGCCGGATTCCGGGTCGGTGACGTCGGCGGCGTAGAAGTGGTCCCACACCGAGATCCAGCCGAATCCGAGGCTCTCGATCCGGCGCCAGAGGGCCTGGATGTCGTCGGTGGACGTGTACTGCAGCCCGGCGTGGACACCGAAGATCACGACCGTGGACCCTACGCGGTGGCCCCTAAGGTTGGAGCGATGATCGAGATCGACGCGCTCCCGCAACTGCGCGACCCGGTGCTCGTCGTCTCGCTGTCCGGTTGGGTCGACGCCGGCCTCGCGGGCGGCGGGAGCGTCGCGTTGCTGCAGGAGCAGATCGAGTCGGTGCGCACGTTCGCACGGATCGACCTCGCCGACCTCATGGATCTCCAGCAGACCCGCCCCACCGTGCACCTCGTCGACGGCGTGTCACGTGAGATCGCGTGGCCGCAGATCACCATCAGCGCCGGCCGGCTCGGTCGCGACGTCGTGGTGTGCACGGGACCCGAACCGTCGCTGCGCTGGCGGGAGGTGCTCGGGGAGATCGTCGAGCTCGCCGGGCGCCTCGGCACCAGCGCGGCCTTCACGCTCGGCGGCATCCCGAGCATGGCGTCACACCGCCGGCCGGTGAGCGTGCTCGCCACCGGCACCGACGAGGACCTCGTCGCCCGAGCGGGTGCCTGGCGCCAGGACTACACCGGTCCCACGGGCGCGCAGAGCGTGCTGCAGGTGATGCTGGGCGATGCGGGCATCCCCACGTTGGCGCTCTGGGCGCAGGTGCCCCACTACCTGGCCGGGGGAGCCTCGCCACCGGCGATCCGCGCCGTGCTGGAGAAGGTGCGTGATCTCGGTGAGATCGCGGTCGACCTCAACGGGATCGTCGACCAGTCCGACGCCTACCTCCAGCGGGTCGAGGAGGGTCTCGGCGACCGTCCCGACGTGGTCGAGGTCATCGAGGCGATCGAGGCCGGGGAGGCCGGCGAGGTCGAGCTGCCGAGCGGCGACGAGCTCGCGTCCGAGATCGAGCGGTACCTCCGCGACCAGTCGTCCTGACCGACCGTGCAGGTACCCTGCGCGGGACCGAACGGCGAGCGAGTCGACGAGAGCGGGAGAGCATGAGCGGAGTGGCCGCGAGCCGGGTATCCCGGCTCGCAACGAAGCGGGACCCGAGCGGCCCGGAGCGAAGCGACGAGAGCGGGAAGGCATGAGCGTCGTCAAGATCAACGCGATCACGGTGCCGAAGGAACGGGCCGACGAGCTGGTGGCGCGCTTCGCCGCCCGCGCCGGCGAGGTGTCGAGCTCGCCCGGGTTCGAGGCGTTCGAGCTGCTCCGTCCGGCCGACGACCGTGACACGTTCCTCGTGTACACCCGCTGGGCGTCGGAGGACGACTTCCAGGCCTGGATGAACAGCGCGGCCTTCCAGCACGGGCACAAGGCGCACGGTGAGCAGGGCCCGGTGAGCACGCACAGCGAGCTGTGGCAGTTCGACGTCGTCCAGCACGAGGACGCGCCCGCTTCCTAGCCGCGCTCCGTTGGACTCACTGCTCAAATTCCACGAGGTCTGGGGTTACGTCGCGATCGGCATGAACGCGATCGCGGGCGTCATCGCGCTCGTCGCGTGGCGGTGGAAGCCTGCGCGCGGCAAGTACGTGTGGATCGCGACGATCATCGCCGAATCGGCGCTCATGCTGCAGGTGCTGGTCGGCACGATCCTGGTGGCCAGCAAGGACTACGTGGCGCCCCGCTTCCACATGTTCTACGGCTTCGTCGCGTTCCTCACCGTCGGCATCGCGTACCAGTACCGTCGGCAGATGCGCGGACGGCGCGAGATGTTCTACGGGCTCGTGGGCCTGTTCCTGATGGGGCTCGGCATCCGTGCCGTGCTCCAGGCGGGCTGACCGCGATGGCCCCGAAGCGGCGGGTGTTGCTGCTCTACGGCGGGCGCTCCGCCGAGCACGACGTGTCGCGGGTGACGGCGGTAGCCGTGGCGCGCGCGCTCGATCCCGCGCGCTACGACGTCGTCCCGGTGGCGATCACCACCGACGGTCGTTGGTTGCTCGCCGAGTCGGCGCAGCGGGCGATCGACGCGGGCCCCGCCGCGCTGCCGAGTGCGTTCGCGGTCGACGGCGACGTCGCGCCCGCGGTCGGCGCCCTCGACGTCGACGTCGTGCTGCCCCTCCTGCACGGACCGTACGGCGAGGACGGCACCGTGCAGGGACTGCTCGAGTTGGCCGACCTGCCCTACGTGGGGTCGGGCGTGGTCGGGTCCGCGGTGGCGATGGACAAGGTGATGATGAAGCGCGCGTTCGCGTCGGCGGGCCTGCCGTACGCGCGCACGGTCGAGTTCCGCGACGGCCACGACCGCGCCGCGCTCGCCGATGCGGTCGAGCGCGAGCTCGGCTACCCGTGCTTCGTGAAGCCGGCCAACCTGGGGTCGTCGGTGGGCGTGTCGAAGGTCGCCGACCGGGCCGAGCTCGACGCGGCGTGCGACCTCGCCCTCTCCTACGACGAGTGGATCGTGGTCGAGGAGGCGGTGACCGGTCGCGAGATCGAGCTGGGCGTGCTGGGTGACGACCCGCCCGCGGTCTCGGTGCCGGGTGAGATCGTCCCCGGCGACGACTTCTACTCCTACGCCGACAAGTACGAGGCTGACGACGCCGAGCTGCTCGTGCCCGCACCGCTCACCGTCGACGAGGTGGCGGCGGCGCAGGCGATCGCCTGCCGGGCATTCGAGGCCTGCCGGTGCGAGGCGATGGCCCGGGTCGACCTGTTCCTCACTCCTGACGGGTTCCTGGTGAACGAGGTGAACACCATCCCCGGCTTCACGCCCATCTCGATGTACCCGCGCCTGTGGGAGGCGACCGGCGTGCCCTACGCCGAGCTCCTCGACCGTCTCATCGACCTGGCGATCGACCGCCACGCCCGCCGCGCGGCGAGGGCGGGTCGTCAGCGCTAGAGGTTGACGATGGGGCAGGTGAAGGTCCGGGTGATGCCGTCGACCTTCTGGATCTCGGACACGACCAGCTTGCCCAGGTCGTCGAGCGAACTGGACTCCGCCTTCACGATGACGTCGTAGGGCCCGGCGACGTTGTCGGCGTCGACCACGCCGGCGATGTCACGTGCCGCCGAGGCGACCTTCTCCGCGCGTCCGACCTCGGTCTGGATCAGCACGTATGCGGTGACGCTCATGCGGGGACCCCCTGTTCGTCCGGGATCCGAGCGTACCGTTCTCCCGCGCTCGGCGCCTCTGGTCAGCCGAGGCGTTCCTCGAGCGCGTCGAGCTGTTCGACGAGCTCCCGCGGGATGCGGTCGCCGAACTCGGCGAAGTACTCGCGGATGCCGGGCAGCTCCGCCTTCCAGGCGTCGTTGTCGACGACGAGCGCGGCCGCGACGTCGTCGGTGCTCACGTCGAGACCCTCGAGGACGAGGTCGTCGGGGCGGGGGACCACGCCGATGGCGGTGTCGGCGCCCGACGCGTCGCCGTCGAGGCGGCGGCAGATCCACTCGAGCACGCGGGAGTTCTCCCCGAAGCCCGGCCACAGGAACTTGCCGTCGTCGCCCTTGCGGAACCAGTTGACGCCGTAGATCGCGGGGAGCGACGCCTCGTCGGTGCGCTCGGCCATGCTCATCCAATGGGCGAAGTAGTCGGCCATGTTGTAGCCGCAGAACGGCAGCATCGCGAAGGGGTCGCGGCGCAGCTCGCCGAGCCCGCCGGTGGCTGCGGCCGTCTTCTCCGAGCCCATGGTCGCGGCGACGAGCACGCCGTGGCGCCATGAGTGCGACTCGAACACGAGCGGCACCGTGGTGGCGCGCCGGCCGCCGAACAGGAACGCCGAGATCGGCACGCCCTTCGGGTCCTCCCACTCGGGTGCGATCGACGGCACCTGCGACAGCGGCGCGCAGAAGCGTGAGTTCGGGTGCGCGGCGGGGCCGTCGGCCCCGGGCGTCCACGACTGGCCCTTCCAGTCGGTGAGGTGCGCGGGCGCCTCGTCGGTGAGGTCCTCCCACCACACGTCGTCGTCGTCCGTGAGCGCGGTGTTGGTGAACACGGTGTTGGTGTCGGTCGCGTGGAGCGCGTTGGGGTTCGAGTTCTCGTTGGTGCCAGGGGCCACGCCGAAGATGCCGAACTCGGGGTTGATCGCGCGCAGGCGCCCCTCGTCGCCGAACTTCATCCACGCGATGTCGTCGCCGATGGTCTCGACCGTCCACCCGGGCACGGTGGGGATGAGCATCGCGAGGTTGGTCTTGCCGCACGCCGACGGGAACGCGGCGGCGATGTACTTCACGCGCCCTTCCGGGCTCGTGATCTTGAGCACGAGCATGTGCTCGGCCAGCCAGCCCTCGTCGCGGGCGATCACCGACGCGATGCGCAACGCGAAGCACTTCTTGCCCAACAGCGCGTTGCCGCCGTAGCCCGAGCCGAACGACCAGATCTCACGCGTCTCGGGGAAGTGCACGATCCACTTCTCGTCGGCGTTGCACGGCCACGGCACATCGGTCTCGCCGGGCGCGAGCGGGGCACCCACCGAGTGCACGCACGGCACGAACTCGCCGTCGGGACCGAGCACGTCGAGCGCAGCCTGACCCGCGTGCGTCATCGTGCGCATGCTCACGGCGACGTACGGCGAGTCGGTGATCTCGACGCCGATGTAGGACAGCGCCGAGCCGAGCGGGCCCATGCTGAACGGAACCACGTACATCGTGCGGCCGCGCATGCACCCCCGGAACAACACGTCGAGCTTCTCCCGCATCTCGGCGGGGGCCTTCCAGTTGTTGGTGGGGCCGGCGTCGATCTCCTCGGCCGAGCAGATGAAGGTGCGGTCCTCCACCCGGGCGACGTCGCTCGGATCGGAGTGCGCCCAGAAGGAGCCGGGCCGCTTCGCCGGGTCGAGCTCGATGAAGGTGCCGGCGTCGACCAGCTGCTTGCACAGGAGGTCGTGCTCGGCGTCGGACCCGTCGAACCAGTGGACGTCGTCCGGCTGGCAGAGCTCGACCATCTCGTCGACCCAGGCGAGCAGTCGGGCGTTCTGGGTAGGTGCCTGCACGAGCGCCACGTCGAGCTCCTCCAGGAGATGCAGCGGAGCCGTGCCCGGAGGGCGGGACGGCACCGCGGAATCGACCATCAGCTTGGGCAAAAAATGGGTGCCGACGAGTGTAACGACGCGTCAGCGCCCAACCCGAAACCTGGAGTTCACCGACGAATCGGACGCCGAGCTCAGACCTGGGCGGTGGGGAGGCCCATGTCGACCTCGGAACCGAGGCGCACGTTGATGGCGCGGCCGTCGGCGTCGAGCTCGAAGTTGATCCGCTGGCCCTGGCGCAGGGTCTGGAAGAGCGAGCCCACGAGTGCGGTCGGCGCGAAGGCGAGCTCGGCGCGGTCGGACTCGCGCACGAGGAGACCCTCACCCGAGAGCGGGTCGAAGATGCGGACGACGCCCTGCACGATGCGACCTACGGCTTCTGGACCTTGCCCGCCTTGAGGCAGGAGGTGCAGACGTGCAGGCGCTTGGGCGAACCGTTGACCACGGCACGGACCTTCTGCACGTTCGGGTTCCAACGGCGCTTGGTGCGCCGGTGCGAGTGGCTGATGCGCATGCCGAACTGCGGCTTCTTGCCGCACACCTCGCAGACCGACGCCATGACCGAAACCCTCTTGTCGTAACCGTGCTGACGGACCAGACCGAACGGTCGAGAGTAGCAGGAGGCGCAGTACGATCCCAGCCGTGACGGTCCTGCAGAAGCTGGCGCCGGGGGACCTGCGGCGGATCGTGTCGACCTACCGCGACGCCCTGCGCACCCACCAGGACGAGCTGAACGCGCTCAACGTGTACCCCGTGCCCGACGGCGACACCGGCACCAACATGGCACTGACCCTCGAATCGGTCGTCACCGAGCTGGACGGCTCCACCGACGCCGCGCCCATGCAGCAGGTGTGCGAGGCGATCCGCCACGGGTCCCTCATGGGCGCGCGGGGGAACTCGGGCGTGATCCTCTCCCAGATCCTGCGGGGACTGGCCGACACGTTCTCGCCGCTCGACGCGGTGTCGGGCGCCGACGTCGCCTCCGGGCTGCGCCGAGCGGCCGACGCCGCCTACGAGGCGGTGCTGCGCCCGGTCGAGGGCACCATCCTGACCGTGGTCCGCTCCGCCGCCGAGTCGGTGGAGGCGGCGGTCGGTGAGGGGGAGACCACCCTGGTCGCTGTGTTCTCGCGTGCGGCCGTCGCCGCGCGCGAGGCCGTGGCCGCCACCCCCGACCTGCTCCCCGTGCTGCGCGAGGCGGGCGTCGTCGACGCCGGCGGTCGTGGGTTCGAGCTGCTCCTTGCCGCCTGCCTCAACGTGGTGGACGGCACGCCGTTGCCCGCGGCCGAGGCGGTGCACTCCAACATCGCGGTCGACGCCCACGCCGGTCACGGCGGCGGTGGCGGTGGTGACGGCGGCGGCATCGCCGACCTCCGCTACGAGGTCATGTACTTCCTCGAAGCGGCCGACGACTCGATCGACGGCTTCAAGTCGGCGTGGGGCGATCTCGGCGACTCGATCGTCGTCGTCGGCGGCGACGGCATCTGGAACTGCCACGTGCACACCGACGACATCGGCGCCGCCATCGAGGCCGGGATCGCCGTCGGCCGGCCGCGCGACATCCGGGTCACCGACCTCCTGGAGCAGGTCGCCGACCGCGAAGAGGAGGCGTGGGTCCGCGAGGGCGCCGGCGTCGATGCTCCCGAGCCCGAACTCACGCGTGTCACCACCGGGGTCGTGGCGGTCGCAGTGGGCGACGGTCTGCGCACGCTGCTGCGCGGCCTCGGCGTGCAACAGGTGGTTGCCGGCGGTCAGTCGATGAACCCGTCGACCGCGCAGATCCTCGAGGCGGTCGATGCATGCGTCGCCGACGGTGTGATCGTGCTCCCGAACAACAAGAACATCGTGCCGGTGGCCGAGCAGGTACCTGACCTCACCGACCTCCCGGTGGCGGTCGTGCCGACCGCGGCAGTGGTCGAGGCGCTGGGTGCGCTGGTCGTCTACGACCCGGACGCGTCCCTCGACGCCAATCGCTCGGCAATGGCCGAAGCCGCCGGGCGGGTGCGGGCGGGCGAGGTCACGCAGGCGGTGCGCGACAGCGTGGCCGAATGTGGGCCGATCGCGACCGGCGACTGGATCGCGATCACACGCGCCGGCATCCAGGTCGCGGTGAAATCGGCGAGCGATGCCGCGGTGGCGCTGGTCGACGTGCTGGTGGACGACGACGCCGAGCTCGTCACCATCATCGTCGGGGCCGAAGCCGACGCCGCCGACACCGCGCGCATCAGCGAGCACGTGGCCGAAGCCCATCCCGACGTCGAGGTCGAGCTGCACCACGGTGACCAGCCGCTCTACCCCTACCTCATCGGCGTCGAGTAGTCCGGGACTGGCGGTGGCGCCGGGCCTCACGCTGCGCGAGCTCGCGTCGCACCGCGTCACCGAGCTCAAGGCCGTCGGCGACAAGCTGCGCGCCGGCCTGGCCGAGATGGGGATCGAGACGGTGCTCGACCTGCTGGAGCACTACCCCCGTCGCTACGTCGACCGCACCGAACGGTCGGAGATCCACGAGCTCGAGATCGGCCAGGAGGCGACGGTCGACGCCGAGGTCCGCGCCGTCCATGCCCGGCGCACCCGCGACCGCAAGCGGACGATCGTGAACGCGACGGTCTACGACGGCACCGGTCTGCTCGAGATCGTGTTCTTCAACCAGCCGTGGCGCGAGCGCCAGCTGCGCCCCGGCACGCAGGTGTCGCTGTTCGGCAAGGTCGAGAGCTACCGGGGCAAGCGTCAGATGACGAATCCCGTCGTCGACGTGCTCGCCGACCCGGACGCGAACTCCGACGTCACCGGCACGATCGTGCCGGTGTACCCGCAGTCGGGGAAGGCGGAGGTGCACACCTGGCAGCTGCGCCGGGCGGTGGCGTCGTGCCTGGAGCGTACGAAGGCGCGAGGCTTCGCCGACCCGCTCGACGGCGAGCTCCGCTCCGAGCATCAGCTGGTCGACCGCGGGAGTGCGTACCGCGGCATCCACCGCCCCGAGACGATGACCGAACGGTCCGCTGCCGCGCAGCGGCTCAAGTTCGACGAGTTCCTGCGCATGCAGCTCGCCCTCGTGGCGCGCAAGCGGGCGCTCGCGGCGGAGGCCACCGGCATCGTGCACGCGGTCGACGGTCCGCTCGTACCCGCGTTCCACGCCGCGCTGCCGTTCCCGCTCACCGACGACCAGATCGACGCCATCGCGCAGATCACGGACGACATGGCGCGCCCGGCGCCGATGCACCGGCTCCTGCAGGGCGAGGTCGGGTCGGGGAAGACCGTGGTCGCGCTCACGGCGCTGCTGGTCGCGGTGCAGGGCGGGTACCAGGGTGCGTTCATGGCCCCGACCGAGGTGCTCGCCGAACAGCACGAGCTCACCATGCGCGCACTGCTGGGTGAGCTGTCGGTGGTCGACGAGGGCACGCTCCTCGGCGAGCGACCGGTCAGCGTCGCGTTGCTCACCAACCGCACACCGGCCGCCGAGCGGCGTCGCATCGCCGACGGCCTGCGGGCCGGCGCGGTCGACATCCTGATCGGCACGCACGCGCTGATCTACGGCGGGGTGGAGTTCGCGCGCCTGGGGGTCGCGGTGATCGACGAGCAACACCGGTTCGGCGTCGAACAGCGCGACCTGCTGCGGGCGAAGGGCGACTCGCCCGATGTGCTGGTGATGACGGCGACGCCCATCCCGCGCACCGCGGCGATGCTCATCTACGGCGATCTCGACAAGACCGAGCTGCGTCACCTGCCCGCCGGGCGCTCGCCGATCGAGACGACGGTGGTGGGCGGCGGCCCGCTCGAGCGGGTGGCGGTCTACGAGAAGGTGCGCGAGGAGGTGGCCAAGGGCCGCCAGGCGTACGTGGTGTGCCCGCTGGTGGAGGGGTCCGACAAGCTCGAGGCGCGCGCCGCCACCGAGGAGCTGGAACGCCTGCGCGCGGAGGAGCTCGCCGACCTGCGGCTCGGGCTGCTGCACGGCCAGATGCCTGCCGCCGACAAGGAGGCGGCGATGCGGTCGTTCCGTGAGGGCGAGACCGACGTGCTCGTGGCCACGACCGTCATCGAGGTCGGGGTCGACGTGCCCAACGCGACCGTGATGGTGATCGAGGACGCCGACCGCTTCGGCCTGCTGCAGCTCCACCAGCTGCGCGGTCGCATCGGGCGCGGGGCACACCGTTCGTTCTGCTACCTGCTCGCGGAACCGACCACCCCCCAGGGCGAGGCGCGCATGCAGGCGATGACCGAGTCGGGCGACGGCTTCGAGCTCGCCGAGCGCGACCTCGCCATCCGGGGAGCCGGCGAGGTGTTCGGCGAGCGCCAGGCGGGCTGGACCGACCTCAAGCTCGGTCGGCTGCCCCAGGACGAGCCGATCGTCTACCAGGCTCGCGGCGTCGCCGAGCAGATCCTCGACGACGACGCCAACCTCGACCGCCACGAGCAGCTGCGCGAAGAGGTGCAGGACCTCCTCGGCGACGCGGTCGACTTCCTGTTCAAGAGTTGAGCCACCGCCGCGACCGTTGCCGCCTGAGCACCTCTAGGCGCCGAGCGGGCAATCTGCGCTCGTTCTGGGCGGGCTTCGCCACGAACGCTGGTGGAATGTGGTGCAGGTGGGTTACCGTGCTCTGACTCACTTTTCGGGAGCGACGCCCTTCTCGGGTCGGCCTTTCTCGGCCCCCACGACCCTCTCGGGCATTGCGCCTCTTCCGTGATGGAAGAAGGCGACCGCAATGTCGTTCCAGGATCCAGCGTCTCGCGTACAAGTCGGTTCGCACGGCTCCCGTGACCGCACCGTGGTGAGCCCGGTCGGCGCGCTCGACCTAGGTACCCGCGACGTCTTCCGGGATGCGCTCGCCGCGTGCGATGGTCACGTCGTCATCGATTTGAGCGGCGTCACGTTCCTCGACTCGTCCGTGCTCGACGTGTTGGTCGTCCAACGGACCCGTCTTGTCGCGACCTTCGGATCGTTGGAGTTGCAACGGCCGCGTCCGTGGTCGCGGAAGGTGCTCGAGGCCGTGGGTCTCGACGCCTGGATCACTGACTGATTCGCCGCGACAGACCTTCGGAGTGGCCTCTGAGGCGGCCTCAGTGGGAAGGATCGGCGCCGGGTCCGGGCGGCGCGCCGAGGGGCGGCATGACGCGAAGAACCGGGCGAGCCGTGGCGTCCAGACGCGGGAACGGTGCGCCACCACGACCATCGTCCCGTCGGTGTTCTGGCGAGCCGACTCGGCCGTCGCCTGCCCTCTGTTCGGCCTTCACGGCTGCGAGCAGCGACAGCCACGCGAACAACCCGGCGGCGAACAGGCTCGCCCAGAGTGAGATTGGGATACGCGCCACGGTGAACTCCGACCAAAGGCTCAACCCCTTCAACGGGGGCGCCAGGGACCGGAGCACCTCTGCTGCGGCGATTGCCGCGTCTGCACCCTATCGGCAAACAACGCGGGGCGCCCTGACCGCCGATCTGTACGCGACGAACCGGCTCGGCTGGAAGCGAACGTACCGCCGGGCCTGACGCCCGAGCGATCTCTGTGTCCGGTCCCGCGCGCGTCTCTGGAGCCCCGTAGGGTCTGGCCGTGGCGCTGCGCGTGATCGCGGGATCCGTCGGTGGGCGGCGGCTGATCGCGCCGCAGGGTGACGCGCGCCCGAGCACCGACCGGTTGAAGGAGGCGCTGTTCGCGTCGTTGGGCCGGCATCGCACCGACGATGCGAGCGTGCTCGACCTGTACGCCGGCAGCGGGGCGCTCGCGATCGAGGCACTCTCGCGCGGTGCGGAGCGCGCGGTGCTGGTCGACCACGATTTCGCCGCGCAGCGCGCGATCCTCGCGAACCTCGATGCCGTCGGGTTCCGAGACGTGGCGCGCTTCCAACGCATCACGGTTGCGTCCTTCCTGGCGGGGGAGGCGGCCGAGGCGCCGTTCGACGTCGTGTTCCTCGACCCGCCGTACGACACCCCGTCGTCCGAGGTCGAAGCGGTGCTCGGCGCACTCGCCCGCCCGCCGTGGCTCTCCCCGGGCGCGACCGTCGTGATCGAACGGCCGAAGGCGGGCGACGCGATCGCGCTCCCCGAGGCCTGGCGACTGGAGAAGGAGCGGACGTACGGCGACACGCGCCTGGTGGTCGCCAACGCCTGAGGGGTACCGGGAACTCGCGGGGCTCCGGCGATACGCTCCTGATGGTCACGGCCGCTCGAGGCCGTGGTTCCGCCGTCCACAGGAGCAGCTCCCGCTTTGGCCACCGCCCTCTGCCCGGGCTCGTTCGATCCCGTCACCAACGGTCACCTCGACATCATCGAGCGGACCGCGCGGCACTTCGACGACGTGATCGTGGCCGTCATCCGGAACCCGCAGAAGACGGCGTCGCTGTTCACCCTCGAAGAGCGCCAGGAGATGCTCGCCGAGGAGATCGCGCACCTCGCCAACGTGCGCATCGAGTTCTTCAAGGGCCTCCTCGTCGAGTTCGCCAAGGAGCACGGCGCCGAGTCGATCGTGAAGGGCCTCCGGGCCGTGTCCGACTTCGACTACGAGCTGCAGATGGCCCAGATGAACCAGCAGCTCTCCGGGATCGACACCTTCTTCATCTCGACCAGCCCGCAGTACTCGTTCCTGTCGTCCAGCCTGGTGCGCGAGGTCGCGCGCTTTGGCGGCGACGTGTCGGGCATGGTGCCCCCCAAGGTCGCCAAGCGGTTGACCGAGCGGTACGCGGAGCTCGCGGCCGCAGGTCCGGGCGACTCATGAGCGACCAGCAGGCGTACGACCTCGAGACGCTGCTCCGTGAGCTGCGCGACATCATCGACACCGCCCGCACCATGCCGATGTCGTCATCGGTCCTGGTCAACCGGGAGGAGGCGCTCGAGCTGCTCGACGAGGCCCTCGCCGCGTTGCCCGAGGAGCTCCGGCACGCCCGGTGGCTGATCAAGGAGCGCGAGGAGTACCTCGTGCAGGCGCGCCGCGACGCGGAGGACATCGTCGAGGCGGGCCGGGTGCAGGCCGAGCGCATGGTCGAGCGCACCGAGGTGGCGCGCGAGGCGCGCCGGGTGGCGCAGCAGTCGGTCGCCCACGCCGAGGCCGACGCCCGTCGCCTGCGGCACGAGGCCGAGGACTACATCGACCAGAAGCTCGCCGCGTTCGAGGTGGTGCTCGAACGCACGATGGCGACGGTGCAGAAGGGTCGCGAGCAGCTCCAGGCCGTGGTCGAGCCGCTGCCCACCGACCTGCCCGACGAGCACACCGGCCTCGAGTCCATGTACGAGAGCGACGAGGAGCCCGCGGTCTACGACCAGGACACCCGGTAAGTCCGGATATCGGCGGTTTCCACCCATCCGTCCGGAGAACGCGGGTGGCTGCTATCCTGGCCCACCGGTCCTACGGGACCGAAGACCCCTTTCACCAGGTGTTTTCCACCCTGGCTCGCTTGCAGGCCGAAGCAGCATGAGCGCACTCCGCATCGACGTCGCCGATCTCCTCACCCACCCTGGCGCGCGCCGTCCCCTGCACCTGGAGGCGGCGATCCCGGCGCTCGGCACCAAGGTCGCCCGCATCGACGAGCCCATCCGGCTCGACCTGGTGCTGGAACGCGTGCCCGACGGCATCGTGGCCCGGGGCGAGCTCCACGCCCGCTGGGAAGGCGAGTGCGGCACCTGCCTGCGCGAGCTCTCCGCCGACCTCGTCGTGGGTGTGGCCGAGCTGTTCGAGAGCCACCCGCTCGAGGACGACGACACCTACCCGATCGAGGGCCACGAGATCGACCTCGAGCAGCTGGTCCGTGACGCACTGGTGCTGGAGCTCCCCCTGGCGCCGGCCTGCGCCGACGAAAGCTGCGCGCCCGCCACCGCCCCCGGTGTGCTGATCGGCGCCCGCGACGCCGAGCCCGTCGACGGCCCTGCGGCCGATCCGCGGTGGGCCGCGCTCTCCGAGCTCGAACTCTGACCAGATCAACGCCGAACCAGTAGGCACCAGGAGCAACCGATGGCAGTCCCGAAGCGCAAGACCCCCCGGGCGAAGACGCGTCAGCGCCGCGCCTCCAACTGGCGTCTCGCCGCGCCCGCCCGCTCGACGTGCCCCAACTGCGGCTCGGTCAAGCAGCCGCACATCGTGTGCGGCAACTGCGGGTGGTACGGCGGCCGCCAGGTGATCGACGTCGAGTAGGGCGACCGTGCCCATCACCATTGCCGTCGACGCGATGGGGGGCGACAACGCCCCCGGCGAGATCGTCGCGGGCGCGATCGAGGCGGCGGCGGAGCACGACGTCCGCGTCCTCCTCGTCGGGCTCGAAGCGGCGATCACACCACTGCTGCCCTCGGGCGCCAGTGGTGTCGAGCTCGTGCGCACCACCGAGGTCGTGGCGATGCACGATCCGCCGGCGTCGGTGCGCACCAAGAAGGACTCGTCGATCGTGATCTCGGCGGAGCTCGTGCGCGACGGCAAGGCCGACGCGATGGTGAGCGCCGGCAACACGGGCGCGGCGATGGCCGCCGCGCTGCTGCGCATGGGCCGCATCCGCGGCGTCGCCCGCCCCGCCATCGCGGTGCCGGTACCGGTACCGGGTCGCTCACCGCAGACCCTCGTCGACGGCGGTGCGACGGTCGATTGCACCGCGGAGTGGCTGCGGCAGTTCGCGATCATGGGCCGCGAGTACGCCCGGTGGCGGATGGGCGTCAACGAGCCGCGCATCGGCCTCCTCTCGAACGGCGAAGAGGCCGGCAAGGGCGACGATCTGCGCAAGGCCGTCTATCCCCTCCTCGAGTCGATGCCGGGCTTCATCGGCAACGTCGAGGGCCGCGACTTCATGCACGACACGGTCGACGTGATCGTCACCGACGGCTTCACCGGCAACGTCGCCCTCAAGACCGTCGAGGGCGCCATCCGGGGGACCGCCCGCCTCGTCTTCGAGTCCGTGGCCGCGTTCCCGGAAGTGATGCCGGCCTTGCTCGACGCGGCCCAGCAGCTGGATCCCGACTACATCGGTGGCTGCACGCTGCTCGGGGTCGACGGCGTGTGCGTCATCTCGCACGGTTCGTCGAACGCACTGGCCATGAAGAACGCGGTCGTCCGGGCACGCGAGTGCGTCGAGGGCAGGATCGTCGAACGATTGAAAGGCGCGGTGGCCGATGCCGGCTGAGACCCACGTGGAGCGAAGCCCGATCGGTCCCGACGACGTGTTCCGGATGATCCGGGAACGGCTCGCCGAGATCCTGGAGATCGACGAGGACCGCGTCACCCTTGACTCCGACTTCGCGACCGACCTCGACGCCGACTCGCTCGCGCTGATCGAGCTGGTCGAGGCGCTCGAAGAGGAGCTCGGCGAGCGCACCGTCGGGTTCAGCATCGACGACGAAGACCTCGGCGACCTGCACACCGTGCGCGACGCGGTCGACTACGTCATGCACCGATTGAGCACCGGTACTTGATGGCCGCTCGGGGGGGCGGTGCCGTCGACCCGGCACTCGACGCTCGGCTGCAGCTCGCGCTCGGCTGGGACTTCGTCGACCACGGCCTCCTCGACCGCGCGTTGACCCACCGGTCGTACTGCTCGGAGCACGGCATCGAGGAGTCGAACGAGCGCCTGGAGTTCCTCGGCGATTCCGTGCTCGGCTTCGTCGTCACCGACTTCGTGTACGAGCAGTATCCGCAGATGCCCGAGGGTGAGCTGGCCAAGCTGCGCGCCTCCGTGGTGAGCGCGGACGCGCTCGCCGCGATCGCCGAGGAGCTCGATCTCGGTGCGTCGTTGCGGCTGGGCAAGGGCGAGGACGCGTCGGGTGGGCGCGCCAAGCCGTCGATCCTCGCCGACGCGATGGAGGCGGTCATCGCGGCCGTGTACCTCGACGGCGGGCTCGAACCGGCCGAACGGCTCGTCCTCGCGATGCTGGAGGGGCGCATCCGCGAGCAGGCGACCGGCCCCGGCGGCCAGGACTACAAGACGCGGCTCCAGGAGCTGGCGGCCCAGCGGTGCGATCAGTTGCCCCGCTACCAGGTGCGCCACGAGGGCCCCGACCACTCGAAGCGATTCTTCGCCGTCGTCTTTCTCCGCAACGAGGAGTACGGCGCCGGTGAAGGGCGCTCGAAGAAGACGGCCGAACAGGCCGCAGCGCGTGTCGCGTGGGAACGGTTGCAGGGCGAGGCGAGCAGCGCCTCCCCCGACCGAGGGGACCGTATCGGGGTGGGGGATGCCTGAACTTCCGGAAGTCGAGGTCGTACGACGCGATCTCGAACGTGAGGTCGTCGGCAAGAAGGTGAAGGCGGTCGACGTCGACGGCATGCGCGCCGTGCGCCGTCACCACAACCGCAAGCAGTTCACGTCTCGTCTGGTCGATCACAAGATCACCAGCGTGGTGCGGCGCGGGAAGTACCTGCTCCTGCAGCTCGACGGCGACGACGTGCTCGTGATCCACCTGGGCATGTCGGGTCAGCTCCTGCGGGCGAAGAGCTCGCGCGAGACGATGGCGAAGCACACGCACGTCGTCATCACGTTCACCCAGGGCGGACAGCTGCGCTTCGTCGACCCGCGCACCTTCGGCGAGATGTTCGTGACCGAGTCCGACACCGTGGAGAAGCAGGTCACCGAGCTCGCGCACCTGGGGATCGACCCGCTCGAGACCGCGATGTCGTGGGAGCACTTCGGATCGATGCTGGCCCAGCGTCACGCCAAGCTGAAACCGCTGTTGATGGACCAGAAGTTCATCGCCGGCATCGGCAACATCTACAGCGACGAGATCCTGTGGGGCGCGGGGCTCCGTTGGGACCGCATGAGCGACGCGCTGACCTCGGAAGAGGTGCGGCGGCTCTACCGGTCGATGATGGAGACGCTCCAGGAGGCGGTGAAGCACCGTGGCTCGTCGCTCGCCGACGAGCAGTACGTCGACCTGTTCGGCCGGCCGGGGGAGTACCAGAACTTCCACAACGTGTACGCCCGGGAGGGCCAGTCGTGCCCGCGCTGCCGCCACGAGATCGTGCGTGAGCGCGTCTCGGGGCGCTCCACCTTCTACTGCTCGGCCTGTCAGGTCTGACTCGGGTCTGACTCGGATCTGACCGCCCGGCCCGGGGGTCGCGGTTGCCGCGGGACGGGCGGTGGCGCTCGCTACGATCCCGCGAGACCACCACTGCCTTTCTCTCCCCGCGGAGCCGCCCACGTGTTCCTCAAGTCACTGACGCTCCGAGGCTTCAAGTCGTTCGCCGACAAGACGGTCCTGGAGTTCGAGCCGGGCGTGACGGTGGTGGTCGGGCCCAACGGTTCGGGGAAGTCGAACCTCGTCGACGCCGTGGCCTGGGTGCTCGGGGCGCAGGGCCCGCGCACGCTGCGCGGGGGCAAGATGGACGACGTCATCTTCGCCGGTACCCCCGACCGGCCGGCGCTCGGCCGCGCCGAGGTGTCGTTGTGCATCGACAACACCGCCGGGCTGCTCCCGATCGAGTTCAGCGAGGTCACGATCACCCGCACCCTGTTCCGGGCCGGTGATTCGGAGTACCAGATCAACGGCGCGCCCTGTCGCCTGCTCGACATCCAGGAGCTGCTGTCCGACTCCGGCATCGGCCGCCAGCAGCACGTGATCGTCGGGCAGGGTCAGCTCGACGCGGTGCTCAACGCCCGCCCCGAGGATCGCCGGGCGATCGTCGAGGAAGCGGCCGGCATCCTGAAGTTCCGCAAGCGTCGCGAGCGCGCCGAGCGCCGGCTCGAGGCCACCGAGGGGAACCTCCTGCGTCTCAACGACCTGCTGCGCGAGGTCCGGCGCCAGCTCACGCCACTCCAGCGCCAGGCCGACGCCGCCCGCCGGCATGGCGGCCTGGTCGAGGAGCTGCGGGCGATCCGGATCCACCTCGCCGGGCACGAGATCGCCGGACTCCAGGCCCGGGGCGAGCGGCTGCACGACCGCGGCCTCGAGCTGGCCGCGAGCGAGGAAGCCGTGCGGGCCCGCCTGCGCGACCTCGACGTTGCGGTCCTCGACGCCGAGCACGCGCTCACCGCCGCCGGCCACGGCGACCTCGCCGACGCCCTCACGCGCATCGAGGCCCTGCGCGGCGCGCGTCACCGGCTTCTCCGCGCTCCTCGACGAGAAGACAGCGCGGTCTCCAGCGCGAGCTCGCCTCGGTCGCCGACGAAGGCGTGTTCGAGACGTTGGTCGCCGACGCCGCCGATTTGCGTCACCAGCTCGACGAGATGAACGGCCACGGCGGGTTCGCCGAGGAGCGCGCCGCGGTCGAACGGGCGGAGTACGACCTCGCCGCCGCGCAGCGCGCCTTCAGCGAGAGCGCGGTGCCGGATGCCAACAGCGACACCCTGCGCATGGCCCAGCGCGAGCTCGAAGCGCGTCGCGACGCGCTGGCCCGCATCGACACCCAGCTCGACCGGGTCGCCGCCCGGCTCGACGGCGCGTCGGGTCGGGTCGAGGCGCTCACTGCGGAACAGCAGGAGCTGGAGGTCGCGCACGAACGGGTCACCGTCACCTTGCCGGAGCGCCGCGAGGCGACCGTCACGGCACGCGCCGCGGTCGCGCGCGCGGCTGAGGCGGAGCGCACGGCCGAGGGCGGGGCGCGCGACGCCGACGCCGACGCCGCCCGCTGGCAGGCACGGGCCGAGGCTCTCGCGGCCGCGCTCGACCAGGCCCGCAACCGCGACGCCGCCGCTGCGCTGGGCGACGTCCCGGGCGTGGTCGGCCCGCTCGTCGACCACCTCGAGATCGACGCCGGCGCCGAGCGGGCGGTCACCGCGGTGCTCGGCGACGCCCTCGGCGCGATCGTCGTGGACGGCCCCACGTCGGCCCGCCAGGCGCTCACCCGCCTCGCCGGTGGCGACACCGGTGCCCTCGTGCTCGTCGCCGGGATGTCGGCCGCCGGAGTGCCGACGCCGGTGGCGGTCCCGGGCACCAAGCGTCTGGCCGACTGCGTCCGCAGCCCGGTCCCGGGGGTGGCCGCCGCGGTGGCGGCGATGCTCGACGGTGCGCTCCTCACCGAGGGGAACTGGTCGAGCGCCCTGGAGCTCGTGCTGCGCGATCCCGCGCTGACCGTGGTGACGCGCGCCGGCGACCGCTTCGGCGGCCGCGGATCCTGGCGCCTCGGTGGCGACACGTTGGCCGCGTCGCGCGTGGCGCTGGAAGAGGCGCAGCAGCGCGCGACCGCGGCGCTCGATGCTCGGGAACGCGCCGCGGCCGCGTTGGTGGCGGCGCGCGCAGAGCTCGAGCGGCTCCGGGTCGCCGAGGCCGAGGCGGCGGAAGCGGAACGGCGCACCGTCCACGAGCTCGAAGGAGTCGAGCGCGCACGGGCGCGCGTCGACGCCGAACGAACGCAGCGCGAGGTCGAGGTCTCGGCGATCCGGGCCGAGTGGTCGGCGTTGCACGACCAGCGCGCCCAGGACGTCGAGCAGGTAGCGGCGTTGGAGGTGCGGGTGCCCGCGCTCGAAGCAGAAGCGGCCGAGGCGCAGTCGCTGTTCGCGTCGCGTGCGTTGGTGCAGCTCGAGCTCGACGAGCGCGCGACGACCGTCGCGTCGCAACGTCGCGACTTGGACCTCCGCGCGGCCCAGGCGGCGGAGCGGCGTCGGGTGCTCGAGCACCGGCTCTCCGAGGTCGACGACCGCCTCGCGCGCGATCCGGAGCGGCGCGCCGAGGCCGAGCGCCACCGTGTCGCGCTCGACCAGCGTGGCACCGGGTACGGCGCGGTCGGCGAGCGACTGACGGCCCTGACCGGCCGGGTCGACGAGCTGTTGACGCGGCTGGCGCACGGCGCGCCGCATGGAAGCCGAACGCGCCGCGGCCGCGAGCGGCCAGCTCCAGGAGATCCGCTCGGCCCGCGCCCAGGCCGAGCGCGAGTTGCTGGAGCTGCGCGAGCACCTGCAGCGACGCGACGTCGAGGACGCCGAGACCCGCCTCCGGCTCGAGACCGCGGTCGAACGCCTGCGCACCGACTACGACGTCGAACCGGCGGTCGCCCTCGACGCACCCGCACCCGAGGTGCCGACGGGCACCACGCTCGCCGGACGCGGCCGCGAGCTCGACCGCGAGCTCCGGCTCATGGGCCCGATCAACCCCCTCGCGCTCGAGGAGCACGATGCGCTGCTCGAGCGCCACGAGTTCCTCCAGGCCCAGCTCGAAGACGTGAAGGCGAGTCGGCGCGAGCTCAACCGTGTGATCCGCGCCGTCGACCAGGAGATCGTCACCGTCTTCGAGGACGCCTGGGAGGACGTGAGCCGGAACTTCACCGACCTGTTCACGACCCTGTTCCCGGGGGGTGGCGGGAAGCTGATCCTCACCGACCCCGACGACATGCTGAACACCGGGATCGAGATGGAGGCGCGACCGTCGGGGAAGAACGTGCGCCGGCTCTCGTTGCTCTCCGGCGGCGAGCGGTCACTGACCGCCCTGGCCTTCCTGTTCGGTGTGTTCCGCGCCCGGCCGTCGCCCTTCTACCTCATGGACGAGGTCGAGGCCGCGCTCGACGACGTGAACCTCCATCGCTTCCTCGACCTCGTGCACGAGTTCCGCGACGAGGCGCAGTTGCTCGTGGTGTCACACCAGAAGCGCACCATGGAGGCGGCCGACTGCCTCTACGGCGTGTCGATGCCGCCGGGGGGCTCGAGCCGGGTCGTCAGCCAGCGCGTGAACGACGACCTGCCGGTCGCCTGACGGCACCATGATCGCGTCGGCGGTGCTGGCCGCATCGGTGACCGATCAGGACCTGGTGAACGCGTGCGGGCCGAAGGGCGAGCAGTCCTGGCTGTGCACGACCGTCTACCGCATCACCGGTGACGGCAACTCGGCCGACATCGCCGACGCGCTGTCCAAGCCGATACGCATCGTCGTCATCCTGCTGCTGGCGTGGATCGCGGTCCGCATCGCGCGGGCCTTCACCGGGCGCCTGGTCAAGCACCTCAGCGGGGGCGTGGAGAAGTTGGCGTCGATGCGCGGGGCGTGGCGTTCGTCGACACCGGGCCGATGCCCCAGGCGCGACGCGTGCAGCGGGCCGAGACGATCGGCGCGGTGCTCCGCAGCATCTTCGCCATCGTCATCTGGTCCATCGCGGTGCTCACGATCCTCGAGGTGCTCGGGATCAACCTCGCACCGCTCATCGCCGGCGCCGGCATCGTGGGGGTCGCACTCGGCTTCGGCGCGCAGTCCCTCGTCCGTGACTTCCTCTCGGGCATGTTCATGCTCATGGAGGATCAGTTCGGCGTCGGTGATGTGGTCGACGCCGGCGTCGCCACCGGCACCGTCGAGGGCGTCAGCCTCCGCACGACGCGGTTGCGCGACATCGACGGCGTCGTGTGGCACATCCCCAACGGCGCGATTCTGCGGGTCGGCAACAAGTCGCAGCAGTGGTCGCGTGCAGTGGTCGACGTGCCGGTGACGTTCGAGGCGGACACCGGCGCGGCCACGGAGGTGATCCACGAGGTCGCGGGCGGGATCTGGCACGAACCCGAGTTCGCGTCGGTGATCCTGGCCGAGCCGAGCGTGCTCGGCGTCGAATCGCTCGCTCCCGGCCGGGTGGTGATCCGGGTGGTGGTGCGCACCAAGCCGCAGGAGCAGTGGCGGGTCGAGCGCGAGCTGCGCACCCGCATCAAGACCGCGCTCGACGCCGCCGGGATCGCGCTTCCCTCCGCGTAGGATCGCGGCCCCTCCTCACAGAAGCGCAGGACACCGCGATGGACGCGACGCTCGGATTCATCCTCATCTTCGTGCTCGCGGTCGTGCTGGTCGCGGTCGGGTTGGGCTTGTCGCGCCGCTCGAAGCGGCAGGAGAGGGTGCCGGGCGAGCGGCCTCCGGCCCGGCCGGTGTCGCCTGCCGCACCGACCGCGACGTTGCCGGCGCCGGCCGAGGCGGAGGCCGCTCCGGAGGTCGTTGCTCCGGAAGCGCCGCCGCTGCGCGATCGGTTGGGCAAGACCCGCGCCGCGTTCGCCAAGCTGCGCGGCCGCGCTCGCATCGACGACGAGACCTGGGAAGACCTCGAGGACACCCTGCTCCTCGCCGACGTCGGCGTGCCGGTGACCGAACGCATCCTCGGCGACGTGCGCGACCGCGCGCGCGACACCAAGGCCGCCGACTCCGACGCGTTGATGGCGTTGTTGCACAAGGAGCTGGTCGCGCTGCTCGACGACGGCGACAAGTCGCGCGGGTTGACGAGCACCGCCGACGAGCCGAACGTCTGGATGTTCGTGGGCGTGAACGGGGTCGGGAAGACCACCACCATCGCCAAGGTCGCGCCAGCGCGAGACCGACGCCGGCCACCGCGTGGTGCTGGCCGCCGCCGACACGTTCCGGGCGGCCGCGGCCGAGCAGCTCGCGCACTGGGCCGAGGTCACCGGCGCCGCGATCGTGCGGGGCCAGGAGGGCGCCGACCCGGGTTCGGTGGTCTACGACGCGATGAGCTCGGCGGCGAGCCGCGACGCCGACCTCGTGCTCGTCGACACCGCGGGACGTCTCCACACCAAGGTCAACCTCATGGCCGAGCTCGAGAAGCTGCGCCGGATCGTCGAGCGCACCCCGGGCGCGCTCAAGGAGGTGCTGCTGGTCCTCGACGCCACCACCGGCCAGAACGGGCTCACGCAGGCGCGCCAGTTCGCCGACGCGGTCGACGTGACCGGTGTGGTGCTCACCAAGCTCGACGGCACCGCCAAGGGCGGGATCGTGCTCGCCATCGAGGCCGAGCTCGGCATCCCGGTGAAGCTCATCGGGGTCGGGGAGTCGCTCGGCCGACCTGATCGAGTTCGAACCCGAGGCGTTCGTCGCCGCCCTCCTCGACGCGTAGCCTCGAACCGCCATGTTCGACACCCTCGCTGACCGTTTCGACGGCATCTTCACCAAGCTCCGCAGCCGCGGGAAGCTCACCGACAAGGAGATCGACGAGGTCTGCCGCGAGCTGCGGGTCGCACTGCTCGAGGCCGACGTCAACGTCGTCGTCGCCCGCAATTTCATCCGGCGGGTGAAGGAGCGCGCCCAGGGTGCCGAGGTCGCCAAGAGCCTCAGCCCCGCGCAGCAGGTGATCAAGATCGTCAACGAGGAGCTCGTCGAGACCCTCGGCGGCACCACCGGCAAGCTGACCACCGCATCGAAGCCGCCGAGCGTCGTGATGATGGCCGGGCTGCAGGGTTCCGGGAAGACGACCGCCTCGGCGAAGCTGGCCAAGCTGCTCAAGGGCCAGAACCGGCGTCCGTTGCTGGTGGGCGCCGACCTCCAGCGACCTGCCGCGGTCGAGCAGCTGCGCGTGCTCGGCGAGCGCATCGGGGTGCCGGTGTACTCCGAGCCCACCGACCCGGTGTCGGTGGCGCGGGGCGCGCTCGAAGAAGCCGCCCGGTTGGGGCGCGACATCGTGATCGTCGACACCGCCGGCCGGTTGCAGATCGACAGCGAGCTGATGGACGAGCTGCGCCAGGTGCGCGACGTCGTCAAGCCCAACGACACCCTGCTCGTGGTCGACGCCATGACCGGCCAGGAGGCCGTGAACGTCGCCACCGAGTTCGACGAAGCCGTCGGCCTCACCGGCGTGATCCTCACCAAGATCGACGGCGACGCGCGTGGTGGTGCCGCGCTGTCGGTGAAGGAGGTCGTCGGCAAGCCGATCCTCTTCGTGGGAACCGGTGAGAAGCTCGACGAGTTCGAGCCCTTCCATCCCGACCGCATGGCGAGCCGCATCCTCGGCATGGGCGACGTCCTCACGCTCATCGAGAAGGCCGAGGCGACGTTCGACCAGGAGGAGATGGAGAAGACGGAGCAGAAGCTCCGCAAGGGACAGCTCACGCTCGAGGACTTCCTCGACCAGATGCGCCAGGTGCGGCGCATGGGCCCGTTGCAGAACGTGCTCGGGATGCTCCCGGGCGTGCCCAAGGAGATCAAGAACGCGGAGATCGACGACCGGGAGATCAACCGCATCGAGGCGATCATCTGCTCGATGACCCCGGCCGAGCGGCGCGACCCGTCGCTGATCAACGGCTCACGCCGCGTGCGCATCGCCGCCGGGAGCGGCGTCACGCCCGCCGACGTCAACGGCCTGTTGAAGCAGTTCAAGATGGTGCAGCAGATGATGAAGTCGGCGGGCAAGGGCAAGATGCCCAAGTTCCCCATGGGCGAGCTCCCGGCCGAGTTGCAGGAGTCCCCCAACCAGCGCTCGCCGGGCCGGGGACGGGTCGGGTACGCTCGCTCTTCGCACTTTGCCGGGCGTGCTCGGTCGCGCCCGGATCCCCGAGACGAGAAGGAAACCCCCCTCCGTGGCCGTGAAGATCCGCCTGATGCGGGTAGGGAAGAAGAAGCAGCCGACGTACCGCGTCGTGGTCGCCGACGGCCGTTCGCCCCGCGACGGGCGGTTCATCGAGATCATCGGGCAGTACGCCCCCCGCCAGGACCCGTCGTTCTGCGAGATCGACGCCGAGTCCGCGCTGGCCTGGTTGCGCAAGGGCGCCCAGCCCACCGAGCAGGTGCAGAAGCTCCTGACCGCGCAGGGCGTGTGGGCGCAGTACGAGGCCGAGCGCGGCAAGCCCGCCGACACCAAGTTGTCGCGGCGCGGCTACGCCACCGGCAAGGTGGCCCCGTCGGAGAAGAAGGTCAAGGAGACCAAGGCGCCCGCTGCCGAAGCTCCGCGCCGCTGCGACCGAGGCTCCGGTCGAGGAGGCTCCCGCCGCGGAGCCCGAGAGAAGCGACCCGCCGCCGACGAGACCGCAGACCGACGAGACCGCAACCGAGGAAACCGCGTGAGCGACGAGCACGACGACACCTACGACGACTTCGAGGACGAGGTCGCGGCCGAGGGCAACCGCATCGACGACGAAGTCGGCGCCGACGGCAACACCATCGGCGGAGCGAGAGCGTTGGCCGTCACCGAGTACGTCACGCGCAACCTGGCCGACAACCCCGACGCGATCGAGGTCGACGTCGAGGAACGGCGCGACGAGGTCGCGCTGATGGTGCACGCCGACCCCAGCGACATGGGTCGTCTCATCGGCAAGCGGGGCCGCGTCATCCAGGCGTTGCGCCAACTCGTGCGTGCGGCCGGCACCGCCGACGGTGTCAAGGCCAACGTCGACATCGTCGAGTAGCGCGATGACGCCCGATCCGGGCGCGCGTCTCGTCGTCGGACGGGTCGGCAGGGCACACGGGTTGCGCGGCGAGGTCGCGGTCACCTTCACCAGCAACCGGCCCGAGCGCGCCCAGCCGGGGTCGGTGCTCTTCGTCGGCGACCGCGAGCTGGTGATCGACGCCTCGCGCCCGCACCAGGGCCGGATGCTGGTGCAGTTCTCCGGCATCGACGACCGCACCGCGGCCGAGGGGCTGCTCGGGGCGGAGCTGACCGCCGACCCGCTCGCGCCGGGCGACTCCGAGCTCGACGACCACGAGCTCTGGGTGCACGAGGTGGTCGGCGCCGAGGTGGTCGACCGCGACGGCGCGCCGGTCGGACGGGTGACCGCGGTCGAGGCGAACCCGGCCCACGACCTGCTCGTGCTCGACGGCGGCGTGCTCGTGCCCATGGTCTTCGTGGTCGAGCAGCGCGACGGTGTGCTGGTGATCGACCCGCCCGAGGGACTGCTCGACCTCTGAACGAAAGCGCAGGTGCCGTGCGCATCGACGTCTTCACCATCTTCCCGGAGTGGTTCGCGGGGCCCCTCGACGCGTCGCTGCTCGGACGCGCCCGCGCCGAGGGTCGTCTCGACGTGCGCGTGCACGACCTCCGCGTGCACACCACCGACCGCCACCGCAGCGTCGACGACACGCCGTACGGCGGCGGTGCGGGGATGGTCATGGCGCCGGAGCCGATCTTCGCCGCGGTCGAGGCCGCCGACCCGCCGCGACCGCTGCTCCTGCTGTCGGCCGCAGGACGGTCGTTCGACCAGGCGTACGCGGCCGAGCTGGCGACCGGGCCGGGGTTCTCGCTGGTGTGCGGTCGCTACGAAGGGGTCGACCAACGGGTCGCCGACCACCTGTGTGACGGTGAGCTGTCGGTCGGCGACTACGTGCTGGCGGGGGGCGAGGCCGCGGCCGGGATCGTGATCGACGCCGTCGTCCGCCTGGTGCCGGGGGTCATGGGCAATGAGGCATCGGGAGCCGACGAGTCGTTCGTGACCGGGCACCTCGAGTATCCGCAGTACACCCGTCCGGCCGAGTTCCGGGGCCACGCGGTGCCCGAGGTGCTGCTGAGCGGCGACCACGCGCGGGTGGCCCGGTGGCGGCGGGCGGCGGCGTTGCGCCGCACGATCGCCCGGCGGCCCGACCTCCTCGACGCCGGCGCCCTCTCGCCCGACGACCAGGCGCTGCTGCGCGAATTCCCGGAGGCGGGGGCAGGCCGGTAACATCGTGGGTTCCCCGATCCCGGAGCTCTTTCGATGAACGTCACCGATCTCGTCGACCGCACGCAGCTGCGCGACGACATTCCCGACTTCGCCCCCGGCGACACCCTGAAGGTGCACGTCCGCGTGGTCGAGGGCAACCGCGAGCGGGTGCAGGTGTTCCAGGGCATCGTGATCAAGCGCCAGGGGAGCAGCAGCCGCGAGACCTTCACCGTCCGCAAGGTGAGCTTCGGCGTCGGCGTCGAGCGCACGTTCCCCGTGCACTCGCCGATCGTGGCCAAGATCGAGCGGATCACCCGCGGCGACGTCCGCCGGGCCAAGCTCTACTACCTCCGCGACCGGGTCGGGAAGGCCGCCAAGGTCAAGGAAAAGCGCGACTGAGCGTGACAACGACCATTCCGTTCCGTCGTTACAGTACGGACAACGGTTGGGAGTGTCCGGGTGAGCGCTGAAGATCTCGAGCGGTACGAGACGGAGATCGAACTCCAGCTCTACAAGGAGTATCGAGACGTCCTGCCGATGTTCTCCTATGTGGTGGAGACCGAGCGGCGCTTCTACCTCACCAACCAGGTGAAGCTCGACGCCCGGAACGAGCAGGGGCAGGTCTACTTCGAGCTCGAGCTGCGTGACGCGTGGGTGTGGGACATGTACCGCCCCGCGCGCTTCGTCGCCAACGTCCGCGTCGTGACGTTCAAGGACGTCAACATCGAGGAACTCGCCCGGGAAGCCTGAGCATGGCCGCCGATCCCCGGCGCGTGCTCGGCGGCGCCGGCGAGGAGGCCGTCGCCGGCTGGTACGCGCGGGCGGGCTACGAGGTCGTCGATCGCAATTGGCGCTGCCGCGAGGGGGAGCTCGACCTCGTCGTGGCGGGCCGGGCGGTGCTGGTGTTCTGCGAGGTGAAGACGCGTCGCACCACCGTGTTCGGTGCACCCGCCGAAGCGGTGACCGTCACCAAGCAGCGGCGGCTCCGGACCCTCGCGACGCGCTGGCTCGCCGCGCACCCGGACCGGCGGGCCCGCACCCTGCGCTTCGACGTGGCGTCGGTGCTCGCGGCCCGGGGTGTCGAACCGGTCATCGAGGTGATCGAGGGCGCGTTCTAGGAGCTCCCGACGGTGGATCGCCCCGCCCGGACCGCCTTGACGACCCGTTGCGCGGCGTCGATGACGATGCGTCCCTCCTGAGGATGCTCCGGTCTAGCGCGACCGGGAACGGCGGGTCTCCACGCGATGCCAGCAGGACGTGTGCCAGTGGCGCCGGTCCTCGGGCGCGTCCGACGGCACCACGACCTCGTGACCGAGCCCGGGCGGGATCTCGTGGTCGCAACCCGGGCAGCGGTACGCCTTGACCGCCTGGTACGGGTGCATGTGGCGCACCTCGACGGGGCCGTCAGGAGTGCTCGCGGGGCGCACGCGGCCTCAGCCGAACACGGCCCAGAGCACCAGCGCCGCGGTGACGACGAGCGCGATCGCCACGATCACGATGTCGCTGCTGCGCTTCGCCTGGGAGCGGAACGGGTTGAGGCCCACACCGCTACGGTAGCGGCCGATGTCGAACCTCCTCGTCGCGCGCGACAACGGTGTGGTCACACTCACGCTGAATCGCCCCGACAAGATGAACGCGATCACGGGCGAGATGTGGGGCGAGCTCCGTGACGTGTTCGACGAGGTCGCGGACACCCGTGACGACCGCGTGCTCGTGGTCACCGGAGCCGGGCGCGCGTTCTGCGCCGGTGCGGACCTGATCGACGCCGGGATGCCCCGCACCTCCGGCCACCGGCTCGAGCACATGCGGGGCGTCGGGCGCAGCGCGGCGGCGTTGCGCGCGATCCCCAAGCCGACCATCGCCAAGGTGAACGGCGTGGCCGCCGGCGCCGGCCTCAACCTCGCCCTCGGCTGCGATCTGGTGGTCGCGTCGGACGCCGCCCGCTTCAGTGAGATCTTCGTGAAGCGGGGCCTGAGCATCGATTACGGCGGTTCGTGGCTCCTGCCCCGACTGATCGGTGTGCACAAGGCGAAGGAGCTCGCGTTCCTCGCCGATGTGGTCACCGCGGCCGACGCCGAGCGCATCGGCCTGGTGAACCGCGTCGTGCCCGCCGATGATCTCGACGCGACCGTCGACGCGCTCGTCGCCCAGCTGTTGACCATGGCGCCGGTCGCGCTGTCGCAGACCAAGCACCTCCTCGACCAGGCGTTCTCGGCCACGTTCGCCGAGGCGGTCGAGGCGGAGGCAGCCGCGCAGGTGGTGAACCTCAGCACCTCGGATGTGCAGGAGGCGGTGCGCGCGTTCACCGAGAAGCGCGCCCCGAAGTTCACCGGGGAGTAGCCGCTGGGGCCTCATCGGGGCCAGCACAGTCCCCGGGCGCGTTGCATCCACCCCGCCCGCTCGAGCTCCCGCACCGCCGCGACCACCGCCGACGGCGTGAGCCCGACCCGGCTCGCGAGCTGGTCGAGGGTCGCCGGCTCACCGTGGCACGCGCGCAGCACCGCCGCGGTGTCGCCCGCCGGCGGTGCGCGCAGGTCGAGCTGTGGATCCGCCTGCTCGAGCCCGAGCTGGAGCAGCACGTCGTCGGGTTCGAGCACCACCGAGGCACCGTCGTAGACGAGAGCGTTGGTGCCCGCGGCCGACGGGTTGCGGCGCGACCCCGGGTAGGCCATCACCGTGCGGCCGTACTCACCGGCCCGCTCGGCGGTGATGCGCGCCCCTCCCTTCAGGGTGGCCTCCACCACCACGACGAGCTCGGACAGTCCGGCGATGATGCGGTTGCGCACCGGGAACGCGCTGCGCCGCGGCTGGGTGCCGTACCCGAGCTCGCTCACCAGCAGCCCCGCGGCGCGCACCCGGTCGAACAACGCGCGGTGGCGGCGGGGGTACACGACGTCGAGACCCGTTCCCAGCACACCGACGACCGACCCGCCGGCGTCGAGCGCGCCTTCGTGGGCGGCGGCGTCGATGCCGATGGCGAGGCCGCTCACCACCGTGACCCCGGCCCGGGCCAACACCGCCCCCAGCTCGTAGGCGTCGGCGAGACCGTGCGGCGTCGCCGCCCGCGTGCCCACGATCGCGACCCGCCGGCGCGCGAGCGCGGCCGGGGCGTCGCCCTCTCCCAGCAGCACCGCGGGCCGATCGGGCACGCCGTCGAACGGGTAGCCGGGGCGGTCCTCGACGTAGACGTGCGTGCCGCGCGTCGCCAGGAGGTGGGCGGTGCGATGCGTGCTCGCCGCCTCGCGCCAGATGCGGGCGAGCCCGACCCGCGTCGGCAGCTCCGCAGCTGGTGCCTGGTCGCAGAGCACCGCGCTCGGCGAGGCCGCGCTCGAGGCCGGCGAGCGCGCCGACGGGCCCACCGCCGCGATCGAGCAGCGCGCGGAGCCGGTTCGGGGTCATGTCGGGGAGGCACGCCAGCATCGCCGCCGCGACCTCGACCGGGTCGAGCCGCGACTCCGGTCGCGTCGAGCCGCTCACGGCACGTCCCCCCGCATCGACGCGGCGCGGTCGAGGTGGTCGACGTCGATGTCGGGAGCGTCGTCGAGGTCGGCGAGGGTGCGGGCCACGCGGCGGATGCGGGTGGCGCCGCGTCCGGTGAGGCTCCGCTCGCCGATCAGCTCCCGCCACGCGTCGGCGGCGTCGCTCCCGAGCGCGAGCAGACGTGGCACCGCGCCCGCCGCGACGTGCGCGTTCTGCGACCACGGCCAGTCGGCGTACCGCGCGCGTTGGCGTTCGTAGGCCGCGGCGACGCGGACCGCGACGTCGGCCGACGATTCGCCGCGGACGTCGGACGCCTCGGGTGCGTCGACGCGCACGCGGAGGTCGAACCGGTCGAGCAGCGGCGCGCTGAGCCGGCGCCGGTACCGCTCGCGTTGCGCCTCGCTGCAGCGACAGCCCTGCGCGCCCGCGCCGCACGGGCACGGGTTGGAGCACGCGACGAGCTGGAACGCGGCCGGGAAGGTGAGCGACACCGGTTGGCGTGAGATCCGCACCGCCCGTTCCTCGAGCGGCTGACGCAACGCGTCGAGCGCCGTCGGGGCGAACTCGCCCAGCTCGTCGAGGAAGAGCACGCCGCGGTGCGCGAGCGTGATCTCACCGGGGCGGGCCCGCCCGCTCCCTCCGCCGACGAGCGCGGCGGTCGACGCGGTGTGGTGCGGCGCGCGGAACGGCCGGGCGTGCACGAGCCGTCCCGCCACCGGTTCGCCCGCCGCGGAGTGGATGCGGGTGACCTCGAGCGCCTCGGCGTGCGACAACGGCGGCAGGATGGTGCCGAGGCGTCGGGCGAGCATGGTCTTGCCGGTGCCGGGCGGTCCGCAGAACAGGAGGTGGTGACCGCCTGCCGCCGCAACCTCGAGCGCCTCACGCGCGAACGGCAGGCCGCGCACGTCGGCGAGGTCGACCACCTCGTCGTCGAGCAGTGCAGGGTCGTCGGTGTCCGCTGCGTCAGGCGGCGGATCCCAGTCGGGCCAGGGCTCCTCGCCCTTCAGGCATGCGCGCAGCTCGCCGAGGGTGCGGGCGGCCCGCACGCGGACGCCGCCCACCAACGCGGCCTCGGACGCGTTCGCCATCGGGACGACGACGCACTCGACGCCGTCGCGCGCCAGCGCGTCGACGAGCGCGAGCGTGCCCGGGACCGCGCGCACGGTGCCGTCGAGGCCGAGCTCACCGAGCACGGCGACACCGTCGAGGACGCCCGCCGGCAGCGCCTCGTTGGCGCCGAGGGCGCCGAGCGCGACCGCGAGCTCGAGGCCGGACCCCGACTTGCGTACGCCGCCAGGTGCGAGGTTGACGGTGATGCGCCGTTGGGGCCACTCCAGCCCTGACGAGAGCACTGCGGCGCGGACTCGCTCGCGCGACTCGCGCACCGCGGCGTCGGGAAGGCCGACGACCTGGTACGCGGGCAGACCGGTCGAGACGTGGACCTCGACGGTGACGGGTTGCCCGTCGACCCCGATGAGCGTGGCGCTTCGGACCGCGGCGAGCACGGCGACCTCCCGATGGACGGAGACGGTGGGAGGGCCGTGCCGCGGCGACCTCGACGGTCAGGTGACTCTCGCGTGGGGTGTGACAATTACGCCGCAGGCACGAGCGGATCGGTGATCGCGAGTGTGCGCCGGAGCGGGGATCGGGACGTACGCCTCTGGTCGGGTGGTGGCGAGCGTCGTTCACTCTGGGTGTGAGTGGCTGACGACGGTGCTCGGTCGACGCATTTGGAGAGTTCGTCATGGAGATCGAGTAGTTGCACGCCTCGTAGTTCGGCAACGGGTCCATCGCCGCCGACGCGCCCGCTGAGCTGTACGTCTTCAGCTCACCTGGACGCAGGGGACCGCCCCATCATGAACGCGATCCTCGAGGGCAAGGGCGTGGTCAAGGTCGCGGAGGACGAGATCTTCGTGACCGGTCTCAAAGCAGTGCCGAAAGCCTCTGTCGGAATATACCCCTGGGGGTATAGGTTGTGGAGGTCGAGGAGGCCGGAAATGTTCTTTCGCCAGTACCAGCTCGGGTGCCTGTCGCTCTTCAGCTATCTGATCGGTGACGAAGCCACCGGTCGTGCCGTGGTGGTCGATCCGCAACGCGACGTGTCGCAGTACCTCGCCGACGCGGACGCGCACGATCTCCGGATCGAGCGAGTGATCGAGACCCACTTCCATGCCGACTTCCTCTCGGGCCACCTCGAGCTCGCAGCTGCCACCGGCGCGACGGTCTCCTTCGGGGAGGGAGCGCAGGCCGACTTCCCGATCGAACCGCTCGCCGACGGCACTCGTCTCGTGCTCGGTGAGGTCGTCCTGGAGATCCGTGCCACGCCCGGCCACACTCCCGAGTCGATCTCGGTCGTGGTGTTCGAGCATCCCGATGCCGAGCCCTGGGGGGTGCTGACCGGCGACGCCCTGTTCATCGGAGACGTCGGCCGTCCCGATCTGCTGGCGTCGGTGGGTTGGACGCCGGACCAGCTGGCTCGGCGGCTCTATCGGTCCCTGCGCGACAAGTTGTTGACCTTGCCGGACACGACGCGCGTCTATCCCGCGCACGGTGCGGGGTCGGCGTGCGGGAAGTCCATGTCCGATGCGGTCGTGTCGACGATCGGCGAGCAGCGGGTCACGAACTACGCGCTGGCACCGATGAGCGAAGACGCGTTCGTCGACGCGTTGATCCAGGGTCAGTCGGTGGCGCCGCTGTACTTCGCGTTCGCCGCCGACGCGAACCGTCGAGGACACGCGTTGCTCGACGACCAGGAACCGGTGACCTCGCTCGAGCTGCCCGAGGTGGAAGCAGCGCTACGGAACGGGGCGGTGCTGATCGACGGGCGCATCCCCGAGGTGTTCGCGTCGGGCCACGTCCGTGGTTCGATCAACGTGAGTCTCGACGGACGGTTCGCCGAGTACGCCGGAGACGTGGCGCGACCGGACCAACCGATCGTCGTCATCAGCGACGCCGGCCGCGAGAGCGAGGCCAAGGTCCGGTTGGCCAGGATCGGGTTCGACGACGTCCGCGGCGCACTCGTCGACGTCGAAGCCGTGCTCGCCACGCACCCGGAGGTGGCAGAGGTTGCCCGCCGGTTGCCCGCGCGCGACCTGGCGTCGTGGCGGGACGAAGAGCCGGACGTGCAGATCGTCGACGTGCGCAATCCCGCCGAGCAGGCAGCCGGTGTCGTCCCCGGCGCGCGGTCGGTGCCGTTGCCCACCTTGCTCGACCGGCTCGGCGAGCTCGACTCCCGCCGCCCCGTCGTCGTCTACTGCGCAGGCGGATACCGGTCGTCGGTGGCGGCGTCGCTGCTGCGAGTCCACGGCTTCGAACGAGTGGCCGACATCCTGGGCGGGTTCGACTCGTGGCGCGCCGCGGGCCTGGCGGTCGAGCACCCGGACCCGGAGCCGGCCGCAGCCGACTTCGCCGGATCGTGAGCGATTCGCCATGCGCGCACTCCTCGTCTCCCCCCTCGGGTTCCTCATCGGCGTGTCGCTCGGCGCATTGGGTGGTGGCGGCTCGATCCTCGCGGTGCCGGTGCTCGTCTATGCCGCAGGCCAGGGCGCGAAGGCGGCAACCGCGACGAGCCTCCTGCTCGTCGGCGCCGCCGCGTTGGTCGGCATGGGCGTGCACCACCGCGCCGGTCGTGTCCGGGTCCGGACCGGCATCATGTTCGGACTCGCGGGCATCGGGGGTTCGATCGCCGGTACCGCGCTCAATCGCCGACTCGACCCCGACGCGTTGCTCCTCGGCTTCAGCGTCCTCATCCTGGTCGCGGCATGGCGCATGGTCGTGGGGTGTCCGACGTGCACCCAGGTCGGGGAGGAACGCGCGCTCGCCGTGGTGCCGACGGTCGGGGATGTCGAGGAACCGGTGCGCGTCCACACTGGCACCCGAACTGCGACCGTCGTCAAGGTGGTGCTCGCCGGTACCGCCGTCGGGTTCCTCACCGGCCTGTTCGGGGTCGGTGGTGGGTTCGTGATCGTGCCCGCGCTCACGTTGGTGCTCGGCCTCTCGATGCCGGAGGCGATCGGCACCTCCTTGCTGGTCATCGCCATCAACTCCGCGGTCGCGCTCGTCACGCGTCTCGGGAGCAGCACGATCGACTGGAGCGTCGCCATCCCCTTCACTCTGGCGGCGATCCTCGGGGTGCTCGTCGGGAAGCGCATCGCCGACCGACTCGACGCCCAGCGCAGCCTCAACTGGTTCGCGGCGCTGCTCGTCGGAGTTGCCCTCTACACGGCCATCCAGGCCGGTTCGAAGCTCCTCGGCTGACGCACGCGACGCCGTGTCGGCCCGTCCCCCCCTCGTCCACCGCTCACCCGGGAGCCATCTGATGAAGGTCTCGTCACCCGAACTGCCGTCGTCACAGGAGCACGAGCCGTCGGCACCGCCCGACGAACGTGCGCTCTTCTCCCGGCTCGCGGCCTCGATGGCCCGTCACCGCCGGGCCGTGATCATCACCTGGCTGGTGGTCGCTTTCGCCGCCGCACCGCTCGCGCTGACGTTGTCGAGCGCGCTGTCCGGCGCCGGGTGGGAGGCGCAGGGCTCGGTCGCGCAGGAGGTGCGCGACGAGCTGCGGCGCGACTTCCCCGCGCTGGGTGCGGAGAACCCGATCGTCGTGTACCACCAGCGCACGCCGATCGCCACCGATCCGAGCGGCCTGCAGTCGCTCGTGACCGAACTCCAGGGCGCACCTCGCGCCCAGGCGGTCGCCGATCCGCTCACGCTCCCCGCCGAAGCCGGTCTGGTGTCGCCCGACGGGCGCACCGCCCTGATCCCGGTCGCGCAGCGGGTGACCTCGGACGCGCAGCGCCCGATCGCGGCCGGGGAGCTCGGCGACTACGTGGCGGGTCTGGAACTTGCGCCCGGGGCGCGGGCGGAGGTCACCGGTGAATGGCCGGTCTGGAGCGACTTCAACGAGACGAACGCCGAGGCGCTCCACAAGGCGGAGCTGCTCAGCGGCCTGCCCACGCTGGTGCTGCTCTTCCTCGCCTTCGGGGCGATGATCGCCGCCGGTCTCCCGCTCCTGTTGGCGCTCGCCGGCATCGCGGTCGGGTTCGCGGCGTTGCACCTCTTGTCGTCGATCACGCCGATGTCGGTGTGGTCGATGAACTTCTCCATGATGATCGGCCTCGCCGTCGGCATCGACTACAGCCTGTTCATCGTGAGCCGGTACCGCGAGGAGCGGGCCGAAGGGAAGGATGCGATCGCCGCGATCGAGAACACGATGTCGACCGCGGGCAAGGCGGTGTTCCTCTCGGCGCTGACCGTCGTGCTGTCGCTGGCGGCGGTGTTCCTCGTCCCGGTGATGGTGTTCCGGTCGATGGCCCTCGGCATGATCCTGTCGGTGGTCGCGGTGGCGCTCGCCGCCATCACCCTTCTGCCCGCCGTCCTCGTGGCCCTCGGGGACAAGGTGCTCGTCACCCGGGGCACGAAGGATCCCGACATCGTCGCCGAGAGCCGATGGGCTCGCTGGACGGGCGTCGCCCTCCGCCGCCCCGGCGCGGTGCTCGCCGTCGGGTTGGTGCTCCTCGGCGTGCTCGTCCTGCCGGCGCTCGGAATGCGCCTCGGCATGCCCGGCGCGAGGGTCGTCGATCCCGGCCGCACCAGTCGGGACGGTTACGAGCTGGTCGTGAAGGCGTTCGGACCGGGTGCCGCGGCGCCTGCGTTCGTCACCGTCCCCGTCGCCGACGCGAACACGGTGGTGGAGGTCGCGGCGGCCGACCGTGGCGTGGCCGACGCGCGCGTCGTGACCGAACCCGCACCGACCGGGCGCGTCGTGGTGCAGGTCACCCCGACGACCGCGGTCGACGACTCCGCGACCGCCGCGACGATCGACCGGCTCCGCACGAAGCTCGACGCTGCCCTGCCGGCGGCCAGGGTCGGAGGACCCGCCGCCCAGAACCGGGACCTCACCGACGTGTTGACCGGACGCGCGCCCTACGCAATCGGGGTGATCCTGATCGTGGCGTTCGTGCTCCTACTGGTCGTCTTCCGCAGTCTCGTCGTGGCGTTGTTCTCGATCGTCATGAACCTCCTCACGGTCGGCGCCGCGTTCGGGTTCGCCACCATGGTGTTCCAGCACGGGATGGGCGCCGGCATCCTCGGCATCGAACACCAGGGATTCGTCGACGCGTGGGCACCACTCTTCTTCTTCGCTCTGCTGTTCGGCCTGTCGATGGACTACCAGCTGTTCCTGCTGGCCGCGATCCGCGAGCGCTATCAGGCAACCGGTGACACCAAGCGCGCGATCAAGGAGGGCATCGCCCGCACCGGTCGGCCCATCACCAATGCGGCGCTGATCATGATCGTGGTGTTCGTCGCCTTCGGCATCACGGGACCGATCCCGCCGACCGAACTGGGCGTCACCCTCGCGATGGCCGTGCTCCTCGACGCGACAGTGGTCCGGGTGATGCTCGTCCCGGCGACGATGGCCCTGCTCGGCGAACGCAACTGGTACGTGCCCAAGTGGCTGGCGCGGATCCTGCCCGACGTGCACTTCAGCCACTGATCCTCGGTGAGCTGTGGAATAATACCCCGGGGGGTATCGTTGCAACAACCGAGGAGGAAGACATGGAGATCGATGAAGACGTGGTGGCAGAGCTGCAGCGCCGGCTCCGCCGCGTCGAAGGCCAGGTACGAGGCATCCAGAACATGCTCGCCGAGGAGCGCGAATGCCGCGACGTCGTCACGCAGATCGCGGCGGCCGCCAAGGCGCTCGAGCAGGTCGGGTTCCGACTGTTGGCGTCCGGTCTCACGTCGTGCCTCCAGGAACCCGAGCAGTCCGAGGCGGAGGGCTATTCCGTCGCCGAGGTCGAGCGGCTCTTCCTCAAGCTCGCCTGAACATTGGAACACCACGCAGTCCGATTCGAATCACGAGAGAGGTATGCCATGAGTGCAGTTGCCCACGCAGACGACACCACCTTCGACCACGAGGTGCTCGCATCCGACGTCCCGGTCGTGGTCGACTTCTGGGCGGCGTGGTGCGGACCGTGCCGCGTCGTCGCGCCGGAGCTCGAGGCGCTCGCCGCCGAGCATGGCGACGCGCTCAAGGTGGTGAAGGTCGACGTCGACGCGGCACCCCGCATCGCCGGCCGCTACGGCATACGAGGGATCCCGACGATCGCACTGTTTCGCGACGGAGCGCAGGTCGCGTCGACCGTCGGTGCCAAGCCGCGACGCGCGATCGAAGCCGATCTGGGTCTTGCCGCACCGACCGGGAGTTGACTGATGCACAGCTTCGACACAACGATCGACGCCCCGCTCGAAGAGATCGAGCCCAAGGTGCGCGCCGCGCTTCAGGAACAGGGTTTCGGCGTGCTCACCGAGATCGACGTCGCAGCGACGCTGCGAGCCAAGCTCGGCGTGGAACGTCCGGCCCTGAAGATCCTGGGCGCGTGCAACCCCGAGTTCGCGCACCGCGCGCTCGCGATCGATCCGTCGGTGAGCCTGTTGCTGCCATGCAACGTCGTCCTCGAGACCACGGATCGTGGTACCCACGTCGGCATCGTCGACCCGAGGGAACTCATGGCCGATCCTGCGTTCCACGACCTGGCCGGTGAGGCGGCAGAGCGTCTCAGGGCGGTGGTCAAGTCGGTGGCCACGGAGTGACCGGTCGACCCCGATGGCGAGCGAGTCCTCTGAGGCGAGCGTCGATGGCCGGGTTGCCCACTGGCGGGCTTGGCTCCGGGGTCTTCTCGGCATCGCGCTGGGCGCAGGTGCGATCTGGCTGGTGTTCCGAGCGGCCGGCGGTCTCGGCGACGTCGGCGGCGCGCTCCGCCGGACGAACCCGTGGTGGCTCCTTCCCGCGGTCGCATTCGAGGCTCTGTCCTACGTGCTCTCGGGCGTCCGCCTCCGGTGCCTCGCCGGCGAAGAAGCCGACCTCACGGTTGCGTCGGCGACCGGCATCGAGCTCGTGGTCAACGGGCTCGGGCTCCTGACGCCGGCCTCGCCGGCCGAGGGCCTTGCGTTCGCGACCACGGAGTTGTCGCGTCGAGGTCTGCCTCGTCGGCGCGTCGGGCTCTCGCTCGGGTTCGCGAGCTGGTTCAGCTTTCGGATCTTCTACCTCGCCGGTGCCGTCAACCTGCTGTTCATGGTGGCAACCCGCGACCTCCCCGTCGACGCCACGTGGCCGCTCGTCGTTGCGCCGCTCGTCCTCGTGTTGCTCGCAGTCACGGCCGTGCTCGCGAACTCGCCGAGCACCGCCGCACGCCTGGCCGTCGTGCTCGGCGCTCTCCAGTTCTGGAAGCCGCGGCCGTCGCGCGCCGACCGTCGAGCGGCCGGGACGAGGTTCCATGCCGATGCCATGGCGGTGGTCGGCCCTCCTCGCCGGAGGGTGCGGCTGGCGCTGCTCTCGCTCGGCTCGTTGCTGAGTGACGTCGCGTGCCTCTGGTTCATCCTCATCGGCGTGGGCGCGCGCGTCGACCCCGACGTCGCGTTGCTCGCCGTGGCCGCGGGTGCCGTCGCAGCATCGGTCCCGTTGCTGCCCGCGGGGATCGGGGTGGTCGAAGCGGTGATGCCTGCGGTCATCCACTGGTACGGACCGGCCCTCAGCGCGGCGTTGGCCGGTGTCCTGCTGTACCGGGCAATCGGGACGTTCCTCCCGGCCGGAGCAGGCGCGGTCTCTCTCGTCGCGCTGCGCGCCCGTGTCACCAGTGATCGGAAACGATGATGCCCACGTTGCCGACCCGTCGCGAGTTCCTCGGAGTGGTCGGCGGCGCGCTCGCCGTCGGCACGGTGGCGTCGCTCGGGGAGCGGCTCGCCGGTGCGGTTCCCGCACTGACCGTGCCGCCGGGCAAAGCGCCGTTCACCCAACCCAGGGAGCTCGTGAGCGCCAACGGTCGGCTCGACGTGGAGCTGGTCGCGGCCGCGTCGCACGTGCCGTTCGGCGACGGCAAGCGGTTCGCGTACACCTACAACGGCACGACGCCGGGGCCGACGCTCCGGGTGCGACCCGGCGACACCGTCACGATCACGCTCGAAAATCGCCTCGGTGAGGCCACCAACCTGCACACCCACGGCCTGCACGTCTCGCCGTCGGGCAAGGCCGACAATGTCTTCCTGTCCGTGCCCGACGGCGGTCGCCGCACCTACACCTACGACATACCGAGTGATCACCGAAGCGGAACCTTCTGGTACCACCCGCACATGCACGAGATGGTGGCGCCGCAGTTGTCGGGCGGTCTCGCCGGCGCGATCGTCGTCGCCGACGCACTCGACGACCTGCCTGAGCTCGCCGATGCCTCGGAGCGGGTCCTCGTGCTCAGCGACCCGGTGGTCGGGACGTCGTCGGCCGTGGTCGACGTGTCGATGATGGAGAAGATGCGCGGGCGCGAGGGCGACGTGGTGCTCGTCAATGGCGTGTTCGCCCCCGCGATCGACGCGCGCGCCGGCTCGCTCGAGCATTGGCGGATCGTGAACGCGAGTTCGTCGCGCTACTACCGCCTCTCGCTCGAGGACCACGACCTCGCGATGGTGGGGACCGACGGCGGGCGCCTCGCGCGTCCCCACGAGGTGTCCGAGATCCTGCTTGCGCCGGGCGAGCGCGTCGAGGTGCTCGTCGCTCCTTCCGCCGTCGGGTCGCTACCGACTGCAGGCGCTGCCCTACGACCGGGGCAGCGTGGGAATGGGCATGGGCGGAAGCGCAGGATCCGCGGCGCGTGTCACGGTGGCCACGATGACCGTCGCCGGCGACGCACCGGCTGCGGCGCTGCCTGAGACGCTCGCGTCGGAGGCGTCCCTCGCGCTCCCGGCCGCGACGCACCGACGGGAGCTGACGCTCGCCATGGGGATGGGCGGTGGCGGGATGGGTGGCGGGATGGGCGGCGGTGGTGGCGGTGGTGGCGGCATGGGTCGCAGCTTCACCATCGACGGGAAGACGTTCGATCCCGGCCGCACGGACATCACCACCCGCCTCGGGCGGATCGAGGAGTGGACGATCACGAACTCGTCGTCGATGGACCACCCCTTCCATCTCCACGTCTGGCCGTTCCGGGTCGTCGCACGCTCCGACGGTGGAGCGGTCGCGCCGGGGTGGAAGGACACCGTGAACGTCCCGGCCGGCGAGTCGGTGACGCTTCGCATCCCGCTGACGAACATCGGCGGTCGCACCGTCTACCACTGCCACATCCTCGATCACGAAGACCTCGGCATGATGGGCGTGATCCGTGTCACCTGATGACGGCTGAGCGCAGCCCAATTAGCGAGTACCGAACTCCCCGCTCAACACAGCCAACCTGTCGCGATGAACGCGACACGTGGAGAGCCGGTCACGCTGGCTTCGGAGTCGTCCGGTCGGACCCCCGGGTCGTTCGGAGCTGGTAGGTGAAGTCCAGGACTTGCAGTATCCGAGTGAGGAGTGGCGACCGGTGAATGCGGCGCAGGTCGCTGTTCGGCTGGTTCGCTGTGCACCTGTTGGTGCCTGACGAAACGAAGCCTGGTCGACGCCGGGTCAGAGCCGGCCGTCAGGGTGATGCGGCGGGCTGGGACCTTGGTCTCTGTCCGGCGAACCCAAGTCGGCGTCATGCTGGGGGCGTGGACGTCTCGATATCGGTTGAACTCAACGCCAACCGGTTCTGCGCCCTGGGAGACCTCATCCGGCCTCGCGTTGTCCAGGAGCTTGCGGCCGGCACCGGCTGTGTGCGCGAGTTGCGCGAATGCATCGAGGTTTCCGGGCCGCTGCTGTCACATCATCTTGCTGTGCTGCGCGACGCCGGCTTCATCACCGCCATGCGCCGGGGCCGGTGGCTCGACGACACGCTTGATCGCGATGTGCTCAGTGGGCTCGTCGAACTGATCGCTGGCCAGGGCGCAGGGGTGGGCCGGTGACTGCTATGACCGAGCAATCGGTTGCGACGCGGCTCTCGACTCTCAATCGGTTTCTCCCGGTGTGGATCGGGCTCGCGATGGCCGGCGGCCTCCTGCTCGGCCGTGCGATCCCGAGTCTGGATGACTGGCTCGACACGGTGAAGATCGGCACGGTGTCGCTGCCGATCGCGATTGGGCTGTTGGTGATGATGTACCCGGTGCTCGCCAAGGTGAAGTACAACCGCCTGGGCCGAGCGTTCACGGACCGGCGTGCGATGGGCCTCGCGATGCTCTTCAACTGGATCGTCGGCCCGATGGTGATGTTCGTACTGGCATGGTTGATGCTGCCGGACCTACCCGAGTACCGCACCGGGCTGATCATCGTGGGTCTCGCACCGTGCATCGCGATGGTGCTGATCTGGAATGACCTCGCCGATGGCGATCGGGAACTCGCCGCCGTGCTCGTGACGATCGATGCGGTGATCCAGGTACTCGCTTACGCGTTGCTCGCCTGGTTCTACCTCGAGATCCTCCCGGGCTGGCTCGGCCTCGAAACCGCGCACCTCGACGTGACCGTCTGGGAGATCGCCAAGGTCGTCTTGGTCTTCCTCGGCATCCCACTCGTCGCAGGGTTTCTCACCCGCACCCTCGGCGAACGCACGAAGGGGAGCCAGTGGTACGAGGAGCAGTTCCTGCCCCGCATCAGCCCCATCGCCCTGTACGGGTTGCTGTTCACCATCGTGGTCCTCTTCGCGCTCCAAGGCCACACCATCACCGGGCGTCCATGGGATGTTGTCCGTATCGCACTGCCACTGCTGGCGTTCTTCGCGACCATGTGGTTCAGCGCGTTCTTCGTCAGCCGGCGAGCCGGGTTGAGCTACCCGCGCACGACGACGGTGGCCTTCACTGCGGCGAGCAACAACTTCGAGCTCGCGATCGCGGTGTCGATCGGAGTCTTCGGTGTCACCTCCGGTGAAGCGCTCGCCGGGGTGGTCGGCCCATTGATCGAAGTACCGGTCCTCGTCGGATTGGTCTACGTGGCGCTTTGGGCACGCCCTCGCTTTTTCCCTGCGACAGACGACTGCCTCGTCATTGAGGAGGAATCATGAACTGCTACGACTGCCAAGCGAACGGCGTTTCCCGTCCCGCGGTCGCAACGTGTGTTCACTGCGGCGCTGGCATCTGTGGTTCCCACGCCACGGTTGCCGCCGACCAGCTCATCCGCATCGAGCTGATCAACCGCGCAGCACCGGTCGACCCCCCCGCCCGCCACATCTACTGCGACATGTGTGCCGCTGCAATCGACGCTCAGCAACACCCACACGAGCACGCGGTCCACTTCCCCCACCGCAACAACTGACTCAACGGCTCGCGGCCAGAAGTGCTGCGATCTGCGGCTTGTCTCGCCACCTCGTGCATGCATCGCGCTGCTCACTCGAGATCGAGGTCGACGACGATGCGGACGAGATCGTCGTGCGGCTCACCCCATGATCGCTACCCCGGCCGGCATCACCGGATCGCTCGGACAGTCCGGAGGAGGTTCGTCATGAAGATCGAATACCTGCACGCCTCGAAGTTCGGTAACGGGGCCATGGTTGCGAACGAGTTCCAGAAGCTGATGTCTGCCAGAGGAGTGAGTGTCGAGGTGCATCACGTCCGGGATGTGAGCGCAACCGAGCTGTCGCCGGCCGACCTGTACGTGTTCAGCTCGCCCGGACGCATGGGCAAGCCGATCCGGCGCATGCGTCGCTTCTTGGAGAAGCTGCAATTGCCGGCCGGCACCAAGTACGCGGTGCTGACGACCGAGGCGGCACCGAAGCCGGACAAGAAGACCGGGCGCATGCCGACCGAGGAAGAACTGGCCAGATGGCAGCGTGTCCGCCCGATCATGAACGAGATCCTCCAGGGCAAGGGCTTGGTCGAAGTCGCGGAGGACAAGGTCCTCGTGACCGGTCTCAAAGGCCCTCTGGAAGAAGCTTGGCAGTCGAAGGTGGCGGCGTTCGTGGCCACGCTCCCCGAACTCGGCGTCGATCCGACTGCCGCATCCGAGGGGTAGCTCCCGACTGTCGAGGCTGTGGACGCCAGTCGCTTCATTCCGTCGGGTCGTCGAGTCGGTCCTCGTGAGGAGCGGACTCGCGCCAGTGGCGCACGCCGTCGTTCACCGCGAACCCCGCCACGAGGAGAGCAGCTGCGGTGTCGGTCCACCACCACCCGAGCCCGGCGTTGAGCGCGAGTGCCGTGAGGATGCTGAGACTCAGGCACCCGTCGAGGAACGTCATCCCGGCCTCGGCGGCGAGCGTCTCGCTCCCGAGCTCGTCGGCGGTCACGCGCTTCAGCCGTGCGAGGCCGAACATGACGAACGCGGTCGCAGCCAGATAGGCGGCGCCGAGCGGAGAGCTGTCCGGTCGATCGCCGCGGACGAGCGCACGGGCACTCATGATCACGAGGAAGGCGGCGAGGAGCCAGAACGCGACGGCGATCAATCGGAGCGATCGGTGCACTCGCCGATCGCCGGGGTCGCGACGTTCGTCGTGAAGATTCCGGATCACGACCGTCGACGCAAAGATCTCGATGATCGAGTCGAGGCCGAAGGCGACGAGGGCAAGGGACCCGGCCTGGATGCCGAGCGAGATGGTGACCACCACCTCCATCACGTTCCAGACGTTGGTGGCCCACTCGAGCCGGATGCCGCGGCGGCGCAGCTCCCCGGGAGTCCGGCGCGACGTCACCGCGCGCCGCCGGGTCATGCTCCGGGCACCACCGGATCGGTCGGCCAGGGCGCCGCGTCCTCGAGCGACGCGGCGAGACGCACCAGCGTCGACTCTTCACCGAGACGCGCCGCGAACTGCACGCCGACGGGCAGGCCGTGGGCGTCGGCGCCCATGGGGACGCTCATGGCCGGATGTCCGGTGGTGTTGAAGATGCCGGTGAACGCGGCGAACGCGGACGCCCGCACCATCGTCTCGGGTCGGGTCGTGTCGACCCAGCCGATCTCCGGCACCCGGATCTGCATGGTCGGCGTGAGGAGGAGGTCGTGCTCGGCGAAGAACGGCGCCACCTCGCGACCGGTGCGTTCCAGCTGATGCAGCGCGCCGATCACGTCGGTGCCGGTGGTCGTCCGACCGCGCTCGTAGAGGACGCGCGTGAACGCCTCGAGGTCGTCGTCGGCGAGCGGGCGACCCAGCTCCGCGAGCCGGGCGTCGACCGCGGCCGCGACGTTCACCGACATCACGGTCGCCAGCGCGGCGTTGGCGGGCTCGACGTCGTAGGCGAACGTCGCCTCCACGACCTCGTGGCCGAGCCCCTCGCAGACGGTGGCGGTGTGGGTCAGGACGGCGACGCAGTCGTCGTCGGCGACGTCGCCGCGCCCGGTGATCGTGGTGAAGCCGATCCGCAACCGGCCGGGATCGTTGCCGACCTCGTCGAGGAACGGCGTGCCGGGTGACGGCACCAGCGTCGCGTCGCCGGGCGCCGGCCCCGCGACCACGTCGAGGAGCGCGGCACTGTCGCGCACCGTGCGGGTGAGGGCATGGGTGCAGCCGACCGGGTACGCGAACGCATCGAGCGCGGGTGCGTTGGGCACCCGACCGCGTGACGGCTTCAGGCCGAACAGGCCGCACGACGACGCCGGGATGCGGATCGAGCCGCCGCCGTCGTTCCCGTGCGCGATCGGGACCATCCCGGACGCGACCGCGGCCGCGGAACCTCCGCTCGATCCGCCGGCCGACCGCGTGAGGTCGTGGGGATTGCGGGTCGGGCCGTGGAGCAGGGGTTCGGTGGTGCCGTTCTTCCCGAGCTCGGGCGTGTTGGTCATGCCGAGCACGATCACGCCGGCGGCGCGGGCCCGGGCCACCGCGAGGCTGTCGGCCGCGGCCACGTCGTCGGCGAAGAGGCGAGACCCGCGCGACGTGGGCAACCCGGCGACGTCGCCCCCGAGGCTCTTCACCAGGTAGGGGACACCCGCGAACGGTCCCTTGCCCACTGCCGACGCCGCCTCGGCGCGCGCCTCGTCGAACCGGGTCGCCACCACCGCGTTCACGGCCGGGTTGGAGGCCTCGATCCGACGGATCGCCGCGTCGACGACCTCGGTCGCGCTCACGTCGCGGTTGCGAATCGCCCCCGCCAGGCCGAGGCCGTCGAGCTCGTCGTACCAGCTGTCGTCCACGCGGGCACCCTACCGAGAGGCGCCCGCAGCGTCCTCCCGGCCACCCAGCGGTGTCGTCGCCACTGCGAGTGGCGGGTAACGTTCCTCCGGGCGGGACGCAACCGAGAGGGCGAGCATGCGCATGCCGGAAGGGCCAGCGCCGGAGGTGGAGTTCCGCTGGCGTGCCGGCGAGTTCGCGGCCTCCCTCGCCGGGCGCAGCGCGCACACCCGCGCCGCCTACGAGCACGACGTCGCCGAGTTCCTGGCGTGGGCGGAACGCGGTGGCTGCACCGACCCGCACGCGCTCGACCACCGGACCCTGCGCCGCTACCTCGCCTACCTCGACACGCGCGGGTTCGCCCGGGCGTCGATCTCCCGCAAAGCTGCCGCGCTGCGCTCCTACCTCCGGTTCCTGAAGCGCCACGGCGTGATCGACCACGACCCCGGGCGGAGCCTCCGCGCACCGAAGGGCTCCAGCCGCCTGCCCCGCGTGATCCGGAGCGACGAGGCGATCGACCTCCTCGACGCGGCATCGACCGCCGCCCACGACGCCACCGACGACCACGGCGTCGACGACCCGGTCGCGGTCGCGATCGTGCTGCGCGACCTCGCCGTGCTCGAGGTGCTCTACGGCGCCGGGCTGCGCGTGGCCGAATGCTGCGGGCTGCGGATCGCCGACTGCGACCTCGACCGCGGGCTGGTCACGGTGGTCGGGAAGGGTTCCAAGGTCCGCAGGGTCCCCGTCGGCGCGCCCGCCGTGGACGCGATCCGGGCCTGGCTCGCCTGCGGTCGGCCCGAGCTCGCCGGTGCGACGTCGCCGGCGGATGCCGTCTTCCTCAACCGGCGGGGACACCAGCTCACGCCGCGCGACGCGCGACGCGTGCTCGAGCGCCACCCCTTGCCCGACGGTCGCGCCCTCCACCCGCATGCGCTCCGCCACGCGTACGCTACGCACCTGCTCGAAGGCGGTGCCGACCTCCGAGCGGTCCAGGAGCTCCTCGGCCATGCAGATCTCGCGACCACCCAGATCTACACCCACGTGACCCGCGACCGGCTCCGTGCCGTCTACGAAGCGACGCACCCTCGTGCCTGACGATTCCAAAGAAGCCCTCGACGAGCTCTGGACCGAGTACAAGGCCAACGGCACGTCGACCGCGCGCGAGCGCCTCATCCTCCACTACTCACCACTGGTGAAGTTCGTGGCCGGCCGCGTCGCCGCCGGACTGCCGCAGAACATCGAGCAGGCCGACCTGGTGAGCTACGGGATCTTCGGGCTCATCGACGCCATCGACAAGTTCGATCCCGGCCGTGGGTTCAAGTTCGAGACCTACGCCATCTCGCGCATCAAGGGTGCGATCATCGACGAGCTGCGCTCGATCGACTGGGTCCCTCGCTCGGTGCGGGCCAAGGCGCGCGCCATCGAACGGGCGATCTCGAAGCTCGAGAACGAGCTGCGGCGAAGCCCGGAGGACGGCGAGGTGGCCGCCGAGCTCGAGTGGACGGAGGGCGAGCTCACCCAGACCCTCTCGCAGATCTCGTTCACCGGTCTCGTCGCGCTCGACGACCTGCTCGCCGCCGGCAACGCCGACCGTCAGGGTTCGGCCACGGTGAGTGACACCATCACCGACGGCAAGCACGATCCGGTCGAGGCGTACGAGGTCGACGAGATGAAGCACCTCCTCGCCGACGCGATCAACCGGATGCCCGACCGCGAGCGGCTCGTGCTCACGCTCTACTACTACGAGGGGCTCACCCTCGCCGAGATCGGCGGACTGCTCGGCGTCACCGAGAGCCGCGTGTGCCAGATCCACACGAAGTCGATCCTCCAGCTGCGCGGGCGGCTGTCGGAACCCGAACGCGAGACGGGGCCCGTCCGCTACTGAGCTGAGCCCTCCTCGGAAGAACGCCGCGCGATTGCCTCTTGGCAGGCGCGCGCGCCACCGGTAGGGTCGGCGTCACTTCCTTCCGGCGCTTCCCCGTCGTCGTGTCGTCCCACCGACCACGGGGTTGGCCATGCGTTCTCCTCGATGCGCGCGCCGGCGCGCGCGGTTCGTCGTCCTGTCCATCGTCCTCACCGGCGCGGTCGCGCTGCTCGGCGTCACCGCAAGTCCGGCCGCCGGCGCCACCGGATCGCCGGGTGGCTGGCTCCGGCCGGTCGGCGCGGTGGTACGTCCCTTCGACGCGCCCGCCGAGTACGGCGCCGGGCATCGGGGGGTCGACTTCGCGGTCGCCGCCGGTACGCCCGTGCGCGCCGCCAACGATGGCGTCGTCAGCTTCGCCGGCTCGGTCGCGGGCACGCTCCACGTCACCGTCGCCCACTCCGGTGGCCTGCGCACGTCGTCATCCTTCCTGGCGTCGGTGAGCGTCCGGGCGGGCCAGACCGTCGCCCGCGGCGACGTCATCGGCACGACGGGCGGGGTCGGCGGCGACCACGACGGCGCGGTGCTGCACTTCGGGCTGCGGGTCGGTGACCGCTACGTCGATCCGATGCTGCTCTTCCGCCCGGCCGATCTCACCAAGCTCGTGCGCCTGGTGCCGGCGGGCGAGCCGACCGAGACGCCGTGGTCGCCGGCCCGGGAACGGCGGGAGCTGCAGGCGTCGCTGCACCTTCCCGGGCCGGGGCCGATCGATGGGGCTGCGACCTCGCCCGTCGAGCGCGAGGCCTCGTGCGACACCGGCATTCCCTTCGTCGGCGACGCCGTCGACGCGGTGTGCGACGTCGGCGCGTGGCTCGGCGACGGCGTCGACGGCGCGATCGACACCGGGATGGGCTTCCTCGAGGCGACCACCGACCTCGCCGACGTTGCGCTCGAGGGCCTGCGCGCCTCGGTGCGCACGTCGGTCGACGCGATCGCGCGCCCTGTCGGGCGAGCTGGCCGCGGCGCTGGCGCGCACCCCCGCGGGCCAATTGGCGCTCGACGTGGTCGCCATCGGTCGACGCTTCGTCGACACCGCGACCGCGCAGTGCAGCGACGCGCCCGCCGCCGACGGCACCGGGGGATCGGCGCATCGGGTGATGGTCGTCGCCGGCATCAACAGCTCCGGGGCGGCGTGGGACCGCGGTCCCACCGTCGACCTCGACGTCGATGCGCTCGGGTACCACGCCGACGAGGGTGAGGTCCGCTACTACTCGTACGCGGCCGACGGTGGCGCCTACACCGCCGAGGCCACCCACGGGCCGATCGAGATCGCGGCGCGCCGCCTCGGCGCGCAGCTCCGGGCCATGCAGCTCGAGCAGCCCGGCCGCGAGGTCGACCTGATCGCGCACTCGCAGGGCGGGATCGTCGTCGACTGGTTCCTCGCGCACGTGTACCGGGCGGGCGACCAGTCGCTCCCGCCGCTCGGCAACGTGGTCACGCTGTCGTCACCTCACGAGGGCGCGCCGCTGGCCACCGCAGGCCGCCAGATCCGCTCGACCCCGCTCGGCCGGGCCGCGCTCGACGCGCTCGACGGCGTGTCGTCGTTCCCGCCCTCGGGCAGCACCGCGGTGCAGGAGCTGGCCGAGGGCTCGGCGCTGCTGCGACACCTGTGGGACCGCGGCGTCCCCGAGCACTTCGACTTCACCACGATCGGTGCCACCGAGGACCTCGTCGTGCCCGCGACCCAGATCTCGGTGCCCGGCGCGACCGAGACGGTGGCCGCCGTCGACAGCTTCAACGAGCACAGCGCCATCGTGCGCGCGCCCGACGCGCTCGCGCGGTGCGGGCGGCGCTCGAGGGGCGACCACCGCCGTGCGTCGGCGTGTTCACCGCGCTGCGCGCCGCGGTGGCACCGGTCGTGATCAGCCGGGTGGAGCACACGATCGGGAGCGGCGCGGCCGCGGCCCTGGGAGGAGGTGCCGGATGAACCGGTCGTTCGTGCGCTCCGTGGTGGTGATCGCAGTGGTGGTGTTCGGTTCGGTGGTGGTCGACGCGGTGCCGGTACGCGCCGAGGGCCCCGTCGTGTGGCGCGCCACGATGAGCGGACCGTGGGAGCTCGCCGCCGACGCGGCGGGGGTCGTGGTGGTCATGCAGCAGCCGGGCGTACGCGCCCTCGACCGCCACGGTCGGGAGCAGTGGCGCGCGCCGGTCGACGATCTCCTGTCGGCAGCTCCGGCGCTCGACGGCGGCACCGTGCTCGTCGGCGGCGACGCCGGCGTCACCGCACTCGACCGTCGCGACGGCACGCTCCGGTGGCGACGCCCGATGGCCGACGCCACCTACGCGGTGGCGGTGACGGATGGCGTCGCGCTCGCGGGGGACCGGGCGGGCGCGCTCACCGCGTTCGACGCCACGACCGGCGACATCCGCTGGTCGGTGCAGCACCCGGGGTCGCTCTGGTCGGGTCCGCGGGTCGACCGGGCGAGCGGAGCAGTCGTCGCGTCCTGGCACGAGACGGGCGACGCCGCGGTGCGGGTCCTCGACCTCGCCGACGGTGCGGTCCGGTGGCAGGCGCCGACGGGCGCGTGCTCCGCCGCGCCCGCACTGCACGACGGGCTCGTCGTGCTCGCGGTGGGCGACTGTCACCGCCGGGCGTGGGTCGAGGCGCGCGACGTCGCCACGGGCGCGCCACGGTGGCGGACGCCGGTGACGGCGTCGTTCGAGGAGGCGATCGAGCCCGCCGTCGACGCTCGTGACGTCGCCGTGGTCGACCACTTCGGGGTGGTCACCCTGCTCGACCGCGCGACCGGGCGTCTTCGCTGGCAGCACGACCTCGCCCGGGCGGTGCTGCAGACCCGCGTCGTGCTCACCGGCGACCGGGTGGCCGTCGCCGCCAACTCCGGTGAGGTGTTCGTGCTGGGCCGGCGCGACGGCCGGATCGCGTCGCGCCTCGACGCGGATCGCCTGGGCGGCTACCCGGTGGCGCTGCTCCGGGCACCCTGGCGGGGTCCGCCCCGGCTGCTGGTGGCGCTCCGCGCCACCGCCTGGGCGGTCGAGCTGCGCCGGCTGCCGTGAGGACACCGGCATCGCCGACCGGTCCGGTCAGCTCGGGAGGCAGCCCAGCACCGCGTCGGCGACCTCGTCGACCGGGCGGTCGGCGTCGATGGACACGAGCAGGCCGAGCGACTCGAGGTGCCGCAGCAACGGCACCGTCACGCGCCGGAAGGCGTCGAGTCGTTCGTCGATGAAGGGGGCGACATCATCGTCGCGCCCCCGTTCGACGAGCCGCTGCTCCACGACCGCGTCGGGCACCACGAGCTCCACGGCCGCGTCGATGCGCCGGGGGGTGATCCAGCCCAGGAGCGCGTCGAACTGCTCGGTGTTCCGGGGAAAGCCGTCGAGCAGGAAGCCGTCGGTCCGGGCGTCGGGTTCCTCGAGGCGCGACCGCACCGCGGCGTTGATCAGCGCATCGGGCACGAGGTGTCCGGCGGCGACACGCTCGCTGACGCTGTGCCCGAGCGGGGTGCCCCGGCTGATGGCGTCCCGCAAGAGGTCACCGGTCGAGATGTGCGGGATCGCCAGCGCACGGGAGAGGCGTTCAGACTGCGTTCCCTTGCCGGATCCCGGAGGACCGAGGATGAGGACGTTCAGCGTCCCGCGGGGCACGGGGGGCCGTCGTCGATGTGCGGCGGGCCGATCACCCGCTGCGCCTTCGACACCATCTCCAGCTCCTGCAACCGCGCCCACCGCCGGTCGTCCTGCTCCAGATAGGTGTCGGCCTGCCAGCCGGGGATCCACGCGGGCGAGCCGAACGGGGTGACGTAGTGCACGCGTGCGATCCGACAGGTCATCGAGGCAGCCTCAGGCGCGATGCGCGTCGACGAGTTCGCCGATGCGCGCTTCGATCGCCAGGAGCGCATGGATCTGCGCGACGGCGAAGGACTGCTCGGCGGACATGACCGGATTCCGTTGTCCGTCGGCGAGCGCCTGCTCGGCAGCATCTCGATGGTCGTACCGCACGATCGCGGGCGCGGTCACGACTTCCGGTCCAGACTGTCGCGCGGAGACCGGCCGAGAACGTGGTGAGCGTCTGCAGCGCCGCGGTCGCGGCGAAGTCGTCCGAGTGGCGGTGGAGTCGGTCGAGGAGGATGACCCGCGCCTCGTCGAGGTGATGGTCGGCCTCGTCGTGCGACGTCAACGACGCCGCCGCCCGTTCCAGCTCTGGACCGGCCAGCCGGAGCCGTGCCGCGAGCGCGGTGCGTTCGTCGGTGCGCGATGTCGGGCTGGCGTCCATGGCTCCACTGTAGTGCAGAATCTCAGGAAATAGTATGCTGGTTTTCATGAACCATCGTCACCCTGTGTACCGCACGGCAGGACTCGCGGGCTCACGCCGGAGCGCCGTCGGTCTGCGACCGGAGCTCGTGCCCGCCGAGGAGCTCGAGGACCTCGCCGATGGTGCGTTCCCGGCTCGTCGGCTCCGCCAGCGGCAGGTGGTGTTGGATCTCGTACCGGTTGCGACGCCCGTCGCGCTCCTTGATCACGTAACCGGCCTTCGTGAGGTCGGCGACCACCGAGAACGCGGTCCGCTCGGTGATGCCGAGGGTCGCCGCGATGTCGCGGAGGCGAACCCCGGGATCGCGCGCGATGCACAGCAGCACCCGGGCGTGGTTGGTGAGGAAGGTCCACTCGGCCATCCCCGAACTCTAGTCCGAAAAGTCCGGAAACTTACTTCTTCTATGGAGGCGTGCGATGCATGACGAACGGGCGTCCGTCGGGCGCGTGGGTGAGATCGAGATCACACCGCAGCGCGATGCCTACCTCGTCTCGATGCGGTTGAGCTCGCCGCCGCCCGACGTCGAATGGCTGCGATTGTTCAACCACCCGACTGGCCTCGAGCTCACGTACCTGGTCCGGAAGGCGACGGTCACCGGCGACCTCGTCGAGATCGTCGTGCAGAACACCGAGCAGATGCACGCCAGCGTCGACTACACGGAACAGGCCATCGCGCAGGCGAACAACGCCTACAACGATGACGTGCTGCCGCGCCGCGCACGCCATCAACGGCTGCGCGACGCCGCCCGGGGCAAGGATCGGGACGGACTCGACGAGATGGCACGCGCCGCCAAGGCGTTGTAGCCGGCTCCGGGCTCGCCGGAATCCGCCCGGAGTGCCGCCGGGGCCGCCCGCTACACTCATCGCCGACCCGAGCTCCGGCCCGGGATCACACACGCCCGTCACTCCGAGGTCGTCCGGTTCGTCCGGTCGCCAGCGGGCGGAGGTACAACCGAGGAGCAGCTCGTCCGCACCCCTGGCCGTCCGCGGCCCGTGGGGTCCGGTGACTGCGTGAACAGAAGGGACGCACCGTGGCAGAAGCAACGGCCGTCGTCACGATGAAGCAGCTGCTGGAGGCCGGGGTCCACTTCGGTCACCAGACCCGGCGCTGGAACCCCAAGATGAAGCGGTTCATCTTCGGGGAGCGCAACGGGATCTACATCATCGACCTGCAGCAGACCCTGGAGCGCATCGACACCGCCTACCGGTTCGTGCGCCACACCGTCGAGAACGGCGGCACGGTCCTGTTCGTGGGCACGAAGAAGCAGGCCCAGGAGCCGATCCAGAAGCAGGCCGACCGGGCCAACTCGCCCTACGTGAACTACCGCTGGCTCGGCGGCATGCTCACCAACTTCCAGACCGTCCACGGGCGCGTCGCGAAGATGCACGAGCTCGAGCGGCTCGTCGCCACCGGTGAGACCGAGCAGATGATCAAGAAGGAAGGCCTCAAGGTCAAGCGTGAGGTCGCCAAGCTCGAGCGCAACCTCGGCGGCATCCGCACGCTCGAGCGGGCGCCCGACGCGGTCTTCGTGATCGACACCAAGAAGGAGCACATCGCGGTCACCGAGGCCAACCGCCTCGGCATCCCCGTGATCGCCGTCGTCGACACCAACTGCGATCCCGACGTCATCGACTTCGTGATCCCCGGCAACGACGACGCCATCCGCTCCGCCAACCTGATGAGTCGCATCGTGGCCGACGCGGTCATCGAGGGACACTGGCTGCGGTCGCGCAAGCAGGCCAAGGCGGGTACGCCCGACAGCGGCAAGGCGGCCAAGCCCGTCCCGCCGCAGCCCAAGCAGCTGACGCCGGACGAGCAGGCGGCCAAGGCCGCCGAACAGCAGAAGGCGCGCGACGCCGCCGCCGCCCAGCAGCGCGAGCGTGAAGCCCGCCTGCTCGCCGCGAAGGAAGCCGCCGAAGCCGCACCTGCTGCCGAAGCACCTGCTGCCGGAAACACGTCCGAGACGCCCGAGCCCGCGGCAGCCGAAGTGGCGGCCGACCCGGGCACCACCGAGATCCAGGAGAGCGACACGAATGGCTGAGTACTCGGCCAAAGACATCTCCGCGCTGCGCAAGGCGACCGGCGCCGGGATGATGGACTGCAAGAACGCGTTGGAGGAGTCCGGTGGCGACGCCGAGCGCGCCCTCGACGTCCTGCGGGCCAAGGGCCTGGCCAAGGCGGGCAAGCTGAGCGACCGCGAGGCCACCGAGGGTGCGGTCGACGTCGTGGTCGACGGCAACGTCGGCGCCATCGTCGAGCTGAACTGCAACACCGACTTCGTGGCCAAGGGCAGCGACTTCACCTCCGTCGTGAGCGCCGTGACGAAGCTGGTCGCGGCGAACGGCGACGGCGACGTCGCCGCGCTGCCGTTCGAGGGCTCGACCGTCGGTGACACGCTCACCCAGCTCGCGGGCAAGCTCGGCGAGAACATCGTGCTCGGGCGCGTGGTGCGCTTCGAGTCCGACGGGCTGCTCGACGCCTACCGCCACAACCAGAACGAGCGCGGCACCATCGCGGTGCTGGTGGAGATCAGCGGCGTCGACCCTGCGAACGAGCAGGCGCGCGAGGTCGCCCACGAGATCGCGCTGCACATCTCCTTCGCCGCGCCGCTGTACCTCACGCGCGACGAGGTGCCGGCCGACGTGCTCACCCGCGAGCAGGCCGTGATCGAGGAGAAGAGCCGCAACGAGGGTGTGCCCGAGGCGAAGCTCGAGGGCGCGGTCAAGGGCCGGCTCAACGCGTTCTACAAGGACTCGGTGCTCCTGGAGCAGCCGTCGGTGAAGGACCCCAAGGTGAGCATCGCCAAGCTGGTCGAAGGGCTGGGCGGCGACGCCAAGCTCACGAGGTTCGCCCGCGTGAAGGTGGGCGAGGACTAGCGTCCGCTCGTATGGCCGAGAGCCAGTACCGCCGCGTCATCCTGAAGCTCTCCGGTGAGGCATTCGCCGACACCACCACGAACTACGGCATCGACGCCGCGGTCGTGCAACGGATCGCCGAAGAGGTGGCCGCGGCGCGGGTCGAGCTCAACGTCGAGCTGGCGATCGTGGTGGGCGGCGGCAACATCTGGCGGGGCATGTCGGGCGCGACCCGTGGCATGGACCGCGCCCGTGCCGACTACATGGGCATGCTCGCCACCGTGATCAACGCGCTGGCGTTGCAGGACTCGCTCGAAGCAGTGGGTCAGCCCACGCGCGTGCAGACCGCGATCTCCATGGCGCAGGTGGCCGAGCCGTTCATCCCGCGACGCGCCATCCGTCACCTCGAGAAGGGACGGGTGGTCGTGTTCGCCGCGGGCACCGGCAACCCCTACTTCACCACCGACACCACCGCGGCGCTGCGGGCGGCGGAGATCGGCGCGCAGGCGATCCTGAAGGGCACGCACTCGGGCGTCGACGGCGTGTACAGCGCCGACCCGCGTCTCGATCCCACCGCGGTGAAGCTCTCGCAGGTGACGCACTTCGAGATCCTCAACAAGGGCTTGAAGGTGATGGACTCGACCGCCATCACCTTCTGCATGGACAACGAGCTGCCGATCGTCGTGTTCGACGTGACCGAGCCCGGCAACATCCACCGGGCGCTCGTCGGCGAGCGCATCGGTACGCTCGTGAGCTCGGGAGCCACACCATGAATGGGCGAGCATGAGCGCCGACGGCGACGAGATGAAGGCACTCGTCCTCGACGAGTGCAACGACAAGATGCGCAAGGCGATCAGCCACCTGCAGTCGGAGTTCGCGGCCGTGCGCACCGGTCGCGCGTCGTCGGGCCTCGTCGAGAAGCTGAAGGTCGACGCCTACGGCAGTGAGGTCCCGTTGCAGCAGATCGCCGGCTTCGGAGTGCCCGAACCGCGCGTCCTCACGATCTCCCCTTACGACAAGGGCACGATCAAGGCGATCGAGAAGGCGATCCAGCTGAGCGACCTGGGCGTGAACCCGTCGAACGACGGCCAGGTCATCCGGCTCACGTTCCCGGAGCTCACCGAGGACCGCCGCAAGGACCTGGTGAAGGTCGTCCGCCACCGGGCCGAGGAGGGCAAGGTCGCGGTGCGCAACGCACGCCGGCACGCCCGCCACGAGCTCGAGGGCCTCGAGAAGGACGGCGAGATCAGCAAGGACGACCTCGACCGCACCGAGAAGGACCTCGAGAAGCGGACCCACGAGGTCGTCGCCGAGATCGACGACATGCTGAAGCACAAAGAGAACGAACTGCTCTCGATCTGATCGCTGAGAAGCGTCTCAGCGGGACCGACGCCGGTAGGGGCGGCGGGTCTAGCCTGGTGGAGCGAGACTTCCGGAGGATCGCGTGCCCGATTTCGATGACGACCGACCCGAATCGCCGCCCGCGGAGGGTGTGCGGATCCTGGGTGCGGAAGAGGCCCAGGCGGCGGTCGAGGGTGGTCCCGACCGGCCCAAGCCCACGGAGCCGCGCCGCCGGCGGCGCCGGCCTGCACCTCCCGAAGACGTTCAGCCCGCAGCGCGGTTCCCCCTCCCGGCCGACCGTCTCCCCGGTGACGATCCCGGACCATCGCCCCGCCCCACACCGGCGCCTCCCGCCGGCCCCGCCGCCGGCGAGCCGTCCGGCCCCATGCCATTGCCGCACTGGACCGAACCACCGACGGGAGAGGTGCCGATGATCGCCGACGAACCGGGCGACGAAGAGGTCTGGGCGGTGTCCGGCAGCCAGCCGCGGTTCCGCTCCGACGCGGGCGAGTGGGGCGAGGGCGACTTCGACCTCGGCGACGAAGGCGACGACACCACCGCGATGGGCGCGCTCGTCGACGTCCCCGACGTCGACGAGGAGAAGGAGTTCGCCGCCGAGGTGGCAGCTCGACGCGCCCCGGCCCGACGCACCCGCACCAAGGCGCCGAGGTCGGCGCGGAGCAAAGGTCCCGCGACAGCCGCGGCCGGCGCGGCGTTCCCCACGATCGACGACGAGACCGACGCGCCGCGCCCGGGTGGCGTGTCGCGCATGATCCCCACCCGCGACGATCTCCCGACCCGCATCATCACCGGCGCGATCCTCGCCGCGGTCGCGCTGCTCGCGTTCGTGATCGGCCGTGCCGGCACCGCGGTGCTGATCACCGTGATCGTCGCCGCCGCCGCGTTCGAGCTGTTCGAAGGATTCCGACGCGCCGGCTTCCAGCCCGCGACCCTGCTCGGGTTGCTGGGATCCCTGTCGTTGGTCGGGATCGCGTACAACCACGGTGAACGGGCGTTCCCGCTGGTGAGCGCGGTCGTCGTCGGCTTCACGCTCTTCTGGTACCTGGCGAAGGTCGTGCACGCGCGGCCGATGGTCAACGCCGCGGTGACGGTGTTCGGCTTCGCCTACGTCGGCGTCCTCGGCGGCTTCGCCGGCCTGCTGCTGGTCTTCCCCGACGGTGTCGGCATGATCATCGGGCTCGTGCTCTGCGCGGTCAGCTACGACGTCGCGGGGTACTTCGTCGGTTCGCGCATGGGTCACCGGCCGCTGATGCCCGACGTCTCGCCGAACAAGACGGTCGAAGGGCTGCTCGGCGGCATGGCGGCGTCGGTGCTGATGGGCGCGATCATCGGCGTCATCACCATCCAGCCGTGGGACTCGATCGGTCACGGCCTGCTGCTCGGCATCGTGGTCGCGGTGTTCGCGCCCCTGGGTGACCTGGTCGAGTCGATGCTCAAGCGCGACCTCGGCCTCAAGGACTTCGGCACCATCCTCCCGGGTCACGGGGGTGTGCTGGACCGCTTCGACGCGATGCTCTTCTGCCTGCCCGCGGTCTACTACCTGGTGGTCGCGCTCGGGCTCACCTGATGCGCCGGATCGCTGTCCTCGGCTCGACCGGTTCGATCGGCACCCAGGCGCTCGACGTCATCCGCAACCACCGCGACGACTACGAGGTGGTCGCGTTGGCGGCGGCCCGCAACCGAGAGATGCTGCGCGCCCAGGCCGAGGAATTCGGCGTGCCCCTCTCGTCGGCGCGGCTCTGTGCCGATACTCCCGATGTGCTGACCGAGCTGGCGTCCCTGCCCGAGGTCGACGTCGTGCTCAACGCGGTCGTCGGCTTCGCCGGACTGCCCGCCACCCTCGCCGCGCTCGAGCACGGCAAGCGCTTGGCGTTGGCCAACAAGGAGAGCCTGATCGCCGGCGGCCCGGTGGTCGCGGCGGCGCGGGAGCGGGGCACGGGCGAGATCGTCCCGGTCGACAGCGAGCACTCGGCGCTCTACCAGTGCCTGCGCGGCGGCCGCGCCGACGAGGTGCAGCGGCTCGTCCTCACCGCCAGCGGTGGACCGTTCCGCGGGTACACGCGAGAGCAGTTGGCCGGGGTCACCGTCACCGATGCGCTCAAGCACCCCACCTGGGACATGGGCGCCAAGATCACCATCGACTCGTCGACCCTGATGAACAAGGGTCTCGAGGTGATCGAGGCCCACGAGCTGTTCGACGTCACCTTCGACCAGATCGACGTGGTCGTGCACCCGCAGTCGATCGTGCACAGCATGGTCGAGTTCGTCGACGGCGCGACCATCGCCCAGCTCTCGATGCCCGACATGCGCCTCCCGATCGGGTTGGCCCTCGGCGCGCCGGCCCGGCTGCCCGAGCCCTTCGGCGCCATCGACTGGACCGCGGTCGGTGAGCTCACGTTCGAGACGCCCGATCTCGACGCCTTCCCCTGTCTCCGGCTCGCCTTCGAAGCCGGCCGGGTCGGTGGGGGAGCCCCGGCGGTGCTGAGCGGCGCGAACGAGGTGGCGGTCGCCGCCTTCCTCGACGGCCGGATCGCCTGGACCGCGATCGCGTCGATCGTGGCCGAGGCGCTCGATGCGGGCACGGGGAACGTTCACGAGGTCGCCGACGTTCTGGAAGCGGACCGGGTGGCGCGCGAGCGCGCCACGGACGCCGTCGACCGATTGGGCCGAGCCGCATGAAAGACCCGTTGGAGGAAGCCGGCGTCGACGTCAGCAGCTCGCTGGCGACCAGCATCCTCGTCGCCTTCGTCGCCGCCATGGTGGCGCTGGCCGTCTTCGTGCCCGGGAGCCGCACGCCGCTGCTGCTCGTGCTCGGCATCATCGTCATGGTCATGCTCCACGAGTTCGGCCACTACTGGGTGGCCAAGCGCTCGGGCATGAAGGTCACCGAGTTCTTCGTCGGCTTCGGGCCCCGACTCTGGTCGTTCACCCGGGGCGAGACCGAGTACGGCGTGAAGGCGATCCCCGCCGGCGGCTACGTGCGCATCATCGGCATGACCAACATGGAGGAGATCGACCCCGCCGACGAGCCGCGCACCTTCCGCCAGGGCACCCCCGGCAAGCGCCTCGCGGTCATCCTCGCCGGGGTCACGGTCAACCTGATCCTCGCCTTCCTGCTGATCTTCGTGGTGATCGCCGGTCAGGGGCGGGTCAGCGACGGTCCGAGCACCACCGTGGAGCGCGTCGTGGTCGACTCCGCCGCGCACACCGCCGGCCTCCAGGCCGGTGACAAGATCATCGGGGTCGACGGCGTGCGCGTCCACGACTGGGACACGCTGAAGTCGAAGATCGAGGCCAGCGGTGGCGAGCCGCTCGACCTGATCGTCGTCCGCAGCGGTGAGCAGGTCGAGCTGGTCGCCACTCCCGACGAGCGCGAGGGCCAGGGCTTCCTCGGGGTCGGGCCCGGTCTCGTGATCCGCGACGTCGGCGTCGTCGAAGCGGTGCCCGAGACGTTCAAGTCCATGGGCTCGATCTTCACCGGCTTCACCAACATCCTCAGCGACAAGCTCTCGCCGTCGGGAGTCAGCACCTCGGCGTCCCAGAGCTTCACGTCGAACGCGCCGACCGCGGGTTCGTCCGAGGACCTCAACCGGCCCCGGTCGCTCATCGGCATCGTCGACACCGGCAGCGACATCATCGGCAACAACCTCTGGCTGCTGCTCCTGCTGCTGGGCCAGATCAGCTTCATCCTCGCGGTGTTCAACCTGCTGCCGATCCTGCCCTTCGACGGCGGGCACGCGGTCGTCGTGCTCTACGAGTGGATCGCGTCGAAGGTGAAGCACCGCCGCATCTACGCCGACTACCGCAAGCTGATTCCCATCAGCATCGTCCTCATCATCCCCATTCTCTTCCTCGGGCTGTCGTCGATGGTGCTCGACATCCGCCAGCTCGGGCAGTAGCCCACTCGTGCCGATCACCACCGCGTCACCCCGGCGTCTCACCCGTCGCATCGAGGTGGGTGGTGTCGCGGTCGGCGGTGGCGCACCGGTGACGGTGCAGTCGATGACGACCACCAAGACCGCCGACGTCGACGGGACGTTGGCGCAGATCTACTCGCTGGCCGCCGCCGGGTGCGACATCGTGCGCTGCACCTGCAACGAGGAGCCGGCGGCCGAAGGCCTGGCCCGGATCGTCCCCCGTTCGCCGGTGCCGTTGATCGCCGACATCCACTTCCAGTACAAGCTCGCGCTGGCGGCGATGGAGGCGGGTGTCGCGGGGTTGCGGCTGAACCCGGGCAACATCCGCAAGCCCGAGCACATCAAGGTGGTGGCGCGCGAGGCGAAGGACCGGGGTCTGCCGATCCGCATCGGGGTCAACGCGGGATCGCTCGATCCCGACATCGCCGAGCAGTACGGCGGTGCCACGCCCGAGGCGCTGGTCGCGTCCGCGCAGCGTGAGCTCGCGTACTTCGCCGAAGTCGGCTTCGAGGACGTCAAGATCTCGGTGAAGTCATCGAACGTGCCGGTGATGATCGACTCGTACCGGCTCCTCTCGGAGACGGTCGACTTCCCGCTGCACCTCGGCGTCACCGAGGCCGGACCGTTGCCGGGCGGCCTGGTGAAGTCGACCGCGGGCATCGCGACGTTGCTGGCCGAGGGCATCGGCGACACCATCCGCTTCTCGCTCACCGCCGACCCGGTGGAGGAAGCGAAGGCGGGTCGTCAGCTGCTCGAGGCAATGGGCCTGCGCGAGCGCAAGGGTCTCGATCTCATCGCCTGCCCGTCGTGTGGTCGCGCCGAGGTCGACGTCATCAAGGTGGCGCGCGATGCGATGGACGCGCTCGAGGCGCGCAACATCCCGCTGCAGGTCGCGGTGATGGGCTGCGTCGTCAACGGACCGGGCGAGGCGCGCGACGCCGACCTCGGGATTGCCGCCGGTCGTGGCAAGGGTCACCTGTTCGTGCGCGGTCAGGTGGTGCGCGTCGTTCCCGAGGCGGAGATGGTCGACGCACTCGTCGCCGAGGCCGAAGCCATCGTCGCCGAGGGCATCGAAGCGCGGTTGGCCGCCGCCGACGAGAACGCCGAAGCGATCGCGGCCGCCACCCGCGAGGAGCTGCTGCAGATCCAGGGCCTCGACGCCAACCACAGCGATGAGAAGGTCGAGCGCATCCGCGAGATCGCGGACTGACCTGTCGCGTCAGAGACGCGACGGGCGCACGAGCAGCAGGGCGATGCCGGCGGCGACGCACGCGACGCCGATGACCGCCCACACGGCTTCGCCGGTCATGAACGAACCCTCGATCACGCCGATGCCCTGGAAGAACCACACGCCGCCCACCACGAGCAGGACGACCGCGACCACGCGCCGGATCCACACGGAGCGGAGCGTAGGTCAGGCGGCGGTCTGCGTCCGGCCCCGGCCACGGGTCATTCGCCGACGGTGACCCGACGCTCGGCTTCGGCGGCGGCCGACGTCGCGTACCCGCGCACGATGCGTTCGAGGACGACGGCGAACAGCCCGCCGGTGCCGGGGACCCGGGGTTCGAACGCGCCCGCCCAGCGGATGGTCGTGCCCCCACCCGACGCGGACAGCAGGTCGATGTCGGCGTGGTACCCGTTGACGGGCAACCCGCTGACGATCGTGTAGGCGAGGTGCCGCGGTGGGTCGTACTCGAGGATCTGCTCGCGCGCGTACGCGGGCGGCCGTCCGAGGCGACGGATCGCGCCGACGCCGCCGGGTGCGGGCTCGCCCTCGCGCTCCCACTCCGACACCGTGATCATCGACCCGGCCCATTCCCGCCAGCGCGTCGCGTCGGCGAGCACCGCGAACACGTCCTCGGGCGCCGCCGCCGACGAAACCGTGAACTCGTACGTCGAGACCGCCACGTCAGATCCTCTCCGTCCAGTACGCGTCGACCCGGTAGGGGAGCGCGAGCTCGTCGCGATCCCACAGATGGGCGGGATCGTCGCGCAGCAGCGTACGCACTTCGTCGAGCACCGCGTCCTGCCGGTCCGGCGGGAGCACGGCGACGTGGCTCACGCTGCGGACGCGCTCGACGACGTCAGCGGGGGACAGCAGCTGCTCGTGGCGGAACGTCGCCTCGTGGAGCGGACCGAACCAGGGAGTCTCCACGAACGCGGCCTCGTGCCACTCGTCGTGCGCCCGCCAAGGTGCCCGCTTCTCGACCCGGTCCATGATCGACCAGACCTGGTCGACCCACGCCACCGACCGGTCGCGCGCGTTCCACACGAGCGCCAACCGACCGCCGGGCCGGAGCACGCGGTGGAACTCCGCCAGCGCGGCCGCGGCGTCGAACCAGTGGAACGCCTGGGCCACGACGATGCCGTGGAGCGACGAGTCGGCGAACGGCACGGCCTCCGCGGTCGCGGCGCTCACCGGGACCGCGGGCATCGAGGCCGCGAGCACGCGCCGCATGCCCTCGACCGGCTCGATCGCCACCAACGACGCATCGGTCGGGAGCCGTGGCGCGAGGAGCCGGGTGAACTTCCCGGTGCCGGCCGCGAGGTCGCACACACGACCGCCGTCGGGTATCCGCAACGCGTCGACCAGCCAGTCGACCGCGTCGGGTGGGTACGACGGTCGGGCCCGCTCGTAGGCGTCGGCTTCGGCGCCGAACCCGGAGCTCGCGACCTCGTGGATGCTCAAGTGGCAGCCGACGGTGTCCAACCGTGCAAGCCGCACTCCAGCTTGCCGCTGCTCGACCACCGGCCCGCACGCGGGTCGTCGCCGTCCTTCACCGGGTTCGTGCACGGCCAGCACCCGATCGACGGGTAGCCCTTGTCGCGCAGCGGGTGGACGGGGAGACCGCGGTCGGCGATGTAGCCGTCGATCTCGTCGTGGGTCCAGGTCGCGATCGGGTTAACCTTCACGATGCCGCGGCCGACGTCGAAGCCGACGATCGGCGCGTTGGCCCGTGTCGGCGCTTCGTCGCGGCGCAGCCCGGTGAGCCATGCCGACTTGCCTTCGAGGGCGCGGGCCAGGGGCTCGACCTTGCGCATCGCGCAGCACTCGTCGGGGTCGATCTGCCAGAGGTTGTCGGGCGCGATCTGCGGCGTGATCACGCGCAGGTTGAGGTCGTAGCGCTCACGGACCTGGTCGACGTACCAGAGCGTCTCCGCGAAGTGGTACTGCGTGTCGAGGAACACGACCTCGAGCTCGGGGACGACCTGGGTGGCGACGTCGATGAGCACGCAGTCCTGGAACGACGCCGCGAGCACCGCGCCGTCGCCGAAGGTCTCCCACGCCCACTTGACCGCCGACGACGCCGGCTCCGGCTCGAGCTCGGCCGACACGCGCGCCAACTCGGCGAGGTCCGGCATCCCGGACACCGGTGACCGATCGTCGGGGTCGTCGAGCTCCTCGTAGGCGAGGCTGGTCACGTCGCGCACTCCGAGTCGCCGACCTCGGCCACGTAGGGCCCGGTCTCGTCGAAGTCGATGTAGTACTCGGGGCCTTCCTCGGGGGTCGGGAACTGGTCGAGGTCGACGAGCGTCTTGCCGACGGTCGCCGCGCCGCCGGCACGCTCGAGCCAGGACGAGAAGGTCTCACCCGCGTCCCGTTCTCCCGCGAACTGCTCGACGACCCGCACCACGGCTTCGGAGGCCCGTTTGGCCGGAAGCTTCGTGGCCTTCTGCCCGAACACGATCGCCATCTGGGTGACCTGACCGCCGAGCAGCATCTGGTAGCCGGGCGCGGCTTGTCCGTGCGCGCGCCGCTCGAGCCCGAGGAAACCGATGTCGGAGATGTGGTGCTGACCGCACGAGTTCGTGCACCCGGAGATGTTGATGCGGACGCCACCGACTTCGGCGAGTCCGGCCTTCTCGAGCGCGTCACCGATGTCGGAGGCGAGGCCCCGCGACTGGGTGACCGCGAGGTTGCAGGTGTCGGCACCGGGGCACGACACGACGTCGCGTGCGAGCTCGGCACCGGCCTCGGCCATGCCGTGCTCGGCGAGGCGGGCGTGGAGGTCGGGGAGCTGCTCCTCGGTGAGACCGCGCAGGGCGAAGTTCTGCCGGTTGGTGATGCGGACCTCGATGCCGAAGTCGCGCTGGATCTGGGCGAGGGCACGGAACTGCGCGGTGGTGATGTCGCCGAGACGGCAGTACGCGTACGCGCTGACGGTGCCATTGGCGCGGCCGCGCACCACGTTTGCCGTGTCCCACTGCTGCAACGGAGTGAGGCCCTTGAACTGCACCGGCGTGGCGCCGGAGCCGATGAGCCCGCCGTCGGCGCTCACCGCGGTGCCCATGCCGGCGGGCGCGTCGCCCTGCTCCAACACGGGCGCGGGGAGCCCGCCCGGGTACGAGGAGGACGCGGGCAGGAACTTGCGCTCCTTGAAGATGCGCTCGCGCAGCTCGTCGGCACCCATCGTGTCGACCAGCCACTTCATGCGGGCCCGCAGCTTGTTGTCGCGGTTCCCGTAGTGGTCCTGCACCCTGAGCATCGCTTCGATCGTCGGCAGCAGGAGCTCACGAGAGGTGAACTCCTCGAGCGCGAGGGCGGGGTGCGGGTTGGCCCCGAGCCCGCCGGCCATGAACACCCGGAAGCCGGGCTCGACGGTGCCGTCCGGGAGGGGCCGGTTCACCGCGATGATGCCGACGTCGTTGAACATCGCCTGGCCGCAGTCCGTCGCGCAGCCGGAGAAGTTGATCTTGAACTTCCGCGGCAGGCGCTGGGCGATCGGGTTGCGCAGGAAGAGGTCCTTGGCCGCCTCGGCCCACGGGCTGATGTCGAGCACCTCGTAGGGGCAGGCGCCGGCGAGGTGGCAACCCATGACGTTGCGGACGGTGTCGCCGCAGGCTTCCCGGCTGGTGAGCCCGACCGACGCGAGCAGGCGCAGCGCTTCGGCCGTGTCCTCGAGCTGCACGAAGTGGAACTGCGTGTTCTGACGGGTGGTGAGGTGCCCCCACCCGCGGGAGTAGGTCTCGGCGATGTAGCCGAGCATCTCGAGCTGTTCGGGCTCGACCTTGCCGTAGGGGATCTTCACCCGCAGCATCTGGTTGTGGCCGCCCTGGCGCTGGCCGTAGATGCCCTGGTTGAGGCGCATCACCCGGAAGACGTCGTCGTCGATGTCCCCGGCGAGGTAGCGGTTGACGCCGTCCTCGAACTTGTCCAGCTCGGCCGCGATCTCCGGCTCCAGGGGGCGGGCGCGGAGCTCTTGCACGTCGATCGCCATAGATGACGAATCTACCGGGTTTTCATTTGAAATACCAGCGGCGAGGTCGGAAATATTTTCGATCAAGCTGGTGGGGTTTCGCCGACGGCCCGACGGAGCCCTGTCGCTACCCTGCGGACATGGCGAAAGGCCCCGTTCTCACCCCGCGCGGCGACGACTTCCCGCGCTGGTACCAGGACGTCTTGCAGAAGGCGCAGCTGGCCGAGAACGGCCCCGTCCGGGGCACCATGGTCATCCGCCCGTACGGCTACGCGCTGTGGGAGCGCATGCAGAGCGAGGTCGACGACCGCATCAAGCGCTGCGGGGCCGAGAACGCCTACTTCCCGCTGTTCATCCCCGAGTCGTACTTCCAACGCGAGGCCGAGCACGTCGAGGGCTTCAGCCCCGAGCTGGCGGTCGTCACCGTCGCCGGGGGGAAGGAGCTCGAGGAACCCGTCGTCGTCCGCCCCACCAGCGAGACGGTCATCGGCGAGTACATGGCCAAGTGGATCCAGAGCTACCGCGACCTCCCGTTGCTGCTCAACCAGTGGGCCAACGTCGTGCGCTGGGAGCTGCGCCCGCGCCTCTTCCTCCGCACCAGCGAGTTCCTCTGGCAGGAAGGGCACACCGCCCACGTCTCGCAGGAGGACGCGCACGCGTACTCGGTGCGCATCCTGCGCGAGGTCTACGAGAACTTCATGGTCGACGTGCTCGCCATGCCCGTCGTCGTCGGGCTCAAGACAGCACGCGAGCGGTTCGCCGGCGCCACCGCCACGTTCACCTGCGAGGCGATGATGGGCGATGGCAAGGCGTTGCAGATGGGCACCAGTCACGAGCTCGGACAGAACTTCGCGCGCGCGTTCGGCATCGAGTTCCTCGACGACACCGGCGTGCAGCAGACCGCGTGGACCACGTCGTGGGGTGTGTCGACGCGGATGGTCGGCGGGTTGATCATGGCGCACGGCGACGACGACGGCCTGCGCGTCCCGCCACGGCTCGCGCCCATCCAGACCGTCGTGGTCGCGGTGCGCGACGAGGGCGACGTGGTCGCACGGTGTGGCGCGATCACCGAAGAGCTCACCGGTGCCGGCGTACGCGCGCAGTTGGACGCGCGCGCCGACGTGTCGATGGGTCGGCGCGCGACGGACTGGGAGCTGAAGGGCGTCCCCGTGCGCCTGGAGGTCGGGCCTCGCGATCTCGCCGAGAACGTCGTGACACTGGTGCGCCGCATCACCGGGGGCGAGGAGCGCAAGGTCGCGGCGCCGCTCGACGGTGTGGTCGCCGCGGTCACCGCTGAGCTCGCCCGCCAGCAGGAGTCGCTGCTCGCCGAGGCCACCGAGCTGCGAGAGTCGCGCACCATCGACGTGAAGTCCCTCGATGACGCGCGCGAGGCCGCGGCCAGCGGATGGGGCCGCATCCCCTGGGACATGGTGGGGGAGCAGGGGGAGGCCGAGCTCGCCCGGGGAGGCGTGAGCGTCCGCTGCCTCACCCGGGCCGACGGCTCGCTGCCCGACGCCGACACCGATCCGGACCTCGTGGCCGTGGTCGCCCGTTCCTACTGAGCCATGGGCTATCCGATCGAGCCCCCGGTCTCACCCATGCTGGCCAAGCTGGCGCGCGAGCTGCCGACCAGCGGCGGCAAGGCGGGCGACTACCTGTTCGAGCCGAAGTGGGACGGCTTCCGCGCCATCGTGTTCCGCGACGGAGACGACATCGAGATCGGCAGCCGCAACGAGAAGCCGCTCACGCGGTACTTCCCCGACCTCCCCGATCCGTTGCGCGCGAATCTGCCCGAGCGCTGTGTCGTCGACGGCGAGATCGTGATCGCGACCGAGCGCGGGCTCGACTTCGACCGCCTCTCGTTGCGGATCCATCCCGCGGAGTCGCGCGTCTCGATGCTCGCGGAGGAGACGCCTGCCTCGTTCGTCGCCTTCGATCTGCTCGCCGACGCCGACGGTGATCTCCGGGACCGACCCTTCCGCGAACGGCGCGCCCGGCTCGAAGCCGCGCTGGCACGCGCGCGTCCGCCCGTGCAGCTCACGCCCGCGACCACGGATCGCGCCACTGCGCTCCAGTGGTTCGAGCGCTTCGAAGGCGCAGGGCTCGACGGCGTCGTCGCCAAGCCGCTCGACGGCACGTACGAAGAGGGCAAGCGGACCATGCTGAAGGTGAAGCACCTGCGCACGGCCGACTGCGTCGTCGGCGGGTTCCGCATGCACAAGGACGGTGACGGCGTCGGTTCGCTGCTGCTCGGCCTGTACGACGACGACGGCGTGCTGCACCACGTCGGCGTGGCCAGCAGCTTCGCGGCGCCGGCGCGGGCCGAGCTCCTCGGGGAGCTCGCGCCCTACCGCGACGGTGCGCTCGAGGGGCACCCGTGGCGGACCTGGGCGGAGGCCGACGCCGCCTCTTCGGAATCGGCTGCGTCCGGCCAGCGCCGCCCGGGCGCGCAGAGCCGGTGGAACGCGGGCAAGGACCTCAGCTGGCAGCCGCTGCGCATCGAGCTCGTGGCCGAGGTCGCCTACGAGCACCTCCAGGGTGACCGCTTCCGCCACACCGCCCGGTTCCAGCGCTGGCGCCCCGACCGCGAGCCGCCGTCGTGCACCTACGAGCAGCTCGACGTGCCCGTGCCCATGGAGCTGCAGGAGATCTTCGGGATCGAGCCGGGAGGCCACCATGCCTGACGACGCGCCCTCGGTCGGCCGCCTGGCCGGGCAGCTCGGGTACATGTTCGAGGACGACCCGTCGCTGCGCGACGCACCGGTCGCCCAGCTGGTGGCCCGCCTCAACGAGGAGGACCGCCTGGCCCGGGCCATCGCCAAGTACCCGAACCGGCCCGACGCCGAGATCCGCGGGCACCTGGCGGAGTTCCACGACCGCATCGGCGCGGTCGAGGTGGAGCAGGCCCGCCAGCAGGCGCTCGGTGGTCGCTGACCCGCGGATCCCTTTGCCCCGTTCGCGCACCAGAAATTCCCGTGAACTTCAGGTATACTGACTGGGTTCGGTAGGTAGAGAGACCCACCGGTCCCCATCGGTCCGTAGGAGACGTGGGCTTCACGCCCACGTTTTTTCTTGCCAGTTTCCTTGGACCGCCGGTGACCCGAGACGATTGAAAGGCGGGTGCATCCATGGTCGACGTCAATGTGATCGTGCGATCGGTGGAACCCGCCGTTGCCGCCGTCGGGCTCGAGCTCTACGACGTCGAGATCACCGGCTCGGGCAAGGCGCGCGTGCTGCGCGTGCTCGTCGACCGCGACGGCGGGATCGACCTCGACGGCATCGCCGCAGCCACCGAGGCGGTGTCACCGGTGCTCGATGCTCCGGCGCTCGCCGCCGCCATCCCGGGTCCCTATGCCCTCGAGGTCAGCAGCCCCGGTCTCGAACGTCCGCTGCGGACCGCCGCGCACTTCGCGCGGGCGCAGGGCGAGACCATCTCCGTGAAGACCCGCGCCACCGACGACCATCCCGTCCGCCGCGTCCGCGGGGTCCTGGGCGACGCCGACGACTCCGGCTTCGACCTCCTCCTCGACGACGGTGCCACCGAGCACTTCGCGTACGACGACGTCGCGCAGGCGCGCACGGTGTTCGAGTGGGCCGCCCAGCCGAAGCGCGGGAAGTCGAAGAAGTCCAGCTCCAAGCAGTCCAGCTCCGTGCGAGCCAACTCCCCAAGAGAACCGGTCACACCATGAACTCCGACATGATGGAGGCGCTCGAGAACATCGAGCGCGAGAAGGGCATCTCGATCGAGATCATGCTCGAGGCGCTCGCGAACGCCCTGCTCACGGCGTACAAGCGCATGCCCGACGCCGCCGAGGAGGCGCTGGTCGAGATCGACATGGAGACCGGCGCGATCAAGGTGATCGCGCAGGAGCTCGACGAAGACGGCAACGTCACGCGCGAGTGGGACGACACCCCGACCGACTTCGGTCGCATCGCCGCGCAGACGGCCAAGCAGGTCATCTTCCAGCGCATCCGTGAGGCGGAGCGCGAGATGAAGTACGAGGAGTACGCGGGCCGCGAGGGCGACATCGTCACCGGCATCATCCAGCAGACCGACGCCCGCTACACGCTGCTCGATCTCGGCAAGGTGGAGGCCCTGCTCCCGCAGGCGGAGCAGGTGCAGAACGAGCACTACGACCACGGCAGCCGCCTGAAGGCCTACATCGTCGAGGTGCGCAAGACCGCCAAGGGCCCGCAGATCGTCGTGTCGCGCACCCACCCGGGTCTCGTGAAGCGCCTCTTCGAGCTCGAGGTCCCGGAGATCGTCGACGGTGTCGTCGAGCTGAAGGCCATCGCCCGCGAGCCCGGGCACCGCACCAAGCTCGCGGTCGCGTCGAACGACAACAACGTCGACCCGGTCGGCGCGTGCGTCGGCGCGCGCGGTTCGCGTGTGCGCATGGTCGTCAATGAGCTGCGGGGCGAGAAGGTCGACATCGTCCCCTACAGCGACGACGCGTCGGAGTTCGTGATGAAGGCCCTCGCCCCCGCCCGGGTGCGCGAGGTCCGCATCCATCCCGACACCGGCACCGCCGAGGTGATCGTCCCCGACTTCCAGCTGTCGCTCGCGATCGGCAAGGAGGGCCAGAACGCCCGCCTCGCCGCCCGCCTGACCGGCTGGCGGGTCGACATCAAGAGCGAGGCCCAGCTCGCGGAGGAAGAGTCCGGTGGCGGGGTCGAGTACGCCGAGGGCGAGTGGGTCACCAACGACAGCGGTGAGCTCGTCTGGCAGCCCGCCGAGGGTGGCGAGGCCATCTCCGCGGCCGAGGCGGGGTACGCCGCGCCGGTGCCGCCGAGCGGCGAGGGCGAGACGCCCGAAGGTGAGGCCGCGGAAGCGGCTCCGGAGGCGGCCGGCGACACGCCCGCTGCCGACGGCGAGACGCCCGCGGCAGACGGCGAGAGCCCGGCCGCGGCCGAGGGTGACACGAGCGACGCGGTGCCCACACCGGTGGCCGCGGAATCGACGGAGGGGGCTGACGGCTAGCGCGGGAGCGGCCCGTCCCGTCCGTACCTGCATCGGGTGCCGTCGGGTCGTGGCCGTCGTGGAGCTGGTGCGCTTCCACCGCACCCCCAACGGGCTGGAGCCCGGGCCGGGGCCGGGACGGGGCGCCTGGCTCTGCCGGGCCCATCCGGGCACGTGCCTCGACGAGGCGCGGCGCCGCCGGGCGGTGGACCGGGCGTTGCGCATCCCGATTCGGGATGACGACATCGAACAGCTACGCGCGAGACTGGTTGCCGGCGTTGTCCCGACGAACGGCGAAACGGGCGAAGTGTGTAACACGCAGTAGAGGAAGCAGAGGCAGCAAGCTTGGCTACGAAGAAGATCCGGGTCTACGAGCTGGCGAGAGAGCTCGGCGTCGAGAATCAGGTCGTGCTCGAACTCTCCGAGCGCCTGAAGATCGGCGTCAAGAGCCACTCGTCGAGCATCGACGATCCCTCCGCGGACCGCGTGCGGCGCCTCGCCGACTCCGAGGGGCTCCGTCGCGACCCGATCGTCGACGAACCCGAACCCGAACCCAAGCCGAAGCGCTCGGCGGCCAAGGCGAAGGCCGAACCGGTCGTCGAGGAGCCGAAGGTCGACGACACCACCGACGCGCCGGCACCCGCGCCCGCGCCGGTCGAGGTGCCCGCGGCCGACGTGCCCGAGCCCGCGCCCCACCGGGTGGTCCGGTCCACCGGCGTCATCGCCGATCCCGGCGCGCCCACGCCGGCCCCGCGCCCCGCGCCGGTCGCGACACCACCCGCGCCTGCGCCCGCACCCGAACCCACGCCTGCCCCGGCTCCGGCTCCGGCTCCGGCCGAGCGACCGGCCGCGGCCGCCACCGAGGCCCCGGCCGCGGCTGCGGCACCGGCTCCGGCCGAGCCCGCGGCGCCCCCCGAACCTCCCGCGTCGGCCACCCCGCCGCGCGAGCGCGACCGGACGCGCGATCCCGCCGCCTCCCGGCGGTGGTCGACGCATCCCGCCGCCGCCCGGCCCGCGTGTCGTGCCCGGCAGCGGTGGCACCGGTGGTCCCAGTGGACCCCGCGGCGGTGGCGGCGGTGGCGGCGGTGGCTTCCAGCGTCAAGGGGGAGCGGGTGGCGGCGGCGGTGGCGCCGGCGGCTTCCAGCGTCAGGGGGGCGCAGGCGGTGGCTTCCAACGTCCCGGCGGCGGCCCCGGTGGTCCCGGCGGCGGTCGCGGTGGTCCCGGTGGCGGACCCGGTGGGCCCGGCGGTGGTCCCGGCGGTCGTGGCCGGCCCGGACCGCAGGGCCAACGGCCCCGGCGCAAGAAGCGTCGTCGTCGCGACTTCGAGGACCTCGGTCCCGCGTCGATGCCGCAGCTCACGCCGGCCGACGCCCCCGTCCCCGAGGGCGAGATCGTCGTCGAGCGTGGCAGCACCATCCAGGAGCTCGCGCCCAAGCTGAACCGCACGACCGCCGACCTCGTCCGTCTGCTGTTCGACGCAGGTGAGATGGTCACCGGCACGCAGTCGCTGGCCGACGAGATGGTGGAGCTCATCGCCGAGGCGCTCGGCGCCGAGGTGCTGCTCGTGGAGCCCGGCCAGGAGGCCGAGCTCGAGCTGCAGGCCCTCCTCGGCGACGACGACGAGGACGACGGCGCCAACCTCGAGCCGCGCGCGCCGATCGTGACCGTGCTCGGCCACGTCGACCACGGCAAGACCACGTTGCTCGACAACATCCGCAACGCGAACGTCGTCGCCGGTGAGGCGGGTGGCATCACCCAGCACATCGGTGCGTACAAGACGGTGCACAACGGGCACCCGATCACGTTCATCGACACGCCCGGTCACGAGGCGTTCACCGCGATGCGCGCCCGGGGTGCCAACGCCACCGACATCGCCATCCTCGTGGTGGCGGCCGACGACGGGATCATGCCGCAGACCGCGGAGGCCATCAACCACGCGCGTGCGGCCGAGGTCCCGATCATCGTGGCGGTCACCAAGGTCGACCGTGAAGACGCCGACCCGACACGCGTCCGCCAGCAGCTCGTCGAGCGCGAGCTCGTCCCCGAGCCGTGGGGCGGCGACACCATCGTCGTCGACGTCGCGCCGCCTGCCGGCATCGGTGTCGAGGAGCTGCTCGAGTCCATCCTGCTCGTCGCCGAGCTCGAGGAGCTCGCCGCCAACCCCAAGGTTCCCGCCCGCGCGCTCGTGCTGGAGTCGAACCTCGACCAGGGCCGCGGCCCCGTGGTGACCGCGCTGGTCGAGCGGGGGACGCTGCGCGTCGGCGATCCGATCGTCGCCGGTGGCGCCTGGGGCAAGGTCCGGGCCATGTTCGACGAGAACGGGCAGCAGGTGCAGGAGGCCGGGCCGTCCACGCCGGTCGAGGTGCTCGGTCTCGACGACGTGCCCCTCGCCGGCGACGAGCTGCGCGCCGCGCCCGACGAGAAGACCGCCCGCACCGTGGCCGAAGCCCGCGCCTACCGGCGCCGGACCGCCAGCCTCAAGCACCCGATGAGCCTCGCCGGCGGTGCCCGCCTGGAAGACATCTTCGCGATGGTCCAGCGCGGCGAGGTCGCCACGCTCAACCTCGTGCTCAAGGCCGACGTGCAGGGATCACTGGAAGCTGTCACCGACTCGTTGCGCAAGCTCGACCAGGAGCACGACGAAGTGCGCCTGTCGTTCGTGCACCGCGCCGTCGGCGGCATCAACGAGTCCGACATCAATCTGGCGTCGGTCTCGAACGCGACCGTCATCGGCTTCAACGTCCGACCCGATCGCCAGGCGCGGGAGCTCGCGCAGGTCGAGGGCGTCGAGATGCGCCTCTACGAGGTGATCTACCAGGTCCTCGAAGACGTGCAGTCCGCGCTCATCGGGATGCTCAAGCCGGAGTTCGAGGAAGTGGTCACCGGTGAGGCGGAGGTCCGCGAGGTCTTCTCGGTGCCGCGTCTCGGGAAGGTCGCCGGTTGCTACGTGCGCAACGGCACGATCACCCGGGGCTCGAAGGTGCGCTTCCTGCGCGAGGGGGTCGTCATCTGGAACGGTGCCATCGCGTCGCTGCGCCGCTTCAAGGACGACGTCCGCGAGGTGCAGTCGGGCTTCGAGTGCGGCATCGGGCTCGAGAACTACCAGGACCTGAAGCCGGGCGACGTCATCGAGACGTACGACCTCAAGGAGATCGAGCGGGGCTGACCCGCGGCTGAGCGTTCCCTGAGTGGCCCGCGGTCGGAGCGTGGTGAGCGGCCGGTAGCTTCGGCCACTCCCGGTTGCTCAGTGAAAGCAGTCCCTCGTGCGTCGCTCCGCCGTCTTCCTCCTCGTGGTCTCGTGCGCCCTCGCCGGTGTGCTCGGCAGCCTGCCCGCGGCCGGAGCGGCCCCCGCGCCCCTCTCGGGGGTCGCGGTCAGCGCCGACGTCGCGACCAAGCCGACGGTCGAGTTCGACACGCCGTTCACGGTCAAGCAGACCGGGAACAAGGTGGTGACCGCGGGCACCGGCGAGGCGCTCGCCACCGGCCAGGCGATCAGCTTCGACTACCTGCTCGTCGACGGCCGCACCGGCAAGGAGTTGCAGACGTCGTTCGGGCGGAAGCCGGCGTCGCTGGTGCTCGAGAAGAAGCAGACCGCGACCCAGGTCGTGGACAGCCTCGTGGGCGAGGCCGTCGGCAGCCGGGTGCTCCTCGCCATCGCGCCGAAGGACGGGCTCGCCAAGCGAGTCGGCATCAAGGGCGTGAAGAAGACCGACACGCTGTTGTTCGTGATCGACGTGAAGTCGGCGCGGACGCCGCTCGCGCGCGCGACCGGCGAACCGGTCACACCCGTCGCCGGTCTGCCGACGGTCGTGCTGGCCGCCGACGGCAAGCCGACCATCACCGTGCCCGCGGGCGCGGCGGCACCCACCCAGCTCGTCTCGCAGGTCTTGATCAAAGGCCCTGGCCCCGCGGTGACCGCCGGTCAGACCGTCACCGTCCACTACACCGGGGTGATCTGGGCCACGGGCAAGCAATTCGACTCGTCGTGGGACCGCGGCGCGCCGCTCGACACGGTCATCGGCACGAACCAGGTGATCGCGGGGTGGGACGAAGGTCTCGTCGGCCAGACGGTGGGATCGCAGGTCCTGCTCGTCGTGCCGCCCGACAAGGGCTACGGCACCGCCGGCCAGTCGAGCGCGGGCATCTCGGGCACCGACACGCTCGTGTTCGTGGTCGACATCCTCGACGCCGCCTGAGCCTCCACTCGGGCTCCACCGCAGCCGAGCGCGACAATGACCCCGTGCACGCGGCGGCGATGAGCTTCGATCTCCACGTCCCCGAGAGCCGATCCCTCAAGGCCAAGCGGGCGGCGATCCGCCCGATCGTCGACGGCCTGCGCCACCGGTTCCGCATCTCCGTCGCCGAGGTCGCCCATCAGGACCAGTGGCAACGGGCCGAGATCGCGGTGGCGATCGTCGCCGAGAGCGACGGCCGGGTGCAGGACCTCCTCGACGGGGTGGAGCGCTTCGTCGCCGCCGCGCCGGCAGTGGAGCTGCTCGGCACCGAGACGAGCTGGGTGGACTCCGCGTGAGCCGGCAGCACCAACCGCGCCGGTATCCACGCATGGCGCGGGTCAACGAGGTCGTGCGCGAGGCGCTCGGTGACGAGCTCGAGCGCCTCAACGACCCGCGCATCGGCCTGGTCACGATCACCGGTGTCGACGTCAGCGCCGACCTCCGGCAGGCGACGGTCTACTATTCCGCGCTCGGTCGAGCGAAGAAGCGGGGTACGGGGGTCGTGCCGGAACTTGCGCCCGAGGAACGGGTCACCACGCACGCCGCGCTCCAAGCTGCGGCGCCGCATCTGCGCGCCGAGCTGGGCCGCCAGGTACGGCTGAAGTACACGCCCGAGCTGACGTTCCGCGAGGATCCCGCGATCGAGGCGGGCAACCGCATCGAATCGATCATCCGCGACCTCCATCGCGACGAGCCCGGCGACGGGAGTCCCGCATGACGGTCACCGAGGTCGACGCGTCGCTCGCGAACGCCGCGCACGCCGTCGCCGATGCCGACTCGGTGGCGCTCGCCTGCCACGTGAACCCCGACGGCGACGCCCTCGGATCGATGCTCGGGCTCTTCCACGTGCTGCGGGCCGCCGGCCGTGACGTCGTGGCGTCGTTCTCGAAACCGTTCATCATCGCCCCGCACTACCGCGAGCTCCCCGGGCTCGACCTCCTCACCCATCCCGCCGAGTTCCCGACCGAGCCTGACGTGATGGTCACGTTCGACTGCGGTTCGCTCGGCCGTCTCGGCGATCTCGAGCCCGCGGCGAAGGCGGCGCGTGAGTTGATCGTGCTCGATCACCATGTGTCGAACACGCGGTACGGCACCATCAACGTGATCGATCCTGCGGCGGCGGCCAGTGGGGTGCTCGTCCGCCGGCTGGTGCTCGAGCTCGGGCTACCCCTCACCAACGAGGCCGCGGTGGCGCTCTACGCCGCGCTCGTCTGCGACACCGGGCGGTTCCAGTACGACACGACCACGCCGAGCGTGTTCGAGCTGGCGCGCGAGCTCGTGGCCTTCGACGTCCCCGTCTCGCGACTCTCACGGCAGCTGTTCGAGGAGCACCGCTTCGCCTACCTCAAGCTGCTGGGGGAGGCGCTGGAGAACGCGAAGCTCGACGTCGAGCGCCGCTTCGTCTGGACCGCCGTCACCCAGGACATGCTGACGCGCCACGGCGTCACGCTCGAAGAGGTCGAGGGTCTCATCGACATCGTGCGCCGGGCCAGCGAGGCCGAGGTCACGTGCGTGGTGAAGGAGGAGCCCGACGGCTCCGTCCGAGTGAGCCTGCGGTCGCTCGGCGACGTCGACGTGCGCCTCATCGCCGCCGACAACGGCGGGGGAGGGCACCGCTTCGCCGCGGGCTTCGAGTCGACGCTCGACATCCCGTCGGTCGTCGCGAAGATCCGCGACGCGCTCTGACTTGAAGAGCCAGCTCGCCATGCGAGACGGCCTCGTCGTCGTCGACAAGCCGACCGGCTGCACGTCGCACGACGTCGTGGCGCGACTCCGCCGCGTATACGGGCAGCGCCGCGTCGGTCACGCGGGAACGCTCGACCCCGACGCCACCGGCGTGCTGCTCGTCGGGCTCGGGCGCGCGACCCGGCTGTTGCGGTATCTGTCCGAGGCGGGCAAGGCGTACACCGGGCGCGTCGTGTTCGGGATCGCCACCAGCACGCTCGACGCCGCCGGCGAGGTCCTCGACCAGCGGCCCATGGTGCTCACGCGCGACGAGATCGAGCAGGCGCTGCCACGCTTCGTCGGTGACATCGAGCAGCTGCCGCCGATGGTGTCGGCGGTGAAGATCGGCGGCCGGCGCCTCCACGAGCTCGCCCGCGCCGGGGAGGAGGTCGAGCGAGCGCCCCGACCGGTGCACGTCGACCGGTTCGAGCTCGTCGACTTCGAACCCGGCCCGTACCCGGAGGCCACGTTCGTCGTGGAGTGTGGCAGCGGCACCTACGTGCGGTCGCTGGCTGCGGACCTCGGCACCGCGCTCGGCGGCTTCGCGCACCTCGCCGCGCTCCGGCGCGATCGCGTCGGCTCGTTCACGGTCGACGAGGCACATCCCCTCGCCGAGATCGAGGACGCGCCCGATGCCGCGGTCCTGCCGCTCACGGTCGCCATGCGCGACCTGGAACGGGTCGATGTCGACGCCGAGCAGGCACGTGCCGTCAGCCACGGCGTGTCGTTCGCTGTGGGTGCGATCGAGGTGCGCGGCGACGGGCCGTACGCGCTGGTCGGCCCCGACGGCGACCTGCTCGCGGTGTACGGGAACAGTGGCGCGGCTCTCAAGCCCGCGGTCGTCGTGGTCGGGGCCTGACCGTGCGCATCGTCGACGAGCCCCGCGAGCTCTCCGCCGCGCTCGAGCGCGCCAACGGTGACGCGCTGGGATCCGTCGTCACGATCGGCGTCTACGACGGCGTCCACCTCGGGCACCACGCGGTGCTGCGCCTGGTTCGGGAGCTGGCGGACGCGCGCGACCTGGCGGCGGTGTGCGTCACGTTCGACCGCCACCCGGCCGAGGTGGTGCGGCCGGAGTCGGCCCCCAAGCTCCTCACCACGCCCGAGCAGAAGCTCGAGCTGCTCGACGCCACCGGGTACCTCGACCTCGCATTCGTCCTGCACTTCGACGAGGCCCGCAGTCGTGAGCCGGCGGAGGACTTCGTGCGCGAGATCCTGGTCGCGGCGGCGCACGCCCGACTGGTCGTGGTCGGCGCCGACTTCCACTTCGGCAAGAACCGGGGCGGCGACGTCGCGCTCCTGCAGCGGATGGGCGCGGAACTCGGGTTCGAGGTCATCGGGGTCGGGCTCGAGGCCGCGCCCGGCGGCACCATCTACTCCTCGACCCGCATCCGGGAGCTCCTCGCCGAGGGCGACGTCGAAGCCGCCGCCACGCTGCTCGGCCACCGGTTCGAGGCGCGGGGCACGGTGGTCGAAGGCGACCGCCGCGGCCGCGAGCTCGGGTATCCCACCGCGAACGTGGCGGTGCCCGGGCGGTGCTGCCTCCCTGCCGACGGGATCTACGCGGGCACGTTCCGGGCCGCCGACGGCGTCACGCGCCTGGCGTCGATCTCGCTCGGTCGCCGCCCGACGTTCTACGAATCGGCCGACGCGTCGCTGCTCGAGGCCTACGTGCTCGACTACGACGGCGACCTCTACGGCCAGCACGTGGCGGTGCAGTTCGCACACCGGCTGCGGGGCGAGGTGCGCTTCGAGTCGGTCGATGCCCTGGTGGCGCAGATCGCGCAGGATGTCGAGGACACCCGGAGGGTGCTCTCCTAGCGAGCCCGCCGCGCGCGATCCTGGGGGGATCGTGGAGGGCAGCAGCGACGCAGCAGACGGCCTCGGCCGGCGCGACTTCCTGAAGGCTGCCGGGGTCACGTTGGGTGGCGTCGCGGTCGGCGGGCGCGAGGCCCTCGGCGCGCTCGCACCGCGACGGAGGAAGCCGCAGCGCGGTCCGCAGGGACATCTGCTCGAGACCCAGCCGTCGGACTGCCCGATCGACACCGTCGTCGTGTTGATGATGGAGAACCGTTCGTTCGACCACTACCTCGGATGGCTGGGGAGCGACGAGAAGTACCTCGACGCGGGTCGCTCGCGCTGGGGGAGCAAGTTCAAGGTCGACGGCAAGATCGACCTGACCTACGTCGACGGCGACGGCAAGCGCCACCGCACGCACCACCTCACGCGCGGTGGCGCCGAACCGCATCCGTTCCGCGGGTGCGGGCACCCGATCCCGGGGCACGGCTGGTACGCGGGGCGAGTCGAGCTGGCCGACGGGTTCCTCGCCGCGGGCACGGGCAACGACCCGTACGCGATCGGCTACTACCTGGGCGAGGACCTCCCCATCCACGCGCACCTCGCGCGACGGTTCACCGTGCACGACCGCTCGTTCGCGTCGTTGCTCGCCGGTACCTTCCCGAACCGGCAGTACGCGTTCACCGCGCAGTCGGGCGGCGATCGGGAAGACCCGATACCGCTCATCCCGGGCATGTACAGGACCCCGACGATCTTCGGGAAGCTGCTCGAACGGCAGGTGCCGTTCGCGGCCTACCACACCGACCTCCCGCTGCTCGCGCTCTGGGGTGACCAGTTCGACCCGTGGATCCGTCCGATGGACGACTACTTCGAGGCGTGCTCGTCGGGCACGCTCGCCAACGTCGTCGCCATCTCGCCCGCCTTCGCCGGCGACCTGCGCACCGACGACCACTCGCAGGGCGACGTCCGTCTCGGGCAGCGCTTCATCCGGGAGGTGTTCGACGCGTTCGCGCGTTCGAAGCAGTGGGAGCGCGGGTTGTTCGTCCTCACCTACGACGAATGGGGTGGGTTCTTCGATCACGTGAAGCCACCGATGCTGGCCGACGAGCGCGCCAGCGCCGACATCGAGAACGACTTCGGCCTCGCCGGCTTCCGGGTCCCCACGATCATGGCGTCGCCCTACGCGCTGGCAGAACTACGTCGATCACCGTGTGTACGACCACACGTCGATCCTCCGCTTCGTCGAGTGGCGCTTCCTCGGTGCCCCGCCCGAGGGCCCCGGGGGTGACCCCACGTGGAACCTCACGCGGCGCGATCGCAACGCCAACAACGTCGCCGCGGCGCTCGGGGCCACCCACCCCGACCCCGAGCTGGGGTTCGACCTCGACCGCGTGGAGATCGGGCCCTACAGCCTCGCGTGCCCCCCGGACCAGGTGACCGCCAGCCCGGCCCTGCCCGAGGGGGAGCACCCTGACCCGTTCGTGGTGGCAGAGGAGTACCGCGACGAGCTCCAGCGCAAGTACCCGGTGGCCACGCACACGCCCTGGTTCGACCTCCCCGCCAAGGCCTGACCAGGCCGTCTCCCCGCCTGAGCCGGCCCTCTGGTAGGATCACCCGCTGGTCCCACAAGCACGAAAGATTCTTCTCAGCGCATGCCCGACACCACCGCCACGATCGCCGAGCACCGCCTCCACGAGTCCGACACGGGCTCGACCGAGGTGCAGGTGGCCCTGCTCACCGAGCGCATCAACCACCTGACCGAGCACCTGAAGGTCCACAAGAAGGACCATCACTCTCGTCGCGGCCTGCTCATGCTCGTGGGTCGGCGGCGTCGGCTGCTCGACTACCTGCGGCGCAACGACGTCGAGCGGTACCGCGCGCTGATCGCCAAGCTCGGCCTGCGCCGGTAGCGGACCACACAACCGAGAACACCCGAGTACCACCCCGCGAGCGCGACGACGGTTGTCAGTCGCCACCGCCTGGATGCCTCCCTCCTCGGAGCCCATCCGGACGGCGACAACTGGGAATCGCCACGCTCTCGCCTGATCGCCCGTAGGAGGGCGAGAGAGGAGCGCGTTCCCATGTCGGACGCAATCCGTGTATCAGGTCCCATCAATGCTGCAGGCCTCGAGATGTCCCTCGAGACGGGCAAGCTCGCTCCCCAGGCCGACGGCGCCGTGCTCGTCCGAGTGGGTGACACCGTCATCCTGAGCACCGTCGTCACCAGCAAGCCCCGCGAGGGCATCGACTTCTTCCCGCTGACGGTCGACGTCGAGGAGCGCATGTACGCCGCCGGCAAGATCCCCGGCGGCGTCTTCCGTCGTGAGGGTCGCCCCGGCGAGCCCGCCATCCTCACCTGTCGCCTCACCGACCGCCCGCTGCGCCCGAGCTTCCCCGAGGGCTTCCGCAACGAGGTCCAGGTCGTCGCCACCATCATGGGCGCCGACCTGATCAACCCGCACGACGTGCTGTCGATCAACGGCGCGTCGGCCGCGCTCACCGTCTCGGGCATCCCGTTCGACGGCCCGATCGGCGCGGTGCGCCTGTCGCGTCAGGGGAGCGAGTGGATCGCGCACCCGACGTTCGAGGAGAGCACCGAGTCCACCTTCGAGCTGGTCGTGGCCGGTCGCATGATCGACAGCGGCGACATCGCCATCATGATGGTGGAGGCCGGTGGCACCGAAGCCACCTGGCGCCTCTACGAAGAGGGCGCGCCGAAGGTGACCGAAGAGGTCATCGCCGACGGCCTCGAAGAGGCGAAGCAGTGGATCAAGGCGTCGATCGAGCTCCAGAAGAAGCTGCGCACCGAGGTCATCTCGGCCCGTGGCCCGATCGCCGAGATCCCCTACGAGATCCACAGCGACTACGACACCGACCTGTTCGACGCCGTTGCCGAGCAGGCCACCGCGAGCACCGCGGAGGCGATGTCCATCGCCGACAAGAGCACGCGCAACGACCGCCTCGACGAGATCCTCGAGGGACTGCTGCTCGCGCTGTGCGGCACGCCCGAGGAGCCGCAGCAGTACGCGACGCGCGCCAAGCAGGTCAAGCCGGCCTTCCGCTCGCTGCAGAAGCAGGTCGTGCGCAGCCGGATCGTCAACGAGGGTCTGCGCATCGACGGTCGCGGCACCACCGACATCCGGCCGCTGTCGGCCGAGGTCGACGTCCTGCCCACCGCGCACGGCACCGGGCTCTTCCAGCGGGGTGAGACCCAGGTTCTCAGCGTGCTGACCCTCGGCATGCCCCGGATGGAGCAGTTCATCGGGCTCGACGAGCTGCGCGGCACCACCAAGCGCTACATCCACCACTACAACTTCCCGCCCTACTCGACCGGTGAGACCGGTCGCGTGGGTTCGCCGAAGCGGCGCGAGATCGGTCACGGCGCGCTGGCCGAGCGCGCACTCGTGCCGGTCGTCCCTTCGGTCGAGGACTGGCCGTACGTGCTGCGCATCGTCTCCGACGTGCTGAGCTCCAACGGCTCCACCTCGATGGCGTCGGTCTGTGGCTCCACCCTCTCGATGCTCGACGGCGGTGTGCCGCTGAAGGCGTCGGTCGCGGGCATCGCCATGGGCCTGGTCTTCGCCGAGGGCAAGTACACGACCCTCACCGACATCCTCGGTACCGAGGACGCGTTCGGCGACATGGACTTCAAGGTGGCCGGCACGCGCGACTTCGTGACCGCGCTGCAGCTCGACACCAAGATCGACGGTCTCCCGGCCGACGTGCTGCGCCAGGCGCTGCTCCAGGCCCGGGACGCTCGCCTGAAGATCCTCGACGTGATGGACGCCGCGATCGACACCAACCGCGACGACGTCAAGCCCACCGCGCCGAAGATCATCAGCTTCGAGATCCCGATGGACAAGATCGGCGAGGTGATCGGGCCCAAGGGCAAGGTCATCAACACCATCACCCAGGAGACCGGCGCCGACGTCTCGGTGAGCGACGACGGAGTCGTCGGCACCGTGAGCATCGGTTCGAAGGACGGCTCGGCGGTCGAGGAGGCGAAGCGACGGATCGAGCTGATCCTCGACCCGCCCACCGCGGAGCTCGGCGCCGAGTACACCGGGAAGGTGGTGAACGTCACCAAGTTCGGGGCGTTCGTCAACATCCTCCCCGGCCGCGACGGCCTGCTCCACATCTCCAAGCTCGGCCGCGGGAAGCGCATCGACCGGGTGGAGGACGTCCTCAACCTCGGCGACGAGGTCACCGTGCGCGTCGACGACATCGACAACTCGGGCAAGCTCTCGCTGTCCCTCGCGGGCGACGAGCCGGCCGAGGACACTGGGCGCGACGGTGGCGGCGGTTCCGGGGCGGCGTCTTCCGGCAACGGCGAGAGCCGGGGCAACGGCGACCGGGCCCCGCGCGAGCGGGCGGTCAGCGGCGGGAACGGCGACGACGTCGAGGTGGCGTCGTTCGACGACACCTGGGACTCGCAGGCCCGCGCCGAGTTCGGCGACCTCGGTCCGGCCGAGGCCGGTCGGCCCGGTGGCGACCGCGGCGGCGAGCGTCGTGGTGGCGGTGGTCGTCGGCGTGGTGGCGGTGGCGGTGGCGGTGGCGGGCGCCGGTAATCCGGCGCCACACCTGATGCCGGAGAGAGCCCGTCAAGGCGCGACGAGAGTGCGCCGATGACCGCAGCGATGGTCGACGACGTTTCCGGCATGCGCCGCACGCGGCTCGACTCCGGGTTGCGCGTCGTCACCGAACACCTCCCCGGCCTCCGCTCGGCGGCGGTCGGGTTCTGGGTGGGCACCGGGTCACGCGACGAACCGGAGTCGATCGCCGGCGCCAGTCACTTTCTCGAGCACCTCTTGTTCAAGGGCACCGACTCGCGCCACGCGGCCGACATCGCGGAAGCGGTCGAGTCGTGCGGCGGCGACATGAACGCGTTCACCGGGCAGGAGGTCACCGCGTTCTACGTGCGCGTCCCCGACCGCTTCCTCGCGCTCGCGCTCGAGATCCTCTCCGACATCGTCTGGCAGCCCGCGCTGCGTCCCGACGAGGTCGAGTCGGAGCGTCAGGTGATCCTCGAAGAGATCAAGATGCGCGACGACACCCCCGACGATCTCGTCCACGACTTGTTCGCGGGCGCACTCTTCGCGCGGCATCCGCTCGGTCGTGAGGTCGCCGGCACGCAGGAGACCATCACGGCTGTCACCCGCGACCAGATCGCGGCGTACCACGGCGCCCACTACCAGCCGTCGAACGTGGTCGTCGCCGTTGCCGGCAACGTCGATCACGACGACGTGGTCGCGGAGGTCGCGGCCGCGCAACCGACCGACGGCCGGCGCCGGCCCGATCGGGTGAGCGGTGCCGACGCCGCCGACTCCGACCGCTTCGCGCGGGTCGAGCGGCCCTTGGAGCAGTCCCACGTGGTGCTCGGCGCCCGGGCGCTCCGGCGCGACGATCCCGACCGCTTCGCGCTCGCCGTCGTCGACCAGGTGCTCGGTGGCGGCATGAGCTCGCGGTTGTTCCAGGAGGTGCGCGAGAAGCGTGGCCTGGCGTACTCGGTGTTCTCGTACCGCAGCGCCTTCGAGGAGACCGGCGCCCTGGCGGTGTACTGCGCCACTGCGCCGGAACGGGTCGAGGAGACCCTCGACGTCGTACGCGGGGAGCTCGATCGGCTCGTCGCCGACGGCGGCATCTCCGAGCGCGAGCTCGCGGGCGCCAAGGGTCACCTCACCGGTTCGCTCGCGCTGTCGCTCGAGAGCTCGTCGAGCCGGATGCACCGCATCGGCCGCAGTGAGCTCACCATGGGCGAGATCCCGAGCCTCGACTGGGTGGTCGAGCAGGTGGAAGCGGTCACCGCCGACGACGTGGGCCGCGTGATCGACCGCGTGCTCGGCGACGGGTCGCGCACGCTGGCCGTGGTCGGCCCCGGCGATTCGCTCGCCCACGTCTGACCGGGTCCCGATATCGTGAGCCGATGATCAGAGTCGGGGTCTTCGGCGCGGCCGGGCGCATGGGTGCCACGGTGTGCCAGGCGGTGCTCGGCGACCCGCAGCTCGAGCTCGTCGCCGCGGTCGATCCGTTGCACGCCGGCCTCGACCTCCGCCAGTTCGGGATCGACGCGCCCAGCATGCAGATCTCGCGCAGCGCCGACGCGCTGACCGACGCCGGCGCCGAGGTTGCGGTCGACTTCACCGTGGTCGACGCCGCGCGCGACAACATCATGTGGTGCGCGGAACACGGCGTGCACGCGGTCGTCGGCACCACCGGGTTCGGCGCCGACGACATCGACGCGTTCCGTGCCGCGTTCGACCGGTCGAGCGCCAACGCGGTGATCGCGCCGAACTTCGCCATCGGGGCGGTGTTGATGGTGCGCTTCGCCGAGCTCGCTGCGCCCTACTTCGAGACCGCCGAGGTCATCGAGCTCCACCACGACCAGAAGGTCGATGCACCGTCGGGTACCGCCATGCACACGGTCGAGCGCATGGCCGCAGCCTCGGCCGACTGGGCGCCCGACCCGACCACCAAGACGGTGGTGGAGGGCGCACGTGGGGGAGTGGGCGCCGGCGGGATCCGCGTGCACTCGGTGCGCCTGCGCGGGCTCGTCGCCCACGAGGAGGTGCTGCTCGGCACCACTGGCCAGTCGCTCACCATCCGTCACGACTCCTACGACCGCACCTCGTTCATGCCCGGCGTGCTGCTCGCCGTGCGCAAGGTGCAGGAGCTGCCGGGGCTCACGATCGGCCTCGACCCGCTGCTCGGTCTCTGACCGGAGACACGTCGCCGTGGACGAGTCGCGCCGGCGGGTGCTCGAGGGTGCGTACGACTGCATCGCGCGGCGCGGCATGGCGAAGACCACGGTCGACGACGTCGCCGCCGCGTCGGGGGTGTCCCGCGCCACCATCTACCGCCTGTTCCCGGGCGGGAAGGAAGAGGTGCTGCGCGAGACCGTCGGGTGGGAGATGGACCGCTTCTTCCTCCACCTCGGCGAGGAGCTCGGCGATGCCGCCGACTTCCCCGAGTTCCTCGAGCGCGCGCTGCCGCTGGCGCGGCGCGAGCTGCGCGAGCACGAGGTGCTCCAGAAGGTGCTCGAGACCGAGCCCGACCGGCTCAACGCGCTCATCACCGTGCAACAGCACCGGGTGATCGGGGCCATCGCCGCCTACTTCCTCCCGCTGCTCCTCCGTGACCAGGAGGCGGGGACCGTGCGGACCGGGGTCGACCTCGAGCAGACCGCCGAATACGTGGCCCGGCTCTCGTTGTCGCTCATCGCCTCGCCCGGGCGGCACGACCTGGCCGACCCGGCCGAGGTTCGCCGCCTGGTGCGCCGCGAGCTGCTCGGCGGCGTGCTGACCCGGCCTTGACCCGGCCCTGACCCGATGAGACGAATAATGGTGTATCGTCTCAGGCGATGACCATCGCCGTGACGGCCCCGGCTCCCGTCGACGTACGGGCCCGCGCTGCCGTCCTCGCGTGCATCGGTCGGTTCGGTCTGGCCAAGACCACCATCGACGACATCGCCCGTGAAGCGGGGTGCTCCCGTGCCACCTTGTACCGCTACTTCGACGGCAAGCCGGAGATCGTCGCCAGCGCGATCGCGGCGGAGCACGACCGCATCGCCGCCGAGGTGCTCGACGCCGGACGCGCTGCGCCCACCTTCACCGAAGCGGTCGTCGCCGTCGTCGTCACCGGCGCTCGCGAGCTGCGCGGCCACGACGCGTTGCAGTTCGTCCTCGCCCACGAGCCGGACGCAGTGCTCGGGCACCTCGCCTTCGGGCCCGGCGACCGCCTCCTGATCGCGGTGGGCGACGCCATCGCGCCCGCGTTCGACCGCTGGCTCGATCCCGACGACGCGACGCGTGCCGGCGACTGGCTGGCGCGTCTCGTCCGTTCGTATGTGCTCATGCCGCACCCACCCATCGACTTCACCGACGCCACCACCGCACGCGCATTCCTCGCACCACTCGTGATTCCCGGTCTCGAAGGAAGCAGGTAACCATGACCGCCGACTACACCGACATCATCGGCCGCGACGACATGCACGACCTCGACGCCATCCTCGCCGTCACCAACACCGACGTCGACGAGGTGCAGCACGCGGTCCGCGCCGATGCCGAGGCCATCTTCACGTGGAACTACGAGCGCAGCCGCCCGGCGTTGGTGAAGCTCTACGAGAAGGCCAAGACGTCGATGTGGAACGCCAACGACCTGCCCTGGGACACCGAGGTCGACCAGGAGAAGGTTGCGCAGGCGAACCAGAACCAGAACGGCATCGGTCAGCAGATGGACCTCGACGGCACCCCGTTCGAGAAGTGGGGCGACAAGGAGTGGCTCGAGTTCGGCGTCGAGTCGCAGAACTGGACCCTGTCGCAATTCATGCACGGCGAGCAGGGCGCGCTGATCTGCACCGCGCAGATCGTCGAGACCGTCCCGTGGATCGACGCCAAGTACTACGCCGCCACGCAGGTGATGGACGAAGCCCGCCACGTCGAGGTCTTCTCGCGGTACCTGAACACGAAGCTGTCGGGCCACTACCCGATCAACGCGCACCTCAAGATGCTCCTCGACGACATCGTCGCCGACAGCCGCTGGGACATGACGTACCTCGGCATGCAGATCATGGTCGAAGGGCTCGCGCTCGCTGCGTTCGGGTTCCTGCACCAGATGACCACCGAGCCGCTGCTCAAGCAGCTGCTGCGCTACGTGATGAGCGACGAAGCCCGTCACGTCGCGTTCGGCGTGCTCTCGCTGCAGGAGTACTACAACGGGCTCGGTGCCGCCGAGATCAAGGAGCGCCAGGAGTTCGCGTTCGAGGCGGCCGTCCGCATGCGCGACCGGTTCCTGCAGCAGGAGACGTGGGAGCGCATGGGCGTCGACGTGAAAGAGGCGGTGAAGGCGATGCAGAACGCGCCCGACCGCCCGATCTTCCAGGGCCTGCTCTTCTCCAAGATCGTGCCGAACTGCAAGAAGCTCGGCCTGCTCGACGCCGGCGACGGCTGGCTGCGCGACCGCTTCACCGAGCTCGGCGTGATCCAGTTCGAGGACTGGGTCGACACCGGCGAGGAGTACTCGCAGCTCGACGAGGTGGCGAAGGACCGCGCCGCCGCGTCGGCGTAGCTCCGCATCGGCTCAGCTCGCGAGCAGGTCCGCTTCGTCCGGGTGCTGCTCGATGTACTCGCGCACGTACCAGCACGTCGGCACGACGTCGAGACTCCGGGCGCGTGCGTCGTCGAGCACACCCTTCACGAGGACTGCCCCCAATCCGCGTCCGCGCTGTCGAGGGTTGATCTCGGTGTGCGGGAGCACCATCGTCGCTCCGTCCAGCACGAAGTCTGCGATGCCGACGATGTGGCCGTCGATCACGAGCTCGTAGCGGCAGCGTTCGTCGTCTCGCCGGATCTGCTCGGACATCTCGCGTCTGTACCCGCTTCGGCCCTGCCGTACCCTGCCCTACCGATGAGTTCCCGTCGTGGCTGCGGTCGTAAGGAGACCACGAACACGGAGGTTCACCCGTGGACACGATGACGCCCCAGCTCGACCGACGCTTCAGCGACGACGGCGTCACCCCGCCGTCGTGGGCGCTCGTCCGGGAGCACCTCGAGGCGGCGCAGCTCTCATGGATCACGACGGTGCGCGCCGACGGTCGTCCTCACGTGACGCCGCTCGTCGCGGTGTGGCTCGACGACGCACTCCACTTCTGCACGGGTCCCACGGAGCAGAAGGCGGTGAACCTGCGGACGAACCCGCAGGTCGTGGTCACGACCGGATGCGCCACCTGGGACGAGGGCACCGACGTGATGGTCGAGGGTGAGGCCGTGCGTGTCACCGATGCCGCCACGCTGCAGCGGCTCGCCGACGCCTGGGGCGACAAGTGGGACGGCCGCTGGCAGTTCGGAGTTGCCGGCGGCGGGTTCTCGAGCCCGGACCACGTCGGCAACGACGACGGTGAAGGTGCGTGGGTGTTCGCGGTGCGACCCACCAAGATCCTCGCGTTCGGGAAGGGCGAGTTCAGCCACACGCGTTTCCGAACTGCGTAGGCTCCGCCCATGGCGATCCAGGGACAGCTGTACCACGTCGGCATCGTCGTCCCCGACGTCGAGGCGGCGCAGGCGCACCTCACCGATCTGCTCGGCATCACGTGGGGACCGGTGCTCGAGACCGCGGCGCTCGACGTGCGCGACGGCGATGGTCACGACCTCGTGGTTCCCAACAAGCTGTCCTATTCCACCGAGCCGCCCTACATCGAGCTGGTGCAGGAGATCCCCGGCACGGTGTGGGAGTGCAACGAGCACTCCAACCTCCATCACATCGGCGTGTGGACCGACGCGCTGCCCGCCGATTCAGCCCACTACTCCGAGCTGCGGTGCCCGCTGCAGCTTTGCGGCCGCGACGCCGACGGCGCCCTCGTGCAGTTCGCGTACCACCGGGATCCGCTCGGCGTCCGCATCGAGCTCGTCGATGTGGCGATGAAGCCCATGATGGAAGAGTTCATGTTCAAGGCGCCGCTAGCCTGAGCGCGATGAGCCGTTCGCCCGTCAAGATCGTCTTCCTCGGCGGGCTCGGTGAGATCGGGCGGAACTGCTTCTGCCTCGAGGTCGAGGACCGCATCCTCATCGTCGACTGCGGGATCATGTTCCCCGAGGCGGAGATGCCCGGGATCGACCTCGTCCTCCCCGACTTCACCTACCTGCGCGACAACGCGGACCGGGTCGAGGCCGCTTTCCTCACTCATGCGCACGAAGACCACGCCGGTGGCCTCGCCTTCCTCCTGCGCGACATCTCGTTCCCGGTATACGGATCGCCGTTGTCGCTCGGCCTCGCCCGCAACCGGATCGAAGAAGCGGGGATGCTCGGGCGCACCGAGCTCATCCCGGTGCACGACGGCGAGCGCCGCATGATCGGGCCGTTCGACTGCGAATTCATCCCGGTCACGCACTCGGTGCCTCACGCGTTCGCCACCGCGTACCACACGCCCGCGGGCACGATCATGCACAGCGGCGACTTCAAGCTCGACCCCACGCCGGTCGACGGCCGCAAGACCGACCTCTCGCTCATGGGCGCGATCGCCAAGCGCTCGGGTGGCGTCAAGCTCCTCCTGTCCGACTCCACCAATGCCTGTCGCCCCGGCTTCACGCCGTCGGAGTCGACGGTCGGCGACACGCTCCGGACCGTGTTCCGCGACTACCCCGACCAGCGGATGATCGTCGCCAGCTTCGCGTCGCACCTGCACCGCGTGCGTCAGGTGGCCGACGCTGCGGTCACCGCCGGGCGCAAGGTGGTCTTCCTCGGCCGCTCCATGGTCAACAACGTCGCCCTCGGCCGCGAGATGGGGATGCTCGACATCCCGATCAGCAGCGTGATCGACATCGACGAGGTGCCGCGCTACGCGCCGGGCGAGGTGTGCATCATCTGCACCGGTTCCCAGGGCGAACCGATGAGCGCGCTCTCGTTGATGGCCGCGCACGAGCACAAGCACGTGAAGATCAGCAGCGACGACGTCGTCGTGATCTCCGCGCACGCGATCCCCGGCAACGAGACCAACGTGACCCGCATCATCGACTCGTTGCACCGCGCCGGTGCCGAGGTGTTGCACGGCGGTAGCTCGCCGGTGCACGTGTCGGGGCACACGTCCCAGGAAGAGCTCAAGATGCTCCTCAACATCGTGCAGCCGGAGTGGTTCGTGCCGGTGCACGGCGAGTACACGCACATGGTTCACCACGCGCGCCTGGCCGAGTCGGTCGGCGTGCCGAAGGATCACGTGCTCGTCTGCGAAGACGGAGACGCGCTCACGCTGGTGCTGCAGGACGACGGCACCGCCGCGATCGACGTCGAACGGCGCGCCGTCCCGTCCGGCTTCCTCTACGTCGACGGCATCGTCGGCGACGTCGGCCAGGGCGTGCTGCGCGACCGTCGCAACCTGGCGGAGGAGGGGTTGGTGGTGGTGATCGTCACCGTCGACTCGACCACCGGCGAAGTGGTCACCGGCCCCGAGATCGTCACCCGCGGCTGGGTGTACGCCCCCGAGGCCGAGGAGCTGCTCGAAGAGGCGAAGGCTGCGGTGCTCGCCTCGCTGAAGGAGGCGGCCGACGAGGGCGCCACCGACTTCGACACCCTCCGCCGCCACTGCCGCCGCTCGCTGGGCAAGTTCATCAACGAGCGCACCAAGCGCCGGCCGGCGGTCATCCCCGTGGTCATGGAGGTCTGAGGACTCACCGGGTCGGGTCCGCCCGTCGGGCTCTGCGGGCCGCCGCCGCCTGCGCCGTACCTCCTCGCGACCTCCGGAAGGCTTCGTCGGCACGACTCCGGCGGCGGCGGCCTCACTCGGAGGCCCCGCATGCCTCGTCGGGCCGATGATGCTGTTGTTGATGGTGGTGCGGGTGTTAACTTCGGCGGATGCCCGCGACCAAGACGCGGCGTGGTCGCGCGTCGGCCCGCTCGAAGAAGAAGCCGGCCCGGAGGCCGGCGGCCCGCAAGGCGTCCACCCGGACCAGGGCGGCCGCGGCGGAGCCGTCGATGCTGTCGCGGGGGCGGGAGGTCGCGGGGCGCCAGCTCGCGGGGCATCAGGCCGACGTGCTGGCGGTGTGCCTGTTCGTGGCCGGGGCGATCTTCGCCCTGGGGCTGTGGACGGAGCTGGCGGGACCGGTCGGCTCGGCGCTCGCCGACGGCACCGGTGCGGTGCTGGGTCGGGCACGGGTCGCGGTACCGGTGGCGTGCTTCGCCTTCGGGGTGCTGCTGCTCTGGCCCCGGAAGGCCGCGGATCCGGCCGACCCTGACGACGAGACCGTGGTCGACGAACCCGCGGAGCGCCCGACGGTGCGCATCGCCATCGGTGCACTGCTCCTCTTCGTGGCCGACGTCGGGATCCTGCACCTCGCCTACGGCCGCCCGTCGCTCGACGGCAACCTCGACGACCTGCGCAATGCCGGCGGCGCGCTCGGCGCCATGGTTGCCGCGCCGCTCACCACCGCCACCGGGATCGTCGGCGCGTCGATCGTCCTCGGCGCGATCGCGCTGGTCGGCCTCCTGCTCGCACTCGGGCTGTCGATCGGGATGCTCGTCGGCGCGCTGTCGAGCGCGTCGCGCACCGTCGCGACCAAGGCCCGCGGCGCGGTGAAGCTGGGCCCGATCGGGGAGGGCGTCGACCTCGAACCCGCGCCGGCGGCGAGCGCACCCGCGCCGTTCGACTACGCGGCATACGACGACTACGGCGCCGATCCCGAACCCGAGATCGAGGTCGAGCCGGAGCCGGAGCTGGTCCTGCCGCCCGTCACCCACGCCGCCATCGAGATCCCCACCCACGAGGATCCGAGCGGTCAGCTCGTGATCGAGCTCGGCGACGAGCCCGTCGGTCGGACCGGTCCGTGGACGCTGCCTGCCGCCAACGTACTGAAGCGGGGGAGTGGCAAGGAGGCCGACCGCAGGCTCATCGACGACGCCGGCCGGGTCCTCGAGGCCACGCTCGCGCACCATGGCGTCGAGGCTCGCCTCGTCGGCACCACCATCGGTCCGACCGTCACCCGCTACGAGCTGGAGCTCGGTTCGGGCGTGAAGGTCAACCGCGTCACCGGGCTCAGCAACGACATCCAGTACGCCATGGCGTCGCTCGACGTGCGCATCCTCGCCCCCATCCCCGGCCGCAGCGCCGTCGGCGTCGAGGTGCCCAACAAGGAGCGCATCATCGTCACCCTCGGCGACGTGCTCGCCGCGCCCGAGGTGGCGAAGAGCAAGACCGCGCTCGGCGTCGGGCTCGGTCGTGACATCTCCGGCAAGTCGGTGATGCTCGACGTCACCACGCTGCCCCACGTGCTCATCGCGGGCGCGACCGGAGCGGGCAAGAGCAGCTGCATCAACTCGATCGTCACCTCGCTGTTGATGCGCTACACGCCCGACCAGGTCCGCCTGATCCTGGTCGACCCGAAGCGGGTCGAGCTCGGCGCGTACAACGGCCTCCCGCACCTCCTCACCGAGGTCGTCACCAATCCCAAGAAGGCGGCGAACGCGCTCGACTGGGCCGTACGCGAGATGGACATGCGCTACGAGATGCTCGCCGAGGTCGGTGTACGCGACATCACCGGGTACAACGGCATGTTCGACCGTGGGGAGCTGCCCACCAAGGACGAGCCGGACCCGACCACGGGCAAGGGATATGAGCGGCTGCCGTTCATCGTGATCGTCGTCGACGAGCTCAACGACCTCATGATGGTGGCGGCCCGTGACGTCGAGGCCAGCATCTGCCGCATCGCGCAGATGGCCCGAGCCGTCGGCATCCACCTCATGATCGCGACGCAGCGCCCGTCGGTCGACGTCATCACCGGCGTCATCAAGGCCAACGTGCCCAGCCGGATGGCGTTTTCGGTGAGCAGCCTGGCCGACTCCCGCGTCATCCTCGACCAGGCCGGCGCCGAGAAGCTCATCGGCCAGGGCGACATGCTCCTGCTCGCAGCCGGCTCCGGTCGAGCGCAGCGCATCCAGGGCTCGTGGGTCGACGAGGAGTGCGTGCGCAAGGTGGTGGCGCACTGGCGCCGGCAGTCGACGGCACCCGCCTACGTAGAGGGCATCGCCGGCGACGACAACGCCGCCGGTGGTGGCGCCGGTGGTGCCGACGACGGCGACGGCGACGAGCTGCTGGCCGAGGCCATGGAGCTGGTCGTGCGCAGCGGTCTCGGGTCCACGAGCATGCTCCAGCGCAAGCTGCGGGTCGGGTTCGCCCGCGCCGGGCGGCTCATGGACCTGCTCGAACGGCGGGGCGTCGTCGGCCCGTCGGAGGGTTCGAAGGCCCGGGCGGTCCTGATGACCGTCGAGGAGCTCGAAGCCTCCGCCGACCGGGTCTGAGTCCGGACCGGTCCGCACCGGGTCCGTCTTTCCCGAACCCTTCCCCAAGCGTTGCTCAAGGCGGCCTCTGGGCCTGCCGACACGGCTCATGAGGTGTGGCGCGTGCCCCGGTGAGGCGGTGCGCGCGCACCCAGGTCGAGGAGGACGCGGTGGATCTGGGACGCATGAAGGGAGGGACGTCGCTCATGGCGCGACTGAGCTTCCGGTCGAAGCTGCTGCTCGTCCTCTTCGTGCCGTTCCTCGCGCTCGTCGTCGTCGCCGCCGCCGGTCTGAGCGACCGGTTCACGGCGCTGCACGCCCAGGAGCAGTACGGCGACCTCTCGGGCCCGCTCCACGCGCTCGACGACGCCAGCCGCGCCATCCAGAACGAGAGCGTCGTGTCGTCGTGGTACGTCGCCGGCACCACCGCACCGCCCGTCGGCGAGCTCACCGCCGCGCGCAAGCGGACCGATGCCGCGGTGCGCGCATTCCGCGAGAACGAGGGGACCTTCGTCGAGACCGGGCTCTCACCCGCCGCCGCGACCGCGCTCGAGGCGACCAACCGCGGCTTCGAGCAGATCCCCGACATGCGCGGCGAGGTCGACGTCCGCAGCGCGGACGCCGCCCGGACCCGCGAGTTCTTCCTCGCCGTCGACGGCCACCTCCTCGACTTCGGCGAGCGGGTGGCGCGCGATCTCGCCAGCGCCGACGTGTCGGTCAGCCTGACGCGCGTGTTCGCGCTCGAGCGCGCCCAGCACGAGCTCGCTCGTGAGGCGAGCGTCTACATCGCGGTGCTCGCGAGCGGCGCGCCGAACGACTTCAGCGAGTGGGTCGGCGCGCAGACCTCGGCCGCGCACTACCGCGAGTCGTTCACCAACACCGCCACCGACGCCGAGCTGGCCGAGTACCGCTCGGCGATGGGCGACGAGCCGGCAGCCGCTGCGCTGCCCTCCGGCTTCCCGATCGCGACGCAGACTCCCGACGCCTACTACGGCGAGTACCAGAGCCAGGCGGGCCGCCTCGACAAGGCCATCGACGGCGTCGAGTCGGTCGTGGACGCCACGGCGAACGCGCAGGCGTCGGCCGCGCAACGTGACACCCGGATCTACGGCGGCCTCGCGGTCTTCGCGATGCTGCTCACCCTGCTCCTCATCTGGTTCGTGTCCCGCGCCATCGTCGGGCCGCTGCGACGACTCACCGACGCCGCCCGCGAGATGTCGCAGCGTCAGCTACCCGCGCTGGTCGAGTCGCTGCGGACTGGGGGCGACGTCAGCGACGTGCCGCCCACGCGCATCGAGGTCCAGTCGGAGGACGAGATCGGCGAGCTCGCCCAGGCGTTCAACGACGTCGAAGCCGTGACCATGGAGGTGGCGCGCGAGCAGTCAAGGCTGCTGCGCAAGGGCATGGGCGACCTGTTCGTCAACCTGGCCCGCCGCAACCAGAGCCTGCTCGAACGTCAGCTGGAGCTCCTCGACGAGCTCGAGCGCAACGAGCACGACCCCTCCGCGCTCGACGCGCTCTTCAAGCTCGACCACATGGCGACCCGCATGCGACGCAACGCCGAGAGCCTGCTGGTGCTCTCGGGCGCCGAGCAGCCGCGGCAGTGGCAGCAGCCGATCGCCCTCCTCGACGTCGTGCGCGCCGCCGCGGCCGAGATCGCCGACTTCCCGCGGGTCGAGCTCGTCGGCATCGACGACCGCCTGGCGCTGTCCGGACGTGCCGTCTCCGACGTCGCCCACCTGCTCGCCGAGCTGCTCGAGAACGCCACGTCGTTCTCGCCGCCCGACACCCCGGTCGTGGTGTCGGGCGCGGTCACCGCGACCGGCTTCGTGCTCGCGGTGTCGGACCAGGGCATCGGCATGACGCCCGAGCGCATCGCCGAGGCCAACTCCCTGCTCGCCAAGCCGCCGGTGGTCGGGCTCGCGCTGTCGCGGGCACTCGGACTCCACGTCGTCGGGTCACTCGCGGCCCGTCACGGCATCGCCGTCGAGCTCCGCCCGGGCGCGCCACGCGGCCTGGTGTCCCTTGTCCACCTGCCGACCGCGGTGCTCGAACCGCGCGCGGTGCCGGCGCCGCCCGCGGCGCCGGTGCCTCCCGTCCACCGGCCGGTCTACGACCCCGAGTTCGGGATCGCCCCCGCCGCCGAGCCGCTCGGTGCCCGCCGGGTCGCCTCGCGGCCGCCCGACGAGCCGCCGGTGGAGCAGTGGCGGCGCGAGGGCCTGGCCGACGGCGCGCCTGCGACTCCGCCCGCACCCGCGCCCGCGCCCGAAGCGTTCCGCCCGCCGCCCGCCGCACCGGTCGCGGAGCCGGTACCGGATCCGGTCGTGCAGCCGGCGCCCGAGCCGACCGCCTTCACTGCGCCGCCGCCTGCGCCCGAGCCCGGCACCTTCACCGCGCCGCCGCCTGCGCCCGAGCCCGAGCCCGAGCCGACTCCGGAGGGCGACACCGCCGACGACCTCTCGGGCGCGCCGCTGCCGACCCGGGTCCCGGGCCAACACCTCAGCCACCACCCGGCCGAAGCGGGTGACGCGGCCGACGCCGACGCCGACCCGATGCGTCCGTATCGCGTGCACGAGCTGCTGACCCGCCACACGCAGGGCAAGCAACGGGGCCGCGCCGAGCAGGACGACGACGCGATGGACCCGAGCGCCGAGTTGACCGTGCCCGACACGCTCGGTCACGCGCAGGAGGACGGGCGATGATCCAACTCAGTGCCGAAGCGCGCAACCTCAACTGGCTGGTGTCGAACTTCGTCGAGCGTGTACCCGGCGTGCAGGAAGCCACCGTTGTGTCGTCCGACGGCCTGCTCATCGCGTTGTCCGACGGGCTCGACCGCAGCTCGGGTGACCGGCTCGCCGCGGTGGCCGCCGGTCTGCTCAGCATCGCCAAGGGCGGCTCCACCCCGATCGGCGGCGGCCGGGTCCACGAGGTCATCGTCGAGATGGACGTGGCCATGCTCTTCGTCATGCGGGTCAGCGACACCTCGGTCCTGGCGGCGACGACCGTCCGGCCGTGCGACGTCGGCCTGGTCGGCTACGAGATGGCGGTCCTGGTCGAGAAGTGCGCGAGTGCGCTGACGCCCGGCCTCATCTCCGAGCTGCAGACGGCGCTCCCGAGGTCGGCAATCCGATGACGGCTGCGGAGCCGGGCCCCGACCCCGCGGCGAGCTCGCAGCACCGCCACCTGGTCCGCCCGTACATGCTCACGCGCGGCCGCACGAGCACGGCGTTCGGGGTGTTCGAGCTCCACGCACCGGTGCTCGCGCTGATCACCCCCGACCAGCTCGACAAGAAGGCGACTCCGGAGGACCGGCGCATCGTCGACCTCTGTCAGACGCCGATGTCCGTGGCCGAGCTCTCGGCCCGCCTCGGGACGCCGGTGGGTGTGGCGCGGGTCCTCGTGGGTGACCTCGTCGCCGCCCACATGGTGCAGGTGCGTCAAACCACGGACGCGGCCGAACACCGCGACGTGCGGCTGCTCGAGCGTCTGTTGGAGGGCATCCGTGCACTCTGAGTTCGTTCCCCCGATGGCGCCCACGGTGCCGGGCCCGTACGGGGCCACCTCGTCGGCGACCGGGCTGCCGGTGTCGATGAAGGTCGTCGTCGCCGGCGGGTACGCGGTCGGCAAGACCACGCTCGTCGGCACGATCTCCGAGATCGAACCGTTGATGACGGAGGCCGACATCACCGTCGAGAGCCTCGGCATCGATTTCGCCGGCGCCGGCAGCGCCAAGACCGGCACCACCGTGGCCATGGACTTCGGTCGCCTCACCCTCGGGCCCGACATGGTCCTGTACATGTTCGGCACCCCGGGCCAGGACCGCTTCCTGTTCCTGTGGGACGAGCTGGTACGAGGTGCGGTCGGCGGCATCGTGCTCGTCGACACTCGCCGCATCGAGGACTGCTTTCCGGCGGTCGACTACTTCGAGCACCTCGGCATCCCCTTCGTGGTCGCGGTCAATCTGTTCAACGGCGTGTACCGCCATCACCCCGCGAGGTGCGGGAGGCGCTCTCGGTGCCGGCGAACGTGCCCGTCGTGCTGTGCGATGCCCGCAACCGTCTGCACGTGAAGGAGACGCTGGTGCTGCTGGTGGAGGGCGCGCTCCGCCGGGCCCAGATGGCGAACGCGGTCTAGCTCTCGTCGTCGCGGTCGAACCGCGTGACCACCTCGGTGTGGTGCGTGTGCGGGAAGAGGTCGACGACCACCGCCTCCACCGGCCGGTAGCCGACGGCGCCGAGCAGTCCCACGTCGCGACCCGCGGCCGCGGGATCACAGCTCACCAGGACGATCCGTGGCGCGCGTGTCGACGCGAGCACCGACGCGGCGGCACGTCCGAGGCCGGCGCGCGACGGGTCGGCCACGACCACGTCGGCACGCGGCGCGCGGAGCCGCTCGACCGCGGTCGCGATCACCTTCACGTCGAGATCGGCCAGGTTGGCGCGCGCGTCGGCGAGCGAGGAACGGTCCTGTTCGGCGGTGACCGCGCGCCACCCGACGCGACGGTGGAGCAGCGCGCCGGCGAAGAGTCCCACCCCGCTGTACACGTCGAGGAGCCGGCCCGGTGCACCGTCGAGCACGTCCGCGGTCATCGCATCGACCACGTCGACGAGCGCGGCCGCGCCGTCGGGGCGGGTCTGGAAGAACGACGACGCCGAGATGCGCCACCGTCGGCCGGCCACGTCGTCGTGGATCCACGCGCGCGTGCCGGCGGCGAGCTCGTCGGCGCCCACCACGAGCACGTCGTCGGGAAGCGAGACGCGGTCGCGATTCGGGGAGACGAGCGCCAGTCGTTCGCCCGTGGCGGCGCCGACCCGGAGGGTCACCTCGCTGGCGTCGCCGAAGCGGCCGTCGACGATCAGCTCGTCGAGCAACGGGTGCGCGACGAGGCAGTGCGCGAGCTCGACGACCTCGTGGCTCGCGGCGCGCCGGAGGCCGGCCCGGCCGTTCGTGACCGCCAGGCGCAGCGTGGTGCGGAACCCCCAGGGATCGAGCGCGGGTCCCGGACGGACCACCGGCTCGCGCCAGCGGCCGAGGCGCCGGAGCGCGTCGCTGACCAGTGCGAGCTTGGCGCGCTCCTGCGCGTCGGGCCCGAGGGTGGGGAGGTCGCAGCCACCGCAGCCGTCGGCGACGTGCGGGCAGCTCGGCACGATGCGATCGGGCGACGGCTCGACGATCCGCACGACGGTGCCGTGCTCGGTGCCACGCCGGCGGCCGATGGCGACCTCGACCAGCTCGCCGGGGAGTGCCCGTTCGACCAGCACGATCCGCCCGTCGGTCCGCCGGGACAACGCCGCGCCGCCGGCGACGAGCCGTTCGGCCCGCACGACCGCGATCTCGCCGTTCGTGCTCGACCCGGTCACCCGTCAGGAGTGTAGGAGAGCCACCGCGGGGTGCCGGGGGTGCACGCAGGATGGTCGGGCCGCCCGCAGGTATCCTGCGGCGCAGTGAGTGAGCCGACTCCGCGCACCTTTTTCGTCGAGACGCTCGGCTGTCCGAAGAATGCCGTGGACTCCGACAAGGTGGTCGCGACCCTTCTCGCCGACGGTCTCGAGCCGACCGCGCGCGCCGACGACGCCGACCTCGTGGTGGTGAACACGTGCGCCTTCATCGAGGCGGCCCGCCAGGAGTCGGTCGAGACCATCCTGGCGCTCGGCGACGCCCGCAAGGCGGGGTCCCGACTCGTGGTCACCGGGTGCATGGCCGAGCGCTACGGCGACGAGCTCGCCGCCGCGCTGCCCGAGGTCGACGCCGTGGTCGGGTTCGCCGGAGAAGGCGCCCTCGGCACCTCGGTCGCGCTCGGGAGCCCGCGGCGCAAGCCCGTCGGTGTCCGCGACCTGCTCGAGCTGCCCCGCCCCGCGCCGAAGGTGCCGTGGGCGTACCTGAAGGTGGCCGAGGGCTGCGACCGGGCGTGCGCCTTCTGTGCCATCCCGTCCTTCCGCGGCAAGCAGCGATCGCGCACCCCCGAGTCGATCGAGGCCGAGGCGCGATCCCTCGTGGAGGTCGGCGTCGCCGAGATCGTGCTGGTCGCGCAGGACCTCGCCTGGTACGGGCGCGACGCGGGCGAGCCGGGTTCGCTCGCGCCCCTGCTCCGTCGCCTCGAGCCGCTCGCGGCCGACGGCCTGACGCGCGTGCGCCTCCTCTACCTCTACCCGAGCGAGGTGCGCGACCCGCTGGTCGCGACCATGCTCGAGCTGCCGACGGTCGTGCCGTACTTCGACCTGTCGTTGCAGCACGCCGACGCCGCGTTGCTGCGACGCATGAAGCGGTGGGGGAGTGGTGACCGCTTCCTCGCCGCCATCGACGGGATCCGCGTGCAGGAGCCCGACGCCGCGTTCCGGTCCTCGTTCATCGTCGGCTTCCCGGGCGAGACCGAACGTGAGCACGACGAGCTGCTCGCGTTCCTCGAGGCCGCGTCCCTCGACTGGGCCGGCTTCTTCCCCTTCTCCGCCGAGGACGGCACGCCCGCGGCCACGCTCGACGACGCCGTCGACCCCGACCTCGCGCTCGAGTGGTTGCGGGAGTGTGAAGCGGTGCAGGAACCGATCACGCGGGCAGCCCGCGACGAGCTCGTCGGCCGTGAGGTCGAAGTGCTCGTCGACACGCTCGACGACGACGGCACGTTGATCGGCCGCACGCACCGCGAAGCCCCGGAGATCGACGGGATCGTGCGCCTCCACGCCGACTGGGCCCGCCCGGGCGCGACGGTGCCGGCGCACGTCACCGAGGCGATCGGTCCCGACCTCGTCGCCAAGGCGACGACGCGACGATGAGCACGCCCGCCACCCGCGCGAGGCGCTACGGCGACGAAGCCATCGCGACGCCCGCGAACATGGTCACCATCGCGCGGCTCGTGCTCGCGGTGCCGACGCTCCTGCTCATCGTCGACTCGGGCTCCACGTGGGTCACGTTCGGCCTGTGGTTCGTGCTCACCACCACCGACGGTCTCGACGGCTGGTTGGCGCGACGGGACGGCACCACCCGTTCGGGCGCGTTCCTCGATCCGCTCGCCGACAAGTTCCTCGTGCTCGGCGGGTTCTTCGCGCTGGGCATCAATGGCGACTTCTCGTGGGCCGCGGTGATGATCGTGACCGTGCGCGAGGTCGGCGTCTCGATGTACCGGTCGTTCGCCGCGAGGCGGGGGATCTCGCTGCCCGCCCGCAAGCTCGGCAAGTGGAAGGCGTTCTTCCAGTTCATCGCGGTGGGGTTCGTACTCCTGCCGCCCACCTACGAATGGGCGACGTTCCACGACATCCTGCTGTGGTTCGCGGTCGGCCTGTCGGTGATCTCGGGCCTCGACATCGTGATCGGCGGGTACCGGGAGTCCAAGCGGGAGGCGAAGGGTCGCGATGCGGTGTGACGTCCTGGCGATCGGCACCGAGCTGCTGCTCGGCCAGATCGTCGACACGAACAGCTCCTGGATCGGCGAGCAGCTCGCTGCGGTCGGCATCGACACGTGCGAGCACCGGAAGGTGGGTGACAACCTCGACCGGATGGTGCAGTGCCTGCGCGAGCTGCTCGACCGCGCCGACGCGGTGATCGTGTGCGGGGGGCTCGGCCCGACGCCCGACGACGTGACCCGCGAGGCGATCGCCGAGGTGATGGGGGTCGAGCTCGAGCGGCGCGAGGAGCTCATCGACCACATCCGGCAGATCTTCGGCGGCCGCGGCCGGCCCTTTCCCGAGAACAACCTCCGTCAGGCCGACGTGCCCAAGGACGGCGACGTCATTCCCAACCCGCTCGGCACCGCGCCGGGACTGCGGTGCGAGGTCGACGGCAAGGTCGTCTACGCCGTTCCCGGCGTGCCGTACGAGATGACCGACATGGTGACCCAGCACGTGCTGCCCGACCTCCTCGAGCGGTCCGGTGAGCGCGCGGTGATCGTCTCGCGTTCGCTGAAGACCTGGGGCACGTCGGAGTCCGGTCTCGCGGAGATGATCGCGGCGCGGGTCGACCAGCAGACCAATCCCACGATCGCGTTCCTCGCCCGAGGGATCGAGGGCATCTACGTGCGCATGACCGCCAAGGCACCGACCGAGCACGAGGCGCGGGAGCTCCTCGACACCGAAGACGTCGAATTGCGCAAGGTGCTCGGCCACCTCGTCTTCGCGGTCGACGACGAGACGATGGAATCGGAGGTGCTGCGCCTCTGCGAGGAGCGCGGGTGGTCGCTCGGCGTGGCCGAGTCACTCACCGGTGGGTTCATCGGCGCGCGGCTCGCCAACGTTCCCGGCGCCAGTCGCACGTTCCGCGGCTCGATCGCGTCGTACGCCACCGAGGTGAAGCGCTCGGTGCTCGGGGTCACCGCCGAGCAGGTGGTCACCGAAGAGGCGGTGAAGCAGATGGCCGAAGGCGCGCAGCGCGTGCTCGGGGCCGACGTCGCCATCTCGGTGAGCGGCGTTGCCGGGCCCGACGAGATGGAGGGTCAGCCGGTCGGCACGGTGTGGTACGGCATCGCCATCCCCGGGCACGAGACCGAAGCGATCACGGCGCGGTTGCCGTTCGACCGTGAGCGCATCCGCCAGTTCTCGACCATCACGGTGCTCAACCTCCTGCGGATGCGACTGCTCGCACTGGGGTGACGAGCGGGAGCGCGCTCCGGCGGGCGTTCCTCGCGGTGGTACCGCCACCCGAGGTGCTCCGTCGGACCGAATCGCTGGCTGATTCGGTGCGCCAGGCGGACGACGGCTTGCGGTGGACCCGCGTCGACCAGCGCCACGTCACGCTGCAATTCCTCGGCCGGGTCGACGACGTGGAATCTCTCGCCGCATCGGTGGGCGAATCGGTCCGACGGACGCCGCCGTTCACGATCGCGCTCGGGGGTGCCGGCGCGTTCCCGTCGGCTCGACGGGCGTCGGTGCTGTGGCTCGGTGTCTCGAACGGTGTGGAGCAGCTCGCCGCGCTTGCCGGCGCGATCGTTGACGCCACCGCCCCGTTGGGGTTCGTCCCGGACGATCGACCGTTCCGGGCGCATGTCACCTTGGCGCGTTCGACCCAAAGCCGCGATCTCCGTCCCGTGGTGGAGGCGCTCGCTTCCGCCGCCGCGGGACCATCCTTCACCGTCGATCGCGTTGTCCTGTTCGACAGCGACACGCGCGCCGACGGCGCGGTCCACACCGAGTGCGCCCGGTTCGCCCTCCCTGCGACGCACTAGCGCCGGAACGCGTGCTCGTGTCCTGGACCGCCGACGTCAGGTCGCGCCGCGAGTCCAACCTCCGAGTTGCTGCCTTGCTGCTCAGTCGTTGAAGAGGCTTGCAGTGCGCAACGCCTCGGCCATCCAGGATCTGGCCGCCTCGACGTTCAAGAACGGTGGCGAGCGTCGTCGGCCTCGACGCCACTGCCACACCATGACGCCGTCGATCTCGACTCCGCGTAAGCGGAACCCGATGTCCTGCGCTTGTCTGTCGATCTGAAGGCTCGTCACGGCGCTCCTCCTGGGTCGCACCGCGATCAAAGCAGTCCCTCGCCAACAGGAGATCCGGCAATCGACAACTCACCAACAACGACCGGTTGTGGATAACTGCTGTGGGTGGTCGATCTGCGGGGGGTTGGTGCCCTGGGCCCTGTCCAGCACGTTCGGAACGACTGCGGCGCCACAGCTCGCGTCGACGAGCTGCAACCCGTGCTTGGCCGCCACGATCGGGGCGTAGCTCTTGTCGGAGCGGCCGCACGCCGTCGACTGGGTGGCGATCCCGAAGCCGGACGCCAAGGAGCTTCCGAGCGACACGTAGACGTCGCCCTTCTCGAGCTTCGCCGACTTCGCCGACGCGGCCGTCGTGGTCGACGCGCCTGCGTCATCCGTCGAGGCGCTCCACCATCCGACGGTACCGAGCGCAACCGAGGCGCAGACCACCAGTACGGCCACTCACTTCATCGTTCCCCCCGGGGTGATGGCAGAGCACGCGGAAGCGTAGGTCGAAGGGCGCCCGGGGCGGGATTACCGTGGTCGCCCATGATCGAGCTCGTCACCACCGATGGCGTCTTCCGACTCGACGGCGGCGAGTGGGACGTGACCAACAACATCTGGCTGGTGGGTGATGACCGCGAGGTCATCGTCATCGACGCCGCGCACGACGCCGCTGCGATCGTCGACGCGATCGCCGGACGCCGGGTCGCCGCGATCGCGCTCACTCACGGTCACAACGACCACATCAACGCCACGGGCGCGCTGCAGGACGCGGTGGACGCGCCCATCCTCCTCCATCCCGACGACCGGATGCTCTGGCGTGATCTCTACCCGGACCGGGATCCCGATCTCGACCTCCACGACGGTGGAGTCCTGCGTGGCGGCGCCGCGGAGCTCGGCGTGCTGCACACACCCGGGCATTCCCCGGGCGGCTGCTGCTTCGTGCTCGAGTCGGGCGGTCACGTGTTCAGCGGCGACACGCTCTTCTGCGGCGGACCGGGCGCGACCGGCCGGAGCTTCAGCGACTTCCCGACGATCGTCGAGTCGATCCGCGCCCGCCTGCTGACCCTGCCACCCGAGACCGTCGTGCACACCGGCCACGGTGAGAGCACCACGGTCGGTCGCGAGGCACCTGATCTCGAAGAGTGGCTACGCCGGGGGAGCTGACTCCAGCCCCCGCCGACGTAGACCACCTCTCCGAACCATCGACGACTCAGCCGATCAGGTTCCCCTGGACGGTGATGGCGTTCGACGACTTGCAGTCGAAGGTGCCCTTCTTGGTCGGGTACTGCCGCACCCACTTGCCGCCCTTGAACTGCACCATCAAGAAGCAGGACGTGGTCTTGCCGTCCTTGAACGACCGCTTGCCGATCATGCCGCCGGCGTCGAAGTCGGTCAGGCCCTTGATCGCGCTGATGAGGCTCGTGCGGGTGATGCCGTTGACGCCATCCGACTTGACGATCGCGTTGACCGCGTCGGCAAAGGCCAGCACCGCTGAGTACGAGTACGCGGCGAACTGGTCGGGCGTGCCTCCGACCTGCTTCATGTACTTGACGAAGTTGGCCACGTTCTTGTTGACCGAGGCCTCCTCGAAGGGCAGGAACCCGAGGAACTGGACCTCGCCCTCGAACTCGGTGGCGTTGTCCGTGACGAGCGCGTTGCCGTAGCAGGACGCGCACTCCCAGAGGATTTTCGACGAGTCGAGGCCCTGGAGCTCTGCTTCGTTGCGGAGCAACAGCGCCTGGTTGGCCGACGCCACGTTCAGGTTGTAGTTCGAGCCGTCTTCCTTCATCTTCTGGATGATGGGCGTGAACACGCTCTGCGGATCACGTCCCGACACGGCCACCACGGGGTCGCCCTGGTCGAACTTGATCCCGGCGTGCTCCGCGGCCAGGGCGAGGATGGTGCCGCCCCTGGCTGCGTCCTTCGTGTCGTTGCCCACGATGGTCACACCGTGCAGGCCGCCCTTGTTCTTGGACAGCTCCCACTTCGCCGGTCCCTGGTTGGCGTAGAAGGTCTGGGGATTCGCGGTGACGGTGGGACAGTCGATGGCCGTGCCGTAGGCCGGGAACGCCATCGGCGAACACGACTCGGGGACGCCGGTCGTGACCGCGGACATGTCGGGGATACCCGTCGCCGCGCCGGCCTGGTCCTTGCAGTTGACGATGTCCTCGACCTGGCTCAGGAACAGCGCCGACGTGCCCACGAGCGCGAGATCGTTCTCGCAGCCCTGGATGGTGGCGTTGCGCGACTCGTTCGGGTTGAGCTTCGAGTCGTAGAAGTCGACCACGACCTTGCGGCCCGCGAGCCCGCCGCCGCCGGCCTTGCTGTTCAGCCAGGCAGCGCCTGCCTTCACGCCGTCGACCGCGCCCTTGAACAGACCCGGAGCGAACGGGTTGTCGACGTCGGCCACGACGCCGATGTGGATCTCGCTTGCCGTGACCCCGACCTCGCTCGCCGTCGGCTTGTCGTTGCTCGATTGTGCGGTCGCCGGCGCCACGCCGACGGCCCCCAGGCCGACGAGCAGCGCGCCGATCACGATCGCATTCCGGACCTTGACCACTGGTTCCCCCCTCGGGTCGATGTCGCCCGGCACTCTTACACGATTTGGCCGCCGCGTGCTCGCGCCCCGGGCTGACGCGAGGTACGGCGCTCCGTGGGGCTGGCCGAGGGCGTCGAGGAAGCGTTGTTGGTGCTGGTGGAACGAGTGCTGCCGCCGGTCGTGGCGCTCCTTCCACGGAGGGGGATGGGTGTCGCGGCGGAGCGGACGCGACGTGGCAGGCTGGGCCGCGATGCCGTCACTCCACTCACGATCGGCTGCGCGATGAGTGACCCGCCCGCGGGCGACGGTGGTTCGGCAGTGGAGCCGACTCAGGCCGATCCGCTTCCCGAAGCCGTGCTCCTGGATCCTCCCGACCTTCCCAAGGGTGATCGCGCGGTACCGCCGTGGATGAGTCGTGCCATCGCCTTGGCCGCGGGCTGGGTCGTGTTGCTCTTCGCCGCCTACTGGGTGCTGGGGCGGCTGCGGACGCTGCTCGTCATGGTGGTGGTCGCGTTCTTCCTGTCGCTCGCGATGGAACCGGCCGTCGATCGTCTGGCCAAACGCGGGTGGCGCCGGGGAGCGCGACCGCGCTCGTGCTCGGTGGCGTGCTGGTCTTCTCCCTCGTCTTCCTGGCCGCGGCCGGGTCGATCATCGCCGGGCAGGCCAGCGACCTCGTCGATCACGCACCCCGGTACGTGCGCGACTTCGAACGGTTCGTCAACGACGACCTCGGCATCGACTTCGACGCCGATGCCCTGGTGCGTGAGCTCCGGAGTGGGAACGGTGCACTCAACGACAACGGTCGGATCGTTTCGAGCGCGTTCAGTGTCGCGCTCGCCGTCGGGCGGGGGCTGCTCTATTTCGTCACCGTGCTCATCTTCGCGTTCTACATGACCGCCGACGGCCCGCGCATGCGACGTGCCATCTGCTCACGCCTTCCGCGCGCGACAAGAGGTCGTGCTCGACACGTGGGAGATCGCGATCGACAAGACGGGCGGCTACCTCTATTCGCGTGGAATCCAGGCCGTCGTGTCGGCGATTGTCACGTGGGCCTTCCTGTTCGCCGTCGGTGTGCCGTACTCGCTGGCACTCGGCCTCTGGGTCGGCATCGTCTCGCAGTTCATCCCGACGGTGGGCACGTACATCGCGATGGTCCTGCCCGTCATCGTCGCGTTCAAGGAGAGCCCGGCAAAGGCGTTGTGGGTGCTCGCGTTCCTCGTGCTCTACCAGCAGTTCGAGAACTACATCCTCGGGCCCAGAGTCACGAAGCACTCGATGGACGTGCATCCCGCGCTGGCGATCGGCACCGTCTTCGCGGGCGGCCTGTTGTTCGGTGGCGTCGGCGCGATCCTCGCACTACCCGCGACCGCGGTGATCCAGGCGATCATCTCCGGGTACACGACCGAGCGGGAGATCATCGACGCGCCGCTCCTCCAGGAGCGGGAGCGCACGTCTCTCGTCGATCGTTTCCGAAAGAGGTTCGGGCGCGACCGCGACGCCGCCCCCGACGCCGACCCCGACGCCGACCCCGACGCCGCCCCCGACGCGGATGCGCCGCAGCCGGGATGAATCGGACCCTTTACGGCGATCGGTGCTGGTGGTACGAATGGTGTGGTCGCTCGTTGCGACGTGCCGCGGGCATGGCGAAAGGTCGCTTGCATGGCCGGAATCGCTTCGAAGAGCTTCGACAACGCGGACGAGGTGCGGACGCCGGACAAGAGCCAGGTCGAGGTCGTCGACCTCGGCTCGGTCAAGGCCGCGCGGATGACGCTGCAACCCGGCTGGAAGTGGTCGGAGTGCATCAAGCCGATGGTCGGCACCGAGAGCTGTCAGGTCCATCACGTCGGAACGGCCGCGGCGGGCACACTGCGCGTGGAGCACGAGGACGGCACCTCGGTCGAGATCGGACCAGGGGACGCGTACGTGATCGAGCCCGGTCACGACGCCTGGGTGATCGGTGCGGAGCCGTTCGTCGGCTACGAGTTCGACAGCCAGGCGGCAGCGACGTACGCCCAGACCTAGCGAGTCGGGCGCGTCGTCGTGCGTGACGTGCTGAGATGCACGGCGCATGGACACGCGCGTCGCTGCCGAGCTGGGCCTCGTCGTCGTGGGCTCGTTGGCCGGGGGCGAGCACGGTGCGCTCGCAGTCGACTCGCGGACGGGCGAGCCCCTCGTCCTGAAGGTGTTCGCGCCGGCTGATCACGCGCGTCTCGTGGAAGCGATGCGCGTCCGCGGATCGCGTGCGGACACGAGGCGTCCCGGTTCCCGACCCGTACTGGTCGGGGACCACGAGCGACCGCGCGTACACGCTCCAGCGCCGGTGCGAGGGCGAGATCACCCACGTCCTCGAGGCGTCACACGCGGCGCAGATGCTCGAGTTCTGGGACGCGCACCGTGATGCGATGCCCGAGGGGAGCGACTGGCCCGAACGAGCGGTGCGGGCGCTCCGGGTCGGCGACATCGAGCTGTGGGCCGAACACGCACCGATCCGGGCTGCGGGCGGCGCCGCGATGGACGTGCTGCAGGACATCATCGCGATCGGCGGAGCAGCCGATGCGGCGGCGCTCCGCGGTACCGATGCCATGCACGGTGACTGGCATCACCGCAACGTGCTGGTGCAGGGCCCGACCGTGAGTGCGGTGATCGACTGGGAGTCGGCCCGGGCCGGCGACGCGCGGTACGACCTGGTGCTCCTGAACTTCTGGACGGACACGTACGAAGGAATTGGCGTGTCGGTCGAGGCCGCCGATCTCGTCCGCCGGGCTGTCGAGGCGCGGGTGGAGCCCGACGCACGCCGCGTCCTCGCCGCGCTCACGTGCCTCCATCAACTGTGGTTCGTCTGCGCGCATCGCCCCGAGCGCGTGGACGAGACCATCGACCGCGCGCGTCGCCACCTCTCGCGCTGCAGCTAGCACGACCGACATCAGCTCGTGCTCAGGGGAGGAAGGGGAAGCGTTCCTTGCTGAGCTCGTGGGCGGCGAGGACCTCGCGGTAGCGGCGGTCCACGCCGACCGACTGTCCGGGACCCATCACGATGTAGTCCCAGCCCTCTCGGACGCCGACCAGCGTGACGTCGGCGACCACGTCGGGTTCGATCATGTCGAGCGACGTCGGGTCGAGGGCGCCGGTGAGGGTCGTGAAGTCGTCCGCGACCTGGTCGGGGTCGGTCGCCGACGGTCGTACCATCGCATCGCCGATGTTGGTGTTCACACCCGCCGGGACGAGCACGCTCACACCGATGCCCGTCCCGTCGAGCTCGTACCGCAGCGCTTCGGAGAGACCGACGATCGCGTGCTTGGTCGCGCAGTAGGGCCCCAGGCGGGGTGTCGCCACGAAGCTCGCGCCGGAGCCGGTGTTGACGACGTGGCCTTCGCCCTGCTCGATCATGCGGGGAACGAAGCTCCGGATGCCGTTGGCCACGCCGCGCAGGTTGACGCCGAGCAGCCGGGCCCACTCGTCGTCGGTGAAGTCCCACACCCGCCCGACCGGGGAGATGCCGGCGTTGTTGCAGAGCAGATGCACCGCGCCGAAGGTGTCGAACGCGAAGTCGGCGAGGGCCTGCACGCTGTCGGCGTCCGCCACGTCGACGGCGCGGGCGACCGCCGTGTCACTCGGGAGCTCGGCGGCCACGGCCGTGGCTCGCTCCTCGTTCACGTCCACCACGACGACGCGCATGCCCGCCGACGCGCAGGCCCGGGCCAGTGACGCACCGATCCCGCTCCCGCCGCCGGTGATGACCGCGACCTTGCCGTCGAGCTCCTGCAGCATTTCGTCCCCCTCGGGTGTCCGCGAGCCCGCAGTCTGACGCAACGTCGGCTGCCCGGGTCCCGAAATGCTTGACCCCGAACGGGTGTTCGGCTAACTTCACCGGTGTAGTTCGCGGGCTCGCCCCGGATAACTGTCACACCCCGGTCGTACGGTCCTCACGACGACTTCCCCCGACAGATCGCACAGACCCACAGGAGGGTTTCCACCGTGGAACGAGACCAGGCCCTCGAGATGGCCCTCGGCCAGATCGAGAAGCAGTACGGCAAGGGCGCCATCATGCGCCTCGGCGAGCACGGCAACGTCGGCGTCGCCGCCATCCCCACCGGCGCGTTGGCGCTCGACATCGCGCTCGGCATCGGGGGCCTGCCCCGGGGTCGCGTGGTCGAGGTCTTCGGTCCCGAGTCCTCCGGGAAGTCCACCCTCGCCATGCACGTGGTCGCCGAGGCCCAGCGCAACGGCGGGGTGTGCGCCTACATCGACGCCGAGCACGCGATGGACCCGGTCTACGCGTCGGCCATCGGCGTCAACGTCGACGAGCTGCTGATCTCCCAGCCCGACACCGGCGAGCAGGCGCTCGAGATCACCGACATGCTGATCCGCTCGGGCGCGCTCGACGTCGTGGTGATCGACTCGGTGGCGGCCCTCGTGCCCCGCGCCGAGATCGAGGGCGAGATGGGCGACACCCACGTCGGCCTCCAGGCCCGGCTGATGAGCCAGGCGCTGCGCAAGCTCACCGCCAACCTCAACCGGTCCAACACGATCTGCCTCTTCATCAACCAGTTGCGGGAGAAGATCGGGGTGATGTTCGGTTCGCCGGAGACCACGCCGGGAGGCCGGGCGCTGAAGTTCTACTCGTCGGTCCGTCTCGACATCCGCCGCATCGAGTCGATCAAGGACGGCGCCGAGATCACCGGGAACCGCACCCGGGTGAAGGTGGTCAAGAACAAGGTGGCGCCGCCGTTCAAGCAGGCGGAGTTCGACATCATGTACGGCAAGGGCATCAGCCGCGAGGGCTCGCTGCTCGACGTCGGCGTGGAGCTCGGCATCGTGAAGAAGTCGGGAGCCTGGTTCACCTACGAGGGTGAGCAGCTCGGGCAGGGGCGTGAGAACGCCAAGACCTTCCTCTCCGAGAACATCGACATGATGTTGGAGATCAGCGAGAAGATCCGTCAGGAGGTCGGCATCGACGAGGTCGAGATCCCGGAGATCGACGCTGACATCACCCTTGGCGACCCAGAGCAGGTCGACATCGACAGCTGATCCCGCAGTGTGGTGGGGGCGGGGTCGCCGGGCCCCGCTCCTACACTGATCGGCCGTGACCCAGCCTGAACATCCGGCCGCCGCGCCGCGCCGTTTCTACGTGCGGACGTACGGCTGCCAGATGAACGAGCACGACTCCGAGCGCATCGCGGGGTTGCTCGCGGCCGAGGGCATGGAGGCGACCGACGAGCTCGAGTCGGCCGATGTGGTGGTGCTCAACACCTGCTGCATCCGCGAGAACGCCGACAACAAGCTCTACGGCCACCTCGGTCGGTTGAAGGCGCTGAAGGCCGACCGCCCCGACCTCCAGATCGCGGTCGGCGGATGCCTGGCCCAGAAGGACCGGGAGCTCATCGTCGAGCGCGCCGGCCACGTCGACGTCGTGTTCGGCACCCACAACCTCGGGAACGCGGCGTCCCTGCTCGAACGGGCGCGGTTCGAGGGTCCGGTGGTCGAGATCCTCGAAGAGCACGAGGCCTACCCGTCGGCGCTGCCGGCCCGGCGCACCGACTCCTCTTCTCTTGGGCGCCACTCCGCCTGGGTCACCATCCAGGTGGGGTGCGACAACTCGTGCACCTTCTGCATCGTGCCGATCGTGCGTGGGCCCGAGATCAGCCGCCGCATGGGCGACATCGTCCACGAGGTCGAGCAGCTCGCCGCCGACGGCGTGCGCGAGATCACGGTGCTCGGCCAGAACGTCAACTCCTACGGTCGCGATCTCGGGGCGGGCCAGTACCGCCCCCAGTTCGCCGACCTCCTGCGTGCTCTGGATGCGGTCGACGGGATCGACCGCATCCGGTTCACATCACCGCACCCGAAGGACCTCCGGCCCGAGACCATCGCGGCGATGGCCGAGTGCCCGTCGGTGTGCGAGCACCTGCACCTGCCGTTGCAGTCGGGAAGCGACCGCACCCTGGCCCGCATGCACCGGGGTTACACCGCCGAGCGCTACCTGCGCCGTCTGGCCGACGCCCGCGTCGCGGTGCCCGACCTCGCGGTCACCACCGATCTCATCGTGGGCTTCCCCGGCGAGACCGACGCCGACTTCGAGCAGACGCTCGCGGTGGTCGACGAGGCGGCGTACGACGCCGCCTACACCTTCGTGTTCTCGCCGCGTCCCGGGACGCCGGCAGCCGACATGGTCGACGACTTCGTCGCCGCCGACGTCGCGCAGGACCGGATGCGTCGGCTCACCGACGTGGTGGAGCGACACGCGCTGGCCAAGCACGAGGCGCGCGTCGGCCGCACCGAGTCGGTCCTGCTCGAGGGTCCGTCGAAGAACGACGACGCGATGTGGTCCGGCCGCACCCGCCAGAACAAGTTGGTGCACTTCGCTCCGGGAGGTGGTTCTCCGGAAGGTGGCGCGCCGGGGCAGGAGGCGCCGGTGATCGGCGGCACCGCCGACGTCGTCGTCACCTACGCCGCGCCCCACTGGCTCCGCGGCGAACTCGTCGGCGTCGACCCGGCGCCCCGCCCGGTCCGCATCCGCATCCCCGTCTCGGCCGCGCCTGCGTGACCCGTCCCCATCTCGCGATCGTCGGCCCCACCGCATCCGGGAAGTCGGCGCTCGCGCTCGAGGTGGCGCGCGTGTTCGGTGACGTCGAGATCGTGTCGGTCGACTCGATGCAGGTCTACCGCGGGCTCGACATCGGTACCGCCAAGCCCACCGTCGCCGAGCGGGCCGTCGTCGCGCACCACCTGATCGACGTCGCCGAGCCCGACGAGGAGTGGTCGGTCGCCCGGTTCCAGCAGGAGGCCCGCGCCGCGGTGTCCGACATCGCCGCGCGCGGCAAGCGTGCGCTGCTCGTCGGGGGTACCGGGCTCTACGTGCAGGCTGTGGTCGACCCGTTGACGTTCCCACCCGAGGACCGCGCCGTGCGCGACGAAATCCTCACCCGCTTCGACGCCGCCGACGCGTACGCCCGGTTGGCGTCGCTCGACCCCGATGCCGCGGCGCGCATCGAACCCACGAACGAGCGCCGCATCGCGCGCGCGCTCGAGGTGATCGAGATCACCGGTCGGCCGTTCTCGTCGTTCGGCACCGGCCTGCAGGACTATGGGCCCACGGTGTTCCCGGTTCGCATCGCGGGAACGTGGCTGTCGCGCTCGGTGCTCGCCCGGCGGATCGAGCACAGGGTCGCAGCCATGCGCGACGCCGGTCTCGTCGACGAGGTCGCCGGCCTGCAGGCCCGCGGCGCGCTGTCCCGCACCGCCGCGCAGGCCATCGGCTACCGGGAGATCCTCGGCCACCTGGCGGGGGAGGAGCCGTCGCTCGACACCGCGTGGGAAGCGGTGGTGGTGCGGACGCGCCAGTTCGCCCGCCGCCAACGCATGTGGTTCCGACGCGACCCTCGGGTCCAGTGGTTCGGGGCGTCGGAGAATCCGTGCTCGGTGCTCCCGGCCCTGCTGGCAAGCTGGAGCGCATGAGAACGATCCGGCTCTCCAAGTTGCACGCCACGGGGAACGACTTCCTCGTCGCGTCGTGGCTGCACGAGCACGCCGGTGTTCCCAGCATCAGCGCGCCGGAGGCGGTCGAGCTCTGCGACCGTCACCGGGGAATCGGTGCCGACGGGCTCATCGTGATCACCCCCGGTGCCGATGGCGCCGACGCCGAGATGCTGCTCTACAACGCCGACGGCGGCGTGGCCGAGATGAGTGGCAACGGCATGCGCACCCTGGCGTGGGTCGCCGCGCGTGAGGGGCTGGGCCGCAACGGTCACCTGACCGTCGACACCGGAGGCGGCCGCCGGCCGGTGGAGCTCACGTTCGGCCCGGGGTCGCGCGAGATCACCGCCGCCACCGTCGACATGGGCCCGGTCACCTTCGACCCCGCCCGCATCCCCGTCGCGGTCGACTCGCCCTTCGGCATCACCGCCGATTTCCACGGCACCCACTACGAAGGCGACGCCGCCGGGATGGGGAACCCCCACCTCGTGCTGTTCGTCGACGATCCCGCCACCGCCCGGGTCACGCAGCACGGCCCGCACCTCGAGGTCGACGAGCGCTTTCCGCGCCGCACCAATGTCGAGTTCGTGCGGGTCACGCCCGGCGCCACCGACGAGCTCGACATGCGCGTCTGGGAGCGCGGGGTCGGGGAGACGCTGAGCTGTGGTACCGGTGCCTGCGCGGTCGCCGCGGTCGCGCACCGTCGCGGGCTGGTCGGCGAGCGCGCCACGGTGCACGTGCCCGGCGGCGACCTCGTCGTCGAGCTGGGCGACACCATCCGCCTCGGCGGTCCGGTGATGCACGTCTTCGACGTCGAAGTCGACCTCGACGCGATGAGGCCAACGTGAGTCGTCGGCGCCTCACCGCCACCGAGGTCGATCTGGCCGTCCTGCGGCAGCGCGCGCTGCTCGTGGGCACGGGTATCGGCACGCGCGACGTCGAAGCTGCGGAAGCGTCGCTCCAGGAGCTCGCGCTGCTCACCGAAACCGCAGGTGCCGAACCGGTCGAGCTGGTGCTGCAGCGACGCGACACGCCCGATCCCGCGACCTACATCGGTTCGGGCAAGGCGAAGGAGCTGCAGGAGCTCGCGACCGCGCTCGACATCGACCTCGTGGTGTTCGACGACGAGCTCACGCCCGCGCAGCAGCGCAACCTGGAGAAGCTGTTCGAAGTCGACGTGGTCGACCGCGTGGCCCTGATCCTCGACATCTTCGCCCAGCACGCGCGTAGCCAGGAAGGCATGGTGCAGGTCGAGCTCGCGCAGTTGCGCTACCGGCTGCCGCGTCTGCGGGGGAAGGGCAAGCAGCTCAGCCAGCAGGGCGCGGGCGGTGGCGCGCGCGGCGGCCTGGTCGGCACGCGTGGCCCGGGCGAGACCCAGCTCGAGGTCGACCGTCGTCGCATCCTCTCGCGCGTCGCCAAGCTCGAGCGCGACCTCGAGCGGCTCGCCAAGAACCGGCAGACCCAGCGCAAGGGCCGGCGGCGGAGCGCGATGTCGACCGTCGCCCTGGTCGGGTACACGAACGCCGGCAAGTCCACGCTCCTCAACCGCATCACCGACGCCGACGTGCTCGTCGAGGATCGCCTCTTCTCCACCCTCGATCCGACCACCCGGCGGCTCCGGCTCCCCGGGGGCGAGACCGTGCTCGTGTCCGACACCGTCGGGTTCGTGCAGCGGCTCCCGCACCAGCTGGTCGAATCGTTCCAGTCGACGCTGGAGGAGGTGGTCGACGCGCAACTCCTGTTGCACGTCGTCGACGCCAGCTCACCCGACGCCGAGCTCCAGATCGCCGCGGTGCGTGCGGTCCTGTCGGAGATCGGTGCCGGACAGGTGCCGGAGCTGCTCGTGCTCAACAAGGCCGACGTCGCGTCGCCCGGCGACGTCAAGGCGCTGCACAACGGACACCGCGACGCCGTCGTGGTGTCGGCGGCGACCGGTGAAGGCACGAATGTGCTCTTGGACACGGTCGGGGCCCGCTTGCGGGCCCTCGCCCCTATCGTGGAGCTCCTGGTGCCATATGAGCGGGGCGACGTCGTCGCCGCGCTCCACCGTGAGGGCGAGGTACTCGTGGAAGTGCATGCGGAGGGCGGAACGCGGCTGACGGGCGCGCCTGCCCGGGGAGACCGTGCCGCGCTTCGGCGAGTTCGTCGTAACCCACGAAGGGTGACGTGGCCGGCGACCCGCTGGACATCCCTCACGACCGGCTCCTCGACGCACTCGAAATCGCGGTCGTGGCGTTCGACCGTGAGGGTCGGGTCCTCAAGGCGAACGCGCGGGCGCAAGCCGGGTTCGCGTCGATGGGTGAGGCCGTCACCAGCGACGGGCTCTTCGAGCGTCCGCTCGATCTGATCGATTCCCTGGGTAGGCCGCTGCACGGCACCGACATCCCGTCGATCCGCACCCTGCGCACCGGTGAGGTGCTGCGCGACTTCGTGATGGGCGTGCGCCGCGACGACGGCCACGTGTTGTGGACGTCCGTCTGCACGTCGCCCTTGCGCGACGCTGATGGCGCGATCGTCGGTGCGATCTGCACCTTCGCCGAGGTCACGAACGAGCGTCACGCGCTGGTGGCGCTTCGCGACTCGGAGGAGCGCTTCCGGATGCTGGCCGAGATGGCGGCCGATGTCGTGTACCGGATCCGCATCGGCCCGTCGCCGAGCTTCGAGTACGTGAACCCAGCGGTCGAGTTGGTGCTCGGGTACACGCCGCAGGAGTTCTACGACGAGCCCGGCCTGGTGGTGAGGGTCACGCACGACGACGACATCGAGCGGGTGCGTGAGCTGGGCACCCTCGGCGTGGGGAAGGTGGAGTCGGTCCAGCTGCGCATGCAGCGGCGCGACGGCACCATGATCTGGACCGAGCACCGCGTCGTGCCGATGCGCGACGCCGACGGCATCGTCACGTCGCTCGCCGGCATCGCGCGCGACGTCACCGAGCTGAAGCTCAAGGAGGCGTACCTCTCGCACCGCGCGTTGCACGATCCGCTCACCGGGCTGCCCAACCGGGTGCTGCTGCTCGACCGCCTCGAAGCTGCGCTGGCCCGCATCCGGCGGCACAAGGGGTACCTCGCGGTGCTGTACCTCGACCTCGACCGGTTCAAGACCGTGAACGACAACCTCGGGCACGAGGTGGGCGACCGCCTCCTCCACGTGGTGGCGCGTCGGCTGCAGGACACGTTGCGGCCGTCCGACAGCGTGGCCCGCCTCGGTGGCGACGAGTTCGCCGCCATCCTCCCCGATCTGGCCGACCCCAACGAGGCGACGCAGATCGCCGAGCGGTTGCTCGACGCGATCGCCGAGCCGGTCGACCTGGGCGACGGTTCGCTGGTCACCACCGCGAGCATCGGGATCGCGGGCGCGGGTGACGACGGCCCGAGCGCGGGCGAGCTGCTGCGGCGCGCCGACTTCGCCATGTACACCGCCAAGGACCGGGGCCGGGCCCGCATCGAGTTGTACGATGCGCTCGAGGGCGGCTGAGCGACCCCCCGATAGCCTCCGCTGATGGCCTTCGTCCCGCCGCCCTATCCGCACGACCGGCTCGGTCCGGCGCGCGCGCTGGCCGCGGCGGCACCCGGCGGGATGGTTGACGCGTCGGTGGGCACTCCCGTGGATCCGATGCCCGATGTCGTGCTGCGCGCGCTCGCCGACGCGGCGCCCGGTGCCACCGGGTATCCCGCCACCATCGGCAGCCTCGCGCTGCGCGAGGCGGCGGCGGGGTGGATCGACCGCCGGTTCGGCTGCACCGTCACGCCCGACGAGGTGGTGGCGTGCATCGGCACCAAGGAGCTGGTGGCGTCGTTGCCCCGGGTGCTCTCGCTGCGCGACCCGTCGCGCGACACCGTGCTGTACCCGGCCGTCGCGTACCCGACCTACGAGATGGGCGCTCTGCTCGCGGGCCTGCGGGCGGTGCCGGTGCCGGTCGACGAGAAGTGGCACCTCGACCTCGGCCGGGTCGACCCCGCCGACGCCGAGCGTGCGCTCGTGCTGTGGCTCAACGACCCGAGCAACCCGACCGGCGCGGTGGCATCGCCCGCCCAGATGGCGGCGGCGGTCGAGTGGGCGCGGACCCGGGGCGTGATCGTCGCCAGCGACGAGTGCTACGCCGAGTTCACTTACGACGCCGACGGCGCGGCCGCGGCTCCGGTCACCGTGCTCGCCACCGGGACCGAGGGCGTGCTGGCCGTGCACTCGTTGTCGAAGCGCTCCAACATGGCCGGCCTGCGTTCGGGGTTCGTGGCCGGGGACCGCACGCTGGTCGGCTACCTGGGGGAGGTGCGCAAGCACGGCGGCCTGATGATGCCGGCGCCCGAACAGGCGGCGACGGCGGCGGCTTTGGGCGACGACGCCCACGTCGCCGAGCAGCGCGCCCGCTACGCGCGACGGCGCTCCGTCGCCCTGCCCGCGCTCGAGGCGCGGGGCCTGGTGCACGACGGCGGATCGTCCACCTTCTACTTGTGGTTGCGCGACGCCGACCGCGGCCGCGACGGCTGGGCGATCGCCGAGGACCTCGCCACGACCGGGCTCGTGGTCGCGCCCGGCGACTTCTACGGGGGCGCCTCGACCGATCACGTGCGCGTCGCACTGACCCTCACCGACGAGCAGGTGGATTTGGTGGCGAAGCGGGCGACGGCCGACCTCTAGCCTGACGCCATGGCCGTATCGCAGGAAGCGCTCGAGAAGACGATCACCGCACTGTGGGAGGGTCGCGACGACCTCTTCTCGGTGCTGCCGGAGGGCGAGGCCCGCGCCGCGGTGCTCCAGGCGGTCGAGTTGCTCGACACCGGCGAAGCGCGGGTGGCGGAGTGGGTCGGTGACGACGTCGTCGTCCACGAGTGGCTGAAGTACGCGGTGCTCCTGCTCTTCCGGCTCTCCCACATGGAGACCATCGAGCTCGGGCCGTTCGAGTACGCCGACAAGATCCCGCTGAAGCGTCACTTCCAGCAGCAGGGCGTGCGCGTGGTGCCCGGAGCCTCGGCGCGGTGGGGCTCCTATCTCGCTCCCGGCGCGGTGATGATGCCGAGCTACGTGAACATCGGCGCCCGCGTCGGTGCCGACTCCATGGTCGACACCTGGGCGACCGTGGGCTCCTGCGCGGAGATCGGTGACCGGGTGCACCTCTCGGGGGGCGTCGGCATCGGTGGGGTGCTCGAGCCGCCGCAGGCCGCGCCGGTGATGGTCGGCGACGATTCGATGATCGGGTCGCGCTGCATCGTCGCCGAGGGCGCGCGCGTCGGCAGCGGGGTCGTGCTGGGCGCCGGCGCCATCCTCACCGGATCGATCCCGGTGATCGACGCCGAGACCGGCACCGAGCTGTCGCGCGGGATCGTGCCCGACTGGTGCGTGGCGATCTCCGCGACTCGCGCCCGGACGTATCCGGGTGGCGAGTTCGGGTTGCCGTGCGTCCTGGTCGTGAAGCGACTCAACGAGGGTGAGCGCCACGACAAGGCGAAGCTGAACGACATCCTGCGCGATCACGGCGCGGCGACATGACCAGCCCGTCGACGGCGACGGTGCTCGACGTCGACGCCGGCGACCTGTTCGGACTCACCACCGCGTTGGTGGCGGTGCGTTCGGAGAGCCACCACGAAGCCGAGCTCGCCGACCTGGTCGAGGCGCGCCTCCGCGAGCGCGCGCCGTCGCTCAGCATCCACCGGATCGGCGCCAACGTGATCGCGCGCACTGAAGTCGGACGTGAACGCCGCGTCGTGCTCGGTGGGCATCTCGACACCGTGCCCGCCAATGCCGGCAACGAGGTTCCCCGCGTCGAGGGCGACGTGCTGCACGGCCTCGGCTCCGCCGACATGAAGGGCGGCCTCGCGGTGCTCCTGCGCCTGGCCGAGCAGCTGCACGACGATCCGTCCTCGGCCCGCCACGACGTCACCCTCGCCTTCTACGAGTGCGAGGAGGTCCGCGACGAGTTCAACGGCCTCGGCAAGGTGTTCGAGGTGCAGCCCGAGCTGCTCGCGGCCGACTTCGCCGTCCTCCTCGAACCCACCGACGGCTGGGTCGAGGCGGGCTGCCAGGGCGTGCTGGTCGCGAAGGCCGGCTTCGACGGTGAACGTGCCCACGCGGCGCGCCCGTGGATGGGTCGCAACGCCATCCACCGTGCGTCGGAGGTGCTGTCGCGACTCGCTGCGCACGAGACCGACGTGGTCGACGTCGACGGACTCGAGTTCCGCGAGTCCTTCCAGGTGGTCGGCATCGAGGGTGGCGTCGAGAAGAAGCACAACGTGGTGCCCGACCGGTGCACCATCACCGTCAACCGTCGCTTCGCGCCCAAGTATTCACCGGCGGAGGCCGAGGCGCAGGTGCGGGCGCTGCTCGAGGGTGCCGACGACATCGAGATCCTCCAGGCGCAGTCGGCGGCCGCGCCCAACCTCACCAACCCGTTGGTCGAGGAGTTCGTGCGCGGGCTCGAGCTGCCGGTGCGTCCGAAGCTGGGCTGGACCGACGTCGCGCGCTTCGCGTCGCCGCGGCGTGCCCGCGCTCAACTTCGGTCCCGGCGACCCGACGATCGCCCACACCCAGGGCGAGTTCGTCACGCGTGCCTCGATCGAGAACGCCTACGCCACCCTGGCGAGGTTCGTGGGTCTTCGCTGAGCGATCGGGGCGACGGTCGAGCCGGCCGGTACCGTGTTCGGCCCATGCCTGCGTCCCCCGAGCTCTACCGATGGCAGCTCGACGCGCTCGTCAGCTGGCTGCGCTGCGGCCGGCGGGGCGTGATCGAGGCCGTCACCGGCTCGGGGAAGACCGACGTCGCCATCGCCGCCGCCTCCGACGCCTTGCGCCGGGACCGGTTCGTCCTGGTCGTCGTGCCGTCCCGGGTGCTCATGGAGCAGTGGCACGGCCGGCTCACCGCCGCCCTGCCCGGCGTCCGCATCGGCCGCCTCGGTGACAGCGGGCGCGACGTCGCCTCGGCGTGCGACGTGCTCGTCACGACCCGCCACTCCGCGGCCGCCGTGCGACCGGTGCCGCCGACCAAGGCCGGCGGCCTGCTCATCGCCGACGAGTGTCACGGCCTGGGCGGGGCCACCCTGCGCCGGGCGATGCTCCCGGAGTACGACGAACGGCTCGGGCTCACCGCGACGCTCGAGCGGAGCGACGACGCGGTCACCGAGCTGCTGATCCCGTACTTCGGTGGCATCTGCTACCGCTACGGCTTCGACCAGGCCATCGTCGACGGCGTGTGCGCACCGCCGCGAGTCGCGTTCGTCGGTGTCGAGCTGACCGCGGGGGAGCGGGCCGAGTACACGGCGACCGAGCAGTCGCTGGTCAACGCTCGCCATCACCTCCGGCAGGTTCGCGACATGCCGCTCGAGCCCTTCGGCGACTTCATCGCCGCGGTCGCGTACCTGGCCGAGCGCGACGCGGGTGCCGACGGCCGCGCCGCGCGCGAGTACCTCGACGCCTTCTCCAAGCGACGTGAGATCGTGGCGCGCTCGAGCGGCAAGTACGAGCTGCTCGGCGGTCTTGCGTCGGCGATCAGGGATGCTGACGGCGCGCTGGTCTTCACCGAGACGGTGCGCGCGGCCAACCATGCCATCAACCGGTTGGATCCGCTGGTGTCGATCGACCTGATCACCGGCTCGACCGCCCGGCGGCAACGCCGTGAGATCCTCGACGACCTGCGCGACCGGAAGCTCGACGCCGTCGCCGCGCCGCGTGTGCTCGACGAAGGCGTCGATGTGCCCGACGCCAACCTCGGCATCGTGATGAGCGCGAGCCGCACGCGCCGCCAGATGATCCAGCGGATGGGTCGCATCCTGCGCCGCAAGCGCCCGGGGATCGCCGCCCGCTTCGTGATCATGTTCGCGAAGGACACGCTGGAGGATCCCGCGCACCGGATCGACCGCGATGGCTTCCTCGACGAGATCGAGCGCATCAGCGAAGCGAACGGGGTGTTCGACGGCGCGCGCTTCGAGGCGCTCGACGCCTTCCTGGGCGCACCGGGGCCCGAGACGGTGCCCGAGCCGGAGCGTCTCGCGCGCTACGAGCGCGCCGTGGTGCACGCGATCGGCGAGGCGAGCCTCGCGTCCGAGGCGACGGTCGAGCACCTGGCCGAGCAGATGGGGCTCGAGCCGGCGTACGCGTTCTTGACCTTCGCCGACCGCGACCCGTCGGGCGCGCCCCGCGACACCGCCATCCGTGTGCTCGGGCCCCGCCTACCGAAGGCGGCACCCCGCAGCGCGCCGTACCTGGAGGTCGAGCTCGCCAACCTCCCGCCGATCGCCGCACCGAGGGTCGAGCGGCCGCGGCTGTCGACCGGACAGGCACCGCTCGAGATCGCGCGCGTGGGCAACTCGTGGCGCATCAGCTGCACGGGGTGCGGCGAGGCGTCGGTCCTCGTGCAGTACCGGTGGCAGGTGCTCGACCAGACCGTTGACTGCCGCTGCAACTGACCGGCGACCGTCCGCCGGTCGCGCTGCTCCCGCGTAATCTCGGGCGCATGACCGAGGACGTCTTCACCGAACCGGAGCTCGATCCGCACACGCTGGCCAACCTCGGGCCACTGACCGGGATGGCCGGGGTCTGGGAGGGTTCCGCCGGCGCCGACGTGCATCCGGTCGTCGACGGGACCGAGTCCGACGCCTACGTCGAGCGCTACGAGCTGCAACCGATCGACCCGCAGACGAACGGGCCGCAGTACTTCTTCGGCTTGCGGTACCACAAGCACATCACGAAGCCGGGCGAGGTGGAGACGTTCCACGACCAGGTCGGGTACTGGCTCTGGAATCCCGTCGAGGGGACCGTCACGCTCTCGGTCGCGATCCCACGCGCCCAGGTCGCCCTGGCATCGGGACCGGTGGCGGCGGACGCGACGACCTTCACGTTGCGGGCCGAGCGTGGCCAGACGACGTACGGCATCTGCTCGAACCCTTTCCTCGAGCGCGCGTTCACGACGTTGTCGTTCGCGGTGACCGTCACCGTGAATGCCGACGGGACCTGGGGTTACGACGAGGACACGGTGTTGCAGGTCCTCGGTCACGACGAACCGTTTCACCACACGGACCGGCACACGCTGCACAAGGTCGCGAATCCCACACCGAACCCGCTCGCCCGCTGAGCCTCAGGGTCTCGATAAGCCTTCGGGCAGTTGGCCCGAGCTGCTCGCCGATCGCTCCCGAACGGGCAAGCTGTACGCAGGCGGGTGATGGTCAGGGAGGCGCCATGGACCAGGTCGAGGTGGGTGGGCTACGGATCGCCTATGAACGTGCCGGCCAGGGCGAACCACTGATTCTCGTGCACGGCTACGTCGGAGATGGTCGGTCGTGTTGGCGTCGTCAGGTCGAAGCACTGTCTGACGAGTTCACCGTGGTGGCCTGGGACGCGCCGGGGACGGGCCGTTCGTCTGATCCACCAGAGTTCTTCGGCATGCAGGGCTATGCGGACTGCCTTGCCGCGTTCATCGACCGGCTCGGTCTCGGGCGGACCCACGTCGCAGGCCTGTCGTTCGGTGGAGCACTGGCGATCGGTCTGGTCGACCGCCATCCACGCGTCCCCCGATCGCTGGTGTTGGCGTCCGCATATGCCGGATGGGCGGGTTCCTTACCGGTCGACGTGGCCGAGGAACGCCTGCAGCAAGCCCTGCGCCTGTCCGAGTTCACGCCGAGGCTGTTCGTCGACACGCTGCTCCCAACAATGTTCTCGGCTACCGCGCCGACCGAAGATGTCGAAGCGTTCGGCGCGGCAATGCGGGAGTTTCATCCCCGCGGGTTCCGCGCCATGGCCCGAGCCGCTGCCGAAGACCTGCGCAGCGCACTTCCTCGCATCGATGTCCCGACGCTCTTGGTCTATGGCGACGAGGATGAGCGCGCGCCGCTGAACGTGGCCGAAGTCCTCCACCGGTCGATCTCCGGGTCCGAGCTCGTGGTGCTCTCCGGTGCAGGTCACGCGTGCAACATCGAAGCCGCCGACCGGTTCAACAACGCCGTCCGCGTCTTCCTCCGAAGCCAACAGCGCTAGAGCAGTTCGGCTGCCGGACCCACCCGCACTCGCCGCTTGCGCACCGCGCCAGGAGCTCGGCGGCGCAAGTCCGGGCGTGATCGGGCATGATGCGGGACCGTCGCTGATGCGTGTCGGTTTCTCCCTGGAGGTTGCACCATGCCCGTGTTCACGGGTGTCTCGCACGTCGATCTCACCGTGCGGGACGCCGATCGGAGCGCTGCCTGGTACGAGCGGGTCCTGTGCATGAAGGTGCTGGGCGACTTTCCGGAGCACGCGACCCCAGGCGTGGCCGCACGCGTGGTCCAGGTGATGAATCCAGCCACGGGAATGACCTTCGGTCTGGTCCGACATGACTCGGGCGACGACGGTGACTTTTCCGAGTTTCGGATCGGGCTCGACCACCTCTCGTTGGCAGTCGCGTCTCGCGACGAGCTCGAGAAGTGGGTCGAGCACCTCGATGGTTGTGGCGTGCCCCACTCGGCGATCAGCGACATGCCGTATGGATCGGTGGTCGTGTTGCGGGATCCCGACAACATCCAACTCGAGCTGTTCGCGCTGGCCCCGAACTACCGGCTCGACGTCGACTGACGCGCCGCGCTGGGCGTCAGCGTGTGGTGAACTCGGTGGCCACGATGCGCTGGTCGTGCACGCCCGCGGCGCGCGGGGAGGCGAGCCAGACGATCGGTGGCCCCATGATCGCGGGATCGAGGAGACGCCCGAGCATCTCGGGTGGCGTGTCGTCGGGAACCATGCCGGTCGCGGTGGCGCCGCCCGGTAGGAGCATGTTGACGGTGACCGGCGTGTCCGCGAGATCGGCGGCCATCACCCGGGAAAGCGCTTCCACGGCCGCCCCGGACGGACCGTAGGGCACGAACCCCCGCCGCGTCATCGTCTGCGTGCTCATGGAGATGTTGACGATCCGTCCAGAACCGGCGGTGACCATCCGTGGCGCCACCGCCCGGGCGACGAGGAACACTCCGGTCACCTTCGTGTCGACCACGTCGCGGAAGCCTTGCGGGGCGACCTCCCAGAACGGTTGCGGGTCGGTGAGGAAGCGCGGGTTGACGGTGCGCATCCCGATGCCGGCGTTGTTGACGAGCACGTCGAGCCCGCCGAGCCGATCCCAGACCTCGTCGACGGCGGCATCGATGGCCGCCTCGTCGCGAACGTCGAGCTCGACACCCAGGACGTCCTGGCCGAGCCGCTGCGCGGCGGACTGCGCTCGGGTCAGCTGACGGCTGGTGACGACGACTCGTGCGCCGGCGACGTTGAGGGCGGCGGCCATCGCGGCGCCCAAGCCGCTCGTGGCACCGGTCACCAGCACGCGCGTGCCGGTCAGTTCGCTCACGGCAACGAAGCTAGGGCATCCTCGTTCGCCTCGGCAGCCTCCCGAGCGGGCATCATGCGCTCGTGAGCAGGAGCCCGAGACCGGCCATCGCGGCTGTCGTCAGCTTCATCGACTGCATCAACCGAGGCGACATCGAGGGGTTGAGTGCGCCGATGACGGAAGCGCACACGCTGCAGGTGCTGGATGAAGCCCCGCTCGAAGGGAAGGCGGCGAACGTCGAGGCGTGGAAGGGCTACGCGTCCTCGTTTCCTGAATACCTCATCTATCCACACCGGCTCGCCGAGCTGGACGGACGGGTCGCAGTGCTCGGCCACACGACCGGCTCGCATCTCGCGCTCCCAGACGCGGAGGAGCGGATGCTGACGGTCATCTGGTTGGCGGACGTCGTCGATCAGGTCTGCTGGATCTCTGGCGAATCGTCGAGGACACCCCGGAGCATCGGAGGGAGCTCGGACTCAATGACACGTAGCTTGTGGTGTGAGTTGATCGAGGTGCGTTTTGATGGCGTGCAGGCCCGCATCCATCATCTCCCCGATCGGGGTGGCGAGCTCATCGGGTAGGACGTCGACGGTCCAGAGGAAGTGGGTGTGTCCGGCGCCGTCGTCGATGACCTGTGCGCCGGCGTTGTGGTGCGTGGCGTCGAACCCGCTCTCGATGACGGAGTACGCGAGGCGCCGTGCGTCCTCATCGATGCCGACGAGGCGTTCGCGGGCTTCCGCTCCGTTGAAGAAGGTGACGACCCGCGTGTCGGAGGTCTCGAGTCGACAACCCGTCACGAATCCTGGAGCGAGCTTCTCCTCGAGTGCGCCGAAGTCCCGGAGCGCATCCCAGACGCTCGTCGCGTCCGCGTCGATGACGACTTCTCGAATGATGGTGGCCATGTGATCACTCCTTGGTGAACCCCGGAGGTTCGGGGACACGACCAGCGTCCACCCTCCCCCTGGGGGAGAGTCAACCCTCCACGCGCTCAGGTCACCTCTGAACGGGTCGGCTTCGTTTCCGACCGAACAATGAGCATGGTGCGCCATGCAACCGAAACAAGGTTCACGCTCGGCTGACGCTCGTGGCATATTCGCAAGAGTCAGCTCGCCGAGGTTGTCGCCGAATCGGCCTGCGGTCCTTCCGGGAACGCAACTGCTCGATGCGGTGCGCCGCGCCGGACGGGTCGCGATCGAAACCGGTACCGGCATCACGATGGCGGCCAGCGCCAACGTGACCCAGTGGTTGGCGTGGGCACTCGAGATCCTCACCGACTCGATGAACCGGCCCGGTGGCGCGTGGTTCCATCCCGGGTTCGCGCACCAGCTCGAGGCGAACGAGCTGCCGGTCTCCTCGCCCGACGGCTCGTTCGGGCCGGGGCCGGCCAGTCGGCCCGAGACGCCCGCGTTCATGGGTGAATGGCCGTGCGCGGTCCTGGCGGACGAGATCCGCGCCGGCAACATCCGCGCGGTGCTCAACTTCGGCGGCCATGTGCTGACCGCGTTCCCCGACGCCAACGACCTCGAACCGGCGCTGCGCGACCTCGAGGTGTTTGCGACCGTCGAGATCATCGCCAACTCCACGACCGCGATCTCGACGCACGTGTTGCCGACGAAGGACCAACTCGAACGCGCCGACGTGACGCTGTGGGACTTCCTCAGCCCGCGCGTCGCGGCGCAACACACGCCCGCGGTGGTCGACCCGGTGGGGGACCGCCGTTCCACCTGGTGGGTCCTCGCCGAACTGGGCCGACGACTCGGCTACGAGCTTGCAACCACCTCCGGTGACGACGCTACCGACGAGGCCCGCCTGTCCCGCATCACCAAACGCGCCCGATGCTCCTTCGACCAACTCCGCAGCGACGGCTACGCGGAAGCGGGCCACGACCTCCCGGCCCCGTGGGTCGACGCCCACGTCGAACGGGTGGGCGGATGGCGGCTTGCGCCACAACTCCTCGTCGACCAACTCACCGCCCTCGAGCTCCACGACGCACTGGTGCTCGTGCCGCGCCGGCAGGTCCGGCACCTGAACTCGCAATTCGACTACCTGGGGGAGCCGGCCGAGATCATGCTCCACCCCGACGACGCCGCCACCGCCCGCATCAGCGACCATGCTCCCATCGTCGTCCGCAGCACCCACGGCGAGCTCACCGGTATCGCCAAGATCGACACCGCCATCCGACCCGGCGCGGTGTCCGTGCCCCACGGTCATCAGCGCGCCAACGTGAACCTGCTCACCAGCAAGGACACGCTCGACCCCATCACCGGAATGGCGCGCTACTCCGGGATCCCGGTCACCGTTCACCCTGCATCGGACAACCCCAGAGCGACGTAGGCGATCACCGTTCGTCCACGGCGGCGCGGTAGCCGGTCATGATGCGATCCACGATCTCACCCGCCGGACGCGCTTCGGCGCGCCGGAAGCTCTGGCCGGCCCACAAGCTCATGTGGTGCGGATCGCCGCGTCGGGCTGCTTCGGCTCGGAGTGGCCGGGTGGCTCCGTTGATCTGCGGGTAGGCGATCGGCGCCGATGGATGGTCGAGCATGAACTGGTTGACCAGGCCGCGTGCACGCCGGCCACTGAACGCTCGGGTGATCGCCGTCGCCGTGAACGCGGGATCGGCCAGGGCCGCCTTGTACGTGTCATGCGCTCCGCTCTCAGGGGTTCGCAAGAATGCCGTGCCGAGCTGTGCAGCATCCGCGCCGGCCACGAGAACAGCAGCCAGGTCACGGCCGTCCATGACCCCTCCTGCCGCGACCACGGGCACGTCCGTCGTCTGCCGGACAGCGCCGATGAGTGCCAACAGGCCGTACCCGTCGTCCGTCTCGTTGTCGGTGAACCCTCCGCGGTGCGCGCCGGCCTCGATACCTTGCACGCACAGCGCGTCGACGCCACGTTCAATGGCGACCCCGGCATCCTCCGGGTTCGTGATCGTGACCATCACCTGCGTCCCGACCGCGTGGAGCTCGGCGACGACGTCGCGTGACGGGCACCCGAACGCGAAGCTGACGACCGCGACTGGGTGCTGCACCAGTCCGGCGAGCTTGGCTTCCCAATCGTCATCGCTCCACTCGGACGGTCCGACCGCTACCCCGAGCGATGAAGCTTCGCTCTCGATCTGCGCGAGATGCTCCTGCAGCGCCTGGGTATTCACCGGAGGCGCGTAGGGCACGAAGACGTTCACTCCGAACGGTTGGTCGGTGAGGCGCTGGGTCGCCGCGATCTCGTCGAGGATCTCGCCCGCGGTCTTGTAACCCGCGGCCAGGAAGCCCATCGCGCCGGCGTCGCTCACCGCCGCGGCCAGTTCCGGACGTGATGGGCCGCCGCCCATCGGCGCCTGAATCAGCGGCCACCGCACCAGGTCGCGCACTGCTCCCATGGCTTGCCCACCGGTCCTCTCGTGCACGCCGTACGTCGACGTACCGACGCTACGCCCCGAAGGAATCCGCGACAGGAAAGATCACTCGCGTAAGTACGCCAGAGCGGGCATTCTGTATCGCTGCCGGGTCGTGGTTGACGCGAGCACGCGACACTCGAAACGGAGGTCAACACGATGCAGGCGATTGTCCAGGACGAGTACGGCACCGAACCCGAGTCCGTTCTCCGGCTCGCGGAAATCGCGAAGCCGACGATCGGAGATGACGAGGTTCTGGTGCACGTGCGTGCGGCGAGCGTGGATCGGGGCACGTGGCACGTGATGACCGGCCGCCCCTACCTCATCCGAGCCCTGGGTTTCGGGCTCCGCGCGGCCGAAGGCTCCGAATCCAGGCCGCAGTCTCGCCGGGACGGTCGAGTCCGTCGGCAAGAACGTGACCGAGTTTGCGGCGGGCGATGAGGTCTACGGCAGTTGCGATGGCTCCTTCGCCGAATACGCGCGGGCCGCGGTGAGCAAGCTCGCACCCAAGCCCGCGAACGTCTCGTACGAGACGGCTGCGTCCTGCCCTATCTCTGCGGTCGCCGCGTTGCAGGCAGTGCGCGACAAGGCGAAGGTGCAGGCGGGGCAGAAGGTGCTCATCATCGGCGCGTCGGGAGGCGTGGGGACCTTCGCGGTGCAGATTGCCAAGGCGTTCGGTGCTGAAGTCACGGGTGTCTGCAGCACCGCGAAGATGGAAATGGTCCGAGCCATCGGTGCTGACCACATCGTTGACTACACGCGAGAAGACTTCACCGATGGGAAGCGTCGCTACGACGTAGTCCTCGATATCGGCGGCAACCGCCGGCTGTCGCAGCTCCGTCGAGCCCTCACCACGACAGGAAGGCTCGTCATCGTGGGTGGCGAGACCGATGGACGGTGGCTTGGTGGATTCGACCGCCAGATCCGGGCGCACTTCTTGTCGCTGGTGGTGAGCCAGAACCTCGGCGCGCTGACATCGTCGGAGAACTCCGCAGACCTGGTGGCGCTCAGGGAACTCATCGAGTCCGGCAAAGTCACTCCGCTCATCGACAAGACGTACCCGCTCGGCGAGGTCCCCGTGGCCATCCGGTACATGAGCGACGGTCACGCGCGTGGCAAGGTCGTCATCAGCGTGTGACAGGCACGGGCCTCCTGTCACCTATGCGCGCGCCTCGGACGGCACTCGCGGCCGAGCCAGAACTCACGCACTGCGTGCGCCGAGCGTGCACGACGGGCGGCTTCGAGCTCGTCGCCCCACGCGGCATGTACCTGCTCGCGGGCGTCGTTCGCGGGCGTGCTTGTGGTCATCGGGGGTCTGCCGGGGTCGCGGTGGTGTTGGGCAGGGCGGGGCCGTCGCCCATCATTTGCTGGACGATGTCGACGAGCGCGGCCGGCGCCTTGGTCGGGGAACCGGCGTCGAACGGCGGCTGCGGGTCGTATTCGATGGCGAGCTGGATCATCTGCGCCATGTCGAGTCCCTGCATCCGCTCGAGCAGCACGAGCGCCATGTCGATCCCACTCGACACGCCGGCTGCGGTGACGATCTTGCCCCGCTCGACGACCCGCTCGGGCACGTAGTGCGCACCGAGTCGCTCGAGCGGCGCACGGCGCGCCCAGTGCGTGGTCGCGTCGAGGCCGTCGAGGATGCCCGCCGCCGCGAGGTAGACGGCACCGGTGCACACGCTCGTCGTCCAGGTCGTCGTCGGGTGGACGGTGCGGAGCCACTCGATCAGCTCCGGCTGGAGTTCGGTGTCGTGCAGCCCGCCGGGCACCACGACCACGTCGGGTGCCGGCACGTCGGCGAACGACTTGCTCGCCACGAGACCGGCGCGGCCGGTGTGGTCGGCGACCGGACCGGCTTGGGCCGCCACGAAGACGACGTCGTTGCCGGGCGCGTCGGCGAGCACTTGGAAGGGGCCGACGATGTCGAGAATCGTGAAGTTCGGGTACAGGGCGAGTGCGATCTGCATCGGAGCTCCTTGGTCGGTCGGGTCCGCCGGGTGGGTGGTCATGTTCTCATGGGTCTGTGCAAGGGGTCAGCTGAGGCATCGGGACCGAGACCTCAGATCTCGGGTGTGAATTCTGAGCGCTCGGATGGACTACCGCGACACGTCAGAGCTGCCGATCGGCGCTGGGCCATGAGCTGCCCGGTCCGGGCAATCTGGCGCGACGGTTCGGGTTCGCGATGAGGCAGCCTACGAAGCCTCGGAGAACGGGGTTGCGTTGAAGCTCGGGACGACGAGATCCGGGTCGAACGCCCAGAGCTCGAGTTGGATGTTGTCGGGATCACGAAACACGACGACGGGTCCCGCTTGTTCTTCCTGCACACCTGAGTGTGCGACCCCATGCTCGTCGAGGTGCTTTGCCCACGTTTCGAGCGTGGCTCGGTCAGGAACTCGCAACGCGAGGTGGTCGAGACCGACGGCACGTTCGTCGAATCTGTCGCTGACCGGGTTCGAGTGAGCCATGAACCCGATGAAGAACCCGCAGGGGTGTATCACGCTCCGGAGCTTGAAGCTCGGTGTGTCTCGCGTGTTGATGAGCGTGAAGCCCATGACCTCTTCCCACCACCGTACGGTGCGATCCACGTCCGTGACTGTGAGGTCGATGTGCCCGAATCCATTGATCTCAGGGAACTCCATGCTGCCCATCCTTGCGGGTGCCACAGACCCGTGCACGCGCCACGAGCGGTCCAGGCATGACTGCCGATCGACGTTCGCAAAGCCACTCTCCATCGGGCACTATTGAAGGGTCGACCATTCATGGTCTGGATGGCGCAACTCTGCGGGACAGATGGACGTCTCGCCGAAGGGTGATCCTTCGGGATTTTGTGCAGATCGTCGATGAGCGCACGTTGGCCGTCCCGCCGCACTGCATCGCCCAACCGGGCATTGGAGGGCTGATGCCGAGCGCTGATGAGATCCGAGATGCTCAGCGAGCGACGTGGGCCGGGCTTTCGGCGGGCTGGGAGAAGTGGGACTCGGTCATCGTGGATCAGCTGGGCCCGGTCGGCGCGGCGATGATCGAGCGTCTGGACATCGCTGAAGATCAGCACCATCTCGACATTGCCGCGGGCACGGGTGAGCCGGGTTTGAGCATCGCGCGGCTGTCGCCGAAGGGACGCGTGGTGCTGACCGATCTTGTCGCGGAGATGCTGGACGTTGCCGCGCGACGAGCTCGGGCGCAAGGAGTCGCCAATGTCGAGACGACGGTGTGCAGCGCCGATGATCTGCCGTTCGACGACGCCTCGTTCGACAGCGTGTCCGTGCGTTTCGGGTACATGTTCTTCCCCGACGTGGCCAAGGCGACGGCCGAGTTCGTGCGTGTGCTCAAGCCGGGCGGACGTCTCTGTTCGTCGGTGTGGGTCAAGCCCGACGAAAACCCGTGGACGACGATCGCCATGCAGGCGATCGCGACCGAAGCGGCGGTGGCGCCACCCGACCCGGACGGGCCGAACATGTTCCGGTGCGCTGCCCCGGGATATGTCAGTGCCCTGTACGAGGCGGCGGAGCTGCGCGGTGTTGCCGAGTGGGACGTCGACGTCGAACTCGTGACGCGATCGCCGGCGCAGTATTGGGAGATGATCAGCGAGCACGTCTCGCTCGCCGTTGCCGCGCTTCAGATGGTCGACGAACCGGCGCGGGAGCGGATTCGGGCAACCGCCATGGCGGCGGTGAGCGTGTTCGAGAAGGACGGCAAGGTCCGGGTTCCGGGCGTCGCGCGGTGCATCGTGGGGACGAAACAGGACGCGAGCGGCACGTAATCCTCTCAGCGCACTTGGATCGATGAGTCTCGGCCCCGTGAGTCGTCTGAGTTCTGACTGAGGCCCAGTGAGGCCGCGAGCGCACGAGACGAGACAGTGGAGGACACCATGACGACCACGCCCGGCAACGCGAGCAGCAATCTCCCCGGCACACCGCCGGTCGTCGACCTGGCCACCTGGGACGCGGCGCGCGAGGAGCTGTTGGTCCGCGAGAAGGCGCACACCCGTGAGGGCGACGCGATCGCGGCGGCCCGGCGGCGGCTGCCAATGGTCGAGGTGTCGCCCGACATGACGGTCGTCGGCCCGGACGGCCGGGTCCCGTTCGCCGACGTCTTCGAGGGCCGCGACGAGTTGGTCGTCTACACGCACATGTTCTACGACGGCGAGCCGTGGGAGTGGCAGTGTGAAGGCTGCACCAGGAACACCTGGTACATGAGGGACGTCGCCGACGCGGCCTACCTCAACGCCAACGGGATCACCTTCGCCATCCTCGGGGACGGGCCGTACGACGAGATCTCGGCGTTCCGCGACTTCATGGGCCACACCACGCCGTGGTACTCCATCGGCGACGTCGACGATCCCACCGTGGGCGTCGCCGGCCGGATCGCCTGCTACCTGCGGCGCGACGACAAGATCTACCTGACCTATTGGATCACCGCGCGGGGCGACGAGGTGATGAGTCCCTCGTTCGGGCTGCTCGACATGACCGTCTACGGGCGGCGGGAGGAGTGGGAGGACTCGCCCGAGGGGTGGCCGCAGAACCCGACCCACTCCGTGCTGCGCACCGACGAGCAGGGGGCGTTCCTGGGGCCCAGGAGCGGCGGTCGGCCTGTGCCGCAGTGGACCCGCCCCGGCGCGACCCCCGTGTAGACCCTCGGCCGCCAGGGCCGCCCCGTCAGGCTCCAGCTGGTCAGTCGGGGATGACGACGCTGCGGACCACCTCACCGTCGCGCATCGCGGCCATCGCTGCGTTCACGTCGTCGAGCGGGAAGTGCCGGGTGATCATCGACCCGACATCGAGGCGCCCGGACTCGATCATCTCGATGAACCGCGGGAAGTCGCGCGTCACGCGTGCCGATCCGTAGTAGCAGCCCTTGATCGTGCGGTCTTCCATGATCAGCTGCATGCTCGGCAGCGGCAGGGTGTCGGCAAACCCGGGGACGCCGATGAACACGGTCGTGCCGCCGCGGCGGGTCATCTGCAGCGCCTGCAGTTCCAAGGCGTGACTCCCGACGGCTTCGAACGCGTAGTCGACGCCCCTCCCGTCGGTGAGCGCCTGCACCTGTTCGACCGGGTCGCCGGCGGTCGGGTCGACGACGTCGGTCGCCCCGAAGCGTTGTGCCGAGTCGCGCTTCATCGCCACGGGATCGATCGCGATGATCCGCGACGCGCCGGCGACCTGCACGCCGAGGATGGTCGAGGTGCCGACGCCACCGGCTCCGATGACCGCGACGCTCGCGCCCGGACGGACATCGGCGGTGTTGACCGCCGCGCCGAACCCGGTCGTGAAGCCGCACCCGATCAGCGACAGCTGATCGGCGGGGAGATCGGTCTGCACCGGGATGCACGACGCCTCGTCGACCGTGATCTCGTCGGCAAAGCTTCCGATGCCCGCCAGCGCGTTCACCTGCGTGCCGTCGGCAGCGCGTCGCCCGCAGGCGCGGGAGCATCTCGGCGTTGCGCTCGCACAGGTGCGTCTCGTTGCGCGCGCAGTACCAGCACCGGCCGCACACCGGAGTGAGCGACATGATCACCCGGTCACCCGGCCGGACGCGCGTCACCTCCGGCCCGGACCATTCGACGACCCCGGTCGCTTCGTGGCCGAGCATGATCGGGCCGAGCCGTTTGCCGTCGATCACGGCTTGGTCGGAGTGGCACACGCCGCTGGCGTCGACGCGCACGACGACGTCGCGCGGAGCCGGCGGCAGCGAGGTGACGGTCTCGACGACCAGGTCGTCGGCTCCCGGGACGTAGATCGCGGCGCGCACGGTCAGGGTTCGGCGCGGTCGAACTGGATGTGGAGCTCCCGCAGGCCGCGCAGCATGTAGGTGGGGTCGTACTCGTAGCGGCGCGCTTCGGGTGGGCCGTGGTGCTCTTCCGAGATCCGGATGTCGGACATCCGCTCGAGGAACCGTACGAGCGTCGCGTGGGTCTCGGCGCGGGCGAGCGGGGCGCCGGCGCAGCTGTGGATCCCGGTGCCGAACGCCAGGTGTTGCCGACCGTTCGCGCGGTCGAGGCGGAACTCGCTCGGTGCCTCGAACTGGCGAGGGTCGCGGCTCGCGGCGTCGGTCATGACGAACACCGTGGTTCCCGGCGCCAGCTCGACACCACCGACGGTCGTGCGCACCTTGGCCAGCTTGAACGAACCTTTGAGCGGCGCCTCGGTTCGCAGCATCTCCTCCACGAACGGAGCGACCAGGGAGCGGTCGGCGCGCAGGCGCTCCTGGAACTCGGGGTGATCGGCGAGGGTGCGGACGCACATCCCGATGAGGCGGGCGGTGGTCTCGCTTCCCGCCGAGAACAGGTTGGCCGCGATCCGCATGACGTCCTCGACCGGCGGCAGCGTCCCGTCGGGGAAGGTGGCCTGGGCCATCTCCGTCATGACGTCGTGTTGCGGATTCGCGCGGCGATCCTCGATGTAGCGAGTGAACTGCTCGTACAGGAACCCGAGCGGCTTGTGCTCCATGCGCGCCGCGCGCACCTTCGTGGTGAGGTGCTCGAGGAACGCGTCACGGTCGTCGTCGGGCACGCCGAGCAGGTCGGCGATCACCATGAGCGTGTAGGGGATCGCGTAGTCGTGCAGGACCTCGCCGTGGCCGGCGTCGATGAACGTGTCGATCTGCTCGTCGGCGAACGACCACAGGAACGCCTCGTTCTCCTTGAGGCGCTTGGGTGTGATGAGCCGCATGAGCAAGCCGCGATGTGCGGTGTGCTTCGGCGGGTCGAACGAGGGGAGCTGGTCGCTGAACGGCAGCTCGTCGCGGTGCTCGGCGATGATCTCCGAGATGTCCTCACCCTCGAGTGGGACCGACATCTTCTTGAACGGTCCGCTCACGGTGTTGCAGTTCGACCACGACTGCTGGTTGCGATAGATGGCGGTCGCTTCGTCGTACCCGGTCACGAGCCACACGTCCCAGAGCGGGTAGTACCAGATCGGTCCACGCTCGCGGACCCAGTCGTAGAAGGGATACGGGTCGCGGGGAAGCTCGCGATCGCGGAAGAGGTCGGTCTCGGAGAAGTCGGTCGTGGTCACCGTGGCCTCGTCTCGAGCAATCCCACGTCGTTCCCCCGGATATTGGTGTCAACCGACGCTGACATGAATTGCGGATCGTAGGTTCGCGGTGCGCCGCGGTCAACGCCCGCTGCGCTCAGGGCCGGGTCACGGCGGGCAGCGGGTGTCGAAACAGCGCGGCTGCGTTCGCGTGGGTCATCAGCCGCAGCTCGTCGTCGGGGATGTGGCCCCAGTGCTCCTCGATCACTCGCTGGGTGTCGGGCCACGTGCTGTCGCCATGGGGGAAGTCGACCTCGAGCATCACGTTCTCCACCCCGACGCGGTGGCGCGTGTCGATGGTCGAACGATCGTCGATGGTGCAGAACCAGAAGTTGCGCTGCACCACGTCGGCCGGTCGCACGTCGGGCCCGTACCCGTTCGACAGGTACTCGCCGCGACCGGCCATGAAGTCGAGCCGATCGAGCAGCATCGCGACCCAACCGAGGCCGCCTTCGGACATCGCGATCTTGAGGTCCGGATATCGGATCGGCCATCCCGACCACACCCATTCCGCGCACGACGTCAGCGCGAGCTGACCGAACAGCGTCGCCGTCGTCCCCGACGGGGCGCCGGGCGCGACATCAGCCAGACCCGACGATCCGACGTGCTGACAGATCACCGTGTCGGTGTCGGCACACGCACGCATCACCGGATCCCACGAGTCGTCGAAGATCGACGGGAACCCCAGCTTGTGAGGACGTTCGGGGAGACTCACCGCCACGACGCCGCGGGCCGCGTTCCGGCGGATCTCGGCGGCTGCCTTGTCCGGATCGGCGAGGTAGGTGATCCCCAGGGGGATGAACCGGTCGGGATGCTGCTGCCACCACTCCTCGACCATCCAGTCGTTGTACGCGCGAGTGGTGGCGTGGCCGAGCTCGGGATCCTTCGCGGTCGAATAGACCCGTCCGCAGAAGCCGGTGATCATCGACGGGAAATTCACCGCGGCCCAGATGCCCCCGAGATCCATGTCGTGGACGCGCGCGTGAGGGTCGTAGCAACTCGGTCGCATCTCGTCGAAGCCGAACGGCTCCATCCCGTGGCTGCTGGGACGCCGGCCGGCGACCGCGTTCATCCCGGACTGGTAGTGCGCGTTCCCCTCGAACTCCCAGACCTCGTGGCCGGCGTCGTTCACCACGATCTTCGGGGCGCGCTCCTGGAGCCTCACCGGGAGCCGGCCCTCGAACATGTCGCGGGGCTCCACGAGGTGGTCATCGACCGAGATCACGGTGTACCGGACCACCGCAGGTTCGGGCTCCGGGAGGAACAGCTCCGGATCGAGCACCTGTCTCATCGTCGCAACTTCTCTCCGCCGGGACGGGTCAGTCTTCCTCGATGTGCACGAAGCGATCAACCGCCTGTCGGCGCCCGCCCAGCTTCGAGACGCTGCATCGACGGGCAGACGTTCTGAGTCGTTTCGGGCTCGCGGCATTTTGGGGTAGACGAGACAGCTGATGGCTTCCGCACGTCCGCCTGTCGTCAGCGAGACCGAGTGGGTTGCTGCGCTGACTGCCATCACAGTGCGCGAAGAGACGGTTGCTGCCGCGATGCACGAACTTGCCGCCGCGCGGAAGCGAATGCCGATGGTACGGGTCGAGCACGACTACCACTTCGAGGGCCCCGCCGGGCGGCGGACGCTGCCCGAGCTGTTCGAGGGTCGGCGCCAGCTCATCCTCTACCGGTTCTTCTTCGAGGAGGGTGTCGACGGCTGGCCCGATGCCGGCTGTCCCGGCTGCTCGTCGTTCGCCGACGGCATTCCCGACCTCGGCCTCCTGCACGCTCGCGACATCACCTTCGCCATGGCATCACCGGCACCCCAGGCGAACCTCCGCCAGTACGCCGAGCGGATGGGTTGGACTGACGTGCCGTGGTACACGATCTGCACCGAGCGCTTCTCAGCTGACTTCGGCGTCGACGAGTGGTTCGGCCTCAACGTCTTCTTTCGCGACGGCGACGACGTGTACCGCACCTATTTCCTCCAACACGGGGAGATGGTCCAGAGCATCGGCAGCGTGTGGAGCATGCTCTCGCTCACGCCGTACGGCGCGCAGTCCGACGACGAGGACGCGCCCGAGGGCTGGCCGCAGGCGCCGTTTTCGTTCTGGTTCCGCCGTCACGACGAGTTCAACGACTCGCCACCGTCGGCCACCGCATAGCTGGCGTTCGACGCCACGGGACGCTCCTCTCTGGGAGACGCTGTCGGGCGAGGTCGTCGTTGTGGTCGCACAGAACTGGGATCGCGGCCGTGAGCGCCGCGGTGCCGGTCAGTCGCTGACATGGGCGGTGTTGTCGAGCCAGTGCTGGGCGAGGTCGGTGTCGCCGTCGACGCTGATGTTGGTGGCTTCGCGGTCGGTGAGAGGGAGTCGTCGGGTCAAGGTCAGCAACAGCGATCGTGCCGGGCCGGTCACCGTCACATCGGCCTGCTGGGTTCCGGGCTGCCACGTCGCCCCGTCAGGCCGCTGTTCGACGAACCACGCGCCCGCGTCGTCCGCGGTGTCGGTGGCCAGCCACTGCAGGGTCTGCCCGGTGCCCCGGATGGCGTGGGCGGACTCGGACCGCTGCATCTCCCACGTGCGGGAGGTGAGCATCGCGAGGTGGTTGCTGATGAGCGCGGCTGCGACGTCGGCGTCAATGTCGGCCGGTCGGTCCGCCGCGTTGGCTGCGTCAAACCCGTGGACGACCGTCTCGTTGAGGACGCTGGACATCCAGAATCGCGTCCCGGACCGCTCGTCCCCCGCGGCGTTGAACACCGGCGCGTCGAGCGCGTCATCGGAACACGCGTTGGCGACCCGCTGCGCGGACTCCGACAGCCACGCCTGCCACTCGCGGGGGTCGCCGGGGCGTACGGCCATCTCCGTGGGCAGTTGTGTGGGGTCGGTGATGCGCCGCTCGATGATCTCCGCGACCCAGTGCTGGGTCTGACCCACGTGCTCGACGAGGTCAGTGATGGTCCACTCCGGGGTTGTCGGCACGACGGCATCAGGTCCGGCCGCGACGGCTGATTCCGCCAGCCGTCGGGTGTATTCGACGATCGCTCGCCGGGCATCTTCCGCGTTCAGCTCGGTCATTGGATGGTCCTGTCGTAGGTTCGTTGTGCCGTGACTGACTCGGCGTGCCGCTCGAACTCATCGGTGACACTCGAGCACGCTCGTCGTGTGCCTTGCTGTCCGCAAGGCGTGAACACGCTCACCACCACTCGCCGGCGATGAGTTCTCCTCTCGTCCGGAGTCGTAACTCTTGAGCCCTTCGAGTGTCCGGGCAGGAACCTGTGTGGATGCGGGACGATCGGGAGGACCGGCTGACCGTGCCACTGATTGAGTCAGGGAGAGGTGACATGCCAGAGCTGCTGATCGACTTCATCACTTCGCTTGATGGTTACGCCGCCGCCGACGGCTGGCCGGGCTGGTGGGGGCTCGAAGGACCCGAGTACCTCGCGTGGCTGGACGAGGCGCCCGAAGCCGACTACACGGTCTTGATGGGCGCCAACACCTACCGCCTCATGTCCGGATTCGCCGCTGACGGTGAGCCGGGCACCGACGCCCTCGCGGGCCTGTCGAAAGTCGTCTTCTCGACCACGCTCAGCGAGCCCTTGGCGTGGGAGAACACGGAGCTCGTATCCCGAGACGCGGTCGACGCCGTGCGGGAGATGAAGAGCGAGGGTTCGAGGTCCCTGCGCACCATGGGCAGCCTGACGCTGTGCCGCTCCCTCCTGAACGCCGGCTTGGTGGACCGCTTTCGCGTGGTCGTCTTTCCCGTCATCACCGGCAGCAGCGGTCGGGAGCGCATCTATGACGGCTACTCCGATGTTGCTCTCGACATGATCAGCAGCCGCACCTTCGACGGTCGCATCCAGCTGCTCGAGTACGTTCCCGCCGTTCTGGCGACGCCGCCTGGCGCCGACGAACGCAACGCCTGATTGGCACTAAGAAGCCGCTCGCGTCCGTTCCTCCGTGATGAAAGCCGACCAAGCAGGAAATTCCGCGGGGTTCCACACGCTCTGCACGAGCTCGTTCGCTTCGTCTTGCGTGGACAAGCCACGTCGCAGCGCGTAGAGGCTGTAGAAGGCAGTCACCCTGTAGTTGGCGGCGCAATGCACATGGACCTTGTCGCCGGATCGGGCATCCATCGCTTCGACGAACGTCTCGAGATCGGCGCGCGCGGGCGCTTCGAAATCGACGGGGATGTACACGTAGTCCAGCCCCTGGTCTCGCACGATGCGCGCCTCGTCGGCGACCGAGTTCTCACCGTCGGGCATGAGATTGATCACCGCGTCGTAGCCCTCGCGGCGCAAGTCGCCGAGTTGTTCGGCGCTCGGCAGGCCGGACGTCGTCAGATCGTCTCGGATTCGCCTGAAGTTGTAGCTGTGCTCGATGCTCATCGCTCTCCGCGATCGTCGATCGTGAAACGAGCGCGAGCTGTGCGGTGAACGCGCTCGCGAGAAGCATACCGACCATCCTCGACGCCACTCTCGAGGAACGCGCAGCGCTGCGCACAACGCCATAGCTGTCGAAAGACTGCCGCACTGCGTCGCCGGACGGGCCAAGATGCGTAGGTGAGTGATCCAACATCGGTGGTTCTCGACCTGGCACGTGGGGGCGGCTTGTCCTGTGAAGAGCTGCTTCCGCTGCGCTCCACCAACAACACGGTGTTCCTCCTGGCGCAGTGTGGTGTCGTGGCGAAGGTCCATGGTTCGGAGTTGGCCGCGACCCGCGAGCTCGCGGCGGGACTCGCGTTGGCGAACCTGGGCGCGCCCGTCGTACCGCCAGCCGCGGGGATTGGTGACGAGGTTCGCAGCGCCAGCGAGCTTCACGTCACCTTCTGGACCTACGTGCCGGATGGCAACGTCACGAGGCCTTCAAGCGAAGCCGTCGCCGTCGCACTGTGCGAGCTGCACCGTCACCTCGACGGGCTCGCCGACGTGGCGGGGAATCGGACCGTCGACGAACAACTCCACGACGCGAATTCGCGCGCTCGACCGCCAAACGTACGGCCCACTCCTCGGTGTTTCCGATCGTCGTCTCCTGCGCCAGGCACTCGAGAGTGCACTCGACAAGATGCGCAATGCGACGCGCGCAGTCATCCATGGATCTCCGCACCGCATGAACATCCTGTCGATGCGTGGTGCTCCTGTGTTCATCGACCTCGAGACCATCCAGCTCGGACCGATCGAATGGGATCTCGCGCACCTGGAGCCTGCGGTGGCCGACCAGTATCCGGGGCCCTATGACGAGGATCTCCTGGCTACGTGTCGAACCGCGGTGAGTGCTGCGACAGCCACATGGTGTTGGGGCGCGTTGGAGAGAGGGCCAGACATGCGCACGCACGCTGAGCACCACCTGGCGGTCGTTCGAGCGACTTCTTGATACGCCCGAGTCCTGACCCTCGCCGTAGGGTTTCCCTGGGACTCGAGGACGGCCGATCGCTCGGTGACTCAGAGGAGCGGAGCAGATGACGGACACTGCGCTCGACAAGGGCCAGGACTCCGACGAGCTGCCGACGCTCGTCGCAAGTGAGCGGCTCGGTGGCGACGGCACCGCAGCGGACACTCCACTCAAGTTGCGGGTGTTGCTTCCCCTGGTCGTTCCGCTGCTCTCGATCGCGATCGTCGCGGTGTTGGTGCTCGACATCTCACGCGTGTTCCTCGCCGGCGACAAGGACGCCGCGTTGGCGATGAGCATCGTCATCACCCTGGCGATCCTCATCGGGGCGTCGCTGGTCGCCGCCGCGCCCCGCCTGCGCACGTCGTCGCTGGCGATGATCCTCGGCGGCGTGCTCGTGGTCGTCTCCCTCGCCGGGCTGGTCTCGCTCGGGCCGAGCCTCGACACGGGCGACGCCGAGGCCGCCGGGTACGTCGAGCCGACGGGCAAGGCCGTCGGAACCGTCGAGGTCGAAGCGCTTCAGTCGATCAAGTTCAACGCGACGGCCTACACCGCACCCGTCGGCATCGTGGAGCTCGACTACACCGGCGCCGGCGGTCACACGCTCGCCATCCAGGATCCGCAGTTCGACGGCTTCCTGCTCAAGACCGACGCAGGTGGCCCGGAGACGGGCAAGGTCGAGCTGGCGGCGGGCGAGTACACGCTCTATTGCACCATCGGCACTCACGCAGCGCAGGGCATGAAGGCCACGCTCACCGTGTCGGAGTGAGTCGCAGCGCGAGGAGGTGCGGCGGCTTCGCGTCGCCGACGGGGATGTAGAGGCTGTCGCCCACCGCCGCAAGCCAGCCGTTGATGCCGCCGCCGGCTTTGTGTTGCCAGAGCACCTTCCCGCGGTCGCGGTCCAGCGCGACGACCGTGCCGTCGAGCAGCGCGGTGAGCACCAGGTCGTTCACCACCGCTGCGCCACCGAGCGGGTCACCCGGCACCTTCGTGTCCCATACCACCTTGCCGTTCACCGCGTTGATGGCGACGACTTCGCCGTCGTGCGTACCGAGCTCGCCGCCGAAGTAGGACGGCTTGTCGGGCGGGAGCTTCGACGGAGCGTTCACCGTGGCGACGTAGATCACACCGTCGGCCGTCGCCGGGGGAGTGAGGATGCCGCCGTAGGTCCCCGGGTACACGTCGGTCGGACCCTCGAGTTGGCGAAGCTTGTCGTTACGGTGGGTTCCCACCGCGCGCTGCCAACGGACACGGCCGGTCTCCGGGTCGAGGCCCACGACCTCACCCGACTTCCCCGCGCTGATCACCACCTCGCCGCCCTTGGCCGTACGCGCGATCAGCGTGTGGATCTGGTCACGGTCGAAGAGATCGTGCGGGCTCACCTGGTGGAACCAGAGCAACTTCCCGGTGTCGACGTCGAGGGCGACGATCGACTCGGTGTACAGGTTGGCGCCGGGCCGGCTCGTCCCGTTGGGATACTCCGCGGTGCCCGGGAACGGCGCGGGATTGCCGGTGCCGAAGTACACGATGCGTCGCTCGGTGTCGATGGCGGGCGTGTACCAGGCACCGCCACCGGAATTCACCTCTGGATGACCCCAGAGATCATCACCCTTCACCGTGTCGAACGACCAGCGCACCGCACCTGTGGCGGCGTCGAGCGCGTAGATCACACCACGGTCCCCGGGCGTGAAGATCCCGTCGATGCTCACCGGTACGGTCGAGGCGAACACGATCCCGTCGAACACCGTCGGTTGGATGTCGACGCCGAGCGTCTCCGTCGTGGTGATGCGTGTGCGCCACAGCTCGGTACCGGTCGCCTGGTCGAGGGCCAGCACGCCGTCGGAGCCGGCGTCGGCGAACACGCGCCCGTCGGCGATCGCGACACCGAACGGCCCGATGTTGAACCCGCCCCCCGGAGCGCTCGTCCAGCGCGTCGCACCCGTGTCGGCGTCCACTGCGAAGACGACGCCCGAGCCGCCTTGGAAGTACACCGTGCCGTCGACCACGACCGGCGCGGTCGACAACGTCCCGGCCACCGGTTGCTCCGACGTGAACGCGACGTCGAGTGTGTCGACGTTCTTGCTCGTGATGCGGCTCCGTACGGCGGTCCGCGCGTTGTCGTAGTTCTGTCCCGCCATGGGCCACGCGGACGGCTGACCGGTTGCACGATCGGCGCCCGATGCGGACCGCAGGTTCGTGGCCGCGGCCGCCACGACGACGGCCACCAGGACGATCGCCACGATCGCCGCGATCTGGGCGCGCGACGTCCCGCGGCAATCTGGCGAATCTTCCCCCACCGTCGGGACGCTACTTCCTGTCGTCGCCGAGCGATGTGGCAACCTTTCGCCGGTGACCAGCAGCGCCCCCGAGGAGCAGCACCTGCGCGACCTCGTGCAGTTGCGGCGCGTCCGCGACCGGATCGATCGGGAGTACGCGCAGCCGCTCGACGTGGAGGCCCTCGCCCGCGACGCCCACATGTCGGCCGGACACTTCAGCCGCCAGTTCCGCCGCGCGCACGGCGAGTCGCCGTACAGCTACCTGATGACGCGTCGTATCGAGCGTGCGATGGCGCTGTTGCGTCAGGGCGATCTCAGCGTCACCGAGGTGTGCTTCGCGGTCGGATGCTCGTCGCTGGGTACGTTCAGCAGTCGCTTCACCGAGCTCGTCGGCGTCCCGCCCAGCACCTACCGGCGCGACGCGACGCGCGCCACCGCTGGGATTCCACCATGCGTGGTGAAGCAGGTCACCCGACCGATCAGGAATCGAGAAGCACCTCTCACGGAGCCCACCTAGCTTGACCGCCATGGACATCACCATTCATTCCACGTTCCTCCCGCACGACGACCCCGACGCCTCCCTGGCCTTCTACCGCGACACCCTCGGTTTCGAAGTCCGCAACGACGTCGGCAACGGCAAGATGCGCTGGATCACGGTCGGCCCCGTCGGCCAGCCCGGCACGTCCATCGTCCTGGACCCGCCGGCCGCCAACCCCGGCATCACCGACGACGAGCGCCGCACCATCGCCGAGATGATGGCCAAGGGCACCTACGCCATGCTCCTCCTGGCCACCGAAGATCTCGACGGCACGTTCGAGCGGCTGCAGGCGGGCGACGTCGACATCGTCCAGGAGCCGACCGAGCAGCCGTACGGCGTTCGCGACTGTGCTGTCCGTGATCCCGCCGGCAACCTGATCCGCATCCAGCAGCTGCGCTGAGCATGGCGGCGAAGAAGACGACGCAGGCGTCGGCGCTGCCGGTGGCCGACCGTCACGACCTGATCCGCGTGCAGGCCGCGCGGGTGAACAACCTCAAGGACGTCAGCGTCGAGATCCCGAAGCGCAGGCTGACCGCGTTCACCGGCGTCTCCGGCTCCGGCAAGAGCTCGCTGGTGTTCGGCACGATCGCAGCGGAGTCGCAGCGGCTGATCAACGAGACCTACAGCGCGTTCGTGCAGGGCTTCATGCCGACGCTGGCCCGGCCCGACGTCGACGTCCTCGAGGGGCTGACGACTGCGATCATCGTCGACCAGGAGCGGATGGGCACCGACCCCCGTTCCACAGTCGGTACCGCGACCGATGCCAACGCGATGCTGCGCATCCTCTTCAGCCGCCTCGGGAAGCCGCACATCGGCTCGCCCCAGGCGTTCTCCTTCAACGTCGCGTCCATCAGCGGCGCCGGTGCGGTCACCCTCGAGCGCGGCGGCCGCACCACGAAGGAGAAGCGGAGCTTCAAGATCCTCGGCGGCATGTGCCCGCGCTGTGAGGGCCGCGGCTCGGTGAACGACATCGACTTGACCCAGCTCTACGACGACAGCAAGTCGCTCAACGAAGGCGCGATCACGATCCCCGGCTACAGCATGGACGGCTGGTACGGGCGCATCTTCCGCGGCTGCGGCTACTTCGACCCGGACAAGCCGATCAAGAAGTTCACGAAGAAGGAGCTCGACGACCTCCTCTACCGGGAGCCGACCAAGATCAAGGTCGACGGCATCAACCTGACGTACGCGGGGCTGATCCCGCAGATGCAGAAGTCGTTCCTGTCGAAGGACGTGGACGCGATGCAGCCGCACATCCGCACCTTCGTGGAGCGGGCGGTCACGTTCACCACGTGTCCCGAGTGCGGCGGCAGCCGGCTCAGCGCGGAGGCCCGATCGTCGAAGATCAAGAAGGTCAGCATCGCCGACGCCTGCGCAATGCAGATCAGCGATCTGGCCGAGTGGGTGCAGGGGCTGGACGAACCGTCGGTCGCGCCGCTGCTCACCGCGCTGCAGCACACGCTCGACTCGTTCGTGGAGATCGGGTTGGGCTATCTCAGCCTCGACCGGCCGACGGGGACGCTGTCGGGCGGCGAGGCGCAGCGCACCAAGATGATCGGCCATCTCGGATCGTCGCTCACCGACGTCACCTATGTGTTCGACGAGCCCACCATCGGCATGCACCCCCACGACATCCAGCGCATGAACGACCTGCTGCTGCAGCTGCGCGACAAGGGCAACACCGTGCTGGTGGTGGAGCACAAGCCGGAGGCGATCGAGATCGCCGACCACGTCGTCGACCTCGGCCCGGGCGCCGGGACTGCGGGCGGCGAGGTCGTCTTCGAAGGCACCGTCGCGGGACTGCGCAAGAGCGGCACCGTCACCGGGCGACACCTCGACGACCGGGCAGCCCTCAAAGAAGAGGTGCGGACCCCGTCGGGCGCGCTGGAGGTGCGCGGCGCGACCACCCACAACCTGCGGGACGTCGACGTCGACATCCCACTCGGTGCGCTGGTGGTCATCACCGGGGTCGCGGGCTCGGGGAAGAGCTCGTTGATCCAAGGTTCGGTGTCCGGCATGGACGGGGTGGTGACCGTCGACCAGACCGCGATCCGTGGCTCGCGACGGAGCAACCCGGCGACGTACACGGGGCTGCTCGAACCGATCCGCAAGGCCTTCGCGAAGGCCAACGGGGTGAAGCCGGCGCTGTTCAGCGCCAACTCGGAGGGCGCCTGCCCCAACTGCAACGGTGTCGGCGTGATCTACACCGACCTGGCGATGATGGCCGGCGTCGCCACCGTCTGCGAGCAGTGCGAGGGAAAGCGCTACCAGGCCGCGGTGCTCGAGTACCACTTCGGTGGCCGTGACATCAGCGAGGTGCTGGCGATGTCGGTGACCGAGGCCGAGCAGTTCTTCGGCACCGGCGAGGCGGAGTCGCCGGCCGCGCACAAGATCCTCGAGCGGCTCGCCGACGTCGGGCTCGGGTACCTCACCATCGGGCAGCCGCTCCCGACGCTGTCCGGCGGCGAGCGGCAGCGGCTCAAGCTGGCCACGCACCTGGGGGAGAAGGGCGGCGTCTACGTCCTCGACGAGCCGACCACCGGCCTGCACCTCGCCGACGTCGAGCACCTGCTCGCGCTGCTCGACCGGCTCGTCGACTCGGGCAAGTCCGTCATCGTCATCGAGCACCATCAGGCGGTCATGGCCCACGCCGACTGGATCATCGACCTCGGCCCCGGCGCCGGCCACGACGGTGGCCGGATCGTCTTCGAGGGCCCACCTGCCGACCTCGTCGCCAAGCGCTCCACCCTCACCGGCGAGTACCTCGCGGCCTACGTCGGCGCCTGACACGCGCAGGATCCTGCCGCACCGCACTCGCTTGACGGCCAGGTCCACGTCCAGCAAGGTCACCTCATGGCCGTGCCCGCGAATGTGCCCAGCGGTGCCCCGAGTCTTCCGCTGATCCTGGCGCGCGAGCTGGCGTCGAACCTGGCCACCGCGATGTTCCTCATCGACGCCCGGGGCATGCTCGTCTTCTACAACGAGGCCGCCGAGCTCATCATCGGGAAGCCGTTCGCCGAAGTGGGCGAGATCGACGCGCTCGAGTGGGGCGCCATGCTCCACCTGAGCGAGCCCGACGGGTCGCCACTCCTGCGGCGACACTCGCCCGCCGGGATCGCCTTCTTCGAGCGGCGTCCCTCGCACCAGGTGCTCCGGGCGCGCGACAGCGACGGTCGCGACCGCGTCGTGGAGGCGACCGCGTATCCCCTCTTCGGCTCCGTCGACGACCTGCACGGTGTCGTCGCGGTGTTCTGGGAGGACGCCGCGCCCACGCCGGACGTCGAATGAGGCCACGATGAAGACCCGGGTGTGGGGGTGTCGGGGATCGATCGCCGCACCCGGCCCCGAGACGCTGCGCTACGGCGGGAATACGTCGTGCGTGGAGACGACCCTCGCGACCGGGCACACGCTCGTGCTCGACGCCGGTACCGGGATGCGTCCACTCGGTGCCGCCCTCGACCCGTCGGCGATGTCCGAGGTGCACATCCTGCTCACCCACCTGCACCTCGACCACCTGCAGGGCCTGGGCTTCTTCCGCCCGTTGTTCCACCCCGGGCTCGACGTGCACGTCTGGGGCCCCGCATCCCCGGTGCAGCCACTCGCGGAACGGATCGCGACGTACCTCTCACCGCCGCTGTTCCCCGTGCGCCTCGCCGACATCCCCGCCCGACTCACCTTCCACGACGCGCCCACCGACGACGTGCAGATCGGCTCGGCCCGCGTCCGCGCCGCGAGCGTGACGCATCAGGGCCCGACCGTCGGCTATCGCATCGAGGAGGACGGCCGTTCGTTCGCCTACGTGCCCGACCACGAACCGGGGCTCGGCATGGGCGTCGCCCGGCAGCCGATCGAGTGGGTCAGCGGCGCTGGTCTCGTACGCGACGTCGACGTGCTGTTCCACGACGCGCAGTACTTCGACCACGAATACCCGGACCACGTCGGGTGGGGTCACTCCTCGGTGCGCGACGTCCTCACGCTCGCGGAGCGGAGCAACGTCGGGAAGCTCGTGCTCTTCCATCACGACCCGTATCACACCGACGACGATCTCGAGACGCTGCTCGCGGAGGCGCGGACAATGGTGGGTGACACGGCCGAGTGGGTGACGCTCGCGTACGAGGGCATGGAGATCGAGTTCCGAGCCGCCGACATCCCCCAGGTGCGCGCCGCCACGTCCGCGTGAATAGACCGCGGGTCCGTGGGGTAGTTCGAGCAGATGGCTTTCCTCATCTCCAGTCGGTTCCGTCGTTGGCTCTTCCTCGCGATCGCGATCCCGCTCGGCTCGTGGTTGCTCGCCCGTGTCGCCGACCGCCTCGCCTCCGAGCGCGGCGAGGGCAAGGTCACGAAGGTGCTGCGCGCACCCGAGCAGTGGCGTCACCGCCGCAAGGCCGCCTGAGCGCAGGCGCACCCAGGTCGGGAGACATCTAGAGGTTTACACTCCCGCACCATGGCTTACCGAGTGGTGCACTGCGGAACCGGGAACGTCGGCGTGGCCGGGCTCCAGGGCAGCCTGAACCATCCCGAGCTCGAGCTGGTCGGCCAGTACGTCTGGTCGCGGGAGAAGGTCGGCGTCGATTCCGGCTCCCTCTGTGACATGCCCGACACCGGCGTGATCACGACCGACAGCTGGGACGAGCTGTTCGACCTCCACGCCGACTGCCTGTCGTACTTCGGCGACAGCCTCGGACGCGAGCTCGAGTGCGCGGCCGACGTCTGTCGGTTCCTCGAACGCGGCACCAACGCGGTGACGATCTCGACGTTTCCGTGGGCGTACCCACCCGGGATGCCGCCGGAGTACGCGGGCCGGTGACCGAGGCGTGCGCCACGGGGAACAGCACTGCGTTCTTCACCGGGGTCGACCCCGGCTGGGCGACCACCGACCTGGCGATCGCCGCCCTGGCGTGCGCGGACCGGGTCGACTGCGTGCGGGTGCAGGAGCTCGGGTGGTTCGGCGACTACTCGTCCGAGTTCTCGATGCGTGAGTACTTCGGATTCGGCCACCCGACCGACTTCGTACCGATCCTGGTGTCCGGTGGCTTCCTGAAGCAGATGTGGGCGCCGACGCTCCTGCACCTCGCCGACGCGCTCGGTGTCCACGTCGACGACTGGAACGTGCTCTACGAGGCGGACAGCCTCGACCACGACGTGCAGACCGGCTTCGGCATCGTCGAGGCGGGGACCGCGTCGGTCGTGCACTTCGAGCTCCAGGCGCTCGCCGGTGGGAAACCGGTCGCGATCGTGGAGCACGCCGACCGGGTCGCCCGCGGCGCCGGGCCGCAGTGGCCCCAGCCCTTCGGCCCGCGGGACCTCTCGTACCGCATCGAGGTGGAAGGTGACCCGAGCTACTCCGTGGAGCTGAACTTCAGCGGCCCGGGGAGCAACGGGTTGAAGATCACCGCGATGCCCGCGATCAACGCCATCCCCGCGGTGTGCGCGGCCGCACCGGGTGTGCAGGGGCCGCTCGACATCCCGCGCTACTGGTCCCGGAACCGCGCCGGGCTTGAAGCGGGAGTGGCTCAGAATCGTCGGAGGAGCGAGACGACCTTGCCGTAGATGGTGACGTCGCGTGGGTCGAAGACCATCTCGTCCATGGTGGAGTTCTCCGGACGGAGCACGATCTTGTTGCGACGCCGCAGGAAGGTCTTGACCGTGGCCTCTTCGCCGGGGATGCCCACGATGACCGTGTCGCCGGGCTGGGCGTCGGGCTGCTGACGCACCACGACGTAGTCACCGTCGAAGATGCCGGCCTCGATCATGGAGTCGCCGCGCACGTGCAGCATGAACAGCACGCCGTCGCCGGTGAAGTCTTCCGGGACCGGCAGCGTCTCCTCGATGTTCTCGGCCGCGAGCACGCCGGTACCGGCGGCGACGTCGCCGACGAGCGGCACGTGGCGCACGGGACGGCGCTCGATGGGCTGGCCCGACTCGACGTCGAGGTGGACCTCGAGGGCGCGGGGCTTGGTGGGGTCGCGGGTGAGGTAGCCCTTGTCCTGCAGCGCCGCGAGGTGCGCGTGCACGGTGGAGCTGGACGACAGGCCGACCGCTTCGCCGATCTCGCGCACGCTCGGGGGGTAGCCGCGGTGGCGGACCTCGGCGTCGATGAACTCGAGGACCTGACGCTGACGGGGGGTCAAATCGGTCATCGATCGACCGTACCACGATCGTGTGTTCGGGGCAAACACCCGTTCGGAATTTCTCGCCCCAACCCCTTGACCCGAACGGGCGTTCGTGCGACGCTGCGAACGTCCGTTCGACCCGGGGGCAGGCACGAGCCCAGTGGGCGGGTCGGCGGATAACTGTCACACCCCCGTGGTTCGCTCTCTCCAGCGGGCCGCACCACAGGAGACACCAGTGAACCAAGCAGCTGTCATCACGATCACGACCCGGGCCACGGCCCGGCAGCGCCCCACGACGCTGCCGCGCTTCGCCGCCGTTGCCGCCGGCGGTTCCCGGGCAGCCACCCGTGCCACGTACTGGCGTCGACGCCTTGCCGTCGTCGTCCTCGCGGTCGCACTGGTGCTCGTGATGGCGCAGGCGGGTGCTGCGCTCGGGGGCTCCCTCGCCGCCCCCGAGCGCCGCCCAGCCGCCGCTTCGGGTTCCGCCGCGTCCGAACGGGCGCGCAGCACGGTGGTGCGGCCCGGCGATTCGCTGTGGTCGGTCGCGGCCCGCCTCGCCCCGGGCTCCGACCCGCGGTCGGTGGTCGACGCGCTGGCCGAGGCGCGCCACGGCACGGTGCTGGTGCCGGGGGAGACCATCCGGTGGGACGGATAGCGCAACACCCACCGCACACACGGTTCGCCCACGGCGGCTCAGGCACCGGTTCCACCGGGCAGCCGGGCCGCCGTGGCTGCGCTCGCCGGGTCGTCGATGTGCGTGACGGCTCGGAAGCCGGAGGGATACGGTGGCGCGGTGCGCTGTCCGTTCTGCTCGGCCGACGACGACAAGGTCGTCGACTCCCGCCCGGCCGACGACCTCGCTGCGGTCCGGCGCCGGCGGGAGTGCCTCACGTGTGGGCGCCGCTACACCACCTACGAACGGGTGGAGGAGCTTCCCCTGGTGGTGGTGAAGCGTTCCGGGGCGACCGTGCCCTTCGATCCGACGAAGCTGCGGGCGGGCATCGAGCACGCGGCCGCGGGCAGTGCGATCGACGACGCCGCGATCGATGCGCTGGCGCACGAGGTCGAGGAGAAGGCCCGGGCCGCCGGGCCCGAGGTGCGCAGCGACACCATCGGGCTGGCCGTGCTCGAGGGGCTGCGCAACCTGGATCTGGTCTCCTACATGCGCTTCGCCTCGGTCTACAAGGGCTTCGACAACGTCGAGGACTTCGAGCGTGAGCTGGTGGAGCTCCAGAAGTCGACGGAGCCCAAGGGCCGTTCCACCTGATCAGCGGGGTTTCTCGGCGTTTCTCGCCGAAAGCCTTGCAATGACACGCCTGTAGTTCTACCTTTGTCATCCCGCCACCGGTGGGGTCGGAGGGGGCGCTCACCACAACATCTTGTGGTAGATGCGGCTCCGACGGGATGGTCGGGGCACATCCCGACGTTGCATATTGGACGCGGAAGTCGCAGGAGAGGGAGACGCACGCATGGCACTGGCGCCGGAGCAGGTTGGGATCGGTATCCGTCGGCACTTCACGGAGCCGGGCGTCCACCCCTACGACTCCCTCGAGTGGGAACGTCGCGACGCACACATCCCGAACTGGAAAGACGGCACCGACGCCTTCCGCCAGGACGCGGTGGAGTTCCCCGTCAGCTGGTCGCAGAACTCCACCAACATCGTCGCCCAGAAGTACTTCCGCGGCACGCTCGGCACCGAGGAGCGCGAGACATCGCTGCGCCAGGTGATCGACCGCGTCGCCGACACGATCACGTCGTGGGGCGTGAAGGACGGCTACTTCACCGACGAGTCCGAAGGCGCCGCGTTCCGCAACGAGCTCAAGGCGATCCTCGTCACCCAGCGCGCCGCGTTCAACTCGCCGGTGTGGTTCAACATCGGCGTGAAGGGCGTGCCGCAGCAGGGGAGCGCGTGCCAGCCCTACGACGCGCTCGTCTCGACGACCGACGGGCTCGTCCCGATCGGCAAGCTCGTAGAGGACAACGCCGTCGGCACCAAGTTGTTCGATGCACACGGCATCACGAAGATCGTCGCGGTGAAGGCAAACGGGCGCAAGGAAGTGCTGCGCATCCACACCAAGGCCGGCACAACGCTCGATGTCACGCCCGACCACCTCGTGTGGCGCCTGCGTCGCGGTGAGCGGAGCGAGTTCGTCGCGGCCGGCACGCTGCGCCCGGGTGACCAACTCGAGTGGCACCGCACGGAGTCGTGGGGCGTCGGCGAGATCTCGACGCGCGAGATGGCTGAAGCTGCATTGGCCGGATGGCTGCAGTCAGACGGTTTCGTCGGCCGCTACGACGGATCCAACAAGTCGCTCACAATCGAAGCCATGACGGTCACCGACGCCGAGCGCGACTGGGTCGAGTGGGCGATCGACACGGTGTTCCCCGACGCGCACCGCCACGAGCGCCGCGTCGAGACCAAGGACGAGTCGCTCGACTGCCGCCGCCTCCGCCTGTACGGCAACCACCTGCAGTCTTTCGTCAACCGCTGGTCGCTGATGACGCGCGGTACGGCGATGACGGTGCCGGCTGAGCTCTACACGGCGCCGCTCCCGGTCGTTGCGACGTACCTGCGGAGCCTCTTCCAGGCCGAAGGTTACGTGTCGCAGCGCGAGAGCAGCTGTCGCGTGGCATTCGACATGGTGTCGGAAGGCATCGTCCGCGGCGCGCAGCAACTGCTCGCACGATTTGGGATCTTCGCTCGGGTGAAGTTCAAGACCGACCAGCGAGCCGACCGCCACGGTTGCTGGTCGCTCGTGATCCAGAACGCGGGCGATCGTCGCCGGTTCGCAGACGAGATCGGCTTCATTGATCCCCGCAAGGCCGACAAGCTCGAGGCCTCGTTCGACCTGCCCGGTCTTCGTGCCGCGGAGATCAAGCGGCTCGAGATCGCTCGCATCGAGTCGCTCGGTGAGATGGACGTCTTTGACATTCAGACGGAGAGCGGCGAGTACCTCAGTGGCAGCCTCCGCGTGCACAACTGCTTCATCCTCGCGGTCGAGGACACGATGGACGGCATCCTCAACTGGTACCGGGAGGAAGGCACGATCTTCAAGGGCGGTTCGGGCTCCGGCATCAACCTCTCCAACATCCGCTCGTCGCACGAACACCTGAAGGGCGGCGGCACCGCCAGCGGTCCGGTGAGCTTCATGCGCGGCGCCGACGCGTCCGCCGGCACGATCAAGAGCGGAGGCAAGACCCGCCGCGCCGCCAAGATGGTCATCCTCAACGCCGACCACCCCGACGTCGAGGAGTTCATCTGGTGCAAGTCTCGTGAGGAGCACAAGGCGCGTGCCCTGCGCGACGCCGGCTTCGACATGGACCTCGACGGCGTCGACTCGCACTCGATCCAGTACCAGAACGCCAACAACTCGGTGCGCGTCACCGACGAGTTCATGCGCGCGGTCGAGGCCGACGACGACTGGGACCTCGTCGGTGTCACCAACGGCAAGGCCTACAAGACCATGAAGGCGCGGGAGCTGTTCCGCCAGATCTCGCAGGCGGCGTGGGAGTGTGCCGACCCCGGCATGCAGTTCGACACCACGATCAACAAGTGGCACACCGCGCCCAACAGCGGGCGCATCAACGGCTCCAACCCGTGCTCGGAGTACATGCACATCGACAACTCGGCGTGCAACCTCGCCAGCATCAACCTGCTGAAGTACCTGGGTGACGACGGCACCTTCGACGTCGAGGGCTACAAGCACACGGTCGAGGTCATGTTCACCGCGCAGGAGATCATCGTCGGCAACGCCGACTACCCGACCGAGAAGATCGCCGAGAACAGCCGCAAGTTCCGCCAGCTCGGCCTCGGCTATGCCAACCTCGGCGCGCTGCTCATGGCCGCAGGGCATGGCGTACGACTCCGACGCCGGTCGGGCGTGGGCGGGCGCGCTCACCGCACTGATGACCGGTCACGCCTACGCCACCAGCGCCCGCACCGCGGGACGCATGGGTCCGTTCGCCGGCTACGCCGAGAACGCCGACGCCATGAACAACGTGCTGCGCATGCACCGGGCCGAGGCGGCGAAGATCGACGAAGACCTCGTGCCGCACGAGCTGCTGGGCGCCGCGCAGCAGGCGTGGGACGAAGCCGTCGAGCTCGGTGAGACGTTCGGTGTGCGCAACTCGCAGGCGACCGTGCTCGCGCCCACCGGCACCATCGGCCTGATGATGGATTGCGACACCACCGGCATCGAGCCCGACCTCGCGCTCACCAAGGCGAAGAAGCTCGTCGGTGGGGGCACGATGATGATCGTCAACCAGACGATCCCGCGTGCGCTGGCCAAGCTCGGCTACTCGCCCGAGCAGGCCGACGACATCGTCTCGCACATCAACGAGCACAAGACGATCTTCGGGGCGCCGCACTTCAAGGCCGAGCACCTCCCGGTGTTCGCGTGCTCGATGGGCGACAACACGATCCACTACATGGGTCACGTCACGATGATGGGTGCGGTGCAGCCGTTCATCTCGGGCGCCATCTCCAAGACGGTGAACATGCCGGAGGAGGCGACGATCGAGGACGTCGAGGAGCTGCACCTCGAGGCGTGGAAGCTCGGCCTGAAGGCCGTCGCCCTCTACCGCGACAACTGCAAGGTCGCGCAGCCGCTCGCCACGCAGAAGAAGGGCGGCGAGACCGGTTCACCGGAGGCGGCCGCGACGGAGCTCGCCAACGGCACTCCCGCGCAGGTGGTGGAGCGCATCGTCGAGCACGTCATCGTGCAGGAGCCGGTGCGTCAGAAGCTGCCGCGCATGCGCAACTCGAAGACGTTCTCGTTCCGGGTGGCCGACTGCCACGGGTACGCGACCGTCGGTGAGTTCGAGGACGGCCGTCCCGGCGAGGTGTTCCTCAAGGTCGCCAAGCAGGGTTCCACCCTGGCCGGGATCATGGACGCGTTCGCGATCTCGCTGAGCCTGGGCCTGCAGTACGGGGTGCCGCTCGAGGCGTTCGCCGAGAAGTTCACCAACATGCGCTTCGAGCCCGCGGGCATGACCGACGACCCCGACCTGCGCATCGCCACCAGCCTCGTCGACTACATCTTCCGCCGCCTCGTCGTGGAGTACGTCGACTACGAGACGCGTCGCGACATGGGCGTGCTCACGGTGGGGGAGCGGACGCAGCCGACGCTGCCGGGGGTGGAGGAGGCGTCGATCCCGAACGAGACGGTCTACGCCGAGCTCCCGCTCGACGACCAGCCGCCGTCCGCGTCGGTGGTCACGCCGCCGTTGGTGCCGCCGCTCACTCCGGGCACGCACGTGATGCGCGCATCGGAGACGGTGCTCTGCCACGTCTGCGGCGACATCATGCAGCGCGCTGGCTCGTGTCATGCCTGCCCGAGCTGCGGCGCCACGAGCGGCTGTTCGTAGGCAGAGGTTTCACCGAGGCTGGTACTTAGACGGGGGCGGTCCCGCGGGCCGCCCCCGTCCAATTGCGGGTTTGCTCGACGGACAATCCAATGCAGACGAGTCGAGCGGCAATGGTCGCGTCGGTACGTGCTGGCATCGCATACGGGATCGCACGTCCAGATCGGCCTTGGTCTCTAGGGGTGAATGCATCACCTCGTCGATGATGGGTTGTCGACGTGGAGGTGTGTTGTGGGGCAAGGGTCTCGGCTGACGGTTGAGGAGCAAGCTCGGATTGCGGAGCTGGCGGCGACGGGGTTGCCGAGTCGGTTGATCGGTCGAGAGCTCGGCCGGAGTCATCGGGCGGTGTGGTCCTATGTCGTGTAGTTGCGTCAGCCGCCGTCACGGGAGCGTGTCCGATCGCCGTTGCGGTTGTCGTTGGTCGAACGCGAGGAGATCTCCCGTGGCGTGGCCGCCGGTGAGTCGTTGCGGGGTATTGCTCGCCGACTGGGTCGGGCGCCGTCGACGGTGTCTCGAGAGGTGGCCCGCAACCGGGGCCGGCGGGGCTATCGGGCGTGTCGAGCGGATCGTGACGCGCTCGCGCGTGCGTGTCGACCGAAGGTCGCGAAGCTCGCGGGTTGCGAACGGCTGCGCCGGGTGGTGGAGACCAAACTGGAGTTGCGATGGTCACCCGAGCAGATCGCGGGGTGGCTCCCTCGAGCGTTCCCTGGCGATGCGGAGATGCGAGTGTCGCACGAGACGATCTACCTGTCGTTGTTCGTGCAGACCCGCGGTGCGCTGCGCAAGGAACTGACCCGCTATCTGCGGCGCGGGCACGCCACCCGACGACCACGCGGACATTCGGTCAGCAACGGACAAGGCCAACTCCGTGGGACGCTCCACATCAGCGAACGGCCCGCCGAGGCCGAAGACCGGGCGGTGCCCGGACACTGGGAAGAGGACCTGCTCTGCGGCAAACGCATGACCGCGGTCGCGACCCTCGTCGAACGACACAGCCGCTTCGTGATGCTCGTGGCGTTGCCCGACGGGCACAGCGCGGACGTCGTCGCCGACGCGCTGGCCACCCGCATCCGCGCGCTTCCCGAACAACTCCGTCGCTCGTTGACCTGGGATCAAGGCAAAGAGATGGCCGCGCACGCTCGCTTCACCATCGGCACTGACGTGCCCGTCTATTTCTGCGACCCACGCAGTCCCTGGCAGCGCGGCAGCAACGAGAACACGAACGGGCTGCTCCGCCAATACTTCCCGAAACGCAGCGACCTGGCGCCGTTCTCCCAGGGCGACCGCGACGATGTAGCTGCCGAGCTCAACGGCCGGCCTCGACAGACCCTCGGCTGGCTGTCACCATCCCAAGCACTCGACGCCGCGTTGCGATGACCACCTGAGACCACAGCAGTTCTGGCGCGTACCCACACCACAGCAGAAGACTCACCACGGCGGAGCTACCCGTGGCAATGACCTGCCGACGAACCTGGAGGGCTGAGGTGAGTATCGATGACAACAAGCGGACACTCGAGGGGTTCGATCGATTGCTCGGGGCCGACGACTTGTCGGCGCTCGATCGGCTGTGCACATCTGACATGGTCAATCACGCGCTTGCACCCGATCGGCCGGCCGGGTTGGCGGGAACCCGTGAGTTTCTCGAAACGATGGGTCGTCATCAGATGACGCACGAGGGATGGAGCAACCTCGTCGTCGTGGCCGACGCTGACTACATCGTGCAGTACGGAACCCGACATGGCCGATGGCACGGCGGACATTTCATGGGCATCGAAGCAGACGCTGGCGACTACGACCGGGGCTTCGCTGCCATGTACCGATTCTCCGATGGACGCATCGCCGAGCGTTGGGCAGTCCGGGACGATTTGACCATGCTGCGACAACTCGGCGCCCTGCCACGAAGCTAAGCGGTTCGGCTCCGTCGACGAAGGCCGAGCGAAGGTTCTGGCGTCGGACCTCGCTCTACTGGGTATCGGCCTCTCCAGCAAGGCGAGCGAGGAGCTCGGCAACCTCGCCGGGTCGCAGCCAGTTCGGAAAGTGGTCGCCGGGCATCTCGATGACCTCCGTCGCTCGCGAAGCGAAGAGCGCGCGGCAGATCGCTGCTCATCTCACTGTCGTCACACGACACGAAGGTGGACGGAACCGACCGCCATGCCGCGCGGGTGTTCTCCTCAATCGCCGCCGCGGCGCGTTGCGGCCGCAACCCGAGCGTGGCTTCGTGAGCGTCGACGGCTGACCAACCCCGAGACACAAAGTACGCCGCCAATGCATCCGGGTCCCACGCGAACCCGGCGTCGTTCATCTGCGCACACGCAATGAACCCTTCGGCCATTTGTCCCTCCGTCACGACGAACACGTTGTCACCGGTGTCGAGCATGAGGCCGTCCAGGTACACAAGACGTTTCACGGACGGATGAGTCCCCACCTCAGTCAGCACCATGCCGCCCCACGAATGGCCAGCGAGCACCACCGGACCGACACACTCGTCAAGTGCCAACCGCACGGCCGCGGCATCGTCCAACGCCGACTCGGGCAGACAACTCGGAAGCTCTACCGCAACACTAGGAACGCCGAGGCCATCGAGGAGAGGTACTACACGGTCCCAAGCGGCGGACGAGCCGCCACCGCCGTGCACGAGGACAACGGTCGCCGTCATTGCCCCTCCCCGTGTGGACTACAGCGGACACTATCTCTCGCGCCAGAATGCCCGCTCTGGAGTGATTACGCGCTGTCCCGCGCAACGTGGATGACCTAGACGGAGTGATGCTGTAACCCAAGGTTCGTCCTGGCATCGCAGACGGGATCGCGCATCCAGATCGGCAGTTCGGGGTGCCGAGCCCTCAGATCGAATCGCGCCTTCCGCACCGAACACACCCACCTTGATCCAACAGCACGTTTTGTCGAGCTGTGCGACAATCGGTCAGCGACCCGCGACTGCGGGCCAAGAGGGGACGGGGGATCTCATGCCGAAGTACTTGTTCGAGGCCAGCTACACACCCGAGGCTGTCGAGGGCATCAGGAAAGCCGGCGCCGCTAGCCGAGCGGCTGTGGTCAGCGACATGTGTTCAGAGCTCGGTGGCAAGCTCGATTCGTTCCATTTCGCATTCGGTGACGTCGATGCGTTCGTCGTCTGCGATCTACCCGACGACGAAGCTGCTGCCGCGGCGGCGTTCACCGTCGGAGCGAGCGGAGTCGGGCGGATCACGACCATCAAACTCCTCACCATCGAGGAAGCCGACGCCGCCCTCAGACGTTCGGTCTCATACCGTCCGCCGGGCAGCTGACGCCGTCAGCCCATGCCGATCGATGATGGTTCGATGATCGCCACGATCGACGTCGCCGACATCGGCATCCGTTCCACGCTTCGGGCGCTCCGGCGCCGACCGACACCAATCGACGTTCCCGGCTTGCGATGGCTTGACATCGCACCAACTGTTCCGTTGTCGAGCAAGAGACCGCCAGGGCTGCGTCAGGCCGTGTTGCTCGCGATGTGGGATGACGAAGACGCCGCCGCTTCGTTCGCGGACACACATCCGCTCGCCCAGCGCTTCGCGGACAACGGCTTCCACGCCGTCCTGCGTCCGCTACGGGCGTTCGGAGCCTGGCCCGGTCTGCCGGACGCCGTGCCGCGTGCGAGGGTGACGCAGCACAACGGGCCCGTGATCGTCACAACGCTCGGTCGGCTGCGGATGAGCCAGACGCTTCGGTTCCTCCGAACCAGCAGGCCAGCTGAGCGAGCGGCCCTCAAAGCCGACGGCCTTGTGTGGGGGACAGCCGCTTCTCGCCCGGCTCGCCGGCCGTTCATGTCGACAGTGTCCGTATGGAGCAGCGATGAAGCGGCGGCCGCCTACGCCTACGCCGATGCAGACGCGGGACATCCACAGGCGATCGCGCGGCAACGACGCAAGGACTTCCACCACGAATCCGCCTTCATCCGTTACGCCATTGTCTCGACCAGCGGGACGCTCCCCGGTGTTCCGCCACTCGACTCCGCGTCCCGCGTGGCAGAGTGACTTGGCTTAGCACCCGCGTCCACCTGGGGAATCAGGCACACGCAGCGCACAGATTGCCCGCTCTGGAGCGAATACGCGCTGTCCCCGCAACGACGTCGATGAAGCCGGCGGAGTGATGGGGTAACGCCAGATTGGTCCTGACGAAGCGACCCGACCGCTCCGGAGCGCTACGACCGCGGCAGCAGTGAGACAAACGTTCGGGAGCACGGCTCGAAGAGCTCGAGCAGGTGTCCGTTCGGATCGGTGAGGTAGCAGACGCGCCGGTCGCCGATCGGATCTCCGGTCCGCAACGTCACGACATCGCCGAGCGGCCCGAACGGACGATCCGCACACCGGTCCTGGAGCACGTCGTGGCAAGCGGCGAGGTCGCCGACTTCGATGGCGACGCGCGAGATGCCCACCTGGTTCGCGGGAGGCGTCGACGGCTCGGACGCGTCGACGAGCATGCTCTTCGAACAGTCGAGCTGGAACCGCCGGTCGCCGAACGCCCGGAAGAAGTTCGAGTCGAACTGCGCGACGTCGGGACCCGGACCCCGTGATGCCGGCACCGGCGAGGGCACGGTGGCTTGCATCCAGTGGTCGAGCCCGATGACGTCCCGGTAGAACTCGGTCGTCTCCTCGACCGAGATCGTCGACAGGCACGTGTGGAACAGCCGTTCCGTGGGTGCTCCGTCCGCCTGCAGGAACGAGATGATCACGCCGTCGGGATCGACAATGCTCAGGTAGTCCCGCACCGTCACCGCGTTGGTGACCTCGGCGCCCGCCGCAGCCAGTTGCGCGCGCTTGGCCGTGGCGTCCTGGTAGGCGATGGCGAGCTTCACGTACCCGTGGCCGAGGAACGTCGACATCGGCGCACCGACCGGCGCGGGCGACACCCACTGCACCAGGTGCACGGCGACGGGATCGCCGCCGGTCTGGTCGACGAGTACGGCTCCGCGCGCAGACCCGCGCGCCGCGTCCAACGGGAGGGGAGCGAGGTCCTGCTCGGGCACGTCGTAGGTGGCGGTGCACCGCAGCGTCGACACCGCCTCATCGAACGCGACGGACCGCTCGAGGTCGGTGACGTTGACCACGACGTGCGAGAACCGTCGGACGTAGGCGCCGATGCCGGCAGCCATGGGCGAGCTCAGGTGCGCGCCGGCAGGATCTCGTCGACCGGCAGCACGTCACGGTGATCCAGGTCGGGACCGGAACCGACCACGGGACGGCCGGCGTCCATGTCGTCGAGGGCCTGCAGGAGCAGCCGGCGCGCCTGGATGACGGCGACGTCGGCGGTCGAGAGGTGTTCCTTCGTCCGGTCGACGATCGGGCCCATGCTCGCCTGCGTGACCATGTCCTCTTGCAGGATGTTGCCGGTGAAGCCGCTGAAATGACCGCGTCGCATCGCGTCGCGGTCCTGCCCGTAGTTGCCGTCGCGCGAGCCGGTGAATCCGCCGAAGTTGAACGGGTCGTACGCCCGGTCGCCGGTGATCGTCTCCATGAACTCGGGTGGATGCACCCCGTCGTGGATCTCCTCGTCGCTGAACGAGCCGTAGAAGAGGTTGTGATGGGTGTCGTCGATGGGCGACGCGATGAACACGACGTGCGGGCCGCCCGAACCGGGGACGATGCTGACGAACGGAGCGATCCACGTCGTCGTGCGGAGGTAGGTGCTGCCGTCGGGCAGTGGACGGAGCGCGATCGCGTCGAGCCCATAGTTCGTGTGCTCGACGTCGTAGCGCGGCGCCAACGCCTCGAGCGTGTTGGCGAGCGGCTTGTCGCCGGTGTCGGCCCACCGGGTGATGTACGCCTCGTGCAGCGTGCCGACGTGCGCGCTGTCGAGCGTGGCCTCCACGCCCTGCAGCCAGTTGCAGTACGCCTTGGTGATCGTCATCCACACCTGGCGGTCGTCGAGCGCGGTGAACGGCAGCTCGGGGAACGGGGGAGCGGGCGTCGCTCCGAGCCACACCCAGACGATGCCGCCGCCCTCGTGCACGGGATGGTGTTCGACCGGAACCTTGGCCGCGAAGGCCTCGGGATTCGGAGCGTGGGTGGGAACGTCACTGACGAACCCGCCGACGTCGATCTTCCAGCCGTGGAAGATGCACCGCAGCCCACACTCCTCGTTGCGCGCGAGCACGAGCGAGCAGCCGCGGTGCGGACACGCTTCGGCGAAGAAGCCCACGCGACCGTCGCTGGCGCGGAAGGCGACGTGGTCCTCGCCGAGGAGGCGCACGCGCTGTGGCGCGCCGTCGGCCTCGAGCTGCGCGGAGAGGAGCGCGGGGATCCAGTAGTGCTCGCGCATCAGACGCCCCATCGGAGCGTCACCCTCCACTCGCGTCAGCAGTTCGTTCTGCTCGTGGGTCAACACGACCGTCTCCCTCGTAGCGTGCGTGTGGGAAGAACCGCGTTCTCCTTCGTAACACATCGTGGCTCTCCGGACGAGCGAGCCGCCGGGTGTGCGATCGTGGCCGACCCGGAACCGCGCAAGTCGGCGCTCGACGAGGAGGATGTGCGCATGAAGGTCTACGTCGCCCTGCCGACCGACCACGTCGACCTCGGGACGGAGTTCGTGAGCGCCGAGGGCGTCGCCGCGGTCGCTCGCGCGGCCGAGACAGCCGGCTTCGACGGCGTGTACTCCACCGAGCATCCCTTTCCCGACGACGACTGGCTCGCGAGCGGCGGCCACCAGGCCCTCGACCCGTTCGTCGGGCTCTCCTTCGCCGCCGCGGCCACGACGCGCCTCCGCGTGCTGACCAACCTCTGCGTGCTCCCGTACCGCAATCCCTTCCTCGCGGCGAGGGCGGCCGCGAGCCTCGACGTGCTCTCCGGCGGACGGCTCGACCTCGGTGTCGGCGCGGGCTACCTGGAAGGGGAGTTCCGCGCCCTCGGGGTCGAATTCGAGGGCCGCAACGACCGGTTCGACGAGGCGATCGCCGCGATCACCGCGGCGTGGTCGGGTGAGTCGGTGCGCTTCGCCGGCGACGGTTTCGAAGCGCGCGGGAACACGATGCGGCCGCCGCCGGTGCAACACCCCCGTCCGCCGGTGTGGGTGGGCGGCAACTCTGGACGCGCGCTGCGACGCGCCGCCCGATTCGGCGACGGGTGGCTGCCGCTGCCCAACCCACGCTCGCTCGGCAACCGCCGCCACTCCGCGCATCTCGAGGATCTCGACGATCTCCGGCGCCTGTTCGCGCGCCTCGACGACGAGCGCGCCACCGTGCGTCGCGAGGGCGTCGGGCTCGCGGGACGGCGTTCGTCGTTCGACGTCCTCGTCTACCCGATGGTGCCGTCGATCCCGGGAAGTGCCGGCTTCGCTTCCGACGAGCTCGTCGAGCATGCGAACGAAGTGAGCCATCTCGGTGTGACCGGGTTCATCGTCGGGCTGCCCGCCCCGAGCCGCCGCGCCTACGAGGAGAGGCTCGCCGCGTACGGAGACGCGGTCCTGCCGCTGCTGCACGGCGTCGAGGCGATCGGCACCCGCACCGGCGACGAGTGAGACGGCTACCGTCGCATCGCTCGCGACGTCCGCCGCGTGCACCCGCTGACGGTCGGAACGAGGAGAGGATCTATGGACGTCCGAGAAGCGCTCTACACGACCCGCGCCATGCGTCGCGTCACCTCTGAACCGATCCCACTCGACGTCCAGGCCCGGATTCTCGATGCCGCCGTGCGCACGCCGAGCGGAGGCAACACGCAGAACTGGCGCTTCCTGCTCGTCGACTCAGCCGAGGTGAAGGCTGCGATCGCGCCGCTCTACCAGCGAGCGATCGACGGCCTGTGGACCGGCTACTACAAGGACCGCATCGACGCCGCACACGCCGATCCCGACTCGGCGGAATCCAAGTCGATGCTCGCGGTCCAGAAGTCGGCGCAGTGGCTCGCCGATCACTTCGAGCAGGTACCGCTCTACCTCTTCGGGTTCAGCACCGACCAGGGCGGCAGCTCGATCTACCCGGCGTTGTGGAGCGCACAACTCGCCGCCCGTGCCGAGGGCATCGGTTCGTCGCTCACTCAGGCGTTGGCCTTCTACAACGACGAGACCCTCGAGATCCTGGGCGTCCCGCAGAACTCTGGTTGGTTCATGGCCGGTGCGCTCTCGTTCGGCTATCCGACCGGACGCTGGGGCGTCGCCGTTCGCCAACCCGCCCGTGAAGTCTCTTACCGCAACCAGTGGGGTGAACCAGCGGGCTTCGTCGAGGATGGACCGCTCTGGCCCGGCTAGCACCGCTCGCGGTGGCGCGACGCGACGAGACGATTGCGGGCGCTCGGAATGTGGTGATACACACCGTCCATGCCGGTCAAGATCACGATCAACTTCTCGGATCCCGTGGACGCCGATGCGTTCGTGCGGCACTACGTGAGCGTGCACGTCCCGCTGGTGCAGGCGCTGCCCGGGCTGCGGGCGTTCGAGTACGGCCGGGCGCTGACGAACTTCGACGGCTCCGAGCCCGACGTGTTCTGGTCGATCTCGATGACCTTCGACGACGAAGCCGCGATGCACGCAGCCTTCGACAGCCCTGAAGGCAAGGCGACGATGGCCGACATGCCCAACTACCCGGCGGGGTTGATGAAGTCGGTCGTCAGCGAGGTGCAGTAGGACCATCGCGGGCCCGAACCCTTTGCGTCATAGGGTCGTTTCTCCCCTCCGGAGGCAGGCCCGTGATCAAGAAGACCGGTGTTCGTGGAATCGTCGCTGCGGCGATCGTGTGCGTCGTCGGGGCTGCAGTGCCCGTGACCGCGAGCGCGGCGACCAGCGCGAAGTGCTCGTCGAAGCAGGTCGACGTCGGCGGCACCTGTACGAGCAAGGCTGAGGTGTCGAAGCAGATTCTCTCCCTCACCCAAGGGGTCATGGAGAAGGACGACGCCAGGGCGTGGTCCTGCGCGTCGACTTCGGCAACGACACGGTCGTCAACAAGGGCCTCGGGCTCTCGCAGTTCGGTTCGCCGGTGACGCCGGACATGAACTGGCGCCCGGGCTCGATGGCGATCCCGATGCTCACGACCCTCGCGCTGCAGCTGCAGAAACAGGGCGAGCTCAGCCTCGACGACACGCTCTCGAAGTGGTACCCCGAGTACCCCAACGCCGACAAGGTGACGTTGCGGATGCTCTCGAGCGTCACCTCGGGCTCTCCCGACTACATCCAGGAGAACCCGCCCTTCCAGGCGGCGCAGCTCGCGGAGCCGTTCCGCCAGTGGACCGACGACGAACTGCTGCAGTATGCGTTCGCGCTGCCGGTCGTCTGTGACCCGGGCACGTGCTTCCACTACGCGCACACCAACTTCATCCTGCTCGGCCGCGTGGTCGAGCAGGTCACCGGGAAGTCCGTGACCGAGCTGTTGCAGACGAAGTTCCTCGGCCCGCTCGGACTCAGCGACACGAAGATCACGAAGGACCCGGCCATCCCGGAGCCGGCGCTGCACGCCTACACCTCGGAGCGGGGCGTCTACGAGGAGTCGACCGGATGGAGCCCGTCGTGGGGTCTCGGCAACGGGCTCATCATGACCTTGACGGCCCGTGACATGACCACCCTCATCAAGGCGGTCGGCACCGGCAAGCTGCTCTCCAAGTCGTCCGCGAGCCAGCAGGTCACGGATCTGTCGAAGGGCCTGCCGGGCGCACCGCCCGCGATCGGCTACGGACTCGGGGTCGCCGTCGCCGGCAGCAACTGGGTCCTGCAGAACCCGGTCTTCAACGGATACGAAGGGATCGCCGCGTACCAGACGACGCAGAAGATCTCGATCGTGATCGACAACACGCACGGCCCGACCGCGGCCGAGGGCACCAGCATCGCGTCCGAGATCTTCAAGGCGGTCGCCAACTACGTGGCGCCGAACGATCCGATCTAGCGGGTCTCAGCGGAAGCGCGCCGCGGTCGCCTCGTCGGCGGGGAAGAAGCTCTCGATGGCGAGCTCCGCGATCGTCACGTCCAGGGGTGAGCCGAACACGGTCATGGTGGAGAAGAAGCGTAGCTCGGTGCCGTCGTCGAGCCGGAAGTGCATCGGGAGCACCGCCGCCGGCGGTGGGAGCACCGCACCGTCACCGAGCGCTCGCGCGACGTCCGGATAGGCCATGACCTCGTCGAGGAGCGCAGCGAGCCCGGGATCCGCGGTGGTTGCGAGTTGGCGGTTGAGCCGCTCGACCACGTGGGCGGCGTATTCGTCGAAGTTCACGATGTATCTCGAGAGGCCGTTTGGATGCAGGCTCGCCCTGATGACGTTCATCGGTGGGTCGAGAAGCTCGGGTGCGATCAGATCCAGGAACGCCGCAATGCCCGCGTTCGCCTCGAGGAGGTTCCACGCGCCGTCGATGACGAAGGCGGGGCACGGCTCGTGGTTGGCGAGGATGACCTCGATCGCCTGACGGACGCTCGCCAACTCCGGGTCGTCGAGCGCCGACTCGCGGTACACCGGCGCGAAGCCGGCCGCGGTCAGCATCGCGTTGCGGTCGCGCAACGGAACGTCGAGATGCTCGGCCAGGTGCAGGACCATCTCGCGGCTCGGCTTCGATCGGCCGGTCTCGACGAACGACAGATGCCGGGGCGACACGCCCGCTTGGCTGGCGAGGTCGAGTTGGCTCACGCGGCGCTTCGATCGCCACATCTTCAGGAGGTCGCCGAGGCGAGGCGATGCTGCCGAGATGGTCGTCACGGGTTCGACGGTATGCGGGCGAGCGTCACCGGACCATTACCTCAGAGGGAATCGTCGCCGGATCGGCAGCAGTGCACGATGAGTCCCATGCAGACAACCAACAACACCGAACTCACCACCACCGAAGCCACCATCGACCGTTACGTCGTGATGTTCAACGAAGCCGACGGCGACGTCCGCGCCGACCTCGGAAGGGACGTCTTCGTCGACGACGGCCGTCTCGTCGACCCGCTCATCGATGCCGTGGGGCCCGACCACATCGCCGCCGCCATCGGCGGACTGCGTGACCAGATGCCCGGTCATTCACTGGCCCGCACGACGGCCGTCGACGCCCACCACGACCAGGCCCGCTTCGGCTGGACCGTCAACGGCCCTGACGGCAGCGTCGCGGTCGCCGGGATCGACGTCGTCACGTTCGACGCCGACGGTCGGATCCGGACGGCGGTCGGGTTCTTCGGCGACGTGGCCGAAGCGTAGGCGGGCGGAGGAGGCGCTGGACCGGCCGGCCGAGTCTCCGCCGGTCCAGCGGCCAGCGACACGACGCCGTCGAGTCGACTGGTGATCGCTCGGTTGGTCAGAACTCGAACTGAATCGTCAGCAGGTCCGTGCCGAAGCGCCGGACCGCGGCCTGGTGCGAACGCCGGTGGAACGAGTCGAGCCGGGCCTGGGGATCGTCGTCGTCGAGGACGTGGGCGCGAGCCGCACGCCAGCGACGATGCATGCGGACGCGCACGTCGGCGTTCGCTTCGAGGTTGTTCACGTAGCCGGCGTGGCGGCCGTGCTCCGCGACCACCCAACCGGTGTCGCCTTCGACCTTCATGCCGACGACGTTGAGGCGTCGCTTGCCGCTCCGTCGTCCAGTGGTCTCGACGAGCACGAAGCCGGGCACCAGGCCGCTCCACACCGCCACCGTCGCCGGCGGGTTGACGAGGTACCGCTGCACCCACCGGATGCGCTTGCGCTTCTGCGCGCCAGGATCGTCGGCCATGTCGATCTCCTTCCGTGCGGGTGGGAGCATCTCGTGCACTACCCGGACGAGCATCGAGTTGGTGCACGCCAGACGTGACGTGCCTCGTACGGCCATGCGTACGTCAGCGCGCCGTCGCGCACGCACTCGAGCAACCCGGGCGCGCCCAACTCGTGTGCCGACCACTCGTAGACCTGCTGCAACCGTGGCCCGATCACCCCGTAGTCGAGGAGTCTTCCGAAGCCGAGCTCGAGGTCGAGGTAGGTCGCCACGCCGTCGCGCAGCGGATACTCGGCGGGCAGCACACGCGACAGCGACAGGAAGATCCCGGTCATCCCGAGTCTCGGGTCGCCGAGCAGCGGAGCGAGCGGACGCAGCCAGCTGAGCGACAACCGCGGCGCGGCGACGAGCGCGTGCGTGAACAACACTCGGCACAGCACGACGTTCATGAAGAAGCGCTCGGCTTCGCTCTCTGCTTCGGCCCGGTCGCGGTGGTCCAGGTAGCCGGCGACGACGCTCGCGTTGTGCGCCCGGTACCACGCCCGCGCCGTCGTGGCGTCGACGAACGCCATCCAGTGGTCGATGGTGGGGGAGGAGGCAGGACCGGGCAGGTTCCCACTGAGCGCGACGGCCTCGCAGCCGTCGCGCAGGATGCGCTCCTTGACCGCGCGCCACCACGGGCTTCCCGGGCGTGCCGCTGACAGCGGCTGCAACACCTCGCGCTGCAGCTGCCAGCGCATGAACGACAGCGCGGTGCGGCGATAGGGGAGGTGCTGAGGCGCGTCGCCGAACGGGCCCGAGTAGCAGCGCGCCATCAGCGTCAAGCGGCCCTCGGGGTCGTCGCGCACGTGGCTCACGGCCTCGTCCGCCCACGCGGCGGCGCTGGTCGCTCCGGCGAGGTCGATGCTTCCCGCCTTCACGAACTACAGGACCACGGCGACGACGGTGAAGCCCTCGGCAGTCGCACTCGAGTGCCCGACGCCGTCGACGTCTTCGAACCGCGCTTGCCCGTCATCGTCGCTGTCGAGAGACGCGTGTAGTGAACCATCACCACCATGGTGGCAGACGACCCGACGTCCTGACCGAGGTGCGATCGAATCGCAGCCGGACCGGCGAGCGAGCACCCACCGGTCCGGCGTTCGAACTCAGCTCTCGAGGAACGTGAGCAGGTCCGCGGTGACCTGGTCCTGGTGCGTCGCCGTGAGTCCGTGCGGTGCACCGGGCTAGTAGATGTCCTTGGCGTCCTTGATGATGCGCGCCGAGCGCTCCGCGTTGCTGACGGGGACGACCTGGTCGTCGTCACCGTGGATCAGGAGCCCGCTGCTCGGACATGGTCGCTCCTTGTGCTCGTGATCGATGAGCACAAGGTCGCGGGTTCAGAGGCCGGATCGAATCAGGGAGACTCCCCAGTCGCCACCCCAGCCCGACTGGGGACTCCTCAGGCGTCCAGGTCGAGGAAGCGCGCCAGGTTGTCGCGCATGACGCGTTTCGTGTCGTCGTCACCGAGGTTCTTCAGCTGCCCGAGGTACAGCTCCGGCTCGGGCAGACCCTCGCCGTGGGGAAAGTCGGAGCCGAACACGATCGGCTTGGTGCCGACCGCCTCGACGACCCGGTCGACGTTCTCCTCGGGGAACGGCGCGACGAAGCAGTGGTCCTTGAAGTAGTCGCTCGGCCGTCGGTCGAGGGTGCCCCAGGTCGCGCGTCGGCCCATGAGGAAGGCGTGGTCGAGCTTGCGGATCAGTGTAGGGCACCCAGAGCGTGCCCTGCTCGGACAGCAGCAGCTGCATCTTCGGGAACCGGGCGAACCAGCCTTGCAGGATCGCGGCGCCGATCGTCTCCATCGCCGGCCGGTCGCCGTAGTAGAAGACCCACTGGAACGCGTCCATGTCTCCCAGCATCACCTCGTCCTCGTTCCATTCGAGTCCCTGGGCGCCGTAGCGGGTGACGGTGGCGAGGTGCGTGCAGAGCTTGATGCCGGCTTCGCTGCAGATCGACCAGAAGCGGTCGTTCTCGGGGCGGAACGGCGAGGTGTGCATCGAGGGGCCGCGTGGAGGTCTGGATGACCTTCGGCACCTCCAGCTTCATGATCTCGTCGAGCAGACGCAGTGCCATGCCGGGATCGGCGAACGAGACGAACGGCGGAGTGAACAACCGGCCTTCGTAGTTGTAACCCCACTCGGTGCCGAGGTACCGGTTGAGCGCGATGAGGTTGGCGTAGAGGCCTCGAAGTCGTCCTCGAACTCGACCTCGATGCCCGGCAGCGTCGCGTAGTTGATCGCGCACTCGATGCCCTGCGCGTCCATCACCGTCAGGCGGTCGGCAGGGTTGTCGAGTTGCTCCTGCAACTCGCGGTACTCTGCGCGAACTCCCGCCGCCCTTCGGCGTCGAGGTCCTTGAGCGGGTTGAGGCGGGTGAGCAGCGATCCAGGGATCACCATCCCGTCGTCGGACTCGCCGGAGTCCTTGACGCCGACCTCGGCCAGCTGCTCGTTCGAGCCGACGACCTGGTAGTTCTTGAACGTGAAGCGGGCCGGCCGTCCGTTGTAGCGAATCACCTGATCGCCCTCGCCTTGCGATCCGAAGCGGATCGCCATGTCCCGCTTGTCGGGATCGATGTAGCGCTCGTACGCGTCGAGCCTCGGCGTCGAGTGCTCGTCGGCGTCGTTGATGAGGTACGGAAGAGCTCGGTCGACGGTCTGCTGCTCGCTCATGCGTAATGCTCCTTCGTGGGCGTGTCGATGATGTGGAAGTGTTCAACGCCAGAGGTGTGCCGCTCTCAGCGCGTCCAGCACTTCTCCCTGCGCGTGCGACTGGTCCTCGCCGAAGCCGTGCGCGCCGTTCCACTCCCAATGGAAGTAGCCGGTGCCCTGACCGTGCTCGCCGTGGTGGCTCACGAGCTCGCCGACGGCCGAGAGCTCGCGACCGTGCTCGTCGACGGCGTCGAGCCAGATCGTGCGCATCCACCCGTCGCTCGGGATCGAACTCGCAGCGACGCTCGCCGTCGACCAGCAAGCCGTACATGCCGTCGCGCACGAGGTAGCCGGTGGTGACGAAGTCCCGAGCGGCGCCGTCCCAGAGGCACGGCAGCGTGTACGCGAGGAACATGTCGTCGGCGTCCTGCGTGCCGAACACGTAGCCGATGCCGAACGGGCTGTACGGCGGCCGCTTCGCCTGCGCGGGATCGCGCGGCGGGCGCGAACTCCGCCGCGCGGGACGCCCGGCGCGCGCGGGGACCGGCCGCGGTCCCCACGATCGGTCGCGTACGGAGTAGGAGTCGATGTCGATCGTCTCGCCGTGGAGCTCGATCTGGCCGGTGACGTGCATGCACTGGTCGAAGTGGCGTCCGCGCCAGAACGGCGCGACGCCGGTCGGATGGGAGTGCGGCGGTCGCAGGCCCTCGAAGCACGAGATCGGCTTCGAAGCGCTCCGGGATCGCGAGCGGCGAACGCGGTAGGTGCGTGAGCGGCTCGAGCATCTGGAGGTGGTTGCCGTTCGGCAGCTCGACGTCGCGGAGGTCCATGCGTGTCGGGATCGACGAACGGCAGGCCGTGGTGTCTGACCTCGTGCAGCGCGCCGGCCGGCGACGCGTCCCACACCCACGCGCCGCCGTTGCAGATCCCCTGGTTGAACAGCACCTGGTTGTAGAACCAGCCGCCGAGCGGCGCTCGGGATGGTGGAACGACGACCCAGAACGTCTCGGTCTCGTACGGGTGGTCGCTCACCGGATGGAACCGGTCGTCGTCGGGCGTCACCGGGACGATCTCGGGCGTCCATCGTCGCTCATCCGACCAACGCCGGCCAGCCGCGCTCGTACATCCCGCCCGACGCCTGCGCGCATCATCCAGTCGTCGCGCGTCGAGCCGCGCCCAGTGGTACAGCAGGTAGTCGTCGAGCTCGACCTTGCCGTCACGCGGCCTGTGCGCCAGCTCGACCCGACCGGCGGCCAACGTCGGCGGCGTGCGTGGCCGAGGAGACGCCCGAGATCGTCGAGCTCCTGCGCTTCGAACCCGGACCGGTTGCGGTCGAGCTCCTTCAGGTACTTCATCTGGCGCGCCGCGCCCTTGGCGCAGGTTCGACACCGCACGGTCGTCGGCTCGCTCGACGATCGTCGCGGAGCTGCCCGAGCACCGCGTCGTAGAGCGCCGCGTGCGGCAGCGGCGGCGCCTCGTCGGCGACCTCGCGGCCGGGGAGCTCGATCCCCATGGCGTCGGCCTGCGCGGTGAGGCGCATCCGCCGGTGCAGCATGTTCATGACCATCCCGCTGCCGTCGGCGTACCGGTCGACCGCGGCGTCCACGACGCCCGCCGGGCCGAGCGGACGAGTCGTCCCCTCCCCCATGTCGGCGAGGCCGAACCGCGGCCCGAGGCGGGCGCACGCGTTCAGGCGGTAGTACCGCACGCGTGGCCTCGTCGACGTCGATGCCGCTCGCGTTGCCTCGTACTCGCGCAGCCGGGTGGGGAAGTCGGGCCAGCCCTGCTGCGTCGCCCGCCACGACAACCAGGCGATGTCGTCCATCGGGATCGCCGATGTGCGCGAGCTCCCAGTCGACGATCGCAGTGACGCGTTCGCCGTCGTACATGAAGTTGCCCGGGCCCGGTGTCGCCCTGTACCAGCACCGGTTCGCCGTCGTACGTCGGGCACGTGGTGGAGCAGGTGGTCGAGCTGGGCGCGGCGAGCAGGTCGATCGGCTGCTCGCGGTCCTCGCGCGTCGAACAGCGTCTCGATGCCGGCCAGCTGGTCGACGCTGGTGCTCCCGCACGGAACGGACCGGGCCGAAGCTGGGCAGCTCGAGGTTCGCGCGCCGGCGTCGCGTGCCAGGCGGCGAGATGGTGCATGAAGTCCTGCGCGACTGCGACCGCCAGCTCGGGATCGCGCGGGCGGCCGGAACCAGACCTGGCCTGTCGTGCGCGGTCGACGAGGAAGACGTCGAGGTCCTCGTCGACGCCCCAGACGTGCGGGATCGGGATGCCGAGCGGCTCGAGCGCGCGGTAGACCTCGGCCTCGCGGGCGAAGCCCATGAACGAACCGACGCCGCCCCGTCCCCCGCGCTGGAGGAACAGCGGGCGGACGCGCGCCGTCCCTTCCCACGTCGACCGCGAGAGCCGCTGCGTCCCCCGCCGGCGACCTGCACGAAGTCGACGACCGCGCCGTCGGTGATCTGCTCGATCCATGCCGTCACGACGGGATCGTTCACGGTCGTTGCACGCTCGGAACCGGGAGCTCAGTCAACGGGCCACTCGAGGGGCAGGGTGTCGACGCCGGCGACGCCGCCGATGTGGAACGTGACCTCGGCATCGCGCCGAGCGTGTAGTCCGGGAATCCTGCGGTGCCACTCCTCGACCGCGATCTGCAGCTCGAGGCGAGCCAGGTGGGAACCGAGACAACGATGGGGGCCGGCGGCGAATGCGATGTGGCGGTTCGCCGGCCGATCGAGGTCGAAGGTGACGCGCATCGGGGAACTGGAGCGGGTCACGATCGGCGGCCGGGATCGAGAGCAGCACCCGGTCGCCGGCTTTCATCGGGCATCCCGCGAACTCGACGTCGCGGGTCACGATCCGGTTGGTGGTCACGATCGAGTACATGCGGAGGGTCTCTTCGACGAACGCGGGGATGCGCTCCGGCTGTTCGGTCACGAGGCGGCGGTGCTCCGGATGGTCGACGAGGTGCAGGAACATGTAGCCGAGCTCTCCGGCGACGGTGTCGAGACCGGCGGCGTAGAGCAGGGTGCAGATCTGCTGCAGCTCGGTGTCGTCGAGCGGCCGTCCGTCGATCTCGAGGTCGAGCAGATAGCTCACGATGTCATCTTGGCGTTCGGCGCGCCGCTCCTCGAGCACCGTGTTCATGTACTCGGCCATCGCCATGATGTACGCGGTGCTCATCGACTGGGTCGGCGAGGTCCCGACGCCCGTCGCCTCGCGGATCCGTTCGTGCACGGTGTCGAGAAAGTCCCCGACGCCGCCTTCCGGGATCCCCATCAGGCGCAGGAAGATCATCGTCGGGTACTGGCGGGCGAAGTCTCGGTTCAGGTCGCAGTGACCGCGCGCGACGAAGCTCTCGATGAGCTCGACGCACCAGGACCGGATCATCGGTTCGAGCGTCTCGACGACCTGCGGCGCGAACAGCGGCGTCAGCAGCTGGCGGTACTTCGTGTGCTCCGGCGGATCGAGCTCCTCCGGGATCATCCCCCGGACCGCGTCGGCCTCGGCCGCGTCGATGAGCTTCGGGCCCTGGTAGACGTGCAGCACGGACCGGCTCGAGAAGAGATCGGGCGTGCGCAGCGCCGCGTGCACGTCGTCGTACCGCAGCAGCGTCCACACGTCCCAGTCCGTCGCCGCCGCGGTCGCGACGAACGCCCGGGATTCCGCACGCAAGCGGTCCCAGGTCGTCCACGGTCGAGCGACGAGGTCGGGGTCGTCGGCGTAGGTCCAGCCACCGCGGTCGAGAGGCGTGCCGTTGGCTCCCGTGCCTTCCATCCGCGTGCTCCCCGACGCCGTCGCAGCAATCTTGGCACAGTGCGCCAAGGTTCGCCAGGGAGTAGCTCAGCTCAGGAGTGGAGAGGGGCTCGAGTGCAGGAGCCCGAGGAGGTCGAACGCCTCGTCCAGCCGCGGCAGCGACGAGGCGGTCGTCGTCCCGGAGCGAGGCGCGTCGTAGACGTACCAGATCACGGCCGCGAACGCTGCGGCGAGCACACCGACCTTCTCTCGTCATCCGCTCCGAAGCCCAAGCGCAGCCGCACGACCTCTTCGAGCTCGGTGGTCAGCACAATGCATCGCTCGGCTCTCCGAACTGGATCACGTCGGGCGCAGCCCGCACGATCCCGCTCCAGAGCAGGAACGCATCGGCCTCGAACGCGCGCGGTCGGCGACGAGAGGTCGCGCCCGTGGTCGATCTCGTGGAACCACGCGTGGAAGCCGTCGAGCAGGCTCTCGTCCGCCGGGCGTTCGAGCAGGGCCTGGCACATTCGGCGCGACTCGCGTCGCGGCACCGCGTTGAGCGATGTCGCGACGTTCCGGAAGTAGCGGAAGAACGTGCGAGTCGAGATCTCGGCTTCGGCGGCGATCTGCTCGACGGTGACGTTGTCGAGCCCGCGGTTATGAGGAGCTCCAAGCCGGACAGCTCGATGCGCAGCGACACCAGGATACGCCGGCGCTCCCAGGCATCCCCGGATCCGTCCGATTGCACGACCGCCACCGGCCCATTGTCGCATCTGCGCGAGCCGGCCCGGCCACCCGACCGCCGGGTGGCTGTAATTGTTTGGCACAGTGTGCCAAGATTCGCCTGACGGATCTGGCGCACCGACCGGGGGGTAGGGCGAATGCCACGACGTACCGACCGCAAGGACCGCATTGGGCGACGCCGGCCACCGGGCCACCGGTTGAGTCTCGGATGTGCCCTCGTGGCGCTGGTGACGCGGGGATGGCCGTGCCGTCCGCCGGAGCGGGGACCGCCGACGACAGCCCCGGCGTCACCGCCAAGGAGATCAAGGTCGGCTACATCTATCCCAGGGTGGTGTGGCGGGTTCGACGTTCGAGCACGCCGCCGACGGATTCAACGCACGCATCAAGGCGGAGAACGCCAAGGGCGGTGTCAACGGCCGCAAGATCGCACCGGTCATCGTCGACGACAGCGGAAGCACGAACAACCTCCTTGCGTCTCAGGGCCTCGTGGAGAACGACAACGTCTTCCGCGGTGGTGAACAACTCGTCGTTCGCCTTCTTGAGCTACCGGTACCTGCTCGACAGCGGTGTGCCGATGGTCGGCGGTGGCTACGACGGCAACGAGTACGGCCAGCCGGGTAACGAGAAGCTGATCTCGATCCTGGGCAACATCTCGCCGGTCTACGGCGCCCAGTACACGCCGGGCTTCGTCCAGCTGATGAAGAAGGCGGGCGCGACGAAGGTCGGGCGCGGTGTCGTACGGCTCGTCGGCGTCGTCCACCGCAGCGGCCAAGAACCTGCAGAAATACGCCGTACCCGCTGCCGGACTCAACGCCGCGTACACGAACACGACCGTCGAGTTCGGTACGACCGATGTCGGTCCGCTGGTGCTCGGCATGAAGAACGCCGGCGTCGACGCCACGTACCTCCCACTCGTGCTCTCGCTCAACCTCGCCATCATCCAGAACGCCGCGCAGAACAACCTGCAGTTCAAGCTGGCCGTGCTCGCCACCGGATACGGGCAGGCCCTGCTCGACGAGCCGGCGTCGCAGTCGATCGGCCCCGAGGTGCGTGTTCGGGCAGGTCTGGGCACCGGTCGAGCTGAAGACCGCGGCGACGAAGAAGTTCCAGGCCGACCTCACGAAGTACACGAGCTACCGAGGTGTGCCCGACTTCGGCGTGTACACCGGGTACCTCACCGCCGATCTCATGATCAAGGGCCTGCAGGCGGCGGGGAAGGACCTGACACGCGAGGGCTTCATCACCGCAACGAAGGGTCTCGGGACGTGGGACGCGGCCGGCCTCGGCTGCCAGCCCGTCGACGTCAGCGCGCGGGCTTCGGCAAGCAGCCGAAGACCGCGTGCAGCTGGTACGTCCAGATCAAGGACGGCAAGTTCGTCCTCTACCCGAACAAGAACCCGATCAAGGGCAAGCTGATCGAGGCCAGTCTCAACGGCTGAGCAGCAGACGGTTCGCATGCGAGGTGACACCGACGACTGGCTCCCGCTGACGGGGCTGCGCGTCGTCGACACCACCGACTCGTCCTCATGGAGCAGCGGGCGACTGCTCGCGGATCTGGGCGCCGAGGTCATTCGCGTCGAACGGAATGCGGCTCCGATCACTCCGTTGTGGGCCACGCGACACGCCAACAAGCGCTCGATCATCTGCGAAAGCGTGCGTGAGCTCGAGCAGCTGCTCACGCACGCCGACATCTGGTTCGACTCGGGAAGCGATGACGTCGATGTCGCCTCGGTCCGTCGCGATCATCCGCAGCTCGTCGTCGTGTCGTCGAGTGCATTCGGGCGCGTCCGGCGCCTATGCGGCCTTCCGGGGAAGCCACGAGGTCGTGTACTCGTTGTCGGGGCAGCTCTCGATGTGTCGGCTTCCCGGTCGCGCGCCACTGCTCCCACCGGGGCAACCTGCGTTCGAAGTCGCTGCCGCCATGGGCGCCTATCTCGCGCTGGTAGCGCTCTGGAATCGGCAGGTCGTCGGCGCGGGCGACCACATCGAGCTGTCGATCCACGAAGCGTTCATCCAGACGACCGACACCGCGCTTCCGGGCGCGTGCGTTCGCGGCAACACGCAGGAGGACACCCCGGGCCATCCCGCCTTTCGCACCCGCGACGGGCTCGTGCGACCGCTCGTCGTGAGCCACCGCCAGTGGATCGCCTTGCGGGACTGGGTCGGCGATCCCGACGTGCTGCACGACGACGATCTCGAGACCTACGGCGGCCGGCTGCTGCACCCCGACGTCATGGCTTCGGTCTATGGGCCGTTCTTCGCGGACACCACCACCGAGGAGATCTGCGAAGAGGCACAGCGTCGCGGAGTACCGGTGACACCGGTGATGTCGCCCGGACAGCTGCTCGCCAGTGAATCCCTGCGCCGGCGGGGCATGTTCGTCGAGACGGCGGTTGACGGCCGCCGGGGAGTCGTCCCGTCGGGCTACTGGGAGCTCGATGGTCGACGCGTCGGGTTCCGCACGCCGGCACCCGACGCCGGGGCCGACACCGAAGTGGTCCGCGAGGCACTCGCGCAGGCCGCTCACCGTTCCGCGCGCCCGCTGGGAACTCGAGCGCGCGCACCGAGTACGGGCCCACTGCCGCTGACGTGGTCTGCGCGTCCTGGAGTTCACGCAGCTGATGGCGGGGCCGGAGACCGGCAAGTTGCTCCGCGACCACGGCGCCGACGTGATCCGCATCGAGAGTCGAGCCTTTCCCGATCAGAGCCGAGTGTTCGGCGGGGCCGCCAACATGTCGTCGCAGTTCGTCAGCATCAACCGTGGCAAGCGGAGCTTCGGCGTCGACCTGGCATCCGAAGCCGGCCATCGTCTCGCACTCGGGCTCGTCGAGCACAGCGACGTGGTGATCGAGAACCTCGGACCGGGTGCCCTCGAGAAGCTCGGGCTCGGAATCGGCGCGCTGCGGCGTGCCAATCCGGAGGTCGTCGTCGTGAGCACGCAGCTCTTCGGCGGAACCGGGCCGTGGAGCGATTGGCGAGGTTTCGGATCCCACGCGCGGAGCATCGGTGGACAGACGTGGCTGTGGCGCTATCCCGAGACCGCAGCCGACTTCGCCGAGAACCCGATCTTCTTTCCCGACCAGTTCACGGCTCGTCTGTGTGCACTGGCGACGCTCGCATGCCTCGGCGCGGGAGGAAGTCGCCACATCCGGGTGGCGCAGGCTGACGCGGTCGTGAACCACCTCGCCGAACTCGTCCTGCAGGAGAGCATGGAGCCCGGGTCGGTCGACACCCGGGGCAATCGGGTCGAGGAAGGTCGGCCGTGTGGCGTCTATCCCTGCAGCGACGATCGGTGGTGCGTCATCGCAGTTCGCGACGAAGTCGACTGGCGCGCGCTCGTGCAGGTTGCCGGTGCACCGGCCTGGGGTGATGACGAACGGTTTCGTACGGCGACGGACCGCCTGCGGAACGCGGACGCTCTCGATGATCTGGTCGCGACATGGACGAGCACGGTGAACGCATCCGACGCGATGTCCCGCCTGCAGTCGGTGGGTGTCGCGGCCGCGATGGTTGCCACCCCCTTCGACCTGTTGGTGGATCCTCATCTGCGCGATCGCGACTTCGTGCAGGTGGTCGAACAACCGGGCTGGGATCCGCTGTTCGTCGAGGGCTCCTGCTTCCAGGCCCAGCACCTCGTCGCGTCGCCACCAGCGCCCGCGCCCCGGCAGGGGGAGCACACTTGCGAGATCGCCACCGTTCTCCTCGGGCTGGACGATGCGGAGATCGCCGAGTTCGTTCGCACGGGCGTCCTCGAGACGCCGGAGATCTCCGGCGGCTGAATCCCACGATCGCGTCGATTGCGGCGCCCGACGGCGCTCGACCCTTGACATGAAGTGTGTAGGTGGTAGCTACCGTTAGTGGTTACTAACGCAGTTGCGGATCCGTGGGCGGCGCTCGGTGATCCGACCCGACGTGCGGTCTTCGCCCGTGTGGCGCAGCGGCCGCGGCCGGTGGGCGAGATTGTTCGCGAGCTGCCTGTCAGCCGCCCTGCGGTTTCCCAGCATCTCCGCATCCTCAAGGACGCGGGGCTGGTCAGCGACCAACGCGACGGGAACCGTCGCATCTACGCGGTGCGACGCGACGGGCTCGCTGAGCTTCGAGTGCAACTCGAACTGTTCTGGAACGACACCTTGACCAACTTCAAGGTGCTCGTCGATCAGGCAAACCAGGAGGACGAATGACCACCGAAACCGACCCGACCGTGGTCCAAAGCGAAGTCGTCGTTGACGCCGCGCAAGATCGAGCATTCAAGCTGTTCACGGAGCAGTTCGACAAGATCAAGCCGCGTGAGCACAGCATGCTCGGCGTCGACATCGCCGAAGCCGTCTTCGAGCCACAGGCGGGCGGACGTGTCTATGGCCGCGGCATTGACGGCAGCGAGTGCCAATGGGCTCGCGTGCTCGCCTACGAACCACCGGAGCGGATCGTCTTCACCTGGGATATCAGCCCGTACTGGCAGATCGAGACCGATCCCTCGCACGCGAGTGAGGTCGAAATCCGATTCATCGCCGAATACGACGACCGCACGCGTGTCGAGCTCGAGCACCGCCACCTCGACCGCCACGGAGATGGCTGGGAAGGCGTCCGGGCTGGAGTCGAGGGCAACGCCGGATGGCCGCTGTACCTCGCACGCTTCGCGAATGCAGTTGTCGCCACGGCGAGCGCATAGCTGCCCCGCTGGCGCGCCGAACCGGGCAAGATGCGTTCGTGGGACACGCCCTTAGCCAGAGCGAGCAGACGGTCCTAGTTCGTGAGTATTACGACGAGGTCGCGCGTTCGTACGACTCTTGGATGGTCGGCTTCGATCGCTTCATGCTTGGCCGGGGCAGAAGCCGAATGTGCTCGCGGGCGCGGGGTCGGACGTTAGAAGTCGCGGTCGGGACCGGCGCGAACCTTCACCACTACCCGCCCGATGTGACGCTCACCGGCGTCGACCTGAGCCCAGAGATGCTGGCCTACGCCGAGCGCCGAGCGAACGCACTCAGCCTTGACGCGAATCTGGCAGTCGGGGATGCCCAACGTCTGAACTTCGCTGACGAGCAGTTCGAGACGGTCACTGCGACGCTACTTCTGTCGACGGTCCCCGACCCTCGACTAGCGGCGACTGAGATGCGGCGAGTCCTTTGTTCTGGCGGTCGCCTGTTGATCCTCGACTTTGCCCGCAGTCCTATCGCTCCCGTGCGGTGGTTCGAGCGAGCACTTGCACCGTTGACCGCTCGAGCGCGCTTCTCACTCTTGCGAGACCCGCTCGACTACCTCGAAGCACTCGGGTTCACAATCGAGCACATCGACCGATTCCGTCTCGGCGTGATCGAGGAGGTCGTCGCCCGCAAGTCGTGAATGCTCACGACGGCTTGCGCGCGAGGAACGGATAGCCGTAGACCTCGAACTCTCGGGCATTCGCTTCGCCGCTCGCGCCGCCGAAGGTATCGACACGCTCGCCGATCTCGATGCCAACGAACCCGATCTCCGTCATCATCTTCTGCCAACCCTCACAGGGCAGCCCGCCTGCGATTCAGGCAGCCCAGAGGTCGATGTCGTTGAGCGCCTCCTCGGACACCGGAACGCCGGTCGCGATGTCGGCGAACTGCAGCACCCCACCGGGTCGCAACACCCGCCAAACCTCGGCGAACGCGCGCTGCTTGTCCGTCACCAGGTTCAGCACACCGTTCGCGATCACGGTGTCAGCCCAGGCATCGTCAACGGGAAGTTCCTCCGCGACGCCCGGACGGAACTCCACATTCGTCAAACCCATCTGCTGAGCCACTTCTTGCGCCCGCGCCAGCATCTCGGGGGTCATCTCGACACCGATCACCATGCCTTCGGGGCCCACGCTCCGGGCGGCGAGAAAGCTGTCCATCCCTGCGCCCGAGCCCACGTCCACGACGCGCTCGCCCCGTGTGATCGTTCGCAGCGCGAAAGGAGACGCGACGCCTGCGAATGACTCCACCGCCACATCGGGAAGCGCATCGACGAGCGCGGCGTCATAGCTACACCGTGCCGCCAAACTCCGCCCGGTGTGGAAGTGGAACTCGCCGTCCGGGTGGGTGGCAACGTCCCGGTACTTCTCTCTGACCTGTTCTCGGAGAGCATCCGCGTCCACGGTCACACCATCGGTCGACATCGCAGCGCCTCCTTCCAAGATGATCCGTAGCCCTCAGCCTAAACAGTCGGCAAACCCTCCCGGCCGAGCGCATGACTGCCGCTCGGCGGTACTGCTCGATTCGCCGGACGAGGTGCAGTTCCACCATGACTCCATCGAGCCGAAAGGCGCGTTTGTGCCGGAACCGCTCGACGTCGATCTCATCTTGCGTCGACAAGCACGCGTCGAGCTTGCTAATCCAGGGTCGGTCACGACGAGATCGATGTCACTGATCGCGTGGACCCCGGACCGAGCGCTACGTCGATGAGTGAGCGCGGCCGTCTCGGCATCCTGCTGGTCTGCCTGGCAGGCCTCGCTGGCGTCTTGTCGTCGACTGTTCTAGGAGCCAGCGGTGAGGTGGCGAGTTCGAACCGTCGTGCGTCTGGGCCGTCACGAACGACGACGGATTCCTAGATCTCCACGGTGTACGACGGCGCCGACTCGTCGCCGTTTCTGACGCCGCTCCACGTTGACTTCCGCGCGCCTTCGGGACGTGCCCACCGCGGTAGTCATCACGGTGGCTCAGTCGGGGCGCAAGCACCAGATCTGTGGCGGCGTGTCCGGTCAAGCAACCGCTCACGCGCTGCTACTACGAAATCGAGTCGCGGAACTCCATCGCCTCCTGCTGCAGCGGCGTTGCCTCAAGCACGTCGAGGACCGGGAACAGCTCAAAATTGAACATCGGTGCCCAGACGGCGATGTCCTTCATGATCGTGGCGGGGTCGTCGGATTCGCAGACGACGAAACCGCCTTGGCCGTCGAGCCGATCGACCCATTCGCTGAACTCGATACCTGGCTGCCACTTGCCAAGGAGCTGCAACCCGCGCTTCTCGGCGGCTTCCCGCTCGGCGAGTGAGCCGCCGTCACGGAACGTGTACGTGATAACGAACTTCATGCCGCTACCCCCTTCCGTTGACTCTCTCTGTCAGCGGGTGTAGCGCGGCGTCGGTCCTGAGTCAACAGGACACTGCACGCCAGCACTGCCGCACTGGTATGTCGGACCGGCATTCTGCGTGGATGATGGTGCAGGGCATCGATCGGATGTCTGCGTCACCACGCGAACGTGATGGGAGAATCTGATGGGCGCGTTCGATGTGCTGCTGAGCGACGAGCGCACCCAGCTCGACGCGTTCGTCGAGGAGTACCGGAGCGCCCTCGAGACGACGCTCGGAGGCATCAACGAGGAGCAGGCCCACGAAAGGCTCGTCCCCTCAGCCACGACGCTGCTCGGGCTACTCAAGCACGTCACGTGGATGCAGCGCGTGTGGTTCGAGGAATGCATCGGCGGTACGCCTCGTCTGGAACTCGGTCTGGTGCAGAGTCCAGCGGACTCTTTCGAACTGGCCGCCGACGACACCATTGCCAGCGTCACGGCAGCCCACAGGCAGGCCTGCGCGACGGCCCGGGCGGCCGTGGCCGACCTCTCGCTGGACGACGTAGTGACGGGCCATCGAACCGGACCCCGTACGTTGCACTGGGTGTACCTGCAGGTCCTACGCGAACTTGCGCACCACTGCGGTCATGCCGACATCCTGCGTGAGCAGATACTTGCCGGCTGAGTTCCGAGATCAGTCAGAGCGACAGACTCGGTATTCAGACCCGAGCCGGTCTGCAGGATCTGATGGAAGTCTCAGATGTGTAGATACTAAGGTTAGCAAGGTGCCGAACCGTACGCTTGAAGCTGCTCTCAGTCGTCCCATCCCCGAGGCCAAAGCCGAACTGTTCCGGGCGCTCGCGCACCCAGCGCGAATCCGCGTGCTGGAGGTTCTGTCCGACGGCGAGTACTCGGTGGGAGCGATGCAGCCGCTCGTCGGCATCGAATCGTCGCATCTCTCGCAGCAACTTGCGGTCTTGCGCCGCGCTCGGGCTCGTGACCACCCGCAAGGAAGGCGCGACGGTGTTCTATTCGCTGCGCGCGCCCGAGCTTGCGGAGCTTCTCGCGGTGGCGAAGCAGTTCTTGTTCGTGTCGTTGAGCGAATCCACCGAGCTCCTGGCCGGCCTGAAGGCCGCCGGAGCTTCGTGAGCGAAGCGCTCGACGCACCGGCTCCTCCGAGCCGGGACGGCGGCCACCCTGGGGGGAGGGTGGCCGCCGCTGCTCATGTCGTCGCCTGCCGGATTGGGGCGATGCTCCCGCGCCGCGCCGACTATGCGGGAGTGCGCGACTCGTGGCGTGGTGACGTCGTCGCCGGCGTCACCGTTGGTGTCGTCGCGTTGCCACTCGCGCTCGGATTCGGGATCGCGACCGGTCTCGGCGCCCAAGCCGGGCTGGTGACCGCGATCGTCGCCGGGTTGGTCGCCGCCGTGTTCGGCGGTTCCAACGTGCAGGTGTCGGGACCGACCGGCGCGATGACCGTCGTCCTGGTTCCCGTGGTGGCGCGCTTCGGTGCGGGCGCGGTCGCGGTCGTCGGGATCCTCGCGGGTGTGATGGTGGTCGCCGCCGCGTTTTTGGGCATCGGCCGCTTCCTTGCCTATATCCCCTGGCCGGTGGTCGAGGGCTTCACCATCGGTATCGCGATCATCATCTTCCTCCAACAGGTTCCGACCGCGCTCGGCGTCCCCAAACCTGCCGGTGAGAACACCGCGGCGATCGCGGTGCGCGCGATCGGCGAGGCGCTCCGCGGCGAGGGCAACGGGTCCTCGCTGCTGCTCGTCGGGCTCGTGGCCGTCATCATGTTCGGCTCGGCTCGCCTGCATCGCGCCATCCCGGGATCGCTCCTCGCGGTCGTTGTCGCGTCAATCCTCGCCGGACTCACTGGCATGACCGCACCACGCATCGGCGAACTGCCCGCCGGCCTTCCCGCGCCTGCGCTTCCCAACCTTGGTGGACTCCAACTGGGCGAGCTGGTGTCAGCTGCATTCGCGATCGCGCTCCTCGCCGGCCTCGAGAGCCTGCTCTCCGCCAAGGTCGCCGACGGCATGAGCGACACCGAAGCCCACAACCCCGACCGCGAACTGTTCGGCCAAGGCCTCGCGAACCTGATCGCACCCCTCTTCGGTGGGATGCCTGCCACCGGCGCCATTGCCCGCACCGCGGTGAACGTGCGTTCTGGGGGCCGCACCCGCCTTGCTGCCATCACCCACGCGTTGCTTCTCCTCGCGGTCGCGTACCTCGGCGGCGCGCTGGTGGCGCACATCCCACTCGCTGCGCTCGCCGGCGTGCTCATGGTGACCGCAGTACGCATGGTCGACCTCCACGGCGTCCGCATGGTCCTCCGCTCGACACGCGGCGACGCCGCAGTACTCGTCCTCACCGCGGCAGCCACCGTCGCGTTCGACCTCATCGTCGCGGTCGAGATCGGCATCGCGGTCGCTGCGCTGCTCGCGCTCCGAGCCGTCGCACGCAACGCCAGCGCCATCGCCGAACCGGTCGCTGACCGGGCCGATGGCGTCACCCGCACCGAGGAAGACACGCTGCTCGGCGAACACATCCTCACCTACCGGCTCGACGGCGCCTTGTTCTTCGGCGCCGCCCAACGCTTCCTCGCGGAACTCACCGCAGTCGAAGGCATCCAAGTCGTGATCCTGCGCCTCCCCGAACTGCAAGTCCTCGACGCGACCGGCGCACAAGCACTCGGCGAGATCGTGAGCCAACTCGAAGCACGCCACATCACGGTGCTCATCAAAGGTCCACGACCCGAACACCTACGCGTACTCAAAGCGGTCGGCGTTCTCGACCGCCTCGCCCACCACCACCACCTCTTCGACAACCTCGACCTCGCCATCGCGCACGCCCACGAACACACACATCGCAACAGCCTCCATGCAGCCTGACCCAGCAATCATCAATACGTTCTGGGCATCGGTCGACCGCCGATCAGAAGCCGAATGCTGGGAATGGAACGGCGCGCGTCACATCGCCGGCTACGGCTTCCTTCCCATCGCGAACGCCGAGGGCTGGGTCATCGCGCACCGCTTCTCCTACGAACTGAGCTTCGGACCAATCGCCGAAGGATCCACCGTCCTCCACCGTTGCGGACTGCTGTTATGCGTCAATCCGGAGCACCTCTACTCGGAAAGCCGCACCCAAGGTCCCCTTGTCTCACGTCGTCGCAGACCTCCGCGACCCTCACGCCGACCATAACTACGCGAACCCAAACGCCAAGCTCACCGCCGCACAAGTCGAAGCGATCATCGACGAACTCCGACGTCCACACCACCGGAACCAGCGCGCCATCGCCGAAGCGTTCGACATCTCCCAGGCACAAGTCAGTCGAATCGCAAACGGCCAGAGCTGGGCACACCTCGATGACAGGTGAGCGCCTGAGACAGGCGATCGACTACCGGAACCCGCGCGCCGAGCATCCGCAAGCGATTCTGCTACTCCGTAGTACCGGCAGGTTGTCGCCACGCTCCCGCTGATCTCCTCGGCGTGCCGAAGCACTGCCAAGCGATGACGGATCTTTCGTTGCTGGTCGCGTTCGTCCATCCAGGTCTCCAATCACAGGAGGCCCTGGATGTAGTCGGCGGCTACCTGCTTGCCGCGATCGCCACTCGCACCGCTGAAGCCTGCGGCTCCCGGCACAACCGAGCGAGCGCGAGCCAGACCAAGGAAGGGCTTGAGTTTGGGCCCAGTGTGACGACGTAAGAAGCGCTGCGGAATCCTGCGGGTACGACCCACACTCCGGAATTGGGGCGTGGGCTGGCCCTCGCGGGAGACCACGGACGAAGAGGCCCCCTTGCCCCAAGCAGCAGGGGCCTCTTCGTCTTTGTGGTGCACGGGCGTACCGGCCGAGCCGAAGCCGACCGGTTCCCCTGCCTGTCGCGCTGCGTGCAAACCCATCGACCCGCGTTCGCAACACCTGTAGCGCCATTTCCAGGCTTCCTTCATCGCCTCGTAGGTCACCGTGACGAGGCGGCTCGCGGTGGCGACGCGGCGTGTCGCTGGGCAGTCCATCCGGCGCGCGCCATAACTGCGACGTCGGGCTATGGCATGACCTTGTAGACATCGATGGCGATCTCTTCGGGCGGAGTGGGGAACCCGCCTTCAATGCCCTCCTGCATCCGTGGCATCAGGATTTCGTCGCGGAACCGCTCCCAACTTTCTTTGGAATCGTGCACCGCCATGATTGTCCAGCCACCTGCTGAAGTACCGGCAGCGTGGAACACCTGTCCGTCGGGGAGGCTGCCGTCACTCGGGTGCACCGCTGCGATTGACGCTTCGTAGTTCTCTTTCGTCCCACCTGGAAAATGATGCACGATCGCGTACGCCACGGTGATCCCTCCCGTTTCAGGTTGTGCTGTGACTCGGTGACGCTAAGACCGGGGTCGCGTCGAGTCAATCGGCGTTTGGCGCGTGCTTGGTTCATCCTGACCGGCGCCAGAACTTCCGCACTGCCGCGCCAAACCAGCGCGAGAGTCGTGACGCGTGTCGAGAACCACGCTTCGGCTCCGTCCACCCCATGAAGGCGGCCAGCGGGGCCGTTCCGACGAAGGAGACCGCGTGGGCACGCAGGCCCGTCCAGGGCGTGGCGTGGGGGTGCTCGAACCTCGTTCTCAGGGCGCGGCGACGCGCCCCGCGAGTGCGGCGTCGATCGCGGCGTCGCCGAAGCGCTTGCGGACGAGCTCCTCGAGGTACGGCGCCTTGGTGAGCTCGTTGCCGCCCTCGATGCCGATGCTCTGGCCGGTGACCCAGGCCGCCTCCGGGCCGGCGAGGTAACGCACGCCGGCGGCGATGTCGTCGGGCACGCCGGTGCGCCCGAGTGGCTTCTCGGCGAGGAACCTCCGCATCACCGGCTCGTTCGCGAACAGGCCGTCCTTCGTCGCTTCCGTCTTCACGAGACCGGGTCGTACCGCGTTCACGCGTATCCCGAGGGGTGCAAGTTCGAGTGCCGCGCCGCGTACGAGCCCCTCCACGCCCGCCTTGGCTGTGTTGTACAGCGTGAGGAACGGCCACGGGATCGTCGCGGCGTCGGACGAGATGCACACGATGGAGCCGCCGCCGCCGTCGGCCATCAACGGAGTGGCGTTGCGGATCAGGAGGAACGCCGAGAGGATGTTGCGCTGCAAGTCGTCCATCACGTCCTGCGGCTCGAACATCAGGAGCGGCTTCATCGTGCCGCCGCCCACGACACTCACTGCGATCCCGAGCCGGTCCGTGAGGCCGGCCGCCCGCTGGAACGCGTGACGTACTTGCGTCTCGTCGAGTGCGTCGCCGGTGACGACCTCCACGGTCGCGTCGTCGCCGGCGAACGTGTGGATCGAGCGTTTCGCGTCGAGCAGTGTGGCCTCGGTACGCCCCATGATCACGACGGCCGCGCCGTCGCGCGCGAGCCAGGAGGCGGACGCCCGGCCGATCCCGCCACCGCCTCCGGTGATCAACGCAGCCTGACCGGCTAGGGGCTTGTCGTCCATCGAGCGCGTTCCTTCCACGACGACGCAACCTTGTCCTGCACACGTTCGCGCGTCGGGCCGACGGACGTCGACCGGGAGCGCATACCTCGAGTAGGTCAGCGCGCCAGAATTGCCTCACCGATCTGTCTCGTCACCACCAATCGGGAGGTGGATCCGTCGATCGGCGGTCCGTATGTCCCCGCCGGCGGGAGCAATGGCGTCGGGGGCCATCTGGTCGACGGTCATCGCGTCATCGAGTTCGGGTACAGCAACCGCAACATTCTCGTCTTGTACAGATGGGACCTCGACGCGTAGGACGCCCGAGGCCGCTCGGTCTGCTGCTGATCACGCAAACAGCTCCGCATGAAGTCGCTGCGTCAACGCACGGTGCGGAAGAACCCGCGCACCTCGCCCACGAAGATCTCGGGCTGTTCGAACGCGGCGAAGTGTCCACCGCGCTCGGGGGCGCCGTACCAGCGCAGATCGGTGAAGCGGGTGCGGGCCCAGCGTTCCGACACGCCGAGAATCTCCTTCGGGAACGACGAGACGCCCGACGGGCACGTGACGGCTTCCATATCGACCGTCTTGAAGCTCTCCCAGTAGAGGCGCGCCGACGACGAGGCGGTGGAAGTGAACCAGTAGAGCGAGATGTCGTCGAGCATCTGCGCCTTGCTGAGCGCCTGCTCGGGATGTCCGTCGTTGTCGGTCCACGCCCAGAACTTCTCCAGGATCCACGCGCACTGTCCGGCGGGGGAGTCGGTGAGCCCGTAGCCGAGCGTCTGCGGCCTGGTGGACTGCTCGGCCGAATAGCCCATGCCCCACGCCGCGTGCTCGCCGACCCGCGCGAGCGCGGTGTTCTCCTGTTCGGTGAGCTCGGTCATGTCGCACTCGCCGAGGTTCACGAGAGGCATGTTCACGTGGATGCCGGTGACGCTCGCGGCGCACTGCTGGCCGATGCTCGTGGTCACCATCGCGCCCCAGTCACCTCCTTGCGCGCCGTAGCGCTCGTACCCGAGCTCGCGCATGAGCGCGTCCCACGCCGCCGCGACACGAGGGACGTCCCACCCGGGCGCGGTCGGCTTGTCGCTGTACGCGTACCCGGGCAGCGACGGCACCACGACGTGGAAGGCGTCGGCCGGGTCGTCGGGTTCCGTCAGGGCATCCACCACGTCGAGGAACTCCACGAACGTCCCCGGCCAGCCGTGGGTCAGGACGAGGGGCATGGCGTCGTCGTGGCGCGACGGTTGGTGCAGGAAGTGGATGCCGAGACCGTCGACGTCCTGGCGATACTGCGGGAACCGGTTGAGGCGCGCCTGCGCAGCGGCGAAGTCGTAGTCATCGGCCCAGTATTCGCACACCTCACGCTGGTAGGAGAGGGGAACTCCCTGTGACCAGTCGTCGACGGTCTCGGCTTCGGGCCACCGCGTTCGCGCGAGGCGTTCGCGCAGCTCGGCGATCGCGTGGTCCGACCACTCGATGGTGAAGGGTTCCGTTCCGCTCACGCGCGTGCTCCCTCGATTTGCTCGGCCATGAACCTGAGCTCCTCCGTTGCGGACTGCATGATCGCGAAACCGGTCAGGTCGGACGCCTCCGCGAGGTGGTCGATGACCTCCTCCGAACGAGGGAGCGTGAGGTCGGGTGCGAACCAGCCCGGAGCCACGCCGACGAAGACCCGGCCCACGTGACCACAGCCCACGGAGTAGATCTGCTGCGTGAAGTCGCACGATCGATGCGCGAGGCAGACGACCAGGGGAGTGACGTTGTCGACCGTCGTGTGACGCGCGAACGGCTTGAAGGCGTGCAGCATCTCCTGGAGGTACTCGTCCGGATAGGGCTGGACCCGTTCCGAGCCGATCGCGGTGTCCAGGGCCTGTGGCATCACGACGTTCGACCTGATCCCGTGGGCCGCACCCTCCAACGACACAACGTTGCAGAGCCCGAGCATTCCGGTCTTCGCCGAGGCATAGTTCGCCGCCCACGGGGAGCCGTAGATCCCGCTGCTCGACGACGTGAACAGGATTCGTCCGTAGCCGGCCTCCTTCATGAACCGGAACGCGGGCTGGGTCACGTAGAACGCGCCGAGCAGGTGCGTGGCGATGACCTCTTCGAAGCTCGCGGCGGTCATGTCCTCGAACGGAGCCGGTCGGAGCTGTCCGGCGTTGTTGACGACAATCTCCACCGAGCCGAACGTATCGATCGCGGTCTGGACGATCGCCGCGCCACCGTCGGCACTGGCGACGGAGCTGGTCTCGGCCACTGCCCGACCGCCGTTGCTCGTGACCTCGTCCACCGTTCGTATGGAAGCCGCCTCGTCGACGTCGTTGCACACGACCGCGGCGCCACGGGTTGCGAGCTCCAAGGCGTAGCCGCGACCGAGCCCGTTACCGGCTCCGGTGACGATCGCCACCTCGCCGTCGAAGCGGAGCTCTTCAACCATTCGTTCCCCCTGTCGATGCGCCGGGCGCGTGACCACGGCCCAGTCTGCATCGCTGGCGCACGGCCGTGGCGACCTCGGTGTCAGTCCGTGATCGCAGCGACGCCGGAGCGATCCCTGGCTACTCGCTCCGGAGCACGACCGCCGGCCGCAGCCGCGCCGCATGACGCGCGGGTATCCCCGCCACCAGGTTGGCGACGACCACCGTGGCGATGGCGATGCCGGCCACGGCGAGGACCGAGACCGTCGTCGCCCCCACCATGCCCGCCTGGTCGGCGACACGCTGCCAGACGAGCCGGCCGACGAGCACGCCCAGCGGCACACCGACCAGGACACCGAGCCCGGCGAGCAATGTGGCCTGCACCGCGACCGTGGACACGACCTGACCGCGGCGGAACCCGAGCGTCTTGAGCGTCGCAAGCTCGCGTGCGCCGGCGCGCACCGTGGTCGCCGAGCGCGTACGCGAGCCCCAGACAGCCGATGATCGCCAGGAGCGCGGCGAGTACCCAGGGCAACGCGTCGACCTGCTCGAGTCGGTCGACCTCGAGGGGGACGCGGCGGCTCGGGAAGAGCCGCACGCCCTCCGGGAGGCTCGCCAGCCGTCGACGCGCGGCCTGCAGGTCTGCACCGGCCCGCCACCGGATCAGCACCGCCGGTGTCGACGCGTCATCGCTGCTGATCCGGGCGAACGCGGGCCCCGTGACCGCGGCACCCTCGGCGATTGCCTGGTTGTCGCTCGTTCCCGAGAGCACGGGGAGGATGATGCGCCCGACGACGGTGTACGTGTGTGTCCCCTCCGGCGACGCGATGCGGACGGTGTCGCCAGTCGAACGGTGGATCTCGTCGAGTGTGTCGCTGCCGAGGGCGACCTCGTCGCGAGCTCGCGGCGCGCGGCCGTCGAGCACGGTCGGACCGACGTCACCACTGACCCGCGCGAAGCCGAAGACCGTGATGCCGCGACCGTTCACTTCGCCGGTGCCCGAGCACACCTCCGAGACCCCGGCAACCGCGGGGTCGTCGGCGATCGCGGTCGGCAACCGGGTGCAGGGACCGGCGTCACGTCGCAAGGCCTGATCGCCGATGCCGGCTTCGGCATCCCAGTTGGTGCCGTACGCGCGGGGCGTGCCCGGCAAGGCGTCGAGGCTCGTCGCGAACACCACCGCGGCGACGACACCGAGCACTGCGACGACCGCGGCGACGCCCCCGGTGCGTGTGGGTGCACTGCGTTGTGGCCCGCCGGGCTCGAGGGTCATCGCGATCCCGACCGTCGCCGGCGATGGCAGACCCGCGGCCATCGCTCGCCGGGCGAGCGCCGACGGGCGACGCCGGCTCGTCGGTGCCGCTGCGGTCAGGGCGACCACGCGGTGCGCCGCCCACACGCCGAGACCGACGGTGACGAGCACGACGGCGACGAAGCCGCCCACCAGCACCACGCCGTCGAGATCGAACCCGAGGTCCGGTTCCGCACGGCGCGCGGTGCCCAGCGGCATGAGCGGCGAGAGCGCGAACGCGCCGACCACCGCCAACACCGCGCCGACCAAGGCCACGGGCACCGCCGCGAGCGAGACGGAGACGACGCGCATCCGCCGGGACACGCCGAGGGACTGGAGCAGCGGGACGTCCCGAGCAAACCCGTCGGCGACGCGGCGGAGCACGATCGCGGCGACGACCAGGCCTGCGAGCCCGGCGACCACCGCGAACACGAGCAAGCCGGTCGTGAGCACGTCGATCGACTGCTGGACTCCGCCTTCGAATTCCGACGAGGGCTGGACCTGGAACTCACCGGTCGCCACGCTGTCGGACCCGGCGTGCCGACGGAGGAACTCGACGACGCGCGGTGCGGCGGCGGGGTCGGACAGCCGGACGAAGAGCACCACCGGTGCGAACGTCCCGATCTCGGCGCCGTAGCGCTCGAGGAACGCCGGCGTCGCGAGGAGGAGTCCACCTGCGTCGCCCTCGATCGACAGGTCGCTCGGAGCCCTGGTGATGCCGACCACGTGGAGGCGGACTTCGGCGCCGTCGGGCTTGGGCGGCTGGCCGCCGCTGTTCATCAGCTCCGCGACCTGAGCCGGCGAGTACCCGGACACGACGAGATGGTCGCCGACTCCGACGCGCATCGTGTCCGCGAGGGTCTCGGGGACCGCCACCTCGTCGGTCCGGTCGGGATGCGGCCGGCGCCCGTCGAGCAGCCGCGGCACCTCGACGGTTCGGCCCACGCGATCGTCGGCGACGGCACCGAACGACTGGAACCCACCGTTGACATTGGCGACCAGTTGGTGCGCGCGGCCCACCTCGGCCACGCCGGGCAGGGCTCGGAGCTCGTCGAAGGTGGCGTCGTCGATCGCAGGCCCGAAGACCCTGAGCTGTGCGGCGCGCGTCTCGACCTGCATGCGTTGGAACGCCGTGTCACTCCGACGGGCACCGGCGACCGTGGTCAGGAACACCGCGCCGCTGAACGCGACGATCAGCGTCGCTGCGACCAGGCTGCGCCGGTGCCGCCGGCGGTGCGCCGACGAGCACATCCGGGCGGCCGTGAGCTCTCCGCGGGTCACGGTCGCCTGCACCTCACGGTGAGAGCCAAGCAGATTCGTGGACCAGCGGCGATGGTGGCGACCCGGGCGCTCCGGTGGTGCTGGCACCACTCTCGTGGGCCGCAACCGGCCGAGGTGCTCGGCGGGAGCTCAGCGACCGCGGGTTCGCTCGACGTGGCGCGCCCGCGGTCGTCGGATGCGCGTGGTGAGCCAGGCGCCGGAGACCATCAGCATGGTGACCAGCGGTAGCAGGCTCTCCTCCACCGGGACGCCGGCGATGTGGGCGAGGGTCACGGCGCCGCTTCCCGGTGCCCGGCGGCCTGGGCGATCTCCAGCTGCGCCGCGCCGGGGCGCTGGCCGTCGCCCTGGCTGGGCTCGTCGTGCCAGATCCACCAGCCGTACGGCTCGCCCTGCGGGTAGCCCTCGGGCGAGTCCTCCCACTTCTCCTGGCGCCCGAGCGCGGTGATGTCGAGGTAGTTCCAGGTGTTGCCCATCTGCTCGTCGCCGCGGGCGTCGATGAAGTAGGTGCGGTACACCTGGTCGCCGTCGCGGATGAACGCGTTCGTGCCGTGCCACTCGTCGACGCCGAAGTCCTTGTCGAAGTCGTCGAGCATCGTGTACCAGGGCATCTCCCAGCCCATGCGCGCCTTCACGCGCTCGATGTCGGGCTGCAGTGCGCGTGACGCGAACGCAAGCGTGGTGTCGCGCTCGTTGAGGTGCGCGACGGGCGCGACCTGATCGGCGACCATCGAGCAACCGACGCATGCGTGGTCGGGCCAGCCGTGCACACCGGGCTCGAGGAACGCGCGGTAGACGATCAGCTGCGTGCGACCCTCGAACAGGTCGACCAGGCTCGCGGGGCCGTTCGGACCCTCGAACGAGTACTCCTTCTCGACCGCGAGCCACGGCATCCGGCGCCGGTCGGCTGCGAGCGCGTCGTGGGCATGGGCGTGCTCCTTCTCCTTCACGAGCATCTCGGCGCGGGCCGCGTCCCATTCCTCGGCCGACACGATGGGGGGAGTCTGCATGGTCATCGCGAAACGTCCTTTCCGTTGGCGGAACCCAGGATCCGGGGGATGTCCTGGTCGAGCTTCTGCTTCCAGCCGTCGTCGAACCCGGCGCGCTCGGCGGCGGGCGGGTCGCTCCAGCCGTCGTGGCGTACGCGCAGACGCGTGCCCTCGGCCTCCGAGGTGAGCTCGAACGTCACCTCGGTGTCGCCGAACACGCCCGTCCACCGGCAGCGCAGCAACCGGGGTTCGTCGATCTCCAGCACCTCTCCCTCGATCGTGCCGATGTGGGCGTCGCCGGTCTCGAGCATGAAGGTCCGGCCGACCTCGGGGGCGAAATTCGTCGGCATGAGCCACTCGCCCAGCTCGGTCGGATCGACGAGCGCCCGCCACACCCGTTCGAGGGTGTGCGGGTACACGGCTTCGTGTTCGATGGCGAGGGGGTGGCTCACGGGTTCTCCTCCAGGTGGCGGCCGAGACGGTCGAGACGGTCGTCCCAGAACCGGTCGAGCGTGTGCATCCACTTCCGCACCTCGTCGAGGCGCTCGGGGTGCAGGTGGTAGCGGCGCTCGCGACCGTGCCGCTGCTCGCTCACGAGTCCTACCCCTCGCAGCACCGCGAGATGCTGGGAGACCGCGGGCCGGCTCACGGTCACGGTGGCGGCGAGCTCGTTGACGGGCTTGTCGCCGCCGGCGAGCGCGGTGACCAGGGAGCGACGCACGGGGTGGGCGATGGCGCCGAAGGCGTCGGTGATGGGGGGCGCTCCAGCAGGTGGCACGCCCTCAGTATATGTAAGGAGAATCTAACGTGTCAAGACGCTGGCTCAAGAAGGGAGGGCGGCGCGGACCGCCTCGACGACCTCGAGGTCCTCCAGCGCGGCGTTGCTGCGTGCCAGCAGCGCATTGCCGAGACCCACGCCGTCGCTGGCCGCGTACGAGGGCATGTAGGCGAGGAACGTGGCGACGACGGTGTACGAGGCCTGCAGCCGGTGCGCGGTCCAGGCGTCGTCGAAGGCGATGTCGACGCCGCCCGCGGCGCGCAACGCGTCGAGGTAGCCCTGCAACAGGTCGCGCTGGTGACGCCGGCGCTCCTCGACGTCGACCGACATGGTGAGGAAGTAGCTGACGTCGCGCAGGTGCGTGCTCACCCGTGAGAGTCCCCAGTCGATGAAGCCGACCCGCCCGTCGTCGAGGTACACGTTGCCGATGTGCGTGTCGCCGTGCACGAGCGTCGCCGGGCCCGCGTGCCACATCTCGTCGAACCACGCGTGGTGCACGGCGTAGAGCTCGCCGATCGCCGCGTAGTCCGACGTCAGCGTGCCCGCCTGCTGGTCGAGCACCATGCGCATGAGCCCGGCGGTCGCCTCGCTCATGCGCCGGCTCGGCGTCGACAACCACGGCGCCACCCGCTCCCGTTCGGACGCATCCTCGAAGCGGGCGTGGAACCCGGCGAGCTGCTCCAGCGCGTGCGCGGCCGCGTTGGCGGACACGCCCCACGCGCCGTCGGAGAACTCACAGCCGCGCGCGGCGAGGTCCTCGAGCAGCAGGACGAAGCAATCGGCGTCACTCGCGCCGTACGCGCAGCGGGGCACCAGCAGGTCGACGGTCGGAGCGACGTCGGCGTAGAACTGCACCTCGCGCTCGCCCATGCCGGTCGCGCCGATCATCTGCCGGTGCGCGGGATCGAGTGGCGCGAGCTTGACGAACAGCGTCGCCGGGCCGGCATCGGGACCGGCGGCGTAGGTGAGTCCGACGCGGGCACGCTGGTTGGTGGCGAAGGCGTGGTCGAGGACCTCGACCTCGGTGACCGCGGTGCCCAGGGCGTCGGACATCCAGCTCGGGGTCAGGTCGGCGGCGTCGACAGGGAGCGTCTGCATGACCGGACCCTGCCACACCTCGACGCCACACGTGACGCCAAGGGAACGCAGGTACTCTCGTCGTCGAGCCATGAAGACACTCCACCTGCTTCGGCATGCGAAATCGGACTGGTCGAACAGCGCGCTCGACGATCACGACCGGCCGCTCAACCCTCGCGGCAAGCGCGCACGGCAGCTGATCGCCCGACACGTCGCCGGCTGGCGCGTCGACCTCGTCGTGTGCTCGACGGCGGTGCGGGCCCGGACAACCGCCGAACCCGTGGTCGCCGCGCTGGACAGCCCGGTCCGCTACGACGATCTGATGTACACGGCAGACGCCGACGACCTCCTGGCGATCACCCGCAGTCTCCCGGACGACGCAGCCACGGCGATGCTCGTGGGGCACAACCCGACGATGGAGGAGTTCACCGCGCTGCTGTGCGGATCGTCTCCCCGGTATCCGACTGCCGCGCTGGGGACGATCGAGCTCGGCGTCGACGCGTGGACCGACACCGCACCGGGATCCGGGACGCTGGCCACGCACGTCACACCGGCCCAGTTGTCGGAGTAGTCGGACTGACGGTCAGGCGTCGGCTGCGTTCGACCCGCCGGGTGCCAGCGGCAACGTGATCGAGCCGACCACGCCGTCCGCAGCTGCACCCTCGCGCTCGTCGAGGACGTCGATCCGGGCCCCGGCCTTGGCCTTGGTGACGCGCACGGTCAGGGGATGGTTCGGCTCCGTGTCGGCGACGGCGGCCTCGATGAGCGACGCGAACTCCGGCCCGAAGGCCGTGGGGTCGACGAGCACGCGCAGGCGAGCCATCTCGATGTCGACGATGCGTCCGGCGATGAGCGGTTCGACCTCGTCGAGCGCGGCGCGCAGTGCTTCCAGCAGGTCGACCGACGTCTCCGACATCAGGCGGCGCCTTCCCAACTCGTGATCCGGGTGACGTCGATCACCAGCACGGGCCCGGACGGGAGGAGCTCACGGTATTGCCGGTACTTGTCGGCCAGCAGGTGGATGGCCTGCTCGCGCACCCAGCCCTCGTCGATCACCTGACCACGCCCGGACAGGCGCACCCACCACAACTTCGACCAGTCGTCGTCGTAGTGGTCGACCACGAGCTGGACGTCGGGGTGCTCGCGCACGTTGTCGAGACGCCGCAACTGCGGCGAGCGTTTCGGCTTGTCGTCCACGATCGAGACGACGCGATCACCGGAGACCGCGAAGCAGATCGGTACGACGTGGGGCCGGCCGTCGCGGTCGACGGTCGCAAGTCGCCCGACCCGGGCCGCGGCGATGCGCGCGCGTGCCTCCTCGTCGGTCACTGCGCGACGCGAGCGCGCACCCACGCGAGGCTGTCGGGTTCCGCCATGGCCTGTTGCCATCCGTCCAGTGCCGCGGTGACGGCGTCCCGCCCGTCGATGACGGCCACCACCTCCACCGTCACCGATTCGGTCGTGACCTTCTCGCGGCCGGACGGCTCCGCCATGACGTACACCTCGCCGGTGTCGGCGATCCACGCCACCTCGTAGCGCAAGCCGTGCTCGTACCACTCCCGACCGAACTGGATCTCGTCCGAGGCCTGTCGCCGCGGATCCTGCTCGTAGAACTCGTCGATGTCCATGCCGGTTCAGTTGGACTTGCCGAAGACGGCGTTCGGATCGAGCGCACTGAGCGATCCGGCCGCGACCGTGTCGTCGCCCTTCGGCTGGACGCCGAGCTTGGTTCGCACGTCGTCGATCGGCTCGTCGGCGTAGTCGAACCAGTCGACCGCGCCCATGACGTCGAGGTGCATCCCGAGTCCGCGCCGCAGGGCGTCCGTGAACCGCACCGCACCTCCGGGCGCCGAGAGGTGGCCGGGTCGGGCGGTGGCGACGCCGGGCACGGCGGCGACGTAGCCGGTCTCGAACAAGCCGATGATCACGACCGCGTACGTGAAGCCCTTCGCGTCGGGGATCGCCGATGCGATGAAGCTGAACACCTCGATCTCGCCGGTGGCCGATGTTCCGTAGTCAGCGAGGCAGTGCACCCAGTCGTGCTGCGCGAGCAGGGCGGGTACGGCACCCGGGGTGCCGGGGAACGCGAAGCCGCGCTGCTGGTAGAAGTCCCAGACCGTCCGCCCCAACGAGCCGCCGCGGCACGACTCGAGCGCGGTCCACTTGGCGGCGAGCGCCTCGTCGGTGCCCGAGGTCGTTGCGGTGGCCGGCAGGTCGGCGGCGTGGTCGGCGTAGTACTGGGCGGGGTAGGAGTTGCGGGCGTAGTCCTGCATCGCCTGGTCCATCGCCTGCTCGGAGTAGTCACGCGCCACGGTGAGCATGGCGTCGTCGACCTGGAGCGCCGACGCGTACCGCTCCACCTGGTCGGCAACCGCCGGCGGCACCGGGTCCATCACGATCTCGAGCGTCACCATGCCGTGCACCGCGCGGCGACGCAGAGTCGGATCGGTGACCGCGTCGGCGAGGTCACCGGGATCCAGCGGCTCGAGCCCCGCGGGCGACGAGTCGACGCCCAACAGGTACTTCCCGATCGCGGTGAGGAGGCTCGTCTGCGTGTCGGTGAGCTTGCCGTCGTGCCGCACGGCCGACGCCATCCCGCGCAACACCAGCTCGGCCTGATCCACTGCGCCGTCCGTGGTCATGCGAGGCCTCCTCGTCGCCGCGAGTCTGGTGTCGACCCTAACGCGCCCACTCTGTCAACCGCGCCGAGAGGGTGGCCCGGTCACTTCGGCGCGAAGCGCTGGCCTCCGTCGAGGCGCAGGGTGCCGCCGTTCAGCATCGGGTTGTCGATGATGGCGACGGCCAACCGCGCGTACTCGTCGGGTCGCCCCATGCGCTTCGGGAACGCGGCGTCGGCGGTCAGCTTGTCCTCGAACTCGCCGCTGATCCCCGCGGTGAGGCCGGTCGCGAACAGGCTGGGTGCGATCGTGTTCACGCGGATGCCGAGCGAACCGAGGTCACGCGCCATGGTGAGCGACATGCCGGCGATGCCCGCCTTGGCCGCGGTGTAGGAGACCTGGCCGATCTGGCCCTCGAACGCGGCGATGGACGCGGTGTTGATGATCACGCCGCGCTCGCCGTCCTCGTTGGGCTCGTTCGTGCTCATCTCCCAGGCCGCCAGGCGGGCGATGTTGAACGTGGCGATCAGGTTGAGGTCGATGACCTGACGGAACGTGTCGAGCGAGTGGGGTCCGTCGCGGCTCACGGTCCGCTCGGCCACGCCGCCGCCGGCGGTGTTCACCACCGCGTGCAGCCCGCCGAGGACCGCGATGGCGTCGGCCATCGCCGCCTCGGTGCCGTCGAAGTCGGTCACGTCGCACGCGAAGAACGACCCGCCCAGCTCGCTCGCCACGCTGGCGCCGTCGCTGGTCGGACGATCGAGGATCGCGACCGTCCCGCCGCCGGCGACGATGCGCTCGGCGGTGGCCTTCGCCATCCCCGATGCGCCCCCGACCGCGATGGTGCGCAGTCCCTTCAGGTCCATGATCATCCTCCTGCTGGGCGAGGCTGCTCCCTCGCGTGGACGGCGAGCATTCCACGCGACGGCGGCCGACGTCGTATGCGACCGGGGTAGCGTTTCCGTATGACGCTCGATCGCCTCGATCTCACCGCGGCGGAGTTCGCAGAGATGACCGGCTGGGAGCTCGAGCCCGAGGGCGCTTGCCAGGACGAGGTGTGCGTGCCGCTTCCGCTGCTCGAGCTCGACGCCGAGGGACGGTTCGACGTCACCGTCGTCGCCGAGCGCCTCGGCATGCCCATCGCCCACGACGACGCGCACGGCCTGTGGGCACTCGGGCCGCGCTCCGGCGATCGCCGGGTGCTCGACAGCGTGCGCATGGCCGACCTCGTCCTTCCCGACTTCGACGGCAACGCGTTCGACGTGGCGACGGTGCGGGGCCGCAAGGTCGTGCTCGTCGCCTGGGCGTCCTGGTGAGGCTGCCGCTTCGACCTGCCCGGGTGGCAGGCCCTGCACGAAGAGCTGTCGCCGTTGGGCGTCGAGATCGTCACCGTCGCGCTCGACACCGAGGTCGAAGCCGCACGACCCTTCCACGAGGCCGCGCACCCCACGCACCCGTCGCTGGTCGATCCCGCGCACGTGCTGGTCGGGATGTTCGGCATGATCAACGTGCCGTTCGCGATCTGGATCGACGAGGGCGGCACCATCGTGCGACCGGCCGAGATCGCGTTCGCACCCCGGCAGGCGCGCGGTGGCTACGAGGACCAGTCGTCGATGATCGCCCAGATGCCCGAACGCCAGCGCAAGATCATCGAGCAGATGACGGCCAACATGAGCGACACCGATCGGTACGCGGCCGCCGTGCGCGACTGGGCGGCCAACGGTGAGGACAGCCGATACGTGTTGTCGGAAGCCGAGGTGATCGAACGCTCTCGTCCCCGCCCGCCCGAGTTCGGGCTCGCGGCCGCGCACTTCGAGCTCGCGCAGCACCTGCACCGGGCCGGGTTCCCGCGTGACGCGGTCCCGCACTTCCAGGAGGCCCACCGGCTCGATCCGACGAACTGGAGCTACCACCGCGAGGCGTTGAGCCTCGTCGATCCCGAGTGGGGCCAGGTCTACGAACGCGACATGCTGAGCGAGGTCGAGGCTGTCGGCGCCGACACGTTCTATCCACCGCTCGACATGTAGGTCAGCGGCGCAGCTCGACAGCCGGCGCGACGGCCTTGCAGCGCGAGATCACCCGGCGCAACGACGCCGACTTCTTCGACCGGCTCTGCCCGAACATGATTCCCGACGCTTCGGCGATGAGACTGCGGGATCCCGACACCTGCAGCGCCAGGCACGCGGCCTGCCGCGCGGTGATGCCGAGGCTCCGGGACAACGGGCCATTGGTCACGTAGTCGGTCGCGCACAGGTACAAGGCCGTCGCCGACGCCACCATCTCGCCACTGGTGAGCCGGTGCCCACGGGTCGCCGCACGGGTCGCCACGAGAGTCGCCGGCATCGTGGGGTCGCGCCCGAGGCATTCGTACTGTGACCGCGCCAACGCGGAGAGTGGCCACTCGTGGTCGGACAGGACGATGAACGCGTGTACCACCGCACGGCCCAGTGCGGCCGGAGCACAGTGCGACACCGGCCTCAGGGCAGCCTTCTGCTCGGTCACGCCGAGTCGGTCGAACCGCCCGGCCTCACGGATGCGGCGCGACAGGGTTCGATCCACCCGGAGGTTGAGCGCGAGGCATGCGGTCTCGGACCCGAGGAGGGGATCGCCCTTCGGTCCGAGCCCGCGCCCGACGATGGCCGCGGCCTCGTCGCCCGGGTCGGCCGTCGGTATCCCGGCGGATGACGCGGCGCTCACGCTCAACACACACGCCGCCAGCGCGGCGATCCGCCATCCGCTCACGTCCGAGCGACGTGCGAGACGACCCCGGGGTTGCCCGGTGCCTCTGCGGCAGGTCTAGCGCGGGGCGCGGCGCTTTCCGTTGCGCATGGACCAGGTCACCCGACGCTCCCGGCGGGGCGAAGGGGCGTCGCCGCCGACGGCCCGGCGCAGCGCGTCGCGCACGGCGTCGAACTCCTGCGTCTCCCGGAGTGGATCACTGCGCGCCATAGGAACGTTGAACCGTACAGCAAACGACCGCATCACACCAATGTGATCAGGCGCCGGCCCGCGCCTGCTTCCAGGTCACGAGGCGCGCGGCCTTCTCGTCGTACAGCTTGAGGCGGGTCGATCGCAGCCCGTCGCCGAGGGTGAGGACCGGCACCGAGCGGAACACCGCCTGCTCCTCGTGGGCGCGCTGCAGGTTGTAGTTCGGGATCTTGGGGTTGAGGTGGTGGACGTGGTGGAACCCGATGTTGCCGGTGAAGAACTGCAGCACCTTCGGTAGCGCCAGGTACGAGCTGCCGTGCAGCGCGGCATCGGTGAAGCTCCACTCGGCGGTGCGCTCCCAGTACGTGTCGGGGTACTGGTGCTGCACGTAGAACAGCCAGATGCCGATGCTGCCGGTGAGCACCACCAGCGGGAGCTCCACGAACAAGACCTCGCGCCAACCGAGCGCCCAGCACAGCCCGGCGACGCCGACGACGACCGCCACGTTGGTGGCCCACACGCTGCGGCGCATGCGGTTGCGGGCGGCGCGGGTCTGGATCCGTTGCAGGATGAGCGTCGAGTAGAGCGACCCGAGCACGAACATCACGACCGGGTTCCGGTAGAGGCGGTATCCGACCCGGAACGGCCACGGCTTGGCCCGGTACTCGTCGACCGTCAGCATCGGCACATCGCCGACGAACCGACGGTCGAGATCGCCGGCGGTCGCGTGGTGGACGATGTGCTCGTAGCGCCACCGCGCGAACGGGGTGAACACCAGCAGCCCGAGGGCGGTGCCCAGCCACGCGTTGGCGCGACGTCCCTTCAGGAACGAGCCGTGCACGCAGTCGTGGAAGAGGATGTAGGTGCGGAGCAGGAACCCGGATGCGGGGATGGCCAGGAGCAGCACCAGCCAGTACGAGACCGGGTAGGCGAGGAACATCAACGCCCACAGGGCGAGGAACGGGACCACCGACGTGGCGATGCTGCCGAAGCTGCGGCCGAGGTCAGACCGCGCGTAGGGCTCCAGGTCGGCGCGGTCGACGCCGTCGACCTCGGCCCGGCTCAGGGTCGCAACCGGACTGCCGCTCGCGATGCTCATGACGCGCCCACTCTCCGGCGATTGGAAGAGGCGCGATGTCCGAATGGCAGGGTCTGGACGACTCGTCAGAGCGCGCTTCGATTGCCTGCCCAAACGTTAGCAAGAGGCGCGGGCAGCTCCGGGACGCTCCGACCTGGCAGCGTCAGTCGAGCTCGGCGAGCACCTCGCCGATGATCTTCGTCGCCTCGTGGGGACGGAGGGGTTCGCCACCCTCGGCTTCGGCGACCTCGGCGGCGAAGTCCTCGACCGCATGCACACCCCCGACCAGCACGTGGCGCAACGCCTCGCCGGTCGCCTGGGGGTCGTCGAGGGCCTCGACGGCGGGCTCGACCTCGTGCTTGGGCGACTCGGCGACGGCGTGGACCACGCTCATCGCCTCTTCCCGCCCGCTCGCGGTCGAGACCGGGACGTCGGCGTCGGGGTTCTGCTGGCGGTCCCACTCGGTGAGTGCTTCGTCATAGCCACCCTCACCGGGGTGCAGAACCCGGGTGGTGGGAGCCTCGGTCGCCGCTTCGCCGGCATCACCCCCGGCTGCGGTCTCGGTGTCGTCGTCGTGCCGGCGGGCCGGTTCGACGGGAACGACGAGGGTGCCATCGGGATTGCGGGTGATCTCCATCATCGGCTCCTACCCGATCCGGCGCCGGCGTACCCGTGAATGTGACGGCCACCTGACGGACGGGAGCCCTGCGTCTCCTGGCCGATCATGCTGCTCGCGGTGCGTCCCGACGGCTACGTCGGGCTACGCGCCGACGACGATCACCTCTCTGCGGTCGAGCGCTACGACGCGCCGCGGCGCGACGGCGGATCCTGAGCTCGGGGTTCGGCGGTCCACGTGATGACCGGCGGGCGGACCGACGCGCAGAGTGGGTGCCCGCGACCGTCGGTGAGGCCGAGCCGGCCGACGAGCGTTCCTGACTCGCGCGCGGCGTCGACGACGTCGCGGTCGACCGCGTCGAGCTTGAGCTTCGCCCGCCGGAACATGGCGAAGGTGCCGTCGTCGGCAAGGGTGCCCCACGACAGGTAGACGAACCGCTCGTGCGGGCGCCCGGAGACGTGCGGTCCCTTGAAGTCGAGGCCGCCGGTGGTCTCGACCACGTCGCACTCGAGATCCCACCGGGCGGACGCGGCGTCGCCGGGCACCAGCCCGAGCGGCTCGCCGGGCCGGTTGCGGCGCTGCACCGCGACGTGGATGTGCTGGTAACCGGGGAACCCGTCGGCCGCGCCGCAGGCGAGACCGGGGAGATCCGATCCGATGATGCGGAGGTGCACGGCGCGAGCCTGCCACGGAGAAGCCTCGTATCGTTACGTCGGGAGGTGCAGATGGCAGCAGGCGACCGCCGCGGCGGAGCCGTCGCGGTGGGAGCAGCGGTGATCCTCGCGGTGGTCACCGGCTACGTCGACGCAGTCGGGTTCGCCCGCTTGCTCGGCGTGTTCCCGGCGAACCAGAGCGGCAACCTGGTGTTCCTGGGCATCGCCCTCGGCGGCGACGGCTCGACGCCCGCGTGGCGCAGTGCCACCGCGATCGTGGCGTTCGCGCTGGGAATCGCCCTCGCGTTCCTCGTCGGCTCCCGCATCGCCGGCCGTCGGCGGGGTCCTGCGCTGCTCGCGGTGGAACTCGTGCTCCTCGGCGCGGTGATGGCGATCAGCGGGCCGCTCCACGGCGACCATCTCCGGCCGGGCTTCGAGGGGTGGGGACTGGTCGTGCTCATCGCGTTGGCGATGGGCGTGCAGACGGAGGTGATCCGCCACGCCGCCGGCGTCGCGGTGGCCACGACGTACGAGACGGGCGCGCTCGTCCGGGTCGGTGAAGCGATGACCGCACCCCTCCGTCGGGGCGGCGAGGCTCGCTACGCGCGGCGAGTTGGGCGTGCTCGCGGGCATCGTCGTCGCGTACGTCGCGGGCGCGGCGCTCGGCGCCAGCGCGTTGGGGGAGTGGCGGTGGCCGCTCGTGCTGCCGGGCGCAGTGGTCGCCGTGCTCATGGTGCTGTGGCTCGTGCAGCCCGACTGGTTCGCGGCGACCGACGCGCCGTAGACCCGCGACCGGGGGCCGCGTCGCTACCGTGGTGCAGATGAGCGCGAAGAGCGACGAGTCGCGCGACGGCGTCAAGCTGACCAACCTCGACCAACCGCTGTTCGACGGCGCCGACGCGACCAAGCGTGACCTCGTCGACTACCTCGACGCGGTGCACGACCGCATCCTGCCTGTGCTCGAGAACCGACCGTTGTCGGTGATCCGGGTCCACCGCGGGCAGGAAGCGTTCATGCAGAAGAACGTGCCCAAGTACACGCCTGACTTCGTGCAGACGGTCACGATGTGGGCGGAGTCGTCGAAGCGCGACGTCACGTACGCGTTGTGCAACGACCGGCGCACGCTCCTGTGGTTCGCGAACCAACGCGCGGTGGAGTACCACCCGGCACTGTCGACGATGCACCCGCCCCACCACGCGACCCACCTCGTGCTGGACCTCGACCCACCGGAGGGCAGCGGGTTCGTGCAGGTCGTGGCGGTCGCCCGGCTCGTGCGCCAGGCGCTCGCCGACGTCGGGCTCGAAGGGGCGCTCAAGACGAGTGGGGCCAAGGGCCTCCACATCTTCGTGCCGGTCGACGGCGAGGCGTCGTTCGAGGATTCGGCCGCCGCCACGCGTGCCATCGCCGCGCGCGACGGAGCAGCTCGACCCCGAGATCGCGACCACGGCGTTCGTCAAGAACGAGCGTGAAGGCAAGGTGTTCGTCGACTCCACCCGGGTGGGCGGCGCCACGGTGGTGTCGGCCTACAGCCCGCGCGTGCGCCCGGGGGTGCCGGTGTCGTATCCGGTCGGCTGGGACGCGCTCGACGACGTCACGCCGGCCGACTTCACCATCCACTCCGCGCCCGAGCAGCTGGGCGACGCCGACCCGTGGGCCGCGCAGATGGTCGCGCCGCAGCACATCGGCGGCGACCTGGTCGCCGAGGGCCACGAGATCCCGGTCGCCCGGGTGCAGGCGATGCACGAGGGCAAGAAGCGGAAGCGGGCCCGAGCCAAGCGCGAGTCATAGGTCGAGCGCCCCGGGGTTCCGGGGTAGGAGCACGACCATGCCGCGTGTACGTCGATCGGTCGGGCCGGAGGCGTGCCGGCGGAGGTTCCTCGACCAGTTCCCCGACGGGTTCGCCGACGAGACGTACCTCGCCTGGGAGCGCGACTACAAGTGGCACGCCCACCGCCGCTGGATGGCCGACATCGGAGGGAAGCACGAGTTCCGATCCAAGCTCGACGCCGGGCTCCACGCCGAGGTGGCACGCGCCGCGGTGAGGCTGGAGTCGGGCCAACCGCTGCTGTTCTCCTTCGAGAAGATGGTCTTGAAGGACGCCGTCGTCCGGTCGCGACGTGGCGGCGAGCAGTTCGCCGAGGGTCTCTACGACTGGCTGCACGGCGCCGGCGGCGAGCGGGTCCGGTTCGAGCGCTGGCTCGACGTGGTGCACGGCCTGCCCCGACGGCAGACGAGGGTCGCCACGTGGCCCCTCATCACCGTCTTCGGGTTCGTCGCCCGGCCCCGCGTCCACGTGTTCCTCAAGCCGATGACCATGCGTCGCGCCGCGGCTGCCTACGGGTTCGACTTCGAGTACGCCTCGCGGCCGGGGTGGGCGACCTACGCCAGCCTGCTCGAGCTCTGCCGCACGGTCCGCGCCGACCTCGCCGACCTCTCGCCGCGCGACCAGATCGACATCCAGTCGTTCCTCTGGGTGCAGGGGTCGGACGAGTACGCGTGACGCGTCAGTCGGCCGTGGATCCCCGTGAGCCGCGCACCATCCGGGACGCGACCTTGGTCATGGTGACCGGGTGCAGGAGCGCGGTGGTGACGCGACCCGTCGCGCTCTCGGGGTCGTGGAACACGCCGAGCTGCTCCAGCACCATGGCGCGGTCGTAGTAGATGCGCTCACCGGCGATCTGCGCGTCCCCGCCGAAGGTGTACACGCCGCACAGCGGGATCGAGATCGGGCGACCGGTGGCGGGCAGCCCGTGCCAGGTGCCCTGATGGGTGCCGGTGATGGTGCACTCGAGCACCACGACGTCGTCGGCGACGTGCGGTCCGTGCGGGTCGATGTGCAGATCGGGGACCGCGCGCATCAGCTGCTCGTAGTACGTGCGCACCGCGTCGCGACCGAGGCAGTGCTCGGCCCACGGCTCGTCGTGATATGACGCGTCGGCGCCGAAGGTGGCCATCACCGCGTCGAGGTCGTGAGCGTTCTCGAAGCCGACGTGCCGTTCGACCTGCCGGAGTCGGGCGTCCCTGAGCGCGTCGTCGGTCATCTCGCCACAGTGACGGCCTGCGAACGCAGCGTCAAACCGGCGCGTCAACCGAACCGGCGTCACCAGCTGGGGCCATACCCCACGCCCACGACGCCAGTTGGTGGGGGGAGGCGGGGGCGCGATTCACGGCGGAGGTGTCGGCGCGTGGGTCGCGAGCCCTTCGCCGAGGAACAGGAGTGCCTCGGTGAGCAGGTCCGCCGGTGCGACCTCGGGATCGAGGCGGTGGAGGCTCCCCATGCCGTCGACCAGCCCGATGATCATCGTCGCGAAGCGCTCGGACGGGATGGGGATCGCAAAGCCGGCGCGCGCGCATTCGGCGTCGACGATGCCCGTGACGCGGTCGCGCACGTCGCGCATGCGCTGTCGGATACGGGCCGCGTGGTCCGGGTCACGCAGCGCCAGCGGCGTGAACTCTGCCACCGCGACGTCGAGCGGTGAGGCGACCGCGAACGTCTGGACGAACCACGTCGCGAGCGCGCCGAGCCCGTACCCCTCGGCGTCGCGCTCGACCAGCTGGTCAAGCGCGTCGAGGTTGTGGGCACTCTGCTCGTCGAGCAGCGTGAGGAGGAGGTCGGCCTTGTCGCGGAAGTTGGCGTAGAACGCGCCGCGTGTGAACCCGGCCCGCTCGGCGATGTCCTCGACCGCGGCCCGGTGGTACCCGCGCTCGGCGAAGACCTCGGCGCCGGCTGCGAGCAGCGCGGCGCGCGTCAAGGCCCGGGACTCGGTGCGGGACAGGCGTGGGGACGTGCGTTTGACATTCATCATGTATTCGAATACACAGTGTATATGCAATCTACCCTGGTCGCGGGCGGACCCGACGACTTCCTGTGCGTGCGCCACCTGGAGCTCCGGGGGAGCCAGTTCGACATCGGGCGCGCCCTGGCGCGAGAGGTGCTGGGGTCGTTCCTGCAGGCGCCCGCGCCCGACGACCGGATCCTCAACCGCGCCCGGCGTCGCTGGTTCGAGCGCGAATGGCCCGAGCACTACGCACGGATGGGCGGGATCGCCGATGCGTTCGGAGTCGCGCTCGCCGACGATGGTGCCTGTGTCGCCGAGCTGTCGGCGACGCCGCTCGAGATCGGGTGCTCGGCGCTGTGGTGCCCACCGTCGGCGTCGGTCGACGGCCACGCCCGGATCGGCCGCAACTTCGACTTCATGACCGGGTCCGTGCTCGAGGTGGCGGGGCTCCCGCCCGATCCGGCGCAGCCGCCCATGATGTCGCGGCCGTACGTGATCGAGACCCACCCCGACGACGGCCACGCCGCGATCGTCGTGGTGGGCGGGGACCTCAGCGGATGCTTCGAGGGGATCAACGACGCCGGGCTCGCGATCACGCTCTTCGCCGACGACGAGAGCACGACGCTCCGTCCCGCGCACCAGCCTCAGGCGGGGGTGCACGAGCTCCAGCTCCCGCGTCTCCTCCTCGACCGGTGCACCACCGTGGAGGAGGCCCTCGAGGTGCTCTACGGGACCAAGCAGTACGACAACTTCGTCACGTGCCACTACCTGGTGGCCGACGCGTACGGCGACGCGCTCGTCTGGGAGCGCGACTCGCACAACGTGGAGCACGTCGTCCGCGCCGTCGACGCGCCGATGTGCGTGACCAACTACCTGGTGCACCGCTACGAGAACGTCGCCGCGTTGCCCGAGGACAGGCCCGACTCGAACATGTACGAACGGGCCCGTGTGCTCCAGCAGCGGCTCGAGTGCGTACCGCTGGATCCCGCCGACATCCGCGCCGCGATGCACGCAGTACGCGTCGAGGGGCCGGAACCGGTGGCGCGCACCATGTGGAGCGCGCTGTACGACCTGACCGAACGTTCGGTGACCCTCGAGTTCTACCTGGGTGAGAGTGCCGCCGGACCGCAGCGGCGGTCCGGCGACCTCACCTATGCGTTGTCGGCGTAGCGGGCGGGCGTGCCATCGAGGATGACCGTCTTGGTCTCCAGGAACGGCAACAGACCTTCGGTTCCACCCTCGCGACCGATGCCCGACTGCTTGAACCCGCCGAATGCCATGCCGAAGTCGGTGCGGAACGCGTTGTGCCCGACGGTGCCGGCGCGGAGCTGGCCGGCGACTTCACGCGCCTTTTCGACGTCGTTGGTGAACACCGACGAGTTGAGCCCGTAGATCGTGTCGTTGGCGATCCGCACCGCGTCCGCTTCGTCGGCGGCGGGGATCACGCTCAGCACCGGCCCGAAGATCTCCTCCTGGGCGATGGTCGACGAGTTGTCGACGTTGCCGAACACCGTCGGCTCGACGAACCAGCCGCGGTCGAGGTCCTTCGGGCGGCCACCACCGGTCGCCAGCGTCGCGCCCTCGGCCACGCCCTTGGCGATGTAGCCCTCGACGCGGTCGCGCTGGCGCTGCATGGCCAGCGGGCCCATCTGGCTCGCCTCGTCGAACGGGTCGCCCACCTTCACCTGACCGAAGGTGCCGGCGAGCGCTTCGACCAACTCGTCGTGGCGCTTCCTCGTGACCACGAGGCGGGTCAGCGAGGAGCAGACCTGACCGGTCATCATGCACTCGGCCCCGGAGATGCTGGCCGCCACCTGCGCGAGGTCGGCGTCGTCGAGGATGACCGCGGCCGACTTGCCGCCGAGCTCCAGGGTGACGCGGGCGATGCGTTCGCCGCACAGCGAGGCGATCTTGCGGCCGGCGGCGGTGGAACCGGTGAACGTGATCTTGTCGACGCGCGGGTCGTGCACGAGCCGCTCGGAGACGGCACGGTCGGCGGTCACCACGTTGAGCACGCCCGGCGGGAGCCCGATCTCCTGCGCCGCTTCCGCGACGAGGTATCCCTCGCCCGGCGCCTCGGGCGACGACTTGAGGATGATGCTGCACCCGGCCAGGAGCGCGGGGCCGATCTTGTGCGAGATGAGCTGGATCGGCGCGTTCCACGGGATGATCGCGCCCACGACGCCGACCGGCTCACGCACGAGGAGACCGAACTCGCCGCCGTACGACGGCTGCGCACGCTCCTCGAACGGGAACGTGTCGGCCAGCGCCGCGTACGACTCGAAGGCCATCGAGGCCATCATCCCGGAGTACTGGGTGAGCGCCCAGAGCGTGCCCGACTCGCGGGTCCAGGCCTGGCCGAGGTCGGCGGTCTTCGCCTGCAGTGCGGCGCCCAGGGCGCGGAGGTAGCCGGCGCGCTCGGCGTGGGTCAGGCGCGGCCACGGGCCCTCGTCGAACGCCTGACGGGCGGCGGACACGGCACGCGCCATGTCGTCGGCCTGCGCCTCGGCGACGCGGAAGAAGAGCTCCTCGGTGCCGGAGTCGATGACGTCGATCATCGAGTCCGTCGTGGGCTTCACCCACTCGCCGCCGATGAAGAAGCGATCGGTGTTGCGCACCGGTGCGGTGGTGGTGTCGGCCGAAGTCATGGGTTGTCCCCCCGGGTCGTGGTGCCCGGGATCCTATGGCTTGACGACAAGCCGTGGCTCAGGCGGAGTGCGACCGGGGGCCGCTACTGCAGATGCCGGCCCGCGAACTCCTCGATCGGTCCGCGGCCGTCGGCGGGCCAACCGCAGATCAGGTAGCCGAACCCGGCGGCCTCCCACGCCTCGATGCGGCGGGCGATGGTGTCGGCGTCGTCCTCGAGCGACAGCGACGCCGCCCGCCGGATGTCGCCCGGATCGCGGCCGGCGGCTTCCGCCATCGCGCTCAGCCGCTGCGACTTCGGCTCCAGTTCACGCACGCCGCCGAAGCAGTGCCACACGTCGGCGTAGCGCGCCGCGATCGGCATCATCCGCTTCTCACCCGACGCCCCGATCCAGATCGGTGGGTGCGGCTGTTGCACCGGGCGCGGGTTCAGCGTGGCGTGCTCCACGGAGTAGTGGCGTCCCTCGAAGGTGAAGTCGTCGGTGGTGAGGAGCCCGCGCACGATCTGCACCGCCTCCTCGAACGCGTCGACGCGGTCCTTCAGCGCGGGGAACGGGATCCCGAGTTGACGGTGTTCGTCCTCGAACCAGGCGGCGCCATATGACAGCTCGAGGCGGCCGCCCGACGCATGGTCGATGGTGATCGCCTCCGCCGCGAACACCGACGGATGCCGGTAGGTCATGCCGGTGACGAGCAGGCCGAGCCGGGTGCGCTCGGTGATGCCACTCAGCGCGGCGAGCGTGGTGTTGCCTTCGAAGCACTCGCCGGGACCGTCGCCGTACATCGGCTGGAAGTGGTCGAAGCCCCACACGCCGTCGAAGCCGAGCTCGTCGGCGAAGCGCGCGCGGGACGCCACCTCCGACCAGGGCACGCGTTGCTGGGCCATGTCGAGTCCGAAGCGCATGCGCCCAGATGTAGCACGCCCCCCACCACGGGTGTGGCGCCTCCAGGTCCGTTCGCTAGGAGACGGCGTTCCAGATGATCGTGCCCAACCAGATGCCGACCGCGATCGCGACCACCTGGAGCACCAGCAGCACGATGCGGAGCGTGGCGGTCACGAGCCCACCTCGTCGCGCAGGACCTTCGCCTTCACCTGTTCGTACTCCTGCTCGTCGATCAGACCCTTCTCGCGCAGGTCGGCGAGGCGTTCGAGGCGATCGACCACGTCGGATTCGTCGGCGTCCGGTTCGTCGGACGCCGGTGGGTCGGATGCCGGTGGAGGCGCGAGCGTTGCGGTAACCGGTGGGGGAGCGAGCACGAGCCCGCCGGCGGCGGCGGGCGCGGACGTGCGCGCGGGCTGCGGGGTCGGCCCGGGCCGGGGACCGAGCGGTTCCTCGACCGGACCCCACAGCGCCCACTTGGCCGCCGTCTTCCAGAACAGGCCCAGCAACGGCACGCCACCCATGGCGACGAACACGAAGCCGCACACCAGCCAGCTCACCGACGTGCCGCCGCCGGGAGGATCGAAGCCGTACTCGAGGAAGTTCCAGCCGAGCGCGAGGAACAGCGCCGACCACACGAACACGTAGGGGCGCGGGCCGCCCTCGGAGAACGAGCCGAGGAGGCTGAGCCCGACCGCGAAGATGCCGCCGAAGATCGCCACCGGCATCACCCACGCCACGCCCTCGGGGCACGGACGGTTGATCGCGTAGGGCCCACCCGACGCGCAGGACCCGCCGACGTCCATCACCGAGCGCATGGACTGATACATGAGCGTCAGGCAGATGACGAACCCGAGCGTCCCCGCCGTGAGCAGCACGGTTTTGGTGACCACGCGTCGCGCACGCATGCCGTCGACGCCGAGTGCCATGGCCCGAGATCCTCTCCGACGGGGGGCCCGAATGCAATCACCGGACGAAGACGCCGGCGCGGGCGGCAGCGAGCGTGGCCGCGGCTGCGTGGTCGGCCGCACGCGCGGTCAGCGGCTCGAGGGTCACGAGGAGCCGCTGGTACAGCGGCGCCGACAGGAACTCGAGCAGCTCGTCGCCGTCGGTCCCCGCCGGGAGGTCACCGCGGGCGACGGCGCGCTCGACGATCGGACCGACGTGGGTCATCCGCGTGGCCCAGAACCGTTGGACGACGGCGCGGATCTCCGGTGACCGCGGCGCGGCGGCGGCGAGGGCGCGTGCGGTGGCGGCGCCGTCGCGACTGGTCAGGACCTTCCGTACCGCGGCTGCCAACGCACGCAGGTCGCGGCCGACGTCGCCGGTGTCCGGCACCACGATGCGCGCCGCCGCGGCGCGGTCCAGCGCCTCGGCGATCACGCGGTCCTTGCTGCTCCACCGGCGGTAGATCGTGGTCTTGTGCACCCCGGCCCGGAGCGCGATCGACTCCACGCTGACCTCGTCGTAGGCGCGGTCGCCGAGCTCGGCGAGGGCGGCGTCGTACACGGCTTCGGTGGTCCGGGCGGTGCGTCCACCGGGACGGGGGCGGGGCGCGGGGTCGTCGGCCATGTCCGCGATCCTACTGTGTTATTGCAACTCATAGTTGCATTAGTAGGTCGACCGGCGCATACTGGAGTCACGCGGAATCGATGCAGGAGGCGGGCGAGGGCCCGCGGGAAGGTGGCCGACGTGCTGCACCAGCTGTTCTACCGGGGACCGTCGATCGACAGGCTCCACGAGGAGTACGCCAAGCGGGGGCGGGTCGACAACCACGCGCCGGTGCGCACCTCGCACCGGGTCGAGATCGACGCGCCGGTCGACACGGTCTGGGCGTTGTTGAGCGACCCGACGCGGTGGCCGTCGTGGGACCCCGGCATCCACGACGTGGAGCCCGACGCACCGACGGCGGTCGACACCCGGTTCCGGTGGTCGAACGGCCGGGCGGCGGATGAAGTCGCGGTTCGCGGTGGTCGAGCCCGGACGGGAGATCACGTGGACGGGGGTCGCCGCGGGCGCCAAGGCCGTGCACCGCAACGTCCTCGCCTCGGACGGGAACGGCACCACGACCGTGACGAGTGAGGAGTCGATGGCGGGACCGTTCCTCGTGCTGTTCATGAACGGTACGAAGCTGCACGCCGGGATGGAAGCCTGGCTGGCCGCGCTCAACCGCGCCGCCGAGGAGAACTGAACCGGCCCGGCCGGCGTCAGCCGGTGACGAGTGCGTCGGCGGTGGACGCGCGTGCAGCGCGTGGTACCGCACGGCCGACGGTCACGCGACGCATGAGGCGTTCCTGCGGCCAGTACGTCCCTTCACCCATGTGAACGGTCGAGCGCTCGTCCCAGATCGCGACGTCGCCGACCGCCCACCGGTACCGGCACACGAAGCGGGGACCGCGCACGTGGGCGAACAGGAACGCGAGGAGCGCGTCGCTCTCGTCGGCGTGGAGGCCGACGATCGACTGTGTGTAGCCCTGGTTCACGAAGAGCGCGTTGCGGCCCGTCTCCGGGTGCACGGTGACCACCGGGTGAGTGGCGCCGGCGAAGCGCTCGAGGATCGGGCGAGCCGCCTCTTCACCGAAGCGTCGCGCCACGATGTCGTTGAACACCGGGCCCTGGCTGTGGAACGCGTCGAGCCCCTCGAGGAACGACTGCACCGACGGCGACAGGGCGTCGAAGGCTGCCGTCGTGCTCGCCCACATGGTGTCGCCACCATGTGTCGGCACGACGTCGGCGCGCAGGATGGCGAAGTCGGGGACGTGGGGATCGAAGGTGTAGTCGGTGTGGAAGTGCGAGTCGACGCCGGGCTTGTAGTCGTCGGTGGCGACGCTCCCCATGAGGGAGTCGTCGCCGAGGAAGGCCCCGACGGGATGCGGGTGCGGCTCCCCGAACCCCGCGCGGATCGCGATCTGGCGGTCGTCGTCGATCCCCTGGGCGGAGAGGAAGACCACGCCGTGGTCGAGCACCGCGCGCCGGAGTGCCGCGATCTCGGCGGCGTCGAGTGATCCACGCAGATCGATGCCGTCGATCCGCGCGCCCACGGTGCTGGCGATCGGGGTGACGTCCATCGGCGTCCTTTCGTCGGGTGCGCCATCGGCGCGGAGTCACGCCTGGCAGACTCTCGGCGTGCGATTCCAGGCAGGCTACGACTTCACCGCGCCCCCGAGCGCGTCGGCGAGCTGATGAGCGACCCCGAGTTCCAGGTGCAGCTGCACCTTCCCGACCTGAGCACGCCGACGGTGGTCGAGCACGAGGTCGACGGTCCGCGCCGGCTGCTGCGCCTGCGCTACCAGTACGTCGGACAGATCGACTCGTTCGCCAAGCGCATCGTCGGCAACCGGCAGCTGACCTGGGTGCAGGAGCTGCGCCTCGACGTCGGCACCGGCGTCGGGGAGCTGTCGTTCTCGGCCGACGACGACGGCGGACGGGTCAACGGCGCGGCCACCGTCGCGATCACGCCGACCGGCACCGGTTCGCACCGCGCCATCGCCGGCGACTTCCACATCCGCATCCCCGTCGTCGGCGGGACCGCGGAGAAGAAGATCGTGCCCGGCGTGGTGCGGCGCCTGGACGTCGAGGCGGAGGCGTTGGCGGCGCGCATCTCCGCTGACGGTTGAGCGGGCACCGCCGCGTGGACGCGCCGACGGTCCCGTTCCCGCCCACCATCCCCGCGGTGCTCCGTCACACGGTCGATGCGTGGGGCGACCGTGACTTCATCGTGATGCCGGACCGGCGCATGACCTACGCCGACGCCGAGGCCGCGTCACGCCGGGTCGCCGCGCTCATGCTGGCGGCGGGGATGGGGAAGGGCACCCGGGTCGGTCTGTTCCTCACCTACGGCCCGGAGTGGATCGTCTCGTGGTTGGCTGCAAGCCGCATCGGCGCCCTGGTGATGCCGCTCGCGACCACCTACCGGCCGGCCGAGATCCGCAAGGTGCTGCGCATCGGCGACATCGACACCCTGATCACTGCTCCCTCGGTGCTCGGACGCGACATGCTCGAGATGCTCGAGGCCAGCGTGCCCGGGCTCGCCGACGCGCCGGGCGCGCCGCTGTGCCTCCCCGATGCGCCGTTCCTGCGGCGGGTTTGGATCGCGGGCGCGTGCGACCGGCGTTGGGCGACCACCGTCGACCTCGACGCGCCGGCGGTGCCCGACGACGTCACCGACGACCTCGTGCGTGCGGTCGAGGCGGAGGTCGTGCCCGGCGACCTCGCGCAGGTCACCTACACGTCGGGTTCCAGCGCGGATCCGAAGGGCGTCGTGCACACCCACGGCACGGTGGTGCGCGCCACGCGCGCGCTCGCCGCGCTCCAGACGGCGAGCGGCGAGCCGAGCCGCTCGTTCTGTGCGTTCCCCTTCTTCTGGATCGGCGGCACGCTCATCCTCGGTGCCGCGCTCCAGTCGGGTGCGACCGTGCTGTGCATCGAGCGGTTCGAACCCGGCGCCGCGCTCGATCTCATCGAGGCGGAACGCGCCACGCACGTACTCGGTTGGCCGACCCTCCTGCAGTCGATGCGCGACCACTCGTCGTTCGCGGGCCGCGACCTGCCCGAGATCGGCGGGCTCACCGTCGGCCCCGCCGACCTCGCGCTGGTCGCGAGCCCGGTGCCGGGGGTGCCCGCGCACCGCGGCATGAGCGAGACCGTCGGCAACATCGCGTCGGTCGAGCACCGGGTCGTCGACCCGGCGACGGGCGACGACGTGCCCGAAGGCGAAGAGGGCGAGCTGCTCGTCCGCGGCTACGGCCTGATGCACGGGTACTACAAGCAGGAGCGCGCCGACGTGTTCGACGACGACGGCTGGCTCCACACCGGCGACCGCGTGTTCCTGCACGACGGTCGCCCGTACTTCGTCGGTCGCTTCACCGAGATGGTGAAGTCGCGCGGGGCGAACGTCGCGCCGCGCGAGGTCGAGCTGTTCCTCGAGGAGCACTTCGACGAGGTCCTGTACACGTTCGTGCTCGGGCTCCCGCACCCGGATCTCGGCGAGGAGGTCACCGCGGTGCTGGTCCCGGCGCAGGGCCGCACCATCGATCCCGACGACCTGCTGGCGCGAGCCCGGGAGCAGATCTCCGCGTACAAGGTGCCGACGCGGGTCGAGCTCTGGAGCGAGGCCGACGTGCCGTGGCTCGGCTCCGGCAAGCCCGACAAGCTGGCGATCAGGAACCGGCTCGAAGCCCCGTCGACGCGCTGAGCGCGGCGTCGAGCTCAGCGCGGCGCGAAGGGCGGAGGCCCGAGGATCTCGGTGCCGCCGTTCTGCCGAGCGGATGCCTGCACGCGCGCCACGTCGACCTCGCCCGACGACTCGGCGTCGTCCATCGCGTCGCTCGCGTCGCGGAAGAACGGCTCGGCGGTGCCGGGCGTGTGCAGGGTGAGCAGACGCGCGTCGCCGGACACCACGCGGAAGGCGTGCGGCACGCCGCGCGGCGCCACCGTCACCGCGCCGCGTCCGACGGTGTGCTCGACGCCGTCGACCACGAGTGCGATCTCGCCGTCGATGACGTAGAGGGTCTCGTCGGCGTCGGGATGGCAGTGGAGGGGCGTCGACTTCCCTCCGGTCAACTGGTCCTCGAACAGGAAGAAGGCGCCGTCGGTCTCGGTCGCGGTGGCCTTCCACACGTGGACGCCACCACCGGAGAACCACCGCCGTTCTCCTTCACCCTCGGCCCGGACGATCGGTCGGCGCACGCTCACGGGATCTCCTCGTCGAACCTCGGAAAACGTAAGATATGAGACTTACATCTCATGATGAGAGTACGGTATCATCGTGCCGATGTCAATGGAGTACACGGCGCGCGGACGCACCGGCCAGAAGCAACGGACCCGAGCCGCGCTCGTCGCCGCCGCCCGCGACCTCGTGGCGCGGGGATCCAGCCCGACCGTCGAAGCCGCCGCGGAGTCGGCCGGCATCTCCCGCGCCACCGCGTACCGCTACTTCCCGAGCCAGCGCGAGCTGCTCGTGGCCGCACACCCGGAGACCGACGCCGCGTCGCTGCTGCCGGCCGACCCGCCGGCCGATCCGGCCGATCGCCTCGACCTCGTGATCGCCGCCTTCACCCGACTGATCGCGGACACGGATGCGCAACAGCGCACCATGCTGCGGCTGTCGCTCGAGGACGAGCAACCGTCCGACGGTGGCGGGCTGTTGCGGCAGGGACGCGCGATCGCGTGGATCGGCGAAGCGCTCCAACCGCTGCGCGGCAAGCTCTCCGACGCCGAGCTGCAGCGCCTCGTGCTCGCCATCCGCAGCGCCACCGGCATCGAGGCGCGGACGTGGCTGCTCGACGTCGGCGGTCTCTCGTCCGACGAGGCGATCGAGCTCATGCGGTGGTCGGCCCGGGCGATGTACGACGCCGCGGTCGCCGCGGTGGAGAATGGGCACTGATGGACTTCCGCGAACTGCTCATCGATGCCTTCGGACGGGTGCGCGAGGCGACCCACGGCGCGGTCGAAGGCTGTGCTGCCGCGGTGCTCACCTTCCGGGCCGACGACGACGCCAACTCGATCGCGTGGCTGGTCTGGCACCTGACGCGGATCCAGGACGACCATGTCGCGGATGTCGCGGGGACCGCCCAGCTCTGGACCGCGGCCGGCTGGGCCGATCGGTTCGCGTTGCCGTTCGAGCCGTCGGCCACGGGCTACGGCCACGACTCCGACGATGTCGCCGCCGTGGTCGCGTCCGGGGACCTGCTCCTCGGCTACCACGACGCCGTGCACGACGCGACCGTGGGCTACCTCCGCGGGCTCACCCCCGCCGACCTCGACCGGATCGTCGACGAGCGCTGGGACCCGCCCGTCTCGCTCGGCGTCCGCCTCGTCAGCGTGGTCGACGACGACCTCGAGCACGCCGGCCAGGCCGCCTTCGTGCGGGGGCTGGCGGAACGCCGGGGCGCCGGCTGACCCCAGGTCGTCGCCGGACACCCATGGCATGATCCGGGTCCGGGCAGCACGACGCGACGAGGGCCAGTGAGTCAGAACGACGAGGTCGAGCGCCGGCTCGAATCCGGGACCCCGGTCAGCCCCCGGCTGGCCTCGCGCTGGTTCCAGGCCCTCTACGAGACACCCCTCCTGTTCTCGGGCATCCTCGACGACGCCGGTCGCGTGCTGGACGCGAACTCGCTCTCGATCGAGGGGTGCGGGCTCGACCGCGGTGACGTCATCGGCACCCGGTTCTGGGAGTGCGGGTGGTGGAACCGCGACCCGGAGCTCGCCGACCGCGTGCGCGCGTGGTGCGAGCACGCGTTGGCGTCGGGCGAGCCGTTCCGCACCCGCAGCGAGTACTACCTGGGCGACGGCACCCCGCGCACGGTCGACCTCTCGCTGTCGCCGCTGGTCGACGTCGACGAGGAGGGTCGGGCGGTCCGCTACCTCGTCGCGACCGGATCCGACATCACCGACGCGGTCGCGGAGGCCGACGCCTTCCGGCGCGCGCAGGCGCTCTTCCGCTCCGCGCTCGACGCGATGCTCGACCACGTCGTGATCGGACGGGCCGTGCGTGACGGCGACGGCGCGATCGTCGACTACGAGATCGAGTTCGTGAACCGCGCCACCGTCGAAGGTGGTCGGCGGCCGGCCGACGACATGGTCGGCCAGCGGCTGTGCGAGATGTACCCGGCCTGGCGCACCTCGAGCATGTGGGACGTGTTCCTCTCGGTGATCGAGACCGGCGCGCCGTTCGTCGGCGAGCGCATCCGGTACGACGACGTGGCGCGTGACGGCACGCCGATCTCCGGGTACTGGGACCTGCGCGTCGCCAAGCTGGGCGACGGCTACATCACCGCGTCGCGCGACGTCACGACCTTCGTGCAGGCGGAACAGGCGTTGCGCGAGGTCGAACAGACGGCCGAGCGCGAACGGGTCGCCATCGACCTGCTCCAGCGCGCCGCACTGCCCGAAGCCCTCCCCGTGGTCGACGACATCTCGATCGGCGCGCATTACCAGGCTGCGCAGGAGCAGCCGATCGGGGGCGACTGGTACGACGCGTTCGTCCTCGACGACTCACACCTCGCGCTGGTGATCGCCGACGTCGCGGGGCACGGCATGGACGCGGCGTCGTACATGGTGCAGATCCGCAACGTGCTGCGCACGGTCGCGTTCGAGCACTCGCAGCCCGACGACATCCTGCGCCGGGTGAACCAGATCGTGGTCACGCTCCACGCCGACCGCGCGCCGATGACGACGTGCTGCGTCGCGCTGCTCGATCTGGGGACCCTCCGGCTCTCGTTCGCGCTCGCCGGCCATTTCCCGCCGCTCGTCCGTGCGCGGGACGGCGCGCGGGAGATGCCGCCGGGTCGACCGGGACCGCCGCTCGGTGTCGCCGCCGACGTCTCCTACGTCACCTCCGGTGTCGATCTCGCACCTGGCGATCGGATCGTGCTCTACACCGACGGTCTCATCGAGCGGCGCGGGGAGTCGCTCACCGTCGGCATCGAGCGACTCGAGCGTGCGGTCGACGACTCGCGCTGGATGGACCCCCAGCGGTGCACCGAGTTCCTGTCGGGCGACCTGAGCCCACGCGAGGACGACGTCGCCGTGCTCCTGGTGGAGATCGGGTCCGTCGCCGACTCCTCGTAGTATTTCGCTTGACAGTTAATTAACTAGCAGACAAAATAGAGCGGTGCAGGTACGGGAACCGCTGGACGAGAACGACCTCGACGCCACGTTCTCGGCGTTGGCCGACCCGACGCGCCGGGCGATCCTCGCCCGGCTCGCCACCGGCGACGCCACCGTGAACGAGCTGGCCGAGCCGTTCGACCTCAGCCTGCCGGCCATCTCGAAGCACCTGAAGGTGCTCGAGCGCAGCGGGCTCATCTCCCGCGGCCGGCGGGCGCAGTTCCGCCCGTGCCACCTCGAACCCGAGCCCCTCGACGGCGCGGTCGACTGGATCGAACGCAACCGTCGGGTCTGGACCGAGCGGTTCGACCAGCTCGAGCAGCACCTGCGCGACCTCCAGGCATCGCAGCCGACCACCACCGAAGGGACCCAGCCATGACCGACGCCACCGAGACGCACGAGCTCGAGATCATGCGCGTGTTCGACGCCCCGCGCGAGCTCGTGTTCCGCTGCATGATCGAGCCGGAGCACCTCACGCACTTCTGGGGCCCCGTCGGGATGAGCACGCCGCTGGCCACCATCACGGTCGAGCCGCGACCCGGCGGCCGGTTCGAGACGACGATGGTGAACGACGCGACCGGCGAGGAGTACCCGACCCGCGGGGTGTTCGTGGAGGTGACCCCGCCCGAGCGGCTGGTGTGGACCGAACCCGAGTTCGGCATCACCAACACCAGCACGTTCACCGACCTCGGCGACGGGCGCACCGAGGTGCGGATCCACCAGACCGACCTCCCCGAGATGTTCACCACGCCCGAGGCGCGGGCAGGCTTCGAGAGCTCGCTCGACAAGTTCGCGGCCTACCTGGCCACGCTCTGACGCGGTCCGGACGCGGCACTCAGAGGTTTCTTCGCGATCGATGTCGAGGACGACGCGGCCGCTCCGACGAAGGGGTGAACGCAGCCACGACCGAGGAGGCCACCGATGCCGAAGCTCCGAGTCCACGCCATGTCGATGTCGCTCGACGGGTTCGTCGCCGGTCCCGATCAGGGTCTCGACAACCCGCTCGGGGTCGGTGGTGAGGGGTTGCACGAGTGGATCTTCGAGACCCGCGGCGGCCGCCAGATGATCGGCGACGACGGCGGCTCGACCGGGGTCGACGACGACGCCTTCGCGGCCGGCTTCGCCGGCATCGGCGCCACCGTGATGGGCCGCAACATGTTCGGGCCCGTGCGCGGGGAGTGGAGCAGCGCGCCCGGGGGCGAAGACTGGAACGGATGGTGGGGCGAGAACCCGGTGTACCACCACCCCGTGTTCGTGCTCACGCACCACGCCCGCCCATCGGTGGAGATGGAGGGCGGCACGACGTTCCACTTCGTCACCGACGGCATCGAGTCCGCATTGGACCAGGCCTTCGCCGCGGCCGGCGGAGCCGACGTCCGCCTGGGTGGGGGAGCGGCCACGGTCCAGGAGTACCTCCGGGCGCGCCTGGTCGACGAGCTGAACGTCGCGATCGTGCCGGTGCTGCTCGGCGGTGGCGCGCGCCTGTTCGACGGGAACGGCGCCATCGCCGAGGGCTACGAGTGCGCCGAGTTCGTGCAGGGCGCGTCAGCCGTACACGCACGCCTGGTGCGCGTACGGCCTCAGGCGTCGTAAGTGTGAAGGTCGACGTCGTCGAGCTTGTGGGCGTTGAGCGTCGCGCCCGCCAGTGAGCCCAGGAGCACCGCACCGATCACGCCCAGGCCGACGCCGAGGCTGACCCACACGTACCACTCCGTCTTGCCGCTGATCGCGATCGCGGTCATGACCAGGAAGATCGCGATCGAGACCGGCAGGGCGACGAGGATCGAGAGGACGAGCGACTTGACGAGGTCGCGCTCCGCAGCCGCTTCGGCCTGCAGTGACGCTTCGAACCTCGACGTGGCAGTCCCGTCCGCGACGACGACTTCGGTGCTCATCGGTTCCCCTCTCGACCCGGTGCCGGCGGCGCCGCCGGCACCGGACCATCTTGCCAGTGATTCAGGTGTACATGAGCGATCCGGGCGTGGTGAGCAGTTCGCCGCTCTCGAGCCACGTCTTGAGCCCGGAGAGCACCATCGGCCAGCCGCCGTAGAGCTGCTCGTTGGCGCCGTCCCGCATCTGGTCGTGGGTGAGCACGAGTCGGCACGAGTCGCCGACGGGCTCGATCTCGTAGGTCACGCGCGTGGTGCCCTCGGCCTGGGCCTCGGGGCTGAAGTTGGCGATCATCGTGTGCACGAGCCGGTGGGGTGGGTCGACCTCGAGCACCTCGCCTTCCCCGAGCAGGCCGTCGGCCTTCTCGGCCCGCAGCTCGATCCGCGCGCCGGGCGTCCAGTCGGAGTACGCGCCGGAGCCGAAGTTGTAGCGGGCCCGGATGGCGGGGTCGGTCAACGCCTCCCAGAGCCGCTCGGGCGTGGTCTTGATGTAGATCTCGAACACCTTCTCCATCTGACGCTCCAGTTCCTGCTTGAGTCCGCTGAGTCCGGCGACCCAGGGTTCGGCGTACTTGCTCACCCACCGGTCGTGGACGAGCCGGATCGGGACGGGGTTCAAGAAGTGGAGCTTCTCCCGGCCGCGCCGCTTGGTGACGACGAGCCCGGCCTCCTCCAGCTGCTTCAGGTGCTTCATCACCCCGAAGCGCGTCATGGGCAGGCGCGCCTCGAGCTCGGTGAGCGTCTGGCCGTCGGCCCGGAAGAGCTCGTCGAGGAGGCTCCTCCGGGTCGGGTCGGCCAGCGCCTTGAACACCTCGTCCACCCCGGCAGGATACGTGACTAATAAGTCACATGTCAACCTCAACCCGAGGCGGCGACTCCGACGACGTGACCCTCGGGGTCGGTGAACAGGCCGATGGTCAGCCCTTCCATCACGTTCTCCGGGCCCATGATCCGGGTGCCCCCGAGCTTCTCGGCCTTGGTCAGCGCGGTCTCGACGTCATCGACGTCGACGTAGAACGTGGCGTAGCCGTCGCCCATGCCTTCGGGCATCTGGCCGATGCCGCCGCCGATGCCGCTCGTCTCGGCACCACCGGGGGCGTTGTCGTCGGGCGACACCATCCCGTAGTCCATCGGGTTGTCGGCGTCGATCTTCCAGTCGAACAGGTCGGCGTAGAAGGCGCGGATGGCCTTGGCGTCTTTGGCCATGACCTCGAAGTGCACGACGGGTCGTCCCATGGCGGTTTCTCCTTTGTCAGATGTCGGGATCGCGATGTTCGCGCCTCGCTACCCTCGGGCCGATGCTCCACCACCTGACCCTCTGGGTCCCCGACCTCCCGCGCGCCGAACGCTCGTGGAGCTGGCTCCTCGGCTGCCTCGGGTACCAGCGCGATGTCGCGGTGGACACGGTGGCGCTGTTCCGGCACGACGGCGGGTTCAGCGTGGCGCTGGAGGAGTCGCCCGACATGGTGCCGGGCATGCTGTACAGCCGGTTCCGCCCGGGTCTGAACCACCTCGCGTTCCGCGTCGACGACCCGGCGACGTTCAGCGCGATCGTCGACGGCGCATCGGGCTTCGGCTGGTCGGAGCTGCCCACGACCTCCCTGCACCCGATCGCCGGCGGTGCCGACGTCGCCTACCTGGAGGACCAGGACGGCTTCGAGGTGGAGCTGGTGCGCGCGCCGCGGCTAGTCGTCGGCGAGCTCGGGCGGGAAGCCACCGGTCGCGATCGGCCCCCACCGCTCGATGGTGATGCGCAGCAACGACTTGTCCTGCCGGCGCATGGCGTCGCGGTACTCGTCCCAGTCGGGGTGCTCGCCGGAGATGCTGCGGAAGTACTCGACCAGCCCGTCGAGCACGTCGGGCATGTCGAAGACCTCGGCGCGCCCGTCGACCTGCACGTACTCGTCGTTCCAGTCGCTGCCCTGCACGCAGATCGACACGCGGGCGTCGGCCCTGGCGTTCACGCTCTTGGCGCGCCGCGGGTAGGTGGCGACCACGATACGGCCGTCGGGGTCGACGCCGCAGGAGACCGGCGACAGCTGCGGACGGCCGTCGCGCCGCGTCGTCGCCAGCATCCCGCGGTGACGCGGGCGCAGGAAGGCGAGCAACTCGTCGCGGTCGACGACGCGAGCGGTGGCGTACTTCGGGCTCATGGCGACTCCGGTCGGGGTTCGGGCATGCTGTGTTCATGCCCCCGCTCACTCATTCGGATTCGATCATCGTCGCGCGCCCGCCCGAGGAGCTCTCCGAGCCGGCCCGGACCGGTATCCCCGCGACGCTCGCGGCGATCAAGCGCGCCGCGGAAGCGTGAGCGACGGGAGCCCGCCGTGAGCGACTGGAACACGAAGATCATCGAGGAGTTCCGCGCCAACGGCGGCAGGGTCGAGTCGTTGGGGAACGCACCGTTGCTCATCCTCCACACGACGGGGGCGAAGTCGGGGCAGGAGCGCGAGTCACCGTTGCTGTACCGCGAGCAGGGCGACGACCTCGTGATCTTCGGCTCGTTCGCAGGGGCGCCGGTGCACCCGGCCTGGTACCACAACCTCGTCGCCCACCCGGAGGCGACGGTCGAGCTCGGCAGCGGGAGCAGGGCGGTGCGGGCCCGGGTCGCCGAGGGCGAGGAGCGCGCCCGGCTCTGGGAGTGGAACAAGCAGGACTACCCGGGCTTCGGCGACTACGAGGAGAAGACCGACCGCGTGATCCCGGTGGTGATCCTCGAACCGGTGGCGTGACCGGTCACCGATGAATTCCGCGCCGCGGCACGGTCGAACCGGGTGAGCGCTCCCCGATGGCGGGGACCGGAAGAAGGAGCCCACCGTGCCGAAGCGTGACGATGCCCCGATCGGTGCCCCGTGCTGGGTCGATCTCCTGACCACCGACCCCGACCGCAGCCGCGAGTTCTACGGCCGCCTCTTCGGCTGGACCGTCGAGGATCCGGGCGAGGACTACGGCGGCTACGTCAACTTCCTCTCCGAGGGCATCCCCGTCGCCGGCTGCATGCGGAACGACGGCACCGCCGGCGTCCCCGACCTCTGGTCCGTGTACCTCGCCACCGCCGACGCGGACGCGACCGTCGCGCGCGTGGTCGCGCACGGGGGCGAGGTGATGGTGCCGGCGATGGACGTGATGACGCTCGGACGCATGGCCGTGGTCGTCGACGTCGGCGGCGCGGTCGTCGGCATGTGGCAGCCGGGCGAGCACCGCGGGTTCGGGATCTACGACGAGCCGGGCACGCCCGCGTGGTTCGAGCTCCACACGCGCGAGTACGACGCCAGCCTCGCGTTCTACCGCGACGTGTTCGGCTGGACGACCGAGGTCGCGAGCGACGTTCCCGAGTTCCGCTACACCACGCTCGACGTGGGCGGCGAGCAGCTCGCGGGCGTGATGGACGCGAGCGCGTTCCTGCCCGAGGGTGTGCCCGCGGGCTGGTCGGTGTACTTCCGCGTCGCCGACGCCGACCTCGCGTTGTCGGAGGTCATCGCCCTCGGTGGTGAGGTGCTCATGGGTGCGGAGGACACGCCCTACGGCCGCCTGGCCACCGCCGCCGACCCCACCGGCGCCGCGTTCAAGCTCATCGGCTGACCGGGAGCGTCGAGCACCATGGCGACCTTCGTGCTGCTCCCCGGTGCGGGATCGGACTCCTGGTACTGGCATCTCGCTCGCGCCCGACCTCGAGGCCGCTGGTCACGACGTGGTGACCGTCGACCTCCCGGTCAGTGACGACACCGCGGGGTTGGAGGAGTACACGGCCTGCGTCGTCGACGCCGTCGGCGACCGTCGCGGTCTCGTCCTGGTCGCGCAGTCGTTGTCGGGATTGATCGCGCCGCTCGTGTGCGCGCGGGTCCCGGTCGACCTGATGATCCTGGTCGCGGCGATGGTGCCGCAGCCGGGCGAGACGGGCGGCGAATGGTGGGTGAACACGAAGCACGACGAGGCGCGCGGGCCCGACGCGTCGGATGATCCCGTCGACATGTTCCTGCACGACGTGCCCGAGGAGGTCGCCCTCGAGTCGGCTGACCACGTGGCCGAGCAGTCGGGCAGGGTGTTCGCCGACCCGTGGCCGCTCGATGCGTGGCCCGATGTCCCGACTCGGTTCCTCTTGTGCCGTGACGACCGGTTCTTTCCGGCCGAGTTCCAGCGCCGGGTGGTGCGCGAGCGGCTCGGGATCGTGCCCGACGAGATGGACGGCGGTCACCTGCCGGCGCTCAGCCGTCCGCACGACCTCGCCGCACGGCTCCTCCGGTATCACGCCGAAGTCGAGCAGACGCCGCAGTAGTGTCCGCGGCATGACTGTCGCCGCCGTGTCGCACATCGCGGTCGGCGTGCGGGACATGGACGTCGCGCTCGGGTTCTACCGCGACGTCCTCGGCCTGCGCGTCACTGCCGACAAGATCGAGGAGTTCCCCCAGGGGCCGGGCCAGGCGCCCGCGCAGCGACGGGCCGTGTACCTCCGGTGGATCGACGGCCCGCACGCCAGCTTCATCGTGCTCGACCAGCAGATCACCAACGAGATCAAGGGTCAGCCGGCCGAGCTGTTCCAGATGGGGTGTCACCACTTCGCGTTCTGGGTCGACGACCTCGACGAGATGCTGGCGCGCGTGCGCGCCGCCGACATCACCGTCGTGATGGGCGGCGAGGGGCCGGGCGCCGACACGGTGATGTACGGCGAGCCCCCCGGTGGGCTCGTGCGCAGCGCGTTCCTGCGCGACCCGGAGGGGAACTACGTGCAGCTCGACCAGCGGGCCTGAAGAGGCACCGATGGATCCGACGTTCGACCACGCCACCATCGCCGTCTTCGACGTCGACGAGGCGGTCGCGTTCTTCGGCGTGCTCGGCTTCGAGGTCACGAAGTCGGTGCACATCAGCGGTGCCACGATGGACGCCTACATGGGCATCGCCGGGATGGAAGCCGAGCACGTGACGCTGTCGATCCCCGGCGCCGAGCCGCATCAGGAGATCCAGCTCCTGCACTTCCAGAAGCCGGAGCACCTCGTGGACCGAAACTCCGGCGACCTGGCCGGCACCGGGTTCAACCACCTCTGCTTCCGCATCGACGACCTCGATGCCACCGTCGCCGCGTTCGACGCCGCCGGGTTCCCGACCCGCAACCAGGCCATGGACTTCCACGACCGCAAGCTGGTGTTCCTCGTGGGCCCGGCCAACGTCGTCATCGAGCTCGCGGAGTGGCACTGACGCGAGCGCGTCAACCGAGGCGCGCGGCCCGGTCGTCGAGGTGACGTTGCTCGGGTCGGCTGGTCGTGCGACGGGCGGCCTCGCGGTACGCCTGTCGCGCGCCTTCGACGTCGCCGGCGAGCTCGAGCAGGTAGGCGCGGACGGCGAACGCGCGGTGGTGGGCCACGACGCGGTCGTCGTCGTCGAGTGACGTGAGCAGCTCCAGAGCGGCCTCGGGTCCCTGCACCTGGGCGACCGCGATCACACGGTTGAGCGTCGCCATCGGGTTGGGGGCGATGCGGTCGAGCAGCTCGTAGAGCGCGAGGATCTCGCGCCAGTCGGTGTCCTCCGGGCGCGCCGCCTCGTCGTGCACGGCCGCGATCGCGGCCTGCAGCTGGTACGGGCCGAGCGGGGACCGCTCGAGCGCGTGCGTGACCAGCGCGACGCCCTCGGCGATCAGCGCCTGATCCCAATTGCCGCGGTCCTGCTCGTCGAGCGGCACCAACGCGCCGTCGGCACGCGTGCGCTCGCTGCGGCGGGCGTCGGTCAGGAGCATCAGCGCCAGGAGACCGGCGACCTCACCGTCGTCGGGGAGGAGCTGGTGTACCGTCCGGGTCAGGCGGATCGCCTCGGCGGTCAGGTCGGTACGGACGAGCTCGTCGCCCGACGACGTCGTGTACCCCTCGTTGAACACCAGGTACAGGACGTGGAGGACGACCCGGAGCCGGGCGTCGCGCTCGTCGTCGGGCGGGAGGCGGAAGGTGGCGCCCGCGGTCTTGATCGACTGCTTGGCCCGGCTGATCCGCTGCGCCATCGTTGCTTCCGGCACGAGGAACGCGCGCCGCGATCTCGGCGGTCGTGAGGCCGCCGACGGCGCGGAGCGTCAGCGCGAGCTGCGACGGGGCCGACAGCGCCGGGTGGCAGCAGACGAAGAGCAAGGTCAGCGTGTCGTCCTGTCCGGAGACGGTCGTGACCTCGCGCTCGCGCGCGTCGACGGTGCCGAGCGTGTCCTCGCGGCGACGTCGCGCCTCGTCACCGCGCAACCGGTCGATCATCCGGCGGGTCGCGACCGTCGTGAGCCAGGCGGCCGGGTTGTCGGGTCGACCGTCCGCGGGCCACTGCACGGACGCCGCGAGGAGCGCCTCCTGCACCGCGTCCTCGGCGGTGTCGAAGTGACCGTAGCGACGCACCAACGCGCCGAGGACCTGCGGCGCGAGCTCGCGCAGCAGGTCCCCGGTCGTCGGCTCTCGGCTCACGCGTTGTCCGGCGCCTCGTGCATCAGCGGCCGCACCTCGACCTTGCCGATCCGCGCGAACGGCACACGCGCCGCGATCTCGAGCGCCCGCTCCAGGCTGTCGACGTCGATGATGTCGAAGCTCCCCAGGTACTCCTTGGTCTCGAGGTACGGGCCGTCGGTCACCGCGGGGGCTCCGTCGACCAGCGTGACCGTCTTCGCCAGCACCTGGTCGCCGACGCCGTAGGCGCCCACGAACTCACCGGAGGCCTTGAGCTCCGCCTGCAACACGTTGGTCTCGGTGACCACACGCTCGAATTCCTCCTCCGGGAAGGAGCTCCACAGCTCCTCGTTGCCGTAGATCATCAGCATGTACTTCACGGTGTGTGCTCCTCGGTCGGGGCGCCGGCCGAACCGGCCGGTCGAGGGGTTCGTCGGAGCCCGCGTCGCGATCTCGACATCGCGCGCCGGAATACTCTCGCAGGGTTCCGACGGCTCCCGGAAGGACGGAGGCAGCGGCAGGATGCCCTCACTCGAACTGGTCGATCCCCGGACCAACCCGTTCCTCTCGGGACGGTTCGCGCCGGTGCACCGCGAGATCACCGTCGACGATCTCGAGGTCGAGGGCGACCTGCCCCCCGAGCTCGTCGGCGCCTACGTGCGCAACGGCCCCAACCCGAAGTACCCGCCGCTCGGCAGTTACACGTTCCCGATGGAGGGCGACGGCATGCTCCACGGGGTGTGGCTGGAGGGCGGACGCGCCCGCTACCGCAACCGGTGGGTCCGCACCGCCGGTCTCTCGGCCGAGGAGCGGGCGGGCAAGGCGCTCTACGGCGGGCTGATGACGCCGGCCTTCGTGGACCCGAAGCTGCTCGGCCCCGATCCCGATCCGGGCTGGCCGATCAAGCTCGACACGTTCATCAACGTCGTGCACCACGCGGGGCGGTACCTGGCGCTGGAGGAGGGCACGCCGCCCTACGAGGTGAGCGGCGAGCTCGCGACGCTCGGTCGCTACGACTTCGACGGGCACCTGCCCGCGGGCATGTGCGCGCACCCGAAGGTCGATCCCGTCACCGGCGACATGGTGATCTTCCGGTACGACGTGGAGGCCCCGTTCCTCACCTGGGCAGTGATCGGAGCCGATGGTCGCGTGACCCGCCCGCCGACGGCGATCGAGCCGGTCGAGTGCGGCTACATGATCCACGACTCCGCGATCACCGAGCGCTTCCTGGTCCTGATCCTCGGGCCCGCGGTGTTCGACCTGGAGGCGATGAGCTCGGGCGGCCCGTTGCTGCAGTGGAAGCCGGAGCTCGGTGTCCGCGTCGCGGTCGTGCCGCGCGACGGCGGCCCGACGCGGTGGATCGAGAGCGACACGTTCTGGGTGTGGCACCTCGCGAACGCCTACGAAGACGGTGAGCAGATCCACGTCGACTTCCCCGGCTTCAACACGCTCGGGTTCCTCGATCCGCAGACGCCGGTGACCGGCGCGTACACCCGCGCCGTGCTCGACCCGGGTGCGGGCACGATGGAACGCAGCGTCGCCCATCCGTCGATCAGCGAGTTCCCGCGCATCGACGACCGCCGGCTCGGCCGCCGTCACCGGTACGTCACCGTGGGCGCGGCATCGGGCTCCGGCTTGACGCCGGGCGAGCACGACGTGCTGTGCCGCGTCGACCTCGAGAGCGGCGGGTGGGACACGTTCGAGGTCGGCGCCGCCATCGGTGAGGTGGTGTTCGCGCCCCGACCGGGCGGGACCGACGAGCTCGACGGCTCCTACCTCGCGTTGGGCACCTCGCTCGACGACGGCCGCTCCGCGCTCTACGTGTGGGACGCCGATGAGTTCCCCGCGCCACCGCGTGCCCGCGTGCTGCTCCCGCAGCGGGTGCCGAACGGCCTGCACGGCAACTGGTTCCCGGCGACGTGACCGACAGCGTGACCGACGACGGCATCGCCCGGCCCATCTCGTTCGACCGCGCTACGGCGCGGGTGTCGACCGCGCGCTCGTGCTCGGCGGCGGGGGTGTGGTGTTCGTCGCCTGGCTCACCGCGTACCTGCACGAGCTCACCGACCGCGGCGTCGCGGTGGGTGACGCCGACCGCGTCGTCGGCACCTCGGCGGGATCGGTGCTGGCCACCGTGATCGCAGCCGGCCGCCTCGACCGGTTCGCCAAGCTGATCCGGCTGGTCGAGCAACGGCCCAACCTCATCGGGCGGTTGGCGCCGGCGGCGAAGCTCGCCCCGAGCCAGCAGCGCGCGCTCGAGCTCTTCCAGCACGCGGCCGACGCCGAGCCGTCGGTGATCCGCGCCATCGGCGGCGCCGCGCTCGCGGCGCGCACGCCCGACGCCAACCGGCTGCCGTCGAGCGTCGTGCTGATGACCCAGACCTGGCGCTGGCCCGAACGGAGCCTGGTGGTGAGCGCGGTCGATGCGTACACGGGGGAGCGGCTCGCGTTGCAGCGCGACACGGGCGTCCCGCTGCCCCGTGCCGTTGCCGCCAGCGCGTCGGTGCCGGGAGTGTTCGCACCCCAGCCCGTCGGTGACCGGCGGGCGATGGACGGTGGTGTCTCCGGGACCGGCATCCACAGCGACCTCGTGGCCGGCGCCGGCCACGCGCTGGTGTTCCCGATCGTCGGCGACGTCCCCGAGGGCCAGCTGACCATGACGCCCGGCGGCACCGAGCGCGAGATCGCCGCGTTGCGCGCCTCGGGCACGGACGTCGAGGTGCGCCACAGCCGGTTGCCGCTCACCGTCAACCTGATGGACCCGGCCGAGGTGCCCGCCGCGCTCGCGCTCGGCCGGTTGCAGGCGGCCGAGGACGCGGCCGCGCTCGCCGGCTTCTGGGGGAACCGGTGACCGGTGGACCCGAGCGCACTCCGCTGCGGCTCTACACCGCCGTCGACGAGCACCCGCCGCTCGCGTGGTCGTGGGTCGAGCAGCAGCTGCGCGACGCCGGCACCTACTGGGTGGTCAGCAACGGCCCGGCCCACCCGTCGGCGCGCCCGGTGTGGGGGATCTGGCACGACGGCGCGCTGCACCTCAGCATCGGCAGTCCCACGGTCGGCGCAGGTCTCGGGCGCGATCCGCGCGCCACCGTGCACCTCGACAGCGGCACCGACGTCGTGATCGTCGAGGGTGTCGCGACCACGGAGGCCGCTACCCCCACGCTGCTCGCGGCCTACGACGCGAAGTACGACTGGCACTACGACGCCGACACGTACGGCCCGTTCACTCGCATCTCGCCAGGGGTGGTCAAGGCCTGGCGGGCCGCCGGCGTCGCCGGGCGTGACAGCTTCCAGGAGACCGGCCGCTGGGACCTCGCCGGGCAACCGTGAGCGACGCCGCGATCCCGTCGGACCGCGCCGCGCTCCTCGCGCGTGAGCGCGCGACGACCGAGGCCGGGATCGCGTCGCTCGAGCACGAGCTCCGCAGCGTCGTCGAGTCGGCCGACACCACGAACATCGACGACGAGCACGACCCCGAGGGTGCCACCATCGCATTCGAGCGTGCTCGCATCCAGGCGCTCATCGATCACGGGCGCCGACACCTCGATGAGCTCGACGCGGCGGCAGCACGCGTCGCCGGAGGAGCGGACGCCCGGTGCCGGGTTTGCGGTGTCGTCATCCCGGCCGAACGCCTGGCGACGCTTCCCGCCACCGACGTGTGCGTCAACTGCGCCGCGCCGGTGCGATGAGCAGTCCTGCCTCAGGCGGTGGCCGGATGGCGGTGCCGGCGGCGGAACAGGAACGACGCCACGAGCCCCGACGGGAGCGGCAGCCAGTACGAGAAGAGCCGGTAGAGCAGCGTCGCCAGCACCGCGTGCTCCGCGGTGACGCCCGCCAGGGTCAGCACACCGGTGAGCCCGGCTTCCACGAAGCCGAGACCGCCCGGCGTGATCGGGATCATCGCCAGCGCGCTCCCGGCGACGAACGCCAGGAGCACGAGCACCGGGTCGACGCGTGAGCCCACCGCGAGCAGGCTGACGTAGAGCGCGAGGAAGTCGAACAGCTGGTTGCCCAGTGCCGCCGGTACCGCCCGCTTCCACGACGCGGCCAGTGCGGTGCGGACGAAGTCCCGCGACTCGACGAGCTTCTCGGCCAGCGTCGGGTGCGGCACCGGGCGGCGCAGCACCCGCTGGATGATCCAGTCGAGTGACCGTCCGAGGCCGCGGACGACGCGGTCGGACACGAGCAGGATCGACGCGCCGGTGAGCAGGAAGATGCCGAGCGCTCCGCCCAGCAGCGCGCCCTGCAGCAGCTCCGAGCTCACCGCCAACCCGAAGATCATGGCCGGCAATGCGAGCACCGGGAGCACGAACAGGGTGGCCGTGGACAGCAGCCCGACCGCGGTGAGCGCGGTCGTGGTGGTGGCGCCGTCGAACCCCGAGCGACGGAGCATCTGGAACATCGTCGCCCCGCCCGTGGCGGCACCACCGGGGAGGGCGCGGCTGAGCGCGTTGCCGGTGAGCTGCGCGCACGCGACGTCGAACCACTTGTCGGTGTGCAGCGCGATGCGCATCAGCGCCCACATGCACCCGAACGCCGCCACCTCCAGGAGGAAGATCGGTACGAACCACGCGGGGAACACGTCCTCGAGCCGGGGGAGCGACCCGAACATGACGATGAGCCCGGGGAGCACGAGGTAGAGCGCGACCCCGGTGACGACGAGCATGAGCAGCCGGAGGACGACCCGACGACGTGCGTGAGCGTCCTGGTCGATCCCCTCGACGGGATCGGTCACCCCGGCGCGCCCTTCGCTCCGTGGGCCTTGCCGTTCCACCGTCACCCCTTGATCGTACGGGCGGTTCTAGCGTGTCCGGACATGTTCGCCCACCCGAACGAACCTCTGGACGAGGTCCGCGCTCGTTTCGGCGTCGTGCCCGTGCTCGAGGGCGTCTGAACCCGATGGGGTCGACCACGCGCCGGTTGCTCGTGTCGGTGCCCACGCTGCACGATCCCAACTTCTTCCGTGCTGTCGTGTTCGTGATCGAGCACAACGACGAGGGCGCGGTCGGGCTGGTGCTCAACCAGCCGTCCGACTCCCTCCTCTCCGAGGTGCTGCCCGACTGGGCCGAACCGGCCGCGCCGCCGGCGGTGGCGTTCGTCGGTGGCCCGGTGCAGCAGCACGACGCGGTGATCGGCCTCGCCCGGGTCGGCCGGGTCGAGGAGTCCGACGCGTGGCAACCGCTCATCGGCCGGGTCGGCACGATCGACCTCGGCCGCTCGCCCGCCGACGTGCGCGGCGACCTCGAGGCCGTGCGCGTGTTCGCGGGCTACTCCGGGTGGGCGCCTGGCCAACTCGACGACGAGCTCGCGCGCGACGGCTGGTTCGTGGTCGACGCGTCGCCCGACGACCTGCTCACGCCCGACCCGTCGTCGCTGTGGCGCGTGGTCTTGCGGCGCCAGGGTGGCGACCTCGCGGTCTCGGCGAACTACCCGCTCGGCACCGGTCCGGCCGTCAACTGAGCGCGCCTGGGCCCGCGGGTAGCTTCGGGCGATGCCGTCGGACGAGGAGCTCGAGCGCGTCCTGGTCGTGACCGCGCACCCCGACGACGTCGACTTCGGGAGCGCGGGATCGGTCGCGCGGTGGACCGACGCCGGCATCGAGGTGGCGTACTGCATCTGCACCAACGGTGAGGCGGGCGGCTTCGACGATTCCGTCCCCCGCACCACCATGGCCGAGATCCGCCAGGCCGAGCAGCGGGCCGCGGCGAAGGTCGTCGGGGTCACCGACGTCACCTTCCTCGGGTATCCCGACGGCCGGCTCGTCCCGAGCATCGACCTGCGCCGCGACATCAGCCGGGTGATCCGGCACGTCCGCCCGCAACGCGTGGTGAGCCAGTCGCCGGAACGGAACTTCCGGCGGATCTACGCCAGCCACCCCGACCACCTCGCCGCGGGTGAGGCCACCATGGCCGCGGTGTACCCCGATGCCCGCAACCAGTTCGCACACCCCGAGCTGCTCGTAGAGGGCTACGAGCCGTGGGCCGCCACCGAGATGTACCTGGCGACGGCGGACACGTCCGACGTCTTCGTGGAGATCACCGACACCTTCGAGCGCAAGCTCGACGCCCTGCGCTGCCACGCCAGCCAGATGACCGACCTCGACGGCCTCGACGCGCGGATCCGCGCCTGGAACGCCGAGAACGCGCGCGCCGGTGGCCTGCCCGACGGTGCGCTGGCCGAGACCTACCTCCGCGTCGACACGCAGTAGCCACGCCCCTCGCGACCTGACGTGCATCGCGTGACGGAGCACTCTAGGGTGACCCGTGTCCGTAAGCTCGGCCCGTCGGGCCGAACCACAGGGGGGTCAACCTTGCGATACCGACACCGCGGCACGGTGCGCGCGCTCTGTGCGATCACAGTGGGGGCACTGGGCATCGGGCTCACCGTCGGCGCCGCCGGCGCCCAGTCGAGCAGCACCGAGGGCGTCACCGCCAAGTCGGTGAAGCTGGGCTTCATCGGGTCCGAGACCGGGGTCGCCAGCCCGAACTTCGAGGACACGGGCAAGGCGTGCCAGGCGCGGGTCGACGCCCAGAACGCCAAGGGCGGCGTCAACGGTCGCAAGATCGACCTCGAGGCGATCGACGACGCGTCGTCCGGTGCCAACCTCACCGCGGCCCACGATCTGGTGGAGAACCGCAAGGTGTTCGCCGTGGTCAACAACTCGTCGTTCGCGTTCCTGTCGTACCGCTACCTCCTCGACTCCGGGGTGCCGTTGATCGGCGGCGGCTTCGACGGCAACTACTACAGCCAGAAGGGCAACGAGGACATCATCGACGCGGGCGGCAACGGGAGCCCGCCGCCCACAGGCATCATCTTCACCAACGGCACCGACGTGGCGAAGAAGCTGGGCGCCACGAAGATCGGATCCGTGGGCTACGGCGTGTCGCCGTCGTCGAGCGGGGTGGCCAAGGACACGCAGAAGTACGCGGCGGAGGCGTCGGGACTCGAGCCCGTGTACCTCAACACCGCCGTCGACTTCGGCACCACCGACGTCGGCCCCATCGTGCTGGGGATCAAGAACTCCGGGGCGGACGCGGTGTACCTGCCCCTCGACGGCAACACGAACCTCGCCATCGCCCAGGGTCTCCAGCAGAACGGTGTCGAGATGAAGGCCGTCCTGATGGCATCGGGCTACGGGCAGGCCATGCTCGACTCGCCCGTCGCGAAGACGCTCGACTCCTCCGATGTGGTGTCGCAGGTCTACAAGCCCGCGGAGCTGAAGAACGACCCGGCGGTGAAGCAGTTCCGGTCCGACCTCAAGAAGTACGCCGACATCACGGGCATCCCCGACTACGGCGCCTACACGGGCTACATCGCCTGCGACCTGGCCATCACGGGTCTGGAGCAGGCGGGCAAGAACCCGACGCGTCGAGGCTTCATCGACGGTCTGCGCAAGCTCGGCACCTACACGGCTGCCGACCTGACGTGTGCGCCGCTCGACATCAGCCTCGAGAACTTCGGGAAGACCCCGGAGAAGAGCTGCCAGTACTTCATGTCGTTCAAGGACGGGAAGTTCGTCGTGATGAACAAGGGCAAGCCGATCTTCGGCAAGCTCGTCGGTGACCCGGAGCTGATCAAGGCCAACGCGCAGGGCGAGGCCGCCGACGTCACGACGACCGCGCCGGCAGCGCCGTAACGCGCTCACCGGAATCGTCGATCGGGGTGGGGTGGCGCGCTGCGTCACCCCACCCCTGCGGTCGCTCGTGCGGCTACGCCGGCGGCTCGAATTTCTCTCGCTCCCGCCAGGAGCTCGGCAGCTGGAAGTAGCACGTGCCCCGGGCGACGAGGAGCTCGTCAGGGTCGTACACGTGCACGTCGACGATCGCGGTCGCCTTGCCGGCCCGCACGATCTCGCCGCGTGCGGTGTAGATGCGATCCATGGGCATGGCGTGGAGGTAGTCGACCTTCAGGGACACCGTCGGTGCCCCGGTGCCGATGAGCGAGAGCAGTGCCATGCCCGCGACGTCGTCGACCAGGAGCGCGATGTAACCGCCGTGTACGTTGCCCACCGGATTGGCCCACTCCGGACTCGGTGACCACGTGGCCTCACTGCGTCCGTCGGCCATCACGACCGCAGTGAGGTTCGCGGGCCGGTAGCTGTGCTCGGAGGCGGTCACGGCTGCGAGTCGTTCATGAGCCCGACCGCTAGTCGAGACTGAACCAGGCGGCGACCTGTGCTTCGTGGTCGACGTACTTCTCGCCGGATACGTCGACGACGACCTTGTCGATGGTGCCGCCGGTGAACGGGAACGGCGCGGTGTACTCGGGGGAGACGGGCGATGCGCTGTCACGTCCGACACAGATGCCGTCACCCACGAGGCAGAAGTCTCCTGGTTGGGTGATGATCTCGCCTTCACCGACCTGCTTCGTGTCGACGTAGAGCGTCAACGTGCCGGTGAAGCCGGGCATGGTCGGGTCGGTGCTCTGACCGTTGGACGCGAACTCGGCGGTGAAGACGTGCGCGCCGGGACTGATGTCGGTGTCGGCAACGATGTCGTAGAGCTTGGTGCCGAGCCAGTTGAAGGTGTAGCGGAGCTTCTTGTCTTTGACGTAGAAGCTGTGGCCACCCGCGACGCCACCGTGCGCGTACAGCACTCCTTGCGCGTCCACGGAGTCGATGTTGACTCCGGCAGCGATCGTGTACGACCGGCCGTTGATCGCGACCCCGGCTGCCTCGGGGACATCAGCGACATGCGGGTAGTAGGTGTACTGCTGACGGTCCGGTGCTCCATGCGGACGTTCGGCGAGCATCTGCTCGAGTGCTGAGCGGTCGTCGAGCGGCAGCCCGTTGTAGATCCCCGCGTAGTAGAACCACAGGCTCTTCAGCGTGTCGAGCCGCTCCGTTTCGGTCGCGGCGACGTTCTTCGACTGGGAGCGGTCGTGTTCGAGGTCGTAGAGCTCCCACTCGTCCAGCTCGAACTTCCCCCACCCTCCGATCGGCGGGTGCACGGTGCAGGCCAGCCACCCGTCGTGGTAGATCGAGCGCTGACCGAGCATGGTGTAGAACTGCGTCTTCTTCCCCGGTGCCTTCGGATCGGTGAGCGCGGCGGCGAAGCTCTCACCCTCGATCGGGCTCTGCGGGTAGCCCTTGATCATCGCCGGCGGCTCGATGCCGAGCAGGTCGTACACGGTCGGGACGATGTCGACCGCGTGGATGTACTGGTGGCGCACGTCCTGCGACGGCTTGATCTGCTTCGGCCACACGAACAGGCACATGTCGGCGACGCCACCCTCGTAGCCCGCCCACCGCTTCCAGTACGGGAACGGCGTGTCGAACGCCCACGCCCACCCGGTGCAGTAGTGGTTGTACGACTTCGGCGTGCCGAGCTCGTCGATGTGCGGCAGCGTCGACTCGGTCGTGTCGGGCACGCCGTTGAAGAAGCGCCACTCGTTGAACGATCCGTTCGGGCCACCTTCGCCGCTGGCGCCGTTGTCGGAGACCACCACGACGATGGTGTTGTCGAGTTGCCCGGAGGACTCGAGGTAGTCGAGGACGCGACCGATCTGGTCGTCGGTGTACGACACGAAGCCGGCGAACACCTCGGCCATGCGGGCGAACAGTCGCTGCTCGTCGCTGGTGAGCGAGTCCCATGGGCGCACCGTGTCGAGCACCGGCCACGGCTGTCCGTCGGGTCCCGTGCGCTCCGGCTCGCCGTGCGGGTTGATCGTCGACAGCTCGGTGTCGTCGGGCAGCAGACCGAGCTGCTTCTGCCGGTCGAGGATCCCTTGCCGGATCGCCTCGTAGCCCTGGTCGAACTTGCCCTTGTACTTGTCGGACCACTCCGTGAACACGTGGTGCGGCGCGTGCCCGCACCCGGGCGCGAGGTACATGAAGAACGGCTTGTCGGGGTCGATCACCTTGGCCGACTGGATCATCCCGATCGCCTGGTCAGCCAGATCCTTCGACAGGTGGTAACCGTCTTCCGGTGTGCCGGGAGCATCGATTTGGCTGTTGTCCTGGACGAGATCGGGATACCACTGGTTGGCCTCGCCGCCGAGGAATCCGTAGAAGCGCTCGAACCCGCGTCCGAGCGGCCAACGGCCCTTGTAGGCCGCGAGGTTGCACTCCTCGCCCGGAGTGAGGTGCCACTTCCCGACGCAGTAGGTGTTGTACCCGCGCTCGAGCAACACCTCGGAGATGAACCCGTTCTCGAACGGGATCCGGGTGGAGATCCCGGGGAACCCGGAGCTGAACTCGGCGATGGTGGCCATGCCGTTGCTGGTCGCGTTGCGACCGGTGAGCATCGACGAACGGGTCGGCGAGCACAACGCGGTGGTGTGGAAGTTCGAGAACCGCACGCCCATGTCGGCGATCCGGCGCATGTTCGGGGTCTCGACCGGACCGCCGAAGACGTCCATCGTCCCGTACCCGAGGTCGTCCCACGTGATGTACAGGACGTTCGGCGCACCGTCGGGCGCCTTCGGTGGGAGATATGGGGTCCAGTCCGGGACCGAATCGCGGATGTCGAGCTCGATCTTGCCGTCGAAACCCTCCGTCACCATATGTCCTCCAATTGGCGAATGGTCGCAGAACCTAGACGAGGACGCTGCGGATGACCTCGCCGTCCTGCATGGCGCGGATCGCCTCGTTGACCTCGTGCAGGTGCAGGGTGCGGGTCACCATCGCGCCGACGTCGAGCTTGCCCTGCTCGATGAGGCTGATGAGCCGCGGGAAGTCGCGCCGCACCTGGGCCGAGCCGTACACGCAGCCCAGCACCTTCTTCTCGTCGAGCACCGACATCGCGGGGATGCTGATGTCGGAGTCGAGCTTGGGCACGCCGACCATCACCGCGGTACCGCCCTTGCCCGCGGTGTCGACCGCCTGGCGGATGGTGCCGGCGGTGCCGATCACCTCGAAGACGTAGTCGGCGCCGCGCCCGCCGCTCAACGCGCGCACCGCCTCGATCGGGTCGCCGTCGGCGGGGTCGACGACGTCGGTGGCGCCGAGCTTGAGCGCGGCGTCGCGCTTCATCACCACCGGGTCGATGGCGATGATGCGGGCGGCACCGGCGATGGCCGCACCCTGGATCACGGCCTGCCCGACGCCGCCGCAGCCGATCACGGCGACGATCGATCCCGGCTCGACGCGCTGCGGTGTTGAGCGCGGCGCCGACTCCGGTGGTGACGCCGCAGCCGATCAGCGCGAGCTGCTCGTCGGGGAGGTCGGTCTCGACCTTGACCAGCGAGTGCTGTGCAACCGTCATCATCTCGGCGAAGGTGCCGAGACCGGTCATGGCCATGAGCTCCTCACCGTTGGCGCGCCGCACCCGCGGCACGAACATGACGGAGTACGTCTCGCCGCACAGGTTCGACTGGTCGTGGAGGCAGTACCAGCACACGCCGCACGCGGGGATGAACGAGCCGATCACGCGGTCGCCCACCGCGAGGCGCGTGACGTCGGCGCCGATCTTCTCGACCACCCCGGTGCCCTCGTGCCCGAGCACGACCTTGCCCGCGGGAAGGGTGCCGTTGATGACCGAGAGGTCGGAGTGGCACACGCCGCTGGCGGTGATGCGCACGATGACGTCGTTCGGCCCCGGGTCGAGGGGGGTGACCTCCTCGACGGCGAGCGGTTGGTCCAGTTCGAGACACATGGCTGCTTTCATGCGCCGCAACCTACCGCGCTACCTTCCGCCCGTGACCCGCATCCTGCTCGTCCGCCACGGCCAGTCGGTCTGGAACGCCGACGGTCGCTGGCAGGGGCAGGCCGACCCTCCGCTCAGCGACCTCGGTGTCGACCAGGCCGCGGCGGCGGCCGACTCCGATGCCGTCGACGGTGTGCGTGCGCTGTACTCGTCGGATCTCGACGCGCTCGCCACACCGCGCAGCTGCTCGGGGTGCGCCTCGGTCTCGACCCGGTCGTCGACGAGCGGCTCCGCGAGCGCCACGCCGGTGCCTGGGAGGGGTGCACCCGCGCCGAGATCGACGTGGGATGGCCCGGGTTCCTGGAGTCCGGCCGGCGTCCGGAGGGCTACGAGGCCGACGCCTCGGTGCTCGACCGCGTGCTCGCGGCGCTGGCCTCGATCGCGTCCGCCGCGGACGGCGACGTGCTCGTGGTCACGCACGGGGGCGTGGTCCGCACCGTCGAGCGCCATCTCGGCGGTGACGCCGACGGCCTGATCCCGAACCTCGGCGGGCGCTGGCTCCGGCACGACGGCGCGACGCCGGTGCTGGGGGACCGGGTCGTGCTCATCAACCCCGATCAGGTGACGAGGCCCCAGCAGATCTGACCCTTCGGCGGGGTGTCGACCCGGGTGTAGACTCGTCAGTTCCCTGAACCCGGAGATTCGTCTGTTGACCGACCCTGCGGCGGGCGCGGCGGAGACCGTGTCCGACCCCGAAACCGACCCGGAGCTGGCGGCGGAGCAGCGTCACATCGACGCCGCGTACGCCCGTCTCGACGTGATGCGCCGGGCCGCCGAGCGGGTCGCGGAGGGCTACACCGAGGTCACCCGGGGCGGCACCCACCAGGCCCGCCTCGAGCGGGAGGCCGCCGAGGCCTACACGCGCCGCCGCCTGGCCGGGCTCGACATCGGCGAGTCGCCGCTCTGCTTCGGCCGCCTCGACCTGCAGGCGCCCGAACCGGGCCCGAACGACCCCTTCTACATCGGTCGGATCTCGGTGACCGACGACGACCTCACCCCGCTGGTGATCGACTGGCGCGCGCCGGTCGCCGAGCCCTTCTACCGGGCGACCGCGGTCGAGCCGATGGGCGTCGCCCGGCGCCGGCACTTCCAGACCCACGGCCGGCGCCTCGTCGCCATCGACGACGAGGTCTTCGACGCCGACGCCACGGCCGAATCGGGGTTCACCGTCGTGGGCGAGGGGGCGCTGTTCGCCGCGCTCGACCAGGAGCGCACCGGGCGGATGCGCGACATCGTCGCCACCATCCAGGCCGAGCAGGACGAGGCGATCCGCGCCGACATCGCCGGCATCCTGGTGGTGTCGGGCGGGCCCGGCACCGGCAAGACGGCGGTCGCGCTGCACCGCGCCGCGTACCTCCTCTACACGCACCGCAAGCGGCTCGCGTCGCAGGGGGTGCTGCTGGTCGGCCCGAGCCCGATCTTCCTGCGTTACATCGACGAAGTGCTCCCGTCGCTCGGCGAGGACGACGTGAGCCTCGCCACCCCGGCCGCGCTCAAACCGCGCCTGCGCGTACGGGCCGGCGAGTCGTCGGCCGCGGCCGCGGTGAAGGGCGACGCCCGGATGGCCAAGGTCATCGCCGCCGCCATCGGCGACCGCGAGCGGCCGATGCCGCGCGACGTCGTGATCGTGCACGACGGCTACGTGCTGCGCCTGCGCCGGCGCGACTCCAGCCGCATCGTCGAGCGCGCGCACGCCCGGCGCGGCAGCCACAACGAGCGGCGGCCGTACGTCGCCAGCCTCGTGCTCGACCACTTCCGGCGCGAGTACCGGCGTGCGCTCGTGCGCTCGTACCGCGCCGACCGCGCCCGGCTCGACGCCGACACCCAACTCGAGCTCCCGGCCGACCGCTCGGCGGCGACCGTCGCCGATCCCACGGTCGCGGCCACGCTGGCGCGGGGAGAGGCGGCGCCCCCGAATGGGAGGACGAGCTCTCGTCGCGCCTGCGTCGTCAACCCGAGGTGCGGGCGGTGCTCGATCGCATGTGGCCGGTGCTCAGTGGCACCGAGCTGGTCCACGACCTGTTCGGGTTCGAGGCGTTGATCCGCTCCGCCTCCGGCGGCGTGCTCACCGACGCCGAGCAGCGGCTCCTGTTCCGCGAGCGCGTCGGCGACGTCGCCGAGGTCTTGTGGACCGAAGCCGACCTCCCGTTGGTCGACGAAGCCGACTCGATCCTCGGCCCGCCGAGCGCGGCGCGACCGCGCGCGCGTCGTCGCAGCCGTGCGCGACGGCGAGATCGAGAGCGCGCGCCGCACGGTCGAGGAGCTCGGCGTCGGCGGGTTCACGAACGCGGCCGACGTGCTCGCCCGCTACGGCAGCGACGCGCCGACCGTCGAGCCAGGTCGACGACGAGCCGCGCACCTTCGGTCACGTGCTGGTCGACGAGGCCCAGGACCTGACCGCGATGCAGTGGCGCATGCTCGCTCGCCGCTGCCCGTCGGGATCGATGACGCTGGTCGGCGACTTCGGGCAGGCCAGCCGCCCCGGTGCGGCCGCCAACTGGGACGACGCCATCAGCAACCTGCCCGTCCGGGTGCCGCCGCACCGGGTCACGCTCACGGTGAACTACCGCACGCCGTCCGAGATCATGGACGTCGCCAACCGCCTGCTCCCCGCGGCGGCGCCGGGGGTCGAGCCGGCGCGGCCGGTGCGCAGCACCGGCGGGCACCCCGAGGTCGTCACCGTCGCGCGCCGACGAGCTGGTGGCGGCGGCCGCCGACGCGGCGCGGGCGTCGTCGACGCAGGGCGGCACCGTGGCCGTCATCGCGCCAGTGGTGTTGCACGCCCGCCATCGCCGAGGCTCTGGCCGACCGCGGCGCCGTCGCCGACGACGTCGAGGCCATCGACGCGCCGATCGCGGTGCTCTCGGGCCTCGACTCGAAGGGACTCGAGTTCGACCACGTGATCGTGGTGGAGCCGTCGCGGGTCGTGGCACCCGACCGGTCGGGGCTGCGGCTGCTCTACGTGGTGCTCACCCGGGCGACGCGCCGCCTCGTCGTGGTCCACAGCGATCCGCTCCCGGAGGCGTTGGGGCTCGCGCCCCGTAACTTGGGGGCATGACCTCCACCATCCCGGAAGCAGACCGCACCGCGGCCGACGTGGCGTGGGACCTCGAACCGCTCGTCGACGGCAGGTCCGCGGCCGGCGTCGACGCCCTGCTCGACGACGCCGAGAGCCGCGCCCACGCATTGGCGTCGTACCGCGGGCGCATCGCCGAGCTCGACGTGGACGGTCTCGTCACGCTGATGACCGAGCTGGCGGCGATCGGCGAGCTGGCCGGTCGCGCCGGGTCGTACGCGGGGCTGAAGTTCGCGGTCGACACCGCCGATCCGGTCAACGGCGCGCTGATGGCGCGCACGGAGGAGCGCGGCACCGCGATCAACAACGAGATCCTGTTCGTGGAGCTCGAGTGGGCGGCGGTGCCCGACGAGCAGGCCGAAGCGCTGCTGGCCGACCCGAGGCTCGACTTCTGCCGTCACTACCTGGCGTCGGCGCGGCGGTACCGGCCGCACCTGTTGAGCGAGCCCGAGGAGCGGGTGCTGGCCGACAAGTCGCTCACCGCGAACAGCGCCTGGGTGCGACTGTTCTCGGAGCTGACGTCGGCGATCACCGTCGACCTCGACGGCACCGAGGTGAGCCTCGAGCAGGGGTTGTCCCAGCTGATGTCTCCCGACCGCGACGTCCGGCGCGGCGCGGCGGAGGCGGTGACGGTGTCGCTGGAGCCCGGGCTGCGGACGCGCGCGTTCGTGTTCAACACGCTGTTGGTCGACAAGTCGGTCGACGACCGGTTGCGCAAGTACCCGTCGTGGATCGCCAGTCGCAACCTCGCCAACGAGGCCAGCGACGAATCGGTGCAGGCGCTGGTCGACGCGGTGCAGGCGCGCTACGACATCCCGCAACGGTGGTATGCGCTCAAGGCGCAGCTGCTCGGGTTGCCGCGCCTTGCCGACTACGACCGCATGGCGTCGGTGGCGAGCTCCGACGAGGAGTTCGGCTGGAACGAGGCGCGCGAGCTCGTGCTCGACGCGTACGCGTCGTTCTCACCCGAGCTGGCGACGGCGGCCGAGCGGTTCTTCACCGAATCGTGGATCGACGCGCCGATCCGGCCGGGCAAGCGCCCGGGCGCGTTCTGCGCCTACACGGTGCCGTCGCAGCACCCGTACCTGTTGCTGAACTGGACCGCCCGCCGGCGCGATGTGCTCACCCTGGCGCACGAGATGGGCCACGGCCTGCACGCCTACCTGGCGCGTGAGCAGGGGATCTTCCACCAGACCACGCCGTTGACGCTGGCCGAGACCGCCTCGGTGTTCGGCGAGACGGTCACCTTCGGCCGGCTGCTCGACGCGACCGAGGATCCCGCGGCGCGGCTGGCGCTGCTCGCCGAGAGCCTCGAGGGGCAGATCGCCACCGTGTTCCGCCAGGTGGCGATGAACCGGTTCGAGGACCGCGTGCACACGCAGCGGCGCGAGGAAGGCGAGCTGTCGGTCGCGCAGTTCAACGAGGCGTGGGAGACGACGCAGGCCGCGATGCTCGGCGACACCGTCGAGATCACCGAGGGCTACCGCACGTGGTGGTCGTACATCCCGCACTTCATGGGCACGCCGGGCTACGTGTACGCCTACTCCTACGGCCAGCTGCTCGCGCTGTCGGTGTACCGCGCCTACGAACAGCGGGGCGACGCCTTCGTGCCGCAGTACCTCGAGCTCCTGGCATCGGGCGGGTCCCGGTCGCCCGAGGAGCTGGGCTGCGATCGTGGGGCTCGACCTCGCCGATCCCGGCTTCTGGAGCGGTGGCCTCGCCATCGTGGACGAGCAGCTCGAAGCGGCCGAGACCGCGGCGAAGGAATCTGGCAGGCTCTGAGCCTTCGTCGAGAGAGGCACCGGATCATGGAGTCGTGGGGAGTCGGTCGCGTGCGGACCGGCGTGGTGTCACTGTGCGTCGCGGGCGCGCTCGTCGGCGTCGGCGCGGTGGGTGTCGGCGGCGCCGCCACGCCGGCGGCGAAGGCGAAGTCGACCATCACCATCAAGGACTTCGCCTTCAAGCCGACGCCGCTGAAGGTGAAGGCGGGCGCGAAGGTCACGGTGAAGAACGCCGACAGCACCACCCACACGCTGACCGCCGACAAAGGTGCGTTCGACGCCGGCGAGATCGACAGCGGCGACTCCGGCTCGGTGGTCGTGAAGAAGCCGGGGACCTACAAGTACCACTGCGAGATCCACCAAGACATGAAGGGCTCCATCACCGCGACCTGAGCAGCCGCGCGCGTGCGCGCCGTCAGCGACCGAGCGCCGCCGACAGGTCGCGCACGTGCTCCTGGGTCTGGGTGAGCAGCGGGCGGATCGCCTCGGCGACGTCGGCCAGGCCGAGGTCGGTCGCCTGCTGCACCCGCTCGCGGTAGTGCTCGAGCTGGCGGGTCTCGAGCTGGAGATCGGACTCGAGCGCGGCGCGCGAGTCGGCGGTCGCCTCGACCGCCGGCACGTGCGTGCTGGGCTCACCGCCCAGGAACGCCACCTGTTCCGCCAGCGCGATGGCGTGCTGCAGCTCCTGGGTGAGGTGGATCTTCAGCTCGTCGACGGTGCTGGTGTACTCGGCCCCGCTGATGGTGGCGATGTGCTGCACGAACTGCACGATCGACTGGAACTCGCTCTCGAGGTCCTCGTTCAGGAGCTTGACCAGGTCGTTGGTGGCGTTGGTGTCGTTGTCCATCTGTGACCCGTACCCGGTTCCGGGTCCCGGGAATCGTGGGGTCAGGCGGCGAGGCGGGCCTCGAGCGCCCGGTGCACCGCGGGCCATTCGTGGCGCACGATCGAGAAGTACGCGCTGTCGCGGACGGTGCCGTCGGTGGCGAGCGTGTGCGCCCGGCGGATGCCCTCGAAGCGGCCGCCGATGCGCTCGATGGCCTGGCGCGACCGCTGGTTGCGGGCGTCGGTCTTGAACGTGATGCGCTCCACCTTCCACTCGTCGAAGGCGTGGGTGAGGAGGAGGAGCTTGCACTCGGTGTTGACGTGACTGCGCTGCGCCGACGCCGCCAGCCAGGTGTTGCCGATCTCGCCCACGGTCGGGGTGCCGGACCCGTCCCAGTCGTCGAGGTCGAGGAACCGGGTGGACCCGACGATCTGGTCGTCGGCTCGCCGGCGGATCGCGAACGGCAGCGCCCAGCCCGTGCGTTCGTCGTCGAGTGCCTCACCGACGTACGCGGTCATCGCGGCGGCGGAGTCCGGAACCAGGGTGAAGGCGTAGGTGCCGCGGTCGGCGGTGGCTGCGGCCACCAGGGTGTCGACGTGCGCGAGCTCGAGGGGCTCGAGCCGGACGGTTGCTGACTGGAGGACGACGCGTGCGGGCATACCGCCCACACTGCCCGCTCCGGACGCGCGTGCGCTCGTCATTTCCGTGACCTCGGCCACCGTGGCGTCATACGGGGTGTGGACCGACCCCGGCTGGGTATGCGAAGGACCATGAGCGACGTCGAACACGAGATGATCGTCGACCACATCGAACTGCAGGAACGCCTGGCGCGGCTGAGCGTGATCGCCATCCGTTCTCTCGCCGCCGCCTCGGAAGCGCAGGACATCGCCTTCGGGAAGCACGACGAGTGGCTGGACGAGGCGAAGCGCGCGGTCGTCGGCCTGCCCGTCGCGATCAGCTGAGCGCAGCGAGCAGCGCGCGCATCGCGTCGGCGATGCGGCGCGACCCGAGGTCGAGGCCGAGCTCATCGACCTCGTCACTGAGCACCTCGGCGCCAACCGGGAGGGCGGGATGCGCCGCCAGCACGCGGCGCGGTGATCTCCACCAGGGGGAGCGCCCCGTCACCGGGCAGCTTGCGGCCGCGGCGAGGCACGTAGGGCTCGGCGTCCTGTTCCGGGGTGCGGTCGCTGATCTGGAGCGCGCCGACGAGCGCCGCAGTTTCGGCGTCGAGGTCGGCGAGCGTGCCGCCCCCGCGCGCGAAGTGCCACGTGTCGAGCAGCACGCTGCCGTTGGCGGCGCCGGCCGCCCGCACGATGGCGGCCGCGGTCGGGAGATCGGGGATGCCGGTGTTGGGGAGGAACTCGATCGCGAGCCGGAGGTCGTCGGCCGCGGCGCGCTCGCAGGCGCGCCCGAAGGCGTCGGCCAGCTCGGTCACCGGGGTGGCCACACCGCGCACGTGCACCAGGTTGATCGCGCCGGCGCCGGTCTCGTGCGCGATGTGGATGCAGTCGTCGAGCGTCGGCAGCGTCGGGTCGGGTGGTGTGCCCGGCAGCGCGGTGACGAGGCCGTCGACGAAGGTGACCCGGGCACCGGCGTCCTCCACCTGCGCGCGCAGGTGCGCGGCATCGCCACCGCTCCGGACGAACAGGTCGGGGGTGAGGGTGACGGCGTCGAACCCCGCGGCGACCGCCGCCGTCGCCAGCTCCGGCAACGTCGACCGGCGGAACGTGTAGCTCCAGAGCTCCAGCTCGCTCATGGCCACGGTCCGGCTCAGAGCCGGGCGAGCTCGCGGTCGAGCTGGTCGAGCCCCATCGGGCCGAGGTCGAGCGCGGCGCGGTGGAATTCCTTCAGGTCGAACCCGGCGCCACCGCGTGACCGCGCCGCGTCGCGCGCTTCGAGCCACACCCGCTCGCCGACCTTGTAGCTGATCGCCTGGCCGGGCAGGCCGAGGTAGCGGTCGACCTCGCTGGCCATGAAGTCGGCCGGGAACTTCGAGCGCTCGATCACGAACGGCAGCGCGAGGTCGGGTGTCCACGTCTCGCCCGGGTGGTAGCGCTCGTGCGCCGGGATCGCGAGCTCGAGGTGCATGCCGATGTCGACGACGACCCGCACCGCGCGCATCGCCTGCGCGCGCAGCATGCCGAGCTCGTAGGCGGGATCCTCGAGGTAGCCGAGCTCGCCCATGAGCCGCTCCGCGTAGAGCGCCCACCCCTCGGCGTGTCCCGACGTGCCCGCCAACGTGCGTTGGTAGCGGCTCAGCGAGTCGGCGAGGTAGCGCACCTGCCCGATCTGCAGGTGATGGCCGGGCACACCTTCGTGGTAGCAGATCGACACCTCGCCCCACAGGGGGAAGTTCGTGCGGCCGAGCGTCGGGTACCAGGTGCGGCCGGGGCGGCTGAAGTCCTCCGCCGGGCCGGTGTAGTACATCGCCGCCGCGCCTCCCGGCGGTGCGATCATCGCCTCGACGCGCTGCACCGGCGCGGGGATGTCGAAGTGCACGCCGTCGAGCTCGCTGACGGTGCGGTCGAGCAGCTGCTGGTTCCAGCGCTGGAACGCCTCGACGCCCTCGATGGCGCGCGTCGGGTCGGTCTCGAGGTGCTCGATGACGGTGTCGACGTCGGCGCCGGGGATGATCCGCTCCGCGACCTGGCCCATGGCGCGTTCGATGCGGTGCAGCTCGTCCCACCCCCACTCGTACGTCTCGTCGAGGTCGAGCTCGCTGCCGTTGAAGTCCTGCGCGTACAGCGCGTAGCGGTCGCGGCCCACGGGGTCGTGCTCGGCCGCGTGCGGTGCGTACTCCTCGACGAGGAACCGACCGAGCGCGGCGTACGCCTCCGTCGCGCGCGTCGCCAGCGTCTCGAGGCGGTCGCGGAACGTGGAGTCGCCGAGCCCGGATGCCTCGTACTCGTCGACCAGCGTGAGGAAGAACGGGCGGCCCTCCCCGTCGACCCCGCCCCAGGTGTCGGCCTGTTTGGTGCACGCGACCGCTTGCCGGCGCGCGGCGACGATGCCCTGTGCCGCGCCCTCGGCCAACCCCGACTCGATGCTCGACAGACCCTGGGGCACGAGCGCGAGGCGTTCGGCGACCACCTGCCAGTCGTCGGCGGTGTCGCGGGCCATCAGGTCGAACGCCATCCGCACCGTCTGCACCGGGCTGCCCAGGACGCGGAGGTCGCGGAGACGCTCACCGGCGTCGTGCTCCGCGACCGCGAGCTCGAGCCGTTCGCGCATCACCTCGGCGGCGATTCGATCGGCGTCGGTCATGGTGTCGGGGTCGACGGCGGCGAGGGCCCGCAGGCTGGCGCGGTCGTGCTCGGCGCGTCCGGCGGCGCCGTCGGGGGAGAAGTCGGTCATCTCGTGGTCGTGGCCGGCGATGCCCTCCCCGGTGGCGGCGAGCGGATCGAGCGCGGCAAACCGCTCTACGTAGTCGTCCGCCAGCCGGTAGACGGGCGATGAGCTCATGACGAGGCCTCCCGGTTCGCCAGCGGTCGGTAGGTCCGACAGGGTTGGCCGCGGAGCGTGCCACACCCGGGGAGCGCGGTGGTGACATCGATCCCCGAGACGACCGGGAGCACCACCTGCGACGGGTGCGCGGCCGAGCGCGACAGCGTGACCGTGGCGGAGTCGGGCTGTGCGTCGAAGGCCCACGCGGGACGATTCCCGCCCGGGGGCTGCACCACGATGCGGATCCGGGATCCGGCGCGGAACGCGTGGGCGAACGGGTACAGCGGCACCCGGAGCAGGCTGGCCTTCGCGCGGTCGCCGGTGGGGAGCGGCGCGGCATCGGCGCGGGTGTGCGTCTGGACCGGGAGCAGGTCGGTCGAAGCCTCGGCGTCGAGCGCGCGCTGGCTGGCGCGCAGCCACCCGCTCTGCACGTAGGTCTCCTTCCCGTCGGGTCGCACCTCGCTGATGGTCACCTCGACGTCGACGTCGGGCTCGGTGGCGCGCAGCCACAGGTCGACGCTGCCGGTGCCGGCGAGCACGGTGTCGGCGCCGAGGGGCGTGCTCACGTAGGCGAGCGCCTTGCCGCCGGGGACCGGCTCCCAGCGGTACTGCGGAGTGAGCTCGCCCCCGCCGACATCGGCGGCGGCGTCGCTCGCGCGCGTCTCGTCGTTGCGGGTGGCGCTGGTCCGCGGGAAGGCCGAGGGGTCGTAGTCGAAGCGGTCCGCGCCGCCCGAGGTGGACGTGGGTGGCGCGTCGCCGAGCGCGCCGTCGGGCCCGAAATACCACGTGGTGGGGGTGGTGGCGGGGAGCGGCCAGGCCGGCGCGGTGGTGCCGAACGCGGGCACCGGTGATCCACCACCACCGGCCTCGAAGAGCAGGCGCACCCGCGGCTCGGCCTCGTACGCGCGCAGGGCCGAGGCAAAGTCGGGCTGGTCGGTGAAGCGGTCGGGCGGGAACGACACGTCGCCGCCGAACAGGCGGTGGAACGCAGTCGTCGCGAGGATGCGCAACACCGGCGACAGCTCGGGGATCCGCCCGGCGACGTAGAAGTCGAGGAACTCGACCCACTGCGCGAACACGGCGGGACCGATCGTGTCCTGGTGCAGACCGTTCATCAGCGTGATCTTCACCGGGATGTCGGCCGAGAGCTCACCGAGCACGTTGGCGACGTGGCTGCCGGTCTCCTGGTCCTGCCAGGTGCCGGCGAGGAACACCGGGACGTCGATCTGCGACAGCGAGCTCGCCGGGGCCAATGCCTCGGTGGCCGCGCCGCGCCGGAACCGGTTGGCCCGGATCTCGGCGTCGATGTCGGCGGCCTGCAGGCGCAATTCCTGGTTCTTGCCGCAGATGGTGTCGCCCTTCGCGATGCGACGCGCCGCCCACTGCTGCCCGCCGCCGTCGACCTTCGCCGGCCGGGCATCGTCCTTGCGCTCCTCGGCCCAACCGAGCGCGAACCCGTTGTTGAAGATGCCGCCGGGATAGAGCGTGTCGTAGGTGTCGTCGAGGACCGAGAGGGGAGTGATGGCGGCGAGATGCGGCGGACGGGTGCCGGCCACGAACAGCTGCGTGATCCCCGGGTACGAGATGCCGACCATGCCGACCTTGCCGTTCGCGACCCACGGCTGGGCGGCGACGGTCTCGATCACGTCGTAGCCGTCGAGCGACTGGAGGGTCTCGAAGTAGTCGAACGCGCCACCCGAGCATCCGGTGCCGCGCAGGTTCACGCCCACGGTGGCGAAGCCGAGCATGAGGGCGATCCTCGACGCCGGTTGCTGCGCGACCGGGTTCGACGGGTCGTAGCCGGAGTACTCGACCACCGTGGGGTACGGACCCTCGTCGGCCGGGCCCGGCAGCTTCACGTTGACCGACAACGACGTGCCGTCGCGCGTCTTCAGGTAGCCGTACCCGAGATCGAGCACCTGCGAGGTGTAGAGCGTCGACGGCGGCGTGTCGTCGGGAGCAGCGACGGTGACCTCGGGGGAGCGGACCTTCCCGACCGCGACCCGGTACCCCGGCCCCGCGTCGACCCGGCGGAAGAGCGCGCTGCCGGCGCGGTCGACCTTCCGGGTGGCGACGGTCGTGCCGGCGACGGTCCGGAGCACGGCGGACGCGCCGGGACTCGCACCCGTCACCGCGACCTGGTTGACGCTCGGCTGCACCGCGAAGGTGGCGGTGAGGGTGGCCGCCCCGGCGGACTGCGCGACGGGGGTGAGCGTCGCGGCGACCAGCACCGCCACCACTGCGGCGGTGAGGCTGGAACTGCGCCCGCGGAACACGGTGCGACGCTAATCCAGGGTTCCGTGGCACGATCGTCGGGTGACGAACCTGGCTGACGCGCACGTGGTGATCACCGGCGGATCGAGTGGCATCGGGCTCGCGACCGCGCGACTCGCGGTCGCGCACGGCGCGCGCGTCTCGCTCGTGGCCCGCGATCCCGGCCGGCTCGCGGCCGCCGTCGACCACGTCGGGCGTGCGACCACCGCGACCGCCGACGTGCGGGATCGAGAAGCGGTCGGTGCCGCCTTCGCCGAGCTGGAGCGCGCCTCCGGTCCGTGCGACGTGCTGATCACGTCGGCGGGCTCTGCGCACCCGGGGTACTTCGAGCAGCTCGACGACTCGGTGTTCCGCGACCAGATGGAGGTCGACTACTTCGGCACGTTGCACGCGGTCCGCGCGGCCGTGCCGTCGATGATCGAGCGGCAGCGCGGGCACGTCGTCACCGTTTCGTCGACCGCAGGGCTCATCGGGGTGTTCGGCTACACGGCGTACGCACCGGCGAAGTTCGCCGTGCGCGGGCTCACCGAGACGCTGCGGCCCGAGCTCGCGCCCTACGGGATCGTGGTGGCGTGCGCGTATCCCCCCGACACCCGCACGCCGGGGTTGGACGCCGAGAACGAGTTGAAGCCCCCCGAGACCGAACGGATCTCGGCCGCCATCAAGCCCCGGGAGGCCCACGTGGTGGCCAAGGCGATCGTCGCCGGCATCGAGAAGGACCGCCTCGTCATCACCGCCGACGTGCAGACCGCGGCGCTCGCTCGCGCCGGTGGCCTACTCGGCCCCTACGTGCGCCACACCATGGACCGCCAGGTGCGCAAGGTGCGTCGCGAGCTGACCTGACCGCGAAGCTGCGTCGCTGCACCGCGGTCTACGCGGTCGAACGACGCAGCTTCGCGAAAACGGGGGGCCGCTTGGTACGTTCCGGGCATGAGCACGCGTACGGAGACCGACAGCATGGGCCCGATCGAGGTGCCCGCCGACCGCTACTGGGGCGCCCAGACCCAGCGGTCGTTGCATCACTTCTCCATCGGTGAGGACCGCATGCCCGGCGCGGTGATCCGCGGCATGGCCATCCTCAAGAAGGCCGCCGCCCAGGTCAACGAGGAGCTCGGGAAGCTCGCGGCCGACAAGGCCGCGCTGCTCGTGCAGGCCGCCGACGAGGTGATCGCGGGGCAGCACGCCGCCGAGTTCCCGCTCTACGTGTGGCAGACGGGCAGCGGCACGCAGACCAACATGAACGTGAACGAGGTGATCTCGAACCGCGCCATCGAGCTCGCCGGTGGGGAGCGGGGCAGCAAGAAGCCCGTGCACCCCAACGACGACGTGAACATGTCGCAGAGCTCGAACGACACGTTCCCCACCGCGATGCACATCGCCGCCGCCGAGGAGGTCGTGCACGAACTCGTCCCGTCGGTCACGCGCCTGCGTGACGCGCTGGCGGCGAAGGCGGAGCAGTTCGCCGACATCGTCAAGATCGGACGTACCCACCTCCAGGACGCGGTGCCGCTCACGCTCGGGCAGGAGTTCGGCGGCTACGTCGCGCAGCTCGACGCCGACCTCGAGCGGATCCAGCTCGTGCTGCCGGGGCTCTACGAGCTGGCGATCGGCGGTACCGCCGTCGGTACCGGGCTCAACACGCACGTCGAGTTCGCCGATCGCGCCGCCGACAAGATCGCCGCCATCACCGGACTGCCCTTCGTGTCGGCACCGAACAAGTTCGCCGCCCTCGCCGCGCACGACGCGTTGGTGATGGCGAGTGGCGCGCTCAAGACGCTGGCGGTGTCGCTGATGAAGGTCGCCAACGACATCCGCTGGCTCGCCTCGGGCCCGCGCGCCGGGTTCGGTGAGCTGATCCTGCCCGAGAACGAGCCCGGCTCGTCGATCATGCCGGGGAAGGTGAACCCGACGCAGAGTGAGGCGATGACGATGGTCTGCGTGCAGGTGATCGGCAACGACACGACCATCGGGATCGCCGGCTCGCAGGGCAACTTCGAGCTCAACGTCTTCAAGCCGGTGATGATCTTCAACTTCCTCCACTCGGTCGACATCCTGACCGACGCGTGCGATTCGTTCCGCGAGTTCGCGATCGAGGGGGTGGAGGCCAACGAGGAGCGGATCGCCGAGCACGTCGGGAACTCCCTGATGCTGGTGACGGCGCTCAACCAGCACATCGGGTACGACAACGCCGCCGCCATCGCCAAGCACGCCCACAAGAACAAGGGCACGCTGCGGGAATCAGCCGTCGCCCTCGGGCATCTCAGCGGCGAGGAGTTCGACCGCCTGGTCGACCCGGAGAAGATGACGCGCCCCGGGGAGTAGACCGCGGGCGCGGGGTAGGGTGCCGGCATGAGCATCTACGACCAGAAGATCAACACGCTCGAGGGCAAGCCCGCCGACCTGGCGGAGTACAAGGGCAAGGCCCTCCTGATGGTGAACGTCGCCTCGAAGTGCGGCCTCACCCCGCAGTACGAGGGCCTCGAGAAGCTGCACGAGACCTACGGGTCGCCGCGGCTTCGAGGTGCTGGGATTCCCCTGCAACCAGTTCATGGGTCAGGAGCCCGGCACCGCCGAGGAGATCCGCGACTTCTGCGACACCACGTACAACGTGCAGTTCCCGTTGTTCGAGAAGATCGACGTGAACGGTGACCAGCAGCACCCGCTCTTCGCGGAGCTGGAGCAGCAGGCCGACGCCGACGGCGAGGCGGGCGACGTGAAGTGGAACTTCGAGAAGTTCCTGGTGTCACCCGAAGGCAAGGTCGTCGGCCGCTTCCGCCCGCAGGTCACACCCGAGGACCCCGCGCTGGTGGGGGCCATCGAGGCCCAGCTCCCGAGCTGACCAGACATGAGCCGTGTCTTCCTCACCGGCGCGACCGGGATGATCGGCTCGAACATCGCCGAGCAGCTCGTCGATCAGGGCGACACCGTGTGCGCGCTCGTGCGCGCGGGCAGCGAGACGGGACCACTCGAGGCCTTCGGGGTCGAGGTCGTCCGCGGCGACATCACCGACGCCGACGCGGTGCTGCGAGCGGCCGACGGCTGTGAGTACGTCGTCCACTCGGCCGCGGTGCTGGGGGGACAGACGCAGATCGCCGGCGAGCACGAGGCGGTGAACGTCGTGGGCACGGGCCACGTGCTCGACGCGGCGGCGAAGGTGGGCGCGAACCGCGTGGTGCAGCTCAGCACCACCACCTTCTTCGACGCGCAGGAGGCACCGCTCACCGAGCACTCGCCGCTCGACCCGAACCCGAGCGACGATCCGTACACGGTCACGAAGCGGGCCGCGTACCTCGACGCGATGCGCCGGGTCGAGGACGACGGCCAGGACATCTGCATCGTCATCTCCGGCGGGGCGTACGGCACGTCGCCGCTGCCCGAGCGGTCGATGGTGGCGCCGAGCTACAACGCCCGGATCGCCCTCGCGCTGAACGGCGACATCACCGAGTACGTCGGCTTCCCCATCCCGTGGGTCTACGCCGGCGACGTCGCCCGGGCATCCGTGCTCGCCACCCGCAAGGGTGTGGCGGGGGAGCGGTACCTCGCCTTCGGCCAGCCGTCCGACGTCGGTGGGGTGCCGTACTTCTGCAACGCCGCGCTCGAGATCGCGGGGTCGCCCAACCGGGTCACCGAGGTGGCGGTCGCCGAGCTCGACGACCCCGAGGTCGCCGCCCGCTTCGGCCCGAGCCTGGTGGCGCTGGCCCGCAAGCGGTTCCCGTCGCCGTTCTTCGTGAACGACCAGACCGTCGAGCGCCTCGGCTACGCGCCGCACTCCCTGCACGACGGCCTGGCCCTGACCATCCCCTGGATGCGAGAGCACAGCCTGCTCTGACGTCGCCCGGCCCACAAGGTCGCGGTTTCGCTCGTATGCGGCGAAAAACGCGACCTTTTGACTCGGGAATGCAGCCGGCCGGCAGGTGGTTGAGGATCTCACGTAATGGTGTAATCACCCATTGGAGAGAGACCTCAGATGCCCGACACCGACACCCTGAACCTGCCGCTGCTGCCCCTGACCACCGGGGTGGTCCTCCCGCAGATGGTCGTGACGCTCGCGCTGGAGACCGCCGAGGCGCGTGACGCCGCCGACGGCGCCATCGCCGGCGACCGCCGGGTGCTCCTCGTGCCGCGCGGTCGGCACCGGGTACACCCGCGTGGGCACGGTGGCGCGGGTCGAGAACGAGGGCGAGCTGCCCGGTGGCCAGCGGGCGCTGGTGCTGCGGGGCCTGTCCCGCGCCGTCGTCGGCCGCACCGTCCCGAGCGACCACCCCGGCCTCTGGGTCGAGGCCGACCCCGTGGCCGAGCCCGCGGCCGTGACCGGTCGGGCCAAGGAGATGGTCCGCGAGTACCGCGCCGTCGTGCGCGGCATCGCCGAGAAGCTGGGCAACCCCCGCATCGCCGACGCCCTCGCCGGGGTCGACGACCCGGGCGCGCTCGCCGACACCGCGGGCTGGGCGCCCGACCTCGCGGTCGAGCGCAAGGTGGAGCTGCTCGAGGAGCTCGATCCCGAAGCGCGCCTGGAGAAGGCGCTGGACTTCGTGCGGGAGACGCTGGCCGAGCTCGACCTGTCGGAGCAGATCCGCAGCCGCGTGACCGAGGGCATGGACAAGACGCAGCGCGAGTTCCTGCTGCGCCAGCAGCTCTCCGCGATCCGCGAGGAGCTGGGCGAGAACGGCGACGCCGACGACGCGGTCGCCGAGTACCGCACGAAGCTGAGCGAGCTGGTGCTGCCCGACGACGTGCGCGTCCGCGGTCGGAGCGCGAGGTCGACCGGTTCGAGCGGACCAGCGAGCAGAGCCCCGAGCACGGGTGGATCCGCACCTGGCTCGACACCGTGTCTCGAGATCCCGTGGGGCACGCACTCCGACGAGACGCTCGACGTCGGTGCCGCGCGCGAGATCCTCGACGCCGACCACACCGGGCTCGAGGACGTGAAGGACCGCATCGTCGAGTACCTCGCGGTGCGCAAGCTGCGGAGCGAGCGCGGCATGAGTGACAGCGACCAGCCCGCCAAGGGTCGGCGCGGCGCGGGCGCGATCCTGGCGCTGGTCGGTCCTCCCGGCGTCGGCAAGACGTCGCTGGGGGAGTCGGTCGCGCGCTCACTGGGCCGCGAGTTCGTGCGGGTCGCCCTCGGTGGCGTGCACGACGAGGCCGAGCTGCGCGGCCACCGGCGCACATACGTCGGGGCGCGCCCCGGTCGCATCGTGCGGGCGCTGACCGAGGCCGGCACCATGAACCCGGTCATCGTCCTCGACGAGGTCGACAAGCTGGGCAACGACTGGCGCGGTGACCCGTCGTCGGCGTTGCTCGAGGTGCTCGACCCGGCGCAGAACCACACGTTCCGCGACCACTACCTGGAGGTCGACCTCGACCTGTCGGACGTGCTGTTCCTCGCGACCGCGCAACGTGCTCGATACCATCCCCGGACCGCTGCTGGACCGGCTGGAGATCATCCGGCTCGACGGCTACACGGAGGACGAGAAGGTCGCCATCGCCCGCGACCACCTGCTCGCCCGTCAGCTCGAACGCAACGGGCTCACCGCCGACGACGTGTCGGTCACCGACGACGCGCTGCGTGCCGTCGTCACCGACCACACGCGGGAGGCGGGGGTCCGCAACCTCGAGCGCGAGCTGGGCAAGCTGCTGCGCAAGACGGCGGCGAAGCTGCTTCCGAAGCGCACCTCAGCGGCACCGCGACGCCGCCGATCACCATCGACGCCGACGACGTGCAGCCCGCGCTCGGTCGCGCCGAAGTTCCACAGCCGAGACGGCCGAACGCACGGGCGTGCCCGGCGTGGCGACCGGTCTCGCGGTGACCGGCGTCGGTGGCGACGTGCTCTTCATCGAGGCGACGACGATGGACGGCGAGGGCCTGACCCTCACCGGGCAGCTCGGCGACGTGATGAAGGAGTCGGCGCAGATCGCGCTGTCGTACGTGCAGTCCCACGCCGGCGAGCTCGGGGTCGATCCGGCTGCCGTGCAGCGACGGGTGCACCTGCACGTCCCCGCCGGAGGCATCCCCAAGGACGGCCCGTCGGCCGGTATCACCATGACCACCGCGCTCGTGAGCATGCTCACCGGACGCACGGTCAAGGCCGGCGTCGGCATGACCGGTGAGGTCACGCTGCAGGGTCGGGTGCTGCCGATCGGTGGCGTGAAGCAGAAGGTGCTGGCCGCGCAGCGTGCGGGGCTCGACACCGTGATCCTGCCGCAGCGCAACGGTCCCGACCTCGACGACGTGCCCGAGGCGGTGCGCGAGGTCATGACCTTCCACCTGGTCGACGACGTCCGCGACGTGCTCGCCCTCGCGCTCGAGGACGCGCCGGTCGAGGCGCCGATCGCGGCCTGACGGACGCCCGCCCTGTCCTCCCTCCCCGGGGCGGGCGTATCGTCACCCCGTGCAGGTGCTCGAGCTCTGGCGCTTCCCGGTCAAATCGCTCCAGGGCGAGCAGCTCGACGCCGCCGAGGTCACCGGGGGCGGCATCGCCGGCGACCGCGCCTCTGCGCTCTTCGATCTCGATTCCGGCTTCGGCCTGACCGCGCGCCGCGTGCCCGAGCTGCTGTTCGCGCAGCGCGCCTCTGCGACGGTGAACTGCTGATCACGCTGCCCGACGGTTCCGTGGCCGACGGCGACCACGCGCTCTCGGAGTGGCTCGGTCGGCGCGTGGCGCTGCGTCGTACGGTCGACGTGGAGCACCGCGAGTACGAGAACCCGCTCGACTTCGAACACGACGACGACTGGATGGCGTTCGAGGGCGCGCCGGCGCGTTCCACGACTCGCGCCGCACGCGGGTGTCGCTGGTGTCGACCGGCACGATCGGCAGCTGGGACCGGCGCCGCTTCCGCGCCAACGTCGTGGTCGACGGTGACGGCGAGGACGCGTGGGTGGGCTCGTCGATCACGATCGGCGACGTCCGGCTCGACGTCGGCCAGCGCATCGATCGGTGCGTGATGACGACCCGCCCGCAGCCGGGCGGGATCGACCGTGACCTCGACGTGCTGAAGACGATCAACCGTGCTCGCGGCGGATGCCTCGCGGTCGGCGCGCTGTCGCGCGCCGGGCACCGTGAGGGTCGGCGATGTGGTCACGACGGCGTAGCGGGATCGCGGCCGCGCTCGTGGTCAGCGCGGTCCTGCTCGTCGCGCCTGCCGCGGCGGCGGCCACGGCGCGGCCGAAGCCGGTCACCATCCTCACGCTCAACCTGCTCCACGGTCTCTTCTGCCCCGAGGGCAGCGACAACTGCAAAGCGCCCGACCGTGTGCAGATCTTCGGCGAGCAGCTCGAGCGTGCGGGCTGCCCCGACCTCGTCGGCCTCCAGGAGATCGGCGCCCGGTTGGAGCAGCTCCTCACGACGGCGGTACCGGAGCTGTGCGACGGCGAGTACGAGATCGTGTGGGCCGGCGAGCACGATGCCCGACCGCGCCATGGTGCTGTCCGCGCCTCCCGATCCTCGACCAGGGCGACCTCGACATCGCCAACCTGCCGTGGGAGGCGTACTGGGTGCGGGCGAAGTCGCCGCAGGGTCCGGTCGACTTCCTCACCGCGCACTTCGCCAGCAGCAGCAACAACCCGGCGTGCACCGAGACGCTGTGCCCGCCGATCTGCCCGGTCGGCATCGAGACCAACGAGTGCCACGGCATCCAGGTGGCCGACTTCCTCACCCACCGCACCGGTGCCGCGCTCACCGTCGTCGGCGGCGACCTGAACGCCACTCCCGACGAGCCCGCCGTCGCCCATCTGCGCGATGCCGGATTCGTCGACGGGTGGTTGGCGGCGGGGAAGCCCGAGTGCGACACCGCGCACCGTGCCGGCTGCACCGCCGGTGGCACCGCCCCCGATCCGTGGGTCGGCATGGACACGCGGGCGGGCGCACGCTTCGACGAGCGGATCGACTACGTGTGGGTCAAGCCCGGGCGCGGCTGCACGGTGCGCGTCCGCGGCCAAGGGCTTCGCGACCACACCGCGGGCGGCACCGCTCAACGGGATGTGGTGGCCGTCCGATCACGGCGGAGTGCTCGCGGCCCTCCGGTGTGCACGATGAGCAATCACGTCGAGCGGCAAGGAGCGTCGTACGCTCCCGCCCTGTGAGCGACCGTCCGAACGTGCTGGTCATCCTGACCGACGAGGAGCGCTACCCGCCGCCGTACGAGCTGGAAGCGCTGGCCGACTTCCGGCGCACGCAGCTGCCGGCGCGCGAGCGGCTGCGCGCGGCAGAGCCGTGAGCTCCACCGTCACTACTGCGGCGCGACCGTGTGCCTCCCGAGCCGGGCCACGCTGTTCACCGGGCAGTACCCGTCGTTGCACGGCGTGACCGACACCGACGGGATGGCCAAGTCGGCGTCGGACCCCGCCATGCGTTGGCTCGACCCCGACACCGTCCCCACACTGGGCGACTGGTTCCGGGCCGCCGGGTACCGCACGCACTACCGCGGCAAGTGGCACGTCTCGCATCCCGACCTGCTGGTCCCCGGGAGGTGGCCGGGCACCCACGAGAGCCTCCGGGCCAACGACGTCGACGGCGTGGTCGACCCGGTCGCGGTCGACGCCTACCGGCGGGCCGATCGCCTCGATCCCTTCGGGTTCTCGGGGTGGATCGGTCGCGAGCCGCACGGCGCCGACAAGGCCGACACCGGGTTCGTGCGCGACGGCGTGTTCGCCGAGCAGATCGTCGACCTGTTCGCGGAGCTGGCGAGCACCGACGACGACGCGCCCTGGCTGGCGGTGGCGTCGTTCGTGAACCCGCACGACATCGGGTTCAGCGGCTTCGGCTGGAACACGCTCGGGTTCCCCGACATCCCCGACTCGATCCCCGAGGTGCCCGAGGCGCCGTCGCAGTCGGACTCGTTCGCCGGCCGCCCCGACTGCCAGCGCCAGTTCCGCGACGTGTGGCCCAAGCTCCTCTACGCGCAGGACACCGACCTCACCTACCGGCGGCTGTACCACTTCCTGCACGTGCTCGTCGACGCCGCGATCATGCGCATCCTCGACGAGCTGCACGCGCGGGCCTCGCCGACGACACCATCATCCTGTTCACGTCCGATCACGGCGACCTGCTCGGTGCACACGGCGGTCTCCTCCAGAAGTGGCACAACGCGTACGACGAGGCGACCCACGTCCCGCTGCTCGTGTCGGGTTCCGGCATCGATCCGCACGGGGCCGGCATCGACATCGCCACCAGTCACGTCGACCTCGTGCCGACGCTGCTCGGCCTGGCCGCGGTCGACGTGGAAGCGGCAGCCGCGGGTGTCGCCCGTCATCACGTAGAGACCCAGCCGTTCCCGGGGCGCGACCTCAGCCCGCTGCTCACCGGGCGGGTCGCCGAGGACGCGCTCGACGCGCCCGTGTACTTCATGACCGAGGACCGGATCAGCCGCGGCCTGCGCACGAAGAACCGGTTCACCGGCGAGCCGTTCGAGCCGGTCGCGGCGCCCGACAAGGTCGAGTCGGTCATCGTGCGCCACGCGGGCGACCTGTGGAAGCTGAACCACTACTACGACACGCTCGGGCAATCCGGTCAGACCGAGGCGACCGAGTCCGCGTGGGAGCTGCACAACCTCACGGCCGATCCGCAGGAACGCACCAACCTCTCCGGCGACTCGGAGACCGCGACCGTGCGCGCGCGAGCTCACGACCGTGCTCGAGCAGACGCGTCACACGGTGCGCCGCACCCCCCAGGTCGTCAACCCCACCACCTGACCGCGGCAATTGTCGGGAGTGCCACGGACCGGTACGCTCCGCGCACTCGCAATTTCGCCGAGCCGGGAGGGCCGCCGTGCCCCGATTCATGATCGTCGCCAGCTACACCGCCGAAGGTGAGCAGGGTCTGCTCAGCAAGGGGGGAAGCGCCCGGCGGGCCTCGGTGACGGAGATGGTCGAGAAACTGGGCGGGCGGGTCGAGACGTTCGACTTCGCGTTCGGCGAGGACGACGTGTTCGTCGTCGTCGAGCTCCCCGACAACGTCACCGCCGCGGCCATCGGCCTCGCGGTCGGCGCGACCGGTCTCGTGGCGCTGCGGACGATCGTGCTGCTCACTCCCGAGGAGATCGACGAAGCCGCGGCGAAGCACGCCGACTACCACGGCCCCGGTCAGTAGGCGCGGATCACTCGGCGGTCACGTGCCGGCGAAGTCGAGCTGCTCGCCGGGCTCGAGCGGGAAGTGGCACGCCACGTACTGTTCAGGTCCGACGTTGCGCACCTGCGGTTCCTCTTCGGCGCACACGTCCTGCGCCTTGGGACAGCGGGTGCGGAACCGGCAGCCGCTCGGCGGGTTGGTGTTCGAAGGGATCTCGCCTCCGAGCACCCGCGTGTCGTCGGGTGGTCGAGCTCGGGTCGGGGACCGGGATCGCGGCGAGCAGTGCCGCGGTGTAGGGGTGGGCCGGGCTGGCGTAGAGCGGGTCGGGCGCACCGATCTCGCAGAGCTTGCCCAGGTACATGACCGCGACGCGGTCGCTGACGTTCTTGACCACCGCGAGGTCGTGGGCGATGAACAGCATGGTCAGGTCGTAGCGCTGCTTCATCTCCTCGAGCAGGTTGAGGATCTGCGCCTGTACCGACACGTCGAGCGCGGAGACCGGCTCGTCGCAGATGATGAGCTTCGGGTCGGTGATCACCGCGCGGGCGATCGAGATGCGCTGGCACTGCCCCCCGGAGAACTCGTGCGGTCGCCGGTTGCGGGCGGTGTCGGGGTCGAGGCCGACGGCGCCGAGCATCTCGTCGACCTTGGCCTTGCGCGACGGCGGCGTCGCCGACGCCCCAGATCTCGAGGCCCTCGGCGACGATGTCGCCGACCTTGCGGCGCGGGTTCAACGACGAGATCGGGTCCTGGAAGATCATCTGCATCTGCGGGCGGGTCTTGCGCAGCGCATCGCCCTTGAGCTCGGTGAGCTCGACGCCGTCGAAGCGCACGTGACCGGACGTGGGCGGGGGGAGCTGCATGACCGCGCGTCCGGTCGTCGACTTGCCGCAGCCGGATTCGCCGACGAGGCCGAGGGTCTCGCCGGTGGCGAGGTCGAGGCTGATGCCCGAGACCGCCTTCACCTTCCCGCCGTCGGCGTGGAACTCGACGACGAGATCCTCGACGCGCAACAGCACGTCGGACTCGGGGCGCAGGTGCGCGGTGCCGGTGCCGGCCATCAGAACTGCATCTCCATCACATCTGGTCGATTCCGCTACGGCGTTCCGGCCTCCGGCCACGCCTCCGCTGCATCTCCATCAGGCCGACCGCTACGCGCCGTCGGACGTCCGCGACTGCCTCGGCGACCTGGTTGCGCGCCAGCTGCTTCCTGCGCCCTCGGGCGTGCCGACGGGGAACCAGCAGCGGTACTCGTGGCCCGGGGGCGTGCGTCCCGGGCAGCAACGGTGGCTGCTCCTCGCGGCAGCGATCCTGCGCGTACACGCAACGGGCCGCGAACCGGCAGCCGGTCGGGAGGTTGACGAGGTCGGGCGGCCGGCCCGGGATCGCCGACAGGCGCGTGTGGCTGGGTTCGTCGATCTTGGGGATCGACTGGAGGAGCGCTTCGGTGTACGGCATCTTCATGTCGGAGAACAGCGTCGCCGTCGCCGCCTTCTCGACCACCTGCCCGGCGTACATCACGACCACCTCGTCGGCGCGCCCGGCGACCACGCCGAGGTCGTGGGTGACGAGCACGAGTGCCATGAACCGCTCGCGCTGCTGGGCCTCCAGCAGGTCGAGCACCTGCGCCTGCACGGTGACGTCGAGCGCGGTGGTCGGTTCGTCGGCGAGCAGGAGCTGCGGGCCGCACGCCAACGCCACCGCGATGCACACGCGCTGGCGCAGGCCGCCGGACAGCTGGTGCGGGTACTCGTCCATGCGCCGCTCGGGATCGGGGACGCGGACCGACTCCAGCAGCGACACCGCGAGCTCGTTCGGCGAACGTGCGGCTGACGTCGAGATGGGTGTGGATCGACTCGGTGATCTGCTTCCCGATCTTCATCACCGGGTTCAGCGCGGTCATCGGGTCCTGGAACACCATCCCCATGTCGTGCGCCCCAGTACTTGCGCATCTCCTTGGGCTTGGCGGTGCCGATCTCGGCGCCCTCGAACTTGATCGACCCGTGGCGCACGACGCCCTTCTTGGGCAACAGCCCCATGATCGAGCGCGACAGCACGGTCTTGCCCGAACCCGACTCGCCGACGATGCCGACGGTGCGGCCGCGCTCGAGGGTGAACGACACGCCGTCGACCGCGTGGACGAGGCCGCGCTCGGTCTCGAAGTGGGTGGCGACGTCGGTCACCTCGAGCAGCGGCGTGCCCGGTGCCGTGGTGTCGCTCACAGGCCTCCCTCCCGCACGTCGAAACGGCTCCTCACGACGTCGCCGAGCATGTTGAGCGCGAGCACGGTGAAGAAGATCATGAGCGCGGGTTCGAACACGATGTGTGGTGCGCGTTGCAGCTGCGTGCGGCCGATGGCGATCATGTTGCCCCACGTGGGGGTGTCGGTCTCGACACTCGCGCCGAGGATCGCCAGGGTGCCCTCGGCCACGATCGCCACCGCGATGCCGAGCAGTGCGATCGACGCCATCGCCGGCAGCACGTTGGGGAGGACCTCACGGGTGATGATGCGCCGGTGCTTGGCGCCCTGCGCGCGCGCCGCGAGCACGAACTCGCGCTCGGACCACGACAGCGTGCTGGCGCGGGTGATGCGGCCGAGCACCGGGATCGACACGAGGCCGAGGGCGAGGATGAGCGCGACCTCGGGGTCGAGCCCACCACCGCCGGTCCCCGGTTGCGTGCGCAGGATGGTCACCAGCGCGAGCGCCAGGATCACCGCGGGGATGGCGAGGAACACGTCGAGGAGGAGGCTGACGACGACGTCGACCTTGCCCCGGAAGTACCCACCGATCAGGCCCAGCAGCCCTCCGAGGACGAACCCGATGATCACCGCGACCGTCGCCACCACGAGGGTCGTGCGCCCGCCCCAGATGAGCCGCGACAGCATGTCGCGCCCGTTGAAGTCGCCACCGAGGAGGTGGCCGGGCGCGGAGCCGGCGTCGGCCAACGGGCCCCGGCGTGCGATCTCGGTGATGTTCGCCTTGGGGTCGTCGATCGGCAGCACCGGGGCCAGGATCGCCAGGCCGACGACCAGCGCGATCCACGCGATCGACAACCACCCGGTGAACCCGAGGCCCTTCTTGCGCCGCCGCGCCTCGGGGCCGGCCTCGACCGCCGCCATCTCGATGGTGCCGGGGTCGACCGGGGTACCGTGGCCGACGGCGTCGCCGACCAGCTCGCGCGGATCGACCTCAGGCCCGGGCACGGCGGATCCTCGGGTCGAGCACCACGTAGAGCGCGTCGATGGCGAAGTTGATCAGCACGTAGCCGATGGCGATGATCGCGATGTAGCTCTGCAGCTCGACGAACTGGCGCGCGTTGATGGCCTGGTATATCAGCGTGCCGATTCCCGGGATGCCGAAGATCACCTCGACCGCGATCGCGCCGCCGATCAGCGTGCCGAAGTTGAGGCCCGCGACCGTGAGCAGGGTGAGGCTGGACGGCCGGAGCGCGTGCCGCCACAGGATGCGCTTGTCGGAGAGTCCCTTGGCGCTGCGCCATGGTGATGTAGTTCTCCTGCAGCGTGGCGATCATGTCGCTGCGCAGCAGGCGCATGTACACCGCGATCAGGCCGGCCGCGAGCGAGATGGCGGGCAGCAGCATGGTGCCGAAGTGCTTGCCGAGGTCGCCGGTCGGCTCCCCGAAGACCCCTTCGAGCCAGCCCGGTTCGTAGCCGGTCACCGGGATCTGTCCGAGGAACGGAATGTCGGGTTTCCACTTCACCCCGACCCAGTACGCGAGGGCGAGGGCGAGCACGAAGCTCGGGAGCGCGAGCAGCGCGAAGGCACCGGTGTTGATCGCGCGGTCGGACTTGGTGCCGACGCGGTAGGCGGTGAACACGCCGAGCGGGATTGCGACGATCAGGGCGATGATCTGCGCGTAGAGCATCAGCTGCAACGACACCGGGAGTGCCGCGCTCACCTTGTCGGCCACCGCCGTGTTCGACTGGTAGTCCTTCCCGAGATCACCCTGCGCGAGGTTGCCGAGCCACGTGGCGTACTGCTCGAAGAACGGCTTGTCGAGGCCGTTGTCCGCCCGGAACTGCGCCTTCTGCGCCGCGGTGCCGTACGGGAGCACCGCGTCGGCGACGTCACCCGGGAACAACCGCAGCAGCGCGAACGCGAACAGCGTCGAGAGGATGACGACCACGACCAGCTGCAGGAGCCGTCGCCCGATCGTCCCCATGGGGTGAGGTCTACTTGGTCACCGAGAGACCGAGCAAGGGTTGGCGACCGTAGAGGAGCACGGCCGGCTTGCCGCCGCCGTCGGGGAGCGGCGGACCGGTGAGACCCTGCACGGTCTTCTTCGCGCCCACGACCCAGTCGGCGTAGTAGGCCCACACGTTGTAGACCTGCGACGCGAAGCGCTTGTTGACGTCGGTGTAGATCTGCTTGCGCTTGGCGGGGTCGGTCTCGGTGCGCCCCTGGTCGATCAGCCCCTGGAGCTCCGGGTCGTTGAACTTCCCGAAGTTGAGCGTGGAGCCGGTGTTCCACCAGAAGTACTGCGCATCGGGGTCGTCACCGGGGTGCTGGCGCCACAGCATGATGCTGAAGTTGCCGCTGACCGCGGCGATGACGAACGCGGTCTGGTCGTCCTGCTTCAGCGTGGAGTCGATTCCGGCCTTGGCGAGCTGCTGCTTGATGATCTCGGCCTCGGCGACGTTGGCCGGGTCGTTGGTGTGCTCGAGCACGACGCTGAACTCGCCGCCGTGGGCCGCCTTGTAGGCCGACGCCAGCTTCTTCGCCTCCTTGAGGTTGTACTTCGGGAAGCCGGGGTCCTTCGTGTAGCCGATCACCTTCGTGTCGAAGGGTCCGTTGGCGATCCGGTAGGCGCCGTTGTTGCGGAGCTCGTTGATCTGCTCGCGGTCGATGGCCATCGCCACCGCCTTGCGGGCGTTGAGGTCGTCGAGTGGCGGCTTGGCCGCGTTCATCAGGTAGTAGCGCACCTCGCTGCGACCGGCCCCCTGCTCCAACACGTTGAACTGCGACGTCAGCTGCCGCAGCGCGTCGACCTGCGCGCCGTCGGAGGTGTGGATCAAATCGAGCTGGCCACCTTGAAGCCCGTTCACCCGCTGGCCCGCCTCGGCCACCGGCTTGAACGTGATCTTGTCGAGGTAGGGGAGCTGCGTGCCCTTCGAGTCCTTCTGCCAGTAGTCGGGGTTCTTGTTGGCGACGAGCTCCTGGTTGACCGTCCAGTGGTCGAGCTTGAACGGCCCGGTGCCGATGAGCTTGCTGGCGCAGTCGGGATCATTGAGCTGCGCGGGGGCCTCGATGAGGAACCGGCCGTCGAGGTAGAGGTACCACGGGAATTGCTGCCAGGGAAGGCTGGTGGTGACGGTGACCTCCAGGGGTCCGGTGGCGGTGACACCGGTGACGTCCTTCAGCGCGGCGCCGATCAGCGTGCTCTTGCGGTAGGCGTCGAAGTTCTGGACCAGCGCGTCGGCGTTGAGGGGAGTGCCGTCGTGGAACGTGATCCCGTCGCGGAGGGTGATCTTCCACTCGGTGAACTCGGCGTTGGGCGTGACCGACTTCGCCAGGTAGGGCACCATCTCGTTCTTGGTGTTCGGCACCGTCAACGTGTCGTAGATGGCGGCGCCGACCTCGATGCCGGAGATGGCCAGGCGGGCCGTTGGCGGGCACCAGCCGCCGGCAGTCTCGGCCTCGAGCCCGTAGACGACGGAGCCGCCGGGCTTGGGGCTGGCGGCCGCCGAGGCCGACGGTGCGATGCCGACCAGGGCCGCGGTGGCGCTCGCCAACGCGAGACCGACGGCTGCGACCTTGGTGCGCATTGCCGTGTGAACGCCTGCTCGTGTCACGAGTTCCGGCCCCCCCGGGCCACCCCGTCCGGTCACCCGAGACGGGCCCATCCGAAAAGCTACTGGCCGGTACCCTACCGGAACGTGGCGGAAACGGGTGCGCGCGAGCCGGCCGCGGAGCGTGGGGTGTTGCGCGTCACGCCGACGTGCGTGATCCGTCTCGACGAGCTGGAGTGGCGCACGACGGGCTCCGGCGGTCCCGGGGGTCAGCACGCGAACACCTCCGACACCCGCGTCGAGGTGCGCCTCCCGATCGCGACGTCGACGTCGCTCGGACCCCGCCAACGCGCGCGGCTGCTCGAGCGCCTCGGCCCGGTGGCGCGCGCGACCGCGTCGGACTCGCGATCGCAGGCGCGCAACCGCGAGGTCGCGCTCGACCGGCTCCGGTCGCGGTTGGCCGACGCGCTGAAGGTCGATCCGCCCCGGCGGGCCACGAGGCCCACCCGCTCGGCGAAGCAGGCCCGCCTCGACGCCAAGCGGCGCCAGGCGCAACGCAAGCAGGGGCGCCGGCGCCCCGCCGACGACGACTGACCTGCGAAGCTGCACGCCGATGCACGTCCTGACCGTGATCCTGTGGTTCGTCCTCGGTGTCGGGCTGCTCCTGCTGGTGTTCGACTCCGCCCTGCGCACCTTCGTCCTGCCGCGGGGCGCGACCCCGATCGTCTCGCGCGCCACCTTCATCAGCCTGCGGGCGGTGTTCAACCTCCTGGCCAAGGGGGCACGCAGCTACAACGGGCGCGACTCGGTGATGGCGCTCTACGGCCCGATCGGACTCGTGCTGCTCCCCGTCGTGTGGATGCTGATCGTCCTCGGCGCGTTCACGGCCATGTTCCACGCGCTCGGCGTGCGCGGCTTCGAGCGGGCGTTCGAGATGAGCGGGTCGTCGTTGTTCACCCTGGGCTTCGTGCGGCCGCCCGACCTCGGCACGAACATCCTCGCTTTCCTCGAGGCGGCGGTCGGCCTGGGGCTCCTCGGTCTCCTGATCGCGTACCTGCCCACGATCTACAGCGCGTTCTCGCGGCGCGAGGTGCAGGTCGCGCAGTTGGAGATCCGGGCCGGCAACCCACCGTCCGGAGTGAACGTGCTGGTGCGGGCGCAGCAGATGGAGCGCTTCCACCTGCTCGACGACTTCTGGCGCACGTGGCAGGCGTGGTTCACCGAGTTGGAGGAGACCCACACGTCGATGGGCGTGCTCAGCTTCTTCCGGTCTCCGGTCGGGCACCGCTCGTGGGTGACGGCGAGCGGCGCGGTGCTCGATGCCGCATCGTTGCGGTTGGCCGCGGTCGACCTGCCGTTCGACCCCGAGGCCGGGATCTGCGTCCGTGCCGGGTTCTTCGCGTTGCGTGCCGTCAGCGACTACTTCGGGATCACGTACGACGCCGATCCGCAGCCCGGCGATCCCATCAGCATCTCCAAGGACGAGTTCCTGGAGGCGTGCGACGCCCTGGTGGAGGCGGGGATCCCGGTGCGGGCCGACCGCGACGCGGCGTGGTTCGACTTCACCGGCTGGCGCGTCAACTACGACGTGCCCCTCATCGGCCTGGCCGGGTTCGTGATGGTGCCCTACGCGCCGTGGTCGTCGGACCGGTCGCTGCGGTACCGACGGGCGAGCCTCCGCCCCGGACGCCGGCGCTAGAAGATCCAGTCCTCGTGCTCGGCGGGGGTCTCGTCGACGCGGATGAACCACTCGAGGCCGAAGGCGCGCCGGAAGGCGGCGTCGTCGAGGACGAGGAAGAAGGACTCGGCGGGGATCTGGCTCGGGTGCGCCGCCATCGCGGCGCGCTTGCGGTCGAGCACGGCGGCGACGTCGACGGTGGTCGTGATCCTGGCCTCCGCGACGCCGAGGTCCATCTCCTCGGGGTCGGGGGTGTCGACGCCGTCCGGCACCGCCTCCAGCATCTCGTCCTGCAGTCCGAGGTAGTGCTCCTTGCTCACCGTCGCCATGTAGACGCGCGGCGTGCCGGCGAGCTCGCCGGCGCGACGACCGACGTCGTGCACCTGGATGTGGTCGGGATGTCCGTAGCCGCCGTGCTCGTCGTAGATGGTGAGCACCTCGGCCTCCTCGTCGCGCAGGATGGCGGCAAGGTGCTCGGCCGCCGCCTCGACGTCGACGCCGGTGAACGCGCCGGGGCGTTCGTTGGTGGGCTCGCCGGCCATGCCGGAGTCGAAGTACGGGAGGAATTCGACCCGCGCGGCACCCAGCACGTCGGCCGCGGCGCGGGCTTCCACCTCGCGCCGATCCGCCAACGCCTCGTCGGGCGCGAGCACGCCGTCGTCGACCTCACCGAGGTCGCCGCGGGTCGCGAACACGAGCACGACGCGGTGGCCGGCGTCGGCCGCGAGTGCGAGGGTGCCACCCACGAGGATGGCCTCGTCGTCGGGGTGCGCGTGGAAGGAGACGAGGGTGCCGGGCATGCTCCGATCGTCCCACACACACCCGCTCGCGGCGGTAGCAGGGGCGTCGGAGTGCTGCTACGGTTCCCCGGCAATCGCTAGACCGCAGTAGGCAAGGAGCAAGGCGTTGGCAACTGGCAGTGTGAAATGGTTCAACGCGGAGAAGGGCTACGGCTTCATCTCCCGTGAGGACGGTCCCGACGTGTTCGTCCACTTCTCGGCCATCCAGGGCACCGGCTACCGCACCCTGGAAGAGGGTCAGCGCGTCGAGTTCGACGTGGGTCCCGGTCGCAAGGGTGAAGAGGCGCAGAACGTCCGCGCCGTCTGACGCGATCCCCGCCGGCCCGGTCGCCCGGGCCGACACTTTTTCAGTCCGCGAGCAACGGCACGACGCCGGTGAGGTCGCGGATCCGGTCGACGGGTGTCGCCGTCGCGTCGGCCGGTTTCGTCGCGTCCGGCCAGTGGCCGTCGCGCTCGAGGTACGCGGGTCGCATGCCCGCGGCGAGCGGTCCCTCGACGTCGGGCCCCCACGTGTCGCCCACGAAGAGCACCGTCGCCGGGTCGAGATCGGCCTGCTCGATCAGATAGCGGTAGATGCGCGGGTGCGGCTTGCGGGCCCCCGCCCACGCCGACGACACCACCACGTCGAACCGGCCCGCGAGGCCGGCCTCGGCGATGGCGGGCTCGAGGTCCCAGTCCCAGTTGGAGCAGATCACGAGCCGGGCCCCCGACGTCGCCAGCGTGTCGAGGACCCCGGGGACCTCCTCGTACGCCTCGAGCACCCGTTCGGCCCGCCCCGCCTGGAGGTCGTCGAGGATGCGCTGGTGCTCGCCGGGGTGCACGTCGGCCTCCTGGAGCATGGCGACGAGGCGCTCCCGCTGCCACGCCAGGTAGTGGTCGCGGCTGCGGGACTGCTCGACGTGCTCGGTGCCGTCGATGTCGCCGCTCCACCACATCGCGTGCAGGTGGTCCGGCAGGGTGTGGCCGTGGCGGGCGAGGATCTCGTCGAGGCCCACCGACGCGGTCGCCCGGGCGAGGGTGCCGAAGAAGTCGAAGACGACGACGGTCGGCGGCGACCCGCGGTTCGACATCGGGTGAGTCTCGCGCGCCACCCTGCGTGGTCGTTCCGGGATTCGGGTGAATTCCCGGGCGCGGTCCGGGCGCCCGGGCGTGCGCCCGCGTAGCCTCCCCGCATGATCCTCGTCGTCGACGACGACCTCGACCTCGTCGACGTCGTCCGCACCGCCCTCGAACGAGAGGGCTTCGCGGTCGACGATGCCGGTGACGGCGCGACCGCGCTCGACAAGATCGCCGACGACGCGCCCGAGCTCGTGGTGCTCGACCTCGGCCTCCCGAAGGTCCGCGGCCTCGACGTGCTGCGCCAGGTGCGCACCGACAACGCGGTGCCCGTCATCGTGTTGAGCGGGCGCAGCGACGAAGCCGACCGCATCATCGGTCTCGAGCTCGGTGCCGACGACTACGTCGTGAAGCCGTTCTCGCCGCGCGAGCTCGTCGCCCGCGTCCGGTCGGTGTTGCGCCGCTCCCGCGGCCCGCGCAAGGGCGCGCAGCTGGCGTTCGGCGACCTCGAGCTCGACCTCACGACGCGCGAGGTCACCGTGCGCGGCGAGCACGTGGAGCTGCGTCGTCGCGAGTTCGACCTCCTCGCCTTCCTCTGCGACTCACCGCGGCAGGTGTTCACGCGTGGAGCAGCTCCTGCGGCACGTGTGGGACTCCGAGCCGGAGTGGCAGGGCGTCGGAACGGTGAGCGAGCACGTGCACCGTCTGCGCGCCAAGGTCGAATGCGACCCTGCCCGCCCACGGCACATCGTCACCGTGCGCGGCGTCGGCTACCGCTTCGTTCCCTGAGCGTCGGATCGAAGGGGTCGGTCAGGCGGCGCCGTCGAGCGCGGTGTGCACGGCGTCGAGCAGCTCGGCGCGCCGGAGCGGCTTGGCGACGAGCGGGGCACCGCGCAGCGACGGTGAGCCCGCGGGCACGAAACCGGAGACGAACAGCACGCGGGTCGACGGCGACCGGTCGGTGATGCGGGCGGCCAGGTCGGTGCCGCTCATCACCGGCATCACGACGTCGGTCACGAGCAGGTCGACGGGCCGGTGCTCGACGCGTGAGCAACGCGATGGCGGCGTCGCCGTCGGGCGCCACGAGCACGCGGTAGCCCGATCCCTGCAGGAACTCGGCGACGAGCGCGCGCACGTCGGACTCGTCGTCGACGACGAGCACGGTCGGGGCGTCGTCGTCACCGTCGGCCGCCACCGTGCCGGCTCCGGGCGCGGCGTCGCCGGACTGCGCATCGGTTGCGGGTTCCGGGAACGTGAGCGTGAAGGTGGTGCCGTGCCCGTGCTTGCTCTCGACCTCGATGGCGCCGCCGGCGGCGCGCACGATGTCGTCGGTGGTGGAGAGCCCGAGACCGGTGCCGAAGCCCGGCGGCTTGGTGGTGAAGAAGGGCTCGAAGATGCGCGCGCGCGTCACCGGATCCATGCCGGCACCGGTGTCGGCGACCCGGAGCACGACGGCGCGGGCGGGTGAGGACTCGTTGTGGGTGGTGATCGTGACGCGACCACCGGCGGGCATCGCGTCCCGCGCGTTCACCACGAGGTTCAACACGGCCTGCTCCAGGCGATTGGGGTCGGCGACGATCGTCGCCGCGGTCGCGTCGAGCGAGAGCTCGAGGGTGACCGCGTCGCCGAGGACCTGGTGGAGCAGCTCGCGCACACCGAGGAGCATCTCGTGCAGGTCGAACAGCTCCGCTTCGTCGACGCGGCGTCGACTGAACGCCATGAGGTCGTCGGTGAGGGCGGCGGCCCGGTCGGTGGCGCGTTGCACCGAGTCGATGCGGGCCCGGGCCGAGTCGAGCACCTCGAGATCGTCCTGCAGCAGCTCGACCTGCCCGCGCATCACCGCCAGCACGTTGTTGAAGTCGTGGGCGATGCCGCCCGCGAGCCGGCCGACCGACTCCATCTTCTGGGCGTGGAACAGCTGCTGCTGGAGGAGCTTGCGCTCGGTGACGTCGCGGAGCACGACCACCTGCAGCTCGTCGCGTCCGTCGACCCGGCGCAGTCGCGATTCGCTGATCTCGACCCAGACCGTGTCGCCGCGCGAGGTGACCAGGCGGGTCTCGCCGGGCGAGGAGTGTCGCGAGAAGTCGTGCTCGCCGCTGTCGTCGGGACCGAGGGCGCGGAGCTGCATGCCCACCAGTCGGTGGTCGGCCTGGACCACGAGTGCGCACAGCGCACGGTTGGTCTCGACGATCCGGCCGTCGAGGGTGGTGACGGCCATCGCCACGGGGGAGTCGTGGAAGGCGCGCCGGAAGCGCTCGGCGGCCGTGGCGCGGCGGCTTCGGCGGCGTCGCGCTCGTCGAGGGCGAGGGCGAGACCGAGCATCGCGAAGACGGTCACCCCCACGAACACCTGCAGCAGGATCGACGCGTCGCGGCGTGTCGAGCATCGTGTCGAACGGGCCCGCAGCGCGGGCCGCGGCCCACTCGGCCGCCGCCACCATGACGAGCGCCGACCACGCCACGCCGCGCGTCCGAAGCGGAGCGCGGCCCACACGAGGACGAGCGCGGCCGAGAACGCGAGGGGATCGCCCCACCGCCCGATCGCGAAGATGCTGACCGCGACGACGGCGACCGCGAGGACGAGGGCTTCGAGCGGGCCGCCCCGGCGGCGGGCGGGCGACACGCCGACGAAGGCGGTGAGGATCGCGACCGCGACCAGCACCATGCCGATCGCGAACGACACCGCGGTGGGCCACGCGGCCCGCCACATCGCGGCGCCGTCGAGGTCGACGGCGATCGTCCACGCCAGCGTGTCGAGCGCGGCGCCGAGCACGGCACCCACCGTGGCGGCGACGACCAGCGTGCCGAGCTCGCGCACCCGATCGAGGCGGAACGCGCCGCCCTCGTACCAACGGAGGAGCACCGCAGCGGCGATCGCGGCGGCGGCGACGGACACGGCGCGTCCGACCACGACTTCGGCGACCGCGTCGTGGCGCGCCGCGACCAGGCCGACCGCCGCCACCGAGACGATGATCGGTGCCGGCCAGCGTCGGGGTGCGAGCAGCAGCAGTGCGCCGAGCAGGACGCCCGCCGCGGGGGGTGCGGCACCCAGCAGCCGCCCACCGGGGTGCAACCACCACGTCCATTCGGCGGCGAGGACGGTGAGGACGCCGACCAGGAGCGCCGGGGCGCACGCCTGCACGCCGCGACGAACCGCCGTCGTGGTGGACGGCGCGGTGCTCGCGTGGGGGATGACGTCGGCCAACGCGTCCTCCGGGCCCGGCGGCGGCTGACCGTGACGCTACCAACCGGGGGTGGCCGGAGGACCGGGAGAAGTTGGCGAACGGGCCCGCGGGCAGGACGGACCCGTTCGCCACCGGGGGTGGGGCGGGGACCCGACCCCCGACGGTGCCGGGTAGGGGCGGCTACCTGGCTCCGAACTCGGTGACGACGAAGAGTCGCCCGTATTGATCCGACGCGGTCCCGACGCCGACCCGGTTGAAACCGCCGTTGAGAATGTTCGCCCGGTGCGGCGGCGAGCCCATCCACGCGTCCTCGACCGCCCCCGCCGGCGGCACGCCCGAGGTCATGAGCAGGTTCTCGCCGAGCGCCCGCCAACCCACCATCCAGGGGAGCCGGATCATGGCACCGAGGTCGGTGTGGACCATCGCGCCGTTGGCTGCGAGCTGCTGGGCCCACGCCTGCGCGTACGGGGCGAGCTGGCCGTCCCACGCGAGGGGCCCGAGCCCGGCCGCGGCGCGGTCCTGGTTGATCGCGACGACGACGTCGCCCGAGTACGTGCCGGGGCTCCCTTCGGGAGCGCACGCCGCGGCGGTGATCGCGAGGGCGGCCACCAGGGCCAACGGCGCGGCGAACCGGAGCGCCCGGCGCCGCAACCGCCGCCGCCCCGGATCCGCGGGCGCTGCGGGTGCAGGGCGCGCCGCGGTTCGGGTCGTGGGGGGTGCCGGGGCCATCGGGAGAGCGTGACGGCCGAACTTCCGCTGGCGTTCCCCGCCGCGTCAACGGAGCGTCAACTGCCGCCGGGCTCAAGGCCTGACCCCCGAACTCCGACAAGTGGACGTGGAGAACTCCCTGATGGTCGTCGCCGCCCTCGCCGCCGTGGTGGCGGTGGTGGCGACCACGGCCGCGTGGCGCGCCGGGCGCCGCGCCCGCCGGGCGGCTGATCTCGTCTCCCAGCTGCTCGACCCACCGGTGGTCGAATCGCCGGTCGCCGAGGCCGTTCCCGCGACCGCACCCGCGGCCGCACCCCTGCCGGTCGCCGACGAACCCCCTGCCGCCGACGAGGTCCCGATCGAACCGCTTCCCGTCGCGTTCGACGCCCCCGTCGACGTGCCCGCGCCCCCGTCCCCGTCCACACCGGCCCTGCACGCGACCACGGGCTACGAGCCACCCCCCGAGCCGGCGATGCTGTTCGAGGCGATCGCGGCGGAGCTCCCGGCCGACGTGCCGACCGACGCCGTGTTCGCGCCGGCGCCCCCGCTGGCGGCACGTCCGGGATCCGACGAGCGCGGGCCGGCAGCGGGCGCGGATCGCAGCGAAGCCGCCCGCCGCGCATCCCCGTGCTCGATCTCGACCGCCTGCGGTCGTGGCTGACCCTCGGCGACCTCAACCTCGGGCGTCTCGCGGTCGTCTCGGTGGAGCTCGACAACCTCGCCTTCGTGCAGGAACGCCTCGGCTACACGGCCGGCGCACACCTGCTCGAGGCGATCACGCAACGCCTCCGGACGGTCACCCGCCCACGCGACGTCGTCGCCCACGTCAACCGTGAGCGCTTCATCCTGGTCTGCCGGGACGTGCCCGACCGCGATGCCGCGGAGTCCCTCGCCGAGCGCGTCGCGATGGGTGTCGCGCACCCGTCGGTCGTGCTGACCGGCGTCGCGGAGGTCACCGCGAGCATCGGCGTCGCGCTCGGCGAGTCACCTCGACGAGCGGCCCGAGAGCGTGCTGCGGCGCGCGATCAAGGCCGGAAACCACTCCCGCGCCCTCGGCGGCGCGCGCATCGAGATCAGTGAGGCACCCGCGACGATGTCGATCGGCGAAGGCGAGCTCGCGGCCGCCCTCGCCCGCGACGAGCTGCGGCTCCACTACCTGCCGATCGTGAGCTGCGCCACCGGCCGGGTCGCGGGGTTCGAGGCGCTGGTGCGCTGGGACCACCCCGAGCACGGCCTGCTGCTCCCCGGCGAGTTCCTGCCCGGCGCGGAGGACACCGGCGTGATCGTGCCCGTCGGGAACTGGGCGATCGAACACGCCTGCCGCCAGATGGCGACGTGGCACGACGGATCGGGTCCGACCCTCAAGCTGAACCTCAACCTCTCGGCGCGCCAGCTCGCCGAGCCCACCCTGCCCGCGCAGGTGAAGCGCATCATCAGTGAGACCGGCCTCGCGCCCGGGTCCGTGTGGCTGGAGGTCACCGAGGCGACCCTGGTGCACGACCGCGACGCGAGCGACCAGACGCTGCGCCAGCTCCACGAGATCGGTGTCTGCCTGGTGATCGACGACTTCGGCACCGGCGCGTCGTCACTCGTGTCGCTCAAGCAGTTCCCGCTCGACGCGATCAAGATCGCCTCGACGTTCGTCGCCGACCTCGGTCGTGACCGCGACAGCGATGCGATCTGCAGCGCGATCGTGGACCTCGCGCACTCGCTCGGCCTGTGTGCGATCGCCGAGGGCGTCGAGACCCTGGAGCAGTTCGCCGCGCTGCGTGCGCTCGGACTGCGAGCTCGCCCAGGGCTACCTCTTCGGCGCGGCGCGGCCGGCCGAGGACTACGGATCGACGCCGGCCGCGAGCCAGGGTGTCGTCCGCGCTGACACCGGCGACCTCACCCCTCCGCGCTGAGTTCTGCCGACTACGTGAGGCATCCTGGCGTGATGCGTCCCCGGGTGCGTCTGCGCGCTCGTCACCGTGCTTGCCGCGCTGGGCCTCGTGCTCGCCGCGCTCGCCGGCCGGCCGCGGTTCCGATCGCAGTTCCGATCGCGTGGCGCGGGTGCGAACGGGGGTTCCAGTGCGGCACCCTGACGGTCCCGCTCGATCCGGCGGTGACCGACGGTCCGACGATCGACCTCGCGGTCGTCCGCACCCAGGCCCGCGACCGCCAGCACCGCATCGGGTCGTTGGTGTTCAACCCCGGTGGCCCGGGGGCGCCCGGCGTCGCCTTCCTCACCGCGGTGGCGGATTCGTTGCCGGCAGAGCTGCGCGACCGCTTCGACCTGGTCGCGTTCGACCCCCGCGGGGTTGGTCGCAGCAGCCCGGTCGACTGCGTCGACTCGCTCGATCCGGTGTTCGACGAGTCCTTCGAGCCGGCGACGCCGGCGGCCCGGGCCGACCTGGTCGACGCGATGCGCTCGCTCGCAGCGTCGTGTGCACAGCGCAGCGGCGACCTGCTCGCGCACCTGTCGACGGCGGACACGGTGCAGGACCTCGAGCGGCTGCGGGTCGCGTTGGGCGACGAGCGGCTGTCGTTCGTCGGGTCCTCCTACGGCACGTTCCTCGGCGCGAGCTACGCGGACGCGTACCCGCGCCGGGTGCGCGCGTTCGTGCTCGACGGTCCGATCGACCCGACCATGGACGCGACCCAGGTCGCGCTCGGGCAGGCACGCGGCTTCGAACGGGCCCTCGACGACTTCCTCGCCGACTGCTCGCAGCACCCGGGCTGCGCGTTCCACCACGACGGCGACGCCGAGGGCGCGTACGACGCGTTGCGGGCGCGGGCGGCACGGGCACCGCTGCCCGCCGACGACTCGGCCGGGCGACGCCTGAACCAGACCCGCTTCGACGCCGCCGTGCTCCAGGAGCTCTATCTGGGGCGGTCGTCGTGGTCGGGTCTCGCGGACGCGTTGCGCGATGCCGAGGCGGGGGACGCGTCGACGCTGCTCGCGGTGGCCGACTCGTTCGTGGGCCGCGACGGCGACGGGCAGGACGATCATGCGCTCGAGGCCTTCTGGGCGGTGACCTGCCGCGACGGGCCGGTGATCGGGGGGCTCGACGCCGCGACCGCGCTCGAGACCCGCGCCATCGCGGTGGCGCCGCGCCTGGGCGCGTTCATCGCCAACAACAGCCTGCCCTGCTCGGTCTGGCCGGTCCCGCCGGTCGCGGCGCCGAGTCCCCCGATCACCGCCGCGGGCGCGCCACCCATCCTGGTCGTGGGCACCACCCGCGACCCGGCAACGCCCCTGGTGCAAGCCCGCGCCCTGAGCCGCGCGCTCGATCGGGGGCGCCTCATCGTGGCCGAGGGTGAGCAGCACACCGCGTTCGACGTCGGGAACGAGTGCGTCGACCGCGCGGTGACGCGCTACCTCGTCGACCGCACGCTGCCGCGGCGCGGCACGCGCTGTTGACGCCCACTACTGCTTCCGCACCACCCAGACCTGTTCGGCCGGCCACCGCCGGGCCCAGCGGGCGTCGAAGTCGGCGTAGGTCGTGCGGGCGTGCTTCGGCGCCCGCAGCTCGATGAGGTCGTCGACGACGAGCCCGTTGCGCCGGAAGCACCGGATCCACTCGCCGTAGGGAAGCTGGACGTCGACGGTGCCCTCGCCCGCACCGTCGTCGAACCACCGCATGCCGAAGTAGGGGCGGCGCAACCGACGCGACACGCGCTCGTGCTCGGGGTCCCAGGCGAGGTACGGCCACGGCGTCGTGTGGGCGAACACCAGCCGCCCGCCGGGGCGCAGGAGGCGCGCCACCTCGGCGATCGACCGGTCGGGATCGCAGAACGACAGGGCGCCGTGGTCGCCGAACACCACGTCGAACGACCCGTCGGTGCACGGCACCGCTTCGCCGCTCGCGCAGACGAGCGGGACGCGCACGCCGGCTTCGAGGACGGCGGCGCGGGCGTGGCGGAGCTGGGCGCGTGACTGGTCGAGGGCGACGACCCGCGCGCCGTCGGCCGCCAGGGCAACCGCCCATTGCGCGGCCCCACAGCCGTACTCGAGGACGTCGAGGCCGTGCACGTCGCCGAGCGCGCCGATCTCCGTGTCGGGGATGCGCCAGACGCCCCACGCCCGCGGCGCGGCGGCGAGCGCCTCGGAGTGCTCGGCCTGGTAGTCGTCGGCGTCGGCGTCCCAGAACGTCCGGTTGCGCCGCTCGTGCGTCGGACTTCACCGTGCTACTCGAGCGGGAGCACGAGGAAGGCGATCGCGCAGTAGTGCATCAGCGCGGCAACGATCACGAAGAGGTGGAAGATCTCGTGGTAGCCGAAGGTCTGGGGCCAGGGGTCGGGCTTCCGGGCCGCGTGCACGATGGCGCCGATCGTGTAGCAGAGGCCGCCGCCCGCGACGAGCCCGACGCCCCACCACCCCGTCGCCTCGTACAGCGGGACGAACGCGAACGCGCCGATCCACCCGAGGAACATGTAGACGGCGGTCACGTACCCGCGCGGCGCGGGGATCGGCATCCACTCGAACAGGATCCCGGCGGCGGCGACCAGCCACACCGCCGTCAACGTGACGACCTGTTCGGTGCCCTCCATCGCGAGCAGTGCGATCGGGGTGTAGGTGCCCGCGATCAGCAGGAAGATCATGGTGTGATCGAGCTGGAGGAGGCGGCGCTGCGGTCGGCGGTGACCAGTTGCCGCGGTGGTACAGCGCGCTGGCGGCGAACATGCCGACGAGGGTGGTGGCGTAGACCGCGGCCCCGAAGGTGGCCAGCCCACCCGGCGCCGTCGCCACCAGCACGATGGCCGCGACCAGCGCGACGAACAGGGCGTAGAAGTGCGACAGCCCCCGGAAGCGCGGCTTGGGGAGGGCGGCGAGCGCATGCACGCCCGCCGCCTGTTGCATCGGACGCGAGTCGGTGCTCACGTGTCGCCGTTCGCGGCCCGGGCGCGCCGCCAGTGCACGTTCCTCGGCGCCACGGGTGAACGGTGTCGCGCACGCGCCGATGACCAGCGCGATCCCGGCGGTGATGCCCCAGGGCACGCCGAAGAAGAGCCCCAGGATCAAGAGGCCGAGGAACGCGACCGCGCTGTCGACCCCGAAGTGCACGAGCAGCGAACGGGGTGGGCGATCGGGGAGCTTCCCCGACGCCGGGGAGGGTGTCGGTTCCGTCGTCACGGTGCGCCTCAGGGTACTGCCGGTGACGGGCGGTCAGCCGAGGACGATCAGCCGGGCCTCGGTCATCTCGTGCACGGCGTAGTGCGGGCCCTCGCCGCGTGTTGCCACTGTCGCGGACGCCCCCGTACGGCATCTGGTCGGTGCGCCATGTGGGCACCTCGTTGACGAGCACGCCGCCGAAGTCGAGCTCGCGTGCGGCGCGCGAGCGCGAGCGGGAGGTCGCGGGTGAAGATCGCCGCCTGCAATCCGTACCGGGTCGCGTTGGCGAGCTCGAACGCCTCGTCGACGTCGGTGTAGGTCTGCACCGCGACGACCGGGCCGAACACCTCCTGGCTGCAGACCTTCATGTCGGGGTGCACGTCGGTGAGCACGGTGGGTGCCAGCGCCCCGTTGCGCTCGGTGCCGCCGGTGGCGACCTTGGCGCCGGCCGCGACGGCCTCGTCGATCCACGCCTCGACCCGATCGCGCTCGCCGGTCGAGATCAGGGCGGAGACGTCCGTCGCCTCGTCGAGCGGGTCGCCGACCACGAGCGCGTCGACGCGCGGCACGAGCTCGTCGAGGAACTGCTCGGCGATGTCCTGGTGGAGGTAGATGCGCTGGGTGGAGATGCACGACTGCCCGGCGTGGCTGAACCCGGCCACCGAGATCTTGGTGGCCGCGGTCGTGACGTCGCCGTCGGGCTGGATGATCACGGGGGCGTTGTTCCCGAGCTCGAGCCCCACCTTCTTGCGCGGCGCACGCGACCGTGGATGCCCCAGCCGACCTCGGGGGACCCGGTGAAGGTGATGAGCGCGATGTCGGGGTCGTCGACGATCGCGTTGCCCACCGTGCCCCCGCTCCCGGTGACGACGCTGAGGTGGCCGGCGGGAAGCCCGCACTCGTCGAGCAGGAGCTCGGCCAGCGTGATGGCGGACAGCGGGGTCTGGGACGCGGGCTTGAGCACCACCGGGCAGCCCGCCGCGATCGCCGGCGCCAGCTTGTGGGCAACCAGGTTGAGCGGGAAGTTGAACGGGCTGATGGCGCCGACCACGCCGATGGGGAGGCGCAGGGTGAAACCGAGCTTCCCCTCGCCGACGTCGGACGCGTCGAGCGGCACCATCTCGCCCGCGAGCCGGCGGGCCTCGGACGCCGCGAACGTGAACGTCGACACCGCGCGGGCCGCCTCCACGCGGGCGGTGCGGATCGGTTTCGCCGCCTCCTCCGCGATGATGCGGGCGAAGAGCTCGTTCCGCTCCGACAGGAGCTGCGCGGCCCGGTCGAGGATCTCGGCGCGCTGCCACGGCGGAAGCGCGCCGGCGCGGTGCACGCTGATCGCGTGGGCGACCGCACGCTCGACCTCGTCGGCGCCGCACGCGGGGACGCGGTCGATCTCGTGGCCGTCGTAGGGCGAGCGGACGACGAGCTCGTCGCCGCCGCCGGAGCTGCTGATCCGGTCGTCACCGATCGGGAGGGTCCGCATGGTGGAGCCTTTCTGATTGGTCGATTCCGCTTCGCAGTCCCGCCCTCCGGGCACGGCTCCGCTTCGTCTCCTTCGGGGTGTGGGTCAGGCCATCGACGGATGCGTCGTGAGCTCGAGCTCGCGGTCGAGCACCTTCTCCAGGAGCGCGCGCTTGCGCCGGGCGCCCCAGATCTCGAGCTCGGCGTCGTCGAGGGCGCGTACCCGCAACAGGACGAGCGACGGGGTGACCATGGCGTCGACGCCGTACACGTTCTGGTTGCGGCTGCGGTCGAGGCCGTCGGCGACCCGCAGGATGGCCGCGAGGTCGCGCACCCGTTCGATCGCGTCCGCGTCGAGCAACGGGAACTCGTCGCTCACGCGCGGCTCGCCGCGGCGGTGCCAGCGTACGATCGCGGCCAGCATCTCGATCTCACCGGGCGAGAAGCCGCGCAGCTGCCCGTTGCGGATCGAGGTACGCGCCGTGCTTGTGGTGTCCGCTGCTGGCGACGTGTTCGCCGATGTCGTGCAGCAGCGCCGCGAACTCGAGCAGCTCGCGGTCGGCGCCGTCGAGGCCCAGCTCGCGGGCGGTGGCGTCGAACAGGTCGAGCGACAGCTTGGCGACCTGGCGGGCGTGCGGTTCGGCCCAGTTGCACCGACGGGCGAGCCCGAGCACCGCGTTCCCGCGGATCGCGTGGGGGTCGTCGGACCAGTCCTCGGGATCGTGGCGACCCACCGCGTCGAGCACGATGCCCTCGCGCAACGCCCATTCGCTGATCGTCAGCTGGTCGAAGTCGAACTGCTCCATGACGGTGGCCAGCACCATCGACCCGGCGACGATCAGGTCGACGCGGCGGGCGTCGAGCCCGTCGATGCGCAGGCGGTCGGCGGCCTTCGAGGCCAGGAGCTCCTTGTGCAGCTCGAGGAACTCCCGGCGGGAGATGGTGAGCTGGTTGAGGGTGGCGGGCGTGTCCTCGTCGCGCCGCGCCGCCACCATCTCGGCGAGGCTCTCGAGCGTGCCGCTGCTGCCGACGGCCAACTTGGGTTCGAAGGTCTCGACCTCGCGCGACGACCGGTGCCAGCACCTCCTCGATGCGGTCGCGCAGCGCGCGCCGGTCGGTCTTCGAGATCGGGTCGGAGCGCACGTAGTCGGCGGTGAGGCGGGCCACACCGAGGGGCAGGCTCGTGGCCCACATCATGCTGCTGGCGTCGCCGACCATCACCTCGAGGCTGCCCCCGCCGAGGTCGAAGCACACTGCAGGAGCCGGGTCGAGCACCACCGACGCACGCACCGCGCCGAAGATCAGGCGCGCCTCCTCCAATCCGCCGATCACCTCGACGTGCACGCCCGTCTCGGCGCGGATGCGGTCGACCAGCTCACCGCCGTTGGACGCGCGGCGGATCGCGCTCGTCGCCTTGGCGAGCACCTCGGTGGCCCCGGCCGCGTCGGCGAGCAGCCGGAAGCGGCGCACCGTCGCGACCGCCTGGTCGGCCGCAGTGGGCGGGACGGCACCGTGCCGGCTCACCACGCTGCCGAGCCGCAGCATCTCCTTCTCCTGGACGAGCGGGTCGATGTGGCCGTCGGCGTGCACGTCGGCCACGAGGAGGTGGAAGGAGTTCGACCCCAGGTCCATGGCCGCGACGCGCATCACCCCCACGCTACGGGAGCCGGCCGCACCCGAGGGTCACACGCGTCGGAGGCGGGCGAACGGTCCCGAGATCGCGAACACGTACCCCTCGTCCTGGATGTTGGCGAACAGCGTCCTGCGGTCGGGCGAGAAGTTCACGCCGGTGAATTCGCTCCTGCTCGAGCGCGTTGCGGGCGAGGGTGAAAGGCGCGCCGTCGACCACGGCCACCAGGTGCTGCGTGCCGACGCCGTCCTCCGCGATCACGAGCCCACCCCACGGGTTCACCGTGATGTTGTCGGGACCGTCGGGCTGGTCGGCCGTCGTCCCGGACGGGTCCGGGTTCAACGGGAAGAACGCCTCGAGCCGGAGCGTGCTGGAGCGGGGGTCGTACGACCAGACCTGCCCGTCGTGCTCGGCGGCGCTGCCGTCGCTCAGCCGCGCGAACGAGCAGACGATGTAGGCGCGGTCGTCGCCCCACCACATGCCTTCGAACTTCCGGCTGCGGGTGATGTCGTCGGTGAACTGCTTGCGGGTCGACACCGGGATGCCCTGAGGGTCGGGCACCTGCTTCCACTGCACCGGGAGCGTGGTGCCGAGCTGGCTGTACACCGAGAGGTCGGGAACGCCCGGCGACCACATCGCCTCCAGGAGGCCGCCGTGCCGCAGCGCGCGGATGCCGTTGGTCGCCACGGGCGTGAACCGGTAGACGAGCCCGTTGGGGCTGCTGGCGTCCTCGGTGAGGTACAGCTGGCCGCGGCGGGGGTCGACGATGACGGCCTCGTGCGCGAACCGGCCGAGCGCCGTGAGCGGGGTCGGGTCGGAGTTCAGGAACGGGAGGTACGGCGACACCTCGAACACGTACCCGTGATCCCTGGTGAACGCGCCGCCGGCGAGCTGCTCGGTCTCCTCGCAGGTGAGCCACGTGCCCCACGGCGTCGCGCCACCGGCGCAGTTGCTGACGGTGCCGGCCAGGCTCACGTACTCGAGGACGGCCCGGTTGCGGTTGTCGACCACGATGGTCGTCGTCCCGCCGCCCGCGCCGCGGTCGTAGGTCAGGTTGCTGTCGGCGACGGCGGGGAACGCGTCTCCGGTGCTCTGCTCGTGGTTGTTCACGAGCACGGTCGTGCCGAGGATTCCGGGGAAGGACGCGGTGCCGTCGGGCCGGCCGGGGACGACACCGTTCGGGCGACCCGCGAGCTGGCGCCCGGCCTGCGTGACGATGTCGTAGCGGAAGCCGGGTGGCAGGTCGAGGAGGCCGTTGGGATCGGGCTGCAGCGGGCCGTAGCCGTCGGGCGCGGCGCCGGCGGGAAGCGCGACGCGCAGACCGTCGAGGTATCCCGCCACGAGCAGGCCCAGTCCGGCCCCGGCGGACGACTTGAGCAGATCGCGACGAGTGAGCATGCAGGCCTCCCGTGGACGTGGTCGCGTTGGTGCGCGCAGCGTGAACCGGCGGGGTGACATCGAAGTGGCGCGCGTGTGACGGCGAGGTGGAACCCGGGCGAAGGTCTTCTCCGAACGCCGCGCTCTGCCCGTCTCGTACTGTTTGACGCGTGAACGGTGCACACCTCGCGGCCCCGGCGCGTTTGCGAGCGATGGGCACCGACGTCGAGATCCTCGCGCTCGGCGCCGGGGACGCGACCATGAACGAGCTCGGTGCGCGCGCTGCCGAGGCGCTCGAGGTGCGCGAGGCGCGCTGGTCGCGGTTCCGTCCGACGAGCGAGCTCTCGCGACTCAACGACGCGGGTGGTGCGCCGGTCGTGCTCTCACCCGGCACGTTCGCGCTGATCGCGCGCGCAGTTGACGCCTGGCACGAGACCGGTGGTCGCTACGACCCGACGGTGCTCGCCGCGCTCGAGGCCGCGGGCTACGACCGCGACTTCGACGCCGTCGCGCGCGCCGGTGAGACCACTGCGACGGAGGTCGCGACCGTGCCCGGGTGCGCCGGCATCGAGCTCGACCACCTCGTGTCGGCGGTTCGACTGCCGCCCGGCGTTCGGCTCGACCTCGGTGGCATCGGTAAGGGCGCCGCGGCCGACGAGGTGTCCGAGGAGCTCCTCGCGTCAGCACCGCCGGGCGTGCGCGGCGTGCTGGTGAACCTCGGCGGCGACCTCCGGGCGCGCGGTGACGCGCCGGCACCACACGGCTGGGTGGTCGAGGTCGACGACCCGCTCGCCACCGGCAGCACCGGCCTGCTGGTCTTCGCCGGTGGCGCGATCGCCACGAGCACTCGGCTCCGCCGGGCGTGGGAGCGCGACGGTCGGGCGTTGCACCACCTGATCGACCCGCGCACCGGCGCGCCCGCGGACTCGGGCCTGGCGTCGGTGACGGTGGTGGCGGGGGAGGCGTGGCGCGCCGAGGTGCTGGCCAAGGCGGCGTTCGTCGCCGGGGCCACCGACGGCGCCGACCTGATCGGGCGGGCGGGCGCCACCGGCCTGCTCGTGACCGACGCCGGGGAGGTGGTCGAGCTTCCCGGGCTGGCCGCCTTCCGTCCCTGACCGCCCGGGCGCTGGCTACCCTCGGGGGTGCACTCCACATCACGAGGAGCGATCCGATGAACGACACCCGCGACGACCGCTGGTACCTGCCGAAGTACGACACCGTCGAGGAGGAGCGCCTGCACCGCAAGCAGCGCCTCGCCGCCGGCTTCCGTCTGTTCGGCAAGTTCGGGTTCGAGGAGGGCGTGGCCGGTCACATCACCGCGCGGGACCCCGAGAAGCTCGACCACTTCTGGGTGAACCCGTTCGGCATGAGCTTCAGCCACATCCGGGTCTCCGACCTCCTCCTGGTGAACTCGCGGGGCGAGGTCGTCGAAGGGGACGGTGGCGTGAACACCGCGGCGTTCGCCATCCACTCGGCGCTGCACGAGGCCCGTCCCGACATCACCGCCGCCGCGCACTCGCACTCGCTCTACGGCAAGGCGTGGTCGTCGCTCGGACGCCTGCTCGACCCGCTCACCCAGGACGCCTGCGCCTTCTACGACGACCACGCCGTCTTCGACGACTTCACCGGCGTCGTGCTCGACCAGTCCGAAGGGAAGCGCATCGCGCACGTGCTCGAGGGCCGCAAGGCCGTCATCCTGCGCAACCACGGCCTCCTCACCGTCGGCCACTCGGTCGAGGAGGCGGTGTGGTGGTACGTGACCATGGAGCGCTCGTGCCAGGCGCAGCTGCTCGCCGAGGCCGCGGGCACGCCGATCCCCATCGCCGACGACGTCGCCCGCCTCACGCTGTCGCAGGTCGGCGCGCCCGTGTCGGGCTTCGCGAGCTTCGGACCGCTCTACCAGAAGATCACGCGCGAACAGCCCGACCTCTTCGAGTAGCCCGACTCCTCCCCAACCGGCGTCGCAGCGGGCGAATAATCGCGCCGTTGCGACGCAAGTTCGCAGGTGGTCAAGCGCGCGCGAGCTCGCGGGCGGTGTCGACGGTGCGGTCGCGCCACCACGCGAGCTCGGTGCCGGTGTCGTCGAACGCCTTCTCCCACCCGAGCTGCAGCATCACGCCCACGAGGCAGAGCGCGAGCTGGCGTTCGAACCACGGCGCGGTGTCGACGCCGTGGCGTTCGAGCGCGGCGCGGTACGCGTCGACGGTGACGTCGCGGCCGTAGCCGTCGGGGATGCGCGCCCGGTTGAGCGCGAGGGAGTGCGCGACCTCGGCCAGCGGGGGTCCGGCGCCGGTCTGCGACCAGTCGACGAGCACGGTGCGGCCGTCGGGGAGCGCGCCGGTGTTGGCGAGCTTGGTGTCACCGTGCAGGAGCGCGGTCGGCGTGGCCGCCAACGCGTCGAACAGCGCCCACGGCGCGTGCCGCAGGGGGCGGAGGGCGTCGGCGAGCTCGGGGGACGCGTCGTCGAGCCGGAGCCAGCCGTCGACCGCGATCGCCGGCACCGGTTGCGGGAACCCCGAGCGCGGCCTCGCACGCCAGCGCCGCCGGGCCGAAGAACGAGTAGCGGTTCGCCACCGGCACCAGTCCCACGGTGTCGTGCCAGCCCCACGTACCGGCGTGCAGCGCGGCCAGGTGGTCGAGGAGCTGCAGGTGCCGGTCGGCGGCGAGGAGCGCGTCGCCCGGCCGGGACCAACCAGTCGCCGACGTCGCGCATCAGCACCGCGCCGTGCCCGTGCTCGCGCGCCGCACCGACCGTTGCGTGGTCGATGCACCGGGGAAGGAGGTCGAAGACGCCGGCCTCCCACACGCGTACCGGGACGCAGCCGACGTCGCCGGTCTGGCGCATGATCCAGTCGTCGCGATGGTCGACGTGCTTCAGCACGAACGCCTCGCCGTCGATCACGACGCGTTCGAAGCGCGCACCCGACTTCGAGTCGACCGAGGCCATGGCGACGCGGCTCGTCGCGCCGGCGACCAGCGCGTCGACCGAGGGCGCGACCGGACGCGGGATCACGTGGCGGCGCCCCCTCCGCTGCCCGCGCAGAACTGACCGAGGTCGACGATCACCTGTTGGGGCACGGTGCCGCATCCGGCATTCGTGCCGCCGCTGGCGACGATCGTCCACGAGCCCGCGCCGCCGTGCACGATCACGGTGAGCGCGCCGAACTGCGCCCCCGGCTTGGCCGCGAGCTGCACCGCGCCCCACGAGGCGTCCGACGCTGCCAGCCGGCACGACGCGACGTCGGCGGACGCCTGCGCGTTCGCGATGCCGGCGTCGATGGCGGTCCGGATCGGTCCGGTGTCGGCGCCACACGGCCCGGGTGGGTCGCCGTTCGCGGGTGCGGTCGTGGTGGTGGTCGTCGCCGGCGCCGAGGAGGTCGGCGGGGTGGTCGTGGTGGTGATCGCGGCCCCGGTGGTCGACGGCGCGCTCGTGCTGGCGGCGTGGGCGCGCGCGGGTGACGTGTCGTCGTCGCGGATCGCCCGCCCGACGAACACCGCGGCGACCACGAGGACCGCGGCCGCAACCACCGTGAGGATCCAACGCCGGGCCATGGCGCCAGTCTCGCGGCCACGCGAGGCGTCCGGAGTACATTCCCGGCATCGCCGACGACCCCGCCACCGACCTCGCGTCCGACCTCGCGTTCGCGCACCGGTTGGCCGACGCCGCCGACCAGATCACGATGGCCCGCTTCCGGGCCCCCGATCTCGTGGTCGAGACCAAGCCCGACCTCACCCCGGTCACCGAGGCCGACCGGGCGGTCGAGGAGATGATCCGGGAGCACCTCGGCCGCGATCGCCCCGACGACGCCATCCTGGGTGAGGAGTTCGGCGCCCGCGGCGACGCCGCCGCCGGTGGGCGACGCTGGATCGTCGATCCGATCGACGGCACCAAGGGCTACGCGCGCGGCATCCCGGTGTGGGCCACCCTCATCGCGCTCGAGTCGGGCGGCGAGCTGGTGGCAGGTGTGGTCTCGGCGCCGGCGTTGGGGTCACGGTGGTCCGCTGCAAGCGGTTCGGGTGCGCAGCGCGACGGCGCCGCGATCGCGGTGTCGAAGGTGGCGCGGATCGAAGACGCCCACCTCGCCTACGACTCGGTCGACGCGTTCGAGTCGGTGGGGCTCGACGCGCAGTTCCTGGCGTTGGCGCGCCGGTGCTGGCGCGTCCGTGGCTTCGGTGACTTCTGGGGCCACATGCTCGTGGCCGACGGCTCGATCGACATCGCGGTCGAGGTCGGCGGGCTCGCGGTCTGGGATCTCGCCGCGGTCCGCGTCGTGGTCGAGGAGGCCGGTGGGCGCTGCACCGACGTGCGTGGCGAGCACCGCATCGACACCGGCGACGTGATCTCCACCAACGGCCTGGTGCACGACGTCGTCGTCGCCGCGTTCGCGGTCGACGCATCGACAGGAAACGGGTGAGCGTGGGCATCGAGGTCACCGTCGGCATCGACATCGGCACGTCGTCGGTCAAGGCGGTCGCCGCCGACGGCGACGGCAACGTCGTCGCGCGCGCCCGGGTGCCGCACGACGTGCGCACGCCGGCGCCCGAGCGGTTCGAGCACGATGCCGCCGTCGCCTGGAGCGCCGGCCCGCGCCGAGCGCTCGCGGAGCTCGGGGATCTCGACGTGAAGGGGGTGTCGGTCGCGGCCATGGTGCCGTCGCTCACCGCGGTCGACGCCGCCGGCGTGCCCGTCGCGCCCGGCCTCCTCTACGGCGACGAGCGCGGGCGCACCGGGGTGGAGGCGCAGGGGGCCGACGACGCGTCCGGCGGGTTCCTCGGCTACGTGCGCTGGTTGCGCGAGGAGGTGCCGACCGCCCACGGCTTCTGGCCCGCCCAGTCGGTGGCCAACCACACGCTGGCGGGCGAAGCGGTGCTCGACACCACGACCGCATCGCTCGCGCACCCGCTCTTCGACTGGGTCGGGTGGGACGGCGCGGTAGCGGAGGACCTGGGCATCGCGGTCACGCAGCTGCCGCGCCTCGTGCCGACCGGGTGGAAGGCGGGACAGGTCGGCGGCGACGGTCCCGCGCTCGCGTCCGGATGCATCGACGCCATGGCCGAGCAGCTGGTGGCCGGCGCGGACCAGCCGGGCGACGTGCTCGTGCTCCTGGGCACCACGCTCATCGTGTGGATCGTCGCCCCCGAGGGCGCGCAGGCGCCGGGCTACGTCGGGATCCCGCACACCGCGTCGGGCAACTTCCTGATCGGCGGGCCGAGCAACGCCGGCGGGATGTTCCGCGACTGGGTCGGTCGCCTGTTCGCATCGCCGGCGGACCGGACGCTCGATCCGGGGGCGGTCCCGGTGTGGGCGCCGTACCCGCGGGGAGAGCGCGTCCCGTTGAACGACACCACGCGCCGCGCGGTGCTCGAACGGCTCGACCTCACGCACGACGCCGCCGCGGTCGTCCGCGCGGCCGACGAAGCCTCCGCGTTCGTCGTGAAGCGCGCCATCGACGCCGCGGTCGAGCACGCGGGTGTCGAACCGCGACGCGTCGTGGCGTCGGGCGGGGGAACCCGCGTCGACGCGTGGGTGCAGGCCATGGCCGACGTCACCGACCTCCCCGTCGACTGCGTCGCGGTCCCCGAGGGTGGCGCGCTGGGCTCGGCGTGGTTGGCGCGCATCGCCGCCGGCCTCGAGGAGCCGACCGCGATGACCGAGGGACGCCGGTGGGCGCAGGTCGGGCGGCGCGTCGAACCTCGTTCGTCGTGGACGGCGGCCTCGGCCGGACGGTACGAGCGGTTCCTCGAGCTCAGCTGACCGGGGGCAGCACCACGACCTCGCCCGGGTAGACCAGGTTCGGGTCGCCCGACGCGAGCGTGGCGCGGTTGCGGTCGCAGAGCGCGACCCACGCCGGTGCGATCTCGGCGTCGCCGACGTCGGCCCGGGACCGGCCGGTGGTGGTCGCGAGCTGTCGCGCCGCCACCTCCCACAGGTTGTCGCCGGGCGCGATCACGACGACCGTCGCGGCCCGGGGCGGCTCCGGCAGGGGAGCGGGGCGCGCTTCTGCAGGAGCAGGTTGCGGAGGTGCGGGCGTGGGTTCCGGGCCGGGTGCCGCGGGCAGCGAGGCGAGCCCGCCCGAGCGGCCGTCGCGCACCGCGGTGGTGGGTGGCGCGTCGGCAGCGGAGGCCGCGGCGGGCGCGAAGGCGGCACCGGCCACCACGGTGACCGCGAACGCGGTGTCGACCGCGCGGCGCACCTGCGGGAGCGCCGCCCACCGGACGGCCCGGACGGCGCCGGGGAGGCGCGTGGCCGCGGCGAACACGTAGAGGACGGTGCCGAGGCAGAGCCACCCCGCGCCGAGGAGCGCGACCCAGCGGAGGACGGCGGCGAGCGCGTCGGCAGGAGGGGTGACCCGGAGCCAGTCGTCGACGTGCGCGAACGGGACCGCGAACTCGCGCCGCGCACCGAGCGCACCGAGACCCACGACGGCGGCGGCCTCCACCGCCAGCGCGAGGAGGGTGGCGAGCGCGGCCCGGGTGCGTCGGAGACCCTTCATGGCATATGCACGCTATGCCCGATATCTCCGGATGGTCAAGGGGGCGAGGATCCACGGCGATGGTCCGTGCCCCGATTCGTCAAGGGTGTTATGTTCCGGCCCGCACCAACAGCGAGAGGGGTACGAAATGGCGCTCGCCGACGTCATCATCATCATCAGCCGCAACGGTGGGGCTTTCGTCTCGCGGTGGCTCCACGTGGTCGTGGGGATCACCTGGATCGGGCTCCTCTACTACTTCAACTTCGTGCAGGTGCCCGCGTTCGCGGAGATGGAGGCGGCGGCGCGCAACAACGCCATCGACAAGCTTGCGTCCCGCGCGCTGTGGTGGTTCCGCTGGGCCGCCGCCGCGACGCTCGTCACCGGGCTGCTGATCCTCATCATCCAGAAGGACGGCGACAAGTCGCAGCTGTTCTCGGGCGACTACTTCAAGTCGGTGTCCGGAATGGCGATCGCCACCGGCGTCCTGCTCGCGGTCACCATGTTCCTGAACGTGTGGCTGGTGATCTGGCCCAACCAGAAGAAGGTCATCGCCAACGCCCGCAACGTGCAGGCCGGCGGTGAGGCCGACCCGAGCGTCCCGGCCGCGGGTCGCAAGGCGGCGATGGCCTCGCGCATGAACACCATCTTCTCGCTCACCATGTTGCTGTTCATGGTGGGGACCTCGCACTTCTTCATCCCGGGCAAGTTCAAGTTCGCACCGAGCGGCAGCGACCGCGGCATCTACTGGGCGATCGCGCTCGTGATCTGGCTCGTGCTCGAGCTGAAGGCGCTCGGCGTCGGCGGGACCAAGCCCGGTGGGCTCAACTGGATCTTCGACACGCACCAGGCCGCGATCATCACCGGCTTCGTGCTCGTGGTGATCTATTACTTCGTGTTCTACCTGACGCTCAAGGTGTAGTCAGGCGTCGTCCGCAGGGGTGCCGTGCTCCTCGATCTTCCGGAGCACGGCCCGCTGCAGGTTGCGCTGCTGCGTGTAGTCGGCGATCACGCGGATGTCGCGCGCGAAGCGGTCCATCTCGTCGGAGAACGTGGCCCGGAAGCACTCGGAGGCCTCCGGGGTCCAGCCCCGTTCCGCGACCACGGTGAAGAGCGACACCAGCAAACGCTGGATCTCGTCGAGTCCGGCCGCGTAGATGCGGGCCACCTCGACGAGCACCGCGTCGGGGATGGCCAGCTTGCCGAGGTCGGCGAAGCTGCGCAGCACGTTCACGTCGTCGGCGTCGTACGCGGACCGGCCGTGTTCGGCGGGATCGCGCAGGAGCCCGGCGTCGGTGAGGTCGCGTACGAGCTCGGGACCGACCCCGGCGGCGTCGAACAGCTCGTCGTGGTCGTAGGTGGCCTCCTCGGAACCGATGAGGAGCCCGGCGAGCGCACCGGGGTCGTCGCGGTCGAGGAGGGCGCGGATGGCAGCCAGGCTGAAGCGGCGTGACTGCAGGGCCCGGATGCGCTCCAGCTGCTCGAGGTGCTCGGGGCCGAAGCGGCGCGTGCGCCCGTTGCGCTCGCCGCTCGGGAGCAGGCCCTCGCGCTGGTAGTAGCGGATGGTGTCGACCGCGACGCCGGCCCGCTGGGCCAACTCGTCGATGCGCCAGTCGCTCACGTGGAAGTCCTCAAGGGGTGTCGAACCAGGTCGAAGAACCGGGAGAGAATTGCCCGGATCGTTTGCAATCCTACTCCGGAGTAACTACTCTGACGGTCAGCACGTCGAGAGTCCTCCGGGACATCGACGTCAGGACGAGCGCCCGGCCCGCCGGTATGCGCCGTACCATCGACCCTTGTCCGCCCCCCCTGGACAAGGGTCGATGCGCGTGCGCGGCCCGGACGCGGGGAGGATGGGTCCGTCCGACCGAGGAGAGGAACCGGCGTTGCGAACCGTGGTGGTGGTGGGGGCCTCGTTGGCGGGGTTGCGGGCCACGGAGACGCTGCGCCGGGACGGGTTCGACGGCCGAATCGTGCTGGTCGGCGCGGAGCCCCACCTCCCGTACGACCGTCCACCGCTGTCGAAGCAGCTGCTGGCCGGCGAGTGGGAGCCCCAGGAGCTGGCGCTGCGCCGCCACCCGTACGACGAGCTCGAGGTCGACCTGCGGCTCGGCGTGCGCGCCACCGCGCTCGACGCCGCCCGCGCGTGCTCACCCTCGACGGTGGCGAGACGATCGAGTTCGACGGCGCGCTCCTCGCCACCGGCGCGACCCCGCGCACCCTGCCCGGAACGCCCGCCCTCGACGGCATCTTCGTGCTACGCACGGTCGACGACGCGCTCGACCTCCGGGCGCGTCTCGACGACGGTCCGCGCGTCGTGGTGGTCGGCGCGGGGTTCATCGGGTCCGAGGTGGCCGCGACCTGCCGCATGCGCGGGCTGCAGGTGACGGTGCTGGAGGCGCTCCCGGCACCGCTCGTGCGCGGGCTCGGTCCCGTGCTCGGCATGGTGTGTGGTGAGCTGCACCGCGACCACGGCGTCGACCTGCGCCTCGGCGTCGGCGTGGCCGCGATCGAGGGCGACGACCGGGTCGAGCGCGTGCGCCTCGACGACGGCTCCACCGTCGAGGCCGACGTCGTGGTGGTCGGGGTCGGCGTCGTCCCCGTGACCGATTGGCTCGAGGGTTCGGGCCTCGTGCTCGACAACGGCATCGTGTGCGACGAGACGCTGCTGGCCGCGCCCGGGATCGTCGCCGCGGGCGACGTCGCGCGCTGGCCCAACCCGCTGTTCGACGGCGAGCTCATGCGGCTCGAGCACTGGACCAACGCCGCCGAGCAGGGCGTGGCCGCGGCCCGCCGGTTGCTGGTGGTGGAGGGTGACGAGCCGGAGGCGTACGCGCCGGTCCCGTTCGTGTGGTCCGACCAGTACGACCGCAAGATCCAGACCGTCGGCCACTTCCGCGGTGACGACGAGATGGAGGTCGTGTACGGCACGCTCGAGGAGCGCCGGTTCGTCGCGGTGTTCGGGCGTGGCGACCGGCTGGTCGGCGCGCTGGGATTTTCCATGCCGGCCAAGGTCATGCAGTATCGGAAGATGATCGAGGAGCGGGCCACGTTCGCGGCGGCCGTCGAGCGCGCCCGCGCGTCGTGAGGCGGCGCACCTCCCGCACGCCCGAACCGAAGGAACCCCTCCTCACCGGCCGGTTCGTGATCGTCGTCGTCTCGGGGTTCTGCTACTTCGCGGCGATGGGTGCGATGCTCCCGGTCATCCCGCGCTACGTCGACAAGTTCCTCGGGGGCAACGACGTCGAGGTGGGGGTCGCGGTCGGCGCCATCGCAGTCGGCGCCATCCTGCTGCGGCCGCTCGCCGGGCGCATCGGTGACCGCTACGGGCGGCGGGTGCTGATGGTCGGCGGCGCGTTCATCGTCGGGATCACCGCAGGGTGCGCAGGCCTGTTCCCGGCGTTGGAGTGGCTGATCATCACGCGTCTGGTCATGGGTCTCGGGGAGGCGTGCTTCTTCGTCGGCGCCACGACCATGGTCACCGACCTCGCGCCCGTCGAACGACGCGGAGAGGCGGTGAGCTACTGGTCGGTCGCGCTCTGGGGCGGGCTCGCGTTCGGTCCGGTGCTCGGCGAGACGCTCCTCGGGGGCTCGAACTACGACCTCGTGTGGTGGGTCGCGGGTGGACTCGCGCTGGCCGCGGCCGCGGTCGCCCTCGCGACCACCGAGACGCGCACTGACGACCACGGCGACCGCGGCAAGGTGATCGCGCGCGCCGCCATCCGGCCCGGCGTCATCCTCGCCGCCACGCTGATCGGCATCACCGGCTTCAGCATCTTCCTCCCGCTGTACGCGCCCCAAGTCGGCGTCGACGACGTCGGTCTCGTCTTCCTGCTCTACGGCATCGTCGTGCTGGGCGTGCGCATCGCCGGCGCGCGCCTCCCCGACACCCTGGGCCCGATCCGCGCCGGGACCGCGGCAACCGGCGCGACCGCGTTCGGACTGCTGCTCCTCGCGGTCTGGCAGAGCACCGCGGGGCTCTACGTCGCCGCGATCGTGATCGCGGTCGGTTCGTCGTTCCTGTATCCGTCGTTGCTGCTGCTCGCGCTGCGCGGGGTGCCCGAGAGCCAGCGCGGCTCGGTGGTCGGCACGTTCAGCGCGTTCTTCGACTTCGCGAGCGGCGCGGCCGGCATCTCGCTCGGCGGCGTCGCCGCGCTCACGAGCTACCAGGGTGCGTTCGCGGCGTCGGCCGGGCTCGCGGCGGTCGCGATGGTGCTGCTGCGCAGCGGCTTCGGCCGCCACGACTCCGGCGCGGTGCCCACGGTCGCCGACGTCGGTACCGCGACGGTCGAACCCACCTCGCTCCCGTGAGCGGGCTCCTGGTCACCAACGACTTCCCGCCGAAGATCGGCGGGATCCAGTCTTACCTGTACGAGCTCTGGCGTCGGCTCCCGGTCGCCGACGCGACCGTGCTGACGACGCGGCACGACGGTGACCAAGCGTGGGACGCGGAGCAGCCGTTCCGCGTCGTGCGCGCACCGGAGCGGCAGTTCTTGCCGACCGCGTCGCTGGCGCGCCGGATCGACGCGCTCGCGCGCGAGGTCGACGCCCGTGTGATCCTCCTCGATCCGTGGTTGCCGCTGGGCCGGCTCGGCCCGCGCCTGCGCGCCGCGCCCTACGTGGTGGTGGTGCACGGCGCCGAGGTCACGGTCCCCGGCCGACTCCCCGGGAGCAGGCAGCTCGGCGGGAAGGTCCTGCGGGGCGCGGCGGGGGTCGTCGCCGCCGGCCGGTACCCGGCGCGTGAGGCGGCCCGCGCCGTCGGCGCGTGCGAGCTGCGCGGCATCGTCGTACCGCCGGGCGTCGACGGCGAACGCTTCCGCCCGCTCGATGGCACCGGGCGTGCCGCCACCCGGCGCGCCTTCGGCCTCGATCCCGACCGCCCGCTCGTGCTCGGGGTGAGCCGGCTCGTCCCCCGCAAGGGCTTCGACGTGCTCATCGACGCGGTCGCCGGACTGCCCGACGTGCAGCTCGCGATCGCCGGCAGCGGACGCGACCGGCGACGGCTCGAGGCCCGGGCCGACCGGCTCGGCGTCGGGTCGCGCGTGCGGTTCCTCGGTCGCGTGCCCGACGACGACTCGTTCCCGCGCCTCTACGCCAGTGCCGACGTGTTCTGCATGCCGTGCCGCGAGCGGTGGGGCGGGCTGGAGGCCGAAGGGTTCGGCATCGTGTTCCTCGAAGCGGCCGCGGCCGGCGTGCCCGCGGTGGCCGGACGCAGCGGCGGGTCGCACGAGGCGGTCGTCGACGGCGACACCGGGTTCGTGGTGGAGAGCCGCGCCCTCGACGTGCGCGCCGCGCTCGGCACGCTGCTCGCCGACGACGATCTCCGGATGCGCATGGGCCTGGCGGCTCGCGTACGCGCGCTCGGGGAGTTCGCGTACGACGGGTTGGCGGCCCGCTTGGCGCCGGTGGTCGCAGGTGACCTCTCCGGCCTCGGGCCGCTGCCCTGACGACCGGTACGCTCGGCGCCGTGCCCGACGGCGACCTCGATCCCGTACTGCTCGCCCAGCAGGGTCGCGCCATCATCCGCTGGGGATGGATGGCGAACGTCGTGTTCGCGGTGAGCGCCATCCCCGTGGCCGTCGGGGTGGACGACGCGCTCGGCGTGGCCATCGGCGTCGCGCTGGTCCTGTTCCTCGTGGCCACGGTGGCGTTCGTGTACGCGTTCGCGGTCGGTCTCGCCCGCAGCGGTCAGGGCGACAACGTGGCCGTCGCCAACCTGTTCTTCCTGCAGGGCTCGGCGCCCAAGCCGATCAAGCAGGCCTTCCTCTGGATGTTCCTGGTGTGCCTGGCGATCACCGCGGGCACCGCGGCGTGGGAGCCGTTCGGGGTGCTCGTGCCGATGTTGCCGGTCGGGTTGGCCGGGGTGTGGGCGGCGCGCTACGGCGTCTTCCCGCCGCGGGTGTCCACCACGCCTCGCCGTCGCGCGTGACGTCCGAGGGGGCGTGATGGCCGACGAGGCCCACGAGCAGATCCGTGTCGACGCGTCACCGACGGCGTGCTTCGCGCGCGCGTCGGGGTTCGGCGAGTATCCCGACTGGACCGGCGACGTGAAGCAGGCGGCGGTGCTGGTCACCGACGCCGCGGGTCGCGGGACGCGCGTCGAGTACCACGTCGCCGGGCTCGGGAGGCGGGTGCGCTACGTCCTCGACTACGACTTCACCGACGCGCCGCGCTCGTTCTCCTGGGTGTTGGTCGAGGGCGACCTGCTGCGGGCGCTCGACGGCCGGTACGCGTTCGCGTCCGACGGCGACGGCACGATCGTCGACTACACCTTGCGGGTCGATCTCGCCGTCCCCCTCCCGGGGCTGATCAAGCGGCGGGCGTCGGGCATGATCATGGGGACCGCACTGCGGGACCTGAAGCGGGTGGTGGAGGCGGAAACGCGCATGACGACGACCGGACCGACGGAGCCGACGGAGCCGACACAGTCGACGGAGCCGACGGGACGGACGGTGCCGATCGAGCCCGCCGAGCCGGCGCCACCGACGGGTCCGCACCCGCATCCGGACGCGGTCGACTTCGAGTCGGCGGGCAGCGAGGACCGCCCGCTGCCGCCGCCGTCGGTGCTGGAGAGCGTGATCTCCGAGCTGCTGGGCGCGGTCCCCGAGGTGCGTGACCACGTGCTCGAGGCGGCCGACGCGCTCCTCGACGCGGCGAAGGCGCTGATCGACGCGGCCGACCGGGTCGTGCGTCAGCAACGCGGCGACGAGTGACCGTGGGCACGACCCCGACGTTCGGCGTCGACCTCGGTGGCACCAACCTGCGCGTGGCGCTGGTCGATCCCGACGGCACCCTCGTCGAGCAGCACAAGGTGCCGACCCCCGACAGCTTCGACGGGATCGTCGACCAGATCGCCGGCGCGGTGGGCGGCCTCGCACCGCAGCGACCGGACGCCCGTGCCCTGGGCGTCGGCGCCGCGGGCTTGGTCGACCACGAGGGAGTGATCCACTACTCACCCAACGTGCCCACGTTCCTGAAGGCGCCGGTGCGGGCGCGGCTCGAGGAGACGGTCGGCATGCCGACGGTCGTCGACAACGACGCCAACGTCGCGGTGGTCGCCGAGCTCACTCACGGCGCGGCCCGCGGGCAGACGGAGGTGCTGCTCGTCACGCTCGGCACCGGTGTCGGTGGTGGCGTCGTGACCAACGGGGTGGTGCTGCGGGGCGCGCACGGGTTCGGCGCCGAGATCGGGCACTTCCAGGTGGATCCCGACGGCCCGCTCTGCGCGTGCGGCCAGCGCGGGCACTGGGAGGCGATCGCGTCGGGCACCGCACTGGGCGACCTCGGGCGGGCGCGTGCCGCCGAGGGCGGGTTGCCGTCGGTGTTGGCGCGGGTGGGCGGCAACCCCGCCGACGTCGCGGGCACGCACGTGGGGGACGCCGCCGCCGACGGTGAGCCCGACGCGGTGGCGCTGGTGGCGGAGTACGCGGCGCACGTCGCGCTCGGCCTGGTCGGCCTGGTGAACATCCTCGATCCGGAGCTCGTCGTGGTGTCGGGCGGGCTCGTCGACCTGGACGACGTGCTGCTCGGTCCGCTGCGCGCCGCGTTCGACGGGCACATCGAGGGCGCGCACTACCGTCCGGCGGTGCCGATCGTGCGGGCCGAGCTCGGGTCGTACGCCGGTGTCATCGGCGCCGCGGTGCTGGCGCGGGAGCTCACGTGAGCGGAGTGCGGGACGCCGGGGTGAAGCTCGGGATCACGCTGCCGCAGTTCCGCGACCAGGCCGGTCCGTCACTCGCGCTGGCGGCGGCGGCGGAGGCGAGCGGTCTCGACGGTGTGTTCGCGTACGACCACCTGTTCCGCCGCGACAAGCGGGGCAACCGTCGTCCCGCGCTGGAGATGTTCGCCCTGATGGGCGCGGTCGCGGGCGCGACGTCGCGCGTCACCGTTGGATCCCTGGTCGCGCGGGCGACGCTGCGACCGTACGCGACGCTCGCCAACGGGTTCGACACGCTGGCGCGCGTGCTCGGGCCGGAGCGGCTCATCGTCGCGCTCGGCGCCGGTGACGGCGAGAGCAAGGAGGAGAACGAGACCTACGGCCTCGAGTTCGGCACCGTCGCCGAGCGGGTCGCCGCCGTCCGCGACGCGGTCGACGAGGTGCGCGACCGCGGCTACCCGGTCTGGGTCGGTGGCACCGATCCCGCGGTCCGCGAGGTCGCCGCCGCGCACGCCGACGGGTGGAACCGGTGGGGTGGGGGGCTGGAACGCTTCCGCGAGCAGGGCGCGAACCTGCAGGCGGCCGCGGCGCGCGCAGCCGTTCACCTTGACCTGGGGAGGTCTCGTGGTCATGGCCGACGACGACGATGCCGCTGCGGCGAAGGCCGAACGGCTGGGCGCGGGTGATCACGTGCTCGTCGGCGGACCCGAGGTCGTCGCCGCGGCGCTGCGGGCCTACCTGGATGCGGGGGCGGAGTGGCTGATCGTCGGTCCCGTCGACTCCTCGGATCCCGACAACGCGCGGATACTCGGCGAGGAGATTCTGCCCCGGCTCCGTTGAGGGCCGCTGGTACCGTGCAGAAGATGGAATTCCGCCGGATCAACGCGCTGCCGCCGTACGTCTTCGGGATCATGGACGCCCTGAAGATCGAGGCCCGGCGCGCCGGTGTCGACGTCGTCGACCTCGGCTTCGGCAACCCCGACGTACCCTCGCCCACCGTCGCCGTCGACAAGCTGGTCGAGGCGGTGCGCAACCCGCGCAACCACCGCTACTCCGCGAGCCGCGGCATCCCGAAGCTGCGGATGGCCATTGCCGACCTCTATCAGCGCAAGTTCGGCGTCGAGCTCGACCCCGACACGCAGGTGTGCAGCACCATCGGCGCCAAGGAGGGCTTCTCGCACCTGATGTGGGTGCTGCTCGGGCCCGGCGACGCCGCGCTCGTGCCCAGCCCGTCGTATCCGATCCACATCTGGGGCCCGATCCTCGCCGGCGCCGAGGTGCGCCACGTGCGCCTCGGGCCGGAGCAGAACTTCTTCGACAACCTGCTCGAGGCGTGGGAGGACTCGTGGCCGCGACCCACGCGTCATCGTGCTGTCGTTCCCGCACAACCCCACGACCGCGTGCGTCGACCTCGACTTCATGCAGCGCATGGTCGATTTCGCCGCGCGAGCACGAGGTGCTGCTCGTCCACGACTTCGCCTATGCCGACCTCGGGTTCGACGGTTACGACCCGCCGTCGATCCTGCAGGTGCCGGGCGCGACCGACGTCGCCGTCGAGCTCTACACGATGACCAAGTCGTTCTCGATGGCGGGGTGGCGCGTCGGGTTCCTGCTCGGCAACGCCGAGGTCGTCGCCGCGCTGGCGAAGCTCAAGAGCTACCTCGACTACGGCACGTTCCAGCCGATCCAGATCGCGGCGACGGTCACGATGAACGAGCTGCCCGACTACCCGAAGGAAGCGAACGAGATCTACCGCGGCCGTCGCAACGCGCTGATCGACGGCCTGAGCCGCGTCGGCTGGGAGATCGAACGCCCGCAGGGCACGATGTTCGTGTGGGCGCCGATCCCGGGGCCCTACGAGGAGCTCGGCAGCCTCGAGTTCGCCAAGCTGCTGGTGCGCGACGCCAAGGTCGCGGTCTCACCCGGGGTCGGGTTCGGCCCCGGCGGCGAGGGGTTCGTGCGCTTCGCCCTGGTCGAGAACGAGCACCGCATCAACCAGGCCGTCCGCGGCATCAAGCGCGCCCTCCCCAAGCTCGGCTGAACCCCCTCACCTGGCGATTCGGCGTGGCAGAACCGCGATATCCGCGGGTTTGCCACGCCAGAACGGATGGGGTGGGGCGAGGGATCAGGTGGGGTCGGGATCGATCCAGTTGCGGGCGCGGCCGACGGCGCGGTGCCACTCGGCCCGGCGTTCGCGGCCGCGGGAGAGGGGCGCGGGCAGGAACGCAGCGTCCTCGCGCCAGGCCGACGCGGCCTCGGCCGGCGACGCCCACACGCCCTCGGCGATGCCGGCGAGCGAGGCGGCGCCGAGCACCGTCGTCTCGGTGCTGACCGGTCGGCGCACGGTGACGCCCAGCACGTCGGCCTGGAACTGGCAGAGCACGTCCATCGCGCTGGCGCCACCGTCGACCCGCAGCTCGGTGACCGGGATGCCGGCGGCAGCGGTGATGGCCTCGATGACGTCGGCGGTCTGCCACGCCATCGCCTCGACCACCGCGCGCGACGAGGTGCGCGCGCGTCGTGCCGCGGGTCAGTCCGAACACCGCGCCGCGCGCGTACGGGTCGAAGTAGGGCGAGCCGAGCCCGGTGAACGCGGGGACGAACACGACGCCATCGGTGTCGGGCACGCTCGCCGCGACCGGGCCGGCCTCCGACGATGCGTCGATGATGCCGAGCCCGTCGCGCAGCCACTGCACCGCAGCGCCGGTCACGAAGATCGACCCTTCCATCGCGTAGGTCACGGCGCCGCCGAGTTGCCACGCCACCGTCGTGAGCAGACCGTCGACGGGAGGCGGGTGCGAGTCGCCCAGGTTCACGAGCACGAACGACCCGGTGCCGTAGGTGTTCTTGGTCATGCCGGGGGAGAAGCACGCCTGGCCGAACAGCGCCGCCTGCTGGTCGCCGGCGATCCCCGACACCGGCACCCGGAGCCCGGCGGCGCGGTCGGGGTCGGTGATCCCGAAGCGGCCGCTGCTCGGTCGCACCTCGGGCAGACACGAGCGGGGGACGCCGAACAGGTCGAGGAGCTCGTCGGACCAGGTGCCGGTGTCGATGTCGAACAGCATGGTGCGGCTCGAGTTCGACGGCTCGGTCGCGTGGACGCCGGTGAGGTTCCACAACACCCACGAGTCGACGGTGCCGAACGCCAGGTCGGCGTCGGCGGCGACCCCGCCGTCGCGCAGGAGCCACTCCAGCTTGGTCGCGGAGAAGTACGGGTCGAGGACGAGCCCGGTACGGGCCCGCACCATGGGCTCGACCCCGGCCACCCGCAGGTCGTCGCAGCGTGCGGCGGTGCGGCGGTCCTGCCAGACGATCGCCCGGTGGCGCGGCCGGCCGGTGGCGCGGTCCCAGACGACGACGGTCTCGCGCTGGTCGGTGATGCCGATCGCGGCGACGGTCCCGTCGCCGAGGCCGGCGACGACCTCGGCCAGCGTGTCCTGCACCGCACGCCAGATCTCGTCGGGGTCGTGCTCGACCCACCCCGGGCGCGGGAAGTGTTGCGGGAGCTCCCGGTAGGCGAACCCGACCGCGGCGCCGGTGGGATCGACCGCGACCGTGCGCACGCCCGTGGTGCCGGCGTCGATCGCGAGGACGACGGCGACCATGCGCTCAGCGCAGCGCGTCGGCCAGCGCGCGTCCTTCCCCGTGGCGCCGGGGGCGGAACTCGAAGACGTGGGTGTTGTCGTCGGCGTCGCGCGCCAGGACCTGCAAGAGGAGCCCGCCCCGCACCCGCACCAGCGACAGCGACTCGGCCGGCGTCTGCAGGATCGTGCGACCCCGGCGCGTGCGCACCACGACGTCGCCGTCGGCCACCGCGACGTCGTCGTAGTGGCGTCCTGCGAACAGCCGGTGACGATCTGGAGACACCTTGACGTACCACGCCCTCACGGCCCGCACACTACCGACGATGCGACACACTGGTGTCCATGCGCATCGGAATGCTCACCGGCGGCGGCGACTGCCCCGGCCTGAACGCGGTCATCCGCGCCGTCGTACGCAAGGGCGAGGGCGTGCACGGCGACCAGCTCGTCGGCTTCCGCCACGGTTGGCGGGGCGTGACCGACGGCGAGACCGTCGAGCTCACCATCGCCGGGACGCGGGGGCTGATCCACCGCGGCGGCACGATCCTCGGTACGTCGCGCACCAACCCGTACCAGAGCGACGACGGTGTCGCACCGGTGCTCGACACGTTGGCGCGCGAGCGGATCGACGCGCTGATCGTGATCGGCGGTGAGGACACCCTCGGTGTCGCCGCCCGCCTCGGCGACGAGTCGGGGGTCGCCGTGGTCGGGGTGCCGAAGACCATCGACAACGATCTCTCCGCCACCGACTTCACCTTCGGGTTCCACACCGCAGTGCAGATCGCGACCGACGCCATCGACCGGTTGCACACCACTGCCGAGAGCCACGACCGGGTGATGGTGGTCGAGGTGATGGGGCGTCACGCGGGTTGGATCGCGCTGTACTCCGGGATCGCGGGCGGAGCCGACATCGTGCTGGTCCCCGAGGCGCCGTTCGACATCGCCGAGGTCTGTGCACGCATCGAGCACCGGCATCGCCAGGGCGCGAACTTCTCCATCGTCGTCGTGGCCGAGGGGGCCACGCCGCAGGAGGGCACCCTCACCGTGCAGAGCGGCGAGGTCGACGCGTTCGGTCACGTGCAGCTCGGCGGCATCAGCAACGTGATCCAGGAGGAGATCGCCCGGCGCACCGGCTTCGAGACCCGGGTCACGATCCTGGGACACGTGCTGCGCGGGGGCACGCCGACCGCCTACGACCGGGTGCTGGCCACCCGCTTCGGCATCGCCGCCATCGACGCGGTGCACGACGGCGCGTTCGGCACGATGGTGGCGCTCCAGGGCGAACGCATCGAGCGGGTGCCCATCGCCGATGCCGTCCGCGAGCTCAAGACGGTCGACCAAGCCCTGCTCGACGTGGCCGGGGTCTTCTTCGGGTGATCCGTCTCGCCGGTAGCTTGCTCCGATGAGCGCCCTCGACGACCTGGTGTCCCTGCTCGATCTCGAGCCGCTCGAAGTGAACCTGTTCCGCGGCGAGAGCCTCGACCGCGAGCGCGTGCGCCTCTACGGCGGCGAGGTGCTCGCGCAGGCGTTGATGGCCGCCGGCCGCACCGTCGACCCCGAGCGTCACGTGCACTCGATGCACGCCTACTTCCTGCGCCTCGGCGATCCGAAGGTGCCGGTGGTGTACGACGTCGACCGCATCCGCGACGGCCGCAGCTTTACCACGCGTCGGGTCGTCGCCATCCAGCATGGCCAGGCGATCTTCAACCTGGCCGCGTCGTTCCACGTGCCCGAGCCGGGGTACGAGCACTCCGACGAGATGCCCGACGTCCCCGCCCCCGAGACGGTGCCGCGGCCGGGCGGCCTCCCCGACGTCGACCTCGAGCCGATCGACCGCCAAGGCATGCCCCACGTCGTGGACGCGCTCGACTTCCGTCCGGTGGGCGAGGCCTGGAGCCCGCCGGGTGAGAACCGCGGCCACCCGGTGCGCGATCCCGATCAGGACACATGGCTGCGCGCCCGGGGCCGGCTGCCCGACGACCCGCTCCTTCACGCGTGCGTCGTCGCGTACGCGTCCGACCTCACGCTCCTCGGCACCGCCACGCTGCCGCATCCCCTCGGCGAGCACGACACCGGGTTCATGATGGCGAGCCTCGACCACGTGATGTGGTTCCACCGGCCGTTCCGCGCCGACGAGTGGCTGCTGTACCACGTGCACAGCCCGACGGCGGGCGCGGCGCGCGGCTTCGCCACCGGCCAGCTCTTCTGCGCCGACGGCACCCTCGCGGTCAGCGTCGCGGCAGGAGGGTCTCATGCGGAAGCTGCACTGAGGTGGCGACGGCGGACGGCGTGGTCGACCTCCGGTCCGACACCGTCACCCGGCCGACGGCCGGGATGCGCCGGGCCATGGCCGAGGCCGACGTCGGCGACGACGCCTACCGCGAAGATCCGACCGTGCGGCGGCTGGAGTCGCTCGCGGCGGGGCTGCTCGGCAAGGAGGCGGCGCTCTACGTGCCGTCGGGCACGATGGCGAACCAGCTCGCGCTGCTCGTGCTGACCCGGCCCGGCACCGAGGTGCTCTGCGGCGAGCGCGCGCACGTCTACCGCTACGAGCACGCGGCCGCCGCGACCAACGCGGGCGTGCAGTTCCGCCCGCTCCCCGACGACGGCGGAACGTTGACGGTCGACGACGTGACGCGCGCCTCGGCGCAGCAGCAGCATCATCTCCCCGCCATCTCCGCGCTGTGCGTCGAGAACACGCACATGCCGGCGTCCGGGCGTCCGTGGCGGACCGCCGAGCTCGATGCGGTGACGGCCGTCGCCCGCGAGCACGGGTTCGCGATCCACTGCGACGGCGCCCGCATCTGGAACGCGGCGATCGCGCTCGAGGTCACGCCGAGCACGCTCACCGCGGGTACCGACACCACGATGTTCTGCCTGTCGAAGGGGTTGAGCGCGCCGGTTGGCTCGCTGCTGTGCGGGTCGCGCGCGGCGATCGACGAGGCGCGCGACCACCGGTCCCGGCTCGGGGGCCAGATGCGCCAGGCGGGTGTCATCGCCGCCGCCGGCGTCGTGGCGCTGGAGACGATGGTCGAGCGCCTGGCCGACGACCACGCCCGTGCCCGCGACCTTGCCGACGCGTTGGCGGAGCTCTTCCCGGGCAGCGTCGACCCCGCCGCGGTCGAGACCAACATCGTCTGCGCGCGCGCCGCCGCCCTCCCCGCCGATCTGCTCGACCGCCTCGCGGCCGAGGGCGTGCTGGCGGGCACCATCGACGTCGACACCGTGCGCTTCGTGACCCACCACGACGTCGACGACGCGGGGCTGGGCCGGGCGGTCGCCGCGCTCCGCCGGATTTCGGCTGGCACCTGACCACTACCCTCGGAGTCATGGTCGCGTCAGAGGAGGTCCCGGCGCGCGCGCTGGCCGTGTACGCCCATCCCGATGATCCCGAGATCTCGGCCGGGGGCACGCTGGCGAAGTGGGCCGCCGCCGGCAGCGAGGTGTGGGTGCTCATCACCACCCGCGGCGACAAGGGCACCCAGGATCCCGACGCCGACCTCGACGCACTCGCGGCCCTGCGGGTGGAGGAGACGGCCAAAGCTGCGGCGTTGCTCGGCTTCGCCGGCCACCTCCACCTCGACATCCCCGACGGCGAGCTGTGCGACGACCAGGAGCTGCGGGGATCGATCACCCGGGTGATCCGCGAGCTGAGGCCCGACGCCGTGCTCTGTCCCGACCCGACCGCGGTGTTCTTCGGTGACGGCTACTACAACCACCGCGACCATCGCGTCACCGGCTGGGCGACACTCGACGCGGTCGCGCCTGCGGCCGGCAACCCGCACTACTTCCCCCAGCACATCGCCGACGGCCTCGCGGTGCACCGCGTCCGCGACGTCTACCTGTCGGGCACGCTCGAGCCGAACTGCTGGGTCGACATCAGCGACACGCTCGAGCGCAAGATCGACGGGCTCTTCTGCCACGCCAGCCAGCTCGTCGACGCGGGGGAGTGGTTCCGCGACTTCCTCCGCGAGCGCGCCGAGGACGCCGGCACCGCCGCCAACCTCAAGTACGCCGAGCCCTTCCGCAAGCTCACCTTCGGCGCCTAGCGCGCCCGGGCGGCGGCCGGTCAGGCGTCGGGGTTCTGGCGGCGCCATTCGGCCATGGCGCGCAGCACGAGGACGGCGACGATGCCCACGCCGGCGGCGCCGATCAACGAGCCGATGAAGGTCCCGACGAGGTGCGAGACGTCGGACTGCGAGCTCACGTCGGCGATGCCGTAGCCGATGATCCCGCCGAGGATCCCGGCCAGCACCACGCCACCGAAGGCGAGCAGGAACGCGCTGCGCGACGGGAGCATCGGCGGCGTCGGCTCGTTGGCGGGCTCGGGTTCAGGACCCTCGGGCATCGGCCGATGGTATTGCCATGCAGGAGCTCGCAACCACGTGGCCGATAGGCTCGCCCGCGATGCGCGTCCTCGTGATGCTGCCGACGTACAACGAGATCGAGAACATCCAGGACGTCCTCGAACGCGCCCGCGCCGCGCTCCCCGCGGCCGACATCCTGGTGATCGACGACGGCAGTCCCGACGGCACCGCCGACCAGGCCGAGAAGCTCGGTGACGTGCTCGGCGGCATCGATGTGCTGCGCCGGGCGTCGAAGTCGGGGCTCGGTTCCGCGTACCGCGCCGGCTTCCGCGTGGGGCTCGCCCGCGGCTACGACGTCATGATCGAGATGGACGCCGACCTCTCGCACGACCCCGCGGTCCTGCCCGAGCTCGTCGGCGCGGTCGAGCAGGGTGCCGATCTCGCGATCGGGTCGCGGTACGTGCCCGGCGGGTCGATTCCCGACTGGAATTGGGCGCGGCGTGCGATCTCGCGTGGCGGCGGTCTCTACGCCCGCACGATGCTCGGACTCTCGGTGCACGACGCCACCGCCGGCTTCCGTGCGTACCACCGGGACAACCTCTCCCGGATCGACCTCGACCGCGTGCGGGCCGACGGGTACGGCTTCCAGGTCGAGATGACCTACCTCACCGAGCGCATGGGCGGCCGCATCGTCGAGGTGCCGATCGAGTTCCGCGACCGCAGCCTCGGGCGCTCGAAGATGTCGAGTCGCATCGTGGTCGAGGCGTTCCTGCTGGTCACGTGGTGGGGTGTCCGGGACAGGGTGCGAAGGGTCCTCGGCGCGCGACACTGACGGCATGGCGCTCTCCGAGTTCACCGTCGCGGGAGCGCTCGTGGAGTCGCCCGACGGCCTGCTGCTCGTGCGCAACCAGCGGCGCAACGGTGCGACCGACTGGAGCACTCCGGGAGGCGTCATCGACGCCACCGATGCGTCGCTGCGCGCCGGCCTCGCCCGCGAGGTCGAGGAGGAGACCGGCCTCCGGGTCACCGACTGGGAGGGGCCGCTCTACGAGGTGCGAGCCACCGCGGTCGAGATGGGTTGGGTGATGCGCTGCGAGGTGCACCGCGCGCTCGCGTTCGAGGGCGACCTCGTCGTCGACGATCCCGACGGCATCGTGATCGAGGCCACGTTCGCCGCGGCCGACGCGTGCACCGACTTCCTCGCGCTGTGCGCGCCGTGGGTGCGCGAGCCGCTCGCCGACTGGATCGAGCACCGCTGGGGCCCGGCCGAGGCGCGGGCCTACGCCTACGACGTGTTCGGCACGAGTCGCGAGGAGCTCCGGGTGGTGCGCACCTGAGCACGCGGGTGAGATGAGGAGCGCGGCGAGCATCCTCCACGTCGACCTCGACGCGTTCTACGCGTCGGTCGAGCAGCGCGACGACCCGACGCTCGCCGGCCGTCCGGTGATCGTGGGTGGCCTCGGGCCGCGCGGTGTCGTCGCCGCCGCGAGCTACGAGGCGCGTGAGTTCGGGGTGTACTCGGCGACGCCCATGGTGCGCGCGCGGCGGGCGTGTCCCGACGGGGTGTTCCTCGCGCCCCGGTTCGACCGCTACCGCGACGTCAGCACCGACGTGATGCGCATCCTGAAGTCGTATACGCCGCTGGTCGAACCGATCTCGCTCGACGAGGCGTTCCTCGACGTCGCCGGCGCGCGCCGCGTGCTCGGCACCGGGCCGGAGCTCGCGGTCGCCATCCGCGAGCAGGTGCGCGCCGACACCCGGCTCACCATCTCGGTCGGGGTCGCCACCACCAAGCTGCTGGCCAAGCTGGCCAGCGACCTGGCCAAGCCCGACGGCCTGCTCGTCGTCGAGCCCGGCACCGAGCTCGAGTTCCTCCATCCGCTCCCGGTGCGGCGCCTGTGGGGCGTCGGGCCCGCCACCGAGCGCAAGCTGGCGGCGCTCGGGGTGCAGACGGTGGGCGAGCTCGCCGCCATTCCCGAGGACACGCTGGTCCGCGCCCTCGGCAACGCGTCGGGTCGGCACCTGCACGCGCTGGCCTGGAACCGCGACGAGCGGCCGGTGGTGCCCGACCAGGAGGTGAAGTCGATCGGGCACGAGGAGACCTTCCCGTCCGACCTCCACGACCACGCCGCGCTCGACCACCGGGTCGTCGGCCTGGCCGACGGGGTGGCGTCGCGTCTGCGCGCGCGCGCGGGTGACCGCCCGTACCGTGCAGCTCAAGGTGCGCTTCGGCGACTTCACCACCGTGACCCGGTCGCGCACGCTGCCCGAGCCCACCGACCTGGCCGCCGACCTCGGGCGGGTCGCCCGCGAGCTCCTGCGCAAGCTCGACGTGGCCCCCGGCGTCCGGCTGCTCGGCATCTCGGCCCAGCAGCTCGTGCGCCACGCCCGTTCGGGCTCGGAGCCGGTTGGCCGTTCGGGCACGGAGCCGGTTGGCCGTTCGGGCACGGAGCCGGAGGACCAGGGCACGCTGTTCGCCGAGCCCACCAGCGACGAGGGCCCGGGAGGTGGAGGTGGGCCGGACCCCGGCCCGGAGCCCGGCCGGCAGGCGGCGCTCGAGCGGTCGGTCGACGAGGTGCGGGCCCGTTTCGGTCCCGGTGCCGTCGGCCCCGGTCGCGCGAATAGCCTACCGAGGGAAGGCCCGAGACGCCCGACGCGTTGAGTGGCACTGAGGGGTGCGCGACAATGGTCGGGCACCAGATCGAGAGCCCGGAACGGAAATGGGAGAGATGCCGCTTTCCGAGGACGAACAGCGGATCCTGCGGGAGATCGAGGAGAACCTGTCGGCCACCGACCCCAAGTTGGTGCAGCAGGTCTCCGACACCACCCTCTACCGCCATTCGGCCCGTGTCATCAGGTGGGCCGTGGTCGGCTTCATCGCCGGCCTGCTCCTCATGGTCTTCACCTTCACCACCACGTTGATCCTCGGAGTGGTCGGGTTCCTCGTGATGCTCGGCTGCGCGCTCGGCGATCGAGCACAACGTGCGCAAGCTCGGCAAGGCCGGGATGGAGAGCCTCACCGGCTCGATGCGCAACGGCACGATCAAGAACATGCTCGGCAGTGCCGGCAGCCGGTGGCGCGAGCGCTTCGGTCGCGACGACCCGCCCAACTGAGCGACGGCACCCACGGTGGGCTACACCGCGATCCAGGCCGCCCGGCTCTCGGGGTGCAGCACCGCCCAGCTCGACGCCTGGAAGCGCATCGGGCTCCTCGTCCCCGACGACGCCGACCCCGCGGGCCCGTACTCGTTCCGTGACCTCGTCGCGCTGCGCATGGTCGCCTCGCTGCTCGACGCCGGGCTGCCGATGCCCCGCATCCGTCGGGCGGTCTCGGAGCTGGTGCGGACGGGCGACGACTTCACCGGCCTGCGGCTGGTGACCGACGGCGACACCGTGTGGGCGTGTCGCGACGACGGACAGATCCTCGACGCCCTCCGCCACGGGCAGCTCGCGCTGTTCGTCGCCGTCGACCGCTTCGCCGATGAGGTGGAGCACGAGGTGCGCGACTTCGACGCCGACCGCGGCGCGTTCGTCGCCGAGCTGCGCGCCCGAGACGGTCACCCGAGCCGCGGCGCCTGACTCACGCGGCTCGACGCGCGTCAGCGACGCGTGAAGGTGGAGAGATCGAGGCGGCGGCGCCAGCGCCGCGTCCACGACACTCCGTCGTCGAGCGCGACCTCGAGCTCGTCGAGCGACGTCCACGCGTCGCGTGCGTCGTCGGACCCGGTCGCACCATCGCCGTAGCGGGCGGTGCTGTACGCGAGCGCGAGCTCGCGGAGCGGCTCGGCCGTCGGCGGTCCGAGCTCGCGCGGGACCGCGGCGCGCCGTCTCGATCGGCGTGAGCGCGGGGTCGGTGGTGAGGTCGGCCTCGCGGAGGCGGTCGAGCGCCTCCTCCCACGCGCCCGCGACGACGCGCGCCGGATCGTCGGCGTTGCGCCGGCGGTCCCGTCGTCGCCGCTTGGCCACGAGCACGGCGGTGACGTACGCGCCGATCACCAGCGCCACGCCGGCGAGCACCGCGATCACCAGCAGCCACGGGCCGAGCCCGCCGTCGGACGCCGACGTCGGAGTCGCGGGCGCGAGTGTCGGCGTGGCCGGAGCGCTCCCCGGTGCCTCCGGCGTTCCGGCGCCACCGCCGGTGGGGGGCGCGGTGACCGTCGGCGTGGTGGTGGCGGTGGGCGACGTGGTCGCGGTCGTGCCCGGCGCGGTGTCGTCGGGCAGGTTGCTGCCACCGGCGGCGCCCGTTTCCGACTGGGCCGGGGTCGGGTCGAACAGGTGGGTCCAGCCGATGCCGGTGAGGTAGATCTCGGGCCACGCGTGGGCGTCGTGGCTGGTCACGTGGTAGCGGCCGTCGGCGTCGGCCGTGCCCGGGGTGAAGCCGACCGCCACGCGGGCGGGGATGCCGAGCGTGCGCGCCATCACCGCGTAGGCGCTGGCGAACTGCACGCAGAACCCGTGCTTGGCGCGGAGGAACTCGAGGATGGCCGAACCGTTGTCGAGGCTGCCGACGTCGGTGTCGTACACGAAGTCGGTGTCACGGAAGTAGTCGCGCAGCGCCTTGGCCTGCGCGTACGGCGTGGTCGCGCCGCGGTCGCCGACGACCTGTCGGGCCCAGCGCGCGATCTCGGTGATCTCGGCGCTCTCCGGGAGCGTCGTGTACGGCGCGACGGCGCTCGGCACGGCCCCGGCCGTCGCCGCGATCTGCGCGGCGGTGAACTGGGTGCCGGCCAACGGCGGCAGCTTCGACGCGACGACGTAGTCGAGGTCGGTGACGTCGGACGCGTCGGCGACGAGCGTGTCGGAGGACTTCACGACCAGTGTGTCGTCGAGGTCGATGGCGACGGGACGGAACGCGGCGGGCAGCCACCGTTCGCCGAGCGGGCCGATGGAGAACTGCTGCACCAGGGTGCCGCCGGGGTCGTCGGAGGGGAGCCCGACCTGCACGCTGCCCTCGCCCTCGGCGCTGAGCGTCCACTGGCCGCCGTTGTCGCCCGAGTACCGGTCGAGCGCGGCGATGCGCCAGTAGTCGGGCAGATCGGACCGCACCGTGAAGAGCTCCTGGTCCTCGACGTCGTCGAGCTTCTTGCCGATGTCGATGAACGGCGCCAGCGACGGCCGGTAGCTGCGCCCCGCCGAGTCGTCGCGGCCGGTGTTGGCGACGTCGAGCAGCGCATCGGACCCGGCGCCGGGGAGCGCGGGCGCGACCACCGAACGCGAAGACCACGGCCGCGGCGCCGAGCAACGCCGCGGGCGCCAGCCAGTGGGGACGAGTGGCGTGCTGCGACACGAGCCAGTTGCGCCGGCGGTCGAGCACCGCGAGGTTCTGTGCGAGGAGGAACGCGCCGGCGCTCGCGCGAGAACGCGATGGTGAGGAGGAGACGCCAGTCGCTGGTGCCGAGGGTCGACGTCCACACGAAGAACACGAGCGCGGGCGAGACCGCGCCGAGGGTCGCCTGGCGGCCGAACGCGAGCCAGTCGGCGATCGCGGCCATGGTCCAGACCGCCAGCACCGCGAGCAGGATGGCGCCGTCGGTGGTCGGTGCGGGCGCGGGGGCGTTGCGGAGCAGCTCCCAGCCCCCGGTGAGCTGGTGGTCGAGCGCCCGCCAGGTGTCGCCGGTGGGGATCCCGAGCGTGGTGGTCGACGGCTCGAGCGCGAGCACGACGAACACCGCGAGCCCGAACAGCGAGAGCACCACCCCGGTCCAGACCGGCCAGCTGCGCCACCGGACCAGCGCACCGAGGGCGTGGGGGAGCAGGGCGGCACCGACGACGGGCAGCACGAACCGGCCGGAGTCGACGACCCGGGCCAGCGACAGCGCCGCCACCACGCTGAGCGCGGCGAGTGTGAACGGCGCTACGAGACGCGAGCGCGATGCCATGCGGAGCCCGACGTGCGGGTCAGCGCCTGGTTCCAGGCGGTGGCGAAGGGCGTGGTCGAGGCGTCGACGACGAGCACCGACGCGTTCGGGGCGACTGCGGCCGGTTGGGTGAGCACGACCACCACGCCGATGCCGCCGAGCATGCCGAGGGCGTGGAGGGTGTCGGGCGCGACCCGTCCGAGGACGGCCACGACGAGGTCGACCCGACGGTGCGCGCGGCAGGTTCTCGAGCACGGTGGGCAGGCGGTCGCGGTCGTCGGGGCCGACGGTGGCGAGCAGGTCGATCACGTCGTGGCGCGGGTCGCCACCGGTGCCGAGCACCTCGCCCGCGCTGGTGACGACCTCCACCCGGCGCCGGAGCCGCACCAGCCGGGCGGTGACCGACGCCGCCGCTTCCACCGCGACCTCGAACGACTCCGCGTCGTGCGCGCCCGGCAGCACGTCGAGCACCACTGCCGCGCGCGAACGCCACCGCGCTTCGTCCTGGCGGATCATGAGCTCGCCGGTGCGGGCGGTCGACTTCCAGTGCACGCGGCGCAGGTCGTCGCCGAGCTCGTAGTCGCGCAGGGTCACGAACTCGTCGCCGAGGTCACTCACCACCGCGCGCGCTGCCGCTGCGTCGTGCTCCGCGCTCGATGCGGCTCCCCACCGCGACCGGCGCCACGATCTCGTGCACGCGGGGGCGCACGACGAGCTCGGCTTCGCCCGCGCTCGGTTCGCTGCGGCGCGCCAGCCCGAACGGATCGGTGACCGCGACCGCCAGTGGTCCGACGCGGTACCGGCCCCGCCGACGGGTCGGGATGCGGTACGCGGCGCGCGCGGTGGCACCGGGCGCGAGCGGGGGGACGAGGAAGCGCGCGGCGCGGCGTCCCTCGTCGAACCAGTCGGTGGCGAACAGCAGGGGCGTGGCGCGCGCGCCGAGGTTCTCGACGAGCAGGTCGATGCGGCCCTCGGACCCGACGTGGAGGCGGTCGGGGCGCACCCGGCGGCTGACCGCCAGCTCGGGGCGGGCCTGGAACCGCAGCCAGAGCGCCACCCCGGCGACCAGCGCCAGGGCCGCGACCCCGAGCACGAGCATCTCCAGCGCGCCCAGGAGGAAGCTGCCGACGACCAGCCCCAGCGCGGCGCCGGTCAACGACCAGCCGCGGCGGGTGAGCGTGGTGCTGCGGTTCGTGCTGGGCCCGATCGGGGGGCCCGGGGGTGCACTCACCCAATCGGTCCCGTCACCCCGACGCCGCGCCGGGCACCGGCACCGAGGTCATGATCGACCGCACGACGTCGCCGGCCGACACGCCGCGCAGCTGGGCGTCGGGCGCGAGCATCAGCCGGTGCTCGAGCACCGCGGGGAGCACGCGCTTCACGTCGTCGGGGATCACGTAGTTGCGGCCGAAGCTGGCGGCGAGCGCCCGCGCCGCGCGCTGGAGCGACAACGAGCCGCGGGGGCTGGCGCCGAGCACCAGATCCGGGTGCCGGCGGGATGCGGCGACGACGTCGAGCACGTACTCGCGGACCTCGGCGGCGACGTGCACCGTGCGCACCAGCGCGGCGGCATCCGCGATGTCGATCGCGCTGGCGACGGGTGTGAGCGCCTCCACGGTGGTGGCGCGCTCGCCCTGGGACTCGAGGATCGCGAGCTCGGCGTCGCGCGCCGGGTAGCCCATCGGGATCCGCATGAGGAAGCGGTCGAGCTGGGCCTCCGGCAGCGGGTAGGTGCCCTCGAGCTCGATCGGGTTCTGGGTGGCGATGACCATGAACGGGCGCGGGAGGAGGTAGGTGTGCGCGTCGACGGTGACCTGGCGCTCCTCCATCGCCTCGAGCAGCGCCGACTGGGTCTTCGGCGACGCCCGGTTGATCTCGTCGGCGAGCACCACGTTGGCGAAGATCCCGCCGGGGCGGAACTCGAACTCGTCGGCGGTGCGGTTCCAGACCGACACGCCGGTCACGTCGGAGGGGAGGAGGTCGGGAGTGAACTGGATCCGGTGGCAGCTGCCCCCGATCGACGCCGCGATCGCCTTGGCCAGCGACGTCTTGCCCACGCCGGGCACGTCCTCGATGAGGAGGTGGCCTTCGGCGAGGAGGCACACGAGCGCGAGGTGCACCTGTTCGCGCTTGCCCTGGATGACGCGCTCGACGTTGCCGAGCAGGGCGGAGAACAAGCGGCCGAACGACGAGTCGCGGCTCGGCGCGGTGGCGGGCTGAACCACGAACACCTCCAGAGCGGGCCTCCCGACGGTACCAGAGGCCTTCGCGCCTTCCGCGCCAGCCCGGGGCGGACTGGCTACCGTGCGAACCCATGACGAACGAGCCGCCGGTCGCGTTGCCCGGCGTGTCGTTCTGGGTGCGGGCGGTGGTGCTGGTGCTGGCGCGGCCGTCGCTCTGGCTCACCGCGCTGCAGCAGGCGCCCCGGCTCGCGCCGCGCCGATGGTGGGCCCGCCCGCCCTTCCTGCCCCTGCCCGATCCCGACTACCTGCGGTTCCGCTTCGAGACGCAGTACGGCCCCGCCGGCCGGCCCGACCCGCACGACCTGGTCACCTACCTCGAGTGGTGTCGCGACATGGGGAACCCGGCCCGGGCCAGCGGGCGCCCCCGGTAAGCTCGCGCCGTTCTCGCAGACCGTGGAGGTCCGGCCGCTTGGGAAGAGCCCTGCTGCTCAACGCCAGCTTCGAGCCTCTCTGCGTCGTGCCCATGCGTCGGGCGGTCGTGCTCGTGCTGAAGGAGAAGGCCGAGATCGTCGCGCGCAACGGCGCGGTGCTGCATTCGGAGCGGGCTGAGCTGCCGGTGCCGGCCGTCATCCGGCTCCACCACTTCGTGCGGGTGCCGTACCGCAACCGGGTGCCCCTGTCGCGCCGGGCCGTCTTCGCCCGCGACGGCCACCGCTGCCAGTACTGCAACCGGGCGGCCGAGAACATCGACCACGTCGTGCCGCGATCGCGCGGGGGCCCGCACGCCTGGGACAACGTGGTGGCCTCGTGCCGGGCCTGCAACTCCCGGAAGGAGGACCGCCTCCTCTCCGAGGTCGACTTCCGCCTCCGGCGAACACCGAGCGAGCCCAAGGCGAACCTCTGGATCGTCGCCAGCGCGGGCTCGATCGACCCCGCCTGGGAGCCCTTCCTCCCCGCGTAGCCGTTCATTGGTGGTTCGACGACGCCTGGCGTCGTCAACCCGACACTGAATCCGTCGACGCGCCCTCCGGGGCGCGTTTTTGGCGTCGCGGCGCGGAAAAGGGAGCGATGTGGGTTGAAGAGTGGGGGAGAGGGGTGTAGGGTGCCACGAAATGGAGTGAAGTGGTGAGCGAGTGGTGACCGAGGGAGTCGACGGCCCCCCGGTGGTGGAGGAGGACCGAAAGGCGAGGGGTTCCGGATGTTCCTGGGAGAGTTCCAACACTCCCTGGACACCAAAGGGAGGGTGATCCTCCCGGCGAAGTACCGGGACCAGCTGGCCGACGGCGCGTTCGTCACCAAGGGCAAGGGCGGCTGCCTCTCGGTCTTCACGCCGGAGGAGTTCGAGACGGTGGCGACCGAGATCCGGGAGCAGTCGAAGCGGGGGCCGAAGGAGCTCAACGCCGCTCGGGTGTTCTTCGGGGGCGCCAGCGAGATCCAGCCCGACAAGCAGGGCCGGGTGGCGCTGCCCGGCAACCTGCGCACGTTCGCCCACTTGGAGCGTGAGGTGATGGTGGTGGGCCTGTACTCCCGGATCGAGATCTGGGACCGCGACCGCTGGTTGGAGCTCGACCGGCTGGGCGCGGAGGCGCTGACCGAATCCGACGACCTGCCTGACTTCGGGATCTAGCTGACGAGGACCGGCGAGCACACAGGCGAGCAACACATTGACAACGGTGAGCCTGCGGGCCCGCCACCAGCCCCCCGGGCGGCGCGGCGCAAGCGCCCCTTCCGCCCGCTTCGCTTTCGTCGACGCGTCCGGGGGGCTGGTGGCGGTCCCGGGGAGACGAGAGCGGCGAGCGGGGAGGGGGTCGTGCGAGATGGATGACGACTTCCTCCACCTGCCGGTGATGGCGGCGGAGGTGACCGAGCTCCTGGCCGCCGTACCGACCGGCCGGGTCGTGGACGCAACGGTGGGTGGCGGTGGCCACGCCCGGGCGCTCCTGAGCGCCCGGCCCGATCTCGAACTCCTCGGCATCGACCGGGATCCCGTCGCCGTGGCAGCGGCGGGCGCGGCGCTCGAACCCTTCGGGGACCGGGTCCGCATCGTGCAGGGCGGCTTCGAGCACATCTCGGAGATCGTCGCAAGTGCCGACATCGTGGGAAACGAGGGAATCGTGGCGATCTTGTTCGATCTGGGCGTGAGCAGCCCGCAGCTCGACCGTCCGGTGCGGGGGTTCTCGTACTGGGCCGACGCCGCGCCGCTCGACATGCGGATGGACAGCGTGCAGACGTTGACCGCGGCGACGGTCGTGAACGAGTACTCCGAAGCAGACCTGGCCGCGCTCATCGCCCGCAACGGCGAGGAGCGGTACGCCCGCCGCATCGCGTCCGAGATCGTCGCCGCCCGCCCGCTGCGGACGACCGGTGAGCTGGTCGAGGCGGTGAAGCGCGGCATTCCCGCGCCGGCCCGCCGGCGCGGTGGTCACCCTGCACGCCGCACGTTCCAGGCCATCCGCATGGAGGTGAACCGGGAGCTCCCGAGCCTCGCCACCGGTCTCGACGAATCGGTGCACCTCCTCAAGCCCGAGGGCCGCATGGTCGTGCTCGCGTACCACTCGCTCGAGGACCGCATGGTGAAGGAGCGCTTCGCCGACTGGTCGCGCACCGAGGAGCCCGGGTACGTGCCGACAGGCCTGCCCCGCGCCAAGCGCAACCCGATCACCCGCCTCCTCACCCGCCGCCCGCGGCGGCCGTCGGAGGCAGAGGTCGAAGCCAACCCGCGCGCCGCCAGCGCCCGCCTGCGCGCGGTCGAGCGTCTCAACCCGTGACCACCGTCGCCGCCCCGGCGCGTCACGCGCGTCGCCCGCCGCGCCGTCGTGCACCCGCATCGACGCGCCGGGCACCGGCGCGCCCGGTCGCGCGCGGCGACGCCGCGCCTCCGCATCGGCCGGGTCGGCGCCCTCCTCGCACTGTTCACCGTGTTCGCCCTCGTGAGCGCGGTCGTGTTCCACGTGTTGCTCGCCCAGAACCAGCTCGAGCTCGACCGGCTCAACTCGCGGATCACGACCGAGCAGCGCACGTACGAGCAGCGGCGCCTCGCGACCTCCTTGCTGGCGTCGCCGCAGCGCGTCATCCAGGAGGCGCAGCGCCTCGGGCTGGTCCTCCCGCCCGAGCCGCCGACCTACCTCGAGGTGCCGAACGCCCCCATGCCCGCCACCGCCGACGGTTCGTCCACCACCATCGCCGACTGGTCGAAGACGAAGCAGAGCCTCGACCCGCGGCAGCCGTGACGTGAGCGGGGCGAGATGAGTGGGGCGCGCCGGCCCGTGAACGGCCGCACTCCGGCGCGCCGACCGGCTCCCGTCCCCCCGCGGCACGCCCGCCAGGCGCCACCGCGCCCGGCACGCCCGCGCACCACGACGCGGCCGAAGCGCGCCTCGACAGCGCCGCTCCCGCCGATCCGGTTGCGTCTCGCCGCGATGCTCGTCGTGGTGGTGCTCGCCTTCGCCCTCATCGGCGTCCGCTTGTTCGACCTCCAGGCGCGCGACCGCTCGCACCTGACGTCGCTCGGCCTCGGGCAGCGGATCCGCACCGTCGCCATTCCCGCCGAGCGCGGGAACATCTTCGACCGCACCGGGAAGATGCTGGCGGTGTCGGTGCCCCAGACCACGATCGTCGCCGACCCGCGCGTGATCAAGGATCCGATCGCGTACGCGGCGAAGCTGGCGCCGATCGTGCAGGTCGACCAGGCCGAACTCGCGGAGCGCCTCTCGAACCACAAGAGCGCGTTCGCATACGTGGCCCGCAAGGTCAACGACCAGGTCGCCGCCGACGTCCGCAAGCTCGACCTGGTCGGCATCTCCTACCAGGACGAGTCGCGTCGCTTCTACCCCGTCGGCACGGTCGCGGCGCCGGTCGTCGGCTTCGTCGGCACCGACAACAACGGCCTCGGCGGCATGGAGTACCACTTCGACGAGCTGCTCACCGGCGCGCCCGGCAGCGTGCAGGTCGAGCGCGATCCGCAGGGGAACGACATCCCCGGCGGCGAGCGTCAGGTGACGCCGGCGAAGCGGGGGCAGGACCTCGTGCTCACCATCGACTCCTCGCTCCAGTGGAACACCGAGCAGGCACTGCTCCAGGGCGTCGTCGCGATGAACGCCAAGGGCGGGACCGCGGTGATCGTCGACGTGCAGACCGGTGACGTGCTCGCGATGGCGACCGTCGACGGTGCCTCCGAGACCGCTCCCGCGCACGCCGCGGAGGCGACGGAGAACAACAAGCCCGTCACCGACGTCTACGAGCCGGGGTCGACGAACAAGGTGATCACGATGTCGGGCGCGATCCAGGAAGGTGTGGTCACGCCCGAGACCACGTTCGACGACGTGTACCAGACGATCAACGTGGGCGGCACCGAGTACGAGGACGTCGAGGACCACTCGTCGACGATGACCGTCTCGGACATCCTCACCGAGTCGTCGAACGTCGGCACGATCAAGATCGCCAAGAAGCTCGGCAAGGACAACCTGGCGCGCTACCTCGACGCATTCGGCTTCGGCCACCCGACCGGGCTCGGCCTGCCCGGTGAGTCGTCGGGCTCGTCGTTCGACGCGTCGCAGTACACCGACACCAGCATGGGTTCGGTGCCGATCGGCTACGGCATCGCGGTGACGCCGATGCAGATGCTCGACGTGTACACGACCATCGCCAACCACGGGATGGCCCGGCCGCCCCGGCTGGTCGCGGCCACGATCGACGCCGACGGCAAGCGACACGACGCGGAGCTGCCCGCGCCCCACCCGGTCGTGACGCCCGAGACGGCCGACGCGGTGACCGGCATGCTCAAGCGCGTGGTCGCCGACCCGCTCGGGACGGGCCAGAAGGCGCAGATCCCGGGCTATCCGGTGGCGGGCAAGACCGGCACCGCCCGCAAGGCGCCCTACGACACCGGGGAGTACAACGCGTCGTTCGCCGGGTTCGCCCCGGCCGACAACCCCCGGCTCGCCGCCATCGTGGTGATGGACTCACCGCAGGGCAGCATCTTCGGCGCCGACGCCGCCGCCCCCGTGTTCCAGCAGATCATGCGGTTCGCGCTCACGTACGAGCGCGTACCGACCGCGTCGTGAGGTTGCCGACGGGGGCCCGGTACCCTGTCGCGTTCGATCCCGTGACCGAGCCGAGAGGACGCGCACGCGTGCGTTGGCACGACCTGCTCGCCGGTCTCGACGGACCGGGGGGAGTCCGCGGAGCCGAGCTCACCGGGGATCCGGACGTCGAGATCGACGCCATCACCCACGACAGCCGGCGGGTCACTCCCGGCGCGTGCTTCGCGTGCATCCCGGGTGAGACCACCGACGGTCACGACCACGCGCCGGAGGCTGTCGCGCGCGGCGCGGTGGCGCTGCTCGTCGAGCGGATCCTGCCCCTCGATGTGGCCCAGGCGCGTGTCCCCATGGTCCGCGCGGCGCTCGGCCCGGTCGCCGCGGCGCTGTACGGACACCCGTCGTCGTCGATGCGGGTCCTCGGGGTCACGGGCACCAACGGGAAGACCACCACCACCTACCTGCTCGACGCCATCGCGCGCCGAGCCGGCGACCGGGTGGGGGTGATCGGCACCGTCGGCGCCCGGGTCGCGGGGGAGTCGATCGCGACCACGCACACCACGCCGGAGGCGTCCGACCTCCAGGCCCTCTTGGCGCGCATGCGCGACGCGGGCGCGGCGACGGTCGCGATGGAAGTTTCGTCCCACGCCCTCGCGCAGCACCGCGTCGACGGCGTGGAGTTCGCCGCGGTGTGCTTCACCAACCTGAGCCACGAGCACCTCGACTACCACGGCTCCCTCGACGCGTACTTCGAAGCGAAGGCCCGTCTGTTCACCCCTGCGTTCGCCGCGCGGCAGCGGTGAATCTCGACGACGCGCGCGGCGACGCTCTCGCGGCGCGCGCACGCGACGCCGGGCTCGAGGTCACGACCTACGCGATCGACGACGACCGCGCCGACCTGCTCGCAGTCGACGTCGACCTCGCGGGCGACGGCACGCGCTGCGCACTGGTCGATCGCCGCACCGGCGTCCGCTTCGACGTCCGCCTCCCGCTCGTCGGTCGCTTCAACCTCGCCAACGCGCTCGCGGCGGCAGCCACGGCCGGTGCCGCAGGCGTTCCGTGGGCAGCCGTGCAGGAGGGGCTGAGCGACCCGTTGGTCGTCCCGGGCCGGTTCGAACGGGTCGACGCCGGGCAGCCGTTCGTGGTGCTGGTCGACTACGCGCACACCCCCGACGCCCTCGCCCGGGTCCTGGCCGCGGCCCGCCCGCTCGCTGGTCCCGGGGCCCGGGTGTGGTGCGTGTTCGGGGCCGGGGGCGACCGCGACCCGGCCAAGCGCCCGCTCATGGGCGCCGCGGTCGCGACCGGTGCCGACGTCGCCGTGCTCACCTCCGACAACCCCCGCAGCGAGGCCCCGCAGGCCATCGCCGACGCGGTGCTCCCCGGCCTCGCCGCCGGGCCCGCGGAGTGGCGAGTCGAGCTCGACCGGCGCGCCGCCATCGGCGACGCCCTCACCGCGGCGCAGCCCGGCGACGTCGTCGTCATCGCCGGGAAGGGTCACGAGACGGGCCAGACCGTGGCCGGGCACACCACGCCGTTCGACGACCGCGCCGTGGCGCGCGAGCTGCTCGGGGGACTCGGATGGAGCTGAGCGCGGGCGACATCGCGAAGCTCACCGGCGGCTCCGTCGTCGCCGGTGACCCCGAGGCGCTCGCGACCTCCTTCACCATCGACTCACGTGCGCTCGAGCCGGGAGCGTGCTTCGTCGCCCTGGTCGCCGAGCGCGACGGCCACGACTTCGTCGCCGATGCCGCCGTCCGCGGCGCGCGCGTCGTCCTCGCGACCCGTGACGTCGCGGCCGATGACATCGCCCTCGTGCGCGTCACCGACGCGTTCGACGCGCTGGCGCGGCTCGGTCGTGCCGCGCGGGACGCGCTGCACGACGCCGTCGTGGTCGGCATCACCGGGTCGGCGGGCAAGACCGGTACGAAGGACCTCGTCGCCGCCGCGCTGGCACCGGAGTTCGCCGTGCACGCGAGCCCCGGCTCGTACAACAACGAGGCCGGGGTGCCGCTCACGTTGCTCGCCGCCGGGCCCGAGACCGAGGCCCTGGTGCTCGAGATGGGCGCCCGCGCCCACGGCGACATCGCCGCGTTGTCCGCCATCGCCCGCCCGACCGTCGGCGTGATCACCAACATCGGTCTGGCCCACGCAGGGTCGCTCGGGGGTCGCGCCGGGGTCGCCCGGGTGAAGGGCGAGCTGCTCGACGCGTTGGACGCCCACGGCCTGGCCGTGCTCGACGCCGGCGATCCGGCGACGGCCGGGCTCGCGACCCGCAGCGCCGGCCGCGTCCTGCTGGTGTCCGCCGGTGACGCGCCCGCAGACGTGCGGGCGGTCGACGTCGAGCTCGACGCCGAGCTCCGCCCGCGGTTCCGCATCGAGTCGCCGTGGGGCGGGGGTCGGGTCGAGCTCGCGGTGCGCGGCCGGCACAACGTGGTGAACGCCACGCTCGCCGCCGCGGTCGCGCTGGCCCGCGGGGTCGCGTTCGACGACGTCGCCACCGGGCTCAGCTCGGTGCAACCCGCCGCGTGGCGCATGGAGGTCGCACGCACCGCCGACGGGCTCGTGGTGCTCGACGACGCGTACAACGCCAACCCGTCGTCGATGGCCGCCGCGCTCGAGGCGCTGGCCCGGATCGAGGTCTCGGGGCGCCGCCTCGCGGTCCTCGGCGAGATGCGCGAGCTGGGCGCCCTCGAGCGCGCCGGAGCACGCCGCGCTGGGTGAGCTCGTCGGCGCGACGGTCGACGCCCTCGTCGCAGTCGGACCCGAGGCGGCGCCGCTCGCCGACGCCGCGCGCGCCGCCGGGATCGCGGTCACCGAGGTGGCCGACGCCGCCGCCGCCCTCGACGCCACCCAGGGCTACGTCGCGCCGGGCGACGCGGTGCTGGTGAAGGGGAGCCGGGCCGTCGGCCTGGAGCTGGTCGCCACCGCGCTGCGCGGCTCGCCGCCGGAGGAGGCCGCGTGATCGCGCTCCTCGTGGGCATGGGCGCCGCGTTCGTCCTGTGCATCCTCTCCACGCCCGCGCTGATCCGGGTGCTGCGGGCCAAGGGCATCGGTCAGCAGATCCGCGACGACGGACCGTTCGCGCACCCGCACGAGGCCAAGGCGGGGACGCCGACGATGGGGGGCATCGCCATCGTCGTCAGCGCGCTGATCGGATACCTCGTCGCGCACGTCAGCACCGAGCAGACCCTGTTCGCGCGCGCCGGCATCACGCTGATGGCGCTCATCGTGGGCATGGCGGTGGTCGGGTTCGTCGACGACTACCTGGGTGTGCGGCGCCGTCGCAACCTGGGGTTGCGCAAGCGCGGCAAGACCGGCGGGCAGCTCCTCGTCGCCGTCGGCTTCGCGCTGTTGGCCCTGGAGTGGGTCAACGTGTCGACCCACTGGTCGTTCACCCGCATGCTCGACCTCGACATGGCCTCGAGCCTGTGGTTCGTCGTCGCGGTGCTGTTCGTGTACGGGTTCTCCAACGCGGTGAACCTCACCGACGGCATGGACGGGCTCGCGGCAGGGTCCGCGGCCATGGTGTTCGCCGCGTTCGTGATCATCGCCTTCTGGCAGTTCCGTCACCCGGGCGTGTACCACGTCCTGCCCGCCGGCGCGCTCGACCTCGCCATCGTGGCGGCGGCGATGATGGGTGCCTGCCTCGGATTCCTCTGGTGGAACGCGGCGCCGGCGCAGGTGTTCATGGGCGACGTCGGCTCGCTCGCCCTCGGCGCGGCGATGGCCGGACTCGCGCTCCTCACGAACACCATCCTGCTGCTCCCGATCCTCGGTGGCCTCTACGTGTTCGAGACCCTCAGCGTGATCGCGCAGGTGGTCTCGTTCCGCTGCTTTCACCGGCGCGTGCTGCGCATGGCCCCGATCCACCACCACTTCGAGGTGGGCGGCTGGCCCGAGTTCACCGTGATCGTGCGGTTCTGGCTCCTCGCCGGGCTGCTCGTGGCCCTCGGCCTCGGGTTCTTCTACGCCGACTTCATCCGCATTCCCGGGGTCCTGGACTGATGCGGGTCCTCGTGGTCGGCCTGGCGGCGACGGGCGCCTCGGTGGTGTCGTACACGCGCGCCGCGGGCCACGACGTCACGGTGCTCGAGGACCGGCCGCCGCGCCAGGGGCCGGCGGCCGACGGCTACCGCGCCCGGGTGGCGCAGGCCGTCGCCGAGGGCGCGACCGTCGTCGAAGGACCCGACGCGGACATCGCTGTCCAGCACGGACGGGCGGCCGACCTGGTCGTGCCGAGCCCGGGGGTCCATCCGGATCACCCGGCCCTCGTCGCCGCGCACGCCGCGGGCGTCCCCATCCGCTCCGAGATCGACCTCGCCGCCGCCCGCCTGCGAGCGCGGCCCGACGCGCCGCGGTTGATCGCGGTCACCGGCACCAACGGCAAGACAACGGTCACGACGCTGATCGACGCCATGCTGCGCACCGCGGGGATCGCGAGCGTCGCGGCGGGGAACATCGGGCGCCCACTGCTCGAAGCCGCGGGCGACGACGTCTCCGTGGTCGTCGCCGAGGTCTCGTCGTTCCAGCTCGCCCACACCACGACCGCGTTCGCGCCCGACGTCGCCGTCCTGCTCAACGTGGCCGAGGACCATCTCGACTGGCACGGCTCGGCCGACGCCTACGGCGCGGCCAAGGCCCTCGTCTTCGCGCACCAGGGCGGCGACGCGCTGCTCGTCGTCAACGGCGACGATCGGGTTGCGAACCGCCTCGCCGCCGACGCGCCCGGGCGGGTGGTGCGGTTCGTCGGCGGTGTGCCCGATGCCCACGGCTACGGCGCGCGCGGTGGGCAGCTGCTCGGTCCGGCCGGCCTCGTGCTGGCCCCGGCGCCGTCGTCGGGGGCACCCCACGACGTCGCCAACGCCCTGGCCGCAGCGGCCGCCGCCCGCGAGGTGGGCGCCGACGTCGATGCCATCGCGCGCGGCGCTCGCCGGGTTCGGCGGCCTCGCGCACCGGGTCCAGTTGGTGGGGGAGCGGGGCGGCGTGCGCTTCTACGACGACTCGAAGGCGACCAACCCCCACGCCACCGCCAGCGCCCTGGCCGGATTCGAGCACGTCGTGCTCATCGCCGGCGGGCGCAACAAAGCGCTCGATCTCAGCGGGCTGCGTGCCCACGCGGGACGGCTGCGCGCCGTCGTCGCCATCGGCGAGGCCGCGGGCGAGGTGGAAGCGGCGTTCGCGGGCGCGGTGCCGGTGGTGCACGCAGGATCCATGCACGACGCGGTCGCGACCGCGAGCGACGAGGCCCGCCCCGGCGACGCGGTGCTGTTGTCGCCGGCGTGTGCATCCTTCGACTGGTACGAGAGCTACGCCGCCCGCGGCGACGACTTCGCCCGTGAGGTCGGTCTGTTGCCCGAGAGCCATTCGGCCCCGTGCCGGAACGGAGGGTCGTCGTGACCGCCTTCACCAGCCCGTTGCGCGCCCACCGGGATGCCCGCGCCGCCGCGTCCGCGACCCGACCGGCGACGACGACGCGGTCGTCGACCGCGATCCTGCTCGTCGCCACGGTCGCGGTGCTGAACGTCGTCGGCGTGGTCATGGTGTTGTCGGCGTCGTCGGTGGCGTCGCTCACCGACTACGGCTCACCGTGGTACTTCTTCTTCCGGCAGCTGATGTGGACGGCCCTCGGCCTCGGCGCGTTCGTGTTCGCGATCCGGTTCGACTACCGGCGGTGGCGTTCGCTGGTGCGCCCGCTGCTGATCGTCAGCGTCGTGCTGCTGGTCGTCGTGCTCGTCCCCGGCATCGGCATCTACGTGTCGGGATCCCGCCGGTGGTTGGGCGCCGGGTTCCTGCGGTTCCAGCCCAGTGAGATCGCGAAGCTGGCGCTGTTGTTGTACGCCGCCGACCTCGTGAGCCGCCGCGCCGGTGAGCTGCACGACTGGCGCCGCGTGGTCCGCCCGGTGATCCTCGTGCTCGGCGGGTTCACGCTGCTGGTGATGAAGGAGCCCGACCTCGGCTCCGCGATGGTGCTGGCATTGGTGGTCATGGCCGTGCTCGTGGCCGGGGGCGTGCGCCTCCAGCACCTCGCGGTGGTGGGCGCGGCCGGGATCACCGCGGTCACCTTCCTGGCGTTGACCGAGCCCTACCGGCGGGCCCGCATGCTCACGTTCCTGGATCCGTTCGCCGACTCGTCGAACGCGGGGTACCAGATCTCGCAGTCGCTGATCGCGCTGGGCAGCGGGGGCCTCACCGGCGTCGGGCTCGGCGCGGGCCGGGCCAAGTGGAACTTCCTCCCCAACGCGCACACCGACTTCATCTTCGCCATCATCGGCGAGGAGCTCGGGCTGATCGGCTGCATCCTGGTCATGGGGCTGTTCATCGCCTTCGCGGTGCTCGGGACCCGCACCGCGCTGCGCGCGCCCGACCGCTTCGGCGCGCTGATCGCCGCGGGCGCGACCGTGTGGGTCGTCGGCCAGGCGGTCATCAACATCGGCGCGGTGGTGGGATTGCTCCCCGTCACCGGCATCCCGCTGCCGTTCGTGTCGTTCGGCGGGTCGGCGTTGATCACCACCATGCTGGCCACCGGCATCCTCGTGAACGTGGCGCGCCAGGGCGGCGTCGCGCCGGCACGTCCCGCGCACCCAGCCCGCCCCGCCACCACGCGACGGTGACCGCGACCTACGCGCTGATCAGCGGCGGTGGCACCGGTGGTCACGTGTTCCCCGCGCTCGCAGTCGCGGAGGAGCTCGTTGCACGCGGGCACGCTCCCGACACCTTGCGCTTCGTCGGCGCGGCAACGTGGGCTCGAGGCCACCGCGGTCCCGGCCGCGGGCTTCGCCATCGAGCTGCTACCCGGCCGCGGACTCCTGCGCAGCGCGCGGCCACGGGCGATCGCGCAGAACCTCCGCACGATGTGGGACACCGCCGTCGCGGTCGGTCGCGCGGTGCGCCTGGTGCGCCGGCTCCGGCCGAAGGTCGTGGTGGGCGTCGGCGGGTACGCATCGCTCCCGGCGCTGGTGGCGGCGCGCCTCGTGGGCATCCCCACCGTCGTGCACGAGGCCGACGCCCACCCCGGGCTGGCCAACCGCATCGCGGTGCGCCTCGGCGCGCGCCCGGCGGTGAGCCTGCCGGGGACGGCGCTGGCCGGGGCGGTCGTCACCGGCAACCCGATCCGCCCGGCGATCGCCGCGGTGCGGCGGGCCCCGGTGACCCCGCCCCTGGTGGCGGTGGTCGGCGGGAGCCTGGGCGCCCGGTCGGTGAACCGGGCGACCCTCGATCTCTACGACCGTTGGCGCGACCGGGCCGACGTCACGATCCACCATGTCGCGGGTGCGCGCGACTACGAAGAGTGCCGAACCCGGCTCGCCGACCTGCGGCGTCCGGGCGACGCGCTGGCATACCGACTCGTCCCGTTCGAGGAGCACATGGAGGTCATCTACGCCGAGGCGATGGTCATGGTGTCGCGGGCGGGCGGCATGACCGCCGAGCTCACCGCGGTCGGCATGCCCGCGGTGTTGGTGCCCCTGCCCGGTGCGCCCGGCGATCACCAGACCGCCAACGCGCGCGCCCTGGCCACGGCCGGCGCCGCGGTCCTCGTCCCCGATGCCCAGCTCGACGGGGCGCGGCTCGACCGCGAGCTGCAGTCGTTGCTCGACGATCCCGAACGAGTCACGGCGATGGGCGTCGCCGCCCGCACGCTCGGGCGGCCCGACGCCACCGCGCGCTTCGCCGACCTGGTGGAGGAGGTGGGCGGTGCCCGCTGACCTCGACCTCACGCAGCCCCACGCCATCCACATCGTCGGGGTGGGTGGCGCGGGCATGAGCGCGATCGCCACCGTGCTCGCCCGCATGGGTCATCGGGTGAGCGGCTCCGACCTGCGCGAGTCGCGTGCGCTGGAACGGCTCGGCCTCCTCGACGTCACCACGCACGTCGGCCACGCGGCCGGCAACCTGCCCGCCGAGCTCGACGCGGTGGTGATCTCCACCGCCATCCCCGAGAGCAACCCCGAGGTCGTCGCCGCGCGCGAGCGCGGGCGTGCCGGTGTTGCGACGCGCCGACGCCCTGCGCGAGATCGTCGCCACCCGCAGCACGATCGCGGTGGCGGGGAGCCACGGCAAGACCACCACGTCGTCCATGCTCGCGCTCATCCTGCGGGCCGCGGGATGGCACCCGAGCTTCCTGATCGGGGGCGACCTCAACGAGGTCGGCACCAACGCGGTGTTCGACTCCGGCGACCGGCTGGTGGTCGAAGCGGACGAGAGCGACGGCACCTTCCTCGAGCTCGCACCCCACGACGCCGTGGTCACCTCCGTGTTGCCCGACCACCTCGACCACTACGGCGACTTCCCGACGCTGGTCGAGGGGTTCGCGACGTTCGTCGGCCGGATCCCCGGCGTGTGCGCGCTCTGCGCCGACGACGACATCGCCGCTTCGATCGCCGCCCGCCCCGATGCCGGCGCGGACATCGTCACCTACGGATTCGCCGACGGCGCCGACTACCGGATGACTGCCTACGAGGGCGGCCGTAGCGGTACGCAGTTCGAGTTGACGTGCCGCGGTGCACCGCTCGGGTTGATCGAGCTCCCGGTGCCGGGGCAGCACAACGCGGTCAACGCGGCCGGTGCAGCCGCGGTCGCGCTCGAGCTCGGGGTGCCGTTCGACGCGGTGACGCGCGCGCTGGGCGGGTTCGGGGGAGTGGCGCGCCGCTTCCAGTTCCGCGGCGAGCGCGACGGTGTCACCTACGTCGACGACTACGCACACCTGCCGAGCGATGTCGACGCCATGATCCGCGCCGCGCGCGAGGGCGGCTGGGAGCGGGTGGTCGCCGTGTTCCAGCCGCACCGCTACTCGCGCACGGCCGCGCTGTGGCGCGACTTCGCCGACGCCTTCGCGGGGGCCGACGCGCTGGTGCTCACCGACGTCTACTCGGCCGGCGAGCAGCCCCAGCCCGGGGTGTCCGGCCGGTTGGTCCTGCGGGCGGTGCTCGATGCCCACCCCGAGCAGTCGGTCACCTACCTCCCCCGCCGCGCCGACCTCGTCGCCCACGTCCCGCGCCTGGCGCGGCCGGGCGACGTCGTCCTCACGCTCGGCGCCGGCGACCTCACCACGGCACCCGACGAGTGGCTGGCGCCGTCCTCGTGACCCGTGCCCCGGGGCCGGCGCTGGCCGAGCGGCTGGACGCGGCCGGGGTGCCGGTCGAGCGGTCGGTCGCGGTCGCCGACCTGACGACGTACAAGGTGGGCGGTCCGGTCGCGCTGCTGGCCCGCGTCGGCTCCGCGGCCGCCCTGACGGCGCTGGCGCGGGTGATCGCCGAGGCGCCCCCTCCACTCCTCCTCATCGGCCGCGGCTCCAACCTCCTCGTCGCCGACGCCGGGTTCGACGGCCTGGGCGTCGTGCTCGGGGGCGAGTTCGAGGCCGTCGACCTCGCGGCCGGTCCCGGCGTCGTTCGGGCCGGGGCCGCCGTCCCGCTTCCCGTCCTGGCCCGCCGCAGCGCCGGCGCGGGTGGTCGGGGCTCGAGTTCTTCGTGGGCATCCCCGGCAGCGTCGGCGGCGCGGTGCGCATGAACGCCGGAGGCCACGGACGCGAGACCGCCGAGGTGCTGGTCGACGCCGACGTCGTCGACCTCACCCGGCCCGCCGCTGCGCCCGAGCGTCGCCCGGCGGCCGGGCTCGGCTTCGGCTACCGCCGGTCGGGCCTGTCGCCCACCGAGATCGTCACCGGCGCGACCTTCCGGGTCGGCGAGGGCAGCGTGGCTGCCGGCGAGGCGGAGCTCGCCGAGGTGGTGCGCTGGCGGCGCGAGCACCAGCCGGGGGGCTCGAACGCGGGCTCGGTGTTCGCCAACCCACCGGGCGACTCCGCCGGGCGCCTGATCGACTCGCTCGGCTTGAAGGGGCTGCGGGTCGGCGGCGCGGTGGTGTCGGACAAGCACGCCAACTTCTTCCAGGCCGAAGGCGGCGCCACCGCGGACGACGTGCGGGCGCTCGTGGCGGAGGTGCGCCGGCGGGTGTTCGCCGCCACCGGGATCGCGCTGGAGCCCGAGCTGCGGATGATCGGTTTCGACGACGCCGACCTCGCGCTCGGGCCCGGGAGCACGCGGTGAGCACCCGCGCCCCGGCCCGCCCGACCGGGAGTGCGCCGCCCCCGCGCCGCGCACCCACTCGCACCCCGGCGGCCCGCCGACGCTCGCGGATCGTCGTGCTCGTCGGGGTGCTGGCGGTGCTGGGGATCGTCGCATGGGGCGTGTCGGTCTCCCCGTTGCTCGACGTCGACCATGTCCAGGTGCGCGGGCTCGGCCGGCTCACCGCCGCGGAGGTGCAGGACGCCGGGGGGTCCACGCCGGTGACTCGATCGTGTGGCTCGACCAGGGTCGGATCGTGCGCGACCTCGAGGCGCTGCCCTACGTCGAGCGCGCCGAGGTCGTGCGCGAGTGGCCCGACACCGTGCGCATCGTGGTGAGAGAGCGGCAACCCGCGGCGTGGATCGACGCCCCGGCGGGCAAGGCGGTGGTCGACGGCACCGGTCGGGTGCTCGAGGTCGGCGCCGCCCCACCCGCCGGCCTCCCCCAGCTGCTCGGGACGAGGCTGGTGCCCCCGGTCGGCGGCACCGTCGCGCCCCTCGACGGCGCGCGGGTCGCGGGCGGGCTCTCCGGCTACGCCGCCGCGGGGACGGCCTCGGTCGAGGTCACCGACCACGGGGTGCTGCTCCACCTCGCCAGCGGACCCGAGGTCCGCATGGGCCGGCCCACCCAGGTCGCGGTGAAGCTCGCGCGCCGCGCTGGCGGTGCTCGGCGCGTCGACCGGCGTGGAGGTGCACTACGTCGACGTGAGCGTGCCCACCAACCCGGTCGCCGGCTGAGATGCAGCGCAGCCGTGCCTGGAGGGCGGGACGGCGGAGCGGAATCGACCATCGGGCTGAGATGCAGCGGAGACGCCTCGAGCGTCGAGTGCGCCCCGTGTGGTGGGTGGGGGAGTTGACCGTTCAACGTCACGAGAGTAAAGTCTGCACCGAAAGTACAGCTTGACATAACTCTCAACCTCGAGTGGAGGTTCAGGGTTGTACGTCAAGCCCTGATATCCCAAGGGATGTGAAGGCCGGCCTCCACAATGTGAGCGTCGGGTCCACGGGAACGAGCAAAGGAAGCACTGGATGCTGGGCGAGCCGCAGAACTACCTGGCGGTGATCAAGGTCATCGGCGTCGGCGGAGGCGGGTGCAACGCCGTCAACCGGATGATCGACGCGGGGCTGAAGGGCGTGGAGTTCATCTCGGTGAACACCGACGCGCAGTCGCTGTTGCTGAGCGACGCCGACGTGAAGCTCGACATCGGGCGCGACATCACCCGGGGTCTCGGAGCCGGGTCCGATCCCGAGATCGGCCGCCAGGCCGCCGAGGACCACCGCCAGGAGATCGAGGAGGTGCTCAAGGGCGCCGACATGGTCTTCATCACCCTCGGCGAGGGTGGCGGCACCGGCACCGGCGCGGGCCCGGTGGTGGCCGAGGTGGCCAAGGCCGTCGGCGCGCTCACCATCGGTATCGCCACGCGACCGTTCAGCTTCGAGGGGCGCCGTCGCGGCGTGCAGGCCGAGAACGGCATCCAGAAGATGCGCGAGAAGGTCGACACGCTCATCGTCATCCCCAACGACCGGTTGCTGAGCGTCGCCGACGAGCGCACCTCGATGCTCAACGCGTTCAAGACGTGCGACGAGGTCCTGCTCCAGGGTGTGCAGGGCATCACCGACCTCATCACCACGCCCGGCCTGATCAACACCGACTTCGCCGACGTCCGGATGATCATGAGCAACGCCGGCAGCGCGCTCATGGGCATCGGGTACGCGTCGGGCGACGGTCGCGCGGTCAACGCGGCGCGCGCGGCGATCTCGAGTCCGATGCTCGAGGCGAGCGTCGAGGGCGCGCGCGGGATGCTGCTCAACGTGTCGGGTCCGTCCGACCTCGGCCTCTTCGAGGTCAACGAGGCGGCGGAGATCGTGGCCAAGGCCGCGCACCCCGACTCCAACATCATCTTCGGCGCGGTGATCGACGACAGCCTCGGCGACGAGGTCCGCATCACCGTGATCGCCGCCGGCTTCGATCGGTACGACGGCGAGAAGCGCCCGTCGCGCGGGCTCACCTCGCTCGGGCTCGACGATGACGACGACCTCGGCGACGGCATCGACTTCGGGATGCGCAGTGGCGAGGGCGACGACCAGGGCGACGGCGACGACCAGTTCGACGTCCCCGAGTTCCTGCGCTGATCGAGCACACCCTCCCGACCGCCCGCGTGGTCTTCACCGACCGGCACGGGGGGTGTCGCGCGCGCCGTACGACACCCTCAACCTGGGGGACCACGTCGACGACGACCCTCGGGCCGTCGCCGAGAACCGCGCCCGGGCGGCGGCGCGGCTCCCGTGCGCACCGTCGGATCCCGCGGCATGGGTCTGGCTGCGACAGGTCCACGGCCCCGCGGTCGCCACCGTCGACGGGCCGACCGCCACCCCTCCGGTCGCCGACGCCGCCGTCACCACGGCCCTGGGCCTGCCGCTCGTGGTCCTGACCGCCGACTGCGCGCCGATCGCGCTGGTCGCACCGGGCGCGGTCGGTGTCGTCCACGCGGGGTGGCCGGGGCTCGAGCAGGGAGTCATCGGCGAGGCGGTCGCCGCGCTCGGCGCGGCGTCGCCCGGGCCGGTCCGGGCGGTCCTCGGGCCCGTGCGTGCACCCCGAGCGGTACGAGTTCGGCGCCGACCTGCTGGCCCGGCTGGTCGAGCGTCTCGGCCCCGAGGTCGCCGGGCGCACCGCCGACGGCGCGCCGGCGCTCGACATCCCCGCGGGCGTGCGGATCGAGCTCGCCCGCGCCGGGGTCGCCGACGTCACCGATGTCGGTGTGTGCACCTCGGCGTCACCCGACCACTTCTCCCACCGGCGTGACGGTGTCACGGGGCGCCAGGCCGTCGTGGTGGTGCGGACGACGTGAACGACACCGCGGCGGAGGTCGCCGCGCGCGTCGCCGAGGTGCGCGGGCGCATCGCCGCCGCCGCGGTCCGCGCCGGTCGCGCGGTCCGACGAGGTCACGCTCGTCGCCGCCACCAAGACCGTCGACGCCGCCCGGGTCGAGGCGGTAATCGCGGCCGGGGTGAGCGACGTCGGCGAGAACCGGGCCCAGGAGCTGCTGGGCAAGACGTCGGTGCCGGGCGCGCGCGCTGGCACTTCCTCGGGCAGCTGCAGCGCAACAAGGTGCGGGCGCTGGCGCCGTGGGTGCAGGTCTGGCAGTCGGTCGACCGCGCCGAGCTGGGGGCCGAGATCGCCCGCCGGGCCCCGGGCGCCCGGGTGCTGGTCGAGGTGAACCTGGGGGAGGAGCCGCAGAAGGGAGGCTGCCTCCCGGGTGAGGTCGCGGCCCTGGTCGACGTCCTCCGGCACGGGGGCCTGGCGGTCGAGGGGCTGATGGCGGTGCCACCGCACGCCGGGGATCCGCGCCCGTGGTTCGCCGCCCTCCGCGAGCAGGCGGCCACCCTCGGCCTCCGCGAGCTGTCGATGGGCATGACCGACGACTTCGAGGTCGCGGTCGAGGAGGGGGCCACGATGGTCCGGGTCGGCCGGGCCCTCTTCGGCCCCCGCCCCTGAACCAGCGCCCCGCTCCGGAACCAGCGACTCCGCTCCGGCGCCTCGCCCGTCCGGGCGCGCCTCTGCTTCATCTCCTAGGCTGCCGGACTGCGAGGAGGCAGACGCACATGGCTTCGATGTGGCGTCGGGCGATGGTCTACCTGGGTCTCCAGGATGATGACGAGCTCGAGTACGGCGGCGAGTACGAGTCCTACGGCGAGTACGCCGACGCGGCCGAAGAGCCGCAGAACCCGCGCGCGTCGCCGCGACCCCGGTCGCGACGAGGCCGAGGGCCGCAGCGGCCCGCCCGGGACTCGGGCACCGTGCGCACCCGGCCCGACACGCGCACCGAGTACGCCACCGACTACGGCGCCCCCGAGCCCGCTCCGCCCCGTCCCGCGCCCGCACCCGTGCGCGACGAGCCGTCGGGCATGTCGGCGCCCCGTCCGAGCGTCGTCCGCACCATCGGCCCGACGACCGCCGCCCGGGTCCACGTCGTCGAGCCCCAGGGCTTCAACGACGCCCAGGAGGTGGGCGACCGCCTGAAGGCGAACCAGCCCGTCATCCTCAACCTGCAGGAGCTCCCCGCGAGCTCCAGCGGCGACTCATCGACTTCTCGAGCGGGCTCGCGTACGCGATGGCGGGCTCGATGCAGCGGGTGGCCGACCAGGTCTTCCTGCTCACACCGAGCAACGTCGAGGTCTCCCAGGAGGAGAAGGACCGGCTCCAGGCCCGGGGCCTGTTCCAACCCTGACCCGTGCGCTCTGTCCTGGTGGCGGTGGTCACCCTCTATCTCGTGATCCTCGCCGGTCGGGCCGTGCTCTCCTGGTTCCCGGTGCGCGGCGGCACGTTCCTCGCCTCGCTCAACACGCTCCTGTTCGAGCTGACCGAGCCCGTGCTGCGGCCGGTCCGCCGGGTCATCCCGCCCGCCGGGATGTTCGACACTTCGTTCCTGATCGTGTTCTTCGCGCTGATGATCCTGCGCACGGTGCTCGCCTCCGGCTGACCGGGGGGTTCGACGCGTCCGGGGCCCTCCTCGCTACCATGGCCTCCCATGGATGTCACCCCGCAGGAACTCCGAAGCAGTGAGATCAAGGACTCGTGGCGCGGCTACGACCGCGACGAGGTCGACGACCTCCTCGAGCGCGCGGCGGTCACCATCGAGGGCCTGAGTCAGAAGGTGCAGGAATCCGCCAGCCGTCCGGTCCCCACCGCGGCGGCGCGCCGCGCCCGCGGCGGCCGAGGTGCCGCTCCCGTCGAGCCGCGAGGACGCCGAGATGCTGCAGCGCACCTTGCTGCTGGCGCAGCGTGCGGCCGACGACGCCGTCAACGAGGCGCAGGCGCGGGCGCGGCAGCTGCTCGAGGAGTCGGAGGCCAAGGCGCAGTCGCTGGTGAGCGACGCCGAGGCCACCGCGCGTCGCATCGCCGAAGGTGAGCGTCGCCGCCTCGAAGCGGAGATCCTCGACCTGTCGGCGCGCCGCGAGCAGCTGCGGGCCGACGCCGACGCGCTCGACGCGTACGCATCGGGCTACCGGGAGCGCATCCGCGCCGCGATCGAGTCCGACCTCGCCAACCTCGGTACCGACGAGGTGGAGCCGCCCTCCGAGCGGCCCGAGTTGCACGATGTCGAGCTGCCGATCGAGCGCGACCTCGCCGCCCGCGGCCGTGGCCGACGTCACCCCGGAACCCGACCCCGAGGTCGAGGCGGCGATCATCGACGTCGTCGAGGACCAGTCGGCTTGGGACCCGTCGCCCAACACGCCGTCCATCGGCTCGGTCGAACCGTCGGGGACCGGACCATCGGCCTCCGGGTCCGCGTTCGCGGCCGAGGCCGCCGTCGGCACGTCACCCGTCGCCGCACCGCCGCGTCCGGTGGCCGCCGCCGAGTGGCCCCCGCCCGCGCCGGAAGCGTCCAGCACCGCCGCACCGGCGGCGGAGTCGTCGTGGCTCTCGTCGGACGACGACTGGGCGCCGGCGGAGCAGTCGTGGGACGCGCCGGCACCGTGGGAGCGCGACACGGCGCAGCACGAGCCGTTCGCGCCCGAGGTCCCGATGGAGGCCACCGCCATCGACACCGACTCCCTCGACGACGACGCGTTCTTCGCCTCGCTGCGGGAAGCGGTGCGCGACGACGCACCGCTCGGGCCGCGCGACGAGAGCAGGCTGCGTTCTACGACGGCGCCGCCGACGACGATCGGCGTCGGTTCCGTCGCCGTCGCTGACGCTGCGACGCCGCTCGAGCGCTCGAGCGTCACCGGCTCGCCGTCGACCTCGACGCGCGTCGCGTGCCGCGTCCGGGCACGCACGACCTCGAATTCGACCGCAAGCACCTCGCGGGCGATCGCGGTCACGGTGGCGTGCACCGCGGCCTCGACGCGACCGCGTCGCGCCCACGCGGACGCGGATGCGGTCCGCGATCTCGAACCCTTCGGCCTTGCGCTGGTCGTTGAGCAGCCGGATCAGGTCGCGGGCGATGCCCTCGGCGCGGCAGCTCGTCGTCGACGGTCGTGTCGATGCGCGACCGCGTAGCCGGCGTCCTGCGCGAGCGCGAGCTCGGCGTGCGACTCCGCGCGCACCTCGACGTCGTCGGGCTCGAGATCGTACGGACGAGCCGTCGGCGAGCGCGAGGTCGTAGCCGCCATCCGCGTCGAGCGCGCGGCTGACCTCGGCGACGTCGACCGACGCCAGCGCGTCCTTCAGCAGTGGCACCTGCTTCCCGACCTTCGGCCCGAGGGTGCGGAAGTTGGGGTGCACGCGTGTACGTCGAGCAGGCCCTCGAGGTCGGTGACCGCCTCGAGCTCCTTCACGTTGAGCGCGTCGGCGACCTCGGCGGCGACCGCGTCGGAGAACATCGACGCGTCCGGGGAGGAGCACCAGCGCTCGTCGCAGCGGTTGGCGCACCTTGAGCTTCGCCTCGTTGCGGGCCGAGAGCCCGAGCGACACGACCGCGCGGGCCCGCTCCATCTCGGCTTCGAGCGTCTCGTCGCGCGCCGCCGCGTCGGCGACCGGCCAGTCGGCGAGGTGGACCGACTCGGTGGTGCCGCGCGAGGTTGCGGTGCAGCTCGTCGGCCACGAACGGCGTGAACGGCGCGAGCAGCGAGTGCCAGGGTCGAGAGGCACTCGTGGAGGGTCGTGTGCGCCGCGCGCGTCCGTCGGCCTGCCAGAAGCGTGCGCGCGACCGGCGGACGTACCAGTTCGAGAGGTCGTCGACGAAGCGCTCGAGCGCCTGCGCGCCGCGGAGCGCGTCGAACGCCGTCGAGCGCTTCGGTGACCGTCGCGACCGTGCCGTGGAGGCGCGACCGCACCCAGCGGTCGAGCACGTGGGTCGACGGCGCCGCCGCCGTCGTCGGGCTTCCACCCGTCGAGGTTCGCGTAGGTGACGAAGAACGAGTACGTGTTCCAGAGCGTCACCAGGAACCGGGCCGACTCGTCGATCGCCTCCACCGACACCCGGCGTGGCGTCCACGGCGAGCCGGCGGAGAAGAAGTTCCAGCGCAGCGCGTCGGCGCCACGGGTGTCGAGCACCGTCCACGGGTCGATGACGTTGCCCTTCGACTTCGACATCTTCTGGCCGTCCTTGTCGACGACCAGCGCGAGGCATACGACGTTGCGGTACGGGCTGCGGTCGAACACGAGCGTGTTGACCGCGAGCAGCGAGTAGAACCACCCGCGCGTCTGGTCGATCGCCTCGCAGATGAAGTCGGCGGGGAACCGCGTGCTCGAAGAGGTCCTCGTGCTCGAACGGGTAGTGGAACTGCGCCGCGGGCATCGCGCCGGAGTCGAACCACGCGTCGAGCACCGGCTCGACGCGGCGCGCGCCCGGCCGTTCGCACTTCGGGCAGTCGATGGTGACGTCGTCGACCGCGGGGCGGTGGAGGTCGAGGTCGGTGAGGTCGCGGCCCGAGCGCTCGGCGAGCTCGGCGACCGAGCCGATGCACGTGTCGGTGCCGCAGTCGTCGCAGCGCCACACCGGCAGCGGGGTGCCCCAGAACCGGTCGCGCGACAGCGCCCAGTCGACGTTGTTCTCCAGCCAGTCGCCGAAACGTCCGTGCTTGATGTGCTCGGGGTGCCAGCCGATGGACTCGTTCTCGCGCAGGAGCGTCGGCCTTGTGGGCCGACGTGCGCGCGAACCAGGTGGGCTTGGCCCAGTAGATCAGCGGCGTGCCGCAGCGCCAGCAGTGCGGGTACGAGTGGGTGTAGTCGACGACGCGCTCGAGCGCGCCCGACGCCGCCGAGCGCGTCGATGATGGCGGGATCGGCGTCCTTCACGAACGTGCCCGTCCACGGCGTGCTGCCGGTCGGGGTGTCGACGAAGGTGGCAGCCGGGCCGACCGGGTTGAGCATCGGGAGCCCTTCGGCTTCGGCGACCTCGCGGTCGATCTCACCGAACGCGGGCGCGAGGTGCACGATGCCGGAGCCGTCGTCGACGGTCACGAAGTCGGCCGGCGACGACGCGCGCCCGCCGTTCGGAGGTCGGCGTCGAGCGGGAGGAGGTCGAAGGGGCGCTCGTAGTGGAGGCCCGACGAGGTCGGCCGCCGTCGACCGGCGCCCACGACCTCGGCGTCGTCGCCCAGCACGTCGGCGACGCGCGCCGCCGCCACCACCAGGTCGCGGCCCCCGTCGTCGGCCCGTGCACGCGCACGTAGTCGACGTCGGGGCCGACCGCGGCGCCGACGTTGGAGACGAGCGTCCACGGCGTGGTCGTCCACACGAGGAGGTCGAAGTCGCGCCCGACGACCGGGAAGCGCACGTACACCGACGGCTCGGTGACGTCGCGGTACGCGCCGGGCTGGCCCAGCTCGTGGCTCGACAGCGCGGTGCCGCAGCGACCGCAGTACGGGACGACCTTGTGGCCCTCGTAGATGTCGCCGCGCGTCCCACATCTGGCGGAACAGCCACCAGACGCTCTCGATGTAGGAGTTGTCGAGCGTCCAGTAGGCGTCGTCGGTGTCGAGCCACATGCCGATGCGCTTGGTCAGCGACTCGAAGTCGGACGACGTAGCGGTGCACCGACTCCCGGCACAGGCGGTTGAACTCGCCGATGCCGAAGGCCTCGATCTCGTGCTTGTTGTTGAAGCCGAGCTCCTTCTCGACCTCGACCTCGACCGGGAGGCCGTGGCAGTCCCAGCCGCCCTTCCGCGCCACGTGGCGCCCGCGCATGGTGTGGAACCGGGGGTAGATGTCCTTGAAGAGCCGGGCCCACACGTGGTGGATGCCGGGGCGCCCGTTGGCGGTGGGCGGACCTTCGTAGAAGACCCACTCGGGGGCTCCGGCCCGGCGGCGCAGGCTCTCACCGAACACGTCGTCGGTGTCCCACCGGTCCTGCACCTCGCGCTCGAGCGCGACGAGATCGAGGGACGCGACGACGGGATCGAAGGGCACCCCGGGATCGTACCGGCGGCCCGCGACCGGCCCGGGGCCGAAATCGGGGCGTAACGCCCCGTGGGCCCGGCGGATCGGCCGGGAACAACGGCTGCCGCGGGTGCGTTGCCGGGTCCGCACGTGCCACTACAATCCCGCGCTCGCTCCCAGGGGAACTCATGGCCAGAGCCGCTGCACCGAAGAACGCCGCCAAGCCCGCCACCAGGGCGGCGGTGGCAAAGAAGCCAACGGTCGCGGCCAAGAAGGCCGTCGCCGCGAAGCAGGCGGCGCCGGCGAAGAAGGCCGCCCCCGCGAAGAGGGCGGTGCCGGCCAAGAAGACGGCGCCGGGCAAGAAGGCACCGGCGAAGAAGGCGGCGCCGGTCAAGAAGGCGGCGCCCGCGAAGAAGGCAGCCGCCAAGAAGGTGGCGCCGGGCAAGAAGGCACCGGCGAAGAAGGCGGCGCCGGTCAAGAAGTCGGCGCCCGCGAAGAAGGCGCCCGCGGCCAAGGTCGAGCCGGCGAAGAAGCCGGCCCGCAAGCCCACGACGGTGATCTGCCCGCTGTCGGGTTCGAGGTGAAGCCGGAGAAGCCGGGGCTCTCGCCCAAGACCATCGAGCGCCTCCAGACCCTCCTGATCGAGGAGCGCGCCCGCCACGTCCAGCAGGCCGACGAGCTCGCGGCCGAGGCCGAGCAGCTCGCGAACGAGCGCGAGGGCGGCGACACCCAGTTCGACGAGGAGTCGGGCGAGGGCGACACCATCAACATCGAGCGCGAGCGCGACCTCCTGCTCTCGGCGTCGGCGCAGCAGACCGTCGACGAGATCGACCGTGCCCTCGAGCGCATCGAGAACAAGACCTACGGGTTGTGCCTGCCCGCCGGCCGGCGCATCAACCTCGAACGGCTCGAAGCCCTGCCCTACGCCGAGACCTGCGTCGACTGCAAGGCTCGTGCCGAGCGACGCCGCTAGCGAACCACAGCGTGGAGTGACGCGGTCGGGCCGGCCGCTGCTCGCCACCGCGATCGTGCTCGGGGTCGTCCTGCTCGACCAGCTCTCGAAGCTCTGGGCCGTCCGCGGCCTCGTCGACGGTCCGATCATCATCGTGGGCGACGACATCGGCTTCGCCCTCACCCGGAACACGGGCAGCGCGTTCAGCCTCTTCCAGGCGTTCACGCCGTTGCTGGCGATCGTCGCCATCGTGGTGGCGGTGCTGCTGGTCCGCGCCGGTGCGCCGGACGCGCGACCCGATGATGGTCATCGGCCTCTCGCTGGTGCTCGGCGGCGCGCTCGGCAACCTCATCGACCGTGTCTTCCGGACGCCGGGGTTCCTGAAGGGCGCGGTCGTCGACTTCGTCCACGTCGGGCAGTTCCCCACCTTCAACGTCGCCGACTCCGCGATCACGATCGGCGCCGTCCTCATCGTGATCTGGGCCGTCCGCACCGACATCATCGAACAGCGCGCCGCTCGTGGCTGAGGAGTTCGCGGTGCCCGAGGCGCTGGCGGGGGAGCGACTCGACCGCGCGCGTCGCCCTGCTCACGGGCTGGACGCGCAGCGAGGTGCAGGTGCTCGTCGAAGCGGGCGACGTGCTGGTCGACGGCGCGCGCGTGCCGAAGAGCCGCCGCCTCGCGGTCGACGAGGTGATCGAGGTGCTGGCCGAGCCGGCGGTCGCCGGTCTCCCACAGCCCGACGCCGCGGTGCCGGTGGTCGTGCGCCACGAGGACGCCGACGTGGTCGTGGTGGCGAAGCCCGCGGGGCTCGTGGTGCACCCGGGGGCCGGCCACCCCGACGGCACCCTGGTCAACGGTCTGCTGGCGCGCTTCCCGGAGATCGCCGGGGTCGGTGACCCCGCCCGGCCCGGCATCGTGCACCGGCTCGACCGCGACACGAGCGGGCTGCTCGTGGTGGCGCGGTCACCGGCCGCGTACGACGGCCTGGTCGAGATGCTCGCCGCCCACGACGTCGAGCGGCGTTACGCCGCCCTCGTGTGGGGCGTCCCCGACGCCACCCGCGGGGTGATCGACGCGCCCATCGGCCGGTCGGTGCGCCGCCCCACCCGCATGTCGGTGCGCGAGGGCGGCCGCAGCGCCCGCACCCACTACGAGGTCGTTCGCTCCTTCCGTGAACCCGACGTCTCGCTGCTCGCGTGCCGGTTGGAGACCGGACGCACCCACCAGATCCGGGTGCACCTCCAGGCCATCGGCCATCCGGTCGTGGGCGATGCCGCCTACGGCGGCAGCCGCCCCGCACTGACCCTCGACCGCCCGTTCCTCCACGCCGGCGGGCTCGCCTTCGCCCATCCGGTCACCGGCGAGCCGGTACGGGTGGAGGAGGAGCTGGCGCCCGAGCTCACCGAGGTGCTCGAGAACTTGACCTGATCGGGTCCGGGTTCTTAAGTTAGGCCCTCCTAACTAAGGAGGGCCTAATCCCATGAGGACGATCGAGCCGGGCCAGGAGGTGCTCGAGGACCCGCCGGCGACGGCGGACCCGGGCGCCGGCGGAGTCGACCGTCGCGGCCGCCGCCGGATCCGGCGCCTCGCCATGCGCCCCCGCCGGGTGCTGGTGAAGACGCACCGGTGGCTGGCGGTCGGGCTCATGGCCTGGTTGGTGGTGGTCTCGCTCACTGGCGCGTGGCTGGTCGAGAGCAACCAGATCGACGCCTGGCTGCACCCGGGCCTGTACGACGCGTCTGCCGGTGACGTGGGCCCGGACCGGGCGATCGAGGCCGCGGACGCGGCGATGCCGGACTCCGCCCACGTCTACGGCCTCACCCTGCCCGCGAACGGACGCGGCGTCTACCAGGTGGGCTTCGAGACCGAGCACGCGGCCGCGCGCAAGGGTCTGGAACCGACCTACACGTACCACGAGGTGTTCGTGGATCCCGGGAACGGCGACGTGAACGGCATCACCGACGAGGAGGCCGGCTTCACGTGGTGGCTCAATCGGGGCCACATGTACCTCTGGCAGGACCACGGGATCTTCGGGGTGTTCGACCCGGAGTCGGGATGGTGCCGCGTGGTCGACTGGGCCGAGCCGGGTGGCGTCAAGGGCATCGTGTGCGACGTGATCCCCGACGGCATGGACATGGTCGGCTGGTTCGGCGTCGGGTTCATCGTGGTGTTGTTCACCGGCTTCTACCTCTGGTACTGGCCGGGAGTGAAGCGCTGGGCCAACGCACTGCGTGTGCAACGCGGCCGCGGTCGTTCACGTTCAACCTCTCGCTCCACAAGGTGATCGGCTTCCTCGTCTGGATACCGTTGACCGTCATCGCGTTCACCGGGATCGCGTTCGGTTCCCGAACCTTCGCGCCGTGGTACGAGAACGTGACGCCCGCGCAGCGAGACTTCGCACTCTGGACGCCGCCCGACTCGGCCTACGAGTCCGAGAAGGCCGCGGGCCGCGACCCGATCGGGGTCGACCGCTTCCAGGCGATCCTCGAGGAGGAGTTCCCGAACCGGAAGATCGACTACCTCGGGGTCCCCCACGACAAGAAGGGCGTCTACGAGGCCTGGACGACCCGAGGATTCGACCCGTGGACCCGCGAGGGAGGCGGCGGGAACTCGTACGTCTTCGTCGACCAGTACTCGGGCGAGGTGATCTACGACGGCACCCCCGAAGCCGGGAACGTGTTCGACCAGGCGTGGGACGACTGGAGCTTCCCGCTCCACACCGGCGATTGGGGCGGGCCGATCACGCGCGTGGTGTGGGTCGCCCTTGGCCTGTCGCCGATCGTGCTCGGCGTCACCGGCATCACGATGATGCTGGTCCGTCGCTCGAAGCGGGCGAAGCGGGCCAAGGCGGTGACGCCGTGAGCGTCAGCCCGTCCGACCTCGGGACCGACGCGAGCGTCGTCGAACCACCGGGGCCGCTGTCGCTGGCGCTGATGACGAGCGGCGCGCGCTGCCTGCTGATGTACGTCGTGCTGCCGGTCCTCGGCCCGCTCCTCGGGTCGCTGAGCCTGGTGGCGGTGCCGATCGTGCTCGGTCTGTACGTGCTCGGCATCGCGCTCTCGGTCCGGGCATCGCGGCGTGCGGTCACCGACGGGCGGTGGGGAGCGTTCGTGCTCGCGGGCGGACTCTTGCTGCTGAACCTGGCGAGTCTGCTGCTCCTGGTGGGCTGACGCGTCCCGTCGCCCCCGTCAGTCGTCGGCGACTGCGGGCGCGACGGTGGTCGACGGCGCTTCCACCCGCACCTGGGTGACGGGCCGGCGCGAGTCGAGGCGACCGACGGGGGAGTCGGGCTCGGTCAGGCCGAACAGGCCGAAGTTCGCGCCCAGCCCGACGGTCGTGGCGAACGCGGTCACCGTCAGCACGCCTGCGGTCGCCCAGCGCTTGCGTCGTTCCACTGCCGCTCCAAGGTGACGGGCCTCACCGCGGTCGATGCGGCCATGGCTCCCTCCGCCGCCCTATCGACGCCCGCGGCCCGGGGGTGAAGCCGGTGTGACCGACGTCCCGATTCCGGTCAAGGCCACGCCGCGGCCGGTCGACACTCTTCGCGAGACGTCGCCCCCGCCGGTCCACCAGAAAGCGCTGCACCCATGCGAGTCCTGATCGTCGAGGATGACGACGCCATCGCCACCCCTCTCGCCAAGGGCCTCGAGCGGGAGGGTCTCGACGTCGATCGGGTGGAGACCGGGCGCGACGCGCTGTCCCACAGCGCGGCCGGCGACTTCGACGTGGTGCTGCTCGATCTCGGCCTCCCCGACCGCGACGGCTTCGACGTGTGCCGAGAGCTGCGGGCCCGCTCCGACGTCCCGATCATCGTGGTCACCGCGCGCTCGGAGGAGGTCGACCGGGTCGTCGGTCTCGAGCTGGGCGCCGACGACTACATCGTGAAGCCGTTCGGCTTCCGCGAGCTCGTGGCGCGCATCCGCGCCGTCGCCCGCCGCCGCGCCCCGGCCGCGAACCCGACCGGCGAGGGGCCCGACGACACGCCCGCGACCGCGGCTGCGAACGGCGACGGCCATCCGCCCGTGATCGAGGTCGACACCCTCGCCATCGACCGCCGCACGCGACGCGTCAGCCTCGACGGGACCGCGGTCGCGCTCACGCCCAAGGAGTTCGACCTCCTCGCGTTCCTCGCTGACGACCCCGGCGCGGTGCGGCCCCGTCAGGAGCTGCTCGAGAACGTATGGGACCCGCACTGGTACGGCCCGACGAAGACGCTCGACGTGCACGTCGCGTCGCTGCGCAAGAAGCTCGGCGACCCGGGATGGATCGAGACGGTGCGCGGCGTGGGGTTCCGGCTGCGCGCACAGGCCGAGTGACTGCACGGGGAGGGGCGCGGTGAAGCGCCGGTTGCTCGTCAGCTACCTCTCGATCACGTTCTTCGTGCTGCTGGTCCTCGAGATCCCGCTCGGCGTGTCGTACGCGAACTCGGTCGAGCGCCGGCTCACGAGCGATCTGCAGCACGACGCGTTCTCCCTTGCCATCCGTTCCCAGGAACCACTCGACCCGACCACGTCGCCCGCCGTCCAGGCGCGCGGCCTCCAGGCGTTGGCCGACCGCTACCACGACAACGCGGGCGGGCGCGTCGTCATCGTCGACGCCGACGGGCGCAGCATCGCCGATTCGGACGCCACCAGCCCGACCGATCGCGACTTCTCGACCCGGCCGGAGATCAACCGCGCCCTCGACGGCGCCGAGGTGAGCGGTACCCGGTGGTCGCGCACGCTCGAGGAGAGCCTGCTCTACGTCGCGCTGCCCATCGGTTCGGCGGCCGGCATCCAGGGCGCGGTGCGCATCACGTATCCGGCGTCGGTGATCGACGACCAGATCCGTCACATCTGGCTCCTGCTGGCGGCCACCGGCGGGGTCGTGCTCGGCATCGTGTTCCTGGCCAGCCTCCTGCTCGCGGGTTCCATGACCCAGCCACTCGCCGACCTCGAGGAAGCCGCCGGTTCGCTCGGCGGCGGCGACCTGTCCGCGCGTGGAGGTGCCGAAGGGTCCGGCCGAGCTGACGGTCCTCGCCGAGTCGTTCAACGCGACCGCGGCGCGCCTCGAACAGCTGGTCGGCGCGCAACGCGCGTTCGTCGCCGACGCGTCGCACCAACTGCGCACACCGCTGGCCGCCATGCGGTTGCGGCTCGAGAACCTGGAAGCCGACGTGCACGGCGCCGCCGCCGAGGACCTCGAGGGCGCGCTGACCGAGGTCTCGCGGCTCTCCCGCCTGGTCGACGGTCTGCTCGTGCTCGTGCGCGCCGAGCAGGCGCCCTCCTCGCCCGCAGCGGTTCCGCTCGACGAGGTGCTCGACGGCCGGTGCGACGCGTGGGACGCGTTCGCGGCCGAGAAGCACGTGCACATCGACACCTCCGTCGCCGGCGCGCCGGTCGCGTGCGCGACGCCCGGTCGCCTGGAGCAGGTCGTCGACAACCTGTTGAACAACGCACTCGAGGTCGCACCGGCCGGGAGTGCGGTGCGCGTCGCCGCCCGCGAGCGGGGCGACTGGGTCGAGCTGCGCGTCAGCGACGAGGGACCGGGGATGAGCGCCGAGGAGCGCGCCCACGCGTTCGAGCGCTTCTGGCAGTCGGGCGAGTCGCGGCGCGACGGCCGCCCGAACGGCCACTTCGGCCTCGGCCTGTCCATCGTCCGCGAGCTGGTGCGGGGCGACGGTGGCGACGTCGCGCTCGAGCCGTCGGCGTCTGGTGGCCTCGAGGTGATCGTGCGGATGAAGCGCAGCGACGACGAGGTCGCGCCGCGACCGTGCCAGCTCTCGACCGTCTCCGCCACCTGATCGCTCGCGTCGATCACGTCGGGGTGCCCGATGCGGGTGCGCTCGACCAGCTCCTGGAGCGTGAACCGCTCGAGGATCTGGCGGGTCTCGTCGGACACGCCGACCCAGACCTCCTGCAGGATGCAGTGACCCTCGCAGTGGTCGTGCTCGCCCATGAGGGTGGTGAGCGGGCCGTCGACGGCGGCGAGGATGTCGGCCAGGGTGATGTCGGCCGGTGACCGCGCCAGCACGTAGCCGCCGCCCACTCCGCGTTTGGAGCGCACGAGACCGGCGCCCTTGACCGCGAGCAGGATCTGCTCGAGGTACGGCTGGGGGAGCCCGGTGCGTTCCGCGATCTCCTTCACCGACGTCGGGCGCTCGGAACCGTGCAGCGCGAGCGACAGGAGCGCGCGCGCCGCGTAGTCACCCCGGGTGGACACCTTCACCCCCCCATCGTCGCGCGTGGGAGCGCGGATGACGGTCCTGCCCCGGTTCTCACTCCTAGCCTGGGAGCGGTGCAGGCCGTGAAACCCGACTATTCCGGGCCGAACGTGAGCGGAGTGGTGCCTGCCCTCCTCGGGGTCCGACCGGTGTCGTGGCTGCCCGCACCGGTGGACGACGCCCGGGCCACCGTGCTCCTGGTGCTCGACGGGCTGGGGTGGTTCGCCTTCGACCGCTACCCCGAGTGCCTGCCCGAGCTCGGGGCGTTCGCCGGCGGGCCGATCACCACCGTGGTGCCGTCGACGACCCCGGCCGCGCTCGACGTCGATCACCACCGGGCTGCCGCCGTCGCGCCACGGCATCACCGGGTTCCGCTTCCGTCACGACCGCGGCGTGCTCAACGCCATCCGGTGGCAGCTCGCCGACGGGGCCCGGGCGCCGGAACCCGCGCACGTGCAACGCCAACCGGTGTTCGCGGGGCGGCCGGTGCCGGTGGTCACCAAGGCCATGTTCCGCACCACCGGGTTCACCGGCGTGCACCTGCGCGGCGCCGAGTTCCACGGCTGGCAGACCACGTCGTCGCTGGTGGAGCACGTCCGGGCGACGGTCGCCGGTGGCGCCCGGTTCGTGTACGCGTACTACCCGGGGGTCGACGAGATCTCGCACGCCTACGGCCTCGAGCCGCCGTACTTCCCGGCCGAGCTCCGGGCCACCGACCAACTGGTGGGGCAGATCCTCGACGTGCTCCCCGCCGACGTCGCGGTGCTGGTCACCGCCGACCACGGCCAGGTGCAGATCCGGCCCGACGGCTGGCTGAGCCTCGCCCCCCTGCACCCGATGGTCGAGGCCTACGCGGGCGACGGCCGGTTCCGGTACCTGCACGCGCGGCCGGGCGCCGCCGCCGACCTGTTCGCCGCCGCGGAGCAGCTCCACGGCGGCGACGCCTGGGTGTTCCGACGCGAGCAGCTGCTCGACGAGGGCTGGCTCGGCCCCGACCCGGTGTCGGCGACCTACCGCCGTGTGGGCGACGTGGTGCTGGCGGCCCGGACCGAGGTGGGCTTCGTCGATCCGACGCTTGCGTACGAGGCGCAGCTGATCGGCGCCCACGGGTCGCTCACCGCGGCCGAGATGGAGGTGCCCCTCGTGGCGGCCCGCGGTCGCGCGCGCGCTAACGTCGGCGAACTACACCGGTGTGATTCATCCACAGCCCTGTGGAGGGGCTTGTGGATGGCCGAGAGCAGGAGAGAGGGGAGCGCGGGTTGGCCAAGTCGTTCGTGCACCTCCACCTCCACACCGAGTTCTCGATGCTCGACGGCGCGGCGCGGATCCAGGAGGTCGTGGCGACGGCCGCGGCCGACGGCCAGCCCGCGGTCGGCATCACCGACCACGGCAACATGTACGGCGTCCTCGACTTCTACCGCGCCGCCGCGAGGCCGACCTCACCCCGGTCATCGGCACCGAGGCCTACATGGTCACGACCAGCCGGCACGACCGCCCGCGGCGCGACCAGCACGACATCTACCACCTCACGCTGCTCGCGGAGTCGACGCAGGGATACCGCAACCTCATCAAGGTGTCGTCGCACGCGTACCTCGACGGCTTCTTCCAGAAGCCCCGCGTCGACTTCGACCTGCTCCAGCAGCACCACGAGGGGCTCGTCGGCACCACCGGCTGCCTCGGTGGCGCGGTGTCGCAGGCGATCCTCGCCGGCGACTACTCCCTGGCGCGCGAGCACGTCGACCGCTTCCAGTCGATCTTCGGGCGCGACTCGTTCTTCGTCGAGCTCCAGGACCACGGCCTGCCCGAGCAGATCCAGGTCAATCCGCAGCTCATCAAGCTCGCGCGCGACATGCGGGCGCCGTTGCTCGCCACCAACGACTCCCACTACACGCACCGCGACGACGCCGAGGCGCACGACGCGCTGCTGTGCGTGCAGACCGGCGCGATGCGCGACGACCCGAAACGGTTCAAGTTCGACGCCGACGAGTTCTACCTGAAGACGTCGCAGGAGATGCGCGACCTCTTCTCCGACTACGAGGAGGCGTGCGACAACACGCTGCTCATCGCCGAGCGCGCCAACGTCGAGATCGAGTTCGGCAACTCGGTGCTCCCCACGTTCCCCACGCCGCCGGGGCACGACGAAGACTCCTACCTGCGCGAGCTGTGCATCGAGGGCGCCAAGGAGCGCTACGGGATCTCACCCGGTCCCGAGGTGCTCGAGCGCATGGAGTTCGAGCTCGGCGTCATCAAGACGATGGGGTTCTCCGCGTACTTCCTCGTCGTGTGGGACCTCGTCCGCTACGCGCGCTCGCGCGGGATCCGGGTGGGACCCGGGCGGGGGAGCGCGGCGGGCTCGTGCGTCGCGTACTGCCTGAAGATCGTCGACATCGACCCGATCAAGTACGACTTGCTCTTCGAGCGGTTCCTCAACCCGGGCCGCAAGCAGATGCCCGACATCGACATGGACTTCGACTCCCGCTACCGCGGCGAGATGATCAAGTACGCGGCCGAGCGCTACGGGTGGGACCACGTCGCGCAGATCATCACCTTCTCCACCATCAAGGCTCGGGCCGCGGTGCGCGACTCCGCGCGTGTGCTCGGGTACCCGTACGTCGTCGGCGACAAGATCGCCAAGCTGATGCCGCCGCTCATCATGGGCCGCGACACGCCGTTGCGGGCGTGCTTCGAGAAGGTCACCGGCCACGAAGACGGCTACAAGATGGCCACCGAGCTGCGCACGCTCTACGAGGCCGACCCCGACGCCAAGCGCGTCATCGACGTCGCCCGCGGGCTCGAGGGCCTGCGCCGTCAGGACGGCATCCACGCCGCCGCCGTCGTCATCACCCGCGAGCCGCTCACCGAGTACCTGCCGATCCAGCGCAAGCCGGAGGCCGGCGGCAACATCGAGGACGCCCCGATCGTCACCCAGTACGAGATGCACGGCGTCGAAGACCTCGGGCTCCTCAAGATGGACTTCCTGGGGCTGCGCAACCTCGACGTCCTCGAGATCGCGCTCGAGCTCATCGACGAGTCCACCGGCTCGCGTCCCGACATCGACCGCGTGCCGCTCGACGACGTGCCCACGTTCGAGATGCTGCGCCGGGGCGACACCGTCGGCGTGTTCCAGCTCGAAGGTGGGCCGATGCGCGCGCGCTGCTGCGCTCGCTGGCGCCCACGTCGTTCGAAGACGTCGCCGCGCTCGTCGCGCTGTACCGGCCCGGGCCGATGGCGCAGAACTGGCACAACGAGTACGCCGACCGCAAGAACGGCCGCAAGCCGGTCGACTACCCGCACGCCGACCTCACCGAGATCCTCGAGCCCACCTACGGGCTGATGATCTACCAGGAGCAGCTGATGCGCGTGGCGCAGCGGCTGGCCGGGTACACGCTCGAAGAGGCCGACAATCTGCGCAAGGCCACCGGCAAGAAGATCCGCGCCCTCATCGCCAAGGAGCGCACGAAGTTCGTCGACGGCTGCGTCGTCCAGGGACACTCGAAGGAGTTCGGCGAGCGGATCTTCGACACCATCGAGCCGTTCGCCGACTACTCGTTCAACAAGTCGCACTCGGTGGGCTACGGCTACGTCGCGTACCAGACCGCGTGGTTGAAGGCGAACCATCCGGTCGAGTACCTCGCCGCGCTGCTCACGCGCGTCAAGACCAACAAGGACCAGACGGCGGTCTTCCTCAACGAGTGCCGGCAGATGGGCATCGAGGTGCTGGTCCCCGACGTCAACGAGTCGGTGTCCGACTTCTCCGTGCGCGACGGCGCCGTCCGCTTCGGGCTCTCGGCCGTCCGCAACGTCGGCGAGGGCGTGGTGGTGCACATCGTCGCGGCGCGGGAGGAGGGCGGGCCGTTCACCGACTTCTACGACTTCTGCGATCGCGTCGACCCGACCGTCCTGAACAAGCGCACCATCGAGTCGCTGATCAAGGCGGGTGCGTTCGACTCCGTCGGCCATCCCCGGCAGGGCCTGGTGTTCGTGCACGAGACGATCGTGGAGACGGTGCTCGGCCGTCGGCGCAACGAGGCCGAGGGCCAGTTCGACCTGTTCTCCGCGGTCGACGACCCCGCGCCGGAGTCCGTCGCCGGGCACCGCACGCTCATCCCCGACTCCGAGTTCCCGAAGTCGCAGCGGCTCGCGTTCGAGAAGGAGATGCTCGGCCTCTACGTGAGCGAGCACCCGATGATGGGTGCGGAGCGCGCGCTGCGGAAGTACGTCGACTGCACGCTCTCGGAGCTTCGTGAGGGTCGTGAGGGCGAGATGAAGACGGTCGGCGGGATCGTCACCGCGCTGGTCCGCAAGTACACCAAGCGCGGCGACCTCATGGGCACGTTCGTGCTCGAGGACCTCGGCGCCGCGCTCGAGGTGATGGTGTTCCCGAAGACGATGGCGCAGTACGGGCACCTGCTCGAGGACGACGCCATCGTGGTGCGTGAAGGGCCGGATCGACGTGCGCGACGACACGCCCAAGATCATCGCCATGGAGATCACCCGGCCCGAGCTCGCGATCGACAGCGGCCCGCCGGTGCGGGTGAAGGTGCGCCTCAACACGCTCTCCGACGCCAAGGTCGGGAAGCTCAAGGACATCCTCGCCGAGCACCCCGGCGACAGCCCCGTGTTCGTGCACCTCGAGAGCCCGGAGAAGACCACCGTGCTGCGCCTCGGCGACGACCACCTCGTCGACGCCGGCACCGGCCTCTACGCCGAGCTCCGCATCCTCCTCGGCGCCGACTGCATCACCTGACCCCGCCCCGAACAACCGGCAGTAGTCCGTCATATGCGGGGGTCAACTGACGGATGCTCGGCCCAGGGCGGCGTCGACGGTGGCGATGATCGCATCGTCCGTCGACTTCGACGTGAACCGGAGGACCTGGAAACCGAGCACGACGAGGTCATTGCCCCGAGCGCGGTCGACATCGAACGCACGACGACCCTTGTGGAAGTCCCAGCCGTCGTACTCGATCGCGACCATCGCGTCCGGATAGCAGAGGTCCAAGCGGTACCGCTTCGCCCCGATCCGCAGGGGGTGCTGGCGCGTCGGTTCGGGAAGGCCGGCTTGCACGAGGAGTCGAGCGATGCGCTGTTCGGGGTCGCTGTCGCCGGGGTGATAGCCCGGTGTGCGATGGTCGAGGATCTCTCGCATCACGGTGCAGCGACGACGACCGCGTCCCTCGAGATCCTCCGCGACCCGTGCGAGTGCACGCAACGTCACGAGCTTCCGCCGCAATGAATCGTCGACCGCGCGCTCGACCATCCACGGTCTGACGACCGCGGTCAGGTCGCAGAGCGTCCGCGCGACTGAGGAGACGGGAACGTCCTCGACGACCGCGAGATGGATGGGACCACACACGGTGCTCTCGTGGACGACCGCTCCGTCGAGGCGGGCGCGGTTCGAGCCCGGCACCGTGATCTCGACCCCGTCGCGACGGAATCCCTCGAGCTGCCAGAGTGCCGCCGCGGCGTGGAACGACACGAACGCGCCGGGGCGGGCCAGGCAGGCCGCCATGAGCACCTGGAGCCAGCTCTCTGGTGCTCCGCCGACGCGGTACACGCCCCGACGAAGGGGTTCGAGTCTGCCGGACCGGACCAGTCGATCGAGCTGGCCCGGGGAGACACACGTCAGGGCCTGGCTGGTGCTGACGAGGCCGTGCTGCCTCCGCGCGATTGGTGCAATTCCATTGGACGCCATGTCGGAACGATCGCGGCGAGGTGTGACGCTCATCCGCCCTTTCGAACAGCCGTCAGTACACCGCCGAATGTGACGGACTACTGCCGGATGTTCGGAATGGGGCGGGCTGTGCGAAGCTCTGCTCCATGCAGATCGGGGTGTTGGGGGGAACGGGGCCGGCCGGGCGCGGGATCGCGGCCCGGCTGGCGAGCGTGGGCCACGAGGTCGTGGTCGGGTCGCGTGAGCGGGACCGGGCCCAGCACGTGGTCGACGAGCTGCGGGAACGCTGGGAAGACCGGGTCGACGGCCTGCGCGCCGGCACCAACCACGACGCCGCGGCCGCCGAGCTCGTCGTGCTGGCGACGGTCTGGGACGCCGCGGTGGCCACCGCCACCGCCCACGCCGAGCAGCTCGCGGGCAAGGCCGTGATCTCGATGGCCAACGGTCTCACCAAGGAGGGCCGTCAGTTCGTGCCCGTGGTGTCGCCCGCCGGCTCCATCGCCGCCGAGGTGCAGGCCGTGGCGCCCGACGCCAAGGTGGTCGCCGCCTTCCACCTCGTCCCGGCGGCCGCGCTGGCCGACCTCGACCACCACCTCACGAGCGACGTGCTCGTCGTCGGCGAGGAGACCGCCCGCACGATCGTCCTCGACCTGATCGACGGCATCCCGGACCTGCGCGCGCTCGACGCCGGCCCGCTCGCCAACGCGCTCGGCATCGAGACGTTCTCCGCCGCGCTCCTCACCGTCAACCTCCGTCACAAGGGCGAGGGCACGCTCCGACTCGAAGGAATCGGCCCCCGCCGCACCGCCTCGTCATGACGATCCAGATCTTCGACACCGCGCAGCGTGCCGTCGTCCCGTTCGAGGTCGGCCCCGTCGTGCGCATGTACGTGTGCGGCATCACGCCGTACGACTCCACGCACCTCGGCCACGCCGCGACCTACCTCACCTACGACCTGCTCATCCGTCGCCTCGAGGAGCTCGGCCACGAGGTCCGCATGGTCCGCAACGTCACCGACGTCGACGACTCGATCCTCCCCAAGGCCCGCGAGCTCGGCGTGCCGTACCTCGATCTCGCCGAGGCCGAGCTGGCGCGCTTCCGCTCCGACATGGAGGCGCTCGGCACGCGCCCGCCGCTCGCCGAGCCCCGCGCCACCGAGGCGATCGCCGGCATGATCGAGATGGTCAACCGCCTCCTCGACGACGGTCACGCCTACCTCACCCACGGCACCGTCTACTTCGACGTGTCGACGTTCCCGCGCTTCGGCGAGGTGTCGCACTACTCCCGCGACCACATGGTGCGCCTCGCCCGCACGCGCGGCGGCAACCCCGACGACCCGCACCGTCGCGACCCGCTCGACTTCGTGCTCTGGCAGCCGTCGCTGCCGGACGAGCCGGCGTGGCGGGCGCCGTTCGGCGTCGGTCGCCCCGGCTGGCACGTCGAGTGCTCGGTGATGGCGATGTCGGAGCTCGGCCCCACCATCGACCTGCACGGCGGTGGCACCGATCTCATCTTCCCGCACCACGAGTGCGAGGTGGCCCAGAGCGAGAGCTTCTCCGGCCAGCCGTTCTCGCGGCACTGGGTGCACTCGGCGATGGTGAGCTACGAGGGCGAGAAGATGTCGAAGTCGCTCGGCAACCTCGTGTTCGTGAGCGATCTCCTGAAGACGGCCGACGCCCGCGCCATCCGCCTCGCGCTGATGCGCCACCACTACCGCGCCGGTTTCGAGTGGCACGACACCGATCTCGACGAGGGCACCGCATTGCTGCACCGCCTCCTCGCCGCCGCCGAATGCGCCGGCGGTGCCGACGCCCGGCCCTTCGCCGCGCGCGTCCGCGCCGCCATCGACCACGACCTCGACGCGCCGCGCGCGCTCGAGGCGCTCGACGACCTCGCCAGCGCCATCCTCTCCGGCGGCAACGACCCGACCGCCCCTGCGACCCTCCGCGAGCTCGGCGCGCTGCTCGGCATCGACCTCGGCCGGGCGCTGGGAGCGGGCGAAAGTGGGAGAACCGGCGCGTAGGGCCACTGGTAACGTCGGCGGCCCATGCCGATCACGATCACCCTGCCCGACGGTTCGACGCGCGAGCACGACGACGGCGTCACCGCGGGTGAGGTGGCGGCGTCGATCGGTCGGGGCCTGGCCAAGGCCGCGCTGGCGGCGAGGGTCGACGGCGAGTGGTACGACCTCGACCGCCCGATCACCCACGACGCCTCGGTGGCGATCATCACCCCCGAGTCCGACGACGGCCGGGAGGTGCTGCGCCACTCCACCGCGCACGTGATGGCGCAAGCCGTCAGCGACCTGTTCCCCGGGGCGAAGTACGCCATCGGCCCTGCGATCGCCGACGGCTTCTACTACGACTTCGAGCTGCCCGGCGGCGCCCACTTCACTGACGACGACCTCGGGCGCATCGAGTCGCGCATGCGGGAGATCGTCAAGGCCGACGAGCCGTTCGTGCGCGAGGAGCTCGACCGTGAGCACGCCATCGCCACCTTCGCCGACCAGCCCTACAAGATCGAGATCATCGAACGGGTCGATCCCGACGACGCCGGCGAGATCGGCGAGGGCAACGTGATCTCGGTGTACCGCAACCCCCGCGACGGCCAAGAGCCGTTCGTCGACCTGTGCCGCGGTCCGCACGTGCCGTCGACCAAGCGCCTGGGTGCGTTCAAGCTCACCAAGGTCGCGGGGGCGTACTGGCGGGGCGACGAGAAGCGCCCGATGCTGCAGCGCATCTACGGCACCGCGTGGGAATCGAAGGCCGCGCTCGAGGAGCACCTGCACCGGCTCGAGGAGGCCGAGAAGCGCGACCACCGCAAGCTGGGCGCCGAGCTCGACCTCTTCTCGTTCCCCGAGGAGATCGGCTCCGGGCTCGCGGTCTTCCACCCGAAGGGCGGCACCATCCGCCGGATCATGGAGGACTACTCGCGCCGGCGCCACGAGGAAGCCGGCTACGAGTTCGTCAACTCGCCGCACATCACCAAGTCGCACCTGTTCGAGATCTCCGGGCACCTCGACTGGTTCGCCGACGGCATGTACCCCCCGATGGAGCTCGACGGCGGCACCGACTACTACCTCAAGCCGATGAACTGCCCGTTCCACATCCTGATCTACAGCAGCCGCATGCGTTCGTACCGCGAGCTGCCGCTGCGCCTCTTCGAGTTCGGCACGGTGTACCGCTACGAGAAGTCGGGCGTCGTGCACGGTCTCACGCGCGTGCGCGGCATGACGCAGGACGACGCGCACATCTTCTGCACGCGTGAGCAGATCGTGCCCGAGCTGAAGCGCGCGCTCGAGTTCGTGATCAGCGTGTTGCGTGACTACGGCCTCGACGACTTCTACCTCGAGCTGTCCACCAAGCCCCCGGGCAAGGCGGTCGGCACCGACGCCGAGTGGGAAGAGGCGACCGAGGCGCTGCGCACGGTGGCGCTCGCCGACGACCACGAGCTGGTGATGGACGAGGGTGGCGGCGCGTTCTACGGCCCCAAGATCTCGGTGCAAGCGAAGGACGCCATCGGCCGCACCTGGCAGATGTCGACCATCCAGCTCGACCTGCAGCTCCCGCAGCGCTTCGAGCTCGAGTACGTCGGCGCCGACAACGAACGTCACCGGCCGGTGATGATCCACCGCGCGCTCTTCGGCAGCATCGAGCGGTTCTTCGCCATCCTCACCGAGCACTACGCCGGTGCGTTCCCGGCGTGGCTGGCGCCGGTGCAGGCGACGATCCTCCCGGTCGCCGACCGTCACGACGACTACGCGGATGCGCTTGCCGATCGCCTCCGCACCGACGGTCGGCGTGTCGAAGTGGTCGACGCCCACGCCGACTCGCTGGGCGCGCGCATCCGCGACGCCAAGATGCAGAAGGTGCCGTACATCCTCGTGGTCGGCGACGACGACGTCGAGCACGGCACGGTCGGCGTCAACCGCGGTGGGAGTGACGCCCCCGAGCGCGGCGTGACCGTCGACGACTTCGTGGCGCGCCTCGCCGCCGAGGTCGACACACGCGTGGTCGCCTGAGCCCATGGCCCTGGAGCACCTCTGGGCGGGGTGGCGCACCGAGTACATCGACGGTGTCGTCAACGGACCCGCGCCGAGCGGTCACGAGGCGCAGTGCCTCTTCGAACGCCTCGCCGCGATCACCGGCGACGAGAGCTTGATCCTGGCCCGCAACGAGCACGCGTTCGCGGTCATGAACGCGTACCCCTACACGTCGGGTCACCTCATGGTCGCACCGCTGCGCCACGAGTCGAGCCTCGCCGGGCTCTCGCGTGAGGAAGCCGCCGCGGTGATGGAGCTGGTGCAGGACGCCAACGTCGCGGTCCTGGCCGCGTACCGGCCCGACGGCATCAACGTGGGTGCGAACATCGGGCGCGCCGCCGGTGCCGGGGTCCCCGATCATGTTCACGTGCACGTGGTGCCCCGGTGGATCGGCGACACCAACTTCATGACCAGCGTCGCCGACGCCCGGGTGCTCCCGGAACCGCTGATCAAGAGCTACGAGAAGCTCAAGGCCGAGTGGCCGACCTGAACGAGCCCGCCGCTACCGTGGCCGGCGTGAGCGACGAGCACCGCGACGACGAGCACCGCGACGAGCTGCCCGAGGATCTCGACGTCACCGCGTACGTCGGCCCGTACCTGTTCCCGACAATGGAGCGGCGCCGCATCCCGGCGATCATGTACCTCGCCCTCGCCGCGCTCTGCGTGCTCGGCTACGTGCAGTCGAGCAACGGCGGTCTGCTCGCCGCCGCCATCGTGCTCGCGCTCATCGCGGCGTACCACTTCGCGTGCGCCTGGCCGCTCACCGTCGACCAGACCGAAGCGCTGCTCATCGCGTCACGCACGGTCGGCTTCGCGGTGGGGCACTCGAGCGCGCAGCTCGGCGTGGCACGGGCTGCGGGCCCGCCCGATCTGGCGCATCCTGCTCTACAACGCGGAGTCGCCGCCGACCATGCGCGGGCTCGTGCAGATCGACGCGGTCGACGGCACGGTGATGGGGGAGTACACCGAGCCCAACCCCGAGGACTGGTCCAAGTACGGACTCGAGGAGCTCGCCGGTCCGTCGTGAGGCCCCTGTGCTCGGGAGGATCGCAGGTGGCGCGATCCGGGCGTCCTAGTGGCCCGCGCGTAGGCGGAGGGCAGGGAGGGGCAGGGCTCCCGTCTTCGACGCCCACGCTCGCGGGCCTTCCGGAAGAACCGCGGTGGCGTCCCGGCTATTCCGCGGTGGCGGCCCGCACCTTGTCGAGCAGGTGCGCCGGCACCGGGTCGTAGTGCGAGTGGGTGGCGGAGAACCGGCCGCGTCCGCCGGTCATCGAGCGCAGGTCGATGGTGTAGCGCAGCACCTCCGACGTGGGCACGAGGGCCACGACCTCCACCTCGCCGTTGCCGGCCGCGCTCGATCCCTGGATGCGCCCGCGCTTGGAGTTGAGGTCGCCCATGATGTCGCCCTGGTGCGCCTCGGGGGCGAGCACGACCACCTCGCTCACCGGCTCCAACAGGATCGGTTCCGCCTTCGCCATCGCCTCCTTGAAGCCGATGGACCCCGCCATCTTGAAGCTCATCTCGGAGGAGTCGACGGAGTGGTACTTGCCGTCGAAGCAGGTGACCTTCACGTCGACGACGGGGAAGCCGAACACGCCACCGTGCTCCATCGTCTCGTGGACGCCCTTCTCGACCGCAGGGATGAACTGGCGCGGGATCGCACCGCCGACGATCTGGTCGACGAACTCGAAGCCGGCGCCGCGCTCGAGCGGCTCGACCCGGAGGAACGCCACGCCGAACTGCCCGTGCCCGCCGGTCTGCTTCTTGTACTTGCCCTCGGCCTCGGCCTGGTGGGTGATGGTCTCGCGGTACGCGACCTTCACGTCCTCGGTCTCGACCTCGACCCCGAGCTTGGTGCGCAGCCGCGCCTGCGCGATGCCCAGGTGCGTCTCGCCCTGACCCCACAACAGCGTCTGGTGCGTCTCCGCGTTGCGTTCCAGCTTGAGCGCGGGATCCTCGTCGAGGAGGCGATGGAGCGCGTTGGCGAGCTTGTCCTCGTCGCTCTTCGACTTCGCCCGGATGGCGACGGCGAGCACGGGCGCCGGCGGTTCGAACGGCTCGACGTCGATCTCGGCACCCCGCGCGCCGAGCACGTCGCCCGTGGTCGTATCGGCCAGCTTGGCGACCGCGGCGATGTCGCCCGACGGCACCTCCGAGATGGGCTCCTGCTCCTTGCCCCGCAGCACCGACAGCTGGTGCAGCCGCTCGTCGTGCATGGTGCGCCCGTTCACGAGCGTGGCGTCGGCCTTCACCGTGCCCTGCAGCACCTTGAACAGGTTCACGTGCCCGACGTACGGGTCGACGATCGTCTTGAACACGAACGCGACCGGCGGGCCGTCGCCCGCGGTCGGCTTGGGCGCGGGGCCTTCCTCGGTGATGAACGACGCCAGCCGGTCGACGCCGATCATCTTCGTCGCGCTGCCGCAGAGCACCGGGAACACCGACCCCGAGGCGACGCCGTCGGCGAGCGCGTGCGCGAGCTCGGCGACCGGGATGACCTCGTCGGCGAGGTAGCGCTCCATGAGGTCGTCGTCGCCGACGACGATGCCCTCGATCAGCGCGTCGTGGATCGAGTGCTCCTCCATCTCCATCTCGGGCGGGATGGGACCCTCGGTCGCCTTGCCGTCGACGTAGTGGACCGCGTGGTCGTCGAGGAGCTCGACGACACCGTGGAATTCGGCTTCGTCGCCGATGGGGAGCTGCAACGGTGCGACACCGGCGCCGAACTTGTCCTTGAGCTGGTCGAGGGTGCGCGAGAACGACGCCCGCTCGCGGTCGAGCTTGTTCACGAAGATCGCTCGCGGCACGCCCAGCTCGTCGGCCATCCGCCACACGAGCTCGGTCTGCACCTCGACGCCCTCGACCGCGGACACGACGAACACCGCCAGGTCGGCGGCGCGCAGCGCGGCGGCGACGTCGCTCACGAAGTCGGCGTAGCCCGGCGTGTCGATCACGTTGACCTTGTGGCCGTCGTGCTCGAAGGGGGCCAACGCCAGCGACACCGAGATGCGCCGACGCGCCTCCTCGGGGTCGAAGTCGGTCGTGGTGTTGCCGTCCTCCACCCTCCCGAGCCGGGGGATCGCCCCGGCGGAGTAGAGGAGGGCCTCGGCGAGGGAGGTCTTGCCCGACCCTCCGTGGCCGACCAGCGCCACGTTGCGGATCTTCTCCGTCGGGAACGTCTTGGCCGCCACCGGCACCCCCCAGTGCTCAACGGGATCTGCCGCGAGTCTACGCAGGTCGTTTCCGGCTCTGCCCGGGGCCGGACCCGGAGCCCCGCGTGCCGGGTGTTACCCTGGGTGCTCGACGCACCACCCCCACCGTTCCCGACCGAGGACCTACTGCGCATGCTCGACGGACGCTGGCGCGCGACGGTCGAGCGAGGACTCGAGCCCGTCGGCCAGGGCCTGCACCGAGCCGGGATCACCGCCGACGGCCTGACCATCATCGGCCTCGTCTTCGCCATCGGTACCGCGCTGTTGATCGCCGACGGTCACCTGTTGCTCGGTGTGTTCGGCGTCGTCCTGACCGGCCTGCCCGACATCCTCGACGGCTCCGTCGCGCGCCAGAGCGGACGCGCCGGCCCGCGCGGCGCGTTCTTCGACTCGGTCTGCGACCGCGTCGCCGACGCCGCGCTGTTCATCGGGGTCGCGTGGTACCTCTCCGAGACCGACGACGCCCGCTACGCCGTCCTCGCGATGGCGGTGCTCGCGCTGTCGATGCTCATCACCTACGAGCGCGCCCGAGCCGAATCGCTCGGGTTCCAGGCGCGCGGCGGTCTCATGGAGCGCGCCGAACGGCTCGTGCTGCTCGGCGTCGGCCTCGCGTTCGACATCCTCGTGCCGGTGCTGTGGATCATGCTGGTGCTCACCGCGTTCACCGCGGTGCAGCGCTTCGTGAAGGTCTGGCGCCAGGCGACGCCCGAGCGTCCGCGCCGCACCCGTCACCACCGTGGCTCGGGCACCGAGGAGCCCCGCGCCGGGAGCCTGGCGCAATGGTGGGCGGCGCACCGTCCCCAGACCGAGCGCACCGGTTCCGGTTCCGCGTCCCGTCGTCGCTGACCGACCGCACTCCCGCGTTGCCCGGACTCCTGAAGCGCACCCCGTACTACGCGTACCGCGCCGGGGCCGAGATCGCGCGCCTCGTGCCGCCGGCGGTGGGCGAACCGGCCGCCCGCGGGCTGGCGCAGGCCGGGGCCTCGCTCATGGCGGGACGGCGCCACCAGGTGGAGCGCAACCTGCGGCGGGTCTACGGACCCGAATTCGGGGGCGCCGCGCTGCGGCGAGCCGTCACCGCCACCTTCGACTCGTACGGCCGCTACTTCTACGAGCTGTTCCGTCTCCCCACCTACGAGTCGCAGTGGATCCGCGACCACTTCGAGTGCCCGGGCATCGAGCACGTCGCCGCCGGCGTGGCCGACGGTCGGGGCGCGGTGCTCGCGCTGCCGCACCTCGGCAACTGGGACTTCGCCGGCGCGTGGCTCGCGCTCCAGGGCTACACGGTGACGGTGGTCGCCGAACCGGTCGAGCCGCCCGAGCTGTTCGAGTGGTTCGTCGAGACGCGCGCCCGCCTCGGCATGCGCGTCGTGCCGCTCTCGCCGTCGGCCGGCACCGAGGTGCTCCGGGCCGTGCACAACAACGAGGTGGTGTGCCTCCTCGCCGACCGCGATCTCACCGGCGACGGCGTCGGCGTCGACTTCTTCGGGGAGCGCACCACGCTCCCCGGCGGTCCGGCGATGCTGACGCTCCGCGGTGGCGCACCCCTGTGTCCCGCGGGGTGCTACTTCCGGCCCGACGGTCGGCACATGACGCAGATCCTGCCCCCGATCTCATCCGAGCGGTCGGGCGCAGGCATCCGCGCCGACCTCGGGCGGGTCACCCAGGACCTCGCCCACCGCTTCGAGGACCTGATCCGGGTCGAACCCACCCACTGGCACCTCCTGCAGCCCAACTGGCCGAGCGATCGCGGGCCCGACCCTGCCATCGGCCGCCCCGGGATGGGATGATCACGACGTGGGGAGCGACATCCGCGGCATGAGGGTCATGCTGTCGTGCCCGTACTCGCTGACGTTGTTCGGCGGCGTGCAGGGTCAGGTGCTGGGGTTGGCGCGCGCGCTCCGGGAGCTCGGAGTCGACGCCGCGCATCGTCGCGCCGTGCGACGGACCGCCCCCCGAACCGGGGATCACCACCGTCGGACCGAGCACCCGGATGCCGAGCAACGGCAGCGTGGCGCCGATCGCCAGCGGGCGGGCGGTGGCCCGGCGCACGATCGAGGCGCTGCGCACCTTCCAGCCCGACGTCGTGCACCTCCACGAGCCGCTGTCGCCGGGGCCGAACCACGCCGCCCTCGTCGGCACCACCATCCCGGCCGTGGGCACCTTCCACTCGGCCCGCGCGGGCAAGAACGGGTGGTACGAGACCTTCCGGCCCGGGCTGCGGCCGATGATGCGCCGCCTGGCCGTGTCGACCGCGGTGTCGGAGGACGCCCGCCGCCAGGTCACCCAGACCTTCGGCGGCGACTGCGAGATCCTCCCCAACGGCGTCGACGTGCCGAGCCTCGCGACCGGCCGCACCACGCCGTCGTCGGCTCCGGCGATCCTGTTCGTCGGCCGCCACGAGCGGCGCAAGGGCCTGGCGGTGCTCCTCGACGCGTTCGCCGAGCTCGATCGCGACGCCGACCTCTGGGTGATCGGCGACGGCCCGCACCAGGACTCCCTGCGCGGTCGCGGCGTGCCGCGGGTCGAGTGGCTCGGACGCGTGGGGGAGGAAGAGAAGCAGGCGCGCCTGCGTGGGGCCACGCTCGCGTGCTTCCCCGCGCTCGACGGCGAGTCCTTCGGTGTCGTGCTGCTCGAGGCGATGGCCGCGGGCACCGCGTTGGTGGCGTCCGAGATCGACGGCTACCGCACCGTGTCCCGGGCCGACCGGGAGGCCGTGCTGGTCCCGCCCGGCGACGCCGAGGCCCTGCGCGGGGCCCTCCGGTCGTTGCTGGACGAACCCGCCCGGCGTGCTGCGCTGGTCACCGAGGGCCGGAAGCGGGCCGACGAATTCTCGATGACCCATCTGGCCGAACGCTTCCTGCCACTGTACGAGCGGGCGATGGCGACGCCGCGGGCGTCGGTGGGTTGAACCCCGATTCCGCGGGAGGCCCAGGTAGAGTGGCCGCATGATTGCAGTGATCGTCATCGCGGTCGTGGTGGTCCTGATCCTGCTGTTCTTCTGGCTGGGATACAACGGGCTGGTCAAACGGCGGAACCAGGTCGACAACGCCTGGTCGCAGATCGACGTGCAGCTCAAGCGTCGTCACGACCTCATCCCGAACCTGGTCGAGACGGTCAAGGGCTATGCCGCCCACGAGCGCGGCACCTTCGAAGCCGTCACGAACGCGCGGGCCAATGCCATCAACGCGCGAGTCGCCGGCCGAGCAGGCGCAGGCGGAGAACGTGCTGAGCGGTGCGTTGAAGAGCCTGTTCGCAGTGGCCGAGGCGTACCCCGACCTCAAGGCCAACCAGAACTTCCTGAACCTCCAGGAGGAGCTCACGAGCTCCGAGGACCGCGTCGCCTACGCGCGGCAGTACTACAACGACTAGGTGCTGAGCTACAACACGCAGATCCAGAAGGTTCCCACCAATCTCGTGGCCGGCATGTTCAACTTCGAGAAGCGCGAGTTCTTCGACGCCGCTCCCGAAGAGACCGAGACGGCCCAGGTCCAGTTCTAGCCCCGCGCTGATCGGCGCCGACCGGCCCCGACGGGGGAGCGGTCGGGCGACGGAGCCGCTCCCCAGACAGGTCGAATCCCGTGCACGAACAGATCGCGGCGCAACAAGCGGCGCACGTTCCTGATGCTGCTCGCCTTCGTCGGGCTCATCACGCTGGCGGCCACCGCGATCGTGCTGCTGTTCGGCGGCGGTTGGATCGGTGTGGTGATCGCGTTCGTGATCGCGATCGCGCTCGCCTGGGGCTCCTACTTCAACTCGGACAAGATCGCCATCGCCGCCAGCCGGGCCAAGCCCGCCGACGAGACCGAGTACCGCCGGTACCACAACCTCGTCGAGGGTCTCTGCATCGCGGCCGGGCTCCCGAAGCCGCGGCTCTACGTCGTCGACGATCCCGCGCCGAACGCGTTCGCCACCGGGCGCAACCCCAAGCACGCGGCGCTGGCCGTCACCACCGGCCTGCTCGACATCATGAACCGGGTCGAGCTCGAAGGCGTCATCGCCCACGAGCTGTCGCACGTGAAGAATTACGACATCCTCGTCACCACGATCGCCGTCACCGCCGTCGGCACGATCGCGCTGATCTCCGACATCGGCCTCCGGTTCGCGTTCTGGGGCGGGATGAGCAACCGCCGCGACAACAACAGCAGCGACTCCGGCCCGCTCGGTCTCGTTCTGGCCATCGCCTCGTTGGCGGTGCTCATGCTGGCGCCGTTCGCCGCCTACCTGATGCAGATGGCGATGAGCCGCAACCGCGAGTATCTCGCCGATGCCAGCGGCGTGCAGCTCACCCGGTATCCACCGGGGTTGATCGCCGCACTGGAAAAGTTGCGGGACGACCATGCGGTCGTGCACAACGCGACGAAGGCCACGGCCCAGATGTGGATCGAGCAGCCGCTCGAGACCGACAAGAAGAAGCCCGGGTCGAAGTTCAACAGCCTGTTCGACACCCACCCGCCCCTCGAGGACCGCATCGCGCGGTTGCAGGAGATGTAGTGAAGCGCAGCTCGTGGTTTCCGGGAAGCGTGCTGGCCGGCGTCGCCGTGCTCGCACTCGTCGCGTCGGCCTGTGGGGGCGGTGATTCGAAGGCGGCGACGCCGAAGTCCACCACCACGACGGTCGCGCCGACGACCACCACGGTGGCGATCCCCGTCGCGCCGCTCACCGGCCTGCAGGACCCGGCCGGTGCGAGCCTCACCCGCCCGGCGCTGTCGGTGAAGGTCGAGAACACCGAGGCGGCACGGCCGCAGACCGGCATCGACCAGGCCGACGTCGTCTACGAAGAGGTCGTCGAAGGCAACATCACCCGCTTCGTCGCGGTGTTCAACTCGACCGTGCCCGACGTCATCGGTCCGGTCCGGTCGGTGCGCGCCGAGGACCCCGACATCGTGTGGCCGCTGGGCGGCATCTTCGCCTATTCGGGCGGCGCGCCGGTCAACGTCGACGCGATCAACGCGGCGCCGGTCCACGCGGTCGACGAGAACAACGGCGACGTCCTGGTGCGCAACGAGCCGAACCAGCCCCCACGCGACGCGCCCCACAACCTGTACGGCCTCGGCCCCGCGCTGTTCGCGCTGGGCGGCCAGCCGGTACCACCCAAGGCGCTGTTCGAGTACCTGCCCGCCGGGTCGGGCCCGGTCGCCGCCCGCGGCATCCAGGAGTTCCACGTGGGCTTCGAGGCCGGCTACGACCCCACCTGGACGTGGGACGGCGCCACCTTCACCTGGAAGCGCTCGATCCAGGGCGTGCCCCAGACCGTGGTCGGCGGCGCGCAGGTCGCACCGGCGAACGTGGTGGTCCAGTTCACCCCGTACGGCGGCGAGGCCGAGGCGCAGACCGTCGGCGAGGGCGACGTGTGGATCTTCAGCGACGGCACCGTGCGGCCCGGCCGGTGGGTGCGTCCCGACAAGGCCCAGCCGGCGCGCTACGTCGACAGCGCCGGAGCGACCATTCCGCTGCGCGCCGGGCGCACGTGGGTCGAGCTGCTGCCGGTGGGGAGCGCGGTCGACCTCGTCGACGCCCCGGCGCCGGTGACCACGGTGCCACCGCCGACGACGGCGCCGCCGACCACGGCCAAGAAGAAGAAGTAGAACGGCCCCGGGCCGCGATCCGGTCGCCCGGTACGCTGGGGTCATGACGGAATCCACCACCGGCACGGCTCGGGTCAAGCGCGGCCTGGCCGAGATGCTGCGCGGCGGCGTGATCATGGACGTCGTCACGCCGGAGCAGGCCAAGATCGCCGAGGACGCCGGCGCGGTGGCGGTGATGGCGCTCGAGCGGGTGCCCGCCGACATCCGGCGCGACGGCGGTGTCGCCCGGATGAGCGACCCGGCGATGATCGAGGGCATCCAGGCCGTGGTCACCATCCCGGTGATGGCCAAGTGCCGGATCGGGCACTTCGGCGAGGCCCAGGTGCTCGAGGCGCTCGGCGTCGACTACATCGACGAGAGCGAGGTGCTCACGCCGGCCGACGAGGCGTACCACGTCGACAAGTGGGCGCTTCACCGTCCCCTTCGTGTGCGGAGCCACCAACCTGGGCGAGGCGCTGCGGCGCATCTCCGAGGGTGCGTGCATGATCCGATCCAAGGGTGAGGCCGGCACCGGCAACATCGTCGAGGCCGTCCGTCACCTGCGGTCGATCCTGGGCGACATCCGCCGGATCACCGTGGCCGACGAGGCGGAGCGCTACGGCTGGGCCAAGGAACTGCGGGCGCCGGTCGAGCTGGTGCAGGAGGTGGCGGAGCGCGGCGAGCTGCCGGTCCCGCTGTTCTGCGCCGGGGGCATCGCCACGCCCGCCGACGCGGCGCTGGTGATGCAGCTCGGCGCCCAGGCCGTGTTCGTCGGCAGCGGCATCTTCAAGAGCAGCGACCCGCCCACGATGGCCAAGGCGATCGTCGAGGCCACCACGCACTTCGCCGACGCCACCATCGTCGCCAAGGTGTCACGCGGCCTCGGGGAGGCGATGCGCGGCGAGGAGATCGACACCCTCGACGTCAAGCTCGCCGATCGCGGCTGGTAGGCGAACGCATCGTGAGGCCTCCAGGCCATGAAGGTCGGGATCCTGTCGCTACAGGGGGCGTTCCGCGAGCATCGTGAGGTGCTCGACGCGCTGGGCGTCGAGGCGGTCGAGGTGCGCGCGCCCGAGCAGCTCGGCGCGCTCGACGCGCTGATCCTGCCCGGCGGCGAATCCACCACCATGGGCAAGCTCCTCGACTCGTCGTCGTTGCGCGCTCCGCTCGCCGACGCGCTGGCCGACGGCCTGCCGGTGTTCGGCACGTGCGCGGGCATGATCCTGCTCGCACGCGAGGTCGCCGACGGTCGCGCCGATCAGGAGCCGTTCGGCGCCATCGACATCGCGGTGCGGCGCAACGCGTACGGCCGCCAGCGCGACTCGTTCGAGGCGCCGCTCGACGTCGACGACCTCGCCGGGGGACCCTTTCCCGGGGTGTTCATCCGGGCGCCCCGCATCGAGCACGCGGGCACGGAGGTCGAGGTGCTCGCGAGGTACGACGGCCACCCCGTCCTCGCTCGCCAGGGCCCGGTCTGGGTCGCCAGCTTCCATCCCGAGTTGTCAGGTGACCTCCGATTGCACGCAACCTTCCTCATGGAGAGTGAACGATGAGCGACGAGAGCGGGACAGCATGAGCGGACATTCCAAGTGGCATTCGATCAAGCACGCCAAGGGCGCGGCCGATGCCGCGCGCGGCAAGCAGTTCGCCCGCCTCGCGCGTCAGATCGAGGTGGCGGCGCGGACCGGAGGCGGTGACATCGAGGGCAACCCCACGCTGCGCACGATGATCCAGAAGGCGCGCGACGCCTCGATGCCCAAGGACAACATCGAGCGCGCGATCAAGCGCGGCACCGGTGAGCTCGAGGGTGTCACCTACGAGAACATCACCTACGAGGGCTACGCCACCAACGGCGTCGCCGTCTACGTCGAGACCCTGAGCGACAACCGCAACCGCACCGGCGCCGAGATCAAGAACGTGTTCACCCGGAACGGTGGCTCGCTGGCGGAGCCCGGCTCGGTGGCGTGGCAGTTCGAGCGCAAGGGCGTCGTCATCCTGGCGCACGACGCGGCGACCGAAGACGACCTCATGCTCGCCGCGCTCGAGGCCGGCGCCGAGGACATCGCCGACCTCGGTGACACGTGGCAGGTCACCACCGCACCGACCGACGTGCACGTCGTGCGCACCGCGCTCGAGGAGGCGGGCATGCCGGTCACGAGCGTCGACCTCACCATGCTGCCGAGCACGACCGTCGAGCTCGACGAGGCGGGCAAGGCGAAGTCGGTGCTGCGCGTGATCGACGCGCTCGAGGAGCACGACGACGTGCAGAACGTCTACGCCAACTTCGACATCCCCGACGACGTGCTCGCCTCGGTCTACGCGTAAGGCACGCCTCCGCTGCGACAGCACGAACAGATCGGCTGTTCCGTGCGGCTCAGGAAGACCGGACCCACGCGTTCTCCGCCGGGCGCCGCGGTCGTGGGCGGACTCGCTCAGGACGAGAGCCTCGTGACCGCGTGGCAGCGCCGAGGGGGACCTCTGGACTTTTGTCCTTGTATCCGGATCGCAAGCGGAGCACACTGAGCGTGTCGTCGCAGAACCGAGTTGGCGACGGTCGACGAGGCGGATGCCATGCGCCGGTTCCTGTTTGTAGCCGTGCTTCTCTTCGCGGTGCTCATTCCTACGGCACTGCCTGCCAGCGAAGCCGCGAAGCCTAAGGGTGCCCAGGTGAAGGTCAAGCTCTCGGAGTTCCGCGTCCGTTCCTCGTTGCCCTTCGTCGCCGCGGGCAAGGTCACCTTCAGCGTGAAGAACGTCGGCATCGAGAAGCACGAGTTCGTCGTCGTACGCGTGGATCCGGGCACCAAGCTCCCGACCGCCGCCGACGGTTCGGTCGACGAGGAGGCCATCGAGGAATCGAACCAGATCGGGGAGCTTGAGGACATCAAGGCGAAGAAGACGAAGTCGCTCACGAAGACACTCGACGCCGCTGACTACGTGCTGTTCTGCAACATCGTCGAGGAAGAGGAGGGGACCACCGTGAGTCACTACCGCGAGGGATGCACCGGAGATTCACTGCCGGATAACCGCCGTAGAGGATCGGAACTCGAAAATCGCACTCGTACGCAGTCGGCCCTGCGTGTCACGGAGCGATGTGTGGACGCTCCCGTGGCCCACACGTTCATGAGGTACGGCCACGAATTGTCGTGTCCCTTTGGGTCTCGGGGCGTACCGTCCGCAAGGTCGGCCTCGTCGATGGGGCCGCCGAGGCGACTCGGTTCGACGACGGCCGTATCACGCGGCATCATCGCACGTTCGCGGTAGCGACTGGTCCATCGGCCCGGGCGCCACACCAGGGAGGTAGCGATGATTGCTCAGGTCTTCGAGACAACCGGAGGGGCGGGCGAACCGACCGACGAGTTCCGCAAGTTTGCCGAGGACGCGTTGGCCGAAGGGCGGAAGCACGACGGAGTCGAAGCAACGATCCAGCTGCTCGATCCTGCCGACGGGAAGACGCTGGTCATCAACATCTTCCGCGACCGGGCGGCAATGGACGCATTCCAGAAGTACTCCAACGAGAAGATCGCCGAAGTCGAGGCAATGAATCCCGGGTTCAAGATCCCGGCCGGTGACGTGCACCCCGAGGTCATCGCGCTGCTGTAGCAGGGGAGTGGGCTGGCCCTCCTGCGGGTGGCGGAGTTCACCGACGTTGGTACGGTCGGGGCGTGGAGATCGCCGGCGCCCTCGACTTCATCCGGGAGCAGCACGACGCCATCATGCTCACCGCTCGGCGCGACGGCTCGCCGCAGATGTCGCCGATCACGTGCAGCGTCGACGCCGACGACCGGATCGTCGTCAGCACGCGCGAGACCGCGCTCAAGACGAAGAACCTCCGCCGCGACCCACGCGTGTCGCTCTGCGTCGTGACCCACGGGTTCTACGGCGACTGGATCCAGGTCGACGGCACCGCCGAGCTCGTGTCGTTGCCGGATGCCATGGAGCCGCTGGTCGACTACTACCGGTCGCTCCGCGGTGAGCACCCCGACTGGGACGACTACCGCGCCGGCCATGGTGCGCGACCAGCGAGTCATCGTGCGGATCGCCCCCGAGCGCGCCGGCCCGGACCGCTCCGGTTGAGCACCGCGGTCGCGATCCTCGCTGCCGGCCGCGGGTCGCGCCTCGGGGGTGACGCGTCGAAGCCCCTGCTCGAGTGGCGGGGCCGCCCGCTCGTGGCTTGGGCCGTCGACGCCGCCCTCGCGTCGGGCCTGCGCCCGGTTGTGGTCGTGGTCGGCTACCGGGGCGACGAGGTGGCTGCCGTCGTCGCGCGCGACGACCTCGTGGTGGTCGAGAACCCGGACTGGAGCGAGGGGATCGCGTCGAGCCTGCGGGCGGCGCTGGCCGTGTTGACGCCGATGGACGAGGTCGACGCGGTGGCGGTCGGCCTGGCCGACCAGCCCCGGGTGGGGGCGGCGGCATACGCACGGCTCGACGCCGCGACGGGCCCCGCGCCCATCCGCGCCGCTCGCTACGACGGCCGCCCGGGCAATCCGGTGTGGCTGGCGCGTAGCCTCTGGCCCGAAGCCATGAAGTTCCGCGGCGACACGGGGGCGCGAACCCTCATCCGCGACGGCACCGTCGACTGGATCGACTGCACCGACACGGGCAGCGCGGCCGACGTCGACACCCTCGAGGATCTCGAGCACCTGCACCAGGAGGACCAGTGAAGATCGAAGACAGTTTCCGGGTCGAGGTGCCCGTCGAGGAAGCGTGGAAGGTGCTCCTCGATCTCGAGCGCATCGCCCCGTGCCTCCCCGGCGCGCAGCTCACCGAGGTCGAGGGCGACGAGTACCGCGGCACGGTGAAGATCAAGGTCGGTCCGATCACCGCGCAGTACAAGGGCGTCGCCAAGATCGAGGAGGCCGACGAGGCCAACCGCAAGGTGGTCCTCCAGGCCGAGGGTCGCGACACACGTGGTCAGGGCAACGCGTCGGCCACCGTCATCGCCACGCTGGTCGGCGACGGCGACGGCACCACCGTGAACATCGACACCGACCTCAACATCACCGGCAAGGTCGCCCAGTTCGGGCGCGGGGTCATGGCGGACGTGTCGAGCAAGCTGCTCGGCCAGTTCGCCGACAACCTCAAGCAGGACGTCCTCACCGGAGGTCCCGCACCGGCATCGGAGAGCACCGCGCCGCTGGCGGCCGACGGCCCGGCGGTCGCGGGTACCGCGCCGACGGACGCAAGCGTCAGCACGGAGGGTCCGCGGAAGATCGACAGCAAGGAAGCGGCGCCCATCGACCTCATGGACGCGGCCGGCGGTTCGGTGGGGAAGCGGATCGCCCCGATCGTGGCCGGTCTGGTCGTCGTGCTCGCGCTCTGGTCCATCTTCAAGCGGCGCAAGCGCAGGAAGCATCAGGTCCGCCACCCCGAGAGCTGACCCCTCTAGGATCGAACCCGTGTTCGATCCACCCGGACGATCCACCGATGGTCCTGGGCATCGACCCCGGCGTCTCGCGCTGCGGCTACGGCGTCGTGCGCCGCGACGCCGGCACCTTCCACGCCGTCGCCTACGGCGTGATCCGCACGCCCGCGAGCGAGGAGCTGCCCACGCGCCTCGCCACGCTGCTGCGCGAGCTCGACGCGCTGATGGTCGAGTACCCGCCGGTGGCGGTCGCGGTCGAGCGGGTGCTGTTCCAGGTGAACACCCGCACCGCGATGTCGGTCGGTCAGGCAAGTGGGCTGGCGCTGGCCCTGGCCGGGCGCGCCGGCGTGCCCGTCGTGCACTACAGCCCCAACGAGGTGAAGCTCGCGGTCGCCGGCGATGGCACCGCGGGCAAGTACGAGGTGCAGACCATGGTCACCCGGCTCCTGCAGCTGGCCGCGGTCCCCGAGCCGCCCGACGCCGCCGACGCCCTCGCGCTGGCGCTGTGCCACTGGTGGCGCGCGCCCTCGGCGGCGCAGGGTGCGACGGGAAGCGCGCCCTCGTCCCGCCTCGCCGACGCCATCGCGGCCGCGGTCGCCAGGGAGAACGCACGATGATCGGCTCGGTGCGGGGGACGGTCGTGGAGCGCACCGCCACCGGCGAGGTGCTCGTCGAGGTCGGCGGCGTCGGGTACCGCGCCTTCGTGCCCGCGAGCGCGCTCCCGATGCTCCACCCCGGCGACGCCGCCTTCCTGTTCACGCACCTGCACGTCCGCGAGGACGCGATGGTGCTCTACGGCTTCCCGACCCGCGACGAGCGCGACACCTTCGAGGCGCTCATCGCCACCACCGGCGTCGGGCCCAAGCTGGCGCTGGCGATGCTCTCGGTGCACTCGCCGACCGCGTTGCGGCGCGCGCTGCTCGAAGACGACCTCGCCGCGCTCACGATGGTGCCGGGGGTGGGTAAGCGCACGGCGCAGCGGCTGCTCGTGGAGCTGAAGACCCGCCTCGAGGTGCCCGAGCTCGACATCACCGAGCCGGGCGACGAGCCCGCGGCGCGCACCGAGGTGCGCGCCGCGCTCGCCGGCCTCGGCTACGCACCCGACGAGGTGCGTGAGGTCGTCGCGCAGCTCCCGGAGGAGGGCTCGGTCGAGGAGCTGCTGCGCGAGGCGCTCAAGCTGCTGGCGGTCACCCATGCGTAGGGAACGCAGCGGAGCCTCGCTCGCCGAAGGCGTGGACCGCGCGCAGCGGAGTGACCCATGAGAGACGAACTGATGAGCCCGGCGGCGGATCCGGCGGAGGAGGTGGAGGAGGTCACCCTTCGCCCGCGGCGTCTCGACGAGTTCGTCGGTCAGCCGCGCCTGAAGGAGCACCTCGAGATCCTGCTCGCCGCCGCGCGCGGGCGCGGGCCAGGCCGCCGACCACCTCCTCTTCGCGGGCCCGCCGGGGCTGGGCAAGACCACGCTGTCGGGGATCGTCGCCGCCGAGATGGACGTCAGCCTGCGGATCACCAGCGGGCCCGCGCTCGAACGGGCCGGCGACCTCGCCGCCATCCTCACCAACCTCGACGACGGCGACGTGCTGTTCATCGACGAGATCCACCGTCTCCCGCGGCCGGTCGAGGAGGTGCTCTACCCGGCCATGGAGGACTTCCAGCTCGACATCGTGATCGGCAAGGGCCCCGCGGCGCGCTCCATCCGCCTCGACCTGCCCCGGTTCACTCTCATCGGCGCCACCACCCGCACCGGTCTCATCACCGGTCCGCTCCGCGACCGCTTCGGCTTCATCGCCCGCCTCGACTACTACGACACCGACGACCTCGTCGCCATCATCGAGCGCGCCGCCCGCATCCTGGGCGTGCCCCTCGAGCACGGGGGTGCGCAGGAGATCGCCCGCCGATCACGGGGTACGCCGCGCATCGCCAACCGCTTGCTGAAGCGCGTGCGCGACTACGCCGAGGTCCGCGCCGACGGCGCGGTCACCACCGAGAACTCACGCGCCGCGCTGGAGCTGTTCGAGGTCGACGAGCTCGGCCTCGACAAGGTCGACCGCGCCATCCTCACCGCCCTGTGCGAGACGTTCGGTGGCCAGCCCGTCGGCCTCCACACCCTCGCGGTGGCGGTGGCGGAGGAGCCGGAGACGGTCGAGGAGGTGTACGAGCCCTTCCTGCTGAAGGAGGGCATGCTGCAGCGCACGCCCCGCGGTCGCGTCGCGACCCCCGGCGCCTACGCGCACCTGCCATCTGCCGGCGCCCCACCTCCCGCCCAACCTCTTCGCCACCGACGACTGAAGGCTGCGGCTGATCCCGCCCGCGGGTGGTCGCCCGCTAGCATCCGCGACCGGTCCGTGCCTCCCCGGCCGCCAGACGCCAGCGTCAGGAATCCCACGACTCCATGGTCATCATCCTGTACTTCGTCGTCATCGCGGCGGCGTTCTTCCTCCTGATCGTCCTGCCGCAGCGCCGCCGTGCGACCGCGCACCGTGCGCTGCTCGAGACGCTCGCAGTCGGCGACGAGGTCGTGACCATCGGCGGGATCTTCGGCACGATCGTCGAGATGCGAGGACGACCGCATCGAGCTCGAGATCGCGAAGGGCGTCGTCGTCTCGATCGCCCGCAACGCGATCGCCCAGGTCGCCAACTCGGTCAACGCACCGGCGGAGCTCGACGACCACCCCGCCGACAACGGCACGAGCGACGACTGATCCGTGCGTCGGAACGTCATCTTCCTGGTCGTGACGCTGGTCATCGTGATCGGCACGTTCCTCGCGTCGCTCGCCGGCAACCACGAGCCCGTGCTCGGCCTCGACCTGCAGGGCGGAACCTCGGTCGTCCTGTCGCCGGTCGGGAAGTACCGCACCGACACGTTGGATGTCGCCATCGACATCATCCGCAACCGGGTCGACACCTTCGGCACCCTCGAGCCCGAGATCACCCGGCAGGGGAGCGACATCGTCGTCGACCTCCCCGGCGTGAAGGATCGCGACAAGGCGATCGCACTGGTGGGCAAGACCGCCGAGCTGCGCTTCCGGCCGGTGCTCACCCAGGTGCCGTCGGTGGCCGCCCAGGAGGTGGCGTCGAGCACGACCACGACCACCGAGGCGGGCGCGACCACCACGACGACCACGCCTCCGCCCGACGAGGCCGGGGCGAAGGCCGCCATCGCGTCGTGCGACGACGCCACCGTCGCCACCCTCACCGAGATCCCCACCACGACGCGCGCGAACGACAAGCGCGACGCCTGCGTCGTCCTGCCCGACAAGCCCGGCGGGCGCAACGCCTCGCGCTACTACCTGGGCAAGGCTGCGCTCACGGGCAAGGGGACCGTGAGCACGGCCAAGAAGGAGTTCCTGCCCGGCGACGGCTGGACGGTCAAGGTCGATCTCACCGACGCGGGCAGCACCAAATGGGACGCCCTCGCGCAGCAGCAGTTCCACAAGCAGGTGGCGATCGTGCTCGACGGCCTGGTGCAGTCGGCCCCGCAGATCCTGCCCGGGCAGACCACCTTCACGTCGTTCGGCGGGACCGCGGTCATCTCCGGCGACTTCGACGAGGGGGAGGCCGGCAACCTCGCCGACCTCATCAAGTTCGGTGCGCTGCCGGTGGTCTTGAAGCAGGTCAACGTCGAGAACGTGTCGCCGACGCTCGGCAACGACCAGCTGCACGCGGGCATCCTCGCCGGCATCATCGGCCTCGCCCTCGTCGCCCTCTACATGCTCGTGTTCTACCGGTTGCTCGGGCTCGTGGTGATCGCCGGCATCATCCTCAGCGGGATGGCGCTCTACTCGCTCGTCGCGTGGATCCTGCCCGAGTTCTTCGGGCTGACGATCGTGCTCAGCCTGGCCGGCGTCACCGGCATCATCGTGTCGGTCGGCGTGACCGTCGACTCCTACGTCGTGTACTACGAACGCATGAAGGACGAAGTGCGCGCGGGGGCGAGCGTCCGCTCGTGCGTCGACCGGTCGTTCACCCGCTCGTTCCGCACCATCCTCGCCGCCGACCTCGTGTCGCTGATCGGCGCCGCCGTGCTCTACATCCTCGCCATCGGCTCGGTGCGGGGCTTCGCGCTGTTCCTCGGGATCTCGACCATCCTCGACCTCTTCGTGGCGTACTTCTTCATGCACCCGCTGGTGTCGCTCATGGCGCGGCGCCCGCACCTGGTGGCCATGAAGGGCGTCGGCATCGCCGCCGGCCTCGACGCACCCGCGGGGGTGACCACGTGAGCACCACCACCGCCCCACCCGCGCCCGCGCCCGCCAAGCGGCGGCGGCACACGTGGGCCGACCTCTACCACGAGCGCACCCACTTCCAGTTCATCGAGCGCTCGTGGCGCTGGGCGCTGCTCTCGGGCTCGCTCATCCTGATCTCGGTGGTCGCGTTCACGATCAACGGCCTCAACCTCGGCATCGACTTCGAGGGTGGCACGCAGTGGCAGTTCACGGTCGCGAGCGGGCGGGGCTCGGCGGCGGTGAGCGAGGTCCGCGACGCGCTCGATCCGGTCGGTCTCGCCGATGCCAAGGTGCTCATCGTCGGCGACAAGTCGGTGCGGGTGCAGTCGGAGGATCTCAGCCGGGCGAATCAGGCGAAGGTCAGCGCCGCGCTCGCCGAGTACGCGGGGATTCCCGAGGCTCAGGTCAGCCTCACCAACGTGGGGCCGACCTGGGGCGAGAAGGTCAGCAGCAAGGCGCTCACCGCGCTGCTCGTGTTCTTCCTGGTGATCGCGGCGTACCTGACGTTCCGGTTCGAGTGGCGCATGGCCGTCGCCGCGATCGTCGCCGTCGTGCACGACATCATCATCACGGTCGGTGTGTACGCGGTCCTGCAATTCGAGGTGACCCCGGCGACGGTCGTCGCCTTCCTGACCATCCTCGGCTTCTCCCTGTACGACACCGTGGTCGTGTTCGACAAGGTGAAGGACAATCAGGCGCGTCTCGGCACCGTGCGGGGCGACACCTATTCGACGATGGTGAACCGGTCGCTCAACCAGGTGCTGATGCGCTCGATCAACACTTCGATCGTGGCGCTGCTCCCGGTGGCGTCGTTGCTGTTCGTCGGTACCTACGTGTTCGGCGGGCTGGCGCTCGCGCGACTTCGCGCTGGCGCTCTTCGTCGGCCTCATCACCGGCGCGTACTCGTCGATCTTCGTGGCCACGCCGATCCTCGCCTGGCTCAAGGAACGCGAGCCCAAGTACCGCTCGCTGCGGGACCGTGCGGCAACCGATCTCGCCAAGGCGAAGATCGTCGCCCCGGTCGCACCGGTCGTCGCCAGCGCTCCGGTCGACGTGCCCGTCGACGGCGAGGACGTCGACCCCGCCGACGACGACATCGCGGCGCCGCCCGTCCCGGCCACCGAGGCGCCGCGGCCGCAGCCCGCCATGAATCCGTCGCGCGGGTCCGCCAACCCCAAAGGCCGACAGCAGCGGGGCAGGAAGCGTCGTTGACGACCGCAGGGTGAACACCAGCCATCCGGATATCCGCGAGCATGCTTCCCGATCGGTCGAGATGGCACATCGGAGTGGCACGGTGAGAGAAGAAGCCCGCTTCTGCACGATCGCCAGCGCGCAACTACCTCCCCTCGGTGCAGCTGCTTGCCAAGTCGTGCGCGCAGCACCATCCGGAGGTGCCGCTCTCGGTGCTCCTCATCGACGCCCAGCCCGACGACGAGCTTCGCGACCTTCCGTTCGAGGTCCTCACGCCCGCAGATCTCGCGCTGGGCGTGGCCGAGTTCGGGCGGATGGCGACCTACTACTCGATCACCGAGTTGGCCACCGCGCTGAAGCCGGCGCTCCTCCGGCGGCTGCTCGACGACTCGGACACCGTCATGTACCTCGACCCGGACATCGAGGTGTTCGCGTCGCTGTCGCATCTGTTCCAGGACGCACGAGAGCACGGCATCGTCCTGACTCCCCACGTGATGTCACCCATTCCCCGCGACGGCCTCGAGATCGCGGAGGAGACGATCTTCCTGAGCGGCCAGTTCAACCTCGGCTTCGTGGCGGTGAGCGCCGAGGCGGCCGATTTCCTGGACTACTGGGACGAGCGGGCGCGGCGCCTCGCGATCATCGACCACGCACGGGGGTACTTCACGGATCAGCGCTGGGTCGACGCGGTGCCATCCTTGTTCCCACATGTCATCTGCCGCGACGTGGGCTGCAACGTCGCGTACTGGAATCTCCACGAGCCGCGAGCTCGACGTGTCACCCGACGGCGGCTGGTCGGTGAATGGAGAACCCTTGAGGTTCTTCCACTTCAGCGGGCATGACGACCGTGAGCCGTTCGTGCTCACGCAGCACCTCCGTGGCCAACTCAGGGTCCGCGTCGACCAACAGCCTGCGCTCATGAGAATGTTGCGGGAGCGTTGCGCCCGGATCGCTCGGGCGCGCGGTGATGGTCGAGCGCGCGGGCCCGCCGTATCGATGGGATCGGACGGCGAGCGGCGTCCGCCTCGATCCGGTCGCTCGACGCATGTACTGGGCGGCGGTCGGCGCGGCGGATCGAAGCGGAGGCCGCTACCCGCCGCATGCGTTCGACTCGAGCGGCGGGGTCGACTTCTGCGACTGGTGCAACGAGCCGGTGTCGCGATCCGACGTCTCTCGCTATCTGTACGAGCGCTGGAAGGCGCGCCCCGACCTCCAGCTCGTGTTCCCGGACCCGTTGGGCGAGTCCGGTTGCGGGCTCCAGCACTGGTCCGCGGCGGACGTGGGGTACATCGCATCGACGCCCGCGGCCTTCCGCGGCCAGCCCTTCCGAGGCGTCGAGCCGGGAGTCAACCTGGTCGGGTACCTGGCCGGGGAATTCGGTGTGGCCTCGGCGTCTCGCGTCATGTCCCGCCTGATCCGCGGTTCGGGGGTGCCGGTGGCGAGCACGACCGTCTACGTGGACAACCATCGCCACGGCGCGCGGTCCGTCACCACGCTGGAAGGTGCACCGTTCGAACTCAGTGTCCTCATGCTGAACGCCGACGCCCTGGTTCACATCTGGTCCGATCCGCAGATGGCACCGCATCGGGATCGCCGGCGGGTCGGCGTGTGGTACTGGGAGGTCGGCATCTTCCCGGAGCCGATGCAACGGGCCTTCGAGCTGGTCGACGAGGTCTGGTGCGCGAGTGACTTCGTCCGCGAGGCCCTGGAAGCGTGCGCGGATCGACCCGTGGTCAAACACCCTCTAGCCCTCACGCCCACGGTCGCGACGTCGATGTCCCGCGAGGACCTCGGGCTGCCGCTGGACCGCTTCCTCTTCGGGTTCGTCTTCGACTACGCGAGCGTGTTCGAGCGCAAGAACCCGGACGGCCTCGTCGAGGCCTACCGCGGCGTTCGGTCCCGACGACGGCGCCGTGCTCGTCCTGAAGACGATTCACGCCGAGCTCTGGCCCGAAGCGGCCGCGCGCCTCCGCGAGGCTGCCGCAGGCCGCGATGACATCCTGTTCATCGACGGCTTCTTCAGCTCGTTCGAGATGCCGCGCGTTCTTCCAATTGATCGATTGCTATGTCTCGCTGCATCGCGCCGAGGGGCTGGGTCTCACCATCGCGTCGGCGATGAGCGCGGGAATTCCTGCCATCGCGACGGGATGGTCCGGCAATCTCGAGTTCATGACCGACGACAACTCGGTGCTCGTTCCGTACGAGCTGCGAGACGTCGGCCCCGACGCCGCGCCGTATCCGGCGGATGCGCTCTGGGCGGAGCCCGATCGGCATGCGGCCGCCTCGTCCATGCGCGCCCTCTTCGAGCAGCCGGACCTCGCGACGCGACTCGGTGGCCGTGGTCGCGACGATCTGACACCACTTGCCGCGCACGGTGCCGGCGCCGAGTGGTTGGTGCAGCGGTACCAGGACGTGACACAGACGAGGATCTTCTGATGCACGAGCCGTTCGTCTCTTACGCGCAGAACGGTGAGGACGTCGTGCTCGCACGAGCGTTCGCGCCCGACGACCAGCCGGGGTTCTGGGTCGACGTCGGAGCCGGCGACCCTGTTGCCGACTCGGTGACGCACACGTTCTCGCTGCGCGGGTGGACCGGCATCAACATCGAACCGAGCACCGACCAGTACGAGCTTCTCGTCGAGCAACGGCCCCGCGACATCCAGCTTCAGTGTGCGGTGGGCCAGCGCGCGGGCTTCGCCAAGCTGTATCCGGGGCCGGCCGGGCACTCGGGACTCTCGACCCTCGTTCCCGCGATCGCCGAGCGGCACTACCTGCGCGAGCTCGATGTGCCGGAGCCGGTCGAGGTGGAGGTGCGGACCCTCGCCGAGATCGTCGACCAGTACGCCCCGGCTGTCGTCGACTTCCTCAAGGTCGACGTCGAGGGCTTCGAGCACGAGGTGCTTGCGGGTGCGAACTGGGAGTGCTTCCGGCCCCGTGTGGTGGTGGTCGAGGCCACGGAGCCCAATCACGCGCGTAGCGGCGCAGGACAAGTGGGAGCACATCCTGTTGGACCACGGCTACCGGTTCGTGTTGTTCGACGGGCTCAATCGGTTCTATGCCGCTGACCGAGAAGACGAGCTCGCGGCGTCGCTTGCCGCGCCCGCGAACGTGCTGGACGACTTCGTGCGCCACCAGGATGTGCTGGAGGTCGAGCGCGCGCAGGAGCATGCCCTCAGCCTGGAGACAACCATCGCCGCCGAGCGGCTGGAGGTCGGGGAGGAGCTGTCCCGGCTACGGCTCGAGCTCGCCGAAAGTCAGGGCCACGTCCTCCAGCTGGAGTCCGTGGCCGCCGAGGCGCGGGTGCGCTACGCCTCGGAGCTGCATGCTCTGGCCCGTCGGTGTCGCGCCACGTCGGATCGCGCCGAGCATGCCGACGAGCTGGTCGCGAACCTCCGGGACGACCTCACCGCGGCGCAGGTACGTGCCACGCTCGCCATGGGCGCGGCATCGCGGTTGTCGGCGTACGTCGACGCGATCGAGGCCACCCACATCTTCCGTTCCACCCGGCGCATTCGTGAGGTGTACAGCCGGGCGCGGCGGCAGGCCGGCCTGGATCGGTGAAGAGGGCACGCCGCGTGGACTGCCCCGCATGACCGCCGCCTGGCAACGGCCCGGGGAACACCTCCGGCGCCGGTAGGGTTGTTGTGCAGATGAGCACGACGGATCTGTCCGGCAGCGGCCCCCGCGTCGAAGTCCGCACCGACCGCCGTTCCGTGCTGCCCTGGCGCCGCTCCCACACGGTCGACGCCGAGCTGGCCCCGCTGGTCAACGCCTACCTCGAGCGCCATCGCCGCGGCGACACCACGATGATCGAGCACGCCTTCGACATCGCCCGCGACGCCCACCGGGAGCAGGTCCGCCGCTCCGGGGAGCCCTACATCACCCACCCGGTCGGCGTTGCCCTGGTGCTGGCCGATCTCGGCCTCGACGACGTGACCATCGCCGCCGCCCTGCTCCACGACGCGGTGGAGGACACCACCGTCACCACGGCCGACATCGAGCGCGAGCTCGGGCCCGACGTCGCCACCATCGTCGACGGCGTCACCAAGCTCGACCGTCTCCAGTTCGACTCCAAGGAGGCGCAGCAGTCGGCCACGTTGCGCAAGATGCTGGTGGCGATGGCGAAGGACATCCGGGTCCTGCTCATCAAGCTCGCCGACCGGCTGCACAACATGCGCACGATCGCGTCGTTGCCCGAGTTCAAGCAGCGGCGCATCGCGCAGGAGACCCTCGACATCTACGCACCGCTCGCGCACCGCCTCGGCATCGCCGACATGAAGTGGCAGCTCGAGGACACGTCGTTTGCGGTGCTCTACCCGCTGCGGTACGCCGAGATCGAGCAGATGGTCGCCACCCAGGCGCCCGAGCGCGAGGAGTTCCTGCAGACGGTCCTCACCGACATGCGCGCCCGGCTCGACGAGCTGCACATCGACGCCGAGGTCACCGGGCGTCCGAAGCACTACTGGTCGATCTACGAGAAGATGATCACGCGCGGCAAGCAGTTCGACGACGTGCAGGATCTGGTCGGCGTGCGGGTCGTCGTCGAGTCGGTGAAGGACTGCTACGCCGCGCTCGGTTCGATCCACGCGATCTGGAAGCCGGTCCAGGGCCGGTTCAAGGACTACATCGCGATGCCCAAGTTCAACCTCTACCAGTCGTTGCACACGACGGTGGTCGGGCCGTCGGGCAAGGCGGTCGAGGTGCAGATCCGCACGCAGGAGATGCACCGGCGCGCCGAGTTCGGTGTCGCCGCGCACTGGGGTTACAAGGAGCGGGAGCCGGCCGAGGATCTCCTCTGGCTCCAGCGCATGGTCGACTGGCAGCAGGAGACCTCCGACCCCGGCGAGTTCATGGAGGCGCTGAAGATCGACCTCGAGTACGACGAGGTCTTCGTCTTCACGCCCAAGGGCAAGGTCATCACGCTGGCCGCGGGCGCCACCCCGGTCGACTTCGCGTACGCGATCCACACCGACGTCGGCCACCGGTGCATCGGCGCACGCGTCAACGGGCGGCTGGTGCCACTCGACTCGGGGCTGGCGTCGGGCGACACCGTCGAGATCTTCACCAGCAAGGTCGAGGGCGCGGGCCCGAGCCGCGACTGGCTGCAGTTCGTGCACACGCCGAAGGCGAAGACGAAGATCCGGCAGTGGTTCTCGCGCGAACGGCGGGTCGACGCCGTCGACACCGGGCGCGAGGAGCTGGCCAAGGCGATCCGCAAGGAGGGCCTGCCGGTCCAGAAGCTGGCGTCGTCGACCTCGCTCCAGGACGTCGCGGTCGCCATGCACTACGCCGATGTCGAGGCGCTCCACGCCGCCATCGGCGAGAACCACGTGTCGGCCAAGGCCGTGGTGCAGCGGCTGCAGAAGGAGCTGCGCAGCGGCGACGAGCAGCTGCCGATCACGATGGCGCGACCCCCGAGCGGGCGCGGCGGTCGTCCGCGCGGCGGGCGACGGGCGTCCACGTCGAGGGACTCGACGACGTGATGGTGCGGCTGTCGCGGTGCTGCACCCCGGTGCCCGGCGACGAGATCATGGGGTTCGTCACCCGGGGCCGCGGCGTGTCGGTGCACCGCACCGACTGTGCCAACGCCGCCGGTCTCGTCAACCACGCCGAGCGGGTCATCGAGGTCGAGTGGGACCACGACCAGCCGGCCACGTTCGTGGTCTCGGTCGAGGTCGAGGCGCTCGACCGTTCGAAGCTCCTGCGCGACGTCGCCCAGGTGCTCTCCGAGTACCACGTCAACATCCTGTCGTGCACGTCGCAGACGTCGAACGAGCGGGTGGCGAAGTTCCGCTTCGACTTCGAGCTCGCCGACCCCAACCACCTCGAGTCGATCCTCTGGGCGGTCAAGCGCGTCGACAGCGTGTACGCCGCGTACCGCGTACTCCCGGGCCACGCCAAGGCCGAGGCGTAACGGCACAGCGTCGCATGGCCGATTCGGAGGAGTTCCGGGCGCGGATTCGTCGCGCGACGGAGTTGTTGGAATGCGTCGTCGCCGATCCCTCGGTGCTCGAGGTGATGCCGGAGCACGAACGCATCCGGTTCGTGAACGCCGCCGGCGACGTGTTCTGCCCCGACGTCGACGAACGCCGACGGCGCAGCAAGGCGCGCCAACGTCGGCAGCGCTCCGAGACGCTCGCACGAGACGAAGCGGTGCTCGCCGGCACCGGCATCCGCACGCTGCGGGCGAAGCCGGTCTTCACCACGCCCAACGTGTTCCCGCCCGAGGCGTTCGCGCCCGACGATCTCCCCGGTGACGGCGAGCGCGACGACGGCGAGCGGCGGTTGCGGGAGACGCGGCACTGCTACGTGTGCAAGCAGCAGTTCCGCCTCGTCCACCACTTCTACGACCAGCTGTGCCCGCCGTGCGCCGAGTTGAACCACGCCAAGCGCACCGAGTCGGCCGACCTGCACGGCCGCGTCGCCCTCCTCACCGGGGGCCGGGTCAAGATCGGCTACCAGGCGGGCATCAAGCTGCTGCGGTCGGGGGCGACCCTCGTCGTCACCAGCCGCTTCCCGCGCGATGCCGCGCTCCGCTACGCGCGGGAACCCGACTTCGACGACTGGGCTGACCGGCTCCAGGTGTTCGGGCTCGACCTGCGGTACACGCCGAGTGTGGAGGCCCTGTGCCGGCACCTCGACGCCACCCTCGACCGGCTGGACTTCGTGGTGAACAACGCCTGCCAGACCGTGCGCCGGCCCCCGGCGTTCTACCGGCACATGATGGCGGACGAGACCGCGTCGCTCGACGCGATGCCCGCACCCGTGCGCGAGCTCCTCGGTGAGTACGCCGAGCAATCGGGCGTCACCGGCGCCGCGCTCTCGCAGCGCGCGCTCCTGCCCGGCGAGGCGCATCCGCAGCACGCCCTGTTCCCCGAGGGCCGTCTCGACCAGGACCTGCAGCAGGTCGACCTGCGCGAGCGGAACTCGTGGCGGCTGATGCTCGCCGAGGTCCCGACCGTCGAGCTGCTCGAGACCCAGCTGGTCAACGCAGTGGCCCCGTTCGTGCTGAACGCGCGCCTCAAGCCGCTCATGCTCCGGTCGCCCGAGCGCGACAAGCACGTGGTGAACGTGTCCGCCGTCGAAGGGCAGTTCTACCGCCGCTTCAAGACGACGAAGCACCCGCACACGAACATGGCGAAGGCGGCGCTCAACATGATGACGCGCACCAGCGCCGCCGAGTACCACGCCGACGGCATCCACATGAACAGCGTCGACACCGGATGGGTGAGCGACGAGGATCCCGTCGACATCGCCGAGCGCAAGACCGCGGAGCACCGATTCCACCCGCCGCTCGACATCGTCGACGGCGCCGCCCGCATCGTCGATCCGATCATCACCGGGTTCAACACCGGCGAGCACGTCTACGGGCAGTTCCTGAAGGATTACCAGCCGACCGATTGGTGAGGTCGCCGGTACCATGCCACGGTGCCCGAACCCACCGACGACCGATCGCGCTACCGCGCGCCCGTCGGCACCCACGACGTCCTGCCCCCCGAGTCGGCGCAGTGGACCGCAGTCGTCACCAACTTCGCCGCGCGGGCCGGGCGTTACGGCTTCGACCTGGTGATCACGCCGATCTTCGAGCACCTCGAGGTCTTCCAGCGAGTGGGGGAATCCACCGACGTCGTGCGCAAGGAGATGTACGACTTCGAGGACAAGGGCGGCCGGCGCATCGCGCTGCGTCCCGAGGGCACCGCCGGGGTCGCGAGGGCGTTCGCCCAGCACGGACCCGTGATCCCGTGGAAGGTCTGGTACGTCGCGCCGCACTTCCGCTACGAGCGGCCGCAGAAGGGCCGCAACCGCCAGCACTGGCAGGTGGGCGCCGAGGCCCTGGGCGTCGACGACCCCCAGCTCGACGTCGAGGTGATCGCGCTTGCACACGGCTTCTACGGCGCCCTCGGGCTGCGCGACTTCACGCTCAGCATCAACTCGATGGGCGACGACGCCGACCGCGCCGGGTACGTCGAGAGCCTGCGCGGGTACCTGCTCGACCACGGCGCCGCCCTGGGCGACGTCTTCCGGGAGCGCGTGGAGGCCAACCCCCTGCGGGTGCTGGACTCGAAGGATCCCGACTGGCAGGACGTCATCGAACACACGCCGCAGATCACCGAGTCGCTGGGCGACCACGCCCGGACGCACTTCGAGGCGGTGCAGCACGGGCTCGACCGGCTGGGCATCGAGCACGAGATCAACCCCCGGCTCGTCCGCGGGCTCGACTACTACACGAGCACCACGTTCGAGTTCAGCAGCCGGGCCCTCGACGCCGCGCAGAACGGCATCGGCGGCGGCGGCCGCTACGACAAGCTGGTCGAGCAGATGGGCGGCAAGCCCACGCCGGGCATCGGGTTCGGGATCGGCATCGAACGGGTGCTGATCGCGTGCGCGGCGGAGGGGGTCGTGCCCGGCGACGTGCCCGTCGCCGACGTGTTCGTGGCCGACAACATGGACAACGCCACCGAGGTGACGCTGCTCGTCACCGAGCTGCGGGAGGACGGCATGCGCGCCGAGCGCACCTACAGCGGCCGTTCCCTCAAGGCGCAGCTGAAGGCGGCCGGCAGGTCGGGCGCCCGCTTCACCGTGATCCTCGGTGAGCGCGAGGCCGAGCACGGCGCGGTGAGCGTGAAGGACATGGAGACGAGCGACCAGGTCGAGGTGCCTCGACAGCTGGTCGCCGGATGGTTGCAGGAACGAACGCGAGGCCAGTCCCGAGAGCGAGCCTCACCACGAGCCCGAGAACGAGGCGGACACCCAGCGATGATGCGTACCGATCGCGCCGGCGATCTCCGGAGCACCGACATCGACCGCGAAGTCGCGGTGTGCGGGTGGGTCGACGGCCGCCGCGACCACGGCGGCGTGGTGTTCCTCGACGTGCGCGACGTCGCCGGCATCGTGCAGGTCGTCGTCGACCCCGATCAGCCCGTCGGCACCGACGTGCACCGCGTGCGCAACGAGTACGTCGTGCGGGTCGTCGGGACCGTCCGCCACCGGCCCGAGGGCACCGTGAACGACACGCTGCCGACCGGCGAGATCGAGGTCGCGGCGACGGTCCTCGAGGTGCTCAACGAGTCCGACACGCCGCCCTTTCCCGTCGACGATCGCGTCGAGTCCGACGAGATGCTGCGGCTGCGCCACCGCTATGTCGACCTCCGCCGCCCGCGCCTCCAGCGCAACCTCCGGGTGCGCGCGCAGGTGAACGCGGCGCTCCACCGCTCGCTCGACGCCCAGGGCTTCACCGAGGTGGAGACGCCGATGCTCATCGCGTCGACCCCCGAGGGTGCGCGCGACTTCGTGGTGCCGTCGCGGCTGTCGCCGGGGGAGTTCTACGCGCTACCGCAGAGCCCCCAGCTCTTCAAGCAGCTCCTGATGGTCGGGGGCCTCGACCGCTACTACCAGATCGCCCGCTGCCTGCGCGACGAGGACCTGCGGGCCGACCGGCAATTCGAGTTCATGCAGCTCGACGCGGAGATGAGCTTCGCCGACGCCGAGGACGTGATGGCGGTGATCGGGGAGGCGGTGCTCGACGCCGCCGAAGCGGTCACCGGTGCCCGGCCGGGTCCGGTGTCGCGCATGACCTGGCACCAGGCGCAGGAGCGGTACGGCTCCGACAAGCCCGATGTGCGCTTCGGCCTCGAGCTCGCCGACCTGGGCGAGGTGTTCGCGGCCACCGAGTTCCGGGCCTTCCAGGCCGACGCGGTGAAGGGCTTCCGGCTGCCGGGCGAGGGCGGGATGTCGCGGGCGCAGGTCGACAAGCTGGTCGACCGGGCCAAGCAGCTCGGCGCCGGCGGGCTGGTGTGGATGCGCGTCGTCGAGGGCGGCGCGCTCGAGTGCCAGGTGCTCAAGTTCCTGTCGGAGGCCGAGCAGCTCGGCATCGTCGACGCGCTCGGCGCCGAACCGGGCGACCTGCTGCTCGTGGCCGCGGGGCCGCGCCGGCTGGTCGACCACGTGCTCGGCACGTTGCGGGTGGAGCTGGGCCGCCCACCGGTGCACGAGGGCGGGCTCCAGTTCCTCTGGGTCGTCGACTTCCCCCTCTTCGAGGCGCTCGACGACGACGGCCGCCCGATCCCCGCGCACCACCCGTTCACCATGCCCCACCCCGACGACATGCACATCCTCGAGCACGGCACCGGCGAGGATCTGCTCGGTGTGCGTTCGTTGGCGTACGACCTCGTGCTCAACGGGTGGGAGCTCGGTTCGGGCAGCGTCCGGATCCACCGTCCCGACATCCAGCAGCGGATCTTCACGCTGCTCGGGATCTCGGAGGAGGAGGCGCAGTCGCGCTTCGGGTTCCTGCTCGACGCGTTCCGCTACGGCGCGCCGCCGCACGCGGGGTTCGCGTTCGGGATCGACCGCCTCACCGCCATCCTCGCCGGTGAGGACAACATCCGCGAGGTCATCGCGTTCCCGAAGACGCAATCGGGTGCCGACCCGCTCACCGGCGCGCCCACCGCCATCGACCCGGCCCAGCTCAAGGAGCTCGGCCTGTCGGTGCTCCCCAAGCCCAAGAAGTAGCGAACCGGCGTCGGCAAACGGGGTCATACCCCACGCTGGTGACGCCGGTTGGGAAGCGGACGCGGACGCGAACGCCCCGCCCGAAGCCGTAGCGCAGGGCGGGGGCGGCTACGGCGGGGCGGGGCGATCCGTCGGGTTCGGGTTGGCCGACCCCACGCTGCGGGCTACTGCAGGACGAAGTTGAGGTTGTCGAAGTTGTGGTCGATCAGGTAAGTACCCAGCTTCATGACCTGCGATGCGGTGCCGTCGACCGCCACCCAGACGTAGCTGGCCTGGTACTCGCCGCCGGGCACGCCGACGATCGAGAAGTACCCGCCGGCGTCGGCGGTCCCGGAGAACGTGCCTGCGCCGCCGCGGAGGGTCACGGTGAGGACCGCGCCCTCGGGGATGTTGCCCACCGTCCCCGACACGCTGAAGGCGGTCGGCGCGGGCTCGACGGGAGCGGGGGTGGTGTCGACCGTCGGCTCCGGGACGGGTGCCTCGGACACCGCCGCGTTGCCCTCGGCCGGGGCGGGGGCCGGGGGTGCGGGCACCGTGGTGACCGGGGCGGGCACGGTGGTGGTGACGACCGCGTCGGTGGTGTCGGTGGTCGCGGGCGAGCTGGCCGCCTCGATGCGGTTGGTCCCGGCGCCGGGGCCAGAGGCGCCGCCGGCCGTGAGCGCGGCCACGCCCACGGCTACGGCGGCGACCATGCCGAGCGCGCCCGCGCCCTGCATCATGCGACGCCTGCGGCCCAACTGCTGGGCGCGGGCGGCGACTGCAGTGCGCTCGGCGTCGCCCGGAACGGGGGGCGACGGGTCGCGCAGGTCGGAATCGGTGAGGTGCGGCATCAGTGCTCCTGGGTGTCGCCGGCGTCGTCGCTGGCCATCGTGGATCTGAGGGTGGCGAGTCCGCGGCTGGCGTGCTGCTTCACCGAACCCACCGAGCAGCCCAGCGCCTTCGCCACGTCGGCCTCGGGGAGGTCGGCGAGGAAGCGCAGGATCAGGACGTCGCGCTCGGCGGCCCGACAGCTTGTCGAGGGCCCGGTGCAGGTCGATGCGTTGCTCGTTGGGGCCCGGTGCGGTCGCACCGCGACGTTCCGTGGCGGCATTGGTGTCGACCCGGCGGAGTCGCCGCCAGACGTCGACCGCGAGGTTCCCGGCGACCCGTACGACCCACGCCTCGGCGTAGGAACGGATCTTGCGCCACCGGACGAAGGCACGGGCCAGGGTCTCCTGGGCCACGTCTTCCGCCTCGCTGCGGCGTCCGAGCAGCTGGAAGGCGACTCCGTAGGCGCGGGTGTAGAGGTCGTCGAAGGCCTCTTCGAACACGAGATCGATCGCGACCGACGGGACGGATGTGGCGTCGGACTCGTCGATCCGCTCGACCTTCCCCTCGAATCGACCGCCGCGACCGCCTTGCACGGGCTGGCGTCGCTCGGCTTCCAGTGTCACTGCCACGGGAAGAATACGCCCGAGGGGCTCGGAAGGTTGACACCCCGTTGGAAAAAACTCACGAAGCGCGGCGGCTGCCCGGCCACCCGGGGTGGGAATCACGGGCGCCGGTCACTCGGGGTGGCGGGAGACCCGGGCTCCGAGGCCCTCGCACGACGGCGTCCTACGATCGGCGGGTGGCCGACGACCTCTTCAGTGCCGCGGTCACGGAACGGCTGGAACGTCGGGCGCCGCTCGCCGCCCGTCTGCGGCCCCGCAGCCTCGACGAGGTGTTCGGCCAGGAGCAGCTGCTCGGCCCCGGTCGTCCCCTGCGGGTCCTGATCGAGGCCGACCGTCTGTCGTCGGTGGTGCTCTGGGGGCCGCCCGGCACCGGCAAGACCACGATCGCACGGTTGGTCGCCGGCGCGACCAGCAAGGCGTTCGAGCCGCTCTCAGCCGTCACCGCCGGGGTCAAGGACGTGCGCGAGGTCGCGGAGCGGGCTCGGGCGCGCATCGGCGAGCAGGGCCGGGGCACGATCCTCTTCCTCGACGAGGTGCACCGCTTCAACCGCACGCAGCAGGACGCGCTCCTCCCGCACGTGGAGGAGGGCCTCCTCGTGCTCATCGGTGCCACCACCGAGAACCCGTTCTTCTCGCTCACCGGCCCGCTCCTCTCGCGCTCCACGTTGTTCCGGCTCGAGTCCCTGAGCGTCGACGATCTGCGTGCACTGCTCCTGCGGGCGCTCACCGACGAGTCGCGCGGCCTGGGCGAGGAACACCTCGAGATCGACGACGACGCCCTCGGCCATCTCGCCGATCGGGCCGAGGGCGACGCCCGTCACGCGTTGACGTCGCTCGAGGTGGCGGCCGCACTCGCGGCGGAGTCGGGCCGGAAGTCGATCACGCTGGCCGACACCGAGGCTGCGCTGGCGCTGCGGGCGCTGCGCTACGGCGACGACGAGCACTACGACGTGCTCTCGGCGTTCATCAAGAGCATCCGCGGGTCCGATGTCGACGCCGGTCTGTACTGGCTCGCTCGCATGCTCACCGCGGGTGAGGACCCGCGCCTCATCGCGCGGCGGCTCGTGATCCTGGCGTCGGAAGACATCGGCATGGCGGACCCCAACGGGCTCGTGATGGCCGACGCCGCGGCGCGCGCGGTCGAGTTCGTGGGCATGCCCGAGGCGCAGCTCAACCTCGCCCACGCGGTGACCTACCTGGCCAACGCGCCCAAGTCGAACTCGGTCACCACCGCGTTGGGCGCGGCGATGCAGGACGTGCGCGACCAGCCCGCGGGCGCGGTCCCGCCGCACCTGCGGGACGCCCATTACGCTGGGGCGGCGAAGCTCGGGCACGGCGACGGATACGTGTACCCGCACGACGAGCCCGACGGATGGGTGGAGCAGCAGTACCGTCCGGACGACCGCGTGGACCGGTACTGGCAGCCGACCGGGCGCGGTGGTGACGTCGACCGGAGGGGACGGCAACCGGAAGCATGAGCGCATGAGCGGGAGTGAATGGGCAGCGGTGTTCGCCGCGCAGGTGTGCCTCGTGCTGCTGGTGGTGCTGATCGTGATGATCGTGCGCCTCGACCGCGCCGCCAAGGACCTCCGCCGCGCCGCGCTCGACTTCCGCGCCGAGGCCGAGCCCGCGCTCGCAGAGCTCCGCGCCGTCGTCCGCTCCGCCGACTTCGAGCTCGACCGCGTCGACGCGATCGTGTCCGGCGCGGAACGCGTCGGCGACCGGGTCGACGCCGCGTCCGATCTCGCCTACCGGACCTTCACCAACCCGGTGGTCAAGGCGCTCGCCGTCGGGACCGGCACCCGCCGCGCGGTGCAGCGCCTCAAGGGCGACAAGCCGGCCAAGCCCGCCAGACGCGACGGACGGAAGGCCTCCTAGATGTTCAAGCGCGCCACCTGGCTCGGTGTCGGCTTCACCATCGGCGTCGGCACCACCGTCGTCGCTGCCCGCAAGGCCCGCCAGCAGCTCGACCGCTACAAGGCCCCCGCCCTCGTCGAGCGCGTCACCACCACGATCACCGGCAAGGCCTCCACCCTCAAGGACCAGGTCTCCGCCGCCCTCGACGACGGCAAGCAAGCCGCCAAGGACAAGGAAGACGAGCTCCGCGCCACCCGCCCCAAGCTGCGAAGCGTCGGTGACGACGACATGGTGACCGTCGAGATCACCCACGAACACCGGCAGAACTGACCGAAGGCACGCAACCAAACAGGCGGCGAGCCGACTGGGCGAGTGCGCCGAGTTGCGCCCGTCGACCGAGACCCAGCTCGAAGAGCCACGCCGACGAAGGAGGCGTGCCGGGGCTCGGTCGAAGCAAGGGCGCACGGCGGACTCGTCGGCAGGCGACTCGCCGCCGGAACGGCGAGCCCGGCGCGCGACAACCCAGGAAAGGCAGCGCAGAAGGACAAGGTACGATTTGTCCCGTGTCCCCGCCGCGAACCGCCGATGAGTTGCGCGCGACCTTCCTCGACTTCTTCGTGCAACGCGGCCACACGCCCGTCCCGTCGTCGAGCCTGATCCCGCACGACGACACCCTGCTGTTCACGAACGCGGGGATGGTGCCGTTCAAGCCCTACTTCGTGGGCGACGAGACCCCGCCGTACCCGCGCGCGACCTCGATCCAGAAGTGCGTCCGCGCCGGCGGCAAGCACAACGACCTCGAGGAGGTCGGTCGTACCGACCGCCACTTCACCTTCTTCGAGATGCTCGGGAACTTCAGCTTCGGCGACTACTTCAAGCCGCAGGCCATCGAGTGGGCCTGGGAGTTCTACACCGAGGTGCTGGGCCTCGACCCGGAGCGCCTCTGGGTGACCGTCCACACCACCGACGACGAGGCGGAGGCGATCTGGCGCGACACGGTCGGCCTCCCGCCGGAGCGGATCCAGCGCCTGGGCGACGACAACTTCTGGCGCATGGCCGACACCGGCCCCTGCGGCCCGAGCTCGGAGATCTTCTGGGACCGCGGCCCGGAGTTCGGTCCCGCCACCGGGCCGGCGGAGAACGACGAGCGCTACATCGAGATCTGGAACCTCGTTTTCATGCAGTACGACGCCAAGCCCGACGGCGAGCTGGTGCCACTGCCGGCGCCGAGCGTCGACACCGGCGCCGGGCTCGAGCGCAACCTGGCCGTCCTCCAGGGCACCGCGTCCTCGTGGGACATCGACGTGTGGCGTCCGCTCATCGCGGCCGCGGAAGCGGCGACCGGCGTCGCGTACGGCACGTTCCCGGGATCCGAGCGCGACGTCTCGCTCCGCATCCTCGCCGAGCACGGCCGCACGATGACCTTCCTCGTCGCCGACGGTGTCGTGCCGTCGAACGAGGAGCGCGGCTACGTGCTGCGGCGCATCATCCGGCGCGCCGTCCGCCACGCGTTCCTGCTGGGCGCGGAGCAGCTCGTCACTCCCGCGCTGGTCGACGCGACCGTCGCGGTGATGGGTGGCGCCTATCCGGAGATCGTGAAGCAGCACGACCTGGTGCTCGGCGTGGTGAGCCGCGAGGAGGAGCGGTTCCGCCAGACGCTCGCGCGCGGCCTCGACCTGCTCGACGGCGTGCTCGGACGCGGCGACGTCACCGGCGAGGACGCGTTCTTCCTCCACGACACGCTCGGCTTCCCGATCGACCTCACCCGTGAGATCGCGGGGGAGCGCGGGCGCACGGTCGACGGCGACGGCTTCCACGCGCGCATGCAGGAGCAGCGCACCCGCGCGAAGGAGGCGCACAAGGCCGCGGGCGGCAAGGGCGAGGGCGCTCCGCTCGAGCTCTACCGCGAGCTGGCCGACGAGCTGGGCCCGACCGACTTCACCGGGCGCCAGGAGTACGAGACCGAGGGCGCCAAGGTGCGCGCGCTGGTCGGCGGCCGTGACCGCCTCGCGCAGGCCGGTCCCGGCACCGCCCTCGGTGTGGTGCTCGACCGCACGCCGTTCTACGCCGAGTCCGGCGGCCAGGTGGGCGACTCCGGGACCATCGTGACGTCCGGTGGCGCGCGGGTCCGGATCGACGACACGCAGTACGGCCTGCCCGGCCTGGTGCTCCACCGGGGCGTGGTCGAGGACGGCACCGTCGAAGAAGGCGACGAGGCGGTCGCCCGGATCGACGGCGCCCGGCGCGACGCGATCCGCCGCAACCACACCGCCACGCACATCCTCCATTGGGCGCTGCGCGAGGTGCTCGGTCAGCACGTCAAGCAGGCGGGATCGTTCGTCGGCCCCGACCGGCTGCGGTTCGACTTCAGCCACCACGAGGCGCTCACTCGCGACCAGCTCGACCGCATCGAGGCGATCGCCAACGCCGAGATCATCGGCGACGCGCCGGTCCGCCACTACGAGACCACCAAGGAGCACGCGGAGTCACTCGGCGCCATCGCCTTCTTCGGCGACAAGTACGGCGACCTCGTGCGCGTGCTCGAAGCGGGGGAGCACTCGATCGAGCTGTGCGGCGGCACCCACGTGCACGCGCTCGGGTTCATCGGCCCGATCAAGATCGTGAGTGAGGGTTCGATCGGCGCCAACCTGCGGCGCATCGAAGCGGTCACCGGCGAGGGCGCGCTGGCGCGGATCCACGACGAAGAGGTGCAGCTGCGCGGGCTGGCCGACACGCTGCGGGTGTCGCCCGCCGAGGTCCCCGATCGGGTGGAGCGACTCCTCGAGCAGGTGAAGTCGTTGCAGGACGAGCTCGCCGGCGAGAAGGCGCGCCAGGCGGGCGCGGAAGCCGTCACGCTCGCGGCGGCCGCGGCCGACGGCCGGGTCGTCGTGCGGCGCGACGGGCTCACGCCGGGCGAGCTGCGCACACTCGCCCTCGCCACGCGCGATGCACTCGGTTCGGGTGTCGTCGCGCTCGTCGGTCTCGACGCCGACGGCGCCAAGGCCGGGCTCGCGGTGGCGGTGAGCAAGGACCGCGTCGACGCGGGCGCGTCGGCGGCGGAGATCGCGGCGACGCCGCCAAGGCGCTCGGCGGCGGCACGGCGAAGCACGCCGACGCGGTGCAGGGTGGTGGGCAGAACGTCGGCGCGATCGACGACGCGCTCGCGCTCCTCGACACGGCGGTGCTCGCCGCCGGCGGGTGAGTCCGGGCGGCGAGCGGGTCCTCGGCGTCGACCTCGGGTCGCGCCGCATCGGCCTCGCCGCCAGCGATCCGTCCGGGGTGTTGGCCAGCCCGTACGGCACCGTGGCGCGCGGCGAGTCGGTCGACGACGACCACCGCGCCATCCTCGCCGCCGCGGCCGAGGTCGGCGCCGTCCGCATCGTGGTGGGGCTCCCGCGTTCGCTCGACGGGAAGCTCGGTCCCGCGGCCCGGGCCGCGCTCGACGAGATCGAGGCCCTGCAGGCGCTCGCCCGCGCCGGCGGCGTCGAGGTCGACACCTACGATGAGCGCTTCACGACGATGATCGCCCAGCGCAACCTCCGAGACGCCAACCCCCGGCGGAACAAGCGGCGGGCCGCCCAGCGCGACGACATCGACGCCTCGGCGGCGGCGGTGATCCTGCAGTCGTGGCTCGACGCTCGGCCCCGCGGGTGACCGACCCCGACGAGGGCGGCGGCCCCGACGCTCCCGATTCCTGGCCCCCGCCGGACTCGATCCCGGCCGAGCCGGCGGCCGCCGAGCCCGACCAATCCCGACGCGAACTCGCCGCATCCGACGAATTCGCCGTCACGATCGGCACGCCGGGCGTCCGAACGTCGCCGTCGTCGGCGGCGCCGCCGCACGTGGGCGGTCGTCGGCGTCCTCGCGGTCCTGGTCCTGCCGTTCCTGATCGCCGGTGGCTGGTTCTACTGGCAGTTGCACCCGCCGGGCGGTGCCGGCGACCCGGTGCGCGTCGAGATCCAGGCCGGGTGGGGGACCAAGGAGGCCGGTGACGCGCTCCAGGCGAAGGGTGTGATCGGTTCCTCGCTCGCGTTCCAGGTCTGGGAGAAGGTGTCCGGCGGCGGTTCGTTCCAGGCCGGCACGTACACCCTGCGCGAGAGCATGGGCGTCTCCGATGCGTCCGACGCGCTCGCGCGCGGGCCGTCGACCGCTGCCGCCGAGGCCGGCCACACGGTGCTGGCGCTGCCGCCGGGCCTGCGCCTGGAGCAGATCGCCGACCGCGTCGGGGCGCTCCCCGGTCACGACCGCGCCGCGTTCCTCGTGCTCGCGCAGTCGGGCCAGGTGAGGTCGAAGTACCAGGGAGATCAGCAGTCGGTCGAGGGGTTCACGTGGCCCGACACCTATTTCGTCGAGGGCCAGACCGACGCGCAGATCCTGCAGACCATCGTGTCGGAGTTCGACGAGCACGCCGACGCGGTGAACCTCGGCGACACCGCCGCGACCGGGCTCACCCCACAACAGACGGTCGTGGTGGCCTCACTGGTGCAGGCCGAGGCGGGGACCGCCGAGGACGCCCCGAAGGTCGCGGCCGTGATCGTCAACCGCGTGCGGCAGCAGACCGCACTGCAGATCGACGCCACCCTCTGCTACGCCAAGGGCGGCTGCCCGCCGGTGCCGAGCAACGCCGACAAGCAGATCGACTCGCCGTACAACACCTATCGCGTCGCCGGGCTGCCACCCACCCCGATCATGACCGTCACCGAGCAGTCGCTGCGCGCCGCGCTGGCCCCCGCGAACGTCCCCTACTTGTTCTACGTGACCGGCAAGGATGGGGTGACGTACTTCTCCACGACGTTGGCGGAGCACGAGGCGAACATCAAGGCACACGGGGTGTCGGGCGAGTGACGCTGAACGGCGAGACCAGGATCACCGGCCTCATCGGCGATCCGGTCGCGCATTCGCGCTCGCCCGCGATGCTCAACGCCGCGTACCGGGAGGCCGGCCTGAACTGGGCCTACCTCGCGTTCCCGGTGCCGCGGGGGCGTGGCGGCGACGCAGTGAAGGCGGCCCGCGCCCTCGGCCTCGCCGGCCTCAACGTGACCATGCCGCACAAGGCCGACGCCGCATGGGCGTGCGACGAGCTCACCCCCGACGCCGGCGCGCTCGGTGCCGTCAACGTGGTGACCGTCCGCGACGACGGTCGGCTCGCGGGATCGTCCACCGACGGCGAGGGCTTCCTCCGTGCGGTGCGCGACGAGGGGTTCGACCCCGCCGGCACCGACGTGCTCGTCGCCGGCGCCGGCGGGGCGGCCCGGGCCATCGTGCTCGCCCTCGGCGGTGCGGGCGCCCGCGTGACCGTCGCCGCCCGGCGTCGTGACGCCGCGGACACCGCCGCCGGTCTCGTCCCCGGTGGGCACGGCGCCACCCTCGGAGAGATCGATCCCGGGGTGTTCGCGCTGGTGGTCAACGCCACCCCCCTCGGCATGCAGGGGGAATCGGGCCCGGTGCCCGTGGAACGTCTCAACCCGGGCCAGTTGGTGGTCGACACCGTGTACCACCCTATGGAGACGCCGTTCCTCGCCGCCGCCCGCGCCCGTGGCATCCACGCCGCCAACGGTCTCGGCATGCTCGTGCACCAGGCCGCGCTCGCCTTCGAGCTGTGGACCGGGATCGACGCGCCCGTCGCCGCGATGCGCGCCGCCGCCGCCCAGGACCCGCTCGACGGGGAAGCATGACCGTCGCCCTCGTCGTCGGCTGTTCGCTGCTCGGTCTGGTGACCGGGTGGCTGCTCGATCCGGTCATCACGCGCGTCCCGCGCAAGCAGCCCGTGCTCGGACCTCCGGCCCCCGACGAGCCGCCGTCGCCCCGCGGGCGGCGCGTGACCATCGCCGTGGCCAACGCCGCGCTCTTCGGCGGGATGGCCGCGCGCTTCGACGACTCGTGGACGCTCGTCGCCTACCTGGTGCTCACCGCAGCGCTGCTGGCCCTCGCCGTCATCGACCTCGAGACGTACCTCCTGCCGAACCGGATCGTGTACCCGCTCACGGTCGCGATGCTGGTGCTGCTGCCGCTCGGTCTCCTCGCCGACGACGACGCCGGCGCCATCGGGCGCGGGCTCCTCGCCGGGGTCATCGCGTTCGCGGCGTTCTTCGTGCTCCACCTCGTCTCGCCGCGCAGCATGGGCTTCGGTGACGTGAAGCTGTCGTTCACCCTCGGTCTGTCGCTGGGATGCGTCGGCTGGGGCGAGATGGTCCTCGGCCTCTTCCTCGGGTTCCTCTACGGCGCCGTCATCGGCATCGTCCTCATCACCGTCAGCCGGCGCGGACGGGGTCAGGCTGTGCCCTTCGGCCCCTTCCTCGCTGCCGGCGCGGTCACCGCGACGCTGGTGGGGATGCCGATCCTCGACTGGTACCGCGGCAGCTGACGGGTCCTTCCCACGAACCGGCGTCAGCAGATGGGGCCATACCCGGCGCGTGCGACGCCGGTTCGCTGATGCGCGAATGAGCGGAGGGGCGGCAGGACCCGCCGGTATCCTGGACCGTCCCCTTCGGAGGTTGTCCGCGTGTTGCGTTACCTGACCGCCGGTGAGTCCCACGGCCCTGCGCTGACGGTGGTCGTCGAGGGTCTCCCCGCGGGCCTGGCCGTCACCGTCGAGCAGATCGGCGACGAGCTCGCCCGGCGTCGGCTCGGCTTCGGTCGGGGCCCGCGCATGCGCTTCGAGCGCGACGACGTCGAGCTCCTGGGCGGGGTCCGCCACGGCATCACCCTCGGGTCGCCCGTCGCGATCGTGATCCACAACACCGAGTGGCCGAAGTGGCAGGAGGAGATGTCGCCCGCGCCGGGCGCCACCGAGAAGCCGCTGCACCAGCCCCGCCCCGGCCACGCCGACCTCGTCGGCATGCAGAAGTACGGCTTCGACGACGCCCGCAACGTGCTCGAGCGGGCCAGCGCCCGCGAGACCGCGGCCCGGGTCGCCGCCGGCACGCTCGCCAAGCTGCTGCTCGCCGAGATCGGCACCGAGGTCATCAGCCACGTGATCCAGATGGGCGCGGCCCGGGCCGCGTCCGACCGTCGCCCGACCCCCGCCGACCTCCCCGCGGTCGACGACTCGCCGGTGCGCTGCTTCGACTCCGCCGCCGAGGCGATGATGATCGCCGAGGTCGAGGCCGCGGCCAAGGTCGGCGACTCGCTCGGTGGCGTCGTCGAGGTGCTCGGCTACGGGGTGCCGCCCGGACTCGGCTCGCACGTCCACTGGGACCGCAAGCTCGACGGCCTCCTCGCCCAGGCGCTCATGAGCATCCAGGCCATGAAGGGCGTCGAGATCGGCGACGGCTTCGAGGTCGCCGGCCGGCGCGGGAGCGACGCGCACGACGAGATCCTCTGGGACGACGACGCCGGCGAGTACACCCGCGGCTCCACCCGCGCCGGCGGTACCGAGGGCGGCATGACCACCGGCGGCCTGCTCGTCGCGCGGGTCGCGATGAAGCCCCTCGCCACCCTGAACCGTCCGGTGCTCAAGACCGTCGACACCACCACCAAGGAGGAGACGGTCTCGTTCCGGGAACGCACCGACGTCACCGCGGTGCCCGCGTCGGGTGTCGTGGCCGAGACCATGACCGCACTCGTGCTCGCGGAGGAGGCGACCCGCAAGTTCGGCGGCGACTCGCTCGAGGAGTTCGTGCGGAACCACGCCGCGTACCTCGCGTCGCTGCGGTAGGCGCGCCGTGCCCGCCGACGCGCCGCGCGCGAAGCATCTCGTGCTCGTCGGCCTGATGGGTGCGGGCAAGACGACGGTGGGGGAGCGCTGCGCCGGGCTGCTCGATCGGCCGTTCCTCGACACCGACGAGCTCGTCGTGGCCGCGGCGGGCATCCCCTTCGACGAGCTGTGGGCGGCGGAAGGCGAGCAGGGCTTCCGGGTGCGCGAGCGCGTGGCGGTGGCGGACGCGGTCGCGTCGCCGCAGCCCCTGGTCATCTCGTGCGGCGGCGGCACCGTGCTCGATCCCGACAACCGGCGGTCGCTCCGCAACACAGGCGTCGTGGTGTGGCTCGAGGCGCCGTCCGAGGCCCTGGCCTCGCGTTTGGCCGATGACCACGAGCGTCCGCTCCTCGCCGGTGGTGACCGCGCCGTCACGCTCGAGCGACTCCGATCGCTGCGCGAGCCGGCCTACGAGGCCGTCGCGCACGTGCGGGTCGACACCGAAGGCCGCACCGTCGACGAGGTCGCCGCGGCCGTGATCGAGGAGTACCGCGCGTGGAACGGGTGACCGTCGCGCTCGCGGGCGCCCCCTACGACGTCGTCGTGGGCGCCGGCGCGCTCGGGGAGGCGGGAGGCCTGCTCGGCGGGCGCCGACGCGTCGCGGTCGTGAGCCAACCCGGGGTCGCCGACTTCCATGCGCCCGCGCTCATGGCCGCGCTCCAGGGCGCCGACGTCGCCACCGACCTCTTCCTCATCGGCGAGGGCGAAGACGCCAAGTCGCTCGCCACCGTCGAGGATCTGTGCTCGCGCCTCGCCGGATGGGGGCTCCTGCGCGACGACGCGCTGGTCGCGCTCGGCGGGGGCGTGGTGGGTGACACCGCCGGGTTCGCCGCGTCCGTGTACCACCGCGGCATCGCCGTCGTGCAGGCGCCGACCACGCTGCTCGCGCAGGTCGACGCCGCCATCGGCGGCAAGACCGCGGTCAACCTGCCCGAGGGCAAGAACCTGGTCGGCGCGTTCCACCAACCACTGGGTGTCTACGCCGACGTCGCCACCTTGGCGACGCTGCCGCCGCGCGAGTACCGCGCCGGGCTCGGTGAGGTCGCGAAGTACGCGCTCATGCCCGATGGGGCGCGGGTCGCCACCATCGTCCGCGACCACGCGTCGGCGATCGTCGCACGCGACCTCGACGTCCTCACCGAGCTCGTCGCCGCGTCCGTCGCGATCAAGGCGCACGTCGTCGCCGCCGACCCGCAGGAGCGCACCGGCCTCCGCGCCACGCTCAACCTCGGGCACACGCTCGGGCACGCGCTCGAATCGGTGGGGGGCTACGAGCTGCTGCACGGCGAGGCGGTCGCGGTCGGCCTGGTGTTCGCGGGCGCGCTCGCCGGCGCGCTCGAGCGCATCGACGCCGAGGCCGTCGCCCACCACCGCGACGTCGTCGCCGCCCTCGATCTGCCGACGGCGGTCCCCGGCCCGGCCGATCCCGACGCGTTGCTGGCGTCGATGCGACGCGACAAGAAGTCGGTCGGCGGGCTCACCTTCGTGCTCCCCGGCCCGCTCGGCCTCGAGACCGTCCACGACCCCGACGCGCGTGCTCTCGACGTCGCGTTCCGCGCGGTCGGTGTGGGAGGCTGATCGGCGTGAGCAACACCATCCTCCTGTTGTCGGGCCCCAACCTGAACCTGCTCGGCGAGCGTGAGCCCGAGATCTACGGCACCACGACCCTCGCCGATCTCGTCGAGCTGGCGTCCAACACCGCCGCCGGGCACGGGTACGAGCTCGAGCACGTGCAGTCGAACCACGAGGGCGATCTCGTCGACGCCATCCACGGCGCGCGGGGCCGCTGCGCTGCGCTCGTGATCAACGCCGGCGCGTTCACGCACTACTCGTTCGCGCTCGCCGACGCGCTGGCCACGTTCGAAGGGGTGAAGGTGGAGCTGCACATCTCGAACCCGGAGGCGCGGGAGCACTGGCGCCACGACTCCGTGATCTCGCCCTACATGACCGCCACCATGGCCGGCTTCGGTGCCGCGGGCTACCGGCTCGCCGTCGAGGGTGCCCTCGCCAAGCTCGGAGCCGGTGCGTGAGCGAGCGATCGCGAGGCGGGTATCCCGCCGAGCAGCGAGCGTGGCCCAGCGGCCCGGCGCCGCAGGCGCCAAGAGCGGACGTTGCGCCTCTCGCGCTCGACACGCTCCCCGCGATGGATGTCGCCGCGCGCGCGGCACGTGTCCGCCCCGCGTTCGCCGACGCCGGCATCGACGCGCTGCTCGTCACGCACCTCCCGAACGTGCGGTACCTCACCGGGTTCACCGGGAGCTCGGCCATGCTCCTCGTCACCGCCGACGCTCTCGTGTTCACCTCCGACGGCCGGTACCGCACCCAGGCGGGGGAGCAGCTGGTCGCGGCGGGCGTCGACGCCCACATCGAGATCGGTGCGACGGTCGCGCAGCAACGCGAGTCGCTCGCCGCCGCGCTGGCGGCATCCGACCGCGTGGGGCTCGAAGCCCACTCGGTCTCGTGGGCGCAGCAGCGCGAATTCGCCCGCATCCTCGACGGCCACGAGCTCGTCCCCACCGACGGCATCGTCGAGCGGGTCCGCCGGGTCAAGGAGCCCGCGGAGGTGGCCCGCATCCGCGCCGCCTGCGCCATCGCCGACGACGCCCTCGGTGCGCTGCTCCCGACCCTGGCCGACCGCCCGACCGAACGCGACTTCGCCCTCGACCTCGAGGTCGAGATGCGCCGCCGGGGCGCCAGCGGCAACAGCTTCGACCCGATCGTCGCCGCCGGTCCCAACGGTGCGAAGCCCCACGCCCGCCCGAGCGCGCGGCGGGTCGAGCCCGGCGAGCTGGTCGTCATCGACTTCGGCTGCATCGTCGACGGCTACTGCTCCGACATGACCCGCACGGTGAGCGTCGGTGACCCCGGTCCCGAGGCCCGGCGCGTGTGGGACGTCGTGCGCGAGAGCCAGTGGGCCGGACGCGAAGCGGTGCGTGCCGGCGCCGACTGCGCCGAGGTCGACCGCGCCTGTCGCGACGTCATCGTCGCCGCCGGGTGGGGCGACTCCTTCGTGCACGGCACCGGCCACGGCGTCGGTCTCGAGATCCACGAGGAGCCGAGAGTGGCTGCGAGTGCCCGTGATACCTTGGAGCCCGGTTCGGTCGTCACGGTCGAGCCCGGCGTGTACCTCCCCGGTGTCGGCGGCGTGCGCATCGAGGACACGGTGGTCGTCACCTCCGACGGCTCCGATCCCCTCACGGAATTTCCGAAGGAATTGATCTTGTGAGCGCGGTTCTTTGAGCATCTCGTCCAACGACTTCAAGAACGGCATGGCGCTGAACCTGCCGTCCGAAGGCCTCGTCACCGTCGTCGAGTTCCAGCACGTCAAGCCGGGCAAGGGTGGCGCCTTCGTGCGTACCAAGCTCAAGAAGGTCGCCAGCGGTGCGGTGCTGGAACGCACCTTCCGCGCCGACGAGAAGGTGCCGCTCGCGGTCATCGACAAGCGCGAGATGCAGTACCTCTACCGCGAGGGCGAGCGCGCTCGTGTTCATGGACACCGAGTCCTACGACCAGCTCAACGTCGAGACCGCGAAGCTCGGCACCACCGTCGAGTACCTGAAGGAAGGCGACTCCGCCGTCCTGCACATGTACGACGGCGACGTCGTGAGCGCCGAGCTCCCCGCGGCGGTCGAGCTGACGGTCACCGAGACCGAGCCGGGCGTGCAGGGCGACCGCGTCTCCGGCGCGCGCAAGCCCGCCACCGTCGAGACCGGGTTGGTGGTGCAGGTGCCGTTGTTCGTCGAACCCGGCGAGAAGATCAAGGTCGACACCCGCACCGGGGAATACCTGGCGCGCGCCTGATCTCGGATCATGGCCGTCACGGGAAGCCGCCGCGAAGCTCGGGAGCGGGCCCTCGGTCTGTGTTACGAGCTCGAGGTGCGCGACCTCGGGGTCGACGCGCTGATCGACCAGCAACCGGCGCCGCCCGACGCCTACGCCGAGCAGCTGGTGCGCGGCGTCGAGGAGCACCACGCCGACGTCGACGCGCTGCTCCGCAAGTTCTCCGAGCACTGGGCCCTCGAGCGCATGCCCGCGGTCGACCGCGCGGTGCTGCGCCTCGCCGCCTACGAACTCGGGTGGGAGCCGGAGATCCCGAGCGCGGTCGTGATCAGCGAGGCGGTCGAGCTCGCCAAGCAGTACTCCACGAAGGACTCCGGGCGGTTCGTCAACGGCCTGCTCAGTCGCATCGCGGAGGAGCTCCGACCGTCGTGACCATGCCGGTCGAGGTCCAAGAGCCCGCGATCGAGGAGCTCACGGTCACCGACAAGCCGTGGATCGTGATCGTCTGGAACGATCCGGTGAACCTCATGAACTACGTCGTGTACGTGTTCCAGAAGCTGTTCGGGTACTCGCGCAAGAAGGCGACGCGGCTCATGCGCCAGGTGCACGAAGAGGGCAAGGCGGTCGTGTCCGACGGCACGGTCGAGAAGTGTGAGGCCGACGTCGCCCGCCTCCACGCGCACGGGCTGTGGGCGACGATGGAACACCCGTCGTAGTGGCGCCCCGCACCTGATGGCGCGCTGGAAGCGGTTCCGTTCCGGCCCCGACGACACGCTGATCGTGTCGTTGGCCCAAGAGGAGCTCGGGTTGCTGCGCTCCCTGCCCGAGCAGTTGCGCGTGGTGTTCGAGGGCGAGAGCGACGATCCGGCGCGGGAGCGGCTCTTCCCGCGCCTACCTCGACCCGACCGCCGAGACCGAGGAGGCCGAGTGGCAGGCGCTCGTGCAGCCGTCGCTGCTGCGCGAGCGGCTCGACGCGCTGGAGCTGATCACCTCGACGTTGGGGCGCGCGTCGCAGTCGGGGGAGTGGTGGCAGATCGCGTTGACGCCCGCGGAGGTGCAGGCCTGGTTGGGCGTGCTGAACGACACCCGCCTGGTGCTCGGGACGCGTCTCGCCGTGACCGAGGAGGAGCGCGTGCTCGACCCGGCCGACCCGGAGGCCGGCGCGTACGCGATGTACCAGTGGCTCACGTGGCTGCAGGGCGATCTCGTGGAGGCGCTCTTGTGAGTGCGGAACACGAAGCGGCGTTCCGCCGAGGGCGGCGTCGACGAGGCGCGCGGTGCCGATGCGCGACGAGTTCTGGTCCTGAGGTGAGCCGGAGAGGGTCTTGACAGGCGAACGCATGTTCGTGTAGGGTGGGGACACGCCTCGAGGGTCTGGCGTGATGACCCTCCTTTCCGGTCAACGACTCGCGGAAGGAGGATCGTGGCGCGACTTCGGGCGACCGCTGCGACGCTGCACGAGTTGCTGCGCGACTTCGAACCCGATCGCTGGTCGGGACCGGAGTGTGCGGAGATCGCGGACGAGCTGGCACGGGTGGAGAAGGCCTGTGCCGCGGCGCGGCGTACGGGCGGCGGCGCGAGCGATCGCGTGCAAGGCGGGCGACGTGGAATGGGTGGCGCGCTCCGTCGGGAGCACACCGGGCGCGGCGCGGGTCGAACTGTCGACCCTGACCGCGGCGGCTCGCTGTCCGGCGACGAGTGACGCGTTGGCGAGTGGTGCGGTCTCGCTGGAGCAGGCGCGCGAGATCGTGGCCGCCGAGGAGGCGGCTCCGGGTTCGGAGACGGCGCTGTTGGAGGTCGCGGCGAGCACGGGCATGGCGGGGCTGCGTGAGGAGGCGCGTCGGGTTCGGTTGGCCACGCTCGACCGGGAGGAGTTGCATCGCCGGCAGCACGCGGCGCGGTCGGTGACGCATTGGATCGACGACACCGGGATGGTGGCCGGTCGGTTCCGACTCCCGCCCGAGGTGGGCGTGCCCTTCGTGAACCGCCTCGACGCCGAGACCGATCGGGTGCGCCGGGCGGCGCGCCGGGGCGGGAGCGCCGAGGCCCGCGACGCCCACGCCGCCGATGCGTTCGTGGGCATGACGTCCGGCACGGGGAAGCGGGCGGCTCGCGCAGAGGTCGTGTACGTGTGCGATCTGGCCGCGGCGGCGCGTGGGCGCACCGAGCGTGACGAGCTGTGTCACGTCGTCGGTGCCGGACCGGTGCCGGTGAGCGTGGTGCGGGCGGCGGCGGTCGCCGCGTCGGTGAAGGTCGTCGTCCGTGACGGGAAGCGGCTCGACACGATCGTCCACTACGGGCGCACCGTCCCGGCCGAGCTGCGCACCGCGCTCGAGCTCGGTGACCCCGTGCGTCTCGACGGTGCGCAGTGCGCCGAAACGGGTTGCGACCGTCGCTACGGGCTGGAGTGGGATCACATCGATCCCGTCGCCCACGGCGGGATGTCGAGCTTCGAGAATCTCGAGGCGAAGTGCGGCCCCCACCACTGGGCCAAGACCGAACGCGACCGCAAGGCCGGACTGCTCAGTGGAGTGCTGGGTGAGCGCGGGCCGCCGGACTGATCGGTGCGGTCACCGACGCGTCTTCGCGCGCCACGGCACACGAGGGTCAAGCTGCTGGTTCGGGCTGGAGTGAGCGGGATCGCGACGATCGCGGCGTCCGCGCGCCGCCCGGGAGGAGGATCTCGGTGGCACAGTCGGCGACGGAACCGGGCGGCGCACCTCGTGTGTCGGTCGATCTGATGCACCTCGGCGGCACGCTCGAGTCGTTCGAAGAGGTGTTCGCGGACTTCCAGGACCCGCGTCAGGAGTGGCGCCGGCTCGTGTCGGAGCTGCTCGGCACGTTCTTCCTCGTGCTGGTGGCGGCGGGCGGCGGCATGATGGGTGAAGCGTTCCCGGGCACCATCAGCCGGGCCGCGGCCGTCACCGCTCCGGGGCTCATGGTGCTCGCGATCATCCTGTTCATGGGCAAGGTCTCCGGCGCGCACCTCAACCCGGCCGTGAGCATCGGCTTCGCGTTGCGGGGTGACTTCCCCTGGTGGCGGGTACCCGGGTACATCGTCGTGCAACTCGGCGGCGCCGCGCTCGCCGCCTGGTTCCTCCAAGCCGTCGTGCACGTCTCCGCGTCGTTCGGCTCGAACTACCCCGCCTCCGGCTATTCCAACGGTGACGCGTTCTGGATGGAGCTGATCCTCACCTTCGGGCTGCTCAGCGTGATCCTCGGCACCGCGTCGGGCGCGCAGAACATCGGCATCATCGGTGCGCTCGGTGTCGGCAGCTACATCGCGCTCGCCGGACTGTGGGGGAGCCCGATCTCGGGCGCGTCGATGAATCCGGCGCGCACGTTCGGACCCGACGTCGTCGCGGCCGACTTCCATGCGTACTGGGTGTACGTCGCCGGGCCGCTCGCCGGCGCCGTCATCGCGGTGGGGGTGGCGTTCGTCCTCCGCGGCCGAGGCGGTGGGCGAGCCGGCTCCGGCGCGGCCCAGGGCGCGCTCTTCACCGAAGTGGCCGATCCGAACCAAGGCTGAGCGGCGGACGTCGCGCGGCGAGCGTGGCGCGCCGGTCAGTCGGTGACGACGTAGGTGCCGGAGGGGAGGTCGAGGGCGTCGACGGTCGCGAGCGCGGCGCGGTCGAGGCTGACTCGTGGCGGTTCGGGCCGACCGTCGGGGTGGTAGGTGCCGGGCCCGTAGAACTGCCCGTAGCGGAGCACGACGCCCCGGACGCCGAGCACGGACCGCTCGAGGTGCTCGACCGCGGCGGCGGCGCCGGCACCGGTGCCGGTAGGGGTCCAGGCGATGCTCTGCGCGACGATGCGGGTGGTGCCGGCCTCGTCCGCGGCGGCGAGCAGGTTGTCGGTGCCCTCGGTACGCATGCGCGCGTTGCGATCGCCGACCTCGCGGATCCGGGCCTGGTCGTCGGGAAGGTCGGTGAGCTCGTGGAGCACGAGGTCGGGGGCGGCATCGACCACTGCCGCGACGAGGACGTCGCGGTCGAACACGTCGCAGACGACGGGCGTGGCGCCGAGCGCGGCGAGACCGTCCACCTTGGTCGGGGTCCGGGTCATCCCGACCACCTCGTGGCCCGCCTCGACGAGCAGGGGCACCAACCGGACGCCGAGGACGCCGGACGCGCCGGCGACGAACACCTTCACCAAGCGATCGCTAGAGCCATTGCCCCTCGAGCTCGGCGAGCGGGGTCGAGCCGGTGCCGGCGTGGAACACGCCGTTGAGGAAGTGGGGGGTCCACATGCTGGTGACGCCGCGGGCGGTGTCGCCGATGCCGCCGGTCTGGGCGAGCTTCATCGCCGACGAGTGGGCACCGCCCCGCAGCGCGGCCTGCGCCGCTTCGGGGGTCGTCCACGCGGTGAACGTGTAGTTGCGGGCGCCGATGGTGGCGAAGCAGGTGCCGAGGTAGTCGTCGTTGGCGAGTTGCTCCAGGACGATCGCGGTGGTGGCGTCGACGAGCGTCATCTGGTGGTCCGGATCGACCTCGATCCAGGTCACGGTGAGGGCGCCGGGGATCGTGTCGCGACCGCTCTCGGTGCGCAGGCTGATGCCGAACTCGGTCACCCCTTCGATGTCGGACGGCGTGATGTGGGCCTGCAGCCCGAGCTGGGCGAGCATGGTGGCGGTGTCGAAGTAGCCGACGACGCTGCTGAGGCGGTCGGCGGCGGCGTCGTAGGTGAAGAAGTCGGCGCCGGGCAGGTCGAGGAGCCGCCGGTGGCGGGACCACCCGGAAGCGGGCCGGTGTTGGTGCCGATCATGCGCCACTGTGCGTTGGCGGTCGCCGTCTCGGTCCACGGTTGCCAGGCTCACGATCTCGAACCGCACGTCGGGGAACGCGTCGTAGACCCCCGCCACGTTGGCGGCGAGCGCATCACCCGAGAGCGGGCCGCCGGTTGTCGGGTCCTCGTAGGTGCCGCCGTCGGTCAGGGCGGCCACGACCAGTTGCGGGTCGTGACTGTTCCACGAGTCGAAGTAGCGATCCAGTGCCGTGTCTCATGCTCATGTCCGCTAGTCTGGCGCAGACCGTGAAGGGAGTCCCGTGAGGCTCCTACGGGAGGATCCGTGGCTGAATTCCGCGCGAGTGTGTTCGACGCCGGCGACCTGCGCCGTGCCCATACCCGCATCGCCCACGAGATCGTGGAACGCAACCACGGTGCCGACGACCTCGTCCTCGTGGGTCTCTACACCCGCGGTCCCGCCATCGCCCGGCGCCTCGCCGCCGCCATCGAGGAGTTCGAGGGTCGCGACGTCCCGGTCGGATCGCTCGACGTCGCCTTCTACCGCGACGACATCGCCCTCCGCGCGGTCACGCCGGTCGGTGCCACCGAGATCCCCGTCGACATCGGCGGGCGTGTCGTGGTGCTGGTCGACGACGTGCTCTTCACCGGCCGTACCATCCGCGCCGCGATGGACGCGCTCACCGAGCTCGGCCGCCCGCGCGCGTGCAGCTCGCGGTCCTGATCGACCGCGGCCACCGCGAGCTGCCGATCCGGCCCGACTACGTGGGCAAGAACCTGCCCACCGGCCGCAACGAAGACGTGCGCGTGCGCCTCTCGGAGGTCGACGGCGGCGACGACGGCATCGACCTGTGGGTCTCGCCCGAGGAAGGGCCCGAGGAAGGAGAAGCGGCGGTATGAAGCACTTCCTCTCGATCGACGATCTCGACGTCGACAGCCTCACCGCGCTGCTCGACCTCTCCGAGCAGTTCGTCGCGGTGAACCAGCGCGACATCCCCAAGGTCCCCGCGCTGCGCGGCAAGGTGGTGGCGTCGCTCTTCTACGAGGACTCCACCCGCACCCGCCTCAGCTTCGAGACCGCGGCCAAGCGCCTCTCCTGCGACGTCATGACCTTCAGCGTGGCGCAGTCGTCGGTCAAGAAGGGCGAGAGCCTGCGCGACACCGTGCAGACCATCGCCGCCATGGGCATCGACGCCATCGTCGTCCGCCATCCCGCGGCCGGCGCGCCCCACCGCATCGTCGACTGGATCGACGCGTCGGTGATCAACGCGGGCGACGGCCGGCACGCGCACCCCACCCAGGCGCTGCTCGACGTGCTCACCCTGCGCCGCCACCGCGAGCTCGCCGGGCTGCGGGTGGCGATCGTCGGCGACGTGCGCCACTCGCGGGTCGCCCGCAGCAACGTGAAGGCGCTGCACCTCCTCGGTGCCGAGGTCACGCTGGTCGCGTCCGCCCACGCTGCTGCCCGAATCGCTCGAGGGGTGGCCGGTGCAGGTGAGCCACGAGCTCGACCACGTCATCTCCGAGGTCGACGTCGTGATGCTGCTGCGCATGCAGTTCGAGCGTCAGCAGGAGGCGCTGTTCCCGACCGTGCGGGAGTACACCGCACGCTACGGGCTCACCGAGGCGCGTGCCGAGCTGCTCAAGCCCGATGCGCTCGTCATGCACCCGGGCCCGATGAACCGGGGCGTCGAGGTCGCCGCCGCGGTCGCCGACGGCCCCGCCTCGCTGGTCACCGAACAGGTCGCCAACGGCGTCGCGGTGCGCATGGCCGTCCTCTACTCACTCCTCGGAAGCGGAGCGACCGTTGCTTGATTCCTCCTCGCTCGTGATCACCGGAGGAACGGTGGTCGACGACACGGGTACGCGCCGAGCCGATGTTCGGGTGCGTGACGGGTCGGTCGTCGACGTTGCGCCCGACCTGACCCGGGGAGAGGACGAAGCGTCCCTGGACGCTGCAGGTTGTGTGGTCTCGCCGGGGCTGGTCGACCTGCACGTGCACCTGCGCGAGCCGGGCGACGAGGAGGCGGAGACCATCGAGACCGGGACCCGTGCCGCGGCGCGCGGCGGCTTCACCGCGGTGGTGGCGATGCCGAACACGCGTCCCGCGCTCGACGACGCCGCGGTGGTGAGCTCGGTGCTCGCGACCGGGCGCGACGCCGGCCTGTGCGAGGTCGTGTCGTCGGGGTGCATCACCGTCGGCCGCGAAGGTGCGCAGCTCGCGCCGATGGGGGAGCTGTACGCGCTCGGGCGTGCGCATCTTCACCGACGACGGCTTCTGCGTCGCCAGCGCCGGCGTGATGCGCCGCGCCCTCGAGTACGCCGCGTCGCTGCCCGGCGCGGTCGTCGCGCAGCACGCCGAGGACGAGACGCTCGCCGCCGGCGGCCACATGCACGAAGGTGCGTGGTCGAGCCGCCTCGGCATCCCCGGCCGCCCCGCGGTGGCGGAGACCGTGATCGTCGCCCGCGACATCGAGCTGTGCGCGGTCACCGGCACCCCGGTGCACTTCCTGCACTGCTCGGCCGCCGGCACCGTCGCCCTCGTGCGGGCGGCCAAGGCGCGCGGGCTCCCGGTCACCGCCGAGGTCGCGCCCCACCACTTCTCGCTCACCGACGCGTGCTGCGAGGGCTTCGATCCGATGTTCAAGGTGCACCCGCCGCTGCGCACCGAGGCCGACGTGCGGGCGATCCGTGAGGGCCTGGCCGACGGCACCATCGACGCCATCGCCACCGACCACGCACCCCACACTCCCGAGTCCAAGGAGCGGCCGTTCGAGGAGGCGCCCCCGGGCATGCTCGGCCTCGAGACCGCGCTCGCCGTCACCATCACCGAGCTGGTCGAGCCCGGCCTCCTCTCGCTCCAGGACGCCCTCGGCCTGCTCTCCTGGCGACCCGCTCGTATCGCAGGCTTGTCGTCGCACGGCGGGCCGATCCTTGCTGGTGCCCCGGCGAACCTGACGATCTTCGACCCCGGCGACGAGTGGGTGGTGGACCCGGACCGGCTGGCGAGTCGCGCTCGGAACACGCCGTTCGCCGGGCGGACGCTCACCGGGCAGGGTGAAGCACACCATGCTGGTTGGTGAGCCGGTCGTGATCGACGGCGAGGCGACGCGATGAGCCGGGACGCGCTGCTCGTGCTCAACGACGGCACCGAATTCGAGGGTGAGGCGATCGGTGCGGAGCAGGCGGTGTCCTCGGGCGAGGTCGTGTTCAACACCGCGCTCTCCGGCTACCAGGAGATCGTCACCGACCCCTCGTACGCGGGGCAGGTGATCACGTTCACCTACCCCCACATCGGCAACTACGGCGTCAACGCCGACGACGACGAGAGCCGCCGCCCGTTCTGCTCGGGTGTGGTCGTGCGCGACCTCGCCGAGCACCACAGCAACTGGCGGGCCCGGGGGAGCCTCGAGCGACCTCCTCGTCCGCCACCGCGTGCCCGGCATCACCGGGATCGACACCCGGCGCCTCACCCGTCATCTCCGCGACCACGGCGCGCTGCCCGGCGCGTTCGGCACCGACGAGGCGGCGGTCCGCGCCGAAGCGGCGCGGGCGACGAGCACCGACGGCATCGACCTCGTCGCCACCGTCACCACCGACCAGCCCTACGTCGCCGGCACCGACGACGCGCCCTTCCGCGTCGTTGCCTACGACTTCGGCATCAAGCGCACGATCCTGCGCCACCTGGTCGCGTCCGGTTGTCGGGTCGAGGTCGTTCCGGCGAGCACGACCGCAGCCGATGTCCTCGCACGCGAGCCGGACGGTGTCTTCCTCTCCAACGGCCCGGGTGATCCCGAGGCCGTCGCCGGCGCGACGGAGGCCGTCCGCGCGTTGGTGGGGGAGGTGCCGGTGTTCGGCATCTGCCTCGGCCACCAGATCCTCGGGCTCGCCCTCGGCGGCAGCACCTACAAGCTGCGGTTCGGCCACCACGGGGGGAACCACCCGGTGCGCCACGAGGCGACCGGGCGGGTCGAGATCACCAGCCAGAACCACAACTACGCGGTCGCCGACGACCTGGCCGGCGTGGAGCTCACCCACGTGAACCTCAACGACGGCGTGGTCGAGGGCTTCCGGGTGCTCGACGCGCCCGCGTTCGGGGTGCAGCACCATCCCGAGGCGGGCCCCGGACCGCACGACGCCCGCTACCTGTTCGACGACTTCACCGCCCTGATGACGGAAACCGGCTCCCGCTCGGGGAAGGCGGCTCGCTAGTGCCGAAGCGCACCGACCTCGAGACGATCCTCATCATCGGCAGCGGTCCGATCGTCATCGGCCAGGCCTGCGAGTTCGACTACTCGGGCACCCAGGCGTGCCGCGTGCTGCGCGACGAGGGCTACCGCGTCGTGCTGGTCAACTCGAACCCGGCGACGATCATGACCGACCCCGAGTTCGCCGACGCCACCTACGTCGAGCCGCTCGACGTGCAGAGCCTCACCCGCATCATCGAGCGGGAGCGGCCCGACGCGCTGCTCCCGACCCTCGGCGGCCAGACCGCGCTCAACCTCTCGATCGAGCTGTACGAAGCCGGGGTGCTCACCGAGTACGGCGTCGAGCTCATCGGCGCCAGCGTCGAGGCGATCCACACCGCCGAGAACCGGGAGCAGTTCAAGGCCGCGATGCAGGAGATCGGCCTCGCGGTGCCGAGCTCGGGGCTCGCGTACACCCTCGACGAAGCGATGGAGATCGGCGAGCAGGTCGGCTACCCGCTGATCATCCGGCCGTCGTTCATCCTCGGCGGCAGCGGAACCGGCTTCGCCGCCGACGCCGACGAGCTGCGCGTCGTCGCCGCGCACGGGCTCGCCACCAGCCCGGTGTCGGAGATCCTCATCGAGCAGTCGATCGCGGGGTGGAAGGAGTACGAGCTCGAGGTGATGCGCGACCACGCCGACAACGTGGTGGTCATCTGCTCGATCGAGAACTTCGACGCCATGGGCGTGCACACCGGCGACTCGATCACCGTCGCCCCCGCGCAGACGCTCACCGACGTCGAGTACCAGCGCCTGCGCGACGAGGCGTTCGCGTGCATCCGGCGCATCGGCGTCGACACCGGCGGGTCCAACATCCAGTTCGCGGTGAACCCGGCCAACGGCGACGTCGTGGTCATCGAGATGAACCCCCGGGTCTCGCGCAGCAGCGCGCTCGGCGAGCAAGGCGACCGGTTTCCCGATCGCCAAGATCGCGGCGCGGCCTCGCGGTGGGGTACCGCCTCGACGAGATCATGAACGACATCACCGGAGAGACGCCGGCGTCGTTCGAGCCGACCATCGACTACGTGGTCACCAAGGTGCCGCGCTGGGCGTTCGAGAAGCTGCCCGGCGCGTCGCCGGTGCTCGGCACGATGATGCAGTCGGTCGGCGAGGTCATGGCGATCGGGCGCACGTTCCCCGAGAGCCTGCAGAAGGCGCTGCGCTCGTTGGAGACCGGACGCTGCGGGCTCAACTGCGACCCCACCGAGCGCGAGTACGACGCGCACTCGGCCGACGAGCTGGTGCGCATGGTCGCGCAGGCCACCCCCGAGCGGCCCTTCCTGCTCGACGCCGCCCTGCGGCGCGGCGTGTCGGTCGAGCGGCTCCACGACGCCACCGGCATCGACCCGTGGTTCCTCGACCCATCTCGCTGCGCTCGGCGACCTGCGCGGCGTGGCTCAGTGGAATTGCGCCTACCGAGTTGACGCGGCGCGAGTGGAAGCGTGTGAAGCGAGCGGGCTTCTCTGACGCGCAGCTCGCCTACTTGTGGGGGATCGACGAAGCGGAGGTGTTCGCGGCGCGGAGCGCCGCCGGCGTGGAGGTGACGTACAAGACAGTGGACACGTGCGCGGCGGAGTTCGCGGCGCGGACGCCGTACCACTACGGCACCTACGAGGACGAGGACGAGGTCGCACCCCTGACCCGTCCCGCGGTCGTGATCCTGGGGAGCGGGCCGAACCGCATCGGCCAGGGCGTCGAGTTCGACTACTGCTGCGTGCACGCCGCGTTCGCCCTCTCCGACGCCGGCTTCGAGACGGTGATGCTCAACTGCAACCCCGAGACCGTCTCCACCGACTACGACACCAGCGACCGGCTCTTCTTCGAGCCCCTCCACGCCGAAGACGTCCTCGCCGTCTGCCGCCGCCTGCAGGAGCGGGGCGCCGAGGGCGGGGGCGCGCTGGTCGGCGTGGTGGTGGCGCTCGGCGGCCAGACGCCGCTGAAACTGGCCAGGAGGTTGGAAGAGGAGGCGATCCCAGTGCTGGGCACCAGCCCCGACTCCATCGACCTCGCCGAGGACCGCGAGCGCTTCCACGAGCTGTGCACCCGCCTGGGCATCGCGCAACCTCCCGGCGGCACCGTCACCACCACCGCCGAGGCCCAGGCCATCGCCGCCGAGCTCGGCTTCCCGGTGCTCGTGCGCCCGTCGTACGTGCTCGGCGGTCGCGCCATGCAGATCGTCTACGACGACGAGAGCCTGGTCGCGGCGATGGAGGAGCTCGCGGCCGAGGGCAGCCTCGGTCGCGAGGGCGGGCTGTCGGCCGAGCGCCCGGTGCTGGTCGACCGCTTCCTCGAGGACGCGGTGGAGGTCGACGTCGACGCGATCCGCGACGCCACCGGCGACTCGGTCATCGGCGGCGTGATGGAGCACATCGAGGAGGCGGGGGTGCACTCGGGCGACTCTGCGTGCGCGATCCCGCCGCAGACGCTGTCGCGCGGCGATGGTCGGACGCATCGAGACCCAGACCCGCGCGCTCGCCGATGCGCTCGACGTGCGGGGCCTGCTCAACGTGCAGTACGCGGTGAAGGACGACGAGCTCTACGTGATCGAGGCCAACCCGCGCGCCAGCCGCACGGTGCCGTTCGTGAGCAAGGCGACCGGCGTGCCGCTGGCCAAGGTCGCGTCCGCGGCGTCATGGTGGGCGCGACGCTCGCCGAGCTGCGCGCCGAGGGGCTCCTCGCGCCCCCCGCCGACGGTGGGCACATCGCGGTGAAGGAGGCGGTCCTCCCGTTCAACCGGTTTCCCGACGTCGACACCGTGCTCGGTCCCGAGATGCGCAGCACCGGTGAGGTGATGGGCATCGACCGCACCTTCGGCATGGCGTTCGCCAAGAGCCAGACCGCGGCCGGCAACCGCATCCCGCGGGAAGGCACGGTGTTCTTCTCGCTCGCCGAACCGCGACAAGGCCGCCGGCCTCGTCGCCGCCCGTCGCTTCGCCGAGCTCGGGTACTCGCTGGTGGCGACGGCCGGGACCGCCGCCGTGCTCGAGGCCGACGGCCTGAAGGTCGACGCGGTGGTCGGCAAGCTCACCGACGGCAGCGTCTCGAGCGCGGGGGTCGACGCGGTCGAGCTGCTCCTCTCGGGCAAGGTCGACCTGGTGGTGAACACGCCCCGGGGCCGCGGCCCGCGGGCCGACGGCGCCCACATCCGCCGCACCGCCACCGCCCGCGGCATCCCCTGCGTCACCACCGTGGCGGCGGCGCTGGCGGCGTCGGCCGGGATCGTGGAGTGGGAGTCGACCGAGGCGACCGTCCGCTCGCTGCAGGAGTACCACCGCGACGGCCAGCTGCGACTGGAGGTGTAGTGGTCGACCTGGGCGTATCGCTCGGCCGCCTCGAGCTCCCCAGCCCGGTCCTCACCGCCTCGGGCACGTTCGGCCACGGTGACGAGGTGGCGAAGCTCGGCGACCCCGCGCGCCTCGGCGCGGTGACGGCGAAGTCGATCAGCCCCGAGCCGTGGGCGGGCAAGCCGGCGCCGCGCCTGCACATGACCGCGGCGGGCATGCTCGAACGCGGTCGGACTCCAGGGTCCGGGCATCGACGCGTGGTTGGCGCACGATCTCCCGGCGCTGCGCGCCACCGGCGCGCGCGTGATCGCATCGGTGTGGGGTCACACCGTCGACGACTTCGCGCGCGTCACCGCGAAGCTCGCGGGTGCCGACGTCGTCGCCATCGAGGTGAACGCGAGCTGCCCCAACCTCCACGAGAGCATCTTCGCCCACGATCCGAACGCGACGCGTGAGGTGGTGGCGGCCGTCGTGGGCGAGACCTCACTCCCCGTGTTCGTCAAGCTGTCGCCGAACGTGACCGATCTCGCCGAGATCGCCCGTGCCGCGGTCGACGCGGGGGCGGACGGCCTCACCCTCGTCAACACCGTGATGGGTCTGGTCATCGACGCCGAGACCCGGCGACCGGTCCTCGGTGGCGGTGGTGGGGGACTGTCGGGTCCGGCGATCAAGCCCATTGCGGTGCGCGCCGTGCACACCGTCACGCGCGCGCTGCCGGGTGTTCCCGTCATCGGTACCGGTGGTGTGCAGTCGGGGGTCGACGCGGTCGAGATGCTGCTCGCCGGTGCGAGCGCGGTCGCGGTCGGGACCGCGAACTTCCGTGACCCACGCGCGCCCTACCGAGTGCTCGACGAACTGTGCGACTGGTGCGCGCGCCACGATGTCGCGCGCGTCCGCGACCTCACCGGAGCTCTGGAGGAACGATGAGCAACGACCCGCGCGACCATCTCGCGCTCGCGCTCGACGTCGGTGACCTCGACACCGCGCTGGCGGTCGCGCAACGGGTGCAGCCCTGGTTCGCGGTGGCCAAGGTGGGCTTCGAGCTCTACGCCGAGGCGGGTCCCGCCGCCTTCGATGCCTTGCAGGACAAGGGTTTCCGGGTCTTCGCCGACCTCAAGCTGCACGACATCCCGAACACCGTCGGGCGCGCCGCGCGCGTGCTCGGCCGGCGCGGGGTCGACTTCCTCAACTTCCACGCCGCCGGTGGTGAAGCGATGCTGCGCGCCGGGGTCCAGGGTCTCGCGGAGGGCGCGCGCGACGCGGGCGCGACGTGAAGCACGACGCGCCGGTCGCGCTCGCGGTCACCGTGCTCACCAGCGATCCGAACGTCGACGCGCTCGACGCGCGCATGAACGTCGCGCGTGACGCGGGGTGCGACGGTGTCGTGTGCGCGGGTACCGACGTCGAGCTCGCGCGGTCATACGGACTGCGCGCGATGGTGCCCGGCATCCGGCTCGCGGGCGGCGCGACCCACGACCAGGCGCGTGTCGACACGCCGGGCGACGCGATCGCGCGCGGGGCGGAGTGGTTGGTGATCGGCCGGGCCGTGACCGGCGCCGACGACCCCGAAAACGCGGCCAACGAGGTTACGCGCGCGGTGGCCGATGCGCTCGCCCGGCGCCCGGCCTGAGCCAGTTGTCAGACGGGACCCTCTGCGTATACTGGCCGCCGCCGTCGTCCCGGAGGTAGCCGGATGCCCCTTCCCCCTGCGCTCACCGCCGAGCAACGTCAAGCCGCGCTGGAAAAGGCGGCCGAAGCGCGCCGCACGCGCGCCGAGGTGAAGGCGAAGCTCAAGGCAGGCTCGCTGGGGCTGGGCGACCTGTTCGACCAGGGCACGCGCGACGACGCGCTCGCCAAGCTGAAGGTCGTCAGCGTGCTCGAGTCGCTCCCCGGTGTCGGCAAGGTGCAGGCGCGCCGCATCATGGAGGAGCTCGACATCAGCGAGAGCCGCCGGCTGCGCGGCCTGGGCCGCAACCAGCGCGAGGGGTTGCTCTGCCACCCCAAGATCGTCCGCAGCGCCTGATCGTCTCAGCGCGGACGTGCTGCTCGTGCTCGCGGGCCCTTCGGGGGTCGGCAAGGGCGCCATCTCCCAGAAGCTGTTCGAGCGGGTCCCCGGACTCTGGGCGTCGGTCTCGTACACCACCCGGGACCCGCGCCCGGCCGAGGTCGACGGGGTCGACTACCACTTCGTCACCCGGCCCGAGTTCGAGGCGCTGCGAGATGCCGGCGGGTTCCTGGAGTGGTTCGAGGTGTTCGGCGACCTGAAGGGCACGCCCCGGGCGCCGGTCACCGAGCGGCTCGCCGCCGGGGGCGACGTGCTGCTCGAGATCGACGTCCAGGGCGCCTTGAAGGTCAAGCGGGAGTTCCCCGAGGCGGTCCTGGTGTTCGTGAAGCCGCCCTCACCCGAGGAGCTGCGGCGGCGGCTCGCCACCCGCGGCACCGAGACCCCCGACGACCTCGAGCGCCGGCTGGCCGAGGCGGCGGCCGAGGAGGCCCGGGCCCCGGAATTCGACGCGGTGGTGGTCAACGACGACCTGGAGCGGGTGGTGGCCGAGGTGGCTGGTATCCTTACGGGTTCCCCCGTCACGCCCGACGAGCCTGGAGTCGCCTGAATGGCCCCGCGTGCCAACCTCATGAACCCGCGCATGGAGCACCTGCTCGAACGGGTCGACTCCAAGTTCACGCTGGTCACGCTCTCCGCCATGCGGGCGCGGGAGATCAACGACTACTACAACCAGCTCGGCGAGGGCCTGGGCAAGATCGTCCCGCCGCAGGTCACGTCGGTGTCGCGCAAGCCCCTCTCCATCGCGATGGAGGAGATCGAGGTCGGCAAGATCGAGTCCGTCCCGCTCCCCACCGAGGAAGAGCTGGCCGCGGCGGCGGCCGAGGTCGAGGCCGCGGCCGCGGCGGCGGCTGCGCTCGACGAGGCCTGAGCTCCTGCCGGCGATGCTCACGAATCGCCGCATCGTCCTCGGTGTGAGTGGCGGGATCGCCGCCTACAAGGCCGTCGAGGTCTGTCGCCGCCTGGTCGACGCCGGTGCGCACGTCGCCCCCGTCCTCACCCAGGACGCCCTCCGCTTCGTGGGCGCGCTCACGTTCTCGGCGCTGGCGTCCGAACCCGCGCGCACGTCGTTGTTCGACGGACCCGACCCGATCCCGCACACCCGCCTCGGGCAGGGCGCCGACCTCGTGCTCGTGGCGCCGGCGACCGCCAAGCTCCTGGGCAAGTACGCCGCCGGCATCTCCGACGACCTGCTCACGGCCACGCTGCTGGCCACGCGGGCGCCGGTGCTCGTCGCCCCGGCCATGCACACCGAGATGTGGGAGCACCCCGCGGTGCAGGAGAACCTGGCCACGCTGCGCCGTCGGGGCGTCCACGTGGTCGATCCCGCGTCGGGCCGCCTGGCCGGCGGCGACGTGGGCGAAGGCCGCCTGGCCGATCCCGCCGACATCGTGGCCGCGGCCGACGCCGTGCTCGGCGCCGCCCCGGGCTCGGGCGAGCTCGCCGGCGTGCGGGTCCTGGTCACCGCCGGCGGCACCCGCGAGCCCATCGATGCCGTCCGCATCATCACCAACCGCTCGTCGGGCAAGCAGGGGTACGCGATCGCCGAGGTCGCCGCCCGCCGCGGCGCCGACGTCACCCTGGTCACCACCATCGGCCGGCCCGCGCCCGCCGGCGTCGAGATCGTGTCGGTGCAGACGGCCGCGGAGATGCAGGACGCCGTCGTCGACCGCGCCCGGGCCTCCGACGTGATCGTGATGGCGGCCGCGGTCGCCGACTTCCGGCCCAAGGAACCGCCCGACCGCAAGCTCAAGAAGCACGAGGGCATCCCCGAGATCGTGCTCGAGCCCACCCACGACTTCCTCGTCGACCTCGGGCGCGACAAGGCGCCCGGTCAGGTGCTGGTGGGGTTCGCGGCCGAGACCGACGACCTGGTCGACAACGCCGCGAGCAAGCTCCGCACCAAGCGTCTCGACCTGATCGTCGGGAACGACATCTCGCAGCCCGACGCCGGATTCGAGGTCGACACCAACCGTGCGGTCATCCTGGACGCCGACGGCGGGATCGACACCCTGCCGTTGCTCGCCAAGTCGGACCTCGCGGGGGTCATCTTGGATAAGGTCGCCCGTTTGCTCGAGCAGAAGCTCGCCCGAGAGAAAGCACGTTCATGAGCCTGACCTTCACGTCGGAGTCGGTGACCGAGGGTCACCCCGACAAGATGTCCGACCAGATCAGCGATGCCGTCCTCGACGCCATCTTCGAGCAGGACCCGCAGAGCCGCGTCGCCTGTGAGACCCTCTGCACGACCGGCCTCATCGTGGTGGCGGGGGAGATCTCCACCCAGGCCAACATCGACTACCAGCGCACGGTGCGCGACACCGTGCGCGGCATCGGGTACTCGAGCAGCGCCTACGGCTTCGACGCCAACACGTGCGCGGTGATCACGTCGATCGACGAGCAGTCGCCCGACATCGCCCAGGGCGTCGACAAGGCGAAGGAGATCCGCGACGGTCTCACCGACCACTACGACGAGGTGGGCGCGGGCGACCAGGGGATGATGTTCGGGTACGCCTGCGACGACACCGACGACCTCATGCCGATGCCGATCTGGCTCGCCCACCGCCTCGCCCGTCGGCTCACCGCGGTGCGCAAGGAAGGCCTGCTCGACTACCTGCGGCCCGACGGCAAGACCCAGGTCAGCCTGGTCTACGACGACGGCCGCCCGGTGGCGCTGTCGACGGTGCTGATCTCGAGCCAGCACGCGCCCGGGATCGACATCGACGGCCAGATGCGCAACGACCTCATCGAGCACGTGATCAAGCCCACCGTGCCCGAGCAGTTCCAGGGCGACGACTACGAGGTGCTCTGCAACCCCACAGGCGCGTTCGAGCTCGGCGGCCCGCACGCCGACTGCGGGCTCACCGGCCGCAAGATCATCGTCGACACCTACGGCGGGATGGCCCGCCACGGTCGGCGGCGCGTTCAGCGGCAAGGACCCGACCAAGGTCGACCGCTCGGCCGCGTACGCGGTGCGCCACGTGGCCAAGAACGTCGTCGCCGCCGGCATCGCCACGCGCTGCGAGGTGCAGGTCGCGTACGCGATCGGCGTCGCGCACCCGGTGTCGGTGATGGTGGAGACGTTCGGGACGTCGGAGATCGACCCCGACAAGCTGCCTGCGCTCGTGCACGACGTCTTCGACCTCCGTCCCGCGGCGATCATCGAGCGGCTCGACCTCCGTCGGCCGATCTACCAGAACACCGCGGCGTACGGGCACTTCGGCCGCAGTGACCGCGACTTCACCTGGGAGCGCACCGACCACTCCGAGGAGCTGAAGAAGGCCGCGGAGGCGATCGCCTGACACCGGCGCGGGTCGTCCGGGTCCAGCCCGACGTCCCGGCCATCCACCGTGCCTTTCTCTATTCCCTCCCGGGGCCGCTCGCGGCCGTACCGGTGGGCACGATCGTCCGCGTGCCGCTCCACGGGCGACGGGTGCGGGGTTGGGTGCTCGAACGCGACGCGGTCGTTCCCCCCGAGCTCCGCACCGAGGACCTCCAGGAGGTACGGGGAGTGGTCTCCGCGGGGCCGCCGGCCGACGTGGTGGACCTGTGCCGCTGGGCCGCGTGGCGCTGGGCCGGACCCATCGCAACCTTCCTGCGCGCCGCGTCGCCGCCGAACGTGGTGGCCGTCGACGACCCGGTCGAGCGTGAGCTCGCGGTGTTCCCGGGCGCGCCGCTCACGGGCGCGGAGCTGCGCGTCGTGGGTCCGCGCGACACGCTGCTCGTCGCGCTCGCGCCGGAGGGATCGACGCTCGTGCTCGACCCGTCACCGGCGCGCGCGGCGGAGTTGGTCGCCCGGTTGCGCGACGAGGGGCGAGAGATCGTCACCCTCGGTTCCGAGCATCCCGACGCGGTACGCACCCGCGAATGGGACCGCGCCCGCGCCGGCGCGTGCGTCGTCGTCGGCGGTCGCTCCGCGGTGTGGGCGCCGGTGCCCGATCTCGCGGCGGTCGTCGTGGTCGACGAGGGCGACGAGGCGCTGGAGGACGAGCGGGCCCCGACGTGGAACGCGCGTGAGGTCGCCCTCGAGCGCGCCCGCGTCGTCGGCGCGGCCGTGCGCATGGCGACCCCGGCCCCGACCGTCGACGCCATCGTGGCGATGGGCGAGCCGACCTCGGTCATGGGACGTTGGCCCCCGGTCGAGGTCGTCGACCAGCGTGACGAGGAACCCGGCCACGGGCTCCTGAGCGCGGCGCTGGCCGACGCGCTGCGCTACACCGTCGAGCGCGATGCACGCCGCGCTCGGTGTGCTGAACCGGCGCGGGCGGGCCCGCCTCCTCGCGTGCCGCAGCTGCGGGGAGCTCGCCCGCTGCGAGCGCTGCGGCGCGACCGTCGAGCAGCGCGAGCAGGAGCTCACGTGTGCGCAGTGCGCGACCGTCCGTCCGATGGTGTGCCTGCACTGCCACGGCAGCACGTTCCGGGCGGTGCGTCCGGGGGTGGCGCACCTGCGCGACGACCTCGCCGCGCTGCTGCCGCGCACCGAGGTCGGCGTGGTCGACGCCGCCACCGCCGACGTGCCCGACGCGCCCGTGCTCGTCGGCACCGAGGCGGTGCTCCACCGGGTCGCCGGGCCGGTCGGCCTGGTGGCCTACCTCGAGCTCGACCAGGAGCTCCTCGCGCCCAGGGCGCGGGCCGCGGAGCAGGCGCTCTGGCTCCTCGTACGGGGCGCGCGGCTGCTGGGCGACGGCGGCCGCCTGCTCCTGCAGACCCGCCTGCCCGAGCACGAGGTCGTGCGCTCGGTGCGTCGAGGAGCACCGATGCTGGTCGCCGACGCCGAACGGGCCCGTCGACAGGGCCTCGGGTACCCACCCTTCGGTGGCCTCGCCGAGGTCAGCGGCGTCCCGGAAGCGGTCGCCGCCGCGTGCGCCGCCGCAACCGACGGTGGTGTGACGGTCCTGGGTCCGGTCGTTGCCGGAACCGGCGCGCGGGCGCTCCTGCGCGCCCCGACGGTCGCCGACCTGTGCGACGCCCTCGCGGCACCCGGCGTCGATGCCGCCCGCGCCCACGGGCGGCTCCGGATCGACGTCGACCCCCGTCGGGTGTGAGGCCAGCAGGTAACTTGGGGGGCATGTACCCGCTGCGGCTCTTCGGCGATCCCGTGCTGAAGCAGCGCGCGCGCGAGGTCGAGGAGCTCGACGGCGATCTCGTCACGCTGGTCCACGGCATGTACGACACGATGGACCTCGAGGACGGCGTCGGCCTCGCCGCCCCGCAGGTGGGCGTGCGCAAGCGGCTCTTCACCTACGACCTCCACGAGGGCGAAGGTCCGGGTGTCGTCATCAACCCCGAGATCGTCCAGTCGGACGGCGAGGTCATCTCCGACGAGGGGTGCCTGTCGGTGCCGGGCTACCGCTTCGAGGTCGTGCGGGCCGAGCGCGTCACCATGCGCGGGATCGACCTCGACGGCAACGAGATCGTCCTCGAGGGCGACGACCTGCTCGCACGCATGATCCAGCACGAGATCGACCATCTCGACGGCGTGCTCCTGCTCGACCGCGTCGATCCCGACGTCCGCCGCGAGGCACTGCGCGACATGCGCACCCGCGAGTTGAGCGCGCACGAACCCACGCCGCGCTCGGCCCGCGACCGCGGCCTGTAGCCCGGGCCGATGGTCGATCGATCGTGAAGCTGATCTTCTTCGGCACGCCTGCCGACGCGGTGCCGACGCTGGTCGCGCTGCACGGCGCCGGCCACGAGATCCCCCTCGTCGTCACCCAGCCCGACCGGCGCCGGGGGCGCGGCACCGAACCGAGCGCGAGCCCGGTCAAGGAAGCGGCGGAGGAGCTGGGGCTCGCGGTGCTCACGCCCGAGAAGTCGGCCGAGGTGATCGACGACGTCTCCGCCAGCGGCGCCGACCTCGGGGTCGTGGTGGCCTTCGGTCAACTGCTGCCCGAGCCGTTGCTGGAGGCCGTGCCCCACGGCTTCGTCAACGTGCACTTCTCGTTGCTGCCGCGGTGGCGGGGTGCGGCACCGGTCGAGCGGGCGATGCTCGCGGGCGACACCGAGACCGGCGTGTGCATCATGAAGCTCGAAGCCGGGCTCGACACCGGCCCGGTGTACGCGCGTTCGGCGTGCGCGATCGGCGGGCACGAGACCGCCGGCGAGCTGCGCGCCCGGCTCGTGACCGTGGGGACCGAGCTGTTGGTGACGACCCTCCCGTCGATCCCCGGCGCCCGGCCGGTGCCGCAGACGGGCGCTCCCACCTACGCCGACAAGCTCACCGTCGAGGAGTTCGCCCTCGACTTCGAGCAGTCGGCCGACGAGATCGCCCGGGTCGTGCGGGCGGGGAACCCGCGACCGGGTGCCTGGACCACCGACCACGGCGGCCGCCTGAAGATCTGGCGGGCGCGGGCGCTGTCGGCGGGCATCGACGCCGAGCCCGGCACCGTGTTCGGCCACACGCGCGTCGCGACCGGCGACGGCGCGCTCGAGCTGATCGAGGTGCAACCGGAGGGCCGCCGGGTGATGCCGGCGAACGCCTGGCTCGCCGGACGGCGCGGCGCGGACGCCCTCCTCGGTACGTGAGCGGCGCCCCGTGAAGGACGCCACGTGAAAGAGCATGTCACCGCGCGGGTGGTCGCGCTCGACGCGCTGCTGCGGATCGAGGACGGCGCCTACGCGCACGTCGTCGTGCCGGCCATGCTCGGCCAGTCGCACCTCAGCGACCGCGACCGCGCCTTCGCCACCCAGCTGGTCTACGGCACGGTGCGCGCGCAGCGTCGACTCGACGACCTGATCGGCCGCGTGGTGAAGCGGCCGATCCCGCGTCTCGACCCGCCGGTGCGCGCCGCGTTGCGCCTCGGCGCCTATCAGCTCCTCAACGACACCCCGCCGCACGCGGCGGTCGCGTCCACCGTCGACGCGGTGGGCGCGCGTTCGCCGCGCGCGCGGGGTTTCGTGAACGCCAACCTGCGTGCGCTCACCCGACTGCCGCAGCCGTATCCGGAGCCGGAGAGCGACGCGGTCGCCCTGTCGTACCCCGACTGGTTGGTCGAGCGCCTCAGCGCCGAGCTCGGGGCCGGTGTGGCACGCGCCGCGCTGGTCGCGATGAACGAACCGGCCGCGGTCACGCTGCGTCCCGATCCGCGCCACGTGACGGTCGCCGCGCTCGCCGACGAGCTGCGCGCCGCCGGTGCCGAGGTCGAGCCCGGCGCGCTCGTGCGCGACGCGCTGCTGGTGCGCGGCATCGGCGACCCCGCGCGCCTGCCCGCGGTGCGCGACGGGCGCGCCACCCCCCAGGATCAGGGCAGTCAGGCCGTGGTCGTGGCCCTGGCGCCGATGCCGGGGGAGCGCGTGGCCGACGTCGCCGCCGCGCCGGGTGGGAAGGCCACCGCCATCGCCGAGCTCGTCGGCCCGACCGGTGCAGTGGTCGCGCTCGACGTCGATGCCGGGCGGGTCCGCATGATCGACGGTGCCCGTCACCGCATCGGCCTCCCGCACCTGTTCCCGCTCGTGGCCGACGGCCGGACCCCGCCGGTGCGCGCCGGGATGTTCGACCGGGTGCTGCTCGACGCGCCGTGCAGCGGCATCGGCGTGCTGCGCCGCCGGCCCGACGCCCGCTGGCGTCTGCAACCGGAGACGATCGACGGAGCTCGCGACGCTGCAGCGCGATCTCCTGGCGGCGGCCGCCCTCCTGGTGCGGCCGGGCGGTGTCCTCCTGTACTCGGTGTGCACGCTCACCAACGAGGAGACGCTGGGCGTCGACGGGTGGGCGGCCGAGCACCTGCCCGACCTGGTCCCGATCGCCGCCACCCGGCGCGCCCTGGCCCCGCGGGCGCGGCGCGCTCCTGCTGCCGCAGGCCGCCGCCACCGACGGCATGTTCGTCCTGCAGCTGCGTCGCACTCGCTAGGTTTGCGCGCGATGAAGCTGGCGCCGTCGATCCTGTCCGCCGACTTCGCGGAGCTGGGGGCCGAGGTCGAGCGGGTGAGCGAGGTCGCCGACCTGCTGCACGTCGACGTGATGGACGGTCACTTCGTCCCGGACATCACCATCGGTCCGCCGGTCGTGAAGTCGTTGCGGCAGCACACCGAGCTGTTCCTCGACTGCCACCTCATGGTCGACAACCCCGGCGTCCTGCTCGAGGAGTTCGCCGACGGCCGGGGCCGACCGCTGCATCGTGCACGTCGAGCTCGGCGACCCGCGCCCGCTGTTCGACGAGCTGCGGGCGCGCGGCGTGGGCGTGGGCCTGGTGCTCAACCCGCCCACCCCGGTCGACTCGGTGCTGCCCTACCTCGACCAGATCGACCTCCTCCTGGTGATGAGCGTCAACCCCGGCTGGGGTGGTCAGGCGTTCATCCCCGAGGTGCTCGACAAGGTCGCCGTCGCCCGCAAGGAGATCGACGCCCGCGGCCTCGCGGTCGAGATCGAGATCGACGGCGGCATCAACGTCGACACTGCGGGTGCCGCCGCGGCCGCGGGCTGCGACATCCTCGTCGCCGGCAGCGCGGTGTTCCGGGCCGACGACCCCGTCGCCGCGTCCCGCGCCATCCTCGCCGCCGCAGCACGGCGGAGCGGAGCAGCATGACCGGACAAGCATGAGCCCCGCACCCGAGGTGCGCGTCGAGCTCGTCGCCAAGGTGCTGGTGGTGTCGGACGGCGTGCACGAGGGCACGCGCGACGACCACGCCGGCCCCAAGGTCGTCGAGCGGCTCGACGAGGCGGGCTGGGCGGTGATCGACCACCAGGTGACCGCCGACGGCATCGACGAGGTCGCGTTCGCGCTGCGCGACCTGGTGGCCGGCTTCACCGGGGTCGTCGTCACCACCGGCGGCACCGGCTTCGGGCCCCGCGACCTCACACCCGAGGGCACCCGGATGGTCATCGACCGCGAGGCGCCCGGGTTGGCCGAGGCCATGCGCCGCGCCAGCGACAGCCCCGGCAGGCCCTTCGGCATGCTCGGGCGCGGGGTCTGCGGCACGGTCGGCACCGGCATCGTCTGCAACCTGCCCGGCTCCAGCAACGGCGCGGTCGAGTGCCTGGAGGCCATCCTCCCGGCCCTCCCGCACGCGCTCGACCTGCTGAGTGGCGGCCGGCCGCACTAGCCCGTCATCCTGCGACCAGGAGCAACCATGCGCGCAGCGGTCTACGAGGCCGGGAAGCCCGACCTGATCCTCGACGACATCGACATCGAGGACCCGGGCCCGGGACGGGTGCGGGTCCGGGTGCACCACTGCGGGATCTGCCACTCCGACTACACCGTGCTGCACAGCGGCGCCGGTGCCAGTCCGTCGGTGCTCGGCCACGAGGCGGCGGGCGTCGTCGACGCCGTCGGTGAGGGCGTCACCATGGTCGCGCCCGGCGACAAGGTCGTGCTCACGCCGATCGCGCCGTGCGGGCGCTGCTACTGGTGCCAGCGCGGCCAGCCGGGGTGCTGCGTCAACAACTCCGCGGTGCTCGGCGGCGCGTTCCTCGACGGGTCCACCGGCCTCTCCCGCGGCGGTCAGCAGGTGTACCGGGGTCTCGGCGTCGGCGGCTTCGCCGAATACGCCATGACCGGTGAGACCGGTGCGGTGAAGGTGCCGGCCGACACGCGGCTCGAGACCGCGTGCGTGATCGGGTGCGCGGTGCAGACGGGCGTCGGCGCGGTGCTCAACACCGCCAAGGTCGAGCCCGGCGCCACCGTGCTCGTGCTCGGGCTCGGCGGCATCGGCCTCTCGGTCGTGCAGGGGGCGCGGGCCGCCGGCGCCGCGCAGATCATCGCCAGCGACCCGCTCGGCTGGCGGCGCGAGGCCGCCACCGCCATGGGCGCGACCACCGTCCTCGACCCCGGCGCCGACGACGTCGTCGCCGCCACCCGCGACCTCACGGGCGTCGGCGCCGACTACTCGTTCGAGTGCGCGGGGGTCGCCGCGCTCGCCGCCGTCGGCGTGGAGGCCACGCGGGCGGGGGGTTCGACCGTGCTGGTCGGTGCGCCGCCGCTCGAGGGCAAGCTCGAGCTCGACCCGCTGGTGCTGTTCGGCATCTCCGAGAAGAAGCTCATGGGGTGCTTCCTCGGGAGCTGCAACTCGCTGCGTGACATCCCCCGCATGGTGGCCATGTGGCGGGCAGGTCAGCTCGACCTCGAGGCGCTGGTCACCGCGCACCGCCCCCTCGACGAGATCAACGAGGCCTTCACCGACCTCGCCGCCGGCGTGGGCATCCGCACCGTGATCGACCTGCCCTGACCCGTGGGGAGTGGTCTCCGGGCGTCGGCCTACACTCCTTCTCCACAGGAATCGACAACGACAACAGCAAGCCCTCGGGGTTGGGTGAAAGTCCCGACCGGCGGTGGCCAGCAGCGGTGCCCCTCGTTATAATGGGAGGCATTACAACCTGGGAGCCCGCGAGCCCACGGCAGCCAGGCGTGTGGTCGACCCGGTCAGAAGCCGGGGCCGACGGTGAGAGTCCGGATGGGAGAGGGCGCAGACCAGGATCGACGGCGCGTCCCGCGCCGGCCGTCGGCGTCCGCTCCCCGAGCCATCCCGATCGAGACAGGGAGACGGAGCGGAATCAGGTGGTCGCAGACATCGAGCTCATGCGCCGGGCCCTGGCCCAGGGCGACACGGCCCGCCGGCGCACCGCGCCCAACCCGTGGGTCGGGGCCGTGGTCGTCGCGCGACGGCGAGATCGTCGGTGAGGGCGCGACGCAGCCGCCCGGCGGCGCCCACGCCGAGGTCGAGGCCCTCGCGCGCCGCCGGCGACCGCGCCCGCGGCGCCACCGTGTTCACCACCCTCGAGCCGTGCTCCCACCACGGCCGCACCGGACCGTGCGTCGTGGCGCTGGCCGAGGCCGGGGTCGCCCGCGTCGTGGTCGCGCTCGAGGATCCCGACCCGCAGGTGGCGGGCACGGGGCGTCGCGCAGCTGCGCGACCGGGGCATCACCGTCGACGTCGGCGTCGGCGCCGAGGCCGCCGCCCGCGCGCTCGCGCCCTACCTCCTGCACCGTCGGCTCGGGCCGGGCCTTCACGCGTGGTCAAGACGGCCATGAGCCTCGACGGCCGCATCGCCGCGCCGCGACGGCTCGTCGCAGTGGATCACCGGCGCCGCGTCCCGGGCCGACGCCCACGCGCTGCGGGCCGAGTCGCAGGCCGTCGTCGTCGGCGCGGGCACCGCGCTCGCCGACCGGCCCGAGCCTCACCGCGCGCGACGTGCAGCCGCCCGTCCGCCACCAGCCGCTGCGGGTCCTGCTCGACGCCACCGGCCGGGTCCCGGCCGACGGCCCGCTGTTCGACGCCGCGCTCGCGCCCACGCTCGTCGTCACCACCGACGCCGCGCCCGACGCCGCGCAGCAGGCCTGGCTCGGCGGCGGGCGCCAAGGTGCTCGACCGTGCCGCCCGCCGCGAGCGGCGCCGGCGTCGACCTCGCCGCCACCCTCGAGGTGCTCGGCGGGCCTCGGGGTGCTGCAGGCGCTGGTCGAAGGGGGCGCTGCGCTGTCGGGGCTCGCTGGTCGAGGCCGGGCTCGCCGACCGGCTCGTCACCTACGTCGCGCCCACCATGCTCGGGCGCGACGGCCGCCCCGCGCTCGACCTCGCCGGTCCCGCCCGCATCGCCGACGCCCCCCGCTGGCGGCTGGTCGACGTCGCCCGCGTCGGCACCGACGTCCGCCTCGACTACGAGCCGCCGTGCGCCGCTGCCGTGCACAGACGGCGAAGGCAGCGCCTGATGTTCACCGGCATCGTCGAGGAGCTCGGCACCGTGCGCGCGGTCACCCCGAACGCCGGGCGGCGCCCGCATCGAGATCGTCGCCGACGCCGGTGCTCGACGACGCCGAGCTCGGCGCGTCGATCGCGGTCAACGGCTGCTGCCTCACCGTGGTCGAGCTGCGCGACGACGGCTGGGCCGCCGACGCCGTCACCGAGACCCTCGACCGCACCGTCGCTCGGCGCGCTCCGCGCCGGCGACCCGGTGAACCTCGAACGGCCGGTGCGCCTCGCCGACCGCCTCGGCGGCCACCTCGTCCAGGGCCACGTCGACGCGGTCGGCACGCTCCGCGACCGCACGCCGCTGCCCGACGGCTCCACCCGCATGACCTTCGCCGCTCCCGCCGACCTGCTGCGCTACGTCGTCGAGAAGGGCTCGATCACCGTCGACGGCATCAGCCTCACCGTCGCCGCGGCTCGACGACGACGACCGGCACGTTCGACGTCGCCGTCATCCCGCACACGCTCGCCGTCACCACGCTCGGGACCGAAGCAGCCCGGCGATCCCGTGAACCTCGAGGTCGACGTGCTCGCCAAGTACGTCGAGCGCCTGCTCACCACCCACTCAGCCAGCAGGGAGCACTGACCATGCCCTTCACCGAGATCGAGAACGCCGTCGCCGCCATCGCGCGCGGCGAGCTCGTGATCGTCGTCGACGACGCCGACCGCGAGAACGAGGGCGACCTCATCATGGCCGCCGAGGCCATGACGCCCGAGGCGATGGCGTTCATGATCCGCCACACCAGCGGCGTGATCTGCATGCCGGTCGAGGGCCAGCGGCTCGACGAGCTGCGCCTCCCGCTGATGGTCGCCGACAACACCGAGAGCCAGCGCACCGCGTTCACGGTGTCGGTCGACGCCCGGTCACGGCACCACCACCGGCATCTCCGCCGCCGACCGCGCGACCACCGTGCACGCGCTGCTCGACGCCGCCACCCGGCCCGAGGACCTCGCCCGCCCCGGGCACATCTTCCCGCTGCGCTACCGCGAGGGCGGCGTGCTCAAGCGCGCCGGCCACACCGAGGCCGCGGTCGACCTGGCCCGCCTCGCCGGGCATGCACCCGGCCGGCGTGCTCGCCGAGGTCGTCAACGACGACGGCACCATGGCCCGGATGCCGCGGCTCGAGGCGTTCGCCGCCGAGCACGGCCTGCAGCTCATCTCGATCGCCGATCTCATCCGCTACCGCCGTCACCGCGAGAAGCTGGTGCGGCGCGTCTCCGAGGCCCGCATCCCCACCCGCCACGGCGACTTCACCGGCTACGTGTTCGAGTCGCTGCTCGACGGCACCGAGCACATGGCGTTCGTGTGCGGCGAGGTCGCGGGCAAGGAGAACGTGCTCGTGCGCGTGCACTCCGAGTGCCTCACCGGCGACGTGTTCGGCTCGATGCGCTGCGACTGCGGTCTGCAGCTCGACGCCGCGATGGAGCTCATCGCCGAGGAGGGCACCGGCGTGGTCGTCTACCTGCGCGGCCACGAGGGCCGCGGCATCGGCCTCGGCCACAAGATCCGCGCCTACACGCTGCAGGACCAGGGCCGCGACACCGTCGAGGCCAACGTCGAGCTCGGGCTTCCCCGCCGACTCCCGCGAGTACGGCATCGGCTCGCAGATGCTCGTCGACCTCGGCGTGTCGACCATGCGCATCATGACCAACAATCCGGCCAAGTACGGCGGGCTCGAGGGCTACGGTCTCGAGATCGTCGAGCGGGTGCCGCTGCACGTGCTGCCCAACTCGGAGAACATCCGCTACCTGCGCACCAAGCAGGAGAAGATGGGCCACCTCCTCGAGATCGACGACGAAGGCCTCGGCACCAGCTAGGAACCACACCGTCATGGGTGACGTACACGAGAGTACGAGGGCGCGCTCGACGCCACGGGGATGCGCATCGCGGTCGTCGCGGGCCGGTTCAACGACCACATCACCACGCCGCTGCTCGACGGCGCGCTCGCCACGCTGCGCGACGCCGGGCCTCGACGACGTGCCCGTGCACTGGGTGCCCGGCGCGTTCGAGATCCCGCTGGTCGCGCAACGCCTCGCGGTGTCGGGCACCTGCGACGCGGTGATCTGCCTCGGCGCGGTGATCCGGGGCGACACCCCGCACTTCGACTACGTGGCGGGGGAGTGCGCGGCCGGGATCGCGCGCGTGTCGCTCGACACCGGCGTGCCGGTGGTGTTCGGCGTGCTCACCGTCGACGACCTCGACCAGGCCCTCGCCCGCTGCGGCGGTCGCGCGTGACGGCATCGGGGCAACAAGGGCGAGGAGTCCGCGGCCACCGCGGTCGAGATGGTCGACCTGCTCCGCCAACTGCCCCCGTCGAGAACGAAGGCCCCTCCCAAGGAATCGAGCTGATGCTCCGCCTCGTCCTGCCCAAGGGCTCGCTCGAGCGCGCCACCCTGCAGCTGTTCGAAGACGCCGACCTCGCGGTGTCGCGCGGCTCCGACGTCGACTACCGCGGCAGCATCGACGACCCGCGCGTCGACGAGGTGCGCATCCTGCGCCCGCAGGAGATCCCGCGCTACGTCGCCGACGGCATGTTCGACGTCGGCATCACCGGCCGCGACTGGATCGAGGAGCGCAACGCCGAGGTCGTCACCCTCACCGAGCTGCACTACTCGAAGGCCACCGCCCGCCCGATCCGCATGGTGCTCGCGGTCGCGGGCCGACTCCACCGCGAAGTCGGTGCGCGACCTCCCCGCCGGGCTCGTCGTGCACACCGAGTACCCCGAGCTCACCCGGCGCTACTTCGAGCAGCACGGCGTCGACGCCGACGTGCAGCTGTCGTACGGCGCCACCGAGGCCAAGGTGCCCGACATCGCCGACGCGGTCGTCGAGATCACCGAGACCGGCCGTGCCCTGCGTGCCGCGGGGCTGCGCATCCTCGACACCATCCTCGTGTCGTACACGGAGCTGATCGCCAGCCCGGCCGCCTACGCCGACCCCGAGAAGCGCAAGGCGATGGAGCAGCTGCAGAGCCTGCTCACCGGCGCGCTCGAGGCGCCGCGGCCGGGTGCTGCTGAAGCTCAACGTCGACGCCGCCGACCTCGACGGCGTGATCGCGGTGCTCCCGGCGCTGAAGTCGCCGACGGTGTCGAAGCTGTTCGGCGAGGACGGCTTCGCGGTCGAGACCGTCGTGGCCAAGAGCGAGATCAACACGCTGATCCCGAACCTCCTCGACCTGGGCGCCAACGGGATCATCGAGCTGCCGATCTCCAAGATCGTGCCGTGAGAGGCCGCTGTACTCGGGTCGGGTCGCCGAGTTCGACGACCACGCCGGCCGCGGTGAGGTCGAGGCCGGCGGCGGGCTGCGCTTCCCGTTCCACTGCACCGCCATCGCCGACGGCACCCGCACCATCGCGCCCGATGCGCCGGTGAGGTTCCGCCTCGTGATCGGGCCGCTCGGCGCGCTGGAAGCCACCGCGATCGCCGCCGAGCGACTGACGGACGGGCGGACTGACGGTGGAACGTCGGCGCCTGGGGGCGAGCGGGCTCGAGGTGTCGGAGCTGGCGCTCGGCGCGATGACGTTCGGGTCGGGCATGCCGCCGGTCACCACCGTCGACGAGCGCGACGCGCGCGTCGATGGTCGACCGCGCCCTCGACGCCGGCGTGAACCTGATCGACACCGCCGACGTGTACGCGTTCGGGCAGTCGGAGGAGATCCTGGGCGCGGCGATCCGCGACCGGCGCGACGACGTGCTCGTCGCCACCAAGATGGGCTTCGGGTCGCGCGAGGGCGGCGCGCTGTCGTACGACACCGTCGTCGCGGCGTGCGAGGCGAGCCTCCGCCGCCTCGGCATCGACCGCATCGATCTCTACCAGTTGCACCGGCCCGACCGCACCACACCGATCGAGGAGACGCTGCGCGCGCTCGACGACCTCGTCGCGCGCGGGCTGGTCCGCGCGACCGGCACCAGCAACTTCCGGGCCTGGGAGATGTCGGCGGCGGTGGCGCGCCAGCGGGCGCTGGGCCGCCCCGCGTTCACCGCCGCGCAGCTCTACTACTCGCTGGTCGGGCGCGAGGCCGAGCACGAGCTGATCCCGGAGTGCCGGGCCGACGACGTCGGCGTGATCGTGTGGAGCCCGCTGTCGAGCGGCTTCCTCACCGGTCGCTACCGGCGACGGGCGGCCCGGGTGGGCGGCGCACGACGTTCACGTTCCCGCCCGTCGATCCCGACCTGGGCGGACGCGGGCGTCGAGGCGGTGGCCGCGGTCGCCGACGGCGCGGCGTGTCGATGGCGCAGGTCGCGCTGGCCTGGGTGCTCGCGCAGCCCGGCATCACCTCGGCGATCGTCGGGCGCCAGCAGCCTCGAGCAGCTCGACGACAACCTCGCCGCCGCCGAGCTCGTGCTCACGGCCGAGGAGCTCGCCGCCCTCGACGCGGCCACCGCATTGGCGCCGATCTACCCGGCGTGGTGGGATCCCGCCATGGGCATCCCCGGCCCGAACGATCTCCGTCGACAAGGAGCCATCGTGAGCGAGTGGACCGACCGCGACGACCGCCAGGCCGACGCCAAGGCGCAGTACGAGCACATCATGACCACGCCGGCGCCGCCGGCCATCGGCGCGTACATCGACGCGGGTGTGATCGGCTTCGTGTTCGGCGAGATGTGGCGCCGCGGCGTGCTCACGCCGCGCGACCGGCGGTGGGTCACCCTCGCCTGCGTGGGCGCCGCCGACGCGCCCGATCCCGATGGAGACGCACACCTACGCCGCGCTGAACAGCGGTGACGTCACCAACGAGGAGATCGACGAGTTCCTGCTGTTCTTCGGGACCCAGATGGGCTGGCCGCAAGGGCTCGGCCATGAACACGCACATCCTCACCGCGATGGCGAAGATCGCCGAGGAGCGGGGCGAGGAGATGCAGCTCCCGCGTTCGTGCCCGTGGACCGACCCCGTCGACGACGACGTGCGCCGGGTCCGTGGCGAGGCCGCGTACACCGAGATCCACGGGGTGCGCACCGCCGCCGGCGCACCACCGCGTTCCGCGGCCGCGCCTACCTCGACTTCCTCTACGGCGAGGTGTGGACGCGCGACGAGTACCTCACCCGGCGCGATCGCCGGCTGGTCGCCATCTGCTGCAGCGCGGAGCTCGGGCGTCGACGACCGAGACCCGCGAGCACCTCGAGGCGGCCCTGCGCAATCGGCGAGCTCACCTACGAGGAGCTGCAGGAGGTCGTGATGCACGTCGCGGTGTACCTGGGGTGGATCGTCGCCCGCCGCCTCGACGACCTGCTCGTCGCCGCCGCCGACGCGCACCGGGGTCATTCCGGGCTGACGTCGAGCCCGTCCTCGCCGGTGGAGCGGTGCAGCGCGGGGCGGGTCGCGCTCGACAGGTTGCCGGCGGTGTTCACCAGCGAGACGTGGGTGAACGCCTGCGGGAAGTTGCCGAGCATGCGTCCCGACGCCGGGTCGTACTCCTCGGAGAGGAGGCCGACGTCGTTGCGCAGCGCGATGAGGCGCTCGAACAGGGCCCGGGCCTCGTCGGTGCGTCCGAGCAGCGCGAGGTTGTCGGCCAGCCAGAACGAGCAGGGGAGGAACACGCCTTCGCCGGGCGGGAGGCCGTCGACGCCGCTCGTCCGATTGGTAGCGGCGCACGAAGCCGTCGGTCAGCAGCTCGCGCTCGATGGCGTCGACGGTGCCGGCGACGCGCGGGTCCGTCGGCGGGCAGGAAGCCGACCAGCGGGATCATCAGCGCGCTGGCGTCGAGGTCCTGCGAGCCGTAGTACTGCGACGAAGGCGTTGCGCTCGGCGTCGAACCCCTGCTCGAGCACACCTCCTGGTGGATCGTGTCGCGGCACTTGCGCCACCGGTCGACCGGGCCGTCGAGCCCGAACTCCTCGACCCCCTTCACCGCGCGGTCGAACGCCACCCACGCCATCACCTTGGAGTGGACGAAGTCCTTCCGGTCGCCGCGGACCTCCCAGATGCCCTCGTCGGGCTCACTCCACCCGGTCTCGAGGAAGTCGAGGATGGCCCGCTGCACCGCCCACGCGTTGGGGTCCTCCTCGATGCCCATGTGGCGGCTCTGGTGCATCGAGTCGACCACCTCGCCGTACACGTCGAGCTGGTACTGGTCGTGGGCGGCGTTGCCGACCCGCACCGGTGCTCGAGCCCTCGTAGCCCGGGAGCCAGTCGACCTCGTACTCGCTGAGGCGTCGCTCGCCCGCCGGGCCGTACATGATCTGCAGGTGCGCGGGATCGCCGGCCACCGCGCGCAGCAGCCAGTCGCGGAACGAGCACGCCTCGTCGGTGTAGCCGGCGGTCATCAGCGAGTAGATCGTGAACGTCGCGTCGCGGAGCCAGCAGTACCGGTAGTCCCAGTTGCGCACACCGCCGATCCACTCGGGCAGCGACGTGGTGGGCGCGGCCACGATCCCGCCGGTCGGCGCGTAGGTGAGCGCCTTGAGCGTGACGAGCGAGCGCTGCACCACGTCGGACCAGTCGCCGTCGTACGTCGACCGGCGCGCTCCACTCCTGCCAGAACTCGGTCGTGCGGTCGATCGCCTCGAACGCGTCGACGCGCGGCGGCGGCTCCTCGAACGACGGGTACCCGGCGAGCACGAACGGCACCCGGTCGCCCGCGGCGACGGTGAACTCGGCGGTGTGGCGGTAGTCGTGGCCCTCGAGCCGCACCGGCGTGGTGAGGCACAGGGCCGACGGTCCCGGCGATGATGCGGATGGTGCCGTCCTGCGGCGTGCACCCAGGGCATGACGTTGCCGTAGTCGAAGCGGACGACGAACTCCATGCGTCATCGGCACGCGCCCGCTGACGCCTTCGACCACACGCACGAGGTCGACGCTCTGGTCGCGCACCGGCATGCAGTCGACGATCCGGACGGTGCCCTCGGGCGTGTCCCACTCGGTCTCGAGCACGAGGGTGCCGTCGCGGTAGGCCGCGGCGGGTTGCCCGCCCGCCGGCGGCGGGCGCGAGCTGCCAGTGCCCGTGCGGACTCGTCGCCCAGGAGCGCGGCGAAGCACGCACCGGAGTCGAAGCGGGGGACGCAGAGCCAGTCGACCGAGCCGTCGTCGGCGACCAGCGCCGCGGTCTGGGTGTCGCCGACGAGGGCGTACTGCTCGATCCGGGACGTCACCGGGAAGAGAGCTCGACGAACGCCAGGCGGAGCTCGGTCACCGCTTGGCGGAGTTCCTCGGCGTGGGGCCCGAGCCGGTCACCCAGCGTGTCGACCAGCGCGCCGAGAGCGTCGATGGCGATCCCGGCCTGGTCGAGGTCGGGCTCGGTGACGGTACCGTCCTCGGCAGGCACCTGCATCAGGTGCATCATCGCCAGCTGCTGGAGGCCGAAGGCGTGGTTGGCGACGAGGTCGACCGCCGGGATCGACGTGATCTCGGCCTGGAAGCGCAGGAACTCCTCGAGCTGCTCGGCGCTGATGCCGGGCCCACCGTCGGGACCGCCGACCGGCTCGCCGACGGGAGGTGCGGGGACGTCCGCGGCCGGCTCGTCCTCGGGGCGGTGCTCGCCTGATGGTGTCCAGAGACTGCTCACCCGTGTATCCTGACAGGAAATCCGGTCACGACCGGCAAAGCAGGGAAGTGGGATCCGACTCTCATACGAGAACAGGATCCCCACCCGGCCACCACGCAACACCAGCAAGATGAGCAAGACAGGTGCGCCGGGTCCGCATGTTGTGCAGCACCGCCTTCCGGGGTGGTCGTTTGATGGCGGACATTCCCCGTGTCCGCCATCGTCGCGTCCGGGCCCAGATTTCCTCAGCGGAGGAAAGTCCCCGATGAAGCAGGTGACCACATAGCTGCACACGAGGTCAGGATCAACGACCGCATCCGAGCCCGCGAGGTCTTCCTCGTCGGCGCCGAGGGAGAGCAACTCGGGGTCCGCCCCTTGCCCGAAGCGCTGGCCCAGGCCCGCGAACAGGAGCTCGATCTGGTCGAGGTCGCGCCCAACGCCAACCCGCCCGTCTGCCGGATCATGGACTACGGCCGGTACGTCTACGAGCAGGAACAGCGACGGCGTCAGTCGAAGCGCAAGGCCACGAACGTCGTCATCAAGGAGATGAAGTTCCGGCCCAAGATCGACGAGCACGACTACACCACCAAGATGAAGCACGTCGTGCGCTTCCTCGGCGAGGGCAACAAGGTCAAGCTCACGATCATGTTCCGCGGTCGCGAGATGGCCCATCCCGAGCTGGGCCTGAAGATCCTGCGCCGGGTCGCCGACGACGTCGCCGACTTCGCGATCATCGAGAGCGATCCCCGCCAGGACGGTCGCAACATGACCATGGTGCTGCACCCGAACCGCAAGGACGGCCGGAAGCCGTCGAACAAGCAGGAGTCCGGCGCCCCGCCGGCCGAGAGTCAGCCCGCCGCCACGGTGCCCGAGGCGCCGGCGGCACCCGAACCCGGAGTTGCGTGATGCCGAAGATGAAGACCCACCGGGGCGCCGCCAAGCGCTTCAAGGTCACCGGAACGGGCAAGATCATGCGCCGCAAGGCGTTCCGCGCGCACCTGCTCGAGAAGAAGCCGACCAAGCGCACGCGTCGTCTCGGCCGCCCGGCCGAGGTCACCGGCGGCGACAAGAAGCGGGTCGAGCGCCTCCTCGGCCGCGCCTGATCTCACTTCCACGCACTCCAGGAGCACGTCATGGCCAGGGTCAAACGATCCGTCCACAGCAAGAAGAGCCGCCGCAAGGTCCTCAGCAAGGCCGAGGGCTACCGCGGGTCGCGCAGCCGGAGCCTCCGCAAGGCCAACGAACAGGTCATGCACTCCGGCAACTACGCGTACCGCGACCGCCGGGCCCGCAAGGGTGAGTTCCGGCGGCTCTGGATCGTGCGCATCAACGCGGCCTGCCGCGAGAACGACATCTCGTACTCGCGCTTCGTCGCCGGCCTGAAGGCCGCCGAGATCGACGTCGACCGCAAGATCCTCGCCGACCTCGCCGTGCGCGACTCGGCCGCCTTCGGCGCGCTGGTGAGCACCGCGCGCGAGGCGCTCGAAGCTGCCTGACGAGCTCGGACCCCGCCACGGCGCGGTCAAGCGGCTGCGCGAGCTCCTGCGCGACGCGCGGGTCCGGGCGGCCGAACGGGCCTTCGTCGTCGAGGGACCGCGTGCCGTCGACGCCGCGCTCGACCGCGGCGCCCGCTTCGAGGCGGTCTACTTCGGACCGCGCGCCGACACCGCGTTCCCCGAGCTGACGGCCCGCATCGCCGCCGCCGGCGTTCCCACATCGGTGCTGAAGGAGGGGGTGCTCGAGAAGGTGGGCACCACGCGCACTCCGCAACCCGTGCTCGCGGTCGCGCCGATGCCCGAGCCGCGAGCGGCCGCGCTCGCCCGCGACGGCGTCGTGGTGATGGGCGTCGCGCTCTCGGATCCCGGCAACCTCGGGACGATCGTGCGCAGCGCGGAGGCCGCCGGCGCGGCCGCAATCCTCCTCGGACCGGGATCGGTCGACGCCTACAATCCCAAGGTCGTACGGGCCTCGGCCGGTGCGATCTTCGGAATCCCGGTGGTGGACGCGGTGGCGGAAGGGTGGTCTGCGGTGGAGGCGCTCGACGCGCTGGGCGAGCTTGGTCGGCACCGGCTGGGCGCCACTGCGGGCACCGGCACGCCCTACACCGACGTCGACTTCACGCGTCCGACGGTCGTGGTCGTCGGGAACGAGGCGCGCGGGATCGGGGCCGGCCTCGACGCCCACCTCGACGGCCACGTGACGATTCCCATGGCCGGGCCGGCCGAGTCGCTCAACGTGGCGATGGCGGCGTCGGTGCTGTGCTTCGAGTCGGCGAGGCAGCGCGGTGCGGGAGCAGGCGGTGCGGGAGCAGGCGCGCCCGGAGCGGGCGCATGATCCCGGACGAGTACTTCGACGAGGCCGCCGCGGCCTTCGCCGCCGCCGAGACCGTCGAGGCGGTGGCCGCGGTCGAGCGGCAGTTCGCCGGACGCGGGTCGCGGATCTCGGAGCTGAAGACGGCGATCAAGGACCTCGACGCGGCCGACCGGCCCGCCGCGGGCAAGGCCGTCGGCGAGGGCACCGCCCGCATCGCCGCGCTGGCCGAAGCACGCCGAGCCGAGCTCGCCGTTGCGGAGGCGGCGACCGCGGGGAGCGCGACCGCCTCGATCTCACCCTGGGCGGCCACGGCCGCACCCGGGGGCACCTCCACCTCGTGACCCAGGTGCAGCGCGAGCTGGAGGACATCTTCGTGGGCATGGGCTACCGGGTCGTGCAGGGGCCCGAGGTCGAGGACGACTGGCACAACTTCGAAGCGCTCAACATGGTGCCCGGCCACCCCGCCCGCTCGATGCAGGACACCCTCTACGTCGAGCTCGGTGATCCCGAGCAGGTGATGCTGCGCACCCACACGTCGCCGGTGCAGATCCGCACCATGGAGACGATGAAGCCGCCGATCTTCGTCGTCGCACCCGGGCGCACCTACCGCAACGAGACGCTCGACGCCCGGCACTCGCCGGTGTTCCACCAGATCGAGGCGCTCGCGGTCGACCGCGGCATCACCCTCGCCGACCTCTTCGGCACCATCGAGACGTTCGTGCGCCGGCTCTTCGACGACGAGCGGATCCAGACCCGGTTCCGCCCCGACTTCTTCCCCTACACCGAGCCGTCGGCCGAGCTGGCCGTGAGCTGCATCTTCTGCGGCGGCGACGGGTGCCGCGTCTGCTCGCAGTCGGGTTGGATCGAGCTCGGTGGCTGCGGCATGGTCGACCCCAACGTGCTGCGCGGGGTCGGCATCGATCCCGAGGTGTACACCGGGTTCGCGTTCGGCTTCGGTCTCGAGCGCATCGCGATGGTGCGGTACGACATCGACGAGATCAAGACCTTCTTCGACGGCGACGTGCGCTTCCTGGCGCAGTACTGAGGCTTCACGATGCGCGCACCGCTCTCCTGGATCCGCGAGTTCACGCCCCTCGTCGCCGATGTCGCCGACATCGTCTCCGCGCTCAACCAGCTCGGCCTCGAGGTCGAGGGCGTCGAGCAACCGGGCGAGGAGATCACCGGCGTGCTCGTGGCGAAGGTGCTCGACGTCGAGCCCCATCCGAACGCCGACAAGCTCTCGCTGGTCGACGTCACGACCGGCGAGGGCCTGACCCGGGTGGTGTGCGGCGCGCCCAACGTCGTGGCCGGCATGGTGGTGCCGTACGCCCCGTCGGGCGCGACCCTGCCCGGTGGCTTCACCCTCGAACGGCGCAAGATCCGCGGCCAGGTGAGTGACGGCATGCTGTGCTCGGCCAAGGAGCTCGGCCTCGGCGACGACCACACCGGGATCCTCGGGCTCGATCCCACCGCCGACCTCGGCGCCGACGTGCGCGACGTGCTCGGCCTCGACGACGTGATCTTCGACGTCGCGATCACGCCCAACCGCCCCGACGCGATGTGCATCGTCGGCGTGGCCCGCGAGCTCGCCGCCCACTTCTCGCTCGACCTCGAGCTCCCCGAGCCGATCGCGCCGACCGACGCGTCGGTGAGCAGCGACGTCACCGTCGTCATCGAGGACGAGGCGCGCTGCCCCCGGTACCTGGGCCGGGTCGCCCACGTGCGCATGGGGCCGTCGCCCGTGTGGATGACGCAGCGTCTGGTCAAGGCCGGGATGCGGCCGATCAGCAACGTCGTCGACGTCACCAACTACGTCCTGCTCGAGCGCAACCAGCCGCTGCACGCCTTCGACCTCTCACGCCTCGCCGGTCGCGGCATCGTCGTGCGGGCGGCCGACGACGGTGAGACCGTCACCACGCTCGACCACGTCGAGCGCTCCCTCACCCACGAAGACCTGCTCATCTGCGACGCCGAACGCGCGCCGCAGGCCATCGCCGGGATCATGGGCGGTTCGACGTCGGAGGTGTCCGACACCACCACCGAGATCCTGCTGGAGTCGGCGTACTTCGAGCGCATGGGAATCGCCCGGAGCTCGAAGCGACTCAAGCTCCGCAGCGAGTCCAGCGCGCGCTTCGAGCGGGGGATCGACCCCGAGGCCGTCGCCCGCAACGCCGAGCGCGCGATGGAGCTCCTGGTCGACGTCGCGGCGGCGAAGGTCGCACCCGATGCCTGCGACGTCTACCCGGCGCCGGTCGAGCGGGCCCGCATCCGGCTCCGCGCCAGCCGGGTGAACGCGGTGCTCGGCACCGACCTCGACGACGAGGACGTCTGGAGCTCACTGGCGCCGCTCGGCATCGAGCTCGACGACGACGGCCAGGGTGATGGGGACACCGTGACCGCGATCGTGCCCACCTTCCGTCCCGACCTCGACCGCGAGATCGACCTGGTCGAAGAGGTGGCGCGCCGCATCGGCTTCGACCGCATCGGCCGCACGCTCCCCGACACCCACGGCCAGGTGGGCATGCTCACCGTGCGCCAGCAGGAGCGCCGGTTGGTCGCCGACGCGCTGGTCGGCATGGGCCTCTCGGAGGCCATCACCCTCTCGCTGGTCGCGGCCCGCCGACCTCGAGCGGGCGGGCGCACCGCTCGACCGGATCGTGCGCGCGACCAACCCGTTGCGTGCCGAGGAGTCGGTGCTGCGCACCGCGGTGCTGCCCGGTCTGCTGCGCGCCGTCGCCGGCAACCGGGCCCAGGGTCTCACCGACGTCGCGCTCTTCGAGATGGGTCGCGTGTTCCTCACCCCCCTCGACCACGGGCCCGCCGGCGAGGACCCCCTGCCCGACGAGCCGGAGCACGTCGCCCTGGCGTGGGCCGGCGAGATCCGTCGCCGCCCGGTGGAAGACGACCGCGCCGTCGACGTGTACGACGCGCTCGACGCGGTGACCGTGGTGCTCGACGCGCTCGCGATCCACGACGTCGTGCTCGAGCCCGCGTCGCTCACCGGGTACCGCGCCGGTCGCTCGGCCCGCGTGCTCGTCGACGGCCACGACGCGGGCACCGTCGGTGAGGTCGCGCCCGCGGTGCTCGACGCCCTCGGGCTCGACGCACCGGTCGTCGCGGCCGAGCTCGTGCTCGACACCCTGCTCGACGCGGCCCGTCGCGACCGCACGTTCCGTGCGCCCTCGCGGTTCCCGGCGTCGACCATCGACCTCGCCTTCGTCGTCGACGACACCGTCGCGGCCGCCGACGTCGTGCGCACGGTGCGCACCGTCGTGCCCGATGATCTGCTCGAGGACATCCGACCCTTCGACGTGTTCCGGTCCGACTCCCTCGGTGCCGGTCGCCGGAGCGTCGCCTTCGCGCTGCGCTACCGCGCCCCTGACCGCACGCTGACCGACACCGAGATGGGCACGTTGCGGCAGCAGGTCATCGACGCGGTGGTGGCCGCGCACGACGCCGAACTCCGTGCGTGAGCGTGAGCGAGCCGGGTATCCCGGCGAGGAGCGAACGCCAGATGGAGCTGGCATGAGCGGGTTCGTCCACCACGTCCGGCCCCGGTACGCCGAGGTCGATCAGCAGGGCGTCGTCTTCAACGCCCACTGGCTCACCTACTTCGACGAGGCGTCGACCCGGTTCTTCGAGTGGCTCGGCTACGACCCGTCGGTCGCGTTCTTCCGCGACTTCGACGTGATGGTGGTGAAGGCGGTGCTCGAGTGGCAGGGCCCCGCCGGCTTCGACGACGACGTCGCCATCGCCGTCGACCCCGGTCGGGTCGGCACGAAGTCGTTCGAGCTCGTCTACACCGCGACCAACCAGGGCGCGCCCGCGTGCACGGGCACCATCACCTATGTGTCGGTCACGCCCGGGAGCCACGACTCGGTGACCATCCCCGACGGACTGCGATCGGCGTTGCAGTCGGTGGCGAATCCCTGACCGACTCCCGGGCCGCGATGGCGCTGTCCGCGTGTCGCGCCCGGCGGGCGCGCCGTCGCTCGATCACCTGGTCGACGACGAGCGCCAGAGCGAACAGCAACGTCGCCACGACCGCGTCGAGCCAGTAGTGGTTGGCGGTGAGGACGATCGCGGCCAGGGTCATGACCGGGTGCGCGAGCACCAGGAACCGCCAGCGGGAAGCGAGACCGGCGGCGACGATCACCGCCCACGCGATCACCAGCGCCCATCCGAAGTGCAGCGACGGCATCGCCGCGAACTGGTTGGCGAAGCCCTTGTACGGGCTTCCCGCGCCGTAGGAGGCGGGCCCGAACACCCGCGCGGTGTCGACGAACCCGAGGTTCGGGAACATGCGGGGCGGCGCGAGTGGCAGCACGAGGTGCACGACCAGGCCCATGAGGGTGATCGACACCATCACGTTCCGGAACCGGCGGTATCCGTCCGGAAGCCAGCCGTACAGCACGATGAACGCCGCCGCCGTCACCGCGACGTGGGCGACGAGGTAGTACCCGTTGAGGAACCGGACCACCGCCGGGTCGTGGACGATCAGGTCCTGGAGGCGGGCCTCGCTGAACAGTCCCAGTGCCCGCTCGAGGTCGATGACGTCACGGGCGTTCCGCAGGGCAGTGCGGACGTGCCCGGCGGCGAGGACCCGGCCGTACTTGTACGCCAGGAGCAGCACGATCACGAGGACGAGCTCCCGCACCAGAGAGCCGCCGAAGCGGGAGCGCCACCAGCGCCGTACCCTCACAGTCGCAGAGTACCCACCGGCGCAACGCCGGACCCAGGGTTATCGGCGGCGGACCTGCCGCGGCGCCTCGCCGTCCCGCCAGATGTCGATGACCATGAAGTCGCCCTCGACGCGGGCCAGCGAGGCGTCGATGAGGTCGGTGCGGAACAGGGCCATGCCGCTCGACGGCACGGCCTGCCCGAGCGTCGCCGCGAAGCGCTCGCGCGTCGCGTCGTCGTCGACGACGTGCGCGAGGCCGCTCACCTTGGCGTCGCCGTCGACCATGGAGACGTCGGGCGCGCTGTGGATCGAGAGCGGGGATCCCGGCGCAGGTCGTCGGCCTTGCGGGAGTCGGGCATCATCGCCAACCACAGCTGGCCTTCGCCGAAGTGCACCTCCGACCCGGTGAGCCGGGGCACGCCATCGGCCCGCACGGTACCGAGGATCGTGTGGAGCGTCGCGGTGAGGCGGGCCCGCACCGCGACGGCGAGGTCGGGGGCCTGGTGCCCGAAGTCTTCCCAGGAGGCCACGGCGGGCAGTCTCGCAGGTGGCGCGGGCACAATGGGCGCCGTGAGACTGCGCGAACCGCTCGGTGATCTCTACGAGGAGCTCGGGGTCGCCCACGACGCGTCACACGACGAGCTCACCGCGGCCTACCGGGCCCGGGCGAAGGAGCTGCATCCCGACGCCCGTCCCGCCGACGCCACCGCGTCGGAGCGCTTCTCGCGGATCGGCGCGGCCTACCGGGTGCTCTCGGACCCCGCGGAACGGGCCCGCTACGACGCGACCCGCGTCCGGTCGCGGCCGCTGCCCACGGTCGCGCCCCGGCCCGCGCCGCACGTGCAACCGGCGGCGCCCGCCCCGGTCCCACCCCCGACGAAGCCGTTCCGGCTCAGCCGCCGCGGCGCGCGCTTCGCCGCGTGGGGCGGTGCCGCGCTCGTGGTGCTCGGCCTGGTGGTGGGTGGGTTCGTGTTCTCGCTCCAACGCCACGACGCCGACCTGCGGGCGAACGGCGTGGCCACCGTGGCGACGGTGATCCAGGTCGACGGTGAGCGGGTGCTCGAGTTCGAGACCCCGAGCGGTCGGGTGGTCCGGGCGACGGAGTCGGTGAAGACGGGGGAGGAGCAGCCGCGGCTCGGTACCCGCGTGCCCATCCACTACGACCGGACGGACCCGTCCAGCATCGTCACCGACGACGCGCACACCGGGCGCAACGTGACGCTGTGGATCGTGGCGGTCAAGTTCGTCGTCGGTGGGGCCGTACTCGCATGGTTCGGCGTGCGCCGGCTGCGCGCCCGCTGACCCGCGCGGTCGTCATTTCCCCTTCAGGAGGTCGCGCAGGAGGTCGGTGAGCTGGCCGAGTCTGCGTCCCGGCTGCGGCTCGGTGGGCGTCGGCGCGGGCGCAGGCGCGGCCACGGTCGTCGGCGGCGTCGTGGGTGGCGCGGTCGACGCCGGCGCGGGAGGCGCCGACGCGGCAGGCGTCGCCGGAGGGCTCGTCGTGGTGGCGGGCGCCGTCGTCGCGGTGGCCGGCGCCCCGGACGCGGTCGCGCCAGCTGGGGTGGGCGTCGTCGACGCCTCCGTCGGCGGGAGGGAGGCGACGCTCGGCGGAGCGGCGTCGGCGGCCTCCGTGCCCGTGCCCTTCGGCGCCGGACGGACCGGCGCCGAAGGCGGATCGTCGTCGAGCTTCCCTTGCGTGGGCTCGCAACCGATGCACGTGAAGGGCCGAGCGTTCTCGAGCGTCGCGGCGCCGGAGTCGCTCCCGGACGACATGACGCGGTACGCCGGGTAGCTGACGAGACCCAGACCGAAGACCAGCATCAGCGAACCGACGATGAGCACCTTGACGGGGCTGAAAGGCTCGTCCTGGTCGAGCTCGAAGTCGTCCATGGCAACACCTCTCGAGAGTCAATAGGCGCCGCGAACGCGCGATCACGGTCGGGATCGTCTTCGCGATGATCGCGAGGTCGGTGTAGAGCGACCAGTTGTCCACGTAGTAGAGATCGAGTCGCAGGTACTCCTCGAACAACGTGAGGTTCCGGCCGGCCACCTGCCACATCCCCGTGAGCCCCGGTTTCACGCGGAGACGCTGGAACGCATGTTGCGGCCATTCCGCCGCTTCGCTGGGGAGGGCGGGCCGGGGACCCACCATCGCCATGTCACCTCTCAGGACGTTCCAGAACTGCGGAAGCTCGTCGATCGAGGTGCGTCGGAGCACATGCCCGATCTTCGTGATCCGCGGGTCCTCTCGCATCTTGAACAGCGGGCCGTCGAGCTCGTTGCGGCTGCGAAGGTCCGGGAGCATGGACTCCGCGTCGTTCACCATCGTCCGCACCTTGTAGATCGTGAACGGCCGGCCGTCACGGCCGATTCGGGTCTGCCGGAAGAATGCGGGACCCGCCGATGTCAACCTCACGGTGATGGCGGCGATCAGCACGATCGGTGCCGTGACCAGGATGAGGCTCCCCGAGAGCACGACGTCGAACGTGCGCTTCGCTCGAGCGCGCCAACCGTCGCGGAGCACCGGTTCGATGTAGAAGACCGGGAGTCGCCCGTGTGGCCGCACGGTGATCCGGTTCGACGAGATGTCGAGCAATGTCGACGACAGCTCCACGTGCACGCCGCTCTCGGTGAGCTCCCGGATCAGGTACGTCGAGGTGGCCATGTTCATGGCGGATGACGCGATGATGACGCCGCTCGCAGCTTCCGCTTCGACGAGGTGCAGGGTCCGGTCGATCACGCGGGTGTCGGGACGGCTGGCGTCCTCCGAGACGTCGACATCGGGGCCGCGCACCCGGCCCACGACGTAGTAGCCCAGCTGGGGTTGGCTCCGGAAGAGCTCCTCGATCGCGTTCCCCTCGGCGTTGGTTCCGACGAGCACGACGGGGCGACACATTCGACCCGCGCGCCGTCGCCGTGCGAATTCCGCCCGCACCACGATCCGTTCGGCACCGACCGCGACGAACACCGCGAGGGCGACGACCACGTACCAGCTGCGCTCGACCTGCACCTTCATGACGACGCTCGCCAAGGCGAGGAACATCGCGCCGAACGCAACGCCGTACGCGAGTCGGCGTGCCTCGTCGACGCCCCGGGCGAGGAACCGCGAGGTGTAGAGCCGAGCGCGGCAGAACGCGAGGATCCAACCGGGAAGGGAGACGATGATGATCTTTGCGTACTCGCCCCACCGGCTCGGCACCGCGTCGCGGTGCAGGTAGATGAAGGGACCGGTGGCCAGCGCGGAGGCGAGGATGATGACCGCGAGATCGATCTCCATGAGCACGAGACGGGTGTGGTGCGAGCGCAAGATGACGCGCGGGCTGCGCCGCGGAGCTCGCGGCTGCGGCTCGCTGCCGAGAGGATGGTTCGCACGTTGCGGTCCGTACGGCTCTCGGTGCGAGATTCTCCGCCGTCCGGTCTCGAGCCCACGTCTTGCTGCCACGCCCCACCCGCTCCCGTCTCGTACCCCGAGCGTTCGCCTACCACCTGAGCGGTCGCCTGCCAGGCCGGGCGGGGTCACGAGCGAGAGTTGCGCGAAGCTCACGGTCCGCCGTCGGCAACTACGGAACGTATCAGTGACCGTGGGAGTTGACCACGCTCCGTGTGATAACTCTTCTTGAACAGATCGTGATTTCGCGCTCCGTACAGTTGACCCCGGGCAGGGTTGCCGCGCAGAGTGAGAACATCCGGGTGTGAGCACCACTGAACGTGACCGGAGACCCGACATGGCCGCAACGAGGGGCGCCGAACCTGCCGACCGCACCGGTGCGGTGACGTGCGTGATCGTGACGTTCAACAGCGCACCGTGGATCTCCCGAGCGGTGCGGTCCGTCCTCGCTTCGGACACACCGGCGCTCGAGGTCGTCGTCGTGGACAACGCGTCGGGCGACGGCACGCTCGCGGCGTTGCACGAATTCGGCGACTCCGTCGATGTCGTGGCCCTGGACGAGAACGTGGGGTTCAGCCGAGCGTGCAACCTGGCGGCGCGCCGCGTGGGGCGAGTTCCTCCTCTTCCTCAACCCCGACACCGAGGTCCGTTCGGGTTCCGTCGCTCGCTCCGTCGCCTATCTCCGTGAGCACCCGGAGGTCGGCGTCGTCGGCGGGAGGACGTTCTACGACGACGGGTCGACGAATCCGACGTGCTGCTTCCGGGAGCCCTCGTTGTGGTCCGCACTCTGCTCGGCCACCGGGCTGTCGTCGATGCTGCGCAGGAGCAATCTCTTCAACCCCGAGCACATGGGCGGTTGGGGGCGCGAGAGCGACCGGGCGGTCGATGTGGTCACCGGTTGCTTCCTGATGTTGCGAACGTCGCTGTTCGAACAGCTCGGCGGCTTCGACGAGCGCTTCTTTCTCTACAGCGAGGACACCGACCTCTGCCGGCGGGTGCGGGAACGTGACCTCACGTGCATGCATGTCGCGCAGGTCGAGCTGCTCCATGCCGGCGGGGCATCCGACAGCTTGCGCTCGGAGAAGCTTGCGAGGGTGATGCGGGCCAAGAGCCAGTACTACGAGAAGCACTGGTCGCCCCGTCGGGCGCGGTTGGGCGTCGCCCTCCTGGACGTGTCGGTCGTCACCCGCTTGGCGGCGCATCGCGTCTTGCGCAATCGTGACCGGAGTGCACGCTGGGAGGCCGTGTGGCGACAGCGGTCCGAGTGGCACCCCTGCCGGGCTGCGATGACGCGCCCCGTCGTTGCGAACGGATCGGCCCCGGCGCTGGCGCCCCCGGTCCCGCTCGCCCCGGCACCGGTCTCACCGCGACTCCGGATGGCCTACCGGTGGTCGCGACATCTCGTGCGCTCGGCGCGATCGTGCGACTACGACTTCGTCGCCCAGGCCGCGGGATCGCTCGCTCGGTTGCCGGCGCTCGTCGTCGCCGAACCGTTCGCAGACACCCGGCACACCTGCAACGTGTGCAATTGGTCCGGCGCGCGCTTCTACCCGAACACCGGACCCGGCTACCACGAGCGCGCGACCACGTGTCCGGGGTGCAGCAGCCTCGATCGGCACCGAAGCCTCGTTGCGGTGCTCGCGTCTTCGACATCGTTCTTCGAACCCGGAACTCGGGTCGTGGAGGTCGCTCCGATGCGGGGGTTCGAGGCATTGGTCCGGCGCCAGCCGGGTGTCGACTACACCAGCTTCGATCTGGCGCGCCACGCCATGGAGCGCGGCGACATCACCGCGATGCGCTACGCCACGGACTCCGTCGACTTCTTCGTCTGCTTCCACGTCCTCGAGCACGTCGCCGACGAGGCCGCGGCACTTTCCGAGATCCGCCGGGTGCTGCGTCCCGGCGGGACGGCCGTGCTGCAGGTCCCGGTCGACTGGGATCTCGCGGAGACGTACGAGTACGCCACTCCCGATCCGCGCGAGGTAGGGCACGTGCGCCGGTACGGACGAGACCTCCGATCGCGCCTCGAGGATCACGGGTTCGACGTCGACCTGGTCAGCGTCCCGGACCTCGTCGATCAGGCGACCACCGAACGGTTCGGATTGTCGGCCGAACCGATCTTCCTGGCGCGGCATCCCGTTGGCTGACCGGTCGATCTCGGTCGTGGTCCCCGCGGACGACGAAGCCGCGGTCATCGGGCGACTGCTGCGTGCGCTGCAGGAGGGCCGCCTCCCCGGGGACGAGATCGTGGTGGCGTGCGACGGTTGCGAGGACGACACCGCGGTCGTGGCACGCGGGTTCGACGGTGTCTCCGTGTTGGAGCTCGCGCGCGGCGGGAAGCCGGCAGCGCTCAATGCCGGTGACCGCGTCAGTACGCGGTTTCCACGCTTCTACGTCGACGCCGACGTGGTGGTGACGGCGGCCGCGCTCCATGAGGTCGCCGGCCGGATGTCGGAGCCGGTCGAGGCCGGTGCACCGTCGTCCTTCGTCGACACGAGCCGTTCGTCGTTCCTCGTCCGCCGGTACTACGACGTCTGGACGCGCCTGCCCTACCTCTCGCGTGGACTCGTGGGCTCGGGCGTCGTCGGCGTGAGCGAGGCAGGGCGATCCCGGTTCGTCGAATTCCCCGACGTGATCGGGGACGACGACTTCGTGCGGCGGTTGTTCTCGGTCCACGAGCGCGTTGCGTCCACCGAGGAGGTGTTCACGATCACCGCCCCGCGCACGGTCCGCGCGCTGATCCGGGTCAAGACCCGCAGCCGTCTCGGGGTCCTCCAGCTCGACGAGATCTACGGACCCGCGGAGATCGACACGTCCTCCGGCAGCGCGCGACGAGCCCTGTTCGAACTCGCGCGCCAGCCACGATTCTGGGTCTCCATCGCGATCTACAGCACAATCCGGTCCGTGACACACTGGCGCGCCGCGTGGCGCGTTCGGAATCGTGACTTCGCGGGCTGGGAGCGCGACGAGACGTCGCGCCAGCTCGGGGATGGGTGAGGTGGCCGCGGTGACCCGGTGGAGCACACGTCGTCGTGAGGCGCGGCGACACGGCGTGCTCATCCTCGTGATGAACCTCTCGGTGCCGCTCGATCGGAGGGTGTGGCTCGAGGCGCTGGCGCTCGTGGCGGAGGGTCGACCGGTGTCGGTGATCTGCCCGAGGGGCGAATCCGATCTCGCGCGTGAGGAGCTGTCGGGTGTCCGCATCTACCGTTTCCGCGCTCCACCGCCGGCGCTCGGCGTCCTCGGCTACGTGCGGGAGTTCGTCGTCTCGTGGCTCCGGGCCTTCGTCTTGGCGCTGATCGTGTTCGTCCGTGACGGCTTCGCCGCCGTCCAGGCGTGCAACCCGCCCGACACCCTCTTCGCGATCGCTGCTCCCTACAAGCTCCTCGGTGTTCATTTCGTCTTCGACCAGCACGACTTGTGTCCGGAGATCTTCGATGCGCGCTTCGGTGGTGAGCGGCGGACACTCCGGCGTCTGCTCCTCGCTCTGGAGCGAGCTACCTACGCCACCGCGGATCGCGTGATCGCGACCAACGACTCCTATCGCGCGATCGCCCTCGGCCGAGGTGGGCGCGACCCCGACGACGTGGTCATCGTGCGCAGCGGTCCTCCCTCCCGCTTCCGGCAGGAAGCGCCGCGACCCGAGCTCCGCAAGGGCAAGCCTCACCTGTGCTGCTATCTCGGGGTCATGGGGCCCCAGGATGGCGTCGACCTGCTCATCCGGGCGGTGGACGTCATCGTGCACCGACTCGGTCGGACCGACTGCCAGTTCGCGGTGCTCGGCTTCGGTGACTGCGAAGCGGAGCTCCGACAGCTCTCATCCGACCTCGGGCTCGACGACTGGGTGGTCTTCACGGGCCGGGCGGACGATCGGATGATCACCGAATACCTGTCGACCGCCGATCTCGGTATCAGCCCGGATCCTCGCAACGACTTCAACAACCGGTCGACCATGAACAAGGTGCTCGAGTACATGGCGATGGGCCTCCCCGTCGTGGCCTTCGACCTGGACGAGACGCGCGTCTCCGCCGCCGACGCCGGTGAGTACGCAGTGCCGAACGACGTCGAGGCGCTCGCGAGGTCGATCATCGGGCTGCTCGACGATTCCTCCCGGCGGGAGGACATGGGGCGACGCGCTCGCGAGCGGATCGACCTCGAGCTCGGCTGGGAGCACCAGGCTCCGCGGTACACGGGCGTCTACGACGGGTTGCTGACGAAGCCAGAGGCCTGACGGTCCGAAAACGCCTTTCGGTGGCCAGCCGAACGCCCTCCGCGCGATCTGACCACGAGCAGCGGTTTCACGTAGAGTGGCCGTCTAGGGGCGACGCGGCACACGCGTCGAGGCGGCGAGCGGGAGACGAGCGGTGGACCTGTACTCATCCCTTCGGGTCGTGCAGAAGCGCTGGCGCATCGCGGTGCCGTTGCTGGTGCTCACGCTGATCGGGGTCGCGGTCGCGGTCAGCCAGTCTTCCTCGTCGAAGCAGGCGAGCGGGGAGGTCGTGCTGCTCGCGGCGCCGACACCGCCGGGCCCGACGAACGACAACCCGAATCCTCCGATTGCCAACAATCCCTATGCGTTGATGGAGCTCCCCGACGTCGTCGACGTCGTCAGTCAATCCGTCTCGTCGGAGGCCACCGCGCGCGACCTCCAGCGACAGGGCTTGAGTGGCACGTACACGATCGCGGGCAACAAGGACTTCCAGCGCGGCCCGATCATGACGATCGAGGTCACCTCGCCGACCGAGTCGAGCGCCCTGGCCTCGTACCGCCTGGTCGTCGACGAGGCCGCGTCGACGCTGGACCGACTGCAGGACGAAGTGCAGGCGAACCCCGCCTTCCGCGTGAAGATGCAACGCCTCACCGCGCCCGCGGTCGCGAGTGCGAGCGCCCTCGTCAAGCTGCGTGCCGCCCTCATCGCCCTGCTCATCGGGCTGTTCGTCACGTTGGCGGCCGTCTTCGCAGTCGAGTCCATCCAGAAGGGGCAGGCTCGTCGCCGCGCTGCAGCCGGCGGGGAGCCGGATGCAGGAGCCGGGGTGGTGGCCGACCTCGGAGCGGCGACCGAGCCTCCCGAAAACGGAGCTGCTCCTCCGTCGCCGCAGCCGGTGGTTGCCATGGACGGTGGCATCGCTCGTCAGCGTGAGGTCCGGACGGAGGACGGGCCGCGCGCCGGGCTCGACGAGGGTGAACGCGCCGCGACCGGCGAGGACCTGGCGGCGGAACGAGCTGCCGCCCGCCGACGCGAGCGTGCTGCCCGTCGCCGCGCCAGCGCCGCCCGCCGACGGCAGGCGGAGGCCGCGCGCGGCGGGGAGTGTCGAACCCGCCGGGTCGGCATCGGCGACGAACGCGGACGGTGGCAACGGGCGCACGGACGGAACGAGCGCGCGGAAGCCGCGACCCCCGAAGCCGAAGGTCATGGAGGGTGGGGTCGTCGCCACTGACAACGGCCAGGATGGTCACCCCGAGGAGCGCGCCGCGCCGAGAGAGGGGTCGTGACCGCGCGCGAACCGGACGCAGCCGTGCGAGCGAGGCCCGCCGAAGACGGGGAAGATCCGCTCGGGCAGCACCGGGGGACCGGGGCCCGCGAACCGACGAGCGTGCTCCATGCCCTCGAGATCTTCGTGGTGCTCCAACTCCTGCTCCCCACCAAGCTGGTGGTGGAGCCCATCGGTCAGGTCGGGTCACCGGCGACGCTGTGGGGCTTCGCGTGCCTGATCTGGTACTCGTTCGCCCTGCTGTATCGAACCTCGGGGCTCCGACGTGGTCGTCAGCCCGTCCGGTGGGCGATTCTCATCCTGCTGACCGTGTGGCTGCTGAGCTACCTCGCCATGCTCGCCCGGATGGCGCCGGCGGCGGAGAGCGCCACCGCGGACGCCGCCCTGCTGCATTTCCTCGCCTGGACCGGCATCGCCTTGCTCGCGGCAGATGGACTCGGTTCCGTCGAGCAGCTCTTCAAGCTGTGCCGGTTCATCGTCGGCGCGACGGTCGTGGTCTCGGCGGTCGCGATCCTGCAGTTCCTCGGTCTCAACCTCGTGCCCGAGATCACCGGCCTCCCGGGATTCGCCGTCTCCGGCGTCATCACGTCGGTGACGAGCCGGGGTTCGTTCGCACGGGTCGCGGGAACGACGACACACCCGATCGAGTTCGCGACGACGATCGCCATGGTGCTGCCACTTGCCTTGCAGCTCCTGCCCTGGGTGCGGCAACGCCGGCGCTGGGAGCTCATCATCGTGGTGATCGCCATCGGCGTTCCCATCTCGATCTCCCGCTCGGGATTCGTGGGAGTGGCGGTCGGCCTCGCCGTGCTCTTCGTCTCGTGGCCGGCGAGGCGCAGGGTCCGGGTGCTCGTAGCGATCGCAGCCCTGGCCGTCGCCATCTTCGTGGTGGTTCCCGGCCTGCTCGGGACCCTGGGTGGGTACTTCACCGTGGGACGCAGCGACAACAGCATCACGGGTCGCACCGACGACTACGCGGTCGTGGCACCGCTGATCGACGAATCGCCGATCATCGGGCGTGGCGCCGGCACCTTCACCCCGCCGACGTACCGCATCCTCGACAACCAGTACCTGTTGGCGCTGGTCGAGACCGGCGTCGTCGGAGTGGTCGCGCTCCTGGCGTTCTTCCTGGTTCCGGCCTTGGCCGCTCGCGACGCGTGGATCCGGAGCCGAGATCCGCGCTTGCGAGACCTCGCGCGCGCCCTGTTCGCAGCCGCCCTCGTCGCGATGATCTCGGCGGTCACGTTCGATGCGTTCAGCTTCTGGACCTTCTCGGGCACGGCGTTCTTGCTCCTCGGCCTGTGCGGAGCGGCGTGGCGCCTCCAGCGAGACGAACCGGCGCCGGTCGAGGTTCCGCGCTCCGCCGCGGCGCGATGACGAGGGCACTCCGTCGGGCCCCGCGGCGCTCGGGCGCAGCCGCCTTCGTCGGTGGCGCCGTGATCGTGTCGATGGTGCTCGGCGCCGCCCCGGCCCCGGTCGCCGGCGCACAGGCCTCCCTGCGCACGGGTCTGGGCGATCCCGGACAACGCGCGTTGCCCTACGGACTCTCGGGGGACCCTCGGGACTACGGGCCGCGCCGCGACTTGCCGGAGCGAGAGGCATCGGGTTCCCTCGAGGTGACGAAGGAGGGGACCGTCATCGAGAACCTCACGATCACCGGATCGCTGACGGTTGCGGCCGACGACGTCACGATTCGCAACGTCGCGTTCAGGGCGCCCTCCGCGTGGAAGTGGCCTCAGCGACACATCTTTCTCAACGTGCGGGATGGCTCGACCGGTACGGTCATCGAAGACTCGAGGTTTGACGGCTCGAACCACGCAGGAGTCCCGGTCGTGTACGACGCCATCGCCGGCTTCGGTCACATCACGGTGCGTCGGTCCGAGATCACGAAGGTCGCGAACACCATCGAGTGGGGATCGGGCACCGTGGAGCGCTGCTTCATCCACGAGATCTGGCAGTCAGGTCCGAAATCGCGGTGGCACGCGGACGGCGTCCAGTCGAACGGGGCGTCCGGGATCACCGTTCGGAACAACTACATCCGCATGGGCCGGCCGCCCGACGGCTACTGGTCACAGACATCGGCCGTGGGCATGTGGTCGGATCGCAGCTCGGACTCGGTGCTCGAGAACGTTCTCGTCACCCGCAACGTGATCGAGCCGTTCGGCGGCTTCGTCTTCTATGCCGGAATCACCAATGGCGTTGCCGGAGCGAGCGTGTCCGACGTCGTCTTCGCCGACAACGTCGTGCGCCGGGCGGGCGCGCGGCCCTCCGACTACGGGGTCTGGTACCAGAGGCGGGACAATCCGATTCACGCGGTCCGTACGGGAAACGTGTACGACGACGGCGCGGCGATCCCGCCCGACGCGTGAACGTGACATCGGGGCGAGGTCGGCGTGGCTGACGCCAACGAGGAGACCGAGCTCGGCGTTCTGGGCGTCGACGAAGACATCGCCGCGTTCGGTGGGCGCGTGCGCCGTGGGATGAAGCTCAGCCTCTCGATCACGTGGGTCGAGCGAGCGTGGATCTTCGGGCTCGGCGTGGTGATCGCACGGGGCCTCACCGAGGCCGATTTCGCCGCCTTCGGCGCCGCACTCGCGTTCGTGGGCGTGCTGATCACGGCCGACGACCTGGGAATGCTCGCCGCGGTCGTCAATCACCGGGCCCCGATACGGGACGTGGCGCCCACCGCGGTCACGGTCGCACTGCTGAGCGGGGCGGCACTCTTCGCTGGGTTCTGGTTCTCCGCCCCCTCGATTGCACGCGCGTTCGGCATGCCGGGAGCGACCGACGTCTTCCGCATCGTCGGGATCGGAGTGCTCGCCGATGCGGCCAGCATCGTGCCGAACGCGGCGATCCTGCGGGAGTTGCGGCAGGGGCGACGATCGATGGTCGTGCTCGCGCGTCTCGGCGTGCGGACGGTCGCCACGGTCGCCGTGCTGTTGACGGTGGACGGAGCGGTCGGGGTCGCGTGGGCGTTCGCGGCCGGCGAGCTCGCGGCCCTCGTCCTGGCGTGGATCGTCAGCCCGGTCCGCCCCCTCCCGCGGTTCGATCGAACGCTGGTGCGATCGTTGCTGAGCATCGGGATCCCGGTGAGCGTGGGTGCGGTCTTCGCGATGGGCACGTTCAACATCGACAACCTCATCGTCGGGAACGTGCTCGGCGCCAACGAGCTCGCGTACTACCTCATTGCGTTCAACGCGGCCAGCTGGCTCTTGAACATCCTCGGCGGCGCCATGGCGCAGGTGGGGGGGCCGGCGCTGGCCGAGTACAAGCGGCGTCACCAGCCGCTCGGTGAGCTCGTGAGCCGCTCGATGGTGTGGCTGCTGGAGGTGGCGCTCCCGTGCGCCGCGCTGCTGGCCGCGCTCGCCGACCCGGTCGTCCGGTTCCTCTACGGCGATCGCTACGCGCCCGCGATCGCCGTGCTCCGGATCATCGCCGCGTTGAGTGTCGGTCGTCTCGTCGTGAACCTCGGCCGCGACGGACTGGTCGCCGAGGGCTTCGGGCGGACGTACACGGCGATCCAGATCGTCTGGATGGTCCTCGTCGGTGTCGGCGTCTACGTGGGCGCGAGCGTGGGCGGCCTCACGGGTGCTGCGCTCGCGCAGGTGGTCGTGGCCGCGATCGTGGTCGGGGTGACGTTGACGGTGCTCCACCGGAAGCTCGGTGTGCACGCGTCGTTCCTCCGCTTCGCGCTCCGCCCTGCGCTGGGCGCGGTCGTCGGGGGCGCGGCGGCGTGGCTGGTGTCGACCGGGCTGGACTCGCTCGGTGTGCCGTTCGTCCAGCTCGCGGTGGGCGGGACGGTCGGGGCGATCCTGTGCTTCGTCGTCGGCTTCGATCGCCGTCGGCAACGGGCGTTGCTCGAACCGGTACGGCGCCGGTGGGAGCAGCGTGGTGGCAGGACCGACGACCCGGACACGACGGCGCGCGAGCCGGCAGGCACCGGCCCCCCGGCTGCCGAGCGGTGAACCCGCGGGTCAGAGACCGAGCGCTCGGCGCGTGAGGAACGACAGGTGCGAGATCGAGTCGACCGACACGATCCGAGCGAGCTCCTCGTGCCGGAGCGCCTTGCGCACGAGGTACAGCTTGGCCATGGTCCGCTCGGTGGGCGAGATCTCGGCCCGGTTGATCGCGTGCAGGTAGCCGAAGAAGACGACCTTGGGATACCAGCCCGGTGTGAAGTTGGGGTCCGCCCACTTGGCGCGATCACGTTCGTTGTTCATGATCCGCGAGGCGTCGTCGTGCCAGCGATGCAGGAACAGCGGTTCCTCGACGAGCGCGAACCGCCCGGCGAGCGCGAGCTCGACGAAGACGACGCGGTCGGTCCCGTAGAAGGGCTGCTGGAGCGTCGAATGCTTGAAGGCGGTGCGCCTGATCAGCCCGAAGAAGGCCGCACCGGCTCGGAAATGGAACGACGCCGCCCGGAACCGTTCGTGGGCCAGCTCGCTCGAGGCGTAGCGGATGAACTTCGGATCCTCGGGCTGGCGGTGGATGGTGCCCTCTTCGGACAGCAGGACGTCACCGAAGGGCAGGAACGGGCGACCGTTGCCGTCGATCAGTGTCGACTGGGTGTACGCGAGCACCACGCCGGGATCGGCGTCGAGCCGCTCGACGCAGCGTTCGAGAAAGGCGGGCTCCAGCACGTCGTCGTGCGCGTGCCAGCGGAAGTACTCGCCGCGGGAGGCGGCAAGGGTGATGTTGTAGTTCCGGTTCGCGCCGACGTTCACCTCGTTCTGCAGGAACCTCACTCGAGAGTCCTTGGCGGCGATCTCGGCGACGATGTCGGGCGTCTCGTCGTCCGACGCGTTGTCGGACACGATGAGCTCGAAGTCCCCGAAGGTCTGGTCGAGGTGCGAGTTGATCGCCTCGGCGATGTAGCGGGCACCGTTGAAGACCGGGAGCCCGATGCTGACGCGGGGCACGGACTCGGCGCTCACGTCTCGACCGAACCGGGTGTGGGATGGGGCATGGGGATGAACTCCTACCCGCGGAGCGTTCGGCGGACACGGCGCAGGCCCCGGACGACGATCGGGGGGGTCGCGAGCTCGCGGATGACCGCGACCCGACTGCCACGCGCCGGCGCCTGGTTCTCGCCGCTGAACACGACGGAATGGCGGCCCATCATGAGCTCGTGCAGGGGCCGCTCCTTCGAGTAGTAGTACATCGAGAGGCACCGACGACTGCCCTGCGGGGGGTCGACGACCGGTTGCGGGTGGCCGTGCACCGCGTCGGGGAGCGTCGTGAACACGACGAGCCGGTTGTAGACGGGGAGGATCGACTGCACCCGCTCGAACGGCGATCGGCTCCAGAGCTCCAACGCGCCGCCGTTCTCCTCACGCCAGTCGCGATTGAGGTAGAGGAGCGCGTTGACGCGGCGCGGGAGCCCGGTCCCTCCGGAGAACCCGTCCCAGTACCCGGGGATCTGTTCACTCTCGGTGAATTGATTGGGGCACTGGGTGAAGTCGGCGTGCAGGTCGAGGAAGCCGCCGGGCTGAACGTCGAAGATGCCGGCCGATCGGAAGTGCGGGTCCACGAGCAGGGGCGTGATGCCGGTCATGGCCTGCAGGAAGCGGACGAACGGCGAGCCGTTGAACGCGGCGAGGAGCCCGCGGGTGGCGGAGCCGAGGCGGTCGAGATCCGAGCACACGTGCTTGTGCTCGCGGTCGTTCGCGTACGTCGTCCATTCGATGGAGTCGAACGCCGGCCACTCGTCGAGCACGGCGTCGCAGACCCGCTCGGGGAGGAAGTCGTCGATGACGATGTGTGGATAGGGGGCGTTCTGCCGGTACTCGTCGGCCAGTCGAACACCGAGCGTGACAAGCTCGTCGACGTCGAACTCGAAAAGCACCTCTTTGCGTACCTGCGCCGTGCTCATCCCCGCTCCCGGATCCCGCCCCGCCCGTTCCCGCCCTCGCCGCGCTGTTCGCCCTGTGTGGTGACGATAGCGCTGAGCGAAGGCGCGAACGGCATTCTAGGATCGAATGGTGCCTCCGCAAACACTGTACGTGACCTTCCTCCTGCCGAACGTCCAGCTCACGCCCAGTGGCGGGCCGAAGGTGGTCTACGAGTACGCCAACGGGCTGGTCGACCGCGGGCACCGCGTCGCCGTGGTCCACCTCAAGGAGCGGGCAGTGGGATTCCGACCACGTCTCGTGGCCGGCGCCCGGGAGCTCCGGAGTCGCTGGCGCGGTCGCACGCTGCGCCGGGGCGCGCACTGGGTGAGCCACGACCCACGGGTGGAGATGGTCTACCTCCCGGACCTGTCCCCAACGGAAGCCGCCGCCGCGCTGCCGCCGGCCGACATCCTGCTGTCGACCTTCTGGACGACGTGGGCGCCCAGCTCGCTCGCCGCCGCCGACCGGGGCAGGCGGGTGCAACTCGTCCAGGACTACGAGGTGTGGGCGGCGCCCGAGTCCGTGATCGACGCAGTGCTCCTCGAACCGACCCCCAAGGTCGTGATCTCCCCCTCGCTGCGGGACCTGTTGCACAGGCTCGGCGTGCCCCCGTCACGGATCTGGACGGTGCCGAACGGCGTCGACCATCGCGTGTTCCGTCCGAGGACGAGTCCGGCCGAGCGGACGCAACGGGTCGCCTTCATGACCAACCTGGTCCCGCGCAAGGGTCTCGACGTCGCGGTGGCGGCGTTGACGCAGGTCCATGCCGCTCGGCCCGAAGCGACCTTCGTCGCCTACGGCGTCGTTCGCCGTCCCGCACCCCTTCCCGATTGGATCGAGTACGTGCAGCTCCCTACGCGGGAGTATCTCGCGGGCGAGATCCTCGACTCGAGCGCCGTCTTCCTGTGCCCGAGCCGCCGGGAGGGCTGGGCGCTCCCGGTGACCGAAGCGATGGCTACGGGGTGCGCCGTGGTTTCGACGAGGAACGGTGGCGTCGAGAGCTACGCGATCGACGGCACGAACGCGCTGCTGTGCGACGTCGACGACTCCGCGGGGCTCGCCGACGCCGTCCTCCGCCTCCTCGACGACGTCGAGCTCCGATCCCGGCTGGTCGAAGCTGCGCTCGAGACCGTCGAGCAGTTCACCTGGGAGTCGTCGGTGAAGGGATTGGAGGACGCGCTCAGCGCGATCCGGAGTCTCCCGGACGACTCCTGAGCGCAGCTCCGTCAGTGGCTCGTGGTGGAGCGGTACTTCCGGACCGAGAGCGTCGCGAACACGACCGTGATCCCGATGGCCCAGGCGAGCGCGATCAACGGGTCGTTCCCCGGGTCGCGGCCGTTGTAGAGCGCGCGACTCGCGTCGGTCACGATCGTGACCGGGTTGTGCTCCGCGATGGGCTGCAACCAGCTCGGCATGTTCTCGGGTGAGACAAACGCTGACGAGACGAACGTCGCCACGAACATCCACAGGAACGCGATCGAGTTGACGGCTTCGGCGGATCCCGCCACCAGCCCGGTGTAGGCCTGGATCCAGCTGAACGCGTACGCGAACAGGAAGAGGAGGAGCGTCGCTCCCGCCGCGCCGACGAGCGAGCCCTCGAAGCGGAACCCGATCAGGAACGCGACGCCGAGCATGACCGCGAACGAGATCGCGTTGCGCACGACGTCGCTCATGGTGCGGCCCAGGAGGTAGGCCGACGGGTACATCGGCAACGAGCGCAGGCGGTCGATGAAGCCCTTGGTGAGGTCTTCGGCGATGCCGAGACCGGTGTAGATCGATCCGAACAGCACGGTCTGGGCGAAGATCCCGGGGATCACGAACTGCGTGTAGTCGCTGTAGCCGGGGACCGTGATCGAGTCACCGAACACGAAGACGAACAGCACCACGAACATGATCGGCTGCAGGCACGCGAAGACCAGGAGCTCGGGGTTGCGGGGGAGCGCGCGCAGATGGCGCGTCGCCTCGGTCCAGCTGTCGCGCAGGATCCAGACCGGCCCCGAGGGCGGATCGGCGATCATGTCGGTGACGGTCACCGGCGCGGCGGTCACGACGCCACCGCCACGTCGACGGTCGCGTCGCCCTCGTCGTCGGGCTCCAGCCCGCGACCCGTGAGCGCGAAGAACACGTCGTCGAGCGAGGAGTGACGCACCCCGACGTCCTCCACGTCGACCCCCAGCTCGTCGAGGCGGCGCACCGCGTGCGGCACCATGCCCCGCACTTCGTGCACCGGGACCACCACGCGCCGGCCGCCGTCCTCCACGTGCGACTCGCCGCACGCGAACGACGCCAGGCCCTCGATCACGCGGGAGGCGTCGCCGGCGTGTGACGCGAGGACCACGATCTGCTCACCGCCGACGCGCCGCTTCAGCTCGGCCGGGGTGCCCCGCTCGATCACCTCGCCGTGGTCGATCACCGCGATGTCGTGCGCGAGGCGGTCGGCCTCCTCGAGGTACTGCGTGGTGAGCAGGGTCGTCATCCCGCTCGCGACGAGCTCGTCGATCAGGTCCCACATGGCATTGCGGCTGCGCGGGTCGAGTCCGGTGGTGGGTTCGTCGAGGAACAGCACCGATGGCTCGCCGATCAGGCTCATCGCGATGTCGAGGCGACGGCGCATGCCGCCCGAGAACGTGCTGGCGGCGCGGTCACCGGCGTCGGAGAGGTCGAAGCGCTCGAGCAGCGCGCCGGCGCGCTCGCGCGCGACCGTGCGCTTCTGGTGGAAGAGCCGACCGACGTGCTCGAGGTTCTCGAAGCCGGTGAGCCGTTCGTCGACCGCGGCGTACTGGCCGGTGAGCCCGATCCGGGCCCGGGCGCGTCGGGGATCGGCGACGACGTCGATGCCGTCGATCAGCGCCCGACCCGCGTCGGGCTGTAGCAGCGTGGTGAGGATGCGCACCGCGGTCGTCTTGCCCGCGCCGTTGGGGCCGAGCACGCCGAGAACGGTCGCCCGCTCCACGGTCAGGTCGACGCCGCGCAGGGCCTCGGTCGTCCCGAACCGCTTCACCAGGCCCTCGGCCTGCACCGCGGGCATCGATTCGCGCGCGCGTGTGAGGTGTGGAGACACGGCTTGCGACCTCCCAGGGTCTGCCGGGGCGCCGGTGGGCACCGACTCGGCGATTTCCCAACCTACGCGCCGCGCCGCCGCCCGCCGCTGAGCATTCGGGGTCACTCGCATAGATATGCAGGTGTGTGTATACTGCGCCGATGGCGTATCGAGCGGCCGTCGTCGGAGGATCGGGCTACACGGGAGCTGAGCTCCTGCGCCTCCTCGCCGGCCACCCCGAGATCGAGGTGACCCTGGTCACCGCCGACTCCAACGCGGGCGCGACCGTCGGCGCCCTCTACCCGTCGCTGGCGGCCGAGTACGCCGGCCTGACCTACGAGCAGGTGAGCCCGGCCGACCTCGCCGGCCTCGACGTGGCGTTCCTGTGCCTCCCGCACGGCCAGTCGCAGTCGATCGCCGCCGATCTCGTCGACACCGTCGGCCACGTGGTCGACCTCGGCGCCGACTTCCGTCTCCCGGTCGCGGCCTACGAGCAGTGGTACGGCGAACGGCACTCGGCCCCCGACCTCATCGGGCGCTTCGCCTTCGGTATGCCCGAGCTCTACCGCGACGAGATCACCGCGGCCCGCCACGTCGCGTCGCCGGGCTGCTACCCGACGACCGCCTCCCTGGCGCTGGCACCCCTGCTCGCCGCGGGCCTGGTCGAGACCACGGGCATCGTGGTCGACGCCGTCTCCGGCGTCTCCGGCGCGGGTCGGGGGCTGAAGGCCACCAGCCTCTTCGCCGAGGTGAGCGACAACGTCAACGCCTACGGGCTGCTCACCCACCGGCACACCGCGGAGATGGAGCTCGCGCTCACCCACGTCGCGGGCGACGCGGTGCAGGTGCTGTTCACGCCGCACCTCGTGCCGATGTCTCGGGGCATCCTCACCACCTGTTACGCGCGGCCCGTCGCCGGCGTGGGCTTGAGCACCGACGCGCTGCTCGCGGGCTACCGCGACTTCTACGCCTCGGAGCCGTTCGTGCACGTCACCGACGGTTCGCCGGCCACCAAGGCCACCCTCGGATCGAACGCCGCGCACGTCACCGTGCGCTACGACGAGCGCACCGACACGGTCCTCGCCATCGGCGCGCTCGACAACCTGGTGAAGGGCGCGTCGGGCCAGGCGTTGCAGAACGCCAACCTCGTGCTCGGTCTCCCCGAGACCACCGCGCTCTCGACGATCGGACTCATGCCGTGAGCGTCACCGCCGTGCCCGGGTTCGCCGCCGGTGGCCTCGCCGCGGGCATCAAGGAGTCGGGTGACCCCGACCTCGCCATGGTCGCGACCGTCGACCGACGCGCCCGTGAGCGCAGCCGGCGTGTTCACCACCAACCTGGTGGCCGCGGCGCCGGTGCAGATCAGCCGCCGCCACCTGGCCGACGGCCGCGCCGCCGCGGTCGTGCTCAACTCGGGGAACGCCAACGCCGCCACCGGCGATCAGGGCCGGGCCGACGCGTTGCGAATGTGCGAGCTCACCGCGCAGGCCGTCGGCTGCGTCACCACCGACGTGCTCGTGTGCCAGACCGGTCTCATCGGGATCCCGATGCCCATGGCGCCGGTCGAATCGGGCGTGCCCGAGCTCGGCGCCCAGCTCCGCGCCGACGCCGCCGGGGGAGTGGCCGCCGCCGACGCCATGCTCACCACCGACACCGTCCGCAAGGTCACCGTGCAGCCGGTCGACCTCCCGCGTCAGCGGGCCGCCACCGTCGGCGGCATGGCCAAGGGCGCGGCGATGCTGGCGCCGTCGATGGCGACGATGCTCGCCGTGCTCACCACCGACGTGGCCGTGGAGCCCGGTCCGCTGCAGCAGGCGCTGCTCGCCGCGGTCGACGGCAGCTTCAACTCGCTGGTGGTCGACGCGTGCCGGAGCACGAACGACACCGTGCTCGTGCTCGCCAACGGTGCCGCCGGCAACGAGTCGATCACGACGGCGAAGGGAGACGCGTACGGCGCGCTGGTCGAAGCACTGAGCGCGGCGTGCGGCGACCTCGCCCACCAGATGGCGACCGACGCCGAGGGTGCGACGAAGTGCGTCACCCTGCATGTGAGCGGCGCGCGCACCACCGCCGAGGCGCAGCTGGCGGCGCGCACGGTGGCGAGCAGCCAGCTCGTGCAGTGCTCGCTCTACGGCAAGGACCCGTACTGGGGCCGGATCATCTCCGAGCTCGGTGTGAGCGGCGCGATGTTCGATCCCGAGCAGGTCACGATCGCCTACGGCGGCTTCGTGGTGTGCGAGCGGGGCGTCGCCGCCGCGCACGACGTCGACGCGGTGTCGAAGGTCATGGACCAGCGCGACATCACCATCTCCTGCGATCTCCACAACGGCAACGGTGCCGCGACCATGCTGTTCACCGACCTCACCCACGCGTACGTCGACGAGAACATGGGGACGTCGTGATCAGCACCGAAATCCTCGAGAAGGCCGGTGTCCTCGCCGAGGCGCTGCCCTACATCCGGGAGTTCACCGGCAAGACGGTCGTCATCAAGTACGGCGGTCACGCCATGGAGGACCCCGCCCTCGCCGACCTGTTCGCGCAGGACGTCGTGCTCATGCGCCTCGTCGGGCATGAACCCGGTCGTCGTGCACGGCGGCGGTCCGCAGATCTCCGACCTGATGCGGCGCCTGGGCAAGGAGCCCGAGTTCGTCGACGGCCTGCGGGTCACCGACGCCGAGAGCGTCGACATCGTCCGCATGGTGCTCGTCGGCAAGGTCAACCGCGAGATCGTGGCCGCGCTCAACCAGCACGGCTCGCTCGCGGTCGGCCTGTCGGGGGAGGACGCCGGGCTCATCAAGGTCGAGATGCGCGACGAGCGACTGGGCTTCGTCGGCGACGTGTCGAGCATCGACCCGTCGATCGTGCACAAGCTGGTCAACGAGGAGCTGATCCCCGTCATCGCCACCGTCGGGGTCGACGAGCTCGGCCAGGCGTACAACATCAACGCCGACACCGTCGCCGGCGCGATCGCGCAGGCGATGCAGGCGGAGAAGCTCGTGTACCTCACCGACGTCGCCGGCCTCTACGCCGACTACCCCGACGAGTCGAGCCTGGTGTCGCGCACCGACGTGGAGGGGCTCGAGGCGATGCTCGCCAGTGGGCAGGCCGACGGCGGGATGATCCCGAAGCTGCAGTCGTGTCTCCACGCGCTGCGCGGCGGCGTCCGACGAGCGCACATCCTCGACGGCCGCATCCCGCACGCACTCCTGTTGGAGTTCTTCACCCGAGAGGGCATCGGCACGATGATCGACGCGAAGACGACCGACCCATGACCGCGTTCAACGCCGGCTCGTTCAACGCATCCAGGCGCTCGACGCCGAGCACGGCATGCAGACCTACGGGCGCCTGCCGGTCGCGTTCGTGCGCGGCGAAGGCGTGAAGCTCTGGGACAGCGAGGGGAAGGAGTACCTCGACTTCCTCGGCGGCCTCGCGGTCACCTCGCTCGGCCACGCGCACCCGGCGGTCGCCGACGCGCTCGCCGACCAGGCCCGCACGCTGCTGCACGTGTCGAACCTCTACTTCAACGAGTGGCAGCCGCAGGTCGCGGCCCGCCTCGACGCGCTGCACGGCGGCGGCGGCAAGGTGTTCTTCGCGCAACTCGGGTGCCGAGGCCAACGAGTGCGCGATCAAGCTGGCCCGCCGGTACGGCCAGGCCCATGGCGGCCCCCACCGGTTCCACGTGCTCTCGGCGTGGGGCTCGTTCCACGGCCGCACCCTCACCACGCTCGCGGCCACCGGCCAGCCGCAGAAGCAGGAGACCTTCCAGCCGCTGCCCGACGGCTTCCGCCAGGTGGTGTTCGCCGACCTCGACGCGCTCGGCGGCGGCCATGGACGAGCGGGTGTGCGCGGTGCTGCTCGAGCCGATCCAGGGCGAGGGCGGGGTGCAGCCGTCGCCGCCCGGGTACCTCGAGGGCGTGCGCGCGCTGTGCGACGAGCGGGAGGCGCTGCTCATCGTCGACGAGGTGCAGACCGGCCTCGGTCGCACCGGGAAGTGGTTCGGCTACCAGCACGCCGACGGCGTGCGGCCCGACGTCGTCACCATGGCCAAGGCCCTCGGCAACGGCGTGCCCATCGGCGCGTGCTGGGCCCGCACCGACGTGGCGGAGGCGTTCCGGCCCGGCGACCACGCCACCACCTTCGGCGGCCAGCCGCTCGCCGCACGGGCGGCGATGACGGTGCTCGACGTGATGGCCGAGGTCGACGCGCCGGCGCTCGCGGCGCGGGCGGGCGACGTGCTCACCAAGGCGCTGCTCGACGTCCCGGGCGTGGTCGACGTCCGCGGCGTCGGGCTGCTGATCGCGGCCGAGCTCGAGCCCGCCATCGAGGCGGGCCCGGTGGCGAACGCGTGCCTGGACGCGGGACTGGTCGTGAACGCGGTCACGCCGACCGCGCTGCGGTTCGCGCCGTCGCTCCTCGTGACCGACGACGAGATCGCCGACGCGGTGGCGATCCTCGCCGAGGTGCTCACCGCATGACGGCCCGCCGCTTCCTGGAGGTCGACGACCTCACGCCGGCCGAGTTCGCCGCCGTGCTCGACGCGGCCGAGAAGGGCAAGGCCGATCCGTCGGGGATCCCGCAGCTCCTCTCCGGGCAGGGCGTGGCGCTGCTGTTCGAGAAGCCGTCGGCCCGCACCCGGGACTCCACGGAGATGGCGGTCGTCGCCCTCGGCGGTCACCCGATCTACGTGCGGCCCGAGGAGGTCGGCCTCGGCGTGCGCGAGTCGGTCGCCGACGTCGCGCGCACGTTCGCCGGCTTCTGCTCCGTGATCGCGGCGCGGGTGTTCGACCACGCGACGCTGGAGGAGATGGCGTCGGTCGTCGACGTCCCGATCGTGAACCTGCTCTCCGACCGCGCCCATCCCACCCAGGCGCTCGCCGATCTCCTCACCCTCCGCGAGCTGTTCGGGTCGCTCGAGGGTCGCCGTCTGGTCTACGTCGGCGACGGCAACAACGTCACCGCGTCGCTCGCGTTCGCCGCCGCGCTCGCCGGCGTCGAGCTCACCGTCGCGTCGCCGCCGGGCTACGAGCTCGACGACCTCACGGTGGAGCGCGCCCGGAACCTCGGCGGCACCGTCGAGCTGATCGGTGATCCCCACGAAGCGGTTGCCGGGGCCGACGCGGTGTACACCGACGTGTGGACGTCGATGGGCCAGGAGGCCGAGCACGCCGTGCGCCTCGCCGCGTTCGCGGCTACACGGTCGACGACGCGCTGATGGCGGCCGCCGGTGAGCAGGCGTGGTTCCTGCACTGCCTCCCCGCGCACCGCGGCGAAGAGGTCGCGGCGTCGGTCATCGACGGCCCGCGCAGCGCCGTGTGGCAGCAGGCGACGAACCGCATGCACGCCGCGCGCGCGGTGCTGACCCACCTCGCGGATCCGGGGGTTGCGTAGATGGCGACGCTCGGCAAGCCGCAGCGCCAGCACCGGATCGCCCGGCTGCTCGAGGAGCAGGCGATCTCGAGCCAGGCCCAGCTCGTCGAGATGCTGGCGGCCGACGGCGTGATCGCCACCCAGGCGACGGTCAGCCGCGACCTCGAGGAGCTCGGCGCGGTGAAGGTGCGCGTCCCCGGCGGTGCGATGGCCTACGCCATCCCCGAGCACGCCAAGGAGCGCACCGCCCCCGACGACCATCTCCGGCGGGTCATGGGCGAGTGGGTGGTCGAGGTGGCGCACAGCGCGAACCTCGTCGTGCTGCGCACGCCGCCCGGCTCCGCCCACGTGGTGGCCTCCGCGCTCGACCGAGCCGGGCTCGCCGAGGTGCTCGGCACGGTGGCGGGCGACGACACGATCATCCTGGTGTGCGCGGCGGACACGGGCGGCGCGTCCGTCGCCGGCGACCTCGCCACCCTGGCCGGACTCTGACCTCGAAGCGAACGAAAGCAGTGGACTCATGACCAAGCGAGTGGTGCTCGCGTACAGCGGCGGTCTCGACACCTCGGTGGCCGTGCGGTGGATCCAGGAGGAGTGGGGCGCCGAGGTCGTCGCGCTCGCGGTCGACGTCGGCCAGCAGGCCGACGACCCGTGGGACGAGATCAAGGCGCGGGCCGTGGCGGCCGGCGCGATCGAGGCGCGCGTGGTCGACGCCCGCGCCGAGTTCGCCGACGACTTCCTGGTGCACGCCATCCACGCCAACGCGCTGTACGAGGGCAAGTACCCGCTCGTGTCGGCGCTGTCGCGCCCGGTGATCGCCAAGCACCTGGTGCTCGCCGCCCGCGAGTTCGGCGCCGACGCGGTCGCCCACGGCTGCACCGGCAAGGGCAACGACCAGGTCCGCTTCGAGGTGTCGGTGCGCGCGCTCGCCCCCGACCTCGAGGTGCTCGCGCCGGTGCGGATGTGGGGCTTCACCCGCGACGACAGCATCGACTACGCGACCAAGCACGACATCCCGATCACTGTGACCAAGGAGAGCCCGTACTCGATCGACGAGAACCTCTGGGGCCGAGCCATCGAGTGCGGGAGATGGAGGACCCGTGGATCGCGCCACCCGACGATGTCTACGCGCTCACGCGCAACGTGGCCGACGCGCCACGGAGGCTCGCGACGTGGTCGTGCGCTTCGAGCAGGGCGTGCCGGTCGCGCTCGACGGCGTGGTCAAGCCGCTCCACGAGCTCGTGATCGAGCTCGGCGCCGCGGTCGGCGCCTACGGCTGGGGCCGCCTCGACATGGTCGAGAACCGCCGCGTCGGCATCAAGAGCCGCGAGACCTACGAGTGCCCGGGGTCCCTGGCGGTGCTGCTGGCGCACGCCGACCTCGAGTCGATCACGCTCGAGCGCGACCTCATGCGGGAGAAGGCCCGGCTCGAGCCGCGCTACGCCGAGCTGGTCTACGACGGCCTCTGGTTCTCGCCGCTCAAGGAGGCGCTCGACGCGTTCATGGGCCACGCCCAGGGGTTCGTCACCGGCGAGGTGCGCCTGCGGCTCGAGCCCGGCCGCTGCTTCGTGACCGGCCGCCGCGCCGACCGCGGCCTCTACGACTACGACCTCGCCACCTACGACGCGGCGGACACGTTCCGCCACGAGGACTCCGCCGGTTTCGTCCGGCTGTGGGGCCTGTCGGTGGAGACGTGGGCCCGGCAGCAGGGTGGGCCGGCGGCGTGACGCTCTGGCACGGCCGGTTCGCGGAGGGCCCGGCCGACGAGCTGCTGGCGTTCACCGAGAGCCTGTCGTTCGACCGGCGCCTGGCGCCCGACGACCTCGCGGGCTCGCGCGCGCACGTCGCCGGGCTGGTGCGCGCCAAGGTGCTCACCGACGACGAGGCCGGCGAGGTGCTCGCCGCGCTGGACCAGGTCGAGGCCGAGCTGCTCGACGGGGCCTTCGAGTTCGCGCCGTCCGACGAGGACATCCACACCGCCATCGAGCGGCGGGTCACCGAGATCGCCGGGGTGGCCGGCGCCAAGCTCCACACCGGTCGGAGCCGCAACGACCAGGTCGCCACCGCCCTGCGGCTGTTCCTGCGCCGTGAGGGCACCGACGTCGCCGCCCACGTGCACCAGCTGCAGGAGGTGCTCGTCACGTGCGCCGACCAGGCCGACGACGTGTACCTCCCCGGGTACACGCACCTGCAGCGCGCCCAACCCGTCCTGCTCGCCCATCACTTCCTGGCCCACTTCTGGGCGTTCGCCCGCGACGTCGAACGGTGGCGCGACGCGATCGACCGCGCCGACGTGTCGCCGCTCGGCGCGGGCGCGCTCGCGGGATCGTGCCTGCCGCTCGATCCCGACGGCACCGCCGCCGACCTCGGGTTCGCGCGCCGGTTCGAGAACTCGCTCGACGCGGTGTGCGACCGCGACTTCGTCGCCGAGGCGCTGTTCGTCGCCGCGCTCACCCAGGTGCACCTCTCGCGCCTCGGCGAGGAGATCGTGTTGTGGAGCAGCGAGGAGTTCGGTTTTCTCCGGCTCGCGGACGCGTACAGCACCGGGTCGTCGATGCTGCCGCAGAAGAAGAACCCGGACATCGCCGAGCTGGCACGCGGGAAGGCGGGCCGGCTCATCGGTGACCTCACCGGCTTCCTGGCCACGCTGAAGGGCCTTCCGCTCGCGTACAACCGCGACCTGCAGGAGGACAAGGAGCCGCTGTTCGACGCGCTCGACCAGTGCCGGCTCGCGCTCGGCGCGATCGCCGGGCTGCTGGCGACGGCCGAGCTGGTCGCGGCGAGGATGCAGGGAGCGGCCGACGGTCAGCACTCCGCTGCCGTCGACCTCGCCGAGTGGCTGGTGCAGCGCGGGGTGCCCTTCCGCGACGCGCACGCCCGCGTCGGCGCGCTGGTGCGCCACTCGGCCGAGCGCGGGGTGCCCCTCGACGAGCTGGTGCTCACCGAACCCGACCTCGGCCCCGAGGCGCTGGCGCTGCTCGAGCCGGGCGCGGCGGTGCTGCGGCGCACGACGCCCGGCGGTGCCGGCCCGGCATCGGTCGAGGAGCAGATGCTGAAGGCGCGCGCCCGCCTCGAGGAGCAGGCGCGCTGGCTCGAGCTCCCCGCTTGAGCCGCGGGCGCACGCTGCCGCGCTCGTTCTACGCGCGGGACTCGCTCGCCCTCGCGCCGGAGCTGCTCAACAAGCTCCTCGTGCAGCACGCGCCCGACGGCACGCGCCTGGCGGCGCGGATCGTCGAGGTGGAGGCCTACCGCGGGTCGGACGACGCCGGCAGCCACGCCTTCCGCGGGATGACGCCGCGCATCGAGGTGATGTTCGGGCCACCCGGCCGCCTGTACGTGTACTTCACCTACGGCATGCACTGGTGCGCCAACGTGGTGGCCACCAAGGACGGTGACGCTGCCGCGGTGCTGCTGCGCGCCGCCGCGCCGGTCGACGGCATCGAGCTCATGCGCGACCGCCGGGTGAAGGCCCGCCGGGACCGCGACCTCCTCGCGGGTCCGGCCCGCCTCACCCAGGCGTTCGGCATCACCGGCGCCGACAACGGCAACGATCTCGTGCGCGGGCCGATCCGCATCCTCGACGACGGCATGCCACCACCGGTCGCGCCGGGCGTGTCGACGCGCATCGGGCTCTCACCCGGGCGCGGCGACGAGCACCCGTGGCGGTTCGTGGTTCCCGGCGACCCGAATTTGAGTCGAGGCCCCGCGGGCGCTCCCGGGTAGCGTTCCCAGGTCATGCAGGAGCGGCGACCGAGCGGAGCGAGCGAGCTCGCAGCGGAGCGAACGACCGCCGACCGGGTATCCCGGCCGGCAGTGAGCGACGCCGACGTGCAGGAGCAGGTGCGCGTCCTCCGCACCGGTGCGGTGGATCTCATCACCGAGGCCGACTTCCGGCGCAAGCTGGGCGCCGGGCGCCCGCTGCGGGCCAAGCTCGGCATCGACCCGACCGCGTCCGACATCCACCTCGGGTTCGCGGTCGTGCTCCGCAAGCTCCGCCAATTCCAGGAGCTGGGCCACACCGCCGTGCTCATCATCGGCGACTTCACGGCTCAGGTGGGCGACCCGTCGGGCAAGTCGGCCACTCGGCCCCGCCTCTCCCAGGAGGAGGTCGAGGCGTACGCCACCACCTACGTCGAGCAGGCGAGCCGCATCCTCCTCGAGGACCAGCTCGAGATCCGGCGCAATTCCGAGTGGCTGGGCGAGATGGGCATCGAGGACGTGCTGCGCCTCGCCGCCCGCACCACCGTGGCCCGGATGCTCGAGCGCGACGACTTCTCCCGCCGCCACCGCGACGGTGTCGCCATCTCGGTGATGGAGTTCCTCTACCCGCTGCTCCAGGGGTGGGACTCGGTCATGGTCGAGGCCGACGTCGAGCTCGGCGGCACCGACCAGCTCTTCAACAACCTCATGGGGCGCACCCTGCAGGAGCAGGAGGGTCAGGAGGGGCAGTGCGTGCTCACGACGCCGCTGCTCGAGGGCCTCGACGGCGTCAACAAGATGTCGAAGTCACTGGGCAACTTCGTGGGGATCGCGGAACCGGCGGGGGAGCAGTACGGCAAGCTCCTGTCGCTGCCCGACGAGCTCATGCCGCGCTACTTCACGCTCACCACCGGCTGGCACCCCGATCGCATCGCCGAGGTCACCGGCGCGCTCGCCGACGGCTCGCTGGCGCCGGTCGACGCCAAACGGCTGCTGGCCCGCACCGTGGTCGACCTCTACCACGGTGAGGGCGCCGGCGAGGCGGCCGAGGCCGGCTTCGACCGCGTGTTCCGCGCCCACGAGGTGCCCACCGAGCTGGACGAGCTCGTGATCCCGGCCGACGCGGCCGAGCTGCGTGACGGCCGCATCCGGATCTCCCGGCTGCTGGCGTTGGCCTTCCCGAAGGCCGTGCCCTCCAACAAGGAGGGCACCCGCAAGATCGAGCAGGGCGCGGTCCGGCTCGACGGCGAGGTGGTGACCGAGCCCGAGCTGGCGGTGACGCCGGCCGACGTCGACGGGAAGACGCTGCAGATGGGCAAGCGGAACTGGGTCCGCCTGCCGCGCGCAAGCCGGCTAGCCCGGCGACGCTCCTCCGGCGGTGAACACGAACTCCTCGCCGTCTCCGAGGTCGCCCCGCGCGATGCGGCCGTGGTGCGGCTCGGGGAAGTGGGCCGGGAACACGAGTGCACCGTCGTCGCTCGCCCGCCGGAACACCGCGCGCCGGGTCGCCACCGCCTGCACCAGG
>CAVRBG010000010.1:0-104729 GCA_963719245.1 uncultured Actinomycetes bacterium
CCGCCGCCAGCGGTCGGCGTGCCCACCACAGATGGAGCGTCGACGGGTGGCCGTGGCGGATGCTCTTCTCGCGTGCCGACTCGCGTTGATCTTCACCAGCGGCAACGCGACCTCGATGAGCTTCGGCTTGTAGGGCTCGGTCATTGGGGCTCCACGGCGTAGGGAAGGAGGTCGGCCACCTTCAACGGCACGTAGGTCTGGGCGAAATGCAACTCGTAGCCGTCGAATGGTCGGACGAAGTAGTGGACCGTCGGTTCTTCATCCGGGTCGGGCGGAACGGTGACCACGGCGAGCCGGAACCGCTCGGGGTTCTGCTTCCCTTGGCGAACCTGCACCGCACTGACCTTGATCTCCGGGTTGGCCGGCACGTGGCCCTTCACCTCGATGAAGTAACGGGTTCCGGTCGCGGGGTCGAGCGAGAGGATGTCGAAGCCAGGGTTGTTGTGATGCTGCTCGTCGGGAATCCGCCCCAGCTCGCCGCTCCACCTCCTTCACCGCGGCGACGGCGCGCCGGTCGGTCTCTTCGGTGTTGACCGGCTGCGTCGGATCGGCGGGGATACCGGCGAGGCGGTCGAGAAGGCCCTGCGGGATGACGAGCGCGGCGGCGACGACCGTCGGGGGCTGGTTGGCGAGGTCGGCTTCGGCGTCGAGTTCTCGGAGGCGGCGTTGTTTGCGGGCGTCGAGGTCATCCGCCCGTTGCCGCGCTCGGCCGGAGTTGAGTCGGGGCTTCTTGCCTTGGAGTTCTTGCTGCTTGAGTTCGGCGGCGCGCGCGTCCCAGTACATGATCTCGTGGTCGAGTCGTTGTTCGACTGCGGCGCGGACCCGGGCGACGCGGGCACGGGTAACTGCTGCGATCTCGTCGAAGTGGGGGCTGGCCAGGTTGGCGATCGCCCAGCCGCGGGCGACACTCTCGACCGAGTCGTTGACCCAGCGCGTGGTCGACACCGTCTTGCAGCAGCGCCTCGGTCGGCGTCGGTTGGTGCGTCGTAGTTGAGGTACGGCTCGGCGCCGGGGTCGCTGATCGTGCCGTCGGGGCTTACTTCGACGAACTGGAAGCGGCGTGACACCGTGTTGTCGCGCCCGGAACGAGCGTTGGTGATCGCGTGCTCGAGGTAGACGAGAGCGCGTGGTGTCGCTCCGGTGTCGGCGCGGTCGATCAGGGTCGTGCCGGCTGCGAGCGTGGCGCCGTACTGCTCGAGCACGGTGTCGATCAACGCCGCGAGCAACGGATGGCCGGGGGCGATGAGTTCGGCGCGCAGCTTGTCGCCGTCGGCGGCTACATGGTTCTTGTCGAAGGTGACCCGCTCGTAGCGGTCGAGCACCGCTCCCCCGATGCGTGCTTCGCGTTCTCGCGCTCGCACCGTCGCCGGTACTCGGGTGATTTCGAAGCGGCCCGGCTCTCGTCGAGCGATGCGGCCGCCGAACTCGCCGAGCGCCGCGGCCGTGAACGCTTCGACGAAGCCGGGTTGGAGTTTGCGGGCGAGCGCGAGTTCCATGCGATCACGGATCGCGCCGATTCCTTCGTTGGACAGGATCTCGTTCGCGAGTGCGCGTTCTTCGAGCAGGCCTTCGAGCTGCCGGCCGATTTCGCCGTCGACGATCTCTTCGAGATATCGGGCGGCCTTGGGGTCGTCGGCCTCGCGGATGGCGACGATCAGCAGCTCCTGGAGTGAGCGGTTGATCTCCGATCCGCCGAGCACGTCGTAGACCTGGTCGCCGTACACCTTCCGTTGCTGCTCGATCTTCTCGAACAGCCGCTCGAAGACCTGGCCTTCACGGGTGGTGTGCGCGACGAGGTTCCACAGGTAGCACGTCTGCTTCTGGCCGATGCGGTGGATCCGCCCGAAGCGTTGCTCGATGCGGTTCGGGTTCCACGGCAGGTCGTAGTTGACCATGAGGTTGGCACGCTGCAGGTTGACGCCCTCACCGGCGGCGTCGGTGGCCACCAGGACCTGCACGGTTGGGTCGAGGCGGAAGGCGTCCTGGATGCGGCGGCGGTCTTCTCGCTTCACGTCTCCGTGGATGGCCACCACCGTCTCGGGCCGGCCGAGCAGGGAACCGATCCGTTCGACGAGGTAGTGGAGCGTGTCCTTGTGTTCGGTGAACACGATGATCTTGCGGGGGTTCTCGCCGGCGAGGAACTCCTCGGACTGCAAGATGTCTCGCAGCTCGTTCCACTTGCGGTCCTCGCGGCTGGCCCGCACCGCGGCAGCCGCCTCCTCCAAGAGACGCAACTCACCGACCTCGAACTCCAGCTCGGCTGCGGTCGCGGCAGCGGTGGCAGCGTCGATGACCACGTCCTCGAGGTCTTCGAGCTCCTCGTCATCGAAGTCATCGAAGTCGAAGTCTTCGAGGTCCGAGAGCTTGACGCCCTTCGGGAGATCCACCGCGCGGATCGTCTGCGCACCATCAGCCAGGCGCTGCAGCTCCGTGCACTGGGTCTCGAGGCGCTCCCGACGACGGCGCAACGACTGGTAGATCGCCTCCGGCGATGAGGCGAGCCGGCGCTGCAGGCCGGCGAGGGCGAAGCCGACGATGAGGCCCCGGCGTTTGTCGCCGCCCTCCTGGAGGGCTTGGGCCCGGTTCATGCCCGTGCGGACGTAGTCGGTGACCCGGTCGTAGAGGTCCTGTTCCGGCGGGCTGAGGTCGTACTTGGCGGTGACCGCGTGGCGTTCGGGGAACAGCCGCCTGCCCTCGAAGGTGAGCAGGTTCTCCTTGACGTAGCGACGCATCACGTCGGACACGTCAGGCACCTCGGCGTCGTTGCGCAGCCGGCCTGCGAACCGCTCCGGATCGAGGAGCGCCATGAACAACAGGAAGTCCTCGTTCTTGCCGTTGTGGGGAGTCGCGGTCAGCAGCAGGAAGTTGCGGGTGTGGTCACGCAACTGCTCACCGAGCTGGTAACGCTTCGTCTTGTCGACTTCGTTGCCCCACAGATGTGCGGACATCTTGTGGGCCTCGTCGACGATGACCAAGTCCCAGTCCGCGACCTCCAGCTTCGCCAGCAGATCTTCGCTGCGCGACAGCTGATCGACCCGGGCGATGAGGAAGTCCTTCTCGATGAACGGGTTGCCGGTCCGTGCCGCCTCGACCATGTGCCGGGACATCAACTCGAAGCTGAGATTGAACTTGTCCCACAGCTCTTCCTGCCACTGCTCCACGAGGCTGCCCGGCGCGACGATCAGACAACGAGCCAGGTCCCCGCGCAGCAGCAGCTCGCGGATGTAGAGGCCCGCCATGATCGTCTTCCCCGCGCCCGGGTCGTCGGCGAGCAGGAAGCGCAGCGGCTGCATGGGCAGGAGGCGCTCGTACACCGCTTCGATCTGATGCGGCAGCGGCTCGATACCGGACGCCTCCACCGCGGTGAACGGATCGAACAGGTGCGCCAGCTGGATGCGGCGTGCCTCAGAGGCCAACCGGAACTGGTTCCCGTCTGCGTCGAAGGTCCACCGTTGCTCCGAAGCGAGTTCGAAATGCTCGGCGTCAGCCGCCGTGACCAGACGCTGCTGCAGCCTCCCGTCGACATCTCGGTAGACGAGCGTCACGACGCTGTCATTTCGATCGGCGGCGACGACCTCGACGGGCCCGGACGCCGCCACGCCGGCGAGGCGGATCCCGCCCTTCAGCTCTTCGAGGTCCATAACTAGCCGCCCCACTCTCGCCCACCGGGTCGAGGTGGGTGATCGTAACCCTGTGTCCTAGTTACTCCGACCAGACTGCCAGAGGGGTGCGACGATTACATCGTTGTAAGTCCAAAGGGGCCGGCGACCGCAGCCGAGCAGGCCGCAGTAGAGAGCCCCAAACAGCGAACCAGACACTACGACTCGTCGACGACCCATACCTTCGAGCCATCAGGCGCCACGCCCGTTCGCACAGGCACGCCGAGGATCCGACCCGCTCGGCGAGCCGCGCGGCGCCACAACGTCCACATCCTCAACCGCCGAGGTGAGCCGCGTGACACCTCCGTGGTGCGTCACGAGTTGCTCGGCGATCTCCGCCGCGAGCCGCTCCAAACGTGCCCACTCCAGATTTCCCGGGTCGCAGCGATTCGACGTCCCCGCGAAGTCGGCGAGGCGCTCGCCATCGTCGTGTTTACAAACTGTTGGCATCTCGCCCCCTCCGGGAACGCCCGAGGCCCCTTCCGATTTCCGGAAAGGGCCTCTGACCTGGGCTTTCGATGGTGGCGGGGGAAGGATTTGAACCTTCGACCTTCGGGTTATGAGCCCGACGAGCTACCAGACTGCTCCACCCCGCGGCGGACCAATGACCCTAGCAAACGGCGCCCGGGAGCGTCCGGGCCGCACGACGTTTGCCCGAGTTGCGCTTCGGGAATTTCTCCCCTCGGCCCCCGACCTCGAGGCACGCGATGGATCCAACGCTCTCGGCGCGCGGCGTCAGCCAGCATTTCGGAACACGCGCCGTCCTCGACGCGGTCGATCTCGACGTCCCCGCGGGCCGCGTCGTCGGCCTCCTCGGGCCCAACGGAGCGGGCAAGACGACACTGATGCGGATCCTGTTCGGCGTCCTCGCGCCCGATGCCGGCACCCTGCGCTGGCGCGACCGCGCGGTGACGGATGCCGACCGTCGGGGATGGGGCTACATGCCGCAGGAACGCGGCCTCTACCGCGACATGCGCGTCCTCGATCTGCTGGTGTGGATCGCGCGACTCCACGGACTCGAGCGCGTCGACGGGCAGCGCCGGGCGCGGCGAGCTGCTCGAGCAACTCGACCTCGCCGAGCGCGAGCGCGACAAGATCTCCACCCTCTCGGGCGGGATGGCCCAACGGGTGCAGCTCGCGGCGGCGATGGTGCACGGTCCCGATCTCCTGGTGCTCGACGAGCCGTTCGCCGGGCTGGATCCGGTCGCGGTGCGATTCCTCTCCGACGTCATCACCGCGCACACGCGCGCCGGAGGCAACCTTCTCTTCTCGAGCCACCAGCTCGACCTGGTGGAGGACCTCTGCGAGACCATCACGTTGCTCCACCACGGTCGCGTCGTGCTGCACGGCGACCTCCGTGAGTTGAAGGCGGAGAGCCGGAACCGTTGGTTGCGAGTCGACGCCGCCGTCGACCCTTCGTGGATCGACGGCGGCTCGGAGATCGCGTCGGTCGATGCCAGTGGCACCCGGCTCCGGCTCGCGCCCCACGCCGATCCCGGCTCCGTCCTCGACGACATCCGTCGCCACACGCACCTCGACGACTTCGGGGTGGAGGCGCCGAGCCTCTCCGAGCTCTTCCTCGAAGCCGCGGGTACGGAGGCCGCGTGACCTGGCTGCACGCGACGCGCCTGGTCGCCGGTCGCGAACTGCGGGAGTCGTTCCGGCGACGGTCCCTCTGGATCGTGCTCGCCCTGCTCTTCGTCGGCTCCAGCGTCGCGATGATCCTGCCCGACCTCCTCGACGGCGGCACGACGAAGTACGAGGTGGCCACCGACATCGCCGACGACCCCGCATCGGACGGCTTCCGATCGGACCTGCGCGCCGCCGCCCGCGCCCTCGACACCCAGGTCGTGTACCGCACCGTGAACGACCGTGCGGAGGCCCGTGCCCTCGTCGACGACGGTGACGTCGACCTCGCGATCGTCGGTGACACACCCACGGTGGTGATCGTCCGTTCGGGCGAGAACGACACACTGGTCGCGCTGGTGCGCCAGGCCCTCTCCACCCAGTCGCTCGTGGAACGACTGGAACAGGAGGGTCTCGACCGGTCAACGATCGACCAGGTCCTGACCGCGCCGGCCGCGCGCGTCGTGGAGGTCGCGCCCGACGACTCCGATCGACGGGCGTCGGCGGCGATCCTCTCGCTGGTCCTCTACCTCGTGCTCCTCCTCCTCATGATCCAGGCCGCGACGGGGGTCGCCATCGAAAAGGCCAACCGCATCAGCGAGGTGCTGCTGGCGGTGGTCAAACCGACGTCGCTGTTCTTCGGCAAGGTCGTCGGGGTCGGCCTGGTGGGGCTGGCGGGCCTGGCCGCCGGCGCGATCCCGGTGGTCGTCAAGGCGGCGGGTGGTGACCTGCCCGCCGGGCTCGGCGCCGCCATCGCCGGTGGGCTCCCGTGGATGATCCTCGGCCTCGTGCTCTACCTCACGACCGCCGGCGCCCTCGGCGCGCTCATCGAGCGCCAGGAGGAGACCGGGTCGGTGCTGACGCCCCTCAGCCTCCTGTTGATCGCCACCTACGTGCTCGCCCAGAGCTCGGCCGACGGGAGCTTCGGCGCGGTGCTGGCCATCTTCCCGTTCACGTCGCCGGTGGTGATGCCGGCCCGCCTGGCGCTCGGGGCCGCGTCCCCCGCCGAGATCGTGGCGTCGCTCGCCGTCGGCCTCGTCACCGTGGTGTTCGTCGTGCGCCTCGGGGCGGCGATCTACCGGCGCGGCATCGTGCACACCGGTCGACGGCTGCGCCTGGGTGAGATCTTCCGGACTTGATCTTTTCTGGTTACGTGAACTATTATCGATAACAGCAACCATTCGCTGCGACCAGGAGCCCGACCATGGACGACATGACCTTCGTACCCGCGCTCGCCTACCGCGATCCGAAAGCCGCGCTCGACTGGCTCGCCCGCGCCTTCGACTTCGAGCTCACCATGGCCATCGACGGCCCCGACGACGATCCCACGCAGTGCCACTACGAGATGGGCTACGACGGTCGTGGGCGCGTGATGATCGGCGGCGAGTGGAACAAATGGATGCGCAGCCCGGCGTCGGTCGGGGGCACCAACACCACCAGCACGCACGTCGAGGTGGCCCGCGACATCGACGCCCACTGCGAACGGGCCCGCGCCGCCGGCGCCGAGGTGCTGGTCGAGCCCAGCGATCAGTTCTACGGCGACCGCGTCTACCGCTGCGCCGATCCCGAAGGTCACCACTGGACGTTCGCCATGCACGTGCGCGACGTGACCCGTTCCGAGGCCGAGGCTGCGATCGGCATCCCGATCCACGCGCCGAGCTGGCAGTGACCGCAGCGTCGGGCGCGCTCCGCGCCGACGACGTCGACCTCACGCTCGCCGCGCTCGCCGACCCGGTCCGGCGCCGTTCCATCGAGCTCCTCGCCGAGCGACCGCGCCGGGCGGGCGAGCTCGCAGCGGAGCTCGGCGTGTCGCCGCCGGTGATGAGCCGTCACCTCCGACAGCTGCGCACCGCCCGTCTGGTGGAGGAGGAGCACCCGCCGTTCGACGCCCGCGTGCGCATCTACTCGCTCCGCGCGCGTCCCATGGGTGAGCTCAAGGCGTGGCTCGCCGACGCCGAGGCGGGCTGGGTGCACCAGCTCGGTGCGTTCAAGGACCACGTGGAGCAGGGATGAGTCGCTCGCGCGTGCTCGTCGCGGTGCGCATCGCGGCGCCACCGGCGCGCACGTTCGCCGCGTTCACCGACGAGATCGGCGAATGGTGGTGCCCGAACGGGCTGTTCCGGTTCACCGACCGCGCCGGTGGCCGGCTCGCGTTCGAACCCGACCCGCCCGAACGGCTGGTCGAGATCGGCCCCGACGGGGAGCGGTTCGAGATCGGGCCGGTGCGCGAATGGGACCCACCGCACCGACTCGTGTTCGGCTGGCGCCAGGACGGCTTCCCCGACGACCGGTCGACCGAGGTGGCGGTGCGCTTCGACGAGGTCGACACCGGCACGCGGGTGACGGTCGAGCACTTCGGGTGGGATGCGATCCCGCAGGAGCACGCGGCACGGCACGGCTTCCCCCTCGACGCCTTCCAGCAACGGACCGCCGAGTGGTGGCAGGAGCTGCTGGGTTCGTTGCGCACGCACGTCACCTAGCGTGGCCCGATGGCCGATCGACCGCGCGAACACCAGCTCCCGACGACCGGCGGGGACGCCGGCCCCGCCCCGACGGCGCCTCCGGCGCGCGAGCCCAGCCACGCGGAACGGTGCCGCACCCTGGTGGCGGGCGAACGCCGTGGCGCGCTCTCGACCCTTGCTGCCGATCCCGCGGGCTATCCGTACGGCTCGGTCGTGAGCTTCGGGCTCGCCGACGACGGTGATCCGCTGTTCTTCGTCAGCATGATGGCCGAGCACACCCAGAACGCGCTGCGCGACCCGCGGGCCAGCCTCCTCGTCACCGAGCCCGTCCCGGAAGGTGCCGATCCCCTCGCGAGCGGACGGGTCACGCTGCTCGGGCTCCTGGCCCCGGTCGACGATGCCGATCGCGACACCGCGCGCGCACTCGCTACCTCGAGGCAAACCCCGCGGCGTCGTACTACATCGACTTCGGCGACTTCACGTTCCTACGGCTCACGGTCGATCACATCCGGTACGTCGGCGGGTACGGACGCATGAGCTGGGTGGACGCGCCGGCGTACGCCGCCGCGTCACCCGATCCGCTCGCCGACGCGGCCGCCGGGATCATCGAGCACATGAACGACGACCACGCCGATGCGCAGGTGTTGTTCTGCCGCCACTTCGCCCATCTGCCCGACACGACGTCGGCATCGATGTCGGCGGTCGACCGGTACGGCTTCGACCTGGTCGCCGTCAGCGCCGAGCACCGCACCCCGGTGCGCCTCGCGTTCCCGGAGGAGTGTACGACGGGAGAAGCGGTGCGGCGGGCGATGGTCGCGATGGTGGCCGAGGCGCGAGCGGCGCACGACTGAAGGGCGACGGATTACCCTCGCCCGACCTGTGGCTCACCGACCGCACCGTCACCGACTCGGATTCGTCCTCACCGCACTGCTCGTGACCGCCGGCGTCGCCGTGTTCGTCGGGCTGCGCGCGACCGTCCACGACCTCGACCACTCGCTCGACCGCTTCTACGCCACGTCCCACTTCGCCGACCTGACCGTGATCGGTGGCGACACGGACGCCATCGTCCGCGGCGCCACCGCGGTCGACGGTGTGCAGGCGGTGAACACGCGCGGCACCACCACGCTCTCGGTGTTCATCCGCAACGGCAAGACCAAGGTCCAGGGCACCATCATCGGCGTGCCCGCGACCGGCGCCACCATCAACGACCTCTCGATCACCGCCGGCCACGACTTCGACCGCACCACGACCGGTTCCGTCGCCGTCGTCGAGCAGCACTCCGCCGACGACCTCGACGTGGCGCCCGGCGCGACCGTCGAGGCGCTCGGGATCGGGACCCCCGGGCCACTCGAGGTGGTCGGCGTCGGCCTCTCGCCCGAGTACCTCCTCCCGGCGCAGAGCCAGCAGCAGGTCGTGACGACCCCCGGCAGCTTCGCGGTGCTGTTCGTGCCGCAGTCGGTCGTCGAGGACCTCGGTGGCGAGGCCACCGTGCCCCAGGTGCTCGTCAAGTACGAGGGCGGCACCGACCGCGACGCCCTCGACGCCGAGCTCACGAAGCTGGCCAACGCGAACGGCGCGCAGCTCGTGCAGCCACGAGCCGACCAACCGTCCAACGGCGTGATCCAGGAGGAGCTCACCGGCTTCCGCGAGGCGAGCATCGTGATCCCCGCGGTCGCGCTCATCGTCGCGACCCTCGTGGGCGCGCTGGCCTGCGCGCGCGCGTCGACGACCTCCACCGCAGGCGGCGCTCCTTGGCGATCACGATCGTCGCGTCCGGGGTCGGTGGGGTGGTGATCGGGCTCCTCGGTGCGGCACTCGGTGGTCCCGACCTCGCCACCTCCGTCAACCTCCCCGAGCACGTCGGCGCGAACAACTGGGCCGCCGCGGCCGTCGGCTTCGCGCTCGCGCTCCTGGCCGGTGCGGGCGCGCTCGGCATCGGTCGGCTCCTGCGCATCGGCAACGACGGTGCACTCGGCGCGGGACCCGCCGCGGTCACCGCCATCGCCGCCGCGGCCGCGGTGATCTGCGTGGTCGCACCCGGCGGCGTGGTCGACTCCGCGGAGGCGACGCTGGACGCCGCCGCCCGTCTCGAACAGGTGAGCGCACAGGTCGCGTTCGCGACCCCGGTGAACGACACGCTGCTCGGCGAGCTGACCGCCATCGACGGCGTCGCCGCCGCCGAAGGGGTGCCGTCGGCCAACGTGTTCGTCCGCCACGGCAACCGCCGGTACTCGACGTCGCTCGAGGCGTTCCCGGCCGGCACGACGATGCAGCACTTCGAGGCGCCCGACGGCCGCCGCATCGAGCTTCCCGCGACCGGTGCGGTGATCCCGGAGTCGCTCGGCGCGATCCTCGACGCGCGGGCCGGCGACGAGCTCGAGATCACGTTGCCCGGTGCCGGCGTCGCGCCGTTCACGGTGCCGGTGGCAGAGCTGACGTCGAACACGCTCGGCAACCTGGTGTTCCTCCGCACGAGCGGGCTGCGCGCGGCGATGGGCGCCGACGCGAACGCATTCGCGGGTGGGCTCTTCGACACCGCCGCGGTGCGGTTCGCCGACGATGCCGATCCCGCGCACATCGCCGAGCAGGTGCAGGCCAACAACCGGGTCGTCGTGTTCGTTCCCGTCGCCGCCAATCTGAACACGGTCGACCAGGCGCGACCGATCTTCGCCGCGGTCATCCAGGCGTTGCTCGCCATCGGCGCCGTGATCACGGTGCTCGGGCTCACGAGCGCCGTGATCCTGCACACCCGGACGCGTCAGCGCGTCGGCGGAGGACGCGTCACCCTCGAGGTCTTCGCCGCCGTCGTCGCCGGCATCGTGGTCGGCGCGGTGCTGGGCACCTTCGCAGCCGACCGTCTGGTCGACGCGCTCGACACGACGTTGATCCACCTGACGCGTCAGATCGACTCGTCGACCTATCTCCTCGCCGCCGGCATGGTGCTGGTGGTGAGCGCCTTGACCCTCGGCGTCAGCTGGTGGACGCGAAGGCGGACTCGGGACGCAGTGCCCGTCGCAACGCCTCCGTGATGTCACGCTGACACGCCTGCGCGATCGCCGAGTTGGGCACGATCATCTCGAAACCGTGGCACGCCCCCGGGTACACGTGGAGCTCGGTCGGGATGCCCGCGGCCAGGAGGCGCGACGCGTACTCGATGTCCTCGTCGCGGAAGACGTCGAGGGATCCGACACCGATCCACGCGGGTGGCAGCCCGGCGACGGTCTCGACCCGGCTGGGCACTGCATACCCGGGGATGAACTCCTTGTCGACGAGCTCGCCCAGGTAGGCCCGCCACCCCAGGTGGTTGGCGGCGCGACTCCACACCGGCGCGCCCTGGATGTGGCTCGACGCGCTCGGTGTTGCGGTCGTCGATCATCGGATAGATCAGGAGCTGGAACGCGACCGCGACCTCACCGCGGTCGCGGGCGAGGATCGCCAGCCCGGCGGCGAGCCCACCGCCGGCGCTCGCCCCGGCGATCGCGATGCGCTGCGGGGTCGATGCCCAGCTCGTCGGCGTGCTGCGCCGTCCACAGCAACCCGGCGTAGCAGTCGTCGAGCGGTGCGGGGTACGGGTGCTCCGGCGCGAGCCGGTAGTCGATCGACACCGCCACGCAGTCGAACTCCTCGACCCAGCGGTTGATGCGCGGCGTCGACCGTCAGGCCGGAACCGAACAGGTAGCCGCCGCCGTGGATCCAGTAGACGCACGGTCGGCCGGTGGCCTTCGCCGGCGGCGAGTACACGCGCACCGTCGGATCGTGATCCGTCGCACCGGGCACGACCACCTCGTACGACTCGGTCGTGGTCGGTGGCAGCTCGACGACCGGCATCTCGGCCATGGCCTGGCGCATGGCCGGCAGCGACTCGTAGGTGAAGGTGCCGAAGTCGATCGAGCCCATCGGCGACACCGCCAGCGCGGCAGCGATCTGCGGGTCGATGCAGGCGGCGACGTCCATGGTCATGAGAGTTGTGCCCCCACCGTCGGGTCGACGTACTCGTCGATGCGGCTGATCAGCCCGTCGTCGGTGGTGGTGACGATCAGGCAATTCTGCATCTCGAACGTCTTCCCGCTCGACTTCACCGTGCCGTGCACGACGAACTGCAGCACGAAGCCGCCGTCGATCGGCGCGTAGCGGACCTGCTCGCTCTTCAGGCCGTCGACCAGCTGGCCGAGCATCCCGACGGCCGCCATGTTCTCGCGGGCGTCGGCCTCCTTGCGGTCGTGGTTGTGCCACACGATCGCGCCGGGTGCGAGCACGGCCACGAACGCATCGGCGTCGCGGCCCTCGATCGCGTCGTCGAACGCGGCGATCATCTCGTCGTGCGTAGCCATGGGTTGCTCTCCTGTCAGCGGATGTCGAGACGTTCGGCGCACGCCGTCATCTCGTCGACGAACTTGCCACGCCGCGCCGGGTCCGGTCCACCCGCCATGTCGCCGAAGTCCTGCAGGACGACGAGCCGGTCGACGCCGAGGTCCTCGTAGCGGCGCACGGTGTCGAGGTCGATGGGGCCGGGCGGGGGCGTGATGGTGATCTCGAGCGGGCCGAGCTCGGCGGGGCGGTCGACCTCGCCGGCCAGCCGGTCGAGCTCGGCGAGCGCGGCGCGGGTGTTGTCGAGGTCCAGGTAGAAGCCGTACCAGCCGTCGCAGCGGATCACCGCCCGCCGCCGGGCCGCGGTCGCCATCCCGCTGCCGAGGATCGGCGGCCCCCCGGGACGGTGCGGCCGGGGCCGGCACTGGATGCCTCCGAAGGAGGCGAAGTCGCCCCGGAACCCCGGCTGGTCGTCGCGCCACAACGTGCGGAGCGAGTCGATCCATTCATCGGTGCGGCGCCCCCGGGTGTCGAACGGGACGCCGACCGCCTCGTACTCACCGGGGACGTATCCCACGCCGATGCCGACGACGAGCCGGCCGCGCGACAGCACGTCGATGGTCGCGAGCTCCTTGGCCAGGATGACCGGGTTCCGCAACGGCAGGATCACGATGCCGGTGCCGAGCAGGATGCGCTCGGTGGTGGCCGCCGCGTACGCGAGCACCGGGATCGGATCCATGAGCTCCGAGTGCGGCGGCAGGGGCGACGGTGGTTCGTGCGGATCGATCAGCACCGGATGTTCGCCGACCCAGATCGAGTCGTACCCGAGTGCTTCCGCCGTCTGCGCGATCAGCGCCACGCTCTCGGGATCGGCGTACGCGCCCGAGCCGATGCCGAACCATCCGATCGGAATCATCGGCTACGCCATGCGGGTGCGCTGGTCGCGACGCGCCTGCGCGCTCCCGATGTGCGTACCGATGTCGACGAGGAACGCGAAGATCACGAGGAACCATCCGAACCCGGTGACGCCCCTGACCGGCGCGTAGGCAACCGTCCATGCGAGCGTCGTCCACGGAAGGAAGATGAACCCGAGCAGGCCCCACCAGAACGAGTCGAAGGCGATGCTCATCCGGTCGCCGAACAACCAGATGAGGAAGATCGCCAACCGCGGCGAGATGAACGCAGCGAGGGCGACGAGACATCCACACATGGCGGGTGAGACTAGGTTCGATCCTGATGACACTCAACCGGGCCATCGGACTCGTTGCCGTCACCCTCGGTCCCATCGGAGTGCGCGAGGCGTGTGCCCGCGCCGGCGAGCTCGGCTTCGATCACCTCGACCCGCCGGTTTCGGAGCTCGATGCGCTCGACGCCGAAGCGATCGCCGCGCTGTCGGTGCCCATCGGTGACCGCATCAGCGCATTCGAACCGAGGGCCGATTGCACCACGATGCCCCTGTACGAGCAGAGGGGCGAAGACCGCTTCGACGAGGCGGTCGCCATGTTCCGCGGCGTACCGGGCGCCCGGCTCGAGCCCGGTCCGCGGAGCGTCGCCGACAGTGTCGAGAAGGTGGAGGCGATCCTCGAGGCGGTGCCGGGGCTGCGGCTCACCCTCGACACCGGACACGTCGCGACGTGGGGTGAGGATCCCGTCCTCCTGCTCCGCTACGCCGATCACGTGCAGCTGCGCCAGGCCGCACCGGGCAAGCCGCAGCTCCATCCCGACGATCCCGACGGCGTCGTGGACTTCGCCGCCGTGCTCGCCGAGCTCGAACGCCTCGACTACCCGGGCCTCATGAGCGTCGAGTACTTCGATCTCCCGGACATGCGCATGCCGCTCGACGACCCCGTCGGCCACTCGGTCGCGCTCGCCGCGCAGGTCCGCGCCCTCTGACCGGATTCATTGCGTCTCCACTTTCGCTCGGCGAGAGCCAGGCCGCAATGAATCGCGTCAAGCCGACTTCGTCGCGGCCACGCTGAGCTGCGCGAGGCCCTTCTCGAAGTCGCGCCCCACCATCTTGTCCATGCTCATGAAGAGGCCCATCACCCGGGTCGTGAACGTCTTCGGGCCGACCATCCGCCAGGACACGTGGGTGCCGTCGTCGCGGTCCACGAGCGTGAACGTCGTCGTGTTGCGCGACTTGAACGGCTTGAGGAACTGCAGGTCGAGCTGGACGAGCGACGGCTCGTCGGCAGTGGTGATCTCCATGCGCCCGGCGCCCGCCTTGCGGTTGCCGGCCCACTCGTAGATGGCACCGACGCCCCGCTCTGCACCGGAGTAGCCCCGCCACAGGTTGGGATCCAGGTCCTCCCACGGCGACCACTCGGCCCACCGATGGAAGTCGACCAGCAGCGCGAACACCGCGGCCCTGGGTGCCGGAATCATCGGTGTCGCGGACGACTTCGAACTCGTTCGCGCCTGCAGCCACCGGACGACTCCTTGATCGAGTGCGAAGACTATTGCCGGCGGTCGGTCAGGAAGGGAAACTTGGCGCGGATGGCGGCGACGTGCACGGGGTCGACGTCGGCGTGCAGCGTGGTCTCGATGGGCGTGTCGGCCTCGGCGACGAGCTCACCGAACGGGCCGATCACCGCACTGTCACCCGCGTAGTCGAGTCTGCCGCCGCTCCCGACGCGGTTCACGCCGACCACGAAGGCCTGGTTCTCGATCGCGCGCGGCGCGAAGCAGCGTGCGCCAGTGGTCGCGCCGGGCGCGGGCCAGTTGGCGACGACGACATAGCAGTCGGTGCGCGGCGGCGATGGCCCAGAACTCGTCGGCGAAGCGCAGGTCGTAGCAGACGAACAGGCTGCACCGGACGCCTTCGACCTCGACGGTGACCCGATCCGACCCGGCCGCGTACTTCTCGTGCTCGCCGCCGTAGGTGAAGGGATGGATCTTCGCGGTAGCGCGTCAACGAGCCGTCGGGTGCGGCCAGGATCAGCGTGTTCGACGGCAGCGTGTCGCCCGGCTGCACCTCGGGCGCCGAACCGCACACCCACACGCCGTGCGTCGTCGCCTGCTCGGCGAGGAACCGCGCGCTCGGGCCGTCGAACGGCTCGGCGACGCGGTCCGTCTCCATCGAGAACCCGGTCGAGAACATCTCGGTGAGCACGACGAGCCGAGCGTCGTCGCCCGCGGCGTCGGCGATGCACCCGGCGAGGTGGGCGAAGTTGGCATCGCGGTCCTCCCACACGATGTCGTGCTGGACCGCCGCGACCTTCACTGCGTGAGCCCCTGCAGACGGGCCACCGCGTCGTCGATCACGTCGAGTTGCTTGCAGCACGCGAAGCGGACGAGCGGGTTGCCGGCGTCCTTGTCGTCGTAGAACACCACGCTGGGGATGGCCACCACACCGCACCGCTCGGGGAGCGCGCGGCAGAACGCGAGCCCGTCGGACTCCCCCACCGACCGGATGTCGACGGTGACGAAGTAGGTGCCGGCCGACGGATACACGGTGAGCCCGGCGGCGGCCAGCCCGGCCGACAGCCGGTCACGCTTCTCCTCCAGCTCGGCCGCGACCCGCCGGAACACCGAGCCCGGGAGGCCGAGCCCGGCGGCGACGCCGTACTGGAACGGGCCGCCGTTCACGTAGGTGAGGAACTGCTTCACCGTCCGGACGGCGGCGGTGAGCTCGGGCGACGCGCACACCCAGCCGATCTTCCAGCCCGTGCACGAGAACGTCTTGCCCCCCGACGAGATCGTCACGGTGCGGTCGCGCATCCCCGGGAAGGTCGCCAACGGGAGGTGCTCGCCGTCGAACACGAGGTGCTCGTAGACCTCGTCGGTGACGGCGACGAGGTCGTGCTCGACGCACAACCGCGCCACGATCTCGAGCTCGGCGCGCGTGAACACCTTGCCGGTGGGGTTGTGCGGCGAATTGAGCAGGAGCACCCGCGTCCGGGGCGTGATCGCACGCGCGAGCGCGTCGGGTTCGAACGAGTAGTCGGGCGTGCGGAGCTGCACGACGCGTCGTTGCGCACCGGCCATGGCGATGCAGGCGGCGTACGAGTCGTAGTACGGCTCGAAGGTGACGACCTCGTCGCCGGTCTCGCACAACGCGAGCAAGGTCGCGGCGATGGCCTCGGTCGCGCCCGCGGTGACGAGCACCTCGGTGTCGGGGTCGAAGTCGAGCCCGTACCACTTCGCCTGGTGCTCGGCGATGGCGGTGCGCAGCTCCGGGATCCCGATGCCGGGCGGATACTGGTTGTGCCCGGCGCGGATGGCGGCGACCGCGGCGTCGTTGACCTCGGGAGGGCCGTCGGCGTCGGGGAACCCCTGACCGAGGTTGATCGACCCGGTGGCGACCGCCAGCGCCGACATCTCGGCGAAGATCGTGGTGCCGAAGCCCTGCAGCCGCGAGACGAGGTAGGGCGCGTCGGCCACGTCAGCCGGCCACGAAGCTGAGCCGCACCTGCCGGCGCGGGTTGTCGTGGTTGAGGTCGACGAGCACGACGCTCTGCCACACCCCGAGCAGCGGATCGCCGTCGTGGACGGGGAGCACGACCGACGGGGCGACGATGGCCGGCAGCACGTGGTCGGCGCCGTGACCCCGTGAGCCGTGGGCGTGGCGGTAGCGGTCGTCGCGCGGCAGGAGCCGCTCGAGGGCGTCGACGAGGTCGTCGTCGGACTGGGCACCGGTCTCGATGATGGCGACACCGGCGGTCGCGTGCGGTGCGAACACGTTGACCAGGCCGTCACCCCGTGGGCGACAGAACGCGCGCACGCGGTCGGTGAGGTCGACGATCCGGTCGCGCGAGGTGTCGACGTCGAGCACCGTCGTGTCCATCGCCGCCCGAGCCTACGACGCCGTTGCTCAGCCGGCGTCGACCAGCCAACCGAAGCCGTTGTCGCGGAGCGCGTCGGACATCCGGGCGGTGAGCGTCGGCAACGAGTCGGTGAGCAGGATGATGCCGAACACCGCGAGGAGCGCGGCCGAGACGAGCGTGATCGCGCGCGAATGGCGCTTGAACCAGGCGAGGGTGCGGGTGAGCTTGCCCATCGCCAGGCCGACGGCGAGGAACGACACCCCGAGTCCCAGCGAGTACGCGACGAGCAACGCCGTCGAACGCGCCAGGTTCTCGCCCCGCGCCGCGAAGCCGAGCACCGAGCCGAGGATCGGTCCGATGCACGGCGTCCACCCGAGCCCGAACGCCGCGCCGGCGACCGGTGCGGCGACGGGCCCGAACCGTTCGAGGTGCGGTTGGAAGCGGAACTCCTGGTACATCCGCGGCGTGGTCAGCAGTTGCGAGCCGGCGAGGTAGCAGGCCATCAGCAGCACCAGTCCGCCGGAGATGCGCGTGAGCGTCTCCTGGTTGCGGAAGATCGCGCTGCCCGCGGCGGTGGTGATGAGTCCGAGCAGCACGAACACCACGGTGAACCCGAGCACGAACAAGCTGGTGTTGAAGGCGATGCGCTTCAGGTAGTGGCGCTGCTGCTCACGGATCTCACCGACCGACAACCCGGTGATCAGGCTGAGGTACCCGGGCACGATCGGCAGGACGCAGGGCGAGACGAACGAGATGACGCCCGCGCCGAACGCCGCGAACAGGTAGAGGTTGCTCGTGACGCTCACGCCGAGAACCTGCGACAGGGCCACCGCAGGATCGTACGGCCCGCCGGGGCGGAGCCCTCAGTCGGCGAGGTCGGCCGCGGCGCGCGCCTCGGCGACTCGCGCTTCGGCGATGGCGACGTACTCGGGATCGAGGTCGTAGCCCACGTAGTGACGGCCGGTGCCCACCGCGGCGACGGCCGTGGAACCGGACCCCAGGAACGGGTCGAGGACCACGTCGTCGACGTAGGTGTACAGGCGGATGAAGCGCTCGGGCAGCTCGACCGGGAAGGGTGCCGGATGGTTGACCCGCCGGGCGCGCTCGGGCCGGATCTCCCACACGTCGAGCGTCGAGGAGAGGAACTCCTCCTTGCTGATGTCGGACTCGTGCGGCAGGCCGATCTTCCGGCGGGTCTTGAGATCAGGAGCGCGGGAGAAGCGGCCCTTCGACGCGATCACCACCCGCTCGCTGAGGTCGCGCAGGACCGGGTTCGACGCCTTCATGTACGACCCGAACGCACACGACCCCGCGGCTCCCTTCGCCTTCACCCACACGACCTCGCCGCGCAACAACATTGCGAGCTCGTCCTGGAGGATGGTGGTGACGTCGCCGGCCAGGGATCGGTAGGGCTTCCGTCCGAGGTTGGCGACGTTCACGCACATCCGCCCGCCCGGTTCGAGCACGCGCAGACATTCGGCGAACACGTCGCGCAGCATCGTGAGGTACTCGAGGTAGGTCGACGGGATGTGCCCGGCCTCGAGATCGGTCTCGTAGGCCTTGCCCGCGAAGTAGGGCGGTGACGTGACCACGAGCGCGACCGAATTGTCGGCGATCTGGTGCATGTCCCGGGCGTCGCCGCAGATGATCGAGTCGGCCGCCGGGCACGGGTTGACCGTCTCGTCGTCGCTGAGCTCGGGCGCGGTGAACCGCGCGTAGAAATCGCTGGCGTCGTGGCTCTCGCGGTTCCCCGCTCCGAAGGTCCGCGTGCGCGTCGCCATGAACGTCGCACCGTACCGGAGGGATCAGCCCGGCGCGGATCCCCGGCGGCGACGGCGCAACCAGAGCCCGGCACCGGCACCGAGCGCCACGACGGCGACGGCGACGATCACCCCGACGGGTGAGCCCGAATCGCTCCCCGAGTCGCCCCCGGAGGCCAGCTCCACCGTGCCCGCGTCTCGGCGGGACGACTGCTCACCGGTGCCCGTGCCCGATCTCCCCGTGGTCGAAGGGGCGCCGTCCTCGCCGGTCGTCGCGGTCTGGCCGTCGGTCACGCCATCGCCGCCCTTGCCCGCCTTGGCCGACGACGGCGCGGCGGTGGTGGCGGTCGTCCCCGCGGCCGGTGGCGTCGCGGCGCCGCCTGCGACCACCGGTGGGTTGGTCGCAGGCGGCGCGGTCGGCGGCGGCGCCTGAGTGGGCGGGGGGCCACAGTCCACCATGGCGCAGAAGCTCACGAACCCTGGTGCGGCACCGGTGCCGTAGCGCCAACCCTCGACCGAGCCGTCGACGACCGTGGTCGACGACGCGCCGCCGCGCGCGTACGTCCAGCCGCCGGCGCCGGGCGCGGCGCGGTAGTACGCCCAGTACTGGCCACCCGGTCCGATGAGACACGAGGAGTCGGCGGGGTTGCCCACGCCGAACAGCTGGCACACCGCCGCACCCTGGCCCGCGAACCCGTAGGTGACCGGGTTGGCGCCCGCGAGCTGCAGGGCGTCGAGCCCACTGATCGCACCGCTGAAGCAGATCTGCACGGCACCCGGACCCGGTTCCACCACGACGACGGCGCGCGCCGGGCAACCCTGCGCGGCGACATCCGCGCGTGCAGTCGTGCTCGTACCCAGGAGCGCGGCGACGAACGCGACCGCGAGGACGGCCCCGCGAGCGCGTACGCCGACGGTCACCCGGTGAACCTCGGCGTCACCACGACCGGCAGCGGGTTCACCGGCTCGATGGGCGGCGCGGGTGGCGTCGCGCAGGTCTGCTCGGCCGCCCGCGCGATCGGGAGCCATGGCTGCAGGAGGGCCTCGACCGTCTGCGACGTGGCGAACGTGTTCACCCCGAAGCTGTCGTTGGGGCTCGTGATGCGGCCCGCGTCCGCCGGCGGCGCGGTGAGCTGCTGCGAGCGCAGCCATGCGGTCGGGCTCGCGTACGAGGTCCCGGCCCGCGACGGGTCGGCGGTGTCGCGCCAGCAGGAGGACTCGACGTCGTAACCCGCCGCGGTGATGCCGAGGATCGAGAGCGACGTGGAGTTCGGGTCGTCGACGCCGAACGACTGCCACGCGCCGCTGGCCTGCTGGTTGGTGGCGAAGAAGCCGAGCGCGGCGCGCACCGCCGGATCGGTGGCGTCGGCCCCGCCGGCGACCACTGCCTGGATCGCCAACGCGGTCGTGTCCGGATCGATGTCGGAGGTGGTCGGGTCGCCGTTGAAGTTCCACCCACCGTTCGCCTGCTGCGCGTCACGCACGGCTTGCAGCGCGGTCGCCGATGGGGTGCCGCACACCAGGCTCTGGGCGAGGACGATGTAGAGGGTGAAGTTGAACGTCGAGCCGCCCGTGGCGGAACAGCCCCCCATCAGGCTCACCAGGTCGACCGGCGTGCCGTCGCCGGCCGGGTCGAAGGCGCTCGGGTCGAACCCGTACGGGCTCGCGCCGAGCACGATGTTCTTCGCCGCGGTGCCCGCGGTCAGGGCTCCCAGGGTCGGGATCGTCTGGGCGTACGCGTCGATGGCGTCGAAGGGAGTGGGTCCGGAACCGCCGAACTGCACGGCCTCGACCGCGCCGACGGCTTCGCTCGTGCTCCACGTGCTTCCGGTCTGGGCGTCGTCGGCGATGGCGAGCGTGGCGTCGAGGGTTTCGAAGCCAGGGAAGGCGGCGAGCTCGAAGCCGCCGTCGGGCTGCTGCTGGGCCGTCAACCAGGAGACCGCGGAATCTGCCGCGGCGAGCGACGCGGGCGGAACCGATCCCGCGGGGAGCGCGACGGTGAACAGCGCTGCCGTCATCGCGGCGACGCAGGCAATGGCACGACGAACGTGCGACATGAGGAGTCCTCCGTAGCCCCTTTCCACGAGGGCCTGTTGTCTGCCGCCCGACAGGCGACTCCGTTTGGGAGCACCGGTGGCCCGGTGGACAACGGCAGGTAGCCTGGCTCGCGGAGTACGGCGGGCGCCGCAGAGCCGCTCACAGTTGCGGGTCAGCGTCGGTCTCGCACCGACTTCCCCCGTCCCCGGGCCGAAGCCCGGGAACCGCACGCAACATCCGGGTTGCGCGCAACCGTTGTCGAGAGGGCACGTTAGTCCGACGTGACGACCACGACGCAATCCCGCGGTGCGCCGGCTCCCGACTCGACCATTCCGCGTCCAGGCACCGCGACCAGCGCGCCGCCCACGTGGCACGCGGGCGTCTGGTTGGTCTGGGCGCTGGCCGCGGCGGCCTGCATCGAGCTCGCGCCGAGCCCCGTCTACGTGGCCCTGGTGATCGGGATCGCGTCGGTGGCCGTCTCCATGCACGCGCGACCCGGGCCCTACGCACGCGCGTTCCCGCTGCTGCTGGCGGTGGGTGCCCTCTTCGCCGTGATCCGGATGCTCCTCACCGTCGCGACGACCCATGGCGTCGGCGACATCCTCTTCACCACCCCCCACTTCGGGCTCCCGCAGCTGCTCGGCGGGTTCACCGTCGGCGGCACCGTGGAGCTGCCGATCATGTTGCAGTCGCTGGCCGAGGGATTCGCGATCGTCGGCGTCATGGGCGTGTTCGGCGCGTTCAACTCGGTGGTGTCGCACGCGGAGCTCGTGCAGTCCACCCCGCGTGCGTTCTACGAGGTGGGCCTGGTGGTCGTGGTCGGCCTCGCGTTCGTTCCCTCGACGCTCTCGGCGATCCACGACGTGCGTGAGGCCGATCGGGCGCGCACCGGCGGGCGGGTCGTGCGGCGGGGCCGCCTGCTGCGCCAGATCGTGCCGGTGCTCGAGCTGGGGCTGGAGCGCGCGGTCACGCTCGCCGAGTCCATGGACGCGCGCGGCTTCGCGCGCGGTGGCGCCAATCCGCGCGACCAGACCGCGGGGTGGTGCGGCGTCGCGTCGCTGCTCGCGCTGGGCGGAGCGTTCGTCGCCCTCGTCGGACAGTCGAACACGGTGGCGGCGGTGCTCGGGTTGGCCGGCGCCGGCGGCCTCGGCTTCGCCATCCTGCTCGCCTCGTCGGGCACCCAACGGGTGCGGTACCGCCCACGGCGGATGCGCGCCGCCGACTGGCTCATCGCCGCCGCGGCGGTGCTCGCACCGATCGCGATGGCGTCGGTCTCGGTGATCGGCGACAGCAGCCTCGTCTGGTTCGCCACCCCACTCTCGTGGCCCGCCCTCCACGTGCTGCCTGCCCTCGCGCTGCTGCCGTTGCTCGTACCCGTGCTCCTGCCACCACCGGTGCCGGCATGAGCGCGGTCTCGTTCCGCGACGTGTCGTTCGCGTACCCCGACGCGCCGCGTCCCGCGCTGCACGACGTCGACCTCGAGGTCGCGCCGGGCGAGCTGCTGCTCGTGGTGGGTGCGTCGGGCTCGGGGAAGAGCACGTTGCTCCGCGCGATCAACGGACTGGTTCCGCACGCGAGCGGGGGCCGCTTCGGCGGCGACGTCGACGTCTTCGGCCGGTCGACCCGCTCGCACCAGCCGCGCGAGCTCGCCGACGTCGTCGGCTTCGTCGCCCAGGATCCCGAATCGCAGTTCGTCGTCGACCACGTGGAGCGCGACCTCGCCTTCGTGCTCGAGAACCTGGGGTTCTCGCAGGACGCGATGAGGCGCAGGGTCGAAGAGGTGCTCGACGCGCTCGGGATCGCGCACCTGCGCGACCGTGATCCGAGCACCCTCTCCGGCGGTGAACGCCAACGCTGCGTGATCGCGGGCGCGATGGCCGCCGGGCCGCAGGCGCTGGTGCTCGACGAGCCGACGTCGCAGCTCGATCCGCAGGGCGCCGACGACGTCCTGGCGGCGATGGTGCGGCTGAACCACGACCTCGGCACCACGGTGGTGCTCGCCGAACACCGGCTCGAGCGGGCCGCGCCTCTCGCCGACCGCGCCGTGCTGGTCGACGGAGGGATGGTCGGCACGCCCGGCGCCGTCGGGGCGGTGCTCGCCACCTACCCCGGAGCACCCACCGTAACCCGCCTGGGGCGCGTCCTCGGGTGGGATCCGCTCCCTCTGACCGTGCGCGACGCCCGGGGATGCGCGGCACGCGATCCGGTCGACCTGCCGCCGCCGTCCACCGACACGCGCGCGACCTCCGGCGACACCCTGGTCGCGGCGCGCGTGGTCTCCGGGTCACGCTCGGCAACCACCCCGCGGTGCGCAACGTCGACCTCGACCTGCATGCCGGCGACGTCATCGCGCTCTTCGGCCGCAACGGTTCGGGCAAGACCACGCTGCTGCGCGCCCTGGCGGATCTGGTTGCGCCGTCGGGTGGCAGCGTCGATCGCCGCGCGCGCATCGCCTACGTCCCGCAGAACCCCAACACCATGCTCTTCTCGGCGACGGTGCGGCGCGAGCTGGAGGAGACGCAACGGCTGCTCGGGCACCCCGACGCGGCCGCGGTCGACCACTGGCTCGACGCGCTCCACCTCACCGAGTTCGCCACCGCGCACCCGCGCAGCCTCTCGGGTGGTGAGCGGCAACGGGTCGCCGTCGCCGCGGTCGCGGTCGGGGGCGCGCCCGTCCTCCTGCTGGACGAGCCGACGCGTGGCATGGACGCGCCGTCGCGTGCCGCGCTCGAGCACGCGGTGCACCAGCACGCGGCCGGTGGTGGCGCGGTCGTGCTCGCCACCCACGACGTCGAGCTCGCGGCACGCATCGCCACCCACGCGATCGTCCTGGCCGACGGCGAGATCGTGGCCGACGGCGATGCCCGGCAGGTCCTCGCCGGTTCGCTGTTCGCACCGCAGGTGCTGCGGGTGCTGCCGCCGTTCCTCACCGTCGAGGAAGTCGGCGCGGAGCTGGCCCGCCGATGACGCTCGTCGCCCCTCCCCGCGCACCGGCGCCGCCGCGCACGTCCGCCCGATGGCGGTCTACTCGCTCATGGTGGTGATCGGCGCGGGTGCGTTCCTCTATCCGTTCTGGTTGCCCGCGACCGCGCTCACCAGCCAGGCGCACAACGGCGACGCGCCGCTCGTCGCCGCGGTCGTCGGGGCGCTGGTGGTGGCGGCGGTGATGCTCGAGGTCCGGCGGGGCACGATGAACGGCGCGACCATCGCCATCCTCGGGATGCTCGCCGCGTGCGCGGGTCTCCTCCGCCTGATCGACCTGCCGGGTGGCGGCAGCGGCATCTTCTTCCTCATCGTGCTCGCGGGCGCCGCGTTCGGCCCGCGCTTCGGGCTCCTGCTCGGGCTGTGCGCGATGGCGGTGTCGGCGATCATCACCGGCGGCATCGGGCCGTGGTTGCCGTTCCAGATGCTCGCGCTCGGCTGGATGGGCGCGGGTGCCGGCTTCATGGGTCTGCTCACCCCACGCTGGGACCCCCGGCTCGAGGTGGTCGGGCTCGCGGCCTACGGCTGGGTGTGGGGCTTCCTCTACGGCGCGATCATGAACCTCTGGTTCTGGCCGTTCGAACGCGGGGGCGCGCTCGATTGGCACCCCGGTCTGAGCCTCGGCGCGACGCTGCACCGCTACTGGCAGTTCTACGTGGCGACGTCACTGGGCTGGGACGCCGCGGCCGCCATCACCAACGCCATCCTGATCCTCGTGACCGGCCTCGTGCTCATGCGCACGTTCCGCCGCTTCGCCCATCGCCTCGACCCCGCCGTCGAGTTCGACCCCCTCCGACAACGAACCAGCGTCGCAGTGGGCGAATAATCGCGCCGCAGCGACGCCGGTTGCGTACGGGGGTGGTCAGGCCGGGTCGAAGAGCTCGGTGACGAATTCGTGGAGGGCGGCGCGGCCGTCGTCGATGGTCACGTCGCCCACGAACACCGCGGCGCGGGTGTGCTCCGACTCGAGCTCCTGCGCCGCCCGACCGAGCGCGGCGGCGTCGGTGCCGACCAGCACGACGACGTTCACGTGCGCACCACCAGCACCGCCGACACCGCCGCCAGCCCCACGCCGACGAGCAGCGTCGCGAACACGGCGGACGGCTCCTGCATCGTCGCCGCGCCGGTCGCCACGATCGCCAGCACGAGGAACCAGGTGTTACGCAGCAACGACCCGATCGACAGGTTCCGGTTGTTCGACGCGGCGCCGAAGCAGTTGCACGGGCGCCGGTCGTTCCTGACGACCCGCCGCACGAGCACGACGGTGAACACGGCGAACGTCGCCAGCGCGAGGTAGCTGGGCCACGCCGCGTCGACCAGGAGGAGCAGCGCCGCCAGCACGAGCTCGTACACGGGGAGCGCGAGCGCCACGAACCACGCGGCGTTGCCGAACTGCGACCGGTAGCCGTGTGCGGCCTGGCGCACACCGAGCAGCTTGCCGACACCGGAGGCGACGAGGATCAACGCCACGACCACCCGCGCCGCGAGCGCGACGTCGTCGGCGGTCATCTCAGGTGTCGTGCATGCGCTCGTACCCACCCTTGAAGAACAGGAGGGGACGAGCGCCTTCGCGCATGTCGAGGTCGAGGACGCGGCCGACGATGATCTTGTGGTCGCCACCCGGGTACTCGGCCTCGAAGCGGCAGTCGAGGTAGGCGATGGCCTCCTCGAGCACCGGTGCGCCCGACACGCCGATGCGCCACGGCGTCTGGCCGAAGCGGTCGGCGCCCTTCTGGGCGAAGAGGTTGGAGAGCTGCTCGTGGTCCTCGCCGAGGATGTTGACCGCGAACGTGCCCGCCCGCTCGATCCGCGGCCACGTGCTCGATGTGTGCGCCACGCAGAACAGGATCAGCGGAGGATCGAGCGAGAGCGACGTGAACGAGTTGGCGGCGATGCCGACGGGCTCGCCGTCGTCGATGGCGGTGATGATCGTGACGCCGGTCGCGAAGTGCCCGAGCACCGAACGGAAGCGGGCGTCGTCGGGAACGAGGACGGTCTCGGCGGAGTCGTCGGGCACGAGTGGCTCCTCGGTCAGTGGCCCGAGGGCCGCAGCTCGTGGCGGAGGCCGTCGGCGGCGGCGAACACGTCGGGGCCGCCGATCCGGGCGGAGTGCTCGCGGGCATCGCGCAGGATGGTGTCGAGACGCTCGTCGCCGTGCGTCGGGCAGTGGTGGAACAACGCGAGCTTCCGCGCGCCGGCCTCCTTGGCGACGAGAATCGCGTACTCGATGGTGCAGTGACCCCAGGAGCGCTTGATCTCGTACTCGGCGGTGGTGTGCTGCGCGTCGTGGATGAGCAGGTCGACGCCGTCGCACAGCTCGAGCACGTCGTCGGGGACGTAGTCGTCGGGGTCGCTGGGCACCGTGCCCGGTCCGTGGTCGGAGAGGTACGCGACCGAGACACCCTCGGTCTCGACCCGGAACCCCAGCGTCGGATCGGTGTGGCGCACCCAGCGCGAGCGGACCTTGGCGCCGTTGAGGGCGAAGTCGTCGCTGGCGACGGCCTCGAACGCGACGTCGCCGCGCAGCTCCGCAGGGGTGATCGGGAAGTAGGGCGGGCTCATGACGTCGCGGAACACGCGGTCGAGCGGGCCGGCCTCCTGGTGCGGGCCGATGACCGTGACCGTGCCTCCGCCGGCGGCGAGCGGTGCGAAGAAGGGCAGACCCTGGATGTGGTCCCAGTGGAGATGGGTGAGCAGCACCGTCGCCCGGTAGCCGTCGACGAGGCCCTGCTCCTCCAGTTCCTCGCCGTAGTTCCGCAGCCCGGTGCCGAGGTCGAAGATGACGGGAGCATGCCCGTCGGACGTGACCTCGACGCACGAGGTGTTCCCCCCGTACCGGTCGAACTGGTGGCCGTCGCACGGAGTCGACCCGCGTACCCCCCAGAAGTTCACACGCGTCACTGCTGACACGACCACGAGGTTACCCCTTTGGGTCCGCGTTCAACTCAGGACGCGGCGCTTGAACCCGTTGATCCCGAGCCAGGTGAAGAGCGCGGAGAACCCGAGGAGTGCGCCGTAGATCGCCCAGAGGCTCATGTGCGGCGACGTCGTGAGCGCGGCGCGGAACCCTTCGCACATGTAGACGAGCGGGTTGACGAGCACCGCGATCTGCAGCCAGCGAATCGCCTCCAACGACGACCACGAGTAGTAGACGCAGCCCAGGAAGGTGAGCGGGATCACGATGATGCCGAACAGCAACGGCACCGTGCGCGGGTCGAAGCGGGTGCCGAACGTGAGCCCGAGCGCGCCGCACATGTAGCAGGCGATCGGGGTCAGGGTGAGGAGGACCCACCAGTTCACGTCGAGGTGGACCGGCGTGTCCGGCACCACCGCGGCGATCGGGAACACGAGGAGAGCCGAGAACAGGCCGCTGAGCGCGCCCCAGATCGCCTTCTGGATCGCGACCAGTGCCACGGGCATCGGCGCGAGCACGCGGTCCTCGATCTCCCGGGTGTATCCGAACTCCTGCACCATCGGGAGCGACACCGACTGGATGCCCTGCATCAGGATCGCGATCCCGATGACGCCGGCGACGAGCAGGGTGGAGAAGCCACTCGCGGCGCTCGTGCCACCGACGCCCTGACCGATCTTCGGGAACACGTACGTGAACACGAACACCAGCAGGAACGGCTGGAGGATCGTGCGCGGGATGAATTCCTTGAGCGTCTTGCGGAGCACGACCAGATCGCGCAGGAGCAGAGCGCGGAACGCGACGCGTGAGGCGGCAATGGGTTTGCGAGCCGGCGCCAACGTGGTCGGCGCCCCGGGGATGCTGACAGCGGTCATTCGCGAAGGTCCTTCCCGGTGAGGTTGATGAAGACGGTCTCGAGCGTGGGTTCGGTGACGGAGAGGTCCGACACCGCGAAGCCGTGACGTTCCGCGACGGCGAACACCACCGGCAGCACGCCTTGCTGCGCGCGCACCTCGACGAGCACCGTCGCGTCGACGCGGGTCGCCTGCTGCGCGCCGGGGACCTCGGCTTCGAGCACCTTCGCCAACGCGTCGAGGTCGCCGTCGGCCGACACGGTCACGACGGTGTCGGCGCCGGTCGAGCGCTTGAGCTCACCGGGCGCCCCCAGCGCGAGGAGCCGGCCGCGGTCGATGATCGCCAGGCGGTTGCAGAGCTCGTCGGCCTCCTCCATGTAGTGCGTCGTGAGGAGGATCGTCTGACCTTCGGTGTGGAGCTCACCGAGGATCTCCCACAGCGCGAGGCGGCTCTGCGGGTCGAGGCCGGCGGTCGGCTCGTCGAGGAAGAGCGTCGCCGGCCGGTGCATGATCGCCCGCGCCACCATCAGGCGTTGCGCCATCCCGCCCGAGAGCGCGGCGACCGGCTCCTTCCCCCGTTCGGAGAGACGGAACTGGTCGAGGAGACGGTCGGCTTCGGACCACGCGGTCGCAGCCGACATCCCGAAGAAGCGCCCGTGGAAGTACAGGTTCTCCCACACGGTGAGCGACCGGTCGAGCGTGTTGCTCTGCGGCACGACCCCGATCACCTGCTTCGCCGCAGTCGGTCGCTCGACGACGTCGATGCCGCCGACGAAGGCGCGTCCACTGGTGGGGATGACGCGCGTCGTGAGCATGCCCGCGGTGGTCGTCTTGCCCGCGCCGTTGGGACCGAGGAGCCCGAAGATCTCGCCCTGATGGACCTCGAGGTCGAGCTCGTCGACTGCCTTGAGGCCACCCGGGTACACCTTGGTGAGCTTCTCGGTGCGCATCACCACGTCGTCAGCTACGGCCATGGGCCACCTCCTGAATGGTCGATTCCGCCTCGCCGCCCGCCCTCCGGGCACGGCTCGGCTTCATCTCCTCCAGCTGGTCGAAGTACGCGTGGATGCGAGGAAGGGCGCGACCGAGCACCTCGACGTCACGCTTGGTCAGGATCCCGCGCAGCTCCTCGTCGACGTCCTTCGCCACGTCGTGGAGCTGGGCCAGTCGCTTGCGTCCGGCATCGGTGACGACGACGCGCACCACCCGCCGGTCGTCGGGGTCGGGGCGCCGCTCGACCAACCCCTCCTCCGCCAGCTTGTCGAGGTGGCGCACGAGCGTCGGCGGTTCGATGCGCATGAGCGTCGCGAGCTCGCGTTGGCTGGCGCCGTCGGCGTTCGCCGCCTCACGCAGCAGCACCCAGTTCCACAGGCTCGCCCCGTGCTCGTGCATGCGGCGATCGAGCTCGTCGTGCACGGACCGGTGGGCGAGGAAGAGCATCCGTCCGATGGTCTGTTCCATAGTCGGCGAATAGTTAGCACACTAACGATTAGCCGCACAACGGGTCGGGCCTACTTCTTCGTGCGGGACCCCGGGCCCTCGCTCCGCACCTTCTCCACGTGCACCATGGCGTCGCGGAGCTGGTCGATCCACTCGCCCTCGTGGTCGCCCACCAGCCGCACGCACCAGGCGAGGGCATGGCTCCGGCTGCGGGCGACCCCGGCGTCGACCAGCGTGTCGAGCACCTGGCGCTCGGGCAGGCGCAGGCGGGTCATCACCGGCACGCTGAGGGTGGTGAAGAGCTCCTCCTCGTCGCCGCAGCGGGCACCCCAGGCGACCTTGCGGGCGAAGCGGGCCTCGGCCTCGTCGGCGATGCGCATGCGCAGTGCCCGGGTGTCCTCCCGGTACCCCTGGATGCGGGCCCGGCGGGCGGCGGCGCGGGTCTCTTCGTCGGAGTCACCGGTGTCGGGCTCGGGAAGGGTCCCGATCACGAAGATCTCGTCGCGGTCGTGGTCGACGGACGGGGGTCCGGTGAACCAGCCGTCGGGCACCCGGCCGGCGAACCAGCCCTGGAGCTTGGCGGTGGCGGAGGGAACAGCGTCAGTGGCGGCGGAGTTGTCCTTGGGCATGGTGATTACAGTATTACATCGTTGCGTCGAGTGCAACGCGGATCGACTCGGCCACCGCGGCGGCCTCGGCGGCGTCGGCGTACTTGGTGCGGGGCCAGAAGAAGCCCCGGAGGCCGTCCTTGCGGTTGCGCGGCACCGCGTGGACGTGGACGTGCGGGACGCTCTGGCTCACCACGTTGTTCATGGCGACGAAGGAGCCCGCGCTGGCGGTCGCGTCCTGCACCGCGGCCGCGACCCGCTGCACCTGGGCGAACAGCTCGTCACGCGTGGAGTCGTCGAGGTCGCGCAGCGTCTCGATGTGGGCGCGGGGCACGACGAGGGTGTGCCCGGGGAACAGTGGCCGGTGGTCGAGGAAGGCGATGATCGCCGGGGTGTCGAGCACCACGTCGGCCGGGGTCTCCCCCGCCGCGATCGAGCAGAAGAGACAGGCGGCGGCCATCGCCGGTCAGTCGGCTGCGGGCGACTCGGCGGGCGACTCGTAGGGCCGCTGACGCGGCTTCACCGCGTCGCGCTTCGGCACCATGACCTTGCGCCGGAAGAAGCAGACCTCTTCGCCACGCTGGTTGAACGCCCGGGTCTCGACGGTGACGACGCCGCGGTCGGGACGGCTCGACGACTCCCGCTTCTCGATCACCAGGGTCTCGGCGTAGATGGTGTCGCCGTGGAAGGTGGGCCGCTCGTGCTTGAGCGACTCGACCTCGAGGTTGGCGATGGCCGCACCGCTCACGTCGGGCACGCTCATGCCCAGCGCCAGCGAGTACACCAGGTTGCCGACCACGACGTTCTTGCCGAACTGCGTCTGCGTCTCCGCGAACCACGCGTCGGTGTGGAGCGGGTGGTGGTTCATGGTGATCATGCAGAAGAGGTGGTCGTCGGCTTCGGTGATCGTCTTGCCCGGCCAGTGGCGGTAGACGTCGCCGGGCTCGAAGTCCTCGTAGAGACGCCCGAACGGACGGTCGTGGATCGTCATCCGCCCGAGGTTAGTGACGCCTCATTCGCACGGTCCGTCCCGGCGGCGGCCGGTAGCGTGGCCCCGGAGAGGACGCGACGATGAGTTACCAGGTACTGCACGGATTCGGCCGCGACGCCAAGGCGGTCAAGGGGAAGAAGCTCGAACGCGACCTCCTGCGCCGGGTGCTGCACCTCGCGCGCCCCTACCGGAGCCAGCTCATCGGGTTCGTGATCACCGTGGTGCTGGCCGCGGTCATCGAGCGCGGTGCCACCCCTCATCCTGCGGGCGTTGATCGACACCGCGATCCCCGAGAAGGACCGGGGGCTGGTCGGTCTGCTCGCGTTCGGTGCCGTGTTCCTCGCGCTCCTGAACGCGGGGTTGACGCTCGTGCAGCGGTACTACTCGGCCCGCATCGGCGAGGGCCTCATCTTCGACATGCGCACGGCGCTCTTCGACCACGTGCAGCACCAACCACTGTCGTTCTTCACCCGCACCCAGACCGGTTCGCTGATGTCGCGCATGAACAACGACGTCATCGGCGCGCAGCAGGCGGTCACGAACACGCTCGGCACCGTGTTCTCGAACGTCGTGTCGGTGATCGTCACCGTCACGTTCATGCTCGCGTTGGAGTGGCGGCTCACGCTCCTCACGCTCGTGATCCTCCCGCTGTTCATCATCCCGGCGAAGCGGATGGGGCCGAAGCTGCAACGGCTCACCCGCGAGAGCATGCAGTTGAACGCGTCGATGAACAACACCATCGCCGAGCGCTTCAACGTCGGCGGCGCGCTCGTCGTGAAGCTGTTCGGGCGCCACACCCGCGAGTCCGACACCTTCTCGGACCGCGCCGGACGCGTGCGCGACATCGGCGTGCAGACCGCGATGTACTCGAGGGTGCTGTTCGCCGCGCTGGGCCTCGTCGCCGCCATCGGCACCGCGATCGTCTACTTCGTCGGCGGCAACCTCGCGATCTCCGGCACCATCGGCGTGGGCACGATCGCCGCGTTCGCGGTGTACGTGAGCCAGATCTACCAACCGCTCACGCAGCTGGCGAACGCGCGCGTCGACGTCCTCACCGCGCTGGTGTCGTTCGAGCGCGTGTTCGAGGTGCTCGACTTCCCGCCTCTGATCTCGAACCGGCCCAGCGCGGTCGACCTCGTCGAGCCCGTGGGCCGGGTCGAGTTCGACCACGTGTGGTTCCGCCACCCGTCGGCGACGATGTCGTCGATCCCGTCGCTGGAAGAGGCCGCCGGCGCCACCGACCTCGACGACGAGAGCGCGTGGATCCTCCGCGACGTGAGCTTCACCATCGCACCGGGCGAGCTCGTGGCCCTGGTCGGCCCGTCCGGCGCGGGCAAGACCACGAGCGCGCTGCTGGTGCCGCGCATCTACGACGTCAGCTCGGGCGAGGTGCGCGTCGACGGACGCGACGTGCGCGACTACACGCTGGAGTCACTGCGCGGCGCGGTCGGCATGGTGATGCAGGACCCCCACCTCTTCCACGACACCATCCGGGCCAACCTCCGCTACGCGCGGCCCGACGCCACCGACGCCGAGCTGGTGGAGGCGTGCCGGGCGGCCCGCATCCACGACATGATCGCCGCCCTGCCGGATGGCTACGACACGCTCGTGGGCGAGCGCGGGTACCGCATGTCGGGCGGCGAGAAGCAGCGCCTGGCCATCGCCCGCATGCTGCTGAAGGATCCCGCGGTGGTCATCCTCGACGAGGCCACATCGCACCTCGACTCGGAGTCCGAGCTCGCCATCCAGCACGCGCTCGCCGACGCCCTGGTGGGCCGCACGTCGCTGGTGATCGCGCACCGCCTGTCGACCATCGTGGCCGCGGATCGCATCCTCGTGCTCGAGGACGGCCGGATCATCGAGAGCGGCCGCCACGAGGAGCTGCTGCGTGCCGGCGGCGTCTACACCGACCTGTACCACACGCAGGTCGACCAGCCCGCCGCCGACGCCGGCTGACGCGGCTGACGACGCTCACGGCACGAACGCGCCCGATACGCGAACATGGGTCGAGACGGGGCGTTCCAACGCCCCTGAACGAAACAGGTTCGGAACGACGCGGAGGGACGGTGACGGTATGAGCGCTGGCGCGCGGCGGCTGTGCGCGATCGGCGCGCTGGTGTGCGGCGTCGCCGCGCTCGCGGTCACCGCGGTCGTGCTGTGGAACAACTGGGCACCGCTCCTCGGCGCGTTCGTGCTGTTCACCGTCGCGCTCATCGCCGCGTGGTACGTGGTGACCCGTCGCGGCGTGGTGCGCCTCGTCGCGACCCTCGCCATGGTCGCGGCCCTGGTGGTCGCGCTCGTGACATTGCTGCGCAACCACGGGCTCGGCGGGATCGTCACCGCCGTCGCGCTCGTCCTGCTCTCCGCCCTGTTGGCACGGGCGGCGCTGCGCACGGATCCCGCGACCGTCCATGACGAAGCGGTCCGCGGCGTGCGAGTGGGCGCCGCCAACCGGCCGATCCTGATCCTCAACCCCTGGTCGGGCGGGGGCAAGGCCGACGCCGCGTTCACCGCCGAGGCGAACGCACGGGGCATCGAGACGGTCACGCTCCAACGCGGCGACGACCTCGAGCAGCTCGCGCGCGACGCGATCGTGCGGGGCGCCGACGTGGTCGGCATGGCCGGTGGTGACGGGTCGCAGGCGCTGGTCGCCGGGATCGCGTCGGGGCACGGCGTGCCGTTCGTGTGCATCCCCGCCGGTACCCGGAACCACTTCGCGCTCGACCTCGGCGTCGACCGCGACGACCTCGTTGGCTCCCTCGACGCCTTCGTCGATGCCCACGAGCGCGTCGTGGACCTCGCCCGGGTCAACGGACGCGTCTTCGTGAACAACGTGTCGTTCGGCGTGTACGCCGCCATCGTGCAGTCCGACGAGTACCGCAACGCCAAGCTCGACACCGCGGCGAAGATGCTGCCCGAGCTGCTGGGCCCCGACTACGACCCGTTCGACTTCGAGCTCGACGGTCCGGACTCCATCGCGAACTGCGATCCCGACCTGATCCTCGTGTCCAACAACGTCTACAAGCTCGGGGGCGTCGGTGGCTTCGGCACGCGGGCGCGACTGGACGAGGGCGTGCTCGGCATCATCGTGATCGAGGTGCGGAGCGGCGCCGAGCTCGCCCAGCTGGTCACGCTGTCGACCGCCGGCCGTGGGTCCGCGTATTCGGGCTGGCACGAGTGGTCGTCGCGGACGCTCGAGGTGCGCTCCGGGAAGCCGGTGGACACCGGGATCGACGGCGAAGCTGTCACCCTCGACTCGCCGGTCCGGCTCGAGGTCGAGCCGGGCGCGCTGCGCGTGCGGATCGCCCGCCATCACCCCGGGGTCTCACCCGCCCGGGTCGCCAACGCCGTGCAGCACGGGGCTCCGGGGCATCTCGTCCGCTGTCGCCTTCGGGCGATCGGTCGACGGTTAGCATCGTCGTTTCGCCTCCTCTCCTCCGGCGACCCACCCCATGGCCGATCCCGCAACCGATCCCGACGTGCCCACGGGACGTCGGCACCGGCGCGACGAGCGCAGGCGCCGCCGCATCCGTCGTGTCGTCGCGTTCGTCGCCGGCACCGCCGTGCTCGCGGCGTTCGTCCTCATCGCCACCGACACGGTGCGCTTCGGCGGCGACGACCGGCCGTCGCTGGCGGCCACCGTGCAGGCGGTCGGCACCGACGACACGCGGCCCACGTCGACGACCGCCGCCGTGCGCCAGTGCCGGGCGCTCTCGGTCGACGATCCGCTGCGCGTCTGGGTGGGTGGTGACTCGCTCGCCGGGTCGCTCGGGCCCGCGTTCGGCACGATCGCCGGCGCCACCGGCGTCGTGCAGCCCTACTTCGACTCCCGCGTGTCGAGCGGCCTCTCGAGCCCCGGGTTCTTCGACTGGCCCGAGCACGCCACCGCCGAGATGGCGCGGATCGACCCCGAGGTCGTCGTGTTCATCATCGGCGCCAACGACTGGACCGCGGTCTCGGGCGACGCCTGGAAGGCCGACTACGCGCAGACCGTCGACTCGATGATGAAGACCCTCATCGGCCCGGGCCGCACCGTCTACTGGGTCGGGTCGCCGACGTTGAAGGACGAGAAGATGGACGCCGCCGTGGTCGAGGTCAACGTGGTCGCGCAGGAGGTGGCCAAGCACCACTCCAAGGTGCACTACGTCGACGCGTACAAGCTGTACTCCGACGCCACTGGCGCGTACGCGGTGATCTCCCCGACGAGACCGGCAAGGTCGTCACCATGCGCGCGGGCGACGGTGTGCACCTGACCATGGACGGCGCCGACTACCTGGCGCGCAACGTGTACCAGCTCGTGGACACGCAGTGCGGGGTGACCGAGCAGAAGGTCGACGGCGTGGTCAAGCCGACGATCGAGAGCGAGGGCAGCACGCAGGTCGCACCGAGCTCGGGCTCGTCGTCGGGCGGGTCCGGTTCCAACAGCGGCGGCGGCACCATCCAGACCACCCCTCCCGCACCCGCGCCGACCGCGCCGCCGACGACGCAGCCGCCCCCGCCCGTCACCGAAGCGCCGACGACGGTCCCTGCGCCGACGACCACGGCGGCGCCCGCGTCGAACCCGTGATCACAGGAGCCCGTCAGTAGGCTGCCGCCATGACCGACCAGCTCCCGGCGGCGGCGGCCGCGGTCGACCGCGCGGCCGAGGTCGTGGCCGGCGCCACCGACCATCTCGCACGCGCCGCCGACCGTCGACGGCCGCATCTCCGTCGCCAGGCTCGACGAGCACCAGGTGCTCGCGTACGACCTCGCCCACGCCGCCAGCGCGGTCGAGGGCGCCAGGGTGATGCTCGACTACGCCGAGCACGGCGAGGTCGAGTCGCTACTGGCGCGCGCCTTCATCGCCGACGCGGTGGCCGACCTCGGCGGGAAGCTGCTCGGACGCGAAGCGGTCTGGGGGGTCGACGCCGGCGTGCTCGCCGACGCCCTCCCGTTCGTCGAGACCCACCGCTCGCCCGAGTTCCTCGAGTCGGTCGCGGTCTCGCTTCCGCACTCCGGCACCGGGCCGAGCCACCTGCCCGACGACTTCGAGCTGGCGCGCGAGACCTTCCGCCGCTTCGCCGAGGACAAGATCCGGCCGGTCGCCGAGCACGTCCACCGCACGAACGCCGACGTGCCCGAGGACGTCATCGGCGGCCTGGCCGAGCTCGGCGGGTTCGGGCTCTCGGTCCCCGAGGAGTACGGCGGGTTCGCGGCGGGCGGCGAGGCCGACTACCTCGGGATGGTCGTCGCCACCGAGGAGCTGTCGCTGGGGCTCGCTCGGCGTCGGCGGCTCGCTGATCACCCGGCCCGAGATCCTGACCCGCGGCGCTCGTCACCGGCGGCACCGAGGAGCAGAAGCAACGGTGGCTGCCGCGCATCGCCGCCGGCGAGCTGATGGTCGGGGTGATGGTCACCGAGCCCGACTACGGGTCCGACGTCGCCGGCATCGGCACGATGGCCACGCGCGGTCGAGGGCGGGTACCGCATCAACGGCGTGAAGACCTGGGCGACGTTCGCCGGCCGCGCCAACCTCCTGATGCTCCTCGCCCGCACCGACCCCGACCGGAGCCTCACCCACCGCGGTCTCTCGCTGTTCGTGGTCGAGAAGGACGCGGTACCGGGTCACTCCTTCGCGCTCGAGCAGGACCGACGGCGGCAAGCTCGAAGGCCGGGCCATCGACACGATCGGCTACCGCGGCATGCACTCCTACGAGGTGTCGTTCTCCGACTGGTTCGTGCCCGCCGAGAACCTCGTGGGCGGTGAGGCCGGCATCGGCCGCGGCTTCTACCTCCAGATGGAGGGCTTCGAGAACGGCCGCCTGCAGACCGCGGCCCGCGCCGTCGGCCTGATGCAGGCCGCGTTCGACGCCGGGCTCGCGTACGCGCAGGAGCGCGTCGTGTTCGGCAAGCCGGTGTTCGACTACCAGCTCACCGCATGAAGCTGGCGCGCATGGCCGCGCTCATCGCCGGCGGGCCGGCAGTTCTCCTACGACGTCGCCCGCCGCATGGGCCGCGGCGAGGGCACGCTCGTCGGCCTCGATGGTGAAGGCCTACGTGTGCCGCTCCGCCGAGTGGGTCACCCGCGAGGCCATGCAGCTGCACGGCGGCATGGGCTACGCCGAGGAGTTCCCGGTGTCGCGCTACTTCGTCGACGCCCGCGTGCTGTCGATCTTCGAAGGCGCCGACGAGACGCTGTGCCTGCGGGTCATCGCCCGCCGACTGGCCGAGCAGGCGCTCGCCGGCTAGCTGCGGTTCATGCCGGCGCGCTCGCCCCGGCTCACGAACTTCAGGGCCATCTTGCGGCTCGCTTCGTCGATCATCTCGTCGCCGAACATCACCGCGCCGCGACGGTCGCCTTCCGTCGTCGCCTTCTCGTAGGCCTCGAGGATGTCGAACGCGTGGTCGTACTGCTCCTGGGTGGGTGTGAACACCTCGTTGATGATCGCGACCTGGTCGGGGTGCAGCGCCCACTTGCCGTCGTAGCCGAGGATGCGCGTGCGCATCGCGTAGTCGCGCAGCGCGTCGGGCTCCCGGATCTTCAGGAACGGGCCGTCGATCACCTGGAGGCCGTTGGCGCGCCCGGCCATCAGGATCTTCGAGAACGTGTAGTGGAAGTGGTCACCGGGGTACTCGGGGATCTGCACACCGCCGGTGAGCACGGGCATCTCGGTCGACGCCGCGAAGTCGGCGGGGCCGAACACGATCGTCTCCATGCGCGGCGATGCCGCACAGATCTCCTCGACGTTGATGAGGCCCCGCGCCGTCTCGATCTGCGCCTCGATCCCGACATGGCTCTCGCGGCCGATCGTCTCCTCGATCTGCGTCAGGAGGAGGTCGAGCGCGTGCACGTCGCCCGCGGTCTGGGTCTTCGGGAGCATGATCTCGTCGAGCCGTTCGCCGGCGTGCTCGACGACCTCGATGACGTCGCGGTACGTCCACTTCGTGTCCCACGCGTTCACGCGCACGCAGACCACGGTGTCGCCCCAGTCGAGCTCCCGGATGGCCCGCACCACGTTGGCGCGGGCGCCTTCCTTCTCCAGGGGCGCGACGGAGTCCTCGAGGTCGAGGAACACCATGTCGGCGCCGAGTCCGGGCGCCTTGCCGAGCATCTTCTCGCTCGAGCCGGGCACGGCCAGGCAGGTGCGGCGGGGCAGGTTCCGGGATCGTTCAGACATGTACTGGAGGGTAACCGGAGCGTTCCGGCGTAGCCTCAACCGCATGGTCGCGGACCTCTCCCTCACCGAGCTCGGCGACGGCGTCTACGCGTGGCTCCTCCCCGGAGGCGAGACCGGGGTGGCGAACGCGGGCGTGGTCGTGGAACCCGACGGCATCACCGTGATCGACACCCTGATGGTGCGGTCGCAGTGGGAGCCGTTCGCCGCCGCGGTCGCCGCGCTCGAGCTTCCGGTGCGACGCACGATCCTCACCCACGCGCACATCGACCACGTGGGTGGCACCAAGGCGTTCCCCAACGCCGCGATCTACGCCACCCCGATCACGAGCGACGCGCTCGACCTCCCGATGCCGATCGACGGGTACAAGCAGTTCATGCCCGCGTTCGACGAGGAGTTCGACGATCTCGCCGAGCTCGGCACGCGCGCGGTCACGCACCTGGTCGAGGGCGCGGCGCAGCTCACCGCGCGCATCGAGGTCCTCCCCGCGCCGGGGCACACGCCCGGCGATCTCGTCGTGCTCGTCGCCGACGTCGACGTCTGCTTCGCGGGCGACCTCTGCTTCTTCGGCGTGACACCGCTCGCGTTCCAGGGCGACCCCGCGATGTGGGCCGACGTGCTCGACGCCGTCGTCGAGCTGGCCGACACGATCGTGCCCGGGCACGGGCCCGTCGGCGGTGAGGCCGAGGTGCGCGACCTGCAGGGCTACCTGCGCGCGTGCGTCGCCGCCCGGGGCGACGTCGCCGCCATCCCCGCCGGCCCCTGGGACGAGTGGCTCGACCGCGACCGCGACGCCATCAACGTCGAACGGGCGGCGCTGCTGGCCAGCGGCGAGGACGCCATGCCTCCCTCGATGCTGAAGGCGATCGGCCTGAGCTGAGCTACCGCACGTGTTCGCGGAAGAAGGCGACGGTGCGGGCCCACGCCTGCTCGGTGAACTCCTCGTCGTGGACCTCGGGCCGGTGGTGGTTGGTGAACGCGTGCTCGGTGCCCGGGTAGAGGAAGAATTCGTGCGGCTTCCCCAGGGCGGTGAGCTCCTCCTCCAGCGCCTGCACCGCCTCGGGCCCGGCGAAGTCGTCGTTCTCCGCGTAGTGGCCCTGCACCGGCGCCTGGAGCAACGAGAAGTCGGGCGGGCTCGGCCACCCGGCGACGCCGTAGTACGGCGCGACCGCGTCGACCAGCTCGGGTTCCAACGTCGCGAGCCAGAGCGCGAGCGCGCCGCCCATGCAGTACCCGACGACGCCGAGTCCCTTCGACGTGACCGCGTCGTGCGCGGCGAGGTAGCGGACCGCGCCCGACATGTCCTTCGCCGCCTGCTCGATGTTGAGCTGCATCATCAACTTGCCCGCTTCGTCGGGCTCCTGCGTGACGACGCCGCGGTAGATGTCGGGGGCGAGCGCGACGAACCCGTCCGACGCGAAGCGGTCGCACACCTCCTTGATCTGGTCGTTGATGCCCCACCACTCCTGCAGCACGATCACACCCGGCGCCCGATCCCGCCGCGGGAAGCGCGAGGTACCCCTGCCCCGTGGTCCCGTTGCTCGGGAACTCCACCATCTCCGACATGCGCGAAACCCCCGGATGAAGAGCCGACCAGTGACCACAGCGTAGGCTCGCAACGTGGCGAAGAACCCCGATCCGAACCTGAAGCTGACGAGCACGAAGGGCGTCGCCCGCACGCTCGACGACTGGTCGACGATGTTCCACCTGTGCCTGGTGATCCTGCCGCCGCGCCCCGAAGCCGCGGTGTTCATCCCGATCGCGAAGCGCATCTTCCAGGTGTTCGGCGACGCCGACTGTCGCACCGCGTTCTGCGTCGTCGGCAACGAGTTCATCGCGCGCGGCGTGCTCGGCGACGCGGAGAGCGAGTACCTGTCGTTCGTCGATCCGGACGCAGAGCTCGTCACCAGTCTCGGTCTCACGCACCTTCCCGCGTTCGTGCACCTGCGTCAGAACACGACGCTCGTCGCCGCGGCCGAAGGTTGGGATCCCCACGCGTGGCAGCAGGTCGCGAAAGAGGTCGCGAAGTCGATGGCATGGAGCGTGCCGACCGTCGCGGGAACCGGCGATCCGCCGCCCACACCCGGCTGGCCGGTCTGAGCACGACCCTCTGACCTGCGACCACGCGGTCACGAACGCACAATGCTGGCCCTGGGTGCGCGGGTTCGCTAGGGTGCCAGCAAGTCCGTACCGGGGAGACCCCCTGTACGGATGTGTTGTTGTTGGTGTCAATGTTGTTCACAGAGACGTGTTCAGCAAGGACCGAAACGGCCTAGCCGGAGGAGTCCCCATATGAACCGCCGAGCATTTCGGCTCGTCCTCTTCTCCCTCGTCATCACGACGCTGGGAGCACTGGTCGCCCCCGGGGTCGCAATCGCCGACCCGATCGGCGACAAGCAGGCCGAGGCCGCACAGCTCGAAGCACAGATCAACAGCAACGCCGAGAAGCTCAGCGGGCTCAACGAGCGGATCAACTCCGCGCAGAACGAGCTCGACCAGGCCGAGTCCGACATCCGCGCCGCCGACGCGCTGGTCGAGGCGGCCAAGGAGAAGACCCGCGAGCTCCGGGCCGAAGTCGCCCGCCGCGCCGCGGTGGTGTACGCGCAGAGCGGTTCGACCGGTGGTGTCGAGGAGCTCGACGCGCAGAACGCGCAGGACCTGTCGTCGCGCCAGAAGTACAGCTCACTCGCCGCGCAGCGCGACAAGGAGATCGTCCACAGCCTCGCCAAGGCGAAGGAACAGGTCACCGAGCGCAAGGCCGACGCCGAAGCCGCGCGTCAGGTCGCGCAGCAGCAACAGGACGAGATCAAGGCGCAGAAGGCGAAGCTCGACGAAGGTCAGGCCGCGCTCGAGCAGCTGCAGTCGAAGGTCACCGGCGAGATCCAGGTGCTCGTGCAGCAGGCCGAGCAGGAACGTCAGGCGCGTGAAGCGGCCGCGGCGGCCCAGCAGTATTCGCTGCAGCAGTCCGCGGCGGGCCGACACCGGTGGTGGCGGCGGTGGCGGTGGCGGCGGCGGCGGCGGGTCGAGTGCCACACCGCCTCCGACGAGCGGCGGCGTGTCCGCGGTCCTCGCCTACGCGTACGCGCAGCTGGGCAAGCCCTACTGCTACGCGGGTGTCGGCCCCGGCTGCTACGACTGCTCGGGCCTCACGATGATGGCGTGGGCGCAGGCCGGCGTGTCGATGTCGCACGGCTCCTACGACCAGATGGCGTCGTTCCCGAGGGTCTCGATGGACCAGCTGCAGCCCGGTGACCTCGTCTTCTGGGACGGCCACGTGGGCATCTACGTCGGAGGCAACCAGGTGCTCCATGCGCCTCACTCCGGCACCGTGGTCCAGATCAGCCAGATCTGGCCCGGCGTCATCGGCGCCGTCCGCCCCGGCTGATCGCCTCGGCACCGGCGAAGTTGCGTCGACTCGGCACCGATAACGTGCCGGTGTGACGCAACTTCGGGATGGCGAGGCGATACGGCTCACCGCGTTCTCGCACGGCGCGGGGTGCGCGTGCAAGCTCTCGCCCGCCGACCTGCGCACGGTGCTCGGGCTCGTGCGGGGCACGGGTGACGCGCCGACCGACCCGGACCTGCTCGTCGGCTTCGACACGTCCGACGACGCGGCCGTCTACCGACTGCGTGACGACCTCGCGGTCGTGGTCACCACCGACTTCTTCACCCCCATCGTCGACGACCCCTACGACTGGGGTCGCATCGCGGCGACGAACGCGCTCTCGGACGTGTACGCGATGGGGGGAGCACCGCTGCTCGCCTTGAACCTGGTCGCGTGGCCGCGCGAAGGGCTCCCGTTCGAGCTCCTGGCGCGCGTGCTCGACGGCGGCGGCGATGTCGTGCGCGCTGCGGGCGCGCTTGTCGGCGGTGGCCACTCGATCGATGACGCCGAGCCGAAGTTCGGCCTCGCCGTCGTCGGCACCGTCGACCCGGCGCGGGTGTTCACGAACCGCGACGCCCGCGTGGGCGACGCGTTGGTGCTCACCAAGCCGATCGGTCTCGGCGTGATCTCCACCGCGCTCAAGCGCGACGCGGCACCGCCGGAGCTCGTCGCCGATGCGATCGACGTGATGACGACACTGAACGCGAGCGCGCGCGACGCGGCACTCGCGCTCGACGCTGACGCGGTGCACGCCGCGACCGATGTCACCGGGTTCGGGCTGCTCGGCCACCTGCGCGAGATGCTGGCCGCGTCCGGCCTCTCGGCCGAGGTCGATGCCGACGCGGTCCCGGTGATCGAGGGTGTGCGTGCGCTGCTCGCCGACGGCATGGTCGCCGGGGGCACGCAGCGCAACCACGCGTTCGTCGACGACACGGTGGAGTGGAACGGGCTCGTGCGCGACGACCAGCTGCTGCTCGCCGACGCGCAGACCTCGGGTGGTCTCCTCTTCGCGGTCGCACCCGACGCCGCCGCCGACCTCGTGCACGAGCTCGACGCGCGCGGGACCCTGGCTTCGGCCGTGATCGGGCAGACCCGTGCCGGAGCGGCCGGCACGATCTCGATCAGGGGATGACGAGCATCCCCAGCTCGGCCTCGAGCTGCGGGCGGGGCTTCGCCCCGAGTGACGCGCGCTCGAGCCGGCCGTTCCGGAACAGCCCGATCAGCGGGATGCTCTGCACGTCGTACTCCTGCGCCAGCGACGGCTCCTCGTCGATGTTGACCTTCACGACCTTGTAGGAGCCCTGGCGCATCGCCGCGATCTGCTCGACGATCGGCCCGACCTGGCGGCACGGTCCGCACCACGGCGCCCAGAAGTCGACGATCACGGGGACGTCGGCGCCCAGCACCTCGGTGGGGAACGAGGCGGCGGTGACCGCCTTCACCAGCCCCTCGGGCGGCGGCTCCGGGAGCGGCTCCGACGGCCGTTCGCCGGCCCGGACCGCGTCGAGCCAGCCCTGGGCCTGCTGGACGCTCTCCAGCGCCACCTCGTGGCCCATCGGGTACTCGGCGAACACCACCGGCAGGCCCGCCTCGGCCAGGACCTTCGCCAGCTCGCGGGTGCCGGCGACCGGGACCATCGGATCGTCGGTGCCGTGCTGGAGGAGGACAGCGACCTCGGCCGGCCCTTCGGCGTCCACCTGGAACATTCCCGGCGCCACGAACGGGCTCATCGCGAGCACCCCGGCCGGCCGCGGCCGCTCGCTCGGCCCGAGCGCCAGGGCCAGTGCGAGCCCCCCGCCCTGGGAGAACCCGCCGACCACCGCCTCCGACCGGGCGAACCCGTGCTCCTCGCACGCGGCGTCGAGCAGGTCGTCGATGGCGGCCAGCGCCTCGGCGAAGCCCGCGCCGGGATCCTCCGCCATGTCGTACCAGGAGAACCCCGGTGGCGCGGCCACCGGACCCCGTGGCAGCACCGTGGCGAAGCGGCCCTGCGGGTCGAGGTAGCTGAGCAGGCCACCGAGGTCGCGCTCGTCGGCGCCGTAGCCGTGCAACAACAACAGGAGTCGATCGGAAGCGCTCCCCTGCACGACGTTCGTGACCAGATCCATCAGGTCTCCTCGGTTCCCTGCACTGACGCAGGCGGTTCAGAACATGTAATTGAGCTGCCGCACGATCTCGCCGCCGAGCTCGACGTCGCCGTCGATGGCGACCGTGCCGACGACCAGCGCCTCGGCCGGATCCGTACGGCCACAGGCCAGACGGGCGAAGGCATCCGAAGCGAGCGTCAGCGTGACGGTGGGCTCCGCGGGTGCGGGGTCGACCGGCCGGGCGCGACCGGCCGCCACCTCGACCGCGGCGGTGCGCGGAAGCGGTCCGGTGAGCGTGAGCACGACGGTGGAACCGTCGGGAGCCCCCACCTTCTTCCCGACGATGTACGGAAGTACGCCGGTCATCATCCCGAGCGAGTGCGCGGCGGCCGGCGAGTCGAGATCGCCCGGTCGGTCGAGCGCCCGCCGCATGTCCTGTTCGTGCACCCACGAGTCGAAGATGCGGAACCCGAGCAGATCGGCGACGGTGCCCGGACCCATCGGCGTCCACGAGTCGGCGGTGAACCCGTCGTCGTCGAGGGCACGCAGCTGCTCCAGCCGCGCCGCGGTCGCGGCCCGGAACTCCTCGAGCGCATCGGCACCGGTCCACGATCGGCGCGACTCGACCCAGCGCTCGTTCGACGCGCCGACGTCGTTCTTCACGTGCGGCAGATCATCGGGGATGTCCCCGCTCGGGAGGGGATCGCCGAGGATGAAGCGTTCGAGTGCGGTGATGTGCACGAGGTTGTCCTGCACCGTCCAGCCCGGGCACTCGGTCGGCTGCTTCCAGGCGGCCTCGTCGAGCGTGCTCCCGAGGTCGGCCATCGAGCTCCACACGTGGTCGAGCATCTCCACCAGCTGCTGGTGCGCGGGGTCGGTCATCGGCTCATGCTCGCACGTCAGCCGATCCGCAGTCGCACGCGCTCGGATGGCGTGGTCGGGGCCCTTCTCGAGGATGACGTCGCTCCGGTCGCGCACCGGCAGGATGTGCTCCTCGAGGTTCACATGGTTGATGGCGACCCAGACCCGGCGCCCGAACTCCGTTGCGTCGTCGTCGGAGAGATCGGCGAGGGGACGGAAGTACGACGCGTCGTCGGTACGGGCGTCGGTCAGCAGCGCCAAGAACCGCTCGAGGAACCAGCGTTCGATGTCGTGCTCGTCGGCGTCGACATACACGGTGAAGTCGACGTGGTCCTCGGGGAACGGCAGTCCTTCGAGCACGAGCACGTCGGGGTGATCGACGACCTGCGCCTCACCTTCGACGATGTCGTAGCAGGCGTGCGAGTACACGGGCGCCCGCGCCGGCTCCCCGCCGGCGCGGATCGCGCGCACGAATGCGGCGAGCGCGTCGTGGTCGAACGACTCGGGGAAGCCCTTGCGGTCGGCGAGCCCGCGTGCGGTCAGCACCTGGTTGGAGAACAGGAACCCGTCGGTGCAGACGACCGCAACCTCGCAACGAGGCTGACCGGGCCCGAGGACCGCGGCGAGCGCGGCCGCGGCCGCGCTCTTGCCCACCGCGACGCTGCCGGTGACCGCGACGACGAACGGACGGGTCGCGCCCGCCCGCTCCAGCATCAGCTCCGCCAGCGGCTCGTAGACCTCGGCCAGGTCGGCGGTGCTCACGAGGCCGTCCGACCACATGGGCGCGGTCGGTGGTGACGCCCGGCGCCGCGCCGCCCACTCCCGTCGGTCGAATGCTGCGTACCGGGCCACGGCCGGTCACGCTATGCCGCTTTGGCGTCAATCGAACATGCCCAGGCATGGCGCACTGACGCCAAAACTGGTGGGGGGCTCCTTTGTGGACTGCGGTCCGCGACCGTTAGGTTCGCCGCCTGACCACGAGGGGGGAACGATGGTGGCACGCGACGCGTCGGGCACCGACGCCGGGATCCTCGACGGCATCCGCATCGTCGACCTGTCCGACGGGATCGCCGGGCCGGTGTCGACCTTGCTGCTGGCCGAGGCGGGCGCCGACGTCGTCGCCGTCGAGCCGCCCGGCGGGAACGCCATCCGCGCCCGGGCCGGCTTCCAGACGTGGATGCGCAGCAAGCGCAGCGTCGTGCTCGACCTCGACCGACCCGACGACCGGGCGTCGCTCGAAGACCTCCTCGCCGCCGCCGACGTCGTCGTCCACAACTACGGACCCACCCGCGCCGCGAGCTCGGCCTCGACGACGCGACCCTCGCGGCCCGCCACCCGCAGCTCATCGCGTCGTCGATGCTGTCGTGGCCGGCGAACCACCCCGAGGCCGACATGCCGGTCGACGAGCTCCTCGCCCTCGCCCGTCTCGGCCTGCTCGACGAGCAGCAGGGCTACCGCGACGGCCCGATCTTCCTCCGCTGCCCCATCGGGAGCTGGTGCGCATCCCACCTCGGCGCCATCGGGATCCTGGCCCGCCTGATCGCGCGCGAGCGCACCGGGCGCGCCGGACCCGCGCACACGAGCATCGCCCAGGGCGCCCTGGTGCCGACGGCGATGCACTGGCGGAAGGTCGAGCACCCGTCACCGTCGTTGGAGATCGGCATGCCCAAGGCGCAGACCGGAGCGTCGCTGTTCGAGTCGGGTGACGGCGTGTGGCTGCACCTGATGGGCGAACCGACGAAGTCGCCGCTGTTCCGCGAGGCGATGGCCCAGGTCCGCCCCGAGGGCCAACGCAGCGATCCGAACGTGCTCTTCGGCATGTTCGACGGCTGGCCCGAAGCACTCATGTTGCGGCCCAGCGGCGAGTGGTTGGAGTCGTTCTGGGCCAACGACGTCCCCGTGCAACCCGCGCTGGCCCCGGGAGAGATCTTCAGCAACGAGCAGGCCCGCACCAACGGGTACGTCGTCGAGCTCGACCACCCGGAGCTCGGACACATCGCGATGGCCGGGTCGCCGATCACCGTCGACCCGCCGACCCGGGTGCGCAACGTCGCGCCCGATCTCGGCGCGCACACCGCCGAGGTGCTCGACGAGTGGAAGCCGCGCGAACAGGACCGCGCCGGGACGGCGACCGCCGAGCTGCGCTTCCCGTTGGAAGGCGTGAAGGTCGTCGACGCCGGCGCGTTCCTCGCCGGGCCGCTCGGACCGATGCTGTTGTCCGATCTCGGTGCCGACGTGGTGAAGGTCGAGCCGCCGGGCGGCGAGGGCATGCGCTGGGTCGAGTGGTCGTTCTTCGGCTGCCAGCGGGGCAAGCGCGGCGTGGCGCTCGACCTCAAGGCGCCGCGGCGCGACCCGCGCTCGACGCGTTGATCGCCGATGCCGACATCTTCCACCACAACCTGCGGATGCCGGCGGCGCGACGGCTCGCCGTCGACGAGGAGTCGGTGCGGGCGGTCAACCCCGAGATCGTCTACTGCCACACCAGCTCGTACGGTCCGCGCGGGGCGCGGGCGGACTGGCCCGGCTACGACCAGCTGTTCCAGGCGTCGTGCGGCTGGGAAGTCGCCGGCGCGGGTGAGGGAAACCCGCCGATGTGGCACCGCTTCGGCTTCATGGACCACCTCTGCGCGATGGGCTCGGTGATCGCGACCCTGCTCGCGCTCTACCACCGCGACCGCACCGGCACGACGCAGGCCGTCGCCGGGTCACTCTTGGGGGGCGGAGTGCTCACGGGCAGCGAGACCTACCTCGATGCCAGCGGGAAGACCGTCGCCATGCCGGTCCTCGACCACGAGCAGACCGGCATCTCCCCCGGCGTCCGCATCCTGCCCGTCACCGACGGCTGGATCGCCATCGCCGCCACCACCGACGACGAGCTCGCGGCACTCTGCACGGTGGCCGGTGTCGACGCGGCCGCCGACGCCGCCGACGCACTCGCGCGTCACGCGAGCGCCGACGCCCTCACCGCACTCGCGCCGCCGGCGTACCGTGCGAGAAGGTGCGACTCGACCAGTGCGACTCGTTCTTCGCTTCGGCCGACAACGACGCCGCCGGGATGATCGCGCGCTACCGGCACATCGACTACGGCAACGTCGAGCAGCCGGGCGCGTTCTGGGCGTTCGGCGATCTCGACGTGAAGCTCGACCGCGCGCCACCCGGCCTCGGCGAGCACACCGTCGAGGTGCTCACCGAGGTCGGCATCGACCGCGGCACGATCGACGAGCTGCTCGCCGCGGGAGCGGCGCACGCCTGGAGCGCAGCCACATGACCACCACGCCCGAGGCACCACCGCTCCCCCTGCCGTCGCCCGATCCCGTCACCCAGTTCTTCTGGGACGGCGTGGCGAAGCACGAGCTGTGGATCCAGCGCTGCCGGAACTGCCGGCACTACCTGCACTACCCCAAGGTGCTGTGCCGCTACTGCCAGTCCGACGACCTCGCCGGTGAGCAGGTGTCGGGACGCGCCACGCTCTACACCTGGACGATCGCGGTGCAGCCGTTCCACCCGTTCTACGTCGACCGCATCCCCTACATCGTGGCCACGGTCGAGCTCGTCGAGGAGCCGGGCCTGATGTTCATGACCCAGCTCGTCGACTGCACGGAGGAGGACCTGCGCATCGACATGCCGGTGGAGGTCACGTTCGTCGAGCTCGACCCCGAGCTCACCCTGCCGTTCTTCCGGCCTGCCGCCGTGACCGACGGGGAGGCCTGATGGCGACGGGGCAGCGCGTCGCCATCGTCGGTTGCGGGTACTCCCACGTCGGGCGCAACACCGGCCTGTCGATCGACGACCACATGATCCAGGCGACCATGGCCGCGCTCGCCGACGCCGGGCTCACCGTGCACGACATCGACGGCGTGACGTCGGTCGGCACCGAGCCGCTCAACGACGCCTGGCTGCTCGGCATCGAGCCGGTCAACTGGTGGGCGACAGGCTTGATGGCGCCGGCGTTCTCGTACTCGGCGGCGCAGGCGATCGCCGCGGTCGCATCGGGCTTCTGCCACACCGCGCTCGCGCTCCGCGTGATCGGCCAGCAGCCGAGCAGCTCGGCGCTGGTGAAGGGCGCGGGCGCCAACCACCCGATGACGTCGATGCTGCACCGGGCTGCGGGGGACCGCCAGTTCCTCGTGCCGTTCGGCGCGGGGAGCCCGGTGCAATGGGCCGGGATGTTCACGCAGCGGTACATGTCCCAATACGGCGCGACCGAAGAGGACTTCGGCCGACACGTGGTGACCCAGCGCCACCACGCGTCGATGAACGACGACGCCATCTTCCGCGAGGAGATCACGCTCGACGACTACCTCGCGGCGCGCTACGTGTCGAAGCCACTCCGCATCCTCGACTGCGACTACCCGGTCGACTCCGGATCGGCGGTGATCTTCACCACCGAGGAACGCGGCACGCGACCTCGACCAGCCCGTCGTGCTGGTCGAGTCGTACGCACTCAACGCGATCCGCGACCTGCACTTCGAGGTCATGTCGGACATGGTCGCACACCGCCCCGGTGCAGACCGCGAAGAAGCTCTGGGAGGGCACCGACCTCACCCCGGCCGACGTCGACACCGCGGGCTCTACGACGGGTTCTCGATCATCGTGTTCCAGTGGCTGGAGGCACTCGGCTTCTGCGGCGAGGGCGAGGCGGGCGCGTTCGTCGCCGAGGGCAACACGCGCCTCGGCGGCTCGCTCCCGGTCAACACCGACGGCGGCGCCTGCAACGTCGGCCGCCGGCACGGCGCCAACTTCTGCATCGAGACGACCCGCCAGCTGCGCGGGCAGTGCGGCGAACGGCAGGTCGACGGCGCCGAGGTGGCCGTGTTCACCAACGCGGTCGGACCGTTCTCGGCCGGCGCCATCCTCACCAAGGGCTGAGCCCCACCCACTCACGAACCTGCGTCGCTACGGGCGAACTGTTCGCCTCTCCCGACGCAGGTTCGGTTGCGGGGAGTGGGTCAGGCGCGGATGTAGGTCTCGCCGAAGGCCTGGATGAAGTCGAGCATCTGCTGGGGCGTCGTGGGCGGGTGCCCGATGTTCACCCAGTTGACGCCCGCTTCCTCCATGCGGCCCAGCCCGTCGAAGTGGCGGTCCACGTCCTGGGTGGGCTGGTGGATGCCTTCCTCCATGTAGCTCATGCAGAAGTCGAGCTCACCGGCACGATCGCCGGCCATGTCCTTGACCTCGGCGATCATCTCGGCCAGCTGCTCGAGACCCGCGATGTGGGGCGAGCGTGTGGTGCGCGCGACCTCTTCGGGGATCCCCATCGGCATCCAGCCCTGCACGGTGGCGGCGCGCCGACGGCTGAGCTTGGAGTTGCCACCGATCCAGATCGGGATCGGGTCCTGCGCAGGACGCGGCCGCTGGATCACGCCCTTGGCGGTGAAGTGCAGGCCATCGGCGTCGAAGGGCTCACCCGACCAGGCCTTCGGCAGGACCTCCAGCGCCTCGTCGACCAGCGTATTGCGCTCGTCGAAGTCGACGCCGAGGGCGAAGAACTCGGTCTTGTGGTAGCCCGCGCCCAGCCCGAGGACGAACCGTCCCTGCGAGCAGCGGTCGAGGGTGGCCGCGGTCTTGGCGAGCAGGAACGGGTTGCGGTACGGCGCGACCGACAGGTGGGTCAGGAGCTTGATGCGCTCGGTGACCGCCGCTGCGAACGCGAGGCCGACGAACGGGTCGAGGGTCTGGTGGCCGCCGTGCGCCAGCCAATTGGCACCCGGGATCGGGTGCTCGGTGAGCGCGAAGGCGTCGAAGCCGGCGGCTTCCACCGCGACCGCGACATCGCTGATCTCGCCCGAGTCGAGCAGGTCGCTCTCGAGCCCCGAGGTCTCGGGGTAGTTGAAGACGAACCTCATGCGTTTCCCTCCGTGAACTGCTTGACCAGTTCGTGTTTCAGGATCTTGAACGTGGCGTTCCGCGGCAACAGGTCGACGACCTCGAGCTGCTCGGGGATCTTCTGGGCCATCAGCCCGGAGTCGCGGCAGAACTGCTGCAGCTCGACGAACGTCAACGATGTGTCGCCGGCGGTCTCGACGACTGCGCACACGCGTTCGCCGCGCTCGCGGTCGGGCAGGCCGATCACCGCGACCGCGGCGACCTTCGGGTGGGTCTGCAACAGGTCTTCGATCTCGCGCGGGCTGATGTTCTCGCCCTTGCGGATGATCATCTCCTTGCTGCGCCCGGTGAGGACAAGGTGGCCGTCGTCGCGCAGGTAGCCGCGGTCGCCAGTGATGAAGAACCCGTCGGCGCCGAACGACGCGGCGGAGAGCTCGGGATCGGTGTAGCCCTTGGCGACCATCGCACCGCGCACGCGCACCTCGCCGGTCACCCCGGCCGGCAACGGCTTCGCGTCGTCGCCGACGACCTGCACCTCGCACCCGAAGACCGGCGCGCCGTCGGTGTTGGCGAGCTGCTCGTCGTCGTCGGTGATCGAGCCCTGCGTGATCATGGGGCACTCGGTCATCCCGTAGCCGTGGCAGATCGGGATGTGCATCTCGGCGCGGACCTCGCGGAACACCTCGGGCGGCTTCGGCGCGCCACCGCCGTTGAGCAGCCGCAACGACGGGATCACCGGCTTCGACGGGTCCTTCCGTTGCTCGTTGAGGAAGGCCAGGTAGAACGCGGTGCTCCCGCCCGCCATGGTGACGCCGTGACGCGAGAACGTCTTCACCGCACTGGGGGGATCGAACGTCTCGAGCAGCACCGCGGGCATGCCGTAGGCGAGCATCACCACGAGGTAGTCGGGCCCGCCGATGTGGGTGCACGGGAACACGATCGAGCCGACGTCGTCCGGCTCCGGCTTCATCGCGTACGCGAGGCCCAGGCCACCGGCGATCAGCCCGTCGTCGGAGTGCATCACGCACTTCGGGGCGGCGGTCGTGCCCGAGGTCGAGTACAGCCAGCGCACCGCGTCGCCGTCGGTCGGGGGCGCCGGCAACGTCGCCGGGTCGCCCTCGGGCAGCGTGTCGGTGACCAGCAGGATCTCGAACGGCACGCCGGTCGACTCCTGCAAGCCCTTCGCCATCGCCTCGTAGTCGAAGTTGCGCCACGTGCCCGGCACCGCGAAGTACCGCACCCCGCCCTGCACGATCACCGAGCCGACCTCGCGCTCGCGGTAGATCGGGATGAGCGGGAGCTGCGTGGTGCCGAGGCGGGCGAGCGCGAACGACAGCACGATCGACTCGATGCGGGTCGGCAACTGCCACGCCACCGGCGTGTCCGGCGTGATGCCGAGCCCCATCAGCCCGGCGGCGACCCGCTCGCTCCACGCCTTGAACTCACCGAAGCTGACGGTGCGATCTTGCTCGTCGATGAGCATCGGCGCGTCGGGCGAGCGGTCGGCCCGTCGTTCGAGCAACTCCCACAACGTCGATGCGTCGTCGATCACTTCGGTCACGCGTGACACCCCCTGGCTCGTCGAGCCCCGAGACTACGGGAACCGCCGAGCCGGGCGGTAGTGACGCGTCAGTCGCTCTGCAGCACCTTCGAGGCCGTCCCGACGAACGAGCTGATGTCGGTGTTCGACACCTTCTTCCGCGGGCTCCGGGTCACGACGTCGACATCACCGGCCTCGGCCCGCAACGCGCCGACCGTGCAGCTCTCCTTCGCTCGGTGCGCGAAGGGATCGAACTGGAACTCACGCATCGCGTTCTCGTGCGTGATCTTGTTGATCACGTCGTCGGACAGGTGGCCCGACGTCTTCATGAACACCTCGGGCGCGTTCGGCCACGCGGAGTCGGAGTGCGGGTAGTCGCACTCCCAGGTGACCATGTCGAGGCCGACGTCGTCGAGCAGCTTCAAGCCGGTGGGGTCGTCGATGAAGCACGTGATGATGTGCTCGTGGAAGACCTGGCTCGGCAGCATGTCGCCGAAGTCCTGGTGCGTCCATGCCTTGTGGTGCTGGTAGGTGAAGTCGATGCGGTCGAGGAAGTACGGGATCCACCCGATACCGCCCTCGGAGAGCGCGATCTTCAGGTTGGGGAACTTGCGGAAGATCTGCGACCAGATCAGGTCGGCCGCGCAGGTGAACAGGTTCAGCGGGGTGACCGTGATCATGACGTCGATCGGGGCGTCGTCGGACGTGACCGAGATCGACGACGACGAACCGATGTGCAGGCACACGATGGTGCCCGTCTCCTCGCACGCACGGAGGAACGGGTCCCAGTGGTCGCTGTGGTAGCTCGGGTACCCCAGCTTGGTGGGGTTCTCGGAGAAGGTGACGGCGCGACAGCCCTTGGCGGCGACACGTCGCACCTCGGCGGCCATCAGCTCGGGGTCCCAGATCGGCACGAGCGCGAGCGGCATGAATCGACCCGGGTAGGTGCCGCACCACTCGTCGATGTGCCAGTTGTTGTAGCCCTCGAGCAGGCGCAGGCCGAGCTCGCGGTCGGGGGTGCGGCTGAACAGCTGTCCGCAGAAGCCGGTCATCGACGGGAAGCACATCGAGCCGAGCACGCCGTTGACGTTCATGTCGCGGATGCGCTCATGGATGTCGTAGGCGCCGCGGCGGATCTCGTCGAACGCGGTCGGCTCGAAGCCGTACTCCTCCGGCGGACGGCCGGCGACCGCGTTGAGCCCGACGTTCGGGATCTCCGCGCCCTCGAACGTCCAGACGTCGGCGTCCATCTCGTCTTTGTGGATCACGCGCGGAGCGCGCTCGAGGTCGGCCTTCGACACGTGCCGCTCGAAGAGGTCGGGCGGCTCGACGACGTGGTCGTCGACGCTGACGAGGATGAGGTCGTTCATGTCCATGCCGGTCTCCCCCGGATCGGTGGTCACGCCGAGCCTACGCCCACTGGCCGCGGCACCCCACCCCCCGTATGCTCCCGCGCATGCCCGACCCCGGAGCGGTGCCAGCCGCGCTCCGACCCGAACCCATCAGCGACGACCGCTATCGAGTCACCAACACCGGTGACGCCGAACACCGCGACGTCGTCTTCGGCGGTCAGTTCCTGGCGCAGGCGATCGTCGCCACGTCGATGCGTCATCCGGGCAAGGACGTCCGTTCGATCCAGGCGATCTTCGCCCGTCCGGGCCGGATCGACGCGCCCACCGAGTTGGCCGTCGACCCGATGCACGATGGGCGCACGTTCGCCAGCGACACGGTGACCGTCTGGCAGGGCGACCGCCTGTGCGCGCGCTTCATGGTGCTGCTCGACGCCGACGAGCCCGATGTCGTGCGCCACGACGTCCCGATGCCCCGCGCGCCCGCACCGGAGGGCACGCCGACGACGGAGTCGCGCGGGCTCGTCTACCCCGGCACCGACCTGCGCATCGTCGACGACGTCGACCTCTGGTCGATGGACGCACCGGTCGGCCCGGCCGAGACGTTCCTGTGGGCCAAGGCACCGCCGCTCCCGGACGACCCGGCGGTCCACCGCGCGGTGCTCGCCTGGGCCACCGACGGCTTCCTCATCGCGACCGCGCTCCGACCCCACGCGGCGGTCAACCAGGACTCCGCGCACCGCGGTCTCTCCACCGGCGTCGTCGGGCACACGATCGTGTTCCACGAACCACTCCGCGCCGACGAGTGGCTGCTGCTCGCGCACGAGTGCCCGTACGCCGGTCGCGGTCGGTCGTTCGGCAACGCCGACGTGTACACGCACGACGGCCGCTTCGTCGCCTCCTACGTGCAGACGAACATGATCCGGCACTTCACCGACCCGGCGATGGCTGACGGTTCGCAGTACCGGACGGTGATGTGAGCGGAGCACGTCTCGCGGGCAGGGTGGCGATCGTCACCGGGGCCAGTCGCGGGATCGGCGAGGCGATCGCCCGCACCTTCGCGCACGAGGGCGCGGCGGTCGCGGTCGCGGCGCGCACCGAAGAGGTCTTCGACGAGCGTCTCCCCGGCACCATCCACGACACCGTCGCCGCCATCGAGGCCGAGGGCGGGCACGCGGTGGCGATCCGCGCCGACCTCGCCCGGAACGACGACGTCGACCGACTGGTCGACGAAGCACGCGCCGCGCTCGGCCCGGTCGACCTGCTGATCAACAACGCGGCGCTCACGGTGCCCGGGCGTCCGCAGTCCGCCGCTCGGGCGGCTCGGGCGGCTCCGGCGTCGCCGCCACCCGCCCGCACCACGTCGACGCGCGCCGGGTCGTTCCTCGAGTTCCCACTGAAGGGGTACCGGCTGCACTTCGAGATCGGCCTGTTCGCGAGCTACCGCCTGATGCAGCTGGTGCTGCCCGACATGATCGAGCTCCGGTCGCGGCGGGATCGTCAACATCAGCTCGCTCGCCGCGTTCATCCCCGGGGAGGGGCCGTACGAGCGACCGGGGCCGCCCCACGGATTCGCGTACGGCGGCAACAAGGCAGCCATGCACCACCTCACCGAGTCGGTCGCGTTCGAGATGGCGCAGCACAACATCGCGGTGAACGCACTGCTCCCGTCGGAGCCCGTGCTCACGCCCGGGAACCTCGTCGCGGCCGCCGGCGAGACCAACTGGGCGAGCGCCGACGAATTCGCCGAGGCCACGCTGCGCGTCGCCACCGCCGATCCGGCCGTCATGACCGGACAGATCCTCTGGAGTGACGACGTGCTGCATCCCGAGCTCGGTACGCGGGGCTGGCTCCGCGACCTCCACTGACCGCCGTGCTCTCGCTCACGCCCGGTCCGGGGCTCATCACCGGCGGCGCCAGCGGCATGGGTGCGGCGGTGTGCGAGCTGCTGCAGCGCGAAGGATGCCGGGTCGCCTCGCTCGACCCGAACGAGGGTGGCCCCGCGGACCTGCACATCGCGTGCGACGTGTCCGACGACGACGCCCTCGACGCCGCGTACGCACAGGTCGTCGCCGAGCTCGGCACTCCGCGCTACGTGTTCGCCGGTGCGGGCGTTTCGGGGATGGTGCCGTTCCTCGACCTCGACGCCGACGAGTGGGACCGCGTGATGGACGTCAACCTGCGGTCGGTGTATCGCACGGTCCGGGTGAGCGCGCGGGGCATGGTCGACGCCGGCGTCCCCGGATGCATCGTCGTCAACGGCTCGGCCGCCGGTCGCGTCGCCGACACCGGGTTCGCGCACTACAGCGTGGCGAAGACCGGCCTCCGGCAGCTGGTGCGGGTCGCCGCACGCGAGCTCGGCCCACACGGCGTGCGCGTCAACGGCGTCGCACCCGGGTTCACGATCACCGGTCTGACCGCCGGCGCCGTCGACATCCCGGGGTTCCTCGACGCCGCGGCGAAGCGGGTGCCCCTCGGGCGCGTCGGGCAGCCGGACGACATCGCCGAGGTGGTCGGCGCGCTGTTCGCCCTCGGCTGGATCACGGGCGAGACGATCTCCGCCGACGGCGGCCAGAACCTCAACGGCCCGAACCAGCCGTAGCGCGGTGTCAGACGCGTGTTCAACCGGATCGGCGACGGCGGGACCGCGAGGTACTCGTCGGCGAGCGCGCGCGGCGCCTTCGCCAACCACGCGTCGACGATCAGGTCATGCAGCACCCTCTTGGTGACGATCGGCAGCTGGACGAGCACCGCCGCGTAGCCGTCGAAGTGCGAGATGGTGAACACGCCGCGGGCGCCTTCCTCGAGCACTGCCTGCTTGTCGTCGAGGTCGACGGTCGCGACCGCGAGGATCGGCCCGTCGGGCACCGGCGCGTCGCCGAAACGCTTGACGTCGGCCTTGCTGAACGGCCGTACCCAGGCGAACGCCTTCCCGTGCACGAACCAGGTGCGGTGACCATGCCGTTCGCCGTCGGTGACCTCCGGAAGATCCGAAGCCATCCGCGCCGCGTCGTCGACCGCTGCCACGACGGTCACGCTACCTACCCGTCGTCGCGGGCCGCTCGCCGATCCCGGTCCCATTCGGACCACGCGGCGTCGAGCGCAGCCAGTGCCGCGGGGATCGCCTCGTGCTGCTCGAGGTGGGCGCGCAGGCGGGCGCGGCTGACCTTGCCCTTCGGCGGCCACGTGACGTCGCGCCGGGTGTCACGCGCCAGATCGCCGACCGCGTCGCGTCGTCGGGTCTGGCGGGCGAGCCATTCCACGAAGGTCACGACTTCACGTTGACGCGACCGCTCCGTCCGGGGTCAACCGCGCCACCTCGGAGGCGGGATCGTGGCGGCGCAGCCACCACATCGCGGGAACCGAGAGCACCAGCGGGAGCCACAACGACGCCACCCGGTAGGCGAGGGTGGCGAGCACCGCACCGGAACGCGTGGTCGACGCCGCCGCGAGCAGGGGGATGAGCGCGGCCTCGACCGGCCCGAGCCCGCCGGGCGTGAAGGGCAGCAGGCGCAGGACCGCGGCGGCGACGAACGCCAGGAGCACGAACTGCGGGCGGGGCGCCGGGCTGACCGCCGCGACCGCGGCGAGCAGGCACGCGTAGTCCGCGATGGAGCGGGCGAGCGCGACACCGAGCACCCTCCACGAACCGGGACCCGAGAGCGCGTGACGGAGGTGCCGGCGCTCCCGTCGGAGCAGCACGATGATCCGGCGGGGATCGCGTCGGAGCACCCGGCCCGTGATCGTGCCGATCCGGTCGGCGGCCGAGTCGGTGCGCAGGAACAGCACGAGGAGGCCGGTGATGATCACCAGCGCCGCGCACCCGAGGAGCGCGGTGCGCGCCAGCGTGTGGGGCACGTTGATGCCGACCACGAACATGATCGGCCCGACGAGCGCGAGCGCCCCGATCGATGCGACCTGCAACAACGAGAACGCGACGAGTCCGGAGACGGCCCGGCGCGGGTTGACGCCGCGCCGGGCGAGCGCGCGCACCTGGACGGCCGTACCCGCAGCGCCGCCGAACGGTGCGACGGTGGCGACCGAGGAACCGACGAGCTGCGTCGCGGCGTAGAGCTCGAGCTTGCCGTGCGCGGTCTCGGGGTCGTGGATGAGCATCCGTTGGAGCACCCACGTCAGGTAGAGCACGACGCCCTGGCACGCGACCACCGCGAGCATCCAGTACCAGTCGATCTCGACGAGCTGACCGGTCGCCCCGAGCACCCCGAGCACCGAGGGCGCCAGCAGGTAGAGCAGCGCGCCGCCCAACAGCCACGGCGCGCCGCGCCGGGCGAGCTGGCGGATCGTCGTCGGATCCGCCGGGCGCATGGGCGTCGCACAGGGGTCGGGGGTCACCAATGCAGGATCCGGGTCGTGGGAGGGCGACGCGGGGAGCTCGCCCGGGATGGGGTCGTGCATGGGGCGCCGATCGAGAGGGTGTAGAGGAAGCGTCGGCGCCGCCGGTGTACGAGTTGAGTCCAGGGTAGGCGGCGGCGGCCGGAACTCCGGGTTCAGGCCCCCTACCCTCCCGGCGGCGGGATCACGCCCGCGAGCTCGAGGATCCGGCTCGGGGGGAGGTGCTGCTCGGTGATGCGCACCCCGAGATGGGCGAGGGCGTCCTCGATGGCGTTGGTGAGCGCCGCCGGCGCGACGATCATCCCGCCCTCGCCGACCCCCCGGTAGTTCACCTCGAGGTCGGTCGGCGTCTCCACGTGGTGGATCTCGATCTCGGGCACCTCCGCCGCGGTGGGCAGCAGGTAGTCCATGAACGTGCCGGCCTGGAAGTTGGCCTGGTCGTCGTAGACCGACTTCTCGTAGAGCACCGCGCCGATCCCCTGCGCCACGCCGCCGGCCACCTGGCCGTCGACCACGTTGGGGTTGATCAGCTCGCCGCAGTCCTCGACCGCGACGTAGCGGTCGATGCGCACCCGCCCGGTGTCGAGGTCGACGTCGACCCAGCACACGTGCGTCGCCTGGGCCCACCCGCCTTCGCCGCCGTCGTAGGCGAAGTCGCTGCGGAGCTGTTCGTCGGGGCGCGCCGCGGCGACGTCGGCGAACGACACCGAGATCGACGGCACGCCGGCCACGTGCACCGCACCGGCGTCGACGACCAGATCGTCGCGCGGCGCCTCGAGCAGATCGGCGGCGACGTCGAGGATCTGCCCGCGCAACGCGCGTGCCGAATACGTGACGGCGCCCCCGGCCATCGGCGCCGATCGGCTGCCGCCGGTGCCCGACAGCCCGAACGGCGTGATCGCGGTGTCGCCGAAGCGCAGTCGCACCTGCTCGATCGGCACGCCGAGCTCGTCCGCCGCGACCTGGGCCAGGGTCGTCTCGTGGCCCTGACCGTGCGGCATCTGCTGGGTGAAGACCGAGACGGTGCCGTCGGCCTCGAGCACCGAGCCCGCCGGTTCGCCGGCGATGAGCCCGCGCCCACCACCGGGCAGGATCGACTCCTGGAAGTCGGGTGGCCCCGGCGCGGCCTCGATGAACGTGGCGAACCCGAGCCCGAGCACTCGTCCCTGTGCGCGCGCCTCGGCCTGGCGTTCCGGCCAGTGCTCGAGGTCGGCGAGCTCGAGCGCGCGCTCGAGCGTCGTGCGGGCCGACATGCGCACGTCGAGCGTCGGACCGGTCAGCATCCGGCGGGGCAGCTCGTCGGGCCCGATGATGTTGCGCAACCGGATCTCGTCGCGGCCGATGCCCAGCTCACGCGCGGCGATGTCGAGCACGCGCTCGCGTACCCACGTCTCGACCGCCCACGGCCCGCGGTACGCCACGTAGGTCGCCTTGTTGGACGCGGTCAAGGTCGTCCGGAACCCGAGTGCAGGGAGCCGGTAGGGCCCCGGCATCATCGTCCGGATGATGAGGGGGTACATCGCCGCGCTGAACGGGAACGCCGGGTACGCGCCCTGGTCCATCTTGATGTGCACGCGCATGCCGAGCAGGGTGCCGTCGTCGCGCAGCGCCGCTTCGACGTCGAGGGTCTCCTCGCGCGCCTGACCCGCGATCAGCAGATGCTCGTTGCGGTCCTCGATCCACTTCACCGACCGCCCGAGATCCACGGCCGCGGCGAGCACGGCGACGTCCTCGCGCGTCGGCAGGACCTTCACGCCGAACGCACCACCGACGTCCTGCGCGGTGACGCGCGGCAGCGTGACCGGATCCCGGGCGAGGAGCCCGAGCACGATGCGCGCGAGGTGCAGGAGGCGGACCGGTTCCCGCAGGAACGTCTGCGCCATGGCCCTGCCCGGCCCGGCCGGGGCGGACAGCCCTTCGCCGATGGGCTCCTCCAGAGGCGCGGGCTTCTCCCCCGCCGCCGCCTTGTTCGCCGCGCCCATCGCCTTCGCCTTCGCCAGCAGGCCGGTCATGCGCTCGCGCTGGCGGGCAATCTCGACCACGGACTGCCAGACCGTTCGTCGTCCGGTGAGCGCGGCCAGCGACCACTTCATGAGATGGGTGTTCTGCGTGGCGGCGTGGTACCGCACCGTGCCGGCGACGGGGTCGACCTCGGCCACGCACCCGCGTGTCTCCATCGGCTGGTTGGAGTAGCGGTGCTGCACGAACCGCTCGCGCACCACCCGGTCGGCGCCTGCGAACGCGCCGTCGACGTCGCCGTAGGCGGTGTGGTCCTCCTGCATCACGTTGCCACCGGGTCCGGGCCAGATCGCGGGACGCGTCGGGTCGAGCGCGTGCTCGATGGTGGCGATCGGGGCGAGATCCTCGTAGTCGACCACCACGAGCTGCGCGGCATCCTCGGCCACGTACCGCGATTCGGCGACGATGAGCGCCACGGGGTCGCCGACGACGCGCACGCGGTCGACCGCGAGCGCGTAGAACAACGGGTGGTACAGCCCCGGCAGCGGGAGCAGTCCCATGAACGGGTGGGTGAGCGACTGCATGTCGGCGCCCGTGTACACCGCAGCCACACCCGGATGCGCACGCGCGGCCTCGACGTCGACGCCACGGATCACCGCGTGCGCGACCGGGCTGCGGACGAAGTGCGCGTGCAACATGCCGGGCACGGTGACGTCGTCGACGTAGCGCCCTCGTCCGGTGAGCAGCCGCGGGTCCTCGACCCTGGCCACCCGGTGTCCGACGAGCCGTCCGGCGATCGCTTCGCGCATGGACGTCAGTCTGACGCGTCCGCCCACCCTGTGCCGGTGAGCAGCGCCGCCACCACCGGGCTCGACCGCGTGCGCGCCGTGCAACGCGGCGACCTCCCGACCCCGGGCATCGCCCGACTGCTCGGGTTCACCCTCACCCGGGTCGAAGCGGGCGCCGGCTCGCGACCGCCGAGGGGCGCCTGGTCGACGAGCGCGGGAAGCTCGTGGCGCACGGCACGACGAGCTGCATGGTGTTCCCCGAAGACCCGGAGGATCAGTAGGACTTCGGGAGCCCGAGCGACTGCTGCGCCACGAAGTTGAGGATCATCTCCCGGCTCACGGGCGCGATCCGGAGCAGCCGCACCAGGCCCCAGAGGTCGGCGAGTCCGTACTCGGTGGCCATGCCGTTGCCGCCGTGGGTCTGGATGGCCGCGTCGAGACAGTGCAGTCCCGCCTCGGCGGCGGCGTACTTGGCCATGTTGGCGGCCTCGCCGGCGGCGACCGCGTCGTCGGCGTGGTCGTGCATCCACGCCGCCTTCTGCATCATGAGGCGAGCCAGCTCCAGCTCGATCTTGGCGGTCGCGAGCGGGTGCGCCACCCCTTGGTGGCGCCCGATGGGCACGCCCCACACCTCGCGCTCGTTGGCGTAGGCGGACGCCTTCTCGAGCGCGTACCGACCGATGCCGGTGCACAGCGACGCGCTCGAGGATGCGCTCCGGGTTCAAGCCGAAGAACACCTGGCGCAGGCCGTCGTGCTCCGCGCCGAGCAGGCGGTCGGCGGGCACCTCGACGTCGTCGAAGAAGAGGAGGAACTGCTTCTCGGGCGCGCTGATCTCCACCGGGATGAGGGTGCGCTCGATGCCGGCCGCTTCGGTGTCGACGACGAACAGGGACAGGCGGGCGGACCCGGTGTCCTCGTCGACGCCGGTGCGCGCGACCACGAGCACCGCGTCGGCCTCGTCGACGCCGGAGATGTAGGTCTTGGTGCCGCGGAGCCGGTAGACGTCGCCGTCGCGCCGGGCGGTGGTCGAGAGGTTGTGGCTGTTGGAGCCCGCGTCGGGCTCGGTGATCGCGAACACCATCTTCCGACCGCGGCAGAGACCCGGGAGCCAGCGCGAGCGCTGCTCGCCGGTACCGAAGCGCGAGACCAGCTCGGCGCTGATCCCGGCCGACACCAGCACGAGGAGCAGCGGACATCCCTGCGCGGCGAGCTCCTCGCTCACCACCACGAGCTCGCTCAGGCCGCCACCACCGCCGCCGTGCTCCTCGGGCAGGTGCACCGAGAGGAATCCGGGCTCGGCGACGGCCTGCCACAGCTCCTCGGTCTTCCCGCCGGTGACCGCGCGCTCGTGGAAGTACTCGTGTCCGAACGACGCCGCGATCCGGCTCACGGACGCCCGAAGCATCACGTGCTCGTCGGACTCGGTGAACTCCATCGGGTGCGCGTCACCCCCCGTCGTCGTGCAGCGTGAGCAGCTCGAGGAGGTTGCCGTCGGGATCGCGGAAGTAGACCGACGTGCCGCGCTCACCGCTCGACGCCGGGCGCGGCACGGGCCCGTCCTCGACCGCGACCCCGGCCGCGTCGAGGAGCTCGAAGATCCGGCTGACGGGACCGTCGAAGCGGAAGCACAGGTCGGCGGACCCGGGCGTGGGCGCCTGGGCGTGGGGCGCCGCCGGTGCCGCCGCGGGATGGACGCTCAGGCGCGCCGCCCCGACCTGGAGCAACGCCACCGGCATCGTGCCCGCGAGCCAGAGGTCCCGGTACAGGGGCTCGGCGGCCAGCACCCGGTGGTACCAGTCGACGGTCGCGTCGACGTCGGCCACGGTGATCGCGACGTGGTCGAAGCCCTCGATCGGCACCCCGGCATGGTGACACAGGTTCCGGGCGCCCGGTCTTGACGCCGGCGGGTTTTAAGACATACCATTAGAACGTCACGCAGCGAACAGGAGCCTTCATGGAATTCGGCATCTTCCTCAACGGGTACATCCCCGGCCCGGCCGCCCACCAGACCGAGCTGGAGCACGTCGCGCTCTCCCGCGAGGCCGAGTACGTGATCTTCGCCGACAAGCACAACTGGAAGTACGCCTGGCTGGGTGAGCACCACAGCCTCACCGAGTACTCGCACATGTCGGCGCCCGAGGTCGTGATGGGCTACATCGCCGCGCAGACCGACTACATCCACCTCTCGACCGGCATCAACAGCCTCTCGCCGCGCAAGGAGCACCCGGTGCGCTACGCCGAGCGCGCCGCCATGCTCGACCACTTCACCAACAACCGGTTCGAGTGGGGCACCGGCCGCGGTGCGGGCAGCCACGAGCTCGCCAGCTTCAACATCATGGACAAGGACTCCACCAAGCCCGAGTGGGAAGAGGTCGTCCGGGAGATCCCGCGCATGTGGGAGCAGGTCGACTACACGTTCGAAGGCAAGACCTTCACCGTGCCGACCCCGCACAACGTGCTGCCCAAGCCCTACGGCAAGGGTCACCCGCCGATCTGGGTCGCGTGCGGCAACCCGCCCACCTTCACCAAGGCCGGCGAGCTCGGCATCGGCGCCATCGCGTTCAACTTCGAGCCGATCTTCAACCTCCGCGGCCGCATCGAGGCCTACAAGGAGGGTGTCGCGAACTGCACCGACCCGGTCGGCCAGTTCAAGAACGACAACATGATGATCACGAACTCGGTGATCTGCTGCGAGACGCGTGAAGAGGCCCGTGCGATCGCGCTGCGCCGCGGCCGCGGCTACCTCGTCACGATGGTCAACCTCTACCACGACACGATGCCGAAGTCACAGGACGCCATCACCTGGCCGAGCACCCCGCTCTCGCTGCGCGACCTCGCCGCAGGCGACGAGGAAACCCTCCTCGACGGCCTCATCCAGGGCGGCTACCTCCTGTGCGGCACGCCCGACGAGGTGTCCGAGCAGATCGCGGCGTGGGGCGACGTCGGCATGGACCAGCTGGTCTTCGGCCTCCCCATCGAGGGCATGCACCACGAAGAGGTGCTCGCCTGCCTCGAGCTGTTCGGCGACAAGGTGATCCCGCAGTTCGACCCCGACCGCACGCACTCGACCGACCGGTACCGCGCCACTGCGAAGCCGAAGTTCCCCCGCTTCAACGACCCGCTCCCGGAGGGCGTCGAGTGGCCGACGGTCATCCCGGAGAGCGCGCTCGCGCAGCTGTAGCCGGCGCGACCGTCTGCGACGCCCGTGCCGCGCGACTCCACCGCCACCAAGGAACGGCTGCTCCGCGAGGCGGAGCGGCTGTTCGCGCGGCGCGGGCTCTACCAGGTGACGGTGCGGGAGATCACCGAAGCGGCGGAGCAGCGCAACGTGTCCGCGCTCAGCTACCACTTCGGGTCGCGTGAGGGCCTGCTCGACGCGATCCTCTCGCGCCACGGCGACCCGACCGACGTGGCGCGGGGCGAACACCTCGCCGAGGTCGGGCGCGACGCGTGGTCACGCGACCTGGTCGACGCGCTGGTGGTGCCCTACGCCGCGCACCTCGCGCGGCCCGACGGGCGCGACTACCTGCGGATCGTGGCGCAGCTCTCGGCCCGGTTCAGCACCTGGCGCGAAGCTGCGCCCGGGACCGGCCCGTACCTCCGCGAGATCCTCGGCATCCTCGAGGAACGCCCGGCCGAGGTGGCCCCGGCGGTGAGACGCGAGCGCGTCGTCGAGCTGATCATGCTCATGACCGTGGCGATGGCCGAGCGGGCGCGGGCGATCGAGTCGCAACGCCGCTCTCCCGAGCTCGACGAACCGACCTTCGTGGAGAACCTCACCGACGTGCTCGTCGGCGTGCTCGAGGCGCCGGTGCGGCGCCCCGTCGTCAGTCCGTGAGGGCCGCGGTGCTTACCGCTTGCCCTTGCTGTTCTTGCGCGCCTTGCTGCGTTGCTTCTTGCCCGCGGGGCCGCCTTCGCCGCCGCGCGGCGTGAGGGGATCTCCGGGCTTCTTGGCTTTGGCCATGACCGCACCTTACGGGAGGAAAGGCGACCACCTCGGACGCGGCCGGTGATCAGCTCGGCGCGGCCGACACCGGCAGGTGCTTGATGCCATTGATCTGACGCATCGCGACGCGCTCGGGCTCCCCGGTGACGGCGAGATCCGGGAACCGTCGGTACAGCTCCTCGAGGGCGATGTGGATCTCCATGCGGGCGAGGTGGGCGCCGAGGCAGAAGTGCGGACCTCCGGCGCCGTACCCGAGGTGGTCGTTCGGGGAGCGGGTCACGTCGAACCGCTCCGGCCGTTCGAACACGGTCTCGTCGTGGTTGGCCGAGCGGTACCAGATGACGAGCCGGTCGCCGACGCCCAGCGGTTGACCGGCGAGCTCGGTGTCGCGGGCGACGTTGCGCCGCATGTGCATGACCGGACTCGCGTACCGGACGATCTCCTCCACCGCGGTGGGGAACACCCCGTCGGGGTCGGCCAGCAGCGCGGCGAGCTGTTCGGGATGCCGGTCGAGCAGCCACACCCCGTGGGCGATGCCGTTGCGCGAGGTCTCGCTCCCGGCCGCGGCCAGGGTGGAGAAGAAGCGGGCGTAGTCACCGGCCTGGAGCCGATGGCGACCGCCGTCGTCGTCCTCGACCTCGGCGTTGACGAGGACCGTGGTCAGATCGTCGCGGGGGTCGTCGAGGCGGAGGCGTCCGAGCTCCTGCGCGTACGCACCGAGCTCCTCCATGACGCGCACGCGCTCGCTGATCGGCAGGTCGTTGGCGGGGTCGCTGACCCCGAACACCTGGACCAGGCTGTCGATCAGCCACTGCTCGTCGGAGGGCGGCACCCCGAGCAGCGCGCCGATCACCTGGAGCGGGAGGCGAACCGCGAACGCGTCGACGAGGTCGAACTCGCCGTCGGTAGGCAGGCCGTCGAGCAACCCGAGTGCCCGGCTGCGCACGTCGTCGGCCATCCGCTCGACCATCCGCGGCGTGAAGCCCTTGTTCACGATCAGCCGCAACCGCGTGTGCTCCGGCGGGTCGAGGTGCAGGATGCTGTTCCCCGAGCGTTGGTAGTCCTCGATCACCATGTTGGGCGCGTTCGTGAACGTGGCGAAGTCGCGCGACACCGCGCGCACGTCGACGTAGCGCGTCACCGACCAGAAGTCGGGGCCCGCGGGCTCACCGAGGTCGCGGGTGCGGTGGATCGGCGATTCGGCACGCAGGCGGGCGAACGCGGCATCGACGTCCGGACGGAGGAAGAACCGCGGGTCGCCGAGCTCGATCTCGTCGATCGGGGGTGCGCCGTCCACCGCCACGGTCTACCGCGATTCCTCCAGCTGGGTCGGTGGTGCGCCGTCGCGCCGTGCGAATACCCTTCGCTCACACGGGCCGGCGCACACCGGGGGGATTGGAAATGGCAGCGGACGAACGGGTCGTCGTCGAGTTCGACCAGCACACCCCCGAGTACCGCGAGACCTATCCGGCCCAGGCCCACGAGCTCCGCGAGCAGTGCCCGGTGGCGTGGAGCACGAAGCACGACGGCTTCTGGGTCGTCACGGGTCACGACGAGCTGAGCGCGCTGTCGAAGCGCGCCGACCTGCTGTCGAACGACCACGACCCGAACGGCGAGCGCAACGGGTACCAGGGGATCTCGATCCCCGAACGCGGCAGCACGCGCGGCGGCTTCATCGAGATGGATCCACCCGAGCAGTCGGAGTACCGGCGGGTGCTCAACCCGTTCCTCTCCCCCGCGGCCGTCATGCAGTGGCAACCGCTCATCGACGACTTCACCCGCGCGTGCATCGACGACGTCATCGAGACCGGCCGCCTCGACTTCGTCGACGACTTCGCCAACGTCGTGCCCGCCGTCCTCACCATGGCGATGCTCGGCCTGCCACTCACGGACTGGGAGATCTACTGCGAACCGGCGCACATGCAGGTGTACACGCCCCCGGACAGTCCCGACTTCGACCGCATGCTCGAGACGACCTTCCGCATGGTCGGACGGCTGGCGGAGTACGTGCAGATCCGCAAGGCCGAACCACGCCCGGGCATGATCACCGCGCTGCTCAACGCCACCGTCATGGGCGAGTTCCTGCCCGACGAGGGCATCATCGGCACCGTCACCCTGCTCATCGGCGGTGGCTTCGACACCACCACGTCGCTGCTCGCGGGGGCACTCCGGTGGCTCGACACGCGGCCCGACGAGCGCGTCCGCCTGGTCGACGACACCGACTACATGAACACGGCGACCGAGGAGTTCCTGCGGTACTTCACCCCGGCCCAGGGCGGCGGGCGGACCATCACGCAGGACTGCGAGGTGGCGGGGTTCACGTTCTCCGAGGGTGACCGCATGTTCCTCTCGTACGCGATGTGCAACCACGACCCGGCGTCGTTCCCGAACCCCGACGAGATCGTGCTCGACCGGTTCCCGAACCCCCACGCGGCGTTCGGCCTGGGCGTGCACCGCTGCATCGGCTCGAACCTCGCCCGCCTCGACTTCAAGATCATGTTGCGCGAGGCCTTGCGACGGATGCCCGACTACCGCGTCGACCCGGGCGGCGTCGAGCAGTACGAGTCGATCGGGACCATCAACGGCTACAAGCACCTCCCGGCGACCTTCACGCCCGGCCACCGCGAGGGCCCACCCCTCGCCGAGGTCATGGCGACGTGGCAGGCGAAGCTCGACGCCGAGCCCGCGCCCGAGAACCTCCGGGGAGCAGGGGCATGAGCCCGCGCGTCGTCGTGAACGCCGAGCTGTGCCAGGGCCACACGCTGTGCAACATGGCGGCCCCCGAGCTCTTCCAGCTGCGCGACGAGGACGGTCACGCCTACGTGGTCGTCGACGAGCTCACGCCCGAGCAGGTGCCGCTCGCCCGCAAGGCCGAGCTCGGCTGCCCCGAACGCGCCATCACCGTCGAGGAATAGCCCCCACGCAACCCGACGTCAGAGGGGGTCGCCGGTGCGGGCGAAGCACTCCTCGACGTTGGCGCCCATGAACCAGGTGCGCAGCTCGGCGTCGAGATCGTCGAGCGCGGGCCGGTAGAGCTCGATCGGGTCGGCGTTGCCCTCCTGGTGCGGGTAGTCCGACGACCACACCACGACGTCGGGGAGCTCGGCCAACACGTCGAGCGCGTCGACGTCGCCGAAGCCGGGAAGGGGCGTGACCCGTACGCCGCGCCGCAACATGTCGCCGCCCGACAGCTCCCACGGCCAGTCGCCGAGCGCGGCGGACGACACCGATTGCCGTTCGAGCATCTGGAGGAACGGCGGTACCCAGTTCACCCGCATCTCCTCGAGCATGACGGTGAGAGTCGGATGACGCGCGAACACGCCGCCGTACAGGAGCGCCGACAACAGGTTCTGCGCCGCGTGCGTGCGCTGGGTGTTCGCGAGCCGCGTGAGCCCGGCGATGCCCGCGCCGTCGGGAAGGTTCCACCCGATGTCGGCCCAGCCGGTGAAATCCGACTCCGTGTTCCCGACGTGGATCACCGCAAGCATGGCGAGCCGGGTCGCCGCGATCCAGAGCGGATCCCAACGGGGATGGCCGGGCGAGACGCCGCCAGCAGGACGCCCCAGCTCGGTGGACAGGAAGAACGCGCGGGCACCGCGTGCGCGCGCCCGTTCGAGCTCCTCGACCGCGACGTCGATGTCGGCGTAGTCGACGACCGCCACCGGATGCAGCCGTCCGGACTCCGACGCCAGTTGCTCGCCGAGGAAGTCGTTGCAGCGGCGCACGCCGGCGGCACGGTCGGCGCCGAGGAACTCGAGCTGCTGCCAGTACCCGCCGGGGTTCACGAGGCAGTGGTCGATGCCGATGCGGTCCATCCAGGCGACGCGCTCGGCGGGCGACGAGTCGTGCAGCGGGTGGAGGATGATCGGCCCGCCGCGCTCCTCGGCCATGCGCACCAGGTTGGGCAGCAGCTCCATGGCCGAGGGGCGGTCGGCCTCGGGCAGCGCGTGGAGGAGATCGCCGGCGATGCCGAACGCGAGCATGTCGAGGCTGCCGGGCAGCCGGTCGCGCCACGGCGCGAGCGGGAACTCGTCGCTCGCGTAGCTCGTCGCCTCCCAGTGGGTGTCGACGTCGACGATCATCGCGGTACCCCCGTGCGCTCAGGATCGCAGTGAGAGGAACTCTTCCACCTGGGCGATCACGAAGTCGAGCGTCTCGTCGTCGATCGCGTGGCTCAACGGGAGCAGCACGCCGCGCTCCATGACCGCATCGCACTCCGGGAGCCCGTCGGGCGGGACGCGCACCTCGACCCCGCCGAGCATGGGCTGACGGGTGACGTTGCCGGTCCAGATGGTCCGGGTGTCGATCCCCCGGCCGTCGAGGAACGCCTGGAGCTCGGCCCGTTCGAATCCGGCCCCCGGCTCGAGCATCAGCGGGTACCCGAGCCACGCGGTCTCCAGCTCCGCCAGCTGCTCGGGGAGCGCGAACCGGTCGCGGTGGCGCGCCAGGCGCCGCGAGTACTCGTCGAAGTGCCGGCGGCGCCGGGCGAGGTTGTCGGGCAGCTTCACCAGTTGCTCGAGGCCGAACGCAGCGCCGAGCTCCGACGGCTCGAAGTTCCACGCCAGCTCGTCGAAGATGAACTGGTTGTCGTAGTGGATGCCGTCGAGCGGCTCCCAGTAGTCGCGGTCGCGCCGCTTCGACCCGAAGAAGTGCAGCTCCGAACGACGGCCCCACCGCCGCAGCATGACCGCACGGTCACGGGCGGCGTCGTCGTCGGTCATCACCATCCCGCCGTTCCCCGCGCACGTGATGATGTGCGAATTGGCGAAGCTGGTGACGCTGAGCGTCGAGCGCGCGCCGGTCGGCGTACCCCGCAACGTGGCCCCGAGCGTGTCGCACGAGTCCTCGATGACCGGCAGACCGTGGCGGGCGGCGATCGTGGCGATGCGGTCCCAGTCGGGCGCGTTGCCGATGAGGTTCGGGAACAGGAGCGCCCCGGTGCGCCCGGTGATCGCCGCCTCGATGCGATCCACGTCGACGCAGTACGTGAGGGGCGCGCAGTCGACGAACACCGGCACCCACCCACCGCGCACGATCGGCGCGACGTCGGTCGAGAACGTGAGCGCGCACGTGACCACCTCGGCTCCGGGCGGGAGGTCGAGCAGCTCGAGCGCCAGGTACAACGCCGATGATCCCGAGTTGCACATGATCCCGTGCGCCTTGGCGAAGCGGGCCGCGACCTCGCGCTCCATGCGCACGACCCGCCGACCGGGCCACAGCGCCTGCGGGCCGGAGCGCAACACCTCCACGACGGCTTCGATCTCGCGTTCGTCGTGCACGCTGCTCGAGTAGAAGACGCGGTCCATCATCGCCGCCCGCTCACGCTGACGCTCACGCTGACGCTCACGCTCACGCCATCCACCGGCCGCCGTTGACGTCGAGGGTCTGGCCGGTGATCGAGCGCGCCCGGTCCGACGCCAGGAACACCACCGCGTCGGCGATGTCGTCGGGCACGGGGAGTCGCCGCAACGCGGTGTCGGCCGCGATCTGCTCGAGGACCGCGCCGGGGGTGGTGCCCCGCCGCTCGGCCATGCGGGCGAACATCGCGTCGGTGTTCGGGCCCGGGACGAAGCCGGGCACGACCACGTTGACGCGGATGCCGTCGACGCCCACCTCCCGGGCGAGGGTCTGCGCCGCGATCGTGAGCGCACCCTTCGTCGCCGCGTACGCGCCCTGACCGGCGTTGATCGCGCGCACCGCGAGCGTGGACACCACCACGATCGCGCCACCGCCGGCGGCCCGAAGGTACGGCACCGCGGTGCGGCAGAGCTCCAGCGGGCCGAGCACGTTCACCAGCCACGACTGCTCCCAGTCGGCGAGGTCGGAGTTCATGATCGTGTGGTTGGGCGTGCCCTTGGCGGCACTGCTGACCACGACGTCGAGTCGTCCGAGCCCCTCCACCGCGCGTTCCACCAGCCGTCGGCACTGCACGATGTCACCGGTGTCGGTCGGGACCGCCAACGCTCGGGCGCCGACGGACTCGAGGTCGCGCACCACCTCGTCGAGGTAGTCGGCCCGCCGGGCCGCGACCACGACGTCGCACCCGTCGCGGGCCAGCGCCAGCGCGCTCGACCGGCCGATGCCGGGGCCGACCCCGGTGACGACCGCGACGCGTCGGGCGGCGTTCACGCCCGGGCCGCACCGAAGTCGTCGGCCATGCGGGTGAGCATGCGGGCGAGGTCGGCGAGCTCGTCGGCGCGCCAGCCGGCGAGGGCTTCGGCGGCGGCCTCGACCGAGGCGGCCCGCAACCGCCGGTAGGCGTCACGCCCCTTCGCGGTGATCGTCACCACGACCGCACGACCGTCGGACCGGTCGGTGCCGCGGGCGACGTAGCCGGCGTCCTGGAGCGCTCGGAGCTCGCGGCTGGCCAGCGGGCCGACCATGCCCGCGCGCCGGGCGACCGTCGACACCCGCTGCGGGCCTCCACGTTCGAGGACGCCGAGGATGCCCATGCCCGGCGCCGACACCTCGACCCCGGCCGCCGCGGCGCGCCGGCGGGCCGCGGTGACGCTCGAGCCGGCGCGACCGATCTGCCCCATGGAACGCTCGATCTGCTCCAGCGCCTCGGCCCGCCGCACGCGCCGAGCGTACCCCAGGCCTTGCGGCCGAGGAACCGAGATCTCTAACATTGTTCTCTATCTGGACCACGATTCGGGGGGGACGCAATGGGACGGCTCGACAACCGCGGTCGCGGTGGTGACCGGCGGCGGTGACGGCATCGGCGCCGGGATCTCCCGCCGGTTCGCGGAGGAGGGCGCGCGCGTCGTGATCGCGGAGATGAACGAGGAGCGTGGCCGCGCCACCGCCGACGAGCTGGCCTCCACGACCGGCACGGAGACGCTGTTCGTGCGCACCGACGTCCGCCGCAAGGAGGACAACGTGGAGATGATCGCCCGCGCGGTGGACGTGTGGGGAACCGTCGACATCCTGGTGAACAACGCGTGGGGTGGCGGCAAGATCAGCCGGGTCGAGCTCAAGACCGACGAGCTCATCGAGCACGGGCTCGCGGTCGGCTTCCGCGGTCCGCTCTGGGCGATGCAGACCGCGTTTCCGATCATGAAGCGGCAGGGCTACGGCCGGGTGATCAACATCTGTTCGCTCAACGGCGTGAACGCGCACATGGGCACGGTCGAGTACAACTCGGCGAAGGAGGCCCTGCGCTCGGCGACGCGCACTGCCGCGCGCGAGTGGGCCGGCACCGGCATCGTGTGCAACGTGATCTGCCCGGCCGCGAAGTCGGCGTCGTTCCGCGAGGTCATGGCGGAGCACCCGGAGCTCATCGCCGCCGCCGATGCCAGCAACCCGATGGGCTACATCGGTGACGTCTACGAGGACATCGCACCGGTCGCGCTGTTCCTGGCCAGCGACGACTGCCGCTACGTCACCGGCAACACCCTGTTCGTGGACGGCGGGAGCCACATCAACGGCTCGGCGTGGGCGCCCGACCTCCCCGACGAGCCCTAGACCGGGCGACCGTCGGGGGAGAGTGTCAGCCGCGCTCGGCGGCGTCCTCCGCCTGGAGCTCCACCAGGTCGATGGTGAACGCCTCGGGTACGAGGTGGTCGACCACCAGCAGCCGGCCGCTCATGTAGACCAGCACGTCGCCGTCGCGCACGTCGTCCGGGATCTCGGGTGTCTCGTCGTCCTCTGCTCTCGCCTCCCGCTGCATACGCCGACTCTGACGGCACTGCGGCGCCGTGTCGAGATGTAACCGCCAAAAATTGGGGAAACCCGAGCAAGAATTGGGCGAGCGTCGGTTCTGGCATTGTGGAGCCGTGGTCACCGATGGAGGAAAGCCCCCGGGCACCGGTCCGCTCACCGGCGTCACCGTGCTCGAGCTCGGAGGCATCGGGCCGCTCCCCCTGCTGGCGATGCTGTTCGCCGATCTCGGTGCCCGGATCGTCCGGATCGACCCGGTCGGCCCGTCGTACGGCAGCATCGGGCCCCACCTCTGGATCTTCCGCGGGCAGGAGTCGCTCACCCTCGACCTCCGCCGGCAGGAAGGCCGCGATGCGCTCTTCCGTCTCGTCGAGCGCGCCGACATCCTCGTCGAGGGCTACCGCGCCGGCGTCACCGAGCGGCTCGGGGTCGGCCCCGAGGTGTGCCTGGCCCGCAACCCGCGGCTGATCTACGGCCGCATGACCGGCTGGGGCTCCTCGGGTCCGCTCGCCGAGAAGGGCGGCCACGACCTCAACTACATCTCGATCACCGGCGCGCTGGAGGCGATGGGCCAGCCGGGGACGCCACCTCCGGTCCCGTTGAACCTGGTCGGCGACTTCGGGGGTGGGGCGATGATGCTCGCGATGGGCGTGCTCGCCGCCCTGCACGAGCGCGAGCAGAGTGGCTGCGGGCAGGTCGTCGAGTCGGCGATGTCCGACGGTGCGCTCGCGCTCATGGCGCTCTTCTACGCCATGCGCGACGCCGGTCACTGGATCGACGAGCGCGGCGCGAACCAGCCCCAGGGTGGCGCGCCCTTCTACCGCTGCTACGAGACGCGTGACGGCCGGTACGTGGCGGTCGGGGCGGTCGAGAACAAGTTCTACGCCGATCTCGTCGACGGACTGGGTCTCGATCCCGCCCTCGTCGCCACCCAGAACGACCAGTCGCAGTGGCCGGCGTTGATGCCGGTGTTCGAGGCTGCGTTCAAGACGCGCACGCGTGCGGAATGGGAAGCCGTGTTCGCCACGCGCGACGCGTGCGTCACGCCGGTGTTGAGCATGGTGGAGGCGCCGCAGTACCCGCACCACGCGGAGCGAGACTCCTTCGTCACTGCGAACGGCCACGTCCAGGTCGCGCCACCGGTGCGCTTCGGGCGCACGCCCGCCGCAGTGGGTGGGCCGGCACCGCATGCCGGGGCCGACAACGACCGGATCCTCGCCGAGCTCGGGTACGACGCCGCCGCGATCGAGCAGCTGCGCGCGTCCGGGGCGACAGGCTGAGACCACCTGCCTCGGACGAACGCTCAGCGCATGCGCCGCCAGACCATGTCGGTCTCGACGTCGGGATCGAGGAGCACCCCGGGATCCTGCTGGTCGACGTGTCCCATGAGCCCGCGGTACACGCCGTAGCCGACCATCTGCTGCAGCCGGCGCGGGAACGTCGCCACCAGTTCACGAGGCACGGCGAGCAGCTGGTTCTCCTCCTGACGGAGGAAGCCCGCGCAGTGGTTCACCACGATGCCGACACGCCGGTCGTCGGTGGCGTTCACACCACCGCCGTGCCAGAGCGCGCCGTCGTACACCAGCACGCTGCCCGCCGGCATCTCGGCCTCGACGTACGCCTCCTGCTCGCCCGGTGCCGGGCGCCGCTCGCGCCGGTGCGAACCGGGGACGAGTCGCGTCGCGCCGTTGGCGGCGGTGAAGTCGGTGAGGGCCCAGATCGCGACGCACACCACGGGGACGTGGGGCCGCGGGAACGCAATCGAGCCGTCGTCACAGTGCAACGGCTGCGCCTCCTGGCCGGCGTGCATCTCGATCGCGGTGAGTGACGAGAGGAGGCACTGGTGGTCGAGCACGTGCTCGACGAGTGGGAGCACCGCGGGGTGCAACGGCACCGCGGCGAACGCGGGGTCGCGGGCGAGGAGGTTGAAGATCCGCCGCGTGCGCTCGCCGAGGAAGCGATTCTCACCGAACGGGATCTGCGCGTCGACCATGACCCGGTCGATCGCGTCGAGCAGCTCGCCCACCATCCCGGCGTCCACCACGCCCTCGAGCACGGTGTACCCGTCGCGCTCGAGCGCGGCCGCGTGGTGCGTGAGGTCGGTGTCGATCACTGGGCGCCGAGCGTAGGCCGGTCGGGCCGGTGGCCCGATTGGGTAGCGTCGGCGCATGACGTGGGAACCCGATCGCGACGCGCTGCGGGGGCGGGTCGCCGTGGTCGCCGGGGCGACCCGCGGGGCCGGACGGGGCATCGCCGCCGCACTGGGCGAAGCCGGCGCGACGGTGATCTGCACCGGCCGCAGCAGCCGTACGGCCGCGTTGCGCTCCGACTACGACCGCGCCGAGACCATCGAGGAGACCGCCGAGATGGTGACGGCGCTCGGTGGCTCCGGCGTCGCCGCGGTGGTCGACCACCTCGATCCCGGTCAGGTGGCGCGGCTGGCCGAGCAGATCGGGAACGACCACGGGCACATCGACGTGCTGGTCAACGACATCTGGGGCGCCGAGGTCCTGAAGGGCGGACCCGACGAGTGGGACACCCCGATCTGGGAACACGACCTCGACACCGGCCTCCGGATCCTCCGGCTCGCGGTCGACACCCACCTCGTCACGTCGCACCACCTGCTCCCGTTGCTCATCGACCGCCCCGGCGGCCTGGTGGTCGAGGTCACCGACGGCACCACGGAGTACAACGCGACGCACTACCGGATCTCGGTGTACTACGACCTGGCGAAGGTCGCGGTCTCCCGGCTCGCGTACTCGCAGGGTCACGAGCTCGCGCCGCTCGGCGCGACCGCCGTGGTGATCACGCCCGGGTGGCTGCGGTCCGAGATCATGCTCGACGGCTTCGGCGTCACCGAGGACAACTGGCGCGACTCGATCGATCCACCGGCGGGCGCGGCACCGACCGCGCCGCCGGGCTTCGCGGAATCGGAGTCGCCGCGCTACGTCGGGCGCGCGGTCGTCGCCATGGCGTCCGATCCCCAGCACGCCCGCTGGAACCAGCAGTCGGTCAGCTCGGGGCAGCTCGCGCTCGAGTACGGGTTCACCGATCTCGACGGCTCCCGACCCGACATCTGGAGCCACCTCGACTAGCTGGAACCGGGACACGCCCAGACCGTAGGTTGCGCCCGATGGAACCGAGAGGCATCAACGGTGTCGCCCGGCACGATCCCGAGCGCGTCGCGCTCATCGCCGGCGAACGACGCATGAGCTTCGGTGAGCTCGACGCCGACGCCAACCGGATCGCACACGCGCTCACCGATGCCGGCGTCCGGGCCGGTGACCGCGTCGCGGTGATGCTCCACAACCGCCCCGAGATCTTCGCGGTCTGGAACGGCGTTGCCCGGGTCGGCGCGCTGGTGGTGCCGGTGAGCTACCGGTCCCTCACCGACGAGGTCGCGTACCTGGTCGACGACTCCGACGCCACCGCACTCTTCTACGACGACGCCGAGGTGGTGGAACCCTCGCTCCCGGAGCGCGCCGGGCTCCTGGCCGCGTGGCACGCCGACGAGGAGGTGCTCTGGTCGCAACCCGGCACACCGCCGACCGACGAGTTCCTCGGCGCGACCGTCGTCACCATGAACTACACGTCGGGCACGACGGGGCGCCCGAAGGGCATCGAGCGCGTCCCGCCGCAGCCGGCGGCCGAGTACCCACCCAACCCGCTCGCCGCGTTCTGGGGGTTCACCGACACCAGCGTGCACCTCCTGTGCGGGCCCGCCTACCACACCGCGCCGGGCGCGTACGCGCAGATGAGCCTCGGCGAAGGCGGCTCGGTCGTGATCATGCCGCGCTTCACCGCCGAGTCGTGTCTCGAGCTCATCCAACGCGAGCGCGTCACGACCTCGCACATGGTGCCGGCCAACTTCATCCGCATCCTCGAGGCGCCGTGGCAGGACTACGACCTCACCAGCGTGGAGAAGATCCTCCACGCGGCCGCGCCGTGCCCGCCCGCGGTCAAGCGGCGGATCATGGAGGTGTTCCCGCCCGGCACGGTGTGGGAGTACTACGGCGCCAGCGAAGGCATGGGTACCGTCATCTCGCCCGAGGAGTGGCTGCGCAAGCCGGGCAGCGTCGGCCGGGCGTTCCCGGGCCTCGAGATCACCATCCGCGACGACGACGGGAACGCGCTGCCGCCCGGCGAGGTCGGCTCGGTGTACACGTCGGGCATGCCGGGAATGCCCAAGTTCGAGTACCACAACGCGCCCGAGAAGACCGCCGACGCCTGGCTGGGCAACGAGTTCACCGTGCGCGACCTCGGGTCCCTCGACGAGGACGGCTACCTCTTCCTGGCCGACCGGCGCGTCGACCTGATCCTGCGCGGGGGTGTGAACATCTACCCGGCCGAGGTCGAGCACGCGTTGGCCACGAACCCCGACGTCGTCGACGCCGCCGTCTTCGGGCTCCCGGAGGAGCAGCTCGGCCAGCGCGTCCACGCCATCGTCGAGCTCCGCGCCGGCGTCGCCGAGGACCCCGACGCCATCCTCGAGCACCTGCAGGGCCAGCTCGCGCCCTACAAGTTCCCGTCGACGATCGAGTTCATCGACGAGCTCCCGCGTGAGCCCAACGGCAAGGTGCTGAAGCGCCAGCTGCGCGACGCTCGCCTCGACCCGGCACCCTGATCCGAGCCGCGGTCGCGCGGCCGCTCGCGGTGGTTAGCGTGAAGCGTGTGGCGTTCGGCCCTCGCGGCGCTCGGAATCGTGGTCGGAATCGTGCTCGGCGGCGTCGCCGCGGCGAGCGCGGGTACGACGCCGACCACCGAGCTCACGATCCAGGCGAGCACGGGAACGGCCACCTCGGCCCTCGTCGTCTCGAACGCGACGCTGCAGTGCGGCGGAACGACGAGCGCGACCGGGTTCCTGCGTCGGGCTGCCACCCCTGCGTGCGCGGCGGTGCGTGACGGCGCGGTCCGGCGGGTCGCGGCCCGCCAGCGCAAGCCGCGGATCTGCACCGAGGGGTATGCGGGACCGCAGAGCGCGGTCGTGCGGGGAACGATCGGGGATCGCCGCATCAACGTGACCGTGACCCGCGCCGACGGGTGCGGTACGGCCGACTGGGACGAGCTCCTGCCTCTCCTCGGTCCGCCGGAGCGGATCGGCCGGATCCGGGCGCGACCCCGGACCGCGGTCACGACGTCGGCGCCCCCGGTCGTCTACCAGGTGCAACGGGGCGACTCGCTCACCGCGATCGCGCGGCAGTTCCACACTTCCGTCGCCGCGATCACGAGCGTCAACGAGCTCACCGATCCCGACGCGCTCACCGAGGGGCAGACGCTCACGATTCCACCGCCGTCGCCCGCGCTGATCCTCGCGACGCTCCGCAGTTCGGGCTTCGGACTGACGCTCGCGGGCGCGCAGCCGCTGGAGAGCATCACGTTCGAGATCGACCTCCCCGACGGCACGACCTACACCGGCTCGCCGCACGCCGCGTCATCGGATGGAACCGTCGCCACCACCTTCGACACCGCGGTGGGACCCGGTGTGTACCGGGTGCGCGCGACCGGGGGGCTCGACACGTTCGTCGAGCTCGCGTTCCACGTCGATCCGGGTCGGTAGCCCGAGACGCGAGGTGACAGCGCTCGACGTAGCGCGCGAGCGTGTCGTGTCCGTGTCGAGGGGGGTCACATGAGCGAGACATGCCGCGCCGCGGTGTTCCTGGGCGACCACAGCTACGAGATCCGGGAGTTCGCGGTACCCGACCCGCCCGCGGGTGGCGCCGTGCTCCGGGTGGAAGCCGTCGGCCTGTGCGGCAGCGACGTCGCCCAGCTCGAGGGGATCGAGATCGTGCCCGGCGCCACCGCGTTCCCCGTGGTCCCCGGCCACGAGACGGTCGGCCGGGTCGTGAAGCTCGCCGCCGACGCCGAGCTCGGCGTCGCCGAGGGTGACCGGGTGGCCGTGAACGAGATCCTCATGGCACCGGGCCCGCTGCGCCTCTACGGCTACTCCGACATGACCGGCGACGGCACCGTCGGGTTGTGGGGTGGCTACGGCGAGTACATGGAGATCTTCCCCGGCACCGAGCTGCACCCGATGTCCGACACGCTCCCGGCGGAGCAGCTCACGCTCTTCGAACCGCTCGCCAGCGCGGTGCACTGGGTGGAGACGGTCGGCGTGCGCGAGGGCGAGACCGTCGTCGTGCAGGGTCCGGGGCACCAGGGGCTCGCGGTGCTCGAGGCGGTCCTCGCGCACCGGCCGCGCCAGGTGGTGGTGACGGGGACCTCCGACGACGGGCTCCGCCTCGACGCGGCCAGGGAGATCGGCGCGTCCGAGGTCGTGATGGTCGACACCACCGACGCGGTCGCGCTCGTGCGCGACCTGACGCGCGGCAACGGCGCCGACGTCGTGTTCGACGTCGCCACCGCCACCCAGACCGTGCCGATGGCGCTCGACCTCGCGCGCTCGGGTGGGCGCATCCTGCTGGCCGGGCTCAAGCACTTCGCCGAGATCCCCGGGTTGGTGTCCGACCACATCGTGTTGAAGAGCCTGCAGGTCTACGGCGGTGCCGGCTTCACACCGCAGTCGATGGCGGCGGCAGTGGCGCTGATCGAGTCGGGCGCGGTGCGCACCGACGTGGTCGCCGGCGAGGTGTTCGACCTCGACGGCATCGACGACGCGATGGCGTTGCTGCAACGGACCACACCGGGACGCGACGCGGTGCGCGTCGGGCTTCGTCATTCGCACGGGAGTGCGACGTGAGCTTCTACGGGCTCCGCTTCGACCTCCGCAACCCCGCGATCGCGGGCACGACGATGGCCGAGCGGTACGCCGCCGCGATCGACATGGCCGAATGGGCGGATCGGCACGGGTTCGTCGTGATCGTGCTCTCCGAGCACCACGGCTCCGAGGACGGCTACCTCCCCAGCCCACTCACCATGGCGGCGGCGATCGCGGCGCGCACGAAGGTCGCACGCATCCAGATCTCCGCGCTGATCGCGCCCTTCCACGATCCGCTGCGCCTCGCCGAGGACATCGCGGTCGTCGACCTCGTGAGCAACGGTCGCCTCGACCTCGTGATCGCCAACGGCTACGTGCCCGGCGAGTTCGAGATGTTCGGGCGCGCGCTGTCGGACCGGGTGAAGCTGACGGTCGAGACCATCGCGACGTTGCAGCAGGCGTGGACGGGCGAGCCGTTCGAGTTCCGCGGGCGCACGGTGCGCGTGCTCCCGACGCCGGCGCAGCCCGGCGGTCCACCGATCCGCCTCGGCGGAAGCGGCCCGAAGGCGGCGAAGCGGGCAGCCCACATCGCCGACGGGTTCATGCCGTCGGACGGCTCCATCTGGGACGTGTACCGCGACGAGATGCTCGCGCTGGGCAAACCCGATCCGGGCCCCTACGTCGGCGGCGACACCAGTGCCTTCCACCTGGCCCACGACGTGGAGCAGGCGTGGGAGGACTACGCGCCGTTCGCGCTGCACGAGGTCAATGCCTACGGCGCGTGGATGGCGTCGGCCGGCATCGGCGCGGAGGGCGGCTACCAGACCACCGCCGACGCCGACGCCCTCCGCAAGACGGGCCAGTACCGGGTGCTCACGCCCGACGACCTGGCGGCCGAGATCCGGGCCAAGGGTGACTTCGGGTTCACGATCTTCCACCCGATGGCGGGCGGCGTCCCGCCCGCGATGGCGTGGGAGAGCCTGCACCTCTTCGAGCGCGAGGTGCTGCCGCAGCTCGGGAGCGGGTGACGCCGGATTCGTCCGGGGCGGTAGCGTCGGTCCCATGCTGTTCATCAACGGGAAGTGGCAGGACGCCGCGTCGGGCGCCACCTTCGACTCGCGGAACCCCGCGACCGGCGAGGTGATCGGCCAGGCGGCCGACGCCGGGGTCGCCGACGCGCGCGACGCGATCGAGGCGGCCGACACCGCCTTCGCGGGCTGGTCGGCGCGCACGGCCTACGAGCGGTCGGCGTACCTCGCCCAGGCGCACCAGCTCATGCTCGAACGCCGCGAGGCGCTGGCGAAGCTCATGACCGAGGAGCAGGGCAAGCCGATCCGCATGGCCCGCAACGAGGTCGGGTACGCCGCCGACTTCCTGCTGTGGTTCTCGGAGGAAGCCAAGCGCGTCTACGGCGAGACCATCCCGTCGGCCCGGGCCGACCAGCGCTTCCTGGTGCTGCGCCAGCCGGTCGGCGTCGTCGCCGCGATCACGCCGTGGAACTACCCGGTGTCGATGCTCACGCGGAAGATCGGTCCTGCCCTCGCCGCCGGCTGCACCATCGTGCTCAAGCCCGCCGAGCAGACCCCACTGCTCGCGGTCGAGGTGTTCAAGCTCCTCGAGGAGGTCGGCCTCCCCGAGGGCGTGGTCAACCTCGTCACCACCAACGACCCCGAGACCGTCGGCCCGGAGCTGGTGACGCACCCCAAGGTGCGCAAGATCACCTTCACCGGGTCCACCGAGGTCGGGAAGCTCATCGCGCAGCAGGCGGCCACCGGCGTGAAGCGGGTCAGCATGGAGCTGGGCGGCCACGCGCCGTTCCTCGTGTTCGACGACGCCGACCCGGTGCACGCGGCCAAGGGCGCGGCGGCGGTGAAGTTCCTCAACACCGGTCAGGCGTGCATCTGCCCCAACCGCATGCTCGTGCAGCGCGGCATCGCGGAGGAGTTCGTCGCCACCATGGAGTCCCGGTTCAACGGGCTGAAGGCGGGGAGCGGCTTCACCGACGGCGTCACCGTCGGGCCGCTCATCGACGACGCCGCGCTCGCCAAGATGGAGCGCCAGGTCGCCGACGCGCTCGACAAGGGTGCGACCCTCGTCACCGGTGGAGAGCGCCTCACCGCCGACGGCCTCGACGCCGGCAACTTCTACGCGCCGACGCTGCTCGCCGATGTGACGCCCGACATGCTCATCTACCGCGAGGAGACGTTCGGCCCCGTCGCGCCCGTCATCGTCTTCGACGAGGACGACGACGCCATCGCGATGGCGAACGACACCGACTACGGCCTGGCGTCGTACGTGTACACCAAGTCGCTCACGCGCGCGTTCCGGGCCATGGAGCAGCTGAAGTTCGGCATGGTCGGCGTCAATGACATCAACCCGACGTCGGCGGCGGCGCCCTTCGGTGGCGTGAAGCAGAGCGGCCTCGGCGTCGAGGGCGCCCGCGAGGGCATCAACGAGTACCTCGACACCAAGCTCGTCGGCCTCTCCATCTGACCCTCCCCTCCCCGTCCGAACCGGCGTCACCAGCGTGGGGTAGAGCCCCGTTTGCTGACGCCGGTTCGGGTCTCGGGGCAGACTCCGGGGCATGACCGGCATGAGCGGTGATCGGGCGCGCAACCTCGAGGTGGTCGAGCGGTTCTTCAGCGGCCCGCGGGATCTCGACCGGCTGTCGCTGATGAGCGACGACTGCGAGTGGTTCAACGGGATCGGCAAGTTCCCGGCCGCGCCCGGCCAGACCGTGTTCCGGGGCAAGGACGAGATCGGACGGATCATCCTCGGGCGGGCGCCGTCTCCCCTCCCGCCGAGCGGCCGCAAGGTCGACCGCTACGACCTCACCACCGCGCGCTTCCACGACGTCGAGACCATCGCCGACGGCGACTACGTGTTCCGCCAGCACGGGTACACCGCCACCACGCTCGGCGGGCGCGACTACGCCAACGTGTACGGCTTCCTCTTCCGGTTCGACGACGACGGGCTCATCGACCGCGTGTGGGAGCACTGGGGAACCCTCGCCGCCTACGAGCAGCTGTTCCAGTCCGACCTCGTCGAAGGCGATCCCGACGTGGTGATGATGACGACACCGTCGGTCCGGCTGCGCCTCGACCTCGAGCGACCGGTCCCCCGCGAGGTCGTCGAGCAGTGCCTCGACGTCGCGGTGCACGCACCGAGCGGCTCGAACACCCAGCCCTACACGTTCCTCTGCATCGACGACGACGACCGCAAGCTCGCCATCGCCGAGCTCTACCGCACCGCGATGCAGGAGTTCGTGGACCGGCCGCGCACCGCGGCGCCGGAGGACAACGTCGACCGGACGACCGAGCGCCAGCAGCGCATCGCCCGCAGCGTGTTCCACCTCCGCGACCACCTGCACGAGGTGCCGGTGCTGTGCGTGCCCATCGTCGCCGGTCGCACCGACGGCCTCGGCGCGGGCGCGCAGGCCGACCGCACCTCGGTGTTCTGGCAGTCGAGCCGGTGGGGCTCGGTGATCCCGACGCTCTGGTCGTTCATGCTGGCGCTGCGCTCGCGCGGCCTCGGCTCCGCGTGGACCACGCTCACCCTGGTCAAGGAACGGGAGATGGCCGAGCTGCTCGGCATCCCGTTCGACGAGTGGATGCAGGTCGGGCTGTTCCCGATCGCGTACACGCAGGGCACCGACTTCGCGGTCACGCCACGAGAGCCGGCCGCCAAGTTCCTCCGCTGGAACGACTACAGCCGGTAGATGCGCGCCGCGTTGCCGCCGACCATGAGGCGCATCTCGTCGGCCGGCACGTCGTCGAAGTGCGTGTGGATCACCTGCTGCGACTCCGGCCACGTGCTGTCGGGGTGCGGGTAGTCGGTCGCCCACAACAGGTTCTCGACCCCGATGCGCTCGCGGTTCTCGATGCCGAACTCGTCCTCTTCGAAGGTGGCGAACATGTTCTCGCGCCAGTAGTGGCTCGGCCGCTCGGGCAGGTTCATGCCGAGCTGCTCCCACCCGTGGCGGTCGGCCATGCGATCGAGCCGGGTGAGGTAATACGGGAGCCAGCCGAGGCCCGCCTCGACGAAGCCGACCTGCAAGCGGGGGTGGCGCACGAACACGCCCGGGAGCAACCAGCTCGCCATGGCCTCGGCCATGTACATCGACGGCAACGACTGGAAGATCCCCTTCGCCGGCGTGGGGTCGCGGTCCATCAGCTCGAACAGGTACTCGTTGGCCCCGGTGTGCTGGCTGATCGGGATGCCGAGGTCCTCGATCGCCGACCACAGCGGGTCGTACACGTCGTCCCAGTAGGGCGCGAGCTCGATGTCGGACGGGTACAGCGGCAGTTGCACCGCGCGTGCGCCTTCGTTGGCGATGCGCTGCACCTCTTTCAACGCGCACTCGATGTCGTGCAGCGGGAGGATGTAGACGGGGACCAGCCGCAAGCGATCCACCGACGCGAACTCGATCGCGGCGTCGTTCGTCGCCTGGAACGACGCCAGGCACGCGTCCGCGTCCATGTCGTAGAGCTCGGCACCGCCGGTCGCGCTCGCGTAGAGGACTTCGGCATCGACCTGGTCGATGTCCATGTCGGCGAGTCGCGCGTGCGGGTCGTACGCGCCCGGGCGACCCGCGGCCTCCCACGGCTTCTCGGTGGGCAACCCGACCACCGGCGCGGCGCCGCCGGTCTTGTTCTTCAACTGCTTCTGGGGCTTGCCCTCGAGGATGCGCCGGTGCATCGCGGTCAGCGCATCCTGGAACGCCTCGTGGTGTTGGCGCGGCAGGTGGGCGAGGATCTTCTCGGGCTTGAGCTCGAGGTGCGAATCGGCGGAGATGATGCGTTCGGTCATGGCCTCGGCTCCCGTCAGGACTGTCCGGTGATGGCGGCGTGCACCTGCTCGTCGGAGGACGCGCGCCACATCTCGAGGACGCCGACCGACATCGGCTCGCAGCCGTACCGCATCGGTCCGTCGTCGTCGAGGATCGCGGCGCGGATGGCGGCGGCGGCATCGGGCGCCGGCGTGTACTGGTCGGTGATCTGCATCCGGCCCTCGTACGCGGCCTCCGCCATCGCCCGGTACTCGTCGTACTGCGCCGCCTCGGCGATGCGTTCGGAGTCGAACAGCATGTCGCTCTCGACCGGGCCGGGCATGATCTCCACGACGCGGATCCCGAACGGCGCCAACTCGACCCGCAGCGTGTCGTCGAGCGCACTGACCGCCGCCTTCGACGCGCGGTACACGGAATAGAAGGACACGGGGACGAGGATCGACGACGACGTGATGTTGCAGATCACCCCGCCGCCGTTGGCACGCAGGATCGGCACCGCGCGCTTCGTGACCTCGACGAGCCCGAACACGTTGGTCTCGAACACGTCGCGCCAGTGCTCGGCCGGCGTGTGCTCGAGCGGCAGGTAGTCACGCTCGATGCCGGCGTTGTTCACCAGGACGCGGAGGCCGGGCGGGAGCTCGATGCCGGCCGGATCGGTGACGTCGAGGCGCTGCGCCGTGATCGAACCGCTCGTCTCCCCGACTTCGTCGGCGAGGCCCTTGCCGGCCTTCGGATCGCGCATGGTCGCGATGACGTCGAACCCCGCCTGCGCGAGATCGACGGCGATCGCGCGGCCGATGCCGCGGCTCGCGCCGGTGACGACGGCTACTCCCTGCGGTTCCATCGCGGGAGTGTGGAAGCTGCCGGTGCAGTCGTCAAATCCCGACCGCGTCAAACGGCACCGGGCACGCGTTGCGCGAGGACGGAACGCAGCCCACGCGCCACGCGGTCGCCGTTCTTGCGGAACGAGCGCGCCAGGAGCGGGTCGAGCACGCGCAACACCCCGCGGAGCTCGACCCGGGCGTCGTAGGTCACCGCGGCACCCGCGCGCACGGCCGAGACGGTGATCTCGTCGTGCAGCTCGAACACGCGCGTCGAACCTTCGAGCACGATGCGTCGCGGCGCGTCGTACACCTGCACCGTGTACGGCAGCTCGATCGTACGGCCTCCGGCATCGACCTCGACGCGGTACTCGGCGTCGGGCCCCGGACCGTCGCCGACCACCTGGGCGACCCGGCGGGTCCCCGGATCCCACTCGGCGAAGTTGCGCACGTCGGCCATGTAGGCGAAGAGCTCGTCGGGCGACCACGTGGTGGGGACCGTCCCGGTGTATCGAGCCATGTCACGGGTATGACCCCACACCCGCATCGCCAAACCTCCGACGGGCTACCGCCGCGCGACACCCCGGTGCCGGGGCAGACCGAGCACGTGCTCGGCGATGAGGTTGCGCTGGATGTCGGTGGTGCCGCCGTAGATCGCGGTGCCCTCCGCGAACCGGTGGGCCCACTCGAGGGTGCCGTGCGCCACCGTGCCGTCCTCACCTTCGGGAATGACCCCGGCCGCGCCCACGAGGTCGACCAGGTCGGCGACGTCGCGGATGAACAGTTCGGAGGCGATCACGCGCCGGTGGGGATTGGGCGTGACCTCCGCGACCTCCCAGTCGAGCGCGACGCGGGCGAGCCGCACCTGCACCGATGGATGGTCGATGACCGGCGCACCGTCGGGCCCGTCGGTGGTGCGCGCCCATTCGACGGCGGCGTCGAGCGCGACGCCGAACACGCCCATCCAGCCCGTGGTCGCGTCGAGCACGCTGAGGAGATCGGCGTCCGAGGGCGCGGACGCGGGGGCCGCGCCGTGGGCGTCGTCCATGCCGTGCTCGGCCGCGAGCGCGCCCGACGCGATCAGCCACCCCTGGTCGACCGGTCCGAGGCGGTGCGAGTCGGGCACCCGGACGTCGTCGAGGTGGACGAAGTTGGTCCGTTCCCCGCCGAGCGTCCCGATGCCGCGCACCTCGACGCCGGGGATCCCGAGCGGCACCAGGAACATCGTGATCCCCTGGTGCTTCGCCACGTCGGGGTTCGTCCGGGCGGTCACCATCACGTACTGGCACCGGTGCGCGCCGGTCGAGAACATCTTCTGGCCGGTGATCAGCCATTCGTCGCCGTCACGCACCGCGCGGGTGCGGATGGCCGCGGCGTCGGATCCACAATCCGGCTCGGTGTAGCCGAGGCACGCCTGGATCTCGCCGCGGGACACGCCCGCCTCGATCTCGGCTCGCAACGCGTCGCTCCCGAACTGCCGCACGACCCCCATCACCAGCGAGTGGGAGCCCGCCACCGGGAACAGCGGACCGACGCGGTCGTACTCCTCGGCCCGCACGATGGCGGCGCGCACCGGATCCAGGGACGGCGCGTCGTCCGCGCCCAGCCACGATTCCAGCCAGCCCCGGCACGCCAGCGCGCGCTGGTACTCGGGAACGAACCCGTTGCCCTCGACCCGCTCGCGGGCGAGGAGGTCGTCGGGCAGGTGCTCGTCCATGAACGGACGGACCTCGTCGGTCCAGAACGCCGAGCGCTCGTCGTCGAGGTCGATGCGGCTGAAGTCCATGGCGTGGCGCGGCTCCTGCTCAGGCGCTCGGTGCGTACAGCTCCGCGCCGAGCACGCGGAGGTCGTCGTACGGGTCGCCGCTCGCGAGGGTCCACCCCTTCGCCCGGCGGAAGTACAGCTGCAGGTCGGATTCGAGCGTGAAGCCGAAGCCGCCCTGCACGTGGATGCCCGTGGTCGCGGCGCGGTTCGCCACGTCGCGCGCGTAGAGGTAGGCGATCAGGATCTGGGCCGTGGCTTCACCCGGTTCGTGGTCGGCGAACCACGCCGCCCGTCGGTGCAGGCGACGACTCCCCTGCACGCCGATCGCAACGTCGACGATCGAGTGCGAGATGGCCTGGAACGTGCCGATCGGCACACCGAACGCGCGCCGTTCGTTGGCGTACTCGATCGCGAGATCGAGGGCACCCTGCCCGACACCGGTCTGCACCGCTGCCATCAGGAGCTTCCACTCCAGGACCGCGCCCGCGAACAGCGCTTCCAGCGCGAGCGCCTTCGGCGAGCACGGTCCGCGTGCCCCCGGGATCGGTGAGCGTGCGCCACGCGAATGGCGCGCTCGCCGTGTTCGCGACGAGCGCCGGGCGGTCGTCGCTCTGCACCGCGACCAGCGCGCCGGCGTCGAGTCCGACGACGAGGTCGGCGACTGCGCCGGCCGGGACCAGCTGCCGCACGCCCGCCGCGGTCGCGTGCAGCGCCAGCGTGGCCGTCGACTCGCCGCCCGTGACCGCGTCGACCATCGGTGCCGGCGCGTCGCTCGCGGCCAGGAGCCGCGCCGCCACCACGCCCTCGACGAGCGGCACCGGCCCGAGCCGCCGCCCGAGCTGCTCGGCCACCAGCACCAGGTCGACCAGGTCGGCGCCATCACCGCCGCGGTCCTCGGGAACGCCCATACCGATCGCACCCGCGGCGAGCACCGTGCGCCAGAGGTCGGGATCGAAGCCCGACGGCTCGGCCGCTCGCACCCGGGCGGATGGGCTCTCCTTCTCGAACAGCGTGGCGAAGGCGTCGTGCAGCGCCTGCTGCTCGACCGACAACGAGAAGTCCTGGCGGCGCAGCGAGTGGACATCCACGGTCAGAATGATACTCTGTTTTCCCAGAGGTGCATGCCGAGGAGCGTCCCATGATCGCCGCCGAGCTGTCGAAGATCTCGTCCGACTCCCACATCGACGAGCCCCACGACCTGTGGTTCGAGCGGATGGACGCCGACCTCCGCGACCGGGCGCCCCGGCGGATCCAGGCCGAGGCCGACGGCGGCTGGAGCCTGGTGATCGACGACAGCCCGCTCGGCTGGTCCGACGTCTCGGCCGAGGAGGCGTGCGCCAACGAGACGGCACGCGTCGCAGCGGCGGCACCCGACGTCCGGCTCGAGATGATGCGCACCGACGGCGTGAACGCCGAGATCATCTACCCCACCATCGGTCTCTACGCGTGGAACATCCAGGACCCGACGGTCGGGCGCGCCGCGTGCGCCGTCTACAACGACTGGATCCTCGAACGGCTCAGTGGGATCGAGCGCATCCGGCTCGCGGCGATGATCCCGACGTGGGACGTCGACATGGCGATCGACGAGGTGCGTCGCGTCACCCGGAACCCGTCGGTGGGTGGGTTGCTCCTGCCCCTCGTGGGGACACCCGAGTGGAACCAACCGGGGTGGGAACCACTGTGGGCCGCGATCCAGGAGACGGGCATCCCCGCGGTCATGCACCAGGGCAGTGGCCACGACATGATCTTCTACCGCGGCTGGGGCTCCCCCACCGCCAACCTCCTGTCCACGCAGTCGATGGCGCCACGCGCGGCCGCGTTGCTCAGTTGCAGCGGCGTGCTCGAGCGCTACCCCGATCTCCACGTCGTGATGGTCGAGGTGAACGCGGGCTGGATGGCGTGGACGATGTCGACGCTCGACGAGTACTACCTCGCGCACCAGAAGAACGGCTGGACCAAGCCCATCCTGGCCGAGCTGCCGAGCCACTACCTGCGCGGCCAGGTCCACGCCACCTTCCAGGAGGACCCGGTCGCGCTGCACAACATCCCGCTCACCGGCACCGACTGCCTCCTCTGGGGCAACGACTACCCGCATCCCGAGAGCACGTACCCCGACTCGAACGCGATCCTCGACCGGCTCCTCGTGAACGTCGACGACGCCGACGCCCGCGCCATCGTGTTCGACAACGCGGCGCGACTGTTCGGCTTCTCGCAGCGCGTGAGCGAGCCGGTCCCGGTGCCATGAGCCCGAGTGACACGGCGCAGAGGCGGCGCGACCTCGCAGTCGAGCGATCGATCCAGAAGGCGCGGTCGCGTGCGGAGGAGCGCACGTCGCTGCTGATCGACGCGACCCTCGACCTCGTCGCCGAGCGCAACAGCCTCGAGTTCACCGTGCAGGAGATCGTCGACCGCACCGGCCTCTCGTTGCACGCGTTCTACCAGCTCTTCGAGAGCAAGGACACGCTGGTGGAGGCGGTGCTGGAGGAGTCCCTCGAGCGCGGCGTCGCCGAGCTCCGCGAGCGCGTCGACCGCGAGACGCGGCCCATCGACCGGCTCCGGGCCTTCGTCGTCGGCTACTACGAGCTCGCCACCGAGAGCCGCCAACCGGTCCTCGCCTCGGGGCACGCGTTCACCGAGTTCTCGGTGCACCTCGATCTCGCGGCGCCGGCGAAGGCGTGGAATGCGTACCGCCCGCTCCGTGTGCTCGCCTACGAGCTGCTCCGTGCCGCGGTCGACGACGGCGCCATCCGTACCGACGTCGACCCCGACCTGCTCGCCGGCTTCGTGCTGCTGTCGGTCCGCAACCTCACCGAGCTCACCATCGCCGGCAACACCACGGCGGCCCGACCGACCGGCGTGCAGCTCTGGCAGCTCGTCGCCCAGGGCGTCACTCCTTGACCGCATCGTCGACGGGACGCGGGCGGGCGAGGGCGACGACCTCCCGATCCGCGATCCGCCACGTGGAGCCGTCGCGTGCCATCCGGTCGCGGTACCGCCCGGCCAGTGCGATCCTGGTGGCTCCGGTGTCGTTGCGGGCGAGCATCATCCAGTCGGACTCCACCGACGCGGTGTCGCCGTCGAGCTCGACGAGCACGTTCGAGAGCGCGTCCGCGGTGGCCGGCCGGTCGGGCCGCGTCGCGGACATCGGACCGAAGAACGCGAGGATCTCGTCGTGACCGGCGAGCGTGCGACCCATCGTGTGCAGTCGCGCGTCGGTGGTGAAGATCTCGGCCAGCTGATCGAAGCGGTGGTCGTCGACGGCGCGGCAGTATCTCGCCAGCGTGACACCGATCGCCCACTCGTCGCTCATCGTGTCGGCTGCGTCCACGTGCATCCCCCCATCGGCGGGCTCCGGAGCTGACCGTGCTGCCGTCGCCTCAGGACGCCCGCACCGTCGCGGAGTTCATCCCCGCGCTCGCCGCAGCCTACGGATCCCGACGGGCGGTCGTCCTCGACGACGATGAGCTGACCTACACCGCGCTCGACCGACGCTCCGCGCTCCTGGGCCGGGGACTGCTCACGCGCGGAGCCGGCAAGGGTGCCAGCGTGGGTCTCTGGATGGGGAACGGTCCGGAGTTCGCGGTGGGCTGGGCGGCGATCAGCCGGATCGGCGCGCGCTGCGTCCCCATCAGCACGTTCTCGTCGCCGTCGGAGCTCGGGCGCATCGTGCGTCACGCCGACCTCCACGCGGTGCTCGCGCAGCCCGAGTTCCTCGGTACCGACTTCGTCGACCACCTGGAACGTGCGTTCCCTCTCGCGGAAGCGCCGTCGGCGGAGCTCCAACTCGAACTGGCGCCCTACCTGCGCTGGGTCGCACTCCTCGGCGCGGAGACCGTGCCGAGGTGGGCACACGAGGAACGCTGGCTCACGGCCTCACCCCCGCTCGCGAGCGAAGCGCTGCTGGTGGCCGCCGAGCGCGAGGTGCACGTCGACGACGAGGTGATCGCGATCTACACGTCGGGGCAGAGCGCCGACCCCAAGGGGGTCGTGCACACCCACGGCTCGGTCATGACCAAGGTGCACTACCTCCGGGCCATGATGGGGTTCGACGAGCGGACGGTCGAGCAGGCGACGATGCCGTTCTTCTGGGTGGGCGGGCTCGTCATGCACCTGCTCTCGGCGCTCGAGACCGGGGGCGTCGTGCTGTGCACCGACCGATCGACCTTCGCCGCGCCCCGTGCGATCGGTAACCCGTCGCCCAGCGACGAGCTCGACGAGGTCGTGGTCGGGATGGTCGCGCCGCCGTCGCTCGGCATGACCGAGACGTTCGGCATGTACGCGTGGGGCAACGAGGCGACGGCCGAGCGTTCCCCGATCGCGGCGCCCCTCGACTTCTTCCAGCCTGGGTTCGAGGTCCGGGTCGTCGACGCCGACGGGGCCGACGTCGGCGACGGCGAACGCGGCGAGATCATCGTGCGCGGACCGAGCGTAGCGAGCCGATTGCACAAGGTCGCCCGGGGCGAGGTCTTCGACGACAACGGCTTCTACCGGACCCACGACGAAGGAGAGGTCGAGGGCGACCGCATCCACTTCGTCGGACGCCTCGGCGACATGATCAAGACCTCGGGGGCGAACGTCGCGCCGGCGGAAGTCGAGCGTGCCCTGTCCGGGCTCGACGACGTCGCGTTCGCGGCGGTGGTCGGTATCGCCGACGAGCGCCGCGGACAGGTCGTCGCCGCCGCAGTGGTGCCGGCCGACGGCGCCGTGCTCGACCCGTCAGCGTTGCGCACGAGGGTTCGGTCGGAGCTGTCGAGCTACAAGCTGCCGCGCCGGATCGCGGTGCTCGAGTCGTTCGCCGACGTACCCATGACCCCGTCGATGAAGGTCCGCAAGCGCGAGCTCGCCGCGCTCATCGAGCGCGACGGGGTCGACGTCGGCTGAGTCGGCAGACCACCGGGTCAGTGGAGCAGACCCCCGATGACGACATCGCCGATCACCCCGTCGGCTTCGAGCGCGTCGACCTCGGCGTCGGAGAGCCCCAGGATCCGGGAGAGCACGTCGCGATTGTGCTCACCGAGCAGCGGTGCGTGGCGGCGGTTGTGGACGTGCGGTCCGGTGGCGTGGCGGAACGGCGCCCCGATGAAGTCGGCGGTCCCGGTGACCGGGTGCTCGACCGGTTCGAACAGGCGACGCCACACCACCTGCTCCGACCGGTGGTGCTCGTGCGCGGGCACCACCGGCTCGGCGGGAACGCCGGCGCCGGACAGGGCGTCGACGATCTCCCGCGTCGACGCGTGAAGCACACCACGCGGCGATGGTCGCGTCGAGCTCGTCTTCGACGGCGCGCCGCCCGTCGACGGTGGCGAGCGCGGGATCGGATCGCCACCCCGGCGTGCCAATCGTGTCCGCCAACGCGATCCACTGCTCGTCGTCCGCCACCGAGATCGCGACCCAGCGGTCGCGCCTGCCGTCCGGCTCGGTGTCCGCGGTGCGGTAGACGCCCTGCGGGACAGAGGTCGCGCTGCGGTTCCCCCGGCGCTCGAGGAGCCGGCCGTACGCCGAGTGCTCGACGATGAGCTCGGCGGCGAGGTTGAGCGACGAGCCCACCATCGGGCATTCGAGGAACATGCCGCGGCCGGTGCGATCACGGTACGCCAGCGCGAGCAGGAGGGCGACGGTGGCGTGCGCACCGCCCATCGCGTCGGCGACCCCCGAGGGGGGCTCGGGCCCGCGGTCGGTGAACCCGCTCACCCAGGCGATGCCGGCCTGGGCCTCGATGGTCGGCGCGTACGCCAGTCGCTCCCGCCACGGCCCGGTGATCCCGTACGCCGGCGCGCGCAGCACGACCAGCTGCGGGTTGCGGGCGAGCAGCACGTCCTGATCGAGGTCGAGCTGCTCCAGCACGCGGGGGCTGAAGTTGTCGAGGAGCACGTCACTGCGTTCGACGAGCTCGAGCAACAGCTCGCGACCACGCGCGGTGTCGAGCTCCAGGGCGAGGTCGAGCTTGTTGGTGTTGGCGCCCTGGAACATCGGGCACCACTCCCACCACTGCGGTTCGGTCATCGGCCGGGTGCCGTTGAGGCGGATGCCGTCGGGGTGCCGCGTCGACTCGATGTGGATCACCTCGGCGCCGAGCACCGCGCACGCGTACCCGATGATCGGGCCTGCCCAGAACGCGGTGAGGTCGACGATGCGGATCCCGGCCAGCGGCAGCGGTGGCTCGTCGCCGGTCGGTGCACGGTGGCGGCGCGGTGGCCGAGTCGACTCGGTGCGCTCGCGGTACCGGTCGGTGTCGCGCCCGACGGTCGGCGCGGCGGTGAACGGGCGCGGCACCGCGCCCCCACCGAGGCGGTACGGCACCGACGGTTGCACGAAGCCGGCCGGGTTCTGGGTAAACCAGCCTCCGTCGACGAGGTGGGCGAAGCGCGGCAACGTCGCGCCATTGCCCACCTCGGCCACGGGGACGCGCATCATCGTCGCGAGCTCGACGATCTCGGCGGTGGTCCGGACCGACGTCCACGCCTCGATCACCGATTCGATCTCGGCCCGGTGCAACGTGCGGTACGTGCCGCGGGCGAGGCGTTCGTCGTCGTACCAGTCGTCGCGACCGATCATGGTGCAGAAGTCGAGCCACTGCTGACCGGTCGTGGTCTGGAGCGCGATGTAGCCGTCACGCGTCGGGTGAAGGTTCGGCAGCTGCGACGACCGCACCGGACGGAAGGGCACGCCGGCGAGCTCGTACCAGGTGACCGGGAACAGCGGCTGGCTGAACATCAGCGCGTCGAGGGCGGTCACGTCGACCAGGTCACCGACGCCGCAGGCGCGGACGCGCCGCAGCGCGGCCAGGGCACCGATGGCCGCGTACGTTCCCGCCGCCCAGTCGCCGGGGCGACCGCCGAGCAGCAGCGGGGGCCGGTCGGGCGTCCCGCGTTGCACGTGCCCGCCGCACAGCGCCTGACGCGTGAAGTCGGTCGTCGGCCGGTCCCGCCACGGGCCGTCGAGGCCGAACGGGCTCACCGCGGTGACGACGAGCCCGGGGTGCGCGGCGTGCAGTGCCACGGGCGCGAAGCGCGCGTCGTCGGCGATCGTCGTCCCGCTCGACCAGACCACGACGTCGGCGTCGGCGAGCAGCGCGTGGACGAGGTCGACGTCCCACGCGTCGTCCGCATCGGCCACGACGCTGTCCTTCGAGGTGGAGAGGAATCGGAAGAACGCGCCGTCGTCGCCGTCAGGGATCGACGAGCCGCTCTCGGAGAAGCGGCGCAGCGGATCGCCGGTGGGATCCTCGACCTTGACGATGTCGGCCCCGCCGTCGGCCAACAGCTTGGTGCAGTACGCCCCCGCGAGCCCGGTCGAGAGGTCGACGACCGTCGTCCCGACCAGTGGCCACGCGTCGCTCACTCCCGGACCGTAGGTCAACGGTGCGCGCAGGAACGGCCGCGGGACGCACGGGGCAGGCTTCCCCGGCCCGGGTGGGGCCTCCCCCCTTTCCGCCCAACCTGAGGGGTGATTGGCTGAGGGTGTGGACGGCAGGCGACGCGCATGACCGCGGCCGTGATGTGGGCCCGGGCCGAGCTGCGGGCGCGCTGGCGGGCGTGGCTGCTGCTCGGGCTCCTGGCCGGCGTGACCGTGGGCGTGGCCGCGGCCGGGTTCGCCGGTGCCCGCCGCACGGCGAACGCGGTGCCCGAGCTCGTCGCCGCGTCGCGCCTCCCGACCGCGGCCGCGTTGCCCAACGACCCGGCGTTCGGACCGTCACAGGTCGAGCAGGTCGCGGCGCTGCCCGGCGTCAGCGAGGTGTACCCGTTCGTCGTGGCGGTGCCGACGCGGGTGCTCGACCCCGCCGGCGTGGAGAGCACGCTGTTCCCGGTGACGCCGGCGTCCAACCGAGCCCTGGTCGGCTACTTGGTGGCGGGACGCCTGCCCGACGCGCAACGCGCCGACGAGGTCGTGGTCGACGAGAACCTCCGACGCCGCTACGGACTCGACATCGGATCGACGATGGTCGTCGGTCAGACGGCGCGTGACATCGCCCAGACGCCGTTCTCGATCGCGCCACCCGGTGGGTTCACACCGTTCCGCCAGCGCATGACGGTCGTCGGCATCTCCAAGTCGGTGTCGAGCGACGAGAGCTGGGTGCCGTCGAGCGCGCTCTACGAGAAGTACGGCGCGAAGATCGCCCCGATCGAGAACCTCTTCGCCGAGCTGCGCGGCGGTGAGGCGCAGATCCCCCGGTTCTCGCGGGAGGTCGCGCGCATCGCCGGGCATCCGGTGAACGTCGAGGGCGCGGCCGATCTCTTCGGGGTGCGCAAGGCGGAGAACGTCACCGCGTTCGAGGAGGACGGGCTGCTGCTGTTCGCGCTCGTCGCGCTCCTCGGTGGCGGCGTGCTCGTGGGCCAGGCCCTCGTGCGCACGGTGTCGGCGAGTGCCGCGGACCTGCCGACCTGGCGGGCCATCGGCGCCGACCGCCGCCTCGCCGTCGTCGCCCTCGCGCTCCCATCGGTCCTGACCGCGATCGTCGCGGTCGTGAGCACGGTGACCGTCGCGGTCCTCTTGTCGAGCCGCTTCCCCGTCGGCGTCGCACGACAGTGGGACATCGACCTCGGTACGCACGCCGACTGGTTCGTGCTCGGCCTGGGTGCCGCGGCGGTGGTGGTGGCCATCGTCGCGGTCGCGACCGCCGCCGCCTGGTGGCGGGCCTCCCGTCGCGAAGCCCCGCGGCCGACACCGTCGCGGATGGACCGCCTCGCCGCCCCGATGAGCGCCCGGCCCGCGCTCATGATCGGCGCCCGCCTGGCCGGTGAACCCGGCCGCGGGCGACGGGCGGTCCCGGTGCGCTCGGCCATGATCGGCGCCATCGCCGGTGTGCTGGGGGTGGTCGGATGCCTCACGTTCCGGGCCGGCCTCCAGGACGCGGTGAGCGAACCGCGCCGCTCCGGGGTGGTGTGGAACTTCGCGCTGGCGGCCGAGGGCGCCGTGCCCGGTCCCGTCGTCCGCGCCGCGGCCCGGGACCGCGACGTGGCCGCCGCGCTCCACGCGACCTGGCACCGAGCGGTGCCGATCAACGGGCACTCGGTTCCGATCTTCGGCACCCGCGACGTGCGCGGTCGCATCTCGTTCGTCGTGCTCAGCGGTCACCGCCCGCGTGGGCCCGGCGAGATCGCGTTCGCGCCCACGACGATGAACGACCTGGGCGTGTCGATCGGCGACCGGGTCCGGGTCGGCGACGGCAGCAGGACCGCGGTCGTCGTCGGCGAGGCGCTGCTCCCCATCACGTCCCACACCGACTACGACCAGAGTGGATGGATGACCAGCCGGGGCCTCACCGGTACCGGCCCGATCGTCAGCGGGACCGACGCCGAGGACTACCTCCTCGTACGCTGGCGCCCGGGCGTCGACGTACCGGCCGCCGAGGCCCGACTGGGCCGCATCGGCGGCAGCGACGTCTTCGGGGAGCCGGCGACGCTGCCCGTGGCGGTCACCGACCTCGGCCGCATCGAGGACCTGCCCCTTGCGCTCGCCGGCTTCTTCGCCCTGCTGGCGTGCGCGACCGTCGCGCACACGCTGGTCACCACCGTCCGGCGACGGCGGCACGACCTGGCGGTGCTGCGATCGATCGGCTTCACGCGCCGCCAGACCCGCGGCGCGATCGCGTGGCAGGCCACGCTGCTGGCGATCGTCGGGGTCGTAGTGGGCGTGCCCCTCGGCATCGCCACCGGTCGGTTGGCGTGGCGGTGGCTCGCCGACGACTTCCCCATCGCGTACGTGCCGCCGCTGGCCGCCCTGGCGGTGGTGCTCGTCGCCTCGGTCGCGATCCTGCTCGCCAACGCACTGGCGGCCGGCCCTGCGCACGTGGCCAGTCGCATCCGTCCCGCCGAGGCGTTGCGCGTCGAGTAGCTCAGTCGATCAGCGTCACCAGGTGGTCGAGCGTCCGCCGCCGGTCGGCCTCGCTGCCCGCGGGGATGGCGACGAAGTCGGTGGCGCCGATCCCGGCGAGTCGCTGCAACTGCGTGGTCACCGACCGCTCGTCGCCGACCACCGACACGTCGGCGGGCCCCGCGGCGCCCTCGAGATCCAGCACCGCGCGGTACGCGGGGATGTTGCCGTACCCGAGGAGCTGCTCGCCGGCCCGGGCCCGGCCGTCGGATTCGTCGTCGGTGACGATCGTGGGCAGCGCCACCACGACGCGAGGCGCGGTGCGGCCGGCGTCGCGGGCGGCCGCACCCAGGAGTGGGACGATCTGACGCTCGAGCACGACCGGGCCGGTGCACCACGTGATGGTGCCGTCCGCCACACGACCGGCGAGGTCGAGCATCCGGGGCTGGAGCGCGGCGAGCAGCACCGTCGGCGCGTCGGCCCCTGCGATGGTGAGGCGACTGCGTGCCGTGATGGTGGCGCCGGAGACGTCGACCACACGCTCGTGCAGTGCGGGCATCAACGCGTCGAGGTACTCGCGCATGTGACTCGCGGGCCGGTCGTACGAGTACCCCCACGCGTCCTCGACAGCCATCCGGTGCGACAGCCCGATGCCGAGCAGCAACCGCGAGCCGGTGGCGGCGTTGGCAGTGAGCGCCTGCGCTGCGAGCGCGAGTGGATGGCGCGGGTAGGTGGGGACGACCGACGTGCCCAGCTCGACGCCGCTCGTGTCACGCCCGACGAGCGCGAGCACCGTCAGCGCGTCGAAGCCGCTGCTCTGCGGCAACCACACCGACGAGAACCCCCGGTCGGCGACCGCGGTGATGCGCTCGACGGTCTCGTCGAGCCGGCCGTGCCCCTTGGTGGGGAAGAACACGCCGATGCGCACGCCCAGGGTCTAGCCGACCGAGCCCGGCCGTCGCCCGCGCGATGATGCAGCGGTGATGGCCGAGGCGCGCGAGGTGGACGAGCGCGCGCCCGAGGACCGGCGGTCACGAGGCCCCGAGACCTGGCAGGTCGTCGCCCTGGTCGTCGCGCTGTGCTTCCTGGCCGGCGTCGCCGGATGGTGGTTGAACCGATCGGACGACGAACCGTTCAGCGATGTCGACGTCGGCTTCCTCTCCGACATGGAGGCCCACCACAACGGCGCGATCGCGCTGAGCTTCGCCTACCTCGCCCGGGAGCACGATCCCCTGGTCGGCCATTTCGCCCGCGAGATCGTGGTCAGCCAGGCGCAGGAGATCGGCGCCATGAACAGCTACCTCAACCGTGCGGGCGCGCCCCCGGAGACCTCCGACGACGTGGCCATGGACTGGATGGGCCATCCGGTGCGGCCCTCCGACATGCCGGGCATGCCGACCGAGGCCGAATCGGCCCGGCTCGAGGCCGCCACCGGACTCGCCGCCGACGACGAGTTCACCCGCCTCATGATCCGCCACCACGCCGCGGGCTCGGCGATGGCCGCCTACGCGGCGGAGCACGGCGAGCACTCCGGGGTGCGGAAGTTCGCGGCGGCGATGTCGAGGACGCAACGCACCGAGATCAACGAGATCAACCACCGGCGCGCCGCACTCGGTCTGCCCGAGATCTCGCGCGCAGAGCTCCGCGAGCTCGAGCGGCTCCACACCGGATCGTGAGGGAGCGGGTTCGAAAACCCCCCAACCCGATTTAGTAAGGTAACGCTTCCCTTTCCCTTTGGAGGTCGCGTGAGCGACTGGGAAGTCGTCCTGCTCGGCGCGATCGCCGGCTTCACCATCTTTCTCGGGCTGCCGCTCGGGCGCTTGCGCGATCCCGTGCCCGGACTCCGGGCCTTCCTCAACTCGACAGCCGTCGGGATCCTCCTCTTCCTCCTCTGGGACGTGCTGTCGGCCGGCATCGAACCGGTGGAGGCGTCGATCATCGACGCCACCAAGCACGACGGATCGTGGTGGCGCGTCGTCGGGTTCAGCACCCTCCTGACCGTCTGCCTCGGCGTCGGACTGCTGAGCCTCGTGTACTACGACCGCTGGACACGCGGCCGGGCCACGGCGCCGCCTCCTCGTCCGCAGGGCCCGGGCGCGGCCATGTTGACACGTCCGGCGCGTGGCACCGCGGTGATCTGCCGGCTCGACGAGCCCCAGCGCCTCGCGTTCTTCATCGCGCTGGGCATCGGCTTCCACAACTTCTCCGAGGGCCTCGCGATCGGACAATCGGCGGCGTCGGGTGAGATCACGCTTGCGCTGCTCCTCATCATCGGCTTCGGCCTCCACAACGCGACCGAAGGCTTCGGGATCGTCGCTCCGCTCGCGGCCGAGGACGAACGACCATCGTGGGCGTTCCTCGGCGTCATGGGTCTCATCGGCGGCGGACCGACGTTCGTCGGCACCATCGTCGGCCAGACGTGGGTGAACGACTGGCTGTTCACCGCGTTCCTCGGTCTCGCCGCCGGCTCGATCCTCTACGTCGTCATCGAGCTCATCGGCGTCGGCAAGAAGCTCGGCCACAAGGAGCTCGCGACGTGGGGCGTGCTGCTCGGGTTGTTCCTCGGGTTCGCGACCGACATGGTGCTGGTGGCCGCGGGCGCGTCACGCGGTGCCCGGGGAGGGATTCGAACCCCCACGCCCCTCACGGGGCCGGCGGGTTTAAGCCTCGGCTTGGGCGTCCAACGCGCGTAGCTCCGTCTGTGACGTGTGCTCTGATCAGGTCTTTCGCGCGGTCGTTGTCCACGGGGACAACTCGAATCCTGCCGGGCGCGCACAGCCCGTTAGCAAGGCGTGAGCGCGTCGCGCCGCGGTCGCACGTTCCACGCGACGCGTTCGGGCGTGGATCGGGAGTTCCTTATCTTTCCCGTAGTCGTAGTCGCCCACTCGGTCTTCGAGATATCGAGTCACGTAGTACTCCTCGGGGTCCGTCGACCAGATCTCCTCGAAGAAATCCCCCGCTTCCGCGACGAGGGGTCCATCGTGAGCCTTGAGCGCGAGCTCGCACACAGTGCACTCGAGTGACCGCCGGAGGTAGATGTCGCGTTGTACAACCGAGCCGAGGTTCTGGTTGGCGGACGAATGGACCAACAATCCACGCTGACGCCCCGCACGCCGGACACCGACGCTTAGCTCGGCTCCCGTTGAGCGACTGAAGTCTGTTTGTACGACTGAATGATCGGCGCCACGGCCGATCTCGGTACGTATCCTCTCGCAGCTGGACGCTGAAATTCGCCTTGAAGTTCGCGGATGAGTGGGAGTCGGCGTGGAACGCCCATGACGTCGAGCGGGTTCTCGTCCACTACACCGACGACGTTGTCTTCCAGTCGCCCTACATCGTGCATCGCTTTCAGGAAGCCACACGCGAACTGCGAGGCAAGGAGGCGCTTCGCTCATACTGGAGTTCAGGGCTTCAGCAGCAGCCCGAACTTCAGTTCGCGGTGGAAGACATTCGCGTCTCTTTCGACACGCTCGTGGTCGACTACCGCAGCCACCTCGGCCATGCCGTCTCGGAGGTCTTGAGGTTTCGAAGTGATCTGGTGTCCAGGGGTTGTGGCGCTTACGTCCCGGGCGAATCACTGGCCGCGACCCGCAGCCTCGAGCGATGAGCAGCCGCTGAGAACACCCACCGCTCATCCGGCGTTACGGGATGGCTGGTGCTCTGGCGTGGTCGAGAGCAGGCTCAAAGTTCGTCGGTCTCGGCGCTCAGGTACGCAGCACGTTGCGTCCGGCAACGTTCCCGGAGCTCTTTCTCGTGGGCGTGACGGCGGCCCGCGACGAGTGCGGCTTCGAGTCCGGCCAGCTCGGCCCGGGCGGCGTCGTAGTAGTCGTCATCGAAGCCTTCGACGATTTGGAACGTCCAGCGACCCTCGATCACGTCGCGACCGACAAGATTGCGCCAGAGCGATGCCGCTTCGGTGTGCCGACCGGCCGCGGCGAGGCCGAGGGCGCTCTGCTCGAACAGAAAATCAGCTCGTCCGATGAGCAGATGGAAGGCGTAGAGCGCCGCGAGCCCGTTCGACGTACTCCAAGGCTTCGGTGGCCTTGCCGACTACGTCGACCGTCGCCGTGTCGAGCTCGTCGTGTCTGCTTGCCATGGTGTACCTCCGTTGCGAAGGGGGACCCCTGGTGGCTGGCGTATTAGGGGCGCGCCCGAGTGGCAACGATGGAGGTGGGCGATGCGCCGATTCCTCATGCGGAAGATCCGCTCGCGCGAGTCCCCGCGGCAGAAGGCGTAGGAGAGGCACTCAGCGCGTCGCCAACAACGAAGCCCCAAGGAAGCTTCTTCAGGTGGTCTCTTGCGAAACCGCCTTCAGTCGCCTTCTTGGGACTCCACCTTGAAACGTACACCCGTCGTCAATGGTCAAATGCGGTGGATCACGACGACGCTACGACTCGCGCCAGAACGTCGGCGAGGGTGACGCCGAGCGCAACTGCGCGCTGCCAGCCGATCATCGTTTCTTGACCCTTGGCGGCCCCGAGTCCCACTCCTCGTCGGGACCGAACGGGCTCAACGCATGAAGAGGACGCCGTCGCGCTCGACGACCTCAGCGCGGCGGAGCGGAAAGATGCGCGTCAATGCCTTGTTCGCCGCGCCGAGGCCTGGCACCTTCGCGTAGTTGCCCTGCGGCCCCCGTATCATGCGGCCGGTTTCGATGTCGTACTTCGAGGCGTGCCAGGGGCACACCAGGCAACCGTCGCTCTCGATCGAGCCGTTGGCGAGATTCGCGCCGAGATGCCGACAGCGGCGACTCACCGCGAACACCTTCCCGTCCGCGTTGCCGACGGCATGGTGTCCGACCCCGATGAGCGTGCCCGCGGGAAGATCGGACGTGGGCCCGATGCGCACCTCGCTCATGTCGCACACCTCACGATTCGGACAGCTCCTCGGCGATGCTCCTGGCTTCCTCATCGGTGAACGCCCGCATCGTCTCGGTCCGGACGTTCCCCCGGGCACCGGCGGCGAGCGCGAGTTTGGCGATCGTGTGGTCGTCCGGCGCTTCGCTGATCGCTACGGCGTCGTACTGTCCCATCGTCAGGTAATAGCCAACCAATTTCGCGCCAACGGCCTCGCCGGCCGTCTTCGTCTCTTCGATGCGCTGCGACAACTCCTTGAACGTGTTGACGCCTTGCTTCGTGTAGTGGATGAGCGTGATGTAGGTCGGCATGGCGACCTCCTTGGTCCGTAGCCAGCGGGCAACCGCGGCGCCCGGCTCGGCGGCCGGCTCCGTCGTCGCACCCCGCGCGCGGAGTATGCGCCGGTGAGAAGAAGCCGACAAGCGGCAACTCCCGGGAGACCGTGCGCCCGAACGCAGCGGGACCTACAACTGCCCGATCTTCGGGCTCTGACCACTTCCTCGTGGCGGGCCTACGATACGCGGACGACAAAGGTGTGGAGATGAGCGACGACGCACCCGCCGGCGACCGGTCCCATCGTCGTGCCTCGCCCACGATGCCGACCCTCGGCCCGGAGCTCGACGCGGCGCGCGCCCGGGTGGTGGCGCGAGGCCTCACGGTGAAGGCCCTCGGGCAGCTCACGCCGTTGGTGACGGGGTTGGGGCTCTCGCTCGAGGCCCTCGGGCCCGTCAAGCAGCTGCAGAAGCGTTTCTTCTCCGACGTGACGTGGACACCGGACGATGACGACGCCCTCGCCGACGCGATCGGATACGGTGCCGACGACGCAGCTCACTACGAGCTCGAGCCGGGTCTGACGCTCTTCTGGGGCTGGGAAGGCGGCCGGTTCCGGCTGCGCGTGGCAAGCGACGAGCCGGCGGTACCGGCGGCCGATGATGATCCCACGGCCACGGAGCTGGGCCAGCTGTTCGACGGTCTGGTGGTGCCCGAGGCGACACCCAGCCCGCGCACGATCCGCTTCGCCACTCCGCCGATCCACGCCGGGCCTGGTCGCGCGTACGGCTCGACCGCCGCCGCAGACGCGGACCCGCGGGTCGCTCGGATCTTCCAAGCGTTCGACGACGTGACAGACGTGCTCGTCGGGCCCGACTTCGTGGCGGTGACGATCTCGCGGCCCAGCCATTGGGAGTCGCTGCTCAGCCCGATGCTGCGCGTGGTCGCCGAGGAGTTCACGGACAAGGGCGGAGTCCGACCACCCGCACTCGACCGCCCGGTCACGGCCTCCGACCGCGCGGGCTCCGATCCGGAGCAGGAGGTGGGACGCCGTCCGGCGCGCCGTCTCGAGCGCGCCTGGGCGGACCTCGGTCCCCTTCGGGCCGACCGACCTGAGGACCTCGATCGTGTCCTGGCGGCAGCGCACGATGACCACGCGGCGCGGCGTCAGGTCGCCGCCGCCCTGCTGGCTGACGCTCCAGTCGGTGTTGCCACGCGGACATGGGCGCAGCTGCTCGGCGACCCGAGTCGGACGGTGCGGCGCAGCGTCGTCGACGTGGTCGTCGGCGCCGGTCGCGAGGCGCTGCGTCCGCTCCTCGAACAGGCGCTCGACGACTCCGACGCCTGGGTCCGGTGGAAAGCGCTGCGGGGCATCGCCACGCTGGGCGTCGAACCAAGCCGCCGGGCGGTCGAGACCCGCGCCGCCGACCCCGACTTTCGTGTCCGCCTCGAAGCGGCCCGGATTCTCTGCGACGACCCGGTTGGGTGAGGGCAACCCCCGGCGGGGGAATGCGTCCCACCGCCCTACCATGGCTTGCGGACGAGTGTGAGGAAGGAGGGAGGCGTGGCGGACCCTCTGGATGAGCTCGACCACATTCTCGACGCGGTCGAGGCTGCGAAATCGAAGGCGGCTGAGGATCAAGAACGCGCCCGCATCGAGCGAGACGCCCAAACGGCCGCGTTCGCCAACTGGGCGGAGACCGTTGTGGTTCCCACCCTCGAGCCCTTCGCGGCGCGGCTCCGCGAGCGCGGCTACGACGCGTCGGTCACGGTGAACACGGTCGAGTCGATGCACGGGCAGCCGCCGATCTCGCATTCAGTCGATTTCTCGGCGGGTGACCGCAGCAGCATCCGGGCGACCGTTTCGATTCGCGCGCTTCCTGACGGCATCGTCGAAGTCGAGCGCGCCGGCGGGGGTACGGGGATCGTCAGGGCCGCAACACCCCTGCGGGACGTGTCCCCGCAGGTCCTCCGGGACGCGGTGCTGTCGACGATACGGGAGCGATTCGGAGCGGCGATCGCGCAACATCACTAGCCGTGCGTCAAATCGACTGGACGTCGGTGGGTCGCGTCTGATCTGCTGGCTGCATACGTCGACTGAGGAGACACATGAGCATGGTGACGGTGTTCCGTGCCCGGGCGATCGCGATCTCGCCGGTCGCAAAGTAGAAATCTCGCACAGCACTTCCTCACCAGCACCGCGCTCGCCGCTCGTCTCGTTGCCGACGCCGGTATCGTCGCCTCGGACCATGTTGTCGAGTTCGGCGCGGGGACCGGAAGGATCACCGCAGCAATCGCCAACTGTGGAGCACACGTCTTCGCGGTCGAAGTCGACTCGGCACTCGTATCTCGGTTGGTGCAGCGCTTCGCGGACGCCAGCACCGTCACGGTCTTCGACTGCGATGCTCTGGAGTTCCCACTGCCGTCCAGTCCCTACCGCGTGTTGGCGAACCCGCCGTTCAATCGCACGTCCGCGATTCTCCATCGACTCCTGGACCATCCGGCGGGCGGCCTTGTCCGCGCCGACCTCATTGTCCAGTGGCAGGTCGCCCGCGCCCTGGCGCAAGCCGGCGACAAGGACCCGATCGATCTTGTCGCGGCATCGTGGGCTCCGTGGTGGTCGTTCCGCCGAGAGCGTCGTCTTCCGGCCAAACTGTTCCGTCCACCACTGTCAGTCGATGCTGCAGTCCTGACGGTGACACGACGCGAACCAGCTCTCCTCCCAGTCGAGCTCGCACCGCAGTTCATGGCCTTTGCCCGCGAACGCTTCGCCACGGCGGTGCCGTCAGCCGACGCTGAGCAGTGGGTCAACCGTTTTCGAGATGAGGCACGCCATACGACTCGCCCACGAGCCGGGGGACGCGACTCCCGATCATCGGCTGCGGATCAGAGCAGGTCTCCGGCGGGGTAGCCCGCGCTTGGGTCGAGGCGTACGCTCAGTTCGTGACGACCACCGCAGAGCGGCTGCGCGACGCTCGTGTGAAGGCAGACCGTGCATTCGCTTGCGTCCGTGCCGATCAGGGCGCATCTCCCGTGTTGATCGCGGTAGTGAGCGAGTTCGCTACCAAGGCGGAGAAGGCCGCGCACTCCGATGACGAACGGGCGGCGGTCATCGAGCTCGAACAAGCCGGCGACAGCGCCAAGGCTGCCGCTGAAGCCGACACCGGCGTAGCGGACGCCACTCGCCAATCAGTGCTCGACGCGCACCTCGCCATCTGCATCGCCAAAGCCAAGCTGTGACCTGACCCGTGCGAGCTCAGCCGGGAAGTCTTCGCCGCTGAGATGTCAGTGACGTCGGTCGACCTCCTTGAAGAGCTTCGGGCTGCCTCGACGCGGTCGAGCCGCTCATTGTCGGCCGCATCGTCGACATCGAGATGTCTCGCTTGCGCGTGCTCGCCGATCCGGTGCTGTTCCGGCAGGAGTTCGCGTCACTCATCGAGTCCGCCGTAGCCGAGACGGAACCGACACAGTCCATCACCGTGCGCGGCGCTCGAACCGGGAGGTCGGCCCGGATCGACGTCGTCAATGAAAGCGACGGCGAGCTATTGGACGACGTGATCGGCTCGATGAACTTGCCTCTTGCGCCCGGGGCGTCGAGCGCGGCCGACGCCTGACCCCTTGTCACGTCTCCTTCCTGTCCACACGACGTGCCCGGGGAGGGATTCGAACCCCCACGCCTCTCGCGAGGCCGGCGGGTTTAAGCCTCGAGCAGCGCGTCCAATGTGTGCCACTCGGTCCTTGTGATGCCGTGTGATCAGGGCAATCGAGCTTTCTGTGTCTACGAGGATCGTTCGCGTCTTCGGCATTCGTCTCCGTCCGTTAGCGCGGAGTTCACGCGCGACACCCTGACGTCGCGCTTCCTGGCACACGCAGAGCGGCAGATCTGGCGCGCGCCGAGGGCGTGCGGCGTCGCGGTCCTCACATACGCAGACCCGACGCGGCTCCTCAGATGTCGCGTGCCCGACGGTCGCGAAGGAGTACCCATGCCAGTAGGCCGACCGTCGTGAGAACGGCGGCGACGACCGAATAGAAGAGCACGGATTCCCAAACGCTCAGGTTCATCTCGAAATCGTAATCCCCGTGCGGCGCACGCCGAGCGAAGCCTCTTTGTGTCAAGGGGTGTTCGTGCCCCGTGTTCGGGCGCGCGCATTCCAGGCTCGTGACAGGGCTCGTGTTCGGGCGTAGCGTTCTGTTCGGGTTCGGGAGTGACTGATCCGAAGAGCCGGCCTTCAGGATGGTGAGCCGGCCACGCTGGAGTTCAAGAGTCGTTCCTGAGTGTCCTCCCGGACCCGCTTCTCAGTGCGCGGCGATGTCGTGCTGCAGCTGTCGCCACACCGCCCCCACCAACATTGGCGGTCACGGCACTAGGTCGTCGCCGGTGTCCTCTCGTCAGAAAACGACCCTGCCATGCCCGTGTTCTCGTACGCATTGCGAATCTGCCGTTGCGC
>CAVRBG010000011.1:0-29857 GCA_963719245.1 uncultured Actinomycetes bacterium
ACGCCTCTGTCCGAGCCTGGTGCGCCCGTCATCCTGCTCGTGTCGGAGGAGCACTCCGAGCGGCTGCGTGACGAGTTCTGGCGCTACTCCCGGGAGTACGACCTTCGCACCGCCCGGTCGAGCGCCGAAGCCCTCGCGGTGCGGCGGAGGTGCTCAGCTCCGGAGCCGAGATCACGATGTTCGTGTCTGACTCTGTACTGCCCGACGAGGACATCCGGGAGGCTTGCCTGAAGTGGCGTACGGCGGTGCCCACTGCTCGCCGGGTGGTCACGCCGCCGGTCGAGCGGTTTCTCGCGCACGGTCGCGACCTGCGGCCTGAGATGTCGAAGGGGACGTTCGACAGCTACCTGCTGATGCCCCAGGGCGTTCGGGACGAGGAGTTCCACAACGCGATCACCGATCTGCTCGCCGACTGGAACTCCACCGTCGCCGACCCCGACGTGATCGGCGCGCGGATCATCGCCCGCGAGACCGATGCATTGGTGCAGGACCTGCAGGACCTCATCGACCGGATGGGGTTGTCGAGCGAGGTTCACGGTCCCGAGTCCGAGACCGGCAGAACCGCGTTGGCGTCGTTGCCGGGCGCACGGCTGCCGGTGGTCTGGTTGGCCCAACGTGAACCGATGGCGGTGAGCTCGGTCAGGGAGCTGGCCGCTTCCACGTACCGGTCGATCACCGAGTCGTCGTTCGAAGGGGTCACCGACCTTGCCGTCGTGGGTGCTGGTCCCGCAGGCCTGGCCGCAGCCGTGTACGGGTCCTCCGAAGGGCTCTCCACCGTCGTGCTCGAGGCGGGGGCGATCGGTGGACAGGCTGCCACCAGCTCGATGATCCGCAACTACCTCGGCTTCCCCCAAGGGATCTCGGGCAAGCGGCTCGGCCTGCGGGCGCGGTTCCAGGCGCAGCGGTTCGGTACCCGCTTCTACACCGGCTGGGAGGTCGACGGTCTCGTCGCCGGGGAACGACGCGGCCCCACCTGCTCCGGACCAGCGGCGGCGAGGTGCGCGCCCGAACCGTGGTGATCGCCTCGGGGGTGCGCTACCGGAAGCTCGGAGTGCCCCCGATCGAGGAACGGCTCGGGCGCGGCGTGTACTACGGCGCGGCTCTGACGGCGGCCCGCGAGCAGGAGGGTCTGGACGCCTTCGTCGTCGGTGGTGGCAACTCGGCGGGCCAGGCGGCCCTGCACTTGGCCCGGTTCGCGAGGTCGGTGACGATTCTCATCCGGCGACCCGAGCCCGGAGGAGACCATGTCGCAGTACCTGATCAGTGAGATCGCCAACTCGCCCAGGCTCACCGTCGAGGGGTCGACCCGCGTCGTCGACGGAGGCGGCGACGTCAGGCTGGAGTGGATCACCACCGAGGACGTCAACACCGGGGAACAGCGGACGCGACCGGCCGCCGGGTTGTTCCTGCTGTTGGGAGCCTCGCCGCACGCTGCGTGGCTGCCCGAGCAGGTGGCGGTCGACGACTACGGCTTCGTGCTGACCGGGCGGGACGTCCCAGCGGACCGGTGGGTGACGCGGTCCCCCCGGCCAACCTCGCCACGACCGTCCCCGGGGTCTTCGCGGTCGGAGACGTGCGGTCAGGGTCGATGAAGCGGGTCGCGGCCGCAGCGGGTGAGGGGGCGTCGGTGGTCCCACTCGTGCACTCGTGGCTGGCTGTCCAGGGACGCGTCGGGGGCGTGCTGGACTGATCGCGCTGGTGGCTGAGTGGCTTCGACGGGCATTCGGCCGGGACGGGTTGCTGGTGGCCCTGATCGCAGTGGGCAGAGATGCACAACACCGTGTTCGGTGGAGGCATCGCGACGCCGCAGCCCCAGCCCGGAACGTCGCGCCGACGTTGCTACCGTGCCCGGGACGGCGGTGACCCGGGCCGCGACGTAGGAGGCGGAAGCACATGCGAGCACGTCTGATGGTGCCGCTCGCGCTGGCGGCGATGGCGCTGACGGCGTGCGTGCCGACGGCTCCGGCGCCGCCGGTACCCCACGGCTCGAAGACGTACGGCTGCTCGCCGACCGACGGCTTCCAGACCTTCGTCGTCCCCGCGCGCGTCACGCGCGTCACTTTCGACACGTTCGGTGCCCAGGGCGGCGCCGGCGACGGCGGCGCGCCCGCTGGGCGCGGAGGCGAGTCGCGCGCGACGGTGCCGGTCACTCCCGGCCTCAAGGTCACGATGTTCATCGGCTGTCAGGGCGCGAGCGGCACCGCCGGCGGTGACGGGCGCGGCGGCGGCGGTGACGGTCGGAGCGGCGGTGGCGGCGGTGGCGGCGGCACCGCGGTGAGCGGCCCCGGCTTCGTGGTCGGTGCCGGTGGCGGTGGCGGCGGGGGTCGCGGCGTCGGCGGCGGCGCCGGGGGAGCCGGCGGCACGTCGATGGGTGCGGACGGAACGGGAGGTGCCTCCGGCGGTGGTGCGGGCGGTCACGGTGGCACGCAGACACAGGGCGGCGCCGGCGGGGCGGGCACCGGCGGCGGTGGACCCGGCAGCGCCGGCAAGTTCCCGGACGGCGGCCACGGTGGTGACCAGGGTGGCGGCGGGGCCGGCGCCGGGCTCCGGGGTGGCGGCGGTGGCGGCGGCGGCGTCAAGGGTGGCGGTGGCGGTGGCGCCTCGAGCTACCCGGCCCCGTACATGGCCCGCGGCGTGCGGTCCGGCGACGGGAAGGTCGTCATCACCTGGTAACGGTCGAGCCGATGGCGGGCAACGAGCCTCGCCGACCTGTACCAGCTTTCCGGTGCTCGAGTGGGCGCCGTCAAGTGCACCCTCGACGAAGGCACTGGGCAACCAGGGCGCGCGCGTGTCGAGTGCGCCTCCGTGGCTCTCTGCACGCAATGAATGCGCGCTAGGAGCCGTACACCTGCCGGTGCAGCTCGGGCGGCAGCGGAGCGAGGATCGTGAACTCGTTGCCCTCGGGGTCGGCCATGCGGCGGTGCGTCTCGCCGCTCGGCTCGGGCACGACGGCGATCAGCCGACCGCCGAGCTCCTCGATGCGCGCCTGCGCGACGTCCATGTCGGCGACCTCGATGTCGGAGCGAACGCGTGTCGTGCCGGGTTCGGTGCCCGGCGGCAGGGGTTGGAACGCGAGGTAGACCCCACCACGGTCGGGCGCGAGCTGGACCCAGTCCGTGACCGTCTCGACCACGCCGACACCCAGCACCGCCTGCCAGAAGCGCGACAGTGCCTCCGGGTCGCGGGCGTCGAGCACCAGTGCGCGGAACCAGCCGACGGGCTCGCGGTCTTCGCTCATCGTTGCCTCCTCAGGCCAGGTGACGTTCAAGCCGGTCGAAGATCTGCTGTGCCCGCCGCGCCGGGGCGCCGATCTCGCAGTCGAGGCCGGCGCCCTCGTCGGCACTGAACGTCACGAGCTCGCCGTACCGGCCCAGCAGTGCGACGAGCTCGCGCGACTGCCCCGCGAACGACGTGGCCTCGGCTGCCTCGGTGACGATCGTCGGCACGCGGATGCGCTCCGCGATGTTCGCGAGGTCCCAGTTGCGCAGTCGGTCGAGGACGGCGACCGCGTCGAGGTGGGGCCACGCCTCGACGACCTTGGCGAGGCCGAACGACTGCGCCGGGTCGGACCGCGCGGTCGAGCGGGGCCCGGGCGGCCGGGGCATCGCCCACACCCAAGGGGTGGTCACGTCGTCGGGGAGCTGCCCGGCGACATCGTCGCCCGGGCGTACGGCACCGGGGTCGCACACCAGTGCGACCGCTCGGGGGTCGTACGCGGCGGCGAGCGCCGCGAGGTACGCGCCATCGGCCACGCCGAGGTGCGCAACCGGCGCAGTCGGTTCGCCGAGCGCAGCCGTCGCGGCAGCGGAGACAGCGGCGCCGACCGCGCCCCAGTCGTCGACCGGGCCGACGTCGTGGAGCACGCGCAACGTCCCTTGGCCCGGGCCCTCGAACCGGCCGCGGCCAAGCCCCGGTCGAGTGCGTCGGCCACTCCGGTCATCACCGTGTCGGAGAGGGGAGCGCCCAACCCGTTGTGCACGACGACCACGGCTGTGCCGGGCGCGGCGCGTCGGTGGCGTGAACACCCACACCGGGAGATCGTGACCGGCGGCCGCGGCGGTGGTGCTCGCGAGCGCGTCGGTCCCAGCTCGCGAACGCAGCGTCGACCGAGGCGTGGTGCGCCTCCCACGCGCTTCGCCAGCGTTCGGGGTGCCGGGTTCCGAGGACGTAGTAGAAGCCGGCAAAGCGGTAGTTCGCGGCGCGCAGGTACGCGTCGCGGGCGCTGACTCGCCGGCCGGCCGCCGCGCACTCGTCGCCGATCCCGTGGGCGCGGTCGCCGAGCGCGGTGCAACGTGTCGAACCACACGTCCAGGTCACCCGGTGGGACTGCGGCGATCGCGCGCAAGACCTCCTCGGGATCCGCCATGTGATATGCGACGCCGTTCAGCAGACACCGCGCCGCGAAGTCGAATCCGTCGTCGTCGTGCAGGCGCACCGAGCTCACGCCCGGAGCGTACGCGGCCGTCTGCTGCGGTGGCCGGCTCCGCCTCGGCGCGCTCGTAGGCTTGGGGGCGTGCGCGGCATGACCACCGGCACGTCACTCCGTGCCGGGTGGGTGGTGCTGGGAGCGATGAGCCTTCCGTTGATCGCGCTGGCGATCGACGTGAACGGCGTCGGTGTCGTGCTCCCCGAGATCTCGTCCGGCCTCCACCTGACCTCCACCGAGACGACGTGGGTGATGAACGCGAGCCCGCTCGCGTTCGCCGCGTTCCTCGTCGTCATCGGGCGCGTCGCCGACCGGGTCGGGAGCCGGCCGCTGCTGCTGTCGGGCATCGCCGGGTTCGGGCTCGCCTCGGCGGTGTGCGCAGCCGCGCCCGACGGCACGGTGCTGATCGCCGGGCGCGTGCTGCAGGGCATCGCCTCGGCGCTCTGCTTCACGACCTCGCTGGCGGTCGTCGACGCCTCGTTCGACGATGCCCGGCGGCCCACGGCGATCGGGATCTGGGGGGCGGTCATGGGCGTGGGTGGCGCGCTTGGCCCGGTCGTCGCCGGCGCGCTCACGACCGGTGTCGGTTGGCGCGCGTTCTTCGCGGTCAACGTGGCGCTGTGCCTCGCCGTCGTCCCCGTGCTGGCACGGGTAGCACCCCCGAGCTCCACCGGCAGTGGTGAGCCGCTGCGCCCGGGCGCGTCGCTCGCCCTGGTCATCGCGCTCGCGCTGGTGATGTTCGGGATCCAGGAGACGGGGGAGCGGGGATGGGGGTCCGCCGTCGTCCTCGCGCCGCTCGTCGCCGGCATCGTCGGGCTCGGGGCCCTCGTCGCGCGCGAGCGCCGGGCGCCACAGCCTTTCGTCGTCCGGTCGGTCACCCGCGCGCCGCGGTTCCTGCTGGCCAACACGGTCGGCACGTGCGGCAACTGGGCGTTCGGCGCGGTCGTCGTGTTCATCGCCGCGTGGCTCCAGACGGTCGCGGGACTGTCGGCGCTCGGCGCCGGAGCGGCGTTCCTCGTCTTCAGCGGGATGTTCGCGGTCGCGGGCACGGCGTCGGGCAGGGTCTCGTCGCGGTTGGGTGCCGCGTGCGGTCTGGGCATCGGAGCCGCCCTGGGTGCGGCCGGTACCGCGGCGATGGTCTTCCTTCCGCCGGGGGGCGGGCTCGCCGTCGCCCTCATCGGCCTCGCGGTGGCCGGCTTCGGCCTGGGGTTGGTGTTCGACGTGTCGAGCACCGCCAGCCTCGAGGGTGTGCCCACTGCGGCGGCGGCGGAGGCGGCCGGCGTGATCCAGACGACTCGACTCGTCGGGCTGGTGCTCGGGATCGCGGTCTCCACCTGGCTGCAGCTGCAGGTGAGCGCCACCGCGGGTGGCGGACACCACCCGGCCTTCACCGCCGGTGTGCAGGCGGTGATGGGGCTTGCCGCGGCCGTGTGCGTGGTCGGCGTGGGGTTCGCGGTCATGCTGCGGCGCCGGGCGCCGGACGGATATGCCATTCGGGGGATGTCTCGGGCCTGATTCCGCCCCAGGATGGCGCCATGACTCAACCGGCGGATCAGGCAGCGATGGTGCAGCATGGGGATGTGGGAGGGACCAGCCTGCCCGGGGGCGCGTCCGAGGACACGCCGTGCTCCGTGCTGATCGTCAAGACGGTGTGACGTGAATCGCAGGTCGCGAGGTGACCGAGCACTGTCGACCCGATCAGGGCCGGAGCGGTCCGCTCGCCTTGCTCGCCCACCAGTCGTGGAGGACATCCGCGTCCCCGGTCCGGGAGCGGGCGGTGGCGAGGATCCCCTCGTGGGTGTCGGTCCACGTCCAGACGGGGTGCCTGCCGGTCGACGTCTGCTCGAAGTAGCAGGTGTAGGCGCCGCGGGTGCGCTTGTGCTTGCCCTTCCCGACGGTCCAGTTTCCCTCGACCGGGCACACCGCGTCGTCGGCGGCCGCGTCGACTTGTGCGTCCGTCGGCGAGTAGGCCTCGTCGAGGTAGTCCTCGATGATGTCGGGACTGGTCATCTGGTACGTGACCGAGCCGATGCCGGCCGCAGGCGCGTCGCACCCCACGAACGCCTCGATGAAGTACGGACCGACGAAACCCGTCGGGTTCACGTCGAACGGGTCCTTGATCGAGCACGAGTCCCGGGTCCGCTCTGGCACGCGCTTGAGCAATGCCCGTGAGCGTGATCGATCGAGCTCGGTGAGCCCGGTGTCGTCGGCTTCCTCGAGTGGCCCGGCTTCGTCCTTCCACCACTTGCGCAGCTCGAAGGTGTCGGAGTTGCCGTCCTCGAGCGCCGCCTCGGCGAGGATCAGCGTCCGGTCATCCGTCCAGACCCGCACCGCGGCCTTCGCCGCCGTGAGGAAGCACCCGATCCGGCCGTTCGTGGCGTCGCCGAAGCCCCAGGTGCCGTCGGCCGGACAGTTCTCGGTGGACGCGGTGTTCCCAGTGACGAATCGGTCGAAGGTGCGGTCCATCGCGGCCGCGTCGGTGAACTGCCAGTACCCGATGTAGGAGGCCGTGTCGTCGGGGCCACACGACAGCGCACCGCTGATCGACGCGCTGTCGTCGGTGATCTCGGTGGTGTACGCCGCCGGGTCGGTCGGGTCCTGCGCGTGGCAGTGGTACCGGTGTCCGGTCGGCACGTAGGACAACAAGCTCCGGACCGCGTCGTTCTTGCCGACGTCGTCGGCGGCGGCCGGTGCGACCGCGTCACCGCCGACGGTCGCCGCGACCAGCGTCGCGACCGCTGCCGCGCGCACCAACGTCCGGGTCGAACCACGGTTCCATCGCATATCGCCCCCAAGAGATCGAGTGTCCGACGCCCACCCGAATCTCGGCGTCACCCCGCGCCGCTGCCGCGACGCACCGTACCGGAACCCGATGGTGCGGTTCGGTGCCGCGAGCCGCCGGGATGCGGGTGATTCGAGGTTGATGCTCGGTATGCAACAAACGGGCGCTTGGAGGGCACTAGCCCCGCGTATGTCCGGCGGCCTCCAGCGCCAACGAGGTCAACGACGTGGCCGCCGCGTTCCAGGAGTCGCGCTGATCATGGCGGGCGGCTCGGAGGTGCTGGCGCCTGGCTCCGGAGGATCAAGGACGTGTGCTCCCTCCCCGCGGGCCCCCGCCGACTCATGGCGTTAGTGTCGCTGCCGCGTGTGTCGGTGCACGGCTGCTCGCGCGACAGGGGGAACGATGCAGCTTCGCCACGCGGCGGTGGCGTGTGCGTGCTCGCTGGCGTCGGTGCTCGGTGGTGCGAGCGCGGGTGCGCCGTCGCGAGTCCCAGCGTCACCCCCGCGACCGGTGGCGTGGGTACCGGTGGTGCCGGGGTTCACGTCCTTCGATCCGGATGTCGTCGGTTACGAGCGGTCCGAGGTCTTCCTCTCGGGAACGGCGAGCGCGTACGAACCGATCCGCGCCGGTCGGCAACGACGGGAAGTACAGCGCCGTCGCGACGAGCACGGCCCCGTACACGACCCGGGCCGTCGTGATGCGACCGATCAACCGACGCCGTTTCAACGGAACGGTGGTCGTGGAGTGGTTGAACGTCAGCGGAGGCGCCGACGCGGCGCCCGGACTGGACGCTCGGACACAACGAACTGGTACGCGAAGGGTTCGCGTGGGTCGGCGTCTCCGCGCAGAAGGTGGGTGTGGACGCGCTCAAGTCGGCCGATCCCACCGCGTGGCGATGCCGCCCGCTATGCGAACCTGTCGCACCCGGGTGACAGCTATTCCTACGACATCTTCTCCCAGGCCGGGCAAGCGATTCGTGACAACGCCCGCACGATGCTCGGCGGGCTGAAGCCCAAGCAGATCATCGCGATCGGCGAGTCGCAGTCCGCGGGCCGGCTGGTCAACTACATCGACGCCGTCCACCCACTCGTCACGTCTACGACGGCTTCCTCGTGCACAGCCGCGTGGGAGGCGCGCCCATCCGCGACGACGTCGGCGTACCCGTGCTCGTGTTCCAAACCGAGACCGACGTCTCCTTCAGCAACCTGACTGCCCGCCAACCGGACACCAGCACCTACCGGCTGTGGGAGGTCGCGGGCACCGCGCACTACGACTTCTACGGGCTCAGCATCGGGCCGCCCGACACCGGCGACGGCCAGGGTGCCGTCGCGGTGCTCGAGTCGATGCAGAACCCCACCAACCAGCCGAACCCGAACTTCACCTGCAACTCGCCGATCAACACCGGGCCGGCTCACTACGTCCTCGACGCCGCCTTCGACCGGCTCAACCGGTGGGTGGCCAAGGGCGTCGTGCCGCCGGCCGCGCCTCGCCTCGAGACCACCGGCGTGAGTCCGGTCGTCTTCGCCACCGATGCCAACGGCAACGTGCTCGGCGGCATCCGTACCCCCGCCGTCGGATGCACCCGTCGCGATGCTGAGCGGTGTCGCGACGGGAGGCGCCTCGTTCTGCTTCCTCTTCGGCTCGACGGTGCCGTTCACCCCGCCCAGCTGAAGTGCTCTACCCCACCACCGCAAGTTCGTGTCCGCGTGGACCCGGGCGACGAAGTCGGCGCGCGTCGGCAGGGTTCCTCGTCGATGCCGACGCCAAGGAGCTCAAGTCCGCCGCGGTCAACTCCGACATCGGGAAGTCCTCAGGTGAACACGAAGCCCACGGTCGCGTCCCCGGCGCGGCGACCCAGGACGGCAGCGCGACGAAGTTCCTCGTGTACCGGACCGACGACTCGGGCAAGTCCCGTTCAAGGGCTGAGCGTACGCACCCAGCCGCGCGGCATCGGGAAGCGGAGGTCCGGGTAGGTGACGATGCCGGGTGGCGCGGCGACGACCGCGGGGATCGCGTTGAGCGCCGGGACGCGCCGTGATGATGTGGCCGATCACCATGAAGTCTTCGATGGTCTCGGCCTCGAAGTCGGGCGGCGGGAGGAAGTCGAGCGTGGCCGTGACGGTCGGGAGCCCCTCGACCGTGATCACCCACCCGTCCCTCTCGATGACCCAGTCGGGATCGAGCGTCGGCCCCTTCTTCCAGCGGACGTTGAGGTCGATGACGGTGCGCTCGCCGACGCGGCCCTGCCAGCTCGCGGCGACGCCGGCAACGCAACCGGCGGGGATCGTCCACGACGCCATCTCGACGTCCTCGGTGGTCTGCGCGAACTCTGACTCGCAGACGATCTCGTCGAGCTCGACGCCGAGCGCGTCGGCGACCATCGCGACCGCCTCACCGAAGACCGCCGTCCCTTCGCGCGCCATGTCGTGCGAGGTCGGGATGATCGATCGGGTGCCCGAACCCGACCGGCCGCTCGGTCTCGGGAGAGTCGTAGAAGGTGGTGTCGGCGGTCTCGCTGCACCGTGACCTTGTCGATCCGGCTGCAGATGCCGGCGATGGTGACCGCGACCAGCTCGGCGAAGCCGGGGCTGACACCCGTGCCGAAGAGCGAGGAGCCGCCCCGCTCGCACGCCTGGACCAGCCGGTCACGGTCGGCGCCGAGCCGCCGCCCGTTGATGAACGCGGCGGTCGTGACGACGTTGACGCCCGCCTCGAGGATGCGGACCAGCTCGTCGACCGACGGCCACATCGGGTTGTACACGACGCAGTCGGGTTCGAGCGCCGAGCAGCGCGTCGACGTCGTTCGTGGCCGCGATCCCGAGCGGCTCGATCCCGACGAGCTCGCCGACGTCGACGCCGACCTTGCCGTCGGACCACGCGAAGCAACCCACCAGCTCGAGACCCGGGTTGGCGACGATCGCCTTCACCGACTCCTTGCCCACGTTCCCCGTCGTCCACTGCACCACTCGGTGCACGACTCGGGCGCTCATCGACACCTCCGTCGACACTCGGTCACAGGCACTGGCGCATCTGCGCGGCCGCGTGGCGGCGACGCAGGATTGCGTCCCGCTCGCTGCGTGTCACCCGGCGCGTCGACGTGGGAAGTGTCGAATCCAGCTCGGCGAGTGCGACACGACGCAGTGTCGCGTTGGGCGTGTCGGCCGGGTAGACGAAGCGCCCCATGATCGTTCCCCACGTGTTGCCGGCCGGATCGAGCCAGTTCGCGACCCCGGGATCGGTCAGGCAGATCACGGCACGGAGCACGCCGTCGTCGTCGAGCTCCGCTTGCGCGTGGTTCAACGAGGACTGGCGACGGTCGAAGTCGAGGGACTCCCAGAACCGGTTCGCGAGCTGCACCATCCAGTACTCCGACCGGGGTGGGTCGACCTCGAGCACGACGGCCTCGCCTGGACCCACGCGGAAGCTGCCGAAGCCGTAGCTCTGGCCGACGTTCCCGCCCCAGTCGCTCTCGGCCGCCGGCTGGAACCGGAGCTGGTTCTCGCCCAGCTCGACGCTGTACTTGCACACCTGGTGCCAGTAGGACCCCGCCGTCTCCAGCCAGCGCTGTAACAGCGCGACGCGGCGCTGCACCTCGCCGAGGTCGAGCGGCGGCGGCGGGTACGGCGCGTCCACCCGTTCGATCGCGAGGTGGGCGGGGCGTTCGGCCTCCCAATCGCCGAAGAACTGCCGGATGATCAGCGATTGGGTGTCGGGCGTCGATCGCAGCCACGTGCCCGAGTGCTCCTCGGGGCCGATGACGATCTCGACCGGCCCGTCGTTGACGGTGAGGTCGTGGCGCTTCAGCGTGGCGACCACCCGGTAGTCGGGCGCCTCGCAGAAGCTCGGGGCGTGGAGCTGGAGGTCGAAGTGAGCAGCAGTACCGACGTCACCGGTGATGCGGTAGGTCGCGTCGCCGTCGAGGGCGGCGAAGGCGTAGCTCCCGTCCGGGTTGTTGATGCCCCAACCCAGGGTGGCGTCGGCGAAGCGAACGAGCTGCGGGTACGCGGGATCTGCTTCCAGTGCGAGTGAGCACCCGGCGACGAGATAGCGAGTGAGGAACCGGAGCTCCTGCGCGCGGACCACGTCGGTGTCGACCGGGAGGTCCGTCTCGACGAGTGACGCGAACCGGCTCCACGAGGCAAGGATGTGCTCCAGCAGTGCTGCCGCGTCGTCCGGACCACTCATCTCGCACCTCCGTCCCGTCGCCGGCGCGCGTGTGGACCGTAGCCTCGCCTGATCCGGCGTCGTGGCGGCGACGTGGGTCGGCCTACTCGGTGCGCAGATCCGAGCCCGACTCCGCATGTGCGAGCGTGACGTCTCCGTATGCAACCGGGCGCCCCCGTCCCTGTTGCTTCGACTCGTACATCGCGACGTCGGCGCGGGCGACGAGCGACTCGCTGTTCGCATGGTCGTAGGAGAACGCGAGGCCGATGCTGGCTCGCGCGGACACCAGCCCGGCGGAGAGCGGGAACTCCGATCCAGGAGGTCGGCGACGCGTTCGGCGATTGCGAACGCCTGGCTCGGCTCGTCGAGGCGTTGGCACACGAGGAGGAACTCGTCCCCTCCGAGTCGCCCGACGATGTCGTGGTTCCGCAGCACGCCCTCGATGCAGTCAGCCGCGTGGACGAGCAGCTCGTCCCCGGCGCGTGACCGAGTCTGTCGTTGACAGGCTTGAACTTGTCGAGGTCGACGAAGATCGCCGGTGTGATGGCCGTCGGCGGCAGCCCAGCGCGTGATCGAGGGCGGCGATGACCGACGCCCGGTTGTAACAACCGGTGAGGGCGTCGAAGGTCGCCTGTATGCTCGAGCTCCTCGCGAACCCTGGCGCTGTCGGTGATGTCGGTCACGCTGACATGCCCCGGGCGTGCCTTCCTTGGTCGTCAGCGCGACGAGCGTCAATGTGAAGCGTCGGAGGCGATCCGTGTCGCGTGCCGGGCGGACACCTCCAGCTCCCGGTCGATGCCGGCTCCAGCACGGCGTCGACAGCGGCCTCGAGCACGGCGCGATCGCTCGGGACGACGTTCGGGCGAGCTACTGGTCGAGGTGTCGCCCCGGGACGCCGAGCGTCTCGCCAGCCGCGCGTTGGCTAGATGACGAGCGGTCGGTCGATCTGGAAACGCCGGTCGGGAGGGACTCGGCGAGCCCGTGGAAGAGCTGTTCCCGTCGGTGGAGGGCCTCGTGCGCGGCCATCTCGTCGGAGATGTCGCTGAGCTCGGCAGTGACGACGACGTCGTCGGGGTCGTCGGCACCTGTAGACGTGCTCGACCTCGACCCAGAGCCAGCTCCCGTCCTGGCACAGGTGCCGAAAGCGGACGGCTGTCCCTCCTGGTCGAGAGCATCCCCAACCAGTTCGCAACGGCGCGCTCCTGGTCGTCGGGATGGATGAAGTCGAGCGACCGGAGACCGACCATCTGGTCGGGGTCCAGCCGAGCATCCGGGTCGTGCGTCGTCGAAGCGGTATGACGCGAACATGTCTTGTGGATCGTCGCGGTCCTCGGTCGGAGCGGGATGAGCATCGCACCGGCCATGGGATCGGCGACCGGTGCCAGCTCGTCGGTGTCGGCCTCGGTCAACGCGCCGAGCCAGGCACCGTGACGAGCCTGGGCGTCGAGGATCGTCAGGGTGACCACGCGATCGGGTCACCAGCGTGTGGACGGCGATCACGGCCAGGCCGGTGGTGCGAGCACGCTCCCAGGCCGTGATGACGGCCATCCGATCGGACGGCACGACCAGGTCGACCATCGTCGCCCGGTCGGTGGGCACCGGAACGACTCGATCCTCGTCGAGCCCGACCGAGGCGGCATGGGGACGCGGAAGCCGTCCCGGCCGAGGGCACAGAACAGCGCCTCCGGGCGCTCCAGCAGCGCGTCCAGCGCCGCCTCGGGGCTGGACGCAGGCAAGGCGGGATCGGCCACGTCGAGAAGCATCGACGGTCGCACGAGCTGCCTTGAGTGGGGTGCTGCGGGCCGGCGCCGATGGCCCGCACCACCCTGCTCACATCACTGGATCAAGTCGACCTTGACCGTCTTGGCGTTGGTTGCCTTGCAGTCGCGGGTCCCGGGCTTCTTCGGGTATACGCGCTTGAACTTCCCGTGCTGCACCTGGAGCATGAGGAAGCACGGCGTCCCCTTGCGGGCCCCGATGTCGACCTTGCCCCACATGCCGTCGGCGTCGAAGCTGTGCGTGTCGGCGAGCTGCTGGAGCATCGCCTTGCGGGTGAGGGCGTTGTCGCCGCCCGCCTTCACGATCGCATCGACCGAGTCACGGAAGAGCAGGGAATCGATCCAGGCGTACTCGCCGAAGCCGTCGATCTTGTCCCTCCCGGTGAACTCGATGTAGTTCGCGACCTGCTGGTTGTACTTCGCCTCCTCGAAGGGGATGGCCACGAGCGTGACGTACTCACCTTCGACGTCGTCACCGCCCTGCTCGATCATGTGCTGGTCGTAGCACTGCGAGAAGCAGTCCCAGACGACCTCGTCGGGGTTGATGCCCTGGAGCTTGGCTTCCTTGCGCATGGCGACGGTGCCGCTGTACGCACCCATGTTCAGCGCGTAGTTGGAGCCGTCCTGCTTCATCTGCTGGACCAGGGGTGTGTACGCCGCCTGCGGTGCCAGCGACGACACGCCCTGCTCGTTGTCGGCCTTCACGCCGCCGGCCTTCTGGCCCTCGATGACGGTGCGGCCACCGACCTCGGCGCTCTTCACGTCGTTCGACCACGCGAACAGTCCGTGGAGCTTCTTGTCGACGGTCCGGCGGTAGTACTTCGCCGAGCCGACGTTCACCCGGTACGTCTGCGGGTGGTCGTTCTGCGTGGAGCAGTCGAGCTGGGGCGGGTTGATCGGGAACGTCACCGGCGAGCATTGGTGCACGAACTCGGTCGCCACACCGGGCATGTCGGGGAGCCCGGTGGGATCACCGTTCTTGTCGACGCAGCCGACCATGTCGTCGACGTTGTTCAGGAACAGCGCCGTGGTCCCGACCGTGGCGAAGTCGTTCTCGCACGCCTGGATCATCGCGTTGCGTGACTCGTTGGCGTTCAGGTGGGAGTCGTAGAAGTCGACCACCAGCTTGCGGCCGGCGACGCAGGTGTTCTTGGGCTTGCAGCTCTGGTTGATGTACTTGGCGAACGCCTGGACGGAGTTCTTCGCGCCCGCGAACAGGCCCGGCTGGAACTGGTTGTCGACATCCGCGATGACCGCGATGCGGATCTCCTTCGCGGTGATCCCCACGTCGGACGCCTTCAGCGCGTCGCCCGAGCCGGATCCCTGCGCGCCGGCGACCATCGTCGTCGCCGTCAGGCTCGCGACGACGGCCATCGTCGACAGGAGTGCGATCCAACGAGCTCGCTTCATGGGTCCCCCTCGCGCCGTCATCCGACCGGTCGACGTGAACGGCGACGAATTCTTCTGAATCTTCGTTCGGCACACCATGGCCGAAGTCCACCCGGAATGCAACGGCCGAATGCACCGGCGGATCGCCTACGGCGCTTGCCGTTCCGTCGGTGGCAGGGCACCGGTGGGGTACCTCGTCCTCGGAGCACGCAGCGCGTCGCGGATCGAGGGGTCGAGCCGACCGAGCACACGGTCGCGTAGGCCGGCCATCTGCTCCGACGGTGAGCCGAGGATCGCGGCCACGGCATCGGGATCGTCGACGAGCGTGGACGCCAGCTCTTCGAGCGTGGAGATGCCGGCTTGGGTGAGGGCGGACACCTGGTCACGGGTGACGACGTCGGTGTCCGGCAAGGGGGTCAGTCCTGCGTCGAACGCCATGGCGACTCCTCCTCGGCGATCAGGCTACCGAGCGTGCCGCACACCGCGCACGCATCACGCGAGCAGGGGAGCGCACGTTGGGAAGGTTCAGCGAGGCGATCGGTGGAGTGCCGCTCCGCGCGACCGACATCGTGGATGCAGTGCGGTGCGCGCGGCTCGAGGCGCTGTCGATCACGACGGTCGAGGAGCTGCTGTCGGTCGTGCGAGCGGCACCCGATGCGCTGGCGCGCTTCCTCGACGTCGATCTCGCGTGGCTCGACGCCGACGTCGAGGTCACACACGGCTCGTCCTGGAACCGGGTGCACGAGATGGAGGAGCAGCACGGAGGCGCACGCTTCGCGCTCGGCGCGCTGGCGCCACCCGGCCTCGACGTGGAGGTCGTCGCGCGGCAGAGCACCTTCGACCGGATGATCGCCGACCTGGTGGTGTCGACACCGCCGGTCGACACCGGCGCGGTCCTCACGTGCCATGGACCCATTCGTGATCAGGGACAACGGGGAACGTGCGTGGCGCACGCGGGTGCGGCGGTGATGGAGTGCGTGCACCACGCCGCCACCGGGCGACTGATCGACCTCTCACCGCAGCTCCTCTACTGGAATGCCAAGGCCGTCGACGGGTACCCGACGGAGGAGGGGACGTGGTCGGCGGCCGCGCTGCCGACCGTCGTCGGCCAGGGGATCTGCGAGGAGCACGATTGGCCCTACGAGCCCGACTTCCGTCCGGACGACCTGACCCACGGCCCCCCGCCCAAGGACGCGGTCACCCGTGCACGCGGGCACCGGGCCGCGAGCGTCGTGACGCTCGACCCCCGCAGCAGCTCCGGCATCAGGGACGCGGTCGAGCAGGGAACAACGGTCACGATCTCGGTGCCCGTCTACCGGAGCTGGTGGGGGCCGGTCACGAACCGGACCGGCAAGATCCCGATGCCGCTGCCGAACGCGGTCCTCGATGGCGGGCACGCCATGTGCGTGATCGGGTACGACTTCGACGAGACCTTCACCGGCGGTGGGTACTTCGTGTTGCGCAACTCCTGGGGCACGGCCTGGGCGCCGGCGAACCCGAACGGACCGGGCCACGGCGCGATCCCCTTCGAGTACATCGACCGCTACGGCTGGGAGGCCTTCACCCTCGCGCTCGCTACCTCGTGAGGTCGGTGATGACGGCGCGGCCGGTGTACTTGCCGGTGTCGAGCTCGTCGAAGATCGTGTCGAGATCCGACAGCGCGCCGGTGCGGCCGACGTGGGTCTTCACGCGGCCGGCCGCGGCGAGGTCGACGAGCTCGCGCATGTCCTGCACGGTGCCGACCGCCGAGTAGATGATCGTCGGGTCGTTGCAAGAAGAGCTCGGAACGGCGTCGAGCTCGAAGGTTGCCCTCGCTCGTGGGCGGCAGCCCGACGCCGACGAACAGGCCGGCCTTGCGCAGCAGCTGCAGCCCGAGGCTGGAAGCCGGCGATCCGGGCCGAGAACACGAGGCTCGCGTCGACGCCGCCGATGTCGCGCTGCACCACCTCGAGGGCGCTCGTCGGCGTCGACCGCGCGGTGGGCACCGAGCGACCGCACGAAGTCGAGGCGCTCCTCGCCGATGTCGACGCCGACCACGTCGTAGCCGAACGCGCTGGCGATCTGCACCGCGTAGTGGCCGAGCCCGCCCGCCGCGCCGATGACCGCGACCGGCCGTCCCGGCACGCACGCCGTGGTCGAGCAGCTTCTTGACCGCGCCGTACGCGGTGAGGCCGCCGCAGGCCAGCGGTGCCTCGCTGGTCGCCGATGGAGTCGGGGAGCGCCACGAGCGACGGCGCCCACGACGGTGAAGCACTCGGCGAACGTGCCCATGATGCCCTTGCGTCTGCGCGCAGTGACGGGGCAGGCCGCGCAGGCAGTACTCGCACGCGCCGCACCAGTACCCACCGCCGGTGCCGCCGAGACCGAGGATCACGCGGTCGCCGACCGCGACGAACCGGTCGGCGCCCGGGCCGAGCGCCTCGACGATCCCGATCGCCTCGTGCCCGAGGTCCTCGAGCGTGGGCACGCCGTGCCAGTCGCCCCGGGCGAGGTGGAGGTCGGAGTGGCACACGCCGGCGGCGCTGATGCGGACCAGCGCCTCCTCGTCGCCCGGCACCGGCACCGGCACCGGAGACCCGCACCTCACCGTCTTCGACCCGCGCCACCTGCACGGGCGCCACGCTATTGCAGCGACGCCGGCTCGGTCAGGGCCGGCTACGGGGCGAGATACGGCTCGTCGGGCTGTTCGACGGCTTCCATCGAGAGGACGTCGACCGTCACCGACCCTTCGCCGCCCGACCGTGCTGGCGGACCACTGCCGAGAGCCACTGGCCCTGGTCCGGCGCCGGGCCGGGCCATCTCGCGACATCCACGCTCAGGAGGGTCGCGTCGGCGGCGCAGCACGAGATCAGATAGCGCCCGAGCCGTGCCGGCGTGCTGTCGAGGACTGCGAACGCCACGACGCGGATCTCGCGACCACGCACCGAGTGATGAGGATCGTAGAGGGCTCGTTCCCAGAACTCCGACAACGACAGCTCGACGGGCCTGGCGCCGTGGCCCGGGAGCGGCCCGTATTCGCCGGCCGGGTCGAACACGACGACAGAGCTCGTGTCGGCGGAATCCGCCCCCAATGGGCCCGGTGTGAAGGCAATCATCGCGAGGACGGGTACGACGAGCAGCCAAGCCGCTTTGGGCATGTGCTCGTGGGGGGTTTCGCTCGTGCTCGGCCACACGGTGAGGATTCCGACGGTGACCAGGACGAGTCCCGTCAGGATCATGGGAAGACGCATGCGATCCCGCACGTAGAACACGAGATCGCCGCTGAGCACCATCCACAACGCCGCCAATCCGACGACGCCGATGATGGATCCCTGCACGCGTCGGCTCACAGCAGCACGGCTCCGATGATCACGGCAGACACCACCGCCACGGCCAGGGTCAGCGGCGAACCGATCGCGAAGTCGCGACCAAAGGTCCCGACCTGCAGCGCGACCAGCTTGATGTCGACCACCGGGCCCACGACCATGAACGTCAGCTGCGCCGTCCGCGAGAACTGCGTGAGGCTCGCCGCGACGAAGGCATCGGCCTCCGAGCAGATGGCGAGCACGACTGCCAGCAGTGCCATCGTCAGCACCGCGGCCACCCTGCACCCCCGACGTCGGCCAGGACCGAGCGAGGCACGACGACCTGCATCGTCGCGGCGACGGCGGCTCCGACGATGAGGTACCCCCGCCTGTGCAGGAAGTCGTGGACGACGCTTGCTCGCACCCTCTCGAGCGCCCTCCCGTCCGAGGGGATGCGCCGACGTGCCCGCTCCACCAGCTCGTCCCGACCCAGCCGCAACCACAGCCATCCGACGACGACGCGGTCGACAGCGACGCCACGAATCGTGCGACCACCATCTCGGGATGACCGGGGAACGCCACCGCGGTCGAGACGAGCACGACGGGGTTGATCGCCGGCGCGCGAGGAGGAACGCCAGTGCGGCCGCGGGCGTCACGCCGGCCGCGACCGCCGCCGCGCCAGCGGGACGGAGGCGCACTCGCAACCGGGCAACCGGCGCCCGCGACGCTCGCGACCGGCACGGCAACAGCAGGGCGCTTCGGGAGCACGCGTCCGAGCGCTCCGGGCGGGGCGAAGGCCGCAATGGCCCCCAAGAGGACCACGCCCAGCACGAGGAACGGCAGCGCCTGGAAGGTGATGGCGAGGAAGATCGTCGTCCAGGTGCGCGCCGCCGCCGAGTCGAACGGATGCAGGGCCAGGACGAGGGCGACGACCTGGACCACCACGGCCACGACTGCCGAGCGTCGCCGGGGATGTCGAGCCCGCGGAGGGATGCGCTCGCGGCTCTGGACCATCAGCCCTTCCCGTGCGGAGTCGCCGCATCGTACGGGCCCGGGCCCGGCCGTGCCCGCCGCGTCCGACGAGACGATTCGGGCCGGTACGCTGGGCGGACCGGCCACGTACGACGTGGCGGTGTCGTGGCACCAGCAGCTCCTGGCGGTGGACGATCCATGCACCGAGGAGCCGATCGTGGCCACCAACGCTCATCTCCCTGTCTTCAGCGTCCTGACCCTTCCCTCGCTCCCACAGGTCGCGGTGGCGTGGGATCCCGCAGGTCGTTGACGCGTTGGTGCCGCTCGGGCTCTTCCTGACGGTGAACACTGTTCGCGGCGATCGGCTGGGCGATGCTCGGGGGCTGGCGTGGTCGGCGTTCGCGGTGATCCGGCGCGTCGCCGGCAACCGGCGCGTGCCGGCCGTCGTGCTCGTGACCGGCTCGCTGCTGGCGCTGCGCTTCACGCTCGTGATGACGACTCGGCAGCGCGTTGCCTCTCTACTTCCTGCAACCGACGATCGGCGCCGCACTCGTCGCCCATGGCGTTCCTCGCCTCGGTCGCGATCGGTCGCCCGCTGACCCGCCGCTTCGCGGGTGACTTCCTCACGCTGCCGAGCGGGCTCGTCGGGCCCGCGCCGCACGCCCACAGCTTCTTCATGCGCAACTCGCTGATGTGGGCGGTCGTCGGGGTTGGTCAACACGTCGATCACGTACGTGCTGCTGATCACGTTGTCGAGCGCGATCTTCGCGATCACCCAGACGGCGTTGACGATCGTCGTGACCGTCGTGACCGTCGGCGCCTCGATCCTGTGGTTCCGGCGATCGATGGGCCGGCACCACACCATCGTCGTCGCGGCCTAGCGACACTCCGGGAGCCCGGCCTCGGGGTGCCCGCCGCCGCCGGCGCGGCTACCGTGCGCCATCGACCTTCGAGAAGCCCTGTACACGACACGGGCGATGCGGCGCGTCACGACCGAGCCGATCCCGGCCGAGGTGCAGCAGCGCATCCTCGATGCCGCGATCCGCGCGCCCAGCGGTGGGAACTCGCAGAACTGGCGGTTCCTGCTCGTCGACGACCCCGCAGGTGCGGGCGAAGCTGGCGCCGCTGTACCGCGCTGCGCTCGACGAGCTGTGGGCGGGCTTCTACGCGCCCGGATCGCGGCGGCGGAGGCCGACCCGACAGCGAAGAGTCCAAGCAGATGTCCCGGATCAAGGGGTCGGCCGATCACCTCGCCGACCACTTCGCCGACGTGCCCCTCTTCCTGTTCGCGTTCGCGCAGCACGACCCAACGGGCGGCTCGATCTTCCCCGCGGTGTGGAGCGCGATGCTCGCCGCCCGGGTGAGGGGTCGGCAGCGCGCTGACGTCGGTGCTCGCTGTTCCGCAGGACGAGATGTTCGAGCTGCTCGGCGTCCCGACCGACGAGGGCTGGAACATGGCGTGCTGCGTGTCGTTCGGGTACCCGACCGGGCGGTGGGGGGTCGCGGCGCGCATACCCGTGCACGAGGTCGCGCACCGCAACCGGTGGGGCGAGCCCCTCGGCCTCGAGGTGCCCGAGCCGCTCTGGCCCTGAGCGGTCGCCCGAGCCGGCCGGTGCGTACCACTGTGCGCGTTCACACCCGGCAGCTTTTGCGCTGAGAGTGGCGATCCGCAAGACTGGTCGCGGGGGCGAGACCGGTCGGTCGCGGCGGATGTCGGACCGGCCCGGTGAGGGGCAGGGGCAGTGGGCTTGGCGCGACGGCGTGGATCGGTGGTGTCGCCACGCGGTCCTCGCCGTCGCCCTGCTCGCGGTCGGTCTCCCGGTCGTGGGCGGAGTTGTGGAGCCGGCCGGAGCCGCCGCGTCCGTGCCGGCCGGCTTCGTCGAGGAGACGGTGCTCTCCGGGCTCGCGCGCCGACCGCGATCCGCTTCGCGTCGGACGGGCGGGTGTTCGTCGCCGAGAAGAGCGGCATCGTCAAGGTGTTCGACGGCCTCGACGACCCGACCCCCACCGTGTTCGCCGACCTCCGGACGAAGGTCCACAACTTCTGGGATCGCGGCCTGCTCGGCCTCGCGCTCGCACCCGAACTTCCCGGCCGACGCCCTACGTCTACGTGCTCTACACGCATCGACGCGCCGATCGGCGGCACGCCGCCGCTGTGGGGCACCGGCGGCCACCGACGGCTGCCCGACGCCGCCGGGCCCGACCACCGACGGCTGCGTCGTCGGCGCACGCTGTCGCGCCTGCAGGCGACGGCGAGTCATGACCGGCACCGAGCAGGTGCTCTCGAGGACTGGTGCCAGCAGTTCCCGAGCCACTCGATCGGCACCCTGCGTTCGGACCCGACGGCGCGCTGTACGCCGGCGGCGGTGACGGCGCGAGCTTCGACTTCGTCGACTACGGCCAGACCGGCTTCCCGCTGGTCGAACACCCTGCAGCGACCCGCCCGGTGGCATCGGCGGCAGCCAGACGCCGCCGACCGCCGAAGGGGGCGCGCTGCGCGCGCAGGACGTGCGTACCGTGTGGGACCCGGTCGGCTTCGACGGCATCGATCCTCCGTCTCGACCCGGCACCGGCGCGCCCTGCCCGACAACCCGCTCGGCGACGGCAGCATCCCGGGAACCGCGGCGCATCATCGCCTACGGGCTCCGCAACCCGTTCCGCTTGACGTTCCGCCCCGGCACGAGCGAGCTGTGGATCGGCGACGTCGGCTGGAACGACTTGGGAGGAGATCAACCGCGTCGACCCCAGCGAGCAGCGAGCGTCGAGAACTTCGGTTGGCCCTGCTACGAGGGCATCGGACGCCAACCCGGCTATCAGGCGCGCCGGGCTCGGACATCTGCCAGGCACTCTACACCACCCCGGGCGCGGTCACCGATCCTGTCTACACCTACGGGCACTCGGAGAACGTCGCGCCCGGCGACGGCTGCAGCCCGGGAAGCTCGTCGATCAGCGGGCTCGCCTTCTACGACGGCGGAACGTACCCGACCAGCTACGCCGGCACGCTCTTCTTCGCCGACTACGCCCGCAACTGCATCTGGACGATGACGCCGGTCCCGACGGCAGCCCGATCCGACGACGCGCGCGCCGTTCGTGAGGAGCGGCGACCCCGGTCGATCTCGGACCGGTCCCGGCGGCGATCTCTACTACGTCGACGTCACCGGCGGGACAGTCCGACGGGTGCGAGCGGTGGGCGCGCCCGACACCACGCCGCCCACGATCACGGGCGTGACGCCGAGCGCGGGCGGCCGGAGTCGCGGTCCACCAGAACGCGGTCGTGACGTTCTCGGAGGCCATGGACGCGTCCACGGTCAACACCACGACGGTCACGTTGCGCTCCGGCAGTACGCGAGTGGTCAGGTGGTGCCGGCCACCGTGACCTACGACGCGGCGAACGCGAGCCGCGACGCTCCATCCGACGTCGTCGCTGACGACGAACACGGGGTACACGGTGGTGCTGAAGAGTGGGAGCTCGGGGGTCAAGGACGTCGCGGGCAACCCGTTGGCGGCCGACGTGACGGCGTCGTTCACGACCACCGGGACGGCTCCGGCTCCAACCGGGGTGCGCTACCTCAGTGACCTCCCGTTCGTGGGGACGCCGACGAACGGGTGGGGGCCGATCGAGCGGGATCGCTCCAACGGTGAGGAGCTGGCGGGGGACGGCCTGCCGTTGAAGGTCGGGACCGAGATGTTCGCGAAGGGGTTGGGTGCGCACGCGTTGTCGGAGGCGCGCTTCGCCGTGCCGTCGGGTTGCACGGGTTCCAGGCGCGGGTGGGCGTCGACGAGGAGACCGAGACGTTGGGCTCGGTCACCTTCGAGGTGTTCGCGGGCTCGACGCAGCTGGGCACGACGGTCGCGCGTGACGGCACCCAGGGCACCGCGCCGATCGATCTCGACGTGACCGGACGCTCCGAGATCCGGCTCGTCGTCGGGTCGGGTGCCGACAACAACATCGACTTCGACCACGCCGACTGGGCCGACGCCAAGCTCCTGTGCGACACGACACCACCGACGGTGACGAGCGTGGTGCCGGGCACGGGCGCGACCGGGGTGGCGGTCGACGCGAACGTGGTCGCGACGTTCTCGGAGCCGATGGACAGCGTCGACGGTCTACACCGCGACGTTCACGCTCCGGTCGGGCAGCCGCGAGCGGCGGCGTGATCGGCGCGGTCGTCGGCTACGACGTCGGGACCCGGCGGCGACGCTGGATCCCGTGTCGCAGCTGGCCGGCAGGGGCGCGGGGTACACGGTGGTGGTGAAGGGTGGGAGCTCGGGGGTCAAGGACGTCGCGGGCAACCCGTTGGCGGCCGACGTGACGGCGTCGTTCACGACCACCGCGTCACCTCCCCCGGCCACGGAGCAGTATCTCAGCGACCTGCCGTACGTGGGGACGCCGACGAACGGGTGGGGGCCGATCGAGCGGGATCGCTCCAACGGTGAGGAGCTGGCGGGGGACGGCCTGCCGTTGAAGGTCGGGACCGAGATGTTCGCGAAGGGGTTGGGTGCGCACGCGTTGTCGGAGGCGCGCTTCGCCGTGCCGTCGGGTTGCACGTGGTTCCAGGCGCGGGCGGGCGTCGACGAGGAGACCGAGACGTTGGGCTCGGTCACGTTCGAGGTGTTCGCGGGCTCGACGCAGCTGGGCACGACGGTCGCGCGCGCATGCACCCAGGGTACCGCGCCGATTGATCTCGACGTGACCGGACGCTCCGAGATCCGGCTCGTCGTCGGGTCGGGTGCCGACAACAACATCGACTTCGACCACGCCGACTGGGCCGACGCCAAGCTGGTCTGCCCGCCACCCGTCGTCACGCCGCACGCGCCGGTGCCGACGATCGTCCAGCCCGTGACACCGACCGCGTGGAAAGTGGGTGACGTGATCCCCTTCAGCGGTACCGCGACCGATGCCGAGGACGGCACGCTCCCCGCGTCGGCGCTGAGCTGGTCGTTCGTGATGCACCACTGCCCGTCGAACTGCCACACCCATCCCATCCAGGACTTCGAGGGGGTCGCCTCAGGGTCGTTCACGGCGCCCGACCACGAGTATCCGTCGTACATCGAGATGCAGCTCACCGCGACCGACAGCGGAGGGCTTCGCACGACGGTCACGCGCCGGCTCGATCCGCGCACCGTCGACCTGACCTTCGTGTCGACCCCCGCGGGGCTCACGATCGCGGTCGACGCATCGACGGTGACGACGCCGGCGGCACGAACCGTGATCGTCGGCTCGCAGCACAGCGTGACCGCGGTCACCCCGCAGACGTCGGGCTCGCAGACCTACGAGTTCTCGAGCTGGTCGGACGGCGGCGCGCGGACGCATCAGGTGACCGCGCCGGCCGCGCCCAATGTCGTACACGGCGGCGTACCGAGACGTCACACCTCCACGTGTGCGGCCGCGACGGGCCGGGGACGGGCAGCACGCAGGTCGCGCCGGGTGAGCCCCACGTTGACGTTCTCGGAGCCGATGCGCGTCTCGAGCATCAACCGGGCCAGCATCTCGCTCCGGCGCGGGGGCGCCAGGGGCCCGGTCGTGAAGACCAGGGTGACCTACGACGCCGCGACCGACACCGCGACGGTCGACCCCGTCAAGGTCCTCTGGAAGCACCGCCGCTACGTGTGCGTCGTGAAGCGCGCCAATTCGGGTGTGAAGGACGTGGCGGGCAACCCGCTCGTGATGATCGCGACGTGGGTGTTCCGAACCAAGGTCCTAGACCCGACGACGGAGATCCCGGCACCCGGCGGAGGCTCACACGGATCCCGAGTTTGAGAATGCGATTCTCGCGTGTGATGAGTACGTCGATTCCAGGCGGACTCCGGTGAGCGACGGCGGCGCGGTGGCGCACAGCCGACCTCGTGGAGCTCCACCAGCTGTGCGCGCGCTACATGGCTTCACGAGCCAGTACGTCGAGGACCGCTGGCTCGAGGTGTTCACGCCCGACGCCGTGTACACACGCGTTCGGCACGCCGTACACGCTCGAGCGGTTCCCGGCGCTGCTCGAGGCGGCGCCGCGTGGCCAGTTCATCGGGAACATGCCCGTCGTCGAGTTCGACGGCGACACCGCCACCGGCAAGCAGCACTTCGTGTTCATCGACCAGCAGACCCACGCCATGCGCCTCGGCTGGTACCGCGACGAGTACGTCCGCACCGCCGACGGCTGGCGCATCCACCGGCGCTCGACCACGTTCATGCGCAAGCACGGCGGGTTCGACTCCGGGACGCCAGCACGACCCGCTCGCCGACTCCGACTGAAGGGGCGCATCGTGGCCGAGTTCCCGAAGATGATCAGCGTCGACGACCACGTCGTCGAGCCGCCGCACGTGTGGCAGGACCGCCTGCCGGCGAAGATGCGCGAGCAGGGCCCGCGCGTCGAGCGGGCGCGCTGGGGCGACTTCTCGCTCGCCGCCGGCGCGTCGTACAAGCAGGAGATGACCGAGGACGGCACTGGGGCGACTACTGGCTCTACGAGGACCGCCTCATCTACGTGCACAAGCGCCACGTCGCGATCCCGCTCGACGCGACGCCCGACGGCGACGTCCGCCGGTTCGACCGCACGAAGCTCGCCATCGCCGCGCTCACGTACGACGACATGCGTCCCGGCTGCTACGAGCCGAAGGCGCGGGTCGACGACCTCGCGCTCGCGGGCGTCGACGGCTCGCTCGCGTTCCCGACGTTCCCGCGGTTCTGCGGCCAGACGTTCATGGAGGGCGAGGACCTCGAGCTCGGTCTCGAGTGCGTGCGGGCCTACAACGACTGGATGGTCGACGAGTGGTGCGGCGACTCCGACGGCCACCTCATCCCGCTGTGCCTCATCCCGATGTGGGACGTCGACCTCGCGGCCGCGGAGGTCGCGCGCAACGCGGCGCGCGGCGCGCGGGCGGTGTGCTTCAGCGAGATCCCGCCGCACCTCGGCCTGCCGAGCATCCACACCGGGTACTGGGACCCGCTGTTCGCGGTGTGCGAGGAGACGCGGACGGTCGCTGTGCATGCACATCGGCTCGTCGTCGAAGATGCCGGCCGCGTCGCCGGACGCGCCGCCGTCGACCGACATCATGCTGTCGTTCAACAACTCGATGGCGTCGCTCGCCGACTTCCTCTTCTCCGGCGTGCTCGTGCGGTTCCCCGAGCTGAAGCTCGCGTACTCCGAGGGCCAGATCGGCTGGATCCCCTACGCGCTCGAGCGCGCCGACAACGTGTGGGAGCTCCACTCGAACTGGACGAAGGCGAAGGAGACGATCCCCGAGCCGCCGTCGTCCTACTACCGGGGCCGGATCTTCGGGTGCTTCACCAACGACGTCCACGGGCTGGCGTCGCTCGCGCGAGGTCGGCGAGGACAACGTCTGCTTCGAGACCGACTACCCGCACACCGACACGACGTGGCCGTTCGCGCGGGAGGAGGCCGAACGCATGACCGCCGCGCTCACCGACGAGCAGCGCTACAAGGTGCTGCGGGGCAACGCGATCCGCATGCTCGACCTCGAACGCGTCTGAGACGTGGCGAAGCGGCATCAGCCGCCGCTGAGGCCGTGGAGGCAGAACTCCCAGGTCTCCTCGGCGGACACCGCATGCGGGGGTCGTGGACGAGGCGGTTGCCGAACCAGCTGTACATCACGGTCTGCTGGATGAGCGACGGCCGTGCGCCGGGTGTCGGGCGACCGTGATCGCCTTCGGCCGCGACCGCGGCCTCGACGAGCTCGAGCAGCATCCGCGAGACCGGCGCCATCGCCGCCTTCACCCGGTCGGGGTGGGTCACGGCGAGCTGCACCGAGAACTCCGAGATCGGGCGCCGGTTGTGCGAGCCCCGCTTGCGCGGCGCGTCGGCGGGATCGCACCACTCGTGCAGGCGGATCGTGAAGGCCCGCAGGCGCGCGAGCGGATCGGTCTCGGCGTCGATGACCTCGCGCAGGTCGTCGACCGACTCGCCGATGGTCTCCTCGAACAGCGCGAGCAGCAGCTCGTCCTTGCCGTCGAAGTACTGGTAGAAGCCGCGCAGCGACTGCTTCGAGCGGTCGATGACCTCCTGGATCGTGAACTCGGTCGTGCCCTTCTCGTCGATGAGCTCGAACGCGGCGTCGAGGTAGCGCTGGACCCGCTGCTCGGCACGCGAGCGGGCCGCGTTCAGGCTCCGCGAGACCGCACGCTGCCGCCAGGCCGGCTCGTTCGCGTCGCGTCGGCTTCGTCTTCGCCATCTCAGAGTCCGCCTCCACGCGACGACGGTACCAGTGGCGCCGGTCGGGAGCGTCGTCGCCGCGTCATCCGGCTCTCCGCTTCTGCTCCAGGGCCTCGACCGCGGCCCAGTGCGCCTCGGCCGTCCACAGCCGCGCGAACGCGTCGGTGGCGTCCGGCCTCGAGGTCGGGGTGCGTGCGACGGCACGGCCGCGCCGATCACGGCCTTCACCGCGCGGGTCGTGCCCGGCGCGGTGGCCGCGAGCCGCTGCGCGAGCGCGCGCCACTCGTCGTCGAAGCGCGCCCGGGGGACCACGACGTCGACGAGGCCCGAGCGCTGCGCGGTCGGCGGCGTCGAAGAGCTCGCCGGTCGCGATCGCGAGCAGCGCCCGGCCGCGCCCGATCGACCTGGGCGAGGCGCTCGGCGCCGCCCCACGCCGGCATGATCCCGAGCGTCACCTGGTTGAAGCCGATCTGCACGTCGTCGGCGGCGATGCGGAAGTCGGCGGCGATGGCGACCTCGGCGCCGCCGCCGAGCGCGTGGCCGTTCAGGGCCGCGATCACCGGGACGGGGAAGGCGGCGACGCGGTCGAGGAGCCGCCGGACCCGGCTGGCCATGGCGACCGCGTCCTCGTGGGTGCGGATCGGCGCCAGCTCCTTGAGGTCGCCGCCGGACACGAAGGCGCGGTCGCCGCCGCCCCGCAGCGACGAGCACGCGCCGCGTCCGCGGCTCAGGACGTCGTCGAGCGCGGCGTCGAGCTCGTCGACGGTGGCGAACCCGATGGCGTTGCGGACCTCGGGCCGGTCGATGGTCACCACCGCGACGCCGGCGTCGATCTCGACGCGCACGCCGCCCGCGGGGTCGGCTCCGGCTGGCATCGACCTCCGGCGCGAGCATACCGGCTGCTCGCTGATGAGACAGTCACGCTCTCCTGTTCCGTGGCATACGCGATTTCCGCTAGGCTGCACGGCCGTGGCCGACGGACGGCACCGTGCGCAGCGAGGCCGGGATCCCGCTGGCGGCGAGCTACGGGCCCGCCGACCTCCCGGCGCCCGGCGGCGATCCCGCCGCCGGGCGCGTTCCCCTTCACCCGCGGGCAACTTCCCCGACGGCTACCGCGGCCGGCCGTGGACGATCCGCCAGTACTCGGGCTTCGGCACGCCCGAGGAGTCGAACGAGCGCTACCGCTACCTCCTCGCGCAGGGCGGCACCGGGCTCTCGGTCGCGCTCGACCTGCCGACGCAGTGCGGGTACGACTCCGACCACCCCGACGTCGAGGAGGAGGTCGGGCGGGTCGGCGTCGCGCTCGACACGCTCGCCGACGCCGAGATCCTCTTCGACGGCATCCCGCTCGACGAGATCAGCACCAGCTTCACCATCAACGGCACCGCCGCGATCCTCCTCGCGTTCTACGTCGCGGTCGGCGAGCAGCAGGGCGTCGACCGGGCGAAGCTGCGCGGGCACGATCCAGAACGACATCCTCAAGGAGTACGTGAGCCGCGGCACCTGGATCTGGCCGCCCCGCCCGTCGCTGCGCCTCATCGCCGACACGATCGAGTTCTGCGCGCGAGGAGGTGCCGCGCTTCAACGCGATCTCGGTCGCGGGCGCGCACTTCCGCGACGCCGGCGCCAACGCCGCGCAGGAGATGGCGTTCACGCTCATGGACGGCATCACCTACTGCGACGAGGTGATGGCGCGCGGCCGGATGACGATCGACGAGTTCGCGCCGCAGGTGTCGTTCTTCTTCTACACGCACGGCGACTTCTTCGAGGAGATCGCCAAGTACCGGGCCGGTCGGCGGCGGTGGGCGCACATCGTGCGCGAGCGCTACGGCGCGCAGGACGACCGCTCGTGCATGTTCCGCGTCGGGTGCGTTGCCGGCGGCGCGTCGCTCTACGCGCCGCAGGCGCACAACAACATCGTGCGGGTCGCCTACGAGGCGCTGGCGTCGGTGCTCGGCGGCGTCCAGTCGATGTTCACCGCCGCGTGGGACGAGCCGTTCGCGATCCCGAGCGAGGAGTCGGCGACGCTCGCGCTGCGGACCCAGCAGATCCTCGCCTACGAGACCGGCGTGGCCCGCGTCGCCGACCCGCTCGGCGGCTCGTACTACGTCGAGGCGCTGACCGACGAGATGGAGGCGCGGGTCGTCGAGATCATGGACGACCTCGAACGCCGCGGCGGGATGGTGCAGGCGGTCGAGGAGGGCTACCTGCAGCGGCTGATCTCGGAGGAGGCGTGCCGGGTGCAGCAGGCGGTCGCGTCGGGCGAGCGCGCCGATCGTCGGGGTGAACCGGTTCCAGACCGACGAGGAGCCGCCCGAGGTCGAGGGCTACGAGATGGACGAGAAGGGCCGGGCTGCGCCAGCTCGAGCGGCTCGCCGAGGTGAAGCGCACGCGCTCGGCCGCCGACGTGCAGCGCGACGCTCGGCGCGCTCGGCGCGGCGCGCGGCGCGCGACGACGTGAACCTCATGCCGCTCCTGGTCGACTGCGCGAAGGCCTACTGCACGGTGGGCGAGATGGTCGACGTGCTGAAGGACCAGTGGGGCGAGTTCCAGCAGCCGGCGGTGTTCTGACGTGCCGGTCCGCGTGCTGGTCGGCCAAGCCCGGGCTCGACGGACACGACCGCGGCGCCAAGCTGGTGGCGCGCACGCTGCGCGACGCGGGCTTCGAGGTGATCTACATCGGCATCCGCCAGCGGCCGGAGGTGATCGCGTCGGTCGCGGTGCAGGAGGACGTGCGCATCGTCGGGCTCAGCATCCTCAGCGGCGCCCACGTCGCGCTCACGCGGAAGACCGCCGACGCGCTGCGTGCCGCCGGCGCCGACGACGTGCTGCTGGTGGTCGGGCGGCACGATCCCGCAGCGCGACGTGCCGAAGCTCGAGGCGGCCGGTGCGGTCGCGGT
>CAVRBG010000012.1:0-106560 GCA_963719245.1 uncultured Actinomycetes bacterium
CATCGCCGCCATCGCCACCCGCGAGGGCCGCGACCCCGAAGCGGTGCTCTACGACGTGATGCTGCAGCACGACGGCCGCGAGCTGGTGATGAAGGCGCTCCTCGGCTACAGCTACGGCAACCTCGACGACATGCGCGAGATGATCCTCCACCCGAACGCTGCGCTCGGTCTGTCCGACGGCGGCGCGCACTGCGGGGCCATCTGCGACGCGTCGATCCCGACGTTCATGCTCACGCACTGGGCCCGCGACCGCGACCGGGGCGAGAAGCTCCCGCTCGAGCTCGTGGTGCAGAAGCAGTCACGCGACACGGCCGCGCTCTACGGCCTCAACGACCGGGGCGTCGTGGCTCCGGGCCTGCGCGCCGACCTCAACGTGATCGACTTCGACGCGCTGTCGCTCGCGCTGCCCGAGCTGGTGCACGACCTGCCCGGTGGCGCGCGGCGACTCATCCAGCGGGCCGACGGCTACCGGTCGACGTTCGTCGCCGGCATCGAGACCATGCAGGACGGCGAGGAGACCGGCGCCCGGCCCGGCAAGCTGGTGCGGGGCATGCGATGAAACAGGAAGCCGACTCGGGCGACGTGCTGCTCGAGACACCGGTCAGCCCGAAGCGGGTGACCGCGGTGAAGATCCCGGTGTCGCGCTACACGTCGCCCCAGTTCTTCGAGCGCGAGTTCACGGACGTGTGGCCCAAGGCCTGGCAGCTCGCGTGCACCGTCGACCACGTGGCCAATCCCGGCGACTGGTACGAGTACCGCGTCGGCGACCTCTCGGTGCTCATCGTGCGCGGCGACGACGGCGTGCTCCGCGCGTTCCAGAACGTGTGCCTCCACCGCGGCAGCGAGCTGTGCAGCGGATCGGGCTCCGAGCTGGCCGAGATCCGCTGTCCGTTCCACCGGTGGACGTGGGGCCTCGACGGGCGCCTGCGCGAGGTGCCGTCGCGCCGGGAGTTCGGCGTGCTCAACGACGACTACCCGCTGATCGGCGTGCAGGTCGACACCTGGGGCCCGATGGTGTTCGTGAACCTCGATCCCGACGCGGGACCGCTCGCCGAGTACCTCGACCCGGTGCCGGCGGAGACCGCGTGGGCCAACCTCGAGGAGTTCCGCGGCCAGGCGCTCATCTCGGTGAAGGCCGACTGCAACTGGAAGACCCTCATCGAGGGCTTCAGCGAGACGTACCACGTGCAGGGCATCCACCGCGAGATGCTCGGCATGGCCGACGACGTCAACGGCCCCCAGGTGATCTGGCCGCGCCACGGCCGCCTGGTGCAGTCCTACGGCCTGCCGTCACCGCGACAGGGTCGGCCCGGCAGCGACGAGGAGGTGTTCGCTTCGTTCGTCGAGGTGATGGGCGGACGCATCGGCGTCGACGACGCCACCACCCCGATGCCGGCCATCCCGGAGGGCGACACGTTGCGCGGGATGCTGGCGCGCATGGTGCGCGACGTGAACCTCGCCAACGGCATCGACCTCTCGTCGTACGGCGACCACCACGTGCTCGACATGGAGCAGTACAACCTGTTCCCCAACATCACCGTGTTGGTGTTCGCCGACATGCTGTCGGTCGTGCGCGCCCGCCCGGGCACCCACGTCGAAGAGGCGTACATGGACGTGTTCGCGTTCACGCGCGTGCAGGCGACCGACACACCGCGCGCGAAGCCGTTCGACGCCGAGCTCCCGCCCGACGCCGACCCGCCGTTCGGCCTCGTGCTCAACCAGGACGTCGGCAACTTCGCGCGCACCCAGCGCGGTCTGCACCAGCCCGGCTTCACGCACCTCACGGTCTCACCGACCGAGGAGTGCCGCGTCGTGAACCTGCACCGCACCCTCGAGGAGTTCCTGGGGATCGACCCCGAGGACGGCTGATCCGCGATGGGCGGGCTCACCGTCGACGACCTGCTCGCCGCGAGGAGATCGGCGACGTGGTCAAGAACCTGGCGCGCGGCACCGACCGGCTCGACGCCGAGCTGATGGCGTCCTGTTACCACCCGGACGGCACCGACGACCACAACGTGTTCCGGGGCACGGGCACGGAGTTCGCGCAGTGGGTCGTCGACACGCTGCCGCACTTCGCGGCCACCATGCACTTCATCGGGTCGCCCCGCATCCGGCGCGACGGTGACCGCGCCCACGTCGACACCTACTGCGTCGCCCACCACGTGAGCCGGCCCGACGACGACGGGCAGCAGACCGACATGGTGCTCGGCCTCCGCTACGTGGACCGCTTCGAGCACAGAGCGGGGGAGTGGCGGATCGCGGCCCGGGTGTGCGCGTTCGACTGGACCGTCACCGTTCCGTTCGATCCCGCGCGAGGATTCACGTTCGAGACGGGGTGGACGCTCGGCGCCCGCGACCGGACGGACATCACCTACTCGGATTTCACCTTCTCCGCTTCAGACCGCCAGGAGGACTGAACCATGGCCATGACCGACACCGGGGCGCCCGAGGCGCTCCACCTCGGCGCCGACGATCTGCCCTTCGTCGAGATCGGCGACGGCAACAAGCTCAAGGTGCTGCACGTCGACGAGAAGGAAGGGCTCTGGATCGTCGAGAACATCTTCCAGGCCGGGTACGAGGTGCAGAAGCACCGCCACACCGGACCGGTGTGGGGCTACACCACCACTGGGGCCTGGAAGTACAAGGAGTACGACTACGTGAACCGGGCCGGGTCGTTCCTCTACGAGCCGGCCGGATCGGTGCACACCCTGACCTGCATCGAGGACAACACGCAGGTGTGGTTCCACATGTACGGCGTGAACCTCAACCTCGGCGCCGACGGCAGCATCGAGTCGGTCGCCGACGGCGCCGGCGCGCTGGCCGCCTACTACGCCCTCTGCGAGGCGCAGGGCTTCGGTCGACCGAACGTCATCGTGGCGTAGCGCGCTCGACGCGCCAAGCGCCGGATCGGCGCGAAGATGCGTCCGACGACGCTGCGGGTTCAACCGGTGAGGAGGTGCGCTCGTGGTGGACGAGACCGGAACCGGCCGGGGTGAGGGTCGCATGGTCGACGGGACGCCGATCGGCGACGTGCTCGGCGCGACCGAAGCCGCCATCGACACCGCCGACCCGGTCTCGCTCGGCCGCAGCTACCTCGGCGCCATGCGCCGGGCGGCGCGCCGCCCGCTGCACTCGGTCCCTGCGTGGCTCCGCTACGGCGCCGGCCTGGGCATGACGGCCACGCAGCTCGTCACCCGTGCGGTCGGCCTGCCCCTTCCCGAGCCGATCCATCCCGAACGGAGCGACGCCCGGTTCCGTGACCCCACCTGGCAGGACAACATCGCGTTCCACGGCCTGCAGCAGGCGTACCTCCTGACGTCGCGGCTGATCCACGAGCTGGTGGCCGCGGCCGGGCTCGAGGGCCGGGAGGGACCGAAGGCCGAGTTCGCGGCCACGTTGGTCAGTGACCTGCTCGCGCCCACCAACTTCCTGCTCACGAACCCCCGCGCCCTCAAGCGCGCGTTCGAGACCGGCGGCACCAGCGTGCTGCGCGGCGCGAAGAACTACCTCTACGACCTCGCCCGGAACGACGGGTGGCCGCGACAGGTCGACAGTTCCTCGTTCGAGCTCGGGCGCAACGTCGCCGCCACGCCGGGGCAGGTCGTGTTCCGCAACGAGCTGATCGAGGTGCTGCAGTACGCGCCCACGACCGAGGAGGTCTTCGCGCGTCCGCTGCTCGTGATCCCGCCGTGGATCAACCGCTACTACATCGCCGACCTCGCGCCGGGGAAGAGCCTGGTGGAGTGGGCGGTGTCGCACGGTCACACCACGTTCGCGGTGAGCTTCCGCAATCCCGACGCGTCCATGCGCGAGCTGACCTTCGACGACTACCTGCGTCTCGGGCCGCTCACCGCCGTCGACGTCGTGCGCGAGATCTCCGACTCCGAGACGCTGAACACGCTCTCGATCTGCCTCGGCGGGACGATGACGGCGATGGCGGTCGCCTACCTCGAGGCGTGCGGTGACCGGTTCGTGAACTCGGCGACCTTCCTCAACTGCGCGGTCGACTACGAGGACGCGGGATCGCTGGCGACCGTGTTCGCCGACCCGTCGACGCTGGAGAGCATGAGGCGGCGCACGGAGCGCCACGGCTACCTCCCCGGCAAGGACATCGCCCGCACCTTCGACCTGCTCCGCGCCAACGACCTGGTGTTCCGGTACGTCGTCGACAGCTGGCTCATGGGCGAGCCGCCGCCCGCGTTCGACCTCCTGGCGTGGAACGCCGACAGCACCAACCTGCCCGGTCGCGCCCACACCGAGTTCCTCCGCAAGGCGTACCTCGAGAACGCGCTCGCCCGCGACGAGTACGACGCCATGGGGGAGCGGTTGATGATGTCGGAGGTCGGGACCGACTCCTACATCGTCGCCGGGATCGAGGACCACATCGTGCCGTGGCGCGTCTCGTACCGCACCACGCAGCTGTTCAAGGGCGCGATCCGGTTCGTGATGACGTCGGGCGGCCACATCGCCGGCATCGTCAGCCCGCCGGGACCGAAGGTGCGGCTGTGGACCAACGACGCACTGCCCCGAGACCCCGACGAGTGGCGCGCCGGTGCGGTCGAACACCGCGACACGTGGTGGAACGACTGGGCGAGATGGCTGGCCGAGCGGGGCGGCGAGCTCACGAAGGCGCCGCGGCTGACAGGGAGCACGTCGCACCCGCCGATCGAGGATGCGCCCGGCCGCTACGTGCGTTCCTGACGGGACTGGCGCTCAGGACGCGGGCGAGTTGGCCTGGACGTAGCTGCGGTACACGGAGAGCAACGCCTGCTTCTGGTCGTCGCTGAGCGACGGGTCGCGGCGGATGGCGCCCTCGGTGTCGGGTGCCTCGGTCTCCTCGACGCGGCCGTCGTCGACGCCGGCGTGCGAGAGGAGTGTCTCGGCCGACAGGTTCAGCGCCCGGCTGATCGACTGCAGGACCCGGACCGACGGCTCGTGCAGGCCCCGCTCCAGCTGGCTGAGGTACGGGTTCGACACGTGCGCGAGATCGGCCATCTGGCGCAACGACAGGTTGGCCAGCTGCCGCTGGGCGCGGATGAAGGCACCGAGGGCGTGCAGCTGATCGTCGCGCGCGGTGCGGTCGTCGTCGGGTGTGGGATCGGCCACGGGAACCCGGTGGAGCTGGGAACGAACTGCGTCCCGGCCCGGAGGGGGGGTTCCGGGCCGGGAACGATCAGTTCGTTCAGACCGTCTTCTTCGCCGGGGTGACGGCGTCGACGACCTTGATCGCGAAGTCCTTCTGCGTGCCGAGCAGCTCCTCGGCGAAGCCGAAGCCGGACTCGACGACGGCCTTGGGGCTCGGGAGCTGGTCCACGAACGGCAGGGCGTCGAGCTCGGGCATCGAGAACGCCTTGCCGGCGAAGTCGACCCACATGGTGATGCCGCTGAAGGCGAGCTCCTGGGTCTGCTTGACGCCGGCGATGACGGCGTCGGTGAACACGGTGGTGGGATCGGCGGTCTTGGTGGCCATTGCGGTCTCCAGTGCTGGGGGATCAGGGGGAAGCGATTGCGCTCCTGGAAGTATAGGTAGCGGATGCTTGATCTGTCAAGCGGAAGGCGAGCAGGAGCCCACCCACGGCCCGAACGCCTGCGGCGGTAGCGTGGCTCGACATGGATCCGCAGGCATCGGCCGAGCTCTGTGTGCTCTCGGTGCACGCCCACCCCGACGACGAGGCGTCGAAGGGGGCGGCCACCATGGCGCGCTACGGCGCCGAGGGCGTGCGCACCGTCCTGGTCACCTGCACCGGCGGGGAAGCCGGCGACATCCTCAACCCGGAAGCCGACACCGAAGACGTGCGCGCCGACCTGGCCGCCGTCCGGCGGCGCGAGCTCGACGAGGCCGTCCGCATCATCGGCTACGACAAGCTGTACCTCCTCGGGTACCGCGACTCGGGCATGGCCGACACCGAGTCGAACGCGCATCCCGAGAACTTCGCCAACGCCGACCTCGACGAAGCGGTCGGTCGCCTGGTCGAGATCGTGCGCGCCGAGCGGCCCCAGGTGCTCGTGGGCTACGCGCGCGACCGCGTGTACGCCCACCCCGACCACGTGCGGGTCCACGAGATCACCGTGCTCGCCTTCGAGCGGGCAGGCGATCCCGACTGGTACCCCGACCGCGGCGCACCCTGGCAGCCGCTGAAGCTCTACTACACGAGCGGGTTCACCAAGGAGCGCATCCAGTCGATGCACGACTGGTTCGTCGCGCAGGGCGAGGAGAGTCCGTTCGTGAAGTGGATGGAACGGATGGATGCCGAGTTGGAAGAGGATGCCGACCCGGCGGCCGTGACCACCACCCGCATCGACGTCCGCGCCTTCCTCCGGGTCGGGCACGACGCACTGCGCGCGCACCGAACCCAGATCCCTTCCGACAGCTTCTTCTTCCGCGTGCCGCTGGAGGTGCAGCAGGAGCGGCACCCGTGGGAGGAGTACATCCTGGCGCGGTCGCTGGTAGACCCGGGCACGGTCGAGGGCGAGTACGAGACGGATCTGTTCGCGGGACTGAGGGTGGCGGCGAGCTCCTCGAGCGCGCAGCGGTTCGCCGGCTAGCGACGCGCCCAGCGCCACATCGCGGAGACCCGCGGCCCGGCACGGGCGACCTTGGGCACGCCGTGCTCCCATTCCCGCTGGCAGGACCCGCCCATCACGAGCAGGTCGCCGGAGCCGGGCGCGAGGTCGCGTGACCGGGCACCCGCAGCGGGGAAGGGCCGGATGCGGAACGGGCGACACGCACCGAGGGTGAGGATCACGACGATGGTGTCGTCGAGCTCGCGGAGCTCACGGTCGCGGTGGAACGCCACGCTGTCACGCCCGTCGCGGTAGTAGTTGAGCGCGAGCGCGCCGAGCGGCACGCCGTAGCGCGCGCTCAGCTCGCTGCGAGCGCGCGCCAGCTCGGGATGAGGAACCCGCTCGGACCCGGCGTACCGGTGGGAGAGCCGGGGGTCGTCGACGATGCGGTCGTACATCGGTCGGCGCCCCGAATGCCACGGCACCCGCGCGACGACCTCGTCGAGCAGCGTGTCGGCACCCCGGAGGTATCCGCGCGCGACGTCGACCCAGCTCCCGCGCCCGAGGTCGAGACGTTCCCACCGCGCGTCGGTGTCGACGGCCGGCTCACCGACCCCGAACAGCGAGCGTTGCCCGGGCACCACGGAGGCCAGGATAGACGAACACCTGTTCGTGTTGCCCGTGGGTAGATTCACACGGTGACGAAGGACGGGGGTGGCGCGCTGGCGGCCATGCGCCACCGCGACTTCGCCATCTTCTTCTCCGCGGCGCTGCTCTCCAACACCGGCACGTGGATGCAGACGATCACCGTGCCCTACGTGCTCGACCAGCTCACCCACTCCACGGTCTGGGTCGGGATCGGCGCGTTCTGCACCTTCTTCCCGGCGACGATCGTCGGCCCGCTCGCCGGTTCGCTCGCCGACCGGTACAACCGGCGCACCGTGCTGCTGTGCTCGCAGGTGGTGCTGATGGCGAGCGCGCTCGCGCTCTGGGGCATCTGGATCGCGGGCGTCGCCACGCCGGCCCTGATCGTCAGCTGCGTCATCGTCGGCGCGGTCGGTGCGGGCATCACCATCGCGGCGTGGCAGGCGTTCGTCCCGCAGCTCGTACCGCCGGAGGCGATCATCAGCGCGGTGCGCCTCAACGGCATGCAGTTCACGGGCGCGCGTGCGTTCGGGCCGGCGCTGGCCGGACTGGTCCTCGCGCAGTTCGGCCCCGGCACCGCGTTCCTGGCCAACGCGCTGTCGTTCCTCTTGGTGATCGGCGCGCTGCTGATGATCTCACCGTGGGCGGTCGCCGTCGTCGCCTCGGCCGGGGGCGTGGTCTCGCACTTCCGCGACGGCCTTCGCTACGTCCGCAAGCGAGCGGTGCTCACGGTCGCGGTGCTCGGCGCCCTGTTCTCGTCGTTGCTCGGGGTGTCGATGATCCAGCTGGCGGAGCCGTTCACGCGGCAGATCCTCCACGAAGGTGCCGGCGCGTACGGACTCCTCGTCGCGGCGTACGGCGCCGGCGCCATCACCGGCTCCGTCGTCACCGTGGCGCGAGGCGACGCGGTGCGGCGCTCGACGCTGACGCTGGTCGGCTTCGCGATCTTCGTCGCCGCCGAGGTGATGTTCGGGCTCGCGCCGGCGTACGCGGTCGCGCTCGGCGGATTGTTCGGCATCGGCCTGGCCCAGGTGTTCGCGATGGTCTCGTGCCAGACGGCGGTCCAGGTGAACGTCGACGAGCACTACCGCGGCCGGGTGCTCTCGATCTACGTGATGTGCTTCTTCGCGGGGACGCCGATCGGCGCGCTCGTCGGCGGCATCGCCGCCGAGTGGATCGGGCTCCGGGCCACCGTCGTCGGCTCGGCCGTGCTCCTCGCCGGCACCATCGGCCTCACGCTGCTGCGGTATCCGGGATTCCGTGTGCTCGACGAGAGCCGCCTGGGCTTCGACGAGACGGTCGAACCGCCGGGCGCGCCCGAGGTGCGCGGTGCCGATCTCGACACCGCCGGTCACCTCATCGTGGAGCCGCTCGACTAGCCGCCCTGCGCGAACGCGGTCATCGCGTGGTAGACGCCGATCACCTTGCCCGCGTACGCGGGATCGGTCGCCCAGTTGCCGTGGCCCATGTCGCTCCACGTCGGGGCCCAGCCCTTGGCGAAGAAGGTGTCGAACTTCTGGACGGCGTTGGAACCCCACCAGTACGGCGACGCGGGATGGTGGAGCGCGGCGGCACGCGAGTTCGGATCGGCGTAGTTCAACAGCAGCTGGATCTGCGCCCGGACGCCGTCGCGCGGCGAGGGGAACGAGCTGCCGCGTGCACACCCGTCGCACCAGCCGAGCCCGGAGTAGTTGTTGTCGGGCGCGGCGGAGAACCCGCCGGTCTCGATGATCGCCTGCGCGAACGCGAAGTCGCCGCGGACCCCCTCGTCACCACCCTCCTCGAGGAAGATCTGCGCGAGCTCACCCACGCTCACGCCGTTGAGTCGCGGACGGTACGCCTGCGCCTGGTACCACGCGACCATCTGGTCGGCGGTCAGCGTCGCGGGGCCCATGACCGGTTCGCCCGCTGCGTGCAGGGCGCCGATCACCCGGGCGCGTTCCAGCGCCGCGTTGGCCTCGGCCACCCGCTGCTCGACCGCGGCCTGCTGTTCCTGCAGGTCGGCGAGCAGGCCGTCGAGGACGGTCTGCTGCTGCGCGAGGTCGTCCTGCTCGCGGCGCAGCGTGGCCTGGGTGGTGGCGAGCGTGGTGCGGGTCTCCTCGAGCTTCACCGCGTTGTCGTGGTCGCTGCGGTTGGCGGCTTCGCCGAGCTGCTTGCGGCGGGCGCCGTCGAGCACGCTCCCCGAGAAGAGGTCGGTGACGTCGGTGCTGGTACCGCCCATGGAGTAGAGGGCGACCGCACGCCGGCGGAGGTGGTCGCGGAGCCCGTCGCGCAGCTGGGCCAGTGCGACGCGCTGCTGTTCGAGCGCGTCGACTTGCGCCTGGTCCTCGGCGATCCGGGCCTCGACCGCGTCCTGCTGCTCGGTGGTGGCCTCGAGCTCGGCCTCCGCCTCGTGGGCCGCGCTCTGGGCCGCCTCGAGGTCGGCACGGGCCTTGACCACCGCGGGATCGGCGTCGATCAGGCCCTCCTGCGCGGCCGCCCGTGGCGCGGGAGCAACCGTCCAGCCCGCGCCCACCGCGACGCCCAGGGCGAGGGCGACCGCCACGCCCGCGCCCAACCGCCGCGTCGCGCCACCGGGCCGCTCCATCCGCGGCAGTCTACGAAGCCACCCAGCCCCGCTGTCCACACGAGCCACAGCGCCCCCAGAGGGCGCACGGCACCGACCCGGCGTCAGGGGGCTCCCGGGGGGCCCTCCGTGCCGTCCGAGGACTCCGGGGTGCGCTCGGGGGCCGCTGCGGGCCGATCGCCGGCCGAGGCCTCCCGGAACCGGTCGCGGGCCCGGCCCACCACCCGCCCGAGCCTGCGGGGGACGTCGTCCCGGGCCTGGGCGACCGCCTGGCCCGCCTTCCGGGCCAGCGGCGGGGGCGCTGGCGACGGGGCGACGGGCGCCCGGGGAGTGGGCGCCGCCTTCGATGTCGCTTTCACCCGCCGGGGCGTCCAGTTCGTGCGCAGGGCCAGCCACACCATGCCGACGGCGGCGGCCTCGAGGATCACGATGGCGAGGACGGCGTCGAGCCCCAGCACGAGTGGGCTCACCGCCAGCACCGCGGCGGCGGCGAAGTCGAGGATCCGGTGCAGCCGCCGACCGATGCGGGGCCACGCGCCGAGCGCGCCGTCACTCAGCAGCGACAGCAGCAGGAGCGCGCTCCCCATGCCGACGAGCACCGCGGTGTGCTGACCCGTGCGCGCGCCCTCGACGAGGAGCAGACCGCCGAGGAGCATCTCGGCGAGCTGGTGCGCCCAGAACGGGACCAGGCCCGCCGGGCCCCGATCGTGCGCGCCGGCCATCCGGGGCAGCCTACGGGCCGCGCCGCGGCGCCCCGGTAGCCTCCGGTCGATGGATCCGGCGTGGGCGCGCCACCTCCCCGACGGCGTGCGGCCCGACGCCGTCGACCTCCTCGCGCGCCGCAGCCTCCCGGCGGCCTGGGCCGAGCAGTGGTCGGCCACGCCCGACCGGCCGCTGATCCACGACGCGGGCGCGTGGCACACCGCGGGCGATCTCGACCGGCGGTCGCGGCAGGTCGCGGCGCGCTACGCGCGCGTGGGGCTCGAGGCCGGCGACCGCATCGTGATGAGCGCCGCCACCTCGTACGACCTCGTGGTGGCCCACGTCGCCGCGCTGCGGGCCGGCCTCGTCGTGGTGCCGGTCAACGGCGCGTACCCGAGCCCGCGAGCTCGCCACCATCGTCACCGACTGCACGCCGGCCGCGGCCGTCGTCGACGATGCGGAACGCGGCGCGGTCATCGCCGAGGTCTCCCCGGGGCGGGTCGTCGTGACCACGCCGGCGGTCGAGCTCGCCGACGGGCCCGAACCCGACCTCGACCGGGTCACCACGAGCGACGTCGCCCTGCTCTGCTACACGTCGGGGACGACCGGCACCCCCAAGGGCGCCATGCTCACCCACGGGAACACGCTGGCCAGCTGCGAGGCGCTGCGGCTGGCGTGGCGGTGGACCGACCGCGACCGGCTCGTGCTCGCGCTCCCGCTCTTCCACGTGCACGGGCTCGGCGTGGGCCTGCACGGGACCCTCCTCGCGGGCGGCTCGGCCGTGTTCGTGCCCCGGTTCGAGGCCGGGGCGGTCCTCGACGCGGCTCGCGAGCACGCCGCCACCCTCTTCTTCGGCGTCCCCACGATGTACGCACGGCTCGCGGCGTCGCCGCGGGTCGCCGAGCTCGCCGCGCTGCGGCTGTGCGTCTCGGGATCGGCACCGCTGCCGCCTTCGCTCCACGACGAGCTGCGCGCCCGCGTGGGCGTGAAGGTGCTCGAGCGGTACGGCATGACCGAGACCATCATGAACGTGTCGAACCCGTACCACGGCGAGCGGCGCGCCGGCACCGTGGGGTTCCCGCTGCCCGGCGTCGAGGTGCGGCTCGACACCGACGGCGAGATCCTGCTGCGCGGCCCGAACGTGTTCCCCGGCTACTGGCACCGCGAGGACGCGACCCGCGCCGCGTTCGATCGCGATGGGTGGTTCTGCAGTGGCGATGTCGGCGCCTTCGACGCCGACGGCTACCTGAGCATCGTCGGGCGGGCCAAGGACCTCATCATCTCGGGCGGCTTCAACGTGTATCCACGCGAGGTCGAAGACGTGCTCCTCACCCATCCGGGCGTCGCCGAGGTCGCGGTCGTCGGCGAGCCGTCGGACGAGTGGGGCGAGGTCGTGGTCGCGGTGGTCGTCGCCACCGGCGACGCACCCACCGCCGACGCTCCCACTGCTGAAGCGCTGCTCGCCCTGGCCTCCCGCGAGCTCGCGCCCTACAAGCAACCGCGGCGGATCCGCTTCGTCGACGCGCTGCCCCGCAACGCGCTGGGCAAGGTGCTACGGCACGAGCTCTGACCGGGATCGCAGCCGGCTCTCACCGCGCTCTCAGGCCCGCTTGTCAGGATGCAGGACATGGACGCCCACCCGTACTCCGGCTCCCGGCCGGTCCGCCCGACGATCCCCTCCGTCGACGGCGGGCCGCCGCCCTCCAGCCGGGTCCGGAGCCCGGGCGTCCGCCGACGGAGCCGCCTTCGGGCTCCGGCAGGGTGTGCGGAGACCGCGACGCACGGATCACCGGCATCCTGAGTCGCCCAGGCCCGACCCTGTCGCTCCCAGAGCCGCGACGGGGTCGGGCCGAGGCACCGGACGACCTAGCCGGACCGCTCCTGCTCGGAGATCCAGGCGACGAACTCGTCGACCGTGCCCGAGCTGCGCTCGGCGATGAAGGTCTCGGCCCAGGCGTCGATCTGCGCGTCGTCGAAGCCGTCGGCGTGCAGGCGCTGCCGGGCATCGTTGCCGAGGATGCGGGCACCCTCGATCTGCGCGAGCTCGGGAACCTCCTCCTCGACGCCGGCCTCGGCGGGGGACTCGGGCGTGGGTTCGGGCATGGTGGCTCCTCGGTCGGGGCTCACCCGGCGTCGGCCGGGCTCCGGGGGTCGTCGAGCCGATCGGCCGGCCACTTCCCGGAGTCGACCGGATCGTGGCTCCAATCGGGTTGCTTGGTGCGCTGCGACTCCTGCAGCACCGCCTGGCCGTCGACGATATCGGCGATCTCGGCGACGAACACCGGCTCGGTGCCGCCGCCCTCGACGCCGACGTGGGCACCGATGGCGGCGGGGAACTTCTGGAGCACGCTGCCGACCACGACCTGCTGCTGGGTGGCCAGGTTGCAGCGGGCGCCCTCGGTGACCGCGTCGAGCAGCTGACCGATGCGGTCGACGTCGCGCTGGTCGGCCTCGGAACCGGCGACCGTCGCCAGCAGCGCGGCGAGGGTGAGCCCGTCGTCCTTGCAGTGGCGACACGCACCGCACGACTCGACCGCCAGGAAACGGGCGACGCCCGCCGCGACGGCGGCGAGATCGGTGGTGTCGTCGAACACGATGAACCCGGCGGCGCCGAGCCCACCCCCGGCGGCGCGCAGGTCGTCGTACGTGAGCGGCGTGTCGAGCGCACTGGCCGGCAGCAGGGGGTTGGCGACCCCCGACATCACGGCCACGATCTCGTGGCCGGGGCGCGCGCCACCACCGATCCGGTCGATGACCTCGCGCAGCGGCGTACCGAGCTCGATCTCGGCGACGCCGGCGCGGACGGTGTCGCCGCTGACCGTGCACACCACCGTGCCGGGCGACTCGGCGGTACCGAGCTCCCGGAACCAGTCGGCGCCGAAGCGCACGATCCCCGGGAGGTTGGCGAAGGTCTCGACGTTCCCGGCCAGCGTCGGCGGGGCGATGGACTCACCGGTCGGCCCCGCCATCTCGACCCGGGCCGCCGACCGGCTCCCGGTGTCGACGTCGGCCTCCTCCTCGAACATCTCGTCGACCCCCTCGCGGTAGGGCGGCGCGATGCGGGGAACGGCGGGCGGCCGTCGATCACCTCGAGCAGCGCGGTCTCCTCGCCGAAGAGGTACTCCTCGGGCCCGGTGACGACCGACACCGGGACGACGTGCGTCCACCCTTCCCGGTCGATCTCGGCGATCGCCGCCTCGAACCGCGCGACCTCACGGCTGAACGCGGCCTTGGTGGCGATGATCACGGAGTCCGCACCGACCGCGTGCGCGGCGATCAACGCACCCTCGATCACCGAGTACGGGTCGCGGCGGATGATCTCGCGGTCCTTGAAGCACCCGGGCTCACCTTCGGCGGCGTTGACCACCACGGTGGGTCGCAGCACCGGCGACGAGTTGGCGATGACCGTCTGCCACTTGCGCGCCACCGGGAAGCCGGCTCCGCCACGGCCGCGCAACCCGGCGGCGCCGACCAGCTCGACCAGGGTGCCGCCGTCGACGGCACGGGCATCGGCGAGACCCTCTCCGGCACCGGCGGTCTTGGCCCGGGCGAGGTCGGGGATGGGGTCGGGAGGGAGGACGCGCGTCGAACCGGACTGTTCCATCCCGGCTGTCTACCCGATCGCGCGACACCGTGTAACGCGACGACGACGGCCGGCGATCGTCAGCTGCCGCCCACCGTGGGCCGGGCGAGGAATTGCGCCACCTGACCCAGCACCACCGGGTCGCTCTTCAGCTCGGAGTGCTCGAGGCACGCGGTCTCGACGTTGTGGGCCCCCCGCAGCTCGGCGTTCACGCGCGGGACGATCGCGTCGTCGCACGGCGACCACCACGCGCCGTACCGCGTGGTCGCCGTCGGGTGGAACGCGTCGTTGAGCCGGTGGAGCACCGACGACGTCGGGACCATCTCCCGGCACGGGGTGAGCGGGTAACAGCCGTACGCCCACACGGTGCCCTCGTTGACGCCGGCGAGCGACACCCAGGCGTCGACGTGCGCGGCGCCACCCAGGCGTTCGAGGAAGTAGCGCGACGAGATCGCGCCCATCGAATGGCTCACGACGTCGACGCGTGACGCGCCGGTGCGCTCCCGCAGGGCGGCGACCTCGCGGGCGATGCGCCGCGCGGTGTCGACGTTGGAGGCGTCGCTGTCGTAGTCGAGGGCGTCGATCTCGGAGCTGCGATAGCCGTGCGCCGCGAGGTAGTGCGTCATCGCGCCGCCAGCCCGACGCCGAGCCCTGGAAGCCGTGGACCAGCAACACCGGGTCGGGCCGCGCCACCGTGTGCCGGGTGCGCGCCGACGCCGCCGGGACCCCGACCGCGAGGATGCAGCGCGCGACGCGAGCGACACGGGGACGAGGCGCCGGAACACGGGCGCACGATAGGAGCGGGGAGCGACGAGTGGTCGTCGCCACCCCGCGGGCCGGGTACCGTCGCCCGGTGCTCGTGCTCGTGCGCCACGGCCAGACCGACGCCAACGCCCGCGGACTGCTCCTCGGGCGCGCCGACCCACCGCTGTCGGAGTTCGGGCGTCGCCAGGCGGCGGCCCTGGCGCGGTTCGTGCCCGCGGATGCCCGGGTGGTCGCCAGCCCGTTGGCGCGCACCCGCGAGACCGCCGCCGCGTTCGGTCGGCCGGTGGCGATCGACGAACGGTGGATCGAGCTCGACTACGGCACCTACGACGGGCAGCGCGTCGCCGACGTCCCCGCCGAGCTGTGGACCGCGTGGCGCGCCGACCCGCACTTCGTGCCCGGCGGCGGCGAGTCCCTGGCCACGCTCGGTGTGCGCGTCCGCGCCGCGTGCGACGACCTGCTCGAGGAGGCACGCGACCACGACGTCGTCGTCGTGAGCCACGTGTCGCCGATCAAGGCGGCCATCGCCTGGGCCCTCGACGCCGGCGACGACGCGACCTGGCGCATGTTCGTGCAGGTGGCGTCGATCGCGCGCGTCGCGATCGGACCCTGGGGCCCGACCCTCCACTCCTTCAACGAGGTGGTCGAGGTCGGCTGAGTCAGGAGAACGCGGGGACCACGTCGGCCGCGAGGAGCCGGAGGTGGTCGAGGTCGTGGAGGTCGAGCACCTGGAAGTAGACGGTCTGGGCGCCCGCGTCGCGGTAGAGGCCGATCCGGTCGACGACCTCCTGCGGCGTCCCTGCGAGGTGCGCGAGCTTCGCGGTCGCGACGTCGCGGCCGATGTTCTCGGCGCGACGGGCGACCTCGGCGTCGTCGCGACCGCACACCACCGTGTTGGCGATGCTCGTCGGGAGCGACGCGGGATCGCGACCGATCGCCTCGCACGCGGCGTGCGACGCGCGCCGCGAGCTCCGGGAACGCCTCCGGCGGCGCGAACGCGACGTTGAACTCACTGGCGAACCGCGCCGCGAGGCGTGGCGTGCGCGTGGGACCGAACCCGCCGATCACGATCGGTGGCCCGGGACGCTGCACGGGCTTCGGCAGGGCGGGGGAGTCGACGACCGGGTAGTGGGCCCCGTCGAAGGAGAAGGTCTCGCCCTCCGGCGTGGCCCACAGCCCGGTGATCACCGCCAATTGCTCCTCGAGGCGGTCGAACCTCCCGCCGGTCCCGGGGAACGGGATCCCGTAGGCCTCGTGCTCGCGGTCGTTCCATCCCGCCCCGAGCCCGAGCTCCACCCGACCGCCGCTCATCGCGTCGACCTGGGCCACCGCGATCGCCAGCGGACCGGGAAGCCGGAACGTGACCGGCGAGACCAGCGTGCCGAGGCGCAGGCGCGTCGTGTCGCGGGCGAGGCCGGCCAGGGTGATCCAGGCGTCGGTGGGACCGGGGAGGCCGCCGTCGGGGAAGAACGAGATGTAGTGGTCGGAGCGGAAGTAGGCGTCGAACCCGAGCTCCTCGGCGAGGAGCGCGACCGCGAGCTGGTCGTCGTAGGTGGCCCCTTCCTGGGGCTCGGTGAAGATCCGGAAGCGCATCGGCGAGTTCTACGCGCACCGCCGCTGAGTACGCTCCTGACCGGATGTCGCCGTTGCAGGACGCCCGCGTGGGACCGGTTGTACGACCTCACCAACTCGGTCGGCGACCGCGTGCTCAAGCGCGTCAACCGGGCGATCGCCCGGCAGTCGCCGTTGCCGGAGCAGCCGTTCTACGAGCCGTCCGACTTCCCGTGGATCGCGCCGATCGAAGCCGACTGGAAGAAGATCCGCGCCGAGCTCGACGCGCTGCTCGCGTTCACCGACGCGCTCCCGAACTTCCAGGACATCAGCACCGACCAGTACAACCTCACCGACGACGACAAGTGGAAGACGTACTTCTTCTACGGCTACGGGTTCCGCAGCGACGCCAACTGCGCGCGCTGCCCCGAGACCACGCGCCTGATCGAGTCCATCCCCGGGATGGAGACGGCGATGTTCTCGATCCTGGCGCCGGGCAAGCGCATCCCGCCCCACGACGGCCCCTACAGGGGCGTGCTGCGGTACCACCTCGGGCTGGTCGTCCCCGATGCGCCGGTCGAGCGGGTCGGCATCCGCGTCGGCGGCGAGACCCGGGGCTGGGCCGAGGGCCGGAGCCTGGTCTTCGACGACACCTACGAGCACGAGGCCTGGAACGACACCGACGAGACACGCGTCGTGCTCTTCCTCGACGTCGTGCGCCCGCTGCGGGAGCCGATGCGCACCGCCAACGCCGCGGTGATCAAGCTCATCGGGTGGTCGCCGTTCATCCAGGACGCGAAGCGTCGCCACCGCGAGTGGGAGCGCCAGTTCTCGGAGGCCACGCACTGACGCACTGACGCACTGAACGACTGAGCGGCGGCTGACCAGCGGGGGCCGGGCGAACGGGGTACCGTCCCGCTCCGTGATCCGACGCATCGCCTTCCTCGCCGTCGCGTGCTCGCTGGCCCTCGGGGTCGTCACCGCCTCGCCCGCGGTCTCGGCGACGAAGCAGCAGACCATCCCGTTCACCGCCGCCACCGTCACGCAGACGGCCACGGGGTACGACGTGAAGTGGGCGGCGCCGTCGAGCGCGGGGACGGTCAAGGTGTACGCCGGCACCGATCCCATCGACGTCGGCACCGACAACCCCGTCGGTTCGGGGAAGAGCACCGGGTCGGTCGCGGTCACCGGCCTCACCGCCGCACCGCGCTGGTATTTCGAGCTGGTGCCGGCGAAGGGCGGCTCGCTCGTGATCGCCGACCACTCCCTGCACCTCGCGTCGGCGCCGAACCTCCGCGACATCGGTGGCTACCGCACCAGCGACGGCAAGTGGGTGAAGGTGGGGCTGCTCTACCGGTCCGACGGTCTCGACGCGCTGAGCGACGTCGACCTGGCCACGCTCGAGGGCCTCGGCGTGAAGCTGGTGTGCGACCTCCGTACCGACGGCGAGCGCACGTCGAAGCCCGACCGCGAGATCCCGGGATCGACCAACGAGCAGATCAACATCATCGGCGAGGACGAGCTCACCGCACAGATCACCGCCGCGATCACGGGGGGCGACCGCGCCGCGCAGGAGCAACTGCTCGCGGACGGCAAGGCCGAGAAGCTCCTGGTCGACGGCGGCCGTTCGCTGGTGAGCGGTGCCAGTCCGCTGGCGCAGTACGAGGTGTTCTTCAGCCGCATCGAGGACCCGGACAACCTCCCGACCGTCATGCACTGCAGCGCGGGCAAGGACCGCACCGGTTGGGCGAGCGCGGCCGTTCTCACGGCCCTCGGGGTGCCGAAGGCGACGGTGATGCAGGACTACCTCGCGAGCAACGAGTACCTGCAGGCCAAGAACGAGAAGACGATGACGCAGACCGCGGCGCTCATCGACCGCTCGCTCATCGAGCCCGTGCTCACCGTGAAGAAGGAGTACCTCGACGCCAGCTTCAGCGAGGTCGCGGCGAAGTACAAGACCTTCGACAAGTACCTCGTGGCGGTCGGGGTGACCAAGGCCGACCGGCAGCAGCTCCAGCAGGAGCTGCTCGCGGGCTGAGCTAGGCGCCCTCGGGCAGCTGGTCGTTGTCGTTGAGCACCTTGTAGATCGACTCGGCTGCCTCTTCGAGGAGCGCGGGCGTGTGCTCCAGCATGAGGCTGAGACGGATCAGGCCGAGCCCACGCGGCACCGCGGGGGCGACGACCGGGTTCACGAACACGCCCGCCTCGAGCAGCTCCCGGGCCAGCACCACCGCCGACACCTCGTCGCGTTGACGGAGCGGGATGGTGATGATCGCGCTCTCGGCCGGGTTCACCGGCACGCCGCGCTCGGTGAGCAGGCCCACGAACCGATCGACGTTGTTGCGAAGCTGGTTCGTCATGTCGGGGTTGTCGCGCAGGATGCGCAGCCCCTCCAGCGCGGCGGCGATCGAACCGGGTGTGTTGGACGCGGTGAAGATCAGCGGATCGGCGTCGAGCATCAGCAGCTCGATGGCGTCGGCCGAACCAATCAGCGCGCCACCGCACGAACCGAGCGTCTTCGAGAAGGTGATGGTGATGAGGTCGATGTCGGCGAGCACGCCGTGGTGCTCGGCCGCGCCGCGCCCGCGGGCGCCCAGCACGCCCAGGCCGTGCGCCTCGTCGTCGAGGAGGAACGTGTTGGAGTAGCGGCGGCAGATCTCGACCATCTCGGCGAGGGGCGCGGTGTCGCCGCCCATCGAGTAGACGCCGTCGACGATGACCGCCTTGCCCGGCTCGGGCGGGAGCTGGTCGAGGATCCGGCCGAGCCGTTCGATGTCGTTGTGCCCGAAGCGCTTCATCGTGGCGCCCGAGAGCTGGGCACCCGTGAGCAGCGAGTTGTGGGCGTCCTTGTCGAGCACCGTGTAGTCGTGGCGGTTCAGCAGCCCGCTGATCGTGCTCACGTTGGCGACGTAGCCGGTGGAGAACACCAGCGCCGCCTCGCGGTCGTAGAACTCGGCGAGCTCGGCCTCCAACGTGCGGTGGAGGTCGAGGGTGCCGTTGAGCAGCCGGGAGCCGGTGACGCCGGTGCCGTAGCGTCGGGTCGCCGCCTGGGCCGCCTCGATCACCTGGGGGTGGTACGAGAGGCTCAGGTAGTTGTTCGACCCGAAGTTGATGTAGTCCTGGCCCTCGATGGTGAAGCGGGGGCGGGACGCGCTCTCGACCGTCTTGTAATAGGGCCAATAGCCGGCGGCCTTGGCCAGCCGGTAGTCGGCCAACCGGGGGAACGCCTCGAGGCGGTCGCGAAAGAAGCTCACCCGAGACTCACCCCAACCTTTCTTTCGCCCCCGGCATCAGGTCAGCGTACCGGTCGGGTGGGGAGTCTACGAGGAACCCGACCCGGGGGGTGGACCCCCAGGAGTTTCAGGGCGCCGGCAGGCTCCCGGACTCCGGGCGGGGCAGGCTCCCGGACTCCGGGCGGGGCAGCCCGGCGGCGACCGGGTCCTCCAGCATCTGCTTCGCCCGCTTCAGGGCGTACCCGGCGACCAGGCCGTCCTCCACCCGTTCATCGAACGTCCACCTGAGCGTCATGGTGCGGCGGCGGTCGGGGCCGCTGGTGGGGGAGCCGGGGTCGGTCGTCGCGCGGCCGATCACCCCGAAGATGCCGATGCTGCCGTACTCGTAGAGGTGGTGGTAGCAGGCGTCCATCCCGATGCTGGCCAGGTTGGCGAAGAACACGCTGGCGTACATCGGGTCGTGCTCGATCATCGACGCGGGGAGCAGCCCGAAGTTGTCACCGAGGCGACCCAACGCGAGGATCGTCCGCCGCACGACGCCCGGGAACTTCAGGATCAGCGCGGCCTCGGCGTCGGACGGGCTGACGGTGTCGCCGTACTTGTCCTCGCGGAGCTGCTCCTGCATGGACCGCACCATGTCGGCGAACGGCTCGGTCGGTTCGAAGCGCCGCTTCAGCACGATGAGCGGCGACTTCCCCTTCAGGCTCTGCTTGGCCGAGTAGGTGAACCAGATGCCGCGGCGCTGGTAGAGCCGACCGCCGACCACGAACCGGTTCATGGTCGGGTACTGGTCGAGGATCTGGGTGATCGTCCACATCACCAGGTGCTGGACGGTGATCGGCGTGTCGGGGTGCGCGACGTTGAACTCGCGGACGTAGGCGTCCGCATGGCGCATCGCCACCTGCTGCTCGAAGTAGACGGCCGACTCGTTCCGCCCCCGCATGAGGTACGGCATGATCGCCTTGGTGGGGGGCACGTCGCGCACGAGGTCGCCGTCGGGACGCCGCCAGAGCATGGCCGCGGATGCTACACATCCCCCTTCCTCGGGCCGGTACCGTCGTCGGGTGGCCTTCGCCGAGCTGCTCGCGCATCCCGACGTGGTCGAGGAGCAGGTGCTGGCGGCGCCGGTCGGGTTCCTGGCCCTGCACGGCGGCCTCGAGCCGGGCACGGCCGAGATCGCCCGCGAGGCGGCCCGGCGCTCGGGCGCGTCGTGCTACACGATCGTGCAACCCGACGACCTGAAGCACCACGTGCCGTCGCACCAGAACGACCCCGCGCACGCGCCGCTCCTCGCCGGGTTCCTCCACCACGTCGACGCGGTGGTGTCGGTGCACGGCTACTGGGGCCACGACGACCTGCACGCCGCGCTCCTCGTCGGTGGCGGCGACCGCGTGCTCGCGGGGGCGCTCGCCGTTCGCCTGCGGGTGGCGCTGCCCGACTACGTCGTGATCGACGACCTCGACGGCATCCCCCGGCGCCTCCGCGGGCTCGATCCCCGCAACCCGGTGAACCGCGCACCGCGCGGGGTGCAGCTCGAGCTCCCGCACCCGGTCCGCGCGATCGGTCCGTACGGGCACGGCGCGCGCGGCGAGCTGCACCGCACGCACACGGGGGCGCTCGTGGCCGCGCTCGCCGACTTCGCCGGCCACCTGGCGTGACCGGCGCTCAGAGCTCGTAGACCTCGAACGTCGCGGCGTACTCGCACCCGCACGCCTCACCCGCGTTGCGGGCCGCGCTGCGAAGGAACGCGTCGGGATCGAAGTCGTAGCCGAGCCCGGCGATGTACGCGGCGTGCTCGCGCAGGCTGGCGACGCCGAGCTCGATCGCGTCGCCGAGATCGACGAAGTGCGTCGCCAGTGGTGAACCGCCGAGCGCGACGCGGCGCACTCCGCTCCACGGCTCACCGGCGTCGCTGAAGATCCAGCGGTTCCCGGCGTCGCGGGCCGCGTCGAGCGTGGCGAGGCCCACGTTGCGGTGGTCGGCCATGTTGAAGCTGAGGCCGCCCCACGTCTCGCGGTGGTTCAGCGTCACGACCAGGTCGGGGCGGACGCGGCGGATCACCTGCGCGAGGTCGCGCCGCAGCGGGAAGCCGTACTCGACGATGCCGTCCGTGTGCCCGTCGAGGAACTCGACCGTCTCGACCCCGACGACGGCGGCACTGGCCCGTTCCTCGGCTTCGCGCAGCGGTCCGACCTCGGCGGGGGTCATGCCGTCGATCCCGGCTTCACCGCGCGTCACCAGCAGGTACGAGACGTGCTTGCCCGACGCGGTCCACCGCGCGATGGCCGCCGCGGCCCCGTATTCGAGGTCGTCGGGATGGGCGACGATGCAGAGCGCGCGCGACCAGTCGTCGGGAAACGGGATGAGCGAGGGCACGTCGGACGTCACGCCAGCGAAACGTACACGCGCCGCCACGGGTCGTCGCCCACGGTTCGCCACGAGTGGCCGCCGCCGGTCGTGTCCTCCGCGAGGAGCACGTCACCGGGCCCGACCCGGAACACCGCGCCTCCGCGCGTCGTGAACTCGAGGACGCCGGAGAGGGTGATCACGTACTGCCGGCGCGGCGCGACGTGCCAGTCGAGCTCGGCGCCGGGAGGACTCTCCTGGAACCGCACCTCCCGGGCCGGCACCCACGCCGATGCCCCGTCGGTGCCGACGGGCTCGAGCTCGACCTGCTCCTCCGACGCCTGCGATTGGCCGTCGGCGCCGGTGGACAACCGGACCAGGCGGATCACGCCAGCACCATCGCGGTCGCCGAGGGATCACTGTCGGCCAACCACTTGCGACCGAGCCGGGCGAGGGTCCCGTCGGCCGCCAGGCTCCGCTGCGCGCGTTCGAGATCGGCCGCCAGCGCGTCGTCGTCGCGTCGCACCGCGCACGCGATGAGCTCGTGGGTGATGCCGGTCTGCACGACCGCGAGTGACGGGCGGTCGCGGGTGAGCCAGCGCATGACCGGCTCCAGCTTCATGAACGCGCTGATGGTGCCGTCGGCGAGGTCGTCGAGCGCTCCGAGGATGGCGTCGTAGTCGTAGACCTTCATCCCGCCGACCTTCTCCTGCGCGTGGAGCGCCTCGACCACCGGCTGCGACGTGTTGCCGCGTTGCACACCCACGACTCCACCCCGCAGGTCGTCCACCGTCCGGATCGACGGGGTGCGCGTGCGGTCGACCACGAGGCTCTGCCCCGATCGGAGGTAGGGCGCGCAGAAGCGGGCGAGCGTGCGCCGATGGTCGGTGACGGTCGCGCCCGAGGTGACGACGTCGTAGGCACCGGCGTCGAGCCCGGCGTAGATGCCCTCGAAGTCGTCGCCGTCGAAGCGGTGCAGCTCGTACGAGCGCCCGAGCCGGTCGGCGACGGCGTGCATGAGGTCGACGTCGAGACCCGACGGCGGCTCACGGGATGCTTCGAACGGGGGATCGGGAAACGCCGACGCCACCCGCAGCGCGCTCGCCACACGACGGGGTCAGAAGGACTTGGGGGAGCCGAACACCGCGCGGCACGCGGTCTTCGAAGTGCTCGAGCGGCAGCGTGTCGTAGTCGGGGTCGAACGCGCGTTGGTCCCATTCGTCGGCGAAGCGCTCGGCGAGCGCGTAGGACTCGTGACCGGCGTGCTGGTCGCGTGCGTTCGGGTCGGCACCGAGGTGCGCGTAGTAGTGGCGACCCTGGAAGTCCTGGTGCACCTGGATCATCCAGTGCACCTCGTCGCGCACGTAGGGCCGGAGGATCTCGGCCGAGATCCGCGGGTGGTTGGGCACGCTGACCGCCTTGCCGATGTCGTGGCACAGCGCGGCGACGACCAGCTCGTCGTCGGCGCCGGCGCGCTCCGCGAGGGTCGCGGTCTGCAGCGAGTGCGTGAGCTGGTCGACCGCGAAGCCGTCGGTGATGCCGGCCAGGCTCCGCAGCAGGGTGAGCACCGACTCGGCCACCCGTTCCTGGTGGGCGAAGGTCTCGGTCGCGATCACCCCCCACTGCTCGGCGGTGGATTCGTCCATCCGGGTGAAGGTGCCGGTCGTCTGGGTCATGCCTCTATTCTTCCGCACGTGACCGACGAACGCGCGATGTGGCTGGGGGCGACGATCGCCGTCGTCGCCAGCCTGTTGCTCACCACCCTCGCCGCGGCCGCCGAATCGAGCATCAACGGGCCCGGGAGCCGGGCGATCGCCCCTCCCGTGCTGTGGGCGGTCGGCGGGGGAGCGGGCCTCGTGCTCGGTGCGGTGGTGGCGTCGTGGCTGACCCGCCGGGCGTGGCCCGGCATCGTCGCCGCCTTCATCGCCGCGGTGCCGTTCCTGATCCTGGTGATCGTCGGGTACAACAGCAGCGAGCTGCGGGCCGAGGACCAGGTGGTCGGGTCGCTGCTCATCGTGGTGCTGCCGGGGCTCCTCGTCGCCATCGTCGTGGCCTGGCTGAGCGCCGTGATCGCCCGGTTCGTGGGGGGCTCCCGCCGGACCGGTCCGGCCCCGGGCTGACCGGCCAGTAGACTTCGAGCTCCCCCCGGCCCCGCGTCCCCCGCCCGGCCACCTGCTCTCCGAAAGGCCACCATGTCCTCGCGCACTGCCCCGCCGCGACGCGCTGCGCAACGTCGCCATCGTCGCCCACGTCGACCACGGCAAGACCACCCTGGTCGACGCCATGCTCCGCCAGACCGGCGCCTTCGGCGCCCACGACGAGATCGTCGACCGGGTCATGGACTCGACCGACCTCGAGCGCGAGAAGGGGATCACGATCCTCGCCAAGAACACCGCGGTCCGCTACGGCGACGTGAAGATCAACATCATCGACACCCCGGGCCACGCCGACTTCGGCGGCGAGGTCGAGCGGGGCCTCACCATGGTCGACGGCGTGCTGCTGCTCGTCGACGCCAGCGAGGGCCCCCTTCCGCAGACGCGCTTCGTGCTGCGCAAGACGCTCGAGGCCCGCCTGCCCGTCATCCTCGTCGTGAACAAGGTCGACCGCAGCGACGCGCGCGTCGCCGAGGTCGTCCACGAGGTGGAGGAGCTCTTCCTCGACCTCGACGCCGACGAGCACCAGATCGACTTCCCGATCGTGTACTGCAACGCCCGCGAGGGGCTGGCGTCGATGGACTCCGCCGACCCCGACCTGATCGCAGGCGCGCCGGGCGGCGCCGACGGGCTCAAGCCCCTCTTCGAGGTGCTCCTCGAGCACATCCCGGCCCCCGAGTTCGATCCCGACCACCCGCTGCAGGCGCTGGTCACCAACCTCGACGCCTCGCCGTACGTCGGGCGCATCGCGCTCTGCCGCGTGCGCCAGGGTCACATGCGCAAGGGCCAGCCGGTGGCCTGGTGCCGCGCCGACGGCACCGTCGAGACGGTGCGCATCACCGAGCTGTACGTGACCGAGGCCCTCGAGCGGGTCGACGCCGACGAGGTCGGACCGGGCGAGATCATGGCCATCGCCGGTCTCCCCGACGTCACCATCGGCGAGACGCTCACCGATCCCGACGACCCGCGCCCGCTCCCGGTCATCCACGTCGACGACCCCAGCCTGTCGATGACCATCGGCATCAACACCTCGCCGTTGTCGGGCCAGGACGGCAGCAAGCTCACCGCCCGCCAGGTGAAGTCGCGCCTCGACGCCGAGCTGGTCGGCAACGTGTCGCTGCGCGTGCTCAACACCGACCGCCCCGACGCCTGGGAGGTGCAGGGCCGCGGCGAGCTCCAGCTCGCAGTGCTGGTCGAGATGATGCGGCGGGAGGGGTTCGAGCTGACCGTGGGCAAGCCCGAGGTGGTCACCCGCGAGGTCAACGGCAAGGTCCACGAGCCGGTCGAGCACGTGACCATCGACGTCCCCGAGGACTACCTCGGGGTGGTCACCCAGATGCTCGCGCTGCGCAAGGGTCGCATGGAGCAGATGGTCAACCACGGCACCGGCTGGGTGCGCATGGAGTACCTCGTCCCGGCACGCGGGCTCATCGGCTTCCGCACCGAGTTCATGACCGAGACGCGCGGCACCGGGATGCTCCACCACGTGTTCGACCGCTACGAGCCGTGGCACGGCGCGCTGCGCACGCGCCCGACCGGCAGCCTGGTGGCCGACCGGCGCGGCGTCACCAACACCTTCGCGCTCATGAACCTGCAGGAGCGCGGGCAGATGCTGGTCGGCCCGGGGATCGAGGTCTACGAGGGCATGATCGTGGGGGAGAACGCCCGCTCCGACGAGATGGACGTGAACCCCATCAAGGAGAAGAAGCTCACCAACATGCGCGCGTCGGGCTCCGACAACACCGAGCGGCTGGTGCCGCCGCGGCCGATGTCGCTGGAGCAGGCGCTGGAGTTCATCGCCGACGACGAGTGCGTCGAGGTGACCCCGGTCAACGTGCGCCTGCGCAAGGTGGAGCTCGACGCCAGCATCCGGGGTCGCAAGCGTTCGAACGCGAAGCACGCCTGACCGTAGAGTTGGCGCGTCATGCGCGTGCCGCACCTGAGCCCGATTGCGTACCGGCGCATCACCATCGCCGCCGCGCTCCTCCTGGCGATCATCATCGTCACCGGCGGCGCGGTGCGCCTGTCGGATTCGGGTCTCGGGTGCCCCTCGTGGCCCAACTGCTCGTCCGGTCAGCTCACCGCGCACGGGCAGTCGGACTCGCACCAGTGGATCGAATCACTGAACCGCATGTTCACCGGCCTGGTGTCGGTGGCGGTGATCGTGGCGGTCCTCGGCAGCCTCGTGCGCGTCCCGAAGCGCACGGACCTGATCTGGTTGTCGCTCGGACTGGTCGTGGGCGTGTTCGCGCAAGCCGTGCTCGGTGGGCTCACCGTGATCTTCGAGCTCAAGCCCGGCTTCGTGATGGCGCACTTCCTCGTCTCGATCGTGTTGCTCACGAACGCGCTCGTGCTCGTGCGACGCGCCGGACAACCCGACGCGCCCGCGCACGCGGTCGTCACGCCGCGCACGGTCGCGCTCGGGCGTCTGCTGCTCGTCCTCGCGAGCGCAGTGCTCGTCACCGGCACCGTCGTCACCGGCGCCGGCCCGCACAGCGGGGGAGGCGAGCGCGACGACGTGTCGCGCCTCGACCTGCGCATCCCCGACGTCGCGCGCGTCCACGGCACGATGGTGATGATCTTCCTCGGCGCCGTTCTCGTGATGGTGTGGCTGCTCCGGCGCGACCGCGCGCCGCGGAACGTGCAGCAACGCGTCACCCTGCTCCTCGTCGTGCTCGTCGCGCAGGCCGGAGTCGGGTACGTCCAGTACTTCAACGACATCCCCGCGGTGCTGGTGGGTGTGCACATCGCGGGCGCGACCGCGGTGTGGAGCGCGACGGTCGCGCTCTACCTCGGCATGTTCGAGCGCACACCTGCGACGACGGTCGCGCGCCCGCCCGACGAGGACCCTGCCGACCCCCTGCTTGCGCCCGCCTGACCCGGCGACGAAGCTGGTCCGGTGCCGTCGCCGTTCCGCTTCGACCGGTCGTGGCAGTTCGGCGTGACCCCCGGCGAGCTGTGGGCGACCCTCGCCCGCACCGACCAGTACCGCGGCTGGTGGCCCTGGCTGCGCGAGTTCACCGTCGGGGGTGGCGGCCCGGCGCTGGTGACTGACGCCGTCGCCCACGTGGTGATCCAGGCGCCATTGCCGTACCAGTTGCGCTGCACCGTCCGGGTCACCGACGCGGTCACCGACGAACGGCTGGTCACGGTGGTCGACGGCGACCTGCACGGCCCGGCCCGCCTCGAGCTGGCGCCCACCGCCGACGGCTGCGACGCCCGCCTGGTGTGGGAGCTCGACCTGCGGGCACCGCTCCTGCGCTCGATGGCGGTGGTCGCCCGCCCGGCGATGGCCTGGGCGCACGACCGCATCGTCGAGCGTGGACTCGTGCAGTTCGAGGGCCACGCGCTCCGGCGCGCGACCGCGACGGGCTGGTGTAGCCCTAGACCACGGGGGCGGGGCGGGGCGCCAGCCGCGACTGCATGCGCCTGGCCACGCTGCCGACCTTGTTCACGTGCTTCACCAGGCGCTCACGGGCCTGCTCGGCCGCCGCCTTCAGGTTCTGCAGCTGCTCGACGCGCCAGTGCTTGAACACCACGGGCACCAGGATCTGGTCGTGGTGCGACGCGAAGTCGTACACGCCGGCGTCGGCGATGACGCGCGCGTGCGCCTTGAAGTCCTCGATGCCCGCACCCGGCATCTCGAAGGTGCGCACCTGCCGCTCGATGGCCGCGACCATGCCCGACGGGTCGATCTCGAGGGCCGCCGACACGAGGTCGCGGTAGAACAGGTGGTGCAGGTTCTCGTCGGCGGCGACGCGGCTCATGATCGCCGCGCCCTGCGGGTCGTTGAGCAGCTTGCCGGTGTTGCGGTGCGAGATGCGGGTGGCGAGCTCCTGCAGCGCGACGTAGACGATGCCGTCGGCGATGGTGTCGGGGTTCGGGACGAGCCCCATCGACACCTGGCGCATGCGCGCCCGCTCGAGCTCCCGCATGTCGATCGAACGGGTGACCGCGAGGTAGTCGCGGATGACGATCGCGTGGCGACCTTCCTCCGCCGTCCACCGACGGTTCCATTCGCCCCATACGTCGTCGTTGCCGAACTTCCCGTTGATCTGGCGGTAGTAGTGCGGGAGGTTGTCCTCGGTGAGGATGTTGAGGAACAGTGCGCTGCGCGCGCCGTCGCACAACTTCGCCGTCTCCGGGTCCCAGCATTCGCCGTCGGTGTAGTCGCGCCCACGGCTCCACGGCACCAACTCGTGCGGGAACCACTCCTTCGCCGTCCCGAGGTGGCGGTCGAGCAACTTGACCGCCGTCGGTCGGAGCTCGGCGAGCAGCTGGGCGTCGTCCACAGCTCCGAGGGTAGCCCGCCTATCGGTCGGTAGGGGCATCATGCTTTCGTCTCCTCACAGGCTCACGACCTGCGTTCGGTGTGCGAGGCTCCCCGGATGGACGTGCACCTCGTCGACGGCACCTACGAACTGTTTCGTCACCATTTCGCCGTTCCTTCACACCTCGATGACGACGGGATCGAGGTCGCGGCCACCCGCGGGGTGCTCGGATCGGTCCTGGGCATGCTCGAGCAGGGCGCGACCCACGTCGGCGTCGCCACCGACCACGTGGTCGAGTCGTTCCGCAACGACCTGTGGCTCGGCTACAAGACCAGCGAGGGCATGGATCCCGAGCTCCTGGCGCAATTCCCGATGCTCGAGGACGGTCTCCGGGCGCTCGGGGTGACCGTCTGGGCCATGGTCGAGGTCGAGGCCGACGACGGGTTGGCCTCCGCCGCGCGCGTCGCCCGCGACGACCCGAGGGTCGGGAAGGCGTTCATCTGCACCCCCGACAAGGACCTCGGCCAGTGCGTCGAGGACCCGAAGGTGATGCAGCTCGACCGCCGCCAGAAGCGCCGCCTCGACGAGGCCGCGGTCCGGGAGCGGTTCGGCGTGGGGCCGCGTTCCATCCCCGACTACCTGGCGCTGGTCGGCGACACCGCCGACGGCTTCCCGGGCCTTCCGGGCTGGGGCGCGAAGTCGGCCGCCGCAGTGCTCGCCCGCTACGAGCACCTCGACGCGATTCCCGACGACGCGCGCGAGTGGGAGGTGGACGTGCGCGGTGCCGCCAAGCTCGCGACCACGCTCGCCGGCGCGCGCGAGGCCGCCGAGCTGTTCCTCGACCTCGCCACCCTGCGGCTCGACGCCGATGTCGGCGTGGTGGACGACTGGGAGTGGCGCGGCGCGACGCCCGAGCTCGCGTCGTGGGCACGGCGACTCGGTGCCGAGAACCTGGTCGTGCGGTCCGAGCGCCTGGCCAAGAAGCGCTTCGGCTGATGGCCGGCTTTTTGATGGCCGGCTGCTGATGGAAGTGCTGGAGCTCACCGTCGGGCCGTACCGCTACCGGGCCCTGGCCGACGGGCCGGCCGACGGCGAGCTCGTCCTCCTGCTGCACGGCTTCCCCGAGACGTCGTACGAGTGGCGCGGCGCAGCTCGCGGCGCTCGGGGCGGCCGGGTACCGCGCGGTCGCGCCCGACCAGCGCGGCTACACGCCCGGCGCGCGCCCGACTGATGTCGCCGACTACCACATCGACCACCTGGTGGCCGACGTGCTCGGGTTCGCCGAGCAGCTCGGCGCTGAGCGGTTCCACCTCGTGGGCCACGACTGGGGTGGGTTCGTCGCCTGGTACACGGCTGGGCGTCACGGTGATCGCCTCCGCACGCTCACCGTCGTGTCGACCCCGCATCCGGCCCCGTTCCGGGGGGCGATGCGGGCCGACAGCGGCAGTGACCAGAGCGAGCGCTCCAGCTACATGCAGTGGTTCCGCACGGCCGACGCCGAGGCCGCGTTCCTCGCCGACGACGCGGCGTTGCTCGACGCGATCTACGCGGAGCACCCGCCCGACGCCGCGGCCGAGTACCGCCGGGTGTTCACCGCCGACGACGGCGCCGCGCTCACCGGTGGCCTCAACTGGTACCGCGCCAACAACTTCCGTGCCGACATCGGCGCGATCACCACGCCCACCATGTACGTGTGGTCGACGGCCGACGTCGCGCTCGGCCGGGAGGCGGCCGAGGGCACCGCGGCGGAGGTGGCCGGCCCGTACCGCTTCGAGGTGCTCGACGGCGTGAGCCACTGGGTCCCCGAGGCCGCGGCCGACGCGCTCGACGCCCTCCTCCTCGACCACCTGCAGCACGACGGAGCGGCCGACCCATCCTCATAACTGTCGTACCCCGCCCGTACCGTGGCGGACATGGAAGTGCTGCTGGCCCTCTTCGCCCTCCTGGCGCTCGTGGTCGTCGTCGTCCTGGCGGCGGCGCTGGCGCGCCAGGGCCGGCGCGAGCGGCGGGCTCCCGAGCTGCCGGTCGAGCAGTTCCTGCGCATGCAGCGCGAGATCCTCGACACCGAGCGGCGTCGCGGCACCGAGGAGCTGCGCGGCACGCAGACCGCGATCGACCACCAGGTCGGCGCGATGCGCGAGGAGCTGGCCCGGCTCAACCGGCTGGTGGAAGACGTCGAGCGCGACCGTCGCGAGCACGTCGGCGAGCTCTCGAGCCAGCTCCGCGAGGCCGGCCGCCAGACCCAGGTGCTGGCCGACACGACGCAGTCGCTGCGGGAGGCGCTGTCGAGCACCTCGGCGCGCGGGCAGTGGGGCGAGCGCATGGCCGAAGACGTGCTGCAGCTCGCCGGCTTCGTCGACGGCGTGAACTACCGCCGGCACCAGCCGATGGCCGGCGCCGGCGGCATCCCCGACTACACGTTCCTGCTCCCCGGCGGGCTCTCGCTGCACATGGACGTGAAGTTCCCGCTCAACAACTACCTCCGCCTGCTCGACGCCTCCTCCGACGTCGAGCGCGACCACATGCGCAAGGAGTTCCTGAAAGACGTCAGGCTGCGGCTCAAGGAGGTCACGCGACGCGCCTACGTCGACCCCGCCGCCGGCACCGTCGACTGCGTGCTGCTCTTCATCCCGAACGAGCAGGTGTACACGTTCATCCAGGAGCAGGACCGCTCCATCCTCGACGACGCGCTGCGCGACAAGGTGGTGTTCTGCTCACCGCTCACCCTGTTCGCGGTGCTCGCGGTGATCCGCCAGGCGGTCGACAACTTCCAGCTCAGCCGCACGTCGCACGAGATCCTCGAGCGCCTGCAGGGCTTCGAGAAGCAGTGGGGCCGGTTCGTCGAGCAGATGGACAAGGTGGGGCGCAACCTCAAGACCGCGTCGAACGCCTTCGACGAGCTCGAGAGCACCCGCCGCCGGGGCGTCGACCGCGAGCTGGAGAAGATCGACGCGGTGCGGCGCGACCAGGTCCCCGAGGACGACGGCGTGCTGCCGCTCGCGTTGGAGGCGTAGGCGGCTCGTCATACCCTGGGAGGCGTGTTCGTGGTCATCCTCCTGCTGCTGCTCTGGCCGCTGATCGAGATCGCGGTGTTCCTGCAGGTCGTGCAGTGGATCGGCGTGCTCGAGACCCTCGGCCTGATGCTCCTGATCTCCCTCGGCGGCGCCTGGCTGGTGAAGCGTCAGGGTGTCGGCACGCTCGCCCGGATGCGCCGTGAGCTCGACGACGGCCGGATCCCGACCGGGCCGATGACCGACGGTGGTCTGCTCGCGCTCGCGGGGTTCCTGCTGCTCGTGCCCGGCTTCGTCACCGACCTGTTCGGCCTGCTGCTCCTGCTCCCGCCGGTGCGCGCGCTGACCCGGACGTGGCTGGGCCGGCGCTTCCGGGTAAGGACCATCGGGCGCACGCCGCGTCCGCCCCGGGGCTACCTCGACGTCGACGAGGTGCCCCCGCCGGGGCCGGATCCGACCGGCCCGACCCACCCGAGCTGCTGCCCTGACTCGCGCTCCGTTCGCGGTGCTCGCTCCGGACGCCTAGCCGAGGCGCAGGAGCTCGGGCGCGACCGGGCAGTCCACGAAGCGGAGCACCTGTTCCGGTCGCACGAGGCCGGTGGGGCCGGCGATGCGGTCGGCGACCTGCACGTCGAGCAGCTCGAGGCCGTGGTCCTCGGGCTCGCCCAGGCGGCGCAGCATGGCCTCGAACAGCCGGGCCGGCAGCACGCGCCCGACCCCGGCCACCAGCCACACCACCATGCCCGGGCGTGCCACCTCGGCGAGCGCGGCGGCGGTGCCGTCGGGGACGAGCACCTGGGTGGGGCTCGCCCCGACCACTTCGACGAGCAGGTGCGAAGGCTCCAGCGCGCGCACGTCGACCAGGTCGACGGGGCGGGCCTCGGCGTCGCTGCGGGCGAGGCGGGCCCGCCACCGGTCGTCGCCGCGGTTGGTGCGCACGGCCAGCGCCTCGAGGTCGGGACGGATGGCGAGCGCGGCACCACTCAGCTCCGGCCATCCGAACACGGCGACGGGATGGTCGGCCGGGAAGGGGAGCAGAGCGGCCAGGCGGTCGGACGTGCGGTCGGCGCGCATGAGCGCTTCGGCGTCCCACGCCGCTTCCGACGGGTCGGGCGCGGCGAGCACCTTCGCGCACAACCACCACAGCGGTGCCCGTTCGGGATGGTGGTGGAGGAGGCGCCGGCACGTCACGACGAGCGCGGCCGGGTCGTCGTCGAACTCACCCAGACAGTCGGCGGCTTCGGCCACGAGGAGCCGGTCGTCGCCGCCGTGGCGGGCGATGGCCCGGAGTCGTTCGAACGGCTGCACTTCTCCGTACGCTACCGGTCGCCGGCGAACGTCGTGCCGGCACGCACGGCCGCGAACGCGTGGTCGAGGCGAGCGAGGAGGTCGGCCTGTCCGGTCAGGACCTCCGCCGCGCCCCGGACCTTGAGCGAACCGCGCGCGAGGGCGTCCTGCGCGCGCAGGCGCCCCTCGTGCAGCTCCCACGCCGTCGCCCGATCGGTGACCAGCGCGAGGTCGGACAGCGCGAGGTCGGACACCGCGCCGGAGCCGGTCGGCGGGTGGGCGAGGACCGACGCGCCGTCGGGTCCGATCCGCACCCGGTAGCTGACGTCACCGGCATCGTCGTCGCGCACCACCTGCTCGACGACGATGGGGGGGTCGGCCACGAGACCCGGAGCGGCCCGCGCCGCCGCATCGAGCTCCCGCGATCCACGCCGCGGACAGGAATTCGGCCATGGGGATGTGAGGCTATTCGTCGAATCCGCCCGCCCACGCCGGTGTCGCTAGGCTCCCGCAACGGTGAACTCTCCTGCGCATGCGATCGAGGTCGCCGCGCTCGAGAAGCGCTACGGCCCCACGCCGGCGGTCGACGGGATCACGTTCTCGATCGCGGTCGGTGAGGTGTTCGGCCTGCTCGGACCCAACGGCGCGGGCAAGACCACCACGGTCGAGATCCTCGAGGGCTACCGCCGTGCCGACGCCGGCGACGTGCGCGTGCTCGGAGTCGATCCGTGGCGCGACGGCGCGAGCCTCCGGTCGCGGATCGGGGTGATGCTCCAGGAGGGCGGCTTGTACCCGGGGGTGAAGCCGCTCGAGGCACTGCAGCTCTTCGCCTCGTACTACGACGACCCCGACGACCCCGAACGACTGCTGCACCTCGTCGGCCTCGACGGGTCGCGCGGCACCCTGGTGCGCCGCATGTCCGGCGGACAGCAGCAGCGGCTCTCGCTCGCGCTGGCACTGGTGGGCAAGCCATCACTGGTGTTCCTCGACGAGCCGACCGCAGGCATGGACCCGCACGCGCGCGCGACCACGTGGTCGATGATCCGCGAGCTGCCGCGACCGCGGCGTGACCGTCGTGCTCACGACGCACGCGATGGACGAAGCCGAGCAGCTCTGCGACCGGGTCGGCATCATCGACCACGGCCGGCTGGTCGCGTGCGACACGCCGCACGAGCTCACCACCCACGCGGCAGCCGCCGAGACCACGTTCTCGACCGTTGCCGCGCTGCCGGTCGACGAGCTGGCGGCACGACTCGGCGTCGCCGCGGGCAGCGTCCGCGAGCTCCGCCCCGGCGACTACCTGATCGAGACCGCGGCCACGCCGCAGCTCGTCGCCGGGCTCACCGCGTGGTTGTGTCGAGCGCGGCGCGCTCGTGAGCGAGCTGCGCGCCGGGCGGCGCAGCCTGGAAGACGTCTTCCTGCGACTCACCGGTGAGGGCCGACCGTGAAGGCGAAGGCCATCGGCGCCCAGACGCGGGTGGAGATGCTCCTCACCCTGCGCCGCGCCGAGAGCCTGCTCGTCACCTTGGCGATCCCGCTCGGGATCCTGGTGTTCTTCTCGTCGGTCGACGCGGTGAACACCAGCTACAAGGAGCCGGTCGACTTCCTCGTGCCCGGCGTGCTCGCGCTGGCGGTGATGTCGAGCGCGATGGTCAGCCTCGGCATCGCCACGGGGTACGAACGCCGCTACGGCGTGCTCAAGCGCCTCGGGTCGACCCCGCTCTCGCGCGCCGGCCTGCTGACGTCGAAGACGCTGAACGTGCTCGTGCTCGAGCTGGTGCAGGCGAGCGCCATCGTGATCACCGGCATCGCGCTCGGATGGGAGCCGACCGGTGGGCTCCTCCTCGCCATCGTGCTCCTGCTCGTGGGCACCGTGGCGTTCGCCGGCATCGGCATGCTCCTCGCCGGAACCCTGCGTGCGGAGGCGAACCTGGCCGTCGCCAACGGGCTGTTCCTGGTGCTCCTGTTCCTCGGCGGCATGGCGTACCCGCTGGCGAAGCTGCCCGACGCGCTCGAGACGTTCGCCAAGGCGCTGCCGGCGGCCGCGCTGTCGGAGACCGTGCGTGCCGTGCTCACCCCCGGGAGGTCGTTCCCCGTCGGCGAGCTCGTGGTGCTGATCGTGTGGGCGATCGCAGCACCGCTCGCGGCGGCCCGCTGGTTCCGTTGGGAAGAGTGACTCAGCTCGGACTCGTCAGCCCGTGATCGTCGACAACGCCGCCGCCCACTTGGCGTCGGGGATCTTGGCGTAGTACCGCAGCGCGATGGTGCCGTCGGGCCGGATGAAGAACGTCTGGGGGAGCGCGGCGACGCCGTAGGCCTTCGCCACCGCGCTCGACGAGTCGACGACGATCGGCCACGTCGCCTTCTCCTCCTCGGCGAACTGCCTGGCGTCCGACTCGATGTCCTTGACGTCGACCCCGAGCACGACGAAGTCGCCGTCAGCGGCGGCGAGCTGGTCGCGGAACAGCGGGAATTCGCTCGCGGCACGGGTGGCAGTAGGAGGCCCAGAAGTTCAGCACCACGGGCCGGCCCCGGTAGTCGGACAGGCTGACCGACTTGCCGTCGAGCGTCGTCAGCGTGAAGTCGGGGGCGACGTCACCGGCGCGCGGGCCGCCGTCGCGCAGTCCCTTCGGCTCGACCACCGCCGACGACCCGTCGTCGTCCCCGCTCGCCACCGCGATCCAGGTGATCGCTCCCACCACGACCACCACCGCGACCGCGCACGCGACGAGCAGCCAGCGCGCCCGCCGCGGAGGAGGGGGCTCAGACGGAGCGGAGGAGGGTGTCGACGGCAACGGCGGCGAAGAGGAGCGCGAGGTAGGTGTTCGAGAACGTGAACAACCGTATGGCCTGGGCCGGGGTGGTGTCGCGCGCCAGCCGGATCGCCTGGCCGATGAAGAGGGCTCCGAGCACCGCGGCCGTCACCAGGTAGACGGCGCCCACGTTGTCGGTGGTGAGCGGGAGGGTGAACGTGATCGCGACCACGACGAACGAGTAGGCCACGATCTGGCGGACCGCAGCCGGGATGCCCTTGGCCACCGGCAGCATGGGGATGCCCGCGGCCTTGTAGTCGTCGAAGTACCGCAACGAGAGCGCCCAGAAGTGCGGCGGCGTCCAGAAGAACACGATGGCGAACATGATCCAGGCCGGCGCCGCCAGCTCGCCGGTGACCGCGGCCCAGCCCACGAGAACCGGCACGGCGCCGGCCGCGCCGCCGATCACGATGTTCTGCGGGCTGCGGGGCTTGAGCCAGATCGTGTACACGAACACGTAGAACAACATCGCGCTCACCGCGAGCGTCGCCGACAGCAGGTTGACCGTCGACCACAGCAGGGCGAACGCGAGCGCCTCGAGCACGAGGCCGAACACGAGGGCGCCCTCGGGCTTCACGTCGCCGTGGGGGAGCGGACGGTGCGCGGTGCGGCGCATCATCTGGTCGCGGTCGCGCTCGATCCAGCAGTTGATGGTGTTGGCACCGCCGGCGGCGAGCGCACCGCCGACGAGGACCTGCAGGATCAACGACCACCGCGGCATCTCGCCCGCGGCCAGGATCATCGCCGGCAGCGTGGTGACGAGCAGCAGCTCGATCACGCGGGGCTTGGTGAGGTGGAAATAGGCGAGCGCGGTGGCGCCCGCCCGGCGGGTCCGGCTCTCGCGGCGGGACGACTCCGGCGGCGCCTGCGTCACGAGCGGCGCATAGCGCCCGGCAACCTCGGAAGACTCGGCCACTCGGGCGAATCTAGCCGCACCACCGTGGCGCCCACGAAGCCGGTCCGTGCGGTCAGGTGATGCCGCGGAGCGCCCGGTAACCTCGGCGGATGGCCCCGCGCGCCACCGAGCGCAACGACGACACCAAGCAGTCGATCCGCATGACGGCGGACCGGGTCCTCGTCCTTCCCTCCGACGACGCCGGCGACCGCAAGACCCGGGGTGGGATCCTCATCCCGGCCACCGCCAACGTCAACCGCCGCCTCACGTGGGCGGAGGTCGTGGCGGTCGGGCCGACCGTGCGCAACCTCGAGGAGGGGGATCGGGTGCTCTTCGCGCCCGACGCCGGGTTCGAGGTCGAGATCCGGGGCGACGAGTACCTCATCCTGCGGGAGCACGACGTCCACACGGTGGCGTCGGTGCGCGAAGACGGCCAGACCGGTCTGTACCTCTAGCTACGCGCCGTCTCGCGGCGCCTCACCGCTTCCCCTTGCGCCCGATCGACACCGGCACCGCCGCCGGGTGGGCCACCGGCGGGAACGACTCCGAGCGCCTCCGGGCGTCGAGGTAGGCCACGACCTGCCGGTGCAGCTTCTTCCCCAGCATCGTGCGCAGCTCGACCGACATCGACTCGTACACGGCCTGCTTGCCCGTGAACGCCTCCGGGGCCTCGGTGCACCACCAGGCGAAGTCCTCGCCGCCCTCGCCCCAGCCGTCTCGGCCGAACTCGGTGAGGCGGGAGATCACGGTGCCGTCGTCCTGCTCGTCGTCGATGCGCCGCAACGGCAGCTGCCAGCACACCTCGGGCTTGTACTTGCTGAAGTGACGACCGGTGTTGAGGGCGTGTAGGTGCAACGCGCACCCGGGCCCGGCGGCGAAGTCGGGCCGGTTGAGGAAGATGCAGGCGTCCTTCACGACGCGCGTCTTCCACTCCTTGGGACCGCGCTCCTCGTCGTCGTCCTCCTCGGCCCGCTCGAAGATCCCCTTCTTGCGACCGACCTTGGCGAACTGCCACTCGTCGGCGGAGAGCTCGCGCGCGGCCTTCACGACGTGGTCGCGGTCGTCCTTGTCGGAGAAATGGGCCCCGTAGGTGCAACACCCGTGGACGAGCTCCGGAGTGGGCTCCGTCCAGATGCCCTGACAACCCTGACCGAAGATGCACTGCCAGTTCGACAGCAGGAACGTCACGTCGATCTGCCAGGTGCGTCCCTCGTCAACCGGGTCGGCGAAGGTCACCCACTCACACGCGGGGCCCGCGCCGTTGACCTTACGTGCACTCATGATGTGCCGAGCGTAGCGACGACTGACGCAGGGTCGGGGTTTCGCGCCGCGATTTCGTCATAGTGTGCGCAGCATCGACGTCACACGCCGCGCTCCTCGCCGACCTGCACTCGGAGCTCGGACCCGACCGGGCGCGTGCCGAACCCCTCGAGCTCGCGTTGTACGCACGCGATGCGGGTGTCGCCCGCGGCCGTGCCGCGGTCGTGTGCTTCCCGCGCAGTGGGCGCGAAGTCGCCGACGCGGTGCGGATCGCGGCTCGTCACGACCGGCCGTTCGTGGCCCGGGGGAGCGGCACCGGGCTGGCCGGTGGCGCGACGCCCGTCGACGATCCGCTGGTGATCGTCACCACGAGACTCAACCGGGTGCTCGAGGTCGACCCCGACGAGCGGTTCGCGTGGGTGGAGCCCGGGGTGCTCAACCTCGACCTCAGCCGGGAGGTCGCGCCCCTCGGGCTGCACTACGCGCCCGACCCGTCGTCGCAGGCCGCCTGCACGATCGGCGGCAACGTGGCCACCAACGCCGGCGGTCCGCACTGCCTGGCCTCCGGGGTCACCGCCACCCATGTGCTCGCGGTCGAGGTCGTGCTCGGCGACGGCTCGGTGGCGATGCTCGGCGGGCTCGAGCCGGACCCGCCCGGCCTCGACCTGCGCGGCTGCTTCGTCGGCTCCGAGGGCACGATGGGCATCGCCACCCGCATCGCGGTGCGCCTGACCCCGAACCCTCCGGTCGTGCGCACCCTGTTGCTCGACTTCACGTCGATCGAGGATGCCGGGGCGACGGTGAGCGGCATCATCGCCGCCGGCATCGTGCCTGCGGCGCTGGAGATGATGGACGCCGAGATCACCCGGGCGGTCGAGGACTACGTCGGCGCCGGATATCCGCGCGACGCCGCCGCGGTGCTGCTCGTCGAAGTCGACGGCCTGGCCGGCGGCGTCGCCCACCAGGTCGATGCGATCGATCGCGTCGGACGCGCGCACGGCGCCCGCACCGTGCGCGTGGCCGCCGACGAGGCCGAGCGCGCCCTCCTCTGGAAGGGCCGTAAGTCCGCGTTCGGCGCCATCGCCCGCATCGCTCCCGACTACTACCTGCACGACGCCGTCGTCCCGCGCACCCGGCTCGTCGACGTCCTGCGACAGGTCTACGCGATCGCCCACGAGCAGCGGCTCACGATGATGAACGTGTTCCACGCGGGCGACGGGAATTTGCACCCGCTCATCGTGTTCGACGCTCGCGAGCCCGGCGTCTGGGAGCGGGTGCACCGCGCCGGCGACGAGATCCTCGCCGCGTGTGTCGCCGCCGGCGGCGTGCTGTCGGGCGAGCACGGCATCGGGCTCGAGAAGCGCGAGGCGATGCCCCTGATCTACTCGGCCGACGATCTCGATGCGCAGGCCCGACTCCGTGACGCGTTCGACCCGTCGGGGCGGGCGAACCCCCGCAAGGTGCTGCCGCGCGGGAGCCGCTGCGGTGAGCTGCAGCGCGTCCCCGACGGGGCCTGGATCTAGATGCCGACGCTCACCGACCTCGAGCAGCTGTGCGACGCCGTCGCCCACGCGCCCGTCGTGGCGCCGGTCGGCGGCCGCACGCACTGGGAGGTCGGCGGGGCACCGCCCGCGGGGGACGACGTCGCGTTCGTGCGTGCCCCGACGGGCATCGTCACCTACGACCCCGCCGACCTCACCGTCACCGTCCGCGCCGGCACCACGTGCGGCGAGCTCGCGGCCGTGCTCGGGGCCGACGGGCAGGAGTGCGCGCTCGATCCGCGCGACGAGGCGTCGACGATCGGGGGGCTGCTCGCCACCGGGCTGTCCGGCCACCGGCGGCTGCGGTACGGACCGTTGCGCGACCGCGTGCTCGAGGTGCGGTTCGTCACCGCCGACGGCCGCGTCGTCAAGGGTGGTGGCCCGACGGTGAAGAACGTGAGTGGGTTCGACCTCCCGCGCCTCCTCGTCGGCTCGTTCGGCACGATCGGGGTCCTGGCGCAGGTGACCCTCCGGTGCCAGCCGGTCCCGGCGTCGGCGGAGTGGTTCACGACCGACGCCGATCCCTTCGCGCTCCGTCGCCGCCTGTTCCGACCGTCGTGCCTGGCCTGGGACGGCACCCGCACCCACGTGCTGCTCGAAGGAGTCGCGGCCGACGTGGCGGCCGAACGCGCCGGCGTCGCAGGCTCCACCACCGACGCCGGCGCACCGCGCTGGCCCGACGGCGCACACCGTGGGCGCATCGCGGTCCGGCCGTCGACCCTCGCGACGCTCGGCCCCGCGCTCGACCGCACCGGCGTGCGCTGGCTCGCCGAGATCGGCGTCGGCACCGTGCACGTCGCCGCCGACGACGAGGGCGCCCTGCGGGCAGCGCGCGCAGCGGCGACCGACCGCGGCGGGTGGCTGCTCCGCGAAGCCGGGGCTCCCGGGCTCGACGGCTTCGGCGTCGCCGCCCCCAACGCCAAGCTCGCGGTGCGGGTGCAGGCGGCATTCGATCCCGACGGCAAGCTGTCGCCCGGTCGGATGCCACGCGAGGTCGCCGGTGGTTGACGCGACGATGCCCGCACCGACCCGCGGACCACGCGCCGGGCTGCTCCCCGTCGACGAGGACGAACTGGTCGCGTGCGTCGCGTGCGGCCTGTGCCTGCCCCATTGCCCCACGTACCGCGTGACCGGGCTCGAGCAGCTGTCGCCGCGCGGCCGCATCGCCGCCATGCGCGCGGTCGAGCTCGACGGCGCCCCGCTCGACGACGCGTTCCGCCGCACCATGGAGACCTGCGTGCAGTGCCTCGGGTGCGAAGCGGCGTGCCCGTCGACCGTCCCCTTCGGCCACCTCATCGAGGGCGCGAACCAGGCGCTGGCGTCGACGCCGACCGGCCCCCGGGACCCCGCCCGGGCGTCGCGCCGCGTGGGCGAGTGGCTCGGGCTGGCCGTGGTGCTCCCGCGCCACTGGCTCCTGCTCGCGGTCACGTGGTTCCTGCTCGCCGGCCAGCGCCTCCACCTCGTGCCGCGCCGGCTCGGCTTGCCGCGGTTGACCGCCCGATCGCTGCGCACACCCCTCGTCGCCGACCCCGCCCCGACCGACGCCTACCTGTATCCCGGCTGCGTGATGGACGCCTGGCAGCGCGACGTGCACCGCGCCGCGACGGCGGTCATGCGCGCCACCGGCGCGCGTGTCGGGCTCCCCGGGCGCGGCGGCGACTGCTGCGGCGCGCTGCACGCCCACGCGGGCCGGATCGGCCGGGCCCGCGCGCTGGCCCGACGGGTCATCCGGTCGATGCCTGGTGACGCACCCGTGGTCGTCGACAGCGCCGGGTGCGGCGCGGCGATGAAGGACTACGGCCGGTTGCTCGGCACCCCCGCGGCGCGGGCGTTCTCGGCCCGCGTGCGCGACTTCTCGGAGTGGGTCGTCGAGCGCCCCGCACTGGCGCTGCGCGAGCTCGACGAGACGCTCGTGGTGCAGGACCCGTGCCACCTCCGGCACGTGCAGCACGCCGAGGGTGCCGTGCGGCGCGTGCTCGCGCCCGTGTACCGTCTCCGCGACACCGCCGACGACGGTCTCTGCTGCGGCGCGGGAGGTACCTACTCGGTCCGGGAGCGCGAGCTCGCCGGTCTGATCCGCGACCGCAAGGTCGCCGCGCTCCGGGCGGCCGCCGGTGACACGCGGGCGCCGATGATCGTCGTCTCGGCCAACCCCGGGTGCGCGATGCACCTCGGGGCCGCCGGGCTCGACGTGCGCCATCCGGCCGAGCTCCTCGCCCGTGCTCTCGCCCCCGACCCCTCGACACCCGGAGCCCCTGATGCGTGACGCCGAACACCTCGTCGAGCGGTTGCAGTCGATCGAGGCCGACCTGCGCGATCTCGCCTACGACCGGCTCCACGCCGCCGCGGAGGACGGCGACGCCGACGCGCTGGCCGACGAGAAGAAGGTGCTGCAGGCGCGACGCGCGATCGAGCGCGCCATCGTCGCGCTCGGCGGCACCGCGGAGTACGACTGAGCGCGACGCCTACGGTGTCATGTCCGCCATGCGCCGGGCCATCTCCTCCTCGGAGACCTCCTCGACGTGGCTGGCCACGCTCCAGCGGTGCCCGAACGGGTCCTCGAACTGGCCGGAGCGGTCGCCGTAGAACTGGTTCTCCATCTCCCGGGTCGCGGTCGCGCCGGCCGCCAGCGCCTTGGCGAACACCGCGTCGGCGTCGGTGACGTAGACGTGGATGGTGACCGGCGTGCCCCCGACCGACTTCGGCGACAGGAACCCGTGGTCGGGGAATTCGTCGGCGATCATCACGAGGCCGTCACCGATCTCGATCTCGGCGTGGCCGACGGTGTCGGGGGAGTCACCCGGCATCCGCATGCGCTCGACCGCGTCGAACACCGAGAGGTAGAAGTCGATGGCGGCGTTGGCGTCACGGCAGCAGAGGTACGGCGTGACCCGCGGGTAGCCGGCGGGGATGGGGTCGACGTCGGGCATGGCAACCTCCGGAGCGAGCGAACGTGTGTTCGCCGAACCTTAGGCGACGTCACCACTCGGGGCAAGGCCTCAGGGAACGACGTATCCGCCGTCGACGGCGAGCGCGTGACCGAGCACGAACGACGCCCCGTCGGAGCACAACCACAGCACCGCCTGCGCGATCTCGTCCGGCGTGCCGATGCGGCCGATCGGGTGCAGCGCCACCAGCTGCTCCTCGAGGCCGGGCACCCGGGTGGCGGCCTCGACCATTGGCGTGAGCACGGTGCCCGGACACACGGCGTTGACCCGCACGCCGCGATGGCCGTACTCCAGTGCCGCCGACTTGGTGAGCCCGAGCACGCCGTGCTTCGACGACACGTACGGCGACTGACCGGGATAGCCCACGAGGCCGGCCCCGGACGCAGTGTTGACGATCGCACCACCGCTCGCCAGGAGGTGCGGGATCTCGTACTTCATGCAGAGGTAGACGCCGCGGAGCATCACGCCCTGCACGCGGTCCCATTCCGCCTCGGGAAGGTCGCCGACGTCGTGCTCCGCCGCGGCCACGCCGGCGTTGTTGTGCGCGAAGTCGAGTCGGCCGAACGCGGCGACGGTGTCCGCGACCATCCGCTGCACGTCGTCAGCGGACGAGACGTCCGCCCGCACGAAGCGCGCCTCCCCGCCGGCGGCGCGCCGCGAGCTCGACGGTCTCGGCGCCACCGGCCTCGTCGACGTCGGCGATGGCGACGGCGGCACCCGCGGCGGCGAACGCGAGCGCGGACGCCCTGCCGATCCCGGCCGCAGCGCCGGTGACCAGGGCGACGCGGCCCGAGAAGTCGTAGGTGACGTCGCTCACGGCCGGCTCGTCCCGCGCCCGTTGAGCCGGTCGATGAGCATGCGCAGTCGCGCCCATCCGTGCCGGTCGAACCGGAGCGCGATCCGGGCGAGGTCGACGTGGTCGTCGTCGGCGACCTCCTCGGGGGTGGCGTCGATCACCTCGATCCGGCCGCGGGTGACGATGTCGGCGAAGTCGCGGTTCAGCTCGTCGAGCATCTCGGTCGTCGGCGCGTGCTGCATGCGCAACACGAGACGGCCCTTCACGAACCGCTGCGAGTGGTAGTTGACGTAGAAGGCGAGGATCTCGTCGACGACGCTCTCGACGCTGTCGGTGACGTAGTAGAGATGGTGGTCCTCGGCCGACACGTACCGCGTCTGCTCGAGCTCCTCGGCGACGAACGCGACCCACCGCTGCCAGTAGGTGCCGCCGGGGACGTCGAGCATGACCACCGGCGCGGGCTGGGCCTTGCCCGTCTGCAGCAGCGTCAGCAGCTCGAAGGCCTCGTCGAGGGTGCCGTACCCGCCGGGCAGGAGCACGAACGTGTCCGACTCCTTGATGAACTCGAGCTTCCGGGTGAAGAAGTACCGGAAGTTGATGAGCTTGGGGTCGTCGGCGATGAACTGGCTGGTGGTGGTCTCGAAGGGGAGCTGGATGCTGACGCCGAACGCGTTGTCGGCCCCGGCACCCTCGATGCCGGCCTCCATGATCCCGGGGCCGGCGCCGGTCACGACCATCCAGTCGAGCGCGGCCATGGCCGCCGCGAGCTCGCGGGTCTGCACGTAGAGCGGGTCCTCGGGCTGCGTGCGCGCCGACCCGAAGATCGCCACCTTGCGGGCGGCGCGGTAGGGCGCGAAGACGTAGAACGCGTGCCGCATCTCCTTCAGCGCCGCGTTGGCGATCTTGAGGTCGCCGCGGTCGGCGGCGTCGGTGGCGAGGCGCAACGCCGACGCCACCAGCTCGAAGATCTGGTCGGCGTCGCGGGGATCGGCCACGCGCGCGACGAGCGCGGCGACGTCGTCGTCGAGCGCGGCGTCGCCGGTGCGGTACCGGGGAAGCTTCATCGCCCGCAGGCTAGAACGGGCGATGCAGCGAACGGGTCGGTCTGCGTGATCAGCCGGTGAAGCGCGGCGCGATCACGATCGGCTCCGGGTTGACGGGTTCGATCGGCGGCGTGACCGGTGTGACCGCCGTCGGGAGGAAGGTCTCGCCCAACACCGCGAACCAGTTCGGGAACTGGTCGGTCTCCTCCGAGTCGAAGAACCAGTCCCAGCCGAAGTAGACGATGCTGCCACTGCCGACCGGGATGTACGCCAGCCCGGCCTCGTTCGGGTCGTCGTCGTCGGCGTAGATCACCTTCGATCCTGCGGGCGCGGTCGTGATGTCGAGCGTGTCGGTCGCGTTGTTGTCGGCGAGGGTGTCCGGACCGGCTTCCCACTCCGTGCCCGTCGCAGCAGCCGTCTTCGTGCACGGACAGCTCTCGTTGCCGTCGAGCGTGCCGTCGGCGAGCCCCAGGACCGTCTCCATGAAGGGAAAGGCCGAGTCGACGTAGGTCGTGAGACGACCGCCACCGGAGAGGAACGCCTGGAGCGCAGTGAGGGCTCCGGGCTCGAGGTCGGCGCCGAGCGAGTCGCTCACCTCCAGCTCGGGAACGGCGACGACATCGGCGTCGGCCAGGGCGGCCGCCCACTCGGCCGTGGTCGTCCCGACGAAGTCGGTGACGATGAAGCCCTGGTCGAGCAGCGTCTGCTGCAGGTTGTACGCCTCGCCGCCGCCGCCGGTGCTCGTGTCGACGTAGGCGGGGTCGAAGAACAGTGCGACGTGCACGTCGGACGCGGCCGCGGCACCGGCGCCGCTGGGGGCGACCGACGGCGCACCGCCGTTGTCGCCGCTCGCGAACGCGGGGAGCGGGATGGCGATGAACGCGCCGATGGCGGCCATCGCTGCGAAGCGTGTCGCGCGGCCCATGCGGCGGCGCGTCGAAGTTCCGGGGGGCATGCTCATGGCGGGGGACGGTAGCAGCTTGGGTCTCGCCGCGGGTGAACCCGAGGTCAGGCGTCGAGCAGGGGTGCGGCCAGCCCGGCCAGGGACACCGCGGGCCGGGCGCCGAGGTGGCTGATCACCTCGGATGCGGCCAGCGCACCCAGGCGGGCGGCCGTACCGAGGTGGTAGCCGTGGGTGAGGCCGTAGAGGAACCCGGCCGCGAACTGGTCGCCGGCCCCGGTGGTGTCGACCACCTGCGCCACCGGGTGCGCGTCGACGACGTGCACCTCGTCGCGGGTGACGACCACCGCGCCCTTCTCGCTCCGGGTGAGCGCGGCGATCTCGCAGTGGTGCTGGACCCGCTGGAGGGCGTCGTCGAACTCGTCGACCTCGTAGAGCGACGTGATCTCGGACTCGTTGGCGAACAGCACGTCGACCTCGGACTCGACCAGCTCGAGGAACTCGGACCGGTGGCGGTCGACGCAGAACGAGTCGGACAGGGTGAACGCCACCCGGTTGCCGGCGTCGTGCGCGGTGCGGGCGGCGAGACGGTACGCGGCCTTGGCGTCGGGCTCGTCCCACAGGTAGCCCTCGAGGTAGAGGACCTGCGCCGCGGCCACGAGCTCGTGGTCGACGTCGGACGGGCCGAGCTGGGCCGACGCGCCGAGGTAGGTGTTCATGGTGCGCTGGGCGTCGGGGGTGACGATGATGAGGCAGCGACCGCTCGGCTCGCCGCCCGACGCGGGCTTGGCCCGGAAGTCGACACCGGCGGCGCGGATGTCGTGGCCGAAGACGGTGCCGAGCTCGTCGTCGGCGACACGGCCGACGAACGCGGCGCTGCCACCGAACGACGTGACCCCGGCCAGCGTGTTGGCGGCGGAGCCGCCGGAGATCTCGACCGCGGGACCCATCGCCGCGTACAGCGCTTCGGCCCGCTCGGTGTCGATGAGGGTCATCGCGCCCGGCGTGAGCTCCTGCTCGACGACGAACTCGTGGGTCTCGTGGCTGAGGACGTCGACGAGCGCGTTGCCGATGCCGACGACGTCGAAGCGGGGGCTCACGCTCCTCCGCTCATGACGACGCGCTGCTCCGCACCCCGCCCAGCGTCACCGCGACCGACGACGCGATCCGGTCGGCTTCCACCGCCTCGGGCGGCGGCCGCAGCCGTCGACCCTCGGTGCGGGTGCGGCCGTAGAGCGTCGTGCGCTGCTCGAGCGGGCGCCCGAGCGGGTCGACGATGGCGCGCAGCTCGGACTCGTCGAGCTCCTGGCCGTGACTGGCGCCCGCCGCGGCGAGATGTTCTCGTCCATCAGCGTGCCGCCGAGGTCGTTGCACCCGGCCTGCAGCGCCTGGCGGGCGCCGGTGACGCCGGTCTTCACCCACGACACCTGCACGTTGTCGATCCAGCCGCGGTACGCGATGCGCCCGACCGCGTGCATGAGCAGCACCTCGCGCATGGTCGGCCCCTTGCGCGCCTTCTGTTGCAGGAAGATGGGGGTGGCCATGTGGACGAACGGCAGCGGGACGAACTCGGTGAAGCCGCCGGTCTCCTGCTGCAGTGAGCGGGTGCGCACGAGGTGGCGCGCGACGTGCTCGGGCCGCTCGACGTGCCCGAACATGATGGTGACGTTCGAGCGCAGCCCGACCGAGTGCGCGGTGCGGTGGGCGTCGAGCCACTCGTCGGTGTCGATCTTGTCGGGGCAGATCACCGCCCGCACCTCGTCGTCGAGGATCTCGGCCGCGGTGCCGGGCAACGTGGCGAGGCCGGCCTCCTTGGCCTGCACGAGGTAGTCGCGCAGCGGCATGCCGAGGCGGCGCGCCCCTTCGGTGACCTCGAGCGCGGTGAAGCCGTGCACGTGGATCTGCGGCGCGACCTCCTTCACCGCGCGCGCCACCGACAGGTAGTACTCGCCGTCGAAGTCGGGATGGATACCGCCTTGCAGGCACACCTCGGTGGCTCCGCAGTCGACCGCTTCCAGGACGCGCCGCTGGATCTCCTCGTGATCGAGGAGGTACGGCTTGCCGCGGAGGTTGAGCGACAGCGGACCCTTGGAGAAGGCACAGAACTTGCACTTGAACGTGCACACGTTCGTGTAGTTGATGTTGCGGTTGCGCACGAAGGTGACGGCGTCGCCGACGGTGTCGATCCGGAGCTGGTCGGCGACCGCCGCCACCTCGAGGAAGTCGGGGCCACGCGCCGCGAGCAGCGTGACGATCTCGTCGACACCGACCTCCTCGCCCGCGAGCACACCGTCGAGCACCTCGCCGACGGGGGTGCGGGCGCGTGCGGTCCATGCCGGAGGTACCGGCGCCGACAGCAGTGCGGGCGGCGCGGTGTCGCCCCCCGCGGCCCACGTGTCGTCGCGCGCGAGACCTTCCAGGTCGGACGCGCAGCGCACGGCGAAGCGCACGTCGTCGTGCAACCAGTGGTCGCCGTCGCGCACGTAGTCGGAGTACACGGTGAGCCGCGGCGCGAGCGTCTTGCCGGCGGCCTCGGTGGCCACCCGCAGCACCTCGAGGTCGGGCCACGGCCGCTCGGGGTTGACGTGGTCGGGGGTGACCGGTGACACGCCGCCCCAGTCGTCGATCCCGGCGTCGACGAGCGCCGCCAGCGCCTCGGGCTCGGAGAGGTTCGGGGGGGCCTGCAGGTGGATCGACGGATCGAGCACCATCCGGGCGGCGGCGATGGTCCACAGGAACTCGTCCGGGTCGCAGGCGGGCGCGCGCCACATCGAGGTGCCGGGCTTGGGCAGGAAGTTCTGGACGATCACCTCCTGCACGTGCCCGTGGCGGGCGTGGGCGGCGGCGATGGCGACGAGGGCATCGAGCCGCTCGCGCCGGGTCTCGCCGATGCCGACGAGGATCCCGGTGGTGAACGGCACCCGGGCGCGCCCGGCCGCCTCGAGCGTGGCGAGGCGACGTTCGGGGGTCTTGTCGGGGGCGCCGGCGTGCGGACCGCCGGGCTCGGCCAGCCGGGCCGCGAGGGTCTCGATCATCATCCCCTGCGACGGCGAGACCGCTCGCAGACGGACGAGCTCCTCCTCGGTGAGCGCACCGGCGTTGGCGTGGGGGAGCAGGCCGGTCTCGGCCAGGACCGCGGCGGCGGCCGCGACCAGGTAGTCGACGGTCGAGCCGTACCCGCGCGCGGCCAGCCACGCGGCGGCGTCGGGGTAGCGGGCCTCGGGGGCCTCGCCCAGGGTGAAGAGCGCTTCGTGGCAACCCAGCGCCGCGCCCCGCCGGGCGATGGCCAGCACGTCGTCGAGCTCGAGGTACGGCGACATCACGTGTGCCGGCGGCTTGGCGAACGTGCAGTAGCCGCACGTGTCGCGGCACAGCATCGTGAGCGGGATGAAGACCTTCGGCGAGAAGGTGATGCGCGCCCCGTGCGCGGCGTCGCGCCGGGCCGCGGCCAGCGCCATGAGCTGTGCGCCCGGGGTGTCGAGCAGCGCCTCGACGTCGGCGGGCAGGTCGACGATCGGGTCGACGGCGGCGGCCATGTTCGGGAGGCTACCCGCCCCGCGCCGCACCGCGACCGGGTTCAGAAGGACAGCGGACGCGTGATGTGCTCGATGTCGCCCTCGCCCGAGGCACGCGCACCCCACCCTCCCGCGTATGCGGCGTCGGTGATCTCCCGGCGGTGGGTGATGAGCCACTTCCCGTCGACGGGCGCGAACTCGTCGAGGTAGCGGCCCCAGTGGTCGAGCCCGTGCACGGTCAGGAACAGGTAGTACGAGCGCGCCTTGGCGTGCGTCTCGCTCAGCACGTCGATCTGCGTCGTCGCGGTGAAGTGACGGATGAACGGAGCCCGTCCCCGCGCGATCCACTCCTCGGTCGGGGTGAGCACGATCGACTGGCTCTCCGTCGCCGCCGGTTCGGTCCGGCCCCGCACGACGACCGACGACATGAACGCGTGGATCGCGTCACGCCCCTCGTAACGACCGCTGCCCGTCTCCATGATGCCGTCGGGTGCGAACACGCTGACCATGTCGTCGATGCGGCCGCTGTCGCCGTTCGCGTTGTAGCGGGCGATGCAGTCTCGGATGCTCTCGCGCGCGACCAGCTCCCACAGTTCCATCGCAGGTTCCTCCGGTTCAGCCGAGCGCGGCCGGATCAGCGAGCCACACCACGCGCTCGGCGTCGACGTGCGTCGCGGGGAGATCGTCACCGTTCTGCACCCGGGCGAACGCGTCGCGCTTGTCGGCGCCCGCCACCGTGAACACCACGAGGCCGGAGCGCGCCAGCGCGGGATAGGTGAACGTCAACCGCGGGTGCGGGTGCAGGTCGTCCTCGTTGGTGACCACGAGGCGGTCGGTGACCGCCAGCGCCGCGGATCCCGGGAACAACGACGCGGTGTGGCCGTCGGGCCCGAGCCCGAGGTGCACCAGCTCGAGGGGCGACGTGGCCGCCAGCGCGGCGCCGTACGACGCGGCGGCGGCGTCGATGGTGGCGCCGGCATTGCGCATCGAATGGATGGCCGCGGGCTCGACGCCGTCCAGCAGCACCGCACGCGTCATGCCCTCGTTGGACTCGGGGTCGTCGACGGGCACCCACCGCTCGTCGCCGTACCAGACCTCGATCGTGGACCACGGGAGATCGAGGGCGGCCAGCGCCTCGTAGGCCTCCCGCGCGGTGCTCCCGCCCGACAGCGCGATCGACGCGGGCTCCTCGTCGGCCACCAGGGCCGCGAACGCGGCGGGAACGTCGTCGACCACCCGGAGCTCTCCGTGCACGCGGTCATGATACGGAGATGGAGCGCGACACGGTTGCGGTGTACGAGGCCCGGGCCGAGGAGTGGCGCGACCGGCGCCGCCCGCGCTTCCTCGACCGGGTCCGGGCCCTGGCGGCGGCGACGCCGCCGGGCGCGGTCAGCATCGACCTGGGCTGCGGCGCCGGGCTCCACCTCGCCGAGCTGCGACGGCCGGTCGTGGCCCTCGACGCCGCCCACGCGATGGTGCGGCTCGCCCGGGAGGCGGCCCCCGACGCGTGGCCGGTGCAGGCCGACCTCGAGGCGCTGCCGTTCCGCCGTCACGCGCTCGGCGCCGGTTGGGCGCGCGCCAGCTACCTCCACATCCCGAACGAGCGGCTGCCGGCTGCCTTCGCCGACCTCCACCGGGCGCTCGTCGTCGACGCGCCGGCCCACCTCCTGCTGCGCGCCGGACACACCAGCGGTGTGCTCGCCGACGACGACTTCCCCGGGCGCTGGTTCTCCGCCTGGACGGTCGACGACCTCGACGACGTGCTGGTGGGCGCGGGCTTCACGGTCGACTCGTGCGCGGTCGACCCCGACGACGAGTTCTGGCTCGAGGCCCGGGTCGCGCGCGCCCGCACGCTGCCCGACACCGTCGGGCCCGGCATGCGCCTGCTCGTGTGCGGGCTGAATCCGTCGGTGTACTCGGCCGACGCGGGCATCGGCTTCGCCCGGCCCGGGAACCGCTACTGGCCCGCGGCGTTGGCCGCCGGGATCGTCACGCGCGACCGCGACCCGCGCCACGCGCTCGTCGCCCACGGCGTCGGCATGACCGACCTCGTGAAGCGGGCCACACCCCGCGCCGACGATCTCACCCGCGACGAGTACCGCGCCGGCCTGGCGCGCGTCGAGCGCATGGTGGCGTGGTTGCAGCCGGGGGCAGTGTGCTTCGTCGGCCTGGCCGGCTGGCGCGCCGCGGTCGACCGGAAGGCCGTCGCCGGCGTGCAGCCCGCCGGCATCGGAGGCCGGCCCGCCTACGTGATGCCCAGCACGAGCGGCCTCAACGCGCGCGTGCCCCCGACCGAGATCGCCGAGCACCTCCGTGCCGCAGCCGCGCTCGCCGACACCCGCTGCTGAGCGTTTTGGCGTCACTCGACCATGCCAGGGCACGGTGCAGTGACGCCAAAGCGTGGGAGGGGTCAGCCGGTGACTTCGGCGCGGCGCTTCTCGATGGTCCCGAACGCGTCGGTGAACGACGCCGCGAACGAGTCGACTCCCTCGCGTTCGAGCGTGTCGGTCACGTCGTCGATGTCGACGCCCGCAGCGGCGAGGTCGGCCATCACCTGGCGGGCGCCGGCGACGTCCTCGGTGACGGTGTCCGGACGTTGGTTGCCCTCGCCGCGCTGCAGCGCCTCGATCGACGCGGGCGCGAGCGTGTTGACGGTGTCGGGGCCGATGAGGTCGTCGACGTACAACGTCGGCGAGTACGCCGGGTTCTTGGTGGAGGTCGACGCCCACAGCGGGCGCTGCAGGCGCGCACCCTTCGCCGCCAGCGCATCCCAGCGCGCTCCCGAGAACCGCTCGCGGAACAGCTCGTAGGCGAGCTTGGCGTTCGCCACTGCCGCCTTGCCACGGAGCGGGCTGCCCTCGGGGAGGCGACGGTCGGTCTCGGTGTCGACCCGGCTCACGAAGAACGACGCCACCGACGCGATCGTCGACGGGTCGCCGCCGCCCGCGACGAAGCGCTCGAGCCCGGTGAGGTACGCCTCGATCACCTGGGCGTGACGGTCGAGCGAGAAGATCAGGGTGACGTTGACGGTGATCCCGGCCGCGATGGTCTCCTCGATCGCGGGGATGCCCTCGAGCGTCGCCGGGATCTTGATCATGAGGTTCGGCCGGTCGACCCGGTCGTGCAGTGAACGCGCGAGCGCGATGGTGCCGTCGGTGTCGTGAGCGAGGGTCGGCGCGACCTCGAGCGACACGAACCCGTCGCCGCCGCCCTGCGCGTCGTACACCGGGCGCAGCACGTCGGTGGCGGCGACGATGTCGTCGATCACCACCGCCCAGTAGGTGTCCTCGATGGAGAGGCCCTGCTCGGCGCACTTCGCCAGCGCCTCGTCGTAGCCCTCGCCGGCGCCGATCGCCTTGTCGAGGATGGTCGGGTTCGAGGTGACGCCGCGGATGCCGTCGACCTCGACGAGCTTGGCCAGGCCGCCGCCGGTGAGCAGGGGTCGGGCGAGGTTGTCGTACCACGGGCTCTGCCCGAAGTCGTTCAGCCGGGCGATGGCGCTCTGACTGCTCACGAGGTGGCTCCGTTCTCCGCCAGCGCGCGTGCGCGCGCCGCGACGTTCTCAGGGGTGAATCCGAAATTCGCCAGGGCGACGGGCCCGGGGGCCGACGCACCGAAGTGGTCGATACCCACGACGTCGTCGGCGTAGCGCTCCCAGCCGAAGGTCGCGCCCGCTTCGACGGCGAGCGTGGGGACGTCGGCGGGCAGCACCTGCTCGCGGTAGTCGTCGGACTGCGCGGCGAAGAGGTCCCACGAGGGCATCGACACCACTCGCACCGACAGCCCGTCGAGGAGGTCGAGGGCGTCGACGCACAGCGACACCTCGGATCCGGTGGCGAGGAGCACGAGGTCGAGCCCGTCACCCTCTTCGTCGACCAGCGTGTAGGCACCGCGCGGCACCCCCTCGGGGGCGCGGTCGGCGGTCGCCGCCAGCACGGGGAGCTTCTGGCGGGTGAGCACCAGCGCGGTCGGGCCCTCACCGTCGACGTGCACCCGCCAGGCGTGGCTCGTCTCGTTGGCATCGGCCGGGCGGATCACCCGCAGGCCGGGCATCGCCCGCATCGCGGCCAGCTGCTCGATCGGCTGGTGGGTCGGGCCGTCCTCGCCGAGACCGACCGAGTCGTGGGTCCACACGAAGAGCGACTTGTACCCCGACAGCGCGGCCAGGCGCACCGCGCCGCGCATGTAGTCGCTGAACACGAAGAACGTGCCGCCCGCGGGCATGAGGAAGCTCACCGCCATGCCGTTCATCACCGCGCCCATGCCGTGCTCGCGGATGCCGTAGTGAAGCTGGCGGCCGCCGAACTGGTGGGTGGCGATGGTGCCGCCCTCCTTCAGCTCCATCCCGGTGTTCTCGGTGAGGTCGGCGCCGCCGGCGATCACCCCGGGGACGACGTCGAGCACCGCGTTGACGATGGCCGTGCACGCCTGGCGGGTGGCGAGCTCCTCGCCTTCCTTCCAGACCGGCAGCTCCGACTCCCAGCCGGCGAGCCCGCGCTGCTCGTGGCAGGCGTCGAGCTGGGCGGCCATCGTGGGCTCCGAGTCGCGGAACGCGGCCCGGCGCCGCTCCCACTCCTCACGCGCGCCGCGGCCGCGGGCGCCGGCGGCCCGGTAGTACTCGACCACGTCGTCGGGGGAGTAGAACTCCTCGGGCGGGAGACCCAGGATCTCCTTGACCGCGGCGACCTCGTCGGCGCCGAGCGGGTTGCCGTGGGCCTTGGCGGTGTCGGTGAACTTGGGCGACGGGTAGCCGATGTGGCTGCGCAGCACGAGCAGGCTCGGGCGCGCCGTCTCGGCCATGCCCGCCCGCAGCCCGGCCTCCAGCGCGTCGAGGTCGTTGGCGACCTCACCCAGCTGGAGGACGTGCCAGCCGTAGCCCTCGAAGCGCTCCGGGACGTTGTCGCTGTAGGACAGCTCGGTCGGGCCGTCGATGGTGATGTGGTTGTCGTCGTAGACGTAGATCAGGCGGCCGAGCCCGAGGTGCCCCGCGATCGACGCCGCCTCGTGGCTGACGCCCTCCTCGAGGTCGCCGTCGCCGCAGAACACGAACGTGTGGTGGTCGACGACCTCCTCGCCGAACCGGGCCCGCAGGTTGGCCTCGGCCAGGCCGATGCCGACCCCGTTGGCGAAGCCCTGCCCGAGCGGACCGGTGGTGACCTCGATGCCCGCGGCGTGGCGGTACTCGGGGTGCCCGGCGGTCTTCGCGCCCCACTGGCGGAACTCCCGCAGGTCGTCGAGGGTGAGGCCGAACCCGGTGAGGTAGAGCAGCGAATAGAGGAGCATCGACGCGTGCCCGTTGGAGAGCACGAAGCGGTCGCGGTCGGGCCAGTCCGGCACCGCGGCGTCGTACTGCATCACTCGGGTCCAGAGGACGTGGGCGAGCGGCGCCAACGCCATCGGCGTGCCCGGGTGGCCGGAGTTCGCCTTCTGCACCGCGTCCATCGACAGCCCGCGGATCACGTTGATCCCGCGCTCGTCGATGCCCTGCTCGATGTCGGTCGTCGCCATTGCGCCCCTTCTCGCCTCACCCGGCCGTGCCGCGGCCAGCCTACGGCGTAGGCGCGAGACATTCGGCGAGGAACGCCGCCAGGGAAGGGGTCATCACGGTGTCGCCGGGGCGGCCGATCGCTGCGTTCACCTCGGCGTGGGACAACGAACCGGCGTCCATGAGCGTGGTCGCCACCCCCGCGTCACGCAGCCGGGTCGCGAACGCCTCGGCGGCGCGCCGGCGTCGCGGTGTGCCCCGCTCGACGACGAGGAACCCGGGGATGTCCTTGCCCGGCTCGACGTGGACGATGGGGGACGCGTCGGCCCACGTCGCGGGGTCGTCACCGAACGCGGCGCGGTACACGGGGTTGCCGGTCGACGCCATCGCGGTCACGTCGTAGCCCTCGGTGTCGAGTGCACCGACGCACCGGACGGCGCCGAGGCCGAGCCCGTGGGCGCCGAGGTAGCGCTCGTCGGTCGCGACGCCGGCGACGATCTGGGCACCCGCGGAGTGGCCGAGCAGCGCGATGCGGTCGGGATCACCGCCGAAGTCGGCGATGTGCTCGTGGACCCACGCCACCGCCGCGGCGACATCCTCGTCGTACGTCGGGTAGCGGACGCTCGGTGTCGCGGCCGGGTCGGTGAGCCGGTAGTTCACGCTCACGACGGTGTACCCGGCTTCGCGCCACAGCCGCACCTTGTCGACCATCTGGTTGCTCTTGTCCCCGGCGCGCCACCCTCCGCCGTGCACCCACACGACGACCGGCGCCGGGCACCCGTGCGTCGGCGGGTACACGTCGAGGCTCAGGAGCCCGGGGTCGACGCCGGTCACCGACGCGTACGCGGCGTCCTGCACCCGCGTCGCGGACCTCGGGCAGGCCGACGCGGTCGTCCTCGCGGTCGTGGCGATCGCACGTTCCGTCTCGCCGGACCCGTCACCGTCACCGCACACGCCGAGGACCACTGCCGCGACCAGCGTGGTGACGAGGAGTGCGGCTCTCGGCGTCCGGTGCATGCTCACAGCGCAGCGCGGGTTCGTGAGGGGGGTGTGATGTGCGGCTCAGAACACCGCGAGGCTGGCGGTGAACCCGTGGAGCGCGTTGCGACCCCCGACCGGACCGATCTCGCCCGCGCAGAACGCACCGGCGGTCGGCAGCGGCCCGAGGAGCTGGTCGACCACGCCCGCGTCGTGGTCGGGGATGCCGAACAGGCCCTGGCCCCGGCCGTTGCACGTGAACAGGAGTGCCGCCGAACCGTCGACGCCGGTCAGCATCTCGCGCAGGTCCTCGTCGGCGGCTGCCGCGTCACGCACGTGGAACTGCACCGTCTGACCGACCGCGACGTCGTCGCCCACCACGATGGCACCAGTCGCCTGGTCACCGCCGAGCACGTTGCGGACCAGGAAGTCGCCGCGTTCGAAGTCGGACTGGTGCTCGTCGACCACGATGCCGAGATGCAGGCCGGCGCGCATGAGCATGCGGTCCTCCTCCGAGGCCGCGGACGCGCAGTCCTGCACGCGATCGATCGCCGGCTTCCCGGCGAGCTCGTAGATGCGGTTCCCCTCGGCGCGCGTCACCACGTAGGGCTGCCCGACCGGGCGGCATCCCTGCGACACGACCGTACGCACCGGGAACCCTTCGAGGAACACGCCCACTGCACCGGTGGAGCTGACGCGCTCGTCGAGCACGAGGCGGTTGCCGCCCGGCCCCCGCGCCGCCGACGCCGCGCCCCCGACGACCTGCAGCCGGTGGCCGTCGTCGGAGAGGTCGTCGTTGACCCGTTGGAGGAACCCGTCGACGGGAAAGCTGAACGGGTCCGCGAGCAGGAGCATCGACGACGGTCGCTGCTCGAGGTCGGGCCAGCCCGTCACCGTCGCGCCGTCGGGCGTGCGTTCGACGCCGAGCGCGACCGGCGTGAGCTGCGCGTCGGGGAGCGAGGCCGCGAACACCGACAGCGCGGGGCCGTCCTCGACCTCGCGCGCACCGCCGACGACCGCGACCGCGCTCATGCCGAGCATCACCGTCGGTGCGAGCAGGTTGCGCAACGCGGAACGCGAGGTCGTCCATCGTGCCGACGAAGTGCGGCGACGCGAAGCACACGACGAGGTCGGGATCGTCGCCGCCGAAGCGCTCCATGATCTCGCCCGCGACCTCACCGACCGCGTGCGAGGCGACGGGATGCTCCGAGAGCGCGGCGGCGAAGCGCGGCGGCATCAGCCGGCGTCCCGCCACAGCTGGAGCCGGAGCCGCCCGAGCCCCCACACCGTTCGCGGCACGCGCCGGGCGATCGGCGTGCGCGACGGACGACGCTCCTCGACCGTCACCGGCACCTCGGCGACCCGCAGCCCGGCGCGGTCGGCACGCAGCACGAGCTCGGTGTCGAAGAGATCCGTGCCGTTGCGGCAGCGGCGCACGATGGGCTCGACCGTGGCGCGCCGCATCGCCTTCATGCCGTGGGTGTCCGACACGCTGAGCCCGAACCCGATCCGCAGCACCGACGAGAAGCCGGCGGTGATGGCGCGACGCGGCCACGGCCGCGTGTCCCGGGTGCCCGGCGCGCACTTGGAGCCGACCACGATGGCGGGTCCGCCGTCGGTGGTGAGCGCGGGGAGGACCTCGTCGACGAAGGCGGGGTCGTAGTAGTCGACGTCGAACACGACCACCACGTTGCCAGTGGCGGCGAGGATCCCGGTGCGCATCGCCTCGCCGTAGTCGGCGACCGGCCGCGTGAGCACCTCGACCGTGTCGTCGTCGGCCGCGAACGCCCGGGCATCGGCAAGGGTCGAATCGGTCGAACCGTTCTCGACCACGAGCACCTCGAAGACGAGGTCGCGCTCCCGGAGCGCAGCCACGATCTCTTTCAGGGTCTGCTCGATCAGCCCGGACTCGTTGTGGGCGGGCATCACCACGGACACTTCGGGCGCGGCGTCGCGCGCCGGAAGCGTCGGGGGCATGACGGTAGGCTACCGACCCTTCCATGGACCTCCTCACGCAGCACGCGGGCACGCACGGCGCCAAGGCCGCGGTCATCGTGGACGCCGCGGGTGGCGGCCGCCCGTCCGCGACGTCGTACGCAGATCTCGAGCTCATGGCCAACCGCCTCGCTCGCCGCGCTGCTCGCGTTGGGCGCGCACCGGGGCGACCGCATCGCGTGGTGCGGGCCCAACTCGCTCGAGGTCGTGACGACGCTCCACGCGAGCCGCAAGGCGGGGCTCACGTCGGTGCCCGTCTCCTACCGCTTCAACGCGACCGAGATGCAGTACGTGATCGACAACTCCGACGCCACGGTGGTGGTCGTCGATGCCGAGCAGGCGCCGCTCGTCGCCTCCGTGCGCGACGAGCTGTCGAAGGTGAAGAACGTCCTCGTCTTCGGTGGCGACACGCCGGCGGGATGTGTCGACTGGACCGAGTTCGTCGGGGCGCAGTCCGACGCACCACCGGAAGAAGCCGACCCCGACGCCGGCGCCGCGGGATCGACGATGATCTACACGTCGGGCACCACCGGCAAGCCGAAGGGCGCGATGCGCACGGGTACCGACGCCGGCGCGATCGGCGCGCTGCTCGGCCGGCTCGACCTGCTGCAACCCGACCCAGTCCACATCACGACCGGTCCGCTGTACCACTCGGGCCCACTCTCGTTCGCGCTGTTCGCGCACGCACTCGGCGGCACCATCGTGGTGCTGCGCAAGTTCGACCCGTCCGCGTGGCTCCAACTGGTCAAGGAGCACCGGGTCACCGACACGTTCACCGCGCCCACCCAGCTGAAGCGGATCGTCGCCCTCCCGCCCGGCGAGCTGGCGCGCGCCGACCTCTCCTCGATGCGCACGCTGATCGCCAACGCCGCCCCGGTGCCGTACGCGCTGAAGCAGGAGCTCATCGAGAAGCTCGGCGACGGGTTCCTCTACGAGGTGTACGGCTCGACCGAGTTGGGCGTCGTCACGGTCCTCGCGCCCGCCGACCAGCTCCGCAAACCGGGTTCGTGCGGTACGACGTACGGCCCGATCGAGGTGCGCATCGTGCGTGACGACGGCTCCGAGGCGCCGGTGGGGGAGGCGGGCGAGCTCTTCATCCGCACCACTCTCGAGATGGACGGCTACCACCACACCGACGAGCACCTCGCGCAGCACGGTGCCGATTGGAAGTCGGTGGGCGACGTCGCCTACCTCGACGACGAGGGCTACCTCTTCATCTGCGATCGCAAGAAGGACATGATCATCTCCGGGGGCGTCAACATCTACCCCGCGGAGATCGAGGCGGTCATCCACGAGCACCCGGCGATCCTCGACGTCGCCGTGCTCGGCATCCCGGACGACGAATGGGGCGAGCGCGTGCACACGATGGTGCAGCCGCGCGCCGACGCCACCCTCGATCTCGACGAGCTCCGCGCGTTCGTGGAGGAGCGGGTCGGCGGGTACAAGCGCCCGCGCGACTACGAGGTGCGCGACGAGCTGCCCCGCACCGACTCGGGGAAGCTGCTCAAGCGCGTGCTGCGCGACGAGTTCTGGAGCGATCGCGAGACCGCCGTTTGATGGGTGGGACCCTGTCGGAGCGAGACTCCCTCCGGATGGTGGAGCGGTACGGCGTCCCTGTCGTCGACGCGCGGCAGGTGGCAGATCCCGAAGGCGCGGTCGTGGCCGCCGACGCGCTCGGCTACCCGGTCGCGGTGAAGCTCCACGGCGACGCGATTGCGCACAAGACCGAACGGGGCCTGGTGCGCCTCGGTCTCGCCGACGCCGGTGCGGCGCGCGCCGCGGCGACGTGACCTGCTGGCGTCGGCCCGACCCGACGACGGGCCGGTCGACCTCGTCGTCGCGCCCATGATCACCGGCAACGCGCGAGCTCATCGCCGGCGTCCACACCGACGAGCAGTTCGGACCGTGCGTCATGGTCGGGATCGGCGGCGTGCTCACCGAGGCGCTCGGCGACGTCGCGTTCCGGCTCGTCCCGATTTCGGGCGCCGACGCCGACGACATGCTCGACGAGCTCCAGGGTCAGGCACTGCTCGGCGCGGTGCCGCGACGAACCGGCCATCGACCGCGCCGCGGTACGCGACGTGCTGCTGGCGCTCTCTCGGCTGGCGACGGCCGAGCCCGGCGTCGCCGCGGTCGACGTGAACCCGCTCGTCGTCACCGCCGGGAGGCCGGTGGCGGTCGACGCGCTCGTGGAGCTGCACGGGTGAACCGGCTCGACCCGTTCTTCGAACCCCGCGGCATCATCGTCGCGGGCACGTCCGCCCACCCGGGCAAGTTCGGGTTCGTGACCCTGCACAACATCCTGCGCTGCGGGTACGCGGGTCCGGTGCACCCCGTGAGCCTGGAGGGCGGTGAGGTCCTCGGGCTCCCGGTGGCGACGGCGGTCGACGACCTCCCCGCGGGTGCCGCCGATCTCGTGTTCGTCTGCACGCCGCCGGGCGCGAACGTCGAGCTCCTCCGGGCGTGCCACCGCCAGGGCGTGCGCGCCGCGTTCGTCGCCACCGCCGGCTACGGCGAGATGGGTGCCGACGGCGCCCGCGCCCAGGCGGAGCTGGTCGCCGTCGCCGACGAGCTCGGGATCCTGCTCGCCGGGCCGAACGGTCAGGGCATCGTCTCGACGCCGGCGTCGCTCTGCGCCCAGATCGTGGCGCCGTACCCCCCGTCGGGGCGGATCGGCATCGTGAGCCAGTCCGGCAACTTCGTGTCGAGCTTCCTCAACCTCTCGATCCAGAGCGAGGTCGGGGTGAGCCGGGCGGTGTCGGCCGGGAACGCGGCGTCGATCACCGTCGCCGACTACCTGGAATACCTCGCCGATGACCCGGTGACCACGGTGACCCTCGCGTACGTCGAGTCGGTGGGCGACGGACGTGCGTTCTACGACCAGGCCCGGCGTACGACCACACGCCAGCCGCTGGTCGCGCTCCAGGGCGGGACGACCGCGGGCGGTCGGCGCGCGGCGGCGTCGCACACCGGTTCCCTCGCCAGCGACGCCCGGGTGTTCGCCGGGATGTGCCGCCAGGCCGGGATCTCGCAGGCCGCGACCGTCGAGGAGGCGTTCGAGGCGGCGGCGATCGTTCGCGACCCAGCCGCTACCCGCCGGACCCGCCGTGGTGGTGGTCACCACCGTGGGCGGGTGGGGCGTCGCCACCGCCGACGCGATCGGCCGGTCCGACCTCACCCTCGTGCCGCTGCCCGACGATCTCCTCGATGCGATCGACGCCATCCTCCCGCCGCGCTGGAGCCGCAACAACCCGATCGACCTGGCCGGCGCCGAGACGCGCGACACCGTGCCCGACGGTGCTCGAGCTGGTCGCCGGGCATCCGGCGGTCGACGCGGTCATCTTCCTCGGCATCGGGATCCAGTCGAACCAGGCCCGCATGATGCGCACCGGTGCGTTCTACCCGGAGCACGGGCTCGAGCGCGTGGTCGAGTTCCACGAGCGCCAGGACGCACGGTACACGGAGGCCGCGGCGGCGGTGTCGGACGCGACCGGCAAACCGGTGCTCGTCGCCACCGAGCTGGCCGTGACCGATCCCGACAACGCGGACCGCGCGCGGTGCGGGCCACCGGGCGCTACTGCGCCCCGTCGGCAACCGCGCGGTCACTGCGCTCGAGCACCTCTGGCGCTACGCCCGCTACCGGCAACGGCTCGAGGCGGCATGACCGCGACCACACCGACGCCGTCGTCGCCGGGGTGCTGCTCGTCACGGCCGCGGTCGCGCTGTTCGTCGCCTTCTCCGGCGACGATTCGGGGGCCGGGTCGTCCGGCGCAGCCCCGCCGGCGGCGACGACGCCGATGTGGTCCGTGCGGCGGGTGCCCGAGCCGGTCGTCGACGCGGTCGGCGCGCAGCGGCTGCAGGCCGCGCTCGACGCGGCGGCGCCGGGCGGCGGCACCTGCTTCGTCGTGAACAACGGGGACCACATCCTCGCCACGCACGACGGCGACACGCCGCTGATCGGCGCGTCCACCCAGAAGGTGCTCGTCGCCGCGTCGGCGTTGTCGATCCTCGGGCCGGACTCGACGTTCGCGACCAGGATGGTCGCCCCGGCCGCGCCCAGCGACGGCACGGTCGAGCGGGTCTGGCTCGTCGGCGGGGGCGATCCGGTCCTCACCACCGGCGACTACGCGGGGTTCCTCCAGTCGCAGGGCAAGACCCGCGGCGACGTCACCACCAGCCTGGAGGCGCTCGCGGACGCGATCGTCGCCAAGGGCGTGCAGCGCATCCCCGGCGGCATCACCGCCGACGACTCCCGCTACGACCAGGAGCGCTACCTCCCGAGCTGGAAGAGCACCTACCGCACCGACGGTGAGGTCGGTCCGCTCGGGGCCCTGACCGTGAACGACGGGTTCAGCACGTGGTCGCCGAGCCGCAAGGTGCCGGTCGACGACCCGGCGTCCAACGCGGCGACGCGACTCGCCCAGCTGCTGCACGAGCGCGGGGTCACCGTCGGCTCGATCGACACCGGCACCGCGCCCGCCGACGCGGTCGAGGTCGCCCAGGTGACGTCACCGACACTTCAGGCCATCGTCGCGTCGATGCTGTCGTCGAGCGACAACCTCACCGCCGAGTTGCTGACCAAGGAGATCGGCGTCAAGACCGCCAACGCGGGCACCACCGCCGCCGGCGTCGCGGGGACCACGGCCAAGCTCCGTGAGCTCGGGGTTCCGGTCGCGGACGGCGCGCTGAAGGACGGCTCCGGGCTCGACCGCGGCAACCGGGTCACGTGCGCCAACCTCGTCGCCACCCTCAGCCTCGCCGCCCGGCCCGGCCTCACCACCCTCTACGACGGTCTCCCGGTCGCAGGGCAGAGCGGCACCCTGTTCGACCAATTCGTCGGCACCAACATGGTCGGCAACTTCCGCGGCAAGACCGGATCGCTCGACGGCGTGACCGGGCTCACCGGCGTGATGGACCTCGGACGGCGCGTCCAGTTCGCGTTCCTGGAGAACGGCGACTTCTCCGAGGTGCAGGGCGCGGGGATCCGGGTGAGGATCGGCGAGATCATCGGTCGCTTCCCGGACGCGCCTCCGGTCGACGCTCTCGTGCCCGCCCCGCAGTAGGGTCTGCGTACCCATGGAACCCACGCAGCCGATGTCGACCGGGCCGACGCCGCCCACGCCGCCGACACCTCCGACTCCGCCCACGCCACCGACTCCGCCCACGCCACCGTCGGGTCCCACCGTCTCGGCGGCCAACAAGCGCCCGCCGCCGCTGCCGCAGCTCGTCACCGAGCTGCGCGACATGGTCGTCGCGTACTTCAAGCAGCAGACCCTGATCCCGCTGCAGAAGCTCGGGCGGTACATCGCCTTCGGGATCGTCGGCTCATTGCTCCTCGGCTTCGGGGTCGTGTTCCTCGCGATGGCGGCGCTGCGGGCGCTCCAAAACGAGACCGGCGACACGTTCTCGGGCGACTGGTCGTGGGTGCCCTACCTGATCACGTTCGTCGCCCTGTTGTTCGGCGCCGCGCTGGTGTGGGTCGCGCGCACGGCGCGACGGGCCGAGAAGGAGTACGGATGAGACGCAGCGGAGGCGTGGGCGGACGCCCGGGACGCCGTAGCGAAGTCGAGCAGTCGAGATGAGCCCGGCCCCCGGTGCCGAGAAGCCCGTCACCCGCGCCGACATCGAGGCGAAGCTCGCCGAGATCCGCGGCGTCGCCGACGACACCACCGAGGTCGCCGAGGGCGCAGCCAAGACCGGCCTCGTCGTCGCCGGCGTGGCGGTGGTCGTCGTGGCGTTCCTGCTCGGACGCCGACGCGGGCACAAGAAGAGCACGATCGTCGAGGTCCGGCGCGTCTGATGGAGATGCAGCGGAGGCGTGGCCGGAGGCCGGGACGCCGCAGCGGAATCGACCGCGGCTGATGGAGATGCAGCGGAGGCGTGGCCGGAGGCCGGGACGCCGCAGCGGAATCGACCGCGGCTGATGGAGATGCAGCGGAGGCGTGGCCGGAGGCCGGGACGCCGCAGCGGAATCGACCGCGGCTGATGGAGATGCAGCGGAGGCGTGATGGCGCGGCGTAGCGATGCGTTCGTCGCGGTCGGCGCGGCCGCCTCGGCCGCCCGGGTCATCCGGAAGGACGTCTCGGCGCGCGTCATCGCGCGCGTCGGATCGACCGCGCTGCGCAAGGGCATGCGCAGCGGCAACCGCGCCTGGTTCTACGTCGCGGCCGGCGCCACCGGGCTCCGCCTCTTCCACAAGTACGTCGGCCGCACGGAAGACGTCCTGTCGATCAAGCTCCGGCCGGGCGAGTCCCTCCAGATCCGCGAGATCCGACGCGGGAAGTAGCCCGGTAGCCTTCACCCGGTGAAGGTGCTGTTGCGCAACCCGCGTCGTGAGGTCGAGGTCGACGGCCCGATCACCGTGCAGGCGCTGTTGCGGCACTTCGAGCTGGTCCCCGAGACCGTGCTCGTCATCGTGGGCGACGAGCTGGTCACCCACGACGTGAAGCTCGGCGACGATGCGTCGGTCGAGATCCGTCCCGTCATCAGTGGGGGAGACGGAGCGGAGCCGTGCTCGGACGAGCGGGACGGCGTAGCCGAGTCGACCGTCCGGGATGGCTCCCGATGAAGTGCCGCGTGTGCAAGGGTCCGGCGGTCATCGACGTGCGCCGCCACAACGCCGCGTTCTGCCGCGACCACTTCGTGCACCACTGCGACGAGCAGGTCCGGCGGGCCATCCATTCGCACCAGATGCTCGAGCCCGGCGACCGCGTGCTGGTCGCGGTGTCGGGCGGCAAGGACTCCCTCGCGCTGTGGGACATCCTCGTACGGCTCGGCTACGAGGCCGACGGCCTCTACCTCGGGCTCGGCATCGGCGACTACTCCGACGAGTCCGGCGAGTACACGCGCGCGTTCGCAGCAAAGCTCGGCCGCCCGCTGATCGAGGTCGACCTCGCGTCCGCTTACGGCTACGGGATCCCGCAGGCCGCGGAGGCGACCCGTCGGTCACCCTGCGGCGCGTGCGGCCTGTCCAAGCGCCACCTGTTCAACTCCGCCGCGATCGAGCACGGCTACGACGTCGTCGCCACCGGCCACAACCTCGACGACGAGGCGGCGGTGCTGCTCGGCAACGTGCTCCGCTGGGAGACGAGCTACCTCGGCCGCCAGCACCCGGTCCTTCCCGCGGCGCCCGGCTTCCTGAAGAAGGTCAAGCCCCTCGTGCGCCTCGGCGAACGCGAGACCGCGGCGTACTGCGTGCTCCAGGGCATCGACTACCAGGTCGAGGAGTGCCCGATGGCGGCGGGGAACCGCCACCTCGGGTACAAGGAGGTGCTCAACGCGCTGGAGGACCGGTCGCCGGGGTCCAAGGCCGCGTTCCTGTTCGGATTCCTCGAGCGCGGACACGAGCACTTCGCGGCGGAGGCCGACGGCGAGCGCGACGAGCTGGGGGAGTGCCTCGTGTGCGGCGCGCCCACCCCCGGCGACGTGTGCGCGTTCTGCCGCCTCCGGTCGCAGGTCGGCGCCATCGAGCTGCCGGTCGTCGACACCGGCGTCGAGGCGCGCTGAGGTGGCCCGCGCCTTCGCCGACGGCGACCGCGTCCTGCTGGTCGACGCCAAGCGGCGCCGGCACCTGATCACCCTCACCGAGGGCGGGGAGTTCCACACCCACGCCGGGGTCCTCGCCCACGCCGACATCATCGGCCAACCCGACGGCGTGACCGTGCGCACCACCCGGAACGCCCGCCTCACCGCGGTCCGGCCCACCCTCGCCGAGTACGTGCTCGAGATGCCCCGCGGCGCGCAGGTGATCTATCCGAAGGACCTCGGGCCGATCATGATCCTGGCCGACGTCTTCCCCGGCGCGCGCGTCCTCGAGTCGGGCGTCGGCTCGGGGGCGCTCACCCTCGCGTTGCTGCGCGCGATCGGTCCCACCGGGCACGTCACCGGCTACGAGATCCGCGACGACTTCGCCCGCCGCGCCCGTACCAACGTCGAGGGCTTCCTCGGCACCGACGTCCCGCTCGACATCGAGGTGCGCGACGTCTACGACGGCATCGGCGAGGACGACCTCGACCGCATCCTGCTCGACCTCCCCGAACCGTGGCGCGTCGTGAAGCACGCGGAGGCCGCGTTGCACCCGGGCGGGATCATGCTCGCCTACCTGCCGACCATCGGGCAGGTGTCACGGTTCCGGGAGGAGCTGGCCGGCTCGGCGTTCGGCATGATCGAGTCGCTCGAGGTGCTCCAGCGCACGTGGCACGTCGACGGCCAGTCGGTGCGCCCCGACCACCGCATGGTGGCGCACACCGGCTTCCTCACGCACGCGCGCCTCCTCGCGCCGGGGGCGTGAACTTCCTCGATCTCGTCGTCCTCGCCGTCGCCGCCGGCGCCGGTTGGGTCGGGTACCGGCTCGGGTTCGTGCGCCGGGTCACGTCGTGGGGCTTCCTCGCGATCGGGATCGTCGTCGCCGTGCTGTTCGTCCCCGACGTCGCCGACGCGCTGCGCGGTTCGCCCCCGCGCACCCGTCTGCTCGCGTCGCTCGCGTTCGTCATCCTGGTCGCCACCGTCGCGCAGGCGGTCGGCGCCGCGATCGGCGGCTCGCTGCATTCGCGGCTCGGACGTCACGGGGGCACCGCGCTCCATCAGGGCGACCGCGTCGCCGGCGCGGCAGTCGGTGCCGCCGGCGTGCTCGTCATCATGTGGTTGCTCATCCCGGCGTTGGCGAGCTCGCCGGGGTGGACGGCCCGGGCGGTGCGCGACGCGCGGTGGCGCGCGCCATCGACCGGCTCGCGCCCGAACCACCGTCGGAGTCGGAGACCCTCGGCCGACTCGTCGGCGACCAGACCTTCCCCGAGGTGTTCGACACCCTCACGTCACCCGACGCCGGGTCGCCGCCCTCCGACGGCATCCCGGCCGATGCCGCGGCGCGCGTCACCGCGTCGACCGTCCTCGTGGAGGGGCAGGCGTGCGACCGCATCCAGGAGGGGACGGGGTTCGTCGCCGGCACCAACCTCATCGTCACCAATGCCCACGTCGTCGCGGGCGAGAGCCGCACCCACGTCGTCACGTCCGGTGGCCGCCGGCTCGACGCCGACGTCGTGGCGTTCGATCCGAACCGCGACCTCGCGGTGCTGCGCGTGCCCGGGCTCGACCTGCCCGCGCTCGCCGAGGGTGAGGGCCGCGTCGACGACCGGGGCGCGCTGTTCGGCCATCCCGGCGGTGGTCCGTTGCGCCAGGCACCGGTGCGCATCGCCGAGCAGATCGTCGCCCGGGGCACCGACATCTACCGGAGCACACCCACCGAGCGGGGCGTGTTCGTGCTCGCCGCGGTCACCGCACCGGGCGACTCGGGCGGGCCGGTGGTCGACGTCGCCGGGCGCGTCGTCGGCGTGATGTTCGCCTACGACATCAGCCGCGAGACGACGGCCTACGCGCTCACCCGGACCGAGCTCGACGCCGTGCTCGGCCCGGTGCTCGCGGGCACCGCGACGGCGTCGACGGGCACGGGGGAGTGCCTCGCCGAGTAGCGACCGCGCCGGTCGGGACGACAAACGACCCGGGCACGGGCCCGGGTCGCCAGGAGGAACAGTGGAGCGGTCAGGAAGTCAGGAAGTCAGTCGACCTCGATGAAGATGCATTCGCCGGGGCACTCCTCGGCGGACTCGATCGTGGCCTCTTCCATGCCCGCGGGCACGTTGGCCAGGCCGTCGGCGCCGCCCGGGTCGCTGAAGACCTTGTCGCCTTCCTTGACGTAGGCCAAGCCGTCGTCGAGGAGGGTGAACACCGAGGGCGCGATCTCCTCACAGAGTCCGTCACCGGTGCAGAGGTCTTGATCGATCCAGACCTTCATCGCAGCGTCGAGTCCTTCCGGAACGTCTCGCCGCACACACGGCGAGCAGCACCACTCAGACTAGACGCTGCCGCGCTATTTCTCAAGCCAAGGCGGGAGAAATCCTCGGGAACCTGATCGCGGCCGACGGGTGCTCGCCTGCCGGCGCACCGGTTCACACTCCGGTCATCGAATGTGCCCCGAACCTCCTGGGGGCCCGGTGTAGTGTCCGACGCCAGGCAATCTCCGTTCCCCAGGAGGTGATCCATGGCTTCCGAACACGACCGGCGTCTGGCCGAGTACGAGCGGCAGGTCGACGACCTCCAGGGCCAGCTCAAGGGCCTCGAGGAAGAGGTCGTGGTGCTGCGGCGCCGCCTGCAGGACGCCCCCAAGCGCGTCCGCACCCTCGAGGAGAAGATCCTCGAGACCAAGGGCCAGCTCCAGCAGGCCGTCTCGCAGAACGAACGGCTCTCCGCCACCCTCCGTGAAGCGCGCGAGCACATCGCCGCGCTCCGGGAAGAGGTCGAGAAGCTCACGATGCCGCCGTCCGCCTACGGCACGTTCCTCGGCGCCAACGACGACGGCACCGTCGACATCTTCACCGCCGGACGCAAGATGCGTGTCTCGGTGCACCCCGAGGTCGAGGTCGACGCCATCGTGCGCGGCCAGGAGGTCGCGCTCAACGAGTCGCTCAACGTCGTGCTCGCCCGCTCCGCCGAGATCTCGGGCGAGGTCGTCGTGCTCAAGGAGATCCTCGAGAGCAAGGACCGCGCCCTGATCGTCGGCCGGGCCGACGAAGAGCGCGTGTGCGAGCTCGCGGCGTCGCTGCTCGGCGAGAAGCTGCGCGCCGGCGACCACCTCCTGATGGACGGCCGCTCCGGCCTGCTCGTCGAGCGCATCCCGCGGCCCGAGGTCGAGGAGCTCGTGCTCGAGGAGGTCCCGGACGTCACCTACGACGACGTCGGTGGGCTCGACGACCAGATCGATGCGATCAAGGACGCGGTCGAGCTCCCGTACCTCTACGCCGACCTCTTCCACGAGCACGAGCTGCAGCCACCCAAGGGCATCCTGCTCTACGGCCCTCCGGGCTGCGGCAAGACGCTCATCGCCAAGGCCGTCGCCAACTCGCTGGCGCAGCGGGTGAGCGAGCGCACCGGCGACAAGACCGCCCGCTCCTTCTTCCTCAACATCAAGGGCCCCGAGCTCCTCAACAAGTACGTGGGGGAGACCGAGCGCCAGATCCGCCTCATCTTCCAGCGGGCCCGGGAGAAGTCGGAGGAGGGTTACCCCGTCATCGTGTTCTTCGACGAGATGGACTCCCTGTTCCGCACCCGCGGCACCGGCATCTCGTCCGACATCGAGAGCACGATCGTGCCGCAGCTGCTGGCCGAGATCGACGGCGTCGAGAGCCTGAAGAACGTGATCGTGATCGGGGCCTCCAACCGTGAGGACCTCATCGACCCCGCGATCCTGCGCCCGGGGCGTCTCGACGTGAAGATCAAGATCGAGCGCCCCGACGAGGAGAGCGCGACCAAGATCTTCCGCCAGTACCTCACCACCAACCTCCCGATCGCCGACGCCGAGACCGGCAAGCACGGCGGGCCGGAGAAGGCGGTCGAGGGGATGATCTCGGCCGCGGTCGACCGCATGTACGCGATCGACGACAGCAACCGCTTCCTCGAGGTCACCTACCAGAACGGCGACAAGGAGATCCTCTACTTCAAGGACTTCTCCTCGGGCGCCATGATCGAGAACATCGTCCGGCGGGCGAAGAAGCTCTCGATCAAGCGTCAGATCGAGAACGGCGAGAAGGGCATCTCCACCCAGGACCTGATCGACTCGATCCGCCAGGAGTTCCGCGAGCACGAGGACCTGCCGAACACCACCAACCCCGACGACTGGGCGAAGATCTCGGGGAAGAAGGGTGAGCGGATCGTCTTCGTGCGCACGATCCTGGCCGAGGGCGACGAGCCCCACGGTGGGCGTCAGATCGAACGGGTGCAGACCGGCCAGTACCTGTAGCGACCCATTCGGCTGCCGGGTGCTCAGCGCGGCCGGTCGCCCACCAGCACCAGCCACTCGTGCACCCACACCAGGCCGATCGCGGCGGGGAGGCCCTGCCGCGCGTGCGCGCCCAGGCAGTCGGCCAGCGACGGCGGGACGTCGAGAGCGACGCCGGGCCGGCCGGCGCCCGCCTCGATGCCCGACGCCTCGACCGCATCCGCCTCGCCACCGACCGCGGTGACGACGGTGGCGCCCTCGGCGTGGAGCGCGGCCCGGGCGTCCGGACAGGTCGTCGCCCGGCCGTGCCGCTCCGCCCAGTTCGCGATCCCGTCGCCCGCGATCTCCAGCAGCGTGGCGTCGACGAGGAGCCCACCCCAGCCCTGACGGTCGACATGACCACCGCCGTGCTCCAGGGCGAGATCCTCCAGCGCGGCCACCGCCCGGGTGCGCGCGTCGACGGCGGCGACGCCCGCGCTCCGGGCGTCGACGAACGACCCCCCGTCGAGGGTCGCCCGGAGCGCGAGGCGGAGGTGCTCGTTCCCGGCCCGCAACAGGTCGGCGAATTCACGGCGGGCGACGCCGCGCGCGCCGCGGGGCCACAGCAGTGCGCCCACCGCGACGCTGATCCCTGCTCCGATGGCGACGTCCTGCACGCGCACGAGCCCGGTCCGCCAGCCCTCGGGGACCAGCAGGTTGAACAGCACGACGACGAACACCGTGAACGACGCCTGCCCGACGACGAAGTTCACCGTTCCGGGCGTGTACGCGGCGAGGAACACCACGAGCGGGATCACGATCCACAACAGCGTGTCGTCGCCACCGATCGTCGCCATCAGGGCACTCGCCACCCCGAAGCCGACGAGCGCGCCCAGCAGGGCCTGGAGCGCGGTGGCGCCGGTGCCCAGCGCGCTCGACCGCAGCACCGCCAGCGCACCGAGCACCACCCAGAACGCGTGCTCGACCGTGGTGATCTTCGCCACCAGCACCGCCAGCGCGAGGCCGAGTCCCGCGCGGGCTGCATTGCGGAACCGCACGGAACGGAGGTTGCAGTGGGCCCGGATGACGCCCCACGCGCGGCGGAGCGCGGCCGCCCCGTCGCTCGGACGGGCGACGACGTCGTGCGCGGCCATCGACGCGTCGGCAACGATCTGCGCCGTGGCCAGCGAGAGGCGCCGCAACGGGAACGCGGCGGTGAAGCGGTCGACGACCGTGGCCGCGCCGTCGGCGTCCAGCGTCGCCGCCGTCCAGGCTTCCAGCGCCTGTGTGTGCGCGTCGCGCGCCGAGTCGAGCGCCTCGCGGTCGACGACCGCGGCGCGGTCACCGGCGAGCACGTCCGCGCCCACGGCCAGCGTCGTGCCGGCGCGCTGCGCCAGCGCGCGGTACTCCGGTAACGCGTCGGCGCTGGGCGACAGGTCCGCCGCCGTCACCTTCTCGAGCAGGGGCACGAGGCGACGCGCCGCGATCACCAGCGCCACCAGCGCACGCTCACGCGTGATGCTGCCCGCCGGCCGGTACACCACACCGGCGCGGTCGGCGAGCTCCGCCGCCGCGGCCCGTGCGGCATCGAGACGTCGTTCCGCAGGCGGGAGTGCCAGGGCGGCCGCCACCTCGCGCAACACGGTGACGGCCGCCACGCGGACGCGATCACGCTGGTGCACCGGCCAGAGCAGGACCGCGGCGAGACCGGCCACCCCCACCCCGACCATCCACCCCAGCTCGCGCGCCCAGAGGTCGGCCTCGACCCCGGGTGTCATCACCGCGAGCACGAAGGCGAGCGTGGTCGCCGTCGACCCGGCGGCGAAGTAGCCGCCGAGGGCGCCGCACAGGGCGACGGCGAAGGCGACCACGAGCGTGACGACCGTTGCGGGCCAGATCGTGTCGGCACAGGCGGTGCCGAGCGCGACCAGCACCCCGCCGCCGATCGCGAGGGCGCAGTAGGCACGGAAGCGGCGGGGGAGAGCGCCCCCGAAGTCGGCGAACACCAGCGCGCTGAAGGAGCCGAAGGCGCCGAAGAGCGCCGAGGGTGTGTTGCCGGTCACGATCAGCAGCGCGAAGAGCGCGGGCACGACGATGGTGGCGCGCGCCGCCTTGCGGAGGTTCACCCGCGCCGGGTCCACGAACACCCGGTGTGCCCCTGATGCCCGCTCCACCGTGGCGATCGTACGACCGCGCGTTGGAGCGGAACGGGACCGGACCCCCACTAGGCTGAACCCCGTGGCCATCCCGAAGGTGTGCGGGATCGAGACCGAATACGGCGTCACGCTGCGCGGCGCGGCCGATCCCAACCCGGTGCTGGCGTCGTCGATGCTGATCAACGGCTACGTCGAGCACCACAAGGTCGGCTGGGACTTCGAGGACGAGTCGCCCGGTCGCGACGCCCGGGGGTTCGCCCGCGAGGGCGCCATGCCTCCGGAGATCGAGACCCATCTGGTCAACACCGTGCTCACCAACGGCGCGCGCTACTACGTCGACCACGCGCACCCCGAGTACTCGACGCCGGAATGCGCCGACGCGCTCGAGCTGGTGTGCGCGGACAAGGCCGGCGAGCGGATCCTCGCCCGCTCGATGCTCGCGGCCCGCCGCCTCGTCGACCCGGGCCAGGAGATCGTCGTCTACAAGAACAACTCGGACGGCAAGGGCAACTCCTACGGCACCCACGAGAACTACCTCGTCGACCGCGCCGTGCCCTTCGCCCAGCTGGTGCGCAACCTGCTGCCGTGGTTCGTGAGCCGCCAGGTGTTCACCGGTGCCGGCAAGGTCGGCTCCGAGAACGGCGCGGGATCGGTGGAGTACCAGATCAGCCAGCGGGCCGACTTCTTCGAGGAGGAGGTCGGGCTCGAGACCACGCTGAAGCGACCGATCGTCAACACGCGCGACGAGCCGCACGCCGATCCGCAGCAGTACCGGCGCCTCCACGTGATCGCGGGCGACGCCAACCTGTGCGAGGTCGCGACCTTCCTCAAGGTCGGCACCACCGCGATCGTGCTGGCCATGGTCGAGGACGGCTTCATCGCCAAGGACCTCTCGATCATCGGTCCGGTCAACGCGATGCGCACCGTCTCGCACGACCCGACGTGCCGTGCGACCGTCGAGCTCCTCGACGGCGGGCGCATCACCGCGGTCGACCTGCAGTGGGAGTTCCTGCGTCTGGCGCAGAAGTACGCCGACGAGACCGGGCTCGACACCTGTGGCGGCGACGAGGTCGGCGCCATGGTGCTCTCCCGTTGGGAGTCGGTGCTCGCCGACCTCGAGCGCGACCCGATGGCGCTCGACGGCCAGCTCGACTGGGTGACCAAGCTGTCGCTGTTCCGCGCCTACATGGACCGTGACGGCCTCGAGTGGTCCGATCCCAAGCTCTCGCTGCTCGACCTCCAGTACCACGATGTCCGCCCCGACCGCTCCCTCTACGAGAAGCTGGTGCGGGCCGGGAAGGTGGAGCGGATGGTGACGGAAGAAGAGGTGCACCGGGCGATGACCGAGCCGCCGTCGTCGACCCGGGCCTACTTCCGGGGCAAGTGCCTGGCCCGCTGGCCGGACTCGGTCGTGGCGGCGAACTGGGACAGTGTCATTCTCGACGTAGGCTCGGACCCGTTGCGGCGGATTCCGATGATGGAGCCGCTGCGGGGAACGAAGGCGCACGTGGAGCCGTTGTTCGAGGAGGTCGGCACCCCCGCCGAGCTGGTCGAACGACTCCAGGGATAACGAGGAGCACGGTCATGCCCGAGCGTGAGCGCAAGCAGAAGCCGGCGCCCAAAGAGCGCGTCGAGGAGACGGCCGAGGTCGCCGCGCCTGCGAAGCAGGGCGAGGAACTGAAGGAAGAGCTCGACGACCTCTTGGACGAAATCGACAGCGTCTTGGAAACGAACGCCGAGGAGTTCGTGAAAAGCTACGTACAAAAGGGCGGCCAATGACGTTACGTACAAAGCGTGCGTAACTGTCACACCCCCGTCGTACGATCCTCGAGTGAAGCGGTGCAAGAAGTGCGGCGAAGTGAAGCCGCTCGACGAGTTCCATCGGGCTGACGGCATGCGCGACGGCTATCGGTCCGAGTGCAAGGACTGTTCCCGCGCGATCCGGCGAGCGTGGTACGCCGCCAATCGACAGAGCGCCATCGCCAATGTCAAGCGCTGGCAGCAGGAGAACAAGGAACATCTCCACGACTACCGGCGCGAGTACCGCAAGCGCCGCAAGGCTGAAGACCGCGAAGCACACCTCCGTCGGACGTTCGGGATCACCCAGGCCGATTACGAGTCTCTGCTGGCCCGGCCGGGTGGCGGGTGCGGGATCTGCGGCAGGCAGCCCGTGAAGATCTCGCTCCACGTGGACCGCGACCACGAGACGGGCGAGATCCGCGGATTGCTCTGCGTCGGGTGCAACAACGCGCTCGGCCAGTTCCACGATGATCCCGACCTGCTGGCCCTCGCCGCCGACTACGTGTCGTGCGAGGTGCGACCGTACGCCGACGAGCTCCAGCTGATCGACGTCGCCCGCGCGCGGGCGTTGGCATTGAGGGAAGTGTCCCTCTAGCGCCGAGTGGGTAGTTCGTGCCGGTGGGCGTGGACGACTGGTTCCTGACGGCGGGGAGCGCGGCAATCCCGAGGCCACCATCGACCGCGGCGCGAGCGCCGCGGGCTGGAGCACCGGCAACCGGGTCGAGCTCCTCGTCGACGGCTCCACCTACTACTCCCGGCTGTTCGCGGTGCTGCAGTCGCTGCGGCGCGACGACTGGGTGCACTTCACCGACTGGGAAGGCGATCCCGACGAGCGCCTCGCCGGGCCGGGGACGGAGCTGGTGACGGTGCTCGCCGACCTGGCGCGCCGCGGCGTGCACGTGCGGGGCATGCTGTGGCGCTCGCACCCCAGCCAGGCCAACTTCGCCGAACAGCAGAACTACGCGCTCACCAAGGCGGTCAACCGGGCAGGCGGTGAGATCCTGCTCGACGAGCGCGTACGCCGCGGGGGCAGCCACCACCAGAAGCTGTTCGTGATCCGGCGCGACGACGGTCCCGACGACGACGTCGCGTTCGTGGGCGGGATCGACCTCTGCCACGGCCGCCACGACGACCCCCGCCACCTCGGCGATCCCCAGGCGGTCGAGCTCGACGAGCGGTTCGGGCCCCGTCCGCCGTGGCACGACGCGCAGCTCGAGGTGCACGGGCCCGCGGTGGCGGCGCTGGCCGACACCTTCCGCGAGCGGTGGGAGGACCCGCACCCGCTCGACCACCACAACCCCGTCCGCCGCGCCATCCTGCGGTGACGCACCAGCCGCGCCATCCCGACCCGCTGCCGCCCCGCCGGGGCGAACCCGTACCGAGGGGGCCGCACGCGGTGCAGGTGCTGCGCACCTACCCGGCCAAGAAGCCCGAGTACCCGTTCGCACCCGATGGCGAGCGCAGCGTGGCGCGGGCGTACCTGAAGGCGCTGCGGCGCGCCCGACGGCTCGTCTACCTCGAGGACCAGTACTTCTGGTCGGAGACCGCGGCCCGGGCGCTCGCCGACGCGCTGAAGGCCCACCCCACGCTGCGGGTCGTCGTCGTGGTGCCCCGCTACCCGGATCGCGACGGGCGGGTCGCCGGTCCCGCCGCCCGCATCGGTCGCCAGCGCGCCACCCGCATCCTCGAAGCGGCGGGCGGCGACCGAGTCCTCGTGTGCGACGTCGAGAACATCGACAGCACACCGATCTACGTCCACGCCAAGGTCTGCGTCGTCGACGACGTCTGGATGATGGTCGGGTCCGACAACATGAACCGCCGTTCGTGGACCCACGACTCGGAGCTGTCGTGCGCCGTGCTCGACGACACCCGCGACGAGCGGGAGCCGCCCGATCCGGCCGGCCTCGGTGACGGCGCCCGGCTGCTGGCGCGTGAGGCCCGCCTCCGGCTCTGGCGGTAGCACCTCGGGCGCAGCGAAGCCACCGGCATCGACGACCTGGTGGATCCCGACACCGGCTTCGAGGCGTTCCGCCGCACCGCGACCGCGCTCGACGTGTGGCATGACGACGGACGGACGGGCGCGCGGCCACCCGGTCACGTTCGGATCCACCGACCCGACCACGTGCCCGCCCGGCACGCGTGGTGGGCGGGGTTCGTGTACCGCTTCCTCAACGACCCCGACGGGCGACCGCGACGGCACCGGCGCTCGGACCGGTATTGAGAAGTACCCGTATAGGCTCGCCCGCGTGATCGAGTCACCCCTTCCCACCTTTGCGGCCGGCCTCGACCCGGGCTCGTCGTTCGTCGACCTCTTGCGGCGCGTCTCACCGCACGACCTTCCCGGCGCCGGCCTCGAGCACACGACCGGCGCGGCACCCTTCGACATCACCCACGGCACGACCGTCGTCGCCATCCGCTTCGCCGGCGGTGTCGTCATGGCCGGTGACCGGCGTGCCACCGCCGGCTACACCATCGCCAGCCGGCGCATCGAGAAGGTGTTCGCGGCCGACGACTACTCGGGCGTCGCCATCGCCGGCGCCGCCGGGCCGGCGGTCGAGATGGTCAAGCTCTTCCAGGTGCAGCTCGAGCACTACGAGAAGATCGAGGGCGAGACCCTCTCGCTCGAGGGCAAGGCCAACCAGCTCGGGCAGATGGTGCGCAGCAACCTTCCGGCGGCGATGCAGGGCTTCGCGGTGGTGCCGCTCTTCGCCGGCTACGACCCCCGCCGCGATCGGGGCCGGGTGTTCAGCTACGACGTGACCGGCGGCAAGTACGAGGAGGCCGACTTCCAGACCAACGGCTCCGGCGGCGTGCACGCCGCGCAACTGGATCAAGGCCAGCTGGAGCGAGGGGATGGCGCGCGACGACGCCATCGACCTGTCGTTGCGGTCGCTCTTCGCCGCCGCCGACGAGGACACCGCCACCGGCGGTCCGGACCTCATCCGGCGGATCTTCCCGACCGTCGCGGTGATCTCCGCCGACGGCTTCACCAGCCTCGCCGACGACGACGTCGCCACCCGCGCCGAGTCGCTCTACGGCGGCCGCGAGGAGGGGAGCGGGCTGTGAGCATGCCGTTCTACGTCCCGCCGGAACAGATGATGAAGGACCGCGCCGACTACGCGTGGAAGGGCATCGCCCGGGGCCGGAGCCTGGTCGCCTTCAGCGTGGTCGACGGCATCGTGCTCGTCGCCGAGAACGCGTTCCGCACGCTCTACAAGATCTCGGAGATCTACGACCGCATCGCGTTCGCCGGGGTCGGCAAGTACAACGAGTTCGAGATGCTCCGGGTCGCCGGAGTGCGCCAGGCCGACCTCAAGGGCTACTCGTTCGCGCGCGAAGACGTGAACGCGCGGGCGCTCGCCAACGCCTACGGCCAGACCCTCGGCCAGGTCTTCACCCACGAGATGAAGCCGTACGAGGTCGAGATCCTCGTCGCGCAGGTGGGGGAGTCGGTCGCGGACGACGAGCTGTACCACATCCTCTACGACGGCACCGTCATGGACAAGGAGGGCAGCGACGTCCTCGGCGGCCAGGCCGAGGAGATCGCCGACGCACTCGAGTCGCGCTTCAACACCGGGCTCGACTCCGCCGCCGCCATCCGTCTCGGCGCGGCCGTCCTCGCCGGGCCCGAGACCGTGCTCACCGCCGACCAGCTCGAGGTCGCGCTCCTCGACCGCACGCGGACCCGGCGCGCGTTCCGCCGCATCAAGGGCGGCGAGCTCGTCGCCATCCTCGACGCCGGCTGACCTACCAGTGGCGCACGACGCCGAGGAACGCGCCGATCACCGCGATCGCGAGTAGCAGACCCGCGATCCACCGCAGCCCGATCCCCCGGTGTGCCGGTGTCGCGGCGCGGTCGGCGCCCGCATCCCACCAGTCCGTCGGCGCGGTCAACGTGTCGTCGATCTCGTCGGCGAGCAGCACGTAGCGGGCGTCCGCCAGCTGGTCTTCCGGGACATACACGTCGACCCGGGCCATGTCGCCCACGGTCAACCCGTAGGGACCCTCCAGTGCGCCGCGGAGCTGGGCGTCGATGCCCTCCGACTCGAGCCGCGCCGCCAGCACCCGGGCCCGGAACGCGCCGCGACCCAGGTGAGGGGAGCCATCCGCACGCGGCCGTCCATGACCGAATGCTACGACCGGCCGCACCTAGCCTGCGCCCCATGCCCCCGCATCCACGCCGGTCCCGGCGCGCCCTCGGTGCCCTCGCGGTCACCGCAGTGGTCGCGCTCCTGCCCGCCACCGCGTTCGCGACGCAGGCGCAGAGCACGACCCCGGTGCCCCTCGCCACCTGGGCCGCCACGTTCTGCACGTCGTTCGCGCCCTACGAGACCGCCGCGCTCGCGGCTCAGAAGCAGATGCAGCTCGCCTTCGCCAGCGTCGAGGACCGCACGCAGGGTACGGCAGCCCGGACCGCCATCGGTGAGACGCTCGCCACCGCCAGTGCCGCGGCGCAGACCGCGGCCACCGCGGCTCGCGCCTCCGGAGTCCCGGATCTGGCCAACGGGAGCAAGCTCGCCGACGAGATCGCGCTGACGCTGGTCGACACGGGCGAGGCGTACGCGAAGGTGGCCGCGCAGTCGGCGTCGTTCCCGACCAAGCCCAAGGCGTTGCGCGCCGCGATCACGAAGGCCGCCAGGCAACTCGCCACCGCTCTCGACCCCGACACCGACCACGCCAAGCGACTCCGGAAGCTCGACAAGGGCAACAAGGTCGCCAAGGCGATCTCCTCCGACCCGACGTGCGCGGCGTCCAACCCGGCGACCAGCACCACCACTCCCATCGCGACGATCCCTCCCGCACCGTGAACCGGCACGGCGCCCACCGGGCCCGGCACTAGCCTCGCGGCGGTGGAGCGACGCATCTTCGGGCTCGAGAACGAGTACGGCGTCACCTGTACGCTGCGCGGCCAACGCCGGCTGAGCCCCGACGAGGTCGCCCGCTACCTCTTCCGCCGGGTCGTGAGCTGGGGCCGTTCCAGCAACGTCTTCCTGGAGAACGGCGCCCGGCTGTACCTCGACGTCGGCAGCCACCCCGAGTACGCGACCCCCGAGTGCGATTCGATCGCCGACCTCGTCGTGCACGACAAGGCGGGGGAGCGGATCCTGGAAGGCCTCGTGCGCAGCGCGGAACAGCGGCTGCGCGAGGAGGGCATCCGCGGCGAGGTGTACCTGTTCAAGAACAACACCGACTCCGCCGGCAACTCCTACGGCTGTCACGAGAACTACCTCGTCGAGCGCGAAGGCGACTTCACCAAGTTCACCGACGTGCTCATCCCGTTCCTGGTGACCCGTCAGGTCTACGCCGGCGCGGGCAAGGTGCTGCAGACGGCCCGTGGTGCGATGTACTGCGTGAGCCAGCGCGCCGAGCACATCTGGGAAGGCGTGTCGAGCGCGACGACGCGGTCACGTCCGATCATCAACACGCGCGACGAGCCCCACGCGGACGCGGAGCGGTTCCGACGGCTGCACGTGATCGTGGGCGACTCCAACATGAGCGAGTACACGACGTTCCTCAAGGTCGGGGCGACGTCGATCGTGCTACGCATGTTGGAAGAGGACTCGCGCCCGTGGCGCGACCTCACGTTGGAGAACCCGATCCGCGCCATCCGTGAGATCAGCCACGACATCACCTGCCGCCGCCGCGTGCGTCTGGCCAACGGCCGGGAGCTCTCGGCGGTCGAGATCCAGGGTGAGTACCTGCAGCGCGCGCTCCAGTTCGCCAAGCGGCGCGGACTGTCGCCGCTCGAGGAGCAGGCGCTCGGGATGTGGGAGCACGTGATGACCCACCTCGAGAACGACCCGCTGAAGCTGTCGACCGAGGTCGACTGGGTCATCAAGTACCACATGATCGAGGCGTACCGCGAGCGTCACGACCTCGCGCTCACCAACCCGCGCGTCGCCCTGCTCGACCTCGCGTACCACGACGTCACCCGGGCCCGCTCGCTCTACTACCTGTTGGAGCGCCGCGGCGCGGTCGAGCGCACCGCCACCGACGAGGCGATCGAGGAAGCGACCACCACCCCGCCGCAGACGACCGCGCGCCCGCCTCCGCGGCGCGTTCATCAAGCGGGCGAAGGAACGCAAGCGCGACTACACCGTCGACTGGGTGCACCTGAAGCTCAACGACCAGGCGCAGCGCACCGTCCTCTGCAAGGACCCGTTCAAGTCGCGCGACGACCGCGTCGAACGGCTCATCGCCAGTCTCTGAGGACCGCCTGACGTGCCGTCGTACCGGACCGGTGAGGTCGTGACGCTGCTCGAGGCGCGGCGCGGGCTCCAACGCGTCGAGGTCGATCTCGGCCAGGGTCCCGAGCGGGCGTACGCGCTCTCGCAGCTCACCGGGCCCGTCGCGCTCGGCGACCGCGTGGTCGTGAACACCACCGCCGTCGAGCTCGGTCTCGGGACCGGCGGCTGGCACGTGGTGCACTGGAACCTCGAGCGCGCCGGCTGGAGCGAGCCCGGTCCCGGCCACATCATCAAGGGGCGCTACACCAGCCTCCAGACCGACGTCGGCAGCACCGAGGAACACCTGGAGGCGCTGGCCGAGGTCGACTCGATCGACGGCATGCCGGTGATCGCGGCGGCGCTGCACAGCCAGCTGCCGGCAGTGGCGACCGCCTTCCAGGCCGCCCGGCCCCGACGGGCGCCTGGCCTACGTGATGACCGACGGCGCCGGCCTGCCGCTCGCGCTGTCCGACCTCGTCGCCGATCTCTGCGCCAAGGACCTCCTCGACGCCACCGTCACCTGCGGGCACGCGTTCGGGGGCGACTACGAGGCGGTGTCGGTGTTCTCCGCGCTGGCGGTCGCGCGTCACGTCGCGCGCGCCGACGCCACCGTCGTCGTGATGGGACCCGGCATCGTCGGCACCAACACGCGTCTCGGCTTCTCCGGCATGGAGGTGGGGCCGATCCTCGACGCCGCCACGGCGCTCGGTGGGGTCGCCATCGCGTGCCTGCGGGTGTCGTTCGCCGACGGGCGCGACCGCCACGTCGGGTTGTCACACCACAGCGCCACCGCGCTGCGCCTCGCGGCGCGCGATCGGGCCCTGGTCGCGGTCCCCGAGCTGCCGCCCGAGCAGGCCGCCCGCCTGCGCGCCGACCTCGAGGCCGCGGGCATCGACCGTCGCCACGAGCTCGTCGACGTTCCCGCGCCCGACGCGCTCGAGTTGTTCGACCGGTTCGGCCTGCGCGTCGTGTCGATGGGCCGCCCGGCCGCCGACGATCCCGCGCTGTTCCAGGCCGCGGTCGCCGCGGGCACGCTCGCCGCGGAACGGTCCACCGCGTGGCTGACCGGCTCGAACGTCTCGTCAACCTCACCGCGACGTTGCTCGAGACCCGACGCTCGCTCAGCCTGGACGAGCTCTCCGAGCGCGTCGAGCCCCGCTACCCCGACGACCTGACCGCGCGTCGCCGTCAGTTCGAGCGCGACAAGGAGACGCTGCGCGAGCTCGGCATCCCGATCCGGGTCGAGTCGGTCGACGGGTTCGGCGCCGAACAGGCGTACCGGATCCACCCCGACGACTACTACCTCCCCGAGCTGTCGCTCACCGAGGCCGAGCTCGCCGCGCTCCACGTCGCGGTCACCGCGGTACGCCTCGAGGGCGACGCCGGCCGCGAGGGGCTGGCCAAGCTGGGCGGGCTGTCCGGCGAGGGCGCCGACACCGCGGTCGCCGAGCTCGACGTGAGCCCCGGGCTCGCGGTGCTGTTCGACGCGGTGAGCCGCCACGCCACCGTCACCTTCTCCCACCGGGGCGCCGCCCGGCACCTCGATCCCTACGGCGTGGTGCTGCGCTTCGGCCACTGGTACGTCGTCGGCCACGACCGCGACCGTGACGCTCCCCGCGCCTTCCGGGTCGACCGGATCGAGGACGAGCCCGAGCTCGGGCCCGACGGCGCCTTCACGCCCCCGCCCGACGTCGATCCCGCCGAGTACGTGCGGGCCGACCCCATGACCTACGGCGAGGACCAGCCCGTCGACGCCCACGTCCTCGTGGACGCGCCCCGGGCCGGCTGGGTGGTCGACCAGCTCGGCGGCGAGGCGGTCGTCGAGCGGCGGCCCAACGGCGGCGTCGTGGTGCGACTCCCGGTGGTGAACCGTGCCGCGTTCCGCTCGTGGGTGATCGACCTGCTCGACCACGCCGAGGTGCTCTCACCGCCGGAGCTGCGCGCCGACATGGTCGAATGGCTCGACGCGGTCGCGGGAGACACGGCGTGAGCCGCCCGCTGGTCGGGCCGCGCCTGCAGCGCGTGCTCGCGTTGGTGCCGTGGATCCTCGCCCATCCCGGCGTCACCCTGGCCGAGCTCGCGGCGCGCTTCGAGGTGTCGGAGCGCGAGCTCGAACGAGACCTCGAGCTGCTGCCGATGTGCGGGCTGCCGCCCTACACCGCCGACCGGCTGATCGACGTGTCGGTGATCGACGGGGGCGTGGAGATCCGCCTCGCCGAGTACTTCGAGCGACCGCTGCGCCTCACGCCCGCCGAGGGCCTCGCGTTGCTCGCCGCCGGTCGCGCCCTGCTCGCGGTACCGGGCTCCGACACCGACGGACCGCTCGCGACCGCGCTGGCGAAGCTCGACGACGCGCTCGGTGCGCCGGGCGCGCTCGCAGTCGACGTCGGCGCCAGCGATCAACTCGAACGCCTCCAGACCGCAGCGGCCGACGACGAACAGGTCGAGATCGACTACTTCTCGTTCGCACACGACGAGATGACGACGCGCGTCATCGATCCGTGGCGGGTGTTCCACGCGTTCGGCGCGTGGTACGTCGCCGCCTGGTGCCACCGCGCTGCCGCCGAACGACTCTTCCGCGTCGATCGCGTCCGCGCGGTGCGCGCGACCGGCACGCACTTCGACCCCGCGTCGCGGGCCGACGACGACACCCGCGACCTCGTGTACCGACCACGACCGGAAGACCCGCGTGTCACGCTCCGGGTCGCGCCGTCGGCCGACTGGGTGGTGGAGAGCCATCCCCACGAGTCCGCGACGCGCGCTCCGGACGGCTCGTGGCGCGTCGTGCTCGCCATCAGCGAGCCCGCGTGGCTCGAACGGCTGCTCGTCGGACTCGGACCCGACGCGGAGGTCGTGGCGCCGCCGGAGCTCCGACGTCTCGGAGCCGACGCGGCGACCCGTCTCCGGGGTCGGTACCGCGATTCCTGAGGATCAGGAGGCCCCCGCGTCCGATCCGGGGGGACGGATCTGCGAGGATGGGGCAGTGGAGCAACCTCGGTGACCGACGACGTCGAAGCCCCCATCGTCGTCGACACCCCGATCGGCACTGCACCGCCGCCGTCCGGCAACGGGTCGGGCGGGGGCGACGGGTCCGGACCGGTGGGCGGGGAACCCGGAGCCGCGGCGGGAGGGGTTCCCGCACACGAGGGCAAGCGCAGCTCGAAGCGCGCGTTCGTCGAATGGGCGGTCCTGATCGTCGTCGCGATCGTCATCGCGATCGTGATCAAGACCTTCCTGTTCCAGGCGTTCTACATCCCGTCGGCGTCGATGGAGCCGACGCTCCAGATCGGTGACCGCGTCCTCGTCAACAAGCTCAGCTACGACCTCCACGACCTCCACCGCGGCGACATCGTCGTGTTCGCGGCCGAGCCGAACGTGGAGTGGCACCGCGCCGGCATCGACGACCTGGTCAAGCGGGTCATCGCGCTCCCCGGCGAGACCGTCACCCAGTGCGAGACCGACCGGATCTGCATCGACGACAAGCTCCTCGACGAGAGCTACCTCCCGAAGGGCGTCGCGCCGTCGAATCCGTGGCCCGCCGGGCTCCCGAGCATCACCGACGCCAACGGCAAGGAAGTGCTCGTCTGCGATCCGGTGGGACCGAACGGCAGCCCCGAGGGCGGCTGCAAGGTACCTGCGGGCAAGGTGTTCGTGATGGGCGACAACCGCGGCAACTCGCAGGACGCCCGCTCCAACGGCCCCATCAAGGAGTCGAGCATCGTCGGCCGCGTCTTCCTGCGGATCTGGCCGCCGGGGCGCATCGGCTTCATGTAGTCGGCGGAGGCGGCCGCTACACCTTCCATTCGCTGACCGTCGCGACCATGCGCGCGACGTGGTCGGAGTACACCCCGTCGATGCCCATCGCCAGCAGCTCACGGAGGTGGCGGACCTCCTGCGCGTCCCACCCGAAGGCGAGCACCTCGAAGCGGTGGAACAGGCCGACCAGGCCCGCGGTCCAGTCGGAGCGGTGCATGTTGACGACGCCGATCCCGGCCTCGGCCAGCTGCGCCGCATGGCGCTCCAGCGGCACGTCGAGGTTCCGGCGGCGGATCGAGTGCACGAGGTGGGCGTCGGGTGCCAGGCGCCCGAGCTTCTCGAGCAACGGCGTCTTCGAGGAGCAGAGCCACAGACGGTGGGTGGCGCCGGCGCCGGCCGCCACCGCCACCAGCGCCTCGCCGGCCGCGGGATCGTAGACGTCGAGCGAGAGCTCGTAGTCGGACCCGACGTCGGCGTACAGGTCGGCCAGGCGGGGCACGGAGAGCTCGGCGAGGTCGGCCGCGGTGCTCAGGGCCACCCGCTTGCGGCGCCAGCCCTGGCGGGCGACCGGCCCGTGCACGAGCACCACCTCGCCGTCGACGCTCAGCCGGGCATCGGACTCGAGGCCGCGGGCCCCCAGCTCGCGCGCCCGGCGGAAGGCGGCCAGGGTGTTCTCGGGCTCGTCGGCGCTGGCGCCCCGGTGGGCGAAGGTGATCGGTGCGGTCACGGCCCGATTGTTACCCACGTCGCACACGGCCGCCGGATCTCAAGTGGCCCGGCCCAGGTGCCGATGGCTGCAGCAAGTGGGCCACGAGAGACCTGGGAGGTGGGCCCGTCATGACGACTGTTCGAGCCCAATGCCCGGCGTGCGGGGACGTGCAACTCCAGATCGACGACCTCACCGTCCGGGTGTGCAGCAACCAAGAGATCCCGAGCGCGTACCGGTTCCGGTGCCCCGGGTGCGACGAGACCGTGCACCGCGAGGCCAGCCCGCGCATCGTGGACCTGCTGATGTCAGCGGGCGCGCCCCACGAGACGTGGAGCTGGCCGGCCGAGCTCGCCGAACACCGCTCCGGACCGCCGTTGACGCCCGACGACCTCCTCGACCTGCACGTCCTCCTCGAGGACGACACGTGGTTCCAGCAGCTCGTGACCTTGGTCCGGCGAACGACCCCGGAGTAGCATCCCTCCATGATGGCCGTCTGGGTGGTGGTGGTGGTCCTGGGAATCGGTGCGGCTGCTGTTGCCGTTGCGTCCCGTCGCCACTCCGACGACGTCGAGCCGTCCGTCCGTGAGTTCACCGAATTCCGCGACGCGATCTCCCGCCAGGTCGCCGGGGTCCAGACCGACACCCGCGCCACCCGCCGCCACCTCGACGGCCAGCCCGTCGGCCCGCCGGTCTCGTCCATCGACGACGGCAGCGGCGAACACCGGTCACAGAGCTAGTCACCGGCGGAGTTAGGCTGTCGTCGGGTCAGCCCGGCGAAAGGAAGCCCGATGCCCTCGCTCGGCCCGGCCGAGATCCTCGTGGTCCTCGTGATCGCGCTGCTCGTCTTCGGCCCCAACAAGATGCCCGAGATCGCCCGCCAGGTGGGCAAAGGCTTTCGCGAGTTCAAGCGGGTCCAGCAGCACCTGAAGAGCGAACTGCGTGACGTCGTGTCCGAGTTCGACTCGCCCTCGTCGACCCCGGCCGTCGGAGCCGATCCGGTCCCGATGCTGCCACCGAAGGATGATGCCGCGTTCACCGCGGACCTGCCCGATGCCGCACCCATGGCACCCGCGGCTCCCGCCGCGCCTGCGGCCTCGACCGAACTCCCGGCCCCGGCACCGGCTCCCGAGCCCGGTGCGCCGGCCGACCCCGCCTGACCCGCCCCGTGCCCTTCCGCAAGGAGAGCAATCCCGAGGGCCGCATGACGGTCTTCGAGCATCTCGGCGAACTCCGCCGACGGCTCGTGATCTCGATCGTCGCCGTCGTCGTGGCGGGGACGCTCGTCTTCATCTTCGCCCCGGAGATCATCAACTGGCTCATCCAGTTCTACAACGACTCCGCACCCAAGGGGACGCCGGACAAGTTCATCTTCACCGGGCCGCTCGACGCGTTCGCCACCCGGCTCAAGATCGCGACCTACGGGGGCATCGTGCTCGCGATGCCGGTGTGGTTGTGGCAGCTGTGGCGGTTCATCACGCCGGGACTGAACCCCAAGGAGAAGAAGTACGCGGTCCCGTTCATCACCGCCTCGATCATCCTGTTCGCGATCGGCGCGGTCGTCGCGCTCCTCACCCTCGAACCGGCGTTGAAGTTCCTGCTCAACATCGGCGGTTCCGACCTCCAGCCGCTGCTGACCGCCGACAAGTACATCTCGCTCGTCTCGCTGATGATCCTGGCGTTCGGCCTGTCGTTCGAGTTCCCGGTGATCCTGGTGTTCCTCCTGCTCGCACGGGTGCTCACCACCCAGCAGCTGCGCTCCTGGCGCCGCTACGCAGCGGTGATCATCGTGGCGTTCGCCGCGCTCATCACCCCGAGCCAGGATCCGTACTCGTTGTTCGCGATGGCGGTCCCCATGTACATCTTCTACGAGGCGTCGATCATCATCGGAAGGGTGTTGAAGAGATGAGCCCGAGTCGCAAGAGCCGCCGCGGAAAAGGCTGGAAGCCGCCCCGCGATCGTCACGAGGTCATCGTCGCCGTCCTGGCGTCGCTGGCGGTCGTCGTGGTGACCGCGTCGTTGGTGTGGTTCCTCCGCCCGAACCGTGAGTCCACCTCGTCACCCACCGTCGACACGGTGGCGACGTCGACGACCGTCGCCGGCGCGACCACGACCGTGGTGCCGGGCGAGACGGCCACCACTGCCGCCCCCGCCACCACCGCCGCCCCCTGAGGGTCCGGTCACCGTGCGCGCCACCTTCGAAGCCGGGCGCGGGTTCCCGCTCGACCGGTTCCAGCGGCTCGCACTCGACGCCCTCGACGCGGGCCAGAGCGTGCTCGTCGCCGCACCCACCGGCTCGGGCAAGACGCTCGTCGCCGAGTACGCCATCGACAAGGCGCGCGCCGACGGGGGCAAGGTCTTCTACACCACGCCGCTGAAGGCGCTCTCGAACCAGAAGTACGGCGACCTGGTGAAGCTGCACGGTGCCAACACGGTCGGGCTGCTCACGGGCGACAACTCGGTCAACGGCGACGCGCCGATCGTGGTGATGACGACCGAGGTGCTCCGCAACATGATCTACGCGTCGTCGCCGGCGCTCGACGGGCTCCGCTACGTGGTGCTCGACGAGGTCCACTACCTCCAGGACCGCTACCGCGGCCCGGTGTGGGAGGAGGTGATCGTCCACCTGCCCGCCGAGGTCACCCTCGTGTGCCTCTCGGCGACGGTGTCGAACGCGGAGGAGGTGGCGGCGTGGATCGAGACCGTGCGCGGGAGCACGGCTGCGATCATCGAGGAGCACCGTCCGGTCACACTCGAGCACCGGTACCTGGTGGGGGAGCGGGGGTCGGACTCGCTGCACCTCCTCCCCACGTTCGTGGCGGCCCCGGACGGCGAGCTGCGCCCCAATCCCGAGGCGGCCCGCCTCGACGCCCGCAATGCACGCGACCCGGGATGGCGGGGCCGGCCGCGCACGCGCCTACGCACCCCGAGCCGGGTCGAGACCGCCGAGCTCCTCGCCGCCGAGTCGATGCTGCCCGCGATCGCCTTCATCTTCAGCCGGAAGGGGTGCGACCAGGCCGTCGAGCAGTGCCTGGCCGCCGGGCTGCGCCTCACCGAACCGGGGGAGCGCGCCCAGATCCGCGCCATCGCCGACGCCAAGACCGCGGGCCTCGCCGACGACGACCTCGACGTGCTCCGCTACGACCAGTGGCTCGCCGGTCTCGAGGCGGGCTTCGCCGCGCACCACGCGGGCATGGTCCCGCCGATGAAGGAGGCGGTCGAGGAAGCCTTCGCCACGGGACTGGTGAAGGTGGTGTTCGCCACCGAGACCCTCGCCCTCGGCATCAACATGCCGGCGCGCTCGGTGGTCATCGAGAAGCTCTCGAAGTTCACCGGCGAACGGCACGAGTTCCTGACGCCGGGGGAGTACACGCAGCTGACCGGGCGCGCCGGCCGGCGCGGCATCGACGAGCGCGGCTACGCCATCGTGTGCTGGAGCCCGTTCGTCCCGTTCGACCAGGTGGCGTCGTTGGCGTCGCGCCGCAGCGACGCGCTGCGCTCGTCCTTCCGCCCGACGTACAACATGGCCGCCAACCTCGTGCGGCGCTACACCGAGTTCGAGGCGCACCACCTGCTCAACCTGTCGTTCGCGCAGTTCCACGCCGACCGCGACGTCGTCACGCTCGAACGCCAGCTCGACCGCACCCGCCAGCAGCTCGCCCGCCAGCGCGAGCTCATCGGGCCCGACGTCGAGCAGCTGCAGGAGTACCGGACGCTGGTCGCCGAGCTCGACAACCTCCGCCGCGACCGGGGTGGCGGCCGCCGCATCACCGAGGCGATGGAGGCGCTCCGCCCGGGCGACGTCGTCGTGGTGCGACGTCGCGGCGGCCGGGTCGCGGTGCTCAACCACGAGCACCGACGTGGCGGCGGCAGCCGGCTGGTCGCGGTCACACCCGGTCGTGACGTCGTGCGCCTCGGGCCCCAGGACTTCGACGGCCCCCCGCGGCGCGCGGCCACCATCGACCTGCCGACCCCGTTCGCGCCCCGGAACCCGGCCTTCCGGCGTCAGGCCGCCGAGCGGCTCCGCCGGGTGAAGCTGCACGACGACGGCGGGCGCAGCCGGCGCGAGGAACGGCGTCGGTCCGAGCTCGAGGACGCCCTGGCCGACCATCCGCTGAGCCGCGACCCGCAGCGCGAGCAGAAGGTGCGGGCGGGCGCCGCCATCGAACGCTTCGAGCGCGACGTGCAGCGCACCGAACGGCGGGTCCGGGGGCGCAGCGAGAGCCTGGCCCGCCAGTTCGATCGCGTGCTGCGCGTGCTCGAGGCCTGGGGCTACGTCGACGGCTGGCAGCTCACCGACGCCGGGGAGCAACTCGCCCGCCTCTACACCGAGACCGACCTCCTCCTGGCCGAAGCGCTGCGCGAGCGGCTCCTCGACGGTCTCCAGCCGGCCGAGCTCGCCGCGCTCGTGTCGTGCTTCACCTACGAGCGACGCGGCCCCGAGGGCAACCAGCCGATGCCACCGGCGCGCTGGCCGACCAAGACGGTGGCGAAGCGGGCGCGCGCGGTCGAGCGCCTGGGTGAAGACCTGCGGACCAACGAGGACGACGCCGGCCTGCCCGAGACGCGCCCGCCCGACCCCGGCTTCACGCCGTACGCGTACGACTGGGCGGCAGGCGACTCGCTCGCCGACGTGCTCGACGACGACGAGATGACCGGCGGCGACTTCGTACGGCACGTCAAGCAGTGCATCGACCTGCTCCGCCAGGTCGGGGAGGTCGCCCCCGATCCCGAGACACGTGCACACGCCCGTGCCGCGGCCGATGCCTGCTACCGCGGCGTCGTGGCCGCGTCGAGCGTCGCGGGCGGCTGAGGGACCACCGGGTGGTCGAGAAGGGTCGACCGTGGGAGCGACCGGCCTCGGGCCCGGCCGAGTGGGAGGTGAGCGGCGACGACGCCACCCTCGCGGCCGCGGTGCGGGGTCATCCGGGCGCCCGGGTGGAGTTCCGGCCCGATGCAGGCTCCGACCTCGCCCGGGCCGTCGGCCTCCCCGTCGGCGGGGCCACGCCCGGACCGCCGACGCTGGAGCTCGAGCTCGACGCCCTCCGGGTCACCGCCGACGACCGCGACCTCTTCGCGGTGAACGTCGTCGTCGTCGGCACCGCGCCCGACCGGGCCGGGTGGCTCACCCGCGCCCGGGCTGCGGGTGCGGGTCGGCGAACGGGTCGTCCACGACGGCCCCGCGACCGGGGTGGTGGTGGCGAGCGGGCAGTACCTGCGGGGCAACGACGTCGTCCCGCGTGGCCATCCGGGGGACGGCCGGGCCGAGATCCAGGTGTACGCGGTCGGCCGGGGGGAGCGGGCCGCGCGTGCGGTCGCGCCTGCCCCAGGGCGTGCACCTGCCCGCACCCCGCCATCGCCCAGGCCACCGGCCGGCAGGTGGAGATCCGGGCCGATCGCGGGCCGCTGCCCCTGGAGCTCGACGGGGTCGCGGCCCCGGCGGCCGCGCTCGTGACCGTCGCCGTGCTCCCCGGGGCGTTCCTGCTCGTGGTCTGACCCGCAGCCTGACCGATTTCTTCGCCGAAGTCCCCGTCGGGCGCGGACCGCGCCGATACCATCGCCACCCCTACCGGGTACGCCGAGCGCGCTGGAGGCGAGACTGTTGGGCGTGTACCCCTCCGAGAACTTCACCGACGACGAGGCGGCCGTCCTCCGGCCGTACTTCACCAACCTCGATCGTCCGGTGTTCGCGCTCGTCAACCTCCCGGAGGTCGTGAAGGGCGCGTTGTTCGCGCGCGGTACTCGCGCACGCACAAGAGCCTCCGACGCCTCTTCCTCGACGAGTTCGTCAACGACCTCGACCTCACCGGCGACCTCACCGTCGACGCCACCGTCGGGCTGCGCCGGGCCGAGGAGCTCTACGACCGCGTGTTCTTCGAGTACGGCGACGACTCCGTCGCGCAGCTCGGAGGTGTGCACCTCGCGTGCGAGCAGTCGTCGAACCTGCTCACCAAGATCCTCGAATGGGGCCGCCTGATGGCGTACCTCGAGCAGTCGACCCGCTACATCGAATACGACAAGAAGCTCGACGGTCGCTTCCGCTACTACCGCGACACCGCCGTGCTCGCGTCACGCGAGCACGCCTGGCGCTACATCGCCGACATGGACGCGCAGTTCACCACGTACGCCGAGCTGCTGCCCCAACTCACCGAGTGGGCGCGCGAGCGCTACCCGAAGGAGCCGCACGACTCCGACTTCGTCTACAAGCAGACGATCAAGGCGAAGGCGTGCGACGCGATCCGCGGCGTCCTGCCCGCGGCCACGTTGTCGAACGTCGGCATCTACGGCACCGGGCAGGGCTACGAGGCGCTGCTGCTGCGCATGCGCGCGCACCCGCTTCCCGAAGCGCGCGTGCTACGCGGCGATGATGCTCGAGGAGCTCCGCAAGGTGATCCCGAGCTTCCTCACCCGGGTCGACCGCGAGGACCGCGGGGTGGCGTGGAGCGCCTACCTGGCCGAGACCCGCCACTCCACCCGGGAGCTCGTGGAGCGCATCTTCGCAGGTGAGCGGGCCGAACCGCGGCCCGCCGTGACCCTCACCGACTTCGATCCCGACGCCGAGGACAAGCTGCTGGCGGCGGTCTGCTACCCGCAGACCCACCTGCCCGAGGACCAGGTGCTGGCCAAGGTCCGCACGCTGTCCGACGACGACCGCGTCGCGTTGCTGCGCGGCGTACGTCGGCGAGCGGAGCAACCGCCGGCACAAGCCGGGGCGCGCGTTCGAACGCATCGACTACCGCTTCGACATCGTCGCCGACTACGGCGCGTTCCGCGATCTGCAACGTCATCGCATGCTCACGATCGAGTGGCAACCGCTGTCGACCGCGTCACGGCTACGAGGTCCCCGAAGCGGTCGACGAAGCAGGGCTGCGCGATCCGTTCGACGACGCGATGGAGCGTTCGGCCGCGCTGTACGACGCGCTCCTCGATCCGTTCCCGGAGCAGGCGCCGTACGCGGTGTCGCTCGCGTACGGCATTCGCTTCGCGATGCAGCTGAACGCGCGCGAGGCGATGCACATGCTCGAGCTGCGCACCGCGCCGTCGGGCCATCCCGCGTACCGCCAGATCGGCCAGGAGATGCACCGGCTCATCGCGGAGCAGGCCGGCCACCGCGCCATCGCCGCCGCGATGAGCTACGTCGACCACACGACCTACGAGCTCGAACGGCTGGCCGCGGAGCGCGCCGCGGAAGCGCGGCGGGCCGCGGGGCCGGTGTGACCGGAGTCTTGCCGGCAAGCTGACAGCAGGAAAAATTCACAGCACTCTGACCAGCGTCGACGCGCGTCGGTGCAGGTCACGGCGTCACGCGCGTGCACGGCTTCCGCTTGACACGGACCCCTTCCGTCGGGCGTACTACGTGACGTCCTCACCGCTCGGTCGTGGGTCACTCCGCTCGCGGGGTGAGAGCACCGGGAGAGGGACGGGCACGGGGGCTCAGGAGACCAAGTAGAGAACGCTGCAATAACCCGGCCTGCACGGCAGGCCGGGCCAAACAGTGGCCCCAACGGTCTCCTGGGCCCCCCTCTCTTCGCCACCGCGTTCCGACGGGCGGCGCGCCGGCTCCGAACCCTCGGGGAATAGCCGCGGCACCCCGAGGGTTTGGGTCGCGACTGCACGCAGGTGCGGTGTTATATTCCGCGGCCCCTCAACCCCCGCTGTCGACCCGGTCGGCACCGCTCGGAGCCCCGATGAGCGACGAAGAATTCGAAGACGACGAACCCGACCTGGACGACGAAGAGCTCGATGCGAAGACGAGGAGGACCTCGTCGACGACGACGCGCTCGTGCGACGACGACGACGACGACGTCGACCTGCTCGACGACGAGATCGACGCCGACCCCCGTGGTGGAGGTCCCGGTGCGCGGTCGTCACCGACGCCACCGCCACCGCGACGTCGACGAGGAGGAAGACGACGACGTCGTCGACCTCGACGAGGAGCTGCACCCCGACGACGTCGAGGAGCCGCTCGACGTGCTCCTCCAGGAGCGACCGCCAGCGCCACGCTCGAGGACGACGAGGAAGACCTCGAGGAGGACGAGGCGGGACGCCGATGACCGTGTCGACGGCCCCACCCGAATCGTGCCGCGCGGCCCGGCGAGTTCCTCTGCTCGTCGTGCTTCCTCGCTGCTGCCGCTGCGCCGACTCGCCGACGCGGAGCGGCAGCTCTGTCGACGACTGCGCCTGATCGCACGCGCCCGCGTGACACCGGCGGCGGGCGCCGGGGTCACGCCACCGGTTGGGCACGGCTCGTGCGTCGCGCTCGGCGCCGGGCTGCTGACCGGGCTCTGCTTCCCGCCGGTCGACCTCGGGCCGGTCGTGCTGGTCGCGCTCGTGCCGCTGCTCTGGACGTGGCGCGGCGCGCGCCCGAGCCACGCCGCGCTCTACGGCTTCGCGTTCGGCGTGCGGGTGCTACGGGGTGGTGATCCCGTGGATCCGCTACTTCGGGTACGTGGCGTCGTGCCGCTGGTCGTCGTCATGGCCGCTCGCGATCGCGGCGTGGGCGCCCTCGTCGCCGCGTGCGCCCGCCGCGGCGATCGCGTCACCGTTCCTCACCGCCGCGGTCTGGGTGGTCCTGGAGGCCCTCCGGGGCCGCTGGCCGCTTCGGCGGGTTCCCGTGGGCCGACCTCGGCGTCGCGCTGCACGACGTCCCGCGCGGCCCGGGCGCTCGCCGGCGTCGGCGGCACCCTGCTCGTGAGCTTCGTCGTCGTCGCGGTGAACGGGCTGCGTGCTCGACCTCGGGTTCGCGCTCGCGTGCCCGCACGACGCGGGCGCGCCGTCCGTCGCCGGCGTCGGCCTCGTCGGGGTCGTGCTCGCGACCGTGGTCGCCGACGTCACCCGCTTCGAGCCGCACGACCACCGGCCGGCTGCGCGTCGCGCTGCTCCAGGGCGACGACGAGGAGCTGCCGCTCGCGGAGCAGACCAACCAGCTGCTCACCGAGGAGCACCTCGCGCTGGCCGACCGGCTGCACGGCGACTACGACCTCGTCGTGTTCCCCGAGTCGGCGCTCGACACCGACCCCGACGTCGACCCGACGCTGCGTGCCGCGCATCGCCGAGCTCGCCGCCGAGCACGATGCGGCGTGCTGGTGAACGCGCGCACGCCGGCGACCGACGGCCAGTCCCGCAACACCAACCTCCTGTACACCCCGGACGGCGACGCTGCAGGGCATCTACTCGAAGCAGCACCTCGTGCCCGTTCGGCGAGTACGTGCCGTGGCGCGACGCAGCTCGAGCTTCATCGCCGAGCTGCGCCAGGTCCCTACGACTTCGAGCCCGGCCACACGCGGACGCATGTTCCGAGGTCGCGGGGCAGCCGATCGGCAGCGTGATCTGCTTCGAGTCGGCCTTCGGTCCGCTCGTGCGCGACTACGTGCGCGACGGCGCGGAGGTGATCGTCGTGAGCACGAGCAACCGCTCGTACCAACGATCGGGCAACTCCGAGCAGCACCTCGCGCTCGGCCAGATGCGCGCCGCGGAGACGGCGCGGGCCGTGCTGCAGGCCTCGGTGTCGGGCATCAGCGCGCGTGATCGATCCCGACGGCTACGGTGCACGACACCACGGAGCTGTTCGAGCCGGCGATCGTGCACGGCGACGGTCGCCGACCATCGACGGGGAGACGCCGTACGTGCGCTTCGGCGACTGGGTCGTGCTGCTCGCGGCGCTCGGCGTGGTCGTCGTCGACCGTGCGTCGCGCATCCGCCGCGCCGGCACGTCGAGCGTCACGAGTCAGCAGCCTGACCGCCGCGACCAGGCCGACGACGACGATCACGACCGCGGAGCGCGGGCGCGGGCAGCCGTCGGCCGACGGTGCGCGCCGAGCTGCCCGCCCACGACCGATCCCGACCGCGATGAGCACGACCGACCTCCCAGGCCACGTCGGCGAAGAACACGAACAGGACCGCGGCGACGCCGTTGGCGATCAGGGCGAGCACGTTCTTGACCGCGTTCAGCCGCTGCAGCGTCGTCGGCGATGAAGATCCCGAGCAGCGCGCAGCAGGATCACACCCTGGGCGGCGCCGAAGTAGCCCGCCGTAGATCCCGGTGAGGAAGACCCCGACCCACAGCTCGACGCCGCCGTGCTCGACCGCCCGGTGCGCCGCTCGGCGACCAGACGGCTGAGCCGGGGCTGGAGGATCACGAGCACGCACCGCCAGCAGGATCAGCACCGGCACCACGTCGTGGAACACCGAGCTCGGCAGCGTGAGCAGCAGCACGCCGCCGGTGATCCCGCCGATGAGCGAGGCCGCGCCCGAGCACGAGCATGCGGTGGCGCTGGCCGCCGCAGCTCGCGCCGGTAGCCGACCGCGCCGCTCATGCTGCCGAAGCTGATCCGACGGTGTTGCTGACGTTGGCGACGACGGCGGGTAGCCGATGCGCCAGCAGCGTGGGGAAGCGTGATCAGCGACCCCGAGCCGACGATCGTGTTGATGGTGCCGGCGAGGAAGCCGGCGCCGATCACGAGACAGCGCTTCGAGGACCGACATGGTGTCCGGCACCGTAGACTGCGCACCGAAGTTGCAGCCGGAGCCGTACCCGGAGAGCTGGGACGATCAGAGCGGAATCGGCGGAGCGGAATCGAGCCGAGGAGCCGTGGCCGAGGAGAAGCCACCGGTCGAGAAGGCCGTCGAGCTGTTCGTGTACGCGCCGGTCGGCGCTGGCGCTGTACGTGCGCGACATGTTGCCGAGCATGATGGGGGTCTTCGTCGCGCGCGGCAAGCGCGAGGTGCAGTCCCACCGCACGCCCAGCCGCCGCCGGCAGCCGTTGCCGCCGGTACCGCCCGAGGTCGAAGCGGCGCATCGACGAATCGGTCGGCGTGGCCCGTGTCGTCGCCGAAGGCGGCTTCGGTGTCGCGCGCGAGCGTCGCGGGGAGCGGCATCGGCGGTCGGCGCGCGACGTCGCCGGCAGCGCGCTCGCGCAGTTCCTCGCGCGTGCGCACCAACGGCACCGAGCCGGCGCCCCGCGCCACCACCGCCACGCCCGAGCCGGCACCCGCGTCGAGCGCACCGGTCCCCCGCACCGCGCCGCCGCCCGACGCCGCGTGGAAGTCCGACGTCGCCGCCGCCGACGCCCTCCCGATCCCCGACTACGACGAGCTGTCGGCGTCGCAGGTGGTCGAGCGGCTCGACGGCCTCGATCGCGAGTCGCTCGAGGCGATCCGTCGTTACGAGACCGACCACCGCGGCCGCAACACGATCCTCGGGCAAGATCGCGCAACTCAGCTGACTGGTGGAAGCGAGCCGGGCGGCCGCACCGGCCGACATCGCGCGGATCGTCGAGCTGCGCGCGACTGGCACGGGCCGAGCTCGTCGGCGATGCGCGGTGGCGACCTCTGGCTGGCGCGCGAGGCGTGGCCCGAGCCGCTCGACGACGTGTACGACACGCTGGTCGCCCGCGACGACGCGCTCGTCGTCGTCGGCACCATCGACGACACCGTCATCGGCTACGGCGTGGTGCTGGTCGAGACGCTGCGTTCCGGCGCGCACCTCGGCGTGGTGACCGACCTGTTCGTGGAGGAAGAGGCGCGCGCGGTCGGCGTCGGCGAGGCGATGGTGAATGCGCTCGTCGAGCACTGCACCGCGCATGCGTGCATCGGCATCGACGCCAGCGCACTGCCGGGCCACCGCGCCGCCAAGAACTTCTTCGAGACCCATGGGTTCACCGCCCGCGCACTGGTGATGCACCGACGCCTCGACACGAGAGCGTGAGCAGGCCCGAGGTCGCCGTCGGCGCGGTGTGCGAGCACGCCGACGCGCTGCTCCTCGTGCGGCGAGGTCGGGGGCCGGCCGCGGGGGAGTGGTCGGTGCCCGGCGGTCGCGTCGAACGGGGTGAGACCCTGCACGAGGCCGTAGTCCGCGAGACGTTCGAGGAGACCGCGCTCGAGGTCGTCGTCGACCGGTTCCTCGGGTGGGCCGAGCGCATCGACGAGCGCGTACCACTACGTGATCCTCGACTTCGCGGTGACCGTCCTCGATCCGACCACAGCCGCCGGTCGCGGGCGACGACGCCGCCGAGGCGGTCTGGGTGCCGCGGGGCGACGTCTCCGACCTGCTGCTCGTCGACGGGCTCTACGATGCCCTGCGCGACTGGAACATCCTCTGACGAGAGCCGCCCGGACCTGATGGACTTCGACTTCACCGCCGAGGACGAGGCGTTCCGCACCGAGCTCCGCGTCTTCCTCGACGAGGAGCTTCCTTCCTGGTGGAAGACGGTGTTCGTCGACGACGCGCGCGCCATGCCGTTCACGCGCGAGCTGTGCCAGAAGCTCGCCGCGCGGCTGGCTCACGCTGAGCTGGCCGCGCGAGCACGGCGGCGCCGACGGGTCCGTGTGGCAGCAGGCCGTGGTGCGCGAGGAGATGTGGGCGGCGGGCGAGCCGCGCGGCCCGCAGTACATGAACCTCAACTACATCGGCCCGCTGATCATGCGCTTCGGCACGCCCGAGCAGCAGGCGCGACACCTGCCGCGGATGGCCGCGGGCGACGTCATCTGGTGCCAGGGCTTCTCCGAACCCGAGGCGGGCTCCGACCTCGCCTCGCTCAAGACCCGCGCCGTGCGCGACGGTGACCGCTACGTCGTGAACGGGCAGAAGATCTGGAACAGCTACGCCGACGCCCCCGCCGACCACTGTCTCCTCCTCGCCCGCACCGATCCCGAGGTCAAGAAGCAGATGGGCATCTCGATGTTCCTGGTCGACATGCGCACCCCGGGCATCACCGTGCGACCGATCCCGAGCATGGCGGGCAAGAGCGAGTTCAGCGAGATCTTCTTCGACGACGCCGTCATCCCCGTCACCGATCGGCTCGGCGACGAGAACAACGGATGGACGCTGGTCGGTGAGGGCCTCGCGTTCGAACGCATCGGCATCGCCCGCTACGCCCGTGCCAACCGCGTCCTCGAGCACCTCGTCGCGTACGCGCGCGACACGATCGTCGACGGCCGTCCGCTCGCCGAGGACCCGTCGGTGCGCGCCCGGCTCGCGACGCTGGCGGTGCGCATCGAGGCCGCCAAGCTCCTCAACTACGGCGCGATCTCGATCCAGGCCGCGGGCGAGGTACCGGCGATCGAGGCGTCGATCGCGCGGATCCACAACACGCAGGTCGAGCAGCTGGCGGGGCAGGTCGGCCTCGAGCTGCTCGGGCCCCGGGGCCTCCTGCTCGACGACGACCCGTTCGGGCTCCTCGACGGCGAGATGCAACGGCAGTGGCTCGAGAGCATCCCGGTGACCGTCGCCGCCGGGAGCACCGAGGTGCAGAAGAACATCATCGCCCAACGCGGCCTCGGGCTGCCCCGGAGCGCCTGACGTGGACCTCAACCTCGACGACGACCAACGGCTCCTCGCCGACTCCGCCCGACAGCTGTTCGAGCGCACGTACCCGACCACGGAGGCACGCAAGGCCGAAGACCTCCCCGAGCGGTTCGCCGCGCGACCTGTGGACCCAGATGATCGAGCTCGGCTGGCCGGGCATCGCGCTGCCGGAGGACTGCGGTGGCGCGGGCTACGGCCTGCTCGAGCTGGCCATCCTGGCCGAAGAGCTCGGCCGCGGGGCCGTGACGTCACCGTTGCTGTCGTCGTACGCCACGACGCTGCCGCTGCTGTGGTTGGGGGAGTGTGCCGGCGCGGTCGCGCTGGCTCGGCCCGCTCACCGGTGGCGAAGCGGTCGGCGCGTTGGCGTTGCTCGATCCCGGCGCCCGATCCGAGCAGGCGCCCCCGGCGCCCACCGTCACCGCGGCTCCGGACGGCTGGACGCTGTCCGGCACCAAGCTCGCGGTGCGCTTCGGCGCCGCCGCCGACGTGCTCCTGGTGAGCGCCGACCTCGGCGACGGTGGCACCTCGCTCGTGGCGGTCGCCGCCGACGCTCCCGGCGTCGGCCGCGGCCCACGACACGTTCTCACCCGAACCGATCGCGTCGGTCGCGTTCACCGACGTCGCGATCACCGACGTCGACGTGGTGGGGGAGCGGGGTGGCGCGGCGCCGGTCGTCGAACGGGCCCTCGCACAGCTCAGCGTGCTCGACACCGCGTACGCGGTCGGGCTGTGCGACGCCGCGCTGGCGCTCGCGGTCGACCACGCCGAGCAACCGCGAGCAGTTCGGGCGTCCGATCGGTGTCAACCAGGCGGTGTCGCACCAGTGCGTCGACATCCGGGTGGAGACCGACGCCCTGCGCGTGCTCGCGCACCAGGCGGCCTGGCGCCACGACCGCTACGAGCACGACCCGGCCGCAGCCGCGCGTGCCGCGGCGCTGGCCAACGCCTTCGCGCGCGACGTCGTCCCCGGCATCTTCGCCCGCGCGCACCAGGTGCACGGCGCGATGGGCTTCACCATGGAGTACGACCTGCAGTTGTTCAGCCGCCGGGCCAAGGCGTACGAGCTGACCGGCGGGGGAGCCGCCTGGCACCTCGAGCAGGTGGCCCGGGCCATCGGGTTGTAGCTACCTCACCGGTCGATTCCGCTACGCCGTCCCGCCCTCCGGGCACGGCTGCGCTCCACCTCTTATGCGTCGAGCGTTATGCGTCGAGCGAGACGTCCACGGTCGTGTTGTTGGTGGCCAGGAAGTTGGTGGCGTTCCCCTTGTCGAGCGCCTTCACCGCGGCGTCGGTGCTGAAGCCGCCGTACTCGCGCGGCGTCGTGTCGACGTCGGTGGCCTGCGCCCGCAGCGCGCCGACCGTGCACTCCCCGCGGCGTGCGGTGCTCGAACGGGTCGAACTGGTACCACCGGCACGCGTTCTCCCACGTGACCTTGTGGATCTCGTCGTCGGGGAGGCCGACCTCCTCGAGGACTTCATCAGCACCTCGGGCGACTCCGGCCACGTGCTGTCGGAGTGCGGGTAGTCCGCCTCCCAGGTGATGCTTGTCGACGCCGATCTGGTCGCGGTTGCGCAGGCCGGTGTGTCGTCGATGAAGCACGTCTGCACGTGCTCCCGGCACACCTCGCTCGGGAGCTTGTCGCCGAAGTCGGCGCCGGTCCACGCCATGTGGTGGTCGTAGACGAAGTCGGCCTTCTCGAGGAAGTAGGGCACCCAGCCGATGCCGGCCTCGGCGAGCGCCATCTTGATCTTGGGGAACTTCCGCATGATCGGCGACCAGAGCAGCTCCGCCGCGAAGATCGACGTCTGGAACGGCATGGCGTGGGGGATCACGCGAACTGCGTCCGGGGCATGAAGTTCGGGAAGCCGCCGAAGTGGAACACCACGACCGTGCCGAGGTCGTTGCACGCCTGCCACGCCTGGTCCCACTCGGCCCGTGGATGTCGGGCATGCCGAAGCGGTGGGCTCGGAGTGGTACGAGACCGCGTAGCAGCCCTTCTCGGCGACGCGGCGGATCTCGCCGGCCATCCACTCGTCGCCCAGCAGGAACCGGACAGCCCGAGCGGGATGAAGCGGCCGGGGTAGGCGCCGCCCACTCGTCGATGTGCCAGTCGTTGTACGCCCGGATCATCGCCTCGACGAACTCGGTGTCGTCGTGCTGCACGAAAAACTGGCCACTGATACCCGGCCACGACGAGAAGTTCAGCGACGCGAGCACGCCGTTGACGTTCATGTCGCGGATGCGCTCGTGCACGTCGAAGGTGCCGGGACGGACCTGGTCGAAGCTGGCGGGGTCGGCGCCCCAGCTCTCGGCGGGCGGCCCTGCACCGCGTTCAGCCCGAAGGTGGCGACCTCCTGGCCCTCGATGAGCCAGGCGTCGGTGCCGTCGTCGCGGCTGATCACCCGCGGGCACCCGGTCCTTGAACTTCGCCGGGACGTGGTCCTTGAGGTACTCGGCCATGGACGGCGGCTCGACGACGTGGTCGTCGACGCTGACCAGGATCAGGTCTTCCGTGCGCATCCGGAAACCCCCCGGGGTTCGTGGCTCGCAGAAACCGAAGATGTCGTTCTCACTCTATATCCACGCGCAGTACAACACTCCGGCGACCTACCGTCTGGGGGTGGTGAGCCGTCAACCGCGACCAGTACCAGATCACGCACGTCTCCGGACCGTGAGGCCCCCTCAGGACCGGTTGAGGGCAACCGGCGCGCGACGAGGGCCTGCAACGCCTTGGCGTCGATCGTGTCGCCCTCGTGGAAGTCGATGGCCCGCCGGGTGTTCCCGTCGAGGCTGGAGTTGAACAGGCCCGACGGATCGTCCAGCGCCGCGCCCGATTCCCCTCTCACCCCAACGCCCATAATGCTCGTTATGTCAAGTACCCTCGGATGTGACGGGACGGCCACTCCCCGCACTCCGGGCCGGGACTACGGGGCGACGAGCGGTCGGACCTCGTCCCAGAAGCGCTCGAGCTGTCGTCGCTCGTCGGCGACCGGCCAGATCGAGCAAGCGCTGCACCCCGGCACGGCGAACCGGTGAGCTTCTCGGCGAACTGCTCGGCCGGGCCGATCGGGAGCCGCTCCCGGAGCATCGCCTCGGGTCGGTGCACGGTCGGGATGACCCGCTCCTGGAGGATCCGCTCGGCCTCCCGGCGGTCGTCGGTGACGTAGCACCACATCGTCGCCAGGGCGTTCGGGAACGAGTCGGGGTCCTTCCCCCGGGCCACCAGCTTCTCCCGGAGTGACCGCCAGGCCTCGCCGAAGAGCTCGGGGGTCATGTTGTAGGCCGACGCCGAGCCACCCGTCGGCCAGCCGGGCGACCCGCGACAGGCCCGGCCCGGAGCCCCAGCTGCCCACCCAGATCGGCGGTCCGCCGGGTCGGTGGCGGTCGGGGCTCGAGGTCGATCCCCTCCGTCGCGTAGAAGACGCCGGCGAACGGCTCCCCGTCCGGCGCCAGAGCGCCCGGATCGCGGCGATGGACTCGTCGAACCGCGGCCAGCGCTCGGCGAAGTCGAGCCCGGCGGCCGCGTAGTCGTCGGCCGACGAGCCCGGCCCGACGCCGGCGAGCACCCGACCCCCGGACAGGCGATCGAGCGCGCCCAGGCTCTTCGCCACCGCGACCGGCCCGCGCACCACCGACAGCCGGACGGTCGTCGCCAGCGTCATGTCGCCCGTGTGCTCCATCACCGCGGCGAGGGCCATCGGCCCGTCGAGCCAGGGCGCCGAGAAGACCAGGTGGTCGTTGACCGTGAGCCCCGGAAGCCGAGCTCGGCGGCGGTCGACAGCGTAGCCGACGAGATGCTCGTGGGTGTAGGGGTGGCCCCCGAAGTCCATCAGGGGCAGATGGGCGCCGTAGTCCACCGCCCCTCCCCTGCTCGCTCGCGGGGACGCAGAGTGCGTCGCTAGCATCGTCCCCACAAGCAGCAGGGGAGGGGCGGTGGACTACGGGCGGCCATCTTGCCCCTGATGGACTCGGGGGCCACCCCTACACCCACGAAGCATCTCGTCGGGCTACGCGTCGACCGCCGCCGAGCTCGGCTTCGCCGGGGCTCACGGTCAACGACCACCTGGTCTTCTCGGCGCCCTGGCTCGACGGGCCGATGGCCCTCGCCGCGGTGATGGAGCACACGGGCGACATGACGCTGGCGACGACCGTTCGCGCTGTCGGTGGTCCGCGGGCCGGTCGCGGGGTGGCGAAGAGCCTGGGCGCGCTCGATCGCCTGTCCGGGGGTCGGGTGTGCGGCGCGCTCAGGGCCGGGCTCGTCGGCCGAGCGACTACGCGGCCGCCCGGGCTCGAATTCGCCGAGCGCTGGCCGCGTTCCGACGAGTCCATCGCCGCGATCCGGGCGCTCTGGCGCCCGGACGGGGGAGCCGAATTTCGCGGGCGTCTTCTACGCGACGGAGGGGATCGACCTGCGAGCCCCGACCGCCGCCGACCCGGCGGACCGCCGATCTGGGTGGGAGCTGCGGCCCGGGCCTGCTTCGCGGGTGGCCCGGCTGGCCAACGGGTGGCTGGCGTCGGCCTACAACACGACCCCCGAGCTCTTCGGCGAGGCCTGGCGGTCACTCCGGGAGAAGCTGGTGGCCCGGGGGAAGGACCCCGACTCGTTCCCGAACGCCGTGGCGACGATGTGGTGCTACGTCACCGACGACCGCCGGGAGGCCGAGCGGATCCTCCAGGAGCGGGTCATCCCGACCGTGCACCACCCGAGGCGATGCTCCGGGAGCGGCTCCCGATCGGCCCGGCCAGAGTTCGCCGAGAAGCTCACCGTGTTCGCCCGTGCCGGGATACAGCGCGTCCTGATCTGGCCGTCGCCGACGAGCGACGACAGCTGGAGCGCTTCTGGGACGAGGTCCGACCGCTCGTCGCCCCGTAGTCCGGCCCGGAGTGCGGGGAGTGGCCGTCCCGTCATATCCGAGGGTACTTGACATAACGAGCATTATGGGCGTTGGGGTGAGAGGGGAATCCACGGGCGCGGCGCTGGACGATCCGTCGGGCCTGTTCAACTCCAGCCTCGACGGGAACACCCGGCGGGCCATCGACTTCCACGAGGGCGACACGATCGACGCCAAGGCGTTGCAGGCCCTCGTCCGCCCGGTCGCCCTCAACCGGTCCTGAGGGGGCCTCACGGTCCGGAGACGTCCGCGATCTGGTACTGGTCGCGGGTTGACGGCTCACCACCCCAGACGGTAGGTCGCCGGAGTGTTGTACTGCGCGCGGATATAGAGTGAGAACGACATCTTCGGTTTCTGCGAGCCACGAACCCCGGGGGGTTCCGGATGCGCACGGAAGACCTGATCCTCGTCAGCGTCGACGACCACATCGTCGAGCCGCCGTCACTGGCCGAGTACCTCAAGGACCACGTCCCGGCGAAGTACAAGGAGCGCGTCCCGCGCGTCATCCGCCGCGACAACGGCACCGACGCCTGGCTCATCGAGGGCCAGGAGATCGCCACCTTCGGGCTCAACGCGGTGCAGGGTCGCCCACGCGAGAGCTGGGGCGCCGATCCCGCCAGCTTCGACCAGGTCCGTCCCGGCACCTTCGACGTGCACGAGCGCATCCGCGACATGAACGTCAACGGCGTGCTCGCGTCGCTCAACTTCCCGTCGTGGCCCGGCCTCGGTGGCCAGTTCTTCGTGCAGAACGACGACACCGAGTTCGTCGAGGTGATGATCCGCGCCTACAACGACTGGCACATCGACGAGTGGTGCGGCGCCTACCCCGGCCGCTTCATCCCGCTCGCGCTGTCCGGCTTCGTGCTCGGCGACGAGTGGATGGCCGGCGAGATCGCACGCGTCGCCGAGAAGGGCTGCCACGCGGTCTCGTTCCACTCCGAGCCCCACCGCTTCGGCTCGGCCGACATCCACGGGCCCGAGTGGGACCAGGCGTGGCAGGCGTGCAACGACCTCGGCACCGTCGCCGTGTTCCACTTCGGCGGCTTCCCGAACTTCATGCCCCGCACGCCGTTCTCGGTGATCCCCCACGCGATGCCGTTCCAGACGTCGATCTTCGCGGCCGAGCTGCTGTGGTCGCCGATCATGCAGAAGTTCCCCAAGATCAAGATGTCGCTCGCCGAGGGCGGCATCGGCTGGGTGCCCTACTTCCTCGAGAAGGCCGACTTCGTCTACGACCACCACCGGGCGTGGACCGGCGCCGACTTCGGCGACAAGCTCCCGAGCGAGGTGTTCCGCGAGCACGTGCAGACGTGCTTCATCGACGACAGCACCGGGCTGCGCAACCGCCACCAGATCGGCCTCGACACGATCACGTGGGAGGCCGACTACCCGCACTCCGACAGCACGTGGCCGGAGTCGCCCGAGGTGCTGATGAAGTCGCTCGAGGAGGTCGGCCTCCCCGACGACGAGATCCACAAGGTCACGTGGGAGAACGCGTGCCGCTGGTACCAGTTCGAGCCGTTCGAGCACCGCACCCGCGAGGAGTGCACGGTCGGTGCGCTGCGGGCGCAGGCGACCGACGTCGACACCACGCCGCGCGAGTACGGCGGCTTCACCACCGACGCCGCGGTCGCAGGAGCTCGACAAGGGGAACGCCACCAACTTCCTGGCGAAGAACAACACGATGACGGCCCCGATCGAAGCGACGCCGTGTAGCGTCTAGAGCCCGATGGCGCGGGCCACCTGCTCGAGGTGCCTGCGCGGCTCCCCCGCCGGTCAGCTCGTAGGCCTTGGCCCGCCGGGTGAACAGCTGCAGGTCGTACTCCATGGTGAAGCCGATCGCGCCGTGCACCTGGTGCGCGCGGGCGAAGATGCCGGGGAGCACATCACGCGCGTAGGCGTTGGCCAGCGCGACGGCGCGCGTCGCCGCGGCGGGTCGTGCGTCGTAACGGTCGAGGCGCCACGCGGCCTGGTGCGTGAGCACGCGCATGGCGTCGGTCTCCACCCGCATGTCGACGCACTGGTGCGACACCGCCTGGTTCACGCCGATCGGCCGGCCGAACTGCTCGCGGTTCGACGCGTGGTCGACCGCCAGCGCGAGCGCGCCGCCGGCGAGACCGACCGCGTACGCGGTGTCGACGACGGTCTGGTGTGCGAGCGCGCGTTCGACGACCGGCGCGCGCGCGTCGCCCACCACGTCGTCGGCCTCGACGGCCACGTCGTCGAACGTCGACCGACGCGCGTACGGCGCGGGTGCGAACGTGTCGTGGGCCTCCGGTCGACGCCGGGCGCGTCGGCGGCGACCGCGACCAACGAGGTGCTGCCGTCGCCGAGGCGACGCTCACCACGAGCACGTCGGCGACGGCGCCGAAGCGGCACCGCGAGCTTCGTACCCGACAGCGCCAGCCGTCCGCCGGTGACGGTGGCGCGACCGGCGGCGTGTGCTCGGTCGGCCGCCGGGATCGAGCAACGCCAGCGCGGCGATCGCTCGCCACCGGCGAGCGGGCCGAGCCAGCGGACCGCGCCGCAGCGTCTCGCGCCGGACCACAGCAGCGGCAGGGTCGCTCGCGTACGACGACAGCAGCGGCAACGTCGCCGCCCCGCGCCCCAGCTCCTCGGCCAGGATCGCCAGCTCGAGCAGCGCCGTAGCCCGGCGCCACCCCAGTCCTCGGGCAGCGCGATGCCGGGCCAGCCCAGCTCGCACACCTGGGTCCACAGGTCGGCGGAGAAGCCGCTCGGGGAGCTCCTCGGCGCTCGCGTGCCGACTCGGTCGGTGTACGTGCGCTCGAACAGCTGGCGGGCCGACGTCGGCGAGCAGCCGCTGGTCGTCGTCGAGGGTGAGGTCCACGTCAGGCGCTCCGCGGGCAGGCCGAGGCCGCGCTGGGCGATGATGTTCTTCTGCACCTCGGTGCTGCCGGCGGCGACGGTCGCCGGGATGTCTCGAGCCACTGGCGGTGCATCTCGCCGTCGAGGAGCCCAACGGGTCGTCGTCGGCAGCAGCCCGGCGGCCGAGCAGCTCGAGCCCGACCTGGCCCACCAGCTGCTCGACCTGCGTGTTGTGGATGCGGGCGATCGACGCCTCGGTCGCCGGCACCTCGCCGGCGGCCTGGAGCGAGATCGCGCCGTAGTTCAGGAGCCTGGCGGCCTCGTAGCGCGCCGCCAGCGTCGCCAGCCGCTCGCGCACCGCGGGATCCTCGGCGAGCGGCGCCGTCGACCCGGTCTCGCCGCGTACGCGACGAGGAGCTCGATGATGCGGCCGGCGCGGGCGTAGCGGGCGATGCCGATGCGCTCGAACGCGAGGCCCTCGCCGACCAGCGTCCAGCCGTCGTTCTCGTCGCCGAGCAGTCGGTCACGGGGATCGACCACGTCGTCGAAGAAGATCTCGCTGAACTCGCTCTGGCCCGCCATGGTCGGGATCGGTCGCACGGTGATGCCGGGCGTGCGCATGTCGACCAGGAACATCGAGATGCCCGTGCTGCTTCTTGACCTCGGGTCGGTGCGCACGAGGAGCAGGCACTAGTCGGCGGGGGCGTCGGCGTAGCTGGTCCAGATCTTCTGTCCGTTGACGACGTAGTGGTCGCCGTCGCGACGGCCCGGGTCTTGAGCGACGCGAGGTCGGAGCCGGCCTCGGGCTCGGAGAAGCCCTGGCACCAGATGACCTCGCCCGCGCCATGCGCGGGAGGAACCGCGCCTGCTGCTCGGGCGTGCCGAAGCGCATGATCAGCGGGCCGATGTAGTTGAGGTTCATGTACTGCGGGCCCCGCGGCTCGCTCGCCGCCCACATCTCCTCGCGCACGATGGCCTGCATCCACACGCAGCCGTCGGCGCCGCCGTGCTCCGGCGGCCAGCCATCGTCAGCCAGCCCCGCGCCGCGAGCTTGCTGGCACAGCTCGCGGGTGATCGGCATGGCGCGCTCGTCGTCGACGAACATGCCGCCGCCACCAGGCGGGCAGCTCGTCGTCGAGGAACGCCGCGCAGCTCGGTGCGGAACGGGTCCTCCTCGGGGGTGAAGGCGAAGTCCACGGGTCACGGGCAGCTCCGTCAGAGGATGTTCGCGCAGGAACATCGTAGAGCCCGTCGACGAGGCCGCAGGTCGGAGACGTCGGCGAGGGCACCCACGCCGACCTCGGCGGCGTCGTCGCCGGCCACCGGCGGTCGTGGTCGGGTCGAGCGACGGTGACCGCGAAGTCGAGGATCACGTAGTGGTACGCGTCGTCGATGCGCTCGACCCAGCCGAGGAAGCGGTCGACGACGACCTCGAGCCCGGTCTCCTCGAACGTCTCGCGCACGACGGCCTCGTGCAGGGTCTCGGCCCGCTCGACCCGCCCGCCGGGCACCGACCACTCCCCCGCCGCCGGCCCCTGCCCCCGCCGCACGAGCAGGAGCGCGTCGACGTGGGTCGCACACCGCGCCGACGGCGACCTCGGGCCTGTACGCTCATCGTGTCGAGGCGGCGGTGCATGACCAGTGCGCGGGCGGTGAAGCCGTGGCTCTCGAAGAAGTTCTTGGTGGCGCGATGGCCGGGCAGCGCGCGCGGCGTCGATGCCGATGCACGCCTGCGCGCGTGCAGTGCTCGACGAGCGCAGTCGACCATCGCCTCGCCCACGCCGACCGCGCGGGCGTCTTCCTCGACGAACAGGTCGGTCACGACGCCGAGGTGCCGCCGGAACGCAGCGTCTCGACCACGCACCGCGCCGTAGCCGAGGACGACGTCGTCGATGGTGCCGACGGCGACGCAGCGCGTCGTCGCGGGCGACAGCGCGTCGTACACGTCGTCGAGCGGCTCGGGCCACGCCTGCGGGTCGGGCCAGAGCTCGCCACCGCGCATCGGCGGAGCTCGGCGCGTCCCAGGCGCGCCAGCTCGACGAACCGGGAGATGACGTCGGCCGGTGCCGGCTCCCGGCTCGCTGCGACCACGTCAGCTGAGCTGCGCGATCATGCCGAGGATCGTGTTGCGGCCGCGGTGGTCGGACTCGTAGCGGCGCATCGCCTCGAGCGACTCGCGGTCGAGGCCGTCGAGCCGGTCGACCACCTGCGACGCCGACAGCTCGTCGTAGTCGGGGATCGCCAGAGATCGGAGGCAGGGACATCGGACTTCCACGCCGCGTCGGGCGGCGCGGTGGGGTGACCGGTGCGCTGGACGCGGGTGCCGGCTCGGGCGCGCGGGGGGTGGGCACGAT
>CAVRBG010000013.1:0-579041 GCA_963719245.1 uncultured Actinomycetes bacterium
CCGAGCTCCGTGGCGCGGTCGCCGGCCGAGAGCTGGCGCGGCACGCGGTCGGGCTCGCGGGCGTCGACGGTGAGCACGTTCCAGTTGAGTGGGCGGTTCGCCGCCGCGCTCACGTGGCCGAGCAGTTCGATCTCCTCGTCGGAGAACTGGTCGAGGCAACCCTGCACGATGCCTTCGAGCGTGGTGCCCGGATGCTGCCCGGTCTCCTCGCTCATGGCGATGAGCTCCTCGGGCGTCGCCCACCGGCTGGCGACCGGTTGGCCGTCGCCGTCGCTGTGCGACGACGACTGCGTGAACGAGAAGCCCAGCGCGCCCGACTCGAGGGAGCGGCCGAGCTCGGCGCGCATCTCTGCGATCTGCTCGGGCGTGGCCGCGCTGCCGACCGCGTCGGGGCCCATCACGTAGCGGCGGATGGCGCAGTGGCCGGCGAGGAAGCCCGCGTTCACCGCGATCGAACCTTCGAACCGGTCGAGGAACTCGCCGAAGCTCTCCCACTTCCAGTCGACGCCCTGCTCGAGCGCGGGGAGGGGCATGCCCTCGACCCGCGCCATCATGCGGCGCAGGTAGTCGGCGTCGCCGTCCTGCAGCGGCGCGAGCGAGAACCCGCAGTTGCCGCCGATCACGGTGGTGACGCCGTGGACACTCGACGGGCTCGCGGTGGGGTCCCACAGCAGCTGCGCGTCGTAGTGCGTGTGGGGGTCGACGAAGCCGGGCGCGACGACGAGGCCCGTGCCGTCGACGACGTTGGCGGCGGGTTCGTCGACGGTGCCGATGGCGGCGATGCGCCCGTCGGCGATGGCGACGTCGGCCACCACGCCCGGCGCTCCCGTGCCGTCGACGACCGTTGCGCCCTTGATGATCTCGTCGAGCATGGGATCCCCCGATGTGGCACCGGCACAAGTCTGACGGACCGTCAGATTGTAGCCTTGGCGCTCCGGACACGACCCAGGGGACTCCGCGGAGTCGACCAGAGGAAGCAGGGGGACGACGCGATGGCCGACTGGCAGCACCACGACTGGAAGCTCCTGATCGGGGGCGAGCTCGTCGCCGGGGAGGCCGGCACCGCGCCGATCGTGAACCCGGCGACCGAGGAGGTCGTCGGCGAGGCGCCCGAGGCGTCGGTCGCGCAGGCGCAGGAAGCCGCCCGCGCCGCGCAGGAGGCGTTCCCCGCGTGGTCGGCCACCCCGGCCGAGGAGCGCGCCGCGCTGCTGCTGCAAGCGCGGCGAACCGCCTGAGCGAGCTCGGGCCCGACCTCGTGCCGCTGATCATCTCCGAGACCGGTGCGACGGCGACCGTCGGCTCGCGCATGCAGGTACCGGTCGCCCTCGAGCGCTTCCACCGCTACGCCCGTGATGCGACGAAGCCGATCGGCATCCCCATGCCGCCGCAGCCGGTGCAGTCGACGCCGCTCGCGCCCGGCGGGCTCATGGGTGCGTTCGTCAATCGTCAGCCGGTCGGCGCCGTGGCCTGCATCTCGCCGTACAACTTCCCGCTCACCAACATGGTGGGCAAGATCGCGCCGGCGCTCGCCGTCGGCTGCACGGTGGTGATGAAGCCCGCCCCGCAGGACCCGTTCGCCATCATCGTGCTCGCCGAGGTGCTGCGCGAGGTGGGCTTCCCACCCGGGGTCGTGAACCTCATCACGTCGGCGGCGCCCGACCCCGCAGCCGCGCTGAGCTCGAGCCGCGACATCGACATGGTGTCGTTCACCGGCTCGACCGCGGTCGGCGCCAAGATCTACGAGGCCGGCGGCCCCACCATGAAGCGCGTGCTCCTCGAGCTGGGCGGCAAGGGCGCGGCGCTGGTGCTCGACGACGCCGACGTCAACGCCGCGGTCACCGCCATCGGCAGCGTGTGGGGCTTCCACAGCGGGCAGATCTGCACCGCGCCCACTCGCGCGATCGTGCACCGCAGCAAGTACGACGAGATGGTCGAGCGCCTCGCTGCGGTCGCGGGCAACATGAAGGTCGGGGACCCGCTCGACGAGGACACCATCGTCGGACCGGTCATCTCCGCCGCCCAGCGCGACCGCATCGAGAGCTACGTCGCCGCCGGGGGCGACGAAGGCGCCGAGATCGTCGTCGACGGTCGTCGCCCCGGGCACATGGAGCGCGGCTACTACGTGGCGCCCACGCTGCTCGCCGGGTGCAAACCGGAGATGAAGCCGGTCAAGGAGGAGATCTTCGGCCCGGTGGTCGTGGTGCTGCCGTTCGACGACGACGACGAAGCCGTCGCCATCGCCAACAGCACCGACTTCGGCCTCTACGACTACGTGTTGACCAACGACACCGAGCGCGGCTTCCGCCTCGCCGGTCGCCTGCGTTCCGGCAACGTCGGCATCAACACCGCGCAGCGCAACATGGAGACGCCGTTCGGCGGCTTCAAGATGAGCGGCATCGGGCGTGACGGCGGCGACTTCGGTCTGCACGCGTACACCGAGATGCAGTCGGTGGTGTGGCCCGCATGAGCAAGCTGAACGACGAAGCCGGCGATGCTCGAGGGCGTGCGCGTGATCGAGTGCTCGCTGCTCGGTCCGGCCGCGATCACGTCGCACCTCGTCGACCTCGGGGCCGAGGTCATCAAGGTCGAGGCGCCCGCGGGTGACTACGGCCGCAAGATGACGTGGCCGCTGATGGAGGGCACGTCGCTGCTGCACCTGCACGTGAACCGCGGCAAGCAGTCGCTGGTGCTGAACCTCAAGCAGCCCGAGGCGATCGCGGTGTTCGAGGAGCTGGTGCGCGCCTCCGACGTCGTGATCGAGGCGATGCGGCCCGGCTTCCTCGACAAGATGGGTCTCGGCTACGACCGGCTGAAGGAGCTCAACCCGAAGATCGTGATGTGCACGATCTCGGGCTACGGCGCCACGGGTCCGTACCAGAACCTGCCGAGCCACGGCATCGCGTACGACGCGTGGTCGGGCACCATCCAGCCCGTCGTCGACGACGAGGGCTTCTGCCACATCCCCGACCAGGCCAACATCGGGATCACCGCCGGCCCCGCCTTCGGCGCCATCGGGATCCTCGGTGCCCTCCTCCGCGCCGAGAAGACCGGCGAGGGCGCCTGCATGGAGATCGCACAGTCGGACAGCTCCGCGTACTTCGACTGGTACCGCATCGAGACGTGGAAGGGCTACGACGACTATCCCGACGACATCGTGACCGGCAACCCGAGCGACGACAACGAGCGTCGTGCCCCGGGTCTCGGCGGTATGTGGGAAGGCGTCCGCTACCAGTACTACGAGTCGTCCGACGGCCACATCCTCTTCATGGCGTCGGAGCAGTCGTTCTGGAAGAACTTCTGCGAAGGCGTCGGGCGCGCCGACCTGTTCGAGAAGTGGCCGGGCAAGACCATCGCCGACCACGCGAGGGGGAACAAGGAGCTGCAGGCCGAGCTGCGCGACATCTTCCGCACCCGCACGTCACAGGAGTGGATCGACTTCGCCGACGAGCACAACACCACCATCGCCCCGGCGAACACCGCGCAGTCCGTGCGGCACGACCCGCAGTTCCAGGACCGGTTCCGCTGGACGTCCTACGACGACGCCGGTGCCGACATGCTGCTGTTCCCGCTGCACGTCGAGGGCGAGGAGCTCCCGGTGCCCTCCAAGGCGCCCGAGGTGGGGGAGCACACCGAGCAGGTGCTGCGGAGCGTGCTCGGGTACGACGACGACAAGCTCGCCGCGCTGCGCGAGGCCGGCGCGCTGGGCTAGAGAACGCCGAATGCCCGGCGCCACCGTTCGACCGGTGACGCCGGGCTTCGCCGCGTGCTCAGTAGACGTCGAGCTTGACGTCGACCACGTTCTTCTTGGCGCAGTCGAACGTCCCGACCTTGCTCGGGAAGATCCGCTTGAAGTCGCCGTTGGTCACCTGCATGAGCACGTGACACGGCGAGGTCTTGCGCCCGGCCAGGTCGATGGTGCCGAACATGCCTTCGGCGTTGAACTCGTGGATGTTGTTCAGCTCCCGGAAGATCGCCTTGCGGGTGACGCCGTTGACCCCGTCGGCCTTGACGACGTTGTTCACCGCGTCGCGGAACGCGATCATCGCCGACCACGCGTACACGCCGAAGCCGTCGGCCTTGTCGGCGCCGGTGTACTTCACGAAGTTCTTGAGCATCGGGTTGGCGTTCTGCTCCGCCTTGCTCAGGAACGGGAGGTAGAGGGTGTCGACGAAGTTGCCGTCGACGTCCTGACCACCGGTGCTCAGGAAGTCCTTGCTGTAGCAGCCGGTCGTGCAGTCCCACACCTTCACGCCGGTGAGTCCCTGGAGCGCGGCTTCCTTGCGCAACGCGACCTGCTGCGTCCCCTGCGTGGCCTGGCCGTAGTTGGAGCCCTTCGTCTTCATGGTCTGGACGACCGGGGTGTACTGCGACTGCGGCGCGCTCCCGGGCAGGTCGACGTCCTGGTCGGCCTTGCAACACACCACCCGGAGCTGGCCGATCCCGCTGGCGAAGGACGAGTCACGGGCCGACTTCGAGTCGCTGCCGTAGATGTAGATCCCGTGCAGGTCGTTGCCGAACTTCTGCTTGTAGTAGTAGCCACGCCCGACGTTGGGCTGGAAGGTCTGCGGGTGTTGGTCCTTGGTGGAGCAGATCACCTGTGGCGGGGCCATCGGGAACGACTGGTCCGAGCACTGCTGCACCAGCGCCGTGGACACGAACGGGATGTCGGGCAGCCCGGTGACCGCACCGGATCGAGTCCTTGCAGTTGCGCATCTCGTCGACCGAGGTGAGGAACACCGCCGAGGTGCCCACCGACGCGACGTCGTTCTGGCACGCCGAGATCTCGGCGTTGGTGGTGGCGTTGGGGTTGAGCTTCGAGTCGTAGAAGTCGACCACGACCTTGCGGCCGGCCAGCCCGCCACCGCCGGCCTTGCTGTTGAGGAACTTGGCCGCGCCCTCCGCCGCGTCCTTCGAGCCCTTGAACAGGTTCGGCACGATCGGGTTGTCGACGTCGGCGATCACCGCCACGTGGATCTCCGAGGCGGTGACGCCCACATCGGTCGCCGTGGGCTTCTCGTCGGCGGCTTGCGCCCCGGCGGAGATCGTGGTGGCGGCGAGCGTTCCGACCGACACCACCAGGACGAGGACGAGTGCCAACCAGCGAGCCTGCTTCATCTTCCCTCCATGACGTTTCGCAATTCTGACGGGTCGTCAGATCGCGCACGGCAGCATACGGAGAGTTACGAGCCGAACCCGCATCGAAACATCGGGCGCGCCACACGCCCAGGTGCTACACGTGGTCGACGGCGAGGAAGAGCTCCATGTCGGTCGGAGCGTCGCGTGGCAGGTCGTCGGCCACCAGGCGCGTCGAGGCGGCGGCCCGTTCCCCGGGGCTGAACGCACGGGTGTCGCAGGCCCATTCGACGGTGTTGCCGTTCGGATCCTCGGTGTAGATCGACGTGCCGTGGGAGTGCTGCATCCTCACCACGTCCTGACCGCAGTCGAGCCACCGCTCCCGGGCCGCGTCGAGGGCCTCGAGGTCGTCGACCCCGAACGCGACGTGGTTCACCCACGCGGGGAGGCCGAGGCCGCGGGAGATCGCGGGGTCGAAGTCGACGCACCGCTCGTCGTGGATCTCCATGAACGTCATGAGCGTGCCGTCACCGGTGTCGTAGAGCGCGTGGTGGAACCAGCCGTCGGGGACCTCGGTGGCCCCGTCTTCGACGTGGACGAGGGTGAAGCCCATCGCCTCGGTGTAGAAGCGATGGGTGGCGGCGAGATCGGTCGTCGCCAGCGCGAGATGATGGAACGCCATCGTCGTCCTCCGTCGAATACGGTTATCATGTGTTCACTACAGAGATACAGTAACGAACATGGCTGAGCCGGTCAAGGGCGCGCGCCCGTACCGCTCGACGCTGCGCGATCGCCAGCGGGCGGTGACCCGCGCCGCGGTGGTCGACGCCGCCACCCGCCTCTTCGTCGAGCACGGGTACGCCGGGACGTCGATTGCGACGATCGCCGCGGAAGCCGAGGTGTCTCCGGAGACGGTCTACGCCGTCTTCGGGACCAAGCGCGAGCTGCTCAATGCCGTGGTGCAGGCGGCCGCGACCGGCGTCGCCGAGGGCGGCGCCGTCGTCGAGGCCGAGCTCCTCGACCGTGTGCGCGCGCAACCCGGTCAACGGCGACGGTTCGAGATGCTGGCCGAGGCAACGCACGACACCCTCCGCCGGGTGGGACCGCTCGACGAGGTGGTGCGGGCGGCGGCCGTCGCCGATCCCGAGATCGCCGCGCTGCGGCAGGAGCACGAGGCGCAACGCCTCGCCGATGTCCGGAAGATCGTCGGACTGCTCGCGGAGGCCGGGCCACTCCGCGTGCCCGAGCGGGAGGCCGCCGACCTGATGTGGGCCCTGTCGCGCAGCACCGACCTCTACCGGGCGCTCACCGTCGACCGGCGCTGGAGCGACGCCCGCGCCTTCCGTGCGCTCAACGACGCCCTCGCCCGGGTGCTCTTCCTCGACGCCGACTGAACCCGGACATGGTTTCCTCGGTCAAGTAGTCGATCGTCCCGAGACCCGCCATACTGGGGTCACACCCAAGGAGTCGCAGCATGGACATCCCTCTGATCATCTCGGTCGACGACCACGTCGTGGAGCCGCCCGACCTGTGGACCGAGCGCATCCCGGCGAAGTTCAAGGACCGCGCCCCGCGCGTCGAGCGCGACTCGGCGATCTTCCACTTCGAGGGCGGCGTGTTCTCCTACGAGAAGGGCGTCGACGGTGGCGAGCCGTGCGACTGGTGGCTCTACGACGACCTCGTGTACCCGTTCCCCAAGCTGTCGGCCGCGGTGGGCTTCTCGGAGCTCGACGTCACGCCCACGACGTTCGACGAGATCCGGCCCGGCTGCTGGATCAAGTCGGAGCGCATCGCCGACATGGATGCCAACCACACCGAGGCGTCGGTCTGCTTCCCCAACACGCTGCCCCGGTTCTGCGGGCAGACCTTCCTCGAGCGCGACGACAAGGAGCTCGCGCTCCTGTGCGTGCAGGCGTACAACGACTGGATGGTCGACGACTGGTGCGCCGGTGAGGGCAAGGGCCGGCTGATCCCGCTCACCATGGTGCCGCTGTGGGACGTCGAGCTCGCGGCCGCCGAGGTCCGGCGCTGCGCCGAGATGGGCAGCTTCGCGGTGACCTTCCCCGAGAACCCGTTCCCGCTCGGGTTGCCGTCGATCCACAACAAGGACCGGTACTGGGAGCCCTTCTTCCAGGCCTGCCAGGAGACCGACACCACGGTCTGCATGCACATCGGCTCGAGCTCGAAGATGCCGAGCACGTCGCCCGACGCGCCGTTCATCGTGAGCTCGACGCTCACGTTCTCGAACGCGATGGGGTCGATGTGCGACTACATCTTCTCGGGCACGCTCGAGCGCTTCCCGACCCTCAAGATCGCGTACTCCGAGGGTCAGGTCGGGTGGATGCCCTACGTGATGGAGCGGGCCGACAAGCTCGCGGCCGAGCGCTCCGACAACAGCTTCGGCACCAACCTGCCGCAGCCGCCGTCGAGCTACGTGAGCCGCATCTACGGCTGCATCTTCGACGACGAGATCGGCCTCGCCAACCGCGACGTCATCGGCATGGACCAGATCTGCTTCGAGACCGACTACCCGCACGCCGACTCGACCTTCCCGCACTCCGACGAAGGTCGCCGCCGACATCTGCACCCAGGCCGGCCTCGACGAGGACGAGCGCTACAAGCTGCTCCGCGGGAACGCGATCACCGCGTTCGGGCTGGAGCGGTTCGGTATCACCAGCTAGGTGAGCGGTGACGAGCTGCTCGTCGACGACGACGACGGCCTGCGCACGATCACGATCAACCGGCCCGAGGTCAAGAACGCGCTGACCGCGGCCATGCGGACGCGGCTCTGCCGAGCTGGTCGAGGAGGCCGACGCCGACGCGGCGATCCGCGGGCGATCGTCGTCACCGCGGTCGATCCTGTCTTCAGCGCCGGGGTCGACTTCAAGGAGGTCGCCGCGGGTACCGGCGTCGCGTCGGCCACCAATCCCGGCGCGACGCTGCGGGCGGCGACCACGCCCGTCGTGTGCGCGGTCAACGGCGCGTGCGTCACCGGCGCGCTCGAGCTCGCGCTGAGCTGCACGTTCATCGTGGCGTCGGAGCGGGCGCGCTTCGCCGACACGCACGCGCGGCTCGACGTCGTCGCCGCGTGGGGGCTCACCGCGCTGCTTCCACGTGCGATCGGGGTGCGCAAGGCGGCCGAGATGTCGATCACCGGCAACTTCGTCGACGCCGACGAGGCGCTCCGACTCGGGCTGGTCAACCACGTCGTCCCGCACGCCGAGCTGCTGCCCTTCACCGTCGCGCTGGCCCGCGACATCGCGCCCGACCGGCGCGGTCGCCGAGGTGCTCGACCTCTACCGCCGCGGCGACGGCCGGCCACTCGCCGACGCCCTGGTGCTCGAGGCGGAGCACACGGCCGGGCGCACCGTCGATCCCGCGGCGTTCGGCGCCGCCGGTGCCGCCGCTGCGGCGCGGGGCAAGTCGTGAGCGACGATTCCACCCGCGAGCGGGTCGTCGACGCAGCGGTCGCGTGCATCCTCGACGAGGGCTTCTACCGCGCCAGCTCCAACAAGATCGCCCGCCGTGCGGGCGTGACGTGGGGGGTCATCCAGTACCACTTCGGGACGCGGGAGGCCCTGTTGGTCGCGGTGCACGAACGCGGCCTCGACGAGCTGGATCGGTGCCTGGCGGAGGCGGTCATCACCGGCAATACCGTGCAGACACGACTGGAGTCGTTCGTCGACGCGTTGTGGGCGTACTACCGGCGACCCGAGTTCCTCGCGTACATGCAGGTGCTGCTGAACCTCAGCCACGACCCGACCACCGCCGACTCCACGCGGGCCGCGCTCAAGTCGGTCGGCGCGCGCGTCAACGAGCGGGTGCCGGCGCTGGCGCGGGCGGTGGTCGGCCCCGAGATGTCGGACCGGGAGGTCGAACGCATCGGCCGGTTCTTCTACAACGTCGTTCGCGGGCTCGCCCTCGACCAGGAGCTCCTCGAGGCGATGCCGATCGAGCACTCGACGGCGGCGGAGTTCGACGCGCAGCGCGCCGAGCTCGTGCGGGTCCTCGCGTGGGCGACGGGGCTAGCCACGCCGTGAGCTGAAGGCGCCGGCGGCGAGAGCCAGGCAGAGCGGTGAGTAGACCCGGCGGTCGAGGCGGCGGAACCGGGTCGAGACGCTCCCCGGTGACGCCACGTCGGTCCGGCCCGCGAAACCCAGCCCGGCGCGAGTGGCGAGGACCAGCGCCACGCCGGTGACGCCGAGGTGCTGGACGGGGCGCGGAACCCGGGGCGTGTCGGCGACGAGCGCGGCGGCGACCGTCAGTGCGCCGGCGACGGCGTAACAGGCGCCGGGCGACGGCACGTTCGCCCCGCCGACCACCGCGTCGCTCAGGTCGTCGTGACCGGAGAACGGGAACGACGAGCCCCGGCCCCAGGCCACGTGGAGTGCTGCCAGCGCCGCCAGCGTGCCCGCGGTCGCGGCCCGCCCGGCCGTCCTCATCGTTCCGCCACGGTCGTGGACTACGCGGGGACGGGCTGGGGGAGCGTCGCGAGCTGGTCGAGGTCGAACCCGAAGACCTTGGCGGCGTTCCCGCTGACGATCGCTTCGAGGTCTGCCTGGCTGACACCGTCGAACTGGTCGGCGTTGACCGACTGGGATTCGGGCCACGTGCCCTCGGGGTGCGGGTAGTCGTTGCCCCACATGAGGGTCTCGATCCCGGTGGTCGCGCGGTTGTTGATGGCGACCGGGTCGTACATGAACGTCGCCGCGCACTGCCGGCGGATGAGCTCGCTCGGCTTCAGCGACAGCTTCGGTGACGCGTACATGCTGTGGTCCTCGTAGATCGCGTCGGCCTGGGTCATGATCCACGCCAACCACGATGCGCCCGTCTCCACGGTGACGATCCGGAGACCGGGGAAGCGGTCGAGTGCACCACCGGCGGCGAGGGTGAGGATCACCATCGGGCCGTCGAGCTGCGCACCCATCAGGTAGTTGATCACCGCGCCTCCCGGACCGCGCACGACACGCGGTTCGTGGCCGGTCCCCGAATGGAACGTCAGCGGGAGCCCGATCTCCTCGGCCACGGCCCAGAACGGGTCGTAGGCGCCGTCGTTGTACATGCGCGACGGCACCTGCGCGGGGAGGAACAGCGCCCGGAACCCCTGGTCGGCGACCACCTTGACGTCTTCGATCGCGCCCTCGACGTCGAGCATCGACACCATGCCGACCGGCAGCAGCCGGTGGTCGTCGAACACCTCGGCGGCCCAGCTGTTGTAGGCGCGGCACAGCTGGCGCTGGAACTCGGCGTCGTCGCTGGCGTAGCAGGCCTGCAGCGCGAACGTCGGGAAGATCACCTCGGCGCTGACACCGTCGCGCTGCTGGTCGCGGCAGGCGGTCGTCGGCGTCGTAGTCGCCGACCACGGCGACCTCGCGCTCGGAGGCCGGCATCAGCTTGCGCGGCCCGAGACCTTCGATCAGGAGTGTGCGCCACTCGCCGACCGTTTCGATGCGCGGGACGCGACCCCGGTACGCGACGTCGACGCGCTCCTCGTAGAGCTCGATCGGTTCCGTGGTGTGCGAATCGGTCGAGATGCAGAGCGCGTCGCGGTACGTCATGCGACGAGCCTACGAGGGTTCAGGGCGACAGGACCAGACCGCTGCGCCCGGCCGACACCAGCACGTGCTCCGCGCCGTCGACCTGGTTGGCGGCGGTGCCGCGGACCTGGCGCACGCCTTCGAGGATGTTGTTCATCCCGTGGATGTACGCCTCGCCGAGCAGGCCGCCGTTCGGGTTCACCGGGATCTTCCCGCCCACCTCGATGTTGCCGCCCGCGATGAAGTCGGTGGCCTCGCCCGGACCGCAGAAGCCGAACGCCTCGAGCTGCAGGAACACGGTCGGCGTGAAGTTCTCGTAGATCATCGCCACGTCGATGTCGTCGGGCGTGAGCCCGGTGGCCTCGTAGAGCTGCCGGCCCATGTGCGCGGCCTCGGGGAACGTCGCCCGGTCGCCGACGTAGTAGTCGAACATCTCCTCGCCGTCGCGGAGGTGGGACTGCGTCGCCGCCGCGACGCGCACGGGACGGTTCGGCAGGTCGCGGGCGCGGTCCATGCTGGTGACGACCATGGCGACGCCACCGTCGCTCTCCTGGCAGCAGTCGAGCTTGCGGAGGATCGGTTCGACGATCCAGCGCGACTCCTGGTGTTGCTCGAGCGTGAGCGGCTGCCGGTAGTAGAAGGCGGCGGGGTTCGTCGCCGCGTGCTTGCGGGCCACGACCGGGTAGAGGCCGAAGTCGACGTTGGTGACGTCGTAGGTGTGCATGTAGCGCTGGTACCAGAGCGCGTACACCTTCGCCGGCGTGTCCAGCCCGAAGGGCAGGTACCAGTTCCAGCCCGGCGGCGTGACGCGCGCCTTGTTGTTCTCCGCCAGCGGTTGCCCGAACCGTCGACCGGATCGCTCGTTGAACGCGTGGTACACGACCACCGCGTCGGCTGCGCCCGACGCCACCGCCGCCGAGGCCAGCTGCACCGTCGCGGACGCGCCGCCGCCGCCACCACGGGTGCGGGCGGTGAAGCGGAGCTCGGGGATCCCGGCGCACCGGATCACCGACAGCTCGTCGTTCACGTCCATGGCGAACGTCACCGCGCCGTCGATGTCGGACGGCGTGAGCCCGGCGTCCGCGACCGCGGCCGCGACCGCTTCACCCGCGAGCTGGAGCTCGCTGCGGCCGGAGTGCTTCGAGAACTCGGTCTGGCCGATGCCGACGATGGCGGTGTCGTTCGACAGCGCGCTCATGCCCGACCATCCGCGACCGGCCGGAACTGCGGGAGCAGGACGTCGTCGACCGGTTCGATGCTCACCGCGACCTCCATGCCGTTCTCGACGTCGTCGGGATCGACGCCCTGGAGGTTGGCGACGAAGCGGATGCCGTCGTCGAGCTCGACGAGCACCACGATGCGGGGTTCGGCATCGGGTCGGGTCGGGTGGTGCGAGACGATCCAGGTGTACACGCGGCCGTGGCCGACGGACTCCTGGGTGTCCCACTCGACGGAGTGGCACTCGCCGCACATCGGCGCCGGCGGGTGCCGCACGACGCCGCACGCGGTGCACCGCTGGAAGACGAGACGCCCGTCGGCGATCGCGTCCCAGAAGAACTGGTCGTCGAGGGTGGGCGACGGTGGGATCACGCTGGGCACGTCACGCGCTCCGATCCGGGGCCGACCAGTCGAGGATGGTGCCGGCCGCAGCCAGCTTGTCGATGCGGTCGGCGTCGTAGCCCAGCTCGGTGAGGATGCTGCGCGTGTCCTGACCGGGGACCAGCGGCGGGCCCTGGACGACGCCCGGCGTCTCCGAGAGGTCGAACAGGAGCCCCATGACCTCCATGTCGCCCACGATGGGGTGCCGGTACCGGGTGACCCAGCCCTTGTCGATCATCTCCGGGTCGTCGAACAGGTCGAGGACGAAGTCGGGGGTCGAGATCTCGCACGGCACCCCGGCGGCGTCGAGCGCGCCGAACCACTGGGCGGCGGACCGCGTGCGGAACGCCGGCTCGAGCGCGTCGAACGCGGTGTCGGCACCGATGCTCGCGACGCCGAGGGCGGCGGCGAGCGCGGCGCGGTGCGCGTCCTCGACCGCGGCGACGCAGAGCCAGCCGTCGGCGGTCTCGTAGAGGCGGTAGCACGCGTGCCAGCCGAGCTGCATGGCGTCGAGCTGCGGACGGTCGCCGTGGCGACTGCCGTCGGCCAGGCTCCACGCGATCGACGCGTTGAGCAGCTGGGCGTACATGATCGACGTGTCGACGAACTGGCCCTCACCGGTGCGGTCGCGGTGGTAGAGCGCCTGCACGATCGCGATGGCGGACAGGAAGCCGTTGCCGGTGTCGCCGAGCGACACGACGGGCCAGAACGGGATGCCGTCGTGGTCGAGCCCGCCGTCGAGCCAGTCGGGACCGGCCAGCGCGGCGCCGGTCTGGTCGTTGCCGGGCAGGCCCTCGCGCTCGCCGTGCTCGAAGCCGCGGGTGTGGCAGTAGACGAGATCGGGCTTGATCGCCGCGCAGGCTCTCGTAGTCGACGCCCAGGCGCACCGCGGCGTCGTAGCGCATGTTGTGCTGCACGACGTCGGCCGACTCGACCAGCTCGCGCAGGATCGCCATCGCGTCGGGGTCCTTGAGGTTCATCGCGATGCTGCGCTTGCCGCGGTTGCAGCACATCGCGATGTGCGTGCTCATCCAGTACCCGTCGTGCAGCGGGTTGACCTTGATGACGTCGGCCCCGAGGTCGGCGAGCATCATCGTGCCCCACGGACCCGCCACCGCGAGCCCGAGGTCGAGCACGCGGATCCCGGCCAGGGGCGACCCCGGTGCGCCAATTGACGACGCCGCGTCGGTCGGCGACCGCGCGCCGGCGAGACGCGTCGGCTTCGGCCCGCACCGCGTCGGTGTCGGCGCCCACCGCCCGAGGCGCGGAGGGCGCGTCGGCCGGACACGCGTGCAGCTCGTAGACCCGTCCGACCTGTCGCACCGGCCCGAGCGCCGGGTCGACCACCTCGGTGACACAGCCGTCGGCGACGAACGCGGGATCGTGGAGCGCCTCCTCCGGTGAGCGCAGCGGTTGCAGCGGCACACCCACCTCGGCTCCCAGCGCGACCCACGGCTCCGACGGGAACTTGGCGACCGCCGCCGCCATCAGCGGCTGATAGTGGTGCAACAGGAGCATCTCGTTGACGTCCATGCCGATGCGCGTCGTCGCCTCCCGCGGGCGCGTGCGTCTTCTCCGTGCGCTGCACGCGGTCGCCCTCGGCGGCGCTGAGCACGAAATCGGGGAGGGGCACCCACTGGTGGATCCAGCGCCCGTCCGCGCACCGGAACACGCCCTTGGGTGCGCGCGGATCGCTGATCCAGCTCTGGAAATTGTCGGTCTCGGCGTGCTCGACGCGTTGCCAGGCCGACAGCGTGGTGGCGAGCACTCCCTGGAACAAGGACGTGGACACCCGTTGGCCCCGTCCGGTCTGCTCGCGGACGCGGAGCGCGGCACTGATGGCGAGCGTCGCCAGGTAGCACGACGCCATGCTCACCCACGGGACGCCGGAGAACAACGGGCCGGGCCGCGGCGCCGCCACCCAGCAGTCGTCGGGGACGACGAGATCGGGGAACGCGGGCGCGATGCCCGCGAGCCGCGCCAGCGTGCCGCCGGGCACGCCCCGGCTCTCCCACTGGTGACCGGTGCGCGCCGCCACCAGGGCCTCGTAGCCGGGACGGTCGGCGTGGCGGCCGTCGTCGCCGTAGGCCGTGATCGAGCAGTAGACGAGCCGCGGGTTGCTCGCGTGCAGCGTGTCGAAGTCGATGCCGAGGCGCGTCGTCGTGCCGGGCGCGTAGCTCTCGACGAGCACGTCGGCGCGGGACGCGAGCGCGACGAGCCGGGCGCGGTCGGCGTCGTCGTGGAGGTCGAGCTCGGCGCTGCGCTTGCCCCGGTGCCAGACCTGCGCTCCCGAGAACCCGCGCGTCGGGTCGCCGCCCGGCGGTTCGATCTTGGTGACGTCGGCGCCGTGGTCGCCGAGGAGCATCCCGGTCATGGGCCCGGCGATCCCCGTCGTCAGGTCGAGCACGACCACACCATCGAGCACACCGGTCATGCTGTCCCGCTCTCGTCGCTTCGCACCGGGGCGCTCGGCTCCCACTCCGTTGCTCGCCGGGATACCCGGCTCGATACCACTCCGCTCATGTGCTCACCGCCGTTCGGTAGACGTCGGGATTCGAGAATTCGCGCCAGCGGTGCACGAGGCCGTCGCGGAAGTACAAGAACATGATGTAGTGGTTCCGGTAGCGGCGCTCGCCGCCGCGGACGCGATTGTCGCCGCGCACCTCGACGATGACCAGGTCGGGATCAGCGGCGGGGAAGTCGTCGACGACCACGTACGACACCGAATCGAAGCGCTCCTGCACGGCGGCGAGCATCGCCGCCAGCTCGGCCTTCCCGTGCCGCTCGATCCCGTAGTACGGCGCTTCGTACACGACGTCGTCGGTGCAGCGGTCGAGCTGGCCCTGCGGATCGCCGGCCGAGAAGCAGGCGAGCATCGTGCGCACGGTGTCGAGGTTCGTCATCGACGGGCCGAAGCCGCGAGGAGCTCCATCGGGCCGGAGCATAGTAGTTGCTAGGTAGGCGGGGTGGGGTAGGTTGCGGCCATGCCGGAAGTCCAACCCGAATCGCAGTCGAGCGAGCCGTTCGAGGAGCCGCCCCGGGAGGAGATCCCCGGGATCTCCCGCGGCCACGTGCAGTACATGGAGTCGTCCGACGCCGAGGAGGCCTGGTGCATCGCGGGGATGCACCACGTCGTGCTCCACACCATCGGGCGCAAGAGCGGCAACGAGCACAAGGTCGCGTTGCCCTACTGGGTCGACCGCGACGGCCAGCGCATCATCGTCGCGTCGTTCTCCGGTGCGCCGGACCACCCGGCCTGGTACCTCAACCTGAGCGACCGCGACGCCAACCCCGAGGTGAAGATCCGCGTGCGGGGCGGCGTGTTCTGGGCCGACGCGCAGGTGCTCGACGGCGCCGACTACGCGGAGACGTGGACCGCGCTCAACGCCGACCGCCCGTGGTACGACGACTACCAGAGCCGCACCGATCGCCAGATCCCACTCGTGCGCCTCGTCGAGCTCCGTCCCGCCTGATCGGAGATGGACGTCAGCGGGATCATCTTCGCGTCGGTCGACTGCGACGCCGACGCGGTCGAGGACTGGAACCGCTGGTACGACCTCGAGCACCTGCCTCCGAACATCGCGCTCCCGGGCATCATGACCGGCAAGCGCTACGTCGCACCGCCCGAGCTGCACGACGTGCGCGAGCCGTCGAACCGGCTCGAGGGGTTCGCCGACGGTCGCGGCGTGCACGTCACCGTCTACACGCTCGCCGGCTCGCCCGCGCAGGTGCTCGCCGACATGACGACCTACCGCGACAAGCTCGAGGCGGCGGGGCGGATGTTCGCACCCGAGAAGAAGATCGTGCGCGCGGGCGATGCGATGACGTGGTCGTGGGGCGTCGCCGATCCCGCGCTCAAGTCCGACCCTGAGGACGTGCCGCACATCCAGCACACCTCGATCAGGGTCGTGCTGCGCCACGGTGGTGACGACGAAGCGCGCGACGCGGTCGCACCGGCCGCGGTGAGCGTCGACGGCGTGCACGCGGTGCTCGGCCACCGGTCGATCAACGACGCGACCCTCGACTGCGACATGTATCTCCTCGAGGGCGATCCTGCCGAGGTGACGCGTGCGGCCCGCGCCGCCGCGCCCTACGGGGCGGGGACGAACGTCGTCCTCGACGCGCCGTTCCGGCTCATCGTGCCCTTCGACTACGGCTTCGCCGACGCGATCCGGGCGAGCTCGTTGCCCCAGACCATCGCCTGACCCGGAGAGGACCCAGCATGGAGATCGGCGACTCGCCGGAAGAGGCGGCGTTCCGGGCCGAGGCCCGGGAGTGGCTCGAGCACCACGCCACCCGGCTCGACGACGACGCCACGTCACCCCAGGGCAACGTGATCGGCGAGCGCGCCCTCGGGCTGCCGCGTGAGCCCACCAGCGACAAGGACGTGCCGTGGCGTCAGTTGGTCAAGCCGTGAGGACCGTGGCCATCACCGGATCCGGTTCGGGGATGGGGGCCGCGCTGCAGTCGCGCCTCGAGGCCGGGGGCGACCGGGTCATCGGCATCGACGTGAAGAACGCGGAGATCGACGCCGACCTCGGCACCGCGGAGGGGCGGGCTTCCGCGATCGAGCGCGTGGGCGAGCTCTCGGGCGGCGCGCTCGACGGGTTGGTCACGCTGGCGGGCCTGGCCGGTCTGCCGGAACGACCGGCTTCCCTGCTGATCTCGGTGAACTACTTCGGCACCGTCGATCTCCTGGCCGGGCTGCGTCCGCTCCTCGCCCGGGGCACCGATGCGGCGGCGGTGGCGATCAGCTCGAACTCCACCACCTGCCAGCCCGGGCTCGACGAGGCGCTGATCGCCAGCTGCCTGGAAGGTGACGAAGCGGCGACCCGGGCCCTCGCGGGGGACGGGGAATCGCTCAGCACGTATCCGGTCACCAAGACCGCCCTGAGCTGGTGGGTCCGCCGCCACGCGCCGACGCCGGAGTGGGCGGGTGAGGGGATCACCCTCAACGCCGTCGCTCCGGGCGCGATCCACACGCCGTTGCTCCAGGAGGGCCTCGACCACCCGACCGTCGGCCCGATGATCGACGCGTTCAAGTCGCCCCTCGGCCGCAACGGCCGACCGGAGGAGATCGCCGCGCTCATCGCCTACCTGCTGGGGCCCGACGCGCGGTTCTTCTGCGGGTCGGTGCTGTTCTGCGACGGCGGGATGGACGCACAGTTCCGCAGTGACGATTGGCCGCAACCCTGGAGGCTGTGATGGCGACCCTCGAAGAGCTCAGTGCCGTCGAAGAGATCAAACGTCTGAAGGCGCGCTACTTCCGCTGCATGGACACCAAGGACTGGGACGGGTTCGAGGCCGTGTTCGCACCGGACGCGACCATGGACACCACCCAGGAGGCGCCCGATCTGGAGGTCGTGCACGGGAGCGGGAACATCCGGCGGTTCGTCCAGGGGTCGGTCGATCCCGTCGTCACCGTGCACCACGGGCACATGCCCGAGATCGAGATCACCTCGCCGACCACCGCGGCGGGGTCTGGGCGATGCAGGACTTCCTGCAGATGCCGGAAGGCTCACCGCTCGGGATGAAGAGCATGACCGGCTGGGGCCACTACACGGAGACCTACGAGGTGGTCGACGGTCAGTGGCTGATCAAGACGTTGGTGCTCACCCGCCTGCGACGTGACGTCGAGATGGCGTAACTGGTGACGTACGACTTCCGGTTCCGCCCGCCGCAGCCGCCGACGCCGGCGCCGGGCGAGTTCACCGTCGAGCGATCCGTCGTGCGCGACGGGCTCGCGCTGGCGTACGTGCACGCGGGCGTCGGCGGGTATCCGCTGCTCCTGCTGCACGGCTACCCCGAGACCAAGCGCATCTGGTGGCGCAACATCGCCCCGCTGGCGGCGGCCGGCTTCGAGGTCATCGCCCCCGACCTGCGTGGCTACGGCGAGAGCGACCTCTCCTCCGACGATGTGTACGACCTCGCGGTGTACTCGCGCGACGTCCAGGCACTCGTGCACGACGTCCTCGGTCACGATCGGTGCGCGGTCGCGGGGGGCGACATCGGTGGTGTCGTGGGCGTCGACCTCGTCCACCGCTTCGGCGACTTCGTGCAGCGGTTCTGCTTCTTCAACACCGTGCCACCGGCGGCACTCGACCAGTACGCGGCGGCGGGTATGGACTACGGCTCGTTGAGCGCGCTGAGCGACGGGCCCACCGGCGACTACCGCGAGCTCCAGGGCGCGCGGCCCGACGAGCTCGCCGCCATGTTGCCGACCGAGGCCGCTCGGCGGCAGTGGATCGCGGGCATGTACCAGAGCCGGCTGTGGGCGTCGCCGGGCACCTTCAGCCGCGCCGAGGTCGACTTCATGACCGAGCCGTTCGCCGACGAGGCGCGGCTCGCGCCGGGTGGTCGGCCTACCAATTGGCCCATGGTCGGACGATGACCGAGCCGCCGCTCCTGGGCGGCACCGTCGACGTGAAGACGCTGCTGCTCTACGGCACCGACGACCACGTCGTGGGCGAGGACTTCGTCTGGTTCTGCGAACGCGCCTTCACCGATCGCATCGGGCCGCTGCTGATCCCCGGCGCCGGACACTTCCTCCAGTGGGAGCGGGCCGACATCTTCAACCCCCTCCTCGCCAGCGTCTTCCACGACCTGCTCGTCTGATTCCGAACCTGCGCCACCGCGAGGTACTCGCGTCGTCTCCTCCGGGGCGAGGCCGATCGCGGTGGCGAGCTCGGCGACGCCCGCGCACGACGGCCACGTCGCCACGGGCACACCGTCGGGCCGGGCGAGCATCGCGCCGTCGCCGCGGATGCCGACGGTCCGCGCCGTCACCGCATCGAGCTCCCTCACCGCGACCGGCACGGGTGAGGTGGCGCTCGCCGTGTCCCATCCCGCGTGCGACGGACCGGTGAAGAGCGTCCATCCGTCGCCGAGCAGATCGACGGTGGAGACGGCACCGGACGACGAGGGGAGCCACGCGTGCGCGACCCGTCCGCCCAGGTCGACGTTCAGCTCGTCGACCACGGGACGGCGGCTGCCGTTCGGATCGGTCGAGCGGGCGACGTTGTGCTCCGCGACCACGCGGCGCTCGGCCTCGTAGGTGTCGAGCAGATCGGGGTACGACCAGCCGCGTGCAACCCAGGCCAGCTTCCAGCCGATGTCGAAGCCGCTCTGCAGGGCGGTGTTCATGCCCGTGCCGCCACGCGGAGTCACGCGGTGGGCGGCGTCGCCGACGAGGAAGGTCCGACCCACGCGGAACCGTTCCGCGACCTCGCCCGGCGAGTGGAACGCACCGACCCGATCGAGATGCAGGTCGAGGTCGATGCCCGCGCCCCGGCGGATCGCATCGGCGAGCCACGCGGGATCGAGGTCGGCCGGGCGGGCGTCCTCCCGCGGCAGCGTGGGGCCGTACACCCAACGGTCGCGACCCGCGGGCAGGAACAGGCCCGGGGCCTCCGGTGTGGTGACGACGTAGAGCCCGTAGCGGAGATCGCCGAGCAGGTCCCAGAGCGGGGCCCGGAACACCACCTGCACGCCGCCGTACGCGCCCTCGTGCTCGTGCATGGCGACGCCGAGCTGTTCGCGGATCGTGCTGTCCGCGCCGTCGGCGGCGACGAGATAGGACGCACGCACCGTGCGCACCGCACCCGACCGGTCGCGCAGCGTCGCGCGCATCCCGTCGGGTCCGTCGTCGATCGCGACGAGCGCAGTGCCGAGCTCGAAGCGCGCGGTCGGCAGCGTGGCGACGTGACGCCGGAGCACGTCCTCGAGCCAGTCCTGCGGCACGGTGCCCGGCGAGCACGGGCTCACGACCTGCGCCTGCGCACGCGAGGGGTAGCCAACCGCGTGGGCCCTGCCCTCGGCGGCGGTGGCGAGGGTGTCGCATTCCCACAGCCACACGTCGGCGTCGACGCCCCCGGCCAGCACCTCCTGCTCGAGGCCCCAGGCGCGCAGGAGCTCCATCGAGCGGGTGCTGATCACCGTGGCCCGCGGGAGGGTCGGCGGCTCCGCGCGCTCCTCGACGAGCAGGGTGGTGACGCCGTAGCGACCCAGGGTGGCCGCGGCGGCGAGACCGGCGGCGCCGGCGCCGACGACCAGGACGTCGAGCTCTTCCATCAGGGACTCCGTTCGGTGACCGGACTCTTCACACAACAATATGTCGTGTGGAATACAGCTTGTCCAGTGAAAATGCTACGGTGGGTCCGTGGCGCCCCGGAAGTACGAGCAGCGGCTGCGGGCCGAAGCGTCGGACGCGACCCGCCGGCGGATCCTCGATGCGCTGGAGCAGCGGCTCCGCGCGGCCCCGACCACGCCGGTCAGCGTCGACGAGATCGCCCGGCGTGCCGGTGTGGCCCGCACCACCGTGTACCTCGTGTTCGGATCCCGGGCGGGGTTGTTCGACGCCCTGGCGACCGATCTGTGGGACCGGGCGGGCCTGTCGCGCCTCACCGAGGCCGTGGCCCATCCCGACGCCCGGGAGCACCTCCGCGGGGGCATGCGGGCGGGCGTGGAGATCTTCGTGGCGCTGCGCGACGTGGCGGTCGCGCTGTTCTCGATGTCGGCGCTCGACCCGGAGTCGGTCGGGGGCGCGATCGTCCGCCTCGAGGAGCGACGCTGGGGCGGGATGGAGTACCTCGCGGGCCGGCTGGCCGAGCAGGACCAGCTGCGGGCCGACGTCACCGCCGACGAGGCCGCCGACGTGTTGTGGATGCTGACCAGCTTCGACAGCTTCGACCTGCTCTACACCGGACGCGACCTCCCCGCCGACGAGGTCGCCCGCATCCTCACCGAGACCGCGGAGCGCACCGTCTGCCGGTGAGAGCGCCGCGGGAGGCGGTCTACGCCGGGCTGTCCCGCCAGGTCCGCTGCGAGGCGAGCACGCAGAAGGCGTTGCCCTCGGGATCGGCGAGGACCACCCAGCTCGCGTCGTCCGGTTGCCCGACGTCGACATGACGAGCGCCAAGCGCGAGCAGGCGCGCGACCTCGGACGACTGGTCGTCCGGGTTCAGGTCGAGGTGGAGCGAGCTCTTGTCGTTCCGGGGTCCGGGTGAGCGGACGAATTCGATGCCGGGATACGCGGCCGCGTGCGGCGAGATGCCGACGACGTCGGTCCAGTCGGACACGATCTCGTAGCCGAGCACCTCGCACCAGAACGACGCGAGCGCCCGCGGGTCGTCGCACTCGACCACCAGGCTGAACCAGCTGCTCGGCACACGACATCTTGGCGCATTGCGCGCGGCGGCGGCGCTCGGCGAGGATGCGCGGATGAGCGACGCAGCGGAGTCCCCCTTCCGTCCTGACCTCTTCGCCGATCAGGTGGTGTTCGTGACCGGCGGCGCGACGGGGATCGGCAAGGAGATCTGTCGGGAGTTCGGGCGCCACGGCGCGCGCATCGCGATCGCGAGCCGCAAGCAGGAGGCGCTCGACGCGGCGAAGGCCGAGCTCACCACCGAGGGTATCGACATGTACGTCGACTCGTGTGACGTACGCGACGCCGCCGCGGTGCAGCGCGTCGTCGCCGGGATCATCGACTACTACGGCCGCCTCGACGTCGTCGTGAACAACGCGGCGGGCAACTTTCCCGCGCCGATCACCAAGATCTCACCCAATGGCTTCAAGTCGGTGGTCGACATCGACCTGCTCGGCACGTACAACGTGTCGAAGGCCGCGTTCGACGCCTGGCTCGCCGAGCACGGCGGCAACGTCGTGAACATCAGCGCGCCCTTCGAGATGAAGGGCGCGGCGATGCAGTCACACGTCGCGGCGGCGAAGGCCGGCGTCGACTCCTTCACCCGTACCAGCGCGGTCGAGTGGGGGCCGTACGGCATCCGGGTGAACGCGGTCGCGCCGGGGCAGATCGGTGGCACCGAAGGCGTCCGGCGCTTCGCCGAGGCCGTACCCGGCGCGGGCACCCGGCCCGGCAACCCCGTGGGCATGATCGGCCACGGCGCCGACATCGCCCACATGGTCCTGTACCTCTGCAGCCCGGCGGCACGCTTCGTCTCCGGTCAGGTGATCGCGGTCGACGGTGGCGGCACCGTCGACCAGCTCAAGCTGAACCTCGGCCGGATCTGACGATCACGCCGGCGCCGCAGCTCGTGCCGGACGCGGACGATCTCCCGTCCGAGCGCGTCGAGCCGGGCGCGTTCGTCGGACGTGCGCCGGCGTCCGGTGGTCGCGCAGATGAGGGACACCAGGGCGCGGGTCAGATCCCTGCGGTAGCTCTCGAGGGTCGCAAGGTCCAACACCCGGTGCTCGTCGTGTGCGAGCAGTGTGCTCATGACTTGCTCCTTGGACTGGTTCCACCCGCCGGTCCGTCTGCACGCGGCACGATACGGAGTGCACCGGTCGGCGAGGTCACGAACCGGTGAACGCGGGGTGAAGGTTCGGGAGTTGCGCGCACCGGCCGCGGTCACCTAACACGAGGTCCGACCACGCCACGACGGGAGCACACCCATGACCGATGCCACGACCGAGCCGGCACTGGAGCTCACGCGCCGCATCACCACGCCCTCGTCGGTGAGCCCGCAGGCACAGGCGGCGATCGCGGCGGGCAGCGCGGCGGTGCCGCAGCGCCTGGCCCAGCCCGAGGCGTTCCCGCCGCTCGACGACGCCGACGCGTGGAAGGCGCGGATCGCGGTGATGGACGAGTTCATCGCCCTCGGCTTCGCCGCTCAGGACTTCGACGCGACCACCGAGAAGATCCAGGTCGACGGGGTCGACGTGTTCGTGATCACCCCGGCCGGCGCCGACGCGGGCCCGGACGCTCGGGTGTTCTACGACATCCACGGCGGCGCGCTCATCGCCGGCGGGGGCGAGGCGTGTCGCCTCATGGGCACCAGCGCGGCAGTGCGCACCGGCCTCCACACGTGGTCGGTGGACTACCGGATGCCGCCGGACCATCCGTACCCGACCCCACTCGACGACTGCGTCGCGGTGTACCGCGACCTGCTCGAGCACAAGCGTCCGGAGCAGATCGTCGTGGGAGGCGGGTCGGCCGGTGGCAACCTCGCGGCCGCACTCATGCTGCGGGCGCGCGCCGAGGGGCTGCCGATGCCGAGCGCGCTGCTGCTCTTCACACCCGAAGCGGACCTCACCGAGTCGGGGGACACGTTCGACACCAACGCCGGTGTCGACTACGTCCTGCTCCAGCGGCTCACGGAGTCGATCGCGCTCTACGCGGGCGACCACGATCTGCGCGATCCGTTCCTGTCGCCGCTGTTCGGCGACCTCAGCGGGTTCCCGGCGACCTTCCTGCAGGCCGGCACGCGCGACCTGTTCCTCTCCAACGCGGTGCGCATGCACCGGGCACTCCGCGCGGTCGACGTCGAGGCGGAGCTCCACGTGTGGGAGGCCATGCCACACGGCGGATTCTTCGGGGCTCCGGAGGACGCCGAGATCGGCGTCGAGGTCCGCAAGTTCCTGGCCAAGCACCTCTGACCACGTCGGTCAGAGGCCGGCCGCCTCGCGGAGCGCGCCCCGGGCGTCGAGGTCGTCGAGCGACGCCTGCGCGCGGTCGAGGAACGCATCGGCGAAGATGCGTCGCCGTTCCGAGATGTCGGCGGGGAACCTCACCACCTGGCACGACGCGGGCACGTTGTACACGGCGTGGATGCGGTGCGCGCGCCACGCGTCGTCGAAGCTGATCACGGTGACCCCTGCGGCGCGGCGCAGGTCGAGGTAGAGGCGCAACAGGTCGCGTTCGTTGGCGCGACGATCGTCGATGGACATCGCCATCGTCATCAGGTAGCTGATGTCGCGCATCGGCGTGTTGACGTTGACGATGCCCCAGTCCAGGAACCCCACGCGGCCGTCGTCGAGGAACAGGTTGCCGATGTGGACGTCGCCGTGGATGACGGTGTGCGGGCCTTCGTGCCAGAGTCGCTGCAGCTCGTCGTGGTGGTCGATGTAGAGCTCGGCGATCTCGACGAACGAATCGGTGAGCCGGTCCCGGTGGTGGTCGATGCCGTACCGCAGCATGCCCGCCGCGTAGTCGTTCGTCGGTCGGCTCACCCGGACCCACGGCGCCTCGGCGGCCCGTCGCGCCGCATCGTCGAAGCGGACGTGGAGGGCGGCGAGGTCCTCGATGGCTCCCGCGACCGAGTCCACCGGGATGCCCCAGGTGCCGTCGGACACCTCGCACCCGGTGGTCACGAGGTCCTCGAGCAGGAGGGCGAACATACCGGCGTCGTCGGTGCGGGCGACGTGCGCCTCGGGGACGCGCATCGCGATCGACGGTGCCAGCTCGGCGTAGAAGCGCGCCTCCCGGTGGCCCATGCCGGTGGCGATGATCTGCTGGCGGCGGTCGTCGTTCGGCGGGAGCTTGCAGAACATCGTGTCGGGCGCGTCGGAGGCGTTCCGGTACCCGACGCGTAAGCGAGCGTGGGCGTTCGTCACCTCGTGCTGTTCGATCACCTCGACCGTGGCGACGTCGACGCCGGGATGGCGCGGCGTGAGCGCGTCCGTCAGCCAGTCGGGCGTGATGTCGGCGGCGGTCGTCGGCCACGGGTCGGCCTGGGTGCTCATCCGTTCGAGTAGACCCGGGTCGGGGTGATCACGACGGCCACGCGGCGTTCCTCGGCCATCACGCGGTCGTAGGTGTCCCAGTCGTCGTGCTCGCCACCGGCGGCCCGGAAGGCGTCGCGGAGGAGCTCCCGGAGCGCGTCGCCGTCGAACCCGGCAACGACGTCGTCGGGACCGATCAGCTCCGCGCGGCCCTCCACCGTCACCCAGTCGCCGCTCGCGTGGGCGACGACGGTGGCGGCGGGGCGCACGCGCAGGTTCGCGAGCTTCCGGCTGCCGCCACCGCGACGCACACCACGGTGTCACCGCCGCCGGACGGATGGAGCATCACGCCCGCGTTGACCACCGACGCCTGCACCGTGCCGTCGTTACGCGTGGTGGCGAGGACGCAGAATGTGTGGGTCGTGCTCGCGACCCGCATGAAGTCGCCCAGATCGGTCACGGGTGCAGTCTTACAACTTCCACGGCTGCCGGCGCATGGTCCAAGATGTCCGGCATGGAAACCGCCGAGATCGAACAGTTCCAGACGTACGGCCAGGACATCCCGTGGCTCCTCGAGCACTGGGCCGCGGCCAAGCCCGACCACCCGGCGCTCGTGTGGGCACCCCGTGAGGGCGAGGGAGACCGCTGGTCCTACGAGCAGCTGCTGACCGACGTGCGCCGCCTCGCCGCCGGCCTCGGCGCGAAGGGCATCGCCAAGGGCGACAAGGTGCTCATCCACTCGGAGAATTGCCCCGAGATGGTGCTCGCGTGGCTGGCGTGCGCCACGCTCGGCGCAGTCGCCGTCACCACCAACACCAAGTCCGTGGGGGCCGAGGTCACCTACTTCGCCGAGCACACCGGCGCGGTGGCCGCGATCACGCAACCGCAGTACGCGGCGATGGTCGCGGCGGCGGCACCGGCGTTGAAGTGGATCGCGGTGACCGACGACAACAGCGGCGAGCCGGCGACCGCGGAGGAGGCGGCGCACGGGTTCGACGCATTCGCGTCGCTCTTCGCCGATGCGGGGGATTGGACGGGCCGTGCGCCCGAGCCGATGCTGCCGTTCGGGATCATGTTCACGTCGGGCACCACGAGCCGCCCCAAGGCGGTCGTGCACACCCACGCCAACGCGATCTGGGCCAGCCGCACCGGACCGCGCAACATCGACATCGGAACCGACGACACGTACCTGATCTACCTGCCGTTCTTCCACGTGAACGCGCAGAGCTGGAGCCTCTTCTCGGTGCTGGGCGTCGGCGCGACCGCGGTGCTGATGCCGAAGTGGTCGCAGAGCCGCTTCTGGCCGATGGTGCTCGAGCACGGCGTCACGCACATCTCGGTGATGCCGTTCGTGATGGGTGCGCTCGGCAGCCCCGACAAGCCCGCGGAGCACACGCTGCGCATCGGCGTGTTCGGCTTGATCATGCCCGACCTCGACAAGATGTTCGGGATCGACGTCTACGCCGCCTACGGCATGACCGAGACCGTCACGCACTGCATCACCGGCAAGTCGTCGGAGCGGCTGCCGTTCCGGTCGATGGGTCACGTGACCCCGGGCTACGAGATCGCCGTCGTCGACAAGGACACCGGCGAGCTCTGCACCGAGGGTGAGATCGGTGAGCTCTGGATGCGCGGGACCCGGGGCATCCAGCTCTTCCTCGAGTACTTCGACAACGACGAAGCCAACGCCAAGGCGTTCGAGGACGGCTGGTTCAAGACCGGCGACATGGTGAAGATGGGCGAGGGCGGCAACGTCTTCTACCAGGAGCGCGACAAGGACCTGCTCAAGGTCGGCGGCGAGAACGTGTCGGCCAAGGAGGTCGAGGACCTGATCGTCGCGCACCCGGCGGTGCAGGCGGTCGCCGTCGTCGGCAAGGAGCACGAGTTCCTCAGCGAAGTCGTCGTCGCCTTCGTGATCCCGGTGCCGGGCGACCACGACGAGGAGGCCGTCACCGCCGAGATCGTCGAGACGTGCCGCCAGAACCTGGCCACGTTCAAGGTGCCGCGCGCGGTCTACTTCGTCGACGAGTTCCCCACCGGCACCCTCGACAAGATCCTCAAGAACAAGCTGCGGGAGATGGCCGACGAGCGACCCGGGGTCGAGTAGCCGCGGCACCGCTTGACAGCCGCACCTGCACGGCTACGGTCGTGGTGCGCGCACACTCGGCGCGACGTCGAAGCCTCGATCGGAGGACAGGGCCATGGCCGAGAGCGTCTACAAGGTGATCGAGCTCGTGGGCACGAGCACCGAATCCTGGGAGAAGGCCGCCGCCGCTGCGGTGGGCCTCGCGTCGCAGTCGCTGCGCGATCTCAGGGTCGCCGAGGTGAAGGAGCTCGACGTCACCATCGGTGACGACGGGCGGATCGCCTCGTACCGCACCAAGCTCAACGTATCGTTCAAGTACGAGGGCGGCGGCTGAGCGAGGTCAGTCTCCGGTCGCGCGTGCGATGGCCTCGGGGATCTTGAAGACGCGGAGCGCGTTCTCCCGGAGGAACTTCGGCCACACGTGGTCGCGGAACGGCACGTTCGGCATGTCGGCGAACTGGCGCTCCAGGGTGAGCCCGGCCGGGAAGTAGCCGCAGAACATGATCTTGTCGGCGCCGCGGGTGTTCGCGTAGTCGATGATCGCCTTCGGGTAGTGCTTGGGTGCGAACACGCTCGTCATGTAGTGCAACCCGGGCCACTTGAGCATGAGCTTCACCGCGAGGTCTTCCCAGGGCTCCCCGCCGTGCATCATCACGATGGTGAGGTCGGGGAAGTCGTAGCAGACCTCGTCGAAGCGGAACACCTGTTGGGGCCAGCTCGGCATCCGGGGTCCGACGATCCCGCCGTTGATGCAGAGCGGGATGTCGAGCTCCACGCACTTGGCGTAGATCGGGTACATCTTGGGGTCGTCGATCGCGACCTGGGGCACGCACCCGGACGGGAACACCATCGCCGAGACGACGTCGTGCTCCGCCTTCGCCTCCTCGATCCGGCGGAGCGCGCCCATGACGTCGTTCGGGTCGACCGACATCCCGATCACGAAGCGGTCGGGGTGGCGCCGCTTCGCCTCGATCCCGTTCGGTGACAGGCCGACGCGGGCGATGCCGATGTTGAACGCGTCCATGTGCTCGACGACCCATTCGACGAGGTCGGTGTCCTCGGGAACGATGTCGGGCACGCCCTTGAAGATGTACTGGACCGGGAACTCCATCTCGCGCACGCTCTGGGCGTCCTTGAGGTTGGCGCGGAAGAAGTCGTACGCCGCCATCTTCTCCTCGGCGGACGTGTAGGGGAACCCGATTCCCAGATCGACGATCTCGATGTCGGTCGGCATGGTCATGCCGGCATCATCGCACCGATCACGCGATGGGTCAGAAGCGCCACCGCGTCGCGCCCCCGGGGTCCACGGTGAGGAGGGCCGTCGCCGACCGCGGTGTGAGGCGGTACACGTGCCACGGGGGCGGCCCGGCGGACGGGGCGCTGAACTCGGCGGTCAACGCCGACCCCGAGTCGTCGACCCGGGCCGGCCAGCCGCCATCGGCGTAGCGCGCCGCGACGTCGGCGACGGTCGTGGGGTCGGTGACCTGATGGGCCTCGCCCTCGACCACGAGGTCGAAGTCGTGGGTGGCGAGGCTCAGCGTGCAGCGCGGATCACGGGTGAGGTTGCGACCCTTCCGCGACGTCTGGCCGGTCTCGAACCAGAACGTGCCGTCGAACCAGAGCGCGCCGATGCCGGTGACGTGCGGGCTCCCGTCCCGGTCGATCGTGGCCAGCCAGGTGCTGTGCCGGTTCGGGCCGCCCGAGTCCGGGGCCTGGGTGAAGCCCCGGTCGAGTCCCTCGGTGACGGTGGCCCACTCGATTGCGGGCAGGTCGTACAGGTTGGCGAGGTTGTGTGCGTCCATGGGAATTGGACATCCCGGCGCGCCGGAATTCATCGCGCCCCGCGGTCAGTCGGGCGGTTGCGACGTGGCGGCGATGATCTGGTCGAGGATCGACTGGTCCGGCAGCGTCGGCAGGTCGAGGGCGGGCAGCTCGCGGATCCGGGCGAAGGCCTGCTCGATGAAGTCACCTTCGATCACCGGCGTGTGGCAGGCGGCGATGGTGGTGATGTCGAGCTGCTGGACCTGGTCGACGTACCGGCCCCACTTCTCGAGGTCGAGCATCGCCAGCCACGGGCTCACCGCTCCCATCGCGAACACCCACATGAGCTCGCGCCAGAAGTCGCCGTCGAGATCGGCGACGCCCATGCCCGGATCGGGGAGCGGGGTCGCGAACGTGTCGACGGCCCAGTACACCTTGGTCGTGGGGTCGTACAGGCCCCGCGTCGTCGGGGAGTCGTAGACCGGCGGTCGCAACGCCTGCAGCGTGCGGTCGCCGACGTCGAGGCTCCCGCCGTCCATGACCCAGCGACAGCGGTCGAGCGGGAAGTCGAAGCAGTTGGTGTGGCGCTCGACCATCGCCCAGTTGCACACGAGCTTCGCGTTCGAGCACGCGGTCATCACCTCGTCGAGGTTGCCGCTGTGGTCGACGTCGTCGTGCGTGAGGAACACCCACTTGACGTCCTCGGGCTCGACGAGCGAGAACGCGTCCTCGAGCCACTGCTTGCGGTTGGCCGGCGTGCCCGTGTCGACGATCACCGGCTCCGCGCCGCGGATCACCATCGAGTTGATGTACACGAAGAGTGGCTGACCCAGCGCGGGCTGCACCTGGCGGATCACGAAGGTCTCGGGAGCGATCTCCTCGGGCTCCACGATGATGGTCGGGGCGATCGGGGCAAACGTCACGGGAGTCCTCCGCGGCTCGGGAAAAGCTGCCGCGAGGTTACGAGAATTCGGGGTGGGTGACCAGCGCCGGTCCGCCGAACCTCACTCGAAGTGGTTGGTCTGACGCCCGGTGAGGTCGATGTGGAAGAGCCGATCGGTGAAGTGCCACCCGTCGGGCCCGCGGTGGTACCGGTCCTCGTAACGACCGGTGAGGATGATCTCGATCGGACCGCCGGGCTCGACGATCTGCAGCACCGTGTAGACGCAATGGCCACTGGCGTCGTCGGCCCCGTCGACGAGGTCGATGGTCAGGTTGTTCATCAGGTGACGCGTGCGCGGGACGCCGTCGTAGAGGACGATGCGGTCGTACACCGCGCGGATCTCCTCGGGCGTGCGCAACACGGTGCCGGTCGCCGCCGAACGCCACGTGGCGCGTGCGAACAGCGCGACGACGCCGTCGAAGTCGCCGTCGTCGAGCAGCTCCCCGTAGCGGTGGACCAGCGCGGTGATCTCGTCGCGGTCGCCCATGTCAGGCGCGCAGCGCGTCGGGCGCGTGGATGCCCGGCCCGTCGATGTCGTGGCGCACGAGGATCTTCACGTGCTCGATGTCGCGGTAGTTGCCCGGTCGCAGATGGGCGAACACCTCCTCGACGCCCTCGAGACCGGCGTAGCCGGTGACGAGCTTGGTGACATCGATGCGGCCGTCGGCGATGCGCTCGAACGTCTGCGCGAACGGGTACTCCTCGCCGTCCGGGCCCATGCCCACGCAGAACTCGATGGTGACGTTCTTGTAGATGCCGACGATCGGGCGGATCGGGTCGTCGACCATGCACGCGCCGATCACTGTGATGCGCGTGTACGACGGCACCGTGTAGAGGAGCGAGTCGAGGATGCCGGGCTTGCCGGAGGCCTCGTAGACGAACAGGCGCTGGTCGGGATCGGCCAGATCGTGCCACACGTCGACCGGGTCGTCCTCGGCCGGGTCGACGACCACGTGCGCGCCGAACGCCGCCGCGATCCGACGCCGCGCGGCCGAAGGATCGGACGCGACGATCGGATGGATGCCGCGCTCGGCGAGCGCGGCGACCGCACCGAGACCCACCGGCCCGCAGCCGGTGACGATGGCTCCCGCCGGAGCCGCGATCTTGGAGCGCCACACGCCGTTGAGCCCGGTGGCGACGGGATCGACGGTGGCGGCATCGTACGGAGACACGCCCTCCGGGATCTTCACGTGCCCGTAGGGCGAGACCACGACCTGTTCGGCGAGCGCACCGGGGTAGTCGGTGGCGTAGCCGACGCAGTGCACGACGCCGGCCGGATCCACGACCGCCGGCGACACGAGGAGCACGTCGCCGGCGGCGTACCCCTCGACGTTGGCGCCGACCTCCCGCACGCGGGCGGTGAACTCGTGACCGAACACGAGGTCGCGGTCGGGGTCGAACAGGAACAGCGGCGTCCCGCTCGCGCGCGACGCGTGGAGGAAGTCGTCGGCGTGTTCCATCGCGTTGAGGTCACCGCCGCACACGCCCGCCGAGAGCGGCTCCACCAGCAGGTGGTCGTCGGTCATCGGTGGCTCGGGGATGTCCTTCAGGTCGAGGTGACCGTGCCGCATGGTGACGGCACGCATCACCGCACCCCGCTCCACCGGACGGGCATCTCGGCCAGGCCGTCGATGAGGTTCGAGTTGACCCGGGGGAGCGACGCGGGGTCGGCCGTCAGCTCGAGGCCCTCGAAGCGGGTGAGGATGGCCTCGAACATCAATCTGGCCTCGAGCCGTGCCAGGTGGGAGCCGAGGCAGAAGTGCGGACCACCGGCGCCGAACGCGACGTGGTCGTTGGGATCACGCCGGATGTCGATCGTGTCGGGCTGGTCGAAGGCACGTTCGTCGCGGTTGGCCGACGCGTAGACGAGGAGCACGTGGTCGCCCGCGGCGATCGCCTGGCCCCCCACCTCGGTGTCCTTGGTCGCCATCCGGGTGAACGACATCACCGGTGTCGCATGGCGCAGGAGCTCCTCGATCGCGACGGGCAGCAGCTCGGGGTCTGCGCGCAAGGCCCTGAGCTGCTCGGGGCGCTCGAGCAGCGACAGCGTGCCGGTGGTGATGAGGTTCCGGGTCGTCTCCGATCCCGCGTTCTGCAGCAGCATGAAGAACACCGAGATCTGCATCTGGGTGAGGCGTTCGCCGTCGACCTCGGCGTGGAGCAGCACGCTCATCAGGTCGTCGCGCGGTTCGTCGGCCCGCTCGGCACACATGGCGTCGGCGTAGGCGAACATCGACTGCGCGGCCTCGGCCCGCGCTTCCGGTGTAGTCCCCGCTTCGAATCCGAAGGTGAGCTCGGTCCACTCGAAGATCTGCTTGCGGTCCTCCTCGGGCACGCCGACGAGGTCGGCGATCGCGTGCAGCGGAAGCCACAGGGCGACGTCGCGCACGAGGTCGCACTCGCCGCGCTCGGCGACCGAGTCGATCACCGAATCCACCCGCGCCTTCACTTGCACCGCGAGGTCGTTGATGCGACGGGGCGTGAACCCGGAGCTGATGAGCTTGCGCAGCTTCGTGTGCTCGGGCGGGTCGAGGCTGATCATGAGCAGCGACGCACCCGCCTCGTCGCCGAAGTCGGCGCGGTCGGGGAGGAACGGGTTCGGCGCGTTCTGGAAGCCGTTCCAGTCACGCGACACGCGTTGCACATCGGCGTGGCGGCTCAGCGCCCAGTAGCCGTCCTCCCACGCGGGATGGTCGTGGTGCGAGACCGGGTTGCCGTCGCGGAACTCCCGGAACACCTCGTACGGGAACCCCTGCGCGTAGGTCGAGGGATCGTGAAGTGCCGGGCCGTCGTACGTCCGTGTGCTCATGTTCACCCCTTGTCGAGCCGTAGGTTACCGACGACCCGACATCCGGGCTTCACGTTCCTCTGATCCGGCCGGCCGAAGATGCTCCGCATGCGCACCCGACTCCTCCCCCTCCTCGCCGCCGTCGTGCTGGCGGGCGCGCTCGCCCCGGCCGCGCCGGCGCGTGCGGCGACCAGGACGGGCGGCGGATGCGGGAAGTCGGCCACGCCGGGGGTCACCACGGAGGACCTCGTCGTCGGCGGTCGACCGCGCGCGTACCTGCGCTCGATCCCCGAGTCGTACAACCCGTCGATCCGGACGCCGCTGATCCTCAACTTCCACGGGCTCGGCTCCGACAAGGAGCAGCAGGCGCTGTACACGGGGATGAACCAGCGGGCGACGGCCGCGGGCTACGTGGTGCTGACGCCCGACGGGACCGGCGCCGAGCTGCGGCACTGGACCGTCCCGCCGCTCCCCGGGTCGGCGCTCGACGTCGACTTCGTGAAGGCGATGCTGGCGACGACGTCACGCGCGCTGTGCATCGACGCGAGGCGGGTCTACGCGACCGGCATGTCGAACGGCGCCATCTTCGCCACCGCGCTCGTGTGCGAGTTGCCGGGACGGCTTGCTGCGATCGCTCCCGTTGCGGGCGTCAACGCGACCAAGGTCTGCAGCAGTGGTACGCCGCGCACTTCCCTGCTCGCGTTCCACGGCACCGCCGATCCGATCGTGCCGTACGCCGGTGGCCGCTACTTCGCGGGCGTGAACCCGCTGGACGACGACCCGGCGCGCTCCGGGACCGCTCGTCGCGCCCGACCGGTCGATGACGGGATCGCGAGCTGGGCGGCGTTCGACGGGTGCGGTGCACCGCCGGCGACGACCGCGATCGCTCCCGACGTCGAGCGCGTCGCGTACCCCAATTGCCCGGCCGGTGGCACGGTCGAGCTCTACCGCGTCGTCGACGGCGGCCACACCTGGCCCGGAGCGATCCCCGTCAACACGGCGCGCCTGGGCCCGACCACCGCGACGATCGACGCCACCGGACTCATGCTCGCCTTCTTCGACGCCCATCCCCGGGAGGGATGAGCGCAGCCGGGTCAGCCGGTGGCGAATTCGTCGTCGGCGTCGCCGGGAAGGAGCTCCGGCGTCCAGCGGTGGTCGCCGTCGTGGTCCGGCGACAGGAGGCACCGCAGCCGGTAGTGCAGCCGCGTCGAACGGACCTCGTCACACGTCGCGGTGCGGGCCATCTCGCGGGTCACTTGCAGTTCCACCTCTCCATCATCGGCATCGCGATCGACTTGGTTGAGACCGACGTGTGACCAGCAGGTGAACAGCTGCAAACCCTGCAGGGGCTTGTAGCTGATTCACTGGGGGTGTGCAGGCCGTCGTGCTCTCCGACACCCATCTCCGCGACGACGGTGGTCGTCGGCTGCCGGATGCGGTGTACGAGGCCCTGCTGGTCGCCGACGCGGTGCTCCACTGCGGCGATGTCGTGGAACGCAACCTACTCGACGAGCTCGCGACCTACGGACCGCTTTACGCGGTGCTCGGCAACAACGACGTGACGTTGCGCGGCACGCTCCCCGAACGGCTGGTCGTCGAGCTCGACGGCCTGCGCGTCGGCATGGTGCACGACTCCGGTGCGACGAAAGGCCGGCCCGCCCGCATGCGACGTGCCTTTCCTGCCTGCGAGCTCGTCGTCTTCGGCCACAGCCACGCCCCGGTCGACGAGCTCGGCCTCGACGGTCAGCGACTGCTCAACCCCGGGTCAGCGAGGCAGCGTCGTCGTCAACCTCATCCGAGTTTCGCCACCTTCGCCGTCGATGCCGGTCGGCTCACCGACCACCGCATCGTTCAGTTGGTGTGATTACCAGAGCTCGTCGGTGTAGCGGTCGGTGCCGAAGTCGGTGGGGATGAACGCACCCGTCCACACGTGCGTCGCCAGTCCGCTGTCGTCGATCGCCTGCCCGATCTGGGCGTAGCCGTCGGCCCAGCCGTCCTCGGGGTCGTGGTCGAGGAAGTGCAACTGGAGGAACCGGGTCGGGCCGGCCGCAGGTGGCGGGACGTCGCCCGGACGGTCGTCGAGCAGCGGCAAGGTCGTCGCGTCGAGCACGACTTCGGGCCCCCACGGCTGTGCGTACGCGCCGGGCAGCCACGAGTCACGGAACCAGGTGTCGACCTCGTCGTGGGTGTGACCGTCCTTCACGTCACCGGCGACGACGACGAGGCCCGCGAAGTGGTGGTCCAATGCGAGCTCGATCGTCACGCTGTCGTCGGCACGACGGTCGCTCCAACGCTTCTCGTAGAGCAGCGTGTGGATGTGGGTGCGCTTCTCGAACATGCGCCCGTTGGCGTGCAGCCAGTTCACCTGGTCGATCGCCCACCGGTTCCACTCGTCGTGCTCGCCGGCGAGGACCCAGTAGACCGCGAGGTACGAGCCCACGAGGTTGTCGGGGGTCATGTCGCTGCCCGCCGGATAGCGCAGGTCCTTCAGGCGTTTGGTGGCGACGAACCGGTTCCCCGCGAACTGCCACTTGCCGACCATGCACCCCGAGTAGAAGTGGTCGTGCTCGTACCAGCGGTTGTACTCGACCTCGTGGCCCTTCTCGGGCTCGACCATCGTGAACAGCAGGCTCCCGAGCTTGATCGGGTAGTCCTCCATGCCGGGGATCGCTGCCATCATCTGCTCCCTCGCTGCGATCCGGGAGACCCGGCTCGCGGCCGCTCGCTCGCGTTCCGGCGGGCGACGCTAGCGTGTTTCTGACGGACCGTCAGGTCCGCACCCGGTACCGGTGCAGCAGCGGAAGGGCGATCGAACATGGGGGACTACCGGCCGTCGCACGTCGGCCTGTGCGTGCGTGATCTCGAGCGGTCCCTCCGGTTCTTCTGCGACGGTCTCGGCTTCGAGCGGGCCGAGGGCTTCGAGCTCGACAGTGCCGCGGCCGAGGGTCTCGAGCGCAGCCTCGAGGTTCCCGGACCGGTGCGCATCATGTCGCAGTTCATCCAGAACGACACCATGAAGATCGAGCTGTTGCACTTCTTCGAGCCGGGCGTGGGCGGTGTGCCGTCGGCGACGCGCAACCAGCTCGGACTGACGCACCTCTCGTTCTACGTCGACGACCTCCACGCCGCGACCGCGCATCTCGTCGAGTGCGGTGCAACCGTCATCGAGGAGACGCGGGCGAGTCCCGGGATCGACCTCCTCTTCCTTGCCGACCCCGACGGCGTGCGCGTCGAGCTCATGGCGCTCCCGGCCTGACCGATGCCCGACGTCGAGCTCACCGACGACGACGAGAGGTTCCGGCGCGACGTCGCCGGGTGGCTGGCCGAGCACGTCGTGGGTGACTACGCGGAGCTGAAGGGCCGCGGCGGCCCCGGTGACGAGGACGTCGGGTTCGACGTGCGCGTCGCGTGGGAGCACGAGCTGGGCAAGGCCGGCTTCATCGGCCTCGGGTGGCCGGTGGAGTTCGGGGGGCGGGGCGCGACGCTCGAGCAGCAGGTGATCTGGGCCGAGGAGTACACGCGCGCGCAGGCGCCGGCGCGGGTCAACCACATGGGCGAGAACCTGCTCGCGCCCACGCTCATCGCCTACGGCACCCATCAGCAACAGGAGCGTTTCCTGCCCGGCATCCTGCGCGGTGACGAGCGCTGGTGCCAGGGCTACAGCGAGCCGAACGCGGGCTCCGATCTCGCCAACGTCGCCACGCGCGCGGCTCGACGGTGACGAGTGGGTCGTGAACGGTCAGAAGGTGTGGACCTCGCTCGCGCACGTGTCGCACTGGTGCTTCGTGGTGGCGCGCACCGACCCGGCGTCGACCCGGCACAAGGGACTCTCGTTCCTGCTCGTGCCGATGGACCAACCGGGCGTCGAGGTGCGGCCGATCGAGCAGATCACCGGCGGCGGTGAGTTCAACGAGGTGTTCTTCGACGACGCGCGCACGGACGCGGACCTCACCGTCGGTGAGGTGAACGACGGGTGGCGCATCGCGATGGGCCTGCTCGGGTTCGAGCGCGGCGTCTCGACGCTCGCGCAGCAGGTCGGCTTCGAGCGCGAGCTCGACCACGTCCTCGGGCTGGCGCGCGCTCGATGATCGCGCGTCCGATCCGGTCGTGCGCGGGCGGCTGGTCGACGCATGGATCGGCCTGCGACTCATGAAGTGGAACGCGATGCGCAGCATGGCCGCCAAGGGCGTGCCCGGTCCCGAGGCGTCGATCTCGAAGTTGTTCTGGGGGTCGTGGCACCGCGACCTCGGCAACCTGATGATCGACGTCCTCGGTCCTCACGGTCTGATCACGCAGGGCGCAGGCGCCGAAGCGCCGTCCTACGAGCTCACGCTGGAGCAGAAGCTGTTCCTGTTCAGCCGCTCCGACACGATCTACGGCGGTTCCAACGAGATCCAGCGCAACGTGCTCGGCGAGCGCGTGCTCGGACTCCCCAAGGAACCGGCGTGAGGGTGAACCGGCCCGGCATCGGGTAGGTCGAGCGCCGTGAAGTTCCGGACGCGGGGGAGGCTCGACACGAGCCAGGTGTCCGACCGCCGCGGCATGGGCGGTGGGCTCGGCGGCGTCGGACTTGGCCGCGGGGTCGCGTACGGCGGTGGCGGGATCGCCGGGGTGATCCTCGTCCTCGTGCTGCTCCTCGCCAACGGTCTGGGCGACGGCGGCGGCGGAGGTACGAGCTCCAACGCCTTCGACGGGGCGGGCGAGCTCGGCGCGAACTGCCAGACCGGTGCCGACGCCAACCAGCGCACCGACTGCCTCGTGACCGGCGTGGTCAACTCGGTCCAGGAGTACTGGTCGGGCGCGGTGCAGGGGTACCAGCCGGCCCAGACCGTCCTGTTCGACGGCCAGGTGTCGACCGGTTGTGGCCTGGCCGACTCGTCGGTCGGCCCCTTCTACTGCCCGGGCGACGGGGACGTGTACCTCGACCTCGGCTTCTACGACGACCTGCGCACCCGGTTCGGGGCTACGGGCGGGCGCTTCGCGGAGGCGTACGTGCTCGCCCACGAGTACGGACACCACGTGCAGGACCTGCTCGGGACCAACGACCGGGTGGGCGACGACCGCGAGGGCCCGGCCTCGGCGTCGGTCCGGCTCGAGCTCCAGGCCGATTGCTTCGCCGGGGTGTGGGCGGCGCACGCGGTCGACACCGCGCTGATCGCCGACATCACCCCGACCGACATCAGCGACGGGCTCGACGCCGCCGCCGCGGTGGGCGACGACCGGATCCAGCGGGCCGCGACGGGGCGGGTCGACCGCGAGTCGTGGACGCACGGCTCGTCGAAGCAACGCCAGCGTTGGTTCTCGACGGGGTACGACACCGGCGACCCCAACCGCTGCGACACATTCGCCGCCGACTCGCTCTGAGTCGTAGCTTCGGGCCATGGCAGCTGAGGTGGGGGGACACGTCGAGCCGGGGTTCGAAGGGGTGCGCGACGCGTTCGCGAACAACTTCGAGGAGCTCGGCGAGGTCGGGGCGACGTACGCGTTCTACGTCGACGGCACGCAGGTCGTCGATCTGTGGGGCGGCGAGCGCACCGACACCGGCGCCGCGTACGACGGCGACACGTTACAGATCGTGTTCTCGTCGACCAAGGGTGCGACGGCAGCGTGCGCGCACCTGCTCGCGCAGCGGGGGCTCCTCGACATCGACGCGCCCGTCGTCACCTACTGGCCCGAGTTCGGACAGGCGGGCAAGGAGCACATCCCGGTGCGGTGGCTGCTCAGCCACCAGGCCGGGCTGCCGACGTTCGACACGACGCTCACGCGCGAGGAGGCGCTCGCGTGGGAGCCGGTGATCCACGCGCTCGAGGTCCAGGCGCCACTCTGGGAACCGGGCGTCGCGCACGGGTACCACGCCATCACCTACGGCCACCTCGTCGGCGAGGTCGTCCGCCGTATCGACGGACGGAGCCTGGGCACGTTCTTCCACGAGGAATTCGCCGAGCCGCTCGGGCTCGACTTCTGGATCGGTCTCCCCGAGGAGCTCGAGCCGCGGGTCGCGCCGATGATCCCGATGAGCTCGGGTGGCGACGGCGCGTCCATCGCCGACCTGCTCGGGGCCGACTCGTGGCTGGTCCGCGCGCTCAACCTCAACGGCGCGTTCCAGGAGGATCTCGGGAACGGCGCCAACCGCCGCGACTTCCACGCCGCCGAGCTCCCCGCCGGCGAACGGCATCGCGAACGCGCGGTCGTTGGCCCGCTTCTACGCCGGACTGATCGGTGGCGTCGACGGCGGACCGTCGGACGCGTTGCTCACGTCGCGAGCAGATCGAGATCGCGACGACGCTCCAGACGGCGGGGATGGACCAGGTCCTGAGCCTGCCGGGGTTCGACGTCGAGTCGACCATCGCGCTCGGCTTCTGGTCGACCTCACCGTTCGCGCCGATGGGAGGCGCCAAGTCCTTCGGGCACTACGGCGCGGGCGGGTCGGTCGGCTTCGCCGACCCCGAGCACCGGGTGGCGGGTGGCTACGTCATGAGCAAGATGGGCCTGGGCGTGTCGGTCGACCCGCGGTCGAGCGCACTGATCCGCGCCAGCTACGAGGCCGCGGGAGCCACCATCACGCACGCCTGAGCGCGCCGGTGAGCCACTCGACGTCCTCGAGCCCGCGCAGGACGTCGTTGAGGTGGGTGCAGGTGCTCGGGCCGACGAGTTGCGTGCGCACCTCGGGCCGGAGATCGCCCACCCGCACCCCGACGATCCGCCCCGCGCTGCCGATCGCCTGCGGGCACTCGCGCCACGGCAGGACGCGCGGCACCGCGCTGCAGGCGAGGACGGTCATCGTCTCGCGGTCGACCGTCGCGGCGACGGTGTACTCGTGGATCACCGTCTCGTCACCGCCGGGCGCCATCACGCTGTCGCGGAAGAACACGTCGACGTGCACCACGTCGTCGCACCACACGTCGATGCGGCGGGCGCGCCGGGTCGAGTCGGCCGGCAGCTCCGGGATGGTGTGCCAGGCGTCGGCATCGTCGTCGTCGAGCACCGGTGGCGCACCGGGCCCGAGGAGCACCGGCGGGCGGCCGTCCTCCAGGTTGCCGAGGAGCGTGCCGCCGGTCTGCCAGCCCGCACAGATGTCGGCGACCTGCAGGCGGGGCCCCTCCGCCATGCGGGTCCGGAACTCCTCGAGCTCGGCGTCGCCGCGATCGGCCGCGACGGTCATCGCGAAGCCCGAGACCAGGGTCGCCCCGGGGATGTCGTCGAGCAGCAGGTAGGGCAGCGAACCGCGCTCTGCCTGAGTCTCGAGGTCGAGGACCTTGCGGAAGCCTCCGCCGGCCCGCGCCCCGATCAGCGCGTCGATCCCGTCGACGTCCGGCGTGACCGAGAGCTCGCGCACGAGTGAAGCCCCGCGTGTAGTCGGTGACGACGTGCATCTCGGCGTTCCCGAGGGCCGTGCCGGCGCCGTCGTCGTCGGTGAAGAGGTCGCGCGCACGCCCGAGCTGGTGCACCGGGCCGGTGAAGCCCGCGGGACGGGTGGAGTCGATGGTCGAGGTGCGGCGGATCGACCCCCCGCGACGCCTCGGCGTGCCCGCGGTCGGATCGACGGGGCCCTGGCGGGGATCGGCGGGCTCAGGCACTCGGGGCCGGCGGTACGTGGGGGAACAGCTCGGCGAACGCGCCGACCGTGATGCGGCGACGCGACGCGTCGTCGACGTCGTCGAACAGCTCGTGGAGCACCTTCTGGCTGTGGCCGAACGTGCCTTCGAGGTGCGGGTAGTCGCTGCCCCACATGACGTTCTGCCACCCCATCGCGGTGTTGGCCTTGACCGCGGAGCGGTCGTGCTGGAACGACGCGTACACCTGGTCGTAGAGGTACTCGCTCGGCAGCTTCGACAGCTTGGGCCACGTCGCGAAGCCGTGCTGGCGGTACGCCTCGTCCATGCGGTCGGCGAGGAAGGGCCCCCAGGTGGCGCCGCCCTCCGACACGAGCACCTTGAGGTCGGGATGCCGGTCGAGTGCGCCCGACGCGATGAGCTGCGTCGTGCAGCGCTGCCCGCCGTAGGTCGTCTCGACGTAGTTGATCACCGCGCCGCCGGGGCCGCGGTAGTACACGCCGGTCGACTGTTCGGGCGTGTGCGGCTCGGTCCCGATGTGGAAGCCGAGCACCATCCCCGTCTCCTCGGCCGCAGCCCACACGGGGTGCCACAGGTCGTGGTGGTACGGCGGCATGTCGAACGGCTGCCCCGTGGTCATGAACACGACCTGGAACCCGAGGTCGGCGGCGCGGTGGATCTCGGCGACCGTGTCGTCGACGTCGAGCAACGGCACCGTCGCCGCGCACACGAAGCGCGGCGACTGCCGCTGGAATTCGATGGCCCAGTCGTTGAGCACCTTCGCGCCCTCGCGCACGAGCTTCGGGTCTCGGATCGAGAACGCCCACGTGGCCAGCGACGGGTAGATCACCTCGGCCCAGATGCCCTCTTCGTCGAGGTCGACCAGGCGCAGCTTCGGGTCGTTGGCGCCGGGCACGCGCGTGAACACCTCGACGAAGCCGACGGCCTCCGCGTCCTTCGGCTTCTGCATCAGCTCCTCGATCTCCTCGGCGCTGAAGTCCTGCTTCATCACCCGCGGCATGCGCCGCCGGAACGTCTGGCCGTCGACGTGGATGGTCTCGTGGCTGCCGTCGTCGTCCTTCACGCTGTGGGGCATCCGCGCCGCGAGGTCGGCGGGGAGGTTCCGCTCGAACAGGTCGGCCGGCTCGCTGAGGTGGGAGTCGCCGGAGTTCGCCCAGATCTTGTCGTCCATCACGCGCTCCAGTCCTCCCGGAGGAGTCTCGGCTCGGGCCCCCTCGGGGTGCCCGGCCACGGTCGCCGTTCCTCCATCGTAACCGAGAACTACGTTTTCAACTCGCGCGGGCGGAAGATCGGCAGCGCCGATTCACCGTCGTCGAGCGGCTCGAAGCCGACGCTGACGGCGAGACCGACCACGAGCTGCTCCCGGGTGACGTCGTCGACCCGGGTGAGCACGCGCACCGGTTCACCCTGGGTGCCGTCGAGCTCGACGACGGTGATGTTGTAGACGCCGAGATGGGCGAGCTGGGGCGTGACGGGGCGGTCGACCCAGGTGTAGGTGTACACCCGGCCGGTCCCGGGGACTTCGTCCCACGACCAGCGCAGCGACTGGCACGCGTAGCACGCCTCGGTGGGTGGGTGGCGATGGGTGCCGCAGTCGTCGCAGCGCTGGATCACCAGCCGGCCCTCGACCGCGGCGCGCCAGTAGCCCTCGCTCGTGGGTTCGAGCGCGGGCCACGGCAGACCGCGAGGTCGGGCGGTCTCGTCGCTCGCCATGCTCACCGGTCCTTGCTGATGACGAGGCCGCTGCTCGGCGACGGGCTCGATCCACGATCACCAGCACGTTTGCGGCGTCGGCCACCTGGTTGTTGGCGTCGCCGCGCACCTGGTGCACGGCCTCGAACACGTGGGTCATGCCGTGCGCGTAGACCTCGGCGAGGTTCCCGCCGTGGGTGTTCACCGGCAACCGGCTGCCCAGACGGAGGTTGCCGTCGGCGACGTACGGGCCGCCTTCGCCCTTGGGGCAGATGCCGAAGTCCTCGAGCGACATGATCGCCATCGCGGTGAAGTGGTCGTACACCATCACCGCGTCGAGATCACCGACCTCGCGACCGCTCACACGGTAGAGCTCCTCGGCGGCGGCACGTTGGCCGGATGAGGCGAAGTCCTCGTCGGGCATGTTGTAGCTGCCCATCAACGCGTGGCCGTAGCGGTACGGTGCCGCCGCGACCGCACCGGCGAGGTACGCCGGGGTCTGGCGCAGGTCCGCAGCCCGTTCGGCCGTGGTCACGATGGCGGCGCAGCCGTAGTCGGACTCCATGCAGAAGTCGAACAGGCGCAGCGGGTCCACGATCATCGGGCTCGCGTGGTGGTCCTCCACCGTGCACGGCACCCGGAACCGGGCTTCGGGGTTGTTCGCGGCCATCAGGCGCGCGTTGATGGTGACCTCGGCGAAGTGGTCGGTGGTGGTGCCGTACTTGTGCATGTGTCGGCGCGCGGCCAACGCGAACATCTGGCCCGGCGACTGGAGTCCGTAGGGCACCGCGAAGGCCATCGGTCCGCCCATCACCGGGTTCTTCACCCCCATCTGCCCGAACGACTGGCCGTAGCGGTTGTCGCCCTCCATCGTCATGACCTTGTGCACGACGACGTAGTTCGCCTGGCCGCTCGCGACGGCCAGGGCCGCGTTGAGGAACGACCCGCACATCGCGCCCCCACCACCGCCCCATGCCTGACTCGCGTACCGGAGCTGCTTGGCGCCGAACGCGGTGAACAGCTCCGGCGGGTCGATGTTCGTGTAGTACGAGCTGTAGCCGTCGACCTCCTTCGGGGAGATCCCGGCGTCCTCGCACACGTTGGTGATCGCCTCCACCACCAGGCGCAGGTGGCCTTTCGCCGCGTGCTCGCCCCGCTTGCCCCACGGGGTGTGCCCGATCCCCGCCACTGCCACGCGTCCGCGCAACCACGTCCCCTCGTTCACGGCGCGCACGCTTGCACGCGCTGCCGGACGCGGGCAAGGAGAGCAGGTCGGGACGCGCGCGCCATCTGTCTGACCTTTCCCTCCGGTTCGGGTAGCGTCGCCGCCGTGTTGCAACTCGGACTCCGACTCGAGCTGTACCGGTCCGCGACCATCGCGGTGCCCTACGAGCTGGTGCAGCTCGCCGAGCGGCTCGGCTTCCACTCGGTGTGGACGGCCGAGGCGTACGGGGCCGACGCGATCGACCCCGCTGGCGGCGATCGCGGCCACCACGGAGCGCATCAAGCTGGGAACGGCGGTGGTGCAGCTGGCCGGTCGCCCGCCGGCGATGCTCGGCATGCAGGCGATGACGGTCGACGCGCTGGCCGGCGGCGGGCGCATGATCGTCGGCATCGGCCTCTCGGGCCCGCAGATCGTCGAGGGGTGGTACGGCCAGCCGTGGGGCAAGCCCAACCGCGCGTCTGCGCGACTACGTCACGATCCTGCGTGACGTCCTGCGGCGCGAAGGTCCGGTCACCCACGACGGTCCGGAGATCTCGCTCCCGTACACCGGTCCCGGCGCGCTGGGCCAGGGCAAGCCGCTGAAGTCGATTCTCCACGCGCCGTCCGACATCCCGATCTGGCTGGCGTCGGTCGGTCCGCGCAACACCGCGCTCTGCGCCGAGCTCTGCGACGGTTGGTTGCCGATGGGCCTGCCGCCTCGGGGCACCGGCGACCCCGACGTCGCCACTTCCCTCGACGCCGGCTTCGCCCGTCGCACCGACGGCCGCGGTCCCGGCACCTTCGACGTGTTCAACGGGCTCACCGTGAAGATCACCGACGACGTGAAGGGCTGGCTCGACAGCATCCGCCCGTACCGCGCCACGTACGTCGGCGGCATGGGCAGCGCGTCGCACAACTACCACGTCGAGTCGATGGCCAAGCGTGGCTTCGCCGACGACGCGGCGCGCATCCAGGAGCTGTTCCTCGCCGGCCGGCGCGAGGAGGCGATCGCCGCGATGCCCGACGAGGCGTTGCTCCAGGGCACGCTGGTCGGCACACCGGCGAGTATCCGGCAGCAGTGGGAGGCGGGTGGCATCGTGCCGCCCGGCGTCACCGGTGTCATCGTGGGAGCAGATCGGCCCGACGAGCTCGAGCTCGTCGCCGAGCTCACGGGAGCACGAGAAGATGCGGTGGAGGCGTGGCCGGACGGCCGGGACGCCGGAACGGAATCGACCGATCGAGATGGCTGAGCTGCGCGACGACTGGGACTCCACCCTCGCCGACCTCGAGCAGCGCCGAGCCGCCGGCCGCGCCATGGGCGGGCCCGAGCGGCTGGCCAAGCACCACGGTCAGGGCAAGCTGGACGCCCGCGCCCGCATCGACGCGCTCGTCGACCCCGGTTCCTTCATGGAGCTGGGCACGTTGACGGGAGGCGACGAGGCACCGGCCGAAGCCATCGTGCTCGGCTCGGGTCGCGTCAGCGGTCGTCCGGTGATCGTCGCCGCGGAGGACTTCACCGTGCTCGCGGGCACGATCAGCCACACCGCGAATTCGAAGCGCTACCGCGCCGCCGAGCTCGCGCTGCGCGACCACGTCCCGTTGGTGATGATGCTCGACGGCGCCGGCTTCCGGGCCGACGGCAAGGCCTACGGCCGGGCGCCGACCGACCTGCTCTCGCAGTCGCGCTGCTCGGGCCAGGTGCCGCTCATCACCGCGGTGCTCGGCTCGTCGGCCGGGCACGGCGCATTGGTCGCGCCCATGTCCGACTTCTCGGTGATGAGCGCGCACGCGGCCATCTTCACCGCGGGGCCGCCGGTGGTCCTCGAGTCGCTGGGGGAGACGGTCACGAAGGAGGAGCTCGGCGGACCGTCGGTGGCGGTGCCGAGCGGCTTGATCCACAACGTCGCCCCCGACGACGAAGCCGCACTGGAGCTGGTGCGTCTCTACCTGAGCTACTTCCCGTCGTCAGCGTGGTCGTATCCGCCCGACTACACGCACGACGACACCGCGCCGCGCCTCGTCGAGGAGATCCTCGACATCGTGCCCCGCGACGGCAAGCGCGTGTACGACGTGCGTGACGTCATCGACGTGGTCGTCGATCAGTCGTCGTGGTTCGAGGTGCAGCCCGACTTCGGGAAGTCGGTCGTCACCGCGCTCGCACATCTCGGCGGCCATCCGGTCGCGATCATCGCCAACCAGCCCCAGGTGTTCGCGGGCTCCATCGACGTCGACGGCGCCGACAAGGCATCGCACTTCATCACCGTCGCCGACTCCTTCCACCTGCCACTGGTGTTCCTCGCCGACAACCCGGGCGTGCTGCCCGGTACCGCGTCGGAGCGCCGCGGCATCCTGCGCGCCGGTGCGCGCATGTTCGCGGCGCAGACGATGGCGACGGCACCGAAGTTCGAGGTGACTCTCCGCAAGGCCTACGGCTTCGGCTCGATGGTGATGGGCATGATCGGCTTCGACAACCAGTCGGCCGTGTTCGCACTGCCCGGCGCCACGATGGGCGCGATGGGCGCGGCGGCGATGAGCCGGTCCCGCGGCTCCGACGTCGACGAGGCCGAGTTGCTCAAGAAGATGGAGCTCGAGGCGTCGTACCGCTCCGCGCAGGGCTTCGGCTTCGACGAGCTCATCGACCCGCGGGAGATCCGCAACGTGCTGCTGCACTCGCTCGAGCGCGCGCTGTACCAGCGGCAGACACCGGCCGAGCCGGTGCAGCGGACCGCGATCACGCCCTAGCGGGGTTCCGCCTTCTCCAGCAACCGGTCGAGCGCGTTGCTGATCGCGTTGTCGTAGCCGAACGGCTCGGGGATGTAGCCCATCGCGGTCAACAACGTGCTCAGGCGCAGCATCACGACGGTGAACCGCAGCGCGGCGAACACGAGGAACCAGTGCAGATCGCCCGCCTCGCGTCCGGTGAGCTCCTCCCAGCGCGCGCGACCGTCGCCGCCGCGCTCGGAAACCCTGGAAGTCGCGACCCTCCGGTTCCGGTGGAGAGGACGTCGTCGCAGAAGATCCACCAGCCCAGGTCGATGCGCGGGTCGCCCAGCGCCACCATCTCCCAGTCGAGGACCGCGACGATCTCACCGCCGCTCGACATCTGGTTCCCGAGCCGCGCGTCACCCCACACGAGCGTCGCCGTCTCGGGAGGTGAGTCGGGTTGATGCCCCGCGAGCCACACGAGCGCGGCGCGGGCACCCGGATGTGGTCTCCCGTCCTCGGCGGCCTCGGCCCAGGCGAGCGCCTCCTCGTAGTAGCGGAGCTGCTGCTCGACGCCGCGCGCACCGCGGGCGGGATCGTCCACGAACTCGAGCCCGAGGGCGCGCCAGTCGACGCGGTGCACTGCGGCCATGGCCTCGATGCCGTGCCACCACAGCTGGGCCTGTTGCTCGGGGCTCGCGTCGTGGAGCCACCCCTCCTGCGCATAAGGCGGCGCGTCCGACGGCACCTCACCGTCGACCCGCTCCATGATCCAGAACGGGCTGTCGAACCACGCCGGGTCGTCCTCGAACCAGAGCATCGTCGGGACGGGCACGTCGGAGTGCTCGCCGAGCGCCTGCATGACCCGGAACTGGGTCTCGAAGTTGGCCTCGAGGAACACCGTGTAGTCCCGCGGCGCGATGCGCACCACGAGGCGGCGAGTGGTGAGCTCGGCGTCGCCGTCGCGCCAGCGCGTCGAAGAGGATGGTCTCGTTGGAGAAGCCGGTGGCGGCCGGGATCTCGATCGCGCCGACCGTGACGTCGGCCAGGCCGGCGACCTTGGTGAGCCACTCGGTGAGCTGACGCGCGGTCGTTTCCGGGTCTCGTACCAGTGCCCCCACGGGCCGGCACGCTAGCTCGGAACGGCAATCGCTGAAATTGCGCGAGGCCCGAAATTCTCGCCAGGATTGCGGGTTCCGCCACCGATCAGAAGAGGAACCTGCGATGGAGATCGCGCTGACCGACGATCAGGAGTTCTTCCGCGACACCACGCGCAAGTTCCTCGGGAGCGAGTGTCCCGTCGCCAAGGTGCGGAGCCTCCGCTCGTCGCCGGCCGGTTTCGAGCCCGACTACTGGCGTCAGGGCGCCGAGCTGGGCTGGGTGTCGCTCGTGGTCCCCGAGGAGCTCGGCGGCGGGAGCGTCAGCGGCAACGGGATCTCCGATCTGACCCTCGTCGCCGACGCATTCGGGCGCAACGCGTCGCCGGGTCCATTGCTGCCCTGCAACGTCGTCGCCCTCGCGCTCTCCCGTTCGGGCAGCGACGCGCAGCGGAACGAGATCCTGCCCGCGATCGTGGGCGGCGACGTCGTCGCCACGTGGGCCTTCGGCGAGGCGCCGCCGCACGACGGCCTGGCTGAGGTGACGCTCCGGGCCGAAGCCGACGGCAGTGACTTCGTCCTCACCGGGGTGAAGGCGCCCGTGGAAGCGGGCGCCGAGGCCGGGCAGCTGCTCGTCACCGCCGCGTCCGACGCCGGACCCACCCAGTTCCTCGTCGCCACCGACACCCCGGGCATCACCGTCACCGCGCTGCGGAGCGTCGACCTCACCCGGCGCTACGCGCGGATCGAGTTCGACGGCGTGCGGGTCGGCGCCGACGCGCTCGTCGGCACGGCAGGCAGCGCGGCCGACGACATCGAGAGCCAGCTCCGCCTGGCCGGGATCGTGCAGGCGGCGGAGATGGTGGGTGCGGCCGAGACCGTGTTCGACCTCACGCTCGACTGGGCCTTCAGCCGCTACTCGTTCGGTCGTCCACTGGCGTCGTACCAGGAGATCAAGCACCGCTTCGCCGACATGAAGATGTGGTTGGAGGCCAGCCACGGCCTCGCCGACACCGCGGTCCGCCACGAGGCCGACGCCGACCCCCGCGCCGCCATGACGATCAGCGCGGCGAAGGCGTACGCCGGCGACTACCTGGCCGAGCTCGTCCAGGACTGCGTGCAGCTGCACGGAGGCATCGGCGTGACCTACGAGCACGACATCCACCTGTTCCTGCGCCGGGTCACCGTCGACCGGCTCACGTACGGCACCCCCACCGACCACCGCCAGCGGATCGCCGCCCTGCGCGCGGCCGCCGCCTGACCGCCGAAACACGAGGCCTCTGCATGAGCGACACCGCAACCGCCACCGACATCGAGAGCGTCGAGGAGTTCCGGCTCCGCGCCCGCACCTGGTTGGCCGAGAACTTCCCGCGCTCGCAAGGGGTCGAACGGCCGCTCCGGGCCGCGGAGAGCGACGAGGCCGAGCTGGCCGAGATCACGCGCGCCCGCGAGCTCCAGCGGATGCTGTTCGACGGCGGGCTCGCCGGCGTGTGCTTCCCGACCGAGTACGGCGGCCTCGGCCTCACCCCCGAGCATCAGATGGCGCTCAATCAGGAGTGCACGGGCTACGCCATCCCCTGGATCCTCCAGGTGCCGACGTTCGTGCCCTGCGCCGCGGTGCTGCTCGAGTTCGGCACCGAGGAGCAGAAGCTGCGACACATCCCGGCGATCCTCAAGGGCGAGGAGATCTGGATGCAGTTCCTGTCCGAGCCCAGTGGTGGCTCGGACGTGGCGGGTGCGCTCACGACCGCGGTGCGCGACGGTGACGAGTGGGTCGTGAACGGCTCCAAGATCTGGACGACGGGTGCGTGGTTCTCCGACTACGGCCTGTGTCTGTTGCGCACGAACTGGGATGTTCCCAAGCACCGTGGGCTCAGCGTGTTCATCATCAAGATCCACCAGCCCGGCATCGAGCTGCACCGCATCGAGATGATCAACGGGTCACGCGAGTTCTGCCAGGAGTTCATCACCGACCTGCGTGTCCCCGACTCCGACCGCGTGGGTGACGTCGACCAGGGCTGGACCGTCGGCACCCGCTGGATGTTCCACGAGAAGAACGCCATGGGAGGGGGTTCCCCCTTCGTGACCGGCGCCCTGGGTGGGAACCGGGGCCAGCAGGACACGGCCGATCCGATGGTCGCGCTCGCGCAGGCCACTGGGCGCTTCGACGATCCGCTCACGCGCGACCTGGTCGGCGAGTCCTACATGCTCAAGGTGGCGGGGTCGGCGCTCTCCGAGCGCATCGCCTCGGGAATGCGCGCCGGTCTGGTCGGCGACAACGGCGCCGCGATCGCCCGGCTCATGAACGCTGTCGTGCAACAGCGCGGCGTCACCATCGCGCTGGAGCTGGCGGGACCCAGTGCCGTGGCCACGTTGCCCGACGACCCGTGGGCCGAGCTGGGCTTCAACTTCCTCGAGCGTCAGACCTCGGGCATCGGTGGTGGCACCACCGAGATGGCCCGCAACAACATCAGCGAGCGGGTGCTCGGCATGCCGCGCGAGATCACGCACGACAAGAACATCCCGTTCCGTGACGTGCCGAAGGGGCCATCCTCGAGCTGAGCTCGTGGACGACCCCTCCGGTCAGTGCGTGGGGTTCAGGGCGCGGGTGCGGCGGTGGTCGTGGTGACCGTGGAGGCGAGGTCGCCGGCCGCGTTGGCCGCCATCGCCTCCTTCGAGCCGACGAGCTTGCCGGTGAACGGCTTGCCCTTGTTCATCACCACGAACTTCCCGTCCTTCACGTACATGAAGTACGAGCAGCCCGTCGTCGGCGCGGTGCCGATGTGCTCGAGGCTGATGTCGACCGGCGCGCAGGCCAGGCCGGCTTCGTCGTAGGTCCCGAGCTTGCGCAGCCCGTCGATGAAGCCCCGGCGGGTGGGGGTCTTCCCGGCGTTCTGCAGGCCGAGGATCGCCAGCTCGCAGGTGATGTAGCCGGTGTACACCCCGTAGTCGGGGACGCCGGTGAGGCCGGCGTACTTCTTGAGGTCGGCCTGGAACTGCTTGGTCGCCTTGTCCTTCAGCTCGACCGGCTTGTAGGTCTGGAACAGCACCGTGTTCGTCCCGAGCGTCTTGGAGACCGGCGCGTCGAGGAAGGCCTGGCCGTAGCCCGTGGCGAGCACGTTGGCCTTCATCTCCACAGCGTTCTGGGCCAGCCCCTCGATCACGGCGATGTTGCTGGCCGCGACCATCGGCAGGTACACCGCGTCGGCACCCGAGTTCTTGATGCCGAGCACGAGCGGCCCGACGTCGGACGTGCCGAACTCGACCGTCGTGTTCGTGTACACCGGGTCGAGACCCACCGCCGGGACCGCGTAGTCCTGGAGGGTCTTGGCCGATGCCGACGACGACGCCGACGCACCGTAAGCCAGCGCGGCCGTCTTCTTGGCGCCGAGCTGCTTCATCACCTTGGGCGTGGTGGTGTACGAGAGACCGGGGAAGGGCGTGCCACTCCCGAGCGCGGAGATGATGTCCGCGTTGGCCTTCTGGGTGTAGTAGGTGCCGTCGAAACCGCCGCCGATCATCGGCACGCCCTGGTCGAGCATGTAGCGGTACGACAGGAACGCGAACGACGAGTTGTTCACGATCGCGAAGACGTCGCGGTTCTGGACGAGGTCCTGCGTCGCAGTGAGGTTCGCACCGGTCGACGCGTCGTCGACGATCTCCATCTCGATCTTGCGGCCGTTGACCCCGCCGTTGGCGTTCTCACGGTCGATGCGGGCCTGGCACGCCTTGCCCGCGTCTTTGAACGTCGAGCCGGCGACGCCGGTCTCCGAGAAGATGTATCCGAGCTTCACGGCCTTGGCGCTGACCCCGGGCTCGTTCGCGCCCTGGGCCACGGCGCCGGTGGTTGCGATCCCCGCCAGTGCCAGGCCTGCCACCAGTGCGCCGCTCACCACCCGCACGAGACGAGTGCTCCGATGCTTCAACACCGACCCCCCATTCGAGGCCCGGAACCGATCCCGGGCGTCATGTCCATCTGCCTCAGGGGTGGGACCGTAGCGCGCCCGGCGCAGGTGCGTGGCGCGGCCCGGACGCGCCGAGGGGGAGCCGGCGTACCGGCTCCCCCTTGCTCGCGTATCTGTCCGGATCAGGTCACGGAGCTGCGGGAGCGGCGGTGGTGGTGGTGACGCCGCCGCTGTTGTTCTCGTACTGCTTGATCAGGTCGGGATCGCCCACGAGCTTGCCGCTCACCGGCTTGCCCTTGTTCAGGACGTTGAACTTCCCGTCCTTGACGTTCACGAACCAGGTGCACGTGGTCGGGTTGATCTTGCCGAAGGACTCGTAGCTGAGGTCCATCGGCGCGCAGAGGAGCCCTGCCCCGTCGTACGGACCGCCGTTGCGGATCCCGTCGATGAAGGCCTGGCGGGTCAGGTCCTTGCCTGCGTTCTTCAATCCCCGGATGGCCATGTCGCACACGATGTAGCCGGTGTAGGTGCCGTAGTCGGGCACGCCGGTGAGGCCGGCGTACTTCTTGAGGTTGGCCTGGAACTGCTTGACCGCCTTGCCTCCGAGCTCGACCGGCCGGTAGCCGCTGAACATCACGTCGGTCGGCTGGATGGTGTCGGCGATGGGCTGGTCGAGCAGGTCCTGGCTGTAGCCGGTGGCGAGGACGTTGGCCTTCATCTTCACGCCGTTCTGCTGCAGGCCCTGCACGATGGCGAAGTTGGTGTCGGAGTCGAGCGGCAGGTAGAGACCGTCGGCGCCGGAGTTCTTGATCCCGAGTACCACCGGCCCGACGTCGGTGCCGCCGAACTCGAGCGTCGTGTTCAGGTACACACCCTTCAGACCCTGCGCCTCGGCGCCGAACGTCTCGGTGGACTTGGCCGACTCACTCGACGACGGCGACACGCCGTAGCCGAGCGCGGCGACCTTCGTCGCCCCCATCTGCTTCATGATCTTCGTGGTCGTGTCGTAGGTGAGGCCGGGGACGGGGGTGCCGTTCCCGAGGCCCGAGATGATGTTCTCGTTGCCCTTGTTGTAGTAGTAGTTCCCGTCGAAGCCGCCGCCGATCATGGGGACGCCCTGCTCGAGCAGATAGCGCCAGGTGAGGAAGGCGAAGGCAGAGTTGTCGATGACCGCGAACACGTCGCGGTTCTGGACCAGGTCCTGGGCGGCGGTGAGGTTGGCGCCCGACGACTGGTCGTCGATGACCTCGAGGTCGATCTTGCGTCCGTTGACGCCACCCTTGGCGTTCTCGGCGTCGATCCGCGCCTGGCACGACTTGTGCGCGTTCTTGTGCGTCGCTGCCGCCACACCCGTCTGCGACGAGATGTAGCCGAGCTTGACCGCCTTGGCGCTCACGCCGGTCGTGTCGTCGGTCTGCGCGCTCGCGCCGCCGGCGACCAGACCGACGGTGACCATTCCCGCTGCGACGATCGCGACCAGCGCTCGCGCCCGGAATCCTCGTCCGTACCTCATGTCTTCTCCCCCCGGAGTCGTGTCGTGTGGGGGAGCCGGCGTTCCCGGCCCCCTTCGTTCAGGTGTTCGGAAATGCCGATCAGGTCACGGCGTGGCCGCCGGCGTGGCGGTGGTGGTGGTGATGCCGCCGGTGTTGCTCTCGTATTCCTTGATGAGGTTGGGATCGCCTACGAGCTTGCCGGTGATCGGCTTGCCCTTGTTGAGAGCGACGAACTTGCCGTCCTTGACGGTGACGTACCACAGGCAGCTCTCGTCGACGACCTTGCCGAAGTTCTCGTAGCTGACGTCGATCGGCTTGCACGTGAGGCCCGCCGCGTCGTACTGCCCGCCGTTGGTCTTGCGGATGGCGTCGACGAAGCTCTGGCGGGTCGGGTCCTTCCCGGCGTTCTGCAAACCCATGATGGCCATGTCGCAGATGATGTAGCCGGTGTAGGTGCCGTAGTCGGGCACGCCGGTGATCCCGGCGTACTTCTTCAGGTCGGCCTGGAACTGCTTGACCGCCTTCCCGCCGAGCTCGACGGGCCGGTATTGCGTCTGCATCACGTCGGTCGGCTGGATGGTCTGGGCGATGGGCTGGTCGAGCAGGTCCTGGCTGTAGCCGGTGGCCAGGATGTTGGCCTTCATCTTCACGCCGTTCTGCTGCAGCCCCTGCACGATCGCGAAGTTGGTGTCGGAGTCGAGCGGCAGGTAGAGGCCGTCGGCGCCCGAGTTCTTGATCCCGAGCACGACCGGCCCGACGTCGGTGCCGCCGAACTCGAGCGTGGTGTTCAGGTACACGCCGTCGAGGCCCTGGGCGTCGGCGCCGTAGGACTCGACGGCCTTGGCCGACTCGCTCGACGACGGCGAGACGCCGTAGCCGACGGCGGCGACCTTCTTGGCGCCGAGCTGCTTCATGACCTTCGTCGTCGTGTCGTAGGTCAGCCCCGGCACCGGGGTGCCGCTTCCGAGGCCGGAGATGATGTTCTCGTTGCCCTTGTTGTAGTAGTAGCTGCCGTCGAAGCCGCCGCCGATCATCGGTACGCCGGCGCCCTGCAGGTACCGCCACGACAGGAACGCGAAGGCGGAATTGTCGATCACCGCGAACACGTCGCGGTTCTGGACCAGATCCTGCGCGGCGGTGAGGTTGGCGCCCGACGACTGGTCGTCGATGATCTCGAGGTCGATCTTGCGGCCGTTCACGCCACCTTTGGCGTTCTCGGCGTCGACCCGGGCCTGGCACGACTTGTGCGCGTTCTTGTGCGTCGCGGCGGCGACGCCGGTCTGCGAGGAGATGTAGCCGAGCTTGACCGCCTTCGCGGTCACCCCGGTCGTCTCGCCGGTCTGCGCGCCCGCGCCGCCGGCGACCAGACCGACGCCGACCATCCCCGCAGCGACGATCGCGACCAGCGCTCGCGCCCGGAAGGTTCTTCCGTGCTGCATTTCCGCTCCCCCCAGAGTCGGGCCCGTAATCGGGCTCCGCCACGGCGTTGCGCCCCGGCGAGGGGAACGGTAACGCACTTTCGGTGGCGATGTCGCGCGCGGCCCAATTTCTGTCCGGGACCCGCCGAGGCCCTCAGCTCATGGCGTCGGCGGATTCTCCGAGGTAGCGGTCGAGGACCTCCTGGCGGGCGTTCTCGGAGGGCCCGGTCCACGCCACCGCCCCCTGCTTGAGGATCACGCACTGGCTCGCGAGGCCGAGCGCCCGGTGGATGAACTGCTCGATGAGCACGATCGTCACCCCGGACTCGCTCGCCCGCTCGATGTTCTCGAACACGAAGTCGACCACGAGCGGCGCGAGCCCCAGCGACATCTCGTCGGCGATGATCAGCTTCGGTGGCACCGCGAGCGCCCGGGCGAGCGCGAGCATCTGCTGCTCGCCACCGGAGAGCGTGCCGGCGCGTTGCGTGCGCCGCTCGGCGAGCCGGGGGAAGAGGTCGTAGGCGTGGTCGATCGCGGAGCGCCGCTGGTCGGGAGTGCCGACGCGGCGGACCGCCATGCGCAGGTTCTCCTGCACCGAGAGCCCGGGGAAGATCCCGCGACCCTCGGGGATGTGCACCAGGCCGGCGCGCCGGATGTCGTGAGGGTGGGCTTTGGTGATGTCCTTCCCCTCGAACGTGACCCGGCCGCCGAACGACGGGACGAGCCCGGACACCGCCCGGGCCAGCGTGCTCTTGCCGGCCCCGTTGGCGCCGAGCACCGCGACCACCGAGCCGGCGGGGACGTCGATGCTCACGTCGAACAGCGCCTGGACCGACCCGTACCGGACGTCGAGATCCTGGACCGAGAGAAGGGTGTCGCTCATGCCTTGGTGTCCTCGGGAGTGTCGTCGGCCGCCGTGCCCTCGACCGCTTCGTCGTCGCCCAGGTACGCCGCGCGCACGGCCGGGTCGTTGCGGATCTCGTCGGGGGTGCCGTACGCGATGCGCACGCCGAAGTCGAGCACCGCGACCGAGTTGGACAGGCCGAGCACCATGGCGACGTCGTGCTCGACGAGCAGCAGCGAGATCTTCTCCTCCTGGACCACCGTGCGCAGCGCGCTCCCGAGCTGCGCGGTCTCGTGACCGTCGAGGCCAGACGACGGCTCGTCGAGGAGCACGATCGACGGGCCGGTGGCCAGCGCCCGCGCCACCTCGACCCGTCGTGCGGTACCGAGCGGCAGCACCGACGCGCCGGTGTCGGCGACGCTGCGGAGATCGAGCAGGTCGATGAGGTGGTCGACGCGGTCGCGCTCGGCGGCGGAAGTCTTGTGCAGCGATCCCGCGGTGAGCAGATCGCTCCAGAGCCGGCGGCGTTGGTTGCGGACGCGGTACCCGAGCACCACGTGCTCGCGGACGGTCAGGCCCATGAACAGCTCGAGCTGTTGGAACGTCCGGGCGAGGCCGAGCCGCGCCCGCTTCGAGGGCGTGGACCCGGTGATCTTCTGGCCGCCGAGGAACACGTCGCCTTCCTGCGGCCGCAGCAGTCCCGACAGCACGTTGAAGAGCGTGGTCTTCCCGGCGCCGTTCGGACCGACGAGCCCCACGATGCTCGCGGGCGGCACGCTCAGGCTGACGTCGCTCACTGCGACCAGCCCGCCGAAGCGCACGGTGACGTTGCGGGCCTCGATCGCCGGGGTGACGGAGCCCTCCGGGGACGAGCTCTCGGTCGTGTCGACGGCGCTCACGACGGCCTGACCTCCGCGGTCTCTTCCTCGGGTTCGGCGACCGGCTTGTCCGGCGGCGGTTGCAGGCGGTGATCGTGGCGTCCGGCGTGGGCCGTCGCCGCGGGCACCGCACGCGCCCCGCTCATGCGATGGACCTGGCGTTGGAAGCCCATCGCCCACATGTGCACGGTGCCCTCGGGGTTCTTTGCCAGCGCGATCGCACCGAGACCGAACAGGAGGGTCGGGACGAGGGCCCAGGTGCTGCTGAGCTTGAGGAGCGTCTGGAAGATCGCCGGCGAGATGACGAAGAGGCAGCCGGCGAGCAGGGCGGCGATGTTGGAGCGCACGCCGAACGTCACCAGCACCGCCAGCCAGACGAGGCCGATCAGCGTGACGTAGTCGAGCGGGATCGCCTGCTTGTGGGAGACCGCGTAGAGCCCACCGCCGACTCCGGCGACGAACGCGGCCATGCCCGAGACGAGCATCTTCATCTGGATCACGCTCAGACCCATCGTGCGCGACGCGTTCTCACTCCACCGGACGGCGTTCAGCGCCAGACCGGTGGTGGACCGTCGCAGGTTCACGATGAGGATCGCGATCACCGCGAAGATCGCGAGCACCAGGTAGGTGAACGCCAGGTCGGAGGACGCGAATTCGGGTCGCGCCACGGCGACGCCGGCCCCGAACTGGGAGAAGTCCTCCAGGTTGAAGACGAGCCGCTCCATGAGGAGCCCGAACGTGAGGGTGACCAGCGCGACGTAGAGGTTGCCGAGGCGGATCGTGAGGACGCCGATGATCAGACCCAGCAGCGCCGCGATCAGGCCGCCGCCGACCACCGCCAACAGCACCGGCCATCCGTGTTCCGTCGCCAGCTGACCCGTGGCGAGCGCGCCGACCCCGGCGAAGGTGATCTGGCAGAGCCAGAGCATGCCGCCCTCGCCGGTGACCAGCGTGTACGAGAGGAACACGACGCCGAGGACCACGCCGGTCATCAGGAGCCCCAACCAGTAGGGCTCGAGGATCGCAGCCAGGAGGCATGCGACCCCGAAGAGCACGATCGGGAAGGTGAAGTTCAGCTTGGGGTAGTAGTTCTCGCTGTCGGCCGACGCCGCCAGTCGACTGCCGCCGTTGGGCGTGATGGCGCGGTCGAGCGCCCCGCCGACGCCCTCCTCCTCGTTCACGCGCCCGCTGCGGAGGATGTTGACGATGAGGGAGATCACCACGAACGCGAACGGGATGCTCGGAACGATGTTGGCGGTGACCGTGCTGTCGGGGGGCAGGTAGTACTGCACCAGGCTGCCGGCGATGCCCATGAGCAACGCGACGATCACGGCGACGGGCAGGCTGCGCAACCGCGCCGCGATGACGGCCGCGAACGCGGCCGCGATGAGCAACGTGAACTTGTTCGGGTCGAGGCCGAGCACGGGAGCGGCGAGGATGCCCGCGAGGCCGGCGAGGAAGGTGGCCACCATCCACACGCCGGCGGCGATGCGGGAGGGATTGCTCCCCGACAGCGAGGTCATCGCCTCGGAGTCGACCATCGCGCGCACGCTGAGTCCGGCTTCGGTGAAGCGGAGGATCAGGGCGCCGACGACGACGATGATCAGCACTGCGGCGTAGGCGATCACCTGGTCGAGGGTCACCGCGGTGTCGAACACCTTGTACACGGAGACGGGTTGCGACGCGAGCCCGGGCGCCTGGAAGATCTCCTCGTTGCCGTAGAGGATGGTCGCCAGCGCGGGGATCGTGACCGAGAGGCCGATGGTCACGACGACCTTGATGAGCTGGGACGACAACCGGAGGAAGCGGAAGATCGCCATATAGAGGAACAGGCCCATGGCCGGCGCCAGGACCAGGAGGCACAACGCCGCCGAGGCGAGGATGCCCCACTCGTGCTCGATGTGCAGGTAGTAGTAGGTGCGGGCGATGAAAAAGGCGAGAGCCCCGAAGGCGAAGTTCAGGACGCCGGTCGACACATACGTGATGACCAGCCCGGACGCGGCCAGGGCGTAGATGCTCCCGAGCACGAGTCCGGCAACGATGAATTGCAGCACCGTGAACCCCCCTGGTCCTCGCTGTGTGTCCGTGCGACCGTGCGGGTCGGCAGTGGCGTTGCTGCGTCGGTCACGGATCGTTGTTGTGCTCGGTCGGACTTTAGCGAGGTCCCCGAGATTGCGCACCCCCTCCAGGGGAGTCCATCGCGCCCTCGCAGATCGTGAAGTCGCTCGCGCCGTCTGCGTCGAAACCGACCGATTCACCCCGGCGCGAGGAGCGTTAGGGTTCCCAGAGCGGCGCGCAGCCGGCGCGCGTGGAGGGAGTGGTCGTCACCATGCCCATCATCGAGCCGATCCCGATCGATCAGCTGGCCCCCGAGCCCCGGGCCGTCATCGAAGACGGCTGCGCCGAAGGTCTGTACGCGACTCCCGTACCGTTGCAGATCTTCGCGTACAGCACCCGGCAGCTGCTGCTCACCGACGCGCACCGCAAGGCGCGGTGGCGACGGCTCGTTGCTCGGTGGACGCATCCTCGAGCTCCTCCGGATCCGCAGCGCCCAGCTCGGCGAGTGCCAGCCGTGCATGCAGTCACGCAAGCACGACTCGATCACCGACGAGGACGTCGCGTGCCTGCTCGACATGGATGAAGGCGACCTCACCCGGCAGGAGCGGATGGCGGTGAGGTTCATGGACCTGCTGTCGGCCGACCACCACGCGATCGACGCCGACTTCTACCGTCAGCTCGCCGAGGTGTTCACCGCCGCGCAGATCATCGAGCTCGGCTTCTCGTGCGCCCAGTCGATCGGGTTGCACCGCTTCATCCACACGCTCGAGGTGTTCGGGACCGACGCGCCGGTCATCGCCTTCTCGCCCGACCAGGTCGACACCCGGCACCCGGCGTCCGACCCGGCGGATGCAACCGTCTGACCGAAGCGCCCCCGAGCAACTAGTCGTGACCGACCGCGTGGGCGAGCTCGTCGCGGCTCATCTTGGATCGTCCGGGAATCTCCTTCCGCCGCGCCTCGTCGTAGAGCTCCTGGCGTGAGCTGCGTCGGCGGGTGACCGCCATCGGTGGCGGTTCTCCGCTGATGGGCGGCAGCTCCTGGCCGTCGCCCGGTGCGCGTTCCATCGGGTCGCCGACGCGGGCGAGGCGTTCGGCGACCGTTCGGATCGTCCAGCCGTCGGGCCGCAACCCCGGGTCGTCGAGCTCGTCCCACCGGATCGGGACCGAGACCGGCGCGCCGTCGGCCGCCCGCACGCTGTAGGGCGCTACCAGCGTCTTGTTGATCGCGTTCTGTGTGTAGTCGAGGCGCGCCTTCCCATCGCGGGCGCGCTTCTCCCAGCGCCAGCTGACGATCTCGCCGGCCACCGCGCCGATCGTGCGTGAGAGGTCTTCGACCCACGCCCGCGTCTCGTCGAACGTCGGGCCCGGTTCGATCGGGATCCAGATCTGGATGCCGCGCTGGCCGGTCACCTTGGGATAGCCGCGCACCTGGAGGTGGTCGAGTGCGGTGCGGTGCAGTCGCGCCAGCGTGAGCAGCTCCTCCCACGTCGTCGACGACCCGGGATCGAGGTCGACGAGCGCGTAGGTGGGCAGGTCCACGTCGGGGATGCGTGATGTCCACGGGTGCAGCTCGATTGCAGCGTGGTTCGCGAGCCAGGCGAGGGCGGCGGCGCTGTCGGCCACGAAGTACTCCTCGCTCTCGCCGGGATCGGCATCGTCGTTGTGCCAACGCGGGATCCACTCCGGTGCGTGCGCGGGTGCCTGCTTCTGCCAGAACCCCTTCCGTGCCGATCCGTCGGGAAACCGTTGGAGGTTCAGCGGACGCTCGACGAGATGCGGGAGGAGAACCGGCGCGATCGACGCGTAGTAGCGGACGAGTTCGCGCTTCGTGACCGGAACGCCGTCGTCGCCGGCGGGGAACAGCTCCTTGTCGAGGTTCGTCAATGCGAGCTCGCGTCCCTGGAGCAGCCACGCGCCCTTCGCCGGCATCTCGTCGAGCTGCGCGAGCTCGTCCGCGGACGGCGCCTCGAAGCGCGGACCCGGTGCCCGCAGCTCGCGGGCGCCCCGGCGGCTCCACTCGCGGTCCGGATCGGCCGCCACCTCGTCGTTCGTCCGGCCCGTCAGCACCGACCGTGGGTGGTCTTCGGGATCCCACCCCGCGACCGCGTCGTCGTCGTGCTTGTGGAGCACGAGCCATTGCTCCTTGCCTCTCGCTTGTCCCGTGCGGACGAGGACCACGCGTCCGCGCAGCTTCTCCCCGTGCAGCTCCAGATGGAGCTCGCCCTGCTCGAGCGCGGCGTGCGGTGAGTCGGCACCGTGCAGCTCCCAGGTGCCTCGATCCCAGACGATGACATCACCCCCGCCGTACTCGCCCTTCGGGATCACGCCTTCGAAGTCCTCGTAGTCGAGCGGATGGTCCTCGACGTGGACCGCGAGGTGGCGGGCGCCGGGATCCAGCGTGACGCCCTTCGGGACGGCCCAGCTCACGAGGACACCGTCGATCTCGAGCCGGAAGTCGTAGTGGAGGTTCCGGGCGCGGTGACGCTGGATCACGAACCGTGGCGGGCGATCGTCACCTTTCGCCCGGCGCGTGGTCTGTTCGCGGCCGCGAGGCTCGGGCGTCCGATCGAACTTCCGCTTGCGCTGGTACTCGCGGAGCGCCATGCCGAAAGCCTTGCGCGCGACGGGCTCGGTGATGCCGATGCTCGGAGCATCGGGTGCGCCCTCGGCAGGACTCGAACCTGCGCACACGGCTCCGGAGGCCGATGCTCTATCCGCTGAGCTACGAGGGCGGGGGTTGCAGAATACTTGGTTCAAAACCTTCGCCGCGTCGGGGAGTGGGCCACTTGTCGACGGTTCGTCAACACGCCGACCACATCTTCGACGTACGCCGCCGACTCGCGCCCTTGGGCGATGCGCTCAGAACCGCCTCAGGTTCGCAGCCCTGAACCTCCGACTACCAACAGATAGGACCACACATGCACTGCTGGCCAAAGATCGAATCGATGGGCTGGTACCACCATCCCGACGACGGGCACTACGTGTACGGAGCACCCTGACCGTCTCGCTCGCCATCTCAGAGATGAGTCGCGAGGAACATGTGCATCTCTGTCTCGAGTTCAGCGTCCTCGGGAGCGAAGCCGAAGAACCCTCCGTGAGGCATCGCCTCGCCGATGTGCAGCTCTGCCTCGACATCGGCGGCGCGCAACTTGCGGTGGAAGCGCACGGTATTCGAGAGGAACAGGTCGCGGGTTCCGGTCTGGAGATACGTCGGCGGGAAGTGACTCACATCGCCGAGCAGCGGCGAGAGGAGAGGATCGTCGAGGTCGTGACCGTTGGCGTACAGCGCGATCGACTCCGTGAGTCGGGTGACGAGCACGTAGTCGACCCCTTGGTTGGTCTCGAACGAGTCTCCGGACTCGGTGAGGTCCGCCTCAGGGGAGTTGAGCACAAGGCAGGCGGGCATCGGGAGACTCTCGGCGTGCGCCTTCAGCATGAGCGCGGCGGCGAGGTTGCCGCCGGCGGATGATCCGCTCACCGCGATCTTCTTCGGCGCGACGCGTCTCGAGGAGAGCGCGGTAGACGGTGAGGCAGTCGTCCAGCGGCGTCGGGTACGGGTGGTCGGGGGGCATGCGGTAGTCGACGGCCCAGGTCACGAGACCAGCTGCTGCGGCCATCACGGTTCCCATGGCGCGACAGGCGGGTCCTCCACCTGCGATGAGCGCACCGCCGTGGATGTCGAAGAGGATCGGAGCGGTACCACCGGACTCGGCGCCGGCCGGAGTGATCACGAACACGTCGACGCCGTCGATCGAGATCTGTTCGACCGTCGCCTCGACGTCGGCGATCCGTGCTTCGAGCCCCATCAAGATCTGCTCGTCCATGGCGGCGATGCTGGCCTTCCACGCGTCGTCGTCATCGAGAGCAGGAAACTCCTGCGGTGAGGCCAGGCGATCTGCGACCATCTGGCCACCCATCGCCATGAGGGCTCGAGCTTCCGCGCTGACGGATTGCGGGACGCGGATGGTGCGGGTGAGGTGCAGCGCGCCCTCGCTGTTCGAGTCGCTCATCGCGTAGTTCCTCTCGTTCGGTTGATCGAAGCACGGTTGCATTCGCGGTATGCGTCATCCGTCGGCTAGCCAGTCCCGGACGACGGACTCCATGTCCGCGCCGAGAGCTGGTCCCCTCGAGGGAACTTGCAGTGGAGTGACGTGCAGGTGGGGTGCGGGGGTCGGGATGTGGTGTTCGCCGAACTCGGGATCGTGGATCGTGGCGATGCTCGACCGGGCCCGTACGTGCGGATCGGTGTGCAGGGTTGCGGTGTCGTGGACCTCGCTGACGGGCACTCGCGCCTCCACGAGCTTGGCTACAACGGTTGCGAGCTCTTGGGTGCGGACCCACTGGGCGACTGCATCGTCGAGTTCGTCGGCATGCGCGTTTCGATCGGCGGCGTTCGCGAAGCGGTCCCGAATGGCGCGGTCTGTTCCGATGACGTCTAGAACTCTGGACACCTGTGAGTCGGTGGGCCCGGAGATGACCACCCAACGTTCGTCGCGGGTGCGGTAGACGTTGCGTGGCGTTGCGACGGGAATCCTGCTCCCGGTGCGGCGCGGAGGTGGTGCGCCCGGCGACCAGGCGGCGATGGCGGGACCCAGGAGTTGCATCACTGCTTCGTAGATCGAGGTGTCGATGAACTGTCCGGTACCGCCTCGGGCATCACGCCAGTACAAAGCGGCGAGGACACCTTGCAGGCCGATGAAGGCGCCGAGGTAGTCGCCGATCGGTACCGACGAGAGCAGTGGGGGACCGTCGACTTCGCCCGTCATGTGCGTGAGCCCGCCGAATGCCTCCAGCACCGTGCCGGTACCGGTTCGATCGGCGTAGGGGCCGTCGGCGCCAAAGCCACTGACGAGGACCACGATCGCGCCGGGGTTGCGCTCCGCGATCGCCGCGTAGGTGCACGCCCATCGTTCGAGCACACGCGCGGGCTGGTTCAGCACGACCACGTCGGCGACCTGAGTCAGTCGGTGTACCAGCGCGAGATCACTCGGGTCGTCGAGATCCGCGACCAGCGATCGCTTGTTTCGATTGGTCAAGGACCACATGAAGCTGCGTTCGCCGCTCATGGCACCGGTGACCCGCAGCGGGTCACCGGCCGGAGCTTCGACCTTGACGACATCCGCGCCGAGATCGCCGAGCATCGCCGCAAGCATCGGACCGGGCAGAAGGGTCGCAAGGTCGACGACGCGAGTTCCGTCGAGGGCACGCGGAGGATTCACGATCGCTGGGCGTTCAATCCGTGCTGCGGGTCATGCCGGCGCGTTCGCCCCGGCTGACGGACTTCAGCCATCTTCGCCAACCTGTTCGAACACGCGACCGATGGTGCGGAGATCCTCGGTGGAGTGCGGCTGTGGCGCGAACTCATCCGTCGATCGACGGTCGAGAACAGCGGAGGCCGCAGCCGGCCCAACGTCGGTTCGGTCACTGGCCGGCTCCTCTTGCCGCTCCGAGTCTGCGGAACGCTGGAGATGTACGACTAGACAACTGTAGTGCAGTTGTGCAGATCGTTCAACCTGGTACAACCACCCGTCGGAGTTGTACCAACACGACGGAGGTTGCAATGAATGAAGGACTTGAAGCGCGTCTGCGACGGCTGGAGGATCTCCGAGGAGATCCACCAGCTCCTCGTCGACTACGGGCATCACCTCGACGCGGGCGACCTCGACGCGTACGCCGAGCTGTTCGCGGATGACGGCGAACTGCTGTTGGGGCCAGTCGCGCGTGCATCGGGACGTGCTGAGATCAAGGCCGTGATGAGCAAGGCCTTGGCCGGCGCCTCGGGCAACTCGTACCACGTGATCACGAGCCCGAGAGTGTGCGCTCGACGGTGACACCGCGAACGTCGAAGGCGATGTGGACCGTCGTGGAGCGCGGTGGAGACGGCAAGCCGTACGTCGGGATGATCGGTCATCACGTCGACGAGCTCGTCCGTGAGCTCGGTCGCTGGCGGTTCCGACGCCGCCGCGGCTATCGTCGACATCCCCTCCAGCATGGAGTGAAGTGTCCGTGACGACGAGCGGAGGAGGATCGGCCCAGGGGGTATTCCGATCCTCCTCCGTCCGAAGGTGCGGTCTCGGGACCACGTTGTCCCGAGACCCGCGAGGTTGCTGACTACGGCGTCACGATCTCGTCGTACGGCTTGATCGGGAACCGCTTCGCCGAGCACGAGTAAGGCTCGACGACGGTGTACGTCCCGCTGGCCCCGTCGGTCTTGGTCACCGCGTGGCACGCAGGTGCGGTGTACTGCCAGTTCTTCGGGTACGCCGTCGGGCCGACGAGACCCTTCTGCTGGTACGTGAACTTGGCGGCCACCTGTTGGAACTTCTCGGCGGTCAGGTCCTTCCCGACCTTCTTAAGGATCGAGACGAACTGGTCAGCAGCGAGCCAACCCTGCTTGCACCAGACGTCCCGGCCTGGCGTTCCAGGCTTGTACGCCTCGATGTCGTCGAGCATCTGCTTGACCGCTGGCGTCGTCGAAGCGGATTCCGGAGGCGCCCACGTACCCCACGCGTACGACGGTCCGATCGCCTTGGCAAGGGAAGGATCGGCCGCGGGGACGACGTACATGCCCTTGAAGTCGGTGCCCTGGAGCGCCTTGCCGATTCCGATGTAGTCGGAACTCACGCCGACGGTGGTGATGATGTCGGGGTTCGTGGCGAGCACGTCACGCACATACGGCGAGTAGTCGCCGACGACGGCAGGCGGCGCGGGCGTCGGCGCCTTCGCGTACACGACGTCCATGCCGTTACCCACCGCGGCGGCGTAGACCTGCGCCACTGCCTGCTGGCCGGTCGGGTTGTCGTCACCCATGATCGCGATCTTGGGTTTGGCGCCCTTGGCGACGATGCCTTCCTTGATCGCGGCGTCCGCCCAGACGACGGCATTGTCGCCCGCGGTCTTCGGGTCCGGCGGGACAACGCATCCGTTGAAGCCGAAGAAGTAGCTCTTCGTGTTGGTGCCGCAGAACGACTTCGCGATCCCGTAACCCAGCACTGGCGTGTGCGTCTGCTCAGGCACTTCACTCTGAACGAAGACGGTTCCGGTCGGCACGATGGCGAAGACGCCCTCCTGCTGAATCAGTCGCCGCTCCTCCTGCACACTGGTTGCGGGGTCGGCCTTGTCGTCACCGAACGCCACGGTATTGATCTTGCGCTTGCCGGGGATCTCGCCGGTCTTGTTCGCTCGGGCGAAGCGCGCTTGCGCGCCGACACCCATGTTCGCCTCGGTGAAGAAGAGTGGCGACGCGCCCATGCCGGCGACTTTGATCTCGGTCGCGCTCACACCTCTCGTGGTTCCACTCTGGGCACCGGCGCTCGTCGTGGCAAGTGACGCTGTCACCGTCGCCGTCATCGCCGCCGCGGCCGCGAGCGCGACCCAACGACGCTTGTGGTGGATTCTCATGCTCCCCCTCTTGGAAGTGTCGGTTCAAGCCCTGGCGGGCGACCGAACAGGTATGGCGAGACAGTAATGCAGCAGATGTTCTTTTGTCCAGTCACCTGGGAAGAATTTCGACGTCGTCACCGATCGGCGATGGCGTCTGCAAGGTTCCTCACGATCGGCGTGATCACGCCGCCGCCGTCGTCCGATTCCCGCGCCGCGGCGAGGATCTCTTGACAACGCAAGCCATCAAGGAAGCTGGGTCCGATCTGTTCGCCGGTACGTACGGCTCGCACGATCTGGTCGGCCCAGACGCCCAACGGGCCTCGACTCGGATGAGGAAACTTCGTCTGGATCGTCCACGCACTGGGTCGTGAGCTCACCGTGCTCGTCTACGAGCCACAGGAGGCGGTCCTGTTCGAGTATCGCAGTGCCTTGTGATCCGTAGACCTCGATTCGCGACCCGATTTCGACGCGGCTCGTACTGGCACTGTTCATCGTGCACACGATGCCAGATTCGGTGATGAGGCGGAAGGTGAAGCCGTCGTCCGCGGTGACGGCCGGTCCTTGTTCGGGCGAGCCCAAGTACTGGCGTCGTGTCTCCAACACCGCACTCACGGATCGGACTTCCCCGAACCAGTCTCGAATCGCATCGACATAGTGCGAGCCCATCGCGCCGAGCCATCCGCCGCCAAGCTCGCGTTGTTGCCACCAGCCTTCGCGATTCATCACGGGGAACCGCCCGCCGGCAACCATCGCCGGTGATGACGACGTGTCGTACCTCGCCGAGTTGACCGCCGCGAATCATTGGAGCCCAACGCTCGACGCGCGGGCAGCGTCCGAAACTCGAAGTCGAGGAAGTGCAACCGCTCGCGTTGGACGGCACGCTCGAGCATCTCGAGTGCTTCAGCAGGACCGAGCCCGAACGGCTTCTCGCAGACTGCATGCTTGCCGGCGTCGAGCGCTGCAAGGACCGCACCCCGGTGGAGATGCGGTGGTGTCGCGACGAACACGACGTCGACGTCTGGGCGTGTGCAGAGCGTCTCGATGCTGTCGGTCGCGAACGGCACGCCCAGCGACTCGGCGGTCGCGGCGGCGCGGCCGGCATCGCTGCTGCACAACGCAGTCACGGACGCCCCGGCTGCCGAGGCGAAGGCGGGCGCAGCCACGGTCGCCCCGAAGCCCGTGCCGATGATCCCGATTCCAATCGGCATGTCAGTCATGGGTCTCCTCCAGGGCGTCTCGCGCTGGATCATGGTGGCACGCAGACGTGACATGTCAACAAGACACTGTTCTAGTGTGCATACCGTGGATCCTGAAGATCGTCGTGGCATTGGAGCAGCGGCGCCTCGACGTGGTCCTCGAGCACGTCGCGGCCGAGAACGCCCAAGACCTCGAGCGAGCCATGCGGACGTTCCATCACCCGCGCTACGAGATCGTCCCTATCGGTGTCATCGTCGACGGCGACGAAGCGGTCAGGGAGATGCTCACGACCAACTGGACTGCGATGCCCGGTCTGCAGTTCTCCGCCACGGCCGTGTTCCACGGAACCGATGGCATCGCCGTCGAGACCCACACCACCGGTGAGCACGCCGGCCGGCCGGTCGACATGATGTCGATGAACCTGTTCATCTTCGACGAGGACCGCTTGGTGTGCGAGCGCTGCTACTACGACCAGGTCACGTCAGCGGCCGCGTTGGATTCGCCCGCCGCGCCGCAGTGACGCGGCCTCAATCGAACACGCCCTCGAACCACTCACGTTCCTGACGGACGAACGCCGCCTTGTCGCCGACGTCGTCGGCGATGACTTCGTGCTCGTACCAGCCGCGGAACCCCGCGCGGTCGAACGCGCGGACGAGATCGCGGAGTGGCACAACACCTTCACCAAGGCGAGCTCGACGAAACGTACGACTCGCGAACGCGTCGCTGGACAGGTTGCTCAGTTGGATGCTCCCAATGCGCTCGAGGTTGTCGCGGACGAGCTCGACGAGGTCGGGTTCCCACCACAGGTGCGCGGTATCGACTACGACCTTGACGTCGTCGAAGGGTTCGACGATGCGGAGCGCGTGGCGGAGAGTGTGCACGTACGTGACCTGGCGCATCATCGGAAACATCGGCTCGAGCATCAGCGCGATCCCGGCGTCACGGCTTCGGGGACGTACCTCGGCGAACCAGTGTCGGCAACGCTCGTCGGCGTGCGCGACGGAGCTTGTTCCAAGAGGACCGGTGTACACGAGGAGGTGCTGCGCGCCGATCTGATTCGCGGCCTCGAGCGCCCAGGCGGTGCGCTCGGGGTCGGGTTCCCGGGTGCCTGCGATGTCACCGATGGCCATCACGCTGCTTGCGGAGAGCCCGACGTCGTCGAGGCGCTGGCGAACCGTCGAGGCGCCGACGCGCGCCACCTCGCTCCGGAGGACGCTGAGACCGCTGACACCGGCGCGCGAGGCGAGTGTGATGTCGGCTTCGATCGTTCCACCTTGCAGAACGTGCTCAGTCACTCCGAGTCGCCGCCGTGCCGAGGACGATGACAACTGGTTCCTCAGCGCGTCGCCACCAACTCCCAGAACGGCGCCCACGTCGGAAAGGCTTCGGGAAGTTGGATCGTGGTGATCGGATCGAGTTCGGGTTCCATGCCTGCGCCGGGAGTGGGTCGTTCCAGAGCGTCCACCTGATACCAGCGATGGAACTTCCTCCGTTCGAAGCCCCACACCCCATCGGTGCGGCGATACGTGTCGTGGTACTGCAACATCCCGACCTTCCACTCTCCAGTGTCGGGGTATTCGACTTCGTCGCGGCAGTAGACGACGCCATGTGCTCTGTCGGGACTGTCGAAGTCGATGATGTGGTTGGCGACGACGTGCACGGTCGTGCGCACCTTGGCCATGGCGTCCACGAACCACTCTGAGAGCGCCTCGCGCCCGGCTTCTTCGGGACCGACGCGAACATCGGGCACGAACAAGGTCACGAGCATGGAAATGTCGCGCGAGTCGAGGGCAAGCGCGTAGCGGTGGGGGAGTTGGCGAATCGCGTCGATCGACTCCAGACGGTCGACGCGCTCCGCGAGCGTCGCAGGCTCCCAGGTCCCTGGCGTCATTTTCCGCCGGTCATCACGGCGCCCATGCGAACCTTCATGTCGCCGAACGTGATGGGTTTGGCACCCGGCTTTGGTGCGCGGCCGGCGGCAACCTTCGGCGCCGAGAGGTCTCGCCCGCTGACCCGCTCACGAAGCGCGCCCACGGTGCACGCGTCGCGTCCGAGGCGCTCGACTCCGTCGTAGTGGAACCGCTTGGCCGCGTTCTGCCAACAGATCGCGTCGACCTCTGTCCGGTCGCACCCCTCGAGCTGCGCGGCGAGCTGTTCGGCGGCGTCGGGCCAGGAGCTGTCCGAGTGCGGGTAGTCCATCTCCCAGCAGATCGTCTCGATGCCGATCTCGTTTCGGAGGCCCACGCCGATGCGGTCACGGATGAAGCACGCGAGGAAGTTGCGACGGAACACGTCAGTGGGACTCAGCCCGTTGCCCAGGTCGTCGCCGGTCCATGCTCTTTGACGGGCGTAGGTGTCCTCGAGTCGCTCGAGGATGAAGGGGATCCAGCCGATGCCGCCTTCGGAGAGCGCGAACGTCAGCGTCGGGAACTCCTGGATGACCCGCGAGAACAGCAGGTCGGACGCGAAGCGCACGGTGTCGATGGCGACGATCGCGTTGAAGGTCAGGTAGTTGGTCATGTCGGAGGGCACCGGCGCGCCGCCGCCGGTACCGATGTGGATGTTCACCACCGAGTCCTCGTCGCTGCACGCAGCCCAGAGCGGATCCCAATGAGGGTCCTGCCACGGCGGCCCGCCGTAGGTGCCGATGTGCTGCGGCACCGTGATCGCCCGGCAACCGTTGGCTGCCAGGCGCCGCACCTCGGCAGCTGCGAGCTGTGGGTCCCAGAGCGGCAGGATCCCCAGCGGGATGAAGCGGTCGGGGTATGCGCCACACCAGTCTTCAAGGTGCCAGTCGTTGTATGCACGGACCATAACCTCGGAGATCTCTGGCTCGCCGCGCGTCGTGAACAGTGCGCCGGAGATGGTCGGGAACGATGGGAAGCACAGCGAAGCGAGCACGCCCGCAACGTCCATGTCGGCCACGCGCTCATGGATGTCGTAGCAACCACGACGCATGTCTTCGAAGCGCGACGGTTCGAAGCCCCATTCGTCGTTCGGGCGCCCGGCAACGGCGTTGAGACCGATGTTCGGAAGCCGCGCACCCGCGTAGACCCAGGCAGAGTCGCCGGCGTCGTCGACGACCACACGGGGAGCGTCGTCGCGATAGCGCGCCGGCACTCTGCCCTCGAACATGTCGGGCGGCTCGACGGTGTGGTCATCGATGCTGATCAGGACGAGGTCGAGAGGAACGATGCTCATATCGGCACTGTAAGACAGCAGTTGTACAGAAGTACAGTCTCCCGGGGGCCGACACTCACCGAGTTGGCGCTGTACGACAGAACAGATGTTGTGTTAGCGTTCTGTCGCTGCTGTGACACGTTCACGACTGGGGGAGTGATGGGAACGGACTCGATCTCGGGGTCATCGACGGGCGTTGTTCCGGAGCGGTGGGCCCTCGGGGACAACTTCGTGCCGAAGGGTCGCTACGTCGATTCCGACTTCGCTCGCCTCGAACACGAGCGACTGTTCACGCAGACGTGGCAAATGGCGTGTCGTGAAGAAGATCTCGTCGATGCGGGCGCGTTCCACGAGTACACCATCGGCGACCAGTCCATCCTCGTCGTTCGCCAAGCGGACGGGTCACTGCGCGCGATGCACAACGCGTGCCGTCATCGGGGGATGAAGATCATTGGGGGTGCGGGACGCGTCGAGGAGTTCCGTTGCCGCTTCCATGGCTTCCGCTACGCGCTCGACGGCGAATGCACCTTCGTGCACTGCCCGGAGGAGTTCGAGGACCGGCCGCAGGAGGACTGGGCGCTGCAACCGGTCCACGTCGACACCTGGGGCGGCTGGGTCTTCGTGAACCCGGGGGCCGATCCCGAACCGCTCCTGGAGTGGCTCGACCCGCTGCCCACCTTACTTGGGCCCGTTCCGCCTCGAGGACATGCGGTACCGGTGGCGTAAGCGTGTCGTCGTGCCGGCGAACTGGAAGACGGTGATCGACGCCTTCATCGAGGGTTACCACACGCCGGGGACCCACCCTCAGGTGCTGCGTCCCTTCGAAGGGCTCGAGCCGTCGTCACGACCCGCTCTGATCGAGGAGTACCCACGTGCTCCTTTCGCCCCCACGTTCGCGTATCGCAACCACGCCGTCTCGAAGTACGGCGAGCGCACCGAGCAGGACGAGCGCAATCGCGACTGGGTCGACACGATGAGTCGACCCGACATCTACGCGAACATGACCCGCTACATCTCGACGTCCGTCGGATCGATGTACACCGAACGTGACGCGCGTGCAGCTGCGCAGCTCGCGACGATGGAGATTCCGGCCGGAGTCCCGCCGATCGTGCCGTTTCTCGAGCTCTGCGAGGAGCTGGCCCTCGCCGATGGCGTCGACTACCCGAAGATGGAACTCGAGCAGTACTTCGTCGGCAACGGCGACTACCACGTGTTCCCGACGATGGTGATCCTGGTGGAGAAGGGCTCAACCTTGGGCTACCGCATGCGCCCCGATGGTGACAGCCCTGACTCGTGCATCTGGGAGGCGTTCTCCTTGGAGCACTTCGCGCCGGGCGAAGCCCCGGACACGCACTGGGAGCACTTCCCGAACTGGCGCGAAGCCGACTTGGGCCCGTTCCTGGCACAGGACCTTAAGAACATCCCCGACATCCAGGCCGGGATGCACTCCGAGGGGTTCGACGGCCTCTGGCTCAATCACGTTCAGGAGAGCACGATCATGAACGCTCATCGCGTCGCGGATCGCTTCCTGTTCGGTGTCGACCATGGGTGACGCGTTCGCAGTCGAACTGCGCCCGCTCTGTCGCGCGACCTATGAACTCGGTGACACGGCGACGGTGTCGAGCGGTCCGCTCGGGACTCGGCTCGTGAGCGAGATCGCATCCGCTCGGTACGAAGGCGAACGGTTCCGCGCGTCGCTACTCGGCTCGGCCGCGGCTGACTGGGCGACCATCGAACCCGACGGCAGGATCTGCATCGACGTCCGCCTGACACTGCAGACCGACGACGGCGCAGTCGTACTGGTCGCCTATCAGGGTCGTGGCGACGCCGCGACCGGTACGTCGTACTCGGCGCCACTCTTCGAGACCAGCGACGAACGATACGCGTGGCTCACGCGGATCCAGGCGGTCGGGAAGAGCACGTTCGACGGTACGCAACTGCACTACGAGATGTTCGAACTGGTCTGAGCGCCCCAGAGGAGTGGCATGAGCGACGTCGAGAGCGTGATCGAACGCGACAAGGGGCTCGCCCTGTACCGCGCGATGAGCAAGATCCACGGTTGTGAAGCCCGAGTCCGCAAGGGACTGTCGTCGGGCGAGGTCGGGTTCAACTACTGGCCGATCGAAGGCCACGAGGCGATGTCGGCCGGTGCCGCCGTCGCGCTCGAACCGGAAGACCAACTCATCGCCACCTACCGCGGCCTCGCCGACGTCGTCGCCAAGGGAGTGACACTCGGGCCCTATTTCGCTGAGCTCATCGGCAACCCGACCGGACTGTCGAAGGGCAAGGCCGGTGCAATGGGCGTGAGCGAGCCATCCGTCGGGATCATGTGGACGACCGGCATCGTCGGCGCGGGACCGCCGATCGCGAACGGTCTCGCTCTCGCGGCATCGCTTCGGAACGAGCCCAGGGTCGTCCTGGTCAGCTTCGGTGACGGCGCCACGAGCATCGGGTTCGTCCACGAAGCGATGAACCTCGCCGCGGTGTGGAACCTGCCCGTCATCTTCTTCTGCGAGAACAACGCCTGGGCCGAGTGCACACCCATGGCCGGCTACACCAAGTCAGAGCATCTCGCCGACCGCGCCGCGGGATACGGGATGCGAGGGGTCACGGTCGACGGCAACGACCCAGTGCTCGTACACGACGCGGTGGCTGACGCCGCGGCGCGGGCCCGCAACGGCGAAGGCCCGACATTCGTCGAGGCAGTCGCATATCGGTTGCAGGGTCACTACTTCGGCGACCCCATGGACTACGTCCCCACGGACGAGCTCGCCGCCGCCAGGGCCGGCGCACCGTTCGAACGATTCCGGACGCGGCTCATCGACGAAGGGGTCGCCACGCCCGAGGAACTCGACGCGATCGACGCCGAGTTACGCGTGGAGATCGAAGAGGCGTTCACGTTCGCGAAGAACAGCGCCGCCACCGACCTCGGTGAACTCGAGATCGACGTGTTTGCCGGCGTGTCCCACGACCCCTCACGAGCGCCACGCACCGACCCGGTTGCCGTCCCCGAAGGTGACACGGAAACGATCGGGCTCGTGCAAGCCGTGAACCGGACCCTCGACCGCGCGCTCGCACGCGACGATCGGGTCATCCTGCTCGGCGAAGACATCGCCGATCCTGCCGGCGGCGTGTTCAAAGTCACGCTCGGGTTGTCCACCAAGCACGGCACCGATCGTGTGCGCGACACGCCGATTGCGGAAACGTCGATCATCGGCGCGGCGCTGGGCGCCTCACTCGCGGGCATGCGCCCGGTCGCTGAACTCATGTTCATGGACTTCCTCGGTGTCGCGTTCGACCAGATCGCCAACCACGCAGCGAAGGTTCGCTACCTGTCGGGCGGACGTCAACACGCGCCGATGGTGATCCGCACTGCCGTGGGCGCCGGCGGCGGACCGCAACACTCCCAGGCCTTCGAAGCGCTCGCGATGCATGTGCCGGGCATCAAGGTCGTGTGGCCGAGCACCTCAGCCGATGCCGTCGGTCTCCTGAACGCTTGTCTCGACGACGACGACCCGTGCCTGTTCGTCGAGTCGATGAAGCTGTTCTTCGGGGGTGGACAGTTCCCAGTACCGCTCGCCGACTTCGCATTGCCGCTCGGTCGCGCCGACCGCAAGCGCGAAGGAAGCGACGTCACGATCGTCTCGTACGGCCCGATGGTTCACGACGCACTGAACGCCGCTGAAGAACTCGCCGCCGAGGGCACGTCCGTCGAAGTGATCGATCTCCGCTCGTTGGTGCCGCTCGACATCACGACGGTGCTCGAGTCGGTCGCGAAGACGAAGCGGCTCGTGGTGGCGCACGAATCCGTCCGCTCGTGCGGCCCCGGCGCAGAGATCGCCGCCGCGGTCGGCGAGGAGCTGTTCGGTGAGCTGGAAGCACCGATCGCGCGGGTCGCGGCATCGTTCACACCGGTGCCGCGTTCCGCGGCGCTCGAGGCTGCATGTCGCCCCGGCGCGATCGAACTTGTCGACGCAATCCGAGGACTCAAGTGAACGAGGTACGCATCCCCAAACCTGGCGACGCGATCACGGAAGCAGTGCTGGCCAAGATCCTCGTCGCGGATGGTGAGACTGTGTCCGAGGGCGATCCGCTGTACGAACTCGAGACCGACAAGGTCGAGATGGCCATCGACGCGCCTTGGTCGGGCGTCGTGTCCTGGAAGGTCGAAGCCGGCGAGACCTACCCTGTCGGCACACTCATCGCGACGATCACCGGCTGATCGAATCGTCAGCTCCAGCGGAGATTCTTCACCTCGGTGAACTCCTCGAACCCGAGGTGACCCCACTCGCGGCCGATGCCACTCTGCTTGAAGCCTCCGAACGCGCCTGACTGACCGATGCCTGCCGGAGTCGAACCCCACCCCGGCCCCTGACCATTCCCCGGGCCGGGGTTCCCCGCTGTCGGACCGCTGACGCCCTCGGCGCTCATCAGCCCAGCGCGAATCCGGCGGGCTACGTTGAAGGCACGAGCGGTGCTCGCGGCCACGACGTGGCCGCCCAATCCGTAGATCGAATCGTTGGCCAGGCGCACCGCGTCGGCATCGGTTCCCGAGTAGGGGATCACGGTGAGGACGGGGCCGAAGATCTCTTCCTGCGCCACGCGCATGTCGTTCGTGCCGATCAGGACCGTCGGTTCGTAGAAGAAGCCTCGATCGATGCCGTCAGGGCGAACCCCGCCGCACACGAGTTCGGCGCCTTCCTCGATGCCGGCGGCGACCAACGCCTCCACCTTGGCGCGCTGCTGCTCCCGGATCAGCGGTCCGAGCGTGGTCGCCGCGTCGGTCGGGTCGCCGATCCTGATGTGGGCGCGCGCTTCCTCCACGCCGGCGCGGTATGCGTCGAGCAGATGCTCGGGGAGGAGCAGCCGCGTTTTGAGAACACAACCTTGGCCGCAGTGCATCAGGACCTCGCCGAACCCGATGGAGCGCGCGTAGTCCTCGCCGGCATCGTCGAGCACCACATGTGCTGACTTGCCGCCGAGCTCCAGATGGAGTCGCTTCATCGTGCCGGCACCGGCGGCCATGATGCTCTTGCCCGTCGCGGTCGATCCGGTCATCGTGATCATGTCGACGAGCGGATTCGTCGTGAGCTCCCGTCCGACTTCGGCGTGGCCGGTGATCACGTTGAACACGCCCGGTGGGAGTTCCGCATCGAACGCAGCTTGCGCGATGAAGAATGCGTCCAGCGGTGTCCACGGGTGCGGCTTCAACACGACCGTGCAACCAGCAGCGAGCGCGGGTGCGCTCTTGAGCACGTTGAGCATGAATGGATAGTTGAACGGCGTGATCGCGCCGACCACGCCCACCGGCTCGCGGAGGACGGCGCGTCCGGCCATACCGTTCGGGCCGATGGTCGGGGGATCGACCTCCATCCACTCGAAGCCCTGTTCCGCGAGCGCCGCGTTCGACGCGAACATCCCGATCGCACCGCTCGCCTGCACCGCATCGGTCAGGACGCCAACGGTCCCGGTCTCGGCGACCACGAGCTCGCGTAACTCGGCGGCGCGAGCCGTGAGCGCTTCACCCATGCGGCGAAGCGCGGCCGCGCGTTCCGAAGGCTTCATCCACGGCCACGGGCCCTCATCGAACGCGGTGCGAGCTGCTGCGATTGCGCGAGCCGCATCCTTGATCGTCGCGTCAGGAACCGAACCGATCACGGCTTCCGTCGCGGGGTTGAGGACTTCGATCGGCGCGGCGCCGGCTTCACCCGGATCCCACGCCCCGTCGATGAAGAGGTCGAAGTCCCATCGCGTGCTCATGTCGTGCCTCGTTTCGACGTGGGGCTCGACCAGCGGATCGGGTGGTGGTGCCAGAACGTACGATGATACATTCCGTGTGCACTTGCACTCCCGGGACGGCGAGGTACGGCGGCCCGGACGGGGGTCCACACGTGGAAGTCGGCTTGAGCTTGTTCAGCGTGCGGCCCGACCGGATGCCTGACTTCGCTGTGCGAGCAGAGGAGTTGGGCTACGAGTCGGTGTTCGCGCCGGACCACGTGACGTTCCCTGTCTCGTTCGACTCGCCGTATCCAGGGTCTCCTGACGGAGTGTTCCCGTATCCGCTCGACACGCCCCTGTTCGATCCGTGGATTGCGTTGACCCAGGTCGCGCAGGTCACAACGTCGATCAAGCTGGGCACCGCGATCTACGTCCTGGCTCTACGACACCCGATCGTCGCCGCCCGCGCGATCACCACTCTCGACGTTCTCTCGGGCGGACGAACGATCGTGGGCATCGGCGCGGGTTGGCTCGGCGAAGAGTTCGCCGCATTGGGTATCGATCCACGAACCCGCTTCTCGCGGTTGGAGGAGTGTGTCGAAGCGATGAGGGTGCTGTGGACGGAGCGTGAAGCCGAGTATCACGGGAAACACTTCGACTTCGCACCGTTGTACTTCGAACCGAAGCCGGTGGCGTCGCCCCATCCGCCGATCCTCTTCGGGGGATACTCGGACGCCGCGCTTCGACGTGCCGTGCGCTTCGGGGATGGATGGCTGTCGGGTGGAGGCGCGCAGGACCTCGCGGAGATCGCGGCGTTGATGCGACGCATCGACGAGTTGCGCGAAGAGTTCGGTGTGAGCCGGCCGTTTCAGGTGACCGTCCTCGAGAGTCGTCCTGAACCGGCGTTCCTCGCGGGCATGGCGGAGCTGGGTGTGCACCGTGCCCTCGTCATGCCGTGGACGCGCAACCGAGACGTGTTCGCGGGGATGGAGGCCTACGCCGAAGAAGCGTGGAGTGTTCTTCGCTGAAGAATCCCGGAACGCACCGCGTGTTCCCGTCTCATCTCTGGAGGAACTGAACCGACATGTCGTCATACCAGTACGTCAGCTACGAGACCTTCGACGACGGTCGCATTGCCCGCATCATGCTGAACCGAGTCGAGAGCCGCAATGCGCAGAGCCGTGGGTTGCTCGTCGAACTCGACGAAGCGTTCCTGGAAGCTGAGGCCGACGACGAAGTCCGTGTCGTCATCCTCGGAGGTGCAGGCACGATGTTCTCGTCCGGTCACGACCTGGGCTCGAAAGGAGCCCGCGGAGGAGTGGCCCGGAATGCCGAATGCGCATCCCACCTACTCGATCAACGGCGGGACCCGTCAAGGCCCCGAGAACCAGATGCTCCAAGAGTGGCACTACTTCTTCGAGAACACGAAGCGGTGGCGCAACCTCCGCAAGATCACCATCGCGCAGGTGCACGGACCGGTCTACGCGGCTGGGCTGATGCTGATGTGGGCATGCGACCTGATCGTCGCAGCCGAGGGAACCGTGTTCGCAGACGTCGTCGGTACTCGTCTCGGGATGTGCGGGGTCGAGTACTTCGGCCATCCCTGGGAGTTCGGTCCGCGGAAGGCCAAGGAGTTGCTGTTGACGGGAGACGGACTCGACGCCGACGAAGCTCACCGGCTCGGCATGGTGAGCAAGGTGTTCCCGGCCGATGCGCTCGCCGAGCAGACCCTCGAGCTCGCACGTCGCATCGCGGCCCTGCCCACGATGACCGCCTTGCTCATCAAGGAGTCGGTGAACCAGACCGTCGACAACATGGGGTTCCAGAACGCGCTGGCGGCATGTTTCTCGCTCCACCAGCTCAACCACGCGGACTGGGCGGCGATCCACGAGGACAAGATGCCCGCGGCGTTGCCCGAAGATGGCGTCCCTTCGTGGCGTGACGCGCTGCCGACGGTGCTCGCCGAGAAGTCATCCGTACGCGCCGAACACTGATCGCCGGGAGCCTCGAGACCCATGGTGGAACTCTCAGAACTCGTCGAGCCGAGCACGACCATCGTGCTCACACAAGAGTGTCAGCGCGGGATCATCGGAGACCTCGGCCAAGGGGTGCTCCCCGACGCGGCACGCGAGATCGGTCTCGTGGAGAAGGTCGCCCGGATCGTCACGGCCGGGCGCGACGCCGGCTGCTCGATCCTGCACTGCATCGCGGAGGGGCGACCGAACAACCCGGCGTCAGCCGACAACGCACCGATCCTGCGCGCCGGAAAGCGCGGTGGTGGTACCGCAGTCTGGGACCCGCGTGGAATGGAAGTCGTCGACGGTATCGACACCGCCGATACCGACATCGTCTCGGTCCGCACGGTCCAGGTGTCCCCGATCATCGGTACCGAAGTGCCGACGATCCTCCGGAACCTCGGAGTCAAGACCGTAATCGCGGTCGGTGTGTCGGCGAACCTCGGGATCCCGAACGTGGCGATCGACTGCGTCAACCTCGGGTTCGAAGTCGTGATCCCTCGTGACGCGATCGTGGGCTTTCCACTCGACTACACGGAGATCATCGTAAAGAACACACTCGCGATGGTCGCGAAGATCTGCACCACCGACGATCTCGTCGGCATCTGGGCCTGCTCGTAGCGTGATCAGCCGGTAGGTACGCCGACGTTCATCAGGCGCGCCAGGTTCGCGCCCATGATCTTCGCGACGTCATTTCCAGGAAGGCCTGCGAGGTCGTCGACGTACGACAGGGGATCGGCGAGACTTCGTGAGCGCGTCCGTCGTCTCGTACATGTGGTTGTCGGCATCGAACACCGGGAAATCGAGATCGTGTGACGCCATGTTGATCCTCCTCGAACACTGGTGAGAGTGGTCAATCATACGATAGCTGTACCATCGTACAGATATGGTGCGGAGCGTGCCTGACGCGATGCAGCGACACTCGAGGAGGAGCGTGCGGTATCTACTCGGTCTCCCGACCGACGATGTCAGTCGACGTGAGGAGTTCGGCACGGTCGAGGCAATCACCGAGATGGTTGGTGCGGTCGAATCGCTCGGTTACGACGGCGTGTTCGTCACCGACCACCCGATGCCCCCCGACGCGTTCATCCGAACCGGTGGACACCATGCGCTTGAGCCGACGGTGGCACTCGCAGTCGCCGCCGCGGCGTCGACCACGTTGCGGCTCATGACGAACCTCTACATCCTGGGATACCGGAACCCGTTCCTCGCGGCCAAGGCGATCGCATCGCTCGATTCGGTGTCGGGTGGTCGCGTGCATCCTCGGAACCGGCGCGGGCTACCTCGAACCCGAGTTCCGAGCGCTCGGCAGTGACTTCGACGCACGCAACGAGCGCTTGGACGAGGCGATCGACCTCATGAAACAGGTCTGGAGCGGCGACATCGTCGATGCCGCGGGTCCTGGATTCGAAGCGCACGGCCACGTCGCACTGCCCACTCCTGTGCAGTTCCCACACCCGCCGATCTGGATTGGTGGCAACTCACGGCGCGCGCTGCGGCGAGTGGCTGAGCGCGGCGACGGGTGGATCCCGATGCCGGCACCGAAGAAGTTCGCGAAGGCCGTACGATCGGCGCCACTCGAGTCGCTCGATGACCTGTCGCGGATGCTCGACACCATCCGCGAGGAGGCGGACCGACTCGGTCGGCGGATGCCGTCCGACGTGATGTTCGGGCCTATGGGCATTGCCCCGTACGGCACTCCGGCGTTCGACGCGACGGCATACGTCGATCAGATCGCGGAGCTCATGCGACTCGGGGTCACCTGCGCAGGAGTGATGTTCTCGCACCCAGGGCAAGGGGAAGTCCAGTCGAGGGCCGAGTTCCTGGATCGTGCCGAGGGATTTGCTCACGACGTCGGCATGCAGCCTCGCCACGCTTGAAGCGACTGGGGTGGCGGACGACCGAAGATGGCCCGCCACCCCCGACCGCGCTCACCCGACTGCTGAAACGTCCCCCTTCACCTTGGTGAAGTGGTTGGTGCAGCTGAAGGGCTCGGCGATTTCGAAGGTCGTTCCTCCGTTGTCGTAGAGCATTGCTGCGCAGTAGGTGTTGAGCGCCTGGAATGCCTTCGGGTACTCCGTCAGGTCCCGACGGTGCCCTTGATCTGGTAGGTCATGTGGGCCGCAGCCTTCTGCAACGACTCGCGGGTGAGGTTCTTGGTGCCCGCTTTCTGCACCGCCTTGATGAAGAAGTCGGCGGCGAAATAGCCGGCAGCCATCGTGGGTGAGGGCTTGGCATCAGGCTTGAACGCCTTGATGTCGGCCACCATCTTGTCGGTGCCCGCGGAGTGCTGCTCGAACGGCGCGAACGACGTCATCACGTAGGTGTCCTCGAGCGGCTTGATCAGCGCGTCGGAGTAGTAGGCGCTCATGATGAGGCCCTTGTACCCTGCCGCACGGAGCGCTTTCGGCAGGTTGAGGGCGTCGGTGAGGCCTGCCGCGATCCACATCGCGTCCGGGCCGTTCCCGCCGTTCGAGTCGAGGATCTGCTGCACGTACGGCGAGTAGTCGCCGACGACGGCCGGTGGCGCCGGGAGAATGCTCTTGGCCCACACGACCTTCAGCCCGCTCCCCGTGGCCTGCGCGATGAACGACTTCATCGAGTCGGTCCCCACGCTGGAGTCCGTGCCGATCCCGGCGATCGTCGGGTTCTTGATCTTCTTCACTTCGGTCATGTACTTGTACGGGTTGCCGGCGCTGAAGTCGGGAACCTTCTTCGGGTCCGGCGGCAACACGCATCCGCTGAATCCAAAGCCGTAACCCGTGTCGCCTGTTCCGCAGTAGCCCTTGTCGAATCCCCAACCGAAGTACGGCACCTTCTTCTGGGTCATGTAGTCGCCCGGCCCGGTGGCGGTCACCATCGGCACGATGGCGAACACGCCCTCCTGCTCGACCAGCCGACGCGCTTCACCGATCGACGTGGCGACGTCGCTCTTGTCGTCGGCGAACCCGCCGTACTCGATCTTCACGCCCTTCAACTCGTTGCCGTCGTTTGCCGCCTTGAACCGAGCCTCGGCGCCGACCGACGAATCGGCGAAGTTCGTGGCGAACCCCAATCCCGACACCTTGATCGTCTTGCCATCGAATCCCGGCATCTGCGCGTGAGGCGTCATGCGCGCACCGGCTACGCCCACGGCGCCGATCACCAGAGCCGTCGCGGTGACGGCGCAGATCACCACCTTCGCCCGTATCCCGTTCCTACTCGTCACTCTCACCCGGTTCCCCCCGATCGAGACCCGGCCGCGATCTGCGACCGAGCACATGTACGTTCACTGTCCAGTTGTGTAGAAGACAACCTAGCCCTTCGTGGGCGGTGTTGTCCTGTCGCCTGTGGTGGCATTGAGACAATCAGCGTCCTAATGTCTCCCACCATGGAGCGACTCGCTGAACGGTTCGACGAACCCGGCTTCTATCTCGGCGACCCCCACGCGACGTACCGGCGTCTGAGGGCCGAGGATCCGGTGCACTGGTATGACGAGGGTCAGTTCTGGGTCATCACCAAGTACGACGACATCAAGTACATCTCCACGCACCCGCTGCTGTTCTCGTCGAAGGAGATCGCGATCATCTCGGGGCTCGTCGACCGTCGGAACGGGGTTCCGAAGCCGCCGATGCAGGAGAGCCCGGCCGTGATGTTCATGGACCCGCCGGAGCACGGTCCGTACCGCAAGGTGGTGAGCCACCGCTTCACGCCGAAGGAAGTCGGCGCACTCGACGATCACGTGCGCACGGTGATCCGTGAACTCGTGCAGGGGCTTCCCGACGGCGAGTTCGACATGATCGAGCAGGTCGCGGAGCCGGTGCCGGTGTTCGTGTTCTCGAAGCTGCTCGGCATCCCCGCCAGCGAATGGCACCAGGTCGTCGAGTGGGCGACCATCATCACGAACCTCGGGTCGGGGCAGGGCACCCAAGACGACATCGACCTCGTCATGAACGTGGTCGGGCCGTATCTGTGGGAACTGACCATGGCTCGGCGAGCCGACCCGACCGACGATCTGCTGTCACTGTTGACGCAAGCGGAGTACGACGGCCGCCCGCTCAACGAAGGGGAGATCATCGGGTACGCGACGACCCTGCTGGCGGCGGGCAGCGAGACCACTCAGAGTCTCATCGGCGGTCTGGGTCATGTCCTCACGGAAGTCCAGGACCAGTCGGCCCGGCTCTTCGCGGATCCCGCGCTCGCGGGCTCCATCGTCGAGGAGACGATGCGGTGGTGGACGCCGGTGATGAGCATGGCCCGCGAAGCGACGCAGGACATCCCGCTACGCGACAAGGTGATCCGCAAAGGCGACGGGGTGCTCCTCCTGTACTCGTCCGCCAATCGCGACGAGGAACGCTGGGGTGACGATGCGGAGGACTTCCGAGTCGACCGGCCCGACGCTTCGGGCCAGCTCGGATTCGGTATCGGGGAGCACTTCTGCATGGGTGCCCACCTGGCGCGGCGCGAGGCCCGCATCCTGCTCGAGGAACTCGCCGCCCGTGGACGGCGACTCGACCGGGTCGGTGAGGGTGAGCTGCGCTCATCGACCCTGATCCACACCTACGACCGGTTCCCAGTCGAGCTGGTGCGCTGAGCGGCTCTCGGCGAGAACGCGAAAGGCCCGTCATGTCACTCGACCTCGCGCTGCGTGCCCCGAGCGCGGAACTCCAGGAGCACTACCGCGCTGACGCGCTGTGGCTCGATCGTTCGCTCGGCGAGTTCTTCGACATGCAGCTCGATCGCGGCGCCGACTTGGAGGTCCGCTTCTGGTCCGAGACCGCGCCGTACCGGGGAACGTTCGGCGAGGTGCACCGCGAAGCGCGACGCTTCGCTGCTGGGCTGCGCGCCACGTGGGATACGTACCGGCGACGTCGTTACCTACCAACTCCCGAATCGAGTCGAGGCAATGGTCGCGCTGTTCGGCGCGGCTATGGCAGGCGCCATCGTGGTCCCGGTCGTCCACTTCTACGGGCCGAAGGAGCTGCAGTTCATCCTCGAGCAGCTCGGCGCGAAGTTGCACCTCACCACCGCCTCGTTCGGGTCGTCGTGTTACCTCGATGCGCTCGACGGCTTTCGCTCGGAAGTCGCGACGCTCGAACACGTCGTGCTCGTCGGCGAGGGCAGCGCTTCGTGGGTCGAGGGCTTCGCGGCGATCGTTGAAGAGGCACCCCTTGGCGAGCTGCCTTCGGTCGACCCGATGGCACCGGCGATCGTGGGATACACGTCGGGGACCACGTCCGACCCGAAAGGGGTCGTCCACGTCGCGAACTCGTTCGTTGCCGAGGCGCTCCAGATGAAGGACTACGACGTCGGGGCGTCGCGTCCCCTGCTGACCGGTGCGCCGCTCGCGCACGCGATGGGGATGATCGGGGGAGCAGTGCTCCCGCTCATGCGCCACGAACCGTCGCACCTCGTCGACCGGTGGGAGCCCGATCGAGTGCTCGCCATCATGGCGGAAGCGGGGCTTTCATCGGGCAGCGGCGCCACCTTCTTCCTCACCAGCCTCTTCGACGCGCCGGGATTCACGTCGCACCACGCGGCGCTGATCGAGAGCGTCGGCCTGGGAGGATCGCCGGTACCGGGCGCGGTGTGCGACCGCGCAGAAGCGCTCGGTGTCGTCGCAGTCCGTTCGTACGGTTCTACCGAGCACCCGACGTCGATCGGCGCGGTTCGCACCGACACACCCGAGCACCGGAAGTACACCGAAGGCAGACCCCTCCAAGGTTGCGAGGTCCGCCTCGTCGACGAAGAGGGCCGCGACGTTCCCGACGGCACCGTTGGTGAGATCCTCAGCCGTGGCGCGGAACTCTTCTTCGGGTACGTCGACGCCGCGCTGACAGCCCAAGCCATCGACGCCGACGGGTGGTACCACAGCGAAGACCTCGCCGTGCGAGACGATCACGGTTACATCACGATCGCCGACCGCAAGAAGGACATCATCATCCGCGGTGGCGAGAACGTGAGCGCCAGCGAGGTGGAGGAGATCCTGCTGAGCATGCCGGGCGTGTCCGAGGTGGCGGTCGTGGCGGCGCCCGACGCTCGACTCGGCGAGCACTGCTGCGCGTTCGTGGCTCCTCGGCCGGGCAACCCGGTGCCGTCGCTCGACGAGGTGCGCGAGTACTTCGACGCCGCCGGTGTCGCACGACAGAAGTGGCCCGAGGAACTGAGGTCGGTCGATCAGTTCCCGCGTACGCCGTCCGGGAAGATCAAGAAGCAGGAGCTCCGCGAGCAGTTGCGAAGCGAGGCGAACGCATCGCTCCGATAGTCATCCCAGCCTTGCGTGGTCAGCTGAGTCGCACCGGCAGGTGCTCGAACGTCGCGACGATCGTGGAGTCCCGTCGTTCGGGAGTTCCAGCGAGCTCGATGCCAGACGCACGCTGCGCCAGTTCCTCGACGAGGATCCGCACTTCGCGTCGGGCCAGGTGCGCGCCCATGCAGAAGTGCTCCGCGAACCCGAACGCAAGATGGCGAGTGAGGGCGGGACGGTCGATGTTCCACTCGTCGGCGTCGTCACCCCATTCCTCTTCGTCTCGGTTCCCGGACCCGTAGGCGAGGAGGACGGCATCGCCGGCGCGGATCGTCTTCCCTCGCAGCTCGACGTCTTCGGTTGCCTGGCGAGCCATGCTCACGACTGGAGTCCACCAGCGCAAGGTCTCTTCGACCGCCGCGGTGGCGAGGTCCGGGTCAGCCAGGATCCGGCGTGCCTGCTCGGGATGCTGCGTGAACGCCCAGACCAGACCGGCGATCAGGCTCTGCGTGGTCTCGCTCCCCGCGGCGAGCAACGAGATCGCCCACCACACCACCTCGGTCGGGGTGAGCGGCTTGCCATAGACCGTGGCGCCGGCGATGAGCGTCAGGAAATCGTGATCCGGGACTGCCCGTCGCGCCTCGAGCAGTTGCTCGAGGTAGGGGACCACCTCGGCGTACACCGCGGCCATCTCCTCTTGACTTGCGGTGCCGCCTCCGGACGCCGTGATCATGGTCGCCCAGTAGAGGATCCTGCGCCAGTCCTTGCGCGGGACGCCGAGCAGACTCGCGAAGACGTTCACGGGAATTGGTTCCGCGAGGAGTTCGACTGCGTCGAAGGTGCCGTCGGGCAGCCCGTCGAGTGCTTCTCGGATCACCGCGCGCACTGGACCGTCGATCTCGTTGACCCGCGCTGGTGTGAGCTCGCGGTTCAGGACCTTGCGGTGCTCGAGATGATCCGGCGGATCCAGGAGCATGACCGACGTGCGCGGCGGGCGCTCCATGCCCTCGCGGATCTTGATGATGTCCCCGAGGATGGCGATCTCCGACGACGAGAACAGTTCCGGATGCTTCGAGACGAAGCGGATGTCCTCGTACTTCGTGATCACCCAGAAGGGTCCCTCCGCGTACCAGTGCACCGGGTCGTGGCGACGGAGGTGGGCGAAGTGCTCGTTCGGGTCGCCGACGTAGAACTCGGCGCGGTCGTAACGCGCGGTTGCCTCATCAGGTGATACCGGTGTCGTGGTCACGGATCCCCCCTTGATCGTCGACAACTGTACGGTAGCACAGCACTTGTACAGTCGTACTGGAGCTGCTCCACTGCGTGCCTGGGTGAGCGCCGGCGTTCCCTGAACCGGTCTGTCCGCGCCGCTACGGTGGCGGTCGGCTGGACGATGTGGGGAGCGGAGCAGAGCGATGGCGGCACGGATGGAGCCAGCGGTCGACGACTCGACCCGATCGCGGATTCTCGACGCCGCACTGCAATGTTTCATGCAGCTCGGCATCGACAAGACGAGCCTGCTCGACGTGGCCCGTACCGCGGACCTCTCCCGGGGGACGGTCTACCGGTACTTCGACGATCGCCAGGCGCTGGTCGACGCGACGGTCATCTACAACACCGAGAACTACTACGCCGAAGCCGTCTCCGCGATGAGTTCCTACCCGAAGCTGGTCGACCAGATCGGTGCCTTCGCGGAGGTGTTCGCCCGCAACATTGGCAACTACCGCAGAAACTGGCTGGTGAACGATGACCGCGAGCTCCTCCGCCTGATCGCAACCGATCGAGACGGTGGGCTGCGGCGAATGTCGAACTTCATCGCTCCATACGTGGAGGCGAGCAAGGAACGCGGCGAGATCAGCGCAAGCGTCGACCCGCGTGAAGCGGGCGAATGGATCGCGCGCATGTTCATGTCACTCACGGTGATGCCGACTTCGACTGCGTTCGATCCGCGCAAGCCGAAGTCGTTCCGGGCGTTCCTGGAGCGCTACGTGGTCGACGGCCTGGCGCCGCGGCCGAACGCGAAGCGTCGAAAGCGCTGACGTCCTCCTCCTGAAGTTCTCACGGAGTTGGTTCGAGGATGATGGGCAGGCTCGCGAGGCCGCGCACGTTGCTGCTGTACGCCCGAACCACTGGTGACGAGATCTCGTAGCGGGGAAAGCGTGCCAGCAGTTCTTCGAACGCGACCCGTGTTTCCAGACGGGCAAGCGCCGCGCCGATGCAGAGGTGCGATCCGAATCCGAATCCGACATGACGCTCGACGTTGCGATGGAGATCGAAGAGCTCGGGGTCGGCGAAGACCCGCTCGTCGTGCTGGGCCGCGCCGGTGACGAGTACGACGCGGGAGTCGGCGGGAATGGTGACGCCGTGCAACATCACCGCTTCCTCCACCCACCGACCCTGGAAGTGCGATGGAGGATCCCAACGCAACATCTCCTCCACTGCTTGTGCTGTGAGCGCAGGGTTCTCGACCAACTCCTCCCGCTGGTCCGGGTACCACGCCGAGCGCGACCACGCCGTTGGCGATCAACTTGGCGGTGGTCTCGTGACCCGCGAATGCGAGCTCGAGGAGACGAATCGCCACCTGCTCGTGGGTGAGGGACCACTGACGGCCGTCATCGTCGGTCACCTGTGTCTCGAGCAGCATGCTGGCGATGTCGTCGCCGGGGTGCTTGACGATGTCCGCGACCACATCGAGGAGCAGCAGCGTCATTTCTTGCGACGCGGCCAATGCGTCGGCCGGTGTCTCGGCAACGCCGTCGTCGGGTCGGGCGAGCGCTCGATCAGAGAGCTCGCGTAGATGCGCGCGAACTTCGACCGGCACGCCCAGCATCTCGGCGATGATCGCCATGGGCAGATACCCCGAGAGGTCGCCGACAATCTCCAGTTGCCCGCGCTCGCGCGCCTCGTCGAGTGCCTCCGCCGCGACACGACGGACCGCGGGTTCGAGATCTGCGATCGCGCGCGGTGTGAACACACGTGAGACGAGCTTGCGATGCCAGGTGTGCTCTGGGTCGTCCTTCGTGATCAGCAGATCGACGCTGGATCCGGAGTCCTCGATGGTCACACCGTGAGAGGACAAGAAGGTCTTCGTGTCGAGATGCGCCTGAAGCACGTCGTCGAACCGCGAGATCGCGAAGAAGCCGACGTCAGCGTTGTGATACACGGGCGCTTCATCGCGCAGCCAGCGATAGATCGGGTACGGATTGATCTGCGTCTCGCGAGTGAACGGGTTGTACTCCAAGACGTCCTCACTCATGATGTCGACTGTCCAGCGAGTACCTCGATCGGTTGCTCCCCGAGGTGCATGATCACGATCTCGCCATTCGGAGCGGCATCAGCGAGGAGGGGGAGCGCAGCATCCGCGCATTCCTCGATCGTTGGTATGCCGCGGGCAACGAGATCGTCGAGCATCTTGGGCGTCACCTGCGAGCGAACGAGATCGGTGAGCGCCACTGGCGCGAACGCATTGACGCGGATTCCCGAACGCTCCAGCTCCAAGGCGAGCGTCAGCGAGAAGGCGATCAGCGCGCCCTTCGACGCGGAGTAAGCGGAGAAGCCGGCGGTGCCCCGGACTCCAGCTTCCGACGTGACGTTGAGGATCCGGCCCCAACCGTTGCGTTGCATGTCGGGGACCGTCTCTCGCAACACGTTGCGTGGAGCGAGCAGGTTCACCGCGAGCAGATGGTCCCACTCGTCGTCGGAGCTGGCGAGGAAGAAGTTCCGCGTCGAGGTTCCGGCGTTGTTCACCACTATGTCGATGGGTCCGAGCTCGTCCCGGATTCGTTCGCAGATCCGAGTCACCGCGGCGGGATCCGAGATCTCGCCGGCGACGCCGATCGCGCCGTCGATGTCGTTCGCGGCATTTTCGACAGCATCGGGATCTCGTCCGTGGACACCGACGCGCACGCCCTGGCCCGCGAGGCCACGCGCGATCGCGTTCCCGACGCCGCGCGCGTCGAGCCCGTGACGAGAGCGACACGTCCTTCCATAGTTCCCACGTTGTCGATTCCTTGTGTCTCTGGCTGACTCAGTGCTGCGGCAACCCTTGGAACTCGAAGACCTCGGGCGGCCACGGAGGGATGTGCACGACGATCTCGCCGTCACGAGATGAAGTCATCAGGTCGATGACGGTGGCGGCCAGTTCTTCGGGTTCGAGGGCAACTACTCGGTGCTGCTCGTACCAGGCATGGGGATCGTCACCCATGATGGGTGTCGCAACGGCGCCGGGGCAGACTGCGTTGATCCGGATCCCACGTCCGGCCAGGTCGGGGGCGATGCTGCGGACGAACCCGTTGAGCGCGAACTTGGTCAGCGCATAGACGGGATTGGTGCGCAACGGCACGATGCCTGCCATCGACGAGGTGACCACCACGGCGCCGCGCGACTCTTCGAGCAGCGGAATCGCGGCACGGAGACCGAAGAACACGCCGTCGACGTTGACACCGAGGTACGCGCGATACCGGGCTTCGGTGATCGCGGTGACGTCACCGAGGTCGATGTCGTAGATGCCGGCGTTCAGATGCAGGAGATCGAGACGATCGAATTCCGCGAGGACTTCGGTCCATTCGTCGGGGTTCGACACGTCGAGGTGCACGTAGCTGCCACCCACCTCGTCGGCGGCTCGTTGACCGAGGTCGTCGGCGACGTCGGCCAACGTGACGTGAGCGCCCTCGTCGGTGAGCGCCTTCGCGGTGGCCAGCCCGATTCCGGACGCCCCGCCGGTGACGAGGGCCGTCGTGCCTTTGATGTCGAGGCGTTCGGCACTCACGGGAGGCCCGCGTGAGGAACGTCGACGCGGAGCGTGCGGATCGTCGCGTTGTCGGTCCCGTGCGCGTCATCGGCTGCCAGCACATAAAGCGTCTTGCCGTCGGCGCCGCCGAGCATGCAGGCATACCCGGGTTGGCCGATCTCGATCCGGTGTGTCACTTCACCGCCTTCGCGGACACGCAGGATCTCAGGGCGTCCTGCATCGGCGAACCAGATCGCTCCTTCCGCGTCCAGGGTGCAGCCGTCGGGGAGCACGTCACCGAGCTCGGCCCACACGCGGCGGTCGTGGAGCGCGCCGTCAGCGCTGATGGTGAACGCGGTCGCACATCGACGTGAGGTCTCCCCGATGATCATCGTCATGCGATCCGGTGTGATGACCGTACCGTTCGGGATCAGGAGGTCGTCGGCAGCAACATCGACGGTGCCATCGGCGCGAACGCGAGCGAGGACCGCCGGTCGACGCGGTTCACCAGCCGTGTAATCGAACCCAAGATTGCCGACGTAGGCCGTCCCGTGATCATCAACGATCATGTCGTTGCACGCCGCAGTCGCGATCTCCGACAGGTCCGCGTGCACGACAACGGAACCATCGTGCTCACGCCGCAGCACTCGCCGCGAATCCATCGCCACGACGAGTAGGCGACCGTCGGGCAGCCAGCCGAGACCGCTCGGGCGGTCATCGATCTCCAGCTCCACCGTGCGCGTGCCGTCATCGTCGACCGTCGACACCGTGTGCTGGTAGAAGTCGGAGAACCAGAGGCGGCCCTCGTGCCAACGCGGTCCCTCGCCGAAGTCGATGCCGTCGACGAAGATCGGGAGTTCACTCACGAACTGCCACTTCACTCGCTGGTGTCGACGGCGCGACCGCCACTTCGCCTTCGCCGAGGTAGGCGTCGCGCACCTGCTGGTTCTGCTGGATCTCACGGGGAAGGCCCGAGGCGAGCACGGACCCGAGGTCGAGGACCACGATCCGATCGCTGTGCTCCATGACGAACCCGGCGTTGTGCTCGACCAGCAGCACCGCGCAACCGGTCTCCTCGCGCACGGATTGGATCTGCTGTCCGAGTCGTTTGATCTCGACCTCGTCGAGGCCGGACGCTGGTTCGTCGAGCAGGAGGACCTTCGGGGCATCCACGATCGCGCGGGCGAACTCGACCATTCGCGCGACGCCGATTGGAAGCGAACCGGCGAGTTCGTTCCGGAGGGGGAGGAGACCGCAACGTTCCATCACCTCCTCGACCCGTTCGCGGCGGACGCGTTCGCGGCGCCGACGGGTCGGAAACGCCACCAGGTCGGCGAGGAACCCACCGCCACCTCCGTGCCACTCCAATGCAGCGAGGACGTTGTCCTCGACTGACAGCCATCCGAAGGTCTGAACTCGCTGGAACGTGCGACGCAAGCCGCGGCGAGCGCGGTCTGCTGACGACCGGCGAGTGACATCGGTGCCGTCGAGGAGCACGCGACCCTGGTTGGGTGGTCGGACGCCCGAGATCACGTCGAACAGGGTTGTCTTGCCCGCCCCGTTCGGACCGATGATGCCGAGGACCTCGCCGGGAACCGCATCGAAACTGACGTCACCGAGGGCGATGATCCCACCGAAACGCACCGAGATCCCCTTGAGCTGGATCCTCGGATCGGCCGGTTCTTCGGCCTGCAGTTCGTCCGTCACGACGCGACCCCCGGGTGAGATGTGACTCGGCGTCGGCCTGCGAACGCCGCGACGGATCGTAGCCGCTCGGCGTGCAGAGCAACAGATGATGTCCTATTGTTCCGTCGAATGGGCCGGACACCTTTCCTCGCCGGGCTGTCGGTGCTCGAGCTCGGCGATGGCGTCGCCGGGGCAGTGGCGGCCGGGACGCTCGCCCTCCTTGGCGCCGACGTCACCAAGGTGATCTCCGATCCTCCCCGGCTGGCTCGCCATGAACCCACGTTGAACATCGCCGGGGCGCCATCCCGGTCCTTGCTGCCGGGCGTGCTCGACCGTTCGAAGCGCCTCGTCGCGGCTCACGACTCCCGGGTGCAGACCCTCGCGCTCACCGTCGACGTCGTGATCGACGACCGAGTCGAAGGCATCGACGACATCGACGCCTACCTGCGACGCGTCAACGAGCAGAACACCTCGGTGTGGCTCACGATCTCGCCGTTCGGTCTGACAGGACCCCACGCCACTCGCCCAGGCGGCGAACTCGTCGCCCAGGCCGCAGGGGGTCTGCTCGCGACCATCGAACCCGTCGGCGGAGGACGCCCCACGTCACCTCCCGGGTTCGTGGCGCTCCGGGCAGTCGGCCATGTCGCCTCGCTTGCCGCACTCCATGGCCTCGACCGCTACCGCGGCGATGGAACGCCGGCCCACGTCGACGTTTCGGCACAGGAAGCAGTGACCTTCACGGGCGCGCTTCCCGAGTGTGCACACCTCTTGTTCGAGTGTCCGGGGCGCGCCGGGAGCGGCCGCTATGTCGCACCGTCCGGCCTCTTCCCGTGTCGTGACGGGCTGGTCCGCATCGCGGCGATCGAGGATCACCAGTGGAAGGGCATGGTGGTGTGCTTGGGCGCACCGGCCTGGACCGAAGGGCTCGAGACCCGCCCGGCGCGCGCCGAGCACGCGCCCATGATCACCGAGCGCGTTCGCGAATGGAGTGCGCTCCAGAACAAGGCCGAGTGCGCCGACCTCCTCCAACGCAACGGCGTGCCCTCCACGCCCGTGAACGGCCCCGACGAGTTGCTCACTTCACCGCAGTTCGCGAATCGTGGCTTCCTCGTTGCCGACGAGATTGGCGGCGTGACCACGACGGTGCCCGGCTCGCCCTGGGTCGTGTCGATGGCCGACACCGACCATGGCCGGCAGGCGCAAGGACCGGCGACGGTTCCGCCGCGCGTGAAGGGTCTGCGTGTGACCGAGCTCACGCACGTCCTGGCCGGTCCCATCGTGGGCTCACTGCTCGGCGCGATGGGGGCGGATGTCGTGCGCCTCGAGGACGAGCGTCGACTCGACATCTACCGCCGTACGGGGCCCTTCGCCAAGGGCATTGCTGGCGTGGAGCGAGGTGCGTACTTCGCCGCGGCCAACTTCTCGAAGCGAAGTGTCGTGGCTGTCGACGAGACCATGGACGCGGTGGTTGCAGCGTTGCTGGATCGCACCGACGTCGTGATCGAGAACGTCGGCCGGTCACGGTTGGAGCGCCTCGGCGTGGTTCCGGAGAGGGTGACCCACGAACACAGTGCTCTCTTCCTCCATGTTTCCGGGTTCGGCACCGAAGGACCACTCGCCAGCTACCGCGTCTACGCGAACAACGTGCAGGCATATGGCGGTCTCGCGCACCTCACTCGCGATGCCGCGGGCGAACCGGCGCATCTCGCAACCGTGCTCGCCGACCCGCTCTCATCGGTCGTGGCCGCGACGACGGTCGCAGCCTGGGCACTGGGACCACAGCGCGGTTTCGGTGTCGATGTGGATCTCTCCATGGCCGAAGTGGTCGCCAGCCTGCTGGGCGAGTTCGTTGCCGAAGCATCCGTCAGCAGCGACGAAACCGTGCCGCTGGGCAATGACCTTGCACCGTTCTCGCCCCACGGAGTGTTCCTCTGCCGAGACGATCGTTGGTTCGCGGTCGCGGTGCAGTCCGACGAGGAATGGTCTCGACTCTTGGACGCGCTCGACCATCCACCGGAGTTGGCGGAGCCGCACTGGGACGATGAAGCCACCCGATGGCGCGAGCGCCAGCAGATCGAGATCCGTCTCGGCGCAGTGATCGCGCGCTGGTCAGCCGACGAACTCGACGAGGCCCTCGCTGCGGCCGACGTTCGCGCTGGCGATGGTCCATCGTGCCGTCGACCTCATCGCGGACGAGCATCTGCAGCAGCCGAGACTTCTTTCCCTCTTTCGAACACCCCGATCCGGATCTGGACGGCGCCCGCCTGATCGGCTTGCCGTGGCGTCTGGTGGGGGAGGGGCCGCTCCCGCAAGGAGCGCCACCGCACCTCGGTGACGCCAACGCCGACTTCCCAGTGAACGGAGCACGTTCGTGACGGCATCGAGAACAGACGACCAGGAAGCCGAGATCTGGGCCTCGACCTGGATCTCGTCGCCGTGCCCGGTCGACGGCTTCGGGAGCGAGTCCGGCTACGCAGTGGCCTGGGTCCAGGTGATCGACGGGCCGAGACTGCAGGCGCTCGTCGCCGGCGACGTGTCCCCGCCTCCCGGAACGCCTGGACAGGTGCAGAGCCACGACGTCGGTGACGAGTCAATCGACGTCTTCACCCGCGATCGGGAGCGTCGACATGACGTCCGCATGGATCGCCGGCGTGGGGATGCTGCCCTGTGGCAAGCACTCTGAGACGCCGCTCCACGAGCTCGGTGCCCACGCCGCGCGCCTTGCCCTCGAGGATGCCGGCATTCCCTACGACGACATCGGTGAGGTGTTCACATCGTCGATGCTCGCGCCGCCCCAGAGCGCGCTTCGGGTAGCCCACTCGCTCGGTCGCACCGGAATCCCTGTCACCGCGATCGAGAGCGCGTCTGCTGGTGGGCTCGTCGCCTTGCGTCACGCCGCGTGGGCTGTGTGGTCGGGTCGCTGCGACGCGGCGTTGGCGGTCGGATACGAGAAGTCCACGATGCTCGAACCCGGTGGTGTCGTTCCGGCACCACGTGAAGTCTGGGATCTGTTTCCGCCGCAGCTCAGCTACGCGATCGACGCCACTCGATTTCTCCACGATCACGGGCAGTCACCCGAGTTGTTCGCCGCAGTCGCGGCGAAGTCGTGGAACTGCGCGGCGCGCAACGAGTTCGCTGCACGACGACCTGACCACGAGGTCACGATCGAAGAAGTCCTCGGCGTGCGGATGGTGGCAACCCCGCTCACCCGCATGATGTGCCACGCATCCGTCGACGGCGCAGCCGCAGCCGTCGTGTCCAGGGCACGCACCACTGGAGCAGTCGAACTGCTCGCGATCGAACAGACGAGCCTCATCGACGATGCCGGCTGGCCTCGCGTCGGACCGACCATCGGTCCGCCGTCCCAGACGGCGAACACGGCGCGACGAGCGTTCGAGCGCGCCGATGTCGTACCCGGTGACGTCGGCATCGTCTCGCTGCACGACATGTGCGCCAGCGAAGAAGTCGTCACCCTCGTGGAACTCGGCTTGTGCGACGCCGACGAAGTCGTAGACCTCGTGTTCGGTGGTCAGCTGTCGATCGACGGCCGATTGCCGACGAACATCGACGGCGGCTGCCTGGCGCGCGGTCATCCCATGGGCGCGACGGCGCTCGCGCAGACGGTCGACGTCGTCCAGCAACTGCGGGGACACGCGGGTGCCCGCCAGGTCAACGACGTACACACAGGACTCGTGCAGACCGTCGGCGGTGGTGGATCCGCAGCCGTCGCGATCCTGCGCAACGGCGACGCGTGACCGTGGCCACGCAAGTTCGCGTCACGCTCGTCACCGGCGCCGGTTCGGGCATGGGGCGTGCACTGTGTGAACGGCTGGCAGGACGAGGCGAATCGGTCGTCGCCGTTGATGTCGACGGTCCGAAACTGGCATGGGCCGAAGGGGTGGCGACGGTCGCGCCGTTCACCGCCGACGTCACCAGCGAACACGACAACGCGGCGATGGTCGCGTTCGCCGTCGACCACTTCGGTGGACTCGACGCCGCTGCACTGAACGCCGGCATCGACGTCGTCGGCATGGTCGACCAGCTCTCCATGGAACGATTCGATCGCGTCCTCGACGTCAACCTGCGCGGGGTCGTGCTCGGCGTGCGCGCGGTCATTCCCGCGCTGCGGGTTCGCGACGGCGGCGCGATCGTCGTCACATCGTCGATGGGCGGACTCGTCGGACAAGTCGGTCGCTCCGCGTACGGCGTAGCGAAGGCCGGACTCGTCAACCTCGTGAAGACGGTCGCGCTCGAAGTGGGTCACGAAAACATCAGGATCAACGCAGTGTGCCCGGGACCCATCCGCGACACCGGCATGAGCGCAGGGTTCGACGTCCGCAACCCTGCCCTGTACCGCGAGTTCGCCAACCGAACCGCACTGAAGCGCTTCGGCACCGCCGACGAAGTCGCTGCGGTCATGGACTTCCTGTTGTCACCCGATGCCGCCTACGTGACCGGCGCCGCAGTGCCCGTCGACGGTGGAACGACGGCAGGGGAGGCACTCGACCAACCATTGGGGAACCTGTGACGTCAGCGATGCCACTCAGCATCGTCCCCGCCCCGAGCGCAGCAGCGTCGCCGCCATTCGCGACCACGGCGCCCGCCCTGTTCGACTGGGCCGCCGACCAGTACCGCGACACCACGCTCACGGTGCTCGGCACCGACCAGCTCACTGTGGCGACGGCTGTGCACCGCTCCCGAGAACTCGCGGGCGCACTGCTCGCAGGTGGCATCGGGAAAGGCACACGCGTCGGCGTCCTCGGCCCGAATGGCCCCGATCTCTGCGTCGCACTCATGGCGATCACCCGCATCGGTGCCGTCGCCGTCCCCATCAACACGTTCTTCGTGCCTGCTGAGCTGGCGTGGGTGCTGCGAGACGCAGACATCCAGGTGTTGTTGACCGTCGAGTCGCTCCTCACCAACGACTATCCGGCACGACTCGAATTCGCGATCCCTGACCTCGCGAGTACGAATGATGCATGGCTCACGTCGGCGACGCTTCCGTACCTGCGTCGGATCCACGTGTTCGGAGGGTCAGATCGGCCATGGGCGTGGTCACTCCCCGAGCCGGTCGCCGACGATCTGATCGACGCGGCCGAGGCGCGGGTGACACCCGCCGACGACCACCTCGTCATCTACACGTCTGGCAGCACTGCTCGACCGAAGGGCGTGATCCACACTCAACGCTCGATCATCAGTCAGTCCTGGCTCATCGCCAGAGAGCACGATTGGCACCCGGGCGACCGCGTGTACATGCCGCTGCCGTACTTCTGGATCGGCGGGTACGTCTACGGGTTCCTCGCCGCGATGCTCACCGGTGCCACTACCGTGTGTGAGCTGCGCTTCGACCCGCCGGCAACGCTCGCTCTGCTCGAGCGCGAGCGCGTCACGGTGACCATGGGATGGCCACATGTCGGGGCGAGCCTGGCGGCACACCCGGACTTCGCGACCACCGATCTGTCGCGACTCAAGGGGCCGTACCATCAAGTGTTGCTGGCGTCGGAACGACGAGTGCCGGATCCGTCGCTCCTCGTGGAACCTCTCGGCATGACCGAGACTGCGACGTCCCATACCTGGTGGCCGCCGACCATGTCGCTTCCACCTGAGAAGCGGGGCTCGCTCGGGCAGTCGGCGCCCGGATTCGAACATGTGATCGTCGATGACGCCGGCGAGGTCGTCCCTGTCGGCGAAGCAGGTGAGATCTGCGTCCGGGGGCCAGGTCTCATGCGTGGCGTGGTCGGCCGTGAACACAGCGACGTGTTCGACGTCGACGGCTGGTTTCACACGGCCGACGCTGGCTGGGTGGACGAGGACGGGTTCTTCTACTTCATCGGCCGGACCGGGGACCTCATCAAGACAGCCGGCGCGAGCGTCTCGCCCATCGAGGTCGAGATCCATGCTCCGTGGGCTCCCCGAAGTGCAGGAAGCAAGTGTCGTCGGCCTTGCGGACTCCGTGCTCGGTCAGATCGTGTGCGGTGTCGTCGTGCTGCGCCCCGGCGCAGCGGTGACGGAGGAGGAACTACGCGCTCGTTGTCGCGAGGAGCTGTCCGCGTACAAGGTGCCGAAACGATGGGTGTTCCTCGATGCGGGTGAGGTGCCGTACACCGCGTCCGACAAGGTCGACAAGGCCGCGTTGATCGAACGTCTCACCGCGCCCGGTTCGTAGGATCGCTCAGGCCTCGGGCGCGACGAAGCCGGGATGTTCGCGCGGATCGTCGACGACGACCGCCGCAACGTCGGCACCGTTGTTGCGGAAGATGTCGAGCGCGACGCGTTCGAGGAACGGACGCGGCATCACACACTCGACGCAGCTCGCAGTCGCGAGCAGGAGGTTGATGTTGACGGTCGTTCCGTCGAACGATGACACCGTCATGTCACCTCCGTCGGCCTGGATCAGCTGGCGAATTTCGTCGAATGCCTCGGTGAACGCAACGTCGTCGACTTCGTTCATGTCGGGACGTCACCTGCGGGGAGCTCGCTGGGCGCGGCTGCGCCGAGGTACGCGGCGGTTAGCTGGTGAATGTCGGCTTCGGCACGCGGCCCACACCAGACGATCCGCCCGAGCTCCATGTACGCGATCACGTCGGCGATCTCGAGTGCATTGCGAGCGTGTTCCTCGACGAGCAGCACCGCGCATCCTCGATCGCGGAGCTCCTCGATCGCTCGCATGACGACGTCGGCCGCCAACGGCGCGAGGCCGAGCGTCGGTTCGTCCGCGATCAGGATGTGCGGTGGATCTGCGAGCGCAGGAGCGAGGCTCAGCATCTGCTGCTCTCCTCCCGAGAGCAGGCCCGCGGTCTGCTTGCGTCGTTCCCGGAGAATCGGGAATCGGTCGAACGCGACCTCTCGCAGCGAGGGATCCCGGAGCAGCACCGCCAGGTTGTCCTCGACGGTGAGGCCCGGGAAGATGCCCCGTGCTTCGGGCACGAGTTGCAGGCCGAGCTTCCGGGCTCGGTCGAACGGCATCACCGAGGTGACGTCGTCGCCGTCGATGGACACGCTGCCGGTCTGGGGCTCGACGAGGCCGCTCGCGACCGCACAGAACGTCGACTTGCCGGCTCCGTTCGCACCGAGGAGCGCGACGATCGTGCCCCGAGCGATCCCGAGCGACACACCGTGGAGCACCTCGACGTCGCCGTACCCGGCGACGATCCGGTCGAGCGCGAGCGCGGCCCCGTCGAGCGTCGCGCCGCCCGTCGTGTTGGCGACAGGTGCCGTCTCGTCCGTGTGCGACTGCTCGTGGTCGGGGACTTCGCCGCCGTGGACATCGGCCTCGATGCCGCGCGATCGCGGCCTCACGTTCCTTCTTCCGCCGCTTGGCGAGGCGCTGTTGGCCCGACAGGGCCAGGATCCCGTCCGGCTCCTGCGCAAGGTTGATCGCGCCGAGTCCGGACAGGATCGGCACGAAGTAGGTGCGACGCGATTAGATCGGTGACCGATCCCTGCGGGAGGATGTCCGTCGCGAGCCAGTGGAAGATCGCCGGTGAGCACGCGAGCGCGAACCCGGCGAGGAGCGCGCCGCCTGGCCTCCGGATCCCGAACGTCACCGCGAGTGCGAGCCAGAAGAGGGTGACGTACGGGCCTGCGCTCTTGTCGGTGAACAGGAACGTCTGCATGCCGAGGAACGCGCCCGCGAATCCGGCGAGCGCGCCCGAGAACGCGAACAGCAGGATCTTCGATCTCCCGGAACGGATCCCCGAGGCCTCCGCCGCGACCTCCGAACTGCGAACTGCGAACGTCGCCCGACCGGATGGCGAGCGCATCGAGCGCGTGGATCATGAGCGTTGCGATGCCGAAGATCACCAACATCGCGAGGATCTGATCCTCGACGCGAGAGAGATCGACGATTGGTTGCGGGCCCTTCACGAGCAGGTCGTTGAGCCAGTTCAGGCCGGGCAAGTCGATGGTGGGCGTACGGATGGCCCAGCCGTTCGAGTCGTTGTTGAACCCGTTCTGGCTGAAGACGAGAACATCGGCCGAGAACGCAAGTGCCAGTGTCCCGATGGCGAGGCTCGCTCCGCTCAGGCGCCGTACCGGAATCGCCACCAACGCGCCGGTGGCCGCGGCGACGATCGCGCCGAGGAGCGCAGCGAGCAGGAAGTTGAGCTGCCCGTGGTTCGCGACGAGCGGGAGGTCTACGCCCCAGTCGTAGTTCAATGCCCAGCCTGCGGTCAGGCCGCCGGCGGTGACGAAGGTCGCCTGCGCCAGGCTCACCATTCCGCCCATGCCCGTGATGACGACGAAGGACAGGAAGATGAGTCCCATCGTCAAACCCAGGACGATGAGGCCCTGTTCGTAGGAGTCGGCCTGGAGCGCAGGAACATCGATCCAGCCGAGGGAGAACGCGACGAGGCAGATTGTGGCGATCATCCACGGCAGGCGCCGTCGCCAGGGCGGGAGCCCGGTGCGGTGATCCGGGCGAGGGGCGTCGTCCGCGATGGAGCCGGCCTGCCGGTCTCGCTTGCGCGACGACACCCAGAACAGCAAGAGGAGCAGGGTGATGACGTAGGGCACCGACGACCGGAGTCCACTGAGGTTGGCCAGGAAGTCGGGGAGCACGTCATTGCTGTAGCCCGCGACGAGGTTGGCGACGATGCCGAGGAGCAGGCCGCCGAGGAGCGCGATCGGGATCGAGCGGAGGCGCGCGAGCGCTACTGCGGCGAGCGAGCCCAGCACGATGAACGTGATCGTTGTCTCGTCGAGCGAGAACAGGGGAGCGATGAGCACCCCTCCGAGCCCGGCGAGGATCATGGTGAGGATCCACGCGACCGCGGAGCTGCGCGCCGCGTTGACGCCGCGAAGCTGAGCCAGTTGCTCGCGGTCGACGACGGCCCGCATCTCGAGGCCGATGCGCGTCCGCCGGAGGACGAACCAGAGGAGGATCGCGGCGACGACTGCGCAGATCAGCACGGCCAACTGATCCGTGCTCAACGCGATGTTGTCGGTGATATGGAGGGTCTTCGCCGGCGACGGACCGATACCGGGCGGCTGGATGTTGCCCTGGTCGGCCTTGTTCGTCGGGAGTCCGAGTTCGAACAACCCGTTGCCGACCGACTCGACGAGCCAGTTGGTGAGGCTGGGGAGCGCGACGAGAAGCCCGATCGTGCCGACGATCCGTGCGTATACCGGTGCGTGCGCGAGGCGACGGAGCAGTACTCGATCCAGGAGCAACCCGAGGAGAGGGGCGAAGATGAAGACGGAGATGATCAGGGCGAACACGATCGGGATGCCCTGACCGACGTGCAACTCGTAGTAGAGGTACGCGACGGTGAACGCGACTGCGCCGTGCGCGAAGTTGAAGATGCCCGATGTCTGGTAGGTGAGGACGAGGCCGGCTGCCATGATGGCGTAGATCGAGCCGGTGACCGCGCCGGAGATGACGATGTCGATCAACTTGTTCATGCGTCCCCCGCGCGTTCCATGGTCATGGCCCCCCAGCGCATCGGCGCAGGTCGCCCGCGATCATGTCGCAGCGTGGTGCAACATGTCAACAAACGTTGCCTCATTGTACAGCATCGACCGGCAAGATGTCAGCGGGTTCTGAGCCACTCCGCCGCAACGTCCCGGTGGTGGCCGCGGGTGCCGAGTAACGCGGTGAGCACCGCGGCGCGGCGGAGGAACACGTGCGCGACGTGCTCCCACGTGTAGCCGATGCCGCCGAAGACCTGGATCACGCCTTCCGGAATTGCCCGGAGGGAATCTGCCGCCCAGAACGCCGCCAATGAGGTGAGCGCATCGGCATCTGCTGTCCGTGTCTCGACTGCGACGGCGGCGCGTGCGACGAGCGCGCGACTCACTTCGATCGCAGTGCGCTGGTCGACCAGGCGGTGCTTGATCGCCTGGAACGATCCGATCGGCCGATCGAACGCGATGCGATGGATCGCGTAGTCCACACCCAGCGCGTTCGCGCCGGCAGCAACGCCAGTGAGCTCGGCTGCCCACCCGAGGGTGAGGCGCTGCATCGCTTGCGACCACCGGCTCGCGGCTTCATCGCCGTCGGCCAACACTTCGTCGTCCCCGACGGTGACGTCGTGGAGTTCGAGAGAGACGCTCGGCATGGCATCGAGCGGGCGGAGAACCTCACGTTTCGCGCCCGCAGCGGACGCCGAGATCGCCACGAGCAGAGGGGAACCGTCGGGTCGATCGGCGCGCAGCACCAGCCGACCGGCCATGTCGCCGTAAGGAACGAAGTCGTGCTGGCCCGTGAGGACGAGGCCAGAACTCGAGAGGTGGAACGGAACCGGGGCGGGGACCGGCACGACAGCGACGTCCTCCTCTCCTGCGACGTCCCCCTCGCCTGCGAACGAGGGCCGTCCGGCGCACCAGGTCCCGACCGCTGCAGGGACCAACGGGATCGGCGCAGTCGACGCGCCGACTGATTCTGCGATCACGCAGAGATCCGCCACGGTCCCGCCACCCCCATCGGCATCCAGGAGCAGGTCCGCCCACCCGAGCCCCGCGACCAGGTGCCAGAGATCACCAGCCCACGCCGGGGCGTCGGCCTCGAAGAGGTCGCGTGAACGCTCTGGGCTCCATTCCCGCGTGAGTACGTCGTCGGCCATCGCTCGCACCTCGGTGAGGTGCTCCGCGGCGTCAGCCAGCTCGAGCAGCGACTCTGCGTCAGTGGTCACGAGGAAGGCCCAGGAGCTTTTCGCCGATCACGTTGCGTTGGATCTCAGAAGTACCGGCACCGAGGGTGGCCGCACGCATCAACAGGTAGCTCTTCGCGACGTTGCCGCCCTTGGCGGCGCCCTTTGATCCCCGCTGCAACGTCCCACGTCATCCCCGCCATGTCCATGCCGAAGTTCGCCATGGCCTGGTCGACCTCGGAGGTGAGCAACTTGGCCACCGACGCCTCCGGTCCAGGAGCCACACCGCGGACGCCGGCGGCCGTCGCCTGTGCCGCGATCTGGCGCAGCGCCTCCACCTGCGCGGCGAAACGAACGAGCCGATCACGAATGAACGGGTCCTCGATCGGGCAGGTCCCGTCGTCAGCCGTGTCCGTCGCCATGGACACGAGGATCGCGAGTCGCCGCTCGATGCGGTGCGTGCGGCTCTGTCCCACGCGTTCGTACCCGAGCGTCGAGTTCGCTACGCGCCACCCCGCATCGACGGGGCCGACCACGTTCTCGCTCGGCACGCGAACGTCGGTGAAGAAGACTTCGTTGAACTCCGCGGTGCCGGTGATCTGGCGGATCGGTCGGATCTCGATCCCGGGGGTACGAAGGTCGATGAGCAGGAAGCTGATGCCTTGATGCTTCGGGGCGTCAGGATTGGTGCGAGCGAGGATGTAGATCCAGTCGGCGTACTGCGCCTTCGATGTCCAGATCTTCTGCCCGTTGATCACGAAGTCGTCGCCATCGCGCACCGCTCGGGTGCGGAGCGACGCGAGGTCACTCCCGGCGTCGGGCTCGCTGAACCCTTGGCACCAGACGTCGGCACCGCTGAGGATGCGGGGCAGGTAGTGCTCGCGCTGGGCGTCGTCACCCCATTGGATGATCGTCGGACCGAGTTGGTTGATCGCGCTGCGGTTGATCGCGTCCGGGGCTCGGTGACGGGCGAGCTCGGCGTTGAACACGAGCTGCTGGACGACCGTCGCGGCTCGGCCTCCGTGTTCTACCGGCCAGCTGACGGCTGCGAGCCCCGCCTGATGGAGGCGCCGTTGCCACTCGCGAAGCGATTCGACTCTCACATCGTCCGAGCGATCACGACTCGCAGCAAGCAGCTCCGGGGTCAGCTCAGTCGCGAGGAACTCGAGGACTTCGTCGCGGAACGCAACATCAGACGCCGTCAGAGGCACGCCGTAGTCGTCGACGCGACGAACCTCCTCGGCGGGGGGAGTCGGCGTCACGTGCCTCCGGAGGACGTACTCGTGCCCCCCGACAGGATGCTCGCCATTGCGACCTTCATGTCGCCATAGGTCAACGGTCTCGTACCGGCCTTGGGCGCACGACCCGCGGCGACCTTCGGGGCCGCGAGGTCGACGTCGTTCAATGTGGAACGGAGCGCCCGGACTGTGCACGCCTCGCGCCCGAGACGCTCGATTGCGTCGTAGTGGAACATCCGCGATGCGTTGCCCCAGCAGATCGCTTCGATCTCCGCAGGGGTACAGCCCTCGAGCTGCTCCGCGAGTTGCTCTGGCGCGTCGGGCCACGAACTGTCCGAGTGCGGATAGTCGAGCTCCCAACAGATGTTGTCGACCCCGATCCTCTCGCGCATGTCCACCCCGACCTGGTCGCGAATGAAGCACGCGATGAAGTTCCGACGGAACACGTCGGTCGGGGTGAGCCCGCCGCCGAGGTCGTCGCCGGTCCAGGCACGCTGGCGGGAGTAGATGTCCTCGAATCGTTCGAGCACGAACGGGATCCAGCCGATCCCGCCCTCGGACAACGCGATTTTCAGGTCGGGGAAATCGGTGATCACCCGCGAGAACAGCAGGTCGGCCGTGAACCGGACCGCGTCGATGGCGACGATCGCGTTGTACGCCAGGTAGTTCGTGAGGTCGGAAGGGACGGGAACGCCGCCACCGGTGCCGATGTGGATGTTGACGATTGTCGATTCCTCGACGCACGCACGCCACAGGGGATCCCACGACGGGTGCTGCCAGGGCTGACCGCCGTAGTTGCCGATGTGCTGCGGGACCGTGACCGCGCGGCAACCCTTCGACGCGAGCCAGTGCACCTCGCGGGCCGCGAGCTCCGCGTCCCACAGCGGCAGGATGCCGAGCGGGATGAACCGGTCGGGGTACGCGCCACACCACTCGTCGAGATGCCACTCGTTGTACGCGCGGACCATGACCTCGGAGACGTCGGGCTCTCCACGGAAGGTGAACAGCGCGCCAGAGATGGTCGGGAACGACGGGAAGCACAACGACGCCATGACTCCGGCGATGTCCATATCGCGAACGCGTTCGTGGACATCGAAGCATCCGAGCCGCATGTCTTCGAAGCGAGAAGGCTCGAAGCCCCATTCATCGTTGGGGCGTCCCGCCACGGCGCCGAGGCCGATGTTCGGCAGGCGAGCACCGGCGTACTCCCAGAAACAGTCTCCGCTCGTGTCCACGACGATGCGAGGTGCTTGGTCCGCGTACTTCGCCGGAACGTGGCCTTCGAACAGGTCGGGAGGTTCGATCGTGTGATCGTCGATGCTGACGAGAACCAGGTCGGACGCGTCAATGGTCATCGCAGTACTGTATGACATCTCATGTACAGAAGTACAGTGCCGCGCACCCTGAGGCGAGGCGACGGAGGCAGTGCTCATGGCTGACCACGACGAGTTCGAGATCGACCAGGACTGGGTGCTTTACGACGTCGTTGCGCCACACATCGCGCGGATCACCATCAACCGACCCGAGCGGCGCAACGCGATCCTCTCACCCGACATGCACGAGCTGTTCGAAGACCGCCTCCGTCGAGCTGAGAACGACGACGACGTCAAGGTCGTCCTCCTCACCGGAGCCGGCTCCGACTTCTGCGCCGGCGACGACGTCCGTCGTCTCCCCGTCGAACGTGCCGGCCTCAAGAAGGGCTCGAAGCTGCCGCAGACCGCGCGGATCGCGAACGCTCGGCGTCTTCACCGCCACCTCACGAACTGGCTCGAGTTCCCCAAGACGGTGATCGCCGTGTGCCAGGGCAACACGCTGGGGGCCGGATTCAACCTCGTCCTTGCCGCCGATCTGGTGATCGCCGGAGAAGGAGCGACATTCGGCCGCCCGCAGGCTCGCATCGGCTTCGCGGGATTCAGCACCGCGATGCCCCTCGTGCTGCTGAAGCTGGGGGCGAATCGTGGCTACGAAGCCATGATCACCGGGAGGCGGATCACGGCCGAAGAGATGCGCGAGTGGGGCGTCGTATCGTCGATCGTCCCCGCGGCAGATCTCGAAGAGGAGTCGATGCGATACGCGCAGGCGATCGCTCACCACTCGGCCGACGGGCTCATGATCGGCAAGCAGGCGCTCATCACCTTCTGGCACGCGGTGGGGATGTCGCAGTTCGGTGACTGGGTCGAGATGGCACACCCAGTGTTTACCAACCTCGTCTGGCGCGACGACGAGTTCAACTTCTTCAAGGAGCGCCAGGAACGCGGCGCCAAGGGTGCGCTGAGCGAACTCCAACGGCGCTACACCGAGTGGGGGTTCGACTGAGCGGGCGACGCCGCTCGTGTGATACACAACAGAACACTAAGTGTTCTACTGATCCAGCAAGGGAGCACTGCAAGATGGGTCTACTCACAGGACGAACCGCGGTCGTCACCGGCGCCGGTCGCGGGATCGGGGCCGCGGTCGCGATCGGACTCGCCGCGGAGGGCGCGTCGGTCCTCGTCTCCGATGCCGGAGTCGGTGTCGACGGCACCGGATCCGACTCCGCACCTGCCGAAGCGATCGCGACCGCGATCACCGCAGCCGGCGGCACCGCGATCGCCGATGCCACCGACGTCACGGATTTCGATGCCTGCGGGCGAATGATCGAACGTGCGGTGGGCGAGTTCGGACGGCTCGACATCCTCGCGAACGTGGCGGGGATCCTGCGCGACAGCATGATCTTCAAGATGGATGAAGGCGATTGGGACGCCGTCATCGGGGTGCATCTCAAGGGAACGTTCAACACCACTCGGCACGCGTCGCAGTGGTGGCGCGAACACCGAGGCGGTCAATACCGACTCATCAACTTCACGTCACTGTCCGGACTCCAGGGCGCACCCAGCCAGCCCAACTACGCGGCGGCGAAGATGGGGATCGTCGGGCTCACGTACTCGTGCGCCAACGGCTTGCGGAACTACGGCGTCACCGCGAACGCGGTGGCTCCGGTGGCGGGCACTCGCATGACCCAGGGCATCGGGAGTGAGCGCGCGAGCCTCGATTACTCGCCCGAGAATCCGCGCCTCATGCCCGAGAACGTGGTGCCGCCGGTGCTCTACATCGCGTCCGAACGGTCGGACTGGCTCAATCGACGGATCATCTTCGCCGGCAACGGTCGCATCTCGCTGTTCTCGAACCCGGTCATCGAGCGTGAGATCGTCTCGGAGTCTGGAACCTGGGACAACGAGACCGCCTTCGCGGAGATGGAAGAGTCGTTCAAGAGCGCCATCCTGTGGCCCAACTTCTTCGACAAGCCCCGCGACTGACATCGTGAAGGCACTGGGCCATGTGCGCATCTGCGACTTCGGCGGACAACTCGCTGGAGCGGGGGCGACGAAGTTGCTCGCCGCGTTCGGCGCCGAGGTGATCCGGGTCGAAGACCCGACCACCCAGGGACGCTGGGACATGATGCGCGTCGTCGGGCCGTACGTCGACGAACGCCGCGGCGTCGACCTCGGGGGCGGATTCAACAACCACAACGTCAACAAACTCGGCGTCACGATCAACCTCCGCGCACCCGACGGTCCGGCTCTGCTGGAGAAGCTCCTGGCCAAGTGCGACGTGGTCACCGAGAACTTCGCAGCCGGTGTCCTCGACCGTCTCGGGTTCGGCTACGAAGCGCTGGCGCGGATCAAGCCCGACATCATCTACGTGTCGAACTGCGGTTTCGGTCACACGGGCCCGTATCGCTCCTTCAAGACCTGGGGGCCAGTCGTCCAAGCCGTCAGCGGGCTGACGTTCACCAGCGGTCTTCCTGACGAAGAACCTGCCGGGTGGGGCTTCTCGTACATGGACCACGGGGCTGCCGGCTACATGGCCATCGCGATCCTGGCCGCGCTTCATCACCGTGAGGTCACCGGCGAGGGTCAATGGGTCGATCTCGCGAGCACGGCGACGGGCATCACGATGCAGCGCACCGCAGTGCTCGACTGGACTGTCAACGGGCGGCCGTCGCGACGCCCGGGCCAACCGAACGGCAACCACGCTGACTTCGACGCGATGGCACCGCACAACATCTACGCGGCCGATGGGGACGATCGATGGGTGGCACTCGCCTGCCGGGACGACGACGACTGGCATGCACTCCGCGAGTTGCTCGACGATGCCGCGGCGCGCGCAACGCAGTTCTCGACCTTGCAAGGTCGCCTCGAACACCAGGACGCCCTCGACGAGATCGTCGGACGATGGGTTCGCAGCCGGGAAGCCAGCGCCGCAGCTCGCGACCTCGTTGCCGCCGGCGTGCCGGCCAGCGTCGTCAAGAGCCCTCAAGAGCGCATCGACGAAGATCCCGATCTCGACACCTGGGGGCTGTTCCCGACGGTCGACCATCCCTTGATGGGAGAGGTGCGCGTCGAAGGCGTGCCGCTGCACTTCTCCGCAACGGACTGGTCGATCGACAAGGCCGCGCCACTCCTCGGCGAGGACAACGACCAGATCTTCCGGGAGCTGCTCGGACTGGATGAAGGAGAGCTCGCGAGGCTCCGCACCGAAGGTGTCGTGTGAGCGCGCTCTCGGGGCTACGAGTGCTCCAACTCGTCGACGAGCTCACCGCCGATGCGGGGCGCGTCCTCGCCGAACTGGGCGCAGAAGTGGTGGTCGTCGAACCGCCCACAGGTTCAGCACTGCGTGCCGAACCTCCCTTCGTCGACGACGAGCCTGGACCGGAGCGCAGCTTGCGCTGGTGGGCCGCAGCCGCAGGAACCCGCAGCATCACCGTCGATCTCGAGAGCGACACCGGCCTCACCGAGTTCGACGCCCTCCTCGACACCAGCGACATCGTGCTCGAAGGTCGTGGTCACGCGCTCGACGCGCTCAGCGCTGGGTGGGACGCCCGGGGACGCACGCGCGCATCGCTCATCTGGGTGTCGATCACCCCCTTCGGACGCGACAGCATTCGCGCCGATGATCCCGCGATCGATCTGACACTGCTCGCGGGCGGTGGACCGGTGTGGAACTGCGGCTACAGCGATCACTCGATCCCGCCCATGCGAGGCCACGGCAATCAGGCCTACAACATCGGCGCGATGTACGCGGTCATCGGCGCGCTGACCGCCCTCGCGCACCGCGACCAGACCGGTCGCGGACAACTCGTCGACGTCAACATCAACGCCGCGTGCAACGTCACCGCGGAACACGTCACCTACAACTGGCTCGTCATCCAGAACCTGATGACCCGTCAAACCGGTCGCCACGCCAGCTCCGCACCGACCGCACCCGTGCAAGTGCGCTGCGCCGACGGCCGCTACGCAACCACGGGAGTCCTCCCGAGGTTTCCCGCAGAATTCGGCAGGCTGCGAGACTGGCTCGAGGAGCTCGGGCTCCTGGAACGCCTTCCTGAGTCGGTGTTCCTCGACCTCGCGGCGCGGCGAACCGAGACCGTCGAGATGGTCGACATCGCCACCGACCCAGAGGTCGCAGCGATCCTCTCCGCCGCGCGTGAAGCCGTCACGCTCATCGCGTCCGAACTGTCTGCGTACGACTTCTACATCGCCAGCCAGCAACACGGATTCCCTGCTGGTGCAGTCGTATCCCCCGACGAAGCGTTCGACGACCCCCACTTCGCCGCCCGTGGATTCGTTCATGAAGTCGAGCGCCCTGAGCTTGAACGCCCGTACCGGGCGCCGGGCGTGGCCTACCTCTTCAGCGGCAGTCCATGCGCAACGCCCGAGCGGGCACCGTTGTTGGATGAGCACCGCACCGAGCTGCTCGGCGCACGGTCGACGCGAGAGGACTAGCCATGGAAGCGTCTCCCAGGAGCACTGCGGACGACAATCGCTTCACCCACGTGGGGATGTGTGTGTCGGACCTCGACCGCTCGGTGACCTACTACCGCGACGTTCTGGGCTTCGTCGAGGTGGCCCGCCGGTTGAACGTGACGGACCAGGGATCTGCTGGACTCCTGGGTTTCTCGGAGATGGACGTGGAGCTCGTGTACCTGGAGCGCGACGGCATTCGCCTCGAACTGCTCTGGTACCGAGTGCCCGACCACGAGGGTGACGGCACCCCACGGCCGATGAATCTCGTCGGCCCCACGCACCTCGCGTTCCGCGTCGGCGACTTCGACGGACTCTGCCGGAAGATCGATGCCAGCGGGGGCACGGTGTTGTCAGAGACCACGACGACGTTCGGCTTCGGCAACCGCGGCGTCATGACGCTCGACCCCGACGGCATCCGGATCGAGCTCATCGAACGTCCGAAGTCATGACCAGAGAACCGCCGCCGATGTCGCTCGACGACGGGTCATACCGACCCGTGCCTGCAGTGCACGACCGTGACGCGCCGTACTGGACCGGAGGTGAACGCGGCGAGCTGATGCTGCAGCGGTGTCGCAGCTGTCACCACGTCATCCACCCACCGGTCCTCCTGTGTCCCTGGGATCGTTCACCAGACCTCGAGTGGGAAGCGATGAGCGGACGCGCCACGGTCGAGACCTTCACCGAGAACCTCCACTCGTTCCTCCCCGGATTCCCCGTTCCTTCGGTGATCGCCTTGGTCGATGTCGAGGAGGACCCAACTGCCCGCATCCTGACCAACCTCATCGGCGTCGACGCTGCCGACGTCTCCATCGGCATGCCCGTCGAGGTCGTGTTCCAGAAACTTGAGGCGGACGAAGGACCCGACGTGTACCTCCCGCTGTTCCGCCCACTCGATGCCTCGGCGGATACCGAGTCGGGAGGACATTGACGTGATTGACCGCTTCGAACCGAAGGTGATCGTCAGTGGCATCGGTCAGTCACAGGTCGCACGCCGTCTCGGTCGTGACCCGCTGCTGTTGACCGCCGACGCGTGCCTCGCGGCGATAGCAGACGCGGGTCTCGAGCCCGGCGACATCGACGGCCTCAGTACCTATCCCGGTTCCAGCCAACCCGGTCCAGGGTTCAGCGGTGGCTCGATCCGTGAGGTGCACGACCTCCTGGGCCTGCACCCGCGATGGGTGTCGGGCGGGATCGAGCTCCCCGGCCAGGCGGGCGCGATCGTGAATGCCATGCTGGCCGTCGCCGGTGGCATCGCGAACCACGTCTTGTGCTGGCGCAGCATCTGGGAGGGGACTGCGCAGGGAAGCGGCGGCCGGAAGGGCTACGGCGCCGGCGCCAAGCGCGTTGAAGGTGTCTCCGCGTGGGAGTTGCCGTACGGCGTCACCGCGCCAGCACTGGCGGCGATGCACATCCGCGCTCGCATGCATCGGTACGGGCTGACTCGTGAGCAACTGGGAGCAGTGCCGGTCGTGACGCGCGCGAACGCCGGCCTCAACCCGAACGCGGTCTATCGCGATCCGCTGACACTCGAGGACTACCTCAACGGTCGCATGATCTCGCCACCACTGAGCCTCTTCGACTGCGACGTCCCGTGCGATGGCGCGACGGCGTTCGTGATCTCGCGCAGAGAACACGCGAATGCACTCGATCACGCAGCGGTCGGTGTCGAAGGTGTGAGCTGCGCGCATGACGATCGCTTCATCTGGCAGTACGGCCAGGACATCACGAGGATCAGCTCGCGATGGGCCACCGACGTCTGGGACAACACGTCGCTCACGGCCGCCGACGTCGATGTCGCTCAGCTCTACGACGGGTTCAGCATCATCACCCATTGTTGGCTCGAAGACTTCGGCTTCTGCGACGTCGGCGAGGCAGGCGCGTTCGTCGAGGGTGGCACGCGCGTCGCCCGAGACGGCCAGCTCCCGGTCAACACCGGGGGAGGACAGCTGTCCGGCGGTCGGCTGCACGGCTTCGGGTTCCTCTACGAAGCGTGTGTCCAGCTGCGTGGTGAGGGAGGCGACCGTCAGGTTGCCGGTGGCCCCGAAGTCGCGGCTGTCGGTGTTGGCGCAGGGAACAGCGGAACGACCGCGATGCTCGTCACTCGCGGCACTCGTTGAGATCGAGAGAGGTCTGAAGCATGAAGGTCGACTTCACGAAAAAGACGGCAGTGGTCACCGGCGCCGCGAGCGGGCTCGGTCGCTGCGTCGCGTCACTGCTGATCGACAGCGGTGCCCGAGTGATCGGCTTCGATGTGGCGCCGGTCGACGCCGACGGCATCGAAGGTCGCCGAGTCGACATCGGTGATCCGGATTCGATCGATCAGGCGATCGAGTCCCTCGACGGAACGGTCGACGTGCTCTGCAACGTCGCCGGGCTGCCACAAACAAAGCCAGCCATCGACGTGCTGCGGGTGAACTTCCTCGGTCTCCGCCACCTCACGGAGTCGCTTGCTGTGCGCATGGCACCGGGTGGATCGGTGACGAGCGTGTCGTCGAACGCCGGGAATGGATGGCCGGAACGCCAACCGATGCTCGAATCGATCCTCGCGACGGCTGACTTCGAGAGCGGCCTCGACCAGGTGAAGGGACTTGTCGACGAAGCCGGCGATCCGTACATGTTCTCGAAGGAGTTGGTGCAGCTCTACACACTGCGCCGGTCGCACACCTTGTTCCGAGAGCTCGGCATCCGCATGAACAGTGTGTCGCCGGGCGAGATGGAAACGCCGATGATGAGCGAGTTCCGCAAGGCGGTCAGCGACAAGATGATCGATGCGGTCGCTAAAGCTGCGGCTCTCGGTCGGGCAGCATCGCCCGAAGAGGTCGCACCCGCGGTGGTCTTCCTCGCCAGTGACCTCGCCGGCTTCTGTTGCGGTTCCATCTTCGATGTCGACGGGGGCTACACCGCGGCGAAGCTCACCGACCAGATCGACTATTCCCTTTTCGCTTGATCCGGCGCTTCGGCTACGAGCGAGGAAGGCCGAGCACGCGCTGCGCGACGATGTTGCGCTGGATCTGCTGCGTGCCGCCGAAGATCGATTGCGCCCGAGACCACACGTAGACATCCCACTCGAGCCCCTCGTGGAGCAACGGCCGCGCACCTCTGAGATCCATCACCGCATGGCCGATGGTCTGGTCGGCGCGGGTCATCAGCAGCTTGTCGACCGAGCCCTCCGCTCCAGGGAGCGCGCCGCGGACGCGTTCGCTCAACGATCGCTGCACCTTCACCTGCAGCGCGCGCAACTCTGCATACGCCTCACCCAGGCGTGCACGTGTGGTCGGAGTATCGGCGATCGCGCCGGTGCGGACCTCCTCTTCGAGCGTACGCAGATGCAGCGACAACCGGGCAATCCAGTTCACGTCGCTCGGGCCGCGCTCGTAGGCCAGGAGCTGGTTGGCGATCGACCAACCTTGCCCACGCTCGCCGAGCAAGTTCGCGACGGGAACGTCGACGTCGTCGAACGTGACCTCGGCGAACTCACGGTTCCGTGACGCGTTCACAATCGGTCGGGGTTCGATGCCCGGTGTGTCCATGCGCACGAGGAGCACCGAGATCCCACGGTGCTTGGGTTCGTCTGGCTCGGTGCGACACAACAGGAAGCACCAGTCGGCGGCCGTGGCGAAGCTGGTCCAGATCTTGCGGCCGTTCACCCGGAACACGTCGCCGTCGGAGCCGTGGACGAGGTCAGCACGGGTGGTGAGGCCGGCGAGATCAGAACCTGCGTCGGGCTCGCTGAACCCCTGACACCAGCGCACCTTCCCCGAGAGCAGGCCAGGCAGCAGATCGCGTCGCTGCGCCTCGGTGCCGAAGAGCCTGATGGCATTGGTCAGATGGCCGACGCCTTCGATCGGCGGTGCACCCGCGCGTCCCAACTCGTCGTTGAGGATCGCTTCGTACATGGGCGACTGTCCGTGCCCGCCGTACTCCACCGGGAACGACAACGCCACGTAGCCAGCGTCGTACATGACGGAATGCCACGCATTCTGCGCGTCGGCTCGGGCCGCGGGGTCATCCGGGATCTCGGCCTCGGCGACGTGCTCGGCCAGCCAACGTCGCAGCCCGGCGCGGAACTCGGCTTCTTCGGGACTGTCTTCGAAATCCACGGTCAAACCAACTCCGGATGAGCGAGGCGCAGCCGCGCGATCTCGTTGTACTGGACCGCCTCGTCGCCCCACATCTGGCGATCGAGGAGCGCTCGACGGAGACGGACGTGTGACAGCTGTTCCCAGGTGATGGCGATGCCCCCGAAGAGCTGCACGGTCGCCTCGACGACTGCGAGCCCCGCCCGCGACGCATACCCATTGGCGGTGTGAGCGGCCAACAGGGCGTCAGCCGAGCTGGTGTGATCGACCGACCACGCCGCGTACCAGCAACAGCTGCGCGCGCCTTCGAGTTGTACCAACGCGTCCGCGGCAAGGTGTTGCACCGCTTGAAACGTTCCGACCGGCACACCGAACTGTCGACGTTCAGCAACGTAACCGACGACATCATCGAGCGCGCCGCGCATGACGCCGACGAGATCAGCTGCGAGCATCGTCAGTCCGAGGGCGAGCACCTTCGACCAACGGTCGTCCGGGATCGCGCTCCCGAGATCCCCGATGTCCAATGATGGGGTGTCGGCGCCGACTGCGATGAGCGTCCTGGTGAGATCGAGACCGTCCAGCCGCGTTGGCGGCAACCCGATCGCACAGAGGCGTCGTTCGGTGCGGTCGACCGCCAAGCCATGGGTCGCTCCGGAAGCGTCGAACGCGACCATGTCGTCACCGGCGACACCGATCGTGGAACAGTCGAGTCGCATCATTGGGGCGAGGCGAAGGTTTCCGGCGACCACCTGTTCCAAGAGCTCGCTTGCACCTGCTGCTGCGAGCAGCTCGGGGACGAGCAGCGCCTGACCCACAACCGGCGCCGTGGACAACGTGCGCGCGAACTCCTCGACAACGAGGGCCGCCTCGACTCCGCTGGCGTCGATCCCCGAGAGCTCAGGTGAGCGCAGCGCCGGAATTCCGAGTTCGACGAGCGGGCGCCAGTGGTCGGCCGTGTCGTCTGTGAGGGCGTCGGCGCCGGCGGTCGCGAGGTCGTCCGCGAGGCGGGCGGCAGTGTCGCGCAGGAGCTGCTGGTCGTCGGTGAGGGTCACATCCATGACTGAGCAACGTTACAAGAAACGTTCGACTGTGCGACAGCGGAGAAATAGACTGCGCGGTGCATGCCTGAGCCCTTGTACTACACGCCCTACTCACGAGCGATCTTCGAGGATCCCTACCCGCTGTACCGCCGCCTACGCGACGAAGCGCCGGTGTATCCGGATCCCGACGGCCGCTGGTGGGTCATCTCGCGGTTCGACGACGTGTGGGAAGCGCTGCGCGACTGGCAGACCTTCAGCTCGGATCGTGGGCCTGCGCCGGAGAACCCGGACCGGGGCGGCGAGAAGTACTCGATCGTGTCGATGGACCCTCCGCGCCACGACATGGTGCGGGGGATGCTCAACCGGCTCTTCACACCGAGGGCGGTCGAGGCGATGGACGACGCCCTGCGCGCCATCGTCCGCTCGCACATGGAGTCACTCCACGCGGGTACGACCGTCGAAGCGATGTCCGCCTTCGCGTTCACCATCCCCACTGACGTGATCGGCGATCTCCTGGGGGTGCCGGCCGCCGACCGCGGCAAGCTCCGAGAATGGTGGGAGCTGTTCCTCTCACGCGACGACGGATCGGTTGCGCTTCCGCGCCGAGCGATCGAGGCCAGCCGCGAGATCAGCTCGTACATCGGCGCGCTGATCGACGAGCGTCGGACCACACCAGGCGACGATCTCATCAGCCGGGTGTTGGAAGCGCAGTATGAGGATCCGGAGCTTGGCTCGACGTCGCTGTCGCCGAACGAGGTCCTGATGTTCTGCAACCTGCTGTCCGCTGCAGGTTCCGAGACCACGCAGAAGCTGCTCTCGAACTCGTTGGTGGCACTTGACGAGCACCGTGAGCAGTGGGACTTGCTGTGCGCGCAGCCAGGCCTGATTCCTCAGGCGGTCGACGAAGCACTTCGCTACGACTCGCCGACGCATTGGGTCGCCCGGAGTACGACACGCGAGGTCGAGGTGGCGGGAACGACGATTCCGGAGGGGGACTGGGTGCTTCTGCTGCTGGGCAGCGCGAACCGCGACGAGCGTCAGTATGAAGAGCCGGACGACTTCATCGTCGAGCGGGCTCGCCAACAGACCGTGTTCTTCGGGTGGGGGCGCCACGTGTGTCTCGGTCAGTGGTTGGCGCGTCGTGAGGCCGCGATGGTGCTCGAGGAGATCAGCGAGCGCTTCCCCGGCTACAGCATCGGTGCGTGCGAACGGCAACTCACCGCGACGGTGCGCGGCTACACGAGTGTCGAGATGACGCTGCGCTGATCGATCACGGCTCGAACACTCCCGGCGCGCTGGAGTAGTCGATGGCGGAGAGTTGCGTGAGGCCGCCGTCGGCATGCATCACGGTGCCGGTGACGAACGCTGAGTCGTCGCTGGCGAGGAACGCGACCACCGGTGCGATTTCGGCGTCGGGATCTGCGCCGCGACCCATCGGGCAGAGCTCCGCGGTGCGTGTGTAGTTGTCGAGCTCGGTGCCGATCATCTGCTGCTGCACCTCGGTGAGCGCGAAGGGGCACATGGCATTGACGCGCACGTTCTGTCGCGCCCACTCGTTGGCCGCGACTCGCGTGATGGCGTGGATCGCACCCTTGGCCGCCGAGTACGGCGCGGTGTAGCGAATCCCGGCGAGCGCGGATCCCGATGTGAAGTTGATCACCGAACCGTGACCGCTGTCGCGGAGGTACGGGAACGCGAGTTGCATGAACCGGAAGCTCGCACGCGGGCCCGTGGACTCGGAGAGCTCCCAGTCCTTCATCGACACGACTTCGAAGGCCTTCGCCGGAGCGAAGTACTGAGCGGTGTTGACGAGGACGGCGAGTCCGCCGCTCCATTCCGCGGCGCTCTCCACCGCGCGTTGGATGGCGTCGTCCTTCGCCACGTTGGCGTGGACGAACTGGGCATTGCCTCCCGCGGCCTCGATCTGGGCGACGCACTCGTTGCCCTTCTCGACGTTGATGTCGGCGACGGTCACGACGGCACCTTCGGCGGCGAGCCGCTTCGAGATCGCCCGACCGAGGCCCTGGCCTCCTCCCGAGACGAGTGCACCACGACCGCTGAGACGTTCCATCTGACGATCTCCTTCAGGGACAATTGAGCAAAGATTGTTCTATCATGCAGTCGCGCTCGGGCCCAGACCTCGAGCTGAGTTGCCGTGGTGTGCGGCTGACCCGAGGATGGGGCGTATGAGCACTGACTCCGATGGCACGATCACCGTCGAGATCGATCAAGCGGTCCGAGTCGTCACTCTGAACCGTCCCGACCACGCCAACGCGGTGAACAACCCCATGCACAGCCGCTTCGCTCGTATCTGGGACGAACTCGCCGAGGATCCCGACGCTCGCGCGGTCGTGCTCACCGGCGCGGGAGACAAGTTCTTCAGCGCCGGCGGCGACCTCGTGCAGTGGCTCGAGAACTTCGTCGAGAACCCGGTGTCCCGGCGCGCAGGTATGCGCGATGCCCGCCGCATCGTGCGTGACATGGTCGACTTCCCGCTCCCAATCGTTGCTGCAGTGAACGGACCGGCGGTCGGCTTCGGGTGCAGCGTCGCCGTGTTGTGCGACATCGTGTTGATGTCCGATCGCGCCTACTTCGCCGACACCCACGTGGCGAGCGGCATCGTCGCGGCCGATGGTGGGTCATTGGCCTGGCCGTTGCTCATGAGCCTGCTCAAGGCGAAGGAGTACCTGCTCCTCGGTGAGCGGATTCCTGCGCCGCTCGCGGTGGAGCTCGGGCTGGCGAATCGAGTGGTTCCGCACGAGCAGGTCAAGGAAGAGGCGCTGGCGCTGGCGCACCGGCTCGCGGTGCTCCCTCCCGCCGCGGTCCAGGACACGAAGCGCGCGCTGAACCTCCATCTGCAGCGCGCCATGACCGGCATCTTGGAGTACGGACTCTCCGCGGAGAGTGAGACGTTCACCACCCCGGAACACCGAGCCTCGATCGACGCCTTCCTCAACCGCTGAGACTGGGAAGCGCGGCTCCGTCAGAGGATTCGCGTCGGGCGGTCGGCCCAGTAGCGGTCACGGAGCAGACGCTTGTAGAGCTTCCCGTTGTCACCCCGGGGGAGCGACGACTCGAAGTCGACGGCTCGCGGGCACTTGTGGTGAGCGAGCCGCTCCCGACACCACACGATCAGCTCTGCGGCGAGGAGATCTCCGGCGTCGTCCCAGTCGACGGGTTCGACGACGGCCCGCACCTCCTCGCCCATCTCCTCGTGCGGAGTTCCGATGACGGCGACGTCGAGCACCTTGGGATGCGCGAGGAGGACATCCTCGACCTCCCGGGGGAACACGTTCACGCCGCCCGTCACGATCTTGTGTGTCCACCGATCGGTGAGGAAGAGGTAGCCCTCGGGATCGACGTAACCGACGTCGCCGAGCGTCTGCCAACCTCGAGCATGGGTGATCGCGGCGGTCTGCTCCGGATCGCCGCGATAGACCGCCTTCACGGGATGTTCGAACCAGACCGTGCCCTCCGAGCCGGCCGGCAGCTCCTCGCCGTCGTCGTCGGTGATGTGGATCGTCCCTCGTTGCGCGCGGCCCACCGAACCGGGGTGCGCGAGCCACTCGTCGGACGTGATGGCAGTGGCACCGACGCGTTCGGTCCCGGCGTAGTACTCGTCGATGATCGGTCCCCACCAGGCGATCATCTGCCGCTTGACTTCCACCGGACAGGGCGCGGCGCCATGCAGGACATGCTGCAGCGAGCTGACGTCATACCGATCACGGACGGCCGCCGGCAACTTCAACAGCCGGACGAACATGGTCGGGACGACGTGCGTGAACGTGACGCGGTACTGCTCGATGTACTGCAGCATCTCTTCCGCGTCGAAGCGTTCGGTCAAGACGACGGTGCCACCGAAGCGTTGCACCATGGTGGAGAAGCCGATCGGCGCGGCGTGGTGCAGCGGACCTGCAGTCAGGTGGACGGTCGAAGGACCGAACCGATAGCGGTCGCCGTAGGAGCGTGCGACATCGTCGAGTGTCCCGGCGGGCACGTCGGGCAGCGACCGCAGCACACCCTTCGGATGACCCGAGGTGCCCGACGAGAACCACAGTGGCGCACCCTCGCGCTCGTCGACGAGTCGATCTGACGAGATCGCGAGAAGTGCGTCGTCGAGCATGTTCCATCCGGGGGGTGACGGCTCGAGCGGCACGTCGCCGACTGAATCGATCGCGAAGCGATGCTCGACTGCAGGGAGCGCGGTTGCGATGGCTTGCCCGAGCGCGAGGAACCGGCTGGAGCAGACGAGAACGGGTGCCGACGCCGAGTCGATGATCTCAGCCGCCTCGCCGGTGGTGAGCATCGAGTTCACGAACGTGTAGCGCAACCCCGAACGGAGCACTGCCCACACGATCTCGTACGCGGCGGGATGGTTCTCCATGAGCAGCGCGACGGTGTCGCCGGATCGCAGACCGATGTCGCGGAAGAGGCGGGCGATCCGGCTCGAACGCTCGTCGAGTTGTCGCCACGACGTCGTGTCAGCCGTACGAGCGAGGATCACCGCGGGTGCGAACGGACGCTCGTCGGCGTAGGTCGCCGGGTAGTAGCGCTGCTCGATCACCCGTCGCTGCCACCGAGAACGGATGCGGACCAGTCGTCGATCGCGACGACGCGTCCGGTCGACGCCAACGTGATCACGAGCGCTCGATTCCGTGTGTCGAACGCGACGTTGGTCGTCATCGGGTCGTCGAGCTGAAGCGCACCGAGCAGCTCACCGTTGGGCGAGAACACAGTGATCCCGCCGGTGCCCAGCGTCGCCACGACGATGCGACCGTCGTCGTCGACGCAGCAGCCATCCGCGCCACCGAAGTTCAACGGGCCACCGCTGGGCACCGTCGCGAGTCCGCGTGCGGCTGTGATCTCACCGTCGGTTCCGAGGGTGAACTCCCACAAGCGGCGGGTGCGGGTCTCGACCACGTAGAGCAGGTCGCCGTCGGGAGACAGCGCAACCCCGTTCGGCATCTCGAGGGGGAACAGCATCTCTCGCAGCGAGAAGTCGGGCGTCCCGTAGAGCACGCCGGTCATCCCGCGATCGCGGCCGTGACTGGCGCCTCCGTCCGTCATCCAGAAGCCACCGTGGTGATCGACGCACACGTCGCTCGGTCGTCCGAGTGGAAGCACAGTGCCGTCACGGCTCTGGAAGGTGTCGGCTGCGGTCGCGATGGCCCCGTCGGTGTCGATGACCTGGATGCTCGGCGGCTCGGGTGTTGCCGACGGTCCGGCCGGGAGCGTCAGCTCCACCGCACCAGGGAGATCGAACGGCCAGCGACGCGAGGCCCAACTCGAGCCGCCACTCTGGCAGACGAGTACCCGACCGTCGGCGAGACGCGCGAGCCCGTTCGGTCCGCCACCCGTGATCGCGAAAGGTTCTCGTGAACCATCGGTGTGGATCCGGGTGACGCAGCCACCGGCGAGTTCGCTGACGAGCACGGAGCCATCCGGGCAGACCACCGGACCCTCCGGGAAACGCAGATCGCGGGCGAGCTCGACGCACCCGCGCCGTCACGATCGGGACGGGTCCGGTTCGAACACGAGGAGGTGACGACCGTCTTCGAGGGGCTCCCACGTGTTGCGCACCCGCTGACCGACGTGGACGTCTCCGGCATCGCAGCCGACGACGTTGGTCATGAGGCGTGCGCCATCGTCGAGATCGACCAGCGCCAAGGCGTACGGCACCCGCTCCTTGAGCTCGGGTGCCGGTGCCCTGTGATGCACACTCACGGCGTACACCGTGCCGAGACCTGAGACTTCGATCCAGTGCAGATCCTCGCTCAGGCAACCGGGGCAGAATCCCCTCGGGTACCAGACGAGCGACTCGCACGCGTCGCACCGTTGCAGGACGAGGCGCTGTTCACGAGTGGCGTCCCAGAAGGGCTGGGAGATCTCCGACGGCTCGGGCACCGTGCGGGAGAACGCTGCTTCACTCATCGGACTTCCTCCGTACCGAGCACCACGGTGGACGTGGCGGAGAGCACCCCACCGCAGCCGTGCGCGACTGCTGTCTTCGCTCCCTCGACCTGACGCTCGCCGGATTCCCCACGGAGCTGGCGTACCGCTTCGACGAGGAGGAACATGCCGAACGCCCCCGGGTGGGTGAACGAGAGGCCCCCACCGGAGGTCTGCCCAGGCAGTGCGCCACCCGGGCCGAGACGACCGTCGGCGACGAACGGTCCACCTTCGCCTTTGGCGCAGAACCCGAGGTCTTCCAACGCGAGCAGCACGGTGATCGTGAACGAGTCGTACAGCTCGACGACGTCGATGTTGTCCGGCGTGAGCCCGCTCATCGCGAACGCGAGCTCGCCGGATCGAACGCCGGCCGTCGTGGTGAGGTCGGGCATCTGACTGATCATGGAATGGGTGTGGTGGCTTCCCGCGCCGAGGACCCAGATCGGTTCCTTGGCGCGGTCTCGTGCGCGTTCCGCGCTCGTCACCACGATCGCTCCCGCGCCGTCGGTCACCAGGCAGTACTCGAGCTTGTGCATGGGCTCCGCGACGAAACCGGATCCGAGCACGTCGTCCACCGTGATGGGATCGCGCGCGTAGGCGCGCTCGTTCATCGAGGCCCAACGCCGCGTGTCGACGGCGATCTGGGCGAGCTCCTCGGGCTTGGTGCCGAACTGCGACATGTGGCGGTTGGCCGCGAGGCCGTACGCGCCGATGGGCAGGAAGATCCCGTACGGCGTCTCCCACTCGAGTCGTTCGGGTGTGGCGAGCACTCCCATTCCGGTGCCGCCGCGCTTACGCGACGAGCGTGGCGTCGACGCGTAGACGATGACGACGGTGTCGCAGAGTCCGGCGGCGATCGCGCTGGCGGCGTGCTCGACGTACAGCTCGTACGAAGCGCCACCGACCTGCGTCGAGTCGGTCCAGTCGGGCGTGATGCCCAGTTGTTCGGCGAGCTCGACCGAGTGCATCAGCGTGCCGCCGGTGCACATGCAGAGGCCGTCGACCTCGGACGGCTCGATACCAGCGTCGGCGAGCGCGGCGCGCACCACTCGGGCCTCGAGCGTGCGCAACGGAAGATCGATCTCGCCGGTGGGGGACACCTCGTCGGCGACGCCGACAACTGCGACTGCTCCGCGCAGCGGATGGCTCATCGGTCGGTCACCGGAACGAACAGCTCCCGCAGGCCGGGCTGACTCACCTTGAGCGAAGGAGTGCGGGGGAGCGACTCGACGACGCGCAGCGAGGTCGGAACCTTGTAGCTCGGGAGACGTTCGCGGAGGAACAGGAAGAGGTCGTCTTCCGTGATCGTCGCTCCCTCGCGCAGCTCTACTGCTGCCACGGGCACCGCCCCGAGACGCGCGTCGTCGATCCCGGTGACACCGGCGTCGAGCACTGCCGGATGAGACCGCAGCACGTCTGTGATCTCCTTCGGGAAGACCTTGAAGCCACCTCGAACGATTGCATCGTCACTCCGTCCTTCGATCCACACGAACCCGTCGTCATCGATCCGCGCGACATCGGTGGTCCGAGTCCACTCACCGTCACGACTCCGGACCTCGAGTTGCCCGGAGCTCCCCGTTGCGCACTCCGACCCCGTTTCCGGATCGACGATGCGCAACTCGCGGCCGGGCTGCGGGCGACCGACGCTGCCGCGCTTGACCGCGCCCCATTCGCGATGCAGCGGCAGCGTCCACCCGGCCACGCCGCCCGCGAACTCGGTGGCGCCGTACGACGGCAGCACGGCGATCCCGTAGCGGGTCTCGAACGCCTCCTGGACTTCGATCGGCAACGCCGCGCTCCCCGACGTCACGACCAGAATGCTGCGGAGGTCGTCGGGGTCCACCTGAGCGTCGAGCACCATTCTCAGGGCCGTCGGGACCAGGCTCACCGCCTTCGGGCGGTGGCGGCGTACCAACTCGACGAACTCGTCCACCCGGAATCGTTCCAAGAGCGCGATGCGCCGGCCGTCGGTGACGTTCAGCAACGTCCGGAAGATGCCCGACATGTGGACCAGCGGCGAGGCCACGATGGCGACGCCAGTGCGGAGACGCGGTGCGTCGTCGCGCGTGCCGTCGCTGCTGTAGTGCGCGCCGGCGGCCGCGATGGTCCGTTCGAACGACTCGTACGACAGTGGTACGCGCTTCGGTGGCCCGGTCGTCCCGCTGGTGAGCATCTCGACTGCGATCCCCGGACGCGCAGCGCGAAACGAACCTGGGCCGGGAGTTTCCAGACCGGGAACGCTCTCGGCGCGTGCGTAGGGAGTCATCGTGACTTCGACGCCGGCGCTGCCGAGTGCACGGGTCGCGCTCGCGACAGCTGGACGGCTCCAGTCACTCGTGCAGCCCACGATCACCGGTACCGCGAGGCGTTGGATCTCTGCTGCCAACGGCTCGTCGCCCTGATGGGGGTTGATCGTGACGACGCAGCCGCCGGCCAGGAGCGTGCCGAGCACAGCGCCGATCATGGCCGGGTCATTGCGGAGGAGGAGACCGATCGGCGCGCCACGGTCGACGCCGCACCGCGCGATGGTCTCCGCGACGCCGGACGCGACTTCAGCCAGATCGGCCCACGAATACCAGCGATCGTCGAACTCGATCGCACCCGCCTCGGGCTCGAGTGCGAGCACCGTGCGGATGCGGGTCGCAAGTTCCACGTGGCCGTCAGACCTTCGCCGATTCCAACTCCGCCACGGCTGGCATGACCTCTCGCGCAAAGAGCTGCATCGACGCGCGCACGCGGCTGCGATCCATCGCCCCACCGCGACTCATCCGCAGCATGAGGTTCTGCCACCCCATGTCGACGATCGTGCTCATCTTCTCGATGATCCGCTCCGGGCTTCCCATCAGCGTGAGGGGCGAATCGAGGATCTGCTCGTAGGTCTGCGCATCGTGGTTGTCGAACCAGTCGGCGTATGCCTTGTAGTCCGCGGGAATCTCTCCTCCACGCTCGAACGGGTTCGAGTACTGGCGGTGCACCGCGATCGACATCTCGACGCTCTCGCGCGGGTACGAACGCGCGACGGCATCGTCGGCGTCGAGAAAGGCGTTCAAGAGCGCCCAGACCTGTTCCGTTGCACGTTCCAACCCGCGGTCGCGCGCGTGACTTCAGATAGAGGTCGAGACCGGTCGCGAGATCGACGTCGACTTGGTACGGATTACCGATGATGGCGCCGTAGCCGGTCTCGGCAAGCCACTCGAAACTCGACGGGGTCTTCATCACCGTGCACCAGATCGGTACCGGCTCCTGGACCGGCCGAGGGTGGACGGTCAGGTCGTCGACTTGCCAGAACTCGCCGTCGTAACTGAACCGCTCGTTGCCGAGCAATCCCTCGACGATGGTCACGCACTCCTTGTACCGAGCACTGGCCTCGTCCATCGACACGCCGAATCCGGCGAATTCGTGAGCCTGGTACCCGCGTCCGAACCCGGCGTCGAAACGCCCACCGCTGAGCGCGTCGGCCATGGCGATCTGCTCGGCCAGGTGGATGGGGTCGTGGAAGGGCGCAACCATGCACGCCGTGCCGATGCGGATGCGTTCGGTCTGCGCCGCGATCGCGCTCGCCATCAGCGGGAGGTTGGCGAGGGTGCCGTATGCGGAGAAGTGGTGCTCAGCGAGCCAGACCTCGTCGAACCCGAACTCCTCCGCCCAACGTGCCTCTTCGAGCACGTTGGCGAAGACTTCCTGGTGGGTCAATTGCGGTGGCTTGTCGCCCAGGATGAAGATGCCGAATCTCACGTGGCGAGCCCTTCTGATCAATGGTGCAGTTGTCCAGTTTCGCCTTGCGGCGACGCCTCACGATACTGCATGATCGGACACTCAACGTCAATCTGTTCCATCCGGCGTCACCGAGTTCCTTGCCCGCGCCGGCCCATCAGGAGGCAATCGAGTGTCGACACCGATCGTGTTGAGCGGCCTTGCCGCGGTCCAGGAGGCGACGGCGCGTCACCTCGGTCACAGCGACTGGCTGGAGGTCACTCAGGAGCGCGTCGACCAGTTCGCCGAGGCCACCGGCGACCATCAATGGATCCATGGCGATGTCGAACGGTCGCGGCAGGGCCGTTTCGGCGGCACCATCGCACATGGGTACCTCACGCTGTCGCTGGCGAGCTACTTCCTCCCTCAGATCGTCCGGTACGAGGGCTTCACGATGGCGGTCAACTACGGCGTCGGACAAGGTGCGGTTCCCAGCACCGGTTCCCGTCGGGTCGCGACTCCGAGCCGGCGCCGAGATCACGGAGGTCACCGATGTGGGGAGGGGAGTGCAGGTGAAGACGCTCATCACCATCGAGATCGAGGGCGGAGAGAAGCCTGCTTGCGTGATCGAATCGCTCTCACGGTGGTTCTCGTGATCGCTGAGGAGGTCGAATGACGGATCAACGCGACCGGGTCGCGATCGTCACTGGGGGAGCTCGCGGCATCGGTGCCGCGATCACGGCGAGGTTCCTCGACGATGGCTATTGCGTACTCGTGGTCGACGTGAACGCCAAGGCGCTCGCATCACTCGAGCCAATGGTCGAGGCGTTTTCCGGCCGACTCGACGCTCGTCAACTCTCGGTGAGTGATCGCTCTGCTGTCGAAGACGCCATCAATGATCTCGTGGTCCGCCGCGGTGGCGTCGACGCACTCGTGAACAACGCAGGAATGACGTTGCCGGCGACGTTCCTCGACCAGGACGACGACGACTGGGACCGGATCGTCGACGTCAATCTCAAGGGCACGTTCGTGATGGCCCAGGTCGCGGCCCGCCAGATGGTGGAGCAAGGCGCGGGTTCGATCGTCAACATCGGTTCGGTGTCGGCACACGGTGTACGCACCGGTCCACCGGCGTACGCGGCTGCGAAAGCCGGGGTCGAGGGCCTCTCGCGGTTGATGGCGGTCCAGCTCGCGCCCCTCGGGGTCCGCGTGAACACGATCGTGGTCGGAACGACGGCAACCCCGTGGCTGCTCGGGCGCAAGACCGACGAGGAGCTCGAGGTCATGCGCACCACGACGCTCACCGGAGAACTCGGGGAGCCCGACGACGTTGCCGGCGTCGCGGCCTTCCTGTGCTCCGCCGCCGCCCGTCACGTCGTCGGGCAGTTGGTTTCCGTGTCCGGCGGTCAGTGGATGCCCTGACCGCGCCTCGCGGAACGATAGAACAAAACTTGCTACAGTGTTTCTGCCGCAGTACGCGACGGTGATCGTCGTGGGGGAGGAGTGCGCATGGACTTCGAGACGATCCTGCTCGACGTGTCCGACCACATCGCGACGATCACGTTCAACCGACCTGAACGGCTGAACGCCACGAACGACACGTCTCGTCGCGAGCTCGGCGAGGCGTGGGGCATCGTCCGCGACGACCCTGAGATTCGAGTCGCGATCATTACCGGCGCCGGTGATCGGGCGTTCTCGGCGGGACAGGACATTCGGGCCACCGCCGAATCGGGAATCCATAACAAGGTGCCCGGCTCGCGCCTGCACCACGGCGTGTGGAAGCCGGTCATCTGCGCGCTCAACGGCATGGTCGTCGGTGGCGGACTCCATCAGGTCTCCGATTCCGACCTCATCCTCGCTGCGGAGCACGTCGAGATCCTCGACACGCACTGCGCGGTCGGGAACGTCTTCGCGATGGAGCCCGTCGGGCTCCTCCGACGGATGCCGCTGTCAATGGTGATGCAGCTCGGGCTGATGACCAAGAACGGACGCATCACGGCACAACGTGCCTACGACATCGGGCTCGTGAACGAAGTCGTATCCAAAGAACAGCTCATGCCGCGCGCCGCGAGATCGCGTCCGACATCACCAAGCTCTCCCCGGCGACCGTCCAGGCCTCGATTCGGGCCATGTGGACCAGCCTCGATGTCGGGCTTCGCCCAGCGTTCGACGTCGCGTACCGCTACGTGCTCCAGCACCAGCTCAAGCACCCGGACTACCACGAAGGGATGCGGGCATTCGCCGAGAAGCGCGAACCGCAATGGGTCGTGGAATGACAACCGACGTCGTGCCGAGCCGGCACTTCGATCACGGGGATCTCACCTATGAGGCGACGATCCCGAAGATGCTCGAAGCGCTCGTCGGTTCGTACGGCGACAACGACTACGTGGTGACCACGACTGCAGACGGTTCGCTCGACCGCCTCACGTACGCTCAGGCCGACACCCGTTCAGCAGACCTCGCTCGCACCTTGCTCGCGCTCGGTGTCGTCAAGGGCACGCGTGTCGGGATCCTTGCAGCCAACGGCCCAAACTTTGTCGTCGCCTTCCTCGCAGTCACGCGCGTCGGCGCCGTGGCGGTGCCGATCAACACCTTCTTCCAGGCGCCGGAGCTCGGCTGGGTCCTCCGCCACGCAGACATCCACACCATGATCACCGTCCCGACGATCCTCGGCCGCGACGTCCTCGATCGACTCGAAGCAAGCGCGCCCGGTCTTGCGGACTCCGGTCCTGGCCCGCTCTTTCTCCCCAGCACACCGATGCTGCGGCACGTCGTTACCCTCGGCGCGACCGACCGACACTGGGTCACTACCACCGATACCCGTGCAAGCAGCGAACTCCTCACCTCGGTCGAATCGTCAGTTCGCCCCGCGGACGACCTCGTCGTGATCTACACCTCCGGGAGCACGTCCGATCCAAAAGGCGTGATCCATGCCCAAGGAACGCTGCTGCGGCACTCGCGATTCATTGCTGCCGGGCACGGTTGGACCGACCGCGACCGCGTGTACGTCCCCATGGCCTTCTTCTGGGTCGGAGGCCTGATCTTCGGAGTGCTCGGCCCGATGCAGATCGGAGTCACGATCCTCACCGAGGAACGCTTCGATGCCGGCGAGGTGCTCCGACTCCTGGAAGTGGAAAAGGCGACTTACGCGACCGGATTCCCTCACGTCGGACCTGCACTCGAGGCACACCCGGATTTCGCGTCGAGCGACCTGTCGGCGCTGCGCGGTGGCTACCAGCAGAACCTCGTTGCTCCTGAACACCGGGCTGCGGATCCGTCCCTTCGTGTCCGCCAACTCGGGATGACCGAGACCTGCAGCTCTCACACCTGGTGGCCACCGAACGAGGACATCCCGGAGGAGAAGCGAGGTTCCCTCGGCGTCACTGCACCGGGGTTCGAACACAAGGTGATCGATGCAGAAGGTGCGCGTGTCGGCCCAGGCGTCCACGGAGAGATCTGCGTCCGCGGCTGGCCGATGATGCGAGGCATGGTCGGGCGCACCTGGCGAGAGGTGTTCGATGCAGACGGCTGGTACCACACCGGCGACTCCGCCTACTACGACGAAGACGGCCACTTGTACTTCTCCGGTCGTACCGACGACATGATCAAGACGTCGGGCGCCAACGTCGCGCCCGTTGAAGTCGAGAACATCCTCTTCGAGATGCCCGAGGTGCGCGAGGCCTACGTAGTCGGTCTTCCCGACGAACAGCGCGGCGCAACCGTCACCGGAGTCGTCGTACTCGTACCGGGCGCGACGATCGGCGCCGAAGAATTGGTCCGCCGCTGCCGTGCGCAGCTCGCCGTGTACAAGGTTCCAAAACGCTGGACGATCCTGCCTTCGAGCGATGAACTCCCGTACACGACGACGAACAAGATCGACAAGCGGCAGCTCATCGAGCGCCTCGCGGAGGGCTCCCTCCCGGTCGCCTGATCGTGCGCGCATGACCGCCGGGATCACGGTCGAGCGCTCAGGTGCCGTTGCGCAGGTGATCCTCGACCGCCCCGAAGTGATGAATCGGTTCGAGGGCACGATGCGCGAAGATCTCCTCTCAGCGCTGCAAGCGATCGCGAGCGATGTCGAGATCCGCTGCGTCCTGGTCACCGGCGCGGGCTCGACCTTCTCCGCCGGCGCCGACATAGAAGACCTCGTGCGGTTGCACGAAGGCGGCGACTCTGCCGAGATCGAGCGCCGCGTCGACCTCGGCGCGGAGATCGTCCGCGTCATCCGCGCCATGCCGAAGCCGGTCGTCGCTGCGGTCGACGGCGCCGCCGCGGGCGCCGGTGCCAACCTCGCCTTGGCCTGCGATCTTCGGGTCGGGTCGGAGCGAGCAGTGTTCACCGAGAGCTTCGTGCACATCGGTCTGATCCCAGACTGGGGAGGATTCCACTCCCTTATCCGACTGGTCGGTGCCGGTCGCGCCGCCGACATGATGATGACCGGCACCCGCATCGACGCCACTGCGGCCCATGCCGTCGGAATTCTGCAGCGAATCTTTCCGACGCCAACGTTCCGCGCCGACGCTCTCGCCTACGCAGAGCGCCTCGCGGCCGGGCCGCCACACGCAATCGCTCTGATCAAGGAGGGCCTCCAGATCGGTGCAGCCGAGGCCCTCGAGCACACCTTCGACTTCGAACGAATTTCACAAGCAGCCTTGTTCTCGGAGCCCGACTGCAGGTCGGGGTTGCTCGCCTTCCTCGAGAAACGACAACCCGAGTTCCACGGCCTGTCCTGACGTAACATGCCCGCCGAGACGGCGATGAACGCGGACGGGAGCACGATGCCTCAAGGGTCACCAGCAATCAACGAATCCGTGGTCTCGCGCGACGACTCGACGCGGTCCAAGATCCTCAAAGCGGCGCTCGAGTGCTTCATGCAGCTCGGAATCTCCCGGACGAGCCTGCACGACGTCGCCCGCCACGCCCAGGTATCACGCGGCACCGTCTATCGATACTTCTCCGAGCGTCAGGAACTGATCGACGCGACGATCGAGCTGCGCGCGCAGAAGTACTACGACGAGGCGGCCAAGAAGATGGGCGCCTTCGACACGCTGTCCGAGCAGATCGGGGCTTTCGGCGAGGTGGTCGGTCGAAGCGTGGCCGACTACGTGCGTCACCGGCTCCGTGAGGATGACTCCATGCTCATGCGTCTCAGCGCCAGCGACCGCGATGGTGCGCTCCGCCGAATGACGCACTTCCTCGTGCCGTACCTCGAGGCGGCCGGCAAGCGCGGCGAACTGCGCGCCGACGTCGACCCTGAGGAAGCGAGCGAATGGCTCGCGCGGATGTTGATGTCCGTAACCGCGATGCAGACCTCGACGGTCTTCGATGTCCGTCGACCGAAGACGGTCGGCCGTTTCATGGCTCGCTACGGCGTTGCCGGTCTCCTGGGCGAGTGAGCGAAACCGCATCCGCCGACATCGAGGCCGTCAAGATCGTCATGGCCCGCTACTTCCGCTTCATGGACACCAAGCAATGGACCTCGTTGCGCGGGATCTTCGCCGATGACATGAGCATGTCAGCACCTGACGACGTCGCCGACTCCAAGCCCCTCGTGGGCGCGGACCGGGTTGTACGCATGGTCGAACGGGTCCTCGGACCGGCTGTGACGACTCATCGTGGTTACCTCCCGGAGATCGAACTCACCGGTCCCGACGAGGCGCACGGCATCTGGGCCATGGACGATCTCGTGGAGTTCCCGGATGCCCCCGACAACAGCTTCCGCGGCTGTGGCCACTATCACGCCTCCTACGTGCGCACCGGCGAGGGTTGGAAGATCCAGTCCCTGGAGTTGCGGCGTCAGCGCCTCGGTCCTGCCTGAGCCTCGCCCGCGGCTCTGGGCGCGCTGGGCACACGGCTTGTACGATCGGGCAAAGCCTGTACATCTGTGCTCTTGCCGTTTTGCGAGGGCAACGAAGGAGTCCGCCGGTGGAGATCGAGAATTCCTGGCCGAGCAACCCGGACTATGTCATCGACCTCGTCCCCGAACCGCTGACGGCACGCGTCTGGTACGGAGATGTCCTGTTGGCCGAGAGTACGGCGTGCCTCCGAGTGGAGGAGACGCGCCATGTCGACCGCTTGTACTTCCCCGAATCGGATGTGAACTGGGAGCACTTCGAGGAGTCGGTCGCGCACACGATCTGCCCGTTCAAGGGTGAAGCGAGTTACTGGTCGCTGACCGCGGCGGAGCCACCGGAGAAGAACGTCGTCTGGACCTACCGCGATCCGTTCGACGAGGTGGCGGGCATCAAGGGGTACGTCTGCTTCTACCAGGAACGCTTGCGCGTCGAACTCGTCGAGGAATGGCCAGGCGAAGGCGCGCTCGCCTCCGCGACGACGCCGTTCCCGGCATGGGGCGACGCCGATGATCTCGTGAAGTTGATCGACGTCGAACCCATCAGCCCGGGACGCTTCGTCGGACCGACGTACCGAGACACGGCGCGGAACGTCGTCGAGGGCGGCCAGATGCTGGCCCAAGCGATCGTCGGGGCGGCGAAGACTGTGCCGGAGCAGCGCGTCACGTCGGCCTACATGATCTTCGCCAAGTCTGCGGCCTTTGACTCGACGTTGGAGGTCGACGTCGAGGTCCTCCGCGGGGGCCGCACCTTCTCCACCGTTGAGGTGAAGATCAGCCAGGACGACAAGCTGCGCAGCGCAGGGATGTTGCTGCTCGATGCGGGTGCACCAGATGTGATCCGCAGCGAGATCCCGATGCCTGACGTCGGCGGCCCGGCCGACGCGGACGAGATGAGCACCTTCCGTGTCACGGGCCGCGACATCCGTGTCGTCGACGGTGCCTACAACGGGGATCCAGACCTCATCGGATCGCCCGAGATCTACGCGTGGTGCCGCTTCCGCGACGCGTGCCGAAGGAGCAGTACCTCCACACCGCGCTCCTGGCTCAGTCCACGACACACTGGACCATCGCCGCCGCGATGCGCCCCCACCAGGGTTTCGGCGAGGACATCGCGCACTCGACGCTGTCGACGGGTGTCATGTCCATCGCCATGGCGTTCCACGAGGAAGTCGACGTGACGCAGTGGTTGCTCTACGCCAACCCTGCCATCTACGCGGGGAACGGGCTCACTCAGGGGGAGGGTCATGTCTTCACTGAAGACGGTCACCTGGTCGCCACCTACACCTTGCAGGCCATGATCCGCGCGTTCCAGCGAGACCCCTCCGAGATGGGCCTCGACTGGTCCAACGCCATGTGACGCCCAGTTTCAGCGTTTCGCGTACTCGAAGGCAGTGATCGATAGGGCCCGCAAGCGGGCGTCGTACTCGGCCATCGTGTGCGGCCACTGGGTCACGATGCGACCCGACCGCCCGCGGTAGTAACCGTCGTGCTGCGGTTGCCAGACTCCGACACCATCGAGGTCGGCTTGGAGCTGCCCGTTGAAGTGCTCCATGGCTACTTGGCGGATGTCGACCCACGACAACCCGTGTTCGTCCATGAACTGCACGAACCGCACTACGAAGTCCACCTGGTACTCGAGCATCCGCAGAATCGAACCGTTGTTGGTGTTCGGTCCGTAAAGCATGAACAGGTTCGGGAAACCGGCGGTCACCACGCCGAGATACGCAACTGGATCGTCCGACCAGGCATCGTCGAGTCGAACGCCCTCGCGTCCCGTAACCTCGATTGCCGAGAGGTACTTCGTCGTCGCGAAACCGGTCGCGAGGATGATCGCGTCGACCAGATGGACGCGACCATCGCCGGTCACGACCCCGCCGGTGGTGACCCCGGTGATCGGTTCAGTGACGAGCTCGACGTTGTCGCGGTTGAACGTGGGGTAGTACATGTTCGACACGATCGGGCGTCGTGAGCCCCACGGGACCTTCGGCGTGAGCTGGCTGCGGACCACAGCGTCCTCGACGACGGCGAGATTCTCGAGTCCAGCGGCGGTGGCTCGTTCGAGTGCTTCAGGATCGGAGAACGTCATCATCGCATTGACGCTGTCCTCAAGCTTGGCGCGTAGCTGAAGCATCGCGTCCGCGTCGGTACGGAACCGTTGCCGGTCTTCGTCCGTGTACGGACGATCGTCCTTGGGAAGCACCCAGATCGCAGTGCGCTGGAAGACCGTGAGGTGCTCCACGCTCTTGGCAACTTCGGGGATCAACTGCACCGCGCTCGGCTGCGCTCCCGATGACGGCGACGCGGCGGCCGGTGAGATCAACATCATCGGGCCAGCGCGCGGAGTGGAATGTCGGGCCGGAGAAGGTGTCGAGTCCTTCGAGCTCCGGCAGAACGGGCTCGTTGAACATCCCCAGCGCGCTAATGACGACGTCGACCTCGAGGTGACGACCATCAGCGGTGTCGAGATGCCACGTTCCGGCAGGCTCGTCCCACCGGGCTCGGGTCACGCGAGTCTGGAGCGACACGTGTGGCATCACGCCGTACTTGTCCGCGCAGTGTTCCAAGTAGGCGCGGATCTCCGGCTGTCGGGCGTAGCGCTGCGACCACTCCGGATTGAGTTCGAACGAATACGAGTAGAGGTGCGACATGACGTCACATTCGGCACCCGGATAGCGGTTGTGATGCCAGGTACCGCCGACGCCGTCACCCTGCTCGAGCACGATGAAGTCTTCGCAACCCGCTTGGCGGAGACGAATCGAGGCGCAGATCCCACCCGGCCCAGCGCCGATGATCGCGATTCGATGACGCTCCGTCATGGGATCGAAGATCCCGTGGTGTCATGGGTCAGGGCCGGACTCATCGTCCTTCGAACCGTGCGTCACGCCGTTCGAGAAACGCCGCAACGCCCTCGGCCACGTCCGCGGTCGACGCGATCTGCTCGACGAGGATCGCCTCGAGCGCGAAGGACGTCGCGCGGTCGTCGTCGACCGCGCGATTCAGCAGCTGCTTCGATGCCGCGTACGCCCGGGTCGGACCGGCCGCGAGGCGCGTCGACCATGCTGTCAGTGTCGACTCGAAGTCGTCGAGCGGGACGACGCGGTTCACCAGGCCGAGCCGCTCAGCGCCCATCATGTCGAGAGGCTCGCCGAAGAACACGAGCTCTTTGGCGACATTCGGAGAGAACCTGCGGGCGAGGAGATACGCCGCGCCACCGTCGGGAATGAGACCTCGACGGGTGAAGAGCTCGATGATCGTCGCATGTTCCTCGGCGATCACGAGATCGGCCGCGAGGACCATGTTCGCTCCACCCCCGGCGGCGATGCCGTTCAACCCGCAGATGATGGGTTTCTCGCAATCCAGCATGGCCTCCACGACGCGCTGACTTCCCTCCCGCAGGCGGCGCGGCAGCGTCGCCGGCTCGTCGTTCGGGGTCGGGAGCGAGATCAGGATCGCGGAGGTCGGGCCCGGTGCAGAAGTACCGGGTTCCCGCGGCGGTGAGGATGATCACTCGTACCCCTGGATCGCCATTCGCCTGCTCGAACGCTTCGATCAGATCGCGTTGCATGCGTCTGTTGAACGAGTTGCCCGCGTCTGGTCGGTTGAGCACGAGCCGAAGCACACCGTCGGACAGCTGCCGCTCGAGGTCGTCACCAGTGTCCATGGAATGCTCCAATCAGGTCACTTCGGGAGCCCGAGCCCACGACCGATGAGGTCCCGCTGTATCTCGCTCGTACCGCCACCGATGCGATGCAGCATCGAGAGCAGCAGCCCCTCGCTGAAGTGCCCGTGCACCGGGGCATCCGGTTCGCGTCGTCATGAGCTCGCCGGCAGTGCCGAGGATCTGTGCGCCGACGGTCCGGAGCTCGAACGTGAACTCGGCATGGAACAGCTTCGAGAGGGATGCTTGGGTGGACGACAGCGTTCCCTGCGTCTGGAGTTGCGCGATGCGGTAACACAGCGCGCGCCCGACCTCGACCTTTTCGACGAGCCGGGCGAGCGCGAGCCGTTTGACAGGGTTCCGGAGAGGGTCGTCGTCCGCACCGTCGCGGGCGCGACACCAATCGATGAGCTCGTCGAGGTAGCGCTGGCTCTGCGCGGCTCGTGTGATGTTCGACCGTTCGACGTCGAGCAGCGCCTTCGCGATCCGCCAGCCGTCATTCTCCTCGCCGATTCTGTTCGCCACGGGGACGCGCACGTCGTCGAAGAACTCTTCGGCGAACGTCGGGTAGCCGGTCAGGGCGCGGATCGGACTGATGGTGATCCCCGGCGACCGAAGATCGACGAGCAGGAACGAGATTCCAGCTTGCGGTTTCGACGCGCTCGGATCGGTCCGCACGAGAACGAAGATCCAGTCGGCGAGCCGTCCGTTGCTGGTCCACGTCTTCTGACCGTTGAGCACGTACTCGTCGCCATCGCGGCGAGCGGTCATGCGGAGCGACGCCAGGTCAGAACCGGCTTCGGGTTCCGAGTAGCCCTGCGCCCACATCGTCTCGGACCTGCGCGATGGCGGGCAGGTACTGCTGCTTCTGCTCGTCCGAGCCATACGAGAAGAGGATCGGCGCGAGCATGTTCGTGCCGTTCGAGTTGACCAGCGGCGCCCCCGCGTATGCGAGTTGCTCCCGAATGATCATCTGCTCGATCGTGCCGAGCCCGCCGCCCTCGTACTCGCCCGGCCAATGAGGAACGAACCACCCCTTGGCGTGAAGGGCCTGACAGAACGAGACCGCCCGCTGGTGACCGTCGTCGAGGAGGTAGTCGGCGTTGGCGACGCTGTGACGGAACTCGTCCGCGAGGTTGGCGTCGAGCCACGTCTTGATGTCGTTCTGGAGCTCCTCGTGGGTCTCGGTCAACCGCAACCGCACGATCGGGTCGAGCCCCATGGATCTCGTCCTTTCCAGGTTCTGACGCTGTGCCGTCGCAGAACAGTAATACAAGAGATGTATGATCGTGCTCAAGCGGGAGGTTCGCTCGGAGAGGCCTGCGGCGGGACAGAGGGTTGTCGGATGGCTGGAGAGGGCGTGTCGATCCCAGCATCGGAGCAGGCCGAGGATGCAACCCGCACGAAGATCCTCGCGGCGGCGATGCAGTGCTTCCTGCAACTGGGGATCGCGAAGACGAGCCTGCAGGATGTCGCTCGCGCCGCCGACATCTCCCGGGGGACGGTGTACCGCTACTTCGCGGATCGCCGGACACTGATCGATGCGACCATCGAGCAGAACGTCCAGAACTACTACGACGAGGCCACCGAAGCGATGGCTTCGACCACGACCCTTGCGGCCCAGATCGGTGCCTTCGGGGAGGTGTTCGCTCGGAACGTGGACGAGAACCGGCGACACGACGTCGTCACCGACGAGAGCGAACTCCTACGGCTTCTCGCAACTGATCTGGACGGCGGACTCCGGCGCATGTCGACGTTCCTCGTGCCGTACGTCGAGCAGGCGAAGGAGCGAGGCGAACTCGCACTCGACGTCGAGGAGCACGAAGCGAGCGAACTCCTCGCTCGAATGCTCATGACGCTGACCGTTATGCCGTTGTCGGTTGCATTCGACATGCGACGACCGCACACGGTCGGCCGGTTCCTCGAGCACTATGCCGTCGACGGGTTGGCTGCGGTACGCGCATCACGCTGATCGACCGCAGCGTTCGGCTGACTGCGCAGCGCAAACCCGTCAGTCAAAGTACTCGCCGCCGTTCGCGTCGAGGATGTGGCCAGTGACCGCGCGCGACAGGTCGGACAACAGGAACACGGCCGCGTCGGCGTACTCGTCGGGTGCTTGGCAGGCGTCGTAGCGCGATGTTCGCGGTGTAGCGATCTCGCAACTCGTCAACGGTGACACCGAGCGTCGGAGCTCGCTCCTCGAAGAAGTCGTCGAGTCGTTCGCCGGCGATCTTCCCGGGCGCCAGCGTGTTCACCCGGATCCCGGCCGGCCCCAGTTCGAGGGCGAGCGAGCGCGCCATGCCGACCATCGCGTGCTTCCCGACGTTGTACACACCGAATCCGACCTTGGGGTGGCGCACGACCGCCGAGCTCACCATGACGATCGAACCATGGCCCTGCTGCAACATGGCGGGGATCACGGCGCGACTCAGATGGAAGGCGGACAGGAAGTTTCCCTCCAAGCTCTGCTCCAACACCTCCGTGGCGACCTCGGCGATCGGCGCAAGCGGCGGGATGACGGCCGCATTGTTGATCAGCCCGTCGACGCGTCCGAAGCGTGCCAAGCGCCGCGTCGACGATCCGGTTCGTGTCTGCTGGGTTGCTGGCATCTGCTCGCACCGCCAGCGCTTCTCCGCCTCGAGCAGTGATCGTCGACGCCAGTGCGATGACCCGTTCCTCGGTACGAGCGACGAGCACGACCCGAGCGCCGTGATCGACGCACGCGAGCACGAGCGCGCGACCGAGACCTGGGCCCACCCCGGAGACGATCACAACTCGGTCAGCGAGCAGCATGGAACCTCCGTCGACGGGACGCTACGAGTAGATGAGTGTGTAGAGGGCTTCACGCACGAGCTCGTCGCGTTCATTGCGCCACTCGTGCTCGAAGTCGACGAACAGCAGCGACCCAGTCGCGCCAGGCTTCGTTCGCCAGCTGCTGAGCCGCACGCGGCGACGAATGCGATCTCCGGGACGCATGGGCTGTCCGTAGCTGGCGCGGCAACCACCGTTCACCCGTCGCCGAGTTGCCTGGGGGTCGGGACGCCAGTCCGGTTCGTCTGGTCCGCGGGAGCGTCGAACGCCGGCCATGCGAACGGGTTGAACTCATCAGGTGCGACGATGCCACCCCAGCGCGTCGTTCGTGCGTACGCCTCGTCCCAGAAGCGGCGCGGAGGCATGGCGGGCCAGTAGACGGCAAGTGCCCAGCGCCTGATGTCCGAGTCTCGGATCGGGGCGGACCACCGACCCCACTCGCCCCACACGCCGAGTCGGGCTGCGCATGCCGTCGGTGAGGAGTGGGTGTTCAGCTCCCGATTCGAGTCCGGGTTCATGTTCGCATGCGTCCGCCTTCGACGAACAATGTCTGGCCCGTCACGTAGCTGGAGTCGTCGCTGAGCAGGAACACCGCGGCTCTGCCGATGTCGAGCTCAGGGTCGCCAGGAGCTCGTCGCAGGGGCATCGATGCCGCCTGGCGTTCGACGCGGCCCGGATGCTCGGCCGCGAACGCTTCCCATCGGGGTGAGCGCGAGAAGGGGCACAGGGTGTTCACGTAGATCCCGTGGGGTCCCCATTCGCGCGCGGCAACGCGTGTGAGCACACGCACGCCTTCCTTCGCCGACGCGTAGCTGGCCGATCCAGCGTCACCGTCGAGCGCCGATCCGGACCCGATGTTCAGGATCTTCCCGCCGTGCTCCGTCAGCGCAGCGAAACAGGACTGCATGAAGTAGAGCGTCCCGAGGACTGCAGTGGTCCACGATCCCTCCATGTCCTCGCGCGTCGTGTCGAGCAGCGGGATCCCGAGCGTGAACGCGTGTGCGTTGTTCACCAGCATTCGCAGACCGCCGAGCTCGTTCACGACGCGATCGACGACCTGATCGACCTGGGCGCGGTCGCTGATGTCGCACTCGAGGCCGATCGCTGGAACCCCACGGGCTCGGCACTCTTCGGCAGTGTCGAGTGCGCCCTCCGCATTGATGTCGACCACCGCGATGGTCGCGCCCTCCTCGGCGAGTGCAAGCGCGATCCCGCGCCCGACACCTTGGGCGGCGCCGGTGACGATCGCGACCCGCTCGTCGAGGCGCTTCATGCCGCTGGCGCCTCGAGCGATCCAGGCCTTGCCGAGCGCAGCGATCCGCGTGTGCGCATGATCGGCGTCGTCGATGAAGCTGTTCGACCATACGGTCAGGTCGGTCACGCCCGCGTCGCCGAACTCGCTGACCGAGTCGAGTGATGCGTCGAAGTCGGGTTCGCCGGCGACGTCGGACCGCACCACTGGGAGTCGGGTCCGGACGAGCAGGGATGCAGGGTCACGACCGTGCTCGGCGAACAGGTTGCGGAGCAGCTCTACCGAAGCGGCGATGTCGCCGATCGGCTGCCCAGGATGCGTGATCCAGCCATCACCCAGTCCGGCAATGCGAGCCAGGTTGCGTTGGTGGAGCGATCCGGAGAACAGCACCGGTATCCCGCCCGGGTTCACGGGCTTCGGGTTGCACCAGAGATCGGTGAAGCTCGTGGTGGGGGAGGAGAAGCGCGCGGGATCGTCACCCCAAAGCGCGCGGCAAGCACCGATGCCGTCGGTGAGCAGTTGGCCCCGAGCCGCGAAGTCGACACCGACGGCATCGAACTCTTCCGGTTGCCATCCGACGCCGACCCCGAGCTCGAGTCGACCGTCGGAGATCTGATCGATCGTTGCCGCAATCTTGGCGAGCAGAACCGGGGGGCGAAGCGGGGACACGAGGACTCCGGTCGTGAGCCGAAGCTGCGAGGTGCTCGCGGCAATGGCTGCGAGCACGGTTAGCGGCTCCATCCACGACGCATCCTGAGCGAAGTGCGCCGGCGGATAGGGATACCGGTCGAGGCGGTTTCCGAGGACGACGTGGTCACCGATGACGATGCCGTCGAGGCCCGCATCCTCCGACGACGCGGCCGAACTCGACAAGTCCGGCACCGCTGGTGCCGTGCAGGGCGGCGTGGGACTGGATGCCCAGCGACAGTCGTAGTGGTCTGGAAGTGGCGCCCACGGCATCCCCCTTGGTCGGCGTCTTCGGGCGCAATGTACAATAGAGCAGTCATCGTTCAGCTGCTTCGCCGCTGATCATCGCTGGAGTTCTCACCTCGTGCACACGTCCGCGCCGCGACTCACCCTCGCTCTCCCGACCTGCGGACCCGCTGCGAGCGGCGGCCCGCGACCACTCGTCGACGTGGCGGTCGCAGCAGAAGCCTTGGGCGTCGACGCGGTGTCCGTGCCCGATCACGTTGCTTTCGGGCCCGACACGAGCGGCTATCCGTTCGGATCGTTCCCCCTGCCGTCGGAGGCGCCGTTCCTCGAGCCGCTCAGCATGCTGACCGCGATCGCGATGGTGACCGATCGGGTGCGGCTCACCACGGGGATCCTGATTGCGCCGTTGCGGACGCCAGGTGTCCTGGCGAAGACCGTCGCCACCCTCGACGTCCTCTCGGGCGGGCGCGTCGAGTTGGGAGTGGGGGTCGGCTGGCACGCCGATGAGTACGACGCATGCGGCGTGGAGTTCCGGAGACGTGGTGCGGTGCTCGACGACGTGATCGGAGCATGCCGAGCGCTCTGGAGTGGACCCGATGCCACCTATTCGTCGACGACCGCGAGCTTCGAGTCACTCAATTGCATTCCCCTGCCGGTCCAGGAACGGCTTCCGGTGCTCTTTGCCGGCTCGCTCCACAACCGCAACGTGGCGCGCATCGTGGCTACCGGGGACGGGTGGATCCCCGTGATGGGCGCCGAGCCGGCCGTGGTCGCGGCAGGTATCGCCCTCCTTGGTTCGGTCGCAGCCGAGCGTGGTCGAGACGACCACGAGCTTCCTCGTCCGATGTGAGCTCGCGCCCGTGTTCGACGACCGTGGACGACCTGACGTCGATGCCACCTTGGCGTCGATCCCTGCGCTCCTGGACGCCGGCGTGACCGACGTGCAGTTCCCGTTGCCATATTTCGCTTCCGGTCCATCCCATGCGACCGCGCTCCTTCAGCACGTTGTCGATGGCTGGCGCAGTTGCGTGGCGACGCGCAGTTCGCCCGATCTCGTGAGGAGCTCATCCGACATGTCCACTGCAAGTGGTGGCCCGCTCGCCGGCGTGCGTGTGCTCGACCTCACAATGAACCTGTCGGGCCCCTTCGCGACGCTGGTCCTCGCGCAACAGGGTGCTGACGTCGTCAAAGTCGAACGTCCTCCGGTCGGCGACATCCTTCGCAAGATCGGCTCCGGCCGTGGTGGAACTTCCGCGTACTTCGTGAACACGAACTGGGGCAAGCGCTCGATTGCGCTGGACTTCGATCAAGAGGGAGACCGCGAATCGCTCCGCAGGTTGATCGCGACTGCCGACGTCCTGGTCGAGAACTTCCGGCCCGCGGTGATGCCGAAGCTCGGGTTCGCCGCCGACTCGCTGCTGGAGGAGCACCCAGAGCTCATCTACGCAGCGATCCGTGGCTTCCCATCGACCTCGGAGTTGGCGGATGCGCCGGCGTACGACCATGTGATCCAAGCGATGACCGGTTTCGGCGGCAGCCAGGCAGACCTCAAGACCGGTGTGCCGGTCTTGGTGCAACAAGCAGTGGTGGACAAGGTCACGGGGATGACGGCCGCACAGGCAATCACCGCCGCGTTGTTCGAGCGCACACGCACCGGCCGCGGCCAGATGATCGAGATCCCGATGCTGCACGCCGGCCTCGCGTTCCTCTGGCCGGACGTCGCAACCAACATCACGATGCTGGGTGACTTCGAGAAGCTCCCTTCGCAGTCGCGAACGTTCCGTCTGACTCCGACTGCGGATGGACACATCGCCATGATCACAGTGACCACTCCGCAGTGGGACGGCTTGTTGCGAGCAGTCGGCTGTGACGAGCTCGTAGGCAGTCCGGATCTCGACGATCCGCAGAAGCGGGGCCGCAACTCCGCAGGAGTGATGAAGGAGATTGCGGTCCAGCTCGCGTCTCTTCCGACGGACGAGGTGGTTGCACGTCTGAAGGCGAACGGTGTTCCGTGCGCCCGCGTCGCCACCCTCGACGAGTTGCCCGATGTCATCGAGGAAGCCTCGCCCGGGTATCTCGTACGCGAGGTCCACCCGACGCTCGGCGAGGTGCTCCATCCAGAGTCCGGCGGTCACGTTCGACGAGTCCGCCGTGATGCGGCCCGCCCCCGCTGTCGGCGAACACACGAGCGAGATCTTGGCCGAACTCGCCGAAGTCGACACCGGCCACCGCGCCGTACCGACCGCGGCAGGAGAACGACAGAAGATGACGACAACCGAAGTACGGCGCCGCGACTATTCGTTGTCGGACGAGCAGCAGCAGATCGTCGAGGTCTTCACCGCACTGTTCGAGCGCGAATGCCCCACTGCGAGAGTCCGTGACGCAGAACCGCTCGGATTCGACGCCGCCTTGTGGAGGATGTTGACCGAGACAGGAGTTGTCAGCATGGCGCTGCCGGCGAGCGCAGGAGGCGACGACGCGACGCTCCTGGACCTTGCGCTCCTCGCGGAAACGTACGGACGGGCGTTGGCCCCAGTTCCGCTCATCGACGCGCTCGTCGCGGCTCGCCTCGTCGCGGCGAATGGCGAGTCGGAGTTGCTGCACTCGCTCGCAACAGGCGCGAAGACCGCAACCGTTGCGCTCCACCCCGCGGGGGCGGGCGATCGACAACTCGTCGGCAGCGGCGCCGTCGCCGATCTGGTCGTGGGACTGGTCGACGGCGATCTCGTGCTCTACGAGGAAACACCACCGGCCGCAGTGTCAAACCACGGGTCAGCCCCCTTGGCCTGGCGGGAGTTGTCAGGACCCGCCGAGCACCGAACCGTGCTCGCAGGCGGCGATGGCGGACGACTGCGATTCGAGCACGCCGTGCTCGAATGGAAGACGCTCATGGCGGCCGCGCAGACCGGTGTCGCGGCGGGAGCGCTCGCCCTCGCACTCGAGTACGCCAAGGAACGGGAAGCATTCGGCGTCAAGATCGGCACCTTCCAAGCGATCTCGCATCCCCTGGTCGATCTGGCAACCGGCGTCGAAGGCAGCGTTCGTCTGCACCGACGGGCCGACGTGGTGGCTCGACCACGAGCCCGACCGGGCGTTGGGCCAGGTGCTCATGGCCTTCATCTACGCAGGTGAGGTCGCGCTTCGAGCCGCGAGCACCGCCATTCACGTTCAGGGCGGGTTCGGGTTCACACTCGAATCCGACCTGCAGCTCTACTTCCGTCGTGCCCGAGGGTGGACGCTCGTCGCCGGCGACCCCAACGCGGATCTGCAACGGCTGGGAGATCACCTCTACGGCAACGGCGCGGGACGCTGAGGAGCATCGCGTGGACTTCGGCATCATCGAACTCGACCCCGACCTTGCCGCGTTCTGGCGCAACGACGTCCTTCCGTTCATGGATCAATACCTCTCGGAAGACGATCTGGAGCAGGAGCGGCGTCTCGGGAACGGATTCGTTCCCGAGTATCGCCGGGCGCTAGCAGCCAAGGGGTGGCTGGTGAGTGGGACGACCGAACCGGAGAAGCACCCGTCGGTCCTCGACCCGGAGCAGGCCGCGGTCGTGCGGGCGGAGGAGGCGCGCCGCGCCCGGTCGCTCTTCCCAGTGCTGGGGTCGAACGAGTTGGTCACCAACGTGATCGCGAGGTTCGGGAGCTCCGAACTGCGGGAGCTCGTCGGGGCCGGTTCCCGGCGAGGCGAGATCCACTGTTGCCTGGGCTACACGGAACCGGACTGCGGATCCGACGCAGCCGCGATCCGCACTCGCGCGATTCGAGATGGCGACGAATGGGTGATCACCGGCCAGAAGATGTTCTCCACCGGAGCGCATCTCTGTCAGTACGTCATGCTCACCGCGCGAACGAACCCCGATGCGCAGAAGCATCAGGGCATCACCATGTTCCTCGTCCCGCTCGATCATGCCGGCGTCGAGGTCCAGGGCATCGCGACGTTGGGAGGTGAACGCACCAACTTCATCTACCTCGACGATGCCCGGGTACCCGACTGGTATCGGCTCGGACCGATCAATCAGGGGTGGCAGGTTGCTTCCGGCGCCCTCGCCGACGAGCACGGTATGGACGATGGTCGAGCTGAAGCGGCGGAGAACGATGCGTCAGCTGACCTGATCGAGGCGTTGGGCGAGTCACGCGGCTGGCACGACGAGTTCCCAGCGATTCTCGCCGCCGCCGAGGCCTGGGCCCGAACGGCGCGTCGACCCGACGGCTCGTACGAGGTCGAAGACCCGGCCGTGAGGCTCCGCCTCGCGCGGGTCGCGCTCGACTGCGAGGTGGCGGAGGTGACCCCTCGAACCGTACCGGCGCGTAATCGCTTCCGATCTGCTCGTCCGAGACACGGCCGATCTCATCGCGCTCGCCGCCGCACCCGGTCTCCTGACCGCAGGAGAGGACGGTGCCGCTGCAGACGGCGTCCTGGAGTGGGCGCACCGATTCGCGCAGGGAACGTCGATCTACGGCGGGACCACGGACATCCAGAGGAACCTCATCGCCGAGCACCTGCTGGGGCTTCCGAGGCACCGGGGTGTACTCAAGCGCTGACGCACGCGCAGCGCCGTGACGACGTTCGCTCAGCGAGGGTCGCCGGGTACTTGAACGTCGGTCAGTTCGATGACCGCCCCGAGCGTTGCCGACGGATCGAGCAGCAACGATGTCGGACTGACATCTTCCACCGCGACGCCGATCGATTTCAGGTGCGCCGCCGCGGCGGCGAGATCAGCGACGAGGAAGCACAGGGAGTGCGGCAGCTGCCCGTTCTCCCGCAGATCGCGAGCGAGTCGGCTGTCGGTGTCGAGCGGCTCGAGCCAGTTCGACGATGGTCTCAGTCCCAACGAACATGAATGCGCGGCGCGCGATCTCATCACTGCGTTCGACGAGCGTGCGCGCCCCCATCGACGACTCGTAGAGCGACCGTCGCTCGATCGAGGTCCGCGACCAACGTCGTGATATGCGACGCCCGGATCAGCGTCACGGGATGCCGAATGCTCTCGGGTGCCCTCGCCCAATCCGTGTCGAAACGCGGATCCGGCACTGGAACCTCAGGCGGCCCGGTCTGGAACTGCAGCTGCCCGAAGGTGTCCTTGGGATGGGTGAAGATCGTCCCGTAGCCGCCATCGATCACTCGAATGCCGTCCGCACGTAGGTGCTGACCGAGCTCGGGCACATCGTCGCTGTACCACGCGATCGAATGCAGGTGCTGCCCGAACCGTTCGTGGAACCTCGGAATGCTCGCCTGACGATCAGCGGGATCGTGGCTCGGCTCCATCAGCTCAATGACGAAGTTCTCGCCGATCAGCCACAGCGAGGCCCAGCGCTTGTCGGTGTCGGAATAGTGGCGTGCGGAGAAACCCTCGAGCGGAAAGACGGCGCCATAGAACGACTCGGCCGCAGCCAGATCATCGACGATGTGGATCACGTGGAACAGTCTCTGCACCGACATGCGATTCCTATGTCTCCAATGAGGGAGGGTCGTCTACTCGTGGCAACTCGAAGGTGTAAGGACCCTCGATCAAACCGGCGATGAAGAAGTGCCGAGTGAACACGAACTGGTCCGACGATGATGGCGGGCGGTCGTCTGGCGGGGGCGTGCCGATACGCGCAGCGCGGTCGCGATCAATGGCTCCGACCCAGAGAGCAATCAGAGGTAGGGCGACGAGGGCTGGCACGATGAACCACCGACTCATGAGTATAAACAATAGAACAGGTGCTGTCTGAACGTCTACTACTGCCATACGCACGAGGCTTCGCCCCAGCGAGCAAGATGGCAGGCCTCCGGCTCGAGACGAAGGAACTGCGGTGCCCTCGTCTTGACCTCGCCGAAGTCCTAGGCGGTGGGGCTCCCGGCCATCGCGAGCAATGCCTACGCGCCGCATGTGCCCAGTCCCGTCTCGACGCGGCGTCGCAGAGTTGGTCGGACAACAGCTTCTCGTCGAGCGTGCACGCTTGTTGCGCGAGGCTGGCGACGCGCCGCTTGCGCTCGCGGCGAGCCTTGGCCTCAAGAGCCGGCGGTCCTCCCTGCCGGCAACTCGTGGAAGGTTGCACGATGACCACGCATCGAGTGGGACGCACGAACACGCGAGACCCTCGCGGCGGACGCTACGGCAAGCAGTACAAGCGGATCACCAACCGCTACCTCCGCCGCGCCGGGCGGGTTTGCAGCCGCGCGGAAGCGGACCGGTAGTACCTCGAACCACGGCGCGCCACTGAGGGGGTCGCAGCTGCCCTGCTCGCACACCCGGTTGACGATGCGACGGCACAGCTCTTGGATCATGGGCTCGTGGGCGGTGACGCGCTTGGGTGTGAATCCCCGGTTCACCAATGAACGCGTCGTTGATCATCCATGGAGATCATCATCGGGAGATGTTCGCCGTGGGGCCTTGGCGCCCGAAAGCTCGAGAACGTCTTCGGGTCCTTCTCGACGGCGAGCACGTCGGCGTGCTTGAAGATCCCCCACACCGCGGCCAACGGGTCATACCTCTATAGCTTTCGGGGCCAGAGCGCTCCGGCCCTCTCGACCCGACATCGGCCCCGCCCGTGACGCGGTCCGGCTCGAGGCACCGGACGACTGGCGCCCGCAACACGATCGACGAGCTCCTTCCCGTCCGACCGACCCGGACATTGCTCGTGCGCCACGCGACGCCGTCCTGGCGCGGCGCATCACCCATTGTGATCGGGGACGGCACAGGTCCGCGAACTTCGCCTCAAGGGCCGGGCCGAAAGTGCCGGTAGAGAGGCAGGCACGGGTAGCCAAACCGGGCAACCTGGGGGCGAACAGTGGAACGACGCCGGAGAACGCGCCACACCGTCGAATGGATCGTCGAGTACAGCCTCGGCACATCGACTGATTGGCAACGATGCCGACTCGTCGACCTGGCCGAGACGGGCGCGACCATCGAACCCTTCGACCTGACCGACAAGATGGCTTCCGGCGAAGTCGCGTTGCGGTTCCAGCTCCCCGAGGACCTCGTGGGACCGTTCGCGATCCTCGGCGACATTCGCCACATGACCCAAGTCTCTGAGGGACGAGTCCGACTTGGGATCGAGTTCACGAACCTCTCGACGCGTGACGTGATGCTCCTCAACGTCGTCGCGAGGAGCCACTCGTTCGCCTGACCCAAGGACCTGGGCGGAGATGCGCTCAGCTTCGCGTCCTCTGACTTTGGATGGACCGCTGGCACCAGAACTGATGCACTGCGCCCGCCTTCGGTACGCCATCCCAGCTTCGCCGACTTCTGTCGTGTCTCCGATCCAGCCGGCGGCGCGAGCGCGGCGGTGCGGTACGCGGTCGTGACGTCGCGGTGGCTGCTGAGCACCTCGATCATGCTGGGGTGAGGCCGCGGATCTCGTCGCTCAGCATGCGTTTGGCGAGCTTGCCGCTCGGGAGGCGGGGGAGCTCGTCGATGAACACGACGGATGTCGGGCACTTGAAATGCGAGAGGCGCTCGCGGCAGTACTGGCGCAGCTCATCGGCCATGGCGTCGGGGTCGTCGGCCGGCGCTGCGAGCTGCACGACCGCGCGCACCGACTCGCCCATCTCCGCGTGGGGAATGCCGATGACTGCGACGTCGGTGATCGCGGGGTGTCCGATGAGCACGTCCTCGGTCTCGCGCGGGTAGATGTTCACGCCTCCGGAGATGATCATGTTCGACACCCGGTCGGTGAGGTAGAGGTAGCCCTCGTCGTCGAGGTAGCCGACGTCGCCGAGGGTCATCCACCCCCGGTCGTCGAACGCGGCGGCCGTCTTGTCACGGTCGCCGTGGTACTCGAAGCGGTTCTGCGTCTCGAACCACAGCTGGCCCGATCCGCCGACGGGCAGCTCGGTCCCGTCCTCGTCGGTGACGTGCGCGGCGCCCAGCAGTGGCTTGCCGACCGAACCCGGGTGCGCGAGCCAGTCCTCGGAGTTGATGTAGCAGAAGCCGCCGCCCTCGCTCCCGGCGTAGTACTCGTGCAGGATCGGGCCGAAGTATTCGATGGCACCCCGCTTCACGTCGGGCGGGCACGGCGCAGCCGCGTGCACCACCACTTCCAGGCTCGAGAGGTCGAAGCGCGCGCGCACGCCCTCGTCGAGCTTGAGGATCCGGACGAGGTGCGTGGGCACGAACTGCACGTGGGTGACCCGGTAGCGCTCGATCGCCGCCAGGCACGCTTCCGCGTCGAAGTGGTGCATGACGACGACGCTCCCGCCGAGCCGCTGCACCGTCGTCGACCAGCCCGCCGGCGCGGAGTGGTAGAGCGGCGCCGGGCACAGGTACACCGAGCCCTCGCCGACGCCGAAGAGCCCGCCGACCAGCCCGCTGAACGCGTTCGGCGACCCGAGCGGCGCCCCGATCGTCGGCGGTTTGATGCCCTTGGGCCGCCCCGTGGTACCCGAGGAGTAGAACATCCAGCTGCCCTCAGCGCCGTCGTCGATCGGACCGGCCGGTTGGGCGGCGAGGGTGCGTTCGAAGTCGTCGAAGCCGGGCAGCTCGTGGCCCATCGCCAGGCGCAGCGAGCGAGCCCCACCGCCGAGGCCGACCACCGGATCGGTGGCGTCCGCGGCGACGATGAGGGCCTGGGCACCGCAATCGTCGACGATGTACGACACCTCGTCGGGCGCCAGGTGCCAGTTGACCGGGGTGACGTAGAGCCCGGAGCTCATCGCGCCCCACACCACGTCGAAGAATTCGAGGCGGTTGTCCGTCACGAGCGCCACGTGGTCGCCGGTGTGCAGACCGGCAGCGCGCAGTGCGTGCGCCATGCGATTAGCGCGTTCGTCGAGCTCGGCGAAAGTTCGCGTCTGACCGGTCTCGGCGTCGGTCGCCGCAGGGCGGTCTGGTGCCGTCGAGGCGAACTGGCGCGGGTGCTCCATGGCTACGGTCCTTCCACCGAATCATCTAGATGTCTCGGTCGGAGCGTATCGCTCTGAGTGCAACTCGAACCCGAGTTCCTCCAGCGCGTCGGTGGCCGCATCCAGGCACCCACGAGCGGCACGGTGCAGACGGACGACACCGCCGACGCGCCCGCCCACGTCGTGCATCACCTCCACGCCGCACCCGACCGCACGACGCCAGACGTCGCCGATTCTCGCGATGGAGGCGGATCCTGCGCACCACGGCTCGGGATTTCAAGGGTCGGGACGAGGAATCCCTACCTCGGGCTCCTCTTGCTGCCGATGACCTACCTATGACAACGGAGAGCCAGCCCGTCACCGGCGCCACGGGGGTGACCCCACGACGGGCATTCTGGCGCTTCTTCCAGCCGTCCTACCGGCAGCTCACGGTGCTGGTCATCACTGCGGCGCTCCTCGCGGCCGGTGTGGTGGGCACGACGTTGATCACCCTGGCCGCGGCGCAACGACCCCTCGACCGGGTGGACACCCGCCTGGTCGTTGCCTCGCAGAGCCTTCAGCGTGCCACCCAAGGGTCCGCGAACGCGTCGTCGCAGTTCGCGAAGATCATCGCGCTGCCGCCTGACGCACGCCCCGCCCTGACCGCAGAACTCTCTGACGTCACTGCGCAATACCAGGGTGATTTCAAGCGGTATCGAGCGAATGCGGTCGGTCTGCCCAACGAAGCCTCACTGCAGCGTCGATTCGCAGAGCTGATCTCGACGAACAGCGTGATCGGCCTCCAGTTGCTGTCCGCGAGTACTGCCAGCGCCGAGCAGGTCGAGCAGTCGTTGGGCCTGAGCCTCGAGACCGTCGCGGTCATCTCCCAGCTCCAGGGGCTCTACGACAAGCGGATAGCCGTGGCCGTCAACGAGGCGTCGACTGCGGTAGCGACCGCGCGCACCCAGTTGCTCGCGACGGCGTTGCTCTCGATGTCCGTCGTTCTCGTCGCCGCGTTGCTCGTGGTGCGTTCGCTGCGCCGCGACGCTCGCCGGAGCGCGTCTCAGTCGTACCGCACCGAGCTCGAGTCCCGTCTCCACCGGGCGCTCGAGATGGCGGGTACCGAACAGGCCGTCTTCGGCCTCGTGGAGGATGCCCTTTCTACCGCCGAGCCCGACCTGAGCATCGAGCTGCTGGTCGCCGATTCGAGTCGCGCCCACCTCCGCAAGGTGGTCAGCGCGAACATGCAGACGACGAGCGGCTGCTCCGTCGCGTCACCGACCGAATGCCCGGCCGCGGTCCACGGACAGACGCAGATCTTCGAGAGCAGCACCGCCATCGACGCGTGCCCGTACCTGAAGCACCGGCCCGGAGCGCCCTGCTCGGCGATGTGCGTCCCGGTGAGCATCGCAGGGCGACCCATGGGCGTCATGCACGCCACCGGTGACGATCGCCACGACCCGGCGCCGGCCCGCGTCAACATGCTCGAGCTGATTGCCCGCCGGGCAGGCGAACGGCTGACCATGTTGCGCTCGTTCGCGCGCTCGGAGATGCAGGCCAGCACCGACCCGCTCACCGGTCTGCTCAACCGACGGAGTCTCGAGGCGGCTGCGCAGGAGCTCGTCGACGTCGGCGAGACCTACGTCGCCGCGTATGCAGACCTCGACCACTTCAAGGTGCTGAACGACGTCCACGGCCACGACGCGGGCGACCGCGCACTGCGGCTGTTCGCCCGCGTCCTGAGAGACAGCGTCCGACCGTCGGACATCCCCGCCCGCTACGGCGGTGAGGAGTTCGTCGTCGTGCTCCCGAACTGTGGACCCGCCGATGCGGAGATCGTGATGGATCGAGTCCGCGAGAAGCTCTCGGCCGCGATCTCTGACGGCGCCGGTCCCGAGTTCACCGTCAGCGTCGGCGTCGCCGAGTCCTCGATCACCAGCACCTTCAGTGAAACCGTCGAAGCGGCCGATGGCGCGCTGCTCCGGGCGAAGGCCCGGGGCCGCGACCGAGTCGTCCTCGCCGGTGTCCCGGACCCACTGGTGCCCGACGATCCCAGCAGCATCCTCGACGGTCACGAGCCGCCGATCGCGCTCGTCCCCCGGCCCGACACGTCGCGCCAACCGCTGTAGTACGAGACGAGGGCACCTGCGGCGCCGGACGACGGCGCGATGAGGCATGATCGGGCGACGAGCGAGACGGAGAGGCCGCCTGCATGACACCGCCCACCGAGTTCGATCCCGAGGCCGTACGGGAGAAGTACCAGGAAGAGCGCGCCAAGCGCATGACCGAGGACCGTGGGGTCCTCTACGACCTCAGCGACGAGGAACGGTTCGCCGAGTACACCCGCGATCCCCACACCCCGTTCATCGAGCGCGAACCGGTGGTCGAGGACGTCGACGTGGCGATCGTCGGCGCCGGGATGTCGGGCGTCGTCGTGGGGGCCAAGCTGCGCGACGCCGGCCTGCGCAAGATCGTGCTGATCGACAAGGCCGGTGGCATCGGCGGCACCTGGTACTGGAACCGTTACCCCGGCGTGATGTGCGACGTCGAGTCGTACATCTACATGCCGTTGCTCGAGGAGATGAACTACGTCCCGAAGACGCGGTACGCGTTCGGTGACGAGATCCGGCGCCACCTCGATGCGATCGCGACGAAGTACGGGCTGGTCGACGACGCGTTGTTCCACACCGGCGTCGACACGAGCGAATGGGACGAGAGCAGCTCTCGTTGGGTGATCCGCACCGACCGCGGCGACGAGGTCCGCGCGCGCTACCTCATCCACGCGACCGGCATCCTCAACCTGATGAAGCTGCCGGCGATCCCGGGAATGGACAGCTTCGAGGGCAAGTCGTTCCACACGGCGCGGTGGGACTACGAGTACACGGGTGGTGGACCGGACGACCCACGCCTCACGAACCTGGCCGACAAGGTCGTCGGGGTCGTCGGCGTCGGCGCCAGCGGCATCCAGGCCGTGCCACCGCTCGCGGAGTCGGCGAAGCACGTGTACGTGTTCCAGCGCACACCGTCGGCCATCGGCGAGCGCGGCAACCGGCCCACCGACGAGAAGTTCGCCGAGCACCTCCGGCCGGGATGGCAGAAGGAGCGGATGGAGAACTTCAGCGCCATGATGATCGGGCGTCCGGTCGACACCGATCTCGTCGACGACGGTTGGACGCTGCACACCGCCCGCCTGAACAACCCGGTCATCGAACCGGGCATGGATCCCGGTGACATCGCGCGGATGGTCGAGGAGTTCGACTTCGGCGTGATGGAGGAGCACCGCACGCGGATCGAGGCGCTCGTCGCCGATCCAGGCGTCGCGGAGATGCTCAAGCCCTACTACCGGTACGGGTGCAAACGACCCTGCTTCCACGACGAATACCTCCTCGCGTTCAACAACCCGAACGTCACGCTGGTCGACTGCCCCGGCGGCGTCACGCGGATCACCCCGCACGGTGCGATCGCCAACGACACCGAGTACGAGCTCGACTGCATCGTCTTCGCCACCGGGTTCGAGGCGGAGCTCACCCCGTTCCCGCGGCGTGCCGGCCACACGATCATCGGGCGCGGCGGCATCACGATGGAGGAGAAGTGGAAGGACGGCGTCATCAGCCTGCACGGCATGACGACGCACGGCTTCCCGAACATGTTCATCATGCCGGCGCCCGGGCAGCAGGCGGTCACCACCCACAACTTCACGCACCTGATGGTCGTCGGTGCCGATCACATCGCCGAGACGGTGGGCATGCTCGAGGCCCGAGGCGTGAAGGTGTTCGACGTGACCGAAGAGGCCGAGCAGGGCTGGACCGACATCATCCTCAGCACCTGGCGCGACAACAGCGCCTTCATGGCCGCCTGCACGCCGTCGCGGCTGAACTTCGAGGGCAACCCGAGCATGCTGAACCCGCGCAGTGGTGCGTACGGCGGCGGCTACGGCGACTTCTTCGGCTTCCAGGACACGCTGAGGGAATGGCGCACCAGCGGTGAGTTCCCCGGGTGGGAGCTCGTCGTCGACGAGCGGTCATAAGCAGCGCGGCGGGTCAGAGCCGAGCCATCACGTCGTCGCGGTAGCGGGCGATGTCGTCGCGTAGAGAGCCGAGATCATCGGGCCCCGACACGGGGGAGACGAAGACGAGGCGATCGGCGCCCGCGTCCACGTACCTCCGCACCCACGCCGGGTCGCGTTCGGAGTTCCCGTCGTAGCTCCCCGGCCACACCGTGATCTCGATTGTCGAGGGATCGCGACCGGCCTCGCGGGCCGCCGTCCGCAGGACCTCCGCCTGCGTCGCGAAGTCGTCGGGGGAGATGGTGTACGGGAACCATCCGTCGCCGATCCGTCCGGCGCGCCGCACCGCCGGATCGGTGTTGCCGCCGAGCACGATCGGAATGGTGCCTTCACGCGGGCGGGGGTTGCAGGACACCTTCGAGAAGGACCAGTACCTCCCCTCGTAGGACGCCGACGGTCCGGCCCAGAGCGCACGCATGGCGTCGACGCACTCCTCGAGCCGCCGCCCACGGTCGGCGTACGGCACCCCGACGGCTGCGTACTCCTCGCGTTGCCAGCCGATCCCGAGTCCGAGGCGGAGGCGTCCGTCGGTGAGCAGCGACACCGTTGACGCGCGCTTGGCGAGCACCGCGGGGCTGTGCAGCGGGGCGACCACGACGGCGGTGCCGAGCAGCAACGTCGACGAGCACGCGCCGAGATGTGTGAGCAGCTCGAGCGGATCGGGCATCGGAGCCGTGCCGCCGGTGAACGGGATCCGGCCGTCGGCCGAGTACGGATACAGCGGTTCGTAGTCGTCGGCGACCACGACGTGTTCGACGGTCCAGACCGAGTCGACCCCGCACTCCTCGATGGTGCCCGCGTAGTCGCGGAGGAAGCCGCCGTTCGTCGAGAGGTCGCTCCCGAGCGGCGCGAGCATGCCGATCTTCATGGGGCTCACCTCGCTCCGCCGTCGGGGAACTGAGCGTCCCGCCACTCCATGCCCTGGCGGATGTCGCCGAGGCGCGCCTCGATCAGCGCGTCGAGGTCTCGCGTCGGAAACACGAAGAACTGGTTGTCGAGCACTGCCTGGTATACGACCTCGGCGACCTGGGCGGGTGGCGCGCCCTGGTCGGCGATCATGTCGCGGTACGCCTTCGACGTCGGGTTGTCGTCCGACGGGTCGTCCATGCCCTCAGGGCGGTTGCGCTCGCTCTCGAAGATCTTCGTGTTGATGAGGCCTGGGCAGAGCACGGACACTCCGACGCCGCTCCCAGCCAGCTCACCTCGCATCGCCGCGGCGAGCCCGACCACCGCGTGCTTCGACAGCCCGTAGGGCGGCAGGGTCGGCGTGTCGGTGAGCCCGGCGACGCTCGCGGTACACACCACGTGTCCCGCCTCTTGACTGGCGAGCAGCGGCCCGAACGTCAATGCGCCGTTCACGACCCCGCGTACGTTCACGTCGAAGACCCACTCCCACACCTCGGGTGGCGTGTCGAACATCGCGCCCACCGGAGCAACCCCGGCGTTGAGGCACACCACGTGGACACCGCCGAACCGGTCCAGGATCTCGTCCCGGAGGCGTCGGGTGTCGTCGAGCGAGCGGACGTCGTGGGTGATCCCGAGCACGCGGTCGCCAGCGCCCAGTCCGTCGACCGCGGTCGCGATCGCGTCCGGCTCGACGTCGGCCACCACGACGCGCATGCCGGCGGCGAGGAACCGGGCCGCGAGCGCGCTCCCGATGCCGCCGGCACCGCCGGTCACCAGGCAGACCTTGTCGGTCAGGTCCGCCGTCCAAGCTTCCGTCACGGTCATGCCGCCACCCCTGTCGTCAGCAAATACAGGTGACGGACTACCACGTCCGGCTCGTTTCGTGTTGCTGGCCGCCGTCACCCAGCGCGAGGTCTGCGGCCATCCTGCGGGTCTCGCTTGTCTCCGAGGTCACCCCATGGAGGTCAGCGTTCGACCCGCCTGATCTCGGGCGCAGGCATGATGGTGGGCGTGCCCACCGATCTCCGGAACCGCGTCGCGATCGTCACCGGTGGCGGGCGGGGCATCGGGCGGGGCATCGCGCTCGCGCTGGCGTCCGCGGGCGCCACGGTCGTGGTCAGCGGGCGGACCCAGGAGACGCTCGACGACGCGTGCGAGGAGATCCGCAGCCGGGGTGGCACCGCGTTCGCGGTCACCGCCGACGTCCGGGAGCTCGGCGACACCGAGCGCCTGGTCGCCGAGACGGTCTCGCGGGCCGGACGACTCGACATCCTCGTGAACAACGCCCAGACCTATCGGCACGCGCTCCTGCTCGACGCCACCGAGGACGACATGGACACCACCTGGCGCTCGGGGCCGCTCGCGGTGTTCCGGCTGATGCGAGCGGCGCACCCACACCTCGCGAGCAGCGGCCACGGGGTCATCGTGAACTTCGGCTCGGGGACGCAGCTCATGCACGACGGGCAGCTGTACGCGGTGTACTCGGCGGCGAAGAGCGCGATCGAGTCGCTGACGCGCTACGCCGCGGTCGAGTGGGGCTCCGACGGCATCCGGGCGCTGATGGTGATGCCCGCGGCGGAATCGGACGGGACGCGCGCCTTCCGCGAGCGGGATCCGGAGCGCTACGCCGAGATGGTGCGCCGCGTGCCGGTGGGCCGCTTCGGCGATCCCGAGGCCGACATCGGCGTCGCCATCGCCTGGTTGGTGAGCGACGAGGCGCGGTACCTCACCGGCTCGACCGTCATGCTGGACGGCGGCCAGATGTTCACGCGCTGATCACTCAGCAGCGGTAGAGGCGCTCCGCGTTGCGGGCGAAGAGCTGGTCGCGGGCGTCGGCGGGCAGATCGGCGGTGGCACCGTCGTACGCCGAGTAGAGCTGGTCGAACGTCCCGTGCATCGCGTCGACAGGGAAATTGCTGGCGAACATGCAGCGGTCGACGCCGAACGAGCCGAGGCAGTGCTCGATCCAGGGCTGCAACACCGGCGCGTCCATCGAGTGCAGCGGCATCGCGAGACCCGACAGCTTGCAGTGGACGCGGTCGCCGAGGGCGGCGAGGGCGGTGATGCCCTGCTTCCACAGCGCGAACTCCTCGGGCGTGTCCGATCGCGGCCACCCCGCGTGCTCGACGACGACGGTGAGGTCGGTCTGGTCCGCCAACGCCGCGGCCGAGGCCTCGAGCTCGTCGGTGTGCGCCATCAGCTCGAAGATGAGGTTCCGCTCCGCGAGCGCACGGAGGACGTCGACGCTCGGCACGCCCATGGCGCCGCCCATCGGCCGGATGCCGCGGAAGCGGGACGACCGCATCTGGTCGTCGAGCACCCGCTCGACCTCGGCGATGGGATCGGTCGTGACGATGCCGCCGATGATGGCGTCCGGATGCCCGGTCGAGTCGGCCATCTCCTGCAGCTCGCGGGTCTCGTCGGCCGAGTAGGGCGCGGTCGCCGCCGCGACGTGCACGAACTTCACGACGTTCCAGTTGGCCGACTCCGAGAAGTACGTGGGCTGGTCGTAGAGCCTGCACATGCCCGACACGTCGCCCATGTCGAGCTCGCGCTGGCCCGCGAGGTACGGATACCAGTCGGCTCGCGCCGGGTCCCAGAGATGGATGTGGGCGTCGACCACTCGATCGATCGTCATGCTGCGCTCCTCGATCCGGCTACTGCGGGACGTCCACGATGCCGCGCAGGGTGGCGTCGACCCACGACGGCAATTCCGGTCCGCCGAAGGAGATGGACGCCTCGGGGTGCGGGTGGCTACGCAGGCCGATCCAGTCGGTGGTCGCGAACAGCTCGGTGCCCGACATCGCGCCGGTGTCGTCGGCGCCGACGAGGTGTCCGACGAGCTCGCCGACCGTCGAGTACCGCGAGTCGGCATCGGTCTCGACGCCGATCGCGAACGCATCGGTGTTCACGTCCGGTACGAGGTGCGCCGCACGCGCGAGCTGCGCCGCCGCCTGCGCGCGGGTCTTCCCGCCCGAGGAGGTGGCGTCGACCACGGTGGCGATGCGGATCCGCCGACCGGACTCGCCCGCGTGGTCGCTGACCGCCCGGACCCACGCCACGTCGCTGCGGATGGCGTCGGTGATCCCCGCATGCTCCGCCAGGACCTGCTCCCAGGGCTCACCCGTCCCGCCCGCGCCGGACCCGACGCGTGCCACCACGACCGCGTCGATGCCGCCGGCGTCGCGCGCGGCCTGTCCGAGCTGGGCGGCGGCGCCCGCGAAGTCCGTCGCCGGCGGCGCGGAACCGATGCCGACGCACGTGACGCCGCGCGCCTTCAGGGCGTCGGACACCGCCGACTCCCACCGCGGGTCGTCGGTCACGACCAGGCAGGTACCCCCGCCGCTGGCCGTGGCGACCGTCGTCGCGGTCTCGTCGAACACGTCGGCGAAGCGGCTGTTGCTGGCACCGTTCGTCGCCTGCGCGGCCTCGGCGGGCACGAACGCGGCCGGGATGACGACGTCGAGCGCGTGGGCGAGCGCGGCGACCTCGGCGGTGCGCGCCACCTCGAGCACGCGGGGCGGCGCGACCCGCGCCACCTCCGAACCGTTGGAGAAGATGATGTTCCCGGTGCTCCACGAGAACGCGTCGCTGCCGAGGTACGCGCCGACCGGGCCGAGCGCCTCGGGTGACGGCATCGCGGCGATGGCGAGGGAGATGCCGCCGGTCTGGTTCTGCTCGCCGCCCGCCGCGGCCTGGTTGCGCAGCCCGGAGGTCACCATCCGTGTCGCCGCGATCGGCGACAGCGCGTTCACGGTGATCCCGGCGGGCACGACCCTGCCGAGCTGCCAGGTGAGCGCGGCGACAGCCCGCTTCGCGCAGCTGTACGCCCCCGCGTTGGCAGGTCGCCACCCGGAACCCGACGTGACGCCGAGGATCCGGCCCCGTCCGGCCGCGGTCATGATCGGCAGCGCCGACCGCAGCACGTTCAGGTAGCCGTCGAGGTGCACGCTCAGCACCGACGCCCACGCGTCCTCGTCGCCCTGGGAGTAGCCCGTCGGGCGGCTGATCCCGGCGACGTTGATCACCGCGTCGATTCCCCCGAGCTCGTCGACCAGGCCGGTGAAGAGCGCGTCGACCGCCGCCGCGTCGGTGACCGACGCGTTCGACGCCCGCGCCGCGCCGCCGGCCGCGACGATGCGGTCGGCGGTCGTCTCCTCGGGGACCTCGTCCTGGGCCCGACCGTCGACGGTGACGCCGGGGTCGACGGTGACCACGTACGCACCCGTGCGCGCGACCGCCTGGGCGATGGCGGCGCCGATGCCGGCGCCACCCCCGGTCACCACCACGACCGGCTGCCGATCTCCCGCGTTGCCGTCTGCTGCCACGAGTTCCCCCTGTCGACGTGGTGCCAACCTACGCCAGCCGGACGCGGTCGTTCAGCGCCCGGTCGTGAACAGGAAGCAGCCGCCCGGCGTGCCGCCGCCGGTGCTCACGACCGCGGTCTCCGCGTCGGCGACCTGACGTTCGCCGGCGTCGCCGCGCAGCTGGGTGACGGCCTCGTGGATGAAGCCGTAGCCGTGGAGGCGACCCGCCGAGAGCTGCCCGCCGTGGGTGTTGAGCGGGAGCAGCCCGTTGCGCGCGATGTTCGTCCCACCGTCCAGGAAGTCCTTCGCCTCGCCCCACCCGCAGAAGCCGAGCGCCTCGATCCACGACAGGCAGTTGAACGTGAAGCCGTCGTAGAGCTGCGCCATGTCGACATCGGCGGGTGTGAGGTCGGTGCGGGTCCAGAGGTGCGCGGCGGGCCCGGTGACCAGCGGCTCGTGATCGAGGCAGCCCTGGTCCCAACTGGGCTTCTCGGTGATCTGGGTGCCCACCGCCGCCACGTGGACGGGCGGCTGCCGCAGGTCGGCGGCGAGGTCCTTGCGCGACACGATGATCGCCACCGAACCGTCGCAGGGCACGTCGCAGTCGTAGAGCCCGAAGGGCGTCGTGATGGTGCGCGCGCCCAGGTAGTCGTCCATCGTGAGCGGGTCCTGGTAAACGGCCCACGGGTTCAGCGCCGCGTTCTTCCGGGCGTTGAGCGCGATCCACCCCAGGGTCTCGCGCGTCGTGCCGTAGAGGTCGAAGTGGGCCGACGCCTGCATCGCGATCCAGTTGGCCGCCGACGACGCGCCGAACGGCACGCGCCATTGCATGTCGCCGCCGATACGCGCGCCGCCCAGGGGCACGATCGCGCTGGCGCTGCCGGGCGCGCCGCTCGAGGCCGCGCGCTGTCGTGCGGCGTAGGTGGCCTCCCACACGGTGCGGAAGCACAGGACGTGGTTGCAGAGGCCACCGGCAACGGCGAGCATCGCCGCGATCACCGCGCCACCCTGCCCGGGCAGCTCGATGCCACCGTTGATCCACGACGGGCGGACGCGCAGCGCGGTCTCCATCGCGATGATGCCGCCCTCGGACATGCCACCGCCCAGCATCCCGCCGGGATACGTGGAGAGCCCGTCGATGTCGTCGCGGGTCAGGCCGGCGTCGGCGATCGCCTGCTCGGCGGCTTCGACCGCGAGCACCAGGGGGTCGAGCATGAGCCGCCGGCCGACGCGGGAGATCCCGAGACCGGTGATCGCGACGTGGTCCTCGAACTTGTCGGCTCCCTTCGGCATGGGGCGCGCGTCGTGCATCTTCGGATCGGCGGCCGGAAACGGTCCCTTGTCGGCGGCGCCGGTGGGTTCGAACAACGGGATCCACACGTCGTCGTCGTGCTCGAAGTGCACCTGCACCTTCATGCCCACGGACACGTCGTCGGGCGAGCAGTTCACCAAGTTGGTGGTGAGACGGATGCGGTCGTCCTCCTCGATGGCCACGATCGCGATGACGTACGGCGGTGGGAAGCTCGGCTGCCACATCTGCTCGTTGCGGGTGAAGCCGGCGACCACGCCGCGACCCGACACCGCGGCGGGCTCCCATTCGGTGGAGCGGCAGTACGGGCAGACCGCGCTCGGGGGATGGCGCAGCTCGCCGCACCCGGTGCAGCGCTGGAAGCGCAGCGTGCCGTCCTCGCCGGATTTCCAGAAGAACTCGTTGTCCTCGCTGAGCTCGGGCAGCAGGCGTCCGGTTGCTTCGGTCACGATCGCTCCTCGGTCGCGTCGACGATCACCCGCGGCAACCTACCCGGACGTGAAGAACCCGCACCGATGGGTCAAGATGTTGGCGACGGTGCCGGACGCGCGCCCGGGAGGAACCCCATGGTCGCAGCACGTGACGCGAAGGACTGGGCCGCCGCCGGCGGGCTACACGGGATCGGGGACTCGCTCTACACGCCGTTCAGCGGCCGTGACGGCGACGACATCGACGAGGAGGCGTACCGCGCCCTCGTGCGCTACTGCGTCGGTGACCTGCAGCACTCGATGCTCTGGCTCACGAGCGGGATCGCCGAGTGGTGGTCGCTGACCGTCGACGAGCGCAAGCGGCTGGTCGAGATCGCGATCGAGGAGGCGCGCGCCGTTGCGCCCGACACCGTGATCCAGGCGTGCACCAGCGCGACCTCGGCGAAGGACTGCGTCGAGCTGACCCGGCACGCCCAGGAGCTCGGTGCCGACATCTGCTACCTGCAGACTCCACCGATGGAGGTGCACGCGGGCGAAGGTGTGCTCCGCTTCTTCGAATACGTGGCCGACCGCACCGACATCGCGCTCGGCATGTTCAATTCGCCGTCGTCGGGATACGTCCTGACCGCCCCCGAGATGGCGGAGATGTACCACCGGATCCCGGCCATCGCCGCGGTGAAGGAAGGCGTGCAGGACAGCATCTCGATCAGCCCCGCGCTGCACGCGCTCGCGCCGGAGCTGGTGATCTGGGAGTGCGACTTCATCGTGTACCGCGCCGGCTGGTTGCAACAGGGCATCGTCGGTCCCGCGCAGCTCGGCATCTCGGGGTACCTGTACGAGACGCCCGAGCAGCGGATCCTGACCGGGTACTGGACGCGCATCTGGGAGGGGCGGATCCCCGAAGCGATCGACTACGCCCAGCAGAGCGGGTTCGACCAACTCGGCGCCGAGCTCGGGGGAGTGTTCACGCGGTATCCGGCGCGACCCGACTACTTCACGCATTGGGGTGAGGCGTTCCGCTACGCGGCGTCGGTGATCGGCCTCCCGGTGGGGGACTACCCGCACTCACGCGCGCCGCAGGCCGTGCTTCCCGAGGACGCCAGGGCGCAGATCCGCAAGGCGTTCGAGAACGTCGGCTTCGCCCGGCAACCCGCGAGCGTGTAGGGATCCGATGACCGCGACCTGGCTCCCCGGTTTGCCACCCGGCGACACCGACTGGGATCGCTTCGCCGGCCGGTGGCCGGAGGCGTCGGGCGCGCTGTCGGATCTCGTGATTGCGGCGTGGGACGAGGTCGATCCGGTGCTGCTGGAGCTGTGCCGCCTGCGCATGGCGGCGATCCTGGGGTTCCCGGCCGAGCAGGCGCGTCGCACCGAGCGCGCCCGCGCCGCGGGGCTCGACGAGGCCCGGGTGGCCGACCTCGCCGCCTGGCCGACCTCGCCGCGCTTCGGCGCCGTCGAGCGAGCATGTCTGGCGTTGGCCGAGCAGTTCGTCGTGGACGCGAACGGCGTCACCGACGAGCACGTGGCCGACGTGGAGGAGCACCTCGGACCGGCAGGGTGCTACGCGTTCGTGCAGGCCGTCTCGGTGGTCGAGACCTTCCAACGCGCGTGCCTGACGCTCGGCCTCGGGACGATCCCCGACGTCGACTCGATGGCGACATGAAGCCGAGAATCACGCTCCCGACCGACCAGCTCGGGCCGTGGGGTCTGCCCGACACCTCCGGCCTGGCCCCGGCGATCGCCGCTGCACGCGATCGCCTCCGTCGTCGTCGCGTACCGGATGCGCGGGGTCGACCCCGTGACCACCGAGCTCGTGCGGCTCCGGAACGCCCGCCACCAGACCTGCTACTTCTGAATGAGCGCCCGCGGCGCAGTTGCGCAGCAGCAGGGTGCGAACGAGGCGATGTTCGAGCAGGTCGACCACTACGACGACAGCGACCTGTCGCCGGCGGAGAAGGCGGCGCTGCGCCTCGCCGACGCGTATCTGATCGCGCCGGCCGACGTGGACGATGCGGTGCGCGACGACGTGCTCGCCCATCTCGATCCCGACCAGGTCGTCGAGGTCGTCCTCAAGGTCATGGGGTTCAGCAGCGACAAGGCCCTCGTCGCGCTCGGCATCGATTTCGACGAGGTGCGCACGTTCACCATGTGACCGGCCCCGGAGCCTCCCTATATTGAGCTCGTGTTCGTCGACGGGCGAGTGGTCGTGATCGTCGGTGCCGGGCCCGGGCTCGGCGCCACGCTGGCCCGCCGCTGCGCGGCCGACGGCGCCGACGTCGTCGTCGCGGCCCGGACGCTGCCGGCCATCGAGAAGATCGCGGCCGAGGTCCGCAGCCTCGGCGCCCGCGCCGCGGCGCCCACCGATGTCGTCGAGCGGGATCAGGTCGAGGCGCTCGCGCTCGCCGCGTACGACGAGTTCGGTCGCATCGACGTGCTCGTCAACGCCGCGTTCCCTCCGTCGCCCGGTGGGAACGTCGTCGACATGGACGACGCCACCCTCGCCGCCTGGCGTGCGAGCGTCGACGCGGTCACGGGACCCTCCTGACCTGTCGGTTCGTGGCGCCGTACATGATCGACGCGGGGCGGGGATCGATCGTGAACGTCACGTCGATGACCAGCCGGCTCGCGACGGCGGCCGCAGCGACTACGCCGCGGGCAAGGCGGCCATGCACCGGCTCGGCTGGTCCCTGGCCGACGAGCTCGGCCCGCACGGCATCCGGGTGAACGCGGTCGCGCCCGGCGCGATCTGGAGCGACGCCGTCCGGGGGTGGCTCGAGAGCAAGGCCCGGGCCAACGGCGTGACGTACGAGGAGCAGCTCGCGGGCGACGCGAGGGACGCGGCCCTGCGGAGGGTCGCGACCGAGGACGAAGTCGCGAACGTGGTGCTGTTCCTCGCCTCCGACCTCGCGTCGGGCATCACCGGTGCAACCCTCGACGTCAACGCCGGCCAGCTCTTCCAGTGAGCTGAGCCGGCGCCGATCATCGGCGGTCCCAGTCGGCGACGAGCTGTTCGGCCGAGATCGCGGACTCGACCCCCGTCACCGCGCCGGGCGTCCTCGACAACCTCGGCGCCGGCGCCGGCAAGCGCGCGCCACCGACGTCCACGAATCCGGCGCGCGCGACGGCGTGGGGATGGTCGACGGCTTCGGACAACGAGAGCACCGGCGTCGCGCAGGCGTCGATGTCGGCGAAGACCTTCTCCCACTCGTCGCGGGTGCGGGTCCGGAACGCGGCCGCGATCAGCGATCGCAACGCCGGCCACTGCGTCGGATCGTGCCGGTTCGGGATGGACGTCTCGTCGAGGCCGAGACCCTGGAGCAATGCCGTGTAGAACTGCGGCTCCACGGCTCCGACCGCAAACCATTCGCCGTCGGCCGTCTCGTAAGAGTCGTAGTACGGCGCGCCGCCGTCGAGCGCGTTCGTCCCGCGCGGTCCCTGGTGTAGGCCACGCGCGCGCATCTCGTAGAACATGGTGGCGAGCAGGGCGCTGCCGTCGGCCATGGCGGAGTCCACGTTCTGACCGACACCGGAGTGCGCACGCTCCAGCAGCGCGGTCACGATCCCGAACGCGGTCAGCAGGCCACCACCGAAGTCGGCGACCAGGTTCAACGGAGGTACCGGACCCTCACCCGCCGGTCCGATCATGCCGAGCACCCCGGCGATCGCGATGTAGTTGATGTCGTGACCGGCGCTCGCCCGCAACGGCCCGGTCTGTCCCCACCCGGTCTGGCGGGCGTACACGAGCCCCGGATTCCGTGCTCGGCACACGTCGGGCCCGAACCCGAGTCGCTCGGCCACGCCGGGTCGGAAGGCCTCGAGGAGCACGTCGGAACGGTCGGCGACGTCGAGGAAGGTGGCGATGCCGGTGGGGTCCTTGAGGTCGAGCTCGACGTACCGCTTGCCCCGCGAGAACAGTGCGGCTTCGGATGCGGCGCCGGCACGCGGGCGCTCGATCCGGACGACGTCGGCGCCCATGTCGGCCAGCAGCATCCCGCAGAACGGTCCCGCGCCGATGCCGCCCGCCTCGAGCACCCGGACACCGGTGAGCGCGGCGCGCGGCTCGGTCACCGCGCTCCTCAACCCCGGCCGATCGGCCGGTCGCCGATCACGTTCGCGTCCCGCAGCGCCTGCAGCTCGTCGCTCCCGAGTCCGAGGTCCTTGCCCAGGATCTCCTCCGTGTGCTGGCCGAGCAGCGGTGCCGGGGAGCGGTACCACCGGTCGGGCCCGCCGGAGAGCCGCATGGGCCACCCCGGGTAGAGGAGGGGCCCGGCGACCGGATGGTCGACCCGCTGCCAGAACCCGCGCGCCAGCATCTGCGCGTCGTGGTCGATGTCGTAGCCGGACACGACGGGCTCCGCAGGTACCCCGGCGTGCCGCCAGGCCGCCAGGACCTCGTCGCGGGAGTGCGTCCGGCACCAGGCTGACAGGTCTCCGTCGAGACGATCCTGCGCGCGGCGGCGCCCGTCGGCGTGGGCGAGGGTCGGGTCGGCCGCGAGATCGTCGCGGCCGATCGCGAGACAGAGCGCGCGCCACTCGGCATCCGTCTCGACCGCGAGCGCCACCCAACGATCGGGCTCCTCGCACGCGTAGACGCCCTGCGGCGCCGCGGTGGGCCCGCGGTTCCCGTCGCGCTGCACGAGGTTGCCGTACGCAGCGTGCTCGATGATCTGCTCGGCGGCGACGTTCACCGCCATGTCGATCATCGACAGCTCGATCTCCTGACCCTGGCCGGTGTTGCGTCGCTCCTCGAGGGCGGCGAGCACGGCGAAGGCGGCGTGCGCGCCGGCGAGCGGATCGCAGATCCCGGGCATCTGCGGGGAGCCGTCCGCGAATCCCGTCGCCCACACCATGCCCGATGCCTGTTCCATGGTCGCGGCGAAGCCGGGGCGGTCGCGCCACGGACCGTCGAGTCCCCATCCCGGCATCCGCAGCATCACGACGTCGGGACGAACCGCTCGCAGGACGTCGTACGTGAGCTGGAACTGCTCCATGACCCGGGGGGTGAAGTTCTCGACCACCACGTCGGCGGTCGCGACGAGCTCCAGGAAGAGCTCGCGGCCGCGCGGCCGTGACAGGTCCAAGGTGATCCCGCGCTTGTTCAGGTTGACCGAGAGGAACAACGGGGCGTACTCGAACCAGTGCTCCTGCGTGGGTGGCACCGAGACCGCGAACCGCATCGGGTCGGGACGTTGGACGGATTCGACCTTGATGACATCCGCGCCCAGGGTCGCCAGGTACTGCGTCGCGAACGGCCCGGCCCAGAACGCGGTCACGTCGAGAACACGAACTCCTTCGAGGGGAAGCGGGCCATCAGGAGCTCCTGTCGATGACCCCGCCGCGACGACCGGGCGGGGTGCGAACACCTGACCGTCGTGCTCGCCGAGGCGAGGGGCCGGTGCGACCGGCGCCGGTTCGGTGATGCTCGAGCGGAACGGCGGGCGCGGGTGCGGGAAGCCACCGCGCGGGTTGGCCCCGAAGAGCTCCCGTGCGACGAGGTGGGCGAGCTCGGGGATGGTCGCGCCGTTGCAGATCGGCGCGGCGGGAATGCGGAACAGCGCGGCGCGCTCGACGATCTCGCTCGCGATGCGGTCCCGGAACCACGGTTCGAGCTCGGCGGCGACCTCACCGACGTTCGCCTGCCGGACCTTCTGGTCGTTCCATTCGGTCCGCTCGACGAGGTCCGCCCGGTCGATCATGGCGAGGAAGTCGTGCCACTGCTGGACCGTGATCGTCGAGAGCCCGACGAAGCCGTCCCGACAGGCCTCGATCCCCGGCACCATGGTGAAGATCCCGTGGCGGCGCGTGCCGCCTGGAAGCGCAGCCGACACCGTCGGGTAGCAGATCAGGGTGACGACCAGGCACTCCAGGCGCGACACGTCGACGTGCTCGCCCCGGCCGGTCCGCTGCGAGCGGCATCGGGCGGCGAGCGCGCCCGCAGCTGCGTAGGCGCCGACCGCCCAGGTGCCGAGACGGCCGCCGACCGCAAGTGGTGCGCCGCGCTCATCGCCGTGGAGGTCGAGCGATCCCGAGAGCGCCTGCAGCAGGAGGTCGCCGCGCGCGTCGTCCCGGCGCGGTCCCTCCTGACCGAACGGCGTGATCGACACCAGGTTCAGCGCGGGGTTGGCGCGCTGCAGGTCGGTGAGGCCGAGCCCGAGGGCGCGCAGGTGGCCGACGGGGAAGCTCTCGATCACGACGTCGCTGATCGCGGCGAGCTCGAGCACACGGTCACGCCCCCGCGTGTCCGTGATGTCGGCGACGACGCTCCGTTGGTTGGCAGCGAGATAGCGGAAGAGCGCGCCGTCGGTGTCGCCGTCGCTTCCGATGCTCCCGGAGAGCGACCAGCTCCGCAACCGGTGGCCGGCCGGAGGCTCGATCTTGACGATCTCGGCGCCCGCGTCGGCGAACAGCTTGGCGCAGTACGCGCCCGCGACGTCGTCCGACAGGTCGAGCACGCGCACGCCGGTCAGGGCGTCGAGAGGACCACCGGGCATGGGGCGAGGATAACTTGGGTCCGCTTGATCCTCGGCCCGAGAGTGCGCCCCGCGAGGTGCTGTCCATGACGTCCGTCGTACGCGTCGAACCGCTCGGCGTGGATCTCGAGGTGGACTCGGGGGAGACGCTGATGCACGCCGCGGAGCGACTCGGCTACCGGTGGCCGACGTTGTGCCACGGACACGCGGTGTGCACCATGTGCTTCATCGCCTTCGACGAGGAACCGGATGCGTTCGAGCCCGCCGGTCCGGCGGAGCTCGCGGCGTTGCGGATCGTCAGCGCCCAGCCGTCCTCCGCCGGCAAGGTGTTGCGGCTCGCGTGCCAGGCGCGGGTCCGCGGGGACACGATCGTCACCAAGCGCGGGGTCCGCGTCCGGGTGTCCGGCGACGAGAGCATCCGGTGAGGAGCACGAGGGGATCGATGCGCCGATGCTGAGCGACGGGTTGTCGTTGCAGGAAGCCGGTGGGATGGTCATCGTCCCCGGAGCGCGCTACACGTCGCGCGAGTTCTTCGACCTCGAGATGGAGCGGCTCTGGCCGCGGGTGTGGCAGATCGCCTGTCGCGAGGAGGAGATCCCGAACCCGGGCGACTTCCTGGAGTACACGATCGGCGACCAGTCGATCCTCGTGGTCCGTCAGGACGGCGACACCATCACCGCGTTCTTCAACGCGTGCACGCACCGGGGCACCCGCTTGGCCGACGGCACCGGCAATTTCGCCACCGCGGAGATCCGGTGTCGCTATCACGCCTGGCGCTGGGACCTCGGGGGCGAGATCGTCGAGGTGGTCGACCGCGACGACTACCCGCCGACGATGACGGACGACGACGTGCACCTCGGCGACGTCGGCGTCGGGCGCTGGGGTGGCTTCGTGTTCGTGAACATGGATCCGGACCGCGAGTCGCTCGACTCGTTCCTCGGTGCCGTGCCCGAGCAGTTCGCGGCCTATCGCTTCGAGCGCCTGCGGTTCCGCTCGTACCGGACGATCGTCGTGGAGGCCAACTGGAAGACGTGTGTCGACTCCTTCCAGGAGGGATACCACGCGCAGGGGCTGCACCCGCAGATGCTGACGTGGTTCGACGACACGCGCTTCGTGTACGCGGAGGTCGGTGTGCACAGCCGGTACGACGCGCCGCGTCGGCATGAGATGGGCCCCAGCCCCCGACTCGGTCTGACCCGCGACGACTACGACGAACAGGAGCTGCTCGCCGACCGCGTCGACGCCATGGCCGGGTTGTTCTCACGCAAGGACCAGACGCTGCTCGAGGAGCTCAAGACCAACGGACCACCGCCGGGGAAGACCGCGCTCGAGGTGTTCGACGAGCTGAGGCTCAACGCGATGCGCGACCGCGGGTACGACCTCACCGGTCTCGACCCCGACGAGATCCTGAGCAGCGGCACGATGCACCTCTTCCCGAACCTCGTCGGGCCGATCGCGCACGGGAACGTGACGCTTTACCGCGCCCGGCCCAACGGCATGGATCCCGACAGCACGATCCTCGACTATTGGGCGCTCGAGTGGCTCCCCGAGGGCGCGGAAGCGCCGCCGATCGTGCGGAAGTTCTACGACGACTGGTCGACGAAGGACTGGGGTCTCATCAACAACCAGGACTTCGGGAACTTCGTCGAGATCACCAAGGGCATGAAGTCACGCGGCTACCGCGGTGCTCGCCTCAACCCGGTGCAGGAAGCCAACCTCATCCACCACCAGCGGGTGCTCGACCGCTACCTGGCCGACTGACCGCGCGGCCGGAAGCGTCGACCAGGAGCCCGTCGCCCCGTTTCGACAACCGCATCACGCGCCTGCTCGGGGTCGAGGTCCCGATCGCCAACTCGCCGATGGGCTTCGTCGCCGGCCCGGATCTGGTCGCCGCGGTCTCGCGCCGGTGGGATCGTTCTCGTCCCCGGCTCGGTCGGCATCAAGGTGCTGCACGTGGTCACCTCGCTCGACACCGCCAAGGAGGCGGTCGATGCCGGGGTCGACGGACTCGTCGTCGAGGGCATCGAGGGTGCCGGCCTCAAGGGCACCGCCGAGGTGGCGTCGATGGTGCTGCTGCTGCTCATCGCCCGCCACCTCGACGTGCCGCTCGTCACGGCCGGCGGCATCGCCGACGGCGTCTCGATGGCCGCCGCGTTCGCGCTCGGCGCCGAAGGCGTGCAGATGGGCACGAGGATGCTGGCCTCGATCGAGTCGAACGTGCACGGCGGCCTCAAGGACGCGGTGCTCCGGGCCGCCGAGACCGACACCGTGCTCGTCAACCGCCACAACGGGAAGCCCCTGCGCGTCCTGCGGACCGAGACCACGGCCGCGCTCGAGTTCGCCACCGAGGGCGATCCCATGCGTGATCTGCTCCCGAACGTCGGGCTGACGTACACCGAGGGATCATCGAGAACTCGATCCCGTCGGTCGGCCAGGTCGCGGGCCGGATCGACTCGCTGCTCCCGGTGGCCGAGATCATGCGCGCCACGGTGGAGGAATTCGGCGCGGTGGTGGAGCGGTTGGGGACGCACTACCTCGCGCCGTCCTGACGGGCAGCGACCTCAGACCGGGTTCATGTCGGCGTCGAGGTAGTCGTCGACGACGATCTTCTGATCGACGAGCCGCTCGAACTCCTCGTCGTCGAGCCCCAACACCTTCCGGTACACGTAGTCGTTGTCCTCGCCCAGCACCGGCGCGCCCCGGTCCCACACCTGGGGCACGCCCTGGAAGGCGAACCCGATGTGGGGGAAGGTCCCGACGTCGCGGCTGGTGAGCGGACGGATCCACCCCGCGCGGCGACGTGCGGGTCGGTGGAGAGCATCTGCTCGTCGAACTGCGGTCCGGCGGTCACGCCGGCGCGCTGCAGCGTGTGGAACGCCTCCATGAGGTCCTGCGCGGTCGTCCACTCGGTGAGGATGCGGTCGAGCTCGTCGTGATGTTCGTAGCGCCCGGCCGTGGTCGCGAAGCGGGCGTCGCGCACCAGGTCCTCCCGCCCGATGGTCCGGGCCAGCGCGGTCCATTCCGCGTCGTCGCGCGCCGTGATCGCCAACCACCGCTCTTCGCCTCGGCACGGATAGACGCCCTGGGGCGCGTGCTCGGGGTCGCGGTTCCCGGTTCGCTGCGGTTCCCCGCCCAGCTGCACCTCGAGGAAGGCGTCGCCGAACTGGGCGATCGCGTTCTCGATCTGGGCGAGTTCGATGAGCTGCCCGCGGCCCTCGGCGGCGCGGTAGTGCAGCGCCGCCAGCACCGCGAACGCGCCGGCCGGGCCGGTGGCGGCGTCCATGTACATCGTCGGTGGGGTCTCCACCATCTCGCTGTCGTGGTGACCGATGAGGTGGGCGAAGCCGCTCAGGCCGTCGAACTGCGCGCCGAATCCCGTGTAGTCGGCCCAGTCGCCGGTCAGACCCGCGGGCGGGATGCGCAGGACGAGCATGCGCGGATTGCGCTCCAGGAGCTGGCTCTCGTGGATCCCGATCTGGTGCAACGTCGACGTCTTGAGGTTCTCGACGAACACGTCCGCGTGCTCGACCAGCCGCATGAGCAGCTCGCGGCCCTCCGGCCGGCGGGGATCGAGCGTGACCGAGAGCTTGTTGCGGGCGATGGAGTTGTTCATCGCGTGACGGTTGTACGGCCGGTCCTCGTGGTCGCCGGCCGCGGGCGCGTACATCGAGAGCAGGCTCCCGAGCAGCATCGTGTCGCTCGGCCGCGGGAGGTACCCCTTCGTGGTGGGTGGGAACACCGAGGGGTTCTCGACCCGGATCACCTCCGCGCCGAGGTCGGCGAGCAGCTGCGTGAGGTACGGGCCCGACCACACCGTCGTGAAGTCGAGGACGCGGATCCCGCGCAGCGGCGGCTCGTCGGCGCTGCGCGCGGTCGACGGCGCGGGTGCCGAGCGTGCCACCCTGACCTCGGTGTCGGCCGACGGCTCGGTCGGCGCGGGCCGGTGAAGCTGCCAGCCGCCCTCGGCGTGGCGGTACGGCGGCCCGGGGAGCAGGACGCGACCGATGGTCGGGTCGTCGCAGTCGACCCAGAAGCTGCGCTGGTAGAGGTGATCGGCCTGGAGCACCTCGGCCGGGCTGTAGACGCCCGCCAGGGGCCACTGTCCCGCCTGCGCGAGCGCGGTCGCCTCGGCGCGCGTGTGCTCGAAGAGCCAGGGGTACAGCGCGGTGTCGAGCACCTCCTTCGTCTCCGGGTTCGAGAACGCGTCGGGGCGCGAGAAGGCCGCGGTGAGCGCGTCGTCGCCGAGCACCGACAGCATCTCCTTGAGCTGCTGCGGGGTCGACATCATGGACACGTAGCCGTCGGCGCAGGGGAACACCCCGACCGGCAAGAGCGTGTCGGCGGCGAGGCTCGACAGCATCAACGGTTCGTGGTCGCCGTACTCCCACCCGAGGTAGCGACACACGCGCGCGGGAATGGCGCCCAGTGCCTCGTAGGCCGCGCAGTCGACATGCGCGCCCGTGCCCGAGGCACGCGCCCGCATCACGCCGGCGAGGGCGCCGAGGGCCGCGGTGTGCCCGATCGAGCACGACGCCGCTACTCGGGGCGCCTTCACGGGCACGTCGAGGGAGCGGCCCTGCGGGAACGTCACCCAAGCAGCCAGTTGGGCCACCAGGTCGGACCACCGGTAGTCCCGGTACGGACCGGTCGTCCCGAACCCGCTCACCGTCGTGACCACCAAGGAGGGGAACTGCTCGCGCACCGCGTCGCGGGACACGCCGAACTGCTGCAGATCGCCCTCGCCCGCGCTCTCGATCACGATGTCGACGGCGTCGAGGAGCTCGAGGATCCGTGCCGTCCCGGCGTCGTCGGTGGCCGCGACCAGCGCACGCTTGTTGGTGTTCATGTGCACGAAGCGTTCGGGATGCTGCCGTTCAGGATCGCCGTCGGGAGGCTCGACCTTCACGACGTCGGCGCCGAGGTCGGCGAAGACCTTGGCGCAGTACGACCCCGCGGGTTCGGTCGACAGCTGGAGCACGGCCACGTCGCTGAGGAGTTGTCGCATGGTGGCCAGATGCTACGGAGGTGACCTGCCCGGAGCCAAAGTGCTCCGCCGGTAGGCTCGCCGCCGATGAAGGTCGAAGTCGACGCGGACTGCTGTGGTGGCTTCGGGCAGTGCGTGATGCTCTGCCCGGACGTGTTCGAGCTGACCGATGCGGGTTACGCCGTCGTGTTGCGGCCCGACGTCCCGGCGGAGTTCGAGGCCGTCGTCCGCGAGGCCGAGCAGGTGTGCCCGACCCACGCCATCACCGTCAGCTGACGGCGCTCAGCCCAGGCTGTCGCGGTACGCCATCGGCAGCAGCTCGATGAGCTGACCGTCGGGGTCGCGGATCATGACGGCCAGACCGACGTTCGTCTGTTCGAGCACGCCGCCGCCGCATTCGACCGCCTTCGCCGCGGTCGTGACGATGTCGTCGACCGACACCGACAGGTGCGTGAGCCCGAGCTCGTTCATCACCCGCGGGGACGAGGGCGCATGGGAGCCCGCTTCCGAGTAGTGGATCAGCTCCAGGACGAACTCGTCGCGCCGCAGGTACACGGCGCGTACGCCCAGCGGCGGCTCGAGGTCGATCAGCTGTGCCGTCATCTCGTCCGGCGGTGCGATCTCGCGCCAGAACTCGAAGCCGAGTACCTGCTCGTAGAACTGCCGCGAACGGTCGACGTCGGTGACGCACTGGCCCACGTGGTTGATCACGAACCCCATGACGCTCCTTGTTCGTTCGCCCGGTCCGGTCGGGACCGACGGATAGTGTCACCGCGATGCCGGAAGCCGTCGAGAGGTTCCCCATCCGGGTCGACGACGCGGTGCTCGACGACCTGCAGGAACGGCTGACGTGGACCCGGTTCCCCGATCAGCTCGACGACACGGGCTGGGAGTACGGCACGCCGATCGCGTACGTGCGCGCGCTGGTCGAGTACTGGCGGAACGGGTACGACTGGCGCGCGCAGGAAGCACGGCTCAACGTGTTCGAGCACTTCCGGACGCGCATCGACGACCAATCGATCCACTTCGTGCACGCGCGCTCCCGGCACGTGGACGCGTTGCCCCTGCTCCTGATCCACGGCTGGCCGGGTTCCGTGGTGGAGTTCCTCGACGTGATCCCGCGCCTCACCGATCCGGAGGCGCACGGCGGCCGCGCCGACGACGCGTTCCACGTGATCGCCCCCTCGCTGCCGGGCTACGGCTTCTCCGAGCCGCCGCGCACCCCCGGCTGGGACGTGCGCCGGATCGCCCACGCGTTCGTGGAGCTGATGGCCCGCGCCGGCTACCCGCGGTACGGCGCGCAGGGCGGCGACTGGGGCGCACAGATCGCCACGAGGATCGCGACCCTCGACGCCGCGCACTGCACCGGGCTCCACCTCAACATGCCGATCGCCGGCCCGCCGGACGATCCGGTCGAGCTCACCGACGAGGAGCAGGCCGACCTCGCGGCGATGACGCGCTTCCAGCGCACGGAAGCCGCGTACGCGCAGCTGCAGGGAAGCAAACCGCAGACCCTGGGCGTGGCGCTCAACGACTCGCCCGCCGGCTTGCTGTCGTGGATCGTGGAGAAGTTCCGCACCTGGAGCGACTGCGACGGCGACCCCGAGCGCATCTTCACCCGCGACCAGCTGCTCACCAACGTGATGCTCTACTGGGTGACGCAGACGGCCGCGTCGTCGGCGCGGTTGTACTGGGAGACGATGCACAGCGGGGTGTTGCAGGAGCCGCTGGAGCACGTCGGCGTCCCCACGGGGATCGGGCGCTACCCCAAGGAGGAGGTGCTGCGCTTCCCGCGTTCGTGGGTGGAACAGCGCTACCACGTGACGCACTGGGCGGAGATGCCGCGCGGCGGGCACTTCGCCGCCATGGAGCAGCCCGAGCTGTTCGTGGAGGATCTCCGCACCTTCTTCCGCACCGTGCGCTGATCCACGGACCGCGATCAGACGATCTCGGGCCGGGTGCCCGGTCGCTCGTCGGTCGTGTCGAGCTGCGCGCCGTCGCGGCGGATCGGCGTGCCGTTGACCAGGATGTGGCGCATCCCGGTCGGCGCCTCCGCGGTCAGCCGTTCGCCGCCGGCGGGGAAGTCGCGCACCGCGCGTCACCGGTCCGGTGCCGACCGTCTGCGGATCGAAGACGCAGACGTCGGCCCAGTTGCCCTCACGCAGGTAGCCGCGCCGCGCGAACCCGAACATGTCGGCCGGCTCGCCGGTCAGCTTGCGCACAGCACGTTCGATCGGCATCACCCCGCGGTCGCGCACCCAGGTCCCGAGCAGGTCGGTGGCCAGGGGTGCATCGCACAGCTGTCCGACGTGCGCGCCCGCGTCGGAGAGGCCCAACGCCACCTGCTCGTGGGTGAGCAGCTCCGTCACCTCGGGCGCGTCGTCGTTGGCGATGTAGATCCGGAAGCGGGTCTGCAGGTCGTCGGCCAACGCGAGCTCGCAGATGACGTCGAGGGGATCGCAGCCCCGCTCGCGCGCGAGCTCGTCGACCCGCCGTCCCTCCAGCTCGGGGTGGTGGTCGGACTCGGAGACCTCACACGTCGCCCAGCGCGGCCGCATCGGCGCCTGCTCGAGGTCGGCGGCGGCCCGCGCCCGCCAGGCGGGGTCGCGGTACGCGGCGATCCGGGCGCCGCGGTCGCGGTCCATGAGATCGCCGAAGACCGAGCTCACGTTCAGGCTGAACGGGCTCTCCATGGTGAACTGCATGGTGAGCGGTCGGGGCGTGACCTGCGGCCAGACCTGGGCGCCGTGGGCGACGCCCTCCTCGTGCAACGCGAGCATCGGGTGGTGGCGCCCGTCGGCGAGGGCGAACAGCGGGTAGGTGAACGGGCGTCCGATGCGCGGTTGCAGCTCGTACATGTCGGCGTAGGTGCACTGCTCACCCGCGGTCGCCAGGACCACGCCCTTGCCGGTACGCCCGGCGGCGAGGAACAGCGCCTCGACCTCGTCGCGCTCGGCGAACCGGCTGGGGACGGGCTTCCCGTCCATGCCGCGGTGCGTGTAGGCGAAGCTGGTGGAGAACCCGGCCGCGCCCGTGTCGATGGCCTGGGTGACGAGCGCGCACATCCGGTCGATCTCGTCGGCCGTGGCCGCGCGCTCGTAGGCCGCGTCGCCCATCACGAAGAGGCGCAGCGCGCTGTGCCCGACGTACGCGGTGAAGTTGAGCACCGTGCCGCGCCGGCGGACGAGGTCCAGGTACTCGGGGTGGGTCTGGAAGTCCCACACGATGCCCGCGGTCAGCGACGCGCCGTCCATGTCCTCGACGTTCTCGAGCGTCTGCACGATCACGTCGTGGTGCTCGGGACGCGTGGGCGCGATCGTGAAGCCGCAGTTGCCCGCCACCACCGTGGTGACTCCGTGGTACGACGACGGCCGCAGCGCCGGGTCCCAGAACACCTGCGCGTCGTAGTGCGTGTGGATGTCGATGAAACCGGGCGCGACGACGTACCCGGACGCGTCCAGCTCGGTCGCACCCTGCAGCTGCGGGCCGATCTCCCGGATCACGCCCTCCGCGATCGCCACGTCGGCGACCTGTCCGGGCGCGCCGGTGCCGTCGACGACCGTGCCACCCCGAACGACGATGTCAGCCGGCATCGCGGTCTCCCTTCGCGATCCCCATGAGGTCCCGGAGCTGCGTGACCGGCGGCCCGGCGGTGGTCCCGCCGTCGACCGGGAGCACGATGCCGGTGACCTGCGCCGACCGGTCGCCGGCGAGGTAGAGCGCTGCGTTCGCGACGTCCTCCGGCCCACCGTGACGCTGCAGCGGCTGGGTCAGCTGGATGACCGGGCCCATGTCGTAGTTCGTGATCCCGGTGGCGATGTGTCCCGGCGCGATGCAGTTCACCCGGATGCCGTACTGGGCGAGATCGATCGCGCTCGACCGGCTGAACTGCAGGACCGCCGCCTTCGAGACCCGGTACACGATCGGTCCCGCACCGCCGCTCAGGGCGGCGATCGACGAGGTGTTGATGATCGAGCCGCCCCCGTGCTCCTTCATGTGGCGTCCGGCGCGCTGGGTACCGAGCATCACGCCGAGGAGGTTCACCGACATCACCCGGTCGAAGTCGGCGAAGTCGTTCTTCAGGATGCGGTCGAACGAGCTCGGCACGCCGGCGTTGTTGCACATGACGTGGAGCCCGCCGAAGTGGTCGACGGCGAAGTCGACCAGCGCCTGCACGTCGTCGGCGTCGGCGACGTCGGTGCGCCGGAACGCCGCGGCGTCACCGAGGGTCGCCGCCAGCGCTTCGCCCTGCTCGGTGTCGACGTCGGCGACCACGACCCGCGCGCCTTCCGCGACGAACAGCTCGGCGGTCGCGCGGCCGAGACCGCTCGCGCCCCCGGTGACGATCGCGACCTTGCCCTCGAGCTCGTTGCCCATTACCCCATCCTCTCGATCCAGCTGTCCACGCAGGTGTCCACCCCGTGGCGTTCGAAGATCGCGTCGATCTCCGCGAGGTCGGCCTCGTCGATCGTCCATCCGAGGGCACCGACGTTGTCCTCGACCTCGGTGACGGTACGGCAACCGACCAGCGATGTGCTCACGCCCGGGCGCGACGTCGTCCACCGGAGCGCGAGCTGGGGGAGACTCCGGTCGTAGCGCGCCGCGACCTGCTGCAGCTCCTGCGCGGTCGCGACGTTGCGCGGGACCTTGTCGAGCGTGAAGAGCTCGGTGAACAAGGGCGCCATCACTCCCCACTTGTCGGACTTGGACCGCCAGTCGTCGGGCGCGAACCTCACGTCGGGTGTGAGCGTGCCGGACAGCAGTCCGAACGCGAGCGTGCCGTAGACCACGAACCCGATGCCGTGCTCCGCGCAGTACGGCAGGATCTCGCGCTCGGTGCGCCGATCGAACATGCTCAGGCCGTACTGCGCGACGTCGACGCGCCGTGTCTGCACGCACGCGGCGAGGTCGGGCGCCGTGAAGTTCGACACCGCGACGAACCGGGCCTTGCCGGCACGGACGACGTCGTCGAGCGCGGTCATCGTCTCCTCGAACGGGGTGGCGCGGTCGGGCCAGTGGACGGTGAAGACGTCGACGTGGTCGGTGCCGAGGTTGGCGAGGCTCTGGTCGATCGACGCCAGCACCCGCGCGCGTGCTGTCGCGGAAGTTGGGCCGATCCGGGTAGCCGACGCCGAACTTGGTGCTGATCAGCGCTTCGTCGCGGCGGCCGGCGAGGGCGCGCCCGAGCGCCTGCTCGGAGGCACCCTGCCCGTAGGCCTCGGCGGTGTCGAAGCAGTTGACGCCGAGGTCGAGCGCCCGGCCGACGGCACGCGCGAACTCCGACTCCTCGATGCTCCCGTACCCGCCCCCGATCTCCTGGCACCCGAAGCCGATGGCCGAGACCTGGAGTCCGGTGCTCCCGAGCGCTCGATACTCCACTGCAGCTGCCTACGAGAGCCGGCAGCGGAGCGGCAGGTGCTTGATGCCGCCGTTGACGGCCGAGTTCAGGCGCTCCACCGGCCCCGACACCTCGAACTCCTCGAGCCGGGCCAGGAGGTGGCGGAAGACCGTCTCCATCTCGAGCCGGGCCAGGTGCGCGCCCATGCAGAAGTGCTCACCGAAGCCGAACGCGAGCTGCGGGTTCGGCTGGCGGTCGATGCGGAACGCGAACGGGTCGTCGTACACCTCCTCGTCGAAGTTCCCCGAGGCGAAGAACAGGGCCACGTGCTCGCCTGCGCGGATCTTGACCCCTCGGACCTCGGAGTCCTCCGTGGCCATGCGGGTGAAGTGGATGATCGGGCTCACGTAGCGCAGGATCTCCTCGACCGCCGAGGGCATCAGGCCGGGGTCGTCGCGGAGCTTCTGCCACTGGTCGCGGTGTTCCGAGAACGCGAGCAGCCCCCCGCTGATCGCGTTGCGGGTGGTCTCGTTGCCGGCCTCGACGATCAGCTCGCAGTACGAGAGGAGCTGCATCTCGGTCAGCGGCTGACCGTCGATCTCCGCCGCGATGAGCTCGCTCACGAGGTCGTCACCGGGTGCCGCCGGCGCGCTTCGATCAGCGACCCGAGGTACCCGTGCAGCTCGCCACGGGCGCGCCGGATGGTCTGCCCGGGCGTCTCGCCGGGACGACGGAACTCGGGATCGTCCTTGCCGATGACCTCGTTCGTCCACCGGAAGAGCAGCTCGCGATCGGCCGCGGGGACGCCCAGGATCCACGCGATCACGGCGATGGGAAGCGGCGCCGCGATGCGCTCGACGAAGTCGAACTCCTCGGCGCCGTCGGCCGTGGCGGCGGCGAGCACCTCGACCGCGATGCGGTCGATCTCCTCGTGCCGCGACCGGATGGCGCGGGGCGTCAGGCGCCGCATCGCGACCCGGCGCAGTGGCCCGTGGCGCGGCGGATCGAGCGTGACGACCATCTCGATGGGCTGCGAGGGCGCGCCGATCCGGCCCAGGATCAGCCCGTGCTCGCTCGAGAACCGCACCGGTTGCGCGGTGATCTCCGTGATGTCGGCGTGCTTGGTGATCGCCCAGAACGGCTGGTACTCCGGCGGCTCGAACCAGGCGACGGGGGCTTCGGCCCGCAGCTGGGTCCAGACCGTCGTGGGGATAGCCGCGCGGCGAAGCGCGCCGGGTCGACGAGATCCAGCGGGTCGATCGACGCCGGCGTGTCGACGTGCGCGCTCACCGGGTACCAACCGTGCTGCGAACTGCCATCCGTTGTCCCCCTCGTACCGTTGTGGTGTCGGTCAGCGCCCGGCGCGCCGGCTCACGCTCGCGGGATCGGCCCGCTCGAGCGCTTCCCTGGACGCGGCCGAGACGGGCGCGGCCAAGAACCCCACCATGGCGTCGACCAGGTCGCCCAGCGCCACTGCGAACGGCAGCACCGCTTGTCCGGTCGCCCGCGCCCGCTCGCGGTCGGCGGCGGCGTGCACGATCAGCACCCGCGCCTGCGTGATGCGATGGCTCCGCAGGGGCTCGACGATGTGGCCGAGGAACACCGCGAGCTGTTCATGGTCGGCCCGCATGGCCGCGAGGAAGTCGTCGGGCACGAGCGTGAACGCGTCGCGCCGTCCGTACTGGTTCAACATGGCGACGAAGCTCTGGAAGTTGCTCCCCTCGAGCTCGCTCTGCTCGAGCATCCACCGCACGAGGCACGCGACCCAGGTCCGGAGATCGTCGGGACGGTGCTCGGCGATCAACAGCTCGCGGCGCTCGCGCAGGCGCGGCAGCCGGTACTCGAACACCGCCTGGACGAGTCGCTCCTTCGAGCCGAAGTGGTACTGCACCGCGGAGTTGTTGCCGTTGCCGGCCGCGGCCCCGATCTGGCGCAACGACACCCCGTCGAGACCGTGCTCGGCGAAGAGCTCCTCGGCCGCGAGGACGATCTGCTCCTTGGTCGACGGGGCGATCACCGACATCGGACGATCAGACCACGCTGGACAGCGAGAGTCAACTGACTTAGATTTGAGACACCCATTGCGCCAGGCTCCGGACGAGCACGGGGGGACCTCCAGGTGACCATGCAGACCGGCGACACCTGCCCGGTGGTCGACTTCGACCTCTTCGCGTCGGCGACGCGCGACGCGTCCGACGAAGCGTTGCAGGCGGTGCGCGAGACCGGTTGCCCGGTCACGTGGACGGAGCACAACGGTGGGCACTGGATCGTCAGCAGCTACGAGATGGTGGCGGCGGCGTTCCGCGACTGGGAGCACTTCTCGTCGGAGCGGATCCACCCCGAGCAGAACGCGATCGCCTTCAACAACAGCAAGCTCCCACCGTGTCTCCCCGAGGAGAGCGATCCGCCGCGGTGGTACGGCTACCGCCGTGCGCTGGCGGTGATCCTCTCGCCGCAGGCGTCGGAGCGGCTCCGTGGCCGAGCTCGCTTCTGGACCCGGCACCACCTCGACCAGGTGGTGGAGCGGGGGGAGTGCGACTTCGTCCACGACCTGACCTGCCCGGTGCCGGCGGCGGTCACGCTCGAGTGGCTCGGCTACCCCCGCGAGGACTGGCAGATGTTCTCCGACGCCTTTCATGGCGTCTCCGCCTATCCGGCCGGCTCGCCCGAGCACCGGAAGGCGTCGGAGGCGTACGGGCCGGTGCTGCAGCGCATCACCGAGGAGCTCCGGGACCGGATCGCGTCACCGCGTGACGACGCCCTCACCGCCATCGCCCACCACGAGGTGGACGGCGAACGACTTCCCGAAGACATCGCGCAGTCGATCACGTTCCTCACGACGGTCGGTGGCATCGACACCACCACGTCGCTTACCGGCGCCGCGCTGTTGCACCTCTCGCAGCACCACGACGATCGACGACGGCTGATCGAGGATCCCGGACTGTTGCCCATGGCCACCGAGGAGTTCCTGCGCTTCTATCCGCCGGCGCGCGCGCACAAGCGCATCGTCGCGACCGATACGGAGTTCGGTGGGGTCCAGATGAAACGGGGCGACTCGGTCCTGCTCAGTGAAGTGGCGGCGGGACGCGACGATGCGGAATTCCCGGACGCCGATCAGTTCGTGCTCGACCGGAACCCGAATCGCCACGTGTCCTTCGGTGTCGGCATCCATCGGTGCCCCGGATCGCATCTCGCCCGCATCGTGTTCGCGGAGACGATCACAGCGGTGCTCGAGCGCATGCCCGACTACGAGATCGCCCTCGACCGCGTCGAGGAGTACCCCGACTGGGCGATGGTGGGCGGCTGGTCCCGCATGCCCGCGACCTTCTCGCCGAGCCGCGCCGAGGGCGAGGCAACCGCTCCGTGACCGTCTCCCCGGACTTCGTCGACGCCGACTTCTTCCGCAACCGCGCGCTCACCCAGGATCCGAACGCGTACTACGACTGGCTGCGGGACCAGGGCCGGGTCTGGCGGGAGCCGAAGCGCGGCGTGGTGATGGTGTCCGGGTACGACGAAGCGATCGCGGTGTACCACGACTCGGCGACGTTCTCGAGCTGCAACACCGTGGCCGGGCCGTTCTTCCCCTTCCCGGTGCCGCTCGAGGGCGACGACATCAGTGCGATCATCGAGGAGCACCGCGACACGCTGCCGTTCACCGACCAGCTGCCCTCGTTCGACCCGCCGAAGCACACCGACCACCGTGCCTTGCTGATGCGGCTGATCACGCCCAAGCGCCTCAAGGAGAACGAGGAGTTCATGTGGCGGCTCTGCGACCAGACCCTGGACGAGTTCTTCGACCGCGGTAAGTGCGAGTTCGTCAAGCAGTACGCACTGCCGTTCACGCTCCTGGTGGTCGCCGATCTGCTCGGCGTCCCCGAGGAGGACTGGCAGGACGTCCGCGTGCGCCTGATCGAGAAGAAGCAGGCCGAAGAGATGTCGCACGCGCCGTTGGAGTACCTGTACGCGCAGTTCACCGCGTACATCGAGGACCGGCGCCGCGAACCGCGCGACGACGTGATGACCGGCTTGGCCACCGCCACCTTCCCTGACGGCCGGCTCCCCGACGTCGACGACGTCATGCGCATCGCCGCCAACCTGTTCAGCGCGGGAGGCGAGACGACGGCACGGCTCATGTCGACGTCGTTCCGGGTGCTCGGCGACCGCCCCGATCTCCAGCGGCAGCTCCGCGCCGAGCCCGACAAGATCCCGGCGTTCATCGAGGAGGCCCTGCGCCTGGAGAGTCCGATCAAGGGGGAGTTCCGTCTCTCCCGCGTGCCGGTGAAGGTGGGAACGCTCGATCTCCCCGCCGGCACCACCGTCTGGGTGATGAACAGCGCCGCCAACCGCGATCCCCGGCAGTTCGAGGACCCGCACGAGTTCCGCCTCGATCGCGCCAACGGCCGCAGTCACATCGGGTTCGGCCACGGGATCCACTCGTGCGCCGGCGCGCCGCTTGCCCGCGCCGAGACCCGCGTCACCATCGAGCGGTTCCTGGCCCGCACCGACGACATCAGCATCTCGGAGGCGGCGCACGGGCCGGTCGACGCCCGGCGCTACGAGTACGACCCCACCTACATGCTGCGGGGCCTGCGGGAATTGCAGCTGGAGTTCACGCCGGCCGGTTGAGCTTCCTCCGGCGGGTCGTCTCGCTCACGCGCCCGAGCAGCTTGGTGAGCGCGCGGTACACCGTGCACCCGATGGGCCACTGGGTGACCACCTTGCCGGTGGGTGCCTTGAAGTAGTTGCTGCTCATGGTCCACGAGGTGCCGCGCATCTTGTGCTGGAGCCAGCGGTTCCACTCGCGCTCGAAGATCGGTCGGACCTCGATGGCGGTGACGCGATCACGCCGCATGCGCGTGATCGCGCGCACCGCGAACTCGGACTGGCTCTCGAGCATGGTGACGATCTCGCCGCCGTTCGTCCCCGGGCCGTACAGGATGAAGAAGTTGGGGAACCCGGGCACGGTGATGCCGAGGAAGGCGTGGGGCTCGCCGGCCCAGTACTCGCGGAGCGTCCGACCGTTGCGACCGACGACGTTCAGGCGGGCGAGGTAGTTCGCGGGCTGGAACCCCGTCGCCATCACGAGGACGTCGACCTCGCGCTCGACACCGTCGACGTCGACGATCCCGGTGGGGGTGACGGACGCGACCGCGCGGGGGACGAGCTCGACGTTGGGCTCCTTGAGCGCGGGATAGAAGGTGGACGCGAAGATCGGGCGCTTCCCCGGATACGGGTACTTCGGCGTGACGGCTTCCTTCAGATCGGGCCGGTCCTCGAAGCTCCGCTCGATGTAGTCGAGGCAGAACTGGGTGCGGACCGCGTTCTTCTTCGTGTCGACCACGAAGACCTTGCCGCCCCAGATGTTCTTCTCGAGCAGCCACTTCAGCCGGAGGCGCTCCTGCTTGCGTCGCCACCGGTTGGAGAAGGTCCTGCGCTCGTCGTCGGTGAAGTCGCGGTCGCCCTTGGGCATCACCCAGCCCGGCTCCCGCTGGAACAGGTAGAGGTGCTTCACCTCGGGCTGGAGGGCGGGGACGATCTGGGTCGCGGTGGAACCCGTGCCGACCACCGCCACCACCTTGCCGCCGAGATCGTGGTGGTGCTCCCAACGCGACGTGTGGAACTTGGGACGCTCGAATTCGTCGAGCCCGGGCCAGTCGGGGTAGCGGGGCACGTTCAGGAACCCCACCCCGCTGATGAACACGTGGCACTCGTCGGTGGTGCCGTCGTCGAGGCGGACGGTCCAGACGTGGCGGTCGTCGTTCCACGTCGCCGACTCCACGGACACGCCGAGGCGGAGGTGGGGCCGCAACCCGAACTCGTCGACCGTCTCCTCGAGGTACTTCTGCAGCTCGGCCTGCTTGGCGTGGGTGCGGGTCCAGTCGTGCGACTTGAAGGAGTAGGAGTAGAGGTGGGATCCGACGTCGACCTCGGCGCCGGGGTAGGTGTTGTCCCACCACGTGCCACCGATGCCGAGCGACGACTCGTAGATCGGTGAACGTGTGGATCCCGGCGTTCTTCATCTTCACGCCGGCGGCGATCCCGCCGAACCCGGCACCCACGACCACGACGCGCGGGGTCCCCGCCGGACCGAACAGCTCCTCGGCACTGGGCTTCATGCGACCTCTGAGGGATAGACGATGAACTCGAGCAGGTTGCCGTCGGGATCGCGCGTGTACACGCTCGACCCGTCCACGCCCCGCGCACCGCGTCGCGGCACCGGGCCTTCGACGACGGCGGCGCCCGCGGCATCGAGCGTCGCGGCCAGCAGCTCCGGTGCGCCGGCCCAGACGAAGCAGAGGTCGCCGCACGGCGGACGAGCACCGGGGGCGCGGAGGGTGAAGTCGTCGCGTTGCCACATCTCGGCCCGGTGGAAGTTGATCATCTGCGCACCGGCGTGCACCACGACCAGGTGGGGGGTCTCGGCGACCTCGAAGCCGAGCGCACGGTAGAACGCGGCCATCGCGTCGGCGTCCCGCATCGGGAGGGCGACGTGATCGAGGCCGCCGATGGTGTCGGTCGCCGCCGGGCTCACGACGCGTGCGCCAGCTGGTACAGCTCCGCGCAGTTGGTCACGGTGAGCTTGCGCCGGTCGTGGTCGGGGAGCGCGCCCAGGGTCTCCTCGATCGCCTGTCGCGAGTTGGGGAACGTGCTGTCGGTGTGCGGGTAGTCGGACGCCCACATGCACGAGTCGGCGCCGAGGAGCGGGATGAGCTCGGTGCCCAGCGCGTCCTCCTCGAACGTGGCCATCACCTGCCGGTGGAACAGCTCGCTCGGCGGGATGTCGGTGAAGTCGTCGATCTTGTCGCGGAGGCTGTGCCACTCGAGGTCGGCGCGGGCGAGGAAGTACGGCAACCAGCCGACGCCCGACTCCGCCAGCACGAGCGTGAGCCCGGGGTGTCGCTCGAGCGCGCCACAGAACATCATGGTGGCGAGCGGTTCGTCGAGCTGGAGCGGCAGCACGGTGGCGAACGCCGCCGACTGCCACTTGCCCATCTGGTAGCTCAGGGTGGACGACGTCCCGCCCTTGAGATGGAAGCTGATGGGGAGGCCGGTGTCCTCGGCGACATGCCAGAGCCGGTCCCACGCTCGGTCGCCGACGTCGATGGCGAACACGTCGATGATCGCGCCGCGGTGACCGAGCCCCGCGCTGCGCTCGAGCTCCGCGGCGGCGGCATCGGGGGAGTGGCCGGGCAGGAACGCCAGCGCGCAGAGGCGATCGGGCGCGACCGCGTTGAACTCCTCGACCGCCCAGTCGTTCCACGCCGCGTAGCAGCTGCTCTGCAGCGCGGTGTCGACGATCGGGAGCCCGAGCGCGAGCGGTCCGTAGATCACCGACGCGGCCAAGCCGTCGCGGTCCATGTCCTGGAGTCGGAGCTCCGGGGTGCCGGCGCGGTAGCCGTCGTCGTCGATGCCGGCGCGTCCGATCGCGCTGAGGCGCTTGAGGAGCGCGCTGTCCGCGGATTGCCGCTGCCGCCGAGCACGCGGTCCTCGCAGATCCAGACCGCTTCGCCGTCGCGCTCGACCACGTGCGGTCCGCGCTCGGCGTCGGCGCGGGAGAGGCGCGACGCCCAGAGCCCGGGCGGCACCGCGCGCAGATCGAGGTGGTCGTCGCAGGAATAGATGCCGGTCGCGGTGCTCATCGCCACTGCCTCCCGTCCTGGAGCGCGCATCGTATCGGTGCCCTCTGGCCCGCACGCGCTATTGGTGTCATACTCGCGGCACGAAATGCCGGGTGCAACCGGCCGAGGCCAGGGAGGCGTCGTGGGGGAATTGGACGGCAAGGTCGCGGTGATCACCGGGGCGGGATCCGGCATGGCCAAGGCGTCGGTGAAGGTCTTCGTCCGCGAGGGCGCCAAGGTCGTCGCAGCCGACATCAGCGGCGCCGAGAACGACACGGCCGCCGAGGTCGGCGGTGACGTCGTCGCGGTGCACTGCGACGTGACCAGCGAGGACGACATCGAGCGCACGGTCGCCGCCGCGGTCGAGGAGTTCGGTCGGCTCGACGTCATGTTGAACGTCGCCGGCATCGCGCAGGGGATGCTGACCGCCGACATCACCCAGGAGCACTACCAGCAACAGATGGACGTCGACCTCTTCGGCGTGATCTTCGGGATGAAGCACGGGATCCGCGCCATGTTGAAGAACGACGACGGCGGCGCCATCGTCAACTGGTCCTCGCTCGGGGGCCTCGGTGGCGCGTCGTACACGACCGTGTACAACGCGGCGAAACACGGCGTGGTCGGCGCGACGAAGTGCGCGGCGATCGAGTACGGCCCGAACAACATCCGCGTCAACGCCGTGTGTCCGGGGTTCATCCACTCGGAGATCATGGGCGCCCATCCGGAATGGACGCCGGGCATCCTCGAGAAGGCGACCCTCGGGCGCGGCGGTCAGCCGGCGGAGGTGGCCGAGGTCGCGGCCTTCCTCGCGTCGGACCGGGCGTCCTTCATCACCGGCGTGGCCATCCCCGTCGATGGCGGCTGGGGCGCCAGGCTCGCCTGAGGTGACGTCCGTCTCCGACATCGCCGCGGCCCGATATGCCGGCACGCGCGTGGCCCGGGTCGAGGACGCCGCGCCTGCTCACCGGTCACGGCACCTTCGTCGACGACATCGCCCTGCCCGGGATGTTGCACGCGTGCTTCGTCCGCAGCCCCTTCGCCCGGGCGAGGATCCGGGGCGTCGACACCGACGCGGCCCGCGCGCTGGCGGGGGTGCACGCGGTCTTCACCGCCGCCGACCTGAACCCGGGCGCCAAGGAGCAGTGGCACACGTCGATCGGGCCGGCGAGCCCCGAGACCCCGCGCCCGCCCCTCGCCGAGGACGAGGTGCGCTTCGTCGGCGATCCGGTCGCGCTGGTGATCGCCGAGTCCGTCTACGTCGCCGAGGACGCCGCCGAGCTGGTCGACGTCGACTACGAACCGCTCCCGGCCGTCGTCGACTACGTCACGGCCGAGGGTGCCGACGCGCTCGTGCACGAACCGCACGGGTCGAACGTCGTCGGTCAGCTGGGCGGGTTGCCCGCCTCCAAGCTCGACGGCGTGTTCGGCGACGCCGCCCACGTGGTGAGCGACACGATCTTCCAGCAGGCGTATGCGCCGGTGCCCATGGAGGGGCGGGGTCTGATCGTCGACCACTCGGCGGCGACGGGAGAGCTCACCATCTTCTCGGCCACCCAGTCCCCGCACGAGGTCCGGCTGTTCTGCTCCCGCCTGCTGGGGATCCCCGAGCACCGCATCCGGGTGGTGGCGCGCGACACCGGCGGGGGGTTCGGGCAGAAGATCCTGGTCCAGCGGGACGAGATGTGCCTGATGCTGGCCGCGCCCAAGGTGCCCGCTCCGGTGAAGTGGGTGGAGGACCGGCGCGACAACCTGCTCGCGGCCGGGCAGGCGCGACACGAGCACGCCGACGTCGCGATGGCGTTCGACGCCGACGGTGCCATCCAGGCGGTGAAGATCGACTTCGTGTGCGACTGCGGCGCGTACCCCACGCCGTGGCCGGTGATGACGTCGGCCGCAGTCGGGGTGCTGTTCCCCGGCCCGTACCGGGTGCCGCGCGCCAGCTTCGCCGCCAAGGCGATCTACACCAACACCGTCGGTCGCGCCGCGTACCGCGGGCCGTGGCAGTTCGAGACCCTCGCCCGCGAGACGCTGCTCGACGTCGCGGCCCGCCAGATCGGCATGGATCCCGCCGAGCTGCGCCGGCGCAACCTCCTGCACCGGGACGAGCTGCCGTACGCCAACCCGAACGGCATGACCTACGACAGCATCTCGCCGCTCGAGACCTTCGAGCAGGCCCTGGCGATGCTCGACTACGACGCGTTCCGCGCCGAACAGGCGGAGCAGCGCGGCAGTGGCCGCTACCTCGGCGTCGGCATCTCGAACTACGTCGAACCGTCGACTCCGGGCTTCGGGGTGTACGCGACCGAGGGCGCGACCATCCGCATCGAACCGTCGGGCGCGGTCAACGTGTACATCGCCGGCGGCTCGACCGGCAACAGCATCGAGACCACCGTCGTGCAGCTCACCGCCGACGCGCTCGGTGTCGACATCGCCGACGTCGCCACCATCCAGGGCGACACCGCGCTGACCGGGTTCGGGGCGGGTGCCGCCGGCAGCCGCAGCGCCTCCATGACCGCCGGCGCGGTGCGCGACACCGCGTCGATCCTGCGCGAGCGTCTCGTCGCCATCGCCGCCCACAAGCTGGAGGCGGCGGCCGACGACATCGAGCTCGTCCACGGCCGGGCGACCGTCCGCGGCGCGCCGTCGATCGGCATCTCCGTCGCCGAGCTCGCCGCGGTCGCGTACTTCGAGCCCCACGCGTTGCCGCCGGGTGTGCCGGCGGGTCTCGAGGCGAGTGCGCGCTACTCCGCCCAGGCGGGCTCGATCTGGGTGAACGCCACGCACGTGTGCACCTGTGAGGTCGACGTCGTCACCGGCCAGGTGAGCCTGCTGCGCTACATGGTCAGCGAGGACTGCGGACCGATGATCAACCCGAGCGTCGTCGAGGGCCAGATCGCGGGCGGCGCGGTGCAGGGCATCGGCGGCGCGCTCTACGAGCACCTCGCCTACGACGAGCAGGGCAACCCCGTCGCGACCACGTTCATGGACTACCTGCTGCCGACCGCGGCCGAGGTGCCGATCATCGAGTACGGGCACATCGAGACGCCCAGCCCGGGGCCGGGCGGGTACAAGGGCGTCGGCGAGGGTGGCGCCATCGGCGCGCCGCCGGCGGTCGTGAACGCGGTGGCCGACGCGCTCTCGCCGTTCGGCGTGTCGTTGACGCGGCTCCCGCTGACCCCGTCGCGAATCGTCGCACTCCTCGCCGGACGGAAGGACGCCTGATGCCGGACGCGTTGTACTACGACCCCTACGACGTCGACATCGACGCCGATCCGTACCCCGTGTTCCGCCGGCTGCGCGAGGAGGCACCGCTCTACTACAACGATGCGTACGACTTCTACGCGCTCAGCCGCTACGACGACGTCGAGCGGGGGCTGGTCGATCGCGACACCAACATCTCGGGACGTGGCGGCATCCTCGAGATCATCAAGGCCGGCATCGAGATGCCGCCCGGCATCCTCATCTTCGAAGACCCGCCGACGCACACCATCCACCGCGGGCTCGTGTCGCGCCTGTTCACGCCGAGGCAGATGCAGACGCTCGAGCCGAAGATCCGCGAGTTCTGCGTGCAGAGCCTCGACCGGCTGGCTGACGCCGACGGCTTCGACTTCGTCGCCGACTTCGGCGCGCAGATGCCGATGCGCGTGATCGGGATGCTGCTCGGGATCCCCCAAGCCGATCAGGACGCGGTCCGGGAGCACGCGGACAAGAACCTGCGGACCAAGCCGGGCGAGCCGCAGAAGGTCTCCGAGAACTTCGTCGACGGGGAGATGTTCGCCGAGTACATCGACTGGCGCGTCGAGCATCCGTCCGACGACGTCATGACGCAGCTGCTGCAGGCGGAGTTCGAGGACGAGACCGGCACGACGCGGCGGCTGACCCGGGCCGAGGTCCTCACCTACGTGACGGTGGTGGCGGGCGCCGGCAACGAGACCACGACCCGCCTGATCGGCTGGGCGGGCAAGGTGCTGGCCGAGCACCCCGACCAGCGGCGCGAGCTGGTCGCGGACCCTGCGCTGATCCCCGACGCGATCGAGGAGCTCCTGCGGTACGAACCGCCGGCGCCGCACGTCGGGCGCTACGTCGCCCGCGACGTCGAGCACCACGGGCAGGTCGTCCCGGCGGGGAGTGCCATGTTGTTCCTCGTCGGATCGGCGAACCGCGACGACCGCAAGCATCCCGACGGCGACCGCTTCGACATCCACCGTCCGGCCGGCCAGCACCTCGCGTTCGGCTTCGGCGCGCACTTCTGCCTGGGCGCGGCGCTCGCCCGGCTCGAGGGCCGGATCGCGCTCGAGGAGCTGCTGGCGCGGTTCCCCGAGTGGGACGTCGACTGGGACGGTGCCAAGCTGGCGTCGACGTCGACCGTGCGCGGATGGGAGACACTGCCGGTCGTCCTCCCGTGAGCGAGTCGACCGCACCTCGGCGCCGGTACGACAGCCCGGTCCGGCGCCAACGTGCGGCCGAGACGCGCGAGCGGATCCTCGACGCGGGCGGCGAGCTGCTCCACGGGTTCCCGGTCTGGAACTGGCGCGCGCTGACGGTCCGCGCCGTCGCCGCCCGCGCCGGGGTGAACGAGCGGACGGTCTACCGGTACTTCGCCAGCGAGCGTGAGCTCCGCGACGCGGTGATGACCCGGTTCGAGGAGGAGGCCGGGGTCGACATCGACGACCTCGAGTTGGAGGAGGTCGCCGACGTGACCACCGCCATCCTCGAGTACGTGTCGACCTTCCCGCTCGCGCCGCGCACGCCGCGGGACCCGACGGTGGCGGCCGCCAACCGGCGTCAGCGCGAGGCGCTGCTCGCAGCGGTGGCGCCCTGGACCTCCGAGTGGTCGGCGGTCGACCGCGCGCTGGCGGCGTCGATGCTCGACGTGCTGTGGGGCGTCGTCTCCTACGAGAAGCTGGTCGTGGACTGGGAGCAGGATCCGAAGGACGCGATCCGCGCCATCACCTGGGTCATCGGGCTGGTCGAGGACGCCATCCGGGACGGCCGCGGACCGGGCGACCGACGCCCTCCCCGCAATCGGTAGCGATCTGTTTCATCCGTGGGCCGAATCGCTACCTTTTGGGATCAGGGGAGCCGAGCACGAACCGGCGCCACTTGCCGGGATGCCAGACGTCCTGGTCCTCGCCCCAGCAGCGGGTGCCGTCGACGTCCCACTCGGTGAGGCTCGTCCAGCAGAACATGTGCGGGTACGCGTTGAACACGCACCGGCTCACCGGGCGACCGACCGCGTGCAGCGTCCGGCTGAGCTCGTCGACCGCGTCGATCTCGATGCGGGCGGGTCGGTGCTCCGCGTCGCGCTCCACGCTGCGGGTGCCGTCGACCAGGTTCGACCAGGTGCCGTCGCGCAACAGGTAGCCGCGCAGGACGCGGTCGTCGCCCTTGCGGTCGACCGAGATCGAGAGGAAGCCGTCGTCGGCCGATGCGGTGCCGTGGTCGTACCCGATCTTGGGCTGGCGGCCGGCGCGCCGCACGCCCCACGAACGGTCGCGCATCGCGATGCAGTCGACGTCGAGCGACTCGCCGTGGAGGGTGAAGGCGCCGGTGACCCGTCCCGGCTGGTCGACGTGCGCGCCGTGGTTGAACGGCGGCTCCTGGCGGGTGAGCAACGGCTTGCACAGCGCCTCGAAGGTGAGGTCGAACGACAGGTCGTCGTTGTCGCACCCGAACCGGAACACGCGACCGGGTTCGAGGCAACGGAGCCACATGCCGCCGTGCAGGTTCGTGGTGTCGAGGAGATCGGGCGGCTCGGTCAGCGGCTCGTGCCAGCTCCACTCGAACGCCGGCAGCTCCCACGGCACCGTCGCCGAGTCGTCGACCACGAGCACGCCACCGAACTGGATGCCCATGTTCGCCCGGAACGCGGGATAGAAGTAGCCCAGCAGGTTGCGCTCGGGGACCATCCACGAGAACCACACCGTCTCCGTCCACCACGGGTCGTCGGTCTCGGGTGGGTGGAACTGGTCGTCCTCGGGGACCAGACCCCAGTCGTCGGGTGAGGCGTTCATGCCGTGCGGCCCTCCTGGCGTTCGAGCACCGGGGTGAGGTGGCGATCGGCGAGCGCACCCATCGCGGACCGCATGAGCGCGGTGTCGCGCGCGGCCTGCCGGAGGCACGCGGGAAGAACGGCGCCGGCTCCGAGGTCGCCCTGCTCGACGGCGATGCAGACCGCGCGTCGCCCGATGTCGACGTCGGTGAACGCGCGCCCGAGCAGGGCACCGATCTCGTCGAGCTCCTGCGCCTCGAAGTCGGCACCGAGTCGGTCGACCTCGCGCAGGTACTTGAGCAACCGCGCGATCCCCTTCGCCGCACGTCGCCGCGAAGCCGTCGAGCGCGGGGACCACGACATCGCGCAGGTCACCGAGCGCGACGTCGTACACCCAGCTCCGCGGGCCATCGTGCTCGGGCACGGTCAGCGGCGGGGGGAGCGGGACGGCTTCGGCGTCGGCGAGCACCTCGGCCAGCAGCCGCGTGTGCAGCGTGTTGTACATCAGCTGCCACGCGATCTCGCCCCGCCCGTCGTGGGTCCGCAGACCGGCGAGCGTGCCGATGGTGGCGCGGAACTGGGCGAGCACGCGGAAGTAGCGCAGCCGCGCCGCGTCGATCCGGTGGCCACTCGCCTGCTCGTAGTCGGCGAGCCGGGCGTCGAGGTCGGGAAAGCGCTCGAGCGTGTCGCGCACCAGCAGCCAGGCGAGATCGTCGTGGAGGTCGCCCCAGTGCGCGAGCTCCCAGTCGGTCACGGCCACGAGCCGACCCCCGTCGAACATGAAGTTGCCGGGGCCGGTGTCCCCCTGCACGAGCACGACCGGCCAGTCGTCGTCGTCGGGCACGTGGGCCCGGAGCCAGGCGGACGCGAGCGAGATGACCGGTACCCCGCCGCCGGCGTTCGCGTACTGCGCGTCCCACTCGGAGATCTCGTCGAGCACGTGTGCGGAGATCGCGCCGGGCGGGCCGAGCTCGGGGAGATCGAGCGCGCCGGGGTCGAGCCGGTGGAGTGCGGCCAGCTGGTCGATGAACTCGCGCGCGATCGACAGCTGCTCGGCGGGGTCGGCGATCTCCGCGAAGCGGCTCTCCCCGGGGACCCGCTGCATCAGGAACGCGGGCTGGTCGGGATGCACGGCCACGAGCGGCGCGACCAGCACCGGCGTCGGGCCGAGCGCGCGGTACACCGCGGCCTCCCGGCGCAGGCTGTAGAGGGTCGCCGACTGCGGTCCGAAGCCGGGATCGCTCCGGAGCCACAGCTCCGCCGTCGAGCCGTCGGCATCCCGTGCGTCGATTGCGTACCCGGCCCGGGAGGCGCCGCCGGTGCGACGGTCGACGGTCAGGTCGTCGGTTCCGGTGACCTCGACGATCCACGCGACGAGCGCGGGGTCGAGATCGTCGTCGGTCACGGCTCGATCTCGTAGAACTGCTTCGCCCATTTGCGGATCGAGCCGTAGGGCCGGGCGTCCTGCTGCGCCAGGGCCGGGTGCTCGACGTACTTCTGGTAGCGCCAGATCTCGAGGTCGTCCCAGAGCGTCACCAGGAACTCGCGCTCGACGCGTTCGCGGAGCGACTCCGGCACCGTCGACCCGTCGTCGGAGCCCTTCGGCCACCAGATCGAATAGAACATGTCGGAGTGCGCGTCGTCGACCGGCGTGGTTGCGAACACGAGGCGGTACTGCGCCGAGCCCTCGAACGCGCTGATCGCACCACCGACGCCGAAGAGGTTGCTGCGGATCCGTAGGGCCATCTGCTCGGGGTCTTCGGCGCGCTCGTCGGGCCACCCGGTGACGAACCGCCACTCCTGGTCGACGATCTTCCAGTCGAGGAGCACCGGGTACACGGTGGCGCGGTGCACGTACCGGAAGTGGACGCTGTCGGGCGCATTCTCGAGCGGGATCTGCGGGTGCACCGGCTCCATCTCGTACTTGGTCGAGAGCTCCGGGTAGGCGCGGTAGTACGCCGCGGGATCGGTCTCCATCTCGGGGAACGACGTGAAGATGTCGGGCATCTCCCACTTCGGTGGCTCACCGTCGGGCTGGTGCCAGACGAACACGCACTCGTACTGCTCCATCACCGGGAAGGCTCGCAGCTTCTTGGTGACGTTCGGACGGTCCTCGTAGGGGATGTACCGGTTCACGCCGTCGGGGCCGTAGCCCCACCCGTGGTACGGGCACTCCACGCAGTCGCCGCGCACCTTGCCGCCGTGTCCGATGTGCGCGCCGAGGTGTGGACAATGCGCGCTCATCACGTGGAGATCGCCGTCCTCGGTGCGGTAGGCGACCAGCTCCTCGCCGAAGTAGTGGATCGGCCGGACCTCACCGATGGGGAATTCGGCGCCCCACCCGATCATGAACCAGCCGGTCGGCTTCCACGTGAACGGAACTTCCACCTGCGTGCCTCCGCGTCGGCGACGTCGCGCTAGATGTCTAGAGCTTTCGGGGCAGCCTATCCGTGGCCACGGTCAGGACACCTCGACGGCTTGCGCGCTGGTGTCGCGGGCCCACCGGTAGTTCGCCTTGCCGCTCGGGTACCGCTCGACCCGGTCGACGAACACGAACGCGCGCGGCGACTTGTAGCGGGCGAGGCGCGCGCTGCACCACTCGCGCAGGTCACGCGGTCGTGGAGGGGCGTCGGGCGCGAGCTGCACGATGGCGGTGACCTCCTGGCCGAACCGCTCGTTCGGTCGCCCGACCACCAACGCGTCGACGACGTCGTCGTGTTGCTTGAGCGCGTCCTCGACCTCTTCGACGAACACCTTCTCGCCGCCGGTGTTCACGACCAGCGAGTCGCGGCCCAGGAGGACGACCTGCCGGTCGTCCACGTACTGCGCACGGTCACCCGGGATCGACACCCGGACGCCGGCGACGACCGGGAACGTCGCCTCGCTCGCGTCCTCGTCGTCGAGGTACCCGAGCGGGACGTGCCCGACGCGCGCGATCCACCCGACCTCCTCGTCGCCGGCCTCGAGGAAGCGGCTGCGGTCGCCGGAGACGAGGCGAACCGCGGAGGACAGTGGGAACCGTTGTGCCTCGCGCGTGTCGCCGACCGTCTCGCCGGAGGCCATCACCCCGGTCTCGGACGCGCCGTATCCGTCGCGGATCGTGACGTGGGGAAGCAGCTCGATGAGCCCGCGCTTCGCCTCGAAGCTCGTCGGCGTGCCGCCCGTGCCGATGACGGCGAGGTGGGAGAGGTCGTAGTCGGTGCGCTGGAGCTCCTCGATCATCGGTCGGGCATACGCATCACCGACGATAGTCATCATGTTCACACGCTCGCGCGCCGCGGTCTCGAGGATCGTGCGAACGTCGAAGGCTCGCGAGTCGTCGTGGAGCACCACGGTGGCGGCCATGTTGGTCGCCAGCAGCGTGGTCCACTCCGCGGCCACGTGCATGAGCGGCGACGTCGGGAACCAGACCCCGGCGTTGCCGAGCGCGCACGTGCGGAGCGCGTCGTCGTCGAGGCCGTCGGCGCCGCCCATCCCGGCGACGAAGATGTCGCCTTGTCGCCACAGCACGGCCTTCGGGCGCCCGGTCGTGCCACCGGTGCACGCGATGTAGAGGTCGTCGGGTGACGGGTCCGGGACGTGCGGCAGGGCGGCGCCGGACTCCAGCGCCGCCTCGTAGTGCACGGCACCGGCGTAGCGCGGTGCGACGGCGGGGTCGCCCATCTCGACCAGGAGGTCGAGGTGGTCGGCGATTCCGCCGAGCTTGTCGGCGAGGCGCCGGTCGTAGACCGCGCCCCGGGCGCCGATCCGGTGCAGGAGCTCGGCGACCTCCCCTGCGGTGTAGTGGTAGTTCACGTTGCAGGGGACGACGCGCGCCTTCCAGCACCCGAGCAGCGTCTCCACGTGCTCCGGCGTGTTGTACGCGAGCACGGCGACGCGATCCTGACCCGCCTCCCAGCGCTGCAGGTCATGCCGCTCCCGGTACGCGCCGAAGCCGCGGTCGGCGAGGAACGCCGCCAGCGCGCGCGAGCGTTCGTCGACCTCACGGTACGTGCGGCGTTCGTCGCCGTGCACGATCATCACGCGGTCGGGGACCGCGGCGGCGACGACCTCGTGCACGTCGCCGAGTGCCCATTCGCGACTCATCGTCGGATCGATCCCTACTGGCCGCGGAATTCCGGTGGGCGCCGTTCCATGTACACGGTCATCGCCTCGGCCATGTCGTCGGTGCGGACGTTCACGTTCTGCGCCAGGGCCTCCGCCTCCAGCGCCTGCGCCAGCGATCCCGCACCGGCATGGTCGAGCTCCCGCTTGGTCATCGACAGGGCGATGGGCGGACCGGCGGCGACGGTCGCGGCAACCGCGGCCACCGCGTCGTCGAGCTCCGCGGCCGGCGCGACCGCGTTGACCAGGCCCAGCGCGAGCGCCCGATCGGCCCCCACCATCTCGGCGGTGAAGGCCAGCTGCTTGGCGATGTGCACGCCGACCCGTTGGCGGAGGAGCCACGAAGTCCCGAAGTCGAGGCTCAACCCCCGCTTGGCGAAGATGGCCGAGAAGCGGGCGCGGTCCGAGCACCACGTCATGTCGGCGGCCAACGCGAGACCGAACCCCGCGCCGACGGCCACGCCGTCGACCTTCGCGATGACCGGCACCGGGCACTGGTGCACCGCGAGGACGACGTCGCCCAGCACCCGCATCGCGTCGAGCTGGTTGCCGGGCACGCGCCGGGTGCCGTCGCCTCCACCACCGCTGCTGCCGCCGCCGAGATCGGCACCGGCGCAGAATTCGCCGCCGGCGCCGGTGAGCACGACGGCGCGGGCGCCGGACCAGCTGATGTCGCGGAACGTCGCGCCGATCGCGACCCACATGTCACCGGTGCAGGCGTTCTTCGACGCGGGCCGGTCGATCGTGACCGTGGTGACGTAGCCGTCGCGCTCCACGCGCACGTCGGGGTGGTAGCTCACCACCGGTTCCTCGCGGCCACCCATCGGTTGTCCCTTCGTCGCCCGGTCGATCGTCCCTGGGTTCTAGCCGCCGGAGAACCAGGTCCCGGCGTCGTTGATCAGGACCTGCCCGGTCATCTTCGAGCTCTCGTCGGACGCGAGGAAGAGGACGACGCCGGTCATGTCCTCCGGCTCCAACGTGGTGCCGAGCGCGGCCGCGCTCGCCAGCGCCTCGATGATCGGCTCGGGCACGACCGCCTTGGTCGCGGGCGACATCGTCACGCCCGGGCACACGGCGTTCGCCCGGATGTTCCGGGCGCCGAGGATCCGGGCCATCTGGCGCGTCTGGTTGATGATCATCCACTTCGTCATCCCGTAGCCCTCGGGGCCGATGTGTGGGGCCGGCGCGTCGTCGGGGATCTCGAACAGGATCGGCAGGGGCAGGGGGAACGCGGCGGTCGACGAGATGTTGACGATCGACCCGGACCGCTGCTCCCACATCGACGGGATCACCGCGTTCGACGCGTTGACGATCCCCATGAAATTGACCGCGAGGAAGTCTTCCCACGTGGCGGTGAGCTGGTCGAACATGAGTCCGGCGTTGTTCACGAGGCAGTCGACCCGGCCGAAGGTGTCGAGCACCTGCCGGCCCATCGCCTGCATCTGCTCCTCGTCGGTGACGTCGGCCTTGATCGCCAGGAATCGATGGCCCAGGGCCTGCACGTCCTCCTCCACCGACGTCGCCTGGTCGATGCGGGTGAGGTCGACGACCGCGATGTCGGCTCCCTCCGCGGCCATCGCCGCGCGGCGTACGCCGCGCCGATGCCCTGCGCGCCGCCGGTGACGATGCAGACCTTGCCGAGCAGACGATCGCCCATCGGATCCCCCTCTGGTGGTGAGCGGCCAAGATGTCAGACGTCTTGCACCCGGTCAATCCGCCGGTGGAGTGGGAGCGGACGAGCGCACGGCCGTGACCCACGAGGAGATCAGGGGGAACCCGGCGGGTCACGGCCGCGCACGCACGGTGCCTTGGCGCTCGCCGTGAAACATATAGATGGTTCGCGGCACCGTCAATCGGTGCGCTCGACGCAGCGGGACCGGTTCCACGAGGATCGGGCCATGACCGACCGCGACCTCTTCCTGCACGAGTTCATCGACATCAACGGGATGCACCAGTGGGACTACATGGAGCACACCCGCCAGCAGTCGGGGGACGAGAAGGTGGAGTTCGAGCTGCTCGGCACCTGGTACACGATGGGCATCACGGCGCGGTGGCCGCAGGTCGTCAACATCTGGGAGATCCCGGGGGGGTGGGACGGCTGGTTCGGCAAGGTCGACCGTCTCGGACTCAAGCGCTCGAGCAACCGGACGCTCAACGCGTGGTGGAAGCAGGCGTTCGAGTACCGCTCGGGAGGCTTCGACCGGCTCCTCGGTGCCGTGCCCGGTTGCCCGACCATGGCCAGCCTCGCCGCCGACGGCGTGCGCGGCTCGCTGTTCGTACACGAGCTGAGCGAGGTGCGTCCCGGCACCGCGCTGGAGTACCTCGCCGCGGTGCGCGAGGAGCGGGCCCCGTTGCTGGCCGAGTACGGGCACGAGCTGGTCGGTCTCTACGAGGTGTTGATGAACGACTACGAGGTGTGCACCGTGTGGGCGACGAGCGCCGACGACCACGTGCGGGCCGGCAAGGCGCGCGACATCGCCCGGGGGCTCGCCCGGCGGGAAGGCGAGGTCGACGGCGACGACCGGTTCGAGGCGTGGCACGCGCGGGCGCGGACGTGGTGCACGCGCTGGCGCGAGGAGCTCATGACCCCGCACGTCGGCACGCTCTGCGCGCCGAAGGTCGCTCCGCTCGACGACCGCGCCTCGTGAACCCGGCCCGGGTCCGCCGTGGCGAAATGTATTAAGCTTTCGGCCGACTCTCGCGAGCCGAGACCGCCGTCACGACCCTGATCCGGGGGCGCACCATGGACCTGCCGTTCCGCTCCGTCGACGCCGACAACCACTACTACGAGGCCCTCGACGCCTGCACCCGGCACCTCGACCGGGAGTTCCGACAGCGTGGGGTCCAGGTGGTCGAGCAGGGCACGCACAAGCTCCTGCTCGCCGGGGGCAAGCTGTTCCGCTTCATCCCCAACCCCACCTTCGACCCGATCATCGTGGCCGGCTGCATGGACCTCATGTTCCGGGGGCAGATCCCCGAGGGCGTCGACCCGCGCACGCTCATGAAGCTCGAGCCGCTGCGGCCGGAGTACCAGGACTGCGAGGCGCGCCTCGGCGTGATGGACGAGCAGGACCTCGACGCGATCCTGATGTTCCCGACGCTCGCGTGCGGGATCGAGCAGGTGCTGCGCGACGACATCCCCGCAACGATGGCGACGTTGCACGCGTTCAACCGTTGGCTCGACGACGACTGGGGCTTCAGCCACCACGACCGCATCGTCGGCGTGCCGATGCTGTCACTCGCCGATCCCGACGGCGCGATCGAGGAGCTCGATTGGCTGCTCGAGCGCGGCGCGCGCATGGTGCACCTCCGGCCGGCGCCGGTGCCGACCGAGAACGGCCGCGGGCGGTCGTTCGGTCATCCCGCGCACGATCCCGTGTGGGCGCGCCTGGCCGAGGCCTCGATCCCGGTCGCGTTCCACCTCGGTGACAGTGGCTACGAGATGTTCGCCGGGGCGTGGGGCGCGCCGCGACTGGTTCGAGCCCTTCCGGGGTGGCGTCGACGTGCTCAGCAAGCTCGTCGTCTCCGACCGCCCGATCCACGACACCATCGGCAGCATGGTCGTCGACGGCGTGTTCGACCGTCATCCGACGCTCCGGGTCGCCAGCATCGAGAACGGCTCCGACTGGCTGCACCTCCTGATCAAGCGGCTCACGAAGCAGGCCAACCAGACCCCGTGGGTCTTCCCCGAGTCACCGATCGAGACCATCCGCCGCCACGTGTGGGTGACGCCGTACTACGAGGAGGACATGCGCAAGCTCGCCGACACCATCGGTGTCGAGCGCGTGCTGTTCGGTTCGGACTGGCCGCACGGCGAAGGGCTCGCGAACCCGGTCGACTTCGTCAAGGAGCTCCACGACTTCACCGACGACGAGATCCGCAGGGTCATGCGAGACAATGCGCTGGAGCTGCTCGCTCCCGCCGGAGCGCCGCGCGTGACGACGACCGCGGCTGATCCGGGCGTCGACGACGACCGAGAGCTCGACGAACGGGTCGAGCAGTGGCTCGCGGAGAGTTGGGACCCCGACCTCACCGTCGCGCGAGTGGTGGAGCCGGGTCGGAGCCGCGGGGTGGAGCGCGCCGCACTTCCCGGTCGAGTGGGGCGGTCGCGGCCATGACCGGCGCTCGGTGGTGCGCGTCCGCCGGGCCTTCCACGATGCCGGTGCCGTGCTGCCGCCGAGTGGGATGGGCATGCTCATGGCGGCGCCCACCATCCTGACGCACGGCACGCCGGAGCAGGTCGAGCGCCTGATCCCGCCGGTCTACGACGGCAGCATCGCCTGGTGCCAGCTGTTCAGCGAGCCCGGCGCCGGTTCCGATCTCGCCGGTCTCACCACCCGCGCCGAACGCGACGGCGACCGCTGGGTGATCTCCGGGCAGAAGGTCTGGAGCTCGATGGCGATGGAGGCCGACTACGGCATGCTCCTCGCCCGCACGAACTTCGACGTGGCCAAGCACGCCGGGATCTCGTGGTTCGCGTTCCCGCTCGACCAGCCCGGGGTCACGATCCGGCCGTTGCGCGAGATCACCGGCCACACGATCTTCAACGAGGTGTTCTTCGACGGCGCGCTCGTCGACCACGCGGACCTCGTCGGCGGCGAGAACAACGGGTGGGCGGTCACGCAGACCACGCTCATGTTCGAGCGGTCGGGCATCGGCGCGGGCGGCACCATGGCCAACTTCCCGCCGCCGGGCCCGAAGGGCGGGTTCCTCGAACTGCGGGCCGGCGACGCCGCGCTCCGCACGCCGCCGTCCGCCACGAGCAAGGTGCTGTCGGTCGACGAGCTGTTCGAGCTGGCCCGCCTCCGTGGTCGCGCCGACGACCCCCTGGTCCGCCAGAAGCTGGCCCGGCTCGTCGAGTACACGCGGACGGGCGAGTGGACCGCGAAGCGCTCGGTGGGGGAGATGGCGCGCGGCCGGGGCCTCGGGCTGCCCAACCTCGGCAAGATCGCCAAGACGCGCGAAGCCAAGCTCTCGGTGGAGATCGCGCTCGACCTGCTGGGCCCCGACGGTCTGCTGCTGGGACCCCGACGGCCCCCGCTCCGGCCGCTACGCCGAGGCGCTGGTGTTCTCGGTGGCGTCGTCGATCTACGGCGGGACCGACCAGATCCAGCGCAACGTCATCGGCGAGCGGGCGCTGGGCCTCCCCCGTGAGCCCGACCCCAACAAGGGTCTCCCCTTCCGTGACGTGCTCGACCACACGAGCCGCGGCAAGCCCGCTGATCGCAGTGACGAACCGAGGAGACGAGAGATGAGCACGGTGCCGCACGCACACGACCTGCTCGTGAACACCGACCTGGGTGACGTGAAGCAGCCGGACTGGATGGTGCGCGTCAAGGAGGACTACTTCAAGGCGGACGAGTCCATGTTCTCCAGCCGCGAGCTGGGCGAGCTGCTCGAGGAGATGGACACGCAGGGGGTCGAGCGTGCGGTGCTGCTCACCAACCTGGCCAAGCCCTCGAAGCGGGCGATCGGCTTCGTCGACGCCCATCCGGAGCGCTTCAGCCTCGGCATCGGCGGCCACAACCTCCTGCGGCCCATGGAGAACATCCGCAACCTCGAGAGCTTCGTCGCGCGACCACCAGGTGGCGTACACGATCGTCGGCCCGAGCTTCTGGGGCGACGGGATGTACCCACCCAGCGACGCGGTGTACTTCCCGCTGTACACGAAGTGCTGTGAGTGGGACCTGCCGATGTGCATCAACACCGGCCTGCCCGGGCCGCCGATCCCGGGTGAGGTGCAGAACCCGATCCACCTCGACCGGGTCTGCGTGCGGTTCCCGGAGCTGAGGCTGTGCATGGTCCACGGCGCGGACCCGTGGTGGGACACCGCGATTCGGTTGATGATCAAGTACGCCAACCTCCGCCTGATGACCTCGGCGTGGTCGCCGCGCCACCTCCCGGCGTCGCTCCTGCACTTCATGTCGACCCGCGGGAAGAACCGGATCATGTTCGCGTCCGACTCGCCGGTGCTGTCGATCACGCGCTGCGTGAAGGAGGCTGCTGCCCTCGAGCTCAGTCCGGAGGTGCTCGACAACTACCTCTACGGCAACGCGCAAGATTTCTTCTTCAGTCGTTGATTCGGGAGCGCAGATGACGGCCAACGGGGACCACGTCAAGGTTTCGCTCGAGAAGGACACCGGGGCGCACGTCGCGCGGATCACCATCGACAACCCGGAGCGCCGCAACGCGTACGACCCCCCGATGCGGCGACAGATGGCCGCCTACCTGGAGGAGCTCGCGACCGACGACGACATCAAGGTCGTGATCCTTCGGGGTGCTGGTGGGGTGTTCAGCACCGGCGCCGACATGAACAACGCGTACAGCTGGTACGGGCCGGGGGAGTCGAAGCGTCGCCCCAGCCAGCGGCGGCGCCTCGGCGTCGATCGTGAGGCCTTCGGCTTCTACCACGACTACCTGAGCTTCCCGAAGGTCACCATCGCGCAGGTCGAGACCTACGCGTTGGGAGGTGGGTTCGAGCTCGCCCTGATGTCCGACCTCGCAGTGGTCGCCCGTGACGCGCAGCTCGGGATGCCGGGGGCGCGGCTCCTGGGTCCGGCGCTCGGCAACCTGCACCTCTTCTTCCACCGGCTCGGGCCCGTGCTGGCGCGACGGCTGCTGCTCACGGGCGACACCATCGCCGCGGCCGAGATCGAGCACCTCGGCCTGTTCACCGACGTGTGCGAGCCGGATCATGTGGCCGAGCGCACCGAGTACTGGGCGGCCAAGGTCGCGCGCATGCCCGCCGACGGCCTGGCGATCGCCAAGACCGGGTTCAACCTGGTCGAGGAGAGTCAGGCGTACACCGGCGAGGAGGCCACCGGATACCTCATGCACGCGTTCGCGACCAACCTGCGGTTCGAGCCCGACGAGTTCAACTTCGTGAAGGCACGCGCGCAGCACGGCACCCGCGAGGCCTTCCGACTCCGCGACGAGCACTTCTTCGTCGACGGACACGACTGACCGCAGGCGATGCTCGACCGCGCGCTCGTGCTCGACGCCGTCGTCGACGCCGATCTCGTCGTCCTGCTCGCGGCGGTCGCGCATCTCACGGAGGACGCCTCGCTGCTCGAGCGCTACGACGTCGGCGCGTTCGACCACGGCCGCGGCGCGGCCACCCTGTCGCCGGACGACGCCGACGAGATCCGGGCGCTGGCGACCGACGTGCTCAGCCGGGTGGATCCGGCCGAGGTGCTCGCCCGCCCGCCGGTGTCCGACGAGCTGCTGCACCGGATCATGGAGTTCTGCGCCGGCGAGCCGATCGGCCCCGAGTACGTCGGCGTGGTGCGCGAGGAGGCGAACTTCCAGCACGAGGACCGCCGACGGTTCCGGTGGACGCACCGGCCTGCCGAGGACGAGCTCGACGCCTTCCGGGTCGCGATCATCGGGGCGGGGCTGGGCGGGGTCTGCGCGGCCATCCGGCTCGAACAGGCCGGTATCCCCTACACCGTCTTCGACAAGAACCCGGGCGTCGGCGGCACGTGGTTCGAGAACACCTACCCCGACCTCCGGGTCGACGTGCCCAACCACTTCTACTCGTTCTCGTTCGCGCCCAATCCCGACTGGTCCGACTACTACGCGCGCCGCGAGGAGCTCGCCGGGTACATCGAGCGTTGCGTCGCCGACTACGGCATCGAGCCCCACCTGCGGCTCGGGACCGAGGTGATCGCCGCCGACTGGGACGACGACCGGGCGCGCTGGACGCTGGAGGTGCGCGGGAGCGACGGGCGGGCGGAGTCGGTCGAGGCGCACGCATTGATCAGCGCGGTAGGGATGCTGAACCGCCCGTCGGTGCCCGATCTCGCCGGACTTGACACGTTCACCGGCCCCTGGTTCCACTCCTCCCGGTGGGACCACACGGCAGACCTGCACGGCAAGCGCGTCGCGGTCGTGGGCACCGGCGCGAGCGCGATGCAGTTCGTGCCCGCGATCGCGCCCGACGTCGAGCGGCTCACGATCTTCCAGCGGTCGCGCCACTGGATCACGCCCAACCCCGCGTACCACCGGCCGGTGGGTGAGCGCGAGAAGTGGCTGTTCGCGAACGTGCCGTTCTACGCAGGCTGGTACCGCTTCCTCCAGTTCTGGAACAGCGCCGACCGGATCTATCCCGCGTTCCGCGTCGACCCCGAATGGCCGACACCCGAGATCTCGATCAGCCGGACCAACGACAAGCTCCGTCGGGTCGTCACCGCCCACCTCGAGCGCGAGCTCGTCGACACCCCGGACCTGGTCGACCGGGTGCTCCCCGACTACCCGCCGCTCGGCAAGCGCATGCTGCAGGACAACGGCTGGTTCCGGACCCTCCAGCGCGACAACGTCGAGTTGGTCAACGACGGGATCGCGCGCGTCACCGAACACGGGGTGGTCACGACCTCGGGCGACGAGCATCCCGCCGACGTGATCGTGTTCGCCACCGGGTTCCACCCGAACAAGTTCCTCTGGCCCATGGAGATCACCGCCCGGGGCGTCCGGTTGCACGACCGGTGGGGCGACGACCCCCGGGCGTACCTGGGCATCACGATCCCGGGGTTCCCGAACCTGTTCTGCCTCTACGGCCCCAACACCAATCCGGTCGTCGGCAGCGTGATCTTCATGCTCGAGTGCCAGGTGAACTACGTGACGCAGTGCCTCGGTGCCTTGCTCGAGGGCGGGTACGCGTCGATGGACTGTCGCCGCGACGTGCACGACGAGTACAACGAGCGGGTCGATGCCGAGAACGAGCAGATGATCTGGCGGCACCCGAAGGTGCACAGCTACTACAACAACGTGCACGGACGGGTCACCACCAATGCGCCGTGGCGCCTCATCGACTACTGGCGCATGACGAAGCAGCCCGATCTCGCCGACTACGTCCTTCGGACCCAGGAGCTCGTATGAGACTGACCGGGAAGACCGCCATCGTCACCGGAGGAGGTTCCGGCTTCGGGCGGGCCACGGCGGTGCGGTTCGCGGCGGAGGGTGCCCGGGTCATCATCGCCGACGTCGACGAGGACGGCGGGCGCGAGACCGTCCGGCTGGCCGTCGCCGCGGGCTCGGACGCCGACGTCGTCGTCGGCGACATCTCGACGGCCGCCGGCGCCGAGCAGGCGGTGGTCGGGGCCCTGGACAGGTTCGGCGGCCTCGACATCCTCGTGAACAACGCCGGCATCTCGCAGACCGACGTGCGCGACACGTGGAACACCTCCGAGGACACCTGGGACCGCGTGATCCAGACCAACCTCAAGAGCGTCTACGTGTGCTCCCGGGCCGCCATCCCCTCCCTCATCGACGGCGGTGGCGGCGCGATCGTCAACGTGGCGTCGATCGCCGCCTCGGTCTGCGTGGGCGGGTCGGCGTACTCCGCGACCAAGGGCGCGATCCTGAGCTACACGCGCCACGTCGGCGCCGAGCTCGCGCGCCACGGTGTCCGTGTCAACGCGGTGTCGCCGGGCTACATGCGCACCCCGATGTCCACCGGCGAGCGTCACGGCTTGAGTGCGGAGGAACAGGAGGCCCGGATCGAGGGATTCGGGCGCCTGGTGCCGATGCGGCGCGCCGGCTCGGTCGACGACATCGCCAACGCCATCCTGTTCCTCGCCAGCGACGAGGCGGCGTACGTCACGGGCCAGGAGCTCGTCGTCGATGGGGGCTACCTCGTCCGATGAGCACCACCTACGACCACATCCTGTACGACGTCGCCGATCGCACCGCGACGATCACGTTCAACCGACCCGACGTGCTCAACGCGGTGAACCTCCAGATGGAGGGCGAGCTGCGCGACGCGTACGCGCGGGCGGAATCCGACGACGACGTGTGGACGGTGCTCATCACCGCCAATGGCCGCGCGTTCTGCTCCGGTGCCGACGTCGAAGGCGTCCCCGAGGACGGCAAGGTGCCACACGTTGGGCGGTACCTCTCACACTTCCGGGAGTGGGAGGCGCCCCAGGAAGCGACGCAACCGTTCCGTTCGATGGCCAAGCCGATCGTGGTCGCGGTCAACGGGATCTGCTGCGGCGCCGGCCTCGACCTGGTCACCACCGGCGACATCTCGATCGCCTCCGACCGCGCGCAGTTCTTCGATCCGCACGTGAGCATCGGCCTCGTGTCCGGCCGGGAGATGGTCCGGGTCGCACGCACGATCCCGATCAACGCCGCGATGCGGATGGCACTGCTCGGCAAGCAGGAGCGGCTCTCGGCGCAGCGGGCCCTCGAGCTCGGACTCATCACCGAGGTGGTCGAGCACGATCAGCTCCTGACCCGCGCCCGCGAGATCACCGACATGGTCAACCGCAACGCGCCGCTCGCCGTCCGCGGGACACGCCTCGCCATCCGTCAGGGTCTCGGCGTGCCGCTGCACGAAGCGGAACTGCTCGCCGAGATGTACCGGGAGCGGGTGCTGCACACGGAGGATTCGCACGAGGGGCCCCGCGCGTTCCTCGAGCACCGCGACCCCGAATGGAAGTGCGAGTGAGCGACGTGTCCTTCGAGACGATCCTGTACGAGGTCGACGCCGACGACCGGGTCGCGACGATCACCCTGAATCGCCCGGAGGCCCTCAACGCGTTCGACCGCCGGATGTGCGAGGAGGTGCGGGACGCGTGGCACGCGGTGAAGAACGACGATCGCGTCCACGCGGTCGTCGTGCGCGCCGCCGGCGACCGCGCGTTCTCCGCCGGGCTCGACACCAAACAGAGCTTCGGGCAGCCCGACATCGTCTGGAACCACCTCGATCCCGGTGAGTACCTGAGCCCGAAGTGGCAGAAGCTCTGGAAGCCCGTCCTGTGCGCGGTCCAGGGGATGTGCACGGCGGGCGCGTTCTACTTCCTGAACGAGGCCGACGTCGTCATCTGCTCCGAGGACGCGACCTTCTTCGATTCCCACGTGACGTACGGGTTCGTGTCGGCCATCGAACCGATCGGGCTCATGCGCCGCATCGGGCTCGGCGACACGCTGCGCATGGCGCTCACCGGCAACGGCGAGCGGGTCTCGGCCGAGACGGCACTCCGCCTCGGGCTGGTCACCGAAGTGGTGGCGCGCGAGGAGCTCTGGACGCACGCCCACGCGCTCGCACGACTCATCGCGTCGTACCCGACCGTGGCCACGCAGGGGACGGTGCGCGCGATCTGGGAGTCGCTCGACAAGCCCTACCGCGCCGCGATGGAACAGGGCCTGATGTACACGCGGCTCGGCAACCCCATCGGCGCCGCGGAGATCGAGCGGACCGGGATCGACCGCACCACGCCACCGAGGATCCGGTGACCGCGAGCGCCCTGCCGCGCCGGATCGCAGCCATCCTCCAGCTCGACCCGGAGGCGCCGGCGCTCGAGTTCGAGGGCCGCTGGTACCCGTGGTCGGCGGTGGCGAAGACGGCCGACGACGTGGCCGACGCGCTCGAGCGGGCCGGGCTCCCGGACGGCACACCGGTGGGGGTGCTGTTGCGGAACCGGCCGGTGGCCGTCGGGCTCCTCCTGGGTGTGCTGCGGGCGAACTGCTGCGTGGTCGCCGTGAATTCCCATCTCGGGCTCGAACGGGTCCGCGCCGACCTCGCCGCCCTCGACGTACCGCTCCTCGCGGGGGAGACGTCCGACGTGGACACCATCCTCGAGCCCGGCGCGGCGCGTCGCACCACGGTGCTGGCGGTGCGCGACCTCGGCGGCGACGCCCACCTCGAGCTCGGCGCCGAGCCGCGCGCCACGCCACCGACGCGCCCCGGCGTCGCCGTGCGGATGCTCACCAGCGGGACCACGGGCCCGCCGAAGCGCATCGACCTCGGCTACGACATGTTCGAACGAGTCATGCAGGGAGCCAAGCACTACGAGTCGAACCAGGACTCGGCGGTGAAGCTCCGCGGCGGCGTGGTCATCGTCAACGCGCCCCTCGTCCACCTCGGCGGATTGTTCCGGGTGCTGCAGGCCGTGCTCGACGGTCGCCGGGTGGCGCTGCTCGAGCGCTTCACCGTCGAGAGCTGGGCCGACGCGGTGCGTCGCCACCAGCCCAAGACGGTGAGCCTCGTGCCGACCGCGCTGCGGATGGTGCTCGACGCCGACCTGGACCCGAGCGACCTGGCCAGTGTGCGTTCGGTGATGTCCGGCACCGCGCCCCTGGATCCCGACGTCGCCGACGCGTTCACCGAGAAGTACGGCGTGCCCGTGCTGACCTCGTACGCGGCCACCGAGTTCGGCGGCGGGGTCGCGGGGTGGAACCTCGCCGACCTCGGGGAGTTCGGCGCCGCCAAGCGGGGGAGCGTGGGCCGCGCCCACGCCGGCTGCGAGCTGCGGGTGGTCGACCAGACGACGGGCAGCGCGCTGGAACCCGACCACGTCGGCCTGCTGGAGGTGCGGGCCTCCCAGCTCGGCAGCGACGACTGGATCCGGACCACCGACCTCGCCCGGCTCGACGGCGAAGGCTTCCTCTGGATCGTGGGCCGCGCCGACCAGACGATCCTGCGCGGCGGGATGAAGGTCCAGCCCGAGGTCGTGCGCGTCGCGTTGGAGCGCGACCCCGCGGTGCGCGCGGCCGCGGTGATCGGTCTCGACGACGACCGCCTCGGGCAGGTGCCGGTCGCCGCGGTCGAGCTCCGCGACGGCGCGGTGGCCACCCCGGCGGAGCTGCTCGAGCACGCCCGCTCGCACCTCGCTCGCTACGAGCTGCCGGTCGAGATCGTCGTCGTCGACGCGCTCCCGCGCACGCCGTCGGCCAAGGTCGAGCTCGCCGGGGTGCGCGCGCTGTTCCCCGAGGCGCACGGCACCGCGGGGGTGTGACCGTGGAACCCTGGGTGTTCGGCGAGGCCCCGCTGCCCGACGTCGAAGCGTTCGCCGAGGCGGTGCGCGAGCTCACGAGCACGGTCCTGGCGCTCGAGCACTCCCACGAGGAGCTCGTTCGCATCACTGCCGAGCTGCGCACGGCCCGAGCGCGGCTCGCCGAGCACCTCCCGGGCGACCTCACCCCGCGGGTCGGCGACGACTCCCGCCCGGAGCAACGCGTCTACGTCGACCACTCACGCGCCATCGGCAGCTACAACCCGGCCTTCCCGGTCTACGAGCTCACCTGCGCTGACGATCGGGCCGAGGGCACGGTGGAATTCCCACTGCTCTACGAGGGTCCGCCGGGCATCGTGCACGGCGGGTTCCTCGCGGTGTTCTTCGACTGCGTGCTGCAACAGCTCAACTGCGATCTCGGTCGCGCGGGCAAGACCGCCGAGCTCGCGCTGCGCTTCCGGCGCCCGACGCCTCTGCGCACCCGGTTGCGGGTGACCGCGACCCGCGAGGTCGACGGCGAGCGCATCCACAACCATGCCGAACTCGTCCTCGGGGAGACGTTGCTCTGCTCCGCCGACATGAGCGCGGTCGCCGGGAACCCGCGGGACTTCCCGCGGTGTCACCGCGGCGCGGGTACGACGACCCCCCGGAGGAACGACGATGAGCATCGCCACCCAGGTCGCGCCGATCAAGATCGGCGTGCTGATCGACTTCATCCTCCCGCCGCCGAGCCACTGGCACGTCCGCTCCGACTTCCTCGACGCGGCGCGGATCGTCTTCGACGAGGCCACCGCCTCCGGCCGGCTCGACCGTCCGGTCGAGATGGTGATCCGGGAGGTGGAGGGCCTGCCGCGCGGCACCGTGAAGGCGGTGATCGACGCGTACGGCGAGCTCGCCGACGAGGGCTGCCTGGGTGTGTTCGGCCCGATGATCTCCGAGAGCGCGGTGCCGCTGCGCGAGGCGATCGAGGATCGGTTCCGCATCCCCGCGATCAGCTGGTGCGGCGCCGACGAGTGGCACGGGGAGTGGACGTTCTCGCTGTCGAACGGCTCGCTCACCGACGAGCCCTACGTGATCGCGAACCTGCTGGCGCAGCGGGGTCTGCGGCGCGCGGCGGTGAGCTACGAGCGCTCGTTGATCGGACAGAAGTACCTCAGCTCGTTCCGCGACGCGTGCCGGGTGGAGGGTGTCACCATCGTGCGCGAGGAGGCGATCGCCCAGAGCGGGGTCGACGCCACCCAGGTGGTGAACGGTCTCCACTCGTCGTCCCCCGACGCGATCGTGCACTTCGGCTTCGGACTCGGCGTGGTCGGGGTGAACGCGGCGCTCGCCGCCCTCGACTGGGACCCGCCGCGCTACATGGGGACGTCGTGGGAGAACGGCTACATGAACGACGAGATCTTCCGGGCGCACCTCGGCTGGATCGGTCTCGACCAGTACGACGAGGACAACCCCGTGGCCGAAGCGTTCCTCGACCGGTTCGAGGCGGCCACCGGCCGCCGGCCGGGCTACTACTCGCCGATCTACGGCCACGACGTCGCGCAGACCTTCGTCGCCGCACTGGCGAACGCGGAACCGCTGTCGCCGCGCGGGGTCATGGAGGCGCTGGAGCGGGTGAAGATGCTCCCGGCCGCCTGCGGCGAACGGGGGACGCGCATCTCGTTCGGCAACTGGACCCGGCGGGGCTGGATGGGCGCCGGTTACCTCATCGCCCGCGAGGTGACGCCCGACTTCCAGTCCACGGTGTTCCGCGGCCGATTGGGCGAGCGCGCTACGTGACGCCGAAGCGGTTCGCTTCGAACCAACCCCAGAGCTCGTCGTCGGAACCGTCCACGCGCGCCTTCACGAGGGTCCGCCAGTAGTCCCAGTGCACGGGCGGGTCGGACGAGTGCGCCATGTCGAAGACGATCGACGCGGCTCTGCGGCTCGAGCGTCACCCCGATGCTCGTGCCGTCGTCGACCGAGAACACGAGATGGCTCGGTGCGATGGTGAGGCGCCGGTCGTCGTACGCGACGGTGCCGTCGATGCCCGTGATCCGGTGGGTGCCGTCGCCGTCGCGGAGGTATCCCGACCCGCGTTCGCCCGGTTGCGGAGCACCGGCGAACCAGAGCTGGCGACCGCCGCCGTGCAGGTCACCGAGCGCGAACCCGACCTGCCAGGTGCGCGGGCCCCACGAGCGGTCGCGGTGCCCGGGACACTGGATGGCGCGGGTCTGCCCGTCGACGGTCAGCGTGCCCGTGATCATGACCGACTGCTCGAACCGGCTGGCGGGGAACTGCGGCTTCTCGTCGGGTTCGTGACCGGTGCCGGTGCCGAAGCACGGCGCGGTCGCGGTCGCAGTCAGCTCGAGCGACAGCGGGACGAGCGCACCCGCGCGCGGACCGCTGCGCACCCTCGCGACCCCGTCGAGCTGGAAGACGCCGCGCTGCAACGGCTCGACCGGCGTCCAGCCGAACCGCAGCCCCCAGGCGTCGTGCGTGGCGCCGTGCGCGAGGTCGAAGTGACGGAGGTCGAGGCGGGTCTCCTCCACCGTCAGCCACTCACCGTCGACGTGCAGGAAGAACCACAGCCACCCCCGACCCTGGTTCGGCAGGAGCCCGAGGCGGAACAGGCCCGACGGCCCCCCGTCCGGCGTCAACCACGAGAGCAGGAACGACTCGTTCCAGCTCCACACGGCGGGATCGTGCGGGTGGACGAGGTCGTCCTCCGGACGGAAGGCGATCGACGACTCCGGGCTCACCGGCAGGCTCCTTCGATGGCGGCTTCCCACGCGTCGATGAGCGCGTTCTGCTGCTCGGTGTAGCTCGCGGTCGCGTCGGGTCCGCCCCACTGCACGATCGCCCGTGTTGCCGTGACCACGATGATGGTGGCGCCGAACACCGTCCAGTAGCCGCGGTCCGCGGTCGGCCGGCCCGTGGCCGCGCCCCACCGTCGCCACGTCTCGTCCGCGCTCGGCAGGTCGTCGAGTGGGGCGTCGCTCCCGGCGCGGTGGTTCTGGTCGAGGAACAGGCTGTAGGCGAGGTCGGCGGCAGGATTGCCGAGGTACACGACCTCGAAGTCGACGAGCGCCTGCACCCGGTCGTGTTCCACGATGCCGTTCACCAGCCGCGCGTCGCCCATGCACGCTGCCGGTGCGTCGTCGGCGCCGGCGGGGAGATGCTCGGTGAGCCAGTCGAGCGCCGCGAGCTGGCGCGGCGCCTGTTCCGGGCGCACGACGTCGAGGATGGCGTCGCGCCAGTAGCCCAACACGCCGCGTGACCCGTCGCCGTGGCGCAGCGCGTCGAGCCCGTCGACGTCGGTGGTGTGGAGTTCGGCGAGGCGGTCGTGGAACGATTCCCAGATCGCACGCCGGGATTCGGGCTCGGCGTCGCGGAACCATCCGGGTGAGTGGTAGCCGGCAGGAACGGTGTCGTCGACGCTGCGGCCGGGGACGCGGTCCATCACGAAGCACGGGCCGCCGGCGATCTCGTCGCCGCGGCTGATGGCGCGCACTCGGGGCACCGGCGCGCCCCGCCGGCCGAGCTCGTCGAGGATGGTCGCCTCACGATTCGGGTCGAACCGGTGCACGATGCTCGGCGGGCGCGGTGCCTTGAGCACCAGCTCCCGCGGGCCGCCCGCAGTCTCCGCCGTGATCTGCCAGGCACCGTTCGAGTAGCCACCCGCGAGCGGCACGACGGTGACGCCGGTGATGGTCGGATCGACGGCTTCGACGAGCCAACGCTCGACGGCGGCGGGCTCGAGCTCGTGACGCGGACCGGTGGTGTGGGTCACCGGTTCAGCCGGCCGGCGCCATCGCGGCGACCGGCGTGACCTCGACCGCGATGCCGGTCACGTGCGCCATACCGCTGACCGGCTCGAACGATCCCGCGCCGCTCGGGCCCAGCAGGTTGACGTTCACGCCCGGATGGCGCTGTGCGTTCGGCATGCCCGACGTCGCCGCGTTGCCGAAGCCGTGGGTCATGGCGACGACGCCGGGGCGGAGCTTGGCGTCGAGGCTGACCTCGGCGCGGACCGATCCGTGGTCGTTGCGCACCTCGGCGACGTCGCCGGCGCCGAGACCGAGGCGCTCGGCATCGGCCGGATGCATCCAGAGCGGGTTCGATCCGGCGCCGCGTGCCTTCAGCTTCTCGATGTTCTGGAGCGCGGAGTTGATCATGTGCGCGGTGCGACGGGTGATCAGCTTGAGCTGTCCGGCGGGTTCGGCCTGCAGCTCGCGGAACAGGTCGTGCCCACGCTCCAGCGTGCTGCGCAAGCCGTCGGGCACGCAGTCGAGCGGTGCGGTGAGCCCGAGCTGGGCGATGCTGCCGCCGGGACCCGACTCGGGGAGCACTGCGACGCCGTCGGCCCGGAGGGTCTCGATGCTGAGGTCCTGGGAAGCCAGCGCGCCGTCGAAGACCAGCGTGAGCGGATCCTCGCACGACGGGTCGAGCATCACCGGGTAGCCCATCAGGTCGAGCAGCTCGGCGAGGACAGCGCCATTCCTCGCGTTGTTCGGCGTCGGGTTCGGTGACCGGCCCGGTCCACTGCACGTACGGCTCGCGCTGCACTCCCTGCACGAAGGTGTTGATGTCTTCGCGCTCGAACTGGTCGGTGGCGGGCAGTACGAAGTCGGCGAGCTCGGCGGTGGCATTGCGGTACAGGTCGATCGACACCAGCAGCTCGAGCGATGCGAACGCCTCCTGCAGCCGCGCGCTGCCGCCGACCGAGAGCGCAGGGTTCCCTGCGATCACCACGAGCGCGCGGATGGGCTCGTCGTCGTCGGTGATGAGGTCGGCCAGGAGCGCGGCGGGCATCATGCCGACCGTCGGTCGGTACGGTCCCCACTTGGTCGGCACGAACGACGCCGCGCTGCGATCCACCGGCGCGGGGGCGATCGGGAACGCGCGCGCGGCGAAGTAGTTGCCGCCCGCGTGGTCGAGGTTGCCGGTGCACAGCAGGAGCATCTGGGTGAGCCAGTAGGCCAACGAACCCTGGCGGCCCATGTTGAGGCCGGTCGACACGTGGATCGACGCGCCGAGGACGTCGGCGAACGAGCGCGCGAGCTCGACGATCTGCTCCGCCGGGATCCCGACGACCGGCGCCACCGCCTCGGGGGAGTAGGGCGCGACGAACTCCCGGACCGCGTCGAGGTTCTCGACGGCTCCGTCGAGCGCACCCAGGCGGAAGCCGCGGCTCCGGTCGATCTCGTGGAGCATCGCGGCGAGGAGATACGGATCGGTGTCGGGTCGGAGCTGCAGCGTCTCACCGATGGCGGGCTCGATGACGTGCGGGTTCACGAACACGACCCGACCGCCCCGATCGCGGATGTCGCGCGAGCGCGCGTACCGGATCGGGCATGCTCAGGAACGACGACTTGCTGACCCGCGGATTCGAGCCGATCACCACGAGCAGGTCGGTCCGCTCGAGGTCGGGAATCGAGTTCGCCTGTGCGACTCCGTAGAGCAGCTCCGCGGTCGCGTACTTGTTGGAGCAGTCCTGGCTCGCGGACGAGAACATCCGGTCGGATCCGAGCGTGCGCATGAATTGCATCGCGCCCACGCCGGCCATCGCGTTGAACGCGTTCGGGTTGCCCAGGTACAGGCCGACCGCGCGCGGACCGTGGCGGTCGACGAGGTCGCGCAGCTGGTCGGCGATGGCCCGGGTCGCGTCACTCCAGGACACCTCGGCGAAGGTGTCGCCCGTGCGTCGTTGCGGCCGGCAGAGCCGGGCCGGGTCGCGGTGCACCTCGGCGGCGAGCAGCCCGTTGCTGCACGCGAACCCGCGCGTCACCGGGTGCTCGTGGTCGGGCCGCAGCTCGACCAGGTTCCCGGCCCCGTCGGTGTGCGCCACCAGGCCGCAGCCCACCTCGCAGAGCCGGCAGTAGGTCGTGGTCGACGGTCCCGTGCTCATGCGCACCGCACGCTAGGTGAAAGCTCTACAGCTTTCAACCGGATGCGCATGGACGGCCTAGTAGTGGTCGAACAGGTCGACGACGGTCTTGGCCTTCTGGCCCAGGATCACCTTGCCGACCGCCGCCATGTGGTCGCGCCAGTGGGCTTCGGCCTGGGCGGCCTGTCCGGCTTCGATGAGCGTGATGAGGCGCTCCTGCGACCGAATGCCCCGCTCGCGGGTGGCCGTGGAATCGGCGCGCGGCGACATGCTGACCGCCGTGACCGCGCGGGCGACGATCTCGTTGAGCATCTCGGCGACGATGCTGAGCGTCTGGTTGCCGGTGAGCTCGACCAGTCGCTCGTGGAACCTTGCGTTGGCCTGGCCGAATCCTTCCGGGTCCTCGACCACCCGACGTTGCTCCTCGACCAGTGCGGTGAGCTCCTTGATCATCGCCCGGCGGGGCGACTCGGCGAGGATGCGCACGCAGGCCGGCTCGATCGCGCTGCGTGCCTGGTGCACGTCGCCGAGGGTGACGTTGCGCGACTGGAGCACCAGCGCGGCGGTGCGGGCGGTCATGCGCTCGTCGGGGTGGTGCACGATCACGCCGCCGAGCACACCGCGCACCACGGTGATGAGCCCTTCGGCCTCCAGGATGCGGAGCGCCTCCCGCAACGACGGACGCGACACGCCGAAGCGCTCGACGAGATCGGGCTCCCGGCCGAGCGACGCACCATCGGCCAACTCGCCGCTCACGATGAGGGCGCGGAGCTCGTCGGCAATCAGTTCCGGCTTCTCGCGTGATCGCGAACCGCTCGCGGGGCCACGTGTCCTCCGTCTCGAACTCGCAGTGCGCCAACCTACCGGTCCCGTGGGTTCCGGACCGGCTCCGTCGGTGCCGGCGGGGCGCCACACCTTGACGCTGGCCCAAAATATCTGACATCTTCCCCGCTGTGACGCGATGGGAGCGCCGATGACGAGCACGATCGGTGCCGTGCTCCGTGCGCAGGCCGCCGACCGCGGAACCACGACCCTGCTGGTCTGCGACGACGATCGGCTCACCTACGGCGACGCCGAACGCCGGTCGCCGCGCCCTCGCCCGCGGACTGGTGGCGATCGGCGCGGGCCGGGGCACCCACGTGGGCATCCTCTTCCCGACCGGTGTCGACTTCGTGGTCGTCTGGCTCGCGGTGACCCGCATCGGCGCGGTCGCGGTGCCGATCAGCACCTTCTCGACCGGCGACGAGCTCCGCGGGCTCCTCGCCGACGCCGACATCGACGTGCTGGTGACGGTCGACGGCTACCGCGGCCACGACTACGTCGATCGGCTCGTCACCGCCGTCGACGCCGACGTGACCCGAGCGTCGGACATCGCCACCCTGGCGGCCCCCGCGCTCCGCCACGTCTTCGTGGCCGGCGCGGCCGCCGGCGTCGACCCCGCGCACCACCTCGACGCGCTGCTCGCGGCGGGGGAAGCGGTCGACGACGACGCACTGGCCGCCATCGAGGCGGACGTCTCGCCGGCCGACCGGATGGTGATCGTGTACACCTCCGGGTCGACCAGCGCGCCCAAGGGCGTCATCCACACGCACGGCGCGCTGATCCGTCACGTGGGGAATCTCAACGAGCTGCGTGGCCTGCGCGCCGGCCTCACGCTGTTCTCGAACTCGCCGCTCTTCTGGATCGGTGGCCTGGCGTACAACGTCGTCGGCACCCTGGTCGCGGGATCGACCCTCGTGTGCTCGACGAGCCTCGACGGAGGGGCCACGCTCGATCTGATCGAGCGTGAACGTCCTGACCTGGTGAACGGCTACGTGCAGTCCATCGCCAACCTGGTCACGCACCCCACGTTCCCCGAGCGGAACTTCTCGTCGATCCGCTCCGGCAACCTCTATCCCCTCCTGCCCGACGACATCCGCCCGGCCGACACCGAGCTGCGCCACAACATGCTGGGCATGACCGAGACCGGCAGCGTGGGGCTCATGGATCCGGACGAGAGCGACCTGCCCGAGCGCTACCGCGGTTCGTTCGGCAAGCCCGTCCCCGATCTCGAAGCGCGGGTGGTGAACCCCGACACCCTCGAAGACTGCGCGCCGGGGGAGCAGGGTGAGCTGTGGTTCCGGGGACCGCCGCTCATGGAGGGCTACTACGGGCGCGAGCGCCACGAGGTCTTCACGCCCGACGGCTGGTTCCGCACCGGCGACGGGTTCAGCGTCGACGACGAAGGCTTCTTCTACTTCCACGGGCGGCGCGGCGACATGATCAAGACCGGGGGCGCGAACGTCTCACCCGCGAGGTCGAAGCCGTCATCCGCGACGTCACCGACGGGCAGCTCGCCATCGTCTTCGGGGTCGACGACCCCGAACGCGACCAGATCGTCGCGGCCGTGATCGTGGTCGCGGGCGACGCGCCGGTCGATCTCGAAGGCCTGCCGGGAATGCTCAAGTCCAAGCTCTCCGCGTACAAGGTGCCGCGCGCGTTCCTGCGGCTCGCGCCGGACGAGGTCCCGCTGCTGTCCAGCGGCAAGCCCGACATGGCGCAGCTCCGCGAGATGATCCGTGCCCGCTGACCGCCTCACGGTGCCCGCGCTCGTGCGCCGCTGGGCAGCGGAGCGGCCCGACACCGAGTTCGTCGTCACGCAAGAGGAGCGGATCACCTTCGCCGAGCTCGACGCCCGTACCCGGGCATTGGCCGCGCAGTTCGTCGCGCGCGGTGTCGGGAAGGGCACGCGGGTCGGGTTGTTGATGCCGAACGGCGTGGAGTGGGCCGTCATCGCGATCGCGCTGGCGCGGATCGGCGCCGTGCTCGTGCCGTCGAGCACCCTGCTGCGCCCGCCCGAGCTCGAGGCCCAGTTGCGGATCGCCGGTGTCGACCACCTCGTGTTCGAGCGCGAGTTCCGCGGGCGCGACTACGCCGCCGATCTCGACGCGATCGGCCCGCTCCCGCGCCTCCGCTCGGCGATCCCCCGGGAGGAGCTCGCGCACCCGGCGACCGCGGCGGTCGCCGACGAGCTGGTCGAAGCGCTGGCCGGGGCGGTGAGACCGGCGGACGACCTCGTCATCGTCTTCACCTCGGGGAGCCGGGGGGCGCCGAAGGGCGTGATCCACACCCACGGCGGCGCGCTCGGGGCGACGCAGGCCGGGCTCGCGATCCGGGGACTGGACGCCGACGACCGCCTCTACATCCCGATGCCGTTCTTCTGGGTCGGAGGTCTGGGCACCGGGTTGTTGTCGGTCCTCGTGGCCGGGGCGACGCTGGTCACCGAACGCCAACCCGAAGCCTCCGCCACGCTCGAGCTGCTCGAGCGCGAGCGGGTGACCCTGTTCCGCGGCTGGCCCGACCAGGCGGTCGCCATCGCCGCCCACCCCGACTTCGCGTCGACCGACCTCTCGCGCCTCAAGTCCGCGAGCCTGCCCGCGGTGCTCCCGCCCGAGCGGCGCGGTGAGCCCGGCGGTCGGCCGGGACTCCTCGGCATGACCGAGTCGTTCGGCCCGTACTGCGGTGATCCCCTCGACCGCGACCTGCCCCCCGACAAGCGGGGCAGCTGTGGTCGGCCGTTCACCGGCGTCGAGGTGCGCATCGTCATCGTCGACGACGGCACCGAGGCGGCGGCCGGGGAGACGGGTGAGATCCAGCTGCGCGGTCCGAACGTCATGCGGGGGATCTGCGGACGCCCGCGTGACGACGTGTTCACGCCCGACGGCTTCTATCCCACCGGGGACCTCGGGTACCTCGACCGCGACGGCTACCTGTTCTTCACCGGCCGGCTCGACGACATGTTCAAGGTCAAGGGCGCCACCGTCTATCCCAGCGAGGTCGAGGCCGCGCTCCATTCGAACCCCGACGTGCAGCGCGCGGTGGTGGTCGACGTGGGTGATGCTCCCGCGACACGGGTCGGCGCGCTGGTGGTGCTCCAGCCGGGGCGCGACCGCGCCGTCGACGACCTGGCGCGTGACGCGGCCGCTCGCCTCAGCGCATTCAAGGTGCCGACCGCGTGGGCGATCGTCTCGGCCGACGAGATCCCCATGATGGCGACGGGCAAGGTCGACAAGGGCGGCGTGCAGGCACTCCTGGCCTCCCCGGGGAGTCGGCACCCACGGTGAGCGTTCCCTATCTTGTGGTGGTCGTCGAGGAACGAAGGGGACCATGACCGGCACCACCGACGCGGCGTCGCCGTCCCCGCTCGAGGGCGTCCGGGTGCTCGACCTGTCGCAGGTCGTTTCGGGCCCGATCTGCGGCCGCATGCTCGCCGACCTGGGCGCCGACGTCGTGAAGGTCGAGCCCACGGAGGGCGACATCATCCGCATGCTGCGACCGCAGGTCGGTGACGACCCGGTCAGCGTGTACTTCACCTGGGTGAATGCCGGCAAGCGGTCCATCTCGGTCGACCTGCGCACCGACGAGGGCGCCGACCTCGTCCGACGCCTCGCGCTCACGAGCGACGTGCTGCTCGACAACTTCCGGCCCGACGTCCTCGCCAAGTTCGGTCTCGACGCCGACACCCTGCTCGCACAGCATCCCCGACTCATCTACTGCTCGATCAACGGGTGGGGTCTCGACAACTCGTGGTCGCAGCGACGCGCGTACGCGGCGATGGTGCAGGCCGAGGTCGGGCGCGTCGAGCTCGACGCGCGCCTGCGGAACGCCCCGCCCGAGCAGAGCCCGCACGTCGACGGCGACATCACGCCCGGCCTGCTCGCGGTCAGCGGCATCCTGGCCGCGCTGTACCAGCGCGAGTACACGGGCCGCGGTCAGCACCTCGACGTGTCGATGGCCGAAGCGCTCGTGTACACCGACGAGTGGACGTCGACGGAGTTGGCCGCGTACACCGGACCGCGCATCCCCGACACCTGGAACTACCCGGTGTTCACGCTGGCCGACGGCACCGCGGCCGCGTTCATGGGTGATCCGACCGGGCGCCTGATCGAGATCGCGGCCGCGCTCACCGATGCGCCCGTCGCTCCGACCGATTCGCGCGACGAGGCGTTGCGGGTGCTGGGCGACCTCTGCGCGAAGGTGGCCGACTTCGCGACCCTCGAAGCGTTGTTCGAACCGTTCGCGTTCCTCGTCGCCGAGGTGCGCACCGTCGCCGAGCTCAGCGAGACGGCGTGGGCGTCAGAACGCGAGGTGTTCACCGAGGTGGAGCCGGGCGCGCGGATCGCCACCGCGCCGTTCCGCTCCGACTCGAGCGCCATCGGCGCGCGCGGCCCCGCCCCGCGATTCGCCCAACACACGCCGCGCCGTGCTCCACGAGCGGCTCGACCTCGACGACGCCGAGCTCGACCGACTGGAGCGCGACGGCGTGATCATCACCACCGGACCCGCGAGGAGAACGTCACTGTGACCCGGAACGAGCAAGCCCTGACCCTGTTCGCGTTCGACGACGCACTCCCGCTGGCACGGACCGACATGATGTCGATGCCGACGATGACCGAGCCCGCGCCCGAGCAGGTCACGGAATGGGCCACCGCTCCCGGGCACGACGTGCGGGTGCTGTACCGCCACGCCGACGAGCACGGACTCTCACTCGTGTGGTCGCGGTTCGCGCCGCACTACATCCTGCCCCGCCACAGCCACAGCGCCGACTGCCTCTATTACGTCATCAGCGGCGAGGCGCACCTCGGGAACCGGGTGGTGCACGCGGGCGGCGGCTTCTACGTCCCGGCCGACGCGCCCTATGCGTACCAGGCCGGCCCCGACGGGATCGAGATCCTCGAGTTCCGCAACGAGAGCTCGTTCGACATGAAGATCAGCGAGAGCCTGCCGCGCTGGGATCGCATCCTCGAGGGCGTGCGCGAGCACCGCGACGAGTGGGCGAGCGCGACGCCCGTGAGCCACTGATGCCCCGCTTCGACGAGCTCGGCTTCTACACATTGGCGGGCGCGCCGGCCACGTCGCGCGCCATCGTGCAGGAGGTCCCCGACGCCGAGGCGATGGGCCTCGGGCACGTGTTCATCTCGGAGCGGCTCAACATCAAGGAAGCGGCCACGGTCAGCGGCGCGGTCGGCGCGGTCAGCGAGAACATCGCCGTCGCCACCGCGGCGACGAACCACAACACGCGCCATCCCACCGTGACCGCGGCGTTCGGCGCCACCATGCACAACCTCACCGGGGGGCGCTTCACCCTCGGGCTGGGCCGGGGAGTCGACCGCCTGTTCGACGCCATGGGCCTGCCGCACGTGACCACCGCCCAGGTGGAGGACTTCGTCGGGCTGATGCGACGGCTCTGGCAGGGCGAGATGATCCTCGGCCACGACGGTCCCGCAGGTTCGTGGCCCTACCTCAACCTCGACGGGGTCGAGGGCTACGACGTCGGGCTCGGCTGGGTAGCCTTCGGCCCCAACTCCCTCGCCCTCGGTGGTCGCTGCTTCGACCAGGTCGTGCTCCACACCTACTTCACCGACGAGACCACCACCCGCTGCGTGCAGGCGGTGAAGAAGGCGGCCGAGCGCGCCGGGCGGGATCCGGACGCGGTGAAGGTGTGGTCGTGCTTCGCCACCATCGGCGACCACATCGCCCCCGACCTGCGGCTGAAGAAGACGGTCGGCCGGCTGGCCACGTACCTCCAGGGGTACGGCGACCTGCTGGTGCGCACCAACGGCTGGGATCCCGCGGTGTTGGAGCGCTTCCGAGCCGACGAGGTCGTGACCGGGGTGACCGGCGCGATCGACGCCAAGGCGACGACCGAGCAGCTCGAGCACATCGCCACCCTCATCCCGGCCGAGTGGCTGGCGCCGTCGGCGACGGGCACGCCCGCCCAGTGCGTCGCCGCCATCCGGCACCAGCTCGACCTCGGGTGCGACGGCGTGATCCTCCACGGGGCGAGCCCGACCGAGCTCGCCCCGGTGGTTGACGCGTACGCGAAGCCGGCGGGGTAGCGGTGGCGACGTACGTCCTCGTGCACGGCGGCGGACACGGCGGCTGGTGCTACACGAAGGTGGCCCGGCGCTTGCGGGCCGCGGGACACGACGTCCACGCGCCCACGCTGACCGGGCTCGGCGAGCGTTCGCACCTCCTGCGTCCGGGGATCGACCTCGACCTCCACATCGACGACGTGGTCGCGCTCCTGCACTACGAGGATCTCCGCGACGTGATCCTGGTCGGGCACAGCTACGGCGGGATGGTGATCACCGGCATCGCCGACCGGGCCTCGGAGCGCATCGGACGGCTCGTCTACCTCGACGCCGCCAACCCGGTGAACGGGCAGTCGCTGCTCGACGTCGCCGGCCCGATGATCGAAGCCACCCGCCCGGCCGGTGCGGTCGTCGACGGCGTGGAGCTGGTGCTGCTGCCGTCACCCGAGGCGGGACGGTTCTACGGGGTGACCGACGACGACGACGTGGCCTGGATGGCCGACCGCCTGACCGGCCACCCGTGGGCGTGCTTCGAACAGCCGCTGCGGCTCACGAACGAGGACAGCGCTCTGGGCGATCCCGCGGTACAACATCGTCTGCAGCGCGACCGTGGCGACCCGCGACCGGACGATGGTCGAAGAGGCGCGCGCGGCCGGCCGGTTCTGGGAGATCGACACCGGCCACGACCTCATGATCACGGAGCCGGCATGGGTCGCCGACGCGCTGCTGGAGGTCGCGGCGAGCTGAGCACGCGGCGCGGGAATCAGAGCCGGTAGAGCTTCGCCGCGTTCTCGCCGTAGATCTTCTTCCGCGTTTCCGGCGCGAGCGTGCTCATCTTCCTCTCGACGCTCCCGAGCGGGTCGGGATAGAGGCACGTCGGGTGCGGGAAGTCGGTCTCGAACAGGATGCTGTCCTCGCCGACGGCCTCGATGAGCTCGGGCAGCTTGTTGCGATTGTTCTCGAACCAGAACGTGGCGAAGAAGTTGCTCCGGAAGTACTCCGACGGGAGCTTCTTCATCTTGGCGAGCTCGCCGGGCGCGTTCTCCGACATCTCGTAGTCGAGGGTCTCGAGGATGAACGGGATCCACCCGACGCCGCTCTCCACCGAGACCATCTGGAGGTCGGGGTGGCGGTCGAACATCCCGGACAGGATCGCGTTGGTCACGACACGCGCGTTGCCGATGAACAGCAGCGAACCCCCGATGGCGAGCTTGGTGTCCATGGGGTGCGAGTCCCACGGGTACTTGCCGTAGAACGACATCGCGGTCGCGCTGGCGCCGATGTGGAAGTGCACCGGAAGCTGAAGCTCGGTGCACGTCTCCCAGAACGGGTCCCACGCCCGGCTGGCGAGATCGGGCGCGCCGAGGTCCTGCGGGTCGGAGGTCATGTTGACGCCGCGCGCGTCCATCGCCGCGACGCGCCGGGCCTCGGAGATGCACGTGTCGACGTCCCACGCCGGCATCAGGGGCATCCCGAGCAGCCGGTTGCCGGATTCCTCCTGGATGCGCGCCTGCCGGTCGTTGTAGATCTCGATCACCATGCGGCACAGCGCACGGTCGTCGATCATGCCGAGATCCTGACCACCGAGGCCGATGGTGTTCGGGAAGATGATCTGCGCGTCGATCCCGCACTCGTCGAGGACCTCGAGGCGCACCTTCGGGTCGTAGCCGCCGACGTGCACCTGGTCGATGGTCCAGTGGTTGAGCGCGGTGTCGGCGCTCTCCTTCGTGCCGTCGCGACCGATGACCGCGCCGGCGCCCGCCTGCCCGAGCACGTGACCGTCGAACACCCACGTGTGCGTGCCGTCGATCACCTCGATGCGGGGCACGCGGTCCTTGAACTCGGCCGGTGCGGCCGACGTGAAGAGGTCGGGCAGCTCGCACCAGTGTGAGTCGGCGTCGATGATGAGCGTGTCGTTGTTCAACATTGGGGTCGAGGTTAGGGTCGGCCCATGGCTACTGCAACGGTCGACGACCTGACCATCGCGTACGAGGTGATCGGTGAGGGCCGCCCGTGGGCGATCACGCCGGGCGGCCGCTTCAGCAAGGACTTCCCCGGCGTCCGCGAGCTGGCGGAGGCGCTGGCGGAGGAGGGCAACCAGGTCCTCATCTACGACCGGCCGAACTGCGGCGCGTCCGACGTGTGCTTCCGCGGGTCCTCCGAGTCGGCCATGCAGGCCGACACGCTGGCGGCGCTGCTGACCCACCTCGACATGACGCCGGCGGTGATCTCGGGCGGTTCGGGCGGTGCCCGGGTGTCGATGCTCACCGCCGCCCGCCATCCCGAAGTCGCGGCCGGGCTCGCGATCTGGTGGATCAGCGGTGGTGCCTTCGGGCTCATGAGCCTGGGCATGCACTACTGCGGCCAGAACCTGGTGAAGGCGTGGGAGAGCGGCATGGACGCCGTGGCCGCGCTCCCCGAATGGGAAGAGGTGATCTCACGGAACCCGTCGAACCGGGAGCGGATCCTCGGCCAGGACCGCGCCGAGTTCGTCGCGACCATGGAACGCTGGATGCTGGCGTACTGCCCGTGCGGTGACGACGAGCTGGTCCCCGGCCTCGCCCGGAGCGACGCCGCCGCGCTCGACCTCCCGACGCTGGTGTTCCGCAGTGGTGAGAGCGACGCCTACCACACGCGGGCGACGTCGGAGCTGATCGCGGCAGAGCTCCCGAAGACGCGACTCGTCGAGCCGCCGTGGGGCGACCGCGAGTGGATCGAGCGCTCGGCCGACCACCAGGTGAACGGGAAGCTGTTCGACCGCTGGCCGCTGCTCGCACCCCAGCTGGTCGAGTGGTCGAACGACGTGCTCAGCTGATCGACATGGACACGATCGGACACTGGATCGGCGGCCGGCGCGCCGACGACGGCGCGGCACGGCGCGGCGCCCGTCTTCGACCCGGCCCGCGGGGTGCAGACCGGAGAGGTCACCCTGGCCTCGGCCGCGGTCGTCGACGACGCGGTGAAAGTCGCGGCGGTGGCCGCACGCGACTGGGGCGCGTCGTCGCTCAGCACGCGCAGCACCTGCATGTTCCGCCTCCGCGAGCTGCTCGACGCCGCGCCGCGACGACCTCGCCGCGATCGTCACCCGCGAACACGGCAAGGTCCTCGACGACGCCAAGGGTGAGGTCGCGCGCGGCATCGACTGCGTCGAGTTCGCCTGCGGCGTGCCCCACCTCCTGAAGGGCTCGCACAGCACGGAGGTCTCGAACGGCATCGACGTGCACACCGTGTTGCAGCCGGTGGGGGTGGTCGCGGGGATCACACCGTTCAACTTCCCGGTCATGGTGCCGCTGTGGATGCTCGCCAACGCGCTGGCGTGTGGGAACGCGTTCCTGCTCAAGCCGTCGGAGAAGGATCCGTCGGCGGCGATGCTGCTCGCCGAGCTGGTGCAGCGCGCGGGGTTCCCCGACGGCGTGTGCAACGTCGTGCAGGGCGACGCCGAAGCGGTCGACGCGCTGCTGACGCACCCCGACGTCGACGCGGTCTCGTTCGTGGGGAGCACACCCATCGCCCGGCACGTGTACGAGACCGGCACCCGCCACGGCAAGCGGGTGCAGGCGCTCGGCGGCGCCAAGAACCACATGGTGGTGCTGCCCGACGCCGACGTCGACGCCGCGGCGGACGCCGCGATCTCGGCGGGCTACGGGTCCGCGGGCGAGCGGTGCATGGCCATCTCCGTGGTCGTCGCCGTGGGCGCGGTCGCCGATCCGTTGGTGAGCGCGATCGCGGCGCGGATCCCCGAGGTCGTCATCGGCCCCGGCGACGCCGCGGGTTCGATGATGGGTCCGCTCATCACGAGCGACCACCGCGACCGCGTGCGTTCCTACGTCGCGGGCGCGTCCGGGGAGGGCGCCACGGTCGTGGTCGACGGATCGGCGGCGACCGCCGACGACGGGTTCTTCGTCGGCTGCTCGCTCATCGACGACGTCGAGCCCGGCATGACCGTCTACGACGACGAGATCTTCGGCCCCGTGCTCAGCGTGGTCCGGGTGGCCACGTTCGACGACGCGCTCGCCCTGGTGAACGGGAACCCCTACGGCAACGGCGTCGCATTGTTCACACGCGATGGTGGCGTGGCCCGCCGGTTCGAGCGCGACGTCACCGTGGGGATGGTCGGGATCAACGTGCCGATCCCCGTGCCCGTCGCCTGGCACTCCTTCGGCGGGTGGAAGGCCTCGTTGTTCGGCGACGCGCCGGTCTACGGCCCCGAGGGCATCCGCTTCTACACGCGGCCCAAGGTCGTCACCACCCGCTGGCCCGATCCGGCGACGAGCGTCATCGACCTCGGCTTCCCGACGAACGGCTGACGCCCGGCCGGTGGCCGGCTCGGATCGCCCCGGCCACCAGGTCGATCGCCCACTCGATGGTGCGGGTCGCGTCCTCGGCCGCGAGGCCCCACTGGACGACGAGGCGCTCGAACGACGGCACGTTCCAGAGCACGTCGAGCAGGCCGGCCACCATGTCGCGTTCGGCGTCGGTCCAGTCGGCTGCGGCGGGTGCGGCCGCCACCGCGTCGCGCAGCGCGTCGCGCGCCGGAGCCGGTCCTCGGCCGCGAACGTCGGGTCGTCCACGACCGCGGGCGCCACCGCGAACGACGACAGCGACGAGAACACGAGCGCCGCGACGTCGCCCAGGTCGTCGAGGCCGAGCCCCTCGTACGAGACGCCCGCTTCCTCCTCGAGCCGGTGCATGACCGCGTCGCGCAGCTCCCGCTCGGAGGCGAAGTGGCGGTAGACCGTCCGTTCGCTGACCCCGGCGCGTTCGGCGACGGCGCGGAACGTGAGCGCGCCCCAGTCCCACGAGGGGAACCCGTGCACCAGCGCCGACGCCGCGTCGACGATGCGCTCGCGCGTCTCCGCGACCTGGCGCCGGCGCACCGGGCTGTCGTAGGCACGGCGCGTGGTTGACGCTCCGCCATATTGATGTCAGGCTACTGCCACAGTTTCACCGGGGGGAAGACATGGCGGAGCACGACGATCTGATCGACGACGCGCGCGGTCGGACCGGGCTCGACGACCTCGGCGACGAGTCGTTCCGGGAGGGGCTCGAGGTCCTCGTGCGCAGCCTGCAACACGAGGCGAAGCTCAACGAGGTCGGACAGATGGTGATGCGGGAGCGCCTGGTCGGGCTCCTGATGCAGCGGCTGCAGATCGAGAACTGGTTCCGACGGCACCCCGAGATGGGTGACGAACCGATCGAAGCGCCGCTCATCGGTCTCGGGCTCCCACGCACCGGATCGACCGCGCTGTCGTTCCTCCTGGCCGAGGATCCCGGCACCCGCTCGCTGCGCCTGTGGGAATCCGCGGCACCGGCCCCACCGCCCTCCACGGTCGAGGAACCCGATCCGCGCATCGCGATGGCCGAGCTGTCGGTCGCGCAGCAGCAGGAGTTCTCGCCCCGCAGCGCCGCGCTCGTGCCGTCGACCGCCACCGGTCCGATGGAGTGCCAGGAGCTGATGGCGCTCGACTTCAAGTCGCAGATGTTCCTCGCGTACGCGTACCTGCCCTCGTACTCGAACTGGTTCCTCTACGACGCCGACCTCACACCCACGTACCAGTACGAGCGCCGCGCGCTGCAACTGCTCCAGTGGGGCACGCCGGCCGTCCCGTGGCGGCTCAAGTGCCCGACCCACCTGCTGTTCCTCGACCAGCTCGACCAGTCGTTCCCCGACGCGCGCTTCGTGATGACGCATCGCGACCCCGCCGACGTGATCGTGTCGGTGGCCGACGTGTACCTCGAGATCGGCACCATGTTCAGCACGGACATCGACCTCCACTACCTGGGCGCGCTCAACCTGGAGCACTGGTCGGTCGGGATGGAGCGCGCGCTCGCGTTCCGCGACCGGGGCAACGATCACCGGTTCTACGACATCGACTTCCGCACCATGCAGACCGATCCCATCGGCGAGGTGGCGAAGCTGTACGCCTGGCTGGGGGAGCCGGTGACCCCCGAGTTCGAGGCGGGCATGACGTCCTGGTGGGCGGAGTTCGCGGCGAACCGGGCGCAGAACGTGCACCCCGATCCGGCCGCGTTCGGGCTCGTGCTCGACGACGTCCGCCCGCGCTTCGCCGACTACACCGCGCGTGCGGCGCAGTGGACCGCGCACTGAGCCGTCAGCCTCACGGCTCGACGCCGAGCGAGTGGAGCAACTCGACGGAGCGCTCCCAGAGCCGACGTGCGGTCTCGGGATCGGCGACGCCGGCGTCGTAGCCCGACCACGGATGCGTGTCGGGTCCCACCGGGAGCGCCTCGGCGCAGTCCTCGAGCACGAGGCCGCCGCGGCCCGCGAGCTCGGGTGCGGTACATGCCCACACGGTCGTGGCCGCGGCCTGGCCGGCCGTCTTGAGGATCGGGTTCAGCGTGCCGTCGGGGAGGATGAAGCCGATCTGACGCTTCAACTCGTCGCCGTGGAAGCGCTGCAGTCCGGTGAGGGCCGAGCCGGGGAGCACCGCGTTGGCGAAGATCCCGTCGCCGTGCCACCGTCGCGTCGCCTCCTGGGCGAAGAGGATGTTGGCGCTCTTCGACTCCGCGTACGCCATCCCGGCGATGTGCTCGCGCGTCTGCCACTGGAGATCGTCGAGCTGCACCGGCATGCCCTTGTGCGCAGCCGAGCTGAGCACGACGATGCGCGCGCCGCGCTCGGCCATCTGCGCGCGCAGCCGCGACGCGAGCAGGAAGTGGCCGAGGTGATTGGTCGCAAAGCGCACGTCGAGGCCGTTCGGGAGATGGGCGTCCGGGGTCTTGGACACGCCGGCGTTCTCGATCAGGAGATCGACGGGCCCGGTGATCCCGTCGGCGTACGCCGCCACCGAATGCAGGTCGCGAAGGTCGACCGGTGCGACGCGGACCGCGCCGGTCGCACCCCGCGCGACGTCGCGGGCCACGGCCTCGCCCTTCTCGACGTCGCGCACGCCGAGGACGACGTCAGCACCCGCGATCGCGAGCGCGCGCGCCGTCTCGACGCCGATGCCGGACGACGCGCCGGTCAGCACCGCCCGTCGTCCGCGCAGATCAGCGGTACGCGCGACCTCCTCGGCGGTCGTGGTGTACCCGAACCGGGGCACCATCCTGGCTTGGCTTGCTGGTTCAGCTCACCTGGGTGTTCGCGCTCGAGCGTTCGAGCATCCCGGTGGCGCGCTCGCCGTCCCACGTGTAGCTGACGATCGCCTGCTGCAGGCGGAACAGCTCGGCACCGACGGCACCGCCGCCGATGTTCGACTTCATCACCATGCAGGTCGACAGCGCGGTCTCGCCGGCGATGGTGGCCGTCGTGCCGTCCTCGGTCTCGAGCGTGACCGTCGCGTCCTGCCGCTTGACCGCGAGGTCGCGCAGCCAGGGCGCGTCGACCACCCTCGCGGGGATCAACGCGCCGTCGCCCTCGAAGAGGAATCCCTCGTTGAAGGTCGGCTTGCCGTCGGTCCGCGGCGGGTAGACGCAGTGCCCGAACGCGCGCCCGCTCGGGAAGACGCTGGACTGCCACACGTGGCCACGGAACGCGGCGAGGCGCCGGACGCCCTGGCGCTGGATGCGGAGGCCACCACCGTCGATCGGGTGCTCGGCGCCGCCGACCCGCAACGTGCCGGTGGCGCGGAAGAGCTGCTCGAAGCGCGGGCCGCCCATGAGCGCGCCCTCTTCCTGGGTGGCGAGCACGCGGCCGGCCTCCTCGAGCAGCGTGCCGCTCTCCCAGGGCGGGACCGCCGACCGGATGTCGAGCTCCAGCTCGACGGGTACGAGATCGCCGGTGCTCTCCCCGGGCTGCCAACCGTCGATCTGGGCCTGGGTCGACGTCTCGGTCGCCATGCCGTCGAGCTGCATCCGCCAGTGGCGGAACGGCTCGAGCATCTCGAACGAGAGCGGGCCGGCACCGAGGATGCGCGGCCGGCCGTCGGCGCCGAGCCGGTCGTGCGCCTTGCCGGGACCGAAGAGGTTGAGCACCCGCCCGTCGGCGAAGGCGACGTTGACCTGCACGTCGTGGGTGTCCCACTGGTCGCCGACCGCCTCGACGCCGATGCGCGGCATCCCGAACTCGGTCCCGTGGTCCCACACCCACACGTTGGACGACTCGCGCATCTCGGGGTCGTCGGGCTGCGTCGCGAACGCGAACTCGCGCTCTTCGGGCAGGCCACCGGTCAGGTCGATCGTCATCTCGTGTCTCCCTCGGTATTCGTGACAGCACAATGTCACGAATACCGCGGACCCGTCAACGGCCGCACCCCGGCGGGAGCGGACCCGGTAGAACAACCGCCGTGACCCTCGAGCCGTACCGCATCCACATCGCCGACGATCGCCTCGCGCTGCTCGCCGAGCGCCTCCGCACGACGGTCTGGGCCGACGAGGTCGCGGGCGTCGACGACTGGCACCTCGGTGTCCCCGGGTCGTACCTCCGCGAGCTCGTCGCCTACTGGGCCGACGGGTACGACTGGCGCGCGTACGAGGCGGCGATGAACCGGTGGCCGCACGTCCGCGGCGAGATCGACGGCGTCACCGTGCACGCGCTGCACGCAGCGCGGCTCGGGCCCGTCGCCGTTGCCGCTGGTGCTCACCCACGGGTGGCCGTGGACGTTCTGGGACTTCGCCAAGGTGATCGACCCGCTCGCGCACCCGGAGCGCTTCGGCGGTGATCCGGCCGACGCGTTCGACGTCGTGGTGCCGTCGCTCCCGGGTTCGGTCTTCTCCTCGCCGTCGCGCGCGGGCGTCGGGTGGCGCGAGACCGCGGGTCTCTGGGTGCAGCTCATGGCCGAGCTGGGCTACGAGCGGTTCGGCGCGCACGGCGGTGATTCCGGCGCGTACGTGAGCGCGCAGCTCGCCCACGAGTTTTCCGAGCACCTCGTCGGCGCGCACCTGAACTTCCCGGCGCTGCTCGGCGCCGACCTCGCGCTCGGCCGCGACGACTTCGCGCCCGACGAGGTGGACCTCTTCGACGGTCGGAGCACGACGCCCCACAACCTCACCCATTTCCTCACCCAGATCTACGAACCGCAGACGCTGGCGTGGGCCATGCAGGACTCGCCCGCGGGCATGGCGGCGTGGATGCTGCAACGCCGGCGTGCATGGAGCGACTGCGGCGGCGACGTCGAACGCCGCTTCTCGAAGGACGAGCTCCTCACCGCCTTCTCGCTCTACTGGCTCACCAACACCTTCGGTGGCTCGGTCCGCTTCTACAACTACTCGTTCGAGCAGCCCTGGACGCCGGCGCACGACCGCACCCCGACGCTGGAGGCCCCGGTCGGCCTGGCGGTGTTCCCCCACGAGCTGCTCCACGTCCCGCGCGCGCTCGCCGAGCGCGAGGCGAACCTCGTGCACTGGACCCGCATGGATCGGGGCGGGCACTTCGCCGCGGCCGAGGAGCCGGAGCTCATCGTGGAGGATCTGCGCGCCTTCTTCCGGCCGTTGCGCGGGAGCACGACGCTCTAACCTCTAGATGTTTTCACCGGAGGAGGACGTCGTCACATGGCCGCTGCCATCGAGAACCTCGGGTCGATGTTCGCCGATCCCGCCGCCTACGCCGACCCGGTGGGATGGCACGCCGCCGCCCGACGGGTCCGGGAGGAGTCGCCGATCCTCGAGGTGTCGCAGCCGGGCTTCCCGCGGTTCTGGGCGATCACGCGCCACGCCGACGTGATGGAGATCGAACGCCACCCCGACCTGTTCACCAACGCCCCGGTACCGACGCTGGCGCCGCAGGAGCGCGTCGACGTGATGGACCAGACACCGGTGAAGACGCTCATCCAGATGGACGGCGACGAGCACAAGGCGCACCGGAACATCGTCAACGACTGGTTCAAGCCCGCGAACGTCAAGACGCTGCAGGCCAAGGTCGACGCGCTCGCCGACCAATCCGTCGACCGCATGGCCGCCCTGGGCGGGCAGTGCGACTTCGTGAACGATGTCGCGTTGCACTTCCCGTTGCAGGTGATCCTGTCGATCCTCGGGCTGCCCGAGGACGACTACCCGCGCATGCTCAAGCTGACGCAGGAGATGTTCGGCGCCGAAGACCCGGACATCGCGCGCGCGGGTGAGGACGAAGCCATGCTGGCGGTGCTGCTGGACCTCGCGCAGTACTTCACCGCGCTGGCGAACGATCGCCGCGCACGTCCGACCACTGATCTCGCGTCGGTCATCGCCAACGCCCAGCTCGGCGGCGAGCCGCTCGCCGACCTCGACACGATCGGCCACTACGTGATCATCGCCACGGCCGGCCACGACACGACCTCGAGCGCCATCGCCGGCGGCCTGCTCGCGCTCATGGAGCATCCGGACCAGCTGGAGCTGGCGCGGGCGCACCCGGAGCTGATCGACGGGCCGTTCGCCGACGAGATCATCAGGTACGTCTCGCCGGTGAAGCACTTCATGCGCAACTGCCAGGAGCCGTTCACCCTCCGCGACGTGACGTTCCAGCCCGGCGATCTGCTCTACCTGTCGTTCGCGTCGGCCAACCGCGACGACGAGGTGTTCCCGGACCCGTTCCGCCTCGACATCCGGCGCGAGAACGCGGCGAGCCACCTCGCCTTCGGCTTCGGCCGGCACTTCTGCCTCGGTGCCCATCTCGCCCGCATGGAGATCCGCGCCATCTTCAAGGCGCTGCTCGCGCGCCTGGAGCACGTCGAGCTCGCGGGCGAGCCGTCCTGGACCCACGCCTACTTCGTGGAGGGCCCGAAGCGGATCCCGATCAACTACCGGTTGCGCGCGGCGCCCGGGGGATGACGGTCACTTCGGGCACGGTGGCGCTGGCGCCGCAGCCGACGACCGCCTCGACCACCCGCACCAGGTCGTCGACGTCGATGAGCGACTCGGCGAGGAGGTTGCGGGCGACCCAGATCGGCATCATCTCGGCGGCGAGCTCCGGGTCCCAACCGGCGGCGAACTCGGTCGCCGACGCCCCGTCGCCGCCGGCGCACGCGCCCACCACGATGCACGTGAACCCGACCTGGGGGTGTTCGGCGCTCCACGCCTCGACCAGCTTGTCGAGCGCGGCCTTGCTGACCGCGTACGCGCCGAGGCCGGGCCGCGGCGGCGTCGTGGACGCGCTCACCGTCGACAGGTAGGCGGCGACGCCGTTCGACTCCTCGAGGTAGGGCAGGGCGGCGGCGGTCACGAGGGAGGCACCGATGACGTTGGTGTCGAACGACCGGCGCCACTCGTCGGCGTCGAGGTCGACGAGCCGGCGGAGCAGACCGAGCGCCGGGGTGTACACGAGGGCGTCGATCCCCCCGAGCGCGTCGTGGGCGGCGTCGATGGCCGTCCGGCACGACGCAGCGTCGGTGGCGTCGCACACGATGGCCACGGTTCCCGGGCCCGCCTCCTGCGCCGCGTCCGCGAGCCGGTCCGCCCGCCGGGCGAGCAGCGCGACCTCCGCGCCGTGTTGTGCCATCCGGATGCCGATGCACCGGCCGAGACCGCTCGACGCTCCCACGATCACCGCGCGGACGCGAGACCTTACGTCGGCATGGACGCGTCAGGTGGTGACGCCGACCGCCTCGCCGAACAGCAGCACCGGCTGGGCGATCGCGTCGTCGGGCAACGCGTTCCAGATGTTCTCGGCCGACTCGTCGGCGGCGAGCATGTTGCCGGTCCGCACCGCCTCGGCGATGCCGGCGATGCCGGGGTGCGTGTCGACCGGGAGCTCGGCCTCCCGGCGCGCGGCGGGGGTGTCGACGAACCCCGGGCGGATTGCCGTGACCCACGGTCCCTTTCCGCGGTCCTTCCGCTCGGCGCGCACGGCGCGGACCCACTGCTCCATCGACGCCTTCGCCGCGCCGTAGATCGCGAGCCCCGGGTACACGATCCGCGCCGACGCCGACGAGATCTGCACCAGCCCGACGTCGACGCCGGCGTCGACAGCCGGCTGGGCGGCCCGGATGAACATGTCACCGAGCGCGAGGGGTGCCAGGACGTTGGCGATCATCTCGTCGCGATGGTGCGCGGGGTCGCCTTCGCCCATGTACGCGCGGCCGCCCCAGTAGTAGAGCGCGTTGTGGATGAACACCGCGCGTTCGCCGCGGAACGTCGACAACACCTCGGTGAGGTGCTCGCCGACCCCGGTCCAGGAGTCCATGTCGGTGAGGTCGAACCGGACGGTCTCGAGGTCGGGATGGTCGCGGCGCGAGACGCTGATGATCTTCGTGTCGGGCCAGGGGCAGGTGCGGGCCAGCGCCTCGCCGATGCCCGAGGTCGCGCCGGTGATCCAGACGATCGTGCCGGTGTCGTCGCTCATGGAACCTCCTGGAGCCAGGTCTGACCGCAGTCTAAACATGTAGATATTCTCGCGACATGAGCAGCGTGGAGACCGGCCGGGACCCGACCGCGGAGGACGCGCAGCTCGCGGCGTGGGTCGAGCGCACGGTGCGGGGACGGGTCACGCGGATCGAGCGGGTGCCCCGGTGGCGCCCGGCCTGGGACATCGACGTGGAGGTGGACGGCCGCGTGCTCCCGCTGCACGCCCGCGGCGAGCGGGAACCGCGGATCGTCATGCCCTACCGCATCGGTGACGAGGTGGCGACCCACGACCTGCTCGAGGCGCACGGGCTCCCGGTGCCCCACGCGTACGGCCTCTGCGAGGAGCCGTACGCCCTGGTGATGGACCGGCTCGGCGGCTTCGTCGATCTGTCCTTCGCGGCGGACGACGCCGAGCGCGACCGTCTCCTCGACGAGTACCTGGAGCTGCTGGCGCGGATCTACGCGATCCCGCTCGACGCGGCGGGGGCCGCCGGCTTCGCGGTTCCGACCGACTCCGCCGGCGCCGGTCTCGCGTTCCTCCGGAAGATGGAAGCCGGGTACGACGCGGGGATGGAGGGTCAGCCCGCCGATCCCATCGCGGTGTTCCTGCGGCGCTGGCTGGCGGAGAACGTCCCGCGGCACCGCCTCGACGCGGCGCGCTTCATCACGTACGACTCGTTCCAGTTCATGTTCGAGGACGGTCGCATCACGGGCCTGCTCGACTTCGAGCACGCGCACGTGGGCGACCCGATGATGGACCTCGCGGCGTTGCGAATCCGCGACACGCTCAAGAGCATCGGCGACCTCGCGGAGACCGGCGCGCGGTACGAGGCCGTCACCGGCGTCGCCATCGACCACGACGTGGTCGAGTACCACACCGTGCTGTACAACGCGCTGTCGGTGGTGTCGGTCGGGCCTCCGCTCGCGGACCCGGTGAGCGGCACGGACTGGCTCTCGTACCTCGCCTGGTACGTCAACGGCGCGCGCTGGGCGTTCGAGGTCATCGGGGAGATCCGTGGCTTCGAGCTCGACCCGGTGGCGCTGCCGGAGTCCACGCCGACCCGGCACGCGCCGGCCTACCGCTACCTCGTCGCGAGCCTGCGGGCCGCGGCATCGACCGGATCCGCCGACGACTACCAGCGGGTCGCGCTCGGCCGGATCGCCAGCCACCTGAAGCGGGTCGACGAGGTCGGCGCCGCGTTCGACGCCGCCGACCTGGACGCGCTGACCGACCTGCTCGGCCACCGGCCCGACCCCGGGGAAGCCGACGCCGAGCTGGTCGATTTCATCGAGCGCGCGGGGCGCGAGCACGAGGAGGCGCTCGTGCGGCTGCTCGACGCCCGGGCCCAGCGCCTGCACCTCAGCATGGCTTCACCACAGTCGCTCATGCTCCGCCACCCGCACCTCCGGAGCCTGCGGCCCGGGCGCGCGACCGCGCGCGGGGCCGACGAGAGCTGGCCGGCCGGCGCCATCCCCGGCACGCGCTGACCTCCAAGCCGAGCTCAGGAGGCGCGGTCGCCCTCGACCTGCCGGAGGAAGGATTCGACGAACGCGATCGTCTCGGAATGGCCGTTCGCCAGGCCGAGGGTCTCCTGCTCCATGACGAGGAACCGGGAGACGCTCGCCAGCAGCATCCCGACGACCGCCGGCGGGTACACGCCGGCGTCGACGCCGTAGCGCGCCAGCACCGCCGGCAGCGCCGCCAGCTCTCGTTCGCGGAAACGCCGCGCGGAGGCGGCGATCTCGGTACGGATGGCGGGACGGTGGTTCGCCAGGGCCACGAACTCCATCGTGAACGCGGTCCCCCGGGGATCGCGGTTGAATTCCCACAGCGCCCAGAGCGGCTGGGCGGACGCCAGCACGTGTTCCTGGCGCACGAGTCCCTGTTCGGCGCGCCGGCGGAAGACCGCGAGGAAGAGGTCGTCCATGGTGGCGAAGTAGTAGTGGACGAGGGCCGGGTTCACGCCGGCGTCGGCGGCCACGCGCCGCGAGCTGACGGCCGCGTACCCCTCCTCCAGCATGAGGTGCTCGGTCGCGTCGAGGAGGAGGCCGCGGGTCTTGGAGGTCTCGGTGCCCATGCGGCGGGACGTGGCCACCGGCGCAGCGTAGGCGTTGGTCACCCGCCCAACCCAGAGGTAGAAGGGGCTTCTCTTTCTGGTAGATGCATGTTAGATTCGCGCCGCCGAACGAACCGGAGGACCGCTCCATGCCGCACTTCGCCAAGCCCGCCGAGGGCTCCTGGACCGAGCACTACCCGCAGCTCAGCACCGGGCCGGTGTCCTACGAGGACTCGATCACCCCCGAGCACTACGAGCTCGAGCGCCGGGCGATCTTCGCCAAGACCTGGCTCAACGTCGGTCGGGTGGAGCAGATCCCGAAGAAGGGGAGCTACTTCACCAAGGAGATCGACGCCGCCAACACGTCGATCATCGTGGTGCGCGCCGGTGACGACCACGTGCGCGCGTTCTACAACATCTGCCGCCACCGCGGGAACAAGCTGGTGTGGCAGGACTACCCCGACGAAGAGGTCAACGGCACCTGCCGGCAGTTCCAGTGCAAGTACCACGGCTGGCGCTACTCGCTCGAAGGTGACCTCACGTTCGTGCAGCAGGAGGGTGAGTTCTTCGATCTCGACAAGGCCGACTACGGCCTCGCGCCCGTGCGCGTCGAGACGTGGGAGGGGTTCATCTTCGTGAACCTCGACGCGACCGACACCACCCCGTTGCGCGACTACCTGGGTGAGCTCGGCAAGGGACTCGAGGGCTACCCGTTCGGCGAGATGACGCAGGTCTACAAGTACCGGGCCGAGGTCGGGGCCAACTGGAAGCTGTTCATCGACGCCTTCGCCGAGTTCTACCACGCACCGATCCTGCACGCGAAGCAGGCGACGTCGGAGGAGTCGCAGAAGCTCGCGGGCTACGGCTACGAAGCGCTCGCGTACGCGCTCGACGGTCCGCACGGCATGGTGTCGTCGTGGGGCGGGATGTCGCCGCCGAAGGACCTCAACATGGTGAAGCCGATCGAGCGGGTGCTCCACAGCGGCCTCTTCGGCCCATGGGAGAAGACCATCGACATCGACCAGCCCGAAGCAGTGAACCCGGCGCGATCGAAGGCGTGGGGCGTCGACAGCTTCGTGTTCTTCCCGAACTTCATGGTGCTCATCTGGGAGCCGAACTGGTACCTCACGTACCACTACTGGCCGACATCGGTGAACTCGCACATCTTCGAGGGCACCCTCTACTTCGTGCCACCGAAGAACGCGCGTGAGCGGCTGCAACAGGAGCTCGCCGCGGTCACGTTCAAGGAGTACGCGCTGCAGGACGGCAACACGCTGGAGGCGACGCAGAAGTCGCTCGAGTCCCGCGTCGTCCACCAGTTCCCGCTGAACGACCAGGAGATCCTGCTGCGTCAGCTGCACCAGACCGCCCGCGGGTACGTGGCCGACTACGAGAAGGAGAACGTCTGATGGCCGCCCTGCCCGCGGAGTTCGCCGATCTCGAGCCGTTCTCGGACTGGTGCCTGGAGTTCGAGCGTGAGCGCTACGCGAAGCGGCTCGCCAGCAGCATGGACGAGATGCAGGCGTTCTACGACGCCGCGTTTCCCCGGCTCGAAGCGGCGATGGAGCACCTCGACCGGTATCCGCTCGACGAGTTGCCCGACGACGCCCGGCACCTGCTCTGGCTCTGCTACTCGCTGGTGAACGTCTCGTTCCCCGTCGAGGTGTGGCGCCAGCCGCGCGTGCCCGACAGCGGCGCCGCCAGCATGGACGTCGTCGTCGAACCCGCCGTCTGATCCGCGCCACCGTGGACGACGCGGAGAAGCTGCTGCAGGCCTACGCGAAGCGCCGTGAGGTGCTCGGCGACGAGTACGTCGACGCGGTCACGTCAGAGGACGACGCAACCGCGACCGAGTTCCAGGACTACCTCACGAGGACTGCGTGGGGCGTGTGGGCCCGAGAGGGTCCGCTCTCGACCCGCGACCGCAGCCTGCTGGTGCTGGCGATCACCGCGACGCTCGGACGGATGGAGGAGTTCCGACTGCACGCCGCCGCGGCGCCGCGCGCCGGCGTCAGCGACGCGGAGGTCGACGAGCTGCTGTTCCAGCTCGTGGCGTACGCCGGCGGCCCGGCGGGCGTGTCGGCGCGGCGGGTGGTCCGCGAGCTGCGGGCGTCGAGGGACGAAGGCTGACGGTGGCGACGGTCGGCTTCGTCGGGCTCGGCAACATGGGCAGCGCGCTGGCCGCCAACCTCGTGGGCGCCGGGAACGACGTCGTCGCGTACGACGTCGCGGGACCCGATCGTGGTCCCGACGCCGTCACGCACGTGACCGCGGTCGCCGATGTCGCGCAGCGAGCAGACGTCGTCGTCTGCAGCCTGCCCGACGGCGACGCGTCGGAGTCCGTCGCCCGTGCGATCCTCGCGACCGCCGATCGCGCCACCACGCACGTGGTCGACACGTCGACGGTGGGCGTCGCCGCGGCCCGTCGCCTCGACGCGGTGCTCGGTGAGCACGGCGTCGCCTACGTCGACGCGCCGGTGTCGGGTGGCGTCGCCGGCGCTCGAGCACGGACGCTCGCGGTGATGTACGCAGCGAGCGACGACGCGTGCGCGCGACGTCGAGCCGGTGTTGCTCGGGCTCAGCGACCGGCGTCACCGGGTCGGCGATCGTCCCGGCCTGGCCCAGACGATGAAGCTCGCCAACAACTTCCTGTCCGCCACCGCGCTCGCCGCCACCAGCGAAGCGATCGCGTTCGGCGTCGCCGAGGGTCTCGAGATGGCGGTCATGCTCGAGGTGCTCAACGGCTCGAGCGGCCGGAGCGCCGCGACCGAAGACAAGTTCCCGAACCACGTGCTCACGGGTCGCTACGCGTCCGGTTTCACCAACTTGTTGATGGCCAAGGACGTGCAGCTGTACCTCGCCGCGGTCGCCGACCAGGAGGGTCCCGCGGCGCTGGGCGCGGTCACCGTCGCTCTCTGGCAGCAGTTCGCCGCCGACGAACCCGACGTCGACTTCACCCGCATCTATCCCTTCGTCGCTCGCGCGTGACGGGGGAGGAGGACCGATGACCGAAGTGACCACGAAGCCCCTCGGCGCCACCGTCGGTGCCGAAGTGCTCGACGTCGACCGCGAGCGGATGCTCCACGACGACGCGATCGGCCCCGCCGTCCTCCAGGTGCTGGACCGTTACGGCGCGCTGGTGTTCCGCGACGTCCATCTCGACGACGACACGCAGCTGGCGTTCAGCCGGAAGCTCGGCACGGTGGAGAAGGTGGGCCAGAGTGAGATCTTCCGGGTGACGCTCGACCCGGCGAAGAACCCGGCCGCCGACTACCTGAAGGGGACGTTCGACTGGCACCTCGACGGTGCGACCGAGGACATCCCGATCATGGCGACGGTCCTGAGCGCGCACGCAGTGGCCACCTCGGGCGGCGACACCGAGTTCGCCAGCACCTACGCCGCGTTCGACGACCTCGACGCCGACGAGCAGGAGTGGGCGCTCGCCACCCGGGTCGTGCACTCGTTCGAGGCCGCGCAGCGCCACCATCGTCCCGACCCGTCGCCCGAGGAGCTGGCGTGGTGGCGGAAGCGCCCGGCCAAGGTGCACCCGCTGGTGTGGCAGCACGAGTCCGGGCGACGCTCCCTCGTGCTCGGCGCGACCGCGTCCCACATCGAGGGCATGGACGAGGTGGAAGGGCGCGCCAAGCTCGACGAGCTCCTCGACCGGTCGACCGTCCCCGACGCGTCTACCGGCACGAATGGGCGGTCGGTGACCTCGTGATCTGGGACAACCGCGGTGTCCTGCACCGCGCGTGACGCGCTACGACGCGTCGTCGGCCCGCGACATGCACCGCACGACCATCGCCGGCGAGGAGGCGATCCAGTGACGGCGGTGGAGGGTCCCCGGATCCCGCCGCTGCCGCCCGACCAGTGGTCGGACGACGTGATGGCGGGCATCGCCGCCCTCCGTCCGGCGGGCGCGCGACGCGAGCTGCGGCGCAGCAAGGGTGGTCCGAAGGGCCTGAACGTGCTGGGCACGCTCGCGCAGCACCCCGAGTTGATGCACGCGTACCACACGTTCAACGGCCACATCCTGTACACCACCACGCTGACCTCCCGTCACCGCGAGCTGCTCGTGTTGCGGGTCGCCGCCGTGCGCGACGCCGAGTACGAGTGGGAGCAGCACGTCGTGCTCGGGCGGGATGCCGGTCTCTCCGACGACGACATCGCCCGTATCGCCGACGGCCCGGACGCACCCGGCTGGTCGACGTTCGACGCCGCCATGCTGCGCGCGGTCGACGAGTTGGTGCGCGACGCGATGATCGCCGACGCCACGTGGGGGGTGCTGGCGGAGTCGCTGGACCGGCAGCAGCTGATGGACCTCGTGTTCACCGTCGGTGCCTACGACCTGCTCGCCATGGCCTTCCGATCGTTCGGGGTCGAGCTCGATGCCGATCTCACCCCGCAGTGACATGACCTCCGAGGGAGCACCGGCCGAGGTTCCCGGCACCACCGCCACCCGCCGCGAACTGGCGGTGGCGCGTGGGCTCGACCAGGCGCGGTCGCGGGCCGAGGTCCGCGTGGAGCTCTTCCTCGACGCGGCGCGCGAGCTGATGAACGGGGGCGCGGCCGAGTTCACCGTGCAGGAGGTCGTCGAGCGCTCGGGCCAGTCGTTGCGCACCTTCTACTCGTACTTCGCCGGCAAGCACGAGCTGCTGCTCGCGCTGTTCGAGGAGTCCATTCGCTCGGCGGCGTCGCACCTGGAAGAGGTGATCGCCGAGAGCGACGATCCCCGCGAGCGGCTCCACCGCTTCATCGTCGAGTACTTCCGCATGTGTCGCCCCACGCCGAAGGGGCAGCCCCCCACGGGGCCGGCGCCCGCCCTGGTCGAGTTCGCCCAGCAGCTGCTGACCTCGCACCCGGACGAGGCGGCGCGCGCGTTCGCGCCGATCGTGGTGCTGCTCGAGACCCTGCTCGACGAGGCCGGGGCCGCGGGCGGGATCCGCACCGGACTCGACCATCGCCGGATCGCCGGGGTCATCCTGCAAGCCACCATGTTCAACGCGTTCGCATCGGTGATCAGCGGCGCGTCGAGCCGGCCCGACGCCGACGCGGAACCGCAGGTGCTCTGGGACCTGCTCCTGCGCGGCATCGGCACCGGCGCATGACCCGCGTCCCTGGGGGTGGCCGCGTGCGGCTCGGCAAAATAAAATATTCCGGAGACTCGACGGGGGGACACCCATGCATGTGACGGACGCGGATGCCGGCCTCGTCGCGGAGCCGGCGCGATGACCGCCACCATGGCCGCCGGAGGGCGGCCCCGCCCGGCCGAGCACCCGATCGTCCTCCGCGCCGCGCGGCATGGTCGACGTCGACGCGCGCGCGGATCGTGGAACCCGGCGTCGTGGTCGTGCGGGGCGAGCGCATCGTCGACGTGTCCCCGGAGACCCTGCCCGACGACGCCGAGGTGATCGAGCTCGGCGACGTCACCCTGCTGCCCGGGCTCATGGACATGGAGCTGAATTTCCTGATGGGTGGCGCCGGCTCCACGCACATGAGCGCGGTGCAGGACGACCCCGCGATGAAGCTCGTGCGGGCCATCCCGGCGTGCCGCAAGACCCTGCTCGCAGGGTTCACCACCGTGCGCAACCTCGGCCTGTTCGTGCAGACCGGCGGGCTCCTGCTCGACGTCACGCTGATGCGGGCCATCGACGAGGGCTGGTTCCCCGGGCCCCGCATCTTCCCGTCGGGGCACGCGATCACCCCGAGCGGTGGCCACCTCGACCCGACCATGTTCGCGGGCCTGGCGCCGGGAGTGCTCCCCCTCACCGTCGAGGAGGGCATCGCCGACGGCGTCAGCCAGGTGCGCCGTGCCGTGCGGTACCAGATCAAGTACGGCGCCAAGCAGATCAAGGTGTGCGCGTCGGGTGGGGTCATGTCGCTGACCGGCACGGCCGGCGCCCAGCACTACTCCGACGAGGAGCTCCGGGCCATCGTCGACGAAGCGCACCGGCGCGGCATGCGGGTCGCCGCGGACGCGCACGGCGACCAGGGCATCAGGGCCGCGATCGAGGCCGGGATCGACTGCATCGAGCACGCGTCGCTGATGAGCGAGGAGACGCAGAAGCTGGCGCTCGAGCAGGGCACGTTCATCGTGCCGACCTCGTATCTCTCCGAGGCGATGGACGTCTCGAAGGCCGCGCCCGAGCTGCAGGCCAAGGCGGCGGAGGTCTTCCCGATCGCGAAGAAGACGATCTCGCGCCTGATCGACGCCGGGGCGAAGATCGCGACCGGCACCGACGCGCCGGCGATCCCGCACGGTCAGAACTGGAGAGAGCTGTGGGCGCTCGTGCAGCGCGGCATGGCGCCGGTCGACGCGATCGTGGCGTCGACGGTGACCAGCGCCGAGCTCGTGCAGGCCGACGACCGCGGGCGCCTCGTGCCCGGACTGCTCGCCGACATCATCGCCGCGCCCGGCGATCCCACCGAGGACATCACCGTGCTCGAACACGTCGAGTTCGTGATGAAGGGCGGCGTGGTCTACAAGACCAACGCCGCCGCCTGACGGAGCTCGGTGACTCCTGACCACGGGTTCCATCCGTTGCGCGTGGCGCGCGTCGTGCGGGAGACGCACGACTCGGCGTCGTTGGTCTTCGACGTGCCGGCCGATCTCGTCGACGCGTTCCGTTACCGGGCCGGACAGTTCTGCACGTTCCGCGTCCCGGTGGGCGACGACGTGCTCCTCCGCTGCTACTCGATGTCGAGCGCACCCGAGACCGACGCCGAGCTCACGTTGACGGTCAAGCGCGTCGCCGGGGGCCGCGTCTCGAACTGGCTGCTCGACGAGGTGGGGGAGGGTGACGCCCTCGAGCTCACCCTTCCCGCCGGGGTGTTCACCCTGCGTGAGCGGACGACGCCGATCGTGGCGTTCTCGGGTGGCAGCGGGATCACGCCGGTCATCTCCGTGATCAAGAGCGCGTTGGCGTCCACCACCAGGTCGGTCCGGCTGCTGTACGCGAACCGCGACGCCGAGTCGATCATCTTCCGCGGCGAGCTCGACGCGTTGGCGGCGGCGTACCCGGGGCGGCTCGAGGTGGTGCACCACCTCGACACCGAGCACGGCTTCGTCCACTCGGACGTGGTGTCCGAGTTCGTGGGCGGCGACCACGCTGCCGACTTCTACATCTGCGGTCCGGCTCCGTTCATGGACGTGGTCGAGGACGCGCTCGCGCTCGCCGGGGTTCCGGCGGAGCAGGTGTTCATCGAGCGGTTCGCCTTCGCCGCAAGCGTCCGCGCCGACCTGCCGGCGCCGGCCGTCTCGAGGGAGAACGGCGACGCCGCGCCGACCGAGAAGGTCGTCATCGTCCTCGACGGACGCGAGCACCAGGTGCACTACCAGGCCGGCGAGACCCTGCTCGAGACCGCCCGGCGGGCCGGCCTCCGCGCGCCGTTCTCATGTGAGGCGGGGAGCTGCGCGACGTGCATGGCGCGGCTGCAGGAGGGCGAGGCGACGATGCGGGTGAACAACGCCTTGACGCCGGAAGAGGTCGACGAAGGCTGGGTGCTCACGTGCCAGGGTCTCCCGGTGTCGGCGTCCGTGACCGTGGTGTACGAGTCGTGACCGCCTCGGGCGACGCGGTGAACCACCCGAGCCTCAAGGACGCGGCCGCGGCCTACCTGCGGGAGCAGATCCTCACCGGTCAGCTGCGGCCGGGCACGAAGATCGACCAGGACGAGATCAGCGACGCCCTCGGGATCAGCCGCCTGCCGGTGCGCGAGGCCCTCATCGAGCTCGCCCACGAGAGCCTGATCGACGCGGTGCCGCGGCGCGGCGCGTTCGTCGCCCGGCTCGAGCGCGTCGACATCATCGACCACTACCGGATCTTCGGGCTGATCGCCGGGCTCGCGGCCAGCCGGGCGGCTACCGCCCTCACCGACGAGCAGCTCGAGTCGCTGGCCGAGTTCCACGCCGCGTTCGTCGCCGCCACCGACGCCGATGCCCTCACCCGGTGGAACCACCGCTTCCACCGGGTGATCAACCAGGCGGGTGGTTCCCGCGCCTCGTGTCGGTGGTCGCCCTCCTGTCGCGCAGCCTGCCTGTGCGCTACTTCGAGTTCGTGCCCAACTGGGCGGAGATCTCCGCGGGCCACCACGCCCGGATCCTGGCGGCGCTCCAGGCGCGCGACGCGCACGAGGCGCAACGCATGATGGAGCACCACGTCGCCGAGAGCGGTGCGCTGGCGGTGGAGATCCTGCAGGAGATGGGGTACTGGGACCGCGACCCCGGCACCGCCGTCGCGGACGCGAGCGAATCCGGCGTGGCGTAGCGCAGCGTGGTCCAGACCGTTCCGAATCGAAGCGAGGAGAGCAGATGTCGTTCGTAGGATCCACCGTGATCGTGACGGGTGGTGCGTCGGGGATCGGGCTGGGCATCAGTGAGCGGCTGGCCCGTGACGGGGCGAAGGTCGCGGTGTTCGACCTCGACGCGGAGCAGGCCGAGCGCGCGGCGAAGACCATTCGCGACGCGGGCGGCGACGCGATCGCGGTGAGGTCGACGTGTCGGACCGAGCGCAGGTCGACGAGGCGGTGGACCGCACGCGCCGCGAGCTCGGTCCGGCACTGGTGCTGGTCAACAGCGCGGGGAAGGACGGTTTCGACCGGTTCATGGACATCACCACCGAGCAGTGGGAGCGGATCATCGCGATCAACCTCACCGGGACCTTCCACGTCACCCAGTCGGTCCTCCCCGACATGATCGAGGCGAAGTGGGGGCGGATCGTGAACATCTCGTCGTCGAGCGCCCAGACCGGTGCGGTCATGATGGGGCACTACTCGGCGTCGAAGGGTGGGGTGATCGCGTTGACCAAGACGCTGGCACTGGAGCTCGGCCCCCTCGGCATCACGGTGAACACCATCCCGCCGGGAGCGATCGACACGCCGATGAGCCGGCGGGCAGCTGCGGACGGACGCTTCGGCGGGGGCACGCTCGACGACGTGGGTCGTCACCTGCCGGTACGGCGTGTCGGGGTTCCCGACGACATCGCCGCCGCGTGCGCCTACCTCGTGTCCGACGAGGCCGGCTACGTGACCGGGCAGATCATCGGGGTCAACGGCGGCCGGGTCACCTGACCCCCGAGAGGAGCCGGTATGGACCAGCAAGAGATGGCCGACCTGATCGAGATCGAGCAGCTCGCGGCTCGTTACATGATGCTGTCGGCGCGCAAGAACGACGATCGCTGGCTGGAGGTGTTCACGCCCGACGGCGTCTACAACGCGTTCGGCACCCCCTACGGGCTCGACGCGTTCCCGATGTTGCTCAAGAGCGCGCCGCCGGGGCAGTACATCGGCAACGCCCCCGTGGTCGAGTTCGACGGCGACACCGCCACGGGCGTGCAGCACTACGTCTTCATCGACCAGACGACGCACGAGATGCGGCTCGCCTGGTACGACGACGAGTACGTGCGTACGCCCGACGGCTGGCGGATCCGCACGCGTTCGACCACGTTCATGCGCCGGAGCGGAGCGTTCGACCACGGCAAAGCGCACGACCCGGCGCGCTTCGTCGCCGGCCAAGAGATCGAGTAGGAGGTTCCGTGCGCATCGGCATCATGGTCGGGCCCGAGACCCGTCGCTACGCCGCCAAGGTCGACCAGATGGCCGGCGACGCCAAGGCGGCCGACGACGCGGGGTTCGCGACCGCGTGGGTTCCGCAGCTCCCGAACGACTTCGACGCCATGACCGCGGTCGCGCTCATGGGTCGCGAGACGAGTCGCATCGAGATCGGCACCGCGGTGGTGCCGCTGCAGTCGCGCCATCCGGTCGCGCTCGGTCAGCAGGCCCTGTCGGTGCAGGCGGTGTGCGGCGGGCGCTTCCGCCTGGGGGTCGGGCCGTCGCACCATTGGATCGTCGACGACATGCTGGGGCTGCCCTACGAGAAGCCGGCGAAGGTGGTCGAGGGCTACCTCGACGTGTTCGATGCCATGTTCTCGGGCCCGAGCCCGGTCGACGTGGAGAACGACCGCTTCCGCATCCACAATCCGCTCGACGTCACCGACCTCCCGGTGCCGGTGCTGCTCGCGGCACTGGGTCCGGTGATGCTGCGGATCGCGGGGGAGCGGACCGACGGCACGGTGCTCTGGATGGCCGACGAGAAGGCGATCGCGGAGCATGTCGTGCCGAGGATCACGAAGGCGGCCGAGGCGGCGGGCCGACCGGCACCGCGCGTCGTCGCCGGCGTCGCGGTGTGCCTCTGCGCGTCCGGCGAGGTGGAGGCTGCGATCGAGCGCGCCAACCAGGCCCTCGGTCACGCCGAGTACTCGCCGAATTACCAGCGCCTGCTCGAGCAGGGCGACGCCGACGACGTCGGCGACATGGCGGCCATCGGCACCGAAGCCGACATCGAGCAGCGGCTGCGCTCCTACGCCGACGCGGGCACGACCGACTTCTCGGTCCGCATCCTGCCACTGGGGAGCGGGCGCGACGAGATCGTCGCCTCGTCCCGCCGCACGCGCGAGTTCATGGCGTCGCTGGCGCCCGAGTTCACGTGAGCGGAGTGACCGCGAGCCGGGTATCCCGGCTCGCAACGAAGCGGGGGCCGAGCGCCCCGGCGCGAAGCACCAGGAGCGGACAAGCGTGAGCCGGACATGAGAGGTGACCAGCTCTGGCGATCCCTCCCCGCGATGGCGGCCGACGCGGCCGCGCTTCGGCGACGCCGACGCGGTGCTCGACGGTGAGCGACGAGCGACCTTCTCGCAGCTGCTCGCCGACGCTCGACGCGTGGCCGCCGCCCTCGTGGCGTCGGGCGTCGAGCGCGGCGAGCGCTGCGCGATCTGGTCGCCGAACCGTTATGAGTGGCTGGTGGCCGCGCTGGGCACGCTCGGCGCCGGCGCGGCCGTCGTCCCCGTGAACACGCGCTTCAAGCGCGAAGAGGTGCGCTACATCCTCGAGCGCAGCGGCGCACGCGTGGTGTTCACCGTGGGTGAGTTCCTCGGCACCGACTACGCCGCAACCGTCGCCGGGTTGCGCGACGAGCTCCCCGCGCTCGCGCTCGTCGTCGGGTTCGACGCGTCGGGAGTGACGGACCACTCGCTCGAGGGGTTCGCCGAGGTCGGCGCGTCGGTCGACGGGGACGTGGTCGACGCGCGCTGGCAGGGAGTGGGGCCCGACGACGTGTGCGACGTGCTGTTCACCTCGGGCACGACCGGTTCACCGAAGGGCGTGCTGATGACGCACGCCCAGACGCTCCGGCAGTTCTCCGACTGGTGCGACATGGCCGGCCTCCGCACGGGCGATCGCTACCTCATCGTCAACCCGTTCTTCCACATGTTCGGGTACAAGGCGGGCTGCCTCGCCTCGCTCATGCAGGGAGCGACGATCATCCCGAAGGCCGTCCTCGACGTCGACGACCTGTTGCGCACGGTCGCCGCCGAGTCGGTGACGGTGCTGCCCGGCCCGCCGACGCTCTACCAGTCGATCCTCGACCATCCCGACCGGAGCGCGTTCGACCTCTCGACCCTGCGGGTGGCGGTGACCGGAGCGGCCGACATCCCCGTCGAGCTGATCCGCCGGTTGCACGACGAGCTGCCGTTCTCCACCATCATCACCGGCTACGGGCTGACCGAAGGGGGCACCGTCACCGGCACCGGTCCCGACGACGACTTCGAGACGATCGCGACCACCGTCGGCCGGGCCCGCCCCGGCCTCGAGATCCGCATCGTCGACGACGACGGCGTCGTGCAGGCGGCCGGAGCGCCCGGTGAGGTGCTGGTGCGGGGCTACAGCGTGATGCGCGGCTACCTCGACGATCCGGACGAGACCGCGCGCACCGTCGACCCGGACGGGTGGTTGCACACCGGCGACCTCGGCACGCTGGACGAGCGCGGGTACCTGCGCATCGTCGGCCGCAAGAAGGACATGTTCATCGTCGGCGGCTTCAACGCCTATCCGGCCGAGATCGAGAACCTCCTGCTCGGCCATCCTGCGGTCGGTCGCGTCGCGGTGGTCGGCATGCCCGACGAGCGCCTCGGTGAGGTGGGCGTGGCCTTCGTCGTTCCCGCGCCCGGCGCCGAGCTCGATGCCGAGGCGCTCGTCGCATGGTCACGCGGCACGATGGCCAACTACAAGGTGCCCCGCGTCGTCGAGATCGTCGATCATCTGCCGGTGAACGCCGGAGGCAAGGTCGAGAAGGAAGCGCTGCGGGCCCGGGCCGCCACGTTCCCGGGGCGGAAGGGATAGGACCGTGGACACCCGCTACTCAGCAGAGCAGCTCGAGTTGCGACGGAGCACCGCCGCACTGGTCGACGATCTCGGGCCCCGCACCGTCGACGACCTCGACGACACCGTCCGGCGCGGGCGGCTCGCCGACGCCGCACTCCGGTCGGGCTGGTTCGAGCTCCGCGGCCCCGGGGAGGACGACGGTCCCTTGGCGTCGGGGGTCGAGGTCGCGATCATCGCCCGTGAGCTCGGTCGCGTCGCCGCCGACACCCCGTTCCTCGGTCCCGTGCTCGCCTCCGACCTCGCCCGCCTCGCCGGCCTCGAGCTCGAGGACGCGCGCGTGCGAGCGTGGTGCTCGACGGTGGGCTCCTGGACCTCGCGGTCGTCCCGGCGTCGGGCACGACCGACGGCGTCGCCGTCGACTGCGCGGGATCGGAGCACGGTCTGCTGCTCTCGGCCGGCGGTGACGTCCGGGTCGTGGAGGTGGACCTCGTGGCGCCGGCCCCGGCCACCGACCTCACCCGGGCGCTGGCGCCGATCGCGATCACCGCGTCGTCGACCGGCGCGCCCGAAGGTGGACCGCTCGACGGTGACGCGCTCGGCGCGCTGCCGGTCGCTCGGCCTCGCGATCACCATCGCCGACCTCGTGGGCACGATGGAGGGCGCGCTGGTGACGACGTGCGACTACGCCAAGGAGCGGCAGCAGTACGGCGTGGCCATCGGGTCGTTCCAGGCGGTGCAGCACCTCCTGGCCGAGGCCCGCGTCCTGCTGGAGGGCTCGATCAGCGTGTCGCAGTACGCGGCGTGGGCGATCGATGCGCTGCCGGCCGAGGACGCGCTGCAGGCCGGTGCCGTGGCCAAGGCCTACTGCGCCCGCGCTGCGCGCATCGTGTGCGAGACCGCGATCCAGGTGCACGGCGGCATCGGCAACACGTGGGAGTGCTTCGTGCACGTGTACCTGCGGCGAGCGTTGCTGTCGACCTCCGTGTTCGGCGACGAGGGGCACCACCTGCGGGCGCTCGCCCGCGAGCGAGTAGGAGACGACCGTGGACTTCGGTGACTCGCCCGAGGAGGCTGCCTTCCGGCAGCGGATCCGCGCCTGGCTGGCCGAGAACAACCCCGGCCTACCAGCGTCGTCGACCGACGACGAGTACTGGGCGCGCCAGGCCGACTGGCACTGCGCGCTGTTCGACGCCGGCTTCTTCGCGCTCACCTGGCCGAAGGCGATCGGTGGCCAGGACCTGCCGCCGGTGTACGAGGTGATCGTCGACGACGAGCTGGCCGCCGCGGGCGCGCCGCCCAAGCCGGGCCTCGGGTACCTGATCCAGGGCATCACGCGTCACGGCAGCGACGAGATCTGCGAGCGGTTCCTGCCCGCGCTGATCAGCGGGCGTGACCGCTGGTGCCAGGGCTTCAGCGAACCCGACGCCGGCTCCGACCTCGCGTCGTTGCGCACGCGTGCGGTGCTCGACGGCGACGAGTTCGTGATCGACGGGCACAAGATCTGGACCAGCTACTCCGACGTCGCCGACTGGTGCCTGCTCCTCGCCCGCACCGATCCGACGGTGCCGAAGCACAAGGGCATCTCCGCGTTCGCGGTCCCGATGGACCAGCCCGGCATCGAACAGCGTCCACTGAAGATGATCAACGGGATCACCAGCGAGTTCGGTCAGGTGAGCTTCGACGGCGCGCGCGTGCCGGCGGCGAACATGATCGGTGAACCCGGCGAAGGGTGGGCGTTGGCGATGACCGTGGTGAGCCACGAGCGGGAACCCGGCGAGCTGGGCTACGTGGCGCGCTACACGAAGTCGGTCAAGCAGCTCGAGGCGACGGTCCGGCAGGACCCGGGCCGGTACCGACCCGATCAGATCGACACGCTCGGGCGCGCGTACGTGGAGTCGGAGATGCTGCGCCTGCACGTCGCCCGGAGGCTTTCCGACCGCCTCGACGGGACGACGCACGGCCCCGACGGCTCGATCGACAAGCTCCTCATGACCGCGGTCGAGCAGGCCGTCGGCCACGCGGCCCTGGCGATCGGCGAGCCGGCGACGGTGCTCGACGCCGACGACACGTGGCTGAAGGTGTATCTCTACAGTCGGGCGCAGAGCGTCATGGGTGGCACCGCGCAGATCCAGAAGAACATCATCGCCACCCGGATCCTGGGCCTGCCGACCAGCTGAGGGGGAACGTCATGACCGCAGTGATGCAGAGGCGTCCGCATCCTCGAGGTTGCCGAGCACACCTTCGTGCCCGCGGCGTCGGCGCTGATGGCCGACTGGGGCGCCGAGGTCATCAAGATCGAGCACGTCGAGCGCGGCGACGCGATGCGCGGGCTCGCCGTCGACCGGCGTCGTGACGCATCACCGGCGACGTGCACGTCGCTGCTCGAGCACTCCAACCGGGGGAAGCAGAGCCTGGGCCTCGACCTCACCACCGACGAGGGCCTGGACATCCTCTACCGGCTTGGCGGCGACGGCGGACATCTTCCTGACCAACAAGCTGCCGAGCGTGCGCAAGAAGCTGAAGATCGACCTCGAGGAGATCCGGGCCGCCAACCCGAACATCATCTACGTGCGGGGCACGGGCCAGGGCGAGCGCGGGCCCGACGCCGACAAGGGCTCGTACGACAGCCTGGCGTTCTGGTGCCGGGCCGGCGTGGCGATGGGCGATGCAGCCGTCCGGAGTACGGCCACGTGCCGGCGCCGCCGGCGCCCGGCTTCGGCGACTCCATCGGCGCCATGACGATCGCCGGCGGGATGATGGGCGCGCTCTTCCACCGGGAGCGCACCGGGGAAGCGACCGTCGTCGACGTGTCGCTGCTCGGGTACCGGCATGTGGGCGATGGGCCAGGCCATCGCCCTCTCGTTGCTGAACTCGACGTGCCGTGGGCCGCCGCCCGCGCCGGGCGTGATCGCGCAACCCGCTCGTGGGCAACTACCTCGACCAAGGACGGCCGGTCGCTGGCGTTCAGCTGCCTCCAGGCCGGCAAGTACTGGCCGCGAGCTGTGCGAGGTGATCGGGCAGCCGGAGCTGGGGACCGACGCGCGCTTCGCCGACGCACGAGGCGCTGCTGGCGAACAGCGACCGAGGCGATCGAGATCCTGAGCGAGGCGTTCGCCGAGCGGACCGCTGGACGAGTGGCGCGAGCGGCTCGACGACTTCACCGGGCAGTGGGCGGTCGTGCAGGACACGCTCGAGGCGGCGGCCGATCCGCAGACGGTGGCCAACGGCTACGTGCAGGAGTGCGCCACCGCCGACCGGCACGCCGTTCCAGCTGGCCGCGTCGCCGGTGCAGTTCGACGAGGAGCCGCCGGTGCCGCAGCGGGCACCCGAGTTCAACGAGCACGGCGACGCGATCCTCGCCGACCTCGGCCTCGACTGGGACACGATCGTCGACCTGAAGGTCCGCGGCGTCGTCGCCTAGCGGCATCAATCAATCGACGAGTCGGTCCACTGCTCCTTGAGGAGGCGGCGGAGCACCTTGCCGGACGGCAGGCGCGGGATCTCGTCGACGATGACGACGTGGCGAAGGCGCTTGTAGCCGGCGAGCTGCTCCGCGACCGCGGCCTGCAGCTCCTCGGGCGTCACCGCCGCGGCCGGCTCCAGCGCGACCGCGGCGACGCGGCACTTCGCCGAGCTCCGGATCGTCGACCCCGAAGACGGCGCAGTCGAGGACGCGCGCGTGGGCGTGGAGCACCGCTTCGATCTCGGCCGGCGCGACCTGGAAGCCGCTGCACCTTGATCATCTCCTTGAGCCGGTCGGTGAGGTGCACCCAGCCCTCGGGCTCGATCCAGCCGACGTCGCCGGTGCGGTACCAGCCGTCGTGCGAACGCGCTCGGCGTCTCGGACGTCGGGGAGGTAGCCGGCCATGACCGACGGGCTCCGCACCTGGATCTCGCCGATCGTCACCCGGGTCGAGCGACCGCGCCGGTCTCGAGGATCGGCGACGCGGAGCTCGACACCCGGCGCGCGGCGAGGCCGGCGCGAGTCGAGCCGCCACCGGTCGGGGTCGCTGCACCGGGTTGCGCGGTGATCACCGGCACCTCACTCGCGCCGTAGGCGGGCAGCCACCGCACGCCGGTGCGCGCGGTGACCGTGCGCGCGACGCTCCTCGGTCACCGGGCGTCGCGCCCCACATGATGTAGCGCAGCGACGACAGGTCGAAGTCCTCCAGGTGCGGGTGGTTCGCCATGCCGAGCGCGATCGGTGCCACCGCCATCTCGAGCGTCATGCGCTCGCGCTCGATGCGCGCGCAGCACCTCGTCGAGGTCGAAGCGCGGGTGCAGGCGGACGCGCGCGCCCGCCGCGACCGCGGTCAGCAGGTTGAGCAGCCCGAGGATGTGCGACGGCGGCGTCGCGACCTGGAAGCGGTCTCGGTCGGTGAGCCCGAGCGCGGCGCATCCAGTGCGCGACCGCGTGGCCCGAGCGAGCGGTGCGTGTGGCGCACGGCCTTCGGGAAGCCGGTCGTCCCCGAGCTGAACACGAGCACCGCGTCGGCGTCGGGATCGTCGGCGACGGACCGCGGTCGCACCGGGCTCGATCACCGGCACCGGGGCGTCGAGCCTGCGGGCACCGGTCGACGGCGAGCGCGTCGGTGAGCGCCGCGTACCCGGCCTCGTCGCCGAGCACGAACCCGGGCGCCACGATCGCGCACGCGTGCCGCACCTCGGCGGCCTTCCACGCCGGGCTGATCATCACGACGGCGGCGCCGAGGCGCAGGGCCCCGTACACCGCGACCACGAACTCCGGCCGGTTCGCCGACATCAGCGCGAGCACGGCACCCGCGCTCGACGCCGGCCGCGGCCAGCGTCGCGGCCCAGTCGTCGGCCCGGGCGTCGAGATCGGCGAAGGTGAACGTGCGGTCCTCGAAGTCGAGGGCGCCGCGGTCGCCGTCGCTCGCGGCGCGGGCGCGCAGGACGTCGGGCAGCGTGCGCACCGTCCGCACCCCCTACAGGTCGAGCAGGGCGGGCAGCGCCCGCGTGGCCAGGAGCGAGGCGCCCACCTCGCGGGGAAGGCGCCGGGACGACCCAGCAGCCCGTCGAGCACCGCGACCCGCTTGACGTAGTGGTGCAACGGGTGCTCGGTGGTGAACCCGATCCCGGCCAGCACCTGCTGGCAGTGCATGGCCGCGACGCGTGGCACCCCGGCCGGCGAGGGACTTGGCGAGCATCGCGGTCATCGGGCCGGGCGCGTCCCAGGCGGAGACGACGGCCGCATCGGCGGCCTCGAGGGCCACGTAGGTCTCGGCCAGGCGGTGACGGACGGCCTGGAACTGCCCGATCGGTCGCCCGAACTGCTCGCGCGTCGAGCGCGTGCTCGCGTGCGAGCCGAAGCATGGCGCGCCCGGCAGCGACGAGCTCGGTCGCCAGCGCCCGGCGACCGGCGACCAGCGCGTCGTCCCACGCGGCGGGGTCGAGGCTCTCGGTGGTGGTCGCCCGCGCTTCGTCGGCGTGGAGACGCGCCATCCCGAGCTCCGGGGCCAGGCCGTGGACGACCGTGCGCTCCATCGCGTCGGCGGGCACGAACGCGAGGACGACGCGCTCACCGTCGCGGCGGGCACCGCGACGGTGTCGCGGCGTGCGGCGCGTGCGAACGTGAGCCCGTCGATGGCGAGCGTTCCACCGTCGAGCCTTCCGGGCGGCTCCCACTCTCCGAAGGCCGGGAGCGCGAGCGCGCCACCGAGTGCGGCAGGGGCACCGAGGCCTTCGAGCATCACGTCGTCGAGCGCCGACGTGACCGCGTGCAGGTCGCCGAGCGCGCCGAACACCACCGACACCGCCTCGTGGGGTTCGGCCGCGAGCACGTCGGACCACCCGATCGCCTCGAGGGCGTCGTCGGCGTCGGCTTCCGACCCGAGCGCGTGGCGCACGGTCCGGTCGAGGAGCTCGAGCTCGTCCGCCTCCATCTACGAGCGTCGATTCCGTTGCGGCGTCCCGGCCATCCGGCCACGCCTCCACTGCATCTCCATGTACAAGGGTCGATTCCGTTGCGGCGTCCCGGCCATCCGGCCACGCCTCCACTGCATCTCCATCTACGTCTCCGGTCCGAGGTCGAGCAGGCGCCGGGCGACGATGTTGCGCTGGATCTCGGCGGAGCCGCCGTAGATGGTGGCCGCGCGCGAGTACAGGTAGTCGTGCCGCCAGCGCTCACCGTCGACGGTGTCGTCGAGCTCGACCAGCCCGGGGAGGAGCTCACGCGCGGCGTCGAAGACCTCCTGCTCGGCGGTGGCCACCAGGATCTTGTCGACCGACGTCTCGGCGCCGATGATGCCGGTCTCGGCCAGCCGGTACTGGGTGAGCCGCGAGCGCGCCCGCATCGCGTAGAGGTGCTGGAACGCCTCGCCCACCACCGTCGCGCTGTGCACGTCGTCGGGCGCCCACTCGACGAGCTGCTGCATGCGGCTGGCGAGGAACGCGGTGCGGTGCCAGAAGCTCGTGGACCGTTCGAACGGCAGGATGTTCATGGCCACGGCCCACCCGCCGTTCACCTCACCGAGCAGACGGTCGCCGGGGACGACGACGTCGTCGAAGAACACCTCGGTGAATTCCAGGGTGCCGCTCATCACCTCGATCGGGCGCACGGTGATGCCGGGCGTGTCGACGTCGACGAAGAACGCCGTGATCCCGCGGTGCGCGGATCCCGGCGGACCGGTGCGGGTGAGGAGCACACAGCGGGACGAGTACTGGGCGAGGCTGGTCCACAGCTTCTGACCGTTGACCACCCAGTGGTCGTCGCGCGCCGTGGCCCGGCAGGACAACGAGGAGAGGTCGCTCCCGGTCCCGGGTTCGGAGAACCCCTGACACCACATGGCCTCGCCGCTGAGCAGCTTGGGGATCTCCTCCCGGGCCAGCTCCGGCGACGCGAACTCGGCCAGCGTGGGCGCGAGGACCTCGGTCATCGAGAAGAAGCCCGGCACCACCAGGTCGCGACGGGTGATCTCCTCGCCGAGCACGGCGCGCAGGATCGAGGGTCCGCCGAGACCGCCCACCGACTCCGGCCATCCCCACCGCATCCAGTCGTCGTCGAAGAGCGCGCGCTTCACCCGGGCGAGCTGGGTCATCTGCTCGTCGAGTGTGCCCGCGCCGAGGAACGGCGGGGCGAGCTCGGCCGCGTGGTCGTCGAGCCAACGGACCAGCCGGGTGCGGAACTCCGTCGTCTCCACGTGCTGGGTGCCCCCCGGGCGGTACGTTCGGTGCGGAACGACGATATCAAGCGGCTCTCGGGGGGTTCCGGTGCAGTATCGAGTCATCCAATGGGCGACCGGCAACATCGGTCGACGGTCGCTGGCGGCGTCGATCGCGCATCCCGATCTCGAGGTCGTCGGCGTGCGCGTCTACGGCGCCGACAAGGTCGGCGTCGACGCCGGAGAGCTCGCGGGAACCGACCCGGTCGGGGTGGCGGCCACCGACGACGTCGACGCGCTGGTCGCGCTCGACGCCGACTGCGTCCTCCACATGCCGAAGCGCCTCGACGTCGACGAGCTGTGCCGGCTCCTCGCCTCGGGCAAGAACGTGGTGAGCGTCTGCGCCGAGCTCCCGCACGCCCGACGTGCCCTGCCGGCGACCACCATCGACCAGTTGGAGGCGGCCTGCCGCGAAGGTGGCTCGTCGCTCTTCGCGACCGGGAGCAGTCCCGGCTTCATCAGCGACGTCATGCCCATCGCGCTGCTGCTCCTGGAGCGCTCGATCGACCGGGTCGTCATCGAGGAGTTCGCCAACATGTCGCAGCGCGACTCCCCGCAGCTGCTGTTCGAGGTGATGGGGATGGGGCGACGCCCGGCGGCCGTCGACGCCCGGCGGGCCGAGCACATGCGCACGAGCTTCGGTCCCGCGCTCGAGGCGCTGGCCGAGCGGGTCGGCATCCCGATCGACCGGGTCGAGGCCCGGACCGAGGTCGCGGTGACGACCGGGCCGGTCACGATCGCGGCGGGCGACATCGACGAGGGCTGCATCGCCGCCCAGCGCACGATCGTGGAGGCGTTGTCGGGCGACGTCCCGCGCCTGGTGTTCCGCGCCACGTGGTACTGCACCGATGCGATCGACGCCGACTGGGACCTCGGGGAGACCGGATGGCGCGTGTCCGTGGAGGGCGACACGCCCCTGAAGGTCGACATCGCCTTCCCGGTCACCATCGAAGAGCTCGGCGCGATGACCCCGGGGCTCACCGCCCATCCCGCGGTGAACGCGGTCGCCGCGGTGTGCGCCTCCCCACCCGGCATCCTGACCTCGGCCGACCTCCCGGTGCTCGTCCCGAAGCTCACGTGATGCCGCGCATCGGACCGCTCGCTCCCGGAGCCCTCCCCGACGACGCCCGTGCCGCGCTGCAGGGCTGGGTGCGTCCCGACGCCACCGACGTGCCGGCGCCGCTCGACACCCTGGCCCGCCACCCCGACCTGGCGCGCGCCTTCCTCGGGTTCAACCGTCACCTGTTGTTCGAGTCGACGTTGTCCCCGCGGGTCCGGGAGCTCCTGATCCTGCGCACGGCCGCGGTGTGCGGCAGCTCCTTCGAGCGCGTGCAGCACGAGAAGCTCGCCCGGCGCGAGGGCATCGACGAGGCCGACATCGCCCGGACCACCGACGGCCCCGATGCCGCCGGCTGGACGCCCGAGGACGCCGCCGTCGTCCGGGCGGCCGACGAGCTGCTCGCGGCGTGGACGATCACCGACGCGACCTGGACCCAGCTCGCCACCCGGTTCGACGACCGTCAGCTCATGGACCTCGTCTTCACCGTGGGCTCGTACGCGATGTTCGCGATGGCGTGCAGCGCGTTCGGGGTCCGGCCCGACTGAGCGGACCGGACCCCGTCGCCACGCCGGAGTGCGGGACCTAGCTGAGGTCCAGCTTCAGCTCGACCAGGTTCTTCTTGTTGCAGTCGAAGGTCCCGGGCTTCTTGGGATAGGTGCGCACGAACTTGCCGTTCTTGATCTGCGTCATCACGATGCACGCGGGAGCGCCGCGGTTGCCGTAGTCGACGGGACCGGTGATGCCGCCGGCGTCGAACTTGTTCTCCGTCTTCAACGCGTCGAACAGCGACTGCCGGGTGAGGGTGCCGCTGGCGGCGGCCTTCGTCGCCGCGTCCTGGAAGAGCAGCGCCCCGAGCCAGGACGACACCGCGTTGAAGTCGACCTTCTCGATGCCGCCGACCGCCGAGACCAGCTTCTTCAGCGTCGGGTTCTGCTTGTACTCCGAGTAGAAGGGCAGCGTCGTCAGCACGATCTGCGTGTCGTCGACGTCGGCGCCCCCCTGCTCGATGAGAAGGTTGTCGTAACAGGCCTGGTTGCAGGCCCAGACCTTCACCGACGTGACCCCCTGGAGGGTGGCCTCCTTGCGCAGGTCGGCCATCTTGTTGCCGCCGTTGTACGCGAAGTTGGAGTTGTTCTGCTTGATGGCTTGCACGATGGGTGTCATCGCGCTCTGCGGGTCGCGGGAGAAGATCTCGTAGAAGCCGTCCCCGTCCTTCTTGATCCCCAGGTCGACGCCCGCCGTCGCGGTCGGGATCACCGCGTTCTTGGTGGACGCGAGGTCGGCCGGGATGGTCCAGATGCCGTGGAGATCCTTGTTGTTCTTCAGGTAGTAGAGGTAGTCGCCCTGCAGCGTGGTGTACGTCTGCGGGTGGTCGTTCTTGGTCTCGCAGTACGACCCGCGGCCGTTGAGGACGTAGGTGACCGGTGAGCATGCCTGCGCGTTGTCGAGCGCGTTCCCCGGCATGTCGGGGATGCCGATCGCCGCCCCTGCCTTGTTCTTGCACGCGACCATGTCGTCGACGTTGTTGAGGAACAGTGCCTCGCCCCCGACCATGGCGAAGTCGTCGGCGCACGCCTTGATGACGGCGTTGCGCGTCTCGTTGGGGTTCAGCTTCGAGTCGATGAAGTCGATCACGACGTCGCGGCCCGCGATCCCGCCGTCCTTGTTCACGACCTTCGCCCACGCCCGCATGGCGTCGACCGAGGCTTGGAACAGGCCCGGCTGGACCGGGGTGTCGACGTCGGCGATCACCGCCACCCGGATCTCGGAGTCGGTGATGCCGACGTCGTCGGCCTTGGGCTTGGCGCCCTGCGCGCCCGCCACCGCGAACGTCGAGGCGATCAGCCCCACGACGATCGCGACGGTGATCACAAGCACTCGTGAGATCTTCAACGGTCCCCCCAGTCCCGGGTCTGCCTCCCGGGCACCTCGATACAATATTTTCTTCCGGCCTCCTTGTACCAATCGGTACAGGCCGCCGCCCGGTACCTTAGAACGTCACCGCGGGGTCGAGGGGGTCAGGGGCGCATGAGCGACGAGATCCGTGCCGCCGCCGCCCGGGCCCTCCGGGGCAACCTCGAGAAGGAGGCGGCGAAGCTCGAACGTCAGCAGAAGCTGTTCGTGCGCGACCGCCTGGCGTTGCTGCTCGACGACGGCTCGTTCGTGGAGAACGCGCTCCTCGCCAACGCGCTCGCGGGTGACCTGCCCGCCGACGGCGTCATCACCGGCGTCGGCACGATCGAGGGCCGGCCGGTGTGCGTCATGGCCAACGACTCCACGGTCAAAGCAGGGTCGTGGGGGGCGCGCACGGTCGAGAAGATCGTGCGGCTCACCGAGTACACGCTGGAGCACGAGGTCCCGGTGTTCTGGCTCGTCGACTCCGCCGGTGCCCGGCTCACCGACCAGGTCGAGCTGTTCCCCGGCCGGCGCGGCGCCGGGCGCATCTTCTACAACCAGAACCGTCTCTCCGGACGCGTGCCGCAGATCTGTTGCCTGTTCGGTCCGTCGGCGGCGGGCGGCGCGTACATCCCCGCGTTCTGCGACGTCGTGTTCATGGTCGAGGGCAACGCGTCCATGTACCTCGGTTCACCGCGGATGGTCGAGATGGTCGTCGGGGAGCACACCACGCTGGAGGAGATGGGCGGCGCCCGGATGCACGCGACCGTGTCGGGCAGTGGCGACAACCTGGCCACGGACGACGCCGACGCGATCGCGCAGGCCCGTGCGTACTTCGCCTACATGCCGCAGAGCTGGCGCACTCCGCTCCCGACCTACGCGGCGGAGCAGCCGGCGCGGACGCTGACCGACGACCTCGTGCCGCCCGACGAGAGCATCGCGTTCGACATGCACCACCTCATCGACGGCGTCGTCGACGCCGACAGCTTCTTCGAGGTGAAGCCCCTGTTCGCGCCCGAGCTGATCGTGGGCTTCGCGCTGCTCGACGGGCGGCCGGTCGGCGTGGTCGCCAGCAACTCGATGCACAAGGGTGGCGCCCTCTTCGTCGACTCCTCCGACAAGGCCGCGCGCTTCATCTGGTGCTGCGACGCGTACGGCATCCCGTTGGTGTTCCTGGCCGACGTTCCCGGCTTCATGGTCGGCACCGAGGTCGAGCGCCAGGGGATCATCCGCCACGGCGCCAAGATGATCACCGCGGTGTCGGAGGCCACGGTGCCCAAGGTCTCGGTGATCGTGCGCAAGGCCTACGGCGCCGGTCTCTACGCCTTCGCGGGGCCCGCGTTCGGGTCCGACGCGTGTGTCGCGCTGCCGACCGCGCGGATCGCGGTGATGGGCCCGGAGGCCGCCATCAACGCGGTCTACGCCAACAAGATCGCGGCCATCGAGGATGCCGAAGAGCGCGCGCAGTTCGTCGACGAACGGCGGGCCGAGTTCGCTGCCGACGTCGACCTCCTGCGGCTGGCGTCGGAGCTGGTGATCGACGCCATCGTCGAGCCCGCCGACCTGCGTGCCGACCTCGTCGCACGACTCGCGCTCGCCGGAGGCAAGGACCGCACGTTCAGCGACCGCCTCCACGGCGTACCACCGGTCTGACGGGGGGACGACCGCTTCAGCCGCGTTTTCCGCGCGCCGCCCTCGCCAGGTTCGCCTGGAACTCCGGGGTGTCGAACGACCGCGTCTCGGCCGCGATGCCGTCGTCGAGCAGCTGCTCCACCGCCGTGCGCAGCCCCGAGTTGAGGATCCGCTTGGTCTCCAGCACCGACTGCGGCGGCAACTTCGCGATGCGGTGGGCGAGCTCCATCGCGTCGGCCACCGGATCGGCGGAGATGCGCGAGGCAAGGCCCGCTTCCACCGCCTCCGCCGCGGAGATGCGCGAGCCGAGGAACAGGTGCTCCTTGGCGCGCAGCAGCCCGGTGAGGAACGGCCACGCGATCGCCCCGCCATCGGCGGCGACGAGGCCGAGCGCGACGTGCGGATCCATCAGGTAGGCATCCTCGGCGATCAGCACGAGGTCGCAGAGCGAGGCCAGGCTGCAGCCGAGCCCCACCGCGGGGCCGTTCACCGCGGCGATGATCGGGATCTCGATCGCCAGCATCGACCGCACCAGGGTCTTGGCCTCGTCCATGATCGCGGTGCGCACGTCGAGGTCGTCGACCATCTCCTGCAGCAGACCGAAGCTGCCGCCGGCGCTGAACGCGGTGCCGGCACCGGTGAGGACGATGGCGCGGGCGTCCCTGTCCGTGGCGAGCTCGGCCCAGGCCGCGGGGATCGCGTGGTGGAGCTCGGCGTCGGTGGCGTTGAGGGTGTCGGGCCGGTTGAGGGTGACGAGCCGCACCGGGCCGTCGACCTCGACCAGGACCGCATCGGTGTCGGACCCTGTCATGCGCCCTCCGAGGCCGCGAGAAGAGTTTGATACGATATCCCGCCGGCGGAAACGCCGACCATGTGGGCGAGCGAGGCCCGCGTTCCGCGCACCGGAAGCCACGACGATGTCCGTCACCCACCTCCCTCCCGACCCGCAGGACGCGCCGGGTGGCCCTCGCGCCCTCCGCGTGGAGCCCATCGCCGGGGCGCTGGGCGCGGAGATCTCCGGGGTCGACCTGACCGGAGAGCTCAGCGACGACGTCGTCGCCGAGATCCGGCGGGCGTGGCTGGAGCACCTCGTCGTGTTCTTCCGGGACCAGTTCCTCGGACCCGACGAGTTCCTGGCGTTCGCCCACCGCATCGGGAAGCCGGTCGAGTATCCGTTCGTGAAGGGCTTCGACGACCACCCCGAGATCATCGCCGTCACCAAGCTCCCGCACGAGACGGTGAACTTCGGTGGGATCTGGCACAGCGACACCGTGTACCTCGAGCAGCCGCCGATGGCGACCATGCTGCTCGCGCGCGAAGTGCCGCCCCGGGGCGGCGACACGATGTTCGCGAACATGTACAGCGCGTACGAGACGCTCTCACCCGGGATGCGACGCCTGCTCACGGGGATGCGGGCGGTCAACAGCTCGGCGCTGGCCGACGTGTCGAAGACGCGCGAGGACCGCATCCGCGAGAACGGCAACGACGACGAGCAGCAGTACCTGTCCGAGCACCCCGTCGTGCGGACGCACCCGGAGACCGGGCGCCCGGCGCTGTACGTGAACCCTGCACACACGGCGTCGTTCGTCGACATGACCGAGGCGGAGAGCCGTCCGTTGCTCGAGTACCTCTTCGCCCACTCGACCCGGCCCGAGCTCACGTGCCGGTTCCGGTGGCAGGTCGGCTCGCTCGCGCTCTGGGACAACCGCTGCGCGATGCACAACCCGATCAACGACTACCACGGGTACACGCGCGTGATGCACCGGATCACGCTCGCCGGCGATCAACCGCGCTGACGGGCCCACATGCGTGTTGACGGCGCGCTACCCGAGCGCGCAGAATGCCGCCGTGACCGCGGCCGAGCTGTTCCTGCGCAACGCGGACAGCGACTCGATCGCGGCGCACTTCGAGGACCGCTCGTACACGTTCCGGGAGCTCGCCGCGGAGTCCCTGCGTCGCGCCGCGCGGTGGGAGCAGCTCCGTGATCCCGCGGGGCCGCCGCACATCGGCGTGCTCCTCGACAACACCGCCGAGTACCTGTTCTGGTTGGGAGCCGCCGCGATCACCCGATCGGTGGTCGTCGGCATCAATGCGACGTACCGGGGCGCCGAGCTCGCCCGGCTCGTCGACCACACCGACTGCCAACTGCTCGTCACGTCGGACAGCTACGCCGGGCTCCTCGCCGCGGCACCGAGCCGGGTCCCCGCCGACCGGGTGCTCACGACCGGCACCGACGCCTACGCGCAGCTGCTCGACGGGGTCGATGCCGAGGTCGCGCGTCCGGACGCCGAGCCCGACGACCTCTACCTCCTGATCTTCACCTCCGGCTCCACCGCGTTCCCGAAGGCGGTGCGCTGCACCCAGGGCCGGTTCGCCCGCACAGGCATCCACGTGAAGGGCGTCGCCCAGCTCGGTCCCGGTTCCGCCGTCTACGCGCCGCTCCCGTTCTTCCACAGCAGCTCGTTGTTCACCGGGCTGGCCAGCGCGCTGCAGGCGAACGTGCCGTTCGGCAGCCGGGCGCGGTTCTCGGCCTCGCGCGCCATGCCCGACATCCGCCGCATGGGCGCCACGATGCTCGCCTATACGGGCAAGGTCCTCAACTACATCCTGGCGGTGCCACCGTCACCCGACGACGCGTCGTCGCCGCTGGAGTTCGCGTTCGGCAACGAGGCTTCCGAGCCCGACATCCGCGAGTTCGCGGCCCGGTTCCAGTGCGTCGTGCGCGACAGCTACGGCTCGACCGAGGGCCTGATCATCATCCGCCGCGACGCCACGATGCCGCCCGGTGCGCTCGGCAGCGCCGACGCGAACATCGCGGTGTTCGACCCCGAGACCGGACGCGAGTGCCCGCGGGCCGAGTTCGACACGTCGGGCCGGCTGCTCAATGCCGACGCCGCGGTGGGGGAGATCGTCAACCTCGAACCCGCCGACACCTTCGAGGGCTACTACCGCAACCTCGAAGCCAGCGCGTCGAAGGTCCGAGACGGCATCTACTGGTCGGGCGACCTCGCCTACCGCGACGCCGACGGGTGGTTCTTCTTCGCCGGACGCTCGAACGAGTGGTTGCGGGTCGACGGTGAGAACTTCGCGGCCGCCCCGGTCGAGCGGATCGTGCTGCGCGCGCCGGGCGTCCGCTCGGCAGCCGTGTACGCGGTGCCCGACGACCCGGTCGGCGACCGCGTGATGGTGGCGATCGAGGTCGACGACCCTGCCGCGTTCGACACCGCCGCGTTCGACGAGTTCGTGGCCGGGCAACCCGATCTCGGTCCGAAGTGGGTGCCGAGCTTCGTGCGGGTCGACACCGAGCTCCCGAAGCTGGCGAGCATGAAGGTCGACAAGACCCGGCTGCGGCGCGAAGGGTGGGACGCACCGGCGGTGTCGTGGCGCCCCACGAAGGGTGAGGAGCTGCGCCCGATGACCCCCGAGGACGTCGAGGCGCTGGCCCCCTTGCGATCGACCACCTGACGGAACCGGAGAACGATGACCTCGACCCAGGCCCCCGCCGTGAACGTCCTCGACCCGCAGTTCTACGTCGACCCGTGGGAGGCCTATCGCTGGCTGCGCGACGAAGCACCGGTCTTCTGGGATCCGGTGCAGCAGCTCTGGGTGGTCTCCCGGTACGACGACGTCATGGCGATCGAGAAGAACGGCGCGCGCTACTCGTCGTCCGCGGGCTCGCGCCCGCACATCGACCAGAGCGCCGACCGCTCCATGATCAACATGGACGACCCCGCGCACCAGCAGCAGCGCAACCTCGTGTCGCGGCGCTTCAACCCCGGCGGGGTCCGCGGCCACGAGGACCACGTGCGCGAGATCGTCACCGAGATCCTCGACCCGGTCGTGGAGCTCGGGGAGTGCGAGGTGGTCGAGGCCATCGCGTCGCGTCTGCCCGCGATCATGATCGGCGACCTGCTCGGCTACCCCCGCGACATGTGGGAGCTGCTGCGGCACTGGTCGGAACGCACGATGACGCTCGGCGGCCTGAACATGGTCGACGGCCCGCCGTACGTGTCCCACCCCGACGTCGTGCCCGTCATGGTCGACTTCTTCGCCCAGACCACCGAGGTGATCGAGGCGCGCCGGCAGGAGCCGCAGGACGACCTCCTCTCCCTGTGGATCGCGCAGGGGTGGGAGAACGGGCAGGTGCTCGAGGAGGCGTTGCTGCTGCTCGACGGGGGTGCCGAGACCACCCGCACCGTCATCGGGACGATGATCCGTGACCTGGCGCTCCAGCCCGACCAGCGGCGCCTGCTCGCGGAGCGGCCCGAGCTGCTCGCCACCACCGCGGTGGAGGAGTTCATCCGCTGGGTGTCGCCGATCCTCAACATGCGGCGCACCGTCACCGAGGAGCACGAGCTGCACGGACAGACACTGCGCGAAGGCGACCAGGTGGTGCTGATGTACGCGGCGGCCAACCGCGATCCCCGCGCCTTCACCGACCCCGACCGACTCGACGTGACCCGGCCCGACAATCGCCACGTCGCGTTCGGGTTCGGCACGCACTTCTGCCTGGGCGCGTGGCTGGCCCGGCTCGAGCTGCGGGTGATGTTCGAGGAGCTGCTGCGCCGCGTCCCCGAGTGGGAGCTGGTCGATCCCGACGAGCCGCGGATCGTCCCGGCGACCTTCGCCCGCGCCTACGACCGGATCCGGATCCGGTTCTAGGAGCGCGCCACGGTGTCGAGCAGCTCCACCACGAACCCGTCGGGATCGCGGACGGTCACGACTCGCGTCCCGTCGCGCAGCGTCACCCGGCCGAACTCGGTCGCGCCGGCCTCGAGCAGCATCGGCAGCACCGAGTCGAGGTGGACGTGGAACGAGAGCATCACCGAGCCGACCGTGGGCGCCGTCGGTGGTGGGGCGTCGGGCACCGGGTGCGCGAGCGTCAACAGCTCGACCTGCCCGACGTCGGGGTCGTCGGGGTCGCCGAGGATGACGGCACGCAGGACGGTTGACTCGACCCCGAGGAGCGCCGGCCAGTCGTTCTCCGACTCGAGGTCGTGGAGGACCTGCAACCGGAGACCGTCGCGGTAGAACCGCAGGCTCCGCTCGGCGTCGCGCACGTACAGGACGACGTGGTGCAACTGCATGCCGCGGACGGTACCCCGGTAGCGTGGGCCGCGGATCGACGAACGGAGACCTGATGGCGCAAGTCCCGGTGGCGGAAGGCATCTTCACCTGGCCCGCCGACGAACCGCAGTTGATCGGGAGCCGGTGCGGGTCGTGCGGCATGGTCACCTTCCCCGCCCAGGACTCGTGCCCGCGCTGCGCGTCGACGGCCATGGAGGAGGCGCTGCTCGCGCGACGGGGCACGCTCTGGGCCTGGACCACGCAGTCCTTCCCCCCGCCACCGCCGTACGCAGGTCCCACGGGAAAGGGCTTCGTCCCGTTCGGGGTCGGGTACGTCGAGCTGCCCGGTGAGGTGAAGGTGGAGTCGCGCCTCACCGAATGCGATCCCGAACGACTCGCCAACGGCATGGAGATGGAGCTCGTCATCGTGCCGTTCCGGACCGACGACGACGGCAACGAGGTCGTGACGTTCGCGTTCCGACCGGTCGCCTGAGCAGAGGAGAGCACATGGCCATGGACGTCGCCATCGTCGGAGTGGGACTGCACCCGTTCGGCCGCTTCGGGGACACGACCGGCATCGAGATGGGTGCGGTCGCCATCCGCAACGCGCTCGCCGACGCCGGGGTGAGCTGGGGCGACATCCAGTTCGCGTTCGCCGGCAGCTACGAGATCGACAACCCCGACGCGGTCGTCGCGCTGCTGGGTCTCACCGGCATTCCGTTCACCGACGTCTACAACGGGTGCGCGACCGCGGCGAGTGCGCTCACGCTGGCGGCCAACACCATCCGGCTCGGCGACCACGACCTCGGTATCGCGGTGGGGATGGACAAGCACCCGCCGGGGGCCTTTGGTGCCGACCCGCGGCTCTACGCGTGCCCGTCGTGGTACGGCGACGTCGGGCAATTCGTCACCACGAAGTTCTTCGGCATGAAGATCAACAAGTACATGACCGATCACGGCATCTCGCACTCGACGCTGGCCAAGGTCGCGGCGAAGAACTACCGCAACGGGGCGCGCAACCCGAACGCCTTCCGGCGCAAGCCGCTGTCGGAGGAGGAGATCCTCGGGTCGACCATGCTCAACTACCCGCTCACGCAGTACATGTTCTGCAGCCCCGACGAGGGCGCGGCGGCGGTGGTGTTGTGCAAGGCCGAGCACGCGCACCGCTACACCGACACGCCGGTCTACCTGCGGGCGACGACGGTGCGCACGCGCCGGTTGGGCGCGTTCGAGGTGCACAGCCCGTGGCTCCCGATCGAGCAGACGACCGGGCCGACGGTCGACGCGTCGCGTCAGGCGTACGAGATGGCGGGCATCGGGCCCGAGGACGTCGACGTGATCCAGCTCCAGGACACCGACGCCGGTGCCGAGGTCATCCACCTGGCCGAGAACGGCTTCTGTGCCGACGGCGAGCAGGAGGCGCTGATCGCCGACGGAGCCACGGAGATCGACGGTCCGCTGCCGGTGAACACCGACGGTGGGCTCATCGCCAACGGCGAACCGATCGGCGCGTCGGGGCTCCGCCAGATCCACGAGGTCGTGCGGCAGCTCCGCGGCCAGGCGGGCGACCGGCAGGTGCCGGGCGACCCGAAGGTCGGGTACACCCAGCTCTACGGCGCGCCGGGCACCGCCGGCGTGTCGATCCTGTCGCTCTGATCGTCGGGGTCGACCGCCGCCTCACCGGCGTGCCGGCGCGTCGACCGGCGTGAACTCCAGCTGGAGGCGGGTGAGCCCGCGCAGGATGTAGGTGGGCACGTACTCGTAACGCCGGTCGCCCGCCGGTCCGTGCGCCGACTCGGAGATCCGGATGTCGTGCATGCGGTCGAGCAGGCGCTCGATGCTCACCCGGCCCTCGGCCCGCGAGCGGCGCGCCCGGACAGGTGTGGACGCCCCGCCCGAACGAGAGGTGCTGACGGGCGTTGCCGCGGTCGACGTCGAAGGTGTCGGGGTGCTCGAACCGGTCCGGGTCGCGGTTGGCCGCGCCGTTCAGCACCATGACCGTCGTTCCGGCGGGGAGGTCCACGCCGCCGACCGTCGTCGGCACGCGTGACAGTCGGAAGTCGCCCTTGACCGGGCTCTCGATGCGCAGTGTCTCCTCGACGAAGTTCGGGATCCGCCGCTGCTCGTCGCGCAGGAGCTGCTGCAGCTCGGGGCGCTCGCCGATCAGCTGCAGTGCGGCACCGAGGAGGCGCACGGTGGTCTCCTGGCCCGCGGCGAACAGGTTGGACGCGAGGCGGGCGACCTCGATGGGCTCGGGCGTCGAGCCGTCGGGGAAGGTCGCCGACGCCAGCCCGGTGAGCACGTCGTCGCGCGGCTCGAGCCGGCGCTCCTCGACGTACCGGGTGAACTGCTGGTAGAGGAACTCGAGCGGGTTGAGGGCCAGGGTGTCGTCGCCGGTGCTGCCGAGGGCGTGGTCCGAGTCGCGCTGGAGCATGGTGACGAACAGCTCGTGATCCGATTCGGGGACGCCGAGGAGGTCGGCGATCACCAACATCGCGAACGGGCTGGCGAACTCCTTGATGAACTCGCAGCTGCCGTGCGCGAGGAACTGGTCGATCTGGCGGTCGGCGAGACGCCACATGAACTCTTCGTTCTCGCTGAGGCGCTTCGGCGTGATCAGGCGCATCAACAGGGCACGGTGGTCCGTGTGCCGGGGCGGGTCGAAGGTGATGATCTGGTCGCTCATCGGGAGCGAGTCGCGGTGCTGCTCGATGAGGTCGCTCACGTCGTCGCCCTCGAGCGCGACCGGGAACCCGGGGAACGGTCCGGTCACGCAGTTGCACGACGAGAAGGTGGCAGTGTCGTTGTAGACCGCGACCGCTTCGTCGTAGCCGGTGACCATGACCACGTCGTGGTGCGATTCGCGCCGGACGGGGCACTGCCCGCGGAGATCGTCGAAGTACGGGTACGGGTCGGCGATGAGCGAGTCGTCGCGGAAGAAGTCGATCGCGTCGAAGTCGTCGGGCATGGAGGTCCGGTCCTCTCAGTAGCTGCGGGGCAGGCCGAGCACGTTCTGCGCCAGGTAGTTGAGCGTCATCTCCTGCGTGACCGGCGCGATGCGCTGGAGGCGCGCCTCGCGCCAGTACCGCTCCACGTGGTACTCGCTCGCGTACCCCATGCCACCCAGGGTCTGGACGGCGCGGTCGGCGGCGTAGAACGACGCTTCGGCGGCGAGGTACTTGGCGGTGTTGGCGGCCTCGCCGCACTCGAGCCCGGCGTCGTACCGACGCCCGGCGTGCAGCGCCATCATCCACGCGGCGCGCAGCTGCGCGTGCGCGTGCGCGATCGGGTGGCTGATCGCCTGATTGGCCCCGATGGGCCGGTCGAACACGATCCGTTCCTTGGCGTAGGTGATCGCGCGGTCGAGCGCGACCTCGCCGATGCCGCACGCCTCGGAGGCCAGGAGGACGCGCTCGGGGTTGAGGCCGTGGAGGAGGAGCTTGAACCCCTGGTTCTCCTCGCCGAGGAGGCGCCACGACTCGACCGGGAGCCCGTCGTACGCGACCTCGCACGACGCGACCGCGTTGCGCCCGACCTTGGGGATGGCCCGGATGTCGACGTAGTCGGGATCGAGGTCGGCGAGGAACAGGCTGAGGCCGAGCAGCCCGCTGTCCTTCTCGCCGGTGCGGGCGATGAGCAGGACCACCTCGGACTCGAGGGCCTTGGTCGTCCAGATCTTCCTCCCGTGGATCTTCCAGCCGCCGTTGCCGTCGGGCTCGGCGCGCGTCGAGATGCGGCCGGTGTCGGTGCCGGCGTCGGGTTCGGTGACCCCGAACGCCACGTGCAGGTCGCCGGCCGCGGCGCGGGGGAGGAACGTGTCCTTGAGGCGGTCGGTGCCGAACTTCACCACCGGGTTGAGCCCGAACACGGTGAGGTGCACGGCCGAGCAGCCGTTCATCGCCGCGCCGCTCCGCGCGATCTCGTGCAGCATGACCGCGGCGTCGGTGATGCCGCGGCCGCCGCCGCCGTATTCCTCGGGGATGGCCAGACCGAGCCAGCCCCCCTCGGCCAGGCGGGCGTAGAAGTCCCACGGGAACTCGTGCTCGCGGTCGCAGCGGGCCCAGTAGTCGTCGTCGAACCCGACGCACAGGTCGCGGATCGCGTCGGCGATCAGCATCTGGTCGGCGTCGAGGAGATCGTTCGGCTCGCTCATGCCCCGCATTGTGGCATCCCGGTCCGGAGAACGGTTCAGCTGCGCAGCGTCTCGCTCCACGGCAGCGAGCGGTCGTTCCCGGGCTCCTTGGGGAGGCCGAGCGCGCGCTCGGCGAGGTTGTTGCGCTGCACCTCGTTCGTGCCGCCGCCGATCGAGATGCCGTACCGGCCCAGCAGCTCGGCGGCCACCCACCGGCTGACCTCGTCGTCGCCGTGGAGCGCGGCGGGCCCCGCGATCGCCGCGGCGAGATCGCCGGAGATCGCCCGGTTCAGCGCGATGAACAGCTTGAGGATCGAGGGATCGACGGGCGGGCGCTCTCGCTTCCGCACCGCGGTCATGATGCGGTCGGCCAACAGACCGAGGGCCCGCTCGCGCGGTAGAAGTCGGCGAGGCGTCCGCGGATCACGGGGTCGTCGGTCTTCTCGAAGTGGCGCGCCAGGAGCAACAGGGTGGCGAACGTGCTGCTGCCGGAGCCACCGATCATCGCCGACTCGTTCGCCATGACGGTGCGGGCGGCGCCCCAGCCTCCGTCGATCTCGCCGAGCACGTTGGCGACCGGGATGCGCGCTTCCTCGAAGAACACCTCGTTGAAGTGCGCGGCGCCCGTCGCCTGGATGAGCGGCCGCACCTCGATGCCCGGAGTCCTCATGTCGACGAGCAGGAACGTGATGCCGTGGTGCTTCGGCACGTCGGGGTTGGTCCGGACCAGGAGGAAGCCGTGGTCGCACCACTGCGCGGCGGAGTTCCACACCTTCTGCCCGGTGACCACGAAGTCGTCGCCGTCGCGTACCGCCCGGCACCCGAGGCTGGCGAGGTCGGAGCCCGCGCCGGGTTCGCTGAACAGCTGGCACCACGCGTCCTCGCCCGAGAGCAATCGCGGCACGAGCTCACGCTTCTGCTCGTCGGTGCCGAAGGCCATGAGCGTCGGGCCGAGCATCATGATGGTCGACCGGATGAACCCCGAGCTCGCCTCGTAGCCGGCGGCCTCCTCGTCGTAGATGCGCTCCTGCCATGCGTCGCCGCCCTGGCCGCCGAGCTCCTTCGGGTACGTGAAGCCGGTCATGCCCGCGTCGAAGCGGGTGCGTTGCCAGGCGCGGCCGCGCTCGAAGGCGCGGCGCGCGTCATCGGCGTCGGTGTGGAACGTGACCGACCAGGGACTGGTCTCCCGCTTCCGGTCGGCGTTGGCGTCGAGGAACGCCCGCACCTCGGAGCGGAACGCGGCCTGTTCCGGCGATTCGGGCGATGTGGTGGGTTCGGCGGTGGTCGTCACCCCGGGTCCTTCCAGACGGTGCCGGTGCTCGGCCGCAGCTTACGGAGCCCGCCACGCGTCGACCGAAGTCGACCGTCAGCCCTCGTGGGCGAGGATGCTGCGCCGGAGCCCGCATGCGGCGTGGACCAGCGTCGGGTCCACGATCGCCCCGGGCGCCTGGGCGTCGAACCACGGGTCGACCTGGGACCAGTGGTACGCGTGGAGCATGTAGGGCCCGGTGAGGCCGTCGAGGTCGACGAACTCCTGCTCCCAGACGTGCGTGTAGGCGGGGCCGAGTGATGCGTCGACGGCGTCGATGCGGCTCAGCGAGGAGTTCCGGATGCTGTCGATGTAGCGGGGCATGTCGCGCAGGTCGTGCTCGAACCGACGAACCGAGGCGGCTTCTCCTTTCACCGGATCGACGTGCACGAGCAGGGTGCGTTGTATGCCTTCGCGCAAGGCCGGTTCGCGGACCTCGACCGGTCCCTGCCGGTACCGCGCGGTCTCGACGTGGTGCGCGCAGTGCTCGAGCAGTGGCTGCACGACCGACGTGACGTAGCGATCGCGTTGCCCGCGTTCGCCGCGCGTCGTCGTCGGCGTAGGCGGTGAGCAACATGACGTCGCCCGCGTTGTGCGAGTTGGGCGTGGTGGGTGCGGCGTCGGCAGCCACCGCGTCGACCTCGTCGGCGAGGCACCGGTGGGCGTCGACGAGGCGATCGACCACCTCCGGGTCGGCGTCGGCCCGGAGGTGTACGAACGCGGTGACCCGGATCACCGGAGCACCGTGGTGTCGTCGGGATCGCACAGCACCTTGCGTTCCCGGGCCGCGAGCAGCGGGGTGATGCCGTCCCAGAAGGCGAGCACTCGTGGATCCCGCGCCGCGACCGTCCGCGCCCGCCAGAACGCCGCCACGTCGGGCAGGTCCCACAGCAGCAGCAGCTCGACCGGTCGGTCGACGAGCTCGACCCCGGGGTGGATCCAACACCGCGTCAGCTGCATGCCGAACGGTTCGACCAGCGGGGCGTAGTCGTCGCGCACGCTCCGGCGGACCTCGCCCAGCCGGCCGGGGAGCACCGCCAGGACGTCGAGGACGGTGATCACCGGGGTCAGAGGTCGTACGCCGTCGGGTGCTTCGGCTGGTACAGCAGGATGGGGTCGGCCCCCGGGACCTCGACCAGGCTCGTGAGCCCGAACCCCTGGTCGGTGACGGGAGTGGTGAACGTGGCCCCCTTGGCCTCGAGCTCGGCCCGGGTGGCCTCGATGTCGTCGCACATCAACGAGAGCTCGTGGTGGCGGGGTGACGAGTGCTCCTCGCCCTCCCAGACCATGGTGGTCGGGTGCACGCCGATCTCGCTCGGCCCGCTGCGGAAGATGAGCCAGCCGGCTTCGGATTCGGGATGCTCGACACTGGGCCAACCGAGCACGTCGCGGAGGAACGCGCGCGTGGCCGGCGGGTCGTCCGAGTAGATCAATGCGTGCAGCGACGTGATCACGGCGCCAACCGTAGATCGTCGCCCGGCGTCACGCGGCGGCGGGTTCCTCCGTCGCGTCGAGATCGTCCTCCACCAGCTGTTCCGTGCGCGAGGCGCCGTGGAACCAGACGAACACCGCACCGATGACCAGCAGGGCGGTGCCGACGAGCACCGAGTAGCGCATCCCGGTCGTGAACGCCTCTCGCGCCGCGTCGGCCAGCGCGCCGCCGCCGGGGATCCGCCCCGCGAGCTGCAACGCGACCGCCGGCGCCTCGCGTGCCTGGTGGGCGACGTCGGCCGGGAACTGCGTGAGGTCGGTGTCGATCTGGTTGCGGTAGCCGATGTTGAACGCGCTCCCGAGCACGGCGACGCCGAACGCGGCACCGAGCTCGCGGGCGGTGTCGTTGACCGCCGACGCGACCCCTGCTTGGCGCGGGGGAGCGAGGCGACGATGGCGTTCGTGGCCGGCGTCATGGCGAGCGCGGCGCCGGCGCCGATGACGATGGTCGACAACATGAACGGCCAGAACCCGCTCCCGGTGCCGAGGGTCGCGAAGAGCGCGAACCCCACGGCGGAGATCGCCAGCCCGGCACCGCCGACCAACCGGTGGCCGTACCGCTCGGACAGCGTGCCCGCGAACGCGGAGATGGGCAGGATCACGATGCTCATCGGCAGCAGCGCGAGCGCGGCCTCGAACGTGCTGTAGCCGAGCACGAGCTGCAGGAACTGGAGCGACACGAAGAAGAAGCCGAACATGGCGAAGAACTGCAGGAAGAGCGACGCCGAACCGGTCGCGAACCCGCGGTGCCGGAACAGACGCGGGTCCAGCAGCGGTTCGTCGGTGCGCAGCTCGATCCACACGAATGTGAGGAGGAACACCACGCCGCCGACGAGACCGGCCACCGTGAGCGGGTTCGTCCAACCGCGCTCGGGACCTTCGATGATGCCGAGCACGAGCAGTCCGATGCCGATCGCCGACACGACCGAACCACGCGGGTCGAATGCGACCCGATCCTCCGCTCTCGTGCTCGGCACCACCAGCACGACGCCGATGCACACCAACGCGGCGAGCACGGCGGTGACGACGAAGATCGAATTCCAGGCGAACCCCTCGAGGAGCGCGCCCGACGCCAGGATGCCGAGGGTTCCGCCCGCACCCGCGAAGCCGGCCCAGATGCCGACCGCCTTGGCCCGCTCCTCTGGCGGAAAGACGCTGGTGATGGTCGAGAGCGTGCCCGGCATGAGGAGCGCAGCGCCGAGACCGGTGAACGCGCGCAGCACGATGAGCTGGCCGCTCGAGGTGGTGGCCGCGGACAGCGCCGCGCTGATGCCGAAGATGGCGGTGCCCGCGATGAGCGCGCCGCGGCGCCCGAACCGGTCACCGAGCGCACCGGCGGGGAGCAGGAGCGCGGCGAGCACGAGCGCGTAGGAGTCGACGATCCACTGCTGCGACGACTGGCTGGCGTCGAGGTCGGCGGCGATGCTCGGCATGGCGTTGGCGAGCATGGAGACGCCCGCGACCACCATGACCAGGGCCAGGCACATGACCGCGAGGATCCAGCCTCGGTTGGCGTACTCCGCCGGCGCGGCGACCGGCGGGCTGACAGCGGGGGATTCGGCAGCCACGGATGCTCCTGGGGGGGAGGGACCGGCGGGGGGACGGTCGCGGGCGGTAGAGTGGTCGAGGCGGACGCTGCCTCCGGATACTAAGCGGAGGTACACTCCGTTTGCAAGCGGTTTGCCCAGGAGGCCGCCAGACGTGCGCAGCACAGAGCTCGGCGAGGCCCGGACCCGCAAGCCGCGGGCCGATGCGGTCCGCAACCACGCGTTGATCGTCGACGCCGCCCGCGTCGCGTTCGCGGCCCGCGGGTCGGACGCGTCGATGGAGGAGATCGCGCGCGCCGCCGGCGTGGGCATCGGCACGCTGTACCGGCACTTCCCGACGCGCGAGGCGCTGGTGCAAGCCGTGTTCCGCGACGGCGTCGAGCAGTTGCAGGCGCGGGCCGACGAGCTGCTCGCGTCCGACGCGCCCGGCGACGCGCTCGCGGAGTGGCTGCACGCGCAGTTCGTGCACGCCGCCACGTGTCGCGGGCTGGCGGCCGAAGCCATGCTCGCCATGCTCGACGCCGGCGAGGGCGAACCGAGCGCGTGCGATGCGATGCGTCAGTCGGGGGCGGCGTTGCTCGCTCGCGCGCAGGCCGCGGGCGACGTGCGCGAGCGCGTCGACATCGACGACCTCGTGCGGATGGTGCAGGCGATCCGGATCGCGGCCGACGACAGCCCCGATCCCGCCACTGCCGAGCGACTGTTCGCGTTCATGCTCGAAGGCGTCAGGCGTCGCTGAGCTGCAGCCCCAACCACTCGGTCACGATCTGGTTCCACCGCCGGGCGACCACCGAGTCGAAGAACATCTGCACGCCGTGGGGTGCCCCGGGGAGCACGTGCAGCTCGGTGGGCACACCCGACTGGTTGAGCCGGAGGGCGTAGTGCACGTCCTCGTCGCGGAAGCCGTCGGCGCCGCCGACGATCACCAGCGCCGGCGGGAGGCCCACGAGGTCCTGTGCACGGGCCGGGGCCGCGTACGGCGGGAGCTCGGCGCGGCCGTAGAGGTCGCCGAGGTAGCTGCGCCAGCCGAACTCGTTCGACTCGCGGCTCCAGATCGGGAGGCCGTCGAGCCGGCTCGACGACGTCGTCTGGCGGTCGTCGATCATCGGGCACTCGAGCAGCTGGAACGCAACCGGCACCTCGGCGCGGTCGCGCGCCAGGAGCGCCAGCGCCGCGGCGAGGCCGCCACCGGCGCTCACCCCGGCGATCCCGATCCGATCGGGATCGACGCCCAACGACTCGGCGTGGTCGTACGTCCAGCGGAGCCCGGCGTAGCAGTCGTCGAGCGGGCCGGGGTAGGGCGTCTCCGGTGCCAACCGGTACTCCACCGACACCCCGACGCACGGGAAGCGCGTGCAGTAGCGGTCGAAGCGGGCGTCGTCCATCTCGTAGGTGCCCAGGATGTAGCCGCCGCCGTGGATCGAGTAGACGCATGGCAGCGGGCCGGCCACCGACTTCGGCCGGTGGACGCGGACGACGACGTACGGATCCTCGCGCACGACGTGGTCGGTGCGTTCGACGTCGTCGGACAGCTCGACGGTGAACGCGGTGGCGCGCGCCTCACGCATGGCGGGAAGCGCGTCGAGCGAGAGCTCGAACGCGGGCGCGAGCTCGAGCAGGGGAGCGATCTCGGCGTCCAGGATCACGGCGTCCATGTCGACTCCTGACGGGATTCGGGTGACAATCGTGGCGTGACCGACCCTACGACGTTCCGCGGCCCGATCGCACCCGAGACCCCGGCGGCGACGGCCGACCGCCTCGCCGTCTGCCGGCTGGCACCGACGTACGCATTCGGCATCGACGCCCGCGACGAGGTGATGGTGCGGAGCGTCTTCGCGCCCGACGCGGTGCTGGTGGGCGCGCTCGGCGAGGCGCCGGTCGACGAGTACGTCCCACGCCTCCTCGCCGGTGTCGCGAGCTACGAGGCCACGATGCACAACATCACCAACCAGTACGCCGCGGTCGACGGCGACGAGGCCGACGTCTGGAGCTATGCGGTGGCGATCCACCTGGTGGCGCCCGACTCCGGACGCGACGACCTCGTCATGGGCGTGCAGTACCGCGATCACGCGCGTCGTCTCGCCGGTGGATGGGTGATCGGACACCGCGAGACCGTGAAGCTCTGGGCCCGGGGGCCGCTTCCCGGTTGAGCGCCGCGAACCGCGACAGAATGCGCCGATGGAGACCGACGGCAAGGACGAACTGCGTGGGAACTACCTCGTCGCGATGGAGGCGGTGACCGCGGCGAGCGAGTCCATGATCGCAGCGCTCCAGGACGCCAACGGAGCGCGTGCCATCGTGCGCGAGCACATGGCCGCCGGCGGCCGGGTGTCGGAGCTCGAGTACATCGTCGATCCGGGGGTGCTGCGGGCGGCGGTGTCGGCGGCGATCATCGAGCTCGAGCGGACCCGCCACGACGCGCAGCGACTTCTGTTCCTGCTGCTGCAGGCCGAGGGCCAGACCATGACCGCCATCGCGCGCATGTGGGGGATCTCGCGTCAGCTGGTGTCGCGCCTGGTCAACGAACCGACCGCGGGTGCCTCGCCGTAGGCTGCAGGCGGTGAACGAACGCGACGCCGACTTCGAGACCATGTCGGGGATCCCACTCGACGCGGTGTACGGCGACGGCCCGTACCCGGGTGAGTACCCCTACACGCGTGGGATCTTCCCCTCGATGTACCGGTCGCGGTTGTGGACCATGCGCATGTTCGCCGGCTTCGGGACCGCCGAGGACACCAACGCACGGTTCCAGGACCTGCTGCGCTCGGGGGGTACCGGGCTGTCCACCGCGTTCGACATGCCCACGCTGATGGGCCGGGATTCCGACGACGAGTGGTCGGTCGGCGAGGTGGGTCGCGCCGGTGTCGCCGTCGACACCGTCGCCGACATGCACGATCTGTTCGCCGACATCGACCTGTCGGCGGTGAGCACGTCGATGACGGTCAACGGTCCGGCGGCGATCCTGCTGGCGATGTACGTGGTCACGGCCGAAGACCGCGGCATTCCGCGTTCGGCGCTCTCCGGCACCCTGCAGAACGACATCCTGAAGGAATACCAGGCGCAGAAGGAGTACATCTTCCCGCCGCGCCCGTCGATGCGGCTGGTAAGCGACTCGGTGCGCTTCGCGACCGCCGAGATGCCGCGGTGGCACCCCCTGTCGATCTCGGGCTACCACATCCGGGAGGCAGGTTCGACCGCCGCGCAGGAGCTGGCGTTCACGCTCGCGAACGGGTTCGCCTACGTGGAGGCGGCGCGGGCGACCGGTCTCGCGGTCGACGAGTTCGCGCCGCGCGCTGAGCTTCTTCTTCAACGCGCACATCGACTTCTTCGAGGAGATCGGCAAGTTCCGCGCCGCGCGCCGGATCTGGGCGCGATGGATGCGCGACCGGTACGGCGCGAGCGACGAGCGCTCGATGATGTGCCGGTTCCACACGCAGACCGCGGGCGTGTCGCTCACCGCGCGAGCAACCGGAGATCAACATCGCCCGGGTCGCGATCGAGGCCTTGGCGGGCGTGCTGGGCGGCACCCAGAGCCTGCACACCGACAGCTTCGACGAAGCCCTGGCGTTGCCGTCGGAGCGGGCGGCTCGCATCGCCCTGCGGACCCAGCAGATCGTCGCCCACGAGACCGGCGCGGCATCGGTCGCCGATCCGCTGGGGGGCGCCCCGTTCGTCGAGTGGATGACCGACGAGCTCGAACGCCAGGCCGAGGCGATCTTCGCCCATCTCGACCACCTCGGCCACGGCTCCATGCTCGAGGGGGTCTACGAGGGCATCGAGAACGGGTACTTCGTGAACGAGATCGCCGACGCCTCGTACCGGTTCGAGCGGAGGGTCAACGACGGGCGACGCATCGTGGTGGGGGTCAACGACTTCACCGAGGGCGACGACCACTCGCGGGAGCTCTTGCGCATCGGGGCCGACACCGAGGACACGCAGCTGAAGCGCCTGGCCGAGGTGAAGCGTCACCGTGACGACGACCGCGTGCGCACTGCGCTCGCGACCGTTGCCGCCGACGCCGCGGACCCCCACGTCAACCTGATGCCGGCACTCATCGACGCGGCGCGTGCGCTCGCGACCGAAGGCGAGATCGTCCACGCGCTGGAGCAGGTGTTCGGCACTTACACCGAGCGTGCCCCGTCGTGACCGACGAGCGACCGATCCGGATCGTTCTCGCCAAGCTCGGTCTCGACGGTCACGACCGGGGATTGCGCATCGTCGGGCGCATGCTGCGTGACGCGGGCATGGAGGTGATCCAGCTCGGGCTGCGTCAGACGACCGACACCATCGTCGCCGCCGCGCGCGACGAGGACGCCGACGCGGTCGGGCTCTCGATGCACAACGCGGGCCATCTCACGCTCGCGCCGCGCATGCTCGCGGCGATGCGCGACACGGGGCTCGACATCCCTCTCGTCATCGGCGGCATCGTCCCCGAGCAGGACGTCGACACGCTGCGCGGGATGGGCGTGGCCGCCATCCTCGGTCCCGGCACCTCGACCGAGACCGTCGTCGCGACCATCCGGGGTGTCGTCGGCCGAGCGACGACGTAGCCCGGTCAGGCGACGCGCAGCTGCACGAGCTCGGAGACGAGGCGCCCCTGCAACTCGTCGCCCAGGTCGAAGAACCCGCGCTCGGTCATGAGCTGGTGCGACGGGATGGGCTGGTACGAACGCGCCACCAGGTGGCCCGACCGCACCTCGAAGCCGCCGATCACGTCTTCCGGCGGTACCCGAGCGCCGGGGGTGGGCGTGCGCTGGTCGACGACGTAGATCCAGCCGTCGCCCTGGCGGCGGGCCTCGTCGGTGAACTCGACGATGGTGGGCGCGTGGCGTTCGACGACGCGGTGCAGGAACTCGTGGAGGCGCGGTTCTCGACGAACGTGCTGGGCGTCAGCGACCTTCCGGGCTCGGTGTCACCCACCACCTGTCCCACGATGGCCTGGGGCACGAGGCCGTACTTCGCCACGTGATCGGCGGGGAGGAGCGAGATGCACTCTCCCTGATCCGTCGTGTAGATGACGCAGTCGGACTCGACCATCCAATCGACGGTAGTGCGCTGCGCCCTCGGCGTAGGGTCGTCCGCCATGGTGAACCTGAAGGCGCGCGAAGGACACGAGGCCCAGGTGCGGCGCGACGGCGTCGAGCAGCTCGCCGCCGCGGTGCGCGATCTCGCCGACGCCGCGGCCGAGACCGGTGTCGATCGCGTCGCGCTCGACGAGGTGACCGGCGCGCTGCGGCTGCTCACGCAACGGCTCCGGGTCGCGACCGACGACGACGCGTACTCGGGGTTGGTGGTCAAGCCGGTCGACTACTCGGTGCCCGAGGGCCCCATGCCGCTCAACCCGATCGTCGGCGCGTGCAGTCCCGTCCGCCCCGAGGTGCGCCTGCGCTTCGACGACGGCGAGGTCTGCGGGACCGCGACGTTCACGAAGCGGTTCGTCGGGCCACCCGGATTCGCTCACGGGGGGATCAGCGCCATGCTCGCCGATCAGATCGTCGCCTCCAGCCCCGGTGCGATCGGGGTGCGCACCATCACCAAGACGCTCGAGCTGCGCTACCTGCGGCCGCTCCCGCTCGACGAGGAGGTCGAGCTGTGGGGTGTCTGCGAACCCGAAGGCGACGGGTTCCGCGCCCGGTTCACCGTCACCGCGCGCGGCAAGGTCGCGGTCGAGGGCGACGCGGTGCTCGTCACGTACGAGCAGTTCGCGAGCGGCCCGCGCCCGGACTGAGCGTCAGGGCGCGACGGTCTCGGGCGTGTCGAAGCCGGTGGGTCGGTAGATGCCGATCAGCATGTTCTCGTGCATGCCGTAGCCGACCTCACCGGTGTCGAGCTCGAACCGGCACAGCGTCTCGTTGAGCACGGCGTAGCGGCGCCGCTCCTCCGGGTCGGACAGGTCGTGCACGAGGCCTTCGACCACGAGCGGACCCTGGTACACGCCGTGGCCCCACTTGCCGTCGACGTTGACGTACCCGGAGCCGGCGGCCAGGTACAGCGTGCGCAACGGCGTGTTCTTCACGGTGATCGTCTTCCCGTCGGGATCGGGCACGGTGACGGTGGCGCCGCGCATCTCGCGCGTGCCCGACAGGTAGTCCATGGTGACCTCGGGACGACCGAGCTCCTCGAGCGGGCGGTCCTGGTCGAGATTCCACACCCGCATCGACTCCTCGACCATGCGGTTGCCGTCGGCGTCCTGGTCGATCTGGACCTTGAGCATGTGGTCGTCGAACTGCATCGGCAGCCAGTCGTGGCGGAAGCCGTAGCCGTCCTGCGCGCCGCGCACCTTGATGCCCGGGTGCTCGGGCTCACCGACCGGGCGGACGCCCCACGAGCGGTCGCGCGCGCCCTTCCAGCGATCGGGGGTGACGTCGAAGGTGCGGCCCGCGGCCGTGATCGTGCCCTCCCAGGTGCCGACCTGCGCGTAGCGGGTGACGTCCTGGATGACGCGCCCGTAGCGGCGGATGAACGTGCGCGGCTCCTCGAGCGCGGCGACCGATCCCGTGAACGTGAGGTCGGCGCTCACGCCCCACTCGTTCTCGTCGCAGCGGATGCGCAGCTGCACGAGGCCTTCGACGACCTCGACCGACAGGGGACCGACCGCCGTGTCCATGCGGTCGCTGCCGAGCTCGCGTGACGCCCGCACGGTGTGCTGCTCGGTGCCGATCGACACGGTGATGAACGCGTCGGTCACCCCGAGGTTCGGGTACTGCCCGAGACCGGTGATCACGAACAGCTCGTCGCTGCTCGAGTGCATGTTGAAGTAGTAGCGGTCGTAGAAGTTGCGATCCGACGTCGCGACGTGGTCGAAGGTGTCGCTGGTCTGGTGGGCGAGGTACTCGTCGAACGGTCCGAGCGGCATGGGCCGAACCCTAGACCGGGTGCCACAATGACGCGATGACGAACTCCCGGTTCGACGGCCTCTGCATCATCGACGCCGACACCCACCTCACCGAGCCCCACGACCTCTGGACGGCGCGTGCGCCCAAGGGCTACGAGGATCGGGTGCCGCAGGTGCGCGAGATCGACGGTGTCCCCTCGTGGACCATGGACGGCAAGGTGCTCTCGCGTGCCGGGGCGTCCGGGGTGGTCGGCGCCGACGGGGTCAAGGTGCCCGGCACCTCGTTCTTCCAGTGGAACATCGAAGACGTGCACCGCGCCGCGTACGACGTCGACGCGCGCCTCGCGCTCATGGACGAGCAGGGGATCTGGGCCCAGATCGTCTACCCGAACACGGTCGGGTTCGGCGGGCAGAAGTTCTTCGACATCGGCGACGAGACTCTGCGACGACTGTCGGTCGAGCTCTACAACGACGCCATGGCCGACATCCAGGACCGGTCGGGTCAGCGGCTCTTCCCGATGGGGATCGTGCCCTGGTGGGACGTCGAGCTCGCGGTGCGGGAGATCGAGCGGATGGCGTCGATCGGGTTGCGCGGCTTGAACACCACGACCGCGCCGCATGACCACGGCCTCCCCGACCTCGGCGACGAGCACTGGAACTCGATGTGGGAAGCGGCGAGCGGTCTCGGGTTGCCGGTCAACTTCCACATCGGCGCCAGCGAGTCGTCGTTGTCGTGGTTCGGGTCGGTGCCGTGGCCGTCGCTCAACGGCGACCAGAAGCTCGGCCTGGGCTCGGCGATGATGTACCTCAACAACGCGGGCGTGATCGGCAACATCATCTACTCCGGCGTGCTCGAGCGCTTCCCCGAGTTGCAGTTCGTGTCGGTCGAGAGCGGCGTGGGCTGGATCCCGTTCCTGCTGAAGGCGCTCGACTACCAGGTGGGCGAGATGACGCCCGGTTCGATGGACAACCTCTCGATGGCACCGTCGGAGTACTTCCGCCGCCAGATCCACTCGTGCTTCTGGTTCGAGCGCGCCGGCATCGCCGAGGCGATCGACAGCGTGGGCGCCGACCACCTCATGTTCGAGACCGACTTCCCGCACCCGACCTGCATCTATCCCGACGGCCTCGAGTACGCCGACGCCGCGCTCGCAGGCGTCGGCGACGACGCGGTCGCGGGGATCATGGGGCTCAACGCGGCACGCCTCTACCGGATCCCGCTGCCGGGCTGACCCCGCCGATCGGACGTCGGTTCCCGGCGCCCCCGTCGGCGCCGATCCGACCGGTACGCTGCTCCGATCGTGCGCACCGAAGGGCCGGTGGCAGCAGGCGCGGTCGTCACTGCCACCGCACCCCCCCAGCCCCATCCGTCCGAGACCGCTCCGTCGCGCGGGGACCGCGCGCGCTCGGGCTTCCGGCACATCCGGGCGCTCGACGGCCTGCGGGGGGTGGCGGTGCTCGCGGTCGTCATCTACCACTTCGCGCCCGACGTCGTCGCCGGGCGGCTTCCTCGGCGTCGACCTGTTCTTCGTGCTCAGCGGCTTCCTCATCACCAGCCTCCTGGTGAACGAGTGGACCAAGAGTCGCCGCATCGCGCTGGCGGCGTTCTGGATGCGCCGGGGTCGCCGGCTGCTCCCCGCGCTGTTCCTCGTGCTGGGCGTGGTCGCGCTCTACGAGCTGCTCGTGGCGAACCGGGTCGAGGCCCACCACGTCGCCAACGACGGGCTCTGGTCCGCGATCTACCTGGCGAACTGGCACTTCATCGACACCGGGCAGTCGTACATCCAGCAGTTCGTGTTCAGCGCGCCGAGCCCGCTGCGTCACATGTGGTCACTGGCGATCGAGGAGCAGTTCTACCTGGTGTGGCCGCTCGTCGTGTTCGGGATCGGCGCGCTCGCCCGGCGCGGCGGCGAGTCGTCGCGGGGCCAGGATCGACGGTTCCGTCGGTTCCTGCTCATCGCGTGCGGGGTGTTGGGCGTCGCGTCGTTCGTGCGCATGATGACCCTGTTCAGCCCGGGCGACGACCCGAGCCGGGTGTACTACGGCACCGACACGCGGGCGTTCATCGTCCTCATCGGCGCGGTCGTCGGCGTGCTCAGCGCCGGGGTGCCGACGGTCCGCGCCGGCACCCGACGGGTGGTCCTGGTCGTCGCGGGCTCGCTGGGTGCCGTCGCGCTGGTCGTCGCGATGTCGACGCTGTCGACCGATTCGCGCTTCCTCTACCAGGGTGGCTACGGGATCATCGGTGTCGCCATGGCGCTCGTGCTCGTCGCGGCCGCGCAGCCCGGGCTCAACCCGTTGGCGACGTTGTTCCGCTGGCGGCCGCTCGTGGGCCTCGGGCTCATCTCCTACGGCGTGTACCTGTGGCACTGGCCGATCGGCCTGTGGGTCCGGTCCGACAACACGCCGTTCGACGGCGTCGCCCTCTTCGTCGTGCGCTGCGCGCTCACGCTGGTAGCCGCGTTGGCCAGCTACTACCTCATCGAGATGCCGGTCCGACGCGGCGTGCTGTCGCGACTGGGCCCCGTCACCCGGGCCGCGATACCGATCGTCAGCGTCGCCGCGGTGATCGCGCTCCTCGTCGTGCCCGCGGTCTCGTTCCCCTCGGTGCGCAGCATCCCCACCCAGGTCGCGTCGAGCGAGGGCACGGCCGATGTCACCGCGGGCTACGCCGCCGCGCCGCGGTGCGACAGCGACGCGCCCGTCGCGCCGATCGTCGAAGGGCGCAGGCTCCTGGTGCAGCTCGAAGGGAACTCGATCGCAGGTGAGGTGCGCGACTGCCTCGGCCAGATCCTCCGGGCGCGGGGCGCGGACCTGGAGGGAGTGAATCCGCCCGGGTTCCTCCTTTGCCGTGAGGTGCCCGCGATCCGGGAGCAGACGCTCGATCCGAAGACGCGGCCCGACGCCGCCATCCTGTTCGTGTTCGTCGCGTACGACGGCCGGTGTGGCACGCCGTGGCACAAGCCGGTCGACGAGCTGGTGGCCATGTGGAAGAAGGCCGGTACCCACGTGTACCTCGTGCCCTCGGTGCCGTTCGTTCCCGGTACGCAACAGGCCGACACGCTCGCGGCCGGGCCGCAGCTGGAGGTGGAGTACTACCGACAGCTCGCCGACGCCGACCCCGAGCACATCACGATGCTGGACGCGGGCACGTTCCTCCGCGACGCCAACGGCGCGTACCAGTGGCGGATGCCGTGCGTCGCCGGGGGCGAACCCGGGTGCGACGCGCAGGGCACCGTCGGGGTGCGCTGGACCGACGGGTTCCACTACTGCACCGACCCCGCGTTCGACGCGCACGGATGCCTGGGGGCCGAGCACCAGGCCGGGGAGCGGCGCGCGTCGGCCGCACTCGCGGCCCAGCTCCTCCCGTCGTTGCAGGCCCGGGCCGCCGCCAGCGGCTGATCCCCGCCCCGGGTGGGGCGGGGACGGTGTCAGTTGGCGAACGGGTCGAGGGAGCTCGCGACGAGCCACATCGAGAAGTACTGCGCCGATGCGCCGTACGCCTGGGCCAGCGCGACGTTCGCGCCGTCGACCTGGTGCTCACCGGCCATGCCCCGCACCTGCAGCGCCGCCTCGGCGAAGCGCAGCAGCCCGGACGCCCCGATGGGGTTCGACGAGAGCACGCCGCCCGACATGTTCACCGGGAACGAGCCGTCGAGCGCGGTGTCGCCCCGCTCGACCATCTTCCAACCTTCGCTGTGGGCGGCGATGTCGTGGGCCTCGAGCCACATTGGCTCGTACCAGCTGAACGGCACGTAGAGCTCGGCGCAGTCGATCTGGTCCAGCGGATCGGTGATGCCGGCCTGGCCGAACACGTCGGCCGCGCAGTCGATCGCGCCCTGCGGACGTACCGGGTCGCGACCGGGGAACGACGACGGCTCCGAGCGCACCGCCGTCGCGAGGATCCACGCCGGCGGACGGCCGTCGGCCGCGGCCGCGTTCCCGCCCGCTTCGTCGGTGAACACCACCGCGCACGCGCCGTCGGACGACGGGCACGACTCGAGGAAGCGCACCGGGTCCCACATCATCGGGGACGCCTTCACCATCTCGAGTGAGATGTCCTTCAGCTGCAGGTGCGCGTACGGGTTCTTCAGCGCGTTCAGACGGTCCTTCACCGCGACCATCGGACCGATGTCGTCGGGCGCGCCGGTGCGGTGCATGTAGGAGCGCATGTACGGCGCGAACGCGCCTCCGGCGCCGATCGAGGCACCCTTGCCAGAGCCCAGCGCGAATTGCGCGTTGCCCTCCGACTGCTTCTCCAGTGCGACCGCGAGCACGCGCTGGTGTCGCCCCGCTTCGACGTGGTGGGCGGCGACGATGCCGGTGGTGCCGCCGACCGACCCCGCGGTGTGCACGCGGAACATCGGCTTGCCGGCCGCACCCAGCGCGTCGGTGAGATAGAGCTCGGGCTTCATCACCCCTTCGAAGAGGTCGGGCGCCTTGCCCACGACCACCGCGTCGATGTCGCTCCACGTCATGTGCGCGTCTTCGAGCGCTCGCAGGGCGGCCTCCCGGGCGAGACCGCCGTAGGAGACGTCGCGTCGAGCCTTCTTGTGGTGGGTCTGGCCGATGCCCACGATCGCGCAGGGCTGATGGCTCACTTGGACTTCCCTTCGAAAGATGGCCCCTCGAGGATGCAGACCAGGTTCTGTTGCAGGCACGGGCCCGACGTGGAGTGCGCGAGCGTGCGGTGCTTCCCGCCGTCGCGGATCTGCGTCGCCGCTTCGGCGACGCGCACGAGACCCGTCGCCATGATCGGGTTCGCCGACAGTGGTCCACCCGACGGGTTCACCACGACGTCATCAGCGAGGCCGAGTGCTTCGACCAGCAGCGGTTCCTCGTGCGTGAACGCGCTCTGGAGCTCGGCCACCTCGACCGGCGCCTCCTCCAGGCCGGCCGCCTTGGCTGCGAGCGTGGTCGAGGGCGACGAGGTCAGGTCGCGCATGCCCGGGTAGTGGAGCTCGCTGTAGTGGGCGAAGCCGGTGATCCATACCGGGTGCTCGCACAGCTCACGGGCCTTGTCGGCCCGGGCGATCACGACCGCGACCGCGCCGTCGGTGATCGGCGGGAGGTCGTGGCGGCGCAGCGGCGAGCGCACGTAGTCCTCGGCGAGGAGGTCGTCGACGTCGAAGTCGCCGGTGACCTGCGCGTGCTCCTTGCCCCGTGCGTCGCGCCGGCAGCGGGCCGCGATCTCCGCCATCTGGCGTTCGGTGATCTTGCCCGCGTCGAGCAGTGCCCGCGCCTGCAGCGCTGCGAACGACGCCGCGTCCGTGCCCAGCGGAGCCAGGTAGTACGGGTCCATCTCCATGGGGTAGATGAGCGCCGGGTCGGCGGTCGACGAGCGACCCGATCCCATCGCCACCGCGACGTCGATGTCGCCGAGCTGCAGGCGGATCCAGGCTTCGTACATCGCCCACGCGCCGTCCATCTCGACGTGCGAGTCGCGCTTGGGTGGCCACGCGCCGATGGCGTCGATGTTCTGCACGAACGAGAACGCCTGACCGGCGACGTAGTCGCAGCTCCCGGCGCACGTGAAGTCGACCTCGCGGCGGGTGATGCCGGCATCCTCCACCGCGCCGGTGATCACCTCGAGGAGCATCTGGGCTTCGGTCTTGTCGGTGCTGCGCACCATCGGCGAGATGTTCCAGCCGATGATGGCGATGTCGTCGGAGCTGGGCATCACTGGATCCTGTCCACGAGGCTGGGGTCGTCCACGTCGGGCTCACCGGTGGGCATCCACCCGAGGAGGCTGCCCTCGGCGGTGGACGCGAGGTCGGCCTTCTCGGCTTCCGAGGCCCAGACCGCGGCGACCCGCATGCCGACGCGCACGTCGGCGTTGGGGGTGTCGAGCAGCGGTTGGTAGCCCAGGATCACGTCGGTGCCGTCGAGCCAGACGTGCACCCGCGAGAACGGCTCGGTCTCGGTCTGGCCCGGGTACTGCACCGGGGTGATGATCGTGTAGCTGGTGACCGTGCCGACCTGCGGGAGGTCGACCTCGTACTCGCTGGTGAGCTCGAGCGCGTCGACCGGGCAGTAGCCCTTGCCCCCGGTGTAGGTGCGCCCGCACTCGGGGCACTTCAGGCCGAGGAACCGGCCTTCGTCGTTGGCCTGCTCGGCGCGCGCGGCATTGGGCGTGACCGGCAACGTGTACGTGATGGAGGCGTTGTAGTCCATCATCGTGATCGGTTCGGCGGCGGGGCCGGCGTCGCCGTCGGGCACCGACGGCTCCTCGCCGGGAACGAACGCCTCGATGTCGGTGATGTGGCCGATCCGGGCGGCACGCCACCGGGGCACGACCCGCATGCCCGTGCTCATGGCGTCGATCGAGCCGGCGTCGACCGCGTGGAGGATCGCGGTGTCGGCACCGTCGAGCTGCACCAGCGCGAATGCGAACGGATGATCGAGCGGGTGCTGCACCGTCGGGGTGGCGATCCACGACCACGACACCACCGTGCCGGCGGGGCCGACGTCGACGAAGTCGTGCGCCAGCTCCTCGGCGGTGTCGGGGTCCCACTCCAACGGCGGGACGATCACCCGGTCACCGCTGCGGATCCCGATGATCCGGCGATCGGTGAGGGCGGTCATGAACGCACCCACCACGGGCCCCAGCGAGCGCTTGTACGGGAACTGGATCGTGCTCTGGACGGCCTGTGCCACTCGCGATTCCCCCCGAGGCGACGAATTGATGACTGGAGATTAGAGGGGCTCACGCGGGCATCACAATGTGACCGCACGGACCTCACACGAACGGAGTGGAATGGTCGCATGACGAGCCGGAGGGTCACCGTGCTCACCTTTGCCGGCGCGGTCGGGTTCGCCCTCGTGCTGCGCGGTCAGGCCGTGGTCGGGATCGCGCTCCTCTTCCTCCTGTTCGTCCCGTTGGAGAAGGCGTTCGCGCTGCGCAAGCAGCGGGTCTTCCGGCCCGGTCTCCTCACCGACCTCACCCACATCCTGGTGAACAACGCCCTGAGCACCGTCGTGGTCATCGCGTTGGTCGTGATCGCCGCGATCCCGGTGTTCTGGATCCGCCGCTTCGACCTCGTCGGGAGCCTGCCCACCGAGGCGGCGGTCGTGCTCGCGGTGGCGCTGGTCGCGCTGGGCAACTACTGGGGTCACCGGCTCACGCACCAGGTGCCGTTCCTCTGGCGGTTCCACTCGGTGCACCACAGCATCGAGCAGATGGACTGGGTCGCATCGGGCCGCCTGCACCCGCTCGACCAGGGGTTCACGCAGGCGTTCACGATCTTCCCGCTGTTCCTGCTCGGCTACGGCGCCGGCGTGTTCGGCGGGGTCGCGGTGTTCATCACCCTGCTCGCCCTGTTCCAGCACGCCAACGTGCGCCTGCGCTTCCCCGGACTGCGTTGGGTGATCAACACGCCGGAATGGCACCACTGGCACCACGCCATCGACGACGACGCGCGCGACAAGAACTTCGGGCTCCCCGTGGTCGACAAGATCTTCGGGACCGCGTACCTCCCACGGGGACAGCGGCCGGTCGGGTTCGGCACGCGCTCCCCGGTCCCCGCCGACGGCTACCTGCGCCACCTCGCCTACCCCTTCACCCGCACCGCGAAGGTGGGCGCTGCGTAGGGTACGGGGATGCGGATCCTCGATCTCGACCACGGCGCCACGCCGGAGTCCGCGGTCGAAGCGCACATCGCGCTCCCGGAGTCCCGGCCGGCCGATCGCGCGTTCCTGCGGTTGAACATGATCTCGTCGGTCGACGGTGGTACCGCGGTCGCGGGCGTGTCGGGCGCACTCGGCAACCGCGACGACCACGCAGTGTTCGCGGCGTTGCGCGCACAGGCCGACGTGTGCCTCGTCGGGCTCGGCACCGTCGTGGCCGAGCACTACCGGGTCCCGGATCCACCGCAACTGCAGCTCTACGTCGTGTCCGACACCAACGACCTCACGGGCGCCGAGGAGCTCTTCGCATCCGGACACGCGACGCTGGTGGTTCCCACGAGCGTGGGTCCCGTCCCCGACGGGGTCCCGGAGCTGCGCGCCGGCGACGGCGAGTTCGTCGACCTCGAGGCGGTGGCGAGCGCGCTGGCCGGTCAGGTCGTCATCGCGGAGGGCGGCCCCACCCTGGCCGGGCTCCTCGCGGCGCAGGGCCTGCTCGACGAGTTCTTCGTCACCATCGCCCCGCGGGTCATCGCGGGGAGCTCGGCACGCGTCGCCCACGGACCCGACGCCGACGCGTCGCTCTGGGAGCTCGCGCACGGCTTCCTCGACGACGACGGCTTCCTCTTCCTCCGCTACTGCCGCTGCTAGACCCGCTTCGGTTCGCGCGGGAGACCCAGCGACCGCTCGCCGATGATGTTGCGCATCACCTCGGTGGTGCCACCGGCGATGGTGTACGAACGGCTGCCGACGAGGCGGACGCCGCTGCGCATGTCGTCGCCCGCGATCGCGGCGAGACCGTCGACCTCGGCGGCGTACTCCGCGAACGACTGGCCCAGGGTCGACCACGCGAGCTTGATGAGCCCGGCGACGCCGCCGTTGGGACCGCCGCCGTCGTCGAGCAGCGACCGTTCACCGAGCCAGCCGAGGATCCGGGCGCGGGTGTAGATGGCGGCGCCGCGATCGCGGTCGCGCGCGCTCAGGTGCCCGGCGTCGGCAGCCCCATGCAGGAAGTTGTCGATCTCGGTCATCAGGTTGCCGGACACCTCGATCACGCCGGCGCGCTCGTAGCCGAGGGTCGACATGGTGACGCCCCAGCCCTGGTGGAGCGGGCCGAGCAGCGCGGACACCGGCACCTCGACGTCGTCGAAGACGAGCTCGGCGAAGTCGCGCTCGCCGGTGGCCTGCACGATCGGACTGCGGCTGATGCCGGGCGAGTCGAGCGGCACGAGCAGCGCCGAGATCCCCCGGTGCGCGGGCGCAGCGGGATCGGTGCGCACGAGGAGCATGCAGTGCGTCGCCCAGAGGCCGATCGACGTCCAGACCTTGGTGCCGTTGACCACGAAGTGGTCGTCGTGCAACTCGGCGCGGCAGCGCAGGCCGGCGAGGTCGCTGCCGGCGTCGGGCTCGCTGAAGCCCTGGCACCAGACCTCCTCGGCGCAGAGGATCCGCTGGAGGTGCACCTTCTGCTCGGGTGTACCCGCGGCGGCGATGGTGGGCCCGACGTTCTTGACGCCGAACACCGCGATGCGACGCGGGGCACGCGTGTGGTTGAACTCGGCGTCGCAGGCGATCTGGTCCTCGACGCCGAGGCCGCGGCCGCCGATCGCCACCGGCCACGCCGGTGCGCTCCAGCCCGCGCGCCCGAGCTCGCGCTGGAACTCGACCAGGCCTTCCCACTCGTCGGACTCGCCCCACTTGGCGCGGTGGCGGGGGACGATCTCGTCGAGGACCGCGCGCAGCTCTTCGTTCGGCTTCATCGGCCGGAGCGTATCCACGGGCCCAAGCGGGCGCCTCCGAGCGCGCCGGTCAGATCTCGACCGAGGTGAGGTCGTACACCGTGATGCCGCCAGCCGTGCGGCTCGTGAAGGTCTCACCGACCCACGTCGCGATCGCCGACGAGGTGCCCGACCCACCCCCGGGTCCAAAGCCGCCACGACCGCCCGAAGCGATGAACCAGTGGATCTGCCCGTTGCGCACGTACTGCTGGAACTGCGCCAGGGTGGGGGTCGGATCGGTGCCGTTGAAGCCGCCGATGGCCATGATCGGATCGTCGGTGGCGAGCTGGTACCCGGCGGCCTGGTTGGCACCCACGGTCGCCGCGACCCATCGGTAGGAGTCGGCGTCCTGCTCGAGCAATGCGGTGAGCTCGGCCGCGGGCTCGGAGCCGTTGAGCAGCCCACCGGGCGCGTTCCCACCGCCGAACCCGCCGGTCGGCGCGCCGCCCGTCGGCGCACCCCCGGCGAAGCCACCGGGGAGCTGCCCGCCGTTCGCGCCCGGGAAGCCGCCGGGTCCAGCGCCGGGTCCACCGAAACCCATCGTGCTCGCGCCCGCGGGGCCGGCGATCGGGATCGCGCCGCTGTGGGGCGTGTTCACGGTGTCGAGCGTGTATGCGATCGGCGCGGCGAAGACCACGCCGACGCTCGCGAGCGCGAGTACGACCAGAGCGCGCCCGTGCACCATGTTCGCAGCCAGGAGAGTGATGCTGATGGCGATGCCGACCACCAGCAGCGGGCCGCGCAGCCAGGGGTTCCAGTCGGGCGTCCGGGCCAGGAGCAGGAACGACCAGATGGCGGTGGCGGCCGTTGCGACCGCGAGCACGGCGCACGCCCGCAGGTCGTCGCGGTGATTCCACAACATCGCCGCGCCCATGCCGATGAGCGCGCCGATCGCAGGCGCCAGCGCGATCGCGTAGTACTGGTGGATGATCCCCTTGCCGAGGCTGAACACCAAGCCGGTCACGAGCAGCCACCCACCCCAGAGGACGAACGCGGCGCGCACGCGGTCGGTGCGCGGGCGTGTGCCGCGCCAGACGATGCCGGCCACGAGCAGGATCAACGCCGCGGGCAGCAGCCAGGAGATCTGCGTGCCGAACTCGGCCCCGAACATGCGGGTGATGCCGGTTGGTCCCCACTGACCGCCCTGGCCCCCGGCGCCGCCGACGCTCCCGGTCTCGTTACCGGTGAGCCGACCGAACCCGTTGTACCCGAAGATCAACTCGAGGACGCTGTTCGACTGCGAGCCGCCGATGTACGGGCGCGACGACGCCGGCCAGAGCTCGACGATCGCGATCCACCACCCGGCCGACACGAGCAGCGCGCCGCACGCGACGGACAGCTGCACGACGCGTCGCCGCAACGATATCGGCGCCGCGACCAGGTACACGAATCCGAATGCGGGCACCACGAGCAGCGCCTGCAGCATCTTGGCGAGGAACCCGAAGCCGACGAGCGAGAAGGCGAGCACCAACCACCACGTGCTCCCTCGCTCGAGCGCACGAATCATCGAGTAGGCGCCGACAACGAGCAGCAGCACGAGGAGCGCATCGGGGTTGTTGAACCGGAACATCACGGCCGCAACCGGAGTGAGCGCGAGCACAGCCCCGGCGAGCAGGCCGGCGCCTGCCGAGCACCACCGGCGCACCGCGAGGTACAACACCCCGACAGTGGCGACGCCTTCCAGGGCCTGGGGCACGAGGATGCTCCAGGAATTCACGCCGAAGAGCGCGTGGAGATCGCCATCACCCAGAGGGAAGCCGGCGCCTTGTCGACGGTCACCGCGTTCGACGAGTCGAAGGAACCGAAGAAGAACGCCTTCCAGCTCCTGGTCGCCGCCTGCACTGCGGCCGAGTAGTAGGTGTTGGCCCACCCGGAGGCGCCGAGGCCCCACAGGTAGAGGACGGCAGTGCCCGCGAGCAGGGCCAGCAGGCACGGGCGCACCCATGCCGGGTCGTCGTCACGGCCCCGCCACAGGCGCGCCAGCTGCGAGCGAGGGGGAGGGGACAGGTGGACGCCGTTGGCCGAGGTCGCAGGGTCGACGACGCGTTCGGGGGCGCGGTCGAGCACGGCGTCCGTCATCGGGTGGCCCTGCCGTGGGAGAGGCTCGCGGGTGCGAACGCCCAGTTGCGCAGCAGCAGGAAGCGGGCAGTCGTGGCGAGCATGTTCGTGGCGGTGAGCACGACCAGCACCACCCCGCGAGGACGCGCGCCGACGAGGCCGAGCAGTGCCAGTGCCGCGAGCGTCAGGCCCAGCGGGAGCAGCCCCGAGCGCGGTGCCGGCGACGTAGTGGCGGACCCGCCCGGCGCGGCCGCGGAGTGCGAAGGTGAGGCGGCGGTTCGCAGCGGTATTCGCGAACGCGCACATGAGGAGTGCGACGACGTCGGCACCCACCGGGCCGAGTGGCCCGTCAAGGAGTGCGAACAGCGCGGCGAAGACCACCGTGCTCACCACCCCGATCGAGGCGAACCGCACGAGCTGAGGGCCCAGACGATCGTCGTCCGAGGTGTGCGCGTTCCGGCGCGAGGTCGTCAGGTCACCGTCACCCCCGCGAAGCGGCGGAGCATGCGCCAGACTCCGCGCAGGTCTTCTCGCGGTCCGCACGATGTCGACGCGCGACACCGGATCGTCGACCCAGTCGACCGGCACTTCGTGGATGCGCAGGCCGTTGTGCTCGGCGAGGACGAGGAGTTCGGTGTCGAAGAACCACTCTTGGTCCTCGACGAGCGGCAGCAGGCAGTGAGCGACGTCGGTCCGGACCGCTTTGAACCCGCACTGCGCATCGGAGAACCCGGCACGAAGCGTCGTCCTGAGGACGAAGTTGTACCCACGCGAGATCAGCTCCCGCTTCGGTCCCCGCACGACCCGGGCGTTCGACGCCAGTCGCGTGCCGATGGCCACGTCGCTGTGCCCGCTCAGCAGGGGCGCGACCAGCGGGAGGAGCGCGTCGAGGTCGGTCGACAGGTCGACGTCCATGTACGCGACCACCTCGGCCGTGCTCGCGCCCCATGCCGTGTGCAGGGCGCGGCCCCGGCCCTTCTCGTCGACGTGGAGGCACCGCACGCCGGCGAGAGTCGCTGCGAGCCGGCGGGCGATCGTGAGCGTGCCATCGGTGCTGGCGTTGTCGACGATCGTGATCGCCCAGGTCGCGGCGAAGCGCTCGGTGAGGTACTCGTGCAGTGTCCGGATCGAGACCTCGAGGCTGCGCTCCTCGTCGTGCACCGGCACCACGATCTCGACCGCGGTCGCCGGTCCCGGTGGCGCGAGGCCGGTCATGGTCGTGGTCGACGGTCGCTCGGTCACGGAGCCATCGTCCCGGAGCCAGGTTGTCCGCACCTGCGGCCCTCCTGGGAGTTCGCCGAGAATCCGATCGCCGTTACGCTGCCGACCAGCCGCACGACGGGGGAGGCACAGTGCTCAGCAAATTCGACGACTACCCGATCCACCAGACGTCGCAGCCCGTGGCGACGCCCGCCACCGGCGACCGCAACGCCTACGACCGCTACTGGTTCAACGGCTACCAGGACGACGGCGAGTTCTACTTCGGCATCGGCGCCGCGCTCTACCCGAACCTCGGCATCCTCGACTGCGGTCTCAGCATCGTCCGCGACGGCGAGCAGCACGCGTTCCACGCGTCGCGCGGCGCGCACCGCAGGAGCCGACCGACCTGCGCATCGGCCCGTTCGAGATCGACGTGCTCGAGCCCATGCGTCGCATCCGCGTGTCGATCGACGACAACGACACCGGGATCACCGCCGACCTCACGTTCACCGCGCGCACGGCGTGCGTCGAGGAGGGTCGGCAGATCCGGACCCACGGGCGTCGGCTCATCATGGACGTCACCCGGTTCGCGCAGTTCGGGAAGTGGGAGGGCGAGATCCGCTACGACGGGAAGACCGTCCCCATCGACGCGACCCGCGTCTACGGCACCAAGGACCGCAGCTGGGGAGTACGGGGTGTCGGGATCCCCGATCCCGGGTCCTGCGCCCACGCCGCCCGGGTCCACGCAGGCGTTCTTCCTGTGGGCGCCGTTGCACTGGGACGACCGCTGCACGCACTTCGGCGTGTTCGAGGACGCCAACGCCAACCGCTGGCATTCCGACGGCGCGGTGCTGCCGGTGTACTCGTCGCCCGGCGGGATCCCCGGGGCCGAGGATCCCGGCATCGAGCTGCTCGCGAGCGTCGAACACGAGATCGACTACCTCCCGGGGACGCGGCGCGCCGGGCACGCGCGCATCGCGCTCGTGCACGCCGACGGTCGGCGGGACGACGTCGACCTCGAGCCACTCATCTGCTTCCGCATGAAGGGCATCGGCTACATGCACCCGGAATGGGGCCACGGCATGTGGAAGGGCGAGCTCGCGTACGCGGGGGAGTCCTGGAAGGTCGACGACCTCGACCCGATGGCGTTCGAGAACCAGCACCTCCAACAGGTGGTGCGCGCGACCTGCGGCGACGAGGTCGGGATCGGCGTCTTCGAGCAGATCGCCTTCGGCCCCCACGCCCGCTACGGCTTCAAGGAGCTCCTCGACCCCGCGTGAGCCGCGCCCGAAGGCGAACCGGCGTCAGCAAACGGGGTCAGAGACCACGCTGGCGACGCCGGTTCGTGGAGGGGGTGGGGGGAAGGGTCAGAGGTCGCGGCTGATGGTGCGGTTCAGGGCGGCGAGGGTGGCGCGGACGGCGCCCTCGACCGGGGTGGCGCCCTCGGCCACGCCGCGGCGGTGGGTGCGCGCGAGGGGATCGGTCACCGACGCCACCACGAGGAAGCGCCGGTCGGGCGTGGTCTCCACGGTGCGGGCCCAGCCCGGGAGGTAAGTGAGATCGGGGAGGAAGGTGCGGACGGCGTAGACCGTCGCCTCGACCGCGGCGGGGAGGCCGCCGGCCGTCGACGCCCGGCCGATCGCCTCTTCGTCACCCCGGGCCAGGCGTACGGTGAGCTCGCCGGCGCCCGGATCGGTCGTCAGCTCCACCACCCGGAGGCGGGCTTCGCGCTCGGGGCGGCGAGCCGTCGCCCCAGCGGACGATCTCCACGGCCACCGGGCCGCCGGCGTACTCGGCGGCGAGGACGGTGGCGTCGCGCGCGAGCTCGTCGTACGTCCCCGAGCCGGCCTGGATCTCCACGACCAGCAGCTCGTCGGACTCCACGAAGCCAACCGCGATGACCCCGCTCAACTGGCGCAAACTCAGCTCGAGCTGGTCGAGGCTCACGGTGGTCACGACGGTCGCGAGTCGAATCGGAAGCCGAGCGCGCCGAGGGCGAGCATCGAGCGCGTTGAGCACGGGGTCGTCGAGCGGCGGCTGGAGGTAGAGGCCGGGTTCGGCCGCGTGCAGGCCGTGCTCGTCGTCGTGCAGGGGTCGACGACCCGCGTGGAGCACCTGGCGGCCGAAGCCGGGGGCATCGACGACGACGGCGGCGTCCTCGAGCGCGTACAGGTCGACCAGCTCGTCGAGCGCGCGGTACACCGTGGCGATGCCCGAGCCCGTGCGGGCCGCTTCCACGAGTGTCTGGTTGGTCTCGACCACTGCCCCCTCTCCCGGACGGTCACCGAGATGGAGCGACGATAGCCCGGACCCGGTACCCCTCCGGACGACCCTGTGCGCGGCCGGACCAATCACCCGAGGGAGCGCGGAACGCCCAACTACCATGCGCGGGCACGGCGAACGGCGAAGGGCGCCGCGAGCCGGCGACCCCACGTGATCCGTGACCAGCTCCTCGCCGCTCTCGACGCCGCGCTCGACGCCGCCGGGTTCCCCCCGCCGCCGGGCGGCATCGAGCTGACGCCGCCGAAGGACACCGGACACGGCGACTTCACCACCAACGTCGCGCTCAAGCTCTCCAAACCGCTGGACATCCCGTCGCGCGACATCGCCGCCCGGCTGGCCGACGCGCTCGAACGGGCCCGCCCCGCCCATCTCGATCGGGTCGAGGTGGCGGGTCCGGGGTTCCTCAACCTCCACCTCTTGCCGTCGTGGCTGCACGAGGTGCTCGTGGCCGTCGTCGCCACCGGCGATCGGTACGGGCACGGCCACGCGCTCGAGGGGCTCCGCATCAACCTCGAGTTCGTGTCCGCGAACCCCACCGGGCCGCTCCACGCCGGTGGCGGGCGCTGGGTCGCGGTCGGCGACGCGCTGGCCAACCTGCTGGCCGCGCAGGGCGCGGTGGTGCACCGCGAGTACTACCTGAACGACGCCGGCAGCCAGCTCGACACGTTCGCGGCCTCGCTCATGGCGCGCTACGAAGGTCGGAAGCCGCCCGAAGACGGGTACCAGGGCCAGTACATCGTCGACATGGCGGCGCGCCTGCGGGCGCAGCTGGGCGACGGCGTCACGGAGGAGCAAGCCCGCGAGTGGGGCTATCGCGACAACCTGCAGACGCTCCAGGAGGACCTGGGCCGGATCGGCGTGCACTTCGACACCTGGTTCTCCGAGCGCACGCTGCACGAGGCGGGCAACGTGAAGCGCGTGCTCGACGACCTCCGGGCACGCGGCGTCGTCGACGAGCGCGACGGCGCCACCTGGTTGCGCGCCACCGACTTCGGCGACCAGCGCGACCGCGTGCTGGTGAAGTCAGACGGCTCCACCACCTACCTCTGCAACGACCTCGCGTACCACCGCGACAAGTTCGACCGCGGGTGGGAGCACCTCATCGACATCTGGGGCGCCGACCACCACGGACAGGTGAAGTCGCTGCAGGCGGGCATGGAGGCGCTCGGCTATCCCGAAGGTGAACCCGAGGTGCTGCTCGGTCAGCTGGTGAAGCTGATGCAGGGCGGCGAGCCGGTCCGCATCTCGAAGCGCACCGGCAACGTCATCACGCTCGCCGACATCCTCGACGAGGTCGACCCCGACGTCGCGCGGCTCACGTTCCTCCTGCAAGGCATCGACACCGGCCTCACGTTCGATCTCGACGTCGTGACCGCGCAGTCGATGGAGAACCCCGTCTACTACGTGCAGTACGCGCACGCCCGGATCGCATCGATCGGCCGGCGCGCGGCCGAAGCAGGGATCACCGCCGGCCTGTGCTCGACACGTCGTTGGCGCCACTGGTCCACGAACGCGAGTTGGATCTCCTGCGCGCGCTGGAGGCGTACCCGGGTGTGCTCGCGGAGGCGGCCGAGCTGCGGGCGCCCCACCGCGTCACCACCTGGGTGCGTGACTTCGCCAAGTCGTTCCACGGCTTCTACCGCGACTGCCGCGTGATCTCCGACGACGAGGCGCTCACCCACGCCCGTCTCTGGTTGGCCGAGGCGTGTCGCGTCGGGTTGGCGGACGCGCTCGCGATCCTCGGCGTGCACGCGCCCGAGGAGATGGCACGGCTCGACGACGACGAGGCGGCGTGATGTCCGGCGCCGAGCCCGACGCGCCGATCGACCTCCGGCTCTTCCCGCGCAGTGCCCGTGCCGACGCCGACGGGTCACTCCAGCTCGGCGGGTGCGACGTCGAGGCACTGGCACCCACGTTCGGGACTCCGCTGTACGTGTACGACGAGGGCGAGCTGCGGGCGCGTGCCCGCGAGTACCGCGACGCATTCGGTGCCGACGCGGTGTCGTACGCGGGCAAGGCGTTCCTGTGCCTGGCGATGGCCCGCATCGTCGCGGAGGAAGGGCTCCACCTCGACGTGGCGACCGGCGGCGAGTTGCACGTCGCGGTGCAAGCCGGCTTCCCACCGGGGCGCGTCGTGTTCCACGGCAACAACAAGTCCGACGACGAGCTCCGCGCCGCGTTGGACCTCGGCGTCGGGCGCATCGTGGCCGATTCGTTCGACGAGCTGGACCGCCTCGAAGCGCTGGCTCAGGGGGTGCCCGCACCGCGAGTGCTCGTGCGGGTCACGCCCGGGGTGGAGGCCCACACCCACGAGTACATCGCCACCGGCGCCGACGACTCGAAGTTCGGGTTCACCGTCGCGAACGGCGCGGCGCGCGAGGCCGCACTGCGGGTGGCGAAGTCCGACGCGCTCGACTTCGCCGGCTTCCACTGCCACATCGGATCGCAGATCCTGGTGCTCGAGTCGTTCGCCCTCGCCGCGGCGATCGTGGCCAACCTGGCCGCCGAGGTCGCCCGCGACGCGTCGACCAGCATCGACGAGATCAATTCGGAGGCGGGCTCGGCATCCCCTACACCGCCGACGACGTCGACGCGCCGTCCATCGCGGAGTTCGCCCGCGTCGTGCGCGCCGGCTACGGGCCGCGTGCGCGCGATGCCGGTCTGACGCCCGCGCCGAGGTTGACGGTCGAGGCCGGGCGTTCGATCGCGGGGCCGTCGGGGATCACGCTGTACACCGTCGGCACCGTCAAGGAGATCCCCGGGGTGCGCACCTACGTGGCGGTCGACGGCGGGATGAGCGACAACCCGCGGCCGGCGACCTACGGCGCGGTCTACGAGGCCTGTCTCCCGGCCCGGATCACCGAGGCCCGGCCCTTCGTGGCCACGGTGGCAGGCAAGCACTGCGAGCAGGGCGACCTGTCGGTGCGCGACGCGCACCTGCCGGCCGACGTCGCGATCGGCGACGTGCTGGCGACTCCTGCGACCGGCGCCTACGGCTACTCGATGGCGTCCAACTACAACCTGGTGCCGCGCCCGGCGGTCGTGTTCGTGCGCGACGGTGACGCCCGGCTCGTCGTGCGCCGCGAGACACTCGACGACCTCGTCGCGCGCGACGTCGACCGCGGTGAGGGAGACTGATCCCATGGACGAGCGGGTGCGGGTCGGGATCCTCGGCTGCGGTCACGTCGGGCAGCGCGCTCGTGCGCCTGATCCACGACCACGCCGACGTGATCGAGGCCCGGGCCGGGGTGCCGCTCGAAGTGGCCCGGGTGGCGGTGGCCGACCTGGGCAAGGAGCGCGACCTGCCGCTTCCCGTGCGCTGCTTCACCGACGACGCCGGCGCCGTGGTGGGCGATCCCGACGTCGACATCGTCGTCGAGGTCATCGGCGGGATCGAGCCCGCCCGCACGCTGATCGTCGAGGCGTTGATGGGCGGCAAGCCCGTCGTCACCGCCAACAAGGAGCTGATCGCCACCTACGGGCGGGAGCTGTTCGAGACGGCCGAGGGTGCGGGCGTCGACATCCTGTTCGAAGCGTCGGTGGGGGGCGGCATCCCGCTCATCCGTCCGCTGCGCGAGTCGCTGGCGGGCGACCGCATCCGGCGGGTGATGGGCATCGTCAACGGCACCACGAACTACATCCTCACCAACATGACCGACGCCGGCGCGTCGTTCGCCGACGCGCTCGCCGAGGCGCAAGCGCTCGGGTTCGCGGAGACCGATCCCACCGCCGACGTCGAAGGCTTCGACGCCGCCGCCAAGGCCGCGATCATCGCGTCGATCGCGTTCGGCGCGCCGGTCGTCGCCGGCGACGTGTACCGCGAGGGCATCACCGAGATCACGCTCGACGACATCGCGTCGGCGCGCGACCTCGGGTACGTGGTGAAGCTGCTGGCGGTGGCGGAGGAGTTCGACGGCGAGGTCGCGGTGCGCGTGCATCCGGCGATGGTCCCCGTCCGCCACCCGCTGGCGTCGGTCCGCGACTCGTTCAACGCGGTGTTCATCGAGGGTGACGCGGTCGGTGAGCTGATGCTCTACGGACGCGGCGCGGGAGGCGCGCCGACCGCATCGGCCGTGCTGGGCGATCTCGTCGACGCGGCCAAGAACCTGGTGGAGGGGCGCAAGGGCGCCACCATGGGCATGCTCGCCCCGAAGCCGATTCGTGACATCGCCGACGTCGAGTCGCAGTTCTACCTCATGATGGAGGTCCCGGACCGCCCTGGTGTGCTCCGCGCCATCGCGGCCGAGTTCGAGAAGTTCGGCGTGTCCATCCGCTCCATGCAGCAGCGCGACAAGGGCGAGGAAGCCCGCCTCATCTTCGTCACCCACAAGGCCAAGGAATCCGACCTGCGCGACACCGTGCGGGCGCTGCGCGACGTCGAGCAGGTGCACCGCGTCGGCGCGGTCCTCCGGGTGATGGGGGAAGAGGAATGACCTGGCCCGGTCTGATCGAGGCCTACCGCGAGCACCTCCCGGTCACCGACGCGACGCCCGTCATCACCTTGCTCGAGGGCAACACGCCCCTGCTCGACGCGCCCCGGATCGCGCAACGCGCCGGCATCGCCCGTGCGTACCTCAAGGTCGAAGGGCTCAACCCGACCGGTTCGTTCAAGGACCGCGGGATGACCATGGCCATCTCGATCGCGGTCGAGCGCAACGCCAAGGTCGTGATCTGCGCGTCGACGGGCAACACCTCGGCGTCGGCGGCGGCGTACGCCGCACGCGCCGGGCTCCTCTGCGCAGTCGTGATCCCGGAAGGTCAGATCGCGCTGGGCAAGCTGGCGCAGGCGCTGATCCACGGCGCCCGCGTCGTGCCCGTGCACGGCAACTTCGACCGCGCCCTGGAGATCGTGCGCGAGCTGGGGGAGCGGCCCGGCGTCGAGGTCGTCAACTCGATCAATCCCGTTCGGATCGAGGGCCAGAAGACCGCCGCGTTCGAGATCGTCGACGTGCTGGGCGACGCCCCCACGGTGCACTCGATCCCGGTGGGCAACGCCGGCAACATCACCGCCTACTGGCGTGGCTACTCCGAGTACGCGCGGCTCGGTCGTGCCGCCCGCACGCCCCGCATGCTCGGATGGCAGGCGGCGGGGGCGGCGCCGCTGGTGAGCGGCGCACCGGTGCTGCACCCCGAGACGCTCGCCACCGCGATCCAGATCGGGAATCCCGCGTCGTGGCAGGGCGCCATCGACGCCCGTGACCAGTCCGGCGGGCACATCGGAGCGGTCACCGACGCCCAGATCGTCGAGGCCTACCGGATGCTGGCCGCCGACGAAGGGTGCTTCGTCGAACCGGCGTCGGCGGCCTCGGTCGCCGGGCTCCTCCAGGCGTCGGCCGACGGCCTCCTCGCGGCCGACGACATCGCGGTCTGCACCGTCACCGGGCACGGCCTCAAGGATCCGAACCGGGCCATCGCCGAGGTGCAGGTCGGCGACGCGGTCGACGCCACCGCCGCCACCGTGGCGGCCGCGCTGGACCTGGCGTGACCGCGCTGATCACCGGCGCGTCGGCCGGGATCGGGCGCGCCTTCGCCGAGGGGTTCGCCCGTCGCGGCGACGACCTCGTGCTCGTCGCCCGCGACGCCACGCGCCTCACCGAGCTCGCGTGCGAGCTCGCCCGGGACCACGGCGTCGTCGCCGACGCACTCGCCGCCGACCTCCTCACCGCGACCGGGCTGGCCGCGGTCGAGGCGCGTCTCACCGACGCCGATCACCCCGTCGACGTGCTGGTCAACAACGCCGGCTTCGGCACGTTCGGCCGCTTCGCCGAGCTCGACGTCGACCGCGAGGTCGAGGAGGTCGAGCTCAACGTGGTGGCGCTGCTGCGCCTGACGCGCGCTGCGCTCGCCGCCATGGAGGCGCGGCGCTCCGGTGCGATCCTGAACCTGGCGTCGCTCGCCGCGTACCAGCCGACACCCAACAGCGCGACCTACGCCGCCACCAAGGCGTTCGTGCACAGCTTCACCCACGCCGTGCACGAGGAGGCGCGGGGCACCGGCGTGAGCGTGATGCTCGTGTGCCCGGGGTACACCCACACCGAGTTCCACGACCGCGCCGGGCTCGGTGCGACCGAACTCCCGGAGTTCGTGTGGCAGTCGGCCGACGCCGTCGTCGCCGCCGCGCTGCGCGACCTCGACCGCGGCCGGTCGGTGTCGATCCCCGGTGCGCTGAACCAGACCGCGGCCGCGTTCTCCAGCATGTCCCCGGCCGGGATCACGCGGCGCGTGGCCGGTCTGGTGGTCAAGCGATCGGGGTGAGCCCGGTCGACGGCACCACCGCGGTGCTGCTCCTCTCCTGCCCCGACCAACCTGGGGTCGTCGCCACCGTCGCCGACTTCGTCTACCGACACGGCGGCAACATCCTCGACGCGCAGCAGCACACCGACCGCACCGACGGCGTGTTCTTCCAGCGGGTGGAGTTCGCGCTCGACGGCTGCGATCTCGAACGGCACGACATCGAACCGTCGCTCCGGCCGCTGGTCGAGCGCTTCGACATGGAGTGCCAGGTCCGCTTCTCCGACGACGTCCCGCGCGTCGGTGTGCTCGTCTCGCGCGAGGCGCACTGCCTGGTCGACCTGTTGGCGCGCTCTCGGCGGGGTGAGCTGCCGATCGAGGTCCCGGTGGTGATCTCCAATCACGCCGATCCCGCCGAGGTGGCGGCATGGTTCGGGATCGACTTCGTGCACCTACCGGTGACGGCCGACACCAAGCCCGCGCAGGAGGCGGCGGTCCAGTCCGCGCTGACCGGGCACGGGGTCACCTTGGTCGTGCTGGCGCGCTACATGCAGATCCTCAGCGCGGAGTTCGTGGCGCAGTGGCCCAGCGCGATCATCAACATCCACCATTCGTTCCTGCCCGCGTTCATGGGTGGCCGGCCCTATCACCAAGCGCACGAGCGCGGCGTGAAGATCGTCGGCGTCACCGCGCACTACGCGACGGCAGAGCTCGACGACGGTCCGATCATCGACCAGGACGTCGTGCGCGTCAGCCACCGCGACTCGGTCGAAGACCTGCAGCGTCGGGGGCGTGACCTCGAGGTCGTGGTGCTCGCGCGCGCGGTGCGTGCGCACGTCGAACACCGCGTGCTCGTCCACGGCCGTCGCACCGTGGTGTTCGACTAGCCGGCGACGACGCGGAAGATGCCGTCGGTGAGCGAGATGACGTAGAGGTCGCCACTGTTGCTCTGCCCGAAGCTCGACGCCATCGATACCTCGGCCCCGGTGTCCTCCATGGACACGCCGCCACCGCCGTCGGGGCCCAGGGCGCGGATCGCGCCGTCGCACAAGTCGGTGAACAGGTAGCTGCCGGCGAGCGGCGGGATCTTGGTTCCGCGGTACACGAACCCGCCGGTGATCGAGCACGAACCGCTGTCGTGCGCGACCTCGTAGACGGGCGCGACCTCCTCCGCGGGCGCGCTCCCGCGATACTCGTGGGTGCCTTCGAGCCGGTTCCACCCGAAGTTGAGCCCCTTCCCCGCGTCGCGGCCGCCGGTGGCGTCGACCCGGTCGATCTCCTCCCATTCGTTCTGACCGACGTCGCCGATCCAGAGGTCGCCGGTGTCGCGGTCGAACGAGAACCGCCACGGGTTGCGGAGCCCGTACGACCAGATCTCCGGCCGGGCGCCATCGCGGCCGACGAACGGGTTGTCGTCGGGCACCGTGTAGGGCGGACCCCCGCGGTCCGGGTTCGGTGCGATGCGCAGGACCTTGCCGAGCAGCGTGTCGAGCGACTGCCCGTTGCCACCCGGCGCGTGACCCTCGCCGGCGTCGCCGGCGCCGCCACCGTCACCCATCCCGATGTACAGGTAGCCATCGGGTCCGAACGCCAGCTGGCCACCGTTGTGGTTGGGTTGCGGTTGCGGGATGGTGAGGATCGTGCGCCGCGTCGACGCGTCGGCGTTCCGGCCCCGCATCGTGAACTGGTCGATCTGGGTGTCACCGTTCGTGTCGGTGGAGTCGAGATAGAGGTGCGTCCCGTCGGGGGAGAACGCGATGCCGAGGAGGCCGCGCTCTCCGCCGTCCTGACTCACCCGGTCGCTGAGGTCGACGACCGGGGTGGACGCCAGTCGGCCGTCGCGGATCGAGCGCACGACCCCTCGTTGCTCGGTCGCGTAGAGCGTCCGCGTGCCCGGGCGCGCCGACATGGCGGTCACGTCCGCCAGGTCGGTGACGCGGGTGAGTCGCAACGACGGTGGCGTCGTCGCCGCGCCCGCGCCGACGACGGACAGGCCGATCCCCACCAGGAGTGCGATCACCGAGCCGACCGCGAGCCGTCGCATGAGCACCGCACGGTATCGCTCCGGATCGCGTCCCCGACCTCACCTACGCTTGAGCGATGAAGTACCTCGTGCTCGTACCCGACGGTTGCGCCGACGAGCCGCTCGACGAGCTCGACGGGCGCACTCCGCTCGAGGCGGCGCACATGCCGCACCTGGCGCGCCTCGCCGCCACCGCGGAGGTCGGGTTGGCCACCGTGATCCCAGAGGGCCTGCCGCCCGGGAGCGACGTCGGCAACCTCGCCATCCTCGGGTACGACCCGGCCGAGTACCACACCGGCCGCGCGCCGATCGAGGCGGCGGCGATGGGCGTCGATCTCGCACCCGACGAGGTCGCGTACCGTTGCAACCTCGTCACCATCGCCACCGACCCCACCGGCCGCGACACGATGGTCGACTTCGCGGCGGGTCATGTCACCAGCGAGCAGAGCCACGTGATCGTCGCCGCGCTCGACGCCGCGCTCGGGAACGGGCGCGACGGCGTGCGGTTCCATCCCGGCGTCGAGTACCGGCACCTGTGCGTGGTGCCGCGCGACCTGGGCGACGCCGAGTGCGTGCCGCCGCACGACCTCACCGGGAAGCCGATCGTGCTTCCGAGCGGGCCCGCTGCCGCGAAGCTCATCGCGTTGATGGACGCGTCGAAGCCGGTCGTCGCGGCTGCCGCAGCCGACGTCGGATCGGCGGCGACCCAGATCTGGCTCTGGGGCCAGGGCACCCGTCCCGCGCTCCCCGACTTCGCGTCGCTGCACGGCGTCACCGGTCGGCTGTCGTCGGCGGTCGACCTCGTGCGCGGCCTCGGTGTGCTGTCCGGGATCGAGGTGGTCGACGTGCCGGGCGCGACCGCCGGGTTCGACAACGACTACGTCGCGCAACGCGACGCCGCGCTCGCGTCGCTCGCCGACCGCGACCTCTTCCTCCTGCACGTCGAGGCCACCGACGAGGCCGGGCACCAGGGCGCGATCGACGAGAAGGTCACGTCGCTCGAGCGCTGGGACGCCGACATCATCGGTCCGCTCGTCGACGCGCTCGGTGACGAGCCGTATCGCATCCTCCTGCTGCCGGATCACGCGACACCGTGCGCGGCGCGCACCCACACGTCCGACCCCGTGCCGTACCTCTTGTTCTCGACCGACGCACCGGGCGCCGGGGGCAAGTACACCGAGCGCGGCGTCGCCGGCTGCGTACCGGTGCCCGCGCACGACCTCATGGCGCGGCTGCTCCGCTGACCCGCTGGGGTGTTTGCCGTCGGCTGCCGGCGGGCGGTACAGTGTCGCCGCCGCCGGTCGATTCTTCGCCCAACCCTTGGTCGACGATCCCGGTTTCAGGTGACGCCGTAGCCCCGGTGGGACCCCCGAACCGCCGAGGTCTGACAACCGTGCCCGCTCCCTCGCCGTGAACGACCGCGCGGGAGGCCCAGCAGGCCGAGGGAGAGCCCAATGAGCCCGGAGCAGCAGATCGAGCGGTCGGTGCTCGCCGGCAAGGACCGCGAGGAGCTCCACACGATCGCCGGCGCCATCGGGGTGAAGGCCGCGACGCGCATGCGCAAGGCCGACCTCATCGAGGCGATCCTCGCCGCCGCCAACGGCGGGAACGACGCGCCGGCGGCGTCCACCGCAGGTGATGGCAACGGCACCGACGCCCCCAAGACGCGTCGGGTCCGTTCGACGCGCGCGTCGCAGGCCGCCGACGACGATCCCATTGCCGCGCTGGCGGCGGAGGAGAATGCGCTCGGCGGTGACGCCGCGGCCGACGAGGAGCCCGCGATGCCGCGTCCCCGCACGCGCCGCTCCGCGGCCGCGACGCCACCGGCGCCCGAGCCGACCCCGTCCGACCCGCCGGCCGCCCCCGCCGCCCGCGACACGTCGCGCGAGACGTCGCACGGCGACGGCGACGGTCATGCCGACCGCGAGGCCGAGGCCGACGGCGACGACCGCGACGGCACGAGCGACGCCGTCGATCCGGAGGACGAGCGCCAGTCGTTCGGCGAGGGCAACCGCCGCGGCCGTCGTCGCCGCCGCGGGCGCGGGGCCAGGACCAACCGCGGCGACTCCCGTCCGGCCGAGTTCCAGGGTGAGCCGATCCCGGTCGAGGGACTGCTCGACCTCCGGCCCGAGGGCTACGGGTTCCTGCGGGGCGGCGGGTACCTGCCTGCGCAGAAGGACGTCTACGTCTCGGCGTCACAGGTGCGGCGCTTCGCGCTGCGCCGGGGCGACTTCGTCACCGGCACGTCGCGGCCGCAGGCGAGCAACGAGAAGTACCCCGCGTTGCTGCGCGTCGACGACATCAACGGCATGACGCCGGACGACGCGCGCGCTCGCCCGCGCTTCGAGGACCTCACGCCGCTGTTCCCCGACTCCAAGCTCCCGCTCGAGCTGCGCGACGAGCCGCAGGAGATCACGGGCCGGATCGTCGACCTCATCGCGCCGATCGGCAAGGGCCAGCGCGGGCTGATCGTGTCGCCGCCGAAGGCGGGCAAGACCACCATCCTCAAGCAGCTCGTCTACGCCATCGAGCGCAACAACCCGGAAGTGCACCTCATGGTGCTGCTCGTCGACGAGCGCCCCGAAGAGGTCACCGACATGAAGCGCCACGTGTTGAAGGGCGAGGTGGTCGCGAGCACGTTCGACCGCCCGGCCGACGAGCACACGCAGGTCGCGGAGCTGGCGATCGAGCGGGCGAAGCGGCTGGTCGAGATGGGCACCGACGTGGTGATCGTGCTCGACGGCATCACCCGCCTCGCACGCGCCTACAACCTGTCGGCGCCGACGTCCGGCCGCATCATGTCGGGTGGTGTCGACTCCACCGCCCTCTACCCGCCGAAGAAGTTCTTCGGCGCCGCCCGCAACATCGAAGAGGGTGGTTCACTCACCATCATCGCCACCGCGCTCATCGAGACCGGCAGCCGGATGGACGAGGTGATCTTCGAGGAGTTCAAGGGCACCGGCAACATGGAGCTGCGGCTCGACCGCCGCCTCGCCGAACGGCGGATCTACCCGTCGATCGACGTCGAGGCGTCCAGCACCCGGCACGAGGAGCTGCTGTTCGACCGCAGCGAGCTCCAGCAGGTGTGGAAGCTGCGCCGGGTGGTCAACGCGCTCGAGGAGGGCAAGGGCCTCGAGCTGCTGATCGACAAGATCCGCACCACCAAGACCAACCACGAGTTCCTCACCGAGATCGGCAAGGCGCCCACCCCCGGCAGCTGACCCGACACCGCAAGACGAGTCCTGGGCATGAATGCCGGCCCGTCGGTGTTGACGCCGGCATCGCCCGTGGAATTCGGGCCCCCGCGTTCCTCTAGACTGGACGGATCATGAAGACCGGAACCCACCCCGATTACGTCGAGTGCAAGGTGCACTGTTCCTGCGGGAACGAGTTCACCACCCGTTCGACCGTCCCCTCGCTCCGCGTCGAGCTCTGCTCGGAGTGCCACCCCTTCTACACGGGCAAGCAGAAGCTCGTGGACACCGGCGGCCGGGTCGAGCGCTTCCAGCGCCGGTTGGAGAAGGCGGACTCGGCCAAGAAGCGCGCCACCAAGGGCGCCAAGAAGGACGCCGCCACCGACGACGCCAAGGCGGCCAAGGCGCCCGCAGGGGTCTGACGCCATGAGCTCCGAGGCCCCGTCGTCGAGCCCCCGGTACATGGGCGGCCAGGCGGTGGTCGAGGGCGTCATGATGCGGGGCGAGCGCACCTGGGCGATCGCGGTGCGCACGCCCGAGGGCGACATCGAGATCGAGACCCACGAGACGCCCACCTGGGCCGAGAAGTGGGTGAAGGTCCCGCTGGTGCGCGGCGTGATGGCGCTCGCCGAGTCGATGGCGCTCGGGATGAAGGCGCTCACGTGGTCGGCGAACCGCCAGATCCCCGAGGAGGAGCAGATCTCCTCCAAGGCGATGGGCTGGACGATCGGCGTCGCGCTCGCGTTCTTCACCGCCATCTTCATCGTGCTGCCCGCGGTGGCGGCCAACGGGTTCGGCAACATCTTCGGGCTCGACGGGTTCTGGTTCCACGTCGCCGAAGGTGCGCTGCGCCTCGGCATCTTCCTCGGCTACCTCTTGTTGATCGGTCAGCTGAAGGACATCAAGCGCGTCTTCCAGTACCACGGTGCCGAGCACAAGGCGATCGCCGCCTACGAGAACGACGTGCCGCTCACCGCCGAGTCGGCGCAGCAGTTCGGTACGGCTCACGTGCGTTGCGGCACCAACTTCCTGCTCACCGTGATGGTGATCACCATCGTCGTGTACTCGTTCGTCGGCCGCCCGGGGTGGGCACTGCTCATCCTCTCCCGGATCGTGCTCTTGCCGGTCATCGCCGGCGTCAGCTACGAGGTCATCCGCTTCGCCGCGAAGCACATGGACTGGGCGTGGGTGCGCGTGCTGATGAAGCCTGGCCTGCTCCTCCAGAAGCTGACCACGCGCCAGCCCGCGCTCGACCAGGTCGAGGTGGCGGTCGCGTCGCTGAAGGCGGTGCTCACCGCCGAGCAGCTCGCCGAGGTCGAAGCCCGACCGCGGCTCCGCCAGAGCCCGAGCGTGCAGCCCACGCTCGGGTAAGCGTGAAGTTCGGGATCTTCTACGAGCACCAGCTCCCGCGCCCGTGGGAGGAAGACTCCGAATACACGCTGATCCAGCACGCGCTCGAGCAGTGCGAGCTCGCCGACCAGCTCGGCATCGACTACGTGTGGGAGGTGGAGCACCACTTCCTGGAGGAGTACAGCCACTCCAGCGCGCCCGAGGTGTTCCTCGCCGCCGCGTCGCAGCGCACCCAGCGCATCCGGCTCGGCCACGGCATCGTGCAGACGCCACCGCCGTTCAACCATCCCGCCCGGGTGGCCGAACGGATCGCGACGCTCGACCTCGTCTCCGGGGGCCGCGCCGACTTCGGCACCGGCGAGTCGTCGTCGGAGGCGGAGCTCGGCGGGTTCGGCATCGACCCCGAGCGCAAGCGCGCGATGTGGGAGGAAGGTCTGCGGGTCGCGCTGCGGTGCCTCACCGAGACGCCCTTCACCGGTCATGCCGGCGAGTTCCTCACCATGCCGCCCCGCAACGTGGTGCCCAAGCCGGTGCAGCGACCGCACCCACCGGTGTGGGTGGCGTGCAGCCGGCGCGAAACGATCCACCTCGCCGCGCAGAAGGGGATCGGTGCGCTCGCGTTCGCGTTCATCGACCCCGAAGAGGCGCGTCACTGGATGACCGACTACCACGAGACCCTGGCGAGCGAGTGCGTGCCGATCGGTGACGCCGTCAATCCGAACGTCGCGTGCGTCACCACCTTCATGTGTCACGACGACGAGCAGGAAGCGTTGCGGCGCGGTCTCGAGGGCGCCAACTTCTTCGGCTACTCGCTCGCGCACTACTACGTGTTCGGTCGTCACCACCCGGGGTCGACCGACGTGTGGGCCGAGTACCGCGCGCAGCGCGGCGACCGCGGGTACGCGCCCGAAGCGGTGGAGGCCGCGGCGCGCGACGGCGACCGCCTCGGTGCGCAGATCGTGCAGGAGGGCGGGTTCTTCGGTCTCCGCGGTGCGATCGGCACCCCCGACCAGATCCGCGACTACCTACGGCGCTACGAGGAGTGCGGCGTCGACCAGGTCATCTTCTGCAGCCAGGCGGGCAAGAACCGCCACGAGCACATCATGGAGAGCCTCGAGCTCTTCGGCACGAAGGTCCTTCCCGAGTTCATGGAACGTGACGAGCAGCAGCAACGTGAGAAGGCGGAGCGGCTCGCACCGGCCGTCGACGCCGCGCTCGCCCGCAAGCCGGCCGGCGACCACCCGCCGCTGCCCGCCGCCGACTACGAGTTCCCGGCCATCCCGCGCGGCCTGGCCGACCGGGCCGGCGGTGACGCCTTCCACCGGTGGCTCGACGAGTTCGCCGGGAAGACCGCGCTCGGTGGCGGTGGCGAGTTCAACGATCTCATCGGCTGACCCGGGCACGCGGGGCGCCGGCATGCCATCGAGCCCCCCTCGAGGCCTTGGTACTGCTCGGTCCTGCTCGAATGGAGCGCCATCCGTCACAACGCGGAGCGCGCGGACTTGATTTCACTCTCCGTGTCCGTCATAGTGACCCGGTCACGCTGCGTGGCAGATGGGGGCTTCGGCACCACACGAGCACGCAGCGGGACGAAGCACCAGGACAGGCAAAAGGAATGGAAGCGACGACCCCCGGGTGAACCGCAACGGTCACCAATGTGACCCGGGGCGAGCGAGTGGTGAGACCGGCCAACCTTTCGCACCGTGAAGCCGTGACCCTCGGGTCGCGCCCACAGGGCATCAGGGGTCGTCGTCGTCGTGACCAACCACCGTCTCTCGTCCATGCTGCGACAGCACCGCGCTCGGGGCTTCGGCATCGCGATGTTGTTCTTCGTCATCGCCGGGCTCGTGCTCGCGCCGATCGCGACGGCGGCCGCCGACCCGACCGGCACTGACGCAACGGAGCAGCCGGCCGATGCCGCCGCGCCGGACACGACCGCACCGTCGCCCGATCCGTCGCCGACGACGACCGAGCCGACCGCGACCGCTCCCGTCGCACCGGCGACTCCGGAGACCACGACGCCGGCCGCCGACGACGACGCGGTGTCGGCCGACGTCGAAGCGCGCGCGCCGCACCACGGTGACAACAACGAGGACGGCATCGCCGATGCCGACCAGGCCAACGTCGCGTCGCTGCCCGCGTCGGTCGACGTCGACCACGACGGCGCGCTCGACGACTACGTCACGATCGTCTCGCCCGCGGGCACGACGCTCCACGGCGTGCTCGCAGTCGCGATCCCGTCCGACAACCCCCCGCCCGATGGCGTCACGCTGCCGTACGGTCTCTTCGACTTCGACGTCCAAGTGGCCAACCCCGGTGATTCGGCCGCGGTCACCTACATCACGCCCTCGGGCTTCGTGCCGAGTGGCGTGCACTTCCTCCAGAACGGCGCGTGGAGCGACCTCGCCGACCGCACCGCCGTGGACGCCGCTACGGGCGACGCCACCGTGCAGCTCCAGGACGGTGGCGCGGGCGACGCGGGCCCGGCTGCCGACGCGGTCATCGCCGACCCTTCCGGCCCCTCGACCGCGCGACCGGTCGATCACGGCCAAGGTGGTGTCGGGCGCCGGCACGCCGACCTTCACCCTGAAGCTCGAGTCGTGCACGAACGCCGGGATCGGCAGCAGCTGCACCGGTACCCCGGTCCCGACCACGCAGGGCTCGAACGACGCCCTCGGCCGGAGCGCGGCACTCGCCAACGGCGCCGCGTGGAACTGGGGCGGTACCGGCTCCACCCAGCTCGCCGGCCTCGTGCGCTACCGGCTCTCGGTCGTGACGTCGCTCCCCGCGTCGGGCTGGGCCCTCACCGGCATCAGCTGCAGCGGCGTGAACCAGCAGAACCAGAGCGCCAGCCTCGCCAACGCCCAGAACGTCTACCTGCAGAACAACACCGACGCCCGCGCCGACTGCACCTTCACGTTCGCGCAGCCGGTCACGAGCATCACCGTGCACAAGAAGGGTGATCGCAGCGGTGCCTCGGTGACGAACCTGGCCAACGCCACGTTCCAGGCCTACAGCAACAGCACGTACACCACACCGGTGGCGGGCGCGAGCTGCACCACCGACGCGACCGGCGCCTGCCCGATCACCGGCCTGTCGCCGAGCACGACGTACTACGTGCGGGAGACCACCGCGCCGGCGAGCTTCCAGCGCATCGACACCCTGACCACCTCGAGTGGTGGATCGCAGATCTACGGCCAGGCGATCACGACAGGGGCGAGCGGATCCAACGTCGACTCGCGCAACTTCGCCAACCGGCGGATCAACCCCGCGTTCCCGAACGAGTGCGGCATCAACATCGGTCTGGTCATGGACCTGTCGAACTCGATCTCCGACGCCGAGCTCCTCCAGATGAAGACGTCGGCCAAGGCCTTCGTCACCGCGCTGCAGGGCACGCCGTCGTCGGTCGGCGGCTACACGTTCGCGACCGAGGCCCCGGCCGGAGGGAACTCCGACCTCGGGCTCACCAGCGTGTCGGGCGTGGCGGGGGCCGACACCGCTCGCACCTGGATCGACAACCGGACCAAGCCCGGCGGGGGTGGCGGCGGCACGAACTGGGATGCCGGACTCCGCCAGGTCGTGGCCGGTGCCGGGGACTACGACGTCGTCGTGTTCCTCACCGACGGCAACCCGACGTTCTACGGCGACCCCCAGAGCGGGGGCACCGGCTCCGACACCACGTTCCGCGAGATCGAAGAGGGCGTGTTCTCGGTCAACGCGGTGAAGGCCGCGAACCCCAACCTGAAGATGGTGGGCGTCGCCATCGGGAGTGACGCTTCGACCGACAACATCGCCGCGATCAGCGGTCCTATCCCGAACGACGACTACTACCTCGCGGCGAACTTCGTCGACCTCCAGAACAAGCTCCAGCAGATCGCGTCGCAGCTCTGCGGCGGCACGGTCACGGTCAAGAAGCAGGTGGAGGGGCCGAGCGGGTTCAGCCCGGCCGGTGGTTGGACCTTCACCGTGCCCGGTTCCCAGCAGGGCAACGGTGTGACCGCGGCCGGCACCGGCGTCACGCCCGCGTTCGACGTGACGCCCGGCGCCGTGACCATCACCGAGACGCAACAGCCCGGCTACGGCATCGTGCCGACCGGTGGCAACAACGCGACCTGTACGAAGAACGGGACCACGATCCCGGCGAACCAGATCACGAACACCGCGAACGGGATCTCGCTCAACATCGGTGCGCTCGACATCGTCGCCTGTGAATTCAGGAACACACCGACCAAGGGAACGATCCAGGTCAAGAAGCAGACGCTCGGCACTGCCGGTGGCCCGTTCACCTTCACGCTGACCGGCCCGGGCACGAACGCGACCTACAACAACGTCAACACCGCGGCGGCCGGCACCCCCGTGACCGCGGGGACTGCGAGCAACCTCTTCCCCGGTCAGTACGTGGCCACGGAGACCGGTCTGCCCGGCGGCTGGACGCTCGACTCGATCGACTGCCCCGGCGCGACCGTCGACGTCGCCAACAAGAAGGCGACGATCACGGTCCCGGCGACCGGTGGCACCACGGTGTGCACCTTCACCAACAAGTCGACCACCGGCACCATCGAGTTGAAGAAGACGTGGTCGGGCGCGCTCACCAGTGACGCGCCGACGACCTCGCTGCAGATCGGTACCGGCAGCTCCGGTGCCGCGGCGTCGAACATCGCCAACCAGTCGGTGACCGGCCCGAACGTCGGCACCACCACGGCGAAGACGGTCGCCAACGGCACGTACTTCGTGCAGGAGGCCGGGCTCGCGAGTGGCTGGCTGCAGACCGCGCTGACCTGCTCGACCAACGGCGGGAGCGCGGTCACCTACGTGCCCGCGAGCGGCGTCGCCGTGCCCGCCGGCGGTGCGGTCGTGTGCACCGTGACGAACACGCGCCAGAAGGGCACCATCGAGCTGAAGAAGGTGTGGTCGGGTGGCCTCGCGGGTGCGACGCCCCAGGCGACCCTGCAGATCGGTACCGGCAGCTCGGGTGGCGCGGCGTCGAACGTGGCGTCGAAGGCGGTGACCGGTCTGGGGACCGACACCACCGGCACCAAGGACGTCGGCATCGGCACGTACTTCGCGTCGGAGACCGGGCTCAGCGCCGGTTGGTCGCAGTCCGCCCTGACCTGTTCGGTCGACGGCGGCACGTCGAGCACGTACGTGCCCGCGAACGGCATCACGGTCGCCAACGGCAAGGCCGTGGTGTGCACCGTGACCAACACGCGTGACACCGGATCGATCCAGCTCGACAAGAAGTCGGACCGGCGCGCTCGGGAGCGACGCGCCGTCGGTGCACCTCCAGATCGGTTCGGGGAGTGGGGGGTCGGACGTCGCCGATCAGTCGGTGACCGGTCCGGCGGACGGATCCACGACCGCGAAGCTCGTGCCGACCGGCAAGTACTTCGTGCAGGAGAGCGGGCTCCCCACCGGGTGGCTCCAGACCTCCTTGACGTGTTCCACGAACGGTGGCGGCGCGGCGACGTACGTCCCGGCCGACGGCATCACGGTCCCGAAGAGCGGGACGGTCGTCTGCACCGTGACGAACACGCGCCAGAAGGGCACCGTCGAGCTCAAGAAGGTGTGGTCGGGTGGCCTCGCGGGTGAGACGCCCCAGGCGACGCTGCAGATCGGCACCGGCAGCTCGGGTGCCGCGGCGTCGAACGTCGCGTCGAAGCTCGTGACCGGACTGTCGACCGACACCACCGGCACCAAGAACGTCGGCATCGGCACGTACTTCGTGTCCGAGTCCGGGCTCGCCCCGGGCTGGGGTCAGACCAGCCTCACCTGCCAGAACGGCACCAAGCCGGCGTTCACGTACGACGCGCAGACCGGGTTCCCGATCGCCAGCGGCGAGAACGTGGTCTGCACGCTCACCAACACGCGCAACATCGCCACGGTGACGGTGAAGAAGACGTGGGTGGGTGGCGCGGCCGGCGAGGCGCCGACCGTCGCCCTGAACATCGTGGGACCGTCGGCGTCGACGACCACGGTCACCGGTCTCGCGCCCGGGACCACGGGCCCGAAGACGGTGGTGACCGGGACGTACTCGGCGACCGAGAGCAGCCTCGTTGCGGGCTGGACCCAGACCGACGCCTCGTGCGTCCGCGACGGTGCGGGCAGCTCGTTCGGTCCGTCCAACTTCACCGTGGGCCCCGGTGACACGATCGTCTGCACGTTCACGAACACCCGCCAGACCGGGACCGTGCGCGTCGACAAGACGTGGGTGGGTGGCGCGTCCGGCGAGCAGCCGACCGTCGACCTGAAGATCGTGGGGCCGTCGGCATCGACCACGACGGTGACCGGCCTCGCCGGTGGGACGACCACCGCGAAGACCGTGGTCACCGGGACGTACTCGGCAACCGAGACCAACCTCGACGCGGGCTGGACCCAGACCGCGGCGTCGTGTGTGCGCAACGGCACCGGCGCCCCGTTCGGTCCGTCGAACTTCATCGTCGACCCGACCGACCACGTGGTGTGCACGATCACCAACACCCGTGACACCGGCACGCTCCGCATCGACAAGGTGTGGACCGGTGGTGGCGTGGACGACGCGCCGAAGGTGAACCTCGACATCGACGGCCCGAGCTCGAGCTCGTCGCCGGTGACCGGCGTCGCGCCGGGAAGCACCGGGACGAAGTCGGTTGCCACCGGGACGTACACGGTCGGCGAGTCCGGGCTCAGCGCCGGGTGGGACCAGGCCGCCATCTCCTGCGTCAACGGTACGCAGCCCCGTTCATCCCCGGGGTCCAGGGCTTCGTCGTGGCCAAGGGCGACAACATCGTCTGCACGATCACGAACGCGAAGCGTGGGAAGGTCACGATCGTCAAGGACGCGGTGCCGAACGCGGCACGCGACTTCGGCTTCACCACCAGCGGGCTCGGCGGGCCGTTCGCGCTCGACGACGACAGTGACGGCACGCTCGCGAACACCAGAGTGTTCACGGGTCTCGTCGCCGGCACCTACTCGGTGACCGAAGACCCGAACCCGACCGGTTGGAGCCTCACCGACGTCGCGTGCGTCGGCACCGGTGGCTCGGGCGACGTGGGCACCCGTACGGCGACGATCAACCTGGCGGCAGGTGGTGACGTGACCTGCACGTTCACCAACCGCGGTCCCGACGTCGGGATCGTCAAGACCGACACGCCGGACCCGGTGACCGCCGGGACCAACCTCACGTACTCGCTGGCCGTCACCAACTACGGACCGCCCGTGGCGGCCCCGGTGCAGGTGAGCGACCCGCTCCCGGCCGGCACGACGTTCGTGTCGCTGAGCGCGGGTGCGGGCTGGACCTGCACGACGCCGGCCGTCGGTGACAACGGCTCGGTGAGCTGCACGCTCACCAGCCTCGCGGTCGGTGCGGCACCGTCGATCACCGTCGTCGTGAAGGCCGGGGCCGGAGTCGCACCGGGCACCGACGTCATCGTGAACACGGCGAAGGTGACCACCCCGAACGACACCAACCCGGCGAACGACGAATCGACGGCGAAGACCTCGGTGGTGCGATCGGTCGATCTCGAGATCACGAAGTCCGACGGTGGGGCCACCCCGACCGCCGGCGGCGCCGGCTTCCAGTACACGCTGTCGGTCGAACAACGTGGGTCCGTCGGACGCGAGTGCCGACGCCACGGTGACCGACGTCGTGCCCGCCGGCGTCTCGTTCGTGTCGTTCGGCTCGTTGCCGGGCGGGGTGTCCTGCACGCCTCCGGCGGTGGGCGGCCAGACCTTCACCTGCACCGTTCCCAAGACGATGCTCGAGGTGTCCGACGGCGCGGTGGCGATCCCGGTGAACGTCACCGTGCCCGCGACGACGGTGCCGGGGAGCTACACGAACAAGGTCATCGTGTCGAGCGTCGACGACGTCGCTCCCTGCACGGTCACCGCGACGAACATCACCTGTGACCCTGCGGACACGAACAACTCCTCGCAGGTCACCACGCCGGTCTCGGCCAAGGCCGACCTGGCGATCGTGAAGACGGCGCCGGCGACGGGGGTGGCGGGGAACGACGTGACCTACTCGTTGGCCGTCTCGAACCTGGGTCCGTCGAACGCAGCGGACGTCGTGGTCGACGACGCGTTGCCCGCGGGCCTGTCGTTCGTCTCGGCGAGCGGGACGGGCTGGTCGTGTTCGGAGTCGCCGGCGGGGAACGTGCACTGCACGCGCCCGGTGTTGGCGGTGGGTGCGGCCCCGGCGATCACGGTGGTCGCGCACGTGGCGCCGGACGTGACCGGCAAGGTCACGAACTGCGCCACCGTGACCGACACGGTGCCGGGCGACGACAACGACACGTCGTGTGACGACACCACCATCACCCCGAAGTCGGACCTCGCGATCGTGAAGACCGCGCCGGCGACGGGGGTGGCGGGGACCAATGTGAGCTACTCGCTCGCGGTCACGAACCTGGGTCCGTCGAACGCGGCGGACGTCGTGGTCGACGACGCGTTGCCCGCGGGCCTGTCGTTCGTCTCGGCGAGCGGGACGGGTTGGTCGTGTTCGGAGTCGCCGGCGGGGAACGTGCACTGCACGCGCCCGGTGTTGGCGGTGGGTGCGGCCCCGGCGATCACGGTGGTCGCGCACGTGGCGCCGGACGTGGTCGGCAAGGTGACGAACTGTGCGACGGTCGTCGACACGTTCTCGCCGGACACGAACGACGAGTCCTGTGGCGTCACCACCATCACGCCCGAGGTCGATGTGTCGATCGTGAAGACCGACACGCCCGACCCGGTGGTGGCCGGCGAGAACCTCACGTACTCGCTGGCGGTCGCGAACGGCGGACCGTCGAACGCGACGGACGTCGAGGTGAGCGATCCGCTCCCGGCGAGCACGACCTTCGTGTCGCTGAGCGCGGGTGCGGGCTGGTCGTGCACCACCCCCGCCGTGGGAGCGAACGGCACCGTCTCGTGCTCGCTCGCTTCGCTCGCAGTGGGCACCGCACCGTCGATCACCGTGGTGGTGAAGGTCGGCGCCGGCGTGGTGCCGGGCACCGACGTGATCGTGAACACCGCGACCGTCACCGCGCCGCACGACAGCGACCCGTCGAACGACACGTCGACGGCGAAGACGTCGGTGGTGCGGGTGCTCGACCTGCAGGTCACGAAGTCGGACGGCGGGGCGACCCCGGTCGCGGGCGACGGTGACTTCACCTACACGATCACCGTCGACAACCTCGGGCCCTCGGATGCGGGCGTCGCGGCGACGGTGACCGACACCCTGCCTGCCGGCGTGTCGTTCGTCGCCTTCGGCACCCTGCCGGAGGGCGTGAGCTGCACGCCACCGGTCGCGGGGGTGTTGACCTGCACGGTGGACGCGTCGCTGCTCCAGGTGGCGGATCCTGCCGTGGTGCTCACCCTCGACGTGACCGTGCCGGCTTCGACGCCCACGGGCGCGTTGACGAACACCGTGGTGGTCACGACGCCGGAGGAGCCCTGCCCGGGCTCGCCGAACTGCGGCAACAACACCGACCACACCGACACGCCGGTCACCACGAAGGTGGACCTCGGCATTCAGAAGTCGGACGGCGGTGCGACCCCGATCGCCGGCAACGGTGCGTTCGTGTACACGATCACCATCGACAACCAGGGTCCGTCGGACGCCTCGGCCGCGGCCAGCGTCACCGACGTGCTGCCGGCGGGAGTGGACTTCGTCTCCTACGGCACGTTGCCGGCGGGAGTGAGCTGCGAGCCGCCCGACGGTCGCACGCTGGAGTGCACCATCGCTCAGGACCTGCTGACGGTGGCGAGCCCCGGCGTGGTGATCCCCGTGAACGTGAGCGTGCCGGCCACGACGCCGGTCAGCTCCCTCACCAACAAGGTGATCGTGAGCAACCCCGACGATCCCGCCCCGTGCACGGTGACGGACACCGACATCACCTGTGATCCGTCCGACACCGACAACTACGCCGAGGTCACCACTCCGGTGGTCCAGATCGACCCCGCGGTGGTGACACCGGCTCCGCCGGTGCAGGTGCAGGTGGAGGCGACCGCGCTCGCCTTCACCGGCTCCGACGGTGGCCGGCTCGCACTGCTCGGGGCTGCGCTCGTCGCCGCGGGTGCGCTGTTCGTGCTGGTGGCCCGCCGTCGCCGTTCGGGACGCGCCACCGGCTAGGTCCGCTTGGGCGGGAGCGGAGCATGGCCCCGGGCTTCGGCCCGGGGCCATGTCGCGCCCCGTAGCCTGGCGCGCGTGTTCGAACGACTGGCCGACCTGGAGACCGAGCTGGAGAAGCTGGAATCGCAGCTCTCCGAGCTCTACGCGTCCGGCGACCAGCAGGCGGCCGCGGCCGCGGGCCGTCGGCTCTCGGAGCTGAAGCCGGTCGTCGACGCGTACCGGGCGCACCGTGCCACCGAGGAGGAGCTGGCCGAGGCGCGCGGGATGCTGGCCGGCGAATCCGATGCCGAGATCCGCGAGTTCCTCGAGACCGAGATCGCCACGAAGCAGCAGCACATGACGGAGCTCGAGGCCAAGCTGCGCGAGCTGCTCGTGCCCCGCGACCCCGACGACGGCAAGAACGTGATCGTCGAGATCCGTGGGGGCGAAGGTGGCGAGGAGGCCAACCTCTGGGCCGCCGACCTCTTCCACATGTACGAGCGCTACGCCGACCTGCACAAGTGGAAGCTCGAGGTGCTCACCCGCCAGGTCTCCGACATGAGCGGGCTCCGGGAGATCACCTTCGTGGTGAAAGGTGACGATGCCTGGTCACGGCTCAAGCACGAAGCCGGTCCGCACCGGGTGCAGCGAGTCCCGGTCACCGAGAGCCAGGGCCGCGTGCACACCAGCGCGGCGACGGTCACCGTGCTGCCGGAAGCCGAGGAGATCGACGTCGCCGTCGACCCGAACGACCTCACCATCGACGTCTACCGCTCCAGTGGGCCGGGCGGGCAGTCGGTCAACACGACCGACTCCGCGGTTCGGATCACCCACAACCCGTCGGGCCTGGTGGTCACGTGCCAGGACGAGAAGAGCCAGCTGCAGAACAAGGACAAGGCGATGCGGATCCTGCGCAGCCGGCTCTACGAGATCGAGCGCGAGCGCCAGGAGCAGGAGCTGTCGTCGGCGCGCCGAGGCCAGGTGAAGAGCGGTGGTCGCTCCGACAAGATCCGCACCTACAACTACAAGGAGAACCGGGTCACCGACCACCGGATCGGCCTCACCCTCCACTCCCTCGACCAGGTGCTCGCCGGTCAGCTCGACGACCTCACCGACGCGCTGGCCGCCGACGAGCGCAGCCGCCAGCTGGCCGACGACCAATGACCACGTGGGGCGACCTGCGCGTGCACGCGCAGGCGCGGTTGGAGGCCACGTCGTCGCCCGCCCCGGAGGTCGAGGCCCGGTGGATGGTCGAACGGGTGTCGGGCTACGACGGCGTCGAGCTGGTCGTGGGAGAGCACGAGCCCGCGACCGCGCCGGCGATCCAGCACCTCGACGACATGCTCGAGCGTCGCGCGCAGGGCGAACCGCTCCAGTACGTGCTCGGGCGGTGGGACTTCCTCGGGCTCGATCTGCTGGTCAACCGGCGCGTGCTCGTCCCTCGTCCCGAGACCGAGGTGGTCGCCCGCACCGCGATCGACGAGGTGGTCAGGCTCGGCGCGCGCCGGGGGCCCCATGACCACTGGGGCGGCGGTACCACCTCGTTCACCGTGGCCGACCTCGGTACGGGGTCCGGCGCGATCGCGTTGGCGCTCGCGAGCGAGTTGCCCGACGCGCAGGTGTGGGCGACCGACGTGAGCGACGACGCGCTCGCGGTCGCGCGGGCCAACCTCGCCGGGGTGGGGTCGGTCGCGACGCGGGTCCGGCTCGAGCACGGATCGTGGTTCGAGGCGTTGCCGCCCGAGCTGCGCGGCACGCTCCGGCTCGTGGTCTCGAACCCGCCCTACGTCGCCGAGCACGAGGTGGTCGAGCTCCCCGCCGATGTCGCCGACTGGGAGCCCCGGGACGCGCTGGTGAGCGGGCCCTCGGGGCTCGAGGCCATCGAGACGATCGTGGGCGACGCGCCCGAGTGGCTCGATCCCGCCGGCAGCGTGCTGGTGGTGGAGCTCGCACCGCACCAGGCGGAGCCGGCGCGCACGCTCGCGGCCACGGTCGGGTTCGGGAGCGTCGACGTGATGCCGGACCTCGCGGGCCGTGACCGGGTGCTGGTGGCGCGCCGGTAGGGGTAACGTCAGCCGATGGCGCTGTGGCCGGACGAGTACGAAGGACTGCGCGACGAAGCACGCGGCATGGCGCAGGCCATCGCCGACATGTTCGGCGCCGGCAGTGGCGAGGTCACGAGCGACCGTGACGCGCGGGTGCGGATGCAGCGCGAGATGATGGCCGCGCTCGAGGTGTCGTCGCCCGACGGCACCGATCGCGAGCTCGCGGGGGTGCCGTGCCGCGTGTTCCGCCCGGCAAGTGTGGCCAAGGCCGTGTACCTGCACTTCCACGGCGGCGCCATGATGCTCGGGTCGCCGCTCATGAACGACGTCGCCAACGCCGACCTCGCGGCCCGGCTCGGCCTCGCCGTCGTGTCGGTCGACTACCGCCTCGCGCCCGAGCACCCGTTCCCCGCCGGTTCCGACGACTGCCTGGCGGTGGCGCGGTGGCTGGTCGAGCACGCGGCGGCGGAATTCGGCACCGACCGGTTCGTCGTCGGCGGCGAGTCGGCCGGCGGCTACTTCGCCGCGCTCACGTTGCTACGCGTCCGCGACGAGCTCGGTGCCATCGAACGCTTCGTCGGTGCCAACCTCGTGTTCGGGCCCTATGACCTCGGCGGTACGCCGGCGACCCACGGGCGACGTCCGTCCGACGTCGCCGACATCCTCACCCTCGACACCTTCCCCTTCGTCCGCGAGTGCTACGCCCCCGGCCGCGACACCGACGCCGTGCGCGTGCCCGAGATCTCACCGCTCTACGCCGACCTGCACGGCCTGCCCCCGGCGCTGTTCACCGTGGGCACCGCCGATCATCTCCTCGACGACAGCCTCTTCATGGCCGCGCGCTGGGCGGCGTACGGCAACGAGTCCGAGCTCGCGGTCTATCCCGACTGCGTGCACGCCTTCACCGGGTTCCCGATGGAGCTCGCCAAGCGGGCCAACGAGCGGATCGACCAGTTCCTCGTCCGGGTCGTGGGCTGACGACGATGGCCGACGAGCTCGACGTCGACGCGATGATCGCCCGCTTCCGGGAACGCGCCGCCGCGGTGCGCGACCGACCGCTCCCTCCGGTCGCCGGGTCCGAGCGTCAGCGGTTCGTGGAGCAGGCTCAACGCGACTTCCAGGACTTCGCCATCATCGGCGACGCCACCTGGGAGTTCGTCGACGGCGTGCTGACGCTGCGGGTCGACCTCTCCAACTAGGTCTGGTCAGGCGCCCTTCCGGCCGATCTGCTCGTCGAGCCGCTCGTTCCGGTCGAGATGCTGGAGGAAGGCGCGGTCGACCGCGACCCAGACCGTCTTCGAGAACGGGTAGCCGAGGGTGGGCACGAGGATCATCAACGGCACGAGGATCGCGAGCAGGGGTACGACCGGCACGTCGGGGACCGTGAGCACGAGCGCGATCGCAAAGGTCACGACGAACACCGCGCCGGCGAGCCCGATGTTGATCGCGAGGGCGCCGGCCCAGTAGCCCTGCTCCCGCTCGAAGTGCAGCCCGCACCCCGGGCAGTCGTCGACCATCGTGAAGTAGCGGTGGAACAGATGGCCGCTCCCGCAGCGGGCGCAGCGCTTGGTGGCGCCGCGGCCGAGCATCCGCGACTTGGACACCGCGGGCGGTGGCGTCGGGGTCATGGGGTCAACCTAGCGACGGTTCCGCCAGATCCTCGGCCTCGACCACCGGCCACATGGGCTCCCCCTGCACCGCCGAGTCCGGGCAGATCGACCGGTAGCGGCAGCGGTGGCACACGTCGGCGTCGCCGACGCCCGCGAACGTCGTCTCCGCCCGGATGGATTCGACCTCGTGGCGGAGCTCCTCGCCGATCGCGAGCAGATCGTCGGCGTCGGGTTCGAACGGCTCGGGATCGTCGACGACGTCGGCGGCGAGGTGCTCGAACGCGATCCGCAGACGGAGCCCGAGCTGGTCGGCCAGCGGCGCGAGGACCCACGCCTGCAGGCGCGCCTGCCGCGTCGTCGGCGACGCGGTCGCTCCACACCTGACCGGTCTTGTAGTCGCGCGCGTCGAGCACTCCGTCGTACACCCACAACGCGTCGAACCGCGCCGTGGCCATGAACGGCGCGGAGGCGTGGCGGAGGAAGCGGGCGCGCGTGACCTCGTGTCCCAGCGCCTCCGCCGGATCCGGGCACCGCGTGCGATGACGCGCCAGCTCGCCGCGCATCCGGTCGTTGGCGTCGAAGCCGTGGGTGACGAGCACGTCGTCGACGTGGACGTCGTCGCGGCACGATCCCTGCTCGTGGACCACCCGGAGCACGTCGTGCATCTGCTGCCCGTGCACGGTCCCGGGGTGGGTGTCGCTCGACGGGATCCCGTAGAGGTAGGTGTCGCGCCATTCCCGGGCGCACCGCCGCCACGTGTCGAGACCGGTCGGCGTGACGGTGAGGATGCCGGGGAGCACGTCGCGCTTGCGCCCGTAGTGCGCGCCGGTCGGGTGCACCGGGCACGCGGCGACGAAGTTGCAGGTGCCGCAGTCGGCCCCCATCGTCGCCACCGGTTCGGACGCGCGCTCCCGCACGATCGCGGTGCGCTCGTCGAACCACGTCGCGAGGGTCGGCCGATCGGTCCCGGCGTCGACGACGCGCTCCCGGACGAGACCGTGCACGAGGTCGACCCACACGAGGCGCAGCGATGCGTCGCCGACCCAGCGGGCGAGGCGCAACACCGCGACCCGCACCGCTTCGAGGTCGAGGGGGTCGTCGAAGGGGACGCGGCCGCCCCACAGGTCGAGTTGGCGGAGCTCGAACCCGCCGTCGCCGGTGATCACAGGGAGGTCGACCCACCCGCCGATCCGCACCCGGCGCCGCGGTGACGGAGTGGGGGAGTCGAGGCCGAGGTCCTCCCAGCGCGCGGCGCGGTCGCCGAAGACCTGCACGTACCAGCGGGCGGCCTGGTTCAGCACCGCTCGTTCCTCGGGCTCGAGCTCGGCGCCGAGCGCGGCGAAGTCGGCCGTCACCGGAACCCGGAGCTCGGCGTGGGCGTCGCGGGCGGCGGCGAGGAACGCGTCGCGCATCCGGGAGCGGTGGACCGGGTCGTGGGACCGGTCACCGCCCTCGTACTCCCGGGCCAGCCGGCGCGCGCACATCGACTCGGCTCGCCGCAGCAGGTAGGGCGTGACCTTCGGGAGCGCCTGCGACTCCGTCATCGGCTCAGGCTACGGGCGGCGTGCTCCGGGCCCGCGGTTCCCCGGCTCCCGCCCGCGACGACGGGTTCTGTCACGCCCGCGAGGGTCGGGCTTTCCTACACTGACCTGGTCGTCGACGCGGGAGCGCCCATGCGGATCGCCATCGGCTCCGACCACGCGGGCTACCGCTTGAAGGAGCACTTCATCGCCGTCCTCCAGGAGGGCGGCCACGAGGTGAACGACCTCGGCACCGATTCCGAGGCCGCCGTCGACTACCCGATCTACTGCTCCGCGGTCGGCCGTGAGGTCGCCGCCGGCCGGGCCGAGCGCGGCATCGTGCTCGGGGGCAGCGGTCAGGGCGAACAGCTCTCCGCCAACAAGGTGAAGGGCGTGCGCGCCGCGCTCTGCAACGACCTCTACACCTCGGAGTACTCGCGCCGGCACAACGACGCCAACGTGCTGTCGATCGGCGCCCGGGTCGTGGGGGAGGGCCTCGCCGACGAGATCCTCCGCGTGTGGCTCACCACCGACTTCGAGGGTGGGCGCCACCAGCGCCGCATCGACGAGATCACCGCCATCGAGAACGGGGAAGTTCCGACGTGACCACTCCTGCCGACGCCCTCGCCGCGACCGATCCCGAGATCGCCGACATCATCCGGCGCGAGACGGTGCGCCAGAACACGACCGTCCAGCTCATCGCGTCGGAGAACTTCACGTCGCCCGCAGTGCTGGCGGCGCAGGGTTCGGTGCTCACCAACAAGTACTCCGAGGGCTACCCGGGGAAGCGCTACTACGGCGGCAACCTCGTGGTCGACGAAGCCGAGGTGCTGGCGCGCGACCGCCTGTGCGAGCTGTTCGGCGCCGAGCATGCGAACGTGCAGCCGCACTCCGGCGCCAACGCCAACATGGCGGCGTTCCTGGCGTTGCTCGACCCGGGCGACAAGGTCATGGGCATGCGGCTCGACCAGGGTGGGCATCTCACGCACGGCTCGCCGGTGAACTTCAGCGGTCGCATCTACGACTTCGTGTCGTACGGCGTCGACCGCGAGAGCGAGCGCATCGACCACGACGAGCTGCGCGCGCTGGCGCTCGCCGAGCGGCCCAAGCTGATCATCGCGGGCGCCACCGCCTACCCGCGCACCATCGACTTCGCCGCGTTCCGTGAGATCGCCGACGCGTGCGGCGCGCTGCTCATGGTCGACGCCGCGCACATCGCCGGCCTCATCGCCGGTGGCGCGCATCCGTCGCCGGTCCCGTACGCCGACGTCGTCACCACCACCACGCACAAGACGCTGCGTGGTCCTCGCGCCGGGGCGATCATGTGCCGCGAGCAGTTCGCGGCCGCGATCGACAAGGCGGTGTTCCCCGGCCTGCAGGGGGGCCCGCTCATGCACGTCGTGGCCGCGAAGGCGGTCGCGTTCCAGGAGGCGTTGCGACCCGAGTTCGCCGACTACGCCGCGGCGATCGTGCGCAACGCGGCCGCCCTCGCCGACGCCCTGGCCGCGGAGGGCTTCCGCATCGTCTCCGGCGGTACCGACAACCACCTCATGCTGGTCGACCTGCAGCCGTTCGGCGTCACCGGCAAGGTGGCGCAGGAAGCGCTCGACCGCGCCGGCATCACCTGCAACAAGAACGCCATTCCCAACGACCCCGAGAAGCCGTTCGTCACCAGCGGGCTCCGTCTCGGGACGGCCGCGGTCACCACCGCCGGGATGCGCGAGCCGGAGATGCGCGAGATCTCGTCGCTCATCGCGCAGGTCCTGCGCAAGGTCGGCGACGACGACATCGCGAACGACGTGCGTGCCCAGGCCGCCGACCTGTGCGGCCGCTTCGCGCCGTACCCCGACCTGGTCTGACCGCTTGCCGGGGTATCTCACCGTCGCCGGGGTCGCCGCGATCGTCACGTTCCTGCTGACGTTCGCGATGCGCAGGATCGCGCCCCGCATCGGCGCGATCGCGATGCCCGGCCCGCGCAGCGTGCACACGCGGCCGACACCGTCGCTCGGCGGCGCGGCGATGTTCGCCGGGTTCCTCGTCGCGCTGGCGGTGGCGTCGCAGATCGACCAGTTCCACGAGATCTTCGCCGACAACACCGAACCGCTCGGGCTGCTGCTCGCCGGCGGAGTGATGTTCGTGGTCGGCGCCATCGACGACCTCCGAGAGGTGTCGCCGCCGGCCAAGATCGCGGGGCAGGTCCTGAGTGGCAGCATCCTCTCGCTGCTCGGCGTCACCATGCTGTACTTCCGGGTCCCGTTCGCCACCTACGAGTACGTGGTGCTCTCACCCGACCTCGCGCCGCTCGTGACCGTGCTCACCGTGGTGATCATGGCGAACGCGATCAACCTGATCGACGGCCTCGACGGCCTGGCCTGCGGGATCGTGATGATCGCGGGCGCGGCGATGTTCCTCTACGCCGACCGGTTGTTCAAGGCCGGCCTCCTCGAGGGCTCGAACATGGGTCCGCTGGTCGCGGCGATCACCGTGGGCATCTGCGTGGGGTTCCTGCCCCACAACTTCAACCCGGCGCGCATCTTCATGGGCGATGCCGGCGCGATGTTCCTCGGGCTCCTGCTGGCCACCACCACCATCACCGTCGGCGGACGCACCGCCGACCCGTTCAGCGGCCAGACCTACTTCTACTTCGCCCCGCTGGCCATCCCGCTCGTGATCCTGGGCGTGCCGATCTTCGACACCGCGTTCTCGTTCGTCCGACGCGTGGTGAAGCGCCAGTCGTTCGCGCAGGCCGACCACGAGCACCTGCACCATCGCCTGATGCGCATGGGCCACGGCCCACGCCGCGCGGTCGTGATCCTCTGGCTCTGGACCGCGTTGCTCTCGGCCGTGGTGCTCCTGCCGACGTTCACCAGCCGGGGCAATTCCCTCGTGCCCGTGGGCATCGTCGCGATGGCGCTCCTCCTCTACATCTACTTCCACCCGGGGGTCCGCAGCGTCCGGGCCGAGGGTGAGCCCGGCGAGCCCGAGGAGGAGACCGGCGAGGTCGTGGAGCTCGAGCCCCGGCGCGCCGCCCGCCGCGGCCGCTGAACGACCTCGACTAGGGTCCTCCTGGCCGGAAACTGCGAGAAAATTCGGGCTCGGAACGGCCTCCGGTTTGACGTTTCGAGCGTGTTCCGGATAGCTTGCGAATACATTCACAAGCGCGTTCCCGCTTGTGACGCGCCCAGGCGACGGAGGAATTCCCGGGTGGACGCAGCCGACCAGTCGGCACGAGAAAAGCGAGGGTACGGCGACGGCCTGACCCAGGCGCTCACTCTCGTGGTCGGGCCCGTGCTCTTCGGGCTCTTCGGTGCGTTCCTCGACAGCCGGCTCGACACCGCGCCGCTGTTCCTGCTCGTGTTCGGCCTGTTCGGCGTGCTCGCCGCCTGTGTCACCGCCTACTACGAGTACCGCGGGCGTATCGCCCGCCACGACGAGGGGAAGCCGTGGGCCCGACGCACGCGGTGAACTCCGCCGACCCGAGCGTGTCCTACGAGGGTCAGGTCGCGGGCGACCTCGTCCGGCGCGTGCTGATCGTCTCGCCCGCGGTGCTCATCCTGGCCGCGGTGGTCAGCGGCGTCGACGGCGTGCTCAGCGCCGCCATCGGCCTCGTGCTGGTGAGCCTCAACTTCCTCGCCTCGGCCAAGCTCATCACCTACACCGCCCGGCGTTCGCCCGGCGCGGTGATGGGCGTGGTGCTCGGCGGGTACATCGTGCGCCTCGGGGTGCTCTTCGGCATCGCCCTCGCGCTCGACACCATCTCCTGGATCGACATCGGTGTGCTGCTGCTCACCGTCGCCGTCGTCCACCTGGCGCTCCTCACCTGGGAGTCGCGCCACGTCAGTCTCACATTGGGCTACCCCGGCTTGAAGCCGGGCCGGCAGTAAGAAGGGACCTCGGCAGTGCCCCTGCTCGGCGCCTTTGAATTCCCACCGATCGACGAGCTCTTCCGGTGGAAGGACATCTGGTTCGAAGATTCGCCCCTGGCGATCAACAAGACCGTCCTCCTCGTCCTGATCTCGTCGTTGCTGATCCTGGCCATCTTCATCGGATTCGGCCGTAAGAGGGCGCTGCGTCCGGGGGGTGGGCAGAACCTCGTCGAGATGACCTACGAGTTCATCGACAACGGCATCACCAAGGACGTCGTCGGCCACGATGCCGGGCGCTTCACGCCGTTCCTCGGCGCGCTGTTCCTCTTCATCCTGTTCCTCAACTTCTGGGAAGTCATCCCGTTCATCCAGTTCCCGCCGACGTCGCGCATGGGCATCCCCGGATTCCTGGCGATCATGGTCTACTTCGTCTACCTGTTCACCGGGTTCAAGAACCAGGGCATCAAGTACCTCACCGGGCACCTCTTCCCGCCGGGCGTGCCGAAGGCGCTGTACGTCCTGGTGACACCGATCGAGTTCGTGCAGCTGTTCCTGGTGCGGCCCTTCTCGCTGGCCGTCCGACTCCTCGCCAACATGATGGCGGGCCACATCCTGCTCACCGCCCTCGCCCTGCTGACGGCGTACACGCTCGAGAACGCGCCGATCATCGCCATCGGCCCGTTCGCCCTGAACGTCGCGGTCACCGGCTTCGAGATCCTCGTCGGCTTCCTGCAGGCGTACATCTTCACCCTGCTCACCGCGGTCTACCTCGGTGACGCACTGCACCCAGATCACTAACGCACCTTCACACCAACAGGAGAGAAACCATCATGTCCACGCTTCTCCTCGCCGCCCAGCAGGCCGGTGAGCTCAAGGACGGTCTGCAGTCCATCGGTGCCGGGATCGTGTACGGCGCCGCGGCCATCGGCCCGGGCATCGGCATCGGCCTCGTGGTCGCCAGCGCGATCCAGGGCATGGCCCGCCAGCCCGAGATGCAAGGCACGATCCGCACCACGATGTTCCTCGGTATCGCGTTCACCGAGGCACTCGCGCTGTTCGGGTTCGTGCTCTTCTTCCTCGCCAAGAGCTAGGGGAGGCGACGAACCGTGTTCGCAACCCTGCTGCTCGCGGTCGAGCATTCAGAGTCGGTCAAGGCGAAGAACCCGATCCTCCCCGAGGGCAAGGAGATCCTCTGGGCCGGCATCGCGTTCATCATCGTCTTCTCGCTGCTGGCGTGGAAGGCGTGGCCGGCGATCTCGGCGGGCCTGAAGGCCCGTCAGGACAAGATCGGCGAAGACCTCGACAAGGCGGAGGCCGCACGCGTGGAAGCCGAGACGTCGCTCGAGGACTACAAGCGCCAGCTCGCTGACGCCCGCAACGACGCCAGCCAGATCATCGAAGAGGCTCGCATGCAGGCCGAGTCGGTGCGCCAGGAGCGCATCGCCGCGGTCGAGACCGAGATCTCCGAGCTGCGCGCCCGCGCCGCGGAGGACATCCGGCTCGCCAGCGAGCGCGCCATGGGTGATCTCCAGAGCAAGGTCGCCGAGCTGTCGATCGAGCTGGCCGAGAAGGTCGTCGAGCGCAACCTCGACCGCCAGACCCAGACCGCGCTCATCGAGAGCTACATCAACCAGGTAGGGAGCAACTAGCCGTGCCGTCGACCCCGCGCGTCGAGGCGTACGCCAACGCGCTGCTCGAGGTGAGCCGCGCCGAGGGGCACCTCGCCGACATCCAGGACGAGCTGTTCCGCTTCGCCCGGACCTTCGAAGGGTCCGACGAGCTGCGCACCGCGCTCACCGACCCGGCGCTTCCGCGCGAGCGGCGCATCGCGGTCGTCGAGGACCTGCTCGGCGGGAAGGCGCTCCAGACCAGTGCCGCGCTCGCGGCGTTCATCGTCGCCGCCGGCCGGGCGGGAGAGCTGCCGGCGATCGTCGACCGGTTCGTCGAGCTGGCCGCGGCCGAGCAGCGGCGCGCGGTGGCCGAGGTGCGCTCGGCGATCGAGCTCACGCCCGAGCAGACCGACCGGCTGCGCGAAGCGCTGAACCGGGCGACCGGGAAAGACGTCGAAGTGAAGGTCGTCGTCGACCCGTCCGTGCTCGGGGGCGTCGTCGCCCGCGTGGGTGATCTCGTGATCGACGGCTCCGTCCGTCACCGACTCGAACAACTGCGGGAGCAGATCTAATGGCGGAATTGACGATCAACGCCGATGAGATCGCGGCGGCACTGCGTCAGCACGTGTCGACGTTCTCGCCGAGCCTGGAGCAGGCGCGCGTCGGACGCGTCCTCGAGGTCGGCGACGGCATCGCGCGTGTCGCGGGGTTGCCCGAGACCTCGGTCAACGAGGTGCTCGAGTTCGAGGGTGGCACGCTCGGCCTCGCGCTGAACCTCGACGAGGAGTCGATCGGTGCGGTCGTCCTCGGTGAGGCCAGCCACGTGGAAGAGGGCGGCGCGGTCAAGGCGACCGGCCGGATCCTCTCGGTGCCGGTCGGCGACGCGCTGATCGGGCGCGTGGTCAACGGTCTCGGCCAGGCCATCGACGGCAAGGGCCCGCTCAACTCCACCGAGGAGCGGCGCCTCGAGGTGCAGGCTCCCGGCATCGTCGGCCGCCAGCCCGTGCACGAGCCGCTCCAGACCGGCATCAAGGCCATCGACGCCATGACGCCCATCGGCCGCGGTCAGCGGGAGCTGATCATCGGCGACCGCAAGACCGGCAAGACCACCGTCGCCGTCGACACGATCCTCGCCCAGCAGCGGCCAGGGCGTGAAGTGCATCTACGTCGCCATCGGCCAGAAGGGCTCGACCGTCGCGCAGACCGTCGCCACCTTCGAGGAGCACGGGGCGATGGAGTACACGGTCGTGGTGAACGCGCCCGCGGCCGACGAGCGCGGTGTTCAAGTACCTCGCGCCGTACGCCGGCTGCGCCATCGGCCAGCACTGGATGGACAACGGCGAGCACACGCTCGTCGTGTACGACGACCTCTCCAAGCAGGCCGAGTCGTACCGCCAGCTGTCGCTGCTGCTGCGCCGCCCGCCGGGTCGTGAGGCGTACCCCGGCGACGTCTTCTACCTGCACAGCCGTCTCCTCGAGCGTGCCGCCAAGCTGAGCGACGCGCTCGGCGCCGGTTCGCTCACCGCGCTGCCGGTCATCGAGACCAAGGCGGGTGACGTCTCGGCGTACATCCCGACCAACGTGATCTCGATCACCGACGGTCAGATCTACCTGCAGGAGAACCTGTTCCGCTCGGGTGTGCGCCCGGCCGTCGACGTCGGCATCTCGGTGTCACGAGTCGGTGGCGCCGCGCAGATCAAGGCCATGCGTTCGGTTGCCGGCACGCTCAAGGTCGACCTGGCGCAGTTCCGCGACCTCGAGGCGTTCGCCACGTTCGCGTCCGACCTCGACGCGGTGTCGAAGGCGCAGCTCGAGCGCGGCTACCGCCTGGTGGAGCTGCTCAAGCAGCCCCTCAACTCGCCCATGCCGGTCGAGCTGCAGGTCGTCTCGGTGTACGCGGGCACGTCGGGCGCGCTCGACGACATCCCGGTCACCGAGGTGCGCCGGTTCGAGCAGGAGCTCCACGAGTGGGTGTCGACCCGGCACGCGGGTCTGCTCCAGGGCATCCGCGACACCGGCGCGCTGCCCGACGACAACGGCCTCGCCAGCGCGGTGGAGGCGTTCCACGAGTCGTTCCTGGCCGGCATCGCCGCCGCCGAGTCGGACGCGAGCGTCGCCGAGACGGTCGCGGTCGAAGCCGTCGCCGAAGCTGCAGCGAGCGAGTAGTCCGAGATGGCCGGTGGGCAAGAACGCGTTCTGAGGCGACGGATCAAGAGCATCCAGTCGACGCAGAAGATCACGCGCGCGCAGGAGCTCATCGCCGCGAGCCGCATCGTCAAGGCGACGGCCGCAGTGGATGCCGCCCAGCCCTACAGCGAGGCGATCACGCAGGTGGTGCGCGACCTGGCGGCGGGCGGGAGCGGGAGCGACAGCGCGTTGCTCACGCCGCGGCCGGAGATCCGGCGCGTCGGCTTCATCGTCATCGCCGCCGACCGCGGTCTCTCCGGTGCGTACAACTCGTCGGTGATCCGCGAGGCGGAGCGGGCGGTGCTCGCCGAGGTGGCGCGCGGCCGCGACTACTCCGTCATCGCCGTCGGCCGGAAGGTGGAGAGCTACTTCCGTTACCGCGACTACAAGATCGACGCGGTCTGCAGCGGGTTCAGCGACCAGCCGAGCTACGAGGACGCCCGCCAGGTCGGCGCCGCGGCGACGCGTGCGTTCCTCGCCGGCGAGACCGACGAGGTGCAGATCGTCTACACCGAATACCGCTCGGCCGGCGTCCAGGTCGTCGTGCGGCGGACGCTCATGCCGCTGGTGCGCGACGAGATCCCCGAATCGACCGGCGACGCCCCCGCGGTGGCGGCGAGCTACGAGTTCGAGCCCGATCCCGAGGGGATCCTCGACCTCCTACTCCCGCGCTACGTCGACTCGCGCGTCTACGCCGCGCTGCTCAACGCCGCCGCGTCGGAGCACACCGCCCGGCAGCGGGCGATGAAGGCCGCCACCGACAACGCCGCCGACCTCATCACCAGCCTGAGTCGGGTCATGAACCGCGCCCGCCAGGACACCATCACCACCGAGATCATGGAGATCGTCTCCGGTTCGGAAGCGCTACGCCAGGGCGCGTCCGACGAGGTCGACTACCTCTCCGACACCATCGAAGGTCGCGACGCGGATCTCTTCGCCGCACGCGGCACCGACCGCTGAGCTGAGCCACAGGAGCGACAGCATGACGATGACCGCCGACACCCCCGAGACCACGCTGAAGGACGGTCGCGTCGTCGCGATCGCCGGACCGGTCGTCGACGTCGAGTTCCCGCCCGACGCGCTGCCCGAGATCAACTACGCGGTCGAGATGGACTCCGAGCTCGGGGGCGACACCATCACCATCACCGCCGAGGTCGCGCAGCAGATCGGCGACAGCCGCGTGCGCGTCATCTGCATGAAGCCCACCGATGGGCTCAAGCGGGGCACGATCGTGCGCAACACCGGCCACGGCATCACCATGCCGGTCGGTGACGGCGTGCTCGGCCACGTGTTCAACGTGATCGGCGAGCCGCTCGACATCGAGGAGTCCAAGCTCACCAACATCGAGGACCGGTGGGAGATCCACCGCGACCCGCCCCCGTTCGACCAGCTCGAGCCGAAGGCGCTGATGTTCGAGACCGGCATCAAGGTCGTCGACCTCCTCGAGCCCTACGTGCAGGGTGGCAAGATCGGCCTCTTCGGCGGCGCCGGCGTGGGCAAGACCGTGCTCATCCAGGAGATGATCCAGCGGGTCGCCACCCACCACGGTGGCGTGTCGGTGTTCGCCGGCGTCGGCGAGCGCACCCGTGAGGGCACCGACCTCTGGCTCGAGATGCAGGAGTCGGGCGTCATCGAGAAGACGGCGCTGATCTACGGCCAGATGGACGAGCCGCCGGGCGTGCGCCTGCGGGTCGCGCTGTCGGCCCTCACCGTCGCCGAGTACTTCCGCGACGTGAAGAACCAGGACGTGCTCCTCTTCGTCGACAACATCTTCCGCTTCGTGCAGGCGGGTTCCGAGGTGTCGACGCTGCTCGGCCGCATGCCGTCGGCGGTGGGCTACCAGCCGACCCTGGCCGACGAGATGGGCGAGCTGCAGGAGCGCATCACCTCGACCAAGGGCCACTCGATCACGTCGCTGCAGGCCGTCTACGTGCCCGCCGACGACTACACCGACCCGGCGCCGTTCACCACCTTCACCCACCTCGACGCCACCACCGAGCTCTCCCGCCAGATCGCCGCGCTCGGCATCTACCCGGCGGTCGACCCGCTGGCGTCGACGTCGAACATCCTGGCGCCCGAGATCGTGGGCGACCGCCACTACACCTGCGCCCGGCGGGTGCAGGAGGTGCTGCAGCGCTACGAGGAGCTGCAGGACATCATCGCCATCCTCGGTCTCGACGAGCTGTCGGAAGAGGACAAGGTCACGTGGCCCGGGCCCGCAAGATCCAGCGGTTCCTGTCGCAGCCGTTCTTCGTCGGCGAGGTGTTCACCGGTCTCCCCGGCATCTTCGTGTCGGTCGAGGAGACGGTGGAGTCGTTCGAGGCGCTGGTCGACGGCGAGCTCGACGAGGTGCCCGAGCAGGCGTTCTTCAACGTCGGCGGGGCCGAGAGCGTGCTGGCCAAGGCGAAGTCGCTGCAGGAGAGTTGAGATGAAGCGGAGCCGTGCGGGAGCGCGGGACGGCGTAGCGGAATCGACCAGTTGAGGAGTTCGTAGTGCCCGACGCGTTCCCGGTGCAGCTGGTCTCGCCCGAGCAGGTGCTGTTCGACGGCGAAGCCGAGATGGTCGTGTGCCGTCCCGTCGAGGGCGACGATCGCGTTCCTCAACGGTCACGTGCCGTACCTCGGTGCGCTCGCCGACGACGAGGTGCGCATCATCCTCCCGGGCGACGGCGAGGAAGCGGCGGCCGTCCACGGTGGGTTCGTGCAGATGACCGGCGACCACCTGGTCGTGCTGTCCGACCTCGCCGAGCTCAAGGAGCAGATCGACGTCTCCCGGGCGGAGACGGCCAGGCGCCGGGCCGAGGAGACCCTCGCCGGCGAGCCCGAGAACGAGGACGCCCTCGCCGCACTGGCCCGGGCCGAGACCCGCCTCAAGGTCGCGAACTCCTGATCGCGGGTCGACTCCGCGGCGCCCGCCCGTGGTGACCCGGGCTGCCGACGGCAGGCTCCGCTCCGTCTCGTAACCTTTCGTGATGCGACGGGCCCTGATCTGCGTGGCCGTCGCGCTGGCCGCGGCCGCGGCGCTGCCCGTTGCGGCCTCGGCCCCGGCCGCCGCGGGGACGCCGTCGCTCACCGTGTTCTCACGCCTGGGCGCCTGGATCGACGTCTTCGACTACACCCCGCGCCTGCAGCAGGCGGGCGCCGCGCCGAGGGTCACCCCCGACTCGGTCTCCGACATGGCCGCGCTCGGCGTGAAGACGCTCTACGTGCAGGTCGCGAACCCGGACGGCGCGCCCTCGAACCAGCTCACCGACCGCGCCGAGCTGCGCGCGCTGCTCGAACGTGCCCACGACCACGACCTGGACCTGGTGCCGTGGTTCCTCCCCGCGCACACGAACCCGGCCGACGATCTCGCGGTGATGCAGCAGATCCACGCGCTGCGCGCCGGAGGCGAACCGGTCGACGGCATCGGGCTCGACCTCGAGTCGAGCGAGGTGCCCGACATCGCGTTGCGCAACCGGCGCGCCGTCGACTTCGCCCGTCAGACCCGCCGGATCGTGGGCGACTCGATGCCGGTCGCCGCCATCGTCTACCCCGCGGTGCAGCTCGAGGTGCTCAACACGACGCTCTGGCCGGACTTCCCGTACCGCAAGATCAACCGCTTCGTGAACGCGTGGATGCCGATGGTGTACTACACGTACCGATCGACCGAGTCGGGGTTGCGGAGCGCATACCGGTACACCGTCGACAGCGTCGACCGGCTCCGCCGCCGCCTGGGCGACGACGCCGCGCCGGTGCATCTCCTCGGCGGTCTGGCCGAGGCCAGCACGCCCGACGACTACCTCGACCTCGAACGTGCCGCGCGGGCGACCGACGCGCTCGGCTGGTCGGTGTACGACTACGCGACCACGTGGTCCTGGGCGTGGCCGTACCTCCGCGGCGAGGTTCCCGTCCCCACCACGGTCGCACCGCCCACCACGACCGCTCCGGCGCCCGCTACGAGCACCACCGCGGCCCCGGCGACCACGGTCGTGCCCGCCACCAGCACCACCGTGACGCCGCCCACCAGCCCTCCCTAGGAAGGGGTCAGGGTCATCAGGGTTGGCGCCGATATCTGCTAGAACGTTCGCTTCGGTCCAGCTTCGGACCCTGCCTGGAGGGCCCCCACCCCATGAACGAGCTCACCGACCCGCGCAATCGTGAAGAGCGCCGTGCCGCCGCCCGTCGTCGTCGCCGGATGGCCGGCGCCGCACTGACGGCCGGGACCGCCGCGCTCGGCGTGTCCGCCGGGTTCGTCGCCGCCACGACCACCGCGGCCGGCGCCGCGACGTTCACCGTCACCACCACCGACGACAGCGGCGCGGGATCGTTGCGCCAGGCGATCCTCGACGCCAACGCGGCGGCCGGCGCCGACACGATCGACTTCGGTCCCGGTGCGGCGGGCACCATCACCCTCGCCTCCAACCTCCCGCACGTCACCGACGACGTCGACATCGTGGGTCCGGGGGCCGACATCCTCACCGTCGACGGCGCCGGATTCAACCTCTTCGGGTTCGAGAACACCGCGAACAGCACGATCTCCGGGCTGACCCTCACTGGCGGGGACGCGACCGGCATCTTCAGCGACGACTCCGGTGGCGGGATCGCGCTGTACGGCAGCAACGTCGCGGTGTCGGCGATGGTGATCACCGGGAACACCGCCTCCAACGACGGCGGCGGGATCTGGTGCAACTCCGGCGAGTCGCCCGACCAGCACTCCCTCTCGGTCACCAATTCGGTCATCTCCGGCAACAACGCCGACGCCGGCGGCGGCGGTCTCTACACGGCCGACTGCGACGTGACGATCGTCTCCAGCACGATCAGCGGCAACACCTCCGTCGACGGTGGCGGCGGGCTCTACGGCTTCGACGGCGTCTTCGACGTCAGGAACACCACGATCTCCGGGAACATCGACAACGGCGACATCGGCGGTGGCATCGCGCTCTTCGGCGCGACGCTGGCGCTGCAGAACTCCACCGTGTCGGGCAACAGCTCGGTCGAGGGCGGCGGCATCTCCGTGCTCTACAGCGAAGCAACCATCACCGAGTCCACCATCACGAACAACACCGCGACGGGCGAGCTCATCGGGCCCGGATCGGCCGCGACCGGCGACCCGGTCGGGGGCGTGCTGGTCATCGCCGGTGAAGAGGTTCCGAAGTCGGTGTCGGCCACGACGCACGAGCACCCGCATGGTGTCCGTGCCGCGGCGACCGACGAGGTGCACGCCGACGGTGCGATCATCGCCGGCAACAGCGGGAGCGACGTCGGGTTCGAAGGCACGTTCTTCGCCAACCACTCGCTGATCGGATCCATCGACGCCGGCACGACCGTCACCGACCTGGGCGGCAACATCATCGGCGTCGACCCGCTCCTGGGGCCGCTGGCGAACAACGGCGGCCCGACGATGACCCACGCGCTGCTCACCGGCAGCCCGGCCATCGACCACGGCCCCGTCCCGGTGCCGGCGTTCACGGGCAACGAGTTCGACCAGCGTGAAGCCGGCTTCCTGCGCGTGGTGAACGGCACCGTCGACATCGGTGCCTTCGAGGTGCAGGACGTCACGCCGCAACCGCTGGTCATCACCCCGCGCTTCACCGGCTGACCCAGCCGGATCCGTCGTCAGTCGCCGGGCGAACAGCCCACGGCGACGTAGACCCGGTCGCCCGCGAGGGCAACCGAGTTGAAGTTCTCCGCGCCCGCGACGAGCGGCGCCGACTGCCGACCGCGGTGCTCCGGTGCTCGGGTCGACGAGGGTGAGGGTCGCGCCGTCGACGAGCGCCACCGCCGAGCTGCCGGCGGCGATCGCTCGTCCCGTCCCGGTCGGTCGGTCCCAGACGGTGGCGCCGGTCCGGGCGTCGACGACGCGGAACCCGTCCGCGTCCTGGACGCCCAGACGCGCGCCCATCGACCACATGTGGTCGACCGGCAATCGCTCCCAGAGCCGCTCGCCCGTCGCCGCGTCCACGACCACGAGGCCGGTTGCGTAGCCGCGTGGAGCCTGGTGCAACGCGACGACGGAGTCCGTGACCAGCGTCGGCGCCAGGTCCGTGCTCCATCGCTCGGTGCCGGAGCGCGGTTCGAGCACGCGGGCGTCAGTGGGGAAGGTCACGTCGCCGGAGAGCACCTGTCGAGTGAACGCGACCGCCACCGAGCCGGGACCGACGACCGCCGTCGCCAGGTCGGCGTCCGCCACCGACACCGACCACCGCTGCTCGCCGGTCGCCCGGTCGAACACACGGGCCACGCCCCGCACGCGGCCGCGGAACTCGGCGCCGGGCTCCGCGATCACGACCGTGCTCGCATCGATCGCCACCCGCGGCGCGTGTGCCACCCCCACCGACCACCGCTCCCGACCGGACACCGCGTCGAGGCCCCGCACCTTCGTCGCGGTCGTCGACACGGTCACGCCGCTGCGCGCCGATCCGGTCGCGAGCGTGTCGCCGCCGAGGTTCGAGGGAGTCGAGCCGCCGGCGGGCGCCTGCCAGACCTGCTTCCCGTCGGTGGCGCGGTAGGCGACGGTGCGGAACGGACCACCGTGGCAGCCGGACGTGCGGCCCACGACGGCGCGGTTCGAGACGTCGTCGATCGAGAGGATGGCGGGCGTCGAGGTCCGCCAGATCTCCCGGCCCGTCTTCGCGTCCAGGGCGATCAGCCCGCCGGTCGTCGGATCGCCCTCCGCGGCCCTCACCGGCGATGCCGCGAGTCAGTGCCGCGACCGCGCAGAACGCCGCTCATCACGAGCGTCGATCGCCGCAACCGTGAGATCACCGGCGACCGCCTAGTGGGCGGATCGGGTCACAGGCCTCGTCGGACCGTCCGCTCGAGGATCCCGAGCGTGGCGCGCAACGCCGACTCGGGGACGATCGGGAAGCGGTCCTTGATCTCGTCGCTCACCTTGGACCAGTCGTAGTAGGCGGTGACGTCGGTGACCCCGTCGTCCCCGGGAGCCAGCCGGTACCCATAGAAGTGCGCGATCCCGATGTCCGGACCGAGGTCCCAGGCGAGCTCGCGGTCGCGATCGAACGTGATGATGTGGACGGTCACGTCGTACTTGCCGAGCGGGAAGTCGTTCAGCGATTCGCGGTCCATGTGGATGACGAACGTGTCGCCGACCTTCTCCGCCGGCGCACCGGTGAAGTCCTGCAACATTCCCGACGCGTCGATGGCGACATGGCCCGCCGGGCTGCGCACGATGTCGAAGATGGCGGACGGTGGCGCCGGGATCGGCCGGGTCACCTCGATGCGGTCGGGCAGGAACACGGTGTCGGGCATGCGGACTCCTCGCGCGCTTCGAGTGGAGCTTCAGTCGAACTTGAGCGCGGAGTAGCGCATCAGCTTCTGCCACTTGTGGGTGGCGTCGATGGTACGGATGGTTCCCGACTTCGAGCGCATCACCATCGACTGCGTGCTCGCGCCGTTGCCCCAATACCGCACGCCCCTGAGCAGGTCGCCGTCGCTGATGCCGGTGGCGCTGAAGAACACGTCGTCACCGGACACGAGGTCGTGGCTGGTGAGCACGCGGTCGAGGTCGTAGCCGGCGTCGAGCGCGGCTTGCTTCTCCTCGTCGTTGCGCGGGTACAGGCGCCCGAACATCTCGCCGCCCATGCACTTGAGCGCGGCCGCCGCGATCACGCCTTCCGGGGTGCCGCCGATGCCGAAGAGGATGTCGGTGCCGCTGCCGGGCGTGGCGACGGTGATGGCGGCGGCGACGTCGCCGTCCTGGATGAGCTTGATGCGGGCGCCGGCCTCGCGGCACTGGCGGATGATGTCCTCGTGGCGGGGACGGTCGAGCACGACCGCGGTGATGTCGTCGACGTCCTCGCCGAGGGCCTTGGCCACCGCCTCGAGGTTGGTCTTCACCGGCGCATCGATGTCGACGACGTCGGCGGCCGCCGGACCCACGGCGATCTTGTCCATGTAGACACACGGGCCGGGGTCGAACATGGTGCCGCGCTCGGAGATGGCGATGACCGAGATGGCGTTGTTGCGACCGAGGGACGTGAGCGTGGTGCCGTCGATGGGGTCGACGGCGATGTCGCAGGCCGGGCCGCCCACGCCGATCTCCTCGCCGTTGAACAGCATGGGCGCTTCGTCCTTCTCGCCCTCGCCGATGACGACGACACCCTCCATCGAGACCGAGTTGAGGATGATGCGCATCGCGTCGACCGCGGCACCGTCGGCGCCGTTCTTGTCGCCCTTGCCGAGCCAGCGCCCGGCGGCGAGCGCCGCCGCCTCGGTGACGCGGGCGAGCTCCATGGCCAGGTTGCGGTCGGGGGCTTGAGTCTGGGATTCCATGCGGGGGAGCGTACCTTGCAGGGGATGGACGAACGGCTGCGCGAGGCGGCGCGGACGGCGGTCGGGTTCATGCCCGACCAGGAGGGCCTGGCGCTGCACGACGCCGGGCTCGCGGCCGCGTCCGTCGGTCCGCTGCTCGAGATCGGGACGTACTGCGGCAAGTCGGCCATCTACCTCGGCGCCGCCGCGCGCCATGGCGGCACCGTCGTGTACACCGTCGACCACCACCGGGGGTCGGAGGAGAACCAGGCGGGGTGGGAGCACCACGACGAGCGGCTCGTCGACCCGCGCACCGGGCGCATGGACACGCTCCCGTTCTTCCGCCGCACGATCGAGGACGCCGGGCTCGAGGACGTGGTCGTCGCGGTGATCGGCGCGTCGCCGACCGTCGCCGCGCACTGGGCGACGCCGCTCGGACTCGTGTTCGTCGACGGCGGTCACGCCTTCGACGTGGCGCTCGCCGACTACCGAGGGTTGGTCGCGCCACCTCGCCCCCGGCGGTGTGCTGGTGTTCCACGACGTGTTCGAGGATCCCGGCGACGGTGGGCAGGCGCCCTACGAGGTCTGGCAGCGCGCCGTCGCCGACGGCTTCACCCCCGTCTCCACCACCGGCAGCCTCCGCGTCCTCCGCGCCCCTGCTTGATGGTCGACTTCGCTGCGCCGTCCCGTCGCTCGCCGGATTGTCGCCTGCCGGCTCCGCTGCGTTCTCCTACTTGCGGGCGCGTTCCTCGGCGATCTCGACGCCGGCGGCGAGCAGCTCGTCGGCGTTGAGGCCCTCGGGCAGCCGCTCGCCGCGGAACAGCCCGGCGGTGGGACCGGTGCCGGTGAGCGCGTTGGCCGCGAGCACGACCGCGGCGGAGTTCCACGTCGGTTGCTCCACCGGGTACAGCTCGCCGTCGAGGTGGAAGGCCTCGTCGTCGAAGTTGGCGCCGGTCCAGTACCCGCCGCCCTCGGCGCGGAGGAACTGCACCCGCCCGAAGAGCTCGCCGAGCGTGCTGGTGGCTGCCGATGGCGTCGAGCGCCATGACGAGCTCGCACGTCTCGGCCGCGGTGACCCACGGGCGGTCGGACACGCAGCGGATCCCGCGCCCCTCGACGACGAAGGTCGCCCAGCGCGCGGCGACGCGCAGCGTCGGCCGCGTAGCCGCGCAGCACGCCACCGAGGATCGGGTAGTACCAGTCCATCGCCCAGCGGTCCTTGTCGAGGAACACGTCCGGCCGGTGCGCGATGGAGATGGCGAGCGCGCCGAGCGACAGCTCCCAGTCGGGGCGCTCGTGCCCGAGGCGCTCGGCGATGGCGAGCGCGCACTTGAGGCTGTGGTGGATGCTCGAGGACCCGGTGAGGAGCGCACCGTCGTCGGGGTCGTCGCCCCGCCACGCGATCTCTCCGGTCTCGCGCTGGAAGTCGAGGGCGAAGTCGATCGCGGCTTCGACCGTGGGCCACTGCGCGCGCAGGTAGGCGGTGTCGCCGGTGACCAGGTGGTGATGCCACACGCCGGTCGCGACGTAGCAGGTGACGTTGGTGTCGAGCGTCGGGTCCTCGATCTCGTCGCCGAGGTAGTACGCGTGCCAGCCGCCGTCGGCGCGCTGCTTGTTCGCGAGCCACTCGTACGCCGCACGCGACTGGTCGTGGCGCCCGCCGAGGTCGAGGGCCATCGCCGCCTCGACCATGTTCCACGGGTCGGTGTGACCGCCGGGCGTCCACGGGATGTTGCCGTCGGCGAGCTGGACGGACGCGATGGCGTCGACGGTCTCGACGAGGTCGGCGGGTGGTGACGATGCCCTCGACGGTCGGGCAGGAAATGGTTGGTCGACGACATCAGCCCACCTTCTGGGTGTAGACGACGAGGCTCTTGCCCAGCACCGGGTTGAGCGAGCGGTCGAGAGCGGCGACCCACTTCGGTTGGTGCTCGATCTGGTACACGAGGAAGTCGTGGTACCGGCGCACCGGCCAGGCGCCGGTGTTGTCGAGCCCGAAGGTGCACTTCAGCCACCAGTACGGCGAGTGCAGCGCGTGGGCGTGGTGCGAGCCGCGCAGCCACAGCCCCGACTGCTCGAGCTTCGATTCGAGCTCGTGCTGGCGGTAGATGCGCACGTGGCCGCCGGGGGTGTCGTGGTAGCGGTAGTTGAGCGCCCAGCTCACGCGCTCGGGGAACCGGGTCGGCACCGTGACCGCCAGCCGCCCACCCGGGTCGGAGCACGCGCACCAGCTCGGCGATCGCGCGGGTGTCGTCCCACAGGTGCTCGAGCACTTCCGACGCGATGATGCGGTCGAAGCTGTCGTCGGGGAAGGGGAGGCGCAGCGCGTCGCCGTTCACCTCGCCGCCGGGCGCGTCGGCCGGGATCTCGCCCGCCTCGATCATCGCGCCACGCGTGGCGCGTACCTCCTTCAGCTCGGCGGCGTCGTAGTCGAGGGCGACGACCGTCGCACCGCGCCGCATGGCGGCGAACGCGTGGCGCCCACCTCCGCAACCCATGTCGAGCAGCGCGCTGGCCCGCGCGGAGGTCGAGCCGGTCGAAGTCGACGGTCAGCATCAGGCGGTGTCCGGCCGCGGCGCGCTCGTCGAGCAGCGCGCGGTAGTTCTCGACCGTGCCGACGCGCAGTCGCGCGCCACGTGAACTTGTCGAGGACGCGGGCGCGACCGGCGGCGCCGATGCGCGCCCGCAGGTCGGCGTCGCCCAGCGCCCGCAGCAGCATGTGCGCGAGCGCGTCGGGGTCGCCGGGCGGCACCATGAGCCCGGTCTCGCCGTCGGTGCCGACGACCTCGGGGAGCGCGCCGCCGGTGGTGCGCGACCAGCGGCACCCCGCACGCCATCGCCTCGACCGCGGGCAGCGAGAAGCCCTCGTAGAGCGACGGCACGACCGCCACCTCGGCCTCGGCGTACAGCTCGACGATGCGCTCGGTGGTCACGCCCGACACGTACCGCACCGAGTCGGTGAGGCCGAGCTGCTCGATGAGCGCGGGGATCTTGCTCTTGCCCTTCGGCTTCCCGATGATGACGAGCTCGGCGTCGTCGCGTTCGGTGCGCACCTTGGCCAGCGCTTCGAGCAGCGGGACCAGGCCCTTCATCGGGACGTCGGAGCTCGTCGTGGTCATGAGCCGCCCGGGCACGCGCGCGACCTCCGGGCATGGGGTGGAAGATGTTGCGGGTCGACCCCGACCGGCACGATGTGCAGCCGGTCGGCGCGCACGTCCATCTGGCGCACGATGTCGCGCTTGCTCGACTCCGACACGGTGACGACGCGCGGGATCGCACGCGCCACGCTCATCTGCATGCCGAGGAAGCCGTACCAGCGTCGGAGCGTGAAGCGACGCCAGGCGCTGGTCGCGTACTCGAGGTCGAGGTCGCGGTCGACGGTGATCGGGTGGTGCAGCGTCGCCAGCACCGGCCAGCCGTCGGCCATCATCCCGAGCAGTCCCGAGCCGAGGCACTGGTTGTCGTGGATGAGGTCGAAGTCGGCGCGGCGGGCGTCGAGGAGCCGGCGCGCCCGCAGGCTGAACGTGTACGGCTCGGGGAAGCCCGCCGAGCACATGATGGCGAACTCCTGCAGGTCGATCGTGGTCTTGAACTCCCACGGCCACGGCACCCGGAACGGGTTCTCGGGCCGGTAGAGGTCGAGGCTCGGGACCCGCTGCAGCTGCTCGGGGTGGTCGAGCTCGGGGTACGGCTGACCGGAGAACACGGTGATCCGGTGACCGAGCTCGGTGAGCTCGCGGGCGAGGTACCGGGTGTACACCCCCTGGCCGCCGCAGTGCGGGTTGCCCCGGTAGACCAACCAGGCGATGCGGAGACTCTCGGACTGCGGCGGCATGAGCCGACCAGTCTCGCAGACGATGTCCGATTCGGACGAAAGTGCAGGTCAGCGACGATGTAATCGCGCGGATTACGTCCCCGCCGGGTGCGGCCTCGTTAGCCTCGCGCCCCGTGGACGGCATCTCCGCCGCGGCCGTGGCCCGGTCGCGCACCCTGGGCGAGGCGCGGTGGTCGCCCGACGGCGCCCGCCTGGCCTGGCTGGAGGCGTTCGGCGGGCGGGTCGACCTCGTGGTGGCGCCCGCCGACGAGTCCGGCCCCGCGGTCACGGTGACGGCCGAGTTCCCGGTCACCCCGGTGGGCGCCTACGGCGGGGGTGGTTACTGCTGGGCGGGCGACGACGAGCTGGTGTACGCCGCGGCCGACGGCCGCCTGCTCGCGATCGCCGCCCGGAGTGGCCCGGTGCGCGTGCTCTCGCGTGACGGGCGCGCCGCCGCACCGGTGGTCGCGCCGGGCGGCGAGCGGGTCGCGTTCGTGCTCGAGCGCGACGACGCCTGCGACATCGCGGTGGTCGCGCTCGACGGCGCCGGCTTCCCGCGGCGCATCTCGCACGCCGACTACGCGTGGGACCCGTCGTGGTCGGCCGACGGTGCCGTCCTCGCGTGGCACGAGTGGGACCTCCCGAACATGCCGTGGGACGGGTCGCGCATCATGACCGCGACGGTCGACGGTCACCGCGACGCCGTGCCCGAGCTCGTGGCCGGAGGTGACGACCTCGCGGTCGGACAGCCGCGCTTCGCGCCGACCGGCCGCACGCTCGCGTTCGTCTCGGAGACGACCGGGTGGATGAACGTGCACGTCGCGCGCGGTGACGGACGCGCGCCGATGGTGCTGCTCGACGAGCCGCACGAGCACGCGGAGCCGTCGTGGGGTCCCGGCCAACGGTCGTTCGCGTGGGCGCCCGACGGTCAGGCGCTCGTCGTCAACCGCAACGAATCGGGGTTCGGGCGCCTGGTGCTCCTGCCCCTCGACGGTGGTACACCGGTCGACCTGTCGCGCGGGTGGCACGCTGGCCTCGACTGGGGCGCGGGCGGCATCGCGTGCATCCGGTCGGGCGGGCGCACCGCGCCCCAGCTCACGGTGCTCGATCCCCGACGGTGGCGCGCGCGGCGATCGCGTCGCCGCGGTGCGCCGGCCGAGCTCGACGCGGTGGACCTGCCCGAACCAACTCCGGTCGCGTGGGCTGGTGACGCCGGCGCGACCGTGCACGGCCTCCTCTGGCTCCCGCCGGCGCCGGTGGGCGACGCCGGCGGCCGCCCGCCGCTGCTCGTCGACGTGCACGGCGGACCCACCGACCAGAGCACCGTCGACTGGAAGCCGAGGATCCGGTACTTCGTCTCGCGCGGCTGGGCGGTGCTGAACCCGAACTACCGGGGATCGACCGGGTACGGCCACGACTACCGCCACGCGCTCGACCACGAGTGGGGTGTCGTCGACGTCGCCGACACGGTTGCCGGGATCCGGGCCGCCGGCCGGGAGGGCTGGGCCGACGCAACCCGCGCCGCGGTGATGGGCGGCAGCGCGGGCGGGTTCACCGCGCTGCTCGTCGCCGCGCACCAACCGGCGGTGGTGCGGGCGGTCGTGAGCCTCTTCGGCGTGACCGACCTGTTCGACCTCGCGGCGACGACGCACCGGTTCGAGTCGCGCTACCTCGATCGCCTGGTCGGCACGCTGCCCGAGCACGCCGACCGGTACCGCGAGCGGTCGCCGGTGTTCCGCGCCGCCGACATCGGCGTGCCCGCGCTCGTGCTCCAGGGTGCCGACGACAAGGTCGTGCCGCCCTCCCAGGCGCAGCTGGTGGTCGACTCGATGCGCGCCGCCGGCGCGACGGTCGAGCACCACGTGTACGACGGTGAGGGCCACGGCTTCTCCCGGGAACCCACCATCGTCGATTCGCTCGAGCGCATCGACGCGTTCCTCACCAGATGGGTGGTGCAACGATGACCGACGCGCTCGTCACCGAGTACGAATGGCAGGGGCCGCGCCGAGGGGCCGACCGCGCGGTGCTGCTCGCGCACGGTGCCGGTTCCGACCTGCACGGTGCCGCGCTGCTGCGCCGTCGCCGACGCCCTCGCGGCGGCGAAGATCCCGTCGCTCCGGTTCAACTACCCCTACCGCAGCGCGGGGCGCAACGCGCCCGACCGCCCGAAGGTGCTCGACGCCGCGACCCGCGAGGCGGCGGCGGAGCTGGCGAAGCGGGCGAAGCTCCCGCCCGGACGCCTCGTGCTCGGCGGCCGGTCCATGGGCGGCCGGTACTGCTCGATGGTCGTCGGCGCCGACGAGGATCCGGCTTCCCGCGCTCGGGTTGCTGATGCTGTCGTATCCACTCCACGCCGCGGGCAGGCCCGAGAAGGCCCGCACCGCGCACTTTCCTGGCGATCCGGGTGCCCGTGCTCTTCGTCAGCGGCACCCGCGACTCGATGGGTCCGCAGGAGGGCCTGACCCAGGCCTCCCGGGCGGTGCCGGGACCGGTCTCGTTCCACTGGATCGACACCGCCGACCACGGGTACCGCCCCTCGAAGGCGAGCGGCCGCACCACCGACGACGTGCTCGCCGAGGTCGCCGACGCCGCGGTCGCCTGGGTGGCCGTGCTCCCCGCCTGAACGCAACATGATCCCCCCGGGCGATGGGTTTGATCAGAAATTGAGATGGGAACCCTTGACGGACGCCCTCCGGCATGCGCCAAATGGGGAACCGGCAACGGCGCCGGCTTCTTCGATCTCCCCCCTTCCAGCAGGAGGACCCCGATGCCCGGCACCGAGCTCCGAGGACCCACCGCACACGCCCGGATCGGCCCCCAGCGGGGCCAGCTCCGAGACGCCGCCATCCGCTTCCAGGCGGTGGCCACCGACGTCACCGCCGAGCGCGACGCCTGGATCGCCGCGGTCGGCGGGCGCATTGTCCGGATTGGGCGGTGCGTGGCAGGAGCACGTGCACTTCACCGAAGGCCCCGACGGCCTGTTCGAGGAGCTGCTCGACGACTCGGTCGAGGTGGCGCCCGAGATCGACCACCTGCGACGCGACCACGAGGTCGTCGTCGCCGCCATGGCCCGGGCCCGCGTGTTGCTCGCCTCGCCGACCGCCGGACCCGACGACACCAAGCTCCTGCAGTCGCTGACCGGCATCGCCAAACAGATCGACCAACACCGCCGGCGGGGCGCCGACCTGCTGTATCAGGTGTACAGCGTCGACACCTCCGCGCGGCGACTGATCACCCTTCAACAACCCGGGTCGCACGCCGGTCATCGGCCAAACTGTCGGGGTGCGGGTCTTCCGGTGCTTCGCGTTCGTCGACATGTGCGGTTTCACGCGCATGAACGACACCCTGGGCGACGACGAGGCGCTGGCCGTCCTGGCCGAGTTCCGCGCCATCGTCCGCGGGCTCTCACCCGATCACGGGATCCGGGTGGGGAAGTGGCTCGGCGACGGCTGCATGTTCGTGGGCACCGAGGTCCGCCCGGTCGTCGAGACCGTGCTCGACCTGACCGAACGGATGGAGAACGCCAGCATCGTCCTCCCGCTGCGCATCGGCATCGCCGCGGGCAAGGTCATCGTGTTCGAGGGCGACGACTTCATCGGGATGTCGATCAACCTCGCGTCCCGCCTCTGCGATGCCGCCGCCCCGGGCGAGATCCTCGCCAACGACGAGGTCGTCGCCGCGCTGGGCGAGACGCTTCCCGGTCGTTCCCGCTCGGCGAGCGCCAGATCCCCGGCATCATCACGCCGATCTCGGTGTGGCGGGTGGCGAGCACACCCGAGGTGGAAGACGACCTGCCGCTCAGCTTCGCGGAGTGAGCGCCCGATGACCGATTCCTTCGTCGTCCGCGCCGGCGGCACCGCTTCAGCGGCACCGTGCGCGTCTCGGGCGCAACCAAGAACGCGGGCACCAAGCAGATGGCGGCCGCGTTGCTCGCGCCCGGGGTCACCACGCTGCGCAACGTCGATCCCGTCGCCGACCTCGACGTGATGATCGACGTGCTGCGCGCCATCGGCGCCGACGTCGAGTGGACGGGCGCGACCGAGCTGCAGATCGACGCGTCGGCGCCGCTGCACGCGGAGGCGCCCTACGAGCTCGTGACGCGGATGCGCGCGTCGATCAACGTGCTCGGTCCGTTGCTGGCGCGCTGCGGCGAGGCGCGGCGTCGCGATGCCCGGCGGCGACAACATCGGGAGCCGCAAGCTCGACATGCACTTCCGCGGCCTCGAGTCGATGGGCGTGGAGCTCGACGTCGTGCACGGCTTCATCGAGGCGCGCACCAACCGGCTCTCGGGCGCGCGGGTCGTGCTCGAGTTCCCGAGCGTCGGCGCCACCGAGAACCTGCTCACGGCGGCGGTGCTGGCCAAGGGCGAGACCGTGATCGAGAACGCGGCCCGCGAGCCCGAGATCACCGACCTGGCCGACATGCTCAACCGCATGGGCGCCGAGATCCACGGCGCGGGCACGTCGACCCTCGCGGTGGAGGGGGTCGAGGACCTCGTGCCCGCGGTCGAGAGCGAGATCATGAGCGACCGCATCGAGACGGGCACGCTGCTGATGGCCTGTGGCATCGCCGGCGGCGAGGCCACGTTGCTCGGCGCCCGGCATCGACCACGTCGAGACCGTGGTCATGAAGCTCACCGAGATGGGCCTCCAGGTGTCGCAGACGCCCGACGGCCTGTGGGCGCGGGCCGACGAGCGCCTCCGCGCGGTCGACATCGCCACGCTCCCGTTCCCGGGCTTCGCCACCGACTTCATGCCGCTCGTGGTCGCGCTGCTCGCCACCGCCGACGGCACGGCCATCGTCACCGAGAACGTGTTCGACAACCGCCTCGGGTTCGTGGCCGAGCTGAACCGCATGGGTGCCGACATCCGCAACGAAGGTCGCCACGCGGTGATCCGCGGGGTCGACCGGTTGTCGGCGGCGCCGGTACGCGCGCTCGACGTGCGCGCCGGCGCGGCGCTGGTGCTCGCGGGGCTGGCCGCCGACGGCGAGACCACCGTGCTCGACCCGTTCCACGTCGACCGCGGCTACTCCGATCTCGCCGGCGTCGCTGCGTGCGCTCGGCGCCGACGTCGAACGCGTCCACGACTGGCGCTGACCGCGGCATGCCGTGGGTGGTCGGTGCGCTCGGCTCCCGGCCGGCGCGGTCGAAGGGCATCGGTCGGCAGTCGGCCGGCGGGCGCGAGCCAAAGGGGAAGCGTCACGCGGTCGACACCGACACCGGCATGGTCGCGTGCGGCACCCGCGACTCGCTGCGCATCTTCGAGGACTGGCCGTGGGCGCCCGATGACGACTGGTGCCGGGCGTGCGAGGAGATCGCGCCGTTCTCGTAGCGAACTCCCCGACGTCGTGCCGGCGCGGCCCGGTAGCGTCGGCGTGCGTGGAGCCCATCCTGCACCTGTCGCTCCCGGTGGACGACCTCGAGTCGTCGCGGCAGGTTCTACGTCGACGTGCTGGGCTGCGAGCCGGGCCGCGACCGCACCGGGCTCGGCTTCGTCGACGTGTGGTTCTACGGGTTGCAGCTCACGCTCCAGGAGCAACCCGACCAGCACCTCACCGAGGAGCAGCACGGAGCCCGGCACTTCGGAGTGGCGCTGGACCGGGCCGCGTTGGGCGAGCTGCTGGCGCGCCTCCGGACGTCGTCGGTGCGCTGGATGACACCGATCTCCACCGACACCCCGGGAGCGCTCGGCGGGAAGACCAGCGTGAAGATCTTCGATCCGAGCGGCAACGTGATCGAGCTCAAGTCGTACGACGACGCCCGGGCCGCGCTCGACTCCCCCTAGCGTGACGGCCATGCAGGACTCCGTCACCGTGCACGTCGACGCGCCGCCCGAGAAGGTGTGGGGCCTGGTGAGCGACGTCACCAACACCGGCCGGTTCAGCCCCGAGACCTTCGAGGCCGAGTGGCTCGACGGCTCCACCGGCCCCGAGGTGGGCGCCCGGTTCCGCGGCCACGTGAAGCGCAACGGCCGCGGGCCCACCTACTGGACGAAGTGCACGGTCACCGCGTCGGAGCCCGGGCGCGAGTTCACGTTCGTGGTCGGCACGGTGAAGCAGCACCCCATGACGTGGGGCTACCGCTTCGAGCCCGGAAGCCAGGGTGGGACCGAGGTCACCGAATTCTTCCGGCTCACCGACCGATTGCCGATGCGGCTCTACTGGAAGCTCTTCGGCAAGGCCCGGGGCGCCACCAACCGCCGCAACATGCAGGCGACCCTCGAGCGGATCAAGGCCGTCGCCGAGGGCTAGGGGCGAGGACCTTCTCGTTGCGAACCGGGAAGGCCTGCGATACTGGTGGTGTTGCACCCAGGTACGCCTGTGACAGGAGCTCCGTGATGCCGATCGACACCGAACTCGAACCCGCCGAGCTGGAGGGCCGCGTGCTCGAGGCCATCGAGCTGATCCGGCCGGCGCTCCAGAGCGACGGTGGCGACATCGTGTTCGACAACCTCGACGACGACGGCGTGGTCCACGTCACCCTGGTGGGCGCCTGCGGGACCTGTCCCATCTCCATGCAGACGCTGAAGGCCGGCGTCGAGCGCATCATCATGGACCGCGCACCGGGCGTCACCGCGGTCGTCGACGACTCCCTCGTCGACGAAGACCCCATCGGCTGACGCCGGCGCCGTGACCGCGCCGGCCGCGGCACTGCTCGACGCGACGCGCGCCGGCGACCGTGGCGCGCTGGCTCGGCTGCTCTCGATCGTCGAAACCGGTGGCGACGACGCCCGTGGCTGCGCTCGGCGCGCTGCCGGTGACCGTCGCCGACGACGTCTGGACGGTCGGGATCACCGGCGCGCCGGGGGCGGGCAAGTCGACCCTCACCGACCATCTCGTGGCCCATCTGCGCGGCGCCGGCGAGCGCGTCGCGGTGCTCGCCATCGACCCGACGAGCCCCTTCACCGGCGGCGCGATCCTGGGCGACCGGGTCCGCATGCAACGCCACGCCACCGATCCCGACGTGTTCATCCGCTCGATGGCGACGCGCGGCCACCTCGGAGGGCTCTCGCGGGCGACGCCCCAGGCCGTGCGCGTGCTCGCCGCCGCCGGCTACGGCTGGATCGTGGTGGAGACGGTCGGCGTGGGCCAGGTGGAGGTCGAGGTGGCCCACTCGGCCGACACCACGGTCGTGGTGGTCAACCCCGGCTGGGGCGACGGCGTGCAGGCGGCCAAGGCGGGGCTGCTCGAGATCGGCGACGTGTTCGCGGTGAACAAGGCCGACCGCGCCGGCCTCGAGGCGACCGTCCACGACCTGCACGCCATGCTCGAGCTCGCCGGCGCGCGGCCGTGGACGCCACCGGTCGTGGAGACCGTGGCCGTCGACGACCGCGGTGTGGCCGAGCTGCTCGGCGCGATCGGTGACCATCGGGCGTTCCTGGCCGGCTCCGGCGGGCTGAACGCGCTCCGCGAACGGCGCATAGCGGATGAATTGCGCGCCTTGGTCCTTGATCAGTTTGCCAAGCGCGCCGATGATTTCTGTAGCGGACCGCGCTTCGCTACGGTGGTCCGCCAGGTAGCTGACGGAACGTCAGATCCCTACACTGCGGCGACCTTGTTGAGCGAAGGCGCCGACCGAGGAGCAACATGAGCGAGTCCATCGAACGCGTCGGTGTGGTGGGCGCCGGGCTCATGGGCGCGGGAATCGCCGAGGTGTCGGCGAAGGCCGGCGTGGACGTCGTCGTCTGCGACATCAACGACGCCGCGGTCGCCGCGGGGCGCTCGCGGATCGAGTCGTCGCTCGATCGCGCCGTCAACGCCGGCAAGCTCGACGAGACCAGCGCCACCGCCGCGCTCGCCCGGGTCCGCTTCGTCACCGACATCGGCGAGCTCTCGGACCGCCAGCTCGTGGTGGAGGCGGTGCGCGAGTTCGAGGACGAGAAGCTCGACGTGTTCCGCAACCTGGGCAAGATCGTGGCCGACGAGCAGGCGATCCTGGCGTCGAACACGTCGTCGATCCCGATCATGAAGCTGGCGATGGCCACCGACCGCCCCGAGCACGTGCTCGGCCTCCACTTCTTCAACCCGGTGCCGGTCATGCGCCTGGTGGAGCTCATCCCGTCGATCGTCACGAGCAGCGAGGTCGCTGATCGCGCCGAGGACTTCATGGTGGACGCGCTCGGCAAGCGGGTGATCCGCTCGCAGGACCGCGCCGGGTTCATCGTGAACTCGCTGTTCGTGCCCTACGTGCTCGCGGCGATCCGCATGCTCGAGTCGGGGTTCGCGTCGGCCGACGACATCGACGCCGGCATGGTCGAAGGGTGCTCGCACCCGATGGGGCCCCTCGCCCTCGCCGACATGATCGGCCTCGACACCATCGAGGCGGTGGCCGACTCGATGTACGCCGAGTTCAAGGAACCGCTCTACGCGCCTCCGCCGCTGCTCTCGCGCATGGTCGAGGCCGGCCTCCTGGGCCGCAAGTGCGGCCGCGGGTTCTTCAACTACGCCAAGTAACGGGAGCAGGCACCCATGCCCGAACCGCTGGTCCTCGTCGAGTCGCGTCCCGACGGGGTGACGCTGCTGCGCCTCAACCGTCCGCCGCTGAACCCGTTGTCGACCGCGTTGCTGCGTGAGCTCGAGGGGATCGCCGACGGACTCACTGCCGATCCGTCGGTGAAGGCGGTGGTGCTCACCGGGAGCGAGAAGGCGTTCGCCGCCGGCGCCGACGTGTCGGAGTTCACCGCCGACGGGGCGGCTGCAACCGTGAGCGCAGGGATCCGCGCCGGGCTCGATGCGCTCGCCGCCGTCCCGCGCCCGGTGATCGCGGCGATCAACGGCTTCGCCCTCGGCGGTGGGTTCGAGCTCGCGCTGGCGTGTGACCTGCGCGTCGCCGCCGACTCGGCCCGCCTCGGCTTCCCCGAGATCCAGCTGGGCATCTTCCCCGGCGGCGGCGGCACCCAGCGCGCGGCGCGCCTGATCGGACCGGCGAGGACCAAGGAGCTCGTCTGGAGCGGCCGGCACGTACGGGCCGAGGAGGCGCTGAGCATCGGGCTGGTCGACCGGGTGGTGCCGGCCGCCGAGGTGCTCGACACCGCGCTGGAGTGGGCGGCGTCGCTGGCGTCGGGCGCGGTCGTCGCGATGGGCATCGCCAAGCGCGCCGTCGACCGCGGCCTCGACGGCTCGCTGTCCGACGGTCTCGACCTCGAGGCCGAGGGCTTCGCCGAGGTGTTCGGCACCGACGACGCGGCCGTCGGTATCCGCAGCTTCCTCGACGACGGTCCCGGCAAGGCCACCTTCTCCGGCCGCTAGCCGGACGCGCTCCCGACAGTCGACTGCGCGGCAGCGGCCTTGATGCCCTTGGCGTCGGCGGGCAGGATGAAGCCCGCCTTCACCGCCTTGTCGGTCGCCGCGTTCCACGCCTTCACGAACGCGGCGTGCGACGGGTAGAGCGACGCCAGCGTGGTGGCCTCGAACGGTGCGGTCGTGCCGAACAGGGAGCAGAAACTGGTACCCGACTGCCCGAGCCCCGACAGGGTCGCTACAGGCGCGTCGACCTGCGGTGTGCGAATCCCGCCGACCGCATTGCCGCGACCGTCGACGACGAACTCCCTCGACCCGCGCATGCGGAGCCGGGGTGCTCGTGGAGGAGGTGTGCCGTGCACGACCCAGCGGTTGATGGCGGCAACCGCCGCGCGGGCCACGTACGTCTGCCCGCCGGCATTGATCGGCTTCACGCAGTCGACGATCCCGGGATACGGCGACGTGACCGGGGTGATCATCGTCTCGAAGAACGAGACGTCGCTCCCGTTCTTGCCGTCGTCCTTCGGTCCGAACGACAAGGAGTAGGTGTCGTAGTGCGACGATCCCGCGACCTCCCAGTCGCGGAAGAAGCGGGAGTCGGGCTGCCGCGCGTCGGCGTAGCGGAGCAGCGCGAGGTCGCTCTCAGTGGTGAGGATGAGCACCGGGATCCCGAGGTCGCGCCGGATCCGGACCGAACCTTCGAGGCGCTCGAACGCGTGGCTGCCGTCGAACGAGGTGGCGCCTCCGTCGCGGCTCGGAATCAGGAAGCCGTCGAACAGGCGCGTCCGGCGCGCCAGGCCGTTCGCATAGCTCGTGAGGTAGAACGCGGACTGCGACGCACCGACCGCGATCAGGTGCTTCGGCGCGAGACCTCCAAGGACGGTCGCCGCGTCGGCGCGAACCGCGCGGGCGGCCTGTGAGTAGATGTCGTAGGAGAACTGGTCGCCTGGATGGCTCAGGGAGCCGTACCGCGCCGGGTCCGCGTTCTGGAGCGCCTGGGAGGCGACCAGGGGGTTCGAGCCTCCGACGATGCCGACGCGCTGCGCGGTGACTCCGACCCACACCATGCCCTCGCGGATCTGCTCGACGTGCGTCGTGGTCCAGTTCGCACCGGCGTCGAGCTCGCCGCTCACGTTGAGCCACTCGACCATCACGGTGCCGTTGAACTCTCGCGGGTCGATGGGGCGGTAGACCACGATGCGGGTCTTGTACGGAGCGCTCGCGTCGGGGACGACGCTCCAGTTGCCGGCGTCAGTGAGGGGACTCGTGCTCCGGTAGGAGCTCGCGGTCCCCGACACGAAGTACTCGGCCTGCTCGTAGCCGACCGACGTCAGGTCGAAGTTGGTGCTCTGCACGACGATCTTCCCGGTGCCCGTCGTGATCGGACCCTCGACCGTGGGCACCGGCACCGGGATCGGAGACCTCAGCTCGGCGGCGTGAGCGCCCGGGAGCGCGAGGAGCGAGACACCGAGGACGGCGGTGCAGACGACCATGACCCTGAGCCTCACGTCCCCCCCTGCGTCGACCGGCGGCTCAAGTTACGCGGCCGCGCTCCACGCGCGTCTTCAGCCGTTGCAGATTGCCCGCCCAGATGCGCTTCAGCACCGGCTGCCCGAGCCGCTCACCCGCTCCGCTGCCCAGCCACCACGGGAACGTGAGCTGCTCGTCCCAGCAGAAGTCGGTGGCGTCGCCGCCCGCCAGCGGCCGCAAGCGGAACTCGCCGACCCCGGTGACCGCACCGCGGTGCTCGATCCCCATGACCGCTCCGGGGTCCCACCGGGTGACGACGAAGTGGTCGGTGGTGCGGAGCGGGCCCACGCGGGTCAGGCAGTCGAACTCGGCGCCCACGCCGGCGTGCTGCTCGCTGCGAAAGGTGATGCGCTCGGCGTCGAGCATCCACTCCGTGTGCGACTCGATGCGCTCGACCGCATGCCACACCGCGTCGGGTGGTGCGGCGATGGTGATGCAGATGTGCACGTGCACGCTCACCGGGCGACCTCGCGCAGCTCCGCCGCGGCCCGTTCGGGCGGCGCGCTGTTGACGAGGATGCCGGTGGCCTGCTCGAAGCCGGCGACCACCGACAGCCGGGGCACGATCTCGACGTACCAGTGGTACGAGTCCGTGCCGGGTGGCGCGGTGTGCACGACGAGGTTGTAGGGCGGGTCGCCGAGCACCGCATCGAGACGCGCCAACGCGTCGCGCGCCGTGAGCGCGGTGGCGGCCACCACGTCGGCGGCGGCGGCGTCGAACCTCGCCCCGGCGTCGCCGTGCGCGACGCGGACGACGTAAGGCGACGTCGACGCGTGCGGGCACCAGGTGACGGTGGGCCCGCGGCTGACCGTGAGGTCCGCCGGCGCGGCGTCGTCGACCAGCAGGTCGCGGGAGGCAGCCCGGAACCGGGCGACGCGGGCGTCGACGTCGGTCGGCACCGCGTCGAGCGCGAAGACCTGCGCGTGGGGGTGTTCGATCGACGCACCCGCGGGGCGGAGGTGGTTGACGATGGCGACCGCGTACGCGTGGCCCGCCAGCAGGTGCGCGCTGCACCCGGTCGCGCATCACCGTGAACAGCTCGACCACCTCGTCGTCGTCGAGCTGCGCCAGCGACCGGCCGTGTGCCGGCGAGAGCGCGACGACCTCGTGGGTCTCGACGATGGGGAAGAGGTTCGGGAACACCCGGATCCGCCACCCGGGCGTGTCCGGCTCGCCGTTCCCGGTGCGTGCCACCTCGGGGGGCGTCCGCGCCTCCTGGCCGGGGCAGAACGGGCAGTCGGGCGCCTCGGCGCCCGGTTCGTCGGCCCGCGCGGCGAAGGTCACCGGCCGCGCCGCGCGTCCGGCGGCGACGATCACGTCGTGCCCGCTCAACGGATCGTGGCGGAGCTCCGACATTGCGATCAGGTTACGCGGGCGGGTGGGTGACGGCGCCCCTCCGGCAGGCCCCTAAAATTGCTGCTCATGCCGAGTCTCGTGATCCTGGGTGGCGGTCCCGCGGGCAACACGTGCGCGACCGTCGCCGCCACCCTGGGTGCCGACGTCACGCTCGTCGAGCGCGACATCGTCGGTGGCGCGGCCCACCTCTGGGACTGCATCCCCTCGAAGGCGCTGATCGCGACGGGCGGCGAGCTGGTCGAGCTCGACCGGGCCCAGACCATGGGCCTCTCCGCCGCCGGCCACCTCGACATCGACGCCCTGCGGGTGCGAGTGGCGTCGATCGAGGACCGTCTCCACCACCTCATCACCACGCAGCTGGCGTCGCAGCAGGTGCGGGTGATCCGCGGCAGCGGTGAGCTCAAGGGTCCGCACGAAGTGGTGGTCGACACCAACGGCGTGATCGAGGAGCTGTCGGCCGACTACATCCTCATCGCCACCGGGTCGCGGCCCCGCGTCCCCGACTTCGTCACCGTCGACCGCGAACGCGTGCTCACGACGCGCGACGCCTACCCGCCGCCGGAGATCCCCGAGCACGCGATCGTGATCGGCTCGGGCGTGACCGGCGTCGAGTTCACCCACATGTTCGACGCCCTCGGCTCGAAGGTGACGCTCATCGTGTCGCGCCAGCAGGTGCTCCCGATCAAGGACGCCGAGGTCGCGGCGGTGCTGGAAGACGCCTTCCTGCAACGCGGCATCTCGCTGCTGAAAGGCGCACGTGCGAGCGCGGTCGAGCGCGAGGGTGAGGTGGTCCGGGTCCGGTGCGAGGACGGCCGGGTGGTCGAGGGCTCGCACGCACTCCTCGCGGTGGGATCGATCCCCAACAGCGAGGACCTCGGGCTGGACGCGGCCGGGGTCGAGGTCGACCGGGGCGGCTACGTGCCGGTGAACCACAACTGCCTGTCGAACGTCCCGCACATCTACGCCGCCGGTGACGTGTCGGGGAAGCTGCCGCTCTCGTCGGTGGCGGCGATGCAGGGTCGCAAGATCGCCGAGCACCTCATGGGGTTGCACAACCGCCCCCACCGCCACCTCGACTACGACAAGGCGGCGTCGGCCGTGTTCACCGATCCCGAGATCGCCGACGTCGGCCTCGCCGAGGCGGAGGCGTTCTCGGAAGGACGCAAGATCCGGGTCACCAAGGTGCCCTTCACGGCCAACGCCAAGGCGCTGATCAAGGGCGACGCGCGCGGGTTCGTGAAGATCATCTCCGACCCCGCGACCGGGGTCGTGCTCGGCGGATCCATCGTGGGCCGCAACGCCGCCGAGCTCATCAGCGTGCTGGCGGTCGCGGTCACCAACGGCCTGCGGGTCGACGACATCGTCGACTCGCTGTTGGTCCACCCGTCGCTCGCCGAGCTCCTCGCCGACGCCGCCAGCTAGCCCGTCTCCGGGCTCAGGGCTTCACGAAGCGCTGCACGAACTTCAGCGCGGTGTCGGCGACCTTGCGCCAACCGTGGTCGATGGTGAGCGCGTGGCCGCGGTCCTTCAGCTTCACGATCTCGGTGACGGCGTCCTTGTTGCGGCGCTCGCGCTTGTAGGACGAGTTGCAGATGGACCACGGCACGGTGTGGTCCTCCGCGCCCGCGATGATCAGGAGGGGACCACGGTCGGGGTTCTTGGTCTTGACCTTCACCTCGGTCCACGGGTTGAGGTTCGCCGTCGCCGCCTGGAACAACGGCAGCCCGGCGGCGGGTACCGCGAACGTGTTGTAGAGCTCGTGCGCCTCGTCCTCGGTGACCGCGTTGGCGAACGCGTACCGGAACTGCTCGTAGGTGAGCGGGACCGCGCGCCCGTGGTTCGCCGGGTTGCGCAGGACCGGTGACGACGACCGCAGCGCCGAGATCGGCAGCGGCAGTACGCCCCGGTGCGGCGCGGGGCTGATGGCGACCGATGCGTCGCTGCAGCCCCGCCCGGCGAGGATCTCGGTCAGCAGCCCGCCGAACGAGTGCCCGACGATCGCGGGCCGTTGCTGCAGCTCACGGACGACGTTCTCGACGTGGTCGGCGACCTGCTTCACCGACTTGTGCGCGAACACCTCGGGATGGCGGTTCGCCTCGTCGACGTCATTGGGGTCGTCGGGCCAGCCCGCGGTGACGGTCGAGAACCCGGCGGCCTCGAACACCTCGGCCCAGCGGTCCCAGCTGCTGGGGAGCAGCCAGAGGCCGTGAACGAACACGACCGGCTTCCTGCCCGACGCGTTCGCGGTCTCGACCTGCTTCGCCTCGTACTCCATCGAGTTCGCTCATGGGTCGAGTCTCGCCGATCGACGGAGCATTGCACCACGGCTACTCCGCGGGGCGGCCCGGTCCTCGGGTTGGTCAGTGCGGCGGCTCGGCCGGGTGTGCGACCGGAGCGCGCGCGGTGCGGTCGACGGTGAGCGTGAACACGTCGTCGCGCGCGTAGTGACCCACGACGTCCAGTGTCCGACGCTCGGCCGCCACCACGCCGGGTTCGATGTCGGCGTACAGGATGCCGTGCTCCTCGTGCAGCGGTCCGGCGACGATCTCGCCGCCGGGTCGCACCACGACCGAATCGCCCGGGTTCAGCCATCGATCCGACGAGTCGGGGCCGAAGAGCCGCTCGCGCTCCGGGAACGTCGACGGGATGTCACCGGCGCGCAGCGAGCACCCTGACCCGACGACCCAGCAGCGGCCCTCGGCCGCGATGTGCTGCATGGTCGCGAGCCAGGTGCCGCCCGAGTCCCAGGTGGAGGCCACATGGATCTCGACGCCCTCCGCGTAGAGCGCCACGCGTGCCAGGGGCATGTAGTTCTCCCAGCAGATCAAGCCGCCGAGTCTGCCGACCGGTGTCGCCACGACCCTCAGGCCGCTGGCGTCACCCTGGCCCCAGACCATCCGTTCCGGGTTCGTGGGCATGAGCTTGCGGTGGCGGTTGAGCACTCGCCCGTCGGGGCCGATGGTCACGAGCGTGTTGTAGAGCGTCGATCGCCCGAAGGCGCCGTCGCGCTCGTGCACCCCGCACACCACCGTGAGCTCGCGTTCCGCGGCTGCCTCGCGCAACGGTGCGAGCCCGTCCGCGTCGAGATCCACGGCGTTCGTGACGAGGGCCTCGTGGATCCGCGACGACAGGTTGTAGTCGGGTCCCGGCCGGAGGTTCCAGATCCACACGGGGTAGCCCGGGACGTACGCCTCGGGGAAGACGACGAGCTGCGCGCCCACGTCGGCCGCGGCGCCGAGGTGCTCGAGTCCGCGCGCGAGCGTCGCTTCGCGGTCGAGCAGCACCGGTGGCTGTTGGACCACCGCCACCCGCACCACGATTCGCGGTTGTTCCATCGTCCCGAGTGTTCCATCCCCGGGCGGCGGGTGCACCCAGCCGGTGAGCTCAGCGGCCCACTGGGCCTACTCGATGACGAGGAGGACGTCGCCGGTGCCGACGGTGTCGCCCTCGGCCACGCGCACCTCGGCCACGGTGCCGGCCTTCCCGGCGCTGATGTGGTTCTCCATCTTCATGGCCTCGAGCACGAGCACCGACTGCCCGACCTCGACCGTGTCGCCCGCGGCGACGAGCACCTTCACGATGGTGCCCTGCATCGGCGCGGTGATGGTGCCGCTCCCGGCCGCACCGCCCGAACCGGTGCCCGGACGCGGGCGCGACCGAGCGCTTCTTCGGCACCGCACCACCGGCCGGCGCCTCGGGCAGCCAGAGCTTGACCGAGTACCGCTTGCCGTCGACCTCGACCGGCACCGTGCGCTCGAGCAGGGGCTCGGCTTCCTCGGCGCCCTCGGCGGGCGCGCCCACGGGCGCGACGGCGGCGTCGACGAAGGTCGCGGGGTCGATCTCGTCCTCCACCCACTTGGTGGAGTGCTCCGAGGCCGCGAAGCCGGGATGGGAGAGCAGGGTGACGTGTGCGGGGATCGTGGTGCTCAATCCGGTGATCTCGAACTCGCCGAGTGCACGCAGCATGCGGTGGCGCGCCGCCTCGCGGTCGGGGCCCCACACGACGAGCTTGCCGATGAGGTTGTCGTAGTGCTGCGAGACGGTGTCACCCTGCGCGTAGCCGCCGTCCCACCGCACGCCGGGGCCGCCGGGTAGGCGGAGGTGCGAGATGGTGCCGGGGGAGGGAAGAAACCCGGCAGCCGGGTCCTCGGCGTTGATCCGGCACTCGATGGAGTGGCCGTGGTGCTGGATGTCGGCGGCGGTGAACGAGAGCGGCTCACCGGACGCGACGCGCAGCTGCTCGGCGACGAGGTCGAGCTGGGTGACCTCCTCGGTGACACAGTGCTCGACTTGCAGGCGCGTGTTCATCTCGAGGAACCAGAACTCGCCGTCCTGGAACAGGCACTCGACCGTGCCCGCGTTCACGTATCCGCAGCCACGCGCGACCTTGACCGCGGCGTCGTACATCGCGGCGCGGACATCGTCGCTCAGACCGGCGGCGGGACTCTCCTCGATGAGCTTCTGGTGGCGCCGCTGCGTCGAGCAGTCGCGCTCGCCGAGGCACACGACGTTTCCGTGCGTGTCGGCGAACACCTGCAGCTCGATGTGGCGGGGACGGGTGAGGTACCGCTCCATGTAGCACTCGCCGCGCCCGAAGTACGCGACCGCCTCGCGGGAGGCGGACTCGAAGGCGGCCTCGGCCTCGCCCGCGCTGCGCGCGATCTTGAGCCCTCGGCCGCCGCCCCCGTACGCCGCCTTGATCGCGACCGGCCAGCCGAACTCTTCGCCGAACGCCACGACCTCGGACGCGTCCTGGATGGGATCGAGGGTGCCCGGCACCGACTCGACGTCGGCCGCGGCGGCCGCCTTCCTCGACGAGATCTTGTCGCCCATGATCTCGATGGCCTCGGGAGGCGGGCCGATCCAGGCGACGCCCTTCTCGGTGATCGTGCGGGCGAAGTCGGCGTTCTCCGAGAAGAACCCGTAGCCCGGGTGCACGGCCTCGGCGCCGCTGCGCTCGATGGCGTCGAGGATGGCTTCGGTGTTCAGGTAGCTCTCCGCCGCGGTCTGCCCGCCGAGGGCGTACGCCTCGTCGGCGTAGCGGACGTGCATCGCGTCACGGTCGAGCTCGGAGTAGACGGCGACGGTGGCGATGCCCAGCTCACGACAGGTGCGCATGACCCGAACCGCGATCTCGCCCCGGTTCGCTATGAGAACTTTGGAGAACAACGTGCCCCTCGAGATGCTCCGGTGATAGGTCGCCGTATCCTACGGCGGTGCCTGGACCCGCCCGCATCTCGGAACTGGGACGGTGGCGGATCGAGCACTTCGCGCAGCTGGATTCCACCAATCGCCACGTGCTGGAAGCGGCGCGGTCGGGTGCGGAGGGTGGCCTCGTCGCCGTGGCCGACGTCCAGACCGCCGGTCGCGGGCGCCTCGACCGCACCTGGGAAGCGCCGGCGTCGTCGTCGCTGTTGGCGTCGGTGCTGGTGCGCGGCGCGGGCGACGCCGGGGCGGTGGTGATGGCGACGGCGGTGGCGCTGGCGCGGGCGGTCGCCGACGTCGCAGGCGTCGACGCCGCGCTCAAGTGGCCCAACGACCTGGTGGTGGGGGACCGCAAGCTGGCGGGGATCCTGGCCGAGCACGACGGCGACGCGCTGGTGGTCGGCGTCGGCTGCAACGTGAACTGGGAGACGTTCCCGCCCGAGCTGGCGGACACCGCGACCGCCTGCAACCAGGAGGCGGGCCACGAGATCGACCGCGACGCGCTGCTCACCGCGTTCCTGCGGGAGCTCGAGGGCATGCTCGACGACCGGGCACGCGTGGTGGACGAGTACCGGGCCGGGCTGGCGACGCTCGGGCGGCGCGTGCGGGTCGAGCCGGTGCGCGGCGACGCGGTCGTGGGTGTGGCCACCGCGGTCACCGACGACGGCGCGCTGGTCGTGCGCGACGATGCCGGCACCGACCACACCGTCATCACCGCCGACGTCGTCCACCTCCGCCCCGCCTGACCCCCAAAACAGAACGCGGATGCTCAGGGGTCGAGGTCGCGGGCGACGAGGTCGGTGAAGGCGGCGGCGAGCGCGCTCGTGACCGGGCCGGGCACCGCCGGGAGCGCGTGCTCGCCGACCGCCGCGATGGGCTGCACCTCGCGGGTCGTCGAGGTGAGGAACGCCTCGTCGGCGTCGCGCAACGCGTCGAGAGGGAGCGGGCGCTCGTCGGCGACGAGGCCGAGCGTGGGCGCGAGCTCGAGGACGAGCGCACGCGTGACGCCGAGCAGGCAGCCCGACGATCCGGGAGGGGTGGCCAGCGCCCCGTCGCGCACCACGAACACGTTCGATCCGGTGGCCTCGCACAACTCGTCGCGGGTGTTGGCGAAGATGGCCTCGCTGGCGCCACGCTCGTGCGCGAACGCGAGCGCACGCACGTTCTCGGCGTACGAGGTGGTCTTGAGCCCGGCCGTCGCGCCCCGGTCGTTGCGCACCCAGGGCACGACGACCACCCGGACCGACGGCGGCCACGGGTTCACGGCGCTGCTGGCGACGATCACGGTCGGGCCCGCCTCGCCGCGCTCGGAACCGAGGGGGGCGACGCCTCCGGTGATGGTGATCCGGAGCCGCGCCTCGGCGTGCGCGTTCGCGGCGAGCACGGCGTCGGCCGCGGCGCGCGAAGTGCTCGCGGTCGGGCACGGTGAGCCCGAGCCCGGCGGCGGAGTGCGCGAGCCGGTCGAGGTGACGGGTCCACGCGAACGGCTGTCCCTCGTAGACGCGGATCGTCTCGAACACGCCGTCGCCCACGAGCAGTCCGTGGTCGAACGGCGACACCCGCGCCGTGGTGGCGTCGACCAGTGCGCCGTTGATCCACACCGCGGGTGCTGCGCCCGCCCCGCTCACGGGGTCCCGCTCACGACGCGACCCGGGTCGCGGCGTCGGCGCCCGCCACCCGCAGCAGACGGCTCGCCTTCAGCTCGGTCTCGCGCCACTCGGCGTCGGGCTCGGAGTCGGCGACGATGCCTCCCCCCACGCCGAGCTGGGTGCAGCCGGCGTCGCCGGTGCCGAGCACGGTGAAGGTGCGGATGGCGACGGCGAGATCGGCGTCGCCCGTGATGGTGTCGATCCAGCCGAGCGCACCGCAGTACACCCCGCGCCGGACGGGTTCGAGATCCTCGATGGCCTGGAGCACGCGCGGCTTCGGGGCCCCGGTGACCGACGCCGGCGGGAACGTCGCCTCGACGAGCAGCCCGGTGCCGACGTCGTCGCGCAGCCGGCCCCGCACCGTGCTCACGAGGTGGTGCAGCCCCGGGTGGGACTCGACCGAGCACAGCGTGGGGACGTGGATCGTCCCGGGTTCGCAGACGCGGCCGAGGTCGTTCCGGGCGAGGTCGACGATCATCACGTTCTCGGCGTGGTCCTTGGCGCTGGCCACGAGCGCGGCGCGGGTCGCGGCCGTGCCCTTGATCGGGCGGGTCTCGATCACGTCGCCGCGACGACGCAGGTAGCACTCCGGCGACGCCGAGACGACGGCGGTGCCGGGCCCGACCATGGGGAGGCGCAGCAGGGCGGGGTACGGCGCGGGATGCGTGCGCGCCAGCGTCGCGTAGAGCGCGACCGGGTCGAGCGCGCGGTCGCAGGTGAGTCGCCGCGTGAGGTTCACCTGGTAGCACTCGCCGGCGCGCAACAGCTCGAGGATGGCGTCGACGCGGTCGCCGTACGCGTCCCGATCGAGACTCGAGTGCCACCCGCCGCTCGCGACCGGATCGGGCGAGCTCGTCCGGTCGTCGGCGGTGCGGAGCGCGTGCTCGAGCCGGGTGCGACCGGGACCGTCGCCCCGCACGGTGACCGCGCCCTGCGCGTCGACCACGGCGACGGCGTCGAACCGCGCGAAGACCGCGTCCGGGACCGACGGCGTCTCGCGTGATGCGCCGCGTGGCACCACCCGCTCGGACGCGTGGCCGAGCTCGAACGCGCACCACCCCACCCAGAACCCGGGGGTGAGGTCGTCGAGGGTCCGGAACGCGTCGGCGCCGGAGGCCAGGAGCACCTCGTCGGGCTCGACGCCGACCACCGTCGAGCGGCCCCGGCGCACGGCCGCGACCGCCGCATCCGGCGGGATTCGGGCGATCAGCCCGGACGCGACGGTGTCGGAACGGCGCACCGGTCCACGGTACCGGGGCGACGGCGCGGCCCGCCCTCGTTCCGGCGCGGGCCGTCGGTACCATGACCGAACCGTGAGAACCCCCCTCTCCGCGCTGCGCGCGCTCTCCGGACGGATCGTCCTCGCCATCGTGGTGTGCGCGCTCCTCATGGGAGCGGCCGTCTTCCAGATCAACCGCTACATCGACGACGAGGTGGCGAAGATCCCGCGCGTCGAATTGGCCACCGCACCCGCCTCGTCCAGCGGCACGAACTTCCTCATCATCGGCTCCGACACCCGCTCGTTCGTGGCCAGCGAAGCCGAAGCCGAGGCGTTCACCGACAAGGACACGACGGTCGACGGGCCGGCGCGCTCCGACACGATGATGGTCCTGCACGCCGACGGCGAGGCCAGCTTCGCGGTGTCGTTCCCGCGCGACCTGCAGGTCAACGTCCCCGGGCTCGGCAAGCAGAAGATCAACGCCGCGTTCAACAAGGGCCCCCAGTCGGTGATCGACACGCTCAAGGCCGACTTCGACCTCGACATCCAGCACTACCTCGAGGTGAACTTCAAGACCTTCGAGGACATCGTGAACGCGGTGGGCAGCGTTCCCGTCTACTTCCCGTACGAGGCGCGCGACGAGCTCTCCGGGCTCCACGCGCCGTATCCGGGCTGCTACCAGCTGAACGGCCCCCCGGCGCTCCAGTACGTGCGCTCGCGGTTCCTGGAGTACAAGATCGACGGCAAGTGGCAGAACGCCAGCCCGCAGGCCGACATCGACCGCATCGCGCGCCAGCAGGACTTCATCAAGAAGCTCGGGCGCATCGCGGTCGAGCGCACACTCGACGACCCGATGATCGCCCCCGATCTCGCCGACCAGATGATCCCCAACCTCACCGCCGACAACAGCTTCGACCGCGCCGCCTTCAACCAGCTCGTGCGGGCGTTCATCGGGCTGTCGGGCACCAGTGGCGGGCCCACGTTCGAGACGTTGCCGTGGGAGCGGGGCAACTCGGCCGGTTCGTTCCTCACGGTCAAGCGGCCCGAGGCCGACGCGGTGCTCGCGGTGCTCCGGGGCCAGGCGCCCATCCCGACCACCACGACCGCGGCGCCCGCGACCGACAGCGGCAGCGGCACCACCTCGGCGCCGGCCGCGGTGCGCCCGTCCGCCGTCCGGGTGAAGGTGCTCAACGGCTCCGGGGTGGACGGGGCCGCCGGCAGCACCTCGCAGACGCTCAGCCAGAAGGGCTTCGTGCCGGGGGGCTCCGACAACGACCCGCGGGGCACGGTCGACCGCAGCGAGATCCGCTACGTGTCGTCGGATCTCGCCAAGGCCCAGCTGCTGCAGACCTACGTGCCGGGCGCGGACCTGGTGCCCGACTCCTCGCTCTCGGGCACCGACGTCGTCCTGGTCCTCGGCAAGAACTTCAAGGGCCTCGCCAGCGCGCCGGCGGCCACCAACGCTCCGGCACCGACGGCCACGACGCTGTCGCCCGAAGAAGCCTGTCAGTAGCGCGGGGCGGGCCACCAGATGTCAGGATCTCCCTCCGTGCGGTCGCGATGGGACGGCTTCTTCGGCCGGTACGTGATCTCGCTCGCGCTCGCGAGCCTGTTCGTGGTCACCGGCGTGGCGCTCGTGAACCGCGGCATCGACGACCGGGTCGCGAAGATCCAGCGGGTGGCCGGGCTCGACGTTCGCGGCGGCACCGCCCGGCGGAGCCAACTACCTCATCATCGGGTCGGACACGCGTGCGTTCGTCGACAACGCGAGCGACGCCGCTGCGTTCGGCACCCCCGACGACCCCAACACCGAGGGACAGCGCTCCGACACGATGATGGTCGCGCACGTCGAACCCGGGCCGCAGAAGACGTTCGTCGTGAGCTTCCCGCGCGACCTCATGGTCGACGTGCCGGGGTTCGCGGGCAAGAACCAGATCAATCTCTCGTACGCGACCGGCGGTCCGCAGGGTGTCATCGACACCCTGAAGGAGAACTTCGGGATCGAGATCAACCACTACCTCGAGGTCGACTTCAAGAGCTTCCAGGAGATCGTCGACACCATCGGCTACGTCCGCGTGTTCCTGCCGGGACGCACCCGTGACCAGGAGACCGGCCTCAACACCCCGTACGGCGGCGGCTGCTACCCGCTCGACGGGCCGGCCGCCCTGGCGTACGTGCGGTCCCGCAACCTGGAGATCTCCGACCCGGAGGGCCCCATCGTCGACCCGGACACCGGCGAGCACTGGCGCCTGCTCGACCTGCGGGCCGACCTCGACCGCATCGCCCGCCAGCAGTCGTTCATCCGGAAGCTCGCCGGTCTCGCGATCTCGAGGAGCCTCGGCGACCCCTTCCTCGCCGTCGACCTGGCCGACAACGTGCTCGGGTACGTGAAGGCGGACGAGGGCCTCAACCGCGACGACGTGAACGCGTTGGTGCGCGCGTTCAAGACCGTCGACGTGAACGACCCGAACTCGGTGCGCTTCGAGACGCTGCCGGTGGAGCAGTACCAGCCCGACCCGAACCGGCTCCAAGCGTCACCCGACGCCGACGCCGTGATCGAGCAGTTGCGCACCTTCGGCGACAACGCACCGAAGGCGGCGACGGTGCAGCCCGCGCAGGTGAAGGTGCAGGTGATCGACGCGACCGGCACGAACGTGAGCCAGTCGGTGGTGTCGACGCTGGTGGCCAACGGCTTCCAGGCCACCGCGGGACGCGACGCCCGCACCACGGTCGCGGTCACCGAGATCCGCTACGGCTTCGACACGGCCGAGGAGGCCAAGGCGCTGCTCCCGTACTTCGCCGACGCCAAGCTGGTCCCCGACCCGAAGGTGACAGGCGCGGTGCAGCTCGTGCTGGGCTCGTCGTTCCAGGCGATCACGGTGCCGTCGACCACGACCACTGCGGCCCCCAGCACGGTCGCCGGCGCGCCCGTCACCACCGCGCCGCCGCCGACCACCACGACGGTGGCGCCGGCTGCGTCCGACCCCTGCGCCTGAGTCGGCCCCCCAGCTTCCCGCCCTGCAGAGCCTGCAAGTCAAGAGCCGGCGCAACTGCCCCGTACACTTCCCGCCGTGCGCATCCTCGTGACCGGAGCTGCCGGGCAGGTCGGAGCCCGGGTCGTCGAGGCCCTCGCGGGCCACGACGTCCTCGCGGCCGCGCGCGACACGCTCGACCTCGCCCAGCGTGAGCAGGTGGAGCAGGTGGTGGCGGAGTTCGCCCCGGACGCGGTCGTCAACGCCGCGGCCATGACCAACGTCGACGGCTGCGAGCGTGACCCCGAACGGGCCTTCGCGGTGAATGCCCTCGGGGTCCGCGTCCTCGCCCAGGCGACCGCCCGCCGGGGCGCCCATCTCGTGCACGTGTCGACCGACTACGTGTTCGACGGTGCCGCCACCCGCCCGTACGACGAGTGGGACGCGGTCCACCCGATCTCGGAGTACGGCCGGTCCAAGCTCGGTGGCGAGCTCGAGGTCGAGCGCCACGCCGGCTCGTGGGCCACGGTGCGCACGTCCTGGGTGTTCGGACGGCGGGGGACGGACCTCGTCAGCTGGGCCTTCGGTGCCTTCGACCGCGGCGAGCTCGACGGCGTCCTGGCCGACCAGGTCAGCATCCCGACCTTCGCGCCCGATCTCGCCGCGCTCCTGGCCCGCTTCGCGGTCGAGCGGCGCCAGGGCCTGTTCCACGTCACCAGCGGTTCGGAGGCGGTCACCCGCCACGAGCTGATCGTCACCGCGCTCCGCGCCCGTGGCGTCGACCCGAGCGGGGTCGTCGGCATCGAGGCCGCCGATCTCGATCGGCCGGCCACGCGGCCGCCGATGAGCGCGCTCGACAACCGCGCGCTGCGACTGGCGGGCCTGCCCGGACTCCGTCCGTGGCGCGATGCGGTCGCCGACTACGTGAAGGGATGGGATTCGTGAGTGAGCGTCGGCGAGGCGGGTATCCCGCCGAGCAGCGAGCGTGGCCCAGCGGCCCAGCGCCGCAGGCGCCAGGAGCGGAGAGATGAGCACGGTCGCAGTCGTCGGCGCGGGGTACGTGGGTCTCACCACCGCGGCGTGCCTGGCCCACCTCGGGCAAGACGTCACGTGCGCCGACCTCGATGAGCAACGGGTCCGCGTGCTGTCGAAGGGCGAGATCCCGATCCTGGAGGAGGGCCTGCCCGCGCTCGTCGCCGAGGGGCTCGGCTCCGGTCACCTCCGGTTCGTCGTCGGCGCGCCGGTCGCCGCCCGCGAGGCCGAGTTCGTCTTCCTCTGCGTGCAGACGCCGCAGTCGGAGTCGGGTGCCGCCGACCTCTCCGCGGTCGAGACGGTGGCGCACGAGATCGCGCCGGTGCTGCGACCGGGCACGGTGGTGATCAACAAGTCGACCATGCCCGTCGGGTCGACCCTGCTCGTGGCACGCGAGCTCAGCCAGGCGGGCGCGGCCACCGACGTCAAGGTGGCGTCGAACCCGGAGTTCCTCCGCGAGGGCAGCGCGGTCCGCGACTTCCTCGAGCCCAGCCGGGTCGTGATCGGCTGCGACGACGCCGCGACCGCGGTGCGGATCTCCGAGCTGTACCGCGACGTGCAGGCCCCGATCCTCGTCACCGACCCCGCGTCGGCGGAGATGATCAAGTACGCGTCGAACGCGTTCCTCGCCACCAAGATCTCGTTCATCAACGCGATCGCGAACCTCTGCGAAGCGGTCAACGCCGACGTGCGCGAGGTGGCGCTCGGCATGGGCTACGACCCGCGCATCGGGTTCGAGTTCCTGCACCCGGGGCCCGGGTACGGCGGGTCGTGCTTCCCCAAGGACACCGCGGCGCTCACGCACACCGCCGAGCTCGCGGGGTACGACTTCAGCCTCCTGCACGGCGTGGTCGAGGTGAACCGTCGGCAGCACGAACGCATCACCGAGAAGTTGCGCGACGCCGCGGGCGGGTCGCTCGAGGGCGTCGTCGTCGGCGCGTGGGGGCTCACCTTCAAGGCCAACACCGACGACCTGCGCGACTCGCCGGCGTTGGTCGTCTGCCGCCGGCTGCTCGAGGAAGGCGCCGTGGTCCGGGCCTACGACCCTGCCGCCGGTGCGACCGCGGCCGCGCAGGTGCCCGGGCTCGACGTGGTCACCGATCCCTACGACGCGGTCGCCGGCGCCGGCTTGCTCGCGCTCCTGACCGAATGGGACGAGTTCCGCTGGCTCGATTTCGGTCGGGTCGCCGAGACCATGTCGGCGCCGCGTGGCCTGGTCGACGCCCGGAACCTGCTCGACCCGGTGGCGATGCGCCGGCGTGGCTTCGCGTACCAGGGCGTCGGGCGCTGATGCCGCGCGCCGTCATCACCGGCGGTGCCGGATTCCTGGGATCGCACCTCGCTGACCTCCTCCGCGCCCACGACTGGGAAGTCGTCGCCGTCGACAACTTTCTCACCGGCCGACCGCAGAACGTCGCCCACCTCGCCGGCGACGCCGGCTTCACGCTGGTGGAACACGACGTCATCGACGACATCCCCGTCGCCGGACCGGTCGACGCGGTGCTGCACATGGCGAGTCCGGCGAGTCCCCCCGAGTACCTGGCGCACCCGATCGCGACGCTCGAGGTCGGGGCGGTGGGCACGCGCCGGGCGCTCGATCTCGCCCGCGAGCACGGCGCCCGCTTCCTGCTCGCGTCGACCAGCGAGATCTACGGTGACCCGTTGGTGCACCCCCAGCCGGAGAGCTACTTCGGCAACGTCAACAGCGTCGGGCCGCGCTCGGTGTACGACGAAGCGAAGCGCTACGCCGAGGCGATCACGATGGCCTACCACCGCCAGTTCGACGTCGACACCAAGATCGTCCGCATCTTCAACTCCTACGGGCCGCGGCTGGTCGCGGCCGACGGCCGGGTCGTCTCCAACTTCCTCGCCCAGGCCATGCGGGGCATGCCGCTCACCGTCTACGGCGACGGCAAGCAGACCCGGTCGTTCTGCTACGTGAGCGACGAGGTCCGCGGGCTGCTCGCCCTGCTCGACTCCGACCACGTCGGCCCGATGAACATCGGCAACCCCGACGAATTCACCATGCTCGAGCTCGCCGAGCTCGTGCTCGAGGTCACCGGAGCCCAGGTCGAAGTCGCGTTCGAGCCTCTCCCCGCCGACGACCCGAAGCAGCGCCGGCCCGACATCTCGCTCGCGCAGACGCTGCTCGGCTGGCATCCGGCCGTCGACCTCCGCGAAGGTCTTGCGCTCACTCTCGACTGGTACCGGAGGCACCGGTGACATCACCTGACGAGGCGGTACGGTTCCGGAAGCTCTCCGTGATCGTGCCCGTCTTCGACGAGCGCAACACGGTGGTCGAGATCGTGCGCCGCATCCGCGTGGTCGAGCTGCCGGTCGATCTCGAGATCGTGATCGTCGACGACGGCAGCACCGACGGCACCCGCGACGTGCTCCGTCAGCTCGCCGACAGCACGGTGCGCGTGATCACGCACGACCAGAACCGCGGCAAGGGTGCGGCGATCCGCAACGGCCTCCAACACGTCACCGGCGACCTCGTGCTCGTGCAGGACGCCGATCTCGAGTACGACCCCGAGGACTGGCCCAAGCTGCTCAACCCGATGATCCGCGGCAAGGCGCAGGTCGTCTACGGCTCGCGCTTCACCGGTGAGCGACGCAACATGCTGTTCCTGCACTGGGTCGGCAACCGCTTCCTCTCACTCGTCACCAACGTGCTCTACAACACGACGCTCTCCGACATGGAGACGTGTTACAAGCTCTTCGACCGCACCGTGCTCGACGGCATCACGCTGCGGGCGATGCGCTTCGAGTTCGAGCCCGAGGTCACGGCCAAGATCCTGCGGCGGGGCATCCGCATCTACGAGGTGCCCATCTCCTACACCGGCCGCGAGTTCGACGAAGGGAAGAAGATCACCTGGCGTGACGGCTTCGTCGCGCTGTGGACCCTCGTCAAGTACCGCTTCGTGGACTGAGTGGTGGGCACGTCGGCCCCGCCCATCGCTGAACCGCGCTGGGCCGCGGTCGTCGTCAACTACGAGGCGGGCCCGTTGCTGCTCGCGTGCGTGCGCTCGCTGCTCGCGGACACGAGCGCCGGGACCCCCGAGATCGTCGTCGTCGACAACGGCTCGCGCGACGGCTCGGTCGACGCGGTGCGGAGGGAGCTCCCGGACGACGTGGTGGTGGTCGTGCCCGGCGCGAACCTCGGGTACGCGGCCGCCGCCAATCGCGGGACCGCGGCGACGACCGCGCCCGTGGTCGTGGTGTGCAACCCCGACCTCGAGGTGCGGGCCGGGAGCGCGGCGGCCGTGCTGGGGCGGTTCGCGACCGAGCCCGATCTCGCCGCGGTGGGACCCGCGCTGCTGAACCCCGACGGGTCGCGTTATCCGTCGGCGCGCGCGCACTCCTCCTCGCGCGACGCGCTCGGCCACGCGCTGCTCGGACGGATCTGGCCCCGCAACCCCTTCACCCGTCGGTACCGGCACCTCGATGCCGACTGGACCCGGCCCCGCGACGTCGACTGGGCGTCGGGTGCGGCGCTCTACCTGCGCCGCGCCGCGGTCGATTCGGTGGGCGGGTGGGACGAGCGGTACTTCATGTACGTGGAGGACGTCGATCTGTGCTGGCGCCTGCGCCGGCTCGGCTGGCGCGTGGCCTACGAGCCCGCCGGTGAGGCGCTCCACATGCAGGGGGCCAGCACCGCCGGGCGTCCGTACCGGATGATCGTCGAGCACCACCGGTCGGTGTACCGCTTCGCGAGCCGCCGGTGGCGGGGCGTGCGGCGCCTGTTGCTCGTCCCGTTGGCCGGCCTGCTCGCCGTCCGCGCCGCCGTCGACATGACCGCTCGGGTGCTGCGGACGCGTCCCGAGACGCCGAGGGTCAGCGGGTAACCTGCGACTCGCCATGCCCCAGTCCCGGACCCGGTCGCGCGCCGCCATGCGCTCCAAGTACCGCAAGCCGAAGCGGCGGCGCAGCGGATCGTTCGGCTGGAACGTCGCCATCGCGGTCGTGGTCATCGTCGGCGTCGTCGCCGTCGTCCTCACACGCGGCGGCGGTGACAGTGCCGGGAGCGGTCCGCCCCGCGCCGCCGACGCCGCGGCCAACGTGGCCGGTGACCACTGGCACACCGCGCTCGACGTCAACATCTGCGGCGAATGGCTCGACCCCGCACCCGCGTTCGAGAAGCCGTACGACAGCCCCAACCAGGTCGCCAACGCGGGGATCCACTCGCACGCCGACGGTTTGATCCACACGCACCCCTTCGTCGTGTCCGAGGAGGGCAACAACACGACGATCGGCAAGTTCTTCGACTACGGCGGGTGGGGACTGTCGTCGACCTCGATCGACCTCGGCGGCGAGAACAGCGCGCACGCGCAGTGGCAGGGACCCGCATCCGCACCCAAGAAGACGTCGTGGAGCAACGGCGACGTGTGCCCGTTCGGCCAGTACAAGGGCGAGAAGGTCCAGCTCACCTGGGCGGTCGACGGCAAGAAGAAGACGGGCAATCCCGCCGACTTCAAGCAGAAGGACGGCGAGACCCTCGCCATCTACATGCTGCCGAAGGGTGCGGACATGCCGTTCCCGCCGGCCGCGTGCACCTCGTTCGCCGAGATCTCCGACGCCAACAGCGCGATCCTCAGCAAGAACTCGCCCTGTCGGACCGAGACCCCCACCACGACTGCTCCGGTCACCACCGCGCCGACCACGTCGTCGCCGTGAACCGCGTCTCGTGAACCCCGCGCCGTGAAGGCGGTCGTCCTCGTCGGCGGGGAGGGCACGCGGCTGCGGCCGCTCACGTACTCCACCCCGAAGCCCCTGCTCCCGGTCGTCAACCAGCCGTTCCTCGAGCGCCAGCTCACCTGGCTCGCGCACCACGGCGTCGACGAGGTCGTGCTCTCGCTCGGCTACCTCCCCGACGCGTTCGAGGCACACTTCCCCGAGGGGCGCTTCGGCGACCTCACGCTGCGCTACGCGGTCGAAGAGCACCCCCTCGGTACGGCCGGAGCCATCCGGTACGCGTCGCGTGGCATCGAGGAGCGCATCGTCGTGTGCAACGGCGATGTGCTGACCACGCTCGATCTCGACGCGCTCGTCGCGTTCCACGATGCCCGGGGCGCCGAAGCCACGATCTACCTCACGCGGGTCGACGACCCGTCGGCGTTCGGCGTCGTGCCGACGCGCGCCGACGGTGAGGTCGTCGCCTTCGTCGAGAAGCCCCCGAAGGGGGTCGCGCCGACCAACTGGATCAACGGCGGCACCTACGTCCTCGAGCCATCGGTGCTCGAGCGCATCCCCGACCGGTTGAGGGTTTCCATCGAGCGCGAGACGTTCCCGCGCATGCTGGAGGAGCCCAGACGTCTGTACGCGATGGCCAGCGACGCGTACTGGATCGACATCGGGACACCCGAGAAGTACCTGCAGGCCCACAAGGACGTCCTCCGCGCCGCCCTGGGCGGGTCTCCGGCACCCGGTGCGCGCCAGCTGACCCCGGGCGTGTGGGTGCAGGGCACCCCTCGCATCGACGCCGACGGGCGCGTCGAGGCCCCGGCGCTGATCGGCGACGGTGCCGTCGTCGCCGCCGGTGCGCGGGTGGCCGGCTCGGTGGTCGGTGCGGGCGCGGTGGTCGGGACGGGCGCCCGCCTGCTGCGTTCGGTGATGCACGCCGACGCCGTCCTCGCCGAGGACGCCGAAGCGATCGATTCCGTGGTCGGTGCCGGCGCCGAGATCGGCGCGGGCGCGATAGCGTCCGACCACACGATCATCGGCACGGGCGCGTCGCTGGTTGCAGGAGCGCGGGCGTCAGGGGCGCGGGTGCGGCGACCCGAGCCCGATCCGGACGACGCGGAGGGCTGAACGTGCGCGTCATGGTGACGGGCGGGGCGGGATTCATCGGGTCGACGCTCGTCGATCGGCTGCTCGCCGAGGGGTGCGACGTCGACGCCATCGACGACCTCTCCACCGGCGCGCTCGCGAACCTCACCGACGCCCGCTCGCAGCGCAGCCGCAAGTTCAGCTTCCACCGGCTCGACATCCGGTCGCCCCAGCTCGCCGACATCGTCGCCCACCGCCGCCCGGAGGTGATCTTCCATCTCGCGGCGCAGCTCGACGTTCGGGTGTCGGTGGCGAAGCCGCGCTTCGACGCCGAGATCAACGTGCTCGGTTCGCTCAACGTCTGCGAGGCCGCGCTGGCGGCGGGGACGCGCAAGGTGGTGTTCGCAGGCTCCGGCGGCACGCTCTACGGGGTCCCGGAGAGCCTCCCGGTGCGCGAGAGCCATCCCCAGCGCCCGGTCTCGCCCTACGGCGTGTCGAAGAAGGCGGCGGGCGACTACCTGCACTACTACCGCGAGGTGCGCGGGCTGGAGTACTCCGAGCTCGCCCTGGCCAACGTCTACGGCCCGCGCCAGGATCCCAACGGCGAAGGCGGCGTGGTCGCGATCTTCGCCGGGCGCATGCTCGCCGGCCGCCAGCCGACCGTCTACGGCGACGGCGCGCAGACACGCGACTACGTGTTCGTCGACGACGTCGTCGACGCGTTCTTCCGCGCCACCGAGAAGGGTGGCGGCCTGCTGATGAACGTGGGCACCGGTGTGGAGACCAGCGTGCTCGAGCTCTACGACGCGATGGCCCGGCTGACCGGGTACGGCGAGCAACCCAACCGCGCGCCGAAACGCGCGGGAGAGCTCGAGCGTTCGGCGCTCGACCCCGGGCGTGCCGCCATCCACCTGGGCTGGCAGCCGTGGACCCCGCTCGACGACGGGCTGTCGCGCACCATCGACTGGTTCCGCACCCGCCCCACCTGATCGACGCGAGCGGATCAGCGGACCCGCACTCAGCGAAACGTGCGCAGTTCGCCGAGCGGAACGGGCGGCCGGGGGCGGCCGACGTACGCGGGGTCGGGCGCGCCGACGACGACCATGGCGTGGGGGAGCCACTCGGCGTCGAGCCCGAGCGCGTCGCGCGCCGCCTCGGGGCAGAAGATCGGCGCCGCCACCCAGCACGACGCGAATCCGGCGTCGGCGGCGGCCACCATGAGGTTCTCGACCGCGGCGCCGAGCGACAGGAGCGCCATGCCCCACTCGGCGCGTTGGCGGGTGGGATCGGGGTAGCGGTCGAGTCCGTGCCAGGTCAGGCAGCCGAGCACGATCGCGGGCGCGCCGACGATCTTGCGGTGAGACGCCTCGACCAGCTCGTCGACGCGAGCGGGCGCCACCCCGTCGCCGGCGAGGTCGGCGCGCCACGCGTCTCCCATCCCACGCGCGAGCTGCTCCTTGGCCTCGTTGCCGTCGACGACCACCCAGCGCCATGGGCGCGAATGATGCGGCGCGGGCGCCGCGCACGCCGCTTCCACGAACCCGTCGAGCGCGTCGCGCGGCACCGGATCAGGGAGGAACGCCCGGATCGAGCGCCGGGCCTCGAGGAAGGCGGGGACGCGGGAACCGGTCATCGCCCCACCGTCATCGTTCCGCCCTCATCGAGCCCTCATCGGAACAGGTCGTCGGCCGGGGCGCGCACCAGCTCGCGGGCGCTGCTCTCGCGCAGCCACGCGGGGTCGAGGCCGCGCACGATCGCGACCGGCACCGCCGTCGACTTGCCCATGACCAGCTCGGCGGCGGCCGCGACCTCGTCGGCCACGGCCACCTCGGTGACCTGGAGCTCGCGACCGGTTGCATCCTCGGTGCCGCGCAGGTCGACCACCGCCGCGAGGCCCGCCACGCCGATGGCGACGTCGGTCAGCCCGTTGCGCCACGGCCGGCCGAACGTGTCGGACACGACCACCGCGACCTCGACCCCGCGCGTCGCTCGCAACGCGTCACGAATGCGGCGGGCCGAGCGGTCGGAATCGACCGGGAGCAGGGCGGCCCAGCCGTCGTCGACGTTCGACAGGTCGACCCCGGCGTTCGCGCACACGAACCCGTGCGCGGTCTCGCTGATGATGAGGTCGCCCCGGCGGCGGAGGACGCGCACCGATTCCGACTCGACCAGCGCCCGGCGCGCGTCACGGTCGTCGGGGTCGACGCGCGACCAGTCGGCCCTCGGCCTTCGAGACGATCTTCTGGGTGACCACCAGGCAGTCGCCGTCGAGGAGCGGCGTGCCCTGCGCCGCGGCGGCTTCGGCGATCACCGGTGCCAGGGCGTCGTCGGGACGGATCTCGGGAATGCCGTGGACGGGGACGAGGGTGAGCGGCTGCACGGATGGACGGATCAGGCGACGGCCGCGAGGGTGTCGCGCGCCAGCGCAGCGGCGACGCGGGCGTCGGTCATCAGCGTGTCGGCGGTGACCGCGTGCACACCCAGCGCCTCGATCTCGGCGGCACGCGCGGCGTCGCCGGCGTCGATGACCAGCGTGCTGCAGAATTCCCGGTACTCACGCGCGACGCCCACGCACGACACGTCGATGCCCAGCGGGCCCATCAACCGGTCGGCGGGTCCCTTCACCGGTCGGCCGGCGATGATCGGACTCACGCCGACCACACGTTCGCGGCGGGCGACGAGGGCATCACGCACACCGGCGACGGCGAGGATCGGCCCGATCGAGATCACCGGGTTGCTCGGGCACACGAGGACGGTCTCGGCCCCGAGGATCGCCTCGATCACGCCGGGGGCGGCGGTGGCGGCGCCGGCACCGTCGAAGTGCACGCCGAGCACCGGGGGCTCGCAGCGCTCGCGCACGAACCACTCCTGCATCGCCAGCTCCCCGGCGTCGGTCGTGATCCGGGTCGCGATGCGGTCGTCGCTCATCGGCAGGAGGCGGGGCCCGACGCCCCAGGCTGCGGTGATGCGGGCGGTCGCCTCGCTGAGGGACGCGCCGTCGCGCAGGAGCCGGGTACGGAACAGATGGGTGGCGAGGTCGCGGTCACCGAGGCGGAACCAGGTGTCGTCGCCGTAGCGGGCGAGCGCCTCGATGGCGGCGAAGGTCTCGCCGGCGAGGCCCCAGCCGGTCTCGGGGTTCTGGGCCCCGGCCAGGGTGTAGGTGACCGAGTCGAGGTCGGGGCAGACGTACAGGCCGTGGAACCAGTCGTCGTCGCCGACGTTGACGACGACGGTGACCTCCGCCGGGTCCACCACCTGGACGAGCCCTCGGAGGAAGCGCGCCGCCCCCACACCGCCCGCCAGCGCCGCGATCATGCGGTGAGCGTACCGGGCGGGCTCCGGGACTCCCGGCGGGCGGGCTCCGGGACCACTCGTGCCCCGGGGCGGGAAGATCGCGACGGTACGCTGTCGGCCCTGATGAGCGCGCTCGAACCGCCGGACGGAACCGTCGCGGTGCCGGCCGAGGACGAGCCGCCGACCTCCTCCCCGGACCCCTCCGGGGAGATCCCGCTCGACGGCGAGCCCGACGGCGAGGCCGAGGAAGAGCAGCTCGCGCAGTACCCCCCGGTCGTGGCCGTCGTCGTCACCCGCAACCCGGGCCCCTGGCTCGAGGACACGCTCGCCGCGCTCGGCGGCCAGGACTACGACGACCTCACCGTGCTCGTCGTCGACTGCGGGTCCGACGACGACCCCACACCCCGGGTGGCGGAGGTGCTGCCCCGGGCGTTCGTCCGTCGGCTCGACGCCGGCGCGGGGTTCCCGGCCGCGGCCAACGAGGCCCTGCAGACCGTCGAGGGCGCGACCTTCCTCCTCCTGTGCCACGACGACGTGGTGATGGACCCGAACGCGCTCCGCGTGCTCGTCGAGGAGGCCTACCGGTCGAACGCCGGCATCATCGGGCCGAAGCTGGTGAGCGCCGACGACCCCGAGATCCTGCTCGAGGTCGGCCGGGCCATCGACCGCTTCGGCGCGCCGTACACGGGGATCGAGCCCGGCGAGGTCGACCAGGAGCAGCACGACGGTGTGCGCGACGTCTTCTACGTCACCACCGCCACCATGCTCGTGCGCACCGACCTCTTCGAGGAGCTCGAGGGCTTCGATCCCGCGACGTTCCCGGGCGCCGAGGACCTCGATCTGTGCTGGCGGGCACGCCTCGCGGGCGCCCGCGTGCTGGTGGCGCCGGACGCTCGGGTCGCGCACCGCGAGGCGGCCGACGAGCGCATGAGCGGCGACCGGCCCGACGAGTTCGCGCTGGCCCGGTCCCGGGTGCGTGTGCTCTTCACTTCCTACTCGTTGCCCCGGCTCCTCTGGTTGGTCCCGTTCGGCTTCGTCGTCGGTTTCATCGAGGCCGTCGGCGACCTGGTGATCGGACGGCCCCGCCGGGCCCGCGCCGCAGTCGGGAGCTGGTTCTCCAACGTCGTGCACGTCCGGCAGCTCCGTGCGTCGCGGCGGCGAGCGCAACGGCTCCGTCGCGTCCACGACTCCGAGCTCCGTGAGCTCCAGGTGTCGAGCACGGCGCGACTCGCCGCGTTCTTCGCCCACCACCTCCACACCGACACCCGGCTGCGCACCCTGGGCGATGCGTCGCGCAGCGCGGTCGACTCGATGTCCGACGGCGTGCGCACCCCGGCCGCGATCGCGTTCCTCGGCTTCCTCATGCTCGTGGCGATCGGCTCCCGCGACCTGATCACCCAGGGCGTCCCCGCGGTCGGGACCTTCGGCCACTGGGCGTCGGTCGGCGACGTGTTCGACAGCTTCGGGTCGGCCTGGCGCGCCACCGGTCTCGGATCGGCGTCGCCGCAGCCGGCGGCGCTGGCGCTGATCGGCGCGATGGGTACCGTGCTCCTCGGCGCCGTCGGGCTCGCACAGACCCTCACCGTGGTGCTCGCGATCCCGCTCGGCGCGTTCGGGGTGTACCGGTTCAGTCGGCACGTGATCGGGTTGCGCGGGCCCGCGCTCGCCGCCGGACTCGCGTACGGGATCAATCCCGTCGCCCGCAACGCGATCGCGCAGGGACGGCTCGGGCCTCTGGTGCTGTTCGCGGTGCTCCCGTTCCTGCTGCTGCGCCTCGTCCGGCTCGCCGCCGCGACGACACCCGCCGCGGACGCGTGCTGCGCCTGGCGGTGCTCGGCGCGTTCCTCGGCGCCTGGTACCCGATCGGTCTCGGCCTCTTCGTCGTCGCCGCCGGTGCTTTCGTCCTCGCGATACCGATCGCGCGTTCGGCCCGCATGGCCGTGCGCGCCTTCGGCCTCGCGGTCGTCGCCGCATTCGGCGGAGTGGTGCTCCTCCTCCCGTGGCCGGTCGCCTACGCGCACTCCGGGGTCGACCAGGCCGCGCTCGGGTTCGCGTTCCGCCCCGACCTCGACCTGTCGCAGATCCTGCGCTTCGACACCGGGCCGGCCGCGGCGGGCTGGGCGATGTGGGGGTTGGTCGTCGCGGCCGCGGTCCCGTTGTTCGTCGCCACCGGCGATCGTCTGGCCTGGACCGCCCGGGGCTGGGTGCTCGCGCTCGTCGGCTGGGCGGCGGTGTGGGTCCCCGCGCGGTTCTTCCCCGACACGTCGGTGCCCGCCCCCGAAGCCGGGCTCACGCTCGCGGCCTTGGGGCTCGCGCTCTGCCTCGGGATCGCGGTGTCGGTGTTCGTCGACGGCATCCGTACGTTCAAGTTCGGGTGGCGCCAACCGGCGGTGATCCTCGGCGCGGTCGCGATCCTGCTCCCCGCGCTCCTGTTCACCGGCGACGTGGTCAACGGACGCTGGCACGCGCCGTCGTCCGACTGGACCAGCACACTCTCGTTCACGCAGTCGATCGCCGCCAAGGGCCAGTTCCGGATGCTGTGGCTCGGCGATCCGGCGGTGTTGCCCCTCGACCCGGTGGTGCTGCACGACGGCACGGGCTACACGCTCACCCGCAACGGTCCCGGCGACGTCACCGAGCAGTGGCGCGCGCCCGAGCACGCCGCCGATCAGGTGGTCGACCGCGCGGTGGGGCTCGCCGGCGCGGGCCTGACCAATCGTCTGGGCCGGATGCTGGCGCCGATGGGCGTGCGGTACGTCGTGGTGCCCAGCACGCAGGGACGGGGCGGGGGAGCCACGGCCCCGGCGCCGCGTGCCCTGCGCGCCGCCATGGCGCAGCAGCTCGACCTGGCCCAGCTGCGGTCGAGCCCCGGCTTCGTGCTCTACGAGAACCTGGCCTACGCACCGATCGCGGCCGCGCTGGGCGAGAGCGCCGGTGGCGTTCCGGTCGACTCCCGGCGCCCCAACGTCGCCGCCCTGCGCACCGACCTGTCGGGTGCCACCGCGCTCGGGTCGCAGCCGGTCGCTCCGGGCACCGTGCTCTGGGGCGAGGCGTTCGACTCCGAGTGGAACGCCGCGAGCGACGGCGCGTCGCTCCGGCACGACGAGGCGTTCGGGTGGGCGAACGGCTACGCGCTCGATCGCCGCGGGACCGTCGCGATCACCTACGGCGCGCAATGGGTGCGCTGGGCGACGCTCGGTGCCGCGCTCGTGATGTGGATCCTGGTGGTCTGGCGGTGGCGGCGCACCCGGGTGCGACGGGATCCGGGACAACGGGCGGTCGCCACGCGCGCGCGGCGCGAGCGCGCGGCACGCCACGATCCGCTCGTCGACGTCATCGACGAGGACTCGTTCTGGTGGGAGCGGGTGTGACCGACACCGACGTGATTCCCACGCCGCCGCCGACGCGCCGCGCACGCAAGATCCGGCGCGGCCCGATCCTCCTGGTCGTGATCGCGGCCGTGGTCGCGGCGGTGGTGGCCCAACAGGGCGCGAGCTCGTCGTCGTCCACCGCGTCGGCGCGCGCGGCGAGGATCGTGGCCGGCGCGAGCGTCCCGGGGCCCGACGTCGCGTCGAGCGCGTGGTACTGCGCCGAAGGCACGTCCCAACCCGATGGTCGCGCCGACGAGACCCTGGTCATCGCCAGCCTCGCCCGCACCCGGGTCGATGTCACCATCACCGTCATGCCGGGAGGTGACGCCGAACCCGCGATCGAACGCCTCGTCCTCGCGCCGGGCGAGGAGACCCGCACCAAGGTGGCCGACATCCTCGAGACCCCTGAGCCGGGTGTGGTCGTGGAAGCGGTCGGCGGACCGGCGGTGGTGTCGCACGAGCTCGACCACGGCGACGACGTCGCGGTGGAGCCGTGCACGCGTTCGGCCGAGACCGACTGGTACTTCGCGTCGGGCACCACGGTCGACGGGAGCGAGCACGATCTCGCGTTGTTCAACCCGTTCGGCGACGACGCCATCGTCGACGTCACGTTCCTCACCGACACCGGGGTGCAGGAGCCCGACGCGCTCCAGGCCGTCGTCGTGCCGCGCCGCTCCCGCATCACCATCCCGGTGCAGGACGCCGTGCTGCGCCAGCAGCGGTTCGCGACGCACGTGCACGCCCGTCTCGGGCGCGTCGTCGCCGAGCACTCGCAGATCTTCGACGGCACGGTGCCCGACTCGGGCCCGACCCGGCAGGGGATCGCAGTGTCCCTCGGCGCGCCGGCGCCCGCCACCGCGTGGCGCATCCCCGCGGGCACGACCACCAACGGCGGCATCGCGTCGCTGTCCTTGGCGAACTTCTCCGAGGTCGATGCCCGGGTCGAGGTGAAGGTCGTGATGGTCGGCGACCAGACGCTCGAGCCCGAGACGGTCCGGGTTCCGTCGCGTGGCGTCGTCACCACCGACGTGACCACGCGGGTCCCGATCGACACCGACTACGCCATCGTGGCGACCGCGGTCGACGTCGACGGCCGACGCACGCCCGTGGTCGCCGAACTGCTCGCCTCGTGGGCGCCGTCGTCCACGACGCCGGGGGTCGCCGGCACGGCCGGGACGCCGCTCGCCGCTCGCCGCTGGGTCGTGCCCCAACCCGAGGTCGACGCCGACGGGTTCGTGACCGTCTACAACCCCGGGCCCGACCCGGTCACCGCCGAGATGCTCCCGGCCGACTTCGTCGACCGACGGCGTGGCGCCACGAGCGAACCCGAGATCGCGATCGCTCCGGGGAAGGCCAAGGTGCTGCGCCTGGTGCTCCTCGGGTCCGATCCCGGCGGCGCGCTGGTCGTCACCGCCCAGCACCCGGTCGTGGTCGGCTTCACCCTGCTCGGCGAGGCCGGCGCCTCGATCAGCACCGCCATCCCCGATCCCTCGTACCGCGGGTGATCGGGCGATGACGACCCGCCTGGTGATCGCGGGGGTGATCCTGCTCGCGGTCGGCGTGTTCGCATGGTTCCTGCGCCGCCGGCCGTCCGACCCCCACCGCGCGACGTCTACCCGGTGCCCAAGCAGCTCGACCGCGCCGACTTCCCGCGGCCCGGCGCCGCGTGGCTGGTCGCGCTGTTCTCGTCGGCGGCCTGTGACTCGTGCCAGGGCCTCGGCGACAAGCTCGCGCCGCTCGACTCGAGCGACGTGGCGACGTGCGAGATCAAGGCCGAGTCGCGCGGCGAGCTCCACCGTCGCTACGAGCTCGCGGCGATCCCCACCACCGTGATCGCCGACGCCGACGGGGTGGTGCAACGAGCCTTCGTGGGTGCGTTCACCGCCACCGACCTCTGGGCCGCGGTGGCGGAGCTGCGCGTGCCGGGCAGCACGCCCGAACCCGACCTCGGAACCCTCTGACCGCGCCCCGCCAGAGGGAGTTGGGGGGCTACTCGACGTAGTCGGAGAGGGAGTCGCCGTCGCCGGAGGTCTCGATGACCTCTTCGGTGCCGTCGGCCCGCAGCGCCCGGCGGGGCCCGCCGCTCTTGTGGCCCATCGCGACGTCGACCAACGAGGCGACCTCCTGGCCGTCGACGGTCTCCCGCTCGAGCAGCGCCTCCGCCACCGCCACCAGACCGGGGCGGTGCTCGGTGAGCGTGTTGCGGGTGCGGTTCTCCTCATCGCGGAGGATGCGCTCGACCTCTTCGTCGATCACGCGGGCGGTCTCGTCGGAGTAGTCGCGCGTGTGCACGAGGTCCTCACCGAGGAACACGGCGCCTTCGGAACCCCACGCCATGGGGCCGATGCGGTCGCTCATGCCCCACTCCCGCACCATGCGCCGGGCGATCTCGGTGGCGCGCACGAGGTCGTTCTGCGCGCCGGTCGACTTGGTGCCGAACATGATCTCCTCGGCGACGCGTCCCCCATGAACACGCCCAGCGAGTCGCGCAGGTACTCCTTGTCGTGGGAATAGCGCTCCTCGACCGGCATCTGCTGGGTCATGCCCAGCGCCATGCCGGTGGGGAGGATGGTCACCTTGTGCACCGGGTCGGCGTGCTCGAACACGTAGGCCGCCACTGCGTGCCCGGCCTCGTGGTAGGCGGTGTGCTCCTTCTCGAGGTCGTTCATCACGATCGACGGCCGGCGCAGGCCCATGAGCACGCGATCGCGGGCGTCGTCGAAGTCGTTGGCGTGGATCTCGTTGTCGCCGCGGCGGACCGCGAACAGCGCGGCCTCGTTGACGAGGTTGGCGAGGTCGGCGCCGGCCATGCCCGGCGTCCCGCGGGCGACGATGTCGACGTCGACGTCGGGGGACATCTTCTTGTCCTTGAAGTGCACCAGCAGGATGTCGCGCCGCTCGTCCTGCGTCGGCAGCGGCACCATGATCTGGCGGTCGAAGCGACCGGGGCGGAGGAGCGCGGGGTCGAGGACGTCGGGCCGGTTGGTCGCGGCCATCATGACGATACCCTCGGTGGCCTCGAAGCCGTCCATCTCGGCCAGCATCTGGTTGAGCGTCTGCTCGCGCTCGTCGTGCCCACCGCCGAGCCCGGCGCCGCGCTTGCGGCCGATGGAGTCGATCTCGTCGACGAAGATGATCGCGGGCGCCTGCTTGCGCGCGGTCTGGAAGAGGTCGCGCACGCGGGCCGCACCGACACCGACGAACATCTCCATGAAGTCGGAACCGGTCACCGACACGAACGGCACGCCGGCCTCACCGGCGACGGCGCGGGCGATGAGGGTCTTGCCGGTGCCGGGCGGACCGACGAGCAGCACGCCCTTCGGGATGCGCGCGCCGATCTCCTTGAACTTGCCGGGGTTCTTGAGGAAGTCGACGACTTCGGAGATCTCCTGCTTGACCGGGCCGTAGCCGGCGACGTCGCCGAAGGTCGTCTTCGGCTTCTCGGTGTTGTAGACCTTGGCCCGGCTCTTGCCGATGTTCATGACCGCGCCCATCTGCCCCTCCGCGCGCCGGCTCATCCACACGAACAGGCCGATGATCAGGATGAGCGGCAGCACCCACAACAGGATGTCGCCGAGGATGTTGCTGCCCTCGTCGACGTAGTTGAGGTCGATGCCCTTCTTGTTGATCGTCGCGAGCAACGGGTCGGACAGGTTGTCCTTCGGGCCCGAGCTCGAGAACTCGGTGTTGCCCTTCACCGGCGTCGCCAGGGTGCCGTTGATGGTGCCGGTCGACTTGTTGAAGTCGATGCTCTTGACGTTGTCGTCGTCAACCTGGTTCTGGAACTGCGAGTACGTGAGGTCGGTCTTCGACGAGCTGCCGCCGGCGAGGCTGGAGACAATGAACGCGGCCGCGATCAGCGCGAGCACGATCCACGGCACCCAGCGCAACGACGGCGAGTTGCTGCCACCGGTGGGGGGACGACGTTCGGTCGGCGGTCGTTCGCCGGGGGGCCCGTCGTCGGGTGGGCCGGCGTTGGGCGGCCCGCTGGGCGGCCGGGTGCCGGGACGCCACGCCGGCGGCGGGGTGGGTGGGCGCCCGTTGGGCGCGCCGAACGACTCCGGTTCGCCGGTGTCGGGGTCGACCCCCGGCTCGAGATCGGTCTGGCGGCGGCTCATCCTGGGCCGGCTCCTCGTCGTGGTCGCTCCATGCTACGGCCCGGCGGCGCGTCCCACGGAGCGGGAAGACGGGGTGCGGGCACGCGCGGTGGACCTCGCGGGGCCAACGCCGCCGACGGGCCGGAGATTCCTCCCCCTCCTGTAGGGTGGCGCCGCTGTGAGCAGCGCCCTCCCGCCGCCGCCTCCACCCCCTCCGCCGCCGCCCCCTCCGCCCGTCCCGCCGGGGACCGGCGATCGGGCGCGGATCCGTTGGGGGATCGGCGACGCCATCGCCGCGTTCGGCGTGGGGCTGATCGTCTCCCTCATCGCGGCGGCGTTCGTCCTGGATCCGGACCATCCGAGCGATCCGACCACGCTCGTGGTGCTGATCTGCTCGCAGAACTTCGCCGTGATCGCGTGGTTGGCCTTCGTGGCCCGGCGCAAGGGCACCGGATCGCTGCGCACGGACTTCGGACTCGAGGTGCGCCGGCCGGCCGGCACGTGGTTGTCCGACGCGCCGTACTTCTTCCTCGGCATCGGCCTCCAGCTCGTCGCCCTGATCCCGATCGGCCTGCTCGAGAGCCTCTACGGTCACACCGCCCGCCAGGACGTGGTGAAGACGGCCGACCGGGCCTCGGGTTGGCAGATCCCCGTGTTGGCCCTGGCCATCGTGCTCCTCGCCCCGCTCACCGAGGAGCTCCTGTTCCGGGGCACGCTGCTGCGATCGCTCCTGCGCAGGGTCACGCCCGAGGTCGCGGTGTTCGTCGAGCGCGGTGGCGTTCGGGCTGGTCCACGCCCTGGGCGATCCGTCGGTGGGCACCCTGATCGCGCTCCCGGCGATCATCCTCCTCGGCGTGGTGTCGGGCTACCAGGCGGCGTCGACGGGGAACCTGTCCCGCTCGATCCTGCTGCACGTGGGCTTCAACGCCCTGAGCGTCGTGTTCCTCTTCACCAGCTGACCGATATCGGGCGGTTTGGGGGCGGGCGTCCGGCGCTCAAGTTCCGGGGCCGGTCTGCCGATACACGTGCGGGCTGAGGACTGGGAGGTTCCGATGCATTGTGCAAGGTGTTCCAAGGCAGGGATGATCGAGATCCGGATGCGCGTCGCCGAGCGCGACGTGACGTTCCGGCGCTGCGGGAAGTGCGAGGCGCAGACGTGGGAGACCACCGACGGCCCCGTGCCCCTCGTGCACGTCCTGGAGCTCGCCCGCACCCGCTGAGCTCACCGCGCGTGTCCTGCGGACACCGCCTGGCATGCTGACCGGATGGTGCAGGCGCGGGAGCTGATCGACGCGCCCGCGCCGGCACACGACGACGATGACGGCGACGGCGCGGCCGCGCCGCCACCGGAGCCGACGCCCCGGCAGTGGTACGACCGGCTGGCGTACTGGGTCGGGTTGGCGATCGTCGCCACCTGCTGCATCTTCGTGTTCGTCGAGCTCGGGCCGAAGCTCGTGCTGCGCAACACCACGATCACCGGTGGCGACACGGGCGCGCACGTCTGGTTCCCCGACTTCCTGATCGACCACTTCCTGCCGTGGCGGGTGACCGGGTGGTCGAAGGACTTCTACGCGGGGTTCCCGGCGGGACAGTTCTACTTCCCGTTCCCGGCGGTCCTCATCGCCGTCCTCGACCTGTTCCTGCCCTACAACATCGCGTTCAAGCTCGTCACCGCGTTCGGTCCGGTGCTGTTGCCGATCGGCGCGTACGAGTTCGCCCGGGGCATCCGCGTCCCCCGACCGGCCGCACCGCTGTTCGCCGTCGCCGCCACCGCCTTCATGTTCTTCAAAGAGGGCGGCGACTCGACCATGACGTTCGACTTCCGCATCATGGGCGGCACGCTCGCCAGCACGCTCGCGGGCGAGTACTCGTTCATGATCGCGTTGGCGATGTCGTTGTTGTTCCTGGGCACGCTGGCGCGCGCGCTCGACCGGCGCGGGCCCTTGTGGCTCCCGGCGGTCTTCCTCGCGCTCACGGTCTCGAGCCACGTGGTGGTCGCGCTCTTCGCGGTGGTGGGCGCGGTCGTCATCTGGCTCATCCAGCGGCCGATGCGGAACGCGACCCGGGTGGCCGCCATCGGCGCGGTCGGCGTGCTGCTCACCGCGTTCTGGCTCCTGCCGTTGGCGGTCAACCTCGGCAACACCACGGACATGCGCTACGAACCGATCGGCAACTACCTCGACTGGATGTTCCTGTCGGAGAACTGGTTCCTCTACCCCTTCGCGGTGGTCGCGGTCGTCGCCGGGATATGGTTCCGCCGTCGGGCGACGCTCGTCGTCGCCGCGCTGACGGTCGCGACCGGTCTGGCCTTCTACAACTGGGAGGGCGTGCGCGACCTCCTGGGGAAGGCGCCGGCGTGGAACCTCCGGCTGCTCCCGTTCTGGTTCCTCATGCTGTTCCTGCTCGCGGCGCTGGGCGTCGCCGAGCTGGCGCGCCTCACCGCGCTCGGCGCCGCGTGGGTGGTGCGAGGTCCGGCGCGCCGCGCCCCGGAGGTGGTGGTCGCGGCCGACACCGTCGACGGGGCCGGCGCGGCCGGCGAACCCGCCGAACCCGCTGCGCCCGTCGCCCCGGTCGCCTCCGGAGCCCGCGGTGGCTCCCGGGGGATGACGCGCGCAACGCGATCCGCGTGATCGCGCTCGCGGTGCTCGCGGTCATGCTGACGACCGTTGCGCTGGTGCTGGTGCAGGACGGTCGGGGCTTCATCCCGTACTGGGCCCGCTACAACTACACCGGCTACGAGAGCGGCAGCCCCGACGACTTCACCGCCAAGTCGTGGCCGGAGTACCGGGCCTTCCTCGACACCGCGAACTCGCTTCCGCCCGGTCGCATGGCGTGGGAGGGCGGTGACGCGATCGGCGCGTACGGAACCCCGCTCGCCCTCATGCTCCTGCCGTACTGGACGCACGGTCGCATCCAGTCGATGGAAGGCCTCTACTTCGAAGCGTCGACGACGACGCCCTACCACTTCATGATGATCGCGACGCTGGCGCAGTCGCCGTCGAACCCGGTGCGAGGCCTGCCGTACAAGTCGATCGCCGACTTCGACCTCGGAGTGCGCTACCTCCAGCTGATGGGCGTGCGCTACTACGCCGCCTTCAGCGAGCAGGCGAAGAACACCGCGGCGAGGAACCCGGCGCTCCAGCCCGTGGCCACCGTCCCCGACCTCGACAACAAGCCTCCGAACGGCTGGACGATCTACCGCGTCGCCGACTCGCCGACCGTGCAGGCCCTCGCGTACGAGCCGGTGGTCGTCGACGACCTGCACGCGGCACCGTCGTGGCAGTGCCTGGGCGAGCCGAAGCCCGTCGACAGCACGTCGGTCGAGTCGGAGTACAGCCCGTGGGAGTGCAGCGCGGTCCCGTGGTTCAGCGACCCGGACGCGCTCGACCGGCCGCTCGCCGACGGTGGTCCCGCATCGTGGAAGCGCGCCGACGCCGCTAACGCGCGCGCGGTCGCGAAACGGGCGTTGCCGAAGGTCGAGGTGTCGAACGTCCGGACGACCGAGTCGTCGGTGGAATTCGACGTCTCGCGCACGGGCGTCCCCGTGATGGTGAAAACGTCGTACTACCCGAATTGGGAGGTCGACGGCGCCGAGGGACCGTGGCGGGCGACGCCCAACTTCATGGTCGTCGTCCCCACCAGCAAGCACGTGACGCTGACCTTCGGGACGTCCACCGCCGAACAGGTCGGGCGGGTGCTCACGGTGGTCGGCGTGGCGGGGTTGGGCGGCCTCGTGTGGTGGGGGTTGGCCGTCCGGCGGTCCGACGATTCCGGTGTGGGCGAGCGGCGGCGGAGGGTACGATTTCCGTCCCGCTCCCCGCGGTGAGGACCCGAGGCTCCTGTGCCCGACTCTGCGCTCGATTCCATCTTCAAGGCCTACGACGTTCGCGGGATCTATCCCGACGAGATCGACGAGTCGATCGCCCGGCGCATCGGCAACGCCTTTGTGGCCTTCACCGGCTCGGCGCGCGTCCTCGTCGGACGTGACGCCCGCCCGTCGTCGGAGCCACTGGTCGCCGCCTTCATCGAGGGTGCGCTCATCGCCGGCGCAGACGTCGTCGACCTCGGCCTGGCGTCGACCGACCTCTGCTACTTCGCCGCCGGCAACCTCGACGCGCCGGCGGCCATGTTCACCGCCAGCCACAACCCCGCGCAGTACAACGGGGTGAAGCTGTGCCGCGCCGGCGCGCTGCCGATCGGCCAGGACACCGGCCTCGCCGAGATCAAGGCGATGGTCGCCGGTGGTCTCCTCGAGCGTGCCGAAGACCCCGGTCGGGCCGAGCAGCGCGACCTCCTCCCCGCGTTCGTGGCCCACGTGCACTCGTTCGTCGACCTCGACGCGCTGGCACCGCTGCGCGTCGTGGCCGACACCGCCAACGGTGTCGGGGGGCTGATCGCGCCGGCCGTGTTCGCGGGACTGCCGATGGATCTCACCGTCGTGTTCGGCGAGCTCGACGGCACCTTCCCGAATCACCCTGCCGACCCGACCGCAGTGGAGAACCTGAAGGACCTCCAGCGGGCGGTGCTCGACAACGACGCCGCCATCGGCCTCGCCTTCGACGGCGATGCCGACCGGGTGGTGCTGGTCGACGACCAGGCGCAGCCGGTGTCGGGCTCCGCCACGACTGCGATGCTCGCCGCGGCCATCCTCGACCGGAACCCGGGCGAGAAGGTCGTGCACAACCTGATCTGCTCGAAGGCCGTCCCCGAGATCATCCGTGAGCACGGCGGCACGCCGATCCGCACGCGGGTCGGTCATTCGTTCATCAAGCAGGTGATGGCGGAAACCGGCGCCATCTTCGGCGGCGAGCACTCGGCGCACTACTACTTCCGCGACAACTTCCGTGCCGACTCCGGCATCATCGCCGCCATGCTGGTGCTCGAGCAGCTGTCGAAGACGGGCACGCCCCTCTCGGAGTTGCGCCTGCCCTACGAGCGCTACGCGATGTCGGGCGAGATCAACACGCGGGTCCCCGATCCCGCGGCCGTCATCGAGGAGGTTGCGGGGGCCTACGCGAAGGCCGAGCAGGACCGGCTCGACGGCCTCACCGTCGACCTCGGCGACTGGTGGTTCAATCTCCGCGCGAGCAACACCGAGCCACTGCTCCGCCTCAACCTCGAGGCGCCCGACCGCGCCGCGTGCGACGATCGCACCGCCGAGGTGCTCGCGCTCGTGCGTGGCAACTCGTCACCGACCTAAAAGGACAGACACACGATGGCGTTGGACCCGAAGCTGCTGGAGATCCTCGCGTGCCCGGAGGACAAGGGGCCGCTGCTCTACTTCGAAGACGAGTCGGCGCTCTACAACCCGCGCCTCAAGCGCCGGTACGCCGTGCGCGACGACATCCCGATCATGCTGATCGACGAAGCCGAGACCGTGGACGACAACGAGGCGGCCCGCCTCTCGGCCAAGGCCGAGGCCGACGGCATCCAGCCGACCTTCGCGGCGTAGGCGTGTCGTGACCACCGATTCGCTCGACTTCGGCGAGGCCCTGTGCGGCATGCCGGAGCAACTGGCGGCCGCGCACGAGGCCGCTGGGAAGGTCCCGGGCGCGGCGCTGCCCGATGCCGGCGCCTACGACCACCTGGTCACCCTCGGCATGGGCGGATCCGGCATCGCCGGGAACGTGCTGCAAGCGGTCGGCACCGCCACGCTCCCCGTCCCGGTCACCGTCCTCAAGCACTACCGCACGCCCGCCTTCGTCGGGCCCCGCACGCTCGCGTTCGCGCTGTCGTATTCGGGCGACACCGAGGAGACGGTCGAGATGGCACGCGGCGCGCTCGCCGCTGGTGCTCGTCTCGTCGTGATCTCGAAAGGTGGTGAGCTGGCGGCCCTCGCGGAGGAGTCCGGATCGCTGCACGTGCCGTGTCCCGACGGCGTCGTGATGCCGCGCCTCGCGCTGGGCGCGCTGGTCGCGCCGCTGTTCGTCGTGCTGTTCCGCATGGGCATGCTGCCCGAGGCGCACGCCGGCCTCCTGCGCGCGCAGCAGCAGCTGGCGAAGCGCCGCGACCAGTGCAAGCCCGCGGCCGACGCGGCACGGAACCCGGCACGCGAGCTCGCCCGCAAGCTCGGGCGCACGATCCCGATCATCTACGGCAGTGGTGGCCTCGGCGGTGTGGCCGCGCTCCGGTGGAAGCAGTCGATGAACGAGAACGCCAAGGCGCCCGCGTACTGGAACGAGTATCCCGAGCTCGACCACAACGAGGTGTGCGGCTGGGGTCAGCACGGCGACGTCACCCGTCAGGTGTTCTCGCTGGTCGAGCTGCGCCACGGTCTCGAGCACCCGCGGCTGGAGCAGCGCGCCGTCGCGACCCGCGAGCTCATCGAAGAGGCGCTCTGCCAGGTGCTGACCGTCGAAGCGGAGGGGGAGGGGCGCCTGGCGCAGCTCCTCGATCTCGCGTACCTCGGCGACTGGACGAGCTACTACCTCGCGCTCGACAACGACGTCGACCCCGGCCCCATCGACGCGATCGCGCAGTTGAAGACCGCGATAGGCTGAGCGCACCGGCGCGCCCCCGCCCCCCGCCCCGGGGCCCCCAAAGTCGGCGCGATTTCGCCACCTGCGGTCAAGAGCGCGCAACTTCGGCGGTGGGCGTCCGCAGCTGAAGGCGACGCTCGCGTCAGAAGTGCGTGGTGCACCACGGCGCGGGGTGCACGCCGAAGAAGCGATCGGCGCGGTGCACGGCACCGCTCGTCGACTCGTCGACCCGACCGGCGGCCGCCAACGTCGACACGGATACCCCGCCGAGGGAGATCGCGCCGAGCTCGGGTGCGCCGAGGGTCAGGTCGGCGGCGCGGTCCGTGCGCGCGCACTCGGCGCCGCCGGGCCCGCCCTCGACGAGCCACCGTCCGTTGTTGGCGGGGCGGAAGCTGTCGATCAGCTCCACCACGAGGGCGTCGTCGCACTCGTACGTGCGCGCCGACATCGCCGCCGCGACGTCGACGACCCGCACCCAGAGGTGATCCCGGAGCTGGCGGACGCGCAGCCGGCGCGCGTCGGCGAGGCGCCACCGCACGGCGTCGTCGACGGGCCGGTCGGCTGCAGTCACCGTCGCCACCAGGTCGATGCCGAAGAGGAAGGCCCACATCGCGGCCTCGGCGTCGGAATCGACGGCCTGGAGCTCGATCACCCGGAGTGTGGAGCTCGGGATGCCGTCCGGCCACGCCGGTTGGAGCGAATACCGCGCGAAGGCGTCGGGCTTCCCGTCGGCGCCGTCGTGCACCGCGGTGAAGAAGCGCTTGCCGCGGGATCCCGGCGCGAACCGCGGTGGCCACCACTCGGCCGGTCGATCGAGCTCCCCGACGCGCGCGGCGGCGACCCGTTGGTACACCGCGTGCGCAGCGGCCGTGGCGGCGTCGTCGTCGACGAGGCGCACCGTCCCGCCGACATCGGCAGGTGCCGGCGCGGTCGCGTACTCCGACTCGAGCTCCCACGCGGTGGTGAAGGTCGCGGTGCCGTAACCGAAGCGCTCGTAGATCGACGCCTCCGACGCGGTGAGCACCGCGAGCGGCTCGCCGCGCCGCGCCACGTCGTCGAGCTGCTCGTCCATCATCTGGCGCAGGACGCCGCGCCGGCGATGGGTCGGATGCACGGTCACGGTGGTGACCGCGGCGACCGGGACCCGTGCCCCGCCCGGCACGGTGAGACGGAACGGGAACGCGCCCGCGGTGGCGACGATGGTGTCACCGTCGCGCACGACCAGGCAGCGGTCCGCCGGCAGGAGGTGCACGGGGTACTCGTCGTTCTCGTCGGGGGCCGTCATGCCGAACCCGGTCGTGACCCCCCGGAGGAAGTCGCCCAGCTCGTCCTCGCCGATGGTGCGGAGCTCGAGATCCATCGGGTGAGCTTTCCACGGAGCGCACGGGGCCGGTGGGGGTATTCGCGTCCGCTACCCTTGACGACCGGTCGGGCCTTCAGGCTGTCATCCGGTGATCCGGGCCGACTCTTTCCATGCCGGTGGCCGCACGAGCGGCACGTCGGGCGGCCGGCCCGACCATGTAGAAGGAGTCTGTTCCATGACGACCACGATCGATCCCGCGAGCGCGACCGAGTCCTCGGACTTCAAGGTCGCCGACCTCTCCCTCGCCGAATTCGGGCGCAAGGAGATCGAGCTGGCCGAGGTCGAGATGCCGGGCCTCATGGCGTTGCGCGACCGCTACGGCACGACCAAGCCGCTCACCGGCGCGCGCATCACCGGCTCACTGCACATGACCATCCAGACCGCGGTGCTCATCGAGACCCTGGTCGCGCTCGGTGCCGACGTGCGTTGGGCGTCCTGCAACATCTTCTCCACCCAGGACCACGCGGCGGCGGCGATCGCGGCCGCCGGGGTCCCGGTGTTCGCCTGGAAGGGCGAGACGCTCGAGGAGTACTGGTGGTGCACCGACCGCGCGCTGTCGTGGCCGGGCAACGACGGCCCGAACATGATCCTCGACGACGGCGGTGACGCGACGCTGCTCGTGCACAAGGGCGTCGAGTTCGAGCGCGCCGGCGCGGTGCCCGATCCGTCGACCGCCGACAACGAGGAGTTCGCGGTCGTCCTCGGCCTGCTGCGCGACGTGCTCGCCGACGACGACCGTCGGTGGCACCGCATGGCCGACGGCCTGCTCGGTGTGACCGAGGAGACCACCACCGGCGTGCACCGGCTCTACCAGATGATGGAGGGCGGTTCGCTGCTGTTCCCGGCCATCAACGTCAACGACTCGGTGACCAAGAGCAAGTTCGACAACCTCTACGGCTGCCGCCACTCGCTGGTCGACGGCATCTGCCGCGCCACCGACGTGATGCTCGCGGGCAAGGTCACCGTGGTCTGCGGCTACGGCGACGTGGGCAAGGGCTGCGCGCAGTCGCTGCGCGGTCAGGGTGCCGCGTCGTCATCACCGAGATCGACCCGATCTGCGCGTTGCAGGCGGCGATGGAGGGCTACGAGGTCACCACGCTCGAAGACGTCGTCGACACCGCCGACCTCTTCGTGACCACGACCGGCAACATGAACGTCATCACCGTCGATGCCATGGCGCGGATGAAGCACAACGCCATCGTCGGCAACATCGGCCACTTCGACACCGAGATCGACATGGCCGGACTGGCCAAGTACGACGGCATCCAGCGGATCAACATCAAGCCGCAGGTCGACGAGTGGAAGTTCCCGGATGGCCACTCGATCATCGTGCTGGCCGAGGGCCGGTTGCTCAACCTCGGCTGCGCGACCGGTCACCCCAGCTTCGTGATGTCGAACAGCTTCACCAACCAGGTGATGGCGCAGATGGAGATCTTCACCCACCGGGACTTCTACGAGAACAAGGTGTACACGCTGCCGAAGCACCTCGACGAGGAGGTCGCCCGCCTCCACCTCGAGAAGCTCGGGGTCAAGCTCACCACGCTCAGCGAGGACCAGGCCGCCTACCTCGGCATCCCGGTCGACGGCCCCTACAAGCCCGACCACTACCGCTACTGAGCCGTTTCCTTCCGAACCGGCGTCGCCGGCGTGGGCTCTGACCCCGTCTGGTGACGCCGGTTCGTCGCGCGGTGGTTACTGGATGAAGAGGAAGACGACGGCGACGGCCAGGAGCACCAGCACCCCGATCAGGATGCGGTCGAACCAGCCGTCGGTGTGGCCGAGCGCGCGCTCCACGTTGGCGACGGTCGATCTCGCCCAGCTCATGAAGACGCTCATCGGGGGTGATCCTCTCGGTCGGTGACTGACCGGCCCCCGCACGTGCCGTCGGTCACATCAGGCATCGGCCGGGGCCACCGGATCCTTGATCCAACGGACGGTTAAAACGTCGTAGCGGCGCCGTACGGTCACCACGTGCTCCGTGCCCTGTTCCCACTGGTGTGCCCCGGTTGCGGCGGCACGGGCGCGCCGCTCTGCGGGCGCTGCGGACGCCGGCTCCACCCGCCGGTCGCGGCGTCACCGCCCACCGGGCTCGACGGGTGGTGGGCCCCGTTCGCCTACGAGGGCGTCGCCCGGGAGCTGGTGGCCCGGGTGAAGTACCGCAACGTGCGGGCGGTGGTGCCGTGGCTGGCCGACGCCATGGTCGACGCGCTCCCGACCGGCGTGGCCGGGGTCGACGTCGTCACCTGGGCGCCCACGAGCCGCGAGCGGCGCCGCCAGCGTGGCTTCGACCCCGCCGAGCTCCTGGCCCGGGCGGTGGCGCGGCGGTTGCGCCGACGGGTCGTCGGGCTCCTCGACCGGCTCCCGGGACCGCCCCAGACCGGGTTGCCCGCCGATGCCCGGCGGCACGGCCCGCGCTTCGTCGTGCGCCGGGCGACACCCGGCGTCGTGCTCGTGGTCGACGATGTCGCGACGACCGGCGCGACGCTCGCGGCCGCAGCGGGTGCGCTGCACGCCGCCGGCGCGAGGTCCGTGCTCGCGCTCACTGCGGCCCGGACCCCGCCGCCGTCGTGACCCGTAGACTCGGGGGCGCGTCCTCGATCGCACGCGAAGGAGGTCGGTCACGATGGACATCGTGGTCCGGGGCAAGAACCGTCAGGTGTCGGCCCGCCTCGATGCGGCGGCGCGGGAGAAGGTCGCCCGCATCGCCAAGTTCACCCACGACGCCGGGCGCGTCGAGGTCGACTTCGCCGAGCAGCAGCATCGCCGTGCCGCGGAATCGCAGCTGTGCGAGATCACCGTCCACCTCAAGCGCCACTTCGTGAAGGCGCACGCGTGCGCGCCGGAAGCGGAAGCGGCGCTCGACCTCGCGGTCGACAAGGTCGGGCACCAGGTCGCGCGGATCAAGGACAAGCGGGTCAGCCGCGCCCACCCGCGTCGCCGGGCCAACGGGAACGGCAACGGGAACGGTGACGGCAACGGCGTCGCGGTCGCCGACGGGGAACTCGAGCTCGGTGACGACCGCGAAGACGGCGATGGCGACGACGATGCGCGCATCGTCAAGACCAAGCGGTTCGCGGCCAAGCCGATGGACCCCGAGGAGGCCGCGTTGCAGATGGACCTCCTCGGTCACGCCTTCTTCCTGTTCACCAACACCGAGACCGGCAACGCCGCGGTCCTCTACCGGCGCAACGACGGTCACTTCGGTTTGATCGAGACCTCCGGCTGAACCGGCAGCGCCCGCCGCCCGTCGAGCAGCATCACCAGCAGGATCAGCACCCCCAGCCGTACCTGCACGTTGCCGACCCCGGCGTGACGGGTGGCCTCCATGCCGTCGCCGTGCCACGCGACGAGCATGTGCGCGAGCCCCAGGGCGCCGAGCAGCGCCACGCCGGCCCAGGCCGTCCGGCGCCACTGGCCGGACCACCGCCCGCCGACGACCGCGACGATCGCCCCGGCCAGGACCCACGGCCAGGCGGGGTACAGCACGGTCGTGAGCAGCGGCGCGTCGGTGCGATCGACGGCGGCGTAGAACGACAGGTGGCCGTCGGCGTTGTTGAACGTGCGTTCGGGTCGTACCAGCGGTTCCTTGAGCACGGTGCCCGGGTGCAGCACCAACCATGCGACGTAGGTGCGGGCGGCGTCGGTGCGCAACCAGTGTGCGAGCGGCTGGAATTCCGGATCGTCGAGGCCGATCGCCACGACCGGCGGGTGGCCGTCGGCGCCGGGCGTCGCGCGCGCCAGCCGGGCGAGCCGTGCCGCCTGGGGCATGCCGTGGTCGGCGAACCATTCGATCCGGCTCGGGTACGGGAAGACGCGCACCGCGAGCGCCTGCTGCACGTTCCTGACGTCGCGGTGCGACACCATCGAGCTCGTCGCCGTACCCACGACGACGAAGACGAGCCCGGCGGCGACGACCAGGGCCGGCCGCGCGCTCCTGACGTCGACGCGGAGACCGCGCCACAACGCGGAGGCCCCGAACGCCACCGCCACGAGCGCGATCACCCAGATCTGCGTGTCGCGGGTGCCGGCGAACACGAGCGCCACGAGAACCAGGGCGACGCTGCGCACGATCGTGGGGCGGAGCGCCCACAGGATCGTGGCGGCGAACAGCAGCGCGAGCACGCTCAACGACAGGCTCTCCGACAGGACCGAGCGGTCCCACTGCGTGATCGGCCGGGTGGCGGCGAAGCCCAGCACGAGCGCGCCGGCGAGCAATTGCGCCCAGCGGGGGCGCACCAACCGGGCGACGACGATCGCGAGCGCGCTCCACGCCACGACCGACACGAGCGTCTGGACCAACACGAACGTCGGTCCGTCGCCCGACGCCTTCCACAGCAGCGGGATCACCGGCGGCCGGTCGCCCGCCCAGACCCAGTGGCTGAACAGCGGCTGGTTGCCGAGCGACTGGTATTGGAGCGAGTCCTGCCAGATCAGCGGATCACCGGCGCGGGCCTGCCAGATCCGGAACCACGCGAACACGCCGATCCCGGCGACGACGGCCAGCACGGTGGCGGCGGTGACGATCCCGGCCCGCCTCGATCGTCGCGGCACCGGCTCCAGCATCGGCGGGGATCGTAGGGCGCACACCCTGTGGAATCGACCCGCGACGCGGGTCGGATTCGCCCGGGACGCCGGTAGACTCGGTGCTTCCATGGGACTCTTCAACAAGATCCTGCACGCCGGCGAGGGCAAGAAGCTCAAGTCGCTGGAGACGATCGCGCCGGTCGTCGGCACGTTCGAGGCCGAGATGCAGGCCCGCTCCGACGACGACCTCCGCGCCCTCACCGCCATCTGGCGGGAGCAGCTCGACAACGCCGGCGACCCCGACAAGCAGCAGGAGCACCTCGACGACATCCTCCCCGAGGCGTTCGCCGCGGTCCGGGAGGCCGGCGTCCGCACGCTCGGCCAGCGGCACTTCGACGTGCAGATCATGGGGGGTGCGGCCCTGCACTTCGGCTGGGTCGCGGAGATGAAGACGGGTGAGGGCAAGACCCTCGTCGCCACGCTGCCCGCCTACCTCAACGCGCTCACCGGTGGCGGCGTGCACCTCGTCACGGTCAACGACTACCTCGCGCGAGTCGCGACGCCGAGTGGATGGGTCAGATCTACCGCTTCCTCGGGCTCGAGGTCGGCGTGGTGATCCCGTCGATCGACGACTTCGAGGCCAAGCGCCGCGCCTACGCCGCGGGGATCACGTACGGCACCAACAACGAGTTCGGGTTCGACTACCTGCGCGACAACATGGCGGTGGCGCGCGACGACCAGGTGCAGCGCAGCCACGCCTACGCCATCGTCGACGAGGTCGACTCCATCCTCATCGACGAAGCGCGCACGCCGCTGATCATCTCGGGCCGGGCCGACGACGCGCAGGAGCTCTACGTCCAGTTCTCCGCCATCGTCAAGAACCTCAAGCGCGACCAGGACTACGAGGTCGACGAGGCGAAGCGCACCGTGGTGCCCAGCGAGGTCGGTGTCACCGCGGTCGAGAAGGCCCTCGGCGTCGACAACCTCTACGAGAACGTCAACCAGAACTTCGTCCACCAGCTCCAGGCCGCGCTGCGCGCCAAGGAGCTGTTCAAGAAGGATGTCGACTACGTCGTGCAGGGCGGCGAGGTCAAGATCGTCGACGAGTTCACCGGCCGCATCCTCGAGGGCCGGCGCTGGTCCGAGGGTCTGCACCAGGCTGTCGAGGCGAAGGAGCGGGTGAAGATCAAGGAGGAGAACCAGACCCTCGCGACGATCACCCTCCAGAACTACTTCCGCATGTACGACAAGCTCGGCGGCATGACCGGCACCGCCTCCACCGAGGCGGGGGAGTTCGCCCACACCTACGGCCTCGAGGTGGTGTCGATCCCCACCAACCAGACCATGGTGCGCCTCGACGAGCCCGACCTCATCTACAAGACCGAGGCCGCGAAGTACGACGCCGCCGCCGACGACATCGCCGAGCGCGCCGTCCGGGGTCAACCCGTGCTGGTCGGCACCATCTCGGTCGAGAAGTCGGAGCAGGTCTCGCGCCTGCTCGAGAAGCGGGGCATCACCCACCAGGTGCTCAACGCCAAGCAGCACGAGCGGGAGGCGCACGTCGTCACCCAGGCGGGCCGCCTCGGCGCGGTGACGGTCGCCACCAACATGGCCGGTCGCGGCGTCGACATCCTCCTCGGTGGCAACCCCGAGGGGCTCGCCCAGCAGGAGCTGCTGGCCAGCGGCACCACGGTCGAGGAGTCACCCGAGAAGTACGCGGAGCTGGTCGAGCAGTTCAAGGTCGAGTGCGCGGAGCACGGCGCCCAGGTGCGCGAGCTCGGCGGCCTCTACGTGCTCGGCACCGAGCGCCACGAGAGCCGCCGGATCGACAACCAGCTGCGCGGTCGTTCCGGTCGTCAGGGCGACCCCGGGGAGAGCCGCTTCTACCTCTCGCTCGAAGACGAGCTCATGCGCCTGTTCGCCACCGGCGCCATGAACTGGGTGATGGGCAAGGCCTTCCCCGACGACATGCCGCTCGAGGCGAAGATGGTCACCAAGGCCATCGAGCGCGCGCAGCGCACCGTCGAAGACCGCAACTTCGAGATCCGCAAGGACGTGCTCAAGTACGACGAGGTGATGAACGAGCAGCGGAAGGTCATCTACCGCCGCCGTCAGCAGATCCTCGACGGTGGCGACCTTCGCGACGAGGCGTACGAGGCGATCACGTCCGCGCTCGAGCGCACCGTGATGGTCAACTGCGCCGACGAGTTCCCTGAAGACTGGGACCTCGACGAGCTGCACCTCCAGATGACCACCATCTACCCGACGCGCGTCACACGCGAGCAGCTCGACACGTGCTCGCACCGCGACATGCTCGTCGAGCTCTTCACCGACGACGCGGTCGAGCTCTACGAGGCCAAGGAAGCCACGATCGGGTCCGACAACCTCCGCGAGATCGAACGCCGGGTGATGCTGTCGATGATCGACCAGCACTGGCGCGAGCACCTCTACGAGATGGACTACCTGCGGGAGGGCATCAACCTCCGCGCCATGGGCCAGAAGGACCCGCTCGCGGAGTGGCAGCGTGAGGGCTTCGACATGTTCGAGGCGATGATGGGCCAGATCCAGGACCAGTTCGTCGCCTACGTGTCGCACCTGCAGGTGGCCGCGGTCGAAGAGGCGCCCCGTGCGCCCGAGACGCAGAAGATGCGGTACAGCGCGGCGGAAGACCCGGTCCAGGGCTCGGGGGCGATGCGCGCCACCGCGGCGTCGATGCCGGCCGACGAGCTCACCGGCGAGTTCGGCGGAGCGCCGACCGGCTCGGCCGAACCGGTACGCCCGGAGCCGGAGTCGATGATGCCGGTCAAGGTCGACAAGACCCCCGGCCGCAACGAGCCGTGCTTCTGCGGGAGTGGCAAGAAGTACAAGCTCTGCCACGGCCGCTGAGCAACCACCCTCATGCGTGACTTCTCCGACGACCTGTCCGAATTGCGCCGCCGCGTCGAGGGCGCGCGGGCGTACATGAAGGTCGACGAGGCGCGCGCCCGGATCGGGGAGCTCGAGGTCGAGGTCAGCAAGCCTGACCTCTGGGACGACCAGGACCTCGCCCGCAAGGTCAACACCGAGCTCGCGCAGCTCCAGGAGGACGTCACCCTCGTCGACCAGCTCGACGGCACCGTCTCCGATCTCGAGACGCTGGCCGAGCTCGCGCGTGAAGAGGGCGACGCGTCGGTGGAAGGCGAGATCGGCGCCGGGCTCGAAGCACTCGGACGCCAGCTCGACACGCTGGAGCTGCGCGCGCTGTTCACCGGTGAGCACGACGACCGCGACGCGATCTGCACGGTCAACTCCGGCGCGGGCGGTACCGACGCGCAGGACTGGACCAACATGGTGCTGCGCATGTACCTGCGCTGGGCCGAACGGCGCGGCTTCGCCACCGAGATCGACGAGGTGTCGCCGGGCACCGAAGCCGGGCTCAGCTCGGCGACGTTCACCATCAAAGGCCGCTACGCGTTCGGCCTGCTCGCGAGCGAGCGCGGCGTGCACCGCCTCATCCGCATCTCACCCTTCGACGCCAACGCGCGTCGGCAGACCGCGTTCGCGTCGCTCGACGCGGTGCCGGCGCTCGACGAGACCGAAGCACCCGAGATCGACCCCACCGACCTGCGCATCGACACGTACCGGTCGTCGGGCGCGGGTGGGCAGCACGTCAACGTGACCGACTCCGCCGTGCGCATCACACACGTTCCCACCGGCATCGTCGTGTCGTGCCAGAACGAACGGTCGCAGACGCAGAACAAGGCGCGCGCCATGCAGATCCTCGCCGCGCGTCTGGCCGAGCGCCAGCGCCAGGAACGCGACGCCGAGCTCGTGGCGCTCGCGGGGGAGAAGCGCGACGTCGCCTTCGGCAACCAGATCCGCACGTACACGCTGCACCCGTACCAACTCGTGAAGGACGAGCGCACGCGTCACGAGACCGGCAACGTGCAGGCCGTCCTCGACGGCGAACTCGATCCGTTCATCGAGTCCTACCTGCAGTGGCGCCGCCAGCAGGCGTGACGCCAGACACCAGATCACAATTGGCCCCTGCTACCCTCGCGACCCTGAAATGATTCGCTTCGAGAATGTCTCCAAGATCTACAAGGGCGACGTCGTCGCACTCCGCGAGGTGTCGGCCGAGGTCCAAAAGGGTGAATTCATCTTCCTGGTCGGGCCCTCGGGCTCCGGGAAGTCCACCTTCCTCCGTCTCCTCCTCCGGGAGGAACAGGCGTCGACCGGCCGCATCGTCGTAGCCGGTCGCGACATCTCCCAGTTGAGCCACTGGAAGGTCCCGCAGCTCCGACGCAACATCGGCTGCGTCTTCCAGGACTTCAAGCTGCTCCCCAACAAGACCGTGTACGAGAACGTCGCCTTCGCCATGGAGGTGATCGGCCGGCCCCGCCACGTCGTGCGCACCCAGGTGCCGCAGGTGCTCGACCTCGTGGGACTGGCGAAGAAGGCGGGCCGGTTCCCCTCCGAGCTCTCCGGCGGTGAGCAGCAACGGGTCTCGATCGCGCACGCGTTCGTCAACCGCCCGCTCATCGTGCTCGCCGACGAGCCCACCGGCAACCTCGACCCCGCGACCACGGTCGGGATCATGCGGATCCTCGACCGCATCAACCGCACCGGGACCACCATCGTGATGGCCACCCACGACCAGCGAATCGTCGACGCCATGCGCCGGCGCGTGATCGAGCTCGACCGGGGCACGCTCGTCCGCGACCAGGCCCGCGGCGTGTACGGCGTCGGGAGCTGACTCCGGAACATGTGGACGCGCATCTCGTACTTCGCCGCGAGACCCTGGTCTCGCTGCGCCGCAACGTGCTCATGACGATCGCGGGGATCGCGACCGTGGCGGTGTCGCTCGCGCTGTTCGGCGGCATCCTCATGCTCTCGAAGTGGGTCGATCACGGCACCGAGGTGATCAAGGGTGGCGTGACGCTCGAAGTCTTCATGAAGGTGAACGCCACCGAACAGCAGATCGACGGCGTGCAACAGGCGCTCGACGACGACGTCAACGTGAAGTCGTCGCGCCACCTCACCAAAGCCGACGCGTACGAGGAGTTCAAGCGGATCTTCCGCCGGAACCCTGACCTCGTCAGCAGCATCCGGGCCAAGGATCTCCCCGAGTCGTTCCGGGTGGTGCCCAAGCGGGCCGAGCTCACGAACACGGTGCAGCGACGAGTTCAAGACCCAACAGGGTGTCGAAGAGGTCGGAACCCCCGGTGAGGCGCTGAAGGGTCTGATCGACGTCACCAACACGGTGCGCTGGATCTTCATCGTGCTGTCGCTGGTCCTGCTCGCGTCGTCGATGTTCCTCATCGTGAACACGATCCGGTTGGCGACGTTCGCACGCCGGCGCGAGATCGAGGTCATGAAGCTCGTGGGCGCCTCGAGCTGGTTCGTGCGTGTCCCGTTCATCGCCGAAGGCATGGTGCAGGGGCTCGTCGGCGCCGGTCTCGCGATCATCGCGGTGGCGTCGCTCAAGCACTGGGGCTTCGACCAGGCCTTCAGCGACCCGAACAGCTTCTTCAGCCAGTTCTTCGTGACCACCGGCGACGCCACCTGGATCGCGTTCCTGGTGCTGGTGATCGGGCTGGTGATCGGCGTGATCGGCGCCAGCATTGGCCTCCGCCGCTTCCTCCGGACCTGATTCGTCCCTGATCCCGGGTCGCCGCCGCCCGGGCCCTGTGGTCAGTGTTGCCAATGTGGCTGGTGTTGTTTACGCTGTGAGGTCCATGCGCAGGCACCGCTCCCTCGCCGCGCTGGTGTTCGTGGCCCTTGCGACCGTCACGTTCGCCGGTCGCGCCGTGGGTCAACAGTCCGACAAGCAGCAGCAGCTGCAGCAGCAGATCAACGAGGCGAGCGCAGCCGAGCAGACGGCACGCGCGCAGCTCGTCGACGCGCAGGCCGAGCAGCAGCGGCTCGACGCGTCGCTCGCCGACGTGTCGGGGCGCCTGACCGTCGCCAACGAACGGCTCGCCGCGGCACAGGACCAGGTCGACCGCCTCGGGCTGACCGCGCTCGTCCTGCAGGCGAAGGTCGACGTCACGCAGAAGAAGCTGGTGGCGGCGCGTGACGACGTGCGGCACAGCGCGGTGCTGCTGTACCGGCAGGGTGACGGCGCCGACATGATGGGCCTGCTCGGCTCAACCGACGGCTCGGGGCAGCTCGTCGAGGGCAAGCACTATCTCAAGCGGGTGTCCGACAAGCGCCAGGGTGACGCGCGTCGGGTCACCAAGTTGCAGGACCAGCTCGAAGCGCAGCAGCAGGACGTCGCCGACCAGAAGCAGGTCGCCGACGCCGCGCGCGCGGCGGCCGCGGAGGAGAAGGACAAGCTCGACCAGCTTGCCGCGCAGGAGCAACGCGCACGGGACGCCGCCGCCGGCGCACGCCAGGCCGCGGACGCCGCGCTCGGCACCGCCGTCTCACTGCACGAGCAGGCCGATGCCGAACTGCAGGCGGAGTCGGCACGCATCGCGGCGCAGATCCAGGCCGCGGGCGACGGCCCCGCGCTCGGCGACGGCACCTTCATCCGGCCGGTCCCGGGCTCGATCACCAGCGGCTTCGGCTACCGGACCGATCCCGTCACCGGCGCCACCGCCTACCACTCCGGCATCGACATCGGCGCCTCGTGTGGCACGCCGATCAAGGCGGCGGGAACCGGCTCCGTCATCAGCGCCGGCTTCAACAGCGGCGGCTACGGCAACATGACCCTGATCAACCACGGCAACGGGCTGTCGACCCTCTACGGGCACCAGTCGTCGATCATCGTCTCGGCCGGGCAGTCCGTCAGCCAGGGCCAGGTGATCGGCTACGTCGGCTCGACCGGCAAGTCGACCGGGTGCCACCTCCACTTCGAAGTGAGGGTCAGTGGCAACCCGGTCGACCCGACCGGCTACCTGTAGCTACTTGTTCGGCTGCGGCGTGACCCGCAGGTAGGGCTTCTGCGCGTTCCAGCCCTTGGGGAACTTGGTCTTGGCTTCCTCGTCGCTCACCGCGCCGGTGATGATCACGTCGTCGCCGTCGGTCCAGTTGACCGGCGTCGCCACCTGGTAGTTGGCGGTGAGCTGGAGCGAGTCGATCACCCGGAGGATCTCGTCGATGTTGCGGCCCGTGCTCGCCGGGTAGGTGATGATGAGCTTCACCTTCTTGTCCGGGCCGATCACGAACACCGAACGCACCGTCAGGGTGTCGTTGGCGTTCGGGTGGATCATGTCGTAGAGGTCGGCGACCTTCTTCTCGGGGTCGGCGATGAGCGGGAAGTTGAGGGCAGTGCCCTGGGTCTCCTCGATGTCGCCGAGCCAGCCCTGGTGCGACTCGAGCGGGTCGACGCTGACACCGATGATCTTGACCCCGCGCTGGTCGAACTCGCCCTTGCGCTTGGCGAACGCGCCGAGCTCGGTCGTGCAGACCGGCGTGAAGTCCTTCGGGTGCGAGAAGAGCAGGCCCCAACCATCGCCGAGGTAGTCGTAGAGCGTGACGGTGCCTTCGGTGGTCTCGGCGGTGAAGTTCGGGGCGTCGTCGCCCAGTCGAACCGGCATGGTGCTTCCTCCTACGTGTGAACGTGAACGCTTCGGAGACTAGTGATTCGATCGCCGAAAGGCGAGTGAAATGGTCAGAAATATCTCCGGGCCCGAGGCGGTTGACAGGTCGCCGTCGGCGCGGTGAATCTGCGGGCGGGACGGGGCGCTGGACGGGGCGCTGGCGGAAGGGCGCGAGCAGGGCATGGCGACGGACAGCAGCGGGTACTCGGGCACCCCGCTCCCGCGGAAGTTGGGGATCCGGGAAGGCTCCCGGGTCGCGGTCGTGGCCGCGCCGCAGGGATTCGACGAGGTGCTCGGCACGCTGCCCTCCGGGCGCGCAGGTGCGCACCCACGCCCGCGGCCGGCTCGACGTGATCGTGTTCTTCGTGACCCGCCGGGCCGAGCTCGCCCGCCGGTTCCCGTCGTTCGCGCGCGCGCTCGAGGACGACGGCGGCCTGTGGGTGGCGTGGCCGAAGAAGACGTCCGGGGTCGCCACCGACCTCGCGTTCGACGCCGTCCAGCACGTCGGGCTCGGCGCCGGGCTGGTCGACAACAAGGTGGCGGCGATCGACGGCACGTGGTCCGGCCTGCGGTTCGTGTACCGGGTCGCGGACCGGGGTCGGCGCTGAGATTCGCTACAACTGGTGTCGTATGTGTGGACGGTTCGTGTCGGTGTCGTCGCCCCAGCTCCTCGTCGACCGCTTCGGCGTCGAGGAGACGTCGATCGAGGAACGGGAGCCCGACTACAACGTCACTCCTCGCGCCCTGGTGCCGATCGTGAGGGATCGCCCGCCCCGGAAGGGCGCCGACGGCCCGACCAAACGGGCGCTGACGATGGTCCGGTGGGGCCTGGTGCCGTCGTGGGCCGAGTCCACCGCCATCGGCGACAAGCTGATCAACGCCCGGGCCGAGACCATCACCGAGAAGGCCGCCTACAAGCGCGCCTTCCAGCGCCGGCGCTGCATCGTCCCCGCCGACGCGTTCTACGAGTGGCGCCCGTCGAAGAGCACCTCCACGAAGCGGCCGCCGCGCCAGCCGTACCTGGTGCACCGTCGCGACGGTGAGCCGCTCGCGTTCGCGGGGTTGTGGGAGATCTGGCGCGACGAGACGATCCCCGATCCCGACGCGCCCGACGCGTGGGTGCGCTCGTGCGTGATCGTCACGACGCCGCGAACACGTTGCTCGAACCGATCCACGACCGCATGCCGGTGGTGCTCGACGAACCGCTCTGGGACACCTGGCTCGATCCCGAGACCGACGACGTGGCCGCGTTGGAGTCGATGCTCGTGCCCGCACCCGACGACTGGTTCGAGGTGTACCCGGTGAGCACGCGGGTGAACACCCCCGACAACAACGACGCCGACCTGGTGAAGCCGGTGCCGTCCGACACGCTGCTGTGACCGCGCGTTCGTCGTAGTCTCCCGCCATGGAGAACGAGCAGAACCTCGACGAACTCGCGCGCGAACTCCGAGCGGCTGGCCGACGCGGCCGCGGCCGTCGGGACCGACGGTCCGGTCCCGACCTGTCCGGGATGGACCGTGACCGATCTGCTCCGCCACATGGTGAACGGTGACGAGTGGGCACGCACCATCGTCGAGCGGGGCAAGCAGGGCGACACCGACCGTGTCGTCCCCGGCACGCGCGGCGACGGGCTCGACGGTGACGCCCTGGTCGCGGCCTTCCGCTCGGGCGCGCAGGCGCTGCTCGAGACGCTGCGGTCGGTCGACCCCGCCACGTCGGTATGGACGTTCTCGTCCACGGACCGCACGGCGGCGTTCTGGCAGCGTCGGCGGACGCACGAGACCACCGTGCACCGCTACGACGCGGAGGCCGCGGCCGGTACGCCCACCCCGATCGACGTCGCGCTGGCCGTCGACGGCATCGACGAGTTCCTCACCGTGTTCCTCCCGCGCCTGACCGACAACTTCGGCGACGTGGGCGACGGCACGGTGCACCTGCACTGCACCGACGTCGACGGTGAGTGGTTGGTGGCGCGGCATGACGGCGAGGTCGTCGTCACCGCTGAGCACGCCAAGGGCGACGTCGCCGCGCGCGGTGGCGCTTCCGATCTGTTGCTGTTCCTCTGGGGTCGCGTACCGGCGGACGCGCTCGAGGTGTTCGGCGACGCCGCTCTGCTCGATCGGTTCCGTCGAGGCGATCAGGGTCTAGGAGGCGGCGCCAGGGCGCGGATCGTGGCCCGGGCCTGCTCCGGGCCGGCGAAGATCGCGGGCGCGGTGGTGGTGACGCCGTTGGCGGCGTAGCGCTCGACGCGCGCGCGGATCTGCTCGGGGGTGCCCCACACGATGAGGTCGTCGATCACCTCGTCGGGAACGAGCTCGAGCGCGCGGGCGCGGTCGCCGGCCGCCCACGCGTCCCACATCGGCGTGAGCGCGGGCCCGCGGCCCAGCCACTTCTGGAACTCGGCGTAGGCACCCACCGTGAGGTAGCTGGTGATCTGGCGGCCGGCGAACGTGCGGACCGCGGCGAAGTCGTCCGACGGCACCACGAAGATCCGGGCGACGATCTCCTTGTCGCCGACGTAGGGCGCGACCTGGGTGACGTCCTCGGCCGAGAGCCAGTTGACGATGGCGCCGTCGCCCTCGTCGCCGGCGAGGCGCAGCATGCGCGGGCGGAGTGCGGCGACCAGGACCGGCGGCGGTTCCTCGGGCACGAGCCCGAGCCGGAAGCCCTGCACCTCGAAGGTCTCGTAGCGCTCGCTGACCTTCTCGCCGGCGAGCGCCCGTCGGAGGAAGCGCAGCACGTCGCGGGTGCGCGCGTAGGGATCGGCGAAGGGGATCGCGTTCCAGCGTTCGACGATCGGCGGGCGACGACGCCCCGATCCCGAGCGCGAACCGCCCGGGCGCGGCATCGGCCATCGACGCTGCGGTCTGCGCGAGCAGCGCGGGGCCGCGCGTGAACGCAGGGGCGATGGCCACGCCGCTGCGCAGCGACGGTGCCCACGCCGCCGCGAGCGCGAGCGGGGTGAACCCGTCGTGCGCTGTTCGCCTCGCCCGACCACACGTCGGTGAAGCCGAGCGCGACGATCTCCTCGTACCACTCGCGGTGGTCGTGCAGGGGAACGCCGGGGAAGGGGACGGTGACGCCGACACGCCGCGGGACCGATGCCATGGAGGGAATCTACGGCAGGTCGCCTTGTAGGCTGCGACGACCATGTGTGGCATTGCCGGGTTCTGGGGCGCGCCCGACGCCGCCCTCCTGGCCACCATGACCGGCCGCATCGCCCACCGCGGCCCCGACGGCGAGGGCTTCTTCGAGCACCCGCTGGCCAGCCTCGGTCACCGCCGGCTCGCGATCATCGACCCCGCCGGTGGCCACCAGCCGGTCGGCACCGACGACGGCGCGGTGCAGCTCACCTACAACGGCGAGGTCTACAACTTCCGCGAGCTGCGGGCCGAGCTCGAGCCGCTCGGCCACACCTTCCACACGTCGTGCGACACCGAGGTCGTGCTCCACGCCTACCTCGAGTGGGGCACCGATTGCTTCGCCCGCTTCAACGGCATGTGGGCGCTGGCCGATCCTCGACCTCCGTGACGACACCGCCCACGGACCGCGCCTCGTGCTCGCCCGCGACCACTACGGCATCAAGCCGCTCTACTACGCGCGGTCGGGCTCGGGCCGGGTGCTGTTCGCGTCGGAGGCGAAGGCGGTGCTCGCCGATCCCGAGCTCGAGACCGAGCCCGACCGGCAGTGGCTGTACGACTACCTGCTGCACGGGTTGCACGACCACAAGCCCCAGACCGCGTTCGCCGGCATCCGTGCCCTCGCCGCCGCGACGTGGGCGGTCGTCGACGCCGATGGGGTGCACGAGCAGACCTACTGGGCGCCCTCGCTCTCGACCGACGCACCCGCCGATCCGGCCGAGTTCCGCGCCCGGTTCGAACGCTCGGTCGAGCGGCGCCTGGTCGCCGACGTCGCTGCCGGCACCTGCCTGTCGGGGGGCATCGACTCCTCGTCGATCGTCGCGATGGCGAGCCGGCTGCTCGAGGAGCACGTCCCCGACGCGGTGTCGCTGGGCGACCGGCTCAAGACGTTCTCGATCGTCTACGACGGCGACCCCATCGACGAGCGCGAGTACATGGAGGCGGTGCTGGCCGAGGTCGACGCCGAACCCGCGTTCGCGGAGCCGACGTCGGAGCGCTTCGTCGCCGAGCTCGACCACATGGTCTGGCACCAGGACGAGCCGATCGTGTCGACCGGCCCGTACGCGCAGTGGTGCGTGATGCGCCTGGCCCAACCGAAGGTGACGGTGCTGCTCAACGGTCAGGGTGGCGACGAGCTGCTGGCCGGGTACGTGCCCTACCAGTACGTCTACCTCCGGGAGCTGCTGAAGCAGCGCAGGCTCTTGCAGTTCACGCGCGAGGCGTGGGAGTCGCGCGACGTCCTCAAGCCGCTGGTGAAGCGGCGACTCGCCGACCGTCGCCGCGCGCTGCCGATCAAGCCGTTGCTGCAGCCGGCGCTCTACGAGGGCCTCGAGCCGCCGAAGTTCCAGCGTTCCCAGGACGACCTCAAGCGCCGCCTCGTCGCCGACCTCCAGACCTTCTCGCTGCCCTCGCTGCTCCGGTACGAGGACCGCAACTCGATGGCGTTCTCGATGGAGTCACGTCTGCCCTTCCTCGACCAGGAGCTGGTCGACTGGGTGTTGCGCCTCCCGCCGACCGCGCTCGTCGACCGCGGGTGGAGCCGTGCCATCCTGCGCGAGGGGCTCCGGGGGATCCTCACCGAGAAGGTGCGCACCCGCCGGTGGAAGGTCGGGTTCACCACGCCCGAGACCCGGTGGCTGCGCGCGCGGCGAGCCGCGGTCCAGGGACTCTTCCGTTCGCCCGAGTTCTGCGCCCGTCCGTACTGGGACGCACCGGCGATCGCCGACACCTTCGACCGGTTCTGCGCCGGTGAGGTCGAGCCGTCGCAGATCTTCTGGCGGGCGATCAACACCGAGATCTGGTTGCGCGTGTTCTTCGACCACGACGGCCGCACGCGCGTCGGCGCCACTCCCACCGAGCACTTCACCCGCGTCGGAGACGCTGGCTCGCGGACCGCAACGCATCGGCGGCGGCCGCGCTCGCGCGGTTCACGCCGCACGAGCAACGCCACCTGTTCGGGCGGTCGAACGTCGACGGACGCGACTACGCGCGTGCGCCGATCCGCACGCGACTGTTCGAGAGCGGCGATTCGCTGACCGACGGCCTCGACGACGCCCTGCGCGGCATCGACCTCGGGCCGGGTGACGTCGTCGCGATCAGTGAGAAGGCCGTCGCCATCTGCCAGGGGCGTTCCTTCCCGGTCGACGAGGTGCGCGCGCGTCCGCTCGCACGCACGCTGTCGAAGTTCGTGGGGCGCACCGCGTCGGGCATCGGCCTCGGCATCCCCGCCACCATGGAGCTCGCGATCCGCGAAGCGGGGGAGGCGCGCATCCTCGGCGCCACCGCCGCCGCCGCGGTGACCAAGCCGTTCGGCGTGAAGGGCGTCTTCTACCGCGTCGCCGGTCCCGCGGTGCGGGCCATCGACGGGCCGACCACCGGCACCATCCCTCCGTACGACGGCCACGCCAAGATGGGGCCGGCCGATCCCGAGGGCGTGGCGCGCGACCTCGCGGCGCACCTCGGTGTCGGGGTGGCCGTCATCGACGCCAACGACATCGGCGTGAACGTGCTGGGCGTCTCGAGCGGCGTCGACGCCACCGTGGTCGAGTCGCTCCTGCGCGACAACCCGCTCGGCCAGGGTGCGCAACAGACCCCGGTCGCGCTCCTCCGGCCCGTCTAGGTGTCGAGCCCGATCATCGCCCGGAAGTCGGCGGTGGTGTTCGCGTGCGGGAAGGGATCGGCCGGCACGGGCACCGACAGCGCCGCGCAGATCGGTTCCCAGCCGTCGCCGGGTTGCCAGTCGACGAGGCGCGCGGGATCGATCGCGGCCCGCACCGCCGCGTTGTGCTCTTCGTAGGCGTGCTTCGCCGCGGTCTCGTCCTGCCAGTTCGGCGTGAAGGCGTTGGTGAACATGTCTTCGGCCATCGCGAGCTGCGCGCGGACGAAGTCGGGGTCGTCCGGCTTGGGTTCACGGTGCAAGATCTGGAAGATGGTGTCGCTGGCACTCTTCCACCACACGTCGGCACTCGATCGGCTCGAGAGCAGCACGATGGCGTCGGGGTTCTCGTCGGCGAGCTCGCGCCAGAACGCGCACGCGGGCCAGTCGACGGTGGCGACGTAGTCGGCGAGGAACACCGACCAGTCGGGCTGCTCGCCATTCACCGCCGCGTGCCACACCGGGATGTCGTCGGGGCGGCCGAATGTCTCGCCCATGTGGTAGCAGCGCCCGTCGAGCAGCTGTTGCAGCGCGATCTGCAGGGACGCGGTCCCCGTGCGCCCGAGCCCGGCGCCCACGACGCGTAGAGCCATGGTTCCCCCCCAAATGCCGTCGGGCGAATCCTACGGCAGCCGTTAGCCTGCCGCCCGTGAGCAGCTCCGACACGCCCCGTCCCGACGGTCGCCGCGGCGGCAACCGTCGTCGCAGCGGCGGCGAGCGCGGCGCGGGCAACCAGGGCGGGAAGCCCGCCACGAGCGCGCGCAAGCGGGTCGATCCGAAGATCCAGATCGGTACCGTCGTCGCGCCGGGGGAGGTCGTCGACCGCGCGCAGCGCTCGCGCGTGATGGAGATCGACGCCTCGAGCGAACCGCTCACCGAGCGGCTCGTCGGCCCGTGGGTCGACCGCACGCCCGAGAACGTGGTGTTGGACATCCGTGCGCACCGCGTGCTGACCCACCACGCCGCGCCCATCGAGTCGATCTGGCCCGAGGTGCGTGACACGCTCACGCCCGCGCTGCGCGAACGGCGCCAGCTCTACGCCGAAGACCTCCCGGCACGTTCGCTCGACGCCGCGCTCGATCGCTTCCTCGCGTCGATCGCCTCCGTGCGCGAGTTCGGCAAGCTCGGAGCGGTCGTGTTCCCGTTCCCGTCGTACTTCACGCCTGGTGCCCGTGCACTCGACTACCTCGAGTGGCTGCGCGGGCGGAGCGGCGACCTGCCGATCGCGATCGAGTTCCGTCATCGCAACTGGGTGGCGGGCAAGCAGCGCGACGCGACGATGGAGTTCCTCACCGAGCACCAGCTGGCGTACGTGTGCGTCGACGAGCCCTCCGGGTTCGACAGCTCGTTGCCCCCGCTGTCGGTCGCCACCACCGACACCGCCTACGTCAAGTTCCACGGCCGGAACGCCGGAGCCTGGGAACGCGGGGCCGACAGCGGCGACGACCGCTTCGCCTACGACTACAAGGACGTCGACCTCGAGCCGTGGGTCCCGCGCCTGGAGAAGCTGGCCGGCGCGGCGCGTTCCGTGCACGTGACGTTCTCCGGGCGGACGACCGATGCGGCGGCGCGCAACGCCCGCCTGCTGGTCGGTGTGTTGAGCGGCGAGCCCGCACCCGCCCGCACCAAGTCGGCGTCGGGTCCGCCGCGCCGGCGCCGTCCGCCGCGGCCGCGCTGACGCCGCAGTCGCACTACCGTCTCCCGGGTGGATCGCCGCCTGACGACGTCGTTGCTCGTCGCCGCCGCTGCGTCGGCGGGCGCGGGGATGGTGCACGTGGCCGCGGCCGGCAGCCACTCGGGCGAAGCCGAGGTGGCGTGGCTGTTCGCGGTGTGCGCGGTCGCCCAACTGGGATGGGCGATCCTCGTCGTCACCTGGCCGACCCGTCTCGCGCTGGTCGCCGGCGCCGTCCTCAACGCGGCGTGCGTCGCCGCGTGGGCCCTCTCGCGCACGGTCGGACTCTTCGCGCCACTCGAGGCGGTGGAGGCGGTGGGTGCGCAGGATCTGATCGCGGCGGCGCTGGCCGCGTGCGCCACCGGCGCCGCGCTGCTCGCGCTCCGGCCCGCGTGGACCTCGCGTCGGATCGATCGGCCGGTCGTGGCGGCGGTCGGGTTGCTCGTGGTGGTGGTCGCGATACCGGCGATGGCCGCCCAGCACGTGCACTCGCACGACGACGCGTCGCACGAGCACGAGCACGAGGTGGCCTCGGCCTCGGCCTCGGCCTCGGCATCGTCGCCCCACGTGCACACCGACGGCTCGAGCGAGGTCGGTGCCACCGACGACACGCCGATCGTGTCGCTCGCCGATGCCCGGCTCACCGATGGTCAGCGGGCGCGGGCGACGAAGCTGCTCGACACCACCCGCGTCGCGCTCCTCGGTCAGTTCCCCGACCGGCAGCACGTGGAGGCCGCCGGCTACACGTGGATCGGCGACGGTCGGCGCCCCGGCGGCTTCGAGCACTTCGTGAACCAGGCGTACCTCACCGACGGTCGCGAGCTCGACCCCCTGCACATCGAGTCGATCGTGTTGCAGCGCCAGGCCGACGGTTCGGAGCAGGTGGTCACCGCGATGTACATCCTCGAGCGCGGCACGACCCTCGCGGAGGCGCCTGACGTCGCGGGATCTTTGACCCCGTGGCACGATCACCAGAACCTCTGCTGGGACGCAACCGGCACCAAGCTCGCCGGGATCGTCGTGAACGGCCAGTGCCGGCCGGGCGGCACCTTCCGCGGCACCGCACCGATGATGCACGTGTGGCTCGGCGATCCCCCGTGTGGTCCGTTCACGGGCGTCGAGGGTCACGGGAGCGCCAGCTGCACGCACGAGCACCCGTCGGCCTGACCGCCGTCGCTATTGGGGGATGTCGAACAGGAGGCGGGCTCCCTTGACCGCGTCGCTGACGAAGTTGGGGAGGGGCGGCAGCACGAGGAGATAGGTCGCGACCGCGACGGCCACCACTCCGCGAGCCGACACCTCCAACCGCGTCGGGAGTGGCCGGTGCCATCGATCGCGCTCGGGTGACGGGTGTCGGGCACGACCGTCGATGGCCACGATCGACGCGCCGGCCAGGAGCGCCGCGAACGCGACCGTGGTGATCCAGCGCAGCCAGTCGAAGCCCAACGCGAACAGGACGACGAGCGCGGCGCCCGTCGCGCCGCACCACAGCGCGCGCGACCTCGTCGTCGACAGGAGCCACCGGGAGGTCGAGCGCACGTAGCCGCCGACACCTCGGAACGCGAACGCGAGCAGGCCGACGAGGAGGAGTCCGACGACGATGCTGAGCTCGGGGTTCGACCGCTCGATCACCCGTTGGAAGCTCGAGCGGAACGTGTCGCCCAGGTACACGAACACCGAGCCGTGGCCCTCGATGATGCCCGGTGCGTCGAGCTCCAGCGCGCCGACCTGCGTCGCCGGCGGAGCGCCGTGGAGGGCCAGGGCGGCGAGCACGAGCACGGTCGGTCCGGCGCAGAGGAGCGCGACGACACCCGTGCGTGCCGACGGTCCCCGGCTCGCGCGCGTGGCCGCCAGCACCACCAGGACGAGCCACGGCCCGACGATGAGCGGCGCCGCCTCGCTGGTCAGCGTGCAGACCGCGAGGAGTGCGCCCGCCACCAGCGCCAGGCGGGTGGGCGCGACCGGTCGGGTGCCCGCCCAGAGGCCGATCACCGCGAGGACGAAGAACGCAAGGAGGTCGGGACGTCGTTGACCGCCCACCGAGTCGAACGCGAAGGGCGCGACGACGAGCGCGGCCGCGGCCGCGTAGGCGATCACGGTGCGACGACGGCAGAGGAGGACCACCAGCCCGGTCGTCGCCGCCAGCGTCACCACCGCCACGATGTTCTGCACGAGGTCGATGGTGGCGATGGTCGGTCGGCCGCCGACGATGGTGTGGAGCGCCTCGCCGGCGAGGCCCCGACGCACGAAGCCGTGCCGGTAGGTGACGTACCAGAGCGACCGTCCGTACTCGCTCAGCCCGTAGCCGGTGTAGGTGAACCGCTGCGCGACCTGATACGCGATGCCGACCGCGAGGGCGACCCGGATCGCGACCTCGAGCCGCGCGGGCGTGATCGTGCCGCGGTTGCGAGCGTCACCGTCGGTCGTCGCGGTGATCGCGTTCGCACGGCACGGCGAGAGCATGGCAGGGTCCCGCGCTCATGTCCGCGCGGGCACTTGACAGTGAGGCGACGCGCGGCTTGACATCCTATTGCTGATAGGTAAACTGCCTATCAGTGATAGCTCCTGCCACCACCACCGTGCTCCAGCGCCGGGAGGCGAAGACGGCGGCGATCGTCGCCGAGGCCTGGAAGCTCGCCCGGGAGCACGGCATCGGCGGCGTCTCGCTCCACGCACTGGCGAAGGCGGTGGGCATGCGCCAGCCGTCGCTGTACGCCTACTTCGACTCCAAGCTCGCGCTCTACGACGCGATGTTCGCCGACGGCAACCTCCAGCTGCTCGAGCACCTCGACGCCCTGGACCTTCCCGACCCGCCCCGGGCCGCGGTGAAGGTGTTCATGGGCGGGTTCGTCGACTTCTCCGTCGCCGACTCCACCCGGGCCGAGCTGCTGTTCCACCGGCCCATCCCGGGCTTCGAGCCGTCACCGGCGTCGTACGCCATCGCCGAGGCCGTGCTGAACCGCGCCGTCGAGCTCCTGGAGGGCGCGGGCGTGACCGACCCGGGCGACGTCGACTGCGTGGTCGCCATGGTGGGCGGCATCGTGGAGGCGCAGCTCAGCAACGACCCGGGCGGCGACCGCTGGACCCGCCATCTCGACCGACTCATCGACCTGTACCTGGACGACGCGAACACGAAGAAGAGACGGAGAAGCAGCGGAGCCGTGCCCGGAGGGCGGGACGGCGAAGCGGATTCGACCACCACGAGACGGAGAAGTAGATGATCGACCAACGCATCCAACGCCCCGAAGCCAGAGTCATCGCGCTGGAGGAATTCCGTCGCTTCGCCGCCGCCACCGCGTCGTTGACCGACGACGAGTGGAACCTGCCCACCGACTGCACCGCCTGGGACGTGCGCAAGATGGTGCTGCACGTGCTGGGCGCGGCCGACGCGCAGGCGTCGTTCCCGCAGTTCCTGCACCAGCTCGTGCGCGGCGTGCCGCTCAACCGGCAGATCGACTCGCACCACTGGGTCGACGGCGTGAACGAGCTGCAGATCCGCGAGCGCTCGCACCTGACGAACGACGAGGTCGTGGCGCAGCTGGAGGCGATCGGCCCCAAGGCGGTCGCCGGTCGGTGGCAGACGCCGGCACCGATGCGTCACCTGCCCATCCCGTTCGGACCGCCGGTCGGATGGGTCGGCCTCTGGTACCTCCTCGACGTCGGGTTCACCCGTGACGTGTGGGCGCACCGCATCGACCTCTGCGCAGCAACCGGCCACGGCATGGATCTCAGCGCCGATCACGACGGCCGGCTCGTCGCCGACCTCGTGGGGGAGTGGGCCGGCGTCCACGGCCAGCCCTTCGAGCTCGTGCTCGACGGGCCCGCGGGCGGCAAGTTCCGTCAGGGCCACGGTGGCGAACGGGTCGAGGTCGACGCCATCGAGTTCGTGCAGATCCTCTCCGGTCGCCGCCCCGGCACCGGCGTCCTCGCCAACCCGCTACCCCTCTAGAAAGGACACCCACCATGGACACCGACGTCACCGAGATCGCCGACGGCATCTACCGCCTCTCCACCTTCGTGCCCGAGGTCGGCCCCACCGGCTTCACCTTCAACCAGTTCCTCGTCGACGCCGAGGAGCCCCTCCTCTTCCACACCGGCCAGCGGGGGATGTTCCCGCTGGTGTCGGAGGCGATCTCGACCGTGGTGCCGGTCGAGCGACTGCGGTGGATCACCTTCGGGCACCTCGAGGCCGACGAGTGCGGCGCCATGAACGAGTTCCTCGCCGTCGCCCCCGACGCACAGGTGGCGCACGGCGCCCTCGGCTGCATGGTGTCGATCGACGATCTCGCCGACCGCGCGCCCCGTCCGCTCGCACCCGACGAGGTGATCGACCTCGGGGGCAAGCGCATCCGCAACCTCGACACGCCGCACGTGCCGCACGGCTGGGACGCCCACGCGCTCTACGAGGAGACCACCGGCACCCTGTTCTGCGGCGACTTGATGTCGCAGGTCGGTCAGGTCCCGGCCCTCACCGGTGACGACGTCGTCGAAGCCGCGTCGCAGGCCGAGGACATGTTCCAGGCAACGTGTCTCACGCCCGACACCGGTGCCACGATCCGGAAGCTGGCCGAGCTGGCACCGCAACGCCTCGCGATCATGCACGGCTCGTCGTTCGACGGCGACTGCGCGGCGGCGATGCTCGCGCTCGCCGACGACTACGACCGCCGTCTCGCCGAGCTCTCGTAGGATCCGATCAGTGCCGGGTGTGCTCCACGGCGCGCCACACCCGTTCCGGTGACAGCGGCATGTCGAGGTGGCGGATCCCGAGATGCGCAGATCGCATCGACGACCGCATTCTGCACCGCGGGGGTCGAGCCGATCGTGCCCGCCTCGCCGATGCCCTTGGCGCCGAGCGGGTTGAGCGGGGTCGGCGTGACCGTGTTCGACACCTCGAAGCTCGGCAACTCCGCCGCGCTCGGGACCGCGTAGTCGAGGAGGGTGGTGGTCAGCGGATTGCCCGCGTCGTCGTAGACCACGCCCTCGAACAGCGCCTGCGCCGCGCCTTGGGCGATCCCGCCGTGTTGTTGACCCGCGACCAGGATCGGATTCAGGATGCGTCCACAGTCGTCGACCGCGATGTGGCGCACGAGGTCGACCCGTCCCGTCTCGAGGTCCACGTCGACCACCGCGACGTGCGCGCCGAACGGATAGGTCGCCTCGCCCTGGTCGAAGTCGAGGGCCACAGTGAGGCCGGGCTCCATGTCGGGCGATCGACGTGCCTCATCGTCGGCGGCCCGCGCCAGCTCGGCCCACCCCATCGACACGGCGGGCACGCCGGCGACCGAGAAGGACCCGTCGACCAGCGTGATGTCGGCTTCGTCGGCTTCGAACAGGTGGGCCGCGAGCTGCCGGGCCTTGCCGACCACGGCCTCGCTCGCTCGGTAGAGCGCGCTCCCGGCGATCTGGAGGGAGCGGGAGCCGACGGTCCCTCGCCCTCGTGGTATGAGTGCCGTGTCCGACTGCACGAGGCGCACGGCGTCGAGGCGAACGCCGAGCAGCTCCGCCACGATCATCGCGAACGCGGTTTCGTGACCCTGACCGTGCGACGAGGTTCCCACCATGGCGGTCACGGTGCCGTCGTCGTGCACCTCGACCGATCCGAACTCCTGGAACGTCCCCCCGGCGGTCACCTCGACGTAGGTGGCGACGCCGATGCCCAGCTGCACGGTGTCGCCGCGCGTGCGTCGAGCCGCCTGCTCCTGGCGCAGCTCGTCGTACCCGGCGACGCGCAGTGCCTCATCGAGCGCGCCGCCGTAGTCGCCGACGTCGTAGTTCGCGCCGGTGACCGTGGTCAACGGGAAGCGGTCGGGCGCCAAGAGGTTGCGCCGGCGCATCTCGACCGGGTCGAGCCCGAGCTCGCTTGCGGCGATGTCAATGATGCGTTCGAGCATCTGCGTGGCTTCGGGACGGCCGGCGCCCCGGTACGCGGCGGTGGTGGTGGTGTTGGTGACCGCGCTGTAGGCGGAGATCTCCACCTTGGGGATCTCGTACACGCCCTGGCCCATCATCCGGGTCAGGAACGGCAGGAACGCACCCACCCCGGGGTACGCACCGGCATCGGCGACGATCCGTGCCCGCAGGCCGACGATGCGACCGTCGCGCGTCACGCCGAGCTCCGCGTACTGCACCTGGGCGCGGCCGTGCACCATCGCCACCATGTTCTCCGAGCGCGTCTCGGTCCACTTGACCGGACGTTCGAGGCGCTGGGCGAGTGACGCCGCGATCACGTACTCGCAGTACGCACCCTGCTTGGCGCCGAAGCCGCCACCGACCGCGGGTGCCACCACCCGCACGAGCGCGGGATCGAGGCCGAGCGCACCGGCGAGGGGATCGCGCACACCGAACGGACCCTGCGTGGGGACGGTCACCGTGAGCTCGCCGGCGGCTCCCGGCTCGACGAGCACGCCGTTCGGCTCCATCGGTACGGGCGCCACGCGCTGGTTGACGAAGCGACCCTCCACGACTATGTCGGCGTCGTCGAAGATCGTCGGATCCTCACCGAACTCGAACACGATGGCGAGGTTCGAACCGTGCTCGGGGAACACCACGGGCGCACCCTCGGCGAGCGCCGCCTCGGGGTCGACCACGACGGGGAGCGGGTCGTACTCGACGATCACTGCTTCGGCCGCATCAACCGCCTGCGCGCGAGTGTCCGCGGCGACGACCGCGACGATGTCGCCGACGAACCGCACGACCCCCTGGGCGAGCGGCGGGCGATTGAATGCGGGCGGGAGCATGACGAAGCCCTGGACGGGGGCGAGGCCCAGCGTGTCGTGCGTCGCGACGAGCAGCACGCCGGGCATGCGCTGCGCCTCACCGGTGTCGACCGCCACGAGCCGTGCGTGCGCCATCGACGACCGCACGAACGCGACGTGGACGGTGTGCGGTGGCGTGAGATCGTCGACGTAGTGGGCCGCGCCGCGCAGCAACCGTGGATCTTCCACGCGCCGGACGGCGTTGCCGAGGATCGAACTCGAGGGAGACATGGGCGGGCATCGTAGGAGGCGCGTCGCCACCTGACGAGGCTCGCTACGCTCGCGGCGCGCCGAAGCAACAGGTGAGGAGCGCGGAGATGGCTGAAGCCTTCCGGATGGATTCTCCGGCGGAGCAGGCGGAGCGGCGACGCAAGCAGCTCATCGCGGTCGTCGCCCACCTGGTGGTCACACGCGGCGTCGCCGAGGTGTCGCACGCGTCCGTCGCCAAGGTCGCCGGCTGCGCGCGGTCGCTGGTGTACCGGTATTTTCCGCGCCAGGAAGATCTGCTCTACAGCCTCCTCAGCGGGTTCTCGGAGAATCTCGGGGGGCGCATGACGCTCGCCGAGGAGTCCGCCGGCGTGCTCGGGCTCGCCGCCGTCCGTCCGGGCTCGATCCCGCTCGCGACCCAGCAGCTGTTCGACCGGATGTGGCAGCCCGAAGACTGGGAGCGGCCGCAGCTCGAGTTCCGGCTGGCGTGCATCATCCTCATGCGCGACTCCAGCCTGCGATCGGTGCTCGGAGCCCACGACCAGGAGCTGCAGGCCTCCGTGGCGCGCCATCTGGAGGATCCACTGCGCACGCTCGGTCTGCGCCCGATCGAGATCGCGATCTTCATCGACTCCATGCTCTCGGTCATGGACCACGTCATCCGGGCGGCCTGGGTCGGCGAGATCGACCACGACGAGGCGGCGCAGCTATCGGCCGCGGTGAACTCGCGGGTGCTGCAGACGTTTGTGGAGTCAAGCGACTAGGACAAGTCGTCGGCCGTTGACAGTCTGTCATCCACTGCGCTACCCTCGCCCGCTGACGGAACGAGGGGGGACGAGCAGTGGTGAAGATTCGGACGTTGACCGTGCTGGCGGTCTCGATGCTCGCGCTCGCGGTGTCCACGGTGACGCCGGCGGTTGCGCAATCGAGCGGGGGTGCACCGAAGGCAACGGAGGTCGGTGTCACCGCAGGTGAGATCAGGATCGCGGTCGAGGCCGATGTCGACAACCCGTTCGCGCCCGCGCTGTTCCAGGGGGTGGTCGACGGCGTGCGCGCCGCCGCCAAGTACGTGAACAGCAAGGAGGGTGGTGGCGGCATCGGCGGACGCAAGTTGGTCGTCGACTTCATCGACTCGAAGCTCAACCCGAACGAGGCTCGCAACGGCGTGATCACCGCGTGCCAGAACGACTTCGCCCTCGTGGGCACGGCGGCGCTGTTCCTACCCAGCGTCGAGGATATGGTCGGCTGCGTCGACAAGGCCGGCGCGGCGACCGGGCTTCCCGACATCGGTGCCGTCGTCACCGGCGTCCCGCAATCGTGTTCGCCGGTGTCGTTCCCGGTGAACCCACCCCAACTGATCTGCAGCACCAAGGACGAGAGCGAGCAGTCGTACTACGGCCAGCAGGGTGACTCGAAGTACCTGCTGAAGCAGCACAAGGGCGGCCTCCACGGCTCGATGCTCTCGGGCAACGACAGCAAGGATTCCCAGCGCGGTGGGTTGGTGCTGATCGACACCGCGATCAACGCCGGGATCAAAGCCGATCAGAACGTCAGCAAGTCCGGCCGCGATCCGCAGAGTGCCTACACGCCCGTCGTCAACCAGATGAAGGTCGACGGCTCGAACTACTCGCTCACGACGATGGCGACCAACAACGCGATCCAGTTGCGCAGCGAGGCGCAACTCCAGGGACTCACGGACCCGGACATCGTGTGGATGTGCACGACGTGCTACGACTCCTTGCTTCGGGAGCATGCCGACGTGATGAACAACTCTCTCATGCGGCTCTCGTTCCTCCCCTTCGAGGAGGCGTCGACCAACCCCGCGTTGGCAACCTTCGTGAAGTACGTCGGCAAGGAGAACGCCGACAGCTTCTCGGTGTACGGATGGACCGCCACCCTCGCGTTTGCCGAGGCGGCGAAGGCCGTCGTGGTCAAGGGTGGGGTCAATGCATTGACCCCGCGAACATGCTGGCCGACGGGATCCCGACGCTCACCAAGTTCGACGCCGGTGGCATGATCGGCGCAGTGAACCTGGCGGACAAGATCCCGACCGCGTGCTTCATGATCGACAAGTTCGTGGACGGCAAGTTCGTGCGCGTCTACCCGTCGAAGAAGGGGACGTTCGACTGCAAGGCTTCGAACACCGTGAAGATCAAAGCGGACCTGATCGGTTGACGCGGACATGACGTTGACCGAGGAGCAGATCCAATCGGCGGCCGACCTGCTCGTCGCGGCGCGGGAGGGTCGGCTGGTGCTCGGTGGCCTTCCCGCCGAGGTGACGCCCGAGAACACTGCGGACATCCAACGGATCATCGATGCCGTCAGCGAGCGGATCGACCGGCCGGTTCTGGGTTGGAAGACCTACACCGTCTACAAGCCGATGAATCCGCCGTTCTCTGCGCCCGTCTACGACCGGTTCGCGAGCGGCGCTGAAATCCCGGCCGAGATCTCGCCGTACCGGCTCATCGAGCCGGAGATCATGTTCCGGGTCGATCGGGATCTCCCGCCCCGGGACCGGAACTACGACGTGAGCGAGGTCATGGATTCGGTGACGGCGGTCGTCGGGTTCGAGGTGATCGGATCGCGGTTTCGCGGCCCGTCGGACGGGCAGGGATCGTTGTACGGCTCGCTCTCCGACCACATCGCGAACGGTTGCATCGTCGTCGGCGATGCAATCCCCGGCTGGCGAGACGTTGCGTTCGAGGACGTGGGCCTGCGCGTGACCGCGGGCGACCGCGAGCTCGTCTCCGTGGTCGGCTGCCACCCGTTCGACAACCCGTTCCTGCCGGTCGTCGTGAGTGTGAACCGACTCCGACGGAAGCGCGGCGTGACGGCAGGTGACATCATCGTGACCAACTCGTCGACCAGCTTCTTCGCCGTCGATGCCGGGTCGGTGATCCGGGCCTCGTATGACGGACTGGGAGAGGTCGTCGCGACGTTCGCGGGGTCATGACCGGAGGCTCGATGCGAGTGGTGCACCGCGACGGGACAGCCCTGGCGTACGCAGAGTCGGGGAGCGGAGACCCGACGCTCGTGTTCGTGCACGGCTGGACGTGCAAGCACACCCATTTGGCACCGCAGTTCACGCACTTCGCGCAGGAGCACCGTGTCATCGCGGTTGACCTGCGCGGACACGGTGCGAGCGACGCGCCGGAGCAGCGCTACACGGTGACCGGCTTCGCCGACGATGTCGCCTGGCTCTGCGAGCAGGCCGACGTCGAGCGGCCGGTCCTCGTCGGGCACAGCATGGGTGGCACCGTGGTCCTCGACGTCGCCGCTCGATATGCCGAGCTCCCTCGCGCCGTCGTGATGCTCGACGCCGCGCCGATCGTCGGGTCGGCTCCGGCGGCGGACCTGGCCACCGACATTGCCGCAGCCTTGTCCGGCCCCGACGGCGCAGCGACGCGCGCGGCCCTGATCGACCACGCGGTGTCAGCGCTCGGTCGCGATCCGACGTTGCAGGAGTCGGTCCGAGGCGATATGGCCGCCGTGCCGGACCACGTCGCACTCTCCTGCGTCGCGGCCATGGGTGACTGGGACGGCGAGGCGGCGGCACGCACGTGCCACGTCCCGCGCTGCACATCGCCGCCGACGACCCGATCAACGACGCGGCTGCGCTCCGCGCCCTGAACCCGATCATTCGCACGGGCCAGACAGTCGGTGCCGGTCACTTCAACCAGCTCGAGGTTCCCGAGCAGGTCAACACGATGATCGAGCGCTTCCTCCTCGTCGCGCGGTCGTGAGCGGACCGGCCGGCAGCTGCGTCGCGCCGGCGGCGAGGTCGGCGAGGTGGGCACGGATCCTGCTGTCGTAACGCTCGGGGCTCTCGCCGTCGAGGCCCACGGCAGCCAACGCGGTGCTCCCGAACAGGCGCCAGCCGAGCGAGATCACCATGGCGAGCGCCGCGAACACCCGTGCGTCCTCCATCGAGACGGCGCGACCTGCGGCGTGGGCGTCGGCGACCACGAGCTCCGCGAGCACGTCGAGGGCAGGGGAGTCGTGGAACATCTCGTCGGTTCGTGCACCTTCGAGGGCCGCCCAACCGACGAGTCGAGCCGTGGTGCCGTCGCCAAAGGTCATCAGGAGGGCGAGCGCTTCGTCGAGGTGTTCGGCGCCGGCCAGACGCTCCGCCGCGTTCTGGGCGGCGCGAACGTACACCTCGCGGACGAGTCGCTCCTTGGTGCCCACGTACTGGTAGATGAGCCCGAAATTCGACATCGGCGCGCTCGGCGATCTCGCGCAGACCCACCCCCGGTCCCTGCTCGGCGATGAGCGTCCGCGCCGCCTCCAGCACGGCCTCGACCACCTCCGCCCGGCCACGGGGTCTCGACGATTCCATCCCGTGATCGTAGGGACGATCTTGACCTCGGGCGGGCTGCCCGCTACTTTCTAGTCAGATGACTAACCCGGGGGTCAGGATGCCGCCGACAGCGGCCCGCGCCGATGCGACCGCGTTCTTCGGCGGCACGTTCCGCCAAGACGTCGACCGCATGCTCGACCGGGTGGCCGCGGTCGGGACGCCCGAGGATGTCGCGCGCCGCCTCGACGCGTTCGTCGACGCGGGTGCGCACCACGTCGTCGTCGCCCCGTCGACCCCGGGGGATGCGACCCAGATGGCCCACCGCATCGCCGCGGACGTCATACCGCTCGTGCGGTCCAACCTGAGCGTCACCGGCTAGGAGGTACATGCTCCCCACCACCGCCAAGCTGATGTCGGCCGACGATCACATCATCGAACCGCCCGACCTCTGGGTCGACCGGATGCCCGCTCGCTTCCGCGACGACTGCCCGCGGATCGTCGAGGTCGGCGGCCGCCAGGCCTGGCTCTGGCAGGGCGAGCTGACGTACATCCCGATGGGTTCCTGCCGCCCGCTCCCGGGCTTCGACGAGGCCGGGTACCCGCCCGCGCCGGGCACCGCGCGTTTCGACGAGATCCGTCCGGGCTGTTACGACCCGGACGAGCGGATCAAGGACATGGACGTCGACGGTGTGTGGGGGCAGCTGTGCTTTCCCAACTTCGCCCGCTTCGCCGGCCATCGGTTCTATCTCAACGTGCCCGACGCGGCGCTCGGGCTCGCCTGCCTCCAGACGTACAACGACTACCTGCTCGATGAGTGGTGCGCGACGGAACCGTCGCGGCTGTTCGGTGCGGCGATCCTCCCCTTGCACGACATCGACGCCGCCGTGGCCGAGCTCGACCGCGTCCTCGCCAAAGGCGCGAAGGCGATCGCGTTCTCCGAGAACCCGACGGTGCTCGGTCTGCCGTCGGCACACACGGAGCACTGGGATCCGCTCTGGGTGATCGCGAACGAGGCCAAGGTCCCGGTGTGCATGCACATCGGGAGCTCGTCACGGCTGGTGACGACGTCGGACGACGCGCCCGCCACCGTCCTCGTGACCCTCAACGGCCTCAACTCCATGATGGCGGGCGTCGACTGGCTGATGAGCGGGATCCTCGATCGCTTTGCGGATCTCAAGGTCATCCTCTCGGAGGGTGGGGCCGGCTGGATCCCGTACATCGTCGAGCGGGCCGACAAGGCGTTCCATGATCCCCGCATCCAGCCGAACGCGGCGATCGGGCAGTACGCCAAGGGCGGTACTCCGCCGAGCCAGCTGTTCGCGCAGCACATGTACGTGTGCCTGGTCGACGAGCACTTCGCGCTGCGCGTCCTCGGTGACATCCCCGTCGACAACCTCGTGTGGGAAGGCGACTATCCGCACGGCGACGGGCTCTGGCCTCACAACCACTCCTATCTGGAGAAGGCGCTCGCCGACGTGCCCGAGGCGGATGCACTCAAGATCGCGGACACGAACCTCCGCGGCCTCCTCGGCGTATAGACAGGGAAGCATGAGTTACGACCTGCTCGAGGGCGTCACGGTCGTCGAGCTGTCGCTGTACGCGTTCGCGCCGTCGGCGGCCGCGGTCTTGAGCGACTGGGGCGCCGACGTCGTGAAGGTCGTGCCGCCCGGGGTCGCCGACCCGATGATGGGCACACCGATCGCGCGACTCCCCGAACGCGACGTCGGCGTGCACTTCATGTGGGAGATCCTGAACCGCGGCAAGCGTTGCATCGGGCTCGACGTGTCGCTCGCGGAGGGTCAGCAGGTGCTTCACGACCTGGTGGCCGGGGCCGACGTGTTCCTCACGAACCTGCTGCCCGACGCACGCCGTCGATTCCGGGTCGACCCCGAGGACCTGCTCGCGGTCAACGATCGGCTGGTATACGGCCGCGCCACCGGCCACGGCGACAAGGGACCCGAACGCGATCGCGGCGGGTACGACATCACCGACTTCTGGGCGCGGAGCGGGATCGGCCACGCCGCCAGCCAGGTTTCCAGCGAGTTCGTCCCGCTGCTCGGCCCCGCCTTCGGCGACCTCGCTTCCGGCGCGTTCCTGGCCGGAGGTATCGCGGCGGCGCTGTTCCGGCGTGAGCGCACCGGACGAGGTTCCGTCGTCGACGTGTCCTTGCTCTCGTCGGGCATGTGGGTCCTGTCGCCCGGTGTCGTCGCCAGCCGCCTCTACGAGATCGACACCATTCCGCGGTTCCGCCACGCCGACGCCCCGAATCCCCTCGTCGCGGTCTACACGACTCGCGACGGGCGCGAGATCTACCTCTCGGGGATCCAGACCGAACGGCACTTCGGGAACTTCTGCGAAGTGGTCGATCGTCGCGACCTGCTCGACGACGCGCGCTTCGCTACCGGTGTCTCGCGTCTCGCGCACGCGGCCGAGTGCGTCGAGGTCATCGACCAGATCTTCGCCAGTCGGACACTCGCGGAATGGCAGGATCGGCTCGGTGCGCTGACGACGCCGTGGATGGTCGTGCAGACCGCCTCGGAAGCGAGTCGTGACCCCCAGGTTGTCGCCAACGACATGCTCGTCGACGTGGATCGACCGGGGGGATCGTTCCCGCTCGTGGCGAGCCCCGCGCAGTTCGATGGCACGCCGCTCACGCTCACCCGGGCCCCCGACCACGGCGAGCATACCGAGGAGGTGCTCGTCGAGCTCGGCCGCTCCTGGGAGGAGATCACCGAGCTCAAGGAGCGTGGTGCCGCGCTCTGACCCGGACCGGCGGCTGGCTCAGCGATCGGTGCGGTACAGCTCGTCGTAGTGGTGGTACACGGGCTCGTCGTCGACCAGCGCCCGGAGCCGTGCCGCGGTCGCCTGGGTCTCGGGACGCGCGTTGTTCCGCGCCGCCTCTTCGGCAGCCGAGACGTCGGGGTCGACGATGCCGAAGTCGGCGACGATGAGATAGCGCCCGGGGTCCTCGCGGTCGGCGAGGACGCGCATGCCCATGTAACCCATGATGTCGGTCGCGGCCTGGTCGATGTCCCACTGTTCGAGCAGCTCGAGGAGCTTCTCGGGATCCTGGGAGCGGACCGCGATGGTCTGACTGAAATTCTTGTTCATCCCGTACCTTCCGGCAGTTGCTCGGCGAACTGGCGCTGGCTCTCGGACATGCCCGCGAGGTCGAACACGCCGACGGAGCCCCCGTCGATGGCGCTGCCCGACTTCGCGGGGACCCCCAACAGCTCGCGGACGTCGGCCACGGGCCGGTGCGCCAGCTCGTAGTAGTCGACGGTGAAGAGGTCCTGCTCGGTGCGCCGGCACACCACCTTGCCCCGTCGGATCGCATCGGCGACCCGGAGGTGCATGCCGGGCGCCTGGATCACGCGTTCCCGCACGTCGCGGTCGAAGAAGCCGGTGCTCGTGATGTAACCGGTCTCGAAGAGCCCGGTCAGGGTGGCCAACCACGCGAAGCCCTTCGGATCGGGGTCGGCCCGTCCGATGAACGCGAAGACCTCCAACTCCCCCTTGAGGTTCGTCCCGTAGTCGGCGAGGACGTGCACGAAGTCGTGCTGGGCGAGGTATTCGTGCGCGCCACCGGGGGTGCCCGGCAGCTCGAAGCCGCGGCCGACGTACATCTCCCACACGCGACGCCCGAGCGACTCGGGCGGGAGCTCCTCGAACGCCCTCCAGCGCGCCGCGAGCACCGGATCGGGCTGCGGAGGCTCGAATGCGGTCGGTGCGCCGCGGCCGGTCGGGGCCCCGTCACCGGCGTCGCGGACGTGCTCGACGAAACCGCTGCGCTGGAGGTCCATCCACGCCAGGCCATAAGCGCCCTGCGCGTACCGGCGCGCGACCCGCACGAAGTCGTCCTGCACGCCGAGCGCTTCCGCGTACTTCGCGACCCGATGGGCCACGACCGTCGGGATCGGCCGCAACACGAGCTCGCCGAGCACCATGTGGTGCACGATCCGTTGCCGGTAGTCGAGGTCGCGCCCGGCCAGCACGTCGGCGAGGCCGTCCGGGCCCAACGGCTCCAACGACCGGTAGTCGACCGTGTGCCCGGTGAGGGCGTTGGCGATGGCCTGGAGGAGGTCGGCCTGCACGTCGGTGAGCCCGGTCTCGGGCGCCACCGCGGACGCGATGCCTCGCGCGACGAGGATCACCTCGGCGAGGTCGTGCTCAACGAGATCTGGACTCGGTTCGAAGCCCGCCACGATGCCCCATTCGACTGGTTCCGGACGCGGAGATTATTCCGGCGGCGGCACGCCGATCGGGTTGGGGTAGGGGAGGAGCCCGCTGTCGGCGACCGCCCGGGCCAACGGATCGAGTCGCACGGTGAGGTCGGCGACGGCGTCGGGCGCCGCGGCGGCGAAGAGCACCCGCGCCGCGGCGTCGGTGGCGCGTTCGACCATCACGCGGAGGTTGCGACCGGCGTCGGTGATCGCGCCGCCGTCGTCGACGAGGTCGCGGTCGCGGAGACGTGCCCGCGCGGCCTCCCATTCTTCGTCGGTCCATCCGCGGACCTCGCGCAGGCGCTCGGCGGGGACGACCCCGTCGGCCGCGAACAGCACGAGTGCCTCGCAGCCGTCGAGCCGCGCGCGCCGGAGAGCGGTCACGTGCCCGTCGCCGCGGTGTTCCCGGAGCGTCGTGCAGTGTTGCCACAGCTCGGCGACCGGGTCGTCGGGCGGTTCCACGGCCCGGTTCGCGGTGTAGAGCGGACGGCGTCGCGTCGGCGGCGGCCGACGTCACCGCGTCACGGACGGGACCCACCACCTCGGCCGCGATCTCGTCGACCTCCGGGCACGCCGAGCGCAGCGCGTGCATGGCCGCGCGAGATCGGGCGCGCACGAGCGACTCGGGGGTGGCGAACGACCAGGCGTCGGGGATGGCGCGCTCGACCTTGCGGGGAGCGAAGCTGAAGAAGCCCTCGACGATCACGTCGGCGCCGACCGCGCCAAGAGGCGCGGCGCGGAAGCCGAAGTAGCCCATCCAGAAGCCCTTCATCCCGCACGAGTTGGCCGCCGCGTGCGACTCGTCGGCGAAGTACGTGACCGCGTGGATCGTCTCGGCCCGCACCCACAGCGCACGGACGTCGGAGGGCGCCGGCGTCTCGGCCGTCGTGCTCATGGGATCCGCCTCTCGGGCTCTGCGGATCGCGGCGGGATGCGAAGTTGCTCCGGTGAGCATTGTCTCACGCATGCTCGCGCGCCGTTTTCAGAGCCAACCGCTGCGGCGGAACGCGCGATAGAGGAGACCGCAGATCGCACCCATGACCAGGAGCACGGCGGGATAGCCGTAGTCCCACTGCAGCTCGGGGAGCTCCTCGAAGTTCATGCCGTAGATGCCCGCGATCATGGTGGGCACCGCCGCGATCGCGACCCACGCGCTGATCTTGCGCATGTCTTCGTTCTGTTGGAGCGACACCTGCGTCAGGTTCGCGTCGATCGCGGTGGTGATGAGGTCCGACAACGTCCGGGTCCGCGTGACGACGCGGCTGAGCTGGTCGATCGCCAGCTGGAGCTGGCTCTGGATCTCCGGGTCCTGCGCCAAGGTCCCGGTACGTGCGATCCGCGTCAGCGGGTCGTGGAGCGCGTCGGTGACGACCAGCAGCTCGAGCACCTGTCGTTTCAGGAGGTACAGCCGCTTGACGGGGCGGCTACGCGTGTCGGCGAAGACGTCGCGCTCGACCTCGAGCACGTCGCGCTCGAACCCGTCGAGCGCGGGCCGGTAGTCGTCCACGACACGGAGCACGATCGCCGACAGCACCGCGCCCACGCCGAGGCTCAGCTCGTCCGGGTCACACTCGAGCTCACGCCGCACGCCGTCGAGGGGGCTGGCCTGGCCGTAGCGGACGGTCACGACGAATCGGTCGGTGTAGAGCACCGAGAGCTCGCCGAGCATCACGGCCTCGAGCTTGTCGTTGTACTCGGCGGTCCGGAGCACGAGCCAGGTCGCGTCGCCGGCGTCGGTCACGACCGGTCGATCGTGCGGGGCGACGGCCGCGTCGCAGTCGAGGTCGAAGAGCCCGAAGGTGTTCGCGACGTGCTTCATCTCCTGCGCGTCCGGCATGCGCAACCCGAGCCACACGAACGCGTCCGGTTGTTCGAGCCACTCCGGGACGTCGGCCAACGAGAGCGTCCCGGTGGCGCGCTTCCCGTTCCGGTAGGCGGCGCAATCGACGATCAATGTCCGTCCTCGACTCGGGTGTGTGGCAAGGGTACCGATCGACTCGACGTGACCAGGCCGGTCTCGTGTGCGGGTGAACACCAGACCAACAGTTCGTCGAGCGACGTACGTCGATGCGGGCGAGCGGTACGCTCCGTGGAGGCGCCGTTGGCGTCGGCACCCTCGAGACGCTTGGTTCGGGCTGGACGACGGAGCGGTCGTCGCCCTTTCGGGCTCGACGCCTCCTGATGCAGGGAGGTCCTCGTGCCGATCATCGACGAAACCGACGACGTGGAAGACGTGGTCGAACGTCTGGAGCGCCGCCTCGGTGACGCCAACCCCCGGGACGCGCTCCGCAGCCGGGTCCGGCGCAACTTCGGCGCGTTCCACGACACGGCGATACGCCAGTTCGTCCCCGTCTTCGTGGAGCGCCGGGTCCGCGCCGAGCTCGCTCCCTGAACGCCACGTCGACCAGCCTGCCCGGCCGGTTAGCGTTGATGCGTGGGCCGAACTCTCTGGCGTGGAGTCGTCGCGCTCGTCGCCGCGTGCTGCAGCTTGGGCCTGGTGGCGGCACCGGATGCGGTCGCGGCGCCACCGGTAGGTGTGTATGCCGATTGGACGCTCAGCGGTGCAAATCCTTCGTGGTCGGGGACGATGAGCATCCCCGGTGCGATGACATTGGCGCCCGCTACCTTCACGACGAACAGCAACAGCCCGACTCTGCCTTCGGGTGCGAGCGCGTTCCTCAACCCCGCGACGCCGTTCGGCGCGGCGTTCGGCTCGTCGCAAGGCCATGTCTACCTGAGCCCTCGCCTGGCGGCCGGCAACACACCGTCGACGACGACCTTCACGTTCTCGTCGCCGACCCCGCAGTCGGGCTGGGGATTCGCGCTCGGTGACGTCGACGCCGAAGCGGTGACCGTGACCGCCACCGGCCCCGATGGGAGCGCGGTCCCGGTGTCGGGCGTGGGGTTCCAGAACGGCTTCAACTCCTGCCTCCCTGCGCCGATCCCGGGCGCGTGCGGTGGTGCCCAGTCCGACGTCCCGACGTGGGTCCCGTCGACGTCGACGTTGCAGGGCAATGGGCCCGACACCAATGGCGCGTCGGGATGGTTCCTGCCGTCGAGCCCGGTCAGGACCCTGACGTTCACGTCCACGCTGCTGACCGGAATCCCGAGCTACCAGATCTGGTTCGCCGCCAACCTCGTCACCCTGAGCGGAACGGTCCAGGCACCGACCGGACCGTCCGGGACACCCGCACCGGTACCCGACACGCCCGTGATCCTCGAAGACCCCGCCGGCGGGACGATCACCACCACCACCGACACGCAAGGCGACTTCTCGTTCAGCGGCGCGACCACCGGCGACTACATCATCCACGTGACGCCACCGCCGGGCTTCGAACCCGCCGACCAACCGGTCGACGCGACCGCGGGCGACGTGACCGGAATCAGCATCGTGCTCGCCCCGGTACCTGCCGCTGCCCCTCCTGCTGCGCCGGCGGCTGCACTCACGCCCCGCTTCACCGGGTAGCCACAGCGGCCGCGACGTGGTGGTGGCAGTGCTCGCCACTGGACCTTCAGGGACCGCACCTTCGCATGCGCTCGGTGACACCTCGTCGGGTGCTCGGACCGCTTCGTTGCAGGCGATGAGTACGTCGAGGGTCGGGAACCTCACCGACCGCGCAGGTAGTTGAGCAGCGCGCGGTTACGAAACGCCGGATCGGCGACTGCGAGGTGCGGTCGCCGGATCGGATCGACAACCGGCAGTGCTGCGCTGCTCATCGCAAGCAGGTAGCTCGACCAGACGCTCCCAAGGAGCGTGAGGGATCGGCAGATCAACGCCTGAAGGCTGTGACGTGCACACCTAGATCCTCTTCGGGGCTGCTCGCCATCTCCCCATCCGATGAGTACGTCGGGTTTGCGGGGGAAGCCAAGTCGAGAGCTAATGCCGTGTGCCGTGAGCATGCCTTCTCTGAAGGGTTAGGCGGCGAGTCGCTCGAGCGCAATCGCACGCAATCGGTGGCAAATCTGGGGCACTCCGGCGAGGAGGCCAGCAAATTCTCGTTGGCTCGCGACTCGCCGTGCACCGGTGTTTGGGCGATGAGGGTTGCCGTGCGAAGTCGTGCGTCGAGCAGCGCTATTTCGCCGAGCGGGGACCCTGGTCCTCGGGTGGCAACGAGGTCGCCACTTTGGACGACGTCGACGTGGCCTTGGAGCACGATGAAGAACTCGGCTCCGACACTGCCTTGGCGCGCGAGGACGTGACCGGAGGGCAGGTCAAGGGGTGTTGAGAGCCGTGACGCGAGGCCGAGCTGCTTCCTGGAGAGGTCAGCGAAGAGCGGCACCTGCGTCAGTTCATCGTCGGTAGGGACACTACGGAACATGCCGGGGCCTCCATGTCTCGGATCTGACCGCGAGTGTCGACGGCGAAGGTGACCGGCGGATCAACGTCGGACGACAACGCCACCACGTCAACGTGAACGGCTCGTTGCGGGCCGTCCTCGCCCGACCGAGCTGGCGTCGAGAGCGACGACATCGATCACGAGGCGCGAACGCAAAGGCGATCGACGATCTCGACGGTGACCTGCGTCTGTACCTCGGGCCAAGCCGCACCGGCACCCCGCTCGAGGACATCACCTTGGTTCGCGGCGACGACGAACGGGATCTGGTCATCCATGCGATGACGATGCGCGTGCCCGGGCACCCTCGCGTGAAGACGTCGCCCTACGTGTTCGAGCACATTCTGGTGGCTGAGCAGTTGCTCGGGCGATACCTGGAACCGGGGGAATCGGTTCATCACCGAAATGGCGTCCGCGACGACAATCGGCCTGAGAATCTGGAGCTCTGGACGAGACCCACAACCAGCCGGCATTCGAGTCAGCGACGCGATCGCCTGGGCTGTCGAGATCCTCGAGCGATACGTGGGCGAGGGTCGTGGTGCACCTCCAACAATGCTCGCTGCGGGGCGAGCACTCTTGGAGGTGGCGGGAGTCGAACCCGCGTCTTCCGGGATGTCAGTGGGGCTTCTCCGAGCGCATCCGGGAAGAGATCTCGGGTCTCCGCCACTCACCGGCGGCGGACGGCGACCCCAGCCTCAGTGAAGTGTCCCGCCGGGCCCTGAGGCGATTCCCGACGGTGAGCCGCTCTTGATGGCGCCCCGGTTCCGGCCGAGCGGCTGGGCCGGGAGGGACGCGCTGTCTAGTTGGTACTAGGCCGCGAGTGCGAGGTTGCCCTCGTCAGTGTTGGCATTTCTGCTGTTGTGCCGGCTCTTTCACGACGTTCCGGCGACGTCGGCTCGCTTCCCCCACCTCGATCGTCCGAAATCGAAGCCACGCACCCCCATGTCAAGTGCCGCACCGGTGCGTGTGGGTGGCGCGACCCGCCCATCGTACCGGCGGGGGACCCCGGCCGGGCAGGGGTTGCATATATACCCCGACTCGTATACTCTGTTCCGAGTATTCGGAGGTAAACGCCCATGCCCCGTCATCGCTCCAACCCGCTCGCCCTCGCCGTGCTCGCCTGTCTGACCGAGCAGCCGATGCACCCGTACGAGATGGCCGCGACCATGCGCACCCGCGGCCAGGACCAGAGCATCCGCCTGAACTACGGATCGCTGTACGGCGTGGTCGAGAGCCTGCTGAAGCGGGGACTGGTCGAGGAGCACGAGGTGGTGCGCGAAGGCCGCCGGCCCGAACGCACCGTCTACCGCATCACCGACGACGGCCGGGCCGAGATCGACGAGTGGATGGCGGAGCTGCTGGGACGGTCGGCCAAGGAGTTCCCCCAGTTCGAGGCCGGGCTGTCGCTGATGGGGGTCCTGCCTCCGCCGCGGGTCGTCGCCCTCCTGCGCGAACGCATCGCCGCGTTGCAGTCGCGGCTGTCGGAGCTCGACGCGATCGTCGAGGCCGCGACGCGCAACGGCGTGCCCCGTGTGTTCCTCGTCGAGATGGACTACGAGCGGGCGATGGTCGATGCCGATTGCGCGTTCACCGAACAACTCGCAGCCGACATCGAGTCTGAATCACTGGACGGCGTGACGTTCTGGAAGGACGTCCACGACACCGGAGGAGAGCAGGAACCATGAGCTCGATCGTGGAAGTCGAAGGCATCGCCCGGTCGTTCGGCGACACCCAGGCCCTTGCCGGCGTCGACCTCGCGGTGCCCGAAGGCGGCGTCGTCGCGCTGCTCGGACCGAACGGTGCGGGCAAGACCACGCTGGTCCGCATCCTGTCGACGTTGCTCGAACCCGATGCCGGCACCGCGCGGGTCGCGGGCTTCGACGTCGTGGAGCAACCGACCGCGGTCCGCCGCTGCATCGGCACCGCCGGGCAGTACGCGGCGGTCGACGAGACCCTGACCGGCCGCGAGAACCTCGAGATGGTGGGGCGCCTGTCGCGCCTGTCGAAGAAGCTGGCGGCGGAGCGCGCCGCCGAGGTGCTCGAACGGGTGTCGCTCACCGACGCCGCCGACCGTCCGCTGAAGACGTACTCGGGCGGCATGCGGCGCCGCGTCGACCTCGGCGCCGGGCTCGTGGCGCACCCGCGCGTGCTCCTGCTCGACGAACCGACGACCGGGCTCGACCCGGCCAACCGGCTCGACCTCTGGGTCTACCTGCGCGAGCTGGTGAACGAGGGCGCCACCATCCTCCTGACCACGCAGTACCTCGAGGAGGCCGACCAGTTGGCCGAGGACGTCGTCGTCATCGACCACGGCGTGGTGATCGCGCACGGCACCCCGACCGAGTTGAAGCAGGGGCTCGCCACCGACGTGCTCGACGTGACCGTCGAGGACGGTGCGCTCGAGCGGGTGGGCGAGCTCCTCGTCGGCGTCGGCACCGAGAAGCCGGGCATCGACCGCGAGGCGCGCAAGGTGTCGCTCGCGGTCGACGGGGGCGCGTCGAGCCTGGTGGAAGCCGTCCGCCGGCTCGACGACGAGCACATCAAGGTGGTCGACATCACCCTGCGCCGGCCGTCGCTCGACGACGTCTTCTTCGCGCTCACCGGCCACACCACGACCGACGGCACCGCAGCCCCGGAGGACCCCGAATGACCACTACGACCACGACCCCCGACGTCCAGGTCTCGAACCGTCTGCCCCGCGGGGCGGCGCTCGCCGACGCCAAGGTGATCGCCGGCCGCAACATCAAGCACCTGTTGCGCACACCGCAGCTGCTCGTGTTCAGCGTCGTCCAGACGGTGATGTTCCTGCTCCTCTTCGTCTACGTGTTCGGCGGATCGATCGAGGTTCCCGGGCTCACGTTCGTCGAGTACCTCATTCCCGGCTACCTCGCGCAGATCGCCATCTTCGACGGCTTCGGCGTGAGCATCTTCTTCGCCGAGGACTCGAAGTCCGGTCTCATCGACCGGTTCCGCGCACTGCCGATGGCGCGCTCGGCCGTGGTCGGTGGGCGCGCCATCGCCGACCTGCTGCGCCAGGCCGCGCTGCTCGCGATCGTGACCGTCGTCGGCATCGCGGTCGGGTTCAGCTTCCACGGCAGCTTCGGCGGCATCGTGCTGGCCTACGTGATCGCGCTGGCCTGGGGCTTCGCCATGTTCTGGGTGTTCGCGGCCATCGGGCTGTTCGTGCGGGACACCGAGACCGCCCAGGCCGCATCGACGCCGTTCTTCATCATGGTGTTCGTGTCGTCGTCGGTGATCCTGGTCGACACGCTGCCGGGATGGCTCCAGCCGATCGCGCGCAACCAGCCGTTGAGCCAGGTGTGCAACGCCATGCGAGGTCTGATGGACGGCAGCACGGGCGCGGCGCTGGTCGAGCACTCGACCGGGCACTACGTGCTGACGTCGTTCATCTGGTGCGCGGCGATCACCGCGGTGTTCGCGCCGCTGGCGATCTACGCGTACCGGCGTCCGTAACGGCGGTTACTCGCGGATGCCCTTCATGGCCCGCTCGGCCTCGCGCTTGGCGTCGCGCTCGGCGAGGGCCTGGCGCTTGTCGTAGGCGCGCTTGCCGCGGGCCAGCGCGAGCTCGACCTTCGCCCGACCGTCCTTGAAGTACACGCGCAACGGCACGAGCGTGTGCCCCTTCTCGGCGGTGCCGCGCTCGAGTGCGATGATCTCCTTGCGGTGCAGCAGGAGCTTGCGCTTGCGCACGGGGTCGAGATCCATGCGGGAGTACGAGTAGGGCGACACGTGCATGCCGTAGAGCCAGACCTCGTCGTCCTCGACCCGGGCGTAGGAGTCCTGCAGGTTGGCGCGGCCCTCGCGCACGGACTTCACCTCGGGGCCGGCGAGCATGATCCCGCACTCCCACGTGTCGAGCACGAGGTAGTCGTGCCTCGCCTTGCGATTGGTGATGACCAGCTGGTCGCCGCGCCTGCTCACCGGCAGCACGGTACCGTGCACGGGGAGGTGGTCGGGTGCCGGAAATCGTGAACGCCGACCAGGCGAAGGCGTGGGACGGCGCCGAAGGCGACTCCTGGGTGGAGCGTGAGGAACACCAGGATCTCGCCCCTGGTCGCCCACACCGAGCAGTTGCTCATGGCGGCGGCGGTGGACCCGAGCGAGCACGTGCTCGACGTCGGTTGTGGGTGTGGCGAGATCACGCGGGCGTGCGCGCGGCTCGCGCCCGATGGTGATGCGCTCGGTCTCGACCTGTCGACGGCGATGTTGGCGCGCGCCCGGCGGCGTGCCACGGAAGCGGGGCTCCACAATGCCACCTTCGAGCACGCCGACGCGCAGGTGCACCCGCTCGACGCTCACCGGTTCGACCTCGTCGTCAGCCGGTTCGGCGTCATGTTCTTCGGCGACCCGGTGGCCGCGTTCCGGAACGTCGCGCGAGGGATGGCGCCCGACGGCCGGCTGGCGCTCATGGTCTGGCAGGAGCTTCGTCGCAACGAGTGGCTCACCGCCGTGCGCCAGGCGCTCGCGGTCGGACGCACGCTCCCCGAGCCACCGATCGGTGCACCGGGGCCCTTCGGGCTCGCCGATCCCGATGCCGCGCGCTCGATCCTGGAGACCGCCGGCTTCGCGAATGTCTCGTTCTCCGAGGTCGAGGTCCCGTTCCGCTTGGGTGCGGACGCGGACGACGCGTTCGCCTTTGCGCGCAACATCGGACCGGTGCGCGGGCTGCTCGAGGGACTCGATGCCGACGACACCGCGCGAGCGCTCGACGAGCTGCGCGCGACCGTCGACGCGCACGACACCGTGGATGGTGTGTTCTTCGGCTCTGCCGCGTGGATCATCCACGCGGCGCGGGAAGCGTAGGGTTCGTCGATGCCCGAGATCGCCAACGTCGACCAGGCCGCCGCGTGGGACGGTCCGTCGGGTGACGCGTGGGTCGCCCGGGAGGAGCACCAGAACGAGGCGCTGCAGCCCTACACGGACGCGCTGCTCGCGGCGGCCGCGGTGCGCGCCACCGATCGCGTGCTCGACGTCGGCTGCGGATGCGGGGAGACGACGCGCCTGTGCGCACAGGCCGCGGTCGCCGGCCACGCGGTGGGAGTCGACCTGTCGGCCGCGATGCTCGCGCGGGCCCGTTCGCGCGCCGCCGAACAGGGGATCACCAACGTCGAGTTCGTGCAGGCGGATGCCCAGGTGCACGAGTTCGCGCCGGCGTCGTTCGACCTGGTCGTGAGCCGCTTCGGCGTGATGTTCTTCGCCGATCCCGTCGCCGCGTTCACGAACCTCGCCGCGCGCGTTGGAGCCGGGTGGGCGGTTCGTGGCGATCGTGTGGCAGACGTTGGCGCGGAACGACTGGATGCGGATGTCGCGCGACGCCCTGGCGCTCGGTCGCTCGCTGCCGGACCCGCCGCCCGATGGGCCCGGGCCCTTCGGCCTCGCCGACCCCGAGCGCACGCGAGCGATCCTGGAGTCGGCGGGGTTCCAGGAGGTCGTGCACACCGAGGTCGACGTGCCGTACCGCTTCGGCGCCGATGTCGAGGCGGCCGTGGCGATGGCACGCGAGATCGGAATGCTGAGCGCGGCGCTCGACGGGCTCGACGCCGACGAGACGCGGCGCGCCATCGACGCGCTCCGCGCGCTGATGGCGGAGCACGAGTCCGACGACGGCGTCGCGCTCGGCGCCAGCACCTGGGTGGTCACGGCCGTCCGTTAGATTGCGCCGATGGCCGAGGCCGACGACGCGCCGAACCTGCGGCTCTCCCACGCGCAGTACGAGACGGTGATCTCGCACTGCTTCGACGGCTTTCCCGACGAGGCGTGCGGACTGCTCGCCGGCCCGCTGGAGGCGGGGACGACCGTCGCCACCGGTGAGGTCGAGCGCGACGTACCCGTGCCTGAACTCCGACCGCTCGGCGCGCACCTACACCGTCGACTCCCGCGACTACCTCCGGGCGATGCGCGACGCCGAGGAGCGTGGCGACGAGATCATCGGCGTCTGGCACTCCCACACGCACACCGACGCCTACCCGTCGCCGACCGACGTCCGCCAGGCCGTCGATCCCGCGTGGTGGTACGTGATCGTGAGCCTCAAGCACGGCGAGCCGGTGCTCCGCGCCTTCCAGATCCGCGACGAGACCATCACCGAGGTCCCGGTCGCGGTCGGATGACTGTCACACCCCCGTCGTAGGGTTGTCTTCGTAGCTTCCCCACGTTGCTTCCCCCCGCTGGTTCCGATGTGGGGAGGTGCGCGATGGCGACCCTGCGGGCACGGGTCTCGGATGCGCGGCAGCTCATCCTCGAGCTCCGGCGGTTGTCCGTCGACCGCCCCTTCGAGGGGCTGATCGTCGTCGGGTACGGCGTCGACGGTCACCCCTGCGGCATGGCCGCCAACCCGCAGCACCGGGCGCTGTCCTGGATGAAGGTCTGGGAGCTCGTCGGCCTCGCCGACGAGCTGGCCGCTCACTCCGTGACCCTGCTGGTCCTCCCGGCGGGGGCGGCTCCGGTTCCGAGCGCCCACGAGATCGCCGTGTTCCGTGACCTCCAGGCCCACGCGAGACGTGCGGGCCTCCCGCTGCTCGATTGCCACGTGTGGCGAGGCGAGCGGATGTGGTCGTTGCGCGAGCTCCACGAGGAACGCGTCAGTGCCTGACCTCTCGTCGTGGTCCGACGCCGCCCTTGCGGCGGAGGTCACGGAGCGAGCGGCCGAGGTGGAGCGCGCGCAGGCTCGGCTGACTGCGGTGGTCGGCGTCTGGGATGCGCGGCGGGCGTGGGCGGGCGATGGCGCCACGTCCGCCGCAGCCTGGCTGGTGGAACACACTTCGACGACGCGGCCGGCGGCAGCGCGGTTGTGCCGGACCGCGCGGCTGGTGCACGGGCACGAAAGGACCGCGCGGGCGCTCGCTGACGGCGCGGTGACTGCTGCCCATGTGGAGGTGCTCGCCGCCACCGTGAGGCGTCGCGAGCAGTTGTACCCGGAGCACGAGGAAGTGCTGCTCGACGCGGCACGGTCGATGAATCCCGACGACCTCGTGACCGTGGGGCGTCGCTGGCGCGCGCTGGCCGACGACGAGCTCGCCGCGCTCGACGCCGCGTCGGCGTACGAGCAGCGGTACCTCCACGTCTCGCCGACCATCGGTGGCGCTCGCATCGACGGGTTCCTCGATCCGGTGGGCGCCGCCACGGTCATCAATGCGCTCGACGCACTTTCACCACCGGACGCGTCGTCGGATCCCACCGCGCGGCCGTTGTCGACTCGCTACGCGGACGCGTTCGTGATGATGGCGGAGGCAACACTCGACGACGAGCACCGGGGCGGCACGGTGCCGCCCAACGTCGGCCTCGTCTTCGACGGACCGGCACTTCTCGGTGGAACGGTGAGCGACCCGTGCCGAACCCGCTGCGATCTGGAGGGCTACGGGCCGATCGGTCGCGTCGTGGCCGAGCGCCTGGCCTGTGACGCCAGTGTCACCCGGATCGTGATGGCCGGTGAGTCCCGGGTTCTCGACCTGGGCCGCAGCACGAGGGTCGTGAGCCCGGCGCTCCGGCGGGCGGTGATGCTGCGCGACCGGTACTGCCAGGTCGGTGGTTGTCGGACGCCGGCGAAGTGGTGCGACGTCCACCACATCCGGCACTGGCTCGACGGTGGCCACACGAGCGAGGAGAACTTGGTGCTCCTCTGCCGTCGACATCACGTGGAGCACCACGAGGGAGGGTGGCGAATCGGACGCGACCCCGACGGCACCGTGACCTCCGTGCGAGTGACACCGCAGCGGCTCCGACGCGGGCGACGATCCCCGGCCCGCGACGGACCGTGATCCGCGGGCAATCCCGACCCGGACGGTCGGACTTGTAGGATGGCGTGATGGCCGTAGAAGTCCGCCTGCCCACTCTGCTGCGCCCCCAGGCCGACGGCGCGTCGTCGGTCGCGGTCGAGGGCGCGACGGTGGGCGAGGTCTTCGCCGAGGTCACGAACCGGTATCCGGGGCTCGCGGGGCAGCTGGTCGACGACCAGGGCGGGCTGCACAAGTTCGTCAACGTGTACTGCAACGACGACGACATCCGGTACCTCGACCAGCTCGACACCAAGGTCACCGACGGCGACGTGATCTCGATCCTGCCCGCGGTGGCGGGAGGCTGAGGCCGGTCCCGACCGGCTCCCGCCGTCCTGTCATGCGCCACGAGAACATCCTCGGGGTCATCGGTGACACCCCCCTCGTCGGGGTGCACGCGCTGTCCCCGAACCCCGACGTCCGGATCTTCGCCAAGCTCGAAGGGCAGAACCCGGGTGGCTCGTCGAAGGACCGCATCGCGCTCAAGATGATCGAGCTGGCCGAGGAGGCCGGCGAGCTGCATCCCGGCGACACCATCCTCGAGCCGTCGTCGGGGAACACCGGCATCGGCCTGGCGATGGTGGCGCGGCTGCGGGGCTACCGACTGCGCGTGGTGATGCCCGAGAACGTGTCGATCGAACGGCGTCAGCTGCTCGAGATCTTCGGCGCGGAGATCGTGCTGTCGCCTCCCGACGAGGGGAGCAACGGGGCCATCCGGATGTCGGAGAAGCTCGGCGCCGACGACCCGTCGCTGGTGCGGCTCTTCCAGTACGGCAACCCGGCCAACCCGCTCGCGCACTACGAGGGCACCGGCCCCGAGATCTGGCGCGACTGCCCCGAGGTCGACGTGTTCGTGGCCGGCCTCGGCACCAGCGGCACGCTGATGGGCGTCGGCCGGTACCTGAAGGAGCAGAAGCCGGCGGTGCAGGTCGTCGCGGTCGAGCCGCCGGCGGGCGAGCTGGTACAGGGCCTGCGGTCGCTCGACGACGGCTTCGTCCCGCCGATCTTCGACCCCGACATCCTCGACCGGAAGTTCATCGTGCGACCGCGCGAGTCCATCGAGTGGCTGCGGCGCCTGCTCGACGACTGCGGCGTGTTCGCCGGGGTGTCGTCGGGCGCGGCGGTCGCGGGCGCGGCGAAGATGGCGGCGCGCGATGGAGTCGGGCACCATCGTGACGCTCCTCCCCGACGCGGGGTGGAAGTACCTCTCGTCGGGAGCGTGGACCGACGACCTCGACGAGGTCGTCGAGCGGGCCACCCGCATCAACTACTGGTGAGCACGAGCGTCACCGGTCACGCGCGGTCGCCGTGCTGCGGGCCGGTGGGCTGGTCGCGTTCCCGACCGAGACCGTGTACGGGCTCGGGGCGGACGCGTCCTCCGTCGACGCGGTGCACCGACTGTTCGCGGTGAAGGGTCGCCCGGTCGACCATCCGGTCATCGTGCACCTCGGTGACGCCGCGCAGCTCGACGAGTGGGCGGCGCGCGTCCCCGAAGCTGCGCGCGTGCTTGCCGCCTCGTGCTGGCCCGGCCCGCTGACCGTGATCGTGCCGCGGGCGGCGCGGGTCCCCGACGCGGTGACCGGGGGGCTCGCGACGGTCGGTCTCCGCGTCCCCGACCAACCGCTCGCGCTCGAGTTGCTGCGCGCGTTCGGCGGGGGAGTGGCCGCCCCCTCGGCGAACCGGTTCGGGCGCGTGAGCCCGACGACCGCCGCCGACGTCCGCGCCGATCTGGGTGCCGACGTCGACCTCGTGCTCGACGGCGGACCGTGCCGTGTCGGGGTGGAGTCGACCATCGTCGACTGCTCGGGTGCGCACCCCGCCATCGCCCGGCTCGGTGGCGTCTCCCGCGAGCAGGTCGAGGACCTGCTCGGTGCACCGGTACCGATCCTGAACGCAGGCGAGGTGCGCGCCCCGGGCACGCTGGCGTCGCACTACGCGCCCCGTGCTCGCGTCGAGGTGGTCGACGGGAGCGCGCTCGCGGCCCGTGTCACCGCTGCGCTCGACGACGGTGAGCGCGTCGGGGTGATCGGCGCCGAGCCCGACGCTGCCGGGCGTCGTGGCCCTCGGCGCACCGGCGGATGCCGCGACGTACGCACACGACCTGTACCGCATGCTGCGCGACGCCGATGCGCAGTCGCTCGACCTCGTGCTCGCGGTCGTCCCTGTCGGTCCCGACGGCCTGGCGGCCGCGGTCGCGGACCGGCTGCACCGGGCCGCCACGCCATGAACGAGGGGCCGATCGGCGTGTTCGACTCCGGGCTCGGTGGCCTGACCGTGCTGCGCGCGCTCATCGACCTCCTGCCCGACGAACGCGTCGTGTACTTCGGCGACACCGGCCGCTTCCCGTACGGACCCAAGCCGCAGGGCGAGGTGCTCGCGCACGCGCTCGAGATCACCGACGTCCTCCTCGGCCACGAGGTCAAGGCCCTGGTGGTGGCGTGCAACAGCGCGGCCGCCGCCGCCCTCGACGTGCTGCGGGACCGGCTCGACATCCCGGTGGTCGGGGTGATCGAGCCGGGCCTCCGAGCCGCCGCCCGCGTCACCCGTTCCGGCCGCATCGGGGTGATCGGCACCGTCGGCACGATCGCCTCCGGCGCCTACCAGCGGCTGGCGACCGACGACATCGACGTCACCTGCGCCGCGTGCCCCGGATTCGTGGAGTTCGTCGAGGCCGGGGACGTCGATTCCGACCAGGTGCACGTGTTGGCGGAACGGCTCCTGGCCCCGGTCCGCGAAGCGACGGTGGACACACTGGTGCTCGGATGCACGCACTATCCGCTGCTCGCCCGTACCATCGGCGACGTGATGGGCAGGAACGTCGTGCTGGTATCGAGCGCAGACGAGACGGCGTTCGCAGTGCGAGATCTGTTGACCTCACAAGGGATGTTGACCTCCGGGTCCCCGAGTGACCCGAGGCACGTTTTCTTCACCTCGGGGCCGGTCGATACTTTCCGGACGCTCGGAGTGCGGTTCCTCGGTCCCGAGGTGGCCTCAGTCGAGCCGTGGCACTGGGGCTGATCAGTGGAACTGACCGTATTGGGATGCTCGGGGTCGTACGGCGGCGCGGGCGGCGCGGCGTGCAGCGGCTACCTGGTGCGCGGCGGAGAGTCCACGGTCTGGGTCGACTGCGGCAACGGCACGTTCGGGCACCTGCAGGAGCACGTCTCGGCCGAGGACCTCACCGCGGTGGTGCTCACCCACGGGCACCCCGACCACTGCGTCGACATCTACGGGCTCCACGTCCTGCTGCGCTACGGGCTCGGTCGTGAGAACGTCCCCGTGTACGCGCCCGAGGGCCTGGAGAAGTTCCTGCTCTCGCTGGTGTCCGACTGGGGCAACACCTTCGACTGGTGCGTCATCGGCGACGGCGACACCGCCTCGGTCGGCGACGTCGACCTCAGGTTCTCGCGCACCGACCACCCGCCGCCCACGTACGCGGTCGAGGCGACGTGTGACGGCCGGCGGATGATCTACACCGCCGACACCGGCCCCGACTGGAGCGTCGACGCGTTCGATCCCGGTGCCGACCTCGTCCTCTCGGAGGCCACGTACCTCCATGCGAACATCCCGGCGCCGATCCACCTCTCGGCCAAGCAGGCGGGCGCCGCGGCGCGCGAGGCCCGGGCCCAACGGCTGATCCTCACCCACCTCTGGCCGATGATCGACAAGCTCGAAGCGGCGGAAGAGGGCAGCGAGGCGTTCGGCAGCGGTGTCACCCTGGCTCTGCAGGGCCTCGTCACTACCATCTGACTCCCCATCCACCTTCCCGGGAGACTCCGTGGGCATCCGACGTGACGGGCGCGAGCCCGACGACCTGCGCACCCTCGCGTTCACACGCGACTTCACCCAGTTCGCCGCGGGGTCGGTGCTCGTCGAGTTCGGCCAGACGCGGGTGCTGTGCACCGCCTCGGTCGAGGAACGGGTCCCGCCGTGGCTGCGGGGCAAGGGTCGGGGCTGGGTGACCGCCGAGTACTCGATGCTCCCGGGTGCGACGTCCGAGCGCAACGACCGCGAAGCGGCGCGCGGGAAGCAGTCCGGCCGTACGCAGGAGATCCAGCGCCTGATCGGCCGCTCCCTGCGTGCCGTGACCGACCTCACCGCGATGGGCGAGGTGCAGATCACGGTCGACTGCGACGTGCTGCAGGCCGACGGCGGCACCCGTACCGCGTCGATCTGCGGAGGTTACGTCGCGCTGCACGACGCCTGTTCCCGGCTCGTCGCCGACGGCAAGATGGGCGCGCACCCGCTCACGGACCAGTGCGCGGCGATCTCGGTGGGCATCGTCGACGCCCTGCCGTACCTCGACCTCGACTACTCGGAGGACGTGCGGGCCGAGGTCGACATGAACGTGGTGATGACCGGCGAGGGCCGGTTCGTGGAGGTGCAGGGCACCGCCGAGGGCGCCGCCGTTCTCCCGCGCCGAGCTCGACGACCTGCTGGGGCTCGCCGAGGCCGGGATCAACGAGCATCTTCGCCCTCCAGCGAGAGGTGCTGGCCGACCCGCCTCCGCGTCGACAGTGACCGCGCCGCAGTGAAGCTGGTCCTCGCCACCGCCAATCCCGACAAGGCCGACGAGATCCGGGCCGTGTTGCGTGGACGCGGGCATCGCCGTCGAGCTCGTCCCGCGCCCGGGGCACGTCCCGGAGGTCGACGAGACCGGCGACACGCTCGAGGAGAACGCGCGGTTGAAGGCGGCGGCCCTCTGCGAGGCGACCGGCCTGCCCGCCGATCGCCGACGACACCGGGCTCGCGGTCGACGCGCTCGACGGTGCGCCGGGCGTGTCCTCGGCGCGGTTCGCGGGTGAGGACGCCACCTACGCCGACAACGTGGACAAGCTGGTGCGAGCTGCTGCACGATGTGCCCGTATCGGCGCGCACCGCTCGTTTCACCACGGTCGCCCTGGCGCGCTGGCCCGACGGGCGCGAGGTCGCGGCAATCGGCGAGGTCGAGGGCGTGATCGCCGCCGAGCCGCACGGCACCGGCGGCTTCGGCTACGACCCCGTGTTCGTGCCCGTCGAGGGTGACGGCCGCACGCTTCGCCGAGATGACGGCGGCCGAGAAGCACCAGGTCTCGCACCGGGGCCGCGCGTTCCGTACCCTGGCCGACGGGCTGAAGGTCGTCGAAGCCCTGGAAGCGGACCACGAGTGAATCGACCATTCTGATGGCAGTCATCGACATCGCGGGCTTCGTGGCCGACCTGAAGGACCACGCGGTCGAGCACGGGTTCCACGTCCACGACGAGCGTCACTTCGTCGAGAGCTACTCGTTGCGCCAGAACTGGGAGGTCGACCTCCACCCCGAAGAGGGGTGCGAGGGTCCCGTCGACCTCTACCTCTCGCTCGAGATCGACCCCCGCGTGCTGCTCGGGTTCGAGGACGCGGTCATCGAGCGGGCCGACGTGCGAGGATCCGCCCGACGAGTTCCACTTCCCGCTCAACTTCACCTGGGCGCTGCCGCCGCTGCCGAGCGGGCCCGACCTTCTCGCTGCTGGCCACCGACCTGGCCGGCCGCGGCGGCCCCGACCTGCCGCTCGAGGTGTCGGCGATCGACTCGATCCCCGCCGCCACTGACGCGCCCGGAGCGGTCGTTGCGCATCGTCGCCCACCAGTCGGTGTCGTTGCTGCACATCCGCGACGGCGACGCGGTGTCGTGCGAGGTGCTCGACCGGTGCCTCGAGGTGAGCCGGTACCTGCTCGGAGTGTGCCGGTGACTGGCTGGGCTGACCTCCGATGACCGGAGCGGAGAGGGCAGACTGATCGCCATGCCGATGCGGACCGACTGCAAGAACTACGAGAGCCGTACCTACGCCAACGGCGAGGTCGTGCGGAAGTGCCGCGTCGACCTCGCGCCCGAGGCGCCGTGGCGGTGCCCCGAGTCGTGCGTGGGCTACGAACGGCGCATGATCGACGCCGGCTGGCAGGTCGGCTCCCTCTCCGAGGGGTACAAGAAGCCCGACCCCGAGCCGTCGGGCGAGGACGTCGCCGCGCTGCTCGACGCGGCCGAGGACATCGTCAATTCCGCCGCTCCCGACATCCTCAGCGAGTTCGACAAGAAGCCGCGACGCTTCGGGAAGCGCAAGAAGCGGAAGTAACCGGCCATGTGACGCCGCCGGCTCAGCCGAGCTGCGCGGCCCGTTCCATGGCGTCCATGCACTCCTTCAACGCCGCGGCCGGGTTCAGCTCGAGGACGCGGCTCGCCTCCTCGTACACGAGCACGTGGCCGGAGGGGAAGAAGCACACCTCACCGGCGGAGACGACCTCGTCGGGGATGTCGCTGTCGGGCCAGATGCAGCGGATGCGGCCTTCGAACACGTAGAAGTAGTGCGGGCACGGGCAGACACCGCCCGGCGCGCGGCCCAACTTGTACAGCTCGCTGCAGTCCATCGGCGCGTCGACGGTCGTGAAGCAGACTTCCATGTCGCCCCAGGGTGCGGCGCGGAAGCCGCCCTCGGCCGACGGCCACCCCCGCGACGTCGGGTTCGGCAGGTCTTCCAATCTGCTGTGGGGCATCACGGCCTCCCGGCATGGTCGGCCTCGATGCGGCGTGTCTAGCACACGAGGCGCGGTACGACCTCGGCGAAGAGGCGGTCGAGCTGTGCCCGCGCCGCTCCGCGCACGGCCGGGGTGAACACGAAGTGGCGCGCACCGGCGTCGACGAACGCCTGCAGCGTGGCGGCGACCTCGTCGGGCGTGCCCGCGGCGGCCACGCGCCGGATCATCGCCGGAAAGTCGCCGGTCGCGTAGGTGCCGCCGAGGAACTCGACCGCGCTCGCCCTCGCCCGGTCGCCGTCGTCGTCGATGGCCACGAACACGAACGCGAACCATTCGAAGCCCTGGAGATCGCGACCTTCGCGGGCCGCGATCGCGCGGATGGTCGTCACCGACTCGGCGTACCGGCGCGGCGAGTAGAGGTACGGCATCCAGCCGTCGCCGAGGAGCACCGCGCGTCGCATGGCGACCGGTTGGCGACCGGCGACGACGATGGGCACGCCGCCCGGTTGCACCGGGGGTGGATGGATGCGCACGTCGTCCATCGGGAAGAAACGACCCTGGTGGCTGACGTTCGCTCCCGACCAGAGTGTCCGGAGCAGGGGGATCGCCTCGTCGGCACGCGCTCCCCGCTCGGCCAGCGGTACCTGAGCGGCACGGAACTCGCCCGGGTACTCGCCGCCCACCCCGACCCCCAACGTGACGCGGCCGCCGGTCGCGCGGTCGAGGTCGGCGATCTGCTTGGCGACGATGGCGGGCGGATACAGCGGGAGCAGCAGGACCGCGGTGCCGACCCGCACCCGTTCGGTCCGTGCCGCGAGCCAGGCGAGGGCCACCATCGCCTCCGGTGACGGATTGGTCGACGCGACGTGCCCGCCCACCCAGAGCGAGTCGATGGGCAGCGACTCGAGGTCCGCGACGTCGGCGTTCGCTTCCCCTGCCATCACGCCGTACGACAACGAAGTCATGCGAACGCTGCGGGCCGGCGGTCCGACCACGGCCTCGCGGTCTCGAGCTGGCGCGCCACCCGCAGGAGGAGCGCCTCGCCGAGCCGGCGCCCGGCGAGCTGCACGCCGATCGGGAGCCCGTCGGCGCTCCACACGATCGGGACGCTCACGGCCGGTTGCCCGGAGATGTTGAACGGCTGCGCGAAGTTCGGGAACTCCATGAACGTCGCCATGTGGGCGTCGGGCTCCTGGTCCCACGGCGCCCACGTGGTCGGCGGCGGCAGGATCCCGGCGGTCGGCGTGACCAGCAGGTCGTACCGGTCCCAGAAGGGCAGGAAGCGTGCGCTCGCGGCCCGTGCCTCGTCGACCCACCGGGAATGGTCCAACACCGTCAGCCCGGCCAGGCGTTCGATCAGCGGACGGTTGCGCGGCTCGACCAGGTCGAGCTGGTCTGGAGCCACGAGCGCCGCCGGTCCGGGAACCGACATCGGGCCCGCGCTGGCGGCGAGGATCACGTTCCAGTCCGGGGCCGCCTCCTCGACGTCGTGGCCCAGGTCGGCGAGGAGCGCGGCGGTCGTGCGCGCCGCCTCCGCACACGGAGCCCGGGTGGCGCCGAACGGCGGATCGGTGGTCACCGCGATGCGCAGCCGGGGCGGGTCGTCCTGCACCTCCCGGGCGTAGGGCCGCGCCGACCGGGGAGACCACGACCGGTCGGGCAGCGCGCGGCCCGACGAGCACGTCGAGCATCGCGGCCGCGTCCCGCACCGATCGGGTGAGCACACCGTCGACCGTGGTGCCGTAGTAGGCGTTGCCGGTTTCCGGCCCCGACGACGACAGTCCGCGGGTGGGCTTGAGGCCGACCAGTCCGCAGAACGAGGCCGGGTTGCGCACCGAGCCGGCCCCGTCGGTGCCGTGGGACACCGCGCAGAGTGCGGCGGCGAGCGCGGCCGCCGCACCACCGCTGGAGCCGCCGGGCGTCAAGGCGGGATCCCACGGGTTGCGGCAGGTGCCGTTGAGCTCCGAGTCGGTCATCGTGGTGCAGAACTCCGGCACGTTCGTCTTGCCGAGGACGATGAACCCCGCGTCGCGGAAGCGCCCGACGACCGGATCGTCGGCAGTGGCACGCGTGTCGGACAGCAATTTGGACGAGTGCGTGGTGGGCAGGCCCGCAACGTCGACGACGTCCTTCACGGACAGCGTCACGCCGTGGAAGGGCGGGAGCTCCGAAGGGGGGAGAGCCCGCAGGGCGTCGTCGGCGTCGCGCGCATGTGCCCGTGCTCCGTTGACGTCGACGGTGACGAAGGCGCGCAATGTGGGATCGTGCCGTGTGATGCGGTCCAGGTAGACCTCGAGCAGTTCCGACGCCGACGTCCGACCGTCTCGGATCCGCGTCGCCTGCTCGACCGCGTCGGTCCAGATCGTCTCGTCCGACTCCTCACGCGTCATCCGCATATCCTCCGGTCGTCGAGATGCTGGCTTGTCAGGAGGCGCGGCGTACGTTAGGCCTTGCGTCGTGCGCGCGCTCCCGACCTGCGCGCGACCGCAGGAGGTCTCCGGTGGAAACAGGCGCATTCGCAGGCGTACGCGTGGTCGAGCTCGCGCAATGGGTCTTCGTGCCCGTCGCGGGCGCGCTGCTCGCCGACTGGGGTGCCGACGTCGTGCGCATCGAGCGGCCGGAGGGCGATCCGTACCGAGGGTTGATGACCCAGGGCATCGGCACCGACAGCGGCGGCGTCAACCTGTCGATCGCGCTCGCCAACCGCGGGAAGCGCTCGGTCGCGCTCGACCTGCGCACGGAGCAGGGACGCGAGATCCTCGAGCGGCTCGTCGCCAGTGCCGACGTCTTCCTCACCAACTTCCGTCCCGGCGCGTTGCAGCGCCTGGGGCTCGACGCGGAGACCCTCACCGAGCGCTACCCGTCCCTGATCTACGCGCGCGGCCATGGCTACGGCGTCCGCGGTCCTGACGCCGACCGTCCCGGCTACGACGCGTCCGCGTTCTGGGCGCGCGGTGGCCTGGCGCACGTGCTGACGCCCGCCGAGCTCGACCGGCCCATCGGCCAGCGCGGTGCGATGGGTGACCGCAACGGCGCCATGGCCCTGGGCTTCGGGATGGCCGCCGCGCTGCTCGAACGGACCCGCACCGGCAAGGGTTCGGTGGTCGACGTGTCGCTGCTCGCGACCGCGATGTGGACGCTCTCGTCCGACGTGCTGTCGGCGCTCCAAGGTGCGCAGCCCCGGGCGATGTCGATCGAGCGCGAGCGGCTACGTCAACCCGCTGGTCGGCGTCTACTCGACGAAGGACGGTCGTCACATCTCGCTGGTGTTCCTCGAGGCCGACCGCTACTGGCCCGATTTCTGCCGGCTCATCGGGCGTGCGGAGCTGATCGAGGATCCGCGCTTCGTCGACCTCGCGGCCCGGAAGGAGCACGCGGAGGAATGCGTGAACCTGCTCACCGCGGAGTTCGCCGGGCGCACCTTCGTCGAATGGAAGGCGCTGCTGTCGACCATCGACGCGCCGTGGGCCCCGGTCCAGGCGGTCGAGGAGCTGCTCGACGACCCGCAGGTGATCGCCAACGGCTACGTCGACGACGTCGTGGTCGACGGCGAGCCGGCGTACCGCCTGCCCTCGGTGCCGGTGCAGTTCGACGGCGCGGGCCCACCGCTCCGGCGCGCACCCGAGCACGGCGAGCACACGGAGCTGATCCTGCAGGAGCTCGGATACTCGTGGGACGAGATCGGCGAGCTGCAGGCGGCGGGCGCGATCCCGTGAGCGAAGTGTCCGCTCGTCCCGTCCCGGCACCCGACGACGTGTCGCGGACGTATTGGGAGTCCGCCGCCGACCACGTGCTCACCGCGGCCCGGTGCTCGCGGTGCGGCGCGTACTCGATCCCGCCCGACGTCGTCTGCCAGCACTGCCACAGCGGGGATCCCGCCTTCGTGTTCACGCCGGTGAGCGGGCGCGGCACCGTGCGCTCGTGGACGGTCATGCACCAGTCGTTCCTCCCCGGCTTCGACGACGACCTCCCGTTCGTGCTGGTCGACGTCGAGCTCGACGAGCAGGCCGACCTCCGCACCGTCGCGCGACTCGTCGACGGCGTCGACGCGCCACTCGCCATCGGCGCGCGGGTCGAGGTCGACTTCGAGGACCTCGCACCCGGCGTGTCGGTGCCGGCCTTCCGGTTGGCGTCGACGTGACCGGCCGGATGGCGGCGGCCGACCAGGTCGCGATCGTCGGGTACGCGCACACCCAGGTGGAGCGCCACGCCGGCCGCCCGCTCGGCGCGCTGGCGATCGAAACCGCGCTGGCTGCGATCGCCGACGCCGGCCTCCGCGTCGAGCAGATCGACGGCTTCACCACCGGTGCGCTGTTCCCCACCGCGGGAGCCCACACCATCGAGGACGGCGTCAGCATCGTCAGCTCGAACTGGCTGGCGGAGCACCTCGGGATCAACCCGCGCTACGCGAGCGGCTTCCAGGGGTACGGGCAGATCCCGGGCGCGGTGTCGCTGGCGGTGAACGCGGTGGCGAGCGGCGCGGCCGACTACGTGCTCATGCACCGCGCGCTGCACAACCCGACCGGCCGGTACCACGGCAACCCGATGCGCGAGGCGCGCGGCTCCGCCCAGTGGACCGCGCCCCAGGGGTACTTCGGTCCGCTGGCGATGATCGCGCTGCCATACAACGAGTACCTGCAGCGGTACGGCGCGACGCGAGAGGCGATGGCGGCGGTGGTCGTCGAGGCGCGGAAGAACGGCTCGCGCATCCCGTGGTCGTTCTGGCACGACAAGCCGCTCACCAGGGAGGAGTACCTCGCCGCTCCGGTGATCGCCGATCCCATCTGCAGGTACGACTGCGACATCCCGGTCGACGGCGTGGCGACGTTCGTCTTCACGTCGGCCGAGCGCGCGCACGACCTGCCGAACCACCCGGTGCTCGTCGCGGGATACGCGAACGGACACCCCACGACGCGGCGGCTCCCCCAGCACTGGCCGCTCGACGACATCATGGACGCGGGTTTCGAGACCGCCCGTCGGCTCTGGGCGAACACCGGCCTCAGCCCGGATGACGTCGACCTCCCCCAGGTGTACGACGGCTTCTCGCCCTTCGTCTGGTTCTGGCTCGAGGCTCTCGGGTGCTGCCCGGTGGGGGAGGCCCACGCATTCGTCGCCGACGGCGGCATCGACTCCGACTCGCCGGGTGGGATCCCGGCGCTGTCGGGCGGTGGCGCGCTGGGCAACGGGCGCATGCACGGCGTCCCGCAGATGCTGGAGTGCTACCTGCAGCTGGCGGGCCGCGCCGGCGGCCGGCAGCGGGTGAACGCGGCGGTCGGCATCGCGTGCCACAGCTCCCCGCACTTCGGCGGCGCCGTCGCCTACCGCCGCGCCTGAGCTGCAGTCATGCAGGCAGGGACGCGCGCGTGCGATCCAGGCGGCGCAGCATCTGGGCATCGTCCCAGTCGAAGACGTGGTACGGCAGCCGCTCGACGCCGAGCTCGTCAGCGACGCCGACGACGTCCGCCAGGGCGGGCGCCGCCGGCAGCGGCATCGTCTGGTCGGTCAGGTCGGCGAACACACCGACGCTCGTCACCGAGATCGGGCCCCGGTCACCAGCTGCCCCGGCCGGGCTCCGGTCAGCGTGTCGTGGGCCTGCGTGACCTCTCCGCCGGCAATCGTGTAGCGATAGCCGCCCGCGGGTCTGCGGAAGCGTGGTCCACCGGCCGGAAGGTCGGTGACGAACTCCTCTTTGTCCCAGTGGAGCTCGTCGAGCGCGAACACCGTGACGTCGGCGATCGCGCCTGACCGGAGGACGCCGCGGTCGGGCATGCCGAAGATCGTCGCCTGGCGGCCGGTGAGCTGCCAGACCGCGTCCTCCAGGGTGAAGTCACCGCGCTCGCGCACGTGGCGGGTGAGCAGCAGGGTCGTGTCGCCGCTGGCGCACATCATCTGCAGGTGGGCCCCGGCATCGCTGTTCGAGATGATCGCCGCCGGATGCCGCAGCATCGCGGCGACGCCCTCGACGTCGGCGTTGGTCACGTCGACCCCGACCACCCCCGGTTCCAGGTCGTTCTCGAGCATCCAGTCGGCCAACACGTCGGACGGATGACCGCCGCGCTCGGCGATCAGCTCTGCCAGCGTGCGACCCACCCAGGGTTCCAGCGCGGGATCGCGCACCTCGACCAGCCGAACGCGTTCCGGGAACCGGTGCGGAAACATGGTGCGCGTCGTCGCGTCCCACTCGGCGCGGGCGTTTCGGCGCCACTCGGAAGAGGTGAGCATCGCACGCTTCTCGTCGGCGCTGCCCTGTACGACCCGGTGCCAGGTGGTCGCCATGCCGTAGAACGACATCCCGCCGTACCAGTTGACGCGTACGTCGACTCCGCGCGGTGAGACCTGCGGGTACAGCCGGACGCCGTCGGCCTGGAGCTCGCCGATGTGATCGAGGATCTCCAAGATCCGTTCGGGCCGGTCGTTGTCGCAGAAGATGCCGTTGAACGTCGACACGAGACCGCGCGGTCCGGTGAGGCGCGCGACGCGGGCAACGTCGTCGCGCCACGCGCTCGTCTTGACGTCGGGGATGAATTCGAGGAACGCGCCGCGATCGGCCAGCACGTCGAGGAGCTCGCCCAGCTCGTCGTCGTCGGCGAGCACGCTCGGCGTCGGTCGCTTGTGCGCATCTTCGTCGAACCACGAGGTCGAGAGCCCGAGGGCGCCGGCGACCAGCGCCTCGTCGAGCACCGCGGCCATGGTCCGCCGTTCCTCGGGCGTGGCGGCGCGGTCCCACGCGTCCTCACCCATGACGAACATGCGCAACGGGGTGTGACCGACCTGCGTAGCGATGTTCACGGTGCACGGCAGCGAGCGCAGCGCGTCGAGGTATTCCGGGAAGGTCGTCCAGCTCCACGGCACCGCCTCTGCGAACACCGACGGTGGCATGTCCTCGACGTACGCGAACACCGCGCTCAGCCCGTCGCGCTGCTCGGGGTGGAGGGGCGCGAGCGAGAGCGAGCAGTTGCCGATGAGCACTGTGGTGACACCATGCTGGGGCATCGGGTCGCAGGTGGGATCCCAGAAGAGCGTGGGATCGAAGTGCGTGTGCGAGTCGATGAAGCCCGGCGCCACGGTCGCGCCACCCGCGTCGAGCACACGCTCGCCGGACCCCGGCGTGAGCCCGGGACCGATCTCGGTGATCAGGCCGTCGGCGATGCGAAGGTCTTCGCGACGCACCGGCGCACCGGTGCCGTCGACCACTTCGCCCCCGCGGATGAGGAGGCGGCTCATCGCTGCGTCCATCTGGCGACCACGAATTGCCGTTCTATCATTCGGCTGATTCGGACGCGTGAGCCCGACCAACTGACGGCAGAAGTGAACGAGGTGCGCGATGGGCATCTTCGACTGCGACACGCACTGCTACGAGATGCGGGACGCGTTCACCAAGTACATGCCGAAGGAGCTCCTGGAGCGGTCCATCTTCCCGGTCCGGCTGCCCGACGGCACCGAGACCATCCTCGCCGACCGGCGCGTGGCGGTATTCAACAGCGAGCAGGGGCTGGGCTTCGACCGCGCGTACCGACCGGGTTCGCTGAAGGAGATGCTCAAGCAGATGGCGTCGGGAAACCCCGACGAGACGTACGAACCGATGCCGATGCTGCCGGAGTTCCAGGAGCGTCCGGCCCGGATGCAGCTGCTCGAGCGGCAGGGTGTCGACCGGTGTGTCCTGTACCCGTCGACCATGGCGCTGTCGGTCGAGCAGTACGTCATCGACACGCCGATCGCTTACGCGAACATCCACTCGTTCAACCGTTGGTTCGACGAGACGTGGGACTTCGACGGTCAGCGGATCTCGCCGACCGCGTTGCTGTCGTTCCGCGACCTCGATCGTTCGGTCGCCGAGCTCGAGCACGTGCTCGACCGGGGCGCACGGGTCGTCCTCTTCCCGACCGGGCCCGCGCACGGCCGTTCACCCGGTGACCCCTACTTCGACCCGCTCTGGGCGCGGATCGAGGAAGCGGGCGCGGTGGTGGCCTTCCACATCATGGAGCACTGGTACAACGAGCACCTGGCGCCGGCGTGGGGACACGACCCCGTCCCCGCGCCGTGGCACATGTCGGCCTGGCAGTGGCAGAACACCTACGGCGAGCGACCGATCGAGGACTCGCTCTCGGCGCTCATCTTCGACAACGTGTTCGGGCGGTTCCCGGGGCTCATGGTGCTGGCGTCGGAGTTCGGCGCCTCGTGGGTGCCGCACTTCGTGAACCACTTGGACAAGAGCCGCGGGATGGGGCGCAACGGCCCGTGGATCGGTGGCCCACTGCGCGAACGCCCGAGCGAGATCTTTCGTCGTCACGTCCGCATCGCGCCGTATCCCGAGGACGACGTGGCCAAGATCGTCGGAGACCTCGGGCACGCCGATTCGATCGTGATGGGCTCCGACTACCCGCACGCCGAAGGACTCGCCGACCCGGCCGACTTCGCCAAACTGTTGACGTCGCTCTCCGACGACGACCAGCACAAGATCATGCGGGGCAACGCGGAAGCACTCCTCGGCGCCACGTGAGCGAGGCGGAGTTCCGCGAGCGCGTGTGCGGTTTCCTCTCGGAGCATGCGTCGACTGCGGACGACCCGGAGGCGTGGCGCCGCACGTTGCACGAACACGGACTCCTGGCCGTCGCGTGGCCCCGTGAGTACGGCGGGGGCGGGCTCACCCAGCGCGAGCAGGTGGTGCTGGCCGAGGAGTTCGCGCGTGCGGGGGTGCCGACCGGCGCACCGCAGGACAACTTCGGGATCAAGATGGTCGGCAACACGTTGCTGCGCTGGGGCTCCGAGGAGCAGCGACGGTGGTTTCTCCCGCGCATCCTCTCCGGTGCCGATCGCTGGTGTCAGGGCTACTCGGAACCGGACGCGGGTTCCGATCTCGCTGCGCTCACGACCCGCGCCGTCCGTGACGGCGACGAGTGGGTGATCGACGGTCAGAAGATCTGGACCTCGCTCGCCGCCGAAGCGACGTGGATCTTCCTCCTCGCCCGCACCGATCCCGACGGACGCGGGCACCGCGGCATCTCGTTCCTCCTGTGCCCGATGGACCAGGCCGCCATCGAGGTGCGGCCGATCGAGATGCTCAACCACGAGCGCGAGTTCTGCGAGGTGTACTTCACCGGCGCGCGGACGCCCGCGGAGAACGTCGTGGGCGAGGTGGGTGCCGGTTGGTCGGTGGCGATGACGCTGCTGTCGCACGAGCGGGGTGAGGAGGCGGCGACCAACCCGATCCTCTTCCGGGCCGAGTTCGACCGTCTGGTCGCACTGGCGCGGGAGTACGGCCGCGAGCGCGATCCCGTCGTGCGGGACCGGTTGGCGTGGTGCTTCACGAGGGTCGAGACCATGCGCTACCTCGGCGAACGCATCCTCGGCCAGTACCTGCGCGACGGCGAACTGGGTCCGGCGGCGTCGATCAGCAAGCTCTACTGGAGCGAGTACCACCAGCGGGTCTCGGAGCTGGCGATGCAGATCATGGGCGCCGACGGCCTCGTGCCGACCGGACGGCGACCGGTCCGCAACGTCCGCACCGACGCGCCGGGTGCTCCGAACTCGACCGCGTCGTGGACCAATGTGTTCCTGCTCAATGCCCGCGCGGGGACGGTGTACGCGGGGAGCTCCGAGATCCAGCGCAACATTCTCGGCGAGACCGTGCTCGGGCTACCGAAGGAACCGCGTCGACTCACACCCGAGTGACGGGGAGCCACTCGAGAAAGCGCTCCCAGAGCTGCGCGCGGGTCTCCGCGAAGTTGTGCATGTGCGCCATCCGGGGCACCACGACCACGGTGATGTCGGACGAACCCGGATATCCCGTGGGCTCGGCGTGCGGATCCGCCGAGACGTCGAACTCGCCGAACGCCAGGAAGAGCGGCGACTGGATCCGATCGGCGAACGGCTTGGCGAATCCGGGCGTCATGCCGTCGATCCCGGAGTTGCGGGGAATGAGCGTGTGACACTCCGCCTCGTCGTAGGCGAACAGGTCGTCCGGAACACTCTCCACGTGGAAGATGCCGCGGTACTGCTCTCTCGGTGCGCCGTGGTACATCGCCAATTCCTGACCGCCGGACTGCCGGGCGTTCTGCTCGGTGACCCAAGCCCGCCGCTCGACGGCTGACAGCTGCTCCCACTCGGGTTGCTCCCGCGTGTTGGCGATCAGCAGCGGGGAGGCCCCGAAGATGCCGACCGCCGGGTAGTCGCCGTACTTGCCTTGTTGGATCATCGTGATGAAGCCGCCGAGGGACTGGCCGATGCCGATGATCGTCGAGTCCGCGACCGGCGGCAGCGCATCGACCAGCGTCCCCCGCGCGAGCGACTCCCGGACGCTCTCGAACACCCCGTGGGCGGCATCCGCCTGGACTTCGAGGCCGATGAAGTCGCCGTCGTCCGGTCGGGAGCTGTCGCCGCCGCCGAGGTAGTCGCAGGCCACGAAGACGACCCCTCGCTCGGCCAGGTACTCGGCCTGGCTGAAGCCGGCGCGGCCCGGAGGGTGCAGGTCCCAGTAGCGGCGGTGGTAGGTGCCGCCCGGGATCGCGATGATGACGAACGGTCGGGGCGGGAGCTGCGCGGCGGACGGGGCGACGACCGTCACGGTCACCCGCAGGGGCTCGCCGTGGTCCACCGCCGCGGTGACGTCGATGGTGCATTCTCCTCGGATCACGGCTCACGCTGCTCCGACAGGCGGGCACGCAGCTCGCCCTTCAGCACCTTGCCGCTCGCGTTGAGCGGCAAGGTGCTCACCACCTCCACCCGGCGGGGCACCTTGTAGTTGGCGATGTGCTCGCGTGCCCACGCGATGACCTCATCGGGGGTCGTGTTCGTTCCGGGGCGCAGCACGACGAAGGCCACGCCCACCTCCCCGAGGCGGGCGTCGGGCATGCCGACCACCGCGACCTGGGAGATGGCGTCGAACCCGAGGAGCAGGTTCTCGACCTCCGCCGGCGACACGTTGAAGCCGCCGCTGATGTAGATGTCCTTCTTGCGATCGGAGATCCGCAGCGCGCCGTCGTCGTCGAGCAGCCCGATGTCGCCGGTGTGCAGCCAGCCGTCGGCATCGATCGCGAGCGCGGTGGCGTCGGGGTCCTCGTAGTAGCCCCGCATCACGTTGAACCCGCGCACGAGAATCTCGTCGTCGTCGGCGATGGCGACCTCGATGCCCTCGAGCGGGTAGCCGCCGTTCCAGTGCGCCACGTGCTCGGGCTCGGCGTCGGGCCGGGTGACCGACACCATCGCGGTGCACTCGGTGAGCCCGTACCCGGTGGTGAGCGACTCGAACGGCAGCTCGTCACGGATGCGCCGCAACAACCCGGGCGGCACGGTCGACGCGCCGACGAACCCGACCCGCAGCGACGAGAGGTCGGCGTCGCCATCGCGCGCGTCGAGCAGTGACGAGAAGAGGGTTGGCGGCCCCGGCAGCGCCGAGACGCGCTCGATGGTCACGAGCTCGAGCAGGCGGTCGAGGTCGAGGGCGGGCATCGGCAGCGCGGTCGCGCCCTGCTGCAGACACGCCATCCACCCCGCCTTGTAGCCGAAGCAGTGGAAGAACGGGTTGACGATGAGGTAGCGGTCGCCCTCGCGCAACCCGAAGCACCGGGCCCACACGTCGAAGGCGCGGAGCGACGCACCGTGTTCCAGCATCACGCCTTTCGGCCGCCCGGTGGTGCCCGACGTGAAGATCACGTCGGCGACGTCGTCGGGCCCGAGGGCGGCGATCCGCGCGTCGGCGTCGGCCGCGTCGATCGCGTCGCCCGCGGCGAGGTAGTCGTCGAAGGTGTGCTCGCCCGTGCGTGAACCCGCCAGGAACACGACGTGGTCCAGGCAGCGCAGGTGAGGCGCCGCTTGGCGCAGCATGGCGACGTAGTCCGTGTCGAGGAACCCCCGAACGGTGAAGAGGAGGGCGACGTCGGCCCGGTCGAGCACGTACGCCGCCTCGTCGCCCTTGAACCGGGTGTTCACCGGCACGAGCCAGGCCCCGGCCCCGAGCGTGCCGAGGGCGGCCACGATCCACTCCCACGAATTGGGGGCCCAGATCGCGACCCGGTCACCCGGCCCGATCCCCTCTGCCATCGCGGCCCGGGTCGCCTGGCGCGCCCAGGCCGCCAGCTCGCGGAACGTGAGGCGGGTCCCGCCGTCCACCACTGCTTCGGCATCGCCGTAGCGGGCCGCCGCCCACTGTGCCAGCGCGGGGATCGATCGCGCCGGATCGTCCGCGTTCACGATCCGGCCGCCAGCGCCCGCAGGCGCGGGTAGTCGGGCTTGCCGGCGACGGTGCGCGGCAGCTCCGCGACGGTGAGGAATCGCTTCGGCACCTTGTATCCGGCGAGCTGGGCACGGGCGTACTCGCGGAGGGTCCCGTCGAGCGCGGTGTCGAGCATGGTGTCCGGCACGAGCTCGACCAGCGCAGTGACCATCTCGCCCCAGCGAGCGTCGGGCACACCGACGACGGCGGCGTCGACCACCGCGGGATGCTGTCGCAGCACCTGCTCGACCTCCTCGGGGTACACCTTCTCACCCCCGGTGTTGATGCACGCCGAGCCCCGCCCGAGCAATTCGATGCGGCCGTCGACCAGGACCCGCGCACGATCTCCGGGCGTCGCGTAGCGGACGCCGTCGACCTGGCGGAACATGCGGGCGGTCGCGTCGGGATCGTGGTGGTAGCCGAGGGGGAGACGGCCGGCGACCGCGAGCACGCCGTCCTCCCCGGAACCCGGCACCACGTCGCGCCCGTCGTCGGTGAGGACGCGCACGTTGTCCTTCGCCGCGAACGTCGTCGGCATCGAGGGGTCGTCACGCGTCGCCGTCGAGCGAGTGATCATCGCCTCCGAAGCGCCGAGGGTGTCGACGATGGCGAGGCCCGGGACCCGGTCGAGCAGGGCCTGCTTGCTCACGGCGCTGAACGCCATCCCCGACGACACGATCGCGCGCAACGACGAACGGTCGAGCGCGCGTACGTCGTCGTGGTCGAGCGCCTCGACGAGCGGACGGGCGAAGGTCTCGCCCACGATGCTCATCACCGCCACGCGCTCGCGCGTGACCAACCGCCAGAGCTCGGCGGCGTCGAGGCGCTGATCGTCGCGGAGCACGACGGTGCCCCCACCGCTCAACGTCGCGGTCGCCATGCCGAGTGCGGTCGCGTGCACCAACGGTGAGGCCGGGTAGGAGGGTCGCGGCACGTTTTCCGGCGCGCATCGCGGTCGAGGGGTCGGGCGGTTCGGTACCCGGACGTGCGGCTTCCCATCCCTGCAGGTAGTAGTCCTCGACCCGCCAGACGACGCCCTTCGGTCGACCCGTGGTCCCGCCGGTGTAGAGGAACAGCCGGTCGTCGCCCGACGGCGGCCGCGGCGGGGGGCCGGGCCTGCGGGCGCGCCCTCGAGCGCCGGTTCGTACTCGCTGTCGACCGACAGCAACAACGGGATCGGGCCGCGAAGCCCGGCGACCGCCTCGGCGACGCGATCGGTGGCATCGACGTGGAACACGACGGCGCGCGGCCGCGCAGTCGGCGAGGACGTGGGCCAACTCCGCGGCGACGTATTGGTAGTTGAGGTTCACCGGCGCCGCGCCCAGCTTCAGCGCCGCGAAGAAGGTCTCGAGGTACTCGGGTCGGTTCGTGAGCGAGATCGCAACCGCGTCGCCCGCGCCGATCCCGTCCGCGGCCAGCACGTGGGCCAGCCGGTCGGCCCGGTGATCGAGCTCGCCGAAGGTGATTCGCCGGTCGCCGCAGACGACGGCCTCGCGGTCGGGAACCTCGCGGGCCATGGTCTCCCACGTGGTGGCGTAGTTCCACCCGTTCACGGCGGCGACACCTTGACGACGACCAGTCCGGTGGCGACGTGCGCACCGCTCGCGTCGCGCACCTCGACGTTGACCGAGCAGAGCCTGCGACCTCGCGCGCTGCACGTCGCGTCGGCGACGATGTGGCCGCGGGCCGGACCGGTGTAGTTCACCGTCATCGACACCGTCGCGACCTGCGTGCCGGGCGCGAACGCGCCGACGACACCGCCGCGGCGTTGGCGGCGGTGTCGATGAGGGTTGCGACCACGCCGCCGTGCATCGAGCCGACGCCGTTGGAGAGCTCGTCGCGGTCGTCGACCTCCATGCGCACGCTGTGCTCGTCCCATCGGCTGACGACGAAGCCGCACTGCCGGTTGAACGGAATGCGCTCCTGCCAGTGGCGGACCAGGACCTCGACCGGGACGCGGGTCACGACAGGCCGAGCCCCGTGGGCGCTTCGAGGCCGGCCGGCATCGTGCCGTAGAGACGACGGATGCCGTCAACCAGTTCGCCGGCGTCGAGCCGGGCGCCCGACGCGGCGACGTACTCGCCCGGGTCGAGCGTCCACGTGCGGGCCCGGCGCACGACGTTGCCCTCGACGCGCAGGACCTGGCCCGTGAGCCACCCCGAGTGCTCCGAAGCCAGGTACGCGACCACGGGAGACGAGTTGCCCGGGTCCATGGGGTCCCAGCGGTCGCCGTGGGGCCGGGTGGCGTTCGGCGTCATCCGGGTCGCCGCGACCGGCGAGATCGCGTTCGCGGTGACGTCGTAGCGGCCCATCTCGAGCGCGGTGACCAGGGTGAGGTTGGCGATGGCGGCCTTGGCCGCGGCGTAGGCAGCCTGGCCGACGTTGCCGTACATGCCCGCACCCGAGGTGGTGTTCACGATCCGGGCGGAGTTCTCGTCCGCCCGCCTTGCCGACCGTCGCGCCAGTGGTCGCAGGCGTGCTTGGTCATCGAGAACGTGCCCTTGAGGTGCACGCCGAGCGACGAGGTCGAAGTCGTCCTCCGACATCGAGGTGATCATGCGGTCGCGCAGGATGCCGGCGTTGTTGACCAGCACGTCGAGCCGCCCGAACTCGTCGACGGCCCGCGCCACCATCGCCGCGCACGCGTCCCAGCTCGTGACCGACGAGTGGTCGGCGACCGCGGTGCCGCCGGCAGCGACGATCTCGGCCACCACGTCGTCGGCCGGGCGTGCCCTCGGCTGCCGTCGCCGCGTCGCCCTCGCCGCGGACGCCGACGCCGGGATCGTTCACGAGCACGCGGGCGCCGTGGCGGGCGAGCTCCAGGCAGTGTCGGCGCCCGATGCCCCGGCCCCCGCCGGTCACGATCGCGACCCGACCGGTCAGCACGGGGATCCGGTCGTCGCGGTGACCGCGTCGGCGACCGCGGTGCCGGCGAAGAAGTCGGGGTTCGCGGCGGTCAGCATGCGCACGACGTTGCCGAAGGTGAAGGCGCGGAACTCGTCTTCGTCGAGGAGACCGTCGTCGACCAGCTCCCACGCCTCGGGGAGCACGCCGCGCATGTCGGGCACGTCCCAGTGGCCGATGTCGGATGCGAACATCGCGTTGAGTCGCGCGCCGTGGGGGAGGAGGCGCGCGTCGAAGGCGAGCGCGTTCATCGGGTCGTCGGCCTCGCACCCGAAGTGGAACTGTCGGGTGAAGATGTCGACGATCTGCTCGGGATCCGTGAGCTCCGACTCGGCGAAGTCGTCGAACCCGAGCGTGTCCGACGGCGCCGCGGCCTTGGCCTTCGCCGCGTTGCGCTCGTAGCGGTCGCGCCGATCGGCGATGCGCCGGTGGCGAACCCGTCGAGCAGCTCGCGCGCACAGGTCGAGGTCGAAGCGGCGAGGGTCGAACGTGCCGACCACCTCGGCGTTGCGCTTCTCGTAGTGGCCGAGCAGGTCGGCGTAGAGCTGCGCCGCCCATGCCACGCCGCCTTCGAGGAACGCGAAGTGCAGGTCGGGGAACCGTCGGGGCACGCCGCCCATCAGCAGCGAGCGGCACGCAGCCTCTTGCGCGGCGGCGAAGTTGCCCAGGTGGTTGTAGACGTAGTTCGTCGCGGAGACGCGGCTGCCCCAGCCGTACCCGACGCCGTGGAACGCGGGGGCGACGCCGAGCTCGGCGCAGCGCCCCCAGAGCGGGTCGTAGTCGTACGCGCTGCCGTGGCCGAGCGTGTCGACCCACGCGCCCGGGCTGCCGTCGGGCCGGGTCGCGCGGGGATCACGCCGTTCATCACCACCGCCTTCAGCCCGAGCGTGCCGACCGCGTGGTCGAGCTCCGCGATCGCCTCCTCGGGGGTGAAGGTGGGGATGACGGCGACCGGTTCGAGCCGGTCGCGGTAGTCGGCGTACATCTCCGCGTAGTACGTGTTCAGCGCCCGGGCGACGGCGCGGCGCACCTCGTCGTCGGGCGCGGCGAGCATGGTGAGCCCGAAGCTCGGGTAGAGCAGCAGGAAGTCGAGCCCGAGCTCCTCGGTGCGCCGGTAGGTGAGCGCGGGGAGCGTGACGGTCATGCGGTCGAGGGTGTGCTCCTCGGGCAGGCCCCAGAACACGCGGGCGGGCATGAAGCCCGCGTCGTCGGGCGCGAGCGCGCGCCGCATGAACTGCTGGTAGCGGTCGGCGACGCTGTCGCCCGCGACCTCGCGCACGATGTCGTTCACGAGCGGGAGGAACTCGAGGAGGTGCCCGTCGGCGTCGACCACCGGATGGTCGAGCCGGGCGCGGATGCGAGCCACCTCGTCGGACGGCACGAAGGCGAAGGTCATGGCGTGCTCCTCAGGTTCCCGCCAAGGCTCTCGATCACGGGCGCGAACGCGTCGAGATCGGGCGTGGGGAAGCCGGCGTCGAGTTGGAGGTAGCTGATGCCGAGCTGCTCGCGCCGGGACTCGAGCGTGTCGACGATCTGCGTGAGCGTGCCGACGAGCACCGAGGGCGAGGCGGCCAGCACGTCGGGATCGACGTCGAAGCGCGCGCCCATGCGGGTGAGCAGGTCGTCGGCGGCGGTGGCGGTGGGCGTGACGCGCGCCAACCAGTGGTTCATCTCGAAGACCAGCGAATCGGGATCGCGACCCGCCGGCCGCGCGCGCCATCACACGCCCAGCCGATCTTCTCGGCGACGCGCTCGACCGACAGGTCGCGCACCGCGTGCGCGCCGAGCTCGCCGGCGCGGAGGCTGGCGTTGATCCCCACGATGTCGGCCTCGCGGCCCGCGAGGCGCAGGACGCGTGGGCTCCCGCCGCCGACGAAGATCGGGGGGTGCGGGTGCTGCACCGGCTTCGGGAGGCCTTCGAGCGCCCGCACGGAGTAGTGCTCGCCGGTGAAGTCGAACGGCTCGAGGCCGAAGAGGCCCTTGATCACGGTCAGCGCCTCGGCGAAGCGGCTCACGCGCACGCCGGGCGGGTCGAGCGCGATCCCGGCCGCTACGTAGTCGGAGGTCATCCAGCCGGCGCCGAGGCCGAGCACCAGCCGGCCGTCGGACACGACGTCGAGCAGCGCGGCCATCCGGTGCACCAGGACCGGGTGGCGGTAGTCGTTGCCCAACACGCCGGTCTGCAGCCGCAGCCGGGTGGTCGCGGCGGCCGCCGCGGTGAGCGCCACCATCGGCTCGAACGAATAGCCACCCGTGAAGTGATCGGCGGCGACGACCGAGGACAGACCAAGGTCCTCGAGGTGTCGCAGTTGCGCGTGCCAGTCGGCGAGGGGCGGTGCGGGCGCCGGCATGGTGGCCGCGAACCGGAACGGATGCACGTCGCGTCGACCCCTCAGTTCCGCATGTACGCGCCCGCGGCGACGTTGAGGATCTCGCCGGTGATGTGGCGGGCGCGGTCGGACGCGACGAACGCGATGGTCTCGGCGACGCTGTCGGCGGTGGCGAAGGTCCCCAAGGGTCCCCGCGCGCCGGGACCGTCGAGGATCTCGGGGTGGTCGTCGATGAACTTGGTCCCCGTGACGATGCCCGTGGCCACCGTGACCGCCCGGATGCCGAAAGGACCGCCTTCGTGGGCGCAGCTGCGGGTCAGGACGTTCAGGCCCCCCTTGGTGATCGCGTACGGCGCTTCGATCCCGGCGCCACCGACGTCGGGCGCGTAGCTGCTCACGTTCACGATCACGCCGCCGCCGGCCTCGCGCATGAGCGGCATGACGGCGCGGCACAGGTACCACGGCCCCGACAGGTTCACCCGGAGGCACCAGTCCCAGTGCTCGGGGTCGTAGTCGAAGATGCTGCCGATCACGTTGACCGCGGCATTGTTCACGAGGATCTGCACTCGTCCGAGCGTGCGCGTGACCTCGGCGACGACGTCGTCGATCTGGGCGCGGTCGCCGGCATCCATCGGGTACCCCACGACGGTCGTGTCGGGATGGTCCGCCGCGATCGCCGCCGCGACCTCGCGCGTGCGGCGCTCGTGGATGTCGGTGACCACCACCCGAGCGCCACCCGCCGCGAGCCGGCGCGCGGTCGCCTGGCCGATCCCCGCGCCTGCGGCCGCGGTCACCAGCGCGATCCGGCTGTCGAACTCCGTGGTCATCCGGGTGCTCCTCGAGGCGGGCCGACGCCGACACCGTAATCTGAGCCCGTGCTCGACGATCCGCCCCGCGACCAACTGCAACCGCTCCACGACCGCACCTACTCGGTGCAGGTCTTCCGGCGCGACGCGCAATGCGTCGTCGTGCGCGGCATCGTGCACGACCTGAAGCCACCCGGCCTGTACGTCGCGGACGATCCGAATCCGCTCAGCATGCACCGCATGCGGGTGGAGCTCGAGATCGAATACCCGGCGCTCGTCATCCGCGCGGCCGACGTGGAGTTCGACGACTTCCCCCAGACGCTGTGCCCGATGATCGCCGACGACTACGGCGCGCTGGTCGGGGTGTCGATCACGCGTGGGTTCACACACCGCGTGCGCGAGCTCTTCGGCGGGCCGCGGGGCTGCGCGCACGTCACCGCCCTCCTGCAGGCCATGGCCCCCGCGGTGGTGCAGTCGACGTGGTCGATGGGAATCCTGAACCAGCGCGAGGCGACGGCCGGAGACGACCGGGAGGAGGGGCGCGGAACCCGGCGCCCGACACCGCCGGCCGACAGCTGCCACGTGTGGGCCGCCGACGGCGAGTTGGTGAGGATGGTGGAACGGGGCGAGACCCTGCGCCCGATGCTCACGGTGCGCGACCGGCTCGTGGACCTCGGGCGCGACCCGGAGGCGCCGTGAGAGCTATTCGGAGGTGGGACCGGTGAACTCGGCGGCGCGCTTCTCGCGCAGCGCTGCGAGCCCCTCGGCCGCGTCGGGTCCGCCGAAGCCGTAGAACTCCAACCCGACCGACGCGTCGAAGGCGGGACCGAGCATGCGGTACCAGTTGTTCAACGTCTGCTTGGTCCAGCGGATGGCGCTCTGCGCCCCGTTCGCCAGCTCGACCGCGATCTCGAGCGCGGTGTCGAACAGTTCGTCGTCGTCGACGCACAGCGACACGAGCCCGATCCGCTCGGCCTCCTCGCCCCGCAGGTCGCGACAGGTGAGCAGGTAGTACTTCGCCTTGGCCATGCCGCACAGCAGCGGCCAGCAGATCGCGGCGTGGTCACCGGCGGCGACACCGAGGCGGGTGTGACCGTCGATGATCCGAGCGGAGCGGGCAACGACCGAGATGTCGGCGAGCATCCCCACAACGAGGCCCGCGCCGACCGCGGGGCCATGGATGGCCGACACGATGGGCTTCGAACAATTCAGCACGTTGTAGACGAGGTCGCGCGCCTCACGCATCACCCGCGTGCGTGACGCGTAGTCGCCGATCATCTCCTCGAGCAGCTCGAACGAGCCGCCCGCGGAGAAGCCCTTCCCCGCGCCCTGGATGATCGCGACGCGGTACGTCGGGATCGCGATCGACGGTCAGCCACACGTCGGCGAGCTCCCGGTGCAGATCGGGACCGACGGAGTTGAGACCGGGACCGTCCATCACCACGCGCAGGACGCCGGTGGACGGGCGCTCGAAGGTGAGGGAGGGGAAGGCAGCGTAAACGTCGGTACCGGGCATGTAAGGATCCTCTGCGTGATGCAGCGGCCTGGTCAAGCTCGGAGTCCACGGTGACGGCGCGGGTGGCGCTGGTCACGGGTGCCGGTCGAGGGCTCGGTCGCGCGCATGCACTCACGCTCGCGGCTCACGGCATGCGGGTCGTGGTCAACGACCTCGGCACCGACCTCGACGGTCATGGTGCCGACGACGGCCCGGCGCAGTCGGTCGTCGCCGAGATCGAAGAGGCCGGCGGCGTGGCGATCGGCGACACGACCGATGTCGCGTCGCTCGCGGGTGGCGCCGCTGCGATCGGGGCGGCGCTCGACGCGTTTGGCCGCGTCGACGTCGTCGTGAACAACGCAGGGTTCTCGGGTGGTGGTGGCACCATCGACGAGCCGGTCGGCGCGGAGCTCGACGCCCTGTTTGCGGTGCACTTCATGGCGACGGTCGGGACCATGAGCGCGGCGTTCCCGGTGATGCGCGCCCAGGGCTACGGGCGCATCGTCAACACCGTCTCGGAGGTCGCGCTCGACCCCCGGTTCGACGGAGGCCTCGGGTACGGCGCGGCGAAGGCCGCGGTGTGGTCGGCGACGTTGCATGCAGCCCGGCACGGCGCGGACGCCGGCATCACCGCCAACGCGATCTCGCCGGGCGCACGCACCCGCATGAGCGCGCCCGCCCTCGACGCGGGGTTCCGGGAAGGCGCGTCGGATGCGCTCGACCTGCGACCGGAGCACGTGGCCCGCGTCGTCGCGTACCTGGCGTCGGAGGACGCCGGCGACATCACCGGCCGGATCATCCACGCGGCCGGTGGGGCCGTGCGGGAGTACACGACCACCCGCACCGGCCGGTCCGATCTGGTGGCCCGGCTCGAGCGGATCCTCGGCTGACCGACTGCGGACGGGTCGCGGATGGACGTTCGTGCCCGGCGTCAGCGTCCCCGGAACTCGGGCGCGCGCTTGGCGCGGAACGCGGCGAGTCCCTCGGCGACGTCGTCGGTGGCGAACAGCTCGGCGACGGTCTCGCGCTCGAGGTCGATGGCGTCGGTGAGCGAAAGGAGGGCGCCGCGCTGCACGAGGTGCTTCGCCGCGCCGTGCGCCAGCGGCGGACCGGTCGCGATCTCCCGGGCCAGGCGCTCGGCCACTGCCAGCGCGGGTGAATCGCCGCTGAGCTCGTTGACCAGCCCGAGCCGGTGGGCGTCGACCGCGCCGAGGGGAGCGCCGGTGAGGAGCATCTGGAGCGCGACACCGCGCGGGATGAGGCGGGGGAGCCGCTGCGTGCCGCCGGCGCCGGGGAGGAGACCGAGCTTGATCTCGGGGACGCCCAGGCGAGCGTCGTCGGCCGCCACCCGGAGGTCGCACGCGAGGGCGAGCTCGAGCCCGCCGCCGAGCGCGGCGCCGTCGATCGCGGCGACCGACGGCTTCGGGTGTTGCTCGAGCCGGTCGAGGACGTCGGTGAACGTGCGGACGAACCGCGCGAAGCCGGCGGCGCCCTCGAGCCCGGACAGCTCGTCGATGTCGGCGCCGGCACAGAACGCCCGCCCCTCGCCGGTGATCACGAACGCGCGCACGCCGTCGTCGGACTCGAGGTCGATCAGGGCGGCGTCGAGCGCCGCGAGGGTGTCGGTGCCGATCGCGTTCAGACGATCGGGCCGACTCAACGTGACGACCGCGATCGCACCCTCGCGTCGCTCGACCCGCAGCACGTCGTTCATGCCATCTCCATCGGGCATTCGCTACTCGCCGGGATACCCGGCTCGCTCACGCTCATGCCATCGTGAGTCCGCCGCTCACCGAGAGGGTCTGCCCGGTGATGTAGCGAGCACCGTCGCCGGCGAGGAACACGACTGCCGGCGCGAGGTCGGTGGGCTCGCCGACGCGCCGCATCGGGATGGAGCGTGCGAGCGCGTCGCGCAGGTTGGGGCTGGCCTCCGCGACCTGCGCGAGCAACGCGGTGTCGGTGGGCCCGGGGCTCACGCAGTTGACCCGGATGCCGTAGCGGGCGACCTCGCGGGCGAGCGTCTTCGTGAACGCGATGACGCCACCCTTGGTCGCCGAATAGACCGCTTCGCGTGACGAGCCCACCCGGCCGGCGTCGGACGCGAAGTTCACGATGGCGCCGCCGCGGGGCTGCATGACCTCGAGGGCCGCCTGACAGCAATGGAACAGTCCCATGAGGTTGACCGCGATGATGCGTTCCCACTCGTCGGGGGTGGTGTCGATGAACGGCCTGATCACGTCGATCCCGGCGTTGTTCACCAGGATCGACAGTGGTCCTACCTCGGCTTCGGTCGTCGCGATGGCCGCGTCGACGCTGGCGCGATCCGTGATGTCCATGCCGAACCCGAGGATCTGCGTACCGTGCTCCTTGGCGGCGCGCGCCGCGGTGTCGAGTGCCCCCGCCTCGTCGACATCGCCCACCACCACTGCCGCGCCGGCCTCGGCGAGCGCGGCGACGACCGCGGCACCGATGCCCCGCGCGCCGCCGGTGACCAGTGCGACCTGTCCGGTCAGGCTCATGACACCCCTTCGTCAGCCCAGTGAGGCGACGTAGATTACCCACCGGTCCCGCCCCGACGAGAGGAAGCATCAGTGACGGTCCCGCGCGATGACGCACCCCACGCGATCAGCGGGAGCACCTGGGAGGAGATGACCGTCGGGTCGGCATTCCGCACCGCCGCCCGTACCGTGACCGAGACCGATCTGGTCCAGTTCGTGAACCTGTGCGGGTTCAACGAGCCGCTGTTCTACGACGAGCGCCACGCGGCCGAGGGTGGGTACACGGGACGGCTCGTCCCGGGCGCACTGGTCTACGCACTCGGCGAGGGTCTCGTGATCCAGACCCACTCGTTCGCGGGGACGGGACTCGCGTTCATGCACATGGAGCTCGACGTCCGTCGGCCGACGTTCGTCGGTGACACGATCGACGTGGTGGTGGAGATCCTGGAATCACGCGCGTCGAGCAAACCCGGGCGCGGGGTCGTGAAGGCGCGCAACACCGTCTACAACGAGCGCGGTGACGACCTGCTCGTCTACACGCCGGTGCGGCTGGTGCGTGGGCGCGACTTCACTGCCTGACGGAGTCGCGGAGCGCGCGCCCGACATGCGCGCAGCCGTCGATCGCGGTCTGATCGTCGGCGGCGACGGGGATCAGGTTGAACGTGTGGCACCCTGCATCGTCGTACGGCGCGAGCTGTGCGGCGACGTCGTCGGGCGTGCCGTGGGGCGAGTACGCGGCGAAGTCGCGGAAGGGCCGGTGGTAGAGATCCTCCATCGCCGCTGCGAGTCGAGGAGCCGCGTCGGCGCGCGATTCGCCGAATCCCACCCACACCGAGAGCCCGTGTTCCCAGGCCACCTGCGTACGACCCAGCTCGCGCGCGACCGTCTCGACCCGGTCCCGCGAGGTGCCCCACCGTTCCGGCGTGACGAACACGCCGAGCCATCCGTCGCCCAGACGGGCGGCGCGTTGGAGGGCGGCGTCGCTGCGGCCCCCCACCACGATCGGCACGGGCACAGCCGGCGCGGGCATCACGCGCGCGCCGTGCACGGAGAGCACCTCGCCGTCGTGGTCGGCGGTCTCATCCGCGATGAGCGCGCGCACCACGGCGAGGCAATCGTTCATGCGGCGCCCGCGTGTGCGGGGGTCCACGCCGCAGACCTCGAGCTCGTGCGGATCGTCGCCACCCAGTCCGACCCCGAACACCAGCCGACCGGGCGCGAGCTGCGCCAGCGACGAGAGCTGGCGCGCCACGATCACCGGGTTGCGCAACAGGAGCAGGAAGACCGCGGTGTGGACGCGCAGCGGTGAGAGCACCGCGAGCGCAGTCGCCTGCACGAGCCCGTCGTACCCGTAGCCGTCGCGGAAGCTGACGTGGTCGCCGACGCACAGGTGGTCGAGCCCGGCGGCGTCGACCTGCTCGACGAAGGCCCGCAGCGGCCCGGTTCCGTGCTCGAACGCTGCGAGCGGAGGGCGGATCCCGACGCTCGGAGCATCGGTCACGAGCGCGGTTCCTTGGGAAGACCGAGCACACGCTCGGCGACGATGTTCCGTTGGATCTCGTTCGCGCCGCCGTAGATGGTCTCGGCGCGGGAGTTGAGGAAGACCCCCTGGAACGGGTCGAGCGCGTACCCCTCGCCGACGACCATCGCGTCGGCGCCGAGGAGATCCATCATCGACTCGCCGAGGTCGCGGTGCCAGTGCGACCAGAACAGCTTCGAGAGCGAGGCCTCGGGTCCGAGGGTGCCGTCGCGCACGAGGCGGGTGAGCATCCGCGCATTGTTGTACCGGTTGAGCTGCAGGCCGATCCAGGCGCGGGCGAGTCGTTGCCGGACCACCGGGTCGGTCGTCCGCCCGCGCGTCCGGAGCGCCATCACGAGATCGTGCAGCTGCTGCTCGAATGCGGCCTGGTAGGGCAGCACGGTGGTCCCGCGCTCGGTGCCGACGGTTCCCATCACGACCGACCACGCGCCGTCGACGGGGCCGACGACGAGATCGGCGTGCGTGCGCGCGTCGGTGAAGAACACCTCGGCGAACTCCGCGCCGTCGGCGAGGTTGCGGATGGGGCGGATGTCGACGCCCGGTTGGTCGGCCGGCACGAGGATCAACGACAGCCCGCGGTGCTTCGGCGCGTCGGGGTCCGTCCGGCACAGCACGTACAACCAGTCGGCGCGCGTCCCGAACGTCATCCAGATCTTCTGTCCGTTCAGTACCCACTCGTCGCCCTCGCGTACGGCACGGGTGCGCACGCCGCCGAGGTCGGAACCCGCCTCGGGCTCGCTGAAGCCCTGGCCCCACATGTCCTCGCAGCGCATGATGCGCGGCAGGAAGCGAGCCTTCTGCTCGTCGCTGCCCGCGTGCAGCAACGTGGGGCCGAAGAGGTCGCGCCCGTGCACGCCGACCCAGTACGGCGCGCGGGCCCGGAAGTGCTCCTCCAGGAACACGAGCTCCTCCTCCAGCGTGCCCCCGCGTCCTCCGTATTCGACCGGCCACGTGATGCCGAGCCAGCCGCCCTCGGCGAGCTCGCGCTCCCACGCCAGGCGCAGTTCCCACCACGAGTCGTCGGTGGGGCCGCCGACACCTGGATGGCGGGCGAACTCCCCGGTCAGGTGCTCGGCCAACCAGTCCCGGATCTCCTCGCGGCGCGCGGCCTGGATCGGAGTGTCGGCGAGGTTCACCAGGTGAGCGTGAGGTGGTGCGGAGCGCGGGGGTTGCCGCTGTACGTGATGTCGGAGCCGGTCGCGATCTCGTAGTCCGGGATCCGTCGGTGCCAGACCTCCAGCGCCACCTGCATCTCCATCCGAGCGAGATGCGAACCGAGGCAGCGGTGGAAGCCGCTCGCGAACCCGATGTGGGGGTTCGGGGTGCGCTCGAAATCGACGGTCAACGGATCAGCGAACGCTTCGGGATCGAGATTCGCCGCGTGCCACGAGATTCCCATCTTCGTTCCCGCGGTGACGTGCTCGCCGCTCGGAAGGTCGAGGTCGGTGAGGGCGATGCGCCCGCCGTCGGTCACCGGCGACTCGTACCGCATCAGCTCCTCGATGGCCGACGGCCACAACGACGGATCCGCCACGAGCCGCCGCCGGTCGTCGGGGTGACGGGCGAGATAGCTGAGGAAGCAGGCGAGCGATGCCGCGACCGTGTCGAGCCCGGCGATCATCAGCAGACCGAGGATGTCGAGGAGGTCCTCGCGCGGCAGGCGCTCACCCTCCACTTCGGTGGTGAGGAGCCAGCCGAGCAGGTCGTCGCCGGGATCGTCGGAGTCGAGCCGGTCGTCGAGCAAGCGGTTGAAGTAGTCGTGGATCCAGACGACGGCCTCCTCCCGGCGCGCCATCGCCTCGTCGAACGGCAGGGTGGCGAACTCGTTGCCGAGCGTGAGGCTCTTGAAGTGCAGGAAGTCATCGAGGTCGGCGAGGGGTAGGCCGAGGATCGACAGGAAGATCGTCGACGGCAGGGGTTCACACCACCGTTCGTACGCCCGGACCGCTCGATCGTCGACGAACGAGTCGATCATCTCGTCGGCGAGCCGACGCACGTTGTCGGCGAGCGGTGCCACCCGCTTGGCGGTGAACACGGGGTCGAGCAGGCGCCGATACTTCCGGTGCTCGGCGCCGTCGAGACCCAGGGGGATGGCCGGCCGGCTGCTCCCGAGGTACTTCGACGCCTGCTCGACGTCGTGGTGCTTGTTGACGTAGAGGATGTCGGCCATCCGCAACAGCACGACGAGGTCATCGCCGATGCGCTCGACCGGGCAGCGCGCCGCCCGCTCGACGTACATCGACATGGGTTCGGCGGAGGCGCGCGCCGCCGCTCCCTCGGGATCGCTGAACGGCAGCGCGGCATCGGCGAACTGCGCCGCCATCGCGTCGGACTCGGTCATGCGCCCAGTCCACCATGCCGAACCGGCGGCTGCACCGGGGCGCGATTGGACGGCGTCAGCCCCGGTCGCGCTCCGGCATCGGGTTGTGGCGGACGTCGCGGAAGGGCACGTCGCGGTCGGGGGCAGGTTCGCGGGGGAGCCCGAGCACGCGTTCGCTGATGATGTTGCGCTGGATCTCGCTGGTGCCGCTGAGGATCGACGTGGCCTGGCGGAACAGGTAGTCGACCCCGAGCCCTCCGGAACGCTCGTCGCCCGGCCAGACGACGGCCGACGAGCCGGCCAGCTCCATCGTGATGTCGGAGGTGCGGACGTGGGCGGTGGACCCGAACAGCTTGAGGAGCGACCCGGCCGCGGGCGGGAGCACACCGAGGTTCGTGGCGGTCTGCAGCCGGGAGGAGAGCTGGCGGTTGACGGTGGCGAGCACGTGGGCCTCGGCCACGAGCTGCCGGCTGTGCGAGTCGGCGGCGAGGCTGCGCGTGCGGGCGAGCTCGGCGAGGTCGGCCCGGTGGCCGCCGAGCTCGGCGCCGTCGGCCCGGGCGCCGCCGGCGTCCATGTCATGGAACTGGGAGCCTCCGGCGATCGCGTTGCGTTCGTGGACGAGCAGCCGCGACGCGACGTTCCAGCCGTCGTTCACGTCGCCGATGACGTCGGCCGCGGGGACGACGACGTTGTCGAAGAACTCCTGGCAGAACCCGGTCGCGCCGGTGACGAGGCGCAGCGGGATCACCTCGAGCCCGGGCGCGCGCAGCGGCACCACGAACATGGTGAGCCCGCGGTGCTTGGGCACGTCCCAGTCGGTGCGGGCCAGGCAGAAGCCGTAGTCGGAGTAGTCGGCCGCGCTCGTCCAAACCTTCGAACCGGTGAGGAGGTAGCTGTCACCGTCGCGCGTCGCGCGGGTGACCGCGCCCGCGAGGTCGGAGCCGCCGGTCGGTTCGGAGAGGAACTGGACCCAGAGGTCGTCGCCCCGGATCATCCCCGGGAGGTAGCGCGCCTTCAGGTCGTCGGAGCCGAGCTCGAGCAGGGTCGGGCCCATCATGCCCAGCGTCATCGCGAACATCGGGCCGCAACCGCCGAGGTCGTAGGCGCGCGCTTCGTTCGTGAACGCGTGAAGGTGCGCGGCCGTCAGCCCCTGACCGCCGTACTCCTTCGGGTAGGTGATGCCGGCGAAGCCGCCCTCCGACAGCATGCGTTGCCCGACCCGGGCGCGCTCGGCGTCGGTGTCGCGCCGGTCCTCGGCCCGCAGCCGGTCGCCGATGGGATCGTCGCCGGCATCGAGGCGCGCGAACGTGTCGGTGAGCCACGCACGCGCGCACGCGCGGCGAACGACTCGACGGCTTCGACGGTCGACGCGTCGGTGGTCGCAGTCATCCGATCACACCCCCAGCAGCGTGGCGACGCGGAGTCGATGGTCACGCGCCGACCCGAACAGCGCAGCGTTCTGCGCGACCCGCCGGAGGTAGAGGTGCAGGTCGTGCTCCCAGGTCACGCCGATGCCGCCGTGCAGCTGGACGCAGTCCTGCACGATCGCCGGTGCGCGGTCGCCGATGTAGGCCTTGGCCACGCTGACCAACCTCGACGCGTCGTCGTCGGCGTGTTGCACCGCACGCGCCGAGGCGGTCGCGGTGGCGTGGCACGCCTCCAGCCACACCTTCATGTCGGCGAAGCGGTGCTTCAGCGCCTGGTAGGAACCGATGGGGCGGCCGAAGGCGATGCGATCCTTGGCGTACTCCAGGGTGAAGTCGTAGACGCGTTCGAGCGCGCCGACGGTCTCCGCGTTCTGGAGTACGAGCGCGACCTGGAGCTGGCGTTCGACGTCGGCTGCCGCGTCGCCCACCCGGCCGACCACGGTCGCGCCGGGCACCTTCACGCCGGTGAGCTCGAGGTCGGCGAAGCGGCGGGTGAAGTCGAGGGACTGGAGCGGGCGCACGGTGACACCCGGGGTGTCGGCGGGAACCAGGAACTGCGTGAGGCCCTCACCGGTGCGCGCGGTCACGAGCCACGCGTCGGCGACGCCCGCGTCCTGCACGTACGACTTGGTGCCCGTGAGCAGCCAGTCGGCGCCGTCCGCCGTCGCGATGAGTGCGACGCCGGCGGCGTCCCAGGCTCCCGCCGGTTCGGCGAAGGCCCAGGTGGCGATGCGGGTGCCGTCGACCAGCCCGGCGAGCTCCGCCGCCTGCTGCTCCGCGGTGCCGCAGCGGGCGAGCGCGTCGGCGACCACGTTGACGGGGAGCAGCGGGCCCGGCGCGACCAGCCGGCCCATCTCCTCGGCCACGAGCACGAGGTCGAGGAGACCCTCGCCGCTGACGCTCCCGCCCCCGAAGTCGTCGGGGACGAGCATGGTGGTCCACCCCAGCTCGGCGCCCCGACGCCAGAAGTCGCGATCGAAACCGACGGGGTCGTCGAAGAGCGCGCGGACTTCCGTGAGCGGGCTCTCGGTGTCGAGGAAGCGGCGCGTCGTCTCGACGAACAGCTCCTGGTCGCCCTGCAGCTCGAGCTCCACCTACCGGTCCTCTCTCGGGGTCGCGCCGGGTCCAACCGATGCTAGCGACGGCTCATCGGACCGCGCCCCGGGCGCGGAGCTCGGCGATCTCGTCCGGGGAGCACCCCAGGTCGGTCAGGAGCTCGTCGGTGTGTTCGCCGAGCCCGGGTGCCAGTCGGTGCGGCGTGGACTCGGTGTCGCTCACCCGTACCAGGACGTCGAGCTCCCGGACGTTGCCCAGTTGTTTGTGCGACCGCTCGGTGACCCGCCCGACGGACCGTTGCGCGGGATCGTTCATGAACGCGTGCACGTTGGGACCGACCGGCTCCACCGCGGCGACGCCCGCCGCGGCGGAGGCGCCGGACCACGTCGCGCGTCTCCAGCGTCGCGAACGCCGCGAGCAGGCGGTCACCCTGTCGTTCGTCGTCGTCGACCGCCTCGACCCCCAGGGTCTCGAGGAGCGCGCGCCGTTCTTCGTCGGTCGGGGCCGCGATGCACACCCAACCGTCGATGGTCTCGTAGAGGCGGTCGAACGCGTCGCGGCCGGTCTGCAGAGGATCGAGGCGACCGGCCCCGATGATCTCACCGTCGACCGTGCGGACGATGTGCGCGAGGTGGCACATCGTGGCGTTCAGCTGCGGGTTCTCCACCGCCTGTCCGACACCGGTGCGATCGCGGTGGAGCAAGGCGAGCAGGATCGCGATCGCGCCGAGCATCCCGTTCCCCGGATCTTCGTTCGCCGACGGCGGAAGGGGCGGGTTGAACTGTCCCGCGATCTCGTAGGTGACGCCGGCGTACCCGGAGAGCATCGGCGCGAAGCTCTGGCGCATCGCGAACGGACCCGTCGAACCCCACCCGGGTGCGTGCAGGTACACGATGTCCGGGTTGACGGTGCGCACGGAGCCGTCATCGAGCCCCAGTCGCTCGGCCGCACCGGGTCGCAGGTTGTGGTGCACCACGTCGGCGCGCCGGAGCAACGCTTCGGTGACACCCGCGAGCGCGGGATCCTTGAGGTTGGCGGCCATGGCGCGCTTGCCGGCCTGGGCCGAGAAGAACGGTCGCTCGATGCCACGGAGCGGGTCGCCGGCGAGCGGCTCGACCTTCACGACGTCGGCACCGAGATCGGCGAGGAGCCGGGACGAGTACGGACCCGCGTAGTACGCGCCCAGATCGAGGATGTGCACGCCGTCCAGCAGCGGTCGGAGATCGGGCACCGGCTCGCGCGGTCGGCGCGTCGGGCGCGGGCCAGCCCGCGACCGTCGCGAGCACGGCATCGGTGTGCTCGCCCACGGTCGGCGCGGGCGCGCGCACCGAGCCCGGGGTCAGCGAGAACTTGATCGCGGGTGCCACCTGTTCCACGGGACCGAGCACGGGATCGTCGACGGTGACCACCATCTCGTTGTGGCGGGCCTGCGGTGTGTCGTACACCTCGGTCGGCCGGAGATGCTCGACCACACACACATCGGCATCGAGGAACCGCTGCACCCACTCCGCCCGCGGCCGGGTCTTGAAGATGTCGACCAGCTCGAACTGGAGGATCGGGATCTGCTCATCGGTCAGCGGCACGCCCATGTCCATGCCGTCGGCGCTGGGAGGCACGCGGTCATCGATGCCGAGCACGCACATCGCGCGCCCGAACGCGCCGACAGCACCGGTGTGCAGACCCAGGTACTCGCCGTCGCCGCATTCGAACGAGCGCGTCACGAGTCGCGTCCTGGACGTCGACTGGAACGAGAGCGGCGCATCGTGTGACGCGATCGACGCGTCGCTCTCGCCCCACAGCATCGAGTGATAGGCGAGGGCGCCGTCGAGCAGCGAGGTCCGGACGTGGCGACCGCAGCCGTCCTCGCGTGCGCGGCGGAGGGCGGCGAGCCCACCGAGGACGGCGAGCGACGCGGCCCCGATGCTGGCGAACGGGAACCCGAGGTATACGGGACCGTCGCGGTGGGCGACCTGGTCGGACATGCTGCCGAGCACGGCCTGCACCATGGGCTCGAAGCCGGGCAGGTCGATGCCCGAATCCTCGCCGAAGCCGGAGATCGAGACGTAGACCAGGGCGGGATTGCGAGCGTGGAGCACGTCGTAGCCGAGGCCGAGCCGATCCGCGCCCCCCGGTCGCCAGCTCTCGACGAAGACCTCGGCGCGATCGACGACGGCCAGGAGTTGTTCGCGCGCCGCGGCATCGTGGAGACCGACCTCGATGCTCCGCTTGCCGCGAGCGAGGACCGAAACCGCTTCCGGTGCGCACCGTCGTTGCGGATCGCCGCCGGGTGGTTCCACCCAGACGACGTCGGCGCCGTAGTCGGCGAGCATCCCCGTCGCGCGCGGCCCGGCCGTCCCGCGGGAGCAGTCGACCACCCGGAGTCCCTCGATCGGTCCGGTCATGTCAGGCGGTGAGGGCGCGGTCGAGCTGGAAGAACCGCACCGCGTTGTCGCGGACGATCGCGCGCGTCTGGTCGTCCGGGACGTCGGCGAACTGCTCGTCGATGATCGTGCGGGAGTTCGGCCAGTCGCACTGCACGTGCGGGAAGTCGGTCGACCACTGGATGCGGTCGACACCGATGTCGTGGCGCACCTTCACCCCGAACCGGTCGATCTGGAAGCCCCAGTGGAAGTGGTGGTCGACGTACCAGCTCGGTTCGTGCGCCCACGAGTCGGCGCCGCTCCAGTAGCGGTGCCGTCGCCAGTTCTCGTCGGCGTCCTCCTTGAACTCCGGGATCCATCCGATCTGGGTCTCGGCGAAGAACAGCTGGAGCGCCGGGAAGCGGTCGAGCGTGCCGTGCTGGATGAACTGGATGACGATCCCTCCACGCGTCGCGGTCTTCGACAACATCGTCGTCATCGGCGCGAAGTTGATCTGCAGCACGCCCTGCGACGCCGCTTCCGTCCGCGCCTGTTCCTCGGCGGCCGCGCCACCGCCGAAGCTCACGTGTGCGGTGAGCGGGACGTCGAGCTCGATCGCGCGTGCCCAGAACCGGTCGTCGTCGTCGGGTACGGGGACCCCCGAGCCGTTCGGCCACTGGTGGAGCACGACGCCGCGCACGCCCGGCATCGTGGCGACCCGTTCGAGCTCGGCGATCGAGTCGTCGATCGTCGCGCACGGGAGGATGGCGAGGCCGAGGAGCCGGTCGGGATCCTCGGCGGTGTACTCCTGTGACAACCAGTCGTTGTATCCGCGCGCGATCGCCACGTAGGCCTCGCCGGGGATCGCGGCGGCGTCGAGCGTCCGTTGGCCCGACACCGCCGGGAACAGCACCTCGGCATCGACGCCGTCCTGGTCCATCTCGGCGAGACGCTGCGTGGCGTCACCTGCGCCCACCAGTCCGTCGGCGTAGGACAGGCCGGAGGTCTTCAGCTGCTCCCACCCCCGCCCGGCCGAGAAGTTCAGGCCGAGCGGGACCGGTTGGCTCCTGCCCGGCATGAGCCAGGCGTCGCCGCCTCCCGGTAGTTGCACCACGGTCGGCACGTAGTCCTGGAATTCCGGCTCGACGTACGGGCGCCACCGGTCGGGCGACACCTCGAGATGCGAGTCGGTGGAGATGATCTCGTAGTCGCGCATGGGGCGTCCTCTCGTGCTCGGCGCGCTACACCACGCCGAGCTCGTGCAGGCGGGCGCGGGTCGGTACGTCGTACCCCAGCTCCTCCAGCACCTCGTCGGTGTGTTGCCCGAGGGCAGGGGCGGACCGCACCGTGAACTCCTCGCCGGGGACGAGGATGGGATTGCCGAGCGTGAGGACCTCCCCGAAGACGGGGTGCTGCTCGACGACGACCTGACCGCGCGCCTGCAGGTGTGGATCGTCGGCGGCCTCCTCGAATCGGAGTGCGGGACCCAGCGCGATGTCGTACTCGACGGCGATCGTCATCCATTCGTCCTGTGTCTTCGTATGGAAGACCTGCTGGATCTCGTGACGGAGGGCGTCTTCGCCGCCGGCGAAGTCGACGACGAGATCAGTGCGGTGCTCGCGCAGGAGATCCTCGCGGCCGACCGCGGTGCACCAGTGCTTCCAGAACTTCGTCTCGATGGCACAGAAGAGGACGTACTTGCCGTCGGCCGTCTCGTAGTGCTGGTACTTGGCCGATTCGCCCGGGCCCTTCCCTGCCCAGCCCCGGTCGACGAGCTCGGGGTTCAACATCGGGATGGCGTCGAGCCATCTCGCGCTGAGCACCGCGTCGGCGCACGACACGTCGAGGTAGCACCCTTCGCCGGTCAGCCGCGCGCGCGCCAATGCGCACGCCACGCCGAACGCGGCGTACAGGGGGCCGATCACGACGCCGCCGCTGCCCCCGACCGCGTCGCCGGTGGCGACCACGAAGCCGTCTTCGTCGAGCGCCATCGGCGGCGCGCCGCCCCCCAGCGCGTCCATCATCTGTCCGTGGGTCGGGACGTCTGCATACGGACCAGACGCGCCGAAGCCGGTGGCCTGGCAGTACACGATCTCGGGCCGGATGCTGCGGACGGACTCCTCGTCGAGGCCCAGCTTCCGGTTCGTGTCGCCGATGTTCCCGGTGATGAAGATCTCGGCGCGTTCGAGCAAGCGGGCCAACACCTCGCGGCCTTCGGGCGCGGCGCGCGTCGCAGGTGAGGCTGCGCTTGTTGCGGTTCAGCGCGAGGTGGAACGTGGACCAGTCGGGTGCGAACCGGGTCATGATGTTGCGGAGATAGTCACCCTGCCCGGGCGTCTCGACCTTCACGACATCGGCGCCTTCGTCACCGAGGAGACGGCCGAGATGGTCGACCGTCATCAGCACCCCCGTCTCGACGACGGTCACACCCTCGAGCAGGCCGGTCACGGTGGCTCCCCCATCCGGATCGCGTGATCCTCGCGCGCCGGTTCGGCGTCCTCAGTTGGTCGGAGCCGGGCGCGGCGGTAGGGGGGAAAGGCCGGCGTGCGCTTCTCCGTGAACGCGGCGACTCCCTCACGGAAGTCGGGGCGGCGGGCAGGTTCCTTGACCAGGCGGAAGGCTTCGTCCTGCGACTCGCCGATCCCGCGAGTCCAGTCGGCCGCAACCTGGGCCTTGACCGCCTGCATCGCGAGGGGTGAGCAGTTGACGGCGAGGTCGCGCGCATAGGCCTGGGCCGCGGCGACCAGCTCGTCGGCGGGGTACACGCGGTTGACCAGACCCATCGAGAGCGCTTCCTCGGCGGTGACCGCACGTCCTGACAGCAGCAGATCCATCGCGTTCCCGGCGCCCACGATGCGAGGGAGCATCCACGACGTGCCGAACTCGGCGACGAGGCCGCGCCGCGCGAACGCCGTCGCGATCTTCACGCCCGCGGCCGCGAAGCGCAGGTCGGCCACCAGGGCTTGCACCAGCCCGATGCCGGCGCAGCCGCCGTTGATGGCGGCGATGAGCGGCTTGCGCAGAGCGCGCGCGTAGGTCATCGGCCGGTCGACGCCCTCCTCACCGGCGACGCCCTGCGTGCGTGCCGCGAGATCGCCGGCGTCGAGCCCGGGGCAGAAGCCTCGGCCCGCGCCGGTGAGCACGACCGCCCGCACGCCGGGGTCGTCGTCGAGCGAGTCGACGAGGTCGAAGTAGGCGACCTCCATCGCGTGGGTCCACGCGTTCATGCGATCAGGCCGGTTGAGCGTCACCGTGGCGACGCCGTCGACCACCACGCACAGCACCGGCGCCTCACTCATGGTCGACGAGCTTCCAGCGCGTCGGTTCGCCCTCGGACTCCTCGAGGACGCCGCGCACGACGAGGGCGCGCAGGTGCGCGTAGGCCTCGCCGATCGCGGAGCGGCGCATGAACCCGTCGATCTGATCCCAAGGTCGTGACCAGTCCATACGGGGCGCGACCTCCCACGCGGTGTCGTGGCCGGCGCGCACCGCGTCGATCACCTCGACGAACCGGTGCTCGTGGTGGGCGCGGATCTCGAGCAGGCGGGCGCGGTGGCCGACGTAACGCCACTCGTGTGCGGGCAGCGCCTCGTCGGCGTCGAACTCGGCCAGGCGCTCGAGCGAGCGCAGGTAGTCGCCCAGGGGATCGGGCTCCGTCTGGGGGTTGAGGTTCACGTTCGGCGTGATGCGTGGGAGCACGCAGTCGCCGGTCAGGATGAGCCGGTTGGTCGCCTCCCAGAAGCAGAGGTGGCCGGGCGAGTGGCCGGGCGTCCACAACGCGGTGAGGTCCCAACCGGGCATGTCGGGCTTGTCGCCGTCCTCCATGAGCACGTCGGGCTCGACGAAGTCGACGAACGGCCGCGCCGGCATCGACGCGTTGCGCAGCTCCTCGAGCTCGCTCGCGGGTGCCCCGAGCTTGCGCAGCATCCCACCCATGCGCTCGAGCAGGTCGGTGGGCTCCTCGTAGCGGTCGTGGATGAGGGCGGCGTCGGCCGGGTGCAGGGCGATCCAGGCGTCGGAGTTCTCCCGCACCCGTCCGGCGAGGCCGTAGTGATCGGGATGGATGTGGGTGACCATCACGCCCTGGACGTCGGAGATCTCGAACCCGCCCTGGCGCAGCCCCGCGCTCAGGGAGTCGAAGGCGTCGTCGGTGTTCCACCCCGCGTCGACGAGGAACGGACCCTTGTCGGTGTCGAACGCGTACACGAACACGTAGCGCAGCGGGATGGGGAGCGGCACCGGGATGCTCCACAGTCCGGGCCGCACCTGCTCGACGGGAGGGAGCGGCTTGGTGGAGTGTGCGGTCGACGTCATCGGAAGAGAATGCCAGACGGCCGTACCGCGCACCGTTTCGGCGTGGCAAACCCGCGCATATCGCGGTTCTGCCACGCCAAATGGGGGTGGCTAGCGCAGCAGTGGGTCGCGGGGGAGACCGAGGAGCCGCTCGCCGATGGTGCTGCGGACGATCTCCGAGGTACCGCCGGCGATGGTGAGCGCGCGGGCGAAGACCTCGGTGGCCTGCACACCCGCGTCGGGGCCTTCGGCGAGCGCGCCGACCGGCCCGAGCAGGCGCAGTGCCAATGCGGCCTGGGCCTGGACGTGCTCCCCGGAGAGCAGCTTGGCGACGTTGCCCTCGGGACCCGGCTCCGCACCGGCGACGGCCCGCTCGGCTGAGCGGAGGTTCAGCAGGTGCATGGCGCGTCGCTCGGCGAGGAGCCGTCCGACCGCTTCGAGCGCGGCCGAGTCGCCGGGGGCGTAGCGACGGACGAGGTCGAGCAGGTCGAACGCGCCCTCGCCGTACCCGGTCCCGCCGCCGATGCTCACCCGTTCGTTCCCGAGGGTCGAGCGCGCCACCTTCCACCCGCCGTCCACCGGGCCGACGACGTCGTCGTCGGGAACGAACACGTCGTCGAAGAACACCTCGCAGAACAGCTCGCCGCCACTCGCCTCGCGCAGCGGGCGGATGTCGACCCCCTGGCCCTCGAGGTCGATCACCATCATGGTGATGCCGTCGTGCTTGGGCTTGTCGGGGTCGGTGCGCACGGTGGCGAAGCCGCGGTTGCAGAACGCCGCGCCGCTCGTCCACACCTTCTGCCCGTTGACCAGCCAGCCGCCGTCGGTCTTGGTCGCGCGGGTGCGGATCCCGGCGGCGTCGGAACCGGCGCCGGGCTCGCTGAACAGCTGGCACCACACGTACTCGTGCTCGAGGCTGCGGCGGATCCACCGGTCGATCTGGTCGTCGTCGGCGTGCTGGGTGATGGTCTGGATGACCCATCCACCGATGCCGTACTGCGGCCGCTTCACGCCGGCCGCGGCGAGCTCCTCGTCGATCACGAGCTGCTCGACCGCGCTGGCGGCGCGCCCCCACGGCTTCGGCCAGTGCGCGAGCGCGTAACCGGAGTCCAGGATCGCGCCCAGCTGCTCGTCTTCGGGGAGTGCCTGGTAGCGCTCGATGAACGCGCGTACCTCGGCGCGGTAGGTCTCGGCCTCGGGTGGGAGCTCGACCGCGTGCGCGCCGACCACCCCCTGGTCGTTGAGTCGCGCCACGTCGGCCTCGATCGCGCCCACCGGCCCGAACACCGCCGCCAGCGCGACGGCCCGCTTGAGGAAGATGTGGGCGTCGTGCTCCCACGTGAACCCGATGCCACCGTGCAGCTGGATGTTCTTCTCCGCGCACATGACGAACGCAGGGAGCGCCTGCGTCGCGGCGATGGCGACCGCAAGCTCGAACTCGGGAGTTCGCGGCTCGGTGCGCGCCGCGTCCCACGTGGCCGCGGTGGCGAGCTGAGTCGCCACGAACATGTCGGCGGCCTGGTGCTTGACCGCCTGGAACATCCCGATGATGCGCCCGAACTGCTCGCGCACCTTCGCGTACTCGCTCGTCATCGTCACGCAGGTCGCGGCACCACCCGTCGCCTCGGCCGCGGCGAGGAGGCGGCCGAGCACGACCGCGGTGTGGCGTGCGCCGGCCAACACGCGATCGGTGGCCGGGTCGCCGGTGAGGGTCACCGTGCCCACGCGTCGGGTCGCGTCGGTGTTCGCGGGCACTGCGACCGTGACCTCGTCGCGCGTGGCGAGCACGAGGTCGTCGCCGCGCGGGAGAACGAACAGGTCGGCGAGCCCGGCGCCGAGCACGAGGTGGGTGGTGTCGTCGAGCCCGACCGCGGCCCGGGTCGACCCGTCGGCCAGTCCGGGCAGATGGGTCGCCTGCTGGGACTCGCTGCCGGTGGCGGCGATCACCGCCGAGGCCCACACCGTCGGCAGGAAGGGTCCGGGCGCGATCGCCGCGCCCAACGCCTCGACCACGATCACCAGCTCGGCGAGGCCGAACCCGGATCCGCCGTAGGCCTCGGGCAGGTGGAGCCCGAGCCAGCCGAGGTCGGCCATCTCCTTCCACGCGCCGGAGAGCGTCTCCTCCGGTGCGTCGAGCAGCGACCGGGCCTCGGCGCGGGCGCCGGTGCGCTCGAGGAATGCGTCGGCGACGCCGGCGAGTTCCAGGTGGTCCTCGGAGATCGCGATGCCCATGGGTCCTCCACTCATCGGGTCGAGGTCAACCTATTCGGAACCGTCCAACCGCAGCCCGATCTCGATCGGGCGCTCCGAAGGCATGCTGGGTGCCCACGACGAGAGGCACGACATGTTCACGATCTTCAGCGTGGATGATCACATCGTCGAACCGCCCGACGTCTGGGCCAGCCGGGTGCCGGCGAAGTACCGCGAGGCCGCGCCGCACGTGATCGAGGAGGACGGTCGCGAATACTGGGTGTACGAGAACCAGCGGATCCTCACCATGGGTCTCAATGCCGTCGCCGGGAAGCCGCGCGACCAATGGGACATGGAACCGGCACGCTTCTCGGACATGATCCCGGGCTGCTACGACCCGAACGAGCGCGCCCGCGACCTGCTCTCACAGGGAGTGCTCGCGAGCGTCGCGTTCCCGACGCTGCCGCGCTTCGGCGGCATGCTCTTCAACAGCTTCGCCGACAAGGATCTCGCAAGCGCGTGCGTCAGAGCGTGGAACGACTTCATCCTCGACGAGTGGTGCCCCGCGGGACCGCCCGGCCTGTTCGTGCCGATGATCATCTGCCAGGTCTGGGACCCGGTGCTCGCCGCCCGCGAGATCGAACGGTGTGCGTCCAAGGGCGCGAAGGCGCTGTGCTTCACCGAGAACCCGGTGGGTGACGGGCTCCCGTCGTTGCACGACACGGCCGGCCACTGGGATCCGCTCTTCGCCGCGGCCGAAGCCGCCGGGCTGCCGGTGTGCATGCACATCGGATCGAGCGGATACATGCCGCTGATCGATCCCGAAGCGCCGTTCACGACCACCATCTCGGCCGCCACCGCGAGCGGGCAGCTGGCCCTGACCAACATGCTGTTGAGCCCGATCCCGCAGCGGTTCCCCGACATCAAGCTCGTGTGGTCCGAGGCCGGCATCGGTTGGATCCCGGCGATCCTCGAGCGCGCCGATCGTCAGGTCGAGCGTCATGCCGGCTGGGCCGGCCGCCTCGAGACCAAGCCGTCCGACACGTACCGACGCAACATGTGGGTGTGCATGATCGAGGAGCCGATCGGACTCTCGATGTACGACCTCATCGGCGTCGATCGCATCCTCGCCGAGACCGACTACCCGCACGCCGACACGCCGTTTCCGCACACGCAGAAGGCGTACGCGGAGGTCTTCGCCGGGATCCCGGCCGACGTCGTGGAGGCGGTCAGCCACGGCAACGCCGAAGCGCTGTTCGACTGGGAGATGGCCGACATGGGTCTGTTGACCTCGCCCGACGTGCAGACGTGGCGCGCGTCGCTGGCGGCCGACCCGTTCGCCGCGATGCGGCTTCGCCACGACGTCGCTGCGGTGCAGCACGGGCCGGTGTCGACGGCGTCGGTGGCGACGTGCGGGGAGATGGTCCAGAGGGGCGCGCTCATTGAGCAGTGCGGCGCGTCGATCGGCGCCGACGGGACCTGCGAGGCGGGTCACCGCTCCGGCTGAGGTGCATCCGCGCGAAGCTCAGTCCCATGGACCAGCACGCGCTCCCTGCCTACGCCGACCTGCCGGTCGGCACCGACCTCCCGCCCGGTTCCTCGTGGGGGGTGTGGGGTGACCACGACGTGCTCGGCACGCTCAACCTCCTCACCCCGGAGCGGGTCCTCGCCGCGGCACGGTCGATCCGCACCGGCCGCACCTTCGGGCTGAACCTCGAGGTCACACTGCCCGACCCGCCGCTCTTCCGGCGGGCGAGGATGCGCCACGAGGTCACCACCTTCGACTCCACCCGCATGATCATCCACGACGACCTGTACCACGACTGGAACACGCAGTCGTCGTCGCAGTGGGACGGCTTCCGCCACGTCGGACACGTCGAGCACGGCCACTACGGCGGTGTGGCCGACGAGGACCACGGGGTGGGCCACTGGGCGGCACGTGGCATCGTCGGTCGCGCGGTCCTGGCCGACGTCGACCGTTGGCGCACCGCGGAGGGCCGTCCGATCGTGCACGGCACCGCGGACCCGATCACGGTCGACGACCTGCGGTCATGTCTGGCCGCGCAGGGCACCGACGTCGAGATCGGCGACGTGCTGCTCGTGCGCACCGGCTACGTCACGTGGTACCGGTCGCTCGACCAGGCGACCCGCGACGCGCACGCGACGTCGCCGTCCACGCCCGGCCTCGTCGGTGAGGACCTGCCCAGTGCACTCTGGGACCTCCACGTGAGCGCGATCGCCGCCGACAACCCGGCGGTCGAGCCGATGCCGCCCCCGGACCCGTTCCTGCACACGGTGATCCTCCCGTTGCTCGGCCTGCCGCTGGGCGAGCTGTGGGACCTCGACGCGCTGGCCGACGACTGTGCCGCCGACGGCACGTACGACGCGTTCCTCACCTCTGCGCCGCTGAACATGCCCGGTGGTGTCGGCACACCCCCGAACGCGATCGCCGTCCGTTAGCCATCTCGAATTCGGACCGATGAGCTGAACGCTCGGGCTCAGCGCCACTTCCAGTCGGGGTCACGGCGATCGAGGAACGCGGCACGTGCCTCCCGCGCGTCCTCGAAACGCAGCAGTCTCGCGGTGTAGTCCTGCTCGGTGCGGTATCCCTCCTTCAGCGACAGGTCTTCGACGCGATTCATCGACTCCTTGGCCAGCCGCAACGCGATCGGACTCTTTTCCGCGAGGGTTGCCGCGAGCGCGCGGGCCGTCTCCATCAGCTGCGCGAGCGGCACGACGGCGCGCACGACGCCGAGTCGGTGCAGCTCCTCGGCCGTGATGGTTTCGCCGGTGAAGAACATCTCGCGGGCCTTGTGGCGGCCGACGAGTCGGGTGAGGTGCGCGCTCGGCGCCGAGCAGCCCGACGTTGATCTCGGTGGTCCCGAACGTGGCAGTGTCGGCGGCGACGAGGACGTCGCAACACGCGGCGTACGCGAGCCCGGCGCCCAGTGCGGGGCCGTTGATGGCGCCGATCACGGGGACCGCGCAGTCGGTGATCGCCCACATCGGTTCGCGGGCCACCCGGCCGGGATCGGTGACGAATCGCGTCGCGGCGTGGTCGGTGTCGGGCGCTTCGGCGCGGAGATCGAGACCGGCCATGAACGCGCGGTCGCCGGCGGCGGTGAAGATCGCGACTCGAACGTCGCGGTCGTCGTTCAGGCCGGTGAACGCGTCGGCGAGCTCACCGAGGGTGGCGTGGTCGACCGCGTTCACCGGGGGCCGGTCGAGGGTCACCTCGGCGATGTGGTCGGCGATGTCGACGGTGACGGTCATCGGGGTGTCTCCGGTCGCTGCGTCCGGCGGAAGGCGGCCCAGCCGTGAAGGGGCCAGGCGTCCTGGTCGTCGCCCCACGCGTCGACGCCGTCGATGTTCCAGTGCACGAGCGTCGTCCAGCAGACGCCGTGGACGCCGGGGATCGGCATCGCCATTCGGCTGCGTGCCTCACCGACCGCATGGAGATGCCGGCCGGCCGCGTCGTCGGCGTCCACGGAGATGCGCTGGAGGTAGCCGTGTTCGGGATCGCGCTCGAGCACGCGGGTGCCGTCGACGATCGCCGAGCGCCGTCCGTCGCGCACGAGGAAGCCCGCCGCGCACGCGGTCGCTCGTCTCGCCGCGCATGCCCGACGCGGAGTTGACGAGGAACACGACGTCGCGGGTGCCGGCGCTGCAGTAGCCGATGTGGCCGTCCTTCCAGCGTTCCGGCCGCGGCGACCAGCTGCGGTCGCGCGATGGCGATGCTGTCGACGCGGATCGTGTCGCCGTGCAGCGCCAGGTCGCCGGTGACGTGCATCATCTGGTCGAAGTGCCCTTCGGCAACGATCCAGGGCGGCATCGTGGCGCAGACGTCGAAGTCGAACGTGATGAGGTCGCGGTCGCGAAACGCGAGCCGATAGCGTCGCAGCGGTTCGAGGACCTCGGTGTCCACGCCACCCTCCGTGTGCTCGTAGCAGGCGTAGTAAGGCACCTCGAGATGGGACGACGCGGAGTCGTCGTACAGCCAGACGCCGCCGCCTTGCGTCGACTGATTCGGTCGAACCCAGTGGTAGATCCAGGCGCCCAGGTTCCGCTCGGGCACGTAGAACGACCACCAGCTCGACTCGAAGAACCACGGGTGGTCGGAGGGCGCGTGGAGACCGTCGTCCGCCGCCGACAGGAGGTCCACGCGGCTCTCGTCGATCATGGCGAACGCAGCGCGAAGGTCTGGCTGGCGACGCCGGCGAGGACACCTTCGGGCGACCAGAGCTGCACCGAGCCGTGTCCGTAGCCCTCGTGCGCGGCCTCGGCGTGGATCGCGAGCAGCAGCCACTCGGATTCGGCCGGGGGCCCGACCCGCAAGGAGTTGTCCAGGCTCATGCCTCCGGGTTGGCGGGCGCCGAGCGCGCGATGGATCGCCATGGGCACGATGTCGGCGACGTACCCCAGCAGGGTCGGGGTCCAGCCCGGGGACCCGTCGACGCGCGCCCAGAGGGCCATGCTGGGGGTCGCGCTCCCTTCGGTGTCACCGCGCACGACGGCCTCCCGGAGCTCGGTGGTGCCGAAGTGCGTCTTCTCGCGGTCGAACGCCGCGGGCGCGGAGCTCCGGACGGACTCCTCGGGCGGGGTCACCCTCGGCATCGGTGCGAAGGTTCGCGTGGTGCGACCCGACGGGGCCCCGGTCGCGCCGACCGAGGTGAAGACCTCGCGTCCGTCGACCCGTGCGGTCACCCGGACCTGCGATGTGCGGTGTCCGTGTGCCACCACCTCGCTGTGGAGCTGGAGGTGGTCGCGGTGTGCGGCGCCGCTCGCGAACTGCACCGTGCACCACACTGCGTCACGTCCGGTGGCCTGCTCCATCATGGCGCAGGCCAGTGCCAGGCCCGCACCGCCGTAGAAGGAACCCCGTGGGCTCATGAGCTTGTAGGTGATCTCGATCGCGCCGTCGACCCCGGACCCGTCGACCACGAGGCCGAGGAACTTGCGGTCGGCGGCGTGGGACTGGTCGCTCACCGCCTCAACGTATCCCCGTGCGCGATGCTGCGTCGCGTGGACCTGCGCACCGGCCTCGTGGATTGGGTCGAGCACGAGACCGGCGCGACGGTCGTGCGATCTCGGAGGAACTTCGGCGGCGGCTCGCGCGCCACGTGGTTCGTCGATGCCGAGCGTGCCGGCGAGCAATTGGCCTTGGTGGTGCGGGAAGAGAGCGGCGAGGGCGCGTTCTCCGGTTCGGTGCTGTCGCTCGCCCGGGAGAGCGTGGTGTACCGCGCGCTCGGTGAGACCCCCGTGCGCATTCCTCGCCTCCTTGCGGCGACCGACGACGGCCGGGCACTGCTGATCGAACGGGTCGCGGGCACCGCCGACCTCGCACGCCTCTCCCACGACGAACGCGAGACCGCGCTGCTCGAGTTCGTCGACGCCCTCGCCGCGCTGCACGCGGTCGACGTCGACACGCTGTCGCTCGACGGCTTCGCCCGGCCCCGTGACGCAGCGGATCACGCGCTCGCCGAGGTCGACCTGTGGACCGGCCTCGCCCCCGACGTCGGTGGACCGGCCGATCCGGAGATCGTGTACGCGCTCGCGTGGCTGCGCGCCCATGTCCCCGAAACGGTCGAGCGGACGGTGCTGGTCCAGGGTGACACCGGGCCCGGCAACTTCGTGGCCGCCGAGGGTCACCTCACCGCGCTCGTCGACTGGGAGTTCGCCCACCTCGGCGACGCCATGGACGACCTCGCGTGGGTGGAGTACCGGCTCCGGCGGACCGCCGACGCGCCGACCTTCGACGTGCTCGTCGACCGCTACGAGGGACGCACGGGTCGGGTGGTCGACCATCACGCGATCGCGTACTACGCGGTGCTGGTGCAGGTCCGGTGCGCGATCACGACCGCGCGGACCATCGCCCGGGGTGGTGGCGCCGTGGGGCTCGCCGGCTATCTCGTTGCCCACCAGCGGTTCCTGCAAGGGATCACCGAGATGCTGGCCCGTGCCATGGGCGTCGGGATCGAGCCGATACCGCCGGCCGCCGCTTCATCGACACCCGAAAGCGAGATGTACGACCGGGCCATCGACGACCTCGAGCACGGCGTGCTTCCCCAGCTGGACGATCCGGCCGTGAAGCTCCGGGCCCGCAGTGCGGTCATCTACCTGCGACACCTCCGTGCCGTCGATCGCATCGGCGCGCCCGTCGAGGAGATCGACGCGCCGATCGACTTCGCGGGCGCGGGCGAGCGCGGCGAGAGCGACGTGCTCGCCTACCTGGCCCGCCGCGCCGCTGGCAACGTCGAGCTCTGGCCCGACGCCTGAGCGCGTCAGGCGAACCAGGGGACGACGAGACGCTTGACCACCTTGCCCATCGCGTTGCGCGGGAGCTCGTCGACGAAGAGGATCCGTTCCGGCACCTTGTAGCGGGCAAGGGAGCGGGCGCAGCGCTCGCGCAGCTCGTCGGCGGTGAGCGGAGCGTCACCTTCACGCACGACTGCCGCGACGACACGTTCGCCGAGCCGCTCGTCGGGGATGCCGACCACTGCGCAGGCGGCGACACGCGACTCCTCGTGCAGCACGCGCTCCACCTCGGCCGGATACACGTTGGCGCCGCCGCGCACGATGAGGTCACCCTTGCGGTCGGTGATGACGAGGTCGTCGTCGATGGTGAGGTATCCCAGGTCGCCGGTGCGGAGGATGCCGTCGCGCAACGCCTCGGCCGTCGCCTCCGCGCGATCCCAGTACCCGAGCATCGGCGTGTACGCGCCTGCGAAGAGGCCATCCTCGGCGGGGCCGACGCAGACCTCGCCGACCTCGCCCGCGGTCAGGACCGTCCCCTCGTCGTCGCGCACGGTGACGGACACGTGGGGCAGCGCGCGGCCCGATGCGCCGGGCACCTGCGGGAGCGCGGGGTCTTCGATGGTGACCGCGGTGGGCGCTTCGGTGAGGCCGTAGCCGGTGGTCAGGCGGATGCCGAAGCGTTCCTCGTAGAGCCGCCGGAAGCTGTCGGGTGTCGCGCCGCCGCCGCACCCGGGGCGCACGAGCGATGCGAGGTCGGACGGCGCGACGTCGGGGTGGGTGAGCAGGTCGTGGATGATCGCGGGCACGGCTGACATCGTGTTCACCCGCTCGTCGCGGATCCAGCCGGCGAGACCCATCGGGTCGACGCGGTCGATGCAGACGACGCAGGCACCCATCTGGAGGGTGGTGACGGGGCCGAGGACCATGAGGTTGAGGATGGTGAGGGGGAGCACGACCCCGAGGCGCACGTCGGGGAACGGTTGGTGCGCGAGCGCCACCGCGCCGACGAGCAGGAGGTTGTGCTGGCTGTGCACGACGCCCTTGGGCCGGCCGGTCGTCCCGCTGGTGTACACGATCGCGGCCGGCGCGAACGGGTCGACCCCGGGCTCGGGCGCGGCTCCGGGATCGACGGCGGCCAACCGCGCAGCCCACGCGCTGGCAGGATCGCCCGGCTCCGCGTCGATGACGACCCGCAGCGCGGGGAGCTCATCCCGGGCGCCGTCGATCTCGGTGGTTGCGGCGCGGTCGCCGATGAAGAGCGACACCGAGGCGTCGTCGAGCAGGTAGCGCTTCTCGGGGAGTGTGAGCGCACGGTTGATGCCGACCCATACGCCGCCGAGGTGCATGGTCGCGAGGAACGCCACCACCAGCTCGGTGTGGTTGGCCATACACCCCGCGATGCGATCTCCCGGGTCGATGCCCGCGTCGGTCAACGACGCAGCTGCCCGCCGGACCCGGTCGTCGAGGTCACGGTACGTGAGGCGGTCGTGGCGCCCCACGACCGCCTCGGCGTCGGGCACGCGTCCCACGGCGGTCGCCAGCGCCTCGGACATCGACTGCGCGCCCACCGGCAAGCGTGGACGGTGAGGCGAGGGCCGGAGCCCGTGCATCGACGAGCGGGCGTCGCTCACCATCGCGTCCGTGTCGTGCGTCACCCGTTCCCCAGTTGCTCGCGGAGCTCCCGCTTGAGCACCTTCCCCATGCTGTTCCGAGGTAGGTCGTCGACGAAGACTGCGCGCCGTGGGGTCTTGTAGTCGGCAAGCCGTGTCCGCGCGTACGCGAACAGCTCGTCGGTGTCGATCCCGTCCGGGGCGACGACCACCGCGAGAAGATCCTCGCCGAGCACGTCGTGTTCGACACCGATGACGGCGACGTCGGCGATGCCCGGGTAGCGCGCCAGCACGGATTCCACCTCCGCCGACGCCACGTTCATCCCGCCCCGGATGACCAGATCCTTCCGTCGATCGGCGTAGAAGAGGAATCCGTCCTCGTCGACGACGCCGAGGTCACCCGTGTGGAGCCAGCCGCCCTCCAGCGTGGCCATGGTCTGGGCGGAGTCGTTGCGGTAGCCCCGCATCACCGCCGGTGACCGGAGCACGATCTCGCCGAGCGTGCCGGGGCGGCTGCGACGGCCGCCGTCGTCCTGTACCTCGAAGGACGTCCACGGGCCGGCGCTCTGGTTCCCGATGGAACCCGCCTTGGCCAGGGTGTGCTCGGGCTTGCACACGGTGCCGCCCGGTCCGGCCTCGGTCTGTCCGTAGAGGTTCGTGAGCGCGCAGCCCGGGAAGGCATGCGCGAGCCGGTCGAGCGTGGTCGCGGTCATGATGGAGCCGCCGAACACCAGGTGACGCAGTGATGCCGGGCGACGGGCGAGCTCGGCATCGCGCAGGATCAGCGCCAGCATCGAGGGCGCCGCGAGGTACACGGTAGAACCGAAGGCGTCGGCGATCGGCAGCGTCCGGTGCTGGTCGAACGAGGGCTCGACGACGAGATGCGCCCCGGCCGCCAGGCACGCGAGCGGGTTGGTGTGCACGCCGGTCGACGTGAAGTAGGGAATGGCGCTCTGGAAGACGTCGTCGCGCGTCAATTCCATGGCCCGCGCCAGTTCGATGCCGGCGGCGATGTTGTTGGCGTGCGTCAGTTCGACGCCCTTCGGCTGCCCCGTGGTCCCCGAGGTGTAGAGGATGTCGGCGAGATCGTGCTCCGAGACGGCGGCGCCGTCGCACGGTGCGAGGGGAGCGGTCAGCTCGCGAAGGCCGGCGCTCACGTCGAGGACACGGGTGTGCGTGGACTCGCCGGCCGCACGCGGCGAGCGTGAGGTGCTCGCGACCCGAGCAGATCAGGGCGACGCCGGCATGGCCGACGATGTACTCGATCTCGGGCAGCGCGAGCCGAGTGCCGAGCGGTACCGCGACGGCACCCGTCCACTGGGCGGCCCAGTGCAGCACCAGTGCTTCGAGCCCCGATGCGTTGTCGAGATGGATCCCGACCGAGGACCCGTGGCCGACGCCCTCCGCGGCGAGGAGCGAGGCGCTGCGAGCGACGAGTTCGGTGAGCGCGGCGCCGCCGAGGCGCACCGTGTCTCCGGCCGCCGAGCGCGCGCTCAGGGCCGGTTGCACGCGCCGGTCGGCGACCGCCTCGAAGAGCTCGATCATCGTGCGCCAGGGCGCCTCGACCGGGAGCGGAACCAGGCTCATTCGTGGGACGGTCCCTGCGGTCGGAGCCAGTCCGGGTCGCCGTCGCCCGCGGCGATCGGCTCCTCGAGCCACTGGTTGAACCGCGGATCTCGTCGTTCCCGGTAGGCCGCCATGCCTTCGGACGTGTCGGGATGGTGATCGCTCACCGCGGTCTTGGCCGCGATGTCGTCGCCGGCCTGTTCGAAGGTCTGCCCGGTTGCGTTGTACAGCGACCGCTTGAGCATCCGCATCGCGACCTGAGGGCCGTTCGCCATCTCCTCGGCCAAGCCGATCGCCGCCGGCATCAGCTGCTCGGGGTCGACGACCTCGTTGACCAGTCCGAGGTCGAGCGCTTCCTCGGCCGACACGATCTGCTTGCGCATCAGGAACTCGAGTGCCCGGGCCAGCCCGAGGTGCCGGAGCAGGATCCAGTGGCCACCCTCGTCGGGCAGGAAGCCGAACCGGAGTGTCGCGCTCCCGAGGCGCGCATCGGTCGAGGCGATGCGGAAGTCGCACGCCAGCGCGATCGACAACCCGATCTGGATCGTCACGCCGTTGATCGCGGCGATCGTGATCTTGTCGAGGTTCAGGATCGACCGGATCAACTCCTGTGAGTACGCGCGGAGGAGGGCGTACTGGTCGACCTGCGAGTTCCGGACGTTGCGCACTTGTGGTGGAACCAGCGTGGGGAGGTGCCGGTCGTTCTCCGTCGGGTTGAAGATGTCGTCTCCGGCGCAGAAGCCTCGGCCGGAGCCGGTGATCACGACGACGCGCGTGTCGGTGTCGAGCTGGGCTTGCGTCATGATCTCGGTGAGATCGCGCTTCGTCCCCCGGCTGAGCCCGTTCAGGCGATCCGGCTCGTTGAACGTGATCACGGCGATGCCAGGATCGCGGGTGGCGATGTCGAAGCCGCGGTAGTCGCCGTCGAGCGTCATGAGCGGGTGCTCCTTTGCATCGCGTCATCCATCGCGGAGCTCGGCACGGAGCACGAACTTCTTCACCTTGCCGGCAGCGGTCCGGGGGAACTCCTCGACGACTCGCACCTCCTCGGGCCACTTGGGGCGGCCGAGCCCGACCGTGGCGAGGTGCGAACGGACGGCGTCGAGTTCGGGTGCATCCTCGCCGGGCCGCAACCGCACGATTGCCACCGCGCGCTCGCCGGTCCGGGCGTCGGGTCGCCCGACGACCGCGACCTCGGCGATCGCCGGCAACTGGAGGAGGGCGTTCTCGACCTCGGCGGGGGAGACGTTCACGCCGTTGCGGATGATGACGTCCTTCTTCCGGTCCGTGATGGTGAGCCAACCCTCGTTGACCACGCCGATGTCACCGGTCGCGAACCATCCGTCGTGGTCGAGGAACTCGTCGGTGAGCGCGGCGTCGGTGTAGCCGGAGAAGAGATCGGGTCCGCGCGCCATGATCTCGCCCGCTTCGCCCGGCGCGGCGTCGGCGCCGTCGTCGGTGACGATGCGCATCTCGACCCCGGGGAGCGCATGACCATCGGTGCTGGTGCGCAGGTCGCCCGGCTCGTCGGGGCTCGCGCCGCTCACGGTCGGCATCTCGGTGAGCCCGTACGACCGCACGACGCGGATGCCCTGCGCCTCGGCGGCGGTCGCGATCGTCCTGGGCACCGACGATCCGCCGAGGACGACTGACGTCATGTGCGCGCGGTGGTCGTCGGAGAACGCCGGATGGCCGAGCAGGCTGGTGAGGAACACCGTCGCGCCGCTGCCCGCCGAGAGATCGTCGGTGAGCACCGCGTCGAGCACGACGTCCGGGTCCCAGGCATCGATCAGGTGGATCGGTGCTCCGCTCGACGCCGGGAGCAGGAGCCCGAGCAGCATGCCGGTGGCGTGGCTGATGGGCGCGCCGAGGAGCTCGGGGCGACGACCGGGTGGGATGAGCATCGGCATGTGGGTCCGCACCTCGGCGCCGAGCGAACGGTGCGACTGGATGACACCTTTCGGGTTGGCGCTCGTGCCCGAGGTGTACGCGACGACCGCGGGGCTCGCGGGATCGACGGCCACCGACGTGGCGAGTCGATCGCCGTCGAGAAGATCGGCGAACCGGGTCGAGCTCGCGGGTCGCGCGTCGCCGACCACGACGACGTGTTCCAACGCGTCGAGACCGGGCCGCACCGCCTCGAGGTTGGCGAGGTGGTCGACGGAGCCGAACCGGTCCGCGATCACGAGGACGCGCGCGTGGGATTCCCCGAGGATGTACGAGAGCTCGCTGGCGCCGTAGTAGTGGACGATCGGGACGACGGTGGCACCGAGCATGCTGCTCGCGAACCAGGTGGCGGCGCCCTCGATCCAGTTCGGCAGCTGCACCGCGACGACGTCGCCGGGCCCGACGCCGAGGCTGCGGAGCCCGCCGGCGAAGCGGGTCGACAGCTCGAGCAGGTCCCCGAGGGTGCCCGCCCACGGACGGGTCCCCGACCAGATCCGGACGGGAGCGTCGGGCGCGGCCCGCAGCCCCCGCTCGACCAATTGGCCGAGGCTGTCGTCGTTCCACCACCCCGCGCGCCGGTACGCGTGGGCCAGGTCCGGCGCCGGTTCGCGCAGCTCCCAGTCCGGCATGGTCGGTGCTCCCTACTTCCGTCCCGGCGGCACGTGATCGGTGGCCGGGCGACCCACGCCCATGTGGACGAGCGGCGTGTTCGCCACCCGTTCCAACTGCCGTGCTTTCTCGCGGTCCTGCGGGTCCGAGGCATCGATCACGAGCTTGGCCAGAGCCACGGTCTCCGGTTCGATGCGGGTCAGCGCAGCGGCGAACGCGTACACCTGCTCCATGAGCTCGTCAGCGGGATGGATCTCGTGCACGAGTCCCATCATGCGGGCGTCGTCGGCCGAGACGTTCCGCGCCGCCAGCGCCATCCACTTGGCCCAGTGCGTCCCGACCAGGCGGGTGAGTCGGCTCACGCCGCCGCTGCCCGGGATCGCGCCTTCACTGCGGGTCTCCGGAAGCCCCCAGTGCGTCTCCGGGGTGCAGAACCGGAAGTCGCACGACACCGCCATCTCGGTGCCGGCGCCCAGGCACGGCCCGTTGGCCGCCACGATGATCGGCTTCTCGATGCTCTCCATCTCGTCGTAGAGAAGGTGGTGCGAGCGGTACCCGCGGCGCCACGCGTAGGCCGGCGCCTCCGGTCCGGGGAGCCGGTCGCCGTGCCGGAGCTTGAGGTCGAGCCCGGAGCTGAAGTAGCGGCCCCTGCCCGTGACCACCATCGCGCGCAGGTCGTCGCGGCTCCCGAGCGCGCGAACGGCGTCCCACAGCGTCTCGGTGACCTGAGGACTGATCGGGTTGAGCTTCTCGGGTCGGTTCAGGGTCACGGTGATCACGCCGTCGGACTCGTCGATGAGCGCGTGCGGTGCTTCGTCCATGATCGATCCCTTCACTCGACGCGCAGTGTGCAGCCCTGGGCGTTGAAGAAGAAGCCGCCGGCGGTGACGATCGCCCGCTCGGCGCCGTCGACCTGCCGGGCGCCCGCTCGTCCCTGCAGCTGGTGGACCGCTTCGCGGATGTGGCCCGATCCCTGGGTGCCGCCCTCGGACAACGCGCCGCCGTGCGGGTTCACAGGAATGCGGCCGTCGATCAGGACGCGGTTCGAAGCGTCGTCCCAGTGCTCGGCGAGGAACGCGCCCCCCTCGCCCGGCCCGCAGAACCCGGCGTTCTCGAACCAGTTCAGCGTGATGATGGTGAAGCCGTCGTACGGGAAGTAGACGTCGCAGTCGTCGATCCAGAAGTCGCTCTTCGCCCGGAGCGCGTCCACGACGACCTGTTGGCCGTGCTGCCGGAGGCTTGGGGTCTGGTCCTCCTCGTTCTTCCCGATCTGCCCCAGTGTCGCCGCGTGGACGAGCACGGGCCGGTGGGGGAGGTCGCGCGCCCGCTCGGTCGTAGTGATGACGAAGGCGTCCGCGCCGTCGACGGGCACGTCCATGTCGAGCAGGCACAGTGGCCAGCGGATCATCCGCGCGCGGAGGTAGTCGTCCATCGTGAGCGGGTCGCGCATGGCCGCACCCGGGTTACGCATCGCGTTGGAGCGGGCGTTGATCGCCACGCGCCCGAAGCCCTCACGCCCGACGCCGAACTCGTGGAGATAGCGCGACGCCCACGCGGTGTAGCCGACGGCGCCCGCGATCGTCTCCGGTGGCGGGGGCGCGAGTCCGGCGCCGAGGCCGCTCCGGCGCCGGAACGGGTCGCGCGCGGCTGAGCGCGAGAACATGGGGCCTCGGAAGAGCGCGTGGTACCCGAGGACGACGTCGCACTGGCCGCTGTACACCGCGCCCACCGCCGCGACCAGCTGGTTCACGAACGGGATCTGCGGGTTGGCGAACCAGGTGATCTCGGGGATGCCGAGGGCGGACTGCACGACGGGCGCGGGCGGAGTGGAGCCGACGATCCCGTCGACGTCGGCTGCCTCCAGCCCGGTGTCGCGCAGGACGCGGACGCACGCGTCGAGCGCGAGCGATGCGGGGCTCACCTCGCCGCCGTCGCGCGAGAAGCCGGTGGTCGCAGCGTTCGCGATCGCGACGCGGTCCTTGGCCGGATTTCGTGAGGAGATCATGGGGTCTCCCCGGACGCGAGGCGGAACACGGGGACCGGCACGCCCTCGCGGTCGAGCCAGTCGAGCGTCACCCGCGCGCCGATCACGATGTCGTCGTTCGCCGCGCCGACCACCGTGCTCGTGAAGCGAAGCCCCGGCTGCTCCTCGAGCTCGACGGTCACGACCGGATACGGCGTCGAGTAGTCGACGCCAGGTGCCGGCGGGCCTTGATGCAGGAAGATCGCCATGAAGATGTCGCCGCGCCCGCTCACCGGTGTCGCGACGACGTTCGTCGACCAGCATCTCGGGCAGATGGGCCGCGGCGGCTCGTGCCACGTGCCGCAGTCGGCGCAGCGCATGATGCGCAGCTCGTGGTCGAGGCGTCCCCGGAACACGGTCTTGTTGTCGTGGTCGAGTGAGTATGCGTGGAAGAGGTCGACGAGTGCCTCGTCGTCGAGCGTGGGGTCCATGGCGCAGTTCTACACGGTGTCCCGAATGGTCATCTCAGGGCGCGCGCATGATCTCGAGGAACCGCTGCGCCGCCCAGGCCTGGGTCGTGCGCGCCCGACGCACGAGCGCGTGGAGCTCGTCGGCGAACTCGGCGCGGCGCTCGGCGAGATCGATGCCCGCATCCGGAGCGAGCAGGCCGCGGTGCTCGGCCAGGCGCACCGCGCCCTCGGCGTAGGAGCTCGAGACGGCGTCGGCGCAGTAGATGCGGTGCTGCAGGAGGAACTGCTCGCCCAACCCACACGACGCCGCGAGCAGATCGTCGGTGTCGGTGACCGGGTCATCGCCACGGGCGCGCAGTGCCTCGGCCATGACCCAGTAGGCCTCGAGGAAGGGTCGCAGGAAGGGGCCGGTGACCGGTCGGTCCGGACGCGCCGCTTCGTCGTCGACCTCGGCGAGGAACTCGCCCTTCTCGGCGAAGAAGAACTCGAACTTGAGGAGGTCACGCAGCCGCAGCGCAGCGTCGTGGAGGTTGTCGTTCTCCGCGAGGTCGACGATGGCCGGGATCAGGAAGAAGTGGAGGATGCTGTTGCGGTAGTACGAGGCGGCGATCCGCTGGTCGGCCTGGATGAGGTACACGGGCTCGCGGCCGCCGTCGTACCGGGTGACGACCGAGTGGCGCTGGAGCGACGCGAGGCCGGCGAGGAGCGTCTCGCGCGTCACGATCGGTGTCGTGGTGACCGGAAGTCCCCGTTCCGCCACCCCCTCGGCGTAGCGTTCCAGCAACGGCAGCAGCTGCTCGACCGACATGGCGCGGTCGGCCCAGAGCAGCGCCATCGTGATCAGTGCCGGGGGCGTGATGGGCGTGACCGTGTTGATCCGGACCGCGACCTCGAAGGCGAGCTTCTGCAGCGGCAGCGTGTCGCCATCGCCCGCGAGGGCGGCGGCCTCCAGCTCGCGGGTGAGGTGGTCGCGCACGGAGATGGGATCGGCGAACGACACGTGGATGTCGCCACGTGAGTAGCGGGTGCGTTGCGCGCGGGCGTAGCCGATGAGCCGGCCGAGGGATTCAGGAGCCTTGGCGGCGCCGGTCGCCGACCGGGCGTGCTCCTCCACGTCGAGGAGCTCGTCGTAGACGATCGAGACCGGCTGCAGCAGGAAGTCGTCGCACCGATCGTCGTGCACGGCGTCGACGAGATACGCGAGGAGCCCGAGGCGCGGGTCGCGGAGCTTGCCGGTGCGAGTCCGTCCGCCTTCGATGTACCACTCGAGGTTCTGTCGGTGCTCCGCCAACCAGCCGACGTACTCCCGCAGCGCGAGCTTGTAGACGGGGTCGTCGCGGAAGCTGCGCCGGATGAAGATCAACCCGGCCCGGCGGCCCATCGGCCCCATCGGCCAGAACGCGACGTTGATGCCACCGAGCTTGTAGGTGGGTGGGATGGCGGCGCGGTACAACACCGACGCCAGCACCACCGGGTCGATGTAGGAGCGGTGGCTCGGCAGCAGCGCCATGGGATAGCGGCGATTGAGGTCCTGCAGTCGCGACACCTCCGCGTCGTCGTAGCGGATGCGCCCGCGGTACGCGGACCGGTCGAAGAGGCGGGCGATGTGGAGGAACACGTCGCCTCCGGGGCCGCCGTGCGTGGCCACCATCTCGTGCAGGTCGGCGTCCAGCTCGGCGGTGACGTCCGGGACGGAGCGACGAGTGGCCGCCGCGACCGCTGCGACGCGCTCACGCACCGCGGCCCGGGCGAGGATCTCGGCGCGAACCTCCCGGGCGGTCATCGGGTCGGCCAGTTCGCGAGGGTGTCAAGGTAGAGCGCGCGCACGTCGGCAATGCGGGCGGGGAGGTCTTCGTCGGTCCACCCGTCGGTTGGGATCGGCGGGTGGACGACCACGTCGACGGTGCCGGGGCGCATGAACTGGGTGCCGAGGGGCCACACGTCGTTCGCGTTGCGGAAGACGATCGGCACGATGGGCACCGCTCCTGCCATCGCCAGCCGGAACGCCCCCTTCTTGAACGGCCCGAGTCGCCCGGAGCCCGACCGGGTGCCTTCGGGAGCGACCGCGAGGGACTTGCCCTTCACGAGTGCATCCTCGACGAGCGGGCGCAGGGCGGCGATGGCCCCGGCGCGGTCGTCGCGGTCGATGAACACCGCGTCGGCGAGCGCGCCCGCGAGCCGGACGATGGGGTTGCTCGCAAGCTCCTTCTTGGCGACCGCGGTCACGTCGCGCCGGAGCAGAGCCATCAGCAGGAGCGGGTCCACCGAGCTCTGGTGGTTGAACAGGAACACCGCCGGTCGGTGCGACCACACGTGCTCCTCACCGACCACGTCGAGGTGGATGCCCGCGATCCCGAGGGTGAGCTCGCTCCCCACCGACACCATCGTGTTGACCGCGTCGGCCTTGCGTCGGTTGAGCAGCCCGAGGCCGATCCCGGCCGCGGTCGCCACGAGGAAACCACCCACCGCCGACACGTGCCGCACCGCCAGCTCCGGAGTCGGCGCACCACGCCCGACGAACCGGTGGACCGGCCAGCCCCGCTCGCGCGCCTTGCGCTCGAGGCCACGCGTGGGATTGGTGGGGCGCGGGTTGCCCACGACCTCGAGGAGCTCGACGTCCTCGCTGCCGTCGGCGTACGCGAAGCTCCGGGCGAGGTCGATGCCCTGGTCGGCCGCGAGCTGCTCCACCGCACGCCGTTTGCCCACCCCCCAGAGGTGCGGGCCGGCGAGCGCGCCGGTGAGGCGGCCGTCGACGACCTCAAACCGGGTGCAGAGCACGTGCTCGATGTCGAGGTCGGCGGCCACCGCCTCGACCTGGAACGACAGCGCCGACGACGCCAGGACCACGGTGTGTCCCTTGCGCAGGTGCGCCGCGACCAACGCCCGCGCTTCGGGGTACATGCGCCCGGCGAGCTTCTCCTTGAACAACCGCCGGCCGAGCGCGTCGACCTCGTTCACGTCGCGCCCACGCCAGGAACGCCCGAGGACCGACACGACCGCGTCGTAGTCGGCCTGGCCGAGGACGAGTCCCACGCCCGTGATCAACGCGTGCGCGAGCTCCTGCGGCGGGACGTCGCGGCGCCGCAGCCGCGCGACCTGGAGCACGATCGCGGAGAACCCGTAGATGAGGGTTCCGTCGAAGTCGAAGAACGCACCCGTGGCCGGGCCCTCAGGACTCCGGTCGACCTCGTCGACGAGCGTGTCGAGCACTGCCGGACGTTACCGAATCGCCTGCGCCGGTCCAAGTGCGAACCGGTGGCAATTGGACGGGATCAGTCGAGGAGCGTGATCGCGCTCTCGGGGCAGTTGGCCACGGCCAGCTGTGCCTGGTCGAGCAATTCGGGCGGCACGTCCTCGACCAGCGCGACGCTGTGACCTTCGTCGTCGGGCTCGAACACCTCGGGCGCGAGGACGTAGCAGCGACCGTGACCGGTGCAGGCTTCGGCATCGATGCGGAGTTTCACGCCCGAGAGCTTACGCGGACGCGGATGGTGTGGCGCTCGTCTGGTCAGATGTCCTCGCCGCGCATCCGACGCAGTCGCCGGTTGGTGCCGTCGAGCCAACGGTCGTAGTCGCCCGCCTTGCGCAGGAACGACTCGCCGACTCGCGGGTGGGGGAGCACGAGGAAACGGCGCTGCGTCATCGCGTCGAGGGCCATGTCGGCGACGAGCTCCGGCTCGACCACGTCGCCGAGGTTGGTGGCGACCGACGCCGACCGTTCCGACCCGTCTTCGTCGTCTTCGTCGCGCCCGAGCATGCCGGTGTTCACCGCGTTCGGGCACAGGCACGTGACGGTGATCCCGAGGTGCGCGTAGTTGAGCGCGACCCACTCGGCGAACCCCAGCGCGCCGTGCTTGGTGAGCGTGTAGCCCATGGGGGACGGCCCGGTGATGAGCGCAGCCGACGAAATGGTCTGCACCAGGTACCCGGCACCGTCCGCGACCATCGCCGGGAGCACACGCTGTGCCGCCCAGACGTGCGCGAGCAGGTTGACGTCGACGACGGCGCGCACCTCGTCGGGGGTCGACGCCAGATCGGGACCGCGATCCCCGATTCCTGCGTTGGAGCAGAAGACGTGCACCGGTCCGTACTCGGCCTCGGCGCGGTCAACCAGCGCGCCGACTACGGCGGGGTCACCCACGTCGCCGACGAACGCGACGCCACCGACCCGTGCGGCGATCTTCTCCGCCCGATCGGCGTGCAGATCGGCGACCACGACGCGCGCGCCAGCACGGGCGAGACGCTCGCACAACGCGCGCCCGATCCCGTGACCGCCGCCCGTCACCACGGCACATCGCTCGGCGAGCTCCATGGCCGGTCAGCGTACGGGTCGTGCGGATCGCGTGTTGCGTGTGGTGGGCTGGCGCCCATGGAAGCAGCGGCCCAGACCCCCGGGTACCACGCGGCGCGTGATCCCAACCGGCCCGCGATCGTCATGGCGGCCAGCGGCGAGGTCGTCACGTACGCCGAACTCGAATCGCGTTCGGCGCGGGTCGCGCGTGCGGTGCGGGCGGCCGCTGTGGGTCCGGGAGGCCACGTGGCGCTCTTGCTCGACAACCGGGCGGCGATGCTCGAGCTCGCGTGGGCAGCCCAACGGTCGGGCCTGTACTACACGCCCATCAACACCCGCTTGGCCGCGGACGAAGCCGCCTACGTGGTCGACGACTGCGGGGCGACGGTGCTGTTCGCATCGGCGTCGGTGGCGAAGCTCGCGCGCGACGTGCGCGCCCTCACTCCGCGGGTCACGCGCTTTGTTGCGATCGACGGCGACATCGACGGCTTCGAGTCGCTCGACGCGTTCGTCGGCAGTGTCACCGACGAGCCGCCCGACGACCAGCGCGAAGGTTCGCCGATGCTGTACTCGTCGGGTACGACGGGACGCCCCAAGGGCGTGCGCCGGCTCGTCACCGGCCAGCCGTTCGGCACCGACAACCCCGTCGGCCCGCTGCTCGATGGCCTGATGGGCTTCGCACCGGGCAAGGTGTACCTGACGCCCGCGCCGCTCTACCACTCCGCGCCGTTGGTGTGGTCGATGACCGTGCACCGCAGCGGCGGCACGCTCGTGCTCATGGAGCGCTTCGACGCGCAGGCGTGCCTCGACGTCATCGACCGCGAACAGGTGACGCATGCGCAGTTCGTCCCCACGATGTTCGTGCGCATGCTGAAGCTGCCCGACGCGGCCCGTGCCCCGTTCGACGGCGCGAGCCTCGAGGCCGTGGTGCACGCGGCGGCGCCGTGTCCCGTCGCGGTCAAGCGCCAGATGATCGAGTGGTGGGGCCCGATCATCTTCGAGTACTACGCCGGGACCGAAGGTGGCGGGCTCACCTGGATCGGCAGTGAGGACTGGCTCACGCATCCGGGTTCGGTCGGCCGTGCGGCGTGGGGCGAGATCCACATCTGCGCGGAATCGGGGGAGGAGGTCCCCGTCGGGGAGCCCGGCGTGGTGCGCTTCGGTGGCGCCGCGAACGCGTTCGAGTACCACAACGATCCCGAGAAGACCCGGGAGACGTTCGACGAGCGCGGGTGGAGCACTCTCTGGGACGTCGGCTACCTCGATCCCGACGGCTACCTCTTCCTCACCGACCGGCTCACCTACATGATCGTGTCCGGCGGCGTGAACATCTACCCCCAGGAGGTGGAGGACCATCTGCTGTTGCACCCCAAGGTCACCGATGCCGCGGTGTTCGGTGTGCCCGACGCCGACCTCGGCGAGCAGGTGAAGGCGGTGGTCCAGCCGGCGGCAGGCGTGGAGCCCGGACCGGCGCTCGAGGCCGAGCTGCTGGCGTACTGCCGCGACGGGTTGGCGCACTACAAGTGCCCGCGCTCGGTCGACTTCGAAGTCGAGCTGCCGCGCGGCGACAACGGCAAGCTCTACAAGCGCGTTCTGCGCGACCGCTACTGGGAGGGCCACGACACCCGGTTGCTCTGAAGCCCCGCTCGGACGGCAGCATGGCTCTCTCATCTACGCTCGGCCCCGATGAACCTCGCACTGACCGACGATCAACAGTTCTTCCAGGAGACGACGCGGAAATTCCTGGAGCAGGAGGCGCCGATCACCACCGTGCGGGTGCTCGCCGACACCGCCGACGGCTTCGACCGCGAGTGGTGGGCCCGCGGCGCCGAGCTCGGGTGGACGTCGCTCCTCGTGCCCGAGGCCGACGGCGGCGGCAGCCTCAGCGGCGCGGGGCTGGTCGATCTGGTGATCGTCGCCGAGGAGATGGGGCGCTTGGTGTCGCCGGGGCCACTGGCTCCCACGAACATCGTCGCCGACGCGATCGCGGCCGGAGGTTCGCCCGAGCTCCGGGCCCGCGTGCTGCCCGGGATCATCGCCGGCGAGATCGTCGGGGCCTGGTGCATCGCCGGTCCGGGTGGTGGCTGGGATGCCGCGGGGGTCGCGGTCACCGCGACGCGCGACGGCGACGAGTTCGTGCTCGACGGGATCGCCACGCCGGTCGAGGCCGGCGCGCAGGCCGACGAGCTGCTCGTCGCCGCGCGCTCCGCGGGAGGTGTGACGCAGTTCCTCGTCGCGGCCGGCACCGAGGGCGTCGTGGTCGACGCGCTCGACTCCGCCGACCTCGTGCGCCGGTTTGCATCCGTCCACTTCGACGGGGTGCGCGTCCCCGCCACGAACGTCGTCGGCGACGTCGACGCCGCGGCGGCGGCCGTCGAACGGCAAATGCAGATCGCCATAGTGTTGCAGTGCGCGGAGACCGTCGGCGCGCTCGACCGGGTCGTCGAGTTCACGCTCGAGTACCTGGCCGACCGCAGCTCGTTCGGTCGGCCGTTGGCGTCGTACCAGGCGATCAAGCACCGGTTCGCCGACATGAAGATGTGGCTGGAAGCCGCGCACGGCGTCACCGAGCTCGCCGCCCGCGTCGTGCAGGACGCCGATCCCGAGGCTGCCGAGGTCGTGAGCGCGGCGGCGTCGTACCTCGGCGACCACGCGACCGAGCTGGTGCAGGAGTGCACCCAGCTCCACGGCGGCATCGGCGTCACCTGGGAGCACGACCTACACCTGTACCTGCGGAGGGTCACGGTGGACCGCAGCCTCCACGGCACGCCCGCCCAGCACCGGGAGCGCATCGCGGCACTGCTGCTCGACGACGACCGGGAGGCCGCCCGTGCCTGACGAAGCGATTCGCGAAGTGCCGGAGAGCGTCGAGTCGTTCCGCCTGCGGGCGCGGGCCTGGCTCGCGGAGCACATGCCGCGGCTCGCCGCCGACGCCCCGCCGGTCGACCGCGCCGAAGACGATGCGACCTGGGTCCGCGACCGCGAGCTGCAACGCATGCTCTGGGACGGCGGGTTCGCGGGTATCTGCTTCCCGAAGGAGTACGGCGGGCTCGGCCTCACCATCGAGCACCAGCACGCCTTCACCGAGGAGTCGATCCCGTACGAGATGCCGGTGCACCTCAACGTGCCGAACTTCAGCATCCTCGCCGCCACGCTCGTCGACTACGGCACCCACGAGCAGAAGCTGCAGTACCTGCCCGCGATCCTCAAGGGCGAGCAGCAGTGGGTGCAGTTCCTCTCCGAGCCCACCGGCGGCTCCGACCTCGCCGGGTGCGTCACCCGCGCCGATCGCGACGGCGACGAGTGGGTGCTGAACGGCTCGAAGATCTGGAGCACCGCGGCGATGTCGGCCACCCACGCCATGTGTCTGGCCCGCACCGACTGGAACGCGCCCAAGCACCGCGGGTTGACCATGTTCATGATGGAGATCCACCAGAAGGGCGTCCAGGTCGATCCGATCAAGCAGGTCAACGGCTCGCTCGAGTTCTGCCAGGAGTTCTTCGACGACGTCATCCTCGCCGACGACGCGGTCATCGGCGACGTGAACGACGGCTGGAGCGTCGCGCAGACGCTGCTCGCGCACGAGCGCAACGCGGTGGGCGGCGGCTCGCCGTACGTCAGTGGCCGCAACTACCTCGCCGAAGGTGCCGACGGCGCCCGCGACACGACCTTGACGAAGCTCGTGACCGCGCTCGGTGCCGCCGACGATCCGGTGGCGCGTCAACTCGTTGCCGAGGCCCACGCGCTCGACGTCGTGCAGCGCGGGCTCGTGCAGCGCGTCACCGTCGGGATGGGCAACGGCACGCTCGCGGCGCAGGCCGCGGCGATCACGAAGCTGTACAGCGCGACGTCAGGGGTCCGCAAGATGGAGATCGCGCTCACCCTGGCCGGTCCCGACGCCGTCGTCTGGCCGAAGGGCGAAGAGACGGTCGGCCGCGAGGCGGGCGAGCCGTTCCTGCAGCGCCAGGCGCTGTGCCTCGCGGGTGGGAGCAACGAGATCCAGCGCAACATCATCGCCGAGCGCGTGCTGGGGATGCCCCGCGAGTGGGCGGCCGACCGCGACGTGCCGTACAAGGACGTGCGCCGCAACGCGATGCCCACCGCACCGACCGGAGCCGGACCCGCATGACGCTCACCGAGCCCCACCCCATCGACGTCTTCGGTCGCGACGGCTTGCGCCTGCGCGCCGACGAGTTCGGTGACCTCGAGGGCCCGCCGGTCGTCCTCCTGCACGGCGGTGGTCAGACCCGCTACGCGTGGGGCAGTACCGCCCGCGTGCTCGCCGAGCGCGGGTGGCACGTGCTGCGCGTCGACCTCCGCGGCCACGGCGAGAGCGACTGGCCCGACGACGGCGACTACGGCCCCGACGCCTTCGCCGGCGACGTGACCGCGATCGCCACCACGTTGCTTGCGCCGCCGGTGCTGGTCGGCGCGTCGCTCGGGGGAATCGCGTCGATCCTCGCCATCGGGCGCGCCCCGAAACCATCGCCTGCGGCCTCGTGCTCGTCGACGTCGCACCGAAGATCGAGCAGGACGGCGCGCTGCGCATCGGCGCGTTCATGAGCGAGCACATGGAATCGGGGTTCGGCTCGCTCGAGGAGGTCGCCGACGCCGTGGCCGCCTACAACCCCCATCGCCCGCGTCCGACCGACCTCACGGGCCTGAAGAAGAACGTGCGCCAGCGCGCCGACGGTCGTTGGGTCTGGCACTGGGACCCACGGTTCATGTCGGGGAAGCCGGGGATGCAGGACGAGACCCGCGTGTCGCTCGTCCACGAGGAGAACCTGAGCGATGCGGCGCGCAACATCGCCGTGCCGACCTTGCTGGTGCGCGGGCGCGTGAGCGATCTCCTCAGCGAGGAGGGCGCGCAGGATCTGCTCCGCCTGGTGCCCCACGCCGAGTACGTCGACGTCGACGGCGCCGGGCACATGGTCGCAGGCGACAAGAACGACCTCTTCAACGACGCGATCGTCGGGTTCCTCGACCGGCTCCCGCGAGCTGAACCATCGTCTTGACATTCACGCGAGGCCTCTTCACGCTCGGGTGAGCATGAACATCGAAGAGTTCTACGACCAAGATCCATGTCGGCAGACCTCGGACGAGATCGAGGTCGGCCAGGAGTGGTACGAGAACGACCTGCGATTCGAGATCGCGTGGGTCGCCGACACGGGCGAGGTCTACGCGATGGCGGACGACTGGACGACGAGCTCGCCAACCAGCTCAACGAGGGTTTCCTCCCTCGAGTCGAGCAGGTGCCCGGGTTCGTCGCCTACTACAGCGTCGAGGCCGGGGCACGTGTCTTTGCCTCGGTCACGATCTTCGAGAGCCGCGATGGCGTGGAGGAGTCGAATCGCCTCGCGGCGGCGTACGTCCAGCGGCACCTGCTCGACCGCTTCCCGACCTCGCCCGAGATCACCGCGGGCGAGGTCCGGGCGCATCGGGTGGCCAGAACGCCGGCTCCGCACTAGTCCTGCGGACCACGAGGCCGGATCTCCACCGGCGTTGTCGCCGGTCGCCTCACGGCGTCGCGCAGCAAGGTCCGAGCGCGCTCGACGGCGTCGGTCGACGGTCCGCCGGGGCACGACGGCAGGTACGTCGCCGCAGCTTCCTCGACCGCACGGACGATGGGGTCCCAGTCGGCCCCTTCGATGCGCGTGACCGTCACGAAGTCATTCACACCGAACACGGAGGCCACACCTTCGTTCGCGAGCACCGCGCTGGTGAATGCGTCTTCGGTGTCATCACCGTGGTTGGCGGCGACGCGTTCGGGGAGGGAGATGTCGAGCGTGAACTTCATCGCGTTCGGGTTCGGAGTCGGTGTCGACCGCACGCAGGCCATGGCACCCTCGACTCGGATCAGCTGAAGACGAAGCTCTGGATCGATTGCGCGAGCTCGACCGGGGTGTCGCCCTGGAGGCTGTGGCCGGCCTCCTCGAAGTGCTCGACCTCCGCGTCGGGCAGCCGGCGCAGCAGCTCGACCTCGTCGTCGTCGTCGACCACCGACTGCTCGCGCATGCCGCGCGTCAGCAACACCGGCACCTGGATGCGCGAGACGGCGTCCCACAGATGGCCGAAGTTGGGGTGACCGGTGCCCTCGGTCTCCTCGGTCGCGCGGTCGGTTCGAAGGCTCGGAAGCGCTGGTAGCGCCACACCCAGCTGCCGTCCTCGCGCTGCTCGGCGTTGTGCAGGATCCCGCGCCGCAGCGAGGATTCGGTGCGGGTCGGGTTGTACTCGATGGTGCGGGCGAGCAGATCGTCGAAGCTGTCGAAGCTCTCGGGGCCGTTGATGAACTCGGCGATGACCGACGACTTCGACTCGTTGACTCCGGGCGTCACGTCGACCAGCACGACCTTGCGCACGAGGTCGGGCGCGTGGTCGGCGAGCGCGATCGTGGTCATGCCGCCGAGCGACATGCCGATGACGGCCCGCGCGTTCGGCGCCAGCGCCCGGATCGCGACCGCGACGTCCTCGGCGTTGCTGGCCACGTCGACGGAGCCGTGGCGGCCACCGTCGGAGTGGCCGTGGCCGGGGAGGTCGAGCGCCACTAGCGGGCGGCCGAGCGCCATCGCCACGGTGTCCCACGTGTGCGCGTTCTGCGCACCGCCGTGGAGGAACACCAGCTCGGGGTCGCCATCGCCCCAGATCAGCGCGCTGAGTCGACGACCCGGCTCGACCTCCACCGACTCGCGTCGCACGGTCGGCGGTCCGTCGTAGGGGAGGCCGAACTCCTCGGCGTTCTCGTGGAACATGGAGAACTCGTCGTACGGGACCCGTTCCATGCGTGCTCCCTGTCTGCTCACTGACGCCCGAGATCGAGACGCGGTGACGCGTCCATCAGCTCGGCGAACCGGTTGCGGATGTAGTGCTGACCCTGGATGTCCATCGTCGTGTTGACGGCGCGCTTCGCCTGGCGCAACGCGAGCGGATCGACCTGCGCGATCTCCCGAGCGAACGCTTCCGTCTCGCCGTGCAGCGCGTCGCGGGGGTAGAGCCGGTTCACCGCGCCCATGGCGTAGAGCCGGCTCGCGGGGAGGCGCATGCCGGAGAACAACATCTCCTTGGCCAGTCGCGGTCCGTACAGCCAGGTGTGGATGGGAGCCTGGATGCCGCCGATGCCGCCGACCGCGGCCAGAGGATCGCGAAAGAACGCATCGTCGCTGCAGAAGATGAGATCGCACGGGAACACGAATCGTTGGGCGCCGCCGATGCACCCGCCCTGCACCGCCGCGATGGTGGGCTTCATGAGGTTGCGGACGAAGTCGAGCTCGTTCCACTCGGTCATGGGCTCGGCGTCGGACGGAGCATCGCGGTGCGAGCCGTCGAGCAGCGCGCCGGCGCAGAAGTGCTTGCCCGAGGCCCGCAGCACCAGCACGCGCCGCGTTGGGTCCGCGCCCCGGTCACCCAGGCCTGCTCGAGCTCGAAGTGGAGAAGCGCGTCGTAGGCGTTCAGCGGGGGCCGGTCGAGGGTGATCGTGCCGACGCCGTCCGCGGTCTCGTAGCGCACGAACTCCGGCTGGTGTGGCAACGGCCCTCCTCGAGCGGCTTCCTCGGCGGATCGGACGCTAGCGTCGGTCGTGTGCGAGCCGCACGTGGCGGCGCCAGATCGAGGGGGATCCCGTGCCCGACGCCGATTACCAGTGGGTCACCTACGAGACGCTCGACGACGGGATGATCGCCCGCATCATGTTGAACCGGGTCGACGCCCGGAACGCGCAGCACCGCGGGCTACTGGTCGAGCTCGACGACGCGTTCCTGCGGGCCGAAGCCGATGACACCGTGCGCGTGGTGATTTTCGGGGGGAACGGGAAGATGTTCTCGTCGGGCCACGACATGGGTTCGAAGGAGTCGGCGGCCGAGCGGATGCCGGGACCGGACCAGCACCCGTCGTACCGGATCAACGGGGCCACCCGGCAGGGTGCAGAGAGCCTGATGCTCCAGGAGTGGCACTACTTCTTCCAGAACACGCTGCGGTGGCGCAACCTGCGCAAGATCACCATCGCCCAGGTGCACGGTTCCGTATTCTCGGCCGGCCTGATGCTGGCGTGGGCCTGTGACCTGATCGTCGCGGCCGAGGGCACCGTCTTCGCCGACGTCGTCGGCACCCGGCTCGGCATGTGCGGCATCGAGTACTTCGCGCACCCATGGGAGTTCGGCGCGCGCAAGACCAAGGAGCTGATGCTCACCAGCGACTCGATCGACGCCGAGGAGTGCTACCGCCTCGGCATGATCAGCAAGATCTTCCCGGCCGACGAGCTGAGCGAGCGCACGGTCGAGTTCGCCCGCCGGATCTGCAAGATCCCGACCATGGCCGCGCTCCTCGTGAAGGAGTCGGTGAACCAGACCATGGACAACCAGGGCTTCTACAACTCGCTGCAGGCATGCTTCACGATGCACGAGCTGAACCACGCGCACTGGGGAACCGTGCACGAGGATCGCTTCCCGGCGGCCAAGGTCGGCGAGGACATCCCCGACTGGAGGGGCTCCAAGCTCCAGCCCGCGCAGAAGGACTCCGTCGAGGCGTCATAGGTGTCCAAGCGGGGAAACGGCGGCGCTCGACGCCGTCGCTACCCTGCAGACGACGCGAAAAGAGAGGTGCCGGCGATGGCGAAGCTGTGGGCCCATTCGGGCGATTCCCATTTCCTCGAGCCCGAGGATCTCTTCCAACAGATCCTCCCGCCGAAGCTCGCCGAGCGGATGCCGCGGAGTGAGCGCGACGGTGACGACGAGATCGTCCACGTCGACGGACAGTCCTTCCGGCGCAAGCTCCCGAAGCTCGCGACCAAGAAGGGGAGCGGCGGTCTCGACATCATGGAGCTGAGCACGCGTCCGCCGGGTGCACGCGACATCCGGGCGCGACTCGCGGATCTCGACGCCGAAGGCGTGTGGGGTGAGGTCATCTACCCGTCGCTCGGCCTCTGGAACCCGCTCATCAAGGATCCGGAGCTGGTGCGCACCGCAAGTCGCGCCGAGAACGAGTGGATCGCCTCCGAGATCCAGGGGGTCGCGCCCGACCGGTTGGTCCCCACCGCGCAGCTTCCTCTGCTCACCGTGCAACATGCGGTCGACGAGGTGTACCACGTCGCCGAGATCGGTCTGCACGCGGTGAGCCTGCCGACGGGCCTCCCCGAAGGCGTCGACGACTACAACCGGGATTCGTGGGAGCCGCTGTGGGCGGCGATCGACGAGACCGACCTCGTGTTGTCGTTCCACATCGGCTCCGACGGCGCCGACACCGCGTCGATGTTCCGGGGCCCCGGGGCGCGGTCCTCAACTACGTCGAAACGACGTTCGGTGGCCAGCGCTCGGCCATGAAGATGGTGACGTCGGGCGCGCTCGACCGCCACCCGACGATGAAGGTGTTGGTGTCCGAGGGCGGCGCCACGTGGGTGCCGTTCATCGGTGACCGCATGAACGAGGGCTACCGCCAGCACGGCATGTTCGTCCGGCCGACGCTCTCGGCGATGCCCAAGGAGATCCTCTACCGGCAGGTGTACGCGTCGTTCCAGCACGACGAGTCGGCCGTGGCCGCGTACACCGCGATGGACTATCGCAACGTGCTGTGGGGGAGCGACTACCCGCACCTCGAGGGCACGTTCGGTCACACGCAGAAGACGCTGCATGAGCTGTTCGACGGTGTCGCGCCGGAGGTGCGGCAACGCATCACCCGGGGCACATTCCTCGAGCTGTTCCCGCACGTCTCGGATCCGCCTGCGGAGGGTTGACCATGAGCGGAGCCGAGCAGTTCCGCTACGAGGGCCGGCGGGCGGTGATCGTGGGTGGCGCGACCGGGATGGGCGCAGCCGCCGCGCACCTGCTCTCCGATCTGGGCGCCGAAGTGGTGGTGCTCGACGTGCAGGACGTCCCGTACCCTGCGGCGCTGACTGCGCGCGTCGACCTGCGGAGTGTCGCGTCCATCGATGCTGCGATAGACGAGATCGGTGGTCCGATCGACGCACTGTTCGCGTGCGCGGGTATCGCCACCGACGGCGTGCCGCTGATGCAGGTGAACTTCATCGGCCACCGCCACCTCATCGAGACCGCGATCGGGCGTGGGCTGTTGCCCTCAGGTTCCGCGATTGCGGGGATCGCGTCGATCGGCGGGCTCGGTTGGGACCGCAACACGAAGGTCATCCGCGACTTCCTCGAGACGTCCGACTTCGACGCCGCGACGGAATGGATCGTCGCGCGAACCGGAGCTCGCGCACTACACGTTCTCGAAGCAGGCGATGATCGCCTACTGCGCGTGGCGTGCGCCCGCGCTCCTGCGTCAGGGGATCCGGATCAACTGCATCGCACCGGGACCGACCATGACGCCGCTGATGGACGCCACGCAGATGTGGCGCGACTTCGAGGCCGACTACCGGCAGGTGATGGGGGTCGGCGGCGCCACCGCAGAGCAACAGGCGGCACCGCTCGTGTTCCTCAACAGCGAGGCCGCCGCGTTCGTCAGCGGGACCGTGCTCAACGTCGACGCCGGATACGTCGGCGGCGGCACCATGGGCTCGATTCCCGCCGCCGTGGTGGAAATGCTCGCGCCGCCGATCGGCTGAACCCGCCGGCCGTCGAGAGATCGTCAGTTGGTCACCACGACGTCCGCCGGAGCACCGTCGACGGTACATTCGCTCGCATCCGCCGAGGGGGGAAACCAATGGCTCGCACGAAGTTCTTCACGTCGATCGCGCTGCTCGCGCTCGTCGCGTTCACGGCCGGCGCCGGCAGCAGTGCCGGCGCCGCGCCCGGCAAATCGCCGGCACAGGCCACCAAGGGCACGCTGGTCATCGGCAACATCTCGAACGCGACGGGCACGACCAGTCTCCCGAGCACCGGAGCGTTCCAGACCCTGAAGGCGTGGGCGAAGGACGTCAACGTCTCCGGCGGGATCAACGGTTACAAGGTCGTCGTGAAGACGGCTGACGACAAGGGTGACCCGGCCAAGGCGTCGGAGGCCATCAAGACGCTCATCGAGAACGACCACGCCATCGCCATCGTCGGCCAATACGCCGGCGGGACGTCGTCGGTGTGGGTACCGATCGCCGACGAGGCGCAGGTGCCGGTCATCGGCGGTGGTTGCTACGACGTCGCACTCAACGGCGACCAGAACTTCTACTGCGTCACCACAACTGCGGTCCTCGATGGTCTCTACGCGCAGGCGAAGCTCGCCGCCGACCAGGGCGGGAAGAAGTTCGGGATCACCTACGACAGTGCTCAACCGCAGGCCGCCGCGGCTGCTCCGCTCATGAAGGGCGCTGCGACCAAGTACGGCATGGAATTCACCGACGGGCTCGGGGTGAGCAACACCCAGCCCGACTACACCGCCACCTGCGTGACCTTCAAGCAGAGCGGCACCACGGATGTCGGGATCGAAGGAGCGCCGCTCCTGCCGAACCTCGCTCGCGACTGCGCCGCGCCAGGGGTACTCGCCCAAGTGGACCTCGGGTGACGGGCAGATCTCCCAGAACTCGTGGCTCAAGGATCCGAACATCAAGGAGGCCATCGCCGCGATCTACTCGTTCCCCTACATGGATACGAGCACGCCGGCGACCAAGCGGTTCAACTCCGTGATGAAGAAGTACGCACCCAGCGTGCTCAAGAGCGACTACAAGCAGCCCGCCACGACCACCTGGACCGCGGCCATCGCGTTCGAGAAGGCGGCCGAGAAGCTCACTGCGGACAACCCCACTGCCGCCGACGTCACCGCCGCGCTGAACACCTTCAGCAACGAGACGCTCGACGGACTCGCGCCCAACCCCATCACGTTCGTGGCCGGAGAGACCCATGCCCCCAACTCGTGCTGGTTCACCATGGTGCTGAAGAACCACAAATTGACCGAGCCGAACGGGATGAAGACCACCTGTACCCCGGCCGGAGGATGACCTGACCCTGGGTCCGTCACCGTGCGGTGGCGGACCCAGGGTGTCGTTGGATGACGTCCCGCGCGACGGAGAGGGAGTCGAGGCGTGCAGGATTTTCTGCCCTTCATCGTCATCGGCCTCACCGCGGGTTCGATCTACGGCCTCGCCGGCACGGGGCTGGTCCTCACGTACAAGACCTCGGGTGTCTTCAACTTCGCGTACGGCGCCATCGCCGCGGTCGCGGCGTACGTCTTCTACTGGCTGCACGTGCAAGAGGGTGTGTCGTGGCAGCTCGCTGCGGTCTTGTGCCTGTTCGTGCTCGGGCCGCTCATGGGGTTGTTGCTCGAGCTCCTCACGCGCATGCTCTCGGAGGTCGGCACGCAGTACCAGATCGTGGGCATGATCGGCCTCACGCTCGGCATCGCGGGGGTGCTCACGCTCTGGGGGAACACCTGGAGCGAGCCAGGCACCTATGTGCTCTTCCCCGACTTCCTCCCCACCGACACGTTCACCGTGCTCGATGTGAACGTCGGATACAACCAGCTGATCACGATGCTGGTCGCACTGGTCTCGGCGATCGGGTTATACCTCTTCTTCCGGTGGTCCCGTCTCGGCGTCGGCATGCGCGCGGTGGTCGACAACCCTGACCTCGTCAACATCTCGGGCACGAACCCGCTGCGCGTCCGCCGATGGGCGTGGGTGATCGGCACCATGTTCGCGACGATGTCGGGACTTCTGCTGGGACCGACCATCGGCCTGAGTGTGACCCTGTTGATCCTGCTCGTCGTCCAGGCGTTCGGTGCCGCCGCGGTCGGCTACTTCTCGAACCTCCCCCTCACCTACGTCGGCGGGCTGTTCATCGGTATCGCCGCCGCGTTGTCGACCAAGTACATCAACGACATCACGTGGCTCGGCGGACTCCCGCCGAGTATCCCGTTCATCGTGCTGTTCGTCGCGTTGCTGGTGACGCCGAAGCGTCTGCTCGCCCTGCGGCGTACGCCGCCTCCGCCACCGCCACGCTCCTCGTACACGGCACCGGCTCGGGTCAACGTCGTGGCTGCTGCGGTGCTCGTGGGTGTGCTGGTCTTCATCCCGGAGATGGTGGGCGTGAAGCTCGCCGCGTGGACCGTCGCGCTCCTGTACGTGATCCTGTTCCTGTCGCTCGGCCTCTTGGTGCGCACGTCGGGCCAGGTGTCGCTCGCGCAGCTCGGGCTCGCGGCGGTCGGCGCCGCCGCCTTCGGCCACCTGGTGAGCGACCACTCCATCCCGTGGCTGCCTGCGGTCCTGCTCGCCGGGTTGATCGCGGTACCCGTCGGGGCGATCATCGCCATCCCGGCCATCCGGTTGTCCGGCGTGTTCCTCGCGCTGGCGACGCTCGGCTTCGGGATCATGCTGGAGCAGATGTTCTACACCCAGGACATCATGTTCGGCCCGACGTCGGCCGGGGTCCACGCGGACGCGTCCGAGCATCGGGCAGACCGACCGTGGCTACTACTACGTGATCCTCGCCGCGGCCGTGCTCTGTTCGATCTTCGTCGTCGCGCTCACCCGCGGGCGCCTCGGGCGACTGCTCCGCGCGCTGTCGGACTCACCGCTGGCGCTCGACACCCAGGGCACGACGATCAACCTCACGCGTGTGATCGTGTTCTGCATCTCCGCATTCCTCGCCGGAGTCTTCGGCGCGCTGTACGCCGGGTTCGTCGGCTCGATCAACGGCACGTCGTTCCCGGCGTTCAACTCCCTCACGATCCTGGCGCTGGTCGTCCTCGTCCTCGGCGGCGCGCCCTGGTACGCGATCACCGCGGCGGCGGCCTTCCAGCTGATCCCCGCGTACGTCACGTCCGACGACATCAACACGTACCTCCAGATCCTGTTCGGCTTCGCCGTGATCGGGGTCGGGCTCCAGGCTCGGCATCCGGCCTCGGTGCCCGCGCCGATCCGGCGGCTGCTCGACCGTCTCGGCGGGCGACGTCCGGAACCCGCGCCGACGCCAGCGCCTTCGTCGGCAGTGGTGTCGGAGCCCGCACCCGTGCTCGCCGTCGTGCCCGAGGCCACGGAGGCGCGCGCCGGGCTCGAGATCGTCGACCTCTCGGTCCGGTACGGAGGCCTGGTTGCGGTCGATGGTCTCAACGTGGACGCGCCGCTTGGTCGGATCACCGGGCTCATTGGTCCCAACGGCGCGGGCAAGACGACGACGTTCAACGCGTGCTCCGGGCTGGTCCGCCCCGCCCGCGGCCGCATCCTGCTCCACGGCCGCGACGTCACCCGCTCGGGCACGGCGGCGCGAGCCCGCCGCGGCCTCGGCCGCACGTTCCAGAAATCCGAGCTCTGGCCGTCGCTCACCGTCGAGGAGAACATCGCGCTCGGCCGTGAGGCGGCCATGGCGGGTGGCCACTTCTTCAACCAGATTGCGGCACGTCCGGGCGATGCAAAGGTCGTGCACGAGTCGGTGGATCAGGCGATCGCCCTCACCGACATCGAGTCGCTGCGGCATCGGCAGGCCGCCCTCCTCACATCAGGCGAGCGGCGACTGGTCGAGTTGGCGCGCAGCCTCGCCGGCGCGTTCGACGTGATCCTGCTCGACGAACCGTCGTCGGGTCTCGATCAGGCCGAGACCGAGCGCTTCGGCGCGGTGCTCGAGCACGTTGTGGCCGAGCGCGGGGCAGGGCTGTTGCTCGTCGAGCACGACATGGCGTTGGTGATGGAGGTGTGCGAACACATCTACGTGGTGGACTTCGGCCGGCCGTTGTTCGACGGCACGCCGGACCAGGTGCGGTCCAGCGAGCTGGTGCAGGCCGCCTACCTCGGGTCCGATGAGGTCGAGAGCGCGATCGCGGTCGAACCGGCGGGGAGCATCTGATGCTTGAGCTGCAGAGCGTCGTGGGCGGCTACGGCGACACCACGGTGCTGCGCGAGGTGTCGTTGTCGATTCCCGACTCGTCGGTCGTCGCACTGCTCGGCCCGAACGGCGCAGGGAAGACGACGACCCTCCGCATGGCCTCGGGCCTGCTGCGACCACGTCAGGGCGCAGTGGTGCTCGACGGGGTCGACATCTCGAAGTTGAGTCCCTTCCAGCGGGTAGCGAAGGGGATCTGTCACGTCCCCGAGGGTCGCGGCATCTTCCCGTCGCTGACGGTCAAGGAGAACGTGGTCATCTACGCGCCGCGCGGCCGGGAGAAGGAGTCGTGGGAGCGGGCGGTCGACACGTTCCCGGTCATCGGAGCTCGGCGGCGGCAGATCGCCGGGACCTTGAGCGGTGGTGAGCAACAGATGCTTGCGCTCTCGCGGGCATACATCGCCAACCCGCGCGTGGTGTTGGTCGACGAGGCGTCGCTCGGTCTCGCCCCGCTCGTCGTCGACGACATCTTCGCGTTCCTGGAGCGACTCGCCGCACGACGGCGCGGCGCTGCTCCTGGTCGAGCAGTACGTGAGCCGCGCGCTCGCACTGGCGGAGACCGTGTACCTGCTGAACCAGGGGGAGATCGTCTACGCGGGCCCCGCCGCTGACCTCGACGAGGAGCGCATCTTCGATCTCTACACCGGCGCCAACGCCTGAGGAGGCGTCAACGACCCTGGTAGTCGGGGTCGCGACGCTGGGCGAAGGCGCGCATGCCCTCCTTGAAGTCGTCGCTGCGTACGGCGAGCTCCTCGGTGAGTGCCTCGCGCTCGAGCGCATCGTTCAGGTCACCGGTCTGCGCTCGGAAGACGAGCTGCTTGGCCAGCCCGACCGCGACGGTCGGCACGTCGCGCGAACTCCTGCACGACCTCCTCGACGGCATCGTCGAGCGCGTCGTCGTCGACCACCTGGCTCACGAGCCCCCACTCGGCGGCCAGCGTGCCGTCGACCCGCTTGCCGCGCAGGATCATCTCCTTGGCGCGGGCGACGCCGATCAGCCGGGGGAGCAGGTACGTCGTGCCGCTGTCGGGCGTGAAGCCGTGGGAAACGAACGGCACCCAGAACTGCGCGGACGCGGCCGCGACCACGTGGTCGCCCGCCAGCGCCAGCGCATTGCCGATGCCCGCGGCGTAGCCCTGTACGCCGGTCACGATCGGGATCTCCGCCTCGAACAGCGCCCGCACCATCCGGTGCGGCGAGGCCCGGAGGTTCCGTTGGAGGTGGCCGGTTCTCGGCCTGGCCGGCTTCTCGTCGCGGTCCGATCCTCCGGTGCCGATCTCGGCGCCCGAGCAGAAGTGGTCGCCCCGGCCGCGGATCACGACCACCCGGACCGCGTCGTCGGCGACCGCGCCTTCGACCGCGTCGGTCACGGCGTCGAACATCGCGATCGTCATCGCGTTGCGCTTCTCGGGACGGGCGAGGGTGATGCGCCGCACGCCGCCGCCGTCCACGACGTCGACCGTCATGATGCGAACCGTTCGAGCAGCCGCGCCAGCCCGACGTCGTGCGGGTTGTGCGCGAGGTAGGAGCTCACGCCGATCGCGTCGACGTCAGCCGGGAGCTCCTCGGGTTGGTCGTCGACGCACACCTGGGGCCGGTGCTCCACGGCGAGGTGGGCCACGACGTATCGGCCGTCGTCGCCTCGCTCGTCCTTGTCGTAGCACGCGTGGATCAGGTCGTCGATCCCGACCAACTCCGCCTTTCGTCGTGCGTAGTCGCCGCCACCCGCGCTCCAGAGCACGACGGTGGCACCTTGTGCCCGTAGGTGCTCGAGGAGCGGACGCGCGAAAGGGCGTAGGGACGTGCCGGTGATCGAGTCGATCAGGCAGCCGTCGACGTCGAATGCCCAGACCGTGCTCACGTCAGCCGCAGCCGCGAGTTGTCCCACGTCACCAACCGCTCGGTCGGGGTGAGGCGCAGGATCGCCGCCCGCCCGCCGTAGTGCTCCTTGGTCGCGTCGGGCACCTTCTTGCCCCCCATGGCCTTCGACTCCATCCCGAAGCCTGCATACTTCGCCGTGATCGCGGCCGACGCCGCCTCGTACTCGTCGCCCGCGTCGAGCAGGTCCACGTCGGCGTAGACCATCACTGCGCACAACTCGATCCACTTCTCGCCCCGTTCGACGAGGAAGGTGGCACGAGGATCGTGGCGGACGTGCTCGACCTTGCGCGTCTTCGCGGGGGTGCGCACGTAGATGTGGCGCCCGACGGTCGCGAACCACACCGGGAGCGACACCGGCCGACCGTCGCGGCGCACAGTCGTCAGGATGCCGGTGTGCGCGGCGTCGAGCTCGGCCCAGGCTTCGTCCTCGCTGAGTCGCACTCCCATGGACTGCCTTTCGTCAGATGGCGTGTTCGCGCCCGAGCCAATAGGGCTCGCGCAGACGCCGCTTTTCGATCTTGCCGTTCGGGAGGCGCGGGAGCATCGCGACGAACTCGACACTGCGCGGACACTTGTACCGGGCGATTCGCGCCCGGCAGTGCTCGACCAGCGCGTCGGCGAGCACCGGACCCGCCTCGGCGCCGGCGTTCGGTTCGACGATGGCCTTCACCGACTCGCCCCAGTCGTCGTCGGGCACGCCGATCACCGCGACGTCGGCGACCGCGTCGTGGGTGAGGAGGCACGCCTCGACCTCGGCCGGGTAGATGTTGACGCCGCCGGAGATGACCATGTCGATCTTGCGGTCGCACAGGAAGAGGAAACCGTCGTCGTCGAAGTAGCCGACGTCGCCAAGGGTGACGAGCGACCCGCGCCGGATCGATGCCGTCTTCTCGGCGTCCTTGAAGTACGCGGCCGTCTCCTGACGCGTGGAACCGATGTAGATCGAGCCGGGCTCGCCGGCCGGCAGCTCGTGGCCGTCGTCGTCGAAGATCTTCACCACGGCTCCGACGATCGGCCGGCCCACGGTGCCCGGCTTCTGCAGCCACCGGCGCGGGGTGGCGATGGTCGCCGCGCCCTCGGTGCCGCCGTAGGTCTCGTAGATCACCGGTCCGAACCACTCCATCATCCGCAGCTTCACGTCGACCGGGCATGGCGCGCCGGTGTGGAAGATGCTCTCGACCGACGACACGTCTGCGCCGCGCCCGCACCTCCTCCGGGAGCGTGAGCAGCCGCACGAACATGGTCGGCACCATCTGGGTGTTGGTCACCTGGTGGCGCTCCAGCAGCTCGAGGCACCGCTCCGGCGTCCACTGGCGCATGATGACGGCGGTGTGGCCGGCGTGCAGCGCGTTCGTGATGCCGACGAACGGCCCCGCGTGGTACATCGGCCCGCACACGAGGTGCACGCCATGGTCGACGGTGATGCCGAAGCCCTGGCAGGTCGCCGCGGCGGCCGTGCTCCCGATGTCGTCGGGATCACCCTGCGGCAACGGTCGGCGGACGCCCTTGGGCCGGCCGGTGGTGCCCGAGGTGTACATCATCGGCAGGCCGGGGCTGCGGAGCGGCTGCGGTCCCGCGGGCCAGCGGTTCAGGTCGGTGAAGGGCCGAAAGCCGTCGACGTCGCCGACGGCGAAGCGGTGCTCGGCGTCGATACCGGCCTCAGCCGCCGCCGCGCAGCACAGGTCGGCGAGCTCCTCGTGCCCGACCAGCACCTTGGCTTCGGAGTTCGTCACCACGAAGGCGGCTTCGGCCGGAGCGAGGTGCGAATTGACCGGGACGAAGTACAGGCCGCTCTCGATCGCGGCCAACCAGGTTCCGAGGAAGCTGCGATGGTTCGGGAGGATGGCGGCGACGGCATCGCCGCGGCGCAGGCCCAGCGCGTACAGCCCCCGGGCGATGGCGCGGGAGTGGTCGAGGAGCTCGCCGTAAGGGAGCACGCGCCCGTCGTCGTCGATGATCGCGACCCGTTCGGGATCGGCGGCGGCGATGCGCCAGAACCCGAGCCCGGTGCTGTCCACGGTAAATCAGATTACTGTTTTCTCTCATGGGGGACGACTTCCGCGTCCAGCTGCGCGCGCGCTTTGCGGAGCACCACCCCGGACCGCCGCCGAAAGGTCGGGAGGTCCGGTTGGCGTGGCAGCGCGCGTGGTGCGCGACTGCCGTCGACCACGACCTCGCGGGGCCGAGTTGGCCGCGCGAGTACGGCGGGATGGACCTCACGTTCGAGGAGCAGGTCGTCTTTGCGGAGGAGGCGGCGCGCGCCCGCGTGCCCGGCGTCCCGGGGACCGGCGTCGGCATCGCGGGCCCCACGATCATCCGCCACGGCACTGAGGAGCAGAAGGCGCGGCTGGCTGCGTCCGATGCTGCGAGCCGACGTGATCTGGGCCCAGGGCTACTCGGAGCCCGAAGCCGGTTCCGACCTGCCGGCGCTCCGTACGACTGCGGTGCGCGACGGCGACCACTACGTCGTCACCGGACAGAAGGTGTGGAGCTCGAGCGCCGACATCGCCGACATCCTCTTCACCCTGGTGCGCACCGGCGCTCCCGACTCGGGCCGGGCCGGCATCACCTACCTGTTGATCGACGCGCACGCACCGGGGGTGACCGTGCGTCCCCTGCGCGACATGACCGGCGACTCGAGCTTCTGCGAGATCTTCTTCGACCGCGTCGAGGTCCCCGTCGAGCACCGCATCGGCGAGGAGAACCAGGGGTGGGGCATCACCCGGACCAGCCTCGGCCACGAACGCGCCGCCGGGGCACTCACCCAGGCCGGTTTCTACGAGCGGATCGTGCGCGAGTTCGCGGCACTGGCACAGGAGTGCGGCCGAGCCGACGACCCGATCGTGCGGCAACGGCTGGCCCACTTCGCGGGCGCGCAGCGCATCATGTCGTTGAACGCGGCGCGCATGATCGCCACCATCGTGCAGGAGGGTGAGCCCGGACCGGGATCGTCGACGTCGCGACTGTTCAACACGCTGTTCGAGCAGCAGCTGCACGAATTCGCGGTCGACCTGGTCGGTCCCTTCGGGCTGCTCGATCGCCGCGATCCCCACGCGGATAGAGCGTGGTCGGTGGACGCGCGGGTTCCTCCGCACGCGCGCGTCGACGATCGGCGCCGGTACCGCCGAGATCCAGCGCAACACCATCGCCGAGCGAGTCCTCGGCCTCCCTCACGACTGACGGCCCATCCGCGATCCGCGAACAGGCCTCAGGTCTTGGCGAGGAAGGCCTTGGCCGCGGCGATGGCCTCGTCGGAGCCGCTGCATGCGGCGAAGCGTTCGGTCTCGACGTCGAGGTACTCCCTGAGCGGGAGGACGGTCGCGTCATCGAGGTTCTGCTTCATGAGCCGCGCCGCGTTCGGGGGCATCGCCGCCACCCGTGCTGCGATCCGGTCGACGTGGGCGATGAGGGCGTCGTCGTCGAGCACCTCGCTCACCAGCCCGATTCGCCGCGCCTCGTCGGCGCCGACACGGTCGCCGAGCAACAGCAACTCGCGGGCCTTGGCGGGCCCGACCGCGCGCGTGAGGACCCAGGCGCTGCCGTGGTCACCCGAGCTCCCGACGCGGAGGAACGCCGACACGAACACCGCCGATCGTGCCGCGTAGCGCAGGTCGCATGCGCACACGAACGAGAGCCCGGCGCCCGCGCACGGGCCGTTGACCGCGGCGACGGTGATCGCGGGCATGCCGTGGAGCAGTTCGGAGACCTCCATGATGGAACGGAGGTCGACGGGCGCGCCGCTACCCGCGGCGCCGGTCATCGACGTCACGTCGCCGCCGGCGCTGAATCCGCGCCCGGTACCGGTGAGCACCACGGCCCGCACGGTCGCATCGTCGGCGACACCGCGAAGCGCGTCGCGCAAATCGATGACGTGCTCGAGGTCGAGCGCGTTCAGCTTCTCCGGGCGATCGAGTGTGACGGTCGCAACCGCGCCGTCGCGCTCGACGCGGATGGTCAGGACGCACCCTTCGCGGCTTCGACGAGCGCGAAGATCTGCTCCGGCCCGAGCGGTGTCGAGGTGGCCTTCACGCCCAGCGGGCGCAGTGCGTCGGCGACCGCGTTGGCGACGGCGGCGTGCGCGCCGATGGCGCCGCCCTCGCCCATGCCCTTGTAACCGCCGGGATTGGTGGTGGACTCCGTCTCGATGTGCCCGACCTCGATGGCGGGCACCTCGGACGTCGTCGGCGGCAGGTAGTCCATGAACGTCGTGGTGAGCGGGTTGCCGTCCTCGTCGTAGACGAAGTCCTCGAGCAGCACGCCGCCCAGGCCCTGCACGACGCCGCCGAAGATCTGTCCTTCGACGACCATCGGGTTGATCATTTTTCCGCAGTCCTCGGAGACGATGTAGCGCAGCACGCGCGGCAGCCAGGTCTCACCGTCGACCTCGACCACGCAGATGTGCGTGGCGTTCGACCACGTCGGGAACTGCTTCGGACGGAACCGGACCGTCGCCTCCAGCCCACTACCGATCTCGGGCGGCAGCTCGTGCGCATTGAGAGTGGCCAGCTTGGCGACGTCCTGCATGGTGACCGACTTCGACGGTGTCCCACGCACCGACACGACGCTCTCGGCGATCTCCAGGTCCTCGGGCGCGGCTTCCATCATGTGCGCGGCGACGGTGAGCACCTTGTCGCGCACGGCGATGGTCGCCTCGCGCGTCGCACCTCCGGCGACCACCGCGGTTCGGCTCCCGCCGGTGCCCGGGCCGTAGGGTGTCGACTGCGAGTCGGCCTGGACGATGGTGACGTCCTCGTACGCGACGCCGAGGTGATCGGCGACGATCTGAGCCATCGTGGTCTCGATGCTCTGACCGTGCGAGGTGGTGCCGAGGTACGCCATGACGCGCCCACTGCTGTCGACCTTCACGTGGGCGGCCTCGGTGGCCAGCGTGTTGCTGCCCATCGAGGTCGGTTCCACGTAGGCGCAGATCCCGACGCCGAGGTACCGGCCCGAGGCCCGGGCTGCGTCCTGCTCGGCGCGGAACGCGTCATAGTCCAGGATCTCGAGCGCCTGCTCGAGCGTCTCCAACGGAGTGATCTCCTGGAACACGTTTCCGGTCGGCGCGGTGAACGGGAGATCCGAGGCCGCGAGCAGGTTCCGTCGCCGGAACTCGGCGGGGTCGAGTCCGATCTCGTTCGCCACGTAGTCCATGGCGACCTCGCGGGCGGTGGTCTCGAACATCCACGGTCCGCGGTACGCCGCCTTGCCCATCGTGTTGGTCCAGCTCATCTCCATGCCGAAGCCGAAGCGCGGGATCTTGTACGGACCGGGCACGAGCATCGGGTCGATCGCCGCCGGGCACACCGCGTACGCGCCGACGTCCGCCTTGGCGTCGGCCGTGATGGCCTGGATGATCCCGTCCTCGTCGACGGCCATGCGCACGTGGGCGAACTCGTTGCGCGAATGTCCCGCCGAGAGCAGGTTCTCGCGCCGGTCCTCGATCCATTTCACGGGCCGACCGAGGAGATATGCAGCCAGTGCGACCGCGCACTCCTCGCGGTACACGAACATCTTCTGCCCGAAGCCGCCCCCGACGTCGCGCGCGGTCACACGCACGTTGCCGTCGGGCACCTGGAGGAACCGACTGAAGAAGTTGCGGGTCTCGTGGACCGATTGCGTCGCGGACACGATGTCGAGCTCGTCGCGCCCCTTCTTGTAGGACACGACGATCCCGCGCGTCTCCATCGGCATCGCGACATAGCGATTCTGCACGACGTCGCATTCCACGACGTGGGCCGCGTTCGTGAACGCATCGTCGAGGTCGGGGGAGAGCGCCATGAACGGAACGGCAGCCATCGCGTTCGACTCGAGACCCCAGCCGGCGTGCACGATGTTGTCGGTGTCGGCAGCTGCGACCATGTAGTCGACCACCGCCTGTTGCGGCTCGTAGTCGACCTCGATCGCCTCACAGGCGTCCTCGGCCAGGTAGCGCGTGTCCGCGATCACGATGGCAACCGGGTCACCGACGTAACGGACGTCGGTGATGGCGAGCGGCGGCGGCACCACCAGCTCCTCGCCCAGCATGGCGTGGTACCCGGGGCCGGCGATCCCGTTGAAGTCCTCCCACGTGTAGACGGCGACGACGCCGGGCAGGGTCTGCGCCGCGCTCGTGTCGATGCGCGTGATCGCGGCCCGGGCGACGTCGCTGCGGAGGAACGCCGCGTGCAGTGCACCCGAAACCGCCACGTCGTCGACGTAGAGGCCGTGGCCGGTCAGGAGGCGTTGATCCTCCTTCCGGGTCACCGACTGTCCGAGATAGCGCGCCGCGACGGGCGAGACGGGAGTCTGGGTCATGAGCGGAATCTAGGTGAACTCGCCCGGGCCCGCCCCTCGACCACGGTGTCCAACTGTGCAGTTCCGACGAGCGGTCGGATCGTTACCGTCGCACCAACCGATGGACGCGGAGGAGCAGACATGGGCCGGCTGCAGGAGAAGGTTGTCGTGATCACCGGCGCCGGTCATGGCCTCGGTCGCGAAGCATCACGGCTGTTCGGGCAGGAGGGCGCCTCGGTGGTGGCGACCGACGTGGTCGATACGCACGTGAAGTCCGTGGCCGACGAGATCGTGGCGAGCGGGGGTCGCGCCGTCTTCGCGCGGGCCGATGTCACGAGCGAATCGGACATGGCCGCCGCGGTGCAAACGGCGGTGGACTCCTTCGGACGACTCGACGTCATGTACTGCAACGCGGGGATCCCCGAGGTCGGTTTCGGCAGCGTTGCGTTCGAGGACACGACCCTCGAGAACTTCAACCGGGTGCTCGCGGTCAACCTCACGGGTGTGTTCCTCGGCGCTCAGGCCGCGACCCGCCAGTTCCTGCGTCAGGGCGACGGTGGGAACATCGTCGTCACGACCTCGGCGGCCGGGCTCACCGCCTACCCGGGGTTCCGGAGCTACGTGGCGGCCAAGGCCGGGGCCAACGGGCTGGTCCGCGCCCTCGCCACCGATCTCGGTCGTCACGGCATCCGGGTGAACGCGCTGTGCCCGTTCCACGGGATGTCGGCGAACTTCGCTGGATCAGTGGAGGACGATCCGCTCGAGCAGTCCTACGAGCAGCTCGCCGGGCAGTGGGACAAGCGCAATGCCCCGATGCCGTTGCGCATCGACCGCGCGCCGAGTCTGCGCGACAGCGCCAATCTCGCGCTCTTCCTCGCTTCCGACGAGTCCGCGTACATGTCGGGCGTGTGCATTCCCGCCACGGACGGCGGCACCTTTGCCCGCGTTGCGCTCTCGTTCCCGAGCGACACCGAGTAGCGCGGCTACACGCGTTCGACGATCGTGCCGGTGCCGAGACCGCCGCCGCAACACATCGTGACGAGCGCCCGGTGCTTCCCAGAGCGCACGAGCTCGTGGATCGCCTTGGTGAGGAGGATGGTGCCGGTGCCGCCGAGCGGGTGACCGAGCGCGATGGCGCCACCATTCGGGTTGACCCGGGCCAGGTCGGCACCGGTGGCCCGCTGCCAGCCCAGCACAACCGACGCGAACGCTTCGTTGATCTCCACGAGGTCGATGTCGTCGATGGTGAGTTTGTTTCGCTCGAGCAGGTGCTGGGTGGCCGGGATCGGGCCGGTGAGCATGAGCACCGGGTCGCTGCCCTGGATGCACGTGTCGACGATGCGCGCCTACGGGCGCGACCCCGAGCGCCTCGGCCTTGTCGGCGGTCATGAGCAGGAGTGCGCCGGCGCCGTCGCTGATCTGGCTGGCGGTGCCGGCGGTGTGGAACGCGGGGTCGCGGTCGAGGACCGGCTTCAGGTTGGCGAGCGCTTCGAGCGTGGTGTCGCGCAGGCCTTCGTCTCGTGTGACTCTGTGGGTGCCGTTGGGCTCGCCGTTCTCGTCGCGTGTCGGCGCCTCGATCGGCACGATCTGCGTATCGAAGCGACCTTCCGCCCACGCCGCCGCAGCGCGGTCCTGCGACTGTTTGCCGAACGCGTCGAGCTCGTCGCGGGTGACGCCGAACGTCTCGGCGATGCGCTCCGCGCCCTCGAACTGTGACGTGTTCTCGTAGTGCTCCCAGTAGTGCTTGTTGATCGGCTTGCCGACGAACGGGTCCTTCGGAACCGTCGATCCCATCGGCACCGCGCTCATCACCTCGACGCCGCACGCGACGGCGACGTCGACGACACCCGCTGCGACCAGCGCGACGGCGATGTTCGTCGCCTGCTGTGACGAACCGCACTGCGTGTTCACCGTGGTGGCTGCGGCCTCGAGGGGGAGCCCGGCCTGGAGCCACGCGGTGCGGGTCACGTTGGCCGCCTGCATTCCCACCTGGCCGACGCACCCGCCGACCACCTGGCCGACCTCGAGCGGGTCGATCCCGGACCGGTCGATCAGCGCACGCTGCACGTCCGCCAGGAGGTCGGCGGAGTGCATGCTCGAGAGTCCGCCGTTGCGTCGCCCGACGGGCGACCGAACCGCTTCCACCACCACGACGTCGCGCATGTCCAACCGCCTGTGTTCGTTGAGGAGTGTCGGGGTGTCACGGTAGCGCCGGACCGTCGATGGCGGGATCGGCGCCCAGGCCTCGCAGCACGAATCGGCAGACGTGCTCCGCCAGCTCCTCGTACGTCAACGGGCGCGAGGGGTGGAACCACTGGCTGACGCCGTTGAGCATGTCGAACAGGTTGTTGGTCGTGACGCCGGGGTCGATCCCGGCGTCGAAGCAGCCCTCGCCGATCCCCGCCTCGAGGATGTCGCGAACGAAGCGGTGGATCCTCGCCCGCTTGTCCATGACGATCGCCTGACGTTCGGCACTCAGGCGACGCAGGTCGCGCTCGGCGATGGCGGCGTACCCGGGATTGGCGCCGAGAATGGAGATCCAGCGTTCGATGAAGCCGCGGAGCCGGGTGGGCGGGTCGGCCGACCCGAGGGCGGCAGCTTCCTCGATCACCACGATGCCCCGGCTGTGGTTCCCGTCGACGATCGCGAAGAGCAGGTCTTCCTTGCTGTCGATGTAGTAGTAGAGGCTGCCCTTCAGCAGACCGACCCGGGCCGCGATGTCCTCGATCCGGGCGGCGGCGTATCCCTTCTCGTCGAACACCTCGCCGGCGGCGTCGACGATCCGGTCCCAACGCTCGGGGTGCAGAGGGGCCCGCCCGCCGTCGCCGATCGGTCGGGACTCCTCGGGGGCGAGCGCCACACTGTGCTCCGCTTCGTCCGTACCGGTCAGGGGCGGGCTCACCCTACAAGTGGGGTCAGTTGGTCGGCGTGCGCCCACCGCCCCTCCAGAATCGTGTTCTTGACACAATCATTCAACTTATTTACGATCTACCCGCGGTTTGAATTTTCTCGCAACCGGGGGGAGAGCAGATGTCGAAGGCCCGAGCGACGAGGCCCGGTCGACCGGTGGTCGCCGGCGACGCCGAAGTTCCGCTGGATGCGCTCAAGGTCGGTCCTTCGCTCCGGGTCGAGGGTCTCGACGCCCGTCACGTCGCGACCCTGGCCGAACTGGGCGGAGGGTGGACCCCGATCGTGGTGCGCCGCGACGACCGGTCCGTGGTCGACGGCCAGCACCGGGTGGCGGCCGCCCGCCGGCTGGGCCTCGGGACCCTCCAGGTCACCTGGTTCGACGGTTCGGCCGAGGACGCGTTCGTGGAGTTCGTGCGCTGCAACGTCGGGCACGGCTTGCCACTCGGCCTCGCCGAGCGCCGCTCGGCGGCCAGCCGCATCCTGCGATCGCACCCGGAGCGCTCCGACCGGAGCGTCGCGTCGGTGTGCGGCGTCTCCCCGAAGACCGTCGCTCGTCTCCGGGGTGAAGTCGCCCGCCATGCGCCCCGGCAGGTTCCGGCCCGGCGCGTCGGTCGCGACGGACGTGTCCGCCCGGTCGATCCCGCCGAGTTGCGGGCGCGCGATCGCGGAAGAGCTCGAGCGTCAGCCCGAAGCGTCGCTGCGCGCCGTCGCCTCGGTCGTCGGGTCTTCGCCGGAGACCGTGAGGAGCGTGCGCGGCAAGCTGCGCGCGGCCGAAGGCGGATCGGTCTTCGCCGAGCCGGTCGTCGACACCGACGCCACTGTGCTCGGGTTGCTCACCCGACGATCGCACCGGGGCCACCGGCTCGAGGGTGATCAGGCGTTCGCGACGCGCGCGAGGGCGGGTGTGAGTTTGTCGAGTGGTTCGACAGCACTGCCGTTGAACCCGCCGACCAGTGGGCTCACGTGGGGAGCGTGCCGCGAAGCCGGATCTACGAGGTGGCCGACGAAGCCCGCCGCCGGGCGGCGTTCTGGAGCCAGTTCGCCGACTCGCTCGAAGGTCAGGTCCGCCGTCGCGCCTAGTGGCGCCGCGCATCCGAGGAGGATCCGATGCCCAACGTCGAGTTGCCGTACGCGATCAACGACGCCGACAACCACTTCAACGAGCCGCTCGACCTGTACGAGCGGTACATCGACCCGAACCAGCGCGAGCTCGCAATCCGGTACGTCACCGACACTGACGGTCGCGAATTGCAGCTCTTCGCGGGGCGTCCGTCGAAGTTCGATTCCAGCCAGATCACCTACTCGCCCGACGAGCTGACCAAGATGCTCGGGGACATGCCGAGCCGGGGCGACGACGAGCCGGACTCGGCGGGTAGCGCCTTGCCGGGGATGCTCCTGAACCGGCTCAACCCGTTGAAGGGCCTGAGCGACGGGGAACGCGCCGAGCTCATGGCGCAGTTCCGTGAGCAGCGGGAGGCCTACGGCAACCGCGACGTTCGCCTGGCGCTGATGGACGACCAGGGCATCGACAAGGCGCTGATGTACCCCGCGAGCGCGCACGACATCGAGTTCGAGTTCGCCGACCACCCCGAAGCGCTCTACGCCAACGTGCGGGCCTTCAACCGCTGGATCCACGAGGAGATCGGGTACGCCTACGAGGGCCGCATGTTCCTGCCGCCCTACCTCGCGCTCGCCGATGTCGACCTCGCGCTCGCCGAGCTCGAGACGCTGATCGCGACAGGAACACCGATGGTGCAGTTCAAGTCGGGCCACGCGCACGGTGGGCGCGACAACCCCTTCGGCGGCCGTTCGATCGCCGACCCGGTGTTCGACCCGGTCTGGGCGCGCATCAACGAAGCCGGTCTGCGCGTCGCCGTGCACCTCGGGGCCACCGACTACCAGAAGTACGGCGCCGAGTGGAGCGAGGACCCCGAGGTCACCTTCGGCGGCTTCGATGCCTTCCAGTGGGTCATGTACTGGGGTGACCGCCCCGCGATGGAGCTCACCGCAGGGATGATCCTGCACAATCTCTTCGGGCGGTTCCCGAACGTACGCGTGTGCCTCTCGGAACAGGGCACGGTCTGGTTGCCGTACACGCTGCGCAAGATGGATCACGCGTTCCTCATGGGCCGCAAGGCCAAGTGGGGCGAGCTCACCGAGCGGCCGAGCGAGATCTTCCGCCGCCACTTCGTGGTCGCGCCTTTCCCGGAGGAGAACGTGGAGCGCGTCGTCGCCGAAGTCGGGATCGAGCCGATCGTCTTCGGCTCCGACTTCCCTCACGGCGAGGGGCTCGCGTATCCGTCGGAGTACGTCGGCGCGCAACTGAAGTCGTTCACCGACGACGAGAAGCGCGCCATCATGCGCGACAACCTCGAGCGCTACCTCCCAGTCACCTGACGGTGGACGTCGGCGTCTACTTCGACCTCCGCAACGCGCCGTCCTGGCCGCAGGATCCCGCTCGGCTGTACGGCTTCACGCTCGACCTGTGTGAAGAGGCGGAGCGCCTCGGCGCGCACTCGGTGTGGCTCTCGGAACACCACCTGTTCGACGACGGTTACCTTCCGCAACCGCTCACCTTCGCGGCCGCGGTCGCGGCCCGTACCACGCGCGTGCGCATCGGCACCGCGGTCCTGCTCGCACCGCTGCACGGTGCGGTCGAGATCGCCGAACAGGTCGCCGTGGTCGACCTCGTGAGCAACGGCCGGGTCGAGCTCGGGCTCGGCGCGGGATACCGCGTCCCCGAGTTCGAGCTGTTCGGGGTCGATCTGGCCGAGCGTTACCGGATCACCGACGCGCGGGTCGCCGAGCTCCGGGCGATCTGGGGCGCCGGGCGGGTCACGCCGGCACCCGTCCAACCGCGCATTCCGATCTGGTTGGGCTACCAGGGACCGAAGGGTGCGCGCCGGGCCGGGACGATGGGTGAGGGGCTCCTGTCGGCCACCGCGGCGCTCGCCGGGCCCTACGCCGACGGGCTGCGCGAAGGCGGCCACGACCCGGCCTCGGGTCGGATGGCGGGCTCGTTCCAGGGCTTCGTCACCGAGGATCCCGATCGCGACTGGCCGGTGGTGTCCCGTCACCTCGCCTACCAGCTCGACTCGTACCGCCGCTACCTGGTCGAAGGGACCGGCGTGCCGGTGCCGAAGCCGGTCGACCCCGAACGTGTCCGCGCGCGCGACTCCGACTCACCTCTCGCGTCGTTCGTCTACGGGACGCCCGACGACGTGGCGCACTCGATACGCACGCGCACCGCGGGTGCGCCGGTCGAGACGGTGTTCTTCTGGGTGTCGATCGGCGCCATGTCCGAGGCGATGTCGTTGCAACACGTGCAGACCCTCTGCACACAGCTCGCGCCGCGGCTGGCAATCGCCACGTAGCTCAGCGTGACTCGAGGATCAGGTCGGCGGCGCGTCCGGCCATCGCCATCATCGGCCCGTTGAGGTTCCCCGCCACCATCACCGGGAGCACCGAGCAGTCCATGACCCGCAGGTTGTCGACGCCGCGCACGCGTAGCTCCGGGTCGACCACGTCGGCGTCGTCCGGTCCCATGGCACACGTGCCGATGGCGTGGTAGCCGCAGTAGCCATGGGCGAGGTTTGCCTCGATCACGTCGTCGTCGGCGTCGACGCCCGGGCCGGGCTGGGTCTCGGCCGTGATCCGCCCCGCGATCGGGTCGCCGGCGAAGATCTCGCGCATCTTCCGGAAGGTCCGCACGCCGGTCTCCCGATCGTGATCGGTCGTGAAGTAGTTGCTGTCGATCTCGAGCGCGGCGTCGGGATCCGCACCGGTGACGGCCACGAAACCTTCGCTGTCGGGCCGCAACACATATCCGATGCACTGCATGCCTGGCTCGCGCTCGAGTCCGATCGCCTTACCCGGCTCCGACGGGACGGTGGTCCATGGCGCCATCAGGATCTGCGCGTCGACCCGCTCTCGCTCGGGGCGCGTCTTCAAGAACCCCACGATGTCGTACGAGGGTGCCGCCAGGGCGCCCTTCCTGGTGGTGAGGTATTGGATGCCGCTCATCGCCTGCGCCAACGGACTGCTCAGCTTGCGGTTGTAGCCGAGGTTCTCCTTCAACCGGTACTGCAGCGCAAAGCAGTGGTGTTCGCGCATGCGCGCCCCGACGTTGGGCCGGTCGAGGCGCACGTCGATCCCGGCGGCCCGCAACACCTCCGACGGTCCGATGCCCGACAGTTGGAGGAGCTTCGGCGTCTGGAGGCTGCCGAGCGCGAGGATCACCTCGCGAGCCGCGTGGTGCTCTACCGCAGTGTCGCCGGCACCGGTGCGTACGCCGACCACCTTGTCGCCCTCGAACAGCAGCGACGTCGCCGGCGAGTCGACTGCGATGGTGAGATTGGCGCGTTTCGCGATCGGGTGCAGGAACGCCGCGGCTGCGCTCACGCGCTGGCCGCGTTTGATGTTCGCCATCGCGTACCCGACGCGCGGTCCGTCGACTTCGTTGAGGTCGTCGACGCGTTCCATGCCGACGGCGGAGCACGAGTCGATCATGTCGTCGGTCAGATCGCTGCGGTTCGCACCTGACGAGATGCCGAGTGGTCCATCTACACCGCGGGTGGGCGACGCTCCGAACTGGTTGTCTTCCATCGCGCGGTAGTGCGGGACGATCGCATCCCATCCCCACGCGGAACTTCCGGCCACCGCGGCGAGGCCGTCCCAGTCGGCCTGCACACCGCGGTTGTAGACCATGCCGTTCACCGCGCTGGAGCCGCCGAGGGTCTTGCCCCGCACCCAGACTTCGACGGTCGGCGCGTCGCCGATCGGCTTCGTCGGGAAGAACCAGGCGAAGCGCTCGTTGCCGAGCAGTTTCCCGAACCCCCGCGGGATCTTGATCATCAGGTTGTTGTCCGTGCCGCCGGCCTCGAGCAGTAGCACGCGATTGGCCGGGTCCGCCGACAGGCGGTTGGCGAGCACGCAGCCCGCAGATCCCGCGCCCACGATGACGTAGTCGAACGCACCTGCGGTCGCGGTCATGTCGTGACTCCAGTCGTGGTGTCGGATGCGAAGATCGTGCCGAGAGCCTCGAGCTCCTCGATCCGTTCCGGCGCGTACCCGAGCTCGGTGAGGATGGCTTCGGTGTCCTGGCCGATCAGGCAACCCGGCGCGACGCGTCCCGGGGTCTCCGAGAGCGCGACCGGAGGACCGGCACGGAGGATCGGGCCGAACCGCGGGTGCTCGACCTCGACGACCAGGCCGGTCTCGCGCAGCACCGGATCGGTGCAGGTGAACTCCGAGTGGCTGGCGTCGAACGCCTCGACGCAGGCGACCCCCGCCGCGATCAGGTGCGTCTCCCACTCCGACGCCGGGCGCGTCCCGAACCGCTCGGCGAGCGCGGCGACGAGCGCGTCGTCGTGCTCCAGCCGAGTGGCCTCGGTGGCAAAGCGCGCGTCGGCGGCGAGGTCCGGATGACCGAGCGCCTCGACCAGTGCGTCCCATTCGCGGGGACGGGGCGCGGCGAGGAACACCCAGCCTGCCTCGGCGCGGTACAGCCGGTACAAGGCATGCAGACCGTGGTTCTCCTCATCGGCGACCGCCAGTGGCGGCTTTCCCTCGTAGCGCACGAAGTCGTCGGCGTAGGCCAGTGCGTTGCCGCCGATCATCGTGGTCGAGAGGAACTGACCCTGGCCGGTACGCCGCTGGTCGTACAGGGCGAGGAGGATCGACGTCAGCACCGCGAGCGCGGCGTTCGAGTCGCCGTCGACCGCGCCACGGAGCCGCGGCAGCACCACGATCTGGGCCTCGATCCAGCTCAAGGTCTTCGTGAACTCAGGGTCGAGCCAACGCCCGCCGTAGCGCCCGATGCTTCCGGCGACGGCCTGTGCGACCTGCGCGTAGATCGGACGACGGGCAAGCGGGCCATCGATGCCGTACCCCGCTGCGTGCACGTATACGAGGCGCGGGTTCAGCTTCGACAAGGTCGCATAGTCGAGCCCCATCCGCTCGGCGACGCCGGAGCGGAACCCGTTGACGAACATGTCCGCCGTGGCCACCGCCTCCTGCACGATCTTCTGGCCCGCAGGTGTCTGAAGATCGACGGCGAGGCTCTCCTTGCCCTCCATCGTCTTCGCGGCACCCACGTCGGCGGCGCCGAACGCGGACCGCATCGGATCGCCGGTGGCGCCCTCGAGCTTGATCACCCGCGCACCGAGGGCGCCGGCCATCGTCACCCCGTACGGCATGGCGTAGAAGTACCCGAGCTCGACGATGGTGATGCCGTCGAGCGCGTGCCGTGGCGCCGGGTCTCCGGTCGCTGGACGCGGCGGGAGATCGGCGAGGTCGCCCGTGTGCTCGTCGAGTCGTGGCGCGGCGCGTTCGATGCGCGACGGCGTGTCGGCGAAGCGGGCGATCGGACCGATCTGCTCGATCGGGCCCCGCTCCGCGTCTCGCACGGTGATGGCCTCACCGTTGTGGCGGATCTGCTGGTGGTCGAGGCCCTCTTCGCTGAACCGGGCGAGTTCGAACGCAATGTTGGGGTCGGCCAGGAAGGCCTTCTCCCAGTATTCGTACGGATGCTCGGACATCGCCTCCCACAGCAGGTCCTCCCACGCCTGGGCATCCTCGGCGGTCGCGAACTGTGGCTGCTTGTCGAAGCGCGGATCATCGATCGTGTGCTCCATGCCGGCCGCCCGGCTGAGCGCGTGGGCTTGGTGGGGGAGCATCTGGGTGAAGATCACCCAGCGGCCGTCCTGGGTCGGGACGAAGAAGCTGTATCGGCTCGCGCCCATCAGAGCCCCCGCGGCCGACGTGCCGTGTGCGGCACCGGTGGTCCGCTGGGTGTGCTGCCAGGTCATGGTGCCGAAGTAGTCGAGTGGATTGAAGCCCTGCAGCAGCGTGGCTTCGACCCGTTGCCCCCGGCCGTTCGCCTCGCGGCGCGACGAGGGCCGCGAGCACACCGCTGCACGCCATGTGCCCGGCGCCCACGCTGCCCAGCAGCGCGTTGACGAAGATGGGACCGGACCGGAAACCGAACGGCCCCAGGCTGTACACGCCGGCCTTGGCCGCCACGATGCCCTCGTACGCCGGGATCCTGGCGTAGCGGCCACTCGAGCCGAAGCCCTTCACCGAGCAGTAGACCAGGCCCGGGTTGGCCGGGCGAAGGTGTTCGTCGCCGAGGCCCCAGCCGGCGGCGACCCCGGCACCGAATGCTTCGATGACGACGTCGGCCCGGCTCGCGAGTTCCCGCACGCGCGCGCGACCCTCGTCGGTCCGCAGGTCGGCGACGAGGCTCTCCTTGCCGCGGTTCCACACCAGGAACCCGGCGGGGTGCTGGTGACGCAACCGGTCTCCTTCCGGTGGTTCCACCTTGAGTACGCGGGCGCCGTTGTCGGCGAGCACCATGCCTGCCAAGGACGCGCCGATGCTGCCGGCACCCATCTCGATCACCTGTAGGCCGTCGCAGATCGCTCGAGTCACACTTGCCTCCCCGGTCCGATCCGGGCCCGCGTGGTCACTCGGGGCCCAGATAATCTCTGACGAAGTTAACTGAATCGAGACGATGGACGGCACGACCTGTCGGAGGTTGCGCGGTGGTGGAACCCCAGGTCGGCGACGAGGATCTCGTGCACTACGACGTCGCCGACGGCGTCGCCACGGTCACGTTGCACAACCCCGACCGCAAGAACGCCTGGAGCGTCGCGATGGAGCACCAGTACTTCGCGCGCCTCGATGGCGCAGCCCGGGCCGCGGACGTGCGAGCCATCGTCGTCACCGGCGCCGGGGGCGCGTTCTGCCCGGGGATGGACATGGCTGCGCTGGAGCAGACCGCCGCCGCCGGAGAGATCGTGCGCGCCGGTCGGCGGCCCATGCACTACGCACTCAGCATCCCGAAGCCCATGATCGCCGCCATCAATGGCGCGTGCGCGGGCATCGGTCTGATCCAGGCGCTGTACTGCGACCTGCGGTTCGCGGCGCGTGGTGCGCGTATGTCGACGTCGTTCACCCGCCGCGGCCTGGGCGCGGAGTACGGCACCTCGTGGATGCTGCCGCGCCTCATCGGCGTCGAGCGCGCGCTCGACCTCCTCCTCTCGGGTCGGACCTTCGACTCCGAGGAAGCGCACGCGATGGGGCTCGTGGGAAGGCTCTGCGATCCCACCGACGTGCTGCGCGAAGCGCAGGCCTACGCCGCCGAGCTGGCGCGGTTCTCGTCGCCGCGCGCGATGGCAGCCGTGCGCTACCAGGTGTACGCAGACCTCGGCGAAGACTTCGAGACGTCGTGGGCTCGCACACTCGCGATCATGCAGCGCATGAACGCGCACACCGACTTCGCCGAGGGGATCGCCAGCTTCACCGAGCGGCGCGACCCGAAGTTCGAGCCGTTGCCACCCGGGTTCGGCGAATCGCTCCGCGGCGCGTAGCCGCGAGCGGTCAGTTCAGCAGTTCGAGCACGGTCTTCGCGTCGGCCCCGCGGAGTACGACGTCGGAGGCCTCGACGAGGTGCCGCTCCCACAGCTCGGCCGCTTCCTCGTGGCGCTGCTCGAGGATCAGGTCGAGGAAGCGCCGGTGCGCACGGGTACCGATCTTCGCGGTCTTGGAGGCATTCGGTTCGTCGAAGTGCTTGGCGACGTACACGCGCCCGTGCAGCTCGATGATCCGGTGGATCATCTCCTCGAAGATCGTGAGCGTCTGGTTGCCGGCGGCCTCCACGAGCAGGCGGTGGAACTGCTCCTGGAGGAGCACGACGCGCGTCGGGTCGCCGTCGATCGCCTCGCACTCGTCGATGTTCGCCATCATGGGCTTCAGCACCGCGTCGGACCGGCGGTTCGCCAGCGCGGCGAGCGCAGCGAGCTCGATCGCCTTCCGCGCCGCGTAGACGTCGGCGAGCGTCGCCCCCCGGAACTGCAGGACCAGGCCCGCGTAACGTGCAGCGACGTCGCCATCGGGGGTGTGGACGCGCGCACCGCCGCGGGCGCCGCGCCGGACACTGATGAGGGCCTCCGATTCGAGGACCCGGAACGCCTCGCGCAGGGTCGGGCGCGACACCCCGAACTGCTCCATGAGTGCGGTCTCGGGCGGAAGTGCGTCGCCTTCCTTCAGCTCGCCCCGGACGATCTGACGCCGCAGGTGAGAGGCCACGAGTTCGGCGGTCTTCGGGACGCGCACCGGAGTTGCGACGTCGGCCACACGGGCCTGTTCGTTCATTCAGTGGATCCTTCGAATGGTTCGCCGAATCGTAGGCGGGGGCCCGGGGCGCCCATGGCATGGGGCACCGGGGTTCAGACCGTCGTCGCGCCCATGTCGACCGGAAGCTGGATGCCGGTGACGCACCGCGCGGCATCCGACGCCAGCCAGACCACCGCGTTGGCGATGTCGCTCGGCTCCGCGGGCAGGGGTGACGGGAGGATCGATCCGAACGAACCCGCGTACGTCGGGTTGGCCTCGAGCATCTCGTAGACCTCGGGATCCTGTGCGAGCCGCGTGTTGATGCCCCACGGGTGCACCGAGTTCACGCGGATCTGGTGCGGGCCGAGCTCGATGGCGGCCGAACGGACGAGCCCGACGACGCCGTGCTTGGCCGCCGAGTAGTGGGCCTGCCCGGGGAGCGCCTTCAGACCCGCGACCGAACTGATCGCGACCAGGGATCCACCACGATCCTGCTCGAGGAGGATGGGTGTGCCCGCCTTGAACGTGCGCCACACGCCAGTGAGGTTCACGTCGATCATGGTCTGCCACTGGTCCTCGGGCATCTCCCAGAACTTCGACCAGGTCGAGATGCCGGCGTTGCCGACGATGATGTCGAGCCCGCCGAGCTCGGCTACCCCCTCGCGGACGACGTCGTCGAGCGTGGCCTGGTCGCGTACGTCGGACTCGCGGGCGACGACCCGGCGTCCGATGTCTTTCACCGCCGCCGCGGTTTCGTCGAGGTCCGACAGGTCGGTGGCGATCACGTCGGCGCCGGCGGTCGCAAGGGCGTGGCAGATCCCCTGCCCGAGACCCCGCGCCGCTCCGGTCACGAACGCCACCCGACCGTCGAGACTGGTTCCCTGCATGTCGCTGTCCTCCCCCGCAGTTTTCCCGAATCAGTATGATCATTGTACGGCATTTGCCGGACGGTCTGGACGAGGGGGACCCGATGCGCCACGACGTGGTCGAGACGACGTTCGACGCGATGAGCCCGGAGCTGCGGGCGCTCATCGCGTACGACCCGAACGGCGCGCTCGACGTCGAGGTGCCCCAGGCTGCCATCGACGACATTCGCCGCACCATGCCGGTGGTCCGGTGGGAGATGGGGGTCGGGTTCTTCGGCATGGACGACATCGTCAGCGCCGGGCGCAACCCCGACATCGGGTCCGTCGTCATGGGCATGGGGACCGACGACCCGCTCATCCCGTTGCACCTCGACGGCGACGTCCATCGTCACTACCGCAAACTCCTGGATCCGTTGTTCACGCCCAAGAAGATGGCGGCGCTCGAGCTCGGCATCCGAGCGCTGGCCGACGAGCTGATCGACGGGTTCATCGGCGACGGGCACGTGGAGCTGCACGACGCATTCTGCGTGCCGTTGCCGTCGACCATCTTCCTGCGGATCTTCGGACTGCCGGTGGAGGACGCCCCGCTCCTCATCGCGATGAAGGACCGCATCCTCAAGAACGAGGCGACCACACGCGACGAGGCCGAGGTGATCGGTCGGGCGGCCGGTCGCGAGCTCCACCGCGCACCTGCGCTCCCGGCTCGACGAGCGACGGGCCCAGGGTGCGCGGCACGACGATCTGCTCGACCAGTTCATGCACTTCGAGCTCGACGGCCACGGTCTCGACGACGACGAGGTCGTGAACATCATGCAGATGTTCACCATCGCAGGTCTCGACACGGTGACGTCGTCGCTGTCGTGCATCGTGGCCTGGTTCGCGACGCACCCGGAGCTTCGGGCACGCGTGGTGGCGGAACCCGATCGCCTCGCCGGTGCCATCGAGGAGATCATGCGCTACGAGAGCCCAGTGCCGTCGTCGGGGGCGCGCACCGCACTGCGCGACACCGAGGTCAATGGCGTGCCGGTCAAGGAGGGCGAGCTCGTCTACCTGTGCTGGGCCAGCGCCAACCTTGATCCGGCCTCGTTCGAACACCCGCTCGAGGCCGATCTCGACCGCGCCGAGAACCGCCACATCGCCTTCGCCGCGGGCATCCATCGCTGCCTCGGCTCGCACCTCGCCCGGGCCGAGCTGCGCGCGTCGATCGACCAGCTGCACCGGCGCATCCCCGAGTACCAGGTGACCGACGGCGAACGGATCGAGTACGAGTTCGCGGGCGTGCGCCAGGCGCGTCACCTCCCGTTGACCTTCGACGCGCCGGCGAGCTGAGGGACCGGTGGACTTCGGACTCACCGACGAGCAGGAGCTCCTCCGCGCCACCGTGCGCGACCTGGTGGCGCGTACGTGCCCGCCGGAGGTTGCCAAGGCGTGGGACGACGACGCCACTCCTCCCGCCGAGCTGCAGCGGGTGCTGGCCGACATGGAGCTGTTCGGCCTTCCCTTCCCCGAGGAGTTCGGCGGCGCAGGCGCGACCCCGACCGAGCTCGTGATCGTCGCCGAGCAACTGGGCAACGCGAGCCTCGACGTCGCGATGTGCTACTCGGGACGGCTGATCCCCACGCTGGGGATCTACGAGTGGGGGAGTGACGAGCAACGGGCGCGTCTCGCCCCCGAGATCATGAGCGGTCACCGCAACTATGCGGTCGCGATCAGCGAGCCCGACGCCGGATCCGACGCCGCGGCGCTGCGCACGACCGCTGACGACCGTGGGGACCACTTCGTGGTGAACGGTCAGAAGATGTGGTGCACCGGCGCCGGCCTCCCCGACACGACGATCCTGATGTACGTGCGCACCGACCGCGACGCGCCGAAGCACCGCGGGAATCAGCGCGGTGCTCGTCGATCCCGAGGCGCCGGGCGTGTCCCTTCGCCTGATTCCGACCTTGGCGCGCCACATCCTCGGCACGTACGAGGTGTTCCTCGACGACGTGCGCGTGCCCAAGGACGATCTCGTCGGGCCGTTGCACGACGGCTGGCGCGTCATGCTCTCGAACCTGGAGCTCGAACGGATCCTCCTGAGCGCGGGCTACGTCGGCGCCGCACAATCGACCCTCGATCTCACCGTCGACTACGCGAAGACGCGCACGCAGTTCGACCGGCCCATCGGCACGTTCCAGTCGCTCGCGCACGTGATCGCCGATCTGCAGACCGATGTCGACTCGGCCCGGCTGCTCACATACCGCGCGGCGTGGCTGCGCCACCAGGGCACGCCGTGCCACCGGGAGGCGGCCATGGCCAAGCTGAAGGGCTCGGAGACCTACGTTCAGGCGGCGCGTTGGGGGATGCAGATCCTCGCCGGCCACGGCTTCGCGACGGAGAGCGTCATGAGCCATCGCTACCGCGAGTCGATCGTCGCCACCATCTCCGGCGGCACCAGCCAGATCCAGCGCAACGCCATCGCCCGCGACCTCGGCCTGAAGTCGTACTGACGTGCTGTTCGACGCGTACGGCGCGAGCCTGCGGCTCGAGGACACCGCACCGGTGGCGCGCCGGGTCGAGGAGCTCGGTTTTGCGGGGTTGTGGTTCACCGAGTCGCAGCGGCCACCGTTCCTGTCGTGCGCGGTGGCGAGCACGGTGACGTCCGAGATCGAGCTCGGCACTGCGATCGCGGTGGCGTTCCCGCGTAGCCCGATGATCACCGCTCAGAACGCGTGGGAGCTCGCCCGAGCGAGCGAGGGACGCTTCTCTCTCGGTCTGGGCAGCCAGGTGAAGGCGCACATCGAACGCCGCTTCTCGATGCCGTTCGAACATCCAGGACCGAAGCTGCGCGAGTACGTTCTCGCGCTGCGAGCGATCTGGCGCGCCTTCCAGGGTGAGGAGCCGTTGCGCTTCGACGGCGACTTCTACTCGTTCTCGTTGCTCACCGACTTCTTCGCGCCCGGTCCGAGCGAGCACCCGGACATCCCGGTCTCGATCGCGGGCGTGAACGTCGGAATGGCCCACCTCGCCGGTGAGGTCTGCGACGGGTTCCACGTGCATCCCTTCCACTCGCGGCGCTACCTCGACGAGGTCATCCGCCCGGCGATCGCCTCGGGTGCCGCCGGGGTCGGTCGAGCCGCCGCGGCGTGCGAGGTCTACTGCCCGGTCTTCATGATCGTGGGCGACTCCGACGCCGAGCTCGCGCCGCAGCGTGACTCGGTCCGTCGCCAGCTCTCGTTCTACGGCTCGACGCGCACGTACCGTCCGGTGTTCGACCTGCACGGGTGGGGCGAGACCAGCGAGCGGCTCCACCGGCTCATGGCGACGGGCGACACTGCCGCGATGCCCGCCGCCATCACCGACGAGATGCTCGACGAGTACGCCGTCACCGCGACCTGGGACGGGCTGGCGGCCGCGCTGGTCGAGCGGTACCAGGGTCTCGCGGATCGAGTCTTCGGCTACGGACCCGCGCAGGTCTGGATCGACGATCCCGAGATCGCCGACCGTTGGCGAGCGGTCGCGGCGGCGGTGCACGCATCGGGCTAAATCAGGTACCTTATTTTTCGTGCCTGACGACGCGCGCCGCCGAATCCCTGCAGGTCTCCGCCGAGCTCGAAGCCGAGTTCGAGCAGGCGCTGCAGTACCGCATGACCGACGAGGACCTCGAACGGGCCCGGTTGCTGCTCGGGGTCGACACGGCCAGCCGGGACCGCGAGCTGTACTCGATCGCGACCGCCGACGCGATCCGCAACTGGGCGCTCGGCGTCGGCGACGACAACCCGCTCTACACCGACGAGGAGTACGGCGCCGACCACTCGGTGGGGCACCCAGATCGGCCACGGCACGCATGATCGGCCACGTCAAGACGCCGATGCTGCGGCGATCCCATCCCGGACGAGATCAAGAAGCAGACGAAGGGTCTGTTCCGTGGGGTGCACGTGTTCGTTTCCGGCGGCACCTGGGAGTGGTTCCGACCGCTGCGGCCCGGCGACCGCCTCTACTCGTTCTCCGGCGAGGAGTCGCTCGAGGTCAAGAAGTCGGAGTTCGCCGGTCGTTCTTCGGTGCAGGTCGCCGCGCACCGTCGTGCTCAACCAGTTCGGCGACGTGCTCGGCGTGTACCGCATCCTGCGGGTGCTGACCGAGCGCAAGGCGGCGCGGACGACGGGCAAGTACGCGGAGCTCGAACCGGCCCACTACACCGACGACGACTACGAGCGCATCGACGCCATCTACGAGTCGGAGCAGCCGCGCGGCGCCGAGAAGCGCTACTGGGAGGACGTCAACGTCGGCGACCCGCTCCCACCGATGGTGAAGGGCCCGCTGACCGTCACCGAGATCATCGCGTTCCACGCCGGCGGCTACGGCTTCGTGCCGTACGGGCTGCAGGCTCGTCGCGGGTCGGCTACAAGAACCGGCAGCGGATCGCACCCTTCTACATCAAGAACGAGCACGGCGTGTGGGACGTCGCGCAACGGGTGCACTGGGACTCACAGTGGGCAAAGGCGATCGGCAATCCGCTCGCCTACGACTACGGCGTGCTGCGCCAGTCGTGGTTCTACCACCACGTCGCCGACTGGGGCGGTGACGACGCGTTCATCGAGCAGATGAGTGACTCGATCCGCAAGTTCAACTACCAGGGTGACACGCAGTTCCTCTCGGGCGAGGTCGTCGACAAACGTGAGCAGGACGGCCGACACCTGGTCGAGCTGAAGCTCTCGATGGTGAGCCAGCGCGACGTCGAGACGGCGTACGCGACGGCGACGGTGTCATTGCCGTCGCGCGACCGGCGGCCTGCCGCCGATGCCCCCGACGCCGGTCGACCTCCAACGCCAGGCCGCCGCGATGTTCGCCCGCCACAACGAGCTCAAGACGCAGGGGATTGCAAACCGCTGACGACTACGGCAAGTCGTCGAACAGGTCGACACTCTTGTTGCGCTGCCAGCCCTCGATGGTGAAGGTCATCTGCCTGCGCCAGTGCTCCTCGGCGGCTGCCGCGTCGCCGGCCTCGATCAGGCGGATCAGCTTGCGGTACGACCGCACCGCGTGGTGCATCGTCTCGTCGTCGGAGCGCGCCGCCGAACGCACGTAGTACTGCGCGACGAGAGAGTGGAGCAGGTGGGAGAAGGTCGCGAGCGTGGTGTTGCCGGCGCGCTCGATCAGCGTCTCGTGGATGCCGACCGCCGCGGCCCCGAAGGCCTCGCGGTCGGACGATTCGGCGGCGCGGGCGGCGCGATCGGCGGCGACGCGGAGCGCGGCGATGTCGGCCGCGGTGTGCGCCTGAGCGAGGCGGCCCGCGAGCCGCGGTTCGATGAGCTGCCGGGCGACGTCGAGATCCCCCGCGGTCGTGCCCCGCAACTGCAGTGTGACGGCCAGGCCCTCGGCGAGCGAGTCGATCCTGGGCATGGTGACGACCGGCCCACCGGTGCGTCCACGGCGGATCTCGAGGAGTCCTTGCGACTCGAGGATTCGCAGCCCCTCGCGGAGCGTGGTGCGGGCGATGCCGAACTGAGCGGTCAGCTCGTCCTCCGGTGGGAGCCGTTGACCGATGGTCAGCTCGCCGTGGGCGATCTGACGTCGCAACCGCTCGGCGACGACCTCGCCGGTCTTCGGCATCCGGATCTGCTGGTTCGTCGCGCCCTGATTCGCGCTCGTTCATTGCCATGATTTCGACGCAATCTAGTGTCCGCTCGGGCCCTTGCGAGCTAGCCGGTTCCGTGATAAGTAGAACGTGGTTCTTTTCGCGACTCCAGGGGAGCGTCGGCATGAGTGCGCTGATGACGGAACGACGGTCGTACGTGGCCGGCACGTGGGTCGAGGGCGACGAGTCGCTCGCGGTCGAGAACCCGGCCGACGAGTCCCAGGTCGCCGAGCTGTCGGTCACCCCCGCGGCCGAGTTCCGACGCGCGGTGGCCGAGGCCCGTCGTGCCTTCGACGAGGGTCCCTGGCCGTCGATGACCGCGGCGGAGCGCGCCCGCCTGGTGCACGCGTTCCTCGACCACGTCGAAGCCAACGGCGACTCGCTGGTCGCCACGATGGTGGCCGAGGCCGGCCAGCCCACGATGTTCGCCGAGGCGATGCAGCTGCGCAGCGGCCTGGTGCTCGCCCGGAACTCGATCGACCTCTACTCCTCGATGACCCACGAGGAGACCAACCCGGTTCCGGTCGACGAGCTGGTCGCGGGACGGGTCGCACTGAGCGTCCGGCGACACGAGCCCGTCGGCGTCGTCACCGCGATCACGCCGTACAACGCCGCGATCCTGATGGCGTTCCAGAAGATCGTCCCCGCGCTGATGGCCGGCAACACGGTGATCCTGCGGCCGAGCCCGCTCACCCCGATCTCGTCGCTCGTGTTCGGCGCCGCCGCCGACGCCGCCGGGCTCCCGCCCGGGGTGCTCAGCGTCGTGGTCGAGTCGGGCGCCGCCGGCGCCGAGCTGCTCACGACGGATCCCGCCGTCGACATGGTGTCGTTCACCGGTTCCACCACCGTGGGGAAGGCGATCCTCGCCCAGGCCGCGTCGACGGTGAAGCGCGTCGCGCTCGAGCTCGGCGGCAAGTCGGCCCAGATCTACCTGCCCGACGCGGTCGAGCGGGCGGCGACCGGGGCGATGATGGTCGTCGCCATGACCGCCGGGCAGGCGTGCGTCGCGGCGACGCGGATGATCGTGCCGCGCGACCGCAAGGACGAAGTGCTCGAGGCGGTGAGCGGCGCGTACTCGTCGTTGAACGTCGGCGCGCCCACCGACCCGGCGTCGATGATGGGCCCGGTCATCAGCGCGGCCCAGCGCGACCGCTGCGAGCGCTTCGTCGGGCTGGCCGAGGAGCACGGGGGCAAGGTCGCGTCCGGCGGGGGCCGGCCGGCCGGGCTTCGACCGCGGCTACTACTTCGAGCCGACCGTGCTCGACCTGCCCGACAACGCGCAACCCGGCGGCGCAGGAGGAGATCTTCGGCCCGGTGATCGGGGTGCTCGCCTACGACGACATCGATGACGCGGTGCGGATCGCGAACGACAGCGTCTACGGGCTGTCGGCGCAGGTCTACGGAGCCGACGTGCTGGCCGCGACGCAGGTCGCGCGCAGGCTCCGCACCGGCGCGGTGAACGTCAACACGAGCGTGTTCAGCGCGTACGCGCCGGGCGGTGGCTACAAGCAGAGCGGCCTCGGCCGCGAGCGCGGCACCGACGGCATCCGCGCCTTCCAGGAGGTCAAGCACATCGCGATCGGAGAGCTCAAGTGACCGACGCCCGCAACCTCGACTGGCTCATCTCGGTCGACGACCACATCCTCGAGCCGCCCGACGTGTGGATCGACCGCGTGCCGGCGAAGGACCGCGACCGTGCGCCGCACATGGAGTTCGACGACAACGGCCAGGACTACTGGGTCTACGACGGCAACCGCTTCCCGAGCTCGGGCCTGAGCGCGGTGGCGGGCAAGTCGAAGGAGGAGTTCAGCCCCGAGCCGCTCCCGTACAGCGAGATGCGACCCGGGTGCTACGACCCGGTGGCGCGCCTGGAAGACATGGACCGCGCCGGCGTCCTCGCGTCGCTCTGCTTCCCGACCATCACTCGCTTCTGCGGCCAGCTGTTCATGGAGGCGAGCGACCGGGAGTTCGGGTTCGTGTGCCTGCAGGCCTACAACGACTGGATGATCGACGAGTGGTGCGGCGCGGCGCCGGGTCGCTACATCCCGCTCTTCCTGATCCCGATGTGGGACCCGCAGCTCGCGGTCACGGAGATGCAGCGCTGCGCGGCGAAGGGTGCGACGACGTTCGCCTTCTCCGAGAACCCGGCGCCCCTCGGCCTGCCCACCATCCACGACAAGGACCGCTACTGGGATCCGGTGATGGCCGCGGCCAACGACCTCGAGCTGGTCGTGTCGATGCACGTCGGTTCGTCGTCGCAGGTGCCGCAGATCGCGCCCGACGTCCCGTTCATCGCCAACCTGCCCTGGGGGGCGATGCGCACGTCGGGGGCGATGCTGTCGTGGATGTTCAGCGGGATGTTCCAGCGTTTCCCGAACCTGAAGATCGCGCTCTCCGAAGGTGAGATCGGGTGGATCCCGTACTACCTCGAGCGGGCCGAGCAGGTCGTCGACAAGCAGCGGCACTGGGTGAAGAAGATGTCGTTCCTGGGCCACGCCGCCGCCGACGAGGACCTCGACCTCGACAACTTCGACGTGCGGGCCACGTTCCGCGACCACATCTACGGCTGCTTCATCGACGACGCCCACGGCATCCGGAGCCTCGACGAGATCGGCGAGGACAACGTGATGTGCGAGACCGACTACCCGCACTCCGACTCCACGTGGCCGAACTGCATCAGCGTGGTCCAGCACCGCATCGGGCACCTGCCCGAGGAGACCCAGTACAAGTTGCTGCGCGGCAACGCCGAGCGGCTCTACCGGTTCACGCCCGCGAGCCGCCCGTCCTGGCGAATGCCTGACGTCGAGCCGACGGTGTCGATCGTGGTCGACCGTGAGCTCTGCATGGGCAGCGGCATGTGCATCGTGTACGCGCCCGAACACCTTCGCCCACGACGACGAGACCAAGGCGACGGTCGTCGACCCCGCCGGTGACCCGCTCGACGCGATCCGCAACGCGGTGCAGGCGTGTCCCACGAGCGCGATCCGCCTCGTGACCGAGAGACGAGAACGACGAAGGAGCGTGAGCATGCTGCTCGAGGGCAAGTCGGCGGTCGTCATGGGCGCCGGGTCGGGCGTCGGCCGCGCCTCGGCGCTGAGGTTCGCGGAGGAGGGCGCCAAGGTCGTCGTCGCCGACGTCGACCTCGACCGCGCCAAGGAGACGGTGCAGCTGATCGAGGACGCCGGCGGCACCGCGCTCGCGGACCAGTGCGACGTGTCCCGGGAAGCCGACGTCGAGGCGACGATCGCGCTCGCGGTCGTCGAGCTTCGGCCGCCTCGACATCATCTTCAACAACGTCGGCGTGCCGACGCCGCGGCCCGGGTTGATCTTCGAGGAGCACACCGTCGACGACTTCGACCGGCTCTTCGCCATCAACGCCGGGGCGTCTTCACTGGGCTGCAAGCACGCGATCCTGCAGTTCAAGGAGCAGGGCGACGGCGGCGTCATCCTCAACACCGGTTCGGTCGCCGGCCTGGTGTCGTGGGGCGGCAGCGTCTACGGCTCCACCAAGGGTGCGGTGCACCAGCTCACCAAGGCTGCCGCCATCGAGGGCGCACCGTTCGGCATCCGCTGCAACGCGATCTGCCCCGCGGGGATGCCGTACACCAACTTCACCAACGCCATGGGCATGACGGTCGCGACGAGGACCAGCGCGAGCAGATGGCGCAGGGTGTCGGCTCCATGCACCCGCTCGGCCGGCCCATCACCGCCGAGGACTGCGCCGAGGCCGCGGTGTACCTCGTGTCCGACGGGGCGAAGAACGTCACCGGCGCGCTCCTGCCGGTCGACGGGGGGTACGTCGCCAGATGAGCGCCGCCGGCGACGCCCAGGTGCTCGACCGCGACGAGCTGCGCAGGTTGTTCGACCTGCGCAGCAGCTACAACGCGCACTCGGGCGGCGGCTACACCGACGACCCGTATCCCGTCTGGCAGACCCTGCGGGCGTCAGGGCCCGATCCACGAGGGCGTCGTCCACGAGCTGACCGGCTACCCCGGTGACTGGTTCTTCCAGGGCCTGCCGTACCCCGACCGACCCCACTTCTCCGCGTTCAGCTTCGAGGCGTGCGACGCCGCCTTCCGCGACGGCGACGTGTTCGCATCGCACGCGGCCGAGGAGCACATCGACACCAGTGAGCCCGGGGTGTTCAACAGCATCCTCGCCATGGGCGGCGCGCAGCACCGTCGGTACCGCGCGCTGGTGCAGCCGTCGTTCGTGCCCGCCAAGGCGCAGTGGTGGATCAACAACTGGATCGAGCAGACCGTCCACGCGCTGATCGACACGTTCGTCGACAACGGGCGCGCCGAGCTCAACGTCGACTTCGCCGCCGCCATCCCGGTGCTCACCATCACCGGCAGCTTCGGCGTGACGGTCGACCAGGCGCTGGTCATCCGTGAGTTCCTCATGAGCGACTCGCAGCGGGTCTTCGACGATCCTGGAGCCGATCATCGCCGCCCGGCGCGAGCACCCGGAGGACGACCTCATCAGCGTGCTCGTCGAGGCCGAGTACACCGACGAGGACGGCGTCTCGCACCGGCTGACCGACGCCGAGATCCTCTCCTTCGCCATGCTGTTGCTGGCGGCCGGCTCCGGCACCACGTGGAAGCAGATGGGCATCACGCTCGCGGCGATCTTCGAACGGCCCGACGTGCTGGCCGCGGTGCAGCGACGACCGGCAGCTGCGTGCGGACGCGCGATCGAGGAGTCGGTGCGCTGGATGCCGACCGACCCGATGTTCTCGCGGCACGTGACCCGCGACACCGAGCTGCTTCGGCGCGCACCTGCCCGAGGGATCGGTGCTCCACCTGTGCCTCGGTGCGGCGAACCGCGACCCGGCACGCTGGGACGCGCCCCGACGAGTACGACATCACCCGAGCCGCCGAAGCCGTCGCTCGCGTTCGGCAGCGGTCCGCACGTGTGCCTCGGCATGCACGTCGCCCGCGCGGAGATGAACGTCGGCATCAACGCGTTGCTCGACCGTCTCCCGAACCTCCGGCTCGACCCCGACGCCGAGCCGCCCCGCTACATCGGCTTCTACGAGCGGGGCGCCACCGCGATCCCCGTCGTCTTCGACTGAATCAGCAGGAGCTTGCAGTGAACGAACCCGGATACACGCCGCCCGACATCACCCTGATCGGTCAGGACCACATCGACCGGTACCGGGCGACCGACGGCGAAGAGGGCTACCTCTGGAACGGCGCCACGTCGCTGCTCCTCACGACCACGGGCCGCAAGAGCGGCGAAGCCGCGCACGTCGGCGCTGATCTTCGCCCAGGACGGCGACGACTACCTGGTGGTGGCGTCGATGGGTGGCGCGCCGCAGCACCCGTCGTGGTACCTCAACCTCACCGCGAACCCCGAGGCCGAGGTGCAGGTCAAGGCCGACCACATCCCCGTCACGCGCGCACACCGCCACCGACGAGGAGAAGCCGCGGCTCTGGAAGATCGTCACCGAGCAGTGGCCCAACTACGACGTGTACCAGACCCGCACCGACCGCGTGATCCCGCTCGTGGTGCTGAGCACCTCGATGACCGCCGACGCGGTGACGCCAGCCGCCGTCAGCTGGGCCGAGCGCGTCGCCGACCGCTCGGAGACGGTGCAGCGGTCGCGCGCACGTCAGATCGAGCAGGCTCACGCGATCGTCGCCGCCGCCCGCCGACTGATCGACGGAGCGCGGTGACCAGTTCACGACGCAGGAGCTGGTGAAGGAGGCCGGCGTCGCGCTGCAGACCTTCTACCGCATCTTCGGCGGCAAGGATCAGCTGCTGCTCGCGGTGTTCGAGGATCTCATCGCCGAGAGCTGCGCCGACTACGAGCGCGGCCGCCGCGGCGCTCCCCGATCCGGTCGCGCGGCTGCACTTCTACGTCACCGTGACCGTGGGCAGCGTGGGCGAGGCCAGCTGACGGCATCGGCCCGCGCTTCGTCACCGCCGAGCACTGGCGGCTCCACCAGCTGTTCCCGGAGGAGATGGCGCACGCCACCCAGCCCTTCACCGACCTGGTCGGAGCGCCAGCTCGTGCTCGCCGAACGAGCCGAGGGGCTGCTCGCGCTCGACCGACCCGCAACGCGACGCGTGGTTCGTCACCAAGCTCGTGATGGCGGTGTTCCACCACTACGCGTACGCCGAGATCGGCCGATCGACACGCGCACGCGATCGCCGAGGAGCTGTGGGCGTTCTGTCTCGAGCACTCGGCGGACGCGCCGCCTGTCCTGATCAAGCGAGCGAGTTCCACATCGGGGGCAATCCACATCAGGGGGGAACGAGAGTGATGACGAGGCGAAACGAAGGGTGCGCACGCGTGGTCACGGGTCTGGCGGTCGTCGCCGCTGCTCGCGACGGTCGGTCTGGCGTACGGTGGGTGGTGCTGCCGGTGCCGGCCGCCGATCCCGGGGTCACCGCCAAGGAGATCAAGCTCGGTTACATCTCCCGGAGACCGGCGCGGCGGCGTCGATCTCCAAGAACGGCATCAAGGGCTTCGAGGCCCGCATCAAGGCGGCAGAACGCGGCCGGCGGCTGCAACGGTCGCAAGATCACGTACGTCAGGCCAGGGACGACATGTCGTCGGGTGCCGGGAACCTCACCGCGGCGCAAGGACCTGGTCGAGAACGAGGGCGTGTTCGCGGTGGTGAACCAGTCGCCGTTCGCGTTCCTGACGTACCGCTACCTGCTCGAGCACGACGTGCCGATGATCGGCGCCGGCTACGCGACGGCACCTACTACCAGCAGAAGGGCAACGAGAACATCCTGAGCTCGGGTGGCAACGGGCTCGCTGTTCGGTGACGTCATCTACGACACCGCGGCGAAGCAGATGAAGCAGGCCGGCGCGAAGAAGGTCGCCGCGCTCGCATACGGTGCGGCGTCGTCGTCGGTGGCGTCGGCGAAGGCGTTCATGAACTACGCCGTCCCCGGAGTGTCGGGCTCGACCCGGTGTACACGAACACCGCCATCGAGTTCGGGAGCCCGACGTCTCGCCGGCGGTGCTCGGCATCAAGAACGCCGGCGCCGACGCGGTGTACCTGCCGATGGCGGCGGCCACGAACATCGCCGTCGTGCAGGGTCTGCAGCAGAACGGCGTCGAGATGAAGGCGTCGATGCTCGCCACCGGCTACGGGCAGGACTTCCTCGACTCGCCGGCGGCGCAGAACTTCCCGTCGAGCGCGTACTTCCTCGATCGGCTACAAGCCGGTCGAGCTCAAGACCGCCGCGACCAAGAAGTTCCAGGCCGACCTGAAGAAGTACGCCGAGCTTCACCGGCGTGCCCGACTTCGGGGTCTACAACGGCTACATCCTCGCCGACCTCCTGATCAAGGGCTGCGAGAACGCGGGCAAGAACCGACCCGCCAGGGCTGGTCGACGGCGTGCACACGGTCGGGCAAGTACGACCAGGCGGGGCTCGCGTGCGCAGCCGGTCGACGTCGAGCCTCGAGGGCCGCGGCAAGGCCACCCGTCAAGACGTCTGCGGGTGGTTCCTGCAGGTGAAGGACGGCAAGTTCGTGCCGTTCCCGAAGAGCGGCAAGCCGGTCACCGGCACGCTCGTCGGCACTCCCGCAGGGGCTTCAGAAGGACGCCACCGGTGGTCGCGATCGAGGCGCCCACCACCACGGCGGCGCCGGCATCGACCGGCGCCGACATGAGGTGCCACGAGCGCAACAGCATCGCCGTCCCCGAAACCCTCGCCGAGCTGCTCACCCCGGAGTGGCTGAACGGGGCGCTCTCGACACGGTTCCCCGGGGTGAACGTCACCGACGTCACCCCGGGGCCGATCGTCGAGCGCGTGTCGACGAACGCACGGTTTCGAGATCGAGGGTGACATCCCCGACGGGCTGCCGACCGCGCTGTGCGCCAAGGGATACTTTCGGCGAGGTCGGCCGGGGAGTCGCGCAGGCGGGTGTCCCCGAGGCCTGCTTCTACCGCGACCTCGCGCACCCATCGGAGTGCGCACGCTCAACAGCGTGTGGGCCGACGTCGATCCCGCCACGAGCCACGGCGTGGTCATCACCGAGGACGCGATCGAGGCGGGTGCGACGTTCTGCGACGCGCTGGATCACTGCACGGTCGACGCAGACCGCCGATCGGCTCGGCGCAGTTCGCCGTACTCCACGCCTATGCGTGGGAGCACGCGCGACCTGGCCGAGTCGACCTGGCTCACAGCCCCGGCTCGCGTGGATCCTCAACGTGCGCGGCATCGCAGGAGATCAGCGCCAACTTCGACGGGACCGAACGGTGCGGGCGTCCCCGACGGCACGCGCGACGCGCAGGGCCTGGTCGACGCGTACGCGGGCCTCTCGTCGCGCCAACCCGGCGCGGGGTGGGCGGTGGTCCACGGCGACGCGCACGTCGGCAACACGTTCCTCGACCGCGACGGCCGGCGCGGCCTGCTCGACTGGCAGGTGGTGCAGTACGGGCCGTGGGGCATCGACGTCGGGTACCACATCGCGTCGGCACTCGAGCCTGCGGTGCGGGCCGAAGCCGAGCGCGACCTGCTGCGCCACTACCTCGACGCGGCTCGCGGCCGCCGGCGTGACGCCGATCCGCCGTCGTTCGACGTCGCGTGGGACGAGTACCGCCAGCGGACTCGTCCACGGCTTCTTCCTGTGGGGGATCACGCAGTACGTGACGCCCGACATCATCACCGAGCTGCTCCACCGACTGGGCACCGCCGCCGACGACCTCGGCTCCTTCGCCGCGATCGGGTAGACAGGGAGGACTCCCGAGCAGGAGAAGGAGCACGACGTGAGCGAACAGCGTGAGACCGCGATCCTGGCCGGGGGCTGCTTCTGGGGAGTGCAGGACCTCATCCGCAAGCAGCCCGGGGTGATCTCGACGAGGGTCGGGTACAGCGGCGGCGATGTGCCCAATGCGACGTACCGCAACCACGGCAACCACGCCGAAGCCGTCGAGATCGTCTTCGATCCCGAGCAGACGTCCTACCGCGACCTGCTCGAGTTCTTCTTCCAGATCCACGATCCCACGACGATGAATCGCCAGGGCAACGATGTCGGTGCCAGCTACCGGTCGATCATCCTCTACACGACCGACGAGCAGCGGAAGATCGCCGAAGACACCATCGCCGACGTGGACGCCTCCGGCCTCTGGCCCGGCAAGGTCGTCACCGAGGTCGAGCCGGCCGGACCGTTCTGGGAAGCCGAGCCCGAGCACCAGGACTACCTCGAGCGGATCCCCAACGGCTACACGTGCCACTTCGTCCGGCCGAACTGGAAGCTCCCACACCGCGCTGGCTCGACCCCCTGACCGAGACCTCACTCGGCGCGTTGAGCATCCGAAGGGTCGTCCCCGTCGTCACGACGCAGCGTCCCGATCAGAGCCGCGAGTTCTACGTCCAGCTCCTCGGCTTCGAGGTGGCGATGGACACGGATTGGATCGTCAGCTTGGTCTCGCCGACGAACCCCACGGCTCAGATCGCCGTGATGACTCGCGACGCGACCGCGCCAGTACAGCCGCAACTGACCATCGAGGTCTCCGACGTCGATGCCGTGCACACCGAAGCTCTGCGGCGCGGTGACGACGTCGTCTATCCGCTGACCGATGAGCCCTGGGGCGCGCGCCGCTTCTTCGTCCGCGACCCGAACGGGGTCGTCGTCAACGTCCTCGAGAATCCAGCGTCGTCGGAAGAGTCGCAGACGCGTTGAGCGTGTCGGTCAGTCGACGACCGCGATGGCGTCGATCTCGACCAGCGCGTCGGGCAGTCCGAGCCCGGCGACGAACACCACGGTGATCGCAGTCGGTGCACCCGTCCACACCCGCTGGGACGCCGCGAACCCCTCGTTGGCGTCGGTGCCGGCGACGAGGTGGATGTTCAGCTTCACCACATCGTCGGGGTTGGCGCCCGCGGCGGCGAGCACCGCGGTCACGTTCCGCAGCGCTCGCTCGGTCTGGGGACCGAGACCTTCCGCGAGCACGCCGTCGGCATCGACACCGTTCTGCCCACCGACATAGACGGTGCGTGATCCCCGCGCCACCGTTCCCTGCGCGAACGCCGGGCTGACGAACAGCCCTTCCGGATTCAACCGTTCGACCGTCATAGGAGGATGACGTACCCGCACTCGGGCGAGCGAACTCATCGGCTGCCATGACGATAGGGTCAACCGATGTACATCGGAATTGGTGTGTTTGCCATCCTTGCCGTCGTGGTCGTCATCGCGGGCGCCGTCGCGATGAAGCGGCGTCGCGACTACGGGAACAGCGACGGCGACGGTGAGATGGGCGAAGCCGAGTTTCGGAAGTACGAGGGGTTCGACGAGTAGGCGCGCCGATCTCGGTTCGGCTCCGGGTCACCGATGAGTTCGGCCGGCCTCCGTCGTCTCACTGGGTAAGCAGAACGCACCCCATCCGGAGGCAACGTCATGAGGAAGATCGTCGCTGGCATGTTCATCTCGCTGGACGGGGTCGTCGAGGCCCCTGACCAGTGGCACTTTCCTTACTTCAACGAGGAGATGGGCGCGGCGGTCGGCGGCATGCTCGACCAGGCCGACACCATGCTCATCGGCCGGGTGACGTACGACAGCTTCGCCGGCGCGTGGCCCGACCGCGAGGCAGCGGGCGAAGAGGATGCCGGGTTCGCCAAGCAGCTCGGCGACGCCCGCAAGGTCGTCGTGTCGAACCAGAAGCTGGACTTCACGTGGCGGAACTCCGAGCAGCTCCAGGGCGACTTCGTCGAGGCCGTCACCGCGCTGAAGAACGAGTCTGGCGGCGACATCGGCATGAGCGGGTCGCCGTCGATCGTCCGCCAGCTGCTCGAGGCGAATCTCCTCGACGAGCTGCACCTGCTCGTGCACCCGATCGCGGTCCGGAGCGGCATGCAGCTGTTCGAGTCGGGCACGACCATCCCGCTCAAGCTGCTCTCGTCCGAGACGTTCTCGACCGGCGTGCTCTACCTGGTCTACGGCCCCGACGACGCACCCCCCGAGGGCGGGTACGAGGAAGCCAAGGCGACCCTGCCCCAAGCCGACAAGTAGCGGCCGTGGAAGTCCGTGGCTACGCCTAGGCCGAGGTCGCCGCTACCGCGATGATCGATCGCCGGCCGGCGCGACGTGGTCCGTCGATGCGAAGGTCGTCGAAGCCGTGATCGGCACAGGCCCGGGTGAACTCGTCGGCTTGCTCGGCGGTCCAGCCGTGACTCGCGAGCCCGTCGGCGTCCGGCTGAGTCTGACGTTCGATGGCGACGAAGCGTCCGCCCGGTCGCAGGACGCGGCGCACCTCGCGCAACCCGTCGTCGATGACGCGCCAGTGGTGCACCGTCGCGATCGACCAGACCACGGTGGCGGAGTCGTCGGCAAGCGGGAGCGCCTCGGCGGTGCCTTCGACGTAGCGCACGTTCGGTGAGCGGGTGAGGGTTCGGGCGACGCGCAACATGACCGGGGCGGGATCGACGCCGGTGACGGACGCGCCCAACCTCGCGGCGTACCGAGCCGCGGCGCCCGGTCCGCAACCGACGTCCACGACGATGGCGTCCGGACCGACCCGCCCGAGCTCGGCGGCGACCTGGGCGACGCCGGTGCGGCCGACGGTCATGGTCGCCGCGGCGAACAGTCCCATGAGGCCGGCGAACCCGGGGTAGTCCCGGTGATGGTTCGGAAGCACGGTGTTCTCCGACATGGCGTCGACCTTGACACTTGAACCCAGGTTCAAGTCAAGTAGGGCGATGGAAGCACCGCTGCTCGCCATCGGGGAGGTCGCGGCCCGGGCCGGTGTCGCCACCTCGACCGTCCGTTACTACGAGCGACGCGGACTGCTGCTCGCCGACGCGCGTACGTCAGGCCAACGCCGCTACACGGTCGCATCGCTGCGTCGCCTGGTGTTCATCGGCATGCTGCAGGATGCCGGGCTCGCGCTCGACGAGATCGACAGCATCCTGCACGCGGCGGACGTTGCGGAGTGGAAGGCGATCGGGGCGCGACGGCTGAGGGCCCTCGACGAGGACATCGCACAGCTGCAGCACGCCCGCGAGATCCTGGCCGCCGCGCTCCTCTGTCGGTACGACCATCCGGCGACCGATTGTCGCATCATGGGCGCCGAGATCGACCGACGCCTCGAGCGGAGGCAGGACGCGGAGTGACCGACGCGTCGGGCACTATGGGCACGTGGCGGAACCGAAAGCGGTGGTCGAGGAGCTCTTCCGACGAGAGCGCGCCGGCGACGACCAGGTTCTCGACGAGCTCGTCGCCGAGGACTTCGTCAACCACGCCGCGGGGCCGCAGGGCCGAGCAGGGCTGCGACAGATCCTCGACACCATCCGCCACGACTTCGGCGACGGCGGAGCCGAGCACCACCATCTCCTCGCCGAAGGCGACCTGGTCGTGCATCACGTGACGGTGCGCGGCGTGCACCGCGCATCGACGATGCCATTGCTCGCGGGAACCGAGCCGACGGGCGTCGAGGTGGCCTGGACGTTCATCCACATCTGGCGCGTCGACGACGACCAGGTCGTGGAGCACTGGGCCTGCCGCGACGACCTCGGGCTCCTGCACCAGATCGGCGCGTGGCCACCACCTTCGGCCCCGTGACTGCCGATCGGGCGTCGAACGGCCGGGGCCGACCGCGCGATCCTGCGCTCGACGAGCAGGTGCTCCGCGCCACCGTCGAGCTGCTGGCCGAGCACGGGTACGAGGCGACCACGATCCAGGCGATCTCCCGGCGCTCGGGTGTCCACACGTCGGCGATCTACCGGCGGTGGCCCAACCGGGTGGCGCTGATCCAGGAGGTCACGCTCCCGCTGTTCCGGGAGGGTGCCTTCCGGCCCACGGGAGACCTCCGGCGCGACCTGCGTCGCTTCGTCACCGCCTTCGCCGGGCAGTACGGCACGCCGGCGGCCCGCGCCGCGATCCCCGCGCTCCTCGCCGCCTACCAGGGTGACGTCGTCACGCCGTCGGAGGAGTGGAGCCGGATCTCGCTGCGGCCGCAGTTCAACGCGATCCTCGATGCCGCGCCCGAGGGCAGCGTCGATCCGGTGGTCGACCGGGACGACGTGTTCGACATGCTGCTGGGCGCGGTGCTGGCCCGGACGTTCGTCCCGACCGCCGCCGAGCGGAGCCCACCGCTCGACCGGATCGTCGACCTCGTCGTGCGCATGCTGCGCCCGGCGGAGCATTGATGACGCCGTCATTTACGGGATACCATCTCCCGTAATCCGAGAGCCTGGGGGGACACATGACACAGCTCGCCGGCCGCATCGCGGTCGTCACCGGTGGAGGGTCGGGGCTCGGCGCCGCGCTGGCGCGCACCTTCGCCGAAGCCGGCGCGGACGTCGCCGTGCTCGACATCGACGAGGAGGCTGCGGCCGCGACCGCGTCCGCGCTCGCCGAGCTGGACGTGACGGCCGTGTCGGCACGCGTCGACGTCGGGGACGCGGCGTCGGTGGTCGCCGCGGCCGAGCAGGTGCGCACGACCCTCGGCGGGTGCGATGTGCTGTGCTCGAACGTCGGCGTGCAGCAGTTCGGCGCGATCGACAAGCTCACCGAGCAGGACTGGCAGTGGGTGCTGAACGTCAACGTGCTCGGCTCGGTGCGCACGGTGCGGGAGTTCCTCCCGATGCTGCGGGCGAGAAGCGGGTTCCGGCGGATCGTGTTCACCGCGTCGTCGAGCGTGCTCGCACCGTCGGTGCGGCTCGGTGCGTACCAGACGAGCAAGTACGCGGTGCTCGGCTTCGCCGACTCGCTGCGCGAGGAGCTCGCACCGGAGGGCATCGGGGTGACGGTGGTGTTCCCCGGCGGGATGATGACGCGTCATCTGGAGAGCAGCGTGCTGGCGCGACCATCCGAGCTCGGCGAGTCGGTCCTCGACCAGTCCGACGTCGAGGCGATGATCGCCCACCAGCCGATGGGCGACGGCGACCTGGCCACGCCCGAGCACGCCATCCGCAACCTGCTCGCCGACCTCGACGCCGGGGAGCCCTACCTGATCACGCACGGTTCGTTCCGACCGAGCTACGAGCAGCGGCGCGACGCGATCGACGCCGCCTTCGACCGCATGGAGGCATCGTGACCGACGACGGCGCGGGAGTGCAGCAGCTCCTCGACATCGAGGCGATCAAGCAGCTGAAGGCGCGCTACTTCCGCCTCATGGACCTCAAGCAGTGGGACGACTGGGGCCTCGTGTTCGCGAAGGACTGCACCATGGAGGTTCCGGAGGCCGACATGGTGAACCAAGGTCGCCAGGAGATCGTCACCAGCGTGAGCACGGCGCTCACCGGTGCCCGCACGTGCCACCACGGGCACATGCCCGAGATCGAGATCACCGGTGACGGCACCGCGCGCGGGATCTGGGCCATGTTCGACTACGTCGAGTGGGCGCCCCAGGACGACGGCACCCGCGTCGGCCTCCAGGGCTACGGCCACTACCGCGAGGAGTACGTCCGCGAAGACGGCGAGTGGCGCATCGCGCGGATCCGGCTCGAGCGGCTCCGGGTGGATTCCCTCGGCGCGACGCCGGAACTGCCCGCCTGACCTGGAAGATGCCGGCACACCCCGAGTGGGTCTCGGTGTTCAACGCCATGGGCACCAACGTCGGTACCGCCGACGCGCTCGTCGATCTCTCGGAGGAGTCGCTGCTCGAGACCGCGGGTCGAGGCGATGGGCGGTCTCACCGACTTCGGTGACGGCGCGTGGCGGGAGCCGTTCCGCATCCTGCTCGACGACATCGTCACCGTGTCCGACCTGACGCCCCTCGGTCGCATCCAGATGCGCAACGAGCTGCTGCGCTCGCTGATGGGTCGGCTGCAAGTGGAGGAGACCTACCGGCAACACCCCGAGATCGACGACGAGGTGATCGAGGCGCCGGTGGTCATCACCGGTATGGCGCGCTCGGGGACCACCATCACGCTCGAGCTCATGGCCGAGGACCCGGGCTTCCGGTCGGCGCTCACCTGGGAGTGGCACTACCCGTGCCCGCCCCCGGAGGCGGCGACCCGCCCCACCGACCCCCGGCGGGCGAAGACGGGTGCCGATATGGGTCTCTGGGGCCTCATCACCCCCGAGTTCCTCACCATGCACGAGACCAGCGGGGTGACCCCCGACGAGTGCCACATCGGGATGCTGATGGAGTTCACGTCGCCCATCTGGGGCTCCACGCAGAACGTCCCCAACTACCAGCGGTGGCTGGCGGGGCAGGACGGGTCGCAGGGCTACCGGCTCCACCGGCGGCTGCTGAAGCTCCTGCAGTGGAAGACCCCGGGCCGCTGGCTGCTGAAGGGGCCGGGGCACCTCTCGACGTTGCCGGCGCTGTTCGCCGCGTACGGACGCGCAGGTGATCATCACCCACCGCGACCCGTTGAAGACCATCCCGTCGCTGGCCAGCCTCATGGCCGCGATGCGGTCCATGCGCAGCGACACCGTCGACTTCCAGGAGATCGGGCAGATCGCGGCGATGTCGCCGTACCTGTTCGAGATGGTGATGGAGTGGCGCCGCAGCGGCGCGGTGCCCGACGACCAGATCGTCGACCTCCGCTACGGCGAGTTGATGGCCGACCCGATCGGCACGTTGCGCGGCACGTACGAGCGACTCGGCATCGAGCTCGCCCCGGCGGCCGAGGCGCGCATGCGCGCGCTGCTCGACGCGCGACCGAAGGGTCGCCACGGCGCGCACAGCTACAGCTTCGCCGACCTCGGACTCGATCCCGCCGATACGCGCAAGCTGGCGGAGAGCTACATGGCGGAGTATGGCGTCCAGGAGGAATCGTGACGGTGGAAGCGGCATGGGCCGACTTCCACGACCGCATGAAGGCAGTGGGGGAGCAGACCACCGGCGACGAGTTCCCCGGGGACCCGCGCATGCGGGCCGAGGGGTTCCGGGGCGGTGGCACGTCGGCGTCGAGCACCTCGATGCACAGGTCGGCGATGGCGTCGCGCACCGTTGACGCCCGAGCTCGTCGCCGCGCAGCTCGATCGCGCCGCGTTCGTGGGTCGAGGCCAGCGCGCCGCTCTGGAATGTGTACTCGACCGCCATGCGCGACACCACGCCGGTCAACGAGACGACCGCACCCCGTCGAGCCGAGGGTGCCGCCGAGAACATGCTCACCGGCGGTGCGTACTGGCGGCTCGGCCAGGACGAGGCCCTGGTCGTCGAGTGCGACGTGCCCGAGGCGACGTACTGGTCGTTCCAGGTGTACAGCATCGGCTGGTTCGAACCGCCCGACGCCGCGAACCGCGTCACCAGCCTCAACGACCAGCAGGTGCGCTTCGACACCGACGGCAAGTTCCGCATCGTGCTCTCGCACCAGGACCCCGGTGTCCAGAACTGGATCGACACCTGCGGGTACGCCGACGGGCTGGTCTCGTACCGCTGGGTGCGCCCGACCACCGCACCGACTCCCACGTCGACGGTGGTCGAGGTGCGCGACGTCCTCGACCACCTGCCGGCGAGCACGCCGCGGTTCCCGGCCACCGAGCGCCAGGCCCAGATCGCGGCCCGCCGGCGGGGCGTCGCCCGTCGCTTCCGGCGCTGACACCTGCTCTGATCATTCATGCCGGCAGGCGATCCCACGAGCACGAGATCCTGCGCGAGCACATGCCGATACGCAGAGGAGCAGCGCGTCAGATCTGCCGAATCCGTTCACGACCACCGTTTTGATTGATTCCGTGCCCGAGGACCCGGTGCACCTACTCGCACAGAGCCGACCCAGACGAAGCCCTTGACATTTGTGTGTTCCGAGCGTGTCATCAAACGTGCGGTGCACGTCGAGCAGCAAGGGGAACCCATGTTCATCCAGGTGATCGAAGGCTCGTCCAATCGGCCTGCTGTGCTGCACCGACAACTCGAGATCTGGAACCGCGAACTCAAGCCGGGTGCGATCGGCTACCTGGGGTCTACTGGAGGATGCACGCCTTACGGCGACTGCATCATGGTGGTCCGGTTCGAGAGCCGTGACGCCGCACGCCGCAACAGCGACCGGCCGGAGCAGACGGCATGGTGGCAGGCGACGAATCGCTACTTCGTCGGGCCCGTGCGTTTCCACGAGTCCGAGGATGTGCAGGTGATGACCCATGGGGCTCTGGAGCACGCGCACCTGGTGCAGGCGATGGATGGGTATGTCACGGATCTCGAGCGCGCCCACACCACTGAGTCCGACGCCGACGCGGTCCTTGCGGCGCAGCGGCCCGATCTGCTCGGATCGGTCACCGCCTACTTCGACGACGGCGAGTTCACCGAGCTCGCCTACTTCGCCGAGGAGGAGGTGGCGAGCGACGGTGGGCAACGAGCGATGTCTCAGGAGGCCGCCCAAGCGTTCGCCGAGTGGAGCGAAGTCATGCTGGTCGAGCGTTACCTCGATCTCACCGAACCCTGGCTCATCCCGGCCTGACCGAGCGCGCGCTCGATTCATCACACACGCAGCGCCGCGCGGGTCGTCCGCTTGACTTCCACCGTCTCACGGCCGTTGTGCGAGCGGGGAGACTCGACCTCCCACGTCCTTGCGGACACCAGGACCTCAACCCCGTCGATGAGTCTCCGCCGATACTCACTCGACGCGAAAGCGCAGGTCAAAGGTTGCGGTCCCTCACGTCGGTCCAACTGAGTCTCCACCCGTTCGCGCCGATCTCCGCCCGCTTCTTCGGTGAATTCGTAGATCGACCCTGAACGGCGCGGCAGCAGCGTCGAGTAGTCGTCAGGCAGGACGCGGCAGACCGCCGGTTCTGGCGCAGGCTGCGTGTGGTTCGCGCGGCTGCAACGAGCTTCGCGTGTGAACGCAACCAGTGGCGCGCGACGACGTACTTCAGTGAATGCACAGACTCTCCGAGGCCGGCGCGGGCTGCCAGTTCAGAATGGAGTGGTGAGCCTTGGTCGATTCGAGGGTCAGTCGATGATCCCGAGCGCGCGGGCTCGGATGACGGCTTCGGTGCGGCTGTGTACCCCGAGCTTCTTGTAGGCGCGCTCAGCTCGTTCCTTCGCCGCGGCGCGGGAGATCCCCAGCTTGTCGGCAATGACCGCGAAGCTCAACTGCGTGGGCAAGTAACGGAGGACCCTTGCCTGAGCCATCGTGATCGATGCGGCCTTGATCGTCGCCGCGGCTTCCGCGACCGCCTCCGTCGCGGCTTCGTTGGCTGCCGCGACGATGATCCCAGCGGCGGTCAAGGCCTCGACAGCCTCGACGGCGGCTGCTTCCTCCACGATGCCTGCGGTGATCAGCGCTCGGATGGCGTCTGCCGCGGCGGCGGTGCGGATCGCGTCGGAGGTCGCGATCGCCTCGACCGCTCGGGTTTCTGCGGCCATGGCCAGGAGCATCGTGTCGGCTTCGTCGGCCTGCGCGGCCGCGATCACCCGAGCCGCCTCCTCCATCGCCGCGACCTCGGCCCCGACCAGCAACCCGACCTCGGGCGTGAGGAAACCCTCGCCCACCAACGCGCCCCCGCTCTCGGCGATCGCGTCGAAGAGCGGCTGCGCCCAGCCGTGCTCGACAAGCAAGAACGCGAGCGCCGTCCCAGGCGCCAGGGACCCTGCCAATGCCCATGCGTCAGCCGGATCGAGCCCTGACGACCCGTCGCCCACAAGGCCAGCGCCGTCAAACGGGACGATGCTCGCCAGGAGTGCCCCAAAATCCTCGTCATCACCCACGACGAGTCGCTCGACCACGCCGTCCTCGCTCTTCGCGACGAAAAGCACGTCGAGCAGCCGCAGCACTCCTCGGCCCTGGAGGCGATCGACTTCAGCGAGAACCCGACCCTCGAAGTCGCCACCCGGACCGAAGCTCACCGCAATCACCTGCAACGGACCCGGCATCTCTCGACCTCCCAATCCCGCTGACCGTACGGACCCCCAGGGCGCGCACGGGCCTCTAGTCGTTGTCTGAGCCCTGAACCTTGTCCTTGACGTCGTCGACAACGGCTTTGGCCTTCTCGCCGAGATTGTCGATGACGTCTTTCGCCTTGCCGCTCGCGCGCTCCGCCTGACCTTCGCGTTAAGGCCACTCTGTGGTGACCTGTCTTGGCGGTCACGCGGTAGCCAGCGCAGGCAATCCGCATGTGTGCTCACAGTAGCGCCGCATCATATGCTGTAGAAGACCGCCGATTAGCTGAAAGATCGGTGACGCCGGCATCGGCCAGGTCGCGCGCTATCAGTGCCCGGATGTCATCGAGTTCCTTTTTGGATGTTCGATGCCTTTAAATGTCGCGGCTTGCCAAAAGTAACTTCGTCCAGGTCACGTTGCCCGCCCTTCACGAACTGCTTGGACCCTCGCAGCAGTCCAGTCAGGAACTGATTGCCGGCCCCAACTTTCGTTCTGAATTCAGCCTCCCCCTAGCTCGTCACGTTGACCTCTCTGCCGCGATGTTCCTCGACCTTCCGGAGCGCGGGGGCGAGCTCCGCGAGGCCGACCGTGCCAATGACGAGCAGGTCCACGTCGCTCGTCGCGTGCTCCTCGCCGCGCGCGATGGAGCCGTAAACGAAGGCGACTTCAACTCGAGTGTCGAACTGCTCACGTAGTCGCTGGAGACTTGGCAACAACCCAGCCGTCTTTTCCACGAGGCCGTGCAAGTCGGCGAACAACGGGGATCGCGTGTCGGCCTTGACGTAGGCCCTGGTGCCTTCACGACGCTGTTTCCAGGATTCCACCGTCTACGAGAGCCTTGAGGTCCCGCAGCAGGCTCGAAGGGGCCGTCCGGAGGAACTGCGCCAACTCCGACAGGTGCCACCATTTGCCGGGCTGGGTGAGCGTTGCGGCGAGTCTCTCCCACGGACGGTGGGAAATAGTGCCCTGAGAGCCGTCTTGGACTACGCACAATGCGTAAATTATTGCGCTAATTGCGTAATACAGCAGATCTGACCATGACCCAGCGCTACATGCACCTCAGCCCGGCAGCGCTCGACAGCGCGATCAGGCTGCTCGACGGCGGGCGCGGCGGGTCTAAATACTCGCCTCATGGTACGCGAGGCCGCGCAGGCGACGGACGGCCCGAAAGACTTCGCCAATATGGTGGCAACGGGCCGGCGGACGTGAAAACGATCAAGGAAGACGGGGGGCAAACTGGCGGTGAGGCAGGGATTCGAATTCTAAGAACGCGTCTTTCTAAATGGTTGATGGCGCGCGACTTCTGGCCCTAAGGGTTCGAGTTCCAATCACTTACCGGCTTCTCGTCGTCCGCTCCAGTCCCCGCCAGTCCTCCGGATTCTACCGGAGTTTTGGAGACATTTTGGAGAGGCGGCGCCAGGCCGCGGCCATTCTCTGCGCGCTCTCAGAGGAGCTTTTCCAATCGGAGGGGTCTATGGACTTCGATCCTCGTTGGAATGATGACCCACGCGACCGCGACGACTACGGTCGCGAGCTGAGCCAGGGCAGCCGCGGAGGGCTGTCCAATCCGCGCGAGCGCGAGCCACTCGATGCGCGCGATGTGTTCACGCGCGACCTCGAGCTGCCGCGCGGCCCGGAACGCGAGCGTGTCTGGGCGCGAGACAGCGACGTGAGGTTGCGCGGCTCGGAGGTTCGCACGCTCGCCACCGTCGGCGCCTTCCGCGTCGTGCCCGCCGGCGATCTCCGCGACGGCCAGGACCGTCCGCTCGACCCGCACCGGGGCGATCTGAGGCACCTCAGAGACTCGGGGCTCGTCGAGACCATCCCGGCCATCGGCAACGACCGCGCGCTGGTCGTGCTCACGGAACGCGGCCGAGACGTCCTCGAGCGCAACCGCTGGTCGAGCGTGCACCGCGAAGAACTGAAGTGGGCGGCCGTGGAGCGGGAGTTCGACAACCGGCGCGACGTTGACGACGAGCGCAGCAGACCTCAGGAGCCGAAGGGCCGGCAGGAGTTCCACGTCGGCATCCGAAGTGCGCGCCACACCCGATTCGCCGTGCACCGGCCGCGCGAGCTGACGCACGACGCGCAGGTGTATCGCGCCTACCTCAAGGACGCTGAGCGGCTGCGCGAAGACGGCGCCTTCATCCGTCGCGTCATCCTCGACCACGAGCTGAAGCGCGAGTACCAGCAGTTCCTGCAGGAGCGCAATCGTGGCAAGTCCGAGAGCGACGGACGGCCCGATCGAACGCCCGAAGAGATCCATCGTTGGGCCGTCGAGCACGAGCTCCCGGACAACGACGGCCACGTCCAGTTCCCCGACGCCCGCATCGAGTACGAGGACCGCGACGGGCACCTCCGAACGCTCGACATCGAGGTCGAGACGTTGCACTACCGTGGCGCTCACGCCAGCTCCAAGGCGTCGTCTGGATTCAGTCGTCACAGCGCCGGCACCGCGCGTGTTGTCGGCTCTCGAGGGGCGGTGGTGGGGGCGGCGGTCGCGGCGGGTCTACGGACTCACCATCACCGCCAGCACCGGGCAGAGCGGCGGTCGCGCCCCGATCCGCGCCTGGCTGAGGAGTTGTTGCGATGAACCTCGAGCACGCCGTTCAGACGATCGCGAAGCGCGGATTCACCGACCGCCAGGCTCGCTTCCTGGTGCTCGTCGCACGCCACTCCGGCGTCTGCGTCATGCGCCAGTATTCGAGCTTCGCGGGCATCGTGTTTGGCCAGAAGACGCGGAAGTTCTTCGCCAACCTCGTGCGGCTCGGGTTCGTCTCGACTTACGACTGCGCGCACAATCGGGGACGCGTCTATCACGTGCGTCATCGGGCGATCTACGAGGCCATCGGCGAGCCCGATAGCCGGCTCCGCCGACCGCCCGGCGTGCCTCGCGCGCTCGAACGTCTGATGCTGCTGGACGCGATTCTCGAGAACCCCGAAAGCATCTGGATGTCGTCGTCGACTGAGAAGCTCGGCTACCTCGCGAGCCGGGGGATTTCAGCCGACGACGCCCCGCATCTGAGCATCCGTCAGGGCGATCAGCGACAGGTTCGCCACTTCCCCGATCGCCTGCCGATCGGCGTCCATCCATCCGGCCACGTCGTCGTCGTTTACCTGCACGCCGACCCGATGCACGACGAGTTCCGCGACTTCCTCCAGCGCCACGCGCCGCTGCTCGAGAGGCTGCCCGCCTGGACGATCCGAATCGTGGTTCCGGCGCACCTGGAGGGCGCGGTGCAGGACCTGCAGAAGGTCGCGTGGGGGCAACTCGCGTCGCCGCTGAAGGAGCCGATCCTCACGGAGCTGCGCTGGTATTTCGACCGCATCGCCAGCCCACCAACCGAGGCGAGCCCGGCTGCCGATCGGGCTCGCTTCGAGCGGTGTCGCCGGGCCTTCGCGCACCGACCGCTATGCAGTGCTCTACCGATGCTGGCGGCAGGATGGCGAGCGGGTGCTGGCGACCGCTTCGTCGCCGGTCGTGGGGAAGGCGATGGAGTCAGGAGCCGGGAAGATCGAGCCGCTGGTGTTGCCGCATGCCTACAGCCACCTGGCGCCGATGGCCGGCGTCGCCTGAAGGCATCCCGCGTACGCCGATTCCGGTCGGCAAAGGCACGGCCAGCGTTACTTTGCGCCACTGAAACCGCCAGTCGCGACGCTCTCATTCGTCCTCGCCGTCACCCAGCAGTTCGGCCTCGGTACGGAAGCAACCCAACAGCTCGTTCTCGTCGAAGACCACTTCCTCGACGGCGTACGGCGGACCGTTCAGCCAGCTCGGGTCGTCGTCGATCCGCTTCGTGATCCGCAACTCTCCATCCACCTTCTCAGCCCGTCCAACCTCGCGCGGTCCGAGCTTCACGGCCACCACGACGCGAGTGCCGACGTCGGTGCAGCGGAACGCTCCGGCATGCGTCCAGAACGTCTCGCCGATCGCGAAATCACTGAGCTCCATAGTGGCGGTCCGCCTCTCTCGGATCGTAACGCCGTCACCCGCCGATCTCATCCAACCGGGCGCGTTCAGAGGGCGTCTTCTCTCTTCCCCTGGAGGCTTCCGTCCGCGGCCAGGTCTCGACACGAGGGGGCCGAGGAGGGGGAACGATAGCCAGCGGGCCAGCAGCCCCATCGACCATCGGGATGATGATGGCGGCGGTGCACGGTCGATCGTCGCCCCACCGTACGCCTTGGTTGCGAAGCCTCATAGCTGCCGATACTTGCGCCGATGTCCGTGTCTTTGTCGGCCGGCGCCTTGTGCCGGCCGGGCCGCCCGCTGAAGAGAGGAAGGAAGGAGGAGAGGGGCGTGAGCGACCCGGCCTCCCGCGCATCTGGGTCGGCACAGGCCCGGCGAGCCGGGTCGCTCACGCCCCGTGTCAGTGTCCAGATCGTCCGGACAAACGCGGCCCGGATCGCGTCCAGATCCGCACCCGGTTGCGTGCACAGATCCAGATCACGATCGCGCCGGCCGTCGTGCTCGTGATTGAGCTCCGCCGATGTCGTACTGTAGGTTCACGAACTGATGGTCGTTCTCCGGTGCACACAGAAGCTGCTCGTCCGGCTGAAACAGGTCGGCGACTTGCCGCCCGTCGAGTCCACCACGCGGCTCGGCGACTGGTACGGCAACATCCTCCGGATCGGCCGACGTCAGCACCTGCTGTTCATCAGCGAACGGTCTCGACTTCCGGTCGTCATTCCGATCCGCGAATTGAAGCGCCTGGGCACGGTGTTTCCGGATGCGGTGTGCGAAAGGCTGTCCATCGTCGGCGTCGCCGCCGCGGACATCGCTGATGAGCGGATGCGGATGTCGGAGTTGGCGTTCGGCCGGACCAGGAACCGTAGCTTGCTTGGCACCTTGAACGACTTCGCATTCATGGCTCAATCGGGGGACGCTCGACGGACCGAACCCGAGTCGCCAGAGGAGCTGATGCGGTTCCTCTCGCAGACCCCAATCCTTCCGCTGGACGGCGCGAGCCCGATCGAGTTGACGCGAGCCGCGTTTGGGCGTCAATCGGTGCCGTGACGGCCACGGCCTCGCGTCGCTCCGGTGTTCGATTGTTCGGAAGCGCTTGGGCGCGTCAAGACTGCCCTCCGGCGCTGCGCGGTCTTGACCCGCCCGGCGCGCTCCCGATGGTCTGGCAATTACCGGAGCGATCAGGAACCGCCGTTGCATCTACGTGCAAATCGATCCGGAAATCCTTGAAGAGCTCGTTGGCCACCCAGTTGAGGCCGTTCAGGATCTGCTTGGCCGCATCGACACCGGTTCTCTCCGCTGCGCTGGCTTCGGGCCGCTTGGTCATGAACCCTCTGAATGATCCTCGGATGGTGCATCGTCTTCAATGATCCGCGCCGGTTCCGCGCCGAAGTTTCTGCAGTACGACGTGTCAACTCGTCAGGCGCTACGCGGCGCAAATCGATGTAGGCGGTTGTCGGTCGCAACCCCTCAACTTTCGTATCGTCGAACCGTGCAGGCAGGACATACTCTCGTTTGCTCTCGAGACCACGCGCCAACGCCGACCTGCGCTCGTGTCGTGTCCACATCTTTTCGGCGTACGCCTTCGAGATGAACATCAGGCAGTACCGACCATCGTTGCGATACACGGAATCAAAATGCTCGACCAGGTCCTTTCCCCAAAGAGAAGCCTCTTCGTATCGGTCATAAAACACGCGTACATCCGACGCCTTCAAAGCCGACGCTACTTCTTCAACGTAAACGCGATCTTCGCCGGCATACGAGAGCACAACGTCGTATTTCGCTGGCGTAGGAACCACCCGATCTAAGAGCGCGCTCGGGAAGCGGCCGTTTTTGATCGCCCAGTGTGTGCGATGGAGCTCGAACCGGCCGATGCCAAGTCGACCGGCGAATTCTTCAATCATCGCGCTGGTTAGGCGTCCGTGCTCGACAAATTCGAACAGGACGTCCGAACGGGACGGCTGCACGTCCCGAACCGTTCCGACGCGTACGACATCACCGTGCGGATGGTCCGCATGTGACTCGTACATCAGCAACGTGGGCGTCTTTTCGAGAAGCTTGAGGGTTGCCTGATCTGCGAGCGAGATCGCGTCGGCTTCCGTATCGCTGTGTTCCTTGAAACGCGTTTTGTCGATCCGCATCACCCCATCTGTTTCCCACGCGGTTTTGTCGCCGGACACAATCAAACTAAACATGAGGCGAGCCTCGCCGTCTCGGCCGACAATCGAGTCATGGGACCACCAAAAGGCAGAATGCGATTTCCGAGGCCAGGTTCCCGACCTGCCGGAAAGACGATTCCGGCAGGGGATTGACAGACCTATAGTATCACAGTAGTATGTCAGAAGCATGCCCGGTGAATCCTCGCTAAGTAAGCCCGTCACTTTTACGCTGGGCGGCAAGGAATACACCGTTTTCCGCGAGGAAGTCGACGATCTCCTCAAGCACGTCGCACCGCGAGAACCCGACAAGTATGCCGTCCGCGTCCATCGTCGGCTATACCCGCCAAAGCAGGTGGTAGCGGTCGCAATCGGCCTCCCCCTCACGAAATTTACGACGATGGATGCAAGCAGGATCGTTACGGCGCTCGGCTACGAGCTGATCGAGGTGAAGGAGCTGGAAAGGCAAATTGTTAAGAACGAATCCGAACAACTCTTCGAAATCTATCTCACGACGTCGAACGTCCGCTTTGAGTTCGAGAAGCAGATGCCGGGCACGACGCGGCGACCTGATTTCGCTGTCCTTCACCGTGACAAGGAAATACTCTTCGAGGTAAAGGAGTTCCGTCCGACGAACGAGGACTTCCGCCCCGGCTTGGGTACTTCGATCCATACGGGCCCATCCGCGAAAAGATTGGTGCGGCGCGCAAGAAGTTCAAGGATCTTGATGCCTATTGCTGCAACCTAGTCGTGTTCAACTTCGGCAGGCCACTTATTCTTCTCGACTGGAAACATGTCTACGGCGCAATGCTCGGCAACCTGGGATTCGCCGTCCCGCTCAACGTTCCCGGTCGGACCGCGCCGCCGGACGCGGAAATCCGCAACGTCTTTGGCGGCGGAACCGGCGCCAAGATGCTGGTTGAGCGGCAGGGTGTGCCGGTTGACGCTCAGAATCAGACGATCAGCTCGGTTATCGTTCTGCAGAACGTGGCCGTGGGCCAGCGACGGTTTCGAAAGGGCCTCAAGCAAAGGGAGAAAGAACTAGGCCGGTCACTCACACTGGAAGAATTCCAGAGGGAACTGGACCGCGCTCACGGCACCGAGCGCGACGGCTCGTTGAGCCAGTTGCGGGTCGTGGTGCACGAAAACCCGTATGCTCGACTGCCGCTGCCGCGTGACTTATTCCGCGGGCCCTACGACGAGCGGTATGGGGCGGAGGATAATCGCATCACGCGGGTATTCGCGGGCGAGGAGATCCAGTCGCTCGAAGAAAACGAGGACTGATCTCCATGCGACGACGAGCACGCGAGATGGCGATGGGAGCTGAGTAGCGCTTAATTAAAGTGGCTCTCGTAAAGCCCAGGCTCAACGACTATTACGACCTTCCGCTCACGCAGGAGCAGGCGGAGTTTGGCATACCCTTCCTCGACGATGACATCCCGCTCTATGCGGACCCCTTCCTATTGTGGAAATCGCCTTCTCTTCAGGACAACAGCCTTCACACGGCTCTTATTTCGTCCTTTAATCATTTCGGGCAACTCGCTGACACCGGCAAACGAGACGTCGCGATCGATGGGCTGATTCGCATCTCTGAGTGCGCCGACGTGGGACTCGGCTCTGCGTCGAACAAGCAAGGTCGCCGAATTGGGCGCGAGACTGCCGGTGCGATCCTCGATCTGTTCCGGCAACTCCCTCATGTTGAAAGAGCCGGCTTCGGGCACATCGAGGAGATCCAGCTCTTCGTTGATCAGATTTCAAAGGATCGCATCAGCGACATCACCTGTAGCCTGCTGAAATCCTTTCTGATCGATTTCACAATCGACCAGTGCCGTCTGTGGGGCATCCCAAAGGAGCGAGTCTCGCTAGAGGTGTTCAACTATCAGGAGAAGCGCTTCGTCGTCGAACAGCTCGATCTCCCTGCAAATCCGCTGTCCCACAACCGATCCTCCTTGTTCCAAAGAGGTGGCTCAGGTTCACGCCATGGATCAACTACGACGATTATTTTCAGAACGCCTTCGTTCCGCAGGACAAAGAGCGCCTAACGGATGAACGCATTAGCGTCCTACATTTCAATCGCGAGAACTACGGCCTCGTCGAAGCTTACGTTCACCAGAAGGAGCGAACAGCAGCTGATTGCACCAACGATCCTCTATTTCGACCAATTGCGATCACCTCTGCCAAGACCAAGCTACGCTGGATTCACAAACTGCCAAGCGGCAAGACTGCGAATGCGGACAAGCTCTATGAGGACTATGTGGCGCAGTTGATGGCGTCGCTGCTGTATCCGCATCTTGACTTCGCGGATGAACAAAGCCGTACAGATTCTGGAGTGCAGATTCAGCGATCTGATCTTCTACAACAACCGGTCGATAGACTTCCTCAGGACATCCACAGCCTGTACGAGTGTCGGCAGCTGGTGATGGAAATAAAGAACGTCCACGAAATCGAGCGTGAACACGTAAACCAGTTGAACCGGTAGTCACGGGGCAATTTGGTCGCTTCGGAGTGCTTATTACGAGGAATCCCCTGCCCCGCCAATTTGGCGTAATACGCTCGACCTGTGGTCTGGCCAGCGGCGGTGCATCATCGCACTGACTGACGACGACCTGAAGCTGATGGTGCAGGTCTTCGAGACGAAGCAGCGGCTTCCAATTGAAGTCATAAAACGTTCCTATGTTGATTTCACACGAGCGTGCCCGGCATGAGCAAGAAGCGAACAACCTCTGAACTGACTTCGGCGGATGTCGAGAAATTTTTGAAGCTTCAAGCTCAGATGGAGGAGCTGCTGGCAAGAATGGCGGCAATCTCGGCAAAGCGCCCGATCAGGCTATCAACAAGTTCAAGCTCGGAATGATTAACGAGCAACTGACTATCGCGAATCAGGTTCTCGTCGGTCCGGCTCGGCCCTTCGAGTCGTTCGAACACTTCGACGAAGTTGCGCTCCCATCGAACAGCGACGTGGTTGTAGTCCTGTCGCAATATCTGGCATGCCTTGAAAACTGGCGGTCAGAACGCGTTCTGTGGAATTCCGATCATTTCGAATGGCACTGGAATGTAAGCGACGGCAGGAGCCTGAAAACGAATCCACCAAGCAATCGAGGGGAGAAGTCTTAATACAGGAGCGTCAGGAGATGACGAAGAAGGATGGTCGCGGGTCTGCTCCAATTGCCGCTGAGCAGGTCTCGATTTACCGCAGGGTGCATCCAGCGCTGAAGTCGCTGCTGGATGAAATGCGCGAACTGTCGAAAAAGCAGCCGGACGTCGCCGTGAATAAGTTCAAGCTTGGCTTTGTGAATGAAAAGCTACAGGAAGCCAACGTCGTCTTAGGTGACCAGTGGAGGCCACTGAAAACGTTTCTTGAATTTGATCTTGCGGCCCTTCCGAGCAACAGCGACGTGGTGATTATCCTGTCTCAATATCTCGGATCGCTGAACCGCTGGCATACTGAGCACACGCACCGGGATCAGTTAGGCAAGCGCGTTTGGAAAACGGATCCACCCTTACCAGCGGACTAACAGCTTGAAATGGCTCGGAGTCATTGGCCGCGCAGACTTTCGTGCCTGCGAAGCGGGCGCTATCCCAGCACCTCCAGAACCTCGGCGACGACCTTGACCGATCCCTCATCATCCGTCGTCAGTTCAATCGGGCTGAAGTCGGGATTGTTTGGTCTCAACTCGATCTTTACATGGCGCCAGGAACCGTCGTCCGAAGTCGCCTTCTCGCTGAAGTACTTCTTCACTGTGTAGCGCCCCCCGTGCTCGGGATCAGTTCGATCATGAAGCTGCACAAGAACGGTCTTGCCTTGGCGGGTTCCTTCGACTGGTGATCCGAACAAGCACAAAGTGCCGTCAGGAATCTGCGGTTCCATGGATTTGCCCACGACCTGGGCCACGAACACTCCCGGATGCAATCGATGGCGCGTGTCGATGGCAATCCACTCCCAGTCGGCGGGTTCGCCGGTGTCTTGTCGCTCGCTGAACCAACCCGCCGCAGCCTTCGGGGCACAAGCGGAACGCAGTTTTGGTAGCGCTCTGCGGGCTTCGGCCGCACGATCCGCGGGACGAAGCGCGCCGGCTGGGCCGCCGCCCGGTCTCCGCGGCCGAACCACGACGTGTCGGTTTGGACTCGTGCGCGAACATAGTCGGCGCGCAGGTAACCAGCCAGCCTGCGGAAATGGCGCTGCATAGCTCCCTCATCGTGGAGGTCGCTCGCGGCAATCTCGATCACGTCGTAGCCGTTGTTGCGAAGCCAGTGCGGATCGCGCGGTCCCGCTCCGCAGTCGCGGGGTTGCCGTGGAGATGGCCGCTCAGCCCGTCGAGGTAGACGCAGACGCCCTCGTCCACCGTGATGAGCCGCGCGGTAGATCACGTCTGGCGTAGTCGTCCCAATGGCGCGGTCGAGCCGGATCTGCTCCCCTCGGATGCCTTCCTCGAAGCCGGCCGCCGGAGCAGATACCGCAGCCGCCGCTCGGCCTCGTTGACCGGATGGGTCCCGCCCCAGGCTCCTGTGACGGTTGCATGGCCGGGATCTCATGGGCAATACCAAGCCGCGACCCCCACGCCGTCAGCCGGTCCGAGCGCGACTTTCCGCTCAAGAGCTTGTGGTAGTAACCATTCCTGAACGTCTGCAGACAGTCGATGCAAGACGTCTCGCAGACGCTGACGGGCATTTCTCGACGACGTCGCGCGCGACGGCAGCGATCTCTTCAAACCGCTCGCAGAACTGGTCGAGCAAGCCCCGAGCCGCCGGGCATTGGATCCCACAGGAGCGCGTCGACTTCATCGCGGTCCACGTGGCCGATCACCAGGATCTGGAGGTCGTCCATGTGCATGTCCAGGACCTGCGTGGCGGCGATGCGCAGGGCTTCGAGCACGCTGTACGCTGTCTTCTGATCTGGCACAAGCAGGCAGCGAAAGCGTATCCGCCACAACATCGGCGTAGAAGCCGACGGGCTGTACGGCTCCGGCCGCATCGCTCCTGGTGCGATCTTCTCGAAGTGCTCCCGCTGCCGATCGGATGAGAGCGGCGACAGGCTCTGACCGCAGACCGTGCAGATGGGGTAGCCGAAGACGGCTCGACCGCGCTGATCGCGCGCGATCGCACCGACATTGACCAGTCGCAGCCGCACGCCCGACGATGGTGCAGGACCTGCTCGCCCCAGCGATACGCCGTGCCGCCATTGTGCTGGTCGCGTTCGTAGCCGTAGACGGCGACGCCCATCTGAAAGCGGAGTTCCTCTTCGTCGGAGATGTGCGACTGATGGGCCAGGTCGACATCGCATACCGCGATGGTCGGGAGCATTGTGGCGCCCAGGGCCGCCGAGGCGCGCCTGCAGCGTTCGTCTCTTTCACCGCCTGCCGCTCCGTCGACACTTCGAAGACCGGCATCTCGATGCGCTGCTCGTCGACGTCGCGATGGAAGCGCCGGGCCACGAAGCGGTTGCCGTTGGCGTAGATCAGGTTGCCCGGCACGTACTCGCGCAGCGCCACGCTCGGCGGCCGCGGCAGCGCGAAATCCATCGCCCCGGTGCGCCAGAACGGAATCTCGGCCGTGCCGAGAACCGAGCCAACCTCCAGCCCATAGCCCGGCAGAAACCCCTCGGCAGCCAGCACGCCGAACGTGTTGACGTCGTCGTAGCCTTCTGCCTCGCGCCGCGGCGTCGCGTCGGTTCCCTTGAGCCGCTTGACGACCGCGTCGCATCGTCTGAAGAGCGCCTCGTCCTCAGGATCGAGATCGCCCTGCTGTCTCCCGGATGGCATTCAGCCGCTTGATCTGCGCCATTGCCCAGCTGCAGACGGCGTCGCAGGCGACCGATCACCTCGTCGAGGCCGTCGAGCATCTCCGACACGTGGCCCGCAGGCTCTCGGCCGTGGTGACCTCCGCATCCGCAACCGGCCATCCCTGACGGAATGCCGACTCGACGTACGCGACCAGATCGTCGACATTGCCGGTCGATCAGCTGCTCGAGCGGCGACAGGTCGAAGGGCACGTTCGCGCACAGTGCCGTCGTCGAAGAGGTACGACGTGACACTCGCTCGGGCAAGCAGCTCTCGCAGCGTCTCGTCGATGCCCTCGCGTTCGCTCTCCGATCGCGACGCGTCCCGCGCGTACTGGTGAAGCCGCGTGATCACCGTGGCGTGCACGTGCTTGGCACCATCAGGTCGTTTCGCAGGTTGAACGCCGGCGGGTCGACGCGGCCCGCCAGCATCTTGAGTGGATCGGCGAAGTAGGCCCGGTCGTGCGACACGGGCCGGCAGTAGGTCAGGTCAACCGCCATGCGGTGGCGCCGGCCCGCGCGTCCGGCGCGCTGCCAGTAGTTGGCCGGCAGCGGCGGCACGTTGCGCATCAGCACCGCGTCGAGCTGGCCGATATCCACGCCCAGCTCCAGCGTCGGCGTGCACACGAAAGCGTTGATCGCCTCGGACTCGCCTTTGAAGAGGTTCTCGAGCCGTTCGCGCTCGTCGTGCGGCACCATGGCGGTGTGTTCCTCGGGCCGAAGCATCGAGTAGCCCTGGTCGAGGAGCTGCAGGTCGTAGTTGTCGGGATCTTCCGCATGAACTCGAGCTCGCCATCGCAGCGCCAGCCGGGCACGTCTGTCCTGCGGCGTCCGCCGCGTGGTGCGCCGGCGGCAGCTCCGGCATCGCCAGACGCCGTGGTTCTGCTGCAGACGCAACCGGTCGGCATCGATCTGAAACACGCCGCGTGACGTCTGGGCAGCGCCTGCCCTTGGAGCCCTTGAGCCTCACAGGCACGAGGAGCCCCTGCGTCGACGAGGAACTCGAACAGGCCCTCGAGGAAGGCCTCGACGTCGTCCGCCGGCACGCCCCACTTCTTGGCGATCTGGCGAGCGTGGTGTCGCCGCGCTCGCTGAGCCACTGAGTGACCGTGCTCCGCCTTCTCGGTCGGCTCCGCGTCGCAGCTTGGTGCCGACGGGGCTGCCCAGCTGCGGCAGGTAGCCCTGCTGCATTTCGAGGTCGCCGTCCATCCAGTACTTCGTGAAGATCTCGCGCTCGGGATCGTGCAGCACGCGCCTGCGCCGCAGGTAGTCGAGCAGGCCGCCACGCCGTCGCGCAAGTCGTCCGGCGGGCATGCCGAGCGCGGCGCCTGCTCCTGAATCCACGGCAGCGTCGGCGTCAAGGCCCTCGTACTCGACCTTCATGCGGCCCCACGGCTCCAGACCGATGGGCTGCCGCGCCGACATCGTCACTTCGCGCAGGACCTGGATGCGCAGGAACTTCCGGCGTTCCTGCTCGTGCCGGCCGCCGCCGCCTTCCCGGCGCACGACCTGCCACACCTCCGGCACGAGCGCTCGCGAGAGGGCCTCGTCCTGTTCGAGCATATCGTCGAGGTACGGCGTCAGGTCGCCGACCGACAGCGGACCATCCTTCAGCCGTCCGCCATGAGCGCGCGCAGCCGGAACCGGCGCGCGTGGTCCTTCATCCAGCCGGCCTGGAACGCCGCGTCCTGGCGGTTGTCGCAGAAGACCAGCAGCCGCGGGCGCTCGGAGTGGTGCACCATGTCCTGCGCCAGCACGTGCACGTCCGCCACGTTGGTCGCCCGCACCGGACGAGCCGGCTCGCGATAGTGGCTGCCCATCGCGCCGGCCGTTGGCGCCGCACGACAGGCAACTCGTCAGACAACCGGGGTTGTCTTTCTTCTGCCGGATGGCGTAGAGGTCGACCAGTCTCGCCGGCGGTCCGCAGTGCAGGCAGCGGCTGACGGCCTCGGGATGTGCCGCGCCGCAATGGCGGCAGAAGTGACAGCGGCGCCGTGCGCTCGTGCTCTCGAGATCCTCGTCGTCATCGCTCCTCCGACGATGCGGTCGACCAGGACGACGCGCTTGCCGCCTTGTGCCTCCTCAAGCGGCTCCCAGAACGAGCGCGTCACCGCTGGCTTCGCCGCCCCCAGGCGCCTTGCCCGTGAACTCGAAGTCCTTCAGGAACGCGACGAAGTAGTGCTGCCCGCACGTCGTGCACGTTGTGACCGGAAAGTGCGCGTGCTTGGTCTCTCGCCTCCGGCGCTTCGATCTCGTCTTCGGCCGCCAGCCAGAGCTGCGGGTCCGGCTCGCCCTCGGGAAGCTCACCACCGCGCCGCTGATGCCGCGGACGAAGCCGTGAACGACGGCCGCAGGAGCGGCCGGCCCTCGCGTCGCGCCGCAGCGCCGAGCGTGAGCCAGCTCAGAATCTCCGCCTCGCTGACCGGCCGGCCGATCTTCTCCTTCAGCTCCGCGGCAGTTCGCCGAGCGCCGCGGCTGCGCCAGCAGCTCGGTCAGCTGGAAGACCAGTTCGTTCGCGACAGGGCCGCGTGCAGCGCCTCCTGCCATTCGCCCGCCGAGAAGGTCGCCGCCGGCGAGCTCGCGATAGGCGCCCGCACCGACGCTCCGATCGCCGGTCTCGTCCTCGACGGCCCTGACGCACTCGGTCAGGAGCGCGCCGGGGTCGCCGGCAGGCCGGGCGGCACGGCTCGGCCGGCCGCCCACACCTCCGGCTCGTAGGCCTCGCCGACCGTCACGACCGGCTCCGTTCGGCACGCCGAAGAACCGCGACGCGAAGTCGCGCGCCGCGTCCGGGTTCTCCCGATCGACGATGGTGGCCGACGTGGCGACGCACACCGTGTCCTGCGCGCCCCGGCCGCAGAACGCGCGCAGCCGCCGGATCAGGCACGCGGTCTCGGCGCCCTGCGCGCCGGTGAACGTGTGGGCCTCGTCGAAGACCAGAAAGTCGAGCCGCGCGTCGGCGAACAGCTCGACGTCGCGCTGCCGCGTGAGCAGCAGCTCGAGCTGCTTGACGTTCGTCAGCAGGATGCGCGGCTGGCTTCCCGGCGTGCGCATCACCTCGCGGGAGCAGACTTCTTCGGGCGGATAGACGCGTCTCGCTGCGCTTCTCGCGGCGGACCTCGCGAGCCGCGCCTCGTAGTCCGCGCGCGAAGCGCCCGGCGGGAGACGCTTGCCGGCGACCTCGCCCTCGCGCTCCGGCGTCTTGCCCACGTACATGCCGAACGGAGATGCCCGTGCCGGCCAGAAGCGAGCGCAGGCGGCCGAGCTGGTCTTCGGCCAGCGCGTTCATCGGATAGACGATCACGGCGCAGATGCCCGGCGGGCGCCCTGCGTCCCGCAGCTCCAGGCACTGGCTGACGATCGGGTAGAGGAAGCACTCGGTCTTGCCCGAGCCGGTGCCGGTGGAGACCAGCGTCGTCTTGCCGCGCGCGGATGGCGCGGATGGCGTCTTCCTGGTGGCCGTAGACGTGAGTGATCTCCGCCGGAATCCGCTGCCGCATGTGCGGGTGGAACACGCCCTTCGCGCACAAGCTCCTCACCGCGGCGCCCTGCCGGAACGGCCGCGACAGGCTGACGTACGGCCCTTTCAGCAGCGGCGACTGCCGCGTCTCGTCGAGCGACAGCAGCCGCCGCATCTGCTCGTGCAGCCGCTCATCGGCGAACGGATAGGCCGTGAGCTGGTAGCGCAGGAAACTGCGGACGACCTTCTCGGTGAAGACGATCGGGTTCAGGGCCATGCGTTACGCCTGTTATGTGATCAGCTCGCCTCAGAATTGATGCGCCGCTCCAGGTCGGCCAGAGCGCGGAGGATGTCGTCGAAGGTTCTTGGCTCGCTCAGGTACATGTCGCGCATTGCCGCATAGTCTTGCCGAAGGGTAGCTTCTCGTTCCTTCGGCGGCACGAGCCTGAACGTATCTGGCCGCGCAAGGTCGTAGCGGGCCCACGCACTGCCGAAGAATCGGCTCTTCCAGGCAACAACGCGGTCACGTAAATCACCCTGACCGACAGCGGTGGAAGCACGCGGTCGTTGGCCAGGGCTACTGTGTCTGCATAGTGACGTGAGAAGCGATCGGGCGTCGGCTTGTCGGCCGGGCGATGATGCTCGCTGTGAAGAATCGTGGCTTTCTCCCAAAACGTTCGGTGCACATCAAGCGCAACGACGTGGCACCGCCAGTCGTCGAACGCTTCCTCCATCACGTCGGCGATCCATGGGCGGACGGGATGCCGTTCCGTTGGCTGTTGATCCGTGAGGGATCCGAGCTCCAGCTTCACGGTGCGTTTGAGATAGCCGAAACCAGTGGGCTGTGTCGTCGGATAATGAAACAGGAGGACCGGCGAATTGCTCGCCTCGTCGATGGCGAACTCGAACCAGCGCCTCTGAGCGGTTACCAAGAACCTCGACGGCGGTCTTCTCCAGCTCCGGTCGAAGTTGATCCTTCACGGCCGCCGCGCACGCGGCTTCGGCCTTCTTCATCCACAAGTCGGCCTGCGTCGACTGGTCGGGGCGGAGTCGCAAGACCCAGGAAGGCAGGTGACACAGAGAGGTCGATGTCCTCGGAGAAGCGGTCGATGACCGCAAACACTTTCGACAGGGACGTGCCGCCCTTGAACACGAGGACGTCGCCGAACCTCGATCGAAGAGGGCGGCGAGGACCCAGCTCACCCAGAAGTCTTTTTCGAGCATCACCTCCGGCACATTGCGCCGGGCTGCTGCCTGCTCGATGTAGAGCCGGCGCTCGTCCGAAGGCAGCTCCAGGAACTTCAGGCGCAACCGCTCATCCCCTCGCCAGCTCGCGCAGAATCGGGTGCATCCAGGAAGGCGCGAGCCTGATGTCATCGGCGAGCTCGTGCCGTTTCTGCGCCGGGAGCGTTCGTCTGAGATGCGCGATCCGCTCGGGCGTGAGTGCTCTTTGCCCAGGTGCCTGAAAGCCTGGATCACCAGACCGCGAGGCGCCCTGCGGCTGCCATGTTGCGCGGCGTCGTCCGCCGAAGTTGGATCGTCATTGGCCTACCTGTACGAGGCGGCTCGGGCCGTCGGTCAGGAACACGACCTTCATCGGCACCTGCTCGGACAGTCCGAGCAGGTTCGCTGCGTACGCGCCAGAGGGTTGAAGCCGGGTCCTGTCGCGTCCGGCGAGGGCTTTGGCGATGACCTCGGCGATGGCGCAACTCTCCAAGAGAGCGGTGCTGCTGGCGGGTAGAGGTAGACGCCTCTGGCCAGCCGCCGGAGAGTGCGGGCTTTGGCGAGCGGGAGAGGGTCTGGTCACGGCAGCCCGGCCGGCAAGGTCCACGAAGTCGGCCGGCGTGAATACCGACCCTCGACCTCGGCCTTTAATTCGCCTTAATACCTGTGAATCAACGGTTTGTGTGGCCAATTTGGGCGCCTTGTTGTCAGAAAAAATGACACATTTTTCTGACAGGCGCAACTGAAGAATTTGCGACTCAGCCGTTATCGTCCCGTGGCGGCCAAAACTGAAGGTTGATCATCTTGTCCTCGATCTCGCGAAGGGGTTGCGGATCCCCGTCGACCGACCGTCTCACGGCGCCTGCCACCAAATCGGCCAACTGAACGAGGCGGCTCTTGCTGCTGTCGGTGAAGTTGATCGCCCCGAGTCTTGAAACGGGAAGGCCGGAGTTCTCCCGGCGTAAGTACGTTTCCAGCTCGGCCTGCACGGCCTCAGTGGAGTTCTGATCGAGAACCAGGTCCGCCTGCCACGCCATCGTCAGGAGGTCGCCCACAAGAACTGAAACGCGTACCGATAGAACGTCAATGGGTCGGCAAAGCCGGGTGCGGTCAACCTCCGCTTGTCAAAGCAGGCGGCGGCCCACTGATAGTCGAGCAACGACAGCTCACGCAGAACGCGCGTGTGCTAATTGACTGACAAGCCGGCCGTCTTAGCTCGTGATCTTCGGGCCTGCGGATGGCCGCGAAAGCGTTCTTGAACCGCTGATCCAATGTGGCGAGGTCTTCACGGGAATCGATGAGGACCGCGGCGACGACGAAGACCGGCGGGTTGTGATCGTTGACGTTCGGTGACCCGGACTCGTCCAGATAGATGGTGGCGCGGTCCTTCTTCTCTGGAATTGTGGAGGTGTATCCCTCCATCAACTTCGTGCGCTTCGCAAGCCGGCGGAGATTCCTTGCATGGCGCAGTTCGGCTCGCACGCGCCACGTGTAGAAGCCGAGCGTTGTATCGACGTCCTCTGCCGTCGTGACGATGAACACTCCAGCGTTGGACGTTCCGATGAACACCCTGGGGTCTCGTCTCAACGGGCCAAGGATCTGGTGCTGAAATGCCTCCTTTCTGTACACTCGCGCGTGAACAGGCCGAGGCTCAAGATCGACAGAATTGGCCGTGGGTTGCTCGCTGTGATCGCGTTTTCGAGAAGGTAGCGAATGAACCGCTGCTTATCCTCGCCGAAGGGATCATCGGGATCCGGCGTCCAGCTCTCCGCGAGGCGAACGATTCGGCGCTTTGCCATCGTGGTGGCTCAGCCCTCGCCTCGCTCCACGGTACCGGACGGCGCTGACTCATGATCGTCTGCATCCGGAAACAGGTTGTTCGTCCGCTGGCCCACCGCTCTTGGCTTCGCTTTTGCCGCGTCGTACTCTTCATGCAGTCGCTCCACGTCGAGGGGAGGCTGCGCCTTTTCGACAGCCTTCAGGAACTCTTCGTCTTTGAGCGTCTCGTACGTGAGGCCCTTAAAGCGAAGCGTGACTTCCATCCCGGAAATGAGTTGATTGGCCGTTCCGAACGCTCTTCCAAGGTCTCGTTCAACAAAGCGACGACACGTTTCCTTGTCCGGTTTCTGGCCGTCCGAAAACCGCCACTCTTTCGGGGGCTTCCGGCTACAGCCGGCAGCAATGCCTTCAGCAGTTCCGCGCGGCTGCGTTCGATCGATGTCTCGAGCTGCTCTTCGAGCTTCTCCTTGAAGTCGTTCACTCTCTGGCGCAATCCGGCAACCGCCGCCTCGAGCTTGGGCTTGTCGACCCGGCGAACGAGGTTTCCGAATTTCGGCGACGCTATGAAGGAACGTATCGGCGATCAGGTCGCGATCCTTTCTCAGGTGCGCGCCTGACAGTTTGCTGTCCTCAGGAACGAGCTGGAAGTGGCTCCGCAGGCGGGCTCGGGTTCGCTCGTCGGCAACACCCATCAGGTGCTCGGGAATGCGGACCTGTTTTCGATCGATCTGCACTCCGGTGAGCTCCAGGTCGGCGAACTCGTAGTACGAATTGAACACGCGCATACGGCGCGCGATGTCGAACTGTTGCGGTGGATTCTCGTCGAGGTCGCGTCGAACTCTGTCCGAATCCTCAGCAGTCAAGGGTTCGGCGCCGATCCTTGGGCGTCCGGCGTCCGTGCTTAGATCGCGTTCGAGCGCAGCGGGTGGCGAGCCCAGGTAGATGGCGTTGGCGCCTCCGCCTGTGTTTGGTCCCGCCTCTATCAGTTGCGGAGTCGGTGCGAAGATGAGCGTCCGGTGGTCGGCGATGACGATGCACAGGCGAAGGCCGGGTTGGCGGCGCAGAATCAGGTGGGACGAACCGGCGGCCGCCTCGAGCAGCTGTAGAGCACCAGGCTCGCCGTAGCCCAGTCGATAGACCTCGGGATCTGTGTCGAGGATCACGCTTGCGGCTGCCTCACCGAGCGACGCCGCGTGTTCACAAATCGCGACGGCCACCGATTGATTGACGGCGGGAGCCACGAAGATCAGGCGTTCGCGAGCCGATCGGACGAACTCAACAACCTGCGCGTCGCCGGCAATCGCGATGGCGCACGAATCTGTTGTCATACAGGTTCGTCCTCCCGTCCATCCAGCGGAAGCAGGCCTTTCTCGTCCTGCCGTCGCCGCTTGCCGCGTGCCGGAACTCTGTGCTTATCGATAGTGGGGAGGTTGGCGTCAGCTGGAGGCATGGCCCCCGAAGAGAGTACGCCAGTCGCCTGGAGGTTCTTCGCGTGGATCTCGCACTCCCGCCATGACTCTTCGGCTGTCTGCGCGTGCTGCCAGTCGTAGAATCGGGGCCCGAGGCGGCTGGCGACTGGCTGCGGGTGCTTGGCGCGTTCGTCATGGCCAAGGCCGTAGTCGGCCAGCCGGAGCGTCTCAGGCAGCATCCAGCCTTCCCCACCGTTCTGGTTCAGGAAGCGCTCGATGCCCCTTTGCGGTCCGCCAGCCTCGCGGATCTGTTCCTCCAGGTCCGCGAAGGCAACGAAAGTGAGGACGGTGTGGCGGAGTTCCGGGTCCTTGTCTTTATCGACTCGCCAGAAAGCCCTTGGAGTCACTGATCCTCATCGTCGTCGCGGATGGTCGCAGCCCGTCAGAATGTCTGTTGACGTTCGCGAGCACAGATCAGCATCGGCGAAACACAGTGCATCGGCGATCGCGGTGATACGGAGTCGCTCGGCATCGCTGACAGCCCACATGGTTCGGACTGCCAGGTTAGGACGGTCGATGTTAGCCATCGGTCTGAGAACTCGACTGCCCGCGCAAGCTGAAATCGTTCGTGAAGGACGTCTGCGTCCGCCGCGAGGCTGGGTAGCGGGCTCTCGTCGATGACGAAACAGTTCAGATTACGACCGCCTCATCCTCATCGAACCACGAAGTCATCGGACCAAGGAATTGCGAATTGGAGGAAAAGCCCAGGAGCCCTGATCACGCAAGACAGCGCGAGTTCCCGCAAGGGAAGTCGGCAACAACAGCGGCAATCAGGCTACGGGTATTCGTGCCGAACTGACATCAGAAACCCCATCTTGTTGCCAGATCGCCTGGGATGCCTTCGATAATCGCGACGCGCATCCAACGGTCCATGCGGTCCTGCGGACACTTTTCCCTCCACTCGATCTCCGGCCATTAGGCTCTTCGCGCCCTTACCGCTCAGCCATCCCTTCTACTGATAATCGAATTGGCCACCATTCGGCCCTCATAGAGCGGAAAAGCGACATCGGCGATGCCACTCTCCTTCACCCAAGCATCGCCATCACAGGAGAGAATGATCCCCACCGGAACGTCCCCCCGGGGAATCGGAAGGGTGTCGTATGGCGGCTGCGCGCAGCGGAGTCGCCACTCGGTGCGCTGCACGTCTGGCGCGGCGATGCGGCGCTCGCACTCGGGATCGATCGGCACGACGCGGAAGGCTCCAATGCCCAACTCGGGCCACAGCTCCTCAATCGGCCGCCAGTCGCCCTTGATGCCACCGGCTGTACTCGTCAGGCCGGTAGCCCTCAGCCTCCCACTTCGGCCTCGGCGGGAAGAGCTTCGAGTCGTTCGTCATGTGGAACTCCGTGGCGTACGTAATGCCCCCAACCGTCGGGGCCGTCGTCACCAAGCAGCACCGAGTTCGCGTAGATCTTTTCCAGAATCTCGAGGTCGCGCGCGGACTGGATCTCGAGAATCGCCTTCGATCGCGGACTGAACCGTTCGACCTGCTGCGCGAGCGTACGGCGTCGACGAACGCCTCGGCCGACTCCCAGTCCTCGAGGCGCCGGCGCATGAAGGCCGTTCGAAGATCGCGCGTTTCCCTCCCTTTTCGACAATGATCGGATTGAACTTATAGGACCGGTGGATGTCGAAAATCTTGTCGCGGTTCTCGAAGCCAAAGAGCCATTCCCAACGGCATTGATCCAGGAACAGTCGACGCAAATCGCCGGTGCCGTGATCGGAGTACAAACCGGATGGGACGATGAAGCCCAGGCGGCCGCCCGCACGGAGGAGCGCGTGCGCCTGCTCCAGGAACAGCTTGTACAGATTGAGTCGGCCGAGCCCTGATGCTGAAACGCGTGGGCGCGATCCGTGAATCCACTGCTCCTCGTTCGCGCGCGGCGCCAGCGGTCGTGGAGTTCGGCGTTGGCGTTGCCCCTCACGATGGTGAATCTGTCTTCAGGCTTCCGGACAAGATCGGGGTCGCCAAACGCGAACCCGGCGTATCCAACCAGGTTCGACTGCGCGCGAAAGTCGCCGTTGTAGTCCAGCCATCGCTCCTCGATATCGGGATCGGCAAAGTACTCGGTCTGCCGCTCGACGGCCTCCTGTTTGCCGTACGCGCGATAAAGGGGATCGATGTTGGAGAAGAACTCCTTCGAGCTTGGCTTCGCGATGTCCCACGGCGGGTTGCCGAGAATGGCATCGAAGCCGGACCGCCCTGCATTGAAGACGTCTGGAAACTCCAACTCCCAGTGGAAAAAGCGCTTTCGCACCGACAGACGCTCGGCTGCCTCCACCGTGTCAGCCAGCGGCGTAGCCAACGTCGTCGGAAGAGGCGCCTGAGCCAAGTCGCGTGCTCGGCCAGAACCAGCACGTGCACCACAGGTTCATGGCGCGCGCGAGCGCCTGATATCCGGGGACCCGACGACTCGTCGCGATACACCCGTGCGCGATCGCCGGCAGCATGCACGGGCAGGTCGTGCAGGCGTGAGAGCACGGCCAGCGCGCCGGCGTGCGCCTGCGCCGCTCGCTCCTGCAGGTCCTCGTGGAAGAGTGTCCGGCCGCGGAGGAAAACCTGGAGGTCGGGCGTCAGCGAGTCCTGACGAAAGCCTTGATTGCCTTCGTGCGGGCCTCCTTCTCGAAGTGCACGCCGTTGTGTGCCCGTTGTCCCCGCCCTCACGGTTCTTCCATGCCATCACGGGGTAGTGCTGGAAGGTGTCGAACGATGCCCCGACAAGGCTGTTGCCGCATTTGATCTTGTGGTCCACGAACGAAAACGGCAGGTCCCTGTCCATCGTCTCATCCAGAGCGCGAGCCGGCACAGTTCCACTGCGAGCGGGTCGAGGTCCACGCCATAAATACAGCGCTCGACGACGTGACGGCGGAGTACGGCCTTGAGCCGGGGCTCGAACGTCTCGTCGGAGGGCCGGCACGCCAGTTTCTCGGCCCCCAGCAGATCCTCTGCTTCGGACGCAGCGCCTCGGTCGACAGGCGCACGATGGCGCGGTCGCCGGTCTCCGAGATGCGTCCATGGTGGTGGAGCGACCAGGTACAGCGCGTCGGTCAGAAACCTGAGCGCCGCTACGGGAAACGTGCCCGAGCCGCACGCCGGGTCGCAGACTTTCAGCGCCAGAATCTCTTCGGGGGTGTACGCGGCAGCCACTGCGAGGTAAGCGCATCGAAATCGTGTGTGCCGTCGGCGCCCCTCGGTGCGGCGTACGCGAGAGGCCTGAGGGTTCGGTGCACAGTCGGGACGGCGAGCCCGGGTCGCGTGTAGAAGGTCCCAGACCCCTTCCGCGTTCCTCCCCATCGCAACGAGGCACCACTCGCCGGGCAGGATCACGCGCGCGACAACCTGCCTGGCCTTCCGGCCGACTTTCTCCTCCCACTCCCTCTTCTTCTGCGCATTCAACGTACCTCTGGCTTTTGTAACCAACTTCCCGACGGCAACCGCGCGCCGAGCCCATTCCTCTGGCGCGGGTGCGGGTGATGAATCGCTCGTCCCCGTCGTGTACCCCTTCTCCGTCAGCG
>CAVRBG010000014.1:0-49834 GCA_963719245.1 uncultured Actinomycetes bacterium
GGACCAGACGGTGTGGGCGATCCTGATCGCCCACGTCTTCTTCAACTACGCAGTGGTGGTCCGCACCGTCGGTGGCCTCTGGTCACACCTCGATCCCCGGCCCGAGGAGGTGGCGCGGATGCTCGGCGCGAGCCGGTGGCGCGCCTTCCGCGAGATCACCTTGCCGGCGTTGCGGCCGGCCATCGCCGCCGCGGCCGCGGTCGTCTTCCTCTTCACATTCACCTCGTTCGGCGTGATCCTGATCCTCGGCGGCTCGCGCGACGCGACGCTGGAGACCGAGATCTACCGGCAGACCGCACAATTGCTGAACCTGCCTCTCGCCGCCGCCCTCACCATCGTGCAGCTCATCGCGGTGGTGGTACTGCTCGTGGCGACGGGGTGGATCGAGGGTCGCCGCGGCGTCGCCTTGCGGCTGCGCGCGTCGCGTGAGACCGCCCGCCGGCCCCGCACCGCGTCGGCGCGCGCGTTCCTCGGGGCCAACCTCGCGCTCATGTTCGTGCTCCTCGGGGTACCACTGCTCGTGCTCGTCGAGCGGTCGATCCACCCACCTGGCGGCTACGGCCTCGACTTCTACCGCGCGCTCGGCGAGGTCCACGCCGGGAGCACGCTGTTCGTGCCCCCGACCGAAGCGATCGCGAACTCACTCCGCTTCGCGCTCGCGGCGACGGTCATCGCCGTGGTCGTCGGCGGCTGCGGTGCGTTCGCGCTCGGCATCGACGCGTCGACGCGGACTCGACACCGTGTTCTCGCTTCCCCTCGGGGTGTCGGCGGTGACCGTCGGCTTCGGGTTCCTCATCGCGCTCGACCGCGCACCGTTCGACTTCCGCGGCTCGTCGTGGTTGATCCCCGTCGCGCAGGCGTTGGTGGCGATTCCCTTCGTCGTGCGCATCATGACGCCCGTGCTCCGGGCGATCGATCCCCGGTTGCGGGAGGCGGCGGCGACCCTGGGCGCGAGCCCGGCCCGGGTGTGGCGCGAAGTCGACCTGCCGATCGTCGCCCGCGCCGCGCTCGTCGCCGCCGGTTTCGCGTTCGCGATCTCCCTGGGCGAGTTCGGCGCCACCGTGTTCATCGTGCGGCCCGACGCGCCGACCCTGCCGGTGCTGGTGTACCGCCTGCTCGGACAACCCGGTCCCCAGAACTTCGGCGGAGCGATGGCCGCCAGCGTGATCCTCATGGCCCTGACCCTGCTGGCCATCCTCGGCATCGAGCGCTTCCGGGTCGGATCGGTCGGCACCTTCTGATGCTGCGTCTCGAACAGGTCTCCGTGACCTACGGCGAGTTCACCGCCGTGCACCCGCTCGATCTGCAGGTCGGCGACGGCGAGATCGTCTGCATCCTGGGCCCCAGCGGCAGCGGCAAGAGCTCCCTCCTCCGGGCGGTGGCCGGTCTCGAGCCCGACGCCACCGGGCGCGTGCGGTGGGACGACGCCGATCTGTCACGGGTGCCGCCACACCGGCGCGGCTTCGGCCTCATGTTCCAGGACCACGCGCTGTTCCCGCATCGCGACGTGCACGGCAACGTCGCGTTCGGGCTCCGCATGCAACGCCTGCCGCGCGTCGAGATCGACACCCGCGTGCACGAGGCGCTCGCGCTCGTCGGTATGGCCGACTTCGTGCACCGGCCGATCGCCGAGCTGTCGGGCGGCGAGCAACAGCGGGTAGCGCTCGCCCGCGCGCTCGCTGCCGAGCCGCGTCTGCTGATGCTCGACGAGCCCCTCGGCGCGCTGGACCGCGCGCTCCGCGAGCGCCTCGTCACCGAGCTGCGGGCGTTGTTCACGCGGCTCGCCCTCACGAGCCTGTTCGTGACCCACGACCACGACGAGGCGTTCGCGCTCGCCGACCGACTCGTCGTGATGCACGAAGGCCGGGTCGAGCAGTCCGGCACCCCCACCGAGGTGTGGCACCGGCCCGCGAACGCGTTCGTCGCCCGGTTCCTGGGGTGGAACGTCACCGGGGCGTTCGGCGACGGCACCGTGGCGGTGCGCCCCGGGTCGATCCGGCTGGTCGAGGACATCGGCACCGTGGGCATCGTCACGGCACGAACGTTCCGGCGCGAACACTTCCTGCTCGACGTGCGCCTCGAAGGTCCGGACGTCGAGGATGTCGTGCAGGTCGAAGTTCCCGTCGGAGATCCGCACGTGCCCGAGCTCGGCGCACACGTCACGCTCGCGCTCGTGCCGGGTGCGGCAGTACCTCTGACCTGACCGCGGCAGCACGCGATGGGTCCCGGGTGCCGGTGGAGTCCAAACTGTGGACAACCGACCGGTGAAGGGGTGACCTCGATGAGAACGTTGCACTTCGGCCTGCGGGTCGCGGATCTCGACCGATCGCTCGCGTTCTACACCGCCGTCGGCTACGAGATCGTCGGCAGCGTTCCCGAGACCCCCTTGGGCGAGTTGACCATGCTCAAACTCCCCCACGACGAGTACGTCGCCATCGAACTCGTCCACGATCCGACGGGAGGCGAAGGCAAGGTCGGCACCGGCCTCAGTCACTTCGTCATCAAGGTCGAGTCGATGGAGGCCACCATCACCGAGCTCTCCGCTCGTGGCGTCGACGTCGACGCACCCATGTCACCGGATGGCTCAGACGACTTCCAGACGACGTGGACCGTCGACCCCGACGGCAACCGCATCGAGTTGGTGCAATGGCCTGCCGGTCACGCCGACGGCATGTCCGCGGCGGACCTGACCGAGTGAGCACCGATCTGCACTGAATCTCCACACCTCCGGCACGACACCCACAGAGCGGCTCCTTAGGCTCTGTTCCAATGTCCGCCATGGCTCCCGCCCCGCCCCGCACCATCCTGGTCGTGGAGGACGAGGCATCGATCGCCGACGCGGTGGCCACCCGGTTGCGGAGCGAGGGCTTCGCCGTCGCCATCGCCGCTGACGGCCCGTCGGGCGTGGAGCGGTGCCGGGACCTCCAGCCCGACCTCGTGGTCCTCGACCTGATGCTCCCCGGGCTCGACGGCCTCGACGTCTGCCGCGAGATCCAGCGCGACCACCCGGTGCCGGTCCTGATGCTGACCGCCCGCGACTCCGAGACCGACCTCGTCGTCGGCCTCGCAGTGGGTGCCGACGACTACCTCACCAAGCCGTTCAGCGCCCGCGAGCTGGTCGCCCGGGTACACGCGCTGTTGCGGCGAGTGGAACGGCGACCGAGCCCGGCCTCCACCGAGGTCGCCCATCTCGGTGCGATCACGATCGACCCCGCCGTGCGCCGTGTGCACCAGGGTGGCGAGCTCGTGCACCTCACCCCGACCGAATTCGACCTGCTCGCGTTCCTCGCCCAGCGGCCCACGCGGGTGTTCACCCGCGACCAGCTCCTCGCCGAGGTGTGGGGTTACCACGACGGCGCCGGCGGCCGCACCGTCGATTCCCACGTGCGCGCGTTGCGACGCAAGCTCGGTAACGATGTCGTCCGCACCGTGCACGGGGTCGGCTACGGCGCGGGGTCCGAGTCGTGACCCGCCGCGAGCGTCTCGCCCGCCCGCTCGACGACGTCCCCTCGATCAAGCTCAAGCTCGGCTTCGTGATCGCGGCCGCGGTCGCCGTCACCGTGTTCGTGTTCTGGGTACTCATCAAGATCGGCGTGTGGCCGTCGGTCAGCGGCGTGATCGCCGGGGCCGTCGCCATGGGCATGGTGTGGTTCCTCTCGCGGGGCATGACATCGCCGTTGCGGGAGATGGCGGCGGCGGCGTCGGAGATGGCCAAGGGCAACTACGACCGCCGCGTTTCGACCTCGTCGCGCGACGAGGTGGGCGAGCTCGCCCGGGCCTTCAACCAGATGGCCGCCGAGCTGGCCGAGACCGACCGCGTGCGCCGTGACCTGGTCGCCAACGTCTCGCACGAGCTGCGCACACCGATCACGGCGCTCCAGGCCGTGCTCGAGAACCTCGTCGACGGCGTCACCGAGCCCGATCCCGAGACCTTCCGCACCATGCTGGCGCAGGTCGAACGACTGGGACGCCTGGTCAAGCAGCTGCTCGACCTGTCGCGCCTCGAGTCGGGCGCGGTGCCGCTCGAGCGCACCGAGTTCCGGGTCGAGCCGTTGCTGACCCACGCGGTGCGCGAACAGCAACTGCACGCACCGGAGATCGCGGTGTCGGTGTCGGTCGACACGCCCGACCTCACCGCCGACGGCGATCCCGAGCGTGTGCACCAGGTCGTCGCCAACCTGCTCGAGAACGCGGTGCGCCACACTCCGCGCGGCGGCTCGGTCGAGGTGCGCGGCGGAACATCGCGCCGACGGCGTGACCATCGAGGTGCTCGACGAAGGTCCTGGCATCGCCGAGGCCGACGAAGCCCGCATCTTCGAGCGCTTCTACCGCTCCGATTCCGCCGCGCGTCGTGCGACGGTGGCGCCGGGCTCGGCCTCGCCATCGCCCAGTGGATCGTCGACCTGCACGGCGGCGAGATCCACCCCGAGAAGCGGGAGCCCCACGGCTGCCGCATGGTCGTCACCCTTCCCCACCACTCGCACAACTGAGGAGACAACGATGTCACTCGCGACCATCGACGAAGCCCTGAAGCGCATCCGGCGCGGAGAGATGGTGCTCGTCGTCGACGACGAAGACCGCGAGAACGAGGGTGACCTCACGATGGCGGCGTGCTGGATCACCGGCGACGCGATCAACTTCATGCTGCGGTGGGCGCGAGGTCTCGTGTGCATGCCGTGCGACTCGAACCGCCTCGACGAGCTCGACATGTGGCCGATGGTGCCGTCGGACCGGGCCGGCAACGACACGCCCTTCACCGTGTCGATCGACCACGTGACCGCAGGCAGCGGCATCGGCGCCGCCGACCGCGCCACCACGATCCGGCGCATCCTCGATCCCGGTTCGCGCCCGTCCGACTTCCAGCGTCCGGGGCACGTCTTCCCGTTGCGCGCCCGACCCGGTGGCGTGCTGGAGCGCCGCGGGCACACCGAAGCCGCGGTCGACCTCGCCCGCCTCGCCGGCCTCCCACCGGTGGCGACGATCTGCGAAGTGCTCTGCGAGGACGGCTCCCCGGCGCGGCTCCCGTACCTCGAGCGCTTCGCCGCCGACCACCGGATCGCGATGGTCGCCGTGGACCAGATCGTCGAACACCGCCTCGCGCACGACGACACCGCGTCGCACGGACTCGTGGCGCACCTCCTCCTGTAGTCCTGCGCTCGTCCGGGAGCACGCACGACAGCGGTAGCCTGGGCGCGCGTGCGCCCCCGCTCCCGCCGCAGTCATCGCGGCGCGCTCGCCCTCGCGTTGCTCGTCGTCGGGTCCCTCGCGGCCGCCGGCTGCTTCCCTCCACCGCCACCACCGCCGCCCGAGCTCACGCCGATGCCGATCGGCGTCTTCCACAGCGTCGGTGTGCGCCAGACCACCTTCGTGGACGGCAGTCGCGGCACCGCCCCGTTCGGTGCGTATCCCGGGTCGCCGGTGCGATCGCTGCTGACGACGATCTGGTACCCGTCGGACGGCGGCGGCCCGTACCCCCTCGTCGTGTTCGCCCACGGGTACGCGGTCACGCAGTCCACGTACTCGACGCTGCTCTCGCGGATCGCCGCCGCGGGCTACGTCGTCGCCGCGCCGACCTACCCGCTGCTCAGCGGGCAACCGGCGGGCCCGACCGAGGATCTCGACTGGGATCAGCTGTACGCCGACACCTGGTTCGTCACGACGAGCATGCTGGTGCTCTCGGCGTCGGGTGACCCGGCCCTGGGTGGGAAGATCGACGCGGCCCGGATCGCGGTCGCCGGCCACTCCGACGGTGCGGTCATCTCGTTCGGTGACGGCTTCCAGCCGTTCCGGCTCGACCCGCGTGTCCGGGCCGTCGTGGCGTACGCCGCCGATCTCGGGCCGTACGGCCGGTACCAGCCGAACGGGCGGCCGATCCTCCACGTCCTGAGTGACGCCGACGAGTTCAATCCCTACGGCGACGCCATCGGGTGGAACCGATCGACGTTGCAACAACCCAAGTCGACGCTCTCCTTGTGGAACGCGACGCACGGGCCGCCGTACTCGAACCCGGGCGACCCGCACTTCGAGATCGTGGTGCGCGTCACGATCGTGTTCCTCGACAGCACCTTGAAGGCGCACCCGGAGACGATGTTCTTCGCCAGCCTGTACGTCGGCGAGTTCCCGTCGCTCGCCGCGCTGGAGTGACGATCAGCCGGTGGATGCACCGCCGTCGTCGACCGGCGGCGGGAGGTACACGGTGACGCGGCGAACGTTCGGGGTGCTCGGGGTCGAGCTGCAGGTCGATGTGGTCGAGCGTGGGGTTCGGCGCGTCGGCGACGATCGCCGGCTCCTCCTTCTCCGGAGGACCCTCGAGCGCGTCGCGCACGCCGAGCAGCCCGGCCGCGATGACGGAACCCGCGGCGCCCCTCCGGAACCTGTCGATGGGCCGTTCCCACGTCGTTTCGACGGCTTCGTCGGCCTCGCCGTCGGTGTCGTCGTCGCGATCGATCTCGGGCTCGTCGTCCACAGCCCCACGTTAGGACCGGCGCCGCATACCTTCGGCGCGTGGAGGAGCAGCGGGTCGAACTGGTGGTGACGGCGGGGGTCCTCGTGGTGGCCGCGGTGATCGGCCTCGCCCTCGTGAGCGGCGGACCGGCGCCGACCGGTGCCGTGTCCACGTTCGGCCGCCTCACGCCGTTCGTCGCGGAGGAACCCGCGTCGACCGCGGCGACCGGCGCCCCGACGTCCACCACCACGCCGGCGGCCGCGACGACCACGACGGTGGATCCCGGCACGCTGCCCCAGACCGACGAGCGACCAGTGGCGAGCGGCGCGACGTTCGACGCCGGCGTGCAGGGCCTCTGGCAGGCCATCCAACAGGACCGCCCCGAGCTGGCGCTGCCGTTCTTCTTCCCGGAGCGCGCCTATCTGCAGGTGAAGGCGATCCCGGACCCCGCCGCCGACTACCAGCAGCGCCTGATCGCGAACTACGAGCAGGACATCCACACGCTGCACGCGCAGCTCGGCGCCGACGCGGCGAGTGCACAGCTCGCCGGCATCGACGTTCCCGACGCCGAGGCCGTGCTCGTGCAGCCGGGCGAGGAGTTGAACCAGCTGTCGTACTGGCGCGTGTACGGCACGACGCTCCACTCCACGCTGAACGGCGAGACCACCTCGATGCCGGTGACGTCACTCATCTCGTGGCGGGGCCAGTGGTACGTGGTCCACCTCGGCGAGATCCGCTGACGTCGTCGACCGCGCTCAGTTCGAGACGAAGGAATCGGGCATCAAGCCGAGCCCCAGACCGAAGAGCATGCACACCAGCGCGGCGAGCACGACCCAGCGCCCGCGGCGCTCACCCCGCCACCACGCGTACCCGCCGAGCGCCGCCCCGACCGCGCCGAAGAACGGCGGGAGGAGGAAGACCGCCCACGCGGCGGCGACGACACCCCAGATCGCCGCCGCCTGGCCGGGCTGCAGCTTGCGGGTCGGCGGCGGGCTCCCGGCCTCGGGGCTCATGGCGTCACCTTACGGTCCGGGTGGTTCGCCGATCTCACGCAACGCCGCGGCGATGGCCGCGCGGAGGCGCCGTGCGGTATCGGGCGCGAGGTGCGCCACCAGACCGAGCCCGGCGCGGCCCACCTCTTCCATCGTGAGCACGACCCGCGGCTCGCCCATTCCACACGCGTCACAGTCGTCGCTCAACGCGACGGCCCATGACACCGGCGGGCGTTCGTCGTCGTCGTCGGGATGGTCGTCGGTGGCGTCGTCGATCGAACGTCGCATGGTGCGTCTCCCGTCGGGGCTTGGATGACACGGTATACATGCAGCCCGGAGCGACGAGGACGAAGGGAGGCGAGTGCGCTCGATGATGTTGCGCGTGCGCGCGATCTACGAGCGCTACAACGCGCTCAACGGGAGGGCGACGGCGGCGGCGATCACGCTCTACGGGTTCCTCGCGCTGTTCGCGCTGGCGGTGCTCGCGGTGGCGATCGTCGGGTTCGTGGAATCGGGCAACGACCACGTCGCCGAGGACATCGTCAACTGGCTGGGCGTCACCGGGACCGCGGCCAAGGTGGTGACCGACGCGGTCAAGGCCGCCAGCGAGAGCGCCCGGGTGGCCAGCGTCATCGGCATCGTCGGCCTGGTCTGGGTGGGGAGCAGCTTCGCGGTCGCGATCGCCCACGCGTACAACGAGGCCTGGCGCGTCCCGACCCGGGTGAACAACGAGCGGCTCAAGGGACTCGGCTGGCTCGCCGGTGCCGCGCTCGATGCTGGTGGCGGCCGGCTTCGTGACCGCCGGCCTGTCGACGCTTCCCGCGCTGCTGGCGCCCGTCGTGATCCTGGTGAGCCTGGCCGTGGACACGGCGTTGTGGCTGTGGACGTCGTGGTTGCTGCCCAACCGCCGCGTGCCGTGGCGGGCCCTGCTCCCGGCCGCGATCTTCGGCGCCGTCGGGCTCGAGCTCCTGAAGCTCGCGGGCGGCTACGTGGTGCCCCTCCTGGTGTCGCGCTCGTCGGCGCTCTACGGGACCATCGGCGTGGTCTTCGCGCTCCTGGCCTGGCTCCTGGTGCTCGGGCGGCTCGTGGTGTTCGTGACCGTGATCGAGGTCGACGGCTGGGAGCGTTCGCACGGCACCGAGGAGGTCGTCGTGAAGGTGCCGTCGCTCCCCGATCGTCAGGGCTGAAGGCGGTCGACGCGCCAGGCGCCGTCGTCGCGGCGTGAGTAGCGCAGGCGATCGTGGAGTCGGTCGTCGCGGTGCTGCCAGAACTCGAGGTCGTCGGGCACGACACGGTACCCACCCCACCCGGGCGGCCGGGGCACGTCACCGTCGGCGAAGCGCGCCTCGACGTCGCGCACGCCGCGCCTCGAGCTCCGCTCGGGTCGCCACGGTCTCGCTCTGGGCCGATGCCCACGCACTCACGCGACTCGCACGTGGACGCGCGTACCAATAGGCGTCGGCGTCCGCGTCGGACACCCGCTCGACGGTGCCGGTGGCACGCACCTGCCGGAGCACCTCGGGCCAATGGAACGCGAGCGCCGCGTGCGGGTTGGCGTCGAGCTCGCGGCCCTTCCGACTCTCGAAGTTGGTGTAGAAGCAGAAACCCCGGTCGTCCACACCGCGCAGCAACACCATGCGGACCGACGGGCACGCGTCGGGTGTGCTGCTCGCGACGATCATCGCGTCGGGCTGCAACTGCCCGTGCCGGAGCGCGTCGTCGTACCAGCGGCTGAACTGCACGAACGGGTCGGGATCGAGATCGGATTCGTGCAACGGACGGGCGTCGATGGGCACGTGAACGAGGCTACGGCCGACGGTAAGGTGCGCGCATGCCGTTTCACCACGTCGCCGTGGCCACGCGTGACCTCGTCGCGACCCGGGCCTTCTACACCGAGGCGATGGGCTTCCCGCTCGTGAAGGTGGAGGCCGCGCCGACGCTCGAACAGACCGGGTGGGCACGCCACGTGTTCTTCGACACCGGCGACGGCGAGCTCTTCGCGGTGTGGGATCTCCACGACGACACCATCCCCGAGTTCGATCCCGCGCTCAGTCGTGGTCTCGGCCTGCCCACCTGGGTCAACCACATCGCGTTCGCGGCGAGCAGCCTCGACGACCTCGCGGCGCGCCGCCGGCGTCTGCTCGACCACGGCCACGACGTGATCCAGATCGACCACGGCTGGTGCACGTCGATCTACGCCAACGATCCCAACGGCACCCTCGTCGAGTTCTGCTGCACGACCCGCGAGTTCACCGAGGTCGACGCCGAGGAGGCACGCACCCTGGTGGAGTCCGCGCACCCTCCCCTCGGCGAGGCGCCGCCGTTCGAGATCTACGAGGCCAATCCGCAGTAAACCTCCCCGGCCGTCCGTGCGTCGAGGGTCCATGGCCGAAGTGTCCGCGATCGTCGTCACCCCGGCCGGGGTACGGTCGGCCTCGCGCGGCCCCCGAGCCCTGGGCGGTCAGGTGGACGACGAACCCATCCGGATCTTCCTCGACGGCGAGTACGCGCGTGTCGTCGGCACCGTGGCCCTGGTCTGCGGCAGCGTCGCCACCGCCGAGGACTCGGTGCAGGAGGCGTTGGCCCGGGCGTGGGAGCGGCTCGACCGCGGCGATCCCATCGACCGGCTGCCGGCGTGGGTCACGACGGTCGCGCTCAACCTGGCGCGCAGCCAGATGCGGCGCTGGCGATCGGAGCGGCGCGCCCGCGACCGGCTCGGGCCGTTGCGCGACGACTTCTCGGACGCGCCCGGCGCGAGCGGTGACGCCCACGCCGTGCGCGAGGCGCTGCGGTCGCTCCCGCGCCGACAGCGGGAGGTCACCGTGCTGCGCTACTACCTCGGTCTCGACGTCCGCGAGATCGCCGCGCACCTCGGGATCGCGGAGGGAACGGTGAAGGCGATGCTGTTCCGCGCCCGCCAGTCGCTCGCCGCGCTCCTCCACGAGCCGGAGGAGGTGGACCGTGCCCGCTGACGACGCGCGCCTCGAACAGGCCCTGCGCGACGCCGCGCCGGTCGTCGAGCCCACCGGCGTCCTCGACCGCGTCGCCGCCAAGCGCGTGCGCCGGCACCGCCAGCGACGGCTCGCCACCGCAGCATCCGCGCTCGCGCTCGTCGTGGTCGTCCTCGCCACGGCCGTGCTCGTGACCCGCGACGACGGGTCGTCACCCCAGGTGGCGGCGCCCGGGACCGGGTTGTCGGCCCACGTGGTGACGGGCGACGACGCGCGCGCCGACGGAATCGTCGAGACCCCGCAGCGCGTGGCGCTGGACGCCGATCCCGGGGTGCTCGTCGCCCCGGTCACGGTCGGCAGCACGTTCGTGTCGACGGCGAGCCACGACCGCGGGGCCGACGGCCTCCCGTTGACGCACGTGGTCCGGATCAACGGCACCCACGTGGTCGACGTCGTGAACTTCAAGGCCGAGGTCGTGTCGATCGCGGAGGGCGAAGGCGCGCGCTGGGCACTCACCCGGAACCCCCGTGCCACTGGCGGCACGCTCCCCGACACCTTCCTCAAGCGCATCGGCACGGTCGGCGATCCGCTGTCGGTCATGCTGCCGCTCGACGCCGACCCCGTCGGTCCGCTCGCGGCGATCGGCGGCGCGGTGTGGGTGCCGCTGCGCGACGGCGTGCTGCAGTACGACCCGATCACCCTCGAGCTCGTCCGCCGCATCGACCTCCCGCGGGCGGCGGTGCGCGACGTCGCCCAGGCCGGCAAGCTCGCCGCGGTCACCGACGGGAACGCGGTCGTCCAGCTCGATCCCTCTCGCGGGCTCGGCACGCGTACCGAGTTCGGCCCCGACGTCCTCGGTATGGCCGCGGCAGGTTTCGACGGCCGCGTCCTGCTCGCCGGGGAGAACGGCAACGCCGACCGGGCGCGTGTCGCCCGCGCCGACTCGGCCGATCCCGTGCAGGTGACTGCCTCGATGCCGTCCGGGTTCCGAGCCGAGCGGATCGCGGCATCGTCGACCCGCTGGTGGGCGACCGGCACGGTCGACGGCGCGCCCGCGATCGTGCTGCTCACGGCCGGCGGCGTGCGGGCGACCGTGGTGCTCGACAACGCGCGCGAGGCGTCGATGGTGTGGACCGGGCCGCGCACGGTGACCGTCGTGACCGACGGCCGCCTGTTCACGATCTCCCTTCCCTGAGGCAACCCCGCCGCCCTCTCCTGCGTCGACGGGGCGTCGACCCCGCCGCGGAGTCGACCCGAAGAGAAGAGACGAAGCGGAGCCGTGCTCGGAGAGCGGGACGGCCCAGCGGAGTCGACCCGAAGAGGAGGCGTCATGCGGAGGTCGATCGTCCTCGCCACCCTGCTCACCCTGGCGTTCGTCGCCGGCGCGTGCGGCGGCGACGGCCGCGACGTGTCGGTCGACACGAACCGGCGACGACCCGAGCTCCTGTACCTCGGGAGTCACAGCGCGATCACGGCGGTGTCGCCGCGCAGCGGCGCGATCCGGTTCCAGGAGACCGGTGCGGTCCCGAGCCGCGACTGGTCGGTCCTGTACGCGGCGACCAACGACGGGATCTCGACGACGCTGCGCACGCTCGACCCGGCCACCGGTGCCGAGCTCGCCACGCGCACGATCCCCGGCGTGTTCGCGGTGCGGGTCGTGTCGGAGGACGGTGCCGCGGTCGCCCTGGCGCCACCCATGCCCGCGGGATTCGACACCTATCACCCGACGATCAAGGACCCGACGCCACTGGTGATCGTCCGGCGCGGCGATCCCGAACCGCAGGTCCTGTCGGTGGCCGGGAACATCGAGCCCGAAGCGTTCTCGCTCGAGGGGGACGCGCTCTTCGTGATCGACTTCGTGCCACCGACGGCCCCCGAGCGGTACCGCGTCGCCCGGCTCGACCTCGAGCTCGGCACCGTCGGCGACGTGCGCAACTACGAGCAGGAGCTGCAGGAGCCGATGCGCGGCACCGCGCACTCGCAGGTGATGGCCCCCGACGGTCGTCGCCTGTACACGCTGTACACGCGCGAGTCCACGGCGACGGAACCGGCCGAGTCATTCGTCCACGTGCTCGACCTCGACCAGCAGCTGGCGAACTGCGTGGACCTCCCACCTCAGTTCGCGAGCAGTCCCCTCGGCGCGTTGGCCGTGTCGCCCTCGGGGAACCGCCTCTACGTCGCGGCGCCATCGGTCGGCGCGCTCGCCGAGCTCGACACCAACTCGCTCGAGGTGACGCGCACGGCCATGGTCCCGATCTCCGTCACCGGGACGACGGCACGCGCCACCGCCTCCGGCACGACGCTGTTTCTGTCCGAGGACACCGCGGTCACCGCGCTCGGCCTCGACGACCTCACCGTCGAGGACAGCTGGACCGCACCGGGCTCGGTGATCGGCATGAAGCCGTCGACCGACGGCAGCGTGCTCTACGTGTCGCTCGTCGACCGGGTGCTCGCCCTGGATCCGCGCACGCTGACGCCGAACCGCGAGCTCGACGTCGCGACCACCGAACCGATCGACCACGTGGCACCGGCGCTGCCACCGATCCCCGATCCCGGCTACGCGAAGTGCGCCTGCTGAACCACCCGATGGCGGCTCGGGGCCCCGGGGGTAGGGTCCCGAGCCATGGACTTCGCGCCGAACTCGCGCACCGAGGAGCTCCGGGAGCGCCTCGCCGCCTTCATCCTGGAGCGGGCCGATCCGGCCGAGCCCGTGTACGCGCAGCAGGTGACCGAGTCGGGCGATCCGCACTTCCATCCCCCGGTCATGGAGGAGTTGAAGGCGGAGGCGAAGGCCCGCGGGCTGTGGAACCTCTTCCTCCCCGAGAGCGAGCACGGCGCGGGGCTCACCAACCTGGAGTACGCGCCGCTCTGCGAGCTCATGGGCCAGTCGCCGCTGTCGCAGGAGGCCACCAACTGCTCGGCGCCCGACACCGGGAACATGGAGGCGCTGGCGAAGTTCGCGACGCCGCTGCAGGTCGAGCAGTTCCTCACGCCGCTGCTCGAGGGCGAGACGCGCTCGTGCTTCGCCATGACCGAACCCTGGGTCGCGAGCTCCGACGCCACCAACATCCGGAGCCGCATCACCCGCGACGGTGACCACTACGTGGTGAACGCGCACAAGTGGTGGACGAGCGGCGCGGCCTCGAGCCGCTGCACCTTCGCCATCCTGATGGGGGTCTCCGACCCCGACGCCGACCGGCACCGGCGCCACAGCATGGTGATCGTGCCCTTCGACACGCCCGGAGTCACCGTCGTGCGCTCACTCCCCGTCTTCGGTCACGACGCCGGCGGCGGTCACTGCGAGACCCTCTTCCAAGACGTGCGCGTTCCTCGGGAGTACCTGCTCGGCGAGCAGGGCGGCGGGTTCGCGATCGCGCAGGCTCGCCTCGGCCCGGGCCGGATCCACCACTGCATGCGCGCCATCGGCATGGCTGAAAAGGCGCTGCGTCTCATGTGCGAACGCACACAGCAACGGGTCGCCTTCGGCAAGCCGATCGCCGACCAAGGCACGATCCAGGCGCAGATCGCCGAGTCGCGCATCGAGATCGAGCAGGCGCGCCTGCTCACCATGAAGGCGGCATGGCTGATGGACACCGTCGGCGCCAAGGGCGCGCGGATCGAGATCGCTGCGATCAAGGTGGTCGCGGCGAGGCTGGCGACCACCGTGATCGACCGCGCCATCCAGGCGTTCGGCGCCGCCGGCGTGTCCGACGACTGGCCCCTCGCGTCGATGTACACGCACGCGCGCACCCTGCACATCGTCGACGGCCCCGACGCGGTGCACCTGCAGCAGATCGCACGCCGGGAACTGCGCGGGTACGAGTCGTTCCGGACCGTCGGATGAAGGTCCGCATCGGATACGGGATCGGCACGCAAGGCCTGGCCGACGGCGGGGCGCGCTTCGGCGAGCTGATCGACGCGCTCGAGGCACTCGGGTTCGATTCGATCTGGTGCTCCGAGCGCGCCACCGGGCCGATCCCCGAACCGATGGTGTCGCTCGCGTTCGCGGCAGGACGCACGAAGAAGCTGAAGCTCGGCACGAGCGTGCAGGTGCTCCCGGGGCGCAATCCCGTGTTGCTCGCCAAGCAGTGGGCGAGCCTCGACGTGCTGTCGGGCGGCCGGGCGCTGCCCGCGTTCGGCCTCGGCGTGGTCGAGCCGCACGAGCAACAGGCGTTCGGCGTCACCCGCGAAGAGCGTGCGCCGTGGTTCGACGAGGCGCTCCCGCTCATCCGGCGGCTGTGGAGCGAAGACGTCGTCGATCACGACGGCCCGCGGTTCCACTACGAGGGCGTGTCGATCGGCACGCGGCCGGTGCAACAACCGCCCGACGTGTGGCTGGGTGGGCGGGCACCCCGCGAGCTGCGTCGCGTGGGCGAGCTGGCCGACGGCTGGCTGCCCAGCTTCTGCACTCCGGCGCAGGTGGCCGAAGGACGGGAGATGGTCGAGGCGGCGGCGGCGACGACCGGGCGCACCATCGACGACGAGCACTACGGCGCCATGGTGTTCTATGCCCGCACCGAAGTGCCCGAGCCCTACGCCAGCATGGTCGGCGCCCGGCTCGGGTTCGACGCCGCCGAGGTGATCGCGGTCGGCCTCCCCGCGCTCGCGCGACCGGCTCGAGGAGTTCCTCGCGGTCGGTTTCTCGAAGCTCGTCCTCGTGCCGGTGCAGGAAGCGGCCGGCGACGGAACGGGAGCATGGCGGGCCGAGGTCGAGGAGCTCGCCGAGGGGCTCCTCGACCTCCAGGGCACCCGTCCGTTCAACCGCTGAGCGTCCCGTCGGCGGGCGGCTCCCCCACCTCGAGCAGCAATCCCCGGCGGCGCACGTTGTGGATGGTGAGGCCCAAGGGTGCGAGGCGCGTCCGCAGGCGGCACAGTCGGGCGTCGACCGCCCGGTCGCCGGGTGCGCCGCCCGGCCACGCGGCGGCACTCAGCTCGCGGCGGCTGACCACCGATCCGCAGCGCGCCAGCAGCACCGCCGCCAGTCGGGCCTCGATCGGCGCCAGTGCGCTCCACCGGTCGCCCCGCCACACCACGTCGAACTCGTCGAGCACCGGTGCGGGTGCCCGCGCCGCGAGCCGCTGCAACGCGGCGACGCGCTGCGGACAGGTCGCGGTCGTCGACGGGCAGCCGGACCCAGTCGGTCAGCCCGTCCCAGTCGTCGGGCGGCTCGGCGTCGGGGCCGACGAGCAGCAGGCGCGGGTGACCGGCGCGCGCGAGCTCCGCGGCGCGGTCGGAGTCCTCCGGCCAGGCCAGGATCGCGACCGAGCCTTCGAACGATGCCTCGTACCGACGCGCACGCGGCCGTCGTCGTCGATGCGACTCATGTGACACTCCTCCGGTTCGGGCCGGGCACGCGCCCGGCCATCGTCAGATGACGACCGGGACGAGTGGCGGACCGCGGCGCTCGAACGCGAGGAACGGGCGACTGACGTGGTCGCGTCGGCGCGAGGCGCGGAGCAACCAGCCGGCAGCGAGCGCGCCGACGGTCACTGCGAGCGCGAGCGACGCCTGGGTCGGGATTCCGTGCGCGCGGCGCACCCGGGCCAGCGCGGCGCTCGGGACGACGGCCGAACGGTCGTGGTGGTGGACGACGCGGCGGGTCGCGGGTTCGCCGCCGGCTCCACCAGCTCGCGCCGCCGACGCCGGGATCGCGACGACTTGCGCGCTCGCCACCAGGCCGGCCGCGAGCAGCAGGAGGCCGAGCCGGCGCGTCCTACGCATGGCGGCGTCCACCCGGCGCGGTGGTCATCGGCGGGCGCGCCGCTCTCCCGGCTCCGTTGGCGGGGGAACGTCGCGCGGTCGCGATCCGGGCGAGCCGTCGCGCGCGGACCTCCACGTCGCGGTCGTCGGCCGGGACGCGGATCCAGTCCTCGAGTGGATCGCGGACCTCGGGCGGCTCCGCGCCGGCGGCCACGAGCAGGAGCCGGGGGCGGCCGGTGACGGCGAGCACGTCGAGCGCGTCGTCGTCCTCCGGCCACGGCACCAGCGCCACGGGCACGTCGTCGAAGTCCACCAACAGCATCGGGACGATTCTTCCCCCCTCGGGTCTCGGCACCGTGTGCCGCCCGTCGCGGCTCCGTGACCGATCCCTGACGGGAACCTGTCGGCCGCCTCGCACCGCGACCATCCGCGTCGCGATCCCGTCCGGCTTCCGGACGCCGAACGGGACCGCGACGGCATCACATGTTCGGGCAGTTCCCCTGGGCGCCACCCGCCGCGGCCCCCGGGGCGGTCCCCGAAGGTGCGGTGGTCGACGACGATCCGTCCGTCATCGAGGTGGAACCCGAGTCGGAGGTCGTGCTGCTCGACGACGAACCCGAAGAGTCGCTCGTCTGTGCGTGAGCGACCATGGATCCGCCGCCGATGAGCGCGCCGGTGAGTCCGACCGCGAGCGCTCCGGTTCTCATCCATCTCTGCATGTGCATCACCTCCTCTCGAGTGCGTCGGTGTGTGCGCTCACAGAACACGGGACGCACTGAGAGCCTTCTGAAACCGTGCAAGAGCCGGGTAAGGATGCGCGCGTCACAGGCAATGCTCAGCGCGCACACAGGCAGCGGCTGCGACGCTCGCAGCGTGATCCGCCACCGCGCTTCCGCCTGCGCGCTCGTCGTCGCGATCGTCGCGTGCACACTCGTGACGCCGCTCACGGGCGCGGGCGCGACGACGAGCAGCGTGTCGATCGGTGCCGGCCTGCGCGGACCGAAAGGCCTCACCGCGACGGTGTACGCCAAGAAGTTGAAGAAGCTCTCCGCGCTCGCCGTCGATGCGCGGGGTCGGATCTGGGCTGCCACCGCCGAGGCCGCGGACAAGAACACCGACGCGGTCTACCTCGTCACCGAAGCCGGCGCGCAGCCGGTGAAGGTCGTCACCGACGTCCACACGCCCCTCGGATTGCTCTGGGTCGGCGACACCCTCTACGTGTCCGAGGCGGGCGGCATCGTGGCCCTGAGCGGATTCGACGGCACCGCGTTCGCGACGCGCACGACCGTGCTCACCGTTCCCGACGGCACCGGTGAGCTCAACGGCATCGCGGAGGGAAGCGACGGCCGGCTCTACGTCGGCATCTCCGCGCCGTGCGATCACTGCACGCCGACGACGCGATGGTCGGCGTCGGTGATCTCGTTGCTCCCGGACGGTTCCGACGTTCAGGTCGTCGCCGACGGCATCCGCGCGCCGATCGGGCTGGCGTTCTTCCCCGGCACCGACGATCTCTTCGTCACGATGAACCAGCGCGACGACCTCGGGACGAAGACACCCGGCGACTGGCTCGCGGTCGTGCGCGCCGGGCAGTCGTGGGGCTTCCCCGCGTGCTACGGCCAGGGAGGCAGCGCATGCACGAGCGTGCCGTCGCCGGTGGCGACGCTCGGGAAGCACTCGGCCGCGAGTGGCGTCGCCATCGTCACCGGCCAACTGGGCGCCACCGTCGGAACCGGAGCCGCGGTGGCCGAGTGGGTCACCGGGAAGGTGAAGTTCGTCCGCCTCGACGCCACCGATGTGGGGTACGAGGGAACCACCGGATCGTTCCTCAGCGGGTTCGAGAACCCGGTGCCGGTGCTCGTCGACGCCACCGGTGCGCTGCTCGTGGGCGACTGGACGAGCGGCATGCTCTACCGCATCACGGCGTGACCGCGACCTCGCCCATCTCGTTCCAGCCGTCCTGGTCGACGACCTGGCTCACGATCTTCGGCGTCTGCAGCAGTACTTCGGGCATCGCCGCGATGGCAGCCGCGAAGTGCTCGCTCTCGACGTGCACGCGTCCGGCGTCGCCGTCGCGGAACGCCTCGACCAGGACGAACTCGTTCGGCGTGTCGACGCTGCGCGACCACTCGAACCAGAGGTTGCCCGGCTCGGCCCGGGTCGCCTCGGTGAACGGCGCCACGAGGTCGAGCCACCGGTCGGCGTGCTCCGGCTTCACCAGGAACTTCACCACGATGAAGATCACGCGACGATCGTAGACGGGGCGCTCAGGCCGCGCGGTGGCCGACCCCGTGCGCGCCGACCGTGCCCACCTCGAGGCCGCGACCGGCGAACTCGTCGGCCAACCTCGGCAGCGCACCCAACGCCGAGTGCCACGATCCCGGGTACGACGTGCAGTCGGAGTCGTGCAGCAGGATGGTCCCACCGTCGACGTAGCGCCGGGTGACGTCGGCGACGACCGAGTCGGGCGTCGCCTCGCGCCGCCAGTCGCGCCCCGACGTCGTCCACAGCACCGTGGTCATGCCGCGGTCGCGCGCGGCGCGGAGCGACGCGTACGACGAGATGCCGAAGGGGGGACGGAACCACCGGGGCGCGACGCCGGTCGCGTGGGCGACGCTGTCGACGGCCCGGGCGATGTCGTCGGCGGTCCGCCGCGGGGTTCGGCGCAGCATGTTGCCGTGGACGTCGCCGTGCACCGCGATCTCGTGCCCGGCGTCAGCCACCGCGCCGCGACCCCGGGATCCTTGCGTGCCATCTCGCCCAGCATGAAGAACGTCGCGTGCCACCCCAGCCCGTCCAGCGTCTCGAGGAAGCTGGGCGTCGACGCGGCGTCGGGTCCGTCGTCGAACGTGAGCGCCACGTGGCCACGCCGACCGACTCCGACCAGCGCGGGCGTGAACCGCACGCCGATCGGCGACACCCCGCCGAGCGCGGGCGCCGCGTGCACGACCGCGAGCGCGGCCGCACCCACCAGCCCCGCGCCGCCGGCGTACTTCAGCGATCGCGGGACGCTCAGCGCAGCTCTCCGAGCGGTGCCGCGCGCATGCCCGACCGGACGAACTGCGCCTGCAGGTCCGAGACCGCGACCTCCATCGCCAGCGGGTCGCGGTCGCGACCGTCGAGCACGTACACCTTGCCCGACTCGAGGTGCGAGGGGAGCTTCTCGGGGCGCATCGTGTGGTTGGCCTGGATCAGCTTCTGCTTCTGGCGGTGGGAGTAGAACTGGTCGAACGCATCGAGACGGCGCCCGGGACAGAACTCGCGCACGTCGGTCTCGGCTTCCGCCTCGATCAGCTGCCCGGCCTTGGTGACGTCGTTCCGGGCGCGGTTCCAACGCAGGAACGAGCCCTTCCCCCAACCGCCGTTGGCGATGTCGACCCCGCGGTCGGCGAGCGCCTCGAGCTCGTCCGACCGGTGGACGGCGGCCTGGGCGTCGACCACCACCGACACGCCGAGGCCACGGATCTGGTCGAGGAGCGCGGCGTCGGCGAGCTGGACCTGGTCGAGCCGGACGCCCACGTAAGCGGTGTCGGTGGCATCCTTCGGCGGCTTGGCGACCCCGACGCCGATCGCCGACACGGCTTGCGCGCCCAGCGTGAGGCCGCCATAGAGGACGAACACGCTCATGGCCGCGATCGTTGCCGTGCGGCGGCCGCGCGGCGTGCGCAGCGCGACGACGCGGCCCTTGCGGTCGACGAGGTGCTCGGTCTGCGCCAGCTCCTCGACGTCGTCGGCCGGATCGGCGACGAACAGCTTCCGCGCGGTGTCGATCAGCGCGTCGCGCTCGGGACTCGGCCGGGTGACCTGGCGCAGGATCGTCTGCAGCTCGTCCGAGTCGCGTGCGTAGCAGTTGACGCCGGCGCGGGCCATCATCTCGGCGTTGTCCTTGCCGTGCCCGGCGATCGGCAGGTAGGTGATCACCGGGAGGCCGACCGCGAACGCCTCCATGCAGGTGAGCCCACCTGCGTTCTCGACCAACGCGTCGGCCGCCGACATGAGGGCCGGCATCTGGTCGGTCCAGCCGATGACGGTGCCGTAGCCGCGGTTCTCGAGCTCGGTGCGCAGGTTGTCGTCGCGACCGCACACGGTGACCGGATGGAATTCGCCACTCTTGCCGATCGCCTCGACCGTGGCGACGACGTCACCCACGCCCCACGAGCCGGCCACCACGAGCACGGCGCGGTCGTCGGGGGACAGCCCCAGGTTGCTCCGCACCGTCGAACGGTCGTACTCGGCGTCCCGGAACTGGTCACTCACGAGCGGCCCGCGGGCGCGGGCGTCCTTGCCGCCACGGGACTCCGCCGCCGCCGCCGAGATCTCGCTGACCGCGAGATGGCGGTCGACGCCGCGGTGGACCCACAGGGAGTGCACTGCGAAGTCGGTGAGGAAGGTGATCACCGGCACCCGCAGTTGCTTCTTGCGTCGCATCCGGCCGAGCACGAGCGAGGCCAGCGGGTACACCGACACCACCGCGTCGGGCCGGAAGTCCTTGATCGCCCGCTTGAGCTTGCGGCGGGTCAGCCAGGTGTCGAGGATCACCGCCGGAGCGCGCAGGACCGGCGACATCTTGTAGCTGAGCTCGTAGCTCCACGGCGCCATGCGCAGTTGCACTTGGTAGAACCACCGCAGCACCGGCCCGATGTGGAACGCGACCGCGTCGAGAAAATCGACGATCTCGACCCGGTGCCCCGACGCTTCGAGGCGCCGGCGCAACTCCCTGGCCGCGCCGTCGTGGCCAGCGCCCATGGACGCGGAGACGATGAGGATGCTCCGGCGCACGAGAGCAGAGACTACCGTCATTCGGACATGGCGGCCGTGTTGTTGGCACTCGGCGCGGCGCTCGCGTATGCCGCGGCGTCGGTGCTCCAGCAGCGTGAAGCCGAGGCCGACACCGGCTCGGAGGGCGGCGGCGCGGTCCGGGGCGGCGTCCGGCTGGTGCTGCGCCTCGCCCGGAAACCGCTCTGGCTGGCCGGTCTGGGCGCCGACGCCCTCGGATACGGGTTCCAGGCCGTCGCGCTGGGCGTCGGCGAGCTCCTGGTGGTGCAACCGGTGTTGACGAGCGGCATCCTCTTCGCGCTCCCCGTGGGCGCCTGGTGGTCGGGCCGCCGGCTCGGCCGCAGCGACTTCGCGTGGGCGTGCGCCCTGGCCGTCGGCCTCACCGCGTTCCTCCTGCTCGCCGGCACCGACGGCGGAGAGGACCGGGCGTCGACCGAGGCCTGGCTCGTGTGCGGCGCCATCGCCGCGCCGGTGCTCGGCGCGTGCATCGTGGCCGGGGCCCGCTCCGCCGGCACGCGACGGGCGGTCCTGCTCGCGTTCACCACCGGTGCCCTGTTCGGCCTCACCGCTGCCCTCACCAAGTCCAGCGTCGTGCTCCTCGACCACCACGGCCTCGGCGCGCTGGGCTACTGGGAGCCGTACGCGCTCGTGATCCTCGGTGCTCTGGGATTCGTGGTCAACCAGCGCGCCTTCCAGGCCGGCTCGCTCACCGCCTCGCTGCCGACGCTCACGGTCACGGAACCCGTCGTCGCCGCGGTCGTCGGGGTGACGATGCTGCACGAGACCGTTCCCACCGACGGCGTCGGCGAGTGGCTCGCGGTCGCGGTGTCGGTCGTGGCCATGATCGCGGCCACCGCAATGCTCTCCCGTTCGGCGGCGCGTCACGATGCGATCCACGAGCACGAGATGGCCGATGTCCTGACCCGCGCCGATCGGGAGGGGTAGGGGTCGACGGCCCCGCGGTGGTCACCGGGATGCGCCTGCGAGACTCCCGCGGGCTCACCGGCGCCACCGCAGGAGCCGCCGAGCCCCCGCCCGACTCCACAACGCACGGAGCGGGCTCCTGGATACGGCCTCACCCAAGACTCACGTCGGGTGTCGTCGACCGCGGCGCAGCGCGTGACCTCAGAGGCCGGGAAGCTGCAGGGGCGGCAGGGTCGGGATGGTGATCGGCGGCAGGGGCAGCACGATCGGCGGGAGGCCGAGGATCGGGGGCAGCGTGAGGGTGTCGGGGATCGTCAGAGGAGGGACGGTCAATTCCGGCACGGTCAGCGGCGGGAGATCGAGCCCCTGGGGCAGCGTGGTCGGCGGCACCGTCGGGATGACGTCGAGCCCGCCGACCGTCCCGGTGGGCCCGGGCAAGGTCGTGGTCGCGGCGCCCGACGACGGCCCGTTCGATGATCCACCACCGCCGCCCGACGGCGATCCTCCGGAAGGCGAGGACCCGTCGGAACCCGGGTTCGAGGGGTTGCCCCCGTCGCCGGAGCCCGGGTGCGACGGTGTCGACGAGTCCGGGGTCGGCAGGTCGATGCCGAGGTGCGACACCACCGACGCGACGCCGCGTTGGACGGGATCCGGCAGCGCGCCGGCCACCGCGAGCCCGCTGAAGGCGACGAAGGTGGCGACCGTCGCGGCCACGAGGTAACGCAGCCGGACCCGTCGGGGGGCGACGAACGGCACGACCACGGCGCCGTGGTCGTCTTCGCCGGCGCGGGCGCCGACCCACCCGGCGTCCATCCGGGCCGCCAGCTCCGCGCTCGGTGCCGGTGCGGGCACGCTCGCGTACCGGTCGACGAGAAGTTCGAGCACGTCGGTGGAGCTCATGCGGGGGCCTCCTCGCACCGTCGCCGAAGTGCGGCGAGCGCGCGGTGCTGCAACGCCTTGACCGCACCGACCCGCTTGCCGAGGATGCTCGCGACCTGCTCGAGCGGGAGATCCGCGGTCACCCGCAGTGCCACCACCGCTCGCTGGTCGGGCGGGAGCGACGCCACCAGTGCGTCGGCCCACTCGGTGCCGACGTTGGTGATGGCCTCCTGCTCGACGTCGCCGGCGGCGTAGGTCTCGGCCTGTGCCACCAGCGCGATGGTCTGGGGACGGCGCTGACGGCGACGGGCGTCGTCGATGAGGATGCGGTGGGCGATCGTGAAGAGCCACGACCGGAACTGCACCTCGTCGCCGGAGAATTGCGCCAGACGGTCGAACACCCGCAGGAAGACCTCGCTGGTGAGGTCTTCGGGCTCCGCTGCGCCCTGGGCCCGGAGGTAGCCGAACACGCGGCCGGCGTAGGCGCCGTAGAGCCAGTGGCAGGCCCACGGCGCGTGTTCCAACGCCGCGGCAAGGGCGTCGGCGAACGCGGCGTCGACGCCGACCTCGGAAGTGCGGCGAGGAGCCACCCTCGCGAGATCGGCGTCGACCAGGGGACGCTTGAGGTCAGCGCACACGAGCGCCGCAGTCGTCGTCACGCCGGCCTCCCGGCGACCCCAGCATTCACCGGGTGTACCCGAACCGCCGCAGACGCAACATTCCGGCCCCGATCCCGGCGACGGTCAGGCCCGCCAGCGCCGTCACCAGGGTGTCGCCACGCGTGAAGGGCAGGGTGTTCGCTCCGAGGAGGCTGTTCAGCGCCGCCTCGGTGGCGATGCCACCGACCACGGGGAGTCCGGTGCTGCCGAGGCCGCTGGCACCACCGGAGCCGCGGTTCGAACCGCCGTTGGAGCCACCGTTGGAGCCGCCACCGCTGCTCGACGAGTTCGAGCACTCGGCGGTCGTGCCCGAGCCGAGCACGCCCACGCCGTTCCCACAGACCCCCAGCTGCACCGACGGGAGGGCACCGGCGCGGAGCCCACCATCCGAGGTGGCTGCGCTCTGGGTCGAGTCGCAGGTCGCGGTCGATCCGATGCCGAACACGCCGACGCCGGTGCCGCACAGGTCGGCCTGAACGGTCGGGCTGACGTCGACGAGCCCCGCCCCGTCACTCGTCGGCGGGGGCGCGGTCTGGGAACCCGAGCAGTTCGGCCCGGTCCCGCTCCCGAGCACACCCACGCCGTTCCCGCACAGGTTGGCTTGCACCGTCGGGTCCACGGTGGTCAGCGGGGCAGGGACCGGGAGCTGCGGCACCGGCAGCGGGGGCAGAGGCACCGGAAGGGGCGGCAGCTGGATCGGGACGGGGATCGGCAACGGGAGGACGTCGGCGGATGCCGAGCCGGCGGTGCCGGCCATCACGACGCCGGCGAGCGCGAGCGGCGCCAGCACGAGGGCGAAGCCCCGGAACCGGCGTCGCCGGGCAGGGTCTTCGGGAGTGTGGTCGTGATGACGCAAGGGTCGACCCTCCAGGGGACGGCCGCCGGAACGGGTGATGGGTGGGGACGGGTCCGAGCGCGCTCACCCCCATCAACGCCCGGTCACCGGCACGGGATACGCCCGATCCGGGAAAATCTCACCCAACGCAGCTATTTCCCTACGAGGCGTGGTCAGGGGAGCTTCGCAGGTCAGTTGAGGCCGTCGCGGAGGACGGCGACGATCACGCGCATCGACAGCACGGTGGCGCAGAAGAGGCCGAAGTAGCCGAACACCCGGAACAACGAGGTCGAGGCGGAGAACGCCGGACCGCCTTCGATCGCGATGAGGCCCACCGACACGAGTCCGATGGCGCCGGCGAGGAACGCCAGGACGAGCCGGTTCACGAGCTTGGAGACGAAGCGCTCGTCGTGCTCGTCCGAGAAGTGGGTGACCCGGACGCGCAACCCGTCACGCTCGAGGCTCGTGAACGCCCGGTCGATGTGGCGCGGGAGCCGGCGGAGCATGGGGACCGTGCGCAGCAGCTCGTCGCGCACGGCCTGTTGCATCGAGCTCGGGTTGATCAGGCTGCGGACCCATTTCGCGGCGATGCTCTCGGCGGCGTCGATCACCGAGTAGCCGGGAGCAATCGTGGTGAGCGTGCCCTCGAGCACGATCAGCGCCGCGGAAGAACGTGCTCCACTCCGCGGGCATGGTGATGCCGTAGTCGAACATCAGGCGCAGCATGGCGTTGAACATCGCGGCGTCGGGCTGCGAGCCCGGCGCCAGGTGTTGGCCCATGAAGCGCGCGAGGGCGCGCTCGAAGTCGTTGACGTCGACCCCGCGCCGCAGGCTCGCGACCTGCAACACCGCCTGCACGACGGCGTCGGCGTCACGACGGCTGATCCCGGCCATCAGGTCGCGCAAGGCGGCCTGCTGCACCGGGTCGAGACGCCCGGCGGCACCGAAGTCGATGAGCGCGAGATGGCCGTCGGCCAGCAGCATGACGTTGCCCGGATGCGGGTCGGCGTGGAACACACCCTCCTGCAACATCTGCTCGAGGAAGGTGCGCAACAACGAGTCGGCGAGCGCCACGCGGTCGGCGACGCGCGTGGTGCCCCAGTCGACCTCGCGGACGCTGGCCCCGTCGAGCCACTCCATCACGAGGACACGCGACGTGCTGAGGTCCTCGTACACGTAGGGCACGCGGATGTGCGCGTCGGCGGGCATGGTCGAGGCGATGGCGTGCGCGTTGCGCGCCTCGATCCGGTAGTCGAGCTCCTCCCGCAGACGCGCCGAGAACTCGGCGACGAGGTCGTCGACCCGGTACTCGTGGCCCCACGAGGTGCGGGTCTCGACGACGTGGCCGAGCTCTTCGAGCACCGAGAGGTCGACGCGCACGGACTCGTCGATCCCCGGTCGTTGCACCTTGACCACGACCCGCGAGCCGTCGGGCAGCTGCGCCCGGTACACCTGGCCGATCGACGCCGCCGCCACCGGCTGCCAGTCGAACCCGGGGAAGATCTCGGGGAGCGGGGCCTCCAGCTCCTCCTCCAGCACCTCGGCGATGGCGTCGCGCGGCGCCGGGCGGACGTGGTCCTGGAGCATGCCCAGCTCGGCGGCGGCCTGGGGCGAGATGAGGTCGGTGCGGGTGGAGAGGACCTGCCCGAGCTTCACGAACATGCCCCCGCATTCCTCGAGCGCGAGGCGCAGGCGGCGCACGGGCGGCCGGTCGGCCGCGGCCTCGACCTCGTCCTTGCGCCCGAGCCCGAGGGACGGGCCGAGCCCGTGGCGCACCGCGATGCGCGTGATTTCCGCGTAGCGCTGCACGCGCCGCCCGCGCCGCTGCAACGACCGGACCGGGTGCGGCACCGATTGCAGGCCCGTCTGCGCCCGCATCACGATCCCCGGCCGGGCGAGGAACTCGAGCCACACCGCCGCCGCCATCGCGCCGAGCAGTGAGAACAGGAAGAGGTTGCGACTGAAGCCGTCGGACGCCGGCTTGGTGTCGGACGCGATCCAGATGGCGACGACCGCGCCGATGACCCACCCGGCGGTGCCCGAGACGACGGTCGCGGCGAAGGAGCGGCGCACGCCGAGGACGCGCCCGATGAGCGCGCTCGGCGAGGAGCGCGAAGAAGAACGCAGGGACGAGCAGCCAGAGCTCGTCGCCCAGTCGCTGGAACACCGACGCGGCAAGCGTCGTGGTCATCGTCGGAGCCGATCGGAGGGAGCTACCGCAACTCCTCCACGGTCAGTGCCTCGTCGGCGTACTGGCCGCGGAGCACCTTCTTGTCGAACTTCCCGACGCTCGTCTTCGGGACCTCGGCGATGAACGTCCAGCGCTCCGGGAGCTGCCACTTCGCGACGTGCCCGGCGAGGAACTCGCAGAGGTCGGCCGCGGTGGCCGACGAGCCGTCCTTGAGCACAACGCACGCCAGCGGACGCTCGTCCCACCGCGGGTCGGGGACCGCGATCACCGCGGCTTCCACGACGTCGGCATGCGCCATCAGGTGACCTTCGAGCTCGACCGACGAGATCCACTCCCCGCCCGACTTGATGACGTCCTTCGAGCGGTCGCTGATCTTGATGTATCCGTCGGGCGTGACGCTGGCGATGTCGCCGGTGCGCAGCCAGCCGTCGTCGAATTTCTCCGGCGCGGGATCGCGGTAGTAGGAGGCGGTCACCCAGGGGCCGCGGACCTGGATCTCGCCGACTGCGTCGCCGTCCCACGGGAGGACGACACCGCCGTCGTCGACGATGCGCAGCTCGACGCCGGGGATGATGCGCCCGGTCAGCGCGCGCCAGTCGAGATCCTCCTTGGTGCCGGGCTCGACCCCGCGCGGCGGGTGGCCCACCGCGGCGAGCGGACTCGTCTCGGTCATGCCCCACCCCTGGAGGATGCGGACGCCGAACCGTTCCTGGAACCGCTCCATCAGCGCGCGCGGCACCGCGGCGCCGCCGCAGGTGACGTGGCGCAACCGCGAGAAGTCGACGTCGTGGTCGTCGGCGTAGCGCAGCAGGTCGGCCCAGATGGTCGGGACCGCGCACGCGGAGGTGACCGGCTCCTCGGCGACGAAGCGCGCCAGCGGTTCGGGCTGGAGGAACCGACCCGGCATGAGGAGGTCGGCACCGGCGAGCCAGGCTGCGTACGGCGTGCCCCACGCGTTGGCGTGGAACATCGGAACGATCGGCAGGATGCGGTCGTTGGGGTCGTACGCCACGACCGCGCCCGTTCCCGTCGAGATCGAGTGCAGGTACGTGGAGCGGTGCGAGTAGACGACACCCTTCGGGTTGCCGGTCGTGCCGCTCGTGTAACACATGGCGGCGGCCGCGCGTTCGTCGACCTCGGGGTACTCGAACCCGGTCGGGTCGCTCGCCGCCAGCAGCTCCTCGTAGCGCAGCAGCTTCGCGTGCGGGGCAGCGTCGGTGAGCGCCGACGCGTCGCCGTCGCCCACGACGACGTACGCCTCGACCGAGGGACATTCGCCGGCGACGCGGGCCAACAGGGGCACGATGTTGTCGTCGACGATGATCACGCGGTCCTCGGCGTGGTTGATGATCCACGCGAGCTGCTCGGGGAACAGCCGCAGGTTCAACGTGTGGAGCACCGCCCCGAGGCACGGGATGGCGAAGTACGCCTCCATGTGCTCCTGGGTGTTCCACATGAAGGTGCCGACGCGGTCGCCCTCGCCGATGCCCAGGCCCTGCAACGCGACCGCCAGGCGGTCGGCGCGCTCGGCGACGTCGGCGAACGACGTGTGCTTGCTGCCGTCGCCCTGGAAGGTCACGATCTCGCTGGCGTGATGGACGGTGCGACCGTGGCGGAAGATCATGCCGACGGTCAGCGGGAAGTCCTGCATGGTCGACTGCATCATCGTGCCGATCTCCCCCATACAATTGGTCGATTCCGCTACGCCGTCCCGCCCTCCGGGCACGGCTTCGCTGCATCGTCCACGCACCGGACGTGATCGCCGGAGCGTACTCGGAGCATCTCCGATCCGGCTCGGGTCAACCCCCGGTAATTCATGCGCGTGTCACTCATCGCGAGCACCGGCGTGTCCTCGTCGAGCTGGAAGGCGCAATCGACGACCTCCCCGAGGAACAGCGTGTGCCCACCGACCTCGACGACCTGGCGGACCTCACAGTCGAGGTACGCGACCGCCTGGTCGAGGATGGGTGCGCCGGTGGCGCCGTCGTGGAACAGGAACCCGTTGAGCGTGCGCGCCTCGAGGTCGACCTCGACCGGCTTCGTGAACTTCCGCACGATGGCGCGGTCGTCCTGCGCCACGAGGTTCACCGAGAAGACGCCACCCTCCGACACCAGCTCGTGGGTGAACGCCTCGCGCTCGACGCTGACGCCGACCAGCTTCGGATCGAACGAGAGCTGGGTGACCCAGTTCATGGTCATGCCGTTGCGGCGCTCGCCGGCGCGGGAGCCGAGCACGTACAGGCCGCTCGGCATCTTCCAGAGCACACGACGACGGAGCTTGTCGTACTCCTCCGGATCGTTGCCGGGGGGCACCGGGCCGACGATTCCCTGCTGTGTGGGCATCCCCGGAGGCTAGGCCCCTGAGGCTCCCGTCGTGCCTACGACCAGGTCGCGAGCAACTCGTCGACGGTGGTCAGCCAGGCGAGGAGTCGCAGGGTGTGCTCGAACATGTCGGCGACGTAGTCGGCCGGTACGCCCACGACTCCGTCTCGCGGGACCACCACGCGGTACCCGAGGTCGACGGCCTCCACCGCCGCGCCGACGATGCCGACGTTGAGCGAGCCGCCGACGAGCACGACCGTGGTCACGCCCCGCGCGCAGCTGCGGGTCGAGGTCGGTCCCGATGAACGGCGCGACGCCGTGGAAGCGCACCGAGCGCAGGTCGCCGGGCTCCAGCAGCTCGATCGCGGGTTCCGCGTTCGGCGAGCCCTCGAGCAGCTGATGCCGGTGACGGAGCGCGCTCGCGAGGATCGGCGCGTTCGCCGGGGACCCCACACCGTCGGGACGGAACGCCGACGTGCAGTGCACGACGGGAATCGCGCTCGCGCGCGCACCACGCGCGAGGCGGGCGACCGCATCGACCAGGCCCATCTCGTCACCGGCGTGCCCCAGCGGCGCTCCCGGGGCACCCGGGTCGTTCTCACCCCGCCGGTCCCCCACCGTCAGGCGCTTCAGCTCCATCAGGAGCAGCGCGGTGGACTCCGGCGCGACGAGTGCGGACCAGTCGACGGGCACGGCACTCAGCTCGGGACGCGCAACGCGGTCGCGAGGTCGGCTTCCCGGGCGAGCCCGACCTCGAGTGGGAGGTCGAGCGCGGCCCAGACCGCGACCTTGGCGGCGCGAACCGCTGCCGCCGGCCGTGCCGCGAGGTGTGCGACGAGCTCGTCGGTCCGGCCCCGCAGGGCCGCGCGCGGCACCACCTCGTCGACGAATCCCCGGGCCAGCGCATCCGCGGCGGGAATGCGATCCCCCGTGATCACGGCCATCAGCGCCGCGCTCGTCCCCACGACCCGGGGCAACGTCTGACTCGCACCACCGGCGGGAAGCATGCCGACGCGCGCTTCGGGCAGCGCGACCACGCAGTCGTCGGCCGCGACCCGCACGTCGCATTGCAGCGCGAGCTCGAAGCCGAACCCGACCGCGTTTCCCTGCATCGACGCGACCATCGGCACCGGCACCGCGCGCAGCAGACCCCAGACGTCGCGGCCCCACCGGGCGTCGCGCATCGCGAACACCGACGGCGCGGTACCGAACTCCTTGAGGTCGGCGCCGGCGGAGAAGTGGTCGCCGGTCGCGGTGAACAGGACGACGCGCACGTCGGGATCGGCGATGACCGCGGCGAGCACCTCGCACAGGGCGTCTCGTGTGGCGACGTCGTAGATGTTGATGGGTGGGTGGTCGAACACGATCTCGACGACCGCGTCGCGGCGCTCCACGCGCAATCGCTCGTCAGTCACCCGACCGCTCCCGTGCGAGCAGGTAGCCGACGGCGCCTTCGAGCGACACCCGACCGCGACCGCCGGGCGCGCCGGCCGTGAGCAGCTCGACGACGTGCAGCACGCCCAGCAGCCCCGCGACCGGATCGGCCACCGACGAACGCCCCAGCCGCGGCGGATCGTGGCGCGCCGCCCAGCCCCCGCGCGCCTCGGCCGCGGGCCCGTACCCGGGGCGGTCGCCGTCGACGAAGGCGGCGACGCGCAGCACCGAGAGCCGCGGCGCCTCGGACCGCAGGGTGTCGTCACCGAGTCCGGCGTTGGCGAGCACCCGCGGCGGATGGCCGTCGACCAACACGTCGGCGCCCGCGAGCAGACCCCGCAGCGCGTCGCGGTCGGACGCGGCGCCGAGATCGAGGCCGAGACGTGCCTGGCCGGCGACGAGGCGGTCGTGGAGCGGGAAGGGATCGGGACGCCCCGGATGCTCGACCCGGATGACGAGCGCGCCGAGGTCGGAGACCACGCGGCCGACGAGCGGCGCCGCCCACGCGGTGCCGAGCACGACGACGGTGGCGCCCGCGAGCCGGGCTCGGCCCACCTCGGGCATGCGGTCGGCCGGCGCGGGATCGCGTCGCACCGCCGCCGCCGGCAGCATCCACGCGGCCGCCTCGGCGTCGATCGCGGCGGCGGACAGCGATGTGAGGTCTGCGAAGCGCGCACCCACCTCGGGCACGGGCGCGCCCAGCGTCGCCACCAGGTCGGCGAACGTCGCCCAGACGGTGGGAGGGCCCGGATGCACCCAGCCGTCGGCGGTCGGGAGGAGCGCGGCGCGCTCGGGCCACACCCGCGCCTGTGCCGAACGCTCGCTGAGGTCGGCGCCGATCCGGGCCTCCGCGGGGACGGCCTGCCCGAGCCGATCCGCCAGCGCGACGCAGCGCGCGACCCGCGGTCGCGACGCCGGCGCGGGACACGCAGTCGGCCTTCACGAGCCGGTGAACCGCGGCGGACGTTTCTCGAAGAAGGCCGCGATGCCTTCGGCGCGATCGGTCGTGGTCGAGATCAGGAGGTTGAGGTCGGACTCGAGCCGGAGCGCGTCGGCGAGCGTGAGGTCGCGGCCACGCTGGACGGCGTCGCGGGCGGCCGCCTCCGCGCGGGGCGCACCGGCCGCGAGCCGGGTGGCCAACGCCCCGGCGAGCACGTCGGGATCGTCGGCGAGCAGTGCGAGCCCGCAACGTTCGAGCCCGTGCGCGTCAACCGCGTCACCGACCACGAGCATGCGCAGCGCCAACGCCACCCCGCCGGCACGCGTGAGCCGTTGGGTTCCGCCCCAGCACGGGAGCTCACCCAACCCGACCTCGGGGAAGGCCATCGACGCGTCGGGACCGACGATCCGAAGGTCCGCCGCCAGCACGAGCTCGGCGCCCGCGCCGACCGCGGGGCCGTTCCACATCGCGACGGTGGGAGCGGGGAACGACGCGAGGAGCGCGGCGGGATCACGGAGCCCGGCCGGGGTGGGCACGCGCGGTTCGGTCGCGCCGAGCCCGTCAGGTGCCCGCACGAGCAACGCGCGGGGAGGATCGTCGCCCAGATCGTCGAGCGCGGCCAACAGTCGACCGCACGGCGCACCGCCGAGATCGGCGAGGGGTCCGGGCGCGAGGTCGATCGTGGCGACGCCGGTGATGTGCCGCCTCCGGTCTCAGCCGCCGACGCGCGCCAGCGCGCCGATCTCGGCGCGCTCGTCGGGCGTCAGCGCCCACGCGGTGGTGGCCGCGGCGTTGGCGCGCACCTGCTCGGGCGACGTCGCGCCCGCGATCACGCTGCCGACGGTCGGGGTCCCGGCCAGCCACGAGAGCGCGAGCTCGGGCAGCGTGTGACCGTGCGCCTCGGCGTACTCGAGCAGGCGCTCGACGACGTCGAGCTTCTCGTCGCTGGCGAACTGGTCGGCCATGGGCCCCCACGCCGCGAGCCGCGAACCCTCGGGGTGCGCCTGGCCCTTGCGGTACTTGCCCGTGAGCACCCCGCTGGCCAACGGGAAGTAGGGCATGAGCACGACATCGAGTCGTTCGCACACCGGGATGACGTCGGTTTCCACCGAGCGGTTGAGCAGGCTGAAGTCGTTCTGCACGTTCACGAAGCGCGGCACGCCGAGCTCCTTGGCCACCGTCTCGGCCTCTTCGAGTTGGGCGCCGGAGAAGTTGGAGCAGCCGATCTCGCGGACCTTGCCGGCGGCGACGAGCTTGGCGAACGCCGAGAGGGTCTCACCGATCGGCGTCATCGGATCGGGTTGGTGCAGGAGGTAGAGGTCGATGCAATCGGTGCCGAGCCGGGCGAGGCTCTCGTCACACACCCGGGTGACGCGCTCCTCGCCGGCCGCCGCCTCTCCCTCGGGCACGCCCATCCCGACCTTCGTGGTGATCACGGCGTCGCTCCGGCGCCGGCCGAGAGCGCGACCGAGGAACTCCTCCGAGCGGCCCTTGCCGTAGATGTCGGCGGTGTCGAAGTGGTTGATGCCGGCGTCGAGCGCGGCGTCGACGACCGCCTTCGAGGCGTCCTCGTCGATGCGCATGCCGAAGTTGTTGCACCCGAGGCCGGCGACCGACACCTCGAGGCTGCCCACACTGCGGGTTTCCATCTCGCCACCTCAGTCGCTCGAGCTGTTTCCGTCGCGGGAAGCCCACGCTACCGCCGATCGGTGTCGGTAGCCTCGGGCTCGCGGCAACGGGGGACGGAGGAACGCATGGGTGAGATCGGTGACGCGTACCGCGGCATCCGGGAGCGTGTGAACGGGCTCGTCGCCGGGGCTGACGTCGACACCGTCGCACCCGCCACCCCCGGGTGGACGGTCGGCGATCTCCTCGCGCACCTCACCGGGGTCACCACCGACATCGTGCAGGGCAACCTCGAGGGGGTGGGCACCGACGAGTGGACGGCGCGACAGGTGAGCGAGCGCCGCGGTCGCACGACGGAGGAGCTCCTGGCCGAGTGGAACGAGCACGGGACGGCGGTCGAGGCGATGGCCGATCAGCTCGGCCCGGCGTCCGGCCGGCTCCTGTCCGATGCCGTCACCCACGAGCACGACATCCGCGGTGCGTTGGGCACACCCGGCGCGCGCGATTCGGATGCGGTGATGCTGAGCTTCCTCTCCGTCGGGGCGTCGCTCGGCACCGAGCTCGACCGCTCCGGCGCGGGCGCGCTGTGCGTCGAGCGCGGCGACGGCGCGTCGACGTTCGGCACGGGCGCGCCCGTGGCGACGCTGCGGACGACCCGGTTCGAATTCGTGCGCGCGCTCACCGGGCGCCGGAGCCGCGCCCAGATCGCGGCGTACGACTGGGCCGACGGCGATCTGGATCCCGATCGTCTCGTGCTGGCGCGCTTCGTCGCCCGCCCGACCGATCTCGTGGAGTAGACGGGTACCGTCGCGGAAGGTGGACCTCTCCAGCGCGTTCGGCCCGTTCCGGCACCGACGTTTCGCGCTGCTCTGGGCCGGGGCCTTCGTCTCGAACATCGGGACGTGGATGGAGGCGGTCGGGGTCGGGATCCTCGTCACCACGGCGACGGGGCAGGCCGGCTGGGCGGGACTGGTCGCCGCCGCCGGGTTCGTGCCGACCGCGTTGCTCGCACCGCTGGGCGGCGCGCTCGCCGACCGCCTCCCCCGCCGCACCCTCCTGCTCGCCACCACGTCGTTCCAGATCCTCTTCGCCGGGCTGCTGACCCTCGCGGCCAGCGTCGGCAATCCGAGCCCGGGCCTGGTCACGCTGCTCGTGCTGGGTGCGGGCTGCGCGAACGCGATCGGCTTCCCCGCGTTCCAGGCGATGCTCCCCGACCTCGTGCCCCGAGAGGACGTGCCCGGCGCGGTCGCGCTCTCGTCGGCGCAGTGGAACCTCGGGCGCGTGATCGGTCCGGCACTCGCCGGGTTGGTCATCGGCCTCGGCGGCTACGAGCTCGCGTTCCTGATCAACACGCTGAGCTTCTTCGCGGTGTTCGCCGTGATCGCGTCGTTCCGTCTCCCCCGGCCGTCGCCCACGGACGGCACGTCGATCCTGCGCTCGATCCGGGAAGGTGCGCGCTTCGTGCGCGGCGATCCGGCGCTGCGCTTCGTCGTCGGGTGCATGGCGCTCAACTCGTTGTTGGCCGCGCCGTTCATCGCGCTGATCCCCGCCGTCGCGCTCAAGGTGTTCGACGACGAGAAGTTCGGGACCGCGGCGCTGGTGACCGCGCAGGGAATCGGCGCCGTGTGCATGGCGCTGAGCCTCGCCGGCTTGTTCGCGCGCTTCGGCGTCCGCCGCACCATGCTGGTCATCCTCGGCGCGCTACCGTTCGCGTTGGTCGCGTACGCGCTCGCACCGGTGCTCGCGCTCGCGATCGTCGCCATCTTCGTGGTCGGGTTCCTCTACCTGGGCTCGCTGTCGAGCTTCACGACGATCGCGCAGCTCCGCGCGCCGGCGGCGTTGCGGGGCCGGGTGGTCAGCGTGCTCATGATGCTGATCGGCGCGCTCTATCCGATCGGGAGCGTCGTGCAGGGGGCGATCGCCGACGAGATCGGGCTGCGGGCGACCACGGCCGGTGCCGCGGTGCTCCTGGGACTGTTGCTCCTCGCGTGGCGGATGCTGCGCCCCGACGCCGCCGACGCGCTGGGCGACACGGTCATGACCGCGGCGGATCCGGGCACCGGCGACGTCGAGCTCCGGCCTCGCCCCGGGGTGGTGGAGCCCACCGTCCCGCCTGCGGTGTGATTCCGGGAGCAACTGCTCCTAGAATCAGCGCTCATGGGAACCGCGGACCCCGCCGTCATCCGGGTCGAGGAGCTCGCCCGGCAGGCCGACGTGTCCGTCGACACCATCCGCTTCTACCAGAAGCGGCAGTTGCTGCCCCCGCCCCGCCGGCAGGGGCGGATCGCCTGGTACGGCGCCGACCACGTCGAGCGGTTGCAGCGCATCAAGGAGCTCCAGCGACAGGGCTTCTCGCTGGCGGTGATCCGGAGGTTGGTGGCCGGGGAGCTCGCCGCCGCCGACGCGCCCCTCGCCGCCGCGGTCGCCGGCGCGCAGGCGGGCGACGCCGAGCTGCTCTCCCTCGACGACCTCGCGGCACGCGTCGGCGTGCCCGCCCCGCTGCTCGACGCGGTCGCGCGCGAGGGCCTCATCGTCGCGCAGCAACGCGGTGGTGCGTCGGGCTACACCGACGCCGACGCCGACGTGCTGCGGGCCGGGCTCCGGCTCCTCGAGGCCGGGTTCCCGCTTCCTGATCTCCTGGCCCTGGCGCGCCGGCACCACGACGCCACCCGGGCGATCGCGGCCGATGCGGTCGAGATGTTCGACACGCACATCCGCCATCCGATCCAGCAGAGCGAGCTGACCGACGACGAGAAGGCCGAGCGTCTCGTCGAGGCCTTCCGCACGCTGCTCCCCACCGCCACGACGCTCGTGGCCAACCACTTCCGCAGCGTCCTGCTCGAGGTCGCGCAGGAGCACCTCGAAGCGGTCGGCGACCCGACCGAGCTGGCGGCCGCACGCGAGGAACCGGGTTGGGAGCGCGCGCAGTGAACACGCCGGTGCTCGGTCGCGACGGCACGCTCCCGCAGGGCGAGGCCAAGCACGACGCGGTCGAGGGCATGTTCGACCGCCTCGCCCCGCGGTACGACCGCATGAACCGGATCATCTCGCTCGGGCTCGACCGGAAGTGGCGGCAACGCACCGTCGACGAGCTGGGCGCCGCGCCCGGTGCGCTCGTCCTCGACCTTGCGTGCGGTACCGGCGACCTGTGCCGCGACCTCGCCGCGCGCGGATGCACGCCGGTGGGGCTCGACTTCTCCGCCGGGATGCTCGCGGCCGCGCAGGTCGACGCTCCGCTCGTACGGGCCGACGGCGCCCGCCTCCCGGTGGCCGACGCCAGCGTCGGTGGCCTCACGTGCGGCTTCGCGCTCCGCAACTTCGTCGATCTCGACGCGGTGTTCGCCGAGTGCGCGCGCGTGCTGCAGCCGGGCGCCCGCTTCGCCGCGGTCGATGCCACCGTTCCCACCAACCCCGTCATGCGCGCCGGCAACGCGGTGTGGTTCCGGGGTGCCGTGCCCCTGCTCGGCCGGGTGATCGCCCACGATGCCGAGGCCTACCGCTACCTCCCGAAGAGCACCGCGTACCTGCCGCCGGCACCCGAGCTCGTCGAGCGCCTCACCCGCGCCGGGTTCCGCGACGTCCGGCACACCGCCCTCACCGGTGGATCGGTGCTGCTCCTGGCGGGGACGCGCTCGTGACCACCACGAACGCGCCGCCGCAACTGCACGCGGTCACCCGCGAGGTCGACCCGAACACCGATCCGTTCGAGGAGTTCGACCCGGGCGGGTTCGCGTGGTTGCACCACCGCACCCGGATCGTCACGTCGGGCGTGGCGGCGCGCCTCGCACCCGCCGACGCCGCCGCCGTCCTCGCCGCGGTCGCCGTCGACGACGCGGTCGGGCTCCCGGGAACCGGCGCGATCGCGGTGGGTGCGCTGCCGTTCGACCCCGACGCCGACGGCGAGCTGGTGATCCCCGCCCGCGTGTTCGGCGCGCTCGACGGTCGCGCCTGGCTCACCGAGATCGGGCCCTCCCGTCGCGACGTCGACCCGGAGGTCGTGCCGCCGACGCGCTTCACCGTCGCGGCACCGCGTTCCCGTGGCGAGTGGCGAGTCGCAGTGGAACGAGCGCTCGACGCGATCGGACGGGGCGATCTCGAGAAGGTCGTGCTGGCGCGTGAGGTGCTGATCGAGGCCGACACGCCGTTCGACGCGCGCGAGATCGTGCGCGGGCTCGTCGCCAGCCAGCCGGGCTCGTTCGTCTACGCCAGCGAGGGATTCGTCGGCGCCAGTCCCGAGCTGCTCGTCCGCCGCACCGGCGCCGTCGTCGAGTCACGTCCGGTCGCGGGCACGACCATCGCCGACAGCGACGAGGCGCTGCTCGCGCTGGCCGCGTCGGTGAAGGACACCCAGGAGCACCGGTTCGTCGTCGACGGCATCGTCGACGCGCTCGAGCCGCGCTGCGACGACCTCACGGTGGCGACGACGCCCGAGGTCGCGGTGTTCGGGCCCGTCGCCCACCTCGCCACGCCGATCCGCGGCGAGCTGCACGAGCCGGCGCCCAGCGCGCTGGACGTGGCGCGCCTCCTCCACCCGACGCCCGCGGTCGGCGGGACGCCGCGGGACGCCGCACTCGACGCCATCCGCGCGCTCGAGGGATTCGATCGCGGGCGCTACGCGGGGCCGGTCGGGTGGGTGGATGCGCACGGCGACGGCGAGTGGGCCATCGCCCTGCGCGGGGCCGAGCTCGATGGCGCCCGGGCGCGCCTCGTCGCCGGCGCCGGCATCGTCGCCGGTTCGGAACCCGACGCCGAATGGGCCGAGACCCAGGCCAAGCTCGAACCGATGCTGCGGGCTCTCGTACGGCCCTGACGCGATCGGCCTCCGCACTCTCCGATTCATTGTCGGCTTGACGACGCCTGGCGTGCTCGAACCGACAGTGAATCCGCGAGCTCGAAGAGGTCGTGCCAGGATTCCAGCGAGCGAACCTCCGGCCGGCTCCGGACCGGTCCGGACCCGCAGGACGAGGAGCAAGCAGCGTGCGTCTCGGCACCGTCTTCCCGCAAGCCGAGTTCGGGCGCGTCGACCCCGACGAGGTCGTCGCGTACGTGCAGCGGCTCGAAGCCGCCGGGTACGACCACCTGCTGGTGTACGACCACGTGCTCGGCGCGGACTCGCTCACCCGCGCCGACTGGGACGGCTTCTACGACCATCGCGACCCGTTCCTCGAACCACTCGTGCTCTTCGCGTTCCTCGCCCGGGCGTGCACCATGGAGTTCGTCACCGACGTGCTCGTGCTCCCGCAGCGCCAGACCGCGTTGGTGGCGAAGCAGGTGGCCACGCTCGATCTGCTCGCGCCGGGCCGCATCCGCCTCGGCGTGGGCATCGGGTGGAACGCGGTCGAGTATGAGGCCCTCGGCGTGGAGTTCTCGACCCGCGCCGCGCGGCTCGACGAGCAGATCCCGCTGCTACGGCGCTTGTGGTCGGAGCCCACGCTCGACCACGCGGGAGCCACCGACACCATCGAGGCGGCCGGGCTCGCGCCGCTCCCGACCCGCACGGTGCCGATCTGGATCGGGAGCGGCACCGATCCGCGCGCGTTGGCGCGGGTCGGTCGCCTCGCCGACGGCTGGCTGCCGATGCCGCAGCTCCAGCCCGGGCACGGGTTCGAGGCCGGCTGGCAGGAGGTGCGCGCGGCCGCGCGCGACGCCGACCGCGACGCCGACGCGCTCGGCCTCGAAGGGCACGTGCGGCTGCGGGCCGACCGCCTGGACCGCGTGGGCCAGCACGTGACGCGGTGGCGCGACGTGGGTGCCGACGCCGTCGCGCTGAACCCACTGCGTGACGACGCCCGGTGGCCCGACGGTCACCTCGACCTGCTCCTGCGCGCCGCCGACCAACTGCGTTGACGCGCCACTCCGGTTCAGTGTCGGTCTGACGACGCCTGACGTCGTCAAGCCGACAATGAATCCGTCACCGCGGCCCAGACCTCGCGGTGGCGGGTGACGTTGGTGGCGCGGTCGGTGCGGACGTGCACGACCTGCACGCCGCCGGCGTCGACCGCCGAGTGCACCGCCGGTCCGACGCCCGCGGCCTCGCCCACTTCGGTCACCGGGAGCCCGTGCACCGCGGCGAGCGCGCCGAGGTCGATCCCGTGCGGGGTCCCGAACAGCGTCTCGAAGTGGTCGGGCAGCTCGGCCTGGGGCAGGAACGAGAAGATCCCGCCGCCGTCGTTGTCGACCACGACGACGGTCAGGTCGACACCACGGTCGGCGGCGCCGAGCAGTCCGTTGGCGTCGTGCAGGAAGGCGAGATCCCCGACCAGGGCGACGGTCGGCGCGTCGGCGCCGGTCGCGATCCCGAGCGCGGTCGACACGAAGCCGTCGATGCCGTTGACGCCACGGTTGGCGTGGAAGGTGACGCCCTCCCGCGCCCGGGCGAAGCTCTCGACGTCGCGCACCGGCATGCTCGACGCGACGACCAGCGCCGTGCCTCCCGGCAATGACCCGACCACGTCGCGGGCGACGCGACCCTCGAACGGCTCGCTCCACCCGTCGATCAGCTCGTCGATCGCGGCGCGCGCCCGCGTGTCGGCGGTGCTCCAGCGTGCGACCCACTCGTCGTCGACCATCACATCGACCGCGTCGGCCAACGCACCGAGCAGCAGCTCGGGATCGGCCACCATCCGGCCGCTCGCCGCGTGCTGCGGATCGAGCCACACGTCGTCGGGATCGATGAGCACCTGGTCGAGGTCGGGACCGAGCCACTGCACCGCGACCTTGTTGGTGGTCGGTGCGCCGATGCGGAGCACGACGTCCGGCCGGTGCGCGTCACCGAAGCCGTCCACGCGGAGCAGAGGGTCGTAGGTCGCGATCGTGCCGGGGACGCGCAGGTTCGACAACGGGTCGGCGAGGACCGGCCAGCCGGCCACCTCGGCGAACCTCAACAGCGTCGTGGGGCGGACCCCGGCGCCCCAACCGGCCACCACCAACCCCCGGGGCCGGTCGGCGACGAGGTGCGCGAGGGCATCGAGCATCTCGACCGACGGCGCGAGGACGCCGGGTGCGTGCGCGGTCCACGGACGGTCGTCGGAGCGACCGGGCGCGTCGACGAGCTCGTCGCCGGTGGGCACCAACGGCTCGCGGAACGGGAGGTTGAGGTGGACCGGTCCAGCCGGACCACCGGACGCCTCGGCCACCGAACGGGAGGCGAGGGCGCGCCACGCGGCACCGGCGCCGGGGTGGTCGGTGGGCACGTTGGCGTCGTGGAACCACCGCACCGCGTCGCCGTAGAGCTTCAGCTGGTCGACGGTCTGGCCGGCGCCGGCGTCGCGCAGCTCCGGGGGACGGTCCGCGGTGCACACGATCATCGGGACCCGCCCGTGGTGCGCTTCGAGGACCGCGGGGTGGAGGTTCGCCGCCGCGGTACCCGAGGTGCACAGCACCGGGGCGGGACGCCCACTGCCGCGCGCCAGTCCGACGGCGAAGAACGCCGCCGAGCGTTCGTCGAGGAACACGTGGACTCGCACGCGCTCGTCGCCGGCGAGCGCGAGCGCGAGCGGCGCCGAGCGCGATCCCGGCGCGAGGCAGGCGTCGGTGACGCCGTGGCGCACCCACTCGTCGACGAGCGTGCGGGCGAAGGCCGTGGTGGCGTCGCGGGTCATGGGACACTCTTCCTGTGGGCACCGAGTGTTGGCGGTTCGTGGATGGCTTCACGCAGACCGGCGACGGCTGGACGGGCGTGACGAAGCACCTGGCGCACGGTGCCGGGCACACCCTCGCGGGTGCACCCCTCGGGGACGACTTCGCCGCCGCCGCCGCCGAGCTCGGACGGGCGACCACGACGCTCGAGACCGAGCATCGGCTCGAGCGCACCGACTACGTCGGCTACTCGCAGGGCGGCCGCCTGTGCCTGCAGCTCGCGCTCGACCGGCCCGAGGTGGTGCACCGACTGGTGTTGGTGAGCGCGTCGCCCGGGATCGCGGATCCGGCGGAACGAGCCGCACGGCGCGAGGCCGACGAGCTCCTCGCGCAGGAGATCGAGCGCGACGGCGTCGACGCGTTCCTCGAACGTTGGCTCGCGCAGCCTCTCTTCGCCACCCTTGGACGCGACCAGTCGGGGATCGAGTCCGCGTCGCGCCCGCAACACGGTCGAGTACCTCACGTACCAGCTGCGCGTGCTGGGCCAGGGTGCGCAGCCGTCGAACTGGGAACGACTGGGCGAGCTGCGCATGCCGGTGCTGCTGATCGTCGGGGAGCTCGACGCGAAGTACGTCGCCATCGCTCATCGCATGGCCGCCTCGATTCCCGACGTCCGCGTCGAGGTGATCGAGGGAGCCGGGCACGCATGCCACCTCGAGCAGCCCGAGGCGGTCGCTCACCTGCTCGCCTCCTGGTCCTCGTAGCGCGCGAGCAGGTCGTCGTCGGGTGCGACGGTGCGGACGGGCAGCACGCCGGCGACGGGCGCGAGGGGCGTGTGGGTCACGTCGCCCGGGAGCGCCCCGAGGGTGGCGAGACCGCACGCGTACGACAGGTCCGGGAGCGCGGCGGCGAGCGCCACGCCGGCCGCGATGCCCACCGACGTCTCCATCATCGAGCTCACGACCGCATGGACGCCCGCGGCCTCGGCGACCTCGAGCGCGGCCCGCACGCCGCCGAGCGGTTGCTGCTTGAGCACGATCACGTCGGCAGCGTCGAGAGTGTGCAGCCGACGGGCGTCGTCGAGCGAACGGATGCACTCGTCGGCGGCGACCGGTACGTCGACCAGGCGGCGGACCCGCGCCAGGTCGTCCAGCGTCGCGACCGGCTGCTCGACGTACTCGAGGTCGTAGCGCGCCAGGCGCGCGATCATCGTGATCGCGGTGTCGACGTCCCACGCGCCGTTGGCGTCGACGCGCAGGGCCACACCCGGGCCGACCGCGTCGCGCACCGCGCCGACCAGCGCGACACCCGCCGCGTCGCGCACCTTCACCTTGACCGCCGGGTAGCCGCGCACGTCCTGCACGGAGAACGGGCCGTCGACGAGCGCGTTCACGGGAATGGTGTCGCGGTGCGCGGGCGGGAAGCCGTCGCGGGCGGCCTCGTCGGCCGCGGCGCGGCAGCACCGCGGGTCGCTCGGGTAGCCCGCGAGCGGGGAGCACTCACCCCAGCCCGCCGGCCCGTGCACGAGGGTGACGAGCCGACCCCCGAGGCGCAGGCGACGCTCGTTCAGGAGAGGCACAGGCCGACGCTCACGAGCACCGCGACCACGAGTTCGAGCTTCGACGTCTGCACGAGCACCGCGACCAGCGACGGTGGGTCGGTGCGGGTCAGGATCGTGCGCACCGGCGCGACCGCGAGCGGCAGCGCGAGCAGGCCGAGGAGTGCCCAGGGTTGCGAGACCCCGATCGCGATCACCGCGAGGAACGATCCCACGTAGCAGGCGACGAACAGGCGCCGCGCCGCGGTCGCACCGACCCGCACCGCGAGGGTGCGCTTGCCGGTGACCGCGTCGGTCGGGATGTCGCGCACGTTGTTGGCGACGAGGATCGCGCAGGCCAGCAACCCCACGACCAGCGATCCCCACCACGCCGCGCTCGGCACCTCCTCGATCTGCACGTACGCGGAGCCGACCGTCGCCACGAACCCGAAGAACACCAGCACCATGAGCTCGCCCAGGCCGAGGTAGCCGTACGGCTTCGGACCGCCGGTGTAGAGCCAGGCCGCGGCGATGGCGGCGACCCCGACCAGCAGCAACCACGGCTCGACGACGAGCGAGAGCACGAGTCCCGCCACCGCGGCCACACCGAAGGCGAGGAACGCGGCGCGCTTCACCGCGCCCGGCGTCGCCAGCCCCGTCGCCGTGAGCCGCACCGGCCCCTTGCGGTCCTTGTCGGTCCCGCGCACGCCGTCGGAGTAGTCGTTGGCGTAGTTGACGCCGACCTGCAGCGCGAGCGCGACCACCATCGCCAGCGCGGCGCGCCACCAGATGACGCCGTCGACCTCCGCCACCGCGGCCGTGGTGCCGACGAGCACCGGGGCCACCGCCGCGCCCAACGTGCGCGGCCGCGCCCCCTGCACCCACAACGACGACGACGTCACCCGCCCCCCTCGCAACATGCGTCGGGAGAGGCGACATCTTCGCCTGTGCCGACGCAGGAACGTTCGGGGGAGGTGGTCACGGGCGCTTGGGGAACTGGTCGAAGTCGGGCTTGCGCTTCTCGAGGTACGCGCGCTTGCCCTCCTGCGCCTCCTCACCCATGTAGTAGAGGAGCGTGGCGTCGCCGGCGAGCTGCTGGATCCCGGCGAGACCGTCGTCGGCCGCGTTGCACGACGCCTTGATCATGCGCAACGCGAGCGGGCTGTGCTCGAGCATCTGACGGCACCACGCGACCGTCTCCTCCTCCAGCGCCTCGAGCGGGACCACGGTGTTCACCAGTCCCATGTCGAGCGCGGCCTGCGCGTCGTACTGCCGGCAGAGGAACCAGATCTCGCGCGCCTTCTTCTGCCCGACCGAACGGGCCAGCAGCCCGGAGCCGTACCCGCCGTCGAACGACCCGACGCGCGGACCGGTCTGACCGAAGCGGGCGTTGTCGGCGGCGATGGTGAGGTCGCACACCACGTGCAGGACGTGACCGCCCCCGATCGCGTAGCCCGCCACCATCGCGACCACCGGCTTGGGCACGCGCCGGATGAGCACCTGCAGGTCGAGCACGTTGAGCCGGCCGATGCCGTCGGGGCCGACGTAGCCGTCGTCGCCCCGGATGCGCTGGTCACCACCCGAGCAGAAGGCGTCGGGCCCCTCACCGGTGAGCACGATCACCCCGATCGCGGGGTCGTTGCGGGCCCGCTCGAAGGCGTCCTGCAGCTCGAAGAGCGTGGTCGGGCGGAAGGCGTTGCGCACCTCGGGCCGGCAGATCGTGATCTTGGCGATGCCGTCGCTGATCTCGTAGCTCACGTCGCCGTAGCCGGCGTCGACCAGCTCCCAGTCGGCGCCGGGGCGGATCTCGCGGGGGGTCGTCGAAGTCACGTCGTTCATGGGTGTCTCCACTCTTGGAGCGATCACTCCTACAAATGTCGTACGGTAGCGCGCCCGCCCGGGATCGGTACCCTCGGCGCATCGTCACCCGACCCCGTGTCCCCCGCGACCTGCGTCCCATGCTCGCCACCCCCGCGGCGAACCTGCCGACCGACGACGCCCACTGGGCCTACGAGATGAAGTGGGACGGCATGCGGGCGCTGGTGGGCGTCGAGCAGGGCACGGTGTGGGCGACGTCACGCGCCGGCAACGACGCGACCGCCCGCTTCCCCGAGCTCGCCGGCCTCGGCGCCGCGCTCGGCGACGTCGACGCCCTGCTCGACGGCGAGGTCGTCGCCCTCGACGACGACGGCATCCCCCGGTTCGAGCGCCTCCAGCCGCGCATGCAGGCGGGATCGGCGGCCGCGGTGCGCCTGCGCGCCGCCGAGCAGGCCGTCGCCTACATGGTCTTCGACGTGCTGTGGCTCGACGGCCACTCGACGTGCGAGCTCCCCTACACCGACCGCCGCCGGCTGCTCGAACGCCTGGCGCTGGCGGGCGACGCCTGGCAGACCCCGCCGACCGCGGTGGCGGGCGGCGCCGACGTCCTGGCCGCGAGCCGACGCCTGGGCCTGGAGGGCGTAGTGGCCAAAAGGCTCGACAGCCCGTACCTCCCGGGCAAGCGCGCCGACGCCTGGCGGAAGGTCAAGCCGACCCAGGGCCAGGAGCTCGTGGTGGGCGGCTGGCTCCCCGGCGCCGGCCGCCTCGAGGGCGTGCTCGGCTCGCTCCTCGTCGGCTACCACGAACGGCGCGGCGACTCCGGGCCCCTGCGGTTCGCCGGGCGCGTCGGATCCGGGATCGACGCCGGCAAGCGCGCCGCGGCTCGAGGCGCGCCTCGGTCCGCTCCGACGCGCGACGAGCCCGTTCGACGCGACGCCGCGGCTCCCGAACCCGGTGTGGGTCGAGCCCGAGGTCGTGGTCGAGGTCGCGTTCCACGAATGGACGACCGCAGGCGTCTTACGCGCACCGCGCTACCGTGGGCTGCGCGACGACAAGCCCGCGAGTGACGTCGTGCGCGAGACCTGACCCATCGCGTTACCGTCCTGCCATGACCGACGATCTCGCGTGGCTCGACGCCACCGCCCAGGCCGCGATGGTGCGCGACGGCACCGCCTCGTCGCGCGAGCTGGTCGACGCCGCGATCGCGCGCATCGATGCCGTCAACCCGACGCTCAACGCGGTGATCCATCGACGCGACGACCGCGCGCGCGCCGAGGCCGAGGCTGCGCCCGACGGTCCGTTCCGTGGTGTCCCGATCCTGGTGAAGGACCTCGACGGTTCGCTGGCCGGGGAACCGCTCCACCTGGGCAATCGGCTCCTGCGCGACCTCGGCGCCACCGGTGACCACGACTCCTACCTGTTCGCCAAGCTCCGCGCCGCCGGGTGCGTGATCGTGGGCAAGACCAACACGCCCGAGCTCGGCCTCCTCCCGACCACGGAGTCGCACGCGTACGGCGCCGCGCACAATCCGTGGGACGTGAGCCGGTCCCCGGGCGGATCGAGCGGTGGGAGCGCGGCGGCGGTCGCGTCGGGCATGGTGCCGTTCGCGCACGCCGGCGACGGCGGCGGTTCGATCCGCATCCCGGCGAGCGCCTGCGCCCTCTTCGGGCTGAAGCCCACCCGCGGACGGGTGTCGCTCGGTCCCGGCACCGGTGAGGCCTGGGCCGGGCTGGTCGCCCGCCACGTCGTGAGCCGCTCGGTGCGCGACAGCGCCGCCGCGCTCGACGCCATCGCCGGCGCGGTTCCCGGTGATCCCTACGCGGCCGCGCCGCCGTCGCGCCCGTTCGCCGACGAGGTGGGTGCCGACCCCGGACGCCTCCGCATCGGCACCATGACCGCGGCGTCGCCGGGCGGCCTGGCGCCGGTCGACGCGGCGTGCACCGCGGCGGCCGACGACGCGGCACTGCTCCTCGAGTCGTGCGGCCACGTCGTCGAACCCGCGTACCCCGAGACCCTCGATGACCTCGCGCTCCTCGTGCACTTCACCACCGTGCTCGCGGCCAGTACGGCGTACGACCTCCGAACGCTCGGCGCGACGGCAGGCCAGGATCTCGGCCCCGACGACGTGGAGCCCCTGACCTGGGCCCAGGCCGAGCTCGGTCGCGCGGTCAGCGCCGACGCCTACCTCGAGGCGGTCGAGTCGCTGCGAGCGTGGTCACGGCGGGTGGCGCGGTGGTGGGATCCCGACGACGGTGGGTTCGACCTCCTGCTCACCCCGACCATGGCCAAGCCGCCGGCGCCGCTCGGTGAGATCCGGGGCGACGACGCCGACGGCGCGCTGCTCGCGGCCACGCCCTACGCGGCGTTCACGGTGCCGTTCAACGTGACCGGCCAGCCGGCGATGTCGGTGCCGCTCTTCTGGAACGACGGCCTGCCGATCGGCGTGCAGCTCGTCGCCGCCACCGGCCGGGAGGACCTCCTCCTCCGGGTCGCCGCGCAGCTGGAGGCGGCACGCCCCTGGGTGGACCGACGGCCCCCGGTTCACGCCTGACGCTCGACGTCGGTCAGGGCTGCACCGCGCGCGACGGATCCATCTGCGGCGGCGCGCCGCCCTCCATCCACTCGAGTCGGGCACGGGTCGTCGACTGCGCCGCGTGTGCGTGGGGCACGATGAAGAACGTCCGCGCCTCGATCGCGTCGAAGACGGCATCGGCCACGACCGTCGGCGCGATCCCGGCCGCGGTGAGCGCGGTCGCCAGCTCGCGGGTCGTGTCGGCATCTCCCGATGCCTGCCACACCGACAGCGACGGCGGCGCGTTGCGCGCGGAGTCACCGATCCGGGTCTGCACGAATCCGGGGCACAGCACGGAGACCCCGACCGCGCTGCCGCGGGCGGCGAGGTCGTAGTGGAGCGACTCGCTCAACCCCACGACCGCGAACTTCGAGGTGCAGTACACCCCGAGGCCCGCGACGCCGCCGAGACCGGCGAGCGACGCGGTGTTCACGATGTGACCCTCGTCCTGCTCGAGCAGGAGCGGGAGGAAGGTGTGCACACCGTGCACGACGCCGTACAGGTTGACACCGAGCACCCAGTGCCACAGCTCGAGCGGCGCGTCGACGATCCCGCCGCCGCCGACCCCGGCGTTGTTGCAGACCACGTGCACCGCGCCGAACGCGCTCAGCGCCCGGTCGCGAACCGTCTCGACGTCACCGGCGCTGGCGACGTCGGCCGGGACACCGAGCACGGGCGTGCCCGATGACGCCAATTCGGCCGCCGTGGTCGCGAGCGCCTCCTCCTCCACGTCGGCGAGCACGAGCCGCATGCCGGCGGCGGCGAAGCGCTCCGCCATGGCCCGCCCGATCCCGCTCGCCCCGCCTGTGACCACTGCCACCCGGTCCCGGAACTCGTCCATGGCCTCGCTCCCCCTCGTCGACGTCCTCGCCAGCCTGCCCCAGGCCCCGCCGGTCCGTCCTCCGCCGTCCGGGTATCTCACTGTCGGTGGCGTTTGCTCACGGAGCGTCACAGGATTAACGTTTCCGCCTCATGACCAGCACGACCAGCACCGTCGCGGTTGGGCCCGCATCATCCGAGGGAGCAGGGCAACCGGCCCCACCGGCCGAGCCGACCGCGTTCCCCAGCTGGGTGATCTGGGGCTTCGTCGCGGGCGGGATCGCGGTGGCGCTCCTGGCGCTGCTGCTGCCCACCAGTGCCGCCCGGTCGTTCGTGTTCGACGCCTGTTCCCTCGTGGCCGCGACCGCCGCGGTCTACGGCATCCTGCGCAACGAACCGGGCCGCCGCGGCGCGTGGCAGCTCGTCGCCCTCGGTCTCGTCCTGTTCGCCGCCGGGGACGTCGTGTTCGACCTCGCCCAGCGCGCCTTCGGTCGGGCGGACGGCTATCCCTTCGCCGACATCCTCTACCTGGCCGCCTACCCCGTGCTCGCGATCGCGCTCTTCCACCTGGCCCGGTCGCGACTCGTCCGCGAGACCCTGATCGACAGCGCCATCGTCGCCGTCGCGCTGTCCGCCATCCTCTGGCAGTGGGTGATCGCGCCGGTCATCGAGAGCACGAACGGGCCGACCCTCGAGCGGTTGGCGATCGTCGCATATCCGCTCATGGACATCCTGCTGGTCGTCGTCATCGTGCACGCCGTGTTCACGCTGCCCCGATGGTCGGCCGCGGCATGGCTGTTGCTCGCGGGGCTGGCGTTGATGTTGATCGGCGACGCGGTGTACACGCGTCTCGTCGCCGACGGTGCGTACAGCGACGGCGGCGCGCTCGACGCGGTGTGGCCGATCTCGTACTTCCTGCTCGCCGCCGCGGTCATGCACCCGTCGATGCGCGAGCTCTGGGAAGGCGCCGACACGGGGATCGTCCGGCACGCGCGCGCCCGGATGGTCGTCCTCGGGACCGCGCTGTTCGCCGCCCCTGCGGTCGTGCTCCTCGACGGCTCGGCATCGAGCACCGCCTTCGTCCTGGCCGCGATCACGGGCATCGCCGCGTTGGGCATCGCCTGGCGCATCACCCGGCTGGTCGACGAGTCGAACCAGGCGCGCGTCGTGCTCGGTGAGAGCGAAGCCCGGTTCCGCGCTCTCGTGCAGCACGCGACCGACATCATCACCGTGATCACGCCGGCAGGCCGGGTGAAGTACATGAGCCCCGCGCTGGACGGCATCTTCGGGAGCAATTCGGAAGACGTGATCGGTTCGAGCTTCGTCGACCACCTGGACGCCGCCGGGATCGAGCAGTCGTTCGCGCTCTACGAGACGCTGATCGAGCACCCCGACCAGCCGGTCGCCACCGAGTTCCGGGTCTTCGACGGCACCGAGTGGCGGTGGATCGAAGCCACGTGGACGAACCAGCTCGCCGAGCCGGCCGTCCGCGGCATCGTCGGGAACCTGCGCGAGATCACCGACCGGAAGCGCGCAGCCGCCTTCGCCGAGGCCGAGACCCACGTGCTCGAGCGGATCCTCTCCGGCGCGCCGGTGCCCGAGACCCTCACCCGCCTCGTCGAAGCGCTCGAGGAGTACGTGCCCGACGGCTCCGGTTCCATCCGGTTGCTCGATCCCGAGAGCGGAACGCTCGAATCGGTGGCCGCACCGAGCATGGATCCCGCGTACGTCGCCGCGGTCGGGCAGCACACCACGGTCGAGGACATCGAGGCGTTCCTCAGCGCGACCGAGTTGCACGTGATCCGCGACCTCGCCACGGAAGGTGCGCGCGAGCACGTCACCGCGTTGTGCCTCTCCTATGGGCTCCGGGGCCTGTGGTCGTTGCCGATCCGCAGCCCCGACGGCAGCGAGTTCCTGGGGCTGCTCGGCTTCTTCCTCCGCACCGTCCGCGATCCGAAAGCCGACGAGCTCGCCGTCCTCGAACACGTGCGCGACCTCGCGGCGGTGGCGATCGACCGTGACGCACGCAGCAAGGAACTGGGGCACCTCGCCCTGCACGACACCCTCACCGACCTGCCCAACCGTGCGCTCGCCCAGGACCGCCTCGCCCACGCGCTGGCGCGGCTCGCGAACGGCAACAACGAGTCGATGGTGGCGGTGCTCTTCGTCGACCTCGACCGGTTCAAGCTGGTGAACGACGGGCTCGGGCACGAGACGGGCGACGAGCTGTTGATCGCGGTCAGTCGCCGGCTCGGCAACACGGTGCGGCGGCAGGACACCGTCGCCCGCTTCGGCGGCGACGAGTTCGTCGTGTTGTGCGAAGACCTCGGCGGCGAGGAGCAGGCGATCGAGCTGGCCGACCGCGTGGCGGCGGCGTTCGTCGACCCGTTCGTGCTGTCGCGGGCCGAGGTCACGGTGTCGGCGAGCATCGGGATCGCGATCACCGACCGCTCGTCCGAACGGGCGTCGAACCTCCTGCAGGACGCCGACGCGGCGATGTACCGGGCGAAGCGGCGCGGCGGCGCGCGCCACGAGCTGTTCGACGAGGCGATGCACACGCAGGCGGTCTCGCGGTTGCTCACCGAGCGTGCGCTGCGGCGCGCGCTCGACCAGGACGAGCTGCAGGTGCTCTTCCAACCACAGTTCGAGCTCGAGCGGAACGAACGCGTCTCGGTCGAGGCCCTGCTCCGCTGGGACCATCCGGTGCGGGGCTTGGTGCTCCCGGTCGACTTCCTGCGCGTCGCCGAGGAGACCGGCATCATCGTGCCGATCGGCGAGTGGGTGCTCGGGCGGGCGTGTGAGCTCCTGCGGACCTCGACGACGGGCGGCCCGGGCGGAA
>CAVRBG010000015.1:0-108147 GCA_963719245.1 uncultured Actinomycetes bacterium
TCACCTGAGCCCGGGCGATGATGCGGATGTGGGTCAGGGCACCAGGAGGGTCTTCGCCGAGGCCCGACCACATCCGACGTCGGGGCCACAACCACCGGTAGTAGTCGAGTCGCATGTCGGGGGTCAGGAAGTCGGCCGGCCGGAGGATCAGCTGCGCCACCGCCTTCTTCGACACTCCGAAGAGGTTCCTCGGCACGCCCGCTCTTCGACGATGCGGCGGCAGATCGGCCGGCTGTAGTCACCCCGACGTCCCACGGTGCGAGGTCGGACGAGGTGCTGATCGCGTGGACGTCCCTGATCTGACGGACTCCGAAGTAGGGCACCGGACAGTTCACGAACCCGACCCAGAGCCGGTACTCGCAGAGATCCGTGCCCGACGCATCGCTCCGAACGATGTCGGGACCGAGTGCCTGCGTCTGGGTGTCCCAGACCTTGTCGCCGTGGAACCCGGTGAAGACGACCTTGCCCGCAGGAGTGCCTCGGCCCCCTTGAACGGCACCGACGAGCCGCCGGCGGTGAGCGCGGCGAGGAAGGGGACCGCGGCCATCGGGGACGATCGCCAGGCCGTGGACTTCACCGCCTGGTACGGGAGCCCGAGGATCTTCGCGATCGGCGCGCCACTGTCGTCGCGGCCACCGCGCGCGCGGTCGAAGCCCAACGCACGCCGACAGCCGACCTGGCTGGCGAGGACGGTCGTGGTCGGCGAGTCGTAGCCTGATGAGAGCGTCCCCATGAGTTCGAGCGGTGTGCGACGTTCGGGTGCCCGAGCGTTGGCGGCCAACCCCTCCATGGTCTCGTCGAGAAAGCGCGGTACGACTCGTAGGAGCTGAAGTCCCGCTGCAGAAGGGGCTTCTCGACCTCGCACAAGTCCTGGAAGTCCCACACGAGGTTGTTGAAGTAGGTGAGCCGTACGGGCCCGGCAGTGGTCCGCAAGTCCCGCACATAGGCGCGGAGCCCGTTCTTGATGCTGGCGGAGACGGCGTCATAGCGCTCGAAGGAGAGATCGAGTGAGCCGCGTACGAACGCCAGGAGGCAGGGCAGGGAGTTGGACACGCAGTGCCCGCCGTCGGCCGCCCACGTGTGCAGCCGGTCGACGGTCGTACCCGAGGACACGAACACGACCGTGTCGCCGCGGACCCGCACCCCGCTCCCGAAGACGAGGTCGGTTCGGTCCAGGTCCCCGTCGGCGTAGGGCGCGTTCCAGATCCCCTCGCACATCCAGTCCTGTGCGACCTCGACGTGAGGTCCGACGAACGCAGTGACGCTCTCTGCTCGTCGGTCGCAGACCGCGAGCCACGCCAACGGAGGCCACGACGCCGCGGTGACCGTGCGCAATCGCACGCACGGGACTGTACGTGGAACCCGGCGGCGGCGCGCTGGGGGGCCAGGGCATGACGGAAGCGGGTCTGAGAAGCGACGACGATAACGTTCCGGCGCATGAGCCTGACCGGCAGGGAGCACTTCTTCGGCGCCTGGCGACAACTCGTGCTGGACACCCTCTCGAGCGCGCCGCTGCTGGACTTGGGTACGTCGAAGCCGTATCGCAAGGAGATGGAGATCCTCCGGGATCGAGCCCCGATGCCGTACCTCGCGCTCGACGTCCGTCCGTCGAAGTGGGTGGACCTCGTGGCGGACGGCCACGAGCTTCCGTTGCGTGATGCCTCGGTCGGCTCGATCGTGTGCAGCCATGTGCTCGAGCACGTCGCCCGACCCGACCGCGTCATCAACGAGATGCATCGTGTCCTGCGACCCGGGGGCGGTGCCTACATGACGTTCCTCGACGTGTACCCGTACCACGCGTCATCGACGTATCCGGACTACCACCGGTTCAAGCGAGACGCGATCGAGCTCCTCCTGCGCGACTGGTCGTCGTTCTCCGTCCTGCGCGGCGGCGGGTTCGGCCAAGTGGCGGTCAACCATGCGCCGGAGCGTCTCGTGCCGATTGCCCGAGCTATGGCCAACTACGTCGACCGTCTGTATCCGACGACGGTCACGAGCGTGTTCTACGTCGGTGCTCGCCGATAGAGAGCCGGGGTACCTCGACGACCGCGTTCGTGGCCGCTGGTTGGGCCGGCGCGCAACGGCGCGATCGCGCCCTCATTGGTCCGTGGGCCGGGCTCTTCGAACCGACGTACGTCGCGTCGCTCTCATCCGAAGCCGGCGGTCAGCGCGTGAAGCCACGACTGGCGAACGCGTTCTGACCACGGGCATCCCCGGCATCCGGTGGGACCGGCGGTACCGTTTCGCGCCCCGTCCCCGATCCCGTGAGCGAAGCCATGCGCCGACCGGTCATCGGATTGCGGGATGCTTTGCGCACCATCGCGGCAGCGCTCCCTCGAGCCCTGGAGCATTTCACTGCCGCACGACGGCCCGGTGAATCCCACGTCGACCTGAGTCGGCATTGGATCGCGATCGGCGCGCAGGTCGAGCAGTGGGCGACGCCTGATGTGATGATCGACGATCTGGGCGCGGTCGAGGACGGGCTGGCCGAGGCGATCTACCTTCGGTCGCAGGCTCGACGGCTCACGGGCTGACGACGACCCTGCGATCGGTGGGTCACGCCTCGGACGGCTACGTTCCCTCGTCGTCACGCAGCGGCGACGGCGCGACGGCGGGGCGGCTCTCGGAGGCCGATTTCGAGCCCGGTGTGGCCGAGCTCATCACCCGGATCGCCATGCGAAGGTCCTCGAGGTTGACCCGCAGCGCCGCCATGTGATCGTTCAGCGAGTTCACGAGCATGTCGCCGCCCATCGCGCGTTCTCTCCAGACGATGGCACGCTCGCGCCAGCGGTCGCGGTCGGCCTCCAACGCGGCGATGAGCTCGGCCGTCGTCGGGGCGAGCTCGGTGGAGAGCTGCGATCCGTTCGTCGACAGGACCATTTCGCCGGCGCGGTCCTCGCCGGGCCCGATCGCGTGCTCCGGTTGCCCTGCGAGACCACCCCGCGCGCCATCCGACCCGGCTCCGTCGAGGGGTTCGGCGTCGGCCTCGGGATCGCTCTCCAGCGGTTCGGCTTCCTCGAGCGGTCGAGGCTCGGGTCGATCGCTCTCGAGCGGCATCCGCGCGAGTGAGTCGTCGACGACCTGGCGCAGCGCGGCGAAGAACTCGTCGAGGTCGGCGACGCCGGGCTCTTCGCCGGCTGGTGGCGGGAGGCCGACGTCCATCGGCTTCCGTGCGACGGGTTCGATCGGGATCCCGGATCCTGCGGGCTCGGCTGCCACGGGCTGTGGAGCCGTCTCGGCGGCGGCCGGGGAGTCGATCGACGGTGCCAGGTTCGGGGGTCTCGTCGGCAGGAGGGCACCGACCACCGCCTCGTCGGCCTGCCCGCTGACTTCCGTGGCGCCCGGACGGGCACTGCCGTTGCTCGCTGGCGCGGATCGGGCGGCGGCCGCGCGCTTCCGACGTGAGAAGAGCATGCCTCTGACTCCTGGCGGGGGAGCGCACCACCGTAGCGGCTGGTCAGGACTCCGAGCACCCTCTACTCGAGGCGGTCGTTCGTCCCGCTCTGCTGGGCGCTCCGTCGGTGTGACATTGGTCCGATTCGAGCGTCTCTCTCGGGGGACGCCCATCGGTGCGGGGAGAACCCCCGTTCGATGGGCGACGTCGCCGGCCCGTCAGGCCGGACCCGGGGGCCGGCACACATGGGCGTGCGCGAGTGAACGTCGACGATCGCGCTGCGACGGAGCAGCCGGGTGTCGTCGCGCCCGGCGCTGGGCGCGCGCGCGATCCCGTGCCGGTCCGACTCCTGTCGGGGGCGCTCGCCGTGAGTGCGGTGGGTATCGGTGCGGCACTCCTCGGTCTGGGCGCCTCGCTCCCGCCGATCGGACCGGTGCTCCTCCTCGCGTCGATCGCCGCGCTCTGCATCAATCGCAGCGTGTTCTACCTGAGCGAGCAGGCGGCCACCGCGGAAGCGGCCGTCCTCCTCGCCGCGGTCACGGCGTTCGAGGGAGCGCGCCGTGGCTCGGTCCACTCGTGGTCGCGCTGCTCATGGGTCCCCTCGACGTCGCGCACTGGGAACGCCGTTCGTACCTCCGCATGGCGTACAACGCGGGAAACCGAAGTTTCTGCGCGCTCTCGGCGACCGCGACGTTCCTCGTCGTCCAGGAGGCGGCCGCGCACCTGGGCGGGTCCCGCGCCATCGTGGTCGACCTGACCGCAGCGCTGCTGGGTGCGTGCGCGTTCGCCGCGGTCGACGCGATCCTGTCGTCCACCCTGCTGGTGGCGCGGGGCGCAGAGTGGCGTGCCGCAGTGGGGCACATGCTGCGCGTCGACCGCCTGACGGTGCCGCTGGCGCTGGTGGGTGCGGTGGCCGGCTTCCTCGCGATGACGGTCGGATGGTGGGCCCTCGCTCTGGTACTGGTCCCGATGGCGTTCGTACCCGAGCGAGTCATCGCGCGCGGCGCCGCGCCGGGAGGTCGTTCGCCGCGCGGGCTGGGCCGCGGGCGTCGGGACGGTCGGTGCACTTGCGCTCGCGCCGCTGCTCCCGGGTGCCGACCTCGCGTCAGGGGTGGCGCTGGTCGTGGTTGCGGTCCTGGTCGGTCTCGAGTTCGAAGTCGACGCACGCGTCGCGGTGCCGCCGCTGTTCGCGATGCTCGTGGTGGCAGCCCTCGTCGTCATCCGAGGCGAAGGTGTGTGGGCGTCGGCGGTCGTCGCCGTGGTCACGGGCACGGTGGTGTCCTGGTCGCTGGGTCCGGTACGCACGGTTCGTCGGGTGGTCGTGGCCTCTTCGCTCGCCGCGGGCGCCACGGCGCTCGCGGTCGGTGCGTCCGAACTGGTGGGATCGCGACACGACATGCCCGCGGCGTTCGGCGCGGCGACGGTGTTCGCAGTGGTGGTGGCGTCGGTCGGCTCCGGGCGACGTGCCCGTCTCGTCGCGTTCGGGTGGAGCGCGCCGCTCGTTGCGCTGACGTTCGCGACCGCCGTGGTGTGGCACACCGTCGGCGCCGGTGGTGCGCCGTTGGCGTTCGCATGGCTGGCGGTGGTCGCGGTGGCCGCCGCCACGTGGGGCTCGCCGCCGTGGGCGGGCCGGTGGGTCGCGCGGGTCTCGACGCGGGTGCACGTGCGCGCGCGTCGCGCGTTGCTCCTCGGCATCGCGGTCACCGCGTGCACGAGCGGGGTCGTCGCGGTGGCCTGCCCGCCGGGAGACCCGCGCACGGCCGCAGCGGGTGTGGCAGTCGCGCTCGCGACCTCTGTCGCGACCGCGTGCTCGCTCGGAGTACGGCAGTGGCGATTCGCGCCGCGCTCGCGCGCGATCGCGGCGTCGATGGTGGGGTTCGCCGTCATCCTGGCCCTCGGCGCCGGCCGTGGCCTCGCCGCCGGACACGCATGGGCGGTGCTCGTCATGGTGCTGTCCGTCGCGCTGGCGGTCGCCGCCGGGTGGAACCCGTCGCGCCGCGCCGATGAGGCGCACGGTCGGGTGGCGTCGGAGTCGTCGCGGTGAACGGTCGCGTGCACCGGAGCGCGGTCCCACCTCGCAGCGACGGCGCGGAGCCCGCGCGCTCGTTCACCCGGCGCGGCCGGTACGCCGCCGCCGCCGTCTACGCGTGCGCGCTCCTCTCGCTCGCGCTCGGTGCCACCGTGGTCGTCGTCGGTACCGGTGCCCCCCTGCCGCCCACCACGCTCTTCCTGGCCCTGGCGATCCCGCTGGCACTGTGCATGAACCGTTTCGTGTTCTTCGCCAACGAGGTCGGGGTCACCGCCGACGCGGCGGTGCTCTTCGCCGCCATCGTTGCGTTCCGGGGATCGAGCCCGGTGCTCGGACCGCTGATGCTTGCCCTGCTGGTCGGTCTCCTCGACGCGAAGCACTGGGAGCGCCACGCGTTCGTCCGGATGGCCTACAACTCGGGGAGCCAGGCGCTGACGGTGCTGGCGGCGGTCGCCGCCTTCGACGTCCTGGGACAGTGGTGCGGTGGGACCGGGGCTGCGTTGGTGGTGGCCGCCATCCTCGCCGCGGTGCCCTACGTCGTCGTCGAAAGCGGTTTCGGAGTCGGATTGATGGTGCTGCTCGGCGAGCCGACGCACGTCGCGGTGCGCCAGCACGTCGGCGTGAACCTGCTCTCGTTCCCGCTCGCTGCGGTGGGCGCGGTCGCGGGCCTGCTCGCGGTCGGAGTGAGTCCGTGGCTGGCGACGGCGCTGCTCGCGCCGACGCCGTTCGTTCCCGAAGCGTTGCTCGTGGGCGTTCGTCGGCGGCGTCGTCCCGAAGGTCGCACCGGTGGACCGTTGCTCGCGAGCACGACCGGTGCGTGCGCGGCCGCACTCGCGGTCCTCGCCGCCCTGGCTCCGATGGTCGAGGGGGCGACGGCCATCGCCGTGGGCTCGCTCGCGGTGCTGCTCGGTGCCGACGCGCGCGTTCGTCGCGACCGCCCGGTGCCGCCGTCCGCCGTGGTGGCGATCGTCGCCGCCGCGGTGCTGGTCCCGGGCGGGTGGGCCGTGGCGGTGGGTGCGACGGCGGCCGTCCTCGCGACGGCGAGCGCGTGGTGGGCGTCCGGTGGCGGGCCCGGTGCGACCGCCGCCCTCGCCCTCGCCGCCGCCGGCGCCTCGTTCGCGGTCGCCGTCGGCGTGGCGCCGGCGACGCACGGGTCGATGGCGACGCTCCTGGGGGCGTCGGTCGTCGGCATCGTGTTCCTGGTGTTGACGGCGAGGCCGCCCGCGACGATCGGATGGTCGGTACCGCTGGTCGCGGCAGTCGCCGGCGCAGTGCTGTTCGCGCGGTCGATTCATGGCGCGCCCGGACCTCGGGCACTGTTGGCCGCCGCGATCCTCGTGGGATCGGCCTCGGTGTGGGGTGTGCTCCCGTGGTCGAGCCGGTTCCTCGGGCCGTGGGGTGGGCGCCGCGGGAGGGGCTTCGCCGTCGCCGTGCTCGCCGCCGCATCGCTGGCCGCGGCGGCGGCCTGCGCGTGGTGGGCGGTCGATGCGACCGACGCGGCGGCCGTCGCGGTGGCGGCGGGTGCGCTGCTCGTCATCCTGGTCGCGGCGACCGCGGTTCGTCAGTGGCGCTTCGCGCCCGGCCGTCGCCGTCGCGACATCGCCGTGTTGTCGGGCGCGGGCGTGTGTGTGCTGGCTTCGGGTCCGCTGGCGCTCGGCGCGCTCACCGGATGGCCGCTCGTGGCACCGATCCTGGCCGTGTTCGTCGCCGACGTGGTGGCTGTGGACACGGTGCGCACGGTCTGGGTGCACTCACGGAGCGGGAGCGACGCGTCCGAGCCCGGCGCCACTGCCGGCGGGAAGACGATCGACCAGCCCTCCGCGTAGCCTGCGGTGATGGTCGGACCGGGCACGGAAGCGGTCGCGCTCGCGATCGCCGCGGCCGGCGTGTCGTCGGCACACGAGCTTGCTCGCGATCCGCTGACGCCGACCGAATGCCGCGGACCTGGTGCGCTGCTGCGCGCACCAGGGCACCCTCGGCCTCCTCGCCGGCGTGGTCCGGCGCGGCGGTCTCGAGCTCGAGCGGGAGTCCCGCGGCGTGCTCGAGCGGCAGCTCCGCGAGCAGTACCGGCACGATCTCCGGGTGGAGCAGACGCTGCTCCGGATCGTCGACGTCCTCGACCGCGACGGCATCGACCTCCGGGTGCTCGGCCCGGTCGCGCTGGCGCGCACGGTCTACACCGAAGCGGAGCTGCGAGGCCTCGACGACGTCCACGTGCTCGTCGCCGCATCCGACGTCGAGCGGGCGACGGCGCGCGTCGGCGATCTTGCGCACGACGGGTGCGAGGTGCTGGTGTCCGCGCTGCCGTTCCCCACCGCCGAAGTGATGGTGCCGGCGTACCGGTTCCCGCTCGCGGGATACGAGCTACAGGCGCTCGCCATGCCGCAACGGCTCCTCCAACTCTGCGCGTACGAAGTCCCCGGCCGCGACGAACGGCAGATCCACCTCCGCGACATCGCCGAGGTCGTCCTGCGCGAACGACCGAACCTGGTCGACCTCCTCCTGCTCGCGCGCGCGTGGGACTGCGAAGCGAAGGTCGCCGAGTCGATCATCACCGCCTGGGACACGCTCGCGGTCACCGAACGGCCACCGCTCGTCGAGTGGGCCGATCGCACGACATCCGGAACGTGCCGGTGACGGTGACACGGTTCGTCCGGCATCCACACGTCCTCTGGCGTCGGTCGATCGATGCCGTGCTCCTGCTGCCGGTCGCGGGCGACGAGGTGATCACCCTGACCGGACCCGACGCCGCGGTGTGGTACCTGCTCGCCGAGCCGTGGACGGTCGCCGAGCTGGCGGAGCACCTCGGAGACGTCGACGTCGCCGCGGTGCGGAGCCTCGTGCAGCGCCTCGCCGAAGATCAGGCGCTGCTCGCCGGCGAGGCCGCGCCCGGTGTGGCCGTCTGACGGGCAACGCCGTCGCTCAGGCGCCGGCCTCGAGCCGTTCCCAGAGGTCGAGATCGCTCGCGTCCGGCACGAGGTGCACGCGGTAGGTCGTCGTCTTCTCGAGTGACGCGGTCTTGGTCGCTTCCTGGGGTGATGTGATCGTCAGCCCGGGCGCACGATCGATCTTCCAGCCGTTGGCCACCTTCACCGAGAGGTTGACGGTGTCGGGGATGAGCGTGGGTTGGTGCCGGACCTCGAGCGCGTACCAGCCACCGTGCAGCTTCACGTCGCCGTCGAGGTGGACGGCCATCGTCTTCTTCGTCATCGACAGCTGGCTCAGGAACAACGAGTACACGTTGCGGTCACGCTCGCGTCCGGGGGCGACTGCGGTCGGCACGGCGTCGACGCTCGCCCGGGTGAACTCCAACGGTGAGTACATCGACACGTACGACCGGCTCTCGCCGGCCACGAATCGGCCGTCGAAGGGACCGATGACGTACGAGGGGAGTCCCGCCGCCGGCGCGGTGTTGTCGAACTGGGCGGAGAAGTCGGCCGTTGCGCGCGCTTGGCGGCCGTCGACGTCGGGAACGAGCTTCACGCGGTAGTCGACCGTGCGCTTCATGTAGTAGTCGATCTTGTTGCCGCCGGCATTCGACGACGTGACCGCGATGGAGTCGGAGCGCACCGGCCGCATCTCCTGGGCGATGCCGAGCTCCTCGGCGACGCGCTGTTCCTCGGGACGCGCGAACGCCAGGGTCAGGTGACCTTCGTGTGCGGCCTTGCCCAAGACCTTTGCCAGATCCGCGGGCTTGCCGAGCGAACCCGAGGTGGCCTGGTCGACGGCGGCCTTGGCGACGTCACCGAGGAAGTCGACCCGCAACGTGCTGTCGTCGCCGTACACCGCGTAGGCATCCCGCAGCGTGACGTCCAGGACGTTGCCGGCGTCGATGGGTGTCGGCCACGAATCCACCGTCACCGGTCCCGACAGCTCGAGCAGCGCCGCGAGGCCGGCCGGATCGACCGACATCACGCCGTCGACCGGCCCGACGCCGGCCGCGGTCGACAAGCTCATCAACGCTTCGCTCACACTGGGGAAGTCGGGCGACATGTTGATGTTCTGGATGGTCGTCTTCGGCGAGAACTGGGTGTAGCGGCGCAGGTAGTCGAGGGGCGCCACCAGCCGTGCGTTCGGGTCGGCACGCACCGCAGCGTTCCAGACGCCCGAGCGGATCATGTCACCGACGTCGACCTTGCCTGCGACGGTGGTGATCACCGCGTAGTTGCCGATGAAGCCGCCCGTCGCCCGAGACTCCGCGTTGTTCTGCACCACGAGGAGGTACCGACGGGCTCCGTCACCACCGAAGATCGCCGGCGCGAGCCTCGCTGCCGACGCCGCCCGTCGTGCCTCGCCCTCCGCCCGCGCGAGTTGCACGTGCACCTTGCCGAGCGCCTCGTCGACCTGTGAGAGGAGGTACGGGTCGCCTTGGATCTCCTCCAGGTCGGCGAGGGCGCGCGTGAGCGCGGCCGAACCCCGCTCCAGCTCCGGCGTGACCTTGCTCACCTCGCCGAGCGGCAGCGTGCCGTCGACGACCTGGAGCGCGTCGGGGTTGACCGCCGCGGTGATGGACGCACCGGCCACCGCGAGATCGGTGCCGATGTGTGAAAGCGTCCGCGCGGCCCTGACATTGGACGCGACGAACGGCACCGCGAGACCGCCCGACAACGTCGGCGAGTCGAGCTTGTCGCGTGCCCGCGCGAACTCCCGTGCTGCTTCGTCGAACTGGCGCTGTGCGGTGGCGGTGTCACCGTCGCGCGCGGCGGACAGTCCGTCGGTCGCGGCGCGCCGCCCGGCCTGCATCAGGTCGACCGTGTCGCGGGCCGCGAACGCGAGCGGTGCCATTGCGGCCACGGTCGCGACCACGATGACGACGACACCAATTCTCACGTACCACGGAAGCCCCTTGGCCCGGTCGCGCTCGAGTCGGGCACGTGCCACCTCGACCGCGAGCGCGAGCACGACGACGGCCGAGAGGGCGAAGCCGAACCACACCGGGAGCACCGCCCGGGCGGTGAACAGGGCGACGCCGCCGAGCCCGACCTGGGCGAGGAACAACGTCCCCACCATGGCGCGCGGGCTCCATCCGAGAGCGGCGAACCGGTCGACGAGATGGTCGGGCCGGTGGTGGAGCAGCGAATGGCGGCGGCGCAGGCGGCTGAACACCACGACCAGGGCGTCGAACCAGAAGATCGCGAGCAGGATGATCGGTGTCGCCAGCGCACGCCCGGCGCCGGGCGAGGGGTGCACCGTCGAGCGCGCCGAGCCCGACGACGAAGCCGATGAGGAGACGACCGCCGCGGCCCAGGAACAGCGACGCCGGGCGCAGGTTGAACGCCAGGAACGCGATGCACGCCGCCGCGGTCGCGATGAGCACGGTGGCGAGACCGTCCTGTCGCGCGAAGCCGGCGATCGCGAACAGTGCCAGCATCGCCACCGCGCCGGTCTCCGCCGCGAGACCGTCAACTCTCCCGATCCCGTCGACCGCCTTGGTGACTCCGACCACGAGCACGAACGCGCACGCCACGTCGAGCGCGTGCACCCCGGTCGGGCCGAACTCCCCGCCGGCCGCCACCGCGACCGCCGCCGCCGCCGAGACGCCGGCCAGCGCCAGACCGTCGGAGTGCACGCTCCGTTCGATGACCATGCCGAACGCCGCGAGACCTGCGCCGGCGAGCGCGAGCACGATGGTGAGCCTTCCGGCCGTCGGCGCGAACGCGAGCCCGACCAGCGGCCCGAGCGCAAGCAGACCGCCGGCGCGGCGACGCATCGCGGCCCGACGACCCTCGGCATCCTCGGTCGGCTCCGGAGCGTTCGCGAGCCGGCTGACCACGTTCCGGGCGATGACCCCGCCCGCCAGCACCACGATCGCGGTGATGGAGAACGCCAGGAGCCAGCGGTTCCAGGCCGCCACGGCGAGTACGACGGCCGTTTGCATCGGGGCGCCATGGTAGGGCTGCGCCGGTTCCGTCCTGGCGCGGGCGCACGGTGTCTGGCGCGTGATGGACGCGTCCGACGGCGGTGATGGGCGTAACGCAGCGCTGGAAAAGACGAGGTGGTTTGGCCGGTATCATCTACCACCGTGTCGCTGCGACCTATGATCCCGCTCCCTCGAGCCCGTTGAGACCGTGAACGCGCGACGCGGGCAGCGGGGGCGCCGGTCCGATCTCGGCGCGCTCGCGCTGGTGTTGGTGCTGCTGACGGGCTTGCTCGTGGCCGGCATGGTGTGGGCCGTCGACAGTTCGAGCGGGAGCCATGACGTGGCGGCAGCCGCCGGGCGCCAGGCAGCGACGAAGCCCTCTGCGACGCTCCGCATCCTGCAGCCGGGCGGCGAGATCCGCCGCGCCGGCGCGACGACGTTCCGCACTGCTCGCGATGGGCAGAAGCTGCGCGAGGGCGACGCGGTGCGATCGGATCAGACGGGCATGCTCGAGGTGGACTACACCGACGGGTCGCTGACCCGCCTGGGTGCGTCCACCGAGTACACGATCGAGCGGCTGACCGAGGAGCAGGGCGGGCGCCAGACCCGCGGGGCGCTGACGGCCGGGGAGACCTGGAGCCGTGCTGCCAAGGTGAGCGAGACCGGATCGTTCGAGGTGCGCGGGGGCGGCACGACCGCGGCCGTGGAGGGCACGGCGTTCGCGTTCTCGTGCTCCGGCCCCGAATCCGCGCGGGTCTGCAGCGTCATCGACGTCGTCGACTTCGTGTCGGTGACGACGACGGGCGGATCGCCGCGAGCCTCACGCCCGCGACCGGCGTGACTTCCACTGGCGACGTCCTCGGGGCGCCCCGGTCGTACACCCGTGAAGAACTCGCGGCCAATGCCTTCGTCATCGCGAATCTCCAACTCGATCAGTTGGCAGGGAAAGGACTCGGTCTCGGTGACCTGCCCCCGTCGCTGACCGGAGCGTCCACGTCGTCCACGACCGGCCCGACGACGACCATCACCGCAACGGCGCAGTCGGCCGACCCGACCGGCGCGACGCAGGACGTACCCCCTCCGCCCCCTCCGCCGCCGCCGCCTCCGAGTGATCCGCGTTGTATGGCGGGCGGCTGGACCCAGTTGGTGGGCGCGGCCGGCCAGACGTTCGTCGACGAGCAGGCATGCTCCGACTTCGCGCTCACCGGTGGTGTGTTCGCGGTCGCGGGCGGCGGTGTCTTCATCGTCCCGCTCGGTTCGACGGTCACGCTGAGCGGCGCTTCCGACGGCGCCTGCAACACCCTCCAGTTCGGGTACGTGGTGCAACTCGACGAGTCGACCACCAGCACGGCAGTCGTCGGCTCGACCCGGCAGGGGGAACCGTGCGGCGGTTCACTCGGGACCGGCGTGTTGCCCACGTTCAGCACGGCCGTGCTGCTGCGGGTCTTCCTCCAGGACGACACCTGCGGGTCGACCCGATACGCGTCCGACGGGAACCACGCCGCGCAGATCTCGCCGACGACAGTCGCGATCATGGATGCCGAAGGCAACTGCTCGGCCCAGACCTCGGCCCGTCCGCCCGACCTCGCACCGCCGGCGGACAACCTCGACCTGGTGGTGACGGTGACCATCGACCCCCCGGCATCCGGGAGCTGACCCGACGCGACCCGCGCCGGGCGACCGCCCGGTTGGAGAGCCCCCGGCGCGCCGGTGCCGTCAGGCGATGTGAAGACGCTTGAGATCGAGGTACTCGGTCGTCTCGAGTGCGTTCTCGAACTCCTGCATCATCTGTTGGGCCTCGGCCGGCATCGGCTTCGCCTCGTTGGCGCGGGCCTCCGCTTCGGAGGAGAAGTAGACGGCGTCGGTGTAGCCGTCGCCGTCGTCGTGGATGGCGACGACCTCACCGATGACGTCCGGGCGCGCACCGCCGAGGACCTTCTCCGCCTCGGCGGCCCGGGTGAACATCACGTCAGCCTTGGCCCGGTCCTTGACCCGTCCCTGCATGACTTGAACGAAGGTGGCCTCGTTCTTGCCCCCGCCGAACAGGGTCTCCACGCGTGAGCAGTCGTGGAAGGTGACGTCCTCGACGACCTTCTCGACCTCGGCGAACCACTGGCCCTGCTCAGGACGTTCGCTGTTCCTGGCCGCAGCCTCGGCCGACTCGAAGCGGGCCATCACGACGAACCGCCCGTCGTCGGTGACGCCCTGGGTCACGCCGAGGAACCCCTTGGCGCCGGGCCTGAGCTCCTGCTCCCAACGATCCGACAGACGCTCCATCGCCTCGACGTCGGTCACCTTGCCGCTGATCACCTGGATGAACATGTGGCTCTCCTGTCTCAGACTGCCGCTTGGCTGGCGTTGGCGACGGGCACACCGAACGCCCGGCACCAGATGAGCACCGTCCACCCGTCGCCGGGGTCGGTTCCGGATGGCACCTCGTAGTACTGCGTGCCCTGGTTCCCTCGGAGACCGTCGAGTTCGAGTCCGTCGCCCGGGCTCTCCTGGTCGGCGCCAGGGACGACGATCACACGGTAATCCGGGCCCGGTTCGATGTCGATGGCCTCGAGCGCGACGACCGCGCTCCCGTCGGCGCGACGGAAGATCGACGCGGTTCCCGAGGCGTCGTGGTCGATCCCGCGCAGTTCGCCGGTCGAGATCCTCACCGGCGCCGCCGGCGCGGTCGTCGGCGGCGCACCGGGCACCGTGGTCGGGGGAGTGGTGGGCTCGGCGACCGCGGCGGGGAACTCCTCGACGACCCTCTCGTTGCGGAGCGTGGGCACGACGAGCACGACGATGGCCGCGACCGCGACCGGCACTCAGCAGGACGGCATCCCACGTCGCGCTCTTGATCACGCGCGGGACGACGACGAGCGAGAGCAGCAGCCAACCGGCGAGCAGCAGCCCGTTCACGACCAGGGCCCGGGTGCTCTGCACGCCCGACGTGATCGCGTTCGGGTGCACGACGAGCATGACCAGCATCCCGCCGAACAGCAGGATCTGGGGGATCGCCAGCAAGCGCCGGCGGTTCACACCACTTCCGAGCTCATGTCGGTTCGTCACCCCGAGAAGTGATCCGTTGCCCTCGGGGCGTCTGGATGTCGGAGCTGCGTCAGCCTGAGGGCTCGGATCGCCGACGCCAGCGGGTGTGCCATCCGGTCTGCTGCTGCTCCGCCGCCCGGTGCCCGTGGCGGGCTCGCAGGATGTCGGTACGCGTGCACATGCCCACGATGCGGCGGTCGCGATCGACGACCGGAAGGTGCTCGACCTCCTCCTCCACGATCCGCTCGAGCGCGGTCAACAGGGTGTCGTCGGGCTCGACGGTGATCACGGCGGGGCTGCCGATGTCCGACAGTGGCGCGTCGGGCGTGGCGTCCGCGCCGAGCAGGTCGCTGCGGGAGACGATGCCCACGCACCGGCGATCGTCGTCGACGAGCGGGAACGCGCTGTGGGAGGTCCCGTTGATCCGACGGCGGCCGTCGGCGACCAGGTCGGAGGCGGCGAGCACGGTCACCGGGTGGGTCATGGCCGCGTCGACACGAGTCGACTGCAGGTGGTCCGGCGCGTAGTCGAGCGGTACGTGGAGACCGCGCCGTGAGAGCTTCTCGGTCATCAGCCCGTGGTCGAGCAGCGCGCCCGCGACGAGGTCGGCGATGACCGCGGCGAGCATGATCGGCAGGATCGCGCGGTAGTCGCGCGGTGAGCTCGAACGCGAACACGATGGCGGTGAAGGTGGCGCGCGTCGCGGCGCCGAACGTGGCGGCCATGGCGACGAGCGCGACCGCGCCGGGCGACAGGTGCAGCCCGGGAACGACCTCGTTGACGAGCGCACCGAGGAGGCTCCCGAAGCAGCCGCTGATGAGCAGGATCGGCGCGAGCGTGCCTCCCGACGTCCCCGAGCCCAGGGCGATCCACCACGCGAGGAGCTTGCCGACGAGCAGCAACGCCAGCACCCCGATCGCGAGCCGGTCGGCGAGCACGTCGTTGATGCTGTCGTAGCCCACCCCCAGTGCACGCGGGACCACCAGGCCGACGCACGCGAAGCCCAGGGCGCCGATGACCGGGTGCCAGAAGTCGGGGATCGGCAGCCGCCGGAACCCGCCTTCCAGGAGGAAGAGCCCCTTGCAGATGACCACCGCGAGCAGCCCGCACGAGATCCCGACGAGCGCGAACACGGGCAAGCTGTCGAGCCCGGCGTAGTTGTGGGTCGGCACGTGGAACAACGGCCCGGGGCTGAAGAGCAGCGCGTGCATGGCACCGGCGACGCTCGCCGCCACCACCAGCGGTACGAACGCGCGGTGGGAGTACTCGAACAGCAGGAGCTCGATCGCCAGCACCACCGCGGCGAGCGGCGCGCCGAACGTCGCCGCCATCCCCGCGGCGGCACCGCACGCGAGCAGGATCTTGCGTTCCGACGGGGTCACGCGGATCAGCTGGCCGATGAGTGAACCCATCGCGCCGCCGGTGACGATGATCGGTCCCTCGGCGCCGAACGGCCCACCGGTGCCGATCGCCACCGCGGCGGAGGCCGGCTTGGCGACGGCGGCACGCGGCGCGATCCGGCTCTGACGGGTGAGCACGGCCTCCATGGCCTCGGGAATGCCGTGACCCTTGATCACCGGTGACCACTTGGCGAGCAGCGCGACGATCAGTCCCCCGGCCGCGGCCTCGAGCAACAGGATGGGCCCGGGGTGGAAGTCGGCGAACGAGGGCAGATCCCAGCCGAACTGATGGAACAACACGACGTTCGTGATCAAGCCGATGAGGTGCACGAGCACCCAGGCCGCGCCGCCGCCAGCGACGCCGAGGAGCGCGGCGATGCCCGCGAGGTACGCGGTGCGTCGTGCCTGCGACCGGCGAACGGCATGAGAGACGAACCCCATCTCAGGTCTGATCGCCGGTGTCGCCGAGGAACCAGTCGGCGTCGTTCGGCTCGTCGGCTGCTTCGCCGAGCGAGTGCAGGGCGTGCACCATGGGCGTGCGTTCGCGCGCCGGGATGCGAGCCACGATCTCGCCGATCTCGGCGCGCCGTCGGTCGGTGACGGCATCGACGAGCCGGCGCCCCTTCGGCGTGAGCGTGATGGTCACCTCGCGACGGTTCACCGCGGATTCGCCTCGCCGCACGAGTCGTTGCGCGACCAGCCGATCGCACAGACGGGTGATGGTCGACGGGTGGACGGCGAGCGCTTCCGCGAGCGTGGTGGGCCGTTGCGGCCCCCGGCTGGCGAGCACGACCAGCGCCCGGTACTGGGGAAGGGTGACCTCGTCGTCGACCGTGGCCAGTGACCGGACCGCCACCGAGACGAGGACCCGGGAGGCTCGGAGCACCGCGTCGACGACGACCGCGTCCGCCGAGTGTGATTGCATAGTACAAGTATTGTATACAGCAAGGACCGTCACCGCATCTGGCTAGCCTGGCTGGCCGTGGAGCGAGCCGCGGTGGGGACGGTGGTCTCGGTGAACGTGGGCGGGATCCGGCCGGTCGAGTGGCACGGACGGACCGTCGAGACCGGGATCTGGAAGGTGCCGGTCGCCGGCCGGGTCGCGGTGAGGGGGGTGAACCTCGACGGCGACGACCAGGCCGACCGCCGCGTCCACGGTGGTCCCGACAAGGCGGTGTACGCGTACGCGGTCGAGGACTACGACTGGTGGGCGCGCGAGCTCGGGAATGCGATCGACGTGGCGACGTTCGGCGAGAACCTCACGGTGCGCGGGCTCGCGCTCGACGACCTGGTGATCGGGTCAAGCTGGCGGATCGGGAGCACGGTGCTGCAGGCCGCGCAGCCGCGCCTGCCGTGCTTCAAGCTCGGGATGCGGATGGGCGACGCGGCCTTCGTGGACCGCTTCGAGAACGCTGCCCGTTTCGGTGCGTACTTCCGCATCGTGGAGGAGGGCGACGTCGGTGCGGGCGACGCGATCGTCCCGGAGCCGTCACGCGCCGCGGGCATCACGATCGGCGAGCTCGGCCGGAGCATGCACGGCGCGTCGCGAGAGTTCCTTCTCGGGCTTCGCGACGACGCTGATGTGCCCGAGACCTGGCACGACTGGGCGGAGCGCGCGCTGGCCCGTTAGTGGCGGGCGTCGTCGAGCAGCTCGAGCACCTCGTCGTCTTCGCGAGTGGACTCGGGGCCGAAGCTGAGCACGAGCGAGCCCCTGATGCCGCAGTTGGGGCACGACACCGCGCACACCGCCAGCATCTCCGACGGATCAGAGTCGCCCTCGAGGCGCTCGAGGCGGTGCAGCTCCAGCGTGTCGGCGCGGTGCGGTACGTGGCACTGCCCGCACTCGACCATCCCGCCCGCACGGGTGGCGAAGTCGTAGGTGAAGCCCTCGTCGCGGAAGGTGGCGAGGATGCCGAGCAGGGATCGCTCCATGCCGCGTCAGCCTATGGGCGTGTCGATCGGATCGGGCTCGGGATCGGGCTCCGGCGGGGGCGGCGGCGCGTCGAGCGGCGGGGCGTCGGTCGGCGGTGGGGCATCGGGGGTGTCGCGCATGCGGTGACCGCCGTACCACGCGGCCATGCTCGCGGCGCCGAGGCCATAGACGCACGCGACGAACCACACGAGCAGCCCCAGGCCCGGGATCAACGCGAGCAGGCGCAGGATCCCGAAGCCGGCGAAGAAGGCGCCGATGCGGGCGCCGTTGGACCGTCCCCTCACGAACAGCCGACCGATGATCAACGACGCGGTGACGTAGCCGATGGGGGCGAGCACGTTGAGCGCCGAGAGCATCGTGAAGCCGAGTGGCACGCCGAGGATCGACGCCAGCACGAGCACCGCCGCGAACGGCCCGACGATGCCGATGAGCGCGCCCCAGCCGAACGACGCCGCCACGCGCTTCCCCGCGGCCGCGGCGGTCTCCGCCGCACGGGGGAGCAGGCCGACGAACACGAGCCCGAGCAGCGCCATCGAGATCGTCACCGCGACCCAGAGGTACGCCAGGGTCCCGATGATGAGGCCGGTGAACAGGGCACGCAGGTCCACCCGCCGGACCTCACCCTCGACCGTGCCACGCGCGATCCGCGGATCCCGCCGCGACACCACGTCGCCGCCGACGCTCCCTTCGGAGGTCACGACGACCTTTCCGCTCAGCGCGACGACGTCGCCACCCACCCGACCCGAGATGCGCGCGTTGCCGTGAACCACGAGCACACCGCGCGTGACGCGACCACTGACCTCCACATCGCCCTCCACGACGACGACGAAGTCGTCGACTCTCCCGGCCACGTCCACGTCGCCGTCGACCGTGGCCACCAGACCGTCGATCGTGACCCCGCGGGGGACGTCGATGTCACCGGTGACGCTGATGAGGCGATCGGTGTCGCCGGGCGGTCGCGTCCGGGCGAACGCCGGGGAGGCGGTCGCCGTGGGCACGAACGCGACCAGCGCGACCGCGACGACGTGACGACGCATGCGGTTCCCTCCGAATTCGGAGCGCGCAGCCTCGCACGTCGTCGCCCTCGGGGCAACGATCCCGGGTCAGGCGGGGGAACCCGACCCGAGCTCGAGTGTGGCCGTGTGGGAGTCGCCGGAGGCGTCGATCCACTCGATCGAGATCTCGTCGCCGGGCGAGTACTTCACGAGCGAGTGGGTGAGCTCCCGGGCCGACGACACGGTGGACCCGTCGAGGCCGACGATGGTGTCACCGGCCTCGATGCCGGCCGAGTCGGCGGCCGAGCCCGACTGCACGTCGCCCACCGCGGCGCCGTTGCCGCGGCGCGAACCCTGGCCGGTCCCGCCGACGTCGCCGTTCCCGCCGAAGGGGTCGCCGTAGCCGGTGTCCTCGACGCTGACGCCCAGGACGGCGCGGTGCGCACCGACGTGGATGGTGTCGGTGCCGTCGCCCGACCGGATCACCTGGGCGATCTGCATCGCGTCCTCGACCGGGATCGCGTAGCCCTCGTTGGCGCTCTGACCACCGACGCCGAACCCGCCGTTGCCGCTGGATGCGGCCGCGTTCATGCCCACGACGTCGCCGTCGGCGTCGACCAGCGGGCCACCGGAGTCACCGGGCTGGATGTTGGCGTCGATCTGGATGAGGTTGTCGAGGCTCTCGGCGTTGCTGCCGTCCTGGTCGGCGGCGGTGATCTGCTGGTCGAGCGCGGTGACGGTGCCGCTCACGACGCTCGGTGAGCCACCCTTGCCGCCGGCGTTCCCGAGGGCGACGATCGCGTCGCCGACCTGCAGGTCGGACGAGTTGCCGAGCGACGCGGCCGTGAGTCCCGACACGTCCTCGATCTGCACGAGGGCGACGTCGTCCTCGATGTTGTATCCGAGCACCTTGGCCGAGTGCTGCTCGCCGTCGCCGCCGATCTCCGCCTGGAGGTCGTTGGAGTACGCGATGACGTGGTTGTTGGTGAGCACGAGACCGGATGACGACACGACGATCCCGGTGCCCGCGGCCTCGCCCTGGTCGAGCGAGCTCGTGAGGTTCACGATCGACGGGCTCACCTTCTCGGCGATGCTGTCGACGTCGATGCTGCTCTGTTGCCCGTTGCTCGTGGAGCCGGTGGAACCCGACGACGAACCGTCGGAGAACCCCGGGATCTGCTGCTGGGACGACGGGAGGCTGCCGACCGCCGTGGTCGAGTCGCCACCGTTGCCCGCGCCCATCGTGTAGCCCACGAGGGCGGCGGCGACGAGGAAGCACGCGACCGCCAGGGCGGTGAGCGCGGTACGCCACGATTCGCGCTGGTGGCGCGTGGCGGCACGCGGCGGGACGGCGGGAGGTGGTGCAGCCGCGTACGGAGGGGTCGCGGCGGGTGGCACCGGGGGCGGAGGAGGGGGCGGCGGCGCAGCCGCGGCAGGCGCAGGCGGCGGCGGGTACATCGGCTGGTACGGAGGCGCGGCCGGTACCTGCGGCTCGGTGGCGTCGTCGTCGGGGTGCGACATCGTGCGTGCTCCGGGGGAGGAGGGGTTGAGAAGGGCGGGAACCCGTACCGTGACTCTGCCGGACCGATCCTGAGAGGAACCTGTTCCGAAGGATCCGTGGTACTGACTTCGGGGTGAGTTCCTCTGGTAACGCCGCCCGGAGCCCGTATGTGCCCACGATCCTGAGGGCTCCTCTCAGGGAATGGGTAAGGGTGCTCAGGTGAAGGACGTCGAGATGAGACCACAGCGGGTGCTGGTGACGGGTGCGACGGGCTACATCGGTGGGCGCCTCGTCCCCGAGCTGCTCGACGCCGGGTACGAGGTGCGGTGCCTGGCCCGGTCACCGGCCAAGCTCGACGGCCGGCCGTGGTCCGACCGGGTCGAGGTGGTGCAGGGCGACGTGTCGGATGCGACGTCGTGTGCGGCGGCGATGGTCGGCGTCGACGCCGCGTACTACCTCGTCCACGCCATGGGCGGCACCCACGAGTTCGCCGAGCGCGACCGCCGGTCGGCCACGGTGTTCCGGGACGCAGCCGCCGAGGCCGCGCTCTCGCAGGTCGTGTACCTCGGTGGGCTCGGTGAAGACGACGGCGCGCTGTCGGAACACCTGAGCAGTCGCCACGACGTCGGCGCGATCCTCGCCGGCGGCGCCGTCCCGGTCACCGAGCTGCGCGCCGCGGTCATCATCGGTTCCGGGAGCGCAAGCTTCGAGATGCTGCGCCACCTCACCGACGTGTTGCCGGCGATGGTCACGCCGCGCTGGGTGCGCACGCGCTGCCAGCCGATCGCGATCCGCGACGTGCTCGCGTACCTGGTCGGGGTGCTCGGCGAGCCCGATGCGCTCGGACGCGTGCTCGAGATCGGCGGCCCCGACGTCGTGACGTATGAGGAGATGATGCAGCTGTACGCCAACGTGGCGGGGCTGCCGCCGCGCGTGGTGGTGCCGGTACCGGTGCTGACACCGCGGTTGTCGTCGTACTGGGTGGGGCTGGTGACGCCGTTGCCGGTTGGCTTGGCGCGTCCGTTGATCGACAGCCTCGAGAACGAGGTCGTCGTGCACGACGACAAGATCGCGGCGATCGTGCCTCGTGAGTGCCTGACGTTGCGACGCGCCATCGAACTCGCGTTGGCACGGACGCGCGACCTCGAAGTCACGACATCCTGGGCCGAAGCCGAGCTCGTCGGGCGCGGCCCGGCCGATCCGGAGCCGTCCGACCCCGAGTGGTCGGGTGGGATCGTGCTCGACGACACCCAGACCGTGTACACCGACGCGCCGGTCGGCGCAGTGTTCCGCTCCGTGTGCAGCATCGGTGGCTCGCGCGGGTGGCTGGCCGCCGAGCCGCTCTGGGAGATCCGGGGCCTGGCCGACCGGCTCATCGGCGGCCCGGGGATGCGTCGTGGGCGACGCCATCCGACCGAGGTGCGCGTCGGCGACGCGGTCGACTTCTTCCGTGTCGAGGCGATCGTGCCCGAGAAGCTGTTGCGCCTGCACGCCGAGATGAAGGTGCCGGGCGACGCGTGGCTCGAGTGGACGATGGAACCCGAGGGCAGGGGACGCGCCTCGTGCAGAAGGCCCGGTTCCACCCCCGCGGCGTGTGGGGCCGCGTCTACTGGTACGCGATGTTGCCGTTCCACCACCTGATCTTCGGGCGCATGGCCAAGGCGGTCGGTGCCCCCGAGGAGATCGCGGCACGAGCGGCCTGATTCCTCCGTTGCGCTCCGGGATGCCACGAATCGTGACGAACGAGATGGTCGAGCCCGTGGCCCGGGTGCTGCTGGGAGCGATCGACACCGGCGACGGGGGCACGGACGAGCAACGCGCCGTCCTGGCCGCGCTGGTCGCGGGCTACTGGGAGCGGCCGGAGATCGACCTCGGAGCATTGTCCGCGCTCGACCCCGACGAAGCCGCCGCCGCGGTGACGGACCCCGCGCACCGGCGCCGTGTCCGCGAGCTGATGGTGCTGCTCGAGTCGTGCCGGCACCCGCCCACCGAGGACCAGGTGGCGCGGGTCGAGGTGTACGCCGCCGCGTTGCACGAGCAGGGCCCGGGGCTGACCATCGTCCGCGGCCTGGTCAACGAAGGCGCGCAGCAGGCGATGGCCGACTACATGCGCTTCATGGGGGAGATCGAGGGCGAGCTCGCGGAGCCGACGCTCCGGGCCGACTACCTCGAGTACTTCGACGAGCCCAAGCCCGAGCTCGCGGACCGGTTGCGCGAGATGCACGACCTGCCGGCCGGGACGCTCGGGTACGAGTACGTCGAGTTCTACCGGCGGAACAACATCACCCTGCCCGGGGACGATCCGAGCATGCCCGCGATCTTCGTCGCGCACGATATGTGCCACGTGATCGCGGGGTACGGGCCGACCGGCCAGGAGGAGATCGCGCTCGGTGCGATGCAACTCGGCGTGGTCGACAGCGACGCGCACTGGGTGCAGTTCCTCGGCGACCTCGCGATCCACGAGGCCGGGTTCTTCAACAACGAGTCCTTCGTCGGCAAGACCGCAACCCTTCAGCGCGACGGAGCAGTGGACCTCCTGGCGGAGGGGCTACGGCGGGGTGCTCGGTGCACCGGCGACTTCACCTCGGCCGACCACCTGGCGCTCGCGGCGACGCCGCTGGAAGAGGTCCGGGAGCGCTACGGGGTACCGGCCACGCGTGACATCGCCGGGATACGGATCGGAGCGCCTCCGGCCGGTCCGCCTACACTCGTGGGCTCGACACCAGCGCTCGTAGCTCAACGGATAGAGCATCTGACTACGGATCAGAAGGTTGGGGGTTCGAATCCCTCCGAGCGCGCTGAAGTCCCAGGTCAGCGACCTGTGGACTGATTGCTCAGAGGTTCTCTCCGCCACTTGGCAATCTGTTGGCACTCCGACGGGCCTACCTCATCGAGGAGGCTCGCCATGCGAGGGCACATCCAGCAGCGCGGGAAGACCAGTTGGCGCATCAAGGTCTTCGTCGGTCGCGACGCCGCGGGCGTGCGCCGGTACGTCCAACGGACTGTGCGGGGTACACGACGGGAGGCCGAGCGGGAGCTCGCGCGGGTGGTCGTCGAGGTCGACGAGGGTCGCCTCGTCGCGTCGGCGCCACTCACGTTCAGCGAGCTGCTCGACCGCTGGCTCGACGTGAAGCGCCGCACCGTCGAGAGGTCGACGCTCGCGTCGTACGAGTGGATCGCGCGGACCTACGTGCGTCCCGCGCTCGGCGCGCGCCGGGTCACGTCGCTGCGACCGATGGATCTCGACGCGCTGTACGCCGACCTGCACGGACGGGGGTTGTCTGCTCGGACGGTGCGGATCTGCCACACCGTGATGCGCCAGTCGCTGGAACAGGCGCGACGATGGGGGCTGATCGCTCGCAACCCGGCGGTGGATGCCACCCCGCCGCCGCAGCGTCGACGGGAGATCACGCCGCCGACCGTCGCGCAGGTGCAGGAACTTCTTGCTGCCGCCGACGCTGAGGATCCCGACTTCGGCGTGTACCTGTGGGTGCTCGCAGTGACGGGGTGCCGGCGGGGCGAGGCGTGCGCGCTGCGCTGGACCGACGTCGATCTCGAGCGGGGTGAGGTGGCGATCCGCCGGTCGATCTCGCAGGCCGCCGGAGTGCTGCGCGAGAAGGACACCAAGACCCACCAGAGCCGACGGCTGGCGATCGACGAGGCGACGGTTGCCGTGCTGCGCGCGCACCGGCTCCGCTGTCGGGAGCGGTGGCTGGCGCTCGGTGAACGGTTGGCCGACGACGCATTCCTGTTCGCCGACGCCGAGGGCCGTCCGTGGCGTCCGGACGTGTGCACCAACCGGTTCGACGCGGTTGCGGGCGGGGTTGTGGTTGCACCGGGTGCGGCTGCACGACCTGCGGCACTTCGTGGCCACCGTGCTCGGCGAGGCGGGGCACCCGATCGCGACCATCAGCGGCCGGCTCGGCCACGGCGACAACGCGACGACGCTGAACCTGTACACGCACGCGTTCCCGGCCACCGACCAGCGCGCCGCCAGCTACCTCGGCAGTCTCCTCACAGGTGATGAGCGCGCTGCTGCGAACGGTCGTCGACCACGCTGAGCGAACCCGGTGAACCGGCAGATCCAGCGCGCACACATTGACAGGTTTCCCTCCGGGCAACCTGCCGACCTCCACGCGCGACCTCCCGTTCACTGCTCAGGGCCACGGAGCGTGCTGGATCAGGCGGATTCGTCAGCGCGAAGTCGCGGGGTGGCTGCGGGCCTACGTGAGCATGAGAACGAACCAGCCCCTCACACTCACCGTCGAGCAAGCCGCCGATGTTCTTGGCGTGGGTCGCTCCACCGCTTACGAGCTCGTCCGGAGCGGCGAACTCGCGTGCATCCGACTCCGCCGACGCATCGTCGTGCCCGTTGCTCACCTCGCAGAACGTCTCGGCGTCGACCGGGAGGCAGTTTGGGCCGCTCTTGCCTCGACTGCTGTCGTCGCGCCAGCACGCCCGTCGATGGCCACACCGTCCAGGCATTCGACCTCGACCCCACCGACAGCGGCAGACTTCGGCACCCCGTCGCTGTTCTGAACGTGGCGCTCAGAATGGAGCCAAGCGTCCCCATCGGAGCTTCGCGCGGGATGTCCCGCAGGTGCCCCGAAGGGGAACCTGCAAATGTGTGCGCGCTGGATCTGCCGTTTCGCAGCGATCTCGGGTCGCGCGGGAAGGGGCCTCGAGAGCTGGTCGCTTTCGTCCAACGCAGAGGCTTCACGAGGCGCCGCACGAATCGCGGCTGCCGACCGGGAGATGCTTGCCGCGCCGTCCCGTGTAACAACACTTCGGGGACGGCGTCACCGCGGTGAGCTGGGCACTCGGCGTGGGTCGTTCCTACCGCGCGAGACTCCCGTCCTGACCGCGGGCGCGCCAGTGGCGCGGCGCCTGCTCAGCTGGAATCAGAACGGACGGGGGTCCGCATGAAGAAGGCACCGGCGATAATTCTGGTGTCCGGCATCGGTTGGATCGTCTTCTACATCGCGAGCTTCACGGCGTTGGGCAGCTCGGTCCCGACGATCGACTCGAGCGGTCAGGAGATCGTTCGCTGGTTCACGGACAACTCGACAAATGCTCAGGTGTACGCGTGGACCGCCGCGTTCGCAGCCCTCACGCTCGCCGTCTTCGGTGGCATGGTGACGAGCTTGCTGCCCCAGCCGAACCGCTACATCTTCCTCGGCGGCGTGCTCGGCTGGGTCATCACCGGACAGGTCCAAGCGTGGATCTGGGCCGGTTTGGCTTTCCACCCTGGCGGTCTGGAGCCGGCCACGGCGCGGATCATCTTCGACATCCCGCAGTACTGGGGACCGATCGTCAACGGATCGACAATGACGATGGCGGCCGCGTTCGCTCCGCTCGCGTTCGGCAGGTCAGGGATCGTCCCCCGCTGGCTCGGCTGGCTCAGCGTGCTCTTCTTCGTCGAGCAGGCGATCGAGACGGTCACCGTCTTCGGTACAAGTGGATTCTTCGCACCCGGCGGGGCGATGAACCTCTATCTCGGCGGCGTGATCGGCATGGCCTGGGTGATCGGGGTGCTGATCTGGGGCGTCAAGCAGGCGGGCGCCCCAGCACGGTTCGACACCACGGACGTGGCAAGCGCCTGACGCCTCGGGGCCAAGGGCCCAACCACGCGGAGACGAAGTTGCGACTGGCCCCGATCGCCGGTTGGACTGCGCGCCGCGCGCATGAGGTGGATTCGCACGGGCGAGGACGGGATGGCCGCCGCCCCGAACCAGCCTGGCGCGTGGCGCCTGATCTCTTGGGGCCCGTGGTCGATGATCAACAACGCAGTCAACGCTCGCGCTGACGGGGAGTCACAGGACGACGACCGTCAGGATGAGTAGCCATCGGGCAGCGCGGCTTGCGAAGACGCGTTGCTGGTTCGTGGCCCGCGTGTCGGAGGGCCAATCGCCAGCTTGAGCGCCCGGTCGATGGAGCAATACCGACTCAGCGCTACGACTGCAGTTGTGTGCGGGGCCTACTCAAGCTCACCGACGAGTAGCTCCACGGGGCCGCCGTCCGGATAGCTCACGACGACATGCATCTCTCCGCCCGTCGCCTCGACGAATCGCTTGAGCGTCGACAGAAGCATGTCGCTGCGTCGCTCGAGGCGGGAGATCTCGGACTGGTCCATTTCGAGCAGCTCGGCGAGCGTCGACTGCGTGAGCGCTCGGGCTTCGCGGAGGCGACGGAGGGTGGCCTGCCGGCTGTTGATCTCCGCCAGCACTGCGTCGTAGCGGGCCTTGGCTCGCGGCTTGGTCTCCAAGAGGGCCTTGAACCGCTCATGGGCGGTTTCCGCCTGCGCCCATTCCTCGTCGGTGATGGTGGCCTCGGCGACCTTGGCGTTGTCGGCGGGGACGGTGCGAGTGCTCATCGGTTGCCTCGTTTCACGATCGGGAAAGTATCGATGTGCTGGCGGCAGTAGCTGTCGAGGCGGGCATCGGCTTCGTTCACGTGCACCGGGTACCAGTGGTTGCCCAAGGTGGTCTTGTCGCCACCGAGGAGCACGACGGCGCGCTCGTCGTCCGAGTCCGTCCTGCAGATCGCGTAGAGGATGCGCAGAACCGGTGGACCGACGGCGTAGGGCGCGGCTTCCGATGGCGGTGTCCGGCGCAGTGCGTGCATGTCGTAGCGGGAGGTCACGACCGGGTGGGACTCCTCCCGGTTCTCGTCGTCGAGATCCCGGCCGTGTTCCTCGAGTGCTGTCAGCAAGGCCATCACCTCCCCGAAGATCTCCTCGTCGGTCTCTGCGAGCTCCGTGAGCCATCGCTCGAACAGCGGGTGGTAGCGGACCTCCACCAGATGCACTCTACCACATATGAGGTCGAGCGCATCCTTGGCAATCCGATTGGCGCTCTCCTGGGCGTCACGAGGCCGGATTCGGCAACATCCGCCGGACCGCGCACCACCCTGACCTGCTACAACAGCACTCGACAACAGCAGACGGACCCGTCGGGACCGCCTACGGATCAGAAGGTTGGGGGTTCGAATCCCTCCGAGCGCGCTCGAAGTCCCAGGTTGAACAGCGGAAACGCAGGCAACCCGCGAGCATCAACGGACCTACCACGACTCCACATAGACCATCTGAGTGGAGGAAGCGTGGAACCGACCCGTGCCCTACCTCTGGACTCCTGGCCGCAGCAGCGCTTTCCTCGCCGGGAGGTCTCCGCTACGGTCCGCGGCCGCGAGCAGAGGCCGCCACCGACAGGGAGAGAGCCTGTGCGGGGACGTGTACGACACCACGACGAACTCGTTCACGACCGGGGCACGCATGCCGGCTGGGCGGGAGCGAGGTGCGGGCGGCATCGCGGTGTACGCCGCGAAGGTCTACGTCGCAGGCGGTCTGCACGCGGGCGCTGCGGTTCCACGGTTCGACGTGTACGACCCGGCAACGAACACGTGAGCGTCGCTTCCCGACGATGCGTTCGACTTCGACGCGATGACATGAATCACCGGGCTTGCGCCGCTGCCCACGGCTCGCGGCGGGTTCGGTGCAGCAGTGCTGGGAACCCAGATACTCCTCATCGGCGGCGAGACGAGCGCGCAGACGTACGCGGCCGTGGAGGAATACGAGTCCGCCTCGAATACGTGGAGTGCGCTTCCGCCGATGCAGGTCGCGCATCACGGGATCGAAGCGGCCGTTTGCGCAGGCGACGTCTATGTTCGCGGGAGGCGGCACTCGCGCCGGCGGCGGAGCGCCCACGAGTGCGCATGAGGTCTTCATGTCGAGCGAATGCGAACCCCCCAATGGCTGACACCACCACGCCCGTCGTACTCGAACCGAAGTCATCCGCCACACGGGACGAGCGGCCGGCGCGCGGCCCAGGCGGGCGATCGCGTGCGCCTGTGCGCCTGGACGTCAGCGATCACGTGCGCGCTCGTGGTTCCTGCATTGCTCCTCCGGCACGGTTCGCTACCCGCCGACGGCGTGTACCACGACGACGCGTGGGTGGCTGCATCCGCCATCTCGACGACGCCGGTGCAGATGCTGACGAGCAGCGTCGACCACCCCTCTTCACAATTCTGCTAGCGGCGCTCCGACCGCTCGCGCGCAACTCGACGGACGTGCTGACGTATCCCGCCTGGGTCGTCGGATCGCTGCTTCCTTCGGCCTTGTTCTTGTTCCTCCGCCGCATGGGATACACCCGTGCCATCGCTCTCTTGCTTGCAGTGATCGCCGTCGTCGCACCGGTGCCAGTGGGCCTCTCCGGCCGGCGTGAAGACTTATGTCTTCGACGCCCTCATCGTGATCATCATCGCGTACGTGTTGAGCCGCATCGGCGAGAGACGATGGACACCCCGCCTTGCGGTCGGATGGTGCGTCGCGGTGGTCGTCGCGTCGACGTTCAGCATCTTCGCGTTGGTCGCGTGCGCAGTTGCCGGTGTCGTGATCGTCCTGCACCCTTGTCACGATCTTCGAGTGAGAGTCGCGGCGGTGAGCGCACAGGCCGCCATCGTGGGGCGCGCGTACTTCTTCGCAAGCCGCACGCGGTATGACGCCGAAGGCCTTCGCGAGATTTGGGAAGAGAGATCCGACACCTACATCGGTTTCGATGCCAACCCGTTGCACCTGCTCGCATCGGTGTGGCGGCACGTCGTCGACGTCGTGGGCGCGTACCCGGGTGGTCCGGGGTGGGTGAACCAACTCTGCGCGGCGGCGGCGATCTTCGGGCTGGCCGTCGCGGCCGCGCGGCCGCGCGCCGTGGTGGCGCGATTCTTGGTGCTGGTCGTCGTGGCCGCCATCGCCGGCTCGATCGCGCGGCAGTTCCCGTTCGGAGCCGGTCCGGACGTACCGAACGCACGAACGGCGCTGTGGTTCCTCCCCGTGATCGCATTCGGTCTCGCGGAGGCAGCGACGATCGCGGTGCGGACGCTGGCGCATGGGGGCCTGGCGAGGCGGACCGCGACGGCGATCTCGTACGGCGGTGTTGCCGTGCTGTTCGGCAGCGCGCTCGCGGGTTCTCCCGTGTACGCGATCAGCGGCTCATCCTCCGCAGCCGCTGCGCTCGTAGCACAGCGGCGGCCGGGTGATGTGGTGATCCTCAACGCGGCCAGCAATTTCGGCGCTCGCGGTCGAGTCGGACATACCCGCACACATCGTGTCCGACCCATCCTCGGTGACGGGTCTCAACGTTGTCTTCGACGACAAACAGGTCACCGATCTACAACGATCGGAGCGTCACGAATCGGTCCTTGCACATGCCTGCAATGCCAACCGCGTGTTCGAGTTCCGCGCGTTTCTGGCGGTGGATCCGCTCCACCTCGTCCCGACGCTTTGACCGATGCCGGATTCGAAGCCACTGGTGGCGCGTTCGATCAGCAGGCAGGAATCACCGAGTGGACGCGCCCAGGCTCCGACACGCTCCGCGTGCGAATCACGACGTACGACATCGCCTTGATGCGCCGCCTTGCCGTGCCCACTCACGATCGGTACCCCGCGGCGGCCAGCATCGACTGGTCCCAGGCGTCGTTCGCGACGGGGTGAGGGTTCATGATCGACTCGCGATCGGTGACGTGCTGGAAGCCGAGACAGTGGCCCAGCTCGTGGGCGTACACCTGCCAGTAGGGGGCGCCGGCGGTGCTGACGAAGATCTGACACGAGTCGTAGGCGTAGGTCGGCGGGTCGGCGAACGCGCCCGAGGTGGGCAGCGCCTCCGTGCAGGCCACGCGCTCGGTGGTGGTGGGACCACAGAAGCCGGTGTCGGCCTGGATCGTGATCCGCGCCGGGCCGGTGGTCAGCACGAAGAGCTGGCGGCCGGCGCGCAGGTTCCACCAGGAGACGGCGGCGCTCGCCTCGGGCCCGGAGGCGTGGACCGTGATCGTCTCCGTGCGGCTGAAGCCGGCGGACGCGCTGTAGAGGTGAGCGGGCGAGCAGCCCGTGGCGGCGAAGGCGACGACGACGACGAGCGCCGCGCCCGCGAGAGGCGCGCCGCCGAAAGCCGAGACGGAAGAGGGGGAACTGCATGGGTCGCTCCTCGCGGATGTGCGGAGCACGAGGTCACGCATCGCAAGGAGCGAAACCTCGGCACGCCGGATCCGATGTCCGGGGCACGGTTTCGCTCTGGCTCCCCGTCCGGCAATGCGACCAATGAAGCCGAACGGATCAAGGCTGATCCCCACCGAGATACTACACGACGGAGAGTGGTGTCGCGACCACTGGGGGCCACAAGAGGATCGCCCTAGCTGGCGCGGCGGGTCGCACGCTTGGTCGGCCGTCGCCGCGACGTGCTCTTGGTCGCCTTGGCCCGCGACGCCGTTCGCCGGGTCCCTGATCGCTTGGCCTTCGCCTTCGTCGATCCCTTCCTCGTGGTGCCGCCATCGAGACTCGCCTGCAACGCCTCCATGAGATCGAGCACCTTCGCCGGAGACTCCTCCTCCTCGACGACGCGTTCGAGCGATCCCTTCTGCTTGGCCTTGATGCGCTGCCGCAGTTCCTTCTCGTAGTCGTCGTGGTAGCGCTCCGGCTTCCACTCCGACTCGAGGGACTTCACGATCTGTTCGGCGAGCGTGCGCTCGCGCTTGGTCACCTGAGCGCCGCCGGCTGGGAATGCCGTCGATCTTCGACTGCGGGACGACCTCGTCGGCGAAGAGCATCGTCGACATCGCCAGACCCTTGCCGTACGGTCGAATGGCGGCGAGGTACTGCTTCTCGCGCATCACGATCTTGCCGATGGCGACCCGTTGCCGCTCTTCCATCACGGAGGCGAGCAGCGTGTACGCGTGGGCCGCAGCGTCATCGGCCGGCGCCAGATGGTACGTGCGCTCGAAGTAGATCGGATCGATGTCCTCGAGCGCGACGAAGTCTTCGATGTCGATGGTCTTCGAGCTGCGAGGCGCCAGGGCTCGGAGCTCCTCCGGGTCGAAGGTGACGTACTTGCCCTTCGACGTCTCGTAGCCCTTCTTGAGCTTCCGGTACTCGACGACCTTTCCCGACTTCTCCGAGACGCGTTGGTTGTGCACGCGTGAGCCGTCCGGCGTGAGCAGGTGGAAGTGGACGTCATGCTCGCGGATCGCCGAGTAGGTCTTCACCGGAATGGTCACGAGCCCGAAGCTGATGGAACCGGACCAGATCGAACGCGCCATCACGTCACCTCCGACGCCAGGTGGAGCACGGCGGGTTGGGGCACGCCGAACGGAGGCGTGAACGCGACCGGCTCGCCGGTGACGGCCACCTCCATCGGGTCCGACGCGACGGACTCGCGGCTGTCGACGCCGAACCACTCCACCGTGTACCGACCGGCGTCGAGCGTCACCGAGAACGGCGAAGTGGTGGCGTCGGCCTGGAGCACGACGTACTCGCGCCCGGGGTCGGCGAGGGCGTAGCCGCTCGAGGCGAGGTCACCGCGCGGCGTCATCGCGATGAGGTCGACCTGACGCGCGAGCCGGAGCGTGTCGCCCATCGCGAGGCGGGCCGGCTCCAGCGTGGGATCGGGCGGATCGACGCCCTGGATGATGCCCAGGTCGTAGAGCAACGGGTGGTGGCCGCGTAGGAACGACCTCCACGCCCAGAGCGCGTCGCACTCCATGGGCGAGTAGTGGTCGGTGTCACTGAGCACGACTTTCGCACCGTCGTTCGCGGGTGGGTCGTCGAACCAGCGCGACGGTGGGCTGCCCGGCGCCATCGGCGGTGGGCCGTCCTTGAAGATCGCGTCGTCGAAGCCCGGCGAGACCCAGTCGGCGCGGCTGGCGAAGAGGGGATCGTTGACCTTCGTCTGGTCCACGACGGGGAACTGCATCGTCATGCCGATGGGATGGGGGTCGTAACCCCGCTCCTCCTCGTGACGCTTGAGCGTGTCGATGACCCAGTAGTGCCACTCGGTCGAGTCACCCCAGTCGGGCACCGTCGCCAGGCCCAGCACGTCCGCGAACTCCTGGTCGATGGCGCCGCCGCCGCACGACTCGTTGGCGACCTCGAACAGCACGTTGGGCAGGTCGTGCACCGCATCGACGACAGCGCGGATGTAGGACTCCTGGACGGACCGGATGTCGTCGGCAAGTGGGAGCACCTGCCAGTCGTTGATCGAGGTCATCGCGATCCCGTTGACGTTGTTGTCGGCGAACGCGGGGTGGCCCTCGACCTGATCGGGCGCGGGGCTGAGATGCAGGCCCCAACCTTCGAAGAGCATCACCGCGACATAGATGCCGGCTTCACCCGCCGCGACGATGTACTTGCGCAACCGGTCGAAGAACGCGTCATCTGACCTGGACAGGTCGAACCTCGGCTTGCCGTCCGAGGCGGATGCCGGTCCGACGCGCGGCCACGGCTGGGGCGACATGCACAGGTGGAACGCGCCGCCCGCGGCTTGGGACCGGAAGTGCTCCCAGCGCCACAGTCGCACGAAGTTGTGGTCGTGCGCGGTCAGGAACTCGAGGTACGCGGCGAAGTCGTTGGTCTCCGGTGGGTCCACGCACTCCGATCCGGGACCCGTGCCGTCGCCGAAGTTGTTGTTGACGTGCGAACCGGTCAGGTAGACGGCACGCTCTTCGCCTTCGGGCGTCCGTACCGCGAAATAGCGCGGATTGGTGGCCGACACGACGAGCGGTCCGTCGGCGATCTGTGTCCTCGTAGGCGTCATATCTGCGTGATACCCGAACGGGTGACACTCGATTCGCCCACTCGATGCCGCAGGACGACGACGCGGTCAGTTCGATGGGCAACGTCGGGTTGTACCGAAGGCGGCCATGACCGCGTCGACGATCGGCGCCACGTCGGACGTGGTCACCGTGACCTGCGCCACGACCCGCCGGTAGACGATCGGGGACCGGGCCAGGTCGACGACCAGCCCGACGTCGACGTCGTCCGGCAGTTCGCCCCGAGCGATGCCGCGGCGAACGACCCGCTCGAAGCTCGCCCGGCCCATGCGCAAGGTCTCCTGGCGCAGCTCGGCGAGCTCGGGATCGCGGATCGCGGCATCGATGAACGACGGGAAGACGCGGGCCACCGTCGGGGTGTCGAAGTACTCGACGAGGTGCTCGAGCAACTCGGCGAGGTCGCCGCGCAGCGACCCGGTGTCGGGTTCCGCGCTGGGCTGCTGCAGCGACGAGATCGCGGCGTGGATGAGGCGAGCGCGTGAACCCCAGTGCCGGTAGATCGTCGCCTTGCTCACGCCCGAGCGCACCGCGACCGTGTCGACGTTGACGCCGGTGACCCCCTCCTCGGCAATGACGTCGAGCGTGGCCTCGAGCACGACGTCCTGCGAGCGGCGCGGGCGCGGCGACACGGCGCGCTCAGGCCGGCGGGAGGTCGACGCCGAGGTTGTCGAGCAGACGTACGTCGCCGAGCGCGATCGACGCGAGCAGTCGCACCGAGCCGGCGAGCTCGTCGAGCGGCGTCATCGTGGGGCCGTCGACGACCGCGAAGTACTGGATCGTCGCGATGTCGCCGACGTTCTCCACGAACACCTTCTCCACCTCGGCCGTGGTCGTGGCACCCGCGAGCGCGGCATCCCGGCTCGCGCACAGGGCGCGGTAGAGCACCGGTGCAACCGCGCGCTGCTCCTCGGTGAGCTGCGCGTTGCGACTCGAGACCGCGACGCCGTCGTCCTCACGGATGGTGGGGCAGCCGAGCACCTCGATCGGGGAACTCGAGGTCCTCGGCGAGGCGCTGGAACATCACCAACTGCTGCCAGTCCTTCTCCCCGAAGTAGTTGCGGCACGGCCCGAACATGTTCCAGAGCTTGCACATCGCCAGCGCGATCAGGTCGAGGTGCGCGGGGTCCTCCAGCTGCGGGAAGCCGATCGACATCGCCGGGAGCGTCACGGTGGTCATCGGCGCCCGCGGGAACATCACTTCGCCCGGAGGCGCGAACAGGATGTCGCACCCGGCTTCCTCGGCGAGGGGGAAGTCGTGACCGGCGTCGCGCTCGTACGCGATCGTCGAGCCCGGCTCCCGCCACGACATGTCAGCGGGAGCGCCGCCCCAGTAGAGGGCGGTGAGGTCGTTCTCCGCCGCCGCGCGCCGGATCAGCGACTGGTGACCCTGGTGCATCCCGCCACTCGTGCCGACCATGCCGATGTTCTGGCCGCGCTCACGTGCCGGGTCGAGCACGGCGCGCAGGTCGGGCACGGTACGGATGAGCTGCATGGTCACTCGCCTCGCATGCCCTCGAAGTCGAGCTCGGGCAGCGCCTGGTGACACAGCGCGCCGCCGTCGATGGTGAGTTGGATGCCCGTGACGTACTTCGCTTCGTCGGAGGCCAGGTACACCGCGCCCGCAGCGATGTCGGCCGGTTCGCCGAAGCGCGGCACCATGATGTTCTTCTCGAACGCAGCGCGGTACTGCGGGTTGTCGAGGATCGCGGCCATCGCGTCGGTGCCGGTGAAGATGAACCCGACGATGATCGCGTTGGTGCGGATGTCGTCCTTGCCGAAGTCGACCGCCATCTGGCGGGTCAGGGAGTTGATGGCGCCCTTCGACGCGTGGTACGCGGGCCGGTGCGGGAGCGCCGACTTCGACGAGCTCGCCGAGATGTTCACGATCGAGCCGCTGCCCGCCTTGCGCATCTCGGGTACCGCGTACTTGCTCGCCCACACGGTGCCCATCAAGGCGATGCGCAGGATCTGATCGAACGTGGCGTTGTCGATCTCGTCGACGTGACTGTCGAGGCCGCTGCCGACGTCGTCGGAGGCGATCGCGTTGTTCACCAGGGTGGTGAGCGGACCGAAGCGCTCGACCGTCGCCGCCACCGCGCCCTTCACCTGCTCCTCGACGCCGTTGTCGGCCTTCACGTAGAGCGCGTGCCCGCCGGCGTCGTTCACCTTCGCCTCGACCGCGCGACCGGCGTCCTCCGACCGGCCGGTGAAGGCGACCGAGGCCCCCTCCGCCGCCATCATCTCCACGATCCCCTGCCCGATGCCCCGGGTCCCGCCCGTCACCAGTGCGACCTTGCCGTCGAGCCGCATGCTCGCCCCCGATCAGTTATGAAACGATACCGTAGAGTTTTGAAACTAGAGGTCGAGCCACCACGCCGCAAGCCCGGGCGAGGGGCGATCGCAGGGGGGAACGATGATCCGTCTGGCCCAGCTCTACACCGGCGGTGTGGGATCCGAGATCGTGCGCCGGTGTGCCGGGCACCGTGAGCTCGAGCTCGTCGCCGTGCTCGTGCACTCCGACGACAAGGTCGGGAAGGACGCGGGCACGCTCGTGGGTGGCGACGCCAACGGCATCGTCACCACGCAGTCGGTCGACGACGTCCTCGCGACGCGACCCGACGTCGCGGTCTACTCGGGCATGCTGTGGGACGTCGATCTGATCACGCGCCTCCTGCGCACGGGCGTGAACGTGTACACCGGCATGGGCGGCTACTACCTCCCCGGCGACGCGGAGTTCGACGTGATCGACTCGGCCGCCCGTGAGGGCAACGCGTCGTTCACGAGCGGTGGCAACATCCCCGGGCTGATCAGCGACGTCTTCCCGCTGTTCCTCACCGGGTACACCGGTCGCATCCGCCAGATCCGTGCCCGCCAGGCCAACGACGTGTCGTCGTACCCGTCGGGCCCGCAGATCCAGTCGCTCGGCATCGCCAAGGACATCGCGGCCGATCCGGAGATGGCCGAGATGTTCGACGTCGGCTTCACCGCCGCCATCCGGCAATCGGCGAACATGGTCGCCGACGGCCTCGGCGTGACGTGCACCGACTGCGTGCTCGCCGAGAAGCGCGTGGTGCTCGCGGAAGAAGACTTCGCGCTGCCGTCGTCGGGCCTGCTGGTGGCGGCGGGCACGGTCGCCGGAATCGAGTGGACCTGGGCCGCGACCGCCGACGGCCAGGAGTTCCTGCGCGTCACCAACCAGCAGACGGCCGCGCTCGGCCTCGGGCCGGGGTGGCGCGAGCGCTACGAGGACCCCGCGTGGCGGGTCGAGATCGACGGCGAACCGCCGATCATCGCCACGTTCGGGTGGCCGCAGGGTTCGCCACCGGGCGAATCGACCTCGCTGCTCAACGTGTCGCGCGCGATGAACACCATCCCGCGCCTGGTCGCCGCCCGACCCGGCGCCGTGTCCGTGCTCGACTTCCCGGCGGTGTTCGCGGGCGACGGACTCGCCGGCTGATGGAGACGATCGTGGTCGCCGACGGTCGACACGTGGCCTATGAGGTGGTCGGCGACCCCGACGGGGTCCCGGTGTTCTTCCAGCACGGCACCGGCGACTCCCGGCTCTGCAAGCACCCCGACGACGCGCTCACTGCTTCACTCGGTGTGCGCCTGATCACCGCTGACCGCCCCGGCGTCGGTGGGTCGTCGCCGTACAAGGGACGCGGCATCCTCGAGTGGGTGCCCGACGCGACTGCGATCGTCGACGCGCTCGGGCTGGATTCGTTCGTCGTGGCCGGCCACTCCGGCGGGGGTCCGCACGCGCTCGCCATCGCCGAGAAGCTCGGCACGCGGGTCACGAAGGTGGGCCTGGCCTCGCCGATCGCGCCGTTCGATCAGGACGGCACGAAGGGAATGGTCAAGGACAAGGACCTGAAGATGATCTTCAAGCTCGCCCACGTGAAGTGGCTCGCGAGCGCGATGGGCAAGGTGGAGTCGAAGCACTACCGCAAGGACATCCACAGCTTCGTCGCCCACTGTGCGAAGGAGTGGAAGTCGGACGCGCCGGTGTTCGACGATCCCGTGCTCGAGCCGATGTTCGAGGCCGAGTTCGACGCCGCGTTCGCCCAGGGCGGGGTGGGGGCACTCGACGACATGTGGGCGTTCTTCGATTGGGGCTTCAGGCCTGAAGACGTCGCCCAGCACGTGGAGCTGTTCGCGGGCGACGCCGACGACATCCTCGATCCCGAGATGAGCACGCGGCTCGCGGCCCGGTTGCCGGACTGCTCGGCGCACGTCTGGAAGGGTGCCGGTCACTACGGGGTCTACGCGCGCTGGGAGGAGTTCCTCGGCGCGCTGGTCTGAGCGGCACGCCACGCGACAAGCGGTTGCGCCGGCGCGTCGACCGTGATCGACTCGCCGGCGTGGCCGAACCCGTGCTCCTGGTCGACATCGAGGACCGCATCGCGACCCTGACGCTGAACCGGCCCGAGGCGCGCAACGCGCTGAGCCGGGCCCTGGGCTTCGCGCTGTGGGACGCCGTGTTGGCGGCCGGTGACGACGACGCCGTCGACGCCGTCGTGCTGACCGGCGCCGACCCTGCGTTCAGCGCCGGCGTCGATCTCAAGGAGGTGAGCGGCGAGGTACCGCCCAGCGCGGAGAGCCGAGGGCCGGGCGAGGGACCCGAGCGCCACGACAATGGGCTCTACCGCTTCATCCCCGTGATCCCGAAGCCGGTCATCGGCGCGATCAACGGCGTGGCGGTCACGGGCGGGCTCGAGCTCGCGTTGCAGTGCACGTTCCTGGTGGCGTCGGAGCGCGCCCGCTTCGCCGACACCCACGCGCGCGTCGGCATCATGCCCGGTGGTGGCATCACCGTCCTGCTCGCGCGCACGATCGGTCTGCCACGCGCGGTCGAGATGTCGCTGACCGGCAACTTCGTGGCCGCCGAAGAAGCGCTGCAGCTCGGACTGGTCAACCACGTGGTGCCGCACGACGAGCTCCTCCCGTTCGCGCGCGGGCTTGCGGCCGACATCGTCAGCAACGACCAGACCGGTGTGCGGCGCCTGCTCGAGCACTACCGCCGCCTCCCGAACGCGGCCACGCTCGACGACGAGCACCTGATCGAGGGCTACATGGCGGAGATGTGGCAACGCGACGCGGGCGAGATGGCCGACCGCCGCCGCGCGGTCACCGAACGCGGACGCTCGCAGAGCACCTGACGGGTACACACGGAGAGGAGGACGCTCGATGCCAGGTGCGCTGGAAGGACTGCGGGTCGTCGACCTGACCACCGGACTCGCGGGACCACTCGCGACCATGACGCTGGGCGATCACGGTGCCGACGTCGTGAAGGTCGAGCCGCCGGCGGGCGATCCGCAGCGATCGTACGTCGGCTCCGTCGTCACCGACCGCGGCAAGCGCAGCGTCGTGCTCGACCTCGACGACGCGGCCGACCGCGACCATCTCCTCGCGCTGATCGACACGGCCGACGTGTTCGTCGAGAGCTTCGCGCCCGGCTACCTCGCGGCGCGCGGGCTCGACTTCGCGAGTGTCGCGCCCGGTCGCCCCTCGCTCGTCTACTGCTCGCTCACCGGCTACCCGCGCACGACCGATGCTGCCGACCGCCCGGCCATCGACCTGTTGGTCCAGGCACGTTCGGGCATGCAGTACGAGCAGCCCGGGTTCCGCGAGGGCCCGATCTACCTGCACGCGCCGCTGCCGAGCATCGCCGCGTCGTACCTCACGCTGGAAGGTGTCCTCGCCGCGCTGTACGTGCGCGAGGTCACCGGCCGCGGCCAGTGGGTGGAGACGTCGCTCTATCAAGGTGTGCTCTCGTTCACCACGCAGCTGTGGCAGGACGCCGAGATCCGGCCCGAGCCCTGGTTCGAGATCGGGTTCGAGCCGCGTCCCAGCATCTACGAGTGCGCCGACGGTCTCTGGGTGCACTCGATGCACTTCGCCGGCGGTCGGGGCAAGGACCGCAGCGTCGTCTGGGAGATCCTGGGCATCGACCCGCCCGACCACGAATGGAATCCGACCGGCGCGCAGGCGTTCGACGACGTGATCCGTGACGCGATCGGTCGGATACCGCGTCAGGATCTGCTCGACCGGTTCTGGGCCAACGAGATCGCGATCGCGCCGGTGCGCCACGCGCACGAGGCGCTCGAGGACGAGCAGGTCGTGAACAACGGCATGTCGGTCGAGGTCGACGACCCCGTGCACGGCCCGGTGCGGCAGGCCGGCATCTCGTTCCGTCTGCACGGCGTGCCCACACCCGAGGTGCAGGGTCCGCAGCCTGCCCTCGGCCAGCACACCGACGAGGTGCTCGGCGCGGTACCGGCCGACGCGAAGCGCGCTCGTGAGGCGCGTCCGGCGAAGCGGTCGCTCGCGCACCCGCTCGAGGGCATCAAGATCCTCGACCTCGGCAACTTCCTCGCCGGCCCGTTCGGTCCGATGCTGCTGGGCGACCTGGGCGCGACCGTCTACAAGCTGGAGTCGCCCCAAGGTGATCAGATGCGTCCGGTCACGCAGCCGTTCAACGGCTGCCAGCGCGGCAAGCTCGACGTCGTCGTCGACCTCAAGCAACCCGAGGGTCTGGAGATCGCGCACCGCCTCATGCGCGAGGTCGACGTCGTCCACCACAACATGCGGCCCGGCGTCGCCGAACGGCTCGGCGTCGACTACGAGACCGCCAAGCGGCTCAATCCGACTGTGATCTACTGCCACACCACCATGTGGGGCAACGACGGGCCGCGTGCCACGTGGCCCGGGTTCGATCAGCTCGCCCAGGCGTCGTGCGGGCTCGAGCAGGAGCTCGGCGGCGAGGGCAACGGACCCAATTGGTATCGCTTCGGCATGTGCGACCAGGGGTGCGCGGTGCAGTCGGCGCTCGCGGTGCTGATGGCGCTCTCCTGGCGCGAGCGCACCGGTGAGGGTCAGCTGGTCGACACGTCGATCGTGAACGCCGGTGTGCACTTCAACACCGACGCGTGGATCGGTCCCGACGGGTGGTCGCAGCGACCGCGCACCGACCAGCAGCAGACCGGTCTCGGCCCGCTCTACCGGCTGTACCCGACGAGCGACGGCTGGCTCGCGCTCGCGTGTCTCGGTGAGTCGCACTGGGTCGCGCTGACGAAGGTCGTGCCCGGCCTCGACCGGACCGACCCGGCGGCGCTCGGCGCTGCGCTCGAAGCGTTCTTCGGGTCGCGATCGTCGCGGGAGGCGTTCGCGCTGCTCGACGGCGCCGGAGTGCCGGTGGAGATCGCCGATCCCGAGGCCGGCCGCACCTGGTTCGACCGACCCGACCTCGTCGCGGCGGGTCTGGTCGCCGACTACGAGCACCCGCAGTACGGGCGCTTTCGCCAGTTCGGCCACCTGGTCAACCTCTCGGAGACCCCCGGACGCATCGGCGGTCCGCCGCCGCTGCTCGGCCAGCATTCGCGCGAGATCCTGGCTGGGCTGGGGTACTCCGACGACGAGATCCAGACCCTGCGCGAGCGCGGCGTGACGCTCTGGCCCGACTGAGGAGACCCGTGTCGTACGAGAGCAGTGCCGAACCGATCAAGCTGGGATACCTGTTCGACTTCCGGTTGCCCGAGGGGTTCCCGCCGGAGCAGCGCGACGACCTGACCCGGCCGTTCGAGCTCGTGTTCCAGGACGGCCTCGAGCGTGGGCTCGTCGACCGGCCCGTCGAGATCGTCTTCCGCGAGGTCGACGGCCTCCCCAAGGGCAACGCCAAGGTCGTCATCGACGCCTACGGCGAGCTGGTCGACGAGGGATGCCTGGCCGTGTTCGGGCCGGCCATCACCGACAACGCGGTGCCGACCACGCGCCGCGATCGAGGATCGCTTCCACGTGCCGGCGATCAGCGTGACCGGTTCGGAGGACTGGTTGGGGGAGTGGACCTTCGCGCTCCCGCAGGGGTCGTTGACCGACGAGCCGATCTTCTGGGCCCGGCTCCTGGCCCAGGGAGGCCACACCGAGGTCGGGGTGCTCATCGAGCAGTCACTGATCGGTGAGTCCTACAGCCGCAACTTCCGGACGGCCTGTCGCCGTCACGGCATCCGGGTCGTGGCCGAGGAGTCGATCGCGCAGACGGCGCAGGACGTGGACGACGCCGTCCGCCGGGCGCACGACGCGAGCCCGAGCGCGCTCGTGCACTGCGGCTTCGGGTTCGGTGTCGTCTTCGTCAATCCCGCGCTCGACGCGCTCGGGTGGGACCCGCCCCGGTACATGGGGACCGCGTTCCAGAACGCGTGGATCAACCCGATGATGTGGAAGGCGATCCTCGGGTGGACCGGCCTCGATCAGTACGACGAGGGCAATGCCGTCGGTCAGGAGTTCCTCGACACGTTCGAGGCGGCCACCGGTCGTCGGCCGCCGTACTGCGTGCCGGTGGTGAACCGCGACATCGCCACCGTGCTGCTCCACGCGTTCGCCGATGCCCATCCGCTCACGCCGCTCGGCGTGAAGGAGGCGTTGGAGCGGGTCAAGATGCACCCGGCCGCATCCGGCGCGCCCGGCACGTTCCTCTCCTTCGGCAAGTGGACGCGCCGCGGCTGGATGGGCGCTGGCTACCTCGTGGCGCGCCAACTCGATCCCGACGGCGTCAACTCACATCTCGTCGCACGGTTCAGCGACGGCTGAACGGGTCAGAGCGTGCCGATGCCGGCGGCCTCGTTCTTCTTGCGCCACTCGGCACGCGACATGCGGGTGGTGTCGACGTCCTTCGCCAGCGCGCGCAGTGCGCCGACCGTCGCCTGCTCCTTCGGCGTGTGCTCGAACGGGTCCCAGTCGAAGAAGCGGCAGGAGTTCTCCCAGGTGATCTTGTGGATCTCCTCGTCGGTGCACCCGGAGTCCATGAACTCCTTCCAGGCGAACTCGGGCGACTCCGGCCACGTCGTGTCGGTGTGGGGGTAGTCGCACTCCCAGGCGATGATGTCGATCCCGATCCGGTGGCGCAGCTCGAGCCCCGACGGGTCGGTGATGTAGCAGGCGAGGATGTGGTCGCGGAACACGTCGGACGGCAACTTGCCGCCGAAGTCGTTGTCGAGCCAGGCCTGGTTCTGGAAGTGGCGGTCGGCGCGGTCGAGGTAGAACGGGATCCACCCGATGCCGCCCTCGGACAGCGCGACCTTGAGGTCGGGGAACTTGCGGAGCGTCGGCCCGAACAGCAGGTCCTGCGCGACCAGCACGGAGATCTGCGCGGTGAGCACGATGAGGTGGTCGATCGGAGCCTCGGGCGCCTTCTGGATGAGGTCGAAGCCGGCGCCGATGTGGAGCGACAGGATCATGTTCTCGTCGCACATCACCTGCAGCATCGGGTCCCAGTGACCGGAGAGGAAGCTCGGGAACCCCTGCGCGTGCGGAGCCTCGAGGAAGCTGATCGAGCGGCATCCCTTCTTGGCGATGCGCTTCGTCTCCGCGACCGCGAGGTCGATGTCCCACATCGGGACGATGCCGAGGGGGATGAAGCGCCCGGGGTACTCCGCGCACCACTCGTCGATGACCCAGTCGTTGTAGGCCTGGAGCATGACCAGCGACAGCTCCTTGTCGCCGGCCTCCGTGAACGTCGCGCGCGTTGAAGCCCGCCATCGTCGGGAAGTACATCGACGCGAGCACGCCGTTGGCGTTCATGTCGCGCACCCGCTCGTGGATGTCCCAGCAGCCGGGCCGCAGCTCGGAGAACGAACCGGGGTTGAAGCCCCACTCTTCACGCGGCCACCCGACGGTGGCGGCCATGCCGAACGGGGTCGCGGTGGCCTCGCCCTGGAAGGTCCACTCGTCGATGCCCTGCGCGTTGCGGACGATCTTCGGCGCCTTGTCGAGCCACTTCGCCGGCAGGTGGTTCTTGTACATGTCGGGGGGCTCGACCATGTGGTCGTCGATGCTCACCAGGATCATGTCGTCCATGCGCATGTGCAGGCTCCTCTCGCATTTGGACGTGGCCCAAAACTGTAGCGACGAACGCCGGCTCACGCCGAGGTCGACGCGAATCCGAGGAGCAGGGCCGTGAGCGCGTCGCGCCACACGGCTTCGGCGGTGCCGGGGTCGAGCATGCCGCCGCGCAGCTCCATGGAGGCGAGCCCTTCGGTCAGCGCGTGCACCGCGTGCGCGGCGTCCGCCGCGGCGGTTGTCGCCGAGGTCGACGCGCGCGACCAGCGCCTCGAGCCGGGCGAACGCCCCCGACGCGACCTCCACGTAGCCAGGCGGCCCGAGCTCCAGGTCGGGCACGATCCGTAGGAACACGAGGCTGTAGAGCGACGGGTGCTCGAGCGCGGTCCTCCGGAACGCCTGGATGGAGGCCTCGACGACGTCGGCCGCGGGATCGTCGGTCGTGGGCACGGCGTCGATGGCTGCGTTCAGCATCTCGAACAGGCGGCTGGCGAGCGCCTCGAGCAGGCCCTGCTTGGAGCCGAAGACGCTGTACACCCGCGGGTGGTCGTGCCCACGGCGTCGGCCACCGCCCGGACCGATGCCGCGTCGGGGCCCCGCTCGTCGATCAGCCGTTCGGCGGCGTCGAGCAGCGCCTGCCGAGTCGCGTCACCGTGCTCCCGGGGTCTTCCCACGCTTGACGAGAGTATCGCAACTGCGTTACGTTACAGCGTACCGAAACGCTGTGACGAAAACATGCGGACGAGCGAGGAGAACTGCGATGGCGAAGATGCAGCGGCGCCCCACCCTGGTGCTCGGAGCGAGCGGGAAGACCGGACGCCGGGTGACCGAACGACTCGAGGCGCTTGCGGTGCCCGTGCGCCGCGGCTCGCGCTCGGGGGTCCCACCCTTCGAGTGGGAGGACCGGTCGACCTGGGCGGGTGCGCTGGAGGGGATGGACGCGGTCTACCTGTCGTACTACCCCGACCTCTCCGTCCCCGGTGCGGCGGAGACGGTCGGCTCGTTCGCCGAGCTGGCGGTGCGCGGCGGAACCCGGCGGGTCGTGATGTTGTCGGGGCGGGGCGAAGTGGAGGCGGAACAGGCCGAGCAGGCGGTATCGGCCTCCGGCGGCGACGTGACGATTCTGCGGTCGACGTGGTTCGCCCAGAACTTCAGCGAGGACTACATGCTCGAGCACGTGATGAGCGGTGTGGTCGCCCTCCCGGCCGGCGACACCCCCGAGCCGTTCGTCGACGTCGACGACATCGCCGACGTCGCGGTGGCCGCGCTCACCGACGACCGACACGTCGGGGAGCTCTACGAGCTGACGGGCCCGCGGTTGTTGACCTTCGGCGACGCGGTGGCCGAGATGTCGGCTGCCACCGGGCGTGCGCTGCGGTACGTGCCCGTCTCGGTGGAGGAGCACGAGGCGTTCTGCCTCGAGCACGGTGTTCCCGAGCCGGTCGTCGAGTTGCTCACGTATCTGTTCACCAGCGTGCTCGACGGTCGCAACGCGCACGTGACCGACGGTGTTCGCCGTGCGCTCGGCCGTGACGCCCGAGACTTCGGCGAGTACGCGCGGACTGCGGCCGCCTCGGGCGTGTGGGACGTGGACCGGGAGCAGGTGGCGTGAGGGTCGACGGTTCGCTGTTCGTCCTGACCCTCGCGGGCGCGCTGGGATGTGGCCTGGCCACGGGCGCGCTCTACGCCTTCTCGAGCTTCGTCATGCGAGCGCTGATGAAGCTGCCGACGCCGACCGGCATGGCGGCCATGCAGTCGATCAACGTCGAGGCGCCGAAGCCTTGGTTCATGCTGGGGTTCCTGGGTGCGGCGGTCGTGTGCGTCGTTGCCGTCGTCGTGTCGGTGCTCAACTGGGACGAGGCGTACGCGGGATACCTGCTCGCGGCCGGTGTCGTGTACCTCGTGGGCACGATCGGCGTGACGGCCGTGTACCACGTGCCGCGCAACGACGAGCTGGCGACGATCGATCCCGAGACCGGTGACGCCGAGCGGGCGTGGGCGGCGTACGCGGGACCGTGGACGGCATGGAACCACGTCCGCGTGCTCTCCGGTCTCGTTGCCTCCGGTCTCTTCGTGACCGCGCTCGCCGTGACGTCGTCGTGAGCGCGACGCCGATCGGTGACCAGTCGACAGGCAGACTCTGGGCATGCGCCATCCGGAAAGTGACCGGTTGAGCGACCAGCTCGATGCACAGTTGCACGAGGAGCACGTCACCATCGGTTCCCTCGCCGACGTGCTCGACGAACGTGGCTTCGCCGTCGTGCTCATGCTCCTCATGATCCCGTCCGCGCTGCCGATCCCGACCGGCGGCGTCACCCACGTGCTCGAGGTGTTCGGCGCGCTGATCGCGCTGCAAATGGTCGCCGGCCGCCACGAGCTGTGGATCCCCGCCCGACTCGCCCGCAAGGAGCTCGGCGAGACCTTCACCGGCAAGGCGGCACCGAAGATGCTCCGCTTCATCCGCTGGTTCGAGCGCCACGCGCGCCCCCGCCTCGCGAAGCTGCTCGACACCCGCGCGGTCGTGTCCGTGCTCGGGGTGGTGCTGCTCGTGTTCGTCGTCGGTGCCTTCGTGGCGCCGCCCTTCTCGGGTCTCGACACGCTGCCGTCGCTCGGTGCGGTGGTCGTGTGCCTAGGTCTCGTGTTCTCCGACGGCATCATCGTGGGCGCCGGCCTGGTGATCGGTGTCGTCGGGCTCGTCCTCGAGGTCGCGCTGGCGGCGACGCTGTGGTCGTTCCTCTGACCCACCAGGTCAGGCGTCGGCGAGATGGGCGCGCCAGCCGCCGGACGCGGTGATCTCGCGGGCGTGCTCCACCGCGTGAGGTTCGCAGAGGAAGCCGGTGACCTCGGCGCCGTCGGCGAGCACCACCCGGCCGACGCCCAACGGTGCCGGGATGGCGGCGACGAACGCGCCGAGCGCGGCGGCGTCGAGCGCCCACACCTCGACCTCGATCGCGGCGCCGGCTCCACCCGGGGCGCGCAGCAGCCCCGGCTTGGGAGGCGTGGTGTCGAGCGCGTACAACCGGTACTCGGGCGCGGTGGTCGTGGTCGCGCACAGGACCGCACCGAGCTCGGTGAGCTGGTGGTTGAGGGGCTGACCGGTGAGGTGCGCACCGACCACCGCCAGACGGTGCGGTCTCGACCCGAGGCCGCGGTCCGGTACGAGCGGTTCACCCACGATGCGCGCCGCCAGCGCGAGCAGGTCGCCATCGCTATGACCGGGCCCGATGACCGAGACGCCGAACGGCACGCCCGACGCCCGCGTGCCGAACGGCACCGCCACCGCGGCCAGACCCAGCGGATTGACGAACGCGGTGAGCCGCCCGAGCTCCCGGCTCGGGCCGAAGGGATCGGCCAGCGCCTCCGCCAGCGTCGGCACGCGCGCGACGGTCGGGAGCAGGAGGGCGTCGACCGACGTCCAGGTCGGCATCACCTCTTCGCGTCGCGTCGGCGAGGTCCGCGAGCGCGCGGAACACCTCACTGCCGGAGTACTCGCCGGCGCGCCGCACGATCTCGGCCACCGCCGCGTCCATGGCGTCGGGATGCGCGTCGGCGAACTCGCCGAATGCGGCGTGCCGCTCGGCCACGAGCGCGCTGCCGTACAGCAGCTCGCCGGCGGCGCGAAACGGGGTCGCGTCGACTTCGGCGATGGTGCACCCGAGCGCACGCGCGTGATCGAGCGCGCGCTCGAACTGTTCGTGCGCGTCCTCGTCACCGAACCACTCGAGGTCGTCGAACACGCCGAGGCGCGACGGCGGATGGCCCGAGGTCGTGGGGCCTCCGAGCACACCGAGCACGGTCGCCGCGTCCGCCACCGTCGTGGTGAACACCGAGACGCAGTCGTACGTCGCCATCGCAGGCACCACGCCGTGGGTCGAGACGACCCCCGGGGTCGGTTTCACCCCGACGATGCCGCACAGGGCCGCGGGCACCCGCCCCGATCCCGCGGTGTCGGTGCCGAGCGCGAGCTCGACCTGGCCGGTGGCCACCGCGATCGCCGACCCGGAGCTCGAGCCCCCGGCGATGTACTCGGGGACGAGGGGATTGCGGCAGGCGCCGTACTGCGGCGACCGCGTGCCGACGAGGCCGGTGGCGAACTGGTCGAGGTTGGTCTTGCCCGCATAGATCGCGCCCGCCGCGAGGAGCTGTTCGACGGCGACAGCCGAACGGTCCGGGGCGTACGCGAACGGTTCGCACGCGGCGGTGGTGGGCACCCCGGCGACGTCGATGTTGTCCTTCACCGCGAATCGGAGTCCGGCGAGCGGGAGGTCGGTGTCCGTGGCGCGGTCGCGCCGGTCCTCCGCCGACGGCCGCGAGATCCAGACCTCATCCATCGGCCACCACCACCACGAGGGGCGATCCTGCCGCGACGAGCGCACCGGTGTCGCTCAGGATTCGCAGCACGGTGCCGCCGACGGGGCTGCGTACCCACGACTCGGTCTTCATGGCCTCGAGCGTCGCGACCGGGTCATCGGGCGCGATCCGGTCGCCCTCTGCGACCAGCATCCGCGCCACGCTGCCGTGCAATGGCGCCTCGATGACGAAGGCGCCGTCGGGCAGGTCGCCGAGGTGGCGATCGCCGACCGGCATCGCGCTCTCGAGCACGTCGTTGCCTCGGGTGAACTCCCCCGATGCTTCCCACCGCGCGCGTTCGTCGGCAAAGGCGCGTTCGCGCTGTGTCCGGAACCGCGCGATCTCCGGTTCGTGCCGGTCGAGGAACCCGTGGTGCTCGGCACGCGAGAAGCGACCGTCGTCGATGCGGAGATCGAGCCGTCCGGCGGTGGCGTCGGCGCGCAGCTCGAGCAGCTCCTCGGCGCCCACCGCGTACCAGCGGATCCGGTCGAAGCAGCGCAGCAACCACGGCTCCTCCGCGGTGGTGTGACGCGCCCGCCCGTAGGTGCTCCACACCGGCACCGTGCGCCCGACGAACTGGTACCCGCCGGGCCCCTCCATGCCGTAGATGCACAGGTACGCCCCACCGATGCCCACCGCGTTCTCCGGCGTCCACGTGCGGGCGGGGTTGTACTTCGTGGTGACGAGGCGGTGACGCGGGTCGACCGGCACCGCCACCGGCGCGCCCAGGTACACGTCGCCGAGGCCGAGCACGAGATACTCGGCGTCGAACACCACGTCGTGCACCGCATCGGTCGACGCGAGCCCGTTGATACGGCGGATGAACTCGATGTTCCACGGGCACCAGGGCGCGTCGTCGCGCACGACGCGCATGTAGGTGTCGATCGCGGTGCGGGTCGACGGGTCGTCCCACGACAGCGGGAGGTGCACGGTGCGGCTCTCGACGACGACGTCGTCGAGCGGCGGGAGCTCGTCCTCGGCGCGTGCCAGCAGCGCGACCACCGACTCGGGCGTGTGCCCGACCGGGTCGAACTGCACCTGCAGTGAGCGGATCCCGGGGGTGAGCTCGACCGGGGTGAACGTGGGCGACTCGTCCAACCACGCTCCGAGCGCGTGCGCGCGGAGGCGCAGGTCGAAGTCGAGGGTCATCGGTCCGTACTCCACGAGGACCGCGGCGTCTCCCTGCGCGCGGTAGGTGACCTGCGGGGCGTCGCCGCGCGCGGCGCGGCTCGCGAGCACCGTCGACGCGGGCCCCGCGCGCCGCACGCGCAGCGCGCGGCGGGAGTTCGGCGCGCGTGGACATCGCCGTGCAGGCGGCGATCGTCCGCGTCCTGGGCCTCGTCGCGGTCGACGGGCACGAACCGCACGCGATCACCGGGCGCCAGCTGGCCGAGCTTCCACCGGTCGTCGCCGATCGACCGTGACCGGGCACGTGAAGCCCCCGAGGCTCGGACCGTCGGGCCCGAGCACGATCGGCATGTCACCGGTGAAGTCGACCGCCCCGACGGTGTACGGCGTGTCGTGCACGTTCGAAGGGTGCAGGCCGGCTTCGCCGCCGTCGTCGCGGGCCCACTCGACCGGTGGCCCGACCAGGCGCACGCCGGTGCGCGACGAGTGGTGATGGACCTGCCAGTCGGTGGCGTAGAACGCGCGGATGCCTGCCTCGGTCACGAAGTCGGGCGCGGCGTGCGGGCCGTCGACCACCGCGAGCTCCCACTCGGTAGTGAGCTCGGGCACGAGCGACGGATCCACCGGCTCGGTGAGCGGGTCGTCCGGCGCCGCGTCGGGCGCGCCGAGGTGCAACACGTCGCCGGTGCGCAGCTCGCGTCCGCCGTGACCGCCGAAGCCGCCGAGGGTGAACGTCGACGCCGACCCGAGCACGGTGCCGGGATCGAACCCGCCCCGCACCAGGAGGTAGGTCCGCAGGCCGGGTCCGCTCCGTGCGCCGAAGACGAGGGTCTGACCCGCTCCCACGACGACCGGTCGGTGGAACGGTACGAACGCGCCGTCGCACTCGACCGCCATCGCCGCGCCGGTGACGCAGATCGTGGTCTCCGCCGCGAAGCGCAGCGTCGGGCCGGCCGCAGTGCACTCCAGGCCGGGCGCACCGTCGGCGTTGCCGACGATGCGGTTGCCGAGCCGGAACGAACGGTCGTCCATCGGCCCGCTCGGCGGCACGCCGACGTGCCACAGACCGACGCGTCCCGGGAGATCCTGGACGGTGGTCGTTCCCGGTGCCAACACGTCGACCGTGGTCCGGGCGAAGCGGTGCCGTTCGAGGGTCGACGTGGTCACGGTGGCGGCGCGGAACTCGGAGCCTGCGACGAACGACGTGAGCAGGTCGAGATTGGTCTCGATGCCGCGGACCGTCGTGCGCCCCAGCGCGTCGAGGAGCCCGCCGACCGCATCGGCGCGCGTCGGCGCGTGCGCCACGACCTTGGCGAGGAGCGGGTCGTAGAACGGTGTCACCTCGGTGCCACTGCGCACCCAGGTGTCGACCCGCACGTCGCGTGGCCAGGTGGCCTCGGTGACGAGGCCGGGACTGGGGACGAACTCCCGCGCCGGGTCTTCGGCGTAGACCCGCGCTTCGATGGCATGACCACGGGGTTCGATCGGTGTCGCCCGCGCTTCGGCGACGAACGACGTGTCCCCGTCGGCGGCGCGCACCATCCACTCCACCAGGTCGACGCCGGTGATCGCCTCGGTGACGGTGTGCTCGACCTGGAGTCGCGTGTTCACCTCCAGGAAGTGGAACGCGCCGGTGTCGACGTCGAGGACGAACTCCACGGTCCCGGCCGAGCGGTAGCGCTCCGGTTCCAGCAGCGCGCGTGCGGCGTCGGCGAGCGCAGCGCGCGTCCCCGCGTCGAGCCCCGGCGCCGGAGCCTCCTCCAGCACCTTCTGCCGTCGGCGCTGCGACGAGCAGTCGCGCTCCCCGAGCGTCACCACGGTGCCCTCACCGTCCCCGAACACCTGCACCTCGACGTGGCGGGCGTTGACGACGAGCTGCTCGAGGAACACCGCGGGGTTGCCGAAGGCCTGGCGGCTCTGGTGCATGGCCTGCGCGACGGTCGGGGCGAGCTCGGCCGGATCGTCGCACGCCAGCATCCCGATGCCGCCGCCGCCCGCGACGCTCTTGACCAGGAGCGGGAAGCCCACCGAGTCGGCGGCGGCGACCGCGGCGTCCACATCGACGAACGGCCGGGTGCCGCGCGGCAGCGGCACGCCGGCGTCGGCCGCGGCTGCTCGCGCTTCGTCCTTGGCGCCGAACCGTCGGATCTGCTCCGGTGTGGGCCCGATGAAGACGAGGCCGGTGTGCTCGATCGCCGCCGCCGCATCGGCGTTCTCGGAGAGGAAGCCGTAGCCCGGGTGCACCGCGTCGACCCCGTGCTCGGCCGCGACCGCGAGCAGCTGTTCCACCCCGCGGTAACCGGCGCCGGAAGCCGGACCGATCGGGACCGCGATCGTGGCGAGGTCGCAATGGAGGGACTCGCGGTCGACGTCGGTGAACACCGCGACCGACTCGATGCCGAGACGGTCGAGCGTGCCGATGATGCGGCACGCGATCTCGCCGCGGTTCGCGACCAGCACTCGGCGCACGGGTCAGCGGCTGATCACGAGGCGGATCGGCGTGGGATCGAACCCGTTGCAGGGGTTGTTGATCTGAGGGCAGTTCGAGATCACGACGAGGACGCGCATGTGCGCCCGCAGCTCGACCGACAGCCCGGGCGCGGAGATGCCGTCGACGATGCCGAGGGTGCCGTCGGCCTCGACCGGCACGTTCATGAACCAGTTCACGTTGCTGGTCATGTCGCGCTTGCCCATCCCGCGCCACGAATGCGCGAGGAGGAAGTTGTCGACGCACGCGTGCTCGTGACGGGTGTGGAAGCCGTAGCGCAGCGCGTTCGATTCGCGACTGCACGCGCCGCCGATGGTGTCGTGGCGCTCGCAGTTCGTAGCGGTGATCGTCATCATCGGCCGGCCCTCGTTGGAGAGCAGCTGCGAACCGGCGACCAGGAAGATGTTCTCCTGGGCCACCATCGTGTCGGGCGCGCTGTAGCGCTCGGCGGGATCGTCGGCGTTGTAGAGGATGCAGTCGACCGCCTGGTTGCCGTCGAGGTCGACGATCTGCAGGGTGCCCCCGGGCTCGACCACGTGGGCCCACGGCGCACGCGCGTCGAGCACCTCGTCGTGGAGGACCCCGGTCACGCCGACGCTCCCGCGCCCGCCACGAACTCCTCGGTCTGGAGGAAGGCGCGCTCGGCTTCGGGGGTCGCCGACCATTCGGCGTCGTCGCACGTCGGCCGGCGCGCCGCTCCACGCCGAGACCCGCAGCGGGGTCACCGTGTACTCGGGCCGGGGATCGAGCACGTGCGGAGTGTTGGCCACCACCACGATCACCGGGAGCTCGGCCCGCAGCTCGACGTACGCGCCCGGCGGCACCGCGCGCTCGTCGAACACCAGCCCACCGTCGAGTGCGACCACGGCACCCTTGAAGAAGTTGACGTTGGGCACGACGTCGCGGCGGTCGAGCCCGTGCTTCGCCAGCGCGACCGCGAACCGGTCGCGGGCGTTCGGGTGGCCCCCGTGGACGGCGCCGTCGCCGTACTTCGCGGCGTTGCGAAGTCGGTTCGACGCCCCGCACAGCGCGTCGTGACGCCCGCTGGTGTCGGCCACGACGGTGAGGAGCACGCGGCCCATGTCGGAGAGGAGCAGCGAACCCTCGCCGAGGTAGGCCTGCCATTGCACCTTCACCGTGTCGGCCACGTTCAGACGCTCCAACGGCTGTGCGGCGTTGTACACGAGCACGTTGGCGCAGGCGTCGCCCTCGACGTCGGTGAGCCGGACCACCGCCCCCCGCGGGAGCACCCGCGACGAGTCGCCGCCCGGCGCGATCACGTCGTCCCACAGCATCCGCGCCGGCGGGATCGGTGCACCGGTGCGGTCCACGACGTCGGTGGCGCCGGCCGCCGGCACCGTCGGTTGGTGGGCGACCCGGCGCGTCCCCTGGGCCCGGGCGTGATCGCGGGCGGCGAGCGTGGTGCTGGTGTCGGGCGGCGCGCCGTCCACGGATCTCCCTGAGGTTTCGAAGGGGTTGAGAAAGTTGCTGCCCAATCTGCGGGACGCGCGTGCCCGCGGGTCAAGGGCGCACGACCGCTGTTCACGCGCCCGTTACGAACGCGGGCTACCTTCCGGGCGTGGTCGCCGCCCGTGAACCCGCTGCGCGCCGTACCGGTCGCCCACGTCGGAGTGCCCGGCCGCCCACCGGAACCGACCCGCGGCGCGAGATCGTGGCCGCTGCCACGCAGCTGTTCACCGAGCGCGGCGTCGCCGGTACCACGATGGCCGAGATCGCTCGCCGCTGCGGACTGCAGCAGCCGTCGCTCTACTACTACTTCCGAAGCAAGGGCGACCTGCTCGACGAGATCGTGGGCGAGGCGAACCGTGCACCGCTCGAGCTCGTGACCCGCGGTGCGCGAGGCGGGAGGATCGCCTGCGGTGCAGCTCTACCGGGTGATCCGGGCCGATGTGGCGGCATTGTGCGCGCTGCCCTACGACCTCAACGAGATCCACCGGCTCGCCGCCCGCGACCGCGACCGCGTTCGCCCGGTACTGGACCGAGCGCGAGCAGCTCGTCGAGCACCTCGCGGCGATCGTCGGCGACGGCGTCACGAGCGGCGAGCTCCGTCCGGTCGATCCGCGCCTCACCGCGCTCACCCTGATGTCGAACGACGAGGGCACCCAGAACTGGTTGCGGGTCGGCGGCCGCGACGGCGCGCCGGTCCATGCCGGCGGTGCGGAGCACCACGCGGTGGGATCGTTCCTCGCCGACCTCACGGTGCGGGGGTTGCTCGCCGCCCCCGCGATCTCGACCGCGTCCGGCGGAACGCCGATGCGCTCGACGCCGCGGCTGTCGTCGCCTGACCCCAACTGAACGACGCCCGTCAGACGCGTGAAACCGGGGTGTGTTTCGAACGACCTTCGAGAGAAACAGCGTCGCCGTACGGTGCTTGCGATCCGCCGCATCAGGAGGTTCTCGTGGGTACTCGTCGAGCAGCACGGAGTGGTCGTCCCCATCGGTTCACCGCGATCGTGGTCGCGGCCCTGGTGGTGGCGACGACCGGGGTGATGGCCGCGCCGGCCGCGCACGGCGCCGCCAAGCTCGACCAGGTGACCATCGGGTACAGCGCGTGGCCGGGCTGGTTCCCGCTCGCGGTGGCCGACGAGGCGGGCATCTTCAAGAAGAACGGCCTCGACGTCGACCTGAAGTACTTCGCCGACTACATCTCGTCGCTCGACGCGATGGTGGCGGGCAAGCTCGACGCGAACACGCAGACGCTCAACGACACGATGGCGGCGGTCGCGGGCGGGTCGAAGCAGGCGATCATCGCGGTCAACGACAACTCGGCCGGCAACGACGCGATCATCTGCGACAAGTCGATCACGTCGATCGCCGATCTGAAGGGCAAGACCATCGCCGCCGAGGAAGGCGTGGTCGACCACTTCCTGCTCCTCCAGGGCCTGGCCACCGAGGGCCTCACACAGGACGACATCGACTTCCGCGGTGCGCTCACGGCCGATGCGGCGGCGAGCTTCTCCTCGGGACAGTTCGACTGCGTCGGCGTGTTCGCGCCGTTCACGCTCGAGGCGCTGAAGCGTGAGGGTTCGCACGTGGTCTTCAGCTCGAAGGACTTCCCCGGCACCATCCCGGACCACATCGTGGTGTCGCAGAAGATGGTGGCCAAGCAGCCGAAGGTGGCGCAGAAGATCGTCAACGCCTGGTACGACACGCTCGCCTACATGGACGCGAACCCGGACAAGGCGTTGAAGATCATGGCGGGTGCGGCCGAGATCTCGACCGATGAGTACTCGGACCTGGCGAGCGGCACGAAGCTCTTCACCGTCGACGAGGCGATCGCGGCGTTCCAGCCGGGTGACACGGTCACGTCGCTCGAGTACACCGCGGGGCTCATCAACCCGTTCCTGGTGGAGTCGGGCCTCACCAAGAAGGAGGCCTCGCTGAAGGATCTCTTCGCACCGCAGTTCACCCAGGCCTACGCCGACGCCCATCCGTTGCCGTGACGTCGGTCGGCGCGCCCGCGCGGTCGACGCGCCCCGCCCGCTCGCGGGCGGGGCCGCCGGCAGCACGCGCTGCTGCGCCTGCGCGGCGACATCCCGCTCGGTGCCCGGATCGGCCTGGCGGTCTTCAGCGTCGCCGCGCTGATCGGCCTGTGGTGGCTGGCCGCCGACGTGCTCAGCCACGCGTCGTTCTTCGCCAGCCCCGCCGACACCGTGCACGGGCTGCAGGAGTTCTGGGACAGCGGTGACCTCTGGCCCGACGTGCAGGCGAGCGGGTTGCGGATCCTGAAGGGCTACTCGATCAGCCTGACCGTCGGCATCGTGCTCGGCGTGCTGATCGGCAGCTTCCGGTCGGTCGAGGCGCTGTGGGAGTCACCGATCGGGTTCCTCCGCTACATCCCCGCGACCGCACTCACCCCGTTGTTCCTCGTGTGGCTCGGCATCGACGAGGGCCCGAAGGTCGCGCTCGTGATCGCGGGCACCGTGTTCTTCAACATCGTGATGATCGCCGACGTGGCCCGACTCGTGCCGCGGGAGATGATCCTCACGGCCTACACGCTCGGCGCCGGTCGCGGCGCGCGTGCTCGGGCGCGTCGTGATGCCGCACTGCCTCCCTGGCATCATCGACGTCGCGCGCGTGAACCTCGCGGCGGCGTGGCCGATGGTGGTGGTGGCGGAGCTGCTGGCCGCGACCGACGGATTGGGCTACCGGCTGACCGTGTTCAAGCGGGGCAACGACTGGGACCAGATCTTCGCCGTGCTCATGGTGTTCGCGATCATCGGCATCGTCAGCGACCTGTTGCTCCGCTGGTTGCGCAACCGGGTGTCGCCGTGGGCCCGGTCGTGACCGTCGGCGCGTCCACCGGCGCCGAGGAGGCGGAGGTGGTGGCGAGCGTGCCCGTCGCCCGCGGGAAGCCGCCGAAGCTCGTGGTCACCGACCTGGTGAAGGAGTTCCGCACGAAGCGCCAGACGGTGCTCGCGATCGACCACGTGAACCTCGAGGTCGCCGACCGGGAGTTCGTGTGCCTGGTCGGGTCCTCCGGCTGCGGGAAGTCGACGCTGCTCAACATCATCGCCGGGCTCGACATGCCGACGTCGGGCACGGTCGAGATCGACCACGAACCGGTCATCGGTCCGGGCCCCGACCGCGGCATGGTGTTCCAGACCTACAGCCTCTATCCGTGGCGCACGGTCGCGGAGAACATCGCGTTCGGCCTCGAGTGTGTTCGCATGCGCAAGGCGCAACGCGCCGCTCGGGTGGAGGAGCTGCTCGGCATCGTCGGCCTGTCGAAGTTCGCGGACCACACGCCCGACCAGCTCTCGGGCGGCATGCGCCAACGGGTCGCGATCGCCCGGGCCCTGGCGCCCGAACCCGACGTCCTGCTGCTCGACGAGCCGTTCGGCGCCCTCGACGCGCAGACTCGCCGGTCGATGCAGGACTTCCTCCTGACCGTCTGGAAGCGGACGAGCTCGACGGTGGTGTTCGTGACCCACGACATCCCGGAGGCGATCTATCTCGGGTCGCGGGTGGTCGTGCTCGCGTCGCACCCGGGGCGGGTGATCGCCGACATCGACGTGCCGTTCGGTGCGGGTCACGACTCCGGCGTCACCCGTGATCCGCGGTACCTCGACCTCCGCGACGAGATCGAAGATCTCCTCGGGTCGGTCTGAGTCAGCAACCGCGTTCGACGGCGGCCTCGGCGAGACCGCCCCACTCGTGGGCGATCGCGAACACCCAGGCGAGCGCGCTCTTGTGTGGTGTGGCCGGCGCAACCGTGACCGAGCCCGGATAGCAGCGGTCGAGCAGCAGCTCGGCGCGGGTCGCGTGGTAGGTCGACGTGACGAGCACGAGGCTCGTCCAGCCCCGTTCCTCGGCGATGGACGCGACCGCTTCGGCCTCACCCCGGGTGTTGCTCGGGTCGGGGAGGAAGCACACCACTTCGTAGGAGCCGTCGGCGTTGCAGAGCCGGTCGGGCCCGGTCGACGCGACCAGGGTGGGCGCGACGCCGTCGTCCATGAGCTCGAGCGCGTGATCGAGGCGCTCGCCTTCGCCGCCCGCGAGCACCACCACCGCATCCGCGTGGCCGACGTCGCCCGTCGACGGCCAGACGAAGAGCTTCAGCGTTGGCGGCGACGAGCGCGATCACGAGCAGGGCGGCGACGACCGTACCGGTGACGAACAGGGTGCGACGGGCGCGCGGGGTCGGCACCGGTCGAGGTTACGGTGAGCGCGGATCAGGATGACGTCGCGAGCACGGAGGACGGAGCATGACGGGGAGTGGCACGGGAGCACCCGACGACGTCGTGGGCGTCGCCGAGGCGAGCAGGATCCTCGAGGTGGCGCCGGATCGCATCGAGGTGATGGTGGCAGAGGGCATGCTCACGCCCGTGGGTGACGGTGAGCTCACCTTCACACGGGCGGAGGTGCTCGCCGCTCGCGAGATGGGAGGCTGACGGCTGTGTTCGTGCCGATGCTGGAGGCTCCCGGCGATCCCGATGAGACCAGCCTCGTGATCGCCGTGCGGGGCAACCGCGTCGAGCTGACGGACGGTGAGCCCGAGGGGCCGGGGATCTTCCTCGGCACGCTCGGAGGTCGTCACTGCTGGGCCGTCGACGTCGACGGCGACGGGATCCCCGACGCCGCCGTCGAGTTCGTCGACCTCCGCATGCTGTGGGGCGCGGTCGACGAGCCGACGTGGGCGTCGCCGGGCCGGGCCGTGCAGCTCGTCGAGTGGCAGCGCAACGCACCGGTTCTGCGGACGGTGCGGCGCCGCCACCGAGGACGCGCCCGGCGAACGCGCCCGGCGGTGCCCGGACTGCGGCCTGCTCGCCTACCCGCGCCTCGCGCCGGCGGTGATCATGCTCGTGGAGCGCGACGACGGGCAGGCCCTGCTCGCCCGCAACGCCAATGTTCCCGCCGGGGATCTTCTCGTGCCTGTCGGGATTCGTGGAGCCGGGGGAGACGCTCGAGCACGCCGTGGTCCGCGAGGTCCGCGAGGAGGTCGGGCTCGAGGTGGGCGACGTCGACTTCCGCGGCAGCCAGCCGTGGCCGTTCCCGCACCAGCTGATGGTGGGCTTCGGCGCGCGACTACCGGAGTGGCGAGATCGTGCTCGACGAGCAAGGAGATCGCCGAGGCGCACTGGTTCACGCCGGACGACGCGCCGTGTTCCCGACCGGCGGCATGTCGATCGCGGGCCGGCTGATCGACGAATGGCGCTACCGCGCCGGCTGACGTCAGGGCAGCACGACGGGTCGTCCGGCGTCGTCGCGGCCGACGACGTACGTGTTGGCGGCCATGTCGCCGAGGCGGCGATGACCACGACGAGACCGCCGACGTGATGATCCCGCAGAGGAACAACGAGAGCGGCCCGTCGACCGCGAACACGGCCCACCGCACGATCGAGCGCGGATCCCGATGCGGGATCCCGTCCTCGGTGACGACGCGCAGCCCGTCATGAGCTTGCCGAGCGAACCACCCGCCGAGCCCTCGACGACCGCGAAGTAGAGGAACGTGAAGACGCACGCAGAGGCCGAGGAACGCGCCGCCGTTCGCCTCGTAGACGGTGTCGTTCAGCTGTGACCACGGCGCGGTTGTCGCACTCGACCTGCGACGAGTCGTCGCCGAGCAGGTGGCAACCGGGCAGCCGGAGCGTCTCGGCTCCGGGTGTGCGCTGCCGTGGCGAACGGGAAGAACAGCGCCGAACACGACGGTGCTGATGACGGCGTCGATGAAGAAGGCGCCGTAGCGGCGGCCGAGGACCGCGGTCGGGTCGTCGCGGCGGGTGCCCGACGACCAGAACGCCGCCTGGGCCGGCCGCGGGCGCGTCAGGTGCGTGGCGCCGAAGCCGCCGGTGCCCGGCACCGGTCCGCGGGGCGCGGCGGCCGGACGCGGGTCGACCGTCGGTGCCGTGGCGGTCGAGCGGGTCGATCGAGTTGACGCCGTTGTCGGCGACGTGCTCGGTCCACTGCGCGCCGTCCCAGTAGCGGTACTGGTGGCGGCCCAGCGGGTCGGGCGCCCAGCGGGCGCGGGTTCTCCGGGAGTGCTCACCCGGTCAGTGTCCCAGGCTCAGCGGCGGCGGTAGCGGACCTCGCACGGGAGCTGCGCTGCGGGCGACGCCGCCGATCTGCACCGCCAGCGGGATGACGCGCGGTGAACCCGGGCGCCGGCTCCAGCTCGTAGGTGGCGACCAGGCGTTCCGCCGGAGCGGCACATGGCGGCGAGCGAGAACGGCTGCGCCGGGCAGGTGTGCTCGCCGTGACCGAAGGTGGTGACCAGCTCGCGGGCGGGCAGCTGCGCCTCGTCGCTGCAGGCGGCGACGGCTCCAGCGGTCGGGGTCGTAGCCGCTCGAGGCCGGGCATCGCCGGTGGTGTTCGTGAGCGGCAGCAGGGTCGCGATCTGCGCGCCGGGCTCGACGCGGTAGCGTGTGATGCTCGTCGCGGACCCGACGTGGCGCGAGCACAGCGCGGAGCATCACCGACCGTTGGCCGAGGCGGCGTCGACTCGAGCGCGCAGCGCTCGAGCAGTCCGACCTCGCCGGCGCGCACCCGCTCGAGCACGTCGGGGTGGAGCACGAGCTGGCCCGAGCATCCATCCCGACGCCGCGAACAGGTTCGACATCGACGCCAGGTGCACGAGGATCACGTCGCGTGCGATGCCCGTGCGTCCGCGCGGGCTCGTCGACGTCGTCCCAGTGCGCCATCGACGCGGGTGAACAGATCGTCGGGACGCGCGTCGGCCACCGAGCGCGTCGCGGGCGCGGACGGTCGTCGTCACCAGGCGCCTCGACCTGTGCCATCGCCGCGAGCTCGGCGCTGCTTGCCCGACGCCGCCACCGCGGCCATCGCCTCCGGGTGGACGAACGCGGCCGAACCGTCGAGCGCGTCGAGCGCGTCGACCAGCTCGTCGAAGCGGGTGCGGTCGCGGGTCGACTCACCCGCCCAGGCCGCGAGCCCCATGCGGTGCCCGAGCCGGCGGGTGAACGCGAACACGTCGACCACGCCCTCGTCGCTCGAGCTCCTCGAACGCGACGTCGATGGCGGCGTCGAGCTCGGTGAGGTAGGTGCGCACGTCGTCGCGCCCGAACAGCTCGTGGGGCATCGTGCGCCGCCCGTCGAACAGCTCGTCGGGCAGCTTGCGGCGCAGCATCGTCCAGTCGGCCACGCCCTTGCTGGCGGCGGCCTTCGGCGAGCGCGTAGAAGCTGCGCACGCCCTCGGGCGAGAAGAGGAACAGCGTGGGCCGGTCGGGCCCGTCGACCACGAACGTGTCGCCGCAGGCACGGCGCGCGCGCGGCGAGCGTCGCCACGGGATCGTCCAGCTCGCGGTCCCACGGCAGCGCCGCGTCGGCCACCGGCGGCATCGGATCGATCAGGCCCACCGGCGGACGGTACGCGATCAGCGGTTGAGGTGTTCGACCAGCGTCGAGCAGGTCGCCCCGCTCGGCGAAGTCGACGGCGACCAGGGTGGGCCCGCGGTCCGCGCACCGCGGCGCACTCGGCGAGCCGCTCGCGCAGGATCGACGAGTTCGACCCGCGGTCGCGGTCACCGGTTCGGCCGGGGTGACCCAGTGGTTGAACTGGAACACCGGCGCGTCCGTCGGTGCCCCGGTTCGCGGTGCACGACGACGGCCGCTCGAGGTTGCGGGGGCGGAGGAACGTGAACGGCGTCTCCTCCACGAGCCCGGTGAACGCGTTGGGCAGCATCGGGGCCAGCGTCGCCGTTCTCCAACGAGACCTGGAGGCGGGTCCCGCGGTCGATCATCTGCTCCAGCGTCGGCAGGCGTGCGCCGGGTCGACCGTGACACAGCATCCGACTCGAGGCCCGGCGTCGCGGAGGACGTCGAGGATCGCGTCGGGCGGCACGTAGTCCTCGATCGACCATCACCAACACCTCGCGGGGGTGGGTGTCGAGGAACGTGCGCACGACCTGCATCTCGTCGAGCATGCGCACGGCGCCGAGCTCGCAGAACACGTGGCAGAGGTAGACCTCGTACGGCGTGCCGGCCGGCGGCGCACCCAGCCGGCGATGGAGTCGAGCTGGGCCGTGCGCACGGCGGCCGCCGGGAGCTCGGCGGCCTTGCCCAGCGGGCCCGAGAGGTCGGTGTAGACCCGGCCGCCCCGCGGCGTGCCGAGGTACGCGTCGATCTGGAACCCGCGGATGCCGTGCTCGAGCTGCGCCCGCATCGACCGGCGCTGGTTCGGCGGGACGAAACCGGTCGCGGTCGAGGCCATCGAGTTGTGCGTGGTCGGCGAACGCGACGTCGCCGAGGCTCCGCGCGCACAGCTGCGGCGTCGCCGTTGCACCGCGGTTCGGCCGCGCGGCGCCGGGCACGGGGACGAGCGCGACCAGAGCGAGCGCGCACGCAGCGGCGACGACCGCCCGGCGGACGGTCAACTCGGTGGGTCGTCGAGCTCGCGGAGGTAGCGCTCGAACTCCGCCGCGAGGTCGTCGGACGAGGGGAGCTGCTCGGTGGCCTGGCGGTCGTACTCGGCTTCCAGCTGGGGCAGGTAGCCGCTCGCCTCGGGGTTCTCGGCGACTGCGTCGTCGACCAGCTGCTCCCACTCGGTCACGCGCTCCTGGAGCAGGCCGTGACCGGTCGGGATGCCGGTGACGTGCTCGAGGTTGCGCAGCAGCGCGGCCGACGGCCTTCCAGTTCTGGGCGCCGGCCGCGTAGTACGGGCACACCGACCTGCATCGAGATCGCGGGGATGTCGAGGTGGTCGAGCGCGGCCTGCAGCGTGCCGACGATGCCGGTGATGCCCTGGTACCGCGGGCGGGCGAGCCCGAAGCGCTGCGCGATCGCCGGATTGGCCGACGACGCGTGCACCAGCGGCATGCGACTGTGCGGCACCTGCGCGGGCATCGCGCCGAGCGTCACCACGACCTGCGCCCCGGTGTGCTCGCGCGACCTCCACGATCAGGTCGCTGAAGCGGCGCCAGGCGTAGTGCGGCTCGATGCCCGACAGCAGCACGAGCTCGCGGCCCGGCGTCGGTCTCGTCGTTGGCGTGGATGGTGTTCTCGGGCCAGACGATGGTGCGGGTCACGCCGTCTTCGAGCACGACGTGCGGCCGCACCTGCTGGGCATCGAAGAAGGGTCGCCGTCGATCGAGGCCAGGCGGCTGGCGCCGGGTGAACTCGATGAGGTGGTCGACGGCACCGGTGGCGGCCGACGCGGCGTCGAAGTAGCCGGCGAACGCCAGCACCAGGATCGACGTGCGGGGCGGCCACTCGCGCTCCCACACCAGCTCGACGTCATGCGCTCACGTGCGCAGTCTGGCCGATGGCACCCGGGGCCCGACACCTCGCCCGCGGGCAGCCGGCCGCGGGTAGCGTGGCCGGGATGGAAGCCACCGTCTTCGTGCTCGGCGTGGTCGTGGCGCTGGCCGCCGCCGTGCGCTCCACCTGGTCGCCGTGCGGGCAGTCGATGCTCTCGCAGCTCACCCCGGTCGGCGAGGCGTCGCGCGGCTACCGCTACCGCACCACCGCCACGCTGGTTCGTGCTCGGCGCCGTCGTGGGCGGCGCCACGCTCGGCGCGGTGATGGCCGCCCTGGCCGGCGGCGGTGTCGGCGCTCGGCGCCACGGCTCGACCGCGTCTGCTCGGGATCGCCGCCGGGGTCGCGGTGCTCGGCGCCGCGGTCGACAGCGGCGTGCTCGGGTTCGGCACCGCCGTTCTTCAAGCGCCAGGTCAACGAGTACTGGCTCAGCCGGTACCGCGCCTGGGTGTACGGGAGCGGCTTCGGCTGGCAGATCGGCGCCGGCGTCACCACCTACATCATGACCGCCGCCGTCTTCGTCACCGTCGCGCTCGGCGCGCTCGACCGCGGGGCCGTGGGCCGCGCTCGCGATCGGTGTCGTGTTCGGACTCGCCCGTGGTCTGGCGGTGCTGCTCACGGCCCGCTTGCGGCAGCACCAGCCGAGCTGTTCGCGCTCCACCGCCGGTTCGACGCGCTGGGCGAGCCCGTGCGCCGCGCCGTGATCGGTCGTGCAACTCGCGGTCGCGGTGGTCGCCATCGGTGTGGCCTGGGGGCTCGTCGCCGCAGTCGTGGCGTTCGTGGTCCTCGCGCTGGCGGTCGTGATCACGCGGCAGCGTGCGTCGCCGTGTCACGTCGCCCGCGGCACCCGCCTGATCCGGACGACCGGTGCCCGACATCACCGGGAAGACGGTCATCGTCGCCGGTGCGCATCACCTGGATCGCGTCGTCCTCGACGCCAAGCACCGTCTGCGCGACGACGGCGCCGAGGTCGTGGTGCAGATCGTGAACGACAGCACCGTCGACGACATGCGCACGCTGGCCGACGAGCTCCTCGGCCACCATCCGCGCATCGACGTGCTGGCCCACGTCGGCACCCGTCACGACTTCACCCGGGCGGTGCTGCAGCCCTACCTGCTCGCCCGCCTGCTGGCGGATCGGATCGCGGGGAGCGACGGTCGCGTCCTCTGGTCGGTCGCCGAGTCGCACCGCACCGCGACGATCGACCCCGACGTGGAGCCGGCGAGCGGGCGAGGGGCCGATGGGTCCCTCCAGCTCGCCCGGGCGTTGCTCGTGCACGAGTGGCCCCGACGTGACGATCGTCTCGGCGCCGCCAGCTTCGAGCCCGATGCCGCCACGCTCTCCCAGCTCTGCGCGACCGACGAACCGCTGGACGGCGGGCACTTCGTCGACCGGGTCCGGGTCGCCGACGCGCCCGCCACCACCGATGCCGCGCTCGCTGTCCCGGGTGTGGGAGCGGTGCGCGACCGCGTACGCGTCTCGATCCATGACCGGGCGCAGATTCGGGGTCTGCCGCGTCGGGTACGACACCGGCGCATGCGCGCGCTGATCCTGAACTGCACCCTGAAGTCGAGCCCCGAGCCGTCGAACACCGAAGCACTGCTGAACGTCGTCGCGGCGGCGATCCGCCACTACGACGTCGACGTCGACGTCGTTCGGATCGTCGATTTCGACGTGAAGCCGGGTGTGACCAACGACGAGGGCGACGGCGACGAGTGGCCGCAGGTCCTCGAGTTCGTCCGCAACGCGGAGATCCTCGTCATCGCGACACCTACGTGGCTGGGTCAGCCGTCGAGCGTCGCCAAGCGGGTGCTCGAACGCATGGACGCCCTGATCTCCGAGACCGACGACGACGGGCGGCCGTTCGCGTACAACCGGGTCGGTGGCATCGTCGTTACCGGCAACGAGGACGGCGCCCACCACGTGATCGCCGAGGTCGCGCAGGCGTTCGTGGACATCGGGTACACCGTGCCGGGCCAGGCGTGGACCTACTGGAACATGGGTCCCGGGCCCGGTCCCTCGTACCTCGAGACCGACCACAAGCACGACTGGTCGGAGAAGACGGGCCGGGCGGCGGCCTCGAACCTGGTCGCGGTCGCCCGGGCCCTCGCCGAGCACCCGATCCCGGCGCCGCCGGACTGAGCCCGGCCATGGGAACCGGACTCGCGGACCTGCGCGCCGAGGCGGATGCCTGCACGCGGTGCGACCTCTACCGCGACGCGACCCAGACCGTCTTCGGCGAAGGAGAGGCCGACGCCCGTCTGGCGCTCATCGGTGAGCAGCCGGGGGACCGCGAGGACGTCGAGGGCCACCCGTTCGTCGGTCCCGCCGGCCAGATGCTGGACCGGGCGTTGGAGGCCGCGGGCATCGACCGGCGCGCCGTGTACCTCACGAACGCGGTGAAGCACTTCAAGTGGAAGCGCCAGGGCAAGGTGCGGCTGCACCAGAAGCCCAACGCCGAGGAGGTGCGGGCCTGCTCCTGCTGGTGGCGGGCTGAGCTCGAGGTGGTGGCCCCGGAGATCGTGGTGCTCCTGGGGGCGACCGCGGCGCAGGCGGCGCTCGGGTCCAAGGTGCGGGTGACGCGGGATCGCGGCGTCGTGATCCCTGCCAGTGAGGTGCTGGCGTACGACGCGCTCGTGACCATGCATCCGTCGGCGGTGCTGCGCATGCGGGAACCCGACCGGACCGCCGCATTCGAGCAGCTGGTGCACGACCTCGAGGAGGCGGCGCGCCACGCCGATCGCGGATGAGTCCGGCCACGCGGCGCGGTGCGGATCGGCTGTTCCGGATGGGTGTACCGGGACTGGCGCGGCACCGTGTACCCGGCCGACCTGCCGCAGCGAGCATGGTTCGGTGCCTACGCCGAGCTGTTCGACACGGTGGAGATCAACAACACCTTCTACCGGCTCCCTCCCGCGGAGACGGTCGGGCAGTGGGCGGCACAGGCTCCGATGGGGTTCGTGTACGCGCTCAAGCTCGGTGCGTTCGGCTCGCACCGGATGAAGTTGCGGGACGCCGCGTCATGGCTACCCAACCATCTCGATCGCGCGTTGCGCCTCGGTCGTTCGCTGGGGCCGACCCTGGTGCAGCTCCCGCCGCGTTGGCACCGCAACGTGGAACGACTCGACGAGTTCCTCACCGTCGCGCCCCGCAACCTCCGCTGGGCGGTCGAGATCCGCGATCCCACGTGGCTGCACGACGACGTGTTCGCGGTGCTCGAGCGGCACGGGGCTGCACTGTGTGTGCACGATCTGCTCGAGCACCACCCGTGGATCCGCACGACCGACTGGACGTACGTGCGCTTCCACGGCCCGAACGCACGCGAGGAGAAGTACGTCGGCCGGTACGGCGGGCGGAGGCTCTGGCGCGCCGCCGACCGCATGCGTACGTGGTCCGAGGACGGTGTCGACGTGTACGCCTACTTCAACAACGACTACGGCGGCGCGGCCGTCGCCGACGCGCAGTGGCTCAGGCGGCGACTGGAGACCGGCGCTCGACCACGCGCTGGAAGCGGTGCAGCGAGAGCACGTTCCGGAGGCTGAGGGCGGGATCCGACAGCCAGCGGGGCACGCGGCCGAGCAGGCCGGCCGTGGGGGTCTCCACCAGCGTCACGCGGCTGCCGTCGCCGACCGGTTCGACCGTGATCTCCACCCGGGCGACGCCGGTCGGACGGAACCGGACCTCCAGGACGAGGCGGTGGGGACGCTCGCGTTCGAGCACCATGCTCGAGTCGTGGATCTCGCCGGCGGCGGTGCCCACGGCGTGGTGGAACCTCGATCCGACCGTGGGCCAGGCCGGGTCCACGGCGCGGATGCGGCGCGTGCCGACGACCCAGCGGGGGTAAGCGTGCGGGTCGTCGAGCACGTCGAAGACGGCATCGGGATCGGCGGGCACGGTGATGTGGTTCTGCGACATCGTTTGGGTTCCTCTCAGGACGCGGCGCGCCGCTCGGCGTCGAGCGGACGACGCAACGACGTGGTGTCGTCGTGCCAGGCGTGGAGCGTGCGCTGCGCGAAACGCCGTTCGACCTCGGTCAGCGCCCGCGCGCCGAACAGCACGTCACCCGCGAGCTCCGGCACCTCGGCGACGAGCCCTGCGGCCATGTCGTCGAGGGCGATCTGCTCGTGCCGTGCGTCGGCGAGGACGTGCACGTCGTAGAACTCGCGCGCCGCGGCCGGTGCGCCCACCCGGGTCAGCGCCTGCGCGTACCGCGACATCGGCCCGACCGACGTCATCTCGAACAACGCGAGATGTCCGACGCACGCGCCCGCCAGCGCCGGTGCAGGCCGAACAACGTCGGCAGGTTGTCGGTGGCGAGGGTCGTCCCGGGGAGGACATCGACGTACGCGCCGACCGCGGGATCGAGGCCGAGCGCCTCCATGGTGACGCCGAACAGCTCGGCGTGCATTCCGGCGGTCGTGCCGGCGCCGTACTCGTCGTACTGGATGCTGAGCACCGCCGCCTTGGCCCGCCCGCGCAGTCGCGGGATCACCCAGGTGTGCGCGTCCGCCTCCTTGCGCTGGTAGGCCGACCGGTGCACGAGGAACTCGCGCAGTTGCTCCCGCGTCCCCCGGTCGGCGACGAACGCCGACAACGACGGCCCGTCGCCGTCGGCGAGGGCGCGCAATTCAGGGACGAGCCATTGGGGCGTGGCGCGCGGGGGAGGCCCGATCTCGTCGCACAGGCGGGCGAGGAACGTGTGCTCCAATCGCCGGCGGAACTCCAGCAGCGACGGCTCCCACTCCCAGTCGTCGTCCACCCCGGCGAACGAGGAGTACGGCAGCTGGTAGCAGCACCACAGCGCGAGCTGGAAGTCGTCGTCGAACGCGTCGACGGCGGCGGGATCGGGCGTGGGGAGGACGCCTGCGGGTTGGCCGAGCGCGCTGATCACCGCGTCGCTGAGGAATCCGCGCGTGGTCGGGAGGGAAGGGGGAATATCCGTCACGCGGTGGCTCTACCCGGCGGTGCCACCATCCAAGCCTTCCGCGTCGACCACGATCCGATCTCCATCGCGCTCGACGATCGCCGACCACGGCACGAGGAGCGGGGGCCGGGCGAAGAGCTTCTTCAGCAACCAGGGGCCTTGCACGGTTCCCTGGGTGAAGCCGAGCTGGGTCCCGAAGGCGCGGCGGCCGACGGCGAGGCAGTGGAGCCGCAGCGCGGCGGTGCCGCCGGCGCCGAGCGGACCGTCCTGGACGAGGAGCACGTCGTGGACGCGGCCCAGCTTCGCGCCGTCGGTGGTGACGACCGTGGTGCCCACGAGGTCACTCAGTTGCATGGCCGGCTCCCGGGATCTGGGCGATGATCACGTCGCGCGCCCAGCGTTCGGCGCGGTTGCTGTCGAGCTCCTCGCGGTCGGCGGCGATCTCGATGGCGGAGCCGATGTCCTGCACGAGTCGAGATGTCGATGCGCGACGGGTGACGGTCGCGCTCGCTCGGTGAGCCGCCGCTCGATGGCCGCGAGCCAACGACCGGTGTCGCCCCCGATGTGGTTCGCCAACGCGCCCAGGCCGGAGAGGATCGCCGACACCCGCGGGAGCCCGTCGGCTTCGTCGGGAAGCTCGAACTCGAGGTCGTCGACCTTGCCCGCGAGGTTGCCCATCCCGGTCGACGAGTTGACGGTCGAGCAGCTCGAGGACCGCCCAGCACGTCGACGAGCCGCGGCCGGTTCTGCGTCGTTCATGATCCCGCCTTGGTCGCGATCATCAGGGGGATCGTCGCCACCGCGACGATCGTCAGGAGCACCATGTAGAACATGGCGATCGTGTTCTTCACCGGGCCGTTGACGTCGTCGCCCATGTACGTGCGGTCGTTGGCGACGACGAGGATCGGAAAGTAGGTCAGGGGCAGCGCGGCGGCCGACAGCACGATCGAGTACTCGGTGACCTTGATCGGATCGACCGCGGTGACGCCGACGAGCACCGCGACCACGATCGAGCACAAGCACCACGAGGTGGAAGCGCGACGCCTCCCGGGGCCGGACGAGCTTGCCCCACTGCCAGCCGAAGTACTGCGACATCGTGTAGCCGCACGAGAGCGCGGTCTCGAGCGCGGCGCCGAACGTGCACGCCACGAATCCGACGATGATGAACGCGAGCCCGACCTTGCCGAGCGCCACGCTGGTCGGGAGCGCGACCTGCGACAGGTTGTCGACGCCGACGCCGAGCGGATGGAAGACGATGCGCCGCGGCCGCCATCAACCCGAGCGACAGGAGACCGCCGAGCGGGAAGCCCGAGGTACACGTTGGCCCGGTTGAGCACGAGATCCGAGCGGGTCCACTTCTCCTCGACCGCACCCGACGAGAAGAAGAACACCTCGTACGGCGTCATCGCCGCGCCGAAGAGCGCGATCGCGTAGTAGAAGTAGGTGGGGTGCCCTTCGCCGACTGGGCACGCTCGGGTGCGACGCGTGGTGCCAGAGCTGCGACCAGCTCGGGTGCAGCTGCACCACCGCGACGACGACCACGATCATGGCCAGGCCCATCAGCCCGAACACGGTCTCGAGCGTCGAGAACTTCACCCGCCAGATCACCAGCCAGACCGCGATGCCCGACGAGCGGGATCCACAGCAGGTAGTTCACGTCGGCGACGAGCTGGAACGACGAGCGCGACGCCGGCGACCTCGGCGATCAGCGTGAGCATGGTGATGAAGAACGACGCACCGAGGTTCACGAGCCCGGCACGCGCGCCGAGGCGCTCGCGCACGAGGTCGAACACGGCTCGCTTGGTCACGCTGGCGACGCGCCCGGCCATCTCGGCGTACACGACGATGCCGACGACGCCGAGCACGACCGCCCACGCCAGCGACATGCCGTAGCGCGCGCCGGTCGCCGAGTTCGCGACCAGGTCGCCGATGTCGACGAACCCACCCATCGCGGTGAGGATCCCGAGCGTGACGCCGAAGATCTTCTTCACGGCGCGCCGGGGTCGTCGATGAAGTCCTGCAACTCCGCCGCCAGCGCTGGCGCAGCGGGCGTGCTTCGCGCTGCCAGTCGGTCGAGCTCACCGCGTCGAGCGGTGATGCGCAGCCGCGAGACGGCGTCTGCCGACCGGTCCAGGAGGCGGCCGAGACGGTCGCGGACGGCGTCGGACCGGGCGTCGGGCGGCTGGACGCCGTCGAAGACGCCCTGCGCCTTGGTGGCGCCGGTCTCCGACTCCGACAGGACCACCGAGACGTAGGGGCCGAACGCGTCGCCGTCGGTGCCGACCGCGAGCGGCGAGGCGGGCGGTCTGCACCGAGGACAGGACGCTCTCCGCGGTGTCCTTCGCCTTGTGCTCGTAGTCGTCGGCGGTGCGCGCGGGTGAGACCGGATGCAGCCCGACGAACAGGGCAACCGCCGATCAGGACGACGAGAACGACGATCGTGACACGACGCACGGAGCGTGCGGTACCCGCCCGGAATCGCGGTCAACCGCGAGGCGGTGGTCAACGTCCGTGGTTCGGTGACGGTTTGACGGCAAACCGGCCACGGGTACTCGTGGCGCATGCCGACGAAACGAGCGAACGTCAAGAACGAGAAGCAGTACGAGGCGCTCAAGAGGAAGGGCATGTCGAAGGCGCGGGCGGCCAGGATCGCCAACTCGCCCGACGCCTCGAAGCACGGGGGCAAGAAGTCGGGGAAGGGTGGCAGCGCCAAGCAGGGCGGGACGACGGCGCAGCACAAGGCGGCCGGTCGCAAGGGCGGCAAGGCCGCGGCGAAGAAGGCGAAGAAGCAGGGGAAGAAGAAGTGACGTCGTTCGGCTACACGTTGTCGAGCGAGGAGCACCCGCCGGGGGCGCTAGTCGCGAACGCCGACGCGCCGAAGCCGCTGGGTTCGACTTCGCCTCGATCTCCGACCACTACCACCCGTGGGTGAGCGCGCAGGGCCACAGCCCCTTCGTGTGGAGCGTCCTCGGCGGCGGTCGCGGCGTCGACCGATCGCATCGACGTCGGCGTCGGGCGTGTCGTGCCCGATCGTGCGGATCCATCCGGCGGTGATCGCGCAGGCGGTGGCGACGACCTCGCTGCTGTTCCAGGGCCGCTTCTTCCTCGGGGTCGGGACCGGCGAGGCGCTGAACGAGCATGTCGTCGGGCAACGGTGGCCGCCCCCGGCGGTGCGGCTGGAGATGCTGGAGGAGGCGGTCGGGGATCCTTCGCGACCTCTTCACCGGTGAGACGATCGAGCACCGCGGCGCCGTACTACGAGGTCGAGAACGCGCGTCTCTTCGATCCGCCCACCTCGACGATCCCGCTCATCGTGTCGGGCTTCGGCCCCGACGCCGCGTCACTCGCCGGTCGGATCGGCGACGGGTACTGGGGCAACGCGCCCGAGCGGGACCTGGTCGGTGCGTTCGAGGACGCGGGCGGCTCCGGACCGCGGTACGCGCAGCTCAACCTGTGCTGGGCGGAGAGTGAAGCCGGCGCCCGCGCCACCGTGTACCGCGTCTGGCCGAACGCCGCGGTTCCCGGGCAGCTCTCGCAGGACCTGCCCACGTGGACCCACTTCGAGCAGGCGAGCGAGGTCGTCACCGAGGCGGACGCGACGAAGTCGGTGCCGTGCGGTCCCGGTCTCGCGGAGGAGTTGCAGGACAGCGTTCGGTCGTACGTCGACGCCGGGTACGACCACCTCTACTTCCACCAGATCGGCGACGATCAGGAAGGCTTCTTCCGCTACTGGGAACGGGAGTTGCGCGACGCGCTCGCCGGAGTCGCGGTCAGCTGACCTGTTCGTCCAGCCAGTCCATCACGACCTCACCGTGCCACTGCGAGCCGATCGGTGCGTCGTGGTACTGGGCCCCTTCGAGCACGGTGAAGGCCACGAGGTCCTTCGTCGGGCCGGGAAGACGGTCATAGAGCTCTCGCCCCTGCCCGGCGACGAACGCGTCGAGCTCGTATTGGATCGCGAGCGTCGGCATCGTGATCCGCGTCGCCAGGTCGCCGAGGGTGAACTCCTGGATGCGGCGTGACAGGCCGTACCAGTCGCTCGGGATCTTGCCCGCGCGGGCCTCGGTGAGCGCGTCGGCGGAGAAGATCTCGAGGCGCTTCTGGAGCGTGAAGTGCTGCATCGGATCGGCGCCCGGGACGATCACCTCGCTCCATGTCCGGTTGACCGTCTCGCGGTCCCCGGAATCGGCGATCGTGCGGAGATCCTCGGGGAACGCCGCCCAGTCACTGACGCAACCCGGATCCGTGACCAGTGCGGCGAGGCGTCGCTCGAAGGCCGCGGCGCGCGCGACGAGGAGCCCGCCGAGGCTCACGCCGAGAAGGGCGATGCGCTTCGGGTCGACGTCTCGACGACCTTGGAGCTCGTCGACGATCGGTGAGACGACGCCGTGCCAGTCGGGGGTGAAGGGCATCTTCTCGACGAAGAGGGAGCGTCCCTGTCCGGGGCCTTCGAAGATCAGGACGTTCCAGCCGCGGCGAGCGCGGCCGTACCCCCCTGCGGCAGCATGTCGACGTTCTGCCCGTCGCTCCCGTTGTTCATGATGAGCGTCGGACGCCGCCCGGTGGCCCCTGGCGCGCGCAGGAACCACGCCGGCAGCTTGCTGCGGCGATACGGGATCTCGAGCAGCTCCCACTCGGGCTCCTGACGCTTCGCCGCCTCGGTCCACGCCGCGTCCATTGCGCGGTACACCGACTCCTCCGCGTTCGGCGTCGACGTCCCGAGCACCCAGAACAGCGCCTGGTTGTAGTACTGCGCGGCGCGGAGGTAGCGGTCGCGCGCAGTGACCTTGCGTCTGGCCTTCGCGGCGTCGTCGGCGGCGGCGAGCAGACGATTGCCGGTCGCGATCATCGCGTCGTACACGCTCTGGTAGGAGGCGCCGCCCGAAGTCGCGTTGGCCTGCGCGACCGCGCCGACCACTTCTCCGACCGCGCTGTTGATGCCGGCACCACCGAGCGCGATCAGGGTCTGGAAGTTGAGATCGGCCTGCGTGAACAGCTCGAACGTTCCCTGCCCGAGCGTCCCGGCGCCGGGAGGGAGGTCGATCGCAGCCGCACCGGCGGGCCACGGGCGGGCCAGGAGCCCTGCCGTCGTCCCGAGGGCGGCGGCCGCACCCAGGAACGAGCGTCGGCCGAGCACCCCCTGCCCCGAGGGTCGGTTCATGGTCAATGTGTCGGCACGGTCGGTGCCGACCTGAGGGGAGCCTCGGATCAGGTGGCAGCGAGGCCGTCGGCGACCAGCGAGTCGCGCAGCCGGCGCCGCCGGATCTGCCCGGTCGCGTCGGTGCGGGGCAGCTTGTCGACCTGCACCACCATCCGTGGCTGTTTCGGGCCGACCAGCGACGACGCCACGTGCGCCGCGGAGCTCCTCGACGGTCGGGAGCGACGCGCCCGGTTGCACGACGATCGCCGCGCACACCACTTCACCCCAGCGCTCGTCGGGGATGCCGACGACACCCACCTCGACCACCGCAGGATGTGAGAGCACCGCGGTCTCGACCTCGACCGGCGCCACCCATTCACCGCCCGAGCGGATGGACTCGGAACGACGACCGGTGATGGTGAGGTAGCCGTCGGCGTCGCGCGCCGCCAGGTCGCCGGTGTGGAACCAGCCCTCCTCGTCGATCGCCTCCGCGGTCGCGTCGGGGCGGTCGAGATAGCCCGAGAACATGGTCGGGCCGCGCAACCAGAGCTCGCCGTCGTCGGCGAGGTCGGCGACGACCATGGGCGGCGGTTGCCCGACGCTGCCGGGACGGTCGTAGAGGTCGGAGTCGAGCAGCACCGCCCCGCGACCGATCTCGGTCGAGCCGTACGCAACCGAGGTCCAGGATCCGGGGAAGCGCGCCTTCAGCGCGTCGATCAGGTCGAGGCTGACCAGCGACGTGCCGGTCAATGCCTCGACCAGCGACGACGTGTCGTAGGCGCCGTCGTCGTCGAGGATGCGTTGCCACACCCCGGGAATGCAGTAGAGGCCGCTGGCGTGCCACCGCTCGACCGCGCCGAGGAGGTCGTGCGGATCGGGCCGGTGGACGAGGTGGACGGGGCGGTCGGCGGCCATCGCGCCCTCGATCATCGTCCAGCCCGCCATGTGGAACAGCCCGAACATGACGACCGTGCCGCGCCGTTCGGTCGCGCCGCCTTCGTTGTCGCGCTGGATGGCGCGCAGCCACGCGGCGCGGTGCGAGAGCATCGCACCCTTGGACACGCCGGTGGAGCCGCTGGTGAGGAAGATGACGCACGGGTCCTCGCTCGATCCCACGCGCGGCGGGGGCGTGGCCGACGCCTCCGCGTGCCACCCGTCGTGGGTCACGAGGATGGGAAGGCCGAGCGGTTCCGCGGCGGCGCGGGCGGCGTCCTCGGACTCGGGGTGCACGACGACCAGTCGCGGTGTGAGCGTCTCGAGCGCCGACACGGCCTCGGGCTCGGTGAAGTTGGGATTGATCGGGGCGAGGACCGCGCCGGCCTTCGAGATCCCGTAGCCGAGCTCGAGTGCGTCGAGTGCGGTCGGGCCCCACCACACCACGCGGTCGAGCGGTGCGACGCCCTCGGCGGCAAGGCGGTGCGCGGCCCGGTTGGCTCCGGCGTCGAGGGCGGCGAAGGTGCGGGCGTCGTCGCCGAGGGTGGCGCCGATGCGGGTGGGCTGCACCGTCGCGGTACGCGCGAGCAGGTCGTAGATGCGGACGTCCATCACGTCACCGGACGCGGCCGCAGCTCTCCGAGCGGGAACTCGCTTTCCATCTGGTCACGTTGGTACTGCGCGCCCTGGTCGGTGGGCACCGCCCAGCCGGTGGGGCACATGGTCAGCATCTCGACCAGCGAGAAGCCCTCGCCCGCGAGCTGCGACCGGAACGCCTCGCGCAGGTAGCGGCGCGTCCGCGCGACCGCGTTCGGCTTGTCGACCGAACCACGCGGCGACGTAGGCGGCTCCCGGGAACGACGCCACGATCTCGGCGACCTCGATGGGGTGGCCGTGCTCGGCCGCCGACCGGCCGTCGAGATCGGTCTTCGTGCGTTGGCCGACGGTCGTCGCCGCGGTCATCTGGCCGCCGGTGTCGCCGAACACGCCGTTGTTGAGCATGAGGCACGTGATCGACTCGCCGCGCGCCGCTGCGTGGAGCACCTCGGCGAGACCTTCCGACACCATGTCGCCGTCGCCCTGGATCGTGTAGATGGCGCGGTCGGGGAGCATGCGCTTCACGCCGGTGGCCACGGCCGGTGCGCGGCCGTGCAGGCACTGCAGGAACTCCACGTCGGCGGTGGTGATGATCTGCGTGTAGCAGCCGTGGCCCGACCACGCCGATCGAGCGGTCGACGAGCTCGAGCTCGGCGAGCACCTCGACCAGCAGCCGCCAGGCCACCGGGTGGCCGCAGCCCGGGCAGAGGTGGTGCTCGGTGCTCTGCAGGAGGTCGGGCGCGAAGTCGGCGACCTTCCGCATGCGCCTGCAGCTCGACGTCGGCGTCGGCTCGACGTGGCTCATGCCGCTCCGTTCCATCGCGTCGAGGATGCGCGCCGCGGATCGACGTCGACCTGGAGCAGGTCGCCCTGGCGCATGCCCGACTCGTCCTGACTCACGCCGCCGATCGCGCGCACCGGCACCGCGCCGCTCGACCGCCAGGCGCACGTCGTCGATCATCTGGCCCGCGTTGAGCTCGTGCACCAATACCAGCGCGGCACGCGTCGCCGCCGGCGAGCGCCCCGAGCGCGTCGCTCGGGAACGGCCAGAGGGTGACCGGACGGAAGGTGCCGATGCGGTGGCCCTCGGCGCGCAGCTCGTCGACCACGTAGTCGACGAACGCGCCCGTGGTGCCGAACGAGACGACCACGACCTCGCAGTCGTCGAGGTGGCGACCGACGTGGCGGGTCTCGGTCCGGGCGATCTGGTCGTACTTCTCGGCGACGTGCTGCCAGTGACGGTTCGGGCCGGGTCCGGGGGTGTTGTGCTTCCCCTGGCGCCAGGTCCACACGACCTTCGACGCGCCGGTGCCGCCGCTGCTGCCGTCGAGCGCCCAGGGCTTCTCGGGCACGGCGGCGAACGCGTGGGCGGGCTCCTGCTCGACGGTCATCTGGGTGAAGCCGATCATGTGGTCGGCGTAGAGCACCACCGGCGTCATCCACCGGTCGGCGAGCTCGAACGCCAGGCGTGGTGAGCTCGGCGGCCTCGACGACGCTCGCGGGCGCCGAGCGCGATGGTGCGGTAGTCGCCCCAGCCGCCGCCGCGGGTGGCCTGGAAGTAGTCCTGCTGCCCGCGCGCGACGTTGAAGACGACGAGCGGGAGCTCGTTGAGCGCGGCCTCGGCGATCGTCTCCTGCATGAGCGCGATGCCCTGGCCGGTCGAGCCGGTGGCGGCGCGGGCGCCGGTGGCGGCGGCGCCGAGCGCCATGTTGGCGCCCTCGATCTCGGTGTCGGCCTGGATGAGCACCCCGCCGACGCGCGGCAGCTCGCGCGCGAAGGAGTCGAGCAGCCCGGTGAAGGGCAGCATCGGGTAGCCGGCGAAGAACCGGCACCCGCAGTCGACCGCGGCCGCCGCCATCGCGTCGTAGCCCTCGCGGAGCACGAGCGTCATTCGGCGCGACCGGCTCGAACCGGTAGACCTCGAACACGAAGTCGGGGCAGACCTCGGCACAGGCACGACAGCCGGTGCAGCCGTCGAGGAGGCGCGGGAGCACGTAGCCCTTGGCGTTGCGCTCGTCGGTCATCTCCAGCGCGCCCGGCCGGCACACCGGGACGCAGAGCGCCGCAGCCCTTGCAGCGGTCGAGCGCCATGACGACGGTGCCGCGCGGACTCACGAGCCGATCCCGACCGGCGTGCCGCGCACCGCTTCGGCGCCCGCGGTGAGCGCGGCGAGGTTGGCCTCGAGCGCGGCGGCGCGGTGCGGCGGCACGAGCTCGCGCGCCGCGGTCTCGAGCGCGTCGTCGTCGGCGACGCCGGTGAGCGGGGCGAACGCGCCGACCAGCGCGAGGCCGGCGGCCACCGGGACGCCGAGGTCGGCCGCGATCTCCCGTGCCGGGACCCGCACCGCGTCGGTGCCCGCGTCGTCGGCCCAGGCCCAGGCGTCGGTGACGACGAGGGGGTCGGCCGTGAGCCGCGGGACGGCGTCGGCGAGGAATGCGGGGTGGAGCACGATCATCGCGTCGAGCCGGGGGACGATCGGCGGCAGGTCGACGACGGGCGGTCGCGGGCGATGACGGTGGCCTCGGTGCGGCCGCCGCGCATCTCGCCGCCGAAGTAGGAGCTGAGCATCACGTGCCGGCCGTCGGCGACGGCGGCGTTGGCGAGCACCTTCGCGCACAGCTGGATGCCCTGCCCGCCGATGCCGGTGAAGATGACGTCGGTGCGAGGATCCACCGGGCGAGTCTCCGATGGACCGCGGCCGGGGTCAAGCCGGACCGACACGACTAACGTCGCGCCGCGTGGCGGACGAGGCTTTCCTGCTGGCCGACGTCGACCGCCTGATCCAACGGGTGGTCGCCACCCTCGAGGACCCCGTCGCCGACGCCCTGTCGCCGACGGCATCCTCGGGATCACGGCACCGGGCCCGCATGGTGCTGACGCTGGCGCGCGGCGGCGACCGCGACGCGGCGGTGCAGGGCGCGGCGGCGGTCGAGCTGCTCCACCTCGGGACCCTGGTGCACGACGACATCGTCGACGCCTCGGCCCAACGTCGGCACGCGCCGACCCTGCATGTCGCCCTGGGCACACCCGTCGCGCTCTGGACCGCCGACGCGCTCTACGCCGAGGCCCTGCACCTGGCCGCGGCGGTCTCGCCCGCCGGCGGGTTGGCCCTCGGCGGCGCGCTGCGGCGGATCGCCGACAGCCAGGTCCTCGAAGCGATCGGCGTGACGACCGCGCGCTACTGGGACGTGGTCGACGGGAAGACGGTGTCGCTGTTCGAGGCCGCGTTCGACCTGGCCGACGAGGCCTCCGGCGGATCGCTCCCCGGCTCGCTGCGCGACGCGGTGTGCCGGTACGGACGCCTCTTCCAGTACGTGGACGATCTCCAGGACATCGGTGGTGAGGCCGACGCGTTGGGGAAGCCGACCGGTCTCGACGCCGACAACCAGCTGCACACGCTGGCGTCAGCCGATCTCGTCGTGTCGGCCGACGAGGTGCGAGCGCGGCTGCGTGAGCTCGCCGATCCGATCGCGCGCCTGACCACGTCGACGGGGTTCGACGTGTACCTCGCCGAGATCACGGGCCGGTTGCTCGACGCCGCGGCGCGCGCGCTCGAACGAGCACCGTCACCGTTCGCCTCCGGCGCGGGCGCAGGCGCGGGCGCGTGATGCCGGCGCGGGCACCACTCCCCGAACACGTCGCCGTGATCATGGACGGCAACGGACGGTGGGCGGAGCGCCAGGGCCTCGCCCGTACCGACGGTCACAGCCAGGGCGAGGAGCGGCTGGCCGAGATCGTGCGCGCGGCCGACGCCCTCGGCATCCGTTGGCTCACGGCCTATGGGTTCTCGACCGAGAACTGGCGCCGCCCGCGGCTCGAGGTCGACTTCATCCTGGGGCTGCACAAGAAGATCTTCGGCCGGCGCTCCGAGATGCACGCCAACAACGTGAAGATCCGTTGGATCGGGCGCGACGCGCGCGCGGGGTCGCGGATCCCGGCCATCGTGCGGCGCGAGATCGAGAAGTCGACCCGCCTCACTGCCGACAACACCGGTCTCAACTTCACCGTTGCGTTCGACTACGGCGGCCGGCAGGAGCTCGTCCATGCGGCGCGCGCGATCGCGCGCGAGCAGCCCGACGTCGTCGACGCGCACGCCGTCGGCCGCCACCTCTACGCGCCGGAGCTCCCGCCGGTCGACCTCATGATCCGCACGTCGGGCGAGGCCCGCATCTCCAATTTCCTGCTCTGGGAAGGCGTCGGCGCCCAGCTCTACGTCACCCCCACGCTCTGGCCCGACTTCGGCGCCGACGAGCTCGACCGCGCCATCGGTTGGTGGCGGGAACGGGTCGCGTAAACCGGCGATCGCGACGCGCGTCCGCCGTTACCGTTGCGGCATGCGCGTGCTGCGGGTCAGGGGTTTCGCGCTGCTCCTCGCCGGGCAGGCGGTCAGCGAGACGGGCAACTGGATCGCGGTCATCGCGATCTGGGGCTTCGCGTCGTTCAAGTTCGACGTCGGCGCCGGCGACCTGGCGCTGCTCTTCGTCGTGCTGTCGATCCCGGGCGCGCTCCTCGGGCCGTTGCTCGGGGTGCCCATCGACCGGCTCGGACCGCGCCGGACGCTGCTGATCGCCAACGTGCTCGGCATGATCGATGCGCTCGCGCTCTCGCAGGCGAAGAGCTACACGATGATCCTCGTGCTGGCGCTCCCGCTCGGCCTCATCGAAGCGATGGCGACCGCGTCGCTCGACGCCATCCCGCCGCGGATCGTGCCCGACACGCAGCTGGTCACCGCGAATGCGCTGCTCGGGGGTGCGCAGGATGTCGCCATCGTCATCGGCCCGATCGCCGCCGCTCTCGTGAACGCGCAGTGGGGGCTCGAGGGTGCGTTCATCGCGGACGCGGCGACGTTCCTGTTGGGCGCGCTGGTCGCGCTGCGGATACGGGTGGAGCCGGTGCCGCGCGATCCCGATGCTCACGCCACGTCGACGTGGCGGGAGCTGCGCGAAGGCCTGTCGCTGACCCGCCGAACGGCCGGACTGCGGTGGACGCTGTCGGTGGCCATGTGTGTGTACGCGCTCTGGGCGGTGTTCGGCGTGCTCGAACCGCTGTACGTCCGTGACGTCCTCGGCGCGTCCGAGGACACGTTCGCCCTGTTGCAGACCGTCTTCGGCGTGGGGCTCGTCCTGACCGGACTGCTGTTGGCAGTGGTGGGTGAACGGATCGCACGACCGCGCTACGTCGCGATCGCGATGATCGTGTCGGGTGCCACCGCGGCGTTGTATCTCGGCACGGAGTCGATGGCAGTCGCGTACGTCGGCGTCTTCCTGTGGGGCGTCGACACCGCGTTCTTCTTCGTGCCCGCCCGCACGCTGCTGCAGCGCTACGCGCCCGCGCGGTTCCACGGGCGCGTCCTGTCGCTCAACCAATCGCTCGAACCCGCGGCCGGCATCGTCATGACACCGCTCGCCGCCCTCGCGCTCGGCGTCGTCAGCGTGCGCGTGCTCGGCGTGACCGCGGGTGCATTGGCGACGGTCGGCGGCGTGGTCCTCCTGCTCGTCGGTCGTCACCTCGCGGTGCCGGCGCCGGTCGAGGAACCGGACGAGCAGGCCGGGTCGTCGCGTGATGCGATCGCGCTCGGCGGGGCCGCACCGGGCTGACGGTAGGATCCGCGCCGTGGACGTCGACGGCCGGACTGCAGTCGTGACCGGGGGCGCGAGCGGCATCGGTCGCGGCACCGCGCTCGAGCTCGCACGCCGTGGCGCCGACGTCGTCGTCGCCGACATCCACGAGGATCGACTGGCCGAGACCGCGGCGACGATCGAGGGCCTGGGGCAGCGTGCGCTCGCGGTGAGATGCGATGTCACGAGCGACGCCGATGTCGACGCGTTGGCGGCGACCGCGTTCGAGACGTTCGGCGCCGTCGACCTGGTGATGAACAATGCCGGGATCGCGGTGCTCGGTCCTCCCCACCGGGTCGAGATGGATGAGTGGGAACGGATCCTGCAGGTGAACGTGCTGGGCCTGGTGCGCGGCGTGCGCGCGTTCGTCCCCGCGATGGTCGAGCGCGGGCACGGCTACCTGGTGAACACCGCGTCGATCGCGGGGGTGTGGGCCTACAGCTGGGACGCAGCGCCCTACATCACCTCGAAGTTCGCCGCCTACGGGTTCTCGGAGGCGCTCGCCCGGTCGTTGCGGCCGCTGGGCATCGGCGTGTCGGTGCTGTGTCCGGGCCTGGTGCACACCAACCTGGGCGAGACCGCGCGGTCGTCGGGCGTTCCCGAGGAGTTCGCCGGGCAGTGGTCGTACTTCCCACCCGAGATGGTGGAGTCTGCGGTCGATCCCGACACGGTCGGCGCGCTCGTCTGCGACGCGGTCGCGGCCGAGCGGTTCGTCATCTTCACCAACGACGCCGACGCCGAGCGATTCGTGTCGTGGCGTCACGACATCGACCGGTCACTCGCGGACGCGATCGCCGCCGCGCCGGCGCCGCCACGGATCGTCTGATGTTCGGTCGTCGCCCCCGCCCGGAGCGCCCGCCGTCCGCCCCCGTGCCGTCGACGCCGCTCACCGAGGAGCAGCGACGCCACGAGTTCCACTCGCGCAGCGAGCCGATCCCGACCCGTCCCGTGCGCACGGTGCTCATCGATGTCGGCACTGACGTCCAGCGCGGGTTCTGGGACGCACCGCTGTGGATGCCGATCGGCGGCGTCCTCGAGGGTGGCGACGACCTCTGGGAGATCGTGAGCGTTCGCCTGCGCCTGCCGACCGCGTCGCCCGAGGAGGGCCTGCGCCCGGTGCTCTACCTCTACGCCCGCAAGGCCGAGGCGTGAAGGGTCACAGCGGCGCCAGCGCGACGCCGACCACGCAGTTGCCACCGCGCGCCTTGGCCTCGTAGACGGCGTTGTCGGCCGCCCGGACCAGCGCGTCCGGATCGCCGGGTTCACTGCCCTCTCCAACGGCGGCGACGCCGATGCTCGCGGTCGTCGTGATCGCCGGCGATCCGAGGCGGAGCGCGCCGATTGCGGTGCGGCAACGCTCCATCACGTCGACGGCCTCGGTGCTGCCGAGTCCGGCGAGCAGCACGATGAACTCGTCACCGCCGCGCCGGCCGACGATGTCGTACTCGCGCGTCTCGGCGTTGAGCGCGCTGCCGATGGCGACAAGCACCGCGTCGCCGGCGTCGTGCCCGTAGGTGTCGTTCACCGTCTTGAACCGGTCGACGTCGATCATCGCCACCGCGAAGCCTTCACCGCTCCGGCGCGACTGCGCGGCCAGCCGCGCCAGCGCGTCCTCCACCAGGCGGCGGTTGCCGAGCCCGGTCAGTGGGTCGGTGGCGGCGTGGGCCTGCGCCACTGCGAGGGTGCGCAAGGTGGCCAGCACCGGGGCCGCCCGGAGGATCGAGTCGTGGACCCATCGTTCGGTGACCGCGGGCAGGTCGTGCTTCGACCGGACGATGACGGTACCGATGCGCTCACCGCTCGCGGTGATGGCCAGCCCGGCTGCCGAGCGATCGGTGTCGTCACTCACGATCACCATCGTCCCGGGTGCCAGGGTTTCGAGGTGGCGGGCGAGCATCCCGCGCGCCTCGTCCTCCGAACGCGCGCCCTGGAGCTGCTCGGCCAACGCGAGCTGCCGGTTGCGCGCGCGGGTCTCCCGCCGTTCGGTGCGCACGAAGAGCGCCCAGTTCAGGGCGGCGAAGGCGATGCAGAGCCCCACGATGGTGGCGATTCCCCGCTTCCCGGCATCGTCACGTTGGTCGCGGTGATGCCGCTCGATCGCCCGGAGCAGGACGTCGTTGGCCGTCCGGATCTCGGTGAGCATCGGGTCGCGCGCGGCCGCCAGCAACGTCGAGGAGGCGCCGCGCGCGGGTGTGGCGACGTCGGCGGCGGTGATGGTGGCCCACCGGTCCACCAGCATCACCTCGTCGCGCAGGCGGGAGCGGAGCTCGGGATCGTCGCCCACTGCGTCCTGCGCCGCACCGATTGCTCTGTCCAGGCGCGAGCGCTGCGACGTATAGGCCTCGAGGAGCGCGGGATCCCGGACCACGGTGTAGTCGCGCGCGGCGTTCTCGGTCTGGACGACCGCGTCGAGGAGCCCGGCCGCGGCGGACACCGCGGCCGACGTCTCGTTGGCCCGGGACCGTTGCACGACGTAGGCGGTCCACGCCGCCCCTCCGACCACCGCGACGAACGCGGCGAAGAAGAGGATGCGTCCGTAGCGGTTCATGCCTGCCCGGTGGGTGGTGTGCCTAGCCGGTGAAGCGGGGCGTGGCGGCGGGCGCTGCGGTGACGCCGACAGCGGGCGACGCCGCGAGACCTGCCGGGAACACCGACCGGATCCGATCGCGGAGCGACTTGCGGGACATGGTTCCTCCCCCATCCCCTCGGCGTGGGCGCACCCTCGGAAGTCCCGACGCACCCCTGCCCGGGCGCCCCGGCCGCAGCGGGTGTTGACCGAGTGATCGGTGTGTGCCGTGGTTCGCTTGAGGGACCCAGGGGTGCCGTCGGTCACGGCGGTCGTCGGACCACGCACTCCGACGCGCGTCAGCCCACACCCGGCTGGCGGAGGTCGGGGTGGCGGCGCCGCGCTCGCGGCGGGCTGGACGTATGCGGTGCGCGTCCCGCGGTCGTTCACCGCGAGCGGATGGCCGAGGAATTCGGCCCCGGCCGAGGCGCGGAATGGCTGTGGCGCGCCCGGACGCGCCACGTCGCGCGTCGGGTGGCCGTGCGCGTGCGTCGACGCGGGCACTAAGAAGGGGTGCCGACCCGGGGGGAGCGCGCAATGTTGGAGGGCAAGACCATCGTGGTCACCGGCGTCGGCGCCGGGCTCGGGAGCGCGGTCGCCCGCCTCGCACTCCGCGACGGCGCCACCGTCGTGCTCGGTGCCCGCACCGCGGAGTCGTTGACCGGGATCGCATCCGAGCTCGACTCGACCGGCGCGCGCGTGGCGTACCTGAGCACCGACATCGCCGACGCCGAGCAGTGTGCGGCGCTCGCCCGGCTCGCAGTCGACCGCTTCGGTGCCATCGACGGTGTCGTGCAGGTGGCGGCGAAGGAGGCGATGGGCGGCCTCGCCGCAACCGGCGACGACGCCTGGGCCGACGTGCTGGCCGCCAACGTGATCGGCACCATGCACGTGGTCTCGGCGACCACCGCGCTGATGGGCGACGCCGGCGGATCGATTGTGTTCATCGGTTCGCAGACGCAGCGGCTCTCCGCGCTGCCGCGCGCGAGCAGACCGCGTACGCGGCGGCGAAGGGCGCGCTGCACGCGGCGATGTTCCACCTGGCCCAGGAGCTCGGACCGCGGCGGATCCGGGTGAACATGGTCGTGCCGTCGTGGATGTGGGGTCCCGCGGTGCAGCAATTCGTCGCCGGTCAGGCGCAGCGTCGTGGGATCGACGACGCGAAGGTCGTCGCCGAGATCGCGGCGCCGATGCCACTGGGCGAGATCCCCACGGTCGACGACGTCGCCGAGGCGGCGCTGTTCCTGTGTTCGGACCGGGCGCGCACGATCACCGGTCAGAGCCTGTTCGTGAATGCCGGCAACCACATGAGCTGAGCTGCGGCTCAGAGGGAGACGAGATGATCCTCGACGGCAAGACGGTGGTGGTGACCGGGGTGGGTCCCGGTCTGGGTGGCGAGGTCGCGAAGCTCGTGCTGCGCGACGGCGGCAACGTCGTCCTCGCGGCACGGACCGAATCCAAGCTCGAGGAGACCGCGGCGGAGCTCGCCGCCGATGACCGGGTCGCGTATCTGGCCACCGACATCGGGATCGCGGAGCAGTGCGCGGCCCTGGCCCGGCTCGCGGTCGAGCGCTTCGGCGCCGTCGACGGTGTCGTGCAGGTCGCGGCGTACGACGGCTTCCTGGGGAACCTCGCCGCCACGACCGATGACGACTGGGCGGCGGTGCTCGCGACCAACGTCACCGGGTCGATGCACGTGGTGTCGGCCATGGCGGAGGTCATGGGTGACCGCGGCGGGTCGATCGTGCTCATCGGGTCGCAGAGCTCGGTGTTGCCGCCGGTCGTGGACCAGATCGCATACGCGTCGTCGAAGGGTGCGTTGCACTCCGCCATGTTCCACGTCGCCGCCGAGCTCGGCCCGCGCAAGATCCGGGTGAACACGGTGGTGCCGACGTGGATGTGGGGCCCGCCGGTGCAGATGTACGTGCAGTGGCAGGTGGCCGACCGCGGCATCACCGAGGACGAGGCGATCGCCGAGATCACGAGGAACATGCCGCTGGGCGAGATCCCGGCCGACGAGGACGTCGCCGAGGCGGCGATCTTCCTGTGCTCCGATCGCGCCCGCATGATCACCGGCCAGACCCTGTACGTGAACTCCGGCGAGTTCATGACGTGAGTGCGCACGCGCACCTGTTGGCGCCCGGGCGCATCGGCGCACTCGAGCTGCGCAACCGCATGGTCATGGCGCCCATGGGTGAGGACCTCGGCGATCTCGACGGCATGGTGTCGGCGGCGCAGATGGCCTACCTCGAGGCACGCGCGCGCGGTGGCCTCGCGATGGTGATGCTGGGGTCGGTGGCGGTGTCGTTCCCGGTCGGGTGCTCGAACGCGCGACAGACCGCGATCTCCGACGACCGGCACGTCGCCGGCTGGCGCGAAGCCGCCCGGCGCGTGCACCGGCACGGGTCGACCATCGCCATGCAGCTCACCCAGACGGGGGCGAACAGCCTGCAGGACACGATGGCCGGGCGACCGATGTGGGTGGCGTCGGAACCGGGCCCGCCCGGGCGCGACGACCTCTACGGCATGGTGACCGCCGACGAGGGCGCCAAGATGATGGAGCCGTTCGTCGGGCCCGACTCGAAGCTGTTCTACAAGGTCCTCGACCACGACGACATCGCCAGTGTCATCGACGACTTCGCGTCGGCAGTGGTGCGGGCCCGCGAGGCAGGCGTCGACGGCTGCGAGCTGCACGCCGGGCACGGCTACCTGATCGACGGCTTCCTCTCGCCCGCGAAGAACCACCGCACCGACGAGTACGGAGGCCCGGTCGAACATCGCGCCCGCATCCTGGTGGAGATCCTGCAGGAGATCCGCCGGCGGGTCGGCGACGACTTCGCGGTCTGGTGCCGGCTCAACTCCACCGAGAACCGACCCGACGGGATGACGCTCGCCGACTGCATCACGATCGCCCAGCTCGCGCGAGGGCGCGGGCGCCGATGCGGTGCACGTGTCCGCGTACCACGACCCCGCGTCGGCGACCGGACCCACCGACTCGTACGTGCCGCAGGTGCCCGGGCTCCTGATCGACAACGCACGCGCGGTGAAGGCCGCGCTCGACGTGCCCGTGATCGCGGTCGGCCGCATCACGCCCGACGCCGCCGACGCCGCGATCGCCGACGGTGCCTTCGACTTCGTGTCGATGGCCCGCATGATCCTGGCCGAGCCGGAGCTGCCGAACCTGCTGGCGTCCGGTCGGCCCGAGGAGATCCGGCCCTGCGTGTACCACTACCGCTGCATCGGCAACATCTTCGTGCGGGGTCAGGTGCGGTGCGCGGCGAACGGTTCGGTCGGCCGCGAGGACGAGCTCGTGGTCGGGACCGCGTCGTCACCCCGTTCGGTGCTCGTGGTCGGCGGGGGACCGGCGGGGATGGAAGCAGCGCGGGTCGCGGCGTTGCGCGGCCACTCGGTCACGCTGGTCGACGCCGCCCCTCGCCTCGGGGGGCGCTGGGCGTACGCGGCCGCCACGTCCGACGTCAACGCCGACCTGCTGCGGTGGTTCGAGCACCAGCTCGAGCTGCGGGGTGTCGACCTGCGCCTCGGGGAGCGCGTGGACGCGGAGGCGGTGGTCGCGGCCGGGGCCGACGCGGTCGTCGTGGCCACCGGCGCGCGCTGGTCTCGTCCGGCGCTGCCCGGTGCCGATCTCCCGCACGTGCACGCGGTCGACGACCTCGGCCCCTGGTTGCTCGATCAGCGGTCGCGCGGGGGGACCGACGTCGTCGTGCTCGGCGGCGACCTGCCGGGGCTCGGGGTCGCCGAGCGGGCGGCGCGGGAGGGCGCACGGGTCACCGTGCTCGAGGCGTCCGACGTGTTCGGGCTCCACCTCGGCCTGCCCGGGCGCTGGCGCCGGGTGCACGACCTGCGCGCCGACGGTCTCACCCTCGCGGGTGGAGCCGACGTGGTGGAGATCACGCCCGACGCCGTGCACTGGCGCGATCTCGACGGGGATCACGACGACCCGGGCCACCATGGTCGTCAGCACTCGCGACACCGACCCCGACACCGCGTTGGCCGACGATCTCCGCACGCGGGGCATCGACGTCGCGGTCGTGGGCGATGCGAGCGTCGGCGCAGGCCTGCTGGAGCACGCGATGCGGTCCGCACTCGAGACCGCGGTGACGCTGTAGCCGACCGAGGCGAACGCGACCGCGTCGCCCACCACCGCCGCCCTCCACGCAGAGCCCTGGTCTCTGATCGTCCGCGGCTAGCCGAACAGCTGGCCGCACGGCGAGACGACGTTGCGACGGCCCCAACGCTCGCACTCCGTGCACCACGCCAGGGCGAACCGCCAGTGCCGAATCGTCGCCCGGCAGTGCGAGCACACCATCGCCGGTGGCGACCAGATCCGGCTGCCGTCCCGCTGGAGGACCATCTCCAGGGGCGGTGCGATCTCCCGGTCGGCGGCCCGGAGATCGCACAGCGCACACGTTGCCTCCCCCGTCGTGTTCTTCCGAGCCGTGGTGGTGCGTGCGACTTGCGGCGTGGTCTCCGGGCCACACGGATCGAGCACGATCGCGTCGTTGCGCGTACCTGCCGTCGTCGCGTCGACGCCGAGCGCATACACCGCGCCCTCCAGAAACGCGGATGCCCTCCGCCGCTCGGCGCGGTCGGTCAAACCGTCAAGGGTCAGGCGGACCGCCCGCCCGGACCGCAACTGGTCGACCACGTCGATCAGCTGCTCGAAGTGCTCGGGTCGCAACACGGTGGGCCGGCCGGCCGCCTCGGCTCCCGACGGTGCGGGTACCTCGGCGGGCGTTTCCGGGACACCCACCGCCCGGATGATGCGTACGGCGGACGGGGGGAGAGCACGATCCGGTGGACTCGCGGAGAGTCGGCGATCGCGTTCACTCATCACAGCACCTTTCGAGCACAGAACCCGCGGAGTGCTGACGACGACCGTAGGAGGTGGGCGCGGTCCATGTCGACCCCTGTCGGTACGCTCGGGGCGTGGCGTACGACGAGGACCTCGCCGACCGCATCCGCGAGCTCGTGGCCGGCGAGCGTGGGATCACCGAGAAGCGCATGTTCGGCGGGCTCGGCTTCCTCGTCGGCGGTCATCTGGCCGTCAGCGCCAGCGGGAAGGGTGGCCTGATGGTCCGTGTCGATCCCGCCCAGACCGATCGTCTCCTCGAGCGGGCTCACGTCCACCCGTTCGAGATGCGCGGGCGGCCGCTGGACGGGTGGCTGCGGGTCGACGACGCCGGGATCCACACGAAACGCCAGCTCGAGGGTTGGGTGCGACGCGGCGTGAGCTTCGCCGGCTCGTTGCCGCCGAAGCGCTGACCCGTCCGTCGCCGCCGGTGCAGGCGTGCCGTCCGACGCTCGAACGTACGATGCCCACTCGTCGGGCCGAGGAAGGATGGAGGTGCGCCAGTGGGACTCCGGGGAGACGCGTGCATCGTCGGCATCGCCGAGCGACCGTCGGAGCGCAAGTTCCGCGGCACGCCCACGCTGACGATCGAGCAGTGGGCCGGCCTGGCAGCCGATGCCCTGGGCGATGCGGGCATCGACGCCGCCGACGTCGACGGCGTGGTGTGCAGCGGCGACATGGCCGAATCGTCGCTGTTCGTGCCCGCGACCATCGCCGAGTACTGCGGGTGGTCGGTGAACTTCGCCGAGCGCATGGACCTCGGCGGCGCGTCCGGCCGTCGGCATGGTGTGGCGGGCCGCCGCCGCGATCGAGCTCGGGATCTGCGAGGTCGTGGTGTGCGCGACGGTCGGGCAGCCCCGGCCGAAGTCGCCCGTCCCCTCGCCCGCGAACCCACGCGTCTTCTTCGGAGCCTCGAGCACGGAGTGGGGTTCGCCCCAGGCGGAGTTCGACGTGCCGTACGGCAACGTGGCGCAGAACGGCGGCTACGCGATGTACGCGCAGCGGTACCACGACCTCTACGGGTGGGACGAGCGCTCGCGCGCGAAGATCGCGTCGGATCAGCGGGTGAGCGCGTGCGCGAACCCGGCCGCCGCGTTCTACGGCCAACCGATCACCGTCGACGACGTGTTGGAGTCGCGCCTGATCGCCGCGCCGCTCCATCTCCTCGAGATCGTCATGCCGTGCTCCGGCGGCGCGGCGTTCGTCGTCACCACTGCCGAGCGCGCGCGCGACCTGCGCGTCGTCGCGGTGTGCGCGTCGCCGGGTTCGGTGAACGGCTCACCCACAAGACCCCGACGTACGCGGCCGAGATGCCGCGCACGCCGGTGCGCGACGCCGCGGCGCGGGCGTTCGGCATGTCGGGCCTGACCCCCGCCGACATGGACATGGTGCAGCTGTACGACTGCTACACGATCACCGCACTCCTGACCATCGAGGACTCCGGCTTCTGCGGCGAGGGCGAAGGGCTGGCGTTCGTCCGCGACCACGACCTCTCGTACCGTGGCGACTTCCCGTGCAACACGCACGGCGGTCAGCTGGGCATGGGCCAGACCGGGTTGAGCGGCGGCATGTCGCACGTGCTCGAAGCGGTGCGCCAGCTCCAGGGCCGCGCCGGCGAGCGTCAGCTGGCGCGCCACGAGACCGCGTACGTCAGCGGGACCGGCGGAGTTATGAGCGAACAGGGCGCGGTCGTGCTGGTCGCCGCGTGAGCGGCGGCGACGTGATGCCCAAGCCCCGGCCGGTGCCGACGCCGGTGTCGCAGCCGTTCTGGGACGCGTTGCGCGGCGAGCGGATCGCGCTCCAGCGCTGCGACGAGTGCGCCACCTGGGTGTACTACCCGCGCGCCCGCTGCCCGCACTGCCTGTCGGACCGGCTCACGTGGACCGACGTCGACGGCCGCGGCACCGTGTACACGTTCACGGTGGCGGTGCAGCCGACCGCGCCGCCGTTCGCCGACGAGGTGCCGCAGCTCCTCGCCGTCGTCGAGCTCACCGAGGGGGTCCGCGTGTCGACCACGCTCGTCGACGTCGAGCCCGCCGCGGTCGCCATCGGCATGGCCGTCGCGCCCGTGTTCGACCACGGCGACGACGGCATCACCCTCCTGCGATTCCGTCCCGCGGGCTGAGCGCGGGCGTCGAGGGGCGCCGACCGGTCGTCATGGGCGAAGATCCCCCCATGGGATACCTCGAGGACCGAGCAGGACTGACCGGCAAGGTGGCACTGATCGCGGGCGGGGGAGGTGGACTCGGCCGGGCCATCGCGCTCGACTACGCGCGGCGGGGATGAAGCTCGTGCTGTGCGACAAGAACGAGGAGCTGCTCACGAAGACCGTGGCTGACGTGACCGACGCGGGCGAGGCGCCCCACGCCGCGCTCATCGACGTCCGCGACGCCGACGCGCTCACGCAGGCGTTCGCCGACGGCGTCGCCCATTTCGGGCGCCTCGACACGCTGGTGAACGTCGCCGGCGGCACGTTCAAGGCCGACTTCATGGACACGAACGTGCGGGGCTGGGACGCGGTCATCCGGGCCAATTTCGGCTGGCTGCTCCTGAGCACGCAGCTCGCGGTGACGCAGATGCGTGAGCAGGGCGACGGCGGCAGCATCATCACCATCACGTCGATCGAGGGTCACCGCGCGGCGCCGGGGTACGCGGTCTACGCGGGGATGAAGGCGGCGGTCGGGAACTTCACGCGCACCCTCGCGCTCGAGCTCGCTCCCGAGCGGATCCGGGTCAACACCATCGCGCCCGACCAGACGCCGACCGAGGGCATGCCGATGGAGTACGACGCGCGCGTGATCCAGGCGGGGATCCCGATGGGTCGCCAGGGGAGGTACGAGGACATCGGTGGGTGCGCGCTGTTCCTCGCTTCCGACCTCTCCGAGTACGTGACCGGCACCTCGCTCCACCCGGACGGTGGTGCGTACGCGTCCGCCGGTTGGTACAACTGGCCGGGCCTCGGTTACGTGAACAACCCGCCCGTGTCCGCGTTCGGTGATGCCGAATGACGCTGCTCGCCCGGGCGGAGGGCCTGGCCGATCTCATCGGGCGCGAAGCGGATCGCTCGGAGGCCGACGCGACGCTCTCGCCGGTGGTGGTCGAGGCGCTGCACGAGTCGGGGCTGTTCGGCCTGATGGTGCCGAAGGAGCTCGGTGGCGAGGAGGCCGACCTCCCGACCGTGCTCGACGTCTACGAGGCGGTGAGCCGCGCCGACGGATCCACCGGCTGGACGCTGCTCGCCAACGCGACCACTTCGGCGTTCGCCGGTGCCTACACGGGGCCGGCCGCGGTCGAGGCGATGTTCACGGGCGGGCGGATCCCGGTGGCGGCGGGACAGTTCTCGCCCCGCGGCACCGCGGTGCGCGAGGGCGACGGGTTCACCGTGAGCGGCACCTACAGCTTCGGCAGCGGGAGCGCCCACGCGCCGTGGATCGGCGGCGGCGCGCTGGAGCTGCGCGACGGTGAGCTCGTGCCGGGGCGGGCGGGCATGCCGATGATCCGCGCCTACTTCGTGCCCCGGGAGCGGGTGAACTTCCTCGGCAATTGGGACGTGATGGGCCTCGCCGGGACGGGCAGCTACGACTACGAGGTGCCGGAGCAGACCATCGGCGAGGACTTCACCTTCGACCTGGTGAACGCGGAGGCCCGACGGGGCGGCCCCGTGTACCGCCTCGGGGTGCTCGGGCTCACCGCCGCCGGCCACGCGGCGTTCGCCCTGGGTGTCGGGCGACGCGGGATGGACGAGGTCACCCGCATCGTGCAGACCAAGCACCGCTTGGGCGCGGACCCGTTGCGTGACCAACAGCTGTTCCGCCACGACTACGCGATGCACGACGCGGCCCTGCACGCGGCGCGTGCCTTCGTCCACGAGTCGTTCGCGACCGTGCAGGATGTGCTCGAGGCCGGCGACGATCCGTCGGTGGTGCAGCGCCAGCGGCTCCGGCAGGCCACGACGTACGCGACGCGCGTGCGCCACCGACGCGGTGCGGTTCGCCTACACGGCCGCGGGCACGGACGCCCTGCGTCCGGGGGTGCTGCAGCGGTGCTTCCGCGACCTGCACGCGTCGACCCAGCACCTCGTCGTCGACAACAACACGCTGACCGAGACGACCCGCGTGCTCCTCGGCCTGGACGCCTGACGTGCAGGACCTCGCGGGCCGGACCGCGGTCGTCACCGGCGCGGGCAGTGGGATCGGGCGCAGCCTGGCCCGTCGGTGGGCGGACGAGGGCATGCGCGTGGTGCTCGCCGACGTGGAGGCCGACGCGCTGACCCGGACGGCCGAGTCCATCGGCGGCGGTGCGCTCGCCGTGCCCACCGATGTGACCGTGGCCGACGAGGTCGAGCAGCTGGCGGCGCGCGCCTACGAGACGTTCGGTTCGGTCGACGTGCTCTGCAACAACGCCGGTGTGTTCCAGGGCGGTCTGCTCTGGGAGTGCACCGACGCCGACTTCGAGTGGACGCTCGGGGTGAACCTGTGGGGGATCCTGCACGGCATCCGCGCCTTCGTGCCGCGGATGCTGGCGGCCGGCGCGGACGGCCACGTCGTGAACACCATCTCGATGGCCGGGCTGGCGACGACGCCGTTCAGCGGGCCGTACGACGTCTCGAAGTTCGCCGCCATGGCGGCCACCGAGTGCCTCGCCCACGACCTCGCCACCGTCGGCGCGCCGATCAAGGTGTCGGCGGTGTGCCCGGGCCTGGTCGACACCGAGATCGCCCGCTCTCGCCGGAACCGGCCGTCGGAGTTGGCCACCGAGCAGCACGAGGGTGGTGCGTTCGTCGAGCAGGCACTGGCCGACGGCACCGCCGGGAGCATGTCGCCCGACGAGGTGGCCGCGCTCGTGATCGAGGCCGTACGCACCGGGACATTCCTGGTGCCGACCCGGCCCAGCTACGCGCAGCAGCTCACCGACCGCGCCGACGACCTCGTCGCCCGGCGCGCGCCCCGCAGCCCGACCTTCGACTGACTCCCCTCGCCATCTGGCGAGGCTGAAGGAACCGCACGAGGATCGTCCCTCGCGCCGTCAGGCGGCCGTCATGGTCCGGCGCGGATCGGCGATGTATCTCCCTGTACCTCGCCCGTGAGCAAGCCTGTCTTCACCGAGGCGCAACAATCTCGTAACGAACGTTCCGTACGGTCCCGGACATGACCGACGTTGTGCTGGTGCGTTGGCCTGAGGAGCGGGAGCACATCGAGCGCCTCCGGGCCTCGGGCACGCCCCGCCTGCTGCTGGTCGGTATCGAGGCAGCCGCTCCGAAGCCGTTCGATGCCTTGGAGGACTGGATTCGACTTCCCGCGGTCGAGAGCGATGTCCGGGCGCGAGCGAACACTCTCGCCGCCCGGGCCCGAGCCGGTCACGCCGTCGAACGCCCGAGCATCGACAAAGACGGCGTCCTGCGGTACCAAAGCCGGCGGATCACCCTTTCGCGGGTGGAGGGAGCACTCGCACGAGCCCTCGTCGACCATTTCACCGCGGTCGTCCGACGGGACACCCTGGGAAGGGTGGCGTGGCCGAGCGGCGAATCCAGCCGCAACGCCCTCGACGTCCAGATGGTTCGCCTCCGGCGTCGGCTCCTCACGGTGGGTCTCGAGGTGCGCACCGTGCGCGCCCGTGGCTACCTCCTGCAGCCATCCACGGATCAAGGGGTCGGACTAGATGGATGTCACCGCAGTCCTGCTCGACATCCTGATCGTGCTCGTCGCGGCCAAGGTGGCGGTGGAGATCGCCGAGCGGGTGAACGTCCCGGCGGTGGTGGCGGAGATCGTCGCGGGCATGATCATCGGCCCGTCGGTGCTGAGCCTCGTGGGATCCGAGCAGACGCTCCAGGTGCTCGGCGAGCTCGGGGTGATCCTGCTCCTGCTCGGCGTCGGCATGGAGATGGATCTCGGCGAGCTCGGCGCGGTCGGTCGAGCTGCGACATCGGTTGCGGTCGTCGGGGTCGTCGTTCCGATGGTGGGCGGGTACGCCATGGCAACCGCGCTGGGTCACGACAGCAATCAGTCGCTGTTCATCGGCGCCGCGTTGTCCGCCACCAGCGTCGGGATCACCGCCCGCGTGTTCAGCGACCTGAGAGCGCTGGCAACCGTCGAAGCGCGCACCGTGCTCGGTGCCGCCGTCGCCGACGACGTCCTCGGCTTGGTGATCCTCACCGTCGTCGTTCGGCTGGTGTCGGAGGGCTCGGTGTCGATTGCCGACGTCGCGCTGATCGTGGCCGTTGCAGTCGGCTTCCTCGTTGTCACTGCGGCCCTCGGATCTCGTTTCGCGCCCGGGTTGTTCCAATTCCTCGACCGGCACGCGAAGTCGGCCGGCACCCTGGTCGCGTTGGCGTTGGCCTTCACGCTGGCGTTCGCCGAGCTCGCCGACGCGGCGAAGCTCGCACCCATCGTCGGGGCGTTCGTCGCCGGACTGGCCTTGTCGGGGAGCTCGGCCAAGGAACGCATCCAGCGGGAGCTGGCGCCGGTCGGCCACCTGTTCATCCCGGTCTTCTTCCTCGGCATCGGCATCGACGTCGAGGTCGGGTCCTTCGTCAAGCCCGAGGTGCTGGGCATCGCCGCCGGACTGCTGGTCGTGGCCGTGCTCGGGAAGCTCGTGGCGTCGGTCGGTGTGTTCGGATCGCCGGGGGACAAGTGGCTCATCGGCCTCGGCATGATCCCCCGCGGTGAGGTCGGCCTCATCTTCGCCACCATCGGGCTGAACGAAGGGATTCTCGGCGAGAACCTGTACGCCGCGTTGCTCCTAGTGGTGCTGGTCACGACGCTGATGACCCCGCCCCTGCTCCGATGGCGGCTCAACGCCATGCGCGCAGGACGCCAGGGCCGTACCGAGGCGCCGTCGGCCAAGCCCGCCGGTGGCTGGCTGGTCGCGGACGACGGCGTCGTCGACCTGGCGGCCGATCCCCCGGCCCAGCTCGCGCTCGAGATCGCGCTCGACGCCGCGCAGAGCGTGGCGAACGGCGCCCGCCCGGGGTCGCACCTGCTGTCGTGGATCGGCGAGTGGAGCGACACTCCGTTGCGTTGGAGCCCGGTGGTCACGAAGCAGCTGTTCGCCGTGCTCATCGACGGCGACGTGAAGGCCTGGCGCTTCCTCGAGACCACCGGGGTGCTGGAGCGCGCCCTGCCGGAGTTGGCCGAGGCCGTCGATCGCCGGCGCAACGACCCGTTCCTCCTCGATCCGTCACAGGTCCTGCGCTTCACCCTCGTCGAACGGATCCGTGAGATCGTCGCCACCGATCCGGCCGCGGCCGCGGAGCACGCCACGCTCCGACACCCCGAGTGGCTGTTGCTGGCGGCGCTGATCCTCGACACCGTGGGCGAGGATTCGCCCGTGCAGCTCGCGCGCCGGATCGCGCACCGACTCGATCTCGGAGCCGCTGCCGAGCAGCAGATCGCGCTGCTCGTAGAGGATTCGGACCTGCTGCGGGCCGCGGCCCGGAAGGTCGATGGGCTCGAGGAGGAGCGCGTCGTCCCCATCGTCGTCCACCTCGACAACCCGGAGCGGGCGCGTGCGCTCTATCTCCTGACGCTCGCGCTCGACGACCTCGCACCCTGGGACCGTGAACGGCTCGACGAGCTCTTCCGGCTGGTGCTCGACCTGCTCGAGCGCCCGGACGTCTCCGGACGGGACGCGCGGAACCTGCTCGAACGCCGCCGGTCGGAAGCGATCCGCATCGCGGGGTCGAACCCGCGCGTGATCGACCGCATCCAGCACGCACCCCGCGCCTATCTCCTGGGCCAGGACGCGCGCCGACGTCGCCCGTCAGGCGGCGTTCGTCGAGCCCGTGCCCGCGCGGGGCGATGCGAGCGTGGCGATGCTCCCCCTGGAACCGGGGCGCTGGCGCATCGAGGTGGCCGCGCGGGACCGGCCGGGTCTCCTCGCGACCATCTCCACCGTCCTCGCAGATTCCGGGCTCGACGTGATCGACGCCACCGTCGCCACCTGGGTGGACGGCGCCGCGCTCGACTCGTTCCTCGTCCAGTGGGCCGAACCGCCGCCGGGGGCGGGAGTCGGGCGGCACGGCCGAGCGACCGCCACCCGATCCGGTCGCGCTCGAGGCACGCATCGTCGCCGCGTTCGGCGATCCGCTGGAGTCGCTCCCGAACCCGGATGTCGACCTGCGTTTCGATGACCACGCCTCTCCGTGGTACACGATCTGCGAGGTTCGCAGCTCGGATCGACGTGGGCTGCTCCGCAGTCTCACGGCCGCCATGGCCACGGCAGCCGCGAACGTGCACTCGGCGCGACTCGTGACCGTCGACGACGTCGCGGTCGACCGGTTCGAGCTCACCGACCGCAACGGTCGCAAGCTCGACGAGGCGGCCAAGACGGCGTTGGTCGCCGCCGTGAGCACCGGCGTGACGCGCAAGCGCAAGCGCTTCAGCCGCCGGACGAGACCGGATCCACGGGCCTGACACCGTGCGGCGAGCGATTGTCAGATGTACGTCATGTTCTGGATCCCTGTCGTTTACGTTGCCGCTCCCCCCAAGAAATGCACGTTCCTTACGGTTCTCTGAGCCGAGGCAGCGCGGGCAACGGCGCCTGACGTCCGGTGACCATCAGACGTTCCTCAGGAGGACCATGTGAAACGGACGCTACGCCGGATCGGCATCGTCGCAACGATCGCCGCGGCGCTCGTGCTAGTGACGAACGTCGCCGCTTTCGCGGTGGACCCGTCGATCGACGTCAACCCCATCAAGGGCATCACCCACACCGACCTGGGGCTCAACAACCTCTGGGTGATCATCGGTGCGGTGCTCGTGATCTTCATGCAGGCGGGCTTCGCGCTCGTGGAGACCGGCTTCTGCCGGGCGAAACACGCGTCGCACGTGGTGAGCACGAACTTCGCCGTCTTCGGCCTCGGGTTCGTGGCCTTCTTCCTCGTCGGCTTCCCGATCATGTTCAGCGGCTTCAGCTACGCGCCGTTCGGCATGACCGCGCCGTTGAGCACCGCAGTCGCTGATCCACTTCGGTGACAGCGGCAACTGGGTGTTCCTGTGGGGCAAGAGCGGCTTCGGCGCTCTCCGGGGTCGGGTACAGCGTCCCGGTGGCGGCGTTCTTCCTCTACATGGTCGCGTTCATGGACACCACCGCGACCATCCCGACCGGCGCCATGGCCGAGCGGTGGAAGTGGAAGGCGTTCGTCGGCTGGGGCCTGTTCTGCGGCGCCCTCTACTACCCGATCTTCGGCGGGTGGACCTGGGGCGGTGGCTGGCTCGCCAAGCTCGGCAACAGCCTCGACCTCGGCTTCGGCTACGTCGACTTCGCCGGCTCCGGCGTCGTGCACGCGATGGGTGGCATCGCCGGTCTCGCCGGCGCGGTCGTGCTCGGCGCTCGCATCGGCAAGTACGGACCCGACGGCAAGCCGCGCACGCTGGCGGCGCACAACATCCCGATGGCCATGCTCGGGTGCTTCATCCTGCTGTTCGGCTGGTTCGGCTTCAACGCCGCTTCGACCTTCGCGGCGACCGACCTGCGCTTCACCGTGGTCGCCGTCAACACCGCCATCGCGGCGGCGTTCGGTGCGACGATCGCGATGTTCTACTGCATGAAGCGGATGGGCAAGCCCGACCCCGGGATGATGGTCAACGGCATGCTCGCCGGTCTGGTGGCCATCACGGCACCGTGCGCGTTCGTGCAGCCGTGGGCCGCGGCCGTCATCGGTTCCATCGCCGCGGTGATCATCGTCGAATCGGTGTTCTTCTTCGAGCGCAAGGGCATCGACGACCCGGTGGGCGCCATCTCGGTCCACGGCGTGGGCGGTATCTTCGGCGTGCTCTGCATCGGCATCTTCGCCGACGGCCGCTACGGCGCCGGGTGGAACGGCACCGTCGGGCTCGACCACGAACGGCAAGGGTATCACCGGTATCCTGTACGGGACGCGGCAAGCTCTTCGGCAGCGGCTCCTTCGGGAAGCTCGGATTCGGGCAACTCGGGTCGCAGGCGATCGGGTGTCTCGTCATCATCTTCGTGATGGGCGGAATCGCCTACGGGTTCTTCAAGCTGCAGAACGCGATCATGAAGGGCGGGATCCGGTCCGAGGTGGCCGACGAGGAGGCCGGCCTCGACCTGCCCGAGATGGGTGTGCTCGCCTACGACAACCTGCAGGTGCGGGAGCTCGACATCGTCGGCATCGAGGAGGACATCGTGATGTCCGGTGGCCCCTCGCAGGATCCCTCCATCGGGAGGTAGTCCGAAGAGCGATGCACGCGAGGGCCGGCGGGCGATCATGCCCGCCGGCCCTCGCGCGCGGGTCGGCTCACCCGGAGCACTCAGCGGCCGTCCGTGAGCCGGTCGATCGCGACGACGCGGAGCGCCTGCTCATCGGCGGAGCCCGAGGGTGATCGCTCGATCCGGTCGACGAAGACGAACCGCCCGGGGGTCATCGTCGGCGGGAACGTGGGCCCGGCACCATGCCGCCAGCTCGGCGGCATCGAGGTGGTGGTTCTCGGTGACCTGCACGATGGCGACGACGACCTTCCCGACGCGGGGGTCCGAGATCCCCAGGACGACACAATCCGCGACGCTCGCATGCTTGCGCAACCGGGCTTCGACGTCCGACGGATCGACAAGGTGCGCGGCGTCCCCGGCGTGCGGCTCGGGCGTCCTCGATCCGGGCCGACGATCGTCACGTCCGGAAGCACGGTCTCGAGGCCGATGGCGACGTCGCGACTCAACGGCGCGTCCGACGACCTGATCGTTCTCAGATTCGTCGGCGAGGAGCCGCTGAGCGAGCCCGGGAGCGCCGCGAGCAACGGCCGGGCGACGGCGTCTCCGTTGATCGTCAGGGCGACGACCTCCTCCTGCTCGACGGTCTGCCACACGCGATGGGGGTCGAAGACGGGCGGGTCGACGAAGACGACCTTTCCCTTTCTGCTCAGCACGCCGAGCAACTCGGCGAAGCCATCCCCCTGAGCGAGTGGGGCCACGGGCAACAGGGTCATCCCGCGTTCGACCGTCGCCGCCGACGCGTCGTGGGTGGCGATGGCGATGAGGTCGTCCGCGGTCGGGATCTCGATGTCCCATTCTGCTGGAGGGGTCGCGGCGGCAATCCCCTCCTCGTACTGTGGGCCGACCTCGACGACCGTGGGCCGCCATCGTTTCGGGATCCGGCGGATGGCCGGGTGCAGGGTCTGTGCCGAGCGCGTGCGAGGAGACCACCACGCGGGCGTCGCTCCCGTCGATCGCCGTCCCGATCACGTCGGCACCCGAGCCGGGATCCAGACCCAGCGGCACACCCTGCAGCTTGCGGGTGGCGAGGAAGGTTTCGACGTACTCCAGGCAGTTCGGCAGGACGATGGCGACCTTGTCGGCTGGTCCGAGTCCGCATTCGGCGTGCAGGTACCAGGCGAGCGATCGCGCCCGGAATGCGAGCTGCTGCCACGTGATGCGGCGGGTGCCGTCGACGATCACTTCCCGGCCGGGCGTGGCGCGGGCGATGGCGTCGACGAGCGTGGCGAAGTTCCAGGCAGGCACGGGCTCCAGGCTCCGTTCAGAGGATTGCGAGCGGGTTGACCGGGGAGCCGGTGCCGCGCGGGATCACGAGGGGGGCGACCACGAACTGGAACTCCCAGCGGCCGGCGCCGGCGCATGCGATGGCGAGGGCCTCGAAGTCTGCGTTGTCGAGGATGGGCATGCCCATGTACGGCAGGAGGATGTGGTGCACGTGCAGCGCCATCGGCGAGCCCGCGAGGGTTGGGGATGCCCTGGTCGGCGTTGGGCGCGTCCTGCATGTCCCACACCAGCATCGACGCCTCGGTGTCGTGGAGGAACTCGACGCACGACGCGTGCACGCCCGCCGCGCCCCCGAAGCCGGGGCGCTCACCGGTCGACGCGAAGTAGGGGCCGTGTCCGCTGCGGATGAGCACCGCGTCGCCGGGCACGCGGGACCACGCCGGCCGCGGCCGCGGCGTCGGCGAGCTCCCACCCGTGCACGGGCGCGCCGGGGGTGACGAAGTCGGTGCCCGCGCAGGCGCGGGATGTCGTAGAGCACGCCGCGGGTCACGATGCCGTCGCGCCAGAAGTCGACGGTGCCGCGTGTGCTCGGCCGGCATGCCGTACTGGTCGAGGCGCCGCCCGTTCCAGGTGTCGTTCGCCCTCGGCCACCGGGAGGTGGCAGAGCGCGTCGAGGTGGGTCTCGGTGAAGCCGTGGATGAACAGCGACAGGTGGTCGCACATCGCGCCCGAGTCCTGCATCGCCACCATGTGGCGCGCCGGGTACGGGTTGGCGGGTCCGGGCTTGGTGTCGATCGACCGGGCGCACGAGATCGACCGACCGTCCTGCACGAGTGACGCGGCCGCGCGGCGCACGTCGGTCGGTGATGAAGTTGAGCGTGCCGAGCTCGTCGTCGTCGCCCCAGCGGCCCCAGTTGGAGTAGTCCGTGCGCCAAGCGGCGTACTCCGCGGCGGTGGGCGGCGTGCGGTCGCTGATCCCCATGCGGAGAACGTAATCCCGCGGCTACCGTCGCCGCTCGTGGCCCCTGACGTCGCGTACGACCCGTTCGCCGTCGACGTGATGACCGACCCGTACCCCGTGTACCGCGAGCTGCGCGCCCGCCACCGGGTGGTGGCGCTGCCCGCGTACGACGCGTACGCGCTCACGCGCTTCGACGACGTCTGGACCGTGCTCACCGACCGCGACCGCTTCTCGATCTTCGAGGGACCGGTGTTCCGCCGTGCGGCGTTGCTGCAGCACCACGACGGTCCGCCCGACACGACGCCGTCGCACCCACTGCCCACGTTCTCGATGCTCGACCCACCCGCGCACACCCAGGTGCGCCAGGCCCTGCTCGGTCCCTTCCGGCCGCGGACGGTCACGCCCCTCGAGCCGACGGTGCGCGAGCTGGCCCGGGCGCGCCTGGACGTCCTCGCCGAACGCGAGTCCTTCGACGTCCGCCACGACTACGCATCGCCGGTGGCCGCCCAGGTGGCGGCGCTGCAGCTGGGGTTCCCCATCGAGGACGCCGAGCTGCTCGTGGCGTGGGTGAACGCGTTCGTCGAGCGCGATCCCGACGTGCCGGGGATCAGCGAGGCGGGCCAGGCTGCGCACGCCGAGCTTCACGACGTACCTCGTCGATCTCGTCGCCGAGCGGCGCGCCACCCGTGGCGACGGGCCACCCGATCTCATCGACGATCTCACCGCCTACGCCGGCGCGCACGGACCGCTGGACGACTCCGAGATCGCGGTCCAGCTGTCGACGCTGTTCATCGGTGGCTCCGAGACGCTGCCGAAGACGGTCGCGGGCGGTGCGTACGAGCTCTGGCGACGACCGGAGCAACGCGCCGCGCTCGTGGCCGACCCGACGCTCGCGCCGAACGCGTTCGAGGAGATGCTGCGCCACCAGCTGCCGCTGCAGTTCGTCGGGCGCACGCTGACCGTCGACACCGAGGTCGCGGGCGCCGAGATGCGCGCCGGCCAACGGGTCGTGCTGCTCCTGATCTGCGCGAACCGTGACGAGGAGGAGTTCGACGATCCCGAGCAGTTCGACGCTCGACGGGTGATGGACCGGCACCTTGGCTTCGGGCACGGCGTGCACGTCTGCATCGGTGCGCACGTCGCGCGGCTCGAGGGCGTGGTGCTGGTGCAGGAGCTGGTCGCCCGATCTCCCGTCTACGAGGTGGTCGAGGACGATCTGGCCCGGGAATGCTCGGAATTCCACGTGGGCTGGGCCCGGATGCCGATCTCCCCGCACTGACGTACCGTGGCTGCATGACGCAGCTCATCATCGACGCGGACACGCATCTCACCGAGCCGCCCGACGTGTGGACGACACGGGTCCCGCAGCGGTACCTCGACCACGTGCCGCACGTGGAGCGCAACGACGAAGGTCGCGACGTGTGGGTGCTCGACGGCACACCGTTCAGCAGCCCCGGCCTCACCGCCGTCGCCGGCTGGCCGGAGCCGTTCCCCGCCGGTCCGAAGACCTACGAGGAGTGCCACCCGGCGGCGTACGACGCCAAGGCGCGGCTCGACTACATGGACGAGGTCGGGATCTGGGCCCAGGTGCTCTACCCGAACGTCGCCGGCTTCGGCAGCCAGCGCTTCCTCAGCATCCGCGACGACGAGCTGAAGCTGGTGTGCGTGCGCGCGTACAACGACTTCCTCCGCGACTGGGCCTCGGCCGACGCGCGCCGTCTGCTCACCGTCATGTCGCTGCCGTTCTGGGACATCGACGAGTCGGTGAAGGAGATCGAACGCAACCTCGACAAGGGTCACCGCGGCATCCTCTTCACCGGCGAGCCGCATCGTTACGGACTGCCCTACCTGGGTGAGGCGCACTGGGACCCGCTGTGGTCGATCGCGCAGGAGGCCGGGCTCCCGGTCCACTTCCACATCGGCAGCGGCGAGATGACGACATCGTTCGGGCCCGAGCGCATCTCCCGCTATGGCACCGCCGCCACCTACGCCTACACCTCGTGCGAGCTGTTCCTGAAGAACGGGTTGCAGTGCGTCGATCTGATCACGAGTGGCGTACTCCCGCACTACCCCGATCTGAAGTTCGTGTCGGTCGAGAGTGGGATCGGCTGGGTGCCGTTCGTGCTCGAGGCTGCCGACCACAGCTACCTCGAGGGGCGACCGGGCCGGGTGAGCGAGTGGGAGCTGCTCCCTTCGGAGTACTTCGCCCGGCAGGTGTACACCACCTACTGGTTCGAAACGGTGGCGCCCACCAAGCTGCTGGGCGACATCCCCGTCGACCGCATCCTGTTCGAGACCGACTTCCCGCACCCGACCTGCCTCTACGGCAACGTGCACGAGAAGATCGAGGCCAGCCTGGCCGGCGCCACCGAGGAGCAGCGCCACCGCATCCTGTGGCAGAACGCGGCCGACCTCTACTCGGTCGCAGCGCCCGCCTGATCGTCGCCCGCGATCCAGCGGTCTAGATTCTGGCCCCATGACCAGGCGGACGGGACGGCGCGCCGGCGTCGTCGTGGGGGTCGTCGCCCTCGCGTCCACGCTGTTCGCCGTCGGTGGCGCGCCAATCGGCGCGGCCACGGAGAACCCCTGCAAGGTGCTCACCCGGAAGGACGTCGCGGCCGTGTTCGGCAGCGCGGTGGGAACCCCGAGGAAGGGGTTCAGCACCCGATCGAGCACGCAGTGCGAGTACCTGGTCGGTCCGGCCGCCGATCGTCCCGAGGGCACCACGATCGTCCACCTGAGGACGGCCGGCGCCCAGGCGGCGTACGACGCGCTGGAGAAGCGCCGCGCGTACGTCCCGATCGACGGCGTGACCAACGGCCTGTACTCCGAGAAGGCGCACGTGGTGTACTTCCTGCAGGGCGACGTGCTGCTCGGGGTGCGGGGCACCTTCGTCCTCACCGACCCGTTGCCGATCCACTTCTACGACGCCGAGACCCAGCTCACCGATCTCGCGCGATCGGGATCCAGCGGGTCTGAGAGGGGGCGAGGCCGGATGGAGTTCGACCCGTTCGACTACGGGTTCCATCGCGACCCGTATCCCACGTACGAGTGGCTGCGCGAGCGCGCGCCCGTGTACCACAACGAACGTCTCGACTTCTGGGCCCTGTCGCGCTTCGACGATGTCCTCGCGGGTCTGCACGATCCCGCGACCTACACGTCGACGGGGGGTGTCGCGATCGAGCACACCGACGCCGCGCTGAAGTCGATGATCGAGATGGACCCGCCGCAGCACACGCAGATGCGCAAGCTCATCGCGCGCCGGTTCATGCCCCGCCGCATCGCCGAGCTCGAGCCAGCGCGTCCGCGAGTGGACGAACACGCTGCTCGACTCGCTCGAAGGCCGCTCGGAGTTCGACGTCGTGCACGAGTTCTCCGCGTTGCTCCCCACGACGGTCGTCGGCACCATGTTGGGCATCCCGCCCGAGCGCCACGACGACGCCCGCCAGTGGACCGACGACCTGCTCACCCGGGAACCGGGCAACCCGGTGCCCCCGCGGGCGGCGGCCGAGGGGGCGATCAACATCGCGGTGCTGGCGCAGGAGCTGAGCCGCGCCCGCCGCGAGCGGCCGGCCGACGACATCCTCAGCGTGCTGGTGGAGGCCGAGGTCGACGGCCTGCCGCTCACCGACGAGCAGGTGATCGGGTTCTGCCTGCTGCTCATCGCCGGCGGGCACGAGACCACGTCCAAGCTGATCGCCAACGGCATCCGCCTGTTCGCGATGCATCCCGAGCAGCGCGACGCGGTCCTGGCCGAGCCCGAGCTCATGGTCGGCGCGGTCGAGGAACTGCTCCGCTACACGAGCCCCACGCAGTACATGGCCCGCACGGTGACACGCGACGTCGAGCTGCACGGCACGGTGATGCCGCAGGGCGCGAAGGTGGTCCTGCTGCTCGGCTCGGGCAACCGGGACCCGCGGGAGTTCGCACGTCCCGGCGAGTTCGACATCACGCGCGCCAACCCGCGCATCCTCGCGTTCGGCCACGGTGCCCACGTGTGCCTCGGGGCCGCGGTGGCCCGCCTCGAAGCACGCGTCGCGTTGCAGGAGTTCCTCACCCGCTACCCGCGCTACGCCGTCGACGAGGACGAGGTCGAGTTCCTGCATTCGGGCAACGTGCAGGGGCCGACCAGTGTGCCGGTCGCGGTGCTCGATGGCGCGTGACCCCGAGCTGCAGGCCCTGCTCGACGACCGCGCCATCCGTGACGTCGTGCTGCGCTCTTGCCGCGGCATCGACCGCCTCGACCTCGAGCTCGTCGCGCGCGTGCTACCACCCCGACGCCACCGACGACCACGGTGGGTTCGTCGGGACCCGCGACGAGTACGTCGAGTGGGTGGGCGGGGTGCTCACCCGGTTCGAGGGCACGATGCACGTCGTCGCCAACCACCTCGTCGAGCTCGACGGCGACGACGCCCGATCGGAGGCGTACGGCGTCGCGTACCACTGGGGCGACCCACCTGACGACCACCGCCGCAACTTCACCACCGGGTTCCGCTACGTCGATCGGTTCGAGCGGCGCGACGACGGTTGGCGCATCGCCCGACGCGTGGCGGTGCGCGAGTGGACGCACACCGTGAGCGCCGAGCAGCACCGGATCATCCCGCCCGAGCGCGACGGCCGACGTGGCCGACGCGACCGCACCGACGCGCTCTACGAGGACTGATGGACGACTTCGGCGACCTGACCGGCGCGGCGATCGTGACTGGCGGGAGTGGCGGCCTGGGCGCGGCCGTCTGCCGGCTCCTGGCCGAACGCGGGAGCGACGTCGCTCTCACCTACCGGAGCAACGAGGAGGCGGCGTGCGCGGTCGCGGCCGATGTCGAGGCCTCCGGACGCCGGGTGGAGGTGGTGCAGCTCGATCTGCTCGACGCCGGCGCGACCGCAGCGTTCGTCGACGGGGTCGTCGAGCGGTTCGGCGGCCTGCACACCGTGGTCCACGCAGCCGGCCCACTGGTCCGCCAGGTCCACGCCAGCTCCGTGGAGCCGGCCACGTTCCGCGAGCACCTCGAACAGGAGATCATGGCCTTCTACGACGTCGTGCAACCAGCGGTCCGGCACCTTCGCGTCAACGGCGGCAGCATCGTCGCCGTCACCAGCGCAGGCGGACGGCGTCACCCCGTGCGCGACGCGCTCTCGGTGGCGCCGAAGGGCACGATCGAAGCGCTGGTGCGGGCGCTGGCGGTCGAGGAGGGCCGGTTCGGGGTGCGGGCCAACTGCGTCGGCCCGGGGATGCTGACCGACGGCATGGCCGTCCGCCTGCGGGAGGCCGGCGACCTCGACGACGTCGCGCTCGACGCCGCGCGCCGGAACATCCCGATGCGCACCTTTGGCACCGCGGTGGACCTCGCCGAAGCGGTGTGCTTCTTCGCGTCGCCCCGTGCGGGCTACGTGACCGGCCAGGTGATCGACGTCGACGGCGGGTACGGCGTCTGAGTTGCGGGTTGCCCAGGATTTCCCCACGAATGGTGTGACACGCGCCGATCTCGTGCGACAGACCTCACAGGTGATGACGCAGGATCAGCTCGAGGACCTGGTGGTCCGGGCAGGACGCGCCGATCCGGACGCTTGGGAGGCGTTGTACCGGAGGGCCTATCCGGGCCTACTCGCCTACGCGTCGCGGCGGCTCGACCGTGAGCGGGCGAAGGACGCGGTGGCGGAGACGATGGCGCGGGCGATCGCCAGGATCGACCGCTTCGAATGGCGGGGCGGAGGTTTCGATGCGTGGCTCTACGGGATCCTGCGCCACGTCGTGGTCGACGCGCACCGGGCGCGCAAGCGCGACGAGCGCCGGCGGGAGCGGGACGATCCTCACGCGGCCGGACCGCTCGACTACGTGCTCGACGGTGAGGACGCGAGCGAGATCCGCACCGCATTCGCACGCCTGCACGCGGACGACCGGGAGTTGTTGGAGCTCCGGGTGGTCGCGGGACTGACCGCGGAGGAAGTGGGCGACGTGCTGGGCAAACGACCGGGGGCGGTCCGGATGGCGCAGTCGAGGGCACTCGAACGGTTGCGACGGGAACTGGAGCGCGGATCATGAGGTGGTCCGACGACGCCGCGCTGCTCGACGCTCTCGGCGCGGCGTTGGCGCCCGCACCCGCGGCCCCGAGTGCCGACGATCTCGCCACGCTCCGCGCGTTGGTCGAGCAGGGCGGGGCGCATGAGGTCGTGGTGCTCCCGGTGACGGCGCGTCGGCAGCCGCGGCGCCCGCTGGCGCACGCGGCGCTGGTGGCGGCGGCGGTGATCGTGGGAGTGGTGGTCGTCGGCGCGCTCGCGTTCGCCGCAGGTGCCCCGGTCCCGTCCGGGTTGCGCGCGCCGGCGCGGGCGCTGGGATTCTCGGTCGACTCCTACGGCGCGACCCACCCCAACCGCGTTGACCGACGCGCGCCGCGCGATCGACACCTTGCGGTCCGCGCTCGACGGGTCCGACGTCACGCGGGTCGCGACGGCTCGGGATGAACTCGTCGCCCGGCTCGCGAATCTGGGCCCGGCGCGACGCGCGCGGATCGAGCCGGAGGCAGCCGCCCTCCTGGCCCTTGCCGAGTCGCGGCTCCGCGCCGCCGCCGACGCCACGACGCCGCCCGTGCCTACCGAGGCGGCGCCGGCGAGCGAACCCGGGGTCAGCACCAGCTACAGCCCGGGGCCGACCGTGCCGACCGCGCCCGAGGCGTCCGACGACGGCGAGACGGGTGACGACGCAGGGTCCATCTCTCCGACCACCACCGAACCGGCCGAGCCGGAGTCCGAATTGGAAGGCCTCGAGCTCCCCGGCACCTGATCGGCCGGACCCGAAGGTAAAAGTTTCCGGGAAATCGACGCGCGACGTGTGACAGACGCCACCCGGGTGCCGATGGGGTGGGTGAGACCCACCTCGGACCGCGCCGCCGGGCCGAGCTCACCGAAAGGGCGTTCCCGTGGAACGACGCAGAGCCATCCTGATCGCGGGCGCGGTCACCGTCACCGCCCTCTCCGGCGCCACCGCGTTCGGCGCCAGCACCGGGCTGCTGGGGTTCTCGGGCAGCGACCCGACACCGGCGACGGCGACGGCACACGCCCAGGGGGTGGAAACCAGGGTCGTCCACCTGCCCGGGAATCGTCCGACCGTTCCCACGACCGGCACTCCGGACGTCTCCCGCCCGACTGCGGCGCCGCCGAGTGGGTCCGCGCTCGCGGCTGCACCGACCGGCGCGGTCGCACCGCGCGTCGCCGCGGAGGTTGGCGACGACCCGGTGACGCCACCGGCCGCGATCGTCAATCCGTCCGACGACGACGAGGCGGAACCGGAGCCCGGCGAACCCGAAGGGGAGATCGAGCGACCCGAAGCACCCGAGACGGAGAAGCCCGAGGATCGCGAGGGCGAGTCCAGTGACTGAACTGCGCGCTGGCGCGCGTCGCTCGCGCCGTCGGCCCGCGGCGTTGTCGCGCATCGCGGTGGCGTCGTTGAGCGCGACCGCGATGTTCACCATCGTGTCGTTGCTGGCCGTGCGCGCCGAGCAAGGGCAGGTCGTGACCGCCCCGACGCCGACGGCGGCTGACCTCGCCGCGGCCGCGCTCCCGCCGCGGCAGGTGACCATCTACGTCACCGATCCCCCGCCCGACGCGGCCGCCGGTGCGGCACCGACCGCGTCTTCGGACCCTGCCGCGGCCCAGGCAGTCGACGCGGGCGCGACCCCAGTCGCCTTCGAGTCGCCGGGGAACCAAGCGGTGAGCGGAGGCGATCCCGGGGTGGGCGGCACGGTCACGACCCCCGATCCGGCCGCGACCACACCAGCACCTGCCCCCGTACCGGCACCGGCACCGGCACCGGCACCCGCACCCCCGTTGCCGAGCACCGGCACGGGTGGGAGCTGAGGTGGGATCCCACCTCTGGTGGTACACGGCCCGCGCCAGCGGGATCGTCGCCTGGGCGCTCGTCACCGCATCGGTGCTCTGGGGCCTGGCGCTGGCGAGTCGCCTCGTCCGGCGCCCGAAGCCTGCGTGGGTGCTCGACCTCCACCGCTTCCTCGGCGGCGCGGCGTTGGTGTTCGTCGTCGTCCATCTCGCTGCGCTGTCGCTCGATCAGTACGTGGGGTTCGGCCCGACGGACCTGTTCGTGCCGATGGCTTCCATCTGGAAGCCGGGCGCGGTCGCGTGGGGGATCGTCGCGTTCTACGTGCTGATCGCGATCGAGGTGACGTCGCTGCTCATGCGTCGGCTCCCACGGAAGGTCTGGCGTGCGGTGCACCTCACCAGCTTCGTGGCGTTCGGGTGCATCACCGTTCACTCGGTGCTAGCGGGTTCCGACGCCACCGATGCTGCGATGCAGTGGTTCGCGCTGCTATCAGTCGCGATCGTCGGCTTCCTCGCGATGTTCCGCGTGCTGGCCGATCGGCGCGTGCCGCGTGCGGCGACGTCGGTCAGTCGTCCTTGAGCGCGACCGCGTTGGGTGTGACGTTCATCTTCGGCTCGTAGTCGGCGACCTCGACGAACGCGGCCGCGCGGTCGTACTTCTCGCGCAGTTCGCCGCGGCATGCGGTGCACAACCCGTAGAAGCGCATCGGCTCCTCGCGGTGGCACCGCATGCACTCCATCGTCTCGGGGGTCAGCTCGACTGTGTCCATGGGCTCGAGAGCATGCCGCGCCGGAGGGGTCGAGTGGCGGACCGTGTCCGGAAGGTCCCTAGGGTGGTGCCCGTGAACGACGCCCGGGTCGCCGACGCCGTCGACCTGGTCCGGGCGTCGACGCCGGGACTCGCTCCCGACACCGGCGCGAGCTTCGTCGCCGCATATCTCGACGCGGCCGAGGCCCACGACCTGGCGGTGTTCACGCCCGACGACGTGGGCGGTGCGATCGTCGCGGTGCTCCGCCGGGGCCGGGAGCGCCCACCCGGCGGCCGAATCGTGCACGTCGGCAACCCGACCCGCGAGCACGACGGTTGGGAGTCGCACCACACCGTTGTCGACGTCGTCACCGACGACGCACCCTTCCTGGTCGACAGCGTGAGCGCGGCACTCGTGCGGCGAGGGTACGACCTCCACCTGGTGTTCCGCCCGTTGCTCGCGGACGACCGGGTCGGCGTGACTTCGCACCTGCACCTCGAGATCGACCGCGAGAGTGATCCGCAGGTGCTCGACGCGCTCCGGGACGAGCTGGTGTCGGTGGTCGACGACATGTTCGCGGCGGTGGCCGACTGGGACGCGATGTGCACGACCGCCACCGACCTCGCCGACCGGCTCCGGAGCAGCCCGCCACCGACCGAGGCGCCCGACGACGTGGCCGAGGCCGCGACCTTCCTCGCATGGCTGGCCGACGACCACTTCACGTTCGTCGGCGCGGTGCGGGTCGACGCCGACGGGTTGGTCGTCGCCGGGTCCGAGCTCGGCGTGGCGCAGCGTCGTCCGCTGGTGCGTGAGGGTGCGGTGGTCCACGGTGAAGCGCCGTGGATGCTGGTGCTGACCAAGGCTCTCGCACGCGCTCGACCGTCCACCGTGACGTGCCCCTCGACTGCGTGAACGTACGCCTTGTCGACGCCGACGGGTCGTTCCTGGAGGAGGTGCGGTTCGCCGGCCTCTACACCGCCAACGTCTACAGCCAGTCGGCAGAGATGATCCCGCTGCTGCGCAGGAAGGTCGCGCAGGTCGCCGAACGGTCGGGCTTCCCGCGAGCGAGCCACGACGGCCGCACCCTGCAGTCCGTGCTCGAGAGCTACCCGCCGCGACGAGCTGTTCCGCCTCGGCGTCGACGAGTTGGCGGAGCTCAGCACCGGTGTCGTGCGCACGGGGATGCGCCGACGCGTCCCGCCTCTTCGTGAGCCACGACCAGCTCGGTTGC
>CAVRBG010000016.1:0-166515 GCA_963719245.1 uncultured Actinomycetes bacterium
CCGCGATCGCAGGCATCGCCAACGCACCGCTCCTCGATCCGGAGGGCGTTGTCGCGGGACTCGAGTCGCTCACGATGCTTCCGACCGTCAGCGGTGGCCCTCGCACCTACATCAGCTTCGGGCCGTACGACCGCAAGGGTTTCAAGGGTGACTGGTTGATGATCCGGCGCATCGTTGGTGGCGTGCCGGTATTCGACGACTATCTCTCGACTGCGTATCCCGCGACTCTTGACGGCGCCGCTTCGAAGAGTGGATCCTGAGACCAGCGTCACGACCGCCACCCCGCGTCGACCTGCACACGCGACCTCACGTAGATGCGACAGCTAACACCGGTCGCGAGGTGGGCCGCGGCACGCCTTCACCTCTCCCATGGAGAAGGTGAGTACTCACTAGCATCAAGGCTCGGTTTGTTGTAGCGTGCGCTTGCTGCACAAGCCCAGCCGGCACCTGGAACCGGGTCGCCGATTCGCATACGGGGGGACGAATGCGTCGGAGTGTTTGGTGAGCGGGTCTCCGGTGCGGCGGTTGTCGCCGACCGTGATGTCGGGCATGACGAGCGCCGTTGGAACGGGCGCTCCGAGCGCGAAGGCGACGAAGTCGGCGATCAAGGTCGGATGGATCGGCACGACATCGGGTATCAACGCTGACTCAGGCCAGTCATCGCGCGAGGATCCTCGTGTGGGCCAAGTGGGTCAATGCGAATGGCGGTGTTGCGGCCCACCCGGTCAACGTGATCGCCAAAGACGACGCCAACGACCCCGCCAGGGCGTTACAGGCCGTCCAGGATCTCGTAGAGAACGAAGGGATCGTCGTGTTCGTCGGGAACGCCTCGAGCGCTACCGACGCGGCCTTCAAGGACTACCTGAACTCGAAGAACATTCCCGACGTCGGAGGCCAGGGCTACAGCTCCGCGACGGCGGGAACGCCCTGTACTTCCCTGTGACAGCGTGGGTGTTCACGTCAGTCTGGATGGGGACCAAGACGGTGTCGCAGGTCGGCGCGAAGAACCTCGGATTGTTCTGGTGTAGTTCGAATCCGGCGTGTTCCGCTGCGGTGCCGCTGTACAAGGGTGATGCCGAGGAGGCGGGGATGACCCTCGCCTTCGACCAGAAGATCGACGATTCCGCGTCCGACTTCACGGCGAACTGCCTCGCTGCGAAGTCGGCGAACGTGGACTCGATCGTGGTGGCCGCCGGCGCATCTCAAGCGACGAGGATCATCCAGTCATGTGCGTGTCAGGGGTACAACCCGACCTACGTCGAGACCGCAGCGGGATACACAGACGTGCTCCTCAAACTGGCCAAGGCGGGCACGCTCAAAAAGATGGTCGTCGCCAGTGACACGTTCCTGTGGTTCGACAACCCGGGAACGAAGAACTCTCAGTCGTACAAGGACTTCCAGACGGCGATGAAGAAGTACGCCAAAGACAGCTCGGTTGGGCCGCCGGCCGCGTCGAGCTGGATGTCGGGGCAGATGTTGGCCGCCACGGGCAAGTCCTTCGGTGACACGGTCACGAACGAGGATGTACTCACCGGCTTGTATGCCCTCAACGGCGAGACACTCGACGGGCTAGCTCCCCAGCCGATCACCTACACCAAGGGCGAGCCGACCCATCTCATGTGCTTCTTCCAAGCGAAGCTTCAGGGAACGAAGCTCGTGGCGATGAACGGCGGCAAGCCCAGCTGCCAGCCGCCCAAGTCGAGCGCGGTGCAACCTGTGGCGGGCGAGGCGGGCTGCCTCTCCCGCCACGGTCGCGCTGTCGACGGCCTGCGAGAGTCGGAATTGATTCGTTGAACGAGTTTCTCCCATTCATCGTCGCTGGACTCGCTGCGGGCTCGGTCTACGGGCTCGCGGGTGTCGGCCTGGTCGTCACCTACAAGACGACCGGAGTCCTGAACTTCGGGTACGGAGCGTTCGCGACGATCGGCGTGTACGTCTACTACTGGTTGTACGTCGACCAGGGGTTGGCTTGGCCGTATGCGCTCGCCATCACGGTGTTGGTCCTGGGTCCGCTACTCGGCCTGCTCTACGAGCTCTTGGCGCGCAAGTTGATTCGCGTGTCGGCGGTCCTCCAGATCGCGGCCACGGTCGGCATCATCCTGATCGTCACCGCAGTTGCCGCGCTGTGGTACGGCCGCTCTGGCGACCTGTTCCCCTCGTACTTCCCAACGTCCACGATCAAGGTCGGTGGTGTCTACGTCGGGTGGGATCAGATCATCGTCGCATTGGTCGCCCTGACGACCACGATGGTCTTGTACGCGTTCTTCAAGCGTTCGCGTTCGGGTGCTGCGATGAGGGCCGTGGTCGACAATGCAGACCTGCTCGATCTCGGCGGAATCAGCCCGGTCACAGTGCGGCGATGGGCGTGCGTGATCGGTTGCTCGTTTGCAGTGCTGAGTGGCGCACTGATCGCGCCGAGTCTGAACCTCGACGCGTTCGTCCTCACGCTGCTCGTCGTCCAATCATTCGGTGCCGCTGCCATCGGCTACTTCTCCAATCTGCCTCTATATACGGGGAGGATTGTTGATTGGCGTGGTCGCCGCACTGGCCACGAAGTACTCGATCGACTACACGTGGCTGACCGGATTGCCCGCCAGCGTGCCCTTCATTGCACTCTTCTTGGTTCTGGTGCTGATGCCACGTGCGCTGCTCGTGGACCGACGAAACCTTCGGCCAAGGCCGCGGCGAGTGCGTCGGGCCGCGGCTCTGTTTCAGATCACGACGGGAGTCGTGCTCCTCATAACGCTGGTGCTCGTGCCGCAGTTCGCAGGTACCCGGCTCATCACATACACGGACGTGCTCACGTACGTGGTCTTGTTCCTCTCGTTGGGTCTGCTGGTGAAGACATCGGGCCAAGTGTCCCTCTGCCACGTGACGTTCGCGGCGATCGGCGCAAGCGGGTTCAGCCACGTGACCCACGGAAGCAGCGTTCCGTGGCTGGTCGGTGTCCTCCTTGCAGGATTGGTATGCGTGCCGGTCGGTGCGATCGTGTCGATCCCCGCGATCCGCTTGTCAGGGACCTACCTGGCACTTGCAACGCTCGGATTCGGGATCTTCGTCGAACGCATGCTCTTCACCACCAGCTGGATGTTTGGCACCGGAATCAACAACTCGCTGATCATGCGACGCCCCTCATTGCCCTGGCTCGACGTGAAGGGCGACGAGGGCTACTACTACGTGGTTCTCGCGTTCGTTGTGCTAATTGCGGCGATCGTCATCGCGCTTCACCACAGCCGGCTAGGCCGGCTGCTCCGTGCACTGGGCGATTCGCCGACGGCATTGTCGACACAAGGCGCCAGTATCAACACCACACGTGTGCTTGTGTTCTGCATCTCTGCATTCATTGCCGGTATCTCTGGCGCGCTCTATGGCTCGATCTTTCCAGAGGTGAACGGCACGACGTATTCGTCGTTCACGTCCTTGACGCTGTTCACTCTTCTGGTCATCGCCGTCGGCGGAGAGCCGTGGTACGCGTTCGTCGCAGCATTCGCGTTGGTGCTCGTGCCCTCGTACGTCAGCGGAGACGACACTTCGCTGTATCTCCAGATCCTGTTTGGGTGCTCCGCCATCTTCGTAGCGGTGTCGGCGACGTTGGTACGCGAGCCCGGGCGAAGAGTCATGGAACTCATCGCTCGCCCAGTGAGGCGTCGCACCCGCGGAGAAACGACTCCAATGCCGGGGGACGCGTGCCGAAGAGATCGTGGCGCCCGCAGTAGTGGCGACTGGTCGCAACGTGGTTCCCAGTCCAGTTCCGACTGCAGTCCGCGAAGATGGGCGTACGGGACTCGAGATCGCCGGCATCTCGGTCCGCTTCGGCGGCGTGGTTGCCGTCGATCGACTCGACCTCAAGGCTCCGACCGGCCGCATCACCGCCTTGATCGGCCCGAACGGCGCGGGCAAGACAACAACGTTCAATGCGTGTTGTGGCTTGCCCCGACCAACTTCTGGTCTGGTGGTGCTTCACGGCGAGGACATCACGCGCCGGAGCCCCGGCAGCGTGTGCGCTGGCCTGGGGCGAACATTTCAGAGGATCGAGCTGTTCGACTCTTGACCGTACGTGAGAACGCGACCATGGGGCGGGAACGGGATGGCAGGTGCCCGGATCTTCGGCCAAGTCCTCGCGTCCCGGGCCAACGCCGACGAGATGGCGCATGCAGCCGACTCGGCACTCACCGTCTGCGGCATCCAACACCTTGCGGACATGCAAGCCGGCAACCTGTCGACAGGTCAACGACGCCTGGTCGAGCTCGCGCGCTGCCTTGCCGGGGACTTCGACCTGCTTCTTCTCGACGAACCGTCCTCCGGCCTCGACCATGGCGAGTCGGAGGACTTCGGCCACGTATTGACGCGCGTCGTAGCGGAGCGCGGCCTCGGGATCCTGCTTGTCGAGCACGACATGACACTCGTGATGGACATCTGCGACTACATCTATGTGCTCGACTTCGGCCGACTGATCTTCGAAGGCGCACCCGCAGCTGTCGCAAGTAGCCCGCTCCGTGCGCGCCGCATACCTCGGCGAAGACGAGGCCATGCTCACGGGGACCTGAACGAAGTCATGCTCGAGATTGACGTGATTGACGCTGGATACGGCGACAGTCTCGTGTTGCGAAACGTCAGCTTGAGCGTGCCAGATGGCGCGGTCGTCGCGCTGCTCGGTCCAAACGGCGCGGGGAAGACGACGCTCTTACGTGCCGCGTCGGGTGGCTGGTGCCCTCGGCAGGAAGGTCGTGTTCGCCGGGGAGGACGTCACCCACGCACGGGCCAACCGTGTGGCACGGCGGGGCTTGTGCCACATTCCTGAGGGGCGCGGAGAGCTTCCCCACGCTGAGTGTGCGGAAGAACCTCGTGCTAAATGCGCCGCGGGGCAAGCACGACGAAGCGATCGCTCTCGCCGAGGAGACCTTCCCAGTCCTGCGCGAGCGGATGAGGCTGCACGCGGGGAAACTCAGCGGTGGCGAGCAGCAGATGCTCGCGCTCATGCGGGCGTACATCTGCAAGCCGCGGGTTGTTCTCGTCGATGAGCCGTCGATGGGTCTGGCGCCCATGATCGTCGACCAGATCTTCGAATTCCTCCCAACGCTTGGTCGCGGGAGGTTCATGACCCTCCTGCTCGTCGAGCAGTACGTCGCTCGCGGGCTCGACATGGCCGACCACGCTGCTGTCCTGAGCCGCGGCGAGATCGTGTTCGCCGGAACTCCCAATGAGCTACGTGACACCGATGTGTTCCACACGTACTTGGGTACGACACCCGAGTAACGGAGCTCTCATCCGTCGAATCGTGGAGCATCGCAAGGTCGGTGCATCCTTACGGATTGCCACGTCCTGACCTTGCCAAGGTTGGAGTCGGGGCGCGAATCCCGGCTCTCGGGCGATGGGTCCGGAAACAGAAAGTTAGGTAGTCGGATAGCTCGCTTGACTTCGACCCGCCGTACATCCCTTGTGCGAGCGGGGAGACTCGAACTCCCACCCCTTTCGGGACCAGGACCTAAACCTGGCGCGTCTGCCGGTTCCGCCACGCTCGCGTTCCACCCAGTCTCGCATGGTCGAGAGGTACTTCGATAGTCTCACCATGTGAGTGTCGAACGATGAGCCGGCCCGGCACCAACGTCGCCACCGGCGCGGCGCGGGCGGTCGCCCGCCTGGCGAAGCAGGTGGAGGTGGCGATCACGCCGCTCGACCTCTCGCTCCCGCAGTACCGGGTGCTGGCCCTGCTCGGCGACGGGTCCACCGCGTCGTCGGTCCTCGCCCGACAGCTGGCGGTGAGCCCGCCCACCGTCACCGCGGTCGTCGACGGTCTCGTGGCCCGCGGCCTGGTGGAGCGCCGGGCCGACCCCGAGGACCGCCGCCGTCTCACCCTGCTCCTCACCCGCGACGGCAAGCGTGTCCTGGCCGCCGCCGACGCCGCCGCCGAGGCGCGGCTCGACGAGATCGCGGGATTCCTCGAAGAAGCAGGTCTGGACGAGCCCACCGACGCGCTCACCTCCGGGCTCGAGCACTGGAACCTCGCCCTCGACCGCAACCGGGAAGAACGAGTGCGGGGCGACCGGTGAAGGTCGAGACCGGCGCGTTCGGCGCCGACGTCACGTCGCCGTTCGTCCCCGTGGGGGTCACCCCGCGCTACCCGCCGCCACGGGCGCACATCAAACCCGACCGCGGCGGTTCGTGGTTGCGGCGGATCATGCCGGTGGTCCTCGCGCACAAGTGGATGTTCGGGTTCTCGTTGGTCGCGTCGTTCCTCGGGCTCGCGGTGCAGGTGCAGATCCCCAACGAGGTCGGCCAGGCGATCGACGCCCTCGGGAAGACGACCGGCCCGACGCTGGAGCACTTCGTCACGATCATCGCGGTGCTCGCCGCGATCCGGTTCGTGCTCACGTACGTGTCGCGCAACTACCTGCTGAAGACGGCGTACCGCATCGAGTACGACCTGCGGAACATCATGTACGAGCACCTCAGCCGCATGTCGTTCTCGTTCTACGACCGCGTGCAGTCGGGGCAGCTCATCTCGCGTGCCAACTCCGACATCCGCTCGGTGCAGATGTACCTGGCGTTCGCGCCGAGCATCCTCGTGCAGTGCAGCGTCGCGCTCCTCGCGTTCGCCGAGATGCTGTCGATCAACGTCGCCGCTGGCGCTGGTCACGATGTCGACGATGCCGTTCGTGTACATCGTCGGCGTCCGCATGCGGAAGCAGATGTTCCCGGTGTCGTGGCTCATCCAGTCGCGACTCGCCGACGTCGCCACCGTCGTCGACGAGAACATCAACGGCGTGCGCGTGGTGAAGTCGTTCGCGGCGGAGGACCTCCAGCTGCAGCACCTGACCGGGGCGGCGATGCGGGCCGAGTGGGCCAACGTGAAGGACGCCGACATCCGGGCGAAGTGGTCACCCCTGCTGGAGAACCTGCCCCGGCTCGGCCAGGCCATCGTGCTGTTCTACGGCGGGTACCTCGCCATCAACGGGCACGCCTCGATCGGCGACATCGTCGCCTTCAACGCGTACGTGCTCATGCTGCAACCGCCGTTCCGCCAGCTCGGCATGATCCTGATGATGGGCCAGCGGGCCTCGGCGTCGGCGCAGCGGATCTACGAGGTGCTCGACGAGCAGCCCGACGTCGTCGACCGCTCGAGCGCGGTCGACCTCGTCGAGTGCGTCGGCGACGTGCACTTCGACGACGTCAGCTTCGACTACCCGAACGGCACGCCCGTGCTCGGCGGCTTCGACCTCCATCTGCGGCCCGGCGAGACCGTCGCGCTGGTCGGGCGCACGGGGAGCGGCAAGTCGACCGCGGCCCGCCTGCTGGCGCGCTTCTACGACGTCACCGACGGCGCGGTGCGCATCGACGGCCACGACGTCCGCGACCTCACCCTGCCCAGCCTCCGCCACCACATCGGGATGGTGCTCGACGAGCCCTTCCTCTTCTCGGTGTCGATCCGCGACAACATCGCGTACGGGCGACCGGACGCCCCGTTCGACGAGATCGAGGCGGCGGCACGCGCCGCCGGCGCCGACGAGTTCATCCGGGCGTTGCCGGAGGGCTACGAGACCGTGGTCGGGGAGCGCGGCTTCACGCTCTCGGGCGGCCAGCGCCAACGGCTCGCCATCGCGCGGACGCTGGTGGTGAACCCGCCCATCCTGGTGCTCGACGACGCGACGTCGGCGATCGACGTGCAGATCGAGCAGCAGATCCACGAGGCGCTCGGCGAGCTCATGACCGACCGCACCACGCTGATCATCGCCCACCGCCTGTCGACCATCAGCCTCGCCGACCGGGTCGCGGTCGTGGAAGGCGGCCGGATCATCGCCGAGGGCACCCACGCCGACCTGCTGGCCACCGAGCCGCGCTACGCCGAGATCCTCGCCCAGAGCGCGGTGGAGCGCGACGACGACGCGCCGCTCGACGGTGCGGTCGCAGCCGAGATCGACGCCGGCGTGGCGAGGTCGCGTGCGCTCGACGCCGACGTCGGCGAGATGCGGGACGTCGACTGATGGCAGGCCACTGATGGCGTGGGGCGGCGGCACCATGACCGGCGGCGCGCCGATGGGCGGGGCGGTCGGCGGCTCACCGGGCAACCCCGGCAACGGGCTGCCGTTCGCGGGCATCCCCTGGGAGATGCGCCAGGGCGTGGAGAAGCTCCTGGCCGATGAGCCCGATCTCGGCGGCGACCCACGGTGGGAGGCGACCGAGCGGAAGTTCACCCACCGCATGCGGGAGTCGGGGATCAGCCTGCGGCGCATGCTGCGGCCGCACCGGCGCATGATGTCGCTCTCGGCGTTCTTCATCCTGCTCGAGGCGCTCTGCGTGCAGGCGGGGCCGTTCCTGAGCCAGAAGGGCATCGACGACGGCATCACCCCGCACGACTGGACGACGCTCGCGATCATCGGGGTCTTGGCGATCCTGGCGGTGGTCGTCTCCGCGGTCGCCAGTGGTGCCCGCGTCGCCACCACCGGACGCGTCGCGTCGAAGGTGATGTTCGAGCTGCGCGTGCGCACGTTCGCGCACCTGCAACGCCTCTCGCTCGACTACTACACCGAGGAGAAGGCGGGCGTCATCATGACCCGCATGACGAGCGACATCGAGTCGCTCCAGCAACTGCTGCAGGACGGGCTCCCGCAGTTCGCACTGCAGGGGCTCACGATGCTGATCGTCACCGTCGTGCTCTTCTTCTACAACGTCGAGCTCACGCTCATCACGCTGGTGATGATCGTGCCGATCCTCACCGGGCTCTCGCTGTGGTTCCGGTCGGCATCCGACAAGGGCTACAACAAGGTGCGCGACGGCATCGCCGGCGTGCTCAGCGACCTCTCCGAGAGCCTGTCCGGCGTCCGCGTCGTCACCGGGTTCAACCGGGCCCGGCACAACGTGCTGTACCACCGCAACGTCACCGGCTCGTACCGCGACGCCAACGACCACACCGCCCACATCGCGGCCACGTACGGCGCGTGCACCGAGTTCGTCGGGCTGCTGGGTCAGGCGATCCTGCTGCTCATCGGCGGCAACATGGTGCGCGACGGCACGCTCACCATCGGCGAGCTCACCGCGTTCATCCTCTACCTCAACTCGTTCTTCCTGCCCATCCAGTCGCTGGTGCAGCAGTACAACCTCTACCAGCAGGGCCAGGCCGCGATCACCAAGCTCGACGAGCTGCTGCAGACCCACCCCACCGTCGAGGAATCGGCCGAGGCGCGAGCCCGCTCCCGCCGATCGACGGCGAGGTCACGCTCGACGACGTGTCGTTCGCCTACGACCCGGCGTCGCCGGTGCTGCACGACGTCGACCTCCACATCGCGGCGGGCGAGACGATCGCGCTCGTCGGCCCGACCGGCGCGGGCAAGTCGACCATCGCCAAGCTGGTCACGCGGTTCTACGACCCGACCGGAGGGTCGCGTCGCCATCGACGGCCATGACCTGCGCGACGTCACCATCGACTCGCTGCGTCGCCAGCTCGGCGTCGTGCCGCAGGAGCCGTTCCTGTTCGCGGGCACCATGCGCGACAACATCGCGTTCGCCCGCCCCGACGCGACCGACGACGAGGTGACCGAGGCGGTCCGACGGGTCGGGCTCACCGAGCTCGTCGAGCGGCTCCCGGAGGGCGTCGACACCCTCGTCCACGAACGGGGGGTGTCGCTGTCGTCGGGCGAGCGCCAGCTCATCGCCCTCGCCCGCGCCTTCCTCGCCGCGCCCCGGGTCCTGGTGCTCGACGAGGCGACCTCGAACCTCGACCTCAAGTCGGAGACCAAGGTCGAGGCGGGGCTCGACGCGCGTGCTGGAGGGCCGGACCGCGATCATCGTGGCGCACCGCCTCTCGACCGCGATGCGGGCGGATCGCATCGCCGTCGTCGACGACGGTCGCATCCTCGAGCTCGGCTCGCACGACGAGCTCGTGGCCATCCCGGGAGGCCGCTACGCCGAGATGTTCGCGGCCTGGACGGCACACCTGGAGGCATCGCCCGACGACGTTCCTGAGGTGGTCGTCACGGGCCGCACCGGGTAGGTTCGTTGGTCTCGACCGTCATCTCCCGGGGGGAAGCAGCGCACCATGGGCAACCAGATCCCGATCGTCGACTACCTCGTCCTCGACGACGGCGAACCGCACCTCGAGGCGAACGAGTGCACCAAGTGCGGCGCCCTCTTCTTCGACCGCCGCAACGCGTGTGCGCACTGCGCCAACCGCACGTTCACCAAGGAGACGCTGGGCACCACGGGGGTGGTGCGCTCCTTCGCGATCGTGCACCAGGCCGCGCCGGGCGTGCCGGTGCCGTACGTGTCGTCGGTGGTCGATCTCGACGGCGGCGGCGACGTGAAGGCCAACGTGGTCAACATCGACCCCGACCCCGAGCACGTCAAGCTCGGAATGAAGGTGCGGCTGACGACGTTCGTCGCCGGTACCGACGACGAAGGCACCGAAGCCGTCGTCTTCGGCTTCGAGCCCGCGTAACCGCTGAGATCCGGAGAGAAGGGACTTCCAATGGGTGAATCCGTCTGGGTGCTCGGCGCCTCGATGACCAAGATCAGCCGCTACCCCGACAAGGACGTCATCGACCTTGCCGCGGAGGCGACGTTCAACGCGCTCGACGACGCCGGCGTCTCGATCTTCGACATCCAGGTCCTGGCGGCCGGGAGCATGTTCAACATGGGCGGCATCGGCCAGTCGGTCGCCAAGCAGGTCGGCCAGACCGGCATCCCGATCTACAACGTCGTGAACGCGTGCGCCACCGGCGCGACCGCGGTGCGCACCGCCTACCTCGAGATCGCGGCCGGCGAGGCCGACTTCGGTCTCGCCATCGGTGCCGAGCAGATGGGCAAGATGGGCCTGCTCGCCGGCAACGCGGCGCGCGGCGGCGAGAACAAGTTCGAGCCCGAGGGCCGCTACGGCGGCGTCATGCCCGTCGACGGCGTGGCTCGGGCTCCGGCACCATGCCCGCGGTGTTCGGCCAGGCCGGCATGGAGTACGCCTACAAGCACGACGGCGTCGGCTTCGAGCAGTTCGCCAAGGTGGCCGAGAAGAACCACGCGCACTCGGCGCTGAACCCGCTGGCGCAGTACAACAAGGTCTTCTCACTCGAGGAGATCATGGAACGCCGCGCGTGATCTCGTACCCGAACACGCTGCCGATGTGCTGCCCCACCGGCGACGGCGCGGCCGCGATCGTGCTGGTGTCGGAGTCGAAGCTCAAGACCCTCTCGCTCGAGCAGCAGAAGCGCGCGGTCAAGATCGGCGCGTCGGTGCTCACCAGCGACCCGTGGGTCGAGGGTGGCGAGTCGCAGCCCGACGTCAACACCCTCACCCGCAACGCGGCCGACAAGGCCTACGAGCTCGCGGGCGTCGGCCCGGAGGATCTCGACCTGGTGGAGCTGCACGACTGCTTCGCCACCGCCGAGCTGCTGCACTACGACAACCTGCGCCTGTGCGAGCCGGGTGGTGCGGGCGACTTCATCGACCGCCGGGCGCCGTGGCGCGACGGCACGCACGCCCGGTCAACGCGTCCGGCGGCCTGCTCTCGAAGGGCCACCCGATCGGCATGACCGGCGCGGCCGGCGTGTTCGAGATCACCACGCAGCTGCGCGGTGAGGCGGGCGACCGTCAGATCGAGGGCGCCAAGGTCGGCATGGCCCACGTCATCGGGCTCGGCTCGTCCTGCGGCATCCACATCCTGGAGAAGGCCGCCGTCTGACCCCGGAGCGACCGCCCGTCACCGAGTGGCTGCACCGCGACGACGAGTACCCGTCGGCGAGGCGCTGAGCCGCGCGCCCGCGCGCGGAGGAACTCCTGCCGCTCGGCCAGGAACCGGGGTCCTTCACCGACTTCCCGGTGACGAGCTGCGTGAGCTGGGGGAGCAGGAACGGGCCCATGGTGAGGCACACCTCGCTGAGCACGAGCTGGGCGGCGTCGAGGTCGTCGGGGAGCGTTGCCGGCGCGCTGCTCCTCGCGCACCGCCTCGACCCAGTCGTCGTAGAACGTCGCGCCGCAGCGTCCTCGTTGACCGGACGGTCGGGGTTGGTCTCGAGCGCCTCCCACATGGTGAGGCGCGTGTACTCGCGTCTGGTCGGGGAGGCGCGCGGTGCGCTCGGCGAGCCGGTCGGGATCGGCCACGTTGCTGGCCTGCAGCTTCGCCGCGCCTTCGGCGAGCCGTCGGCGGAGGATCTCGCGGAACAGCCCCTCCTTCGACTCGAAGTAGTAGTAGAGCATCCGCTTGTTGACGCTGGCCCGGGCCGCGATGGCGTCGACGCGGGCGCCGGAGATGCCCTTGGCCGAGAACTCGCGCACCGCCGCCGCGAGGATCTTCGCCTTGGTGGCCTCGGGATCGCGGTTTGCCATGGATCCTCCCGCAGAGCTTGCCGCTCCGGCCCGGTAAAGTTGTTAACCAGGTCGGTTAATACTAGCAGCGGGGGCAGCGGACGGCGCGAGCAGGCGGAGCGCGCGATGCTCAGCGCGGAGAAGGCCTACGAGCGTCGTTGGTACACGCTGGCCGTCCTCTGCATGTCGCTCGTCATCATCACGATCGACAACTCGATCCTCAACGTCGCGCTGCCCACGATCGTGCGCGACCTCGGCGCCAGCGGCTCCGATCTCCAGTGGATCATCGACTCGTACGTCATCGTGTTCGCGAGCCTGCTGCTCACCGCCGGCGCGCTGGGCGACAAGTACGGCCGCAAGGGCGCGCTGACGTTCGGCCTGCTCCTGTTCGGCGGCTTCTCGGGGCTCGCGTCGCTGGCCGAGTCGCCGCGAGATGCTCATCTTCGCGCGCGGGCTCATGGGCATCGGCGCCGCGTTCATCTTCCCGACCACGCTGTCGATCCTCACCAACACGTTCACCGGGCAGGAACGGGCCAAGGCCATCGGGGTGTGGGCGGGCGTCTCGGGGATCGGCGTCGCGCTCGGTCCGATGCTCGGGGGGATCCTGGTCGAGCACTTCTACTGGGGCTCGGTGTTCTTCGTGAACGTGCCCATCTGCGCGTTGGCCCTCGTGCTCGGCTACTTCTACATCCCGACGTCGCGCGACCCCGACAACCGGCCGCTCGATCCCGTCGGCGCGCTGCTCTCGATCCTCACGCTGGTCGCGCTGCTCTACGCCATCATCCAGGCGCCCGACAAGGGTGGACCGCCCCCGAGGTCGTGGCGTGCGTTCTTCGCCGGGTTGGTGCTGCTCGGCGTGTTCGCGTGTGGGAGATGCGGGCCAAGGAGCCGATGATCGACGTGCGCGTGTTCCGCAACCCGCGCTTCTCCGCCGCGTCCAGCGTGCTCACGCTCACGTCGTTCGCGCTCTACGGCTCGGTGTTCCTCCTCATCCAGTACTTCCAGTTCGTGCTCGGGTACTCGCCGCTCGAGGCCGGCCTCCTGGCCATGCCGGTGGCCATCGCGATGATGGTGGTGTCGCCGAACGCGCCTCGCCTCGTGCGGCGGTGGGGCACGAAGCGGGTCGTCGTGCTGGGCCTGCTCATCGCCGCGCGTCAGCGATGCTCTGCTACGCTCCGAACCTGATCATGTCGTCGTTCGTCGGCGGGTGCGCAGTGCGGCTTCCTCTTCGGGTCGGGCTCGGGCTCACCTCGGCGCCCGCGACCGAATCGATCATGGGATCGCTGCCGCCCAGCCGGGCCGGGGTCGGTTCGGCGATCAACGACACGACGCGCCAGACCGGCGGCGCGCTCGGCGTCGCCATCATCGGCAGCGTGTTCCTCGCCGCCTACCACCACTACGCCGACAAGGCGCAGACCTCTCGGCGGCGTCGTCGGCCGCGCTGCACGACTCGGTGGGCCGTGCGCTCGACCTCGCCCGCGGGCTGCCGGCCAAGCAGGGTGCCGCGCTCGTGCAGCTGTCCCGCGACGCGTTCGTCGACGCGATGCGCATCACCTACCCGATCGCCGCGGCGATCATCGTCTTCGCCGCGTTCATCGCCTGGCGGTATCCTGCCCGCCCACGGCCACGACGAGTTCGCGTCCGACGACGACGACGACGAGGCACGCGAGATCAGCGAGTACGAGATCCTCGGCGCGTAGCGTCGCGCCGTGACCGTGCGAGCACCGCCCTGGATGGTCGTCGCGGTCGCGGTCGGCGGTGCGCTGGGCACCGTGGCGCGCTACGAGCTCGCGCTGGCGGAGCCGGTGCGGGGCGGGCGGTTCCCGTGGGCGACGTTCACCGCCAACGTGGTCGGCTCGCTCGTGCTCGGGGTCGTGGTCGACCGTGCTGGCCGAGACCCGGTTGGATGTCATCGACGTGCTGCGACCGTTCGTCGGCCGTCGGCTTCTGCGGCGGGCTCACCACATTCTCCACCTGGATGGTGGAGAGCGTGCTGCTCATGCGTGACGGCGACAGCGGGACGGCGGCGCTGTACCTCGCTCGTCAGCCTGGTCGCGGGGTTCGTCGCGGTGGCGGCGGGCGTCGTGGTCGCCCGGCGCCTGGTCCGTCGGCGCACGCCGTCGCGTTCGATCCGGAGCGCGACGACTGATGGTCTGGTGGGTGGCGCTCGCCGGTGCGCTGGGCGCGCTCGGCGCGCTTCGGCGTGCACGCGGTCGTGCAGTCGCGCACTGCGTCGCGGTTCCCGTACGGCACCGTCGTCGTGAACCTCACCGGCTCGTTCGCGCTGGGGCTGCTCGTCGGGCTGGTGATCTACCAGGGCCTCGACGCCGACGTGCGCACGGTGGTCGGCACCGGGTTCCTGGGCGCCTACACCACGTTCTCGTCGTTCTCGTACGACACGTTCGGGCTGGCGGAGGCGGGCGCACACGCGGGCCGCGATCGTCAACGCGGTGGGCAGCATCGCCGGCGGGCTCCTCGCCGCGACCGCGGGGTTCGCGCTGGCCGGCCTGGCCTGACGTCGATCAGCCGACGGGGAAGTCGGCGGCGAACGCGGCGCCGAGCTGGTCGGCGAGCGCGACCGCGACGGCCCGTTCCTCGATCGAGACGCCGACCGAGAGGTCGGGCACGAGCACGAGCCGACCGAACTGGCGCCCCCGTCCGAGCACCGGGATCTCGGCGCCCTGCGCGGGCAGGGTGTACTCGCCGCCGATCCAGCGTCGGTGGTCGCCGGCGATGCTCCCGTTGCGCTCGAGGCGGGGGAGGTCGGACGTCGCGGGTGCGGTCTCGTAGCGGCAGTCGCGCAGCGACAGCAGGCCGATGAGCTCGGTCTGGACCGCGAGGACGACGTCTTCAGCGTCGGCGTCGCTGGCGACGAGCTCGGCGACACGGTGCAAGCGTGCGATCTCGTCGCCGCGACTCACGGAGTCGGCCCGGTGGCGACGGGAGTAGGTGACGATCTCCGCGACGACGAGACCGATCACGAGCAGGAGCAGTGTCGTCGCGATTTCGTCGGCGGCGTCGATCGTCAGCGACTGGTAGGGGTGCGTGAAGAAGAAGTCGAAGGACATCGCGGCGACGAAGGCGGTGACCGCGCCGCTCCAGCGCGTTGCCGATCGCGGCGCCGCACACCACCACGAGCACGAAGACGAGTACGACGTTGGCGCTGGCCAGGTCGTCGCGGAAGGGGACGAGGATGCCCGCCACGAGGAGCGGTCCGAAGGCGGCGACGGCGAGCCCGAGCGCCCGAGCCGCGTCGTCTGGAGTTCCATCACGTCGAGCCATGTGTCCGGTATACGCCCGGGAACAACCAGGGCCAAGGGTCTTGACGCCTTCTTGACGCTGGTCCCGAAGCCTGTCATCGCCGGTGCAATGGCCGCGACAAGGTTTCTGCTCCGGGCGCGAAGAAGGCATCAAGACCCTTCCGCAGGGCACGACGGGCCCGTATACCAGGGTGCGACCGACCGGGAGGCCCGGTCTCCGCTGAGGGCGAAGGGGTCTGGAGTGGCTGACATCTGGGTGGTGCTGACGGTGCTGGGCTTCTTCGGCCTCTGCGTCGCGTTCGTGTACGGGTGCGATCGCATCATCGGGCCTGACGAGGCGTACGACTTCGACGAGCCCTCCGAGATCGAGGATCTCGCGGCCGAGGTGACCCGATGACGGGCGAGAACATCGTCGCGCTCGTGCTCGCGGTGCTGCTGGGCGTCTACCTGGTCGCAGCACTGCTGTTCCCTGAGAGGTTCTGATGACGTTCGCGGGCTGGGCTCAACTCATCGCGCTGATCGTCGTCCTCGGCGTCACCGCGCCGCTCCTCGGCCGGTACATGGCGAACGTCTACAAAGGAGCGCCCTCGCGGCTCGACCGAGTCTTCAACCCGATCGAGCGGCTCATCTACCGCGCCTGCCGGATCGATCCGGAGCGGGAGCAGCGCTGGAACGTCTACGCGCTCTCGTTGCTCGCGTTCAGCATCGTCGGTTTTCTCCTGCTCTACGTGATCCAGCGGGTGCAGAGCGGGTTGCCGTTCAACCCGACCGACATGGCGAACGTCCAGCCGGCGTTGGCGTTCAACACCGCGGTGAGCTTCGTCTCGAACACCAACTGGCAGAGCTACGCCGGTGAGGTCACGTTGAGCCACCTCACCCAGATGGTGGGTCTGACGGTGCAGCAGTTCGTGTCCGCCGCCGTGGGCATGGCGGTGATGGCCGCATTGATCCGCGGCCTCTCCCGTGCCGGGATGCGCACGGTGGGCAACTTCTGGGTCGACCTCGTGCGTACGACGTTCCGGATCCTGCTTCCGATCGCGTTCGTGTTCGCAATCGCATTGCTCGCCACCGGGGTCATCCAGAACACGCACGGCTTCACCAAGGTGCAGACGGTTGCCGGTGCGACGCAGGAGATCCCGGGTGGGCCGAACGCGAGCCAGGAGTCGATCAAGCAGCTGGGTACGAACGGCGGCGACTTCTTCAACGTCAACTCCTCGCACCCGTTCTCGAACCCGACCGACATCAGCAACTTCCTCGAGCTCTACGCCATCCTGATCATCCCCTTCGCGCTGGCCTTCACGTTCGGCCGGATGATCAAGGACAAGCGCCAGGGCTATGCGGTGGTCGCGGTCATGGCCATCATCTGGTTGGCGTTCACCGCGGTCGCGGTCATCGCCGAGGTCGACGGGAATCCGGAGCTCGATGCCCGAGGGGTGACGCAGACCGTCACCGCGACCTCGCCGGGAGGCAACGTCGAAGGCAAGGAGGTGCGGTTCGGACCAACGGCCTCGGCGGAGTGGTGCGCCGCGACGACCGGTACGTCGAATGGTTCCGTGAACTCGATGCACGACAGCTACACCCCGGTGGGTGGCATGACCTGTCTCGTGCACATGAAGCTCGGTGAGATCAGCCCGGGGGGTGTCGGCGTCGGCCTGAACGGCCTCCTGGTGCTGGTGATCCTGTCGGTGTTCATCGCCGGGCTCATGGTCGGGCGAACACCGGAGTACCTCGGCAAGAAGATCCAGGCCTCCGAGGTGAAGCTGGTCGTGATCTACATCCTGGTGATGCCGGCCATCGTGCTCATCGGGGTCGCGATCTCCACCTTCGTGAACTCGGTGTCCGACGTGTCGATCTACAACCCCGGCGCGCACGGGTTCACGGAGCTCATGTACGCGTTCACCTCGGCGGGGAACAACAACGGCTCTGCTTTTGCCGGCATCACCGCCAACACCGGCTACATGAACTCGGCGCTGGCCGTGGCGATGCTGTTCGGCCGCTTCTTCCTCATCATCCCCACCTTGGCGCTGGCCGGCGCACTCGTCCGGAAGCGGCGCGTGCCCGCCTCGGTGGGGACGTTCCCCACCGACACCCCGCTGTTCGTGGTGCTGGTGATCGGCGTGATCTTCGTCGTCGCCGCGCTGACCTTCCTACCCGTCCTCGCGCTCGGCCCCATCGTCGAGCAGCTCGGTCTCTGATCGGAGTTCGCTGATGGCCAGGGACACCAAGCTCGTCGAGCCCGAGATCCTTCGTCGGGCGATCGGTGACAGCTTCGTCAAGCTCAACCCGCGCACGCTCATGCGCAACCCGGTCATGTTCGTGGTCGGCGTGGGGTCGGTGCTCACGACGGTCCTGTTCTTCAAGGACCTGGGCTCGTCGTCGACGAGCGAGAACGTGTTCACCGGCCTGGTGACGTTGTTCCTCTGGTTCACGGTGCTGTTCGCCAACTTCGCCGAGGCAATCGCCGAAGGGCGTGGCAAAGCGCAGGCCGAGACACTCCGCAAGACGCGCTCCGAGACCGTCGCCCACCGCCGGCGCCCCGACGGCACGACGGAGGACTGCCCGAGCACCGCGCTCGACCTCGACGACGAGGTCGTGGTGGCCGCGGGCGAGGTGATCCCGAGTGACGGAGAGGTGACCGAGGGCATCGCCAGCGTCGACGAGTCGGCGATCACCGGTGAGTCGGCGCCGGTGATCCGCGAGTCCGGCGGCGACCGATCGGCGGTCACCGGAGGCACCCGCGTGCTGTCGGACGAGATCGTGGTGCGGATCACCGCCCGACCGGGTGAGACGTTCATCGACCGGATGATCGCCCTCGTCGAGGGCTCGTCGCGCCAGAAGACACCCAATGAGATCGCCCTCAACATCCTGCTCGCAGGTCTGACGATCATCTTCCTGCTGGCGACCGTCACGCTCCAGCCGTTCGCGATGTTCAGAGACGCGGAGCAGCCGGTCGTCATCCTCGTGGCCTTGCTGGTGTGTCTGATCCCGACGACGATCGGCGCCCTCCTCTCGGCCATCGGCATCGCGGGGATGGACCGGTTGGTGCGCCGCAACGTGCTCGCCATGAGTGGCCGGGCCGTCGAAGCCGCGGGCGACTGCGCGACCCTGCTGCTGGACAAGACCGGCACCATCACCTTCGGGAACCGCCAAGCGGACGCGTTCGTCCCCGCCAACGGCGTGACCGAGGCGGAGCTCGCCGACGTCGCGCAGCTCTCGAGCCTCGCCGACGAGACACCGGAAGGGCGGTCGATCGTGGTGCTGGCGAAGGAGAAGTACGACATCCGGGAGCGCGAGCTGGTCGGTGCGACCCTCGTCGCGTTCACCGCGCAGACGCGCATGAGCGGGGTCGACTTCGAGGACCGGCGGGTGCGCAAGGGCGCCGCCGACGCCGTGAGGCGTTGGGTCGAGGAACAGGGCGGTGTGTTCCCGGAGCAGATCGGTGACGCCGTCGACTCGATCGCGGCGCAGGGGGGAACTCCCCTCGTCGTCGCCGAGGCGGGCGCGGAGGGATCCACCTCTCTCCCTCCGCGTGCGCTCGGTGTGATCTACCTGAAGGACATCGTGAAGCCCGGCATCGCTGAACGGTTCGCCGACCTGCGGCGCATGGGCATCCGCACCGTGATGATCACGGGCGACAACCCGCGGACAGCCAGTGTGATCGCCGAGGAGGCAGGCGTCGACGACTTCCTCGCCGAAGCCACCCCCGAGCAGAAGATGGCGCTCATCAAGGAGGAGCAGCGGGGTGGCCGTCTCGTGGCGATGACCGGCGACGGCACCAACGACGCGCCCGCGCTCGCACAGGCCGACGTCGGTGTGGCCATGAACACGGGAACGCAGGCGGCGAAGGAAGCGGGGAACATGGTCGACCTCGACTCCGACCCGACCAAGCTCATCGACATCGTCGAGATCGGCAAGCAGCTGCTGATCACACGTGGCTCGCTCACGACGTTCTCGATCGCCAACGACGTGGCGAAGTACTTCGCCATCATCCCTGCGATGTTCGCCGGGTTCGCCAGTCTGAAGGTGCTCGACAAGCTCAACATCATGGATCTGCAGACGCCGCGTTCGGCGATCCTCTCCGCGGTCATCTTCAACGCGTTGATCATCGTGGGACTGATCCCTCTTGCGCTGCGGGGCGTGAAGTTCGTCCCGGTGGGCGCGGCCCAGCTGCTGCGCCGCAACCTGCTGATCTACGGGGCTGGTGGCGTGATCGCCCCGTTCGTCGGCATCAAGCTGATCGACATCATCGTCACCGCGCTGGGAGTCAAGTGATGCGACGCCAATTCCTTCCCTCTGTGATCTCCATGGTCATCTTCACGGTGATCCTGGGCATCGGGTTCCCGCTCGTCATCCTCGGGATCGGGCAGGTCGCGTTCAGGGACAAGGCCGACGGATCGATCATCAAGCGCGACGGCAAGGCGGTCGGCTCGTCGTTCATCGGCCAGGCGTTCACCACCAAGAAGGGCGATCCCCTTCCCGAGTACTTCCAGTCTCGGCCCTCGGCGGCGGCCGGTGCGGCCGGAGCGTCGGCGGCGGGCTACGACCCGACCCTGAGCAGTGGCTCGAACCTCGGGCCGACGAATCCCGACTTCCTGAAGGAAGTCGCGCAGCGCGTCAAGGACTACCGGGAGCTCAACGGGCTCTCACCGACTGCGAAGGTGCCGGTCGACGCCGTGACCGCGTCCGGGTCGGGCCTCGATCCGCACATCTCGATCGCCAACGCCCGGCTGCAGGCCGCACGCGTCGCCGACGAACGCGGCATCTCCGTCGCCAAGGTCGACCAGCTCATCGACGACCACACCACGAGCCGAGCGTTCGGCATCCTCGGCGAGAAAGCCGTGAACGTGCTCGAGCTCAACCTGGCGCTCGATGAGGTCGCCGGCAGACCGTCGTCCGGGTGAGTCCGTAGGCTTTCGGCATGGCGCGCGGAACTCTTCGCATCTACCTCGGGGCCGCGCCTGGCGTGGGCAAGACCTTCGCGATGTTGAACGAAGGTTCGCGTCGCGCGCGCAGCGCGGCACCGACGTCGTGGTCGGCTTCGTCGAGACCCACGGGCGTCCCAACACTGAGGCGCAGATCGGCGACCTCGAAATCGTCCCGCGCCACATCATCTCGTACCGCGGGTCGCAGTTCGAGGAGATGGACGTCGACGCCGTCATCGCCCGGGCGCCCGCGGTCGTGCTGGTCGACGAGCTCGCACACAGCAACGTCACCGGGTCGCGCAACGAGAAGCGCTGGCAGGACGTCGACGAGATCCTCGACGCCGGCATCGACGTCATCTCCACCGTGAACGTGCAGCACCTCGAGTCGATGAACGACGTCGTCGAGCAGATCACCGGGATCAAGCAGCGGGAGACGATCCCCGACTCGGTGGTCCGCGCCGCGGACCAGATCGAGATCGTCGACATGACCCCGCAGGCCCTGCGGCGACGGATGGCCCATGGCAACATCTACCCGGCCGAGAAGGTCGACGCCTCGCTCGCCAACTACTTCCGCGAGGGGAACCTGGGCGCCCTACGGGAGCTGGCGTTGATGTGGGTCGCGGACCGCGTCGACGAGGCGCTCGAGGCGTACCGCGAGGCGCACGGCATCGCCCGCCCGTGGGAGACGCGGGAGCGCGTCGTCGTCGCCATCACCGGTGCGCCCGGCGGCGATGACGTGATCCGTCGCGCCGCGCGCATGGCCGCCCGCACGCGGGGCGAGCTCCTCGGCATCCATGTCCGGCCGGCCGACGGGCTCCGCGGTCCGCCGGGCGATGCGCTCCTGGAGCAGCGCACGCTCCTGCAGGAGCTCGGCGGCGAATACCACGAGCTCGCCAGCGCGGATGCGGCGACCACACTCGTGCAGTTCGCCCGAACCCAGAACGCGACGCAGATCGTGCTCGGTGCGAGCCGGCAGTCGCGCTGGACGCATCTGCTCCGTGGGTCGGTCATCAACAACGTCATCCGCGCTTCCGGTGCCATCGACATCCACGTGATCTCCGCCGAGGCCGACAGCTCCCGCGCCGACGACGAGACCACGGAGACCCGTCGCGGTCATCCCCGCAGACTGGTCGTGTCGCCACGCCGCCGCATGCTCGCCTGGACCCTCGCGATCCTGGCGCCGCCCCTGCTCACCCTGGTGCTCGCCAACGTGCGCGACGGACTGACGCTGCCGAGCGACCTCCTGATCTTTCTCCTCGTCGTCGTCGTGGTCGCGGCACTCGGGGGTTTCGTTCCGGCGCTCGTCTGCGCGATCACCGGGTTCCTCCTCGCCAATTGGTACTTCACGCCCCCGTACTACGAGTTCACGGTCTCCGAGGGAGAGAACCTCGTCGCGCTCGGAATCTTCCTCGTGGTCGGTGGGGTGGTGAGCATGCTCGTGGCCACCGCGTCGCGCCGCACCGCCGAAGCCGCCCAGGCGCGCGCCGAAGCCGAGACCCTGGCCGCGCTGAGCGGCACCCTCTCCGCATCCGACGACCCGCTCCCGCAACTGGTCGGACAACTGGGTCTCGCCTTCGACGCCGACGGCGTCGCCGTGCTGGCGAGTGACGGCGACGGCGAATCGTGGCAGGTCCTCGCCGGCGCGGGCGACCACATCCCCCGACATCCCGACGAGGCGGACCTGATCGTCCCCCTCCACGGCACCGAGGTGCTGGTGCTGCGCGGTGACGATCTCGGTGACGACGACCGGGAGGTGCTCCGGGCCTTCGCAGGCCAGGTGGCGATCGCAGTGCAGCAGCGGGAGCTGCGCGCCGACGCCGAGCGCGCCGTGGGGCTGGCCGAGGCCAACGAGCTGCGGACCGCGCTGCTCGCGGCGGTGTCGCACGACCTGCGCACGCCGCTCTCGTCGATCAAGGCGTCGGTGAGCAGCCTGCTGCAGCGCGACGTCGACTTCACTCCCGGCGCCACGCAGCGAGCTGCTCGAGACGATCGACGAGGGCGCCGATCGGCTCAACCACCTCGATCGGGAACCTCCTCGACATGAGCCGGCTGCAGACCGGCGCCCTGCAACTCGTGATGCGCGACGTCGGGCTTCGACGAGGTGCTGCCCGTCGCGATCGCCGGTCTCACCGAGGCCGACCGGGTGGAGGTCGACGTGGCGGAGACGCTGCCGCGTGTGCGCGCCGATGCCGCGCTGCTCGAGCGCGCCATCGCCAACGTCGTGGAGAACGCGATCGCGTGGTCGCCGCCCGGTGCACCGGTCCGGGTCGAGGCGTGCGTCGCGCAGCAACGGGTCGACCTGCACGTCGTCGACCGCGGTCCGGGCATCCCGCCGTCGCAGCGCGAGGATGTTTTCCGACCGTTCCAACGCCTCGGTGACCGCTCGAACGGCAGTGGGGTCGGGCTGGGACTGGCGGTGGCGCGGGGATTCGTCGAAGCGATGGGCGGCGAGCTCGTGGTCGACGACACCCCCGGTGGCGGCGTCACGATGGTGATCAGCCTGCCGGCGGCGACATGACGCGCGTCCTGGTCGTCGACGACGAGCCCCAGATCCTCCGCGCGCTCGGGATCAACCTCCGGGCGCGTGGCTACGACGTCGACCTGGCGCCCGACGGCGAGCATGCGCTCACGCTGGCGGCCAGCCACCATCCCGACGTGGTGGTGCTCGACCTCGGGCTACCCGGTATCGGCGGCGTCGAGGTGATCCGCGGCCTCCGCGGTTGGAGCACCGTGCCCATCGTGGTGCTGTCGGTGCGCGACGGCGAGCGCGACAAGGTGTCTGCCCTGGACGCCGGGGCCGACGACTACGTGACCAAGCCGTTCGGCATGGACGAGCTGATGGCGCGCCTGCGCGCCGCGCTCCGCCGGGCGACCCCGGCGGCGGAGGAGCCGGTGGTGGAGACCGCGGACTTCACCATCGACCTCGCGGCCAAGCGCGTCCACCGCGACGGGGTCGAGGTGCGCCTCACGCCGACCGAGTGGCACCTCGTGGAGGTGCTGGTGCGCAACCAGGGCAAGCTCGTGTCGCAGCGTCAGCTGCTCCAGGAGGTCTGGGGCCCGGAGTACCACGACGAGACCGCGTACCTGCGCGTCCACATGGCGAACGTGCGCCGCAAGCTCGAGCCCGAACCGGGGCGGCCGCGGTACTTCTTCACCGAGCCGGGGATGGGCTACCGCTTCGAAGCGAGGGTGTGAACGCTGACCGCGTAGTCACCGGAACCCGACCACGGCGCCCGGTCCCACGTCGACCACCGCGCCTCGAGCTCCAGCCCCGCCGCGCGCGGCGTGGTCGTCGTACTCCTCGAGCGGGAGCCGACCGGAGAGCTGGAAGCCCGCGATCACGAGCCCGCCGGGTGCGAGCCGGGTCGCGAGGTTGGCGAGGACCGCGCCCTCGGTGCCGCGGGCCACGAAGATCATCACGTTGCCCGCGAGCACGGCGGCGTCGAAGGGCCCGGGGGCGACGTCGGCGGGGAGCTGGGCGAGGTCGCCCTCCACCCAGTCGAGCGTCGGTGCCTTGTCCCGGGCGTGGGCGAGGAGGTCGGGGTCGACGTCGACGCCGACGGTCCGGTGGCCCCGCCGGGTCAGCTCCAGGGCGACCCGCCCGGTGCCGCAGCCGGCGTCGAGCACCCGGGACGGGCGACCGGCGAGCAGACCGTCGACCAGGCTCGCCTCGCCGTGCACGTCGTGGCCCGACGCCGCGAGGGTGGTCCAGCGCGCGTCGTACTCGTCGGCGGCCAGGGGCACGCGGCGGGGCGTCTCGTCCACGGACCGATTCCAGCACGCCGGTGGCGTCGGTCACACGCCGGAGACGCCGCACGTCGAATTCGTCAACTCCGGGTGCGCACGCGCCGTTGACAATCTCGAGCGGGACCAGTGGAAGGGGACCGCCAGGCCGTAGGGGGCCCGAACGTGGAACAGACTGTCTTCTCCTGTTCCATCGCCCGTCACGAGGGTGATGTCGACATCGAGGTCATCGGTCAGATCGACCGGTCGTCGGCCGGCCAGTTCCGCAACCAGCTCCTGACCCTGGCCAAGGAGCACCCGGCGTCGATCGCCATCCACATGGACGGCCTCGCCCTGATCGACTCCTCCTGCGTGGCGGTGCTGGTCGAGGCGTGGCGGTTCATGCAGGAGCACGGCATCGAGCTGATGGTGAAGTCGCCTGCCGCGTCCATCCGGCAGGTGTTCTGCGTCGGCGAGACCGGCCGCCTGCTCACCCTGCGCCACTGACCGGCACGAGCGGGCGGAACTTTTCACCCCGGACGGGCGACTCATCCCTCGACACGTCGTCCACAGAGGGGTGGGAACGCAATGAAGATCCGTCGGGTCCGACCGGTGGTGCTGGGTGCGGTCGTCGCGGTGCTGATCGCGCTGGGCGCGAGCGCCGCCGGAGCGCACGTGAGCGTGGTGCCCGACACCGCGAAGAAGGGCGGGTTCCAGATCCTGAGCTTCTCGGTGCCCAACGAAGAGGCCGACGCCAACACGGTGAAGCTCGAGGTGACGCTGCCGGTGAAGTCCCCGATCGCCTCTGTGAGCACCCAGCCCATGCCGGGATGGACGGTCGCGGTGGAGAAGACCACGCTGGCCAAGCCGGTGAAGAGCGACGACGGCGAGGTGACGGAGGCGGTCAGCACGATCACCTGGACCGCGACCGACGGCGGCCTGAAGCCCGGCGAATTCGACCTCTTCACCATCTCGGCCGGGCCCCTGCCGACCAACACCAAGAAGCTGACCTTCAAGGCGATCCAGACGTACAGCGACGGCACCACCGTGAACTGGATCCAGGCGACGGTGAAGGGTGCGCCCGAGCCCGAGCACCCGGCTCCCACCCTGACGCTGACCGCCGCCGGTGACGACCACCACTGACCCCACTCCGCACGACCGGACAGGGGCGTGGTATTGATTCGCCCATGAGCCCATTGCCCCTGTCCGGACTGCGCGTCGTCGACTGCACCGTCGATCGCGGCGAGCTCGCCGGTCGCCTACTGGGCGACCTCGGTGCCGACGTCATCAAGGTGGAACCGCCGGGCGGATCGCCGGCCCGGCACACGGCGCCGGTGCGCCGCGGGGTCTCGCTGGCGTTCGCGGTGCGCAACGCCGGCAAGCGCGGGATCGTCCTCGATCTCGGCGCGCCCGCCGACGTCGAGCGCTTCCACGACCTGCTCGCCCACGCCGACGTGCTGATCACGTCCGACGTCGAGCTCGCGCCCGGCCTCGACACCCGCGAGCTTTCGGCCCGGCACCCGCACCTCGTCGTGGGCGCGCTGACCCCGTTCGGGCTCGATGGTCCCTACGCCGACTGGGTCGCGACCGACGCCACCCTCGCCGCGACCGCGGGCTTCGCGTTCAAAGCCGGCGTCCCGGAGGACTCGCCGTTGCTGCCGCCCGGGCACCTCGTCGACGACGCCGCCTCGATCACGACCGCGTTCGGCCTCCTCTGCGCGCTCTACCAGCGCGAGCACAGCGGCGCCGGCCAGTTCATCGAGGTGTCGACCAACGAGGCGATCGCGCAGATCACCGACTGGTCGCTGCCGAACGCGATGGCGCGCATCGAGGCGGGCTTCCCCGCGGGCGAGGTGCGCAACGGGAACGGGCCGATCTATCCGATCTTCGCGTGCAAGGGCGGCTACGTCCGCCTGATCATCCTCAGCGTGCGGCAGTGGCACGCCATGCGCGAGTGGCTGGGGGAGCCGGAGTTCCTGCAGGATCCCGCCCTCGACGGCTTCGTGGCGCGACGGGAGATCTCCGAGCACGTGCTCAACCCCCTGCTGGTCGCGCACTTCGCCGACCTCAGCATGGAAGAGGTCTCGCTCGAGGCGCAGAAGCGCGGCATCGTGTGCACACCGGCGCTCACGCCGGCCGACATCCTCACCAACGAGCACTTCGCGTCGCGGGCCACCTTCACCGAGGTCGAGGTGGGTCCCGGCGTCACCGCCCCGATCCCGTCCGGCTTCTTCGAGCTCGACGGTGGGCGCGCCGGCCCGGCGGCGGCGCCGCCGGCGGTCGGGGAGCACACCGACGAGGTGTTCGGCGCGTTGGGTGAGGCGCGGCGCGTTACCGGAACGGGCACCGATGCGCCCCCGGGGCCGCCCCTCGCCGGCCTCCGGGTCATGGACTTCGGCCACGGCGCGGTGGGCGTGGAGGTCGGGCGCCGCTTCGCCGAGTACGGCGCCGAGGTGATGAAGATCGAGTCGCGGACCTACACCGACTTCATGCGACTCCAGCTCGGCGGGGAGACCAACCCGTCGTTCGCCTCGTCGAGCCGGTCGAAGCTCGGCTTCGGCGTGAACGCCAAGACCGACGACGGCCGCGCGCTCATCCACCGCCTCGCGGGCGAGTCGGATCTCGTGATCGAGAACAACTCGACCGGCACCATGGACAAGCTCGGGATCGGCTTCGATGCGCTCCAGGCCGTCAATCCCGGTCTCGTGATGGTGTCGAGCCAGCTCATGGGCTCGCACGGCGCGTGGTCGTGGTGGCGCGGGTACGGGCCCAGCACGCAGCCGCCGGGTGGTCTCGTGCACCTCTGGAACTACGCCGACCGCGACGAACCCGCCGGTTCGATGTCGATCTACCCGGATCACGTCGCCGGGTGCCTCGGCGCGGTGGCATCGCTCGCCGCGCTCGTCGGTCGCACCCGCGACGTGAACCGGGGGGTGCACATCGAGGTCGCGCAGGTCGAGACGGTGGTGGGCATGCTCGGGGACCTCATCGCGGCCGAAGGCGTCGAAGCCGGTTCGGTCGTGCCGATGGGCAACCGCAACGAAGGCGGGGCCCCGTGGGGCCTCTACCGGTGCGCGGGCGAGGAGGAGTGGGTCGCGATCACGTGCCGCGACGACATCGACTGGCAGGGTCTCGTCGAGGCGATGGGCACGCCGGCCTGGGCCACCGACGCGGCGCTGGCGGGCGTCGACGCCCGTCGCGCGCGTGCCGACGAGATCGACGACCGCATCCGGGAGTGGACCGCGGCACAGTCGAAGGACGCGGTCGCGGCGGCATGCCAGCAGCACGGCGTCCCCGCGGCACCCATGCTCACCGGCGCGGAGCAGACGACCGACGCGCAGTTCGTCGCGCGCGGCTTCGCCGTGGAGATCGACCAGCCCGGGGTCGGCCCGCTCGTGCTCGACGGCGCCGCCTTCCGGGGCACGCGAATGCTCGGGCCCGACATCCGGCCCGCGCCCGACCTGGGCGAGCACACCCGGCAGATCGCCCGCGACGTGCTCGCACTCGACGACGACGAGATCGACCGCCTGCTCGCCGCCGGCGTGCTGGAGACCACGCCCCCGGTCAGCTGAGCGCGTCCAGTCGCTGCGTCGCGTGCAGTGGTCAGCTAGAGTCCGCCCGACGGAACTGGCAGGAGGGGCCCACGTGTCCGAGGACTTCGAAGCCGCAACCGCGGGACTGGGCGACGGTTGGCGCGCTTTTCTGAAGCAGGCGGCGGCGGACAGGGCGTTCGGACCGAACCAGACCGTCTCAGCCCCTCCGGACGAGTGAGACCGGCGGCCCGGTGTCGCTGTCGGCCGCAATCATCGTCAAGGACGAGGCCGATCATCTCGACGCCTGCCTGAGCTCCCTGCGCGGTCTCGTCGACGAGATCGTCGTGGTCGACACCGGCTCCTCCGACCGCACGGTCGACGTCGCCGAGCAGTCCGGCGCGGTGGTCGGACATGAGCCCTGGCGGGGCGACTTCGCCACGCCGCGCAACCTGAGCCTCGACCTCGCGAGCAGCGACTGGATCCTCTACGTCGACGCCGACGAGCGTGTGCGCGGAGACTTTCGTGCCGCCCGGGCCGTGCTCGAGGATGCCGCCGACTGCGTGGCGTTCCGGGTCCGGTTCGTCCCCCAGGTGGGGTGGACTCCCTTGCGCGAGGTCCGGCTGTGGCGCAACCGCGACGACATCCGCTTCCGGGGACACATCCACGAGACGGTGGTGCCCGCGATCTCGGCGATCGCTGCCGCCGAGGGCCTCCGCATCGACCCGTTCGACGTGGTCACCATCCACCGCCTCGGGGACGAGGGCGACCAGTCCCACAAGCGGACGCGTGACGAGCCGCTGCTCCTCGCGGAGTTGGAACGTCACCCCGATCGCGCCTTCGTCTACGACCACCTGGCCCGCGTCTACGAGGCGGCGGGCGACGGCGACCGCGCGGTGGAGGTGTGGAGGCGGGGGATCACGGTGGCGCGCAGCCGCCAGCAGTCGCACGCCGACGACCGGCTGCTCTACATCGACCTCGTCCACCATCTGTTGGCCAGGGGCAAGGTCGACGACGAGCTCGAGCTGCTGGTCGGCGAGGCGCGCGAGGCGTTCGAGCGCACGCCGACGCTGGAGCTGGCCGCGGCGCGTCTCGCGTTCGCGACCGGGCGTCCACGCGACGCGCTCGAACCACTCGAGTGGTTGGTCGCGCTCGACGACGACGCGATCATCGAGACCGGCGCGTCCTACGACGAGCGAGTGTTCGGCGAGTGGGCGTGGAGCCTCATCGGCCTGTGCCGGTTCGCGCTGGGTGACGACACGGCTGCCGCGGCTGCCTTCCGCGAGGCCGAGCGTCACGCGCCGGGGGAGCTGTCGTACGCCGTGCGGCGGCAGCTCGCGGAGGCGCGCGCGGGCTCCTCGTCCTGATGTCGTTCGCCGCCCCGGGTGACTACCCGGCAGTGATGCCGCGGTCGACCGAGAGGATCGCGCCGTGGATGCTGCGTCCCTCGTCCGACGCGACCAGTGCGAACATCGCGGCGATGTCGTCGGCGGATCCCATCGAGCGGAACCCGGTGTACCGGGCCATGAGCTCGAAATCGAGATCCTCGGGGATCTGGAAGTTGCGGCTCAGCGAGGTGTCGACGCCGCCCGGCGCGATCGCGTTCACGCGCAACGGAGCCTTGGCGTACTCCATGGCCAAGGCCCGCGTCATCTGGACGATGGCGCCCTTGGTCATGCAATAGGCGACGGTGTACGCCTGGCCCATGAGGCCGGCGTTCGACGCGATGTTGACGATGTTGCCCTCGGTCTCGAGCAGGTGGGGGATGGCCGCCTGGGCGAGGAAGAAGCAGGCGTCGACGTTCACGCCCATCATCTGGCGGTAGGCGCGCTCCTCGACGTCCGGGAAGTGCTCGGCTCGTGCGATCCCGGCGATGTTGCCGAGCACGTCGAGGCGACCGAACTGGTCGACCGCGGCGGCGACCGTGGCGAGGCACTCGTCGCGGCTGCTGATGTCGCCGGTGCGGGTCTCGAGGCTCGCCCCCGCGTCGGCGACGAGCTTGGCGGTCTCGCCCAACGCGTCGGCGTTGAGGTCGTGGGCGAGCACCTGTGCCCCCTCACTGGTCAGGCGCAGCGCGACCGCCCGCCCGATGCCGGAACCGGCCCCCGTGACCAGCGCGACCTTGCCGTCGAAACGTGCCATGCGAATTCCCCCTTCGGTCCGGCCCGGCGTGGCGGACTCGCCGTGACCGTAGTCGGGCCGTACGGTATCGCCGTCCGCCGACCCGCGAGAAGGGGATGGGCATGAGCGGTCCACTGACCGGCATCACCGTCATCGAGCTGGCGGGGCTCGGCGCGCTGCCGTTCGGCACGCTGAAGCTCGCCGACATGGGCGCCGACGTCATCCGCGTCGAACGGACCGCCGACGTGCCGGCGGCACCCCCCGATCCGGCGCCGGCGTTCTCGGAGTGGGACCGCGGCCGCCGGTCGATCGCAGTCGACCTCAAGCATCCCGACGGTGTCGAGGTGGTGCTCACGCTGGCCGCGCGCGCCGACGCGCTGGTGGAGTCGTTCCGGCCCGGCGTCGCCGAACGACTCGGGGTGGGCCCCGAACCGGCGATGGCCCGGAACCCGAAGCTGGTCTACGGGCGACTCACCGGTTGGGGGCAGGACGGCCCGCTCGCGCAGAGCGCAGCGCATTCCCTGAACTACGAGTCGATCACGGGAGCGATCGGATCGGTGAGCACGCCGCACGGTCCGCCGGTGCCGATGCTCCAGGTGCTCGGCGACTTCGCCGGCGGTGGGCTGCACCTCGCGTACGGCGTCGTGTGCGCGTTGCTCGAGGCGCAACGTTCGGGGCAGGGCCAGGTCGTCGACGCGGCGATGGTCGACGGCGTGGCCTCGATCTTCTCGGTGTTCTACGGCATGTCGCGTTCGGGCATGCACACCGACGACATCGGCACCAACCTGTTCGACGGCGGTGCGCCGTTCTACGCCGTGTACGAGACCGCCGACGGCCGGTACGTGAGCCTGGCCCCGATCGAGCCCCACTTCTACGCGCAGCTGCTCGAGCACCTCGGCATCGCGGGGGAGGAGCTCCCCGAGCAGTACGACCGGTCGCAGTGGCCGGCGATGAAGGAGCGGTTCGCCGCCGCCGTGCGCACGAAGACGCGCGGAGTGGGAGGCGCAACTCTCGGGGACCGACGTGTGCTTCGCGCCCGTGTACCGGTTCGGTGAGGCGCACGAGCACCCGCACAACGTGGCGCGGCAGCTCTTCGTGCCGACGCCCGACGGTGGCCGGCAGGTCGCGCCGGCGCCGCGGTTCAGCCGCACCACGGCGACGCCGGGCGCCTCCTACGCCTACCCGGGGGTGGACACCGACGCCGTCCTCGGCGAGTTCGGCTTCCCGCCCGAGGAGATCGCCCGGCTGCGCGCCGCGAACGCGATCGGCTGAGGGAGCGCGCCCGGGATCAGTAGCCGCGGAAGTTCGGCGCGCGCTTCTCCATGAAGCTGCTCACGCCCTCTTCGCTGTCGAGGCTCTGGGCCATCACGTCGACGATCCACGCCTCTTCCTGCGCCATGGTGGCGCGGTCGACGTCGAGCGAGCGGTTGAGCAGCCACTTGTTCACCGCGTGGGCCCGGGTCGGGCCATCGGCCAGCCGGCGGGCGAGGTCGGCGACGGTGGCGTCGAGCTCGTCGGCCGGCACGACGCGCGCGGCCAGCCCGATCTCGTACGCCCGCTGTGCGGTGACGTCCTCGGCGAGCAGGATCAGCTCCTTGGCCCGCTGCAGGCCGACCAGGCGGGGGAGCAGCCAGGTGCCGAGACCGTCGGCCGCCAGCGCCCGCCGGGCGAACACCTCGATGAACTTGGCGTTCTCGGACATGATCACCAGGTCGCACGCGAAGGCCAGGTGCGCGCCGATGCCGGCCGCGGTGCCCTGGACCTTGGCGATCACGGGGACCTCGCAGTCGAGGATCGCGTTGACGGTCTTGATCGCGCCGCGCAGCATCATGCGACGCCGCTCGCCGATGACCCGCTCCGGCGCGTCGGCCGGTCGGGCCGACGCGACCGCAGGCGCCCCGCCGCTGAGGTCGGCGCCGGTGCAGAAGAACCGGCCGGTGGCCTGGAGCACCACGCAGCGGATGGCGAGGTCCTCGTCGGCCCGATGCAGCCATTCGCCCATCTTCACGCGCTGCGTCGCTGGTGAGCGCATTGCCGGCCTCGGGCCGGTCGATCGTGATGGTGGCGATGCCGTCGGCGACCTCGAACCGGACGCCGTCGAAGTCCTCTGCAGTGCTCACGTGTGCTCCTGCTCGTGCCCGGGTGGGACCCCCGGGGCTCGGGGCGGGCGCATTGTATATTCGATACCCCTGTGACCCAGACGACGAGCGAACCCATGATCACCGACGAGGCGATCGCGCGGTTGCGGGCGCGGGTGGGGGTGGCGGAGCCGTGGACGCGGCGTCCGCACTACCTGCGTCCGAACACCGACGCGTTCCGGATCGTGGCCGAGGCGTACGGCGACGACAACCCGTTGTGCGGTGATCCCGACTACGCGACCGCGTCCGTGTGGGGCGGCCCGGTGGCGCCGCCGCCGCTGGTGGGCGGCGACTCGCTGATCGGCGAGGACGAGGTGACCGCGGTCCCGGACGGCGCAGCGGGAGCTGATGAAGGGTGATCCGTTGCGGGGGGTGCACGCCTTCTATTCGGCGAGTGCGCGGGAGTGGTGGGCGCCGTTGCGGCCCGACCACCGGATCTGGCGGCGCAACGCGTTGGTGGCGGTGCTCGACAAGCCGTCGGAGTTCGCGGAGCGGGCGGTGCACGAGTGGTCGGCGAACGTGTTCCGTGACGACGACGGCACGATGTTGTCGGGCCAGTACCGCCTGATGATCCGCACCGAGCGCAAGAAGGCGCGGGAGAAGAAGAAGTACGACGCCATCGAGCTCGCCAGCTACACGGATGCGGAGATCGAGGCGATCGAAGCCGAGTACGCGGCGTATCGACGCCGGGGCGCAGAGCCGCGGTTCTGGGACGACATCGCCGAGGGTGATGTGGTGGGCCCGATGGTGAAGGGCCCGATGACGGTGACCGACATGGTCTGTTGGCACGTCGGGATGGGCATGGGGCTCTACGACGTGAAGCCGTTGGCGTTGGGGGCGGCGAACCGTCGTCGGATCCCGCGGTTCTTCCACCGCGACGACCAAAACGTGCCCGATGTGATGCAACGGGTGCACTGGGACCCGGAGTGGGCCCGGCGGGCGGGGAACCCGACCACGTACGACTACGGGCGGATGCGCGAGACGTGGCTGATCCACCTCTGCACCGACTGGATGGGCGACGACGCCTGGTTGTGGAAGCTCGAGTGCGAGTTCCGCGGGTTCAACTACGTCGGTGACACCCACCACCTCACCGGCACCGTCGTGCGCAAGTACCTCGCGGAGGGGGACCGGCCCGCGGTCGATCTCGAGCTCGCCGCCACCAACCAACGCGGGACCGTCACCACCCCCGGCACGGCGACGGTGCTCCTGCCGAGCCGGGAGCACGGACCGGTGCGCCTGCCCGATCCGCCCGGCGGCGCCCGCGACCTCGAGACCGCGCTGGTCGCCATCGGCGACGCCTTCTCCCGTCGATGAGCGACTACCGGTCGGCGCCCGGCCTCGACGTCTCCCTCGACGCCGGGATGCTCACCCTGCGTCTGGCGCGACCCGACAAGCGCAACGCGCTCAACGACGACATGACCTACGCGGCGATCGACGCCGTCGACCTCGCCGGCCGCGACGAGGCGGTGCGCGCGATCCTGCTCACGAGCGAGGGTGACCACTTCTGCTCCGGCTTCGACATCGTGGCCCGCAACCAGGAAGAAGGCCGGCCCCGCGCGGGCAGCATCCAGCGCCGGCTGCCTTCGCAGGCGCACCGCCTGGTGCCGTTGCTCTGCACGGTGCAGGTGCCGGTGGTGTGCGCGGTGCGAGGTTGGGCCGCCGGCATCGGCCTGAACCTCGCGCTCGCCGCCGACTTCACGATCGCCGCCACCGACGCCCGGTTCTGGGCCCCGTTCGTGGAGCGGGGCTTCACCCCCGACAGCGGCAACTCGTGGCTGCTGCCGCGCCGGATCGGCGAGACGCGGGCGCGCGAGATGATCCTGCTGGGCCGGGTGGTCGACGGCGCGGAGGCGGCGGAGTGGCGCATGATCCACCGCGCCGTCCCCGCCAGCGACCTCGACGCCGCCGCCGCGGAGCTCGTGGCGTCGCTGGCGCGTGGTGCCACGGTCGCCGCCGGCCTGGCGAAGTGGCTGCTCCACACCGGCGCCACCGCGTCGCTCGACGAGCACCTGCGCAACGAGGCCTTCGCGATGGAGCTCTCCTCGCGCAGCGAAGACTTCCGCGAGGGGCTCAAGGCGTTCCAGGAGAAGCGGCCACCGGAGTACGGCGGTCGCTGAGATGTACGAACGACTGATCGTCGAGCGACGAGGGCCCGTCGGCTGGCTGGTGTTCAACCGGCCCGAGGTCGGCAACGCGCTCGACGCGCAGATGATGACCGAGCTCGAGGAGGCCTGGCGCGAGCTCGATGCCGACCCCGCGGTGCGGGTGATCGTGAACGCGGGCGAGGGCAGGAATTTCCAGACCGGCCTCGATGTCGCCGCCTTGAGCCGCGACAAGAAGGCGATGAGCGAGCAGTCGCGGCGCACGCGCGACGCCGAGCTCCGCTTCACCGCGTGGCACAACCAGGTGTGGAAGCCGGTGATCGCGGCCGTGCACGGCAGCTGCGCGGGCGGGGGACTCCACTTCGTCGCCGACGCCGACATCGTGATCGCCGCGAGTGACGCCACGTTCTTCGACACGCACGTGTCGCTGGGCCAGGCCATGTCGTACGAAGGCGTCGGGCTGTCGCACAAGATGGCGTTCGAGCCGATCATGCGGATGGCGCTGGTCGGTCGATCCGAACGCATCCCCGTGGAGCGCGCCCGGCAGCTCGGCATGGTGTCGCAGGTCGTCGACCCGCCGGAAGCCCTGCGCGACGAGGCGCAGGAGCTCGCCGAGAAGATCGCCCGGAACTCGCCCGCGGCGATGCGCGCCACCAAGCGGGCGTTGTGGGGAGCACTCGAGATGGGCCTCAGCGACGCCTGCCGCGCCGGTAGCGGGCAGATGATCGCGATGTGGGGTCACCCCGACCAGGAGGAGGGCCCCCGCGCCTTCTCCGAGAAGCGCGACGCGCACTGGATGGAGATCACATGACGTTGTCGACCTACGACACGCTGAAGCTGGAACGGCACGGTCCCGTCGGATGGTTGATCAACAACCGGCCCGATCGGCTGAACGCGATGAACAGCCACATGCGCGACGAGTTCGCCGACGCGTGGCTCGAGCTTGACGCCGATCCCGCGGTCAAGGTGATCGTCCACACGGGAGAGGGGCGCGCGTTCCAGACCGGCGTCGACGTCGAGGAGATCGCCACCGACGGTGTGGGCTTCGAGCGCTACCGGGAATCGGTCGAGAACTGGGACCTGCACTTCACCGCGTGGCAGCAGGGCGTCGACAAGCCGGTGATCACCGCGGTGAACGGCATCTGCGCGGGCGGCGCGTTCCACTGGGTGGCTGAGGCCGACATCGTCATCGCCGCGAGCGACGCCCAGTTCTTCGACCCCCACGTGTCGGTGGGTCAGGTGGTGGCGGTCGAGGCGATCGCGCTGCTGCGCAAGATGCCCTTCGAAGCGGTCATGCGCATGGCGCTCACGGGTCGCTACGAGCGGATGAACGCCGAGCGCGCCTACGAGCTGGGGATGATCTCGCAGATCGTCGACCCGCCCGAGCGCCTGCGTGAGGAGGCGCAACTCCTCGCCGAGAAGATCGCCAAGAACTCACCGGCGGCGATGCGCGCGACGAAGCGGGCGCTGTGGGGCGCGCTGGAGCACGGCTTGACCGACGGGTGCCGGGCGGGCGCGCAGGAGCTGGTGTCGATGTGGGGCCACCCCGACCAGACCGAAGGTCCGCTGGCGTTCTCGGAGAAGCGTGAGCCGCAGTGGTTGGAGCTCGACAAGTCGTGAGCGTGAGCGAACGACCACCGGTGACGGCGTGAGCGGGAGCCTCGCCGACGTCCTTGACCCGCGCGACAACGACGCCACGACCGTCGCGGTGTACACCACGACCGAAGAGGTCACCCGGGCCGAGCTCCGCGGCCGTGCCGAGGCGCTCGCCGCGGTGCTGCGCGACGCGGGCTTGCGCCCCGGCCAGGCGGTCGGGGTGATGCTGCCCAACGGCGCCGACATCGTCGCCGCGCTGTTCGGGATCTGGTTCGCGGGCGGCGTGTACGTCCCCCTCAACCCCCGTCTCTCGCCCGACGAGCTCGCCCACGTGGTGGCCCAGGACCGACCGGCCGCCATCGTCACCCGGCCCGACGACGCCGGACGCGTCGTCGACGTCCCGGTGGTGGTCGCGCCGGGGAACGGGGCCTGGGAGGCGACCGGCCCGCTCGACGCCGACGCGCCGGCTTCGCCTCCGGAGGTGGCGGCGATCTCCTTCACGTCGGGCACCACCGGACGACCGAAGCCGGTGCCGCTCCTGCACGACAACGTGCTCGGGCTCATCGACGGCGTGCTCGCGAAGTTGCGGGGTGGCGCCCCGGCCGCGGATGCGCCGCGCGAAGGCGCCGATGCCGAACCTCATCCCGACGTCGTTGTCGCTCTGGGCCGGCATCTACAACGTGATCTTCGGGTTCCGGGCCGGCGCGGCCGTCATCGTGATGGAGCGCTTCGACACGCGTGCCTTCGCGGAGTTCGTCGAGCGCTTCCAGCTGCGGTCGACGGTGCTCCCGCCCGCGGCGATGACGATGCTGGCCGACGACGAGTCGATCACGTCGCTGGCACCGATGAAGTACGTGCGCAGCATCACCGCGCCGCTGTCGCCGTTGCAGGCGCGTCGGTTCCGCGACCGCTTCGGGATCACGGTGCTCAACGGGTGGGGTCAGACCGAGATCGGCGGCGAGATCGTCGGCTGGAACGCGCAGGACGCGAAGGACTACGGCGACACCCATCTCGGGGCGGTCGGCCGGGCGCACGAGAACGTGGGCCTGAGGATCTCCGGCGACGGCGAGATCCTGGTGCAGACGCCGACGATCCTCGAGCGCGCCGCCGAGGGCGACGACATGGACGGTCGCCTCGTCGACGGGTGGTTCCACACCGGCGACCTGGGCCGCATCGACGACGCAGGGTTCCTCTGGATCGAGGGACGCGTGTCGGACATGATCAACCGCGGTGGCCTCAAGGTGTTCCCCGAGGAGGTGGCCGAGGTGATCCGCCTCTCACCCGACGTCGCCGAGTGCGCCGTCGCCGGCATCCCCGACGACCGCCTCGGTGAGGTGCCGTGGGCGTTCGTCGTGCCGCGCGAGGGCACGGTGGTCGACCCCGCGGCGCTCGACGGTTTGTGCCGCGAGCACCTCGCGCCGTACAAGGTGCCGGCGCGCTTCGAGGCGATCGGAGCGCTGCCGCGGAACGAGGTGGGCAAGGTCCTGCTGCGCGAGCTCGTCGCGCGCGGAGCACGCGGATGAGCTGGTCCGACCACGAGAAGGCCCACGAGTACCTCGGGCGCATCGCGACGGTCCCGCAACGGCTCGCCGGCGAAGCCGCGTTGGCGGAGTTCCTCCCGCCGGCGCCGCGGCGTGCCCTCGACCTCGGTTGCGGCGACGGGCGGCTGATCCGGCTCGTGCTGGACGAGCGTCCGGGCATCGAAGCGGTGGTCGGGATCGACAACTCGCCGCCCATGCTCGAGCAGGCCCGGGCGAACTTCGCCGACGATGGACGAGTCAGGCTGGTGCCCGCCGACCTGCGCGAGCCGCTCGGCGAGCTCGGCCGGTTCGACGTCGTCACCAGCGGGTTCGCCATCCATCACCTGCCCGACGAGCGGAAGCGGACCCTGCTCACCGACGTGGTGGCCCTGCTGGAGCCGGGCGGGACGTTCGCGAACCTCGAGGTGGTCGAGTCGGCGACCTCCGAGTTGCACGCGGCGTTCACCGTCGCCATCGGCAAGGCGGGAGGGGATCTCGAGGACATGCTGTCGCCGATGGACGTCCAGCTCGGCTGGATGCGGGCAGCCGGGCTCGAGCAGGTCGACTGCATGTGGAAGTGGCGGGGCTTCGCGCTGATGGTCGGGAGCAAGCCCGCGTGAGTCCGCGCGAGACTGCGCCCATGATCCGACTCAGCGTGTTGTACCCGGCCACCGAAGGTGCGAAGTTCGACCACGACTACTACCGCGAGAAGCACGTCCCGCTCGCGGCGAAGACGTGGGGTATCGAGACCTACGAGATCGACAAGGGACTCGACGGTCCCTACGTCGGCGCGGTGCACTTCCTGTTCGAAGGAACCGGTGCGATCATGGCCGACATCGCCAACGACACCGACATCGCGCCGGTCCTCCAGACCAGCGAGATCGTCGACCGCTGAGCGCATGGGTGACGACGTCGGTCGGTTGAAGGGCCGCGTCGCACTCGTCACCGGCGCGGGGAACGGCATCGGGCAGGCGTGCGCGGAGGCGCTCGGTCGTCAGGGCGCCGCCATCGTCGTCAACGACCTGGGCACCGACGAGTACGCCGGAGGTACGAGCTCGGAGGCTGCCGACTCCACCGTCACCGCCATCCGCGATGCCGGCGGCACTGCGACCGCGAACTACGACTCGGTCGCGGATCCCGGCGGGTGCGCACGCGCGGTGCACACCGCGGTCGAGGAGTACGGGCAGCTGGACATCGTCGTGGGCTGCGCGGGCGCGATCATCGACGGCACGCTGGCCGCCGACGACGAGACCTACCTGCGGTTCATGTCGCTGTTCCTGCACCAGAAGTTCTGGCTCGCACGCGCCGCGCTTCCGGGGATGGCCGAGCGCGGGTGGGGACGACTGATCACGACCACGTCGCACGGCGCGACGGGCCTCCTCGGCCAACCTGTCTTCGCGGCGGCGATGGGCGGCGTGATCTCGATGACGCGCGCGATCGCGTTCGAGTACGAGGCCGCCGGTGTCACCGCCAACTGCCTGTCACCGGGTGGCGCGACCCGGCTCCACGCGGTGACGCGGCCGATGTTCGAGCAGCTGCGGGCCGACGGCCTCATCTCCGAGGCGGAGTGGGACTCGTACGTGAACACCCCTCCGCCGGAGTACGTCGCCCCGATCGTGGCCTGGCTCTGCACCGACGCCGCCGACGGCGTGACCGGCCAGGTGTTCCACGCCTCGGGTGGTGCGATCGGCACCTGGAACCGCTACGAGGTCGAGCGCACGATCTACCGCGGCGACCACCGCACCAATCCGCCGTGGTCGCTCGAGGAGCTCGACCACCACGTCCCGAAGGCGCTGCTGTCTCAGCCCTGAGCGGCGACGATCTCCCGCCCGCGCTCGCGCAGCTCGAACTTCAGCACCTTGCCGCTCGCGTTGAGCGGGAGCGCGTCGACCACCTCGAGGTGGCGGGGCACCTTGTAGTTGGCCATGTGCTCACGCGCCCACGCGAGCGCCGCCTCGGGATCCACGGTGTGGCCCGCCGTCGGCACGACGAACGCCATGCCCACCTCGCCCATACGGGCGTCCGGCACCCCGACGATCGCCACCTGGGCGAGGTCGGGGTGGTCGAGCATCAGTCCCTCGATCTCGGCGGGATACGCGTTGAACCCGCCGACGATGAACATGTCCTTGATGCGGTCGGTGATGGTGACGTTGTTGTCGGCGTCGACGTAGCCGACGTCGCCGGTGTGGAGCCAGCCGTCGGCGTCGATGGTCTCGGCGGTCGCGGTCGGGTTGTCGAAGTAGCCGATCATCACCTGGAAGCCGCGCGCCACGATCTCGCCCGGCTCGCCCGTCGGCACGTCGTTGCCGTCGGCGTCGACGATCTTCATCTCGACCCCGGGGATCGGGCGCCCCGACGTGTGGGCGATGATCTCGGGGTCGTCGTCGTGCCGGCACATGCTCACGATGCCGGTGGTCTCGGTGAGCCCGTAGCCGGTGACCACGCACTCGAGGCCGAGCTGCTCGCGGATCTGCACCACCAGCTCGACGGGGACGACGGCCGCGCCCGTCACCGCCAGGCGCAGCGACGAGAAGTCGTACTCGGACAGGTCGGCGTTGAGGATGGTCTGGTAGATCGCCGGTGGCCCCGGGAGCATCGTGATCCGTTCCTGCTGCACCGTCGCCATCACCGATGGCGTGTCGAACACGAGGTGGGGGAGCAGCGTGGTGCCGGTGAGCAACGACGCGACCAGGCCCGACTTCAACCCCGCGGTGTGGAACAACGGGTACACGAGGAGGTAGCGGTCGCCGTGGCGGAGTCCGACGACGTCGGCCCACGACGCGTACGCGCGCACGCTGGCGCCGTGGCGCAGCATCGCCCCCTTGGGAGCGCCGGTCGTGCCCGACGTGAAGATGATGTCGCACATCGTGTCGCCGTCGAGCGCCGCCTCGCGCGCGTCGATCTCGCCGTCGTCGACGCCGGCACCGCGCGCAAGGAAGTCGGCCCAGCTCACGGTGCGGGCGGGGACGGCACCCTCGAGGATCACGATCTCCTCGACGAGGTCGCGCGCACCCGCTTCATCGAGCAGCGCCACGTAGTCGGTGTCGAGGAAGTCGGTGACGGTGAAGAGGAACCGCGCGCCCGACGTCCGCAGCACGTGGGCCGCCTCGGCGCCCCGGAACCGGGTGTTCAGCGGGACGAGCACCCCACCCGCGGAGTACAGGCCCAACGCGGCGACGATCCACTGGTGGATGTTCGGCGCCCACACCGACGCGCGGTCGCCGGGTTGCAGGCCGCTGGCCACGAACGCCCGGGCGGCGTCCCGCACCGCGGCGTCGAGGGCACGGAAGGTCAGTCGCGTGTCGCGGTCGACGATCGCTTCGTCGTCGGGCCAGAGCGCGGCCGCCCGGTGGACGACGCCGGGGACGGTCTCGGGCAGCGGTCCGGTGGGGGCGTTCACGGAGCGGAATATACAATCCCGCGACCTGACGCACCGTCAGATCCAGACGACACACAGGGGGAGCCGTGGGGCTGCTCGACGGCAAGGTCGCGATCGTCACCGGCGCGGGTCACGGCATCGGCCGCGGCCACGCCATGGAGATGGCCCGGCTGGGGGCCAAGGTCGTGGTCAACGACCTCGGTGGGAGCGAGCGCGGTGAGGGGAGCGGCAAGGCCGCCGACGACACCGTCGCCCTCATCGAGGCCGCCGGCGGGACCGCCGCGCCGAACTACGCCAACGTGGCGAACCACGAGCAGTGCGGCGAGCTCATCCAGCAGGCGGTCGACACCTACGGCCAGCTCGACATCCTGGTGAACAACGCGGGCATCGTGCGGGACTCGGCGATCTGGAACATGCCGGTCGACGACTGGGACGCGGTCATGGCCGTCCACGTGCGGGGCACGTGGTCGACGTCGCACTTCGCGGCCAAGCACTTCCGCGACCGGGCCAAGCAGGGCGGCGACGTCCACGGCCGGATCATCAACACGACGTCGGGCGCGGGCCTCGGCGGCAACTTCGGGCAGTCGGGGTACGCGACCGCCAAGGCCGCCATCGTCGGCCTCACGCTCACCCTCGCCCAGGAGCTCTACCGCTCGGACGTCACCGTGAACTGCATCGGCCCCGCCGGCCTCACCCGCATCACCGCGACCATGCCCGGCTCCGGTGAGGCGTTCGAGCCCGACGAGGTGCCCGAGGGCGAGTGGAACCCCATGGACCCGAAGAACAGCTCGCCGGTGGTGGCGTGGCTGGCGAGCGACGAGGCCGACTACGTGACCGGCCAGGTCATCCGCGTCATCCACGACAAGCTCATCTGGATGGGCGGCTGGTACGAGCGGGCCGACGTCAGCTGCGAGGGCAAGCCGTGGGACGCCGAGAAGCTCGGGATGACCATGGCCACCGAGGTGTTCCAGACCCGCCACCGCGGCATGGTCTTCGGTCCGATCAAGTAGGGAGAGGTACCCGTCATGGCCATGCCCACCGACGTCCCGATCATCGACTGCATGATCAGCTTCCCGATCGAGGACAAGAAGAAGCTCTACGAGTTCATCACCAAGCAGACGAAGGACTCGCAGTCGAAGGACGAGTTCGAATTCCCGGTCGAGTACATGTTCAAGGACGTGCCCGACGAGCACGACTCGAGCGAGGACCCGGTGGCGGTCACGCTGCGCGAGATGGACAAGCACAACATCGAGAAGGGCCTCATCGGCATCGGGAGCGAGAACTCCCAGCGCGCGCTCACCCAGCACCCCGACCGGTTCGTGGCTGCGCTCAGCGTCGACCCCAACGACATCATGGGGTCGCTCGGCCGGATCGTGGAGGCGCACGAGAAGTACGACATCCGTGCCGTCGACGTGTTCCCGTGCGGTCTGTTCCCGCAGATCGCCATCAACGCGCCGCAGATGTACCCGATCTACGCCAAGTGCTGTGAGCTCGGGATCCCGTGTGGGTCAACGCCGGCATCCCCGGTCCCCGGCTCAAGTTCGACGCGCAGCAGCGTGGACTACATCGACGACGTGATGTACGACTTCCCCGACCTCGTCTTCGTGACCCGCCACGGGTGCGAGCCGTGGGAGGAGCTCGCGGTCAAGCTCATGCTCAAGTGGCCGGGGCTGCACTACTGCACCAGCGCGTTCGCGCCCAAGCACTACCCGAAGGCGATCATCGACTACGCCAACACGCGCGGCGCCGACAAGATCATCTACGCCGGGTACTTCCCGATGGGGCTCACCCTCGACCGCATCATGGGCGACATGGTCGAACGTGCCGTTCCGCGACCACGTCTGGCCGAAGTTCCTGCGGGAGAACGCGGAGCGGGTCCTCAAGCTCAAGTGAGCAGCGAGGGCGGCACGACGCTGCGCTACCGCGACGAGGAGCGACTGACGCCGGAGCAGCGCGCCGCGCTGTGCGGTCCCGGCGCGATGTTCGAGCGCACCACGGAGGTCGTGCTCGGCGCCGAGGTCGAGGTGTTCGTGCAGCGGCCGCGCAGCCTGGTCGAGGTGCTCCGCAGCAGCGCGGAGCAGTTCGGCGACCGGCCGTACCTCGTGTTCCCGGACCTTGGAAGCGGTGGTGCGACGGTCACGTTCGCCGAGGTTCCCGAACGGGTCGGCGCGATCGCGGCGGTGCTGGCCGACGAGTACGGGGTCGGCCGGGGCGACCGGGTCGCGTTCGCGAGCGCCAACAGCCTCGACTACGCGCTCGCGCAGCTCGCGGTCGTGAGCCTGGGCGCGATCATCGTCGGGCTCAACGGCTGGTGGACCGGGCCCGAGCTCGCGTACGGCATGGAGATCACCACGCCGACAGTGCTGTTCGGTGACGAGGCCCGGCTCCAGCGGCTCGCCGAGGTCGGCATCGAGGGCATGCCCATGCTCTCGGTCGACGGGAAGGCGCCGCTGCCCGACGTCGACATCGACGAGGACGACCCGTTCATGATCCTCTTCACGTCGGGGACGACGGGTCGTCCCAAGGGCGCGACGCTGACGCACCGCAACATGGTGCACATGGGCTCGGCGATGGCGTTCGGGCGCGCCGTCACCATGCTGGTCAACGGGATCGCGCCGCCGCCACCCGACGCGCCACCACCGGCGTCGATCTGCGCGACGCCGTTCTTCCACATCTCCGGCACCGCGCCGCTGTTCATGACCGGTGCCCGCTTCGGTTCGTCGCTCGTCTTCCCACCGCCGGGTCGGTGGGACCCCGCCGTGCACCTCCGGCTCACCGCCGACCACCGCGTCTCAGCGTGGTCCGGGGTGCCCACGCAGTTCTGGCGCATGCTCGAGCACCCCGACTTCGAGTCGTACGACCTCTCCTCGTCTGACCATGGTGTCGTCGGGTGGCGCGCCGTTCCCTCCCGAGCTCATGCGCGTCCTGAACGAGAAGATCCCCACCGCCAACCTGTCGAACGGGTACGGCATGAGCGAGTCGATGGGCGCGGGCACCCTCCTGTCGGGCGAGCGCTACTTCACCCACCGCGAGTCGGTGGGTGCGCCGTACCCCACGCTCGAGGTCCAGATCCGCGACGACGACCGCAACGTGCTGCCCGGAAGGCGAGGTCGGCGAGATCTGCCTGCACGGCGCGGTCGTGTTCACGGGGTACTGGGACGACCCCGACGCGACCGCCAAGGTGCTCGACGACGAGCGCTGGTACCACAGCGGCGACTACGGGCGCATCGAGGACGGCGTGCTCTGGCTCGAGAGCCGGATGCGCGACCTGATCATCCGGGGCGGCGAGAACATCTACCCGATGGAGATCGAGCACCGGCTGGTCGAGCACCCCGACATCGCCGACGCGGCGGTCATCGGAGTGGACCACCGCACGCTCGGCCAGGAGGTCATGGCGTTCGTGGTCCTGCACGACGGCACGTCACTCGACGCGGCCGACGGTGCAGCGACGTGGGCCGCGCAGTCACTCGCCGCGCTTCAAGGTGCCGGCGTACGTCGAGTTCCGCGACTCGTTGCCCTACACGCAGACCGGCAAGGTCATGAAGCACGAGCTGGAGCGGGAGCAGGCCGGGACTTAGGCCGCGATCGGGCGGCGGGTCACCCGTCGCCTTCTGCCACGCGGCGGCCGCACCCCGCTGCGCGACGACCCGCGCCACCGCGGCGCCGACGCCCACTGCGATCGCCCAGGTGAGCGCGTCGTGCCAGCCGACGTCACGCGCGACGGGGTTCTCGGGCGGGTCCTCGTGCTTCGTCGTGCGCCACGTGGTCACCGCGGCCCGTCGGACCACCGTCGCCGCCAGCGTGCCCGACGCGAGCGCGACGCCCTGCCAGAGCTTTCCTGGGGATTCGGCATGTCCGCTTTGTGCCCCGACGGGCCGGTGGTCAACCCTCGAGCTGGCCGAGCACGCCGTCCGTCGCGTTGGGGAGCGCGAGCAGCTCGGCGAACGCGGCGTTCTCGAGGTGGCGGGCACGGGCGATGCCCTCGCGCTCGGCGTCGAGCAGGAGCCGCTTCGTCGCCATGAGCGACGGCAAGGACTTCGCCGCGATGCGGGTGGCGAGCGCGAGGGTCTCCTCGACCAGCGTGTCGGGTGAGCACTGCTGGACCGCGAGCCCGGTGGCGACGGCTTCCTCGGCCGAGATCCAGTCGGACGTGAACAACGAGAGCGACGGCCTGCTGGCGACCCATGCGGCGCGGCAGCAGGTAGCTGCTCGCCGCTTCCGGCGCCACGCCCATGGTGGTGAACGGCGCGAGGAGGCGCGCCCGGTCGGAGACGAACACCAGGTCGCAGTGGGCGAGCATGGTGAAGCCGAGACCGACGGCGGAGCCGTTCACCGCCGCCAGCAGGGGCTTCGGGAAGTCCTGCAGGACGTCGACGAACGCGGGGAAGCCGTTGCGCGATCCCGCGGTGCCGTCGACGGTCTCGGCCATCTCGAGGAGATCGGTGCCCGCGCAGAACGCCTTGCCGGCGCCGGTGAACACGACCGCGCCCACCCCGTCGTCGACGGCGGCGGCGCGCAACGCGTCGGCCGCCGCGTGGTAGAGCGCTTCGTTGAACGCGTTGGCGCGGTCGGGACGGTCGAACGTCAGCAGCCGCGCGCGGTCGTGGTCCTCGGTGAGCAGCATCCGCTCAGCCTACGGCGAGCATCAGCGACACGAACTCGACCGCGTCGTCGCCGACCGGCTGCCACTTGTGGTGGGTGCCGCGCTGCACGACGGCTTCGCCGGGACCGATCACGACGGGCCCCGTTCGGGCAACGAGAGCTCCAGCCGCCCCGACACGACGATGTCGACGTCGATGGTGTCGGTCGTGTGCCAGCCGGCCTCGCCGGGATCGTGGCCGGCCGGAAGCCGCACCCACCGGAACGCGACGCCTCCGCCGCGCGGTTCGAGCTCCCAGCCGCCTTCGGGGTCGCCGCCCTGCTCGGGGTTCGTCGAGCGCGCCGCCCGACTGCCAGAGCTCGACCAGCGCAACGCCGTCGTCGGCGCCGGGAGAAAGCGCGCAGGGTGGGTAGCCATCGGCGACCGCGTGCGAGGTGCCGTCGTCGCGCGGTCGCCGGCGACCAGGCGGCGTGGTCGACCGGCGCCGGTGGTGGTGGGGGCAGCCAGGTCGACCGTGGGTGCGCCGCCCGAGGGGTCGGGTCGCACCATGCACACCGCGTACGTGCACGGCTCCTCGCCCGAGACCCGCCAGCGGTGGAGGTTGCCGCGCTGCACGACGACGTCGCCCGGCCCGAGGTCGTGCTCGCCGTCGTCGAGGCCGAGGACGATGCGGCCGTCGATCACGACCATGAAGTCGAGGGTGTCGGTGGCGTGCATGCCGGGCCGATCCGGGTCGTCGCCGTCGACGCGCGACCCAGTCGCCGCCGCCGGGGAAGCGGATGAGCATGACGGAGCAGCCGCCCGGCGGCGGTTCCAGCTGGCGGGGCCCGGCGGGGACCTCACCGCCGTCGTCGACGGTGGTGGCAGGGCCGTCGAGCCACAGCCACTGGGCGAGCCCGAACCCGCCGGTGGTCTCCGCCGGCGAGATCAGGCCGGGTGGCGGACCGTCGGAGACGATGACGTCCCTGGCGTCGGCGTCGTGGCCGGTGACGATGCGGCGACCCGTGAATTCCACGGGTCGGACCCTACGCCGACGCGGCCGGGAGCGCCCGAAGACCCGCGCACCGCGGCGGGCGTGGCCCACCGACTCCCGGCCGAACGGCGTGAGCCTGTAGTACCGCCGACGCTCCTCCCTCTGCTCCTCGAGCCACTGCTCCTCGAGCAGACCGAGCGCGGTGAGCCGGTGGAGCGCCTTGTACACGGAGCTGCGCTCGCATTCGAGCCACCGCGCGATCTGCAGGCCGTAGAACCGGTCGTAGCCGGTGCGATGGAGCTCGGCGCCCACGCTCAACACCCGCACGTCCAGGCGGAACAGGTACCCGCGTCGGGGCTTGGCCACAGTCGTCCTCCCCACCGTCGCGTTATCGGACCCATGGGTCCGTGAAGACGACGAAGTTCCGGAGGCGTCTCACCGGCGCCTGGCTCACGTAGACTGGCGCCCGAAGGGGAGTATCCCGACAGCGGTTGCGTCGTCATCACGGTCCGTCCTCAGCGGCGAGCCCGGCGCCCGTGCCTCGTCCGCGAGGTGGGAGAGACCTTCGGACCCGCCGCCCTCGAGGCGGCTGATTCCGAAGATTGGACTCCCGAATGGATCTCGGCATCCAGGTCAGCCCGTGGCACTGGGCGGCGCTGCTCGGCGTGATCGCGGTGCTGCTGTCCGTCGACCTGCTCCTGCACCGCGGGAACGAGGAACCGACGGCCAAGCACGCGCTCGTCGAGTCGGCGGTCTGGGTGGCGTGCGGGCTCGGGTTCTCGCTCGTGGTGCTGCTCATGTGGGGCGGCCCCGCGTTCGGCGAGTACCTCAGCGGCTACGTGATCGAGAAGTCCCTCAGCATCGACAACGTCTTCGTGTGGGCGGTGATCTTCTCGTCGTTCGCGATCCCCGCCCGCTACCAGCACCGGGTGCTGTTCTGGGGCATCTTCGGGGCCCTGGCGATGCGCTTCGTGTTCATCCTCGCCGGTACGGCACTGATCGAGCAGTTCTGGTGGGCACTCGTCGTGTTCGGTGTGGTGCTCGTCGCGTCGGGCGTGAAGGTCATGCACCACCGGGCCGACGAGGGGACCCACGGTCACGACCGGGCGGTCAAGCTGCTCGGTCGGTTCCTCCCGGTGCGGTCCGAGCTGTCGGGCCAGAAGTTCCTCCTGCGGGAGCACGGGAAGTGGGTGGCGACGCCGTTGCTCGCCGCGCTGGTCGTGGTCGAGGTCACCGACGTCGTGTTCGCGGTCGACAGCGTGCCTGCGGTGCTGGCGGTGTCGCGCGAGCCCTTCATCGTGTTCTCGTCGAACGCGTTCGCGATCCTCGGACTGCGCGGCGATGTACTTCCTGCTCGGCGACGCACGTGAGCGATTCCACTACCTGGCGCACGCGCTCGGCGCCATCCTCGTGTTCGTCGGGGTGAAGATGGCGGTGTCGCACTGGTGGCACATGCCGACCGTGGCGTCCCTCGGCGTCATCGTGGCGATCCTGGTCGCCGCCATCGGGGCCAGCGTCGCCAAGACCCGGCGTGCGGAAGCGGCGGCCATCGGCGATCATGGCGCCCGTGAGAGGTGACCGGATCGAAGTCGTGGTGGAGCTGGGTGGTGGCGAGACCCGCACCTACGAGATCGAGGCCACCCGCGCGGGGAGGCGGGTCGAGACCACGACCGGGCGCGGCGTGGTCGAGGTCACCGAGGTCACCCGGACCGGCGAGGTCGTGCGCACCGCCCGCTTCATGCAGGCCCGTGTGATCGCGGTGGTCGAGCACCCCTCCGACGACGAGCCCGCGCCGAGCGCCCGCCCGGCGCCGCCCGACCAGCCGGGGCTGGGCCTCTAGCGACCAACCTGGATACGGTATCGACCCATGCAGCTGTCCGATCTGGTCCCACCCGAGAGCACCGTCGTGCTCACCCAGGAATGCCAGAAGGGTGTGATCGGCCACCTCAGCATGCTGCCGGCGCTCGCCGAGTCGGCGGAGGCCACCGGCATGGTGGCCAACGTGGGTCGGCTCGTGGCCACGGGCCGGGAGGCCGGCTGCGGGATCCTCCACTGCATCGCCGCCACCCGGGCCGACCGCCGGGGCGCGAGCAGCAACGCGCCCTGTTCCAGGGGACGGCCAAGGGCCCGAGCCCGATGACCCCCGGGAGCGAGGGCACCGAGCTGGTCGACGGCATCGAGGCCGCCGACAGCGACCTCTTCTCCACCCGCATCGGTGGCCTGTCCCCGGTGAACGGCACCGACGTCCCGACGCTGCTGCGCAACCTCGGCGCCAAGACCGTCGTGATCGTGGGAGTATCCACCAACGTCGCCATCCCCAACGCCACCCTCGACTGCGTCAACTTCGGCTTCAACGTGGTCATCCCACGCGACGCCATCACCGGCTACCCCGTCGACTACACCGACGTCATCATCAAGAACACCCTGTCGCTCGTCGCCAAGATCTGCACCACCGACGAGCTCGTCCAGATCTGGAGTCCCACATGATTCGGAGCACGCCATGAGCGAAGCCGTGATCGTCGCCGCCGCCCGCACGCCCATCGGGCGGGCGCGGAAGGGATCGCTGATCGACGTCGACGCGTTCCGCCTCGGCGAGATCGCGGTGGGCGAGGCGGTGTCCCGCGCCGGGATCGACGCTGCCGACATCGACGACGTCGTGCTCGGCGAGTCGCTCCAGGGTGGGGGCGACATCGCCCGCAACGTGGCGGTGCGTCTCGGTCTGGTGGGGGTCGCGGGGATGGCCGACAACCGGCACTGCGCGTCGGGTCTGAGCGCGGTGCAGATCGCCGCCGGCAGCATCCGGGCCGGCATGGATCGCGTGGTCGTGGCCGGCGGCACCGAGAGCCTGAGCACGTCGCCGCAGTCGTGGAAGGTGCTCGAGCCGGGCGGCGAGCCGCAGATGTGGATGTCGCCGAGCCACCCGGAGACCCCCGACGCGCCGACCTTCGACATGTCGATCACCGTGGGCGAGAACACCGCCCGCGAGATGGGCCTCACCCGCCTCGACGTCGACGAGTGGGCCGCGTACAGCCACGGGCAGGCGATCGCGTCCATCGACTCGGGCGGCGTTCGAGGAGGAGATCGTCGCCGTCGAGTACACCGACCGTGAGGGCAACGCCCGGGTGTTCAGCGTCGACGAGCACCCCCGTCGCGGAACGACGGTCGAGACGCTCGCCGACCTCAAGCCGCTGCACCCCGAGCTCGACCACCCGACCGTCACCGCGGGCAACGCCGCCGGGCTCAACGACGCCGCGGCCGCGCTGGTCGTGACCGCCGACGACTACGCCGAGGCGCACGGGCTCCGGCCCCTCGCCCGCATCGTGTCGTGGGCGTCGTCGGGGCTCGAACCCGCCCGCACCGGCATGGGACCGACGCTGGCGATCCCGAAGGCGCTCGAGCGCGCCGGCCTGACCATCGACGACATCGACCGGTTCGAGATCAACGAGGCCTTCTGCTCGGTGCCAGTGGCGGCGATCCGCACGCTCGGCATCGACCCGACGATCGTGAACGTGAACGGCAGCGGCTGCAGCCTCGGTCACCCGATCGCGGCGACCGGAGCCCGCATGGTCGTCACCATGATCAACGAGCTGCGGCGCCAGGGCAAGACCCACGGGGTCGTGTCCATGTGCGCAGGCGGCGGGATGGGTTCCGCCATGGTGCTCGAGGTCGCCCCGTGAGCGTCGACATCGATCTGACGGGGAAGCGCATCCTCGTCGTCGGCGGATCCGCCGGCATCGGCCGCGGCACCGCGCTCGGCGGCCGCGAGCGCGGGCGCGAACATCACCGTGGTCGGTCGCAGCCCGGAGAAGCTGGCCGAGGTGGTCGCCACCGCCGGCACCGGCACCGGGATCGCCGCCGACGTCAAGGACGGTGACCGTTGCCGGGAGCTGGTCGGCGAGGCGGTCGACGCGATGGGCGGGCTCGACGCCCTCGTGTACTCCACCGGCGTGTCGCCGCTGGCGCCGCTCGACGAGATCTCCGCCGGCACCTGGCACGACGTCATCGCGACCAACGCCATCGGGCCCGCGCTCGTGACGCAGGCCGCGCTCGAGCACCTGAGCGCCGACGGCGTGGTCATCTTCCTCTCGTCGATCTCGACCGGTGGCGCGTACCACGGGCTGGGCGCCTACGCCGCCAGCAAGGCCGCCCTCGACCGGACGGTGCGGGCGTGGCGGGGTGAGCACCCCGATCGCCGCTTCGTCACCATGGCCGTCGGCGACACGGTCGACACCGACTTCGCCCGCGACTTCGACATGGATCGCGCCGCGGCCCTCATGCCGAAGTGGGTGGCCGCGTCGGTCATCTACAAGAACCACATGCAGTCCGCCGATCTCGGCCGCACCATCGCCGAGTTCGTCGCCATGATGCTGGCGCACCCGGATCTCACCATCCCGGAGCTGACGATCGTGCCGTCCGGTCCCATGCTGACGATGGACGACGTGCAGGAGCTGATGACGACGCTCGGCGACAGCGCTCGCCGCTACCTGACCCGCGGTTTGGTGCGGGGGCGGTTGGCGAACGTCTCCTCGCCCTCTTTCAGGTTCTCCTTGTCGGTGTCCATGCCGAGGTGCAGGAACGTGTTCCCGAGCGCGGTGGCCTGCGACGGGAACATCTCGCGCGCGGCCCAGAGCGTGCGCAGCGTCGCCATGATCGCCGCCGGTGGTTGTGCGGCGATGGCCTCGGCCGCCCACGTGGCCGCGCCCATCAGCTCCTCCAACGGGACGACCTCGCTCACGAACCCGATCTCGTAGGCGCGTCGCGCCGACATGCGCTCGTTGGCACCGAGCAGCGCGACGCGCATCGCCTCACCGAAGGGCATCTTGGCCAGCGCCTCGATCGGTTCGTACACCGCCGGCATGGCGTAGGTGACGTGCGGGTCGACGAACGTGGCGTGGTCGGCGGCGATGATGAAGTCGACTTGCCCGAGCAGGTAGAACGCGCCGGCAGCCGCGGTGCCGTTGACCGCCGCGATCACCGGCTTCCACATGCGGTTGACCCGCGGCCCGATCGAGACTCCCGGGTCGTCGTACGTGTACGGATCCCACTTCACGTCGAAGGGGATGGTGCTGCGGTCATTGCCGGTGCAGAACGCCCGGTCACCGGCGCCAGTGAGCACCACGGCCCGCACGTCGTCGTTCCCACGGAGCGCCTGCCACACCTGCGCCAGCTCGTCGATCATCGTGTAGTCGAAGCTGTTCTGCACCTCGGGCCGGTTGAGCGTGACGTACGCGACGCGGTTCTCCTCGCGGTACAGCAGTGTCTCGAGCTCGGGCGTCATTTCTCTCCGTCCAACCAGTCCTCGAGCGATGCGTCCTCCCAGCCGGGAGGCCCGTACACCGTACGCGGGAGCGGGGTCATGATGTGCGTGTCGCCGCCGGTGACCCAGTCGCACGCGGTACGTTCCCATTCGACGATCCGCTCGTCGGCCTCGCCCTCGTCGCTGAGACCCCGGGCCGCGTCGCGGTTCTCGCGGAGGCGGACCTGCGCCGGGATGTCGGTGGCCCACACCATCACGACCTCGTGCTGGTTGGCGAGCACCTCGTAGAGGCCGGTCGGCTCGTGCCCGTACTCGCGCATCAGCGGCACGCGTTGCTCGACGACGGCGGCGAGGAAGTCGAGCTGCGAACCGGGCGTGACCGTGAGCACCTCGTGCACGAACAGGGTGCCCTGCACGCCCGCCGCCTGGAGCTCCTCGGTGCTCGGGCTCCCGGGCACGCCGCCGCACAGCCGGTCGAAGCCGCCGGTGCGCCACTTCGCCGCCTCGTCCCACCAGTCCCCGTAGAACGCCTGGCGCCGCTTCAGGTTCATGCGGTCGACGTTCGCCGCCCAGCCCTTCCATCCGCGGGTCCCGACGTCCCAGATGTTGATCACCTGCGGCCAACGCCCGCCCCCGGCCGCGCACACGTAGAACGAACCCTGGAGCCCGAACATCTCGGGCATGCGCAGCACCGGGTCCTTCCAGAGGTGCTCCATGTACTCGTACTGACCCTGGCCGACGATGTCGACCGTCTCGTGGAGGTAGAGGCGTCGCTTCGGCACGATCGTCAGCGGGCGGTGAACACCATCGGGAAGGTGTCGAGCGACCGGATCGCCGGCGTGTACACCAGCTCGTGTCCCGGCTTCACCGAGTACTCGGGGATGCGCGCGTGCCACTCGCGCATCGCCACGCGCAGCTCCAGGCGGGCCAGGTGCGAGCCGAGGCATCGGTGCACGCCGCCGCCGAACGCGTTGTGCGGGTTGACCTCGCGGTCGAAGCGTACCTCGTAGGCGTCGGGGAGCGCGGTCTCGTCGGTGTCGACCGAACCGAGGCTGATGCTCACCATCTCGCCCTGCTTGATCGGGCATCCGAGGAGCTCGGTGTCGGCGGCGGCGACGCGCATGATGCCACCCACCGGTGTCTCCCACCGCAGCAGCTCCTCGACGGCCGACGGCACCAGCGACAGGTCGGCCACCAGCTGCGCCCGCTGGTCGGGGTGCTCGCAGAGGTAGCCGAAGAAGCAGTCGAGCGACGCGCTCACGGTGTCGAGTCCGGCGATGAAGAAGAGGAAGCAGATGTCGAGGATGTCCTCGCGCGTGAGGCGGTGCCCGTCGACCTCGGCATCGAGGAAGCGGCTCACGAGGTCGTCGCGCCGCTCCACCTCGCGCTGGTCGAGCACCTCGTTGAAGTAGTCGTAGACCGATGTCCCGATCTCGTTCTGGTAGGCGATGGTGTCGGGATGGTCGCGCGGCTCACCGACGACGTGGTCGGGACGGATGATGCCGTCCTTCATCTTCAAGAACAACGTGAGGTCGCTGAGAGGCAGGCCGAGCAGCGTGAGGAACACCTGCGACGGCAGCGGCACCGAGAACTCGGCCGCGAAGTCGCACTCGCCGCGGTCGACGAACCCGTCGATCAGGTCGTTCACCAGCGCGGCGACGGGCTCCTCGAGCGCCGCCATGTGCCGCGGCGCGAACAGCGGGTCGAGGATCTTGCGGTACTTCACGTGGTCGGGCGGGTCGATCTGCAGCGGGATCAGCGGTCGCACCGAGCCCATCGGCAGTGCGTCGACGGTCGCCGCGGAAGAGAACACCTCCGGGCGGCGGAACGCCTCCATCGCCGCTTCCTTGGTGGTGAGGACGTGCCCCATGCCCGGGAGCGACAGCACCGGCGAGGCGTCGCGCAGCGCGCGGTACGTCTCCTGCGGGTGACGACTCTGCTCCGGGTCGGCGCTGAAGAGGCTGAAGTCGGGGCCGTAGCCCCCGGAGTCGGTCGTGGCTTCCATGGTCACTCCTGCTCGTCGTCGAGGTCACACGCTACGGGGTGCACGGTCAGAGGACGACGCCCGCGTGTCGCGGAGGGAGGCGATGCGGTCGGCGTCGTACCCGAGCTCGGCGAGGACGGCATCGGTGTCGGCGCCGCAGAGCCGGCTCCCCTTCACCGTGGTGCCCGACGCGAGAACCGGATCAACGGCATGAGGCGGGGGATCGTCCCGTGGACCGGGTGCTCCACCTCGGTGATCCATCCCTGCTCCCGGCCGATGCCGTCAGCTCCGAACAGCTGCGCTTCCGGGGCGGACTCGCGCACGGCCACGCACCCGACGTCCTGCGCGAGCAGGTCGTCCTCCCACTCGCGCGCTCGGCGCCGGGCGAAGACCCCGGCGAGGATCGCGGCGAGATCGTCGTCGTGCGCGCGTCGCGCGTCGGCGTCGGCGAAGCGCGGGTCGGCGGTGAGATCCACGTACGGCGCCAGCGCGGTGGCGAGCCCCGCCCACTCGCCGGGTGCACCGGCGGCGAGGAACACCCACCCCTCGGCCGTCTCGTAGAGGCGGTAGCGCGCGTTGATGCCGTACTGGCCGGCGTCGGTCCCGCGGTGGGGAGCGCGCCCCGCGTACTCGAGCATGTCCTCGGACAGCACGTGGGCCATGGTGAGGAGCATCGACGTGTTGAGCGCCTGCCCGGGCCCTCCGCGCCGCCGGGCCAGCAGTCCGAGCAGCAGCGCCGTCGCCACGCCGAGCGCCGAGAAGCCGTCGGCCTGCCCGACGACCATCGCCGCCGAGTTGATGCGCAGCGCCGCCCGCTTGGTCTCGCCGCGCTCGAGGCCCGGTCGCTCGGGAAAGGCCTCGCCGACGTTGCGGTACGCCATGCCCGAACCGGCTCCGATCGTCGGCGCGAACGCGGGGCGGTGGCCGCACGGACCGTCGACGCCGTAGCCCGGCGCGCTGAGGTACACGAGATCGGGGTTGATCGTGAGCAGCGTGTCGGCGTCGAGCCCCACGCGCTCGACCACGCCGGCCCGGAACGAGGCGAGCACCACGTCGGCGCGCCGCACGAGGTCGTGGACGACCTCGCGTCCGGCGTCGGTGTGGATGTCGAGGGCGACGCTCTCCTTGCCCTGGAGGACCTTCACCGCGCCGACCTCGGGAAACGGGATGATGTGGCGGATGGGATCGCCGTCGAGCTGTTCGACCTTGATGACCCGGGCGCCGAGGTCGGTGAGCAGCGTGGCGCCGTACGGCGCCGCGTAGTACGTCCCGAACTCCAGCACGGTCACGCCTTCGAGCGGGAGCGCGCCCGCGGGTGGGGTCGATGCCGCCGCGTCGTCGTGCGCTCCCGGCAGCGGCTCGTGCTGGTCGAGCGCGGGCGCCGACCGGTCGACCACGCCGGGCGTCGCCGACAGGCGGACCATGGGTCCGGGCTGGCGCACCGCGCCCAGCGCGGGATCGGCGACGGTGATCACCGAACCGTCGTGCACGAGCTGCGGGTGGTCGAGCAGCTCGGTGCCGTGGCGGAAGATCTCGGCCCACACGTCCGGTTCCCGGTCGAACACCGCCATCCACTCGGCGACGGTCTTCGCCTGGACCGCGTCGAGGATCATGTCGAACAGCGCCCGTCGCTTCTCCTCGTCGTCGAAGTCGGGGACGTCCTTCCATTCCGGATCGTCGAACATCCAATCGAGCTCGACCACGCGCATGAAGGCGCGGAACAGGCGATCGGTGGTCTGCGAGAACTGCAACCAGCGCCCGTCCTTCGTGAGCGCGACGGCAAGGCGGTAGAAGAGCGGATTGCTCGGCGTGTCGGACCCGGGTTCGACGAGCCGCGCCGACGAGAACGCTTCCGGGTACTGGGCGACGATGTGGAAGATCAGCGCGTTCCACGGATCGTGACCGGCGTACGCCTGCATCATCGTCGCGTCCACGCGTTGTCCGAGCCCGCTCGACTCGCGCTCGTACAGCGCGGTGAGGATGCCGTGCAGCGCGGTCTGGGCCGCGCTCCACGATCCCAACGGCATCGCGCAGTAGGCGGGGCCTTCCCGCTCGGTGACCGATCCCATCAGGTCGTGACCGCCGAGCAGCGCCATCATCAACCCGTCGTACCCCCGCACGCCCGCGTACCGCCCGGTGCGGCCGAACGCGGTGACCGACGCGAACACGAGACGAGGGTTGTCGGCGGCGAAGTCGTCGTAGCCCAGTCCGAGACGCTCGACGACGCCGGGGCGGAACGTCTCGACCACGACGTCGGCGCCGCGCGCCAGCTGTTGCGCGACGAGCAGATCGTCGGCGTCGTGGAGGTCGAGCACGATGCTCTGCTTGCCGCGCGCCCAGAACGGGAAGGCAGGCTGGCTGCGGAGCGGGCTTCCGCCGGGCGGCTCGACGTGGACCACGTCGGCGCCGAAATCGGCGAGGAAGCCGCTGATGGTCGCACTCGTCAACGTGTTCGACAGGTCGACGACTCGCAGACCGGTCAGCGGACCGTTCATGAAAACCCCCGTTTCACTTCCGGCCGACGCTACCCCATGCGTGCGGCCGGAAGTGGGGGTCGTGCCTACGCGGGGACGCCGACGTTCATGAGGCCGGCGAGGTTGCCGCCCATGATCTTGGCCTTGTCCTCCTCGGGGAGACCCTCGAGGTCGTCGACGTAGGTGATCGGGTCGGACATGCCCTCGGCGTGCGGGTAGTCGGAGCCGAAGCACACGTGGTCGACCCCGACGAGGTCGATGAGGCCCTTCGGGTCCTCCTCGTGGAACGGGTGGATCCAGATGTTGCGCTTCAGCACGTCGACCGGGTGCTCCTCGAAGAGCTGGGGCTGGAGCTCGTACGCCTGGTTGAAGTGCTCGATCGACGGGCGCACCCAGTGGCTGCCGTTCTCGACGGGAAGGATCTTGATCGTCGGGAACCGCGTGGGCAGGCCGTGGCCGATCACCGCGGCGATCGTGTCCTCGATCGCCCGGTGGCCGATCGTGCTCAGCGCGGCGAAGCCGGAGCCGTCCTTGAACGGCAGCATCTCACCGCCGGGCACGCCCTCCCACTCGTTGATGTAGCGCTGGTAACCGCTGTCGGACGCGTGCATCCCGACGACGAGGTCAGCCTCGACGACGCGCTCCCAGAACGGGTCGAACTCGGGCAGCGCCATGGAGCGCGTCGCGTAGAGCGTTGTGACGGGCGCGGGCCGGATGAGGACCACGCGCGCGCCGTGCTCGATGATCCAGTCGATCTCCTGGAGCGCGTTGTCGAGGATCGCCAGGTTGACGACCGGCGTGGCGAAGATGCGGTCCTCGTAGTTGAACGACCACTGCTCGTACATCCAGCGGTTGAGCGCCTTGATCACCGCCGCGGTGGCGTACGGGTCGTCGCGCAGCCGCTCCTCGACCAGGCTGGCGAGCGTCGGCCACATCATGGCGCGGTCGATGCCGAGCTCGTCCATGAGCTTCACCCGCGGCTCGGGGGCGAAGAACGCCTCGGGCGAACGGATGGCCTTGCCGAGGATCTCGCGACGTGACTTGCCCTCGGGGTTGCCGTTCTTGAAGTACTCCTCCTGCGCGCCGGGCGCGGCCACGACGTTGAACGTCGGGTTCGGGATGTACTCGCTGATCTGGCCCTTCACCGTGATCTTGGTGCGACCCGAGATGTCGATGTACTTGATGACTTCCTTGTACGGGTCTTCGAGGAACTTGGTGAGCGCGTCGGGAGTCTCGTACATGTGGTTGTCGGCGTCGAAGATCGGATAATCGAGGATGCGTGACGGCATCGGGTGTGCCTCCTGGGCGCGTTGGCTGCGTGGGCCAAAGTTAGGCTCAGTACTATTATGACGAATCGACGTCGATCGCGCCAACCCGGGCGGCGAGCACCCCGACGTCGGCCAGCGCCCGCAGCATGTCATTCAGATGGGTGCACGTGCTCGGCCCGACGAAGTCGGCCCGGATCCGGTCGCGGAGGTCGTCGAGGCCCTCGCCGGTGAGGCGCGCCGCGCTCGCCCCGGCCTCGGGGCACTGAGCGAACGGGAGGGCCCGCGGCACTGCCTCCGAGGCCAGCACCAGGTGGGTGCGCGGGTCGACGTCGGCGGCGAACGTGTACTCGTGGACGATGGTCTCGACGCCCGCGCCGGTCACGTAGCTGTCCCGGAACATGGCCTCGACCCGCAGGATGCCCTGCTGGGGGTCGCTCGGCGGCAGCACGTCGATGCGACGACGCCGGCGCATGCCGTGCGGTGGGATCGGCCCGGGCAGCTCGTGCCACGCGTGCGGGTCGTCGTCACGCGCCAGTGCCGGTGCCTCCGGGCCGACCTTGATCGGCACGTGCCCCACCGAGAGGACGTTGGCGAGGATGGCACCGCCTTCCTGCCATCCCGCGCACACCCCGCGGAGCGCGAGCAGGTGCCGGGGCGGGTCGTTCTCGGGTACCGGTGCGATGTCGCGTGGCTCGGCGCCGCGAGCCGCGTCGCGGCGGTTGAGCTCGGGCGAGTACCCGGAGACCAACGCGGTGCCCGGCACGTCGTCGAGCAACTGGTAGACGGCGCGCCCGACGAGTCCGTGCTCGTCGGCGATGGCGTGCAACGCGCCGTCGGAACCCGCGCGACGCGCTGCGACCGACGAGCGACTCCACCCCGTCGATCGGCGGCGACACGGTGAGCTCTTCGATGGTCTGACCGCTGAGGTAGTCGCCGATGCGTGCGGTGAACGCCGCGGCATCGACCACCACCGGGTCGCCGCGCCGCGGCGTCACGAGGTCGCGGGCACGGCCGACGAGGACCAGCCCGTCGCTCGTGTCCATCTCGATGCTCGTCGTGCGTCGGGTCGAACCCGGGACGCCGCGCCGGCGTCGAGACGCTCGGACCCCCGTTCACAGATGGCGCGCGAGCGAGGGCACGTCCTCCAGCGCGCGGAGTGCATCGTTGAGGTGGGTGCAGGTGTTCGCACCGAGGAACTCGGCGCGCACCCGCGCCCGCACCCCGTCGAGCGTCCCGCCCACGAGGCGGTCGGCGCTCGCGGCGGCTTCGGGACACTCGAACCAGGGGAGCACCTGCGGGGTGGCCCGTGCGGCGATCACGCGGAAGTCGTGCGGATCGACGCGGACGTGCACCGTGTACTCGTGCACGATCGTTTCCGTGCCCTCGTCGTCGACGTGGCTGTCGCGGAACATGGCGTCGACGACGAGCGGCCCATCGTCCTCGCCGGGGACGAGGTCGATCCGCCGCCGACGCCGCATCGCGTGCGCCGGGAGCTCGCCGGGGAGGTCGTGCCACGCCCAGGGGTCGTCCGACGCCAGCGACGGCGCGTCGGGCCCGGTGACCACCGGAGGAAGCCCTTCGTCCAGCCCCTGGATGATCGTGCCGTCGGCGCGCCAGCCCGCGCACAGGTCGGCCTGTTGGATGAGGTCGAGCCCTTCGGGCTTGCGCCGCTGCAGCGTGCTCGCGGCGGCGTCGGGCCAGGTGCCCTCGGCGGCCAGCTGCCGCTGGGGCGAGAAGCCGGAGATGAGGACGGCCACGGGAAGATCGTCGAGCAGCTGGTACACGGGACGGCCGACCATGCCCTGGCCCTCGACCACCTCGTTGAGCGCGGCGCGGAACCCGGTCGAGGCCGAGCGGCCGGTGAGCCGATCGATCCCGGTGATCGCAGGCGTGCTGCGGATCTCGCGGACGCGCTGCGCATCGGCGTAGTCGACGACGGCCTCGAAGCTGCCGGCGTCGAGCACCGTCGGCGTGCCGTCGGGCGCGGTGTGGAGATCGCGACCGATGCCGACGAGCACCAGGTCGCCGTCGATCCCCGAGGGACGCAGCATGTCGACGCTGGTGGTGCGGCGCACCGAACCCGGCACGCGCGGGGCGTGGCGGTGGTCGGGTCGTGGGTGCCGTGGCGCGGGTCGAGCGGGAGGCGGGGCACGTCAGCCCGTCGCGTGTTCCGCGCGGACACCCGCGAACAGGACGCGTGAGCGGTACGCGAGCTCCGGCGCCAGGCTCGGGAACGCGCCGTGGACCCAGCCCTCCACGGCGGTGATCATCAGCGCGTTGAGCATGTCGGCCAGGTCGAGGGGATCGGCCTCGGCCGGGAGCTCGCCCCGCTGCTGCGCGGCCTCGATGAGGCCGGGGAACACCTGGCGAGTGAGGTTGTGCTCGCCGATCCGGGTGGGGTGCTTGTAGAACTCACCCAGGGTCCGGGCGATCGCCGCCCGGGGCAGACCTTCCGTGCGTCGGGCCATCTCCGCGAACGCCTTCTGCACGGTCGCGTCGATGGTGTCGCCCGCACCCACCGACGCTTCCGCGACCTTCGCCACCGCATCGCTGGTGGTGATGCTCATCTCGAGCAGCACGTCTTCCTTGTGCGCGAAGTGGAAGTAGAAGGTGCCCTTGGTGACGCCCGCCGCACGCGCGATCTCCTCGACCGTGGTGGTCTCGACGCCGTTCTCGAAGCCCCGCTCGGTCCAGAGCTGGACCGCCGCGTTCACGAGCTCCTGGCGGGTGCGCCGGGACCGCTCCTGCACCAACGACGAACGGCGCGGGCCGTCGCCGTTCCCGTTCGTGTCGTTGGTGTCGCCTTCGATCGCCGCTGGCATCACAGAGCCCCCTGAAGGGCCCGATCCTAAACCAGCCCGGCTACGGCTCCAGATGGAGCGGGAGCCCGAACAGCGGGAAGAGGTGCTCGGTGTCGAGGAAGAAGGTGAGCTCGACGAGCTCGCCGTCGGCGATGTCGAGCACCTGCAACGCCCACGGGTCGTGCCCGTCCCCCGTGGCGCTGCGCCGGTACTGGCCGAACGCCGGCTTGCCGTTGGCGACCGTCGGCACCAGCCGCGAACCCGCGCACGCCGCACCCTGGGTCTGCCAGAAGGCGAGGATCTCCTCGCGACCCTCCAGCCACAGCTCGTACGGCGGCATCGACTGCGTCGCGTCCTCGTGGATCAGCGCGGTGAGCGAGTCCATGTCGTAGCGCTCGAAGGCGTCGACGTAGCGCGACAGCAGCTCCTGCTGCTCCTCGTCCATCGGGCGGACGGTGTCGGTCTCGGAGATGTTGCTGGCCGCGATCGTGGAGCGCGCGCGCTGCAGCGCGCTGTTCACCGACGCGTCGGTGGTGCCGAGCAGCTCGGCCACCTCGGTGGCCTTCCAGCGCACGACGTCGCGCAGCAGGAGCACCGCGCGCTGTCGCGGCGGCAGGTGCTGCAACGCGGCGATGAACGCCAGGCGGATGGTCTCCCGAGCTTCGGCGAGCTCGGCGGGGTCGGTGTCGGGCAGGACGTGCCCGTCGGGGACCGGCAGCACCCACTCCGACTCGGGGAGGGTCGCGCGGGCGGGAGTGTCGGCGGTGGACGGCCCGCCGAGGTCCATCGGCAGGGCGCGCCGGTTCCGACCGTTGAGCATGTCGAGGCACACGTTGGTGGCGATGCGGTAGAGCCAGGACCGCAGTGCCGATCGCCCTTCGAACCCGTCGTACCCGCGCCACGCGCGCACCATGGTCTCCTGCACCGCGTCGTCGGCCTCGAACGAGGATCCGAGCATGCGGTAGCAGTGCGCCGTGAGCTCCCGGCGGTACTGCTCGAGGGTGCTGTCGATCGCGGTGCCGGCCACCTCGGTCATGGTCGCAGGGTAGTCCTGGAGCGCAGTCATGGAGGTTGGACCGGCGAGCGCTCCCGAACTCATCGGTCAGGGCGCGAGGCCGCTGCAGGCGCGTCGATCGTCCCACTCGGCGAGATCGGTGGCGGCGCCGCTTCCCACCTGCGGCGTCGCCACGCCGTTCGTGATGCGGGCCGGGACCCACGAGTAGTCGTCGACCTCCCGGCCGGTCGCGGTGACCAGGAGGATCCCGCTCCGGCCCGATTCGCCGTCTTCGCGCCAGTACACGAAGTTGCCCAGGCCGTACCCGACCAGCGCGGGGCCGACCTTGCCCGCACCGAACACCCGATGGGCGTGACTCCCCACGACGATGTCGGCGCCGGCGCCGAGGAGCGCGGTGGCGAGCTCCTGTTGTCGACCCGAGGCGCACCACGTGTCCTCGGTGCCCCAGTGCAGGAACACGACGAGCGTGTCGACCTCGGGGCGGACTCCCGCCACCGTCTGGAGGAGGCGGGTCGGGTCGATCGAGAACGCGATCCCGGGCTGCGTGTCCGTCGCCGACCACGCGTCGACGAGTCCGGGCTCGAGCCAGTCGGACGCGCTGAGGATCGCGATGCGCTGCCCGCGGATCGTGGTGCGGAACGGCCGGTACGCCTCGGCGGCGTCGTGGCCGATGCCCGTCACCGGCAAGCCGGAATCGGTGATCGCGGCGAACGTGTCCTGCAGACCGACGGGTCCGTAGTCGAGCGCGTGGTTGTTCGCCATGTTCACCACGTCGACGCCCGCCGCCTTCAGGGCGGAGAACGACGCCGCCGGCGACCGGAAGTGGTAGTTCTTCCCGGCAACGGGTTCGCCGCGATCCGTGATCGCGGTCTCCAGGTTGACCACGGCCAGGTCCGCCTGCCGGAGCGTCGGCGCGACGGGGTCGAGCACGTGCTTCGGGTCGTCGCGCACCTGCTGCGCCAGCGGCGGCGCGGCCGGCGGCGGACCATCTTCCGTGTCCCACACCTCGGGGAAGTTCACGTCGCCGGCAAAGGCGAAGGTCACCGCCGTCCCGTTGCCTCGCGCGCCGCGCGGCGCCACGGTGTCGACGGGCGCGGTGGTGGCCGTCGGCGCGGCGCCCGCGATCGTGGTGGTGCTCGCGCCGGAGACGTGCGCGGCGTCGTCGGCATCGTCGTCACCGGACGACAGGACGAGCGCGACGACGATGATGACCACCGACGCGAGTGCTGCGAGCACGTACCGTCGCATTTGCGTACGTTACGGCTTCAGGTCGGTCCGCGAGCCTCAGGTCGAGGGGGTCACCGGATCCGGCTCCGACGGCCGGCCGGCGACGAAGTCGCTCGCCCACTGCGTCGCCGGGCCGAAGCGCGCGTCGTACCGTTCGGTGCGCGCCTTCGCGCGGCGAGCTTCTCGGTGTCGTAGTGACGTTTCGCCCACCGCGACCCGGGTCGCGCCAGGCGGATCGCGGCCACGATCGCGATCACGGGGATGAACGCGCCGAACAGCGCCAACTTGTACTTGCCTTTCATCACGCTCACGACGATCGCCCAGAGGATCGCCGCGATCACCAGGCTGATCACGATCACGCTCTCGGCGCCACCTTCGAAGCCGCTGAAGTTGAACGGCGTGAGCCCGACGACCGCGAGCCCGAGGCAGGCCATGGCGAGGCTCACCATCTCGACCGAGACCCGGCCCTCGTCGGCCCAGTAGACGTCCTGCAGGTGGAGGATGAGCGCGAACTCGTCGAGGACGAGCGAGGTGCCGACCCCCACGAGCAGCGCGGCGACGGTCGCCCAGCCGGAACCGGATCCGCTGGTACCGACGGCGATGAACGCGCCGGCGACGAGCAGGATGATGCCCGGCACCGCGTGGTGCACGTGCAGCCCGCTCTCCGACACGTTGTCCTTGAAGGGGCCCTTGCCCGCACGGATCATCCTGGTGATCGTGCGCGTCGTCACGAACGTGACGACGAACGCGGCGAAGCAGACGAGCAGCGGCACGTTGATGCCGCCGCCGCCGAGGTCGAGCTCGATCTTCAGCTCCATCGTCGCCCGCTACCCGGGTCGTCGCCCGTAGTTCGACACCGCGACGAAGTTAGCGGTGGCCAGGCCGGGCCACGCGAAGTAGAAACGGCTGCATGCGGCTGGGCATCGCCCATCATTTCGGTTGGGCAGTTGCAGTGACGGCAACGGCCGATCACGAGGTCGTGGATCGCCGGCGGATCGAGCTGATCGATCCCGGCATGCCGACGGCACCGATCCACCACGAAGGCAAGCCGCTCGACGATGCCGCCGCCGCGGCGCTGGTGGCGAAGGTGCGCGCGTCGGCGGTCCGGGCGACGTCAGCGTCGCTCGACCAGCTCAGTGCCGCACTGCCCGCGCCGATTCCGTCATGTACCGCCAGGTGCTGGCCGAGCTCGCCCGCGCTCGCGGCTGGGCCGTGCACCTCTTCGACGCCAGGGACGTGGAGGGCCGAGCGGTCAGCGTCCTCGGTGCGCGGGCCGACGAGGTGCTCCACGCCCGCGGGCAACGCTGGGGCCGCCCTGGGGCAAGGATCATCGGATGGCACTGGCGGCGACGGTCGTGGCTGGTTGAGCGCCGGCGGTCAGGCGTCGACGCGCTCGACCTCCACGGGGACGCCGACCATGAAGGCCATGTTGCTGTAGAACTCGTAGCTGCCGGGGCCCGACGGCAGCAGCCGGTTGACGTTGACCCCCACGTCGACGCCGTCGGGATCGTCGGCGGTGCGCTCGCCGTAGCCGTGGCTCAACGCGACGACACCCGGCCGCAGGGCGGGATCGATCCCGACGACCGTGTCGACGCTGCCCGACGACGACCGCACCGTGATCGGATCGCCCTCGGCGAGCGCTCGCGCGGCAGCGTCGTCGGGGTGGAAGAACAACGGGTTGTGGGCGTAGGCGCCTTCGCGCAGGCGCGGCATCAACCGTCGTCCCCAGGTGTTGTGCTGTCGGCGGTTGCGCCACTGGATGAGCTTGAGCGTCTCCGGCGGCTCGCCTTGGAGCTCGGCGAAGATCTCTCGCGCGGTCGAGCACGGGCGCGAACGACGGCGGACAGCAGTCGACGCGCCCGTCGGTGTACGCCACCGCCTCCTCGATCGACAGCGAGCGGTACGGCGCGAGGACCTTGGTGTTCGACGGGAGCGTGCGGAGCTCGTCGATGCTCGTTCCCGCCGCGCTCGCCATCGCCTCGTTGACCGCGGCCGCGAAGTCGATGCCGTCGTCGAGTGTGGACGGCAAGCCGAGCTCCTGTTCGATGCGGGCCAGGATCCACCATTCCTCGGCGCGGTCGGCGACCGGCGCCACGACCGCGTCGGCGTACTGCGCAGTCGGCACGATCGCGACACCGCCACCCCGGTAGTCGGCCCGCTCCAGCCAGTCGCTCACCGGGAGCACGTAGTCGGAGAGCTCGGCGGTCGCGCTGCGGAACAGGTCCATGGTCACCACGAGCTCGAGCTCGGGGAATGCCTCGCGGAGCCGCTCCTCGCCGGGCACGGCCATGATCGGGTTGCCGCCGATGACGATCAGCGCGCGCAGCGGATCCCGGTCGGCGTGGACGTACTCGGCCATGAGGTTGGCCGGTACGTGGCCCCAGGTGTGTCGCACCGGACCGACGGGAGAATCGAAGAACCGGTCGGGCAGCTCGTCGAACGTCTCGCCGGTGCGCTGTCCGCGCAGCAGCCCGCCGCCCGCGCGACCAAGGTTGCCGGTGACCAGGTTGACCATCTGCAGCAGCCAGTAGACGAGCGTTCCCTGGCGACCCATGTTGCCGCCGGTGCCCATGTGCGCGATGGCAGTGGGCGCGGCGGCGAAGTCGCGGCGCGGTGCGACGGATGTCGTCGGGCGACAGGCCGGTCACGCCGGCGACGGAGTCGGCGTCGAACGGCGCGATGAACTCGCGCAGCTCGCCGACGTTGCGCCCGTGGCGGGCGAGTCCGTCTTCGTCCCACGCGCCGAGGTGGTCCATCTCGGTGAGCATGGCGGCGAGGAAGTAGGCGTCGGTGTCGGGCTTGATCTGCAGGTGGCCTCCGAGCCCCATCTCGACCGCGCGGATGCGACGCGGGTTCACGAACGTGACGTCGCCGCCGCGGGCGCGGATCCCGCGGATGGCCTCGATGGCATTGGGGACCGACACCGCGGTGAGGTGGCTCCCGCTGGGGTCGCTGCCGAGACACAGGAAGTAGTCGGTGTGGAAGAGATCGGGTGCCGGGAACATCGCCTCGACGCCGAAGATCGCGTCCATCGCCGCGAACTTGTTCGAGAGATCCTGCGTGAGCCCACCGAAGAGGCGGGTCGACTGCATCTTCCCCCAGAAGCTGTAGACGGTCGGGATGCCGGGCGACGTGTACGCGAGCGGATTGCCCCAGTAGCAGCCGACGGCCTCGGTGCCGTGCCGGAGGCGGATCTCGCGCAGACGCTCGCCGATGTCGGCGAACGCCTCGTCCCACGTGACCTCCTCGAAGCGGCCGATGGGATCCGACTTCGGGTTGGCGCGGCGCAGCGGGTGGTCCAGGCGGTTGGGGTCATGGTGCACGGCGCCGAACGACGTGCCCTTGTGACAGGCGAAGCCGCCCGACACCGGATGGTCACGGTCGGGGTGGATGGCCACGACCGTGCCGTTGCCGTCGGTCTCGGCCACCAACGGGCAGAGCGGTTCGCAGATCCGGCAGTGGGTGGGCGTCAAGGTGGTGCCGGTCCCGGGCATCGCGTCCCCCCGCAGATCGTCGGTGCGACGGGCCGACGTTATCCGTCAGCCGGCGCCGACCGCATCGACGCGGTCGAGGACCTCGACGGTTCCGGTGGGATCCGCGACCATCTCTTCGTGCCCGCCCGACGTGCAGCTCGAAATCGGGTCTAGGGGAACGTCACTCGCACCACCGTCGCTTCGGTGATGCTGCCGTCTTCCGACGAGCGGGTCAGCAGCATCAACGATCCCGCAGTCGCGGTGGGTGGGCTGAAGGAGAGCGTGCCGTCGAAGGGACCGAACTCACCGTTGGCGCCGCCCATCACGATGCCGGCCCCGATGGGCTGAGTGCTGCCGTCCGCACACACCTCAGTGTTCACCGTCGCCTCGAATGCGGTGCTCGTTCCCTGCAGCCGAACCGGTGACGAAATCGTCGCCATCGCCGCGGGCGAGGTCAGCTGGATGTTCGGGGTCGACGCGCCGAGCACCCACCACGAATCGCCGAGCTCACGCACCAACACGGTGGTGATCGGTCCCGTCGCCTTGGCCTGCACCGGGACCTCGCCCGATCGAGCGTCGCCCTGGCGGAACTCGCCCACGACGGGATCGGCGAACCCGACGTACTCGGTGGCGAACCCACGGGCCGCCGACACCGGATCCGAGTAGCGCGTTGGGCCCGACGCGAAGGGCCACACCGCTGTCGACGTGTCGACGGGCAGCGCAGTCGGCGGGACGGCCGTCGTCGGGGTGGTCGAGGGCGCCGTCGTAGATGTCGTGGAGGTCGCTGCCGTCTGCTGTGAGCCGCCGTCGTCACGAGTGACCAGGTACACCACGACCGCGATCGCCACGACGGCGACGAGTGCGCCGATGCCGATCAGCAGACCGCGTCGACGCGGTCCGCTTGGTGAGGTGTCGTCATCGGGTGCGAACTCGGTCATCGTCCTCGCCTCCTGGGTCCTGCGTACGAGTCTTCGACTCGCGAGCGCCGCACACCAGGGTCCAATGACCGCGCGTCACCGCCGAGATGGTGCGCCGCTCGACACATGGTCCCGGGGCGCTGTCGCATCGGGTGATGACCGTGTCGCGGGGACAGCAACGGAACGCCGGCCCGACGTCACCCAGTCGTGCCAGCAGCCAGCGGACACGCCATTCGGTGCGTGACCATCGCAAGCGTTGTCTTTCTGGGAACGGTTGTACTCCTCCTGGGACGATTCTCGAACCTTCGGCCCGAGTTGACCGGGCTCCTTGACCTCGTTGAGATCGGGGACGGCCGTGCCGGTAAGCAGAGAAACCGGCACGTGAGACGGAGCGACAATGTGGGGAAAGAGGGCAGCTCGGGAACGCCGCCGATCTCGTCGGAAGCCCACCCGATGGGTGGGCCACTACGCCGTTGACGAGGGGAACACGACTGCGATGGCGCCCTGCACGATCGAGGAGGTGTCGCGCCACGGTGCTCGGCTCGTGATCTATGGCGGGATCGACGTCGAGGTGGGACAAGGTGTCCTGATCGACGTCGAGCTCATAGGACCTACTCCGGTCAGCTTCCGCGTGAAGGGTGTCGCGCGGCATGTCCGCGCCCGAGACGCCTGCGGTGGTCTGCGGATCGGAGTCCAGCTTGCCCTCGACGCTCCCCACGAACGACAGATCGCGGAATCGCTGTTCGCCTAGACGACGTGCCCTCTTCCGTGTTCGTTCGTCAGTGTTGTCGGTCACATCCGGGACAAGGGACTCAAGTACTCGCCGGCCATCCCGATCTTTCGTGTGACGACGTGGCGCACGCAGAACGCCACGGGCGAAGCGGGCACCGAAGAAGCGGGGCACTATGAAGTTGTCACACGCGCAACGAGACGAGGAGGTCCGCAGTGCGTCTCGCGTGCGGTCTCCTCGATCACGACTTGTCTTCGACCGGTCGGTGAAAGATCTGTGGCAGGACTACAAGGCAACCCGGAGTCCTGACGATCGTGCCCTTCTCCTCCTGCACTACTCGCCGCTGGTGAGGTTCACCACCAACCGGATGGCCGGTTGGCCACACCAGGTGGACCGAGCGGACCTTGCGAGCTACGGCTTGTTCGGCTTGATCGACGCGATCGAGAAGTTCGACCCCGGCCGCGGCTTCAAGTTCGAGACGTACGCGGTCTCGCGCATCAGAGGCGCAATCATCGACGAGCTGCGCTCGATCGACTGGGTGCCGCGCTCAGTACGCGCAAAGGCCCGTAGCATCGAGCGTGTCTCCTCGACGCTCGAGAACGAGCTGCGCCGCAGTCCCGACGACGCGGAGGTTGCCGCTGAGCTCGGCTTGACGCTCGGCGAGCTCGCCCAGACGCGCTCGCAGGTCTCCTCCACCGGCCTCGTCGCGCTCGACGATTCCCTCGCGTCGAATTCCTGGGACGGCGAAGGCTCGGCCACGATCGGCGACACAATCGCCGACCGGCGGTACGACCCGGTCGAGGCGTTCGACACCGACGAGATGAAGTACCTCCTCGCCGACGCGATCAGCCGGATGCCCGACCGTGTCCGGTGCGTGCTCATCTTCTACTACTACGAAGGACTGACCCTCGCCGAGATCGGCGAGATCCTCGGCGTCACGGAGAGTCGCGTCTGCCAGATCCACACCAAAGCGTTGGCACGTCTCCGTCAACACCTTGCGCCGTCCGACAGCACACTGGACAGGGTCTGCGCCTGATTCTCCATCTTCCATCGAGCGCCGGGGTCTGCCGCCGATCGCGCAGCCGAAGCAAGTGGACACGGCATGCGTTGGTCGACCTCCGCGAGCGTTGTGGTGCTGGCAACGGATGTGTACGCCCCCCGGGACTCGAACCCGGAACCTAATGATTAAGAGTCATTTGCTCTAGCCAGTTGAGCTAGGGGCGCTCAGTCGGGCAAGACTACCGAACGGAGGGTCCGAGGCTCACAGCGTTACGGTGGTTCTCGTGGACGTGCTCGTGACCGGATCCCATGGACTGATCGGCTCGGCGCTCCTGCCGCGCCTCCGGGCGCGACGGGCATCGCGTCGTCCGTCTGGTGCGCGGAGCACCGGAGGGCTCGGACGACGTGCGATGGGATCCCGACGCCGAGTCCATCGACGGCACCGGTCTCGAGGGGGTCGACGCGGTCGTGCACCTCGCCGGCGCCGGCATCGGTGACAAGAAGTGGACCCCCGCACGCAAGCAGCTGATCCTCACGAGCCGCACCCGGGGCACCGGGCTCCTGGCCCGCACCCTGGCCGGCCTGCAGCGGCCGCCCGCGGTGATGGTCTCGGGCTCCGCGGTCGGGTACTACGGCAATCGGGGGGCCGAGGAGCTCACCGAGGCGGCACCCGCGGGCGACGACTTCCCGGCCCAGGTCTGCGCCGCCTGGGAGGCGGCCACCGCCCCCGCCGCCGAGGCGGGCATCCGGGTGGCGACCATCCGCACCGGGATCGTCCTGGCCGCCCACGGAGGGGCCCTCCACCGCATGCTGCTGCCGTTCAAGCTCGGGCTCGGCGGCCGGATCGGATCGGGCGAGCAGTACATGAGCTGGATCAGCCTCGACGACCACGTGGCGGCGATCCGCCACGTCATCGGCACCGACTCGGTGTCGGGTCCCGTGAACCTCACCGCTCCCAACCCGGCGACCAACGCCGAGTTCACCCGCGCGCTCGGCGCCGCGGTGCACCGGCCGACGATCCTGCCGACCCCGCTGTTCCCGTTGAAGGCGGTGTACGGCGGCGAGCTCGTGGAGCACCTGCTCGTCGAAGGTCAGCGCGTCGTTCCGAACGTGCTCGAGACGACCGGCTTCGGCTTCGAGCACGCCGAGATCGGCGACGCGTTGCGCGCCGTGCTCGCAGCTCCGGCTGCGGCGTGAGTCGCGCCGCAGCCGGAGCCGTGATGGGGTGACCGAGGGGTTTCGAACCCCCGACCTCCGGGACCACAACCCGGCGCTCTAGCCAACTGAGCTACGGCCACCATGGCCGGCGCACCGCCCTGCGCGCGCCGGGGCGTCCACTGTACCGGCCCGTTCCGAGCGTCTCGCCGTCGAAGCGCGATTCGGCTGGTCAGCGGGCTTCTCGGGCGGCGGCCCTCTGGTCGCGCGCCGTCCGCATGCGCTGGTCGGCCGCTTCGAGTGCCTCGTGCCGCGCGTGGATCTTCGGGCCGAGGGTGCCGTGCGTGACGACGTACGGCTCGCCCGCGAGCATGTCGCGTACGAGATCGGCGATCGCGTCCTCGGGGGTGGTGACGGTGTCTTCACCCGCGCCCGCGTGCGCGATGACGACCTCGAGATCCTCGTCGCGCAACACCGACGTGCCGAGTCCGCCCGGGCGCGCGGCGCGACTGCTCTCGATGTGGTTCGTGATCATCCCGTTCGGGAACAGCACGGTCACTCCGATGCCGTCGTCGGCGACCTCCTGTCGCAACACGTCGCCGTACCCGGTGACCGCGAACTTCGACACGATGTACGCGCCTTGTCGAGGGCTCGGCGCGAGCGTGGCGATCGACGACGTGAGCACGATGTGGCGCGGACCGTCGGCCACGCGCAACAGCGGGAGGAACGCGGCGACGGTGTTCGCGGTGCCGATCACGTTGACCGAGAGCACCCACTGCCAGTCGTCGGCGGTGAGCAGCTCGAGGGGGCCGAACTGCTGGACGCCGACGTTGGCGCACAGCACGTTCACGGCGCCGAAGCGCTCGGCGACGGCGCTGGCCGCGGCGTCGAGCGACGCCCGCTCGGCGACGTCGACCGGGGCCGAGATCGCCTCGATGCCGCCGGCCGCCAGGTCGGTTGCGACCGATTCCACCGCTTCGCGGTTGATGTCGAGGGCCGCGATCCCCATGCCCTCGGCGGCGAACGCGGCCGCCATCGCCGCGCCGAGGCCAGAACCGGCGCCGGTGACGACCGCGGTCCCGCCGGCGAGGGCGCTCATCGGGCCTCGAAGGTGATGGGCCCCTCGTCGGCCACGTGACCGAGGATGCCGAGGTCGACCCCGAGGCCCTCGGCGACCTCGCGCACGACGTCGATGTCCTTGCGCATGTAGTGGCCGGCCGCGGCCACGAGCTGGTCGGTGGACTGCATGGACGTGAGGAGCCCCATCACGAAGCTCGATCCGCTCGACTGCTGCACGACCTCCGCGAGCGTCGCGGTGTCGACGCCGAGCTCGTTGGCAATGTGCTCCGCCTGCGCGACGAGCTGCATGTTGGCGGCGAACAGAGCGTTGTTGACGAGCTTCACGACGAGCGCGCTGCCGAGCCCGGCGATGGGGAGGATGGGGTCGGCGTACGCCGCGACGGTGGTTCGCGCGCGTTCGACATCGGACGGCGTACCCCCGAGCATCACCGTGAGCGAACCGGCGAGCACGTTGTCGGCGCCTCCACTGAACGGCGCGTCGACCACGTGTCCGTTCCCCGCGTCCGCGATCTGCCGGATCGTCGCCGGGCTGCCGGTGGTGTGCGACACGAAGAGCGCGTCGTCGGCGAGGTTCGCGACGAGCCCGTCGGCACCGAGCGCAACCGTCGCCAGCTGCTCGTCGGAGTACACGCAGACGTGCACGACCTCCGCTGCTCGGGCGGCTTCCGCCAGCGAGTTGGTCACCGCCGCGCCCGCCTGGGCGAAGTGCTCGCGCACCTCGGCCCGGCGGGCGTACACGGTGACCTCGTGACCGGCTGCGAGCAGCCGTTCCGACATGGGCGCGCCGATCTGGCCCGCCCCGACGAACGCGACGCGCACCGTGCTATTCGGTGGGCGGCACGCCGACCGCGTACGTCTTGACCTCGGTGTACTGCTGGAAGCCCTCGATGCCGTTCTGACGCCCGACGCCACTGGCCTTGTAGCCGCCGAAGGGGGCGTCGGCGCCGTACGCCGCACCACCGTTGATGCTCACCAGACCGGCACGGAGCCGCTTGCCGATCGCCTCGGCCCGCTCGAACGAACCCGAGGTGACGTAGGCGCCGAGCCCGTACTGGTTGTCGTTGGCCATGCGCACCGCCTCCTCGTCTCCGTCGAACGGGATGACGATGAGGACCGGCCCGAAGATCTCCTCGCGGGCGATGGTCATGTCGTTGGTGACGTCGGCGAACAGCGTCGGCTGTACGAACCAACCCTTGTCGAACTGCTCGGGTCGACCGCCACCCGCCACGACGCGCGCACCCTCGGCCTTGCCCTTCTCGATGTACCCGAGCACGCGCTCGCGCTGCTTGGCGCTCACGAGCGGGCCCATGAGGTTGCCCATGTCGTTGGGGTCGCCGTAGGGGAAGCTCTCGAAGCCCGGCGTCGCGATCTCGATCGCCTGGTCGTAGATCTTCCGGTCGACGAGCATGCGCGTCGCCATGACGCAGCCCTGCCCGCCGTGCACCGCGACCATGCAGGCCATGCCCATCTTGGCCTCGAGATCGGCGTCGTCGAGCACGATGTCGGCGGACTTGCCACCCAGCTCGAGGAAGAGGCGCTTCATCGTGGCGCCGCCCTTCTCGAAGATGCGCTTGCCGGTGGCGGTCGACCCGGTGAACGAGATGAGGTCGACGAGCGGACTCGTCGTGAGCTCCTCGCCGACGAGGTGATCGGACGACGTGACCACGTTGAACACGCCTGCGGGGATGTCGGTCTTCTCGGCGACGAGGCGGCCGAGCCGGGTGGCGTTCCACGGCGTGTCGGGCGCGGGCTTGAGGATGACCGTGTTGCCGGTCGCGAGCGCCTGTCCGACCTTCTGCGACGACACCTCGAACGGGTAGTTCCACGGCACGATGGCGCCGACGACGCCTGCGGCCTCACGCACCACCCACCGCTTGGCGTGGCTGCCGAACGCGTGGCCGTCGGGGAGCTCGCGTCGCCACTCGAACCGGTCGATGAACTCGGCCGGCCAGGTGAGCGCGTCACCCAGCGGCGCATCGAGCTGCGGACCGTACGTCAGGGCGATGGGGCAGCCGACCTCGGCGACGAGCTCGTGGCGCAGCTCCTCCTGCTCGCTGATGATCGCCTCCTGGAGCTGCAGCAGGCACTTCTTGCGAAAGGCGTGGTTCGTCGACCAGTCGGTCTCGTCGAAGGCGCGCCGCGCGCGCGGCGATGGCGCGCTGCATGTCGTCGGCGGACGCGTCGGCGACCTCACCGAGGACCTCCTCGGTGGCCGGATTGATGTTGTCGAAGCGCTTGCCCGACGCGGCTTCCACCAGCTCGCCGTCGATGAGCATGCGGACCTCGCCCTGCACGGTGCCGGGGCGGTCGGTTTCGATGGTGGCCATGGTGGGTGCTCCCTGGTTTTGGTCGACGCCCAAACGCTAACGCGACCGGAGCGACGGTGCCCAGGCGGAGATGTGCCAGGGAGAAGGCCATGACTGGCTTGCACATACGAGGGCAACGCCCGCTATGTTCTTGCATCTGTGACGACCTATCGAGTTGGCCAGGTCGCCGAGCTCCTGGGTGTCAGCGCCGACACCGTGCGCCGCTGGGTCGACGACGGGCGCTTCGGCCGACGCCGCGGCGGGAGCGAGCGGGTGATCGAAGGCATCGAGCTGGCGCGGTTCCTGACCGAGACCGCGCCACCCGGCGACGAGTCTCCGATGATCGAGTCGGCCCGGAACCGCTTCCCGGGCATCGTGACCCAGGTCCAGAAGGACGGACTCGTCGCGGTGGTCCACCTCCAGGCCGGCCCGCACCGGATCACGTCGTTGATGACCCGCGAGGCCGCCGATGAGCTCGGCATCGAGCCCGGCGACCTTGCGGTCGGCGTCGTGAAGTCGACGAACGTCGTCGTGGAAGTGCCACGACCCGAATGATCGAGACAAGGGAGAGCGTGTGAAGAGGGCAGGCCGGTGGTTGGCGGCGGTCGCGGTGATGGCGGCCCTGGTCGGGACGACGACGGCGGGTGCCGTGTCGGCCGCGAAGGCCAAGAAGGTGTCGGGCACGATCACGGTGTCGGCCGCGGCCTCGCTCACCGAGGCGTTCACGAAGATGGGTGCCGACTTCCAGAAGGCGAACCCCGACACGACCGTCACCTTCAACTTCGCGGCGTCGTCGGCGCTCGTGCAGCAGATCCAGGGCGGGGCGCCGGCTGACGTGTTCGCGTCGGCGGACGGCACCAACATGCAGAAGCTCGTGTCCGGTGGTCAGGTGAAGGCCGAGCCCACCGTGTTCGCCGCCAACGAGTTGACCATCGTGGTGAAGCAGGGCAACCCGAAGCGCGTCAAGTCCCTGGCGGATCTCGCCGACCTCGACGTCGTGTCGCTGTGCGCCGACGCGGTGCCGTGCGGCAAGTACGCGCAGCAGGCGTTGAGCGGCGCCAGTGTGAGCATTCCTCCGGAGAAGATCACCAAGGGTGCCGACGTGAAGACGACGCTCGCCGCGGTTTCGACCGGCGACGCCGACGCAGCGATCGTGTACACGACCGACGCGAAGGCAGCTGGAACCACTGTGCAGTCCGTACGGATACCTGCGTGGCTGAACGTGTACGCCGTCTACCCGATCGCCCCGATCGTGGCCTCGAGCAACCAGGACCTCGCGAACGCGTGGATCGAATACACGGTGTCGCCCGCGGGCCAGAAGACCCTGCAGAGCTTCGGGTTCCGTCCGCCGCCGCTCCAATGAGCCGTCGGGGCCGAGGGGTTCCGCTCGTCGTGGTGCTCCTCGCCATCGTCGCGGTGGCGTTCTTCGTCCTCCCGCTGGTCGGCCTGCTCAAGCGCGCGCCCTGGGGAGATCTCTGGGACGATCTCAGTGACCCGGTGGCGCGCGACGCGATCCGTCTCTCCGTCGAGTGCTCGCTGTGGTCGACCGCGTTCGCGATGCTCTTCGGCATCCCGCTCGCGTACGTGCTTGCCCGCGCCCGCTTCCCGGGCCGGGCCCTCGTGCGCGCGCTCGTCGTGCTCCCCATGGTGCTCCCGCCCGTGGTCGGCGGCGTCGCGCTCCTCTCCGCGTTCCAACGGAACGGCGGTCTGCTCGGCGGTTGGATCTACGACGGGTTCGGGTTCCAGTTCACCTTCAGCAAGTGGGGGGTCGTGCTGGCCGAGACGTTCGTCGCCATGCCGTTCCTCGTCATCACCGTGGAAGCGGGCCTGCGGTCGATGGACCGCCGGTACGAGGACGCGGCATCGAGCCTCGGCGCCGGTCGCTGGACGGTGTTCCGACGGGTGACCGTGCCGATGATCGCCCCTGCGCTCATCGCCGGTTCCGCGCTCGGCGTGGGCGCGCGCGCTCGGCGAGTTCGGCGCCACCATCACCTTCGCCGGGAACATCCAGGGCCGCACGCAGACCACGCCGCTCGCGGTCTACAACCTGCTCGAGTCCGACCAGCCGTTGGCGATCGCGCTCAGTCTCGTGCTCCTCGCGGTGTCCGTCGTCGTGCTGGTCTCGCTGCGCGACCACTGGTTCGGAGGCTTGCGTGACGCTGGCCGCTGATTTCGGGGTGCAGCTGGGCGATCTCGATCTCCAGCTCGTGATCGACGCCGCGGAGGGGGAGACCGTCGCCGTGCTCGGCCCGAACGGCGCGGGGAAGTCGACGTTGCTGCGCGTGCTCGCAGGACTGGTGCCGGTCGACCACGGTGTCGTCACCGTCGACGGCCTCGCGGTCGACGAGCCCGCGAGGAACACGTTCGTGGTGCCCGAACGCCGCAGCGTCGGCATCGTGTTCCAGGACTACCTCTTGTTCCCGCACCTGAGCGTGCTCGAGAACGTGGCGTTCGGGTTGCGCAGCCGCGGGGTGGGACGTGGCGAGTCGCATCGGCACGCCACCGAGTGGTTGGCGCGCGTGGGGCTCGCCGATCGCGCCGGCGTGAAGCCCAGGGTGCTCTCGGGCGGTCAGCAGCAGCGCGTCGCGCTCGCGCGCGCGATGGTGACCGAGCCCCGGCTCCTGCTGCTCGACGAACCGCTCGCCGCACTCGACGTCGGTACGCGGATCGAGCTGCGTCGCGACCTGCGGACCCAACTGGCGACGTTCGCCGGTGCGCGGATCCTGGTCACGCACGAACTGCTCGATGCGGTCGCCTTGGCGGATCGGTTGGTCGTGCTCGAGCACGGTCACGTCGCGCAGGCGGGGACCGTCGACGAGGTCACTGATCGGCCGCGCTCGAGCTATGTCGCCGAGCTCGTCGGTACGAACCTGCTCCGTGGTACCGCGCAGGGTCGGGAGGTCGCGCTCGAGGGCGGGGGAGTCGTGGTCACCGCGGACCCGGTCGCGGGTGACGTGTACGTCGCGATCCAGCCGCACTCGGTGAGCCTGCACCGAGCGCAGCCCGAGGGGAGTCCCCGCAACGTCTGGCGCGGCCGCGTGCGGGGCGCGGACCTCCTCGGCGACCGGGTCCGCATCCATGTCGACGGCGTCGTGCCCGTGGTGGCCGAGGTCACCGCGGTCGCGGTCGACGAGCTCGGTCTGCACGACGGCGTCGACGTGTGGGCGACGGTCAAGGCCACCGACCTGTCGGTCTACGCCATCTGACCGCCGCCTAGCCCGCCCGGGCGCGGGGCCGGGGCGGGAACGCATCCCAGGATCGAGTGAGCGCCTTCACGTGGGCGGCGAGGGCGGGCAACGACACCGGGGCGAGGTAGGTGTCGGCACCGAGATCGAGGATCTCGGCCGGCGCCATCGGTTGCTCCGACGGGTGCCCGGTGTGCACCACGATGATGCGCGTCGCCGCCCGTTGGCGTTGCACGAGCTCCGCGAGGTCGTCTTCGCGCGTGTCCACCACGATCGCCGCGGGCGTGTCGAGACTGTCCAGGACGACCTCGTACGACGGCCCCAGGGCTTCGCCCAACGCGGTGTGCCACCGCGCCGCGGCGGGGGAGAGGAGCACCTGCTTGGGCGGCGGCTCCGCGACGACGCGGTCCTGGTCGCGGGCGCCGCCACGGATCAGGCGGAAGCGTCGGATCCTCCCGGTGGAGGGAGCGGCGGGGTCGGTGTCGTGGGCGATGGTCATGCGGGCCTCGGTTCGGCTCGGGGGGTGAGTGCTTCCACCCTGCACCCGCCGTGTGAGACCGAGGTGTGGAGTCTGTGAGAACTCGACAAGAACCCGTTGCGCCGGGGCGTCAGCCCGAGAACCTCTGGATCGGGTGGTGTGTCGCCATGGCGGAACCTGCGGGGCCGACGAGCAGCTTGTAGCGCAGGTACCGACGGTGGAAGAGCTGGAGCAGCTCCTCGTCGTGGGCGCCGTCGTCGGCGAGCACGAACGCCTCGAGCGCGGCGTCACCCTCCTGCCAGGTCGACGGGCGCCGGCCGAGCAACGCCTGCAGGTCCTCGAGATCGGCCTCGGTGCACTCGTCACCGATCTCGTCGAACCGTTGCAGGTGCCGCGCCAAGCGGAATGCGATGCGGAGCTGGTGGCGCTCGTACTCGTCGGCGAGGTCGAGGCTGCGCAACGAGCGTACGAGGTGCTCGTGGGCCGCGGCGACGGGCGACCGCCGCGGCTCGGGCACGTCGACGGTCTCGAGCACCTCGATGCCGAGGATCTCGGCGAGCGCCTCGATGGCGAAGAGATTCGTCTCACTGGCCCACTGCATGTTGGTCATGTAGTCGGTCGCGGGAGGCGGCTCGGCGAGCGCGGCGTGGAACGCGAGCTGGTTCGACAGCGTGAACGCGAAGTGGTGGTGCATGACGGCGTGGAGGTCGACCGGTGCACCGGCGTGCTTCGCGTACTGCTCGTAGAGCACGCGCATGTCCCCGAACCCCAGCACGGTGTCGCGCATGCGGAACGCGGCCAGGTCCATCATCGGATCGCCGACGTGGCCGAGCTCGAGGTCGAGGACGGCGGTCAGACGACCGTGCTCCTGGTGGAACTGCCCGGAGTCCCAGACGACAGGAGCTTCGCGTCCCTGCGTGTCGACCGGGTTGCGGGCCAGCCACCCGAGGCAGAACTCGAGGAACGGATCGGGACGCGCCTTGGTGCGGCGGTACCCGTCTTCGTAGACGCGCATGCCGACGAGGCCGGACTCCGCCGGGGTGGCGGCCCGGACGATGCCCGCCCGCTCGTAGCGGTCGGGATCGAGGGCGTGGATGCGGGCGAGGACACCCATGTACTCGTCCATCACCGCGGCGCGTTCGGCGTCCGTCGCGTGTTCGAAGTTGTTGGAGCCCCCGACCGCGGCGGTGACGAAGGCGCGTGGCTCGTCGCACCAGCCGTAGACGTGCGGCACCGGGATGCCGTCATCCTCGAGCAGCTCCTGGAACTTCATCTCGTGCTCGAGCGGGAAGAGCGGCGCGGCGTCGGTCCGGTCGCCGCGCACCATGATGTCGAGGTGCTCGCCGTCGCGGTCGACGTCGAGGAACCACACGGGCCGCCACCGCGCCTGCCGTCGCGTGGCGACGACCGTTCCCCCGACGTGGTCGCGGATCCACTCGGCGATGCGCGTGTCGGTGGTGTCCACGGTCAACCCCGCGTCATCTTGCGACCGATGATCTCCTTCATGATCTCGGTGGTGCCGCCATAGATCGTGGTGACCCGGGCGTCGATGTAGGCGCGCGCGATGGGGTACTCGAGCATGTAGCCGTAGCCGCCGTGGAGCTGCACGCAGCGGTCGACCGTGCGCTTCTGCAGCTCGGTGCACCACCACTTCGCTTCGGCCGCCTCTTCGACGGTGAGCTCTCGCGCGTTGAGCGCCTCGACGCACCGGTCCACGTACACCTGGGCGATGTCGACCTCGGTGCGCATCTCCGCCAGGGCGAAGCGCGTGTTCTGGAACGTGGCGACCGGCGAGCCGAATGCGGTCCGCTGTTTCACGTAGTCGAGCGTCCACCCGAGCGCGGCCTCGGCCGCGGCGACCCCGCTCACCGCGATGGAGAGCCGCTCCTGCGGCAGGTTGTCGACGAGGTGCGCGAAGCCCTTCCCCTCGACGCCGAGCAGGTTCCCGACGGGCACGTGGACGTCGGTGAAGAACAGCTCGGCGGTGTCCTGGGCGTGCAGGCCGACCTTCTCGAGGTTGCGGCCGCGCTCGAACCCGTCCATCCCCGCTCGAGCACGAGGAGGCTCATGCCGGCGTGCCGCTGAGAGGGATCGGTCTTGACCGCGGTGATGACGAGGTCGGCGTTGATGCCGTTGGTGATGAACGTCTTGGCCCCGTTCACGACGTAGTGGTCGCCGTCGCGGGTCGCCGACGTGCTCATCGACGCGAGGTCGGAACCGATGCCGGGCTCGGTCATGGCGATCGCGGTGATGAGCTCGCCCGACGCGATGCCCGGCAGCCATCGGGCCCGCTGCTCGTCGTCGGCGAGCGACAGGAAGTAGGGGAGGCAGATGTCGGTGTGGAGGGTGAGCCCGAGCCCGGCCGCGGCCACGCCCGCGTACTGCAGCTCCTCGTTGACCACCTGGCTGTAGCGGAAGTCGTCGACGCCGCTCCCGCCGAACTCCTCCGGCACCGCGATGCCGAGGTACCCGGCGGCGCCGGCAGCGGCGAACAGCTCGCGCGGGACCACCCCGGCCTCGTTCCACTCGAGGTGGTGCGGTGTGATCTCGCGCTCGACGAACGTGCGGACGCTGTCGCGGAACAGGTCGTGGTCCTCGGAGAAGTGCGTGCGGCGCATGACGGTGTCCTTGGTCGGTGTCTGGCTCAATGATGCCCGGTCCGCCTGACCGGCAGCGTTCCGTGGTCGGTCCCGACCGAGGACCGTCGTCTGCGATCAGCGTCACAGACGCATTGACAGTCCACCGGCTCGGGCGGACAGTCACGGGGTGATGCTGTCCGAAAACGGGCACGGACGGTGCCGGGGCCCGACTCCACCCCGAGAGCCGTTGCCCGACACCGGACGCCCCTGGCTGCAGGCGCAGCGACACCGGCACGGGCGCACGGGAAGCTCCTCGTCCAGGCAACGCTCGGACTGAGATGCTCGGGCCGCGTCGCAGGTCCGCACACCCCCGGGTACGACCTGTCCGCGCCGAGACCGGTGACCGCGTCATCGCCTTCGTCGTCGCGTTCTGCGTCGTGATGCTCGTCGGCGGGGCGAACACCCGACGCTGAGGAAGAACGCGGAGGAAAGTGGCGTCGGAACACCCGTCTGCCGGTAGCAACGGCAGTTACGATTGGCGTCTTCGTTGCCTCCGTAGCTCAGCTGGACAGAGCAAGTCACTTCTAATGACGAGGTCGCAGGTTCGAGTCCTGCCGGGGGCGCCGACCGGTTCGTTCCGCTTCGCGCGGCCCGCTTCACGTCCAGGTCGACGTCCGAACGGCATGCCGGACGCGTGAGAGCTCACCCCTCCTTCATGACGGCGTACCAAACGCGGTTGGCGACCGTGTGAATGTGGTCCCCGATGCGGGAGAGTCGCCGGTACACCTCGCGCCGGCCCATGATCTCGCGGAGATCGTCGACGTGGAGCAACGTCGACATCGCCGATCGGTATACGTGCTCGACGCGCCGCGCGCACTTGATCGCGGCGTCGGCGCACTCGGTGGCGTCGCCTTCCTCCTTGCCGAGCCGCTTGAAGGCCTCGTCGATGCGCTGGGTGGCTTCGGCGAGCAGCTTCGACATCTCGTGGGTCGCCGCGTCCGGTACCAGCTCCATCACCTCGAGCTCGCGGACGAGGTTCTTGGCGGCATTGAGGACCTCGTCGAGATCGGACGACAGGGAATAGAGGTCTTCGGCGTCGATCGGGGGCGAGAACGCATCGCGCAACTCCCGCCAGAGTTGTCGCTTCTTGTCGTCGGCCTGGTGTTCGAACGCGCGCACCTTTTCACCCGCGCCCGGCTCGCCGGCCGACCAGGCGACGAGTGCCTGCATCCCGTCCACGGTGACCGCGGACTGTTCGGAGAGAAGCCCGAGAAGGTCGGGATTCTTCGGAAGGAACCAGTGCTTGCTCACGAGAGCCACCTCCAGGGGAGCAGGGCGAGGACCGCGATTGCTGCCGAAGCAGGGATGGTCACCAACCAGGCGAGGGTCATCGCGCGCACGAGCGGCCAGTGCACGTGACGCCAGCGACGGCGGCCGCCCGCGACGCCGACCACCGACGACGCGACCACCTGTGTCGTGCTCACCGGTGCACCGACGAGCGACGCTCCGAAGAGCACCGCCGTGGACCCGGTCTGGCTCGACAGGGCGTCGAGTGGCCGAAGCCGGACGATACGTCGGCCGATCGTCCGGACGATCGGCCAGCCGCCGAGCGTCGTGCCCGCGGTCAGTGCGGCGCCGCACGCGAGCTCGGCCCAGACCGGTGACGTGAGGTGCGAGGTCTCGCCTGCTGCGAGGAGCAGTACGGCCACGATCCCGATCGACTTCTGCGCATCGTTCGCACCATGGGTCAACGCGAGACCGCCAGACATGGTCCACTGTCCGGCGCGGACCGGGCCCCGGACGCGAGTCGTGGCGCGACGTGCGGCGCGACGCGCCAACCGGTTCACGACCAGACCCGCCACGAAGCCGAAGACGGGGGCCAACGCCAGCACGCCCATCACGCCGAGCACCCCCACCGGCTTGATCCCGTCGAACCCGCCCCAGTTCACCGCGTCGGTGCCACCCTCCGCGAGCGCCGCGCCGACCAGGCCGCCCAGCAGTGCGTGGCCCGAGCTGGACGGGAGTGCACGCCACCACGTGATCGCGTTCCACGCCACGGCACCGGTCAGGGCCGCGCCCAGCACGAAGATCATCTCGTCGTCGGGAACGGTCACGATCCCGGCGATCGTGTCGGCGACTGCTTTGCCGAGGAGGAGGGGGCCGATCAGGTTGCCCACCGCCGCGAGGATCACGGCGGGGCCGGGCCGAGCCGCTCGCGTCGCGACGAGCGTCGCGATTGCGTTCGCCGCGTCGTGCAAGCCGTTGGTGAACGCGAATGCCAAGGTCATCCCGATAGCGATGAGTACGGCAGCATCCACCTGGCAGAGTCTGCTGCCTGGCGCAGCCGACGCCCCGCTTCGCCTTCCACTGTCACCTCGCGGGCGAGACCTCAGCGGTCGCCGTCAGGAATTCAGCCGGGTTCGGCGCCGTATGACTCGTACTCGCGGTCCTCGGCCTCGGCGACCTCGCGTCCGTGCGCGAACTGGTAGCGCGAGATGCCGCCCGGTTCCCAGGCCGTCTTCGACCCGGCGGCGACCGCACGGTCCGACCGGGGTGGGATCCCGAAGTCGGCACGCATCTCGTCGAGCGGTCGGTCGGCGTGCGCGAACCAGTCGGTGGCAAGAAGGTCCGTCTGGCCGCCGCGGTCGGTGTCGTTGAGATGCCAGGCGAGCATCGCGCCGCGGTACATGGCGTCGGCGAGGCGAACCGACATACGGTTGACGTCGCCCGACAGGTGGCCGCGGTCGTACCCGAAGAATCCCTTGGCCGCGCCGTAGAGGTAGCCGGTCTCGAACAGGCCGAGCACCATCGCGAGCAGCGAGAACACGTGCGGGTCGTCGTTGGCGCGGGCAATGAGGCCGAAGACCTCGATCTCCGATTCCACGGTGGAGCCGTAGCCGGCGAGGACATGGATCCAGTCGTGCTGCGCGAGCGTCGGTGGTGCGCTCTCGGGACGACCGGGGAAGGTGAACCCGCGGGCCCGGTAGAAGCGCCAGACGCCGAGCCCCAGTGAGCCCTCGGGACAGTGCTCGAGCGCGGCCCACTGCTCGTAGAGCGCGTCGTCCTTGTACGCCAGTTCCCACGCGTCCGACAGCGCGCGCGTGGTGTGGAGGTGCTCGGGCGGTTCGGCGAGGAGTTGCTCGAAGTATCCGCTGCGCTCGAAATCGATGAGCGCGAGCCCGAGCGACCCGTTGGCGATGCGGCGCACGACGCGGATCATGTCGTCGCCCACACCCAGCCACGCCGCGTACGACTCGACGCGTGCCGTGACGTCGGGTGGGATCGGGACGAGCAGCATCTCGGCGAGGAGCATCGCCTGCACCATGCGGACGCGAAAGGCCGCGTTGCGGTCGCCCAGGGACTCGGCGAAGGCGGCGGGGCCGAGTGGTTCGACTTCGGCGACGTCGACCACGACGCCGGTCATCGACTCGACCAGCGCGTTGAGGACCGCGCGCTGGACCGGCGTGAGGCCGTCGTCGGGCGCGGGCGCAGTGGCGAACGCCCGCGCCATCACGTGCACCTCGTCGGCCGTGGGCGGCTCGAGGTTCGTGACCTCGTCGGAGGCCGGCAACGGCACGGGCGTGATCGGCTCGGTCATCGTGGAGCGGGTGAGGAGAATCGAACTCCCGTCATCAGATTGGAAGTCTGAGGCTCTGCCATTGAGCTACACCCGCGTGTGTCCGCCGCCCGCATGACGCGTACGGCGTCGGGGAGGGGGGACTTGAACCCCCGACCTCCTGCTCCCAAAGCAGGTGCGCTACCACTGCGCTACTCCCCGGCACATGTCCGTGACCCGGACCGTCACCTGGTTCCGGTGGCCCAGACACCCGGGCGAGCGTAGGCGATCCCGATGTGCCGACCACCCTACGGGCCGATGATCAGTCCCTGGCCGGTGGGAAGCGTCAGGATCGACACGTCCAACCGCTCGGCGATGTTCATGTCGATCGAGACGTACGGTGTCGAAGAGGTAGAGCGTCCGATCGAGCGCGCCAAAGTCCGTGTACTCACAGATCGCCTTGGCGTACATGCCGGTGTTGACGCCACACTCGACGAAGTCGCCTTCCAGGTGCAGCCCGTGTTGTGCCGCCCCAACCCAGCCCGGGGACTCGCCGTTCCATGACGGGACCCTGCCGTGGCACCTGCTGCCGGGCTCTCCGCGTTGTACCGTGCGCACATGCAGGAGCAGAAGCGCGGTCGCAAGATCGCGATGACCCCCGAAGAGCTCGACGCGTACCTCGGGACGCAGCGCACGTGCACCGTCGCCACGGTGAGTCACGACGGCCCGCACGTCACCGCACTGTGGTTCGTGTGGGACGGCGAGAGCGTGTGGCTGTACTCCATCACGCGTAGCCAGCGCTGGACGGACCTCCAGCGCGATCCGCGCGTTCGTGCTCCTCGTGGAGGCGGGCGTCGAGTACAACGAGCTGCAGGGCGTCGAGATCCATGGTCGGGTCGAAGTGGTCGGCGACGTCCCGCGCACGGGTGAGCCCGACGAGACGCTCGTGGAACCGGAGCGTCTGTTCGCGGCGAAGTACCAGGGTGGCGGCGACGCCGGGATGTTCCACGACGGCCGGCACGCGTGGTTGAAGCTCACGCCGACGAAGATCGCGAGCTGGGACTTCCGCAAGCTCGGAATGTGAGGGTTTGGCGCGAGAGTTCATCCGCGCCTCCACGCTGAGCGAATGATCCACGAACGTCGACGGCCCACCCGGGCCCCGTTCGAGGAGGACCTCATGTCGCTCGTCAAGCTCCTGCCCGCGTGGTTCCACGCGGTCGCCGACTATGCCGTCGGCATCCTGCTCATCGTCGTCGCGCTCGCTGCCGACGGGTCCGCGGGTGCGACCGCGACCGGTGTGGTGGTCGGCGCGGTGGTGCTGCTCGTGAGCGCTGCTCACGCGGTACCCGCTCGGGATCCTGAGGGTGCTGCCGTTCACCATCCACTCGGCCGGTGACTACCTCGCCGCCGCGTTGCTCATCGCCGCGCCGTTCGCGCTGAACTTCGCCGACGCCGAGAGCGGCCTCGCGGTGTTCTCCGTGGTCATGGGTGTCGCCGTGCTGGCGGTGAGCCTGATCACCAACTACCAGTACAGCCCGAAGCGGGCCGCGAGCGGCATGGCCGGTACGCGTCCGGTCACCGCCTGACTGCCCGAGCCCGTCACCTTCCTGCGCCGCGGCGGCCGGAACCTCCGGGTCCCGGCCGCCGTTCGCGCACCGGCGCAACGTGTCGGTTTTGGCGGGGCGAGGCAATAGACTGCGCAGCCCCATGTCTGTCACCACGTCGGTCGAAGAGCTCGAGGACAACAAGGTCCGGCTCCACGTCGCCATCCCCGCCGAGGACTTCGAGCAGGCCATCGACGCCGCGTTCCGCAAGCTGGCGCGGGAAGTGAAGATGCCGGGGTTCCGTCCCGGCAAGGCGCCCCGCAAGCTGCTCGAAGCGCGCATGGGCACCGAGATCGCGCGTGACCAGGCCCTGCGCGACTCGCTCCCCGAGTACTACGCCGAAGCGGTGGTCGCGGAAGACGTCGACGTGATCGCGCCGCCCGAGATCGACATCACCGCCGGCGAAGAAGACGGCGACGTCGAGTTCGACGCCGTGGTCGAGGTCCGTCCGGTGGTGACGGTCGAGGGGCACGACGCGTTGCGGATCGAGATCGAGCGTCCCGACGTCGACGACGAAGCGATCGGCCGGCAGGTCGACAGCCTGCGCGAGCGCTTCGCCGACCTCGAGGACTCCGAGGCGCCGCTCACCGACGGCGACTACGCCGAGATCGACATCAAGGGCTTCGTCGACGACGAGTCGGTCGAGGGGCTGAGCGCCACCGACTACCTCTACGAAGTGGGTTCGGGGATCGTCGTGCCCCAGCTCGACCACGAGCTGCACGGCAAGCGCCCGGGCGACATCGTGAAGTTCACCGACACGCTTCCCGAACGCTTCGGCGAGCGCGCCGGCGACGACGTCGCCTTCCAGGTCCTCGTGAAGGAGACCAAGAAGAAGGTCCTCCCGGAGCTCACCGACGAGTGGGTGAGCGAGGTGAGCGAGTTCGACACCGTCGAGGCCTTCCGCGACGACGTCCGCACCCGGCTCGACGTCTACGCGCGGGTGCAGGCGTCGATGGCGATGCGGGAGAAGATCTTCGAGGCGGCCGCCGCGCTCGTCCCCGACGATGTTCCCGACACCCTCGTGAACAGCGAGATGGAGCGGCGCCTCCACGATCTCGCGCACCGGCTCGAGGAGCAGGGGATCAAGATGACGATCCCGCAGTACCTCGCCGCCACCGGCCAGGACCAGCAGGAGTTCGTCGACAACGTGCGCGTCGGCGCCGTCGAGGCGGTGCGTGCCGACCTCGCCCTGCGCGCGGTGATCGTCCAGGAGGAGATCGCGGCAACCGACGACGAGGTCGACGCCGAGGTCGACCGCCTGGCCGAGCAGCTCGGCGAGAAGCCCGCCAAGGTCCGCAAGGATCTCGAACGGCGAGGGGTCATCGAGGCGGTACGCTCGGACATCGCACGAGGCAAGGCGCTCGCGTTCCTGATGGACCACGCGGAAGTGGTCGATGCCGACGGCGAACCCGTCGACCTCTCCCTCCCGCAGCCCGAGGCCCCCACCGAGGGATCAGCAGGAACGGAAAGCGACGGCACCGTCGCCGACGAACCAGTCGAAGCATCGGAAGCATCACCGGCACAGGAAGCACCGGAAGAGGAGCCAGCGCAGTGAGCGACTTCAAGAACGTCTACGTCCCCAACGTCACCCAGGACACCCCGCGGCCCCGACCGCAACGACATCTTCTCGCGGCTGCTGCAGGACCGCATCATCTTCCTCGGCACCCCGATCGACGACGTCGTGGCCAACATCGTGATCGCGCAGCTGCTCCACCTCGAGAGCGAGCAGCCCGACAAGGACATCTCGATCTACATCAACTCGCCCGGTGGCGAGATCACCGGGCTGTTCGCCATCTACGACACGATGCAGTTCATCAAGCCCGATGTGTCGACCATCTGCCTCGGCCAGGCCGCCTCGGCGGCGGCGGTCATCCTCGCCTCGGGCACGCCCGGGAAGCGGTACATCCTCCCGCACTCCCGGGTGCTGATCCACCAGCCCCACGGTGGCGCGTCCGGCCAGGCCGTCGACATCGAGATCCAGGCCAAGGAGATCGTCCGCATGCGCGAGTCGCTCGACGAGATCCTCGCCCACCACACCGGCCAGGAGGTCGAGAAGGTCGGCGCGCGACACCGACCGCGACTTCATCATGGGCGCGGCGGAGGCGAAGGAGTACGGGATCATCGACGAGGTGATCACGAACCGAGACCTCGCGGCCGTCGGCGTGCCGGCGGGCGTGAGCTGACCCGGCGCCGACCGCGTCGAGCAGGACCGGACCGGAGCAGGAGGGGGAGTCGTGGCCAAGTTCGGTGACGGTGGCGACCTGCTGAAGTGCTCGTTCTGTGGGAAGAGCCAGAAGCAGGTCAAGAAGCTGATCGCCGGCCCCGGCGTCTACATCTGCGACGAGTGCATCGATCTCTGCAACGAGATCATCGAAGAGGAGCTCTCGCAGAGCTCCGAGGTCAAGTTCGACGAGCTGCCCAAGCCGCGTGAGATCTACGAGTACCTGAACGACTACGTCATCGGTCAGGAACAGGCGAAGAAGATCCTCTCGGTCGCGGTCTACAACCACTACAAGCGCGTCCAGGCGGGTGCCTACGGCGACCCCGACGTCGAGCTGCAGAAGTCGAACATCCTGCTGATCGGTCCCACCGGCTGCGGCAAGACGCTCCTCGCGCAGACCCTGGCGCGCCTGCTGAAGGTGCCGTTCGCGATCGCCGACGCCACCGCGCTCACCGAGGCGGGCTACGTCGGCGAAGACGTCGAGAACATCCTGCTGAAGCTGATCCAGGCCGCCGACTACGACGTGAAGAAGGCCGAGACCGGCATCATCTACATCGACGAGATCGACAAGATCGCCCGCAAGGCCGAGAACCCGTCGATCACGCGCGACGTGTCCGGCGAGGGTGTGCAGCAGGCGCTGCTGAAGATCCTCGAGGGCACGACCGCGTCGGTGCCGCCCCAGGGTGGGCGCAAGCACCCGCACCAGGAGTTCATCCAGATCGACACCACGAACATCCTGTTCATCTGCGGCGGGGCGTTCGCGGGGATCGAGCGGATCATCGAGAGCCGCACCGGCAACCAGGGCGTGGGCTTCGGTGCCGACGTGCGCCGTTCCGAGGAGAAGGACGTCGGCACCATCCTGCGCGCCGTCCTCCCCGAGGACCTCCTCAAGTTCGGGCTCATCCCCGAGTTCGTCGGCCGCCTGCCGGTGATCAGCGCGGTGAACAACCTCGACAAGGACGCGCTCATCCGGATCCTGGTCGAGCCGAAGAACGCGCTGCTGAAGCAGTACCAGAAGTTCTTCCACTTCGACGACGTCGAGCTGGTGTTCACCGACGACGCGCTCGACGCCGTGGGCGACGAAGCGCTCAAGCGCGGCACCGGCGCCCGCGGTCTGCGCGCCATCCTCGAAGGTGTGCTGCTCGAGGTCATGTACGACCTCCCGAGCCGCGACGACATCTCGCGCTGCGTGATCGACCGCGCCGTCGTGATGGACCGCGTGCACCCGACGCTCATCACCACCGACGAAGGCGAACGGCGTTCCGCCTGATCTCCGTCGACCTCTGACACACTGACGCGATGACGGGGGTCCGGAGGGTCGTGCCGCGCTACGCGCTGCGGAGCGCCGACCTCGGCCGCCGGCTCGATCTGTTCCTCGTCTGCGCGGTCGGGTCCGTCATCGGGAACCGCGTCTTCCTGATCATCACCGGCTACCCGCAGCTCGGCAACGGCACACTGCACATCTCGCACGCGATCGGGGCGCGTTGATGATGGCGGTCGCGATCATCTTCGCGATCAGCTTCCTCGCCCCCAACAACCGCACGTTCATCGCGTTCATCGGCGGGTGCGGGTTCGGGTGGTTCATCGACGAGCTGGGGAAGTTCATCACCCGTGACGTGAACTACTTCTTCCAGCCGACCATCGCGCTCATCTACATGGTCTTCATCGCCATGTACCTCGTGTTCCGGGGCATCCAGCGCCGTGACCTCGGGCCCGACGAGGCCATCCTCAACGCGTTGGAGGCGCTCAAGTCGGCCGCGATCGGCGAACTGAGCGAACCCCGGCGCAACGCGGCGATGACGCTGCTCGACGACACCGGCGCCGCCTCCGACCCGCTCGCCCGTCAGGTGCGCAGCCTGCTGGCCGACGCCACCAACCTGCCCGATCCCAGCCCCAACCGCTTCGAGCGGTGGGGGGTCGCGGTGCGGACCTGGTATCTGGGCCTCTCGGAACGCCGCTGGTTCGTCCGGGTCATCACGTGGTGGTTCATCATCATCGGAACGGCCCAGCTGATCGCGGCGCTGTCCATCGCGCTCGACGACAGCATGGTCAAGGGCTTCGTCGACTGGGCCACGATCATCTCGAGCGGGGTGTCGGGCGCGCTCATCGTCGTCGGGGTGGTGCAGCTCCGCCATCACCGGCTCTCCGCGTATCGTTGGTTCGAGCGCGGATCCTCGTCCAGATCTTCGTGACCCAGGTCTTCGAGTTCGCGCACGAGCAGCTCGCGGGCGTGTTCGGTCTGGTGGTCAACGTTCTGATCTGGGTGGCGTTGCGCTCGATGATCCGCGCCGAGATCGAGCGCGAAGCGGCTGCTTCCTAGACTCAACCGGATGAACGCGCCGGAGAAGCCGACCCTCGACGGGCTCGAGGACAAGTGGGCGGCCCAGTGGGATGCCGAGGGCACCTACACCTTCGACCGGTCGAAAACGCGAGAGCAGGTGTACGCGATCGACACGCCGCCGCCGACGGTCAGCGGGTCGCTCCACGTCGGCCACGTGTTCTCGTACACCCACACCGACACCATCGCCCGCTTCCAGCGCATGCGCGGCCGCGAGGTCTTCTACCCGATGGGGTGGGACGACAACGGCGTGCCGACGGAGCGCCGGGTGCAGAACTACTTCGGCGTGCGGTGCGACCCGTCGTTGCCCTACGACGGCGCGTTCGTCCCGCCGGAGAAGCCGGGCAAGCAGGAGATCCCCATCAGCCGGCAGAACTTCGTCGAGCTGTGCGACCGGCTCGTGGTCGAGGACGAGCAGAAGTTCGAGGAGCTCTGGCGCACCCTCGGCCTGTCGGTCGACTGGGCGACCACCTACACCACCATCGGTGAGCGCGCCCGCCGGGCCTCGCAGCGCGCCTTCCTGCGGATGCTCGCACGCGACGAGGCCTACCAGTCAGAGGCCCCGACGCTCTGGGACGTCGACTTCCGCATGGCGGTGTCGCAGGCGGAGCTGGAAGACCGCGAGCTTCCCGGCGCGTACCACGGCGTGCGCTTCGGTGGCACCGACGGCGAAGCCGACGTCGTCATCGAGACCACCCGACCCGAGCTGATCCCCGCGTGCGTCGCACTGGTGGCCCACCCCGACGACGAGCGCTACTCGCCGCGTTTCGGGCACGAGGTCACCACGCCGTTGTTCGGTGTGCGGGTGCCGGTGCTCGCCCACCCGCTCGCCGATCCCGAGAAGGGGTCGGGCATCGCCATGATCTGCACCTTCGGTGACACCACCGACGTGGTGTGGTGGCGTGAGCTGCAGCTCCCGACCCGCACCGCGATCGGCCGTGACGGTCGCCTGCTGCCCGAACCACCCGAGTGGGGCCCCGCCGCGCCCGAGGCCGAGGCGCGCTACGCGGAGCTCGCGGGGAAGACCGCCAAGCAGGCGCAGGCGCGCATCGTCGAGCTGCTCGCCGAGCACGACGAGCTGGTCGGCGCGCCGAAACCGATCACCCACCCGGTGAAGTTCTACGAGCGGGGTGACCGCCCGCTCGAGATCGTGTCCTCGCGTCAGTGGTACATCCGCAACGGGGGTCGCGATCCCGAGCTGCGCCAGGCCTTCCTCGCGCGGGACGTGAGCTGTCGTGGCATCCCGCGCACATGCGCAGCCGGTACGAGAGCTGGGTCGAAGGCCTCAACTCCGACTGGCTGATCAGCCGGCAGCGCTACTTCGGCGTGCCGTTCCCGCTCTGGTACCCGCTCGACGGCTCCGGCGAGGTCGACTACGACCACCCGATCGTCCCCGACGAGGCCCGCCTGCCGATCGACCCCACGAGCGACGTGCCCGCCGGGTTCACCGAGGACCAGCGCGGGAAGGCCGGCGGATTCGTCGCCGACCTCGACGTGATGGACACGTGGGCGACCTCGTCGCTCACCCCCGAGATCGCCGCCGGCTGGGAGGACGACCCCGACCTCTTCTCCCGCGTGTTCCCGATGGACCTGCGTCCCCAGGCGTTCGAGATCATCCGGACCTGGCTGTTCTCGACGATCGTGCGCGCGCACTTCGAGTTCGACTCACTCCCGTGGACCGACGCCGCGATCTCCGGGTGGGTGCTCGACCCCGATCGCAAGAAGATGTCGAAGAGCAAGGGCAACGTGGTCACGCCCATGGAGCCGATCCGGCAGTTCGGCGCCGACGCGATGCGCTACTGGGCCGCGAGTGGACGCCCGGGTGTCGACACCGCCGTCGACGAGGGTCAGATGAAGGTGGGGCGCCGGCTCGCGATCAAGATCCTCAACGCGTCGAAGTTCGCGCTCGGGGTCGTCGGTGACGACCCGCCGGGCGCCGACGCGATCACCGAGCCGCTCGACCGTTCGATGCTCGCCACCCTGACCGCGCTGGTGACCCACGCACGACCGGATCGTTCGACGGGTACGACTACGCCGCCGCGCTCGATTCCACCGAGCGGTTCTTCTGGAGCTTCTGCGACGACTACCTCGAGCTGGTGAAGGGTCGCGCCTACGCCGGTTCCGACTCGGCGCGCGCCGCGCTCGCCGCCGCCCTCGACTCGCTCCTGCGGCTGTTCGCGCCCCACATGCCGTTCGTGACCGAAGAGGTGTGGTCGTGGTGGCGCGTCGGCTCGATCCACCACGCGTCGTGGCCGTCGGACGACGAGCTCCGCGCCTTCGACGCCGATGATCTCGCCATCTACCCGGCGGCGTCGGCGGTGCTCGGTGAGATCCGTAAGGCCAAGAGCGAGGCGAAGCGCTCGATGCGCACCGAGGTGACGCAGGTGACCGTGCACGCGCCGGCCGATCTTCTCCGTGCCCTGGAACCCGCGCTCGACGACGTGCGCGACGCGGGACGCGTCGTCGGCGACATCGAGCTGGTCGAAGCCGACGAGCTCTCGGTCGACGTCACGCTCGTCGATCCGGAGTGACGCTCGACCCGAGCCGGGCGCGCGCCTGGCTCGACGCCCACGTCAACCTCGAGACCGGGGTCGGGGTGCCGGCGAGGGGTGGGGTCGGCAAGCGGTTGCTGGCGGTCGAGCGCGAGCGCCCGCTCATGGAGCTGTTGGGCTCGCCCGAGCTCGAGGTGCCCGTCATCCACGTGACCGGCACCAACGGCAAGACGTCGGCGGTCAGGATGACCGCGGCCCTCCTCGAGGCTGCGGGGCTGTCCGTGGGCTCCTACACGAGCCCCCACCTGGCCCGCGTGAACGAGCGGATGGTGTGGAACGGCGACCCGATCGGCGACCCGGAGCTCGACGACCTGCTCGTGGCGGTGGCGACGGTCGAGGACCTCCTCCCCGACGCCCCGAGCTACTTCGAGATCCTCACCGCCGCCGCGCTGCGGTGGTTCGGCGACAACGCCATCGACGTCGCCGTGGTCGAGGTGGGGCTGGGCGGCACCGGTGACGCCACCAACGTGGTCGAGGCGACGGTGGCGGTGGTCACCAACGTCAGCATGGACCACGTCGAGTACATCGGCCCGACCCTCGAGGACATCGCGGCCGAGAAGGCGGGCATCGTCGAGCCGGGGTCCGCCCTGGTACTCGGGGAGACCGATCCGGCGTTGATGCCCTACTTCCTCGACCGCGGCCCGGCGTCGGTCGCCGCGCGCGACGTCGACTTCGGCGTGCGCGATCACCGGCTCGCCCTCGGCGGTCGCGTCCTCGATCTCTACACGCCGCTCGCCACCTACGACGACGTGTTCCTCGCCCTGCACGGCGCGCACCAGACCGACAACGCCGCGTTGGCGTTGACGGCGGCGGAAGCGTTCCTCGGACGCGCGCTGGATGCCGAAGTCGTCGCCGACGCGTTCGCGAACGTGGAGACGCCCGGTCGACTCGAAGTCGTCGGGCACCAACCCCTCGTCCTGCTCGACGGCGTGAAGAACGTCGCCGGTGCGCGCTCGTTGCGTGCGGCACTCGTCGAGGAGTTCGCCGACTCGCCGCGCACGTTGGTCGTCGGGTTGATGCGCGAGAAGGAGCCGCACGAGATGCTGGAGGCGCTCGGCGTGCGCGACGTCGCGCGACTCGTCTGTTGCCGGCCCGACAGCCCGCGCGGGCAGGCAGCGGACGTCGTCGCCGAGGCTGCCGACGAGCTCGGCATCGACCGCGCGATCATCGACGTGATCGACGACGTGCGCGACGCGGTGACGTTCGCGATCGGGGTCACACCGCCCGACGGGCAGGTCGTCGTCACCGGCTCGCTCTACGTGGTGAGCCCGGCGCGGGCCTTGCTCGTGGACTGAAAGCGGCTCCGAGTGGTCCGCTAGCTTGTGCGCCCCATGAGCACCCGTACCCTCTTCCTCTGCAAGCCCGACGCGGTCGAGCGCGGCCTGGTCGGCGAGATCGTGAGCCGGATCGAACGCAAGGGCCTCACCATCGTCGCCCTCGACCTCCGCACCATCGACGCCGACCTCGCCGGCAGGCACTACGAGGAGCACCGCGACAAGCCGTTCTTCGGCGACCTGGTGTCGTTCATCACCCGGAGCCCGCTGGTGGCGATGGTGATCGAGGGAGGCGACGACACCTGGAAGGTCGTACGCGGCCTCATGGGGGTCACCAACCCCCGCGAGGCGGCGCCGGGGACGATCCGGGGCGACCTCGCGCTCGAGACCGGCGAGAACCTCGTGCACGGATCCGACGGCCCCGAGTCCGCCGCGCGCGAGATCTCGCTCTTCTTTCCGAACCTCAGTTCGTAGCCGAGCAGGCCTGACGAACGCGGGGCCTCCCGGCTAGCCTGTCGCGAACCGAGCCCACCCCGGAGATCCTTCCCCTGTGCCTGAGCCCTGGTTTTCCTCTGTAGTCGGCCGCGACATGGCAGTCGACCTCGGGACCGCGAACACGCTCGTCTACGTGCGCGGCAAGGGCATCGTGCTCGACGAACCGTCCATCGTCGCGATGAACACGCGCGACGGTCGTCTCCTCGCCGTGGGCACGGAGGCGAAGCGCATGCTCGGGCGCACGCCCGGCCACATCGAAGCGGTGCGTCCGCTGAAGGACGGCGTCATCGCCGACTTCGACATCTGCGAGAAGATGCTCCGCTACTTCATCCAGCGGGTGCACCAGCGCAAGTGGGCGAAGCCCCGCATGGTCATCTGCATCCCGTCGGGCATCACCGGCGTCGAGCGGCGTGCGGTGCAGGAGGCTGCCGAGTTCGCCGGTGCCCGCAAGCCGGTGCTGGTCATCGAGGAGCCCATGGCCGCCGCCATCGGCGCCGGCCTCCCGGTGCACGAGCCGGCCGGCAACATGATCGTCGACATCGGTGGCGGCACCACCGAGGTCGCGGTGATCTCGCTGGGTGGGATCGTCGTCAGCGAGTCGAGCCGCGTCGGCGGCGACGAGTTCGACGAAGCGATCATCAACTTCGTGAAGCGCGAATACTCGCTCGCACTCGGTGAGCGCACCGCCGAAGAGGTGAAGGTGCAGCTCGCGAGTGCATGGCCACTCGAGGAGGAGCTCTACGCCGAAGTGCGCGGACGCGACCTCGTCACCGGTCTTCCGAAGACGATCGTCCTCTCCACCGTCGAGATCCGTGAGGCAGTCGAGGAACCCACCGCGTCGATCGTCGACTCGGTGAAGGTCACCCTCGACCAGACGCCGCCCGAGCTCGCGGCCGACATCATGGAGCGGGGAATCGTCATCACCGGTGGCGGCTCACAGCTCATCGGGATCGAGAACGCGATCCAGGCCGAGACCGGCATGCCGGTGCACCGGGCGAAGCACCCGCTGTACTCGGTGGTCCTCGGGTCGGGTCAGTGCCTCGAGAACTTCGACGTGCTGCAGCAGGTCCTGAGCTCCTCGCCCCAGGACTGACCGTCCCCGTAGGGGCGCGCGAGCACCGTGGTCGTCTACCGGCATGACCGTCGTCGACGGTTGACGCTCGTGCTGCTGGTGATCACCTCGCTGGCCCTCATCTCGCTGGACGAACGGGGCTCGGGGATCATCAACTCCGCCCGCACCGCCGCCCAGGACGTCGTGTCGCCGGTGCAGTCGCTCGCCGACGACGTCATCAACCCGGTCACCGACTGGTTCGACGGCCTCGGGCGCGCCGACGAGCTGCAGGCGGAGAACGATCGCCTGCGCGAGCAGCTCGACACGGCCCGGAGCCAGATCGCGGCGGCGAAGGGATCGTTGGCCGAGCTGAGCGAGTTGCGCAAGCTGGCCGACCTCCCGACCATCGACGACTCCACCGGGGTGACCGCCGAGGTCATCTCGCAGGGGACCGGCAACTTCGAGCGCACGTTCGAGATCGGCAAGGGCAGCAGCTCGGGCATCGCGAAGTCGATGCCGGTCGTGGTCGGCGACAGCAACGGTGCCGCGCTCGTCGGTCAGGTCGTGTCGGTGTCGAAGTCGCGCGCGATCGTGCGTCGACTCGACGACCGCAACTTCGGCGTCGGCGCGCAGCTCGTGGAGGGCGAAGGGTTCGGTCCGAAGGGCACCGCGTCGGGTCAGGCGAACAGCGGGCTCCTCAAGTTCTCGATCATCGTCGACGGTTCGGCGCCGTCGACGTCGTTGAAGCCCGGCGACGTGGCGGTGACACTCGACCTCGCGACCGAGTCGTTCCCGAAGAACCTCGTCGTCGGCACCGTCGTGCGCAAGGTGGCGGTCGGCGGCACGATCGCGCGCGACGCCGAGCTCCGACCCGTGGTCGATCTCGACGCGCTCACGTTCGTGAAGGTCCTCAAGTACCCGCCGGTGCCGGTCCCGTGATCCGCCGCATCCGCCTCGGGCTCGTCATCATCGTGTGCGTCGTCCTGCAGACGACGCTGTTCACGCACCTCCGCATCGACGGCGTGGGTCCCGACATCGGACTCGTCGCCGTCCTGGCCGTGGCCTACGAGGACGGCGCCGACACCGGCGCGATCTTCGGCTTCCTCATGGGCCTCGCCGTCGACCTCTTCCTGACCACGCCGTTGGGCCTCTCCGCGATGTCGTTCGCGATCACCGGGTACGCGGTCGGCGTGTTCCAGGCCGGTGTGGTCCGCACCACGCCGTGGTTGGCGCCGATCCTCGGCTTCGTCGGCGGGTTCTTCGGCGGCCTCGTGTTCATCACCGCGGGCGCGGTCGTGGGGCAGCCCGGCTTCCTGTCCTTCGACAGCCTGCGCATCGTGCTCATCGCTTCGGTCTACGACGCGGTGATCGCGGTGTTGGTCTTCCCGGTCGTGCGCCGGGTCGCGCGCCGCGACGAGCGGTCGGGCGCCTGGCGGGTCCGCGGGTGACGCCCGGATCGGATCCCCGTCGACGAGACTGGGCGCCCGTGACGTCCCGCCGAGCCGCCGTCGTGACGCCATGACCGAGCCCAACAGCCGGCGCCGGCTCGCCGTGATCGGCGTGATCGTCATGGCCCTCTTCGCCGGGCTCCTGACCCGGCTCTGGTTCCTGCAGGTCACCGGGGGCGAGCAGCTGGCGGTCGCCGCGCAGCGCCAGGGCGACCGCTTCGTGCAGGTCCCGGCGGTGCGGGGGACGGTGTACGACCGCAATGGCATCGCGCTGGCCGAGACCGTGCCGGTGACGACGCTCACCGTCGACCGCCAGCAGCTCAGCGCGGCGGAACGGGCGACGCTGCAGGTGAACCTGGGTCGGCTCCTGGGCAAGGACGCCGCCGAGATCGACCGGCTCATCGACAACACGCAGTACGAATCGTTCGTCCCGGTGCCGGTGGCGAAGAACGTGAGCCTGGAGACCGCGGTCGACGTCATGGAGCACCGCGACCTGTACCCGGAGGTGTCGGTGACCCGCACCGCCGAGCGGCGCTACCCGGCCGGATTCCAGGCCGCCGACCTCCTCGGCTACGTGGGGCAGATCAACGCCGACGAGCTCGCCGCCCACCGCGGCGACGACTACCAGAGCACCGACACGATCGGGAAGACCGGCGTCGAGCAGATGTTCGAATCGGAGCTCCGAGGCGAGCCGGGCAAGGACAAGGTCGAGGTCGACAACCAGAGCCGTGCGGTCGATGTCGTCACCGTGAAGCAGCCCCAAGCCGGGCACGACGTGCGACTCACCGTCGACCTGCCGACGCAGCACATCGCCGAGGAGTCCCTGACGCAGGGGATGGACGGTGCCCGCACGTTGGTCGACCCCGACAACGGCAACTACTACCCGGCCAACGCCGGCGCGGTCGTGGTGCTCGACGCCCGCACCGGATCGGTGGTGGCGATGGCGTCGAATCCGAGCTTCGATCCCAACGACTTCATCTCGGGCAACGCCGACAAGTACTTCCAGGACCCCAACAAGCCGCTCATCAACCGCGCGCTCAACGCCTACGCGCCCGGCTCGACGTTCAAGACGATCACCTCGATCGCCATGTTGCAGAGCGGCCTGTTCGAGGGAGGCCCCGGCTACACGTGGTCGGACTACCCGGACGGCTGCTTCCACTTCGGGAACGACGAGGAGCGATGCAACGCCGGCGGCGCGGTGCTCGGCAGCGTCGACCTCCCGAGCGCGCTCACGGTCTCCAGCGACGTCTACTTCTACAAGATCGGCAACGAGTTCTGGAACGCCTACCGCGACGAGGGCCAGGCCAAGGAGGGCTGCACCGGGTGCGACCTCGCCGGCGACAAGCTGACCGACGCCGAGCACCCCCTCGGCAACGCGATCCAGCACACCGCCAGCACGTACGGGTTCGGCGAGCAGACCGGCATCGGTCTCGGCGACCAGTCCGGGGTCGTCCCGAACCACGAGTACCGGGTGAAGCTCAACCCCAACGACGTCGACAACCAGTTCTGGCGCCGGGGTGACAGCGCGAGCCTCGCGGTCGGCCAGGGCGACGTGCTCGTCACGCCGTTGCAGCTCGCGAACGCGTACGCCGCGTTCGCCAACGGCGGCACGTTGTTCCAGCCGCGCCTGGTCGACGCGGTCACCGACAACAGCGCCGGCCTCCCGCCCGGCCAGCTCGGGAAGATCGTGACCGCCATCGATCCGCAGGTGAAGCGGACCACTGGGCTCACTCCCGAGGTGCGCGGGCCCATCGAGGCCGGGCTCGCGGGCGTGATCACCGACGGGCGCGGCACCGCGTCCGGCGCGTTCAGCGACTACGTCGGCGTGCCCGTGATCGGCAAGACGGGCACCGCCGAGCGAAAGCCCAACGCCGACACGTCGTGGTTCGCCGCGATCACCAATCCCGCCAACGACCCCGCCTTCCCGCAGTACGTGATCGTGGCCATGGTCGAGCAGGGTGGCTTCGGCGCCAACGTCGCCGCGCCGATCGTGCGCCGGGTCATCGACTTCCTCAACCTGAACGACCCGGCGGCGACCCCGCCGCCCGTCGTCATCGCGCCGCCCACGCCCGAAGAGCAGAGCAACTGATGTCGACGATCAACCCGAGCCGCATCGCCCGCGCCCAGCAGCGCAGGGGACTCGGCGAGCCGTCGCGGCTCGAGGCGTCGCCCCTCCGCCACTTCGACTGGCTGCTCGTGGGCTCGGTGCTGGCGATCACCGCGCTCGGGCTGCTGATGGTCTACTCGACCACCCACCAGCGCATCCCCGGCGACCCGTACTACTTCGTGAAGCGCCAGGCGCTGTTCGCCGTGATCGGGTTCGTCGCCATGATCGTCGTGCTGTGCATCGACTACCGGCGCATGCGCGAGCTCGCGATGGTGTTCTACGGCGGCACCGTCTTCCTGCTCGTCGCCGTGCTCGCGCCCGTGGGCTCGAACATCAAGGGCCACCAGGCCTGGTTCCAGCTGCCGGGCGGGTTCACGCTGCAACCGTCGGAGCTCGCGAAGTTCGGCATCATCGTGGCGCTGGCGGGCTACTGCACCCAGTTCCGCGGCGAGTTCGACGCGTGGCGCCTGACCGTGATCATCGGCCTGGTGAGCGTGCCGATCGGTCTGGTCCTGCTCCAGCCCGACCTCGGGACCGTGCTGGTGATCGCGGTGGTCGTCGTGGCGATCCTGGCGATGGCGGGGGTGAGCGGGAAGCAGCTGACGGTGCTCGGGCTCCTCGCCGTCACCGGTGTCTACGCGGTGGTCGGGCTCGGCCTCCTCAAGCAGTACCAGCTCGACCGCCTGACGACGTTCCTCGACCCGGAGAGCGGCACCAGCCAGGGCACCGCGTACAACCAGCAGCAGTCGACCCGGACCATCGCCCACGGCCGGCTCACCGGCGAGGGACTGGAGCAGGGATCCCAGACCCAGGGCGGCTTCGTCCCGGAGCAGCACACCGACTTCATCTTCACCGCGGTGGGGGAGGAGCTCGGGTTCGTGGGCGCGGTGGTGCTCCTGGCGCTGTTCGCCATCGTGCTGTGGCGCACCTGGCGAACTGCCCGGTTGTCGCGGGACTACTTCGGCGCGCTCGTCTGCGTCGGCGTGCTCGCGATGCTGGCCTTCCAGATGTTCGAGAACATCGGCATGACCATGGGGATCATGCCGGTCACCGGGATCCCCCTGCCCTTCATGAGCTACGGCGGTTCGTCGTTGATCACGACCTTCGCCTGTGTCGGTCTGGTCGCCAACGTCTCGATGCGGCGCTTCAGCTAGCGATCGAGAGATCGAGCGAAATCGGCCGGCTGGTAGGATCCCCCTGAATGTCAAACCTGTGGCCGAGGGTCGAGCCCCTACTGGCCAGGGTCGAGAAGCCTGCTCGCTACATCGGAATGGAGCGGGGCAGCCTCCGGCCGGAGCACCGGCCGTCCAGCACCTCCTGGCTCCTCGTCTATCCCGATACGTACGAGATCGGGCTACCCAACCAGGGGCTCCAGATCCTCTACGAGATCCTCAACGAACGTGACGACGCATTGGCCGAACGCGCCTACGCGCCCTGGGTCGACATGAACGCGGAGATGCGGGCGGCCTCGGTGCCGTTGTTCTCGGTCGACACCCACCACGCCGCCGGCGACTTCGACGTGTTCGCCTTCGGTCTCGCCGCCGAGCTCGTGTACACCAACGTGCTCGAGTGCCTCGACCTCGCCGGCGTGCCGGTGCGGGCCGAGCAGCGCCGGCCGGAGCATCCGCTCGTGATCGTCGGCGGCCACTGCGCGTTCAACCCCGAGCCGATGGCCGACTTCGTCGACGCGTTCGTCATCGGCGACGGCGAGGAAGCGGTCGGCGAGATCACCGAGGTGGTCGGCGCGTGGAAGCGCTCCGGGCGCACCGCCCGCGAGGGCGTCTTGCGCGAGCTGGCGACGATCCCCGGCGTCTACGTGCCGTCGATGTACGACGTCGACTACGACGGCCCGTTCATCGCCGAGGTGCGTCCGCGGTTCCCCGAGGTGCCCGACCGGGTCGACAAGCGCACCGTCGCCGACCTCGGTGAGTGGCCCTACCCGAAGAACCAGCTCGTGCCCCTCATCGAGGTGGTGCACGACCGCCTCAACGTCGAGGTGTTCCGCGGTTGCACACGCGGCTGCCGGTTCTGCCAGGCGGGGATGATCACCCGCCCCGTGCGCGAGCGCCCCGCCGACCAGGTGCGGACCATGGTGCAGGACGGACTGCGGCGGACGGGCTACGACGAGGTCGCGCTCACCTCGCTCTCCACCGCCGACTTCTCCGGCATCGACGGGCTCGTCGCCGGCCTCGTCAACGAGCAACAGGGCTGCGGCAACGTCGGATTGTCGCTGCCGTCGTTGCGGGTCGACGCGTTCACGGTCGGGATCGCCAGCGAGATCCAGAAGATCCGCCGCACCGGGCTCACGTTCGCCCCCGAGGGTGGCACCTGGCGGGTGCGGCAGGTGATCAACAAGCTCATCACCGACGACGACCTCTACGCGGCCGTCGAGGGCGCGTACTCCCAGGGCTGGCAGCGGGTGAAGCTCTACTTCCTGATCGGTCTGCCCACCGAGATGGACGAGGACACGCTCGGGATCGCCGAGCTGGCGCGCGAGGTCGTGAAGGTCGGGCGCAAGTACACGAAGAAGGCCAGCGCCACCGCCTCCGTCGGCGGCTTCGTGCCGAAGGCGCACACGCCGTTCCAGTGGTTCGGGCAGAACAGCGTCCGGGAGCTGCAACGCAAGGTGGGGATGCTGCGCGACGACCTCAAGCGCTCGGGCGCCACGATCCGTTGGCACGATCCCGCCGCGACCTACGCCGAGGGCATCGCCAGCCGGGGCGACCGCCGCATCGGGCGCGTCATCGAGCGGGTGTGGCGCGCCGGGGGCACGTTCCAGGAGTGGAGCGAGCGCTTCCAGCTCGACCGCTGGCTCGACGCGATGGCGGCCGAGGGCCTCGACCCCGACTGGTACGTCACCCGGCACCGCACCGAGGACGAGATCCTCCCCTGGGACCACATCGCCGCCGGTCTCCATCGCGATTTCCTGTGGAACGACTGGCAGGACGCGTTGGCGGCGCACGGGCTCCCCGATTGTCGGTGGACCCCGTGCTACGACTGCGGGGTGTGCACCGACTACGCGCTCGAGCATGTCGTGGCGTCGGCCGTCCCGCCCGCCGGCGGGAGCCAGGGCACCGGCCAGGGCCTCGGGTTCGGGCGCGAGCCGACGATCTCGGTCCCCGTGGAGCTGATCACCCGATGAGGGGCGACCAGGGATTCCCGGTGCGGATCCGCTTCGCCAAGCGGGGCAAGGTGCGGTTCATCTCGGCTCGCGACGTCGCCCGCGCCCTCGAGCGCGCCTTCCGCATCGAACAGCTGCCACTCGCCTTCACCGAGGGCTTCTCCCCCCGCCCCAAGGTCAGCTTCGGGCTCGCGCTGTCGGTGGGCCACGAGAGCGAGGCCGAATACCTCGACGTCGAGCTCACCGATGCCGTCGACACCGAGGCCCTCGCCGAACGTCTCACCCCGGCTCTGCCCGACGGCATGCCCGCCACCGGCGCGGTGCGGCTCGTCGAACGAGCCCCCGCGCTCCAGGAATCGATCACCGAAGTCCAGTACCGGGTCGAGGCCGTCGACGGCCTCGGCCGGCCCGTCCCGGATGCAGTGCTCGGCACGGCTGCGGCGCGCGCGTTGGCGTGCGGCGAGCTGATGGTGACCCGCACCCGGAAGGGCAAGGAGAGCGTGGACGACCTCCGTCCCGCGCTCCGCAACATCGAGGTCGGCCACGACGGCGCCACGCCCGTGCTCGAGCTCACCCTGTTGACGCAATCCCGCGGTGCCCGACCCCGTGAGGTGCTCGATGCCCTCGACTCGTTCGTCGGCGTCGGCCTCACCGAGCACCGCGTCCTGAGAACATCCCAATGGATCGAACACGGCGGCGCGCGGCTGGAACCGCTGGCCGCCGACGCGTTCGCGCCCGCCCTCGAGGTGAGCGCATCATGAGAGAAGGAACCGATGTCCGACGAGACGATCCCGGAGGCGGCCACCGCCACCGGCCCGACCACCACGCCCGCTGCCGTCCCTGAGCCGCCGGCTGCCGAATCCGCACCTGCGCCTGCAGCAACTCCCGCTCCCGAACCTTCCGCCCGCACCACCACGGCCGCGGCGCGCCCCCTGACCGCATCGTCCGACGATGCGGCGGATGCGGGCACCGAATCGAGTGCCGGGTCGTCCCGACCGGGCGACGTCGAGGGTGGCGCCCCCGCGCTGGGGCCCGACGGTCAGCCGAAGCGGCGTCGCCGGCGCGGATCGCGCGGTGGTCGCAACCGCCGCAAGCCCGGTACCGGAGCCGCCGGCGCCGGGACCGCGGCCGGCACCGACGACGACGAGGGCGACGACGACGAAGAGATCAACCTCGGTCACGACTACAACGACGCGGCGGCCGACCGCGGGCTGACCACCGACGACGTCGCCGACGTGGCGCTCGAGGAGGCGGGCCTGACCCACACCCCCCGGCCCCGGGTGGACGACTCCAAGCCCGCGCCGAAGCCCCGCATCGGCGACTCGCGCCCGGCGCCCGCCGGTCCCGTGTCCGAAGGCGCGGCCGCGTCGACCAACGGTGAACCCGGGAGCGCACCCAAGCGCCGTCGTCGCCGCGGCGGCCGCGGTCGGGGGAGGGGCGGTGCCGGTGCCGGTGCCGGTGGCGGCGGCGCCACCGGGACCACCAGCCCGGCCGGTACCTCGCCCGGCAACGCCGGTGGCGGTCGCCAGCAGCAACCTCGCCGCGACGACGTCGTGCACGCCGATCTGGGGGTCGGCGAGGTACCGATGGCCGCGCTCGACGACGACATCCTCGAACGGCGGCGCGGCCGCACGCGCAAGGGCCGTCCCGCGGGCCGGTACCTCATGTGCGTGCACGTGGAAGACGGCGGCCACACCCACATCGCCGTGCTCGAGGGACGCAGCCTGGTCGAGCACTCGCTGGCCACCCCCACCGGCAACGAGTCGATCGACGGCAACATCTACTTCGGCCGGGTGCAGAACGTGCTCCCCGGCATGGAGGCCGCGTTCGTCGACATCGGCACCCCGAAGAACGGCGTCCTCTACCGCGGCGACGTCGCCTTCGACAAGGGCGACGTCGAGGGCGGGAACAAGCCCAAGATCGAGCGCATGCTCAAGAACGGGCAGATGATCACCGTGCAGGTGACCAAGAACCCGATCGCGCACAAGGGCGCGCGCCTCACCCAGGAGGTCAGCCTCGCCGGGCGCTTCCTCGTGATGGTGCCGGGCGAGCCGGAGACCTACGGCATCTCGAAGCGCCTGCCCGACGACGAGCGCAAGCGCCTGCGCAAGGTGCTCGACGGGATCCGTCCGAACGACGCCGGCCTCATCGTGCGCACCGCCGCCGAGGGTGCCACCACCGAAGAGCTCGAGCGCGACGTCCGGCGCCTCCGCAACCAGTGGGAGCAGATCTCGGCGCTGGCCAACCAGTCGAAGCAGGCGAAGCTCCTCTACCAGGAGCCCGCCGCTCGTGCTGCGGCTCATCCGCGAGGAGTTCACCAAGGAGTACCGCGGCATCGTCATCGACGACCGCGCCCTCTACGAGGAGACGCAAGAACTACGTCGAGGCGATCGCGCCCGAGCTCGCCGAGCGGGTCGAGTTCTACGACGCCGAGGAGGAGGGGCTCCCGATCTTCGAGCGCTTCCACGTCTCACGAGCAGCTGCTCAAGGCGCTCGACCGCAAGGTGTGGCTGCCGTCGGGGGGCTCGCTCATCATCGAGCGCACCGAGGCGCTCACCGTCATCGACGTCAACACCGGCAAGAACGTCGGCAAGTCGAACCTCGAGGAGACGGTCTTCCGCAACAACCTCGAGGCGGCCGAGGAGGTCGCCCGGCAGCTCCGGCTCCGCGACATCGGCGGGATCATCGTCATCGACTTCATCGACATGGAGATCAAGGCCAACCGTGACGAGACGATGCGGGTCGTTCCGCGACGCGCTCGCCCGCGACAAGACCCGCACCCAGGCGTTCGAGATGTCGGAGCTCGGCCTGGTCGAGATGACCCGCAAGCGCGTCTCCGAGGGTCTGGTGGAGTCGTTCAGCGAGACCTGCCCCACCTGCAAGGGCCGGGGGTTCGTCCTCGACGAGGCCCTGCTGCGAGTCGACTGGACTAGCATCAACTGGTTCCCGCAACGCTTTTCGAGGGGTTTCCGCGCATGTACGCAGTCATCCGCACCGGCGGCAAGCAGTACAAGGTCGAGGCCGGTGAGCAGCTCGAGGTCGAGCGCCTCGGCCTCGACGACGGGCAGTGAGGTCGAGCTCGCCCCGATCCTCGTGGTCGACGGCGAGACCGTGCTCGCCACGCCCGCCCAGCTCGACGGCGCGGTGGTGAAGGCCCGCGTGGTCGGCGCCATCCGCGGCCCGAAGATCGACGGGTTCATCTACAAGCCCAAGAGCAACAACCGCCGCCGCTACGGCCACCGCCAGGACCTCTCGGTCATCGAGATCATGGGGATCACGCCGGCGGGCGCGAAGAAGTAGGGAGCGCACCATGTCGAAGAAGAAGGGCGCCGCGTCCTCGCGCAACGGCCGCGACTCGAACGCGCAGCGGCTCGGCGTGAAGGTCTACAGCGGCACCGAGGTGCACGCGGGCACGATCATCGTGCGCCAGCGCGGCACGCGGTTCCACCCCGGCGAGAACGTCGGCAAGGGCAGCGACGACACGCTGTTCGCCACCGCGAACGGCGTCGTGCAGTTCGGCCACCGCAAGGGCCGCAAGCTCGTCGACATCATCCCCGCCGCCGCGGCGGAGTAAGTCCGCCCGGCGCGCGAGCCGCGCCGTCCGTAGGCTGCTCGCATGTCGTCGTTCGTCGACGTCGTCCAGGTCAACCTGCGCGGTGGCGACGGCGGCGCGGGCGCGGTGTCGTTCCGCCGTGAGGCCCACGTGCCCAAGGGTGGTCCCGACGGCGGCGACGGCGGGTCCGGCGGCGACGTGTACGTGCAGGCCGACCGCAACGTGGCGTCGCTGCTCGCGTTCCGCGACCATCCGCACCGGCGCGCCGAATCGGGCAAGCACGGCTCCGGCAACAAGCGCCACGGGTCGAGCGGATCCGACCTCGTCGTGACCGTGCCCGAGGGCACGCAGGTGAAGACCCGCGACGGCGAGCTGCTCGCCGACCTCGTTCGCCACGGCGACCGCTACCTGGCGGCCCACGGCGGCCGCGGCGGGCGTGGCAACGCCCGCTTCCTCTCGAACGCGCGGCCGGGCGCCGGGCTTCGCCGAGCAGGGCGAGTACGGCGAGGAGCACTGGCTGCGCCTCGAGGTCAAGCTGCTCGCCGACGCCGCGCTCGGTCGGCTTCCCGAACGCCGGGAAGTCGACGCTTGATCGCCGCGATCAGCGCGGCCAAGCCCAAGATCGCCGACTACCCGTTCACCACGCTCGAGCCCAACCTCGGCGTGGTGCGCTTCCGCGACCACGAGTTCGTGGTCGCCGACATCCCGGGCCTGATCGAGGGTGCGGCCGAGGGGCGCGGCCTGGGTCACCAGTTCCTCCGCCACGTCGAACGCGCTCGGGTGCTCGTGCTGCTGCTCGACCTCGCAGCAGTCGACGAGCGCGAGCCCGAGGAGCAGGAGCGGGTGCTGCTCGACGAGCTCGGCCGCTACCGGCCCGAGCTGCTCGAGCGGCCGCGCCTGGTCGTCGGCTCGCAAGGCCGACGTCGCCCTCGAGCTCGACGCCGACCTCCCGGAGGACGGCGACGGCATCGAGATCTCGGCCGTCACGCGGCAGGGCCTCGACGTCCTGCTCGGCCGCCTCGGCACGCTCGTCGGCGAGGCGCGCGCCGACGAGCCCGAGCCGGAGCCGTTCGTGGTGCTCCGCCCCGCCGAGGAAGGGTTCGCGTCGTGCGCGACGACGACGGCGCCTGGCGGGTGACCGGCCGCAACGCCGAGCGGGTCGTCGCCATGGCCGACCTCACCAACGTCGAGGCGATGGAGTACGTCCAGCACCGCCTGCGCAAGATGGGGGTCGAGCGGGCGCTGGCCCGCGCCGGTGCGCGTGAGGGCGACCTCGTGCGCATCGGGCCGGTCGAGCTCGACTACTTCGAGGGGATCGGCTGATGGAGACGCAGCGGAGGAGTGCTCGGATGAGCGGGACGACACAGCGGAGTCGACCGTAGAGATGGCGACTGTTGTCGTCAAGGTCGGCACGTCGTCGATCACGTCGGAGCGAGGCGAGCTCGACGAGGCGTCGCTGCTGAAGCTCTGTCGCGAGCTGGCCGACGCGCGCGCCGACGGCCACGAGGTCGTGCTCGTGTGCTCGGGTGCGATCGCGGCCGGGCTGCCGGCGCTGGGCCTGACCACACGCCCGGCCGACGTCGGCACGCTGCAGGCGGTCGCCGCGGTCGGTCAGCCCCTGCTGATGGAGCGCTTCGGCGCGATCCTGGCCGGGCACGGACTGCTCGCCGGCCAGGTGCTGCTCACCCCGCACGACTTCGGGGTGCGCACGCAGTACCTGCACGCGCGCGAGACCCTGCGGCGGCTGCTCGACCTCGGCGTGGTGCCGGTCGTCAACGAGAACGACACCATCGCCGACGACGAGATCCGCTACGGCGACAACGACCGGCTCGCCGCGCTCGTGTCGCACCTGGTGGGCGCCGACGTGCTCGTGCTGCTCACCGACACGCCGGGACTGTTCACCGCCGACCCCCGCCTCGACGCCGGCGCGTCCCTGATCGAGGAGATCGTCGAGGTCGATGCCGCGCTCGAGGCGCTCGCCGGCGGCACCGGCACCGACCGGGGGAGTGGCGGGCATGGCCACGAAGCTGGCGGCGGCGAAGATCGCGGCGTGGTCGGGCGTGCGGGCGGTCATCGCGGCCGCCGACGCCCCCGACGTCGTGCGCGACGCGGTCGCCGGGCGGGCGGTGGGGACCGTCGTGCTGCCCCGGCCCGAGCGCCTGTCGAGCCGCAAGCTGTGGATCGCCTTCGCCCGGGCTGCCGCCGGGCGGGTCGTGGTCGACGACGGCGCCCGCCGCGCGCTGTGTTCGGACAACCGCTCTCTGCTGCCGGCCGGGGTGCGGGGGGTGGAGGGCGGGTTCGAGGCCGACGACGCGGTCGAGATCGTCGACGGCACCGGGGTGCCGTTCGCGAAAGGGCTGGTCAGCTACCCCGCGGGCGTGCTGCGAAGCGTCGCCGGCCGCCGGACGTCAGACCTCCCCGAGGGCCTGCCCCACGAGGTCGTCCACCGCGACGACCTCGTGGTGCTGCCCACCTGAGCGCCCGGTCCGGGAATTTGGGCGCACCCGCTCTTGCGCGCGTGCTCCCCGGTTCCGTCACACTCTTGCCTCACGAGCTCGTCGTCGACCGGCGGGGGGAGAGTCCTCTCCGGAGGGCTTCGGCGGTCGACGAGGAGCGGGAGGAAGGTGAGGCCGGGTCGCCTCGGCCGCAGCACCCCCGGGCAACCGGTGGATGCGCGGCTGGCGGGCGACACGGCCTCACCCCTCCCGAATGCCGGCCGGAAGCTCCGGATCCTCCGGCGGCCCGAACTCGGGGGTCGGGGTTACACTCGCCCGCATGTCCGCGCCGACTCCCGTGCCCGAGCTGGGGCGCCGGGCGCACGCCGCGGCCCGGCGTCCTGGCGGCGGCGTCGACCGCCGAGAAGAACGCCGCCCTGCTCGCCGCGGCCGACCTCCTCGTCGAGCGCGCCGGCGAGGTCCTCGCGGCCAACCGGATCGACCTCGACGCCGCCGAAGCCGAGGGGATGGAGCCCGGCCCGCTCGACCGCCTGCGCCTCACCGACGCCCGGATCGCCGGCATGGCCGACGGGCTCCGCGCCGTCGCCGCGCTGCCCGGACCCGATCGGCGAGGTGCTCGACGGGTGGCGGCGTCCCAACGGCTTGCGCATCGAGCAGCTGCGGGTGCCGCTCGGCGTCGTGGCGATCATCTACGAGAACCGTCCCAACGTCACCAGCGACGCCGCCGGGATCTGCCTGAAGTCGGGCAACGCGGCCATCCTGCGCGGGATCGGCGACCGCCCTGCGTTCGAACCTGGCGATCGCCGAGGTGCTGCGCGACGGCCTCACCAAGGCCGGGCTCCCGGCCGACGCGGTGCTGCTCGTCGACGACGTCCGCCACGAGGCCGCGGTCGAGCTCATGCAGCTCACCGACGTGGTCGACTGCCTGATCCCGCGGGGTGGCGCCGGCGCTGATCCAGAGCATCCGCGACCACGCCACCGTGCCCGTGATCATCGACGGCGACGGCAACTGCCACGTCTACGTCGACGCGTCCGGCCGATCTCGACACCGCGCTCGACATCGTGCGTCAACGCCAAGACCCAGCGTCCGAGCGTGTGCAACGCGGCCGAGTCGCTCCTCGTGCACGAGGCGGTGGCCGACCGTTCCTGCCGCGCGGTCAGCGACGCGCTGGTCGAGCAGGGCGTCGAGCTGGTCGGCGACGCCGGTGCGCGGGCCCGCGTCGCCACGATGGGGGAGGCGACCGACGACGACTTCGGCCGCGAGTTCCTGGCGCTGAAGATGAGCGTCGCCGTCGTGCCGTCGATCGACGCCGCCATCGAGCACGTCAACCGGTTCGGCTCCGGACACACCGAGGCGATCCTCACCCGCGACCTCGCCGCCGCCGAGCGGTTCACCGACGCGGTCGACGCCGGCACCGTCGTGGTGAACGCGTCGACCCGCTTCACCGACGGCGCCGAGTTCGGCTTCGGCGCCGAGATCGGCATCTCCACGCAGAAGCTCCACGCGCGGGGCCCGATGGCCCTGCGGGAGCTCACCACCTACAAGTACGTCGTCTGGGGCGACGGCCAGATCCGCGACTAGACCACTCCCTTATGGCTGAACGATTCGAATCGGTCGACGACGTCACCGCGCGGCTGCGCGGCGCCGACTACCTCGCCGACGCCGCCATCTCCGGCGTCGTGTTCCTCGCCGATCGCCTGGAGAAGCCGGTGCTGGTCGAGGGCCCTGCGGGCGTCGGCAAGACCGAGCTGGCCAAGGGCATCGCCGAGGTCACCGGCGCCCGGCTCATCCGGCTCCAGTGCTACGAGGGTCTCGACGAGGCCAAGGCGCTGTACGAGTGGAACTACAAGAAGCAGCTCCTGCGCATCCAGGTCGACAAGGGCCACGACTCCGACTGGGAGGACGTCGAGTCCGACATCTTCTCCGAGCCGTTCCTGCTCACCCGTCCGCTGCTCGAGGCGATCCGCTCCGAGGAGCCGGTCGTGCTCCTCATCGACGAGGTCGACCGCGTCGAGATCGAGACCGAGGCGCTCCTGCTCGAGGTGCTGTCCGACTTCCAGGTGTCGATCCCCGAGCTCGGCACCATCGTGGGTGCGTCGCAGCGGCCGATCGTGCTGCTCACGTCGAACAACACCCGAGAGCTGTCGGAGGCGCTGAAGCGGCGTTGCCTCTACCTCCACATCGACTACCCCGACATCGAGCGCGAGAAGGACATCGTGCGGGTGCGTGTGCCCGAGATCGACGAGCAGCTCGCCGATCAGATCGCGCGCGTCGTGCGGTCGATCCGCGCGCTCGAGCTGAAGAAGGCGCCGTCGATCTCGGAGACCATCGACTGGGCCCGCACCCTGTTGTTCCTCGGGAAGTCCCAGATCGACCCCGAGGTCATCGGCGAGACGCTGCACGTGCTGCTCAAGTACCAGTCCGACATCACCAAGGCCCGCAAGGAGCTGCAGGTGCCGGAACCGGGCGGCGCGGTCTGAGCACGGCCGCCGCACCGTCGTCGGCATCGCTCTCGTTGCTCGACGTCCTCCAGGGGTTCGTCCACGAGCTGCGCACCGCCGGGCTGCCCGTGTCGATGACGGAGAACCTCGACGCGATGCGCGCGATCGGGTACATCCCGATCGACGACCGCGAGATGTTCAAATCGGTGCTGAGCGCGACGCTGGTCAAGCACGAGCGCCACCAGCGCGCGTTCGAGACCGTCTTCGAGGTCTACTTCTCGCTGTTCAGCGCCGGGGTCGAGGGCGACGCCAACACCGACGCCGACGCCGCCGACTTCGAGGAGGGCGCGCTGCAGGACGGCCAGGCGCAGGGCGGCGCCGGCGGCGAGCCGATGTCGCGCGAGGAGCTGGCGGCGATGCTGCTCAACGCGCTCCAGAAGATGGACCGCGAGGCGCTCCGGCGCCTGGCGGCGGCCGCGGTCCAGCAGTTCGCCGGGATGGAGCCGGGCCGGCCGGTCGGTGGCACCTACTACCTGTACCGCACGCTCCGGCAGCTCGACCTCGACGATCTGCAGCAGCGCCTCATGGACCAGGCGCGCGAGCGGGGCGAGATCGACGAGGGCGAGCTCGCCGACCGCCTCGCCCACGAGGAGTTCCAGGCCCGCCTGAAGGAGCTGCGCGAGCTCATCGAGGAGGAGATCCGTCGCCGGCTCGTCGCCGACCGCGGCGTCGAGGCGATGGCGCGCACGCTGCGCAAGCCGCTGCCCGAGGACATCGAGTTCATGCACGCATCGCGGGAGGAGATGCTCGCGCTGCAACAGGCCGTCTACCCGTTGACACGTGCGATGGCCGCGCGGCTCGCGCAGCGGCGGCGGCGTCGCCACCGCGGCCACCTCGACTTCCGCAAGACGATCCGCGAATCGCTGTCGTACGGCGGCGTGCCGGCCGATCCCAAGTTCAAGAACCCCCACCCGTCGAAGCCGGAGATCATGGTCGTCGCCGACATCTCCGGGTCGGTCGCCAGCTTCGCCCGCTTCACGTTGCAGTTCGTCTACACGATGGCGAGCCAGTTCTCGAAGGTGCGGTCGTGGGTGTTCATCGACGGCATCGACGAGGTCACACGGTACTTCCAGGAGTCCGACGACGTCACCGAGGCCGTGCAGCGGGTCAACACCGAGGCCGACGTCGTGTGGGTCGACGGTCACTCCGACTACGGCCACACGTTCGAGGTGTGGCACCAACGCCACTACCACGAGATCACGCCCAAGACCTCGATCATCCTGCTCGGTGACACGCGCAACAACTACCACACGTCGGAGGCGTGGGTCGTCGACGAGATGCGCAAGCGCGGCCGCCACGTCTACTGGCTCGACCCCGAGCCGCGCGGCTACTGGGACACCGGCGACTCGATCGTCTCCGAGTACGGCAAGTACTGCGACGGCGTCTTCGAGTGCCGCAACCTCCGCCAGCTCCAGCAGTTCGTCGGCACCATCGCCGAGGGCTGACCGACCTCCACCCCGGTCCGCCTCCCGAACCTGCGTCGCAAGAGGCGAATATGTCGACTCTGCCGCCGCAGGTTCGTCATCGGGGGGCGGCCTTCCGGGCCTTGTACTCGGCGATGGCCTCGCGGTGGTCGACGATGGGATCGGGGTAGTCGTACGCGCGGCGGACCTTGGGCTCCGGATCGTGGACGGCACCACCGTGGACCGCGCGCAGCTCGGGCACGTAGCGGCGCACGTAGTCACCGTCGGGGTCGAAGCGGGTTCCCTGCACCGTCGGGTTGAAGATCCGGTGCGGATTGGTGTCGGTGCCGGTACCGGCCACCCACTGCCAGTTGAGGTTGTTGTTGGCGAGATCGCCGTCCAGGAGGTGGTCGAGGAAGTGCTGCGCGCCCGCGCGCCAGTCGACGGAGAGGTCCTTGGTGAGGAAGGACGCGACCACCATGCGGGCGCGGTTGTGCACGAACCCCTCGTGGCGCAGCTGTCGCATCCCGGCGTCGACCACCGGGTAGCCGGTGCGACCCTCCTGCCACGCGGCGAACGTCTCGGGATCGTCGCGCCATTCGTCGCCGCGTGGTTGGTAGTCGGACCACGCGGCGTCGGGCCGTGCGGCGAGGATCTGGTGGTAGAAGTCGCGCCAGCACAGCTGGCGGAGGAACGCGTCGGCACCGGCGTGTCGTCCCGCGGCGCGCGCGACCTCGAGCGGTGACACGCATCCGAAGTGCAGGTAGGGCGAGAGTCGTGAGGTCGCGTCACCCGGGAGGTCGTCGTGGTGGTCGGGGTAGGCCCGCAGCTGCGACTCGACCCAGGCGTCCAGCCGCGCGTGGGCGGCAGTCGACCCGCCCGGCATCACGTCGGGTGCCCGGTCGCCGTCGACCAGGTCGGCGAGTGAGGGCAGCGTGCCGGGCTCGAGCCGTCGCGGCAGGGCGACCTTCCCCGGTGCCGGTACGAGGGCGCGTCGGCGCACCTCCGACCATCGCCGGAAGTACGGCGTGAACACCTTGTAGTGGTCACCCGACTCGGCCGGGGTGAGCGCGCCGGGTTCGACGATGGTGACGCCCGGCGCCCGCATCACCGCCGCTGCCGTGCGCGACTCGAGGCGTGCCAGGCGGCGCGCGCGTACGCGCTCACGTCGTCGCTGACGTGGATCGTGTCGGCGCCCATTTCGCGCGCGACCTCGTCGACCGCCGCGACCCAGTTGCCGCGACGCACCACGAGGTGGGCACCGAGCGCACGGAGCGCGCGATCGAGGTCGGCGAGTGACTCGAGCAGGAAGCCCGTCCGATTCGGACAGTTGAACGCGCCGCCCAGGATCGCGTCGTCGAAGACGAACAACGGCACGACGAAGTCGGCGTCACGGGTGGCGCGGGCGAGAGCCGGCTGGTCGTCGACGCGCAGGTCGCGCGTGAACACGACGACGGCGGTGGACGGCACCGGCCGACCCTAGGGCGACGCTACGACAGGAGCGACCAGGTGCGGTCGGCAATGCCCGAGAGCGCGACCAGTTGCGCCCGTTCGCGGCGCCGGAACGCGCGACCGTCACGACCGACGAGCAGGGCGGCGTCGTGCACGGGGAGTGCTGCGACCGCGAGGTCGTCGGGCCCGGTCGTGCCATCGGCCACCATCGGGGACGCGGCGGTGCCCGCCACCAGCGCGCCGAGCACCGATGCCTCGTGCGTGACCTCGCCCGCCGACGCCAGCACCGCGCCATCGGCCACGAGCGCGCTCCAGTCGGCGAGGAATTCCTCAGCGCGTCTGCTCGACCAGCGTGCGCTGCAGGTGTTCGACGCTGCCCGCTGCGCACAGGGTCGTCGCCGACTCGAGCGCATCGAGGCGCGGGTCGGGGAAGTGGTCGATGGTACGCACCTCTTCGACGCTCGCGCCGTCGACCTCTTCGATCTCGCGCACCAGGAGGTCGAGGGCGATCGACGCGCGGAAGACCACCGCGAACTCGTCGACCGCCACGTTGTCGCCCCGTTCGAGCACGTCGATGCCCACGATGTCGCCGTCGACTGCACCGATCCGCGACGCGACGAGGCCGAGCGCGCCCGGCCGGTCGGGGAGCCACACCCGTACGAGGACGTGCGTGACGGGCTCGGAGGAGTCGCTCACGTCCCCGATGCTACGGGCGAACATGACGCGAATGTTTCGCCGAGGTGAAGACACGGTGCGCCCGTAGACTCCCGGGTCCATGACGGCGAGGGTGGAACGCCTGGGCGTGTTCGGGGGAACGTTCGATCCCGTGCACGTCGCGCACGTGGTCGTCGCCACCGAGACGCGCTCGCAACTGGGCCTCGATCGGGTGCTCCTCGTCGTCGCCGGGGATCCCTGGCAGAAGCGCGGTCAGCGTCGTCGCGTCCGCCGCTGATCGCCTGGCGATGGTCGAGGCCGCGGTCGACGGCGTCGACGGCGTCGAGGCCTCCGCGGTCGAGATCGAGCGCGACGCGCCGTCGGTCACCGCCGACACGCTCGAGACGTTGACGCGCGACGGCCGTGAGCTCTACCTCGTGTTGGGGGCGGACGCGGTCGCCAACATGGGCACGTGGCGGAGGCTCGAGGAGACCCGTCACCTCGCCACGGTGGTGGTGGTGGAGCGTGCGGGCGACGCCCATTCCGAGCCGCCGGGGGAAGGGTGGAGGGTCGAGCGGGTGTCGATCCCGCGGCTCGACATCGCGTCGACCGACCTGCGGGAACGGCTGCGCGACGGCCGGCCCATCGACGGCCTGGTACCACCGGAGGTCGTGCGCACCATCCACGAGCGCGGCATCTACACTGGTGACTGATGACGCTTCGGACCATGGCTTGACCTCCCCCGACACCGTTTCCTCGGGTCCGGTCTCTGACGCCTACCGCCGCGCCGGGATCGTCGCGCACGCAGCGGCCGACAAGAAGGGCGACGACGTCGTCGTCCTCGACGTGGGCGACATCATCTCGATCGCCGAGACGTTCGTGATGGTCGAGCGCGTCGAACACCCGGCTCGTGCGCACGATCGTCGACGAGATCGAGCTCGCGCTCAAGCTCTCCGACGACGAGGGACCGCACAGCGTCGAGGGTCTGAACGACGCGACCTGGGTGCTCATGGACTACGGCGACGTGATCGTGCACGTCTTCCTGGCCGAGACCCGCGCGTTCTACGACCTCGACCGCCTCTGGGCCGACGCCCCCGTGGTCGACTGGGAACCGCTCGCCGCCTTCGCCGAACGCGCCTGAACCTCGCGCACTGCGCTCTACAGGTACGGGCGCATCATGACGTCGCGCTCGGCGAGGCCGTGCTTCAGCTCGCGGACGCCGACGTTGCGTTCGAGTCGCGGCGAGTAGAGGATCGAGCTGATGATGGCCGCGGACGCGCCACCCGCGGTGAGCCCGTCGGCGATGTGGTCGACGGTGCCCGCGCCTCCTGACGCGATGACCGGCACGTTCACCGCGTCGGCGACCGCCCGGGTGATGTCGAGGTCGTAGCCCGACGCGGTGCCGTCGCGGTCGATGCTGTTGACGACGATCTCGCCGGCGCCGAGATCTTCGCCGCGCCGCACCCAGTCGAGGGCGTCGAGGCCGGTGGCGAGACGCGCGCCGTCGATGAACACCTCGTAGCCGCTCGGGATGCCGTCGCGGATGCCCACGTGCTTCACCTGGGTGCTCAGCACCACGCACTGACGACCGAACGCCTCGCGCGCCCTCGCGGATGATCTCGGGATTGCGCACGGCCATGGAGTCGACGCTGATCTTCTCGGCCCCTGCCTTCAGCACCTCGAACATGTCGTCGGCGCTACGGATCCCGCCGCCGACCGTGAAGGGCACGAACACGTGATCCGCGACCCGGCGCACGGTGTCGAGATCGATCTTGCGCTTCTCGGCGCTGGCCTTGATGTCGTAGAAGACGATCTCGTCGATCTGGTCGGCGTAGAGCTGCTCCGCGAGCTCCTCCGCCGGCGCGACGTCGATGTTGTCCTGGAACTGCTGCGCCTTGGTGACGCGCCCGTTGACCACGTCGAAGCATGCGATCAGGCGCTTGGTCAGCACGGCGACTCCCACGCGGCGAAGCCGCGCAGCAGCGCCAGGCCGAGCTCTCCGCTCTTCTCGGCGTGGAACTGCGTGGCGACCACGTTGCCGCGCGCGACGACCGAGCAGAACTCGACGGTGTAGTCGGTGACGCCGAGCACGTCGGCGGGATCGTCGGGGACGCAGTGGTACGAGTTGACGAAGTAGTAGTGACCGGTGTCGGGCACGTTCGCGACGACGGGGTGGGGTCGGGCGAAGCGCACCTCGTTCCATCCGATCTGCGGGACGCGTCCGGTGGTCGGGAAGCGCCGGACGGTGCCGGGCACCCACCCGAGGCCGGGTGTGTCGCCCTCCTCGCTGTGGTCGAACAGCACCTGCAACCCGATGCAGATGCCGAGGAACGGGACCCGCCCGCCCTGCACCCGCTCGGTGAGGGCGCCGACGAGGTCCTGCTCGACCAGGGAGTCGATGGTGGCCCGGGCGGCACCGACGCCCGGCAGGATGATGCGGTCGGCCGCGGCCACCTGGGCTGCGGTCGTGGCCAGCCGGGCCGGGAGCCCCAGGTGCTCGAGCGCGTAGAGCACGCTGGGCGCGTTGCCGGCTCGGTAGTCGATGACATCGATCATGCGCGGCCGAGGGTAGCGAACGCCCTACGCTCACGACTCGCTCAATCGGAGCGCCGGTTCAACCGATGACCAGATGATGCGACCTCGCCGCGCCCGCCTCGCGCTCGTCATCGCGCCACTGCTCGTACTCCTGGTCGCGCTGGCCGGTTGTGTCCCGCCGCCGCCACCACCACCGCCGCCGCCCGCGTCGGACGGTTCGCCCGGATCCGCCGGTGTCCCGGTGATGGGGCAGTCGCGGCTCACCGCCGACCAGCTGGTCGCCTTCTACCTGCGCTACGACCCGGGCACGCTCCCGTACCGGGCGACCGGCGCGTCGCTGGAACAGCTCGCGCAGATGTACGTGAACGAAGGCAATCGGTACAACGTGCGCGGCGACATCGCGTTCGCGCAGTCGATCGTGGAGACCGCGTGGTTCTACTACCCGGACTACGGACTGGTGCGCCCGACCGACAACAACTTCGCGGGTATCGGCGCGTGTGACTCGTGCGGCACCGGCTTCGGGTTCGGGAGCGCGCTGAACGGTGTGCGGGCACAGTTGCAACTGCTCCGCAACTACGCCGACATCAACTCGCGCGTCACCACCATCCCGGATCCACCGGTGCCCGAGCTCTGGGGCAGCTCGCCGGCCACGGCCAACTACAACTTCGACCACTACTTCGCCAAGGGCGACGCACCGCTGTGGAACGACATGGGCAACGGCAACTGGGCGACCGCGCCGAACTACGCCACCGTCATCCTGAACGTCTACAACCAGATGCTCACGTTCAGCGGCCTTCCCGGCCAGTGCCCGCCCGACGGTCTGCTGTTCGGACCGCTCACCGCCGCCGGTCCGTGCCCCGTGAGCCTGCGTCAACCCGGGCGGGCCATCAGCACCGACGCGGGTGGTGGGACCTACGTGGTCAACGGCAACGGCGCGGTGACCACGTACAACGGCGCGCCCAACCTGGGCTCGCCCCCGCTCGCCGACGCCGACTCCTTCCGCGACATCGCCGCCATGCCCGACGGCCAGGGCTACGTGGTCCTGGCGAACAACGGCCTGGTGTACAAGTTCGGCTCGGCCACCGACCCCGCCACGGTCGGGAACCTCGGCATGGGGTTCTACCTCGGCGAGGACGTCGCACGCTCGATCGCGGTGATGCCCGACGGCAAGGGGTACGCGATCCTGAAGGGCGACGGCAGCCTGCTGAAGTTCGGGAGCGCGGTGACCGGCGCGATGGCCTCGCTCGGGAACCCGCTCTGGGTCGGCGCCGACGACGCGCGCTCCGTCGCGTTGATGCCCGACGGCGGGGGCTACGTCATCCTCGACCGGTTCGGCAACGTCTACAAGTACGGCACGGCGACCACGGGCGCGATCGGCGCGGGATCGACGCCGGCCTGGGGCGTCGACGTCGCCCGCGACATCGTGATCCTGTCGGGCTACGGAGTGGCGTTCGGCTACTACGTGATGGACGCCTGGGGAGTCGTGTTCAACACCAGTGGGCTCCCGGCGCGCACGAACCCGTCGTCCTCGCTGTTCCGCGATCGCTGGCGCGGGGCCGCGATCTATGGCGGGCGGCCGTTGCTGGTGCGCAACGACGGCACCACCGTGTGGACGAACTAGGCCGGCGCTCCGCCTAGAGCACGACCACCGACCGCAGCACCTCGCCGCGTTCCATCTTGTGGAACGCGTCCTCGACACCGTCGAGCGGGATGGTCTCGCTCACGAAGCGGTCGAGGTCGAGGCGTCCGGAGAGGTACAGGTCGATCAGCATCGGGAAGTCACGCGACGGGAGGCAGTCGCCGTACCAGGACGGCTTGAGCGCGCCCCCGCGCCCGAAGAACTCGATCATCGGCAGCTCGATGGTCATGCTGGGGTCGGGGACACCCACCTGGACGACCGTGCCCGCGAGGTCGCGCGCGTAGAACGCCTGCTCGAGCACCTCGGGGCGGCCGACCGCCTCGATGCAGATGTCGGCGCCGTTGCCGTCGGTGAGCGCGCGGATGGCCTCGACCGGATCGGTGTCGCGCGAGTTCACGGTGTGGGTGGCGCCGAACTCCTCCGCTCCGGCGAGCTTCCGCGCGTCGATGTCGACGGCGATGATCGGGTTGGCGCCGGCCAGTCGGGCACCCGCGATCGCGGCATTGCCCACGCCGCCGCAGCCGAACACCGCGACGCTGTCGCCCCGTCCGACGTCGCCGGTGTACATCGCCGCGCCGAGGCCGGCCATCACGCCGCACCCGAGCAGCCCCGCCGTCTCCGGCCGTGCCGCGGGGTTCACCTTGGTCGCCTGGCCGGCAGCCACCAGGGTCTGCTCCGCGAACGCACCGATGCCGAGCGCGGGGCTCAGGGGCGTGCCGTCGGTGAGCGTCATCTTCTGCGCCGCGTTGAACGTGGCGAAGCAGTACCACGGACGGCCCCGGCGACAGGCCCGGCAGGTGCCGCACACCGCTCGCCAGTTGAGGACGACGAAGTCGCCGGGTACGACCTCGGTGACGTCAGGGCCGACCGACTCCACGACCCCGGCCGCTTCGTGCCCGAGGAGGAACGGGAACTCGTCGTTGATCGCACCTTCGCGGTAGTGCAGGTCGGTGTGGCACACCCCGCACGCCTGCACGGTGACGCGGACCTCTCCTGGTCCCGGGTCGGGAACCACGATCTCGCGCATCTCGACCGGCGCACCCTTGGCGAGCGCGACCACACCCTTCACGGTTGTTGCAGCCATGGGTCCTGTCTACCTCACGGGTCGCTGCCGCGGCGCCGTCCCGTCGTCGGCGCCCGGGGACCCGACGCCCTTCCTGTATACATGGCGTCCGTGCAGGACCTCGAGCGGGGGTTGGCCGCTTACGAACGGCGTGACTGGCAGGAGGCGTACGACGTCCTGAGCGCGTGCGAGTCGCTCACCGCCGGCCAGATCGACCTCCTCGCCGACTCGGCCCACTGGGTCGGCCGTCCCGACGAGACCATCGCCGCCTACGAACGGGCCTACGAGCTGCACCTCGCCGATGGGAACGGCCGCCGCGCCGCGCTCTCGGCCTTCATGACCGCGATCTTTCTCCGCCTCCGGGGCGAGGGGTCGCAGGCCGACGGCTGGCAGTCCGCGCGGTGCGGCTCCTCGCCGACGAGGAAGAAGGCCCCGAGCACGGGTACCCGCTGTACCTGGAGGTGGCCGCCCTCATGGGCCGCGACCTCGAAGCTGCGGGCGAGCAGGCGCGGCGGATGCGCGACCTCGGCCGCCGCTTCGACGACGAGACCCTCGTCGCGCTCGGCACGTTCTTCGAGGGTCGGGTCCTGGTGAAGCAGGCCCGGGTGCCGCAAGGCCTGTCGTTGCTCGACGAGGCGATGCTGGCGGCGCTCTCCGACCGCTTGCAGCCCATGTGGACGGGCGCCATCTACTGCGGGCTCCTCGACGCCTGTCACGAGCTGGTCGACCTGCGCCGCGGCACGAGTGGACCGCGGCCACGTCGCGCTGGTGCTCGCCGTTGCCGGTGGCGTCGCTCTACCCGGGCATCTGTCGCGTGCACCAGGCTGGCATGCTCCAGCTCCAGGGCGCGTGGAAGGAAGCCGAGGCGGAGGCGCTGGCGGCCTGCGCCGACATGGTGCGCATCGACGTGTTCGCGGTCGCGGGCGGGTGGTACGAGGTCGGTGAGGTGCGGCGTCGCGCGGCGACCTCGACGGCGCGGAAGACGCGTACCGGCAAGCCCACGAGATCGGACGCGACCCCCAGCCGGGGCTCGCCCTCCTCCGCCTCGCGCAGGACCGCGTCGACGCGGCCCGCACGTCCATCGCCACGGCGATCGCCGCCTTCGGCGGCAGTCGCCTCGAGTGCGCGCCGTTGCACGCGGCGCAGGTCGACATCGCGCTCGCCGACGGCGACCTCGACACCGCGTCCGCGTCTGCGAACGAGGTGATGGACACCGCGGAACGGTTCGAGAGCGTCGGTCTGCGCGGGTCGGACTGCGAGCCCAGGGCGCCGTCGCACTGGCTCGGAACGAACGCGTCGCAGCGCTCGCATCGCTCCGGGCCGCGTGCACCGCGTGGAACGAGCTCGACGCGCCGTACGAGTCGGCGCGCACCCGGGTCATGCTCGCCAACGCGTACGCGCTGCTCGACGACGACGACGCCGCTGAGCGCGAACGCGCGGCGGCCCGCACGTGCTTCGAGCGTCTCGGCGCCGTCGCCGCGCTGCGCGAGCTCGACCGCGCCGGTCAGCGCGGCGCCGACGCGGCCGCCCACGGTCTCAGCCCGCGTGAGCGCGAGGTCCTCGGACTCGTCGCCAGCGGCGCCACCAACCGAGAGATCGCCGCGGCGCTGTACCTCAGCGAGAAGACGGTGGCGCGCCACCTCTCGAACATCTTCACCAAGCTCGGCGTGTCGTCGCGTTCCGCCGCGACCGCGTACGCCTACGAACACGGGCTCGTCGGCGCACCGTCGGCCTGAGCCGACGCCCGAACCCGCCGATGGGTCGTTCTACCCATCGGGCAGGGCAACGAAATTGCACAGGACGGCCGATGTGCGGAGACCCCGGTTCTTCGTACGTTGCTCGTGGCAATCAGCCACACCGAACGAACGAACCGGAGGAAACCAGATGAGCCTGCACACGTACGTGATCGAGCGGGAGCTGCCCGGAGCCGGCGAGCTCACCGAGGCGGAGCTGCACACCATCGCCACCAAGTCGAACGCGGTCATCGCCGACATGAAGCCGCGCGTCCAGTGGGTCCAGAGCTACGTCGTCGCCGACAAGATCTACTGCGTCTACCGGGCCGAGGACGCCGACGCGGTGCGCGCCCACGCCAGCTGCGGTGGCTTTCCGGCGAACGTGGTGTCCGAGGTCAAGAGCTTCTTCGACCCGACCACGGGCGACTGACGACGCGGCGCTTACGGCAGCTCGAGGGTGGCGCGCACCGGCCGGTGGTCGGAGCCCACCTCGGGCAGCACCTCGTGGTCGAGCACCTGGACCCCGTCACCGCTCCGCACCAGGATGTGATCGATCTGGCTGTGGGGGCGGCTGGCGGGCCAGGTGCGACCACGCACTGTACGTGACCAGCCCGGGAGGAACGTCTGGACGCCCGGACCCCAGAAGTTGCAGTCACCGGCCACGATCGCGGGCCGGCGGCCCGGGGAAGGGAGCTGGGCCGCGAGCCGGCGCAGCTGGATCGGCGGACCGTACGGCAGGCGCGAGGTGAGATGCACCCCGATCAGGTCGACCTCGGTGCCGGCGACGTCGAGCGCCACGTGGAGCCCACCTCGCTCGGGCGTGTGGTCACCCGGGACCATGCCGACCGCGAGCCGGCCCTGCTCCGCCATGGGGAGGTGGCTCAGGATCGCCAGGCCGACCGTGCCGTGACCGTTCTGGTCCCGCGGGACGTGCGGCCACGGCTCCAGCCGTGCCCGTCCGAAGCGCAGCTCGAGCAGGTGCATCCCGGACGCGTCGGCGACACGGCGCACTGCGGGAACCCCGCCGTCGGGTGTCCACGACTCCTGCACGACGATGACGTCGGCGTCGGCACCGAGGTCGAGGAGCACCGCGTCGAGGTCGTACGGGGTGCACGCACCGTTCTGCCGGGCCCGGACCCCGGCGTGGCAATTGAAGCTGCAGACGGTCAGCTCGGGCATCCGGGTAACGGTAGGAGGTCAGGCGGCAGGAAGTCGGACCCGCACCCGGGCGCCACCGAGCGGCGCGTCCTCGATCACGACCGTGCCGCCGTGCTGATCGGTGATGGTCTTCACCATCGACAGCCCGAGGCCGAGGCCGCCGGCGTCGCGCGCCCGACCGTCGTCGAGGCGGGTGAAACGGTCGAACACGCGCTCGGCGGTCCTCCACCGCGATCCCCGGGCCGTCGTCGTCGACGGTGAGCACGACGTCGGTGTCGTCGGTCACCAGCTCGACCGCGACGGCCGTGCTCGCGTGGCGCGCCGCGTTGTCGAGCAGGTTGCGGACGACGCGCGTGAGCTGCTCGCGCCGGCCGTGGACCCGACCCGCGGAGACGCGGGCGGTGTCGACGGGAACCCGGCGCTCGTGCTCGGTGTCGTCGAGCACGAGCTCGTCGAGGTCGATCTCAGGGAGTGACGCCAGCGGTTGCGGCCCGGCGGCCTCGTCGAGGCGGGCCAGCTCCAGCAGCTCGCTCACGGTGTCCTCCATGCGCACGTCCTCGGCGAGGGCCCGCTGCGCCACCGCCGGCCAGTCGGCCCGGTCGGCGTTGCGGAGGGCGACCTCGAGGTTCGTGCGGATCGACGACAGGGGGCTGCGCAGCTCGTGCGACGCGTCCGACACGAACTGGCGCTGCTTGCGCGACGACGTCTCGAGCCGGTCGAGCATCGCGTTCATGGTGCGGGCGAGCCGCCCCACCTCGTCGTCGGTGTCGGGTTCGGGCACGCGGCGGTCGATGGTGGCGCCGGTGATCGCCTCCGCTTCCTGGCGGATCGCCTCCACCGGCTTGAGCGCACGTCCGGTGAAGTACCAGGCCGCGAGCGCGACGAGGACGATCATCGCGGGCACCGCGATCAGCAGGACGTCGGTGACGGAGTCGACCGTGCGGTCGACCTCGTCGAGCGATTGCTGGGCGACGAGCGTGATGCGACCGGCCTGGGTGTCGATCTGGCGCTGCGCCGCCTCGTAGCCGCTGCGGTCCGGCGGGGTTCGACGGCACCCCTGCGGGATGCCGTCGACGTAGAGGCACTCGTAGCCGGGCTCCGGATTCAGCTCGCCCCGGTTGACGAGATCCTGCAGCGCATCGAGCTGCTCCTGGTTCGTCTCCTGGATGCGATCGACCAGGTTGGTGCGGACCAGCTTGACCAGCCCGAACGCGGCGGCGCTCAGGGTGATCGCAAAGGCCAGCGTGGCGACGACCGTGAGCCGGACGCGGACCGATTGCGGCCGCCAGCGGCGCGTCCGGTTCTCGTCACTCATCGGGGAGGAGCTGGTAGCCCGCGCCGCGCACCGTCTTGATCGACTCGACACCGAACGGTGCGTCGATCTTCTTGCGCAGGTAGCCGACGTACACCTCGACCACGTTCGGATCGCCGGCGAAGTCGATGCCCCACACGTGGTCGAGGATCTCGGCCTTCGACGCGACGTTGCCGTCCTTGCGCACCAGGTACTCGAGCAGCGCGAACTCGCGCGCGGTCAGCCGGATGTCGGTGTCGTTGCGCCGGCACCGGCGCGCGCCGGGGTCGAGCTCGAGCGTGCCCACCGACAGCACCGCCGGTCGCGGGGCGCGCCGCGGCGGATGAGCGCGCGCAGCCGCGCCAGCAACACGACGAAGGAGAACGGCTTGGACAGGAAGTCGTCGGCACCGGTGTCGAGCGCCTCGGCTTCGTCGTACTCGCCGTCCTTGGCGGTGAGGATCAGGATCGGGGTCCAGACGCCCTCGTCGCGCAGGGTGCGGCACACCCGGTAGCCGTGCATGCCGGGGAGCAGCACGTCGAGCACGATCGCGTCGTACGAGCCCTCCCGAGCCCGCCACAGGCCGTCGGGCCCGTCGTGGGCGACGTCGACGTCGAATCCCTCGGCGGTCAGGCCGTCGGCGACGGCCGCGGCCAGCAGTTCCTCGTCTTCCACCACCAGGACGCGCACGTACTGATTGTGCCGGTCCGGGCGGGTCCCACGCGCCACCGGGGCTCAGGGATCTCTCAGGCGGCCCGATTCGGGGTAGAATGGTGTCCGGCGAGCAACTCTTCGCTCGCGGGTCATTCCTCATCGCTCACCACGCTCGTCGTCGCGGCCCGAGGTTCGACCCACCGCCAATCCCGTACGGACTGGCGGCTCACCTCCCCACGACTGACGAAAGCGAGCAACTTCCCCATGACCGCAACCTTCGCGGGCCTCGGCCTCCACGCCGATCTCGTCGCGGCCCTGGCGCGCCAGGGCATCACCGAACCCTTCGCCATCCAGGAGCTCACCATCGCCGACGCCCTCGCCGGGCGCGACGTGCTGGGCAAGGCCAAGACCGGCTCGGGCAAGACCCTGGCCTTCGGCCTGCCGCTCCTGGGCCGCATCGGCAAGGCCGAGCCACGTCACCCCCGTGGCCTGGTCCTCGTCCCGACCCGCGAGCTGGCCACGCAGGTCACCGACGCCCTCCGCCCCCTCGGCGACGTCCGCGACCGCAAGGTCCGTGCCGTCTACGGCGGCGTGTCGATGGACCCGCAGGTCGACGCGCGCTCCAGAAGGGCGTCGACGTCGTCGTCGGCACGCCCGGTCGCCTCATCGACCTCATCGAGCGCGGTGAGCTCTCCGTGGGCCACGTCGAGGTGCTCGTCGTCGACGAGGCCGACCGCATGGCCGACATGGGCTTCATGCCGCAGGTGCAGAAGATCCTCTACGGCATCAAGTCCGAGCACCAGACGATGCTGTTCTCCGCCACCCTCGACGGCGCGGTGAAGCGCCTCGTCGATCGCTACATGGTCGACCCGGTGTCGCACGAGGTCGACGATTCGGAACCCACCGTCGACGAGATGGACCACGTGTTCCTCGCCGTGCACCAGATGGACAAGGTGAAGGTGACGGCGTCGATCATCAAAGGCTGCAACCGCACGCTCGTGTTCGTGCGCACGAAGCGCGGCGCTGACCGCCTCGTCACCCAGCTCGCCCGCGAGGATGTGCGCGCCGGTGCGATCCACGGCGACCTCCGGCAGGGTGCGCGCGAGCGTGCGCTGGCCGACTTCACGTCCGGCAAGGTGAAGGTGCTCGTCGCCACCGATGTCGCCGCCCGTGGCATCCACGTCGACGGTGTCGACGTGGTGGTGCACTTCGACCCGCCCGAGGACGAGAAGGCCTACCTCCACCGCTCCGGCCGCACGGCCCGCGCGGGGGAGAGCGGCGTCGCCGTCACGCTGATGCTGTGGAACCAGGAGAACGAGGTGCGGGTGATCCAGCGTCGCCTGGGCCTGCAGATCCCGGTGGTCGAGGTGTTCTCGAACGACCCCCGTCTCCTCGACCTCCCCAACTGGACCGCCGACCCTGTCGCGGTCAGCGTCTGACCCACCCCGCCCCGCCAAATCGATGGGGACAGGCCGAGACCGACGCGCGACCATGGGGTCATGAGTCGCATCTCACGCCGGGTCGGCGCGATCACCGAGTCCGCCACGCTCGCGGTCGACGCCAAGGCGAAGGCGTTGCAGGCCGCGGGCGAGGACGTCATCGGCTTCGGCGCGGGTGAGCCCGACTTCCCGACGCCGGCGCACATCGTGGACGCGGCCGCGGCGGCGTGCGCGGACCCGCGCAACCACAAGTACACGCCCACCCCCGGCCTCCCCGACCTCCGCGCCGCGATCGCAACCAAGACCGCCCGCGACTCCGGCTATGTGGTGGAGCCCGCGCAGGTCGTCGTGACCAACGGCGGGAAGCACGCGGTCTACAACGCGTTCCAGGCGCTGCTCGACCCCGGCGACGAGGTCATCATCCCCGCGCCGTACTGGACCACGTATCCCGAAGCGGTGAAGCTGGCCGACGGCGTGCCGGTGGAGGTGTTCGCCCCCGAGGCCGCAGGGTTCCGCGCCACCGTCGAGCAGCTCGAGGCGGCCCGTACGCCCCGTACCAAGGTGGTGCTGTTCGTGTCACCGAGCAACCCCACGGGCGCGGTGTATCCCCGGGCCGAGGTGGAGGCGATCGGTCGGTGGGCCGTGGAGCACGGGATCTGGGTGCTCACCGACGAGATCTACGAGCACCTCACCTACGGCGACCACGAGTTCACCTCGATGCCGGTCGTGGTGCCGGAGCTGGCCGACACCTGCGTCGTGCTGAACGGCGTGGCCAAGACGTACGCGATGACGGGTTGGCGCGTCGGTTGGATGATCGGCCCCGCCGACTTCACCGCGGCCGCGATCAACCTGCAGTCCCACCAGACGTCCAACGTCGCCGACGTGAGCCAGCGTGCCGCCCTCGCCGCGGTCTCGGGCAACCTCGACGCGGTGGCGGAGATGCGCGCCGCGTTCGAGCGCCGCGGGCGGCTGATGCACGAGCTGCTCACGGCGATCCCCGGGGTCACGTGCCTCGAACCGCAGGGCGCGTTCTACTGCTTCCCCTCGTTCGAGGGTGTGCTCGGCCGTGCCCTTCCCGGGGGCACGCCCACCACCACGCTCGAGCTCTGCGAGCTGATCCTGGAGCAGGCGCAGGTGGCGGTCGTGCCGGGCGAGGCGTTCGGGGCACCCGGATTCGCCCGTTTGAGCTTCGCCCTCGCCGACGACGCACTGGTCGAGGGCGTGGAACGCATCGCCAAGCTGCTCACGCGCTAGAGTCCACCGATTCGTTCCTCCGGCTCTGGGAGGCTGGCCAGTGGCCCGTCACGTCCGTCATTCGTTCCTCGTCGTCGCGGTCCTCGCGCTCGGTGCGCTCACCTTCGCTCCCGGTGCCGGCGCCGGCGTCGCCCCGATCGGCGCCGCCCCGCTGACGGTGGTCAAGACGGTGAGCGGCACCGTGCCCGCGGGCACCACCTTCTCCGTGACGATCCAGTGCGACGGCGACATCATCGACGATGGTGACGGTGGCACCAACCTCGCGACCGTCACGTTCGACGCGACGGGTCAACCCACCACGCCCGACACCGTGACCTTCGGCGGCCCCGGTGGCTGCGTGGTCGCCGAGACGGTCGACGGTGGAGCGGTGTCCACGACCTACGCGTGTGACTCCACCCTGCCCGAAGAGGTCGTGCCCGGGGGTGCTTTCGGTGCCCAGCAGGCGCCGCCCGCGGAAGGCGTCTGCGAGGCCGCTGGTCCCCAGTCGGGGCCGATGGGGGTCGGGATCGTCTCCGAGGGTCAGACCGCGACGGTGACGATCCACAACACGTTCGGCGACCCGCAGCCCGCGGCGCAGATCGTGGCGCAGCCCGCGTTCACCGGCTGAATCGTTCCGGGCTCCGCCCGGGTGTGCGTCTAGCCTCGACCCGATGAAGCGCGTGCTGGTCACCGAGCAGCTCGCCGAGAGCGGGCTCGAGGCCATGCGCGGCGCCGGACTCGACGTCGACGTCCGTCTCGGGCTCTCACCCGACGAGCTCCTCGAGGCGGTGCGCGGCGCGTCGGCGCTGGTCATCCGCAGCGCGACCCAGGTCACCACCGAGGTGCTGGAAGCCGCCGACGAGCTCGTCGTCGTCGGCCGGGCCGGCATCGGCCTCGACAACGTCGACGTCCAGGCGGCCACGCGTCGCGGCGTGATGGTCGTGAACGCCCCGCAGTCGAACGTGTTGTCGGCGGCCGAGCACACCGTGGCGTTGTTGCTGGCGCAGGCCCGCAACATCCCGCAGGCCGATCGCGACCTCCGGGCGGGGGAGTGGAACCGCACCCGGTGGGAGGGCGTCGAGCTCCACAACAAGACGCTCGGCATCGTCGGCCTCGGTCGGGTCGGTGTGCTCGTCGCGCAGCGCGCCAACGCGTTCGGGATGCAGCTCGTCGCCTACGACCCCTACGTGAGCGCCGACCGGGCCCGTCAACTCGGTGTCGATCTCGTGCCGACGGTCGAGGAGCTCGTCACCCGTGCCGACTTCCTCACCATCCACCTGCCCAAGACCCCTGACACGTTGGGTCTCATCTCGGCCGAGCTGCTCACCCACGCCAAGCCCACGCTGCGCATCGTCAACACGGCCCGCGGTGGCATCGTCGACGAAGCGGCGCTGGCCGACGCGGTGCGCGACGGCCGCATCGCCGGTGCCGCGCTCGACGTCTTCGCGCAGGAGCCGACGACGCAGTCCCGGCTGTTCGAGCTCGACTCGGTCGTGGTCACCCCGCACCTCGGCGCGTCGACCGTCGAAGCGCAGGACAAGGCGGGCCAGACCATCGCCGAGCAGGTCGTCCTCGCGTTGCAGGGCGAGTTCGTGCCGTTCGCGGTCAACCTCGCGGCGAGCGAAGCGAACTCCACCGTGCAGCCGTTCATGCCGCTCGCCGAGCGGTTGGGCCGCATGTTCACCGCGGTCGCCGGTGGCACCGTCGACACGCTGGAGATCTCGTACGAGGGCCAGATCGCCGACTACGACTGTCGAGTCCTCACCCTGTCGGTGTTGAAAGGTGTCCTCGGACCCGTCGTCGAGGAGCCGGTGTCGTTCGTGAACGCACCGCAACTCGCGGAGGAGCGTGGCCTGGTCGTGCGGGAGACGACGTCGTCGTCGGCGCGCGACTACGTGAACCTGATCGAGCTCCGCGGTCACACCCCCGAACGGAGCACGCACGTCGCCGGCACCCTGTACGGCAAGCAGGACGCCCCGCGCATCGTCGCCATCGACGACTACATCGTCGACCTCCCGCCCTCGAGCCACATGCTCGTCGTACGGAACATGGACAAGCCCGGCATGGTCGGTCGCGTCGCCACCATCGTCGGCGACCACGGCATCAACATCGCCGAGATGAACCTCGGCCGGGGCCCGTCGGGCGACGTGTCGCTCATGTTGCTGTCGACCTCGACGCCGGTGCCGCCGGAGGTCCTCACGCAGTTGCGCGCCACCGACGGCGTCGTCGACGCCCGCTCGATCGAGCTGGACTGACACGTCCCCGTCGCTCACCTTCGCTCACGCCGACTACCGCTTGCTCCTTCGCAGGCCGTCGGCTTCGGCGGCTTCGGCCGAGAGGTAGCAGCGGTCGGCCAGGGTCCGGGTGTAGTTGGCACCGCCGGGGACGTGGAAGATGCCGCTCGCCAGCTTCGCCTTCACCGGATGGTGGGCCGGGCAGGCGCCGTTGTCGGCGGCGTCGACCCAGGGCGAGGTGATGTCGACCGCCGGCTGGGGCGGGAACGGGAACGGCTGCGGCTGCCACCCGACGGTGCCGGGCGCCGACCGCGACGAGATGGCCCGCCAGACCGCGTACCCCACTCCCGCGATGAGGCCGAGCCCCAGGATTCGTCGCACCGACTTTCGCACCGCGGGATTCTCGCGCACCGCGCCGGCGCCGACGGCCATGCTGTTGACACCGGCGCCGGGATCTGGCAGCATTGTCGGTTCATGACGAAGGAACTGCGCACCCAGAGCCTCCTCCTTACGTAGCTGCGGGCACCCTCCGGTGCTCGCGGACGCCTCCTCGTGCCTCAGGGCCGGGGAGGTTTTTCGTTGCCTGGGAAACCCTCCAGAAAGAGCCAGCCATGAGCGATCACGTCAAGATCTTCGACACCACCCTGCGGGACGGCGAGCAGTCGCCCGGCATCTCGCTCGACGTGGGCGAGAAGCTCGAGATCGCCGACCAGCTCGCGCGCCTCGGCGTCGACGTGATCGAGGCCGGCTTCCCGATCGCCAGCCAGGGCGACTTCGAAGCGGTGGAGGCCATCGCCAAGGCCGTGAAGGGGTCGGTCATCGCCGGGCTGTCGCGCACCGCGTTCAAGGACGTGGACCGGGCGTGGGAGGCCGTGCGCCACGCCGAGCGGCCGCGCATCCACATCTTCATCGCGACGTCGCCGATCCACATGAAGAAGAAGCTGCGCATGACCGAGGACCAGGTGCGGTCCGAGGCGGCCGGGAGCGTGGCCCGGGCGAAGGCGTACTGCGACGACGTCGAGTTCTCGCCCGAGGACGGCAGCCGCTCCGACCCTGACTTCCTGGTCGAGGTGTGTCAGCTGGCGGTGACCAACGGCGCCACGACCCTCAACATCCCCGACACCGTCGGGTACGGCGTGCCGGAGGAGTACGCGGGCCTGATCCGCTACGTCATCGAGAACGTCGACGGGGAATTCGCGGTGTCGACGCACTGCCACAACGACCTCGGGCTCGCGGTGGCGAACTCGCTGGCCGGGGTGGCCGCCGGCGCCCGCCAGGTGGAGTGCGCGATCAACGGCCTCGGTGAGCGGGCGGGGAACGCCGCGCTCGAGGAGATCGTGATGGCCCTGCGCACGCGGAGCGACTACTTCGACTCCGTCCACACGACGGTGAAGTCCGAGGAGCTGGCGCGGACGTCCCGCATGGTGGCGCGTCTGACCGGGTACCCGGTGCAGTACAACAAGGCGATCATCGGGCGGAACGCGTTCGCGCACGAAGCCGGCATCCATCAGCACGGCGTGCTCGAGGATCGTGAGACCTACGAGATCATCGACGCCTCGACCGTCGGCCAGGAAGCGGCCCAGATCGTGCTGGGCAAGCACTCCGGTCGCCACGCGTTCGCCGACTCACTGGAGAAGATGGGGCTGCACATCCAGGGCGACGCGCTGCAACCAGGCGTTCACGCGGTTCAAGGAGCTGGCCGACCGCAAGGTGGAGATCACCGAGGCCGACCTCGAGGCCATCGTGGTGGAGGAGCTCGGGATCGGCACCGTCCACCGGTTCACCATGGTCAGTCTCGAGCTGCGTGGCGGCACGGTCGCGATGCCGACTGCGCACGTGGTGCTCACCGACGGCGACGGCAAGATCGAAGCCGACGGTGAGGGCAACGGAATGATCGACGCCGCCATCGAGGCCATCGGTCGCGCCACCGACATCACCGGCACCGTCCTCGACTTCAAGGTGTCGTCGGTGACCAAGGGCGGTGACGCGCTCGGCGACGTCGTGATCCAGCTGGAGGTCGACGGGCTGAAGGCGTCGGGCCGTGGCGTCTCCACCGACGTCGTGGAGGCGTCGGCGCGTGCGTACCTCGGTGCGGTCAACAAGATCGTCCGGCTCCAGGAGCGTCCGGACCGTCGCACGGTCGAAGACGTCGGCCCGTGACGGCGCCGGCGGTCAACCGCTGGCCGGACGCGCCGCACGCGCTCGCGTACCTCGAGTCGCGTGACCGGATCCCCCACCGCACCGAGGGGTGCGCCGTGCTGCTCGAGGTGCTCGAGCGGCCGCGGCGCGTCCTCGACCTCGGCACCGGCGACGGCGTCCTGCTCGCGTTGGTGCGGAGCCGGTGGCCCGACGTCGAGGCCGTTGGCGTCGACTTCTCGACCACCATGCTCGAGGCCGCGCAGGCGCGCTTCGACGGCGTCGACGCGGTGACGATCGTCGAGCACGACCTCGACCGCCCGTTGCCCGCGCTCGGATCGTTCGACGCCGTCGTGTCGTCGTTCGCCATCCACCACCTCGCCGACGCCCGCAAGCGCGCGCTCTACGGCGAGGTCGTCGCGTGTCTGGAGCCCGGCGGCCGGTTCGCGAACCTCGAGCACGTCGCGTCGCCGACCGAGCATCTGCACCGCGAGTTCATGGTCGCGCTCGACAAGGACCCCAACGACGAGGACCCGTCGAACCAGCTGGCCGCGCTCGACGTGCAGCTCGAATGGTTGCGCGCCCTCGGGTTCGTCGACGTCGACTGCTTCTGGAAGTGGCGCGAGCTCGCGCTCATGGTCGGAACCAAGCCCGCGCCGTAGGCGCGCAAAGGCCAGGCGCGGGCAGCGCGCCACCCGGTAGCGTCGACCTCCGTGTCACTTTCGGAGTCCGAGCCGCTGATCCAGGGAACGAACCTCACCAAGCGGTTCGGGAGCTTTGTCGCGGTCGACGGCATCGACTTCCGCGTCGAGCCGGGCGAGGCGTTCGGGTTCCTCGGACCGAACGGCGCGGGCAAGACGTCGACCATGCGGATGATCGGCTGCGTGTCGAAGCCGACGAGCGGTGAGTTGCGCATCCTCGGTCACGACCCCGCGGTGGACGGCTCGCGCATCCGGGCCCGCCTCGGGGTCGTGCCGCAGGAGGACAGCCTCGACACCGAGCTCACCGTCCTCGACAACCTCATGATCTACGGGCGGTACTTCGACCTGCCCCGCGACGAGATCCGCCGACGCAGCGAGGACCTCCTCGAGTTCATGCAGCTCACCGACCGGCGCAACGATCTGGTCGACCCCTTGTCGGGCGGGATGAAGCGGCGGCTCACCATCGGGCGCGCGCTCGTCAACCAGCCCGATCTCCTGCTGCTCGACGAGCCCACGACGGGGCTCGACCCCCAGGCGCGCCACCTCCTGTGGGACCGCTTCTACCGTCTCAAGCGCGACGGCGTGACCATGGTGCTCACCACGCACTACATGGAGGAGGCGGAGCAGCTGTGCGACCGCCTCGTGATCATGGACGGCGGGCGCATCGTGACCGAGGGATCGCCCCGCGAGCTGGTGCAACGGCACGCGACGCGTGAGGTCGTCGAGCTCCGCTTCACCACGCCCGAGGAGCGCGACCGGGCCCTGCCCCGTCTCGCCGAGTTCGGCGAGCGGGTCGAGGCCCTCACCGACCGGGTGCTCGTGTACACCGAGGACGCCGGCAAGGTGCTCGGGCTCGTCGGCGACGGTGAGCTGCAACCCGAGTCCGTCTACGAGCGGCGCGGCACCCTCGAGGACGTGTTCCTCATCCTCACCGGCCGCACGTTGGAGGAGTGACGGTGTCGACGCTGCCCGCGCTCCGCGTCGTCGAGAAGGAATGGGTGGCCTGGCGTCGGCTCTGGAAGGCGTCGGTGTTCCAGGCGACGATCTCGCCGCTGCTGTTCCTCGCCGCCATGGGGCTCGGCCTCGGTGACCTGGTCAACAAGGGGTCGGGCGGCGTCGACGGCGTCGACTACCTCGTCTTCGTCGCGCCCGGCCTGATGGCCGCCAGCGCGATGATGCAGGGCGCGGGCGAGTCGCTCTGGCCGGTGCTCGGTGGTGTGAAGTGGATGCGCACGTACCACGCGGCGGTGGCGACGCCGGTGGGTGCAGGCGCGCTGTTCGCCGGCCACGTGCTGTGGGTGTGCCTGCGCGTTCTCATGTCGGCGACCATCTTCCTGATCGTGGCCGCCATCCTCGGTGGCGTGCCGTCGTGGTGGGGAGTGCTCGCGATCCCGGCGACGGTGCTCGGCGCGTCGGTGTTCGTCGCCGCCCTCAACGGCTACTCGGTGACGCAGGAGAGCGACATACCGTTCGCGGTGATCATGCGCATCGGGCTGTTCCCGCTGTTCCTCTTCTCCGGGACGTTCTTCCCCATCAGCCGGCTGCCCGACTGGCTGCAGCCGGTGTCGTGGCTCTCACCGCTGTGGCACGCGGTCGAGTTGTGCCGCGCCGCCACGACGGGCTCGTCGCCGTCGGCCGGGACGGTGGTCGGTCACGTCGCGTTCCTGGTGGCCTGCCTGGCGGTCGGGTGCTGGTGGGGCGTGCGCCGCTTCTCCCAGGCGCTGACGTCGTGATCACCGCCATCGCGGTCAAAGAGGCGGGCCGGCGCCGGCAGCAGGGCCGCGCATTGCGGATCGTGGAGCGCAACTTCCTCGCGTACCGGCGCATGTGGCTCGCCTTCGCCACCGGGCTGTTCGAGCCGCTGCTGTACCTGCTGTCGATCGGGATCGGCGTCGGTGGGCTCGTGGGGAAGGTCCCCGGCCCCGGCGGCGAACCGATCCCGTACGACCAGTTCGTGGCGCCGGGCCTGATGGCGGCGGCGGCGATGAACGGTGCCGTGCTCGACACCACGTTCAACTTCTTCTTCAAGTTCAAGTACGCGCACACCTACGACGCGATGCTCGCGACTCCGCTCGAGGTGGGCGACGTGGCGCGCGGCGAGCTCACCTGGGCGCTGATCCGCGGGGCCATCTACTCGGGCGCGTTCCTGCTGACGATGGTGCTGCTCGGGTTGGTCGGTTCGTGGTGGGCGGTGCTCGCACTCCCGGCCGCAGCGCTGATCGCGTTCGGCTTCGCCGGAGCCGGGATGGCGGCCACGACGTTCATGCGCTCGTGGACCGACTTCGACTTCGTCAACCTCGCGCTCATCCCGATGTTCCTGTTCGCGGCGACGTTCTTCCCGCTGTCGCAGTACCCGACGGGACTGCAGTGGGTCGTGCGCTGCACGCCGCTCTACCAGGGCGTCGCCCTCGAGCGTGGCCTCACCACCGGTCAGCTCCAGTGGACGATGCTCCTCAACGTCGCCTACCTCCTGATCATGGGCGCCCTCGGCCTCCGCGTCGCCACCCGTCGCCTCCGAGTCCTCCTCCAGCCCTAGCCCGCCCACCCCCGAACATGCGTCGTTGGGGGCGAACTATTCGCCTCTGCCGACGCACGTTCGTAGTGACACGGCTCGGCGGAGGTCGACGGCGAGGCGATGCCCACCGCTCCGGACGTCGCTTGCCGTCGCGGTGATCGGCAGCCAACTCAACCCGACGATCGCGTTCCGTCGCATCCCGTCGCGATCGTGGGCATCTGTGCCGAGATGGTGGGCGTAGCTGTCGTACTCGATCGCGATCTTGAGTTCGGGGTAGGCGAAGTCGACACGGGCGACCAATCGTCCGTCGGCGTCGCGGAGTTCGTACTGTGGCGTTGGGGTGGGGAACCCGAGTCGTTCGAGAAGACGCAGCAGCCTGTGTTCCACGTCGCTCTCCGTGAGCGAGCGTTCGGTGAGATGGAGGGCGACGGATCGTCGGAACTGCTGAGTCCCGGGGCGTCCCCGCCGTGCCAGCCGCCGGAGCGTCTGCTCCAGCTGGGGCTTCGAGGTCAGGTTGCGCCGCAGCGCGTTTTCGATCGCGAGATCGAGCACTGACTGCCGTACGACCGAGGAGAGATCGAAGAGCGTGCGTTGCGCGCTTGTCGTCGGAATCCCGTCGACGACATCCACGTCCTCAGTCTCGAGCGCAAGCGACTCGTGGACCGTGAGTCCTTCGTGGCGCGCCCGGCGCCATCGCGGACAGGTGATCTCCACGATGGATGTCGATCGTCCGGGGAGTCCCCAGAGCTCTGCCGCGGTGCGATGCGACGCGACCGCACGCAGTCCGCCGGCCCAACACGCCGCGAGCACCTGGCCGTGCCATTCCAACGGCGTCCCGACGATGCGATAGACGCGATCGTAAACGGCTTCCCAGCGACCCGTGGCGAGGCGATGTTTGCGAACGTGGTCGGGGACGCCGAGCTTGTACAGGTGTTGCGCGCCGAAGAGGCCGTGATGCTCTTCGGCGGCGCGACTCACCAGCGTGTCGAGGTGGTCGTTCACATCTGGTGAGACGACCACTGACTCGGAGCATCACGCCACCCGTTCCTGCGTCGTACCAGGCGAACTATTCGCCTGTGCCGACGCATGTTCGGATCGCGAGTTAGGCCACCACGCGGGGGGTCCAGGTGGGGCGCTGAGCCTCGAAGGCGTCGATGTCGGTGACGTGGCGGAGGGTGATGCCGATGTCGTCGAGGCCTTCGAGCAGGCGGTAGTGGTGGAAGTCCTCGAGGTCGAACGGCTCGTCGAGGTCGATCGCGGGGACGGCGACCCGCCGGTCGACGACGTCGATCACGATCTCGATCGTCGGGTCGTCCTCGATGGTGCGCATGATGCGGTTGACGACGTCGGCCGGCAGCTCCACCGGCAGCAGCCCGATCTTCAGGCAGTTGTTGCGGAAGATGTCGGCGAAGCGCGACGAGATCACCGCCCGGAAGCCGTAGTCCTCGAGCGCCCAGGGCGCGTGCTCCCGCGACGAGCCGGTGCCGAAGTTGGGGCCCGCCACCAGGATCTGCGCGCCCTCGTACTGCTCCTGGTTGAGCACGAAGTCGGAGCTCTCGCGCCACTCGGAGAACAGCCCCTCGCCGAACCCGGTGCGCTCGACCCGCTTCAGCCAATCGCTCGGGATGATCTGGTCGGTGTCGACGTCGCTGCGGTCGAGCGGGACGGCCCGGGCCACGATCTCACGGACTGCTTGCATCGGCATGACGAGTGCCTCCTCAGTCGAGGTCGTCGGGGGTGGCGAAGTGGCCGGCGATGGCGGTCGCAACCGCGACCTCCGGTGACACCAGGTGCGTGCGCCCACCCTTGCCCTGGCGACCCTCGAAGTTGCGGTTCGAGGTGGACGCGCAGCGCTCACCCGCCGTCAGCTTGTCGGGGTTCATCGCCAGGCACATCGAGCACCCGGCCTCGCGCCAGTCGAATCCGGCCGCCAGGAACACCTCGTGCAGGCCCTCGGCCTCGGCCTCGGCCTTCACCCGCATGGATCCCGGCACCACCAACGTGCGCACACCGTCGCGCACCGTGCGCCCGGCGGCGATCGCGGCCGCGGCGCGGAGATCCTCGATCCGAGAGTTGGTGCACGAGCCGATGAAGACGGTGTCGACTTGGATCTCCCGGATCGGCGTCCCCGCCTCGAGCCCCATGTACGCGAGGGCCCGCTTGGCGCTGTCGCGCGCGTCCGGGTCGGCGAAGGAGTCCGGGCTCGGGACGGTGTCGTCGATGAAGGCGGACTGCGCGGGGTTCGTGCCCCACGTGACGGACGGCTTCAGTGCCGCGGCGTCGATCACCACCTCCTTGTCGAAGGCGGCGCCGTCGTCGGTGACCAACGTGCGCCAGTCGTCGAGCGCCTGCTCCCAGGCCTTGCCCGTGGGTGCGTGCTCGCGCCCTTCGAGGTAGGCGAACGTGGTGTCGTCGGGGCCGACGAGCCCGGCGCGGGCTCCGGCCTCGATCGACATGTTGCAGACCGTCATGCGGCCTTCCATCGACAGCGCGCGGATGGCCGACCCGCGGTATTCGATGATCGAACCGATCCCGCCGCCGGTGCCGATGCGATTGATGATCGCCAGCACGACGTCCTTGGCGGTGACGCCGCGCGGGAGCTCGCCGTCGACGGTGACCGCCATCGTGCCCGGACGCGCCTGGGGCAGCGTCTGCGTGGCGAGCACGTGCTCGACCTCACTGGTGCCGATGCCGAACGCGCAGCGCGCCGAACGCGCCGTGCGTGGACGTGTGGCTGTCGCCGCACACGATCGTCATCCCCGGCTGGGTGAGGCCGAGCTCGGGCCCGATCACGTGGACGATGCCCTGGCCCGGTGCGCCCATCGGGTACAGCCGGATGCCGAACTCCGCGCAATTCGCCGCCAGCACCTCCATCTGCTTGGCCGAGATCGGGTCGGCGACCGGCAGGTGGATGTCGGCGGTGGGCACGTTGTGGTCCATGGTCGCGACGGTGAGGTCGGGCCGTCGGACCGGGCGTCCCGCCAGCCGCAGGCCGTCGAAGGCCTGGGGCGACGTGACCTCGTGGATCAGGTGGAGGTCGATGTAGAGGAGGTCGGGCTCGCCGTCGCCGTGGCGGACGACGTGACGCTCCCACACCTTCTCGACTGAGGGTCCGGGCGGGCGGTGGGGCCATGGACTGAGTCTGCCAGGCGCGTGGTTCACTGCTCGTATGAGTTCACCCGAACTGCGGATGGGCACGGCCAAGGGACGGTGGGTCGTCGCCGCCGCGGTGCTCGGTTCGGGTGTGGCCTTCCTCGACGGCACCGTCGTCAACGCGGCGCTCCCCGCCATCGCCGACGATCTGCACGCGAACCTCGGCGACCTGCAATGGGTGCTCACCGGCTACCTGCTGACGCTCGGCTCCCTGCTGGTGCTCGGGGGCTCGCTCGGCGACCGCTACGGGCGTCGCCGGATCTTCGTCATCGGCCTGATCGCGTTTGCCGCGACCTCGCTCCTGTGCGGGATCGCGCCGGACACCGGTTCGCTGATCGTCGCGCGCTGCGTCCAGGGCGTCGCGGCGGCGCTGGTCGTGCCGAACAGCCTGGCCATCGTGTCGGCGTCGTTCGTCACCGGCGACCGCGGGCCGCGCCATCGGCGCATGGTCGGGCCTCGGCGGCATCGCCACCGCCATCGGACCGTTCCTCGGCGGCTACCTCATCGACTCGGTGTCGTGGCGCTGGGTCTTCGTGATCAACCTGCCGATCGCCGCGGTCGCGGTCCTGATCGCGATGCGCCACGTGCCCGAATCGCGCGACGAGCATGCGGGTGCGCACCTCGACGTGGCCGGGAGCGCCCTGCTCACCGTCGGTCTCGCCGGCGTGGTGTACGCGCTGATCGAGGGCCCGGGACACGACTGGCCGGTGCTCGCGGTCGGGCTCGGGGTGGCCGGGGTGGTGTCGCTCGCCGCATTCCTCCTGGTGGAGGCGCGCAAGGAGAACCCGATGGTGCCCCTCGGCATCTTCCGGTCGCAGCAGTTCTCGGGCGCCAACGCGGTCACCTTCGCGGTGTACGCCGCCCTCGGCACCGTCACCTTCCTGCTCGTCGTGCACCTGCAGACCGACCTCGGCTACTCGGCGCTCGAGGCGGGCGCGGCGCTGCTCCCCATCACCGCGTGCATGCTGCTGCTCTCGGCCCGCGCCGGCGCCCTCGCCCAACGCATCGGACCGCGCTGGCCGATGACGCTCGGCCCGATCGTGGTCGCGGTCGGCATGGTGCTCCTCGGCCGGGTCGAGCCGGGTACCACCTACTGGGCGACGGTGTTCCCGGCCCTCGTGGTGCTGGGGCTCGGGCTCTCGCTCACGGTCGCGCCGCTCACCGCGACCGTCCTCGGCGCGGTCGAGGACTCGCACGCCGGCATCGCGTCCGCGATCAACAACTCGGTCGCGCGCATCGCCGGGTTGCTCGCCGTGGCCGTGCTGCCGGCCGCGGCAGGGTTGACCGCCGCCCAGGGCCTCGACCTCGACGACGGGTTCTCGCGTGCGATGTACATCGCCGCCGCACTCGCGGCCATCGGCGGCGTGCTCGCGTGCCTGACGATCCGGCGAGCCGCGTTCGTCGAGTCGGTCGCCCACGCCAACCCCGCCATCCCGTGCTACGACACCGGCGTCCGCGTGGCAGGATCTGCGAGATGACCCCCGGAACGCCGCTCGACGTCGTCATCGAGATCCCGCGCGGCAGCCGCAACAAGTACGAGTACGACCACGACGCGCACGTCATCCGCCTCGACCGGCGGCTGTTCTCCGCGACCGTCTACCCGGCCGACTACGGCTTCGTCCCCGACACGCTCGCGCTCGACGGCGACCCGCTCGACGTGCTGGTGCTGCTCGAGGACCCGACCTTCCCCGGGTGCTGGGTGGAGGTGCGCGCGGTCGGCGTGTTCTGGATGGAGGACGAGAAGGGTCCGGACGCCAAGATCCTCTGCGTGCCGTTGCACGACCCGAACTACGAGAACGTGCACGATCTCAGCGACCTGCCGAAGCGCCTGCTCGACGAGATCGAGCACTTCTTCGACGTGTACAAGATGCTCGAGCCGGAGAAGAACTCGACGACGCGTGGCTACGAGGGGCGCGACGCCGCGTACGGCGAGATCGAGGAGTCGAGGTTGCGGTTCCAGAGCTCGGCGTAGCTGCCACCACGCGCCAGGAGCTCGTCGTGCGAACCGACCTCGGCGATGCGGCCGTCGTCGACGACGACGATGCGGTCGGCGGTGCGCGCAGTCTGGAGCCGGTGCGCGATCAGCACCGTCGTGCGGTTGCGTGCCACGAGCCCCATCGCCCGCTGGACCCGTGCCTCGGTGCTGAGGTCGAGGTTGGCGGTGGCCTCGTCGAGCAGCAGGATGGCCGGATCGACCAGCAGCGCCCGGGCGAGACAGATCAGCTGCCGCTGCCCGGCCGAGAGTGAGCGGCCGCGCTCGGTGACCGGGTGGAGGTACCCGCCGCGCAGGCCGGCGATGAAGTCGTGGGCGCCGACGGCCCTCGCGGCGCGTTCGACGTCGACGTCGGGAGCGTCGGGCCGTCCGTAGGCGATGTTGTCGCGGATGGTGCCGGAGAAGAGGAAGGCCTCCTGGGGCACGTAGCCGAGCCGGCGCCGGTACGTGCGCAGGTCGAGGTCGGTCACAGGGACGCCGTCGACGAGCACCTGCCCGGAGTCGGCGTCGTAGAAGCGTGCGATCAGCTTCACCAGCGTGGACTTGCCCGCACCGGTCTCGCCGACCAGCGCCACGGTCTCACCCGGCGCGACGTCGAGGTCGACGCCGTGCAGCGTCTCGCGCCCGGTGCCGGGATACGAGAAGTGCACGTCGACGAACCGGATCGCGCCGTGCATCTCGCCGGGTTCGATCGGGTCGATCGGGTCGGGCGTGGCCAGCGGCGTGAGCATCAGCTCGTTGATCTTGGTCATCGACGCCACGGCCTGTTGCCATTGGTCGAACACCTGTGAGAGCTGCTGCACCGGCGCGAAGAACTGGTCGAGGTACAGCAGGAACGCGATGACGGTGCCGGCGGCGATCGTGCCGTCGTGCACGAGCGCGCTCCCGAGGCCGAGCACGATCGCGTCGCCGCACGTGGCGAGGAAGAGGATGAACGGGAAGTAGAGCGCCTGGAGCACCTGCGTGCGCAACCGGGCGTCGAGGTAGCGGCTCGCGGTGGTGCGGAACGACGTGATGTTGCGTTCCTCGCGGACGTAGGCCTGCGACTCGCGCACCCCTGAGATGCTCTCCTGGAACTCGGCGTTGACCGTGGAGATGGTCTCGCGGGCGTGCGCGTAGGCCCGGGCCGAGCGTCGACCGAACCACACGGTCGCGACCAGCAACGGTGGCACCAGCACCAGGACGCCGACCGTGAGCGGCCAGCTGAGCAGGCTCAGCACGACGAGCACACCGACGAAGCTCAGGACGTTCACCAGCGCGGTGATCAGCCCGGTCTGCAGCAGCTGCGCGAACGCGTCGACGTCGGTGGTCATGCGGGTCATGATCCGGCCCGACATCTCGCGGTCGTAGAAGTCGAGCGCGAGCCGCTGCAGGTGGGCGAAGATGCGGATGCGCAGCGCGAACAGCAACCGTTCGGCGGTGCGCCCGGTGTACCGCGAGTACGTCCAGGTCACGGCCCAGTCGACGAGGGTCGTGCCGAGGAAGAGCACCGACGCGACCCAGAGCGCGCCGGTTGCGTGGTCCTGCACCCCTTGGTTGAGACCCTGTTGCACGAAGAACGGACCGGCCAGGGTGAGCAACGTGTCGACGACGATCAGGCCGAAGCCGATCAACAGCGGGCGGCGGTACGGGCGGAGGAACGCCCGCAACCGGAAGTGCTCGCTGGCGGCGGCCTCGGCGACCACGTCGACGTCGGGGTCGTCGTCGGCGGGAGGCAGCGCGTCGACGGCCGCGAGCAGTTCGGGGGTGGGCGCGAGCGCGATGCCGCCGCCGGCGCCGCGCGCGGACGCGCCGCTCCCGCCGAGGCCGCTGCGCGCCACTGCGGGTCCGGCTGGGACCACGAACGCGCGTGCCGCTTCCGACTCGTCGGTGCGGTCCCACAACGACACGGTCACGCCGGAATCGGCCGCGGTCGCGTCGCCGGCGCCGTCGAGTTCCCCGTCCGGGCCGTGGAGCAGCATGCGATAGCGCGACGATCCCGCCATCAGCTCCTCGTGCGTCCCGGTCTCGACCGCGCGACCACCTTCCATCACCACGATGCGGTCGGCGAGGCGCAGGGTCGAGCGGCGATGGGCGACGAGGACCGTCGTGCGGCCGACCATGATCTCGCGCAGGGTGGCGTGGATCTGCTCCTCGGTCCTGGTGTCGACCGACGAGGTGGCGTCGTCGAGCACGAGGACGCGCGGATCGGTGAGGACGGCACGGGCGATGGAGATGCGCTGGCGCTGACCCCCGGAGAGCGTCAGGCCTCGTTCGCCGACGACGGTGTCGTAGCCCCGCGGCAGCGCCTCGATGAACTCGTGCGCACCCGCGATGCGAGCCGCGCGCTCGACGTCGGCGTCCGCGGCGTCGGGGCGTCCGTAGGCGATGTTGGCGCGCACGGTGTCGGAGAAGAGGAACGCGTCCTCGAACACGATGCCGATCTCGTGGCGGATGGAGTCGAGGGTGACGTCACGGACGTCGGTGCCGTCGATGCGGACGGCGCCGTCCTGCACGTCGTAGAAACGGGGGAGGAGCAGGCTGACCGTCGACTTGCCCGATCCCGACGCGCCGACCAGCGCAACCGTCTCGCCCGGCGCGACCCGTAGCGAGAAGTCGCGCAGCACGGGCTCCGAGCGGAGGTACCCGTAGGTGACGCGGTCGAACACGATCTCGGCGTGGGTCGCCACGAGCGGCCCGGCGTCCTCGCGCTCCGTCACCAGCGGGTTGGAGTCGATGAGCTCGAAGATCCGTTCGGTGCCGGCGCGGGCCTGCTCGGCGACCGCGACCATCCCCGCGAACATCCGCACCGGCGCGAGCAGCTGGACGAGGTAGGTCGAGAACGCGAGGAAGGTGCCGATGCTGATCTCCCCCTGGATCGCCAACCACCCCCCGAGCGCGAGCACCCCGACCTGACCCAACGCCGGGATCGCCTGCAGCGCCGACTGGTACCGCGCCTGCAGTCGCACCGTGCGCACCCGCGAGCGGTAGAGACCTCCGGCGGCGTCCGTGAGCCGGGCCAGCTCGCGGTCTTCCTGCCCGAAGCCCTTGACGACCCGCACACCGCTGACCGCTTCGTCGACGACGCCGGCGACTTCGCCGGCCCGCTGCAACGAGTCCCACTGCGCCGGGAACATGACCCGACGGAGCCGCAGCGACACGAACAGGAGCGCAGGCACCGTCGCCAGGACGACCAGCGTGAGCAGCGGCGACAGGAACAGCATCACCACCAGCGACAGCACGAGGAGGACGACGTTGCCGGTCGCGAGCGGGAGGAAGCTCAGCAGCGCCTGGACGAGGGCGAGGTCGGAGCTGGCGCGCGACACGATCTGCCCGGTGGGCAACTGGTCGTGGTGGGCGAAGTCGAGACGTTGGACGCGTTCGAAGATCGTGGTGCGGAGATCGTGCTGCACGTCGAACGCGAACCGGCCGCCGATGAAGCGGCGGGTGTACGACAACCCGAAGTTCACGGCGCCGAGGCCCACCAGGAGCGCGAGGAGCGGCCAGAGGGCGCGGTTCTCCTCGACGATCACGTTGTCGACGACCGCGCGTTCGATGAGTGGGATCAGCACCGTGATGAGCGTCGTCCCGAGCGACACCCCGAACGCGATGAAGACCTTGCGCTTGTGCCGGGCGAGGAATGGCCAGAGGCGACGGATCCAGCTGCTGCTCACGCGCGTTCCCGTGCGGCACGCCGTTGCGCGCGGCGTTCGTCGAGCGCAGCGTGCAGTTGCGCCAACGACGCCCGGACCGCATCCGGGTCGTCGACGCGCGCGAGGACGTCGTCGAGACGCTCGCGCATCGCCGCCTCCGCGGCGAGGAGTGCGGCGAGCCCCTCGGTCGTGACCTGCAGGCGGAGCGCGCGCCGGTCGTCGTCGACGGTCGCCCGGGTCACCAGCCCGCGCTCGACCAGGGTGTCGATGGTGGCCGAGACGGTCGGCTTGGTGAGTGCCAGCTGGCCCGCGATCAGGCTCGCCCGCTCCGCGCCGCCGGCGATCATGGCGAGGAGGCGGTACTGGGCCAGGGTGACGTCGGTGCAGGCCCGCTCGAGCATCCGGGCCAGCCGGGCGAGGGTGAGCACGTCGTCGTCCACGAATCGGAAGTCTACCAAACAGTTCGTCCTACGAACTATGTAAGAAGCGCGTCAGAATCGGGCCGGGACCGGGTAACCTCGCCTGGCAAGCCGGCATTCACTGCGGCGTAACCGATCCGTAACGAACCCTCCGTACGGTGCGCAGATGACCGACGTCGTCCTGGTGCGATGGCCCGAAGAAACCGAACGGCTGGAACGGCTGCGGGCCGCGGGCGCGCCCCGGCTCCTGCTCGTGGGCGAGGATCTCGCCGCCCCCGAGCCCGTCGATTCGCTCGAGGACTGGATCCGGCTCCCGGCGGCGGAGGACGACTTGCGCGTCCGCGTCTCGACCCTGGCCTCCCGGGCCGGGCGCACCGCGGTCGCGCCGACGGTCGACGACGACGGCCTGCTGCGCTACCGCGGCCGCTGGGTCACGCTCTCGCCGGTCGAGCGGGCGCTCGCCGCCGCGCTGATCGACCGGTACAACGCGGTGGTCGGTCGGGACACGCTCGTGCGTCGGGCCTGGCCCGGCGGCAGCCCGACCCGCAACGCGCTCGACGTCCACATGCTCCGGCTCCGCCGCCGGATCTCGACCCTCGGGCTCGAGGTCCGCACCGTCCGCGCCCGCGGATACCTGCTCCAGGCGCTCGAACCCAACGGCGTGAGCTAGCGGCGCGCCGGCCGCTCGGCCGCCGTCACTAGCGTCAGGGCATGCGCCTGGGCGTCGACACCGGTGGGACGTTCACCGATGTCGTCGCCGACGACGGCACCACCGCCAAAGCGCCGTCGACGCCGACCGACCCGTCGCGCGTCGTTGTCGACGTGTGCTCGGAGCTGCATCCCGACGTGCTCGCGCACGGCACGACCGTCGCGACGAACGCGCTGCTCGAGCGCCGGTTGGGCCGCGTCGCGCTGGTCGCGACACGGGGATTCGCCGACGTGCTCGAGATCGCGCGCCAGGCGCGTCCGTCGTTGTACGACGCGCACGTCGACCGGCCGGCGCCGCTGGTACCGCGTGACCTGCGGTTCGAAGTCGCCGGTCGACTCGACGCGCGCGGCCGCGAGCTCGAGCCGTTCGACGGCGTCGTCCCCACGAGGTCGGACCTGCGCGGCGTCGACGCGGTCGCGGTGTGCCTGCTCCACGCCGATCTGGATCCGCGTCACGAGCAGGCCGTGGCGGCCGCACTGCGCGCGCAGGGGATCGACGTCGTGTGCTCCCACGAGGTGTCCCCCGAGTTCCGCGAGTACGAGCGCATGGTGACGACGGTCGCCGACGCCGCGCTGCGTGCGGTGTGCGCACGATCGTTGGCGCGGCTCGAGGGCGCCGCGCCGGCGGTGCTGGTGATGACGTCGGCCGGTGGTCTCGTGCCGTTGGCCGACGCGACCGCGCATCCGGCCCGGCTGCTCCTCTCGGGACCGGCCGCCGGGGTCCGCGCCGCGGCCGCCGTCGCGCAGGCGTGCGGGTTCCCCGATGCGGTGGCGTTCGACATGGGAGGCACCAGCACCGACGTGTGCCTCGTGCAGGGCGGCGTTCCCGAGCCCACCGCGACCCGCACGGTGGCGGGGTTCCCGGTGCGCCTCCCCGCGCTCGCCATCCACACCATCGGCGCCGGCGGGGGTTCGGTGGCCCGGCTCGACGCCGGTGGCGCGCTCGCGGTCGGGCCGGAGAGCGCCGGCGCCGACCCCGGGCCCGCGTGCTACGGGCGGGGTGGTGTCGCGCCCACCGTCACCGACGCCAACCTGGTGCTCGGGCGGATCCCGTCCGGCATCGAGCTCCCGGGGTTCGGACGGCTCGACCACGATGCCGCGCGTGCGGCTCTGGCCCGGGCCGACGTCTCGGCCGACGGCGTGGTCGCGGTCGTCGACGCGTCGATGGAACGAGCCGTGCGGGTGGTGACGGTCGAACAGGGCGTCGATCCCCGTGATCTCGCCCTGGTGGCGTTCGGCGGTGCGGGGCCACTCCACGCGTGCGCGATCGCCGACCGGTTGGGCATGCGCGCGGTCGTGGTGCCGCCTCGTGCCGGTGTGTTCTCGGCGGTGGGGCTCGTGTGCTCGCCCGAGCAGCGCGAGGTGGTGCGCTCGTGGCATGAGCCGGACGCACGCGAAGGACTGGACGCGGCGCGCCACGAGCTCTCGGCCCACGCCGCGGCACTGGTGCCCGGGGGTGACGTCACCAGTTGGCTCGATTGCCGGTACGCGGGCCAGAGCCACGAGCTCACCGTCGGCGCCCTGACCGACTTTCCCGCCGAGCACGCCCGCCGCAACGGCTTCGACCACCCGGGAACGCCGATCGAGGTGGTGGCGCTGCGTGCCCGCGTCACCCGCGCCGCGCCCCTGGCGGTCGGTGACCTCCCTCCGGTCGCGCGCGCACCCGTCGTCGGCCCGCAGGTGGTCGCGGAACCCGACTGCACGGTGTGGATCCCGGAGGGCTGGCGCGCCGAGCCCGATCCGACCGGCGCGTGGGTGGTGGTGCGCACGTGAACCCGGCCGAGCTGCAGATCCTCGCGTCACGGCTCGCGTCGATCGCCGACGAGATGGGAGCGGTGCTGCGGCGCGCCGCCTTCAGCGCCAACATCAAGGAACGCGCCGACTGCTCGGCGGCGCTCTTCACCGCGGCGGGCGAGCTCCTCGCCCAGGCCGAGCACATCCCCGTGCACCTCGGCTCCATGCCCGCGTCGGTTGCGGCTGCCATCGCCACCGGCGCGCGCGTGCCGCTGGTGCTCAACGACCCGTTTGCCGGCGGCACCCACCTCAACGACCTCACGCTGGTGTCGCCGGTCGAGCTCGACCGGCGGCTGGTGGGATGGGTCGCGACGCGGGCGCACCACGCCGACGTGGGCGGCACCGCGCCGGGTTCGATGCCGCCCGACGCCCTCACCGTCGCCGAAGAGGGTCTGCGTCTCGCACCGACGCCTTTCGGGGCCGAGGTCGTCGACCGGATCGTGGCCGCGTCGCGCACGCCGGAGGAACGGCGCGGCGATCTCGACGCGCAGCGCGGTGCGAACGAGCTCGGCGCCCGCCGGTTCGCGGAGATCAGCGCGTCCCTCGACGACCTCGCCGTGCTGGACGAGATCCTCGACTACGGGGAGCGGCGCATGCGAGCTGCGATCGCAGAGCTGCCCGACGGTCGCTGGGAATTCGCCGACGTGCTCGACTCCGCCGGCCCCCGCCCGGAACAGCAGACCCCGACCCGGATCGTCGTCGCCGTGACCGTGAACGGTGACCAGGCGACGTTCGACTTCACGGGCACCGGGGCGCAGCGTCCGGGCAACGTGAACGCGGTCGAAGCGGTGACGGTGAGCGCGGTGGCGTTCGTGGTGCGGGCGGTCACCGATCCGTCGCTCCCGGCGAACGGCGGCACGATGCGCCCGGTCCGGGTGATCGCTCCCGCGGGTTCGGTGGTGGCCGCCGTCCCGCCGGTGGCGGTGGGCGCGGGCAACGTGGAGGTCAGTCAGCGGGTCGCCGACGTCTGCCTCGGCGCGCTCGCGGAGGCGGTTCCCGGGCGGGTGGGCGCGGCGAGCCAGGGCACCATGAACAACGTGCTGCTCGGCGGAGACGTCGACGGCCGCGCCTGGGTGCACTACGAGACCGTCGGCGGCGGTCAGGGCGGCCGGCCGTGGGCGGCGGGGATGAGCGGGGTGCACACCGCGATGACGAACACGCTCGATACGCCGGTGGAGGCGATGGAGCGGGCACTGCCGATCCGCGTGCGCCGCTACTCGCTCCGGGCCGGCAGCGGAGGCGCGGGTCTGCACGGAGGTGGCGAGGGCATCTGGCGCGAGCTCGAGGCGCTGGCCGAGGTGACGGTCTCGCTCGTCACGGAACGCCGCATCAGCGCGCCGTGGGGCCTCGGCGGGGGCGCACCGGGTGCGGTGGGGGAGAACTGGGTGCTGCCCGGAGGCGACGAGGCGGACGCGCGCCGCCTTCCCGACAAGTGCACCGTCACGCTCGCCGCCGGAGACGTGCTGCGTCTGCTCACCCCGGGCGGTGGTGGCTGGGGACCGACTCCCTGACCTCCGCGACCACGGCAGGCGCGGCGTCGGCGATGCCGGGCGCGAACCGGTCCAGGACGACGGTCACGGTGTCGACGTCGGAGGCGAGCAGCTCGATGCGGCGCCGTCCGGACGTCATGCGTTCGAGCCGTTCGGCCACGAATCGCGTGTTCGCGTAGCGGCGGGGCTCGAGCGACGAGCCAATCATGCGGAGGCGTTCCGCGAGCACCACCCGTGACCCGGGTTCGGCGAGGCCCGCCAGCGCGCTCGCGTGCGCGTCGACGGTGTCGAGGGTGAGCTGCGCCCACCACTCCACGCGCGGATCGTCGACGAGCGCGCCGTCGAGCAGCATCTCCGATCCCGCGTGCGAGCACGCACGAGCAGCTCCGGTCGACACGCCGGCGTCGAGCAGCGCGTCGCGCAGGTCGCGGTTGACGTGGCGGAACCACTCCGATTCGTGGAACACCGCGTCGCACGCGTGGTGGAACGCCACCCCGCGGCCCATCTCGCCCTCGGGCCGCGCCAGGCGCACACGCGCGATCGCCGCCAGATCGGGGAGCATGCACCCGACCAGGAAGTCGGCGGACGGGTCTGCACCCTCGGGCGCCAGCGCGACCGCGACGTGCCCGACCAGGTTCACCGCTGATGATCGATTCCGCTAGCCGACGGGCCGGACGCTCACGATCTCGACCGCGAACTTGCGGCGCGGACCCTCGTAGCTGACGGTGTCGCCGGGTGCGTGCTCGAGCAGCGCCTGCCCGAGCGGTGACGACGTGGACAGGACCTCGAACTCGTCGCTGCGCTCCTCGATGGAACCCACCAGGTACGAGGTGGTCTCGTCGTCGCCTTCCATCCGCACCTCGACCACCGTTCCGGGGGCGACGACCTCGCCCGACGGACCCTCGACGACGACCGCGGTGCGCAGGATCTCCTCGAGCTGGCGCACGCGCGCCTCGTTGTGGCCCTGCTCGTTCTTCGCCGCGTCGTAGTCGGCGTTCTCCTTGATGTCACCGTGCTCACGCGCACGCTCGATCCAGGCCGAGATCTCCTTGCGTCGCGGCCCCGAGCGGTCGGCCAATTCCTCCTGGAGGCGGTCGTAGGCCTGCTGCGAGAGGTGCGAAGGATCCATCGGTGCAGGCTACCGAACCGGACCAAAGAAGGGCCCCGTCCGCAGACGGGGCCCTTCTTCGGAGTCCGATCGGACGTCGGGTCAGCTCCCCGAGCTGGAGAGCTTGCTGCCGGCGTCGTTGAACTTGCCGTTGACCTGGTCCTTCAGGAAGACCACGGCCGCGATGACGGCGAGCGCGATCAGGGCGACGAGGAGGATGTACTCCACCATCGAAGCACCACGCTCGTCCTTGGCGAACTTCGCCTCGAGCCACGTACGCAGAACGAAAAGGTTCATTTTTGAAGCGCCCTTTCACAGGAGGATTGCTACGCGAGGCTCCCCTGCCCCGGGATCCCGACGGTCTGGCAACCGCAGCGTTTGCATCGGGACCGATGTCGGACGCCTTGACCCAATTCGTCCGCGGATGAGACCGAGGTCACGCGACGGCGTGGGTCAGCTCGGGTTGAAGAAGAGCTGGAGCTCCATCTTGCCGTTGTCGTCGACCGACGCCACGGCGGGCGCGGAGGGCGCGCTCACGCCGTAGTCGTCGAACGCGATGGGCAGGGTGCCGACCACCTGCACCTGCTTGCCGTCCCAGCGACCCTCGAGCGGGATGGTGACCGATTTGGTGACCCCGTGCAGCGTGAAGTCGCCGGTGGCCTCGGTCGTGATCGTCTCACCGGCGGCGGGGATCTTGTCCAGCGTGATCGGTGTGGTGAGCACGAACTTGGCCTCGGGGAACTGGTCCGACTCGAGGCCCTCGCTGCGGATCCGGCTGTCACGGAAGTTGTTGTCGGACGTGAGGTCGCGGAGGTCGGCGGTGACGGTGACGTCGCTGATCGTCGTGCCGTCGATCGTCATCGACGCGGTGACGTTGTCGGTGCGACCGGTCGCCTCCGTCTCGGAGATGTTGGCGAACAGCTTCTCCACGACGCGGTAGCCCACGAAGTTCTGGTCGTCGCCGGGTGCCACCGTCCACACGCCGTCGAGCCCCGATGCGGAGGAGGTGTCGCCCGCGACGGTGCTGTCGGTGACGACCGGCGTCTCCTTGATGGCGGCGGGGGGCTCGGGGTCGGTCTTGAGGAAGAAGTACCACCCGGCGACGCCGAGGGCGATGACCACGACGACGCCGAGGACCAGCCATTTCCAGATCCGTCGCATGCCTCAGGCTACGGGAAGCCTTCCCATAGGGATTGGACCGGCTCTCAGGGGTGTCTCAGGTCGCGAATCCGTCGACGGCCAGTTCCCAGGCTGGTATGATCATTGGTCCATGCGACGTAGTGCATTCCCCTCCGTCATCGTAATTTCGTAGCGGGCGCCGACTCCGGCGCTCGCCTCCAACCGTCCACTTCGGCCCACCACCGGAGTCGGGCGGTTTTTCGTTGCCGGGAAGAAACTCTGCGAGGACAGACACCAGTGGCTCATCAGATCGGGATCATCGGCGGGGACGGGATCGGCCCCGAGGTCGTGGCCGAGGCCATGAAGTGCGTCGACGCCGCCGGCGTCGCCTACGACGCCGTCCCGTTCGACCTGGGCGGTTCGCGGTACCTCCGCGACGGGGTCGTGCTCGAGCCTGAGCACCTCGAGGCCATCCGCCGGCTCGACGCGGTGATGCTGGGCGCGGTCGGCACCCCCGACGTCCCCCCGGGCGTCATCGAGCGCGGTCTGCTGCTGACGCTGCGCTTCGAGCTCGACCTCTACGTGAACCTCCGCCCGTTCGTGTCCGGTCCGAACCGGTTCAACGACGGGGTCGACATGCTCGTCGTGCGCGAGAACACCGAGGGTACGTACGCGGGGGAGGGCGGGTTCCTCCGCAAGGGCACCGCGCACGAGATCGCCACCCAGGGTTCGGTGAACACGCGGATGGGCGTGGAGCGCGCTATTCGCTTCGCGTTCGAGCTCGCGCGATCGCGGGAGCGCAAGCACCTCACGCTCGCGCACAAGACCAACGTGCTGACGTTCGCCGGCGACCTGTGGGAGCGGACGTTCAACGCGGTCGCGGCAGAGTTCCCCGACGTCGGCACCGCCTACCACCATGTCGACGCCGCGTGCATCTACTTCGTGCAGGACCCGGGGCGCTACGACGTGCTGGTCACCGACAACCTCTTCGGCGACATCCTCACCGACCTCGGGGGCGCGGTGTCGGGCGGGATCGGGCGCGCCGCTTCGGCCAACCTCAACCCGGCGCGCACCGGCCCCTCCCTGTTCGAACCGGTGCACGGGTCGGCGCCCGACATCGCCGGCACCGGGAAGGCGGATCCGCGCGCCGCGATCGTGTCCGCCGCGATGATGTTGGAGTTCCTCGGGGAGGTCGACGCCGCGGCCCGAGTACGCGGCGCGGTCGACAAGTCCGACGACGTGAGCGGCAGCACTGCTGACATCGGTACTGCCATAGCCGGGAGGATCTGAGATGCCGTTCGAGAAGACCGAGAAGATCTGGATGGACGGTGAGCTGGTGCCGTGGGACGAGGCACGGGTCCACGTGCTCACGCACAGCCTGCACTACGGCTCCGGCGTCTTCGAGGGCATCCGTACGTACGCGGCCGCCGACGGGCCGGCGGTGTTCCGGCTCACGGACCACATCCAGCGGCTGCACGACTCCGCCAAGCTCATCATGATGACGATCCCGTACTCGCGTGAGGAGCTCGTCGACGCGTGCAAGCTCACGGTGCGCGAGAGCGGGCTCGACTCCTGCTACGTCCGGCCGATCGCGTACCTGGGGTACGGCGAGATCGGCCTCAACCCGCTGCCGTGCGAGGTGAACGTGTCGATCGCGGTGTGGCCGTGGGGGTCGTACCTCGGCGAGGAGAGCCTCGAGGCCGGGGTGCGGATGAAGGTGTCGTCGTGGCGGCGGATGGACCCCAACGTCAACCCGGTGGCGGCGAAGGGCACCGGGATCTACATCAACTCGAGCCTGGCCAAGGTCGAAGCGGTGAAGTCGGGCTACGACGAGGCGATCCTGTTGAACACGCAGGGCTTCGTGGCCGAATGCACGGGCGAGAACCTCTTCATCGTGAAGGACGGCGTGCTCATCACGCCGCCGCTCTCGAGCGGAGCGCTCGCGGGCATCACGCGCGACTCGATCATGACCATCGCCCGTGACCACGGGTACCCGGTGAAGGAGGAGCAGCTCCTCCGTCACGACCTCTACCTCGCCGACGAGGCGTTCCTCACCGGCACCGCCGCCGAGGTCGTGCCGATCCGCTCGGTCGACGACCGCGAGATCGGCAACCGGGGCGAGATCACCCGCACGCTCCAGGAGACGTACTTCGCCGCGGTCCGCGGCGAGTTGGAGCGCTACAAGGACTGGTTGGAGTATGTCCGTTAACGATGCCCCCGCCGTACGCGACCCGAACTGGCCGGCACACGTCGAGATCTACGACACGACGCTGCGCGACGGCAGCCAGCTCGAAGGGATCTCGCTGACCGTCGACGACAAGCTGCGGATCGCCGAGCAGCTCGACTGGCTCGGCGTCGACTTCATCGAAGCGGGATGGCCCGGCGCCAACCCGAAGGACGACGAGTTCTTCCGCCAGCGCGCCGTCGGAGCTCGGGCTCGACCACTCGGTCCTCGTGGCCTTCGGCTCCACGAGGAGGGTCAAGGGAAAGGTCGATTCCGACGACACGCTCCGCAACCTGCTCGCGGCGGGCACGTCGACCGTGTGCATCGTCGGCAAAGCGTGGGACTACCACGTCCTCGAGGCCCTCGGGACCACGCTCGAGGAAGGCGTGGCGATGGTCGCCGACTCGGTCGCGTTCCTGCACGCCGACGGACGCGACGTCTTCTACGACGCCGAGCACTTCTTCGACGGCTACCGGCGCAACCCCGAGTTCTCGATGCGGGTGCTCGAGGGCGCGGTGCAGGCCGGCGCCACGCGGCTCGTGCTGTGCGACACCAACGGTGGCACCCTCCCCGACGCGGTGGAGCGCATCGTGCGCGAGGTCGCCACCTACTTCGGTGGCGACGTCGGCCTCGGCGTGCACCTCCACGACGACGCCGGCACCGGCGTCGCCAACGCGTTGGCCGGCGTGCGTGGCGGCGCGATCCAGGTGCAGGGCACGATCAACGGCTACGGCGAACGCACCGGGAACTGCAACCTCACCACGATCATCCCGAACCTCACGCTCAAGATGGGGATCGAGACGATCCCGGCGGACCGCCTCGAACGGCTCACGCCGGTGGCCCACCACGTCGCCGAGCTGGTGAACATGGCGCTCAACCCGCAGGCGGCTTACGTCGGCTCGTCGGCGTTCGCGCACAAAGCCGGCCTGCACGTGAGCGCGATCGCCAAGCGGCCCGACGCCTACGAGCACGTCGTGCCCGACTCCGTCGGGAACGGCACCCGCTTCGTCGTGTCCGAGCTGGCGGGGAAGAGCACGCTGACGCTGAAGGCCAAGGAGCTCGGGCTCACGCTCGACGGACCGCAGCTCAACGACCTCATCGACACGCTGAAGCGGATGGAGCACGACGGCTACCACTTCGAGGTCGCGGACGCGTCGCTCGAGCTGTTGATGCGCCGGGCCGGTGGTTGGGAGCAGAGCTGGTTCGAGGTCGAGTCGTTCCGCGTGATCACCGACGACGACGACCCGTACTCGGCGCCGGGCGGCGTCACCACCGAAGCCACCATCAAGGTGCACGTCGACGGCACCCGTGTCATCGCCACCGCCGAGGGCAACGGACCGGTCAACGCGCTCGACACCGCGCTCCGGTCTGCACTGGGCGACCGCTACCCGGCCCTCGCGCCGGTGCACCTCACCGACTACAAGGTGCGGGTGCTCGACACCGCCAAGGGCACCGGTGCCGTCACCCGGGTGCTGGTCGACTCCACCAACGGCGAACGCACGTGGACGACCATCGGTGTGAGCGAGAACATCATCGAGGCCTCGTGGCAGGCGCTGTACGACTCGCTGGTCTACGGCTTGCTCCTGAGCCACGGCGGGCGGTAGCACTCCACCATGCCGACCGACCCGTTCGTCTCGCCCGAGCTCGACGACCTTCCCCGCCAGGAGACCAATCTGGCACCCGGCGTGCACCTGCCCGCCGCCGCGGGGTGGCGCGCCGACCGGCCCGGCGATCTCGTCGCCGGGCAGCCCACCGGCACGCTCCTCGGGCGCCCGGGTCCCAACGTCGGGTACGCCGTCACGCTGGCCGGGCGTCTGCGCGACAAGGTCACGATGGCGCCGCACGAGCACACCGCCGACGCGCTCTCGGTGATCGCCGAGCTCGGGATGAAGCGCGCCGCGTCCTACGGCCGGGCGCCGACCATGGCCGACGTCGAGATCGCCTCGCGCTTGCTCGGGTACCAGGGTGACGTGGAGCCGGAGTTCGCACGGTGGCGCACCGCGACCGTGCACGGCGCCGACCACGAGTACGGCGTCCGACGGGCCGTCGTCGATGCAGTTCCCGACGCGGTCCTCCGGATGCCCCCGCAGGTGCCGGCCCTGATCGACGAATTCCGCGGCGAGTTGCGACGCACGCTCACCACCGACTGACCATCGTGGTTCGCGTCCGGTTCTCGCCCGCACCCTCGGGCTCGCTCCACATCGGCAGCGCGCGCACCGCGCTGTTCAACTGGCTGTACGCCCGGCATCACGGCGGGGTGTTCGTGCTGCGCATCGAGGACACCGACGTGGCCCGGAGCCGCGACGAGTGGGTCGTCGGGATCCAGGACACCCTGCGCTGGCTCGGCATCGACTGGGACGAAGGGCCGATCCTGCAGAGCGCGCGCTTCGACGCGTACCTCGCCGCGGCCGATCGCCTGCTGGCGGCGGGGAACGCGTACGAGTGCTACTGCACCGAAGAAGAGGTGCGCGAGCGCAACGACGCTGCCATCGCCGCGGGGCGCGCGCCGGGCTACGACGGCCACTGCCGGGCGCTCACGCCCGACGAGCGCGTCGCCCTCGCGGCCGAGGGTCGGCCCCGCACGATCCGGTTCCGCACCCCCGACGAGGGCGTCAGCAGCTTCACCGATCTCATCCGGGGTGAGGTGCGGGTCGAGTGGGCCCTGATCCACGACTTCGTGATCGTGCGGTCCGACGGCACGCCGATCTTCTTCCTGGCCAACGCGGTCGACGACATGGAGATGGGCATCACCCAGGTGATCCGGGGCGAGGACCTCATCGACTCGACCCATCGGGTGCTCGCGCTGCGGGCGGCGCTCGGCGCGACCGACGCGCCGGAGTACGCCCACCTGCCGCTCATCGTCGACGCGGACTCGCGGGCGAAGCTGTCGAAGCGTCACGGCGCGGTCGCACTCGAGGACTTCGTCGCCGACGGCTACCTCCCCGAAGCGATCCTCAACTACCTCGCCCTGCTCGGATGGGCACCCGCCGACGACGGCGACGAGGTGCTCGGCGCGTCCGAGCTCGCGGAGCAGTTCGACCTCGACCGCGTGACCCATGCCGCCGCCGGCTTCGACCGCGCCAAGCTCGACTGGCTCAACGGAGAGTGGATCCGCCGCCTCGACCGCGACGAGCTGACCGCGAGGGTGCGACTGCTCGCGCAGGAGCGGTTCGGTGCCGCGTTCGACCTCGAGCTCGCCGCGCAGGCAGTGGCGATCGCTCAGGAGCGGGCGGTGACGCTCGTGCAGATCGTCGACCAGATGGCGTTCCTCTTCGTCGACGAGGCCGACTTCCGCATCCAGCCCGAGTCGTGGTCGGTGGTCGAGGGGACCGATCGCATCGCGGAGGTGCTCGACGCGGTGATCGCGCACGTCGAGTCCTGCCCGTGGTCCGTCGAGGCACTCGACGTCCGCGAGTCGCTGGCTGCACTCGACCTCTCGAAGAAGGAGATCCGCAAGGCGATGCCCGCGCTCTACGCGGTGGTCGAGGGCGTGCACCGCGGCCTCCCGCTCTTCGACTCGATGTTCCTCCTCGGCCGCGAGCGCACCCTCGCCCGGCTCCGCGCCACCCGCAACCGCTTGGCGTAGCGGGGGCACCCGTCCGCTAGTCTGGCGGGACCTTCGGGGGTGGTGTAATCGGCAACACAGCAGGTTCTGGTCCTGCCTTTGGGGGTTCGAGTCCTCCCCCCCGAGCTCGCAGCAATGCGGTCGCAATGCAAGTCTGGCCCCGTCGTCTAGTGGCCGAGGACGCCGCCCTCTCAAGGCGGTAACGGCAGTTCGAATCTGCTCGGGGCTGCACACGGAAGCCCGGTTCGTCCCTCCGAGGGTGAGCCGGGCTTCTCCGCGTCGCGGCCCGGGCGAGGGCTGACGGGGTGTCGCGACGACGTGTCGACGAGTCGGCACCGCACGCGCGCGTCGATGACGCGCGCGTGGTGCCGATACGCGATATCCACCACTTTTCACGTTGCCTGTCGTACCCTCGTCCCGAGTTGCGCGCACGCGCGCGCAAGCGCGAGTACGTGTGATCACGCAAGATCATGAAGCGGGTTTGCAAGCGGACGGAAGGCAACACACGTCGTCGTCATCGTGCATTCGCGCGACGCGCGGCGTCGAAATGCTTGACGTATCGACGTAAATGCGTTCAACTTCCCGAGAACACGCACACATTTCGGAGGCCAGCGTGAACAAGTCAGAGCTCGTCGACAGCATCGCGGAGGGGGCCGGGCTCAGCAAAGCCGACGCAGAGCGCGCATTGAACGCGCTCATCGAGTCGGTGCAAGCCGCGGTCGCAAGCGACGACAAGGTCACACTTCCCGGTTTTGGTTCCTTCTCCCGCTCATCGCGCGCCGCCCGTACTGGTCGGAATCCGCGTACGGGTGAGCCGGTCCAGATCGCGGCGTCAAAGGGCGTGAAGTTCTCTGCAGGAGCCGCCTTCAAGTCAGCCGTGAACAAGTAGGTCTCGGCTCCCGCCGTGCCTACAGACAGCACAATCCCTAGCGAAAGGTGGTGACCGTGCCTCCCGCAAAGAGACGCACAGCACGGAAGACAGCGGCGAAGAAGACGACGGCCCGCAAGCCGGCCAAGCGTCGCGTCGCGAAGAAGACGACGGCACGGAAGCCGGCCAAGCGTCGTACCGTCAAGAAGGCGGCTGCGAAGAAGGCCCCGGCGAAGCGCCGGACCGTCAAGAAGGCCGCCAAGCGGACCGCCAAGAAGGCACCCGCGAAGCGCCGGACCACGAAGAAGGCCGCTGCGAAGAAGGCGCCCGCGAAGCGCCGCACGGCCAGGAAGGCGCCCGCGAAGCGCCGGACCGCGAAGAAGGCGCCCGCGAAGCGCCGGACCGCGAAGAAGGCGCCCGCGAAGCGTCGCACCGCCAAGAAGGCTGCAGCGAGGAAGGCGCCCGCGAAGCGCCGGACCGCCAAGAAGGCGACCAAGCGCGCACCGGCGAAGCGCCGGGCGACGAAGCGCCGCTAGCTCGACGGCAATCTCGGATCGAAGGGGCCCTCCGGGGCCCCTTCGACGCGTCCGGGATCAGAGATCGTCGATGAGCTTGAACGCCTCGCCACCGGCGGCGTCGATGTCGTCGCGCACCCCGGTCGCGAACGCGGCCCGTTGCGCCTCGGCGTCGGCGCCCTGCGCGTCGATGCCCATGGTCGAGCGCCACTGACTGCGGTGGCACAGGAGCGCGGCGATCTTGCGGGCGACCGCTTCGTCGTCGACCGCCTCGACGTGGTCCACCACCTGCGCCTCGAACAGCAGGAGCGCCGCCGGGCGGTGCGGTGAACCTGCGTCGGGAAAGAAGAACGGATCGCGGGCCGCGACGATCCCGTCGATCACGAGCTCGCCGGCGCGCCGGTGATCGGGGTGCAGGCGGTACTGCTTCCAGGGGTCGTGCCCGAGGACGACGTCGGGCCGGATCGCGCGCACCAGCACGCACAGGCGACGACGCGCGGCCGCATCGGCCTCGAGCTCGCCGTCTACCGCGCCGAAGAAGTGCACGGCGCGGGCTCCGAGCGTCTCCGCCGCCGCGCGCTGCTCCTGCTGGCGGGTGGCGACCAGCTCGGCGATGTCGGCCGCCGGGTCCCAGGTGCCCTTCGAGCCGTCGGTCAGCACCACGAGCTCGACGTGCGTGCCGGCGCGCGTCCACGTCGCCAGGGTGGCGCCGCATCCGAACTCGATGTCGTCGGGATGCGCGCCCACCGCCAGCACGCGTGCAGGGGTGCGGAGCTCGGTGCTCACGGCGTGGGCGTGGCCTCGAGATCGCCGGCGAGGTCGACCAGATCGTCGGGGACGTCGACGTCGAAGGCGAGATCGTGGTCGCGTACCACGCGCACCGCCAGCCCGAGCCGGCGAGCCTCCGCAGCGTGACGCCGGAACGATGCCGGACCGTACGCGAACCGGAACTCGACGTCGGTCGGGACCGACAGCACCGGTGTGCCGTCGTCGCGGTGACACGGCACCATCGCCACGACGGGTTGGGAACCGTCGCGCGCCAGGCGGGCGAGGTCGCGTGCGTAGGGGAGGTCGGCGTGCGCGATGACGGCGCGGCGGCACCCCGCGGCGCGCAGTTGGTCGCGACCCGCGGCGGCGGCGGCGTCGAGTGTGCCCGGATCCGGGATGACGGTCACGTGCAGATGGCTTGCCCATTCGTGCACGTCGGCATCCGACGACACGACGACGACGGGGAGGGGCGCGGCGGCGTGCACCACCCGCTCCGCCCAGCGTCGCGCGAGCGCGACCCGGGTCGCAGGGTCGAGCGCGTCGGCGAGGCGCGCCTTGCCCAGGGCGAAGGCCCGGATCGGGACGACGACTCCGGCGCGTGCGTCGGCATGCCGCGATGCGTCGGTGCGGGAAGGATCAGAGAACATCGCTGCACGTATGCTACCGAGCGTGGAGTCCGCAACGTCCGTGGCCGTGATCGGCGCCGGCTCGTGGGGCACCACCGTCGCCGCGATCATGAGCGAGCACACGCCGACCACGCTGTGGGGTCGCAACGCCGACCTGGTCGAGGAGATCAGCGACCGGCACGAGAACTCGCTCTACCTCGCCGGGATCGAGCTGCCGGCGTCGCTGCGGGCGTCGACCGAGCTCGACGCCGCCTGCACCGGTGCCGGTGTCGTGGTCATGGCGGTTCCCTCGCACGGCTACCGAGCCGTGCTCGAAGCGGCGGCGCCGTTCATCGCGTCCGACGTACCGGTGGTGAGTCTCGCCAAGGGCATCGAACGCGGCACCCTGCTCCGCATGACCGAGGTGACCCTCGAGGTGCTCGGCGGTCACGACGCCAGGTGCGTCGCGGTGCTCACCGGCCCGAACCTCGCCCGTGAGGTGGCGGAGGGTCAGCCTGCGGCATCCGTGATCGCCTGCCGCGACGAGTCCACCGCACGTCAACTCCAGCAGCTCTGCATGAGCCGCAGCTTCCGCGTGTACACGAACCCCGACGTGGTCGGTTGCGAAATCGCCGGCGCGATGAAGAACGTCATCGCCATCGCCTCGGGCACCGCGGCCGGGTTGGGCTACGGCGACAACACGCAGGCGGCGTTGATCACGCGTGGCCTGGCCGAGGTCGCGCGCCTCGGCGTCGCGCTCGGTGGCGAGCCGATGACGTTCGCGGGGCTCGCCGGCCTCGGTGATCTCGTGGCGACGTGCACGAGCCCCAAGAGCCGGAACCGCAGCGTCGGGTTCGAGCTCGGACGCGGACGCTCGCTCGACGAGGTCGTCGAGCAGTCGAACATGGTGGCCGAAGGCGTGCGGAGCACCGCGGCGCTGCTCGAGCTCGCGGCCCGGGCGGGGATCGAGATGCCGATCGCGTCGATGGTCGGTGCGGTGCTCTACGAGGGTCGTCGCCCCGCCGAGCTGGTGCCCGAGCTCATGCTCCGGGAGGCCAAGGCCGAGCTTCACGGCCTGTCGTGACCGGCGCAGCTCCCGATCTCTCCGGCGAGACCGTCATCGGCGTGCTCGGTGGCACGCGCGACGCCACCGTCGACCGCGCCGGCCGCCTCGACGCGCGCGCCGCGGGATGGGAGCTCGACTGGTGGATCGGCGCCGAGGACCGCTGGCGTGTCCCCGCCCGGGAGGCCGCCGTCCGCCAGCACCGCATCGACGACATGCCGGTGGTGCAGACCGCGATGCGGGTGCCAGGCGGTGACGCGGTGCAGTCGGTGTATGCCGCGCCCACCGGCGACGTGGGCGAGGTGGCGGTGGTCGAGATCGCCAACGAGTCGCCCGCCCCGTTCGTCGTGGCGTTGGTGGTGCGGGGAGCGAGCGCCGTCGACCTCGGCGGGTCGACCGCGTTCGTCGACGGGCGGAGTGCCCTGCGGACGGTGCGGCCACCGTCGCGGTGGGCGATGACCGCCGACGGGACGACGGAAGAGCTCGTGACGAGCGGGCAGGCCTCCGACGCCCCGTTCGCGGCGCGACGCGACCGCGGCGCTCGGCTCGTCGCCGCGTTCCTGTACCCGGTGGCGCACCGGACGTCGTTGCGTGCTGTGGTCGCGCTGGGCACCCGCGGCATCGGCACGGTGGAACCGCCCGCGCTCCCGGAGGCGGCAGCCGTGGCCCGGGGGTGGACGGCGCAGCTCGATCGCGGGATGCACGTCGAGCTGCCCGACGATTCGTTGGCGCGTTCGATCCGGACCGCGCGCGCGGCCACCGTGCTCGCCGGGCAGGCGTGGAAGGTCGCCCCGGCCGTGGTCGCGGTGCTCGAGGACTGGGGCCTCGACCCCGAGGCCGCGTCGGCGTGGAGCCGCCTGACCGGACGCGAGCGGCGCAAGGTGGGTCGGCGCTCGGCCGCCACCGACGGATCGTGGGCCGCCGTACGGGCACGCGCCGCGAACGCCGACGCCGCGCTCCTCGGCGCGGTGCGCGCCGTCGTGCTGCGCGACACCGACGACGAGACCGCCGTGCTCACCGACTGGCCGGCCGAATGGAACGGTCAGTCGTTCGACGTTCGCGGCACGCCGACCCGACGCGGTCCCGTGTCGTATTCGATCCGCTGGCACGGCGAGCGACCGGCTCTGCTCTGGGAGGCTCCGGAAGGGACGCGGCTCACCGTCCCCGGCCTCGACCCGACCTGGAGCACGAGCGAGGCACGCGGCGAGGTGCTGCTCGCGGCGCCGGAGCCCCGGCGATGAGGTGCGTCAGGCGCCGTCGACGCGCACCGTGAGCAGTTCCCACGGCCGGAGCGGGGCCGCACCGTCGAAGGGCGCGACGGCGGCACCGGTGAGGTCGACGACGTCGCCACCCAGCGAGCGGTCACCCACGGAGAGCGTGACCACCGACGGCTCGGGTGAGAGGTTGACCACGCGCACCTCGAGCGCGCCGGTGTCGTCGCGCCGCAACGCCGATACCGATGCACCGTCGACGCGGAGCGCGTGTCCGGTGGGCGCGGCGTCGGCACCGCGCCAGCCGCCGCCGCGCACACGTTCGAGCGGCACGAGGAAGTCGTCGGCCGCGGCGGGCAGCGCGGCAGCGCGCCAGTCGCCGCGGTGCGGGAGCACTGCGTAGTCGAGTGCAACGCGGCCCTGCAGTTGTGGCCCCTCGAGCGGGTCGAGCGGGCCGGCCGGGTTCGGACGGAGCGAGAGCTCCGATCGCGAGAGGTAGCCCGTTGCCCGCACCAGCGTGAGCGCGAGCTCGGCGCCGTCGCCGACGATCTCGTACTCGAGCAGCCCCTCGTGGAGCAGCGCGATGCCGACGTCGTCGGCCGACACGTCGACGAACCGTCGCGAGACGAACGTGGGCAGGCCATACTCGTGAGGTCCGCCTTCGGCGGTGAGTCCGCGCTCCACGACCGCGAACGCGCAGTCCGCACTGGAACCGCCCACGATCGCCGGGAGCGGGAAGTGCGCGCGCAGCCGGTGGTCGCGCACGTCGTGCTCCAGCTCGACGTGGACGCGGAGGAACCGTTCACCTGTACGCAGCTCGAGCGTCGTGACGACGTCGACGTCGCGGAGGTCGTCGCTGCGGTGCGTGCACACCCGCTCGTCACCGATCGCGCGGGCGGGCCACCGGTAGGTGGACGTGACGACCAGCCGTGCCCGCACCGGCCCGGCCTCCTCGACCCTGACGGTGACCGCTTCCGGTCGATCGATCACGGTGTCCGTGGTCGGCGGCGAGTAGTTGTACGTGTCGCCGCCGTCGCCCCCGTCGACGTAGCGGTTCACGCCGCGTACGACGACGCCGTCGGCGTCGATGGTGAGCGTGCCGTCGTCGGGATCGACCTCGACCCGGAGGCGCTCGTTCCCGAGCTCCCGGCCGTCGGCGCGCACGTCGGTGGCGGGTCCGGGGCCGTCCACGGCGCGGTACGTGCGCCAGCCGAAGGCCGGGACCGCGTCGGTCGCGACCACGACCTCGCGTACGGGTGCGCGCCGTTGGCGGATGGCGATGGTCGCGCCCGACTCGCCCAGCACCAGCAGCTCGGCCTTGGTGGCTTCGAGGTCGAGCTCGGGTTCACCGGGGGCGGCGTCGTGGAAGGTGAACTCGGCGGTGCCGTCGTCGAGCGTGCGCCGTTCGACCCGCGCGATGCGCGCGCCGGCGAGCTCGGGGCCGCGCATCATCTCGAGGACCCACCGGATCTTCTGGCCCACGACGACGGTGGAGATCCCCTCACCCGCCGTCGTCCGCACGACCTGGGTGGGACACGCGACGCCGTCGTCGACCGCGACCAGGTGCACCGGACCCTCGCCGGGCAGTGGCACGGCGACCATGCCGGCGCACGTCCGCGCGGTGCTGTTCACCACGATGGTCGACGAGGGCGGTGCGTCGATGGTCGTCGCCAGTTGCCGCAGGGCATCGCGGGTGAGCGCCTCGCCGACGTGGCGGGCCTCCTGATAGCGCACCCGCACGGCGTCGACCACCTCGTCGGCGCTGCACGCGCACGACGAGTCGTGCGCGCTGTTGAGGATCAGCTGGCGCCAGCCGACGTCGAGCAGCGCGCGGGGATAGGCGTCGGGCGCGAGCAGCAGCGCGCTCAACGGCTCGGCGACGCGTTCGAGACTCCGTTCCGCACGCGCCGCCGCCTGGTGCACGTCGACGCGGTTCGACGCCACGCCCATCAGCACGTTGGCGCGTGCGCCCGACCGCAGCTCGCCGCACCAGGTGAGCAGCCCGTCGACCGGTTGTTCGCGGACGTACTCGCCGAGCGACGTGACCGCGAACCGGTATTCGTCCTGGATCTCGTTGGCCGCGTCGACCACACGGCCCAACCACGGTTGGGGCAGGAGGTGGTCGGACCCGTTCATCAGCAGCATGCCGCCACCGGGGAGAGCGGCGGCGCCGAGCTCGGCTTCGTAGCCCCGAGCGCGCGCGATGAGCTGCTCCGGGTCGACCGGGATGTCGCGACCGTTCGAGTACGAGCCGTAGAGGTACTCGGCCCGCACCGTCGAACTGTCGGGTGCCCGCCACCAGAACGCGGTCTGGGTCACCTCGCTGGGTACGCCCCGCCACACGACCGCGTGCTCGAGCCCGGCGAGGCGCAGGATCTGCGGCATCTGCGCGACGTGCCCGAACATGTCGGGCAGGTACCCGACGCGCATGGTGGCGTCGCCACCGAGTGCCTCGGCGCGGGCCAGGCCGTGCTGCAGGTTCCGCACGATGGTCTCGCCCGACACCATGAACTCGTCCATGAGGATCATCCACGGACCGACCTGGAGGCGCCCGGCGGCGGCGAGCTCCCGCAGGCGGGACTCCGCCTCCGGGCGCACCGCGAGGTAGTCGTCGACGACCGCGGTCTGGCCGTCGAGCAGGAACCGGGTGAACGACGGATCGCCGTCGAGCAGCTCCAGGAGGTCGTCGACCAGGTGGACGAGCTGCACCCGGTACTGCTGGAACGGGGCGTACCACTCCCGGTCCCAGTGGGTGTGGGGGACGATCCCTACCGTGATCGGCGTTTTCACCTGCGGCTCCGCTTTCGTCACGGCACGCTCAACCGGTCCCAGTCCGCGAAAAGTCCGCGAAATCTCCGAAGGAGGCGTCGACGATGCTGCCCACCCGGTCGTCGTCGGCCTGGGTCACGTGGGTGTACGGGCTGAGCAACGTCTTGACGTCGTGGACGGGTCGTTCCGCAACCAGCGCCGGGCTCACCACATTCGACAAGAGCACCGACGCATGATGGTGCCGGAGGTCATGCCAGGTCGAACCCTCGAGGTCCTCGGTCCGAATCCTGCACCAGAACTTGAAAGGGGGCGTCATGCCGTCCGCTCTACCGCTCGCGGCCGATGCCAACACGTTTGCGGACCGCGGTAACGGGATCAGGTTCAGCATCATCATCAGCGTGGACAATCGAGGAGGTCGATCTCCTTGCGGAGCGCGTGCGCGAAGCAGGTGGAACCTTCAGCAAGGAGCCGACTGATGCCGAGTTCTTCGACGGGCGAGACGCCTACTTCGGCGACCCCGAAGGCAACTTCTGGGAGATCGCGTGGGCATCGCCTGACAACTCAGTGGTGGTGGCAGCTCGGCGAGCGGCTGGCCTTGCCTAGTCACGCCGGCCAGCACCAGCGCGACGCGCCAACTGCCGATCTGGCGCGCGATCTCGTCCGCGAGGAGAGTACGAAGGGACTCGGTCCAGGCGGCCCGTGGTGCTTCTCCTACGTGACGACGGCCTACGAGGTGATGCGGGCGGCGTAGGGATAGCGTCAGCGGCAACAGGCGAGCAATCCGAGGAACCGGTCGGGCTTCGGCTCGGCCGGTTCTTCGCGTTCTGGTCGCTGCCGATGCCCTTGCCCTTCGCGATCGACCTTCGTAGGGTGCGCACAGTCCTTCAGGACCGACGGGTACTCGGTCCAGGGCGGACTAGAGGGACCGGTCGGGCTTCCACGGCTCGGCCGGTTCTTCGCGTCCAACTCGGCAGTCCCCACTCGCCGGGTTGTCAGCGAATACCGTGTAATACGCGGCAATCGCCGCCGCAGCGGTGCTCCCGGACCTGGCACTCCGTTGAAGGGGTTGAGCTTTGTCGAAGTTCACTGTCTTCGTCTCACACGATCACCGGCCGGCATGATCGACTTGTTAGCGGGAGTGGCGCGCATCCCAGTCTCACTTTGGGCGACCCTCTGCGCCGCCGGGCTGTTCGCGTGGCTGTCGTTGCTGGCAGCCGTGAAGGCCGAACAGAACGTGCGCGCAGGACGGCCGCGATACGACCGGTCGGGCTACGGCTCGACCGGTTCTCCGGCCGAGCTCTCGACCGATCAACCGACTCGGCAACCCCGTCGCCGCCAGCTCCGCAATCCGCGCTTGCTCCTCAACCGTCAGCCGAGACCCTTGCCCCACAACACACCTCCACGTCGACAACCCATCATCGACGAGGTGGTGCAATCACCTCCAGAGACCAAGGCAGTTCTGTTTGGATGACGCACCGGTCTAGGGCGTGAACTCCTCAACCACGGTCAGGTCAACGAACTCAGGCGCGCCGTCGAAGATCTCGGCCATGGTTGCTCTCGCCGTCTGCAATCCTTCTTGACGGCGTGGATCATTCTCCCGCGCACGCGCCGCTTCCTCGCTCTCGAAGACGACGAGCAGGTAGACCTTGCTCGGATCCTTTTGATCCTGCATCGCTGTCGAGCGCACGAGACCCGAACCTGCCTGTTCGGTTGCCTGCAACTGTTCGATCAAGCGCGGCAGGTCGCCCTCGTGGCCGGCCTTGAGGCGGGTAGTAATCAGTTGTGCCCACATGACAGGTTCCCCTCGTTGTCAACGTGCTGCTGGAGCCTCAACGGTCGATCGAGGAGAGTACCGAGCGCAGTTATGGCGTGCGTGGCGCGATCTCACGGTCACCGTCGGGTGTCGCAATGATGATCACGTAGTCCGCGGTCACGAGTGAGCCGGGCACCTGGCTGTAGCCGCAGTCCCCTCCTGGCGCGCCGCCTCACCTCACGGCTTGGAGTTGTGGTCCAGTACGAATCGCCACAAGCCATCGGTCCCGCGGTGCGCAATGGCCGTCGTCCTTGTCCGCATCTCGTGCTGGGCCCCACCGAGCAGCGAAACGCGAGTCGAACTCGTGTAGTGGAAGAAGGCATAGTCACCCACCACTGCCGATAGCTCCGGCGGGTCATAGACGGTCTCCAGCGCAGTGGCCTCGCCGAACATGTTGGTCACCTTGTCGATGATCGCCGCGCGACCAACCGCGGTCCAGCCGCCGTCTGGGTTCGCGAAGATCGCATCCTCCTCGTACAGGTCAGCGACGGCTTCGACGTTCTTCGCTCTGTACGCGTCCTCCAGCAACTCACTCACCCGCTCAGGCGTCGTCGCCCCCATCGTGCCCTCCCCTGAGGTAGGCCATCGGCCGCTCCACTCGCGGTCGATCGCGAGGACATGAATAATGGCCGGTCCGGTCCGCCCGCTCACGCGACGCCAGTGCGGCAGGGATGATGTTCGTGCAGCCGCGAGGTGTGGCTGCGAGCATGCGGCGGGGCTCGTCTTGGTCGGTGTGACTCTGAGTGCGGCTCGACCCTTCGGGTGTCCTTGAACTGACCTGTCGATCGGGTGAGGCGAGCTCCGTCGTGTGGCACAACCGGCCGGGTGGATCGTGACCGAAGAGGCGCCTGAGCGACCAGGCCTGCTCCCTGTCTTGTCCACCCGCCCGGCCGTGCGTGCCACCCGCCAACCAGACGAAGGAGGGTGGCATGTCCACCATCGCAGACGACGACCGGCGTGTCATCGCCGGTGTCGACACCCACAAGGATTTCCATGTCGTGGTCGTCCTCGACGAACGCGGCCGACGACTCGACCAGGCGACGTTCTCGACCACGACGCGTGGGTATCGCGACTTGACCGGCTGGGTGACCAGCTTCGGTGAGGTCCTCGCGGTCGGTGTTGAAGGCACCGCGTCGTGGGGTGCTGGCCTGTCGCGACACTTGCGTGCTCGAGGGTTGAACGTGATCGAGGTGAACCAACCCGATCGCCACCGCCGCCGCCGGCGCGGGAAGTCCGACCCGATCGACGCGGAGATGGCCGCCCGCGCTGTGCTCGCGGGTGACGCGACTGCGGTCCCCAAAGCCGGCGACGGTCCCGTCGAAGCGTTACGTCAGCTGCGTCTGGCTCGAACGGGTGCGATGAAGGCCCGCACCGCGGCGGCGAACCAGTTGCACAGCGTGTGTGACACCGCACCCGAAGAGATCCGGGCGCAGCTCCGCGGGTTGACGACGCGTCGCAAGGTCGCGATCGCGTCGCGTTACCGGCCCGGCGATCCGTTGACCCCGACCGGCGGCGCGAAAAGTGCGCTGGTCACCATCGCCCGCCGATGGGTCACGCTCGACACCGAGATCAAAGAACTCGACCGAGCCATCAAAGCGATCCTCGACACGATCGCCGCGCCGCTCCTCGCTCGTCACGGAGTCGGCTACGACACCGCCGGCGCACTGTTGTGCGCCGCGGGTGACAACCCCGAACGCCTCGCCACCGAATCGAGCTTCGCCGCGTTGTGTGGCACCGCACCCGTTCCGATCTCGAGCGGCAACACACAACGACGACGACTCAACCGTGCCGGCGACCGCAGCGCGAACTCCGCGCTCTGGACCATCGTCATGGTCCGACTCCGCAGCCGACACGCACCAACCGTCGCCTACCTCGAACGACGCGTCGCCGAAGGGCACACCAAACGCGACGCCATCCGATGCCTCAAACGCTTCGCCGCACGCGAGGTCTACCTCGACATCCAACGCATCACCGCCGACACGTCACCACTCGACATCGCCGCTTGACGCCAAGAGGCGCATCAGTTATGGCGCGCCGCCGCTGCGCAGAACCACGCGACAGATGAGACAGCCGACTCGCCCGGTTGCTCGCTCTCGGCTGCGAGTCGAGGGCGCCCTATTCCTCGACGAGGACCACGAGCGTCTCGGGCATGACGCCGTCGTGGGCCATCGCCTCGGCAGCCGCCTGGGTTTGCATGGCCGCCGTAAAGGCATCGAGATCCGGAACGTCCGCGACAATTGCCACGTGATTCGGGTTCTGCGGATCTACGAAGGTGCGGATGTTGGTGACGCCAAGAGGACTGAAGAACTCCTCTCGCTTCGGGGAGGAGAGCCAGTGATCCTTCCCCTTCGAGATGTCGTGGTGCCCAAGAATGGTCGGCATACATCCTCCTACAACGAACCTAGCGGTCGTCGTTCGATCGCGCCCGAGCGACGGCACATGTCCCGCGCGCGCTGCTTTTCGTAGCAGACCGTACTAAGGAGCGCCATTGGAAGCC